>NZ_SNWQ01000011.1 GCF_004361855.1 Kribbella caucasensis
TCCTCGCCGAGCGCGGCGTACTCACCCACGGTGAGCAGATGGGCGGGCGGCAGCGGGTTGGCTGTCATCGTCTCCTCCTCATCTCCAGGGACCATTGTTCCATGCGTCAGTAGCTTCAGTGCGGAGCCGGTCCGACACGCTCGGTCGCAAGACCGGCTGAGGGTGACTCCGCTCCGTGAGCGTGGGTGGGTGGTACGCCCATATGGCGTGCTCAAGAAGCCGCGCCGACGATCGCGTCCAAGCTCTCGCCGTGCTTAACCCTTCATCCGGTATGAAGACCGTCGTGCACTGACTCATCTCGTGCCCTGCTGCGGGAGTGAAGGACACCCGATTGCTAGCCGCCCCGGCCGCTGAGCCGTCAACGGCCGGGGCTGATCAGCCCCGTCTCGTAGGCGAGGACGACGGCCTGCACGCGGCTGCGGAGGTCGAGCTTGGCCAGGATGTGGTTCACGTGGGTCTTCACCGTCGCCTCGCTGACGACCAGGGCGGTGGCGATCTCGTCGTTCGACCGGCCGTGCGCGATCTCCGTGAGTACGTGGACCTCCCGCGCTGTCAGTGCTGCTAGCGCCGCCGGCAGGCCTCGCACCGGCGGCGGTCTGCTGATGTGCTCCTCGATCAACCGCCTGGTGATGCCGGGCGCGAGCAGCGCGTCGCCTGCGGCCACCGTGCGGATGCCGGCGGCGAGGACGTCGGGCGGCGTCGCCTTCAGCAGGAACCCGGCGGCGCCGGCCCGGAGCGCGTCGTAGACGTACTCGTCCAGGTCGTACGTGGTCAGCATCAGGATCTTGGTCCGGCAGCCGAGCCGGGTCAGTTCGCGGGTCGCGCCGATGCCGTCGAGTACGGGCATCCGGACGTCCATCAAAACGACGTCCGCATCGGTACGCCGTACGGCGTCGATCGCTTGCCTGCCGTTCGCGGCCTCTGCCATCACGGTGAAGCCGCGGGCCTGCAGCACCAGAGCCAGCCCGGACCGCACCAGGTCCTGGTCGTCGGCGATCACGACGCTGCTCATCGGGCATCCGGCACGAGCGGCAGGCTGGCGGTGAGCACGAAGCGTCCGTCGTCGGTCAGGCCATGCGTGAGTCGGCCGTCGAACACGGCGATACGTTCGGCTATACCGAGGAGTCCGAGCCCGCCGCCGCCATCGGACCGACCGGAGGCGCGGTTCTCGATGCCGATCAGCAGCGCCGTCGCCGACCGGGTGACGCGCACCGACGCCACGCGGTCGGTCGCGTACCGGAGTGCGTTGGTCAGCGCTTCCTGCACGATGCGGTAGGCCGAGATGTCGATGCCGGACGGCAAGGTATCCAGCTGTCCTTCGACGGTGAGGTCCACGCGCAGGCCGTTGCGCCGGAACCGGTCAACCAGATCTGGCAGGTGGTCGAGTCCAAGCTCCGGAGCGAGCCCGAGCTCGTCGTCGGTGTCGCGGATCAGCCGCAGCAACCGACCTGTCTCGCCGAGCGCCTCGCGCCCCGCGGTCGTCACCTCGTCGATCGCCGCCTCGGCGCCGTCCGCATCGCGCCGTACCAGGTCGCGAGCAGCAGCGGCTTGCACCACCATGGCGCTCACCGAGTGGGCGATGACGTCGTGCAGCTCGCGTGCGATCCGCGCCCGCTCGGCCGCGATCGCCTCCCGCCGGACCATCTCCTGGTGCCGGATCAGCAGCTCGGCCTGCTCGGCCAGCCTGGCGTTCCGGTCGTCCAGAGTGCGCATCAGCAGACCGAAGGCGTACGGCGGCAGCACGACGGCCGACACGAACACCAGGTCGGAGACATCCAGCGGTCGATCGAGCCGGAGGTAGCCCCAGAACAGAGGCACGAGGAACAGCGCGAGCGGCGCCAGCGCGCGCAGGCCACGGAGCCGCCGGGCGACCGTGAAGGTCGCCAGCGCGAGGATGAGGATGGGCGCGGCCGCATCGTCGACACTGCCCACCACCGGGGTGATGAGCACGAGGCCCGCGAGCGTGCAGGCGGCGAACGGAAACCGCCGGCGCAGCACCAGCAACGCGCAGGCAATCCAGTCGATCGCCAGCGCCAAGCCGGTGCCCGGAAGATTCAGGGCCAAGAGCTCGACGGTGGCGACGACGCCCAGTATGGCCGGCACTGCGGCCTCGCGCAGCGCCGGCGGAAGTCCTCACCCCACGCCCCGATGCTAGATCGGCCTGCCGCTCGGCGGGTCAACCCCAGGGTCGAGAACAAGCCAATCGCTGTGCCGACGCCGATGACGCCGCACTGGACCTACGGTCGACGCGAACGATTCGATCCGGGGAGGCAGAGATGGACCACGAACATCGGCTGGTGAGGGCGACAGCATGGGTGCCAACAGGGACGGCGGTCGTACTCGCGCCGCTGCACGCGCTAGCGCGGTTCGCGACATCGGACGGAAAGGAAGACCTGGACAGCGGCGTCGTCCGGTTCTGGGCCGAGCCCGTCGCGCGCGCTTTGCGGCCGCTGCTGGACTGGTCCGACACCGACACGGTCTACCGCGCGTACGGCAAGGCCTGGCCGGTCCTCATCGCGGCCACCATCGTCAGTGCGGTGCTGGTGCGAGGCAGCCGGCGTCCGGGACGCCTCGAGCGGTGGGGCTGGCGGCTGACCCTGCCCGGTCTGACCCTGATGGCTCTCGGACTGTTCGGGTTCTTCTGGATCGGGCTAGATATCGCCTACCTCGTGGCGGGCCTGCCCGGGTTCCTGCTCGCGGTGGCCGGTTCGGTGTTGCTCGGCATCGCGTTGCTTCGCGACGGCTTCCGGCCCTGGCTCGTTCCGGCGCTGCTGCTCGGCTGGTTGCCACTGACATCGCGCTGAGCAGTGTGCTGTCCGCGGGGGCCGGCACGGTTCCGATGATGGCCGCGTGGGCGCTGGCTGTCCGGACGGTACTCCGAGGCGCGGTCAGTCGATCGGCTCGGCCGGGCGCTCTACCATCCGGTCGCCCCTTTGCGTGAGCCTGCTGCTTGCGTCTGTACAGGCTGGGCTCCGCATCCTTCACTGGAAGCATGCGTCGCCTCCACCGTCTTCTGCGACGCCGGGGGGTTGGGGGAACCTATGAACCACGCGATTGGCACATCACGCCGGATGTTGGCGGGCCATTTCGCCGGAGCACTCGCGGTGCTCGCCCTGGTCGCCGCCTGCGGTGAGGGGGAACTGCCGACGTCGTCGATCGGCGGATCCGATCTGATCCGGGTCCGGTACACCGTGACCTTCTCCGCGGATGGCGAGGAACAGCGCCAAGAGATGGAGGTCATCGCTGACCGCGATCAACGCGCACGCGTGACGATCATCGCGAGCCCCGATGAAACCGCGGTCGGGGCCGTCACAATCTGGGACGGAACTGCTGTCCTGACTTACGACAAGAACAGCGACCCGCCGTACAACCGAATCGAGAACCCCAGGCAGGAGGAGTTCGGTGAGGTGCCGGTGTTCGTCTACCAACTGGAAAGTGACCGGTTCGCGCAGGCTTGCGCTGACGCACGGAGGGTCGACACCCACACCTTGATCGGCCGCACGGCGGTGCGGTACGCCTGCGCCCCGTCCGAGGCAGGTGGCGAGGGGTCGCGCGAGGCACACGAGATGTCGCTCGACCAAGCGACCGGCCTGGTGCTGAAGGATACTGGCGACGGCGTCAGCCTGGTTGCCACCATGGTCGACTTCAATGCGGCCATCGCCGCGGACACCTTCTCCACGAAGTTGCCCGACGGAGTCGAGAATGCTGCACAGCCGAAGCTGGACCATTTCCGGCTCCCCCGGGTAGGCGGTGGCGAACTGGCTTTGGACACCTATCTGGGCCAACCACTCGTGATCGTGGCCGGGGACCCGGAAGGGATCCGCCAGACAGTGCAGCGGCTGCTGCCACTGTCCGGCGGCGGGACCAAGCCGCAGCTGCTCGGGATGCTGATCGCCATCCCGCCCGAGGATTGGAAGGGCAGCCTGCTTGACCCAGAGGACGCAAAGGCGTTCGCCGACTCGGTGTCCAAGGCGGCCGGCACCTTCAAGATCCCGGTCGCCATTGACCCCAAGGGCGCAGCCGGATACCACATCACCAGTCTGGCTGGCGTCGAAGCAGGCCAGACCCGCCCGACCGCGGTCGGGTTCGTCCGGTCCGACGGCACGATCGCGCACGTCACCACCGACAAGACGACTGATGACGAGCTCCGGAACCAGATCGACGACCTGGCCTGATCCGCGCGGAAAGACCCATCGCGCGGCCGGAAAGACCATCATCATCAGCTGACGAAGCCGTCCGCAGTCGGTGGCATCTGGCGCGCCACGACAACTCGCCGTGACGTTGCTTGAGGCAACAAGCACCGTCGACTTTCCACTGTGGCCGATTCATGAGCCCTTCTTGGTGACGCCGAACTCGACGAGGGAGCAATCTGGGCTGCCGTTGCAGAGCCGGCAGTCGCGGATCACGCGGCCTGTCCATCGGCTTGCCCAGGGACGACGCCGTGGATGATCAATCCGCCCGGACAGCCGGTCGCCGGCGGCCGACTCGGGTGCATGGTCCTCGTCGGTGTGGTGTGCCCGCAGGGCTCACTCTTGACCCGCACTGGCCGCCGGCGGAGGCTAGCTGTGGAACCGGAGTCTGCAAAGGGGATGACCTGATGGCCAAGGTGCTGATTATCACTGGTGACGCCGCAGAAGACCTCGAGGTGTTCTACCCGTACCAACGGCTGCTTGAGGAGGGGTACGAGGTTCATGTGGCTGCGCCGACGGTGAAGAAGCTGCAGTTCGTGGTGCACGACTTCGTGGATGGGTTCGACACGTACACCGAGAAGCCTGGGCACACCTGGCAAGCCGATGTCGCGTTTGCGGATGTGGATCCGTCAGAGTACGTGGCCCTGGTGATCCCCGGTGGTCGTGCGCCGGAGTACATCCGCAACGACGTGGATTGCCAACGGATCGTGCAGCACTTCTACGGCGAGTCGAAGCCTGTCGCCCAGCTCTGTCACGGACCACTCGTCGCCGTCGCGGCCGGCGTACTGAACGGGCGCAAGACGTCCGCCTACCCAGCCCTGGCGCTCGACATCCGGGCCGGTGGAGCGGAGTGGGTCGACGGCGACGCGGTCGTCGACGGCAACGTGGTGTCCGGGCGCGCCTGGCCGGACCACCCGGGCTGGATGCGCGCTTTCATGACGATCCTGAAGGAGCACGCGCCGGCGTAGATCCGCGAGCGAGCAACTTCCCGACCGTGTTGGTGGGTCGTTGCCGACGCCATCAGCCCACTCACGGGCGAAGGTACCTCGCACAGGGTGGCGGGCGCTGCAGCTTGACACGTCCAGCTCGCCAGGGCTGCGGTCACGGTCAGTTCTCAAGGGTGCTGAGGCGGACCGAGCCGAGGGGGTCGTGAGCGAATCGCGACCAACTAACGACCACTTTATGACCGTTGGTCGCCATCGACAGGCAACCACCGACAACTGCCGAAACCCCTGTGATGCAAGGGGAATCAGCACTTGCCAGCCATTCCCAACTGGTGTCACTTGAAGGACGCGGGTTCGATTCCCGCCACCTCCACGAGTGCGAGGGCGACGTGTGCCTGCGAAAGCGCAGGCCTCGTCGCCCTCGTCATTTGTGCGCCTTCGCTTCGCTCGGCGCGAGCGGGGGCTTCGCCACCCGCACCCCCTGCGCCATCGCTTCGCTCGGCGGTTGTGGTTGGGCGCCGCGGCCGGGGCTGTGGCTCGATCTCGCTCGGTCTGGATGCCGCCGATGTCGTTGTGCCTTCAGGGGTTGTCGACGAGCCATGGATCGCGGCCGGGGTCGCTGCCGGCGGCCCGTGCCGCGAGGCGGTCGAGGTAATGCTCCCAGCCCTGAGCGTGGAGATCGCGGCTCTCGGGGGGCAGATCGCGGTGGGTCAGACGGACCAGCGTCACTTCGCCCTCGTCGATGAGGTCCACCTCGATCGTGCTCGAGCCGGGTGGCACCGGATTACCGGCCATTTCCCAGCCCCAGGTGAACACGATCCGGTGCGGTGGGTCGACGACGGTGAACGTCCCGGACGCGTAGCCGTCGCCACGGACGTTCATCCGCAACCGGCCGCCCGGTAAGGCCTCGAGTTCGGCGTCGATGCCCTGCCACTGCAGCCAGCGTGCCGGGTCGGTGAAGTAGCTGAAGACGGTGTCCCGGCGGGCGTTGATGCGGCGCTCCACGACGACCGGCTCGGCAGGTACGGTCATCGCGACTCCTGTTCCTCGGCTTCGGCGAGTTCGGCGAGTCGGTCGAGTTGCTCGGCCCACAGTTGCCGCAGCATCGACGTGTACGGGCGAAGTGCGGCGCGGTCGGCGCGGTAGAAGCGGCGGGTTCCGTCCCGGCGCACCGCGACCAGGCCGGCCCTGCGCAGCACCCCGAGGTGCTGCGAGACCGCGCCGAAGGTGATGTCGAAATGGTCGGCGATCTCGGACGCGGGGCGCTCGGCGTCCCAGACGAGCCGGAGGATCTCCCGGCGCCTCGGATCAGCGATCACCTGTACGGTGTCCATCCGGCAACTTTAGCGGACACTAAAGCTTGTCCGAAGCTCTCGCGTATTTTAGTGTGGCCTAAAATGCTGATCGAGGAGGGCGGTCCGATGGCGGATATCGCGATGCAGGTCGAGGTCGCCGCGGCACCGGCGGATGTCTACCAGGCGCTGACGAGTACCGACGGTGTCGCCGGGTGGTGGACGACGCGGAACGAGACGAGCGGCGTGGTGGGCAAGGTGAATCGGTTCTGGTTCCCGGATGCGCCGATGTCGTGGGATCTGGAGGTGACCGAGGCCAGGCCTGGTGAGATGCTGAGTTGGCGCTGTGTCGGTGGCCCGCCGGATTGGATCGGCACGCAGGTGCGCTGGGCGCTGCAGGCGGGTGAGACGGGTACGGTCGTCCTGCTCGACCACACGGGCTTCGAGGAAGTCGGGACCATGTACCGGATCGTCACCTTCGGCTGGGCGCAGATGCTTGAGCGTCTGCAGCGCTATCTGGCCACCGGAAGCCCGGCGCCGTACTTCGACCAGGCAACGTGATGGCCGTCGACGTGCTGACCGAAGTCGTGATCGACCGACCGGTGAGGGAAGTGGCCGAGTACGCCGGGGATCCGTCGAACGCGCCCGAGTGGTACGCCAACATCGAGTCGATCGAGTGGCGCACCGAGCCGCCGGTCACGGTCGGATCGCGGATGGACTTCGTCGCCCACTTCCTCGGCCGGCGGCTCGCGTACACGTACGAGATCGTCGAACTGGTCCCGCTGGAGCGGCTCGTGATGCGGACCGCGCAGGGCCCGTTCCCGATGGAGACCAGCTACCAATGGTCGTCCTCAGGCGATCGGTCCACGCACATGTCGCTGCGCAATCGCGGTGAACCTACGGGCTTCGCCGGCGTCGCCGCGCCGCTGATGTCCGCCGCGATGCGCCGCGCCAACCAGAAGGACCTCGCCCGGCTCAAGTCCCTGCTCGAATCCCGCTGAACCCGGGGTACGTGTCGGTGCCGAGGTTCGACGCTTCACGTTCAGGCTTTGAGGAAGGACTCCGCGAGTTCGGTGGGGCGGGTGAAGCAGGCCTCGTGGCTGCCGGGGGCGGTGTGTGGGGTGACGCCGAGACGGCTGGCGAATCTGGACCAGCCGTACTCGCCTTCGGGGAGGGCCTGGTCGTTCTCGCCGATGAGGTAGCTGACGGGGACGCCCAGTTGTTCGGGGTCGACGGGGTCGACGGCGGTGGTGAAGTACTGCATCGGCTGGGGGACCAGGAGGCTGTGGACCAGGCGCTGCAGTTCTTCGGAGGCGTCCTGCATGAACGCCCCCTGCCACACCTCGAAGGGGAGTGTGACGGAGTTGTTCCCCGATGCCGCGGCCTGGGCGTCGAACAACTCGCGGTAGTGCGGCGGCACCTCGTCGTACAGGGTGCGGTCCTCGGCGGGGACGAACGCGCTCCAGTACACGAGCTTGCGCAACCGGCCGGCGACTCGCGGCGCGGCGCCGGTGATCACGTATCCACCCCAGCTGTGCCCGATCAGGGTGACGTCGCGCAGGTCCTCGTCTTCGAAGAGGTCGACGACCGAGTCGACGACGTCACCGAGGCTGTACGCCGTGGGGTCGTCGCCGTCGCTGAGACCGGGCAGGGTTGGGGTGAGCACCCGATTCCCCGCGGCGCGCAGGTGTTCCGCCACCGGCCGCCAGGCCCAGCCGCCGTGCCAAGCGCCAGTGATGAGGACGAACGTTCCGGACATGAGCACTCCTTCGGACCGGCATCGCTCTGCGATGATGATCCGGATCGTGTCACGCAATTCCAACGGTCGTCAACAATCTGGCACATGTCCTGCTGTTGGAATTTGCCCTGCTGTTGAAATTGCCCTGCGTGGTGGAACCCCGGCGAGCAAGCCGGGGTTCCACCACGGCCGGATCAGTTGAGCGCCATCCGGGGTTCGCCGTTGAGCAGGCCGGTACCCGAGCGGTTGCAGGTGCCGCCGCGGGGAACGCCGGCGTTGTAGGCCTGCCGGACGCAGGACCGGGTGGCCAGCTGAGCCCAGTAGTTGGGGTGCAGGGATTCCTGGATGTAGTAGTTCGAGCCGATCGTGGTGACGGTGCGGATCTGGTTGACCCACTCGGTCTTGTCGACGGCGGTGGACTGGGTCCACGACGACAGGCCGACCTCCTCGTACAACCCGACGGTGTTCTCGCACAGCCGGCGGCCGTTGAAGGCGGACTGGAGTTCGAGCACCCGGGTATTGGTGAGGCCGGACTGCCCGATCGCGGCCCGGACGGTGTTGTTGATCGTGGTCAGCGCGCTGGAGTTGGCCCAGTCCGCATCCGCGTTCCAGAACCCGCAGCCACCGACGCTCTGCCGCGTGTAACCACTCTGGCCGTACCGGAATCCGCTCCCGGCCGGTATCGGTGACGGATACGTCTGCACCAGCAGGGTCCACGCGTTGTCCGCATAACCGGCGTTCCGCATCGCGATCCGGAGGTTCTGGAACGACGCCGCGATCCTCGCTCGTACGGCGGTGACGTTGGCGCTGGTGAAGTTCGCGACCACCGACGAGTCGTCCTTGCAGTAGTCCGGGAACCACGACGGCGAGAGCAGGAAGTCGGTCACGCACTGGGTCACGATCGACGCGAAGTTGAAGTCGTTGCCGCCGATCGAGGCGACCACGAGCTTCACGTTGTGCGTCGTGGCGAACTGCTGCAGCATTTTCGCCTGGCCGAGGCGGCCCGCGCCGTTGTCGTAGAAGTCGAGCCCGGGCTTGAAGTCGTCGCCGGCCGAGGTCGTCGTACGGGCTCCGGAGCAGGCGAGGTTGACACCACCGACTCCGCCGCCGATGTAGGACTCGGCGGATCGGCTGCGGTGGCATTTCGGGATCAGCTCGGCCGTCCCCGCGGCGTTGTCGTGGTACGCGTGGGCCCCGAGGGCGTCGGCGGGTGTCTCGGAGTTGTTCGAGCTGCCGGCCCACCGACCGGCCTCGCCCGAGATGTAGGAGTCCCCGACCGTGACGACGTACGGCGTACCGGAACCGGGGCCGTCGGCGTGGGCGGTGGGGGTGGCGACGACCAGGCTGCTGGCAGTCATGAGGACGGCGGCGGACGCTGCTAAGGACAAACGACGACTTCGCGGGCTCATACCGGAAGGCCTCTCTCGCCGAAGGTCGATGACCACTCGGACCCCCGTGGCGGTCACCGTGCAGCGTGAATGTACTGCTGGGTAACCAGCGAAACCAGACCGAGAGTGCTGACACGTTTGCGCCCTGTCACGATCGGGCCAGCACTCCGGATCCGTGGATCAGCCAAACTGGGTCTGTCGATCAGCCTTCGTCCGGTGTCGAGTACCGCGGCGACCACCAATCCCGCCAGCGTTTGTCGATCGCGTCCCGCCCGGCGTCGTCCACGCCGTACAGGGTGAGGATCGCCATCGCGGAGCCCTGCGGCTTCTGCTCGTTCGGCCCGACGTGGCTGAGTACGAGCAGGCCGTCGCCCCAGCCGTCGACGGTGAGGCCGACCTGGTTCTCGGAGCGGTACCAGACCCGCCCGGTCGCCGGTTCGCCGATCAGATCCAGCTCGTACTCCGCTCCGACGGGTGCCGCCGGGACCTTCAGCGCCTCCATCAACGGATCCGTACCGGTCCCCGAGTAGAACAGAGTCCGGCGCGGTTCGTCCGGGTGGTGTTCCAGCGCGAACCGGAGTTGGTGGAGGAACGTGGTCCAGCCCTCGGTGACGTCGTCGTAGTACGCCTCCCACTCGGGGTTGTCGCTGTGCGGTGCGCGAGTCAGCCTGAGCCGCGAGCCACCTTCGACAGCCTCCACCTCGAACCGGTCGCCGCCGTGCTCACCCTGGAGTTCCAGCACGTGCGCAGTGGTGTCCTCGGAGAACTCGCTGAAGTAGATCAGGTCGATCTCCTGGTCCAGCCCTCCCTCTCCCTCGTACTCCCAGCCGTGCCAGTGCCGGATCTTGTCCTTGTTCCGCAGCGCTTCCCAGACCGCCTCGACCGGCGCGGCCACGGTCACCTCGATCCGCGGCGTCTCCTCGCTCATGCTGTCCCTCCTTCGCTCGTACTCCGGGGTGCGGGGTGGCCGCCGGCGATCAGGCGATAGGCCCGGCCGGACGGGCTGTCGAACTCCTCGATCGTCCGCCGCACCGCCTCGGTCAACGCGTCTGTGAATCGGTGCACGTCACCCGGTTCGGCGAACCGCACCTCGGCCTCCAACGTGAACGTGAGCAGCCGTTTCCCAGCGGCATCCGCCTTGTTCTGCATCCGGGCCACGTCCCGAACGGTGCCGGCGGCAACTTCCACCAGGTGCTCCGCGGCGTACTGGTCGTGGATCCGGGTGAACTCCCCGTGCATCACGTCCGGGTCCACCACGAAGGCGCCCGACGTCGCCCGCAGGATCCGCTCGACGAAGCCCCGCCGCTGCCGCTCCTCGACCAGCTCGACCAGCCCGGCCTTCTCCAGCTCCCGCAGGTGGTAGTTGACCCGCTGCCGCGGCAACTCCAGCGCGGCCGCCAGTTGCGTCGCCGACGAAGGCTCCCGCAGCAGCCGCAACAACTCCCGCCGCAACGGCGACAACGCCGCCCGCACCTTCTCCGGCTCCTCCAACAGCTTCATGCCGACCAGATTCATATTGACAGGAAAATTTGTCAATAGCGCAAACCGTACCTGCATCACTCATCAACCGGCGATCCGGAGGCGGGCTCACGCTCAGCGGCACCCCGGCGGGGGCAGTTGATGAGTGGTGGAGGTCCGCTCGTCCGGCAGCATGGGCGGCATGGCAACCGAAGGACCCCAGCTCCCATCGGTACCCAGGTCGTTCTGCGGGTCGCCCGGCCGGATGGTGATGGCGGGACGGCGCAGCGTGGTGCAATCGGGCGGGTCAGGGGGGTCACCGCGGCCGGTCGGTACGAGGTGCGGCCGTTGCTCGAGCTGCCCGAGGCGCCGGGCTATCTGCCTGACCTGATGGCGGTGAAGGCCGAGGCCGAGCATGGCGGCTTCAAGGGTCCGGACGACGGGCAGTTGGAGCCGTGACGTGATCGCGCTGCAGGCGACGCTCGATCGGGCGGAGGCGGAGTCCGCATTGCCCGACCGGTCGAGTGCGGATGCCGCCCTGGATGACTTGCTGATCAGGACGCGGCTCGCACGCTGACGGCCGACCATCCGGCCGTTGCTTCGTTGTAGCGGGACCGGCTCGGGCGTAGGGTCTTTAATTTACTTTGTGAAGCATTGACATCCGGCTTGTCAAGGTAAATAGTTCCGTCCTGAAATCAATCAGAAAGCAGAGTGAATCAACAGTGTCGAACATCAAGGTGCTGCAGCTCCGCTCGGCGGGCGTCAGCCTCGTGCTGGACTGCTCCGGTCCGGCGCTCCCGTCGGTGCTGCACTGGGGTGCGGACCTCGGTGAGTTGTCCGAGCAGGCTCTGCTAGATCTGAGGCTCGGCGCGGGTGCCGAGCAAGCCGGCAACGGGCTCGACGAGAACCTGCCGATCGCGATCATCCCGGAGTACTCGGCCGGCTGGTTCGGGTTGCCCGGGCTCAGTGGGCACCGGGACGGCCGGGACTTCTCCGCCTCGTTCCAGCTCGAGACCGTCGCGCAGTCCGGCAATGTCGTCCAGGTCGAGGCGACCGACGCGGGTGCCGGTCTGCGGGTTCACCTGGTGATCGAGTTGACCGACTCGGGCCTGGTCCGGGCCAAGGCGGAGCTTACGAACACCGGCCCATCGGCGTACACGGTCGACGGGCTGGTGCTCGCGCTGCCGGTGCCGACCGAGGCGACCGAGTTGCTCGACATGACCGGCCGGCACATCGGTGAGCGGCATCCACAGCGACACGTGTTCACGCAGGGCGCGCACATCCGCGACAACCGCCGCGGCCGCACCGGCGCCGACGCGACCCTCCTGCTCATCGCCGGCACCCCCGGCTTCGACTTCGGCACCGGCGAGATCTGGGCCGTCCACACCGCCTGGAGCGGCAACCACCGCTCGTACGCCGAGCGCGGGATGAGCGGGTACGCCGTGATCGGCGGCGGCGAGCTCCTCCTCCCCGGCGAGGGCCGCCTGGCAACCGGCGAAACCTACGCCACCCCGTGGATCTACGGCTCGTACGGCGTCGGCCTGGACCAGATCTCGGCCCGGTTCCACACCTACCTCCGAGCGCGCGACACGCACCCGAAGACCCAGCGCCCAGTGGTCCTGAACACCTGGGAGGCCGTGTACTTCGACCTCGACCTGGACAAGCTGAAGTCACTCGCGGACGCGGCCGCCGAGGTCGGTGCGGAGCGGTTCGTGCTCGACGACGGCTGGTTCCGCGGCCGCCGGGACGACCACGCCGGCCTGGGGGACTGGTACGTCGACGAGGGGATCTGGCCGAAGGGCCTGCACCCGTTGGTCGACCACGTCACCGGTCTCGGCCTGCAGTTCGGCCTGTGGGTGGAACCGGAGATGGTGAACCCGGACTCCGACCTGGCCCGCGAGCACCCCGACTGGATCCTTGCCGCTGGCAACCGGATGCCCCCGACCGCGCGGCACCAGCAGGGCCTCAACCTCGGCGTACCGGCCGCCTACGACTACATCCTGGAGCGGCTCGACAGCCTGCTGACCGAGTACGACATCTCCTACCTGAAGTGGGACCACAATCGCGACTTCGTTGACGGCGGCAACCAGCTGACCGGCACGGCGGGGATCCACGAGCAGACGCTCGCGGTCTACCGGCTGCTGGACGAGCTGAAGCGCCGGCACCCGGGTCTGGAGATCGAGTCCTGCTCGTCCGGCGGCGCCCGCGTCGACCTCGCCATCCTGGAGCGGACCGACCGGGTCTGGGGCAGCGACAGCAACGACGCGCTCGAACGGCAGAAGATCCAGCGCTACACCCAACTGCTGCTCCCGCCCGAACTGATCGGCTGCCACGTCGGCCCGCCGCGGGCGCACACGACCGGGCGGACCCAGGCCCTGTCGTTCCGGGCGATCACCGCGTTGTTCGGCCACTTCGGCATCGAGTGGGACATCGCGTCCGCGACCGCCGAGGAACGCGAAGAACTAAAGGGCTGGGTTGCCCTGCACAAGGAACTACGGCCGCTGCTGCACACCGGCCGAGTGGTCCGGGCCGATCGTGGTTCGGACGACTTCCTGCTACACGGTGTTGTTGCGCAAGACGCATCGCGCGCGGTGTACGCCGCCGTACAGCTGACGCAGTCGATCACGTCTGCCGTTGGCCGAGTACGGCTGCCCGGACTCGACCCGAACCGGACCTATCGGGTGAATAAGACGCCGACGCCCGGTCCGGAGTCGCGCTCGGTGTCCTGGTGGACCGACGGTGGTCAGGTGGAGCTGAACGGCGCGGCACTTGCCTCGGTCGGGGTGCAGATCCCCGTCCAGTGGCCCGAGAACGCGATCTTGCTGGATGTGACCGCGATCGACTAGTCCTGGTCGATCGCCGACTGAGAAGGAGATCCCCGTGACCGCGACCATCAAGGCACCACCACCTGACAGGCGACGAAGTCGCGGGGATCTGGAGGCTCGGCCCATCCGGCGGCGAAGTCTCGGGGATCTGAAGGTCGCGCTGATCTTCCTTGCCCCGGCGACCGTCGGGTTCGTGGTGTTCTACATCTGGCCGACGCTGCGCGGTGCGTACCTGAGCTTCACCGAGTACAGCCTGCTCTCGCCGCCCGAGTTCAACGGCCTGCAGAACTACGAGCGGATGGTGCAGGACGGCTTCTTCTGGAACGCGCTCGTCGTCACGGTCGAGTACGTGGTGATCAACATCGGGCTGCAGACGGTCCTTGCCGTCGGCATCGCGATGTTGATGTACCGGCTGACCAAGTCGATCACGGTTCGCGCGGTCGTGCTGCTGCCGTACCTGGTGGCGAACGTCGTGGTCGCGCTGGTCTGGTACTGGATGCTCGACTTCCAGATCGGCATCGTGAACCAGTTCCTCGGCTGGATCGGTATCGACCCGATCGCGTTCTTCGGCGAGTCGGTCTGGGGAATCCCGACGATCGCGCTGATCAACGTCTGGCGGCACATGGGCTACACGGCGCTCCTGGTGTTCGCCGGCCTGCAGACCATCCCGACGTACGTGTACGAGGCGGCCGAGGTGGACGGGTCCACCGAGATGAAGACGTTCTGGCGGATCACGTTGCCGCTGCTCCGGCCGGTGCTGGTGATGGTGCTGGTGGTCACCATCATCGGGTCGTTCCAGATCTTCGACACGGTCGCGGTGACCACCCAGGGCGGTCCGATCAACGCGACCCGGGTGATCTATTACTACATCTACGAGCGGGCGTTCACCCGGTTCGACTTCGGCTACGCGTCGGCGATGGCGATGGTGCTGTTCGCCCTCCTCGCGATCGTCTCGCTGCTGCAGTTGCGGCTGCTCCGGGCGAAGGAGAGTGATCTGGCATGAGCGTCGCGACCAGAAGAAGGGCTCTGACCCCCGGCCGTACGGTCGCCTGGGTCTGCCTGATCGTGTTGATGCTGCTGACCCTGTTCCCGTTCTACTGGATGCTCCGTACCGCGCTGTCGGACAACACGCAGCTCGCCGGGAACTCGGACTCGCTGCTCCCGGTGGAGTCCACACTCGGCGCGTTCAAGCGAGTGCTCGGACTCGCGACGGTCGAGGAGGCCCAGGCGCAAGGTGGTTCCGGCGCCTCGGTGAACTTCTGGCTCTATCTGCGCAACTCGGTCGTCGTGTCCACTGTCACGACGGTCAGCCAGGTGTTCTTCAGCGCGATGGCGGCGTACGCGTTCGCCCGGCTGCGCTGGCCCGGCCGGGACAAGGTGTTCGCGGTGTTCCTGGCCGCGCTGATGGTGCCGCCGATCTTCACCACGCTGCCGAACTTCGTGCTGATCAAGAACCTCGGCCTGCTGAACAGCTTCGCCGGGATCATCCTGCCGGCGGCGTTCATGACCCCGTTCGCGATCTTCTTCCTGCGCCAGTTCTTCCTCGGGATCAGCCGGGAACTGGAGGAGGCGGCGATGATCGACGGGGCCGGGCACCGGCGGATCTTCTTCGGCCTGATCATCCCGATGAGCGCCGCGCCGATCACGACGCTGGCGATCCTGACCTACATCAACTCCTGGAACGACTACTTCTGGCCGCTGCTGGTCGGCCAGCAGGAGAACGTCCGCGTCCTGACGGTTGCCCTCGGCATCTTCCGGTCGCAGACCCCGCAGGGTTCGCCGGACTGGGCCGGGCTGATGGCGGCCACGCTGATCGCGGCGCTGCCGATGATCATCCTGTTCCTGGCGTTCGCCAAACGGATCACCAACTCCATCGGTTTCTCCGGGATCAAGTGAGGACCGCGATGAACATTTCCCGACGTACCATCTTGAAGGCCGGGCTGGCCGGACTGGTCGCCCCGGCGGTGGCCGGCTGCAACAACGGTGCCGCGTCCCGTGGGACCGGTGAGGTGATCTACTGGTTGTGGGACTCGGCCCAGCTGCCGATGTACACCGAGTGCGCGAAGGTGTTCCACGAGCAGAACCCGCAGTACAGCGTGAAGATCGAGCAGTACGGCTGGGACGATTACTGGAGCAAACTGGTCACCGGCTTCATCTCCGAGACGGCACCCGACGTGTTCACCTCGCACTCGTCCAGGTACCCGCTGTTCGCGGCCAAGGACCAGCTCCTGCCGATCGACGAATACGTTGCCCAGGACAACCTCGACCTGACCATCTACCAGCCCCGGCTGGCGGATCGCTGGATCGGTGCCGACGGCAAGCGGTACGGCCTGCCGAAGGACTGGGACACCGAGGTCTACTTCTACAACAGCGCACTGACCGAGGCGGCCGGAATCAGTGCCGAGCAGCTGAACTCGATGACCTGGAATCCGCAGGACGGCGGCACCTTCGAGCAGATCGTCGCCCGGCTCACGGTGGATTCGAAGGGCCGCCGTGGCGACCAGTCAGGGTTCGACAAGAAGAACGTCGCGGTCTACGGACTCGGCTTCGCAGATGCCGGCGGCTCGGACGGTCAGACGAGCTGGAGCTGGTACGCCGCGTCGAACGGCTGGAAGTACTCCGAGGGTGAGCCGTGGGGCACCAAGTTCTTCTACGGCGATCCGAAGTTCACCGAGACGATCGCCTGGTGGCGCGGCCTGATCACCAAGGGATACATGCCGACGCTGGCGCAGGCGACGTCAGGGGTCGACGTGACCACGACGTTCGGCGCCGGAAAGTACGGGATGACGCCGAACGGATCCTGGATGCTCGGCACCTACGCCGGTCTGAAGCAGGTGAAGACCAAGCTGGCCAGACTCCCGCAGGGCCCGGTCGGCAAGCGGATGTCGATGATGAACGGTCTCGCGGACACCATCTGGGCGGGCACCACGCGGCCGGAGGCGTCGTGGGCGTGGGTGAAGTTCCTCGGGTCGAAGACCGCGCAGGACATCGTGGCGAAGGCGGGCGTGGTGTTCCCGGCCGTGACCGAGTCGATGCCGGCGGCCAAGGCCGCGTTCGCCGCTGACGGGTGGGACGTGACGCCGTTCCTGGAGCCGGTGGAGGCGGGGGACGTGTTCGCGTACCCGGCCAACCCGAACTCCGCAGACGTCAACGCCGTGATGACTCCCGCGATGGAGTCGGTGCTCGCCTTCGAGAAGGACCCCTCGTCCCTGGCCGAGGCGAACGACGAGGTGAATCAGATCCTCTCAGCCGCGTCCTGAGGGTTTCCCCGGGGTTGGTGTACCACCGGGGGAGTACGTCGTACTGCGTCTGGCGGCGCAGTGTGCTCCCCCGGCGGTAGGCGAGGTGTAGCCGCCGAGGCGACGCGGAACAGGGGGTCGGAACGACACGATCGGTGCAGTCGGAACAACTGCGAGCACCGAGGAGTGTCATGACTGACGAGAGGCCGGGCGGGCCGATCCGCATCGGCGACCAGGAGCGCGAGGACGCGGTCAAGCGTCTCGGCGCGCACTACGAAGCCGGCCGGCTGAGCGCGGAGGAACACCAGGAGCGCGTCGGTGAGGCCCTGCAGGCGAAGACCGAGGCTGACCTGGCCGCTCTCTTCGCCGACCTCCCAGGCGACCAACGGGCGTCCGCCGGCGCCTCCGCGCACGGTGCCGGCGCGGGCGGTTCGCAGTACAAGCGTGGTCCTGGCCGACCGCCGTGGGCGGCGAAGGGTCCGCTCGGGAAGATCCCGTTCCCGGTGCTGATCGCGCTGGCTGCGATCGCGTTGATCGCCACGATCGGTTGCGTGGTCGGCGGTGGGCATCCGCCGTTCCTGCCACTGCTGATCATCGCGGGCGTGGTCTTGTTCGCGAAGCGCCGTCGGGAGAGCCGGGCATGAGGACGGCGTACCGGGCGCTGGCGTCGCTGATCGCCCTGGCGGTGGTGCTCCAGGTCGCGTCGATCGCGTTGGCCGGGTTCACCATCGCCGGCGACGCCGAGGACGGGGTCACGATCGGGGCGGACTACAGCAACTTCGGCCAGAGCTACCACAGCATCGCGGGCACTGCGATCGGGTTGGTCGCCCTGGTGTTCCTGATCGTGTCCTTCCTGACCGACGTACCGCGTGGACGGATGCTGGCCGCGATCGTGCTCGGCCTGGTGGTCGTCCAGTTCCTCCTGGCGGTGGTGTCCTTCGGGCTCCCGGCGCTCGGCGTACTGCACGGCATCAACGGCCTCGCCATCGCCGGCGTCGCGGGCGCGGCCTCCCGTCGGGCGTCGACCACAACCCCGGCCGCGACCAGTGTCTAAGCGGCTTCGGGACCGGCTGGTCGCCCTCGGGGTGGCGCTGGTGGTCCTCGTACCACTGGCCTACCTGTGGGCGGCCAGTCTGGTCCCCGGCACGTACTCCGCCATGGACATGGGGTACGCCGACTACGGCGGCGGCCCCGCGTCCAGCGGTCACGAGCATCACAATGGCCGAACCGTCGCCGACCTGACCGGCCCGAAGACCGGTACGCCGGATGTCGCGGTCACCCTGGTTGCTCGGAAGCAGAAGTTCACCCTGGCGTCGGGCGAAACCGTCGACGGCTACACCCTCAACGGCACTTCACCCGGTCCGTTGATCCGGGCTGGGTTTGGCGACCTGGTCCAGGTGACGTTGGTCAACGAGTCGGTCCCCGACGGAGCCACGTTGCACTGGCACGGACTCGATGTCCCCAACGCGGAGGACGGGGTAGCCGGCGTCACCCAGGACGCAGTACGGGTTGGTCAGAAGCATGTGTACCGCTTCCGTGCGTCTCAGGTCGGGACGTATTGGTACCACTCGCACCAGGTCTCCAGCGAAGAGGTCCGGGGCGGCCTCTTCGGCGCCATCGTCAGCTCGCCGCCCGGTCTTGCCGAGCGTGACGTGGTCGCCGCGATCCACAGCTACGACGACCGCCGAACCATCAACGGCCGAACGGGCTCACAGCATGTGGATGTAGCGCCCGGCACCCGGCTCCGGGTCCGGGTGATCAACACCGACAACGCCCTCATCCGCACCGGCCTCGTCGGCGCCCCATACCGCGTCCTCGCCGTAGACGGCCGCGACCTCCACGGCCCAACCCCGACCACAGACACCTTCCCCCTGGCCGCGGGCGCCCGCGCCGATTTCGACGTGACCATCCCCGCCTCCGGCGCAGTCCGCCTGGACACGGGCTCGGCCTCCCTCACCATCGGCCCACCAGGCTCGACCGCCCCAACCGACCCGCTACCTTCAGCGACCGTCGACCTCCTGACCTACGGCACCCCCGCACCCCTCGGCCTGGACCCAGCCGCGGCCAACCGGAACTTCGAGTACCGCATCGGCCGCCGTCCCGGTTTCCTCGACGGCGTCCCCGGCCTCTGGTGGACCATCAACGGCCACAAGTACCCCGACGTCCCGATGTTCATGGTCTCCGAAGGCGACACCGTCCGCATGAAGATCGTCAACTCGTCCGGCCAATCCCACCCCATGCACCTCCACGGCCACCACGCCGTCGTCCTCTCCCGCAACGGCGTCCCCTCCACCGGCTCCCCCTGGTGGATCGACACCCTGGAAGTCAACGACAACGAAACCTACGAAATCGCCTTCGTCGCCAACAACCCCGGCCTCTGGATGGACCACTGCCACAACCTCCCCCACGCCTCCGAAGGCCTAATGACCCACCTCATGTACGAAGGCGTAACCACCCCCTACCAAATCGGAGGAGACGCCGCCAACGAACCCGAGTGAGGGTCAGCGCCCCCACAACCCGCCATCGGCAGCCGCGCCGGTGGCGTACGGCCGCGTTGTCTGTACCGATCGACATGAGGTAGTACCCGCTCGGGAGCTCTCCACGACTGAAGACCAGCCCACGAATGCCCCGGCCGCCGACTACCTCCTGTACATCGGTACGTCGACCACAACGAACCCGAGTGAGGAGGACCCCCGGGTTGGCTACATACTGCTGAGCATGGGGTGGGCAAGTGCGTGAGGATGACCTGCACGGTCGGCAGCTCCTTATCCTGCTGGCTTTCTTCACCTCGAGCGGTGGTCTGCTGTACCTGATCGGCTGGCTGACCCGCCCCAGCTTCCTCTTCGAGAATCCACTCATCTGCGCGGCGATCGCCGGAGCGGCCTGCTACCCGGCTCGCTTCCTGGTCGAGAACCGCACCTGGTGGAAGGACCTCACCAAACCCCGCCCGGTTCGTCCTCTCGGCCGGCGGGCCCGTCGAGCCGCGGATCACGGCCTCGGAGCACTGACCGTACTGCGGATGATCGTCGGCGTCGTCCTGGTGCTGGGCTCACTGGCGATCCTCCCGTTGGGGATCTGGGCCGTCCGGGACAACCAGCGCCTGGTCGAGGCCGGACCGGTGCACCAGGTCGAAGTGGTTTCGGTAGAGGCAGACAAGTGGTCGGATCAGGACGACCGGATCGTCAAGGTCGCGCGCCCCGGCGACGGCCATCCCGTCGACCTGGATGGCGCCGATCAACTCGATCAGCCCCCGGTCGTCGGCGACAAGGTCGAGGTGGTCGTCGATCCGTCGGATCCCACGATCGTGATCCTCGCTACGGCCGACTGGTCATTCCACTGGTACGACGCCTTACTGGGTCTCGTCATCACCGCCGCCTGCCTCGGCGTCGCCTTCGCAGTCGGCTTCGGCTGATCTCCGGCTGAAGTCGTCAAGGGTTGACCTGGAGTGGACTCCAGGTTGGATGCTCGGGGGCATGGTTACTGATCGGAGATTGGGCGGGCGCACCACGAGTGCGCTGGGTATCGGGTGCTGGGCGATTGGAGGGCCGTTCACGTACGACGGCCGCCCGGCCGGGTGGGGTGAGGTGGACGACGAGACGAGCATCCGGATGATCCACACTGCCATCGAGGGTGGGGTGCGATTGTTCGACACGGCTGATGTGTACGGCGCGGGGCACAGTGAGCGGGTGGTCGGGGAGGCGCTCGGGCAGTTGTCGGCGGATGTTCGTGATGGGGTGATCGTGGCGACGAAGTTCGCGAACACCTTCGACGAGGAGAGCCGTGTGGCCGCGGCCGGTCGGCCGACCGCCGCCGACATTCGTAAGGCGTGCGACGCGAGCCTGGGCCGGCTGAAGGTCGACGCCATCGACGTCTACCAGTTGCACGGCGGCGCGGACAACGCCGCCGAGGCGGAGGTGATCGTCGCGGCGCTCGAGGAACTCGTTGCCGCCGGCAAGATCAAGGCGTTCGGCACCAGCGTCGACGCCCCCGCCGTCGTCGCGACCTTCGGCCGGTCGGCGCACGCGGTCAGTGCGCAGATGCAGATCAACGTCTTTGGCCATCGAGCCGAATCGCTTGCCGCCGCACGCGAGCACGGCCTGGCTGTCCTGGCCCGGACGCCGCTCGCGATGGGGCTGCTCACCGGCAAATACGACCTCTCGAACCGCCCGGCGCTCGACGACGTACGCCGAGACACTCCGTGGTGGACGTACTTCGACGACGACGCCATGGCCGACTGGCTCCAGCGCCTCGACAAGGTCAGGGAACTACTGACCACCGGCGGCAGAACCCTGACCCAAGGCGCCCTGGCCTACCTCTGGGCCCTGGACCCGGCGATCATCCCCCTCCCCGGCGCACGAACCCCCGAGCAAGCCGCCGAACACGCGGCCGCAATCCCCTTCGGCCCCCTGCCCGACGCAACCAGGCAGGAGATCGACGATCTGATGGCCGACTCGCCTGAGCGCCAGTGACCTGAGGAAGGCGAACGCGAGAACCGGCGGCCAAAGAGATCCGGCCGCCGGTTCTCGCGTCCCGAGGTGTTGACGTGCTCCCTTCGATCGGCGTACGTTCAACCGCAGAATCTAGTGATACGTATAACTAGCGGAGGTGCCGGATGACGCCGAGGCGGTCCGAGCGGTCCGGTCCGACCATGCACGACGTGGCTCGGTCGGCCGGAGTGAGTCAGGCGACGGTCAGCCTGGTGCTGAACGACGTCGAGGGCTCCCGGGTCTCCGCCGAGACCAGGGCCCGGGTGCTGGCCGCGGTCGCGCAGCTCGGGTATCGGGTGAACTCGGCGGCCAAATCCTTGCGGGAGGGGCATTCGCGGCTGCTCGGCTTCATCGGCGACAACGTGGCCAGTACCCCGTTCGCGGGCGAGATCATCGAAGGAGCGCAGGACCGCGCCTGGGCCGACGGTCACCTGATGCTGATCGTCAACACTGGCGGCGACCGCGATCTCGAGGAGCGCGGCATCGACTCGTTGCTGTCCCGGCAGGTCGACGGCATCGTCTATGCCGCGATGTACCACCGCCGGCTCAAGGTGCCGGCGGCGCTGCGTGAGGTGCCGACGGTGGTGCTGAACGCCGAGACCGAGGATGGCTCGCTGCCGGCCGTCGTGCCGGACGAGTACGCCGGTGGCCGCGCGGCGACCCGACACTTGATCGACCACGGGCACGAACGGATCGCGTTCATCAACATCAACACGTTGGAGTCCGGGTTGCCGGCCGTCGTGGAACGCGAGCGCGGGTTCGTCGATGCGATCGAGGACGCCGGATTGAAGCTCGACCGGACCCTGGTCAAGCGCGGTGACGGTGACGCCGAGACTGCGTACCGGCATGCCGCCCGGCTGCTGGACCGTAAGCGGCGGCCGACCGCGATCTTCTGTGCCAACGACCGAACCGCATGGGGCGCCTATCAGGCCGCCGCCGACCTGGGGTTGCGGATTCCCGACGATGTCTCGGTGATCGGGTTCGACAACCAGACCTTGATCGCCGCGCACCTGCGGCCCGGCCTCACGACGATGGCGTTGCCGTTCGCCGAGATGGGCCGACGTGGGGTCGCCCGGCTGCTGGCCGGCGGCAGCGGTGCCGGAGTCGACGCGGTCGAGTGCCCGCTGGTCGAACGCGGCTCGGTCGGGGACCGATGATGAGCCAGGTCGCGATCTCGCGCCCACCCGGGGTTCTGCGGCGGATGGGCCGGCTGTGGCAGGTCTACCTGTTGGTGCTGCCCGCGCTGGTGTACCTGGTGATGTTCAAGTTCTGGCCGATGTACGGCGTCCAGATCGCGTTCCGGAACTACAACCCGGTGGACGGATTCAGCGGCAGCCCGTTCGTGGGCTGGCAGCACTTCGAGCGGTTCTTCGGCTCACCACAGTTCGAGCGGGTGCTGGAGAACACACTGACGCTCGCTGTTGTCAACCTGCTGGTCGCGTTCCCGGTCCCGGTCATGCTGGCGTTGATGGTCAACAACCTGCGCGACGGGCGGCTGCGGAAGTTCGTCAACGGAGTGCTGTACTCGCCCACGTTCATCTCCACTGTCGTCGTGGTCGGGATGATGTACGTGCTGCTGTCTCCGAGGTCGGGCCTGGTGAACCACCTGGTCACCTTGTTCGGCGGTGAGCCGGTGCTCTTCATGGGGTCGCCCGAGTGGTTCCGGCCGTTGTTCGTGTCCTCGACGGTTTGGCAGGAGTCCGGCTTCCAGCTGGTGATCTACCTGGCCGCGCTCTCCGCGATCGATCCGGCCCTGCACGACGCGGCCCGGGTCGACGGTGCGAACACCTGGCAGCGGATCCGGCACATCGACGTACCGGGCATCCTGCCGACCGTGGTGGTCCTCTTCATGCTTGCTGTCGGCAACCTGATGAACGTCAGCTTCGAGAAGGCGCTGCTGATGCAGACCCCACTGAACCGGGAGACCTCCCAGGTGATCCAGACCTACGTATACCAGGCCGGGTTGCAGCAGGCGCAGTTCAGCTACAGCGCCGCGATCGGATTGTTCAACTCCGTCATCAACCTCGCCTTGCTGGTCACGTTCCACGTCGTCGTCCGGCGCGCTCGCCGGGGTCAGGGGATATGAGATGGGCAGCACCGTGCAGGTCACGGCCCGCCGAGTCATCGGCGTAAGGCGCCGGGGCCGGACCGGCGGTAGCCTCGGCGATCGCGTCTACACAGTGGTCGCGGCGGGCGTGCTAGGCGCAGCTGTGCTGGCGATCGTGTACCCGCTCTACTTCATCGTGGTGGCCTCGTTCAGCGAGCCGGATGCCGTCAACGACGGGCGGGTCTGGGCCTGGCCGGAAGGTTTCACGCTGGACGGTTACGAGCGGCTGCTCGGTGACGCGAGAGTCTGGCGCGGGATCGGGAACTCGTTGCTCTACACGTCGTTGGCGACCGCCCTCAGTGTGGCGTTGATCCTGTCGGCCGGTTATGCGCTGTCCCGCAAGGACCTGCCGGGGCGGAACCTGATCACCGCGTTGTTCCTGATCACGCTGTTCTTCGACGGCGGTATGGTCCCTCGCTACCTGGTCGTCAAGGATCTCGGCCTGCTCAACACGGTGTGGGCGATGGTGCTGCCGAACGCGGTGGCGGTGTGGAACCTGTTGATCGCCCGCACGTACTTCCGCTCCGCGATCCCCGGGGAGGTGCGGGAGGCGGCCCAGCTGGACGGCGCGAGCGAGCTGCGGTTCTTCTTCCAGGTGGTGCTCCCGCTGGCCAAACCGCTGGTCGCCGTACTGGTGCTGATCCACCTGGTTTGGAACTGGAACGCATTCTTCGACGCGCTGATCTTCCTGACCGACGAGTCGAAGTTCCCGCTGCAGCTCGTACTGCGCAACATCCTGGTGCAGTCCGAGTTGTCGGCCACGGGCAATCTGAGCAGCGACTTGGCGTCGTACGCGGAACAGCAACGCGTCGGCGAACTGGTGAAGTACGGCATGATCGTCGTCTCCACGCTGCCGTTGCTCATCGTGTCACCGTTCGCGCAGAAGTACCTGAACCGTGGCGGCGTTGCCGGCGCGCTCAAGGGCTGAGTGTTCACCACCCCGTCCGCGCCCCGGGACGGACTCACATCATACGTATAACTCCGTTGAGGAGGTTGGCATGAAGAAGGTCCTCACCATCGCCGTCGTACTGTCGCTGGGACTGGTCAGCGGCTGTTCGGGCGACGACAGCACGAAGGTCTCGGGGGATTCGGCCGCGGTCGGTTTCCGGGAGACCGGGCTGCCGTTGGTTGATCAGCCGGTCACGCTGCGGTTCTCCGGCCAGAAGGCGCCGCTCGCCCCGGACTACGGCACCATGACGCTGGTCAAGCAGTGGCAAGGCGACACCGGCGTACAGATCAAGTGGGAGAATCTGCCGGAGAACGTCTACAAGGAGAAGAAGGCTCTGCTGCTGGCCAGCGGCGATCTGCCGGACGCCTTCTACGGGACCGGGTTCAGCGACGCCGACATCGCGGTCAACGGCGCCAACGGGACGCTGGTCCCGCTGGAGTCGCTGATCGACAAGTACGCGCCGAACCTGAAGAAGATCTTCGAGAAGCGCCCCGAGATCAAGGCCGCGGTGACCGCTTCGGACGGCCACATCTACACATTGCCGGCGGCCGAGGAACTGGGCATCGGCGCGGTCCCGTTCTTCTGGTCGATCAACACGACCTGGCTGGCCAAGGTCGGCCTGCCGATGCCGACGACAGCCGATGAGTACTACCGGGTGCTGCAGGCGTTCAAGACGCAGGACCCGAACGGCAACGGCAAGGCCGACGAGATCCCGCTCAGCTTCATCGGCAACTGGTGGTGTGCCGACGTGGGCGACCTGTTCGCCGCGCTGTCCGGGATGCCGGACAACCCCGATCACCGGATCGTCCGCGACGACAAGGTGATCCACACGGCCTCGCAGCCGCAGTACCGGGACGCGATCGCGACGCTGCACAAGTGGTACGCCGAGGGGCTGATCGATCGCGAGGCATTCACCCAGACGGACAAGCAGTACCTTGCCAAGGGCAAGAGCAAGGACCCGGTGGTCGGCTCGTTCGTCTGGTGGGAGACCGAGGAGGTCGTCGGCGCCGGGCGGGTCAAGGACTACGCGCTGATGGCACCGTTGCAGGGTCTGGCCGGCCGGCTCGTCGGCCGCGCGAACGGCGGGGACTACAGCCGAGACGCGTTCGCGATCACCCGGGTGAACAAGTACCCGGAGGTCACCATGCGCTGGGTGGACCGCCTCTACGACCCGGTGATGTCGGCGCAGGTGGCCTGGGGGCCGATCGGTGAAGGACTGCAGAAGGACGCGTCCGGAGTACTGGTGAGCATGCCGGACAAGGCCGGGGAGAGCGCGGGCGAGCGCAAGCAGCGGATCGCGCCCGGTGGGCCGCGAGTGGTGTTGAAGGAGGACTTCAAGGCAGTGGTCGCGCCCGAGCCGCGGGCGGCGCAGCGGCAGAAGGATCTGGAGAAGACCTACCTGCCGTACGCCGAGAAGCAGTCGTATCCGTTGGTGTTCTTCACCCAGGAGGAACTGCAACAGGTGAACGAGATCAGCACCGAGCTCAAGGCGCTGGTCGACGAGAAGCGGGCGGCCTGGATCGTTCGCGGTGGGGTGGAGAAGGACTGGGCCACCTACCTCGCGCAACTGAAGAGCGCGGGACTCGACGAGCTGATGTCGGTCTATCAGACCGCGTACGACCGGCACCGAGGAGTGAAGTGAGCGGTCCGATCCTGGTCGAGGCGACGTTCGCGGCGCTGTCCCTCACCTCGCTGACCGGCCGGCCGTCCGGCCTGGTCAGTTGGGGTGACGGCGACGACCAGCACGTCACGCTCGGGCATGACCGGTGGGGTCGGGCTTCGTTTGAGGTACGGGATGGCGAGCGGCGGTGCGAGTTGGTCGGCGCGGAGCCGCTGGTGCCTGGTCGCTGGGCTCGGCTCACGTTGCACGCGACAGGATCAGAGCTTCAGCTGTCGGTCGACGGCGTGTTGGCGGCGAGTGCGTCCTGGTACGGTCCGCTGCCGTCCGGTACGCCGGTGCTCGGCCGCCGGGCGGACCAGCCGGACGGTGCCGACGAGTCGTCCTGTGGGCAGCTCGCCGACGTACAGGTGCTGACCGATCCGGCCGCGGCGGCTCGACGCGTTGGTCTCGGCCGGCCGGATCTACCCGATCTGGACGTCGTCGCCGAACTGCGGTCGCTGCGTGGTGAGGACCCGAATCGGCCGGAGTACCACTTCATGCCGCCGGCGAACTGGATGAACGAGCCGCACGGTGCGATCCAGATCGGCGGCGTCCACCACCTCTTCTATCAGGCGAATCGGCGTGGACCATTCTGGGGCGCGATCGAGTGGGGCCACGCGATCAGCAAGGACCTGGTGCACTGGACGCATCTGCCTCCGGCGCTCGCACCGGACCGCGTGCCGGTCGCGCCGGACGGGATTTGGAGCGGCAGCAGCGTGCTCGGCGACGACGGCGAGCCGTTGCTGTTCTTCACCGCGGGAGACTTCCGTCGGGAGCCCGATCAGGCTGTAGCCGTGGCCCGTCGAGCCGGTGACGGCTGGGTTGCTGACGATGCCTTGCTGGTGGTGATGCCGGACGAGCCCGATCTGGCGGCCGGGCAGTTCCGCGACCCGTTCGTGTGGCGGGAGGAGAGCGGCTGGTTCATGCTCGTCGGCGCCGGTGTGGTGGGTCGCGGCGGTACTGCGTTGCTTTATCGGTCCGTCGATGGAGAGAGATGGACTGTGGGTGGACGGTTGCTCGTCGGCGACCAAGCGTCGTACCCGGAGACGGGGGAGATGTGGGAGCTGCCGGTGCTGCTGCCCGTTCACGGGGACGGGTTGAGTCGGCACGTGTTGCTGGTCTGTCCGTGGTGGCGGGATCGGCCGGCGGACACGGTTGTGGAGGTTGTGCACTGGATCGGTCGCTGGGACCCGGTCTCGGCGACCTTCACGCCGGATCACCCCGAACCACGCCGGTTCGACGTCGGCCGCCACTTCACCGGCCCGAGCGGAAACGTGCTCGACGACGGGCGGACTATCCTGTGGTCCATCGCGCAGGACGGCCGGAGCCCGGAGGCGCAGTACGCCGGAGGTTGGGCGCACAACGCCGGGCTTCCGCTCGAACTCTCACTGGCGAACGGCCGGTTGGCAGTCCAGCCTGTGCGTGAACTCGAAGCTCTGCGAACCGAACAGCTTGACGCCGAGCCTTTCTCAGGAATGCAGCTCGAACTCGATCTGCAGGCTGTCCTACCGGCCGATGACGACCCGCTCCGGATCCGGCTCACCGTTGGCGACGAGCTCTCTGCCGAGCTGGTCGTCGACCCGATGCGTCGCGTGTTCGGCGTACTCCGGCCGGGTGCGGCGGCGTACGACGTCTGGCGGCCGATGGCGTACGACGAAGGCCCTGCCGAACTGCCTGGCGGTGAGCTGCGGTTGCGGGTGTTCGTCGACCACTCGATAGTCGAGGCCTACCTCGGCGACCACCTCAGCCTGACCACCCGGATCGACGTCAGCTCTGGACCGCCGGCGCTGACCGTCGCGGCGGGACGGCGTACCCGGATCACCACCCTCCAAGCCTGGCTTTTGGCCGGGACCGATAACTGAAGGACTGCCTATGCTTGCACTCGACGACCACTGGACCTGGGACTTCTGGTTCGCCGCCGACGGGCCCGACATCCACCTGTTCTTCCTGAAGGCTCCACGCGCGCTCGGCGACCCCGACCTGCGGCACCGCAACGCCCGGATCGGTCACGCCGTGTCCCAGGACCTGCGCACCTGGACCGTCCTGCCGGACGCCCTCGGCCCAGGATCCGCGGGTGCCTGGGACGACCTGGCCACGTGGACCGGCTCGGTGCTGCGGGTCGAGGGCGGCTGGTGGATGTATTACACCGGCATCTGCAACGGCGATGATGGCCTACGGCAACGAATCGGCCGGGCGTACAGCACCGACCTGACCACCTGGGCCAAGGACGACGCGTTCATCCTCGAGGCGGACCCGGCGTACTTCGAACAACTCGACCTGTCGGTCTGGCCGGACCTCTGCTGGCGCGACCCGTGCGTGTTCGCCGACCCCGACGGCGGCTACGCGATGCTGGTGACCGCCCGAGTCCCTGACGGCCCACCCGACGGCCGAGGCGTCGTCGCCCTCCTCCGATCGGAGAACCTCACCGACTGGTCCCCCATCGGCCCGATCACCGACCCCGGCGACTTCGGCCACCTTGAAGTCCCGCAGGTCGTCCACCTCCAAGGCCGCTACTACTTGCTGTTCTGCGCCTACGCCGCCGCCAACAGCGCCGACCGACTCACCCGAATCGGCCCCTCCACCGGCACCCACTACTACGTCGGCGACACCCCAACCGGCCCCTTCAAACCCCTCTCAGACCACCTCTTCGCCGCCGACGCCGCTGCCTCCCTATACGCCGGCAAAATCGTCGATGACCCCCTCACGGGCCGCCCGGCCTTCATCGCCTTCCACCACAACGCCCCCGCCGGCCAATTCATCGGCAACTTGAGCGACCCCATCCCACTCGCAGTACTGCCAAACGGCGAACTGCGGCTGGATGTACCCGGCCGTCAGGTTGGTGACAGTCGGCTGCAAACGAAGGCGCGGTACGTTGACGGACTGTGAGCCGAGGTGACGCTCTTGCGACCATGGTCGGCGTGTGCGCGATCCCTCGCGGTCGTCGTCTGTGAGGGTGGTGGTAGATCCGGAAGACCCGGCGCGCGTCGTCGCGGCCTCCGTCGAGTGGCGGCCGCAGTGGTACGACTACCTAGCCGTGATCGCCGTCACGACGTTTCCCGGCGGAGTGGTTGCCGCTCTCTCGCCTTGTTTCATCGGACCGGACGCAGCCACTCGGCCTGACGGACGGAGTCAGGCAATCAGCGGCTGGTGGTTCAGTCGTTCTGCCTGCTCGAGGTTGAACGCGGCCAGGCGAGCACACACGGCTTCGATCGCGGTCCGTTGCGAGTGGTAGAGGCCGTACCAGTAGGGGTTGTCTGGTTGGGGGTCGAGGTCGTTGTCGACGTCGGCGTACCAGGTGGTGCCGGTGCGGAAGATCCGTGCGTGCAGGTGGATCTCAGTGCCGTTCATCGCCCGTGTCTCCTGGAGTGAGAATCGTGCGGTCCCACCCCCATCATGTGACTGGCGAGGGCGCGGAGCGGCAGCGACACGCGGGGTTTCGGGATAGTCTGGCGAGGATCCCCGGGCGTTCATGCCCGGGAGGAGTCGCGTCTCGGGTCTGCTCTGACCCGTGGTCTACGACGGTTGTTTCTGATGCTCGATGTAGTCGTTGATGATCGTCAGCGGGGTGCCGTCGCAAGAGGCGGCGCCAGTGTGCGTGGAGGGTGTAGACGACCGTTAGTTCCCCTGTGGATGATGGGTTTGGTTCCCCTCGCGGTGACACAGAGTGATGTTACGATCGCGTTCGTGAAGGTCGTTGTGCAGGTCAAACTGATCCCGGACGCCGCCCAGGCGCCGGCTCTGGAGGCGACCCTGCGCACGGTCAACGACCGGGCGAACTGGGTGTCGGGCGTGGCGTTCGAGCGGGGTGTTCCGCGGGAGTACGAGCTGCGCAAGCACACGTACGCCGAGCTGAAGGTGGCCGGGCTGGGAGCCCAGGCCGCGCAGCACACGATCAAGAAGGTCCGCGACGCCTACACCACGCTGCAGGCGAACATCCGCGCCGGGAACCTCGGCAAGCCGGGATCGAGACGTCGGGCCAGGGCCGAGTCCAGGCCCATCGTTTTCCGGCCGGATGCGGCGCACCCCTACGACGACCGGTGTCTGTCCTGGCAGTACGACGCGCAGACCGTCAGCATCTGGACGGTGGCCGGGCGGCTCAAGAACCTGCGGTTCGCCTGCTCCGCCGACCAGCTCAAGACGCTGCGCGAGTACCGGCAAGGCGAGTCCGATCTGCTCGAGCGCGGTGGCGTGTTCTTCCTGATCGCCGTGTGCGAGGTCCCCGAGGCCGAGCAGTACACCCCTGAAGGGTTTGTCGGTGTGGACCTGGGCATCGTCAACATCGCCACCACGTCCACCGGCTACCGGGCCGCCGGTCGCGGCCTGAACCGGCACCGCAAGCGGCAGCTCGAGCTGCGCAAGAAGCTCCAGGCCAAGCACACCAAGTCCGCGAAGCGACGGCTGAAGAACCGCCGCCGCAAGGAACGGCGGCACGCCGCGAACGTCAACCACATCATCGCCAAACAGATCGTGACCGAGGCTGAACGCACCTCGTCCGGTATCGCCTTGGAAGACCTGGGCGGCATCCGGCAGAGGGTACGGCTCCGCAAGCCCCAACGGGTCACGCTCCACTCCTGGGCCTTCCACCAGCTCGGCGCCTTCATCGAGTACAAGGCCCGACGGGCCGGTGTCCCACTGGAGTACGTCGACCCGGCCTACACCAGCCAGGAATGCGCCGAGTGCCATCACATCGACAAGAAGAACCGGGCCACCCAGGCCCTCTTCATCTGCCGGGCGTGCGGGGTCGTTGCCCACGCCGACCGGAACGCCTCCCGCAACATCGCCGCCCGCGGCGAGACCGCGTGGACAGCGGGGCGTGAGTCACGCGTCCCCGCCACCCCATAAGGGTGTCCGGACGGAGGAGGCCACACCACACCCAGTGGTGCCCTACCTCCAAGCCCGACCCTCCAGGGCCGGGTCAAGTTGACGTGACCAGGACGGTGATGCGCTGGGCGGTGTTGTTGGCGAAGCCGCCGCGGTTCCAGGGGGCCTCGATCGGCTGGACGCGGCCGCTCTGATCGTGGGCGCGGACGGTGAGGACGTGTTCGCCGGGGGTGGCGGCCCAGTCGTGGGTGAAGCCGCGCCAGGCGAGCTCGTCGTTGCCGTCGGCATCCAGTTTGGCATCGTGCCAGCTGACGCCGGCGTCGACGCTGATCTCGACCCGGTCGATCGGGGCCCAGCCGGACCAGGCGCGGCCCCGGAGGGTGACGTCGCCGGCCGGGACGAAGCGGTGCCGGGTCATGAAGTCGGGATGGCCGGGTGGGATCAGCAGCGCCCGCGGTTCGATCCGGGTGATGGCCACGCCTGGCTCGTTGGGCTCGGAGCGAATGCGGTAGGCGACCGCGTTCTGGAAGCCACGGAACTCGTGGTCGATGAGTTCGATCGAGCGCAGCCACTTGACGCTGGCCATGCCGTACCAGCCTGGTACGACGAGACGCAGGGGATAGCCGTGTTGCGGGGGGAGCGGCATCCCGTTCATCTCCCAGGCGACGATCGCGCCGGAGTCGACGGCTTCCGCGACGGTGAGGCCGCGCTGGTAGTCCTGTTCGACGCCACGCTCGACACCATGGTCCGCGCCGGTGAACACCACGTCGCGCGCGTCTTTGCGGATCCCGGCCGCGGCCAGCAGATCGGCCAGCGGTACGCCGGTCCACTCGGCGGTGCCAACCGCTTCGACGAGCCAGGGCTGACTGATCGGTCGCGGATGGAGTGCGGCCCGTCCGTTTCCGGCGCATTCGAGGGTGACACGGACGGTCTGTCGGCCCATCGCCCGGAGCTCGGTCAGGCCGAACGACAGTGGTTGCTCGACGCAACCGTCGATGGTGAGGAACCAGTTCGCCGCGTTCGTGAGCGGGATGTCGTAATGCACCAGGACGTAGTGCAGACCGGGTGGGGTCAGGTCGTACCGGAGTGCCTCGAGTGGCATCCCGTGGTTCCGCGCCGCCAGCTGGAGTTCGTCCCCCGTGATCCCCTCGCCGGTGTCCGCCAACCGCCCTTTCGGGCTGAACTGCTCGATCGACATCTCACGCCCCCTTCGCTTGGACCCAACCCTAGTCAGCAGGCCACCGGTCGGCCAGATGTAGGCCCAGTCGCTCACCGAGAGCGAGGATCCGGCAACTTGAACACTGTGCAGGTGGCCGGGGAGCTGGGGGTGGGAGAGGGCATGGTGTGATCGGGGGGTGAGTCATGTGCGTGTGCCGCCGACGGTCATGGTGCTGAGTGGGGTGGTCTCGGTCCAGTTCGGCGGGGCGCTGGCGGCGAAGTTGATCGAGCGGATGGGAGCGCCCGGGACCGTCGGGCTCCGGTTGGCCCTGGCCGTGCCGATCCTGTTGCTGATCGCGCGGCCGTCGATCCGGCGGCGGAGCAAGCGGGATCTCCTCGCAGTGTTTGCCTTCGGCATCGTCCTCGGACTGATGAACCTGTCCTTCTACCTGTCCCTGGAACGGCTGCCGCTCGGCGTCGCCGTGACGATCGAGTTCATCGGGCCGCTCGGGCTGGCGGCGGCGATGTCGCGGCGCCGGCGGGATCTGATCGCGGTCGCGGCGGCCGGCCTCGGCGTGATCCTGGTGAACGGGCACGAACTGTCCGCGGTCGACTGGCTCGGAGTCGGGTTCGCGGCGACGGCGGGTGCGCTCTGGGCCTGCTACATCCTGCTCAGCGCCGAGACCGGACGCAGGTTCGACCAGCTCGACGGGCTCGCGCTGGCGATGGTCGTCGCCACCGCGATCACCGTGCCGCTCGGCATCGGTTCCGCTGGGAGCGAGCTCGTCCAGCCCGACGTACTGGCGATCGGCCTGACCATCGCGCTTTTGTCGTCCGTGTTGCCCTATTCGCTGGAGACCCTCGCGCTGCGGAACATGCGGCCGGCCGTGTTCGGCATCCTGATGAGTCTCGAACCGGCCGTCGGGGCGACCGCCGGCTTCCTGATCCTGCGGCAACAACTCGACGCCATACAGCTGCTCGGTATGGCCTGCGTGGTGGGCGCCTCCATCACCATCACCCGCACCTCGCGCAGTGAGGCCCCCGACATCTGACACGCCCGCGGCTGACGGATGTCATGCCCACCTCGTGACGCGCAGCCGAGGCCTTCCCAGCCGCGCGACAGCAATCTGAGATACATGACGACAACTACTGCGGTCACCCTCACCGGAGTGACCAAGAGGTACGGCGAAGTGCAGGCTGTGGCCGGCGTGGACCTCGCGATCCGGCCGGGCGAAGTGGTGGCGTTGCTGGGCCCGAACGGCGCCGGCAAGTCGACCACGATCGAGGTGTTGCTGGGCCTGGTGCGGCCGGATCAGGGCGACGTCCGGGTGTACGGCGACTCCCCGACGAACGCGATCGCGGCCGGCCGGGTCGGCGTGATGTTGCAGAGCGGCGGGATCATCGAGGACGCCAAGGTGGGTGAGCTCCTCGACCTCGTAGCCGGCCTCCACCAGGAGCCACTACAACCCCAAGAAGCCCTACAGCGCGCGGGAATCGCGGATCTCAAAGGCCGCAAGATGAAGGGTCTGTCGGGCGGTCAGAAGCAGCGGGTGCGGTTCGCGATGGCGATCATCCCGCAGCCGGACCTGATCGTGCTGGACGAGCCGACCACCGGGATGGACGTGGAGGCCCGGCGCGACTTCTGGGCCTCGATGCACGCCGAGACCGCACACGGCCGGACCGTGCTGTTCGCGACCCACTACCTCGAAGAGGCCGACTCGTACGCCGATCGCGTTGTGCTGATGCGAAACGGCCGGATCGTTGCCGACGGCACCTCCGCGCAGATCAAGGCGAGCGTGTCGGGCCGGACGATCCGGGCGACCGTGCCGGGTGCGGACCTGGCTGCCTTGGCCGCGCTCCCCGGCGTACGGGATGTGGAGACGCGTGGGGACGTCGAACTGCTGCAGTGCGCGGATTCCGACGACACCCTGCGCTACCTGCTGGCCAACACCCTTGCCCACGACATCGAGGTGACTTCGGCCGACCTCGAGGACGCAGTACTGGCGATCGGCGCCGAACAGGAGACCCTGGCATGAACCTCGACTACTTGCTCTTCGACATCAAGCGGACGCTGCGCAACCGGCGGGTGCTGATCTTCGCGGTGCTGATGCCGTTGGTTCTGTTCCTGATCTTCGGGGCCAGCCTGAAGGAGTCCGACACCGAGGCCGGGATCTCGGCGATCGCCTACGTGATGGTCAGTATGGCGATGTTCGGCTCGATGAACGCCACGATGAGCAGCGGCGGCGTGATCGCGACGGAACGCGACGGCGGCTGGAACCGGACGCTGCGGCTGACCCCGCTGAAGCCGCAGGCCTACGTGATGACGAAGGTGATCCTCTCGCTGCTGCTGGCGATCCCGCCGATGCTGGTGGTGTTCCTGGCCGGGATGATCCTCGGACATGTGCACCTCAGCGCCGGGCAGTGGATCTCGGTCGCACTGGTCTCCTGGCTCGGTGCGCTGCCGTTCGCGGGGCTGGGCCTGGTGATCGGGTACGTCGCCAAGCCGGACAGCGTGCAACCGATCACCGGTCTCACCACCATGTTGATCGCGGCCTTCGGCGGACTCTGGCTCCCGGTCGAGCAGATGCCGGCCGTGATGAAGGACGTGGCGCGCCTGACCCCGGCGTACTGGACCGGGTTGAGTTCACGGAGTGCGTTGTCGCAGAGCGGGCTGGACATGCACGCGCTGGTGGTGGTGCTGTGCTGGACCGTGGCGCTCGGCTTCATCGGACTACGCCGGTACCGCGCGGACACCGCCCGTGCGTGAGAACGACCGGCTAGCGTGACAACTGTGAAGAGCTCGCCGACCCTACTGGACGCGCTGGCCGAACGGGGCCAGACCAGACCGCGTCCGTGGGGTTGGCTTGCTGCCGGGATCTGGTTGTTCTACCTGGCCCAACCCCTGCAGCAGATGGTCAAGCACAGTCACAGTGTGGAGCGCGTGGTCGGCATCGGCGCGCTGTTGCTGTTCGCGCTCTGCTATCTCAGTTTCTTCGTCTGGATCCGTCAGGTCGGGCTGAAGGCGGGCCAGTTGCCGGTGTTGCAGCGGCTCGCCTACCTGGGCGTCATGCTGATCCTGACCCTGGCGATGGTTCCGGCGGCCGGCCAGACCGCGCTGACCGCGCTCGTCTACATCACCGCCGTCGGCATGATGGCGCTCCAGTTGCCGGTCGCGGTCGCCGTCACCCTGGTCCTGCTGGGCGGTGCCGAACTGGCGATGCGGCTGGTGCCGGGCTGGACCGAGGACAGCAGCTACGGGTTCGCGATCTTCCTCGGCGCGCTGGCCGTGTTCGGGATGCAGCGGGCGATCCAGCGCAGTGTCGAGCTGGCCGTCGCCCGGGAGGACTTCGCCGAGCTGGCCGTGCAGGAGGAGCGGAACCGGTTCGCCCGCGATCTGCACGACATCCTCGGCCACTCGCTGACCGTGATCACCGTGAAGGCCGAGCTGGCGCAGCGGTTGATCGCGGCCAACCCGGATCGCGCCGCCTCCGAGGTGGCAGACGTGGAGCAGCTCGCGCGGTCGGCGCTGGCCGACGTACGGGCCGCGGTCGCCGGGTACCGCGAGCTGAGCCTGGCAGGGGAGTTGGTCGCGGCGCACGCGGCGTTGCAGGCGGCCGACATCAGGGCCGAGCTGCCGAATACCGTCGACGAGGTGCCGGAGGAGTACCGCGAATTGTTCGCCTGGGTGGTCCGTGAGGGTGTGACGAATGTGATCCGGCATTCGGGCGCGAAGAAGTGCACGATCCGGCTGAACGCGGACCAGATCGAGGTGCTCGACGACGGGAAGGGCCCGGGACCGGGCGGCGGCGCCTCCGGGCACGGCCTGATCGGGCTCCGCGAACGTGCCGACCAGGCCGGCGCGAGCCTGTCGGTCGGCAAGTCGCCCGATGACGGATTCCGGCTGGCTGTCAGGGTGGTTCCGTGAGTATCCGACTGCTGATCGCGGACGACCAGGCCCTGGTCCGGGGCGCCCTGGCCGCGCTGCTCGACCTCGAACCCGACCTCGAGGTGGTCGCCGAGGTCGGCCGTGGTGACGAGGTCGTCGAGTCAGCCCGTACGACGAAACCCGACGTGGCCCTGCTCGACGTGGAGATGCCCGGGCTGGATGGGATCGAGGCGGCCGCCGCGCTGCGAGCCGCCGTGCCGGGGGTTCGGGCGTTGATCGTTACGACTTTCGGGCGGCCCGGGTATCTGCGGCGGGCGATGGAGGCGGGGGCGGCCGGGTTCGTGGTGAAGGACACGCCTGCCGCGCAACTGGCAGATGCGGTCCGCCGGGTGCATCAGGGGCTGCGAGTGGTCGACCCGTCGCTGGCCGCCGAGACGCTGGTCGCGGGTACGAGCCCGTTGACCGCCCGGGAGTCCGACGTACTGCGGTCCGCGCGCGAAGGTGGGACGGTCGCGGACATCGCTCGCGAGCTCCACCTGTCCGAGGGGACCGTCCGCAACCACCTGTCTGCGGCGATCGGCAAAACCGGAGCTCGGACGAGGGCCGAAGCGGCCCGAATCGCCGTCGACAGCGGCTGGCTCTAGCTCTTTCGCAGCGTTTCGAGGCCCTGCCAGAGGAGGTCTTGGAGGGTGCGGGCGACCTTTTCGGGGGACGGAGAGTTGTTGTTCTTGGTGCGCCAGATCGCGAGTCGCTCGGTGGCGCCGGAGATGGTCCAGGCGATGATCTGGACCTCCTCCTCGTCGGTGTCGCGGCCGGCCGGCAGGTTGAGCCGGACCATCATGGCGATCAGTTCGACGAAATCGGCGCGGACCTCGTCAGCCGCCTGCACCGCGGGACCGGTGGTCAGCATGCCCTCGTCGACGATCACCGACCAGGCTCGCGGGTGCTCGTCGAGGAAGCGGAACCAGGTGACCAGCCCGGCGTACATCGCCTGCTCGGCGTCCGGGGCGGCCAGCACCTCCTTGGAGACGGCTTCGAGGAGGTGGGCGCGGAGGCGGGACAGGCAGGCGAGGAACAGGCCGTCCTTCGAGCCGTAGTACTGGTAGATCAGCGGTTTCGAGACACCGACGTAGGCGGCGATCTCGTCCATCGAGGTGCCCTGGTAGCCGCGCTCGCCGAAGATCCGCTCGGCCGCGTCGAGGATCTCCCGCTCCCGCGCCGCCCGATCCCGTCGCCGCTTGGCCGGTACTGCGTTGTCCGTGGTCGACGTCACTTGCGCAGTCTAACTGACTCCGAGTAACTTACTCCGAGTAAGTTCTTCCGTTGCTCCCTCTGGAGGTTCTGATGACGGCTGAGCGGCAGCACTACCGGATCGTGGTGATCGGCACCGGGTTCGCCGGCATCGGGATGGCGGTCCGGCTGAAGCAAGCCGGGTACCACGACTTCGTAGTACTCGAGCGGGCCGGTGACGTCGGTGGGACTTGGCGCGACAACACGTATCCGGGTTGCCGGTGTGACGTCCCCTCGCACCTGTACTCGTTCTCGTTCGCGCCGAACCCGGAGTGGTCGAGCACGTTCTCCCCGCAGCCCGAGATCGAGGACTACCTGCACCAGGTGACCAACGGGTTCCGGGTCCGTCCGCACATCCGGTTCGGCCGCGCCGTCGAGTCCGCGCACTGGCAGGAGGATCACTGGCGGATCCACACCAGCCAAGGCGACTTCACCGCCGATTTGCTGCTCTCCGGGATGGGGCCGCTGGCCGAGCCGTCGTACCCGAAACTGCCGGGGATCGAGTCCTTCGAGGGCGATGTCTTCCACTCCGCGCAGTGGAACCACGACCTGGACCTGAGTGGCCGCAAGGTCGCCGTGATCGGGACCGGCGCGTCCGCGATCCAGTTCGTGCCGGCGATCCAGCCAGAGGTCGAGGAACTGCATCTCTTCCAGCGCACGCCGCCTTGGGTGATGCCGCGGCCGGACCGGAAGATCACCGGTTTCGAGAAGGCCGTCTTCCGCCGGTTTCCGCTTACGCAGAAGGCGGTCCGGGCCGGGATCTACTGGGGTCGCGAGTCGATGGTGCTCGGGTTCGCCAAGCTGCCCGCGCTGATGAAGCAGTTCCAGAAGATCGCCGAGAATCACCTCGCGCAGCAGATCCGCGATCCCGAGCTGCGGGCCCGGCTGACGCCCGACTTCACCCTCGGCTGCAAGCGGGTGCTGATCTCCGACGACTACTATCCGGCGATCGCGCAGCCGAACGTCGAGGTCGTCGGCGACGGCATCGCCGAGGTGACGCCGAACGGCATCGTCACCGACGACGGCGTGAAGCACGAGGTCGACACGATCATCTACGGCACCGGATTCCGCGTGACCGACCTGCCGGTGATGGACATGCTGTACGGCCGTGACGGGCAGACCCTGCGCGAGGCCTGGTCGGACGGGATGCAGGCCCACCTCGGGACGGCGATCGCCGGCTTCCCGAACTTCTTCCTGCTGATCGGTCCGAACACGGGCCTCGGGCACAGCTCGATGGTGTTCATGATCGAGTCGCAGATCGCCTACATCCTGGACGCGGTGAAGACGATGGACGCGCGCGGCCTGCGCGAGGTCGAGGTCCGGCCCGAGGTGCAGCGTGAGTTCGTCGACCGGGTCCGCTCGTCGATGCGCAACACGATCTGGACCCGCGGTGGATGCACGAGCTGGTACCTCGATTCGGAGGGCCGCAACACCACGATCTGGCCGTCCTTCACCTTCCGGTTCCGCCGGCTGACCCGGCGCTTCGACCCGGCGGAGTACCGGACGCGGTGACTCTCGCTATGTGACATCGATCGTGTTACATTCGATCGGTCAGATAGCTGAGCGAAGGGGCGCGGGCGGATGATCGCGTTGCACGGCATCGGTGGCCGGGGCGATTTGCCGGTGCCGCTGTGGCTGGCGATCTACTCGGCGGCAGCCGCGGTCGCGGTGTCCTTCTTCGCACTGGCGGCCTTTTGGGCGAGGCCGAAGTTCTCGCGCGCAAGTTGTGCGCCGTTGCGCGGGTTGAGACGGGTCGTCGACGGTGCGGCGACTCGGTGGTTGCTCAAGGCTGTCGGGTTGGTCTGTTGGGCGTTGCTGCTCGGGGCGGCATGGTTCGGGAGCAGTTCGCCCGCGGTGAACCCGGCACCGACCTGGCTCTACGTCTGGATCTGGGTCGGCATCATCCCGCTGTCGCTGCTCTTGGGCCCGGTCTGGCGGCTCGCGAACCCGCTCCGGACGCTGGCCGGTCTCATCCCACGCAAGTCCTATCGCCCCCTGCCCAGCAACCTGGCGTACTGGCCGGCCGTCGCGGGACTGCTCGGCTTCCTCTGGCTCGAGCTCACCTACCCCGACGGCTCCGATCCACTGGTCGTCGCCGCCTTCGTGACCGTGTACTCCGTCGTGAACGTTGCCGCCGGCATCGTCTTCGGGCCTCGATGGTTCGGGACCGGGGACAGCTTCGAGGTGTACGCCGAAACCCTCGCCCGGCTGAGCATCTTCGGACGCGTCGACGGTCAACTGGTACTGCGCAACCCCCTGGCCGGGCTGGCCTCGATGCCACAGGAACCCGGGTTGGTCGGCCTGCTCTGCCTGCTGCTCGGATCGACCGCCTTCGACGGGCTCTCCCGGTGGTCGGTCTGGACCAGCCGGACCGGTCAGCTCGACGAGGGCGCACACATCGTCGTCTACACGGTCGGGCTGCTCGTGGCGGTCGCCGTGGTGTCGGTGTTGTTCGTGGTCGCGGCTGGGGCGACCGGGTCGGCTCGCGTACGGCCGGGTGCGGTCGGGCGAGCCGAGCTGTCGGGGTTGTTCGCGCATTCGCTGGTGCCGATCGCGATCGGGTACGCGGTGGCGCACTACTTCTCGTTCGCGATGTTCCAGGGCCAGGAAGGGTTGCTGCTGGCAACGGATCCGTTCGGCCGCGGCTGGGATCTGCTCGGCACCGGTGGAACGCGGGTGGACTACGCGTTCCTGGGGACCGGCCTGATCGCCACCGTCCAGATCGGCGCGATCGTGCTCGGACACGTACTCGGGGTAGTGTCCGCGCACGATCGCGCCACCGAACTCTTCAGACGCCGCCACCTCCGCCAGGCGCAGTACCCGATGCTGGCGGCGATGGTCGCCTTCACCGCCGGCGGGATCGCGCTGGTGACAGCCTCATGATCGTCTTGCACATGGGCGGGATCCCCGAGCTGGCGATGTTCCTCGGGCCGATCCTGCTGATCGTCGCCTTCATCCGCATCGCCCGCCGCAACGACGCCGCCCTACCGGACGAGGACGACTGGGACGCCGACCTGGGAGACCTGCCGGACGTCAGCGCGGAATCGGAGCCGGTTCGATCTGGACGTCGCCGAGCATGACGCTGCGGGGCATCGGGCGGCTCAGGAAGTCGTGCGGGAAGCCCAGTTCGACCTTGCTGATCTCCTCCAGCTCGGTCACGTCCTGGTCGCTGAACTGCACCTCGAGCGCGCCCAGATTGTCCTCCAGCTGAGCGAGCGTCCGGACGCCGAGGATGGGTGATGTCACCGCCTGGTTCCGCAGCGTCCAGGCGAGCGCCACCTGGGACGGCGTACGGTCGTTGCGCGCGGCAACCGCCTTCACGACGTCGGCGATCGCCAGCGACCGCTCGGTCAGCGAGTTGTTGGCCGCGGCAACGTTCTTCCGGGAACCGGCCGCGGATGCGCTGCCGCCGCCGTGGTCCAGGTCCGCCGCGGTGTACTTGCCGGCCAGGACGCCCGACGCGAGCGGCGACCACGGCAGTACGCCGAGGCCCATTTCGCGCGCCATCGGGATCAGGTCCCGCTCGACGGTCCGCTCGACCAGGCTGTACTCGATCTGCAGCGCGATCAACGGTGACCAGCCGCGCAACTCGGCGATCGCCTGCATCCGGGACACCTGCCAGGCGGGCATGTCCGAGATCCCGACGTACAGCACCTTGCCGGCCGAGACCAGGTCGTCCATCGACCGGAGGATCTCCTCGACCGGTGTGGTGAAGTCCCAGGCGTGCAGGTACAGCAGGTCGATGTAGTCGGTCTGCAACCGGCGCAGGCTGTCCTCGACCGAGCGGACCATGCTCTTGCGGTGGTTGCCCCCTGCGTTCGGGTCGTTCGGCCGGCTGGTCGCCGTGTACTTCGTCGCGATCACCAGTTCGTCGCGCCGGTCACGCGCGAACTGGCCGACGAACTCCTCGGACGTGCCGCCGGTGTACTGGTTGGCCGTGTCGATGAAGTTGCCGCCGCGATCGACGTACAGGTCGAAGATGCGCGCGGCCTCGTCCTTGTCCGCACCCCAGCCCCAGTCGGGGCCGAACGTCATCGTCCCGAGCGACAACGGCGAAACCCGCAGCCCGGACCGCCCGAGCAGGCGGTAACTGTCAAGTGAAGTCACTGAGAATCTCCTTGTCTCGTTCACTCTCAGCTTCCGCACCCGACAGCCACCGCAAAAGGGACACCTCTTCCTGGGACTGGCCCTCCTACCTTCGAGCGACCGTCTACCTTCGGAGGAGACGGGCGAGCTCAGGATGTCGGGACTGGTAGCTCGACAGCAAGGTGCGCGCGGTGGTTACCGAGTCGACCAAGGGGTGTAGAGCGAAGGCCTTGAGAGCCAGGGTGGGGGAGTGTTCGCCGGCGGCCTGAATGGTCAGCTGTTCGACTGCCTTGACCTGTTGGACAAGGCCGAGCTGTTCGCCGGGCAGCGGAGTGGTGGCCAGGGGATGGGGGCCGTCGGCATCGACTGTGCAGGGCACCTCCACCACGGCTTCCGCAGGGAGGCCGGCGACGGTGGAACCGTTGCGGACGTTGAGAATCATGGTGGCGCGTTCGTTGCGGGCGATCGCTGCCATGATCGCCAGCGCGACGCCTTCGTAGCCGCCGCCTTCGATGTCGGCCGCGTCGCGGGACTCCGAGGCGGTACGGGACTCCTTCATGTACGTGGCATCCCGCTCCGCGCGGATCTGTCGCCACTGCGACAAGGCGGTCTCGGGGCGAGCTGCGACAGACTGATAGAAGGCGCGCTGCTGGTTCAGCAGGAATTCGCCGCGGGTCTCCGCGCCGCCCTTGATCGACGCCACCGCGTCCCGGGTGAAGTAGTAGTAATACAAGTACTCGTTGGGCAGACACCCCAGCGCCTGGATCCACTCGGGCCCGAACAGCCGGCCTTCTTCGATCGTTGCCAGCAGCCCTGAATCCCGGATCAGCTCAGGCAGTACGTCGCGTCCGTCGTACCCGAGACCGTTCAGCCAGCCCATGTGGTTGAGGCCGACATAAGCCACCGACGTCCGCGACGGCTCATGGCCGAGGGCGCGAGCCGCCCGGCGGCCGAGGCCGATCGGGGAGTCGCAGATCCCGATCACCCGATCGCCGAGAACTTGCTGCATCGCCTCGGTGATCATCCCGGCCGGGTTGGTGAAGTTGATGACCCACGCGTTTGGGCAGACAGCGGCCACCCGCTCAGCCACCTGTACCGCGGTCGGCAGTGTGCGCAGGCCGTACGCCAACCCGCCGGGCCCGGTGGTCTCCTGACCGAGCAACCCGAGATCCAGAGCGACCCGCTCGTCACCGGTGCGCCCCTCGAGTCCACCCACGCGGATCGCCGAGAAGATGAAGTCGGCGCCTTCCAGGGCCACATCCAAGTCGGTGGTGGTTTCCACCAACGGTGCCTGGTCGTGGTCCGCTCCGAGCTGTCGCAGGACTTCGCCGATCGCGTTCAGGCGGTCCGCGGCCACGTCGTACAGGCAGACGCGGTCCACTCGCCGGGAACTCTGATCACCGAGCAGCGCGCCGTAGACGAGCGGCACGCGGAACCCGCCGCCCCCCAGGATGGCCAGCTTCATGTGGACAGGACCTCCACGCCGTTGTCACTGCAGATCTGAAGGGTCTCGGGGTCGGCCCCGGGATTGGTGATCACCATGCTCAGGTCCGCGACGTTGCAGACCCTGAGCTTCCCAGTGCCCGGGAACTTCTGCTTGTCGGCCAGCAGAACCGCGCGGTCGGAGGCCTCGATCATGGCTCGTTTCACCGGTACTTCGACCAGCGTGGTGTCCAGTACTTCGCCGTCGCGGCGGACACCACTCGCCCCGAGGAAGGCCAGATCGGCGTGCACCTGCCGAAGGGCGTCCTCGGTGAGCACGCCGACCAGGGAGTGGTAGGCCCGGCGTACCCACCCGCCGAGCAGGATCAGCTCGACCGCGGGGTCGTCACGCAGGACGTCGAGGACGGCCAGGCTGGTGGTCATCACGGTCACCCGGCGGCCGCGGAGCTCGCGGGCCAGCAGTTGCGTGGTGGTGCCGACGTCCAGCAGGACGACATCTCCATCGTCGATCAGGGTGGCCGCGAGCCTCGCGACAGACCGTTTGTCCGGCGCCTCGTCGGCCGCGACGGTCGCGAACGGCCGCTCGCGGTCCGCATCCTCGGAGTCGTCCGAGGGAATGATCGCACCGCCGTGCACCCGGGTGATCTGGCCTGCCTCGTCCAGCCGCTGCAGATCGCGGCGGATGGTGGCCGAACTGACTCCCAGCAACCGGGCCAGGTCGTCCACCGAGGTGGCGCCGTCGGTCCGCAGCCGCTGGACGATGTCGAGTTGCCGCTGGTGTCGCACGCCTCGAAGATATCAGTCATTCGCGATCAAAAGTGCGCAGGATCTGCATCCTTTTGATCAAATGTGCTTGCCAGGGCGGGTATGTAAGGAGCAAGATGGCCGACATGCCGGACACGACGTACGACCCACTGGCCGGTCAACGTGGCCCCGGAGGCGCCGAGTTCGACGTCTTCGTCTGGGGCACGGTGTTCCTCGACATCATCTTCACGGGCCTCGCGGACGCCCCGGCCGGCGGAACCGAGGTCTGGGCCGACGGGATGGGTTCCTCCCCCGGCGGCATCGCCAACCTGGCGATCGCGGCCAGCCGGCTCGGCCTGCGGACTTCGCTGGCGGCGGCCTTCGGCGACGACGACTACGCGGACTTCTGCTGGCGAACCCTGTCCGAGCAGGAGCACGTGGACCTCGGCCGGTCCCGCCGGTTCGACAACTGGCACTCGCCGGTGACGGTCTCGGCGGCCTACGGTGGCGACCGCAGCATGGTGACCCACGGCCACCCGTCCCCGCTGCCGGCGACCGAGATGATCGGGCAGCCACCGCGGAGCCGGGCGGTGATCGTGGATCTCGGCGAGATCGAGCCGCTCGGCGATCCGGACCGCGCGAGCTGGGTCGATCTGGCCCGCAAGGAGGACGCGAAGGTCTTCGCAGACGTCGGCTGGGACGGCAGCGGCGCTTGGTCGACGAGCGTGCTCGACCAGCTGGAGCACTGCGACGCCTTCCTGCCGAACGCGGGCGAGGCGATGGCCTACACGCGCACCGACACGGCCCAGAATGCCCTGTATGCGTTGGCGGATCGCGTCCCGCTGGCCGTCGTGACCAACGGTGCCGAGGGTGCGCTGGCCATCGATGCGACCACTGGCGAGGAGGTGAGCGTGCCGGCTCTCCGCGTCCCCGCGCTCGACCCGACCGGCGCCGGTGATGTCTTCGGTGCGGGTCTGGTGGTCGGCACGCTGGCCGGCTGGCCGCTCGAGCACCGGCTCGCCTTCGCCACCCTTTGCTCGGCCCTGGCCGTGCAGCAGTTCGGTGGTTCGCTGGCCGCGCCCGGCTGGGGCGACATCGCCGACTGGTGGCACGACCTTCGCGACTCCACCGACCAGTCCAGCTACAGCCGCTCGCTGCGGCGCAGGTACGCATTCCTCGACGAGATCGTCCCCACCGTCCCCGTCGGCGCCGTACGCCGGGCCGCGGCGACCATCGCCCGGAACGCGGACGTCACCCCGATCTGACCGACCCAACGTACGGAGTACCTCATGAGCCGCTCAACCCGACTGACGCTGACCGCAGGTGTCCTGGGCCTGATCACCGCCGTCGCCGCGTGCACGCCCGGGTCCGACACCTCGGCGCCGCCACCCCAGGCGACCGCGTCGACCGTGCAGACCGACGCCGCCAAGCTGGGCGAGGTCTCGCTGCTGGTCTGGGACCAGGAGGTCCGCGGCGGACAGGCGGCCCAGATGGAAGAGCTGAACAAGGCATTCCAGGCGAAGTACCCGAACATCAAGATCAAGCGGGTATCCCGATCCTTCGACGACCTCAAGACCACCCTGCGGCTGGCGCTGAGCGGCAACGAGCCGCCCGATGTCGTCGAGGCGAACAACGGCCGCTCGGACATGGGGGAGTTCGTCAAGGCGAATCAATTGGTCCCCCTTGACCCGTACGCAGCGGCGTACGGGTGGGACAAGCGCTACCCGGCGTCGGTGCGGCAGTACTCGTCCTACAGCGCTGACGGCAAGACGTTCGGAGAGGGCAACCTGTACGGGCTGCCGCAGGTGGGCGAGGTCGTCGGGATCTACTACAGCAAGAAGAAGCTCGCGGCGGCAGGCGTGCAACCGCCGGCGTCCTGGGCGGACTTCGAGGCTTCGCTGGCGACGCTCAAGGCGAAGGGCGAGCGGCCGCTGGTCCTGGGCAACCTGGAGAAGTGGCCGGCGATCCACGTGTTCGGCACGGTCCAGGGGCGTACTACGGCCGCCGACTCGATCAAGCAGCTGGCCTTCGGGCGGAAGGGCGCCAGCTGGAAGACCGCCGAGAACGTCAAGGCTGCGCAAACCCTGACGGACTGGGTCGGCAAGGGCTACTTCAACGAGGGCTTCAACGGGCAGGACTACGACCCGGCCTGGCAGGGCTTCTCCAAGGGCAAGGGGAGCTACCTGATCGCCGGTACCTGGCTACAGGCCGACCTGCAGAAGGCGATGGGGGACGACGTCGGATTCATGGTGCCGCCGGGTGAGAGCGCGGACGCCAAGCCGCTCGCCACCGGTGGTACCGGCCTGCCGTTCGCGATCACCGCCAAGAGCAAGCACCCGGAAGCGGCAGCGGCGTACATCAACTTCATCACCAGCCAGGACGCGATGGGCGTGCTCGCCAAGACCGGCAACTTGCCGGTGGCCGACACCGCCGCCCAGCAGGTGACGCCGGGGCTGCAGCAGGACGTCTTCACCGCGTTCGGCAAGACCGTCGAGGCGGACGGTATGGTCCCGTACCTCGACTACGCGACGCCGACGATGTACGACACGATCGGCGCGGCGCTGCAGGACCTGCTGGCCGGCAAGGCGACCCCGGAGCAGTTCGTCGACCGGCTGGAGAAGGACTACGGTGCGTTCGTCGCGAAGAACGGGTAGCCCGCCGGGCGAACCGAGACGGATCGCCTACCTCTACCTGCTCCCGGGATTCGCGGTCTACGCGGCCTTCCTGCTCTATCCGTTGCTGCGCGCGGTCCAGCTGTCCTTCTACGACTGGGACGGGCTGACGCTGGGCCGCTGGATCGGGTTCGACAACTACCGCGAGATCATCAGCGACGAGGGGCTGCGGAGCGCCTTCGGCCACGCGCTGATCCTGATGGTCTTCTTCGCGGTCGTCCCCGTCTGCGTCGGGCTGCTGCTGGCCTCGATCCTCAACCGGGCCAAGGTTCGTGGACTGCCGTTCTTCCGGACCGTGGTGTTCCTGCCGCAGGTTGTCGCGATGGTGGTCGTCGCCGTCGCGTGGCGCCGGATCTACGCACCGGACGGCAGTCTCAACGACCTGCTGGGCGCACTCGGGCTGGACTCGCTACAGCGTGGCTGGCTGGGCGACTACACGCTCGCTCTGCCGGCGGTCGGGTTTGTGGGCACCTGGTTCGAGACCGGACTTGTCACCGTGTTGCTGCTGGCCGGAATGGGCCGGATCAGCGGTGATCTCTACGAGGCGGCCAGGCTGGACGGCGCCGGGCCCGTCCGCGAGTTCTTCGCGGTAACCCTGCCGTCGGTCCGCGGCGAGATCGCCGTCGCATCGACGCTGACAGTGATCGCCGCGCTGCGCACCTTCGACCTGGTCTACGTGACCACTGGTGGCGGCCCCGGCAACTCGACGTCGGTACCGTCGTACGAGGTCTATCACCGGGCCTTCGAGCTCGGCCGGGTCGGTTCGGCGGCCGCCATCGGAGTCACGCTGACGGTCGTCATCCTGGCGATCTCGCTGCTGATCAACCGGATCGGCGACCGGGACACCGCCTCATGATCTCCCGGGCCGAGAAGTCGGCGAACTACGTCGTCCTGGTCGCGTTCGCGCTGTTCGCGATCGCGCCGATCCTGACCGTCCTGCAGGCAGCCTTCGGTACGCCGGACGCCGGCGGCAGCTCGTCACCGGGCAACCTCGGCAACTTCGCCGACGCCTGGCGGATCGGGCACTTCGGCACCTACCTGCGGATGAGCCTGGCCGTGTCGGTCTTCGTCGTCGTGGTCAGCGTGCTGCTGTCGATCCTCAGCGGCTTCGCGTTCGGCGTCATCCGGTTCCGCGGCTCGGGTCCGCTGTTCTACCTGTTCCTGCTCGGCATCATGATGCCGAGCGAGGCGATCGTCGTACCTCTCTACTTCGACCTCAGGTCGCTGGGCCTGACCGACACCTTCTGGGCGGTCGCGCTTCCCCAGGTCGCCCAGTCCGTTGCCTTCGGCACCTTCTGGATGCGGGCCTGGTTCCGCTCGTCCAGCCGGACCCTGGTCGAGGCGGCCCGGCTGGACGGCGCGTCCACCCGCCGGGTGCTCTGGCAGATCCTGGTCCCGCTGGCCCGGCCGGCCATCGTCACCATGACGGTGCTGGTCTTCATGTGGACCTGGAACGAGTTCCTGATCCCGTTGGTGATGGTCACCGACGAGAACCTCCGCACGGCACCACTGGGCCTGGCCTTCTTCCAGGGGCAGTACACCCAAGGCTTCACCCTGCTTGCCGCGGGTGCGGTCATCGTCGCGACGCCCGTCGTCGTGCTCTACCTCTTCCTCCAGCGCCACTTCATCGCGGGCATGCTCGAGGGAGCTGTGAGGGAATAAGCCCGCGTCCGCCGCTGTGTCAGTCGCAAGGAGACAGCAATGAAGCGTTACCGAGCGATGGTTGCCCTGCTGGCAGCCGCTGTCCTGATCCCCGTCGGAAGCCTCGCGGCCACCGCACCGGCCCGGGCCGACGCAGGTCCACCGGGCAAGTACGTCGCCGACCGTGACACCAAGATCGACGTGATGGGGGAATGGGCCCATCCCGACGACGACACCAGCATCATCGGGCCGTGCGGCGTCTGGCATCAGCGCTACGGCACCAAGTGCGGCATCATCATGGTCACCCGGGGCGAAGGCGGCGGGAACTCCGCCGGTACCGAGCTCGGGCCGGATCTCGGTCTGCGCCGGGAGAACGAGGACCGGGTCGCGCACTACCGGTCCGGCACGGTCGACATCTTCAACCTGGACCGGGTCGACTTCTTCTACAACCAGAGTGCGCCGCTGACGCAGTACTTCTGGGACTCCGAGGAGACGCTGCGCCGCGTCACCCGGGTGATCCGGACGACCCAGCCCGAGATCTACGTCGGGTTCACGCCGACACTCGCGGCCGGGCACGGAAACCATCAGCAGGCGGGCCGGCTGATCTGGGAAGGCGTGCTCGCTGCCGCCGATCCGACCAGGTTCCCCGAGCAGTTGACGGGCCCGAACGCGCTGAGCACCTGGCAGGTGAAGAAGGTGTTCTCCGGCGGCAGTACGGCGGGCGCCGGCGGCACCACCACGGCCGCGAACTGCACGACCGGCTTCATCCCGACGCCGGGCACCAACCTGGACACCGTTGCCGGGGTCTGGACCGGCTACGACTCGCCGTACAAGTGGCCGGCCGGGAACCTGCAGGGCAAGCCGGCGGGCTCGGCCAAGATCTGGCAGCAGGTCGCGGACGAGGGACGCGCAGCCTATCCGACCCAGAGCCGCGTGATGTACAAGGGCGATTCGGCGCCTGCCTGTTCGAGGTTCGGGATGACGCAGTCGTTCGTGCCCTTCCAGCCCAACACGGCTCCCGACGGTACGGCGAACGCGAAGGCGGGTCTGGACGACGCGATCCTGTTCGGCGCGACCAAGCCGGATCCGGGTGGTCTGCCGAAGGGCACAATCGAGTACCTGACGTTCTCGCGCTTCCTCAACGTGGCCGGAGAACCCTTCCAGGCAACGCTGCATCTCAAGTCCGGTGACGGCTGGTTGAGTCCGGGCCAGGTCGCGTTGACCGTGCCGCCGGGCTGGACCGTGAGCGCGCCGCAGCAGGTCGGCTGGGTCTCGGACAGCAGGGAGACGACGGTGACCTTCACCGTCACCCCGAGTACGACGGCACCGGTCAACCAGAACGCCAAGATCTCCGCGCTCTACACGAGTCAGGCGAAGACCGGGTACACCGACAACGTCGTACGGATCGTTTCTCCGATCGAGGGTCGCTTCCAGCGGTGGGGGAACTGGCAGGAGTACGACCAGTGGCTGGCCGACACGGCTCCGCAGGCGACTCGGCTCGGCCGGTCGGCAGCGATCCAGTCGATGGCCGTCGGTACGACGCTGGCTCTGCCAGTCGTGGTGCACAACTGGTCCAACCAGACGCAGAGCGGCGAGGTCGGCCTCACGCTGCCGGCGAACTTCACCGCAGACGCGGCGTCCAAGCCCTATGCGGGGTTGGCGCCGGGTGCCGAGACGACGGTGACGTTCGAGGTTACGAATACCGACGCGGCCTTGCCTGCAACGCAGAACGTGTCGATCCCGATCACGACGTCGTACAGCGCGCCGGCCGGCTCGGGGAGTGAAACCCTGACCCTGTCGCTGGTTCCTGCCACGGCCGTCGCCAATGCGTCAACCACCCCGGTCGTCGACGGTACTGCGTCACCTGGTGAGTACTCCGGTCCGACGCTCGATCTCGGCCGGGTCTGGCAGGGCGCCGCCAGTTGTACGGGTGTCGACGACTGTGGTGTCTCCGCAACCGGCGAAGGCAGCACCGCCAAGGTCAGCTGGTCGGACGACGCCCTGTACTTCTTCGTGCACATCCGCGACGACTACCAGTCCTACGCGGTCACGCCCGAGGAATGTGTCGGGCACTGGCAGGCCGACTCGGTGGAGATCCTGATCGACCCGCGAGGAACTGCTTCCCAGGTCCTGAAGGACACCGCGAACACCTTCAAGCTCGGTATCTTCCCGTTCACCAACGACCCGGCGAACCGCAACGGCAACGGCGCGAACGGGCCTTGCTGGGAACGCGATGCCGACAACCACCAGGGCTATTCGACGGGACCGCTCAGCACTGGGAACGCGCCCGGCGTGCAGGTTGCCTCGACGGCGACCTGGGTCGGCAGCAACGAGACCACCACGCCGCACGCCTACACCGGTGGTGGCTACGATCTCGAGGTCAAGATCCCGCTCGCCGATCTCCCGGCGGCCGTCGATCCGGCCAAGCTGGGGCTGAACATCACGCCGTACGACAACGACGACACCTCGGCAGCCGGTACTACGACGCTTCGGCACATCGACATGAGCACCCGGCTCGGGTGGTCCGCGCTCGGCTCGGTGCAGTCCGACCCGTACCGCTGGGGCCAGGCGTCGCTCCCCGGCTACACCCCACCGGCGGATCGGCCGACCACGCCGGCGCCGCCGAACGTCTCCAACCCCAACCTGAACGGAGTTCTCTCCCCGCAGACCATCGCCCAGTCGGCACGGAACGACGTGCCGATCTCGGGCCGGATCCCGGCGCCGGCCGGCAACCGGCTGCAGGTGCGGAACGTCGAGCTGAACAGCTCGTCTGTTGACCTCGACATCTCCGCCGGTGGTTCGGGCACGGCCCGGCTCTACCTGTGGACGGGTCTGGTCGGCGCGATCCCGGTCTACACGACCAGCTGTTCACCCGCTGCCGATCCGGCGCCGGACTACGGCCTGACGGCATGTGCCGTAACCGACGGCGGCTACCCGCCCTGGTCGCCCGACATGAGCGGTCACGTCGTCAAGCAGGCGGCGAGTCCGATCACCAGCAAGACGAAGCACTTGTCGATCCCGATCACCGCGGCCCAGCGCGCGAAGCTGCTGCAGGACGGCCGGCTGCTGCTGTCGTACGAGACGACGAAGGGTGAGGTCCAGGCGCTGGATCTCAAGTTCCGCCGGTAGTTGATGGATAGTGGCGCTATCCGCTTATAGATAGCGCCACTATCCATCAATCGCGAGAGGATGGCAAGGTGATTTGGGTGCCGGTGGTGCCTTCGACTACGGAGGCGGCTTCGTCCAGGGAACCGATCGCGGCGCGTCCATGCGTGGCTTCCACAAAACGCAGGGCGGCCGTGGCCTTGGGGCCCATCGAGCCGTCGGGGAAGGTGAGGGACGCGAGCTCCGCGCTGTCGATCTGGCGCAATGGGCGTTGGCTTGCGGTCCCGTAGTCGAGGTACACCGCTGGTACGTCAGTCAGCATCACCAGCAGGTCGGCCCGAAGTTCGGTGGCGATCAGGGCGGCGGCGAAGTCCTTGTCGACGACCGCTTCGACGCCCACGAGCCCCGCTGGACCTTCGGCAACCGGTATGCCACCTCCTCCCGCGAAGATCACTGTGATTCGGTTTCGCAGCAGCAGTTCGGCGGCGTCCAACTCGACGACTCGGCGTGGCCGCGGTGAGGAAACGACTCTTCGCCAGTCCGCGCCGTCCTTGCGGATGGACCAGCCGTTTCTGCTGGCGAGGAGACGGGCAACCTCCTCGGGATACCCGCTGCCGACGTACTTCGTAGGCGTCAGGAAGGCAGGATCGTTGCCGTCGACGACGGTTTGGGTCACGAGAGTGACCACCGGACGCGCGAGGCCGGCGTTGGTGAGTGCCTGCTGGATCCAGTACCCGATGACGCCCTGCGTTTCGGCGACGAGGTCGCCGAGAGGGTACGGCCTGGAGAGCGTGGTGTCGGAGACGCTCTCCATGGCGAGCAGGCCGACCTGAGGGCCGTTGCCGTGCACGATGACCACCTCGTGCTCGGCCGCGATCCTGGCCAAGGCGGGGGCGGCCGCGGCCAGGTGCGCGAGCTGCACGTCGGCGTCGGGCCGCTCACCACGTCGGAGCAGAGCGTTGCCCCCGAGTCCGATCACTATCCGCATGCTTCAGCGTGCACCAATCCCCCGAATTCGCTGGTACCCCGGCCCCGATTGCCTGCCGGCGACAGGACGAAGGTCCGGGCAGGCCCACGCTGAGGGCCTGCCCGGACCGCGGCTACGTCAGGCGACCGGCTCGCGGACGTAGCTGCGGGCTACCTCGATGCCGAGCACCTCGGGGCGGCCGGCCGGTTCGGGGGCGAGGACCTTGGCGAGCGCGGGGCCCAGCCGCTCGGCGAAGAAGCGGTCGGCGTGGGCCTTCGACTCCCACAGGGTGACCACGCGGAGACCGTCGGCGGTGGTACCGACGTACCGTGCTTCCAGGCCCTCCGGCTCGCCGCCGAGCTGCTCCATCACCTGGTCGAACTGCTCGATGGCCGCGAACGGCGGGGTGGCGACTGCGATCCACTTCATGACTGTCCTCCTTGGTCGTACGGCCTGGATCGGCCGTACCAGTCACGCTAGGAAGATCCCGCCCGGCCGGAATCCGCCAGATCACTCATTCGGGGTACTCATCGGCGGGTGATCCAGGTGGCGATCTGGCTGCGGGTGGCGAATCCGAGCTTGGTGAGGATGTGCTGGACGTGGTTCTGCGCCGTCCGTTCGGAGATGACGAGCCGCTCCGCGATCTGCCGGTTCGTCAGCCCCTCCGCGACCAGCCCTGCGACCTCGACCTCTCGCGGGCTCAGCGCGCCCGCGTCCGTGCCGTCGAGCCGGGCCACCAGTGCACCGATCCGATCCGAGTACGCCGCTAGGCCGAGCGATCCGATCAGCCGGGCCGCCTCCGTCGCAACCGATTTCGCCCGATCCCGATCACCCGGACCATCACGTTCGACCAGGGCCGCGGCGAGGTGGTACTGCGCCTCGGCAACGAATCCGGCCGCTCCCGCCCGATCGGCCTGCTCCACTGCGATAGCGAGATCGTCGATCGCGGCATCCAATCGTCCCAGGACCGCTTCAGCTCGCCCGATCGCCAGTTCCGCCGGTCCGAGGTAGGCGACTCCGTTGCCGACGGCATGCTCACCGCGGAACTCCTGCAAGCGGTCGACCAATACACCGAGATCGTCGTACCGGCCGAGTCCGCAGCAGGCCAGAGCGGCGTACACGTAGCCGGGCAGGACGAAGAACGCGGGCAACGACCAGGTCTCGATCGGACCAGCTTGCCGGTACGAAGCTGCCGCCTGCTCGGGGGAGTTTGCGCAGAGCAACAGATACGCTCGGGACAAGCGGGCCATGGTCGCGAACCGCGGCGGCGGATCGAACGGCTGCCGAACCAGCTCTCCCAGCTCGGCAGAGACACCGAGGTGGGTTGCGAGCGCATTCTGGAGCGCCAGGAACGCGCCGGTCGCGGGTGCGCGTTCGACCGGTCGCATCCGGTCGAAGCCACGGCGCCCGATCGCGGCGGCCTCGGCGTACCGGCCGCGGGCCTGGGCGATGCACGCCGCGATCCGGTCGTGATGCCAGGCGCTGACCGGCCCACCGAGCCGTTCGACCGCGACCTTCAGGCGGGGGAGCTCTTCGGCCGCCGCGGCGAGCCGGCCGCTCTCGATCAGCGCGTCGAGCCGCCAGACCTCGCCCCACATCGCGGAGCGCGCGCTGCCTGTTCGCTGGGCGAGCGCGAGCATCTCGGCCGCAAGGTCCAGCCGTTCGGCCCGGCCGGCCGGACCAGGGCAGGCTTCTTGCCTGGCGCGAAGGGCCTCGGCCAGCGCACGATCGTCCGCCGACGTCCTGGCCAGCTCCAGTGCCTCGGAACTGAGCGAGTCGAGCCGCGCCTGCTCGCCGTCGTAGAAAGCGAGCTGACTCCGCTGAGCGAGGAGTCTCGCCCGCAGCGCCGGATCGATGCTTTGGGCAAGTGCTTCCTCGCAGAGCCGCTTGGCGCTCGCGTTGATTCGCTGATCCGGCACGGCCTCGAGCACCAGCGCGGCCTCCGCCGCCTGTTCCGGGCTCTGGGCAACCTTCGCAGCCGACAAGGCGGCGTCCAGACATCCCTCCAGATCACCCGCGAGGTACGCCGCCTTGCCCAGGGCAACGTTGACCCGGCACCGCTCCTCGTCGCCCAGCGGCCTGGTTCCCAACGCCTCCCGGTACAGCCGAACACCTTCCTCATAGGCCAGCCGCCGTACTGCGTCGTCGGCTGCCCGGACCAACCAGGCCCGGGCCGTCGCGCCGTCGCCGTACCGCGCGAGTTCAGCGCGATGCCGGGCGATCTCGGTGAGGTGCTCGGACAGGTCGTCCGCGAACTGTTCCTCCAACGCCTCCGCGACCGACCGATGCAACGCGGTGCGGTCGGCGGTTGGCAGGGATGCCTCGATCGCATCGCGAGTGAGCGCATGCACGAATCTGAAGTCGCCACTGGCGAGGCGGTCCACGAAGCCGGAGGCGATCGCCTCGTCGATCAGTGGAAGGCATTTCTCGATGGGTAGCCGCAGGGTCGTGGCAACCAATGGGAGTCGGAAGTCACGGCCGACGATCGCGGCGGCTTGGACCAGTCGCCGGCAATCCGCGGAGGCACGGTCGAGCCGGCCGGCGACGATCTCGAGCACCGACCTAGGCGGCCGGTCCGGTCGCCAGGACCCGTCCGCGATCGCCCGCGCCAGCTCGCGGACGAACAGCGGGTTGCCGCCGGTCACCTCGTACACAGTTGGCGCGAGGTCCTGGTCAGTGGTTGCCAGTGACAACTGTTGGCTGACCTCGGCGAGGGTGAAGTTCCGCAGTTCGAGGCGTTCGACCGTCGGCAGGTCCGTCAGCGCGGGGGACTGGCGGAAGGTGGCGAGGACGAGCAGGGGGAGATCCGCGATCTGCTCGGCCACGTGCCGCAGTACCAGCAGGGACGATTCGTCGGCCCGGTGGATGTCGTCGAGGATGACGACGAGCCCGTGGTCCCCGGCGGCTCGGCGTACCGCCTCTGTCACTTCCTCGAAGAGCCCGAACCGGTCCTCACCGGACAGCACCTCGTCGGCGTCTCGGCCTAGTGTTCGCAGGACCTGCCGCCAGGGCCAATACGCGGGTGCGCCCTCCGTCTCGACGCAACGGCCCCAGGCGACGGACGTGCCCTGGGCCAGCGCCAGCCCGGCAACCTCCTGGGCCAGCCGGGTCTTGCCGATCCCCGCCTCGCCGGCACACAAGACCAGCCGCCCGCGCCCCTCGCGAGCGTCGTCCACCCACCCCCGCAACGCGTCGAGCTCCGCCCGCCGCCCAACGATCCCCATCCGCCCAGCATCCCCTGACGCCGCCCGCTGCGGAAGCCCGCGGCTGCTCCTGGTGCACCAACCGGAAGGGCCGTTGACGCCGGCCCTTCCGGTTGCTGCTAGCCCGCTTCGATTGCCTGGACGATGAGCTCGTTGCGGGCGTCCTGCCCCAGGGGAACCGTGGTGTGTACGCCGTCCTCGAGGTAGGTCGTGAGCCGGGACGGCTTCGCGGCGAGGAACTCGGCCCAGCGGACGATGCGCAGGTTCGAGTGGCGGCGCTGGGCGTCGGCCAGTTGGAGGTTGATCCAGGCACTGTTGCGCTGGTCGGCCAGCTGTACGGCGGCGGTTTGGCCGGTCCTGGATACCTGGGTGTTGACCCAGTAGACGGTCCGGGTCGGGCCGACGATGCTCATCGTGCGGTCGACCTGGGCGGCGAACACGGGTGGGGTGAAGATGTCGTTCGTCCCGGTCGCCATCAGGATCCTGCGCGGCATGCCGTACGCCTGGGCCCACTGCGCCAGCGCGTCGACAGCCGGAGCCGTTGGGCGACCGGACCAGTTGTGCACGGCAATGACATCACCCGTCCGGCTCATCAGCCGCTGAGCAAAGGAGTAGCCATCCTGAACGGAGATGCTGTCCCCGAACATGAACAGCCCGTCGTTGTTCAACACCGGATTGATCTGGTCGAGTGTGGAGATCCTCTTGGACAGCCCCTCCCACGGCCCAAGCGCACCAGAGCCGTACCCATCGGCAAAAGCTTGCTCGGTAGAGAGGATCGAGGCGCCAACAACCACAGCCCCAGCAGTAAGCAGCCCCCGCCGCGTCGTCTTCATCCGTTTGCCTCACTTGTCTGGGATCACGCGATCGCCGTCGGTGTACGAATCTCGGAGCAAACAGTGGCGTACGCGAGCCCTTCGCGGCCACAAATCTGCAGGAAGTTGCAGACCGGTTGCGGCGTGAGAGTCGAGCGATTTGGACTACCGCAGACGGTGTCGGTACGAAATCTGGTGGCCGTCGTCGCGGGTGCCGCCATCGGGTTTCCAGCCGGTCGACTCGTAGAAACGCTGGCCGCTGTCGTATCCCGCGAGCGTCCACAGGATGGCCTGCGGGTAGCCGTCGACTAGTGCTTCGAGTGCGGTTCGCATGAGAACGGTGCCGATGCCGGTGCGCCAATGACCTGGGTCGACGGCGATCGTGTCGAGTTCTCCCAGTTCAGGGTCCACCGGGTCGCGGCTGGGGCCTATCCCGACGAAGCCGCCGAGTGACCCGTCGTTCTCCGCCACCCACCACTTGGTTCGCCCAGTGGTCAAGTCGGTCGCCCAGCGGTTGATCCGATCGTCATCGAGCACCAGCGGCGGCATCAGCTGACCGAAACCCAAATTCCACGACTCGACGTAGATCTGCGCCACCCGCGCCGCATCCCCACCACTGGCCGGCCGAATCAAAACGGTCATGCCACCAGCCTGCCGCGCAGCGTCTTGGGTAAGCGGGCAGCCTGCGGTTACCGCCGGAGAGCGGTCAGCAGGTCTCCCGCGAGGACCGACACCTGAAGGGCGACGGTTTCGGGTTCGCCGATTCCTGTCTCGGCGCGACCGGCCATCAGCGATCCAAGCGCCGTCGGTCCGGCAGCGAACAAATCCGTGAGGAACACCAGAGCCTGCTCGGTCTCGGCCGAACTGACCTTGTTTTGGCAGAGCCGGCCGAACGCCTCAGCCAGTTCAGCGGTCTCGATGTCGATGAGGATGCGGTAGCTGTCGTGCGCATCCTTGTCGACCAGCCGGGTCGGGGCGTCGCTGCGCTCAGCGATCTTATGCAGCTTCGCAACCAGAAGGGCCGCAGTTCCCGCGACTTTCACGGTGTAGCGGCGATCGTCGGCCGGATCCAACGCGGTGATCTCCAGCGGCGAGTGGTCGATGAGTGCTGCCTCAAGCCCTCTGGCTCGACGCGTGGCCATCTTGCTGTGGGGTGGGATCCGCGCACCGCGAGCCTGCTTGCCGCCAGCGCCAGCGAAGGCCTCGGGCACCATCAGGTCGACCGGGATTCCCGCTGGGCTGAGCCATGCCCCGGGCTGTCTGCTGGTGGGGTTGGGAACAAACCCTGCCCGTTTCATCGCCTCCTCCAGCAGGGGGTGCTCGCCCAACTGGCGGGGATCCACGGCGAGATCGCTGTCCTTTGTGGCCTCGGCTAGGGCGACCGCCGCGGCAGAGGTGCGCATGTACACGGCTTGAGCGCCGATGACGATCACGGCGGCGCGGTGCGCATCGAGGGCCACGAGGGCATCGAGCATCGCCGATCGGGACTGGACCAGCAGGTCGCCGCTACTGGCGCCAGGAGGATTCATTGCGTGTCATCCATCCGATGAGTTCTTCGGCCTCGGCCGGGTTCCGGCCCGGCCCGGTCAGGAGATCGACCGCTACCTGGGTGGGTGCCACGAGCTGAAAACCACCCGCAGCGGCGCGGCGGGTTCGGGCGAACACGACATCGCTCTCGGGCTCGCCGAGGACGACGTTTGCGCCGGCCTCGGCCGGGCGAAGATCCCACGCCGCGGCCGCGGCCGATGGCGCGGGGGTGTAGATCATCGCGGACCGCGCTGGGGCATACGCCGCCCACTCCGCTGCTGCGATCGTGCCTGTGACGGCGTACTCGACGTCGCTGCTCGCGGCACGTTCCAGTAGCCGATCGAGACCCCTGGGCGCGAGCCAGCGGGTTGTCCGATTGGTTCCGGCGAACTCGTAGTCCTGGCTCCACCGCCGCAGCAGCCTCTCCCAATCGGGCGCCCGAACCAGGGAGCTCTCTTTAACGACCAGGTCCTCTTCCTGGAGGAACTGGACCACACGGTACGCCGCCCCGGTCGACACCCTTGCTGTCTCAACTAGCTGGCGCATCGGCCATGCCCGATCGAAGTCCACCAGGGTTCTGACCACCTTGGCTGCCGGCGCTCCCTTCAAGGAGCCGCGGGGCCGTCCCGGGCCACGCCACGGGTCGCTGTCGGCCCCGTGATCGGAGAGGAACAGCCCCGGACGCGACAGGGTCACCCGAACGTTGCCTGTGGCATCTACGTAGGAAAGCCCAGCTTCGGCCAGGCGTTGCCGCACCTGCGGGGACAGATAGCGCGCAACTACCATGCCGGTGCTGTCCGGTTGGCGGCCGATGTACCTGGCGAACTGGTTGCAGATCGAACGGACATCGCGGCTGTCGACATTGCTCTTGACCTCGATGAGCATCAGAGAGGTGACGCCGTCTGGGGTGACGACCTCCCCGACCGCGTCAGGCCGATCGCCCGCCGTGCGCGGCTCACGCACGAGACTGAGGTCCCAGCCTGGCGGCAGCCGTTCGGCAAGAGCTTCCTGCGCACGGTCCAGCAGTTCGGCCTCAGATGTTGGTGCCTCAAACGCACTCATTCACTTTCACCGCCTCTCCAATGTTCGGGAAATATGCTATCTCCGCTGACAGCGGAACACAAAGCTTTCCCGAACCGCCGCCTGGATCTACCCGGCGGTGAGGTGCCGTCCATCGGGTCGAAGATGGCCGCCAGCCCGGCAATCACCGTCGGTCGACCGTAGTGGCGCAGAGATATTGGGAGCTTTGCAAGAGGGTGGGGTGGGGTTGCTAGGTTGCGGCGGATGGAGTTGTTGCAATGGATGCAAGAACTTTGTGGATGGAGGGCCGCGGTTGTGGCGGTCGGGTCCAGGGCTTGGGCGGAGGCGTCGGGCGGGACGCTGGAGCTGGGTGCGCGGGTGCGGTTTGCGCGGGAGGCCGTTGCTGTTGAGGTCGCGGCGTTGCCGGAGCGGTTGCGGAGTCGGGTGAGTCGTGGGGCCGATGTGGTGCTTGATCCGTGGCGGTCGGTGCCGGACAGTCCGTTGGCCTGCGAGATCGCAGGCCTGGCCGAGGTCGCCGTACCGGAGCCCTTGTTCGGGCATTGCCTGCGGACGTGGCTTTGGGGGAGTCTCCTCGCTCGCAGCGGGGTACGACGAGGAGCGTCTGTACGTGTCGGCACTGCTGCATGACATCGGACTGACTGCTGAGTACGGGCCGCGAGCTGGGGATGGGGCGGGGTGCTCTGGCGGTTGGGGATGCGGCCGATGATCGCACGTACGTCGTTCCCGGTGCCGTCGTGATGACCGGTCGGCGGTGGAAGCTGACGTTGACCGACGTCGGCAGATGGGGTGGTCAGCGGGGGAGTAGGCCGGTGGCGACGATGTCGGTGGCGGTGGTCAGGAGGGCGCGGAGTTCTGGTTCGGTGCGGCGGAGGGTGTCGGGGCGCCAGGCGAGGCTGATGATGCCGTTCCAGGCGGACCAGAGGATGGTGGCGACCTCGTCGGGGTCCACGGGGCGGAGGGCGCCGGCCTCGATGCCTTGGCGTAGGGCATCGACCAGGCGGCGGTTCTGTTCGTCGACGGCGCGGACCAGGCGTTGGGAGAGTTCCTGACCGGCCTGGTACTGGCCGGGCCCGTTGGGGAACGCCAGCATGCGGAAGTACTCGGGGTGGTCGAGGTAGAAGTCGAGGTACTGCTCGGCGGCTGCGTAGATCTGCTCCACCGGGGAACGGCCGACTACGTAGGCGCGGTCCATGTAATGCCGGTCGGTGTCGAGGGCATGTTCGACGACGGCGGCTTGCAGACCGGCCTTGGAGCCGAAGTGGTTGTAGATGGAGCCGATCGCCACGCCCGCGCGGTCGGCGATCTCCTCGACGGTGACGTCGTCGGCCGAGCGCTCACTGAAGATCGCCTGGCCGGCGGCGATCAGGGCCTCCAGGGTGCGCTGCTTCCGCGGATCCACTCCACCCTCTCCTGCATCCGTTACAAGATCTCCCGGCCACCTTAACTAGGTCATCGAGATCAGGGTGGCACCGGACATCGTCGGTTTGGCCGAGCCGCCGGCCGGTTCGACGGTGAGGCCGAAGGCGATCTTGCCGGTGACGCCGCCGCTGACGACCTTGGTGAGCGACGTCGCGTCGGCGAGTCCGATCGAGTGGGCGGTCTGCGAGCTGTCGATGAGCCAGAGCTGGTACGTCTGGCTGGCCGGCAGCGTCCGGAGATCGTGCAGTACCACGACCGCGGCGTCGCGCTGGTTCGACGTGACCACGGTCGCCTGACCGCCGCCCTTGACCTCGCCGTGGACGGTCCGGGCGTCGGGTTCGGCGAGGACCGCGGCGATCTGGTTGTTGGTCGCGGTGGTGGCCGTGTTGTCGCGGTACTGGTCGATCGCGATACCGCCGCTGATCGCGACGATGACCGCGGCGGCGGCAAGAGCGAGGGTGCTGCCACGGCGCAGACGCCCGAAGCCGCGACGAGGAGTGAGCACCACGCCCTCCCCCGGAGCAGTCGGCTGGGGCTGTTCGCTCTCGGCCGGAGCGGATTGGGGTAGCTGGGCGATCGATGCGAGCACGTTCGCTTTCAGTGAGGGCGGGGGTGAGACCGCGACATTGGCGGCCAGTTTGACCGCGGCCTCGCGGAGCCGGGTGACCTCGGCGGTGCAGGCGCTGCAGTAGGCGAGATGTTCCTCGAAGCCGATCCGTTCGTCGGCGGGCAGCGCGTCCAGGACGTACGGGCCGGCCAGGGTGTGGAGTTCGGAGGTGCTCATCGGCTCAGCTCCCTGCCGTTCCGAGACAGTCACGCAGCCGGATCAGGCCGTCGCGCATCCGGGCCTTGATCGTCGGCAGCTTGGCGTCGAGGCGCTCGGCCACTTCGGGATACGTCAGACCGTTGTAGTAGGCAAGCATGATCGACTCGCGTTGCAGCTCCGTCAACGTACCCAGGCAGTTGCGGACCTGCTCGGCCTCGAGCCGGTCGGTCACGGCGTCGGCGACCTGGTCGAAGTCGGTCTCGGCAGATCGAGCCCCGACGGTCTGATGACGGTCGGCGGCAGCCTGCTCGGACCGGACGCGGTCGACGGCACGGCGGTGCGCGATGGTGAGGATCCAGGCCTGCACCGAACCGCGCGCGGCGTCGTACCGGCCGGCGGTTCTCCAGACGTCGATCATCACTTCCTGCGTCACCTCCTCGGACTGGGCGGGATTGCGCAGCACCCGTCGGACCAGGCCGAATACCTTCGGCGCGACGACGTCGTACAGGGTGCTGTACGCGTCGGTGTCGCCGCGTGCGACCCGTCTCATCAGGTCGCCCTCGTCGATGCCGTCCGGCGGACGCGGGTCGACCCGCATCCGCCACTGGGCTGCCGTCGGTTCGGTCACACTCAGTCCTCTGCTCGACATCCGAAGTGAGCGCCCGCCGAGTTCTACGGTTTGCGCCACATCCCCACCTCCGGAAGACCTGAACAGCGTACGCCGGATGCCATCGTCATCACGCCGCCGGCGGCATCAGGACCGTGTCGATCAGGTACACGGTCGCGTTGGCGGTCTTCACCCCACCGCAGATCACCTTCGCGTTGTTGACGGTCAGGTTGTCGCCCGAACCCGAGACCGTGACGGCCTGCTTCTCGACCGTGGTCTGCTGACCGACGACGGAGCTCGGGTCCAGCTGGCCCGGTACGACGTGGTACGTGAGGATCTTGGTCAGCAGCGCGTCATCGGACTTCAGCGTGTTGATCGTCGCCGCCGGGATCTTCGCGAACGCCGTGTCGACCGGCGCGAAGACGGTGAACTCGCCACCGTTCAGGGTCGAGACCAGGTCGACCTTCGGGTTCAGCTTGCCGGAAACGGCCGACACCAGCGTGGTCAGCAGCGGGTTGCTCGACGCGGCCGTGGCCAGGGGAGCGGCGGCCATCCCGTCGATCGAGGCGGCGCCGGCCGGGTTCGCCTTCGCGTAGTCGGCGCAGCCGGGGCCGACGAGGCCGGAGGCGTTGTCCGCCATCGTCGGGGTGGTGGCCGGGGGCGCGGCGGGCGTGTTGTTCTCGTCGCTGCCACAGGCGGCGGTGACGAAGACCAGGGACAGGGCGGCCGCGACCAGGCCGGTGCGAACGAGGTTCTTGGGCATGAGGGGCTCTCCAGGGTGCGTGGGTCGATCAAGCGACTGACTCCCGTACTTCGTTCCCCGCCGCCGCGCGGATGGGTGCGTCTTCGGGGCCATCCGCCGGCGGTCCGGATCCGAAGCGTTGACGTCAACGGTCCCCACAGATTCGGAGCGTCCCGGATGATCACGCTGGCCCTGATCGGAGTCGTCGGTGGACTGATCACCGGGGTGTCGCCCTGCGTCCTGCCGATGCTGCCGATCATCTTCTTCGCCGGCAGCACGGGCAGCGATCCGTCCCGGAGCGCCCGGCCGGCGCGGATCATCGCCGGGATCGTCGTGAGTTTCAGCCTGTTCGCGCTGGCCGGGTCGGTGATCCTGTCCGCACTCGGACTCCCAGACGACTTCCTCCGCTGGGCCGGGCTGACCGTGTTGACGCTGGTCGGTCTCGGCCTGATCGTCCCAGTGCTCGGCCACCTGATCGAGAGGCCGTTCTACCGGCTGCCGAAGGTCAACCGGACCGGCGGTGGCGCCTTCGTTCTCGGGCTCGGTCTCGGCACTCTCTACGTTCCCTGCGCGGGTCCCGTGCTGGCCGCGATCACGGTCGCCGGTGCGACGGGTACGGTGGGCTGGCGGACCGTCGTACTGACTGTTTCTTTTGCTGTGGGCGCAGCGTTGCCGTTGCTCGTGTTCGCATCCGCCGGGTCGCGAATCGCGCAGCGGGTCAAGGCCTACCGCGATCATGCGCGCGGATTCCGGATCGCGGGTGGGGTGGTGATGATCGCGCTCGCGGTGGGGCTTGCGTTCAACCTCACGGACGTGATCCAGCGATCGTTGCCGAGTTACACCAGTGGTCTGGAGAAGAAGGTTGCCGAGAGCAAGACAGTGCAGGGTGCGCTGGCTCCAGTGATCGGCGTCGGCGGCGAGGAGCTGTCGAACTGTACGCCGGGAGCTGCCGAGCTGGCCTCCTGCGGAGCGGCCCCGGAGTTCCGCGGTACGCAGCAGTGGTTCAACACACCCGGCGGGCAACCGCTCACCCTGTCCGGTCTGAAGGGCAAGGTCGTCCTGGTCGACTTCTGGGCCTATTCCTGTATCAACTGTCAGCGCGCGACGCCTCATCTGCTCGCCTGGGACCAGGCCTATCGATCGGCGGGACTGCGGATCGTCGGCGTACACGCACCGGAGTTCGCGTTCGAGAAGTCCGCCGGCAACGTGCGGTCCGCGATCGCGAAGGCGAAGATCGGGTACCCGGTGGTGCAGGACAACAACCTCGCCACCTGGACGGCGTACCGGAACCAGTACTGGCCGGCGAAGTATCTGATCGATGCCGAGGGCACCGTTCGGTCGATCAAGTTCGGCGAAGGTTCGTACGACCAGACGGAGAAGCAGATCCGGCAGTTGCTGCAGGCCACCAATCCCGGGATCGAGCTGCCGCCGCCGGTCGACGTACGGGCCGACCAGCCTGGTGCCGACGGGACGACGCCCGAGACCTACCTCGCGTACTCGAGATCCACCAACCTCAACGGGGCCGGCAAGCTCGTCCCGAACAAGACCGTTGCCTTCGGCCTCAATCCCCAGCAGTCGGACGATACCTACAGCCTCGGCGGCAACTGGCTCGTCGGCACTCAGAGTGTCACGTCCACCCCGGGCTCCCAGGTCCGCCTGAACTACCAGGCGGCGAAGGTCTACCACGTCCTCGCCGGCAGCGGCACCGTCACGGTCTCGATCCCCGACGAGCCCGACCGGACGATCACCGTCGCCGGCACCCCCAACGCCTACCAGTTGGTCGACAGACCGTCCACCGAACGCCGGACGATGACGCTCACCTACACCCCCGGCATCTCCGCCTACACCTTCAGCTTCGGCTGACCGGCGATCGGTTGTCCGTGGTTATGGAGAACGTAGAATCGATGGTCATGGACGTCGCGCACGAACTCGCCGTGTTCCTGCGGACCAGGCGGGAGCGGCTCACGCCGGCCGAGGTAGGGCTGCGTGAGCGCGGCCGGTCGCGCCGTACGCCAGGCCTGCGGCGCGAGGAGGTCGCCGAGCTCGCCGGGGTCAGCGTGGACTATGTGATCCGGCTGGAGCAGGGGCGCGGGCTGCGGCCGTCGGCGGAGGTGCTGGAGGCGCTCGCCCGGGCGCTGCGCCTGACCGACGACGAGCACGCGTACGTGTTCGACCTGACCAGGCAGTGGACCTCGGTACGCCGCCAGCCCGGACCCGAATCCGGATCGCTGGCCGAGTTGGTGCGGGCCCTGTCGCCATTACCCGCCATGCTGGTGAACCACCGATTCGACATCTGCGCCTGGAACCCGGAGCTGGCCGCGTTGATGCTCGACTTCGCCGGGGTCCCGCCGGAGCGGCGCAACACGATGTGGTTGTGCACGATCGAACCGGCCTTCGCCGAGTTCTACCCGGACCGGGAGGAGATCATCCGGGAGGGCATCGCCGATCTCCGGGCCGCCTGGGCTGCGCACGCCGACGACGACGAACTCGCCGAACTGGTCGCCGGGCTGAAACGCGAGAGCCCGGAGTTCGCGCAGTGGTGGGACCGCCGCGATGTGATGGTGAACGGCAACGGCATCAAGCGGATCAACCACCCGGTGGTCGGGATGCTGACGGTCGAGTACGACGTACTGACTCCGCTGGGCGATCCTGGTCAGCGCCTGATCGTCTACCGCGCGGCCGACGTCGCTTCACAGCATGCACTGGACAAGCTGGTGCCGGCTCAGTCGCTGCAGGCGATCTAGTGCGTCACCCGGTCGACGGCAGTTCCTCCGGCGGCAGGCCGAGTTCTTCGTAGGCGACGATCTCGATCTCGCGGCCCATCGCCTCCCGGAACGCTGCGACCAGCGCCTGGCCGGCCAGCGGGATGATGTTCTCCAGGGTGCGCTGGATCTCCGGCCAGCCTTCGGCCGGCATCCCCGCGTCGGCGAACTTGCGCCAGACCGTACTGCGGAAGAGTTCGACGTAGATCTTGGCAACCTGATCGGCCTGGTGGAACAGCTTCGGCAGCAGCTCGAAGATCGCCTCCAGCGGCACGCCGAGCTTGATCACCTCCAGGCCGGTGCGGAGCAGGTCCGGGTTCGGGATCCGGAGCCGGCCGTCGTCGAGCCGCTCGCAGATGCCCAGCTCGACCAGTTTCGCGATCGCCGCCGGGTCGTGTGGGATACCGGCCCGTTCGGCCAGCTGGTGTTCCTCGATCACCTCGGGCTCGGCCGGCGACCACGGGCTCACCAGCGCCTCGAACACGCCGAGCGCCAGCGCGCCGTCGGGGAGTTCGGTCATCATCCGCTCGACCGCGGCCAGCGTGTACCCCTTGCCGAGCAGCTCGCGGACCAGGGTCAGCCGGGCGACGTGGTCGGCGCCGTAGTACCCGGTCCGGCCGACCAGCCGGGGCGGCGGGATCAGCCCGCGGCCGGCGTACGCGCGCACATTGCGGACCGTCATGCCCACCTTCGCGGCGAGTTGGTCGACGGTCAGTTCCTCGGCGGCGGCCGGTGTCCGTGCATCCACCCTTGACAGTGTTCCAGACTCAACGTTACATATCTTATGTAACATCATCCGTGGCGCATACTGAATGACGCGCCGATGCCGTCCCCACTGTCCAAGTCCCGAGGGAGTGCTCATGGTCGCCCCGCTGGCAGCCTCGACCGGAACCGCGACGTTCGGTCAGATCGCGATCGTGACCGGCCTGGTCGGGCTGGTCTACCTCTCGCTGGCCGTCCTGCTCTGGCGCGAGCGGACCGGCCGGATCACGCTGGTCGGACGGATCGCGGACACGGTCGGGAGGCTGGACGGCGTACCCCGCTGGGCCGCGCTCACGCCGTACCTGCATGCCGTCTCGCTGCTCGCCTGCGCCTTCGGGGTGTGGTGGGACATCGCGGTGCACATCGGCCGCGGTCGCGACACCGGGCCGTTCGGTACGCCGGCGCACTATCCGATCTTCTTCGGCATCCTCGGCGTGATCATCGCGGGCGTGCTGCCGATCGCGCTGGCCCGCAAACCGCTGCCGGCCCGGACGATCAGACTGACCAAGGGCTGGCGGATCCCGTGCAGTTCGGCCCTGGTCGTGCTGTGTGGGACGTTCGCGCTGGTCGGATTCCCGATGGACGACGTGTGGCACCGGCTGTTCGGCGAGGACGTCACGCTCTGGGGGCCGACACATCTGCTGATGATCGGCGGCGTGGTGCTGTCGATCTTCGCCCGGCTGCTGGCCGCCGCGGAGGTCGAGCAACTGGTCGGGATCAACCTGCGGCGCCGGTTCCAAGAGATCGTCGCGGTCGGCGCGCTGTTGATCGCGTGGGACCTGTTCAGCACAGAGTTCAACTACGGCGTACCCCAGTTCCCGCTGATCCTGCAGCCGATCCTGATCGTGTTCGGCGCGGCGATGGCGTTCACCATCGTGCGATCGCGGCGGGGCCCGGGCAGTGCCTTCGGCGCGCTGGCGGTCTATCTGGTGATCCGGGGTGCTATCGCGTGGACGGTGGACCAACCGCTCGACGGGCTGCTCGGTCATTTCCCGTTGCTGATCGTCGAGGCGGTCATCGTCGAGGCGGTGGCGCTTGCCTTGGGCAACAAGAATCGCTTCCGCCTGGGTGTCGTCGCGGGTGCCCTGATCGGCACCGTGGGCGTGGTCGCCGAATATGCCTGGAGCCAGGTGTGGATGCCGGTCAGGTGGCCGTCGTCGATGCTCCCGCCGGCCCTTGGGTTCGGCGTGGTGGTCGGCGTCGGCGCGGGTCTGGTCGGCGCATGGCTGGCGACCCGGTACGCGGAGGTGGCCGGCGAGTCGCGAGCGATGTCGATCCGGCATACCCGTGCGATTGCGGTACGCCGTACGCACCAGTTAGGCGCGGCCGGGTTGATCGCCGTACTGGGTGTCGTGTTCTTCTGCGTACCGCGGTCGGCCGAGCCGGGGGTGATGGCAACGATCTCGCTGGAGCGGGTGGCGACCGGATCCGAGCCGACCGCTTACGTGACCGTCAAACTGCAGCCCACCGATGCGGCCGACGACGCGCGGTGGTTCGAGGCGCTGGCCTGGCAGGGTGGCGGGCTGGTCCTGCATCCGCTGGAGAAAGTTGCTGATGGCACCTATCGGTCGACGGGGCCGGTGCCGATGTACGGCAAGTGGAAGTCGATGGTCCGGCTGCACCAGGGGCAGAGGGACATGGTGGCGGCCTGGGTGTACGCGCCGGCGGACCCGGCGATCGAGGAGCCGGCCGTGCAGGTGTCCGACGGGCAGACGGTCGAGTTCATCAGCGAACAGCAGGTGTTGCGCCGCGAGGAGCGGACCGACGTGCCACGATGGATGTGGAACGGTGGCTACGCGGCCGTCGCCGTGGTCGGGTTGCTGGAGGTGCTCGCGATCGCCTGGCTCGTCGGCCGGGGCGCGCGGGGCGGCCGGCTCCGGGCCGAACACCTGCTCGCGGAGAATCGTGATCGCGTGACTGATGAACTGGGGAACAGATGACGCTTCAGGCCGAACGGCAGCTCGAACAGACCGGGGTGACGACGTCGGACGGCGTACGGCTGCATGTGGAGACGACGGGCTCTCCCGATGCGCCGGTGACGGTTCTGCTCGCCCACGGCTGGACTTGTTCGACCCGCGAGTGGCACAACCAGTTCGAGGACCTGCCGACCGTACTGGGGTCGTCGCGGGTGCGGGTGGTCGCGTATGACCATCGCGGTCACGGGAAGTCCGACGCCGCGCCGATCGGGACGACCCGGATCGAGCAGCTCGCGGAGGATCTCGTCGCCGTGCTGGACGAGGTCGTGCCGTCCGGGCCGATCGTGTACGCCGGGCACTCGATGGGCGGGATGACGCTGATGGCGCTGGCGGAACAGCGGCCGGAGTTGTTCGGATCCCGGATCGTCGGTGCCGCGCTCGTGAGTACCGCGGCGGGGCCGACGACGTCGCGACCCTTCGGGCTGCCCGAGCGGTTCGACAGCGCGGCCGCGTTCGTGGCGCCGCGGGCGATGAACCTGGCCGGCGCGCGAATGGATCGGCGGAAGGCGGTACGGCCCTGGCAGGCGAGGGTCCGGCGGCCCGCGCTGAAGCAGCTGGTGTTCGGCAAGCACGCTGACCCGACCGAGGTGGACATCTTCATGGCGGATCTGGACGTGCTGCCCGGCCGGTCGTTCAGCGGGTTCTTCGAGGCGATCGCCCAGCACGACCGGGGTCACGCGCTCGAGGCGCTCGGCGGCATCCCGGTCGAGATCATGCACGGGACCCGGGACCGCCTGCTGCCGCCACGCCACGGCAACCGGACGGCGGCCCTCCTACCCCACGCTCGGCTGTGGATGTATCCCGGTGCCGGCCACATGCTCATGCAGGAACGCCCGCGTGACGTGACTCACCGCCTCGCGTCTCTGGCCCGGAAGGCCGCTCGCTTAGGGCCTGTCTGACGGTTCCCTGCGTGCTGCGCGGCACTCGGCACGGCATCTCGCTGCACTGGAGCAAAGGCCACGATGGACACCGCATCGAGGCCTTCACTCCAGCACACCGAGCTACCGCACCGAGCACCTGCTCGCGACTGCAGGGAACCGTCAGACAGGCCCTAGGGTAAGTGGGTGCAGAACCTGCTGTCTGACCTCGTGGTGGTTGACCTGACCCGGGCGCTCGCTGGTCCGCATGCGGCGATGATGCTCGGGGATCTGGGAGCCCGGGTGATCAAGGTCGAGACGCCGGCGGGTGGGGATGACAGCCGGGGGTGGGGACCGCCGTTCGTGGGTCCGCCGGACGACCGTGAGTCGACGTACTTCCTGTCCGCGAACCGGAACAAGGAGTCCGTCACCGCGGACCTGAAATCCCCTGACGGCAAGGAGTTCCTGACCAAGCTGGTCGGTCGCGCGGACGTGCTGATCGAGAACTTCCGGCCAGGAGTGCTCGACCGGCTCGGGTTCTCCGTCGAGCGGTTGCACGACCTCAACCCGGGGCTGGTGATCCTGTCGATCACCGGGTTCGGCCACGACGGACCGGACGGTGGGCGGGCCGGGTACGACCAGATCGCGCAGGGCGAAGGCGGTCTGATGAGCGTCACCGGCGCGGTCGAACCCACGAAGGTCGGCGTCCCGATCGCGGACCTGCTGGCCGGCATGTACGGCGCATACGGTGCGGTGGCCGCCCTCCATGAGCGGAGCATCACCGGCAAGGGGCGCGTGGTCCGTACGAGCCTGCTCGCCTCGGTCGTCGGCGTGCACGCGTTCCACGGGACGAAGTGGACCGTCGCGGGGGAGTTGCCCGAGCGGGTCGGTAACCATCACGCCCAGATCGCGCCGTACGGGCTGTACCGGACGCGGGACGACATCGTCCAGGTCGCGGTCGGTAGCGAGGGGCAGTGGAAGACGTTCGCGCCGATCGTCGGGCTGGATCCGGCGGACTCGCGGTTCTCCGTCAACTCGCAGCGCGTCGCGCACCGGGATGAGCTGACCGCGGCGATCGAGGACGCGTTCGCGGCCGAGTCGGCGGACGTGTGGTTGCAGCGGCTGGCCGACGCGGGGATCCCGGCCGGCAAGGTCCGCGACTTCCAGCAGGTCTACGAATGGGAGCAGACCTTGTCCCAGGGGCTGCTGATCGACGTCGAGCACCCGAGTCTCGGCCGCATCCAGCTCCCCGGCCCACCCCTCCGCTTCGACGACAACCCCCACGCCGGCGCCCGTTCCACCAACCTCCCCCCACCCCGCCTCGGCGAACACAACGAGTCAGTCCAAGCCTGGCTCGACGAGCCCCAGGGCTGAGGCGAAGCGCCGGCCCGGGGCCTCACCGCTCATGGGGCCGCAGACCGCCAGCCCATCACAATGCGAGCTGGCGGGCCGCCCTGAGCGTGGGGGACGGCGCAATCGGCCGATTGTGATGGCTTGGCCGTCCGGGGCGACTCCGGGCAAGTGTCTGATATCGATTTCCCGTGGGGTGGGGCTCAGGGGTTGACGGTGCGGCGAGGGCGGGTCTAGCGTCCGGGAAATCGATTACTCGCCTGCTTGCGGAGGTGCCATGGCCGAGGTGGCCGCGCTGGTCCGGATGGCCCGGATCGGCAAGCGGTACGGCGGGGTACGGGCCTGCCGCGAGGTCGACTTCAGCCTCGGCGCGGGCGAGGTGCATGCGCTGCTGGGCGAGAACGGCGCCGGCAAGAGCACGTTGATGAAGATCCTGTCCGGCGACGTCACCGACTACGACGGTGAGATCCGGATCAACGACGAGCCGGTGAGCTTCGGCGGTCCGACCGACGCGCAGGCGGCCGGCATCGCGATGATCCACCAGGAACTCGACCTGGTCCCCGGCCTGTCGGTGGCCGACAACATCTTCCTCGGCCGTGAACTGCGCACCCCCTGGCGCACAGTCGACCGGCGACGGATGGATCGCGAGGCCCGGGCCCTCCTCGAACGCAGCGGCGTCCGCCTCGATCCCCGTCGCCCGGTCGGCGAACTCCGGGTCGGCGAGCAGCAACTCGTCACCATCGCGAAGGCGATCTCGCTCGACGCCCGCGTCCTGATCATGGACGAGCCCACCTCCGCGCTGACCACGTCCGAGGTCGAGCGGCTGTTCGTGGTGATCCGCGAACTTCGCCGGGCCGGCGTCGGCATCGTCTACATCAGCCATCGGATGGAGGAGATCGCCCAGGTCGCCGACCGAGCCACGGTGCTACGCAACGGCGAGGTGGTGACCAGCTTCGATCCACGCAAGCTCAGTACCGCCGAAGTGGTCGAGGCGATGGTCGGCCGCCCCGTCCAGACCATGTTCACCACCCCCGACGCCGCGACCGGCGACGAACTCCTCCGGGTCGAGGACCTCGCCCTCACCCCGCGCCGCCATCGTCCCGGCCGCCGCGACCCCGCCGGGATCTCGCTGACGGTCCGCGCCGGCGAGATCGTCGGCCTGGCCGGACTCCTCGGCGCGGGCCGGACCGAACTCCTCGAGACCCTGTACGGCGTGGCGCCGGGTGGCCCGCGATCCGGCCGGATTCTCCTGCAGGGCAAGGAGATCCGCCCGCGTGGTCCACGGGACGCGCTGGCTCGCGGGATCGGGTTCGTGCCCGAGGACCGGCGCGCTTCGGGGTTGGTGTTGTTCCACTCGATCCTGGCGAACACGGTGCTCTCCAGCGTCCCGCAGTACGGGCGGTTCGGTGTGGTCGGGCGGCGGCGGGAGCGGGCCGCGTCGGTCCGGATGGCGGATCGGTTGCGGCTGAAGTTCGGCCGGCTGCAGGACGAGGTCGGCACGTTGTCGGGCGGCAACCAGCAGAAGGTCGTGTTCGGCCGGATGTTGCTGACGGCACCGAAGCTGTTGCTGTTGGACGAGCCGACTCGTGGGGTCGACATCGGCGCGAAGGCGGAGATCTACCGGTTGCTCGGCGAACTGGCCGGCCAGGGACTCGGCGTACTGCTGGCCTCGTCGGAGTTGCCCGAGCTGGTCGGGGTCTGCGACCGGGTCGTCGTACTGCGGGACGGGCGGGACGTGGCTTCGTTCAGTACCGCCGATTCGGGTGAAGGCGATCTGCTCGCCGCCGCGATGGGAGAAGGAGCCGTGTTCGAACAGGTCGGAGGGCCACTGTGACCGACGTACAGGACAAGCCGGCCGCGATCGCCGAGACGGGCGGTGGCGTGGTGGCGACGCTGTTCCGGTTCCAGAGCGTGTTCGGGCTGCTGGCGGTGTTCGTCGCGGCGATCATCTTCTCGCCCCGGCGCGACGGCCAGATCCTGTTCGTCAGCGCGGACAACCTGGCCAACGTGGTCCGGGCCGTGTCGGAGATCGGGATCATCGCGGTCGGGATGACGTTCGTGATCCTGATCGGCGGGATCGACCTGTCCGTCGGCGCCGTACTCGGGCTGGCCGCGGTCGGCTCGGCCGTGCTGATGGTGGAGAGCGACTGGGGTTTCCTGCCGTCGGTCGTCGTGGTGCTGCTGATCGGCTTGGTCTTCGGCGCGCTGCAGGGGATGGCGACGTCGATGATCGGGATCCAGTCGTTCATCGTGACATTGGCCGGACTGCAGATAGCGCGCGGGCTGGCCCGGATCTGGTCCGACGGTCAGGGCGTCGCGATCGCGTACGGCGACGGGCCGGACGAGGCGCCGGAATCGTTCGCGATCCTGGGCGAGCGGACCTTCGGCGGGCTGGTCCCGATCCCGGTGCTGATCTTCGCGGTGGTGGCGATCGCGGCCGTCGTGTTCCTCCGGGTCAGCGCGTTCTCCCGGCACCTGTACGCCGTGGGCGGTAACGAGAAGGCGGCTCGGTTGTCGGGCGTGCCGGTGACCCGGGTGAAGATCGCCGTGTTCGCGGTCTGCGGGTTGCTCGCTGCGCTGGCCGGCATCGTGCACGCGGTCCAGCTGAACCAGGGCAGCCCGAACGACGGGATCGGGTACGAGCTGGACGCGATCGCCGCGGTCGTGATCGGCGGGACCAGTCTGGCCGGCGGCCGGGGATCGGTGGCCGGGACCGTCGCGGGTGCGCTGCTGCTCGGCGTACTGAACAACATCCTTGCCCTGAACAACATCGACTCGAACATCCAGCTCCTGATCAAGGGACTCGTGATCGTTGCCGCGGCCGCGCTGCAACGGCTCAGGCCCACTTCGTGAGGAAAGGTCCTTCATGCGAAACCTCAAGCTGCCCCTTGCCGCCGCGGCCGTTGCCGCGCTGGTCCTCGCCGGTTGTGGGACGACCAGCGAGAGAACCTCCGACCAGCCGTCCGCGCAGGGAGCCAAGGCGTGCAAAGGTGCCGATGGCAAGTATGTGATCGGAATGAGTCAGGCCAACGTGGCCGAGCCGTACCGGCAGCGGATGGACGACGACATCAAGGCGGCGGCCGCCGAGGTGCCGCAGTTCGAGGTGAAGTTCGCCGACGCGGCGCAGGACAACGCCAAACAGGTCGCCGACGTGGAGAACTACATCACCCAGCAGATCGACCTGCTGATCATCAGCCCGAACGAGGCCAAACCGCTGACCGCGGTGGTGAAGAAGGCGTACGACAAGGGCATCCCGGTGCTCGTGCTGGACCGCAAGGTCGAGGGTGACGCGTACACCGGGTTCATCGGCGGCGACAACGTGCAGATCGGCACCGAGGCCGGCAAGTACGTCGCCGAGAAGGTGCTCCCGAACGGCGGCACCGTGGTCGAGCTCAAGGGCCTGGCCGGCGCGACCCCGCAGGCCGAGCGGAACCAGGGCTTCGCGACCGGGATCGCCGCGAACCCGAAGATCAAGATCATCGCGACCGCGAGCGGCGACTGGTTGCGGGAGAAGGGGCAGGCGCAGATGGACGCGCTGCTCAAGGCGAACCCGAAGATCGACGTGGTCTACGCGCACAACGACCCGATGGCCGAGGGCGCGTACCTGGCGGCGAAGGCGGTCGGCCGGGAGAAGGAGATGAAGTTCATCGGCATCGACGCGCTGCCGATCCCGTCCGGCGGCATCAAGGCGGTCGAACAGGGCCGGCTGACGGCGACGTTCACCTACCCGACCAACGGCAAGGAAGCGATCGCCGCGGCGAAGAAGCTCCTCGTCGACTGCACCACCATCGACAAGACCCAGACCCTGCCGACCCGCCTCATCGACAAGGCGAACGCGGCCGCCATCTACGCCGAGGAGAACCCCACGGGCTAGGTGCGATGGGAGCTGCCGCGTTCGATCAGGCGGGCTCCCAGGGTGGTCGTGGTGGCGGTACGGGTGCTGTCGGCGATTCTTGCCAGCAGCAACCTTGCCGCCACGGTGCCGATCTCGTACGCCGGCTGGGCGACGACCGACAACGGCGGATCCACCGGTTCGGCCCAGGGCGCGTCGTCGAAGGCAACGATCCCGACGTCACGACCTGGGCGAACCCCCTGTTCCCGTAGAGCCTGGAGGACGCCGACCGCCATCGCGGAGTTCGCGACCAGGAGCGCGTCGGGCGGATCGGGCTGGCTCATCAGCTCCGCGGCCGCCTTGTGCGCACCGGCCGCCTTGTACTCCGTCCGCCGGACCAGCTTGGTTGAACTCGGACGCTTGGCGGACTTCAGCGCGTCGCGATACCCCGCGAGCCTGTCGTCCGCAGTACGGACGCCTGCTGGTCCGGTGATGCAGCCGACCCGGTCGTAGCCCTGGGCAATCAAGTGGTCGGTCGCCTGCCGGGCCGCGAGCCGGGTGTCGACCAGGACCACGTCGCTGTCCTGCTGCGGAAGCGGGCGGTCGACGGCGACGAACGCGGTACCGCGGGCCGCGAGCTTGTCCACCGACGACGTCGTACCGGTCGGGGAGAGGATCACGCCGGCGACGCGCTCCTGGATCGCCACATCGATGTAGCGGCTCTCCTTCTCGGCGTTCTCGTCGGAATTGCACAGAACCACCGAGTAGCCGACCTCGTGCGCGACGTCCTCGACACCGCGGGCGATCGCGGTGAAGAACGGGTTCTCCACGTCGGAGATGATCAGCGCGACCACCGCGGCCTCCTGGCGGCGCAGGTTCCGGGCCGGGCCGTTCGGGCGGTAGCCGAGCTCGTCGGCGGCCTGCTGGACCCGCGCGACCAGTTCGCGGTCGACCGTGGCCTTGCCGTTCAGCGCCCGGGACACGGTGGCCGTGGAGACCCCGGCGAGCGCTGCGACATCGCTGATTGTGGCCATGCTTCCTCCTCTGCCGGTGCTGACGATAGCGGCCCGGTAAAGGATTACCCAGCCAGGGCGTGGGCACCGGGTAGCGGACGCGGGGAGCCACCGGCGTGCACGCAATGTACGTAACTCGGGACCGGTTGGAGCGTCGTGAGAAGATCGCGGGCGTGACTGCCTTGCCGAGCGTTTCCTACTCCATCACCGTCCGCCTCGAGGTGCCCGCGGGCGGCTCGACGGTGAGCAAACTGACCACCGCGGTCGAGCAGGCCGGCGGCCTGGTCACCGCGCTCGACGTCACCGCCTCCGGCCACGAGCGGCTGCGGATCGACGTCACCTGCGCCGCGGCGGACACCGCGCACGCCGGCCGGCTGGTCGAGGTGATGCGCGCGGTCCCCGGGGTGGAGATCGCCCGGGTCTCCGACCGGACCTTCCTGATGCACCTCGGGGGCAAGATCTCGATGGAGGCCAAGCACCCGATCCGCAACCGCGACGATCTGTCGATGATCTACACGCCGGGCGTTGCCCGGGTCTGCCTGGCGATCGCCGAGAACCCCGAGGACGCCCGCCGGCTGACCATCAAGCGGAACAGCGTCGCCGTGGTCACCGACGGCTCGGCCGTGCTCGGCCTGGGCAACATCGGCCCGAAGGCCGCGCTGCCGGTGATGGAGGGCAAGGCGGCCCTGTTCAAGCGGTTCGCCGGGATCGACGCCTGGCCGCTGTGCCTGGACACCCAAGACACGGAGGCGATCATCGCGGTCGTCAAGGCGATCGCGCCGGGCTTCGCCGGGATCAACCTGGAGGACATCTCGGCGCCGCGCTGCTTCGAGATCGAGGCCAAGCTTCGCGAGGAACTCGACATCCCGGTCTTCCACGACGACCAGCACGGTACGGCGATCGTCGTACTGGCCGCGCTCTACAACGCGCTTCGCGTGGTCGGCAAGGACATCAGCGGCGTACGGGTGGTGATGTCGGGCGCCGGCGCGGCCGGTACCGCGATCCTCAAGCTGCTGATCGCGGCCGGGGTGAAGGACGCGATCGTCGCCGACATCGCCGGTGTCATCCACCTCGACCGGGACGGGCTGTCGCCGGAGCTGCGCTGGATCGCGGAGAACACCAACGCGGCGAAGTACAGCGGTGACCTGAAGGGCGCGCTGGCCGGGGCGGACGTGTTCATCGGGGTGTCCGCGCCGAACATCCTGACCGGCGAGGACATCGCCACGATGAACGCCTCCTCGATCGTGTTCGCGCTGGCGAACCCGGATCCGGAGATCGACCCGGCCGCGGCCGGCGAGCACGCGGCCGTGGTGGCGACCGGCCGGAGCGACTTCCCGAACCAGATCAACAACGTGCTGGTCTTCCCAGGGGTGTTCCGCGGTCTGCTGGACGCGCACTCGACGAAGGTGTCGATCGAGATGGAGCTGGCCGCCGCGAAGGCGCTGGCCGGTGTGGTCACCGACGACGAGCTGAACGCGAGCTACATCGTGCCGAGCGTCTTCCACCCGGAGGTGCACACGATGGTGGCGCACGCCGTCCGGGACGCGGCAGGCGGCAAGGCCCCGGTCGGCGAACACTTCCCGGACGACCACCCGACACTTTGAGACGCTGGTTGTGGCGGGCCGGGTTCGTCCTGGCCTGCCTGATCCAGCTGTACGGCCTGTACGCGCCGCGGCAGGCCGGGTCCGACGTGGGCATCCCGCAGGCGGACAAGATCGCCCACCTGCTGATCTTCGCGGTGGTGGCGTACCTCGGTCTGCGGGTCGGCGTACCGGCGCGCTGGTTGCTCGGTTTGCTGGCCGCGAACGCGGTGATCAGCGAGATCGTCCAGCATTACTCGTTGCCGCAGCGCAGTGGCGATCCGCTGGATGTGTTGGCGGACCTGTTCGGAGTTGCGGTCGGCGCCTGGCTCTGGTTTCGCGGGGGCCGCAGTACAAATGCGTCTGAGCACGACATGATGGGCACATGACGGCCTCGACCCTGACCGGTTCGCTGCTGGTGGCGACCCCCCTGCTCGACGAGCCGCCCTTTCGCCGCTCGGTCATCCTGCTGCTCGACCACGACGATGACGGCGCACTCGGTGTCGTGGTGAACCGGGCCGCCGACCTGTCCGTGGACCGCGTCCTGCCCGACTGGTCCGCGACCGTGAACGAGCCGGGCGTCCTGTTCATGGGCGGCCCGGTCGGAACGGACAGCGCGCTCGCCGTGGCCGAGGTGATCGAGTCCGCCGATCCGCCCGGCTGGCGCGAGTGCTTCGGCCGGATCGGGCTGATCGACCTGGACGTGCCGCCGGCGCTGCTCGAGGGCGCGATCCAGCGGATGCGCATCTTCGCCGGCTACGCGGGCTGGTCCAGCGGCCAGCTCGAGGGTGAGATCACCGAGGGCGCCTGGTACGTCGTACCGTCCGAACCCGACGACGTGTTCAGCATCCAGCCCGAGAACCTCTGGCGCCGGGTGCTACGCCGGCAGAACGACCAGATGGCGTACCTGGCGACCTACCCGGACGACCCCACGCAGAACTGACCGCCTCGCCGCACACCGCCTCGCCGCAGAACTGACCGCCTCGCGGGCCGTGCTGTCGTCCCGGCCCGCGAGCTTTGCTGTCAGTCGTCGCCCTCGCCGTCGCCCTCGCCGGGGTTGAGGGAATCCCAGATCTCCTTGCACTCCGGGCAGACGGGGAACTTCTGCGGATCCCGGCTCGGGACCCAGACCTTGCCGCACAAGGCGACCACCGGTGTGCCCATCACCATCGCCTCGGTCAGCTTGTCCTTCGGCACGTAATGGGAGAACCGCTCGTGATCGCCTTCTTCCAGCGACGTCTGGGTGCGCTCGTCGAGAATCGTCTCCGCGCCAGGGGTCAGCTGAGTGCTCATCCCCCGAGTGTAGGTCGCCTCCGCCGCCAACCAGGAGTTTTTCCACAACCGGGGAGATCGCCGGGGCAGTTAGCGGCAGTGGAGGTCCTGTCGCCGAGTACTCGGGGGTTCGACCTGACGTTGAAGCGGAAGATCTTCGAGGAGGCCGGCTGCCCGGCGTACTGGGTGGTGGATCCCGACACGCCGAGCCTGACCGCGTGGGAGATGCGGGACGGGGCATATGCGCAGGTCGCGATGGTCACCGGCGACGAACCGGCGGACCTCAGCAGCCCGTACGACGTCCAGGTGGTGCCCGCCGATCTGATCTTGTAACCGATCTCAGGTAACGTTCCTGCCCGGCCGACAGTCGACTATCGGGGGAGTATGCCGTCCGTGGATTCGCACGCGCCCGCAACACCAGCCGTGCTCCCTCCGGCCTACCCGGACCGCGCCGCCTGGGGTACGGCGAGCAAGCTGCGGGCCTGGCAGGCGGAGGCGCTCAAGCTCTATCTGGACCAGCAGCCGAAGGACTTCCTGGCGGTCGCGACGCCGGGCGCGGGCAAGACCACGTTCGCGCTGACGGTCGCGTCCGAGTTGCTGCACCGCCGGGTGATCGAGCGGGTCACTGTGGTGACGCCGACCGAGCACCTCAAGGTCCAGTGGGCCGAGGCGGCCGACCGGGCCGGGATCGCGATCGACCCGGCGTTCGCGGGCCGGCGCGGCAAGACGAACAAGGACTTCCAGGGTGTCGCCGTCACCTACGCCGGGGTCGCGGTCAACCCGCTGGCCTTTCGGGTCCGGACCGAGCGGCTCCGCACCCTGGTGATCCTCGATGAGGTACACCACGGCGGCGACGCGCTCAGCTGGGGTGACGGTGTCCGCGAGGCGTTCGAGCCGGCCACCCGTCGGCTCGCGCTGACCGGGACGCCGTTTCGCAGCGACGACAACCCGATCCCGTTCGTCACGTACGAGGAGGGGCCCGGCGGCGTCGCTCGGAGTAAAGCGGACTACACGTACGGCTATGGGCACGCGCTGCGCGACCACGTCGTCCGGCCGGTCATCTTCATGTCGTACTCCGGCGAGATGCGCTGGCGGACCAAGGCCGGGGACGAGGTGGCCGCGCGACTGGGCGAGCCGCTGACGAAGGACCTGACCGCGCAGGCACTTCGTACCGCGCTCGACCCGACCGGAGAGTGGATGCCGGCCGTGTTGTCGGCCGCGGACAAGCGGTTGACCGAGGTCCGGCGGCACATGCCGGACGCGGGCGGGCTCGTCATCTCCGGCGACCAGAACACGGCCCGGGCGTACGCGAAGGTGCTCCGCGAGCTGACCGGTGAGGCGCCGACAGTCGTCCTGTCCGACGAGAAGGCGGCGAGCAAGAAGATCGCCAAGTTCTCCGAGGGCGAGCAGCGCTGGATGGTCGCGGTCCGGATGGTGAGCGAGGGAGTCGACGTACCCCGGCTCGCGGTCGGGGTCTACGCGACGCCGACGTCGACGCCGCTGTTCTTCGCCCAGGCGGTCGGTCGGTTCGTCCGGGCCCGGAAGCGGGGTGAGACGGCGTCGGTGTTCGTGCCGTCGGTGACGCGGTTGCTGAGCTTCGCCGCCGACATGGAGGCCGAGCGGGACCACGTGCTCGGCCGGAAGAACAGCAGGGAAGACGGTGACATCTTCGGGCTCGAGGACGACCTGATCGCCCAGGCGAACAAGACCGAGGGCGCCGGCGACGACCTCGATGCGAAGTTCGAGGCGCTCGGGTCGGACGCGAGCTTCGACCGGGTGGTGTTCGACGGTGGTGACTACGGGACCGGTGGTGAGCTCGCCTCCGACGAGGAGCTCGACTTCCTCGGTCTGCCCGGCCTGCTCGAGCCCGACCAGGTCCGCGAGCTCCTCCGCGAACGACAGGCCAAGTCCATCGCCCAGCAGAAGCGCTCGCAGCGGACGGTCAGCGACAAGGAGGACCCGACCCCGACCGAGCTCGCCACGCACGAGCAGATCGCCCTGCTCCGCCGCGAACTCAACGGCCTGGTCGCCGCCTGGCACCACCGCACCGGCCAGCCCCACGGCGTCATCCACAACGACCTCCGCCGCAAACTCGGCGGCCCAGCCGCCGCCCACGCCTCCTCCACCCAACTCCGCGAGCGGATAGAACTGATCCGAGACTGGGCCACCCAACGCCGAGCCTGAACCTCCACAACCCACCCGCCCACAGCCCACGGTTGCAGCCGGTGAGCCCGGGGCTGTTGTTACCGCTGGGCTGGGCGGAAGGCTGAGCGGTACTGCAGGGGGCTCATTGCGAAGCAGGCGCGGAAGCGGCGGCTGGCGTGGCTTGGGTCGGGCCAGCCGACCAGGGCGCCGATCGTGGCCATCGGCAGGTCGGTCTCGATCAGCAGGGCGGCGGCACGCTCGGCCCGGATGCGTTGCAGGTAGGCCATCGGCGACACGCCGACCGATCGGCCGAACAGGCGAACCAGGTACCCGGGCGCGAGGTTCACCTCGGTCGCCAGTTCGGTCAACGTCCACGGCCGATCGATGGTTGCCTCCAGCATCCGCATCGCCTGCTGTACGGCCGGGTGCGCCGGATCGGGCCGGTGCAACGGCTGATCACCGGTGGCCAGGGCGCCCGCAAGCAGCGTGAGGTGCCCGAGCCTGGACGCGGGCTGAGGGTCATCCGCGAGAGCAGTGCACCATCCGTCGACCTGTCGGACGGTGGTCTCGGTCAGCTGGATGGTCAGCCGCTCCGACGGGTGCCGGTGCGGAGGCTGGAAGATCCGGCCGAGCTGCGGGTCACCCGCGATCCAGGCCAGCTCGCGGGTGAACACGTCGGCGCCGACGTACGTGTTGTGCAACACCAGTTCGCGGCAGTGGCTGTAGCCGTGCCACTCGCCGGGCCGGAGTACGACGACCGAGCCGCGCCGGAGTATGGCCTCGCCTCCGGTCGAGACGTGGGTGGCCCGGCCGGCCAAGACCACAGCGATCTCGAAGAACGCGTGGCCGTGGGACGCCACGTCAGCGCGGAGGCGGATCCGCTCGGCGGCCACCGGTAGCTGCTCCGTGAACACCTCGGAGCGAAGGATCTCGTGCACGTCGCGTCCCACCTGAAGGTCAAGATCGTCCAAGAACTGGATCACTGCCTGCTGTCCAGCCAGATACGCCGGCGAGACCCTGAAAAGACCTTACCGACAACGGATTCCCAGGGAGTGCAGATGACCATGATCGAGCCCAAGATTCTCGACGACGAGACCATTTCCGCCTATCGCCGCGACGGTGTCGTCCGGATCGGCGGCATCATCGGCCGGGCCGAGGCGGACCGCTTCCGGGACGCGGCCAGCGCCGCCGTCCGGACCGCGGCCGACAACGCGGCCGAGTCGGCGATCTTCAACCAGTACGTCAACATCTGGCAACAGGATCCGGTGCTGCGCGAACTCACCCTCGACTCCCGGCTGGCGAAGGTGGCGACCGCGCTGGCCGGCGTACCGCTCCGGCTGTGGCATGACCAGGTGCTGATCAAGTCGCCGCACAACGGGGCGGCGACGGAGTTCCACCAGGACGCGCCGTACTGGCCGCATGCCGGCTCACGGCACGCGCTGTCGGCCTGGATCGCGCTGGTCGACGTCCCGGTCGAGCGCGGGTGCATGACCTTCATCCCGGGATCGCAGCGGCTGCGGGAGTTGCGCAAGCAGGATCTGTCCGACTCCCACGACCTGTTCCGGGCGGCACCCGAGTTGCAGTGGGAGGAGCGGCTGACGATTCCACTACGGGCCGGGGACTGCACGTTCCACAACGCGTACCTGGCCCACTCGGCGACGCCCAACCTGACCGACGACCCGCGGGTTGCGCACGTGGCGATCTTCATCGACGCCGACACGACGTACACGGGAGCGCCGCATGTCGTCACGGACGGCCTCGGCCTGACCGTGGGGGAGCCGCTCGAACACGAGTTGTTCCCCCGGGTCAGCGAGGGGTGAGGTCCTGGGTGCCGATCACGTCGAGGAGGCGGATCGCCTGGTCGGAGGGGGAGCCGGGGTCGGCGGTGTAGAGGACGACCCGCTGGTCGCGTTCGGGGATGAGCAGGATCTCGCAGATCACGTCGATGCGGCCGACGACCGGATGGTGGATGGTCTGGCACATGCTCTGCTGGGTGGCGACCTCGTGCAGGGCCCAGATCCTGGCGAACTCCTTGCTGCCAGCGAGCAGGTCGTCAACCAGGGCCGCGATCGAGGGGTCATCGGGGAACTTGCCGGTCGCCGCACGCAGATCCGCGGCGGTCTCCCGCGCCCACTCCTCGGTCGCCTCCTTGCCGAAGAGTTCCTGCTGCCTCGTCCCACCGAGGAAGCGCAGGCGCAGCAGGTTCCGCTCCCGCGCCGGTACCGCCGAGAAGTCCCCGAGCAACGCCGCCGCCAACGGATTCCACGCCAGGACGTCGTACTTCGCGTCGAGCACCACACCCGGTACGTCGAGCCGCGCGAGCATCCGCAGTACGCCGGTCCGGACGTCGGAAGGTGGTCCCGGCAACGGGTCAGGTTGTTCGCCGGCGAGCCGGAACAAGTGATCGCGCTCGTCGGCGGACAACCGGAGCGCGCGGGCCAGACCGGTCAGCACCGGACGCGACGGACGAGGGCCACGACCCTGTTCGAGCCGGGTGTAGTAGTCGGTCGACATGGTCGCGAGCGTGGCGACCTCCTCGCGCCGCAGCCCCGGCGTACGGCGCCGGAGGCCGGCGGGCAGACCGACGTCCGCCGGCCGGAGCCGCTCACGGCGGATCCGGAGGAAGTCGGCCAGCTGTCCTCGGTCCATGCCTCCCAGGATCTCAGGAAGCTCGCAGGCCAGGGAGGGACTCCCGATCCCAGGCTCAACCCGCTCTGCCGCGCACCGCTGGACCACCACAACCTGGATGCCATGAGCAACCACAAGATCGCCCTCGTCACAGGCGCCAGTAGGGGAATCGGCCGGGAGATCGCCCGGCAACTCGCGGAGCTCGGCCAGACCGTGCTGCTCGGCTCCCGGGATCTCGGCCGGGTTCAGGCCGTCGCCAAGGAACTGGCCGAGGATGGTCTCGACGTCACAGCCATCCAGCTGGACGTGAACGACCCGGAGTCCATCCGCGCCGCCGCGAAATGGGTCGAGGCCGAACACGGACGGCTCGACGTACTGGTCAACAACGCGGCGATCATCCCCGAGGGCGACACGGCCGTCTCCGAGATCGCGGCGAATGTACTGCGGCAGGCGTTCGAGACCAACGTGATCGGCCTGGTCGGCGTCACCCAGGAACTGCTCCCGCTGATCCGCAAGGCACCGGGCGCGCGGATCGTCAACCTGTCCACCTCGCTGGCCTCGTTCACCCAGGTCGCGGATCCGGCCTCGCGGATGTCGACCGTGCGCACCCTCGGCTACAACTCCTCCAAGGCCGCGGCGAACATGGTCACGGTGATGCTTGCCAATGAGCTCCGCGGCACGGACATCCTGGTCAACGCCGCCGACCCCGGCAACTGCGCAACCGAAATGGGCGGATGGGACGCACCCCGCACCGCCTCCCAGGGCGCCGCGGTCGCCGTCCACCTGGCAACCGTTCCCGCCGACGGCCCAACCGCCGAGGTCCACACCGACACCGGCCGCCTCCCCTGGTAAGGGCCGGGTGGTTAGGTCATGACATAGATTGCCAGGGTGGCCCGTCTGCTGACCGATATCCGCCCGCTGCGGGAGTCGGCCGACTTCCGCAGGTTGTGGGTCGGGTCCACGGTCTCGCAGCTCGGGCAGCAGATGACCGCGGTCACCGTGTCGATCCAGGTGTACGCGCTGACCGAGTCGACCTTCGCGGTCGGCCTGGTCGGGCTCTGCTCGCTGGTTCCGCTGGTCGTGTTCGGGCTGTACGGCGGGGCGATGGCGGACGCGATCGACCGGCGGACCCTCGCGCTGGCCAGCAGTGCCGGACTCTGGCTGCTGTCCATGGTGCTGGTGGTCCAGTCGCAGCTGAGCTGGAACCAGGTGTGGATCCTGTACGGCGTGGTCGCGCTCCAGTCGGCATGTTTCGCGATCAACAACCCGGCGCGAGCCGCGATCATCCCGCGACTGATCCGCCCAGAGCTCCTGCCGGCCGCGAACACCCTGAGCCAGGCGGCCTTCAACCTCGGCTTCACAGCCGGCCCGTTGATCGGGGCAGCGGTGATCGCCTGGCACGGCTTCGCCGCGGCGTACCTGGTCGACGTGATCACGTTCACGGCTGCGCTGTACGCGTTGTTCAGGCTGCCTCCCGTGCCACCGACAGGTCAGGTCCGGCGGGCAGGGATCCGGTCGGTGCTGGAGGGGTTCACCTTCCTCCGCGCCGCCCCGGCCCTGCTCGCCACCTTCCTGGCCGACATCTTCGCCATGGTCCTGGCCCAGCCGCGTGCACTCTTTCCCGCGGTGGCGGGCAGCTTCTTCGGAGGCGGCGTACGGACTGTCGGTCTGCTCCAGGCGGCGCCCGCGATCGGGGCGCTGGTGGGGGTGCTGTTCTCCGGCTGGGTGAGCCGGATCCGCCGTCAGGGCGTCGCGATCGCGGTGGCGATCTCCGTGTACGCCTTGGCGGTCGGGCTGTTCGGGTTGTCCCGGACGATCTGGTTGGGAGTCGCGCTGCTCGCGTTGTCGGGTGCCGCCGACATGGTGAGTTCGGCGTACCGGAACACCGTGCTGCAGTCGGCCGCACCGGACGCGATGCGGGGCCGGCTGCAAGGGGTCTTCATCGTGGTGGTCGCCGGTGGCCCGAGGCTCGGCGACTTCGTGGCCGGTACGACGGCCTCGCTCACCACCCCGACGATCGCGCTGCTCGGCGGAGCGACCGCCTGCATCGTCGGCCTGCTCATCCTCCTCGCCCGAAACAGGCCGTTCCGGCAATACGACTCAGAGGTCAGGGCACTGAGTTAGCCGCCGGTGACGAGTTTCTTGAGGACAGTCGGCCAGGAGTCCATGTCGGGATTGATCTTCTGCATCGGTTTGTCGTCGACGGTGACGACCGGGCGGTCGCCGAGCGGCTTCTTCAGCTTGATCGACAGGATGGAGACGTCGTCGCCCGGCTGGCACGGCTCGGTGGCGTCGTAGACCGCCATGATCTTCTCGTCGTACTCGACCACCTTCACGTCCAGCGAGCAGGTGCCGACGACGCCGATGACCAGGTCGAGGTCGTCGTACGAGGGCCGGTTCTGGATCCAGCGCAGGTACTTCGGTTTGTTGCCCTCGACCACCTGGTACTGCGTGACCGGCTGCGGGTTCTCCTCGGTCACGTCACCGCTGCCGTCGCCGATGAAGGAGCCGTAGAGCATGTGGATACAGGGATCGGACCTGCTCTCCTCGCTGTCGCCGGCTCCCCAGGCCTGGGCCACCTGGTAGCAGCCGTTCGACTCCCGGTTCAGCGACACGTTGAAGCCGACCAGCGCCAGGGCGGCCAGCACCATCAGGCCGGCGAGCATCCGGCGCGACTTGATCCGCTTCGGGGTGAGCCGGGTCTCGCCGTCCTCCGGGTGCTGCTGGAACAGGCCGAGCGCGGTGCTGGTCCAGCGCGGGTTGATCAGGGTCGGTACCGCGTACAGCAGGATCAGAACCACGCAGACGGCGATGGCGGGGAGGAGCGCCCAGTAATTTCGCACGGCAGCAAGATACGGGGCCATCGGTCCGCGCCCGAAAAACGGATACTCTTCGGGAGTGCCCGCAGAGACGTCCCAGACGCTCGACCGGGGACTCACGGTCCTCGAGTTGCTGGCGGACGCCCCCGACGGCCTCTCGATCACCGAGCTGGCGGCCGCGCTGGGCGTCAGCCGGACCGTCGTCTACCGCCTGGTCAACACGCTCGAACTGCACCGGCTGGTCCGCCGGGACAGCGAGGGCCGGGCCCGGCTCGGTCTCGCCGTGCTGCACTACAGCCGCCGCGTCCAGCCGACCCTGCGCGACGCCGCGTTGCCGGTGCTGCGCTCGCTGGCCGAGGACACCGGTGCGACGGCTCACCTGACCGTGGCCGATGGTGACGAAGCGCTCGCGATCGCGGTGATCGAGCCGAGCTGGACGGACTTCCACGTGTCCTACCGGATGGGTTCGCGGCACGCGCTGGACCAGGGGGCCGCGGGCAAGGCGATCCTGGCCGGCCGGCGCAAACCGGATCCGGCGGGCCGCCCGTTCGTGATCACCTCCGGCGAACTCCAGGCCGGCGCCCAGGGTGTGTCGTCCCCGGTTCTGGGTGTGCCGGGCGTCGAGGCGTCCATCGGCGTCGTGGTACTGGGCAAACTCGACCGAGACTTCGTCGGCCCCCGTGTCGCCCGGGCAGCGGTAGAAGTAGCCAAACGCCTCGCCTAAGACCGGGTGGCTGCCTGCACGAGCGGTAGGACTCGGTGGGCGACCTGTTCGGCGAGGGCGATCACGGTTGAGGCGCGCTGGACGCCGCGGACGATGACGACCTGGTCGATCACGCGCTGCAGGTCGGCGTTCGAGCGGGCGACGATCCGGCACCACAGGTCCTCGGCGCCGGTGATCGTGTAGACCTCCAGCACCTCCGGGATCCCGGCCAGCGCTGCGGCGACCGCGGTATGCCCCGACCCCTGCTCGATCTGCAACGTGGCGAACGCGGTCACCGGGAATCCGATCGCCGCCGTGTCGATCTCCGGACCCCACCCGCGCACGACCCCGTCGCGCTGCATCCGGTCCAGCCGCGCCTGCACCGTGCCGCGCGCGACGCCGAGTCGCCGGGACGCCTCCAGCACTCCGACCCGCGGTTCGGTGGCGAACAGGTCGAGGATCCGGGCATCCAGCGCGTCCACCCCGGCCATACTCGCTCCTTCGATCGGGCAGCCTGACCAAATAGTCCAGCAGGCTCCTGAGAATACCGGACAACCTGACCAGCAAAGAACGCTTCTGTTGCGCAACCTGTCCGCCACCGACAAAGCTCACGGTCAAGCCGAACACCCTGACCGGGAGGATCCCGATGACCAGCACCGACCTCACCCCCACAGAGCTCGACGCCGATCTCGACCTCGACCAGTTGAAGCAGCTCGTCGGCCTGGTGCCGTACGACGAGAGCACCGACCCGTTCCCGGTCCACGCGATGGACGCCGTCGTGTTCGTGGTCGGCAACGCCACCCAGACCGCCAAGTACTACCAGCTCGCCTTCGGGATGGACCTGGTCGCGTACTCCGGCCCAGAGACGGGCAACAAAGACAGCAAGGCCTTCGTCCTCAAGGCCGGCTCGGCCCGGTTCGTGATCACTGGCGGTGTCCACCCGAAGAGCGCGCTGCACGACCATCACCGCAAGCACGGCGACGGGGTGGCCGACCTCGCTCTCGAGGTACCCGATGTGGACAGGTGCATCAAGCACGCTCAGGCGATGGGTGCGACCGTGATCGAGGAGCCGAACGACGTGTCGGACGAGCACGGCACGATCCGGCGCGCCGCGATCGCGGCGTACGGGGACACCCGGCACACCCTGATCGACCGGAGCCGGTACGACGGTCCGTACCTGCCCGGGTTCGTCGCGGCGACGACCGCGGTGACCCGGCCGGAGGGGCACCCGAAGCGGTTGTTCCAGGCGGTCGACCACGTGGTCGGCAACGTCGAGCTGGGCAAGATGGACGAGTGGGTCACCTTCTACAACAAGGTGATGGGCTTCGTGAACATGGCGGAGTTCATCGGCGACGACATCGCCACCGACTACTCCGCGCTGATGAGCAAGGTGGTCGCCAACGGCAACCACCGGGTGAAGTTCCCGCTGAACGAGCCGGCCATCGCGAAGAAGAAGTCCCAGATCGACGAGTTCCTGGAGTTCTACGACGGCGCCGGCGCGCAGCACATCGCGCTGGCGACGAACGACATCCTGCGCACCGTCGACATCATGCGCGGCAACGGCGTCGAGTTCCTCAACACGCCCGACTCGTACTACGACGACCCGGAGCTGCGGGCCCGGATCGGCAAGGTGCGGGTGCCGATCGAGGAACTGAAGAAGCGCGGCATCCTGGTCGACCGGGACGAGGACGGCTATCTGCTGCAGATCTTCACCAAGCCGATCGCCGACCGGCCGACGGTGTTCTACGAGCTGATCGAGCGGCACGGCTCGCTCGGCTTCGGCAAGGGCAACTTCAAGGCCCTCTTCGAGGCGATCGAGCGGGAGCAGGAACGCCGCGGCAACCTGTGAACCTCCCTGGATACCTTCCCCGCCCCACCGCCCCGGTCCGTGTCGCCCCTGATACCGACAGTTCTCGTGTCCGATTAACGGATTGACTGTCGGGTCAGGGGCGGTTCGCGTACGCTGCCCCATGAGTGCGCGTCGGGGCGTGCATTCAGGAAGGGTTTTCCGATGAAGACACTGGGCATTCTGCTCAGCACCGCAGGGCTGGCCGGAGTCGGCGCGTTCGCGCTCGCGACACCGGCACAGGCGGTCGAAGCCGCCAACTGCCCGGGTGCCCGGACGATCTCGTCAGCGCAGATCTTCCGCGACAACAAACCACCAGGCTGGGGTGACATCCGGCTGATCCGGGACAGCTGCTCGCAGTACTGGGCCGAGGTGACCATGGACAGCCGGCTGCCGCAGTACGCGCTGACCAGCGCCTACCTGATCCAGTACGGCGGCTCCAACAACGGCCGGGTGCTGTCCTGTGACAGTGCCGGCGGCAACGGCGCTGTCGGCCCGGGCGAGCGCACCTGCCGGACGCCGAAGGTCAAGTCGCTGGACGGCAGGACGACGTTCGTCGCGATGGCGCGCGAGTTCCACAACTACGGCGGCGGCTACCAGAAGATCTCGGAAAACAGGACCGCGCGCACCAGGTAAGCCAAACGCCGCGAAACGCTATTAGGCTCACGGTATGAGTGAGGTTGTCGAGCGGCTGAGACACGTCCTGCCGCCGGAGGCTCTGGTCACCGATCACGACCGGATGCAGAGCTACCGGTACGACCGGGCCATGTTCTGCCCGGCCGGCGAACCGCTGGCGGTCGTGCTCGCCCGCGAGACGGCGCACGTCCAGGCGGCGGTCCGGGTCGCCGCGGAGTACGGCGTACCGATCGTGCCGCAGGGTGCGCGATCCGGCCTGTCCGGCGCCGCGAACGCGCTCGACGGCTGCATCGTGGTGTCGCTGGAGAAGATGGACAAGATCCTCCGGATCGAGGACGTCGACCGGTACGTCGTGACCCAGCCAGGCGTCTACAACGCGGTCCTCTCACGTGCCGTCGCCGAGCACGGGTTGTTCTACCCACCGGACCCGTCCAGCTGGGAGTTCTGCTCGATCGGCGGCAACCTGTCCACGAACTCCGGCGGGCTCTGCTGCGTGAAGTACGGCGTGACCACGGACTACGTGCTCGGGCTCGAGGTGGTGCTGGCCGACGGCCGGGTGCTGCGGACCGGGCGCAAGACGGTCAAGGGCGTTGCCGGGTACGACCTGACCAAGCTGCTCGTCGGCAGCGAGGGCACCCTCGGCATCATCACCGAGGCGACCCTCGCGCTTCGTCCACAGACGGCCCGGCCGCGGACGATGGCGGCGCTGTTCGACTCCGGGGTGACCGCCGGTGAGGCGATCATCGAGATCATCCGGTCCGGCGTGTCGCTGAGCCTGCTGGAGATCATGGACCGGACCACGATCGCCGCGGTCAACGACTACAAGCGGATGGACCTGCCGACCGAGGCGGCGGCGATGCTGATCGCCCAGTCGGACGCCGGTGGCGAGGCCGGTGCCGCGGACATCGCGACGGTGGCGAAGCTGTGCCGGGAGCACGGTGCGATCGAGTGCATCGAGGCGGACGACGAGGCCGAGGGCGAGCTGTTGCTCGAGGCCCGCCGATCGGCGTTGCTGGCGTTGGACGAGCTCGGTACGACGATGATCGACGACGTCTGTGTGCCGCGGTCCCGGCTGGCCGACTTCATCGGCGCGACCGAGAAGATCGCCACCGACCTGGACATCACCATCGGCGTGCTCGGGCACGCCGGTGACGGCAACATGCACCCGACCGTGGTGTTCGACGCGCAGGATCCGGAACAGGCCCGCCGGGCGCAGGTGGCGTTCGACAAGGTCATGGAGGTTGGCCTGGAGCTCGGCGGCACGATCACCGGCGAGCACGGCGTCGGCGTACTGAAGCGCGACTGGCTGCGGCAGGAGATCGGCCCGGTCGCGGAATCCGTGCACCGCGCGATCAAGGCCGCGCTGGACCCGAAGAACCTGCTCAACCCGGGCAAGGTCGTGACATGAAGGTTCTTCCATCTTCTGTGATTCAACCGCAACGGAACTGCCGCGCCCGTACGACCTGCGCGGCCGATTGTTGTGACGTCGTGGCCGCACTATGGAAGGTAGTTGTCTGAACCACCGGGGGAGATCGTTGAGGCGCACCAGGAGGACACCCATGCGAGTCAGGGCGTGTCCCCTTGTCGTGCTCGTGCTCGCGGCGGTGTTGACCCTGTCGGCCTGCGGCAACGGCGGTGGGCTGCGGGTCGAGGGAGCCGAGACGCCGGTCGCTTCCGCCTCGCCGTCGGTGCGGGGATTCGCGCCGACGCAGACTCCGGAAAAGCGCACGCCGCCCGCCGTCACGGTCAGCCTGGCGCAGGTCCGGCTCGAGTTGCTGGCCAACAAGAATCTGGAGCCGTTCTTCCGCACCGTGCTGGTGAAATGTGAGGTGGTCGAGCGCTGCCTGACCCGCGGACCCACGGTGAACGTGCTCAAGTCCAACTATCCGCAGCTCGTCGTGATGGTTCACACCGGTGAAAAGTTCGTCTACGGTGCCGTCCTGATGGCCATCGAACCGGCCGGTCCGCGCCAGGTCTGGAGCCTGCGCGGCGAGCGGTTGAAGATCAGTGAAAGCCAGCAGCAGGACCTGGTCGTGGAGTCAGGAATCTTCGCTGTCGACGACAAACCTTGCTGCCCATCTGTAACCCGGGTCGAGGTCTACCGTTGGACTGGTCGGCAGATGATCAAGCTGAGCTCGCAGGATCAAAAGGGAGACTGACTCGGTGGTACCGGAAGAACCGGCAGCGCGCATCCTGATGGTCGAGGACGACGCGGTGATCCGTGAGGCGACCCAATTGACCCTCGAGCGGCACGGCTACGACGTCACCACGGCCGAGGACGGCCTGGAGGCGATCGAGAGTTTCGAGAAGATCCACCCGGACGCGGTGATGCTGGACATCATGCTGCCGGGCCTGGACGGCATCTCGGTGTGCCGCCGGATCCGTGAGACCAGCCTGGTCCCGATCGTGATGGTGTCCGCCCGCGGTGACGCGCTGGACGTCGTCCTCGGGCTGGAGGCCGGCGCGGACGACTACGTGACCAAGCCCTTCGACACCCAGGTGCTGGTGGCCCGGTTGCGCGCGGTGATGCGCCGGGCGATCAGCGACCCGGAGCGGCCGGCCCCGTCGGCCGGTGCCAGCGTCGAGTCGTTCGGCGACCTGGAGCTGGACCGGGAGGCGCTGGAGGTCCGGCGCGGAGGCAGCACCGTGCAGCTGACGCCGACCGAGCTCAAGCTGCTGATCGAGTTCGCCAACAACCCCGGCGTGGTGCTCAGCCGCTCGACCCTGTTGCAGCGGGTCTGGGACTACGAGTGGGGTGGCGACGGCCGGCTGGTGGACGTGCACCTGCAGCGGTTGCGGACCAAGATCGGCGCGGACCGGATCGAGACGGTGCGCGGATTCGGGTACAAGCTGCGGGCCTGAGCAGGTGGGCCTCCGCAGCAAGCTCGGCCTGATCTTCCTGCTCGTCTCCTCGCTGGCGATCCTGGTGCTCTGCGTCGCGGTCTACACGCAGGCCCAGTCGTCCCGGCTGGACCGGACCCGCAGTTTCGCCGACGAGCGGATCCAGCTCGCCGCGGAGAGCTACGACCGCAACGGCGTACCACTGTTCGGGTCCCGGCTGGACGATCCCGACCTGCCGCAGCCGCTGCGCGAGTCCGTCCTGGAGGGTAAGCGAGCCACCTTCAAGACAGGCTCGCCGAATGCGCAGATGTGGGCCGCCGTGGCGGTCAGGGACGGCAAGATCCTGTCGATCGTGCAGGACTACGAGGCCAACGACCCGTCGATGAACGCGCTCCGCCGGGCCCTGATCTTCGGCGGGATCGGCACCGTCGCGCTGGTCGCCCTGGTCAGTGTGGTCGCGGCCGGCAGCCTGTCCCGCCGCATCGTCGCGGTCGCCGGTACAGCGCGCCGCATCGCGGCGGGGGAGCTCGACGCCTCCGCGGCGCGGGCGGCAGGCAAGGGCAACGACGAGGTCCAGTCGCTGGCCACGGCTCTGGACACGATGGCCAGTTCGCTGCGCGCCCAACTGGAGGCCGAGCGCAGGTTCACCGCCGACGTCGCCCACGATCTGCGCACCCCGGTGACCGGCCTGCTCACCGCGGCCGAGTTGCTCCCGGCGGGACGGCCGAGTGAGTTGGTCCGGGACCGGGCGAAGGTGTTGCGCCGGCTGGTCGAGGATTTGCTGGAGATCGCCCGGTTCGATTCAGGCGTCGAGCAGGCGGATCTGGAGCACGTCGGGCTGGGCGCGTTCGTCGGCTCGGCGGTCGGCCGGCTGCGGATGCAGCAGTCGCTCGCCCCGGACAGCGTGATCGTGCACCGGATCGGGGAGGACGAGACGGTGTGGACCGACTCGCGCCGGATCGAGCGGATCCTGGCCAACCTGATCGTCAACGGTCTCCGGCACGGCAAACCGCCGATCGACGTGACCGTCAGCGGCCGGACCATGGAGGTGGTGGACCACGGCGACGGATATCCGGAGGAGTTGATTGCCGAGGGCCCCCGTCGGTTCCGGTCCGGGGTGGCCGAGCGTGGGGTCGGCCATGGTCTCGGCCTGACCATCGCGGCCGGCCACGCGAAAGTGCTCGGCGCGGTGCTGACTTTCGGTGCTGCGCCCGAAGGCGGCGCGCTGGCCCGGTTGGAGCTGCCGCCCCTACCTGAGACGGAGTCGTAATTCGTAGCGTCCGAAGAACCTTGGCCTGTAACCCAAGGTTCTTCGGACGCAAGCGGTTGGTCAGCGGGTGCCGTACACGTTCAGTTCAGCGGCCGAACCGAATACCGCTCCGTTCAGCGAGCTGGTGCCTACGAACTTCAGGAAGCGGCCGGGCTTGGCGGTGAAGTTGACCCGCTGGGTGGTCCGCAGGTTCGGGAACTCACCCGTCGCGACCGGCGTACCCCAGTCCTGCCCGTCCGCGCTGACGTAGATCTCGTAGCCCTTGAACATCCCGTTCGACCCGCTCTGCCGCGGCAGGTAGCTGAACCCGTCCACCTGGTACGACGCGCCGAGATCGAGGGTGATGTGGTGCGGGAAGGTCGCCGGTGTCGGCACCTGTGACCACGCGGAATGCCAAAGGGTACTGGCGTTTCCGTCCAGTGCTGCCGTCGCGGCACCGCCGGTGGCGGCGTCCTCGCTGCTGACGTCCGTCACCTTGATCCGCGACTGCGGCACGATCCCCGGCGGCAGCACGGTCGCCTCAGAGCTGGAGACCGCACGTCCACCCGTTGCCGTCAGCATGTACTTGCCTTCGGGAGTCCCGGCCGGCGGAGTCACCTCCCAGCTCGTCGTGACACTGGTGCCGGGAGCAACGGTCGCGTGAGTCGCCGGGGTGGTCGCCGTGATGGTCCAGCCACTCGGTCCGGTCAGCCCGAGGGTGATGTTGTTCACGGCAACCACATCGTTGTTTGTGAACGTGGTGACCACAGTGTTCGCCTCACCCGAGACCATCCCGTTGAGGCCCGCGCCCGACAAGCTGATCGCAGTACAGTCGGCTGCTTCGTCCGTCGGGCCGAGGTCGGTGACGGCGAAGTCGTCCAGGACGAAGTCGGCCTGGTCGCCACCGGACGAGAGCTTGCGCAGGCCGACCCAGTAGTCGCCGCCGCATCCCGCGACGAACTCCTGGCTGAACGTCGCCTTCGTCCGCTGCTCCCCGATCGGGGTGGCCTTCACTTCGACCGACTGCGGCCGGTCGACGCCCTGGATCCACGCGTACTGCCCGGCCCGGCCGCTCTCGTAGTCGAAGCTGACCTGGTACTTGTGACCGGGCTTGAAGTCCACCGTCCACGGCGCGGTCCGGTAGACCAGCCCGGCGTTCTCCTCGTGCGCCTTGAGTGACCAGTCGCCGTCGAGCACGTCATCGACCAGCTTGCCGTTCCAGCCGGCTTGCGTGTACGGCGCGTGCTTGCGGGCCAGACTGGTCCGTGGGTCGGTCGTGCCACCGGCGTCGCCCTTGACGAACGGGCCCCAGCCTTGGTCGACGTTCTCGAAGTCGTCCACCAAGCCGGCGGCCGGGCGCTTCGTCTCGACCACGCGGACGTCGTCGATCCGTACCTTGGCGGCTCCGGCGGCCGCGCCGATCGTCAGCGTCGCACTGGTACCTCGCGCGGTGAACAACACCTTCGCGCGCTGGTAGTAGAAGCCGTGCTTGTCGTCGGCGGCGACCCGGTTCTGCACAGCCGACCGGACAACTGTCGTCTTCGTCCCATCGACCGCGAGCGTGGTCGGACGCGACTTGCCCGGCTCGACCTCGATCCAGCCTGACGCACTGTAGACACGACCCGGAACCAGTCCGGTGATGTGCTGACTCAGAGAGCTCTGCGTGGCACCCAGCGAGGCAACGTGCTGACCGTTGTCCAGGGCATCGATAGTCGCGCCGCCCCGGGCGTTCCACGCCTCCAGGTTGCCCGCGTTGAAGCCCGGGTCCTTCAGACGAGTGCCGTCACCCCACTGGGCACTCGGCTGCGTCGGCGCCTGATCGGGGTACAGGACATACGGCTGGCCGGCGACGGCATCCAAGGTGACCATGCCGTTCCGAACCGGCGTGGTGGTCACCTTGACCCGGCCAGTGTCGGTCAGCTTGTACACGGAGAACTTGCTCACGCTCGTGAACGGAGCGGGCACTCGCCAAGCCGTCTGCCCACCGGCCGGGTTGTAGTGGTACAGCTTCTTGCCCTGCCAGGGCAGCAGGTACTTGTCGCCGTCGAGCACCTTCGCGGTACCGACGTACAGGTTGCGGTTGCCGTTCTCGACCGTGCCGCGGACGTCGCCGGTGAAGCTGATCTCGCTGCTGTTCCAGTCGGTGATCATCTGCTGCTGGAGGAACTTGGTGGGCAGGTTGTGCTGCCAGATATTGGCGTAGAACTCGTTCCAGTCCGTCTCACCGGTCCAGCCCTCGAACTCGACCAGCGAGGTCTGGCCGAGGATCGGGTCGGCGTTCCAGACGTCCTTCTCGTGGTTGCGGACGAACCGGATGATCTGCGAGTTCAGCCCCTTGTTCGTGGCGCCGCCGTAGTCCAGGTCGTTGGCCCAGTGCGACCACAGCGACGTACGTTCGTGCCGGTCGGCCCACTCGGTGGCGATCTGCCAGCCTTGTCCTGCCAGCTGCCGAGTCAGCCCGTCAGCCAGCCAACCGGACTGGTAGTAGACGTCGATGTAGAGCTCCTGCAGGTTCTGGTCCGTCTCGTCGCGGAGCTGCTGGAACCGCTTCACGATGTTGCCCGAGGCAAGATCCGGTCGCTGCTTGATGTAGTAGCTCTGGTTCAGCCAGTTCCAGCCCTTGCTGTTCTTGTCCACCAGGTCCTCACTGAAGGCGTTCGCCTCCGGGTAGGACTCGGTCGCGTTCACGTGCACGCCGAACGAGGTGTTCCAGGCCTTGCCCTTCTTCAGCAGCGTGTTCAGGTCGGCCAGGCCGCCGGCCCGGGTGTTGTAGTTGCCGCCGTAGTCGGGATGTGCCGAGTCGTGTCCCTCGGACCCGTACCCCTTGAGTAGCGCCATCTGGCCGAGCCCGTCGGTGACCAGCGAGATCCGCTTCACGTCGTCCAGTGTGCGCAGGAACGGATGCGTCGCCTGGCTGGCGAAGTTGAACGGGATGTGCGTGATCACCCGATCCTTGACCAGTTCCGCGCCCTTCGGCTCGGTCATGATCGAACGGAACGCGATCGCGCCGTCCTGCCAGTCGACGGACTTGTCGTTGTTCGCGTCCGGGGTGACGACGACCTTCGCCCAGGGCAGCGGCTCGGTGTACGTCGAGGTGTCGCCGCGGTACGTCCACTGGCCGCTCCAGACGCCGACCCGAGCGGTCCCATCGACCGCCTTCCGGGCCCGGTGCCAGAACCGCGCACCGTCGTCCACGGACTGCCCCGACGGCTTGTCGTAGACCGAGTTCGACTCGATCCCGGCGGCCAGGCCGTTCGTGTTCACGAACGCGTACGCCGCTCCGGTTGGCGCCGTCTCGGCCGCTGTCGCCCCCGTGACGGGCGTGACCTTGTCGGCGGTCCGGGTCGAGTCCGGGTCCAGCGTGGTGAACGCGGTCGTCGCCCCGGCATCTGAGCTCGCCACGGAGACCAGATCGTGGTCCGGGATGTCGATCGTGTTCACCCGGCTCGTCTCGGTGTCCCGGACCGCGTCGATGCGGAAGGTCGTCACCCGCCCGGACACCGCGAGGCTCGCGTCCAGCTCGACTCCCGGCAACGCGTCGAACACCAATTGGTACGACGCATTCGCGCCGTCGACGACCGGGGCCGCTTTCAACCTCGCGGTCCTGGCGACCCCGTTCACGGTGACGGTCGAGATGGCGTCGGGCTGACCGCCGAGCGCCTGCCCGGACACGTTGTCGGCGTACGAGATCACCCGCGGGAAGTCGGTACCGACGGTGACGGTGAGTTCTTTCGAGCGGAGCGTCAAGGGCTCTGCGGCTGAGCGGTCGGCGCTGGCCGGCGAGGCGATGAGCAGGCCTCCGGTCAGCGCGAGTGCCGTGGTCAAAGCTGCTGGGCGGATGGGTCTCACGGGCGGACTCCCTGGATGGACGGAGAGGGTCGTCCCGGATTCTGTGCGCATGAGCGAGCAAGAGTCAAGAGAAACGAACAGCTATGAACAAAGCTGCTGAGGTCTTGACGGATTTCTCGGGCTCGCCCTAAGGTTCCCAAAACGTTTCCCCAAAACGTTTTGGGTAGCATCGGCGATCGGTTGAGCGGAGGGCACGATGAGGATCGTCAGTCATGTGCGAAGGGTCCAGGGCCGGCGGCGACTGGTGGGCGCCGCGGTCGCCTTGGTCGCTCTGGTGGCGACCGCCTGCGGCGCGGGAGGCAGCGGCGCGGGCGGTTCGGAGGCCGGGCTGCGGGTGCTGGTCGAGGCCGGCGGGCACGCCGAGCTGCAGCCGGTCGCGGACGCCTACGAGAAGGAGACCGGCACCAAGGTCACCTTCGTGGAGTTGCCGTACGACGGCCTGTACGACCGGCTGTCGAGCGAGCTGTCGTCGGGATCGGTGTCGTTCGACGTGGCCGCGCTGGACGCGATCTGGCTGAAGAGCTTCGCCGCGGCCGTCAAACCGCTCGACGGCCTGTTCACCGACGAGGTCAAGGCAGACCTGTTCCCGGCCCTGTTGACCGAGGCGAAGGTGGACGGTGCGTACGTCGGCATGCCCGTCTGGACGAACGCCGAGATCCTCTACTACCGCAAGGATCTGTTCGACGACCCGGCCAACAAGTCGGCGTTCAAAGCCAGGTTCGGCTACGACCTCGTGCCGCCGAAGACTTGGCAGCAGTTCTCCGACGCAGCGCAGTTCTTCACCGGGAAGGGTCGCTACGGCACCGATGTCAAGGGCGCCGTGGAGACGGAGTACCTGGCCACGCTTCTCCAGGCGGGCGCGACGGACATGGTGCTCACCGGCGACGGCAAGGTCGATCTCGACAACCCGGCCGCGCTGACGGCGCTGGACTTCTACGCGGGCCTGAACACGAAGCTGAAGGTCAGCCCGCCCGGAGCGGCCCAGGTGGACTGGGCGGCCGCGCAGAACCTGTACAACCAGGGCAAGACGGCGATGCTGCGGTTCTGGGCGCACGCGTACACGCAGATCCCGGCCGACTCCCCGGCGAAGGGCAAGACCGGAGTGACGGTGCTGCCGGCCGGCCCGGCCGGAACGGCGGCCGTACCCGGCGCCTGGTACCTGTCGGTCCCGAAGGCCACCGGAAACGCAGAAGGCGCGGAGAAGTTCATCGAGTTCGCCTACCAGCACAACGATCTCGGTGTCCAGACCACCCTTGGGCTCGCGGCCCGTAAGTCGGCACTGCAGAAGTACGAGAAGCAGCCCGGCCACGAGAATCTGACCGCCCTGATCGCGGCCCTGGACGCGCCCGCGACCGCGCCGCGCCCGGCGAACGCGAAATGGCAGCAGATCGTCGACACGGTGCTGATCCCGATGCTGCAGAAGGCGGTCGTCCCGGGTGCGGACAACGCCGCCCTGCTCAAGGAGGCCCAGGCCAAGACCGAATCACTTCTGAAATAGACCGCACCGAGAGGAAGGCTCAGCTCGTGCGCAGAGTCGATGACCGCACCTTCGCCACCTTGCTGATGGCGCCGGCCGCAGTCTTCCTGGCAGTGTTCGTCGCCTGGCCGCTGGTGCGCCTGGTCGTCGACAGCTTCTTCGAGATCTCGCCCATCGCCGACGGGCCGCGCTCTTTCGTCGGACTCGGCAACTACCTGCAGGCGCTGCGGTCGGAGGAGTTCACCGGCGCGGCGGTCCGGACGGCCGGCTACACCGCGCTCGTGGTGACGGCGGAGTTCGTGCTCGGGTTGGCGGCCGCGCTGCTCTTCTCGTTGCTGGGTACCCGGTCGGCGGTCTTCCGCACCGTCTTCCTCTACCCGCTGATGATCGCGCCGGTGGTCGCCGGCCTGCTCTGGCGGTTCCTGCTGATCGACAACTTCGGCATCGTCAACGAACTGCTCAGCCGGATCGGGATCCTGCCCGGAGCGGATGCGATCGGCTGGCTCAGCAACCCGGACATCGTGCTGTTCTCGGTCGCGATCCCGGACATCTGGCTCACCACGTCGTTCATGACCCTGGTCATCTTCGCCGGGCTGCAGAACGTTCCGGGCGAGGTGATCGAGGCGGCCCGCATCGACGGGGCACCGGCGGTGTCGATGCTGTTCCGCATCATCCTGCCGTTGCTCCGGCCGGTGATCGCGGTCGCGCTGATCGTTCGCGGTATCGACGCGGCCAAGGCGTTCGACATCATCCTGATCCAGACCCGGGGCGGGCCGGAGAACGCCTCCCAGACGCTCAGCCTGCTCATCTACCAGACCATGATCCGGTTCGGGGATCCAGGCCTGGCCAGTGCGATGGCCACCATGTACCTCGTCGTGATGTTGCTCGTCGCAACCATCGCGGTCTGGTTCATCTGGCGACCGGGGGCGGTACGGCAATGAACGGTCTCGTCGTCCGCGGGCCGGGCACCCGTGCCCTGCTCTGGTCCCTGCTCGTCGCCGTCCTCGTCCTCTACGGCTTCCCCTTCGCCTACCTGCTGCTCACCTCGTTCAAGACGCCGCTAGACACGATCGCGGTGCCGCCGACGGTGCTGCCGCAGCACTGGACGACAGCGAACTACGCCGACGCGCTGAGCCGGGACGGCGTCGTACCATCGCTGATCAACAGCACGACCACGGCGATCCTGAGCACCCTGCTCTCGTTGCTGCTGGCCGTACCCGCGGCGTACGGCATCACCCGGTTCCGGACGCTGCCGGGGCGAGTGTTCATCATGGGCGCGCTCGTGGCCCGGATGGTGCCACCGGTCGCGATCGGCATTCCCCTGTTGTCGATGATCCGGGCGCTGGGGCTGATCGACACGCCGGCCGGCCTCGCGATCGCCCACACGACCCTGTCGTTGCCATTGTCCATCTGGCTGATGGCGAGCTTCTTCGAGGCCGTACCCGACGAGCTCGACGAGGCGGCCGTGGTGGACGGTTGCGGCCGGCTGACGGCGCTTTGGTACGTCGTACTCCCGGTGGTGACGGGAGGTCTCGCGGTGACCGCGATCTTCGCGTTCCTGGCGTCCTGGAACGAGTTCCTGTTCGCACTGCTGCTCACCTCGGTGCGAGCGCAGACCACCCCGATCGTGATCGCCAACTTCCAGACCCAGTTCGGCCTGGACTGGGGCGCCATGACCGCGCTGGCGGCGATCTACTCGGTGCCCGTCATCCTGCTCACCCTGATCCTCCAGCGGCACATCGTCGCTGGCCTCACCCTCGGCGCCGTCAAGGGCTGAGTAACGACGAAAGGCGAACGCACAGATGGACTTCTGGCAGCCCAACAGTCCGCTCGGCGGCTTGGCACACGTCAAGACCAGCCGGTCCCGCCGGTCCTCCAGCTGGGACACCAGCGGCGGCAACCGGGACTTCAAGGTGGTCGCACCAGGCGAGACGTTCGTCCTCGCGGACCTCGAGGGCGCCGGCCGGATCGAGCACATCTGGCTGACTACCCGGTGCTACTCGGAGAAGTACCTGCGCAAGCTGGTGCTGGAGATGTTCTGGGACGGCGAGGACAACCCGAGCGTCCGGGCTCCGCTCGGCGACTTCTTCGGGGTCGGGCACGCGACCTGCACGCACTACGTGTCGCTGCCGTTGAGCATGGTGTTCGGTCCGCGCCGGGGTCCGAAAGGCCCGTTCGCGGCCGCGATGAACAGCTACTTCCCGATGCCGTTCGGCTCGTCCGCGCGGATCCAGCTCCGCAACGAGAGCGATGCGCCGATCGAGAATCTCTTCTACTACGTCGACTACCAGCTGACCGACGAGCCGATCCCGGACGATGTCGCGCGGTTCTGCGCCTACTACCGGCAGGAGAAGCCGACCACACCGGTTGTGCACGAGTCCGATCTCCAGAACCCGGCCCCGTGGGACCTGCCCGGCAGCAACCTGACCGGTGCGGAGAACTACGTGATCCTCGACGCGGCCGGCAAGGGTCACTTCGTCGGCTGTGTGCTCAGCATCGACAACTTCAACGCCTCGAACCAGCAGTTCAGCTGGCCGGGGGAGGGTGATGACATGTTCTTCATCGACGGCGAGCAGTGGCCGCCGTCGTTGCACGGCACCGGGACCGAGGACTACTTCAACGCCGCCTGGGGGTTCCCGAGCGGGGCGTACGCCGGTCCCTACCACGGGATCAGCCTGGCCAGCAGTCCGCAGGAGCACTTCGGCCTGTGGAGCATGTACCGCTTCCACATCGAGGACCCGGTGCGGTTCGAGAAGTCGCTGCGGTTCTCGATCGAGCACGGGCATGCCAACGATCAGGGCAACGACTACTCGAGCGTGGCGTACTGGTACCAGGTACTGCCGCATGCCGAGCACGCCGAACTGCCCAGGGTGGAAGATCGTCTTCCACGGCGGTGGCCGGAGCACGGTCTCTGGGACGAGTGAGACGCCGCGACCGAAGACGAGAGGAGGCGTAGTGGCCCGGATAGGGATCCGCCAAGTGGCCGCGGAGGCGGGTGTGTCGATGACCACGGTCTCGCATGTGCTCAACGACGTGCCGAACGCCCAGGTCCGCGCCGAGACCCGGGAACGCGTCCTGCTCGCGGCTCAACGGCTGGGCTACACCCCGAACCGGATGGCCCGCAGCCTGCGGACCCGCCGTACCGGTGCGCTCGGACTGATCAGCGACTCGATCGCGACGACGCCGTACGCCGGCCAGCTGATCCTCGGCGCCCAGCGGGCCGCCCAGGAGCACGGCTACATGATCGTGCTGTTCAACACCGAGGACGACCCGGTGGTGGAGGAACGGGAGTTACAGGCCCTGACGGACTACCAGGTGGACGGCGTCATCTACGCGACGATGTACCACCGAGTGGTGTCCGTCCCGCAGGCGCTGGCCAACCGGCCGCTGGTTCTCCTCGACGCCGAGCCCGCCGATGCTCAGGCGGTCGACGGTGACAAGGGCGGCGGGGTGCCGTGGGTAGTACCCGATGAAGTCGCCGGCGGCCGAACGGCGACCGAGGAGCTGACCGCGAACGGCCACCGGCGGATCGGGTTCGTGACTAACGTCGACGACGTGCCGGCGACCTCCGGGCGGCTGCAGGGATACCAGGAAGCGCTCGCCGCGGCCGGTCTGCAGTTCGATCCCGCACTCGTGATCAGCGACGAGTCGGAGAGCTGGGGCGGGTACCGGGCTGCCCGATTTCTGTTGGAGCGCGGCGACCGGCCGACCGCGCTCTTCTGCTACAACGACCGGATGGCGATGGGCGCATACCGTGCCGCCGCCGAACTGGGGCTGCGGATCCCGGGCGATCTCTCCGTCGTCGGGTTCGACGACCAGGAGCTGATCACCCTCGGGCTCTATCCCGAACTCACGTCGGTCGCGCTGCCACATTTCGACATGGGCTACTGGGCCGGCGAACGGCTGGTGGAGGTTCTCGACGACACCGACCAGTCCGCGCCGGTCAGCCGACTGACCATGCCGTGCCCACTCGTCCGCCGCTCGTCGGTCGCACCTGTCTGAAAGGTTGTGCGTGTTCAAGACATCAGCGTCCTGGGTCTGGGATTTCTGGTTCGCCGACGACGGTGAACGGTTCCACCTGTTCTTCCTCAAGGCGTCCCGGGCCCTGCACGACCCCGACCGCCGGCACTGGCGCGCGACCATCGGCCACGCCGTCTCCACCGACCTGGTGGAGTGGACCGAGGTCGCCGACGCGTTGGTTCCGTCCGACGGGCCGGCGTTCGACGACCTCGCCACCTGGACCGGCTCCGTGCTGCGCGGACCGGACGACCGCTGGCGGCTGTTCTACACCGGAGTGGACCGGGCCGGGCAGGGGCTGGTCCAGCGCATCGGTTGCGCCGTCTCGGACGACCTCACCACCTGGCACCGCGTCTCGGACAGGCCGATGACCGAGCCGGACCCGCGCTGGTACGAGCGCCTTGCCGATGGTCAGTGGCCGGACGAGGCCTGGCGTGATCCGTGGGTCTTTCCGGATCCGGACGGTGCCGGCTGGCACATGCTGGTCACTGCCCGCGCCAACGTGGGCCCCGCCGACGAGCGCGGAGTCGTCGGATATGCGACCTCGACCGACCTCGAGCACTGGATCGTCGGGCCACCGCTGAGCATGGCCGGTGCCGGCTTCGGCCAGCTGGAGGTTCTCCAGGTCGCGACCGTCGAGGGCCGTGCGGTGATGCTGTTCTCGTGCATGACCGCGGAGCTGTCCGAGGAGCGGCGGGCGCGCGGCGAAACCGGCGGGATCTGGGCGGTCGACCTCGACAAGCCGACCGGGCCGTACGACGTGGCCGGCGCCTACCGCCTGCACGACGAGTCCCTCTACGTCGGCCGCCTCATCAAGGACCGCTCCGGACGATGGGTCATGCTCGCCTTCCGCAACCTCACCCCTGGCGGCGGATTCGTCGGCGAGATCACCGACCCGATGCCAGTGCACTGGGACGACGACGGCCGGCTCCGCCTCAATTCGGCGTGATCCGGCCGGTCACCTCGCCGAGACCGATTCGGGAGCCGTCAGCGGTCGTGGCCCATCCGGAGATGGTGATCTCGTCGCCATCGGCCAGGAAGGTGCGCTCCTCGCCGTTGACCAGGAGCGGCTCGCGACCGCCCCAGGTGAGCTCGATGAACGAACCCCGCTGGTCCTGCTCCGCGCCCGACACCGTCCCGGAGGCGAACAGGTCCCCGGTCCGGACCGAGGCGCCGTTCACCGAGAGGTGCGCGAGCATCTGCGCCGGCGACCAGTACATGTCTTTGTACGGCGGGCTGCTCACCAACTGCCCGTTCCAGAAGACCTCGAAGGTGATGTCGTAGTTCACCAGGTTCGCCCCGGCCAGGTACGGCAGCACCGGCGGATCCTGCGGCGGGAGCGGTACGGCGGCACCGCGGAGCGCCTCCAGCGACACCACCCAGGGCGAGATCGACGTGGCGAACGACTTGCCCAGGAACGGCCCGAGCGGCACGTACTCCCATGCCTGCAGGTCCCTGGCCGACCAGTCGTTCACCAGCACCACGCCGTACACGTGCTCCTCGAAGGCGCCCACCGACACCGGCCGGCCGAGCGCGGACGGCGTACCGACGACGAAGCCGAGCTCCACCTCGATGTCCAGCCGTTCCGACGGTCCATACGCCGGGACGTCGGCGCCGGGTGGTTTGCGTTGTCCGGCGGGGCGGAAGATGTCGGTGCCGCTGGCAACGACCGTGCCGGCCCGGCCGTGATAGCCGACGGGGAGGTGTTTCCAGTTCGGCAGCAGGGGTTCGGAGTCCGGGCGGAACAGCCGGCCGAGGTTCGTCGCGTGCTGTTCGGAGGCGTAGAAGTCGACGTAGTCGGCGACCTCGAACGGCAGTTGCATCGTCACCGCGGAGAGCGGGATCAGGTGCGGCTCGACGGTGTCGCGGTCGTTCTCGTTGCGAACGAGGTCGAGCAGCCACTCCCGGGTCGCGTGCCAGGCGGGCCGGCCGAGGGCGAGGAAGGCGTTCAGTGTCGGCTCCGCGAACAGCTGCGACCCGTCCAGCATCTGCGCCGAGGCGACCGGGGCCAGGTCGATCAGGTGGTCGCCGATCGCGGCGCCAATCCGCGGCTCCTCGTCGCCGAACCTGAACACGCCGAGCGGGAGGTTCTCCGGCCCGAAGGGTGAGCCCTCGGGAATGTCGATCCAGGTCACGTGGTCTCCATCAGCCGCAGCGCGGCCAGGTCGTGGCGGGGGTCGTCGATACTGCAGGATCCGAACGAGGTGAACCACCGGCGGACGCCGGCGGCCTGGTCGTCCGGCAACTCGTGGGCCTGGGCGGCGAGGCTCTCGCCGTCGCGGTTCGCCAGGATCGCGGCCACCTCGTCCTGCGCGGCGCCGTCCAGCGAGGCCCGGGTGCTGAGCAGCAGGTTGAGGAATCCGTGGTGCTCGAATCCGGTGTCCGTGGCGGTATGCCGGATGGCGTGGTGCAGGCCGGCTGTGCACTTGAACGCCACCTCGCGATCCAGGCAGGCGGTGATGAAGGCGGCGACCTCGTCCGCGGTCGGGAACAGGGACGCGTCCAGCCCGCCGGTACGGAGCTTGGCCGCATACCCGGCGTCGGCGACCACGTCGAGCGCCCGCTCCCAGGCGCCGTCCAGGCCGATCTCGACGAACGCGTTCTCCTCGTCCAGGCAGCCGTCGCAGGCGCGGACCACGCGCAGCGCGTTGCGGGACAGGTCCTCCTCGGCGCGCAGCCGGACCTCGACCGCGACGACACGCAAGTGTTCGTTCTTGTCGCTGAACTTGATCGCCGGTTCGATCCCACCGGCGCCACCGGTGATCACCACGGTGGTGTCGAGCGGCGTTTCACCGGTCTTCGCGGCCTCGTCGGCCACCTTCATCAGGTCTTCGTCAGCGCAGACGAACGCGCCGACCAGGTCGGCGTACGGCGACTTCCGGTGCTCGCGGTAGGCGGCCACCGCCTCGGGCAGGGGCAGGTTCCCGGGCGGGAACATCGAGGCGTCGTCGACCAGGTGCCGGAACAGGGCAGGGACGGTTGACATGCCTGCGAGCCTAACGGATGCTTTCGTTAAGCGGACACATATGTTCGATTAACGGACAGTGGCGAGGGAGTCATGGTGTTCTACCGGCAGGTCGGTCAGGTGCCACCGAAACGGCACACCCAGTTCCGCAAGCCGGACGGTGGGTTGTACTACGAGGAGCTGATGGGCGAGGAGGGGTTCAGCTCGGACTCGTCACTGCTCTACCACTCCGGCGTGCCGTCCGCGATCGTCGGCTCCCGGGTCTGGGATCTCCCGGACCTGTCGACGACGGCGAACCACCCGCTCACCCCGCGTCACCTGAAACTGCACGACCTGTTCAAGGAGGGCACCGGGAACAACGTGGTCGAGCAGCGGCGGCTCGTCCTCGGCAACGGTGACGTCCGGATCTCGTACGTCGTCGCGGCCGACCCGTCGCCGTACTACCGCAACGCCATCGGCGACGAGTGTGTCTATGTGGAGAAGGGTTCAGCGACCGTCGAGACCGTTTTCGGCGTGCTCACGGCGGCCGAGGGTGACTATGTGCTGATCCCGCGCGCCACCACCCATCGCTGGCTGCCCGGCGCGGACGGAGTACAGGCCTACTGCATCGAGGCGAACAGCCACATCGCGCCGCCGAAGCGGTACCTGTCGCGGTACGGGCAGTTCCTCGAGCACTCGCCGTACTGCGAACGGGACCTGCACATGCCGGCCGAGCCCTTCGTTGTCGAGGGCACCGATGTCGAGGTGCTGGTGAAGCACCGGGGCAACGGGCCGGGCGGGATCGTCGGCACCACGATGACGTATGCGACCCACCCGTTCGACGTGGTCGGCTGGGACGGGTGCCTGTATCCGTACACCTTCAACGTCAGCGACTACGAGCCGATCACCGGGCGGATCCACCAGCCGCCGCCGGTGCACCAGGTGTTCGAGGGCAACAACTTCGTCGTCTGCAACTTCGTGCCGCGGAAGGTCGACTACCACCCGCTGTCGGTGCCGGTGCCGTACTACCACTCGAACGTGGACTCCGACGAGGTGATGTTCTACTGCGGCGGCGACTACGAGGCGCGCAAGGGCTCCGGCATCGGCCTCGGCTCGATCTCCCTGCATCCCGGCGGGTATGCGCACGGCCCGCAGCCGTCCGCCATCGAGGCCTCCCTCGGCGCCGACCGCTTCGAGGAACTGGCCGTCATGGTCGACACGTTCCGCCCGCTCGAGCTGGGCGAGGGCGGCGCGGAAGTCGACGACGGCGTCTACGCCTGGACCTGGGCAGGCCGGAGACTGGACACCTGAGACCCTAGGTCCATGACTGACCACGCTCCGGTGCAGACGTTTGTCGTCGGCGTCGATCGGGAGGCGGTGTTGCGGCGGCGGGCGAGGGTGCGGCGGGCGCAGCGGATGGGCGCCTGGATCACGGGTTTGATCGGTGCGCTCGGCATCCTCGGCGCTCTCTACGCGCTGATCGCGTTCCGTGGTGCCGGGCTCTGGCCGTTCGCGTTGCTGCTGATCGCGGCGATGGTCCCGCTGGTGCTGAGCGCGGTGCTCGCGTTGCGCCTCGACGCCGACCGGCAGCGCTGGTACGCCGCGACCGAGGTGCAGCCGGTCGCCCTGCGGATGTCGCCGAAGGGCCTCGAACTCGCCTGCGACGGCGCCTCCTACGCGGTGATCCTGCCCTGGCCGACCGTGCGTGGATTCACCCAGACGAAGATCTTCGGCCAGTACGTGCTCGACCTGCGCCTCCAGCGAGGCGTCGCGGCGACCACCGCCGGCGTACGCGGGCTCGACCAGCCGGCCGTCCGCTCGATCGTCAAACCGAGCCCGCTGCTCAAGCCCACCGGCATGTTCCCGGTGAACGCCCTCGACCAGCCGGTCCACGTCATCGACCAAGCCCTGCAGCACTTCTCCGCGGGAAAGACAGCGATCGTCCGGGCCTAGTGCCCCGCGGCACTAGCAGGGGAGCGCGCGGAAGGTGTAGCCCTGGGCGACGAGGTGGGGGAGGGCTCGGTCGAGGGCGGCGACGGTTTCGCTGCGGTCGCCGCCGCCGTCGTGCATCAGGATGATCGCGCCGGGCCGGGCGCCGCGGAGCAGGGCCCGCTCGATCCGGTCGGTGCCGGGCTTGGACCAGTCCTTCGTGTCGACGTCCCAGAGCACCTGCCGCTGCCCGTACTGCGCGGCTACCGCCGCCACGGACGCGTTCGTGTCCCGGAACGGCGGCCGGAAACACTTCGACCGGACACCGGACGCGATCTCCTGTCGCAACTGGGCCGCGGACAACTTCGTCAGCTTCGGGTGGTCCCAGGTGTGGTTGCCGATCCGGTGCCCGGCGCGACGGGTTTGCGCGACCAGTTCGGGGTGCGCCGCAACCTCCCGGCCGAGCACGAAGAACGTCGCCTTCGCGCGGTACTTCGCCAGCACGCTCAGCACCTTCGGCGTGTAGACCCGCTGCGGTCCGTCGTCGAACGTCAGGTAGATGACCTTGGCGCTGGGATTGAGGTTCCACGTCTCGGGCTTCGCGGTCCGGTGGTTCTGCCTCCGCGTCGCCTTGGCGGGAGTCCGGTGCTGGAACTGGACCGCGAGCGGGCCGTGCGCGGCCTGGTGGACGGCCGGGATGGTGGCGGCGGTGTGGTGTTCAGACGGCTTGGCTGCTTGGGCGAGAGCGGCCCCGAAGAGGACCGCGGCGACAAGCAGCAACTTGCCGGGCGGCAAAGTCATGGGCGGCATCTTCTCCCGCCCGCGGGGCCAACCCGGCTTGCTCGCCCGGTGTGTCGCATATCGTGCTACGGGCCACAACCGACGACGTGTGAGGCGAATCCATGAACGACAGCGGCCGGAGTGGTAGCACGGTCCGGCTGAGTGTGCTCGGCACCACCGACCTGCACGGCAACGTGTTCAACTGGGACTACTTCAAGAACGCCGAGTACGACGACGCCGCGCACAACGACCTCGGCCTGGCCAAGATCTCCACGCTGGTCAAGGAGTTCCGGGCGCAGGCCGTCCCGAACTCGCCGGCACCGCTCCTGCTCGACGCCGGCGACACGATCCAGGGCACGCCGCTGGCCTACTACTTCGCCAGGATCCAGCCCATCACCGGCGACTCGGTGCAGCCGGGTGACGGCGTACACCCGATGGCCGCCGCGATGAACGAGATCGGGTACGACGCGGCCGCGCTCGGCAACCACGAGTTCAACTACGGTGTCGACCTGCTGCGGAAGTTCGCGCGGCAGCTGGATTTCCCGTTGCTCGGAGCGAACGCCCAGGACTGGACCACTGGCCTGCCCGCCTTCCCGCCGTACGTGCTCAGGCGGGTCTCCGTGCGCGGCGGACACCCGATCACGGTCGGCATCCTCGGGCTGACCAACCCGGGGATCGCGATCTGGGACAAGGCCGAGGTCGAGAACAGGCTCAGGTTCGGTGGCATCGTCGAGCAGGCGAAGATCTGGGTTCCGCGGGTCCGCCGGGCCGGGGCGGACGTGGTGATCGTCGCCGCGCACTCCGGTATCGACGTCTCCTCGTCGTACGGCGATGCCCTGCCGGTCCCGGAGAACGCATCGGGCCTGATGGCCGAGCAGGTCCCCGGGATCGACGCGGTCCTGGTCGGGCATGCACACCAGGAAGTCGCCGAGCGGATCGTCACGAACCATCAGACCGGCGAACAGGTGGTGCTGACCGAGCCGTTGAAGTGGGGTATGCGGCTGGCCGTCATCGACCTGGACCTACAGACGATCGGCGGCCGCTGGAAGGTGGTCGGCCGGCAGAGTCACGTGCTCAACGCGAACACCGTCGACGCGGACCCCGCGGTCGTCCGGCTGCTGCAGAAGGACCACGACAAGGTGGTCGAGTACGTCAACTCCAAGATCGGGTCTTGCACCGACGCGATGTCCGCCGCGACCGCCCGCTGGGAGAACACGGCCGCCCTCGACTTCGTCAACTTCGTCCAGGCCGACACGGTCTCGAAGGCCCTCGCCGGTACGCCGCAAGCCGGGCTCCCCGTGCTCGCGATCGCGGCCCCGTTCAACCGCGCGGCCGGGATCCCCGCGGGTGACGTCTCGATCCGCGATATCGCCGGGCTGTACGCGTTCGACAACACCCTGCTCGCGGTGACGATGACGGGTGCTCAGGTGCAGGACTACCTCGAGTTCAGCGCGCAGTACTTCCAGCAGATCGCCGGCACCGGCCCCTTCACCCCCGACCAGCTCACGAACGCGCCGACCCCGACCGCACCGAACGGGACCCCCGACTACAACTACGACGTCGTCGGCGGCCTGACTTCACCGCTCTCGTACACGATCGACGTCGCCAAGCCCACCGGCTCCCGAATCACCGACCTCGCGTACGCCGGCGCCCCGATCGCCCTGGACCAGCAGTTCGTCGTTGCCGTCAACAACTACCGCCAGTCCGGCAGCGGCAACTTCCCCCACATCGCCAAGGCCCCGGTCATCTACAACCGCCAACTGGAGATCCGCCAACTGATCATCGACCACGTAACCACCACCGGAACCCTCGACCCCGCCACGGTCAAGACCACCACGTGGTCCCTGACCTCCAACGGCGCTCCGATCGCGATCGACCAGCGCGCGCCGGTCAGGTGAGGTCGACGCCTGCTGTGCGTAGGTCGACCAGGGCCTGTTCGGTGCTGGCCGGCGCCACCCCCGCGGTGAGCCCGGTCAGCACCGTAGTACTGAACCCCGCTTCGCGCGCGTCCAGGGCGGTTGCGCGGACGCAGAAGTCGGTGGCGATACCGCAGACGTCGACCTGGGTGACGCCCTTCTCGCGCAGCCAGTCGGCCAGGCCGTGCCCGTCCTGCGACTTGCCCTCGAAGCCGGAGTACGCCGCCGCGTACTCGCCCTTGTCGAAGATCGCGTCGAACGGCTGCGGGTCCAGGTTCGGGTGGAAGCTGACGCCGTCGGTGCCGGCCACGCAGTGCCGGGGCCAGGAGTGGACGAAGTCCGGCTGGGTGGAGAAGTGGTCGCCCGGGTCGATGTGGTGGTCCCGGGTGGCGACGACGTACGCGTACTCCTTGTCGCGGGGATCGTCCTCGTGCCACTTGTGCAGCAGTTGGCCGATCCGGAAGGCCACGTTCGCACCGCCCGTGACGGCGAGGCTGCCGCCTTCACAGAAGTCGTTCTGAACGTCGACCACGATCAGGGCCCGCGTCATCGGGTGCTCCTCTCGCCATGCTGGTCTGCTGGACCCACGGTACAAGCAGGAGCCGCGCGCAGTCCGCATCTCGGGACCACGCGCTGCTCGGCGCAGACGTGAGGTGTCAGCCGGCGGTCATCGTGCCTCCGTTGACGCGGACGATCTCGCCCTGCGTGGCCGTCGTCCGGGCGGAGCAGAGGAAGACGATCGCGGCCGCCACGTCCGCGGCCTCCGGGAAGCGACGGGCCGTGAACCGCTGGGCGATCTGGTCCGCCACCGGCTTCGGGAGCACCCGGTGTTCGCCGTTCTCCAGGGTGATACCGGGCATGACGATGTTGACCAGTACGCCGTCCGCACCGAGGTCGTGCTGGAGGCTGGCCACCAATCCGTGCAGCCCGGCCTTGGCCGCGCCGTACGGCCAGGACCCGGCCATCCCGCGCTCCGCCAGATCCGTGGACACCAGGACGACCCGGCCCTGCTGCGATTCCCTCAGCGCGGGAGCAGCCTGCTGAACGAGGTGGAAGTTGCCCTCGAGGTTGGACCGCAACACCGACACCCAGTAGTCCTCGGGCGCGTCCTCGATCCGCGTCGGCCGTTCGTCGAAGCCCAGCGAACCCCAGTTGACAGCGTTCCCGACCAGGACGTCGAGCCCGCCCCAGTGACTTGTGGTCGCCGCCACGGCCGCCTTGATCGTCTCGGGCTCGCCCAGCGTCATCGGTACGACGAACGCCTCGCCGCCCGCCGCGACCACCGCTTCCGCCACCTCCTCGGCGGCGTCCTTCCGTGACTGGTAGGTGATCCCGACCCGCGCGCCCTCCCGCGCGAACCCGAGCGCCGTCTCCCGCCCGATCCCCGACGACGCGCCGGTGACCAGCACCTTCATCCCACGCAAACCCAGTTCCATGACCCACTCCTGTGATCTGATTAGCCGTCTAACCAAAGAAGTTAGTCGACTAAAGATCAATTCACAAGGCGGCTTGCGCACTCGGCGGCAAGAGCGACCGCCAGAGACTCGGGGGTGTCGTCCGAGGACTCGGGGACTACGTGGTGGACGATGCCGGCCACTCGCAGGGCGGGGGCGGTGATGTGCTGGGCGTTGGCGAGGTCGGGGGCGTGGGTCGTGTCGCGGTACAGGATGGCGCTGGCGCCTTCGGGTGGGAGCGGCGCGAGCCAGGCGTTCTCCGCGGCGACGACGGTTGTTGCCGGGAGCAACGCCAGCGCGCCGCCGCCGGTGCCTTGGCCGAGCAGCAGCGAGACGGTCGGGACCCGGAGCGTGCTCATCGTGGCGATGCATTGGGCGATCTCGCCGGCCAGCCCACCTTCCTCCGCCGCCGCGGACAACTCGGCGCCCGGGGTGTCGATGACAGTGACGAGAGGCAGACCGAGTTCTTCCGCCAGGCGCATCCCGCGACGGGCTTGCCGAAGCGCGGCCGGTCCGAGTTCGCGAGCGGTCGCACGGTCCTGGCCGACCAGCACACACGGCTGCCCGTCCAGCCGGGTGAGGGCGACGAGGACGCTCGCGTCGGGCTCGGTCAGCCGTACTGTCCCCGAGCATCCATATCGCAAAAGCTCCCGCACTCCGGCCCTATCCGTCTGCCGTGTCCTGACCACTGACTCCCACCCGGACCCGTCGACCACCTCGCCCGTACGCCGTACCAGGGCCGGCGTCGTCGCGGGATCGACCAGTACGCCGAGCGCCCGGTCGAGCAGGATCGGCAGGTCGGCCGTCTCGACAACTCCATCGATCACGCCATGCGCGGCGAGGTTTTCCGCCGTCTGCACATCGGACGGGAACGGCGAACTGTGGATCGCCTGATAAACCTTCGGCCCGAGAAAACCGATCAGTGCGCCGGGCTCGGCCACCGTCACATGCCCGAGCGAACCCCAGGACGCGAACACGCCGCCGGTCGTCGGGTGCCGGAGATGGACCAGATACGGCAGGCCCGCGGCCTTGTGGTCCATCAGCGCACGGGAGATCCGGACCATCTCGAAGAACGCCGGCGCGCCCTCCTGCATCCGCGTCCCACCCGATGCAGTCGACGCGAGAATCGGCAGTCGTTCGGCGGTCGCGCGTCGTACCGCCGCTGTGATCCGGGTGGCGGTGGCGCTGCCGATCGAGCCCGCGAGAAAGCCGAACTCGCTGACCAGAACAGCAACCGGACGGCCCCGCATCAACCCGCGTCCGGTGATCACCGACTCGTCCGTCCCGGACTTCTGGCCTGCGGCTTCGAGCTGGGCCTGGTACTCCGCGGAGTGGTTGTTCACGTCAACCGGCTGGTCCCACGACTCGAACGATCCGGTGTCGAGCACCACCTCGGCGAGCTCCCGCGCACTCACGCCAGCCACTCCCGGATCGCCGCACCGTGCTGGTCGAGAGTCGGGGGAGCAGCGTGATCGCGTGGTGTGGTCTCGGTGCCGTCGCCCGTGAAGAACCGCAACGGCGGACCGGGCAACCGCAACGATCCGAGCGTCGCGTGGTCGACGTCGACGAGCAGACCCTGCGACTGCGTCTGCTCCCACTCGTAGACCTCGTCCAGCCGTCGTACCTTGCCGGCCGGGATCCCCGCCTCGGCCAGTCTCGCCAGCAGGTCCTCGGCCGACCACTCCGCAAACGCCTTCTCCACAACGGAAATCAGCCGGGACCGGTCGGCAACCCGTTGCGTGTTGGTCTCCAGGCCGGCCGGGTCCAGCCCGAAGGCATCGACGAGTCGTTGCCAGAGGCCCTCGCTTCCGACCGCGACCTGGACCGTCCCGTCGGCGCAGTGGAACAACCCGTACGGCGCGATCGACGGATGGTGGTTGCCTTGAGCGACCCCCACTTCGCCGGCCACGGTGTACCGGGTGCCCTGGAACGCGTGGACGCCGACGACGGCCGCGAGCAACGAGGTCCGGACCACGGTGCCGACGCCGGTGGTCCCGCGTTCGTGGAGTGCCGCGAGAACGCCGTACGCGCCGTACATCCCTGCCAGCAGATCGCCGATCGGCGTACCGACGCGCTGTGGATCGTCGGGTCCCGAACCGGTGAGCGACATCAGTCCGGCCTCGCCCTGCGCGATCTGGTCGTAGCCGGCCCGGCCGCCTTCGGGGCCATCGTGGCCGAATCCGGTGATCGACAGGACGATCAGGCGGGGGTTGCGTTCCTTCAGTGCGGCGATGCCCAGGCCGAGGCGTTCGAGGACTCCGCTGCGGAAGTTCTCCACCAGCACGTCCGCCCGGTCGACCAGCTTCAGCAGCAGGTCGCGGTCCGCGGTGTCCTTGAGATCGAGGGTGATCGACTCCTTGTTCCGGTTGGCGGACAGGAAGTACGTCGACTCGTCGCCGGCGAAGGGTGGACCCCAGCCGCGGGTGTCGTCGCCCTTGCCCGGCGCCTCGACCTTGATCACCCGGGCGCCCAGATCGCCGAGCATCATCGTCGCGTGCGGTCCGGCCAGGGCTCGCGACAGGTCGACCACGAGCACGCCGCCGAGGGGTCCGGTCATTCGGCTCACCAGCCCGGCAGCACGAGGGCCGCCCAGACCAGCATCGGTCCGACGAGTACGACGATCATGCTGTAGGTCAGGATCTGCTTGTAATAAACGGGTTCCGTGATCGAGTCCGGCCGGTTCGCCAGCATCAGCGCGCCGTTGGTGGAGAACGGGCTGACGTCCACGATCGTCGACGCGATCGCCAGCGCCGCGACGAACAGGCCCGCGCTGATCCCGCCGTTGCCGATCAGCGGAACCGCGATCGGGATGATCACCGGTAGCAGCGCCGTCGAGGACGCGAACGCCGACACCACGCCGCCGACGTAGCAGAGGACCAGGGCGCCGATCACCGCCGCGCCAAGTCCGGCGGCCCAGTTGCCGACGAACTCGGGCGACCCTGCCTCGGTCAGGACCGCGGCGTACGTGCTCACGCCGGCGACCAGCAGAACCGTCGGCCAGGCGATCTGCCTGACCGCGTCCTTGTGCTCCTTCGGCGCGAGTGTCGCGAGGACCACCGCCGCCGTGATGGATACGAACCCGATGTTCTTGTCGAAGATCAGCGAGACCAGGGCCACGCCGACGAAGGCGACCAACGTGAGCACCTGGTCCCGGCGTACGCCGAGAGCCTGCGTGGTGCCGGTCGGCACGGACGTACCGTAGCCGCGCGCCGGTACCGTCGCGCCACCCCGATGCAGGTCCTCGGTCAAATGGTCGTCGGCTGGGTCGTCCGGGTCGATCCGCTGCTCCATCAAGCGCCGGCCGCCGAGCAGGACGAACAGGATGGCCGCCATCACCAGGTTGACGACCAGGCTGGCCAGGAACACGGTCAGCTCGCTGGACGGCAGGTTGTTCTCCTCCATCACCGAGTTGGTGATGGTGCCGTAGATGCTGATCGGCGAGAACCCGCCGCCCTGGGCGCCGTGCACGACGAACATGCCCATCATCAGCGGGTTGATCTTGTACCGCCCGGCGAACCCGAGCGCGATCGGCCCGATGATCGCGCAGGCCGCCGGACTTGCCGCGCCGATCGCGGTCAGCAGGGCGGTGACCGCGAACATCACCCAGGGGATCAGCGCGACCCGGCCGCCGACCGCGCGGACCGCGGATCTGACGATCAGGTCGACCGTGCCGTTGTTCTTGGCTATCGCGAACAGATAGGTGACGCCGATCAGCGTCAGGATGAGGTCGCCGCTGACGCCGCCGAGGATCTCCCGCTCGCTCAGGTCGAGCGAGAACATGCCGACCAGCCACGCCGCGACGTACGCGAGCGCGCCCATGTTGATCGGCAGCAGGGTCCCCATCACGAACAGCGCCACCAGCGCCAGGATCGCTACCCACTCAGGTCCCATGACCATGCCTTTCGGTGAGAGTGGTGGGATGAGCCGAAGGGATACAGCCTCTGGCTCAGTGGCCTAGCCAATAGCCCAATCAGCCAGTTGTCAATAGGATGGGTCGTATGAGCGATGCCACCCCGCGCTTCCCCAGACCGGTACTGCGGACCCGCCTGTACGAGCAGGTCGCCGAACAGATCAGCGCGTGGATCGCGGACAACGGTCTGCGGGCCGGGGACCGTTTGCCGCCCGAGCGGGAGCTGGCCGGGCGGCTCGGTGTGAGCCGGGCGACACTGAGCCAGGCTTTGGTGGCGCTCGAGGTGATCGGCGTCGTCGTGGTCCGGCATGGCGATGGGACGGTGCTGACCGAGCGCGCCCGGACCGCACCGGTGATCGAGGCGATCCGTGCGCACGCCGACCGGTTGCCGGAGATCATCGAGGCGCGGGACGCGTTGGAGACCAAGTTGGCGGCGCTCGCGGCGGCCCGGCGTACCGAGGATGATCTGGTCGCGATCCGGGCGGCACTGACCGAGATGGAGCGCGACATCGAGGCGGGCGGTCGCGGGGTCGAGGGGGATGAGCGGTTCCACGGCGCGGTCACCACGGCGGCCCGGTCGGAGTTGCTCGCGCAGATGATGGCCGCCATCCACGACCTGATCCGGGAGACGCGGATCGAGTCGCTGTCCCAACCGGGGCGGCCGCGGGACTCGTTGGCCGGGCATCGCAAGGTCGCTGACGCGATCGCTGCCGGTGATCCGGACGCCGCGGCCCAGGCCATGCACGACCACGTGCTGTTGGTCAGCGACGTCGCCCTACTGCGCGAGCAGTCGTGACGGGCCTCGAACACCTGGCGATCGTCGGAACGGGTCTCGTCGCCGGGTTGCTGACGTCGACCGTCGGAGTGGCGTCGCTGGTGAGCTTCCCGGTGCTGGTCGCGCTCGGGATCCCGCCGGTGGTCGCGAACGCGTCGAACACCGTTGGCCTGATCCCGGCCGGTCTGGGCGGCTCGCTCGGCTATCGCCGCGAACTCCGCGAACAACCGCAGGTCACCTGGTATGTCGTCCTCACCTGCGCGATCGGTTCCATCGGCGGAGCCGTGTTGCTGCTCGCGCTGCCGCCCGGGGTGTTCGAATCGATCGTGCCGTGGCTGATTCTGTTCACCTGCCTGACCGTCGGCGCGCAACCGTGGATCTCGAAGTGGCTGCGCTCCCGCAAACCACACGACATCGAGCCCCGCTTGACGATGTCGCCGATCACCACGCTCTTCGCCGGGGTCACCGGTGTGTACGGCGGCTACTTCGGGGCCGGTTCCGGCGTGATGATGATGGCCGTCCTGGGTCTCGGCCTGGACCTGGAACTCCGGGTCGTCAACGCCCTCAAGACCCTGGCCGTGCTGGCCGCCAACGTCGTCGCCGGCCTGATCTTCCTCTTCGTCGCCGATCTGGACTTCACCGCCATCGGCCTGCTGGCGGCCGGTTCCATCGTCGGCGGGTACGCCGGCGCCCACGTCGGTCGCGTCCTCCCGCCCACCCTGCTCCGCATCCTGGTCGTCCTGGCCGGCATCATCGCCGCGGTCGCCATGCTTTGAGACTGTCAGACGTCTGCCGGAGTGCTGTGGAAGGCTCTGCATGGGTGTACATCGATGGAGGCGCGGATGAGGAACTGGGCAGGCAACATCACCTTCTCGGCGGAATTGGAGCGGCCGGGCAGTGTGGCGGAGCTGCAGGATCTGGTCGGGCGGAGCGAGCGGGTTCGGGTGCTCGGCAGCGGGCATTCGTTCAACCGGATCGCGGACACGACCGGCACGCTGGTCTCGGTGGCGAACCTGCCGCGGGTGGTGGAGATCGCGGCCGACCGGCGGTCCGTGCGCGTCTCGTCCGGACTCCGGTACGGCGAGGTGACCGCGGCGCTGGAGGAGAACGGCCTGGCCCTGCACAACCTCGGTTCGCTGCCGCATATCTCGGTCGCGGGCGCGTGTTCCACCGGGACCCACGGCTCGGGTGACACCAATGGGACGCTCGCGTCGGCCGTCCGGCGGATCGAGTTCATCGGCGCGGACGGATCGCTCGTGGCGCTCGACCGTGATCACCCGGACTTCCTCGGATCCGTGATCGCCCTCGGCGCACTCGGGGTGACGACGCATCTGACCCTCGCCACCGAACCGTCGTACGAGATCAGCCAGATCGTGTACGACGGTCTGCCGGTGGATCGGCTTTCGTCGGATTTCACCGCGATCGTCGGGAGTGCGTACAGCGTGAGCGCGTTCACGGACTGGGTGGATCCGGACGTGATGGTGTGGCGGAAGGGCAAGGGGATCGCGGCCGAGCCGGAGTGGTTCGGGGCGCGGCTGGCCGATGGGGCGCGGCATCCGATCAAGGGGATGCCGGCGGACTTCGCCACCGAACAAGGCGGGGTGCCGGGTCCGTGGAACGCGCGGTTGCCGCATTTCCGGTTGGAGTTCACCCCGAGCAACGGTGAGGAGCTGCAGTCCGAGTACTTCCTGCCCCGGGCGGCGGCCGCTGCCGGGATCGAGGCGATGCGGGCCCTCGGCAACAAGATGTCTTCGGTGATACAGGTCTCGGAGGTTCGGACGATTGCGGCCGACGAGCTCTGGTTGAGCCCTAGCCAGGGGCGCGACACGGTCGCCTTCCACTTCACCTGGGTGCAGGACGAGGCTGCCGTCCGGCCGGTGGTCGAGTCGATCGAGGACGCCCTGCTCAGGCTCGGAGCGCGGCCTCACTGGGGGAAGGTGTTCGCCGCCGACGCCGCGACGCTGCGCGAGTGCTATCCGCTTGTGCCCGATTTCATCGGCTTGGCGGCGAAGTACGACCCTGCCGGCAAATTCCGCAACGACTATCTGAACACGTACCTTCCCTTGTCCTGAACTGCGGAGTCCTGATGGCCGTGGAGGAAGGTGGAGATATCCGTGGCTGACCTGTATTTCGGTGGCGACTACAACCCGGAGCAGTGGTCGCCGGACGTCTGGGCCGAGGACGTCGAACTGATGCGCCGGGCCGGGGTCAACCTGGTGAGCGTTGGCGTGTTCTCCTGGTCGAGTCTGGAGCCGGAGCCCGGTCGGTACGAGTTCGCCTGGCTCGACCAGGTACTGGAGCTCCTTCATCACAATGGGATCCGGGTCAACCTGGCCACGCCGACGGCGTCCCCACCGCCATGGTTCAGCCTCGCGCACCCTGACGCGCTGCCGGTCACCGCGGACGGAGTACAGCTCCTGCACGGCAGCCGGGACACGTACTGCGTGTCCGCCCCGGCGTACAGGGAGGCTGCGGCCGGGATCGCGCGGGTGCTGGGTGAGCGGTACGGCGATCACCCGGCGCTGGCGATGTGGCACGTGCACAACGAGTACGGGACGGGGTGCTACTGCGATCACGCGGCTGCTGGGTTTCGCCGGTGGTTGCAGGACCGGTACGGCGATCTGCGGGAGCTGAACGAGGCCTGGACGACGGCGTTCTGGAGTCAGGGGTACTCCGCGTGGGAGCAGGTCTTTCCGCCGCGGCGGACGCAGTACTTGTCGAACCCCGCGCAGCTGCTGGACTTCCGGCGCTTCCTCTCCGACGAACTGCTGGCCGCGTACCTGGAGCAGAAGGCGGTACTGCGCTCGCTGAGCCCCGGTGTTCCGATCACGACGAACTTCGTCTTCGGCGGTTGGGTGCCGGTAGATCACCAGCGCTGGGCTCGGGAGGTCGATGTGGTTGCCATTGACCACTATCCCGACGGTGCCGGGATCGAGGCCGAACAGCAAACCGCGTTCGGCGCGGATCTGGCCCGGTCGTGGGCCGGCGGTGGTTCGTGGCTGCTGATGGAGCAGGCGGCCGGGTCGCTGAACGACCGGGGCCGGATGCACGCCAAGGAACCCGGGCGGATGACGCGGAACAGCCTCGCGCACGTGGCCCGCGGGTCGCGCGGCGCGATGTTCTTCCAGTGGCGCGCGTCGCAGGGTGGGGCCGAGCTTTACCACACGGCGATGGTCCCGCATGCCGGTCCGGACAGCAGGCTGTTCGACGAGGTGGCCTCGCTGGGCGCGCTCCTGCCGCGGCTGGCCGAGGCCGACGACGGCGCTGTCGAGGCCGAGGTGGCGATCCTGTGGGACGCCGAGTCCTGGTGGGCGCTGCAGGGACCAGGGCTGCCGTCGCCCGAGATCGACTACCTCGCCGCGGTCCGCGCCGCTCATCGGCAGTTCTGGTCTTTGGGGATCGGCGTGGACTTCGCGCATCCTTCGGCGGATCTGTCGGCTTATCGGGTCGTCGTCGTGCCGAGTCTGTACCTCGTATCGGATGAGGCCGCCGCGACCATCAGTTCGTACACCGGGCAGCTGGTGATCACTCCGCTGAGCGGGATCGCGGACGGCGCCGGGCAGATTCGGTTGGGTGGCTATCCGGGGGCGTTCCGAGACGTACTCGGGATCCGGGTCGAGGAGTTCTGTCCTGTCGACGGGGTTGTCTCGCTGTCCGGCGGCGATCGTGGTTCTGGGTGGTCCGAACGCGTCCACCTGGCCGGCGCCGAGGCCGTTTCGTCGTACCAGGGCGGGCCATTGGACGGTTGGCCGGCGATCACGCGGCGCGAGAACGCGTGGTACATCTCCACCTGGTTGGACGACCAGTCGTACGAGCGGCTGATCGCGCAGGTGCTGCGGGCTGCGGAGATCGTCCCACCCGACCTGCCCCGCGGCGTGGAACTCATCACCCGCCACTCCGGCAACACCCGCTGGCGCTTCCTCCTCAACCACACCGACCACTCGACCGTCATTCCCGGAGGCGGTCTGGACCTGGTGACCGGGCAGACGCTTGCTGACGAGGTGCCCCTGGCCGCAGGCGCGTGGGCCGTACTCCGCGACCAGGTCGAAAATTGCTAGAAGCAACCAATAGCCAAGAAACCTCAAGCTGGACAAGCGATTCCTCCCTTCTCGCGAGCCGCCTCCGATTTGGCTGGATCGAACATGCGTTCTAATCTAGACACATGAACGCGATCACGGTCAACTCGGGCTACGGCGAACACGACCTCGCCGCAGAACTGGACGCCCTGGACGCTGCCGGGCTGCTGATCCCACCCGACGACCCGGAGGCGGTGGGTGGTCCGGTGCTGATCGACGAGACCGACTACTACGACACCGTCGACTCCTATCGGATGTCGCGGGTGGAGGCGTTCGAGTGGCAGGAGTGGGCCCTCGCCGACCAGAACGAGGCCGAACGCTTTCTGCTGGAGCTGGATGCGCCGTGGGTGTTCCTGCCTCCTGGCGCGGAGCTGGCCGCGGCGTTGGAGCAGGTCCGGGCGACGACCCTGTCGCCGATGGCGTTGGTCGAGTTGATGAAGGCCACCGCCCGGCAGACGGCCTGGTCGGAGTCGATCCGGCTGGAGGCGATCGCGTCGTTCTGGCGGCAGCGCCAGGCCCAGTCCAGCGACATCCCGCGCCCCAACCAGATCGACAAGGCCGGCCGTCCGATCGACCCCGAACGCAGCTGGGCGGCCGAGATCGCGCTCGCATTGAAGGTGTCGCCGGAGACCGTCGGCAACCACATCGACACCGCGCTACACCTGACCTCCACCCTGACCGCGACCCATTCGGCGTTGCGGTGCGGCGCGATCAGCCTGTCGAAGGCGATCGCGATCTCCACCAAGACCCGGGAGCTGACCGAGGCTCAGGCTCGCGCGGTCGAGGCGCATGTGCTGAAGCGCGCGCCCGGTCAGACCCACGCGAACCTGCAGAAGTCGCTGAGCCGCCAGGTCGCCAAATACCGGGCCAAGGACCAGGCCGACCGGCACCGCAAGGCGGTTGACGAGCGGTGCTGCAAGATCGTGCCTTTGCCGGACGGGATGGCCGGCCTGTGGATCGTCAACACCGCCGACAAGATCCAGCAGATCTGGGTCGTCATCCAGGCCCTGGCCACCCTCGCCAAACACCACACCCCCACCCCTGGCGGAGCGACCACCAGCACCGGCACCGCGTCCGCCGGGGATACCGGTATCCCCGGCAACGGCTCCGGCTCCGCCACGGGCTCCGGCTCGACGGGCACGGGCTCCGCAGATACCACCTCCTCCACCTCCGCCCGAGGCACCGGCTCGACGGGCACCGGCTCCACCGCCGCCTCCGCGGGATCTGCGGCATCTGCGGCATCTGCGGGCACAGGCTCCGCCTCCGCAGACAACGCCGCCGCGGGCACCACCAACGCCGCGGATGCTACCTCCGTCGCGGGCACCGGCACCGCAGACACCGGTGCCGCGGGTGCTGCCTCCACCGCCGGCGGCGCTGCCGGACCGTTCACCGACCCGGGCAGCCATCCGGATCCACGGGCGACCGGCTCACCTCCAGACCACGACCCGCACCCAGAACGGGCCAAGGATCGGCGGAATGTGGATCAGCGGCGGGCTGATGCGGTGGCCGACCTGTTCGAGCACGTGCTGCGCAACGGGCTGGACTGGCTCGACCGGCGCCTGCCCGACCAGCACAAACGCCGCCCGCACATCGAGGTCGTCGTCCCGTTCTCGACCCTGCTCGGTCTCGACGACGACCCCGCCGAACTGACCGGCTACGGGCCGATCCCGGCCGACATGGCCCGACGGATCGCGGAGGACGGCACCTGGCGCCGGCTCCTCACCGATCCCATCAACGGCGCCGTGCTCGAGGCCTCGACCACCCGCCACGACCCCGGCGCCCTGGTCACCGAAACCCTGCTGGCCCGGCATCCGGTCTGCGCCTGGCCTGGTTGCAACCGGACGTCGCGGGAATGCGACCGCGACCATGGCACCCCGTTCGCCCGCACGGGGACGACGAGCCTGGCTGGGATGGCGCCGTACTGCGAGTACCATCACGTCATCAAAGACACCCCCGCCTGGGGCTGGACCACCACCAACCACCCCGACGGCTCGATCACCCTGACCACCCCCACCGGGCACCGCCACACCACCGTCCCACCCGCCCGCGGACCCATCACCCAACCACCCACCCAGCCCCAACCCCCAGCCGACGAATCACCACCCTTCTGACTGCACGAGTGCCGAGCCCGGCCGCCTGCACAACACCCGGATGGCCGCCGAGTCATCGGCCATCAGCCGCCGTTCACTCCGGAGCCACGCTGCTGCCGGACTTAGCCGCTGCGCTGCAGTTCCCGGAGTGGCGAGAACGTGGAGAACGCGTGGCGCGGGGAGTTCGGCCGAGCGGGGAGTTCGGTTCTAGGACGGTAGGTCTTCGATGTTGGTGGTGATGGTCCAGAGGAGGTTGCGGAGGAGGCGGCGGTGTTCGGGGGAGATGCCTTGGAGGGCGCGGTCGCCGGCGCGGGTGTGGAGTTGTTGGACGGTTTGGGCCAGCTCTCTGCCGTGGTCGGTGAGTTCGATGGCTACCTGGCGGGCGTCGCGGTCGTTCTTCACTCGGCGGACAAGGCCGGCGGCTTCCATTCGCTGGGTGGTTTTGGTGGCGGTCGGGACTTCTACGTCGAGGACCTTGGCCAGCTTGGCGACTGGGAGGGAGCCGAGGTGGAGGAGTTTGGCGAGGACGATCTCCTGGCCGGTGTGGACGCCGGTTCCGGTCAGTTCATCGGCGATCGCCTTGCGGCCGGCCCGGTCGGCGAAGCGGAGTGCGATGAGGACATCACCGCCGCTCGCGGGCGCCTCGGGGTCCCATTGCAGCTTTTCCGGCCCGGTACTCCGCGCCGCGGCGTCCCCCGTACTGCGCGCTGCTGTGGGATCCGTCGTGCCGGTCCCGGCGGGCGTGGTACCGGCTGGGTCGGGAGGGTTCACATCGCGCTCCGGGGAGCGTAGGGGTTGCGGGCGGTCAGGTCGCCTATGTATTCGGTGGGGATGGCTGCTTCGCCGCGGCTTAGCTGGCTGGCGCTGCGGGGGAGTTCGTCGCGGACCTTGAGGTGGTGGGCCTGGGACTCGGCGGGGGTGGTGCGGCCGATGATCTTGCCGGCCTCGACCAGGGGCTTGAGCAGGACGCGGTCATCGCCGTCGTCTACCGGGGGTTCGCCGACGCCGATCAGCTCGACCTCGGCGACGCCGGCGGAGTTGCGCCGGCGGAGGGCGTATTTGCGGCCGCCGATGCTGATCTTGTCGGGGCTCTTCTTCGCGACCGGGTACATCGCGCCGTCGGCGTCTTCGCGCGCCACCAGTTTGTAGACGAAACCGCAGGTCGGGTATCCGCTGCCGGTCACCAGCGACGTGCCCACGCCGTACCCGTCGACCGGGGCCGGGGCGAGGGCGGCGATCTGGTACTCGTCCAGGTCGCTGGTCACGATGATGCGGGTCTTCTTCGCGCCGAGCGCGTCGAGTTGGTCTCGGACCTGGCCGGCCAGCGACGGGAGGTCGCCGGAGTCGAGCCGCACCGCGCCGAGTTCGGGTCCGGTCAGGTCGATCGCGGTCTTCACCGCCTCGGTCAGGTCGTAGGTGTCCACCAGCAGCGTGGTCCCCTTGCCGAGGGCATCGATCTGGGAGCGGAACGCGTCCCGTTCGGTGTCGTGCAGCAGGGTGAACGCGTGCGCCGCGGTGCCCGCGCTCGGGATGCCGAACCGGCGCGCCGCCTCCAGGTTCGAGGTGGTGGCGAAGCCCGCGATGTACGCCGCCAGCGCGGACGCGACCCCGGCCTCCTCGTGGGTGCGGCGCGAGCCCATCTCGATACACGGCCGGCCGCCGGCCCACCAGGTCATCCGGGACGCCGCCGAGGCGACCGCCGAGTCGTGGTTCAGGATCGACAGGAACACGGTTTCCAGCAGCACCGCCTCGGCGAAGCTCGACTCCACCACCAGGATCGGCGACCCCGGGAAGAAGATTTCGCCGTCGGCGTACCCGGAGATGTCGCCGCTGAACCGGTACGCCGCCAGCCACTCGCAGGTCGCTTGGTCGACGACTCCCCGCTCGGCCAGGAACGCGAGGGTGCCTTCGTCGAACCGGAACCGCTCGAGCGCGTCGAGGAGCCGGTTGACGCCCGCCACCACGCCGTACCGGCGGCCGTCCGGCAGTCTGCGGGCGAACAGCTCGAAGACCGACCGGCGGTGCGCCGTGCCGTCGGCCAGACTGGCCTGCAGCATGGTGAGCTCGTAGTGGTCAGTCAGCAATGCGGTCGACTGGTCGGCTGTGTTCACAAGGGCAGCCTATTGCGAACCCGGAACCGATGATGGAGAGAATGGACAGGTGACCACCGCACCAAGCGAGCTCGAGAGCCCCGAGATCGACGAGGCGATCGAGCTGAGCCCGCCGTGGGTGACGATCGTCTGGAACGACCCGGTCAACCTGATGGACTACGTCACCTTCGTCTTCCAGACCTACTTCGGCTACTCCAAACAGAAGGCCGAGAAGCTGATGCTGCAGGTCCACCAGGAAGGCAAGTCGGCCGTTTCGAACGGCAACCGCGAGGCGATGGAACGAGACGTCGAGGCCATGCACTCCTACGGCCTGTGGGCCACCTGCGAGAAGTCGTGACGAGGTTCCGCAAGCGCCGTAAGACGGTCGTCGTCAGTTTCGCCGAGCACGAGGCCGACATCCTGGCGAACCTGCTCCGCAACCTGGTCGAGCTCCTGTACGACGGGATGCCACCGCGCGCGACCGCCTCGTCGGACCCGCTGGCCGCGTTGCTGGACTCGGACGGGCCGACCGCGCCGCCCGAGGACGTCGTACTGCAACGGCTGCTGCCGGACGCGTACTCCGGTGACGACCAGGCGTCGTCCGAGTTCCGCCGGTTCACCGAACGCGGCCTGCGGGACGGGAAGGCGTCGGACGCCAAGCGGGTGCTGGCCGCGCTGGAAGACTCCCACGTGGACGAGATCGTGCTCGAACCGGACGAGCAACTGTCCTGGCTGCGCGCGATGAACGACCTCCGGCTGGCGATCGGCACCCGGCTCGGGATCAAGGACGAGGACGACTACAGCACCTGGGAGAAGCTGCCCGACGACGACCCCCGGCGCCTCACCTACGACCTGTACGACTGGCTGGGCTACCTCCAGTCCGCATTGCTGCACAACATGCGCTGAGCCCGATCGTTGAGCGGTTGGCAATATGGTTGCCCGCATGGAGAAGCGGACGTTGGGGCGTACGGGTCGGGACATCGGTGTGGTCGGGTTGGGGGCCTGGCAGCTGGGGGCCGACTGGGGTGAGGTCGGCGAGGACGAGGCGCTCGGCGTACTGCGGGCCGCGGTGGATGGCGGGGTCACGTTCATCGACACCGCCGACGTGTACGGCGACGGCCGGAGCGAGCGACTGGTCGGCCAGGTGCTCCGTGAGTACGACGGCCTGACGGTGGCGACCAAGATGGGCCGCCGGGTCGAGCAGAAACCGGAGAACTACTCGCCGGAGAACTTTCGCGCCTGGAACGACCGGTCCCGCAAGAACCTCGGGGTGGACACGATCGACCTGGTCCAACTGCACTGCCCGCCGACTCCGGTGTACTCGACCGACGCGGTGTTCGACGCGCTCGACACGATGGTGGACGAGGGCCGGATCGCGGCGTACGGGGTGAGTGTGGAGACGTGTGCCGAGGCGCTCACCGCGATCGCCCGGCCGAACGTGGCGTCGGTGCAGATCATCCTGAACGCGCTCCGGTTGAAGCCGCTCGACGAGGTGCTCCCGGCGGCGCACGCGGCCGGGGTCGGCATCATCGCCCGGGTCCCACTGGCGAGCGGTCTTCTGTCCGGCAAGTACGACGAGAACACCGTCTTCGGCGCCGACGATCATCGCACCTACAACCGGCACGGCGAGGCCTTCGACGTCGGCGAGACCTTCTCCGGCGTCGACTTCGGGACCGGCCTGGAAGCGGTCCGCCGGCTGCTGCCGTGGATCCCCGCCGGCGCCACGATGGCCCAGTTCGCCCTCCGCTGGATCCTCGACCAGCCCGGCGTCACGGTCGTCATCCCCGGCGCCCGCAACCCCGCCCAGGTCGCCGGCAACCTCGCCGCCGCCTCGCTCACCCCACTCACGCCCGACCAGCTCAGCGCAGTACAGGAAACCTACGACGAGCTGATCCGCCCCCAAATCCACAACCGCTGGTAGTCGTCCAGCATCCGGACACACCTGTCGCTCGTCAGGGGTGCCGCAAAGAGCGCACTACCTTTGATTTGTGCTCATCATCGACTCGGCGGGGTATGACGCGATCGTGGCGCATGCTCGGCGGGATCATCCGGACGAGGCGTGCGGGGTGGTGGCCGGGCCGGCCGGGTCGGATCGGCCGGAGCGGTTCATCCCGATGCTGAACGCGGCCATGTCGCCGACGTTCTACGAGTTCGACTCCGGCGATCTGCTGCGGTTGTACAAGGAGATGGACGACCGGGACGAGGAGCCGGTGGTGATCTACCACTCGCACACCGCGACCGAGGCGTATCCGTCCCGCACCGACATCAACCTCGCTCAGGAACCAGGCGCGCACTACGTGCTGGTCTCCACCCGGGACGGCGCGGACTCGCCGTCGTACGACGGGCCGGTGGAGTTCAGGTCGTACCGGATCATCGACGGTGCGGTCACCGAAGAGGATGTCAAGATCGTGCCGGACTACAGCAACCTAGGAGACAACTGATATGGCGATCGAGCTGCGCGTCCCGACCATCTTGCGCACCTACACCAAGGGCGAGAAGGCCGTCAGCGGCGCGGGTGGCACGCTGGCCGAGCTGTTCGACGACCTCGAGGCCCGCAACCCGGGGCTGAAGGAGCGGATCGTCGAGGGTGAGCCGGAGGAGCTGCGCCGGTTCGTCAACGTGTACGTGAACGACGAGGACGTGCGGTTCACCGGCGGGCTGAAGACCGGGGTGAAGGACGGCGACGTCGTCGTCGTACTCCCGGCGGTGGCCGGCGGCTGACCATGCGTTTCGACAGCCTGCTGGATTCGGTCGGCGGTACGCCGCTGGTCGGGTTGCCGCGACTCTCCCCGTCACCCGATGTCCGGTTGTGGGCCAAGCTCGAGGACCACAACCCGACCGGGTCGATCAAGGACCGGGCGGCGCTGCGGATGTTGCTGGACGCTGAGAAGGACGGCCGGCTCCGGCCCGGCAACACGATCCTGGAACCGACCTCGGGCAACACCGGGATCTCGCTGGCGATGGCGGCCAAACTGCGCGGCTACCGGATGGTCTGCGTGATGCCGGAGAACACCTCCGAGGAGCGCCGCCAGATCCTCAGGATGTGGGGCGTCGAGATCATCTCCTCGCCGGCCGCGGGTGGTTCGAACGAGGCCGTCCGGGTGGCGAAGCAGGTCGCCGAGGAGCACCCGGACTGGGTGATGCTCTACCAGTACGGCAACCCCTCGAACGCGGCCGCGCACTACGACGGCACCGCCCGGGAGATCCTCGCCGACCTGCCGTCGGTGACGCATTTCGTCGCCGGACTCGGCACCACCGGCACGCTGATGGGCGCCGGCCGGTTCTTCCGTGAGCACAAGCCGGAGGTCCGGATCGTCGCGGCCGAGCCCCGGTACGGCGAACTCGTGTACGGCCTGCGCAACCTGGACGAGGGATTCGTGCCGGAGTTGTACGACGCGACCCTGATCGACGCCCGGTTCTCGGTCGGCCCCCGGGACGCCGTACGCCGGGTCCGCGAACTGCTCGACAACGAGGGGATTTTCGCGGGCATCTCGACCGGCGCGATCCTGCACGCGGCCCTCGGTCAGGCGGCCAAGTGCGTCCGCGACGGCGAGTCGGCCGACATCGCCTTCGTCGTCGCCGACGGCGGCTGGAAGTACCTTTCGACCGGCGCCTACGAAGGCACCATCGACGAAGCCGAAGACCGCCTCGAAGGCCAGCTCTGGGCCTGAGATCAACTGACTACCAGGTCATGGTTGCTTGAAGAGCACTTTTCTTCCTAGCCGGGGATGGGTGCCACGGCCCTTGCAGCTGTTGCAAGGGCGGGTGGCGTAGCTGAACATTGAGCCTTTGTGCCTGCCCATCCCCTTGCAGCGCCCGCATTTCGCGTACGGGTGCAGTGACAGGGAGACGACGTACAGTGCGAAGGCGGCGAGCCCAAACACAACCAGCATGCCCATCGGCCCGAGGGCCCGGACGATGTCGGCGACGGTGCTGTTGGTGCTCGTTTCCAGAACCTGCATCGTGAGGGGCGGTTGGAAACACATCGCACCAGAGTGGCCCGCGTCACGTGATAATGCAATTCCGGAGAGTAAAGATGTGGATAACTCCGGCGTGTCGTCCTCCGGGCTCAGGTAAGGCTCACTTCAGATCTGCCCGCGTCCGGGCCTGATTCCAGGCCGCTGACAAGGTTGCCAGCGGCCCGGGTTAGGGTTCGATCCGTGGCGGACGCACCGATCGGGATCTTCGACTCAGGCTTCGGCGGGCTCACGGTGGCGCGGGCCGTGCTCGATCAGTTGCCGCACGAACCGATCCTGTATCTGGGCGACACCGCCCGCCAGCCGTACGGGCCGAAGTCGATCGCCGAGGTCCGGGAGTACTCGCTGGAGTGCCTGGATCATCTCGTCGAGGCAGGCGTCAAAGCACTCGTGATCGCCTGCAACTCGGCCAGCGCCGCCATGCTCCGGGACGCCCGCGAGCGGTACGACGTACCGGTGGTCGAGGTGATCCTGCCCGCGGCCCGGCGCGCGGTCGCCGCCACCAGGAACCAGCGGGTCGGCGTGATCTGCACCCGCTCGACCGCGACCTCGCTCGCGTACGACGACGCGTTCGCGGCGGCCCCGCAGGTCCAGCTGACCACCCAGGCGTGCCCGGAGTTCGTGCCGTTCGTGGAAGCCGGGGTGACGTCCGGGCCTGAGTTGCTCGCCGCGGCCCACGAGTACCTGGACCCGCTGGTCGAGCTCGGTGTCGACACGCTCATCCTCGGCTGCACTCACTATCCGTTGCTGACCGGCGTGATCTCGTACGTGATGGGCGACGGGGTCACGCTGGTGAGCAGTGCCGAGGAGGGGGCCAAGGACGTGTACGGCGTACTGACGAAGGCCGGCCTGCTCCGCGACGACAGCCTGCCCGAACCCCAGCACCGCTTCGTCACGACCGGCGACCCGGCCGATTTCGCCGCCATCGGCTCCCGTTTCCTCGGCCCCGTCATCAACGCGGTCGACCAGTTCGCCTGGATCCGCTGAGCCGCCGGCGAAATGTGACGGGTCTCGCACGTTCCTGCACAGCCAGCAACCCGCCGGTAATGTTCGATTCATGAAGCTCACAGTGATCGGCTGTTCCGGGTCTCTCCCCGGGCCCGACTCTCCCGCCTCGAGCTATCTGGTCACCGCCGACGGGTTCAACCTGGTGCTGGATCTCGGTAGTGGCTCGCTCGGCGTGTTGCAGGGGTACCTCCGGGTGCCCGAGATCGGCGCGATCGGCCTGACCCACCTGCATCCCGACCACTGCATGGACCTGTGCGGCCTGTACGTCGCCGCGAAGTACTCGCCGGCCTCCCCGTTTCCGCGGATCCCGGTGTTCGGCCCGGCCGGGACCGCGCAGCGGATGGCGCTGGCCTACGACCTGCCGATGGATCCGGGGATGGAGGAGGAGCTGGAGTTCCACGCCTGGCAGGAGATCCAGCAGATCGGGCCGTTCACGGTGCGGACGACGCCGATGGTGCACCCGGTCCCGGCGTACGCGATCAGGGTTGAGCACGGCAACAAGTCGCTCGTCTACACCGGCGACACCGGCCCGAACGACGCGCTGGTGGAGCTTGCCCGCGGCGCCGATCTGCTGTTGTCCGAGGCCGCCTTGCAGGACGACGATCCACACAATCCGCCCGACCTGCACCTGACCCCGGCCGACGCCGGCGAACACGCCAAGCGGGCCGGCGTCAAGCGCCTCGTCATCACCCACGTGCCCCCGTGGTACGACCGCGACACCCAGACCACCCACGCCCGCCGGACCTTCCCCGGCGAAGTCCTCACAGCGACGCCGGGCGCGGTCTTCGAAATCTGATCAGCGAACCAGTGCTTAACGAACCTGGCCGCCGTCGAAGTAGGTGACGAGGGCCGGGTCCAGCGGGGGGATCTCGATTGGGCTTCCGTTCGAGCGGATGGAGTTGGTAGCTGCGTGGCCGGCTGCTACGGCGGCTCGGGCGGCGACGGGGGAGGTGAGGGTGGTGCCGCCGTCGCGGACGAAGCGGACGAATTCGTCGACCAGCAAGGGATCCGCGCCACCGTGCCAGCGGCCGTCGGAGCTGATCTCGACCACCTGGTCGGCGTCGGCGCGGTAACCGGAGCGGCGGCTGTTCCAGACCTTGACCACGCTGCCCTCGGTGTCGCCGAAGTTCTCCAGCCTGCCGTGGGTGCCGATGACGGTGTAGTTGCGCCAGTAGTCCGGGGTGAAGTGGCACTGCTCGTAGGAGAGGAAAACCCCGTTGTCCAGTTGGAGATTCACCATCGACAGGTCCTCGACGTCCAGTACCGGTGCGAGTCCCTTCTGCTCCAGCGGCGGCCAGTTGTCCTCCGAGACGAACTCCCCGAACCGCTGACCGGTGCGGTCCTGCCGGTCCTCGATCCCGCCGTACAGGACCAGGCCGCCCATCGCGTTGGCGCGGGTGGTGTAGCCGCCGGCCAGCCAGTGCATCACGTCGATGTCGTGGGCACCTTTCTGCAGCAGCAGGCTGGTGGTCCGGCGCCGGTCCGCGTGCCAGTCCTTGAAGTAGAAGTCGCCACCGTGCCCGACGAAGTGCCGGCACCAGATCGCCTTCACCTCGCCGATCGCGCCCGACTGGATCAGCTCGCGCATCGTCTTCACCAACGGCATGTGCCGCATGTTGTGCCCGACGTACAGCCGAGTGCCGCTCTCGTACGCCGCCTGCAGGACGCGGTCGCAGCCCTCGGTGGTGATGGCCAGCGGCTTCTCCACGAAGACGGCGACACCGGCCCGGAGGAAGTCGATCGCCGGGTCCTCGTGCAGGTCGTCGGGGGTGGTCAGGAACACCCCGTCCAGCTTGAGGTCGAGCAGGTCGCGGTGATCGGCGTGCGCCGCGGCGTCCGGGAACTGCGCGAGGGCGGCCTGCCGCTGCTTTTCGACTGGGTCGCAGACGGCGACGATTGAGCTTCCCTCGCTCGGTTTGTGGGCGTGCTGGGCCAGGCTGCTGCGGGCACCGAGTCCGACCACACCGAACCGTAGATCTGACATAGTTTCGCTTCTCCTGCACGTAGATGATTACAAAAGCCTATGTCCGAACACTTCCGGTCTACAACACCCTTCTTGATCCCGTGAAGTTGACGTGTCGGCCACCTGACCATCACCGAAGTCTCGCTCTGCGGCGTCACCATGACGGAACGTGAGCCTCCACTATGTGGCACTCGGCGACTCGACCACCGTAGGTGTCGGGGATCCGTTGAACGGCAGTACCACCGACCTATCCGGTGCCGGTGCCCGTCCGGGCCAGGGGTGGCGAGGCTGGGCCTCGCTGCTCGCGGACTCCCTGGGCAGTACCCACCGTGTGACGTTCTCCAACCACGCGACCAGCGGCGCGACCGTTTCGGTGGTCGCCAGAGATCAGCTGCCCGAGACCGGCGACGTCCCGATCGACATCGCGTCGCTCATCGTCGGCGTCAACGACACCATGCGTTCCACCTTCGACGCCGGACACATCCGCGACTGCCTGCAGTACACCGCGGAACAGCTCACCGCCCGGGGTGCGCTGTTGCTGACCGTCCGCTTCCACGACCACGGGCAGGTGTTCGGCCTGCCGAAGTGGTTACGCCGGCCGCTGTGGCAGCGGATCGAACAGGTGAACACCGTGTACGACGACCTGCACACCAAGTTCGGTGGCATCCGCCTGGACATGGCCGACTACCCGGAGGTGTATCGCCGGGACTTCTGGAGTGTCGACCGGTTGCATCCGGGCGAACGTGGTCACCGGCAGCTGGCCCGATCCTTCGCCGACGAGCTGGCGGCCCGTGGTCTCCGGATCGACGTACCGCCTGATCTGGAGTGCGCGGGGCAGGCGCCGAGCAAGTGGGCCGACGCGGTCTGGATGGTCAAGGAAGGGGTGCCCTGGCTCGGTCGGCGCGCCAGCGACCTGACTCCCTGGGCCGCCCGGATGGCCGTGTCCCAGTTCCGCCCACCGGCCAATGCGGGGGTACAGCGCATCGAGGCTTAGGGTCGTGCCTATGGCACGTATCGATGGACGTAATCCTGATCAGCTCAGGCCGGTGACTCTGACGCGGAAGTGGCTCGACCATGCGGAAGGGTCGGTGCTGGTCGAGTTCGGCCGGACCCGGGTGCTGTGTGCGGCCAGTGTCACCGAAGGCGTGCCGCGCTGGCGGAAGGGGTCCGGCCTCGGCTGGGTGAGCGCGGAGTACGCGATGCTGCCGCGGTCCACCAACACGCGCTCGGACCGTGAGTCGGTGAAGGGCCGGATCGGTGGCCGGACGCACGAGATCTCCCGGCTGATCGGCCGCTCGCTGCGCGCGGTGATCGACTACAAGGCGCTCGGCGAGAACACCATCCTGCTCGACTGCGACGTGCTCCAGGCCGACGGCGGCACCCGGACCGCGGCGATCACCGGCGCGTACGTCGCGCTCGTGGACGCCGTGTCCTACCTGCGCGGCCAGAAGGCGCTGAAAGGCGAACCGCTGACCGGTTCGGTCTCCGCGGTGTCGGTCGGGATCGTTGACGGCACCCCGATGCTCGACCTCTGCTACGAGGAGGACGTCCGGGCCGAGACCGACATGAACCTGGTGCTGACCGGCGACGGGAAGTTCATCGAGGTCCAGGGCACCGCCGAGGGCGCGCCGTTCGACCGGGCCGAGCTGGACGGCCTGCTCGAGCTCGGCATCGCCGGCTGCGCGGAACTGTCGAAGCTGCAGCAGGAAGCACTGGCATGAGCAAGGTGCTGCTTGCCTCGAACAACAAGAAGAAGCTCGAGGAGCTCCGCCGGATCCTGACCCCGATCGTGCCCGGCATCGAGGTGCTCGGCCTGGCCGACGTCGCGCCGTACGACGAACCGCCCGAGACCGAGCCGACCTTCGAGGGCAATGCGTTGCTCAAGGCAAGGGCCGCTGTGGCCGCGACCGGGCTGCCGTCGATCGCGGACGACAGCGGGATCTGCGTCGACGCGCTGAACGGTATGCCGGGTGTGCTGTCCGCCCGCTGGGCCGGCCCGGCGAAGGACAACCACGCGAACAACCTGCTGCTGCTCGGCCAGTTGGAGGACGTGCCGGACGAGCGTCGCGGTGCTGCCTTCGTCGCCGCGGTCGCCTTCTGCCGGCCTGATGCCGAGGACGAGCTGGTCCGCGGTGAGATGCGCGGCTCGGTCATCCGCGAGCTGCGCGGCACCGGCGGATTCGGGTACGACGTGCTGTTCGTGGCCGACGGCTACGACCGGACCACGGCCGAGCTGTCGATCGAGGAGAAGGACGCGATCAGCCACCGGGGCAAGTCGTTGCGGGCGATCGCCCCGATCGTCGCGAAGGCGTTGGGAGCGGCCTGATGTTGTTCGCCGGAAGTGATACGCAGGGAGTGGCCGAGGGCAAGATCACGGTCGCCTACCGGCGCTGGGCCGAGCCGCGGGTGGTGGCCGGGAGGATCTACCGGACCAACGCCGGCCGGATCGAGATCGAGAGCATCAAAGAGGTCAACCCGGACCTGATCGCCGACAACGACGCCGACCTGGACCGCGCGGACCGGAGCAACGCCAAGGACGTCCGCCGCCGGCTCCGCGGGGACGAGTCGCTGCCGACGTTCCTGATCCGCTTCCACCTGGTCGAAGGCCCGGATCCGCGCGAGGAGCTCGCGTCGAGCGCCGAGCTGACTCTCGCCGACCTCGAGGAACTGCAGGAGAAGCTCGCCCGGCTGGACGAGTTCGGCAGACAGGGGCCATGGACCGACCAGACCCTGAAGTTGATCCAGGCACACCCAGGTGTGAGGGCCGCCGATCTCGCTGCCCAACTCGAACGCGACACGGCCGGCTTCAAGATCGACGTACGGAAGCTGAAGAACCTCGGTCTCACCCACAGCCTGGAGATCGGCTACGAGCTCAGCCCGCGCGGAGCGGCGTACCTGCACTCGGTGAGCTAACGGGGCAAGAGCTAGAGGGGCAGGCCCGCCTGTAGATGGGCGAAGGCGCGGTCGATCTGCTTGAGGTAGTCCTGCATCCGGTTCGGTCCGGTCCTCGGCCATGCCGCCATCACGACGCCGACGACCGCGCCGGCCCAGGTGCGGACCTCGAAGTCGTCCGGCGATCGGCCGACGCGTTCCGCGGCCAGCATCGCCAGCAGGTCGATCCCGGCGTACAGCTGATCCATCATCTTGGCCCGCAGCTCGGGGGCGTTGAGCACCAGCCGCTGACGTTCGCTCTCCAGCCGCCACTCGTCCTCGGTCAGGGCGGCGAGGCTGTCGGTCAGGGTCGCGCGCAAGGCCTCGGTCGGCGACAGCTCGGCCGGCTGGGCCCGGAAGAGGTCCATCATCACCGGGTCCATCCGGTCGAACAGCACGGTGTCTTCCTTGGTCGGGAAGTACCGGAAGAAGGTGGCCGGCGACACGTCCGCCGCGGCGGCGATCTGCTGGACGGTCGTCTCGGTGTAGCCCTGCCGGCTGAACAGCCGCAGTGCGTGCTCCTGGATGGCCGCCCGGGTCTGAGCCTTCTTGCGTTCGCGCAGCCCGGGTGTCTTCTCCGTCGTCATGACCCGATTGTGGCAACTTCTTCTCGGCCGTTGTCGGTCGGCGCAACCGTGGCGTCCTTTGGCCTGCGGGGGAGGAAGAGGATTGCCACTGTGAGGCCGAGGAGGGCTACGCCGGCTGACGTCCACAAGGTCGCAGCCATGCCGTTGACGAAGGCGCTGCGGGCGGACTCGGCCAGTGCGGGCGAGTTCGTCTGGGCCGCGATCGCCACGGCACCCGACGCGCTGTCCCTGGCCGCGTTCGCGACGGCCGGTGGCAGTCCGGAAACGTCCAGATTGCCTCGGTACGTCGAGTTGAGCACCGTGCCGAGGATCGCGACGCCGATCGTGCCGCCGACCTGGCGCAACGCCTGGATCAGGCCCGAACCGGAGCCGCTGCGCTCCACGGTCAGGGCGCCGATGGCCAGATCCATCACCGGCGGCAGGGTGAACCCGATGCTGAGCCCGACCAGGCTGACCCACACCGCCACGAACCCGTAGCCGTCGCCGGCATCGGTGAACGCGCCGATCGTGAGTCCGGCCAGCATCAGGACGAATCCGGCCGCCACCGTCACCCGTACCCCGGCCACCTGGACGAGCCGTTCGGCCACCTTCGCCCCGACCAGCAGGCCACCGATGATCGGCAGCAACCGGAGGCCGGTGACCAGCGCGTCGGCACCCTGGACCGCCTGGAACAACTGCGGCAGCACGAACAGCAGCCCCATCAACGCGAAGGACGCGAGGGTCGCGACTACGGTGCCCCAAGTGAACCTGGCCGACCGGAACAGTGCGAGGTCGACCAGCGCGTCCGTCGTACGGGCCTGCCAGAGTACGAACAAGGCGAGCACCGCAGCGCCACCGAAGATGCTGGTCAGCGTCAGCGCATCACCCCAGTCGCGCTCGCCGGCCGCCACGAATCCGTAGGTGAGCGCGACCAGGCCGGCCCCGGACATCACGATCCCCGGTCCGTCGATCCGCCCGGATCGGTGTCCCCGGGTCGCCGGAATCAGTACGGCCACCGCGACGGCCCCGATCAGCACCAGCGGCACGTTGATCAGGAAGACCGAGCCCCACCGGTAGTGGTCGAGCAGCCAGCCGCCGAGCACCGGCCCCAACGGGATGCCGAGCGAGTTGGCCATCACCCAGATGGTCATCGCACGGGCCCGCTCGCCAGGGGCGAACAGCACGTTCAGCAGCGACATGGACAGTGGGATCAGGAAAGCCGCCCCGACGCCGAGTGCCGCGCGGGCGGCGATCAGCTGACCGGGCGTCGAGGCGAAGGCGCAGGCCGCGGAGGCGGCTCCGAAGGTGATGAGAGCGCCGAGCAGCAACCACTTTTGCCCGAATCGGTCCCCGAGCAGACCGGCCGGGAGCAGCAGCGCCGCGAGTACCAGCGTGTAGGCGTTCGCGAACCACTGCAGCTGACTGGTCGACGCGCCGAGATCAGTGGCCAGGGTCGGCAGCGCGACATTGAGCACCGTGAGGTCGAGGCCGACGACGATGAGGCTGACGGACATCGCGCCGAGCGCCCACCAGCGGCGCGGATCGAGGGTGGTGGAGGCCATGACGAACCCTTTCTGAGAGTTACTCTGAATTGAGAGTAACTCTCAGAATTTAGGTCGACAAGCCCGAGGTCTGGATCAGGGGAAGCGGGAGGCGAGGGCGACCGCGGCGCCGGCGGCGGCCAGGCTGAGGACCATGGCGAAACCGGCGAAGCGGGCGGTGATCTCCTTGTCGACGGTGTCGTAGCCGACCGAGGAACCGATGTTCTCGTACACCTCTTTGATCTCATCGGCCGACTCCGCCGTATACGACTGACCACCGGTGATCTCCGCGACCGCCTTCAAATCCGCCCGATCCGGCGGCACCCGCTGCCGGATCCCATCCATCTCGATGAACCCCGAATCAGTACCGAACGCCACCGTGTACACCGGCACCTCCTTCTCCTTGGCCGCCTGCGCCCCCTCCTGCGCGGTCCGGCCGACGGTGCGCTTACCGTCCGACATCAGTACGACCCGAGCCGGCGCGGGCTCGTCCGGGTGCTCCGGGTCCGGTGGCACCTGGGTCAACGCCTGCAGCGAGGTGAAGATCGCCTCACCGGTCGCCGTCGACTCCGCCAACTCCAACCCATCGATCGACCGCAACACCGTCGCCCGATCAATCGTCGGCGGCACCACAATGCTCGCCGTCCCCGCGAACGACACCAACGAAATGTTGAACTTCGCCGGCAAACTCGTCACGAACCGCTTCGCCGCGACCTTCACCGCCTCCAACCGGTTCGGATCCACATCCGTGGCCATCATCGACAACGACACATCGATCGTCACCACAATCGTGGCCCGCTCCCGCGGCACCTTCACCTCATCCTTCGGCTGCGCGAACGCCAGCACACACGAGCCGATCGCGAACAAGGCCAGTACGACGGCCACGTGCCGCCGCCACTGCGGCCGCCGGGGCGCCACCCGGTCCAGCAAGGCGATGTTGGTGAACCGCAGCGCGTACTGTGCGCGCCGTCGCTGCAGCACCAGGTAGAGCGCCGCGATCGCCGGTATCAGCAGCAGCAGCCAGAGCCGTCCAGGGGCCATGAACTCCACGTGCCAGAGGAGGGACTCGAACCCTCACACCCGAAGGCACCGGCACCTAAAGCCGGCGTGTCTGCCATTCCACCACTCTGGCCAGGTGGCCTGCTCCAGCTCAGGAGCAGGCCACTCCGCGCTCCATCTTAGGAGCAAGCGACGTCAGCGGCCCTGGAGGGCGTTGATGAAGACCTCCTGGAGATCAGCAGGGTTCCGGGCGACGTAGCTGCGTCCGCCGGTGGCCTGAGCCAGCCGGGCGAGTTCCGCGGAGCTTGCCTCCGGGCCGATACCGAGCGCGATGATGCGGACCGGACGGGCCGGATCGCGCAGTGCCTCCAGCGCGCGGACCGCCTGGTCGAGCGACATGCTGCCCGGGTCGTCCTGGTTGCCCTGGCCGTCGGTGAACAGCATCACGGTGTTCACAGCGGTCGGGTCGTAGCTGTCCCGGACCGTGCGGACCGCGGCGATGGCCGTGTCGTACAGACCGGTTCCGCCGCCGATCTTCGCCTGCGTTCCGCGCAGCGAGCTGACCAGATCCTTGCGCTGCGACGTGCTCAGCTTCCGGATCGGGACCAGCGACCGCCAGTCCGCCGTACCGTTCAGTTGCTGCGAGTAGATCCACAGACCGATCGCGGAGGTGTCCGGGAACAGCTTGAGACCGTTTTCGGCGGCTTCCAGCGTGAGCTGCATCCGGGTCTTGGTGCTACCCGGGACCTTCTCGTTCATCGAGCCGGACACGTCGAGGACGGCCAGCGAGTGCGCCGACAGCGACAGCGTCGCCCAGCTCTGCAGACCCTTGTCGACGGCACTGCCGGTCGGCTTGGTCAGCTGGGTGATGTCACCGACCCCACGGCCGCCGCCGAGCGCGCTGACCAGGTGGTCCCGGAACCCGGCGTCCTCGCGGGACTGGGAGCCGGCGTCGCCGAGCATCTCTTGCGCGAGCGCCTTGCCGGCCTCGGTGACGGCCTCGGTGTTCGACCGGCCGGTGACCACCATCGGGTAGTCCAGCAGCAGCGTCCCGGTGTCCGGCACGATCGCCTTCAGCTGGGCCTCCGGGTGCTCGTCCTGGTACTTGACGAAGCTCTGCTCCGAGACCGGCACGACGACGTTGCTGCTCTCCGCGGCCGCCTTGCTGAGCGGGCCGTCGGCCTCGGTGTACTGCTTGGCCATCGAGCCGAGCCGCTGGGCCAGCGGCACCAGAACGCCTGCGACCTGGGTGTTCGAGGCGGACGTCTTGGCCCGCTCGGCCTGGATCGCGAGCAGCGCGAGGGCGCCCTCGGACTGGTTCAGCGGGTCGAGCAGGGCCGGCTGGGCGCCGGCGAAGGAGGCCAGCCACGACGAGGTGTTCGCGAAGTTCTCGGACCGGCCGACCAGTACCAGCGGTGAGGTCGCGACGGACGGCACCGCGACGGACGGGATCGACTGGCCGTCGTCGGCCTTGGCCACCCAGATCGACGAGTCCGGCACCCACAGGTCGGGCCGGGTGTCGCTGCCACTGGCGACGTCCTGGGCGACCTTCGCCGACGACGCGCCGGTGATGGTGAACTGCAGGCACGGCACACCGTCGTTGCCGCCCTTCGCGGCCAGCGACTTCGCCGCCGACTCCAGCTGCGGTTGCAACTCTGGTGCGGTGCTGAGCTGGATCTGGGTCGGGTCGTCACACGACCCGCCACCACCCAGCAGGCCGTCGGCTCCATTTCCCGATCCGATCGAACGGATCACGAACACGGCGCCCAACGAGAGCACCAAGAGGCCGACCGCCGTCAGGTACACCGGACGACGGTTGCTGTTACTTCGCGTTACCGCAGAGGAATGTTTTCCCATCGCGGCAGGTCCCTCCCTCCCAGAGGCAGACTGCGCGCGCAGATTACCCGGTTTGCACTGGTCAGAGCCAAGGTTGCCGGAACTCTTGACAGTGCTGGGACCAGCTTGCAATTGAACGCTGGATGGGTATGCAGTACCGCTCATCCCCGGCGACCTGGAAAAACTCACGGAGAGTAGTAAAGCCACTCCGATCCGGTGAGATCGGAGTGTGGTCCAAATCACACTGACGGTTTGCTCAAACGACCGTTAGATGGACCGCGTCTCGTGAAACGGTCGAAGGCTGGGTCAGAGACCCAGGTCGCGCCGGAGTTTGGCTACGTGGCCGGTGGCCTTGACGTTGTACTGCGCGAGCGCGATCTTGCCGTCCGGGTCGACGACGAAGGTGGACCGGATCACGCCGGTCACCAACTTGCCGTACATGGTCTTCTCCCCGAACGCGCCGTACGCCAACAGCACCTGCTTGTCCGGGTCGCTCAGCAGCGGGAAGGTGACGCCGTCGCGGTCGCGGAACTTCTGCAGCTTGGCCGGCTTGTCGGGGGAGATCCCGAGCACGGTGTACCCGTGGGCGGCGAGCGAGTCGAGCGAGTCGCGGAAGTCGCATGCCTGCTTGGTGCACCCGGGCGTCATCGCGGCCGGGTAGAAGTAGACGATCACGTTCTTCCCACGCAGTTCCTTCAGCGACACCTCGTTGCCGTCGGCGTCGGGCAGGGTGAACTCGGGGGCCTGGTCGCCGGCCGACAGACGCTCGGACATTGTTGTGTCCCTCCGGGATCGCTCGATGTCGGACATTCTGCCGTACGCCGGGTCCCGGTGCTGAGGTGACTCCTGGGGCGTGTGTTACGCGGAAGCGATTCGCTTGTTACATGCAGGAAAACTGATCGGCGTTCCGGGTGCGAGGTCGGCCGGGAGTGGGCGAAGATGCGCAGATGAGCCGCTCATCGATACGTCCTGGTGGCGACCGACTGTTCGACCGGTACCTCGATCCGCGCCGGCCGCACGCCGAGGCGTACGACGAGATGTTCGACCCGGTCGAAGGGGTCCGGCCCGCGTACCGGCGGCTGCACGAGTCGCTCATGCCGCTGCAGCCGGGAGATCTCACCACCCGGTCGGACGCACTCGACCGGGCCCTGGTCGACCAGGGCATCACTTTCAGCCTGTCGGGACAGGAGCGGCCGTTCCCGCTCGATCTGGTCCCGCGGGTGATCACCGCGAGCGAGTGGTCCCGGCTGGAGCGCGGGATCGTGCAGCGGGTGCGCGCGCTCGAGGCGTTCCTCGCCGATGTCTACGGACCCCAGCAGATCGTCGCCGACGGGGTGCTGCCGCGCCGGCTGATCACCTCGTGCGAGCACTTCCACCGTCAGGCCGCCGGACTCGCGCCACCGAACGGCGTACGGATCCATGTCGCCGGGATCGACGTGGTGCGGGACGAGCAGGGCGACTTCCGGGTGCTCGAGGACAACCTGCGCAGCCCGTCCGGGGTGTCGTACGTGATGGAGAACCGCCGGACGATGGCCCGGGTGTTCCCCGACCTGTTCATGAAGCACCGGGTCCGCGCGGTCGACAACTACGCGGTCCACCTGCTGCGCGCGCTCCGGGCCGCCGCCCCACCGGGGACCACCGATCCGAACGTGGTCGTGCTCACCCCGGGCGTCTACAACTCCGCCTACTTCGAGCACTCGCTGCTGGCCCGGCAGATGGGCGTGGAGCTGGTCGAGGGGCGGGACCTGTTCGCCCGGAACAACATGATCTACCTGCGCACCACCGAGGGTGAGCAGCGAGTCGACGTGATCTACCGGCGGATCGACGACGAGTTCCTCGACCCCGTCCAGTTCGAGCCGGACTCGGTGCTCGGGGTCGCGGGCCTGGTGAACGCGGCGCGGGCCGGCAACGTGGTGGTCGCCAACGCGGTCGGCAACGGTGTCGGCGACGACAAGCTCATCTACACCTACCTGCCGGAGATCCTGAAGTACTACCTCGGCGAGACGCCACTGCTGCCGAACGTCGACACCTACCGCTGCTGGCTGCCGTCCGAACAGGCGGAGGTGCTCGACCGGCTGGACGAGCTGGTCACCAAACCGGTCGAGGGTTCGGGCGGCTACGGCATCGTGTTCGGGCCGGACGCCTCGGCCAAGGAGCTGGCCGCCCAGCGCCGCCGGATCCGGAGCAACCCGCGTGGGTGGATCGCACAGCCCGTAGTACAGCTGTCGACCGTGCCGACCAAGGTCGGGGAGCGGTTGCAGCCCAGGCACGTGGACCTGCGGCCGTTCGCGGTGAACGACGGCGAGTCGGTGTTCGTCCTGCCCGGCGGGCTGACCCGGGTCGCGATCCCGGAGGGCAGCCTGATCGTGAACTCGTCCCAGGGCGGCGGTTCCAAGGACACCTGGGTGCTGGCCGGCCGCGCCTCCGACGAGGACGCGGAACTCCGCGGCAGCGGACTGGCCGCGCGGCCGAGATCCGACGGCGCGACCACGCCGGAGCGCGGTCCGGAACTGAACATCGCCCAACAGCAGCAGCAACAGTGATGGGGAGGTGCTGACGATGCTCGCACGCAACGCCGAATCGCTGTACTGGATCGGCCGGTACGTCGAACGCGCGGACGACACCGCACGGATCCTCGACGTATCGGTTCATCAACTGCTCGAGGACGCCACCGTCGACGCGGACACGGCCAGCCGCACGCTGCTCGCCGTACTCGGCATCACCCCACCCGAAGGCATCACGCTGGACGTGTGGACGCTGACCGAGCTGGTCGCGATGTCGCCGGAGACGGGTTCGATCGTCTCCTCGATCCACAGCGCGCGGGAGAACACCCGGGTCGCCCGTGAAGTGGTGTCCAGCGAGCTGTGGCACTGCATCAACTCGATGTGGAACGCGGTCCCCGAACGCCAGCGCGCCGTTCGCCGGGTCGGGCCGCACGAGTTCTTCACCTTCGTCGAGGACCGGGCGGCGACGTTCGCCGGGCTGGCGGACTCCACCATGAGCCGGGACGACGGCTGGCGTTTCCTGGTGCTCGGCCGGTCCATCGAGCGGGTCGACATGATCGTCCGGATGCTGATGTCCCGGGTGGGTGACAAGCCGACCTCGCCCGGCTGGGTGACCGTACTGCGCTCAGCCGGTGCCCACGACACGTATCTGCGGACCTATCGGGGTGCGCTCGACGCGTCCCGGGTCGTGCAGTTCCTGTTGATGGACAGGTTGTTCCCGCGGTCGGTGTTCCACGCGCTGAGCAAGGCCGAGTCCTGTCTGGAGGAGCTCGAACGGGGTCCGTCCGCACGGATCGGTGCCAGTGCCGAGGCGTCCCGGTTGCTCGGTAAGGCGCGGAGCGACCTGGAGTTCCTCCGGCCCGCCGATCTGCTGGACGATCTCACCGGCCGGCTCCAAGGGCTGCAGACGACAGTGCGAGATGTCGGTGAGGCTCTGTCCCGGCAGTACTTCCACGCAGTGCCCTGGATCGAGTGGAACAACGCGGAGGTGAACCTGTGACTGAGCCTCTTAACTGGCGCCTCCGGGTGGTGCACACCACCGGCTACCGCTATGCGACGGCGGTCACCCAGTCGTACAACGAGGCCCGGTTGACCCCGCGGTCCGACGACCGCCAGAACCTGATGGTCGCGCGGCTGGAGACCGTCCCGACCGCCCGGGTCAACCGGTACACGGACTACTGGGGTACCGAGGTCAACACCTTCGACCTGCACACCCCGCACACCGAACTGAAGGTCACCGCCGCCTCCGTGGTGGAGACGGCCGCCGAGACGGTGCCGGCCGAGATCGCGACCTGGGCTGAGGTCCGTTCGGCCGAAGCGGTCGACCGGCACGCCGAGTTCCTGGAGTGGACCACGTACGTACCGAAGCACCGGGAGCTCTCCGCGGTCGCCCGATCGCTGCGGAAGGGGCGGACGCCCGACGAGACCGTGCTGGCCGTGTCCAAGTGGGTCCACGACACGCTGAAGTACCAGCGCGGCACCACGGGCGTGCACTCGTCGGCAGTGGACGCCTGGCAGGCCCGGGAAGGTGTCTGTCAGGACTACGCACACCTGACCCTCACCCTGCTCCGTGCGGTCGGCATCCCCAGCCGCTACGTTTCCGGCTACCTCCACACCAAGCCGAATGCCGCCGTCGGCGAGACGGTCGTCGGTGAGAGCCATGCCTGGATCGAGGCCTGGACCGGCAGTTGGTGGGGCTTCGACCCGACCAACGACATCCCGATCGGCCATCGCCATGTCTGGGTGGCCACCGGTCGCGACTATGCAGATGTCTCTCCGCTGAAGGGCATCTACTCGGGCGGAGCCGCCACGGCGATAGAGGTCACCGTGAACATGACACGCCTGGCCTGATCGAGTCTGATTGAGTTGGCTCATGCGGGCTATGACAGTGGTGCCGGGCAAGGCCGACTCGGCGGCCGTCACCGAGGTCGCGGAACCACCGGAGTCCGACGGGTCCGTACTGGTCGAGGGTGTGCTGGTGGGGATCTGCGGTACCGATGTCGAGATCGTTTCCGGTGCCTTTGGACGCTCAGCTGACGCGACTCGGATGGTGCTTGGGCACGAGTCGCTCGGGCGGGTGATCGAGGGGCCGGCCGGTTCCGGGTTGAATCCCGGGGATCTCGTTGCGGGCATCGTGCGCCGGCCTGACCCTGTGCCCTGTCCTGCGTGTGCCCGGGGGGAGTTTGACTTCTGCCGCAACGGTTTGTACTCCGAGCGCGGGATCAACGGCGTGGACGGATACGGCTCCGAACGCTGGCGAGTCGACCCGTACTATGCCGTACCGGTCCCGCCGGAGCTCGGCCGCCTCGGTGTCCTGGTGGAGCCGGCCAGCATCCTCACCAAGGCGTGGGACCAGGTCGACCAGGTCGGCGCGCGCTCCTGGTACGAGCCGAAGCACGTGCTCGTCACCGGGGCCGGTCCGATCGGGCTGCTGGCCGCGTTGATCGCCGCACAACGCGGGTACGCCGTGCACGTGCTCGACCGGTCGGATCAAGGACCGAAGCCGGCGCTCGTACGGGATCTCGGTGGTGAGTTCCTCACCGAGCTGGCCGATCTCAAAGCTGCCCCGGATGTCGTGATCGAGGCGACCGGCGTCGGTCAGGTCGTGGTGGCCTGCGCGGAACTCCTGCCGCCCGCCGGTGTCTTGTGCCTCACCGGGATCTCGCCCAGCCCGGACAGTATCGACGTACAGATGGATGCGCTGACCAGGCAGTTGGTGATTCGCAACGCGGCCCTGGTCGGCTCGGTGAACGCGGCCAAGCGGCACTACGCGGACGCCGTCGACGTCCTGCTGGCGGCGGACCGGAGCTGGCTCGACCGGCTGATCACCCGGACTGTTCCGCTGGCGGACTGGCCGGCCGGGCTGGTCAAGGAACCCGACGACATCAAGGTGGTCGTGGACCTGCGGGCGTGACCTGCAAGGATGTACGAAGGGGAACGTCGAGAGGAGGTCTGGCAAGTGTCGGACACGCAGGCTCGGACCGCCGAGCAGATCGAGGCGGACATCGCCGCCACCCGGGCGCGGCTGGCCTCCACCGTGGACGAGCTGGTCGACCGCGCGCACCCGAAGAACGTCGCGAAGCGGCAGGTCGAACAGGCCAGGGCGCAGGTCTTCGACGAGACCGGCGCGCTGCGCACCCAGAAGCTGGTCGCGATCGGCGGCGCGGCCGTCGGCGTACTGGCCGTGCTGCTGCTGATCCGGCGGCTGGTGGGTCGCCGGTGACCTCTCGCAAACGTCTCTCCGACGACAAGCTGCCGATCCGGATGCTGCACGACCGGGTGCTGGTCGCGCTCGACCGGGAGTCCGGCGAGCGGAAGTCGTCGGCCGGCATCCTGATCCCGGCCACCGCGCAGATGGGCCGCCGGCTGGCCTGGGCGAAGGTGGTCGCGATCGGCGCCAACGTGCGCACGGTCGAGGTGGACGACCGGGTGCTGTTCGACCCCGAGGACCGGGCCGAGGTCGAGGTCCGCGGCGACGACTACATCCTGCTGCGCGAACGCGACCTGCACGCCGTCGCCGCCAAGCGGGTGGAGGACGGTCAGACAGGCCTGTACTTGTAAATGCTCTTGCACTGAATAGCACGGTCGTGCTCTTATGAAGAGGTGAGTAAGGGCGAGGAGACCCGGGCCGCGGTGCTCGACCTGGCCGCGCGGCAGGTCAGCGTCGGCGGGCTGAACGCGCTGACCATCGGGGTGCTCGCCGACCAGGCGCGGCTGTCGAAGAGCGGCCTGTTCGCCCACTTCAAGTCCAAGGAACAGCTGCAGCTCGCCGTGATCGACCGGTTCGCCGAACTGTTCGCCGAGCGGGTGATCCGGCCGGCGCTCAAGGCGCCGCGGGGCGAGGCGCGGCTGCGCGAGCTGTTCGACCGCAAGCTGCGCTGGGGTTCCGGCGATCTCGCGCTGCCCGGCGGCTGCTTCTTCTACGGCGTTTCCGCCGAATTGGACGATGCCGAGCCCGGTCCGGTCCGGGATCGGTTCCTGCAGGCATTCCGGGACTACATCGACACCATCGCGACCGTCTTCCGGACCGGGATCACCGAGGGCGAGTTCCGCCCGGATGCGGACCCGGAGCAATACGCCTTCGACATCCAGGGCGTCCTGATGGCGCATCACCATGCCAGCCGGCTGATGGGTGACCCCAAGGCCGACGACCGGGCGTGGGCGTCCTTCGAAGCGCTCGTGCGAGCGGCTCGGATCTGAGATCTCGACTGAGGAGAGTAGTTCTCGTGGCGGCAAAGAAAAGCACGAACGTTCGCTTCTTGACGGCAGCCTTCCAGAGCCTCGAGGTGGTGGCACCCGGGGTCGGCAGTTGGTGGGTGGATCGGCTTTGGTTTCGGTTGCCGACGGTTTCCGAGAAGGCCCGCCGGCTTCGGGTCGAGCTCCCGCCGGGTACGCCGATCGAGGTGCCGTTCGAGGACGGCGTGATCCGCGGCACGGCGTACGGGGATGGGCCGACCGTGTACCTCGTCCATGGCTGGGGTGGTTGGGGTCTGCAACTCGCGGCCCTGATTCCGCCGTTGGTCGCCGAGGGTTTCCGTGTTGTCGCGTACGACGCGCCGAGTCATGGCGACTCCGAGCCGGGGCGGGAGGGGCGCGGTCGCGGGACGATGCCGGAGCTGGGTGACGCGGTGCAGGCCGTGATCGGTGCGCAGGGCGAGGCGTACGGGATCGTCGCGCACTCGCTCGGCGCTCCCGCGGTCATCTACGCCCTGGACAAAGGGCTGGCCGTCGAGCGGCTGGTCTTCGTCGCCAGCCCGACGGACTTCACTCAGACGCTGGACCAGTTCCAGCAGGCACTCGGGTTCGGGCCGCGGATCCGGGCGGGATTCCTGCGCCGGTTCGCCCGCCGGTTCGGGCCGATGGAGGACTTCGAGGCGATCTCGGCGGTCGGCCGGCTGCTCGACGAGCGCGACCTCCCCGAGTTGTTGCTGATCCACGACAAGTCGGACCGCGAGACGGCGTACGAGGGGTCGATCGCCATCGCCGCGGTCTGGCCGGGTGCGTGCATCGAGCTAACCGAGGGCCTCGGTCATCGCCGGGTGCTGGCCGACCCCGAGGTGGTCGCCTCGGTTCGCCGGCATCTCGTGGACCGAGCGCCGGGTGACGAGGGGGAGTTGGCACAGGGGACAATGCGGGGGTGATCTTCTCCACTTCCAGTCGCCTGCCGGATTTCCCTTGGGACAAGCTCGCCCCGTTCAAGCAGAAGGCGGCCGCGCATCCCGACGGCATCGTCGACCTGTCGATCGGCAGCCCGGTCGACCCGGTGCCGGACGTGATCAAGCAGGCGCTCGCGGATGCGGCCGACGCACCGGCGTACCCGACGACCATCGGTACGTCGACCGCGCGGCAGGCCGTGGTCGACTGGCTGGCCCGTCGCATCGACGTACCAGGGGTGGATCCGCAGACCGGTGTGCTTCCGGTGATCGGCACCAAGGAACTGATCATGCTGCTGCCGACACTGCTCGGTGTCGGCGCGGGCGACACGGTGCTGATTCCCGATCTCGCGTACCCGACGTACGAGGCCGGCGCCGCACTGGCCCGTGCGACGAGTGTCCCGGTCGCCGACGTCACGCAGTACGACGGTCCGGTGCGGGTCGCATACCTGAACTCGCCGCGCAACCCGTCGGGGCAGATCACGTCCGCGGCCGAGCTGCGGGCCGCGGTGGAGTGGGCCCGGGCGAACGACGTGCTGCTGGTGAGCGACGAGTGCTACATCGAGTTCGGCTGGGACGAGCGGCCTGTGACGGTGCTGCACCCGGACGTGTGTGGTGGCAGCTTCGACAACCTGCTCGCGGTGCACTCGCTGTCGAAGCGGTCCAACCTGGCGGGGTACCGCGCGGGATTCGTGGCGGGGGACGAGCGGGTCGTCGCGGAGTTGCTGGCGGTTCGCAAGCATGCGGGATTGATGGTGCCGTCGCCGATCCAGGCCGCGATGGCGGTCGCGTTCGGGGACGACGCGCACGTGGAGGTGCAGCGGGAGCGGTATATCCGCCGACGCGCGGTACTGCGGGACGCGCTCACCGATGCGGGCTGGCGGATCACTTTGTCGGAGGGCGGGCTGTACTTGTGGGCCGAGCATCCGTCGTACGACGCGTACGGGTCTGTTGCGGAACTGGCTGATCGGGGCATCCTGGTTGCGCCGGGCGCGTTCTACGGCACGGCGGGGGAACGGCACGTGCGGGTGGCGCTGACGGGGACGGACGAGCGGGTGGATGCTGCGGTGAAGAGACTGCAGGAGTAAGCGAACCTCCTGACCGTGTGTGACGTCTTCCTAGGTGTGGGACCTCTATAGAGGTGGGGAGCCGATCGGCTCCGCTGGGGAGGGGAAGACGATGGGACGCTTCACGACGACCGCGGCGCTGGTACTGGCCGCTGCACTGATCCCAACGGCAGCGGCCGCGGCGGAGGATCCAACGACCCCTCCTGTCAGTACGCCGGCGCCGACGGAGTCGGCTACGCCTACGCCTACTCCAACGCCCACTCCTACTCCAACGCCGACTCCTGCTTTGCCTTCTGCTCTACCTTCCGCTGCTGAAGCGTTGGGTATTTCGCTGGCTCAGCCCGCGACTTCCTGGGAGGACCGGCCGTTGGTCTTCTCCGGCCAGCTCAGCAACGGTGCGGTGGACTGGTACATCTCGCTCTGGCAGGCGTTGCCGAGCGGCTGGACTCTGCGCGGCGCGACCAAGTCGACGGCGGGTGGCGCGTACAAGATCAGCTACACGCCGACCACTCCGATCCGGACCACCTTCCGGACCGTGATCGGGCCCAAGTTCTACGGCGCACCCGCGATGTCGCCGGCCGTCATCGGAACCGCGCAGGACCGCCGGATCGTGATCAACAAGCCGGCCGCGTCGTACATCACCCTGACCGGCGTCGCCGTCACCGGCTACACGGTCCCCGCGGAGCCCGGACTCGAGGTTGTTCTGCAGGACCTGCTCGGCAGCGGCAAGTGGCGCTGGCTGACCAGCGTCAAGGTTGATGCCAAGGGCAACTTCCGGCTGCCGGTACCGGACAACTTCCCGTCCAGCCGGACGGTCCGGGTGGTCAGCCGCGGGGTGCCGTCGACCGCCGTCGAGGTGTCGCCGACGGCGTGGGTGGTGATCAAGGCCGGCCTGAATCCCAAGGTCTACGCGGTCTCCGCGAGCATGGTGCCGAAGACTTACCGCTCCGGCTGCCCGGTCGGTCCGTCGTCGCTGCGGCTGCTCACGATGAACTACTGGGGTTTCGACGGCCTGGTGCACAAGGGCGAGCTGATCCTCCGCGACGCAGCCGTGCAGAAGATGATCACCGTCTGGACCGCGAGCTTCAACGCGAAGTTCCCGATCCGGCGGATGCAGCGCGTCGACGTGTTCGGCGGCAGTGACATCCGGGCGATGGAGGCGGACAACACCTCGGCCTTCAACTGCCGGCAGGTCACCGGCAACCCATACGCGTTGTCGCCGCACTCTTACGGCTACGCGATCGACATCAACACCGTGGAGAACCCGTACCTCGCCGCGAACAACGTCTGGTACCCGAGCAACGGCCTGTCCTACCGGAATCGCTCCTGGATCCGCGCGGGGATGCTGTTCACCAACAGCACGCCGACCAAGTCCCTGGTAGGCCAGGGCTACTTCTGGGGCGCGAACTGGAGCAAGCCCGACTACCAGCACTTCCAGCCCAGATGAGAGTCGTTCTGGGTGTCGTCGCAGCGGCCGGGCTGCTCGTCGGCTGTAGCCCCGCCGCGGGTGACAAGGCTGCTGCGCCAACCAGCACGCCGATCCCGAGCACTGTGGGCGGGACTGTGCCGGTTCCGACGGTCACGCCCAGCACCGCGAAACCCACAGATGCTGCGCAAGCCCCGGACTTGCCGGAGCAGGCCACTGCACCTCCGCCTGTTACTGCTGGTCCGGTGTCGTCGGAGAACCTTCCGGCCGCGGACAAGTTGGGGAAGGGGTGGAAGTCGTACGTGGATCCAGGTGGGGCCGAGGAGGGGTTCCTGGGCAACCAGAGCTTCACCCGTCGGCGTGATGCGCATCAGGCCGCCTTTGAGGCTCTCCCGGTCGGCTGCGCTGGGCAGTTGCCGAAGGGGGCGCTCCCAGTCCCGCAGTACGCGCTGCAGGCCTCTTACCGGACCGGTGCGGACGGACCTGCGACTGCTTTGCTCCTGCGGTTCTCTGATGCTGGGAAGGCGTCTGCGTACTACCGCGGCTACCAGGCCCGCATGTCTGCTTGTGGGAACACCGCGGACGCCCAGCTCGCCGTACGCGGGTTGTGGTCGGAGGAGACGGCCGCTGCTGCGGTACGCCGGTACGCCGGGGCCGAGTCGTTCGTGGAGGTGTCAGTGGTTCGGGGGACGACGGTCGCGCTGCTGGCGGCTGCGTCGGGCGAATCGGCTGACCCCGACGTGGGGTGGACGCGGACCGTCGTACCGGAGCTCCAAGCTGTGATCGATTCGCCGTAAAGATGTACTACCTTTCAGTTTTTGTTCGACCTAGACTCCGAATATGGGTGACTTCGACCGGTATGAGCGGCTGACGGCCGAGCTGGACCCGCCGTTCGCCGTGGTCGATCTGGCCGCTTTCCGGCGGAACGCGGCCGACCTGGTCCGGCGGGCTGCCGGCACGCCGATCCGGGTGGCGTCCAAGTCGGTGCGATGCCGTGCGCTGATCGCGGAAGCGCTCGAGCGGCCCGGGTTCCACGGGGTGATGGCCTATTCGTTGCCTGAGGCACTCTGGTTGGCGCGCAACGGCGTCGACGACATTCTGATGGGGTATCCGACCGTCCACCGTGCCGCCCTGCGGGAGCTGGCGCGGGACGCCGACGCGGCCGCGCGGATCACGTTGATGGTCGACGATGTCGAACACCTCGCTTATGTGAAGCGGGCTGCCGGTGGCGGCGAACGGATCCGGGTCTGCCTGGACGTGGACGCGTCGCTGCGGGTCTTCGGGCAGCACCTCGGCGTTCGGCGGTCGCCGCTGCGCACCCCGGCCCAAGTGGTCGAGCTGGCGCGCACGGTGGTCGCCGATGATGCGTTCGAACTGGTCGGGGTGATGTTCTACGAGGCGCAGATCGCCGGGCTGCCGGACACCTCGCCCGCGGTGCGCTGGGTGAAGCGGCGGTCTGCCGCCGAGCTGGCGGAGCGGCGTGGTGCGGTGGTCGACGCGGTCAAGCAGGTGGCGCCGCTGCGGTTGGTCAACAGTGGCGGGACCGGCAGCGTCGAGATCAGCAGCGCCGACCGGGCCGTCACCGAGGTCACCGCCGGCTCGGGGCTCTACGGGCCGACCCTCTTCGACAAGTACGACATCTTCCAGCCGGAGCACGCGGTCGCCTACGCACTCGGCGTCGTACGGCGGCCGACGGCGCGGATCGCGACGACCTTCGGTGGTGGGTACGTCGCGTCGGGGCCGGCCAAGAAGTCGCGGCTGCCGTTGCCGTCCTGGCCGCTCGGGCTGAAGCTGCTCGGGACGGAAGGCGCGGGCGAAGTACAGACTCCGGTGCAGGGGGAGAACGCGCGCGGGCTGAAGATCGGCGACCGGGTCTGGATGCGCTATGCCAAAGCGGGCGAGATGCTGGAAAGATTCGATCGGCTGTACGCGATCGACGGCGACCTGGGCGGTGGCGTGGGGAAGGTATCTGGCACCGAGCTGACCGAGCTGCTCAGCTACCGCGGCGAAGGGAAGAACTTCGGATGAGCACCTGGCGGAACTGGGCTGGTACCGAGTCGGCGACCGGGGTGGAGGTGCTGCGGCCGTCGTCCACCGACGAGGTCGCGGCGATGGTGAAGGCGGCGACCGAGCAGGGCAAGCGGGTGAAGGCGGTCGGCGCCGGGCACTCGTTCACCGGCTGCTCGGTACCGGAGCGGGTGATGATCCGGCTGGACGGTCTGTCGTCGATCGTCTCCGCGGACAAGGCGTCCGGACGCGTGACCGTGGGCGCCGGGACCGGGCTGGGCAAGCTGAACGCCGGGCTCGCGTCGTTCGACCTGGCGATGCCGAACCTCGGCGACATCGACAAGCAGACGATCGCCGGCGCGATCTCGACCGGCACGCACGGGACCGGCGCCAAGCTCGGCGGCCTGGCCACCCAGGTCGCCGGCCTCACGCTGGTCACCGCCGACGGGTCGGTGCTGACCTGTTCCGCCGAGGAGAACGCGGATGTCTTCTCGGCGGCCCGGATCTCGGTTGGCGCGCTCGGCGTTATCACGTCGCTGACCTTGCAGTGCGTGCCCGCCTTCCTGTTGCGAGCGCAAGAGATGCCGTTGCCGCTGGGCGAGGTGCTCAGCGGGTTCGACCAACTTGCCGATGGCAACGATCACTTCGAGTTCTACTGGTTCCCGCACACCGATCTCGCGCTGACCAAGCGGAACAACCGGGTGCCGCCCGGGATCGGCCCGTCACCAGTCGGCCGGTTGCGTGGCTGGGTGGACGACGAACTGCTGTCGAACAAGGTGTTCGAGCTGACGAACCGGTTGGCGGTCCGGCGCCCGTCACTGGTCCCGCGGATCAACCGGATCGCGTCCCGTGCGTTGTCCGCACGCGAGTACGTCGACACGTCGTACAAGGTCTTCTGCTCGGAGCGGAACGTGATCTTCCGCGAGACCGAGTACGCCGTACCGCGGGAGCGCGTGGTCGACGTACTGAATGAGCTGCGCGCGTGGATCGACCGGTCGGGTGAGCGGATCCCGTTCCCGGTCGAGGTCCGGGTCGCGGCGGCCGACGACATCTGGTTGTCCACCGCACACGGCCGGGACACGGCGTACATCGCCATCCACCAGTACCACCGCCTCGATCACAGCAGGTACTTCGCCGCCTTCGAGCAGATCGTGGCCCAGGTCAACGGCCGGCCGCACTGGGGGAAGATGCACAGGCTCACCGCCGACCAACTCCAAGCGCGGTACCCGCGCTTCGACGACTTCCTCGCCGTCCGCGACCGCGTCGACCCCCAGCGCGCCTTCACCAACCCCTACACCCGCCAGGTCTTCGGCAGCTGACCACTGTCGGTCTGGTGCCCTAGCCTGCCTTTCATGAATCCATCGCCGTTGGAAGCACTCCCCGAAGACTGGCAGAAGGCCCTGGCGGTCGTCGCGCACCCGGACGATCTGGAGTTCGGCGCCGCCGCCGCGATCGCGCGCTGGACCGCGCAGGGCAAGGAGGTCGTCTACTGCCTCCTCACCTCAGGGGAAGCCGGTATCGACGGCATCCCGCCAGCCGAATGTGGCCCGCTCCGGGAGGCCGAGCAGATCGAGTCGGCCCGGATCGTCGGCGTCAGCACGGTCGAGTTCCTCGGCCAGCCCGACGGCACCATCGAGTACGGCGTCCCGCTCCGCCAACTGATCGCCGAGGTGATCCGCCGGCACCGGCCAGAGATCGTCATCACCAACAACTTCCGTGACACCTGGGACGGCGACGTCGCGCTCAACCAGGCCGATCACATCAACACCGGCCGCGCCACCCTGGACGCCGTCCGCGACGCCGCGAACCGCTGGATCTTCCCCCACTCCGGCGACCGCTGGAACGGCGTACGCCAGGTCTGGGCCTCAGGTTCCCCCAACAGCCGCCACGCCGTCGACACCACGGACACCTTCGATCTAGGCGTCCAGTCCCTCCGCGCCCACGACGCCTACATCACCGGCCTCAACTGGCCCGACTTCGACGCGGGCGAATTCCTCGAAGGCTTCTCGCGCACCACCGGCACCCGCCTCAACACCAAATACGCCGCTCCCTTCGAGGTCTTCACCCCCTGAGCACGTTCAGCCGCGCGGGAGGTCTCGTTCGGCCTGGAGGTGGGGTGGGTTGGGGAGGGGTTTGCGGGGTTCGCGGTCGCCGGCTGAGCCGGGGTCGGTGGGGCCGGGGCCGACCCAGGAGCGGACCAGGGTGCGGCCTTTGCGGGTGAGGCGGATCAGGTCGATCTGCTGGACCTTGGTGGCCGGGATGCCGAGTTGGGCGAGGCTGCGGTTCGCCATCAGGGCGGCTTCGTCGGACTTGCGGGGGCTCAGTTTGTGCTGCAGGACGATGGCGATGCGGCCGTCCGGCAGGTCCTCGACCCGCTGGAAGCGCATGCCCTTGTCCAGGCTGTGCGAGTTGAGGGCCAGGTCTAGGTAGTCGGCGGAGGTGAGCCGGTGGTCGAGCCGGGCGCGGGCGATGACTTCGTACTGGGCCATGTCTCGATCATGCGTTGTCCGCCCGGTGTTTTCCAGAAATGCCCGCCGGACCTGCCAGACTCGTAAAGGCGGCGAGCAGGCCGAAGGAGGCGCAGGCACCGTGGGGCAGCGAGAAGTCGCCCAGGTCGAGACCTGGCAACCACCATGGTGGCTGCTGGTGTTCGGCCCGCTCTGCTGGCTCCTGGTCGTGGCGCTGGTGCTCCGGGAGCGTGGCTGGGTGCTCGCCCTGGTCACGTTGGTCCTGCTGGCGCCGATCGGGATGCCGCTACCGCCGTTGTTGCGGTGGGTCCGCCGTCATCGCCGGCTCGACGGCGCGTACGCCGGGCCGCCGGTCTTCGCCGCGGCCATCCTGCTCACCGAACTCCCACTCTGGCTCTGCACCGCAACGGCGCTCACCGCGTTGCTGCTCGGCCTGCTGCTCACCACTGTTCGGGACCTTGCCCACGAATAGTTGTCAGAGCTGGAGCACCTGGCTTGCATCGGCGTAGACGGCGGGGGAGGCCAGGGATTGCCAGCGGGGGATGAGCTCTTGGAGGTACGCGCGGAGTCTGGAGCCTACGGCGGGCGCATGGTCGAGGACGTCGAGCTCGTTGACGATGGTGAGGTCGATGAGGTCGCGGAGTTCTTCGGTGCTGAGCTCCTCCGACGTGCCCGTGAAGCGATCGGTGACGGTGCGGTGCTCGGCCAGATCACGCCAGCTGGTCTCGCGTTCGCAGGAACCGTAGCGATAGACGAGGAGCTCCGCCTCCGGGCCGATCACGGCCTCCAGGACCGGGCGCTCCTGCTGCCAGTCGAACAGATGGGTCGGGAAACCATCCGTCCCGTACGCCGCGTGCGCGAGGCCGGCGATCACCAGGGTTTCGCTCGCGCCGAGCGACGTCAGCCGCTTGGCGACGCGGTGGAGGTGGACGTAGAGGGTCCCGCCGGCGTGGTCGAGTTCGTCGGCGCCACGTACCAGCAGCAGTGATCCCAGGTCTTGGAATGTGCCCATCTGACCCCCTTCGGTAAGGAGCGGTCAGTCCCGCCCGGAGTACCCGGAAGGCAACACCGTACGATGTCCGGCCCATCCGCGCCCAGGAACACGGCGTGCCGAGTTAGTCACATCGTTACCCAGACGCCAGCTGGATTTGACGTGCTGGGCCCGGTCCGTGGGCCGGGCCCAGCACGCTCCTCATGTCCTGAGGGCTCACCGGACGCCTGGTGGGCACCTCAGGGGACCACGGCCGGTGGCGGGGGAAGGCCGCTGCCGGCTGCGGGACTGGGTTAATCGGCGAGCTCGGCCAGCGCCTTGCGGGCTGCCTCCAGCTCGGCCTCCAGGGCGGCGACCTTCGCGGCCTGCTGCTCGCGGGCGGCCTCGATGACCTCGTCGATCGGCGTGGAGATGTCCTCGTGCAGCTCCTTGGCCGCTCGGGAGACGGCCGCGGCGGCCACGGCGAGGTTGCGCGCCAGGTAGGTACTGCCCTGCTTGAGCTCGGCGTGCCACTCGCCGTCGGCCGTGCCGGTGACGGTGAGGGTCAGCTCGAGGGTCTTGGTCTTCTTCGCCGCGGCCTTCTTGGCCGGCGCCTTCTTCGGCTTGGCCGCGGAGCTCTCGACGGCAGCGTCCTCGACGGCCGGCTCCTCGGCCCCGGTCTTGGCCTCGACCTCAGGGACGGCAGGAGAAGAAACGAGCACGCCTTCAGGAGTGTCGTTGGCTTCGGTCTGCGGTTCTACTGCCAGAGTGTCTACAGTCATCGTTGCGGCGATTCCCTTCGGTGACATCGCCCGCCGCGGCGGGCTGGCGCTGAGACTGTATTAGAACACATGTTCGACCCCAGCGCCAAACCCGCCACTCGCCGCCCGCGACACTCCCAAGGACTGTCAGGCGGTGTGCTCCTTGCGGTCACCCGACCAGTCAAGGTGGTAGGCGCCCTCGCGGTCCACCCGGTGGTAGGTGTGCGCGCCGAACAGATCCCGCAGCCCCTGGATCAGCGACGCCGGCAGCCGTTCCGCGCGCAGCCCGTCGTAGTACGCCAGTGCCGCCGCGAAACCAGGTGCCGGTACGCCGACCGACGCGGCCGTCGCGACCACCCGGCGCCACGCCTCCTGGCCGTTCGCCACGGCCTCCTTGAAGTAGTCGTCAACGAGCAGCGAGGGCAGGTTCGCGTCCCGGTCGTACGCCTCCTTGATCCGGTCCAGGAAGCGCGCCCGGATGATGCACCCACCACGCCAGATCGTTGCCATCGCACCCAGGTCGATGTTCCAGCTGTACTGCTCACTGGCGGCCCGGATCGCGTCGAACCCCTGCGCATACGCGACCAGCTTCGACGAGTACAACGCGTGCCGGACGTCCTCGATGAACGCGGCCCGATCCACGTCCGCCTTCGCCTCCGAAGGCCCAGGCAGTACGCCGGCCGCGGCGCGGCGTCGTACGACGTCACCCGACAGCGAACGGGCGAACACGGCCTCGGCCATGCCGCTCACCGGGATGCCCAGGTCGAGCGCGACCTGCACGGTCCACCGGCCGGTGCCCTTCTGCTCGGCCTGGTCCAGGACCACGTCGACGAACGGCTGCCCGGTGGACTCGTCGACCTGGCTCAGCACCTCCGCGGTGATCTCGATCAGGAACGACTCCAGGTCGCCGGTGTTCCACTCGCGGAACACGTCGGCGAGCTCGGCCGGGCTGAGGTCGAGCACGTGCCGGAGCAGGTCGTACGCCTCGGCGATCAGTTGCATGTCGGCGTACTCGATGCCGTTGTGCAGCATCTTCACGAAGTGGCCGGCGCCGTCCGGGCCGACGTGCACGCAGCAGGACTCGCCGCCGACGTGCGCGGCGATCTTGGTCAGCATCGGCTCGAGCGCGGCGTACGACTCCGGCGAGCCGCCCGGCATGATGCTCGGGCCGTTCAACGCGCCCTCCTCGCCGCCGGAGACGCCCGCGCCGACGAAGTGCAGGCCCTTCTCCCGCAGCGCGTTCTCCCGCCGCCGGGTGTCGGCGAAGTGCGCGTTGCCGGCGTCCACGACGATGTCGCCCTGGTCGAGCAACGGCACCAGTTCGTCGATCACCGCGTCGGTCGGTTCGCCGGCCTTGACCATGATGATGATCCGGCGCGGCTGCTCGAGCGACGCGACCAGCGCGGGCAGGTCGGCGGCGGGGACGAACTCACCCTCGTGGCCGAACTCCTCGACCAGGGCGTCCGTCCGGGCCTGGGACCGGTTGTGGACGGCGACGCGGAAGCCGTTGCGCGCCAGGTTCCGGGCCAGGTTGCGGCCCATCACCGCAAGGCCGGTGACGGCGATCTGGGCTGGAGCTGAGCTCATGGAATCTCCTGCTGATGAGGGCTGGAAAGTCTGACTGCCGGACCAGTCTGTCGCTCCGGGCGGCAAGACGGTCCATCGGGTAGCCAACCCGTGGACAACGGGTCCCATTCCGGCTCTCGGACGTACTGCGCACGCCCGCGCGATCTAGCAGAGCGTGTGCACGAAGTAAACGGCTTCGAGCTCTTCTCAAGCACCCGGCGCCAATGGTAGACATCTGAGAAATCGATTTCCCGAGATCGCCCTGGAAGGTCCGCCCATGACCAGGTTGCTGCGCCGCCTCGCGCTCCTCGCCTCAGCTGTTCTTGTTGTCCTACCGCTCATCTCCGCGCCGGCCTCAGCCACCAATACGTCGTACGGCGCGGGCGGCAAGGGTCCGGTCGGGTGGGATGTCTATCGGCACCTCGATCGGTTGCCCGAGTTGCAGACCGGCTTCCGGACCAAGCAGTTCTCCAGCTTCGGCCGGGACGGCACCAACAACGACGGCTTCGACGGCAAGTACTCCTGCCTGCGCACCAGCACCGCCGGCTGCGTGATCGCCGAGGACGCCGGCCCGGGCGAGCTCGGCACGATCTGGTTCACCCGGGACGGCGGCGACGTCACCAATACCGGCAAGATCACCATCGAGCTGGACGGCAAGTTGGTCCTCGACCACAGCCTCCAGGACGTCGTCGACGGCAAACTCGGCGCGCCGTTCGTCTACCCGCTCGTCGCCAACGCGGTCGAGACCAGCGGCGGCGTCTACCTCCGCGTCCCGATGCCGTACCGCGAGTCGATGCGGGTGACCGTGCAGAGCAACCCGTTCTTCTACCACGTCGGCTACCGCGAGTTCCCCGACGCGAACGGCGTCACCACCTTCGATCCGACCGACAAGGCGGAGGACGTCGTCAAGCTGCTCGCCGACGCCGGGTTCAAAGACCCCAAGCCGGCGAATCCCGCGGCCAAGACGTCCACCACGACCGTGAACCTTGCCCCCGGCAAACAACTGACGCTGGCCGATCAGCGCGGTCCCGGCGAGGTCAGCGCGATCCGGCTGAAGCTCCCGGAGATCGTCGGCCTGGAGCTGAAGTCGTTCGCCGACGACGGTCGCGCGTTCGTCGGCGCCAGCCAGTTCACGGTCAAGATCGACCCGGCCAACACGGGGGTGAAACTGACCCGCCGGATGGATCTGCGGATCGGTAACCAGCGGGCCAAGGTCCTCGTCGACGGCGTCCAGGTCGGCGAGTGGGCGCCGCTCAAGGCGGCCGGTGCGCAGTGGCACGACCAGGTCGTCCAGCTCCCGGCGAGCGCGACCGCGGGCAAATCGCAGATCACAGTCCGGAACGAGTTCATCTCCTCCGACCTGGACTTCAACGAGTTCACCTACTGGGTCGACTCGATCGTCGGCGGCACCCCCCAGCGCACCGACACTCTCGACCTAGGCGCCGAACATCTCGCCGACGAGCAGGCGCACGCGTACTCGATCAGCCAGCAGGTCTGGTCCGGCACCCACGCGATGACGTACGCCGCGACTCCCGAGGACGGCGAACGCGTGCGGCCCTCCGACTCGATGCTGGCCGGCGTCCGCCTGCAGGTGAACATCGACGGGGTCAAACGAGTCGACGCCCCGATCGGCGAGTTCTTCGGCTCCGGCCTGGGCGAGAACCCGGTTCGCAGCCTGTTCTTCGCGATGGATCCCGACGGCTGGTACTCCGCCTGGTGGCCGATGCCGTACGCCGGTCGCGCGACCGTCACGCTGACCAACACCTCGCAGTACAAGGTCACCGGTACGGCGGAGGTGACGGCGGCCCAGAACGCACAGAAGGCGGTCGACCTGATCACCGGGAAGACCGGCTACTTCACCGCGATCTCGCATCGGGCCGAGCCGGTCATGGGCCAGGACTGGACGATCGCGAACACCACCGGCCGGGGCAAGTTCGTCGGCGTCTCGCAGACCATGGAGGGCCTGCAACCGGACGGCAACACGCGCGGCTACCTCGAGGGTGACGAGCGCGTGTACGTCGACGGCGAGCGCACGCCCGCGATCCACGGCACCGGGACCGAGGACTACTACGAGTCCGGCTGGTACTTCAACCGGGGCACGTACTCCACGCCGTTCCACGGGAACTCGGGCCACGAGGTGCAGGCCGGTTTCTGTACGGTCGAGTGCGACAGTGCATGGCGGCTGCACATCACCGACTCGATCGAGTACCAGAACCAGCTCGGGTTCGGGATCGAACACGGCCAGCAGAACGACCACGCGGCCGTCTACGGTTCCACGGCCTTCCTGTACTCCGCGGCGACGTTCGGTGCGCGCGAGACCGATCGGATCGACGTTGGTTCCGCCGCCAGCCGCGCACAACACGCGTATGCCGATGGTGGTGCGCAGGCTGACCTCTCATCTGTCTATGAGGGCGACCATGACGATATCGTCCTGACCGACCAGGTCCGCTCGACGACCGGGCCGATCCGGTTCGACGTGAGGATCGATCCGGTCAACCGGGGCGTGACGTTACGTCGTACCAGCGATCAGGACGTCGCGTGGCAGTCCGCCAAGGTGGTTGTCAACGGCAAGGATGCTGGGACGTGGTTGCAGCCGCTCGGCAACGACCGGCAACGCTGGCTGGACGACAACTTCCAGGTCCCGTCAGCGCTGACCTTCGGCAAGTCCAAGCTGAGCATCGAGCTGAGGCCGACCGGACCTGCGTGGACCGCATCCTCGTACGTCGTGCAGTCCTTGGTCATCCCGTACGCCGACCGGCGCGCGCCGTCGACCGTCGAGAACGTCACCGCAACTGGTCGTCCGGACAACGCGATCGCATTGGCCTGGTCAGACGCGTCGGACGAGACTGGGATCGCGCGCTACAACGTCTACGCGAGCAAGAGCGGCGGGGCTGAGCGGTTGGTCGGGAGTAGTACGGTCCCGGGCTTCCTGCACAAGGGGTTGGGATTGACGGAGACCTGGAACTATCGGGTGTCGGCCGTCGATCTGGCTGGGCACGAGAGCGCGAAGTCCGCGGTGGCCGAGGCGACCTCGGGGAGCACGATCAGGGTCGAGGCTGAGTCGCTGTTGCCGGCCGTGTCCGCCACGGTGCCGGTGGATCCGCAAGGCAACTGCTGCGGGGTGAGCTGGTCCGGTGGGAGTCAGTTGTGGATCCACGGGTCCAAGGTTGGTGACAAGGTCGTCCTCGAGTTCGCGGTGCCGACGTCGGGTACGTACAAGTTGTCCTCGGTGCTGACCAAGGCGGCCGACTACGGGATCGCGGAGGTCAGCGTTGACGGAGGCAACCAGGTGACTTTCGATGGGTATGTTGCCTCCGGTGTTACCACACAGCGGGTTGATTTGGGCGCCGCGACTCTTGCCGCTGGCAAACATCAGCTGGCGATCACGGTGACCGGCAAGAATCCCGCCGCGACCAACTACCTGGTCGGCGTGGACCTGCTCGATTTGGAGCTCAGCTGATGAGCTGGCTGCGGTCCGTCGTCGGAATGGTGGTGGTGATGATGAGCGCGGCAGCGGGTCTGCCGGCCGGAGCGACCTCCGACGAGGTGCGGAACACGCCGCTCGTCCGGGTCGACAAGGTGGTGGCCGCAGGCAACTTCACCAAGGTCTACGACCCGAGCGTGGGCGAGACGGAGCAGTGGTACTACAACGACCACACGTTGGTTCAGGACCAGAAGACCGGCACCTGGCATGTCTACGCGATCACGCACGCCGAGCCGGCGAACCCGCTCGACGAGAAGAGCTTCGGCCACGCGACCGCGCCGACGCCGAACGGCCCGTGGACCAAGCAGCCGCCTGCGCTGGTCGCGGATCCGGCCGCGGGGGAGAGCCATATCTGGGCGCCTTACGTGCTGTACGAGGCGGGCACCTACTACATGTACTACGCGGCCGGGACGCCCGACCACACGGCGTACCGGATGCATCTGGCGACCTCGACGGATCTGGTGCACTGGACCCGGAATGCGGCGAATCCACTCTTCACCGACGGCTTCGACGGGCGCGACCCGATGGTGCGACGGGTGGGCGATCAGTGGGTCATGTATTACACGGCGAATTCGACGCCTGCCGGAGGCAACCACATCGTTGCCTATCGCACCAGTACGGATCTGCGGCACTGGAGCGACCGGAGGACCGCGTTCCAGCATCCGGCGACCGGGACCTTCGGCGGGCCGACGGAGTCGCCGTTCGTCGTACAACGCGGGAGTGATTGGTATCTCTTCGTGTGCTGCGACGGTGGTTATGAGGTTACGAAGGTCTACAAGAGCAAGGATCCATTGAAGTTCAGCGTCGACCAGGTGGCGGGGACGATCGCGGCGCATGCGGCCGAGGTGGTTCAGGACGGGGCCGACTGGTGGGTCACAGGTGCGGGCTGGGGCAAGGGTGGGCTGTACATCGCGCCGCTCGACTTCGACCGGGTCCAGGTGACGATGGGCCGGATCGTGAGCACGCAGTACTACCGCGCGACGATCGAGACCCAGCCTCGTACTGCGCTCACCCGGCTGGAGGTGGATCCGTCGGGTCAGGGGCGCTATCGGCCGGCGCTCGACTCGTCGTCGCGATCTACCGCGCCCTATCTGGCCGTGGGGAACTTTGGAGCGACGGACACGGCCGGTCCGACCGAGCGGGTCGAGTCGCGGCGGGATCGGTTGATGTTGAGTGGGATCACGTTCAACGATGAGCCGGTGACCGCGGACTGGTCGTTCGCCTTCGGTTTGCGGACCTTCGACATGTCGTTGCGGTGGAACGTCAATGGTCAGACGACGGCAGTCGTCTGGGAGGTCGCGTTGAACGTCGACTCCGCGTTGGCGGATCTCGGTGATCCCGGTGGCTTTGGTCGGGGCGGAGATGTCGCGGGGCTGCCGTCGTGGTCGATGGCGACCGGTCCGGGGTTGAGCGTGGTCACGGCGTACAAGGCTGGTTCGGCGTGGTCGGCGGACAACCACTGGTACGACCCACCGAACGGCGCCGTCGCCTGGCAACCGCTCTGGCAACCCGGTGGACGCCCGCTCCCGCCCGGCGCGTATCCGGGCGGCATCTATCGCTTCGGCTTCTCGCCAACCGAGCGAGATGTCGCCTTCGCGGAGCAACTGGCGGACGGCTTGGGCTGACCTGGCTTGAACTAAGGTCTGACGGGTGAGCACTCTCAGCCTGGATCCCCGGCGTACCGCCCTGATCCTGATCGATCTGATGCCGCGGATCATCGCGCTCGACACGGCCCCACTGACCGGCCGCGAGGTGCTGGAGCGTTGCGTCGCGCTGGCGCAGGCGACCCGGACGGTCGGTGGGCTCGTCGTGCACGTCCGGGTCGAGCGCCCGGGCGTCGGCGTCCAGCCCGAAGGCAGCGAGTTGGCTCCCGAACTCGACCCTCAGCCGGGCGACCTGGAGATCGTCAAGCGCACGGTCGGCGCATTCCATCAGACGGGTCTCGACGACGCCCTCCGTGCTCGCGACATCAGTACGGTGGCCCTGGCCGGTATCGCCACCAACTTCGGCGTCGAGTCCACTGGTCGAGTTGCCGACGAGCACGGCTACGACACGCTCTACCTCACCGACGCGATGACCGGGCTGGACGGCCATGCCCACGATTTCGCCGTCTCCTATGTCTTCCCGAGGTTCGGCACGACCTGCACCGGCACGGAGTACGTCGCCGCCCTCAGTGGGTGATCCGATGACGACCGCATGGATCGCGATCGTCGGTACGATCATCGGCGCTTCCACCTCCTACTTATTCCAACGCCTGACGCTACGGCGAACCGAGGGTTTCGCCCGCAGCGAGCAGCTCCGGGCCAGGCGGATCGACGCGTACAGCGAGTTCGCCGAGAAGGTGATGGAGTGGCGGCGAGCCCAGACGATCCGGCTGAGGAGACGCATCGAGGACGGCAAGGCAGCAGACGACTACGACGCCCTGCGAGCCGAAAGCCAGCGGATGCGGGCACAGGCGTGGTCGGCGTTCTACAAAGTGAAGCTGCTTTGCGGAGACCCGGCCATCGAGCAGCTCGCCCTGGCCGCGATCGAGGCAACCCATGAGATGTGGGCTGCGCTCGATGGCGAAGACGAGGTCGGGGGCGATCGCCGGCGGCTTGACGAGCTCGGTGAGCTGGTGCGCGAGCGGCTCGATCGGTTCCTGGAGGCCGCCACGGTACAGGCGCTCGGTGGGCAAGGTAGGCGCAGGCTCGGCTGAGGCACTGGATATCTCCCGTGCTCTCGACCTGACAGCAGGCGGGCTCAGCACCTACCGTCGTTGACGGGGGTGGCAGATGAGCCGGTTCTCCAGGGCAGTGCTGGTCGCGGGAGCTGTCGTCGTGGCGTTGGCGCCGGTGACCGGCGAGCAGCAGTGTGACGATTCCGGCAGCTGTGTGACGGTTTTCCAGAGCTTCTGGGGTCTGGCGCTCGGCTCTCAGGAGGCGCTGGCCTGGATTCCGGCGGTCCTGGTCGGGACTGTGCTGGCCGTCTTCGTGTTCCGCAAGTCGAAGCGCCGAAGGAAGAAGGACGGTTGAGGCGTGCGGGTGTCCAGGTAGCGGATTCGGCGGCGGATGTGTGAAAAGTCTTGGCTGGGGTGGATTTGTCAGGACTTAAGTGGCGGATGTTTGTTCTTGTGCGACTGGTTCGCGTGCGTGTTCATGTACCGCTTCGGCACGGTTCACCACGTGTTGTATCCAACTGGTGACGCTCCATACCGACTGCTCTGGGGGAGAGGTTGGTGAGGAGACCGGTGGGGGTGCGGATGCAGTTCCTCGACGATCCGCGAGGAGGTGAACGACTCTGGCGGCTCCTGTCCGGGAACAATCGCCCCCTGGCCATGGGCCGCGGCGGCAGTCGGGCACCGCGCGACGAGCTGGCGGCGGTCCGTCGGCTGGTTCGCGAAGCGGAGCCGAAACTGCGCCGGGATCCCGATGGCAAGTGGCGCTGGGAGATCTCGGCGAACGGCGGTCCTGATGTCCAGTGTCCCGGCGTGTTCGCGCGCCGGGTCGACGCACGTCGGGCGTTCCATCGATTCACCCAAGCGGTCGAACAGGCCGAAGTGACCTCGGCCCAGCTGTCCCCTGTGCTGATCCAACGAGAGCTGATGATCCAACGAGAGCCGGAGCGGTGAGCGAATCCACTGTCCAGCAAACCCCCCGCCGGCTGCGAGCCTCGCTCGCGCCGTCCGACCTGATCTTCCGGCTGGTTGCCCGTGGTGGCGGCGGCCTGGTGCTGCTGATCACCGGTGGCATCGGCGTCTTCCTTGCCTACCAGGCGAAACCGACCCTGCAGACGTACGGCTGGAAGTTCTTCACCGAGCAGGCCTGGCAGCCCGAAGCAAACCAGATCGGTGTCGCGGCCGTGCTGTTCGGCACCGTCGTGATCGCCACGATCGCGATCGCGCTTTCCTTCCCGGTCGCACTGGCGACCGCCCTGTTCATCACCGAGTGGGCGCCGCGCGGGCTGAAGAAGACCCTGGTCGCGCTGGTCGACTTGATGGTCGCCGTACCGTCGATCGTCTACGGCCTGTGGGGCTTCTTCCTGCTGCAGCCTTGGATCATTCACCTGTCCCGCTGGATCACCGACTTCTTCGGCTGGATCCCGATCTTCCGGGTCGACTCCGATCCGGACGCCGCGATCTTCGACGGCGCGACGTACGCCTCCTCGGCCTTCATCGCCGGCGTGGTCGTCGCGATGATGGTGATGCCGATCGCCTGCGCGGTGATGCGCGAGGTGTTCGACCAGACGCCGATGGGTGAGCGTGAGGCCGCGCTGGCGCTGGGATCCACCAGTTGGGGTGTGGTCCGCGCCGTCGTGCTGCCGTTCGGCCGCGGCGGCATCATCGGCGGCACGATGCTCGGCCTCGGTCGCGCGCTCGGCGAGACGATCGCGGTGGTGATGATCGTGTCGCCGCTGTTCGAGATCAACTGGCACGTGCTGCAGTCCGGCTCGATCACCATCTCGTCGATGATCGCCCTCCGGTACGGCGAGGCGTCGGGCTCGCAGTTGAACGCACTGATGGCGGCCGGTCTGGTGCTGTTCATCATCACGCTGATCGTCAACCTGATCGCGGGATTCGTCGTGTCCCGCAGCCGCAGCGGCGCCGGAACGGAGATCTGAGCCGATGACCGTCACCCGCCCACCGGAACTCGGTACCGAGAACCCGTTCCTGCCGCCCACCGACGACGTGACGCCGATCGAGCAGGCCGCACCAATACCGCCGGAACCCGAGCGACGCCGCCTTCGGGTCGTCGATGTCGAGGACCGGGCCTGCCTGGCCGGCTCGGCCGCCGCCGGGCTGTCGCTGACGTGGGTGCTCTACAGCCGGATCCTGCCGACCGAGGGAACGCTGGGCTTCATCGTCTGCTGGTGGTTGTCGTTCACGGCCTTCTACCTGCTGATCACCGGACTACGGCGTGGTCGCGTGGTGCTCGCCGACCGGTTCGCAGTACTGCTCGCGCACAGTGCGGCCGGCCTGATCGGGATCGCGCTGGCCAGTGTCATCGGCTACACGCTGTACCGCGGTCTCCGGGCTCTTGGCCACTGGAACTTCTTCACCAGCGACCTGCGGACCGCGGGACCACTCGAGCCGCTGTCGGCAGGTGGTGCACTGCATGCCCTGGCCGGCACGCTGATCCAGATCTCCATGGCGATCGCGGTCACCCTGCCGCTCGGGGTACTGTGCGCCGTCTATCTGACCGAGGTGGGCGGCCAGGCGTCGAAGCTGGTCCGGTCGGTGGTCGAGGCGATGACCGCGTTGCCGTCGATCGTGGCCGGCCTGTTCGCGTACGTCGTACTGCTGATCGGCCTCGGGATGCGGCTGTCCGGATTCGTCGCCGCGATGGCGATCTCGGTGATGATGCTGCCGATCATCGCGCGGTCCGCCGAAGTGGTGCTGCGGCTGGTACCGAGCGGTCTGCGGGAGGCGTCGCTCGCGCTCGGGGCGACGCAATGGCGGACGGTCTGGTCGGTGGTGCTGCCGACCGCGCGACCTGGTCTCGCGACCGCGCTGGTGCTCGGCACCGCCCGGGGGATCGGGGAGACCTCGCCGGTCCTGCTGACCGCCGGATTCACGACGTACCTGAACCTCAATCCGTTCTCGGGACCGATGGTCTCGTTGCCGCTGTTCACCTTCAAGATGTCGCAGTCGCCGGAGGAGAACTACATCAGCCGGGCCTTCGGCGCGGCCGCGCTGTTGCTCGTCCTGGTGCTGTTGCTGTTCGCCTTCTCCCGCTGGATGGCCAGTCGTGGCCGGTCCGGTACGCGCTGAAACCCACCCTCCGAGAGGACATTGATCATGCGACGACCGACCTCCCGCCCAGGGCGTCGGCTCCGCAACCTGGTGCTCGCGCTGCTGCTCACCTGTGCGGTGGCGATGATCGGCGCGCCTTCGGCGGGCGCCGGGAGCACCGCCTATGCCCCGATCTACGGCACCGGTTCGACCTGGTCGCAGAACGCGCTCGACCAGTGGATCCGCGACGTCGAGCCACTCGGCATGCGGGTCGAGTACGGCGGCGGCGGGTCGTCCCGTGGCCGGCTCGACTTCGCCAACAAACTGGTGGACTTCGCGATCAGCGAGATCCCCTACCAGGGCAAGGATCCGCTGACCGGTGCGGACGACACCTCGGCCGGCCGGCCGTACGCCTACATGCCGATCGTGGCCGGCGGTACGGCGTTCATGTACCAGATCAGGGTCGGTGGCCAGTTGTACCGCGACCTGCGATTGTCCGGCGACACGATCACCAAGATCTTCACCGGCAAGATCACCAACTGGAACGACGCGCAGATCACCCGCGACAACAACGGCAAGAAGCTGCCCAACAAGAAGATCATCCCGGTCGTGCGGTCGGACGGCTCCGGGACCACGGCTCAGTTCACGATCTGGATGAACACCCAGCACAAGGCCGTGTGGGAGAGCTTCTGCCAGTCCACCCAGGGCCGGGCCTGCGGGCAGACGTCGTACTACCCGACCAAGAACTTCCCGGCCGTGAAGTCGCAGGGTGGGTCGAGTCAGATGGCCGGCTACATCTCGGCGAGCTACGCCGACGGCGCGATCGGGTATGTCGAGTACTCGTATGCGCTGGGCAAGGACTACCCGGTGGCGAAGGTGCGCAACAACTCCGGGTACTACACGTTGCCCACGGCGTACAACACCGCGGTCGCGCTGACGAAGGCGCAGATCGAGACCAACCCGAGCTCGCCGCTCTACCTGACCCAGAAGCTCGCCGGGGTCTTCAACCACACGGACCGCCGGACGTACCCCCTGTCGTCGTACTCGTACATGATCCTGCCGACGTCGAACCTCAGTACGTCGAAGGGGCAGACGCTCGCCGACTTCGCGTCGTACTTCCTCTGCAAGGGTCAGCAGAAGGCCGCGCCGCTCGGGTACTCGCCGCTGCCGCTCAACCTGGTGCAGGCCGCGTTCAGCCAGGTCGCCCGGGTGCCCGGCAGTCCGTCGACGGCGACCGACATCACCAAGTGCGGCAACCCGACGTTCGACGGCAAGAACCTGAACCGCAACGTGCTGGCCGACGTGGCGCCGCAGCCGCTCGCGTGTGACCACGATGGCGCCGGGCCGTCGATCAACGGGGTCTGCCCTCCTGGTGGTCCGAACAGCCCTAACAACCCCGGTGGACCTAACAGCCCGAACAACCCGAGCAACCCCGGTGACGGCAACGGCAACGGGAATGGCACCGGCACGGGCACCGGTACCGGAACGGGTACGGGGACCGGCACCGGGACCGGCGAGAACAACGGCACCGGCACCGGGACAGGAACCGGCACAGGTACTGGCACCGGAACCGGCACGGGGACCGGCACAGGCACCGGGACCGGGACCGGCACGGGCACCATCGATCCGAAGACCGGTCAGCCGATCCCATCCGCGTCCACCTCCATCGACCCGGAGACCGGGCAGGTGGTCAATGCCTCGGGCAACAACAACGCCTACCAGCCGACCGGCAGCGTCACCGAGCTGAACGGCGATCGTGGTGGCGGCGACATGCTGCGAAACCTCGGCCTGTTGACCGCCGTCGAGGTGCTCCTGGTCCTGCTGGTCCCGACCCTCGTCTCGCGGTACCTGCAGCAGAAGCGGGCGGGCAAGTGACCGCTGTCGATACGGCGCCACCCCGCGCCATCACCCGAACCGCGCCGGCGCGGGTCAAGGCAAAGGTCAAGGCTGAGCTGGACCTGCGGCCGCAGCTGACCGCCGATGCGCTGCGGCTCTTCGCCCTCGGGATCATCGGGTTCATGGTCTACGTGCTGATGATCGGTGCGCTGCAGTTCAACCGGGCCCAGGACGTCGCCTACGACAAGATCCGGGGGCAACTCGCCGAGGCGACCGCCCCGCTCGGTCCCGGTGTGGTCGCGGGCGACCCGGTCGCGGTCCTCGACATCCCCGGTCTCGGTCTGCGCCAGGTGATCAAGGAAGGAACCACCGGCTCGATCCTGCGCGACGGTCCCGGCCACCGGGCGGACACACCGCTGCCCGGGCAGGCCGGCGTGTCGGTGATCTACGGGCGCGGCCTGACCTTCGGCGCGCCGTTCCGGAGCGTGCCGAACCTGATCACCGGCACCAAGTTCGAGATCGCCACCGGGCAGGGCCAATACACCTACCAGGTGATCGGCGTCCGCGGGGCCGGCGATCCGCTGCCGGCCAACCTGGCGCAGGGCGGGTCGCGGCTCACCCTGGTCACGGCCGAGGGCAGTCCGTTGCCGTCCGCAACGGTCTACCTCGACGCCGACCTGGTCGAGGGGCAGGTGCAGCCGGACCCGGCGATGCGGATCTCCCGGGTGCCGGCCAGTCAGCAGGCGTTCGGGGTCGACCTGTCGGGCGTACTGCCGCTGGTGTTGTGGCTCGAGCTGTTGATCCTGGCCATCGCCGGGGTGGTCTGGTTCCGCAGCCGGATCGGCCGCTGGGAGTCGTACCTGGTCGGCGCGCCGATCGTGCTCGCGGTGGTCTGGCGGGTTTTCGAGCAGATCGCCGGGCTGCTGCCGAACCTCATCTGAATTTCTGTTAACTGGTCATTCCCATCGGCTGAACAAAAGTACCGAAAAGGCGTTTCCTCCGATTCCGTCCCTACGATTACGTCCGGGTTCCCCACCGCCGGGGAATTGCTTTCGCTCGGGGGCGGTTGCCGGCTGCGGGTAATTCCACTCGCCGCCGTTGAGCTTTCTGGGAGGAAACTCAGCATGAATCCGATGATCAGGCGCGCGGTGCTGGCCGGCTCGGCCCTCGCCATCGCTGCCGCGGTCTCCGTACCGGGTGCCTCGGCGGCGACGAGCGCTGCCCTGTCCTACACCGAGTCCGAGCCGGCCACCGCCGCCGGACAGAACGACAGCGCCTCATCCGCTCAGCGCCTGTACGCCTTCGGCACCGCCAGCTGGAAGAACCCAGCCGCGACGGTCCAGGGCACCCTGTCCCCGAGCCCGGTGGCCATCGCGGCTGGCGAAGAAGACAACGGCGCCATCCCGCTGGCGACCGCGACAGGTATCGGCACCGACGATCGTGGCGCGATCAGCACGACCGGCCAGCTCGGTGACGGCCCGCACGGCACCCTCGGCGACAAGACCGGTGACTTCGACTTCTACAAGCTGACAGGCACCGCCGGGCACACCCTGACGGTCAACACCGACGGCTCGCTGGCGAGCACCAACACGGTGGTCGGTGTCTACAACGCGGCCGGCGAGTTGCTGGCCTCGGACGACGACAGCGGCGCCGGCCTGCTGAGCAAGCTGGTCTACACCGTTCCGGCGACCGGCGACTACTACGTTGTTGTCGCCGGCAAGAGTCCTGCCGGTGACTTCTCGGCCGACCCGAACAACTCGGGCAGCGGGCACGGTTCGGCGGACACCGGCACGTACCAGGTGCTGATCGCGGCGGCCCCGCTGGACAAGGACCTCTACGCGGTTCAGCTCGCCAAGGGCGACGTCCTCGGCGGCAGCCTCGCCGCCACCGGCAAGCGGCTGACCGTACTTCGGCCGAACGGCACGCAGGCCGTCAGCTCCGACCTCAGCGTCACCGCGAAGCTGCCGGCGTCCTCGCCGCTTCCGCGCGGACCCGTCGACTTCGCGTACGTCGCGGAGGCGGCCGGCTGGTACGCCGTGTCGGTGACCGACGGATTCGGCCCGTACGACCTGACTCTCGGGGCGTTCCGCTCGAGCACCGAGACCGCCGCGACCGAGCAGACCTTCTTCCTCGACTTCGACGGCGGCCAGATCGACACCGCTCCGCTCGGCGGCACTGGCGTTCGCCAGCTCTCCGGTCTCTCTGCCTTCCTGCCCAACTGGGGCCTCACCAGCGCCGACGAGTCCGCGGTGATCAACAAGGTGGTCGCGGTGGTGACCGAGAACGTCAAGAACGACGTCAAGTCCAAGGGCCTCAACCCCTACGTCGACGTGAAGTTCCGGAACAGCCGGGACGACGCCGACAGCTTCGGTACGGCGAACGTGTCGCGCGTGGTCGTCGGCGGCAGGACCGCCGAGTCCGGCCTCGGCCGCGTCGGTACGGCGCAGTCGATCGACCCGGGCAACTTCGCCCACGAGGAGACCGCGCTGGTGCAGCTCGACCGGGTCAGCGCGGCAAGTGGCGCCATCAGCGTCAACACCTACCTGACCGCGAACAGCGACCGGATCGCGTTCGTCGGCCAGGCGCTCGGCAACCTGGTGTCGCGGGAGATCGGCCACCTGGTCGGCAACTACGACACCGACCAGACCAACCCGGTCGCCAACCTGATGGATGCCGATGGCAACTTCCCGGGCCTGTACGGCGTGGGCGCGGACGGCTTCGGCGGTACTGCGGACGACGTCGATGTCGACTTCGGCAAGGACAGCTACGCCCCGGCGACCGGCCTGACCGGCACCCAGGACACGCTGAATGTCGCCGCCTGGGGTCTGAGCAAGCCCTGCAACTGAGAACTGACAGAAGGGCATCGTGAGAGGCAGGCTGTTTCTGGCCGCGGCGCTGACCGCGGTGCTGATCACGATGACGACCGGACCGGGTTGGTGGGCCGCGGTCACGACGTACAACCAATCGGCGGAATACGCACGCGAAGTGCTCGATCGGTCAAACGAATAAGCACGCGCCAGCCTGAGTGACGTTTCACCGCTATTCGATCGGAAAGAAAGTGGCGGACTCGGCGGTTCCGGCGTTTCTGGCTATCCGCAGCATCATGTCTGGTTCACCAAATAGCCGGGAAATGTCGGCTTTGACGCGATGGATTGGAGTCGTCACCGTCGGACACGGTGACCGCGGTTCAAACAGACCGCGCAAACGCAGGTGAGGAAGGATATTCCCGAGATGCGTTTCACCCGTACCGTCCGTGCCACCGCTGTCGCCGCTGCCGCGGTCGCGATGGTCGCTACCTCCGCCCTGTCGGCCTCGGCCGACGCCCCGTTCACGCCGGACGCCGATGACGTCGTCATCGTGGGTTCGGACACCACCGAGTTCGTTCTGAACGACCTGTCCGCGCTGTACAACAGCCGAACCCCCACCCCGACCCGCCGGATGGCGTCCTTCGACGCGACCGGCCCGTCGCCGATCACCATCCGCCCGGGCGTCAGCATCACCCGGCCGAACGGTTCCAGCGCCGGTATCAACGCGCTGTGCTCGCGGACCGACATCGACTCGGCCCGTTCGTCGCGCCCGCGGGGTGCGTCGGACTGCGCTGACGCGACGTTCCTGCAGTACGCGAAGGACCAGCTGCGGTGGATGGCCAACGACGACGTCACCGGCGTCGGCTCGCTGACCGACGCGCAGCTGACCAGCATCTACAACTGCAACCTCACCAACTGGAGCCAGCTCGGCGGCCCGAACCTGGCCATCGTGCCGCTCATCCCGCAGCCGAACTCCGGCACCCGGAACTTCTTCGCCGGCCTGGTGGGCATCAGCTCCAGCACCCCGCCGTCGTGCGTGAAGGACACCGTGAACGGCTCGCTGGTCCAGGAGCACGACCCGGCTCCGGTGGCCGCGACCGCTGGTTCGATCGCGCCGGTCTCGACCGGTCGCTACAACCTGCTCACCCCGGCGCAGCAGGCCGGTACCGTCCTGGGTGCGATCCCGACCCCGGACTCGAACGCCTACGACCGCACGCTGTTCCAGGTCGTGAAGGCTCCGGGCGGCGCCGGCAACGTGCCGGCCTACCTGGCTGACCTGTTCGGCGACGGCTTCGGCTTCTCGTCCGACGGCGGCACGCCGTACATCTGCGAGCCGTCCGACACCGACCCGGCCACCACCACGGCCGGCGACATCATCAAGGCCAACGGCTTCCTCGAGCTGCCGGCCGGTGACTGTGGTGTCGAGGTTCCCTGACAGATCCGTGAGCTGACCTCGACGCCTCGGCGTTCGTGAGTTGACTCGAAGCCGGTGGGCGAGAGGTTTTCTCTCGCCCACCGGTCTCGTACTTCGGTGGTTAATTAACCGATTCATGTCCAGTTCATCTGCTGGCGAACTCTGGGCACCGACCCCAGGGAAGGCTCAGCGCAGTCGACTTTATGCCGCCTGGTTCGGCATGCTCGCAGTCATTCCTGGAGGTCATCGTGAGGCTGATCCGCAGGCGCCGGCCCGGAGCCGCGCTCTTGGCGGTCGCGGTCCTGTTCGCCCTGTCCGCTTCGTACGCCGCGGCAGCAGTTCCACCAGACGACGGATCGCAAGCCGCTGCCGCGGAAGAGGTTCCTCCAACGGACGCTGCTGTTTCTGCCGATCCCTCAACCTCGCCGGTATCTCTGAGCCGGGGTGGCAGCACGGTCACTGTGTCGCGCACCGCTGACCTCACCCGCCAGATGCTGAACGTGTCCTGGACGGGCATGACTCCGAGCAATACGGATGCAACCAAATTGCTGGTCGCAGTGATGCAGTGTCGTGGTTACAACCCGGACAGGTCCGACTGCTGGATGGCGGCGCCGATCGGTGGCAGCGCGTTGACCTTCGTCGGTAGCAGTTACCTGCCGCCGGAAGACTCCCAATGGAAACAGACCCGCCCGGTCACGACCGGCATGCAGTACCGGATTCCCTTCCGTAAGGTGGACGGCACCTATCACGCGGAGCCGAATGCGAACATCCCTGGCGCCTGGCTGGTGGGCGGTCTGGGGACGAAGCTTCCGTCGGGGTCGACGGTCGATGACTACACGCCTGGCAATGTGAACCAGCGCCTTGGTTTCACCCGGTCGAACGGCACCGGCGAGGTGCAGACCTGGGCGAACACCAAGGCCGACAACCCGTCCCTCGGTTGCTCGACCACCAGCGGCTGTTCGTTGGTGGTGGTGCCGATCAACCAACACCCATGCCGGACGACGCCGTCCGTGACGCAAACCGAGCTCGACCGATGCATCGCAGCGACCGCTTCTCAGAGCAACGCCACAGCGGGTTACTGGCAGCTGCTGGCGAACTGGTACCAGCGATACGTGTTCAAGATGTCGTTCGCTCCAGCGGGTACTGCTTGCGAACAGCGTGACGACTCGGCCGAGTTCCTGGGGTCAGAACTGATGGGTGAGGCGATGCGGCGTTGGGTGCCGGCGCGCTGTCAGCAGTCCAGCCCGGTGGGTCTTGACTACACCCGCGCCTGGGAACCCGAGGCCCGGACTCAGATCGGGCAGACCGACCCGATCGCGCCGTCCGGCTATGTTGCGGACGCGGCGGTGGTGACTGATCCCTCCCAGGAGCAGTCGGTGAAGACTGCGCGAAAGCCCGCATACGCTCCGATTGGGGTCTCGGGATTCGCGATCGGCTTCAACTGGGAGAAGAGCGAGGCCGCCGGTGGTGGCCAGGTGACCGACATGAAGTTCAGTCCTCGCTTGGTGGCAAAGCTGCTTACCCAGTCGTATCCAGGCAAGTGGAAGTCAGGACTCAGTCCGGTAGTCAATCCGAATGCGCCGACCAACCCTGCGAACATCCTGAAAGACCCGGAGTTCCTCCAGCTCAACCCCGATGCCGGTCAGTGGACCGGCGAATCCGATGCCGTCGGTACCCAACTGATCATCCCCACGGCGCGGACCGACGTGATGAGGGCGCTGACGCAGTGGATCTGGTCGGATCCGTCGGCGAAGGCATTCCTGCAGGGCAAGGCGGACCAGTGGGGGATGACAGTCAACAAGACGTACAGAGGCTGGGAACTGCCACGCTACGACTACGACCTGAGAGACGGCTGGGTGCTACCAGCTGGGAGCGACAGCGCATGGGATGGCTTCGCACCACAGCAGATGTGGTCTCAGCCTTCGACGTCCTGGGCCAACGGTTCGGACGCCCTGATGACAGCCTGGCCGCTGAGCCAGGCCCCCATATCACCCGGTCAGGGGCTCCCTTTCGTGCCGAAGCGTGATCTCGCCCAGCAGCCCGGCTTCCGGCACATGATCGCGTTGTCGACGACGTCCGAGCTGACGAAGGTGGGCATGCGCACCGCGTCGCTTCAAAACGTACAGGGCGAGTACGTCGCGCCGAGTGTCGAGAGTATGACCTATGCACTCGACGGCGCCACCCCCGACCAGTCGACTGGGGTGTGGAAGATCGACTACACCTCGATGGACAAGCGCGGGTACCCGGGGACGATGATCAGCTACGCCGAGGTGCCGACGACGACGCTGAAGGAGATCGAGGCGAAGCAGTACGCCGACACGATCCGCTGGATGTCGACGGATGGGCAGCAGTACGGGCAGGAGTCCGGCCAGCTGGCCGACGGCTACCTCGCGTTGACGGAAACGATGCAGACCCAGGCGTCCAAGGTGGCCGACGCGGTCGAGAAGCAGACCGGTACTCCGGTGATTCCGCCGAAGAACCAAGACCCGATCGACGACGAAGACGACGAGACGCCAGACGACCCGCCCAGCACCCAGGACCCGAACCTGCCTGGCGGCTCGTCGACCACGACGCCGCCCCAGAACGGCGACGACGGCAATGGCAATGGAAACGGGGATGGCAACGGCGGCGGCAACGGCACGAACCAGCCCGGCGGCACCTCCACCACCGGATCCAACGGCACCGAGAAGCCGGGCAGCACGCCAACGACACCAGGCGCGACGCCCACGCCCGGCCAGGGCAAGGCCCCGATCCAGGCCGCCGGCAAAACCAAGCCGGCCTCCTCCGAAACCACTCAAGGCGACTCCCTCGGCTGGCTCTCCTGGGGCATCCCGGCCCTACTCGTGGCCGGCCTCGCAGCAGGTGTCGCCTCACCCGGCATCCGCCTGATCGCCCAGCCCGACCACCCGGTCCGCCGCGGAATAGTTGCCGGCGGCTCCTACGTGGCCAGCCTGGTCCGCCGCGGCCGCCGCCGCAGCGGCTGACCAGACTCCGATTCGACCGGAAGGACCTGCTTGATGACGTCCGTACTGCCTGCTGTCCCGACCGCGGCGGAGGATGAGACCGCTGTACTGCCGCCCGTCAGTGGCGGCAGTTTGCTGGAGAGCGAGAGGGTGGCCGCCTGGTTCGGTAGCAGGAAGGTGCTCGAGGACATCTCGTTGCGGATGGAGTCGGGGCAGGTGACGGCGCTGATCGGGCCGTCTGGGTGTGGGAAGTCGACCTTCCTGCGGATCCTGAACCGGATGCACGAGCTGGTGCCGAGTGCGTCGCTGGCCGGCAAGGTGCTGCTCGACGGCGACGACATCTACGAGCCGGAGCGGCGGATCACCGACACCCGGAAGCGGATCGGCATGGTGTTCCAGAAGCCGAACCCGTTCCCGGCGATGAGCATCTCCGAGAACGTCACGGCCGGGCTGAAGCTGACCGGTACCCGGGTCGGCGGCAGCGAGAAGCGCGAGCTGATCGAGGAGTGCCTGACCAAGGCGGGGCTGTGGAAGGAAGTCCGCGACCGGCTCGGCCAGCCCGGTGGGGCCTTGTCGGGTGGTCAGCAGCAGCGGCTCTGCATCGCCCGGTCGCTGGCGGTCCGGCCGGACGTGCTGCTGATGGACGAGCCGTGCTCGGCGCTCGACCCGACCTCGACCCGGCGGATCGAGGAGACCATCCACGAACTCCGCCGTGAGGTGACCATCGTGATCGTCACGCACAACATGCAACAGGCCGCGCGGGTTTCGCAGAGCTGCGCGTTCTTTCTGGCCGAGCAAGGCACGCCCGGTGTGATCGTCGAGGCGGGGCCGACCGCGCAGATCTTCTCCACGCCGGAGGATCCGCGCACGGCCGACTACGTGGAAGGACGGTTCGGATGAACCCGGAGTGGACGCCGGAGCCAACCGCACAGCCAACCCCTGCACCGAAGCCGAAGGCGTTCGGAGCGGGAGACGCCTGGCGGGTCAAGGTGGTCGCGGGCTGGGCCCTGCTGGCTCCGGTCGGCGCGATGGTGCTGGTCGTCGCGATCAGCGGCAGCGGTTCGGCGAACCAGTTCGTGGTCGATTCACGAGCGATCGCGCAGCCGCGGCTCGACTCGGTGTTCGACGACCTCGCGAACGACGTACCGAACCTGCCCGGCGTGGACGGCAGCCTCGGTACCGAGAAGCGCTCCTCGATCGAGGTCCCGATCACCGGTACGACGGACGGCAAACCTCATCCGCCTGGTACCCCGGTCGGCCCGAACACGGCGGGGATCCCCGGCACCGTGCTCGCGGCGTACCAGAAGGCGGCGAACGACGTGACCGCCGCGAACCCGGGCTGCGGGATCACCTGGCCGTTGCTGGCCGGGATCGGCAAGGTCGAGTCGTCGCACGCGTCCGGTGGCCGGGTCGATGCCGCAGGCAACACCCGCGGGCAGATCCTCGGTCCGGTGCTCGACGGTGGTCCGGGGATGGCCGCGATCAGTGACACCGATCAGGGGCAATTCGACGGGAACACCCAGTGGGATCGGGCGGTCGGGCCGATGCAGTTCATTCCGGGGAGCTGGCAGGCGTTTGGTGCCGACGGCAACGGTGATGGGCTGAAGAACCCCCACAACATCTTCGACGCGTCCCGCGCGGCGGCGGAGTACCTGTGCTCGGGTGGTTCGAACCTCCGCGATCCGCAAGGCCTGGTGCAGGCGGTACTCCGGTACAACCACTCGATGGACTACGTGTCCACGGTGCTGCGCTGGATGCAGACCTACAGCCAGTCCACCGCGACGCTGCCGGACGGCGACGGCGTCATCCCCCCGGCGTCCGACGACGATGGGAACGTCAAGAAGGGTGGCGACCCGGAGCAGGAGATCAAGCCAACGCCGGGTCTCACTCCCACGCCGATTTCTACGCTGGTGGTGCCGACCCCGACGCCGACCCTGGCTCCGGGAACCACCCGCCCGACCGTCACCCCGCCGGGTCTGGTCCTGACGACACCCACCCCGTCGACCAAGCCGCCCTGGTTGCCGCCGACCACGCAGCAGCCGCCGACAACCAAGCCTTCGCCCACGCTGAACCCCTACACCCCGACCCCGACGGTCACGACGCCGACCCCGGACCCGGTGACACCGACCCCCACCCCGACGCCCGACCCGGAGACCCCGACCCCGACACCCACGCCGGACCCGGAGACCCCGACCCCCAGCGACAACCCGGCCACCGACACCCCGGCAACGCAGGCCCCGGTCAACCCGGAGACGACGACGCCTTAGCCCCGCCGACGGAATCTGGGCTCCGGCAACCCTCTCCGCGCCCGGCCCTGTCAGAGCTCAGGGGCCTAGCTCTGCTGCGCCAGCGTGACGAGTTCGGCGTTGCCTGTGATGGGTTCGCCGGTAGGCCCGGTCAGCATGTCCTCCAGGCCGGCGCGGAGTCCGTAACCCTGCGCGCGGGCCCACCGGAGTACCGGCCACGCCCATTCGTTCTCGCCATGGACCACGAGGTCGAACCCGTCGGGCAGCTCGGCCAACGTCGCGCGGGCTGCCTCGATGCCGGTGGCGCCGGGCGAGATACCGGGCAACGCCTCGATCAGCACCCGCACCACCGGACCCGACCAGCTGACGAACTTGCGCGCCGCATCAGGGGTGAACAGACCCGCCTCGATCCCGATACCCCGCTCGAGCAGCAGGTCCGCGACCTGTTCGGCGCCGTCCTCGTGGAAGTTGACGCTGGCGAAGTCCGGCCCGGCCGCCCATTCCCGCAGTACGCCGAGTCGGGCGGCCAGCTCCGGAACAATCTCCTCGCGAGTGGCAACCCCGAGTGGAAGCCCAGGACAGCGCGCCCGGACTGCGGCCACGGCGGGCTCGACATCGGACCACAGCAAACTCTCCCGCCCGTCCGCACCCCGCGGATGGAAGCGCACAGCCCCCGCCCCCGCCGCCTGCGCCGCAAACGCCGCCTCGGCAAGCTCATCAGGCGCGATCGGTACTCCGGGATGGTTGGCCCGCGTGCGATCCCCGTTCAAGCACGCCTTCAGTAACTGCTTCACCGGTGCAACACTGCCAGACCCGACGAACCAGAGCGCTGCCAACAACTAATGGTGCATCGAGTCGTGGAAAACCGGCCCGGGAAACAGATTCCCCACCCCCAAATCCACGACTCAACACCCCCGGTACCGCGAAACCCCCGCCAACGCCGAAGCGCGGTAACGAATTGCCACATGGCGACCAAAAATCACCGTCCAACGTCCCCGGACCCCATCGGTCTCATCCGGCGCCGAACCAATTGCGCCCGGCCCGCCGAGCCACCCGCTCCCGCCGCGGAGTCAACTCTGAGCCGCTATCGCCGCGCGGATTTCGCTGGCCGGATCGTCCTCGTGGTAGACGCGTTCGTCCGGTTCGATGTTGTCCAGAAAGCGTTGATACGTAAGGGCTCCCAGCAGGCGGGCGATCACGGTGATCGGGCGGAGCGCACGTTCGGGGCGGCTGTCCGGCAGACACGAACGCCAAGCGTCCAGCCAGATGGAGACGGCGTGATCCTGTTTCTCGACGGGTAGCCAGCCGCGGAGGCGCTCGATATCGGTGGCGGGGTGGCCCAGATAGCTGTCGGCCCAGTCGACGATGAGGCGGTTCGTCCCGTCCGATCGCCAGTTGCCTGGATGGAAGTCGCCGTGCACCAGCGTGTTCGGCAGGCCGGCCGACTCCAGCTCGGCGATGACTTCGGGTAACTCGTCCATCAACATGCGAGCTTGGGTCAGCTCCGTTGCCGACAACTTGCGGCCGGCCTCACCAGCCAGCAGGCCGTCGAGTTCCGCCGGTAGATCGCGAGGCAGCATGCGAGGAACATCTTCGAGCTCCTCACCGGCAAGACCTGCTTGTACTGCGACCCAGCGGGTGACGACGTCTTCTACCGTCGCCCGATCCGGCTGCCAGCAGTCGATTCCGGGTGCGTGCGCTAGTAGGGACCAGCCGCGTTCGTGGTCGACGGCGAGCACCGTCGGCGCCAGCGCCGCGTCGTATTGGTGGACGCGGCGGATCACGGCGCCGTCGACCGTGCAGAAGCGGCAGGTTGCCTTGGCCCAGGCGCCGGGGAAGCGGATCAGGCAGGAGAGGTTCCACGTCTTCACCTGGGTCGGGGTGAGCGGCCCGAGGTGGCTGGTGGCCCAGTCGATCAGGCGTTGCGGGCCGTCGACTTCGGCCCAGGTTGCGCGGAGTGGGTGCGGCTTGATCACCGCAGACCAGTCGGGGGAGGGCGTGGGATCGAGTACGCCGGGTCTCGGTTCGCCGGCGGCCTGGACGTGGTAGACGACGCGGCCGCCGCGACCGATCTCGTGCTCGTCGGCGTGCACGAGTCGCAGCACGACGACCGGCGTACCGAGGAGGGCTTCGAGTGGTGTCGTCACGGACTCGATCTCGTTCCACCACGGGATGTCGACCTCGAAGACCGGTGCCTTGCCCAGGTACCGGTCGCCGAGGCTGACCAATGCCTCCACTGACCTCATGCCCGCACCCCCGTCAGCGGCACTTGATCCGGTGCCAAGTGCGTCGTCCTGATCTCAGCACTACGCCGCCGTCGACGCGAACGGTTTGTTCCGCGTCGGTCACCTTCGTACCGTCGATCGAGACCGCGCCCTGACGGATCAGTCGGCGCAGGTCGGACTTGCTGTCCGCCGGTCGCGCCGCCTGGAGCAGATCCAGCACGTTTGCAGTCGGCGAGTCGAGCAGCACTTCTGGCATGTCCGCCGGCTCGTTCCGTTCGGAGAAGATCCGAGTGAAGGCATCCAGTTCGGCCTTCGCGGTGCCGGCACCGTGGTACCGGGTGACGACGGCAGCCGCGAGCCGGAGCTTGGCGTCCCGCGCGGCCGGTCCACCGTGGGCCGCGGAGCTGCCGAGCCCGGCGACGGTGTCCAGCGGGAGTTCGGTGTAGACGCGGGCGTACGTCTCCACCAGCGAGTCCGGCAGACTCATCACCTTGCCGAACTTGTCTCGCGGTGTGTCTGTCAGCGCGATGTAGTTGTTCAGCGACTTCGATTGCTTCGGCCCGCCGTCGATCCCGGGCGTGATCATGGTGGTGATGACGACCTGCGGGTCCGCGCCCAGCCGTTGCTGGAAGTGCCGGCCGAGTTGCTCGTTGAACAGCTGGTCCGACCCGACAATGGTCAGGTCGCTGCCGATCGCGAAACTGTCGTAGCCCTGCAGCACCGGGTAGATCAGTTCGTGCAACGCGATCTCCCGGCCCGCGTCGATCCTGGCGCGGAACATGTCCCGCGCCATCAGTTGCGCATGCGTGACCTGACTGAACAACCCGAGCAACTCGGCGACATCCATCGTGCCGAACCACTCGGAGTTCCGGCGTACTTCGAACACGTCCGGCTCGGTCCGCAGTACGAGCGAAACCTGGTCGAGGAACGCGGCCGCATTGGCCTCGATCTCCTCCGGCGAAAGCATGGGCCGGGTCTCACTCCGCCCGGTCGGGTCGCCGATCCGGGTGGTCAGGTCGCCGAGCAGGAACACCACCCGGTGGCCGAGATCCTGCAGCGCGCGCATCATCCACAGGTTCACCGCATGCCCGAGATGCAGGTGTGGTGCGGTGCAGTCCACGCCGTACTTGATCCGCAATCGGCGACCGGATCTCAGCCGGTCGAGCAGATCGTCCTCGCCGATGATGGCGTCGGTAGTTCGCCGTAGCCGTTGGAGCACTGCGTGGGTCATTGGAACGTCCTCTCGAAAGACAGCACGAGAGACGTGCGAGCCTCCCGGCAACGGAAAGAGGCAGGAACCGGAAGTGGTTCCTGCCTCGGAGGCTCTGGGTGTGAAGCGCCATTGGGTACTACGAACTACCGGCTCCTCCCAGAGCCGGCAGATACACCACTCGCTGCTTCATCACGTCTTCAGGCTAGCAGCCCTCACGGCCAATCTGCCCACCGTTTAGGCTCAGGCGGGTGGAGACAGAAATGGTGGTGCTGCTCGACGAGGCCGGCCGGGCGGTCGGTACCCACGCGAAGGCCACGGTCCACCACCGATCGACCCCGCTCCACCTCGCCTTCTCCAGCTATGTGTTCGACGACCGCAACCGCCTCCTCCTGACCCAGCGCGCGCACAGCAAAACCACCTGGCCCGGCGTCTGGACGAACAGTTGCTGTGGGCATCCACTCCCCGGTGAGCCGGTCGAGGACGCCGTACGCCGCCGGCTGGCGGATGAGCTCGGCCTGTCCGCGGACCGGGTCGACCTGGTGCTCCCGGAGTTCCGGTACCGCGCCGAGATGCCGGAGGGGATCGTGGAGAACGAGCTCTGCCCGGTCTATCGGGTCACCTGCACCGGTACGCCGGATCCGGATCCGGACGAAGTCGCGACGTACGAGTGGGTGGCCTGGCCGGAGGTCGCCGTACGGACCGGTCTGTCGCCGTGGTGCGTGCTGCAGGTGACGGAGCTGGCGCGTCTCGGTGAGAATCCGTCCGCCTGGCCGATCGCGGATCCCGCGCTGCTCCCGCCGGCCGCCCGGTCCATCAGCGGGTGAGTTGGGCGAACAGGTCCGCGCCGGTCCAAGCTTTGCGTGGACCTGCTTCGGCAGCGCGGATCAGCTCGATCAGCTTGGCGTTGACGGGGGCGGTGCGGCCGAGTGACTCGGCCAGGCGGACCACCTCGCCGTTCAGGTAGTCGACCTCGGTACGCCGGCCCGCCTGCAGGTCCTCCCACATGGAGGTCCGGGCCAGCGGGTCGATCGCCAGCATCTTGCTCGCGAGCCGGCGGAACAGGAAGTCCGGCAGCCGCAACATCGCCGGCAGCCGGCTCGGCGGCAGCGCCATCAGCTTGGCCGGCGTGATGCCCTTCGCGGTCAGCAGGTCGAGCGCCTCGGACTGGGCGGCGGCCAGGCATCGGCGGAAGTCGCGCTGGGACAACTGGTCGCGCAATGGCAGGTCGGACAGGGCGTTGACCGGGTTGTTCAGGTTGAGCAGCAGCTTCGCCCACTGTACGGACAGGATGTCCGCATGCTGGGTCAGCGGCAGACCGGCGCGGCGGAATGCCTCCGTGAACGGCTGGAGGTCCGGGTGTCCCTGGATGTCGAGGCCGCCCTCGGTGCCTTGGTGGAAGCTGCCGTCGCCGCGGTTCAGGACGTTGAACGGGACCATCCCGGTCACCACGGTCTGCTGAGTCAACCGGTCGCGGAGCAGTTCACCGTTGCGGATGCCGTTCTGGAAGCTGACCACAAGCGCACCCGGCCGGAGTACGCCGGCCAGCTCGGCCGCGGCTGCTTCGGTCGCCGCCGACTTCACCGTCACGAGCACCAGGTCGGCCTCGGCCGCGGCGTCCGGCGTGATCTCGAAGCGGACCTTCTCGGCGCGCAGGTCGGCGCCCAGATAGTCGGTCAGGTGGAGCCCGTGCGCCGCGACTTCGTCCCGTATCCGCTGCCGCCCCACGAAGACCACATCGGTGCCGGTGGCGACCAGTCTGCCGCCGACGTAGCAGCCGATGCCCCCGGCGCCGTACACAGCGATCGTCACGTCGTCGCCCTCCTCCGCTCAAGTGGCCACTGAAGCCTATTTCAGTGCAGGCGGACGCGTGGATCCAGGACGGCGTACATGATGTCGACCAGGAGATTGGCGACCACGACGGCGGCCGAGGCGAACAGGACGATGCCGATGATGACGGGCAGATCCTGCTGGTTGATCGCGGTCACCGCGGTCTGGCCGAGGCCGGGCAGGCTGAAGACCGTCTCGGTCACCACGACGCCGCCGACCAGTTGCCCGAGGTCGATCCCGAACTGCGTGACCACGGGCGTCAGCGCGCTCCGCAGCCCGTGCCGCACGATCACCCGGCTCTCCCGGAGTCCTTTCGATCGCGCGGTCCGGATGTAATCCTCGCCGAGTACGTCGAGCATCGCGCCGCGCGTCAACCGGGTGTACGTCGCCGCCAGCAGCAATGCGAGGGTCAGCCACGGCAACGTCAGGTGGTCGAACCAGCCACCGATCCCTTGTGCCAAAGGCGAATAACCACCAGCCGGGAACCAGTTGAACCCCGCCAAGGTCAGCTTGAAATACACGAAGTAGAGGAACAGCAACCCGAGCAGGAACGACGGGAACGAGTAGAAGAACAACGAGAACAAGGTCAGCCCGCGATCGGCCAGCGACCGCGGATGCACAGCGGAGATCACCCCGTTGAAGACGCCGAGCAACAGCCACAGTATGGCGGCGCCCAGCGCGAGGGACACCGTGATCGGCAATGCCTGACCGATGATCGCCGTCACCGGCACCTGGTGGTAATAGTCGTACCCGAGATTGCCGTGCAACGCGTTCCAGACGAAGTGCAGATACTGCTTCCACACCGGCTGGTCCAGTCCCAACCGGTGTTTGATCAAGGCAATCGTCTCGGGTGTCGCCTGCCGCCCCGCCAACGACTGCGCGACGTTGCTCGGGGCAATGAAGAACAATGCGAAGACGGCCACCGTGATCAACCACAGCACCAGCAACCCGTGCAACAGCCGGCGGATCAGAAACACGACCATGGCAACCTCCTCACGACCGATCCGCGCGCGGATCAAAGGCATCCCGTACGCCGTCGCCGAACAGGTTGAACGCGAGCGTCGTGATCAGCAACGCCAGACCGGGGAAGAGGATGAACCACCAGGCGGTCGTGTAGTAGGCCTGCGCCTCGTTGATCATGCCGCCCCAGTCGGCCGTCGGCGGCGGCAACCCGAGACCGAGGAAGGACAACGTCGCCTGGGTCACGATCACCACCGGGACCAGCAGGGTGGTGTACACGATCACCGGCGCCAGCACGTTCGGCAGGATGTCGACGAACATGATCCGCGTATCGCCGGCGCCCAGTGATCGCGCCGCCTCGACGAACTCCCGTTCCCGCAAGGACAACACCTGCCCGCGGACGATCCGCGCGACCGACGCCCAGCTGAAGAACCCGATCACCAGCACCGTGATCGTCAGACTCGGCCCGGTCACCGACACCAGCGCGATCGCGACCAGCAGGAACGGCACCGACAGCACCACATCGATCAACCGCGCCAGCACCGTGTCGACGATGCCGCCGAGGAAACCCGCCGCCAGCCCAAGAACGATGCCGACGGCAACCGTGATCGCCGTCGCCGCTACTCCGACCAGCAGCGACACCCGCGCGCCGTACGCGATCCGGACCAGCACGTCCCGGCCCAGATCGTCCGTGCCGAGCCAGAACGTCCCGTCAGGTCCACGTGGCAAGCCGTCCGGGGTCAGCCCGGTGTCTCGATACTGCTCGTTCGGCGGGTGCCCGGTGAGATGCGCGAAGACCGGCGCGAACACCGCCATCAGCACGATCAGCGCGATCACCGCGAGCGACACCATCGCCACCTTGTCCCGCCGCAGCCGCCGCATCGCGAGCGTGAACGGGCTCCGCCCCTGGATCTGAGGCGCCTCCACCACCTCCATGATCGCGGTCATGATGCCTTCAGTACTGCGGCCGACAGGTTCTCGCCGATCGTCAACGGGAAGAAGCAGGCGGTCCGGTGCTCAGGCCCATCGTCGAGGACCGGTTCCAATGGCGGCTCGGAGCTGCCGCACACAGCGCCTGCCTTCGGACAGCGGGTGTGAAACCTGCAACCGGTGGGTGGGCCAACAGCCGATGGGATGTCACCGGCCAGGATGATCTGCTCCCGGCTGTCGGCCGTATCCGGGTCGGCCACCGGCAGCGCCGACAGCAGCGCCCGCGTGTACGGATGCCGCGTCTGCCCGAACAACTCCTCCGTCGGCGCGACCTCCACGATCTTCCCCAGGTACATGACCGCGATCCGGTCGCTGACATGCCGTACGACGGACAGATCGTGCGAGATGAACACGTACGTCAGGTCGAACTCGTGCTGCAGATCGGCCAGCAGGTTGATGATCTGCGCCTGGATCGACACGTCCAGCGCGGACACCGGTTCGTCGCAGATCACCAGCTTCGGCCGCAGCGCAAGGGCCCGGGCCACCCCGATCCGTTGCCGCTGGCCACCGGAGAACTCGGCCGGGAACCGGTTGTAGTGCTCGGGATTCAGCCCGACCAGTTCCATCAACTCCTGGACTTTCTTCTTCCGTTCCGGCCCGGCCGCGATCCCGTGGATGGCGAACGGATCCCCGATGATCGAGCCGACCCGGCGTCGCGGGTTGAGCGAGCCGTACGGGTCCTGGAAGATCACCTGGACCGATCGGCGAAGCGCGCGCAGCTCCCGGCGGGAAGACGAGGTGATGTCGTGCCCGTCGAACCACACCGAGCCCGACGTCACGTCGTACAGGCGGGCGATGCAGCGGGCCAGGGTCGACTTGCCGCAACCGGTCTCGCCGACCAGCCCGAGCGTCTCGCCCCGGCGTACCTCCAGCGAGACGCCGTCGACCGCGTGCACGACCTCGCGGCGCTGGGTCGGGAACTCCTTGTGCACGTCCTCGATCCGAAGCAACGGCGTCATGCGGCCACCGCCTCTCCGTCGCCCAGCCAGCAGGCGGATTGGTGCCGCGTATCGCCATAGACCTCCACCAATGGCGGTGCCACGGCCCGGCAACGGTCGAAGACGTGTGGGCATCGGGCAGCGAACGGGCAACCGCGCGGAGGGTTGATCAGGCTCGGCGGGCTGCCCGGGATCGGGGTCAGCCGACGCCCGGTCTGCGACGGCAACGAGGCCAGCAGCCCTTGGGTATAAGGATGATGGTTGCGGTAGAAGAGGTCACGCCGCGGTGCACGTTCCATCACCGAGCCGGCGTACATCACGATCACCTCGTCGGCCAGTTCCGCGACCACCCCGAGATCGTGTGTGATCAGGATGATCGCGGTACCGAACTCCTGCTGCAGCTTCCGCATCACGGACAGCACCTGCGCCTGCACGGTCACGTCCAGCGCCGTGGTCGGCTCGTCGGCGATCAGCAGGTCCGGATCGAGCGCCATCGCCATCGCGATCATCACCCGCTGCCGCATCCCGCCGGAGAACTGGTGCGGGTAGTCGTCGATCCGCTCGGCCGCGCGGGGAATCCCCACCAGCGTGAGCAGATCGGCCGCCCGCCGCCGCGCCGCCTGTCGCGACGTCTGCGGCTGATGCGCCCGGATCATCTCCACGATCTGCCAACCGATCCGGTACTGCGGATGCAGGCTGGACAGTGGATCCTGGAAGATCATCCCGATCCTTGCCCCCCGCAACCGTCGCAGGGTGGCCGGATCCGCGCCGAGCAGTTCTGTACCGTCGAACCTCGCCGAGCCGGACACCTCCGCACCCCGGGTGAGACCCGTGATCGTCTGCGTCGCAACGCTCTTGCCCGAGCCCGACTCACCGACCACGGCCAGCGTCCGGCCCCGATCGACCGAGAACGACAACCCGCGGACGGCGCGAACCACGCCGTCCGGGGTGCCGAACGAGACCCGGAGATCCCGCACGTCCAGCAAGTTCATCGGTCAGCCCTGCTTGCCCGAGGCCAGCCAGACGTTCGTCGGGTCGAAGTTCTGTATCGCCGGGATGTAGACGGCGTTGTTCACCTGGGCCGCGTGGTAGTTCGCGTTCTTCGGGCTGGTGATCGGGAAGAACGGCGCGTCGGCCATCACCTTGGCGTCCGCCTGGGCCCAGAGCGCTGCCGCCGCGTCAGTGGTCGGCGCGTCCGTCGCCTGCTTGATCAGCGCGGTCGCCGCCGGGTTGTTGTAGAGCCCGAAGTTGCTGCCGATCGGCGGGAAGGACGGCTGGCCGAAGTACAGCGGGTTGAAGAACGACAGGGCCGCGTTGCCGTACCAGTCGGGGGCCCAGCCGGCCAGCGAGAGGTCCCAGACCCCGCGCTGGGCGACAGTCGGCACCTGCAGGTACTTCACGTAGAAGTCCGCGTTCGGGGATGGTACGCCGACGACGGTGATGCCCACCTTGGCCAGATCCTGCTGGATCGTCTGGAACGCCTTGCTGCCGCCCTCGGACGAGTTCCGGTAGAGCAACTTCAAGGTCAGGTGCGGGTGACCGGCGGCCGCGAGCAACTGCTTGGCCTTGTCCGGGTTGTACGGATACGGGTCGTTCTGCTTCGAACCGGTGATGGCGTCGGGCAGGACGTGGCTGAGCGGCGGGTTGACCGTCGGGCCGCCCAGTACCTGGATGATGTGGTCCCGGTTGATCGCGTAGCTGATCGCCTGCCGGACCCGGACGTCGGTGAGCGCCTTGGTGTTGTTCGGCGACACGGTGTTGTAGACGACGTACGGGTTCGAGGAAGAGGTGTCGCCGAGGTTGAGGTTCGGGTCCTTCTTCGCGATCAGGGCCGGCAGTTGGGACGGCGCCGGGCTCATGTCGAACTCCAGGTCCGCGCTCGCCGTACCGGTCTGCAGTTGTTGCTGGATCGACTCCTGGCTGACCGTCTCGTTCACCACGATCTTGTCCACGTACGCCTTGCGGATCGGATCGGTCGCGGGATCCCACGCGGGGTTGCGGGAGTAGTTGATCGACTTGGTCGGTACCCAGGAGTCCACCTGGTACGGGCCGTCGGAGATCTCGTGGTTGCCGAGTTCGGTGCTGGCCGGCAGGTACTTCAGCACCTCGACCGGCGCGGGGGAGAAGGCCGGCAACGTGAGCATGTCGACGAAGTACGTCGCGGGGTGCGTCAGGTGGAACACCACGGTGGTCTGGTCTTTCGCCTCCACCCCGGGCAGTGGCGTCTTCTCGATGTAGTCCGCGATCGCCTGCGGGGTCTTGGCCACCTTGGCGAAACCGTTCTGGAACGCCTGGTATCCGACGATCAGACTCGCGAAGTCGGGGATGCCGCCGAACGGCTGGACCGGGTTCGCGGTCCGCTTCACGCCGCGGACCAGGTCGGCCGCGGTGACCTGGCGGGCCGGGCTGGTGTTCCACTTCGCGCCGGTGCGGATCTTGATCTTGTACGTCTTGCCGTCGGCGGAGATCCCGCCGTTCGCGGCGGTCGGGAGCTCGGTGGCCAGATCAGCAACCGGGTTGGTGGTCTGGCCCTGCTCGGCCGGATAGGTGAACAGCTGCCGGCTCCACATCCGCAGGTTCAGGTACCCGCTCGAGTAGTAGCTGATGTTCGGATCCATGTAGTCGACGTCACCGGACCCGAGCAGGTTCAGGGTTCCGCCGGTCACCGCGGTGCCCGTCGTACCGGATCCGCCAGACGCCGTACCGGAGCCACTGTTGTTGTTACAGGCAGCCACCAGCGTGAGACTCGCGACGGCTGCCGTCACGATCGCGAAACGCCTTCGTTTGACCATGGGATCCTCCTCGGAACACTCGATGATTCGGACCGTAGGCCGGCCTGGAGCACGAACCGGCCGGGTCAACGTGAACGTCAAGAAGGCGTCATCCACTACCTGCGGGCCGATGAAAAAGTCATGACAGAAGTCACCTATGCCGGCCGATCCGCCGAGCAAGACTGGAAAAGTGGCACACAATCTGCTCTTGGTGGATGACGAACCGCGGATCAGGCGGGTACTGCGTCTCGCGTTGGAGGACGAGGGCTATCAGGTCCTCGAAGCCGCCAACGGGGTGGACGCGCTCGCCGCGTTCCGCCGCGAACCCCCGGACGTCGTCCTGCTGGATCTGATGCTGCCGGACCGGGACGGCTTCACCGTCTGCCGTGAGATCCGCCGGGCCAGTGCCGTCCCGGTGATCATGGTGACGGCCAGGACCGACAGCCACGATGTGGTCGCCGGTCTGGAGGCAGGCGCGGACGACTACGTGACGAAACCGCTGGTGGCCAAGGAGTTGTCGGCCCGGATCCGCGCGTTGCTCCGCCGGGTCGAGCCGGCCACGACGCCGCAGTCTCAGCGGTTCGTCCTCGGCGACCTGCAGATCGACCTGTCTGCCATCGAGGTGAGGCGGGACGGCGTACCGCTGCCGCTGACCAGGACGGAGTTCAAGCTGCTGGCCGAGCTGGCCGGTGTCGAGGGCCGCATCTGCAGCCGGGAACACCTGCTGAACAAGGTCTGGGGCTACGGGTACTTCGGCGACAGCCGGATCGTCGACGTCCACATCCGCCGACTCCGGGTCAAGGTCGAACGCGATCCGGCGAACCCGCAGCACGTGGTCACCGCCCGCGGTCTGGGCTATCGCCTGGCAGGGTGACATGCGGCGGTTCGGCCTGCGTGGTTTCGGGCTGCGGGACCGGGTGATGCTGGCCTACGGACTGCTCGCCCTCGGTCTGTCGGTGGTGCTCGCGCTCGTCACCTGGGGTGTGGTCTCGCACTACCTGATCCAGCAGCGCACCGACTCGGCGATCGTGGAGACGACCGACAACGCGGCCGCCTTGCATTACGGCCTGTCCAGGGTCCACCCGGCGGTGGGGAAGTTGCTCGACTCCCTGCCGTCCACCGATCGGGCGGCCTCGCTGGTCTACTTCGAGAACCAGTGGTACGCCGCGGTCGGGAGCCCGGCCGATCTTCCGCCCCAACTCGTTGCGAACGCTCGTGCGGGTGGTGAGTCCGACCAGCAACTCCAGGTCGCCGGGCAACATGTGCTCGCGGTCGGGGTACCACTGAGCCGTCCGGGCGACGCCTATTTCGAATGGCATCCGCTTGACGGGCTTGACGGAACCCTTCGAACACTGCGGATCACGCTGCTGTTCGCCGTACTGGTGACGCTGTTGCTCGGGCTGGCGGTCGGGCGGCTGGCCAGCACGCTCGCGTTGCGGCCGCTGGCCGAGCTGACGTACGCGGCGTCGGCGGTGGCGCGCGGTCGGCTGGATGCGCGGCTGCAGGCGGAGGACGACCGGGATCTCGGTGGGCTGGCGACTTCGTTCAACCAGACCGCGGCCGCCCTGGAGCAGCGGGTCGCGGCCGACGCGCGTTTCGCTGGCGACGTCAGCCACGAACTGCGGACGCCGCTGATGACGATGCTCAACTCGATGCAGCTGATCCAGAACCATCGCGGCGAGCTACCCGAGGTCGTCCGCGAGCCGGTCGAGTTGCTTGGTGACGACCTGGAGCGGTTCCGGCGGCTGGTCGTCGATCTGCTGGAGATCTCCCGCGATGACGGCGGCGACCGGGGGAGCCGCGAGCTCGTCATGATCGCGGAACTCGTCCAGGCAGCCGCCGATGCCACGGCCGGTCGATCCGTCACCACGGTCGCAGCGGACGCCGCGGGCCTGGTTTTGCAGGCGGACAAACGCCGGCTCGAACGGGTGATCGCCAACCTGGTCGAGAATGCCGAAGACCATGCCGGCGGGTGCAAGGGCGTCTTCGTCGAGGCCGGCGGATTGGGTGTCACCATCCACGTCGACGACGCCGGACCTGGTGTGCCGCTCGCCGATCGCGCCCGGATCTTCGAGCGGTTCGGACGCGGCTCGGACGCCGCCCCGACCCGCGGTACCGGCCTGGGGCTCGCGATCGTGGCCCGTCACGTCCAGTGGCACCACGGCACGATTGTCGTCACCGACAACCCCGACGGCGGCGCCCGCTTCACCGTCGACCTCCCGGCAAATCTCAGAGGCCAACCTCCCGGGTGCATGGTTGCCCCATCGGATTCTGAAGGGGTAACCATGCGTCTCAGAGGCTAGCCTCCGAAATTCGGCTGACGATCACCGACGGCTGCCTTTACCCTGGGTGCATGGCTACTTGCCTCTGTGTCTAGCTGCACGACCCGCTTCCGCAGCAGAAGTGTGTCCATCAGCTATCACGGAGAGTAACCATCATGATCACCGCTCGCGGTGTAGAGATTCGCGTCGGCGCGCAGCTGTTGCTGTCGGACCTGGCGTTCCACATCAGCCCGGGGGACCGGATCGGGCTGGTCGGCCGGAACGGCGCCGGCAAGACCACGTTGATGAAAACCCTGGCCGCCGAAGAACGTCCGGCGGCCGGGACGATCCTGACCACCGGGTCGGTGGGCTACCTGCCCCAGGACCCTCGGGCGGCCGATCCCTCGATCACGGTGACGGCGAGGATTCTGTCGGCGCGCGGACTGGACGTCGCAATCGCGCAACTGCGGAAGGCCGAGGCGGCGATGGAGCGCGCGAGCTCCCAGCCAGACAGCGCGGCGCCGGGCGGCGGGGCGCCGGGCAGCAAGACGTCGGGCAGGGATGCGCTGGGTGGTGAGGCGTTGGAGCGGGCGATGGCGGCCTACGCGCGGGCCGACGCACAGTTCCAGGCCGCCGGCGGGTACGCGGCCGAGGCGGAGGCTGCCCGGTTGGCGGCTGGTGTCGGGCTGCCGGCGCGTGCGCTGGAGCAGCCGGTCGGGGAGTTGTCCGGCGGGCAGCGGCGTCGCGTCGAGCTGGCCCGGATCCTGTTCGCGGACCACGACACCCTGCTGCTGGACGAGCCGACGAACCACCTGGACGCGGATTCCGTGCTCTGGTTGCGCTCGTTCCTGCTCGGCTACTCCGGTGGGCTGGTGGTGATCAGCCACGATCGCGAACTGCTCGCCGGCACCGTCAACCGGGTGTTCCAGCTCGACCCGCAGCGCGTGACGATCGACATCTTCAACACGGGCTGGGCCAAGTACCTGGAACAGCTGGACGTCGACGCTCGGCGGCGCGCCCGGGAGCGCAGTACGGCGGAACGCAAGGCAGCCGTGTTGCACGCGCAGGCGGCCAAGATGCAGGCGGGCGCCAACACGGCCGTTGCCGCACGCAACATGGCCCGCCGGGCGGACAACCTGCTCAACGGCCTCGAGCCGGTACGCCGCGCCGCCCGGGTGGCCCGCATCCGTCTGCCCGAGCCGGCGCCGTCCGGACGGACCCCGCTGAGCGCAGCCGGCCTGACCAAGTCGTACGGCGGGCTGGACGTGCTCACGGGTGTCGACCTGGCCGTCGACCGGGGCAGCCGGGTCGTGATCCTCGGGCTCAACGGCGCGGGCAAGACCACCCTGCTTCGGATCCTCGCGGGTCACGAGCAGCCGGACGGCGGTCGCGTGATCCACGGGCACGGGCTCCGGCTCGGGTACTTCGCCCAGGAGCACGACACGCTGGACTTGGCGGTCACGGTCCGCCAGAACCTGGCGTCCGTGGCGCCCCGGCTGACCGACGGCGAGGTGCGGTCGGTGCTCGGGTCGTTCCTGTTCAGCGGGGACGACGCGGACAAGCCGGCCCGGGTGTTGTCGGGTGGTGAGAAGACCCGGCTGGCGCTGGCCGGTCTGGTCCACTCGGGCGCGAACGTGTTGCTGCTGGACGAGCCGACGAACAACCTCGACCCGGCCTCCCGGGACGAGGTGCTCGGCGCGGTCGGCGGCTACCCGGGCGCGATCGTCATGGTCACCCACGACGAAGGTGCGATCGAGGCACTGCGCCCCGACCGCGTCCTGCTCCTGCCCGACGCGACCGAGGACCTCTGGACCGACGACTACCTGGAGCTGGTCTCGCTGGCCTGATCTTGCTGGCCTGATCCTGCTGGGGACCGATTCCTTTCGGCTGCCGTCGCGGTCTGCCTTCTCGACGTTCGATGCTGAGGAGGCAGACTGTGGCGGTGGTCGTGGGTGCGGAGGAGTTCGCGGAGCGGGCCGAGGTGTACCGGCGGGAGTTGCTGGCGCACTGCTACCGGATGCTCGGCTCGGTGGACGACGCCGAGGACGTCGTGCAGGAGATCTACGTCCGCGCCTGGCGCTCGTACGGCGGGTTCGAGGGGCGCGCGTCGTTGCGGACCTGGCTGTACCGGATCGCGACCAACGCCTGCCTGTCGGCGCTCGGGCACCGGGATCGCCGGTACGTGCCGTCCGGACTGGGTGCGCCCGGCAACGACCCGTACGCCGAAGTCGTGCTCGCGGGGCCGGAGATCCGGTGGGTCCAGCCGATCCCCGACTCGCTGGCGGATCCGGCCGAGGTGGTGGCCGAGCGCAACCAGTTGCGGCTGGCGTTGATCGTCAGCCTGCAACACCTGCCACCGTCCCAGCGGGCGGTCCTCATCCTGCGCGAAGTGCTCGCCTTCCCGGCCGCCGATGTCGCCGGGATGCTCGGGATCAGCGTCGCGGCCGTGAAGAGCAGCCTGCAAAGGGCCCGCGCCAGACTCGCCGAACTCGATGCTGACGGCGACGAGATCGTCGAGCCGTCCGACGCCCGGGCGAAGGCGTTGCTCGACCAGTACATCACCGCCTTCGAGAACTCCGACCTGGCCGCGCTCGAACGGGCACTCCGGGCCGACACGGTGCTCGAGTTCACGCCGTCGCGGACCTGGTTCGCCGGCCTGACCACTTGCCTGCCGTACTTCGAGTCCGCGGCGCTCGGCTCGCCGGGCGATTGGCGGATGACCCCGCTCCGCGCCAACGGGCAACCCGCGGCAGCGGCGTACCGGCGTACCGCCTCGGGCTCCTACGAGGCCTTCGGTATCGCGGTCCTCACGGTGAGCACGGACGGGATCGCGCGGATCACGGTGTTCGGCGATCCGGGGTTGTTCGCCGCCTTCGGCCTGCCTTCCCGGTTGGTCTGAGAGCACGGATGGCGAGGTCGGTGATGGCGTCCGCGTAGGTCTGGTCGAACGGGTGGGTCTGCAGGATCCAGCGGTGGTAGATAGGCCCGAAGAGCACCTCGACAGCCACGTCCAGGTCGAGGTCGGCGTCGACTTGGCCGCCCTTCTGCGCGGACACCAGCCTTCGTTTGGTCGCCTCCAACTGCGGCCCGAGCATCCGGGTCATCACACTCTCGCGGAGCGCCGGATCGTGCTGCATGTCGAGCAGCAGCGCCCGGAAGGTCGCCGAGATCGGGGCGTCGGCGAACTCGGCGGCCGTTGCCCGCAGCACCAACCGCAGATCGGTTTCGAGCTCGCCGGTGTCGGGCCACTCGTCAACGGTGTGCTCGGTCAGCAGAGCGTCGAGCACCACTGCGCCCTTCGACGACCACCAGCGGTAGATCGTCTGCTTGCCGACCCCGGCGCGGGCCGCGATGCCTTCGATAGTGGTCTTCGCGTAGCCGATCTCGCTGACTGATTCGGCGGCCGCGGTCAGGATCGCGGTGTGCGCCCGGTCACTGCGGCGGCGCTGGTCTGGACTATTCACAGACGAGACGTTACGGTTCGTCTCGTTGATTCCGCAAGAGGGAGACCGTGAGATGACTGAACGCCTGTGGTTCGTGACCGGTGCGGGCCGTGGACTTGGCCGGGCCTTCGCCGAGGTGGCGCTGGAGCACGGCGACCGCGTGGTGGCGACGATCCGGCAGGACGGCGTACTCGACGACCTGGTCAAGGAGTACGGCGATCGGCTCGTCACGCGCCGGCTCGACGTCTCCGTCCGGTCCGAGGTCGAGGCGGTGGTGGCCGAGGTCGTGTCGACGGTCGGTACGCCGGACGTGGTGGTGAACAACGCCGGGTACGGGCTGGTCGGGGCGATCGAGGAGTTGTCCGAGCAGGAGATCCGGGACCAGTTCGATGTGAATCTGTTCGGCGCGGTCTGGGTGACGCAGGCGGTGCTGCCGCATCTGCGGGCGCGTGGGTCCGGGCGGATCGTGCAGGTCTCCAGCGTCGGCGCGGTCGGGTATCTGCCGTTGTTCGGCGCCTACAACGCGACCAAGTGGGCGCTCGAAGGGCTGAGTGCCTCGCTCGCGGCCGAGGTCGCACCGCTCGGGATCGGGGTCCACCTGCTCCAGCTCGGCGGATTCGCCACCGACTGGGCCGGCTCGAGCATGCGCTTCACCACCGCGAACCCGGCGTACGACGAAACCCGCGCGGCCATCCTCGGCATGCCGGCCTACCCGACCCCGGAGCTCATTGCCGAGGCGTCGGCCGAGGCCGCTACCGAAGAGTCGCCACGGGTGGCGGCGGAGGCGTTGCTGGCGTTCCTGGACGAGCCGGAACCCCCGCTGCGCAAGGTGATCGGCGCCGGCGCGCACGAGATGGTCCGGATGGCGCTCGCCGACCGCCGCGACGACTACCGCCGCGACCCCGCCTTCACCTGGCCCGCCTGACGTCAGAGGCGTTCGTGCAGGTGGACGGTGATCTCGTCGCCGGGGTTCTTGCCGAGACGGTCCCGCAAGTCTCCCTTCACCGGGAGCTTGTGGGTACCGTCGCCGATCGCCATGAACGAGGTCACGAACGGGTGGCCGTCCATCGTCCCGCGCACCCTGACCAGCCCGCGGGTGCCGAAGAACTCGGCCGAGCCCGGCATCACGACGTACGTCCAGCCGCCCTTGGCGTCACTCTTCTGCAGCGGCGCAGTGAACTCCTTGTCGAGCTTTTCGGCGTGCTTGGTCATCTCGATCCCTCTCCTCAAGTGAGTGCCTACACCCTGGAGGTAGAAGCCACGGAGCGGCTTTCGACATCGCGCCCAGAATATTCTTCGGACCAGCCTGGCAAGATGTTGAAGTGACGTTCATTCGGCCGGGTGGCCAGGCGGAAGTAGGGGCGGTCCTCGGCATGCTCGACCGCGCCACCGAGTGGCTGGTGGCCCAGGGGCGGACCGATCAGTGGGGCACCGAGCCGCACTCGACGAACCCGCGCCGGGTCGAGCAGATCACCGCGTTCGCCGAGTCCGGTGGTCTCTGGATCGCCGAGCTGGGCGGCCGGGTGGTCGGCGCGCTCGCGGTCGGCGACGCGATGCCGTATGTGCCGCCGGCAACCGAGCCGGAGCTGTACGTCCGGCTGCTGGTGACCGATCCGTCGGTTCGTGGGCAACAGGTCGGATCCAGGCTGCTCGACCATTCCCGGGTGCTGGCGAAGGACCTCGGCGTCGGGCTGCTCAGGGTGGACTGTTTCGCCGGCGGCGACGGGGCCCTGATCCGGTACTACGAAGGGCAGGGATTCACCCGCGCCGAGCCGTTCGCCGTACCGGTCAAGGATTCGGAATGGCCTGGTCAGGTGCTGATCCAGCGGCTGTGACGGCCCGATGGACAGCACCGTGAGCGTCGCTGCAGTGCGCCTCCTCCACGTCGCCGGAAGCATGGTCGACCTGAAGCGTCGAGTGGGTGAGGTGATGCCGCTCGGCGAGCAGAACCTCGATCTCCTCGCGGATCTGGTGACAGTCCAAACCCTCGCGGACCAGTACGTGCGCCGACGCGGCCGGCTCGCCTGAGGTGATCTCCCAGACGTGCAGATCATGGACCTCGACCACACCCTGTACTGCGCACAGCTCCGTGCCGAGGGCAGCCGGGTCGAGTCCGGCGGGAGCCGCTTCGAGGAAGATGCGGCCGGAGTCGCGGACCAGGCCGATCCCCGCCTTGAGCATCAGCGCGGCCACGATCAGCGCGGCGATCGCGTCGGCCCGGGCGAACCCGGTCAGCAGTACGACGAGACCGGCGATCGCGGTTGCGATGAACGCGAAGAGGTCGTTCAGGATGTGCTGGTAGGCGCCTTCGACGTTCAGGCTGGAGCGGTTCGCCTTGCTGATCAGCCAGGTGGCCGCGAGGTTGACGAAGATGCCGACCACACCGGTGATCAGGACCAGCGCGCCCTTCACCTCGGGCGGGTCGATCATTCGGTCGACCGACTCGTAGACGAAGTACGCGGCCAGGAGCAGCAGGGTGATCCCGTTGGCCTGGGCGGACAGGATCTCCACCCGCTTGAAGCCGTAGGTGAATCCGCCGGCCGGTGGACGCGCCGCCAGCCGGATCGCGATCAGGGCCAGTACGATTGCGATCGCGTCGGTGAGCATGTGCGCCGCGTCGGTGATCAGCGCCAGCGATCCGGCCGCGAACCCGACGATCACCTCGACCGCCATGAACCCGACGATCAACGCGAGCGCCCCGCTCAGCAGCCGTCGATCAGCCGAGGCGTTCACCGCGTGCCCATGTCCGTGTCCGTGGTCGTGGTTCGCGCTCATCGGTCACGCTCCGGGTGGATGGCCTCGGTGTGCTCGGTGTGGGCGACGGCGAGGTCGACGAGCATCCGGACGTGGGCGTCGTCCAGCCGGTAGAACGCCATCCGGCCGTCCCGTCGTACCGAGACCACCCGGTGGGCGCGCAGTAGCCGGAGTGCGTGGGAGGTCGCCGATTCGCTCATGCCGGTGACCGCGGCCAGGTCGCAGACGCAGAGTTCGCCGTCCAGCAGGGCGACCAGCAGTTTCAACCGACGCGGGTCGCCGAGCAGGCCGAACACGTCGGCGGTGTCGACGACGTCCTGCTCCGACGGCATCCTGGCATTGACGGCCGCCACCCGCTCCGGATCGACCAGCCGGACCGCACAGGCGTCGATCGAGGTAGCCGACTGAACATCTGCAGAACTCTTCATACGTCAGACCTTAGAGCATCGCCCAGTGTCCTGACCAGCACACCGGGCGTGGCGCCGGGTCTGGCGTTCGGTCACTCGGTGTAACAGACTGTGCCCCCACGGGGCGATCAAGCGATCAGGGCACTGTCCGGCCGGTACCAGGGGGATTCTCCGTATGTCGAGCGACACCGCATCACCAGAACCGGCCGGCACCCCGTGGCCGCCGGCGCCCCAGCCGGTAGCGACGCGAATGCCCGGCGCGCTGCTGGCGGCGCTCGTCGCGCTCTGGCTGGCGATGAACGAGATCAGCCTGTTGTCCGGCGGCTTCCTCGCGGACAACGAGTCGACCTGGTCGTTCAACGGGATGAGCGGTCCGTTCGGCGCCCGGCTGCAGGACGACTGGCACGGCGTCCTCGACGTCAACCAGCTGGACCAGTGGGAGGAACTTCTCTTCCTCTACCTTCCACTCGACGCCCTCTTCATCGCCGGGTACGTGGCGGCCGCGTTCCTGTTCACCCGCACGCTTTCCTGGGTGCGGACGTTCGTGATCGCCATCGCCGCGTTCGACGCGCTCGAGACCGTCGGCATGCTCGTGCTCGGCGGCCAGCGGTGTGCGGGCGGCGACTGCGTCTCGGATCCGTTGGTCGCAGCTGTCGCCGTGTTCACCTCACTGAAGTGGGCGGGCGTTCTGATGCTCGTCATCGCCGGTGCGATCGCCACGGTCCGCTCCACTCTGGTACGGCGAATCGGGCGGGCGCTGTGGATCCAGCGATTCGGCCTGCTCGCGTTCCTCCCGATCGCGGCGCTGACGATCGTGCCGGGCAGCAGTGTGTTCGACCAACTGCCGGACGTCCAGCGTCGCTGGCTGGATGAGCCGTCCGGCATCCTGCACGCGATCGTTGCCGGGCTCACCTATTTCGTCGTGCTGCTGCCCGCGATCTTCGTGCTCGGCCGGATCCGCGCCGACTGGGCGCTGCGCCGGGTCCGCGGCGTTGGCCACTGGCCCTTCTACGACGATGCCGAGCACCAGCAGCCGCGGCGCCAGGTGATCTGGTTGTGGGTGCTCGGTCCGCTGGTCCTGTTGGTCGTCGCCGGCCTGGTCGACGTACTGGACGGCGGCAAGATCTTCTGGCCACGACTGGTGGTGTTCAGCGCGATCCCGATCGCGGTGATCGTGCTCTCGAGGTGGCGACGGGGCAAGCCGAACACCGCGCCGAAGCCGCTGAGCCCGGTCGACGACGCCTTCCCCGGTGAGGTGATGGCGGTCGGCGATGTCCTGACGGTCGCTGCGTTGTCACTCGCCGGACTGGGGATGGTCCGTGCGTTCGCGGGTCTCGCCTCGCTCGAGGCGGTCGGGCTCCTGAACGCCTCGTACGTCGTGGTCCCGGGGATCGCGTTGCTGGTCGGCGTACTGCTTGCCGTCCTGCCGTGGTTCGCGGCGCGCCCTGTTCTGCGGGCGGTCGCCGACTGGGGTGCGCCGGGCTTCCCCGAGAGCAAGCGCGTCCGGAAATGGATCGGCCGCCTCGCGACGCCCGGTGTGGACCTCACCGGGAACGAGGACGTCAACGCCGAACCACGGAAGGTCCTCCGGGCCGTCCTCCTCGGTGCCTCGATCGCCGGATTCGTCGCGCTCGCGATCTGGCCGCGACCGGTGGCCGACGTGTTCGGCGTCCTGGCGGCCACGATGCTGTCCCTCACCACGTTGGTGGTGATGGTCGGCGTGGTGGTCGTCTACGCCCAGGAACGGCAGCCGCCCGAGGTGTTCCAGTGGGGTCCGCAGCGGTTGCGCCGGCGGGCGACACCGATCATCGGGCTGCTCGTCCTGGCCCTGCTGGTGACCGGGCTGGTCGGCGGGAAGACGGACATCCATCCGGTCGACGCGGGTGGTGCGGTCCCGGATCGGCCGACCATGCAGGAGGCCTTCGAAGCGTGGGTGGCCCAGGACGACGGTTGTGCCGTTCCGGTGGAGGGCTCAGCGGGGTTGAGGCTCCGGCCAATGTTGATGGTGGCGGCGGAAGGCGGCGGCATCCGGGCGACGTACTGGACTGCTTCGGCGCTGCAGCGGATCAGTGCGGCCGGTGGCGGGTGTGGTCGGCGGGCGGCGCTGTTCTCGGCCGGGGCCAGTGGAGGTGCGCTGGGGCTGACGGTCGCCAGGTTCACCGATCAGCCACTTGGCGCGGTCGAAGCCATCACCAGCCACCACGCGCTGGGAGCCGCCACGATCTCGTTGCTGTCGGGCGATCTGCTGGCTAGTGCTACAGGGGTGCGGTTCAATGCCGAGGCCGCGCATCGCGAGCCGGTGAGGCAACCGCTCGACCGGGCCGAGCTGATGGAGACCTCGTGGGAACGCGAGTTGGCCGACCTTCGGACGCCGTTCCTGCCGGGGAGCGTTGAGGTGCCTGGTGCGGTGACTGGGCAGCTCATTTTGACGTCGACGGCTGTTCGGGACGGGTGTAACGCGCTGGTGAGTCAGGTGGATCTCAGTGAGGGCGCCGCGGCGGTCGAGGGGTCGCCAGTGTGCGGTGTTGGCGCGGCTGGGGCGCATAATTACGATCTCTTCGGCTCCTACGGACGGACAGCTGAGGATGCCGCGGACGAGTGTCTGGGCAACGTTCCGGCTCTTACCGCGGGGCTACTGGCGAGCCGGTTTCCGTATGTCACGCCGTCGGGGGTGGTCTCGGATTGTCGTGGTCTTGAGGCGGCTCAACTGGTCGACGGCGGCTACACGGACAACACGGGTCTGAGCACGATCGTCGATCTTGGCCCGTCCTGGCAGGAGCCGGTACGCCGTCACAACGATCAAGTGGTTGCCGCCGGCACCGGTGACTTCGTGGTGCCCCTCGTCGTCTACATCGAGAACGGGACCGGGCCCGACTTCAGCACCAGGAAGGACGAAGTCGTCGGGCCTGACCACCGGGTCATTCCGGGGACGGAGGCCGACCACGACCTCGACTGGATGCAGGTGCCGGAGAGTCTGGTTCCGCCGGTCACGAAGTTCTATACCGCCAGGAACAACAAGGCTGAAAGCTTGCCGTTGCTGGGGGAGGCGGCGAAGGTGGTGGCGGGCGAAAACCTCTGTACGGACAGCGTCGGCTGCCGGCGGCTTCGCGATCACCCTCGAATCCAGGACCGCATCTTCGTCATCCATCAGAGCGCTCAGCCGTCATTGTCCGCGCCGCTTGGGTGGGTGCTGTCGGCGGCTAGCCAGAAGGACCTGGCGGATGACCTGCAGGTGCAGGCGACGAAGGGGTGCGAGCCGGATTGCGTGGGTGGGTTCGCGACCTTGCAGAACCTGCTAAGCACGTTAGAGCTGAACGGCAGGCGGTGAACCGTCAGAAGAGGTTGCGTAGGGCGGGCCACCGTGGGGTTCGGCAGTAGACGGGGAGGATGTCTAGGGGTACGTCGCGGACCACGAGACCGGCAGGGGTCGGGTCGCCGGTCCAGACGTCGATCCAGTCGCCGGGTGGGAGGTACGTCGTCCAGGTGGTCGCGGCTGGTTCGAGCACGGGGTTGATCAGGAGGTCGTTGCCCAGGAGCCACTGGTGGGGGTGGTTCCAGATCTCGGGGTCATCCGGGTGGTCGAAGAAGAGGGGCCGCATCAGGGGACGGTCAGTGGTGATCGTGTTGGCGGCTTCCCCGGCGAGGTAGGGCACCAGGTTCTCGCGGAGTACTGCGAAGCGGCGGAAGAGGGGGATCACTCGGTCGTCGCCGGTGGATTCGGCGACGTACCAGGGGGTGCGGTCGCGGAGGGGGAGTTGGTGGTGGTTGAACTCCGAGTGGTACTGCATGATCGGCATGAACGCCGACGCGGCCGCGGCGCGGAGGTAGAGTTCGGCGTCGGGGACCGGGCCGGAGAAGCCGGCCAGATCCCAACCCCAGTAGACGATTCCGCACGAGGCAGCCGTCAACCCCGCGGTGACGGATGAGCGGAAAGCCTCCCAGGTCGAGTCCTCGTCGCCGGCCCAGAAGATCCCATGCGCCTGGGATCCGGTGAACCCGGCTCGCGAGAACGTCACCGGCGCCTTGCCCGCCGATCGGAGCAGATCACCGAACGCACGCGCATAGTGAACCGGGAACAGGTTGTTGCCCTCGTCCCCCCGTTTCCCGTCGGCGTACACGAGATCGTGGCCCCACGCGTGCTCGCCGCCGTCGGTCTTGAACCCGTCCACTCCGAAGTCCTCGACCAGATACCGACGCTTCTCCGTCCACCAATCCCGGGTCCGCTGCACCGACAGGTCGGGCATCAACGCCTGCGGGAACCACCAGCCGCGATTGTGGTACGCCGTACCGTCGGCCTCCAGTACCGCGTGTCCGTCGCGCACCATCGCGTCGGCGTCGGCCGCGACCTGGCCCTCGGTGTACTCGGTCTTCTGCAATGGGATCTGCCAGAGGATCACCTTGATCCCGCGCGCGTGCAACTCCTCGATCATCGCTTGCGGCGTCGGCCAGGCACCATCGGCCGGGTAGCTGAAGTCGGCGGCCTGATGCGCACGCCCGTCGGCATTCAGCTGGTACTGCGCGTCGCGCCAGATCGTGATGCCTTCCTCATCGCTCCACGCCTCGATCACGACAGCGCCGACCGGGATCTCCAGGTCGCGGTGCGCGTCCATCCGGGCCATCACCAGCTCTTGGGTGTTCCACTCGTTGCCAGAGGCCCACAACCGGAACACCCACGACGGCAGCTCCTCGGCCCGCCCGACCTCGTCGAGGAACGCCTTCAGTACTGCGGTCGGCCCGCCCTCGTAGATCGCCAGGTCGACGACGGGTTCGTCGCCGAGCGCCACCTCGATCGTCAACGTGTCGGCGGTCGACGAGTACCACGTACGCCGGGAGGTGCGGACGTGGAATCCCCAGCCGTTGCCCGAGGCATCCACCACGTGGGCGAACGGCATCGGCAGATACGTCCGCCCGTGGACCCCCTGCGACTTGTACTGCTCGAACACCACGGCATCGAGCGACCGCCCGCGCTGGTCGAGTGCGTCGTACCGCTCGCCGAAGCCGACCAGGTGATCGTCCGGCCCGAGCTCGAACGAGAACCGCGCCCGGTGCACCCCAGCCGCCGACACGAGCCACTCGATCCCAAGTGCCCGATCGCCGCCACCGCGAAGTTCTCCGCCCGAGGACGTCCACGCAGCCGGATAGACCTCGAACCAATCGGTCGTCTCCTCAACCGCTCCGAACGCATGAAACCGGTATTTCACCGGCTCCACCACCGGCGGCGTGACGACGGACCAGCCGCCGTCGCCGCCGAGCGCGTTCGCCTGGGCATCGCTCAAGTGGCCTTCACCTCCGGCCAGTGCGGCTGCGTCGGCAGCGGTCGTCTGCGTGGGGGAGAGCGTCAACTCGACCGGTCCCCATTCGCAGACCACGCGCTCGACGTCGGGGGAGACGACCACGCCGAGGCGGACCGGTTCTCCGGTCAACGGCAGGACCGGGACCCGCTGGTCGGGCGATACGGCGTACGGGTGCTCAATGCCGTACGGGCGATGCGTGATCATGTCAGGCGTTCCCTCGTTGAGTCATGATGCCGAGCTCGTCGGCGAGGATCAGATACATCCCGTGCGACCAGAGCAACGGCGTCGCCACGGTCCCCCACCGGGCGATCCATTCGTCGCGCGAACCGGGATGCAACAAATGGTGCGGGACCTGCTCGGGCAAATCACCCTGCTCATCGGCCTGCTCCGCGATCCACCGCAAATGCCGGAGTGCACCAGCCGTATCGCCGGCCGCGGCCAGATTCCAGCCAAGCAGAGCCGACAGCAGAATCCACTGTCCACCTCCGTAAAACACGTCCGCGGTGAATCGGTGCACCCCACCATCCGCATCGAGATCACGCGCGACCGCGGCCAACGTCCCGACCGCCAGAGCAGTGCCGGGAGCAACCAATCCGAACGGTACGACGCAGGCCGGCAGCGACCCGTCGACGGCCGCAGAACCCAGCCACTTGGTCAGGTGACCGTCCACCACACCTTCCGCATCCACCAGCGAACGGATGCTCGCGGCAACTTCCAGACCTTCCGGAGTACCGACCGCGACCAGCCCGGCGTGGATCGCCCCGAGCGTGGAGACGTGCCGATGCTCGACGTGCTCCTCCCACCAGTCGTAACACGCCCGGTCCCAGAACGCGACCAAGTAGTCGACCGCCACGTCGATGCCACCCCGCCACCGCTCCAGGTCCAGCCCGTGCCGCCGCGCATGGGTGACGACGGCCCACAACCACATCCCGTAGCCGTCGGTCTGGAAGTCCCACCACGGGTCCGACCCGTCCTGCCCGTCGAACGTGAACCTGGTCGGCAGCATTGACTCGACCGGCGGGGTCTCACCCCGTGCGACCGCCGCGCGCAGCTCATCGACCTGCGCGCGGCGGCCCCGTAGTACGCGGTCCACCCAGTCGTGGAACCGCTCGGCCGATGCGACATCGCCGTACCGGCTGATCCCCTCGGCGGTGAAGGAGCCGTCCCGCAGCCACGCGTACCCCCGGTACGCCGAGAAGGTCGGCGCGGCCGGGTACGCACCACCGGAGTCCTGGTGCTCGGTGATGACGGCGTGGCTGTGCTGGGCCAGAGCCCGCAGCTGAGCCAGCTCCTGCGGCGGGATCAGTTCGGACAGGCCCGGGGCGGAGGTGATCATCGGGTCCTTCACTTCTTCAGCAGGCCGTTGACCTTGGTCTGGGCATCGGCAAGCGCCTTCTCGACCGGCTTGCGGCCGGCCGCGGCGGAGGTGAGCTCCTGAGTGACGATGTCCTGCATCTCCTGCTGGCGTTCGATCACCGGCGGCAGCACGGTCTCCTCCAGCGCGGTGAACACGGCCTTGCGGTTGGCCGGCTTCGGCTGCTGCAGGTACGGCGCCAGCTTGGCCTCGTCGGCGACCGGCGGCAGCTCCCAGGAGGTGGCCAGCCGGGTCTCGGTGGTCTTGTCGGACGCGGCCAGGTAGGTGATCCACTTCTGCGCGGCCTCGGCGTTCTTCGAGGCGGCGTTGACGACCAGCCCGTTGACGAACATCGCGGACGCTTTCTGGGTGTTACCCGGCTCGACCGCCACGTCCCAGTTGAACGGCGCGTCGGCCATCCCGCTGAACATCCAGATCCCGGTGTGCCACATCGCCAGCTTGCCCGACTTGAACAGCTTGGAGTCGAAGTCCGGCGTACCGGCCCCGTCCGCCTCGGTCGGCATCGTCTTGCCCACCTTGCCGACCAGGAACTTGGCCGCCTCGACACCCTGCGGCGAGTTGAACGTGGCCTCGGTCCGGTCCGCGTTCAGGAACTCGCCACCGGTCTGCGCGAGCACCTTGTAGAACTCGTTGTACGACACCGGCTGGTAGTCGCCCCAGACCTTCGCGCCCTTGTTCGTCAGCTTCTCGGCCGCGGCCTGCTCGTCCTTCCAGGTCCAGTCGGCGTTCGGCTCGGCCACCCCGGCCTTCTTGAACAGGTCCTTGTTGTAGAACAGCACGACGTTCGAGAACGACTCCGGTACGCCGTACTGCTTGCCGTCGGTAGTGAACGCGTCGTACAGAGACTTCTTGTACGCCGCTGCGTCGACCTCCTTGAGTTCGGCCAGCGAGCCGTTCTTGGCGTACGTCACGAAGTTCTCGTAGTTCAGCTCGAACGCGTCGGCCGCGGTGCCACCAGCAACCGCGGTCTGCAGCTTCGTGAAGTAGTTCGCGTACGGCACGGTCTCGACCTGGACGGTGATGTCCGGGTTGGCCGTCTGGAACGCGTTGACGATCGCGGTCAGGTCCTTCTCATGGCCGTCGTTGGCGGAGAAGTTCATGTACCGGACAGTGGTCTTGCCGTCAGGTGCGGCGGCTTCCTTCGTCGCCGAGCCCTGGCCACAGGCGGCCAGTAGCGCGGTGAGTGCGGCCGCGGCGACCGCTGTTTTGATGATGCGCATTCGAGGGGATCCCTTCACTTGATACCGGTGTGTGCGACACCGGCGATGATGTGGCGCTGCGCGAGCAGGTAGACGATGGCGATCGGCACGATCGAGACGACGGAACCCGCCATCACGACGTCCCACTGGGTTGTGAACTGGCCTTGCAGCGTGGACAGGCCGAGCGGCAGGGTCATGAACTCCGGCGACCGGATCACCACCAGCGGCCAGAGGAAGCTGTTCCAGCTGCCCATGAACGCGAACACCGCGACGGTCGCCAGCGCCGGCCGGATCAGCGGCAACACGATCGTGGTGAAGATCCGCAGGTGCCCGGCGCCGTCGATGGTGGCCGCCTCGTCCAGCTCCAGCGGTACGGCGGTGACCGCCTGCCGGAGCAGGAACACCCCGAACGCGGACGCGATCGTCGGGGCCAGCAGCGCGAAGTACGTGTCCTGCAGGTTGAACGTCTTCATCTCGATGAACAGCGGTACGACGAGCACCTGCAACGGCACCATCAACGTGGCCAGGTAGAACCCGAACACCACGTTCTTCAACGGGAAGTGCAGTCGGGCGAACCCGTACGCCGCCATCGAGCCGGTGATCAACTGGAGGACGGTCGAGGCGACCGCGATCGCGAGCGAGTTGACCAGGATCCGCCAGATCGGCATCGCGTCCAGCAGGGTCCGATAAGCGCCCAGTGTCGGGTCGTCGACGATCAACGTCGGACCGTCGGCCAGTGATCCTTCCGGCGTGATCGAGGTGATCACCGTCCACAGGAACGGGAACAGCATGATCGCGGCGCCCGCCAGCACAGCGCAGTACAAGGCGATCCGGGCGGGGAGCGAGCGGGTGTCACGCATAGTGGACCCACCTCCGCTGGCCGCGGATCTGGATCACGGTGATCACCAGGATCAGCGCGAACAGGATCCAGGAGAGCGCGGACGCTTCACCGGCGCGTCCGTACCTGAAGGTGAGGTCGTAGATCTGCCCGACCACGACCTGGCTGGACCCGGACGGGCCGCCCGCGGTCATCACGTAGACCTGGTCGAACACCTGGAAGCCGTTGATCAGCGAGATCACCACCACGAAGAAGGTCGAAGGGGAGAGCAGCGGCAGCGTGATCCGCCAGAACCTCTGCCACGCGTTGGATCCGTCCACCTTGGCGGCCTCGTAGAAGTCGTTCGGGATCGACTGGAGCCCGGCGAGCAGGATCACCATGACGAAGCCGAGGTCCTTCCAGGCCGACGACAGGATGACGGCCGGCAGCGCCCACTGCGGATCGGTCCACCAGCCCGGCTCGGGCAGACCGACCGCGCCGAGCAGCTGGTTGACCAGACCGTTCGTTGGATTGAGCAACCACTTCCAGACAAGCGCGACGACGACCCAGCTGGTGACGACGGGGAGGAAGTACGTGGCCCGCAGGAACGCACGTCCCTTCAGCTTCTGGTTGAGGGCCAGCGCGAGGACCAGCCCACCGGCGTACACGATCGGCAGGTAACCGGCGACGTAGATCAGCGTGTGCAGGAACACCCGCCGGGTCGTCTCGTCGGTGAGCAGGTTGGTGTAGTTGCGGAATCCGACCCACTCCATCGGGGAGATCAGGTTCCACTTGTGCAGGCTGACCCAGAGGCTGGACACCATCGGGACCAGGGTGAAGACGAACAGCGGGATCGCGCTCGGCAGCAGGAAGAACAGCACCCAGCCGAGGGTCTTCCAGTTCCGCGGCCGCCTGGTGGTCGTGGTCCGGTTCGCTGTGCTTTCGACCGGGCGGCTCACGGTGGGGTCCTCGGTGCGGTCCATCGTGCCGTTCATGGGGTTGTTCCTGTGTTTGTTGCTTGGTTCATTCCTTGGTTTATGCCTGGGGCTCCCAGCCGGGCCCGGACCAGGCGGCTCTGCTCGCCCCCGTTGCCCGCGCTGTCGAACGGACTCGCCAGCACCAGCGACGCCGCGCCCCGGGCCCACTGAACCTCTGTCCACGGCTCCACCACCACGGGCACGCCCTTGCGGGCCGGAAGCAACGATCGCCGGAACGACGGCTCGAATCCGGTCTGCCAGAACTCCCATCCGTCCACCCCTTCACCCATCAGTACGACGACCTCGGGGTCGACCGTGTGAATCACCCCGGCCAGTGCTCGTCCGAGCATGCTGCCGGCGTCCGCGAAGATCTGCCGCGCTCTGCTGTCCCCAGTGGTTGCCGCGCGCAACAAGGTGGCCAGCGTGCCGCGCGGCCCGATCACGTTGGTCGCCCGCGCCGTCCGCACCAGCCCGGCCGCCCCGATGTGGGCCTCCAAGCACCCGGTCGACCCACAGGTGCACGGTGGCTCTTCCACTCCGAGCAACTGGCCGGAACCGGTCGCCTTGGTGGTCCCGGCCGTCGATGACCAGACCGGGATGTGGCCGATCTCGCCGGCGCCCCCGTTCGCGCCTCGGTAGATCCCGCCGTCGACGACGATCCCGCAACCGATCCCGCGCCCGATCGTGACCACCAGGTACGCCGAATGGTCGCGCCCGATCCCGTACAAACGCTCCGCGGCGGCCAACGTGTTCACGTCATTGTCGACGAGCACGGGCGTCCCGATCGCGGCGCGCAGTACCGGTCCCACCGGAGCCGCCTGCCACGAAAGCGTCGGTGCGTCCACGATCCCCGACGCCTGCGAATCCACCGCACCCGGTACGCCGACCCCGACGCCAAGCAGCCGATCGTCGAGCTCGGCGACCTCCTTCGCCAGGATCTGCCCGAGCCGGTCGAGCGCGTCGGTCGCCCCCGGGTCGTACTCATGCTCGGTCGACGACCGCACCGTCCCATCCAGCTCGACCGTCACGATCGCGACGTGATCCGCGGTCACCTTCGCGCCGATCGCGACCCCCGCGTCCGCCACCAGCCCGAGCAACCGCGCCGGCCGCCCGCCCTTCGACGGCACCGACTCCAGTTCCTCGACGATCCCGCGCCCGATCAGATCCTTCGTCACCTGAGTCACGGTCGCCGGACTCAACCCCAGCACCCGCGCGATCTCCACCCGCGAGATCGGCCCCTGGGTCCCCAGCAACCCAACAATCCCCGACGGCACCAGATCCCCCCGAGGAGCCGGCCCTTGCACGTTGACCACAGAATGACCTCTCGACTTACTTCACCACTAAATTTAGTCAAAAACTAAGCCCCCTCATCGGACCTGTCAAGATCCCAACCTCCCCAAACGGGTCGACGACTCCCCGGCGGCGGCGCAGGCAGTCCGCGGGCGGGACGGGGCAGCATGCGGTTGGCCGGGCCTTAGCGCAAGTGGGTGGGTGGCGACAATCCACCGGGTACGCCGAGGCCGAGCGCAGGTGATCCGCGAGGACGAGGACGGTTGGGTACGCGGGGACAGACGCGCGTGGGTACGCCGGGCGTGGTGCGGGTGGTTCGCGAGGGCGAGTGCGGCCGAGCACGCCGGAGATAAGCGCGCGTTGCTCCGCCGGAACGAGTGCACGTGGTTCGCCCCGGGACGAGCGCGACTGATTCGTTGTCCGGCTGCTTGATGTAGAACTCGGCGGCAGGGTGGGTGATGCGGCGGGGTGCAGGTGATTCCGCGACGGGTGCGGGTGATTCGGTCGCCGGGTCGGGTGATTCCGTGGGCTGGCGGAAGTGGTTGCGCAGCTATGCGGAGCCCGCTCAGACGTGTCAGCCACAGTGGTCGGGTCGGAGGGGTTCTCGTGTTGCGTCGGGGTCGTGGTCCGGTGGTCCACGCCCGGCGGGTTGTTCGGCAGTCCGGCGTACGAGGTGGACGGGTCGAGCGCGCTGCCGGGTCGTGGTCCGGTGTGCCGCGTCGGTGGGTTGTTCGGTGGTCGCCGGGTCGGGTTTCGTGGGCGTGGCCAGGTGTCCGAGCCACTCGCGCCTATCCCAACCGAACCACTCGCGCCTATCCCGGGCGAACCACCCGCGCTCGGCGCTGGCGAACCAGTTGCACCCGGCCCGGCGTACCCGGTGGGTTGTTGGGGCTTGAGGTGTTGACCGGTGTCCTGTCGTGGGGTTAGCGTCCGGAACCACTTCCTTCGGTGACCTTAGGAAGCCCTCGGGATGGGAGGTGGGCGGGTGCAGCCGGTTCGGGCTGGGAGTAAGGAGTTGATCCGGGAGATCAACGCGTCGCTGGTGCTGGCCGAGTTGCGCCAAGGCCTCGTTTCGCGGACTGAGTTGGCCAAGCGGACCGGGTTGAGTCTGCCTACCGTCTCCGAGATCGTCGCGGACCTGCTCAACACCGGCGTTGTCGAGGAGCGCGAAGTCGGTTCGTCCGGGGGTGGTCGGCGGCCGGTGTTGCTCGGGTTGAAGGCGGATGCCGGGTACGTGATCGGGATCAAGGTGACCGAGACCCGGGTGATCGCGGTGCTCACGGATCTGGGCGCGCAGATCGTCGAGCGGGCGACGGAGACGGTCAGTGGTGGCGACGTCGGCACCGTCGTACGGGCTGTCGCCAAGGTGGTACGCCGGCTGGGCAGGAGCAAGCAGGGCAAGAGCAGGCAGGTGTACGGCGTGGGCGTCGGCCTGGCCGGTGTGATCGATCGGGCGAGCGGAGTCGTCCGGCATGCGACGTATGCGGACTGGCATGACGTGGACCTCGCCGGCCTGCTCGCCAAGAGGATCGGGCTGCCGGTTGTCGTGGACAACGACGTCAACACCTTGGTGGCGAACGAGCAGTGGTTCGGGGCCGGACGGGGTGTGTCCGATGTTGCGGTGGTCAGTATCGGCCGTGGTGTCGGGCTCGGCATGGTGCTGGACGGACGGCTGTACCGCGGCGCCGGTGGTGGAGCGGGCGAGTTCGGTCATACCAAGGTGGTTGCCGACGGCCCGTTGTGTGCGTGTGGCGGGCGGGGCTGCCTGGAAACGGTGATCGGCGAGCCCGCGATCCTGAAGAGAACCAAGACACAAGACATCGAGCAAGCCGCCGACCGCGCCCGCAACGGTGATCGGGAGATCGCAGAAGTGTTCGACGAAGTCGGCCGGGTCCTGGGGACGGCCGTCGGCAATCTGGTCAACCTGTTGAACCCGAAGCTGATCGTCCTCGCTGGTGAGGGGACGCGGGAAAGCGACCTGTTCCTGCCCGGCTTCGACGACGCACTACGCAACGCGGTCTTCGACGGACTCCAGCGGGACCTGGAGATCGTGGTGGACGACTGGGACGACGAGGCCTGGGCGCAGGGAGCAGCGGGACTCTTCCTGGCCGAGCTCTTCCAGCCCAACCTGAGACCCGACGAGGCGGACCGCCCTTCCCTGACCGCCCGATCCGCAAGCTAGCTGATCGTTCATACATCCGGTCGGTGGCCGGAGAGAAGTGAGGCTGTGATGAGGTACGCCGTCATGCCCAAAAAACGTTGGATCGCCGCGCTCCTGGTGCTCGCGGCAGTCCTCTTCCAGTTCACCCCGACCCCGGCCTGGGCCGGCACCCTGACAGGTGTTTTCCACGCCCCGTACGGCGCCGACGAGTTGTACAACACCGCAGCGACCGAGCGGGCCCCGCGTGATCCGATGGCCGGGCAGGCCGTCGAACTCAAGACCACCACCTGGCCGGTCTCGTCCGGGCAGACGGTCTGGATCACCTGGACCAAGAACGGCGTGAACCAGACCCCGATCGGCGCGGCCTTCGACTACAACAGCGGCAACAACACGTACTGGAAGATCCCGATGGGCAGCTTCGTCCGCGGCGATCAGATCACGTACACCGTCAACGCGGACGTCGATGGCGCGAACCAGAAGACGATCGGCCCGTTCTCCTTCTCCGTCACCAGCTTCAGCGGCGCCGGCAACGTGACCGGGTTCGTCAACAACGGCACCAGCGTCGACGTGACCACCACCGACACGGCAGGCGGCGGCAGTACGCCGAAGATCCGGTTCGCCTTCCCCGCGACCAACCGATTCCACGTCCAGGTCGCGCCACGAGGAACCGGCCTGAACATCAGCGGATCGTCGTCCTACACCGTGACCGACAGCGCGGGCACCCTGCAAATCGCGACCACCAACGTGGTGGTCAAAATCCAGAAGACGCCGTACCGGGTCGCCGTCTACAAGGGCGACGGGACCACCTTGATCGCCAGGCAGTACGACCCCGCGACCTTCCGCAACACCGGTTGGGCGAGTGACGGCAGCACGACCGTGACAAAGGTCGAGGACCACTGGCTCTCACCAACGAGCGAACGCTTCGAAGGACTAGGCGAGCGGTACGACGCGCTGAACCAGCGAGGCAAGGACGTCCACAACTACGTCTACAACCAGTACCAGGACCAAGGGCCGACCGCGAGGACCTATCTCAGCGTCCCGTTCTTCACCAACTCGGCCGGCTACGGCATCTACGTTCCGAGCACCCGGTACTCCGTGTTCAACCTCGGCACCCATCTCAGCGACATGGCCGGGTTCACGGTCGACACCGGCGGCGCGTTGAACTCCACCGTCGACTACCACTTCTTCACCGGCACCCGCGCGGAGATCGTCGACCAATACACCGCCGTCACGGCCCGGCCGAAGCTGCCGCCGAAGTGGTCCTTCGGCCTGTGGATGTCGGCCAACGAGTGGAACACCCAGGCCGAGGTCAACGCCGAACTGGCGAACGTCACGAACAACAACATCCCGCACTCCGCGATGGTGCTCGAGCAGTGGAGTGACGAGGCGACCTTCTACCTCTGGCACGGCGCGACGTACACGCCGAAGCCGGGCAACCAGGCGCTCACCTACAACGACCTGACCTTCCCGGCCGGTACGGCGTGGTCGAACCCGAAGGCGATGGTCACGGCCGCCCACAACCAGGGGATCAAGATGGTCCTCTGGCAGATCCCCGTACTGAAACAGGACTTCGACACCAACCCACCGACCGCACCACAACAGCACGTCAACGATCGCGACTACGCCGTTGCCCAGGGCTACGTTCTCGGTGACGGTGCCGGCGGCCCCTATCGGATCCCGTCCGGCCAGTGGTTCGGCAACAGCACGGTGCCCGACTTCACCAGTACGGCGGCCACGAACTGGTGGATGAGCAAACGCTCCTACCTGATCGACGAGGTCGGCGTCGACGGTTTCAAGACCGACGGAAGCGAGGCGGTCTTCGGCCGGAACGTCACCAGCGCCAGCGGCCGCAAGGGCGACGAGCTCCACAACGCTTACCCGAACGAGTACACCCGCAGCTACAAAGAACTGGTCGAATCGAAGCTCGGTACCCAGGGCGTCTTGTTCAGCCGCGGCGGTACTGCGGGCGCCCAGGCAAACTCGATCTTCTGGGCCGGCGATCAGGCGTCCACGTTCGACGCCTTCCAGCAAGCAGTCCGCGCGGGTCAGAGCGCCGGCCAGTCCGGGATTCCCTTCTGGTCCTGGGATATGGCCGGATTCACCGGAACGTTCCCGAGCAGCGAGCTCTACCTCCGATCGGCCGCGCAGGCGACCTTCTCGCCGGTCATGCAGTACCACTCGGAGAAGTCGAACCCGGGGACGTCCGAGGCGAGAACCCCGTGGAACGTCCAGGCCCGGACCGGTGACAGCACGGTGATCCCGAAGTTCCGGAAGTTCGCCAACACCCGGATGAACCTGATCCCGTACCTCTACACGGAGGCCAAGAACGCGTCCACGACCGGGCTGCCGATGATGCAGTCGATGAGTGTCGCGTTCCCGACGGACACGACCGCGGCCGCGCAGGAACAGCAGTACATGTTCGGCCGTCAGTTGCTGGTGGCACCGATCACCACGCAGGGCGCGACCAGCAAGAGCGTGTACCTGCCGGCCGGCGAGTGGTACGACTTCTGGAACGGCGGCCGCGCGCAGGGTGCCGGCACGAAGGTCTACAACGCCGACACCAGCACCATCCCGGTCTACGCCAAGGCCGGCGCGATCGTCCCGCTCAACCTGAACGCGAACTACGAACTGGGCGGCACGATCGGCAACAGCGTCGACACCTACACCAACCTCACGTTCCGGGTGTACCCGTCCGGCACGACCAACTACGCGTACTTCGAGGACTCGGCGAACCAGACCCGTACGGTCACGTCCACCGAGAACTTCGCCGGCCATCAGGTGACGGTCAGCGTTCCGCCGCTCGCCACCAAGAGCACCCTGCAAGTGGCATCGACCCAGCCGACCTCGGTCACCAAGGACGGCGCGACGATGACGGCCCACGCGACCCTCGCGGCGTTGCAGGCGGCGACCGAGGGCTGGTACTGGGATTCCATCCAGCAGCTCACCCACGTCAAGACCGCGTCCAGCGCGGCAGCGCGCAGCGTCGTACTGAACGGCGTGGACAAGGCCGGGTACGAGGCCGAGTTCGGCGACAACACCGGTACGTCGACCAACACCGACCACCCCGGATACACCGGCACGGGATTCGTCGACGGGTTCGAGTCCGCCGGTGACGCCGTGTCCGTGGACGCCAACGCCTCGACCACAGGCAGCCACGTGCTCAAGTTCCGCTACTCGAACGGCGCGGCAACGGCGGCGACACGGACCATCCAGGTGGACGGCGTCACCGTCGGCACCCTCAACCTGCCGTCAACCGGCAACTGGGACACCTGGGGGACGGCAACCCTGACGACCAACCTCACCGCCGGGAAACGCGTGGTCAAGGCCATCTACGCCAGTGGCGGCATCAACCTCGACAACATCACGGTGGCCCGGCCATGAAACGACTAGTGGCTTTCCTTCTGTTACTGCCTTTGCTGGTCGTACTCCCGACCACGGCTGCCCGTGCGGCCGTACAACGAGTGCAGTTCACTGCCGGAGGCAACTATCTGGTGGTCGAGTTCCTCGACAACGACCTCGTCCACTTCGAAATGGGGGCCGGCGCCGGACCAGGCACCGGTACGCCGATCTTCAACACCACCCAGGTCGCGAAGACGGACTACCCCGGCCCGACCAGCCTCACCCAGAACGGCGGGGTCCTCACCACTCCGGGCATCAAGGTCGACGTCAACCAGACCACCTTGTGCGCCACGGTCTACGACACCGCCCGGACGCCGGAGTTGTTGCTCAACACAACCTGTCCGAGAAACCTCAGCCAGGCATGGAAAGGACTGAGCTTCACCAAGTCGTCGATGCAGAACGCGTACGGCCTGGGGGAGCAGTTCTTCATGGGCGGCAGCGCCGACGGCGACTGGGTCGGCCGGCAGCGAACGGGCGGCACCTACGGCAACGCGATGCTCTACGACACGGACAACGGTCCGGTCGGCAACGCGCAGATCCCGGTGCTGTTCGCGGTCGGCGCGAACACCACGAACTACGGGATGTTCGTCGACCAGGTCTACAAGCAGCAGTGGGATCTGACCGGCGACCCGTGGACGATGGACACCTTCGGCGATCAGCTCCGCTGGTACGTGATGTCCGGGCCGGATCTGCCCGATGTGCGCAAGGACTACCTGGAGCTGACCGGTCGTCCGCCGGTGCCGCCGAAGAAGGCGTTCGGCCTGTGGATGTCGGAGTACGGCTATGACAACTGGTCCGAGATCGACACCACACTGAGTGGACTGCGGGCGAACAAGTTCCCGACCGACGGCGTGATGCTGGATGTGAACTGGTTCGGCGGAGTCACGGCCGGCTCGGACAACACCCGGATGGGCACGCTCGAGTGGGACTCCACCAACTTCCCGAGTCCGGCGACGAAGCTGGCGCAGTACCGGGACACGAACGGCGTCGGCGTGATGACGATCGAGGAGTCATACATCGGGAAGAACCTGCCCGAGCACTCGTCGATGGCGTCGGCGGGCTACCTGATCCGCGCCGGGTGCTCGAGTTGCAGCCCGGTCTACCTGACCGGCAACGACTGGTGGGGTCGCGGCGGCATGATCGACTGGACCCAGCCGGCAGCGAGCGCCCAATGGCACAACGACCAACGGCAGCCGCTCGTCAACGCCGGGGTGATGGGTCACTGGCTCGACCTCGGCGAGCCGGAGATGTACGACGGCAACGACTGGACCGCGGGACTCCTCCCCGGAAAGCATGCGCACTCGGACTACCACAACCTCTACAACCTCGAATGGTCCCGCGGCATCGCCAAGGGATACACGGACAACGCCGTACAGCAGCGTCCGTTTCTCCTCGCTCGTTCGGCGGCAGGTGGTATCCAACGGACCGGTACGGCGATGTGGTCCGGCGACATCGGATCGAAGCTCACGGCCCTTGCGTCGCAGCAGAACGTCCAGATGCACATGTCGATGTCCGGGATCGACTACTTCGGGTCGGACATCGGCGGGTTCCGGCGGGAGATGCTCAACTCGGACCTGAACGAGCTCTACACCCAGTGGTTCGCGAACTCGGCCTGGTTCGACGTACCGATCCGGCCGCACACCGAGAACCTGTGCGACTGCCTGGAGACCTCGCCCGACTCGATCGGTGACGTCCCGAGCAACCTCGCGAATCTACGTCAGCGGTACGAGCTCACGCCGTACTACTACTCGCTCGCGCATCGCGCCTACACCACCGGCGAACCGCTGATGCCGCCGCTCGTGTACCAGTACCAGAACGACCCCAACGTGCGGGAGGCCGGCCACGAGAAGCTGATCGGCAAGGACCTGCTCGTCGGCGTCGTGGCCGGCGCGAACCAGCGGCAGCGCGATGTCTACCTGCCCGCGGGGACCTGGTTCGACTACTACACCAACACCAAGACGGTCAGCACCGGGCAGAACCTCACCAACGTGCCGCTGTGGCGCAACGGCAAGTTCCAGCTGCCCGCGTACGCCCGGGCAGGCGCGATCCTGCCGAAGATGGTGGTCGACGACCAGACGATGAACGTGCTCGGCAAACGCGCCGACTCCTCGACGCGCAACGAGCTCGTCGCCCGGGTCTACTCCGACACCACCGCGTCGTCCTTCACGCTGGCCGAGGACGACGGATCGACCATCGGATACCAGTCCGGTTCGAAACGGACCACGGACCTCACCCAACAGCAGGTCGGTTCAACGGCGACCGTCGGGATCGCGGCCTCGTCCGGGACGTACTCCGGTGCGCCTGCCTCCCGCGCGAACGTGGTCGAGCTGGTGGCGGACACGCAGGCCTCGGGAGTCACGCTCAACGGGACCGCGCTCACGCAGTACGCGAACAAGGCGGCCTTCGACGCGGCCGCGAGCGGCTGGTACAACGCGGGTGGCAACCTGGTCGTGGCGAAGTCGGCCTCGTTGTCGGTGGGATCGGTGAAGACGTTCGTGTTCACCCTCGGCCAGGCGGTCGTGTCGAAGACGTTCAGCTGCTCGAACGGGACCACGGTGGCCGGCCAGTCCGTGTACGTCGTGGGGAATGTGCCACAGCTCGGTGCGTGGTCGGTGGCGAGTGCGGTGAAGTTGTCGCCGACGAGCTACCCGACCTGGACCGGCACGATCAGCAACCTGCCGCCGAACACCGCGGTCGAGTGGAAGTGCGTAAAACGGCAGGAAGCGAACTATCCGTCGACCGCCGACCAGTGGGGACCTGACCCGAATATCACCTTCACCACGCCCGCGACAGGAAGTGGCGGAACGACCACAGGCGGTTTCTGAGCCGCGTAATCGCTTACATCGACCAGACGGCCGGTGGCACTGGTATGCCAGTGTCACCGGCCGTATCGTGCTTTGAGACCGAACGTGTCGGTGAGGTTTGTCCTGAGTAAGGACTCTGTGAAGAATCGCTGCTGACCCCTCTCCGGATGTGGATCCGCGGGCCGCGGACCGTAAGTTCGTAGAGGTGTCAGTCGAGGTCAGGAGTGAACGAAGTGCAACGGGGCAGTCGGGTCATGCCGTCGGCATGCCCGCAGACACCAGCGTCGGCGGACTCGTGACGACGCTGAACAAGATCCTCGCCATCGCCGGCGTGGCTCTACTACTCGGTGGGCTCGCACTGGGTTTCCGCTCGGTTTCCGTCGGCTCGACCGCCTGCGGCTCGGTGTTCACGCCCGCGGGCGGTATCACCCCGATGGCCTGCGACGGCCGCCTGAACAACGCCGCCACCCTGGTCACCGTGATCATGGTCCTCGGCGCCGTCAGCCTGGCCGCCGCCATCACCCTCAAGGTCGTCCGCGACCGCCGCGTGTCAGTCTGACCCGGTGATTCGCGCCCGACAACTTCATCCCGTTGCTCAGAGCAACCAGCTGTCAGGCTGACCGACGGGCCCTTGTTTACTTAGGGTGTTCGCGCATCGGCAACTCCTCGCGAGGGGGTGACAACTGGCCGGATTCGCACCAGACTGTCTGGTGATTAATTTTCGAATTGCTGGGGAATTCGGTAACCGGTAAGTCTCGAAAAGATGTCACCAGGGGGGCGGGGGCGGTGATCCGGGTATTACTCGGGCATCGAGGCGCATTGCTCAGAGGTGCATTGGCCGCGGTGCTGTCCAAGGAAGACGACCTGTCGGTCGTGGCGGAGCTCGACTGTGCCGACGAAGTACTGCCGGCCGCGGCGCGAGCGGATCCGCATGTGCTCGTACTCGATCCGGCGATGCATGGCCAGGTCGGTCTCGAGGAGGTCTGCCGCGAGCTCACCTCCCTCGGAGTGCTCCTCCTGGTCGACCGGGAGGCCTCCGCCGCGGCCAGTCTCGCGCTGGTCCGGATGGCGCCGCGGGTCGGCCTGATCGCGACCGACGCGTCGCCGGAGGAACTGGTCGAAGCAGTCCGGCGGATCGCCGGCGGCCTGCCCGTCCTCGACCTCGAGCTGGCGATGGCGGCACTGCGGGCCGGCGAGAATCCGCTCACCCATCGCGAGTGCGAGGTGCTCCGAATGGTGACGACGGGGGCGACCGCACAAGAGATCGCCCGCAAGCTCTGCCTGAGCGCGGGCACGGTCCGCAACTACCTGTCCCACATCCTCACCAAGACCGGCTCCCGCAGCCGCATCGAGGCCATCCGCAAAGCCCAGGAAGAAGGCTGGATCTGACCCGGCCCGACCGGGGCGGGCCGGGGTCTGACGGGTCCAAGCGCCGTCAGACCCCTCGCTGCCCGTCAGTGACAGAGCAGCAGGCTGAGGTTGCTCGGCCGATGCGAGCCACACCCCAGGATGGTCAGCGTGCTGCCACCGAATCCACTGCCGCCGCCGTAGCCACCGGGAACCGTGAGACCCTGCAGATCGAGAAGTGCCATCAGTGCCATCTCCCTCCGGATTTTGTCTGCTTCCGCGCACATCCTCGGCTCGACCGGCCGGTCCGCTGTAGTGGCTGGGGTCACCACCGCACCATGAGAAACCCACTGGTTGACCGACGCGTAGCACCCATCCGGTCCAGCAGCCCGGATCGGGCGAACTATCGTTGCGCCATGAGCTTCACCGGGTTTCCCGCTGCCGCGCTGGACTTCTACGACGACCTGGAGATGGACAACTCCAAGACGTTCTGGACGGCGCACAAACAGGTCTACGAGGAGTCGGTTCGGGCGCCGATGACCGCGTTGATGGAATCGCTCGAACCGGAGTTCGGCCCGGCCAAGGTGTTCCGCCCGTACCGCGATGTCCGTTTCGCCAAGGACAAGACGCCGTACAAGACGAACCAGGGCGCGTTCATCGGCTGCGGCCCATCCACCGGCTGGTACGTCGAGGTCGCGGCCCCCGGCGTACGGGTCGGGGCCGGGTTCTACGAGGCATCGGCGGACCGGCTGGCCCGGATCCGGGTCGCGATCGACGAGGAGCGCCGCGGCACCGAACTGGAGAAGCTGCTGGCCGATCTGCAGACCGAGGGCTGGACCCTTGGTGGCGACAAGCTGAAGACGTCACCCCGCGGCTACGACACCACGCACCCGCGGATCGAGCTGCTCCGGCACAAGTCGATCACGCTGATGAAGAAGTACGGCTTCGAGCCGGTCATCCACACGCCCGAGCTGCTCGACCGGATCCGCGTCGACTGGCGAGCGACCAAACCGTTCCTGGAGTGGATCACCGCCAACGCCTGACGGCCGTACGGGGTCAGTCGTCGAAGTCCTTGAGGATGCGGTGGATGTGGTCGGGCGTCTTGTTCGGCGGGGGAGCGGCGACGCAGAGCGCCTCCATGGTCGCCGTGTACTGATCGAGGTCGTCGAGCTTGTCCAGGTAGAGCGCACTGGTCAGGTGCTCGATGTAGACGATGTCCGGCAGGTCCTGCTCGGGGAACCGGAGGATGCTGTACGCGCCACCGGTCGCCGCGTGACCGCCGGACTCGAACGGCATCACCTGGAGCGTGACGTTGCCCATCTCGGTCGCCTCGAGCAGGTGCTCCAGCTGCATCCGCATCGCCTTCCGGCCGCCGATCGGCCGTCTCAGCACGGACTCGTCGACGACCGCCCACAGCCGCACCGGGTTGAGCGGCCGGGTGAGCACCTCCTGCCGGCTGACCCGCAGCGCGACGCGGCGCTCGACCTCCTCGGCGGGGATCAGGCCGCGACCGAGCTGGACGACGGCTCGCACGTACTCGGGGGTCTGTAGCAGGCCGGGGATGAACTGCAGCTCATAGGTACGGATCAGCTGGGCGGCCGCCTCCAGCCCGAGGTAGGAGTGGAACCAGCTCGGCAGCACGTCGCCGAAGCGGTGCCACCAACCCGGGTTGTTCGCCTCCTTGGCGAGCGCCAGCAGCCGGTCGTGCTCCTCGGCGTCGTCCATCCCGTACAACTTGAGCAGGTCGGCGACATCGCGTTCCTTGAAGCCGACGCGGCCCAGCTCCATCCGGCTGACCTTCGACTCCGACGAGCGGATCTCCCATCCCGCGTCGGACCGGCTGATCCCAGCCGCCTCCCGCATCCGCCGCAAGTGCGCTCCGAGGATGATGCGAAGCGCGGTCGGCCCGCTTTGCGCGCCCGACTCCGTCACCACTCACCTCCGACGCCCCAGCTCGACCGAATACGGCATGGTGCACACCCCGACAAATCATCGCACGCTCAACTGCCGATCTGCCGAACTTCTTACATACACCATCACCGAGCTTTCCGGGCCCGTCGCCGCCCGTTCCACCCCGTACTCCGTCCGCGGTGCCGTCGGGCACTCTTCCGTGGGGCTCATGTCCCTCGCAAACCGCTGTCGGCTACACAGAGTGAGTCGTGTTGGCGGCACACGACGATCGCTCGGCGAGTTTGTCAGGACAAATCAGGCGTTTGAAACCGGCCGGATCGGACCGTTTCGGGACCGCCGAGGGCCGATTTGAGGCGGGGAAGCCGCCGCGGGAGGTCACAACTCAAAAACGTGCGGATGCACGTGCATCGGGCGCTTGCATTCGCAGCGTGCCGACGCCATGATTGCTCCATGCACACATGGTGAGCTGAATCTCGCAAAACGTGACATCGCATGATTCGGCAGGCCGGTTCTACAGGCCCCGTCGGCAGCTCCGCTGCCGGCATTACTGGTTGGGGAACCCGAGTCGATGAGCAACCACGACACAGAGCCCACTGAGGACCGTGCCGAGCGTGCCGAGCGTGCCGACGGCCGTGCCCCTGGCGAGTTGACCGAGCGGGAGATCCAGGAACTGGTCGCGCGCTGCCCCGAAGAGCAGCGCTGGGCTTTCGAGGGCTGGCTGCGCGGTGTGCGGCAGCTCGACGGCGATCCGATCGTGAGCCTGGCGCCATGACCACTGATCGAGGAGGAGGCCGGAAGATGGTGCGGATCTGGTTGGGCGACCACCTGATCGCGGAGTACGTCGCGGAGCCCGACCGGGCGTCGAAGTACCAGCGCGTGATGACGCCCAAGTTCACCGGTCTGCGCATCACCGTGGACAACGCGGCCGGCCCCGGCAGTGCCTCCGAACTCCCGCGCAGCGAACAACTCTGGCCGCTCACCGTTCAGTAGTTCGCCTCTGATCGACCGTCCGCCGGGCCAGTGATCGGGTCCGGTCGACGGTGGTAACACGCTCCCTTTCCCCAAGGGAGCGGGCAGCAGAGCCGTCCTCCTCCTCAAGGACGGTATGACGAAAGGCCGTCCTCCTCCTCAAGGGACGGCCTTTCGTCATTCCTGCCGCATTTCGCCTGCGTCCGGACAAGAAGAGACCCCCGCACCGCTCGCCCGGTGTGGGGGTCTCTGTCTCTTGGTTCTGGTTAAACGAGGTCGTCGAACTCGCCGTCTTGGACGCCGCCGAGGAACGCCTCGATTTCGGCCTTCGTGAACACCAGGGCCGGTCCGTCGGTGTGACGCGAGTTCCGCATCGCCACGCCGCCGCCCGGCAGCTTCGCGACCTCTACGCAGTTGCCGTTGGGGCCACTCCGCTGACTCTTCCGCCAGGTCAGCTCGCTCATCGCGTCGCCGGGCATGCCGTTGTAGACAGCAGTCATCAGCTGCACCTTCCGTACGTCTTTGGCATATGCACGTGCATTTGGGCTTGCATTTGCATCGTACACGTTGGAGGGCCCTGTGTCCGGTACAACACGTTCTGTAGTGAAACACTCGTTGGAGCACGCTTGCCGGTCGCGGAAGGTGACCGATTTCGGCGCTGGGGAGCGACAAGGCCCGGACGACGCGCCGAAGCTCGCGGATCGTGGTTGATCCGGGTCGCTAGGGGGAATGAGTCCGGGCGGACCATCCGCCGTACTGGACTGGTGCAGGTCGCCAAAGCGGGTGGTGGGCCTCAGTGGCTGAAGCCCTTGTTTTATTGAGAAATCAGGCTTTTCGGACTTGCTCGTCGAAACACTCCGGACAGGGGTGAACCAGGCGACGACTGGTATGGAAATGCACTAGGGTGACGCAGAAGAATCCCTCCGACACAAAGGCTGCGCCGATGGCGACTCCTGACGGCCCGGATGAAGCTCCGGCGTTCGACACTTCCCAACCGACCATCGCCCGCGTCTATGACGCGTTGCTCGGCGGCAAGGACAACTTCGCCGCCGACCGCGAGGGTGCGGCGACCTACCTGAAGTACGTTCCGGACGCCGGTCGCTGCGCGATCGAGAACCGGGAGGCTCTGGTCAAGGGCGTGCAGTATCTGGTGCGCCAGGCGGGTATCGATCAGTTCCTCGACATCGGCAGTGGTCTGCCGACGCAGAAGAACACCCACCAGGCGGCCCAGGAGATCAACCCCGAGGCGAAGGTCGCGTACGTCGACAACGACCCGATCGTGCTCGCGCACGGCCGTGCGTTGCTGGCGACGAACAACAGCACCATCGTCGTCACCGCGGACCTGCGCGAGCCGCAGGCCATCCTCGCGAACAAGGAGATCCAGGATCACCTGGACTTCGAGCGGCCGATCGCACTGATGGTCGTCGGGCTGCACATGCACTTCCACGACGACGAGAAGCCGGACGAGTGGGTCCGCACGATCATGAACGCGCTCGTGCCGGGCAGCTACCTGTTCATCACCGACTTCGTCGACACCGGCGAGCCGCTGCAGAAGGGGATGGAGAAGGCCGGCCTGGAGAGCCTGGGCAACGGCTGGATCCGGACCCCGGAGCGGATCGAGCAGCACTTCCTCGGTATGCCGATCGTCCCGCCCGGCGTGGACTTCCTGGCCCGCTGGTTCCCGGAGGACCCCGAGGGCGACGTGCCGGCGGCGGAGGAGCTCGAGCCCTACCAGCGCATCCTGATGGCCGGGATCGCGAAGAAGGGCTGAGCCTCCCCTCTGTCCAGAAGGCGCGCGTCCTGGTGACGCGCGCCTTTTGCGTGCCTGGGACCGGTGCGGGTGCCGACGCGGTTGTGTCAGCCGAGGGGTTTGGTGGCGGGGCCGTCGAGTACGTCGCCTGCCGGGGTGAATCGGGAGCCGTGGCAGTTGCAGTCCCACGTGGTGTCGGCGGGGTTCCAGTGCAAGGGACAGCCGAGGTGGGTGCAGACAGGTTTGACGGTGTGCAGCTCGCCGGTGGAATCGCGGTAAGCGCCGACCGTATGCCCGTCCACCTCGATCAGGCCGCCTTGACCGACCTCCAGATGGTCGAGGCCGCCACGGAACGGCTGGACCAGCCGGCCGGCGTACTCCTTGGCGACCTTCAGGTTGTCGGCGATCAGCTTGCCGACGGAGTGCGTGTCGCCGATCCGGCCGGCGTCGTACAGCGAGATCGCCGGATTCGGCCGGTCGAGGATCAGATCGCGGAGGACACCGGCGGCCGCGGTTCCGTTGCTCAAGCCCCATTTGCGCATGCCGGTGGCGACCAGGATGGAGTGGCTGCCCGGCGACCGGCCGACGTACGGGATCAGGTCCGGGGTGCTGTAGTCCTCGGCCGACCAGCGGTACTCGGGTTGTGGCGAGAAGTTCCATACCGAGCCGGCCCAGTCGACCAGGCCCTGGTATGCCGCCGCGGTGTTCGTGTCGTCGCCGGTCTCGTGGTCGCCGCCGACGACGATCAGGCCGGTAGCTGCTCGTCGGCGCGCAGTACGTCGTACTCCGGAAACGAGGCGGTCGCCAACCACACGGATCGCTGCTCAACCATGCGTCCCCGGTACCCGACTGGACGGCTCGAAACCGTGGGACTCGGAGCGTCCCGGGGCCTGTTGGTGTGATCGACTGACCCAATGCAGGAACTGCGCAGGCGGCTCGGGGTCTGGGATGCAGTCGTGGTGGGGCTTGGCGCGATGGTCGGGGCGGGGGTGTTCGCCGTGTTCGCGCCGGCGGCGGAGATCGCCGGGTCGGGCCTGCTGGTCGGGCTCGCGATCGCGGCGGTGGTCGCCTACTGCAACGCGACCTCGTCGGCGCGCCTGGCCGCGGTCTACCCGGAGTCCGGCGGGACCTATGTCTACGGACGCGAGCGGCTCGGGCCGTTCTGGGGATACCTGGCCGGTTGGGCGTTCGTGGTCGGCAAGACCGCGTCGTGTGCGGCGATGGCGCTCACGGTCGGGGCGTATCTCTGGCCCGACCACAAGAACGTGGTGGCGGTCGCAGCTGTCGTCGCGCTGACCACGCTGAACTACTTCGGTGTACAGAAGGCCGCGTGGTTGACCCGGATCATCGTCGCGGTCGTACTGGTTCTGCTGGCTGTGGTCGTGATCGTTTCGCTGACCGCCGACGATGCGCGGTACGGGCGGTTGGAACTTGGTCGTGAAGGGGCCGGCGGGATTCTGCAGGCGGCCGCGTTGATGTTCTTCGCGTTCGCCGGGTACGCGCGGATCGCGACGCTCGGCGAGGAGGTCCGCGATCCCAGCCGGACGATTCCGCGGGCCGTCCCGCTGGCGCTGGGGATCAGCCTGATCACGTACGCCGCGGTGGCTGTCGCGCTGCTGGTGATCCTCGGAGCGGAGCGGCTCGGTGATTCGCCGGATCCGCTGGCCGAGGCCGTTCGCGTCGCGGGGCTGGCGTGGCTGGTGCCGGTCGTGCGAGTGGGTGCGGCGATCGCGGCGCTGGGGTCGTTGCTCGCGCTGATCCTGGGGGTGTCCCGGACGACGCTGGCGATGGCGCGCGATCGTCATCTGCCGAGCGGACTCGCCGCGGTACACCCGAAGTACCACGTCCCGCATCGCGCGGAGCTCGCCGTCGGTGCGGTGGTCGCGATTGTTGCGGCGACGACCGATCTCCGCGGCGCCATCGGGTTCTCGTCGTTCGGGGTGCTGCTGTACTACGCCATCGCCAACGCGTCGGCCTGGACCCTCCAGCGAAGCGAAGGGCGACCACCTCGCGCCGTACCGGTTCTTGGTCTCGTCGGCTGTCTCGGTCTTGCCTTCGCGCTGCCGTGGCCGTCGATCGTCGTCGGCCTCGGAGTGCTGTCGCTCGGCGCAGTCGCCTATCGACTCAGATCGACGAGGTGATCAGTTCGCCGGGGTGCCCTGGTGGTAGTAGAGCTGCCAGTGGCCGTTGAGGCGTCGCCATAGGGAGCTGCGGCGTACTGGGGCCCCGCCGGTACGACGGCTGACGTATCGGATCAGGATCAGGTCGTCGGCGAGTTTGACGCCTTCGACCTCGGTCGCCTCGATCGGTTCGGAGTCGGTGATCTCGCCGGACCGCAGCGCGGCCACCATCGCTGGGCGGTCCCATCGCTTGCCCGACGCACCGACCTCGACGAACTCCGGGTGCAACAGGGCCTCGACCTGCTCGGCGTTGCCGCGCACGTCCGGCAGCAGCAGCTGAAGCTCCGAGTGCACGGCCTGCTGAACGTCCTCATCCACCCGATCGAGCCTATCGAACGGCGACTCGCGTGGGGCTGGTTGTTACGGAGGGTGCCGGGGAACGGCAGAATGAGGGTAGAGATGTTGATGACGGGGAAGGACGCCTTGCCGCAGCGGATGTATCGGACGTTGCCGGCGGATGTGGCCGCAGTCGTGCGGGCTTATCCGCCGATGCTGGTTGCCTTCGGTGCGGCGCTCGCCGGGACGGCGCTGGTGTTCGACATTTTCTACCTGGTCGCGAGTCCGGGGCTGCTGCTCGCCGCCGTGTACTCCGTCCCCGTGCTGGCCGGGCTGATCGCCGGGCTCGTCGCGGCGGCTGACGACACCGGCCTGGGGGGCCGCGTGCTGACGTGGACCATCGCCGCGGTCGTTGCGCTGGGCATCACGAACATCGTCGTGGTGGCGATGATCTCGGCGATGCGCCGGACCGATCCGTCGAACTGGGGCGCCGGTGGTCAGTCGGTGTTGCTGGCCGCCTGCACGATTCCCGTGGTCGCGGTGACCATCGTTGTCGTCCGCAACCTGATCGGTGCTCTGGGCATCGAGCTCCGCACCAAGTGGCCGCACCGGAAGCCGCAGCCACCGCCGATCGCACTGCGGGCGGTCGCGGTCGGGAAGCCGGTCGCCAGCAAGGAGGCCGCGGCTCGGGCCAAGCCGGTGCGGGTGGTCGAGGAGCCCGAGGAGCAGTTCGAGCCGGTGGCCACTTTCGTCCCAACGCCGCCTCGTGTGGTTGATCTCGAGGAACCACGTGAGGTCGAGTCGACCAGCGGAGGGACCGGCCACGCCGACCGCCGATTGGGCCGAGCCAGCCGAGCGCCCGTCGTACCGCCATCCCGTCGTACTCACCGTCCAGGCAAACGCCCCGGCCGATAGGTCAGTGCCGTGAAACCTGTGTGGGAGGTCGGGGTCGTGGGGGCGGGACCGGCTGGGGCCTGCGTTGCGTTGGGGGCGTTGGCGGTGGAGCCGTCGTTGTCGGTGGTGCTGCTCGATCGTGAGGACTTTCCGAGGGACAAGGCGTGCGGTGACGGGATCGCGCCGCACGTACTCGATCTGCTGGCGGACGTCGGCATCACCGGGATCCTCGACGACTGGACGCCCGTCCGCCGGCTCTCCCTCGAACGCGGTGACCAACTGGTGGATCGCGAGATGCAACGAGCGACGTGGGTCGTACCGCGGACCGTCTTCGATCAGCGGCTCGTCGATGCGGCCGTATCCGCCGGCGCCCAACTGGTCCGGCATCGCGTCCGCGAGTTGACCGTCCAGCCGGATTCGGTGCTGCTGGACGAATCGGTCGCGGCGAAGGTCGTGGTCGGCGCCGATGGCGCGAATTCCGTCGTACGGCGTGCTGTCGGTGGCCGGCCGAGTCCGGCGGCGCTGGCGTTGCGGGGATATGCACCGACTCCGCAGGGCCGGGATGCGCGGCAGGTGATCGTGTACGGCGAGGGCCGGCAGCCGTCGTACGCGTGGTCCTTCGACCGGGGCGACGGGTTGTCGAACGTGGGGTACGGCGAGGCGCTGCATCCGAAGCGCCCGCATCCGACCCGGGCGGACCTGCTGGCCAAACTCGAGCGGTTGCTGCCGGGGTCGACGGTCGGCGGGGACTCGTGGCGGGCGCACCATCTGCCGCTGTCCGGTTGGTTCTGGCGGCCGCGATCGGGGCGGGTCCTGCTTGCGGGGGATGCGGCCGGCCTGATCAATCCGATGACGGGCGAGGGGATCTACTACGCGGTCGCGACCGGCCTGCTCGCCGGGCGTGCTGCCGTCGCGGCGCTCCGCTCGGGGGATGGGGCCGGCGCGGGCGCGGCGTACCGGCGAGCTGTGCGGCTGCTCGGTCGGCACTTCAGGCATGCGACACTCGCGGGCCGGCTCTCTGGATCGGAACGCGTGCTCAGTGCGGGTATCCGGGCGGCCGCGGCCGACCAGGCAGTCTTCGACGACCTCGTCACCCTCGGCCTCGCCGACGGCCACATCACCTCGACCGTCCTGCGTTCACTCTTCCGGCGGTCGTAGACACTGTTGTGGCATCGTGGCTGGATGCTGGGACTACCGGAGACGGCGTGGCAGGGGATCGGGCTCGAGCAGCGGCTGCGGTGGACGCGACGATGGATGGTGCGGACCGCCGCGGCGTCGCGCGGCCTGCCGTCGTTGGCGGGAGTGCGGCTGGCCGTGACCGCGCACTGCGACTTGAAGATGGCGGTCGTCATCGAGGGCTGGCGGGCGGCGGGCGCTGAGGTGATGGTGCACCCGGCCGATCCGGCGACGACCCAGCCCGATGTCGGGATCGAGGTCGCGACCGTCGAGGAGTGTGTCGGGTGGCAGCCGACCCACACGTTGGAGATGGGCGGCGACATCGTGGTGCATGCGGCGCAGACCGGGTACGACGGGATCCGGGCCGGCGTCGAGGTCACTCGCACCGGGCTCAATCGGGTGGCGGCGGTCGGGTTGCGTCATCCCGTGTTCGACCTCGACAGCGTGCCGTTGAAGAACCACCTGCACAACAGATTCGCCGTCGGCACCAGCACCTGGCAGACAGTCCTGTCCCGCACCCAGCTCTCCTTGCACGGCCTGATCGTCGCGGTGATCGGGTACGGCGAAGTCGGCGCCGGCCTGGCTCGTACCGCGCGGGACCACGGCGCCCAGGTGCTCGTGGCCGAGGTGGATCCGGCCCGCGCCACGGTCGCGTCGTACGACGGGTTCGGTGTCGGCGAAATCCGCGAGGTGGTCGGCCGGGCGAACATCGTGGTCACCGCGACCGGGCGATCGGGGGTGCTGTCTGCCGACGTGCTCGGTGTGGTGGCCGATGGGTGTCTGCTCGTGAACGCAGGTCACTCGGCCGACGAGATCGATCTGGTTGCCTTGGGCAAGGGGGAGCCGGTGATCCCGGCGGTGACGAGTCATCGAGTCGGTGGTCGGGAGGTGCTGCTGTTCGCCGATGGCCACGTCGCCAACCTCGCCGCGGGCGACGGCGACAGCCTGAACGCCTTCGACATCACCGCCGCCCTATTGGCAAGCTCGGTCGGCTGGATGGTCACCCACGGCGACGCGTACCCACCCGGCCTACACCCGTGGCCCCTGCGTGAGTAACTGGCGTTGGGTTGGGGTCAGGCGGGTGGGGGTGGCGGCGACGGTGTAGGTGGTGGGGGTTGGGCGGTTCAGGACGATGGGGTCGGTGTAGGCGGAGTAGGTCTCGGCGTCCTGGAGTGCGGTGGTGATGCGGTCGCTCGGCCAGTTGAGGGCTGCTGCCAGCTGGGTGGCTGTGAGGGGGCGGCCGGCGTGGAGCAAGGCGGCGAGGATGGTGGCGGCGTCGTTGGCGGCTGCGGCGGTCGGGCCGCCGGACATGTCGTCGCTGAGCTGGGCGAAGAAGCCGGCCATCTGATGCAGCCGCGCCCCGGTCGGGGTGTCGGTGCCGAAGAGGTCGGCGCCTTCGGTGGCGAGCTCGGCCCAGCTCGCGTTGGTACGGGCGCTGGCCTGCCAGGCGCGAAGCCAGACGTCTTCGGCGATGAAGTAGTTCTCGTGCCGGCCTCGGGGATCGCGTTCGCGGCTGACGATCTCCAGGTCCTCCAGGTAGCCGATCGCCTTGGAGATCGACGCCGGGCTGACCCGCAGCATCCGCACGAGCTCGGCGGCGGTCAGGCTGTGTGAGTCCGTCGTGTACAACCGAGCCAGCACCCGCGCCGCCATCCGCGGCAATCCGTTCTCGGTCATCACCTGGCCGAACCGCTCGGCGAACTTGTCCACCACCGCCTCATGGTTGCCGTCGGCATCCACCACGTGGTTGGCGCGACGACGGGCCCGGTACGCCGTGGCGTGGTGGGCGTGGTCCGGACGGTACCCCCGAGGTCCGCCGTTGCGGGCTACCTCGCGGCTGATCGTGGAGGTCGGGCGATCCAGTTGGCGCGCGATCTCGGCGTACCCAAGTCCGTCGGTCAGGCCGACGCCGATCCGCTGCCGATCGTCGTGGGTGAGCCTGCCTCCTGGCATGCGTTCTCCTTCGCCGGTTGCGTTCACCGTTAGCTCATTGCAACGGAGTGTTGCGTTCATCGGCAACCCATTGCATTGAATCGCGGAAATCGGCCGAAAACAAGGACAGAACGACTGCGCGATCGTTGCCGCTGTTCTGAACGCAACGTAGCTTTCACGGCATGCTGAAGGCTGAGGAAGATGTGGTCGCCGTCCAGGGACTGCGGATGCGGTACGGCGCGACCGAGGTGCTGCGCGACGTGACGTTCCGGATCCAGCCGGGTGAAGTGCTCGCCGTCCTCGGGCCGAACGGGGCCGGTAAGACGACGACGATCGAGATCCTGGAGGGATTCCGGATGCGCTCGGCCGGTGCGGTCGAGGTGCTCGGCGTCGATCCCGCGTACGGCGACGAAGCGTGGCGCGCGCGGGTCGGCGTAGTACTGCAGTCCTGGCGCGACCACAGCAAGTGGCGTGTGCGTGAACTCCTCGCCCACCTCGGCGGGTACTACGCGCCGTACGCGACCGCAGCGATCCCGCGGCCGTGGGATGCGGACGAACTGATCGAGCTGGTCGGCCTGACCGGGCAGGCGGAGCAGAAGCTGAAGACGTTGTCCGGTGGGCAGCGCCGTCGGCTGGATGTCGCCATCGGCATCGTCGGCCGGCCGGAGCTGTTGTTCCTGGACGAACCGACGACCGGGTTCGACCCGGTCGCGCGGCACGAGTTCCACGCACTGGTACGCCGCCTCACGGACGAGTTGCGCACCACGATCCTGCTCACCACGCACGACCTGGACGAGGCGAGCAAACTGGCCGACCGGGTCCTGATCCTGTCCGGCGGACGCATCATCGCGAGCGGTACGCCGGCCGCGCTGACCACCCAGATCGCCGGGGCGTCGCTCGAAGACGCGTATCTCACCTTGGTCCGGTCGAGTGAGAAGGGGCAAGACCGATGAGAGTGGCAGCGGTTCGGGCGGGAGGGGCTCGGGGGATGATCGAGCTGCGGCAGTCGTTCACCAACGGGGCGGACCTGGTCAGTCACTTCCTCTGGCCGACGCTGATGCTGGTGGCGTTGTTCTTCCTGCGGGATCGCGAGTTCGGCAGCACCGGTTTCGCTCTGGGCCTGTTGGCATTGCCGAGCATCCTCGGGATGAACGCGGCGATGGGCATGGTGAGCATGAGCCAGTTGCTCACCGCCGACCGCGAGGACGGCACGCTGCTCCGGGCGAAGGCGACACCGAACGGGATGCGCGGCTACCTGATCGGCAGGGTCGTCTCGGTTGCCCTCGGACTGCTGGCCGATCTGGCGATCCTGCTGATCCCCGGTCTGCTCATCATCGACGGGCTCGCGATCGGCGATGTGGGTTCGTGGCTCACCCTGCTTTGGGTGCTGGTTCTCGGACTCATCGCGACACTGCCGATCGGGGCGGTCCTGGGATCGCTGTTCACGTCCGCCCGCGGGCAAGGTCTGGTGCAACTGCCCGTGTTGGGGTTGATCGCGATCTCCGGGATCTTCTACCCGATCACCGCACTACCCGGCTGGGTGCAGTGGATCGCGCAGCTCTCGCCGATCTACTGGATGGGCCTCGGGATGCGTTCCGCGTTGCTTCCCGCTGAAGCGGTCGCGGTCGAGATCGGCGACTCCTGGCGGCACTGGGAAACCGTTGCGGTGCTGGGAGTCTGGGCGATTCTGGGCCTGCTGATCGCTCCCGTAGTCCTGCGCCGGATGGCCCGCCGTGAGTCCGGCTCGACCGTCGCGAGCCGCCGCGAACGAGCCCTCCAACGCGTCGGCTGAATCACTGCCAGATGAGGCAGAACTCGTTGCCGTCGGGGTCGCGGAGGACTTGCCAGTTTCCGCCGGCGTACACGTCGTGGGCGACGGTGGCGCCGAGGGCGAGGGCCCGTTCGATCGCCTGTTCGCGAACTTCCCTCGGGATCCGGAGGTCGAGGTGCACGCGGTTCTTGCCGTGTTTGTGGTCGGTGACGTAGGCGAAATAGATCCGGATCGGGCCGTCCTCCAGGTTCGCACCGCCGTCCTCGGTCTGGATCAGCTTGCCGCCGATCAGTCGCTCCCAGAACCGGCCGAGGCGCAGCGGCCCGGCCGTGTCGATCACCACGGCTTCGAGCTCCGGCACCAGCCAGTTGCGAGGGCGTTCCTCGTCCATGGCTTTCCAGTGCCCGTGGCTATTCGTTCGCTGTCGGCATCCGGTGCGCCACGGTCCGTGTCAGGAACTCCGTGCGGGAAGCTTCTTCTGATCAGACAGGACTTGCGGTAGGGCCGGGGCGGAAGGCGATTTCGCGCGGCGGCGGTTCGTGGCCGGCGGCGCAGCGCATGACGACGTGGACCTCCTCCTCGCAGTCGCCGCGGTGCCGGGCGACGATCGGCGCTCCACCGGGTAGGGGCAGATGTTCGTCGCCCCACTGGACCAGCGCGACGAGGACGGGGTACAGATCGAGGCCGGCCTTCGTGAAGCGGTACTCGTAGCGCCCGCGCTGACCGGGCAGCCGGTACGGGACGCGGCGCAGCAGGCCACGGTCGATCAGGCGGCTCAACCGGTCGGTGAGCACCTGGCGGGGGATCTCGGTGCGAGCGCGGATGTCCTCGAACCGCCGGACACCGAGGAAGATCTCCCGCAGCACGTGGAAGGTCCACTTCTCGCCGAGGATCTCCATCGTCCGGGAGATCGTGCAGTTCGCCGCCGACCAGCGCATGGCCTCCGGCGGGGTCAGTTGCTCGCTCATACCTGGAGGATAAGTCTGCTTGACAGACTCAGCCAAGTCCCGGCAGGCTGACTCTGTGAAACAGACTCAGATGGTCCGGTCGGATGTGGTGGTCCGGAAGGCGAGTGGCTGCGATGCCGCTGAGTTGGCGGCGATGTTGTCCGCGCTGTCCGATCTCAGCCTGTACTTCCGATTCCAGACCGCGATCGGCCGCCCACCCCGCCCGGCCGTCCTCGACCAACTACTCCAGCCCACCGGTACGGCGTGGGTCGCCGAACGCGCCGGCCGCATCATCGGCCACGCGATGTGGGCCTGGGCCAAGGGCATGGTGACGCCCCGACCGACGGCTGAATTGGCTGTCGTGGTTGCGGATTCCGACCAGCGGCAGGGCATCGGCGCCGAGTTGATCAGCGTCGCTGCGAGGGACGCCCGCACGGCCGGCGCTGACCAGTTCCTGGTGGTGGTCAGTGCTGCCAACGACCCGGTCGTCCGGCTGGTACGCCGGCACTGGCCGGACGCCTCGGTCGAACGCGATGGCCCACTGCTCAACTTCCTCGCCCCCGCCCACTCCGCCGGCTTCATCCGTCCTGTTCCGGCCGGCGAGCCAGTCGCTGTCGGTACCTGACAACGCAGGACTGAACCGGTTCTGTATCTACTCCTGGAACGATCGTTTCGACGCCGGTCGGCGACCACTTGACGGGGACGGATAAGAGCGGAACATCGGCAGTAGGTGCACCATAACCCCCGGTGCATTTCCTGAGGAGGTTCCCCATGACCGAGCGACACGAGTTGCGTTGGGGTGGCTTCGCCGGACTGGCGTTCGTCGTCCTGGCTCTGCTGGGCAGGTTCCTGCCCGGCAACCCGCCAGGCGTCGACGAGTCGGCGAACGCGATTACCAGTTTCCTCACCGACAACCGGTCGATGATCCTTGCCGGCGCGCTGATGTGGGGCGCGGCGGCCGGATTGATCATCTGGTTCGCCGCCGCCTTCGCCGAGGCGATGAGGGAACGGGACGAGCGAAGCGACATCCACATGGCCCTGCTGGCCGGCTCCGTACTGGTCGGCGGTGCGATCTTCATCAACGCCGGGGCGACTGCGGCAACGGCGTACGGTGTCGAAGGACGGGACGCGGGTATCACCACGATGCTGTTCGAGTGGTCCGCGGTGCTCACCACGATGATCGGTTTCGCGGCGGCGCTTCCGCTCGCTGCGGCCGGGGTCGGTGTCCTGAGGACCCACCTGATGCCGGACTGGCTCGGCTACCTGGCCCTGCTGGCCGCGCTGGTGTCGTTCGCCGGTGCCTTCGGCATCTTCGTCAGCGACGGCGCGTTCGTTGCCGGCGGCGTCATGATGACCACGATCCCGCTGCTGGTCTCGGCGGTCTGGATCGTCGCCGCGAGCGGCTACATGGTCCGCGAACACCTGCCCGAGGTCACCGTGGGAGAGCAGGCGATGCCGCAGACCTGATCCGTCCCGCATTGAGCACGCCAGACCCGCGCCGACCCCAACCGGCCGCGGGCCTGGCGGCCTGTTTAGTAGCGCCAGCGGAGGGCGCGAACCCTGTCTTCCAGGCTGAGCCCACCGAGCGAGCCAGCATCGTGCCGCCGGACGGCGAGGAAGGTGCTGAGGATCGGCTCGCCCAGCGCGGCCCGCAGTACGGGCGAGTTCTCCAACGCTTCCAGTGCGGCCTCGAGCGTGGTCGGCAGGCGGCGGATGCCGAGTCGAGTGCGCTCGTCCTCCGTGTACATCACTGGGTCGCGCTCGGCCGGGGCCGGTAACGGAAGCTTCTCCTCGAGCCCGGTCAGGGCCGAGGCGAGGACAGCGGTCGCGGCGAGATACAGGTTCGCCGACGGGTCGCCGATCTTTATCTCGCAGTTCGTCGACGCTGGCCGGCTGGTGATGCTGCCTGGAACCAGCCGCAGCGCCGCCTCGCGGTTCTCCGGACCCCAACAGGTGAAGGCGCCCGCCCAGTTGCCCGGCACCCGTCGGTCGGCGCTGACCACACTCGGCGCGAGCACCCCGGTCAGCCCATCGAGTTCCGCCAGCACCCCAGCGATCAGGTGCTGGGCATGCTTCGACAGCCCGTACTGCCCTTCGCTGTCGCCAAAGTGCGCGTCCGCGGTCGCTGCCGAGAAGTGGATGTGCGCACCGTTGCCCACGGCACCGGCCACGGTCACCGGCGAGAACGACGCCAGCAGCCCGTGCCGATGCGCGAGCCGGTGGATGATCATCCTGGCCAGCAAGGCCTGATCCACCGCCGCGACCGGCGAGGCGGGTGGCAGCGCGACCTCGACCTGACCACGCCCGTACTCCGGATGCAGCTGCTCGACCATCAGCCCGGCCGCCTCGAAGGCGTCGAACAGATCGCGAGCGAAATCCTCCAGCTGAAGCGTCGGAATGACCCCGTACGGCGGACCGATGTGCGCGACCCGGGGATCGTCGGGATCCCCGGTGAACATGGTGAACTCCAGCTCCAGCCCGAGCAGAACGGTCAACCCGGCTTCGACAGCACGTTGCTCCTGCCGCCGCAGTGCCGACCGCTGGCAGATGTCCATCGGCCGATGCTCCTGGTCGAACTGGTCGGCCGGTGCCCAGACCACATCACCCCGTACGCCGAGGGGTGCGGCCGCGGCCAGGTCGGGGATCAACCGCATGTCCCCGACCGGACCGTTCACCGCCGGCGACGAGGCGATCGCGTCGTCGGTACACATCAACGCGAACACCGGCGACAGGCCGATCCCGTCCCGTACCGCGGTCCGCAGCCGCGCCGCCGGGACGGTCTTGGCCCGGGTGATCCCGGCGTTGTCGACGATGGTCGTGATCAGCATCCGCAGACCACCGTCGAGCAACGCGTCGACCAGTTCGTCCTGCGCTTCCGGTGTCGAAGGTGACGGTGAGGTCATAGATCTCTCATTGGTAGAGGACGGCGGTGATCTTCGGGTCGTCGATGTTCGTCTTGTCGTACCAGAAGAAGCCGGTGTCGATCACCTTCGGCACGCTCTCGCCGCGGATCACCTTCATCGCGGCCGCGACCGTCTGCTCGCCGATGCCGACCGGGTTCTGGGTGATCGCGCCGGCCATCGTGCCGTTCTTGATCGCGTCGATCTGCGCCTTGCCGGAGTCGAAGCCGACGATCTTGATGCCCTTCTTGCCGGCCTCCTCGACTCCCTTCACCACACCGATCGCCGAGCCCTCGTTGGCGCCGTAGATGCCGGCGACATCGGGGTTGGCGGCGATGATCGACTTGGTGATGTCGGCCGACTTGGCCTGGTCGCCGCCGCCGTACTGCGCAGGCAGCAGCGTGATCCCGGGCGCGTTCGCCTTCATCCATTCGGTGAAGCCGTCCCGCCGGTCGATCCCGGTCCTGCTGGTCTGGTCGTGCACCACCAGCGCCACCTTGCCCTTCCCGCCGAGCAGTTCGGACAGGTGCTTGGCCGCCTCGGCGGCCGCTGCCTTGTTGTCGGTGGCAGCGGTGGTGACCGGAATGTCACCCTCGACGCCGGAGTCGAACGCGATCACCGGGATGTTTCTCGACTTCGCGTCTTCCAGCAGCGGAGCGGCGGCCTTGCTGTCCAGCGCCGCGAACCCGAGCGCGTCCGGGGTCTTGGCGATCGCGTTGGTCAGCATGGTCACCTGGGACTCGATGTCGGCCTCGGTCGCCGGGCCCTCGAAGGTGATCCGGGCGCCCTCCTTCGCGGCCTGCTGCTCGGCGCCCTTCTTCACCGCCTGCCAGAACTGGTGCTGGAAACCCTTCGAAACGATCGCGATGTACTTCTGGTCTTCGCCACCGGCGCCGCCGTCCCCGTCGCCGCCGCACGCTGCGACCGCCAGCGTCATCGTGGCGGCCACCAGTGCCGCCCCGAACTGCCTTCTGTTCATGTCGATCCAGCTCCTATCCGGTTGATGCTCGTCAAACTTGCTTCTTGCGCATCATGTCGGCGTAGACCGCGACCAGGATGACGCAGCCCAGGATGACGTTCTGCCACTCCTGCGGGATGGACATGATCTGCAGGCCGTTGTTCAGCACGGAGATGATCAGCGCGCCGATCATGGTGCCCACGATGGATCCCTTGCCGCCGGCCAGCGACGTACCGCCGATCACGACGGCCGCGATCGCCTGCAGCTCGTATCCCATCCCGGTGGCCGGCTGCGCCGATCCCAGCCGGGCCGAGATCATCACCCCGGCCAGGCCGATGAACAGGCCAGCGAAGGTGTAGACGATGATCTTCCATTTCCGTACGTCGATACCCGACAGCGCGGTCGCCTCCTCGTTGCTGCCGATCGAGTACGTGTACCGGCCGAGGATCGTCTTGTTCAGCAGCACGGCCGCGATCACCGCCATCAGCGCGAGGACGATCACCGCGTTCGGGAAGTCCGGGATCAGGTTGCCGCGGGAGATCTTCGAGTACGCCGGGACGTCGTTGAAGTAGATCGGCGTGCTGTGCGAGAGCACCAGTGCCAGCCCTTGGGCGACGAGCATCATCGCCAGGGTCGCGATGAACGGCGGGATCTTCAGGATGGCGACGTTGAATCCGTTGATCAGTCCGAGGAATCCGCCGAACAGGATCGTGCCGAGGACGCCGAGCGCCAGCGGGATGTCGAGGTTGACGATCATCACGCCGGACATCACAGCGCACAGCGCCATCCCGGTCCCGATGCTCAGGTCGATACCGCCGGTGATGATGACGAACGTCGTACCCAGTGCCAGGGTGCCGATCACCACGGTCGAATACAGGATCGCCAGCACGTTTCCGTAGGTGAGGAAGTTCGAGTTGGCGATCGAGAAGACGACGAAGATGACCAGCAGGCTGGCGAACGCCAGGAACTGCTGCAGGCGATCCCGCAGGCTGACGGTTACCCTGGCCGCGACCGGCTGCGTCTCTGTTGTTGCCGTGGGGGTGGTCATCCGCTACCTGCTTTCGTCAGCCGTGCCGGCCGGTTCGTCGAGCTCGAGGCCGAGTTCCGCCGCGTCCTCGGGGTTCTCGTCCGGCCGCAGCGTCGCGTAGTGCATGACTCTCTCCTGCGTCGCCTCGGCGGCACTGAGCGTTCCGGTGACGCGGCCCTCGCTCATCACCACGATCCGGTGCGCCATCCGTAGCACCTCCTCGAGTTCCGACGAGATCATGATGATCGACTTGCCCTGCGCCGCCAGGTCGTTGAGCAGCCCGTAGATCTCCTCCTTGGCGCCGACGTCGATACCGCGGGTCGGCTCGTCGAAGATCAGGATGTCGCAGTTCTTCAGCAGCCACTTGGCGATCACGACCTTCTGCTGGTTCCCACCGGAGAGGTACTTCGCCGTCTGCAGGATCGACGGGGTCTTGATCCGCAGCGAGTCGACGTACTGCCGGGACTTCGTCCGCATCGCCCGGTCCTTCATGAACCCGAACGACGAGAACAGCTCGCTCAGCGAGCTGACCGTGATGTTGGCATTCACGTCCTGCTCCAGCATCAGGCCGAAGTGCTTGCGATCCTCTGACAGGTAACCGATCCGGTGCTTCGCGGCATCGGCCGGGCTCTGGATGCCGACCGGCCGGCCGCGCACTCTGACGGTGCCGCCCTCGGCCTTGTCGGCGCCGACGACAGCGCGTGCGACCTCGGTGCGACCGGCACCCATCAGCCCGGCGAAGCCAAGGATCTCGCCCTTGCGCAGCTCGAAGCTGACATCCTTCAGCAGTGCCCTGGTGGACAGGCCCTCGACGGAGAGCAGGACCTCACGGTCCTCCCGCACGCCCTCGGGCTGGGCATCGGTACGCAGAGCACGACCGACCATCAGGCCGATGACCTCCTTCATGCTGGTGGCGGCGGTGTCGACCGTGGCGACGTACTGACCGTCGCGCAGGACCGTGACCCGGTCGGCGATCTTCTTGAGCTCGTCCATCCGGTGGGAGATGTAGATGATGCCGGTGTCCGGGCTCTTGAACCGCCGGATCAGAGCGTGCAGCGTCGCCACCTCCGCCTCGTTCAGCGCGGCCGTCGGCTCGTCCATGATCAGCACGCGGGCGTCGTACGACAGTGCCTTGGCGATCTCGACCATCTGCTGCTTGGCGACGGTGAGGCCGCCGACGGGGGACCCGGGCTCGAGCGGGAGCTGCAGGCGCTCGATCAGGTCCGCGGCCCGGGTGTTGAGCCTGCGCTCGCTGAGGAAGAAGCCCCCGGCGCGGGGCTCGCGGCCGATGAAGATGTTCTGCGCGACCGTCAGGTCGGGCATCAGGTTGAACTCCTGGTGGATGATGCTGATCCCGAGCTCCTGCGCGTGCCGCGGGCTGGCCGGCTCGAAGCGCTCACCGTTGAGAAAGAACTCGCCCTCGTCGGCGGCGTAGATGCCGGACAGCAACTTCATCAGGGTGGATTTCCCGGCGCCGTTCTCACCGACCAGGGCCAGCACCTCGTTGTGGCGCAGGTCGAGGTGCACGTCAGACAGCGCCTGCACCCCGGGGAAGCTCTTGCTCACCCCTTCTGCGTGCAATAACAGCGTCATGGCACCACCACATCACAGATCCGATGTCTCCCACAGACCCGCCCGCCGTGTCCTTTCCTCCTGAAGTCGGTCTAACGCGAGTACAGGCCGGTGAGGCGGCCTTGGGCGATCGTGAAGGTTTTGATGGCTTTGAGGGCTTCGTCGAGGGGCGCGCCGGGGGGAAGGTCGGTCGGTGCCGAGAGGGCGTAGATGGTGAAGCGGTAGTGGTGGGTGCCGCTGGGTGGGCAGGGGCCGAAGTACGTCGCTCGGCCGGCGGAGTTCTTGGCCTGGACGGTGCCGGGTGGGGGTGTGAGGTTCTCGCCGAGCGAGGTGAGGTCAGCGGGCAGGTCGAGTAGGACCCAATGGACATAGGTGCCGCGGGGTGCGTCCGGATCGTCGACGACGAGGGCGAGGGCGGTCGTGTTCGCCGGTAGGCCGCGCCAGGTGAGCGGGGGCGACACGTTGTCGCTGTCACAGGTGAACTTGCTGGGGATCCGCCCGCCCTCGGAGAACGCGGTGCTCGTCACGGTGATGCTCATGATCGGCTCCTGTCCGGACCGCGCCGACGTGTCGCTGCACCCGGCCGGCCCCACCAGCAGGGCGAGCACCACCGCGTGCAGCGGGCGCAGTCCCACCTGGTCAGCGTCTCACCATCGAGCCCTCGCGAACACGGGTGTGCCAATCCCTACTGCTCGGCACGGGCGCGGCGGGCGGACTGGCGGGCGAGTCTCAGTGGTTCGGGTGTCCGGCGTCCGGCGAGGGAGTCACGGACGACTTGAACGGCGATGTCCAGGTCGACTCGCCAGCCGGGGTGGACGACGAGTGGCCGGGTTCCGCGCTTGCTGCGAAGCCAACTGGCGACCGGATCGGTGTCGATGATCAGTGCCGCGGTCGCACCGGCCTCGTCCGCCGGCCAGGTGCCCGTGGCAAGCAACGGCCGATGTGTCACGCCGACCGTCGGCAGCGACTGCATCGCGCCGAGGTGGAGCGCCAGGCCTGCCCGCCGAGGATGGTCACGTCCCGTCGCGTCCACGAGCAAGACGTCCGGCCGCGGCGTGAGGCGTCGTACCACGTCGTTGAGCAGCGGGCCGAGGCGGAGAGCCAGCATGCCCGGGGCATAAGGGGCTGTCGCGACCCCGGCCACCGAGGAGCGACCGACCACGTGGCCGCCGGCCAGCACAACGGCGGCACCCCACGCGGGATCACCTGCTCTGCCCGGGCCCGAGAGGCCCCGACTGAAGCAGACCCAGCAACCAGCCACGAGGTAGTCGGCCGGAGGTGTCCAGGCCGCCGGAGTCTCCAGAGCGAGCAGGCGTTGCGCCGAGACCAGCTGAGCAGGATCCGTTGGCCAGTCAGGCATGGAGGTGGGTGTGGAACCAGTCGCGGGCCAAGGTGGCGACGCGTTCCAGGGTGCCGGGTTCGGTGAAGAGGTGGGTGGCGGCGGGGACGATCTCGAGGTGGTTGAGGCAGTGCAGTTGTTGTTGTGCCTGCTGGTTGTAGGTGAGGACCTCGGTGTCCCGCTCGCCGACGATCAGCAGGGTCGGCGCGGTGACTCTCGCCAGACGCTCTCCGGCCAGGTCGACCCGGCCGCCTCGGGACACCACCGCGGCGACCTCGTCGGACCCGCTCCCCGCCGACCACAGTGCGGCCGCGCCGCCGGTACTGGCGCCGAAGTACCCGACCACGAGATCGCCGACATCGTCTCGGTCGCGCGCCCACGTGTGCGCGGCGCTGAGCCGTCCGGCCAGCAGAGGGATGTCGAACACGTTCCGCCGGTCGGCGGCTTCCTCCGTCGACAAGAGGTCGAACAGCAAGGTGGCGAGACCCGCCTCGTTGAGCACGCGGGCGACGTACTGGTTGCGGGGACTGTGCCGACTGCTGTCGCTGCCGTGGGCGAACGCCACCAGACCATGGGCGTCTGGTGGCACGGTCAGGTTCCCGGCCAGCTCGACGCCGGGGACCTGGATGGTGACCTCTTCGCTCATCAAGGCCAGGATCCCTCCATCGACCGGACGGCGTCAGCGGTTCACAGGAGGCTACTTCCGAGTAAGACTGGTGGGTAGGGACAGCCTTCCAAGGAAGGGGTACGGCGTGACCACGCAGCAGCGGGTGATCAGGGACGTCGATGAGCGGGAAGCCCGGGAGACCGCGGAGGCGGCGCGGGAGACCGCGTGGGTGCGGCCGAGTTTCGCCAAACAGTTGTATCTGGGGGATTTCGACCTGTCGCTCATCCATCCGCATCCGCGAGCCGCGGTCGATGACGCCGTCCGTGGGGAGGAGTTCCTCGGCAAGCTCAAGGCGTACTGCGAGACGCTCGACGGGCTGTTGATCGAGCGGGAGTCGCGGGTCCCCGACGAGTACCTGCAAGGCTTCGCCGAGCTCGGGGTGTTCGGCATCAAGATCCCCGTCGAGTACGGCGGTCTCGGCCTGACGATGGCGTACTACGGGCGCGCGCTGATGATGATCGGATCGGTGCACCCGAGCCTCGGGGCCCTGGTGTCCGCGCATCAGTCGATCGGCGTACCGGAGCCGGTGAAGATGTTCGGCACGGACGAGCAGAAGCAACGGTTCCTGCCTCGGTGTGCGGAGGGCGCGATCACCGCGTTCCTGCTGACCGAGCCCGATGTCGGCTCCGACCCGGCCCGGATGGCGTCGACCGCGACCCCGACCGAGGACGGTACGGCGTATCTGCTGGACGGCGTGAAGCTGTGGACCACGAACGGCGTCATCGCGGAACTGGTCGTGGTGATGGCCCGCGTCCCCGAGCACGACGGTCAGCGCGGCGGCATCAGCGCGTTCGTGGTCGAGGCCGACTCGCCCGGCATCACGGTGGAGAACCGCAACGCCTTCATGGGCCTCCACGGCCTCGAGAACGGCGTGACCCGCTTCCACCAGGTCAGGGTGCCGGCCGAGAACCGCCTCGGCCGCGAGGGCGAAGGGCTGAAGATCGCCCTGACCACGTTGAACACCGGCCGGCTCTCGATCCCCGCGTTGTGCGCCGCGGCCGGCAAGTGGTGCCTGAAGATCGCCCGCGAGTGGTCGGCCGAACGTGTCCAATGGGGTCGCCCGGTCGGCAAGCACGGCGCCGTGGCGGAGAAGATCTCGTTCATCGCGGCCACCACGTTCGGCCTCGAAGCAGTGCTCGAGCTGTCCGCGCAGCTGGCCGATGCGGGCAGCAAGGACATCCGGATCGAGGCCGCGCTGGCCAAGCTGTGGTCCAGCGAGATGGGCTGGCGGATCGCCGACGAACTGGTCCAGATCCGGGGCGGCCGCGGGTACGAGACCGCCGACTCGCTCGCCGCCCGCGGCGAGCGCGCAGTACCGGCTGAGCAGATCCTGCGGGATCTGCGGATCAACCGGATCTTCGAGGGGTCGACCGAGATCATGCACCTGCTGATCGCCCGGGAGGCGGTCGATGCGCACCTGGCCGCGGCCGGCGACCTCGCCTCGGCCGACGCGGACCTGCGGGCCAAGGCCAAAGCCGCCGTCAACGCCAGCGGGTTCTACGCCAAATGGCTGCCTAAACTCGCCGTCGGCAAGGGCACCGTCCCCACCTCGTACGCCGAATTCGGGCCGCTCGCGAATCACCTCCGGTACGTCGAGCGGGCGTCCCGGAAGCTCGCCCGGCAGACGTTCTACGGGATGAGCCGGTGGCAGGCGAAACTCGAATACCGGCAGGGATTCCTCGGCCGGATCGTCGATATCGGCGCCGAACTGTTCGCGATGGCGGCGGCCTGTTCGCGGGCGGAGATGCTGCGCACCGACGACCCGGCCGGCGGCGACACGGCGTACGAGCTGGCGGGTGTGTTCTGCGAGCAGGCGCGGCTGCGGGTGGATCACCTGTTCGACCAGTTGTGGGCGAACACCGACGACAGCGACCGCCGGCTGGCCGACAGCGTCCTGGACGGCAACTACACCTGGCTCGAGGACGGCGTCATCGATCCCTCCGAAGGCACCGGCCCCTGGATCGCCACCTGGCAACCGGGTGAATCAAAGGGGGCCAATCAAGCTCGCCGTTATCGGTGAATCACGGAATGTGTTATTGCCGGCCGGGAATTCCAACCGTTTGTATGACTACCGCCCCGTAACGTGAACTATTCGCCATTCCGTGTTCGTTTCTGGCAGCATCTTTCTTGCCGAGCTGACCGATCAGCCTGGGGGCTGCTGAAATGTCACGAGCCAGAAGAGCGTCACCGCACGGGAGAGGCTGGGGCAACGGCCTTCTGCTCACCGCGGGATTCGCCGGAATCGCCGCCGCGCTGGTGGTCGTTGCCGCCCAGCTTCAGCCCGACGACGGCCCGGCGGTGGGCGGGCCGACGACCTCATCGGCACCGACCGGCGCCTCGGTGGCCGGCGTACAGAGCGCGACTCCGCAGAGCGTTCAGAGTGCGACGCCACAACGGGACGCCGCGAATCCGGCTGCTGCTGCCTGCAGCGGCGAGATTGCCGCGACTGAAGCAGTGGTGACCGCAGCGCGCGTCGCGGCCGGGCACTGGCGAGAGCACGTGCAGGCGCGCACGGATCTGCTGACCGCGAAGAACACCGAAGCCATCACCAAGGCGATCTGGAAACGCACTCGGCTGGCCGGACCGGCCGACCAAGCCCGCCTCGACGCGGCCACGGCCGGGCAGAAGAAGGTCGTCGGTGGTTGCCAGGGTTTGACCAGCGCGGCCGCACCGGCCTGCAAGCAGCGCTTGGCCGCACTCACCGCAGCCGCTGCCACCGGGCGCGCCGCGAGCGGTGACTGGGCCGCGCACCTCGCCATGATGAAGGCCCACGCGGCCGGCGACTTCGGCGCCGAGCACGCCCAGCACCTCTGGGTCGCCGCCTGGCAGAACGCACCGAAGAACCTGGACGCCTTCGCCCAGGCCGACGCGGCGCTGGCCAAGGCCCCCACCTGCCGACCGTCGTGAGCCGCCCGGCTCAACTGCCGGGCTCGACCGGACTGTCCTGATGCAGCTCGAGCAGGTGGAGGACCGGTACGCCGAGGTGGCGACGGGCCTGGGCCGACCAGTCGACGTGGAAGAACTCCGCTACCACGTGGGGCCGGGTGAGGACGACCACCTCCTGGCCGTTCATCCGCTTGATCTGCTCGAGCAGTTCGTCCACGGGCCGACCGTGGGTGATCAGGCCGTCGGCGGACTGGTCGAGTGACCGCAGCCGGTCGATGCTGCGATCGAGGCTGGCAGTGGCCTCGGCGTCGATGGCCTGTTGTGCTGCTTGCTGGGCCTTGAGCGCTTCCTCGTCAGACGAGATCGAGTACCGCTCGGCGGCCATGCCGTACAGCTCGGTGCCGGCGAGGCTGGCCAGGGAGGACTCCACTCTGGCCCGCGCGTCCTCGCACGGGATGACCAGGTGGAACCCGACCTGGTCCGGCACGTGCTCGTAGAGCTCAACCACCCGCTGCGCGTCAGGTGCGCTCAGCTCCTCTTCGACCAGCAGAACGACGTCGTACATCGTCACCACCTACCTGCCCAGTCTGGGTGCAGTACCGGTACCCATAACAGCCACCTCACACACCGTCACCGGGCAGGAATAGGCTCTGCTGGTCACCCCATTCGACCGCTCGAAAGGTGTACCGCGGTGCCGGCACGGCCGAGTCTTCGTCAGCTCGAGTACTTCCTGGCCGCCGTCGAGCACGGTTCCTTCGCGGCCGCCGCGCTGCACCAGCACGTCACCCAGCCGAGCCTGTCCGAGCAGATCAAGCGGCTGGAGCGGACCGTCGGCGGCGCGTTGTTCGTTCGGACGAACCGGAACCTCCAGCTGACCGACATAGGCCGGCAGCTGATCCCGCTGGCCCAGAGCACATTGCGCAGCGCCGATCTGCTCAGTGAGCGACTGCGGGACATGCGCACGCTCGCGGGCGGGACCGTCTCGTTCGGCACGTTCAGCAGCGCGCACCTCTACCTCCTGGTGCCCGTCACCAGCCGCTTCCACGTCCGCCATCCAGATGTCCAGATCCGGGTGGTGGGGCTGAATTCGTCCGATGTCGCCGACATGGTCAGGGGAGGGGAGCTCGAGGCCGGCCTGGTGCAGCTGCCGATCGACGAACGCGGGCTCGACGTGACCGGCGCGGTGCTGGTCGACACGGTCGTGTTCGTCAGCTCCGACCCACGCCGTACCCGGGAGCCGGTCACTATCGAGCAGCTCGCGGACAACCAGCTGATCCTGTCCGAGGCCAGGTTCGGTGAGGCCGATCCGTTGCGCCGGGCGCTGGCCGAGCGGGCCCGGGAGGCGAAGCTGGAGATCCGGCCGTTCGTCGAGGTCGAGTTCCAGACCGCGGCGTTGGAGCTGGCCGCCAACGGAGTGGGCGACACCCTGGCGTCGTACCTGGTGACCCAGCTGCCGCAGTTCGCCAGGCTGATCTCGTGGGCGCCGCTGGAGCCGGTGCTGGAGGAGCGGTTCGCCCTCATCACCCGGGCTCGCGGCAGCCTGTCGCCGGCGACGCGTGAGTTCATGGCGCTGGCCCGTCAGCAAATCTCCGCACTGCAGACCCGCGCCGACACCTGGCGCCAGCAGAACCCCTGATTTACCCGATCGTCACAGCTTTTCCTTGACAGGCCGACGGCTGTCATCGCCACGGAACGGCTGCTTAACGGTTGGCTCTAGATCAAGGCTATTCCTTGAGCAGAGCCCTTGATATCGCTCTGGACGGCGATCTGGATCGTCCCAACACTGGTCTGCAACCGGATCCAGTTCGATCCCGATTTCCCGCCGGAGGTCCCCGTGTCCGAGACGAAACACCTGCCTGGTCAGACGGACCGGCCCAGCGAGTCAGCCGGTGCTGTTCGGCTCACCTCGCTGGTCAAGCGATTCGGCGACCACGTGGTCGTCAATGACGTCTCGATGGACGTCGCCGCCGGCGAGGTCGTCGCCATCATCGGCCCGAGCGGCGCCGGCAAGAGCACGCTACTGCGCTGTATCAACCTGCTGGAGCGACCGGACAGCGGCATCGTCGACGTCGCCGGCATCCAGTTCGACGCCGCCACCCCGGTCAGCGGCAAGGATCTCGCCAGGCTCCGGCGGCACGTCGGGATGGTCTTCCAGTCCTTCAACCTGTTCCCGCACCTGACCGTACTGCGCAACGTCGCCCTGCCGCAGGAACGCGTTCTCGGCATCAGCCGGACGGAAGCCGAGGAGAAGGCCATCCGGCTGCTGGACCGGGTCGGGCTGAAGGACAAGGCGAAGCAGTACCCGGGCAGGTGTTCCGGTGGCCAGCAGCAACGGATCGCCATCGCCCGTGCCCTCGCGCTCGGACCGCAGATCATGCTCTTCGACGAACCCACCTCGGCGCTCGACCCCGAACTCGGTCTCGAAGTCCTGGCGGTGATGCGCGAGCTCGCCGCCGAGGGGATGACGATGGCCGTGGTCACCCACGAGATGCACTTCGCCCGGGACGTGTCGGACCACCTTGTGGTGATGGCCGACGGCGCGATCCTCGAGGAAGGCGACCCGGACCGGATCTTCACCGACCCGGAGCAGCCGCGGACGCGCCAGTTCCTCCGGGCGGTGCTGGACCGATGAACGAGATCCTGCTGACCATCCTGGCCGGCGTACCGATCACCTTGCTGCTCACCGCGGGCGCGCTTGTGGTCGGCGTACTGGGTGGCATACCGCTGGTGGCGGCGCGGCAGTCGCGGGCCGCCATACTCCGGTTGCCGGCGCGAGCGACGATCGAACTGCTCCGCGGCATCCCACCGATCGTCTGGCTCTTCATCATCTTCTTCGGCCTGGGCACCTATGTCCGGCTCGACGCGATGTCGGCCGCGGCGATCGGCCTCGGCCTCATCTCCTGCGCCTACCTGGCGGAGATCTACCGAGGCGGACTAGCGGCCATCGCGAAGGGACAGTGGGAGGCGTCGGCGGCGCTGGGGATGCCACGCACGGCGACGCTCACCCGGGTCATCGGTCCGCAGGTCGGCCGGGTCTGCATCCCGGCGGCGGCGAGCTACGCCATCGGCCTGCTCAAGGACACGTCGGTGGCCTTCACCATCGGCGTCACGGAGATTCTGTACTGGGCCAATGACCAGTCGCGCGAGACCAGTGACGCGTTCTGGCCGTTCGTCCTGGCGGCTGTCGTCTACATCGTGATGACAATTCCCTGCGCCTGGGCGGCCCGTGCCCTCGACGCGTCACTGCGGAAGCGGGTGGCCCGATGATCGGCGACTGGATCCCCAGCCTGCTGGGCGGGCTCGGCGTCAGTCTCAAGCTGACCGCGCTCAGTCTCGGTCTCGGACTACCGCTCGGCCTGCTGCTCGCCCTCGGCGCGGCGTCGACCAGACGAGGCCTGCGGGCCGTTGTCATCGGCCTGGTCGAGCTCGGCCGCGGTACGCCGGCCCTGGTGATGCTGCAGATCGTGTACTTCGGGCTGCCGGCTGGCGGTCTCACCTTCAGCGCCTTCATCTCGGCCGGGATCTCGCTCGCGCTGACCACCGGCGCGTACACCAGCGAGATCATCCGCGGCGGACTGCAAGCGGTCCCGCAGGGTGAGCTGGAGGCCAGTTCGGCGCTCGGTATCAACCATCGCGACACGTTGCGCTTCATCGTCATACCGCAAGGTCTGCGCGTCGCCCTCCCCGCGTTGCTCGGGTTCTCGATCACGATCTTCCAGGCGACCTCACTGGTCTACTCGATCGCCGTACCCGAACTGCTCGGCAAGGCGTACTCGATCGGCTCGGAGACCTTCCAGTACCTGAGCGTGCTGTTCCTGGCCGGCTTGATGTACGCCGCCATCACCATCCCCGGCAGCTGGTTGTCCGGCCGGGTCGAGCATCGCCTGTCCCGACACGTCTAGTCCCACCCCTGCATTGGAGAAGAACCATGAGCAAGCTCAGTTATGCCCTAGTGGCAACGACGCTGGCGGCCGGCAGCCTCACCGCCTGCGGCATCGGCAGCGCACAGACCTCGGCAGTCGCGGAGGACTGCAGACCCGCGCACCAGTTCAAGACCGTCGAGGAAGGCGTCCTCACCGTCGCCAGCTTCGACGTCCTGCCCTACACCAAGGTCGAGGGTAAGAACCTGACCGGCACCGACGGCGACATCGTCAACGCGATCGCGAAGCTGGAGTGCCTGAAACTCAACACGATCAGCTCCACCGCGGCGGCCTCGATCCCGATGGTGCAGTCCGGTCGCGCCGACCTCACCGCTGCCGACTGGTACAGGACCAAGGCTCGCGCCAAGGTCGTCGCCCTGTCCGACCCGATCTACGCCGACCAGATGGCGCTGATCTCGAAGGACGGCATCAGCAAGGTCGAGGAGCTGAAGGGCAAGAAGGTCGGCACGGTCGACGGCTACCTCTGGGTCGACGCGCTGCGCGAGTACCTCGGCGCCGGCCTGAAGACCTACGCCAACACTCCCAACGTGTACGGCGATCTCAAGGCCGGCCGGATCGATGTGGTCGTCGACAGCTTCGCGGCCGGCGCCTATAACGCCAAGGACTCCCAGACCAAGGTCGCCGAGGCCAGCGCCGACGTCCCGGTGACGCAGAGCCCCGGCCAGTCGAACTTCCCGATGGCCAAGGAGAACACCGACCTGATCAAGGCCGTCAACGAGGACATCGCGACGCTCCGCAAGAGCGGCGAGCTGGCCAAGATCCTGGAGAAGAACGGGATGGACCCGTCCGCGGCCGATCCCGGCGAGCCCCGCCTCCTCTGACCGAACCTCCACGCAGACAAGGAATCCGATCGATGAAGCAGACGGCCGTCGTCACCGGTGCCGCCAGCGGCATGGGCCACGCGACCACTCAGCTCCTGCTCGACGAGGGCTGGCAGGTCATCGCGCTCGACCGCGCCGCCTCCGTCCCCGATCTCGAGCAGCACCCCGGCCTGCGGTTCTTTCCGATCGACGTGACCAATCGCGCCGACGTCGCGGCCGCACTCGAGAAGGGTGCGGATGGCAACGACATCTCGCTGGTGGCCAACATCGCCGGCGTCTACCCGCCGAGCACGTTGGCCGACTTCACCGAAGACCTTTACCGCAAGACTTTCGACGTCAACGTGCTCGGCGTACTGAACGTCGCCGCCGAAGCAACGGCGTACCTCACCGAGGGCTCGACGATCGTCAACTTCGCCTCCGTCGACGCCTTCACGGTCTCGCCCGGTCAGCTCCTGTACGGCGCCTCCAAGGCGGCCGTCGTGATGCTCACCAAGGAACTCGCGCTCGAACTCGCACCCCGTGGGATCCGGGTCAACGCCATCGCTCCCGGCTGGGTCGACACCCCCGGCAACCAGAAGACCGGACGGATGGAGGCGGCGGCCGCCTCGATCCCGCTCGGCCGGGTCGCGTCACCCGAGGAGATCGCCCGCTGGGTGTTGCTCCTGGCCGGTCCACAGGCCGGCTTCATGACCGGTGAAACGGTCGTCCTGTCCGGCGGCGACGTCATCCGCTGAACCCAACGACAGCAAAGGAGAACCACTATGTCCCGCTACTGCGTCATCGGCGCCGGCGCGGCCGGCTTGTCGTCGATCCGGCAGCTCCAGTTGGCCGGCCACGAGGTCGTCTGCTACGAGAAGACCGACCGCGTCGGCGGCCACTGGCACACCGACTACGACGCCCTGCACCTGATCACCTCGCGCGACACGACGGCGTTCGAGGACTTCCCGATGCCGGCGCATTACCCACATTTCCCGCGCCGCGACCAGATCCGCGACTACATCGAGTCGTACGCCGATGCGCATGGTCTCCACGACGTGATCTCGTTCGGCACCGCGGTGGTCTCGGTCGAACCCGTGCCGACCGACGGACGCCCCGGCACCAACGGCTGGCGGGTCCGGACCTCGTCCGGCGGCGACGAGCTGTTCACCGGCGTACTCGTTGCCAACGGCCACTTGTGGGACCCGAAGGTGCCGCAGGTGCCGGGGGAGTTCGACGGCATCCAGCTGCACTCCAGCGAGTACCGGAACGTCGGTGATCTCGAGGGCAGCCGGGTGCTGGTGGTGGGCGCCGGCAACTCCGGCTGCGACCTGGCCGTCGACGTCGCCCAACACCGGCTGGAGGCGGACGTCGTGATGATCGAGGGGCTGCACTTCCAGGCCAAGTCGTACTTCGGCAGGCCCCGGCAGCAACTGGACTTCCTGCGTCAGTTCGCCCCGGCCGAGCAGGACTTCGTCAACCGGATGATGGCCAGACTCGCGCTCGGCGACTGGAGCGACTACGGCATGCCCGAGCCGGCCAGCAAAACCCTTGCCGACGGCCCCGTCACCGTCAACAGCCTGCTCCTGTACTGGATCCAGCATGGCCGGGTGAAGGTGCGCCCCGGGATCGAGCGGTTTGACGGCCGGATGGTCCACTTCGCCGACGGCAGCAGTGGCGAGTACGACAACATCCTCTGGGCGACCGGGTTCAACGCCAGACTGCCGTTCCTCGCCGACGACCTGATCCCGTGGGAGCGCGGAGCGCCGGTCCGGTACGCCGCCGGCATCCTCCCCGACGCCGTGGAACAGCTGTACTTCATCGGTCTGATCGCCCCGCGCGGTCCGCAGCTCCCGGTCTACGGCATGCAGGCCAAGCTCGTCGCCACGATGATCGAGCTGTATGAGCACGAGGACGGCGTACAGCCAGGCTTGGCCGAACGCTTCGCCAAGTTGCAGGACCCTGAGCACAGGATCGACATCGTCCGCGACATCTGGCTGGAGCAACTGGCCGACACCGAGCGCCTACTCGAAGCCTTCACCTCGGTCACCCTCGCATCCGCCGGTTGAGGGAGATGCTGCCGTGAGTCGACAGGCGGCTGTAGAGGTATGTGATCGGGGACGGACCGAGTGTCTCGGAGGGGGTGAGCTTGGGGTGGGCGGCCGCGAGGTTGGCCAGGACGACGGCGGGTGGCCGGTCCAGCTCGTAGATGGCGAGGTAGGGCAACGGCCCGCCGGGTGAGGGTGGTTGGGTCTCGGCCAGGCGGTAGCGGTGGACGGCGGTGATGCCGTCGACGTGTTCGAGGAGTTCGGGAACGTGCTGGTTCTCGTACCAGTCGTTGAATGCCTCGTCGGTGTCGCCGTCGGCGGGGGCCGAGAACGTCACCATCACGGCCTGATGCGGGGTGTCGTCGGGCACCGGCTTGCTCCAATCTTCAGTCACAGGTCAGGAACGCCGGCGGTCAGTCGTGGGTGGGGAACGCCAGAGCGAGTTCGCGGGACGCTGACACCGCGGGATCCGGCCAGCGGCTGGTGACGACCTTCGCCCGGGTGAAGAACCGCACACCCTCGACCCCGTGCGCGTGGGTGTCGCCGAACAGCGAGCTCTTCCAGCCGCCGAAGGAGTAGTACGCGGTCGGGACCGGGATGGGCACATTGATACCGATCATCCCCACCTGGACGTCGAGCTCGAACTTCCGCGCCACGCCACCGTTCGTGGTGAAGAGCGCGACCCCGTTGCCGTACCGGTTGGCGTTGATCAGCTGGACTGCTTCGGCGTACGAGTCGACCCGGATGACGCTCAGCACCGGCCCGAAGATCTCCTCGGTGTAGATGGTCATGCCGGGCGTGACCCGGTCGAACAGGGTCGGGCCGAGCCAGAAGCCGTCCGGCCTGCCGTCGACCTCGAGGTCCCGCCCGTCGATGACGAGCTTCGCGCCGGCCGCGACGCCTTGGTCGATGAAGGCGGCGACGCGATCGCGGTGCTCCTTGGTGACCAGCGGACCCATGTCGCAGCCGAGGCTGCCGTCGCCGACCCGGAGCCTGCCGACGCGTTCCATGATCCCGGTGATGACGTCGTCAGCCACCGGACCGACGGCGACCAGCACGCTGATCGCCATACAGCGCTCACCGGCCGAACCGAAGGCGGCGTTGACGGCCGCGTCCGCGACCAGCTCGAGGTCGGCGTCGGGGAGGACCAGCATGTGGTTCTTCGCCCCTCCGAGCGCCTGCACTCGCTTACCGCCGGCGCTCGCCCGCTGATACACGTACTGCGCGATCGGGGTCGAGCCGACGAAGCTGATGGACTGGACGTCGGGGGAGTCGAGGAGCGCGTCGACGGCGACCTTGTCACCCTGGAGCACGTTGAAGACGCCGTCCGGGAGACCGGCCTCCTGCCAGAGTTCCGCGACCCACACCAGGGCCGAAGGGTCCTTCTCGCTGGGTTTCACGACGACCGTGTTCCCGGCGGCGATCGCGATCGGGTAGAACCACATCGGCACCATCGCGGGGAAGTTGAACGGGCTGATGATGCCCACCACCCCGAGCGGCTGCCGCTTGGAGTGGACGTTGATCCCGGTTGACACGCCTTCGGAGAACTCGCCCTTGAGCAGGTGTGGGATACCGCAGGCGAAGTCGACCACTTCGAGCCCACGGGTCACCTCGCCCAGGGCGTCGTCGAGCACCTTGCCGTGTTCGGCGGTGATGATCTTCGCGAGCTCGTGCTTGCGGGCGTCGAGGAGCTCGCGGAACTTGAACATCAGCCGGACCCGCGACGACAGGGAGGTCGCCGCCCAGGCCGGGGCGGCCCGGGACGCGGCCGCGATCACGGCGTCGGCGTCCTCCCGGCCGGCCAGGCACACGGTCCCGGTCACCTTGCCCGACGCGGGGTTGGTCACGTCGGCGTACCGCTCGGAGGTGCCCCTGAACCGGGCATTGTCGACCCAGTGCCCAATCACGTGATCACTCATTGCCACATCGTCCGGTCGGTCCACATCCGGTCGCAATGACCAAACTGTCAGGTCCGCGCCGACGATGGATACAGCCTGTCAAACCCGTCCTGCGAACCAACGATTTGCTCCGCATGTCGTGACGGCGAGGGGCCGGTGCGCGCTACCGTACCGATATGCGCACTGCCGTGATTCGCATCGTGATCGATTCCGAGGGCGTCCTGCCGGGGACGGAGTACGAGGCCGGGGTCAAGCAGTTGGAAGCCCACGGGCTGGAGGTAGTGGCCAGTCCGGCGCAGTACCTGCCGGACCGAAAGCGTCAGATCGAGCTGATCGTGGACGAGAGCGACCAGGACCTGCGGGCCGCGGAGTACGTCGAACTGTGCAGGCAGGCGTTCGGCATCCAGGCGGTGCTGGGCGTGGTCACCTACATCAGCCGCGGGACGGACGACGACGCACGCGGTGTGCTGAGCCGTTTCGGCGTGCACGGCGAAGTGGCGCGGTCGATCGTCGCCGATGAGGAACTCGTGATCGTGACGATGGACAGCGGGGAGTTGCATCGCGTTCCCGAGAGCCGTCTGCACACCGCACTCGAGGCAGCGCTGAACTGCGAGGTGCGGATCGTCAGGACGTGACGAATCCGCGAAGCAGTGTTTCCCGGAGGAACTGGTGCGAGCGGTTCTCGCTGCTGCGCGCGAAGTCCTGGAACGGCAGCCAGAAAACGGTGCGGATGTGCGGGGCGATCTCGGCCGGCGTCCCGATGTGCCGGATGGCGCCTGACCGGATGCCGCGGCCGAGCACTCGCTCCAGCAGTCGGAGCCGCTCCTGGGTCTGCAGGTAGTAGTCGTGGAACGGACTCGTCGTCGCCTCCCGGCCACTCCAGCCGAACTTGACGATCTCGGACTCCTGCCGGAACCGCCGCTTGGCGTGGACGAAGACGCGACCCAGCGCATCCAGTGACTCCGCCTCCGACGAACCGATCGTCAGTACGGCGCGGACGGCCTGGTCCAGGCAACTCCCGTAGAACTCCAGGATGTCGCGCAGGATCGCCTCCTTCGACTCGACCCGTCGGTAGAGCGTGCCCATCCGGACGCCGGCCGCGTCCGCGATGTCCCGGATCGTAGTCGCCTCGTAGCCGCGGCGGGCGAACTCCCGGAGAGCGGCCGCGACGATCTCGGCGCGGTTGTCCGAAGTCGACGGTCGGTCGAGTGAGCGCCAGCGGGTGATCGCGTTGTTCGCGGCCCTGCTCGCCTCGGAGTCGTTCAGCGTGCGATCGTCCGGGCAGTCGGTGACCAGCCCGTTGAAGAGCGCGTCGCACAGTTGGCCCGCGATTTTCTTCGGATCTTGTCCAGGCGGGTAGTTGACGGAGGCCGTCAGGGAGACGTTGTGCAGCGTGAACCGCAACAGGCCCGGGTCCGCCTTGGCGCCGCGCCCCGTCACCGCGACCGCGTCCACCGCCGTCTTCCAGGCTCGATCCAAGGCAGGCACCCGCGCCTGCAACGCCGTCCGGAATCGGTCCGTGGCAACCGTGGGTGCTTCGTACGACAGCAGCCGAACGGCCGCCGCGTTTCGCATGCTGACGGTGGTGACCTCGCGGGCCAGTTGTCTGATCCGCTCCTCCGCCGAGGAGTTACCGCTGGTACGTCTCCTCGTCGCCACGGCCGGCAGCCGGTTGAGCTCGCGATTGAGAGCCGCAACGATCTCGACCGCCAACTCCTCCTTCGACTCGAAGTGGTGGTAGAGACTGCCCGGAAAAACCCCGACGGCGTCCGCGATATCGGTCATCGTGGTCGCCGCGTACCCCGATCGCTCGAACAGGTCCGCGGCGATCCGGCGGATCTCATCCGCGCGCGGGCTGACCGTCCGCGCCGCGACGGCGACCTCTTTCTCCAGCGACGAGTCCATCCTCCCAGTATGGCTGCCGAACGATCTTCGGACAGTGCTCGACCGGCCCTATTTCGTGTCCAGGGCAGTTTTCTTGGAACAAAGATTCGGTCGCGAAGCGGAACAAACATTCGGTTCGGAGCTCTTACGGGCGGGCCGGAAAGCCTGCATACTCAGGGACAGGACCCGGATCACACGAGGGCGACTCGCTGCCGGCGGTGTGGCGGCCGGCCGCGCCCTGCTCACCTCGGGGGAGAAGGAGCTGATGGATGGGGCACGGAATTGGCACGCTCAGCACGCTGACCATTGCCGACTTCCTGCGGATGCCGGCCACAGTCCAGGGAGTACCGGAGGTCGTGACCGGGGAGTGGGAGCTCGGCCGCAGGATCCGATGGCTTCATGTCACCGAGCTGGCGGACACCCAAGGTCTCCTGCAGGGCGGTGAGCTGATCCTCACCACGGGGATCGCGTTGCCGCAGTCTCAGACGGAGCTGGCCCGCTACATCGATGCCCTCGCCGATCAGGGCGTGGTCGGCCTCGTGCTCGAGCTGGGCCGCCGGTTCGCTGCGCCGCCCCCGGCGATGGTCCGCGCCTGCGAGCGTCGCGATCTGCCGCTGGTCGTACTGCGGCGCGAAGTGCAGTTCGTGATGATGACCGAGGCGGCGCACTCGGCGATCATCGGCGGGCAACGGCAGCTGCTGCAGGTGACAGCGGCTGCTCACGAGCGGTTCACCGAGCTGAGCCTGGCCGATGCGTCGGTGGACGAGCTGATCGCCGCGACCGGCGACCTCGCGGACGGGCAGATCATCTTCTCCAACCTGCTGCACCAGGTGATCGCCCTGGACGCCCGGGACGCACCGGCCGAGCAGCTGCTCGGCCGGTGGCGGCGGATGGCGTTCTCTATGAGCCCCGGCTTCGGGACGGTCCTGGACGAGACTGAGGGGTCGGTGACCACCCCGGTTGAAGTTCACGGGCAGCAACGGGGCCGGCTGACCCTGTTCGCCGCCACCGCGCCGACAGCGGCCCAGGTGATGGTGGTCGAACGCGCCGCCGCCGCGCTGACGATTCGCCTGCTGCTCGAGACCGACGATGTGCTGGTCGCCAACGCACGGCGTACGGTGCTGTCGGACATCATTTCCGGACGGTACTCGAGCGCCGACGCCATGCACGCGCGAACGTTGGCGCTCGGCCACCCGACCCGCAACCGCCGGCTCGTGCCCATGGTCGTGATCTCCGACCGCCCCGACCTGGCCGAGATCGTCCGGAACGCGCTCGTACACACCAATCTCGACGCCATTTCGGCCCGGCTCGACGACGATCGATTCGGCGTCCTGCTGTTGCGGGCGAACCAGCTCGAGCGCCACGTCGAGCCCTTCGCCGCCCGGGTGCACGAGCTGTGCCAACGCACTCCCGGACGCCGGCCGACGCTCGCCATGGGCGGCGAGGTGACCGACATTGCCGAGGTCCGCCGGTCTTTCGCCGAGGCGATCGAGGTCGGTCAGGCGGCACGGGCCGGTGAGCGGTTGACGAGGCCGCGCACCTGCTACTCCATCCACGACATCCAGCTCCGTGGTCTGCTCTACACGATGCGCAACGATCCGCGGCTGCAGGCTTTCGTCGGGCGCACCCTCGGACCGTTGCTGGTCCGCGACACTCGCGACGGCGGCGACTGGGTGCGCACAGTCGCCGTCTACTTCAAGTTCCGTGGCAACAAATCGCTCGCGGCGCAGGAGCTGGGGATCTCCCGCCCGACCTTGTACGAGCGGCTCGCGCGGATCCAGCGACTGCTCCAGGTGGATCTCGACGATCCCGAGTCGAGCACATCGTTGTACGCGGCAATCATGGTGGTCGAAGCCCTTCCGCGCGCCGACCGGACCGGTGATCCCGGTGGCCTCGGCGCGGACCGGGCAACGCCCTCGCCGCCCGTTGACAGTTTGTCAGCAAGACGCCGTACCGCCTGACACCGTGCGTCTGGAGGAAGCGCCCGATGCGCAACATGCTGGATCGCAATCGCCGCCGCCACCCGACCAGCCGCCCGATCAGAGCTGCCATGGCCACCCGACATCGAGACAGGAGCAGCACATGAGGATGAGATGCCGACTACGGCCTCTGGTCGCGGGCCTGGTGACCGCGGCACTGGTCGCCGGCTGCAGTGGCGGGACCGCCACCGGAAGCGAAGGCGGATCTGGCTCCCCGAAGCGTGGCGGTCAGCTGATCCTCGCCACCAATACCGAGCCGGCCACGCTGGACCCGGCGACCTGCGCGACGTACGGATGGGAGCGGTGCGAGCCGATCTTCGGCACGCTGCTGCGCTACGACCAGGACATGGCCGTCTTCGAGCCCGGGATGGCCGAGTCGTTCGAGTCGGCGGACGGTAAGACGTGGACCCTGAAGCTCCGGAGCGGTCTGAAGTTCACCGACGGCACGCCCTTCGACGCGGCGGCGGTGGTCTTCAACTGGGACCGGATCAAGGACCCCAAGACCCTCTCTCCGGCCGCGAGTATCGCGAAGAAGATGACGTGGTCCGTGGTCGATCCGCTGACCGTCAAGGTGACCGTGGCCCAAACCAACTACCAGTTGCCGTGGGCGCTGGTCTTGTCGCTGAGCATGATCGGCTCGCCGGCCGCGATCCAGAAGGCCGGACCGGACTTCGGCAACGCCCCGGTCGGCGCGGGCCCGTTCGTGTTCAAGGACTGGACCCGCAACACCCAGATCACCTACGAGCGCAACAACGGCTACTGGGAAGAGGGCAAGCCGTACGCCGACCGCCTGGTCACCAAGACCATCCTGCAGGACGATCAGCGGCTGAACGCGTTGCGGGCCGGCGAGATCAATGTGGACTGGTCCCTGCTGACCAAGGACGCCAAGAAGATGGCGGCCGAGGGTTTCAACGTCTACAAGGAGCCCCTGGTCGGCGGAACCGGCCTGCGGATCAACTTCAAGGACGCGGATCTGAAGGATCCCGACCTGCGCCAGGCGATCCTCAAGGCCGTCGACAGCGAGCAGATCAACGCCGCCGTCTACCCCGGCGACCGGGCCGCGGACGCGTTCTTCCCACCGGACCACGCCTACCGGGACGACACCGTCGGCACGTATCCGAAGAAGGACCTCGAGGGCGCGCAGAAGTTGTTCGACTCCTACCTGGCCAAGACCGGCAAGTCGAGCCTGAGCTTGACCTTCGGCTCGTACGCCGGGGTGCCGCTGCTGGAGCAGGTCGCGCAACTGCTGCAGTCACAGTTGCAGAAGATCAAGGGCCTGACGATCGACATCAAGGCCACGGATTCGCCGACCCTGCAGAAGTCGTTGTCCTCGGGCACCTTCCAGCTGGCGATGAGCGGGGTGCTGTCCCAGCAGGCCGACTACATCTACGACGTGTTCCACAGCGACGGCACCCTCAACTACTCGGGCTATGCCAACCCGAAGGTCGACAAGGCGCTCGAGATCACCCGGTCCGCCAAGGACGAGAAGACGGTCGCGGACGCCTACCAGGTGGTGAACGGCGAGATCTCCAAGGACGCGCCGATGCGGTTCTGGCGCTACCAGACAGGTCATCTCTACACGCCGAAGTACGTCAAGGGCGTCAAGATGTCGGCGCTCTCGGCGACTTTCATCGAAGGCGTCTGGATCGACAACTGATCGCCCGAGGGAACTGACTGATAGAGGGAGAAGGCCGTGCGCAGAGGTTTTGGCCGCAGCAGGTGGCTCTCGGTGGCGAGGTTCCTGCTGCTGCTCCTGCTGGTGAGTATCGCGGTGTTCATGCTGCTGGAGCTGATCCCCGGGGATCCCGTCGACGCCCTGGTGCCCGAGGGCGCGACGCCGGAGATGCGCGAGCAGGTCCGGGAGCTGTACGGGCTGAACGATCCACTGTTGCAGCGGTACGCGTCGTGGCTGGGAGGCGTGCTCCAGGGTGACTTCGGCCGCTCGTTCCAGACCCGGCTGCCGGTGGCCGAGGCAATCGCGGAACGGGCCCCGGTCTCGCTGGAACTGGCCGTGCTCGCGATGGTGGTGGCACTGGCGATCTCGGTACCGGTCGGCGTCTGGTCGGCGTACCGGCCGGGCGGCTGGGTGGACCGGGTCGCGACGCTGGTGACGTCGGCGACGCTGGCCACACCATCGTTCGTGCTCGGCATCCTGCTCGTGTACGTGTTCGGCGTCCAGCTCAAGGTCTTGCCTATCCTGGGCTGGGTACCGTTCTCGCAGGATCCGGTCCAGCACTTCAGCCATCTTGTCCTTCCGGTGCTGACGCTGGCGGCGGGGGAGTGCGTGCTGTTCACCCGGCTGCTCAGAGGCGACATGCTCGCCACCCTGCAGCAGGACCACGTGTTGTCGGCCAGGGCGCGCGGCTTGCCGACCTGGCGCATCCTGGCCCGGCACGCGCTCCGCCAGTCGTCGTTCTCGCTCGTCACCGTGTCCGGCGTGGTGATCGGCCGGCTGATCGGCGGCACCGTCATCGTCGAGTCGATCTTCTCGCTGCCCGGAATGGGCTCGCTCGTGGTCAACGCAATCATCTCGCGGGACTTCATCGTGGTGCAGTCGGTGGTCCTGCTGACCGCGCTGATCTACCTGCTGATGAACACGCTCGTCGATCTGACCTATCCGCTCCTCGATCCCCGGGTGAGAAAGGCCACCTCATGACCGATCTGATCGAGCGCCCTGACAGCGACGAGGCGGCCGCTCCACCGCCCGAGGAGACAGCGCCGGTCTTCAAGCCCACCCGGCGGCGGCGCCGCGACTACGGCGCCATGCTCGGCGCGGCCTGGATCGGTGTGGTCGTGATCGCCGCCATCACGGCGAACTGGCTCCCGCTGCCTGATCCCAACGAGGTCACCGACACCTTCAGCAAACCGCCCAGCTGGGGATCGCACCTGCTCGGCACCGACAGCCTCGGGCGGGACACGTTGTCCCGCTGTATCTTCGGCGCTCGGGTCTCGATGGCGGTGGCGATCGGCGGGACGGCGATGTCGCTGGTCATCGGGGTCGCCCTCGGGATGATCGCCGGCTACTTCCGCGGCGCGAAGGACGGCGCGATCTCGCTGCTGATCAACTTCCTGCTCGCCTTCCCGCCGCTCATCTTCCTGATCGCGCTGGTCGCCGCGCTGCGGCCCAACCTGAGCACCCTGGTCTTCGGCCTGGCACTGCTCGGCATCCCGAACTTCGCCCGGGTCGCCCGCGCCACCACGATCGCCTTCGCCGAGCGCGAGTTCGTCACCGCGGCCAAGGCGCTCGGGGCCAGGCCGGTGCGGATCCTGACCCGTGAACTGCTCGTCAACGTGATGCTGCCGGTGATGTCGCTGGCCCTCGTCGTGATGGCCACCCTGGTGGTCGCCGAAGGCAGCCTGAGTTTCCTGGGACTCGGCGTACCGCCGCCGACGCCCAGCTGGGGCGGCATGCTCGCCGCCGGCCGTGAGTCGCTGAGCGAACACCCGCACCTGATGTTCGTCCCGGCGCTGTTCTTCTTCCTGACCGTGTTCTCGTTCAACCGGCTCGGCGACTGGGCGCGCGGCCGGGTAGGGAGGGAGTCGTCGCTATGAGTGTCGGAATGCGGGTCGATCGGGTGAACGGCATGGCTGAATCGTCTCCGCCGGCCACGCTGCTGGAGGTTCGCGAGCTGAAGGTGTGGTTCGACACGTCCCGTGGCATGGTCCGCGCGGTCGACGGTGTCGATCTGTCGCTGCGACCCGGGGAAACGCTCGGTGTGGTGGGCGAATCGGGTTCGGGCAAGTCCGTACTCTCCCGCGCGATCATGAAGATCCTGGCACCCTCTGCCCGGGTCCTGCGGGGCAGCGAGATCCGGCTGAACGGCATCGACCTCTCCACTGTGTCCCCCAAGCAGAACAAGCACCTCTGGGGCGTCGACCTGGCGATGGTGTTCCAGGACCCGATGACATCGCTGACCCCGGTGGTGACGATCGGGAAGCAGCTGACCGAGACTCTGCGCTTCCACCTCGGCCTCGATCGCGAGCAGGCCAAGGCCGAGGCGATAAGGCTGCTCACCCTGGTCGGCATCCCCGAGCCGGCCAAGCGCTTCCACCAGTACCCGCACAACCTCTCCGGCGGGATGCGGCAACGGGTCACCATCGCGCTCGCGATCTCCTGCTCGCCCAAACTGCTGATCGCAGACGAGCCGACGACGGCCCTCGACGTCACCGTCCAGCACCAGATCCTCAACCTGCTCCAGGAGCTCCAGGCCAAGTCGGGCATGGGGATGATCCTGATCACCCACGACCTCGGGGTGGTTGCCGGGCGCACCGATTCCATCGCGGTGATGTACGCCGGCCGCGTGGTCGAGCGAGCGCCCACTCGACGGCTGTTCTCCCACATGAGGCACCCGTACACCCGAGCTCTGATCGACGCGATCCCTCGGCTCACCGATCCGAGCCACACCCGTCTCGCATCGATCCCCGGTCGCCCGGCCGTCATCGTCGACCCACCACCGGGATGCAGCTTCGCGCCGCGTTGTCCGTCCGCCCAGGAGCGCTGCCTGCACGAGACTCCGGCGTTGCAGATCACCGCGGATGCCCCGGACCACACAGCGGCCTGCTTCTTCCCGATCGGTACGCCGGCGGGAGACGCCGCGCGTCGCAGTAACGCCGAAGCAGGCGTCACCGCGGCAGGCACCCGAGTCGCTCAGGAGGTGAGCTGATGGCCGGCAGCGGAACCGCACACTTGCGTGACGACCCCGACGTCGTGTTCAGCGTGCGCAATCTGACCGTCGAGTACGCCGGCCGCCGGGGCGAGCGGGTCTTCGCCGTGTCCGACGTCAGCTTCGACGCACGACGCGGCGAGACCATCGGCCTGGTCGGTGAATCGGGGTGCGGCAAGTCGAGTGTGGCGCGGGCGATCATGCAACTGCCGCCACCGACCAAGGGTTCCGTCGTACTGGACGGGATCGAGCTCACCGAGCTCAAGGGTGCGGCCCTACGGCGGCAACGGCGGAAGCTGCAGATGATCTTCCAGGATCCGATCTCGTCACTGAACCCGCTCCGGAAGGTGAAGGACATCATCGCCGAGGGACTGCGAGTGCATGGTGGGCTGACCAGCGAGGAGGTAGGCACCCGGACCCGGACGATGATCGAGCGGGTCGGCCTGGATCCCGACTCGGCCGCGGACCACCGCCCGCACGAGTTCTCCGGCGGCCAATGCCAGCGGATCTCCATCGCCCGCGCGATGGTCCTCGATCCGGAGCTGGTGATCTGCGACGAACCGGTCTCCGCCCTCGACGTCTCGGTCCAGGCGCAGATCATGAACCTGCTCGCGGAGATGAAGCAGCGCTACCGGCTGACCATGGTCTTCATCGCGCACGACCTCGCTGTGGTGAAGAACCTGAGCGACCGGATCGTGGTGATGTACCTCGGTAAGGTGTGCGAGGTAGCGAACTCGGACGACTTGTTCGCGGCGCCCGCGCATCCCTACACCCGGGCCTTGGTGCAGTCGATCCCCGAGCCGGATCCCGACGCACCGATCCAGGAGGCGGCGCTGTCCGGAGACCTGCCGTCGCCGCTGAACCCACCGAGCGGTTGCCGGTTCCGGACCAGGTGCCCGCTTGCGCAGGACATCTGTGCGACCGAGGAGCCGCAGATCCGCGAGGTACGGCCGGGCCGGTTCGCAGCCTGTCACTTCCCGCTGGAGGAGCCGATCGCGGTCGCTCGGCCCACCGAAGCGGTGCCGGTATGACCCAGGACCAGGAAAGCAGGAGATGGAGCTGAGATGGCGGAGATCGAAGTCAACGGCGGGCGCGTGGTGTACGAGTTCGTCGGCCCCGAGGACGGCCAGGTCGTCGTACTGACGCCCGGGGGGCGATTCAGCAAGGACTACCCGGGCGTTCGTCCACTCGCCGAGGCGCTTGCCGCCGGCGGCAAGCGGGTACTGCTGTGGGACCGGCCGAACTGCGGTGCCTCGGACATCCAGCTCTTCGGCCGCTCGGAGTCGCACATGCGGGCCGAGACGCTGGGGCTGATGCTCAAGGAGCTGGACACCGGACCGGTCGTCGTGACCGGCGGATCGGGTGGCGCGCGGGACTCGATCATCTTCACGATGATGTACCCCGAACTCGCCACCCGGCTGGCGGTGTGGTCGATCGTCGGCGGGGTCTACAGCACGATGAGCCTGGCGAGTGTCTACATCCTGTCGGAGCTGCGGACCGTCCGGAGCAAGGGCATCGAGGGAATCATGGAGATGCCGGGCCTGGCTGGGAGCTGGCCGGATCTGATCGCCGCGAACCCTCGGAACAAGGATCGGCTGCTGGCGATCGGCGCCGGGGAGTTCGAGCGGGTGATGAACCGCTGGCTGGACGCGTTCGTCCCGAAGCCGAACGAGCCGATCCCGGGAGTGAGCGACTGGGAGTTCGAAGGGATCCGGGTGCCCACGCTGATCATCCGCGGTGGAGTGGGGGACTTCGATCACCCCAAGCGGACGTCGATGGAGGTGCACTGCCTGATCAATGGTTCAAGGCTGATCGAGCCGCCGTGGCCGGAGGACGCCTGGGAAAGCTCCTCGGCCGCGCGCGATGCGGGGACGGGCAACATCTTCGATCCCTGGGTACAAGCCGCGCCGGTACTGCTGGACTTCATGAATGAACCCGACGAGATCTCCGCGGCCTGATGAGGCCGGCCGGCGCTCCGCACTGGGCCGTGGTCGGGGTCCTCGCCCTGGTCGGAGTGCTGGTCGCCCTGCAGGGCACTCTGCTCCTGCCGCTGGTGTCGCAGCTGCCCGAGATCTACCACGTGAGCCCGGTCAAGGCTTCGTGGATCATCACAAGCACGCTACTGGCCGGCGCGCTGGCAACACCGATCATCGCGCGGCTGGCGGACATGTTCGGCAAGCGTCGGCTGGTCCTGATCACCGTGGCCGTGATGGTGCTGGGATCATTGCTGCTGGCAACGATCGAGCAGTACGCCGTGGCGGTGGCGGGCCGCGCCCTGCAGGGTTTCGCGGCGGCGCTGCTCCCGGTCGCGCTGAGCATCATGAAGGAGATCCTGCCGCCGCAGCGCGTCGGCTCCGGGATCGCGTTGGTCTCGGCGACCTTGGGCATCGGCTCCGCGATCGGCCTGCCGACGGCGGGGTTGATGTACGGCGCCTTGGGCTGGAACTCGTTATTCTGGATGACGGGCGCGCTCGGGGTGGTGGTGGCGGTTGCTGCATGGTGGATCCTGCCTGCTTCGCCGCCGACCTCTCCCCGGCAACGCTTCGACTGGTTGGGTGCGCTGCTCCTGCTGCTGGCGTTGACTCCGCTGCTGCTGGTGATCGCGCAGGGCAGCGAATGGGGCTGGCTGAGCCTTCAGATCGGCGTGCTGACTACTGTCTCCGTCGTCGCACTCGCGGCGTGGATTCCGTGGGAGTTGCACACCGACCATCCGCTGATCAACCCGCGACTCGCCGCGCGCCGGCGCGTCGTACTGACGAACGTCGCGGGCACGGTGATCGCGCTTGGCATGCTGGCGAATCTCCTGATCGCCTCGCAGCAGCTGGGATCACCGGACTTCGTCGACGGCGGGTTCGGCCTATCGGCGGGGGCGACAGGTCTCGTGATGGCCGCACCGGCAGGGATCCTGGTCCTCGCCGCTCCGGCTGTCGGTCGTCTGCTCGGCCGGTACGGCGGACGCCGGGTGCTGGTCCTTGGTGCGCTGGTGATGTCCACGAGTTACGTGGCCCGGGTCTTCCTCGATCGGTCAGTGCTCGAGGTGGTGATCGGTGCGGTCCTTGTCGGTCTGGGGACGAGCCTCGCCTTCTCGGCCATGCCGATGATCATCATGTCGGCAGTCCCGCCGGGCCATACGGCTTCGGCCAACGGCGTCAACTCGCTGTGCCGGATGATCGGGACCTCCGTCTCCACGGCGGGGATCGCGGCGCTGACCGCATCGACGTCCGTGATCGTGAACGGCCGCGCCTACCCGTCGGCGCAGACGAGCCACACCGCGTTCGTACTCTGTGCGGCGGCCGCGCTGATCGCGTGTGTGCTGGCGTGGTTCATCCCACGGCACGGCGAAACGGCCTGGCGGCCGCGGGGTCTTGTTGGTGGGCAAGGGAATGGTTACGTTGGTCGTGCGGAGCAATGATTTGCTTCGCACCGAGACAGGGAGCAGCCCGAAGCTCTCGGAGAAGGAACGCTGATGAGTTCTGCACCGCATCCGCTGATCGACGCGAGTGTGCACATCTTCTTCAAGTCCGACGCGGATCTGCGCGGTCACATGCACGAGCCGTTCGCGAGCCGTGGGTTCCCGGAGCCGGACGTCGCCTGGTTCGCCCCACCGGGGAAGAAGTACGCACCCGGTACGGCGAACCCGGACGGATCGCACCAGGCCTCCGATCCGGAGACGGTCGGTCGCGCGATCTTCGCCGAGCGCGGATTCGACTTCGCCATCCTGCACCCGATGTCGGGTGGCGTGATGCCCGACCGGCATCTGGGGGCGGCGATTCTGACCGCCACCAACGAGATGATGGCCGAGCGCTGGCTGGACACCGGCGTGTATGCCGACAGGTTCCGCGGGACGATCCGGATCGATCCGAACGACGTCGACAACGCAGTACGGGAGATCAAGCGGTGGCGGGATCACCCGCGGATCGTGCAGATCGGGCTGCCACTGCAGACACAGGAGCCGTACGGGCGGCCGCACTTCAAGCCATTGTGGCGTGCTGCGTGTGACGCGAGCCTTCCGGTCGCGGTGCACCTGGAGATGGGGGCGGGCATCACTCATCCGCCGACGCCGTCCGGGATCGCCCGGACGTACTCGCAGCACGTGAGCTTCCAGCCGATCAGCTATCTGTACCACCTGATGAACATGATCACCGAGGGCGTGTTCGAGGAGTTCCCCGAGTTGAAGGTGGTCTGGGCCGACGGGGCCGCCGACCATCTGACGCCGATGATCTGGCGGATGGACACCTTCGGCCGGCCGCACCTCGAGCAGACTCCGTGGGCGCCGAGGATCCCGAGCGCCTACCTGCCCGAGCACGTGTACTTCGTCCAGGGTGCGCTCGACGGTCCCGGTGACGTCGAGTTCGCGTCCGAGTGGCTGCGGATGACGGGTAAGGAGGACATGCTCCTGTTCGGGTCGAGCTACCCGGACTGGCAGCTGGCCTCGCCCGAGAAGTTGCCGTCGGCATGGACCGACGAACAGCGCGAGAAGGTCCTGTGGCGCACCGCCGCCGGTCTGTACGGACTCCCGGCGGCCGTGCCCGCCTGAGCCTGAGCCTGAGAGGAGAACCACCATGTCCCAGACCTTGATCGACGAACGCAAGCTCGGCACCGAGCAGGTGCAGGTGCGAGTGGTGGACAGCGACGTCCACCCTTACCCGCGCAGAGGAGAACTGGCGCCGTTCATCCCGGGGAAGTTCCGGAAGTTGTTCGCGGCCCGCGGGGAGGGAGTGGGCAACAGTGTCTTCTACGACCCGCCGGACTACGCCCACGCCTCCGCCATGCGGGTCGACAGCTTCCCGGCCGACGGCGAGTTCGCGGGCACCGACCCGCACCTCACCTTCCGGCAGTTGATCATGGAGTCGGGATCGGACATCGCGATCCTCGGCCCGCTGAACAGTTCGGGTGGCCAGACCGAGGAGGAGACGCACGCGCTCGCGGTCGCGACGAACCTGTGGCAGGACAACTGCTGGCTGGACAGCGAGAACAACTGGCACCAGCGCTACCGCGGCTCGATCGTGGCCGCGATCGACGCTCCCGACCTGGCCGCTCGGGAGATCGAGCAGTGGGCCGGGCATCCGTACATGGCGCAGGTGCTGATCAACGCCGAGATGCGGCCGGCCTGGGGCGACCCGCGGTACAACCCGGTGTGGGAGGCGGCCACCCGGCACAACCTTCCGGTGGCCTGTCACCTGGGTCGTGGGCAGCACAACGAACTGCCGATGTCACCGGTCGGCTTCCTGTCGTACAACCACGACTTCATGGTCACCTACTCGCTGCTCGCGGCGAACCAGGTGATGAGCCTGGTCTTCGACGGGGTGTTCGACCGGTTCCCGACCCTGAGGATCGTGTTCATCGAGCACGCCTACTCCTGGATCCTGCCGCTGATGTGGCGGATGGACGCGATCTACGCCGCGCGCGGTCCGGAGAACGGGCTGAAGCGCAAACCGTCGGAGTACGTCAAGGACCACATCTGGTTCACCACCCAGCCGCTGGACTTTCCCGAGGACAAGCTGGAGTTGACCAACGCGCTGGAGTGGATGGAGGCGGACAAGATCCTGTTGTTCTCCTCCGACTACCCGCACTGGACGTTCGACGAGCCGCGCTGGGTGGCCAAGCACATCCCGGAGCGGATGCGGGAGCGGATCATGTTCCAGAACTCGATCGACGTGTTCAATCTGCCCAGTACTGTGCCGGCGCTGCCGGGACAGGTGCGAGCGTTCTGATGCACCGGCTGGCTCGCGGCCGCGAGCACGTCGTGGCGACCGTCGACGAGATCGCACCCGGCGAGTCCAAGGTCGTGCCGATCGGTCGCCACGGGGTCGGCGTCTACAACGTCAACGGGAAGTTCTATGCCATCGCCAACTACTGCCCACACGAGGGCGGCCCGCTCTGTGTCGGCCGGACCCACGGGCAGAGCGTCGTCGACCCGGAGCGGCCGGGCGGCGCGGCAGAGGCCCGGGAGGGCGAGTTCATCTACTGCCCCTGGCACCAGTGGGGTTTCGAGCTCGCCACCGGGACGACGGCGGTGAAACCGGAATGGTCGATCCGGACCTACCCGGTCCGGGTCGAGGGCCGCAACGTGATCGTGACCGCGTGAGATGGGAGTCCATTGATGAGCCTGACAACCGGTGTGCCCAACCTCGGTCTGGCCTATCCAGGGATCGATCCCCGGCTGGCGACTGACGGGCTTGAGGGCCTTGCCGCGTACCGGGCCGGCGGAGGGTACGCGCTGGTGGCGGACGTGGAGCAGTTTCTCGCCGCCGTCGAGGAATCGGGTCTCCGCGGCCGTGGTGGCGCCGCCTTCCCGACCGGACGGAAGCTACGGACCGTCCGGTCGGGGACGGGTTTCCCCGTCGTTGTGGCCAACGGCGAGGAGGGGGAGCCGGCTTCGGTCAAGGACCGGTGGCTGCTGCGCTGCCGACCGCACCTGGTACTCGACGGTCTGCGGCTGGCCGCGCTCGCGGTCGGGACGAAAGACGCGTACGTGTACGTCTCGGATCCTTTGAGCGCGTCGGCCATCGAGCGCGCGTTGGCGGAACTGTCCGGCTCCTTGGACCTTCGCGTGACCGTCACTCGGGTCGACCCGACGTACGTTGCCGGTGAGGAGACCGCGGCGGTGCAGGCGATCAACGGCGGGGCGGCGCTGCCGACTGACAAACCGCCGCGGCCCTTCGAGGCGGGGGTCGCGGGCCGGCCGACATTGATCAACAACGTGGAGACACTCGCCAATCTGCCGTTCGTTCAGCGGCGCGGCGCGGCGGCGTACCGGGAAGTCGGGACGGGGGCGGCGCCGGGGACGTTCTTGATGACGCTCTCCGGTGCACGGTCCGGTCTGTACGAGGTGCCGTTCGGGTCGACCTTGCGGGACGTGTTGACCTGGGTCGGGGAGGACGTCTCCGCGGTCAAGGGCTTCTTGATGGGTGGCTACTTCGCCGGGGTGATCGGGCCGCATGCGTTGGACCTGCCGCTGGACTACGACTCCTTCGCGGCAGCCGGGAGCGGCCTGGGGTGTGGTGCTGTGGTGGTCATCGGCCGAGACACCTGCCCGGTGGCGGTCTCGGCGGGGGTCATGACCTACTTCGCGCGGGAGAACGCCGGCCAGTGCGGGTCATGCTTCAACGGAACTGTCGCTATGAGCGCAGTCACGGAAGCCCTCCGGGACCACAGGGCCGAGGAGTCCGATGTGGAGCGACTGCGCGACTGGTCGGTCCGGCTCCGGGGTCGCGGGGCCTGCGGGACTCTTGACGGTGCGACCAATGTCGCGGCGAGCCTGCTCCGAGAGTTCCCCGACCTCGTCGCCACTCACCTGCACGGCCGCTGCGACAGTTGCGACGGCGGGCGCCACCCCGCCGATCCACCCTTCGCCGTGACGCTGCCGACCGAGGAGTGATCGGACATGAGAATCAAGCTCGACCGGACGCTGTGCGACGGTTTCGGCACCTGCGCGCTACACGCGCCGAAAACCTTCTCCCTCGACGACTGGGGCTATGTGTCGCTGATCGGCACAGGGGAGGTGGCCGAGGAGGACGAGGCTGGAGTCCGCCGCGCCCTCCTGGACTGCCCGGTGCACGCGATCACCATGCTCGACCCCGCGCCCAGTAGTACAGGCGCCTCCCCGGACTGAGACGTGTTGCCAGACCCTTGGTGACCGTTACGGGGTTTGCGGCGGCGGGCCGGTCGCTGGGGTGGGTTGGTCGCTGCCGTCGAGGATGTCGAAGGCGGTTCGTCGGTGGGCGGCGAAGAGTTCGAGGGCGGCGTCGGCGTCGCGGGCGCGCAGGGCGGCGACGAGTTCGCGGTGCTCGGCCGGGATGTGCGTGAGGTAGTCCTGGGAGTTGAGGCCGATCCGGGTCAGCAGGAACAAGTGGACCTGCGAGCGGATGGACTCCCAGGCCTGCAGTAGGCGCTGGTGCCGGGCAGCGGCGTACACGCTGTCGTGGAAGGCGATGTCGCAGCTGACCATCTCGTGTACGTCGTCGGCCCGTTCCATCCGGGCCACAGCCTTTTCGACGGCGTCGAGGTCATCGACGGAGGCATGAGCGACCACCTGCTGTACGGCGAGTTGCTCCAGTGCGCCGCGCAGACTGTCGAGCTCTGCGACGTCCTGGGGGGACAACGTCATCACCGTGGCGCCGCGATGCCATGCGCTGCGGACCAGGCCCTCGCGCTCCAACCGGAACAGGGCCTCGCGCACCGGGCCGCGACCTAACATTGCGGCATGACTGTTCTCGACTCCCCGATTCCGCGGTTTCATCTGGCGATGCCGGTCGACGATCTCGCCGCTGCTCGCCACTTCTACGGCGAGGTGCTCGGCCTGGAGCAGGGCCGCAGTGCCGACACCTGGGTGGACTGGAGCCTGCACGGCCATCAGTTCGTCACCCACCTGGCGCCTGCCCGAGCCGAGCGGATCCACAATCCCGTTGACGGCCACGACGTCCCGGTACCGCACTTCGGCCTGATCCTGACGGTCCCGGAGTTCCACAAGCTGGCCGACCGGCTGCGCGCTGCGAACACCGAATTCGTCATCGAGCCCTACGTCCGTTTCGAGGGCCAGACCGGCGAGCAGTGGACGATGTTCCTCCTCGACCCGGCCGGCAACGCCCTGGAGTTCAAGGCGTTCGCCGACGACTCCCAGGTCTTCGCCGCCTAACCCCGTCAGCCGAGGCCAAGGGCGAGGCGGTGGTAGGCCGCGTTCCAGCGGAGCTCGTTCTGGAGTTGGTGGAGCTGGGTGTTGGCGTCGATCGTGATGAGCTCGGTGCGGAGCATGGTGGCGAGATCGCGCAGTTCTTCCAACGTCACCGCGGTGGACAGGACCGTGTGGTGCGGAGCGCCGGTGGTGAGCCAGGCCTCGGCCGAGGTGCGGAAATCGGGGCGGGGCTTCCAGACGGCGCGGGCGACCGGGAGGTTCGGCAGCGGCTCGTCGGGCGGCACGATGTCGATCTCGTTGGTGACCAGGCGGAACCGGTCACCGAGATCGGCCAGGCCGGTGACGAGGCCGGGGCCGGGGGCGGAGTCGAAGACCATCCGGACCGGGTCCTCTCGGTTGCCGATGCCGAGGGGGTGGATCTCGACCGACGGCGTACCGGTGGCGATCGTGGGGCAGACCTCGAGCATGTGGGCGCCGAGGATGCGTTCCTCGCCAGGGATGAGGTTGTAGGTGTAGTCCTCCATGAAGGACGTCCCGCCCGGGCGGTCCCCGCCGATCACCTTGAGGGTGCGCAGCAGGACGCTGGTCTTCCAGTCGCCCTCGCCACCGAAGCCGTAGCCGTCGGCCATCAGCCTCTGAACGGCCAGGCCGGGCAGCTGCCGGAGTCCGCCGAGGTCCTCGAAGTTGGTCGTGAACGCGGTGAAGTCACCGGCGTCGAGGAAGCTCCGGAGGCCCGCTTCCAGCCGGGCGGCGTACCGCAGTGAATCGTGCCGATCCCCGCCGGCCCGAAGTTCGGGTGCGACCTGGTAGGCGTCCTCGTACTCCTTGACCAAACTGTCCAGATCGGACTCCTGTACGGCGTCGACCGCGGCGACCAGATCGTTGACCGCATAGGTGTTGACCGAGACCCCGAACCGGCGCTGGGCCTCGACCTTGTCGCCTTCGGTCACGGCGACGTCGCGCATGTTGTCACCGAAGCGGGCGACCTTCATGGATCGGAGGGCAGCCAGGCCGGTGGCGGCTCGTGCCCAGGCGCCGATCCGCGCGGTGACGGACGGATCGCTGACGTGACCGGCGACAGTGGTGCGCGGAATACCGAGCCGAGTCTGGATGTACCCGAACTCCCGGTCGCCGTGGGCGGCCTGGTTCAGGTTCATGAAGTCCATGTCGATCTCGGACCACGGCAGTCCCGCGTCGGCCTGGGTGTGCAGGTGCAGCAACGGCAGTTGGAGGGCCTCCAGGCCGGCGATCCACATCTTGGCCGGCGAGAAGGTGTGCATCCAGGCCATCACGCCGATGCAGTCCTGGCTCGCGTTCGCCTTCAGGCAGACGGCCTTGATTCCGTCGGCGTCGGTCAGGACCGGCAGCCAGACCACCTCTGCGTCCAGGTCGGGCGAATTGCCGAGCGCCGTGACGACACGCTGGGACTGCGCCGCGACCTGGTTCAGGGTTTCGAGGCCGTACAGGCCCTGGCTTCCGGTGAGGAACCAGATCTGGGATTTGCGCGGGGTCTTCATTCCGGCTCCTGGGGGTCAGCGTTGGCCGTAGGCGGTCTGGTAGCGGCGGTACAGGTGATCGATGTCGTCGGGGTGGATCGGCTGCAGCGGACCGCCGGTCCGGGCGATGTGGACGGTCCGGGCGACGTCCTCGCACATCACGGCGGCTTTGACGGCTGCCCGGGCGTCCTTGCCGATGGTGAAGACGCCGTGGTTGCGCATCAGTACCGCGGGGGATCGGTGACTCGTCAGGGTGGCGACGATGCCTTTGCCGATCGAGTCGTCGCCGATCAGCGCGAACGGACCGACCGGGATCTCGCCGCCGAACTCGTCGGCCATCGCGGTCAGCACACAAGGAATCGGTTCGTTGCGGGCAGCCCAGGCAGTCGCGTACGCCGAGTGCGTGTGCACGACACCACCGACCTCGGGCATCGCCCGGTAAACATACGCATGCGCTGCCGTGTCGCTCGACGGCATCAGGTCTCCCTCGACCAAAGTGCCGTCGAGGTCACACACGACAATGGATTCGGGCGTCAGGTCGTCGTACGAGATGCCGCTGGGCTTGATGACGAACAGGTCCTCGCCGGGGACCCGGGCGGACACGTTCCCGGCGGTCCAGGCGACCAGGTCGTTCCTCACCAGCTCCGCGTGCAACGTGCACACCTGCCGTCGGAGTTCATCGACATTCAGGTCGCTCATCCGATTACCTCGTTCCTGAGTTCGCGAAGCCGGTGGAGTACGCCGGTACCGCCGTGGGCCTCGCCTGCGAAGTGGTCGTGCAGTTCGTGGTACTCGGCGTACAGCCGGTCGTAGACGTCGGCGCGTGCGGAGTCCGGCACGTAGGCGGAAGTGATCCGCCGGCCCATCGCCGCAGAGGCTGTGGTTACGTCGGGATACGCGCCCGCCGCGACGGCGGCGTGGATCGCGGATCCGAGCGCCGGGCCCTGGTCCGACGTGACCGTGGAGATCGGCAGGCGGAGCACATCGGCGTAGATCTGCATGAGCAGCCGGTTCTTCAGCAGCCCACCGGCGACGATGAACTCCTCGACCGGGACGCCCGCCTTCTCGAAGGCCTCGACAATGCGGCGGGCACCGAAGGCGGTGGATTCGATCAGGGCCCGGTAGGTGTCCTCCGGACGGGTGCCGAGGGTCTGGCCGACCACGACCGCGGAGAGATCGTGGTCGACCAGGATCGAGCGGTTGCCGTTGTGCCAGTCAAGGGCAACCAGACCATGAGCTCCGACCGGCTGGTCGGCGGCGAGCAGTTCGAGATAGCTGTGGACCGAGAGCCCGCGTCGCTGGGCCTCCGCCTCGTAGGCGGCGGGGACGCAGGTGTCCACGAACCAGCCGAAGATGTCGCCCACTGCCGACTGCCCGGCCTCGTAGCCCCACAGCCCTTCGACGATGCCGCCCTGGACGACGCCGCACATTCCGGGCACCTCGGCGAGCTGGTCCGAGGACATGACGTGACAGGTCGACGTACCCATGATCGCGACCATCTGTCCCGGTCGCGTCGCATCCGCGGCGGCGGCCGTGACGTGGGCATCTACGTTGCCGGCGGCAACCGCAGTGCCGACGGGCAGTCCGGTCCATTTGGCGGCCCGCTCGGTCAGCCCACCGGCCAGGGCTCCGAGCGGCAGCAGTTCGGTCGCCAGCTTGTCGGTGAAGGTCACGAATCCCGCGTCGAGCTCACCCAGGTACGCCGGGGAGGGGTAGCCGTCCTCGGTCCGGATCCCCTTGTAGCCGGCCGTACAGACGTTCCGCGACTCGGTACCGGTCAGCTCCCAGACGATCCAGTCCGCCGCCTCGATCCACCGGTCGGTCCGCGCGTACACCAGCGGATCCTCCTGCAGGACCTGCAGACCCTTCGCGAACTCCCACTCGGACGAGATCTTGCCGCCGTACCGCCCCAGCCACGCCTCCCGGCGGCGGCCGGCGATCTCGTTGATGCGATCGGCATGCGGCTGAGCGGCATGGTGTTTCCAGAGCTTCGGCCACGAGTGCGGACGGTCTGCGAACTCGTCGAGCTCGCAAAGCGGGGTGCCGTCGGTGAGAGTCGGCAGCACCGTGCAGGCGGTGAAGTCGGTCGCGACACCGATGACGTCGGCCGCGTCGACTCCGGCTGCGGCCAGCGCTCCGGGAACTGCGTGGCGCAGTACGTCGCGCCAGTCGTCCGGCGACTGCAGTGCCCAACTGGGGCCGAGCGAGACCCCGGTCCCCGGCAAGGCGCGCTCGATCACGCCATGGGCGTAGGTGTGCACCGCGCTGCCGAGCTCTTCGCCGTCGGACACTCGCACCACGACGGCACGCCCGGACAGGGTGCCGAAGTCGATGCCTACGGCGTACTGCCGGTCGAGGTCGGCTTGGTTGTTAGCGCTCACAATTTGCTCCGCTGGGCGGTCTGGGATGGTCGGTCGAATCGGTGGACAGGTCAGGTGGAACGTGGGGGAGCCGTACTGGAGCGGGTGATCAACTCCGCCGGGACGATTACCCGTCGTCGCCGGATCGGCCCATCGGTGTCGAGCTGTTCGAGCAGGAGGTCGATGCTGTGCCGGCCGACCAGGCTGAAGTCCTGCCGGACGGTGGTCAGGGGCGGGCCGAAGAACTCGGCTTCGGGGACGTCGTCGAAACCGACCACGCTGACCTGCTTCGGCACTTTGATCCGCCGCTCGGCGAGGGCCCGGAGGAGGCCGAGCGCCATCTGGTCGTTGGCCACGAAGACGGCAGTGGCGTCGGCCGGCAGCTCCAGGCCGGCCTCGTAGCCCGACCGTGGACTCCAGTCGCCGGTGAGCATTTCAGGCAGCTCCCGGTCCGCTGCGGTCAGCGCCGCCTGCCAGCCCTTGATCCGGCCTTCCGCTTCGAGCCAGTCAGCCGGTCCGGCGATGTGCCAGACGGTTCGATGGCCGAGCTCGAGCAGGTGCTCGACGGCGAGCCGGGCGCCGCCGACCTGATCCACGCTGACGACGGGCACCTTGCGGGCGCGGCCGCCCTCGACGGCGACTGCGGGGATGTCATCGGGCACGCTCGACAACGCCTGCGCCGCCTGGCGCTGTGGGGCGACCAAGACGATTCCGTCGACCCCCTGGCTCGCGAGGTAGCCGATCGCCTCGCGGACGCTGTCGTGGGTGATCGCCTTGAGGCTGACGATACTGACGAAGTACCCGGCGCCGCGGGCTGCCTGCTCGATGCCGTGCAGGGTGCTCGCGGGACCGTACAGGGTGGTGTCGAAACTGACCACGCCGAGCACCCGCGAGTGGCGGGTGACGAGGGCGCGAGCGGTGAGATTGCGACGGTAGCCGAGCTCCTCGATCGCCTGCAGGACCCGGTCCTTGGTGCTCTGGCGAACATTGGGCAGCTCGTTCAGGACCCGGGAGACGGTCTGGTGTGACACCCCGGCGCGCTGAGCCACATCGGCCATCACCGGTGGCCGGAACGCGTTCTTGCTCATGACCACCTCCATTCGGCTACCTGGATACTGTGAACGCTAACAAGCCAGCGGTCAAGATGGCGATGTTAGCGTTCACAGTCTTTGCGGCGCTTACTTGCTGGTGGCGATCGTGGTGGGTGTTCCGACCGTGACGGGGGCGATGGTGATCTTGTCGATGTCGGGTGCATATGCGCTCGCGTTGCCGAACACCAGTGAGCCACCGGACGTGCTGAGAGTCACCGGGATCGTGCGCTCCAGGAAGCTGTTCCAGGCGTACGTGTAGCGGAAGTACGCGTGGCCGGCGCTCGCGGTGCCCCCGGTCTCCGTGACGTCGAGCCGTCGGTCGACCACCTGGGGGTTGTAGGCGTGGGCGCCGCTGAGCTCAGCATTCGCGTAACTGACGGCGATGTCGTAGTCGCCGGCCTTGTCGAATCCTGGTCCGCGCGGCACCTCGAAGGTGTTGGCGGCACCGTTGCCGATGAAGCCGATTCCCTTCAGGCCGGAGGCGTTGCTGCCCGAGGCCGACGAGTAGGTGTTCACCACCGTCGTGCCGTGTCGGACGGTGTTCTCGCCCTCGATGGTGACTGCGGCGCTGTCGGACGCCGCGGCCCGAGTCGTGGTGACCTGCTTGAGCAGGATCTCCTTGGCCGAACTCAGTTCCACTTCGTTGATGCCCTGGGCCAGGTGGACCCGTGCCGTGGAACGCCATGCGCCCGCACGCGCCGCCGTGAGCTTCGTGACCGAGCGGCCGTTCACCCGGATGTCGATGTCCGCCGCGTCCGTCGTTCGGTAGTCGACGCTGAGGTCGTAGTACCCGGATTCCCAGGCATTGGCGTACACCTCTGCGCGCTGACCGGCGCCGCGGACAGCACCGTATCCGCGTGCCTTGGCCGTGCCGTACGTGACCCGGGCACCGCCGGCGTACCGCAGCGTGGAGGCTGGGTAGACGGTCGGTTCGCCGTCGGTGACGTCGGTCAGCAGGAACTTGTCCAGCGTGATGTCGGAGTTCGGCAGCACGGTGGTGCCATCCTCACTGGACCGCAGCGACAGGGTGTGCTGCCCGGCGGTCAGCGGGATCGTCACCTCGGTGCTGCCCCGGTACTGCCACTTCTGGTACGTCGTCAGCGCGAGGTCGGCGGTGTATTGGACCGGAGCGGCCTGGGTGCCGTCGACGAAGAGAGCATGGCGTCCGGGGGTCCCGGGGGTTGCGCCGATGACCTGGAAGCGGTACTTGCCGGTTCGCGGAACGGTGACGGTCCAGTCCGCTTTGGAGGTCGGCTGATTGAAGGAGCCGACGTCGCGTCCGCCGGATGCGAGGAACTTCCAGCCACCGCCCTGCAGCGGGTCCTGGGTGTAGACCGTGGCGGCGGTGAGGTTCGTGTTCTCCGCTTCGATGCCGGCTGTCCACACCTTGTCGACCTCGGGCGTGCGGTCCTGCTCGGGGGTGATGACCACCTGGTAGGCGGCGTAGCGGTCGTAGGTGGGCACCTCGAGCGAGACAGCGCCGTTGGCCAGGGCGATGCCGTCGAGCACCTTGATCACCCGTGGGGTTCCGGCGACTCCTTCGGCCCCGGAGAGGGTGTTCTCGCGGACCTCGATGTCGACCTTCTTACCGAAGACGGCTGCGTCGAGACCCGACAGGTTCAGCGAGACGTTGTTGCTGCCGCCGCCGTAGAGGACTGTGGCTCGCTTGTTCGTGGCGTCGATGGCACCGATGCCTTGGAGCGTGTCGACGGTGTTCAGTGCGGGCGGCGTGACGTTGACGGTCTGGCTTCCCGCGAGATCGCCGTACCACTTGTACATCCACCAGCCGGCGTTGGCGGAGTTGGTCCGCGCGCTGTTGTCGTTGAAGTTGCCGGCGTAGTTCCAGTAGGCGGTCTGCCCGTCGACCTTCAGGTCCTCCATGATCGACAGCCATTGGATGAGCTGCCCGGGAGTGCCCATGTCGCGGAGCATGCCGTACTCGGTGATGTTGATCGGGATGGGGCCGACACCGACGGTCGTCTCGAGCTGGCGGTAGGCGGCGACGTTGGACCGGAAGGTTCTGAGGTTGTCGATGCCCAGTTCGTGCCAGATGAAGATGTCGGGCAGCACCGAGTTGGCTTTGGCGAAGTTGAGGATGTCGGCGGAGCGGGCCGGCTGCCAGCGGGTGTCGCCAGGGCCGCCGATCCGGGCGTGCCCAAGACCGTGGCGGGCGTACACCTCCTGGATCTTGGTGTACGTGGCCTTCCAGTCATCGAGGAAGGTCGACTTCATGGTTGACCAGTTGGCGTACCAGTTGCCGCCGTCCGGTTCGTTGAACGGGATGAAGACGTAGTCCTTGGCGTGGGCTGACTTGGTCGCGACCGCCTCGGTCACGAACTCGACGACCTCGAGGTAGTCCCAGATGCCGTTGGGTGCGTTGGTGTACGAGCCGGTCGCTTGGTCGTACGTGCGGGTGTCGCCCGGGAGTACGCCGCCGTGGTACGACCAGTCGGGGTAGTAGTCCTGGACATAGATGTACATGTCCTTGCCGTGCTTGGCGAAGAATCCGTCCTCGACCTTGAGGGAGTCACCGCTCGGATGCTGGGTGCCGTACGGCGCCTTCTGCGAGGTGTTGGTGATGGCAGCCCCGTTGATCAGGGCCTGCGTCGGCGCACCTTCGTCGCCGAACCCGTACAACGTGCCGGTCGCACCGCCGCGGAACGCACCAGTGCTCCGCGAGAAGTCGACGCTCAGTGTGTCGGTGGCCGTCTCCCTGGCCGCGACGGGCAGCGACAGGCTGCCCATCACGATCGCGGAGATGACCGAGGTGGCCACTACCTTGACGACTTTCTTCATTCGTTGCTCCTTCGACCTGAACTTCTGACGGAAAGGATCAGTGCCTGATGGGAGTTGGGAAGGGTGATCCGCAGAGCCGGGGCGCCATCGGTTTCGACCAGTTCGAAGGCCGCGTCCGTCTCCGCCGGGTAGACCACGTCGACACGAGACCGAGTGAAGGCCTCAGGCAGACGTAGCGTGCAGGTGTCCGTGTCGCCGCCGCGCCGCCAGACGGCCACCAATGCCTGCTGGTCGTCGCGCAGTCCGTGAGCAATCCATTCGTCCTCCCACCGGGGCAGGCCGAGTGGCCAGAACGGTACGGCGGTGGCGATGAACTGACGGTAGGCCCGATAGGCGTCGACTGCCTCGGTGACGAGGGCCAGCTGGGCCGCGCTCATCTTGTCCAGATGGCCCGACAGATGCAGCCGGCCGAGCAGCCCGGCGGTCATGGTGAACACGATCTCTTCGTCGGTGAACGAAGGCTGGGGGTAAGCCCAGCTGGCGGCCTGCTCTGGTGCGACTGCCGCGGCCGCCGCGGCCGCGATGGGTGGGTACCGGCGGAAGTCCTGCTGGTCGCTGGTCGACTGCAGTTGCAGCCGGGACAGCATGGCGTAGTCCACGCGCATACCGCCCGACGCGCAGTTCTCGAGGGTGAGGTCCGGGTGGTTGTCGAGCACGCTGTCGAGCCACTGCAGGAGGGCCCGGTTGTGGCCCAGCATTCCAGCCCCGGCAGTAATAGCGTCGTGGTCGGTGCCGACACCGATGTTGATGTTGTGGTCCAGCTTGAGGTAGCCGATTCCCAGGCCGTCGACCAGCCGGTCGATCACCTCGTCCAGATGCTTGCGGGCCAACGGGTGGCGCAGGTCGAGGTGGAACCGGCCGTGCTCGACGACCCGGCGGCCGTGACGCTGGAAGAACGCCTCGTCCGGCAGGAGTTCCGCGACGGCGCTGCGTACTCCGACGACCTCGGGCTCCAGCCACAAGCCGGGAACCATGCCCCGGTCCCGGATGTGCTGGATGACCTGCGCCAGGCCGCCCGGGAACCGATTCGTCGCCGGCTCCCAGGCGCCGACGCTGTCCCACCAGCCATCGGAGTCGTCGTCGTACCAGCCGGCGTCGATGCAGAACGTTTCGGCGCCCGCGTCCGCCGCGGCGTCGATCAGGGGCAGCAGTTTGGCCGTCGTCGGATCACCCATCAGGGTGTTCATGTAGTCGTTGAAAATCACTGGCAGGCGCGTGTGGTCGTGGTGTGGCCGCCGGCCGAGGCGCCGAGCTGTCGTCAGAGCCGCGACAACGCCGTCGAAGCCGTCCGCTGAGAGCGCGATGGTCGCGGGAACAGTGGTGAACTCCTCGCCGGGCGCCAGCCTCGCGTACCAGTCGTGCTCGGTCTCGGTTGGGCCGAGCAGACTGACGTACAGACCATCTGAGCGCTCGCCGGCCTGCCAGTGCCAGCCGCCGTTGTGCTCGAGCTGCCAGCCGACGGCGGTGTTGGTGGACTCGTCGACGATCACGCCGAGCGGCAGGCTGCCGTCGGAGGACCAAGCGCCCAACGCCGTCCGCGAGAAGTTGCCGCGCGGGTCGTGCTCGTGCACCGCCCGGTGGAGGTCCGGGAGAAACTCACGGGTCGTCGCCGACTGCCAGCGGTTCTCGGCGAGCCAGTCGTTGTCCGCCCACCACAGTCGCAGAGACTCGAGCGGCGAGCCCGCCAAGGTGCCGGCCCAGACCGCGGAGGTGACCCATTCCAGGTCGATGTCCTGGGCGCCGCCGTTGACGATGCTGGACTGGGTCCGGATCGCACCAACGCCTGGTACTGCGGACAGCGTGGTGATCACCGTGAGTCCGCAGCCTTCGTCAACGCTCGTGATGCTGAGCGTCTCGGCCTCCATCGTGTGCTGCCGATAGGTCAGCTGCCCGCCGGCCACTGAGTCGGCGTACCGGCGCGCGGACCACGACCTGCCGGAGCCGGCGACGCCCAGCTCGACCAGGGGAAGCGGTTCCGAAGGGCGGATGACGTCCTGACCTCTGATCGAGGCGCGGCTCAGGCGAGCGGTGCCGTCAGCGAGGGAGAGGACCAGCGAGAAAGGGCCGGGGGACCAGTGAATCTCATGCGGGGGCATCGGGCTCCAAGCGGCGGGGACGCCCGCGGTGGACGGGGCGAATTTTCGGCGGGGTCTTGCGCTCTGGCTCTGTTGTCGCAACACTCTAGCCATGTTTGTGACCGGTCACAATCCTTCTGAGCAAGACAACTCGGCCGCTGCGACGGTCTCCATCCGCGACGTCGCACGCGCCGCCGGGGTGTCCTACCAGACGGTCTCGCGGGTCATCAACGACCACCCGAACGTCAGTCAGAAGGCCAGGGAGAAGGTCAACAGCGCCATCGCTGAACTGGGGTATCGACCCAGCCGCGCAGCGAGAGCGCTGGCCAGTGGTGTGGACCGCGCGGTGACCGTCCTGACGTCGAACACGAGCCTGTACGGATACGCGGAGACCCTCGGCGGGATCGAGGAGGCGGCCAGGTCGGCCGGCGTCCAGGTCGCCATCAGGGTGCTGGAGTCGGATCGTGATCAGGATGTCGCGGCAGCTGTCGAGGGAGTCAGCGACCCGCGCGCCGGCGCGGTGATCGTGCTGGCCTTCGATCGTGCCGGGGCCCGCGCTCTCCGGGCACTCCCAGCGAACGTGAGTTCGTCCGCGGCGGCCGAGTCGTATCTGGGTCGGCGTGCGCAGAAGTCGGAGAGCGCTCGGTGGGTCTGGTTCGACGACACGCTCGCGGCACAGCGCGCGACCGAGCACCTCCTGGAACTTGGACACCGCACCGTTCACCACCTGGCCATCCCGTCCACGACGAACGTCGGCGACCGGGAACGCGGTTGGAAGCGGGCCCTGTCGGCAGCAGGAGCGCCCGTTCCCGAGGTCATTCGTCCGCGGAGTTGGCGTGCGGCCGGAGCACATGAGGCAGCGCTGTCGCTGCTGATGGACCCCGCGGTGACCGCGATCCTCTGCGGAAACGACGAGCAGGCGCTCGGTGTCATACGCGCCGCCCACGATCGCGGCGTACGGATCCCGGAGGACGTCAGCGTGGTCGGTTTCGACGACGTACCGACAGCTGCCTTCTACACCCCGGCCCTGACCACGGTCAGATTCGACTTCGCAGCGCTCGGGCGCCGCGCCTTCGAGTTGCTTGTGTCACCGGAAGACGCCCCGCTGACGGAGCCGACACTCATCGTCCGGGAGAGCACCGGGCCCGCGCCAAGGACATGACCGCAGTACCTCCGGGCCGCCGGCACCGGAGAGCTCAACCAGCGCATCAGGGTAAGGAAAACGATCGATGACCAGACTCCGCAAACCTTTGATCGCCGCAGCGGCGGTCGTGCTGCTGACCGCGGGCTGCAGTGACCCGGGCGCCGGCTCGGGCGACACCGGCTCGAGTGCGCCCGCCTCGTGGCCGGCGGAGACGACGAAGCTCGATGGGGTGAACCTCACCATCTGGGCCGCCCAGAACAGCAACACCGTGGCCAAGAAGGTCGCCGAGGACTTCGGTGCCGCCACCGGCGCCAAGATCAACATCCTCACGGTCCCGGACCCGTACGAGCAGAGCGTTCAGACGAAGGTTGCCTCGGGCGACAAACCGGATCTGGCCTTCTGGCAGCCGACCGCGTCGCAGCTGACCGCCATCAACGCCAAGCAGAACCTGCAGTCCCTCGATGGAGCGCCGTTCATCGACAAGTACACCCCGGCTTTGAAGGACGCCACGGGCATCCTGGATGGCACTCGCTATGCGGCCTTGGTGACCGTACCCGCGGTGGAAGGTGTTTGGTACAACAAGGAGGTTTTCGCGAAGTACGGCATTGCTTCCACGCCGAAGAACTTCGACGAGATGGTGGCCGCCGGCCGCAAGATCAAGGCCGCGGGCGGCGTGCCGTTCTACGAGATGGGCGGCGAGAAGTGGGCCACCCAGTGGTGGGTCCAGGTCCAGCTCGCCGACGCCGCGAAGCAGGGGCTGTGGGACAAGGTGAACAAGAACGAGGAGAAGTTCACCGACCCGACCATCCTCGACGCGATCAAGAAGTACAAGAGTCTGGTCGACGAGGGGCTGTTCAACAAGAACATCACGTCCGCCACCTTCGTCGACCAGGGCAAGGCCCTACTGTCCGGTGAGGCGGCGATGGCGATCCAGGTCAACACGTTCTTCAGCCAGATGCAGGCCCAGTCGAACACCGCCGAGCTGAACAAGAAGATCGGCTTCTTCCCCATCTCGCCGGCGGGCAACATCGGGACCAACATCCCCGACCAGTCCAACGCGCTGATCGCGTTCAAGACCGGAGACGCCAAGCGTGAGGGCGCCGCCCGTCAGTTCCTGTCCTACTGGCTGGGCACCGCCTACCCGGAGTTCGTCAAGGACCTGAACACCGTCTCGATCCAGACCGGCGTCGAGACGCCCGCGGATGTTCCGGACGCGCTGAAGGCCAATGCCGACTCGATCGGCGAGTCCGTCGGCTCGATGCAGGTGCTCGCGATCGTCAACCCGGACCTCTACCTCAACCTGGCCAACATGCTGGCCGGACAGGCCACGCCCGAGAAGGTGGCCGAGACGACCCAGGCGCAGTTCGATCAGCTCGCCCAGGCCATCGGGGCAGCCGGCTTCTGAGCCGGACGGCAGCGACCAAGGAACTGAAGGGATGAACAGCATGTCCACGAAGACTTGGACGTCTGCCGAGAGCGTTGGCGCGCCGAGCCCGCCCCGGCGCGCCAGCGCACCCCCGAGGACCGGACGAGTCCAGAAACCGTCGCAGCCCCTGGCCTTCCTGGTGCCGGCCATGGCGATCATGCTCGTGTTCTTCTTCGTGCCCAGCGTCTACAACCTGGTCTACGCCTTCACCGACTGGTCGAGCTTCAAGAGCTCCATCAACTTCGTCGGGCTGCGCAACTTCAGCAACGTGCTGAGCAACGGCGTGCTGCTCGGTGACCTGAAGGTGAACATCATCTACGCCGTACTGGTCGCCATCTTCCAGAACCTCTTCGGTCTCGGCCTGGCTCTGCTGCTGGAGGCCGACACCAGGATCAACCGCTTCGCCCGCACGATGATCTTCATCCCGGTACTCATGTCGGCCCTCGCCGTCGGATACACCTTCCAGGCCCTGCTCAAGCCGGACGGTTCGGTCAATGCCGTCCTGTCGTTCGTCACCGGGCAAGAGGTCACCTATGCCTGGCTGAACGATCCCAGTTGGACCCTCGTGTGGCTGACCCTCATCCACGCCTGGAAGTGGATGGGCCTGGCGATGCTCATCTATCTGGCCGGGTTGAAGACCATCAGCTCCGAGGTGCTCGAGGCGGCACGGATCGACGGGGTCAACCGGTGGCAGACCTTCCGTCACGTCAAGTTCCCGTTCCTGGCCCCGGCGGCCACCTTCAACGTGGCGACGGCCCTGCTCGGATCCATGAACAGCTTCGACATCGCTCAGGCCACCACCGGCGGCGGTCCCGGCCAGACCACCGAGATCCTCAACATCTTCATCTACCGCACGTTCGGGCAGGGGCTGTTCGCCCAGGCCACCACCATGAGCCTGGTCCTGGTGATCGTCATCTCGCTGATGGCCTTCCCGACGATCGTCCTGCTGCGCCGCCGGGAGCGTGTCCTGTGAGAAAACCGCTCAGCCTGATCCAGCCCGCCGCGGCGCTGGCGCTGGTCGCCGTCGTCATCGGAGTCCCGCTCTGGCTGGTCGTCGTGACCTCGGCCAAGTCCCAGGGCGATGCGCTGAATCCCTCCATGGCGCTGCCCGCCGACGGATGGCACTTCGCTGAGAACTACGCGAGAGCCTTCAGCGAAGGGCGGGTTGTTCAAGCGTTTCTGGGCAGCGCCTCGATCGTTGTGCCGGCCGTGATTCTCGTGCTCCTGTTCGGATCCATGGCCGCATGGGTGCTGGCCCGGCGCTCGAGTGTCTGGCTGTCGACCGTGTACGCCGTCGCGATCAGCGGCATCGTCATCCCGCCGGCGGTGATCACCCTCGTCCTCCTGCTGCGACAGATCAGCCTGGCCGGCACACTCACCGGCATGGTCCTGGTGTACGTCGGCATCTACATGTCAACGGCCATCTTCTTCATCACCGGCTTCATCCGCACCATCCCGCACGAACTGGAGGAAGCGGCCCGCGTCGACGGCGCCGGCCCCGTCCGGATCTTCTTCACGATCGTGCTGCCGTTGCTCCGTCCGGTGCTCGCGACCGCGACCATCCTGATCTGCCTCTACATCTGGAACGACGTGTTCTTCGCGTTCTTCGTCATCGGCGGGCGGATGGACACGCTGCCGCTGAACCTGTTCCAGGTAGCCAGCGCCGGCGTGTACCTGAACAACTGGAACCTCATCTTCGCCTACGTGGTGCTGATGAGCATTCCGCTGCTGGTCGTCTTCGTGATCGCACAGCGACGCATCATCGCCGGCATCACCGGCGGCGCGGTCAAGTAGCCTGCTCGATCAGGGTGACGAGGGCGTCGGCGGCGGCTGTGGTGTCGTAGCCGGGGTCGGCCAGGCGTTCCCTGATGATGGCGTCGATGGCGCCGCCGGTGAGGATGGCGAGGGTGCGCAGGTCCACGTCGGACGTGGATCCGCGGGCCTCGCGGGCGTCGGCGAGGAGCTGGGCGAGTGGACCCCAGCGCTCCGCCGGATTCGTCGGCTGCCCGGTGTGGATCATCGCCTCGGTGATCATCCTGGTGTGCCGGGGATGGTCGCGCACGTGGCTGACCATCGAGCGGATGTAGGCGGCCGGACGATCCGCCGGACCGGCCGCTTCGACGGCTGCGCCGACCGTGCCGACAAGGGCGTCGAGGACGTGTTTGTGGGCCGCCTCGATCACCGCGTCCTTGGACGGGAAGTGGTAGAGCACCGCCGCCTTGGTGATACCCGCGCCTTCCGCGATCCGGGCGAGTGACGTCCCGCCGTACCCATGCTCGGCGACGAGCTCGACCGTCACGTCGATCAGCTGCGCGCGCCGGGCCTGCTCGGTCAGGGTCGGCCTGGATCGTGAAGTTGGCATGCCCGAGCCCGCCGAGACCCGCGACGTGCGGACGGAGTACGGCTATGTGCGGGTCTACAAGTTCGACGGGCCGAGCAAGCGGGCCGAGCCGTTGGTGCTGCTTCCCGGTACTTCGTCGGCCTCGCCCGTGTGGGCCGGCAACCTGCCGTCGCTGCTCAAGGTCGCTGACGTCTACACCATCGATCTGCTCGGCGAGCCCGGTATGAGCATTCAGAACAAGCCGATCGTGTCCGACGACGACCACGCCCGCTGGTTGCACCAGACGCTGGATGCCCTGCCTGAGGAGCGGTTCCACGTCGTCGGCCTGTCGATCGGCGGCTGGACCGCGGCCAATCTCGCGGTGCGGCAGCCCGGCCACGTCGCCACCCTGACCACGATCGACCCGGTCTATGTGTACGACAACATGCCGTTCGGCACGATCGTCCGGTCCATTTCGGCGGCGATCAAGTGGTTGCCGAAGTCCTGGCGGGACAGCTTCAACTCCTGTACGGCGGGCGGCGCGCCGGTGGAGGACGAACCGATCGCGGACATGATCGAGTCCGGGATGAAGAACTACACGCTGCGCAAGTCGCAGCCGACCCGGATCAGCGAGGAGCGACTGTCGGCGCTGCGGATGCCCGTGCTCGCGTTCATCGCCGGGCGCTCCGTGATGCACGACCCGAAGACCGCGACCGAGACCGCGGAACGTGCCCTGCGCAACAAAACCGTCAAGGTCTACCCCGATGCGTCGCACGCGATCAACGGCGAGTACCCCGACGAACTCGCCGCCGACCTGGAGAAGTTCCTGACTGCGAACCGCTGATCACGCCGGTGGGTGCCCGGATGGCGTCGGGGGCCGCGTCTTCGCCAGGCCGTCCTTGATGGCGGTGAGCAGGGTGAGGGTCGCGTCGAGGTTGGTGGTGTCGTGCTCGGCGGCCTCGCTGACGGTCGTTGCCCATTCGTGCATGACGAGATCGCGGTTGCTGCGGCTGAGTTCGGTCAGGCTGACGGTGACGCCGCGGCCGTCGGCGGGGTTGGCCTGCCGTTCGACGAGGCCCTTCTGTTCAAGGCCGCGCAGGGTGGTGGAGAGGTTGGTGCGCTGGAGTCCGGTGGCCGCGGCGATCTGGCTGGGGGCGGCCGGGTCGTTCTGGAGCAGGTACCGCGTCACGATGCCCTCGGACTGGGTCAATGAGATGGCCCGATCGTCGGTGTAGCCGCGGTACTGGATCTCCCGGCTGATGATCAGGACCAGATCGGCGAGGTCGGCCCAGCGTTCCTCGTCCGCCCGCTTTGGGTTCTTCGTCACACCGCCAGCATAGATGGTTGTCGAGACATAGTTATGGACGCATACTGATTTTGGCCAAGTAGTTATCAAGTCATAATCAGTTGGAGTCGAGATGGTGTTCATCCTCCTCGCCGGCGCGTTCTTGCCGATCATGGACTTCTTCATCACCAACGTCGCGCTGCCGAGCATCGACAACTCATTGCATGCTTCGGCGTCCGAACTGGAGTTGGTGATCGCCGGATACGGCGTCGCGTACGCCGCCCTGCTGGTACTCGGCGGCCGCCTGGGTGACCGCTACGGTCGCCGCCGCGTCTTCCTGGGCGCACTCATCGGCTTCGTGGCGGCTTCGGCGGTCTGTGGCATCGCGCCGACGGTCGGTGTCCTGATCGCCGCCCGCATCGTGCAGGGCGCCACCGCGGCGTTGCTCATCCCGCAGGTGCTCGCGACCTTCCATCACACCCTCGAGCACGAACGCAAGGCACGCGCTCTCGCCCTGTACGGCGCGACGTCGGGCATCGCCGCCGTGGTCGGACAACTGGTCGGTGGATTGCTGGTCAGCGCCAACATCGCCGGTACGTCGTGGCGGCCGATCTTCCTGGTGAACGTGCCGATCGGGCTGATCGTGCTGGTGGTGGCGACCCGGATCGTGCCCGACACTCGCTCGGAGCACCCGGTCGGGGTCGACCTGCCTGGCACCGTGTTGTTCGCCGCGACGCTCACCGCCCTACTGGTCCCACTCACCGAAGGACACTCGCTGGGCTGGCCGTGGTGGACCTGGGCCATGATCGCGCTGGCCGTCGTACTCGGCGCCATCACGTTCGTGGTGGAACGGCGCGCGGAGCAGCGTGGTGAGATCCCGCTGCTGCCCCCATCCCTGCTACGCCTGCCGTCGATGTCTCGCGGCCTGGTGATGGTGTTCGCGTTCAGCATCGGCTTCGGCGCGTTCATGTTCGTCTTCGCCCTCACCGTCCAGGACGGTCTGCACGAAGACGCTCTCCACGGCGGACTGGCCATCCTGCCGATGGCGGTGCTGTTCTTGCTCGGCTCGCTGTTCGCACCACGACTGATCGGCCGCTTCGGCCGAGCCGCGCTGTCGATCGGCGCGGTCATCCAACTCACCGGTCTCGCCTCACTGGTGGCAGTCGTCGTCCACGGCTGGCCGAACGTCAGTCTGTGGGACATGGCTGTCCCGCTCGCGCTGTCCGGCGCCGGACAGTCGATGCTGTTCACCGGACTGTTCCGCAGCGTGCTCGCCGATGTCCCGACCCATCTCGGCGGCGTCGGCAGCGGCGTACTGATCACTCTCCAGCAGAGCGGCCTCGCACTCGGCGTCGCCACCCTCGGCACGCTCTACATCGCTCGGGCCGAACACAACACGGCGCACGCCTTCGCCACCGTCGAAGCCGTGCAGATCGCCATCATCGCCCTCCTCGCCGTCGGCGCCGCTGCACTACCGCGGTTCGTCAGCCGGTGATTTCGGAGGCGAGGTTCTCTGCGTCCTGCTTGCTGAAGTTGGAGCTGATCTGGACCTTGCCGCCGGTGATCGGTGACATGACGACGGGGGCCGAAACCACCCGGCCACGGACCACGATCGCGAGCTGGTTCGCCGGCGGCGTCTTCGCGGCCAGCTCGGTGGTGAGCTGGCCGAACAGCTGCCCGCCCTCCTGGTCCAGGCTCAGGTTGACGTACCAGGCGGTGGTGTCTTGGCCGGCGGCGGCAGTCACCTCGGTTACATGGCTGCCGTCCAGCTCGATCTTGCCGAGGGTGTAGCGGCTGCCGTCCGAACCGCAGGCGGTGGACGCTGACGGCGTCTCGCAGACACCCGGCTCGGTCTTGATCACTCGGCGGAACTGCACTGCCTCGGGGATCGCCGGCTTGGTCGCAGGCCCGCTCCCCGCCGATTCGCTGTTGTCGTTACGCAGCAGCAGGACCGCACCTGTCACCAGTACGGCGACCAGCACCAGGCCGAGTACGCCGATCAGCACCAGAAGCGGGCCGCGGCTCTGCTTCTGCGGCTGGTATGGCGGAGGCGGGTACGGGGTCTGCTGTGCCATGACAGCAAACGCTATCTCCCAGCGGAGTCACCTCGGTGTGACGAGGCGGGGACGTCCGGCCAGGATGCCGGCGGTGAGCTGTGCGATCAGGACACCGATGATCACGATGAGCGGTACGGTCCAGCCGCCCGTGGCCTGCCGGAGCAGACCGACGGCGACGGGTCCGGTCGCGGCCAGAACATAGCCGATCGATTGGGCGAGGGCGGACACCGAGGTCGTGGTCAGCGGATCGGGGGAGCGGAGGGCAATGAAGAGCAGGGCGAGGGCGATGGACGCACCCTGACCCAGGCCGAGGAGGACCGCCCACAACCAGCTCGCGGTCGAGGGGGCGAAGAGAACGCCCAGGTAGCCGGCAAGGGTGACGACGGCGGCGGTCGCGGCGTACCCGGACTGGCTGCGGGCGCGGGCTGCCAGGGTGGGCACGGTGAGGGTGCTGACGAGCTGAGAAAGGTTGCTGAGGGCAAGTAGGTAGCCGGCGTGTTCGGCGGAGAGGCCGGCGTCGCGGAAGATCGGCGGGAGCCAGGCGAGTACGACGTAGAACGTGAGCGACTGCAGGCCCATGAACGCGGTGACCGACCAGACGACGCGATCGCGCAGCAGACCAGATCGGGGTCGTGGGGTGGTGGGGCCAATGGGTTGGGGGACGGGGCGGCGTACCCGGGGGAGCCAGGTCAGGGCGGCGGCAGCCGACAACGCGGCGATGGAGGCGGCGGCGGTTTGCCAGCTGTCACCGAACGCGCGCTGGACAGGAACCATCAGGCCCGCGGTCAAGGCGGCTCCGGTGACGAGCCCACTGACGTACACCGCGGTGAGCGCGCCGACGCGGTCGGGGAAGTAGCGCTTCACCACCGCGGGCATGACGACATTCATCACGGCGATCGCGCTCCCGGCGACGGCCGCACCGGCGTAGAGGGCGATCGTGCTGCCGCCGCTGCGCAGGAGGATGCCGATGGTGAGTACGACGAGGGCCGCGAACAACGTGCTGTCGACGCCCCAGCGCCGTACCAGTGATGGGGCGAGCGGCGACGCGACGCCGAGGCAGACGACCATGACCGTGGTGATCAACCCACCGGTCGTCGGGGTCAATCGCAGGTCGCGGGTGATGTCGGCCAGCAGCGGCGAGACACCGGCGAGGGCGGGGCGGAGGTTGAGCGCGGGCCTCACCAACTGCCACAACGATCCGAGGTCGCCCGAATCACTGCTCGTCGGTTGCCCGATCCAGAGCTGTCCCTCGGCGGCGCGAGCGGCGAACCCGATCACGTATGTGAGCCGGAACGACCCGCCGTTCCTGATCGCCCACGGCCGGGCTGACGCATTGGTCCCACATCACCAGAGCGAGCTGCTGTTCCGCGTTTGACGGCCAGGTGCGTGGCCGCCACGTTCTATTCAGTCCCCGATGTCGGACACAGCCGGGAGATCGTGTCCCCCGACAATCCCCCCGCCTCGGTGACCTCAACCCGCAACTGCCACGATCGGCCCGGTCTGTCGAACAAGCCCACCCTCACCACAATCGAGTCGTTCCTGAACCACGCCCTCAGGCCTCGATAGCGTCGAGATCGCGTACGGCGTACCGGTGGTGCTCCCACTCCTCATTGAGGATCACGTGCAGGCAAGCGAGGACGGTCTGCTGGTGTTCGGGGGCCTACGGGTCCGTGCGCGTCGCGGCCAGCTCGTCCGAGGTGACGGTGGCGAGGAAGTCGCGCACCATCGCGACGCGACCGGCCCGGACCTCGAGCACTTCGGCGTACGACGGTGTAGCCGTCGTGAAGATCGACATGTCCAGGCCGTTGTCCTCGGCGCCGGCGTCCGTCTGACCGATGGGGTGGAAGGGCTGTTCGATCTCCAGGATCGCCCGGCGCAGCCATACGTCCGTGGCGAGGACCAGGTGCCGCAGCGTCTGTGCGAACGACCACTCCCCGCCGACCGACACGTCGACCGTGCCGGCCGGCATCGCCGCGACGCGCTCGAGCGTGCCCGCCCAGGTGCGCTCGAGCGTGGACCAGGCCGCGCGCAGGCCATCCGGATCTCGGGCATGCCGGTCGGCGCGGCCGGGAAAGCGGCGGTTGAGCTCGGCCTCGACGAAGGGGATCACGTCGACGCCGTTGACACGCAAGAAGCTGTCGCCCTCGAAGAGCGACGGTCCGTCGATCTCCACCCCCTGCACATCGACCCCGCGCATCACAACGCCAGACAGGTCAGACCCAACGAACCGGGCCCCACGCAGGTCCGCGTCGACAAACTCCGCCCCCTGCAGGTCATCGGACCGGCTGAAAGTTGCCATGACCCCTCCTTGTCGAGCGCGTATTGCATCCACACAAGCTAGCCGCACATCGGTCTTTCGGAGCGAGATCTCAGCCTCAATCCGTGGACCGGGAACGGTGGTTCGACTTCAGGGGTCTGGTGTGGGGTCGGTGATTCGGTGGGTTCCGGTGGGTGTGACGTGGAACCGGTAGCCGTGGGGTGTGGTCCATTCCAGGGTCTTGCGGTCCAGGCGCCTGACCTTCCAGCGGCCGTGGGTCTTGACCCTGTGGGCGTAGCGCCGCAGGGGTGCGAGGTTGTCGGTTCCGGTCTGGCCGGGTGGCCCGAGGGGGTCGTACGGGCGGATGTGGTCCAGGTCGATGGCCCGGTCGGTTTCGCGGGTGCCGTAGGGGAATTGCTCGATCGGGTGGATCAGCTTGACCCGTTCCCGGATCCGGTCCGGGATCTCGTAGCAGTCGACGCCGATGGCGTCGTTGAGGTCGATGACCGGTTTGACGGTGTAGGGGCCGTGGCCGATGAGTTCGGCCAGTTGGCTGGCCAGCAGCGGGCCGAGGCCCTCGACCCGCAGGATCCCGTCGCCGGTGGCCAGGGTGTGGTCGGTCAGGTGTACGTAGATCTCGGTCTGCCCGGGCCGCACCCGCCCACCCGAGCGACCCCGACCGGCTGCGGGCGCGGTGGCGTAGGCGTCGTGTTTGATCTGGGC
>NZ_SNWQ01000012.1:0-132946 GCF_004361855.1 Kribbella caucasensis
CGATCAACCGGCCGATACGAATTCGCCATATCCCAATACTCGAACACCCACCCGGTTATCCACATCACCGCCACGCCCATTTCCCAACAGGCTCTGCAACCCGACAGTGGCGCAACACCCCGTCACCGGCGACCCTGATTTCGGTCAAGTGGGCACTTCGGGGACGGGGATCGGGCGGCCGAAGAGGGCTTCGCCGACGGCGGCCAGGTGGGGTGCGATGTCGGCCTCGGTTGCCTTGGCCAACGTGGGTGTGCCGACAGCGGTTCGGAGGATGCCGATGCCGAGCAGCCAGGCGGCGAAGAGTTCGGTCCGGAGGTCGGCATCTTCGTTGCCGTCGGCAAGCTCCTGGAGAACGCCGAGGTAGCCGTCGCAGACCTGTTGGCGGACCCGGTCGCGCATGTCGTCGTGGCTCGCGGACCGGAGCATCGCGATCAACGGATGTTCGCCGGCGTACTCGGCCCAGTCCTCGAAGACGAGCTGGCGCAGGAGCTTCGCGGGCAGTTCATCGACCGGGCCGTCGGGGAGCACCACCGGAGCGGACGAGGTCGCCATCGCCTCGGTGAACAACTTCGACTTCGACCCGAAGTACCGGAACACCAATGCCGGATCCACGCCGACGTCCCCGGCGACATCTCGGACGCTGGTCCCGTCGTACCCGTCGCGGGCGAACCGCAGGCGCGCGCACTCCAGCAGCCGGGCCCGGGTCGCCTCCCGATCCCGCTTGTGCGTCATCACGGCTCCTCTCAAGTCATCGGTCGTTGACATCCTAACTGCCGACTGCCTATGCTCCAGCTAAGTCATCGATCGATGACTTAGTCTGGGGAACGAGGAGACAACCGATATGAAGAACGTGTTCGTGGCCGGTGGGACGACCGGAATGGGCCGGGCGATCGCGATGCACTACCTGGAGCGGGGTGCCCGCGTCACCGTGGTCGGGAGTACGCCGGCGCGTGGTGAGCGGTTTCTCGCCGACGCGGCCGCGCTGGCGGCGCGAGATCGGGCGGCCTTCGTGTCCGCCGATCTGCTGTCGGTCGCGGAGAACCACCGTGTCGTCGAGGAGATCGAGGCGCGGCACGACGCGTTGGACGCGGTGGTGTTCACCGCGATGCTGCCGTTCATCAAGCGGCACGAGACGGTCGACGGGTTCGAGGGGTCGTTCGTGCTGTACTACCTCAGCCGGTTCATCCTGAGCTACCGGCTGACCGGCCTGCTGGAACGCGGCGATACCCCGATCATCACCAGCATCGGCGCGACCGGGCTCACCAAGGGCGCGGTCAACTGGGACGACCTGCAGTTCACCCGCAACTACGGTGTCGTCCGCGCGACGATCAGCAGCGGCCGGGCGAACGACCTGCTCGGGGTGCACTACGTGGCGAACCACCCGGACGGGCGGACGAAGTACTTGCAGCTGCGTCCGCCGTACACGAACAGCGGGACCAACCACCTGCCCCAGCCGTACCGCGCGCTGTCGCGGCTGCTCGCGACGCTCTTCGCCAAGTCGCCCGAGGAAAGTGTTCGCGGCACCCTCGCCCTGATGGACGATCAGCCCACCGACCGCCTAATCCTCCGCGCCCTCGACAAACCGGTCGACCCCAACCTGCCGACCTTCGACCCCACCAACGCCCAACGCCTGTACGACCTGACCAAACACGTGCTCACCCCCTTAACCGAAACGCCGCTCGGTCAGGTCCCGGCATCGGCCGGCCGGCGCGACCCCACCTTGGGCACCCGGCAGGCGTAGTCGGGCGGGAAACGTGCCTGGCCGGCGCCCAAGGTCGCGCGTTCCACTCGATGGACCGGACCTGACTGTCAACACCTTCTGGGGAGATGGGACAGGGTATTTCCTGTCCGAGGCACCGGCTTCTTGTCCGAGGTGCCGGCTTCCTGTCCGAGGTGGCGGGAAAGTGGGGCGAAGTCGGGTGTCGAATTGGTGGTGGCCGGGTCGACGTGAGAGTAAGTGATCGACCGACGAACGAGGGAGTGGCAACTGATGCGGTACATGATCATCAACAAGGCGGACGCGGACACCGAGGCCGGGAAGATGGTGAGCCCGGGGGTGGGCGAGGCGGTCGGCAAATTGGTCGACGACCTGTCGAAGTCTGGTGTGCTGCTGTTCGCGGAGGGCGTGCACCGGAGCTCGCTGGGTGCCCGGGTGAAGGTGGCCGGTGGCAAGCGGACGGTGACCGATGGGCCGTTCGCGGAGACCAAGGAGCTGATCGGCGGCATCATCGTGATCGAGGTCCGCGACCAGGACGAGGCGATCGAGTGGGCAGCGCGGCTGGCGGAGGCGCTCGACGCCGAGGTGGAAGTCCGCCGCGTCGTCGAAGAAGCCGACTTCGACAACCCCGAGCTCTTCCAGCACTGAGTTCTTGGGTGACCTGGCAGCCAAGAGCTGCCAGGTCACCTAAGCTCGGTCGGGTGACGGTTGCGGAGGCGCAGGGGGCTGTTGACGCGGTCTGGCGGATCGAGTCGGCTCGGATCATCGCGGGGGTCGCGCGGATCGTCCGGGACGTCGGGCTGGCCGAGGAGCTGGCACAGGATGCCCTGGTGGCGGCGCTGGAGCAGTGGCCGGAATCGGGGGTGCCGAAGAATCCGGGGGCCTGGCTGATGGCGATCGCCAAGCGCCGGGCGATCGACCTGATCCGGCGGAAGGAGACCTACCAGCGCAAGCTGGCCGAGCTCGGGCACGAGCTGGAGATCGACGGCGACAGCGTGGAAGACGATGTCGAGGCGATTCTCGAGGACCAGATCGAGGACGACCTGCTCCGGCTGGTCTTCACCGCCTGCCATCCGGTGCTGACCACCGACGCACGGGTGAGTCTGACCCTGCGGCTGCTCGGCGGGTTGAAGACCGACGAGATCGCCCGTGCGTTCCTCGCACCGGAGCCGACCATCGCGCAGCGGATCGTCCGGGCCAAGCGGAACCTGGCGAAGGCCGGGGTGGAGTTCGAGGTCCCTGCCGGTGACGAGCTGATCGAGCGGCTGTCGTCGGTGCTCGAGGTGATCTACCTGATCTACAACGAGGGGTACTCCGCGACCGCGGGCGACGACTGGATGCGCCCGGCCCTGTGCAACGAGGCGATGCGGCTCGGCCGGTTGCTCGCCGAACTGATGCCGCAGGAGCCCGAAGTCCACGGCCTGCTCGCGTTGATGGAGCTCCAGGCGTCCCGCGCGACCGCCCGTACCGGCCCGTCCGGCGAACCCGTCCTGCTGCTCGACCAGGATCGCCGTCGCTGGGACCGCCTGCTGATCCGCCGCGGCCTGGAGAGCATCGAGCGCGCGTGGACCCTCGAAGCGCCACCCGGCCCGTACCTCCTCCAGGCCGCGATCGCCGCTTGTCACGCCCGAGCCGCCGAGCCCGGTGACACGGATTGGGCGCGCATCGCCGGCCTGTACGAGGTACTGGCGCAACTGGTCCCGTCGCCGGTGGTCGAACTGAACCGGGCGGTCGCGATCTCGATGGCGTTCGGGCCCGAGCGGGGACTCGTCGCGGTGGACGCGTTGCTCGACGAACCGGCGTTGAAGGACTATCACCTGCTGCCGAGTGTGCGCGGCGATCTGCTGTTCAAGCTGGGCCGGTACGACGAGGCGCGGGCGGAGTTCGAGCGGGCCGCCGGGCTGACCCGGAACGAGCGGGAGCGCGCACTCCTCCTCGACCGGGCCGCTGCGTGTGGTGTCGATTCTGGTGTCGATTCTGGGGCGGGTCGTTCGACGCAGGGGTGACGCCGGGAGAACGCCCGGCCCGGATGAGGAGAAACATCATGGAAAAGGTCACCTCGGCAGACGGCACCCCGATCGCGTACGACCGGCTCGGCGACGGATCCCCGGTGATCCTGGTCTGCGGCGGCTCGGTGGACCGGATGTCGAACGCCTCGCTGGCCGCGCTGCTGGCGGAGAACCACACCGTCTACAACTACGACCGCCGCGGCCGGGGCGACTCCGGTGACGCGGAGGTCTACGCGATCGAGCGCGAGTTCGAGGACCTGGACGCGATCTTCGCGTTGGCCGGTGGATCGGCTCACCTGTACGGCACCTCGTCCGGCGCGGCCCTGGCCCTGCTGGCGACCGCGTCCGGCCGTCCGGTGAACCGGCTCGCGCTCTGGGAGCCGCCGTACATTCTCGAGGGCACCCGGCAGCGGCCGCCGGCGAACACGGCCGACATCTACCGGGAGTTCGTCGCGGCGGGCCGGCGGGACAAGGCCGCGGAGTACTTCATGGCCGAGGTGGTCGGGCTGCCGGCCGAGTTCGTCGCGATGGCGAAGGAGTCGCCGTGGTGGCCGGACCAGGAGGCGATCGCGCACACCCTCGCGTACGACGCGACGATCATGGCCGACTACGAGGTCCCGACCGACGCGATCGCCAAGGTGACCGTGCCGACCCAGGTACTCAGTGGCGGCGCGTCCGACGACTGGATGCTGAAGAGCAACCAGGCCGTGGTCGAGGCACTCCCCAACGGCAGCCACCGGGTCCTGCCCGAGCAGCAGCACAACGTCGACGCCGCCGTACTGGCGCCCGCTCTGAAGGAGTTCTACCGATGACGAACACAGCGGTCTCGAAGGACGGGACGACGATCGCGTACGACCGGGCCGGGGACGGGCCTGCGGTGGTGCTCGTCGACGGGGCGCTGTGCAGTCGCGCGCAGGGCCCGATGCCCGACCTGTCGAAGGAGCTCGCCGGCAGGTTCACCGTCTACAACTACGACCGGCGCGGCCGGGGTGACAGCGGTGGGAGCAAGACCGGCGACGCGGCGTACGAGTTGGATCGGGAGATCGAGGACCTGGCCGCGGTGATCGAGGCGGCGGGCGGATCGGCGTACGTCTACGGCACGTCGTCCGGGGCGGCGCTCGCGCTGCGGGCCGCGGCGGCCGGGGTGCCGATCACGAAGCTGGCCGTGTTCGAGGCGCCGTTCGTGGTGGACGACAGCCGCAAGCCGATCCCGCGCACCTGGGTCGCGGATCTGCAGCAGCTGGTCGACGCCGGCCGGCGCGGCGACGCGGTGAAGTACTTCATGACGAAAGGCATCGGGCTGCCCGGCGTCGTCGTCCTGATGATGAAGCTGATGCCGGCCTGGAAGCCGATGAAGGAACTCGCCCACACGCTTCCGTACGACGCGGCGCTGCTCGGGGAGAACTGCTTCGGTCAACCGCTCGACGCATCCCAATGGTCATCGCTTGAGCAGCCGGTCCTGGTCGCGGGCGGCGGAAAGAGCCCGGGCTGGATGCGCACGTCGGTCTGGGCGGTCGCCGACGCGATTCCCGGGGCGACCCACCGGGAGATCCCCGGTCAGAACCACATCATCAAGGCGACCGCAATCGCCCCGGTGCTGACCGAGTTCTTCAGCTGACACCGTTGCGTCCGAGGAACCGTGTGACCCACGGTTCCTCGGACGCAAAAGCAGAGGTGTCAGCCGACGGTGATGAGGCCGCCGGCGTTGGTGCGGGCGGCGTCGAAGCGGGCCTGCGCGTCGGCCCAGTTCACCACGTTCCACCAGGCCTTGACGTAGTCCGGCTTCACGTTCTTGTACTGCAGGTAGAAGGCGTGCTCCCACATGTCCAGCATCACGATCGGGATCTGCCCGGCCGGCAGGTTGGCCTGCTGGTCGTACAGCTGGTGGATCAGCAGCCGGCCCTGCAGCGCGTCCCAGCCGAGGATCGCCCAACCGGACCCCTGGATGGTGGTCGCCGCCGCGGTGAAGTGCGCCTGGAACGCGTCGAACGAGCCGAAGTACTCGTCCAGCGCGGCCGCCAGCTCGCCGTCCGGCTTGTCGCCACCCTCCGGCGACAGGTTCTTCCAGAAGATCGAGTGGTTGACGTGCCCGCCGAGGTTGAAGGCGAGCGTCTTCTCCAGCCCGACGATCGAGCCGAAGTCGCCCTTCTCGCGGGCCGCGGCCAGCTTCTCCAGGGTGTCGTTCAGGCCGTTGACGTAGGTCTGGTGGTGCTTGGAGTGGTGCAGCTCCATGATCTCGCCGGAGATGTGCGGCGCCAGTGCGCCGTAGTCATAGGTGAGGTCGGGAAGCGTGTACGTGGTCAACTCTGCTCCTTCGTCGGGGCCCCGTCGGGGCCGATATCTGCGATGTCCTGTCTCAGCGGCACCAGCTTGAAACTTCAACCACGGTTGAGGTCAAGTCACCACGCCGGGCGGCGCCCGCCTTGGTCGACCCTGTGCCCGAACCTGTCGCCGTCTACACCCGGCCGACGGCTCGGTCACCACCCAGCTTCACATACTCCGCCACCCGCGGAACCGCCCGGTCTCATCCCAGTCCGAACCTCTCAACAGCCACTCAGCACTGTGCGGAGCCGGGCGGCGAACGCGTCCGGGTCGTCCACGAAGCCGATGTGGCCGCCGGGGAAGAAGGTGGGATCGATGCTCAGCCCCTTCGCGAGTGCGCGCGACGTCCAGTCGCAGAGCTGATCGGCCGATTCCTCACCGATCCCGACCACGATGTGGACAGGGCCGGACGTCAACGCGTCCAGGTCCGGCTGCCAGCGAACACTCGGGCGCAGCTCGTGCTCGAACCAGAACCGCTCGTCGGCCACGACCTGCGGGTCCCGCTCGCCGCCGAACATCACCTCGATCATCTCGTCCGGCAGCTGGATGTTCGCCTGGACGAAGAACTTCCGCCAGGCCCCGAGCACGTCACCGCCGAGGTAGGTCGCGACCAGGTCGTCGGCCAGTTCCCGCTGCCGGTCGCGATCGTCGAGCAGTTCTTCCAGTGGCGGCTCGTGTGCGATCGCCGTGCGGACCAGTTCGGGGTGGTGCTGGGCGAGCGCGAGGGTGCTGACCGCCCCGCCGCTCGAACCGAGCACGATCGCCGGTCCCGCGTCGAGGTTCCTGATCAGCCGGGCAAGGTCGCCGGCGCGCTGCTCGGGCGTCGAGTCGGCCGTCGGATCCTCGAGCGGGCTGCGGCCGATCCCGCGCGGATCGGTGGTCAGCACGGTGTGGTCAGCGGCCAGCAGATCGGCCAGCGGGGCGAACGACTGGGCATTCATCGGTGCACCGACCAGTACTACGAGGGGCCCGGCGCCGCGGACCTCGTAGTACAGGCCGGCGCCGGGGGTCTCGAGGGTCGAGGTGGTGGTCATCGTCTTCTCCTTCAATCGTGGGTCCTTGGGGATACAACGAGTGGAGAGTCCGGCGATGGACATCCGGTCCGAGATCGGCTGACTACGGTCTGGTGCAGGGGCGCGCTGGCGGGGCGAATAGACTTTGACCGCCGATGTCGGTGGCGAGCCCGGCCGCCGAGGCCTTCAGATCCCCATTGACCTGACCAGAGGTTGTTGTCGTGCTCACCATGCAGGACGCGCTGCTCGCGCTGACGAAGTACTGGACCGCCCGTGGCTGCATGATCGTGCAGCCGTTCAACACCGAGGTGGGAGCCGGCACGCTGAACCCGGCGACCATTCTGCGGGTGCTCGGTCCGGAGCCGTGGCGGGTCGCGTACGTCGAGCCGAGTGTGCGGCCGGACGACAGCCGGTACGGCGAGAACCCGAACCGGCTGCAGACGCACACCCAGTTCCAGGTGGTGCTCAAGCCGGACCCGGGCAACCCGCAGGAGCTGTTCCTGGACAGCCTGGAAGCGCTCGGCATCGACATCCACGCCCACGACGTCCGGTTCGTCGAGGACAACTGGGCGAACCCGGCGACCGGCTCCTGGGGACTCGGCTGGGAGGTCTGGCTGGACGGGCTGGAGATCACCCAGTTCACCTACTTCCAGCAGGCCGGCGGGATGACGCTGGACCCGGTGTCGGTGGAGATCACCTACGGCATCGAGCGGATCATGATGGCGCTGCAGGGCGTCTCGCACTTCAAGGACATCGCCTACGCCCCGGGCATCTCGTACGGCGAGGCGTTCGGCCAGGCGGAGTACGAGATGAGCCGGTACTACCTCGACGACGCCGATGTGGATGCGCAGAAGCGGCTCTTCGAGGAGTACGCGAACGAGGCCCGCCGGATGCTCGACGCCCGTCTCCCGGTCCCGGCCCACGCCTATGTACTCCGGTGCTCGCACACCTTCAACATCCTGGACGCCCGCGGCGCGGTCAGTACGACGGAACGGGCGAAGGCGTTCGGCCGGATGCGCGGCCTGGCTCGTGAGGTCGCCCAGCTCTGGGCCGAGCGGCGGACCGAGCTCGAGCACCCGCTGGGTCTCGCCGAGCTCCCCGACGCCGCGCCGGAGCCGGCCGAGTTCCCCAAGGTCAGCGGGACCCGGCAGCTGCTGTTCGAGATCGGCACCGAGGAGATGCCGCCGTCGGAGGTCACCAAGACCGCGGACGCGGTGCACCAGGCGCTGACCGAGAAGCTGGCCGCGACCCGGCTCGGCCACGGCAAGGTGACCACGTACGCGACGCCGCGCCGGGTGATCGCGTTCGTCACCGAGGTCCAGGCGGTCGAGCCGGACGCCGAGCGGGTGGTCCGCGGTCCGCGCAAGTCGGCCGCATTCGATGCCGAGGGCAACGTCACGAAAGCGGCCGCCGGGTTCGCCCGCGGCCAGGGTGTCTCCGCCGATGAGTTGCACGAACTGGACGTGGACGGCGTCGAGTACGTCGCGGTGACGAAGCCGGATCCTGGTCGGGGTGCGGCCGAGGTGCTGAGCGGCGTACTGGCTGAAATCGTCAGCGGGCTGCGGTCGGACAAGAACATGCGGTGGAACGACGCCAAGTTGTCGTTCACCCGGCCGGTCCGTTGGTTGGTGGCCCTGCTGGGCGACCAGGTCGTCCCGGTGTCGGTTTCGACCCTCGCTGCGGGCCGGACCACACGCGTCCACCGCACGGCCGCGCAGCCGGCCGTCGAGATCGCCGCGGCCGAGGGGTACCTCGACCTGCTCCGCATCCACGGTATCGAGGCCGACCCGGCCAAGCGCCGCGACCAGATCGTCAAGGCGGCCGTCGAGCTCGCCGGCACTGTCGGCGGCACGATCGACGTCGACGGTGAGGCCGCGCTGATCGACCAGATCGTCAACCTGGTCGAGGAGCCGACACCGATCCTGGGCGGCTACTCGGCCGACTACCTGGACCTGCCGGCCGAGATCCTCACCACCGTGATGCGCAAGCACCAGCGCTACCTGCCGGTCCGTGCCGAGGACGGCAAGCTGCTCGCGCATTTCGTTGCCGTGGCCAACGGTTCCGTCGACGAGGAGACCGTGCGTGGCGGTAACGAAGGCGTCCTGCGGGCCCGGTACGAGGACGCCAGCTTCTTCTGGCGGGCCGACCTGGAGACCACGCCCGAGGAGATGAAGTCCGGGCTGGAGAAGCTCGCCTTCGAGGAGCGGCTCGGTTCGATGGCCGAACGGGCGGGCCGGATCGGCAAGGTTGCCTTGAAGCTCGCCGAGACGGTGGAGCTCGACGGTGACGACCTGACCACGTTGCGCCGGGCGGCCGAGCTGGCCAAGTTCGACCTCGGTTCGCAGATGGTCGTGGAGCTGACCAGCCTGGCCGGCACGATGGCCCGCGAGTACGCCCGCCGGGCCGGTGAGACCGAGGCTGTCGCGCAGGCGCTGTACGACATGGAGCTGCCGCGCTCGGCGGGTGACCCGATCCCGGCGACCACCCCGGGTGCGCTGCTCGCGCTCGCGGATCGCTTCGACCTGCTGGCCGGTCTCTTCGCGATCGGCGCGAAGCCGACGGGCAGCTCCGACCCGTTCGCGCTTCGCCGGGCCGCCGCGGGTGTGGTCGCGATCCTGCGCGAACACCCGGAGCTGCGCGCGATCAGGCTGTCCACCGGCCTGGCCGCGGCCGCCGGTGAGATCGGTGCCCAGGGCATCGAAGTTTCGGCGGACTCGCTGGCCGACGTGGCCGAGTTCACCGTCCGGCGGTACGAGCAGCAGCTGCTCGATCGTGGTGACGACCACCTCCAGGTCGCCGCCGTCCTCCCACTCGCCGAAGCGCCCGCGACCGCCGACGAGGCCCTCACCGAGCTGGAGCGCCTGGTCACCACCGACGGCTTTGCGGACTTGGTCGCGGTGCTCCAGCGGGTACGCCGAATCGTGCCCGCGGACGTTGAAGCGCAGTACGACCCGGCCAAACTGACTGAGCCGGCTGAGCTCGTCCTGCACGAAGCGGTGCAGAAGGTCGGCAAGGCCCCGACCGCACTGGCCGAGTTCGTCCCGGCCGCGTCGGTCCTGGTCGAGCCCGTCACCACCTTCTTCGAGGAGATCCTGGTGATGGCCGAAGACCCCGACCTTCGCGCCGCCCGCCTCGGCCTCCTCGCCACCATCAGCGATCTGGCCGCCCCCGTCATCGACTGGCAAGCCCTCGGCACCAGCCTGACCGCATCAGCCTGACCGCCTAGAGCGGGAGGGTCAGTAGTGGGGCCAGGCGGTCGGCGATCAAGTGGTAGCCGTCGGGGGTGGGGTGGACCTCGTCGGCGTACAGGTGGCGGGCTTCTTCGGGGGTGAGGATGGTGCGGCCGTCGATCAGGTGGAGGTCGGGGTCGTGCAGGGTGCGGGCGCCCAGTTCGATGCAGGCGCGGACGTCGTCGAGGGTGAGGCCGACGGCGTTCGGTTTGCCTTCCAGGTCGGGCGCGATGAGCGGTGTGATCACGACCAGTGGGGTGTGTGGATGGCCGTCGCGGACGGTGCTGACGAAGGACTCGACCTGGCCGGGAAGGGTTCGCCCGCTGAAGGTCTCGGCGCCGTAGATGTTGATCCCGAGGCACATCGAGATCAGCCTGGCGGGGGTGTCCCGGATCGTCCGGGCGGCGATCGGGTCGAGGTGGCATTCGCCGGAGAAGCCGAGGGCGACCAGGTCCCATTGATGCCGCCGGGCGACCAGGGCCGGCCAGGTCTCCGAGGGACCATTCGCCCCGCTGCATTGGGTGATCGAGCTGCCGTACGTGATCCAGCGCGGCCCGGTCGGCGGCCGCGGCACTGCTTCCCCGTCGAAGCGGACCGCCCGCACGCCGATCGCTCCGGACTGGGGTAGCCAGATCTCCAGATCGACCGGTTCGCCGGGGAGGTCGACGGTGATCAGTTGTTCGCCTGGGTTGACCTCATGGCGCTGGTGCAACTCGCCGCCGATCAGGAAGTCGACCGGTGCGATGCGCGCGTAGATGTCCAGAGCGGCCCGGATCTCCAGGGTGACCGCGGTCGCCGTCGTACTCCAGGCTGCCCGTACGCCGGCCGGGGTGGCCGCGCGTGACCAGAGGCGGTGGCCCGGCTTGTTCGGGTAGGCGTGCCAGTCGTGCAACCGGAACGTCTGGCCGCGCGGGTCGAGCCGCCAGAAGGTCGCCCAACCGTCGGCGTCGACCTCGCGGTACCGGTATCCGGTCCAGAGCGGATCAGCGACCATGGCTCTCCTTCGTCAAAAGCCTGCCTATCCTCAAGTGCCCAGCCTCAAGTGCCCAGGCTGCTCAGTGCGCGGGCGCCGAGGCTGGCGTTCACGTGGGCAAGCATGACAGCCGCGGCGGTCTCACCGTCGCGCGAGGCGATCGCGTCGACCAGGGCCAGGTGGTCGGCGTGGGTGCGCTCCAGGTCCTCCTCGGTCCGTCCGCTCTCCAGCGCCAGCCGGCGATAGCGGTCGGCCTTGTCCCAGAGCCCGTCAAGGGCCTGGATCAGGAGCTGGTTGTGCGACGCCGTGTAGATCGCGGCGTGGAAACAACGATGGCTGGCCAGCTCCTTCGGCCCGGGATCGGTCCGGAGCGGCTGAAGGTCCGACGCGGTCTGCCGGATCAGGTCGAGGTCCGCCCGGGTCCGGCGTTCCGCGGCGAGGCCGGCGGCCAGCGGATCCAGCGAGCGACGGATTTCGAGCAGGTCGCGAGCCTCCTCCGCGGTCAGCGCCGGCACTCGCGCGTCGCGGTGCGCGTCCAGCTCGACCAGGCCGTCGCTCATCAACCGGCGCAGCGCCTCCCGAAGCGGGGTCGTGCTGATGCCGAGCTCCCGCGCCAGCGACCCCTGCTGGATCACCGAGCCGGGTGCCAGCTCGCCGGCGAGGATCTTGTCCCGGACCAGCCCGTACGCCGTCTCCGCCTTCGTCGACACCGATCCTCCAGTCGTTATAACGCGAGATCCGCCCGTTTCAAGCACTGAGACTACTCCACAAGCCAGCTTGACGAAACAGATTATAACGAAGGACAGTGGTTCGCGGACACCGACGAGAGGACAGTCACGATGGATTCGACCCACAGCTACCGGCTCGGCGTCCTGTCCGGTGACGGCATCGGACCTGAGATCGTGCCCGCCGCTGTGCGGGTGATGGACGCCGCCGTCGCCGCAGCCGGTGCACCCCCGATCGAGTGGGTGCCGTTGCCCGTTGGCGCCGCCGCGATCGATACTCACGGCAGCTCCCTACCGCCGAAAACGGTCGAGACCCTCGCGGAGCTGGACGGTTGGTTGCTCGGCCCGCACGACAGCGCGTCGTACCCGGAACCGCATCGCTCCCAGCTCAACCCGAGCGGCGCGCTGCGCAAGCACTTCGACCTGTACGCGAACATCCGGCCGGCCAAGTCCTTCGACGATCGCGGCATCGACCTGGTCGTCGTACGGGAGAACACCGAGGGCTTCTACGCCGACCGCAGTACGTATCGCGGCACCGGCGAGTTCATGCCGACGCCGGATGTGGCCATCGCGATGGGCATCTTCACCCGGCCCGCGATCGAGCGGATCGCTCGGGAGGCGTTCGAGCTGGCGCGTCGCCGCCGCAACCACGTGACCGTTGTGCACAAGGCGAACGTGTTGCGTACCAGCACCGGCTTCTTCCTCGACATCTGCCGCGAGATCGCCGCGGCGTACCCCGAGGTCGAGGTGGACGACTTCCACATCGACGCGATGACGGTGCACCTGGTCCGGCGCGCTCCCGCGTTCGACGTCGTGGTGACGGAGAACATGTTCGGCGACATCCTCTCCGACCTGGCCGGCGAGCTGGCCGGGTCGCTCGGGATCGCGCCCTCGATCAACTCCTCCACCGAGCGCGCGATGGCCCAGGCCGCGCACGGTTCCGCGCCGGACATCGCCGGGCGGGATCTGGCCAACCCGACCGCGATGATCGGATCCGGCGCGATGCTGCTCGACTGGCTCGGCCGCCGGTACGACGACCAGCGCGCGCTCGAGGCCGCGGTACTGATCGAGAAGGGGCTGTCGGCAACCATCAGCCAAGGAACCCGGACCAGGGATCTCGGTGGAACTGCCGGTACGGCGGAGTTCGGGGCGGCTGTGGCGTCGTCGATCGGGTCGCCGTGATCTACCAGCCATTGCAGGCGTCACCCCGGATGCCCCGGACCCTGCGCATCCTGCTGGAGAACGCACTCCGGCACCACACGGCAGCCGACGTACTGCGGAATTGGGTGCCTGGGGCAACCGGTGAGATCGAGGTGTTCCCGTCCCGCGTATTCCTGCACGACACGAACGGCGTACCCGTGCTCGCCGACCTCGCCTCGATGCGCGACGCACTGGCCGAGTTCGGTGGCGATCCGGCCGGGCTGGATCCAGTGATCCCGGCCGAGTTGGTGGTCGACCACTCGGTGATCGCGGACGTCTTCGGCCGGCCGGACGCGTTGGAGCGCAACGTCGAGCTGGAGTACCACCGCAACGCCGAGCGGTACCGCTTCCTGCGTTGGGGGCAGCAGGCCTTCGACCGGTTGAAGATCGTGCCGCCGGGATCGGGGATCATGCACCAGGTCAACCTGGAGAAGCTGGCCCGGGTCGTGGAGATCCGCGATGGCGTGGCATTCCCGGATCTCTGCCTGGGCACGGATTCGCACACCACGATGGTCAACGGACTCGGTGTGCTCGGCTGGGGGATCGGCGGGATCGAGGCCGAGGCCGCGATGCTCGGGCAGTCGGTCTCGATGCTGATCCCGCCGGTGGTCGGTGTCCGGCTGACTGGTTTGCTGCCGGCCGGTACGACGGCGACCGATCTGGTGCTGACGATCACAGAGCGGCTGCGCGCACACGGAGTGGTCGGCAAGTTCGTCGAGTTCTTCGGCCCGGCGCTCGCGGAGCTCCCGGTCGCGGATCGGGCGACGATCGCGAACATGAGCCCGGAGTTCGGATCGACCGTCGCATGGTTCCCGATCGACGAGCAGACGCTCACCTATCTCCGCTTCACGGGTCGCCCGGCCGAGCACGTCGACCTGGTGGAGGACTACGCCAAGGAACAAGGGCTCTGGCACGACTCGACCACCGAGCTGACCTTCGACGAGGAACTGACCGTCGACCTGGCCGACGTGGTCCCGTCGATCGCCGGCCCGAACCGTCCCTACCAGCGCATCCCGTTGACCGAGGTACCGACCACCAAGGCTCCGACCGACGAACTGCGGGACGGGTCGGTGGTGGTCGCCGCGATCACGTCGTGCACGAACACGTCCAATCCGAGCGTGATGGTCGCGGCCGGACTGCTGGCGAAGAAGGCCGTCGAACGCGGGCTCGCAACGCAGCCGTGGGTGAAGACGACCCTGTCGCCCGGATCGCGAGTGGTGATGGAGTACTACGATGCCGCCGGGCTGACGCCGTACCTGAACAAGCTCGGGTTCCACCTGGCCGGATTCGGCTGTATGACGTGTATCGGCGCGTCGGGTGGGCTCGCGGACGGCGTGGCCGAAGTGGTTCGCGCAAAGGACTTGTCGGTCGCGGCCGTGCTGTCGGGGAACCGGAACTTCGAGAGCCGGATCCAGCCCGACGTCCGGCAGAACTACCTCGCTTCGCCGCCGCTCGTGGTCGCCTACGCGCTCGCGGGACGGATGGATCTCGACCTCCAGGCCGATCCGCTCGGAGTGGACGACGATGGCCGGCCGGTCCATCTGAGGGATCTGTGGCCGTCCCGGAACGAGATCGAAGAGGTGATCCGGACGGCGCTGCGGCCCGAGATGTTCACCGAGGTCTACGCCGACGTGTTCGCAGGTGACGATCGCTGGCGGAATCTGCCCGCTCCCGTCGGCGACACGTTCGCCTGGGAGGACGAATCGACGTATCTCCGGCGTCCGCCGTACCTGGAAAACCCTGCGCAGCCTGGTGATCTGAAGGGCGCGCGGGCGTTGGTGCGGCTCGGCGACTCGGTGACCACGGATCACTTGTCGCCGGCTGGAGCGATCCCGGCCGACAGCGTTGCCGGGATGTATCTGCGTGAGTTGGGTGTGCGTGAGCTGAACACTTACGCATCGCGGCGCGGGAACCACTTGGTGATGATGCGTGGCGCGTTCGCCAATCTGCGGTTGCGGAATGCGTTGGTGGACGTTGAAGGCGGCTTCACGACCAAGGATGGCGAGCTGCTGACGATCTACGACGCGGCCGAGGCCTACCGGGCGGACGGTACGCCGGTGGTGGTTGTCGCGGGCAAGGATTACGGGATCGGGTCGTCGCGGGACTGGGCGGCGAAGGGGCCCGCCCTGCTCGGCGTACGGGCTGTGCTGGCGCAGTCGTTCGAGCGGATCCATCGGTCGAACCTGGTCGGGATGGGCGTGCTGCCGCTGGAGTTCGCGGCGGGCGAGGGGGACGACCTGACCGGTGAGGAGCCGATCGACATCACGCTTGGCGAGGACGGGTTCGCCCTGGTCCGATCCGCCGGTCGTAGTTATCGGATGCGGATGCGGCTCGATACGCCGCGGGAGGTCGAGTACTACCGGCACGGCGGGGTGCTGCCTTACGTGCTGGCGCGGTTGCGCGGGGAAGCGTTGCCTCACTTGGAGCGTAACGAGTAAGCTGATGTAACAGGTGATGCAGATTAACTCAGGTTACGCTCACCTAATCCCCTGCGGAAGGAATTCCAGAGATGACCGCGGAAGTCGTGGCCGAGATCCATCACTCGCACCGGGACGTGACCGGCGGCTGGTTGCGCCCGGCGACCTTCGGCGTGATGGACGGGCTGGTGTCGAACTTCGCGCTGGTCGCCGGCGTTGTCGGCGGCGGTGCGAGCGGCAAGGTGGTAATCGTCACCGGCCTGGCCGGCTTGGTCGCCGGGGCCTGCTCGATGGCGTCCGGCGAGTTCACCTCGGTGTCGTCGCAGACCGAGCTGATGCGGTCCGAGATCGAGGTCGAGCGGCGCGAGCTGAAGGTCCATCCCGAGGAGGAGCTGAAAGAGCTCGCGATGATGTACGAGGCGAAGGGCCTGCGCCCGGAGCTCGCCCTCGAGGTAGCCAAGGAGCTGACCGTCGATCCCGACGTCGCCCTGGACGTTCACGTCCGCGAGGAGCTCGGTGTCGACCCCAACGATCTGCCGTCGCCCTGGCTGGCGGCCGGTTCGTCGTTCGTGGCCTTCGCGTTCGGTGCGGTGATCCCGCTGCTCCCGTTCATCTTCGGCGCCGCCAGCGTGCTGCCCGCGCTGTTGCTGAGTGCATTGGGCCTGCTGGTTACCGGTGGCATCATCGGCAAGATCACCGCCCGCCCGTTCTGGTACGGCGGCGGCCGGCAACTGTTGCTCGGTGGGCTGTCCGCCGCCATCACCTACCTGATCGGCCTGGCAGTAGGTACCGGTCTGTCATGAGACCACTGCGGGTGACGGTGCTGGTGAAGCAGGTGCCGAAGGGGGATCACAGCGGCCGGCTCGACGCCGAAGGGCGGCTGGAGCGGACCGGGGCCGTGACCGAGATGAACCCGTGGTGCCGCCGCGCCGTCGCCCAGGCTGTCCGGCTGGCCCGTGAGACGGGCGGACGTAGTACGGCGATCACGATGGGTCCGCCGGCCGCGGTCGATGTACTGCGCGAGTCGCTGGCCTGGGGGATCGACGACGCGGTCCAGCTCAGTGATCCCGTATTGGCCGGGTCCGACTGTCTCGTCACCGCTCGCGCGCTCGCCGGTCTGGTGGATCGGGCTGATCTTGTGTTGGTCGGCGCGAGTTCGGTCGACGGGAGCACGGGTGCGGTCGGCGCGATGATCGCCGAACTGCTGGGGCTGCCGTTCGCGGGTCCGGTGCTGACGATCGAGCCCGAGGATGACGGTACGACGATCCGGGTGCGGGCCGTGGTTCAGCGTGACGACGGGCGCGAGTCGGTCGTCGTACAGCTGCCCGCGGTCCTGGCGGTCGCCGAACGTTCCTGCCCGCCCGTGAAGGTCCCGGTGGAGGAGTGGTCGTCCGCGGACTCCGTACGTCGCGTCACCACCGCCGCGCTCGCTCCGGGGACCTGGGGTCTGGCTGGCAGCCCGACCAAGGTCAACGGAGTCCAGCCGGTCGGGTTGACCCGCGAACCCGTCATCTTCCGTGGCACCCCCAGCATCCAGGCCGGCCGAGCGATCACCGAACTCCTGACCCGAGGCTGCTTCGACCGACTGAACCTGGCCACCACCCAAGACGAGGTCGTACCAGAACCGCTTGCCGCCCCGTCGGGACGAGGGCCTGAGGTTGTCCTGCTGGCCGGACCAGGGCCGGAGGCCGGTACCCGGGCTCTGCTCGGCGCGGCGGCAGTCCTTGCCGCTGAGGTCAGCGGGTCGGTGACTGCGGTGACTGCGGGGCGAGCGACTGAGCAGCTGTTCGGGTGGGGTGCGGATTCGGTGGTGCTGCTCGGGGGCGATGCACCTCGGCCGGTGGCCGCCGCGTTGGCTGAGTGGATGGCCGGTACTTCGCCCTGGGCTGTGCTCGGTGCGGCGTTGCCATGGGACCGGGAGGTTCTCGCCAGGCTCGCGGTGGCCTCCGGCGCGGGCCTGATGTCGGATCTCATCAGCCTGACGAGCCGTCGCAACGATGGTCCGGTGCCACGGTTGACCGGGTTGAAGCCGTCCGGCGGCGGAGTGCTGGCAAAGATCGTCAGTTCTGGTTCGCCGCAGATCGCGACCGTGCGGACCGGCCTGCTCCCGCTGCGGAAACCGCGCGCGCCCCGCGTCCACCGGCACTACGAACTCACGGTGCCGCCTGATCCCGCGATCGTGTGGACGGATCGGCGTACCGGGCACGAAGGCGACGCGCTGGACCGGGCCGACGTGGTGATCGGGGTCGGGCGCGGTGTCGACCCCACGCAGTACGAGGCGCTGGAACCGATCCGCAGACTGCTCGGCGCCGAGCTGGCCGCCACCCGCAAGGTCACCGACGAGGGCTGGATGCCACACGGCCGGCAGCTAGGGATCACCGGCCGGAGTGTGGCACCGCGGATGTACGTCGCGGTCGGCCTGTCCGGCAACCAGAACCACCTGGTCGGCGCGAGCCGGGCCGGGACCGTCCTCGCGATCAACACCGACCCGGCGGCGGAGATCTTCGCGCACTGCGACGTCGGGCTGGTCGCGGACTGGCGGGAGGTGATGCCCCACCTCGTCGACGCCTTGCAGGAACATGCGATCCGGTGAGTACGGATAACCTGTCCGGCATGGCAACGTCCCGTCGTACCAAGGCTCCCGTGAAAGAAACCTGGCTGCTGCTGATCTACAAGGTGCCCAGCGATTCGTCCCGGGCCCGGGTGGCGGTCTGGCGGGAGCTGAAGCGGCTCGGCGGGTTCTACGTGCAGCAGGCTGTCTGTGTGCTGCCCGATCGCGAGGATCTGCGGGCCGGGTTGGCGAAGGTCCGTGAGCGGGTCACCGAGCTCGGTGGCTCGAGTGTGTTCCTCACCTTGACCGATGTCGACGACGACGCCCGGACGCAGTTCGTCGAGGGGTTCCGCAGTCAGTCGGCCAAGGAGTACGCCGAGATCGTCGAGGAGTGCGACACCAAGTTCGTCAAGGAGATCGAGTTCGAGCGGTTCCGGGAGAACTACACGTTCGAGGAGGCCGAGGAGATCCGGCAGGACCTGGAGAAGCTGCGGCGCTGGCTGGCCAAGGTCGAGGGCCGCGACTGGATGGATGCCGAGGGCAAGGAGCTGGCCCGGTCCAAGGTGGCCGACTGCGAGCGGATGCTGGAGGAGTTCGAGGCGGACGTCTACGAACGCACCGAGGGCAAGGTCTAGGACCGCTTGCGACGCCGTTTGCGTGCTTCCGGCAGGTTAAGGGCGAGCTCGTCGGCGCGGGAGTAGCCCATCAGGTCCTCGCGCAGCTGGTTCATCCGGCCGGTCGTGTCCAGTGATCGGTCCCGGTCCTGGGCGGCCACGGCGATGATCAGGGCCTCCAGCAGGATCAGCACGGTCGCCTGACTGGTGAACGTACCGGGCCGGCTCATCGGCGCGGACAGCACGGCGCTCACCTGGTCGCGCAGTGCCTCGCCGAGCGTGTCGGTCAGCAGGATCACCGGGATGTCGAGCTGGTCGCAGTGATCCAGGATGACCCGCGTCTCCCGGGTGACCCGGTTGTGCGCCATCAGGATCACCACGTCCTCGGGGCCGAGCATCAGCAGCCGGTCGGCCAGCCGGTAGCCGGTGTCCGACGCCGTCCGGGCGCGGTGACCGATCCGGGTCAGATGCGTCGCGGCGTACTCCGAGACGCCGTCCAGGCCGGCGAAGCCGCAGATCACGGTCTCGCGGGCGTTGTCGATCAGTTCGACGGCACGGCGGAACTCGTCCGGGTCGATGGTCCGCTCGGCCTGCTGCAGCCGCTCGACCTGGTCGCTCAAGGTCGCGCTGAGCACGCCCTCCGGGCCGTCGCCCATCGACAGCAGGCTGTTGCTGAGCCGGTTGGCCGGGGTGAGCAGGGCCTGCAGGTGGCCTTGTAGCGAACGCTTCAGGCCCGGCAGACCGTCGAAGCCGAGCGCCTTGGCGGTGCGGACCACACTCGCGTCGCTGGTGCCGGTGGCGCGGCCGAGCTCCTCGGCGGAGGAGAACGCGGCCTCCTGCGGGTGCGCCGACAGGTACTCGGCGACCTTCCGCTCGGTGGCGGTGAGCGAGCCGAGCTTGCTCGCGACCCGCTCCTGCAGGGTCGGTGCGTTGGCTCCGGACACTCTCCACCTCGCAGTAGCGCTGTTGGTTACGCACAGATCATGTCACTCGCGAGTCTTTGTCACCGCCAGGTAAACGATGCCGCGACCCGTTGACAGCGATTGTAGTACTCACTACCGTCAAATGAATCTTCGTAGTGAATACAACGAACGGCTTCAAATTCCGTCCATACCTGGAGCGATCCCCGTGACAGAGCTCTTGACGATCGACATCTCCGGCGCCGACGCCCGGGAGCGCGGCCGGCAGTACGGCGAGGCGGCGCGCGAGCAGATCGCCCGCTCGGCCGCCTTCTACGCCGAGTCCGTGGCCCGGAAGACCGGACTCGGCTGGCCGGACGTGCTGGCCCGGGCGCCGCGCTGGATCCCGGTGATCGAGGACTACGCTCCCGGCCTGCTGGACGAGGTCCGCGGGATCGCCGACGGGTCGAACCGCAGCTTCGAGGAGATCCTGGCGCTGAACAGCCGGGGCGAACTCACCCGCGGCAACCCGTTCGAGGACGACGAGGGCTGTACGTCGTTCGCGATCCTGCCGGAGGCGAACGCGGTCGGGCACGTGTGGGCCGGGCAGAACTGGGATCTGTGGGCCGCGGCCGCGGAGACCGTCGTGGTGCTGCGGATCAGCCAGCCCGGCAAGCCGACCATCGTCTGTCACCTCGAGGCCGGCCAACTCGGCCGCCACGGCGCGAACTCGGCCGGTCTCGCCCTGAACGCCAACGGCCTCGGCGCCGGCTTCGGCCAAGGACTGGGTGTCCCCGGCACCTTCGTGCGCCGCAAGGTGCTGGAGAGCTGGGACCTGCACGACGCTCTGCAGGCGGTGTTCGATGCCCGCCAGAGCCTGTCGAGCAACCTGTTGCTGACCCATCGGGACGGTTTCGCCATCGACGTCGAGACCACCCCGGGCCGGCACGGCTGGATGTACCCGACGGATGGGTTGCTGGTGCACGGCAACCACTTCCAGGCGTTCGTCCCGCCACAGATCGACGACCACTACAAGCCGTTCTCGGTGGATTCGCTCTACCGGGTGCCCCGCGTCGAGGCGGGCCTGCGCCAGGCCCGTCTCGCCGGCACCACCGAGGAAGCGGTGAACGCCATCGTGCAGACCACGATGAGCGACCACTTCGGCCACCCCAACGCCGTCTGCCAGCACGTCGACCCGCGCCGGCACGAGCTCGACCGCTACGCCACGATCGTGTCCAGCCTGGTCGATCTGACCACTGGCACCTACCGGCTCACTCCTGGCCTGCCCTGTGCGAACAGCTATCAGCAGGCGCCATGGAACCTGTACGACGGCCCCGGTCCCGACGACCGTCCCGACGTCTCCGCCCCGGCCCTGTCCCTCGCCGGTCTCGGCGGATGAACCCCAGGAGCGAAATCCCATGTCCCAAGTTTCGAAAGTACGGCGATCGATCGCCGTCCTGGCCCTGACCGCCGCCTCGGTCGCCCTGTCCGGCTGTGGCGAATCGGCCTCCTCACCCGCCACCGGCGCCGCCCCGAACGCCGACCGCGCCGCCGCCGCGAAGGGCGTCAGCTCGGACCTCAACCTCGACGAGTGCGGGAAGCCGACTCGTACGATCAAGCACGACCTCGGCACCACCACGGTCACCGGCGACCCGAAGCGCGTGGTCGCGCTGGAGTACTCGTTCGTCGATGCGCTGGTCTCGGTCGGGATGTCCCCGGTCGGGATCGCCGACGACGACAAGCCGGACCGGATCATCCCCGGCCTGCGCAGCAAGATGGCCGAGTACAAGTCGGTCGGCCTACGGGCGACGCCGAACATCCAGGTGATCACCGCGCTCAAGCCGGACCTGATCCTGGCCGAGAGCGGCCGGCACAAGGCGATCTACGACCAGCTGTCCAAGATCGCCCCGACCGTGGCCTACCCAAGCCTGAACGGCAACTACCAGCAGGTCGTGGACAGCGAGATGTCGAGTGCCATCGCGCTGAACAAGTGCGACCAGATGAAGACCCGGCTGGCCGAGCACGACAAAGTCATCGAGGGCCTGAAGGCCAAGGTACCGGCCGGCGAGACGCGCAAGGCGCTTTTCGTGGTGACGTCGGAGAAGGGCTTCACCGGGTTCCCGCCGAAGGCCTACACGCCGGGTGTGCTGTCGCTGTTCGGCATCCAGTCCCCGTTGGCCGATGACAGCGGCGACGCCTCGGTCTCGCTCACCCTCGAGACGCTGGTCGCGACCAAGCCGGACGCGATGTTCATCGCCGGCCAGAACGGCAAGACGCTGGCCGACACGTGGGAGAAGAGCCCACTGTGGCAGGAGGTTCCGGCGGTCAAGAACAGCACGACGTACAAGGTCGACCAGAACATCTGGTCGCGGTCGCGCGGCCTGCTGGCCTCGGAGCTCATCGCCGAAGAGGCGATCAAGAACCTCTACGGGAAGTGACATGTCGCTTTCCGCGGGCACACTGCCCAGACCGGCCGAGTCCGGGGACGGCGAGCACCGGCGGCCCCGGATCGTCACCAGCAAGCAGCGCGTCACCTGGGTGACCGCGGCCCTGTTGCTGGTGCTCGTCGCCGGCATCGTCTGGAGTCTGTCGATCGGCAGCCAGCACATCCCGCTGACCCGGTTGCCCGGCGCGATCTTCAAACCGGACGAGACCGACGAGCTGATCGTCCACTCGATCCGGCTGCCGCGGGTGGTGCTGGCGCTCTGCGTCGGCGCCGCCCTGGCGGTGGCCGGGGCGTTGATGCAGGCCGTCGCGGCCAACCCGTTGGCGGCGCCCGAGATCATGGGCGTCAACGCGGGCGCGGTGCTGGTCGTCGTGCTGGCGGTCACCATCGTGCCGTCGCTGTCCGGGGCGCCGACGATCCTGCTGGCCTTCGGCGGTGCGGCCGCGGCGGGGATCTCGGTGATGTTGCTGGCCGGGTCGGGGCGCGGCCGGGTCAGCCCGGTCCGGCTCGCGCTGGCCGGGGTCACCGCGAGCAGCCTGTTGATCTCGCTCACCCAGGTGCTGATCATCTTCGACGAGAACTCCACTGACAGCGTGCTGTTCTGGCTGGTCGGCGGGGTCAACTACGCGGGCTGGCACGACATCCGGATTCTGCTGCCCTGGTTGGTGTTCGGGCTGCTCGGCTCGTTCGCGCTGGCCCGCTCGCTGAACCTGCTGGCTCTCGGGGACGACATGGCCCGCGGTCTCGGCCAGAACGTCGAGCGGACCCGGATCTTCGGGTCGGCGTTGGTGATCGTGCTCTGCGGTGCGGCCGTGTCCGTGGCCGGTCCGGTCGCGTTCATCGGCCTGATCGTTCCGCACATCCTCCGCCGCCTGGTGGGTTCGAGCTACACCGTGCTGTTGCCGCTGTGCTCGATCGGCGGCGGCGTACTGATCCTGTACGCCGATGTCGTGTCCCGCTACGTACGACCGCCGTACGAGGTGCCGGCCGGTGTGGTGACCGCGTTGATCGGCGCACCGATCTTCGTGTACCTGGCCCGACGGCAGAAGGTGACCTCATGACGAGTACGACGATCGTCGCCCAGTACGTCCGTCGTACGACGCTCGCCCAGCGGCATCCCAAGGTGCTGATGGGATCGCTCGGGGCGCTCGCGGTGGTGCTGAGCTTCTACAGCCTCAGCGTCGGCGCGACCGAGGTCTCGATGGGCGACGTGTTCAACGCGCTGGTCGGCGACACCACTGATCAGGCCGCGCGGATCGTGCTCGACTTCCAGTTGCCGCGGGTGTTGCTGTGCTGGCTGGTCGGTATCGCGCTGGCGGTCTCGGGTGGCGTCATGCAAGGCGTGATCCGCAACCCGCTGGCGGCGCCTGACGTCATCGGTGTCACCAAGGGCGCCGGTTTCGCGGGGATGTTGTTGCTCCTGGCAATCCCCGGTCTGCCGGTGTTCGCGGTCGTACCCGCGGCCTTCGCCGGTGGCCTGGGAGCCGCCGCGCTGGTCTACCTCTTCGCCTATCGGCGAGGTGCGACGCCGGTGCGGATCGCCTTGGTCGGGATCGCGGTCAGCGCGGCCTTCGAGGCCGGGATCCGCTTCCTGCTGGTGCGGAACCCGTTGGACGTCAGCGCGGCGCTGATCTGGCTGACCGGCAGCCTGTTCGGCCGGTCGATGAGTTCGGTGCTGGAGATCCTGCCCTGGGTGCTCGTGCTGGTTCCACTGATCGTGATCTGGAGCCGCAAGCTCGACGTCCTCGGTCTCGGTGACGATTTGGCCGCCGGGCTGGGGGAGCCGGTCGAGAAGACCCGCCGGATGCTGCTGCTGTTCGCAGTCGCGCTGGCTGCCTCGGCGGTCGCGGTGTCGGGCACGATCGGCTTCATCGGGCTGATCGCCCCGCACATGGCCCGCCGGGTCTTCGGTGGTCGTCACCTCGCGTCGATCCCCGCCGCCGGGTTGTTCGGCGTACTGCTGATGCTGTTCGCCGACATGCTCGGGCGCGGTCTGGCGCCACCCCTGGAGATCCCCACCGGACTGGTGACAGCGGTCATCGGCGGTCCGTACTTCCTGTACCTGCTCGTGAAGACCGGAAAGTAGGAGCCCGCCATGCGTCTGCAGGCACAAGGCGTTCAACTCGCCTATGACCGCACCGTGATCGCCAAGGACCTGACCCTGACCATCCCGGACGGCAAGGTGAGCGTGCTGATCGGGCCGAACGGTTCGGGTAAGAGCACCGCGCTGCGCGCCCTGGCCCGGCTGCTGCCGCCGAGCAGGGGCAGTGTGATCCTGGACGGTAAGTCGATCCAGGAGACCCCGACCAAGGAGGTGGCCCGGCTGCTGGCGATCCTGCCGCAGGTGCTGGTGACTCCGGAGTCGATCTCGGTCGAGGACCTGGTCTGGTTCGGCCGGCACCCGCATCGCGCCTCGTTGAAGGTGCCGAGTGAACAGGACCGGGAGACCGTCGAGTGGGCGATGAAGGTCACCAGTACGGCGGAACTGCGGCACCAACACGTCGACCAGTTGTCGGGCGGTCAACGGCAACGGGTCTGGATCGCGCTCTGCCTCGCGCAGGGGACGGACCTGATCCTCCTGGACGAGCCCACGACGTACCTCGATGTCGCCTACCAGTTGGAGGTGCTCGACCTGCTGGCCGAGCTCAACCGCGATCAGGGTAAGACGGTGGCGATGGTGCTGCACGACTTCAACATGGCGGCCGAGTACGCCGACCACGTGTTCGTGATGAAGTCGGGCGGCCTGGTCACTGAGGGCGCACCGGAGGAGGTGTTCACCTGCGACATCATCCGGGACGTGTTCGGGGTCGAGTCGCAGGTCGTACCGCATCCTGTCAGTGGTAAACCGATGTGTATCCCATTGCGGGCGGGGCTCCGGACCCAGCTCGCGGTAGCCAACGGATAGGAGCACTGGATGACAGAGCTGGACCCTTTGACCCCGGCGGCCGCCGCCGAGCGTTCCCACGCGGTCGCGCCGAAGTTGCGGGAGCACCTTCCGGTCACGCCGTTGGTCCGGTTCGATGCGTTCAGCGAGGAACTGGGCGCCGAGGTGCTGGTGAAGTGTGAACACCAGCAGCGCACCGGGTCGTTCAAGGCGCGCGGCTCGATGGCGAAGATCCTCACCCTGACCGACGAGCAGCGGCAGCGCGGTGTGGTGACCGCGTCGACCGGCAACCACGGTCTCGGCGTCGGCAACGCGTTGGCCACCCTGGGCGGACACGGGATCGTCTACCTGCCGGAGAACGCGTCGCCGAGCAAGGTGGCCGCGTTGCGACGGCTCGGGTTGGAGTTGCGGGCCGAAGGCAACGATTCCGGCGTGCTCGAACCGAAGGCGCGTGCCTATGCGGCCGAACACGATCTCACCTACGTCCCGCCGTACAACGATCCGGACATCATCGCCGGGCAGGGCACGGTCGGAGTGGAGATCGTCGAGCAGCTTGATGGGCAGCCGCTCGACGCGGTGGTGGTCGCGGTCGGCGGTGGTGGCCTGGTCAGTGGTGTCGCGGCGGTGTTGAAGAGACACCTACCGGGGATCAAGGTGTACGGCGCCTCGCCGGTGGCGGACGCCGCGATGGCCGCGTCGGTTGAGGCCGGCGAGATCGTCCAGGTGGATGGGCGGGAGACGTTGTCGGACGGGACGGCCGGGAGTGTCGAACCGGGCAGCATCACGTTCGCGTTGTGCCAGGAGTTGGTCGACGACTGGGTCCTGGTCGATGAGGATGCGATCCGGGACGCGCTGCGGATGGTGATCGATACGGAGCACCAGTTGATCGAAGGCTCGGCGGCCATGGCGTTCGCGGCCGCCCGGCTCCGGCGTACGGAACTGCAGGGCAAGCGGGTTGCGATCGTCTCCTGCGGTGGCAACATCTCGTCGAGCACCCTGGTGGCCGCGCTGACCTGACCCCTCCCCGGCGCGGCGGGCGCCCGGAGAACCTTCTGGATCTCCGGGCGCTTCAGCCTGCCCTCGTTCGGCCCGCGGACAGATTCCCGACGATGCGTTGACACCCTCAGAACTACGTAACTATCGTTACGTGAAGCATATGTTGCATCTTGAGAGAGGAAGTGAGAGATGGACGCGGCAACGTGGGGTCTCGTGATCGCGACGTTTGTCGCGTGCTTCGTGGAGATGGTGGAAGCCACCACGATCGTGATGGCGATGGGCTACACGCGCAGCTGGAAGTCGGCGCTGGCCGGCACGTTCGCGGCGCTCGGTGCGTTGGCGGTGGTCACGGTGTTCGCGGGCTACGCGCTGGCGACCTGGCTGCCCGAGTCGGCACTGCAGCTCGCCATCGGTGGTCTGCTGCTGATCTTCGGACTGCAGTGGCTGCGCAAGGCGATCCTCAGGTCGTCCGGGCGAAAAGCCGTGCACGACGAGGACAAGATCTACCAGGAGGAAGTCGCGGCGGCGAAGGCGGCTGGTGAGAGCAAGGGCAGCCTGGACATGTTCTCGTTCATGGTCTCCTTCAAGGGTGTCTTCCTGGAGGGCATGGAGGTCGTCTTCATCGTGATCACCTTCGGCCTGAACGCGAACAACATCCCGGGCGCCAGTGCCGGTGCGGTCGCCGCCGTGGTGATCGTGCTGACCGTCGCTGTCGTCCTGCGCCGGCCGCTGTCGATGATCAACGAGAACCTGCTCAAGTACGGCGTCGGCCTGCTGCTGGCGTCGTTCGGGACGTACTGGGCGGTGGAGGGTATCGGCATTTTCCAGGCCGGCCGGGAGAGCCTCGACTGGCCCGGTCACGACCTGATGATCCTGGTTCTGCTGGCCGCGTGGTTGGTGCTCAGCCGGATCTTCGTCGCGGTACTGAAGGTGCCCGCGGCAACCCCGGCCCCGGTCGGCACTCCGGTGGAGGTGGAGAAGTGAAGTTCCTCAAGTCCTTCGGCCAGTTCTGGTACGACTTCATCATCGGCGACGACTGGAAGATCGGCGTCGCCGTGCTGACCGCGCTCGTCGTCCTGTTCGTCGCGATGAAGGCCGAGTTGTTCGGAGACACCGGTCTGACCTTGCTGGGCGGCGCCGCCGTCGTGGTCGCGTTCGCGATCAGCCTCGCCATCGACGTCCGTCCGAAGAAGAGGTGAGGGTCTGACCGGGGTGGTGGGCTGGGGCAGGAAATCAGGCTGAATTCCCTGCTCTGCATGAACGCCCGGCCCTGCACGTGTCCCCTGACCGTGCGGGGCCGGTGCCATGTCCGGACGTCTCCGGCCTGCTGGCTCTGTAGCAAACACAACGTCTTCTCAAAATCTCGTAGCGTCTGCTACGGTGAGAATCGAGGCGCCCATCCCCAGTCAGTCGATGAACCGGAGGTTGCGATGCGCGACACCGCCGAGATTGTGCTCGGCCTGCTGCCCGCGGACGTGCAGTACGCCGATGTCCGGGTGGTCCGCCGGACTCACGAGCAGGTGCTGGTCGAGGTGGACGGCCCGGGCGAGGTCGGGTACGACGACTCGCTGGGCCTCGGGCTTCGCGTCGTCGTCGGCGGCCACTGGGGATTCGCGGCGACGTATCGCCTGGACCCGCAGGGCCTGGACGCCGTAGTCCGGCAGGCCGTCGGCCAGGCTCGCGCGGCCGGTGGCGGCGGAAAGGTGAGCCTCGGGCAGCCGGTGACGACGCGCGACACCTGGTCGTCTCCGATGGAGGTCGACCCGTTCACGGTCGCGTTGTCCACCAAGCTCGACCTCCTCGCGGCGACCGTGAAGGAGGCGTCGACGGCCGGCCCGCTGGTCCAGCAGATCGAGGCCTCGCTGGACTTCTACCGCGACGAGAAGGTGTTCGCGAACACCGAGGGCGCGCTGATCGAGCAGACCCTGACCGAGAGCGGCGGCGGCCTGATGGTCAACGCCGGCAACGGGGACGACCTGCAGCGCCGGTCGTTCCCGCAGGGGGTGCCCCGGCAGATCCGCGGTCAGCGTGGCGACTTCGCCACCGCCGGCTTCGAGCACGTCCTGTCGCTAGGGCTGGATCAGGAGGCGGCCCGGATCGGCTCCGAGGCGGTCGCGTTGCTGTCCGCGCCGCAGTGCCCGGACGAGATCACCACGCTGGTGGCCTCCGGCAACCAGTTGGCGATGGTGCTGCACGAGTGCGCCGGGCACCCGATGGAGGCGGACCGCGCACTCGGGACCGAGGTCAGCCTGGCCGGCGGCACCTATGCGACCCCCGAGCGCCGCGGCACGTTCCGCTGGGGCTCGCCCATCGTCTCGGCGTACGCGGATGCGACCATCCCCGGAGCTCTCGGGTCCTTCGGGTACGACGACGAGGGTGTGCGCGCGCAGCGGACCCAGTTGGTGAAGGACGGGATCTTCCTCGGCTACATGTCCGGCCGGGAGTCGGCGGCCGCGTTGGGAGCCGAGTCGACCGGGGCGGCGCGGGCCGATGGGTGGCAGCGGTTGCCGCTGGTCCGGATGACCAATATCTGTCTCGAGCCCGGCGACTCGTCGCTGGCCGAGATGATCGCGGACACGAAGCACGGCGTACTGGTGGACACCAACCGGGGTTTCTCGATCGACGATCAGCGGATGTCGTTCCGGTTCGCGACCGAGGTCGGCTGGGAGATCCGCGACGGGAAGGTGGGCCGGCTGCTGAAGAACTGCAGCTACGAAGGGGTGACGCCGCAGTTCTGGGCCGGGCTGGACGCGCTCGGTGGACCCGATGAGTGGAAAGTGCACGGTGTGCCGTCCTGCAACAAGGGCGAACCGTTGCAGGTGGCGCATGTCGGGCACGGGACCGTGCCGGGCCGATTCCGGAATGTGCAGGTGGGACGATGAGCATCGATCAGGCCCAGATCGAGCAGGCCCTGGAGATCGTTGGCGAAGGCACCCGCCTCGACGTCCTCGGTGAGAACGCCGACCTGCTCCGCTATGCCGAGTCCGCCATCACCGCCCAGCACAGCGAACGCCGCCTCCGCGTCCGAGTCCGCATCACCCGCGACGGCCGAGCCGCCGCCGGCACCCTGGAAACCCTGAACCCACAAGCCGTCCGCACCCTGGCAGGCCGCCTCACCGCAGCCCTGACAGAACTCCCACCCCTCCCCGCCCAGGCGGAATGGGGCGAGGCGGGTCATAGCGCGCGGACTGCGCGGGCGGAAGCGCCTGTGATCGTTCCTGCGCCGTCCGTGCTGGAGTCCGACCCGGCGGTGCGGCATCGGTGGTTTGCGAGAGTGCGGGACGGGCTCGATGCTTCGATGACGCTTGGTGGGGCGATCCGGTACGACGTACTCGATCGCGTGGTGGCCGACTCGGACGGGCTGTTCCGGGCCGAGACGTTGACCAAGGCATCCATCCAGGCGATCGCGAAGCAGGACGGCCGATCCGCCAGCGTGAAACTGGTGCATTGGGACGCGGACCGGATTCCGGTGGACGAGATCCCCGGCCGGCTGAGGGAAGCCCTGATGCCGTTGCCGGGCCGGGAGCCGCATCACGGGACCTGCCGGGTGCTGCTGAAACCTCAGGCCGTCAACAGCCTGATCGCCACCTACGGCTACGCGGCGCTCGGGGCGAACCAGTATGCGACCGGGCGGTCCGTCGTGGCCGGCCGGATGGGTGAGCGGGTCGTCGGCGAACTGCTCACGCTGGTCGACGACGGCGGTGATCCGGACGGCCTCCCCAGCGGATTCGATGCTGAGGGCAACGTTCGGCGCAGGACGACGTTGATCGAGAACGGCATGCTCACCGGCGTGGTCTCGGATCAGCGCCGGGCAGGGCTCACCGACGGCGTGCCGACCGGACACGCCGTACCGGATGGCTGGCGGTTCGGCGGCGACCCGGTTCCGTCCCACCTCTTGCTTTCGCCCGGTGAGTCCACCGAGGACGAGCTCCTGACCGAGTGCGGCAGCGGGCTGGTCGTGAATCGGCTCGACTATCTGCGAGTGCTGCACCCCAAGCAGACCCTGGTCACCGGCACCACCCGGGACGCGACGTACTGGGCCGAGGACGGGAAGCTCGTCGGCTGGCATCCGCAAGTGCGGTTCACCTTCCGGATGGACGAGGTCCTCAACGCCGTCCTGGCCGTCGGCTCCGTTCGCGAGCGCTGCGACCAGACCTTCATGGAGAGCGTCGTCGTCCCCTCCCTCCTGATCGACGCCGGCCCACTCGTCATCCCATGACGGTCGCCGACCGAACTCCGAGCATGCTCGAGGATCCGCCGCAGGTCGGGATGGTCGCCGCGGCGGAGGTGCTGCGGTCGCGGTATGGGATCGAGGCGGAGCTGCGGATGTTGCGCAGCGAGCGGGACCGCAACTTCCTGGCGATCACCGCGGACCGTCGCGAGCTCGTGCTGAAGGTGTCGAACAGTGGCGACGATCCTGCGCAGATCGCGATGGAGAGCGCGGCGATGCGGCACGTCGAGCAGACCGATCCCGGGCTGCCGATCCCGCGGATCCTGCCGGCGATCGACGGTGAGCCGGTGGTGCTGGTCAAGGCGCCGGACGGCCGATCGCACCAGGTGCGGGTGATGACGGTGATGCCCGGCGACGTCGGTGATCTCGTCGCGCTGCCGGACTGGTTCGCCGCCGAGTTCGGCACGATCGCGGCCCGGACCTCCCATGCGCTGCAGGGCTTCGGTCACTCGGCGGCCTATCGCCGGCTGGACTGGGATCCGCGGGTGGTCGCGTCCCTTCGCCCGTACGCCGAGCGGTTGCCGGAGGAACCGCGTCGTGACCCGATGGAGCGACTCCTGGACCGGTTGGAGACGTTGCCAGCAGCAACCAGCCGGCTACCCGGGTACGTCGTCCACGGCGACGTGACACTGAGCAACCTGTTGCTCGGCGCGGACCGGATCACCGGCCTGATCGACTTCGGCGACATGCACCACACCGCGCGGGTCGCGGACCTCGCGATCAGCCTGACCTCGTTGCTGCGGGAGTCCGAAGACCTGTGGCCGGCCGCGAGACGTTTCCTGGACGCCTACCAACGGGTGCTGCCGCTGGAGCCGGAAGAGGTCGGCCTGATCGGTGAGTTGGTACTCGCCCGGTCGGCCGGGAGCGTACTGATCTCCGCCTGGCGTGCGCCGCTCTATCCGGGGAACGAGGAGTACCTGACCAGTCTGGTCGCCGGGAGCTGGCACGTACTCGACGAATGGTCCGAGCTGGATCCGGCCGAGCTGGCTCAGCGGTTCCACCGGCTGTGCGGGACCAGCAGAGTGACGTCGGTGCCGGACCCGACCCTGCCCGACCGTCGGGGTGCGTCGCTCGGTGGGCGGAAACTGTCGCCGTTGTTCTACCGGCAACCACTGCAGGTCGTCCGAGCTGAAGGTCCATGGATCCACACCGCCGACGGCCGCCGGTATCTCGATGCCTACAACAACGTTCCCGTCGTCGGCCACGCGCACCCGGCCGTAGTACAGGCGATCTCCCGGCAGGCCGCGCTCCTCAACGTCAACTCGCGCTACCTGCACCCGAACGCGGTCGAGCTGGCCGAGCGGCTGACGGCGTCGATGCCGGCCGGGCTGGACACCTGCATCTTCATGAACTCCGGCAGCGAGGCGAACGACCTGGCCTGGCGGATGGCGCGGATCGTCACCGGGCGGTCCGGCGCGGTCGTCGCGGATCTCGCGTACCACGGAGTCAGCGAGGCAACCGCTGCGTTCTCCACCAACACCTACCCGCCGTCGGCCCGGCCCGCGCACATTGCCGTCTTCGAGGCTCCCCGGGGTGCGGCCGATGAGACCGATGCGACCAGGCGCGTGCAACATGCTCGCGAAGATCTGCAGCGGGCGGGACACGACCTGGCCTTGGTGGCGGTCGACACGGTCTTCAGCAGTGCAGGGATCCTGACGCCGACCGATGAGTTCATGCGCGGACTGCAGGACCAGGTACGGGCGGCCGGTGGGTTGTTCTTGGCCGACGAGGTGCAGGCCGGGTTCGGCCGGGGCGGACGCAACCTGTGGCGGTTTCTGGACTTCGGGCTGACGCCGGACTTCGTCACGCTGGGCAAGCCGATGGGGAACGGGCATCCGATCGCGGCGCTGATCACCCGGCGGGAGATCGCCGAGCGGTTCGCCGAGGTGGACGAGTTCTTCAGCACCTTCGGCGGCAACCCGGTCTCGTGTGCGGCGGCGCTGACCGTGCTGGACGTGATCGAGGAGACCGGCTTGGTCCGCCGCTCCGGCGAGGTCGGCGCGTTGCTGTCCGACGGGCTGCGCCGGATCGTGCCGGACGTGGTCAGCGTGCGCGGGCAAGGGTTGATGGTCGGCGTCGAGCTCGACGCGGCGCCTGAGCTCGCCGAGCGGCTGCGGGAGCACGGCGTACTGGTTGGGACGACGGGTCCGGGCGGCAACGTTCTGAAGGTGCGGCCGCCGCTGATCTGGCAGCCGTCTCAGGTCGAGGTGTTCCTGGCTGCATTCGAGGCCGCCTTAGGGTAGGGGCGTGCGTGAACTCGTTGTGCTGGGCACCGGCAGTCAGGTCGCGACGCGGGAGCGCAATCAGAACGGCTACTTCCTGCGCTGGGACTCCGACGGCTTCCTCTTCGATCCGGGCGAGGGCACTCAACGGCAGATGCTGTACGCCGGGATCGCGGCCGGCGCCCTTACCCGGCTCTGCGTGACCCATTTCCACGGCGACCACTGCCTCGGCGTACCGGGGGTGATCCAGCGGCTGTCCCTCGACGATGTGCCGCATCCGGTGCACGCGCACTATCCGGCGTCCGGGCAGCGGTACTTCGAGCGACTCCGGTACGCCGCGTCGTTCTACGAGCGGGCCGAGGTCCGGGAGGAACCCGTCGAGGAGGACGGGCTGCTCTCAGTCGGACCGTTCGGCCAGCTGTGGGCCCGGCGACTCGAGCACCCGGTCGAGGCCTTCGGCTACCAACTGGTCGAGCCGGACGGACGGCGGATGCTGCCGGACAAGCTCGCGCAGTACGGCGTCCGCGGACCGGCCGTCGGGAAGCTGCAGCGGTCCGGTTCGATCGTCGTCGACGGGCGGTCCGTCACGATCGAGGAGGTGAGCGAGCCGCGTCCGGGGCAGCGGTTCGCCTTCATCATGGACACCCGGTTGTGCGAGGGCGTCTTCCGGTTGGCCGATGGTGCGGACATGCTTGTGATCGAGTCGACGTATCTGTCTGGTGAGGCGACGCTGGCTCGGCGGTTCGGTCACCTCACGGCTGGTCAGGCTGCGCGTGTCGCCCGAGAGTGTGGGGTGCGAACGCTGGTGCTGACGCATTTCTCCCAGCGGTACACGGATCTCAGCCTGTTCCGGGAAGAGGCGGCCGCCGAGTTCGATGGCGAGATCTTCATCGCGACCGATCTGGCCCGGATCCCGGTGCCGTCGCGGCGCTGAAATCTGGTCGAGCATTCGCTGACACCGAAGGCCTCGGTGTCACGGTCTAGCGCAGGTCGCGGAAGAATTCGCGGACGTCGGCGAGCAGTAGCTCCGGCTCCTCGAGGGCGGCGAAGTGGCCGCCGTGGTCGACGTCGGTCCAGCGGGTGATGGTGTTCTCCCGCTCGGTGTAGCGGCGGATGCCGACGTCGTGGGCGAACACGATCGCGGCGGTCGGGACGCCGGAGTTGGCCGGTGTTGCGCCCCAGGCCTGTTGTTGCGCGTAGCCGACGTATGCCGCGGAGCCGGCCGTCCCGGTGAGCCAGTAGATCATCACGTTGGTGAGCAGCTTGTCCCGGTCGATGATTGCGTCCGGCAACGTTGTCCGGGGATGCGTCCACTCGCGGAACTTGTCCATGATCCAGGCGAGCTGTCCGACCGGTGAATCCACCAGCCCGTACGCCAGCGCCTGCGGCCGGGTCGACTGGATCGCGATGTAGCCGAACTCCTCCTGCATGAACGCGTTGATCCGCGCCACCCGGTCCTGCTCCAGCGGCGTCAGCTCGGCGAACTCCTCGGCCGGCAACGGGTACGGCGGGATCGGTCCGGGCCCGTTCAGGTGGACGCCGACGACGTGATCGCGAGCGGCCCGGCCGACCTCGGGTGAGACGGACGCGCCGATGTCGCCGCCCTGTACGCCGTACCGGTCGTAGCCGAGGCGGTTCATCAGCTCGGCCCAGGTCCGGCCGACCCGTTCGGCGGTCCAGCCCGACGACGTGATCGGGCTGGAGAACCCGAATCCGGGCAGCGACGGGATCACCACGTGGAAGGCGTCGGCCGCCGACCCGCCGTACGAGCTGGGGTCGGTGAGCGGCCCGATCAGGTCGATGAACTCGACGAACGATCCGGGCCAGCCGTGCGTCAGCACCAGCGGTAGCGCGTCAGGTTCGGCCGAGCGGACGTGCAGGAAGTGGATCACCTGACCGTCGATCTCGGTCGTGTACTGCGGGAACTCGTTGAGCTGCTTCTCCACGGACCGCCAGTCGTACTCGGTCCGCCAGTAGTCGACCAGCTCGGTCAGCCAGCCGACCGGGACGCCGGTGTCCCAGTCGTCACCCGGCAACGCGGCCGGGATCCGGGCGTGGTCCAGCCGGTGCTGGAGGTCGTCGAGGGTGCTCTGCGGGATGTCGATGCTGAACTGGTTGATCATGTTTCGATGGTGTCACCCGGTTAGGACAGCTTCGGTCCTAACCGGGTGACAGAATTCCGGGCATGCTGGAAACCTCCGCACGGCTCCTCAAGCTCCTCTCGCTGCTACAGTCACCCCGCGACTGGAGCGGCGCCGCCCTGGCCGAACAGGTCGGCGTCGGCGTACGGACGGTACGGCGGGACGTCGACAAGCTCCGCAACCTGGGCTACCCCGTCGAAGCGGTCGCGGGGGTCGCCGGCTATCGGCTCGGCGCGGGTGCTGCCTTGCCGCCGTTGCTGCTGGACGACGAGGAGGCGGTCGCCGTCGCGATCGGCCTGCGGGCAGCCGCGACCGGCAACGTGACCGGGATCGAGGAGTCGTCCATGCGGGCGTTGACCAAGCTCGAACAGGTCCTGCCGTCGCGGCTGCGGTATCGGGTCAAGCTGCTCCAGTCGGTCGCCGTGACCCCGTCGACGAGCGCGACCGTCGAACCTGACGTACTGCTGGCGGTCGCCTCGGCGTGCCGCGATCAGCAGCGGCTGCGGTTCGACTATCAGAGTCACGACGGTACAGCGGGGGTCCGCACGACCGAGCCGCATCGGCTGCTGCACACCGGGCGCCGGTGGTATCTCGTCGCGTGGGATCTCGATCGGGACGACTGGCGCACGTTCCGCCTTGATCGGCTGACCCCGCGGATCCCGACCGGGCCGCGGTTCCAGCCGCGCGACGTACCGGAGCTCGATCGGACCATGGGCGGCGTCGCGTCCGGGGGGTACCGCTACCAGGCGCGCATCCGGATCGCTGCCGCGGCGGAAGCGGTCGCAGACAAGATCTCCAGCACGATCGGCACGATCGAGGCCGTCGACGACTCCACCTGCATCCTCAGCACCGGCTCGAACTCACTCGACGAACTCGCCCTGTACGTCGGGTTGCTCGGCTTCGGCTTCTCGGTCGAGTCGCCGCCGGAGCTGGTCGATCACCTGCGCAACCTGACTCGGCGGCTCACGGCTGCGACTGACGGAGCTCGGTCAGGGCCGGGACCGGCCGACCAGGCGGAGTGAAGGCGGCCAGCACGGTCGCGGTGATGAAGTCCGCCGCCTCCCCGGTGGCGACCCGGCCGGCGTTGATCTCGTCGGCGGCGCTGTGCATCACGCTGTGCATGCTGCCGACCAGCCAGGAGACCGGCAGGTCGCTGCGGAACACGCCTTCGGCCTGACCGCGTTCGATCAGGCCCTGGACGCGCTCGGCCGGCCCGGCGTGCAGCGCGCGGATCCGGCCCGGCGGCAGCACGCTCTGGGCGGCCTGCAACAAGGACCGGAATCGGTCGACCAGATGCCAGCTGGAGTCGATCAGCCGGGCCAGCGCCTGCCGCGGATCGCCGGACAGGTCGACCGCGTCCAGGGCCGCGTGCCCATTCTCGATGGCGTGCGCGAGCGCCGCGTCGACCAGGTCGGCCCGGTTCGGGAAGTGGCCGTAGAGGGTGACCCGGCCGACGCCCGCCGCCTTGGCGATCTCGCTGACGCTGGCGTCCGGATTGCGGCTCAGGCTCTCGGTCGCGGCTTCCAGGATCGCCGCGATGCTCCGCTGCGCATCGGCCCGTTTGGGCTGTGTCTGCGGCACCCGACCCCTCCTCTTGTCGAACACTGGTGTACGAGTTAGCCTACCCGATATAACTCGTACAGCAGTGTTCAATTTAGGAGTTGGCTGTCATGTCAGGATCGTCTGAAACCGCCGCGGACCCACGTCGCTGGCGACTACTCGGACTGCTCGGAGTCGCGCAGTTCATGCTCATCCTCGACGTCACGGTGGTGGCGATCGCGCTCCCGAACATCGGCGCGGACCTCGGTCTGGCCCGGGACACCCTGACCTGGGTGGTCAGCGCCTACACGCTGATGTTCGGCGGCCTGATGCTGCTCGGCGGCCGGGCCGCGGACCTGTTCGGCTCCCGCCGCGTCGTCCTCGTCGGGCTGCTGGTGTTCACCGCCGCCTCCCTGGCGACCGGGTTGTCCAGCGGCGCGGAGTTGCTGATCGCCGGCCGGATCGCCCAGGGCGTCGGCGCCGCGATCCTGTCGCCCGCCGCGTTGTCCGTGGTCACCAAGATCTTCACGGGGGAGGAGCTGAACAAGGCGCTCGGCATCTGGTCCGCCCTCGGTGGTGGCGGCGCCGCGATCGGCGTACTCCTCGGCGGTCTGCTGACCGCGGGACCGGGCTGGCAGTGGGTCTTCTACGTGAACGTCCCGATCGGCATCATCGTGCTGGTGGTGCTGAGCCGGATGCTTCCAGTCGATCGTCCGGTGGAGAGCCGCGCGCGTCTGGACGTACCGGGTGCTGTGCTCGTCACGGCCGGCACCGGTACGGCGATCTACGCGCTGATCAACGCCGGCGACCAGGGCTGGCTCTCGGCCGCGACGCTGGGCCTGCTGGCGGGTGCGGTCGTCCTGTACGCCGCGTTCGCCTCGCTGCAGCGCGTCGTCCGGTCACCGTTGATGGACCTGCGGATCCTGGTACGCCGGCCCGTGGCATCCGGGACGTTCCTGATTCTGATCGCGACCGCGCTGATGATCTCGGTGTTCTTCCTCGGCACGTTCTACTTCCAGCACCGGCAGGGATACGGCGCGCTGCGGACCGGCCTGCTCTTCCTCCCGGTCGCGGTCGCCACGATCGTCGGGGCACAGGTGTCCGGGCAGGTCGTCGGACGATTCGGCGCCCGTCCGGTCGCGGTGATCGGCATGCTGATCGCGGCACTCGGCACCGCGATCGCGGCGATCTGGGACGGTCCGGTCCTGGTCGTCACCGGAATCAGCATCGGTGCCGTCGGTATCGGTGCGGCCTTCGTCGCGTCGTCCACGACGGCCCTGGCGCAGATCGACTATCGGGAGGCCGGGCTGGCTTCGGGGATCCTGAGCACGTTCCACGAGTTCGGTGCCGCGCTCGGCGCCGCGATCGTGTCCAGCATCGCGGCGGCCAGTATCGCCGGGACCAGCGGCACTGGGTTCACCCGTGGATTCACCTTCGCCGCGATCACGGCCGCGGTTGCCGCAGTACTGGCGCTGGTCGTCGTACCGGCCGCGAAACCGGCTCACCAGACCCACTGAATCGGAGACAGATATGACTGCACAGTCCATCGGCATCCGCCGCGCCGGCCCAGCCGATGCCGCCCTCCTCGTGACGATGATTCGCGAGCTCGCCGACTACCAGGACGAGGGGCAGTACGTGACCATCCCGGAGGACAAGTGGCGTGAGTTGCTCACCAACGAGGACGTGATCGTCCTGATCGCCGAGAGCGGAGAACAGGCGGCCGGGTACGTCTCGGCGTACCGTCGACCGCACTTCTGGACCGGCGGGGACATCCTCGCGCTCGACGATCTGTACGTCCGGGAGCAGTTCCGGGACGGCGGCGTCGGTCGCACCCTGATGCTCGAACTCGCCCGCCTCGCCCTGCCGCAACAACTCACCATCACCTGGGGCATGCGACCCGAGAACGTAGCCGGCCAGCGCTTCTACGCCCGCCTCGGCGCCAAACTGAAGCCGAAGGTGGTCGCCGCCTGGGATCCGGCGACGTACTCGAACTCCCTTGCCGACTGAGCAACGGCGGCGCGCACCAGAACAGCTGGTACGCGCCGCCCTTGCGTGCGCGATCAGCTGACGGGTAACTGTCCCAGCAGTCGCTTCATGGTCGCGATCTCCTTGGTCTGATCGGTCTCGACCTTCTTCGCCAGCGCGACCGCTGCGGTGTCCCTGCCGGCCTGCTGCTCCGTTTTCGCCATCGTGACCGCACCCGTGTGGTGCTTGATCATCAGCTGGGTCCACATCCGGTCGAACATCGCGCCGCTGGAGTTGCCCAGGTCGGACATCTCGTCCTCGGTCATCATGCCGGGCATCTCGGACATGCCGTGGCCGCCGTGCTCGGGGGCGGGTACGGGTTTGCCCCAGGTGGTGAGCCAACCCGACAGCAGCTTGACCTCCGGGTTCTGAGCGGCCTTGATCGCGGTCGCGAGCCGCTTGACGTCGGCTGTGGTCGCCTTCCTGATCGCCATGTCGGACATCTGCACCGCCTGCTGGTGATGCGGGATCATCTGTGTCGCAAAGGTGACATCGGCATCGTTGAACTCGCCCGCGGCGCTGCTGGGCGCTGCGGTCGGGGTGGTCGCGTGGTTCATCCCGGGCATCGTGCCGGAGTCGGAATCGTCACCGCAGCCGGCCAGGACGAGGGTCGCGGCGACGACGAGTGCCGTACCGCCAAGGGTGATTCGAACGTGTTTCATCGCTGAAGATCCTTCGTGAGTGTGTGTTTGATCGGGAACCAGGCGGTCGGCCTAGATCCGCAGCACACACAACTTGGACAGCGATGGGACAAGCCAGGGCGGCGACCGCCCGGTCAGCACCGGCGGCTCCGCCAAGGCGAAGAGCCGCACCGAACGCCATGCCGACAAGCTGCGCAGGGCCAGCGCGAGCGCCAGCAACAACACCAACCCGGTCAGCACCGCAAGACACACGCCACCCATCGAGTGGTGCCCACCAAGCGGCGCGAACGCCGGATGCTCCTCGCCGGCCGGCTTCTCGTTGGTGGGCGCGAGGGTCCTCGTCTGGGCGGGACCGGCATGGTCCATTTGCTGGTGGCCGGCCGGGAGCACCATCGCTCGGGGCGCGACGTTCAGGTGCTCGGCGGCCATTGCCGCGTCGTGGTTTCCGGTCAGGGCGTGCATCGCGAAGACGCCGGCGATCACGCCCAGCACAGCGACGGCCCGGGTGACCCCGGACCGCAGCATGCCCCCGACCTGGACGTTCATTGCTCCAAATTTAACCAGCAGGGCGGATGTTCTGGTTCAGGTGGAAGACATTCGTGGGGTCGTAGGTGGTTTTGAGGGCGGTCAGGCGGGTGAGTTTGGCGGGGGAGTAGGCGCGGTTGACGGTCTCGCCGTTGAGGGTGTTGACGTAGGCGCCGCCCGCGTACGGGTCCAGGCCGGCCGCGTAGCCGCGGATCGCGGTGATCCGGCTCTCGTCGTCGGCCGGGTCCTCCCACCTGGTGGCGGTGACGAACTCGAACAGGGTGTCCCGGTGGCTGAAGGCGGCGTCCTCTTCGGCGACGTCGGTGATCGCGCCGCCGTAGGCCTGGAGGCTGGCCGCCATGCCGGAGGGACGCTGGAGGAGGGCGCGGATCGCGTCGTCGGTAAGGGCCTTGAAGTAGTGGCCCTTCCAGTAGCGGCGGTACCGATGGCCCTGGATGCTGTCGTCGCGGCTCTGCAAAGTGAGGTAGGGCAGCTCTTCGATGCTCGCGGCAACTACTTGGCCGAGGGCGCGGAAGGCGTCCACGAGCGGCGTTGCGTCGGTGGGGTCGCCGATCCAGACGAAGCCGACGCTGAAGCCCTGGTCCGACAGGCTCACGGTGAACGTCGCCTGCCGGGGAGCCGACGCGTTGAGGTCGCGCCAACCCCGCAGTACGGCGAAGGCCTGATCCGTCGGATAGGTGAACTCGGTGACGAGGGTGCGAGTGCCGATGTGGTGCAGCCGGAAGACGAACTCGGTGACGATGCCGAAGTTGCCGCCGCCACCACGCAGTCCCCAGAAGAGCTCGGGGTTCTCGTCCGCGCTCGCCCGTACGACGTCGCCGTCGGCCGTGACCAGCTCGTACTGCGTGACGTTGTCGCAGGCGAGTCCGTACTGGCGCGCGAGCCAGCCCATTCCGCCGCCGAGGGTGAGCCCGCCGACGCCGGTGTGGGACACGTTTCCGGCGGTCGTGGCGAGACCGTACTTCTGCGCGGCGCGGTCCAGTTCGCCGAGGAGCGCGCCGCCCGCGACCTGGGCCAGCCGCCGCTCGGGGTCGACCTCGACCGCGTTCATCGGAGCCAGATCGATCATCAGGCCGCCATCGGGAACGGCGAGCCCGGCGATGTTGTGACCGCCGCACTTGACCCCGATCTCGAGGTCGTTGGCGCGGGCGTAGCGGACGGCTTCGGACACGTCCGCGGTCGAATGGCAGCGGGCGATCATGGCCGGGCGGCGGTCGATCATCGCGTTCCAGACCGTCCGGGCTTCGTCGTATCCGGGCTGACCGGGGTGGATGAGGTCCATGGGAGTGTCCCTTCTCGTCGTCCCCATCAGCCTGACAAGGAAGCGGTACGCCGGTAAGGTCCAGTTCCGTGGGCCGTGAGAGGACCAATTCCGTCGCCGGTGGTGAGCTGCTCGTCGAGCTCCGCCGGGACGGTTCGGTGCCGCTGCACCAGCAACTGGAGGGCGGGATCCGGGACCGGATCCGGCAGGGGCTGCTCCGGGCGGACGTGGTCCTGCCATCCACCCGGGCGCTCGCGGCCGACCTCGGGTTGTCGCGGGGTGTGGTGGTGGAGGCCTATCAACAACTGGTCGCCGAGGGGTATCTGGTCAGCCGCACGGGCGGATACACCCAGGTCGCGCCGGCCGCGGCCCGCCCAGCGGAGTCCCTGGGTACTACGGCGCAGGCCGCGCCGCCGCGGATCGACTTCAAGTACAGCCGGCCGGATGTGTCGCAGTTCCCGCGCGCGGCCTGGTTGCGGTCGATCCGGAAGGTGCTGAACGAGACCCCGCATCTGAGCTTCGCCTATCTCGACGGGCGTGGCGCGGACGAGCTGCGGATCGCGCTGGCCGATTACCTGAACCGGGTCCGCGGGACCTGCGCGACGCCCGAGAACATGCTGATCTGCAACGGTTTCGCGCAGGGATCGCGGTTGCTGTTGCAGGTGCTGGCGGCAACAGGATTCCGTCGGCTCGCGGTGGAGGACCCGTCCGACAACGAGCTCCGGGACGTCGCGATCGCGGCCGGCCTCGACGTCGTCGGCGTACCGGTGCTGGAGTCCGGGGTCGACGTGGACGCCCTCGCGCGGTCGGGAGCGGACGTAGTACTGGTGACTGCGGCGCATCAATTCCCGACCGGGGCGGTGACGTCGGCGGAGACCCGGGCGGCGTTGGTGGCGTGGGCGGCCGAGCGGGATGCGTTGATCGTCGAGGACGACTACGACGCGGAGTACCGGTACGACCGGGAGCCGATCGGGGCGATGCAGGGTCTGGCGCCCGAGCGAGTCGTGTACGCGGGGACCGCGAGCAAGACGTTGGCGCCGGGGCTCCGATTGGGTTGGCTGATCCTGCCGAGTCACCTGGTCGGGCCGATGTCGGCGGCGAAGGTGTCGGACGATCGTGGGTCGCCGGTGCTCGATCAGCTGACGTTCGCGGACTTCGTTGCGCGTGGCGAGTTCGATCGGCACCTGCGGCGGATGCGGCCGCGGTACCGGGTTCTGCGCGACACCTTGGTCTCGCGGCTGGCCGAACGCGTGCCGGAGTTGCGGCCGGTCGGGGTCTCGGCCGGCCTGCACGTGATGACGTGGCTGCCGCCGAACCTGTCCGAGGCAGCAGTGACGCAGGCCGCGCGTGAACGTGGGCTGGGGATCTATGGGCTGCGGCCCTATTGGGTGGAGAATGCGGGTCCGGAGGGGCTCGTCTTCGGCTACGGCGGGCTGACCGAGAAAGCCGTTGTCGAAGGCATCGAGCTGCTCGCCGAGACCGTCGCGTCACTGCGCTCTACTGATTAGGAGCTGGTCGCCGGTGCCGAGGACGCGACCTTCCCGGTCGACGAGACCCGCGTGATGGCCGACGCGATCCCCGGCTCCCGCTTCGTCGTACTGGACGGAGCCGCCCACCTGGCCGCCCTGGAATGCCAGGCCGAGGTGAACACGTTGATCGACGGATTCCTTGCGGAGCACGCGTCTCTGGAGCAGTGACCGGCTGCGAACCCGACCTCGGTGGGCGTGTCTGGGGACCGTGACCAAGTTGTCGGGAGCTCGGACAAGGTGTGCGTTGTTCACGGTCCCGCGATGTTGTTCACGGTCCCGCGATGTTGGTCAAGGTCCCCGGCTCGGGCCCGCGGCGAAGCGGTTGAGCCCGGTCGTCCCGTCGCACGCACCACTAGATCGACTCGACCCGGGACCGGGTACGGCGATCGCCACCTCCTCGAACGTCGGCAGCGCTGGACCGGGGAGGTTTTTCGCGGCGACCGGGGAGGCTTCCTTGCCTCAGACGCGCAAAAACCCACCCCGAACCCGAGGATGAACCGTGAGCGGTGTTGGCGTTGGTTGCTGGGGGCATCTGGTTTGCTGAGGATCGGCTGGGGGTGGGCTGAGAATTGGCTGGGGGCGGGTGGGGTGTGGGCTGGGACACGTCGGATTCTCAGCTGATTCCTCTGTTGGCTCGATGGAGTTCTCAGACTGGCGAGGTCTACTCGTTCGTGAGACGGGCTGAGGAGGCACCGGGACGATGAACGAGCCAACAGGACAACAGGGCGACCAGCCGTACTACGGACCTGCGGGCGGCCAGTCGGGCGGCCAGCCGCAGTACGGGCAACCAGGTCCCGAGCAGTATGGGCAGCCGGGGCCGCAGCAGTATGGACAGCCGGGCCCTCAGCAGTATGGGCAGCCGGGTCCCCAGCAGTACGGGCAACCGGGTCCTCAGCAGTATGGGCAGCCGGGGTATGGGCCTTGGGGCGGGTATCCGCAGGGGCCGTTCCAGCAGCCGCCGAAGCGGCGGAAGCGGTTGCCGTTGGTGCTCGGGTCGGTGGGGCTGGCGCTGGCGTTGGTGGGCGGGTCGGTGGCCTGGGGGATCGATCAGCGGGCGGCGAACTCGTCGCAGGTGGCTGCGGTGATGAACCCGTCGGCCGTCGCGGCGGAGGTGTCGCCCGGGCTGGTCGACGTGAACACGGTGCTCGGCTACGAAGGCGCTCGCGCCGCCGGTACCGGGATCGTGTTGACCTCGGACGGCGAGATCCTGACCAACCACCACGTGATCGAGGGCGCGACCGAGATCTCGGTGACGGCGGTCGCCACCGGCAAGGTCTACAAGGCCAGCGTCGTCGGCTATGACGAGTCCCACGACATCGCTGTACTGAAACTGCAGGACGCGTCCGGGCTGGAGACGGCCAAGATCGGGGACTCGTCCGAGGTCAAGCTCGGGGACCAGGTCGTCGGTGTCGGCAACGCGGGTGGCGATGGTGGCGAGCCGAGTTACACGGCCGGCCAGGTGACCGGGCTGAACGAGTCGATCACGGCCACGGACGAGTCCGGTTCGGATCCGGAGAACCTGACCGGGTTGATCGAGACCAACGCGGACATCGTCGCCGGGTACTCGGGCGGCCCGCTGGTGAACAGCGAGGGCGAGGTCATCGGCGTCGACACGGCCGGCTCCAGCACCAACGGCAACAGCGGCCCTGGACAAACGGCGTACAGCCCGGCTGCGAGCAGCCCGTCGGCTGTGCTCACCGCGGATGGCTTCGGTCCCGGCAACGGACCAGGCAACGGTCAGGGTCAGGAGCAGGAGTCGCAGGGGTACGCGGTGCCGATCAACCAGGCGATGGAGATCGCCGACCAGATCGAGGCCGGGAACGCCTCCTCGACCATCCACATCGGCGCCTCCGCGATGCTCGGCATCTCGGTCGCGAACGTCGCCGGCATCCAGGGCGCGGCCGTCAACGACGTGGTCGCCGACGGCAAGGCGGACGAGGCCGGGCTGTCCGCCGGCGACGTGATCACCGAGTTCGGCGGCAAGACGGTCGACTCGCCGGACACGCTGTCGACCCTGCTCGACCAGCACCACCCCGGTGACAAGGTCTCCGTCACCTGGGTCGACCAGAGCGGCGAGCGGCACACCGCCACCATCGAACTCATCACCGGCCCGGTCCGCTGACGCCTCCCCCTCACCGGCGGACCGAATCCGGTCGGGCCCGGCGCTCCCCACCCCCCAGGAGCCCGGGCCCGATCGCACGTTGTCCAGCCGTCTCACCGACTGACCGGTGATTCTGTGTTCCAGATCTCAACCCGGTACAGTGGACGACCCAGGTCGAGAGGCGCTGCAACGGGCCGGAGGGGTCCGCCACGCTCGGCCTGACGCACTAGACCGCAAGGGCGCCTCCGGATTCATTCTGGAGGCCTACGTAGTGAGTACGAGCGAGTTGCGGACCCTGCTCGACCAGCGGGTGGTGGTGCTGGACGGTGCCTGGGGCACGATGCTCCAGGGCGCCAAGCTGACCCCCGCCGACTACCAGGGCGATCGCTTCCTCGACCACAGTCACGATGTCACCGGCGACCCGGACCTGCTCAACCTGATGCGTCCGGACGTCATCCTGGACGTCCACCGGCAGTACCTAGAGGCCGGGGCGGACATCACCACCACCAACACGTTCACCGCGACCAGCATCGGCCAGGCCGACTACGGTCTGCAGTCGCTGGTCCGGGACATGAACATCGAAGGCGCCCGGCTGGCCAGGCAGGCGGCCGACGAGGCGGGCGGCCGGTTCGTGGCCGGCTCGATCGGCCCGTTGAACGTCACCCTGTCGCTGTCCCCGCGGGTGGAGGACCCGGCGTACCGGGCGGTGTCTTTCGAGCAGGTGCGGGACTCGTACGCCGAGCAGATCTCCGCGCTGGCCGACGGCGGGGTCGACCTGCTGCTGGTGGAGACCATCTTCGACACGCTGAACGCGAAGGCCGCGATCGCCGCCGCCCGCGAGGTGGCGCCGCAACTGCCGCTGTGGATCTCGGTGACGATCGTCGACCTGAGCGGCCGGACCCTGTCGGGCCAGACGGTCGAGGCGTTCTGGAGTTCGATCGAGCACGCCGACCCGCTGGTGGTCGGGGTGAACTGCTCGCTCGGTGGGCGGGAGATCCGGCCGCACGTCGCCGATCTCGCCCGGTTCGCCGACACCTACGTCGCCACCCACCCGAACGCGGGTCTGCCGAACGCCTTCGGCGGGTACGACGAGACGCCGGACGAGACCGCCGGGATGATCGGCGAGTTCGCCGGTTCGGGCCTGGTCAACATCGTCGGCGGCTGCTGCGGTACGACACCGGCCCACATCGCGGCGATCGCCAAGGCCGTACAGGGCGTGAAACCGCGCTCGGTCGCGCCCGCCTCGGACACCACCCGGTTCAGCGGGCTGGAGCCGTTCAAGATCGGCCCGGACACCGGGTTCGTGATGATCGGCGAGCGGACCAACGTGACCGGATCGGCCAAGTTCCGCCGGCTGATCGAGTCCGACAACCACCAGGCCGCGGTCGACGTGGCGCTGGAGCAGGTCCGCGGCGGCGCGAACCTGCTGGACGTGAACATGGATGCCGACCTGCTCGACAGCGAGCAGGCGATGACCACATTCCTGAACCTGATCGCCACCGAGCCCGAGGTGGCCCGGATCCCGATCATGATCGACAGCTCGAAGTGGTCGGTGCTCGAGGCCGGGCTGAAGTGCGTACAGGGCAAGGGCGTGGTCAACTCGATCAGCCTGAAGGAGGGCGAGGAGGAGTTCCTCGACCGGGCCCGGCGGATCCGCGACTACGGCGCCGGCGCGGTGGTGATGGCCTTCGACGAGCAGGGCCAGGCCGACACCGTCGAGCGCAAGGTGGCGATCTGCGGCCGCGCCTACGACCTGCTCACCGGGATCGGCTTCCCACCCGAGGACATCATCTTCGACCCGAACGTGCTCGCGGTCGCGACCGGCATGTCCGAGCACAACGGCTACGCCAAGAACTTCATCGACGCGCTGCCGCTGATCAAGCAGCGCTGCCCGGGCGTGCACATCAGCGGCGGCATCTCGAACCTGTCGTTCTCGTTCCGCGGCAACGACATCGTCCGCGAGGCGATGCACTCCGCGTTCCTGTACCACGCCGGCAAGGTCGGCCTGGACATGGGCATCGTGAACGCCGGTCAACTGGCGGTCTACGAGGACATCCCGAAGGACCTGCTGGAGCTTGTCGAGGACGTCATCTTCGACCGCCGCGACGACGCGACCGACCGGCTGGTCGCCTTCGCCGAGAACGTCAAGGGCAAGGGCACCAAGCGCGAGGTCGACCTGACCTGGCGCGAGGGCACGGTCCAGGAGCGGCTGTCGTACGCGCTGGTGCACGGCATCGTCGACTTCATCGAGGACGACACCGAGGAGGCCCGGCAGCAGCTGCCCCGGCCGCTGGAGGTGATCGAGGGTCCGCTGATGGACGGCATGAAGGTGGTCGGCGACCTGTTCGGCGCCGGCAAGATGTTCCTGCCGCAGGTGGTCAAGAGCGCCCGGGTGATGAAGCGCTCGGTCGCCTACCTGGAGCCGTTCATGGAGGCGGAGAAGGAGCAGGCCCGGCTGGAGGGCCGCGCCGAGGCCGTCCGCGGCCAGGGCAAGGTCGTGCTGGCCACGGTCAAGGGCGACGTGCACGACATCGGCAAGAACATCGTCGGCGTGGTGCTCGGCTGCAACAACTACGAGGTGATCGACCTCGGTGTGATGGTGCCCGCCGGCAAGATCCTGGACACCGCCGTCTCCGAGGGCGCCGACGCGGTCGGCCTGTCCGGCCTGATCACGCCGTCGCTGGACGAGATGGTCGCGGTGGCCGACGAGATGCAGCGCCGTGGGCTCAAGCTGCCGTTGCTGATCGGTGGCGCGACCACCTCCAAGCAGCACACGGCGGTCCGGATCGCACCGGCGTACGAGAACACCACCGTGCACGTGCTCGACGCGTCGCGGGTGGTCGGGGTGGTCTCCGATCTGCTGGACGCCGACCGCTCCGAAGCGCTTGCCGTCAGCAACAAGGCCGACCAGGAACGGCTCCGCGAGCAGCATGCGAACAAGCAGCGCAGCCCGTTGCTGCCGATCTCGAAGGCCCGCGCGAACCGCGAGCCGGTCGCGTACGACGAACTGCCGGTGCCGGCCTTCTCCGGGCTCCGCCGGGAGTCGCCGAGTATCGAGACGCTGCGGGCGATGATCGACTGGCAGTTCCTGTTCCTGGCCTGGGAGCTGAAGGGCAAGTACCCGGCGATCCTGGATCAGCCGGTCGCCCGCGAGCTGTTCGACGACGCGAACACGTTGCTCGACCAGATCATCGCGGACGGGTCCTTCACCGCCGAGGGTGTCTACGCGTTCTGGCCGGCGCACAGCGAGGGCGACGACATCCTGCTCGACGGGACCGACGTGTCGTTCCCGATGCTGCGGCAGCAGACCGAGAAGCCCGAAGGCCGGCACAACCGTTGCCTGGCCGACTACATCGCGCCGTCCGGCGATCACCTGGGCGGCTTCGGCGTGGCGATCCACGGTGCGGAGGAGCTCGCCGCGCAGTACGAGGCGAAGAACGACGACTACCGGGCGATCATGGTCAAGGCGCTGGCGGACCGGCTGGCGGAGGCGTTCGCCGAGTGGATCCACCTGGAGGCCCGCAAGGCTTGGTTCGAGCCGGACGTGGAGCCGGTGCTGGCGGATCTGCATGCCGAGCGGTTCCGCGGTATCCGGCCTGCGCTGGGCTACCCGGCCAGCCCGGATCACAGCGAGAAGAAGGACCTTTTCGCGCTGCTCGAGGCGGACAAGATCGGCCTCGGCCTGACCGAGTCGTACGCGATGACCCCGGCCGCGGCGGTCAGCGGCCTGATCTTCGCCAGCCCCGACGCGAAGTACTTCAGCGTCGGCCGGATCGGCAAGGACCAGACCGAGGATTACGCCCACCGCCGCGGTCTCTCGGTGGCCGAGGTCGAGCGCTGGCTGCGTCCGAACCTGGCGTACGACCCGGAGTAGATGTCACATCCGCGGGACGGCGGCCCTCTCAGGATCCGGAACTGTCGAGGGAAGGATCTGAAGGATGACCGACGTCCCGCGTGACACCGAGGTGTTCGTGGAGCACCGGGAACTGCTGTTCTCGATCGTCTACAGCATGCTCGGGAGTGTCGCCGACACCGAGGACGTGCTGCAGGAGACGTGGTTGGCCTGGTCCGGCCGGACCGGGATCGAGAACCCGCGGGCGTACCTGGTTCGTATTGCTGTCAACGCCGCCCTGGCCCGGCGGACGAGTATCAACAAGCGCAAAGAGGAGTACTACGGGCCGTGGTTGCCCGAGCCGGTGGTGGAGGCCTCTGGTGATCCGGTTGAGCGAGCCGAGGCGGTGTCGCTGGCGTTGCTCGTCGTACTGGAGACGCTGACGCCGTTGGAGCGGGCGGTGTTCGTGCTGCACGAAGTGTTCGGCTACGCGCACACCGAGATCGCCGAGATTCTCGACCGCAGCCCGGCCGCGGTCCGCCAGCATGCCCATCGAGCGCGCGAACATGTGCAGGCCCGGCGACCGAGGTTCCAGGCCGATCCGCAGGTCCGGCAGCAGGTGACCGAGCGGTTCATCTCGGCCGTCGTCGGCGGCGACCTCAACGCGCTGATGGAAGTGCTCGCCCCGGACGTCACGATGTGGGCGGACGGCGGCGGCAAGGCTCGCGCGGCAGGCCTGAATCCCGTCCAGGGCCGGGACAAGATCGCCCGCCTTATCATCGGCGACGCCGACCGCCGGCCGATCCCTGCGCTGAACGTCCAGTACCGCACGGTCAACGGCGATCCGTCCGCACTGCTGCTGTCCGGCGACACCCCGTTCGCGGTGATCGTCCTGGACCTCGCCGGCGACCAGGTCACCGGCATCTACGCGGTCACCAACCCCGACAAGCTCGCCCGGGTGGATCTAAAGTGACCGGATGACGATCATGCTGCGCCCGGCCGAAGACGCTGACGCCGAGGCCGTTGCTGCCATCTGGTACGCCGGGTGGGGGGATGGGCATCTCGGCAACGTCCCGGACGAACTGGTTGCGATTCGGACCAAGGAGTCGTTCTGGGAGCGGGCCCCGCAACGGATCGGCGACACGACTGTGGCGGTCGTGGGTGATGAGGTGGCTGGGTTTGTGATGGTGGTGAATGACGAGGTCGAGCAGGTGTACGTGTCCGGCGAGCATCGCGGTTCGGGTGTGGCCGGGATCCTGATCGGCGAAGCGGAACGCCAGGTCGAGGCGGCCGGGTACGACGCGGCCTGGCTCGCGGTCGCTACCGGCAACGCCCGAGCCCGCCGCTTCTACGAACGCAGCGGCTGGATCGACGAAGGCCCGTTCGACTACCCCGCTTCGGTGGAGACCGGCACCCTCGCGGTCCCATGCCACCGCTACGTCAAGCCGGTCTGATCGCGGGGGAGTAGGCCGAAGAGGAGGCTGTCGACGGCGGTTCGCAGGGCCGGTTCGAAGTCCATCCGGAGGGTCGAGAGCTCCGGGGCGGCTTCGTAGGCCGCAAGGATCGCCGCCGACGGTCGCGAGTGGGTCCAGATCGCGCCGGCCAGCATGCTCGCGGCCGCGATGAAGCGGGCGGCTCCCTCATCGCCCAACTCCGGCAGGGCGCGCAGTACCGACGCGACCAAGCCGTGATAGTTCACCAGTGCCGCACGCTTGAACCCGACCGCGACGTCGGTCGAGACGTTGTGCTCGAGCACGGCCGCCTGTGTGCTGATCAGCTCGCAGAACATCGGCCGCGCCGCCATCGTGCTGACCACCGCGTCCGCCAGCAGGTCGGCCCGCTCGCCGGCCGGCGACTTCGGGTCCGTGGCGGCCAGAGCTTGGTCGAGGTCCTCGATCCAGGCGGCCAGTTCGCGGTTGGTCAGCTCCAGCAGCACGGCCTCGCGGGACTCGAAGTACTTCAGCACGTTCGACTTCGCCAGCCCGACCCGGCGGCTCAGCTCGTTCAGGGTCAGCTGCGCGACCGGCATCTCGGCCAGCATCGCCGCCGCCGTCGCCAGGATCACCCGCCGCCGCTCGGCCCGCTGCTCATCGCTGCGGGCCCGCTGGAAAGTCGTCATGGTCACACATCTTACAGACCGCCGGTCTATTGCGAGCAGACCGACGGTCTGTTAGCTTGGGCGACGTAACAGACCAACAGTCTTTTAATCCCAGGAGCACACCATGTATGTCGTCCCTGACCAGACCGGCAAGCTCGCCGTTGTGACCGGCTCCAACAGTGGTACCGGCAAGGAGACCGCCAAACGCCTGGCCGCGGCCGGCGCCCGGGTGATCATGGCCGTCCGTACGCCGGCCAAAGGCGAGGCCGCGCGGGTGGAGATCCTGGCCGAGCACCCGGCCGCCCAGCTCGAAGTACGGCGGGTCGACCTGGCGGACCTGGCCTCGGTCGAGGAGTTCGCGACCGGCCTGATCGCCGACGAGTCGTCGCTCGACCTGCTGATCAACAACGCCGGCGTGATGATGCCGCCAACCCGGATGACGACCAAGGACGGGTTCGAGCTGCAGTTCGGCAGCAACTTCCTCGGCCCGTTCGCGCTCACCCTCCGGCTGCTGCCGTTGCTGCTGGCCGCGCCCGCGCCGCGGGTGGCGACGATGAGCAGCGGTGCGGCGAACGTCGGCAGGATCAACTTCGACGACCTGCAGTGGGAGCGGACCCGGTACCGCGCGATGCCGACGTACGCGCAGTCGAAGCTGGCCGACCTGATGTTCAGCCAGCAACTCGCGGCGGTCGCGGCCGAGCGCGGCTGGAACCTGCTCAGCACCGGTGCCCACCCCGGCTTCACCCACACCAACCTGCAGACCGCGGGCGCCAGCCTCGGACGCGACAAGCTGCCCTGGTACCACTCGGTCCTCTACCGCTACAACCCGCTACCGAGTCAGGGTGTAGAGCAGGGATCCGAGCCGCTCCTGCACGCCGCGGCCAGCCCTGATGCCTTCGCCGGCGTGTACTACGGACCGAGGGGCGCATTCGGAATGTCCGGCCCCACCAAGGTCGTCAAGCCGACCAGTCGGGCCCTCGATCCGCGCGAAAACGCTCGCCTCTGGCAGGCGGCCGAACGCCTCACCGGGGTCACCATCCCTGTCTCGGCGGGCTGAAGTTCCCTATCCTTCGGGCGTGGAGCGATGGTCGAGCGGGGAACAGTACGAGCCGTACGTCGGACGCTGGAGCCGGCTGGTCGCGGCCGAGTTCGTGAACTGGCTGGATCAGCCGGCCGGGTTGCGCTGGCTGGACGTGGGGTGTGGGACGGGAGCACTGAGCTCCACGATCCTCGCGGCCGCGACTCCCTCCGGACTACTGGCGCTCGATCCGTCGGCGGACTTTCTCGGCTACGCCCGGTCGAAGCTGGCTGAGCGCGCGGATGGCGTGGCCCGGTTCGTGGTCGGGAACGCCGAAGAGCTGGTGGACGAGAGCTTCGACGTGGTGGTCTCCGGGCTCGTGCTGAACTTCGTCCCCGACCGGGACCGGGCGCTCCGCCGGATGCGTGAGGTCGGGGGAGTGGTGGCCGCTTATGTCTGGGACTACGCGGACGGCATGCAGTTGATGAAGTACTTCTGGGACGTGGCGGCCGAGGTCGATCCGGAGCACCGGCACCTGCACGAGGGAGATCGCTTCCCGTTCTGCCGGCCGGATGCGTTGGAGGAGATGTTCGCGGCCGCCGGGTTCGACGGGGTCACCAGCCGCGAGATCGTCGTACCGACCGTGTTCCGGGATTTCGACGACTACTGGTCCCCGTTCCTCGGCGGTCAGGGAGCGGCACCGGCGTACGTGAGCACGCTGACCGACGAGGTCCGGGCGCGCTTGCGGGACGCCGTACGGGAACGCCTTCCGATCGAGGCCGACGGGACGATCCCGCTGACCGCCCGCGCGTGGGCGGTTCGCGGCAACTGAGCAGATGTCAAAACCGCGTGGTCGGCGACGTCTTCTCAGTGAAGCCGAGACGGGAGCCGACCATGAAGTATCTGCTGATCCTGCAGGGCGATGCCGAGTTGTGCGCACCGGATCACGACCGATTCCGCAAGGTCGCCGACGAATCCGGCGAACTGATCACCGGCCACCTACTGGCCGATCCGTCGACCGGCCTGGTGATCGGCACCGGCCCCGCGAACCCGATCCGCGCCTACTACCTGATCGACGTAGACACCCTCGACCGCGCCACCCACCTGGCCCACCTACTCCCCGAATCAGAGGCCCTAGCCGTCGAAATCCGCCCGATCATGCAACAGTCCGCCGCCGACTACTAGTACTTCACCTTGAACCAGAGGTTGTTTGCGAGTGGGGCGGTGCTGTCGTGGGTTCGTTCGAGTTTGACGTTGCGGCCGCCTGGTTGGCGGAAGAGTGGGGTGCCGTCGCCGAGCAGGACCGGGGCGATGCTGACGAGGATCTCGTCCACGTCGCCGGATTCGAGGAGTTGGTGGGCGAGGTTGGCGCCGAGGACGTTGACGTACTTGTCGCCGGCGGCCTCTTTCGCTTGCGCCAGGCCGTCCGCCAGGTCGGTGACGAAGAAGAGGTTTGGCTCCTGATCGGCCGGGACGTGGTGGGTGACGATGTACTGCGGGCCGTCCCAGCCGCCGCCGAATGCCTTGCCCTCGCCTTCGCGGCCCTTGTTCGGGTCGTCACCGGTGTAAGTCTTCTTGCCGACCAGCAGCGCGCCGATGCCGTCGATCAGGTCGGCGATGATCGGGTTGGGGCTGAAGTACTCCGCCAGCCAGGACATGTCGCCGCCGGGGCCCGCGATGAATCCGTCCAGCGACATCGACGCCGTGTACAACACCTTCGCCATGGTCCACACCTCCATTGGTTGCGTTCCAGTTGAGACGAGTGAGGGCTGGAGAACTCATCGGCGTACATATCGACATGAGGTAGTCGCCCTGTCGGGGTCCGGCCGCGCCGCCGTCAGCGTGAGGTTGTCGGTCCTGGACGACTACCTCATGTCGATTTGTACGGGAAGAAACCGGTGGCAGGGGCGGGTGGGGTGCTTGATCATGGGTGCATGTCCGCTGACAAGGGTGCCGCTTTCTGATCCACGCGGTTTCCGTGTGATCACCCGCTGCCGCCGTTCAGGCCGGTAGCGCCAGCCCGGGGTTCCGACGCCGGGCCGTCAAGCGTGCACCCTCCTCCAAGGAGCGACATCCCATGCGGTCAGACCCACTCGAGGTCGCCTGCGACGAATCAGGGTTCTCGGGCAGCAATCTGCTGGATCCCCGCGATCCCGTCATCACCCATGCCGCCGTCCACCTCGACACCGCCGAAGCCACCCGCGTGGTGCAGGCGATCCGGGCGAGATTCCGGTACTCGCCGAGGGAGTACAAGGCGAACCAGCTGCTCCGCCGAATCCAGCGCCCGGTGCTGGAGTGGTTGCTGGAGCCCGGCGGTCCACTGCACGGCCGGGCAACCGTTCATCTCACCGACAAGACGTTCTTCGTCGTGTCGCGCCTGGTCGACTACCTGCTCGGCGAACCCTCGTACGCCGCGGGGACGAGCCTCGATCGCGCACTCCACCAGACCGCGCTACACCTGCATCTCCAGGGGCCGGTCGAGTTCGGGGCCGATCGATGGGTGGACTTCCTGAAGGTCTTCGCGAGCATGATGCGGACCAAGCGCCATCGGATCATCAACCGTCCCGCTGTCGACCGGTTCTTCCGGACACTCGAAGGCCTCCGATCCGATGCCGTCGACCTGGACCCGTTCCGCCGTGCCCGCCCGCAGGTGGAGGCCGTCCTCACCGAACTGCTCGACGACCGCGCACCCGTCCCGCCCGCCCTCGAACCGCTGCTGCCGGCTCTCGTCGAGACCACCCTCCACTGGACCAGCAACGGCCAGTCGGTCGTCCTCGTCCACGACGAACAGAGCGCGCTCACCCGGCACCGCATCGCCCGCATCCAGCAGGTCCTCAACACCCATCAGTGCATCGCCCTGCAAGCGGTCGTCAGGGTCGACTCCCGCACCGACCCCCGCGTCCAACTCGCCGACCTCCTGGCCGGTACCGCCCGCCGCCTCGCCATCACTCCCGCTGCCGATGAGCTCATCGGCCTGCTGACCCCGTACGTCATCCCCACCCCGCTCTGGCCGTTCCCGACGGTGACGAACCGTTGACGGATTAGTAATCGATCTGCAAGCTTTGGCTACTCGCGCTGCAAAAAATTGGCAGGAGTCGTGCAAGTACAGAACTGAGGACAGCCATGAACCGCAGACCGCCCACCCGCCGCCTGATCGGAGGTCTGCTCGCCGCAGCCCTCGTCCTGATCGGGTCCACCCCGCCCACCACAGCCTCGGCCGCACCACTGACCAAGACCGTTTCCGCGAGCAGCCAACTGGGGGCGTATCCCGCCACCAACGCCGCCGACGGCAACCAGAACAGCTACTGGGAGAGCGCCAACAACCAGTTCCCGCAATGGTTGCGAGCGGACCTCGGTTCGGTCGTCAGCGTCGATCGAGTGGTGCTCAAACTCCCGTCCTCGTGGGGCGCGCGCACCCAGACCCTCGCAGTCCAGGCCAGCACCAACGGCACCTCGTACGCCGATCTCGTTGCCGGCGCCGCTTACAACTTCACCCCGGCGAGCGGTAACACGGTGACGATCTCCTTTCCCGTGACGACCGCCCGCTACGTCCGCCTCACCATCACCGCGAACACGGGCTGGCCCGCCGGTCAGCTCTCCGAGTTCGACCTCTTCGGCCCGGATGCCGGTGAGCCGAGTGACACCGACCTCGCGACCGGCAAACCGATCGAGGCATCCTCCTCGGTGCAGACGTACGTCGCCGCCAACGCAAACGACAACAACGTCGGCACCTACTGGGAGTCGAACGGCTTCCCGTCCACCCTGACCGTCAAGCTCGGCGCCAACGCCGACGTCAGTTCGGTGATCGTCAAACTCAACCCCGACCCGATCTGGGGCACTCGCACGCAGAACGTCGAGGTCCTCGGCCGCGAGCAGAACGCCGCCGCATTCACCACACTGTCCGCCCGGGCGAACCACGTCTTCGATCCCGCGGCGCAGAACACGATCGAGATCCCGGTCACCGGTCGCGTCGCCGACGTACGGCTGCAGTTCTTCAGCAACACCGGCGCCCCGGGCGGCCAGGTCGCCGAGCTGCAAGTGCTCGGTACTGCGGCGCCCAACCCCGACCTGGTCGTCAACTCGGTCACCTGGTCGCCGTCGTCGCCCAACGAGGCCAGCGCCATCACGCTCTCCGCGACGGTCCAGAATCTCGGCTCCGCGGCGGCTCCGGCAACGACCGTCGATTTCACCCTCGGCGGCACCGTGGCCGGCAGCGCGTCCGTACCCGCGCTGGCAGCGGGCGCCTCGACCACCGTCTCGTTCGATGCCGGACCGCGTCCGATGGGCAGCTACTCCGTCGCGGCCACGGTCGACCCGGCCAACACCGTCGTCGAACAGAACAACGACAACAACACCTTCACAGCGCCCACGCAACTGGTGGTTACGCAGGCACCCGGCCCCGACCTCGAGGTCACCGGCATCACGACCAACCCGGCGAACCCGGCCGTCGGACAACAAGTCAGCTTCACCGTTGCCCTCAACAACCGCGGTACTGCGGCCGCGGCGGCGAGCACGACCCGCTTGGTCGTAGGAGGCACCACTCTCAACACCACCACCGGATCGGTCGCCGCCGGTGCGACCATCAACGTCAGCATCAACGGCACCTGGACCGCCACGAACGGCGGCGCCACCATCACCGCGACCGCGGACGCGACGAATGTCGTTGCCGAGACCAACGAAACCAACAACGTCCTCTCCCGCGCGATCGTGGTCGGCCGAGGCGCCGCGGTCCCGTACACGTCATACGAGGCCGAAGCGGCGTCGTACCAAGGTGAGTTGCTCGTCAGCGACCCGCTCCGGACGTTCGGTCACACCAACTTCGCGACCGAGTCGTCCGGCCGCCAGTCGGTGCGGCTGAACAGCGCGGGGCAGTACGTCGAGTTCACCTCGACGAACCAGACGAACTCGATCGTCGTGCGCAACTCCATCCCCGACTCGGCGAACGGTCAGGGGCAGGAGAAGACGATCAGCCTCTACATCGACGGCACGTTCAACCGGAAGCTCACGCTGTCGTCGCGGCACAGCTGGCTCTACGGCAACAGCGACGGACCCGAGTCGCTGACCAACACCCCGGGCGGCGACGCACGCCGGCTCTTCGACGAATCACACGCGCTGCTCGGTACGTCGTACCCGGCCGGCACGCGGTTCAAGTTGCAGCGCGACGCGGGCGATGACGCGTCGTTCTACATCATCGACATGATCGATCTCGAGCAGGTCGCTGCACCGTTGAGCCAACCGGCCGGGTGTACCTCGATCACGCAGTACGGCGCGGTCGCGAACGACGGGATCGACGACGCGGACGCGATCCAGCGCGCGGTGACGGACGACCAGAACGGCGTGATCAGCTGTATCTGGATCCCGGCCGGGCAGTGGCGGCAGGAGAAGAAGATCCTCACCGACGACCCGCTGAACCGGGGCCAGTACAACCAGGTCGGGATCAGCAACGCCACGATCCGCGGTGCCGGGATGTGGCATTCGCAGCTCTACTCCACGATCGAGCCGCAGAGCGCGGGTGGGATCAACCATCCGCACGAAGGGAACTTCGGCTTCGACATCGACCAGAACGTGCAGCTGTCTGACATTGCGATCTTCGGTTCAGGTCGGATCCGTGGCGGTGACGGCAACGCGGAGGGCGGGGTCGGGCTGAACGGCCGGTTCGGTACCGGGACGAAGGTCAGCAACGTCTGGATCGAACACGCGAACGTCGGGGTCTGGGCCGGCCGCGACTACGACAACATCCAGGAGCTGTGGGGTCCGGGCGACGGGCTGGAGTTCACCGGGATGCGGATCCGCGACACGTACGCCGACGGGATCAACTTCACCAACGGGACCCGGAACTCTCGCGTCTTCAACTCCTCCTTCCGCACCACCGGTGACGACTCGCTCGCGGTGTGGGCGAACAAGTACGTGAAGGACCAGGCGGTGGACGTTGCCCATGACAACAGTTTTGTGAACAACACGATCCAGCTGCCGTGGCGGGCGAACGGGCTGGCGATCTACGGCGGCTACGGCAACAAGATCGAGAACAACCTGGTCTACGACACGATGAACTACCCCGGCATCATGCTCGCGACCGACCACGACCCGCTGCCGTTCTCCGGGCAGACGCTGATCGCGAACAACGCGCTGTACCGGGCCGGCGGGGTGTTCTGGGGTGAGGAGCAGGAGTTCGGCGCGATCACCATCTTCCCGCAGAACCTGCCGATCCCCGGCGTCACCATCCGCGACACCGAGATCCACGACTCCACCTACGACGGGATCCAGTTCAAGGGCGGCGGCGGTACCACGAACGTGGCCATCACCAACGTCCGGATCGACCGGTCGAACAACGGCGCCGGCATTCTCGCCCAGGGCTCGGCCCGCGGCTCCGCGACCCTGTCCAACGTCACCATCACCAACTCCCAGGCCGGCCACATCGTCATCGAACCCGGCTCCACGTTCACCATCACCGGCCAGTAAACCCACGCCCGGGCCTGGCGGGCTGTCCCGCCTGCCGGGCCCGAGCGGCCCTCCGATCTGTGAATGTCGAGAACCTCCCTGTGGTGCCGACGTCCTGGGTGCAATGAAGTACTTGATCCTGATCCACTCCAACCCCGAGCCTTGGGGGCATCCGACCATGGCCTATACCGCGGAGGGGCGGGCGCTCTCGGCTGAATGTCATCAGCAGATGAACGCCGACTTCGAGCGGTTGATGACCGAGCTCTCGGCTTCGGGGGAGTTCGTCACCGCCGAAGCCCTCGCCGCCCCGACGTCGTCCAAGCTCTACCGCTCGACCCCGGGCGGCACGGTCAAAACCGACGGCCCGTACGCCGAGGCGAAGGAGCACCTGGCCGGGTTCTTCCTGATCGACTGCGCCACCCGGCAACGTGCCGAAGAGATCGCTGCCCAATTCGTCACCCCGGGCGACACGGTCGAGCTCCGGCCGGTGATGTGAAGGTGTCCGACTCGATCAAGCTCAGCGGCATCGCGATCAACTGTCCCGATGCCGCCGAGCTGGCCGCCTCCTACGCCGAGATCACCGGCGGCCGGGTCATCTACACCGATCCTGTCTGGGCGGTCGTCGACGGCGCCGGCGGATCGCTCTGCCTCCAGACCATCCCCGACCACACTCCACCCACCTGGCCGGACCCGACCGTCCCGAACCAGACTCACCTCGACTTGGCGGCGTGCTTGGCGCGGCGTTTGGCGCGGGTCATGCGGAAGAGGTAGGCGGGGGTTGGTGGGACCCAGCCGAGTTGCTGGGCCTGGCCGAGGTCGTCTCGGTTGGCCCAGTGGTCGATCACCTGGCCGTCCTCGATCCGGAACCAGTGCGACTGGGTGACCGCGAACGTCTTGCCGGTGGGCGGGAACGCGGTGTCGACCTCGCCATCGGTGGTGTAGACGACGAACGGTGCGACGTGCCGGCCGTTCATCGTCGAGTTGATCGCCACTAGGTTGCCCTCGGCAACGACGTGGTGGATGTCGTAGTGCAGGTCAGCGAACGCCGTCCGCAACCACTCCGCGGTCGCCCGGTATCCGGCCGGCCCGCCAACCCGCGAAGGCGGCGGCTGTACGACGTTCTCCCGGTCCACGGCGGCCGGGTGGATCAGCTCGTCGAAGTCGGCTGCGGTGCCGTCCGCCATGATCTGGATGCTGCGCACCGCGACCGATTTCGGGTCACTCGCGACGACCCCCCGTTTGGTGTCCATGTCCCCTCCAAAAATTAGATACAGTTAGACTGTCTCCAAATATGGGAGTGCTGATGACGGATGTCAAGAGGAAGTACGACGCCTCCGGCCGACGCGAGCAGGCTCGTGCCCGCCGGAGGGCCGTCGTACGGGCTGCGCGGGAGTTGTTCGAGCGGAATGGGTTCCAGGCGACGACGATCGCGGCCGTCGCCGAGAGTGCGGGCGTCTCGGCGGAGAGCGTCTACAAGGGGTTCGGGACGAAGGCGGCGCTGGCCAAGGCGGTGTTCGACGCGGTGCTCGCGGGTGACGACGAGCCGGTCCCGATCGCCGAGCGTCCCGAGGCGGAGGCGGTCCGTGCCGAGCCCGACGTACGGCGCAAGCTCGCCCTGTACCTCGGCGGGCTGGCGCGCCGGCAGCAACGGTCCGCCAAGATCCAGATCGTCATCCGCGACGGCCGGCACGCTGATCAGGCCCTGGCCGGGATCTGGCGGCAACTCCTCGACGAACGCCTGATCGGCATGACCATGCTCGGCCGGCACCTGCACGAGACCGGCCAGCTCCGGACGGGCATCACCGTCGACGAGACCGCCGACCTCCTGTGGACGTACATCGCCGTCGAGCAGTACGAGCTCCTGATCCTGAACCGCGAGTGGTCCCTGGATCGATACACCAGCTGGCTCACCGACGCACTCGTCGCTGCGCTCTGCCCCTGACAACTCCGCTATGCCATCGTGGGGAGATGACCGTCGAGTTTCGCGGCACCGTCAGGCGCTGGGACGAGACCAAGCCGGGCGGCCTTGCCGTGGTCGACGTACCGGCGGGCCTCGTCGCGGACCTGGGCGGGCGTCGGCAGCGGCGCGTCACCGGCACCATGAACGGCGCCGACTTCAGCGGCAGCACCATGCTCGTGGCCGGCGGCGGCTTCTGCATCGGCGTCAGCAAGGCAGCCCTCAAGTCCGCGGGTGCCGCGGTGGGGGACGACGTACAGCTGAGTCTCGAGGCGTGAGTCGATGACGATCGTGATCCTGACCGGGCCGCCCGGATGCGGCAAAGGCACCCAGGCGGAGATCATGGCTGGGCGGCTCGGGGTTCCGGTCATCTCCACCGGTGATACCTTCCGCGCCCAGGTGGCCGCCGGGACGGAGCTGGGGCGACGCGCGCAGGCGTACCTGGATGCCGGGGAGTATGTCCCCGACGAGGTGACCAACGCGATGGTGCTCGACCGGCTGACCGCGGACGACACTCGCCCGGGCTTCCTCCTCGACGGTTATCCCCGCACGCTCGATCAGGTTGCCGTCCTCGACGAGTTCCTCGATGCGCACCATCGCCACCTCGACGCCGTCGTCGCCCTGGAGGTGCCGCCCGACGAACTGGTCCAGCGCTTGCTGCATCGGGCCCAGCTCGAACACCGCTCCGACGACACCGAGGACGTCATCAGGCACCGGCTGGAGGTGTACGACCAGTACACCCGCCCCCTGATCAAGGAGTACGCCGGCCGCGGCCGCCTCATCCCCGTCGACGGCACCGGCGAACTCGCAGAGGTCAGCAACCGAATTCTCACCGTCGCCGATTCGTTGCTGTACCCGCACGCCTGACGAGTTCACCGGATTCTGCCAGGAACCACGGGGGGGTCTTCACAGCTGGCGTTCCTAGCGTCTTCCACGGTCCTGCCCGGTTGGTACCAGGGCAGAACCGTGCACACCCACGTGAAGATCCGGCCACCACCACTAGTTGAGTCAGGGCCGGCCGGCGCTCTGGGGACCTCGTTCGGTCGAGGTGGCGCCGGCCAGCAAGGTGTTCGACCGCTGATCGATCAAGCGGGTGATGAACTCCTGGGCGGCACCGAACACCACGGCGTACGCGAGGATCTGTGACCGGGTGTCGATCTGGGTGAAGCCCGGAACGACACCCGCGCGCAGGAACAGCAGCCCCAGTACGGCCGCGAGCGTGCCGAGGGCGGCCTTCAAGAGTGCTTGGAAGGAACGCGTCGTCGACATCGGCACGGAGGACGCAACCGAGCTCTGGGCAACGAATCGCACTCCGGTCAGCACGGCGCCGAGCAATCCGAAGAGCACGACGAGCGCGACATCGCTGCTGGCGGGTTCGCTGTGCGGTCCACTCGGGCAAACCGCCGTCACCCCCTCGGCACCTGGGACCTTGGGATCCGGGAAGCACAGCGGAAGCATGCCTGGCCGGAGGAAGCCGAGCACGACCAGCCCGGCGACCAGCAGCAGCAACAGCAACGAGCCGATCGCGATCGAGATCTGGAAGCGCCGCAGCCGGTGGTACTCGTCCGCGATCCGCTCTTGCACGATCCGGAGCGTCTGCGCCAGCATCAGCCGATTCGGGTTGTCGCCGATCGCCAAGCGCTCGGGGTCGTTTTCGTTCAAGTACTTGCATGACAGCGCCTGGACATGCGGGCGGTACGCCTTGAGCTGCGCCGTGTCCATCAACTCGATCAGCGCGAGCTGTGCGTTGTGAATGTGTCCCCAGGTCCCTTGCAGGCGGGTGCCCAGCCACCAGGTCCGGACGTTCGCCCGCAGATCCAGGTACGACCCGGCGTACTCCAGTTGGCCTACGACCTCGGCGTACGACTCGCGCAGCTCGGCCTCGCCGACCGGGTCGCCCTCGCCGACCTCGGTCCGTGCGGTGAGCGCGCGATCGGCCTGGTGCTGGATGCCGTCCATCGCGACCTGCGCGACGACCTCCCACGACCGCATCCGCCGGGTCCGCGGGCGGCCTTCGTCCAAGTCTTCCGAGTGGCCCGGCCCTGAGGCCTTCCCCCGGTACAACTGCAGCGTGGCCATTGTGGTCCCTCCCTACCAGTACGGAGTACGGGTGGGCTGTTGCGATACGCAAGGAAAAAAATTCTTCGGCGGATTGTGTATCAGGGTCCGCCTGGACTGCTCCGTCTCAACAAGGCACAAGCGTTCGGGGGGACAGGTGCCGCGGGGCGAGGTCCGGAGGGATGATCTCGCCCCAACACCTGTGTCCGGGCGAGTACCTGTGTCAGGGTGAGACGACTCCGGTCAGGACCGCGGTCCCCGAGGCCGTCCGGCAGAGCAGGCGGAACGGCTCGCCAGGCACCGGTCGCAGGACGAAGAACCCGAGCTCGTCGATCACCGCCGTACCGATCGCGCTCACCTCGTCCGTCACCGGCCCGCTGTACGCCGTCACGTCGCCGGCCTCGACCGGTGAGATCTGCCCGAGCAATGCCTCGGCCGTCAACTCCAGCTCGATCGTCAGGTCGGCCCCGGCGAACGTCAGCGCCCGAAGCGTCGCGGAGTCGGCCCGCAGAACTCCGGCCAACTCCAAATCGGCGGCGGAGTCGTAGGTGAGTGCGGCCAGCTCGGCATCGATGGCCCGCCACGCGTACGCCGCTTTGCCGGCCTCGACGAACCCGGGCGGCACGGCACGCGCGTCGTTGAGTGCATCCGCGAGCACGGCCAGCAGCCGGTCGTCATCGTTCAACCAGTCATCGGGCATGTCGCTCACCTCCTCCAGTCTGCTCGAACTCGGCCCCGATCAAGGCGGCACGCAGTTTGTCCAGGCACCGGGTCCGGGTGGGACCGATGCTTCCGATCGGCATCAGCATCGCGTCGCTGATCTCGCCGTACGGTTTCGGCGGGTCCTCGACCAGCAATGACAGCAGTCGCCGGCATCGCTCCGACAACCCGGCGAACGCGGACCGTACGGCGTGCCGTCGCTCCTGCAGCAGCAGATCCTCGTCGACGGCGGCACGGCCGTCGTCGGCCAGGTCCTTGCTGTTCGCCAACGGGTCGACCGGTTCGATCCGCCGGCCGAGTCGCAGCAACCGGAGACACTCGCGCTGGGTCGTGGTGGCGACCCAACCCGGCAGTGCCGCCGGCTCCCGCAGGCCCGGCAGGTTTTCGACCAGCCGGAGCCAGACGCTCTGACCGACGTCCTCGCTGTCCGCGGTGGACAGCCGATGACGCCGGCAGATCGACCAGACCAGCGGGGCGTACCGCTCGACCAGTTCGTCCCACGCGGACTTGTCCCCGTCGCACGCCCGCGCGACGAGCCGGACGACAACGGGATCGCTCCGCATGCCGTGCCCCCTTCCCCTGCCGGCGGCGCGGATCCATGAGCTGGTCACAATCTGTCGAGAACCATTCACTTCACGGAGCACGCCGTCCCCAGCCTGATACATCGACCCTCTCACGATTTCGCCTGTCGCGATCAGGCTCCGAGCGCCACGAACGAGGACGCCGTCGCGACCGACACCGGGTCGTCGTCCATCCGCTCCCGGGCACCCGCGAACGCCTCCGCCAGCGATTGGCCGGACTGCAGGTTGGCATGCAGCGCGAGCATGAATGGCACCGCCACAGCATCGTTCACCGGTACTACGCTCGCCAGGATCCCCGCCGCTCCCAACGGAACCAGACTGCTTGTGAGACCGAGGAGCTCGTCCGCGCCGACCGGTTTCGCGACCCCGGATTCGCAACTGGACAGCACCAGCCGATGGGGTGCGCGCCGAAGCCGCTCGAAGTCGTACACGGTCAGCGGTCCGTCGTCGAGCTTGAGTGAGGAGAACATCGGGCTGTCCGAGCGGAACGTGCCGTGGGCCGCGAGATGCGCGAGCCACGCGCCGTCCAGTGCTCGGAGTACTCGCTCGGCGGTTGCCTGGCCGTCACCGAGGAGCGTGGCCGACGGGTAGCTGCCGGCGAGCTTCTGGACCTCGGCTCCACCGGACTTCAGCCCAGGTCCGAACGCCAGTGTGACGCGTTGCCGACGTGGGGGAGCGAGTCGGTGCGCCCGGAGCCACGTCGCCGCTGACGGAGCCACGCTGACGGGTCGGCGTACGAGCGGGGGCAAGAGCGTCCAGGGGAGCGCCTGCAACCGGCCGGGCGGGACGATGACCACCGGGCCGTCCATGAGGTCGGTCGCGGCGTCGCCGAGCAGAACTGCGGCCAGTCGGGCGCCGATCACGTCGAGCGGGGGACCGGCTGACGGCCTCGCTCGAGCCAGTTGGCGCAACCGGAACCTCGCCCGCTCCACCTCCAGCTCGGCGTCGCGGATCGGGCCGAGCAAATGCCGTTTGATGCGACCGTTTGCGACCACGATCGCGTGCAGGACTTCGTCGACCTCGACCAGTTCGACCAAGGTCGTCGACCCGAGAGCGGCCGTGATTTCGTCGAGGTCGAACGACTTGGTGGATCGCGGGTCGGCTCCCGGTGCCTGGATCGCCCTGGCCCGGATGGCGTCCTCGAGCCGGCGCCGTTCCCGGTTCAGCTGCGGGTCTTCCTCAGCACCGTCCAACCGGCGTACGACATCGCGGAGCGCGGCGAGATCCGCGATCGTGGACTTGTCGTCAGGCGGCCGGACCGACGGTACTGCGAGGGCGGTGGCGCGCCATCGCTCGCTCCAGGCCAGCAAGCGTTTGGTGTCTCCCTGGCGCAGCGCGTCGACCTGCGCCAGGCGGGCGAGCTCGGTCCCGTGCGTCGAGGCGCGTGCACGTAGCTCGGTCGCGCCCATCATCTGCCGGTGTTCGTCCAGTGCGTCCAGTCCGCGGCGGCAGGCGGCAAGCATGCCGCGAACGTCGCCCTTCGCCTCGCAGCGCAAAGCCTGGCCGAGCCACGCGCCACCACGGGTGAGCGGAGGAGCACCTCGGCGGAACCGGGCGGCCCTCTCCAACTCCTCACCTGCCGCTGCCGAACGATCCTGAGCCAGCGCAAGCCGCCCCGCCAGCAGATGTGCGGCCGATGCCTCCACAGCACCCAACTCGTCCATGTGCTCAGCAAGCCGAGTGACCTGCTTCAGGAGTTGGGCGCTTCGCTCACCAGCGCGGTAGCGGGCTTCGAACAGAACCATCGTTGCCCGCGACATCCACCAATCGCGTTGCTGGGTTGAGAACAAGCGCCGCGCCTGGTCCGCGCGATCCTGCGCCGTCGCGAGGTCGCCCGCGCTCAGCGCCGCCTTCGCCGCGGCGAACAACAGTTCGGGCCTCTTCGTCTGCTGCCCGCCGTCCTGCTCCATCCGGACGACCGCTTCATCGGCGACGGCCAGAGCCTCGGTGGTCAGGCCGGCGGCCAGTAAAGTCCCGCAACGATCGATCGCGAGGTCCGGCCAGAAGACGCCCAGCGTGCTGAAGCGGCGCCCGGCGTCGTCGAAGTACGCGAGTGCGGCCGGCAGATCTCCACGCGCGAAGGCGACCAGACCGCGGTTCAGCCAGGTCTCCGCGAGCTCGAACTCCTGCCCGGCGGTGGCATACAGCTTCTCGGCGACGGCGAAGTCCGCCTCAGCCGGCCGGGTCGCGCCCTTGGCCAGATGGGTAAAGCCGCGGTAGTTGTGGGACCGCGCCTCCCACGCCACGTCGCCCGCGCGCCGAAGCCGGGTGACCGCGCCGCGCAGATCTTCGAGGGCCTCGTCGTAGCGACCCATGATGATCAGTACGTCGGCGCGGCGCAGCAGCACCTTGCCGGCGAGTGCGCCGCGGCTGGCCTTCACCGCGAGGTCGAGGGTGGCCAGCCCTTCCTTGCCCCGGCCCGCCCGGCCGAGGGTTGCGCCGAGGGTCGCGAGTACGTCGACCTCGCGCTCGCGTTGTCCGGATGCGCGAGCCAGGCGGACCGCGGTACGGAGCTCGCGCAGTGCGGCGGGGATGTCGCCGAGCTGGCGGCGCGCGATTCCCGTTGCCTGCCGGGCGAAAGACGCGGTGTCCGGCGGCGGGTCGGTGGCGAGCAATTTTTCCGCGGCGGCGATCGCATCATGGGGCCGGGACAGAGCGAGTGGCAGTAAGTCCTCCGGTGCCCCTTCACTTGCGGTCGCCACAGTGACAGGGTATCGGGGTTGGTTTCCAACTGAATCTATTGCTCGTGGGGGAAGACATGACGGAACAGACACCGGTCAACGGTGGGCAGGACAACGGGAACGGGGCGGCGGCTCAGGCCAGGACCAAGGAACAGGCCCAGATCGAATTGATTCTGGCGGAGTTCCGCGACGAGGTGGAGGTCTCGCCGAAGAACTGGGCCGAGACCGGCGCCGACAGCATCTACCGGTCCGGGAGTTTCCTCATCCGCGATCGCGATCTGGTCCGGATCGAGGAGATCTTCGGCCGGGGCAACACCGATTTCCCGAGTATCGACGGGCTGACAAGGTTCGAGCCATCGGCGGAATTCATTTTTCCCGAAGATGCGCCGGAGGCGCCCACGCTGACCTTGCGGTACATCGCGCTGGCAGACAAACGGCTCGGCCGGGGCGTCGCCCGGCGGGACTCGCTGGTCTACGCGTGCCCCAGCGTGAGCCCATGTCCGGCGACCGAGCAGTTGGAGGTCCCACCGGCCAGCTCGCCGACGCCCGCACCGGTCGGCGGTGACTGCGACGGGCGTGGGGTCAAGGTCCTGGTCGTCGACGTCGGCTGGACCGAGAACGACGCGTACTGGCTCGAGGGAGTCACCGGCGAGGACGAACACCCTTATTCCTCTGGCGACAACATCCGCCCGTACGCCGGTCACGGTGTCTTCATCGCCGGCGTACTGCGTTGTGTCGCACCGCGTACCGAGATCGTCGTCAAGGCCTACCTCAACCGGGCCGGCGCGGCGTTCGGTTCCGACCTGGTCGTCAAGCTGGACGAGGGACTGGCTGAAAGCCCGGATCTGATCAGCCTGTCCGCGGGGACCTATACCGGCGACGGTTCCAGCTCGCTCGCCTTCGACGTCTTCCTGGAACGGCTCAGTCGTCTGAAAGGCGTGCTCATGGTCGCGGCGGCGGGCAACGAGGGCGACCGCGACTACTTCTTCCCCGCGGCCTCACCGGAGACCTTGTCAGTGGGTGCACTCGCCGAAGACCTCAACAATCGGGCGACCTACTCCAACTACGGCGGCTGGGTCGACGTCTACGCCCCGGGTTCGAACCTGGTCAACGCCTACCTGCACGGCACCTTCACCTGCACCGAACCGCCGTACGTGGGCCAGGTCCGCCACTTCGACGGCATGGCCCGCTGGAGCGGCACCTCCTTCGCCACTCCCGTGGTCGCCGGCCTGATCGCCGGCCGCATGTCCGTCACCGGCGAAAACGCCCGCCAAGCAGGCGACGCCCTACTCGCCTACTCCCACCACCTCCCGGGCGTCGGCCGCGTCCTCCTTCCCGGCGACGCCTGCCCCAGCACAGAACCCGCCCCCTGCAAACCCCACCGCTGCTGCTGACCCTCTCGTATCAAGAGCCCAGGTCGGCGCCTCCGTCAGGTGTCAGCACCGCGGAGGTGGCGACCGGGGGAGGGGACATGTCATGCCGTTGCGCCGTTATGGGGTTCTCGTCGGTCGGGCGGTGGCCAGTCGGGCGGAGGGCGGGACTGACACGCCACACTTTCAGATCCAGGTCCGCGGCGGCGGTGAGGACTTCCGGGTGGCCGTCAACGTGCTGTCGTAACAGTCCCCGCCGGAACTGCTCTACCTGGCTGTCGACAACTTCACGCATCCAGTGCTCGCACAGTTGACCGGACTGGCAGATGGCTACACACTTCCGCTGGGCGGAAGCACTGCGGAGGTGCCGACCGGGGGAGGCCCTATCGTTGCCGCATGTCGATCTTGGCTCGGCCGGCGGTGGCTTCCCTGGCTGCCAAGGCGTTTCAGCGTTTGGTCTCCTTGTCCGATCGGGGTACTTCCCGCGACAGCTTCCCCGAGTTCCCGCGGAACACGCGTGAGTTGACGATTCCGACGTCCGTCGCGCCGGCTCGGGTTGTGGTGTATTTGCCGGCGGAGTACGACGGGACGCCGCCGGTGCATGTCAACTTTCATGGTGGCGGATATGTGTTGGCGCCGACCGAGGTCGATGATGCGCTTTGCCGTTATCTTGCGGCGGAGGCGGGCGTTGTTGTCATCAACGTCGACTATGTCGTTGCACCGCAGCATCCCTTCCCCGAGCCGCCGCGTCAGGCGTTCGAGGTGGTTCGGTGGGTTGCTGAGAACGGCGCCGGGCAAGGTTGGGATGGGGCTCGGTTGTCGGTCGGTGGGCAGAGCGCGGGTGGGGGGTTGGCGGCGGCGGTTGCTCGTCTCGCGCTCGACGAAGGCGGGCCGGCCATCGCGCTTCAGGTGCTGCATTACCCGCCGCTCGACCTCGCGATCGATGCGCGGGACAAGCGCGCGGCCATCGCGAAGCCGGTGTTGCGGCCGTGGATGGCCGACATCTTCGACAATGCGTACGTCCCCGATCCGCAGCAACGGACTGATCGGCTGGTCTCGCCTGCCAACCCCGCCGATATCGCAGACCTGACCGGGATCGCTCCGGCGGTCGTCCTCACCCCGGAGTACGACCTGCTCCGCGTCGAGGGTCTTCGGTACGCCGACCGCCTCGCCAACGTGGGGGCCCTTGTCGAACACAAGGACATCGCCGGTGCCGATCATGGGTACGACCTCAAGGACCTGGTCAACGCTCGCGAGAGCTACGCCCTGATCGCACAGCACGTCAGGCAGGCCACGGGCGCTCAGGCATCTGAGGAGACCTGAGCGCCTGTGGGATCAGGATGTCTTCGGTTGGGTTAGGTCGTAGAGGGTGGTGCCGTCGACTGTCACCTGCTGGAAGGTCTGCTCGACCCAGGAGGTGATCGCCGCCGCGGTGCCGCGTCCGCCACCAGGGCCGCCGCCACGGTTGCTCCCGGCGAAGTAATGGATGCGGCCTTCGTCGACGTACTGCTTGAACTGCTCGAGGGTCGGGGACGGGTCGCCGCCGGAGAAGCCGCCGATCGCCATCACGGGCTTCTCGGTGGACAACTGGAGGTCGGCGCTCGTCTGGGACGAAACGGTCGCGGCGACCCAGGCGTATTTGTCGGCGTCCTTCGTCAGGAGTTTCTTGAGTTCCGCACTGATTCCCTGGAAACGCATGCCGCCGGGGAAGCCACCTTGCGCACCACCCTCGAAATCGCCAGCGCCGCCTGGTAGTTGCCCGCCGCCCCGACCCATGCCGCCCATCCCTCCCATCCCGCCCATTCGCGCCGATGCGGGGCCGGCGGTGATGATGCCGCCGTTGTGGCCGTCGCCGATCGTGGTCAGGCTGTACGCAACGGGTCCGGCGAGCGATGCCACCCCGGCCAGGGCAACCGCACCCATCGCCACTCGTCGGCCGAGTTGATCCGTGAGCAGCAGGGCCGCCGCCGCGACGAGTCCGCCGAGCAGAACGAACCACTTCAGCCACGGCACGTACTCCGGCGTACGGTTCAGCAGGACGAAGGCCCACGCGGCCGTGATGATGACCGAGCCGGAGAGCGTCGCGAGCACCCAGAGCCAGTCGCGGTGCTTCCACAGGGTCACGGTCCCCATCCCGACCAGCGCCCCGACGTACGGCGCCATCGCGACCGTGTAGTACTCGTGGAACGTGCCCTTCATGAAGCTGAACACGATCGTTGTGATCAGCAACGACCCGCCCCAGACGAGGAACGCGGACCGCATCACCTTCGCCTTCCACACCAGTACGAGTCCGGCCACGAGCAGGATCAGCGCGGCCGGGAGAAGCCAGGAGATCTGACCGCCGACGGCCGAGGCGAACATCCGGCCGATCCCGGACTCCTGCGAGAACGGGCTGCCACCCCGGAAGCCACCGGCACCGCTACCACCACCGCCGCCCGGCATCTCGTTGCCGTTGATCCGGCCGAGTCCGTTGTAGCCGAAGGTGAGGTTGAGGAACGAGTTGTTCTCGGAGCCGCCGATGTACGGTCGTGACGACGCGGGCCACAGTTCGACGATCGCGACCCACCAGCCGCCCGCGACCACCATCGCCAGTCCGGCGAGCAGCAACTGCCCGACCCGCTTGCCGAGCTTCACGGGTGCGCAGAGCAGATAGACCAGGGCCAGCACCGGCAGGATCAGGAAGGCCTGCAGCGTCTTGGCGAGGAACGCCGCGCCGATGACGGCACCGGCCAGCACCATCCACTTCGACCGGCCGTCCTCCAGCGCCCGTAGGACGAAATAGATCGCGACGGTGAGCAGCAAAGTGAGCAGCGCGTCGGGGTTGTTGTAGCGGAACATCAGTACTGCGACCGGGGTGAGCGCGAGCACCGCTCCCGCGATGAGACCGGCCACCGGCCCGAAGCGGCGTCGTACGGCCGCGAACAGAATGCCCACGGTCGCCACGCCCATCAATACCTGCGGAGCGAGGATCGTCCACGAATGCAGGCCGAACAACCGCACGCTCAAGGCCATCGGCCACAGCGACAAGGATGGTTTGTCGACGGTGATCGAGTTGCTCGCGTCCAACGAGCCGAAGAAGAACGCCTTCCAGCTCTCACTCCCCGCCTGGGCCGCCGCCGAGTAGTAGGCGTTCGCCCAGCCGCTGACGGTCAGACTCCAGACGTACAGTACGGCGGTCGCTCCGAGCAGACCGATCAGTGCCGGCCGCACCCACCGCGGATCCTTGGTGGTATTGGTCATCAGGCGGCGATCTCCTGGTCGTCGTCGAAGGTCACCTGGACCTGGGTTTCAGCCGGTTTGGTCTCTCGGTCGGCGAACACCCAGCCGCGGAGGAGGAGGAACCGCACGAGCGTGGCGGCGAGGTTGGCCGCGACGAGTACGGCGAGTTCGGTGGCGTGGTGCGCGTCGCCGACCGTGTTGTCGAGAACCGCCAGCGAGCCGCTGGTCAGGACCAGGCCGATGCCGAACACGATCAGGCCCTGCGCCTGGTGCCGGACCATCCGGTTGCGTCCCTTGAGGCCGAAGGTGAGCCGCCGATTGGCCGCGGTGTTGGCGATCGCGGAGATCAGCAGTGCCAGTGCGTTCGCGAGCTGTGCGTCGGCGAGCACCCGGAATCCGGAGTACAAGACCAGATAGAAGACCGTCGACAACGCGCCGACGGCACAGAAGCCGAGCAGTTGGCGAGGCAGACCGACCGGAACCCCGGCCACTTCACGATCGCGCGGATCGTCGCCGAACGGCCGAGTCAGCCGGTTCAGCGGTAGCGCCCCGGTTGCGAGCGCACGGCCAACCCGCAGTACACCCTTCAGGTCGTCGACGGCGGTCTGCACGATGTTGACGGTCGAGTGCGGGTCGTCGACCCAGTCGACCGGTACTTCGTGGATCCGCAGCCCGGCCTTCTCCGCCAGCACGAGCATCTCGGTGTCGAAGAACCAGCCGGTGTCCTGCACCAGCGGGAGCAATCGCTGAGCCACATCGCGGCGGATCGCCTTGAAACCACACTGCGCGTCGGAGAACCGCGCGGCCAGCGAACCGCGCAGGATCAGGTTGTAGCACCGGCTGATGAACTCGCGCTTCGTACCGCGCACCACCCGGGACGACCGCGCCAGCCGGGTCCCGATCGACAGGTCGGAATGACCCGAGATGAGCGGCGCGACGAGCGGTAGCAGCGCGTTCAGATCGGTCGACAAATCGACGTCCATGTACGCGAGCACCGGCGCGTCCGACGCCGACCACACCGCGTTCAACGCCCGGCCGCGACCCTTCTGCTCCAGCCGGACGTACGTCACCTCGTTGAACACCGCGGCCAGCTCGGCCGCCACCTCGGGAGTGGTGTCGGTCGAGGCGTTGTCCGCGATCGTGATCCGGAAGGGGTACGGGAAGTTCCGGCTGAGGAAGGCCTGCAGCCGCTCCACACACGGCGGCAGATCCAGCTCTTCGTTGTAGACGGGGATGACTATGTCGAGGGCCGGTACGCCGTCCGCGCCGGCCGGCAGATGCTCCCGCATCGGCAGCACGTCCGCGCCCGGCGCACCGCCCGAAATCGAGTCCGTTGGCATGCGCAGAACTCTGTCGCCCGAAAATGAGCGTTTGGTTCGGACAACCTGGCAACTACCTGTGAATCCCTCTGGACAGCCGGCGGGGTCTGGAGGACGCTTCGGTCAAGGGAGATGCCTGGGGAGGCAACATGAGTTTCGGTGTTCTCGGCGATCTGAACTGGCTGGCCGTGATCGTGGCCGCGATCGTGTACTTCGGTATCGGTGGGCTGTGGTTCGCGCCCGTGGCCTTCGGCAAGCAATGGCAGGACGCCATCGGCTGGAACGAAGCGGACGCGGCACAGGCAACGTCGGCCAAGATGTACGTCATCCCGGCGGTCACCTGTGTGGTCGCGACGGTCGCGCTCGCAATGGTGTCCGAGGCAACGACCACCGACACGTTCGGCGAGGGCATCGTGCTCGGCCTGGTGACCGGTATCGGGCTGGTCGGGTCGGGCCTGTTCGTCACCGGCTTCTTCGACCCGCGCAAACCCAAGCCGCAGACCTGGATCGCCATCACCGGCGGCTACCACGTCGTCGGCCTCCTGGTCGCCGCCGTCATCCTGGCCCTGTGGACCTGATTCCGGCTAGGTTCGCCAGGTGGGGGCGATGGTCTTGCGGTAGGTGCGGCCGAAGACGCCGTTGATGATGGTCAGGACGGGACGCGGAACGCTTCCCGTGATCGCGGCGAGTTCGTCGGGGCCGGCGCCGTCGGTGACCCAGGCGAAGAAGCGGCCACCGCGAGAGGGGCTGACCTGCCCGAATTTCCGGCCCATCGCCTTGATCTCCGCCGTGTCCTTCTTGGCCTGGTAGACCGGCTCGATCTCGGCTTCCTCGTGGTCCAGGTGCCGCACGGTCACCGTTTGCAGCTCCTGGACAGCTGTCCGGGCCGCCTCCGCATCCTCCGCACTCGCGGTACGCCGGAGTGCCGCGATCGCGTCGCGGGCCGCGGTCAGGGCCGCTGCCATCGTTTCGTGCTCGGCATCCATCTGCGCCAGCAGTTCGTGGCTCACCCCCACGGATTCGAGCGCGGGCCAGGCGATCTCGTGCTCACCCTCGTGGTGGAACACCAGTTGGTCGTCGAAGTTGTCCCATGCGGTGGCGAGTTGCTCGGCGCGCTGCAGGTCGCCGGCCGGGAAAATGGTCAGCGCCTCGATGAAGCGCCGCAGATCCCGCCGGAATGCGCCGTGAATTGCCTTGTTCATGCTCATCTCGGCCATGACCGCGAGTCTAGAGCCGTTCCCGCCGAATCGGGGGACCTCAGGACGCGGCGACGGAGAAGAGACGGGACGGGGCCGTCGCCGACTCGCGGATGATCAGGGTGGTTGCGAGCTCAACATGGTGTGAGTCCACCTTCTCGCCGGCGGCGAGCTGCAGCGCTGTCCGCAGGGCAACGGCGCCCATCTCCCGCAGCGGCTGCTTCACCGTCGTCAACGGCGGGGACGCGAGCCGAGCCACCTGAGTGTCGTCGAAGCCGACCACACTGAGATCCTCGGGCACTCGCAGACCCCTGGCCCGGGCGGCCTCCATGGCTCCGAGCGCCACTTCGTCGCTGCCGGCGAAGATCGCGCTGGGCCGGTCGGGCAGGTCGAGCAGGGCAGCGCCGCCGGCCAGGCCGTCGTCGTACAGGAACTCCCGCAGCCAGACGTACTCGTGGGGCACGGGGACTCCCGCCGCGTCCATGGCGTTGCGGAAGCCGCTCACCCGCGCCTGGTTGCAACCGGAGGTCGGCGGACCGCCGAGGTAGGCGATGCGCCGATGGCCGAGACCAAGCAGGTGCTGGGTGGCCGCCATCCCGCCGGCGAAGTTCGTCGAGCCCACGCTGGTCACATCCGGCTGTGGGATGTCGACCGGGTCGACGACCACGAGCGGCACCCGGGCCCGGGAGAGCGCGGCCAGGTCCGCGTCGGTCAGGTCACTGGTGATGCCGATGACGGCGCGCCGATCGGCCGCGATCATCTCCCGGATCCACCCCGCCGCCCGGCTGTTGCCCCGGGCATGTTTGCTGTGTGGGTGGGAGCTGACGACGACATCGACCCCGGCCGCACTGCCGGCCTCGATGACGCCTTGGATCACCTCGACCGAGTAGCTGTTGAGCACGCCCTGATAGAACAACTCGACCGTGGCTCGCGTGACAGGCTCCGGCCGGCGCCCGACGTACCCGTGCTTCTGAAGCACCTCCTGCACCCGCGCGCGGGTCTCGCGGGAGACGTCGCTCCGCCCGTTGAGCACCTTCGAGACGGTGGCGACCGACACCCCTGCTGAGGACGCGACGGTGGCCAGGGTGACACGGCCCTTCATGCGCGGCACATCCTCACCCTCCTCGTGGAACAGGTGTCAGGTCGACAGGGGTCACCATCGTACGATCGTGGCCCACCACACGGGTTTCTCCGTTGAACCGCACGGTACCCCGACACGGCAGGTCCACCGACGAGGTGCCGACCAGTACTTCGACGTCGCCCGGCTCGACGATCCGGCGCAGGTCCGGTCCGGTATAGGCGGCGCGGTCCGCGTGGACGTGGAAAGTGACATCCGTCGCCGCACCCGGCTCCAGCGGTACCCGGGCGAACCCGGTCAGCACCTTCAGCGGCCGGGCGACCTGTGCGACGACGTCGTGCAGGTAGAGCTGAACCACTTCGTCGCCGGCCCGGGCGCCGGTGTTCCGAACCCGGACCGTCACGCTGAACTCGCCGTCGGTCGCGATCTCGCCGGCGCTGATGCGTAGGTCGCCGACCTCGAAGCTGGTGTACGACGAACCGTGGCCGAAGGCGAACAACGGGGCGGCGTCCAGACCGCTGATCCCTGCACTCTCGACGCTGCCGAGCGCCGGCTGCAGGTAGGTACCGGGCTGCCCACCGACGTGCCGCGGGATCTGCACTGGCAGCTTGCCGCTCGGCACGATCCGGCCGGTGAGTACTCCGGCGATCGCGGCGCCGCCCTCTTGACCGGGGATGAAGGCCTGCACCAAACCGGCCGTACGATCCGCGAAACCACCAAGTGCGTAAGGCCGACCGGAGACGACCACCACGACCACCGGCGTACCGGTGTCCAGTAGTTGTGCGATCAGTTCCTCTTGTACGCCGGGCAGCCGGAGGTCCTCGGCGTCGCAGCCCTCCCCGGAGGTGCCATGTCCGAACAGGCCGGACAGGTCTCCTACGTAGGCGATGCACAGGTCGGCACCGCGAGCCGCGTCCACGGCCGCCGCGAACCCGGAACGGTCCTCGCCGATCACCGCGCAGCCCTGCTCGTGCACGAGTTCGACGTCGCCGAGTTCGTTGCGCAGGGCATCGACTGCGCTGACGACCTCGACGCCGAGCCCGCGTTCGGGGTACCGCGGCAGCACGTGGTTCGGGTAGGAATAGCAACCCATCAGAGTCCTGGGATCACCGGCGCACGGGCCGACCACAGCGACCTTCCGCAGAGCGGGCAGCGGCAAGGCAGATCCGGCATCCAGCAGCACGATGGAGCGCTCGGCCAGCTCGCGGGCGAGTTCGCGGTTCCCGGGGGAGTCGAGGTCCACGCCGGCCTGCCGGACAGAGCCTTCCGGGGTCCAGTCCGGGTCGAGCAGGCCGAGCTGCACCTTCTGCAGGAGCACCCGCTGGGCCGCGCGATCGATGAGGTCCTCGGAGAGCTCACCCGACCGCACCTGGTCGGCCAGTGAGCTGAAGGCGGTGGTGTCGGGGAGTTCGACGTCGGTGCCGGCGGAGAGCGCCAACGCGCCCGCGGCGCCGGTGTCGGCGGCCACCCGGTGCATCGTGGCGAGGAACGGCACCGCCCAGTAGTCGGAGACGACGGTGCCGCCGAAACCCCAGTCGTCCCGCAGTACCTCGGTGAACAGCCACGGATCGGCGCCGGCCGGGAGCCCGTCGATATCGGAGTACGAACTCATCACCGAACCCGCGCCGGCGGTCGCGATCGCGGTCTCGAAGGTCGGCAGGATGAAGTCGAGCAACTCGCGCCGGCCCATCGACACGGGTCCGTGGTTGCGGCCGGCCCGGGAGGCGGAGTACCCGGCGAAGTGTTTCAGCGTCGCCAGTACGCCGGCGCTCTGCAGGCCGCGGACGTACGCCGAACCGAGCATCGCGACCAGGTACGGGTCCTCGCCGATCGTCTCCTCCACCCGGCCCCACCGGTAGTCGCGGACGACGTCGAGCACGGGAGACAGGCCCTGATGAACACCGACGGCAGCCATGTCACGGCCGATCGCGGCGGCCATCCGCTCCACCAGCTCGGGATCGAAGGTCGCTCCCCACGCGAGTGCGGTCGGGTAGACGGTCGCGCCGTATGTCGTGAAGCCGGTCAGACACTCCTCATGGACCAGTGCCGGTACGCCGAGCCGGGATCCGTCCAGGACGACCTTGTGCTGGCGGATCACTTCGGCAACTCCCTGGTCAACCGTGACTGGCACGCTGCCCCAGATCCGGGTGAGGTGACCGAGGCCGTCGCGGCTCGCCTCCGCCAGCGAGACGGATCCGCCGGCCGCGAAGACGTCCTGCATCGGGGCGACGTTGATCGTCTCGTCGGCCGGCAGCTCGGCGTCGGCCATGTCGTTGCCGGCCCAGCGGCTGCCGAGTTGAGCGACCTTCTCCGGCAACGTCATCGCCTGCAGGAGAAGTTCGGCCCGCTTCTCGGCCGACAGCGAGGTGTTCTGCCACGGGCGCTCCGCCGGCGCTGCCGCCGCGGTTGAGGTCGTCACGAAATTCTCCCTTGATTTCGGCCCATGAAGTAACAAACTATCGAAAAGTTTCGAAAGCCCGGGCGAAGTGCTCGAGAGCTCCGGGCGGCTTGGAAAGTGCCGCATTTGCCCTTCTGCTTGGGCTTGTCCGCATCGTTACTCTGACTCGTCCAAGCGATCCACGCAAGCTCTTGACAGCAACACGAGCGAAATCTACGTTACGAAACAAAGTCGTAAAACCATCCGCCGTGGGAGTGGTCCGCGGCACTGAGTACGGAGATCACCGTGGATCCCATGACGACATCTCGGCGCACATTCCTCCGGCTGACCGCGGGTGGTGTCGCCGCCGCCGGCCTGGCCGCCTGCGGCACCTCGGGCCCGCAGAGTTCCGGCTCTGGCACCGGCGGCGCGGCAACCGGTGGCGCCACCTACTGGTTCCTCACCGGCCAGCCGCAGCAGGCCATCCGCGAGGCGCAGGTCAAGCGGTTCAACGACGCGAACTCGGGCAGCCAGATCAAGTCCACCGAGTTCCAGAACGATGCGTTCAAGCAGAAGATCAAGACCGCGATCGGCGCCGGTGAGGGCCCGACCCTGATCTGGGGCTGGGGCGGTGGTGGGCTGAAGAGCTACGTCGACGCCAACCAGGTGGAGGATCTGACCTCCTGGTTCGGCGAGAACGCCGCGCTGAAGGAGTCGATCTTCCCGTCGGCCTTCGGCGCGGCCACCGTGAACGGCAAGATCTACGCGATGCCGGTCGAGACCACCACGCCGATCGTCCTGTACTACAACAAGCGCGCCTTCGAGAAGGTCGGCGCCCAGCCCCCGCAGTCGTGGGGCGACATCATGGACCTGGTGCCCAAGTTCAACGACCAGAACATCGCGCCGTTCTCGCTCGGCGGGCAGTCCCGCTGGACCAACATGATGTGGCTGGAGTTCCTCTTCGACCGGATCGGCGGCAGCGAGGTCTTCCAGAACATCTTCGACGGCAAGGCGAACGGCTGGTCCGACCCGTCGGCGCTGCAGGCACTCGACGAGATGCAGAAGCTGATCAAGGCGAACGGTTTCATCAAGGGCTTCTCCTCGATCACCGCCGACTCCAACGCCGACCAGGCCCTGCTCTACACCGGCAAGGCCGCGATGATGCTGCACGGCGCGTGGACGTACGGCAGCATGAAGGCCGACGGCAAGGACTTCGTCACCGGCGGCCACCTCGGCTACATGAACTTCCCGCCGGTCGACGGCGGTAAGGGCGACCCGACCGACACCGTCGGCAACCCGGGCCAGTACCTGTCGATCTCGTCGAAGGCGAGTCAGGCCGAGAAGGACACCGCGAAGAAGTTCCTCGCCAGCAACACCCTGGACGACGCCTCGATCGACGCGTGGGTGAAGTCCGGCAACATCCCGGTGGTCAAGAGCGCCAAGGACAAGCTCGCCTCCATCACCGACAAGAACGACGCCGAGTGGCTGAAGTTCATCTACGACACGTCGGCCAACGCGAAGAGCTTCGCCCAGTCCTGGGACCAGGCACTCCCCCCGACCCAGGCCGAGACCTTGCTCGACAACATCGCCAAACTGTTCCAGCTGTCGATCTCGCCGCAGCAGTTCGCGGACAGCATGAACGCTGTGATCGGGAAGTGACCGTGGCCGCTCCGCCCATACTGCCGGCGAACGCCCGCAAAGCTCCGTCCGCCAGCGTCGGGCGGAGCGGCGCGGTCGCCTGGATGGCGCTCCCGGCGCTCGCCATGTTCCTGCTGTTCGGCATCGTTCCGCTGGCCGGGGTGCTGCTGCTGAGCTTCACGCAGTGGGACGGCCTTGGCGAGATCAACCCGGCCGGGCTGTCCAACTGGCGTTCGGTGCTAAGCGATCCGGCGCTCCCGCACACGGTCTGGGTGACCTTCGAGATCATGATCCTCTCCTGGGCCGTGCAGACGCCGCTGAGCTTGCTGCTCGGGACGTTCCTGGCCGGCCGTCAGCGGTACCGCGCGCTGCTGGCCGTCCTGTACTTCATTCCGCTGCTGCTGAGCTCGACCGCGATCGCCATCACCTACAAGGCGCTGCTCGATCCCAATTTCGGGCTGGGACCGGGCCTGCATCTGGACTTCCTGACCCAGGACTGGCTCGGGAACGGCAACCTCGCGCTCGGCGTGGTGGTCTTCGTCGTCTCCTGGCAGTTCATCCCGTTCCACTCGCTCATCTACCAAGGCGGCGTCCGGCAGATCCCGACCACGATGTACGAGGCGGCCTCGATCGACGGCGCGGGCCGGATCCGGCAGTTCTTCAGCATCACCGTTCCGCAGTTGAAGTACACGATCATCACGTCGTCCACCCTGATGGTGGTGGGGTCGCTGACCTTCTTCGACCTGATCTTCGTCCTCACCGCGGGCGGTCCGGGCGACGCGACCCGGGTGCTGGCCCTCGACATGTACAAACGCGGCTTCCAGGCCAACCTGATGGGGCCCGCCAGCATGATCGCAGTACTGCTCGTGCTGCTCGGCCTGGCTCTGGCTCTGCTGTTGCGCCGACTCGGCGGCAGTACGACGGCCAGCCAGCAGGAAGGAGCCTGACATGGCGGTGGTGACCACTGAAGCGAGCACGGCCGCAGGCGGCGTACGCAGCGGGGTGTCAATCGGTCGACGCCTCGCCCGGATGAACTGGCTGGGCGGTACGGCGGGGTGGTTGTGGCTGGTGATCGTGCTGATCCCGCTGTACTGGATCGTCGTCACCAGCTTCAAGGACCAGGGCGAGTACTTCATACAGAACCCGTTCGCCCTGCCCGCCGATCCGACGATCGCGAACTACAAGCTCGTGATCGAGTCCGACTTCCCGCGGTACTTCCTCAACAGCGTCATCGTCACCGCCGGCACGATCCTGCCCGCGGTCGCGATCTCGTTCATGGCGGCGTACGCGATCGTCCGGGGCGCAGGGGGCCGGTTCCTGACTGGTGTCAACTGGTTGTTCCTGATGGGGCTGGCGATTCCGTTGCAGGCCACGATCATCCCGGTCTACCTGCTGATCATCCGGATGCGCCTGTACGACAGCCTGCTCGCGATCATCCTGCCGTCGATCGCGTTCGCGATCCCGTTGTCCGTGCTGGTGCTGACGAACTTCATCCGGGACGTGCCGAAGGAGCTCTTCGAGTCCATGCGAGTCGACGGCGCATCCGAGTGGGGCATGTTGCGCACCCTCGCGCTGCCGTTGACCAAGCCCGCGCTGGTGACGGTCAGCATCTACAACGGTCTCGCGGTCTGGAACGGGTTCCTGTTGCCGCTGATCCTGACCCAGAGCCCGGACAAACGGACCCTTCCCCTTGCGCTGTGGACTTTCCAGGGGCAATACAGCGTCAACGTTCCTGCGGTCCTCGCGGCCGTGGTACTGACGACGCTACCGATCGTCATCCTGTACGCCGTGGGCCGTCGCCAGCTTCTCAGCGGCCTCACCGCCGGCTTCAGCCGGTAAAACTTGGAGGAACTTCATGCTCACCCCCACCCCCGAGGACAAGTTCTCCTTCGGCTTGTGGACGGTCGGCTGGCAAGGCGTCGACGTCTTCGGCGGCGCCGTCCGGCCGGTGCTCGACCCGGCCGAGGCGGTGCACAAATTGAGCGAACTGGGTGCCTACGGCATCACTTTCCACGACAACGACGTGTTCCCGTTCGAGAGTTCGGCGGCGGAACGTGATGCGCACCTGAAGCCGTTCCGGGCCGCGCTGGAGGCGACCGGGCTCGCCGTACCGATGGTGACGACGAACCTGTTCTCGCACCCGGTCTTCCGCGACGGCGGTTTCACCAACAACGATCGCGACGTACGGCGGTTCGCAATCCGCAAGACGGCCGACCAGCTCGACCTGGCCGCGGAGTTGGGCGCGCAGACCTTCGTCGCGTGGGGCGGCCGTGAGGGTGCTGAGTCCGGTGCCGCGAAGGACGTACGGGTTGCGCTGGATCGGTACAAGGAGGCGTTCGACATCCTGGGGTCGTACGCGATCGAGCAGGGCTACGACATCCGGTTCGCGATCGAGCCCAAGCCGAACGAGCCGCGCGGCGACATTCTGCTCCCGACGATCGGTCACGCGCTCGCGTTCATCGAGGAACTCGAGCACTCCGAACGGGTCGGGCTCAACCCCGAGGTCGGGCACGAGGAGATGGCCGGGCTGAACTACGCGCACGGTCTCGCGCAGGCCCTGTGGCACGGCAAGCTCTTCCACGTCGACCTGAACGGCCAGAACGGCCCGCGGTACGACCAGGACCTCCGCTTCGGCGCCGGCAACGCCCGTGGTGCCTTCTGGACCGTGGACGTGCTGGAGAGCGGTGGGTACGACGGGCCTCGCCACTTCGACTTCAAACCGCCGCGCACCGAGGACATGGCCGGTGTGTGGGCCTCAGCCGCGGCCTGCATGAGCAACTACCTGGTACTCCGGGCAAAGGTCCGCGCCTTCCGCTCCGATCCGGAGGTCCAGCAGGCGCTCCTCGACGCACGGCTCGACCAGTTGGCCCGACCCACTCTGGATGCCGGCGAAACCATCGCGACCCTGCGCACAGAGTCCTTCGACCCCGAGTCAGCGGCCCAGCGAGGAATGGCCTTCGAACACCTCGATCAACTGGCCCTGGAACACCTCTACGGAACGCGCTGACCTGGGGTTACGCCGCTACGCCGCCTGAAGCTGGAGGTTGGTCGCGGTTGCGGTTAGTACGACCGACTGGCCGTCGACCGCGACCTGCCTCAACGACGCCCCGAACGGCATCTGGGGAACTTTGATGCCCCTGGCAAGCAACGAGCTGACCGCGTCCTTGAGGGCGGTCGGCACATTGGTATCGCCGACCACCAGCCCGATCCGTCCGTTCTGCACCTGCGGCCGGACCGACGCGACCACGTCGACCCCGCGGACCTCCAACCGTGCTTCCAGCCGTCCGTCGGCGATCCGCAAGGTCAACCCGTCCAGCCCGCTGGCGACTTTCGACAGAGCGTCCGGCGACATCCGAAGCGTCAGGTCGGCCGAGTCGACCCGCACGGTCCCGCCGTCCCCGGTCAGCAGCGCGCGGGGTACATGAACGCCCGTCATCGCGACACTCAGGTCCTCGGCCTGCACTGACGAATAGGTCGGCTCCCGCATGTCCAGCGTGATCCCATCGAATTTCTCTCTGGCCAGCTGCGGCAGGAAGCCGAACCCCTCCACCTTCGCCGAGGTGCCGGCCGACTGTACGTCGTACTTCGCCGCCTCGGCCTGCGCGCGCGTGGCCAGCTGGTCCTCGGCGACCCACTCGGCCGCCCGGTCCACGCCGACGCCCAACAGGGCCAGCAGCACCACCGTGACGACAAGCCGCCTGAACCACCGCCGCGGTCTCCTGGACCCCATCAACGTCATCCCATCCATCGCCGACACTACCGTGGCCTCGTGGACCATATCGGCTACATCATCCTGTACGTCACCAACCTGGACGCCTCGGTCGCCTTCTACCGCGACGTCCTCGGCCTGACGCACCGCTTCACCGACGCCGGCTACGCCGAGTTCGACACCCAAGGCACCCGCTTCGCCCTCTACGAACGCCGCCGCGCCGAATGGCTGACCAACTACCCGGTGACCCCCGGCCCAGCCGCCGAAATCGTCCTCCTGGTCCCCGACGTGGACACCGAAGCCATCCGCCTGACCTCAATCGGCGTACCAATCCTCAGCCCGCCAGCCGACCGCCCCTGGGGCCACCGAACCGTACACATCGCCGACCCCGACGGCTTCATCATCGAACTCGCCCATGAGATCCCCCGCCGCCGGACCCGCTCAGCGACGTAGGCGGGCGAAGGTGAAAGGGGAGAGGACGTCGGGGCGGTGGCCGGTGAGGATGTAGTTGGTCAGGGACTTGCCGGTGGCGGGGCCTAGCGTCACGCCGAGCATGCCGTGGCCGGTGGCGATGAAGACGTTCTGGTCGTCGGAGAGGCGGTCGATCACGGGGAGGCCGTCGGGGAGGAAGGGGCGGCCGCCTACCCACGGGTCGCGGATCAGGCCGACGAGTTCGTCCGGATGGCGGAACCACGGGCCGAGATAGTGCCGGCTTCCGCGGGCTATCGCGACGATGCGGCGCCAGTCGAGGTCGTTGTTGTTGCCGCTGAGTTCCATCGTCCCGGCGATCCGGGTCGCGCCGCCGATCGGGGAGGCCACGATGCGCTTGTCGCCGAAGTACAGGGCGTAGCGCGGTGCCGGGTCGAGCTCGATCGAGAAGCTGTAGCCCTTGCCGGCCTGCAATGGGAGGTGATGGCCGAGCGTGCGGAGCAGCGCCCGTGACCACATGCCTGCGGCAACGACGACACCACTGCAGGGGATCTCCCCGGTCTCCGTCTGCGCCGCGACCACCGTGCCGTTGGTACGACGGAAGCCGGTGACCTCCACCTTTTCGTTGATCCGGCCACCCAGCTTCGTCACGGCCTCCGAGAGCGCGTTGACGAACCGCCCGGGGTCAACCACACCCTCGCCCTCGACCAGGTACGCCGCTCGCACGGCCGACGATAGTGAGGGATCGAGGAAGGATGCATCAGCACCGGTGACGACGCCTTCCGGCAGGTCGTACAGGCCATCCGCCATCGACCTCTGTACGTCGAGGTGGTGCCGCGCCTGACTCGTCGACAGGAACGCATGCACGAGTCCCGGTCGGGTGAGAGTGGTGTCGACACCGGCCTCGGCCAATTCGTCGAACAGCTCGAACGTCGGCCGATTGAGCTCCGCCACCGCCGCGTAGCCGTCCCGGAAGACCGACGAACCGCTGCTTCGCCAGAATCGCCAAAGCCAACGCAGGAAGGCCGGATCGGGCAGCGGTCGCACATACAGAGGCGAGTCCGGCCGCCCCAGGGAGCCGGCGGCGTACCGGATCACACCAGGCGCGGGCACGGGCGCGGAGTGGCTCGCGCACACCCATCCCGCGTTGCCCCACGATGCGCCGGACGCGACGCTTCGCCGTTCGACGACCTCGACTGGTACGCCTTCAGCGGCGAGGTAGTACGCCACGCACAGCCCGACGACTCCGCCGCCGACCACCAGAACCGGATCGTCGCCTCTCGTGATGTTCATCGCGGCCTAGTGCGATGCCGCGTACGAGGCGAGGAACGCCTTCGTTCGCGGCTCCCGCGGCTTGCCGAGGACGTCGGCCGGTTTGCCTTCTTCGACGATCCGGCCGCCGTCGACGAACACCACCCAGTCGGCGACGTCACGGGCGAAGGGGAGCTCGTGCGTCACCAGGATCATCGTCATCCCGTCATCGGCCAGCTCCCGCATCACCCGCAGTACTTCACTGGTCGACTCGGGGTCGAGGGACGAGGTGGGCTCGTCGAACAGCAGTACGGACGGCCGGAGGGCGAGTGCACGGGCGATGGCAACGCGTTGCTGCTCGCCGCCGGACATCTGCTCGGGGTACGCGACGCCACGGTGGGCCAGACCGACGCGGCGCAGCAGTTTGACCGCGCGATCCAGTGCGTCTTCCTCAGAGACCCCGGCCTTGAGTTGGGCGAGCATGACGTTCTCGACAGCGGTCAGGTGCGGGAACAGGTTGAACCGCTGGAACACCATCCCGACCGATTGCCGCAGTTTCGCCAGGTTGCGAATCGTCACCCGGTCGCCGGCGAAGATGGTCTCGCCCGCCACCTCCATGGTGGCGTTGTCCGGTCGCTCGAGCAGGTTGACGCATCGGAGCAGCGTCGTCTTCCCGCCACCGCTCTGCCCGATGATCGCGACGATCTTGCTGTGATGAACGGTCAGGTGAACGTCGTCGAGGACCAGCCGCCCGTCGAACGACTTGCTGAGGTTCTCGATCCGTACGACGACCTCGGGCTGCTCCGGCACCACGATCGCGGTGGTCTCTTGCGCTGCGTCCGTCATACCGGAGCTCCTTTCTCGGCCAGCAGGGCTCGGGCGGCACGCAACCGGCGACGGCGTTTCGGCGACAGCGGTATGCCGGCCCGGATCCGCCGTTCGAGCCAGAGCAATCCCTGGGACAGCGGGTAGCACAAGGCGAAGTAGATCGCCGCGATGACGAGGTACACCTCGAGCGCGCGGAACGTCGCCGACGTGATGATCCGGCCCTCGGACATCAACTCCGCGGCGGAAATGGTGACCAGCAACGAGGTGGATTTCAGCAGGTCGACGAACATCGTGTTCGTACCGGGCAGCGCCGAACGCAACGCCTGGGGGAGGATCACCTGCGCGAAGGTGCTGACGCGGCCGAGCCCGAGTGCCTCGGCCGCCTCCTGCTGTCCGCCGTGGACCCCGGCGATCGCCGCCCGGAAGATCTCCGACAGGTAGGCCGCGTAGAACACGATCAGACTGACGCAGCCGGCCTCGAACACGCCCAGCCGCAACCCCACCGACGCCAATCCGAAGTAGGTCACGAAGATGATCGCGAGCAGCGGGATGTTCTTGAAGATCTCGGTGTACGCCGCTGCCGGCAGCCGCATGATCCGGTGTTTGCTCAACCGGAGCAGGGCCACGGCGAGACCGAGGACGGCGGCGCCGAGGAAGCTCGCGAGGGTGTAGGAAACGGTGCGCTGGAGTCCGTCGAGGAGGGCGGGCGCGTAGTCCGACCACGGGACCTCGAAGAGTTTTGGAAGCATCGGGGTCTCCTGTTCAGGTGGTCGGCGCTTGCCAGTCGGCGGGGCGGTCGACGCCGCGACGAGTGGCCGCGAGTTGCTCGGTGGGCTTGAGGAACTCGTCCGGCCGGCCGCCGTACTTCTCGATCAGCTTGGTCAGCTCGCCGTTCTCGTACATCTTCCGGATCTCCGCCGAGATCGCCTGCTCCAGCTTCGGCGACTGCTTGGGCAGGTAGAAGCTGGTCATGTACGGCCGGAAGTACTCGTACGCCGGCTGCGCCTTGACCTCCGCGTCGGTCGGGGGCGTCAGGTACTGCGTCTCGATCTTCAGTTCCGGCCGTTGTTGCTGTGCGGCCAGGATCAGCAGCGGATCCAGGAAGCCCACCTTGATCCGGCCGGCGCTGAGATCGTCGAAGACCCCGTTGCCGTCCGGGTACGCGTGCAGCTTCGCGCCGGGCACAGCCTGGATCGACTTGACCCACACGTACCCCTCGACCGTGCCGAGATCGAGACCGCGGAAGTCGTTGATCGTCTTGTACGACTCACCGGAGCGAACGGCCATCGCGGGCGGCGAGTAGTACGGCGGATCGGTGAACAGCCCCTGCTTCTGCCGATCCGCGGTCCACGCGACGCCGCCGATGGTGATGTCGACCCAGCGGGACTGGACCCCGGCGAGCATGCCGGCGAAGTCGGTGACCTCGGGCTCGATCTTGAGGCCCAGCTTCTCCGCGACGGCGTTCAGGATGTCGCTGTCCAGGCCGGTCAGCTTGTCGCCGGCGACTGAGGTGTACGGCGCGTACGGCTGGACGGCGACCTTCAGGACACCGGGTTGGATGGTGTCCAGGTTGGCCGCCGTACCGGAGACCGCGGCCGTGTCGTCACCGGAGCACGCGGTCAACGCCAGCAGGCCGGTCGTGAGAACACCGACCAGGCCGGTGGTCCATCGGCGAATGAAACGAGAGTTCGACATGCTCGGGGCCTTCCGTGACGGAGTCTCCGCGAACCGGAGGAAAGGGGTCGGCGAGGTTCGGGGGTGTCTCGCTGATTCCGATCAACGCTACGGATGCCTGGAGCGCCGGTCACCGGACGATAGATACGGAATCCGTTCACTTGTGCGCCATCCGGTCGTACGCTTCGTACAGCCCAGTCGCGAGTTGGTGGAGGAGGCGGTCATGCTCGCTGGATCGCTCGCACAGCAGATCGCCCGGGACACCTCCGACGTGATCGGGTACAACGTGCTGATCACCGACGACGCCGGCATCGTGATCGGCAGCGGCGACATCGGTCGCCTCGGCAGTTTCCACGAGGCCTCGGTCGAAGTACTGCGGTCCCGGCAGGCGGCCTGGCACACAGCAGCCGAGGCCGCCGAACTGCGCGGGGTCAAGCCGGGGATGACTCTGCCGATCCTGATCGACGGTGAGGCGGTCGGGACGGTCGGGATCACGGGCTCGCCGCGGCAGGTGCGCCGGTTCGGGTTGGTGGTCCGGCGGCAGACGGAGATCCTGCTGCAGGAATCACTCGAGTTGCGGTCCCGGTTGCTGCGCGAGCGCGCTCTGGAGGAACTGGTCCGCGATATTGGCTCCTTCGACCCGGACGTGCTGGATCCGGAGTTCCTGGTCGGCCGCGCGGCGGAGCTGGGCTACGACCTCACCGTGCCCCGGACGGTCCTGCTCGTCGACGTCGACGAGCCGATGCCGGAGCTGCTTCGCACGCTACGCGACGCGCTCGGGCCGAAGGCGCTGGTGGCGACGATGACGTCCGGGCGACTGGCGGCGCTGCCGGTGACCAAGGGCCGCTCGCCGTCGCAGCTGGCCACAGCCACCGCCAATGCCGTTGCCCGGCGCAACGACCTGCGATGCCGGGTCGCAGTCGGTGGTACTGGTGTCGGTGCGGCTGCTCTGCACGACGCATACGCCGACGCCGCGGACGCGTTGCGCCTTGGTCCGCGGATCGACCCGGGCGGTACGACGTACCTGATTGACGAGTTGCGCGGTCACCAGGTGATGGCGGCGGTCGGCCTCCGCGCCCGGTCCCGGCTGATGACGTCGGTGGCCGGCTCGCTCGTCGCCCAACCTGATTGGCCGGACCTGCGGCGTACGTTGATCGCCTGGTGCGAAAGCGGCTTCAACCTCGTCCGCACCGCCGAGGCGCTCCACATCCACCGCAACACCCTGATCTACCGGCTACAGAAGATCGAACGCCTCACCGGTACCCCGTGGCGGAACCACCGAGCAAACCTCACCCTCTACCTGGCCTGCCTAGCCAACCAACTGGACTAGCTGTCAGTTGGCGGGAAGGCCGTCGCAACGACCCCGAACCCCAGTACCAGCAATCCCAGAACTATTGCCCCGAGCGCCATCCGGTTCCTGCCCGGCGTACTGGGGGAGAGCAACCCGAGAACGATGCCGCCTCCGGCGATGACCAGCGGGAATCCCAGCCAGCCCGCAACGAACACCAGCGGCACGGCCAGTCCACTCAGCCAGAGCGCCCGTCGTGGTGCTTTGCTCAGGTCGACGATGGTCCGTGGCACCACCACCCAATTGATCAGACCGCCGCACACGAGGCTGACGGCCATGGCGATCACGAACGTCCCGGCGTCCACGGGGAACTCGCCGCTGCCCTCGTTACCCCAAAGGTGGTCCCACGCCATGAGGCCGGCCACCAGCACAAGGACACCCACCCCAACGACCCACGTAGTCCTCGTCGACTCGCTGGAGGGAACCGCAGAGGGTGTCCCCGTGCCCACAACAGCAGTCTACGCCGCTCCACCCATCCTGCACTGCCGCGTTTCTCCTTGTGGGTAAGGGGAAATTTGGTGGGGTCACGGAGTGTGACATATAATCGACAGTATGTTCGAGACGGATCTCACCGAGTTGTCGACGGCCGACCTGCTGGCCTCGGCCGCCGAGCAACGCGCCGAGGCCAACCGGCGCGAGGCCAGCCTCCTCGAACACGCCCTGGAATACGCCGACCGGCACCACCCCGACACCTGCCCGCCCCGCCCCGGCCGCCGCAGCTGGCAGGGCCGCGAACGATCCGTCGTGCTGGGTGGTGACGGCTGCCCCGAGGTCGCCGAGTTCGCGGCGGCCGAGTTCGGCGCGATGCTCGGCATCTCGGCCGGCGCCGCGGCCAACCTCATCGGGCAGGCCCTCGCCCTGCGGCACCGGTTGCCGTTCACCTTCGCCCGGGTCCGGTCCGGGGAGGCGACACCGTGGCGGGCCTGCCGGATCGCCACCGCCTGCCTGCCGCTGTCGCAGGAGGCCGCGGCGCTGGTGGACAAGCAGGTCGCGGCGATCGTGGACAGCGTGACCCCGCTGCGGTTGGAGAACATCGTGAAGGCGGCGAAGTGGCGTGCCGATCCCGACGCTGCCCGCGCGGCGGCCGAGGAGAAGGCGCGGGAACGCGGTGTATATGTCGCCCAGTCCGACGAGCACGGCACGAAGAAGGTCTACATCCGCGCCGCGTCCGGCGACGTGATCCGGTTCGACGCCACCATCGCCGGCCTCGCCGACGCGTTGAAGATCCTCGGCGACACCGACACCCTGCCGCACCGCCGCGCCAAGGCGATCGGCATCATCGCCGACCCCGTCTACACCGAGGAACTCCTCCGCCAGGCCCGCGCCCAGCTCCTCACCCAAACCGACCCCGGCCCGGAGCCCGCACCCGCCCGCAACTCCGGCGCCGAGCCTGAGTCCGAGTCCGGCGGTGAGTCCGAGCCCGGCCATCGGCCGGAGTTCGGGCCTGAGCCTGGGCCGGATGACCAGGCTGACCGCGACGCAGCACCTGAGCCCGGTAAACCACTCGGCGCCGCGGCGCAGCGGGCCTTCGACGCCCGCCTGGCGCAGATCAAACACGACGCCCACGCCGCCCACAGCGCAGCGTCCGGAGCTGGTGCGGGCCGTCGGGCGGGCGGTCGGGTGCGTCCCGGGCAGACCGAGATCTACGTACACCTGACCGACCACACCCTCGCCACCGGCGACGGGATCCTGCGGGTCGAGGGCCTCGGCCCGCTGCTGGCCAGCCAACTGGCCGAACTCGTCGGCCACGGCCCCTACACCGTCAAACCGGTCATCGACCTCAACGACGCCGTCGGTGTTGACTGTTACGAGATCCCGGACCGGATCCGGGAACGGGTCAAGCTGATCCACCCGATCGAGCAATTCCCCTACGGCACCCGCGAGGCCGACCGGTCCATCGACCTGGACCACATCCGCCCGTACGACCCCCTCGGGCCACCCGGCCAGACCGGCACCGACAACCTCGCACCCCTGAGGCGCTACGCCCACAGGGTCAAGACCCACGGCCGCTGGAAGGTCAGGCGCCTGGACCGCAAGACCCTGGAATGGACCACACCCCACGGCTACCGCTTCCACGTCACACCCACCGGAACCCACCGAATCACCGACCCCACACCAGACCCCTGACCCGCTGCCCCAGTCGAGCATGTCGGCGCAGCTATCGTGGGGCCGTGTCGACGCAATTGATTGTTCTCAACGGGGGATCCAGTTCCGGCAAGTCTGGCATCATTCGGTGTCTTCAGGCGGTCCTGCCTGAGCCTTGGCTGACGTTCGGGGCCGACAGCTTCGTCGATGCGCTGCCGGCCGCGATGCAGGCGTCGGACGCTGGGATCGATTTCGGTCTGAATGGCGAGGTGAGCGTCGGGCCGGTGTTCCGGAAGCTGGAGGCGGCCTGGGTGGCCGGCATCATCGCGATGAGCCGGGCCTGCGCCAAGATCATCATCGACGAGGTCTTCCTTGGTGGACAGGCCTCGCAGCGCCGATGGGTTGATGCCGCCGGCAACCTCGAGATCCTCTGGGTCGGCGTGCGATGCGACCCGGACGTTGCCGCGGGCCGCGAGATCGCCCGAGGTGACCGGACCGCCGGAATGGCCGCATTGCAAGCAGATGTGGTCCACCAGGGCGTCAAGTACGACGTGGAGGTGGACACCACCGACACCGAGGCAATCGACTGCGCTCACGCCATCGCCCGCCACGTCAAGTAGCCGGCGCTCGTGCGGCCGGAGTGGCGACCATCGTCGGCCGCCACTCCGTCCGGCGGCTGCTCGCTCAGCAGCTGCCGATGTCGTGGCTGTGCAGCGCGATCAGGTGCCCCTCACCATCGAAGTCGGCGTAGACCTCGGTGAGCACGTGCCCGTGGCAAAGATCGCCAAGGTGGACGCCCCCGATCCCGCCCTGGTCACTGGCCAACATCGGCAACCGCAACTTGGGCCGATCCTTCTTCGCAGCCGCGTAGTCCGTGGAGTTGTCGTCCATGGTTCCCCTCCAGTTTGCTCTGACCTTCCACTGAGCCAAGCCTCCGCCCATTCCTTCAGACAGCCTTAAAGGCGCCGTGATGCCTCGATCACACTCGGCCGTCGCCCGTTGCGAACCTACATACGCGTCTGTATGTTTCTGAGCATGAGGAGCGACCGGGTCACCCAGGCTGATCGACGGGCGCGGTCGCGCAACGCATTGCTCGAGTCGGCCGCGCGGGGCCTGTCCCGCTATGGCTACGGCAACCTGGTGCTCGAGCAGGTGGCAACGGACGCCGGGTATACCCGTGGCGCGCTGTACCACCAGTTCAAGGACAAGCAGGACCTGACGCTGGCCGTGCTCGAGTGGATCCTCCAGACCTGGACTGAGGAGGTCGGCGTCCTGGTCGAGAAGGAGTCGGAGCCGGTCGCGGCCTTGCTCGCACTCGCGCGCGGTCACGCGGTCTTCTGCCGACGGGACATCGCGCGGGTCGCGGTCGCGTTGCGGCTGGAGTTCTCCGGTCAGGATCACGTCATCGGGCGCGCGGTGGAAGACGCATACGAGCTGCTCGTCAAGCGCTGCGTGCGACTCATCAACGCCGGCCGCAAGGCAGGCGCTATCCCGCCCGGCCCGCCGACCCGATCCCTCGCTCTCGCTTTCCTCGGCGCGTTCGAGGGCGCCGTGATCGCACTCGACGGCCAGGCGCCGCACGACGAGCTGCTCGCGGCCCGCGCCGCAGCCGGAGTACTGGGACTCGATCCCCTGACCGCAACCCGCCGCCCCTGATCTGGAGGCCATGCGACATGAAGCTCCCCAAGACCGCACATACGGACCTGCCTTGGCGAATCCACGAGGTCGCGCCCGACTTCACCCTGTACGACGTGTGGGCGCTGCCGACCCCGGGAGGTCCGGACGACTTCCCGCGACTGGTCCGCCAGGTTGCCGGAGGTGACACGGCCGACAACCCCTCCTGGATCGCTCGCATCCTCTTCAAGATCCGCTGGAAACTCGGGGAGCTATTCGGCTGGGACGACCCCGATTCCGGCGTCGGCTCCCGCGTCCCACGGCTGCTTGACCGACTGCCGGCCGACCTGCGCGACGGTCCGCAGGGTCCCGAGCTCGACAAGCTCCCCTTCACCACGGTCTACCTGACCGACAACGAGTGGGCCGCCGAAATGGCCAACCGCACCGTCCACGCCGTGATGCACCTCAGCTGGGTCCCCGACGACGACGGCGGCTACCGCGGCCAGATGGCCGTCCTGGTCAAACCCAACGGCCTCTTCGGCAGGGCCTACATGGCTGCAATCGCCCCGTTCCGCCACCTGATCGTCTACCCACCCCTGATGCAAGGCATCGCCCGCGAATGGCAGGCGAGCTCGGCCCCGGCTGGTACGCCGCTCGCAAGGGCCAGGTCATCGTCGAAGTCCGCGACGAGTACAGCGAACTGACCAACGACGGAGCCAAGAGCATCCTGGCAGTCGCCCTCAACCGGCTCCCCTGACTGCCTGACGCACTCGGTCTGGTCAGCGCCGGCTAGTTGTCCTATTGTCGTATTTGAGTAGGACAATAGGGGAGGTCGGCCGTGATCGAGTTTCATCTCGACGGTCACTCGAAGGTCGCGACGTACATGCAGTTGGTGCAGCAGGTGAGGCAGTCGCTGCGGCTCGGGTTGATCGATCCGGGTGATCAGCTGCCGCGGGTGCGGGAGGTTGCGGAGGCGCTGGCGATCAACCCGAACACGGTGCTGAAGGCGTACCGGCAGTTGGAGCTCGAAGGGCTGGTCTCCGCGCGTCCGGGCGTCGGCACGTTCGTGACGCGGTCGCTGGCCGGTCCGTCGCTGGCGAACCAGGCGGCACTCCGGCACGACCTGATCGGTTGGCTCAGTCAGGCCAGGGCCGCGGGGCTGGACCAGGAGGACATCGTCGCCCTGGTCGAGACGACGCTGCGGGCCACGTTTCAGGAGGGGATAGCGGAAGCATGAGTACGGTGCTGGAAACCACCGGCCTGGGCAAGCGGTATGGCGGGACCTGGGCACTGCGGGATTGCACGCTGCGGCTCCCGGCCGGCCGGGTTGCCGCTCTGGTCGGCCCGAACGGTGCAGGCAAGACGACGCTGCTGCACCTCGCGGTCGGCCTGCTGCGGCCGGACGCCGGAACGGTCCAGGTTCTCGGCCGTACGCCGGCCGCCGACTCGGGACTGCTGACGAGGATCGGGTTCGTTGCCCAGGACTCGCCGCTGTACCCGGACTTCACGGTTCCGGATCTGCTCAAGATGGGCCAGAAGCTCAACCAGCGTTGGGATTCCGAGTTTGCGTCCGCCCGGCTCGAACGGCTGAGGATCCCGTTCGACCGCAAGGTCGGCAAGCTGTCCGGCGGCCAGCGAGCCCAGGTGGCGCTCGCCCTCGCATTGGCCAAGCGTCCCGAGTTCCTGCTGCTGGACGAGCCGGTGGCCAGCCTCGACCCGCTGGCCCGGCGCGAGTTTCTTCAGGCGCTGATGGGAGGGGTCGCGGATGACGGAACGACCGTGCTGCTCTCCTCGCATCTGGTGGCCGACCTGGAGCGGGTCTGCGACTACTTGATCGTGTTGCAGGAATCGCGGGTACAGGTCCTCGGCTCGGTCGATGACCTGCTCGCAGAGCACCAGGTGCTGATCGGTCCGCGTCGCGCGGCGGCTCAGGCTTCGCCGGCCGGTGTCGCGTCTGTGATTCGGGAGAGCCATACAGACAAGCAGTCAACGCTGTTGGTGCGTACCAACGGTCCGATCCTCGACCCCGCCTGGACCACCCGCGATCTGAGTCTCGAGGATCTGGTGCTCGCCTACCTCGCCGACCCGTCGGCCGGAGTACTGCCAGGGCCGTCGCCGCTCGGGATGGATTTGACGTCATGATCTGGATGACTTGGCGCCAGCACCGCCAGCAGGTCCTGTTCGTGCTCATCGGCATGGTGGCGGTGAGTGCGCTGATCCTGCCGACCGGGCTCAGGATGCACGACGTCTTCACGGACAGCGGCCTGGCGGACTGCCTCCGCCGGACCGGCGACGCCGAGTTCGTCACCGTCGGCCCCGGCTCGAACGACTGCGCCGAGCTCGCGAATCAGTTCCTGGCCAGGTTCGGGAATCTGCAGCCGCTCGCGGTCCTGTTCGCCGTACTGCCGTTGCTGGTCGGGTTGTTCCTCGGTGCGCCACTGGTTGCCCGTGAGGTCGAGCTCGGTACCCACCGGCTGGTCTGGACCCAGGGGGTCAGCAGGTTGCGCTGGGCAATGATCAAGTTCGGCCTGATCGGAACCGGCTGCCTCGCGATCGCCACGGCGTACACACTGCTGCTGAGCTGGTGGATCCGGCCGCTGAACGGGGCGAACGGCAGCCGCTTCACGGTGCTGATCTTCGACCAGCAGGGGATCGTACCGATCGGCTACACCCTGTTCGCGGTGGCGCTGGGCATCTTCGCCGGCACCGTGAGCGGGAAGGTGATGCCGGCGATGGCGACCACGCTGGTCGGCTTCCTCGCAGTACGGCTTCTCGTCGCCGGGGTGGCGCGGCCGCACTTCCAGGCCCAGCGGGAGCGCAAGTTCCCGGTCACCAGCCAGGTCGAGCCGAACCAGCTCAACGGCGACTGGATCATCCATGTCGGCATCTACAACTCGTCGGGCGTGCAGGTTGCGGCGAACCAGCAACGATCGTGCCGCCCCGAATCGCCGTCGCCTTCACCGAGCGCGACGCCGGCCGGGCCCACGCCAGAGGGTTGCGAGGAGGGCCTCTACAACCTGCAGATCTACCAGCCGGGCAGCCGGTTCTGGCTCTTCCAGACGATCGAAACCGGCATCTTCGTCGCGCTGGCCGCGGTGCTGGTCATCTTGGCCGTCTACCGAGTACGGCGCCGCATCTCCTGATGTATCTCCGGGCGTGCTGCTGACTCTGGTTAGTAGGGGATCTTCCAGAGGGGGAGCGTCATGGAGTTGCCGAGTGGGCCTGAGATCAGGACGTACCGGTACGTGCGGCTCGCGATGATCGCGGTGCTGCTGATGTTGGCTGTGTCGGTGGTGATCGAGCGGGTGAAGACGGACCCGGGTTGCTGGCAAGGATCGATCAGCGCGTACTACTACACGCCGGTCCATGCGGTCTTCGTCGGCGCGCTGCTCGCCGTCGCCGTCTGCATGGTGGTCCTCAAGGGGAACACGAATCTGGAAGACGTCCTGCTGAACCTCGGCGGCATGTTCGCACCGGTCGTTGCCCTGGTACCGACCCCGAATGCGGGCTCCTGCTGGTCGGAACGCGTTATGTTGACCGACGCGACACCGAGCATCGTCAACAACATGTGGGGACTCTTCGCCGCGGGTGGGCTCGGCATCGTGATCACGATCTGGCTCTGGCGGAAAGCAGAGCCGGGCGATTGGGATCAGCGGCAAACTATTGCCCTGGTCGTGTCGATCGGCATCTTCGTCGTCGGACTCATCTGGTTCATCGGGCTCCGCTCCAACTTCGAGGCCAACGCTCACTACTGGACCGCCGTTCTCCTGTTCGTCATGATCATCTGGATCGTGTTCCAGAACGCGAGGCAATCACGGAACAGTCCCGAGGCCGAACGGCGGCTAGGGCCCTGGCCGCCTCGTCTGTACTTCGTGATCGCCGGCCTGATGGCGGTATGCGTCATCCTCGGCTTGGTGGGATGGAGAGCTGACTGGAGGAACGTGGTGTTGCTGGTCGAGGCGGCGTTGATCCTGTTGTTCTTGGCCTTCTGGGCGATTCAGACGGTGGAACTCTGGGATCGAGGCCTGCGCGCGGACCCGAGTGAGCCCGAGGCGAAACACCTGAAGGTGCCGACTCCGTGACAGCCTGGGGACCTGAGACGCTGAGTGTGCGGGACAAGGTTTGCTTCTTGCCCGATGTGGCCGCGCGACTGGGCTCCACGCTCCTCGGACTGGCGGCGTACCGGCTTGGCAAACGAGGACCATCGCTGTCGCCGAACCTGGATCCTCCGCCGACGCCCTGGGCGACAACAGCCGAGTCCCACGGCCGCGACGTACTGTGGCGCGAGTTCTATGACCATTCCCTTCGTACGTGGTGCTTCGGCCTTGCCCTGGCAGAAGCCGACGGCATCGGACTCGATCGGGAACTCTTCTACGTCGCGGCGATGCTGCACGACGTCGGGCTCCGGAAACCGACAGCCGATCGATGCTTCACGTACGCCGGAGCCGAGGCCGCCGAATCAACAGCACCACCCCACACGCCACGGGACGAAATCGAGCAGGTCAAGACCGCGATCCTCGCCCACATCGACATCCGAGCGCCCAAGGACCCTCTCGGCCACTACCTCCAAGCCGGATCCCTGCTAGACCTCGCCGGCACCCGGATCACAGCCGTCGACCCAGAGATCCTGTCTGAGGCCTGTACCAAGTGGAGCCGAGCCAACTTCCCCGAAACGTGCCGATCTCTTTGGCTCCAGGAATGCCGACGCTCCCCCCACGGCCGAGCCGCCTACGCCCGCCGCCCAGGCTGCCTCCTACTAGCGACCCGGCTCAACCCTCTCGACTGGAAACAGCGCCCTGTACGTGGATGACTCCTACTTGGTCTTCGATGTCGATTTGGGTTCCGAAGGGTTTGGAGAGTTCTTGTAGGCGGTTGAGAATGCGTAGCGCCGATTCGGCCGGAGCGAGGGTGGGGATTCCGCGATCTGCGTCTCGGGCGGGCGACCAGTGGAGTTCGATGGGGTGGAGGCGTACGTCGTACAGGTTGCCGTGGTTGCTGTAGCGGCATACGGCGACGACGCTCTCGTACCAGATGCGCTCCTTGAACACGCCGTAGACCCGTTTGTGCTCAAGGAACTCTGCTTCGGTGATCGACTCGGCCCGGTCGTCTTCGGCGATTCGTCGGCAGTCCGATGTGAACGCCTTCTCGTATCCGTCAGGTGTGAGCGGCTGCTGGGTGTTGATCATGAAGAAGAAGTTGCCGAGCGAGTAGAAGATGGGTCGCTGTCGGTAGATCTCGATGCCGCGCAGCTGGTGCGGGCCGTGCCCGACGAACGCGTCGGCGCCGTTGTCGATGGCCTGGCGGGCCAGCACGGTGAGGAAGTCGGGCGGTTCGGGGCTGTAGTTGCCTGGTTCATGGGTGTGCATACCGAAGACGGCGAAGTCGGACGTCTGCTTTCCTTGGCGGAGGTTTCGCAGGATCTCGGTCCGGTCGTGGTCGTGCATCGAGAAGGTGAACTCGATCCCGCTGCCGGCGACGGGGTTGGCGACGTACGTCGTTCCGAAAAGGGTCACCGAGCCGGTCGTCTCGTCGGTTGCCACGATTGACGGGCGGATCGAGCCTGACGGCTGGGAGTCGCGGATCGCCGCGAGTTGCGCGAGTTGGTCTGGTGCGACCTGCACGTATCGGGTTGTCCTCAGCGCACTGACACCGGGCCTGCCACGAATCTGCCCCAACGGGTTGGCGGCGCGCGACATGACTTCGAACCTCGATGCCGCCGCGACCATGCTGACCCGACCCGCTGGAACGTGCAGGAACCTCGGCGATCTGGCCTCAGCGAGCGTCTGACCGGTACCGGCGTGCACGATTCCCGCCTTGTCCAGAAGATTGTCGGTGGATCGCATGCCCTGTACGCCGAAGTCCGTGGTGTGGTTGTTGGCCCGGCTGAGGAGGTTGAAACCCATCGCCGCAAGGTCCTGTGGGACCCTCGGCGAGCTGATCACCCAGGCTCCGCCGGCCTCGGCTTCCGGCCAACCGCCGAACTCGGCCAAGTCGATCGCTGTGCTCTCGAAGTTCCCCACCGTGACGTCGGAACTCTGCAACAGTTCGACGAGTTCCGGTGACTCGCGCTGAAGCCGTGGCAGCAGTACGTCGTCGATCAGCAGATCGCCGGTCGCCGCCAACGTGAAGCCGTCCGCCACGGCGGCATTCCGCCACGACTCGTCGAGCATGCCTTCGTCGAATGAGCTCATTCGTCGGCCCCCAGGACCCAGAGGTTCAGGTGTGACGGGTGGTCGCCTTCCATGTGGATCCGGTTCGTCGCGATCGTCGTACGGCGGCTCTGGGCCTCGGCCACACCGGTGTTGGAGTTCACGTCGAACCGCGGGAAGTTGCTGGAGGAGACGTCCAGCCGGATCCGATGTCCGGCGCCGAAGAGGTTGGCCGTGTCCGGGGCCGAGACCTCGACCTGGTAGACGTGCCCGGGGGACAGCGCCTGAGGTTCCTCGAACGACGCGTGGAACCGGCAGCGGAACACGCCTTCGGTCAGGTTCATGGCGAACCCGTGCGGGTAGTCCTCGTTCGGTGGGTGGACGTCGATCAGCTTGATGGTGAAGTCGGTGTCCGGAGCGCTCGACGAGACGAAGAGCCGCGCGGATACGGGTCCGGCGACGGCGACCGGTTCGTCCAGGGGCGCGGTCACCAGGCTGACGACATCGGGTCGGGTGTTCAGCGGCAGATAGGGCCTGATCGCACCGAAGACCCGGCTGTCGGGCGTCTGGTCGTACGCACCGCCGCTCATCACCGGCTCGCCCGACGTGACCTGCCCACCTATCGTCGGGACCGGGTCACGCGGATCGAAGTCGTACTCGACTCCGGCCACCAGTTCTTCCGGCCGCTGCTCGGAGAGGTTGCCGGAGGCATGCAAGTAGAGCTGAACGGGCCGTGCGGAAGTCGGCGGCCAAGCGGTGTCGGTGCGCCATTCACCACCGTGGCGCATTCGGCCCGCCTCGTTGCGTCGGCCGTCGCCCCCGCCCATCAGGAAGTACTGCACCTTCGGCATGCCGGCCGCCGCTCGGCCGATCGCCTGGTCGAACCAGCGGCGGCGGAACGACAGGTAGGACTGGTCGACATTGCCGGACAACGTCGAGGTGGGTCCGAAGTCGACGTCCCCCGCGTACGGCGTACAGCGTCGGCCGTGTGTCCACGGACCCATGACCAGGAACGTCGGGGACTCGTTCCGCGTGGTCAGCGACCCGAAGTTCTCGATCGTGGACCGCACATACGGGTCGTACCAGCTGCCGAGGTGCATGGTCGGGATGTCGGGGTAGCGCGAGTAGGACTCCCGGCTGTAGATCGCCGGGAGCCGCCAGAAGTCCGAGAACCGGTCCTGGCGCCATTGCTCGAGCAGGTACTCCTCGTACTCGGGCACGAGGCTGAGCGGTGAGGTGCCCGGTCTCCACGGCAGCACACCGAACCAGTCGCGCAAGTCGATCTCTGCCAGGGCCGCCGCGAGCAGCGTGTCCCTCACGACCTCAGGGCTCTGCTTTGCGTGCTCCACCGCCCAGGTCACCTGTTTGAGCTCGAACGCCCCGCCCATCCGGCTGCCTGCCTCGTATGCGCTGGAGAGCCCGCCACAATCCTGGAACATGGCCGTCAACGCCTTGGGGGACTCCGTGGCCGCGGCGGCTTGGACGTGTGCGGAGTACGACGTCCCGGTCATCATGACCCGGCCGTCGCACCAAGGTTGCGCGGCGATCCACTCGATCGTGTCCGCGCCGTCGGGACCTTCACTGAGGTACTTGGTGAACCGGCCACCCGAGTCGCCACGACCACGGCAGTCCTGACGTACGACGTGGTAGTCGCCGTCGACGAAGTACTGGGCGATGTCCTCGGGCTGCGGTACGGGCTCGTCGTGGTGGTTCTCGTCGGATCGGCGCTGCTTGCGTCGGCCGTACGGCGTCCGTTCCAGGATGACCGGCCGGGGCGATGGGTCAGATTCGGCCGTGTAGCGGTCGGCGACGAGGGCGACACCGTCACGCATGGGGATCTGGAGGACGGTTCGGTACAGCTCACGGCCCGGAAGCCGTCCCGGTGAGACGTCGGTGAGCGCGGGCCGGGTCACGAGCGCGACTCCGCGCCGATGCCGGCCGGCTCGGTCTCGGGATGGTGGCAGGCGACGAGCGTTGGCGTGTCGTACGCCGTCAACGTGGGTTCCTCCTTCGAACAGTCTTCCTCGGACTTCCAGCAGCGCGACCGGAACGCGCACCCCTCGATGCGGTCCGCCGGGTCTGGTGGATCGCCGCTGAGGACTATCCGTTTCCGCTGGCGTTCCAGCCGCGGATCGGGCATCGGGATGGCGGACAGCAGTGCGCGGGTGTACGGGTGGCGCGGGAAGGTGTAGACGTCCTTCGCGGCGCCCGTCTCGACGATCAGGCCGCGGTGCATCACGGCCACCCGGTGCGACAGTTGACGGACGACGGCCAGATCGTGAGCGATGAACAGGTAGCTCAGGCCCTGGTCGCGCTGCAGTCGGCTGAGCAGACGCATGATGCCGGCCTGGATGCTGACGTCGAGAGCTGCGACCGGCTCGTCCAGCACCAGCAGTCTCGGTCGCAGCGCGAGCGCTCGCGCGATGACCACCCGTTGTCGTTGTCCGCCGGAGAGTTCGTGCGGGTAGCGGCCCGCCAGCTCGGGGCCGAGATCGACCGTCACGAGGAGTTCGGTGACCCGTACTGCGATGTCGGGCCGGGCCCAGCCATGAACCTGCATCGGCTCAGCGAGAAACGCCTCGATCGTCATCCTGGGGTCGATGGCCGAGTACGGATCCTGGAAGACGATCTGCAGCTCCTGGCGCAGTGGGCGCAACTGCCGCCGGGACAGGCCAGTGATGGACTTCCCGCGGTAGCGAACGTCTCCGGAGGTCGGCTCGATCAGCCTCAGCAGGCATCGGCCCACTGTGGATTTCCCCGATCCCGACTCGCCGACCAGCGCCAGCGTCTCTCCTTCGCGGATGGAGAAGGAGACCCCGCCGACCGCGGTCAGTTCCTTGCGGTGATTCACGGGATAGGTCTTGACCAGGTTCGATACCTCGATCATCTGGACTTCCTCTCCTGGGCTGCCGCCACGGTCTCCGCGCGAAGGCATGCGACGCCGTGTCCAGGACGTAGGTCTTGCAGCGGTGGGTCGTCGGTCAGGCATGTTTCGGCCGCCCAGGAACACCGGGGTGCGAAGGAGCAGCCCACGTCCACGCCGGCCGCCGAACGGCTCGTACCCGGGATCGGTTCAGGCTCGTAGTCGGCCAGGTCGATCCTGGGAACGGCTGCCAGCAGGCCCTGCGTGTAGGGATGGGAATTGCGGTAGAAGAGCTCGTCCACGGTGCCCCGCTCGACGATGCGGCCGGCGTACATCACCGCGACGTCATCGGCGACACCAGCGACCACGCCGAGGTCGTGGGTGACGAGGACCAGGCCGGTCTGTTGCTCACGGCAAAGATCAGTGAGCAGCTCGAGGATCTGGGCCTGGACGGTGACGTCCAGCGCCGTGGTGGGTTCGTCGGCGACCAGGACCGACGGCGAGTTCGCCAGCGCGATGGCGATCATCACACGTTGGCGCATACCGCCGGAGAACTGGTGAGGGTAGTCGTCGAGGCGGCGTACGGCTGCGGGAATGCCGACCCGGGCCAGCAACTCACCCGCACGGGCGCGGGCCTGCCGACTGCTCAATCCCTGGTCGTGCACCAGGAGGGCTTCGGCGACCTGTTGCCCGACCGTGTGTACCGGGTTCAGGCTCGTCATCGGGTCCTGGAATACGATCGCCACGTCTTTGCCGAGTCGCCGGCGGAGCTTGGCGGAACTGAGGCTGAGGAGGTCGACGCCGTTCACCATCGCTGTCCCGGTCGTGCGAGTTCCGGGAGGCAGCAGACCCAGCATGCCGAGGACGGACGCGCTCTTGCCGGAGCCCGACTCACCTACCAGTGCCAGCACCTTTCCTGGCCGGACGTCGAGGTCCAGGCCGCGGACGGCGGGCACGTCCCGGCCGTCGGCCCGGAAGGTCACCGTCAGGTCGCGGACCCGCAGCCCGTCGGTTGTCCTCGTAATACCCGGCCCCATCATGCTCGGCCTCCTGAACGCCTTGTGTCGAAGGCGTCCCGCAGACCGTCGCCGACGAAGTTCACGCACAGGCAGATGACGAGCAGGACCACGCCAGGGAAGTAGAAGAGCCAGGGCCTGCTCGACGAAGCGGTCTGTCCGACGGCGACGAGCTTGCCGAGCGAAGTGTCCGGTGGCGCGATGCCGAAACCGAGGAAGGCGAGCGAGCTCTCGAGCAGGATCGCCGTCACCACCAGCAGCGTGGCGCTCACCGCTATCGGACCGACGGCGTTCGGGATCAGGTGCTTGACGATGATGCGTACGTCGCTGGCTCCGATCGCGACCTGGGCCTGGACGAAGTCCTGCTCCCGCAGACTCAGCACCGTACTGCGCACGACCAGTGCCACGGTGGGCCACAGGAACAGAGCGATCAGGATAGCGACGAGGAACCAGTTGCCGCCGCGCTGCGAGATCGAGTTCGCGGCGGCGAGAAGTACGGCGAGAACGGGGACCACGAGCACCAGGTCGGTCATCCGGGACAACAGTGTGTCCACCCAACCTCGGTAGTAGCCCGCCACTGTCCCGATAAGGACTCCGATGAACGTCGAGAGGGCGGCCACCACCAGGGCGATCTGGATCGACTTCTGCGAGGCCCGGAGTACCTGGGAAAGCAGGTCGTGCCCGATGGCGTCGGTCCCCATCCAGTGCTCCGCGGAGGGAGGCTGGGAGTAGTCCTCGGTGAGCTCGGCGAAACCGTACGGCGTGAAGTGCGGACCGATCAAGCTCGCCCCGAAAACGAGGACCAGCACAACGGTGCCGGCCATGGCAGCGCGATGGCGAACGAAGCGCCGCATCGCCAACCGGAGCTGGGATCGCGACTGCCGTGGCGCGCCCGTCAGGAGAAGTGGTTCAGGCATGGCGAATCCTCGGGTCGAGCAGCGCGTAGACGATGTCGGCGACGAGGTTGAACACCACGACCGCACCGGCCGCGATCAGCAGCCAAGCGGTACTCAGCTGGACATCGCCTTGTTGCAGGGAGGTGATGAAGAGGCGGCCCAGGCCGTTCCACGCGTACACGGTCTCGATCACGATCGATCCGTTCACCAAGGTGGCGAAGTCGACGGCGACGATCGTGGTCAGCGGGATCAACGCGTTGCGAAGGCCGTGTCTGAGCAGAACGGATCGCTCCGGAACGCCCTTGGCCCGTGCGGTTCGCATGAAGTCCGCGCCGAGGATCTCCAGCATGCTCGCGCGCTGATACCGGCTCCAGGCGGCGAACGTCACCAGTACGAGCGTCAAGGTCGGTAGGACCATGTGCCCGGCGCGGTCGGAGATCGTGTCCAGCAGGCCGGTCACCGCACCGGATCCCCGCTCGCCGACCGTTGTGAAGATCACGTGTCCGGTCGCCTCGTTGAGCCTGATCGCGAGGTCCTTGAGCACCCCGGCGAGGAAGAACACGGGCATGGAGAAGAAGACGAACGCGGCGAAGGTGGCCGAGTAGTCCCAGACGGTGTAGCGGCGTACCGCTGACAGCACGCCGACGACGACGGCCAGCAGAATCGCGACCACGGCCGCGGCGATGACCAACCGCAGGGTGACACTGAAGGCCCGCGTGAGCTTGTCGGCTACCGGCTCACCGTCCAGGGACAGGCCCAGGTTGCCTTGCAGAACGTTGGTGATCCAACCGAGGTAACGGACGATGAGCGGCTGGTCGAGGTTCAACGCCTCCGAACGCGCGGCGATGGCCTCGGCGGACACGCCCGGCTGCTCCCGCAGCCGGGCGAGGGGGTCGCCGGACAGGGCGACCAGGCAGAAGACCGCGAAGCTGGCGACGAGCATCATCGGGACGGAGGCGGCCAGCCGTTTCAGGATGTAGCGGAGCATGACTGCGTCCTTCTCGGGATGGTGGTCACTTCGACAGGCCCCAGCCGGCGGCGTTCCACAGGACCCCGTCCCGGGTGCCGTTCGGTTCGATCCCGACCAGGGATGCGCGGTACGCCACCAGATCGGGTCGCTGGAACAGCGGCAACATCGGCAGGTCCTCCCACAGGACCTTGTCCATCTCGTTCGCCAGCCGGATCTGTTCTTGCGCCTGCAGGGTTTCGGCGGCCTGCTTGGCCAGCTCGTCGAAGCGGGCGTTGGAGTACTTCGAGTAGTTGTCGCCGCCACCTGTCCCGAAGCGCGCCCTCGCATCCGCGACCGGGAACGGGCTGCCCGAGAACCCCTTGAGCGTGATCTGGAACTTGCCGGCCGGGAGCCGGTCGCTGAACAGGCAAGCGGCCGGGCAAGTGTCGATGGTGAGGTTGATCCCGACCTTGGACAGCTGATTCTTGATCAGCTCGAGTGTCTGCTCCTGGCGTTGGTTGCCCGCGACGGCCGAGAACTGAATGGTCAGTTGCTTGCCGCTCTTGGCCCGTACGCCGTTCGGTCCCGGGATCCAGCCAGCGTATTGGAGGATCCGCTTCGCCGCTTCGGGGTCGGCACTGTGGTACTGCTCGCCATGCGGCTCCGAGCCAGGCGCCTGGGCGTTCGTCAGCACCATGTTGTCGAGTCGCTTCGCCTCGGGCTGGAACGGCGCCACCAGCGCCTTGACGATCGCGTCGCGGTCGAGGGCGTGCGCGATCGCCTTGCGTACGGCGGGATCTCCCACCACGGGATCCTTGTGGTTGAGGACGAGGTGCTCGAACCTCGGTCCGGTGGAGATCTCGAGCTTCAGCCCGTCGACGTGCTGCAGATCCTGCATGAGGTCGAGCTGCGCCTGGGCCTCGACGATGTTGATCTCCTGGTTCCGCAGGGCGTCCGGGATCGTGGACGACTCCGGCAGGAAGCGGAAGACGATGCGGTCGACGGTGGGTTTCGGCTGCAGCTTCCACTGGGGATTGGGGACCAGGGTGATTGACTCGCCTTTGGTCCACCGCTCGAATTTGTACGGCCCGGCGGACGGACCAGGATCGTTGTTCAGTCCGTTCTCCCATCCGCCCGGCGTGGACTTGAGGTGCGCCGCTTGCGGGACGGCTTGCCACAGTCCGCGGAAGTCGCCGTACCGGCTTCGGAACGTGGCCCGGAACGTCTTGGCGTCAACGAGGTCGAGCTTGCTGATCAGGTCGTAGCCCACCCGGCTGGCCACGTCGTTCTTCGGGTTCGTGACGTTGTCGAAGTAGTACTTGATGTCCTGGGTGGTCACCGGCGTACCGTCGCTCCAGGTGGAATCCGGGTTGATCTTCCACTCGACGATCTGCGGCTGGTCCGACACGATCGCGGGCTCGGCGGCGAGACCCTCGTAGTACAGGGTGCCGTCCGGACGCGACTTCGCGGCGAAGAAGAAGAGGTTCTCGACCACGTCACGGACGCCGAGGATCGAGTCCTTCGACGTCGCGTAGTTGAAGCCGGACGGCTCGTCCTCGGCCCCGAAGACGATCTCCCCACCCGCCGCGCGCTCGGCGGTCGTGGTGTTGCCGGCGCTGGTCTCGTCGATCGCGCTGCAGGCCGACAGCGCGAGGAGAGTGGCCACGACTGATACCAGCAAGCGAGCTGGTTTTCGAGTGCGCGAGTCGGACATCGAGTGGCTCCTTGGATGTTGGGGATATTCAGCTGAGCTACGTCCCCCGAACGTGCAGTGCACTGACGGTAGGCCCGAACGCTTCGGTGCAGCCCGACGATTGCCGCGGCTGCGTCAATCGTGAAGCGGACAGCGCCCTACCATGCCGCCATGGCCATCACGTTCCTGCTCGAGGGGCTTCGGCGAACGCAGGTGACGGTCGGATGCAGCCCGCTGGCGGAGCTGATGGCGAGCCTTCACGTGCTCACCGAGCAGGATCATCACCCCCGGCAGCAGCGCTGGGCGCGGCCACGACCGCGGCCCTCCCGCCCTCGTTGGTGCCGTCATTACGGCGCTTTTCGCCGCTGTGGGCTCGGTTCCGCTGCCGGCTCATGCTGCCGCTCACTCTTCCGCTCGACCGCACACTGGCCGAGGAGCTGGACACGCTCGCGGACCTGGACCTCGACGTCTTCGCGGAACACATCGCCTACGCGATCGTCGGCGTACAGCTCGGAAGCTTCGCCGACGTCTTGAACGAGCCGGACCAGCAGGAGCGGGTACTGCGTGAGGCCCGGCGCCGGTCTTATCTGCGCGAGGAACTGGCCGAGCGGCTCTTCGCCGATGCGGCCGGCCTGCGTTCGAATCTGCTCGAAGCCTTGTCGGAGTGCCAGTCCTCGTTCTTCGACGAGTACTGGGAACAAGCTCACGGCAGGCTGCGCGAGGCCAGCGACAAATTGGTACGACGCCTCGCTGAGGAGCCGCTGGCGACGGTGTTCATGTCGCTCGGACCGGCGTCCCGGTTCGAACGGTCACCGGATCGCGTCGTCTACGACAAGTTGCAGCACGCGGTGGTCAACCTGGCAACGCGACACTGCCTGGTCGTCCCATCGCTGCAGTCGTACCCGCACGTCCTCATCAAGGTGGAGCGACGCTGGCCAGTGATCGTGCACGCGCCAGTCGCACCGGCGGACGACGCACAGGCCCCGAGCCTCGCCCTGGTGAAGTCGCGGATGTCGATCCTGACGGATCCGCAGCGACTGGCGCTGTGCCGCCACCTGGCCGGCGAGGCCATCACGACCTCGGAACTCGCCCGCCGGACCGGGATGTCGGCTCCGCAGGTCTCCCGGCACGTGGGCCGGCTACGCGACGCGGGCCTGATCACGTCGGCCCGCGACGGCCGCCTGGTCTACCATCGCTTGGCCACCGACGTGGTAATGCGCCTCGGCTTCGACCTAATGGGCGCGATCCTCCGCTAGCCAGCCGGCCCGGCGCTCCAGTGGCTACTGGACCTGGAGCGTGGGGCTGTGGGCCGTCACGCCATAGTTCGGGTTCGAATCATTGATGTGCACGTCGGCGGCGTATGCTCCGGGCACGCGCGTGAGGACACAGGCCGACCGAGGAGTGCTCGTCACGGAATTGGCGGGGACGTTGAAGCTCCCTTCCTGCCACCACCCGAGGTAGCACGTGTAGCTGACGCCGCTCTTGATGTAGTTCACGTAGACCGTGTCGGGACGCCAGTCGCTGGAACCGGTGTTGCCGAAGTTGGCTGTGAACCACACGTACCGGTAGTCCGCCCACGCGCACGCCTGCCAGTAGTGCTGCAGTCCGTTCACGTACTGGTATTCGCTGCACGTGTGCCCCGCCGCACCAGGCGGCACGGTGACCGCGGCTGAGGCCACGCCGGGAGACCCGACCACTCCCACGATCGCCAACGGCAATACCAGCAGCTTGGACATGACTCGACGCCAACTCTTCATTTCCATCTCCAGGGGGCGCAGGAATCAGGCACTCCGAGGCTACGATCCCCAAGCCGCCCCTGACAGGCACTTCGCGTTGCACGTTCCTGCAGAAACGTATGGGCCAAATGGCTTGACTTAGGCCGACAGAACCGGCCAGGTGATCGAGAAGACCACTTCGGGCCGAGCCGACAATCAGCCGGTCGTGGGCAGGGTTTCCAGCGGTTGTCGGTCAGATCGGAACAGGGCGCGTAGCCGGTCGACGTCCACTTCGGGTAGGTGAACCTCGACAAGGTCGTAGGTCTCTTCGAACAGGCTGCGCAGCGCTTCCGCCCCCTCTGGTGCGGGAAGAGTGAACACCGAACGCAGCCGGGCAGCAAGATCGTGCGGTGCGATCGGCAGTTCGTGTTCCAGCGCGTCGAGACGCTTGAACGCCGACGGGTGTCCGCAGTACCGGCCGTTCAGCGCGTGCAGGACGTTGAGCACCTGGCTCCCGATCCGCATGAACTCGCGGGCGAGCAAGAGAGCTTCATCGACCAAACTCGTCAACGTGTGTACGACTTCGACCATCAGCCCGTCCGGCCGTTCGGCACCAAGGTAGATGTGGTCGTACCAGGGTGGGTTCGCGTCCTCACCGCTCACCAGACGGATGTCGGCCGCGTAAGCCGCCCGGGCAACCGCGGCCCGCTCCTCAACCGTCGGTCGCCGGGACCAGAACACCCCGACCTCCACATCCGACCACCGATCGGCGTCACCACGAGCTGTCGACCCGCTCAGCATCACCGCGTCGACCCCTGCGACCCGGCATACGCCTCAACCACAGGCCGCACCGCCACCCGCCGCCAACTCGCCGCATCGGTTGAGTCCGACAGCCGATCATCCATCCCCGAAGTAGAGCACGGTGCCGGGTCCGGGTCGCGGCGGCCTCCTACGGCGTCAGGCCTCGTCCGACAACGGTGATCGAAAGCGTGGAAAGCAGGTCTCCGGTCGTCGGATCCCGCACGGTTGCGGTGAGTGTTCCGGTCTGACGGAGTCCGGCGAAGAAGTCGGTCGGGGTGAAGCGAACCACGACATCACAGCTCTCGTCGGCGGCGAGGATGTCTCCGGGCGTCAGCGCCGGGCAGGTCGAGCCGGGCAGCAGTCCGAATCCGAAGTCATCCGGCAGCCCTCCCTCAACAAGCAGTAGCAGGTCTGAGCCACTGGTATTCGTGATCTTCGCGCCCGCGAGAACCTCGGTTCCCACTGGTACGGACCCGAAGTTGATGATCCTCGGGGCCACCGTTGCCAGCTTCTTCCCCGCGACCGCGGACGGCGCAGTACCTACTACTGCGAAGACGCAAACGAGCATGACTGCAAGCACGCGTTTCATTGATCCCTCCCTTGATGCATGGGTCGCCTTAGAGCGGCCCCACAACTCGAACCGTGGCCGAGGCCTGATCGTTGCCCGGGTTGGGATCGATCGTCGTCCCGAAGTCCGCGATGAATGCGGTGTTGCCGATGAGCCGCTCAGTGCGCGCCAAGTTCGTGATCGGCGTCGCGGCGATCGTGAGCGTTGCACTCGCACCACTTGGCAGGCTGTCGACCGTACAGAACGCGGAAACCCCATCGCAGGTCGAGCTCACGAGGTTGAGTTGGTCCGGCAGCGAGTCACCGAACACGACACCCACGGCCACACCAGGACCGAGATTCGTGAGCGTCACCGTGTACGTGACCGTCTCACCCACCCGCACCGCCTTCGACGAAGCCACCTTCGTGACTTGAAGATCGGCGCTCTCCTGTCCAACCGCGGTCTCCACGCCCAGGCCAATCAGCAGCACAACTCCCAGGAAGCCTGTTGCCATGCACCTTGCCACGCCCCGCATCAGCCACCTCCTCGAGACACCTCAGACAATGGCAGCGCTGACGACCTTCCCCCGACTTGCTCCCCACCAGCTGCGTAGCCCCCACGCCCCCTAGAAAATGAGGCTACGCCTCAGCCGCCAGGTCCGATATGGCCCCGCAACATCGTCGATGCAATGTCAAGCGGCATCCCGGACGTTGCGCCCACGCTCTGCGGCACCCACACAATGCAGCCTGCCAGAAAGGTGGCCGCCGTGCGTTGCCCGCAGTGGGGCAAGAATTCAGCGCCGTGCCGTCCACTCGTCGACGAGGATCGCGTAGATGAGCTGGTCGGCCCATTCGCCCTTGAAGAACTCGTCATGCACGAAGTGCGCCTCGCGTCGCATGCCGAGCTTCTCCAGTACCCGGGCCGAACCGAGGTTCCGGCATCGAGTCGGCCGATGATCCGGTGCAGCCCGAGATCGGCGAAGCCGAGCTGGAGCACCACCGCAGCTGCTTCGGTGGCGAACCCCTTGCCGTGATGGTCAGGGTGGAACACGAACCCGATCTCGCCTTGTCGATGCTCCCGGCTCAACCACTGCAGGTGAACCTCGCCGATCACCCGGTTGAGCTCCGGCCGGACCACGGCGAGCGAGAGGCGCTGCCCGACCTCGTCGAGCATCGACTCGCCGATCTTCTGATCGAGAACTTCCCGCACCTGCGCAGCGTCACCCGGCTCCGAGTAAAGGTAGCGGGTCACGTCCGGCCGCGAGTTGATCGCGTACAGGTCCTCGAAGTCGGCGGCCGCAAATGGCCGCAGCTTCAGCCGCGCAGTCACCAAGGGATAGGCCGGTCGCACCACCGATCGATCATACGACCTCACTGGCACATCCACGCCTGCCCGCTGTCGGACGCGAAGAGGAGACTGTTGTCGCGGGCAACCGGTGTCGGATGTCTTGATGTCAGGTGCTTTCGCGGGTGAGGGTTCGTGTGGTCGTGGCGCTTGTCCGCCGGGTCAGTGGTGAGGCTGCGGCTGTGCCGGATCACGGCAAAGGGTCATCAGTGCGCCCAGTTGGCTCTGCGTGGGCGGTGGAGAGTCGCTGAGGTCGCCGGCGTAGTAGCCGTTGTGCGGGTGGATCCAACCGGTCCAGGTCCCCGACTCTTTTTCGATGATCAACGATGCCGCCATGTCGTCCACTTCCGTCAGCTCCGGGGCTGAGGCTGGTCCTCAGCGGTTCTTGTGGTGTTCACGACGCTATGGGCGTGTACTCCTCGAGCGCGTCGTCGGAAGGCCTCGTTCGCGCCGGCACCATGCGATGAGCGGCCGTCCGACTTTGGTAGGACGCAAACAATGATCGTGGTGACGTACGTTGACCAGGTGAGCCGAGCGCGGCTGTTCTTCTCGAAGTACGGTCTCGACCTCCTGCTTGTGATCGCGGCGGTCGAGAGCGCGATCAGTACGGCGTTGCGCGACGACCCGGGCCACCCCACCGGCCCGATGCTGTGGTTCGAAGTGCTCGCGGTCTCCGCCATCGTTCTCACCCTGCTCGGGCGACGCCACGTCCCATTCGCCGCACCGGCGGTCACCTGGCTGTCAAGTGCGGCGCTTTCCTTCGTGGACGGCCTACTCATCGTCGACAAGGCCGGGCTCTTCGTCGCCGGAATGGGTGCTGCCCTGCTGCTCGGCAACCTGCGCCGCGACACGCAGGCACGGGTCGGCCTGGCGATCGTGCTCAGCGGCGCAGCGATCGTCATCTATAACGACCCGGATCACGCGAGTGGCGACCTCATCTTCACGCCGGTGCTCTTCGGGATCGGCTGGCTCGTCGGCTTCGCGCTACGGGGGCGAACCGAGCAGATCGAGGCTGCCGAGGAGCGCGCGACTCGGGCCGAGAGAGAGCGGGAGGCGGCGGCTCGCGTTGCGGTGGCCGAGGAGCGCGCACGGATCGCACGAGAGCTCCATGATGTCGTCGCACACGCCGTCAGCGTGATGGTCCTCCAGGTGGGGGCTGTGCGCCACCGGATGCGCGAGACCGACACGGAGGATCGGGAGACGCTCAAGAACGTCGAGCAGGCTGGACGCACGGCGCTCGCGGAGATGCGCCGCCTTCTCAACGCGATGCGACATGATGGCGACGAGCTCGAGCTCCTGCCGCACCCGGGACTCGGCAACCTCGACTCACTCGTGGACGACGTGCGAGCTACGGGGCTGCCCGTGCGGCTCCAAATCAGCGGTGAGCCGTTCGCGCTGCCGCCAGGCCTCGACCTCTCCGCCTACCGCATCCTGCAGGAGGGGCTCACCAACGCCCTCAAGCACGCCCGTGCGAGCCAGGCGGAGGTGGAGGTGCAGTACTCCGCCACGGAGCTTCGACTCGAAGTACGTGACGACGGCCCCGGCGGCCCTTCCACCGACGCTGGTGTCGGCCACGGACTGGTCGGCATCCGCGAGCGCGTCAGGATCTTCGGCGGGGACATGACTGCGGGCGCCGGCCGGGCCGGCGGCTTCGTGCTCCGCGCACAGCTCCCGTTGGACGGCGGGACCCGATGACCATCCGTGTCCTCGTGGTGGACGACCAATCGATGGTACGGGCGGGGTTCCGGCTGCTGCTCGCCGACGAGCCCGACCTGGAGGTGGTGGCGGAAGGGAGCAACGGCCTCGAGGCGGTGGCCCAGGCCGCCCGCTTCCACCCGAACGTCATTTTGATGGACATTCGGATGCCGGAGCTCGACGGGCTCGAGGCGACCCGACGGATCCTGGCGGCAGATGCCTCTGCGCGGATCCTGATCCTCACCACCTTCGATCTCGACGACTACGTCTACCAAGCGCTGCGAGCCGGCGCGAGCGGCTTCGTCCTCAAGGACGACCCTCCCGAGCAGTTGATCGCCGCTGTGCGAACCGTTGCCGCCGGAGATGCCCTCCTTTCGCCCGCCATCACCAAACGGGTGATCCAGCACTTCACCCGCCTCCACCGACAGGCTCCGCCGAAGGCGCGGTGGACACCTTGACCGCCCGGGAGATGGAGGTGTTCCGCCTGATCACGCGCGGTCTGTCCAACGCCGAGATCGGGCACGAGCTCTTCATCAGCGACACGACGGTCAAGACGCACGTCACCCGCCTGCTGCAAAAGCTCGACCTGCGCGACCGCGCACAGGCGATCGTCCTCGCCTACCAGACAGGCCTCTTCGACGCGTCCGAGACGCGGCCCCAGGACCGACCCGACGGCTCACGCTGACCCTGCTCTCCCCGGGTCCTCGGCGCCGAGAGTCCTACCTGAGTAGGACGCTCCACTCGTCGGCTGGTCGGACTCGATCGCGACCTCATGACGACGCGCTGACGTCGCCGCGTTCTTAGCGTTGAGGCATTCGGTCAACCACTCCAAGGAGCAACACCATGAACCACCAAGAGCGCGTATGGACACGATGGGGCGCTCGTCCGTGATCACCATCGAGTCCCTGTCCAAGAGGTACGGCGCCAGCACCGTCGTCGACAACATCAGCTTCGTTGCGCCGGCGGGCCGGGTGACCGGCTTCCTGGGTCCGAACGGGGCCGGCAAGTCAACCTCGATGCGCATGATGGTCGGCCTCACCTCACCCACCCCGGGAAGTGCCACCATCTCCGGTCGCAGGTTCGCGGACCTTCGCAACCCAGGACGCGAGGTCGGCGTGATGCTTGACGCTTCCGCCCAGCATGCCGGCCGCACCGGCCGCGAGATCCTCACCATCGCCCAGCGGATGATGGGGCTACCCGGCCGGCGGGTCGCCGAGATGCTCGAGTTGGTCAGCCTCACCGAAACCGAGGCGAACCGTCGGGTGGGCAACTACTCGCTCGGGATGCGCCAGCGACTCGGCATCGCCACCGCCCTGATCGGCGGCCCGGCCGTGCTGATCCTCGACGAACCAGCCAACGGGCTCGACCCGGCCGGCATCCGCTGGATGAGGGACCTGCTCCGCGGCTACGCCGACCAGGGAGGAACCGTCCTGCTGTCCTCGCACCTGCTGCGCGAGATTGAGGTTATCGCCGATGACATCGTGATGATCGGCAACGGCAGGATCGTCTGCCAGGGCTCGAAGACGCAGCTCCTGCAGTCCGCGGGCACCATCGCCCGTGCCGCAGACATGTACGCCCTCAAGCGGGCTTTCGACACGTCCGGTCTCCCCACCACCGTCTCGGATGACGGAGCTCTGCGCACCGACGCGGACCCGACGCGGGTCGGACGAGTGGCGCACGAGGCAGGCGTGGCTCTCATCGAGCTGCGCACCGTCGACGGCGGCCTGGAGGAGATGTTCCTTCAGCTCACCGCCGACACCCAACGAGAAAGGGCCGACACCCAACGAGAAAGGAAAGGCGCATGACCGCCATCGTCATCGACCCCGTCCGTGACCAGCGCGCCGACGTCTACCCGGTGCCCCTCTCGCGAGTCATCAACGTCGAGCTGCGAAAGATGTTCGACACCCGTTCTGGCTTCTGGCTGATGGCGAGCATCGTCATCACCGCCCTCCTGACCACGATCGGGACGATCGCGTTCGCCCCCGAGACGGACCTCACCTATTACACCTTCGCCAAGGCGATCGGATTCCCGATGACGGTCGTCCTGCCGATCATCGCCATCTTGTCGATCACCGGCGAGTGGAGCCAACGCAGCGGTCTGACGACGTTCACGTTGGTCCCGCACCGGAACCGGGTCATCGCAGCCAAGGCAGTCTCGTCGGTCGCCGTGGCCATCGCCTCGATGCTGTTCGCCTTCGTGATCGGAGCGATCGGCAACCTGGTGGGAACCGCGATCACCGGGACGGAGATGGTGTGGGACGTGTCCCTCGCCGAGGGCGTGAACATCGTGCTCGGCAGCCTGCTCTGTCTGCTGACCGGCACCATGCTGGGCATGCTGATCCGCAGCTCGGCGGGGGCATTGGTGGCGTATTTCGTCTACTCGCTCCTGCTGCCCACCGTCGCTGGCATCCTGGCTTCCAGCCAGGAGTGGTTCCGGGACCTGCAGCCATGGGTGGACCTCAACTACGCCCAGGCTGCCCTGTTCGAAGGCACCCTTACCGCTGAGCAGTGGGCCAACGTCGTGGTCACAGCGTCAACCTGGCTCGTCCTGCCCGCCATCCTCGGACTCCGGCTGGTCATGAAGTCAGAAGTCAAGTAGACGCCCGCGCTGCCCCTACGACGACCCCCTCGGTGTCACCGGCTCAGAGGCCCTGTTGCTCGACCGAGCGACAGGGCCTCTGGCCTGCTCTGACGCCGCGGTGGCGGAAGCGGGTCCGGTTGGGCGAATCAACCGGGCCAAGCGAGGTGGTGATGTGGCACGAGTTGCCGCTTGGGTGCCCCCGGCAGTGTTCTGGTTCACGACATCCCGGACACGTGTCTCACGACATGCCGGACTGATGTCTCCGGAGATCCCGGATGAAGTGCCGCCCGCACTGAGCGTGCGGGCATGACATCCAACAGATTGCTGATCACCGCGATGGTGGTCGAGAACCGTCCTGTCCGGGAAGTCGCCGCGACCTACGGCGTCTCAACCTCGTGGGCGACGCGGTCTTCGATCCACGCTCCCGACGGCCCGCCTCCAACCCGAACGCGACGCCCGTAGAGGTCGTGGACCTTATCGTGCGGCTCCGCAAGGAACTGGCCGACCAAGGCCTGGACGCCGGCCCGGAGACCATCGCCTGGCACCTGGCCCACCACCACGACATCACCGTGTCGCGGGCCACCGTGGCCCGACATCTCACCGCCCGCGGCATGGTCACTCCAGAACCGAAGAAGCGCCCGAAGTCGTCCTACATCCGCTTCGAAGCCGCGATGCCCAACGAGTGCTGGCAGTCCGACTTCACCCACTACCGACTCACCCGACCCGACGGCCGACCCGGCTCCGACACCGAGATCCTGACCTGGCTCGACGACTGCACCCGCTACGCACTACGCATCACCGCCCACCACCGAGTCACCAGCTCGATCGTGCTCACCGAGTTCCGCAGAACCGTTGCCACCCACGGCATCCCGGCCTCCACCCTCACCGACAACGGGATGGTGTTCACCACCCGTCTGGCCGGCGGCAAAGGAGGCCGCAACCAACTCGAGACCGAGCTCCGCCGACTGGGCGTGGACCAGAAGAACGGCCGCCCCTGGCACCCCCAGACCCAGGGCAAGGTCGAACGCTTCCAGCAGACCATGAAGAAGTGGCTCCGCGCCCAACCCGACCAGCCCGCGACCATCGCCGACCTCCAGGCCCTGCTCGACCGCTTCACCGAGGAGTACAACCAGCGACGGCCACACCGGTCCCTGACCCACCGGGCCACACCGGCCACGATCTACACCAGCCGACCCAAGGCCACCCCCGGCGACCGCACCGACGACACCCACGACCGGATCCGGCACGACCGCATCGACAAGTCCGGCAAGATCACCCTGCGCCACGGCGGGACGCTCTACTCCATCGGCATCGGACGAACCCACGCCCGAACCCGCGTCATCGTCCTAGTCCAAGACCGCGACATCCGCATCATCGACGCCGCCACCGGAGAACTCCTCCGCGAACTGACCCTCGACACAACCCACCGCTACCAAGGAACCGGCCGACCACCCGGCCCCACCCGCTAAAAACCAAGGACGGCCGAACCCACATCTATTGGGTTCGGCCGTCCGCGATGTCCTGAGACATCACATTGTGCCCCCGGCAGGATTCGAACCTGCGACGCACGGTTTAGGAAACCGACGCTCTATCCCCTGAGCTACGGGGGCGCACGATGGTGGCTCGAAGGTGGAGCCGGGGACAGCGTAGCGGACTTGGGTTGGCGGATGCGTGGCTGGCGCTGCTCCTGGGGGAAGGGGCCGGGGAGTTGTCGGCGGGGTGCGCGGAACCAGTCGAGGGGTGAGAACGAGGGTCAGCCGGTTAGGGCGACTACGCCTAGGTGGGCGGTTATGGAGTTGTGGCGTTCGGCGTACATGGTGGTGCAGCGGGAGGCGGTGCAGCCGGAGCCGGCGAAGGTTATGCCTCGGATGGTGGCTGTGGTGGGGGAGGGGCGGGAGTAGACGGGGCCGCCGGAGTCGCCGCCGATGATGGCGGTTTGGCCGTTGCGGGTGGCGCGGATGACGTAGGTGGTGCAGCCGTCGGTGTCGCAGTACTTGGCGCTGAGGGAGCGGACGGTGAGGCCGCAGAGTGAGGTGCTGAAGGAGCCGGATTGGCAGACGGAGGCGCCGACGGCGGGGTCGTCGCCGCCCTTGACGACTCGGGTGTTGGCGGTGTCGCCGGGGCCGTCGGTCCAGATCTTGGCGCCGTACGCGCTGCCGGTCAGGAGGGCCTGGTCGTAGTCGGGGTAGCCGGTCCGGACCGAGGTGGTGCCGTAGTAGTGCTGCCCCGATCGCCAGACGGTGCCGACGCCGCCGCAGTGGCCGGCCGTCACCGAGCCGCGGGTGTTGGAGGAGCGCCGTACTACGGAGAAGCCGGCTGAGCAGTTCTTCGTGGCCGACGTGATCCGGGCGCCGCCCCAGTGGCCGCCCTTCGGGGTGTCGTTGAAGCGGGACATCCGCGCGACCCCACCGGCGACGGCCGAAACGCCTTCTAAACTTGACAATCCCGAGACGCTGGCGGGTGAAGTGGTCGCTTTGTCGTATTCGACGATGACGTCTTCGGTAGCCGGGTCCAGGTCGGCGGTGAACACGGTTTTGCCCGCATCCGTTGACCATGAGCGGGAGCTGACGGCGTTCCACGCGGCGGCGATCGAGCGCGCGGAACGGCAGCTGCGTTCGACCTCGAGCAGATCGCGACCGGCGGTCGGCACGTGTTTGTCGATCGCGGCCTGGTACTTCTTCTCGTCTACCACCGAGTCGTCCAGGACGACCTTGTAGCCGGTCCCTTCGGTCCCCAGTACGCCGACGATGCCGGCGCTCAACCCATACGGAAGACCGGACGTGGGACGGCCGGTCGCATCCAGTGATTCGATCGACTCGACGGCTGCCGAGACACCTGCGGCGAGGGTCTGGCCGAGCGGGCGCGGGTCGGAAGCACTCGTCGGCCGGGACAACCGTTGCGAGTCCTCGGCGGTGGTCATCGGGTCGGCGTGGTTGCAGACAGCAACGGCTGCTGGGGTTGATGAGGCCGATGGGACGACGATCGCACCGAGTGACAGGGAGCAGAGGGCGAGCAGCGGGACGGTTGCTGTGAGTCGCACTAGCTCCCCAATCGTGGACGGCCTACCGGTGAATCGTCCATTCAAGGACGACACATAGTCAATAGCCGACTACCGTCCGCAAGCAAATTCGGCTACCGTGTGCGAGCGTAACTCGCAACTTCACGCCCGTCGCCCGCGTAGAACCGAAGCGCCTTGCTGTCCACCGCGACCCGTTTCGCTACGTTGAGTGCAGTCGTATGCGGCACGTTCGCGCACTCGATCAGCCGCTGGCCGGCCGCCTTCGACGTGAATTCGCCCCGCTGGCCGATCGTGAACGTCCCGCTGATCCCGTTGCACCCGTCGGAACCGGTCCACGTGCCGTCGGGGTTGAAGGTGAGTATCGGATCCTCGGGCCGGGCCGATTTCATCGTGGTGTAGCCGTCCAGTTTGGTCGGCCGCCAAGTGCCGGATATGGACTGCGCCGACGCGACAGCCGCAGTACTGGAAACGGCTGGTGCGGGGGTGGCCGCGGGCTCCGGCAGTGATGCGCCCGAGCCGCCGCGCAAGGCGAAGCCGGCGGCGGCGATCACGGCGACGCCGGCCACGGCTGTGCCGACGGCGACTCCGGTACGACGCTGGGCTCGCCGCGCACCAGTGGTCGCGCGCAACGTCAGGTCAGGGGCTAACGGGACGGACGCGGCGGCGCGTTCGAACGTCACGCGCAGGTCGTCCTCGAGTTCGGTCTTGCTCACGGCAACCTCTCATCGACACGGTGGGACTGCCTCGCCTTCCGCAGCGTGGCGAGCGCTCTGCTCGCGGTGGAACGCACGGAGGACGGTTTGATGCCGAGCAGGTCGGCGATCGTCCGGTCGTCCAGGTCCTGGTAGTAGCGCAGCACCAGGACGACCCGTTCCCGGGCCGACAACGTGGCCAGGGCGCGCCAGAGGTCGTCGGAGTTCACGATGTCGGTGGCGGGATCGGGCACCGTGTGCTCGGGGTCGAGGTCGGCTGCCGGGGCCTCGGTGTAGGACCGGCGGCGCGTCATCGACAGGTAGGAGTTGACCAGGATCTTGCGGACGTACGTGTGCGGGTCGTCCGCCCGTTGCACCCGCCGCCAGGACCGGAACGCCTGCATCAGCGCGATCTGGGCCAGGTCCTCGGCCCGCTGGTAGTCGCCGGAGAGGGTGAACCCGAGACGCACCAGTTCCTGTCCGCGCGCGGACGCGTACTCCTCGAACTCCACTCGCAACTCCCCGGCTGGGCGTACAACACCTCACAACTATTAGACGCACTGAGCCACGCAGGGTGCTGCAGAGATTCACACACAGTTGCATCTCAGCGGCGTCAGCCGAGCAGGAACGCCCGGACCTGCGCACGCCCGGTGGGATCTGTCCGGTTGCCCTGGACGCCGTGTCCACTGCCCGGTACTACGACGAGCTGCGCCTGGCGGGCGTGGTCCCGCTCCCACTCCGCCCACGACAACGGGCAGAACAGGTCGTTGCTCCCGTGCAGGATCAGTGTGCGCGGCAACAGTTCCTGCGCGGCCGGGTATGCCGACGAACGCGTCGACGGCCAGCGCAGGCATCCCTCGATGGCCAACTGATTCCGCGCGGTCCGTACGTCGTACGGGTGCAGCCGTGCATCGTCAAGCGCCCGTACTGCGGACTCCAGGGCGGCGACGCGTTCGGCAGGGGGATCGGCAGCCGACCAGGGGAAGCGGAGATCCGAGCAGAGCGTGGCCAGGTGGAGTCCGGCCGACAGTTCGTCGTGCCCGGCACCGAGACTGGTTGCGCGCTGGATCAGCTCCTTCAGTGCGGCGGTGTCCGCGTTACGTGCGTCGTGCAGCACCTTCGGGATGCCGTCGAACGATGGGTTGACCGAGTTGAGGCTGAGGATCGCCAGGGACTCGATCAGGTCGGTCCCGTTGAGTGGGGCGCCGTCGAGTTCGCCGTGTCGCACCAGCCAGGCGAGGTCGGCCACCGGGTCCGTAGTACAGGCCGGGTCGCGACGGCAGGTTGCGGTGAGGACGTCTGCGGTGTGGTTCATCAGGTCGATGCTGAATGGGTCGAAGCCGCGGTGGGGGACTACTGAGTCGAGTACGAGCGAGCGGACGTGGTCGGGGTACTTCAATCCGTACTGCGCTGCGGTGAAGCTGCCGTACGACGTGCCGTCGAGAGTCAGTCGATCCGCACCGAGGGAGCGGCGGAGTAGTTCGATGTCCTCGACCGTGTCGGGTGTGCCGTAGAAGTCGATGCGGGGGCCGAATACGCGGGCACAGGCGTCGACGGCGTCCGCGGGTGGGGTGAGGAAGTCGGAGCCGCCGACTGCTCGCTGGAGTTCGGGGCAGTTGATGCCGTTGGTGCCGGTGCCTCGCTGATCGAACATGACGAGGCGGTACTCACTCAGTACGGCCGGGTCCAGGTAGGGACGGACTTGGGGGACCAGGGCGACTCCTGGTTGGCCGGGGCCGCCGGTGAGCATCAGGAGTACGCCGCGTGGGGCGTCGGCGTTGTCGGCTGCCGCAACGGGCAGTTCGAGTTGTTCGCCGTCGGGTTTGCGGTGGTCGAGGGGCACGCGGAGCGTCGTACAGGTGAAGCCGGAGATGGTCGTGCAGGGCTCGGCTTTGCCTGGGGTGGCTGTGGATTCTGTCGGCGCGCTTGTCGTTGTGGCAGAGCAGGCGGCGGCGGAGTAGGTGAGCAGCAGTGCGACCACCAGACGGACCAGCCGCATGAGCCCTCCCCAATCGGCCTATGTCGATCAGGGTGCAACCAGCGGGCGGTACGGACAAGGCCGCGCCGCCCGCCTTGCGGGGGGTGGGTGAGGATCCGCAAGGCGGGCGGGGGTGACCCCGGGTCGGACGGCTTCGGGGGGCGCGTCCGGGGCGGGGTCAGCGCAGGCCGAGCGACTTCACCAGCTCGGGTGTGACGGCACGAGGCGCGGGCAGCTCACCGGGTTTGCCCTGTCCCTCGAAGGAGGCGGCGACCAGTCGCCGGCAGCCGAAGGCCTCGGCGGTGATCGACAGTACGCCGCGGTCGTTGTCGGTGAACCGCAGGACGTACGTGGGGCCGAGTTCCTTGGTGCACATGGTCGGCTTGGACGGTTGTGGTTTCGCGGCGTTGACCAGGGCGAACAGGTCGGTCGCCTGTTTCCCGTTCCGCTTGGTGGTGACGGTGGCGTAGTCCTGCCCGGATGCCTGCGCGTCGTACTGGCAGATCGTCACGCTGACGGGGTCGAACAGGGATTTGGCCGCGCCCTTGCCCCAGACGGTCTTGTCGGCGGCCTGCCGGACTGCGGTGATCGTCTCGGGGCAGTCCATGCTCGGCGTACCGCTGGGGGTGGGCGGTGTGGCGGTTGGCGGGGTGCCGGGGGTGGTCGGCGTTGTGGAGGGCTGGGCGGCGGGTTGGGCGCCGCTCTCGTCACCGCAGGCGGCGGTGATTCCGAGAACGGTCACGACGAGCGTCGCCCCGATGAGGCCCCGTGTCCTTGATGCACTCACGACTCGGTCCTTCCGGGTTGGCAAGGACATCCATGATGCTGGACCGAGGTCGCGCTGATCGTGGCAGAAGTGTCACGGCGGCGCGTCTATCTGGTCACGGGCCGGATCGAGTGGCAAAAGCAGCAGATCTGTAACACCTGCGGACTGTTCACCCGGGTGGGATGGAATGATGCCGACTGCAGCCGGAGGAAGGGACGGACGTGGGCAAGCGGAAAGATGCCGCCGAGCTCGCTCGCCGGGAACGCGAGGAGTGGCAGCTGGGTCAGGACTGGGCGCGCTGGCTGATGGGCGGGAACGCGCCGCAGCCGCTGACGCTGTACGGGATCGTGCTCGAGCAGGGCGAGACGGCGTACCTGCAGACCTCGGCGCACTACGCCCGGCTTTACGGGGGCAGTGGCCGGTACACGCAGAGCGGCGGCTTCTTCTTCGGCAACCCCGGCATGGTGCTCGGCATGATGGCGGCGAACGCGGCGGTGAACTCCAGCCGGAAGGCGGCGGCGCGCCGGGACATGCAGCTGATGTGGCGCGATCTGCAGGAGGTGCAGCTGATCGCGACCAACTACCGGCTGATGACGCATCTGGCCCAGCGCGGCTGGATGAGCTTCTACTACAGCGCGGTGCAGGAGTTCTATCCGGATCCGGCCAACTGGCAGATCACCTTCGGCTTCCAGAACGCCGAACCGCTGCAGCTCGGCGGTCTCGCTGTACCGACGCTGTCGGTGCTGACGGCCTGGTCGGTGCTCGGGGCCGAACGCTGGCAGACCGAGCCGGGGATCCAGGCGCTGGTGCAGGCGGCCGCGCAGCCGCAGGTCGGGCCGGGAGCCCAGGCCCACGGCGAGTTGGAGGGCGGCCAGCAGCAGAACCTGCCTCGCATCCCAGGGCAGGACTGACCCAGTAATCTGGGTGCCATGACGAGCCCGTATGAAGACGACGAGCCGCTGCTGCCGGACCAGACCCGCGACGACGATCCGCGGACCTGGGGCGACAACGATTTCGCGGCCGACGACGACGAGCGCATCCTCCGCGAGGTCCCCCCACACCACGAATGACAGCTCCTGTGGGTCGATCGGGTGTTGCTTGCGTAGGGTCGGTCGGAGGGGGCTGTGATGGAGCTACGGGAGTTCGAGGGCGGTCATACCGCGTTGGTGGCTGGTTGGGCGACGTCGGCGGAGGAGGTCGGACTCGGGCCGGTGTTCGTCCGTGCTCTGCTTGGGCAGGCACTGGATTCCGGGCATTCGGATGTGTTCTTGCGTGTCCGGCCCGACAACCTCCCGGCGATACGGATGTACGAGCGGGTCGGCTTCCTGCGGGTGACCGACGAGCTGGCCGCCGAGTGGAACAAGGCGCAGCCGATCGCCTACACCTGGATGCAGTACCCGACCGGGGACGACTGACCTCGCCGCCCCGGGCCGGAGAGCAGTCAGGAGCGGGTGCGGAGGGAGTCGCGGATCTCGGTGAGGAGCTGCTGGTCGGTGGTGAGTTCCTCGGGCTCGGGCTCCTGGCCGCGGGCGCGGCGCTCGTTGAGCTTGTTGATCGGCAGCACGATGAAGAAGTAGATGGCGGCGGCGATGAACAGGAAGTTGATCAGCGCCTGCAGCACCAGGCCGATCGAGAAGTCGGCGTTGTTGATTTCGAAGTTGCCGACCCCGGTGACGTCGGGCTCGCCGAAGATCGCGGCGATCAGTGGGTTGATCAGGCCCTCGACGAGCGCGGTCACGATCTGGCCGAAAGCCGCGCCGATCACGACGGCGACCGCGAGATCGACGACGTTTCCCCGCATGATGAATTCTTTGAAGCCCTTGAGCATGTCCCTGCCTCCGAGTTCAGGGCCTGACGTGGCCCTCGGCGTCTTTACCCGGTCAACGTAGGGCTACCGACCCACCCAGGCGAGCGCGCGCGCCGCAAAGTCGAGTGGAGTTCAGTTCAGCTCGTGTCGGGGGTCAGCGCGATGGTGATGCGCGAGTTGGCTGCCGCCTGCGCGATCCGGGCGGCGGTGGCGGGCGTGGCTGCCAGTACGACGAGTGCGCCCGACGGCCCGGTCCGCGTCGCGGTAGCGGGGATGGCCAGCACAGGGATCGCGCGAGCCAGGTGGATGGCTGAGTCGGTGGCGGCGGACGTTGCGGCGTACAGGTCGAGGCGGTCGCCGGGATGGAGGAGGGCGACGATGGCGGGGTCGTCGAGGCGTAGGGGGTAGGCGACCAGGCCGGGTGGGACTGCCGTCGGAGTGAGGAAGCGAGCGTCGGTGAGCGGCTCGCCGGAGCGGACCGCGGTGGCGAGCACACGCCGGCTCAGGTCGGTGCCTGGTCGAAGGGCGCCCGCGGGGACGGCCGAAGGTGGAAGCTGGAGCGTGCGCAGGTCGCCGGGTTTGGGCGCCGTGCCGCCTGGGAGATCCCGCTCGGCGGCGAGGACGGCGATGGTCGGCGCCGGCGGCGGGGAGACGGCCGCCAGGGCGAACCAGGCAGCGGCTGCCGCGGCGACGCCGGCCAGGAGCCGACGGTGCCAGCGGGCGACGCGGAGCAGGAGACGGGACAGGTCGCGGAAGGACGAAGAGGGTTTCATGCCAGAGAAGGTACGAGTTTCTCCAGCCGGCCCGGGTTGGTTATCCACATGGCCCCGATCGGAGCGGTCAGGCGGCGCTGGTCGACGTCGAAGAAGAGGAGCCAGAACCCGAGGACGAGGAACCCGAAGACGACGTACCCGACGAAGAAGAACCGGAAGAGCCGGAGCCGGTCGAGGAGGAGGCCGAAGACGCCGCGGTCGACGGCTCCTTCTTGCCGCCGGCGGCGGAGCCGTTCGACGACGAGCGGCTGTCGGTCCGGTAGAAGCCGGAACCCTTGAACACCACACCGACCGCGTTGAACACCTTGCGCAGCGTGCCCTCGCAGTTCGGGCACACGGTCAGCGCGTCGTCGGTGAAGCTCTGCCGGACCTCGAGAGCTTCGCCGCACTCGGTGCACTGGTACTGGTACGTCGGCACGTGATTCCCCTTCTGGGCCGCCTGGCACTCCTACTACTCGACTGCTAATAATGCGCCAGAGCCCCGAAGTATTCCAACTCGGTACCGAACGCAGCCGCTCGCGCCGGCGTAAGTGAGCACTCTCACTCCGTGTTGAGCCCCCATTTGGGGTGTGGGGCCGGATTCTCTACGGTTGGTCCGTGCGTCGCCTGCTTCGAGTCATCATCGGGACCGGAATCGTGCTCGCCACCGTTCTTCTGGTGGTGGCCGGGACCGGGGTTTTCGTGGTCCGTCACTCGTTCCCGAGTTACGACGGGTCGATCGAGCTGCCCGGCCTCGAAGCGGACGTCGAGGTGGTCCGCGACGGCAACGGCATCCCGCAGATCTACGCGGACAAGCCGTCCGATCTGTTCGCCGCGCAGGGCTATGTGCACGCGCAGGACCGGTTCTTCGAGATGGACTTCCGCCGGCACGTGACGTCCGGGCGACTGGCCGAGCTGTTCGGCAAGGACGCGCTCGAGACGGACAAGTTCGTCCGCACGCTCGGCTGGCGCAGGGTCGCCGAGAAGGAGCTGGGTCTGCTCAGCCCGGCCACCCGGCAGTACCTCGACGACTACGCGCGCGGTGTCAACGCGTACCTCGACACTCACGCCGGCTCCGGCCTCAGCCTCGAGTACGCCGTACTGTCGCTGCAGGCCGCGGTCGGTGGGGGAGACAGCGACTACCGTCCGGAGCCGTGGACGGCGGCCGACTCGCTGGCCTGGCTGAAGGCGATGGCGTGGGACCTCGGCGGCAACCTGGACGAGGAGATCACCCGGACCAAGCTGGCCGCCACGATCCCTGCGAAGACCGTCAACACCCTCTACCCGGCGTACCCGTACGACCGGAACGAGCCGATCCTCCCCGAAGGCTCGGTCGACGCGGAGGGCAGGTTCAGCACCACCGCGTCGGAGAGTGCGGCGCGCCGGGTGACGCTGTCGAAGGACCTGCTGAAGTCGCTCGACAGCGTCGACAAGGTGGCCAAGGGCCTGCCGCAGTTGCTCGGCCGCGGCGACGGCATCGGCTCGAACTCGTGGGTCGTCTCCGGTGAGCACACCACTTCCGGCAAACCGCTGCTGGCGAACGACCCGCATCTGGGCGCGACCATGCCGGGGATCTGGAGCCAGGTCGGCCTGCACTGCAACAAGTTCAGCCCGCAGTGTCCGTTCGACGTGTCCGGGTTCAGCTTCTCCGGCCTGCCTGGCGTGGTGATCGGCCACAACAGCTCGATCTCCTGGGGTTTCACCAACCTCGACCCCGACGTGATGGACCTGTACCTCGAGCGGCTGAGCGGCGAGGGCGTCCTCTACAACGGCAAGGTCGAGCCGCTGACCACCCGGACCGAGACGTTCAAGGTCGCCGGGCAGGAGCAGGACGAGAAGATCACCGTGCGGGAGACCCGGCACGGCCCGCTCATCTCGGACGTCGACGACGATGCGCGCGAGGCGGGTGACCTCGCCGCGAAGGGCAAGAGCACCGAGCCGTACGGCGTCGCGTTGCGCTGGACCGCGCTCACCCCGGGCCGGACCGCGGACGCGATCTTCGCGATCAACAAGGCGCAGACCTGGTCGGCGTTCCGGACCGCGGCGACCTTGTTCGAGGTCCCGTCGCAGAACCTGGTGTACGCCGATCGGGAGGGCCACATCGGTTACCAGGCGCCCGGCAAGATCCCGATCCGCCGGTCCGGCACGGGCGACTGGCCGGTGCCGGGCTGGGACCCGAAGTACGAGTGGGCCGGGTTCATCCCGTTCCAGGCGATGCCGACCGAGTTCGACCCGGCGGACGGGATCATCGTCACCGCGAACCAGGCCGTGGTGCCGAAGTCCTACAAGTACGACCTGACCAACGACTGGGACTACGGCTACCGGTCCCAGCAGATCCTCGACCGGATCCGCCGGGCCGGCAAACTCGACGTCGGCAAGATGTCGTCGATCCAGCTGGACACCAAGAACCTGAACGCCGAGAAGCTGGTCCCGTCTCTGCTCCGGATCGGGATCGACGACGACTTCGACAAGCAGGGCCAGGACGTGCTCCGCGGCTGGGACTTCACCGAGCCCGCCGACTCGGCCCCGGCGGCGTACTTCAACATCGTCTGGCGCAACCTGCTCGCGCTCACCTTCCACGACCAACTGCCGGAATCGGCCTGGCCGGACGGCGGTTCGCGCTGGTTCGAGGTGATCCGCACCCTGCTGGACCAGCCGAACAGCTCCTGGTGGGACGACCTGCGCACCCCGCAGCGGGAGAGCCGCGACGACATCCTGCGTGAGTCCCTGGTCGACGCGCGGGCCGAGATCACCACCAAGATGGCGCGCGAGCCGGACAACTGGCAGTGGGGCAGGCTGCACAAGCTGACCCTGACGAACCAGACCCTCGGCAAGTCCGGGATCGGCGCTGTGGACAGACTGTTCAACCGCGGCCCGTACGAGCTCGGCGGCGGCTCGTCGCTCGTCAACGCGACCGCCTGGGACGCGTCCCAGGGATACACCGTGACTGCGACCCCGTCGATGCGGATGGTGGTCGACCTGTCGGACTTCGACAAGTCACGCTGGATCAACCTGACCGGCGTCTCCGGCCACGCGTTCAGCTCGAACTACACCGACCAGACCGACCTGTGGGTGAAGGGCGAGACCCTGCCCTGGGCGTTCAGCAAGGGCGCGGTCGAGGCGAAGCGCGAGCACACGCTCACGTTCACCAAACCGGAGCGGTGAAGGCCTCGAAGAGGTCGCCCGGCCAGCTCCACAACGCGCGCTGGGTCAGCACGATCGAGATGGTCTGCTGCTCCGGCGCGTTCATCCACATGGTGCCGAGCCCGCCGGCCCAGCCGTAGCTGTCCGGGCTGATCCCCAGCCCGAAACCCCAGCCGGCGCCACCGAGGAGGCCTGCGGCCGCCTCCCGCTCAGCCGCGGTCAGGTAGTCGGTCGTCATCTGCCGCACCGCCGACGCCGACAGGATTCCGTTGCCTTCAGCAAGCAACATCCGGGCGAAGGCGAGGAAGTCGTCCGCGGTCGAGATCAGCCCGCCACCGGCGTCGGGGAACGCCGGCGCCGACGACCACTGGCTCTCCGCGGCCGAGTCGAACACCTCGTCACCCACGTACGCCGTCGTCAGCCGCGACGCATCCTTGACCGTGAACCCGGTCGACGTCATCCCCAGCGGCTCGAAGATCCGCGCCCGCAAGAACTCCTCCAACGGCATCCCGGACGCACGAGCAAGCAGTACGCCGAGCACGTCCGAGCCGGTCCCGTACAACCACCGTTCACCCGGCTGATACTGCAACGGCACCGTGCCGAGTCGCCGCATCCACTCGTCCGGCTCCAACGGTGTCCGTGGCTTCGGCGGGCCGAGCGTCCGCAGTTCCAGCTCCTCCTCCAGGGCCCGCAGACCCGAGTGGTCCGTCTCGCCGAACCCGAGCCGGAGCGTCAGCAGATCCCGCAACGTGATCGGCCGAGCCAACGGCACCGTGTCGTCCACGGGACTGTCCGGCTGCCGCAGTACCCGGGCTGAGGCCAGTTCCGGTAGCAACGGATCCACCGGAGCATCGAGGTCGATCCGGCCCTCGTCCACCAGGATCATCGCCGCGGCCGCCACGATCGGCTTGGTCAACGACGCGACCCGGAACAGGCTGTCCCGCTCCAACGGTTCCCCGCCGTACGCCATCCGCCCGTGCACCTCGATCGAGGTCTCACCCGCCCGGTCCCGCAGCGCGATCACGCCGGCCAGGACGCCACTCTCGACGTACGACTCGAACATGTCAGAACCGGACCAATCGGGTTGGTGTGATCGCCGCGTGGACCGGGTGGTCGTGCGGGTCGGCCGGGAGCTCTTCGACGATTTCGTTGTCATAAACGGCCGCCCAGATCGGAGTACCGGCCGGCACGCGAGCCAGGGCGCGGTCGTACGAACCGCCGCCGCGCCCGAGCCGTACGCCGGTACGGTCGACCGCGAGCGCCGGGCAGATCACCAGATCGGCCGTCGCGATCGCGTCGGAGCCCAGGTCCACCCGTGGTTCCGACAACCCGAGCCGCCCGGGAACCAGGTCAGCGGCGCCCGGTGCGATACCCCAGCCGAGGTCGTTGTCGGCGTACAGGATCGGCAGCAGGACCTCCTTGCCCGCGGCCAGCAGCCAGTCGATCAGGGCGCCGGTCTGCGGTTCGAGTCCGCGGGACACGAAGAGGGCGATCCGTTGCGCCTGGCGGACTTCCGTTGTCAGCCGGGCGGAATCCAGCAGACCCTGTGCCTGGCCGGCGACCCGGCGGGCTTCGAGCAACGACTGCCGAAAGGCGGTCTTGGTGAGCATCACCCTCAGATCCTATGAACTCCGCCACTGGAAACGCCGTCGTTACATCCTCTGCCCTAGGGTTGTCGCATGAGTGAGGCGGGGCTTAGGCAGGCACAGGAGAAGATGCGCGCGGCGGGGGCTGCTGATGTCGCGATCAAGGTCTTCTCGCACTACTACCGGTTGCTCGAGTCGGGCCAGCAGGGCACCATCCGCGAGGCCGACATCGAGCCGGTGGGGGATCTACCCCACCTGGAGCATCTCGACACCGATCCCGACGCGATGCGCGCGGCGCTGGCCGAGACCGCGGTGATCAAGCTCAACGGCGGCCTCGGCACGTCGATGGGCGTCACCGGGCCGAAGTCCGCGCTGCCGGTCAAGGACGGGCTGACGTTCCTGGACATCATCGCGCGGCAGATCCTCAGCACCCGGAAGGCATACGACGTCCCGTTGCCGCTGGTGCTGATGAACTCGTTCCGCACCAAGGAGGAGTCGCTCGCGGTGCTGCGCGAGTACGCCGACCTCGGTGTCGACGGGCTGCCACTGGACTTCCTGCAGAACATGGAGCCCAAGCTGCTCGCCGACGGCCTGACCCCGGCGGAGTGGCCGGCCGATCCCGAGCTGGCCTGGTGCCCGCCGGGTCACGGTGACCTCTTCACCGCCCTGGTCGCGTCCGGCACGCTCGACGCGCTCCGCGAGCGCGGATTCCGGCACGCGTTCATCTCCAACGCGGACAACCTCGGCGCCACCCCGGACGGCCGGATCGCCGCCTGGATGGCCGAGCACGACGTCCCGTTCGGGATGGAGGTCTGCCGCCGGACCAGGTCGGATCGCAAGGGCGGCCACGTCGCGGTCCGCCGCTCCGACGGCCGGCTGATCCTGCGGGACAGCGCCCAGGTGCACGCCGACGACGCCGACGCGTTCCAGGACATCACCCGGCACAGGACGTTCAACACCAACAACCTGTGGATCGACCTGGACCGGCTGGCCGAGATGATGGCCGGTCACGACGGCATCCTCGGATTGCCGATCATCGTGAACCGCAAGACCGTCGACCCGGCCGACCCGAGTTCGCCGAAGGTGATCCAGCTGGAGACCGGGATGGGTACGGCGATCGAGACGTTCGAGGGGTCCCAGGCGGTGATCGTCGACCGCAGCCGGTTCAAGCCGGTGAAGACGACGAACGACCTGCTGGTGCTGCGCTCCGACGTGTATGAGCTGGACGACGACGGCGATCTGACCACCACGCACGAGGGTGACGAGCCGTACGTGGATCTGGACCCGGAGTACTTCAGGATCCTGGCCGACTTCGAGGCACGGTTCCCGGTCGGGCCGCCGTCGCTGGTCCGGGCCGATCGGCTCGCGGTCCGCGGTGACGTTGCCTTTGGCAAGGACGTGGTGGTGCTCGGGGACGTCGAGGTGGTCGCGCCGGCCGGTGAGCACCTGCAGATCTCGGACGGGACCACACTGGGCTCCGCCGTTGGATGACCTGCTGATCCGGCCGATGGAGCCGTCCGACACCGACGAGGCGGCCCTGGTCTGGTGGAAGGCGCGGCACGCCGACGGTGCCCAGTTGCCGCCGGCGATTCACACCTCGGAAGAGGTCCGGATCTGGTTCGCCGACGTGCTGCTGCCGGACGGGGAGACCTGGATCGCGCTCGACGACGGCCGGATCGTCGCCGTGCTCACGCTCGACGGTGACGACCTGGACCAGCTGTACGTCGACCCGGACGTCGCGGGCCAGGGGATCGGCTCGGCCCTGGTCGACCTGGCCAAGGACCTGCGGCCCGGTGGACTCGCGCTGTGGACGTTCCAGTCCAACCTCCGGGCTCAGGAGTTCTACCGTCGGCACGGCTTCACCGAAGTACGCCGTACCGACGGCTCCGCGAACGAGGAGCGCGCCCCGGACGTCCGGATGGTCTGGGGAGCCCACCCAGAGCGACTAGAGTCAACTGGGTGAAACGCAGTGTTGACGAGCATTTGGAAGTGGTCCTGGGGCGGGTGACGGGGTTGCCGCCGTTCGAGCAGCCGTTGATGGAGGCGCTCGGGCTGGTGCTCTGTGAGGACGTGGTTTCGCCGGTGAGTCTGCCGGGGTTCGACAACTCGGCGATGGACGGTTACGCGGTGCAGGCCGGTGACCTGGCTGGTGCGACCCAGGACGAGCCCGTGACGTTGCCCGTGGTCGGCGAGATCGCGGCCGGGCGGAGCGAGCCGATCGTGGTGACGCCGGGGACGTGTGTCCGGATCATGACGGGCGCGCCGATGCCCCGTGGCGCCGACAGCGTCGTACCGGTTGAGTGGACGGACGGTGGGACGGTCCAGGTACGGATCGCGCAGCAGCCTGCACTTGGTGCGTCCGTACGGCGGGCCGGGGAGGACGTGCAGGCGGGGGACAAGGTGCTCGACTCGGGGACCGTACTGGGCCCGCGCCAGATCGCCGTGCTCGCTGCGGTCGGGCGGACCCGCGTCGCAGTGCGCCCACGGCCCCGGGTGGTCGTGGTGTCGACCGGCGCCGAACTGCGCGAACCAGGGACGCGACTGGGCGACGGGCAGATCTACGACTCGAACAGCTACACCCTGGCGGCAGCGGCGCGGCAGGCCGGTGCGGTCGTGTACCGGGTCGGCATCGTCGAGGACGACCCGAAACGGATCATGGACACGCTGTCGGACCAGCTTGTCCGCGCCGACCTGGTGATCACCTCCGGTGGGGTGAGCAAGGGCGCGTACGACGTGGTCAAGGAGGTGCTGACCAAGCTCGGTACGGTCGACTTCCCCGAGGTCGCGATGCAGCCGGGCAAACCGCAGGGGTTCGGCGTGATGGGTGACGACCAGGTGCCGATCTTCACGCTGCCGGGCAACCCGGTTTCGGCGTACGTGTCGTTCGAGGTGTTCGTCCGGCCGTCGCTGCGCAAGTTGATGGGTTCGATGCCGTACCGCCGCCAGCCGGTGCACGGGGTGTCGCTGGACGGGTTCACCTCGCCGGCCGGGAAGCGGCAGTTCGTCCGCGCCGCGGCCAGTGCGGGCGACGAGGGGTGGATGGCCAGTACAGTCGGCGGCCACGGCTCACACCTGCTCGGCGGGCTGAGCCGGTCGAACGCGCTGATCGTGGTGCCCGAGGACGTCACCTCCGTCCGGGCCGGCGAACAGGTGGAGCTCTGGCTGCTGGACGAGGAGACCGGATGAGCGAGGCTGGGCCTGGTGGGCTGACCCACGTCGACAAGACTGGTGCCGCGCGGATGGTCGACGTGTCGGCGAAGCCTGAGTCCGCCCGGCAGGCTGTTGCCTCGGGCAAGGTGTTCGTGTCGGCCGAGGTGATCGGGGCGCTCCGCGGTGAGGGAGTGCCGAAGGGCGACGCGCTCGGGGTGGCCCGGATCGCCGGGATCATGGGCGCCAAGCGGACCCCGGACCTGGTTCCGCTGTGTCACCCGATCGCGCTGACCGGGGTCAAGGTCAACCTGGAGGTCGCCGACGACGCGGTACTGATCGAGGCCGTCGTGAAGACCACCGACCGCACCGGCGTCGAGATGGAGGCGCTGACCGCCGTGGCCGTTGCGGGGCTCGCCGTGATCGACATGGTGAAGGCGATCGACCCGGCGGCCGTGCTGTCCGACGTGCGGGTGGAGACGAAGGACGGCGGCAAGACCGGTCACTGGGAGCGCCCGTGAGAGCCCTGGTCATCAGTGTCTCGAACCGGGCGGCCGCGGGGATCTACTCCGACACGACCGGACCGCTGATCGCGGACCGCTTGACCGAGTGGGGTTTCGAAACCGACGGGCCGCAGGTCGTGGCCGACGGTGCACCGGTGGGGGAGGCGTTGCTCGCGGCGGTCGGGGCGTCGTACGACGTGGTCGTCACGACCGGTGGTACCGGGATCTCGCCAACAGACCAGACACCCGAGCGGACCGCCGAGGTGATCGAGAAGGAGATCCCCGGGATCGCGGAGGCCATCCGGGCGTACGGGATCGCGCAGGGGGTGCCTACTGCCGCATTGTCCCGCGGTACTGCGGGAGTGGCGGGCAAGACGGTGATCGTGAACCTCCCTGGTTCGCGTGGTGGCGTCAAGGACGGCCTGGTCGTACTCGAACCGCTCCTGCGTCACGCGGTGGACCAGGTCGGCGGCGGTGACCACCCCCGGACGGATCAGGGCTGATGGCAACCATCCACTGGCCCGTCGAACTCCGGCACGGGCAGGTCGCTCTCCGGCCCCTCCGTGCGGGTGACGGTGCCGAGTGGAGTGCGGCCCGGCAGCGCAACGTCAGTTGGCTACGGCCGTGGGACGCCACGCAACCACCGGGTGCCGAGGACGGTGCCCGCACGTTCCGGGCGATGGCGCGCGACTGGAACCGGCAGGCGCGGTACGGGCGGATGCTGCCCTTCGTCATCACGTACGGCGGTGCTGCGGCCCCTGGTGCACGGGCCAAGTGGCCGCTGGTCGGGCAGTTGACGGTGTCGGGGATCACGTACGGGTCGGCGCGATGGGCGAACCTCGGCTACTGGGTCGACGAGCAGTACGCGGGTCGCGGGATCGTGCCGACGGCAGTGGCGCTGGCCGCGGACCACTGCTGGTTCGCACTCGGTCTGCATCGGCTCGAGGTCGCGATCCGGCCGGAGAACAAGGCGAGTCTGCGGGTGGTGGAGAAGCTCGGGTTCCGGTACGAAGGTGAGCGGCCGCGGTTCCTGCACATCGACGGTGATTGGCGCGACCATCGGATCTTCGCCCTCAACGTCGAGGAAGTCGGGCCGGGCCTCGTCGCGCGATTGAAGTGATCACGGAGCGTGGCTATTCACATCAGTCACACAAGTCTTCTTGCGACACACCGTCTCATGTACCCCAAGTGAACCGCTCCGGGTCTTAGCGTCGTCGCATGGGGACGACAGGGCTGATCTATGTGGCGATCGTCGCCGCGTGGGCCGCTTACCTCGTCCCGATGCTTTTGAAGCGCAACGACGAGGCCAGCCGGCGCCGCTCGGCGGAGAAGTACTCGTCGTCGGCCGCGCGCGTCCTGTCCCGTGCCGACGGCTCCCGGGCCCGGTACGTCGTCCGCGCGGCCGGCGCTGCTTCCGGTGCTGGTGGTTCGGCTGGCGGTGCCTCGGGTGCCGGTGGTGCTTCGGGTGCTGGTGGTGCTTCGGGTGGCGGGGGTGCTTCCGGTGCGGCGGATGCCAAGCCGCCGCCGTCGCGGTACGTCCCGAACAGAGCCCGCCGGGTGGCCGCGATGCGCCGTCGGCGGGTGCTGTCGATCCTGACCCTTTCGCTGCTGTCCGTCGTCGCACTGGCCGGGCTGGAGATCCTGCTCTGGTGGAGCGTCGCGATCCCGGCCGGGCTGATCGTCATCTTCGTCGTCCTGACTCGGATCCAGCTTCGCCGGCAGGCCCGCGACCGCGCTGCCCTGGCCGCCGAACGACGCGCCCGCACCGAAGCCCGGCACGACCGGGGCCCATCCGCCGCGCCGTCCTCCCCGGACAACGAGCTGACCGTCGAGGTCAAGCTCCCGACCGCTGCCGCCGAGTCTGCCGCCGAAACCAAGCCGGCTGCCCCGACCTCGTCGGAAGCGCTGTGGGACCCGGTACCGGTCACGCTGCCGACGTACGTGCTCAAGGAGAAGGCCCCCGACCGGACCGTCCGCACGATCAACCTCTCCGGCCCCGAGGTCTTCTCCTCCGCCCGCCTCCCCGAGCCCGACGCCGACACAGCACCCCCCGCCGCACCAGAGGCCCCCGAAGCCCCCGCCGAACCCGAAATCCGCCGCGCAGTAGGCGACTGACCGGCACCCCGCCGGCCTGCCGCTGTGGGTCGAATCCAATTTCAGCCAGCGACCGCTCGCGTGTTAGAGTTTCGCGGTCGCAAGGCACTACCGCGGCAACCTGGGGCTGTGGCGCAGTTGGTAGCGCGCTTCGTTCGCAACGAAGAGGCCAGGGGTTCGAATCCCCTCAGCTCCACGAAGGCGATGGGCGAGGTGTGCCTGCTGAAAGCGCAGGCGGCCTCGCCTTCGTCGTTTGTGCGGCTGCGCTTCGCTTGCCGCGAGCGGGGGCTCCGCCACCCGCACCCCCCTTGGGCCTTCGCTTCGCTCGGCTTCTGTGGCTGGGTTCGGCGGTTCGCTCACCTGGGGGCCTTCGCTTCGCTCGGCTTCTGTGGCTGGGTTCGGCGGTTCGCTCACCTGGGGGCCTTCGCTTCGCTCGGCTTCTGTGGCTGGGTTCGGCGG
>NZ_SNWQ01000012.1:133043-285803 GCF_004361855.1 Kribbella caucasensis
CGGTTCGCTCACCTGGGGGCCTTCGCTTCGCTCGGTTCTGTGGCTGGTCGCCGCGGTTGGGCTGATAGCCCGAGACGTGCTAGCTGCCTGGACAGGCTCCTCCACCCTGCAGCACCGGTAGTCGGCGGGGTTATCCACAGGAAGGCTGATGGTCAGCCCCCAGAGGCATCCGGGTCAGTAGTCTCGAGAGGCGCGGATGGGGGAGATGAATGTTGATGCGATCAGGAGACGGCATGAACGGTGGTGGCGAGCAGCCGGATCTCGATGAGGCGGATTTGGCAGCGCTGCGGAAAGCGATGGACGGGCTGCGGGACAAAGGGCGACGGGAGAGTGCGACGCCGGCATCGGGATTTCGGCCGCGGTTTCCTGATCTGGAGTCCTGGGTGCACGAGTTCTTTGTGCTCACCTTCGGGCGGCACACCGAGCAGGGGCGCTGGTGTGCGCAGTGGTGGGATCACCCAGAGGCAGTCCTCCGGCTGGACGCGTTGTGGCGTACCTGGGAGGTGGCGTCGCTGGAGCCGGTTCACGGTGTGGCCGACTGGATCCATAGTCACCTGGATCCCAACCTAACGCAGCTTTTCAGCGCTGGCGGCCCGTTCGCTCTGTGCGCAGAAGGGCGGCACGTACCGACTCCAGTGCTGCCCGTGAGCCCACCGCCGGATGACTTCGGGACGCCGCCTCGGCGTTGGTGGGAGGTTCTGGGTGAGGGCGACAGGTGAACGCGGACGAGCAGCGGCGGCAGGAGTTCCTGGACGCGCTGGCTCGGATGGATGCGTGGATGGACTCCGAAGGTATCGCCTACCGGGTGATCGGCAGCCTGGCCGTCACGGCGTACGTCGACGAGGGCCGATCTCTCGACTTCGACCGTGTTGGCGCGGCCGATCCGACCCAGCGGATGCCGGACGTGGACCTGCTGGTCCCGCGCGATCGGCTGGCTCTGGTCAAGTCGTACGCCGCATCAGCGAGGAACGCCGAACTGCCGATCAAGCTCGACACGGTCGCGGCCGAGGTCTACATCGACTTCCGACCGGGCAACGAGAAGTCCTACCTGACTCACCGCAAGTTGATGTTCCCGGTGCCGAGCACGCTCTTCCGACCGCGCGCCGCGCGTCTGCTCGGACGGCAGATCAAGACCATCGACCCGCGCACGTTGCTGCACACGTTCGGCACCATCGGCGGCGTCGTCCGGCCGAAGGACGTGCCGAAGATGATCAGGCTGGCCGAAGCGATCGGCAGCGGCCGGGCGGTCAGTCGGCACTCCGAGCAGGACTGCGAGGTATTCGACCGTTTCATGGTCGCGCGCAAGCGGCAGTCACCGATGTTCATCGCGGCGAAGACCAGCTGGGAAGGCGTTCTGGACGTCCTGCCTCCGAAGGCCGCGGGGACTCTCAAGCAGCGCCTCTCACCCACCGCGCAGCGGGTGATGGACAGATGAACAGAACCGGCGGTCGCGATGGCCGGGAGCTTGAGGGCTAGCTGGACGCGCCGGGGATCCGGAGCCGGGCCAGCAGCCCGATGTGGTCTGACAGGTAGGCCGGACCGGTGGGCAGGGGCCGCTTGTCGGTGAGCAATAGATCTGTGTCGTCCACCTCGATCGCCTCGGTGACGAGGATGAAGTCGATGCAGTGCGGTTTGGTGCCTGGTGCTAGGTACTCGGTGTGGAAGGTGGGTGGGCAGTTGCCGTTGAAGGCATCGCGCAGACCTGACCGCTGCTGGAGGTCGCGGTGCAGCGTACTCGCCTGGGCGACATTGAAGTCGCCGCACACCACCGCCGGTGAGCTATCGGCTGTGACCGCCTGCGCGAGCGCAATGAACTGGTCGCGCTGCAACTGACGGAAACGGTTGTGTTCCGACCAGTCGCCGTCGGTGTTGGCCGTCGGGTGGATGTTGAGCACGCGGACTCGGCTGTCGCCCAGCCGGACGGTGAGTATTCCGCTGTGGAGGGCGTTGAGCCGGGCTCGGGCGGGTATCTCGCGCGACGATCGCGGAAGGCGTGTGTACGCCGTCCCGGCCAATGGCAGCCGCGACAGAGTGACCAGGCCGCCCGCGGGGCCGGCCACTGACAGCCGATAGGCCACATACGGGAAGGACGGCATCCCTTTCCGGAGGCGTGCCAGGTGATGGTAGGCGAAGACTTCCTGCAGGCAGACCAGATCGATGTCGCCGGCGTCGAACTCGGCCGCAATCGCGGCGAATCGCTCGGCGATGCGGGTGTCCTTCAGAGGAAGCCCACGGGTGTTCAGGGTGGCGATGGCCAGCCGCGTGCTCATGGTGGGCACATCGTACCCATCGAGGGAGCCAGTACCCCGGTGGACCAGGCCACTTACCCGGAAGCTAATCTTGACTGATTCCAGAAAAGGGGGAAGACTCTGGGTGTGCCTACGGTTGACGAGCTCCAGGAGTTGTTGCGGGGGGCTGCTCTGCGGGTGACGCGCCCGCGGTTGGCGGTGCTGGGTGCTGTGCATGCTCATCCCCACGCGGATACGGACTCGCTAATTGGGGCCGTGCGCAACGAACTTCCTGAGGTGTCGCATCAGGCTGTGTACGACTCGCTGCACACGTTGACGGCGGCGGGTCTGGTGCGGCGGATTCAGCCGATCGGGTTGGTGGCGCGGTACGAGTCGCGGGTAGGGGACAACCATCACCACGTCGTCTGCCGGTCCTGCGGTGTGATCGCCGATGTCGACTGTGCGGTCGGGCATGCGCCTTGCCTGACCGCGTCCGACGACCATGGCTTCGTGATCGACGAGGCCGAGGTCATCTACTGGGGCCTGTGCTCCGACTGCTCCACAACTCGCAGTTCCTGACTTCCTCCGAATACGTCCAGTCCTGGAAGGAATCCGATGTCCGAGAACCAGCCACTCCCCGGCGAAGGCAGCGCGGAAAGCGAAGGTAAGTGCCCCGTCGCGCACGACACCCGCGCGCCGCACCCAACCGCAGGAGGCGGAAACCGAGGCTGGTGGCCGAACCAGCTCAACCTGAAGATCCTCGCCAAGAACCCCGCGGTCTCGAACCCGCTGGGTGAGGAGTTCGACTACGCCGAGGAGTTCAAGACCCTCGACCTGGCCGCCGTGAAGAAGGACATCGCGGAGGTGCTGACCAGCTCGCAGGACTGGTGGCCGGCCGACTTCGGCAACTACGGCCCGTTCATGATCCGGATGGCGTGGCACAGCGCCGGCACGTACCGGATCAGCGACGGCCGCGGTGGCGCCGGGGCCGGGCAGCAGCGGTTCGCGCCGCTGAACAGCTGGCCGGACAACGGGAACCTGGACAAGGCCCGGCGGCTGCTGTGGCCGGTCAAGAAGAAGTACGGGCAGAAGATCTCCTGGGCCGACCTGATGATCCTCACCGGCAACGTCGCGCTGGAGTCGATGGGCTTCAAGACCTTCGGGTTCGCCGGCGGCCGTCCGGACGTCTGGGAGCCGGACGAGGACGTCTACTGGGGTCCCGAGACGACCTGGCTCGCCGACGAGCGGTACACCGGTGACCGCGAGCTCGAGAACCCGTTGGGCGCAGTACAGATGGGCCTCATCTACGTCAACCCGGAAGGTCCGAACGGCAACCCGGACCCGATCGCCGCGGCCCGCGACATCCGCGAGACGTTCGGCCGGATGGCGATGAACGACGAGGAGACCGTCGCGCTGATCGCCGGCGGGCACACGTTCGGCAAGACCCACGGTGCCGGCCCGGCCGACCACGTCGGGGTGGAGCCCGAGGGCGCGCCGATCGAGGCGCAGGGCCTGGGCTGGAAGAGCACGTACGGCACCGGCAAGGGTAAGGACGCGATCACCAGTGGCCTCGAGGTCACCTGGACCACGTCGCCGACCCAGTGGAGCAACAGCTTCTTCGAGATCCTCTTCGGGTACGAGTGGGAGCTGACGAAGAGCCCGGCCGGCGCGCACCAGTGGGTGGCCAAGGACTCCGACGACATCATCCCGGACGCCTACGACTCGGCGAAGAAGCAGAAGCCGACGATGCTGACGACCGACCTGTCGCTGCGCGTCGACCCGATCTACGAGCCGATCTCGCGGCGCTTCAAGGACAACCCGGACGAGTTCGCGGACGCGTTCGCCCGGGCCTGGTTCAAGCTGACGCACCGTGACATGGGTCCGCTCGTTCGCTACCTCGGACCGGAGGTTCCGAGCGAGGTGCTGATCTGGCAGGACCCGCTCCCCGCCATCACCCACGAGCTCATCGGCGCCGACGACATCGCCGCACTGAAGGCGAAGGTCCTCGAGTCCGGGCTGTCCGTCTCGCAGCTGGTCTCCGCCGCGTGGGCGTCGGCCTCGTCGTTCCGCGGCAGTGACAAGCGTGGTGGCGCGAACGGTGCCCGTATCCGCCTCGAGCCGCAGAACGGCTGGGAGGTCAACAACCCGGACGAGCTGGCGACGGTACTACGGACGCTCGAGGGCATCCAGGAATCGTTCAATGCCGGGGGCAAGCAGATCTCCCTGGCCGACCTGATCGTGCTCGCGGGTTCGGCGGCTGTGGAGTCGGCCGCCAAGACCGCCGGGTACGACGTCGAGGTCCCGTTCACCCCGGGTCGGGTGGACGCGTCGCAGGAGCAGACGGACGTCGAGTCGTTCGCCGCACTCGAGCCGACCGCGGACGGGTTCCGCAACTACCTCGGGAAGGGCAACCGGCTGCCGGGCGAGTACCTGCTCCTCGACAAGGCGAACCTGCTGACCCTGAGCGCGCCCGAGCTGACCGTCTTGATCGGCGGTCTGCGCGTGCTGGGCGCCAACTACGACGGCTCGTCGTACGGCGTCCTCACCGACAACCCTGGCACGCTGACCAACGACTTCTTCGTGAACCTGCTCGATCTGGGCACGGAGTGGAAGTCGGTCGACGAGAGCCAGGAGACCTTCGAGGCTCACGACGCCGCCGGTGCGGTGAAGTGGACCGGCACTCGCGCCGACCTGGTCTTCGGCTCGAACTCCGAGCTCCGCGCGCTTGCCGAGGTCTACGCGAGCGACGACGCCAAGGAGAAGTTCGTCAAGGACTTCGCAGCCGCGTGGGTCAAGGTCATGGAACTCGACCGCTTCGACCTCGCCTGATCCGTACCTGACAGAAGGCCGGCTCCCCCTCCGGGAGCCGGCCTTTCCCATTAATCAGACCGCCCTGGCCTGTATCCGAGCCATCGCGGGCCGGCGAACCAGTACCACACAGGTCGTCAGGAGCCACAGCCAGAACGGGACGTACGGCAACAACCAGAACTCCCCGGCCCGCCAGACGAACTGCGCGAACGACAGGGCGATGCCGGCGATCACGCCCCACCACCCGAGCCAACGCGGCATGGCGTTCGTCGCGACTACGATCCAGCCGCACGCGAACGCGAAGCAGCCCATCGGCAGCCAGACGTTGGTGAACCCGACGGCCGTGAGGTCGTAGGCGTACGCCAGTTGCCCCTGATCAAGGTCGGCGCTCCGGTGGGCGCCCGCTTCCTGGGCGGAGTCGAGAACAACGAACGCCGCGACCAACGCTCCGGACACGATCGCCACGGTCGAGCGCACCGGAGTCGCACCCTCGTAGCGGCGCAGCAGCAGGGGCAGGCCGACCATGAACCAGAGCAGCACCATCATCCCGATGTCGGCGACGGCCTCCACGGGCGGCAGCCACGACCTGTCCAGACCCTTCACGAACTCCGCCGCCGCGGCGGTGCTCGCGTCGGTCGGGGGTTCACCCGGCGAGCCGATGATGAGCGCGGTGAAGAGCAGTACCGTGCCGGCGATCCCGGTCAGCCCGATGGTTCGCTCGAGCGGCATGCTGCGGGTGGTGGCTGACATCGTGAACCTCCTGATGCTGTAGCGGATACTCACGACGCTAGGAATCAAGGGCTCTCTCCACAACGGGGCACACGCCGGACGACTACTGGCTGCGGGCCACCCGCTGAGGTTCAAGCGTTTGGTCTCGGTTCGGTAAACGATGTAACGCAGGGGTGGGTTGCGGCGATAGCCGGGTGAGGTAGGCGCGTGGGGGAACTCGCGCCACCGCTTGGGGCCTGGGGGAAAGACCGATGGTTGCTGCGCGCAAAAAGGCGTGGGCGGTTGTGCTTGTCGTTGTCGTCGCGGTGGTGGTTTCGCTGCTCAATGCGTCGACGGCCAATTCGATTGCCGGTCCTGGGAAGTCGCCGGGGGCGGTGACGCAGAAGGGCGTTACCTGCAACACGGTGCCGGCTGAGGAGCTCGGTGCGTGTGTGAGCCGGATGCTGACCGATCCGAACGGGGCGTATTCGCCGGATCACGTGTACACCGAGGCGGAGAAGCAGCCGGTGCGCGCGGGGCGGCAGGCCGTGGGGGTGAACGCCGGCTCGTGGTCGGTGGTCGCCGACTGTACGGTCAACGACTTCAAGCTCAACCCGGTGCACGCCAGTGTGATGAAGTCCGGCAAGGTGCTGCTGACGGCCGGGTCGGGGAACTTCAAGTCGCTCAACGAGCAGAAGGTCTTCAAGACCTGGATCTGGGATCCGGCCACACCACAGGCCTGTCCCCGGGAGATCCCGATGCCCGCGGACGTCGATCTGTTCTGCTCCGGGCACTCGCACCTCACCGACGGACGCATCCTCTTCTTCGGCGGTACGGGTCACTACGCGTCGGCGGAGCTGTACTACACCGGCGTACGGGAGACCTACGCGTTCGACGAGGTCACGGAGAAGTTCACCTTCACCGGGCTGATGAGCGTGGCCCGCTGGTATCCGAACGGACCGGTCAACGCCGCGGGCAACCCGGTCGTCACCAGTGGACTGGATGCCACCGGCAAGGTGACGAACATCAACGAGACCTACAACCCCTACACGGGCAAGTGGACGACGCTTCCCGGTACCCGGATCTTCCCGATGTACGCCGGCCTCGTGCTCAGGAAGAACGGCACGTTCTGCTACTCCGGCGCCAACATGGGCGGCAAGGCCGGTGCGAAACCCGGCTGCTGGAACTGGACGAACAACGCCTTCTATCCGATTCCCGGGCTGCCGTACCCCGACTGCCGGGACCAGGCGAGCACGTTGCTCTTGTACCCGGCCCAGGCCCAGAAGTTCATGATCATCGGCGGTGGATGCCCGACCGGCGTCACCGGGACGACGGCGACGGTGGACATGAACGCGGCGGCGCACAAGTTCACCGCAGGTCCGTCGCTGGGCTTCTCGGCGATGCACAGCTGCGCGACCGTGTTGCCGGACAAGTCCGCTTTCGTTGCCGGCGGCGCCGATCACAACACCAATCCGCGGCTGCAGGCGGTTCGCTTGCCCGCCGGCGCCAACGCCTGGGAACAGGTGGCCAGTCCGACGGTGGGACGCATGTATCACAGCACGTGTGTGCTGTTGTCCAACGGCTCCGTCGTCACGATGGGCACGACTGCTCCCGGGAACGTGGTGGAGTCGCGATTCGAGGTCTACCAGCCCTGGTACATGCAGGCGGGGGTCACTCGGCCGACTTTCACAGGTGTGTCCCCGACGCTGAAGCTCGGTGGTACGCATCAGGCGACCTTCACCGGACCGGCATCGGTGACGAGCGCCTCGCTCCACCGGCTCACGTCGGTGACCCACTCGTCGGATCCGAACCAGAGAGCCGTCGATGTGCCGGTCACCGCGTCGGGCACCTGGGGACGGGTCAACCTGAAGATCGAGGCGAACCCGGGGATACTGCCGCCGGGCGTCTACCAGCTGTTCCTCCGCGACTGGCGCGGCATCCCGTCGGAAGCCAAGATCGTGCGCGTCGTCCCGGCAACCGCGACCACAGCCGCAGGAGCCGGCGCACCCGCTTCGGTCGGCGTACCGGCGGCCGGCGCGCCTGCAGCCGCGGTACCAGCTGTCGGCCCCGCTTCGACCGGTACGCCGTCGCCGGCAGCCGCCTGCTGTTGTTGCTAGTTGTGGCAAATGAGAACGCCGTAGTGGGGGCCGCAGTCTGACGTAGTCTGCAAGAGTCCTTGCTGGTCCGCCTAAGGGGTTCGACATGCGCTTCCATCACGACCGAGTCCCGGGGCAGGATCTGACTTTCAGTGACGTGTTCCTCGTGCCGAACCGATCGGCGGTCAACTCTCGGCTGGACGTGGATCTGTCGACCGGGGACGGGACCGGGGCCTCGATCCCGATCGTCGCGGCGAACATGACCGCGGTGTCCGGCCGGCGGATGGCGGAGACGATTGCCAGGTGTGGTGGGCTGGCGGTGATTCCGCAGGACATCCCGGTCGAGGTGGTCGGCGAGGTGGTGTCGTGGATCAAGGAGCGGCACCCGGTGTACGACACACCGCTGGTGATGCCGCCGAACGGGATCGTCGGCGAGGCGCTGAATCTGTTGCCCAAGCGCGGGCACGGGGCCGTGATCGTGGTCGAGGACGGCCGGGCCGTGGGCGTGGTGACCGATGCCGACTGCGAGGGCGTGGATCGGTACACCCAGCTCGAATCGATCATGTCGCGCGAGTTGCTGACGTTGCCGGCCGGGATCGCTGCCGAGGAGGCGTTCGACCAGTTGCACGACGGGCGGCATCGGCTGGCGCCGGTGGTCGACGAGGCGGGCCGGATCGTCGGGATCCTCACCCGCCAGCGCGCGCTCCGGGCCACGTTGTACCAGCCCGCTGTCGACGCGGCCGGGAAGCTGCGAGTCGCGGCCGCCATCGGGATCAACGGTGACGCCGAGCAGAAGGCGAAATCGTTGCTGGACGCAGGCATCGACGTACTGGTGATCGACACTGCGCACGGTCACCAGGAGCGGATGATCGAAGTACTCCGGCTCGTCCGCGCCCTTCAGCCCGACGTACCGATCGTGGCCGGCAACGTGGTCACCGCCGAAGGAGTCACCGATCTCGTCGAGGCCGGGGCCGACATCGTGAAGGTCGGGGTCGGACCGGGTGCCATGTGCACCACCCGGATGCAGACGGCAGTCGGCCGGCCGCAGTTCTCGGCGGTGCTCGAGTGCGCGACCAGGGCGCGTGAGCTCGGCAAGCACGTCTGGGCCGACGGCGGTGTCCGGCACCCACGGGACGTGGCGCTCGCGTTGGCGGCGGGCGCGTCCAGCGTGATGATCGGCTCGTGGTTCGCCGGTACGTACGAGTCGCCTGGTGATCCGCATCGCGACAACGACGGCCGCATCTACAAGGAGAGCTTCGGTATGGCGTCGGCGCGAGCGGTCGCGCTCCGGACGGCCGACGACAGCCCGTTCCAGCGGGCCCGCAAGAGCTTCTTCGGCGAGGGGATCTCGACGGCGCGGATGTATCTGGACCCGGAGCGGCCGAGCGTCGAGGATCTGCTCGACTCGATCGTGTCCGGCATTCGCAGCTCCTGCACGTACGCCGGCGCGACGACCCTCGCCGAGTTCCACGAGCGCGCCATCGTCGGCATCCAGACCGCCGCCGGCTACACCGAAGGCCGCCCGGTCGACACCAGTTGGTGAGCCCGGCGGCGTGCTGTTGACAGGCGGTCACGGCCGGGGGACGCTCGGATAACGCGGCACGAGGGGGCTTGATGCCGCAGCGTCCATTTGGGGGAAAACCGTTATGCCTGCCAAGAAAAAAGCTGCCGAGAACAATCCTGCCCAGCCTGATGAGCAGATGTCCGCCGCGTTGCGCGAGTTCATCCGCACCGAGGGCTCGAAGTACTTGAAGGACCCGAACGTCTCGTCGATCGGGATCGGGTACAAGATCCGCAAGGGCAAGCCGACCAAGGAACTGTCGATCCAGTTCACGGTGAGCCAGAAGGTCGTTCCGGAACAGTTCGGCGAGCTGGCGACCGAAGAACTACCCGCATCCATCACGGTCGCCGGGGTCGAGATCCCGACCGATGTGGTCGAGCGGACGTACCATCCTGACTTCAGAGTCGTCCCCGAGGCGGCCGTGGACAAGCGCAAGGTCCGCATCGATCCGGTCCGGCCCGGCGTCAGCGTCGGCCATCAGACGATCACCGCCGGGACGATCGGCGCGATCGTGTACGACATCGAGACCGGCCGGCCGTGTGTGTTGTCCAACTGGCACGTGCTGCACGGCGAGGACGGCGAGCTCGGCGATGTCGTCGTTCAGCCTGGTCCGCACGACGACAACCGGACCGAGCGCAACCTTCTCGGCCCATTGCTGCGATCCCATCTCGGCATCGCCGGTGACGGTGCGATTGCCGGGGTCGAGGGACGGGACCTCGATCCGTCGATCTTCGAGCTCGACGTCGTGCCGGATGAACTCGGTGATCCGCAGCTCGGCGACAAGGTGGTCAAGAGCGGCCGGACCACCGGAGTCACCCACGGCATCGTCCGACGGGTCGACACCATCGTGAAGCTCGACTACGGCCCGGAAGCGGGCGTCGTCGAGATCGGCGGCTTCGAGATCGGCATCGACCCCGGCAAACGCCCCCGGGACGACGAGATCAGCAAGGGCGGCGATTCGGGCGCGGCCTGGATGTTCAAGGCGCCGAACGGCCGGCCGACCAAGATTCTGGCCGGTATCCATTTCGCCGGTGAAGGGCCGAACGATCCGGATGAACACGCGCTGGCCTGCCTGCCGCGGTCCTTGTTCCAGAAGCTCGGCATCACCCTGGTCCAACCCGAACAGGCCCTCGTGGTCAGCGGCTTCGACCCGAATTTCCTCAGCGTCCCGGTCGGCGTACCGGTGCTGGACCCGGCCGCCGCTGACGACGCAGTACAGCTCGACGGCTCGGTCAAGATCGACTACACGCATTTCTCGCTGACGATGAGCCGCGACCGCAAGTTCGCGCACTGGGTCGCGTGGAACGTCGACGGCGGCGGGCTGAAGAAGATCACCCGCACCGGTATCCCGTTCATCAAGGATCCGAGGCTGTCGGCCGACGTCCAGATCGGTGACGAGCTGTACCGCGACAACCGCCTCGACCGCGGTCACCTGGCCCGGCGGGCCGATCTGCTCTGGGGATCGCTGGACGAGGCGAAGCAGGCCAACCGCGACTCGTTCTTCTTCACCAACATCACCCCGCAGATGGACGACTTCAACCAGCGCACCAAGGACGGACTCTGGGGCCGGCTGGAGGACGCGGTCTTCGCCGACGTCGATGTCGAGGACCTCCGCGTCAGCGTCTACGGCGGCCCGGTCTTCAAAGAGGACGACCGGGTTTTCCGCGGCGAGAAGATCCCGCGGGAGTTCTGGAAGGTGATCACCTTCGTCGAAGCCGGCGCGCTGAAGGCCAGCGCGTTCCTGCTGACCCAGAACCTGAACCAGCTGGAAGCGCTCGAACTCGACGAGTTCCGGGTCTTCCAGGTCTCGATTGCCGAGCTGGAGAACCGAACGAAGGTACGCCTCCCCGAAGCGGTCCACGCCGCCGACACCGCGCCACCCGTGGTCGAGGCACTCGGACCGCCACAACCTCTGGGGGACCTGTCCCAAATCGTCTGGACCTGAATCCGAAGATCCCCGGCCCCCGCCACCGCAGCCGCTTTGAAGCGGTCTGCAGGGCGGGGGCTGCTTAGCGCGAGCCCATGACTGTGCCAGGGTGGGTTGCGTGAGGCGCGGGTCGGGTGGTCGCGGAGGTTGGGATGAGGAATCGGGTGGCGGCCGGATTGCTGGTGGTCGCGTTTGCGATGGCGGGGGTGGCGGCGGGTCATGGGAATGCGGCCGGGCCGAAGGCGGACGGGATCCGGTGTGAGCTGAGTCTGGAAGGGGTCGCGCCGGAGGAGCGGCGTACGGACGTCGAGGAACCGGTGCTCGCGGTGACGAAGGAATCGTCGGGGCTGGTCAAGGGGTATCTGTTCAGCCAGTCCGCCGTACTGATGGCGCAGAACGTCTGCAGCGAGCCGGTTCAGGTGATGTGGGAGAGCCGCAGGGAAGGACTGCGCATCGACGGAGTCCCCTTCACTGGGAGCGCGGTCTCAGAGGTGCCCGTGTACGACGGGGATCCGCTGGGCGCGCGTAGTTGGCAGGGGAGTTCCGACAACCGCAAGGTCGAGTTCAACAAGGTCGAGTTGGACATCAGGCTCGGTACCGATCTCCAGCAGGTGTCCGCGGTCCCGCAGGATGACGGCTCGATCGACGTGATCTACATGGCCCTCAAATACACCCCCGACGCGAAGGGTCTTGCGCCGTATCCCGACATCGGTGTGACCGTGCAGAAGCGGTGCGACGGCGGCGACTGGACCGAACTGGCCAAGACGGTCAGCTCTCCCGACGGCGAGTTCAACGTCACGATCGCCCCGGACGAGTGCGCCGACCTCGAGCTCCGGGGCTTCGTCGACGACGCCCCGGATGCGTGGGGGCTGCCCGTGGCGCTGAGCCTATAGATGACCGAGCTGCTCCAGCCCTTTACGGCCCAAGGTCGTCTGGGTCGGCGAGGGTGATGTCGAGGGCTGAGGCCATGGCGGCGGTGACGGCGAGGGTGTCGATGGGGGAGGCGTTGGCGATGGTGGCGCCGCTGAGGCTGGCGATGCCGCGGGTGCCCTCCCAGGTGCAGTCGGCGAAGATCGCGCCGCGGGCCTTCGCCTGGGAGAACTCGGCCGTGGTCAGGTCGCAGCGGCGGAACACCGTGCCGCTGAGGTCGGCGGAGACGAAGTCGGCGTTCTGCAGGCGGCAGTCGGTGAACTCCACCCTGACGAACTTCGCGAACCGGAACGAGCTGAAGTCGAGCACTGAGTCCCGGACGGTCACGTGCAGCAGGCTGAGGCCGGGCCCGGCGAATCCGGTCAGCCGGGACGACGTCACCCGCATCCGGGTCACAGCGGCGTCGGACCAGCGTGCGTTGGCGAGGTCGCAGTGGTCGAGGACGACGTCGACCAGGATCGGCTTGTCCAGGTCGGAGCCGCCCAGCCTGCATCGGGTCAGCCGGCTGCCGCTGAGCTCGAGGTGCTCGGCGACGAGATCGCTGAGGTCGAGATCGGTCAACTCGAGCTCGAGCAGGCGGTCCTCGTCGTCGATCTCGTCCGGGGTGAGCGTCGCCGTGGTCAGATCGGCGCGCAGCCTTGGCTCGGCGATCTTCGAGGCGGGTTTCGTTGCAGCCATGCGGACACCGTAACGACGGCTGCCGACAAGTCAGTCGGTGACGAACCGGGCGGCGGCCCCGATCAGCCCCGAGTGCTCCGTGTCGTCGGTGACCACCACGTCGTACGGAAACACCTGATGGACCAGGTCGAAAGCGCCCGAGATCGCCCCGCCGAACACCACCCGGGTCGCGTCGAACCGTTGCAACCAAGGCGTCAGCGCCTCCGACAGCACCGAGAACGCGTCCACCAGCACCTCATGCGCCACCTTGGACCCGGCCCGCGCGGACTCGGCGATCTCCTTGACCCCGATCCCCTCCCGATCGGCGCCGCGATCGGAGCCGACGCGATCGAAGTACGAGGCCAGGATCGCCCGCGACGAGATCCAGTCCTCGATCGGCTTCCCCTGGTACGACGTCCGGTACAGCTCACCACCCGGCGGCACCGTGTCACCGCTGCGGACCACGCGTCCGCCGGACAGGAACGCCGTCCCGATCCCGGTGCCGATGGTGACGCCGACGCACCGTTCCAGCCCACGAAGGGTGCCCGCCGACCACTCGCCGATCGAGAACGCCTCCGCGTCGTTCACGAACACAATCCGGTCCAGTTTCAGCAGGTCCCGCAGGCTCTTGCCCAGGTCGTGCCCGTAGAGCGAGTCGAACTTCTGTACGCCGCGGTGCCAGGAGACCCCGGTCTCGTAGTCGAACGGACCGGGTATCGCCATCGCCAGCCCATTTGCCAGCGGCAACTGATCCGCTGCCCGGCCGAGTTGCGCGACGATCTCCTCGGCCGTGGTCCGCGAGTCCAGCTTCGCCCGTTCGACCAGTTCGACCGCCCAGTCGTCCGGCGACACCACCGCGGCGGTCACATGACTGCCGCCGACCTCCAGCACCGACACCCCAGAACTGTTGCCCATACCCCACATCATCGCGTAGGTCGCGGCGAAACCCCGTCCTTCAAGGCGGGGAACGGCGACTGCCTTCCTTCGGGGATTGGGGATTGTCGGTCCCGGCTGATTGGATGGATTCCATGTCCCGGTTCCGGATGTACCCGACTCCCGCGCAGCAGGCTGCGTTGCGGGTGCAGTGCGGGCACGCCCGGTACGTGTGGAACCTGGCGTTTGAGCAGTGGTCGAGAGTGAATCCTGCGTACACGTCGCAGACCTGTAGCGTCTGTGGGCACTGCGCACCGGAGAACCGCGATAGCCAAGCGGTGTTCAGGTGCGTGGCCTGCGGGCATCGGGCGAATGCGGATGTGAATGCGGCTGTGAACATCGCGGCCGGACGGGCCGTCAGCGCACGCCGAGAGACGCCGCCACGGGCCTCGTTGAAGCGTGAACCTCAACGCTACCTCCGCGTAGTGGTTGGAATCCCCGTCCTTCAGGGCGGGGAGGACGTCAAGTCCAACAAGCTCGTACTACGTGCTGCCGCGATCGCCGCGGCCTCCGCGTTCGTCATGCTCGGCGCGGCCAACTCCGCCTCGGCCCACGTCACGGTGTCGTCGCCGGACGCCAAGCCGGGCGGTTACGCCAAGCTGGTGTTCCGGGTGCCGACCGAGTCCGACACCGCCGCCACCACCAAGCTGGTCGTGTCGCTGCCGAAGGATCACCCGTTCGCGCATGTCGGCGCGCAGGTGAAGGACGGCTGGAAGGTGGTCAAGACCACCGAGAAGCTGCCCGCGGCGGTCAAGGTCGGCGACGTCACGCTGACCGAGGCGATCACCACAGTCACCTGGACGGCGACCGCCGGCGGCGTACCGGCGAACGAATTCGACGAGTTCGCGCTGTCGGTCGGGCGGTTGCCGGAAGGCGTTGACTCGCTCAGCTTCCCGGCCGAGCAGACCTACAGCGACGGGGAGGTGGTCAAGTGGGCCGAGGTCTCCAAGAGGGACACCGACAAGCCCGAGCACCCCGCGCCGGCGCTGAAGCTGGCCGCCGCGATCACCCCGGTCGCCGCCACCACGGACGCGGCGGAGGACGGCGGGGCCGACCCGCTCGCCCGTGCCCTGGGTGGGGCCGGCCTGCTACTGGGCCTGATCGGCCTCGGGCTCGGCCTGCGCGCTCGTCGGCCGACGAGCGCCGCGGTCGCCGCCGACCCGGCCGACGGTTCCGGCGCCGGACCGGACAGCGGCGCGGGGCCGGTGTCGGGCGGCGGGTCATCTCAGGCGAAGCTGTAGTCGTGCGTCGACTCGTTGCTCTGCTGGTGGCGTCGCTGCTGGTCCTGGTGGTCTCCACCGGGCCGGCGGCGGCGCACGCCAAGCTGGAATCGATCACGCCGGCCGACGGTTCGACGATGGCCGCGCCGCCGACCGAGGTGGTGCTCACCTTCAACGAACCGGTCGGCAGCACCGGCGCCCAGGTCGTGGTCAGGACGCCCAGCGGTACGGACGTGTCCACCGGTGAGCTCAAGGTGGTCGACAACACGGTGACCCAGCCGGTCGGGGCGATGATCGAGGCCGGGAAGTACCGGGTCGACGCGCGGATCACCTCGGCCGACGGACACCCGATCACGGTCTCGGCGAGCTTCACCGTCACGCACGCCGGGCATCCGCCGGTCCAGCCGACTTCGGGCAGCACGCCGGCTGAGGGTGGCACGAACGTGGTGGCGATCGTCGGGGCGTTCCTGGTGATGCTGGTCGTCGTGGCGCTCGCGATCGTAATCGTCCGGCGCCGGCCGACAGCCTCATGAAGAAGGCGCTCAGCGCCGGATTTGTTGCCGCAGGCACCGTAGTACTGATGGTGGCGCTGCTCGCCGCGGGTGGTGCGCCGGAGTCGTTGCCGGCCAGTCTGTCCGGTCCTGGGCAGCCCGTGTCGTGGGCTGTTCCCGTACTGCGGCTGGTGGCTGATGTGGCTGCCATCGCGTGTGGTGGTGCCGTGCTCGCGGCCGTCGTACTGATGCGGGCCGATGAGGGTGGGAACCTCGGAAAACAAGGGCTTCGGGCTTGTCAGGATGCTGCGATCCTGGCTGCGGTGTGGGCGGTTGCGAGCATTGGCGGCCTGGTCGCGACCGCGTCGGTGATCCTCGGCGTACCGCTGTCGCACCTTCCCGAACACGCTGAGCTCGCCGGATCCGTGAGTCAGGTCAGGGCGCTGGCGGCGGCCGTCGTACTGACTGCTGTTCTCGCTGTCGTGTTGAGTGGTTGCCGAACGGTGGCGACGGCTCGTGTTGCGCTCGGGCTGACGGCCGCGGCTCTGGTCGGTCCGTTGCTGACCGGACACGGCGCGATCGAGCGGACCGGGTTCTGGTCGGTGCTAGCGACCTCCTCGCTCGTACTGCACGTGTTCGCTGCAGTTGCGTGGATTGGTGGGCTCGGCGCGTTGCTGCGGTACACCCGGGAGCGGGCCGCGATCGAGCGGTTCAGCCGGCTCGCGCTGAGCTGCGCCATCACGATCGGGGTGACCGGGCTGCTCACCGCCGAGATCCACCTGGGCGGTCGCGACGACGGTTGGGGCCTGATCAGCCAGTGGGTGACCACCGGGTACGGCGCGCTCGTCTTCGCCAAGGCGGTCGCGTTCGCCATCCTGGTCTGCATCGGCTGGTGGCACCGCCAGTCCACCCTGCCCGCCCTGGCCGACCGCCCGACAGCCTTCTGGCGCCTGGCCGCAGTCGAGCTCCTCGTCATGGCCGGCACCGTAGGCCTGGCTGTTGCCCTCTCCCGAACCCCGTAACCCTTTGCCCGATCGTGCACCGCTAATCCTCAGGTCGGTGATATGTCAACAGCGCCGGTATCCTGGCTGGATGACGGAGACGCGGTGGCTTGATGCGCGGGAGGCGCATCTGTGGCAGTCCTACCGGGCCAGCTATCGCGAGCTGCTGGCCGCGCTGGAGACCCGGCTGACCAGCAATTCCGGCCTGTCCGGCGCGGACTACGCGCTGCTGCACCCGCTGTCGACCTCCGACTGCGGAGTACTGCGGACGCGGGACCTCGGCAAGTCGGTCGGCTGGGAGCGCAGCCGGTTGTCGCATCAGGTCAGCCGGATGGAGAAGCGCGGTCTGGTGACCCGCGAGGAGTGCGAGTCCGACGCGCGCGGCTCGATGGTCCGGATCACCGAGCTCGGCCGCAAGGCGATCGAGGCGGCCGCCCCCGATCACGTCGAAGCCGTCCGCTCGTACCTGCTCGACCGGCTCACCCGCGAGGAGCAGGACGTCCTCACCGCGCTGCTCGACCGCGTCCTCGACGGCCTGCCCGCCCGCGACCTCTGCCGCGGCGACGGCAGCATCCCGTCCGACTGCTGATCGCCGCTGCCCGAGCGGGTTTAATGGCCGCATGCTTGATCCGGACGATGTATGGAGTGACGACCTCGGGCCATCCGGGGTCGTCGTTCGTTCTGCCGAGAAGCTGGACGGCGGAGTCGCGAACAGCACCTGGCGGGTCACCCTTGCCGATGGTGAAGTGGTGGTCGTCAAGACCTCCAGTACTGCGCCCGACGGCTTGTTCGCAGCGGAGGCCGCCGGCCTGGAGATCCTTCGTGAGCATGGCTTGCGTACTCCGGAAATGCTCGCGGTCAGCCAGAGATCGTTGACGCTGGAGGCGTTGGAACCCGCCAAGCCTGAGACGGACAGGTTCTGGGAGGCGGCCGGCCGCGCGATCGCCGGGCTGCACGGCACAACCTCGCCGAAGTTCGGCTGGGATCACGACGGCTGGCTCGGCCGGCTTCCCCAGGAGAACGACTGGGACGACGACGGGCACCGGTTCTTCGCGACCCGCCGGATCCTCCGCTACTTCCGCGAGCCGAAGCTCCAGCAAGCACTGGACACCGCCGACCTTGCCGCGTTGGAGCGCCTGTGTGATCGGCTCGGGGACCTGCTTCCAGCGGCTCCCGCGGTGCTTACCCATGGGGATCTGTGGCACGCCAACATCATCGCGACCGCCGACGGCGAGCCGGTCTTCATTGACCCGGCAGTGAGCTGGACCTGGGCCGAGGTCGACATCAGCATGGCCTACTGCACCGGCAGTGTGCCTGAGCGTTTCTTCGCCGCCTACCACGAGCTCAGGCCGCCCGAACCCGGCTGGCGGGAGCGGATGGAACTCCTCAACCTGCGCGAGCGCCTCTGCGTGCTCGCCCACTTCGGCCCGACCGGGGATTGCGTCGCCCGGATCCGCGAAACCCTCGACCGCTTCGCGTAACCGGGCGATGACACGCCGTCGCGCGGGGCGGCGGATCGAGCGGGCGGAAAGAATGAGTGAGTCTGTTCGGTATGCGCGCTGAATTTGACAACTATTTTCATTAACGGCAGGATTCGAGCCGGCGGGGGGACCTCGCTGGATCCATCGCACCCGTGAGGAAACTGGATGTCCGAAGCGCTGAACAGACGAGGATTCCTGGGCCTGGCCGGTGGTTTGGGGCTGGCCGCGATGACCGGTTGCGGTGCCGATGGAGGCGCCGACGCCGCATCGCAGCCCAAGTCGGGCGGGCGACTCCGCGCGGTCTACGCCGGTGGCGGCGCCAAGGAAGTGCTCGACCCGCATGTTCAGAGCCTGTTCGTAGACATCGCCAGGCACAAGGCGATGTACGAGAAGCTGGTCGAGCTCGGGCCGGACCTCAAGCCGTTGCCGCGGCTCGCCGAGAAGTGGGAGCCGGACGCGCAGGCCGCGACCTGGCGGTTCACCCTGCGGGACGCGACCTTCCACGACGGGCAGAAGCTGACCGCCGAGGACGTGCTCTACAGCCTGTCCCGGATGGCCGACCCGACCTCGCCCGAGCGGGTCGCCCAGTCGTCGCTCGCCACGCTCGACCTGCGCCGCTGCCGCGCGGTCGACCAGCGCACGGTCGAGCTGACCCTGACCGCGCCGAACGCCGAGTTCCCCGCGCTGCTGGCCGGGATCGGCACCCAGATCGTGCGCAACGGCTTCAAGGATCCGACCAAGCCGATCGGGACCGGACCGTTCACGTTCGTGTCGTTCGAGGCCGGCCGTTCGATGGTGGCCCGCCGGTACGACGACTACTGGGACGGCGCGGCCCGGATCGAGGAGCTGCACGTGCTCTCGGCCGACGCGGAGGCTCGCGCGAACGCGTTGCAGGGCGGCCAAGCGGAGTACGCCAACGAGATGACCGCAACCTTCGCCCGGACCGCCGAGGCCGGGAAGACGGTGAAGATCGTCGCTGCGAAGGCGTCGACCACGCAGGCGTTCGTGATGAAGGTGGACCAAGCGCCGTTCGACAACCCGGACGTGCGGATGGCGTTCAAGCTGCTCGCCGACCGGCAGCGGCTCGTCGATGTCGTCCTCGCCGGTCGTGGTCAGGTGGCGAACGACCTGTTCGGCAAGGGATTCCAGTACTACCCGGCCGATCTGCCGCAGCGCGAGCGGAACGTCGAAGAGGCGAAAGCCTTGCTGAAAAAGGCGGGAGCGCTGAACAAGGAGTTCGAGATCTACACCTCGGACGCGTCGGCCGGTTTCGTCGAGGCGGCCACCCTGTTCGCCGAGCAGGTGGCCGAGGCGGGGGTCAAGCTCAAGGTGACCACCGGCGGCTCCCAGACGTACGCGAAGGACCTGCTGACCAAGGGCATGATGGGCAGCCACCGGTCCGGGGCGATGCCGATCCCGCAGTACATCACCGATCGGCTGCTGTCGAAGTCGCCGTTCAACGTGACGCACTGGCGGCGGCCCGCGTTCGACGCCGGTTTCGCCGCGGCCCAGGTGCTGACCGACGAGGTCGCGCGGTCCTCGAAGTACTCCGAACTGCAGAAGTCGTTGCGGGACGAGGGCGGCATCCTGGCCTGGGGTCATCCGGACTACCTGGTCGCGGTGTCGTCGAAGGTCGAGGGGGTCCAGGCGGTGCCGCCGAACACGCTGGACTCGAGCCGGTTCGACAAGGTGTGGCTGGCCTGAATGCGGTGGTACGCGGCCCAGCGGGCTGCCCTGGCCATGCTCCAGCTCGCTGTGCTGTCGGTGCTTGTCTTCGTACTGACCGCGTTGCTTCCTGGTGATGCCGCGGACCTGCGGTTCACCGAGACGCTGACACCTGACCAGGTCGTGCGGTTGCGGGAGCAGCTCGGGCTGGACCGGCCCGCGGTCGAGCGGTTCACGCACTGGCTGGGCAATGTGGTGACGGGTGATCTCGGTACCTCGCTGATCAGTGGCGGGCCGGTCGTCGACATCGTGAAGGCGTCCGTCGGGGCGACGCTGGTGCTCACGCTGACGACGCTGGCCGTGGTGGTTCCGCTGGCCGTTGCCCTGGGCATCTTGATGGGGACGCGCGAGAACGGGCGGCTGGATCGGGCGATCACGTCGGTCACGCTGGGGCTGAGCGCGATCCCGGACTTCGTCATCGCGGTGGTTCTGGTGGCGGTCTTCTCGCTCAAACTCGGCTGGTTGCCGGCCACCTGGGTCGGTGGTGAGTTGCTGGCGAGTCCGGCGCTGCTGGTGTTGCCGGTGGCGGTGTTGTTCGGGCGCACGGTCTGCCTGCTCTCGCGACAAGTGCGGGCGGGGACGATCACGGCGCTGCAGGCGGAGTACGTCGTACAGGCTCGTCGGTTGGGTGTACCTCGTCGGCGGTTGCTGCTGCGACACGTGTTGCCGAATGCCGCGGTCCCCGGCGTCCAGGAGCTCGCGCGAACCGGGGACACGTTGCTCGGTGGAGTGCTCGTGGTCGAGGCGATCTTCGCGATCCCGGGGTTCGCGACCGCGCTGGTCGACGGAGTGGAGACGCGCGACGTCCCGGTCGTGCAGGGGCTGACGCTGGTCCTGGCGGTCGCGGCGTTGCTGATCAACCTCGGCGCCGACCTGGTCTGCAACCGACTCGTACCGCGGACGGAGCTGCTCCGATGAGAGCCCGTACGCCGCTGGCCGTGTCGGCCGCATTGGTCCTGATCCCCTTGCTGGTGGCGGTTTTCGGGCCGCTGATCCCGTTGGACCCGGCGGCTGGACTTCCGTATGAACGGGGTCCGGGGCATCCGCTCGGCACCGACGGGCTCGGGAGGGATGTGCTCGAACTGCTCCTCGTCGGCGGCCGGACCGCATTGGGTATGGCGGTTGGCGCAGTCGTGATCGCGTATCTCGTTGGCGGCGTGATCGGGCTGGTGGCGGCGTCGACTCGGCATCGGTGGATTGATGAGGCGCTGATCCGGCCGCTGGACGTTCTGCTGCCGCTGCCGTCGTTGCTGGTGATCAGCGTGGTCGCCGTCGGCTGGCGGGCGTCGGCGCTGGCGATCACGCTGGCCGTTGCCATGGTCAACGTTCCCACGGTGGCCCGGCTGGTACGGGCCGCGGCGCTGGATGCGGCGAGCGGGCCGGTGGTCGAGGCGTTGCGGATGCAGCGGGAGAGCTGGGCCGGGATCCACCTGGGCTTCATCGGACGCGCGGTACTGGGGCCGGTCGCCGCGGATGTCGGGACCCGGATCACCCTGGCCGTGTTCCTCGTTGCCTCGGTCAACTTCCTGGGCCTCGGGTTGAGCCCGACCGCACCGGACTGGGCCGTGAGCGTTTCGCGGAATCGGGAGGGCTTGCTGCTCCAGCCTTGGGCGGTGATCGCGCCGGCGTTGATTCTGGTCGCGTTCACGCTCGGCTTCAACCTGCTCGCGGACCGGCTGGTGCACCGGACCCGGCGGATGGTCGAGGCGAAGCGATGAAACCGATCGTCACCGTCAGCGGATTGGCCGCACGGGCCGGGGACTCGATCCTGGTGGACGGCGTGGACTTCGAGGTCTTCCCTGGTCAGGTCACCGCGTTGGTCGGGGCGTCGGGCTCGGGGAAGACGACATCGGCGCTGGCCTTGCTGGGTGAGCACGGCGACCGGGTGACGTTGTCCGGGCTGGTGGAGGTCGACGGGACGGTTGTTGTCGACAGCAACGGTCCAACGAGTGCAGATGTGCGTGGACGAGTCGTCGCGTATATGCCGCAGCACCCGGGGTCAGCGCTGAACCCGGCCCGTCGGATCGGGGTCGGATTGCGTGAGTTGGCCCGTCTTCATCATCCGTCGGTGGCTGAGGTCGTCCTGGAGGCTTTGCGGGCGGCGCAGTTGCCGGATGATCGGGCCACGTTGCGTCGATTTCCCCATCAGTTCTCCGGGGGTCAGCGGCAGCGGATCGCTCTGGCGCAGGCGTTGACCTGCCGGCCGCGGGTGCTGATCCTGGACGAACCCAGCACCGGGCTCGACTCGATCACCAGATTGCAGTTGGTTGCCGATCTGGAGGACCTTACGGCGCGCGGACTGGGGATCTTGTTGCTCAGTCACGATCTCGAGTTGGTCCGCGCGCTCGCGCAGTACGTCGTAGTGCTGGACGCCGGCCGGGTGATCTCATCGACGCTCCCAGCCGTGCTTGATCTGCCGCCTGCGCAGGGAACTCGGCCGGGCGGTGATCCGTTGCTCCAGGCAATGAACGTGTCGGCCTCGCTGCGTCCCCGCGGTCGTGACACGATCCTGCACGAAGTCGACCTCAGTGTCCGACCGGGTGAATGCGTCGGCGTTGTCGGCCGGTCCGGGAGCGGCAAGACGACGCTGGCCCGCTGTCTCGCCGGGTTGCACGAGCGCCATACCGGCCGTCTGACCCTGGCCGGTGCGGACCTACCGGTACTGCGGAAGCGGTCGCTCGAGCAGAACCGTCGGGTCCAGTACGTCTGGCAAGAGGTCCGCGGATCCTTCGACGAACGCCGTCCGGTCGACGATCAGGTCGCCCGTACGGCGCAACGCCTGCGGGGGCTGACGTTGTCGGACGCCCGGGCCGAGGCGGTCGCGACGCTGTCCCGGCTCGGTGTGTCCGCGATGATCGCGGCGCGACCGCCGAGCCGGTTGTCCGGCGGAGAGCTCCAGCGCGCGGCCCTGGCGAGAGCGTTGCTCGCCAAGCCCGACGTGCTGGTCTGCGACGAGATCACCACCGCACTCGACGAACATGGCACAGGTCTCGTGGTCGAGCTGCTGCTGGAACTGAAGGCGCAGGGGACCGCCCTGGTGTGGATCAGCCACGACCTGGGCCTGGTCTCCGCCGTGGCCGACCACGTGCTGGTGATCGACGCCGGCCGGGTGGTCGAACAAGGGCCGCCGAGCACCGTGATGAGCGACCCGAGGACTGAGGTGACCCGTCGGCTGGTGAGGGCCGCCCGGGTCGGACACGAACCGCCACCGCCCGTGCTGACCAGTAGTTCCGACCTGAGGAGCAACCTGCGGTGACGACAGCTAGATTGCATGATCATCTGGCGGAGGCGATCAAGGATCCCGATCCGATCCGGGTCGGTGACAACCTGATCTGCCTGCGGTTCGAGACGATGAAGGTGTACTCCGCGCTCGGCGCCGTACGCCATCTGCTGGAGACCGGGGCGGTCCGGCCGGGCGACACGTTGATCGACAGCTCCAGCGGGATCTACGCGCACGCGCTCGCGCTGGCCTGTCACCGGTACGGGATGAAGTGTCACATCGTCGGCTCGACCACGGTGGACAAGACGCTGAAGATCCAGCTGGAGATCCTCGGTGCGACGGTCGAGCAGGTGCCGTCGTCGAACAACCTGCAGCTGGACCAGAACCTCCGAGTCCGCCGGATCAGCGAGATCCTGCGCGACAACCCGACGTACCACTGGATGCAGCAGTACCACGACGACATCCACTACCTCGGGTACGGCGCGGTCGCGGATCTCCTCGACAACCTGGTGCCGACCGGTCCGTTGTGCCTGGTCGGCGGAGTCGGTACGGGGGCGTCGACCGGCGCGATCGCGGAGTACCTGCGGGATCGGGGGCGGGACGTGAACCTGGTCGGCGTACAGCCGTTCGGGAGCATCACCTTCGGCGCCGGGCACACCAAGGACCCGGAGATGATCATCGCGGGGATCGGCAGCTCGATCGAGTTCCGTAATGTGCGGCACGAGTTGTACGACCGGTTGCACTGGGTCTCGTTCGACTATGCGATGTCGGCGGCTGTTGACCTGCTCCGGACGTCCGGGGTGTTCGCCGGGCTGTCGGCGGGTGCGGCGTACCTGTCGGCGCTGTGGGAACACAACTGCGACAGCTCCCGGCGGCACGTGTTCCTCGCCGCCGACACGGGTACGCGGTACGTCGAGTCGGCTTTTGCCCGTCATGCCGAGGCACAGCCGATGGCGGCGATGCGGCCGCGCGAGATCGACTCGCTGAACCAGCTCGCGGTGCCGTGGTCGGCGATGTCGTGGAACCGGCGGGAGTCGGTCGTGGCCGAGCGGCACGAGTTCCCATCTGCGACCCCGTCGCATTAGTCTGTGAGTCGCGCTGACCTCTGACGCCGAAAGGCTGGCTGATCTGCCATGACCGCTTCCGTGGCTGCCCTGACCTCGTCCGTTCTCGCCGGCGAGCTCGGGCCGGCGCCGTCTTCGGTGCCGGTGACCAGCGCCTTCTGGTTGCATCACACGACCCGGCTGCCGGGCGCGGACGTGACCTATCGCAACTGCTACGTGCTGTTGCGGGTCGGGGAGGTGTTCGGCGCCTGCTCCTTCGAGGAGGGTGAGGTCGACGCTTCCTTCTGTGCGGACGCTTCCGGGGCTTCGCTGGATTCGCTGCTTTCGGGCTCGGTGCCTTTGCCAGTGAGGATCGCGGCGTTGGATGCCTACCTCGCGTCGGTCCAGCCGCATCATGCGGATTCGCGTGCCGAGGAGGTTTTCCTGCCCGCCGGTACGCCGGAGGTGCGGGCGCGGGCCCGGGACGCGGCGGTGGCCGGGCTGCTCGAAGTCGGAGAGGGGACGAAGGTCGCGCTGATCGGGGTGGTGAACCCGCTGGTGGACGCGATCACGGCTCGCGGCGGAATTTGTCTGCCCTGTGACTTCAACCTGCGCGAGACCGCTTCGGGGTTGCCGGTTTCCCGCGAAATGACGGAGGTTATCGATGCCGCCGACGCGGTGGTGGCGACCGGAATGACCTTGAGCAATGGGAGTTTCGACGTCCTGCTTGGTCGTTGCCGTGAGCAAGAGAAGGCGTTGGCGGTCTATGCTCAGACCGGCAGTGCCGTGGTGAGGTCCTTTCTTGGTTCGGGTGTCACTGCCTTGTCAGCCGAGCCGTTTCCCTTTTCCCAGTTCAGCTCCCGCCCGACGAGCTTGTATCGCTATCACTCTCAGGACGGAGATTCCCGGACGTGAGCAACCCAGCTGTTCGTACACCGGTCGCTGCGACCCAGGTGCCCGGCGACCTGCGGATGGTGCGGCGATTGTGGCCGTTCCTGCTGGCGTCGACGGTCAGCCTGATCCCGTTCACCGTGTTCGGCATGTACTTGGTGCCGATCGCGGCGGCGGCCGACGGCACGGTGGCGGAGATCGGCGGGCTGCGGGGGCTCGGCGGACTCGCGGCGCTGATCGTCGGATTCGCGCTCGCCCCGCTGATCGACCGGCTCGCCCGTGAACTGGTCGCGGCGTGTGGCCTCGCCCTGCTGGGGGTTTCGGCCGCACTCGGTGCTGTCGGCAACATCTTCGCGCTGGCCGCGTTCTGCTTGCTGATCGGGGCGTCGACGTCGATCCTCGCGCCGTCGATCGGGGCCGCCGCGGCAGACCGGTTCCGATCGCCGGCTGCGGCCGGTCGCGCGGCGACACTGGTCTCGGCGACCACGTCGATGATGGCGATGCTGGCCGCGCCCGTCCTCGCAGTACCGGGGCTGTTGTGGGGTTGGCGGGGGAATCTGCTGGCCGCGTCGGTGATTTCGCTGGCGTTGTCGGCCGCGTTCTTCTGGCGTGGGCGGGGGCGGAAGGCGCCGATGCGGGCTGAGGGTGCGGAGCGGATGAGTTACCTGGCGACGTACCGGGTGCTGGCCCGGATTCCGGGGGCTGTGCCGTTGCTGGTGGTGGCGATGCTGCGGACGGCGGCGTTCATGGGGTACTTGGCGTACCTGGCCGCTTTCTATGACGACAAGTTCGACCTGCAGCCGGGGTGGTTCGCGCTGGTGTGGTCGCTGAGCGGGGCGTCGTTCTTCCTGGGCAACCTGTTCGCGGGGCGGTACATCGCACTCGAGCGCCCCTGGATCAGTCCCGAGCGCATGCTGGTCGTCGGCGCAGGGGTGGCGCTGGTGAGTGTGGCGGGCTTCTACTTCGCGCCGACGCTTCCGCTGACGCTGTTGCTGACCGCACTGATGGGTGCGAGCCACGCGACCATCGCGGCCTGCGTGACCACGCTGTTGGTCCGTCGTAGCGGGGATCTCCGTGGGTCCGCGCTCAGCGTCAACGCGGCGGGGATGAGCCTCGGGACGTTCCTCGGCGCCGCCCTCGGAGGTCTCGGCCTCGGCCTGGGCGGCTACCCCGGCACGGCGCTCACCTTCACCGTCATCACCCTGCTCGCCGTTCTGCTGTCTCTGCGCGTACGCCGCTCACCGGGATGATCCCCTTCATGCAAACGCGACGCCGGGGTCGAGCCCTGCTGTGGCCGATAGCGCCAAGGCGCACGTCAACGGCCATCGCCACGGCCGACACTGGAGCCTGTAACCGGCCGCGCCTGGCGAGGTCACAACCGGCAGGTGTCGATGGCGGGCCTTCTTCCTGCAAATAAGGCGAGGTCAGCGACGCCGATTTGATAACTCGAACATATGTTCGATAAGATCGGTGCATGTTCGAAGGAGACTTGTCAGGGCTCACCGCGGCCGAGGTACTCCGTACCGTGCGGGTCGTGGACGAAGGTGAAGTCGAAGACGATCTGGTGCGCGACATGACCGACGTGCTCACCTTGTTCTGCGCCCGCATGTACGGCAAGCGCGCCGCCGGGAAGCGGTCGAAGAAGGCGCTCGCCGCTGTGGCGGGTGAGGGCGCGTGAGTCACAAGCAAGGCATCAGGTTTGAACTCGCTCCCGACCCCGGGCAGGCCGTCGTCATGGGCCGGCACTGCGGACTGTCGCGGGTGGTGGAGAACTTCTGCCTGGAGACGGTCCGCAAGAAGTGGTCGCAGCGCAAGGCGGAGGAGTCCTACGGCGTCACCGGAGATGACCTGACCAAGGTGCCGTGGTCGGCCCCCGCGCTGGAGAAGGAGTGGCGCGCGGCCCACCCCAAGCGGTTCCCGTGGTTCGCCGAGAACAAGCTGTCCTCCCGTGTCCCGAAGGAGGCGTGCCGGGTTCGTGCCGCCGGGTTCTCCAACTATCTCAAGTCGAAGCAGGGCGTACGCCGGGGCGCGAGGATGGGCTTTCCCTCGTGGCGGAAGCGCAAGCACGGCTCCCGGTTCCGCTACGACGCCGACCGGGCCAAGCCGCGGGATGCCCGCACCGTGCGCCTGCCCGCCGTCGGCGATGTCGCAACGCGTGAGGACATGTCCTGGCTCACCGGCCGGATCGCAACAGGCCAGGCACGGATCCTGGGTGCCACTGTCCGGGAGCAGGCCGGGCGCTGGTGGATTTCGTTCCAGATCGAGGTGGACCGGGACGACATCAACAAGGATCGTCAGGCCGATGCCGAGGCTCCCGCGTGTGGTATCGACCTGGGCCTGAAGACGTTCGCCGTTATCAAGAACAGTGACAGCACTACCGAGGAGATCCATGCCCCCAAACCACTCAAGGCCGCACAGCGCGCGTTGAAGCGCGCCAACCGCAAGCTCGCCCGCACCGCGGAGGACTCCAAGAACCGGGCCAGGGCCCGCACCCGTGTCGGCCGACTCCATCTGAAGGTGGCCGACCGGCGGCGGGATTTTCTGCACAAGACCACTACGAGGCTGACGAGAACCAAGTCCGCCATCGCGGTGGAGACCCTGCACGTCAAGGGCATGGTGAAGAACCGCCGGCTCGCCCGTGCCGTCAGTGATGCCGGGTTCGGCGAGTTCGTTCGCCAACTGGACTACAAGGCCGAATGGTACGGCTCGACCGTATGGAAAGCCGACCGCTGGTTCCCGTCGTCCAAAACGTGCGGGGACTGTGGAGGCATCAACCGCGCCCTGGTCCTCGCGGACCGCACCTGGGGGTGTCCCGGCTGCGGCGTCCTGCACGACCGGGACGAGAACGCGGCGGGCAACCTGCTCGCCGCGATGCTCACGGACTGAACAAGAACGACCTCGCCGGGAAGTTGCCCGGAGAACCGAAACGCCCGTGGAGACCACATAAGACCTCTCTCCGGAGTTGGCAGCGGTCAGCGAAGCAGGAAGAGCCGAAGCGAGAACATCGCTGAGACTCACTCAACGGTTATCGTTCCGTCTTATGGACAACCTGCCCGAGCCTTCCAATCCGCATGCGCACCTGCGCGCGTCCGACGAGGACCGCGACCAGGTGGTCGAGGTTCTGCGGGACGCGTTGATGGCCGGGCGGCTGACCCAGGACGAACACGCCGACCGGCTCGAGCAGACGTTGAGCGCGCGCACCCTCGGCGAACTGGAGCCGATCACCCAGGACCTCGTCGTACCGGGTCAGCAGTTCCGCCGGGCGGCGGCCGCGCCCGTACCCACGCCCGGGACGGGCGTCGTACCGATCGAGGAGCTGGCCAATCCGGCGGACAGCTTCGACACGGTGGTCAGCATCTTCGGCGGCGGTGAGCGGAAGGGCCGCTGGCGGGTGAAGCGGCGGACGAACGCGCTCGCCCTGTTCGGCGGGTACGACCTGGACATGACGGATGCGGTGTTCGAGGGGCGTGAGGTCACCGTCTACGCGTTCGCGATCTTCGGTGGGATCGACATCACGGTGCCGGAAGGTGTCGAGGTCCGCACCCATGGCGCCGGGATCTTCGGCGGCTTCGGCGGTCGCGGGGCCAAGGAGATCGATCCGACGGCGCCGGTGGTCGTCCTCAAGGGACTGGCGCTCTTCGGCGGGGTCGGCGCCCAGGTCAGTAAGCCGAAGAAGCGCAAGGGACCGCATAACCCACACGGACACGGTCAGTTGGGCCACTGACCGTACGGCTCAGATCCAGGACTTGAACCACATTCTGTTCAGCCAGTCGGGGTGCGGGAGGACCTGGTCGGTGAGGATCGGCCAGATGTAGGCGAAGTTCACCACCACCAACACGACGAAGGCGCCGACGACCGCGCTGCCGATCAGCCGCCGTGAGGTCGAACTCTGCCGGCCGAGGCGGGCCGGCCCGAGGATCTTGCCGAGGACGAGAGACAACGCCATCACGGTGAACGGGATCATCGTCACCGCGTAGAAGAAGAAGATCGGCCGGTCGTCGAAGAAGAACCACGGCGCCCAGCAGGTGGCGAAACCGATGATCGGTATGCCGAAGCGCCAGTCCCGTTGGCCGATCCACAGCACTGCGGCGGCGAGCAGGGCGAGCGCGCCGCCCCACCACAGCAGCGGCGTACCGAGGGCGGAGATCACCGAGAGACAGTTCGTCCCGGCCGGTGCTTCGCAGCCGCCGGTGCCGGGCTTGATGTCGTTGACCGCGTCGAAGCCGATCGGGCGGGCGATGATCGGCCAGCCGGCCGGGTGCGACGAGTACGGGTGGGTGGCGTTCTTGATGTAGTCGCCGGTGTGGAAGGCGAGCACTTCCTCGTGATAGTGGATCAGCGATCGGAAGTCGTCCGGGACGATCTTCATCACGCCGGTCGCCGGGTTCTTCGAGGCGTAGTCGTGGTCGTAGGCGTTGTCATGCAGCAGCCAGCCGGTCCAGGTCGCGGTGTACGTGACGATCGCGACCAGCACGATGCTGAGGAACGCCGGGAAGCCGTCCACCGCCGCCGACTTCCAGAACGCGTGCCGTACGCCGAGTGCCCGGCGCGCGCCCAGATCCCAGGCGAACACGAGCAGGCCGAACCCGGCCATCACCCAGACCGCGCTCCACTTGGTGCCGAGCGCGAGCCCGAAGCACACGCCGGCCGCGAGCCGCCACGGCCGCAGCAGCATCCAGCGGCCGAGCTTGCCGCCGAGATCCGGGGACTCGGCCAGCCGGCGGCGGGTCCAGTCCCGGTCGGCGACCAGGCAGGAGACCGCGGCGACCAGCCAGAAGGCCAGGAAGATGTCGAGCAGCGCGACCCGGGACATCACGAAGTGCAGGCCGTCCACCGCGAGCAGCAGGCCGGCGATGCAGCCGATCAGGGTGGACCGGGACATCCGCCGGACCGTCCGGATCAGCAGCAGTACGGTCAGCGAGCCGAACAGGGCCGGCATGAACCGCCAGCCGAAAGTGTTCATCCCGAACAGTTGCTCGCCGGCCGCGATCATCCACTTGCCGACCTCGGGGTGCACGGTCAGGCTCGGGGTGTCCTTGAACACGTCCAGGTTGCCGGCCAGGATCGCCTTGTCCGCGGCGCCCTCCGGCTTGTCGATGAACTGCCGCGCGTAGCCGAACTTGAGCAGCGAGAACGCGTCCTTGGCGTAGTACGTCTCGTCGAAGACGAACTTCACCGGGTTGCCGACGTTCCAGAACCGCAGGATCGCGGCGAACGCCGTGATCGCCAGAGTGGCGATCCAGCCGCTGTCGAAATCGCGCGGCATCGGCGGATACAGCCGCTCCTTCAACGGTGGCAACCGGCGCCCGAACGCGTCCCGCCCGAGCCGCTCCCGCTCCCCGGCGTCCACGCTCCGCGCCGCATCTAACCCCGCGGCCTCATCCTCGATCACAGCAGTCACGCCCGCCATGGTACGGAGCCAGGTGTACCACCGCCTCCCGGCATGACTGCAGCGGTATCTGTGGACAACCGAAAATCGCCGGCCAGACCTTCTACACTGAGTGACATGAGCACGCCACGAGAAGAGCTGCACGCCATGATCGACGAGCTCCCGGACGACGCCGCCGCGGAGCTGGTTTCGGACATGCGCGCGATCTTGCGGCATCGGCTGGCGATGCGTCGACGCAGTGCGGCTGAAGCCCGGCCGTGGCCCCCGTCGTGGTTTGGTGCAGCGGCGGGGAGCAGCCCCGACATCGCGAGGCGAAGCGAGGAGATTCTGCGAGACGAGCTCGGCCGCCGCCAGTGATCGTCGTCGATACCGGACCGCTGGTAGCCGCTGCCCTCTCTACGGACGAAGACCACCGTGCATGCGTTGATATGTTCACCTCGGCTCATCTGAACGGTGAACGGCTGGTCGTGCCGAGCTTCGTTATTCCGGAGGCGTGCTACCTGATTCAGCGTGAGGCAGGAGCCAAGGTCGAGGCCGACTTCGTGAGGTCTCTTGCCGCAGGCGACTTCACAGTCGCCGAATGTGACTTGGCACTGGAGCGGATCGCCGAGCTGATGGACAAGTATGCCGACCTTCCTCTCGGTCTGGCCGACGCCTCGGTGGTGGCAATCGCGGAAGAGCTTGGCGCGCGGGAGATCGCGACGCTGGACCGGCGTGACTTCAGCGTTGTCCGCCCACGTCACACTTCGTCGTTCGTCCTCCTGCCATGAGCGGGCGATTGATCTTGGCGGGGACGCCGATCGGGGATGTGGGGGATGCGTCGCCTCGGTTGGGGGAGGTGTTGGGGGAGGCGGATGTTGTCGCGGCGGAGGATACGCGGCGGTTGCGGCGGTTGACGGGGGAGCTGGGGATCACGGTCAAGGGCCGGGTGACCAGCTTCTTCGAGGGGAATGAGAGGGAGCGGACCGCGGAGCTTGTGGATGCGCTGCTGCAAGGGCTGACCGTGGTGGTGGTGACGGACGCGGGGATGCCGAGTGTTTCGGACCCGGGGTATCGCTTGGTGGCCGCGGCGATCGAGGCCGGAGTCGACGTGACCGCGGTGCCGGGGCCGTCGGCGGTGTTGACGGCATTGGCGCTGTCCGGGCTGCCGGTGGATCGGTTCACGTTCGAGGGGTTCCTGCCGCGCAAGCCGGGCGAGCGGACGACGTACCTGAAGGAGCTGGCCGACGAGCGCCGGACGATGGTGTTCTTCGAGGCGCCGCACCGGCTCGCCGCGTCGCTCCAGGCGATGGCCGACGCGTTCGGCGCGGATCGTCGTACGGCGGTCTGCCGGGAGCTGACCAAGACGTACGAGGAGGTCAAGCGCGGCCCGGTCGCCGAGCTGGCCGAGTGGGCCGCCGACGGAGTGCGGGGCGAGATCACCGTGGTCGTGGCCGGCGCCGAGCGGACCCGGATCCTCACCCCCGAGGAGCTCGCCATCGAGGTCGCCACCGACGAGGAGGCCGGTACGCCGAGGAAGCAGGCGATCGCGGACGTGGCCAAGCGGTTCGGCGTCCCGAAGCGAACGGTGTACGACGCCGTCCTGGCCGCCCGCGCCCCGGGGAAATAGCCCAGACCGGGGTGGGGAAGTAATTTGCACTAGCCCCGGCCCACTACCCTTTCCGTATGTCCGAGAAGGCCTTTTACGCCACCACCCCGATCTATTACGTCACGGCCGCGCCGCACATCGGCAGCGCGTACACGACGGTGGCCGGGGACGTCCTGACCCGTTGGCACGCCCAGCGCGGCGAGCGCAAGTGGTATCTGACCGGTACCGACGAGCACGGCGAAAAGGTGATGCGCAGCGCGCAGGCCCAGGGCATGTCGCCGCAGGAGTGGACCGACAAGCTGGTCGAGGAGGCCTGGAAGCCGGCCTGGGTCGACGTCGACATCGCGTACGACGACTTCATCCGGACCACCGAGAAGCGGCACACCGAGCGGGTCCGGGAGTTCTGGCAGACGCTGTACGACAAGGGTGACGTCTACAAGGGCGAGTACGAGGGGCTGTACTGCGTCGGTTGCGAGGAGTTCAAGCTGCCGGCCGACATCCGGACCGACGACGACGGCACCCAGCGGTGCATGATCCACGGCACCGAACTGGAGACGGTCTCGGAGACGAACTACTTCTTCCGGCTCTCGGCGTACGCCGACCGGCTGCTGGACCTCTACGAGACGCAACCGGACTTCGTGGCGCCCGCGAGTGCTCGCAATGAGGTGATCTCGTTCGTCAAGCAGGGCCTGCAGGACCTGTCGATCACGAGGTCCACCTTCGACTGGGGTATCCCGGTGCCGTGGGACGAGGAGCACGTGCTCTACGTCTGGATCGACGCGCTGCTCAACTACGTCACCGCGGCCGGGTACGGGACGGATCCGGAGCGGTTCGAGCAGCTCTGGCCGGTCGACGTCCACCTGGTCGGCAAGGACATCCTCCGGTTCCACGCGGTGATCTGGCCGGCCATGCTGATGGCCGCGGGTCTCGCCGTACCGCGGCAGGTGTTCGCGCACGGCTGGCTGCTGGTCGGCGGCGAGAAGATGAGCAAGTCCAAGCTGACCGCGATCGCGCCGAAGGAGATCACCGACCACTTCGGCTCCGACGCGTTCCGGTACTACTTCCTCCGCACCATCCAGTTCGGCTCCGACGGCTCCTTCTCCTGGGAGCACCTGAACGCGGTCTACACCTCCGAACTCGCCAACGGCCTCGGCAACCTGGCCAGCCGGATCGCGGCGATGGTCGGCAAGTACTTCGACGGCGTGCTGCCCGAGCCGGTCGATCACGGCCCGGCCGAGCAGGCGCTCGCCGACAAGCTGGCCGAGACGGTGGCGGCCGCGGACACCGCGATCGACTCGCTCGCCTTCCACGACGCGCTGGCCGCGATCAACGAGCTGGTCGGCGCGGTGAACGGCTACGTCTCCGAGCAGGAGCCGTGGAAGGTGGCGAAGGACGAAGCTCAGCGCGACCGCCTCGCGACCATCCTCTACACGGCAGCCGAGGTACTGCGCGCTGTCGCGGTCCTGCACAACCCGACGATGCCGAAGACCGCCGCCAAACTCTGGACCCTGCTAGGCGCCGAACCCAAACTCGGCCCCCTATCCGACCAGCCCATCCAATCCACCGGCACCTGGGCCCAACTCCCCCCAGGCACCACCCTCACCAAGGGCGAAGCCCTCTTCCCCCGCCTAACCGAAGAATAGTATCTATCAGGATAGTATCATCGGTGATACTATCCTGATTGGGAGTTTCTCGGGGAGGCGTTTTGCGCCGTTTCATCGGGCGTGACCGCGAGCTGCGGGTGCTGACGGAGGCGCTCGACCGGATTGGGGCTGCTTCGGACTCCGCCCAGCCTGGCGAATGCGTGCTGATCCGCGGCCGTCGGCGGGTCGGCAAGTCCAGCCTGGTCGAAGAGTTCCTCCGGACGGCCGACGTACCGGCTGTGTTCTTCACCGCGGCCGGTCGGTCCGCCGAGGACGAACTGGTCGAACTGGCGGAGGTGGTGGCTACCTCGACCCTGCCGGATCGCGAGGTGTACGCCGAGGAGTCGCCCACTCAGTGGAGTGCGGCGTTCCGGCTGCTCACGGATCTGCTCCCGGAGGATCGGCCGAGCGTGCTCGTGCTGGACGAGGTCCCCTATCTGATGGATCGGGTGGACGCGTTCGAAGGCGTGCTGCAGCGTGCGTGGGATCGGCTGCTCAGCCGTAAGCCGGTGCTGCTGCTTCTTGTCGGCTCCGACCTGTCGATGATGGAGGCGCTGAACAGCTACGACCGGCCGTTCCATCAGCGTGGCCGGGAGATGGTGGTCGGGCCGCTGACCCCGGCCGACCTGGCCACGATGCTCGACCTGCAGCCGCCTGCCGCGTTCGACGCCGCCCTGGTCACCGGTGGTCTGCCGCTGGTCTGCCGGGACTGGAAACCGGGCGCCTCGCTCCGGGAGTTCCTGAGTTCTTCGCTGGCGGATCCGACCTCGGCGCTGCTGGTGTCCGCCGAACGCTCACTGGCGGCCGAGTTTCCGGCTCATGCGCTTGGCGGTGACGTACTCCGTGCGATCGGCACCGGCGAGCGGACCTTTAGCAACATCGCGCGGGCGGCCGGCGGACTCGCTCACACCAGCCTGACCAGGGCGGTCCAGGTACTGATCGACAAGCGGGTGGTGGTCTCCGAGCTGCCCGTCTCGCTGCGGCCCTCCAAGGAACGCCGTTATCGGGTGGCCGATCCGTATCTCCGCTTCTGGCTGACCTTCATCGACCCGCACATGGCGGAGATCGAGCGTCTTCGTGGGGATCTGACGCTGGCCCGGATCGAGGAGCACTGGACCAGCTGGCGTGGCCGGGCGGTGGAACCACTGGTCCGCGAGTCCCTGCTCCGGCTGCTGCCCGATGACGAGTTGCCCGCGGCGCCGGTCGTCGGTGGCTACTGGACGCGGAGCAACGACGTCGAGATCGATCTGGTCGGTGCCGACCGGGCGCCGGTGGCCAAGGAGCTGCTGTTCCTCGGTTCGATCAAGTGGTTGGAGAAGAGCCGCTTCGACAAGCATGACCTGGCAGCCCTCCAGAAGCATCGAGCGGCGCTGACCGACGATCCTGTTCCGCTTGTCGCGGTCTCCCGGAGCGGCGTCAGTTGCAGTGGTCTCCAGGCGGCGTACGGCCCAGCCGATCTGTTGAAAGCCTGGCGCGTCTAGGCGGTGGCCGTTGCGTGGTAGAGGGCGGCGGCTTCGGTTCGGGTGGTTACGGAGAGCTTGGTGAGGATGTTGGCGACGTGGAACTTCACCGTGGACTCGCTGATGTGCAGGTGGTCGGCGATGGTGCGGTTGCGGTGACCTTGGGCGAGGCGCTCCAGGACCTCCAGTTCGCGGCTGCCTAGCGCGGCGAACGGCTCGGCGGTGGTGGTGGTTCTGCCGAGGGTGGGCGGGGTGGTGGTCTTGAAGGTGATCCGGATCGTCAGGCCCCAGCCGGGGACGGCGTCGACGTCGACGCGGCCGCCCTGGGCGCGGAGGCGTTCGGCGATCTGGCCGAGATCGAGGTCGTCGGTGAGAATGCCGGGGCCGTCGTCGCGTAAGGACACCTGCAGGCCGCCGGCGTCGTCTCGCCAGCCGACCCGGATCCGGCGTACACCGTCCTGCCTGAGCATGGCCAGGACGACGGCCCGGCCGGCCGCGCGGGCGGAGTGGGCGACTTCGGCGGGCAGCAGTCGGTCGTTGCCCGGGGCATCCAGTTCCAGTTCGATCGAGGTATGACGCAACAGCGTGCGGAGCGAGTCGGCGAGCCGTTGGAAGGCCCGGCGCGCCGGTTCCTCACCGGCATCCGAGCGGTCCCGCTGGGATTCGGTGCGCAGCTCGACCAACGCGTTGAGGGCCAGTTCGACCGCCATCGCCCGGGCCGGCACGTCCTCCAGTTGGCGGTTGCGCAGTACGCCGAGAAGCGACGCGAGCGTGGCGGTGTGGGCCTCGCTGAGTTCGGCCGCGATCCCGGCCTTGGCGATCGCGACCGCCCGGGACTGCTGCAGGGCGCTGGGCTCGATCTCCATCGTGAGCCGGTAGAAGTGCGCGGTCACGACGTCCCACAGCGCCTGCACGAGTTCGATCAGCTCGGCCGACACGGTTGAGCCCGGAGTGAGCACGAAGACCAGGACCGATCCGCGTGGCGTGTGATCACTGGCGATGGCCAGCACCGGGTGGTCCGAACCGCCGATCGGCGCGTCACCGACCCATGGCTGACCAGCCACCACCGACCCGAGGAACGGGGCCAGTTCGGCACCGGTGATCACCTTCGCGATGGCCGGATCGCCGGCCGCGCCCACCGGCGACATCGCGCACTGGGTGGACAGCTGGGCGACCGCGCGGTGCGGGATCAGCTTGCCAAGCGCCTCGGAGAGCTCATTGATCATCTCGGGCGGCTTCACCGGCAGCAGGCGAGCCGCGATCGACAGCAGGGCGGCGGGCTGCGAGGACGGCATGACACCCGATGACGGCATGCCACCCAATGTACGTCGGTTGACACATCCACCCGACCCGGTCTTTCGGCCGGTGGACAACTACCCGAAAGGCCAGCCGGGAACAGCTGAGCCCACCGCATGATTCAAGCCTCAATCAATCGTCCTTCTGGAGGCAGCGGTGCAAGCGGTCGTGTTCGATGAATTCGGTGGTCCCGAGGTGCTCCGGACGCGTGAGCTCGACGTACCCCGGCCAGGGCCCGGCCAGGTCCGGATCGCGGTCCGGGCGGCCGGCGTGAACCCGATGGACTACAAGATCCGGCGCGGCTGGATGGAGGGCATGCTGGCGACCTCCTTCCCAGCCGTCCCCGGCCTCGAGTTGGCCGGCGTCGTCGACGAGGTGGGCGAGGGTGCGGAGTTCGCGGTCGGCGACGAGGTGGTCGGCTGGGCCGCGACCGGCTCGTACGCCGAGTACGCGCTGGCCGGCAACGTCGTCCGCAAGCCGGCCGAGGTCGACTGGCAGCAGGCCGCCGGTCTGCCTGCCGTCGGCGAGACCGCCCAGCGGGTCCTGCGCGAGCTCGGCCTCAAGTCCGGCGAGACCCTCCTGCTGCACGGTGCCGCCGGTGGGGTCGGCGCGGTCGCGACCCAGCTCGCCGTCGCCCTCGGTGCCACCGTCATCGGTACTGCGTCGCCCGCGAACCACGACTACCTCCGCTCACTCGGCGCGACCCCGGTCGAGTACGGCGACGGCCTGGTCGACCGAGTCCGCAAGGTGGCCCCGCAGGGCATCGACGCCGTCTACGACACGGCCGGACAGGGCGCCCTGCCCGACTCGATCGAACTCCGCGGCGGCACCGACCGGATCGTCACGATCGCCGACATGGCCGGCGGCGAGCTCGGCGTCGCGGTCTCGTACGGCGGCACCCCGCCCGAGGTCAGCGCGGCCGGCCTGACCGAGCAGCTCCAGCTCATCGCCGACGGCAAACTCAGCGTCCGCATCGCCGACACCTTCGCCCTCGCCGACGCCGCAAAGGCCCAGGAACTCAGCGAATCCGGCCACGCCAAGGGCAAACTGATCATCGTTCCCTGACCCGAGCGCGGCATCCCCGGCGACCGCGGCAACAAAGCGGTCGCCGGGCAGGACCCAGCGGTTCTACAGTCGAGCGCATGGTGCACGTTCTTGCTGCCGTTGCCTGGCCGTATGCGAACGGGCCTCGGCATATCGGGCATGTCTCGGGGTTCGGGGTTCCGGCGGATGTCTACGCGCGGTACCAGCGGATGGCCGGGAACGACGTGCTGATGGTGTCGGGGACGGACGAGCACGGTACGCCGATTCTGGTGCAGGCCGAGCGTGACGGGGTCAGCCCGCAGGAGCTCGCGGATCGGTACAACCGGGTGATCGTCGAGGACCTGCAAGGACTCGGGTTGTCCTACGACCTGTTCACCCGGACGACCACCCGCAACCATTACGCGGTGGCGCAGGAGTTGTTCAAAACCGTTCACCGCAACGGATATCTCGTCACGAAGACCGCGATGGGGGCGATCTCGCCGTCCACTGGGCGCACCCTGCCGGACCGCTACATCGAGGGCACGTGCCCGATCTGCGGGTACGACGCGGCGCGGGGTGACCAGTGCGACAACTGCGGCAACCAGCTGGACGCGATCGAGCTGCGGAACCCGCGCAGCCGGATCAACGGTGAGACGCCGGTCTTCGTCGAGACCGAGCATTTCTTCCTCGACCTACCGGCCCTCGCGGACACCCTCGGCTCCTGGTTGCAGACCCGGACCGGCTGGCGGCCGAACGTGCTCAAGTTCGCGCTCAACCTGCTCGACGACGTCCGGCCGCGGGCGATGACCCGGGACATCGACTGGGGTATCCCGGTCCCGCTGCCGGGTTGGGAGGACAACCCGAACAAGCGCTTGTACGTCTGGTTCGACGCCGTCATCGGTTACCTGTCGGCGTCGATCGAGTGGGCCCGGCGCAGCGGCGATCCAGACGCGTGGCGCGCCTGGTGGTGCGACCCGGCCGCGCGCTCGTCGTACTTCATGGGCAAGGACAACATCACCTTCCACGCGCAGATCTGGCCCGCCGAGCTGCTCGGGTACGCCGGTCGCGGGGCGCGCGGTGGGACGCCCGGCCCGTACGGCGTACTGAATCTGCCGACCGAAGTGGTGAGCAGTGAGTTCCTCACGATGGAAGGGCGGAAGTTCTCCTCGTCCCGGTCGGTGGTGATCTACGTCCGCGACGTGCTGGAGCGGTACGGCGCGGACGCGTTGCGCTATTTCATCTCGGTCGCCGGGCCCGAGACGCAGGACACCGACTTCACCTGGTCCGAGTTCGTCCGCCGGAACAACGACGAACTGGTCGGCACCTGGGGCAATCTGGTGAACCGGACCGCCTCGATGATCGCGAAGAACTTCGGCGCGATCCCGGCCGCTCACGAGCTGACCGACGCCGATCACGAGTTGCTCAGGCGCAGTCGGGAGTCGTTCGGTCCGGTCGGGGAGCACCTCGGGAACCACCGGCTCAAGCAGGCGATCTCGGAGGGTCTGCGAGTCGCAGCCGACGCGAACCAGTACCTGTCGCAGCAGGCGCCGTGGAAGGAGTCAGACATTCAGCGGAAGGGCACGATCCTGCATGTCGCCGCCCAAGTGGTTGCCGACTGCAACCGTCTGCTCGCGCCGTTCTTGCCGCACTCGGCCCAGCGGATCCACGAGACTCTTGGCGGGACGGGTTCCTTCACCGACCAGCCAGAGATCCGTGAGGTCGCCGACCTCGACGGCGGGCCCGGTTACCCGGTGATCACGGGCGACTACTCCGCCGAGACCACGTGGGCCTCGCGTCCCGTCGTACCGGGGACGCCGGTACGGACTCCGTCACCGGTGTTCGCCAAGCTCGCCCCCTCCGTGGTCGACGAGGAGCTCGCCCGCCTGGCGTGACGCCTTTCTACAAGACAGCCAGCGGAACGCGGTCGTACGGTCGAAGCATCGACTGACAGGAGTTGAGACCAAATGACCGGATACGTCGCAACGGCGGTTACGGAGATCAGTGCGTCGCCGAAGCACGTGTGGGACGTACTGACCGATCCGGAGCAGATCCGGAAGTTCATGTTCGGGGCCGACGTACAGACCGATTGGCAGCCGGGCAGCCCGATCACCTGGACGGGTGAGTACGAGGGCAAGCCGTACGAGGACAAGGGCGAGATCCTCGAGGTCGAACCAGGCCGGTTGCTCAAGGTGACGCACTACAGCCCACTCGGCGGTCAGCCCGACACGCCCGAGAACTACCACACCCTCACCTACGAGCTGGAAGACAGAGGCGAGAAGACGCGTCTGTCGCTCAGCCAGGACAACAACGCCAGCGAGGAGGAGGCCGAGCACTCCCGCGGTATGTGGGAGATGCTTGTCAATGGCGTCAAGGAGGCCGCCGAGCGCGGTTGACACGTTCGGGGGTTCGTTAAGCTGCCTCGGTGCAGGCGATCCGGGCCGGAGTCTGGCTGACCGTCCCGCTCGCGGTGGTGCTGATGCTGGCCGGAGTCGGGGATCCGGTCACGGAGTCCATCCGTTACTTGATCACCTGGTTCCTGTCCGTGCTCGTGCCGGGGGTGTTGCTCTGGCGGGCGCTGGTCGGGAGCCGATCGGTGCCTCAGGACCTGGGGTTCGGAGCGGTTCTCGGACTCTGCTGGCAGCTGGCCGTGTGGGCTGTCTTCACCGCACTCGGCGTACCGCGGCTGCAGTGGCTTGGGGTGCTGTTCTTCCTGCTGACGTTCCTCGCGGTGCCGCGGCTCAGGCGGCATCTGGCGCGTGGCCCGGAACGGCCGGCACCAGGCTGGTGGCACCTGGTGATGGTGGCCTGCCTGCTGCTGGCGACTCTGCGGACCACGGTTGGGCTGTTGCGCGCCTGGCCGCTGCCGCCGACCGCCTTCGACCGGCACCAGGACTTCTGGTACCAGCTCGGCCTGGTGCAGGTCCTGCGGCACGACGTTACGCCGCCGGATCCGTCGGTCCTCGGCGAACCATTGATCTACCACTGGTTCCCCAACGCCTCGATCGCCGCCCAGTCGGTGATGGCGAACGCGGATCCGTCGCACGTGCTGATGCACCACTGGCAGCTCACGTTCGTGATCAGCCTGGTGGTGGCCGGCTGGGCGGCAGGGGAGGCGTTGACCGGGAAGACCTGGGTCGGCGCCGTCGCGGGCACGCTGACCGGAGTACTGCCGGGCACGTTGCAGCTCGCGGGGTACGCGGACGCCTCGCCCGCGCAGGTTGTGCAAGGGCCGACTGGTGCGCTGGCCGCCCTGGTGATGCTCGGGCTGGTCGGGCCGACCGTGTTGATCCTGCGGAAACAGGCCACGCCCGGGGTGTGGATCGCGATGGCGCTGATGATCGGGCTTGCCACCGGGACCAAACCGACGGTGCTGCCGATCATGCTGGCCGGGGCCGCCGTCGTCGGTCTGTTCGCCTGGATCCGCGAGCGGCGGTTGCCGTGGCGGATCGTCGTCATCGGTGCGCTGGCGGGTGGCGGGTTCTTCCTCGCCACGACGTTCGCTTTGACCGGCAGTACGGGTGGCAGCCGGATCCAGTTGCTGGCGTCGCTGCGGGCGCTGCCGTTCTACCAGACGGTGACTGGCGACAAGTCATTCCCGGCGACCGGCGGCTGGGTGCTGCCGACGGTGGCGACGGGTGAGGAGCGATTGCTGTGGTTCGCGGCGATCCTGGTCGGGTACTACCTGCTGCTCAACTCGGCGCGACTGCTCTCGCTGCTCGGTACGGCGACGAGCCCGGCGCGGCGCGATCCGGCGTACTGGTGGGTGGCCGGTTGTGTCGCGGCGGGGACCACGATCACGTTGGTGTTCTCGCACACGGGTTACTCGGAGTTCCACTTCCTCCGGACCGTGACGGCGCTCGGCGTGGTCGGCGCGGTCGCGGTCGCGTCGACGCTGATCGACGAGACGACGCGCTGGCGACCGATCCTGGCGGCGGCCGGCGCGGCGTTCGGGGTGGCGATGTTGACGCGGCTGTTCTGGTTCGAGGTGACGGATGTGGTGACGCCGGTGGTCCGGGCGTACGTCGCGCTGCTGCTGCCGGCTCAGCTGGTCGCGGTGGCAGCGGTGATCATCATCGTGCTGACCAAGAACCGGTCCAGGTCGCTGGTTCTGCTACAGGTGATCGCGGTGGTGATCGCGGCCGCGCTGCCCAACCAGGTGGTTGTCTTCGGCCGCAACCTGTACCACGCGGTCACGCACCAGCCCGTGGTCGCGGACAAGAACGACCGCACCTATCTGACCGCCGCCGAGCAGGAGGCGATGATCTGGTTGCGGCAGAACGCCCAACGCGGTGATGTGGCGGTGAGCAACGTGTTCTGCATGCCGGCGCCGTACCGGCGTGGGTGTCCCGACGACGCGTTCTGGGTCTCCGGGTTGAGCGGAGTCCAGCAGTACCTCGGGGGCTGGGCGTATGCCCCGGCGAACCTGGAGGCGACGCAGAACCAGTTCAGCTTCCTGACCCAGCCGTCGCCCTGGCCGGATCGGTTGCAGCAGAGCCTCGATGCCGTTCGGCGGCCGAACCCGAGGCTGTTCGCGATGCTGAAGAACGACGCCGGCGTGGACTGGGTGATCGCGGACCTGCGAGCCGGGCCGGTCTCGCCGCGACTGGACCAATTGCTCGAACTCGCCTACTCGAACAGCGATATCCGGATCTACCGGTTGCGCTGAGGCACAGTGGTTGAGGGCGCTGTCGGTTGCGGTCAGTAGGCTTGGGCGCATGTCTACCGACGGTGTGGAGGTCGAGCGCCCGACCCGGGAACGTGCTGCCATCGGTGAGGACGGGCGGTCCCGGGACCGCAGCCGTCCAGCCGTGCCGGACCCGTTGCCGATGAGTGTGGTCGACGCGCACTGCCACCTGGACATCGCCGACGGCGAGGACGGCGCGTGGCTGAGCCCGGCGCAGGCGATCAAGCTGGCCGCGTCGGTCGGGGTGACCCGGATCGTCCAGGTCGGTTGCGATCTGCCGGGTGCGGTCTGGGCGGTGGAGGCCGCCGAGCAGCACCCGAACCTGATCGCGGGCGTCGCCCTGCACCCGAACGAGGCGCCCAAGCTCGCGGCGACCGGTGAGCTGGAGAGTGCGCTGGCCGAGATCGAGCGGCTCGCCACGTCGACGGAGAAGGTCCGGGTGATCGGCGAGACAGGGCTGGACTACTTCCGCACCGGCGAGGACGGCCGGGCCGCGCAGCACAAGTCGTTCGCCGCCCACATCGAGCTGGCGAAGCGGCTGGACAAGACGTTGATGATCCACGACCGGGACGCGCACGACGACATCCTGGCGGTCCTGGATCGCGAGGGGGTGCCGGACCGGGTGGTGATGCACTGCTTCTCCGGCGACACCGAGTTCGCCCGCAAGTGCGTGGATCGTGGGGCCTACCTGAGCTTCGCGGGTGTGGTGACGTTCAAGAACGCCCAGTCGTTGCGGGACGCGCTGGCCGTGACTCCGCTGGACCGGGTGCTGGTCGAGACCGATGCGCCGTACCTGACGCCCTCTCCGCACCGCGGCCAGCCGAACGCGTCGTACCTGATCCCACACACCGTCCGGAAGATGGCCGGCGTGCTGAACATCTCGGTCGCCGAGCTCTGCGAAGCCCTGTCGAACAACGCGGACCGGGCCTTCGGCGGCACCTGGTAGTGGAGTTCATCGAGGTCGTTCGGCGGCGGCGGATGGTGCGGAACTTCGATCCGGATCGGCCGGTGCCGGGTGATGTGCGTGAGCGGATCCTGTCGAACGCGTTGCACGCGCCGTCGGCCGGGTTCAGCCAGGGGTGGGCGTTCCTCGTGCTCGAAGGTGCTGACAAGGAGCGGTACTGGGAGGTCGCGGGGGCTCAGCCGGGGCGGGAGGACTGGGTCGGGCGGTTGCGGCGGGCGCCGTTGCTGGTGCTGCCGTTCGCGCACGAGCAGGCCTACCGGGACCGGTACGGCGAACCCGACAAGAACCGGTCGGCCTGGACCGCGCCGTACTGGTTCATCGACACGGGGATGGCGTCGTTGCTGATGTTGTTGACCGTGGTCGACGAAGGACTCGGCGCCTGTTTCGTCGGATTGCCGGTGCCGCGGATCGACGCGATCAAGGCCGAGTTCGGCGTACCGGACGAGTTCGCGCCGATCGGCGCCATACCGATCGGGTATCGCGCACCGGATCCGCGGTCGCCGTCTCTTCGCCGAGGCAGGCGTCCGACCTCGGAAGTCGTCCATCGGGGGCAGTGGGGCCAGCACACCGGGTAGTCGGCCCGTTACACCCTTTTGCGGCACGCCGACGAGAGGATTGGCACTCTTGGCACATCTTCGTTACTGTCTCGTGACGTTGGCCGGGATCGGGGAAGGTTCCGGACGGCACGCCCCTCGGCGGGCACCGTGGTTTCCGGGCCTGCAACCCGGCGTTCGCGGCGTGCGCCTTCGTGCTGTCTCCCCCGTGCCCGGGTAGCCCTACCTGGGAGCATGTGTGCGTAAGTCCATCATCGCGGCGGTCGGCGTGACAGCCGCGATCGCCGTCGTGGGCGGCAGTATGGCCTATGCGAGCAAGAGCAAGACCGTGTCCGTGTCGATCGACGGCAAGGTGCAGAAGGTGCACACCTTCGGTTCCACCGTCGCTGACGCCCTGAAGGCGGAGAAGATCCAGGTCGGCGACCGCGATGTGGTCGCCCCCGCTCTGGACGCCAAGCTGCAGGACGGTCAGGAGATCGCGGTGCAGTACGGCCGCCAGCTCGTCGTCACCGCCGACGGGACCAAGAAGACCTTCTGGACCACGGAAGACAGCGTGAACGAGGCGCTGACCGACCTGGGGCTGCGCTACGACGGCGCGTTCCTGTCCACCAGCCGGAGCGCCCCGATCGGGCGTGAGGGGCTGGAGCTCGTGGTCCGCACCCCGAAGACCGTCCAGTTCGTCCGGCAGGGCAAGGTCGTGTCGGTGAAGTCCATGGCGACGACCGTCGGCGAGGCGCTGACCGGTGCCAAGGTCGGCTTCGACAAGGACGACCGGATCACCCCCGCGGTGGCCACCGCGCTGAAGCCGGGCGTGAACCGGATCACCGTGGTCAAGGTCGACGTCAAGAAGGTGACCAAGACCGAGGCGATCGCGTTCAAGACGGTGGAGACCAAGTCCGCGACGCTGGCCAAGGGCGATACCAAGACCACCGCCGAGGGCACCGCGGGCAAGAAGACCGCCGACTACCTGCTCACCTACGTGGACGGCAAGCTGACCAGCACCAAGCTGCTCACCAGCAAGGTCCTGACGCAGCCGGTGGACGAGAAGGTCACCGTCGGCACCAAGGAGCCCGAGACGCCGACCGGCGAGGCGGATCCGCCTGTCGGTGACACCAGCGCCTGGGACCGGATCGCCGAGTGCGAGTCCGGCGGCAACTGGTCGATCAACACGGGCAACGGGTACTACGGCGGCCTGCAGTTCAACCACAGCACCTGGGTTGCCTACGGCGGCGACGCGTACGCGAGCAACGCGCACCTCGCCAGCAAGGCGCAGCAGATCGCCATCGCCGAGAAGGTGAGAGCCGACCGGGGTGGCTACGGCGCCTGGCCGGTGTGCGGTCAGAGGGCCTGACACACTGACCTGTGTGACCAGCGCTGATTCCAACACGTCCGCCGGACCGAGGCTTCTCGGTCCGGCGGAAGTGCGTTCACTGGCCGCTTCGCTCGGGCTCCGTCCGACCAAGCAGCGCGGCCAGAACTTCGTCATCGACCCGAACACCGTCCGCCGGATCGTCCGCGCCGCCGGGTTGTCGCCCGCCGAACACGTACTCGAGGTCGGCCCAGGGTTGGGGTCGCTGACGCTTGCCCTGCTGGCCGAAGGGCATCGGGTCACCGCCGTCGAGATCGATCCGGTGCTGGCTGCTGCCCTTCCTTCGACCATCGCCTCGTACGCGCCCGGTCAGGCTGCTTCGTTCGAGGTCGTGCTCGCCGACGCTCTCGTTGTCGGGCCGGCCGAGATCGGTACGCCGTCCGCATGCGTCGCGAACCTGCCGTACAACGTGGCCGTGCCGGTCCTGTTGCACCTGCTCGAGGTGTCACCGACGTTGCGGCACGGACTGGTGATGGTCCAGTCCGAGGTGGCCGACCGGTTGGCGGCTCCACCCGGCTCCCGGACGTACGGCGTACCGTCCGCGAAGGCCGCCTGGTACGCCGAGGTACGCCGGGCCGGCCCGATCGGGCGGAACGTTTTCTGGCCGGCCCCCAACGTGGACTCCGGCCTGGTCGCCTTCACCCGCCGCGAACCGCCCGCGACGCCGGCCTCGCGCGAAGAGGTGTTCGCGGTGATCGACGCCGCGTTCTCACAGCGCCGCAAGACGATCCGGTCTGCCCTGGCCCGCTGGATCCCGGACCGTTCGGTCCTCGACGAGGTACTGGCCAAGGCCGGCATCGACCCCGGCCTCCGCGGCGAGATGCTCGGCATCGAAGAGTTCGCGGCATTGGCCGGAGCCAGGCACTAGCCTGTGCGGGTGCCACCACTCGCATCGGTCACGGTCCGGTCGCCGGCCAAGATCAATCTGGGTCTGTCCGTCGGCGCGCCGCGCTCGGACGGGTTCCACCCGCTGGCGACCGTCTACCAGGCCGTCGCGCTCTACGACGACGTGACCGCGACCGTCCGCGACGACACCGACATCACCGTCGAGGTGGTCGGCGACTTCGCGGTCGACGTACCCACCGACGACTCGAACCTCGCGATCCGGGCGGCCAAGCTGCTGCAGACGGAGTACGACGTCGAGGAGGGCGTCGACCTGAGCATCCGCAAGACCATCCCGGTCGCGGGCGGCATGGCCGGCGGTTCGACTGACGCGGCAGCGACCTTGGTGGCGTGCAACCGGCTTTGGGGGCTGCAGCTGGCCCAGTCGGAACTGCAACATGTCGCCGCGGAACTCGGCAGCGACGTCCCCTTCTGCCTGGTCGGCCACACCGCCCTCGGCCGCGGTCGCGGCGAACAGGTCACCGAGGTGATGTCGCGCGGCACCTTTCACTGGGTCTTCGCCATCGCCGACGGCGGCCTGTCCACTCCCGCGGTCTACGCCGAACTGGACCGCCTCCGCCCCCTCCGCCGCGTCGAACCGCCGGAAGTCAGCCCCGCTCTGCTCTCGGCCCTGCTCTCCGGCCAGCCCGCGGCCCTGGCCGTTGCCCTCAACAACGACCTCCAGGCGGCGGCGTTGTCGTTGCGCCCCGAGCTCGCCGCCACCCTCCAGTTCGGCCTCGACCAAGGTGCTTTGGCCGCCCTGGTTTCCGGCTCCGGCCCCACCTGCCTGTTTCTGGCCGCCGACAGCCGCCAGGCCGTAGACCTAGCTGTAGAACTAGCCGAATCCAGCCTCTGCCGAATGGTCCGCCAAGCCGAAGGCCCAGTCCCCGGCGCCCGAATCCTCCCGGCCCCCATCAGCCGCTAGTACCTAAGTACTCCGTCACGCCGCTCGCTGCCTTGGCCCGCCGCCGAGGCTATGTCCGCTGACGGGCTGCCTCACCACTCACTACAGCCTCCTGCGCCGATAGCCCGTTACAACCCGCCATCGGTCCCACGACCCGGCAGTGGTCCAACAACCCTCCACCGGCGCCCCCCGCCACCCGGGCCATTCAGCCGGACAGGGCAAGTCCCGTGGCGTGGTGTACGACTTCTTGTGATTCGTCGTTGCCTGGTTAGGCGTTGATCGCCTCGGGTGGGGTACTGGTGATTGCGAGCATGAGGGGGCTCTTGGCTAGGATCTCGAGGCCGAGGCAGCGGCGTCCGTCGGCCCATTCGTCTTGTTGGCTCATCAACCGCGACTGGTTCTAAGGACCGTCAGCCCAGGGGTCCGGATAGCCCGTGAGGTTGCGGTGGAACTCGTCGGCAGCGGGGTTGCGGTATGGGCGTGCGGTGTTGCCGAGTGGGTGAGCGAATCCGCCGAGTGGGCGAGTCGCCCGGCCGGGTGGGTCCGCGTATCCGCGCTTTGGTTGAGCGGCGTCGTCGATCGGCCCGTCGCCAGAGGGAACTGGCCCGGTGTGGCAGGCAGCAGCTGGTATGGGGCTGGTGTCCGGTGTGGTGGGCGCGATCGGCCCCGGCGCGGGTTTGGTTGGCCCGGGCTCGGTTGTGGTTGGCCTGACACCTGGTGGGGTTTCGGGTGCAGGCGCGGGTGAGCCGCCGCCTGGCCCCGGGGCGGGTGGGCTGCCGGGCGGCACGTCGGATGGGCTGGTGTTCCAGGGATCCGGTGGCGCGTCGGATGGGCTTGTGGTCCTGGGATCCGGGGGCGCGGCAGGAGTTCGGCTGCGGGTTGGGGTGGCCCAGTCGGGGCGGGACAGCACCGGGCGACCGTTGACCATCTCGATGGTCCAGTGGCCGTGATGGATTTCGATGTGGTGGGCCTTGCAGAGCAGGACCAGGTTGTCGACCCGGGTCGGGCCGCCGTTGGCCCAGTGCACGAGGTGGTGGGCCTCGCACATCGCCGGTGGAGCGCCACAGACCACGCAGCCCTTGTCTCGGGCGTTCAACGCACGCCGCATGGCCCGGTTGACGAAGCGTTCTTCGGTGCCGACATCGAGGGGCTCGGAGTTGGCGCCGAGGACGAGGGGGATGATGCCGGCGTCGCAGGCCAGCCGGCGGATCGCGGCCGCGGACAGGGTGCCGCCGTGGGCCAGGTCGCCGGTGCCGGTGCCGGCGAGCAGGTCGGCCAGCGAGATGGTGACGGTGATGTGGGGTTTGATGCCGCCGTGGGCCGGGGCGGCACCGGTGGCGGCGGCGGTGTGCAGGATGTCGGTGAGGCCGTCGGCCTGGAGTTTCCCGCGGCTGCGCGGGTCCCGCTGCCCGTCGGGGGTCTTGTGGGGCTTGGAGTTGGCGAACACCATCGTCTGCAGCAGCTCCGCGTTGTCACCGGCCAGGAACCCGCCGAACTTGATGCCGTCGTCGGTCCGCTTCAACCAGAGCCGTTCGTTCGCGGCGGCGCGTTTCTCGGCCGGTTCGGGGCCGTCGGTGTCGAGCCGGTTGCGGACCTCCCGGCCGAGCTTGCGCAGCTCGCCGGGCGGCAGGACCTGGGCGGCCTTGACCATCTGTTCCTCGGCGAACCGCAGGGACTCGGCCGAGACCCGCGCCGACGACGGGATCTTGTCCAGCGCATCGACGATCACGGCCGCCTGCCCAGGGTGCAGCACCAGCGGACCGGCCGCCGGCTCCCCATCCAGCTCCGCCCCGTCCGCGTGCTCGGTCTGCTCCGCCGCGTCCGCGTGCTCGGTCTGCTCCGCCGCGTCCGCGCCCGCCGCTGTGTTCGCCCCCGCATCGGTTGCCGCCGTCTGTCCGTCCCGGTCGGCGTCGGCGGTCGCCTCCGCATGCGCAGACGTCTCGCCGCTCGTCGCGTTCGCCGTCACGTCGGCCGCGGTTTCCTCTGCTGGCGCTGGGGTTTCGGCGTCGGGTGGTGTGGGGTCGGTGTGGAGGGCGGCGGAGACCGCTGTGTACTTGGGAAGGGCGTGGGCGAGTTTGAGGTCTCGGCGGACCTCGGTCGGATCGAGGCGGTGGCGGATCGCGATCAGGGTGACCGTGTCGCGGGCGCCGAGTTCGGTGGCGTAGCCGTCGGTGTCCAACGCGGCCAGCAACTCCAAGCGGCGGGTGGACAGGCGGGTGAGGTCGGCCTGCAACTCGTCGAGGGCCGTCAGCTTGTCGCTGCCGGTCATCGACCACGCGGGCCGCTCATCCAACCTGTCCATACCGAAGAGCCTAGAGGGTGCCGCCGACAGTTTCTGAGCTCGGAAGGCCTTATCTATAAGGGATCTGGGGATTGGCAAGTTCCTGCCACTATCCACAGGACGGCGCGCCAAGGAGGCCGCCGGGGAGCACGGCACTGAGGTAAGGGGTGCATGGAATGGCAAGCTCCTGCCACTGTCCACAGGCTTTCGAGGTGAGCTCGTGGTCTGACAAGCTCGGAGCTGTTGAAAGGGGTGGTGATGACGGTTCTGGTCACAGGCGCCAGTGGGAACGCCGGCGGCGCGGTTGTGGAGGCGTTGACGGAGGCTGGGGTACCCGGGCGGGCGTTGGTGCGGAAGGACATCCCGCTGCCGGGCGGGATCGAGGCGGTGCATGGCGACCTGAATCGGCCGGAGACATTCAAAGAGGCACTCGATGGCGTGTCCGGGATCTTCTTGCTGAGTGGGTACGAGCGGGTCGAGGAGCTGCTGGCGAACGCGGTCGAGGCCGGCGTGCGGAAGGTCGTGCTGTTGTCGAGCAGCTCCGTGGTTGGTACCGATACGGCGAACGCGGTCGCGGAGTACCACCAAGCCGCTGAGGATGCGGTGAAGGCGTCTGGGCTGGAGTGGACCTTCCTGCGGCCGAACGCGTTCATGACGAACACCCTTCGCTGGCTCGATCAAATCCGCGCGGGCGACGTGATCCGCGTGCAGTGGCCGGACATAGCGATCAGTACGATCCACCCGCGCGACATCGCCGACGTCGCGGTGAAGGCGTTCACGGGGGATCACGGAGGTACCGCGTACCGGCTGACCGGGCCGGTCGCGCTGACTCCGGGCGAGCAGGTGGAGATCGTCGGCGAGGCGATCGGGCGGCCGTTGCGCGCGCAGGGGCTGAGCCGGGCTGAGACCCATGACGAGTTGTACGCCGCGATGCCGGCGAAGTACGCGAGCGCGATGGAGAGCTTCTACGGCGACGGTGTCATCGACGAGACCACCGTCAACGACACCGTCGGGACCGTCACCGGACACGCCCCGAGGACCCTGCAGCAGTGGGCCCACGAGAACGCCGCCCTCTTCAGCTGACCACCGAGCCGACGCGCCGACCACCGACGCGCCGCGCCGCGCCGCCGACGCGCACAACACCAAAGCTGATCAGAGCTTGTTGTACTCCGCGTCCGTAACCAGGTCGCCCCACTCGGTCTCCGGTACGCCGGAGTCGGGCGCCGGCACTTCCCACATGGCGATGTGGGTCATGAAATGGTCTGGGGCGGCGCCGTGCCAGTGCCATTCGCCGGGCGGTGTGTAGATGGTGTCCCCGGGCCGGATCTCCAACACGTCGCCTCCGCGGGCCTGGATGCGGCCGACGCCCTCGGTCACGTGCAGGGTCTGACCGACGGCATGCCGGTGCCAGCCGGTGCGGGCGCATGGGGTGAAGCGGACGACGTTGACGCGGATGCGGGACGGTTCCTCGCCTCGCGTGATGACGTCGAAGTACACGTCGCCGGTGAACCACTCGGCCGGCCCCTTGGCAGACGGCCGTTTGGGCAGGATCTCCATTGCTTTCCTAACAGGAGGCAGCTGGTACATCCACAACCGTAAGAACGCCGCACCAGACCTGGGAGACCCTGCCGTTACCCCTCTCAGCAGGACACGTCAGCCGATCCGATCCAGGATCTCCTGCGACTTGGCCAACAGCAGTGGTGCTTCGGATTCGGTGTGCAGGGCAACGGCTTGTACGGCGTACGGGCGGGCCGCGGCCGGGTCGCCGGCGGCCACGTGGACGGCGGCCAGCTGGGTGAGCGCGGAGCCGTGCAGCATCGGCATTTCGAGATGGTTGAAGAAGGCAACGGCCTGCTCCGCGAGCCGGCAGGCCTCGACGGGGTTGTCGAGGCTGAGCTCCAATGCGGACAGCCCGATGTTGGCGCGGACTTCGACCTCGATCGCCTTCGTCGACCGGGCGAGCGCGAGGGCGGCGTGATAGCTGTCGGCGGCTTCGGCGTAGCGGTCCAGGCCGGTGAGCGCGTCACCGATGGTGCAGCGGAGGTGGGCCTCGGTCAGCTGGTCCTGCACGTCCAGGACGATCTTCAAGCCACGGAGGGCGGCCGACTCGGCCTCGGCGTACTCGCCCCGGCTGCAGCGGATCCCCGCGAGCGTCTCCAGCGACTGGGCCAGGTCGCGCGGTCGGCCCAGCCGTTCGACGGCATCGAGTTCGGTGCTGATCACCGCGAAGGCCTCGTCCAGGTCGCCGAGAGTGTGGTGGATGTTGGCCATGGTGTGCAGCGTCGAACTCAGACCAGGACCCATCCCGAGCTCGTCGTGCAACGCCTTGGCCTCCAGCGTCGCGGCCATCGCCTCGCGAGGCCGGCCCAGTTGGTGCAGGATGGCGGCCAGGTTGCCGCTGGTCATGGCCATCTGGTTGCGGTTCGAGCCGGCCCAGGCGGCGTCGCGGGCGCGCTGGAAGTAGTCGTACGACTCGCGGACCCGGCCGAGGAACGACGTCGAGATGCCGACCGCGTTGAGCGCGCTGACCTCGCCGCTCGCGTCCCCGGCCCGATGGCTCCAGTCGGCGGCCGCGAGCAGATCCGGCAGGCTGTCCTCCATCCGGCCGAGGCTGGACAGCAGCCCGCCACGTGACCGGTGCATCGCCCCGATCGCCTGCGCGTCGTCCGCCTCCTGCGCAGCCTCGAGCCCGGCGGCGACCGCGGCCTCCCAGTCGGCGACCAGCCCCTTCAGCTCGAACAGCACCCGCAGCAGATCGGCCAGCAGCCAGGTGTACTCCGGTACGCCGGCGCGCGCCGTCACCGCGGTCACCAGGTTCGGCCGCTCGGCCGCCAGCCAAGATATCGCTTCATCCGGACCGGGTAGCTCGTCGACGGTGACGTAGGAAGGCGAGGGCAGCCGCAACTTGCGCCGCCCGACGACCTGGACGGCCGCGGTGGTCCGCTGCAGATAGTCGCGCATCAGCCGATCAAGTGCGGCCTCCCGGCCCGGATCGCCAGTACTACGCTCCTGCGCGTAAAGCCGGAGCAGATCGTGGAACTGGTACCGCCCCGGCCGATGCTGCTGCACCAAGTTGGCCGCGGCAAGCAATTCCAGCACCGCCTCGGCCTCGTCCACAGGGACATCCATGAACGCAGCGGCAGCCGACGCGGTGAAGTCCGGGCCAGGTACGACCCCAAGCAACCTGAACAACCGCGAAGCATCAGGGCCGAGACTCTGGTACGACTGCTCGAACGCATTCCGCACCGCGGCCTGCGGATCACCAGCGACCGACAACTTCGTCAACCGATTACCCGACCGCAGCTCGGCCAGATACCTCGACGGATCGGTTCCCGGCCGCGCGGCCAGGTTCGACGCCGCGATCCGCAACGCCAACGGCAGATGCCCGCACAACCGCGCAAGCTCCTCCGCCTCACCCCGATCGAGCAACCGCGACCCCAGCAACCTCGCCACCAGAGCAGCCGAATCATCAGCCGCCAACTCATCCAGGAGGACGCTCTGCCCACCCTCCAACGCGATCAGCCCGGCCAGTGAATTCCGGCTCGTGATCAGCACCGCGCACCCCGCGGTCCCCGGCAGCAACGGCCGGACCTGCGCCGCCTGACCGGCGTCGTCGAGCACGATCAACACCTGCCGATCGGCCAGCCGCGACCGCAGCAACGCGGCCCGCGCATCCTGACCTTCCGGAATCGCCGACGTCATCACACCGGTGTTCGCCAGCAGCTCAGCCAGTACGGCGTACGCGTCGCGCGGGTGATCGCCGGCGCCCGCCAACCCGACGTACCACTGCCCGTCCGGGAAAGCCGACCCCAACCGATGCCCGACCCGGATCGCCAGCGCCGACTTCCCGACCCCGGGCGGTCCGGACAACGCGACGATCGGTACGCCGGTCGCCGGGTCGGTCAGCAGCTTCTCGATCCGGCTGACGAGTTCCGCGCGGCCGGTGAAGTCCGCGACCTCGAGTGGGAGCTGGCGATGGACCGGCCAGCTCGGCTGCGGTTCGGGAGTGGCCGGCGCGGTCAGCGACTCCGAGCCGGTCAGGATCGCCTGCTGCAGATCGCGGAGTTCCTTGCCTGGTTCGATCCCGAGCTCGTCGACCATGATCCGCCGCGCGGCGTCGTACGCCGAGAGCGCCGCCGCCTGCCGGCCGCCACGGTAGAGCGCGAGCATCAGCTGGGCCCAGAGGCGTTCCCGCAGCGGGTGGTCGGCGGTGAGCGCGCGCAGTTCGGGGACGAGCTGGGCGTCCAGCCCGAGCCGCAGCCCGGCGTCGATCCGTCGCTCGACGATGCTGAGTCGCCGCTCGACCAGGGCCGGCAACTCCAGCCGCTCCAGCGCCTCGGAACCGGTGTCGCCAAGCGGGTTGTCGCCCCACAACGCCAGCGCCTGCTGCAACAACTCGGACTCGGCCTGCGGATCCTGTTCGGCGACCTTGTCGGCCTTCGCGACCAGCTCCTCGAAGTCGGCCAGGTCGAGCCGGCCGGCGCCGAGGTGGATCAGGTATCCGCCGGCCTGGTTCTGGATCAGGCCGCCGTCCTCGCCGAGCGCCGCACGCAGCCGGTTGACGTACGTCTGCAGGGCACCGCGGGCGTCGACGGGCAGGTCCTCGCCCCAGATCCGCTCCGCGAGCTGGCTGACCGCGACCGGCCGGCCCGCCCGCAGCAACAGCACGGCGAGCAGCGCCCGGGGCTTGCGAGCCAGCACGATCGGCTCGCCGTCACGCTCGATCCCGACCTGCCGCAGCAGCGAGAAACGCAACAAGCCCGTCAAAGAGTGGCCCTTCAATCAGCACTGATCCGATAGACCATCTTAGGTGAAACCCTTAGATCCTGGTCGAATCGTGGCGCGGGCCACGCATTGAGACCTTTCAGGGCCGGGGGCAAGCAGCGGGCCGCCCCTCGGACGGCCCGCCGGTCGATCAGTAGAGAACTCAGCGCTGATAGAAGCAACAGGTCGCGGTGGCGCCGGTCGCCATGTTGACCACTCCACCGTCGAGCTCCTGCGAACCACGGACCCAGAGCCCGCCCAGCCCGCCGGAGACCAGGAACGCGCCCCAGGTGAGCAACCACTGCTCACTGCCGTCATCGGTCAGGAAGACCTCGGGCACCGGCCGGATCCGGCGCTGCAACACCCACGGGTTGTCCATGGCCTCATCCAGCCGGTCCGCCCAGGTGTCCGAATCGGTCTGCCAGCCGAGCAGTACGCCGTCGCCGCCGTGCAACGCGGTCGGTTTGAGCACCAACTCCTCGCGGTTGGCAAGGGCGCGCTCGCGCAGATCCACCTGCTGCCCGTCGACCGTGACCGGACCGCTGCGCACCATCCGCGTCCAGGGCAGGATCCGGTCCAGGGCAGCGAGCTCGTCGGCCGGGTAGCGGTCCCGGTAGGCCTCGTCCGACAACAGTGCGAGGGCTCCCTTGCTTCCGTAGAGCTCCGCGTCGAGCGGCGTGAAGATCGAGACGTGGCCACGCTCGGACGCCTGCAGCACGGGTTCGAGCAGTTCCACCGCACCCGGTTTGAGCACGTCCTCGATCATGAACAGCCGGAACACCACATCGATCGCTTGATCGCCCAGCCAGATCCGGTCGTCGCGGTACTCCAGCGCGTCCACCGGGCAGGCCAACGCGTCGATCCCGAGTGGCGCGAGCATCGCGGCGCTCTTGTGCAGTTGACGTTCCAGCTCGGGATAGCTGTCCGGGAAGTCGGCGATCGCCATTACCGGCCGGACTCCGGTCGGCACCTTCGCCTCGGTCAGGATGGTCCGGACGACCTCTTCCATCGTCTCCGCGTAGGTCAGCTCGTTCGCCGCCACGAAATCGGCGATGAACGGATGCTCGAGCATCGCCGCGTTCAGCACCGGGTTGTCCACCCCGCCGACGGTGCTGCCGAGGTTGAGCTCCAGCAGGTGGAATCCGTTCTCGTCGCGGTACATGTCGGCGCGGCCCATCCGGCTCGGCGCCGGGCCCCGGCCGCGGCAGATCGCCTGCACCTGGCTCTCGGCCATCCCGACCGTGCGGGCGAACTCGGCCAGGTCGCCGCCGAAGACGCGCTCGGGCAGCCGGGTCAGCGCCGAGTGCAGCAGATCGAGGTCGGCGGCGAGCTGCCGGTAGGCGTTCGCCTCCAGGAACGCGGGCCGGCTGAGGCAGCGGCCCATGTAGCCCGTCGCATCCAGCCTGGGTGCGGCTGCCGACAGGATCGCGCTGGCTTGTGGCCCTCGATCCGCGGCGGCGGCGAGGTAGTCGTCGGTCAATGACATGAAAGCTCCTTGTCCTCCCCTGGTGGCGGCCCGGAATCCCTTGCTCCGTGAAGGTTTCGACCAAGAGCTGGGCAGCCGTGGGCGGCAGGTTACGTGGCTTGACGAGGCTTGGGAAAGGGCTGAACCGACGTCGCCGAAAACAACCTGCGGATTGCCTGGGACGGCGTTACGATCAACAAACGTTTGTCCCCTGGGAGCCATTGGAGATCCGAATGCGCCGTGCGTCGATCCACCCCGAGTCCACTGATCGGATCGACGCACCCATGAGGACCTTTGAGCACACTGACGATGGGGATCCTGGCGCATGTTGACGCCGGCAAGACCAGCCTGACCGAGCGGCTGCTGTACGCGGCCGGCGTGATCGATCGCGTCGGCAGGGTGGACGACGGCAGCACGCAGACCGACTCGATGGACCTCGAACGCCGCCGCGGCATCACCATCCGCTCGGCAGTCGTCTCCTTCGAACTGCCCGCCCCCGACCAGCCCAACCTCGCCGCGCCTGTACGACCCAGCCTCGCCGCACCTGATCAGCGCGGCCTCACGGTCAACCTGATCGACACGCCCGGGCACTCGGACTTCATCGCCGAGGTCGAGCGCGCGCTGTCCGTGCTGGATGGCGCCGTGCTGGTGATCTCCGCGGTCGAGGGCGTCCAGGTGCAGACCCGGCTGCTGATGCGGACGCTGACCCGGCTGCGCATCCCGACGCTGCTGTTCGTGAACAAGATCGACCGGATGGGCGCCCGGTACGACGACCTGCTGGCCGACATCCGCCGCCTGCTCACCCCGGCGGTGATTCCGCTCGGATCCGTCGAAGACCTGGGTGTACGTAACGCTCGTTATGTACCGTTCGCCGCGCAGGACAAGCGGATTGCCGAGGTCCTTGCTGAGCGCAACGACACGTTCCTGGCTCGCTATCTGGACGACGATCTCAGGCCTGGCGACTATGCGGCGGAGTTGGCCCGTCAGGTGGCCGAGTCGCTGGTCCGGCCGGTGTACTTCGGCTCGGCGATGACCGGTGTCGGTGTACCGGACCTGATCGAGGGCATCCGAACGTTGTTGCCGCGAGCAAGTGATTCGGCCGATGAACCGTTGCAGGCTTCGGTGTTCAAGGTGGAACGCGGCCCGGCCGGGGAGAAGATCGCATCCGCCCGGGTCTTCGCCGGACTACTCCACTCCCGCCAAACGATCGACGTGTACCGCAGCGGCCCGTCGTACGGCGGCCCGCACGGCGACCCGTCGTACCGGGCGAAGCCAACTGGGATCCGGATCTTCGAACGGGGTGGGACTCGGCCGGTGGATCAGGTCGAAGCGGGCCGGATCGTCGCGCTCCGCGGGGTGAAGGAGATCCGGATCGGCGACCAGCTCGGCCGGCCGGGGGAGCGCGGCGGCCAGTTGTTCGCGCCACCGAGCCTGGAGACGGTCGTGCGCTCGGCCGACCGGGTGAAGCTCTACCAGGCTCTCCAGCAGCTGGCCGAACAAGATCCCCTGATCCGGGTCCGCAAGGACGACGAGATCTCGGTCAGCCTGTACGGCGAGGTGCAGAAGGAAGTGATCGCCTCGCTGCTGGAGTCGGAGTACGGCCTGGCCGTGACCTTCAGCGAGACCCAGCCGATCCATGTCGAACGCCCGAACGCCGTCGGCTCGGCGTACCGGGAGATCGGCGACCCCCGCAACCTCTGGGCCGCCGACGTCGGCTTCCGGATCTCACCGGCCCCGGTCGGCGCCGGGATCGACTACCGGCTCGAGGTCGAGCTCGGCGGACTGCCCCGCGCCTTCCACACCGCGATCGAGGAAACGGCACGGCAGACCTTGCTCCAGGGCCTGTACGGCTGGGAGGTGACCGACCTGCGGCTCGACCTCACCCACACCGGGTACAGCGCGCCGGTGACGGTCGCGGCCGACTTCCGCCGACTCGTCCCGCTCGTCCTGATGGAAGCGCTGCAGGAAGCCGGTACGACGGTCCACGAGCCCGTCCATCGCTTCGAACTCGACCTGCCGCCGGACTCGGTCGCGACGGTGATCGGCAAGCTCGCCGAGTCCGCCGCGACGGTCGAGCACAGCGAGGTGCTGCCCGAACACGCCCGCCTGACGGGGCTGATCCCGGCCGGCCGGATCAACGGCTTCGAGATCCAGCTCCCCGGTCTGACCCATGGCGAAGGCGTTCTGCTGACCACGTTCGAGGCGTACCTCCCGGTGACCGGTACGCCGCCGTACCGGGCGCGGACGGACGGGAATCCGCTGAACCAGAAGGAGTACGTCCTGCACCTCAACCAGGCGTGATCTACGCTCGCGGCCATGACGACTGACGCGATCGCCAAGGACCTGGCGCCGGAAGGCGTGCTGCGGGTATCGATCAACCTGGGCAATCCGGTGCTGGCCCAGGGCACCCCGGACGCGCCGGCCGGGGTGACGGTCGACATCGCGCGCGAGGTCGCGGCCCGGCTGGACCTGCCGGTCGAGTTCCTCTGCTTCGACGCGGCGCGCAAGTCGTTCGAGGCGATGACGTCCGGCCAGGCGGACATCTGCTTCCTGGCGATCGAGCCGGCTCGTGAGGCCCAGGTCGCGTTCACCGCGCCGTACGTCGTGATCGAGGGCGTGTACGCCGTGCCGACAGACTCCGAGCTCGCCACGGTGGCCGATGTGGATCGCGAGGGTGTCCGGATCGGGTGAAGCGCGGATCGGCGTACGACCTGTTCCTCACCCGGACCCTGGAGCACGCGACCGTGGTACGGGGTGACGAGGGCGTCGACATCTTCCGCGCCGACGGGCTGGAGGTCGCGGCCGGCATCCGTCAGCCGCTGACCGCCTACGTCGCCGCGAACCCGGACCTCCGCGTGATCGAGGACCGCTTCATGGAGATCCGCCAGGCCCTCGGCACCACTAAGACCCGAACCCCCGAGACCGTCCAGTTCCTCACCGACCTGATCGAGGAACTCAAGGCGAACGGCTTCGTCGCGGACTGCCTCCAGCGCTCCGGGCGAGACGTCTGATCAGTCCCCTGACCGATCACGTACGCTGGCTCGGTCATGGCTGGTACTTCTGCACCTAATCTGGTCAACCTGGAAGCTGTTTCGAAGGGCTTCGGGACCCGCGTTCTGCTCGACAAAGTGAGTCTCGGCGTCGGCCGGGGCGACCGCGTCGGCGTGGTCGGGCGCAACGGCGACGGCAAGTCGACGCTGTTGCAGCTGCTGGCCCGCCGGGAGGAACCGGACGACGGCCGGATAACCCATAACCGGGACGTCCGCCTGGGATACCTCGGCCAGAGCGACGACCTCGACCCCGAGCTGACCGTGCTGCACGCGGTCCTCGGCGACGTCGAGACCTACACATGGGCAGCCGATCCGCGCGCCCGCTCGGTGATGGAGCACCTGCTCGGCGGCGTCGATCACCAGGCACTGGTCGGGACGTTGAGCGGTGGCGAACGGCGACGCGCGTCGCTGGCCAGGTTGCTCCTCACCGATGTCGATCTGCTGATCCTCGATGAGCCGACGAACCACCTGGACATCGAGGCGGTCAACTGGCTCGCCGCGCACGTGGTGGACCGGGCCGGTGCGCTGATCGTGGTAACTCACGACCGGTGGTTCCTGGACGCCGTGTGCACCGACACCTGGGAGGTCCAGGGCGGCCGGGTCACGTCGTACGACGGCGGCTATGCGGCGTACGTGCTCGCCAAGGCCGAGCGATCCCGGACCGAACAGGTGACCGAGACGAAGCGGCAGAACCTGCTGCGCAAGGAGCTGGCCTGGTTGCGTCGTGGTGCGCCGGCGCGGACGACCAAGTCGAAGTTCCGGGTGGACGCGGCGAACCAGCTGATCGAGGACGAGCCGGCTCCACGGGACAAGCTCGCGCTGTCGCAGCTGGCCACCTCGCGGCTGGGCAAGGACGTGTTCGACGCCGAGGACGTCAGCCTGGTGTTCGGTGACCGGGTGATGCTGGACCGCGTCACCTTCCGTCTCGGCCCGGCCGACCGGATCGGCCTGCTCGGCCCGAACGGCGCCGGCAAGACCACGTTCCTCAAGGTGCTCACCGGTCAGCTCCCACCGGACCACGGTTTGGTCAAGCAGGGCAAGACGGTCCGGATCGCCAACCTCTCGCAGACGCTGGAGGAGATCGACGACTCGGTGACCGTACTCGCGCACATCACCGCGATCCGCCGTACCGCGGCTCTGGCCGGGCGCGGCGGCGAGCTGACCTCGTCGCAGCTGCTGGAGCGGTTCGGGTTCACCGGTGACAAGCTGACCACCCGGATCAGCGATCTGTCCGGTGGCGAGCGGCGGCGGCTGCAGTTGCTGCGCATCTTGCTGGACGAGCCGAACGTGCTGATCCTGGACGAGCCGACCAACGACCTGGACGTCGAGACGCTGACCGTGCTGGAGGACTTCCTCGACAGCTGGCCGGGCGTCGTCGTGGTCGTCACTCACGACCGGTACTTCCTCGAGCGGGTCAGCGACATGGTCTACGCGGTGATGGGCGACGGCCGCATCCGGCACCTCCCGCGCGGAGTCGAGCAATACCTCGACGAACTAGAAGCCGGTACGCCGCCCCGCCGCCCCACGACCGCCAAGCCGACCGCGAACGCCGGCAACGCCAAGCCGAACGCCGGCGCCAGGTCGACCGTGGAGGCCAGGGCAGGCTCCGATGCCCAGGCCGCCCCGGTCGGTGAGGGCGCCGACTCGCGGCCGGTTGATGCCACCGCGGCACGGGCGGCGAAGAAAGAGCTCAACCGGATCGAGCGGCAGTTGAGCAAACTCGGCCAGCTGGAGGCGAAACTGCACGACCAGCTGGCCGCGCACGCCGCCGACTACGAACGGCTGGCCGAGCTCGACACGGAACTCCGCAAGCTCACCGAAGAACGCGAGGAGCTGGAAACCGCCTGGCTGGAAGCAGCCGAACGCGCCGAATAATCGCGGCCGGCACCCCGCTCTGGGCGGTGCCTCATTACGGGTTGAATAGCCGTCATTGCAATTGTGTATACACGCCTAACGAGTCGCGGCGCACCCTCCGATCCCCTGTGATGTGGGAGGGTGCGCCGCGGCTTTACGGGTGAGCGGGCCCTGGTCGGCCGGCGTTGTCCGGGCCCCGAGCCCCGGACACCGTCGGCCGGTTCGGCGGACCACCTCTTGCCGCCGAAGTCACCAAGAATTGGACGATATGTAGTCGATCAGGTACCGACAGTGAGGACCTTAGTCCGGTCGCTCACCGGGTGTCGATAGTCGTCCGCTACAGCAGTCTCACGATCTCGTTGCAACTAGCAACGATCGTCCAGGGTATTAAGTGACGGGGCGTCTTTTCTGTTTATTCCAATTGCATTTCGGTGGATGACTTCCGATCCTGTGGAAAACCATCCTGTGGAAAAGTCGTCAGTGCTTTTCCTGGTCGAACGGGCCGACGAGTTCGCGCAGCAGGCCGGCGATCCTAGCCTGGTCGCGTTCGCTGATCGCGCCGAGCAGGTTCCGTTCGTGGGCGAGCAGATCCGCCATCGCGGCGTCGACCGCGTCGCGGCCTGCGTCGGTCAACTGGACCAGCACGCCGCGCCGGTCGGCCGGATCGGGCAGCCGCTCGACCAGACCACGAGCGGCCAGCCGATCCACCCGGTTCGTCATCGTCCCGGACGTCACCAACGTCTCCTTGAGCAGCCGGCCGGGGGACAGTCGGTATGGCATGCCGGCCCGGCGGAGCGCGGCCAGTACGTCGAATTCCCACGACTCCAGGCCGTGCGTCTCGAACGCCTGCCGCCGGGCCCGGTCCAGGTGCCGGGCCAGCCGGGTGACCCGGGACAGCACTTCCATCGGCGCGACGTCGAGATCCGGCCGCTCCCGGCGCCAGGCCTCGATCAGCCGGTCGACCTCGTCTCTCATGGTCCCGAGCGTATTCCATCAAGACTCTTGACATCAAGACAACTCGCAGGCGTAAAGTATCTCGACGTCAAGACAAACCTCGAAGCGAACCCCAGAATCGAACCGAGCATGGAGGTGCCGGATGCGCACATCACCGGTCTGGAGCCCAGAGCAGTACGGCACGTACGCCGACGAGCGAGGCCGCGCGTTCGCCGACCTCATCGGCCGGATCAAGGCGGAGGATGCGACGACCGTCGTCGATCTCGGCTGTGGCCCAGGAAACCTGACTCTTACCTTGCTGGACCGCTGGCCGTCGGCAACGATCCGCGGCGTCGACAGCTCACCCCAGATGCTCGCAGCCGCCCAGAAACTAACCGCCGACCTACCCGCCGAGGCGCCCGACGACGCGCGTGGCGAGGCGCCCGGCGGGGTGAGCGGTGGGATGCCGGGTGGGGTGTCCGGCGGGCGTGGGCGGTTGAGGTTTGAGTTGGGGGATCTGCGGGACTGGTCCGCGGAGCCGGAGTCGATCGACATCATCGTGACGAACGCGACCTTGCAGTGGATTCCTGAGCAATTGGACTTGCTGCCCGGTTTCGTCAGGGCCCTCAAACCCGGCGGCTGGCTGGCGATCCAGATCCCCGGCAACGGTGACGCGCCCTCGCACGCGATCCTCCGCGAGCTCGCCGCCACCGATCCGTACGCCGAGTACGCCGCGGACAGGTCGTTGCGCCCGGAGGTGCCCGGTCCGGCGGAGTACATCGCCGCGCTCAGCGCCGAAGGGTGCACGGTCGACGCGTGGGAGACGACGTACTTCCACGTGCTGTCCGGCGACAACGCGGTACTGGAGTGGGTCAAGGGAACCGGTGCGCGGCCCGTCCTGCAGTCGTTGCCGGACGGGTTGCGGGAGCGGTTCGAGGCGGAGTACGGGGCTCGGCTTGCGGAGGCGTACCCGCAGCGCGAGTTCGGCACGGTGCTGCCGTTCAGGCGGATCTTCGCCGTTGCTCAGAAGAGGCCTGTTGCTCAGGAGGGACAGGCGTGATGAAGCTCGACCACGTGCAGGTGTCCTGTCCGGCCGGTGGAGAGGAGGTCGCGCGGGCGTTCTACCGGGACGCGCTCGGGATGACCGAGGTGGAGAAGCCGCCGCTGCTCCAGGCTCGGGGCGGGTGCTGGTTCCGGGCCGGCGAGGCGGAGATCCACATCGGCGTCGAACCCGTGTTCCAACCAGCGAAGAAGGCGCATCCGGCGTTCAAGGTCGACGACCTGGACGCGCTGGCGGCCAAGCTCGAGGGACTCGGCTACCCGATCATCTGGGACAACGACACGATCCCGGGCCGCCGGCGCTTCCACACCGCCGACGGCCACGGAAACCGCATCGAAATCGTGTAGTGCCCTGCGGCACTGGCGCCGGCCTACTCGGTTGCCAGGGCACCGGCGGGTGCGACCTTGGCGGCACGGCGGGCCGGTAGGACCGAGGCCAGCAGGCCGGCCACCGCGGCAACCACCGCGATCGTGATGAGCAACCGGCCGGGCACGGCGTACTCGACGGCGCCGCTGGTCTGCGCGCCCATCAGGGCAGCCGTCCCGGTCCAGCCGTAGATCAGGCCGAGCGCGATCCCCAGGCCGGCCGCGACGAGTGCCATCAGCAACGATTCGATCGCGAGCATGCCGCGCAGCTGGCGTCTGGTCAGGCCCATCGCCCGGAGCAGGGCGTTTTCGCGGGTCCGCTCCAGCACCGACAGGCTGAGCGTGTTGCCGACGCCGACCAGCGCGATCAGCACCGAGACGCCGAGCAGACCGACCGCGACCGCGAGAAGCACATCGAAGACCTTCGTGTACGCGCTGCGTTCCGCGAGGCCGCCCTCGACCGACATGTCCTTGACGGAAGGGATGGACTGCTCGACCGCGTCGATCACCTCCGGTCCGTCCGCCTTCGGGTCCGTGGTCAGCCAGAATCCAGAGATCCCGGCGTTCGGCGACAGCCTGCGCAGATCGGTCTGGGTGACCGTGAACGACTCCAGACCGTTCCCTCGGTAGGCCTTCAAGGTGAGCTTGCTCTGCCCGGCGACGAGAGTGACGTCCGCTCCGTCCTTGAGGTCGAGCGTGGTCATCGTGGCGCGATCGAGCAGCGCGACACCTGGCTTGAGCTGACCAACCAGGTCCGGGTTGTGCACGACCGCGGGCGCCTTCGTCTGATCGATCCCGGTGACGGTCAACTGTTGCTCGCCCGCCTTCACCTCGACGGTCCGGACCGGGACGACCTCCGTGATCCCCTTGATGTCGCGCAACTGCTGCTCGGCACTGGCCGGCATCTTCTCCTGGTAGGCCTTCACCATCAGGTCGACCGGATACGCCTCGTCCATCGTCGCGTCGAACGTCTTGCGCACCGAGGCGATCCCGACACAGGTCAGGCTGATCAAGGTGACGCCGATCAGCAGGGCCGACGTGGTCGCCGCGGTCCGCTTCGGGTTCCGGACCGCGTTGCCGACGGCGATCCGCGCGGGCACGCCGCCACTCCGCGCCGGTAGTGCGCCCAGCAGCCGGACGAGCGCGGGCACCAGCAACGAACCGATCGCCAGCACGCCGAGGAACGAGATCACCCCGCCGCCGACACCGACCAGCACCTCGTTCGTGCTCGCACATACCGCCAGCAACGATCCGCCACCGGCCAGCAGCAGGAAGCCGAACACCAGCCGGACCACCCCTGCCTTGGACGCGGCCACCGGCGCCGCCTCCGGCCGCAGCGCGGCCAGCGGAGCCACCCGCGTCGCCCGGCGGGCCGGCACGACGGCCGCGAGGATCGTCGCGATCGTGCCGAGCAGGAGCGGCAGGAAGATCGAGGCCAGGTCGAGGTGCAGCTGCACCGGCGGAATGCCCCAGTCGAACTCACGCGCCAGGGCCAGGCCGAGCGCGGACAACGCGATGCCGAACACCACACCGATCGTGGAGGCGACCAGGCCGACGATGCTGGCCTCGGCGATGACCGAGGAGAACACCTGGCGGCGGGAGGCGCCGACACAGCGCAGCAGGGCCATCTCGCGGGTGCGCTGCGCGATCACGATGGTGAAGGTGTTCGCGATCACCAGGCAGGCGACGAACAGGGAGATCAGGGCGAACATGCCGAACACCCCGCCGATGACGTCGATGCCGTTGGTGAAGCCTTGCACCTCGTGCTGGATCCAGCCTTCGCCGGTGTAGACCGTCAGGCCGCTACCGATCACCGGCGTGATCGCGGCGGCCAGGGCGTCCTGGCTGACGCCGGGCTTGGCGGCCACCTTGACGGAGTTGATGTAGCCGTTGGGCTCGAACACCTTGACCGTCTGCGCCGTCGCCACCGCGTTCGACGGGCCGACCGTGGTGCTGTCGTCAAGCAGGCCGACGACGGTCACCGTCCACCGCTTGTCGTCGTACGAGCTGATCGTGAGCTTGGTGCCGAGACCGACCTGGTACTTCTCGGCCAGCTTGGCCGGCAGGGCGAGCTCCAGGGTGCTGTCGGGCAGCCGACCCTGGATCGCCTTGGGGCCGGCGATCCGGGACGTGTCGTAGCGGGCCGCGATGCCGAGGTAGTCCGGCCGGACCTTGCCGGCCCAGGCGACCTGCATGTACGCGCTGGTGTCGACCACGACCGAATCCGCCTGCGGGAGCTTGCGGATCGCGTCGACCTGTTTGGGCAGGATGGACTCCCGGTCGGCTGTGACCGCCGCGTCGACGCCGGCGTTGGCCTTGCCGATCGTCTCGTTGACACCGTGGGACGCGGAGGCGTGCGCGGTCATCGCCAGGGCGCCGAAGCCGACCCCGAGCACGATCGCCAGGCAAGCGGCGATCAGGCGGCCGAGGTGGGCCCGCAGCGAGGAGAGGATGGAACGTCGCACGGTTCAGGCCCCCAGCTGCCGCAGAGCGTCGAGCACGGTCTCCGGGGTCGGCTCCAGCAGCTCGCCGGCAAGCTTGCCATCGGCAAGCATCACGACGCGGTCCGCGTACGCCGCCGCGAGCGGGTCGTGGGTGACCATCACCACCGTCTGGCCGAACTCTCGGACCGAGCGACGGAGGAAGCCGAGCACCTCGGCCCCGGACCGGGAGTCCAGGTTGCCCGTCGGCTCGTCGGCGAACACCACCTCGGGGCGCCCTACCAGGGCACGAGCGACGGCGACCCGCTGCTGCTGACCGCCGGACAGCTCGGACGGGCGGTGGGTCAGCCGGTCGCCGAGGCCGAGGACATCGACCAGGGTGGACATCCACTGCTGATCGGGCTTGCGGCCACCGAGCTCCAGCGGGAGCAGGATGTTGTCCTTCGCCGTGAGCATCGGCAGCAGGTTGAAGGACTGGAAGACGAACCCGATCCGGTCCCGGCGGATCCTGGTCAGGTCCGCGTCCGGCAACCGGGTCAGCCCGGTCTCGCCGAGCAGCACCTGACCGTCGGTCGGAGTGTCCAGCCCGGCCAGGCAGTGCATCAGTGTCGACTTGCCCGACCCGGACGGCCCCATGATCGCGGTGAACCGGCCGACCCCGAAGTCCACCGAGACGCCGTCCAGCGCCGCCACCGCGGTGTCGCCCTGCCCGTACACCTTGCGCAGCTCGTGCGCCCGGATCGCCGTCCTGGGCAAGCCGTCCTGGGTCAACCGCCCGAGCGGAAGCTCACCGGTCTGGATGCTCATCGGTCTCCTTGAAGTCCCTCGGTGGTGGGGCTGTCCCACCACCCTCCAAGAAGCTATTCAGGATCACCATGAACTGAATCGGACCTGAGACTGCACTCTTCGTACGACCTGGGTCGTACGACTCCGCCGACCACTCAGCCGTTGGGCTTGACCAGGCCGGTTTCGTAGCCGAGGACCACCAGCGCCACCCGGTCGCGGAGGCCCGTCTTGGCCAGGATGCGGCCGATATGGGTCTTGACCGTTGCCTCGGACAACGTGAAGAGCCTGGCGATCTCGGCGTTCGACAGACCGCGGGCCACCTCGAGCAGGACCTCGCGCTCGCGGGCGGTGAGGTCGGCCAGATCGGGCTGTTCGCGGTCCCCGTCGGGGAGTGCGCCGGCGAAGTGCTCGAGCAGCCGGCGCGTCGTACTGGGGGAGACGACCGCGTCGCCGGAGTGCACCTGGCGGATCGCGTTCAGCAGGTCGGCAGGCGGCGTGTTCTTGAGCAGGAACCCGGCCGCGCCCGCCTTGATCGCGGCGAACGCGTACTCGTCCAGGTCGAAGGTGGTCAGCACGATCACCCTCGGGGCCTGCGGCAACGACTGCAGCCGCCTGGTCGCCTCGACGCCGTCCAGCCGCGGCATCCGGACATCCATCAGCACGACGTCGCTGCCGGTCACCTGCAACTTCTCCAGTGCCTGGCCGCCGTCGCCGGCCTGACCGACCACCCGCATGTCGGGCTGCGAGTCCACCAGCATCGTGAACCCGGCCCGGACCAGCTCCTGGTCGTCCACCAGGAAGACCCGGATCACCCCGTCGGTCTCGCTCAATGCACTCCTCCAGTCGGCAAACCGCCGCCGTTGCCCGGCAGGCGGCTGCTGTTGTCCGGCAGGTTGCTGCCATTGTCCGGCAGGTTATAGGGCAGCTTGGCGATCACCTCGTAGCCACCGCCCGCCTTCGGCCCGGCGTTCACCGTACCGCCGGAGATCGAGGCGCGCTGCCGCATCCCGACCAGGCCGTGACCCGGATCGCTGCTCGGCGCGACCCCCGCACCCCGGCCGTCGTCGGTGACCACCACGGTCAGCAGCTCGCGTCCGAAGTCCAGCGTGACGGAGGTCCGCGCTCCCGGCCCGGCGTGTTTCAACGTGTTGGTCAACCCTTCCTGCACGATCCGGTACGCCGTGAGGCCGAGCAGCGCGGGGAGATCGCGAGGCTGTCCCGTCACCTGGTAGTCCACGGTCAGCCCGGCGTCGCGGACGTTGTCGATCAGCTCGGGCAGTGACGACACCCCGGGTTGCGGGCGTGGCTGGTTCGGGTCGAGCTCGTTCTGCTCGTCCTGTTTCAGCAGACCGAGCATCTTGCGCATCTCGGTCAACGACGCCCGGCCCGTGTCGCCGATGGTGGCGAGCGCCTTCTTGGCCTGCTCGGGGGACGCGTCCGCGGCGTACAGGCCGCCGTCTGCCTGGACGATCATGATGGACAGGCCGTGCGCGACCACGTCGTGGATCTCCCGGGCGATCCGGGTCCGCTCGTTCGAGACGGCCAATGCGGCCTCACGATCGCGGTCGCGTTCGAGTTGGGCGGCGCGCTCCTCCAGCTGTGCGACGTACAGGCCTCTGGTCCGGCGGCGTTCGCCGATCGCCCAGACCCCGAAGACGAGGGCGCCGAGCGCGACCATCATGGTGATCTGCTGGCGCCAGTCGGAGTTGCCGTAGTACCTCGCGGTCGCCATCAGCACGCCGAGCCCGCCGACGCCGAGGGCGATCCGGCTGTACCGGACCTCGCCGTACACCGAGATCGTGTAGAGCGCGACGAGCAGTCCGACGTTGCCGGCCATCAGGTTGGAGCCGCTCAGCCATTGCAGCACAGCCACCGACGAGACGGCGAGGAATACCGCCTCCGGATGCGTCCGGCGCCAGACCAGCGGGACCAGCATCGCCACGCCGAGCAGGCCTGACCACCGTTCCTGGGCGAGCGACAAGAACCCGAAGAACATAGTGAGCCCACCGGCCAGCAGCAGATCGAACGCCTTGCTGCTCGCCGGTAACGGCCGCGCCTCGAGGATCCCCGTCATGCGGGCCAGGGTACGGCGGTCGATGGGCTGGTACGTCGTTCCGCGGGCTGATGTCGGCTCGTCCTGGGGGAGGACTCCTACTTGTGCGGCCGGGTCGACAGGGTCGGCTTGGCCTCGAGTCCGGACAGGCCGTTCCAGGCCAGGTTGACCAGGTGGGCGGCGACGTCGGGCTTCTTCGGTTTGCGGGCGTCCAGCCACCACTGACCGGTCAGGGCGACCATGCCGACCAGCATCTGCGCGTACATCGGCGCGTTCTTCGGGTCCAGCCCGCGGCGCTTGAACTCCTCGGCCAGGATGTGCTCGACCCGGGTGGCGACATCGCTGAGGATCGAGATGAACGAGCCGGTGGCCGAGCCGACCGGGGAGTCGCGGACCAGGATCCGGAACCCGTCGGACGAGCTCTCGATGTAGTCGAGCAGGGCGAGCGCGGCCTGCTCCACCAGCTCGTGCGCGCGGCCGGCGGTCAACGAGGCCGTGACCGTGTCCAGCAGGCTGCGGACCTCGCGGTCCACCACCACGGCGTACAGGCCTTCCTTGCCGCCGAAGTGTTCGTACACGACAGGCTTGGAGACTTCGGCACGGGCCGCGATCTCCTCGACCGAGGTCGCTTCGAACCCCTTCTCGGCGAACAGGCCGCGGGCGATGGTGATGAGTTGCTCGCGACGCTCCGCACTCGTCATCCGGATCCGTCCGGATCGCCGCGGTTTGGGTTCCGTCACGTCGAGATCACGTCAGCATCATGCCGTACAAAGGTGTTTCCAGGTCGGAGATTTACAGCGCGGGGAAGGTCCGTCTCAGGCCGCGACCTTATCCGCGGCGGTGACCCGGCGGGCCTCCAGGCGCTCCTTGACCGGCCAGCGGACGTCGGACACCCAGCCCATCTTCTCGAAGAACCAGATGCACCGGGCCGACGTGTCCAACTGGCCCTTCAGTACGCCGTGCCGCGCGCAGGTCGGGTCGGAGTGGTGCAGGTTGTGCCAGGACTCGCCCTGGCTGAGGATCGCCAGCCACCAGACGTTGCCGGACTTGTCCCGGCTCTTGAACGGCCGGTCGCCGATCGTGTGGCAGATCGAGTTGATCGACCAGGTGACGTGGTGCAGCAGCGCGATCCGGACCAGCGAGCCCCAGAAGAACGCGGTCAGCGCGCCCTCGATCGACCAGGACAACAGCCCGCCGATGACGGCCGGCAGCAGCACCGAGATCAGTACCAGCAGCGGGAACAGCCGGGACACCTTGACGATGTCCTTGTCCCTGAGCAGATCCGGCGCGTACTGCCGCTGGGGGGTCTGCTCGGTGTCGAACAGCCAGCCGACGTGCGCGTGCAGGAAGCCCTTGGTCAGCGCGCCGACGGTGTTGCCGTACTTCCACGGGCTGTGCGGGTCGCCGTCGCGGTCGGAGAACTTGTGGTGCTTGCGGTGGTCGGCCACCCAGCGGACCACCGGCCCCTCGATCGCGAGCGAGCCGGCGATGGCCAGCGCGTACTTGAGCGGGCGGTTCGGCTTGAACGACTTGTGCGTGAACAGCCGGTGGAAGCCGATCGAGATGCCGTGCCCGGCGATCGTGTAGAAGACGACCGCGATCACGATGTCCCGCCAGCCCAGCCAACCACCCCAGGCGATCGGCACCGCCGCCAGCACGGCGAGGAACGGGATACCGATGAACAAGGCCAGGGCGACCTGTTCCCAGGGCCGCTTCTGCTCACCCCCGAGCGTTCCGGTGTCGACGTCGAACTCGTCGGCCTGGGCGCGGCTGGGCGCCTCCGGTGTTGCCACGGCGGGTGGAGTCATTGTGTTCATCCCTCGACTGGAGGTTTCCTTACCTACGCAACCGTAACCTACGGAGCCGTAGGTTAGGAACCCCTTGGCGTGTCGGCACCCCCTGCATGGCACACTCTTTCCGGAGTCCCGCGATCCCCCGTGGGGTAATCGGCAGCCCGCGAGACTTTGAATCTCGAAGATCTGGATCGAAACCAGGCGGGGGAGCAACACGAACCCCCAGGTCAGAGCGCTTCTGACCTGGGGGTTCTCTCATGCAGGGGCCGTTTTGCTAACGGATTTGCTAACAAGCGACTATGGCCGGTGCCTCGCCGTCGTCCTCATCGGGGTCGGTCGTGACCGGCGGAGTGGTCCCGTCAACGGCAGCGGCGAAGGTTGCTGCGACGCCGTCCGCATGCTTCCGGATCACGTGCGCGTAGACCCGAAGTGTGATGGCCGGGTCGGCGTGGCCGAGCCGTTCGGCGACGACGTGGACCGGCACGCCAGCCGACAGGAGCATGGTGGCGTGAACGTGGCGGAGGTCATGCAGGCGAGCCGGAGGCAGCGGCTTCGGCGGCCGAGGCAGTTCCTGACGGGGAGTCTTCCGGGTGCCCGGGATCGCGGGTTCATTGAATTGCCGAATGAGTACGGCGATCAGGTTGGTGACCGTGTCGGGTGGAACCGGCTTACCGAGTCCGGTCGTGAACACGTAGTCGCCGTCAACCCAGGCATCTCCCGCGATCTCCCGTTCAGCCTTCTGGCGACCCCGGTGCTCGCGAAGGATGGCCATGGTTTCAGGATCGAGGGAGACGGTGCGCTCACGACCGCTCTTCGGAGTGCCCTCGATTCGCTGACCGCCGACCATCCCAGCCGTTCCCCGGATGCGGATGGCGGGAGTTTTCCAGTCCACGTCTGGCCAGCGCAGGAACAGCAGCTCACCGCGACGAGCGCCTGAGTACGCGGACAGCCGGTAGAACGCGTAGAGCCGGTGAGACTCAGCCAGCCCGAGGAACGTCCGCAGCTCGGGAGCCGACCAGATGGTGCCGATCGACTTGATCTCACGACGGGGTCGCTTGGCCGTCTTGCACGGGTTGGACGGGATCAGCCGGTCGGCGTGGACGGCATCGTTCAAGGCCTTCCTCAAGATGGCGTTGATGTATTCCACACTCCGGCTCGACAGCCCCTTGCCGCCCCGCCCGCCGGAGATCGACAGGTCCTTGTAGAGCGAGGTCAGAGTTGCCGAACGGACTGCCTGGAGTCGCATGGAACCGATCGCGGGGAAGACGTACCGAGCGAGCCATTCCCGGTACCCGGCCAGCGTGCTGGGCTTGATCTCCATCGCGTGACCATCCAGCCAGCCGGAGAGGTACTCCTCAACCGTGATCCGGCTCTTTTCGATGTACTCACCCCGGCTCGCTGATCGGCGGGCATCGTCGCGTGCCTCTTTCGCGGCCTTCTCAGTCGGGAAGCCGCCGACCCATTTGGGCTTGCTCTGCCCGGTCACAGGGTCGGTCACGCGGATGACGTACGACCAGGTCTTGCCTCGCTTGGTGAGCCCATCGTTGACCTTGCTCATGCCGCCACCCCCAGAGACTCGACGTACGCCCGCAGGTCCTCGGCCTTGACCCGGCGCGAGCTGTCGATCTGGACCGACTTGAGTACGCCGTCCTTGATCAGTTCGTAGACCTTGGCCCGGCTCAGGCTCAGGCGTTCAGCGGCCTCCGGCACCTTGTAGAGCAGTTTGTCGTTCACGGTCGTATCCCCTCGTGTCATGCCGCCGTGGAGGCGGGGTTGTGGTCGGTTGCCGAACTGGTGTCGTCGGTGGTGGGTCCGGCCCGTTTGGCTTGCTCGTAGTCGGTTCGCCAGCGGATGCGTTCGTTGATGCCTCGGGTCATGAGTCCGTGCCAGGTGGGCAGGTCGTCATCGTTGGCACGGTCGACGGGCTCCCAGACGAAGCGTGGTGAGCCGTCCTCGAGGGATTCGGTTGCGGCGTAGCGGTCGGTGTCGTGCATCTCGACTCCGGCAGCGGCCAGGGTTTGGCGGACGACTTCGGCGCGGTCGGCCTTGTGCTCGGACAGCGTCTTGCCGGTCCACTGACGCGACACCAGGACCCGTCGACCACCAAGCCCAAGATGGTGCCGGTCGTGAGCCTTGGAGGGGCACCAGCCGGGTCGCATGCCCGCTTCGGCGCCTTGTGGCTGGACACCGAAGCGAAGCCAGTTCGAACACGTCGGCGAGCAGGGCAGCCAGCGCACCTCGCGATGGAGCCGGTCGAGGTGGATCGCCTGCGGGGTGGTGATCTCGTCGTCGTCGCCGTAGGTGTCGGCAATGGACTTGGCGAGGTACTTGGTCAGGTAGCCGATCGCCTTACCGACTTTTTCCTCAGCCGTGCCGATGATCCCTTGGTAGTCGAGCTGGGTACCGAGCTTGACCACGTGCGCCGGAGTAGCGGCCAGGTCGTCCCCGATCGCGTCCAGTGCCTCATCCCAGGTCGGCAGCTTCGAGCCGTTGACCGGGTCGACGAATCGGCCGGCAACGTCGTCCCACCGGGGCAGCTCGTCGCCGACGTACACGGGCTTGGAGCACTGCGGCCACCACAGTTGGGCGTAGGTGGCGGCGGCAACGTCTTTGACGGTCTGGCGGGGGATGACGCCCCTGACAGCGGCGTGCAGGTGTGGCGCGAGACGGCGCTGTGCTTCGACGGTCGCGAAGTACTGGACCTTGTACCCCGCACAGCGGCGCAGGTTCTGCCAGAACCGGTCGACCACCTTGGGGAAGTGCAGCGCGTCCATCGCGGCCCGGTGGTAGTCGTACGTCGCCGGGTCAGCAGGCGTGCCGTCCGGTCGGACCTTGCCGTAGCTCGGGAGGGTCAGGGTGAGGAACATTGACGGCCGGTAGGTCTGCCCGTTGGAGCCGGTGAACGTGGTGCCCACCGTGCGGTTCTCCATCGGCACCCGAGGCAGATCCGGAGCGTCCTGGCGGCGCCGGGTTGAGCGGACACGACGGGTCGATTCGTCGTCGGCCTGGTCCTCACCCTCGTTTTCGGCGTCGCCTGAGGGGTCATCGACCGATTCCGCGGGAAGGTCCTCGGCCAGGTAGTCGAGGCCGGGGATCTCGTCGTCTCGGTGCCAGCCCTCGCGGCACTGCTGCATCCGGAGCTTGCGGGCACGGTCGGCGCACGGAGGGCACTGCCGGTGCTGAGTCGACCCGCACGGGATCGGGACGACCGACTGCTCACCCGTGCTGGTATCGGTCAGCCGGGACAGCACCGGACGGACACAGACACCGTTGCGTACGGCAAGCTCATGCAGCACGTCCGGCGTGACTTGGCCAAGGGTGGAGATCATCGGGGACCATCTCCCCGCCGTGGCTGGTCTCGGTCACCGGCCCACGGAATCCGCGCCGTGAGGTAGACGCGGACACCCGGGGTCCCGTGGTTGGGGTAGATGCGGTCAGAGCCGGTGAAGTCGAACACCACTGCGAGGACCTTGAGCATGATCTCGATCTCTTCGGGGTCGCCGGAGACGCGGAGCTTGACGGTCATGACGCCTGCCTCCACAGGAATTCCGGTAGCAGGGTCGCCCCGTCGAGTGCATCAACCACCGAGGCCCCGTCGACCAGGTCTCGCACGAGCACGTCCCGTTGCAGCTCGGTCGTGCCGCCCCACACGCCGTACTCCTCATCGCCAGCCAGGGCGTAGGCGAGGCAGGACCGGCGGACCGGGCAGAACACGCAGCGGTCGACGGCAGCGGACTTGAGGCCGGTCTCGGTCGGCTCGGGAAACCAGGTGTCATCGGCAACGGACCGGCACGCCCCCATCGCTTGCCAGCCGGGTAGGACATGCGAGGTCAGTTCGGCCCGCAGGTCATCGGTCAACACCGGTACGTCGAAGACGAGTTCGAGCTGTCCGGGCATCTGACGTGTGCTCATGCTGCCTCTCCTGTCTCGGGGGTGTCGGTGTGGTTGCTGGGGGCATCGATTGCGTGTAGGACCCGGCGCGGTCGGTAGTCCCGGGCCATGGTGCGGATTTCGTTGTCGGTGACGTAGGCGGCCCGGACCCGGACCGAGTGGGCTTGGCCTTCCATCCGGACGTAGCCGATGCCGGGCAGGGACCGGGGGATCGAGTCGCAGAGAGCGCCGTTGTCCCAGGCGTCGTCACCAAGGACCATGTCGACCTCGGTCGCCTTGCCGAGCCGAAGCGCGATCTTGTCGGGGAACAGGTCGCGCCACTCACAGACCCGCTTGGTTACGTCCTGCACGGCGGCCAGGACGTGGAAGCCGGGAGCGCGGCCCTTGGTCAGCAGCAGACCGAGCGCGTTCTCAGCCCTGCCCTGGAGACGCCGGTCGGGTTGGAGTGCGGTCAGGGTCGCCAGCTCGTCGACGACCACCATCACCAGCGGTGTGGCGGTGGTCGGGTTGAACGTGCGGGTGGTTCCACGGAGCCGCTTGCAGCGCTCGTCCATCTGCTGAGCGGCGTCCTCCAAGAGGGTCACCATGGATTCGTAGTCGTCGCGTTCGTAGCGGGTGAACAGGTCCTTGCCGAACTCCAGTTCCATCCCGCCCTTGGGGTCGACGGCCCAGATCTCGACCAGCCCGGCCCGGATGAACGGACCCAGCGCCCGCAGCGTGGACCAGATGATGGAGCCCTTGCCCGAGCCGGTCGCGCCAGCGATGAACACGTGCGAGCCCCGGACTCGCAGCCGCCACGGTGTCCCGTCGTCGGCGTACCCGATCACCAGCCCATCCAGGATCGCCGGGTCCAGGGACTCGTCGACGGGGATCGCGGGAATCGTTGCCTGCAAGGGATTGCGCATCTCCAGGTCCAGCCAGACCCGGCCGGGACGGTCCTTGCGGATCCGGGCATCGATGGCGCGCATCGACTCAGCCAGGTGGAGTCGCTTGCCGTCCAGGTCAGCGCTCGTTAGTCCGACCGGGAGCTGTACGAGCAGCCGGTCGACGCTCGGGGTGTAGCGCATTTTGACGACGCGGGGCCGCATCGTCCGGCCGGTCGTTTCGTCCTTGATGCCGAGGCCGCAGCGGCCCATCCAGAAGCGCCAGGCCAGGCCGTAGCGGATCCAGCGGCGGTACCACTGCACGGCCGGGATCCAGACCAGCCGGTTGAACGAGGATCGGTGCTGACGTCGCCAGACCACGACGACGGCCAGGACCAGCACCAGGACCGATGCGCGGGTAACCCAGCCCCACCGGGCCACCTGCACGGCCACCACGACGGCGACCAGCAGGGGAACGGTGAGGCCCGGTCGGCGCAGCAGTGCGAACACCAGGTAGGCGACGGTCTTAACCAGCCGCCCCAGTACTTGAGCCAGTACGGTAACCATGCGCTCATCAACCCCGTCCCCGCTCGTGTTTGTGGAATCGCCGTTCGACCGTGAGCAGGTCTGCGCCTGCCCGTTCCAGGGAGCCCATCGCGAGGACGCAGCCGCGTGCCGCGTCAGGGTCCGGTGCGTTCACGAGAAGCCGGTTGGCCTTCTGGAGAACGGATCTGGCGTCGTCGAGCTGGTTCATCAGCCGGTGCAGCTCGACGATCGCGTCCAGGTCGTTGTCGACGCCGAGCGCCTTGGCCCAGGCGACCAGGAGCCGACCCTTGGGAGTTACCGCCATGGTCGTCACCGCCTCTCGTGGATACGAAAGCCGCGCAAGGCGTCCTCGACCGCGACCACCGACAAATCGATGCGGCCCAACGCCTTGCTCAGCTCGGTTTGGAGTTCCTTGCCCGGAGCACCCGACAGGGCTCGTGCCGCAGACCGCACCCGGTCCTGCCCATCCAGCAGCCGACCAAGCAGCCGCTGAAGGACCCCGACCGCCTCGTCATCGTTCGCGACCCCAAGCGAGTCAGCCCACGCGTCCAGATCACGCCGAGTCGCAAACAGCGGCATCAGATCCACCCCTCGGCGTACAGCAGCCGCGAGCCGGAATCGATCGGCGCATCGTCGTCTTCGTCGTACTCGAAGTCGTCATCGTCCAGCGGGTTGTCATCGACGGTCGGGTCGTCGTGCCGCTCCCAAGCGGTGCCGGACGCCACCTGTACGGCGGTCAGCCCCGCGAGGTCGACGCGCGCCTGTACCGCCGTGTTGATCAGCCGATCCAGCTCGGTCGGACCGAGGTACACGTGAGCGCCGCCGTCGCTCTCGCCGATCCTGAGCGTCACGTACGGGCTGCCGTCCTCGTGCGTCCGGACAGCAGCGGCCAGGACCGTGCACGGCCCGGCGTGAACGTGCGTCGAGATGGACGCCGTTGGCCTGTCGTCGAAGTACGCCATCGCCGTCATCGCTCTCAGGCCGCAGGCTTGTTCGCGGCGGCGGAGTTGCGCGGAGCCCGGACCTCAGTCGCACGGAACGACCAGGCCAAGCGAGCCCGGCCGTTACCGGTCTCCGCCACGTACGGGGTCGCGGTCATCCCCTCGAAGACGACCTGAGTGAACGGGCTACCTGGACTCGGAGCAGGCAGCACCGGCTGCACCTTCGACAGGATCTTGATCGACACCGTCCGGTCCGCCTTGCGGGCGTCGGGGTCGCCGTCGATCACATCAACTGACCAGATCGGCAGGCCGGTCTCTTCGTCAGTCGCGAACACAGCGCGGTCCTTCGTGGACCGGTCGAAGTCCCTGACCTCGGTCACGGCCGAGACCGCGTACGCGCCGTACGGGAAAGCGTCGTCGAAGGTCACCTTGATCTTGCGGGGCATCGCCATGGTGTGATCTCACCTTCACTGTTCGATTCGTACCAACCTTTGGTACATCACCGACCTTAGGTACAGATTGGTGCCAGGTCAAGAGGGATGAGACCATTTGTTGGGACAACTTTCGGAAGGCATGCTCATGGCGCAGTCAGACCCGCTCTATCGGCAGATCGCGGCCGACCTTCGCGAGCAGATTCGCGGCGGCCAGCTCAAGGCAGGGGACCGCCTGCCGACCGAGGCCGACATGCGAGAGCAGTACGGCGTCTCCCGCAACACCGTCCGGCTCGCCTTCGCCCAGCTCCAGAACGAGGGCATGATCACGAGCACCCAGGGACGCGGCACCATCGTTCGCGAGCAGGTCATCACGACCTATCACGCGAGCTGGGCCGAGAGCCGCGACCGGATGTCCAGTGACCAGGTCGACGCCTTCCATGCCGAGCAGGCCGCGCAAGGCCACAAGTCGGCGTACCGCGACTTTGAGATGCGGATCGTCCCGGCATCGCCAGAGCTGGCGGAGCGGTTGAGCGTCGACGAAGGCGACTCGCTCGTATCCCGATCGTTCCTCCGCCAGGTCGACGGCGAGCCGTCGAGCTTGCAGGACAGCTACTACCCGATGGACATTGCGCAGGAGTGCGGCCTACTCACCCCGCACGACGTACCGGGCGGAGCAATTCGGGCTATGGCTGCCAAGGGTCACGTCGAGATCGGCTACATCGACGAGGTCACCACGCGGATGCCGAGGCCGGACGAGTCGCGGAAGCTCGGCCTTGGCATCGGCACGCCCGTCCTCGTCTACGTCCGTACGACCTACAGCGATACGCGACCGCTCCGGCTGACGCTGACGATCTTCGCCGGTGACCGCAACCGGCTCGTCTACGAGCTCGGCGACATCAGCGGCTACCACGGCGAGAACGGATACGCCTCGTGATCATCGAGCAAGCGACCATCGACGACCTGCCGGTCATCCTTGCGATGCGCCAGGAGGCAAGCGACTGGCTCGCCAAGCAGGGCATCAACCAGTGGGCCGCAGCTTGGCCGACCCCCGAGGCTCAGTCCGAGCGCATCCTCAGCAGCATCCGAGCCGGAGAGACCTGGATGGTCCGCGACGACGACGGGGCAACTGCTGCCACGGTCGCGCTCGACTCGTTCTCTGACCCGAAGCTGTGGACGCCTGAGGAGCAGCGGCAGCCGTCTATGTACCTGCACCGCCTGATCGTCCGGCGAAAGTACTCGGGCCTCGGCACCGACGTGATCGAGTGGGCATGCAAGCGAGCCGGAGAACTCGGCAACCACTGGGTCCGGATCGACGTATGGACTGACAACATCGGACTCCACCGCTACTACGAACAGCGCGGCTTCCGCCATGTCCGGACGCTCGACCTGAGCGACTACCCGTCCGGCGCACTGTTCCAGCGGAAGGCCACCGACCGGCACCAGATCCAGCCCGACGCGGTGATCACCGAATTGGCGCACGACCTGCCGACCCCGAGCCAGCCAGACACCTCAGCTCGGCGGGTTCGGATCACGCTGGTCCCGTCCATCGCCTGACGCCCTCCCGGGCCGCTCTCCTTGCCGAATTTGGCTCTTATGGATCAAGGCGCGCCTTCGGCGCGCGGCCCGGCCGTGCGCATGCGGCCTCCGGCCGTTCACCGGCCGGGCCGACCCTCGGGTTCCTTCACGAGAGCCAAGAGCATTTGCCTCCGGCGGGGGCCTCACGACTCCGGGATGACGGGTCCGAATCGGCCGGCACTTTGGTCGGGGGTCGGGGTGCGTCTTCCCGTCTGCCGCTCAGCCCAGTCAGGACCTATCAGGAGACAGCAGAGGGGCCAAGATCGTTCGTCCGGTGGGGCGCTCCATCTTGGCCCCTCTGCTGTCTCCTGATCGCGCTACGCGTGGGCTGAACGGCAGACGGGAAGACTAAGGCAGGTCCCAAGCTTTGGCGATGCGATCGATCTCGTCGCTGATCATCACAGCCAAGGCTGGGCGATGGTCAACGCCGTCGAACCGCAGGGCCCCGCTGATGCGCGGTGTGAACTCCATCCTTGACCGGACATCATCGGCAAGATGTGGACGCAATGACAGGTACCACGTTTCTCGCAGAAAGTGGCGATCGTCCATCTGCCCAGATGCTTCGGCGATGGCAAGTCCAGTCCGCCACTCAGCAAGCCTTGCGGTCTGGCCACTCGCGCGTTCTCGGACCTTCTCGATCCGCCAGGTGACCCACGGCGCTGCCAGCGATGCAATCGACCCGGACAGAAGCCCTGCCACGGCTGCGATGACTGCTGTCTGTACCTGAATGCTCATGGAACATCGTGACCCACGGTGCCGCAGCGCGGGGCTCGCCGAACTCCGAATTTGCTAACGGATTTGCTAACAAGCGGGGTGGATTGGGATGGACGCCCAGGCACGAGCCGGGCCGGGACCACGCTCAGGCCAGGGGTGGTGAATGCCTCGTGTGGACCCGTGCGGACGGGTCTGCGGCAACTTTGAATCTCGAAGACCAGGATCGAAACCTGGCGGGGGAGCAACGCACAGCCCCGGCTCGGACCCCGAGCCGGGGCTTGTCCATTCAATGGACCTCGGTTGCTCATGCGTAGCCGTTCTGTGACGTGGAGAGTTTGTGCGCGACCCGTGGGTGGGCGACGATGGGCGCGCTGGGGTGTCGGGGCGGGTTGCGAGAGGGTCGGTTGATGCCGGGGTTTTCGGCGGCGGTGCGGCGCTTGGTGGTCGCGGTGCGGCGGCATGGGTGGCCGGCTGTGCAGTGGGGCGCGGTGTGGCCGGTGGCTCTGGCTGTATTTGTTGTTGGTGGGGGACTGTGGCTGGCTGTGCCGTCGAGTGGGCGTCAGGTGTCGGTGACAGCGGAGGCGATGTGGGGGCCGACGCTGGAGCAGGTGCGGCCCAGTGCGACCGGGGATGTGGATCCGCGGTTGGCCGGCGCGGTGGATGCGATCCTGGCGCGGCGTGCGATCGCGGTGAAGACGAACAATCTGCAGTTGTTCCTGTGGGATGTGGCGCCGGAGCTGAGGGCCGAGCAGCGGCCGGTGTTCCAGAACATGCGCAAGCTCGGGTTGAACGTGACGTACCGCCGGGCCGAGCCGTGGGTCAACTACGAGGCCGTACGCCGGTACGGGCTGGCCACCGGCACGTTCCGGGTCACCATGCGATACCAAGTCGCCGGCACCAGGCTCGCGCAGGCCTCCACCGACGTCGGGTACACCTACACCGTCCGTGAGGGCCGCCTCTACCTCGTCGACGACGATGACCTCGACCGCGCGATCGGATCGAACCGGCAGCCATGGGACTACGGTCCGATCGACGTGGTCCGCCGGAAGAACGTGCTGGTCGTTGTCAACCAAGGACGGGTCCCACTCGCCAACCAGCTGGCCGACCAGACGGTCGCGATGGCGCCGAAGGTCCGCCGGCTCTGGCGTGGCCCCCTGCAACTGGTCCCGATGATCGTGGCGATGCGGGAGCCCGGCGTACTGACGAACCTGCCGCCGACGTTGCCGGCCGACGAACCGGCCCGGGTGCAGGCGATGCCCAGCCCGTCCGAGAGCGGGCGCCCGGTCGGCGGCTGGGTGGTCATCCGGCCCGAGGACCAGCAGAAGTTCGACTCGGCGGAGATGACGCACGCGCTGATGCACCTGCTGCCGGTCCGGCTCGGCGAGGAGGCGCCCCGCTGGCTGGCCGAAGGCATGGCCCAGTACGCCGAGAACCTCCAGCTGGTCACCGCCGGCCGGGGCAAGGAGGTCGCTGCCCACCGGGCCGCGGTCCGGGAGCACTCGCTCGGCGACCTGACCCGGCTGCCGGCGGACGACGAGTTCACCACCACGGACAGTGACGACATCAGCTGGCTCGCGGTCGAGCGGCTGATCCAGCAAGCCGGGCTGACCGCGGTCACCGATTTCTACCTGCAGGTGGCCCGGCGCGGCTACAACGACTACGCGAGAGAGCGTTTGCTGGTCGAGTACACCGGCCTCACCGAGGCCGACCTGGTGGAGTCACTTCGATCTCTGGCGGGTTGAGCAAGTAGGCTTGCGCAGGCACCACTCCGAGTGCCCGGCCACCCTTCGGCGCAGAATTCGCAGGGAACTCGAGGAGAAGAGCGCGTGACTTCCCACCGTCCTTCGGCGGTCATCATCATGGCTGCCGGTCTGGGGACCCGGATGAAATCGGCGACCCCCAAGGTGCTGCACGAGATCGGCGGCCGCACCCTCGTCGGGCACGCGGTGGTCACCGCCCGCGCCCTCGCCCCGGAGCAACTCGTCGTCGTGGTCGGCACCGGCCGGGAGCAGGTCGAGGCCCATCTGGCCACGATCGACCCGGGCGTCAAGACCGCGGTCCAGGAGAAACAGCTCGGCACCGGCGATGCCGTCCGCGCCGGGCTGACCGCCGTACCGGCTGAGTTCGACGGGGTGGTGATCGTCACTTCCGGTGACGTGCCGCTGCTGCAGGCCGAGACGCTGCACGAGCTGATCGCCGAGCACGACAAGCAGTCCAACGCGGTCACCGTGCTGACCGCGCGGGTGCCCGACCCGACCGGCTACGGCCGCATCCTCCCGGGCGAGGGCGGTACGGTCGCGGGCATCGTCGAGCACAAGGACGCGACCCCCGAGCAGCGCCAGATCGACGAGATCAATGCCGGGATCTATGTCTTCGACGCGGCCACGCTGCGCGACGGGCTGAGCCGGATCACCACCGACAACGCGCAGGGTGAGCTGTACCTGACCGACGTGCTCGCGATCGCCAAGCGCGACGGCAAGCGGGTCGGCGCGTTCGTCACCGATGACGCGATGCAGACCGAGGGCGTCAACGACCGGGTCCAGCTGGCCACGCTCCGCGCCGAGCTGAACCGCCGGACCCTCGACGCCCTGATGCGCTCCGGCGTCACCATCGTCGACCCGAACACGACCTGGGTTGACCAGACCGTCCAACTCGCCCCGGACGTCACCCTGCTGCCGAACACCCAGTTGCACGGCACGACCACCGTCGCCACCGGCGCGATCATCGGCCCGGACACCACCCTGACCGATGTCGAGGTCGGCGAGGACGCGACGATCATCCGCTGTCACGGCTCCGGCGCGATCATCGGCGCACAGGCCTCGGTCGGCCCGTTCGCCTACCTCAGGCCCGGTACGACGCTGGGCGTGGCCGGCAAGATCGGCACCTTCGTGGAGACGAAGAACGCCGCGATCGCCGACGGGGCCAAGGTGCCGCACCTGACGTACGCCGGTGACGCGACGATCGGCGAGGGCGCGAACATCGGCGCCGGCACGATCTTCGCCAACTACGACGGGGTGGAGAAGAACCACACGACCGTCGGCAAGCACTCCTTTGTCGGCAGCAACTCGGTGCTGGTGGCACCGAGGACCATTGCCGACGGCGCGTACGTCGCGGCCGGGTCGGCGGTCACCGACGACATCGAGCCCGGCCAGATCGGCGTCGCCCGCGGCCGGCAGCGCAACATCGACGGCTGGGTCGCGCGCAAGCGGGCCGGCAGCAAGACCGCGAAAGCGGCCGAAGCCGCTCAGCAGGAGCCGAATCAGGCCCCGTTGAGCGACACTGACGAGAAGGCGTAACGGGAGGCGTGGCCATGAGCGGGATGAAGCGGACCACCGAGAAGAACCTGATGGTGTTCTCCGGCCGGGCTCACCCCGGTCTGGCCGAGGAGGTGGCCGAGCAGCTCGGCGCCGGCCTGGTGCCGACCTCGGCGTACGACTTCGCCAACGGCGAGATCTACGTCCGGTTCGAGGAGTCGGTCCGGGGCAGCGACGCGTTCGTGATCCAGAGCCACACCTCGCCGATCAACGAGTGGATCATGGAGCAGCTGATCATGGTCGACGCGCTGAAGCGGGCGTCGGCCAAGCGGATCACCGTGGTGCTGCCGTTCTACGGGTACGCCCGGCAGGACAAGAAGCACCGCGGCCGGGAGCCGATCTCGGCCCGGCTGATGGCCGATCTGTTCAAGACCGCCGGCGCGAACCGGCTGATCTGCGTCGACCTGCACACCGCGCAGATCCAGGGCTTCTTCGACGGCCCGGTGGACCACCTGATGGCGCTGCCGATCCTGAGCGAGTACGTCGCGGAGAAGTACGGCGACCAGCAGCTCGCCGTGGTCTCGCCGGACGCCGGCCGGATCAAGGTGGCGGAGCAGTGGTCTGCGCGGCTGAACGGCGCGCCGCTGGCCTTCATCCACAAGACCCGCGACATCGACCGGCCGAACGAGATGGTCGCGAACCGGGTCGTCGGTGAGGTCAACGGCCGGGTCTGCATCCTGGTCGACGACATGATCGACACCGCCGGCACGATCACCAAGGCGGCCGACGCGCTGATCGCCGAGGGCGCCGCCGGCGTGGTGATCGCGGCGACGCACGCGATCCTGTCCGGCCCGGCGGTGGACCGGCTGAAGAACTGCCAGGCCGCCGAGGTGATCGTCACCAACACGCTGCCGATCCCGGCCGACCGGAAGTTCGACAAGCTGACCGAGCTGTCCATCGCCCCGTTGATCAGCCGCGCGATCCGTGAGGTGTTCGAGGACGGCTCGGTCACCAGCTTGTTCGAGGGCCGCGCCTGAGGGCTCAGGCAGTCCGGGGCCGGTAGGCGTAGTAGGCGATGCCGAGTGAAGCGGCGGTCATCGGTACGGCGGTGATCAGCCCGGCCAGACCGTTGCCGGGGATCACGAAGGTGACCGCGATCGTGAACATCAGCACCGGGATCCAGCGCGGGACGGCCCGCGACCGCCAGAGCCCGACCACCTGGATCAAGGTCCCGATCGCGACCAGGAGCGCACCCACGATCATCGGGCCGAACAGGTGCACGGGATCGTCCGCCGCCTGCTCCATCACGGCCGTGCCGGCGGCAACGTCGACCCCCGGAGCGGTCGCGAAGTAGTACGCCGCGGCCCAGCCGCCCACCGCGACGGCGTAGAAGGCGGTCCCGATCCACATCACCGTGCCGCCGACCGTCGCCCAGCCTGCGCCCCTGCGGCGGACGATGACCAGAGTCGCGATCGCCTGCGCGATGACGTTGAGCACCAAGTTGGCGCTGAGGAACAGGAGCAGCGCCCACCACTGATCGCGGAGCGGCTCGATGTCGGCGTACGCGTAGGTCTCGCCACCACCGGTCGGTGAGGGCCACAGCAGACCGGCGGGCATGGCGAGGACGGCCGTGACCGTCAGTACCACGGCGACGATGCCGATGCGCTGGCGAGTGACACGGTCGGGAGTTGCGACCTGTGTTGAGGTTGTTGCGGTTGACATGGAACCCTCCCCGGTTGAGAACTGACACCTCAGCGAACCGCCAGCGGTGGTAGTCACACATCGGAGCGGGCACGGAGCGCCATCTCCGTGCTGGCTCGGAGCCCCGATCAGGGCGGCCGCACTTACAGTGGCGACATGCGGTGGCCACGGTGGGTCGCGGTCGGTACCTTCCTGCTCGTTCCGGCGATGCTGGCGGGCACCACCTGGCTGCTCATTGCCCACCGCACCGAGCCCGGCACGGCCCGAAACTTCATCGGCCTGGCCGTCGTCGGCACCGGCATCGCCCTGCTCGGCCTGGTGATCAGCCGCCGGGAGCCACGCAATCCGGTCGGTGCGCTGCTCACCTGGATCGGCACCATCGGCCTGTTCCTGACCTCCCGGGACGTCTACTTCAGCATCGTCGTCACCGAACCGGGCACACTGCCACTGGACAGCCGAGTGGTCGCCTGGTTCGACGAAAGTGGCTGGTGGATGCTCGTCGCCGTCGGCCTGCTGTTGCTCTACTTCCCGGACGGCCGCCTCACGAGCCCTCGCTGGCTCCCGTTGACGTTGGTGCTGCTCGGGATCGTGCAGCAGGCGTTCGGAGCGTTTGCCTCGACACCGTTCCTCGAACCCTTGCAGGACCTGCCCCGACCGTACGAACCGCTGCCGCTGCCCCTCCGGATCGTCAGCGAGGTCGTCTTCTTCGCGATGCTCGGTCTCCTGCTTGTCTCTGCCTACTACGTCGTACGGCGCTATCGCCGCGCGACCGGTCGCGTCCGGGCCCAGCTGAAGTGGTTGTCACTGGCCGGAGTGGCCGCCGTGCTCTACCCGTTCGTCTGCCTGGCCGAGATCGTCGTCACAGGTGACACCGGCATCGTCGCGACGGTGTTCGGCGTCGCGGCCCTGGTCAGCCTGCCGGCGTCGGTGGGTGTGGCGATGCTCCGGCACGACCTGTACGACGTGGACCGGGTGCTGGCCGACACGGTCACCTACGGGATCGTGATGGTCGTTCTGCTCGGAACGTACGCGGTCGCCGCGGTGTCGTTGGGCGTCGTACTCGGTCGCGACTCGGCTGTCGTGGCCGCCGCGGCGACTGCGGTGTGCGCGTTGATCCTCGCGCCGCTGCGGTCTCGTCTGCAGCGGGTCGTCGATCGCCGGTTGTATCCGCCCCGTCGGGCGGCGCTGCTGGCGATCGAGGACCTCCAACGCCGGATCCACACCGAACAGGCCCAGCCCGAGGAACTCGAGAACGCTCTGCGCACCGCACTCCGCGACCCGGACCTCCGCGTCGGACTACTGGTCCCGGGAGCGAGCGGTTTCGTCGACGCCACCGGTACGCCGGTCGTCGGGCCGCAACTGGTCCCGGTGATGCTCGGTGGCACGCAGATCGGCGTACTGGCGTCAGCGACTGGTCCGGCCGTGCTGAAGGCGGTCGCCGCGGGGGCGGCCAGCCTGGTCGAGGTGACGCGGTTGCGAGCGGAATTGGCCGGTGCACTCCGGGAGGTCGAGGCGAGCCGGACGAGGTTGGTCCAGGCCGGCGACGCCGAACGCAGACGGCTCGAACGCGATCTGCACGACGGAGCTCAGCAGCGACTCGTCTCGCTGGGCATGGCGATGCGGCTGGCGCAACGGCATCTCGGCGACGGCACGATCGACGTGAACCGGCTGCTCGACCAAGGCGTCGCCGAGCTCACCACCGCGATCGCCGAGCTCCGGCAGATCGCCCACGGCCTGCGCCCGACCAGTCTGGACGACGGACTGCACGCGGCCCTGACCGCGATCACCCAGACCCTGCCGATCCCGGTCCGGTTGCAGATCCCATCCGACGAACTGCCCGAGGAGTTGGCGACGACGGCGTACTTCGTCGCGGCCGAGGCGGTCACGAACGCGGCGAAGTACTCGAACGCGACCTCGATCGCAGTACGGGTGGCGCGGTCGTCGATCGAGATCAGGATCCGGATCGAGGACGACGGGTGTGGTGGTGCGCGGCCGCGTCCCGGCTCGGGGCTCGCGGGTCTGGCCGATCGGGTCGCCGCTGTCGGTGGATCGCTGTCGATGGACAGTCCGGCGGGCCGTGGTACGACGATCGAGGCGGTGCTGCCGTGCGCATCGTGATCGGCGAGGATTCGGCGTTGTTCCGTGAAGGGCTGGCCCATTTGCTCGCCGATGCCGGGCACGAGATCGTCGGCCTGGCCGGTGACGCGGTGCGGTTGATGACCGTCGTCGACGAGACCACGCCTGATCTCGCGGTGATCGACATCCGGATGCCGCCGGACGGGACCGACGACGGCGCGCGGGCGGCCCGCCGGTTGCGGGAGCTGTATCCGTCGTTGGGCATCGTGCTGCTGTCCCAGCACGTCGAGACCCGGCACTCGGTCGAACTCGTGAGCACCGGGCGGTTCGGGTACCTGCTGAAGGACCGGGTGCTGGCGGTCGAGGAGTTCCTGGACGCGCTGGATCGGGTCGCGGCCGGCGGATCGGCGCTGGATCCCGAGGTGGTCGGCCGGCTGATCGGGCAGTCCCGGGCCGAGGACCGGCTGGCTGCGTTGACGCCGCGCGAACGCGAGGTGCTCGCGCTGATGGCTGAGGGCTGCACCAACATCGGGATCAGCCGCCGGTTGTATCTGACCGAGCGGACCGTCGAGACCCACGTCGGCAGCATCCTGGCCAAACTCGGGCTGCTCTCGAACGACGAACAGCACCGGCGGGTGCTCGCCGTCCTGACCTATCTTGGTCAGCACTGACATCTTCTCGACGATCGGATGCGTTGACATGCGGATCGCTGTGTTCCACCCGGGGGCGATGGGGTCGCAGCTCGCGGCTCAACTGGTCGGCGCCGGACACGAGGTGCACTGGGTGCCGGAAGGCCGCAGTACGGCGTCTGTGCGGCGGGCTGAGGAGGCCGGGCTGATCGGGACGCCGTTCGCGGACGCGGTGCGGGAGGCCGAGGTCGTGTTGTGCTCGTGTGCGCCGCAGGGTGCGGTGGAGATCGCCGAGCAGGTCGGCCGGGAGGGGTTCGCCGGGTTGTACATCGAGGCGAACCCGCTGTCGCCGAAGTCGCTCGCGCAGGCGCAGGAGGCGTTGCCCAAGGCAACCTTCACCGACGCGGGGGTGGTCGGGCCGCCGCCGAAGGGTGGTTCCAGCCCGACGCATCTGATGCTGTCCGGTGCGGCGGCGCAGCAGGCCGCCGACCTGTGGGCCGGGACGGCCGTCACCCCGATGGTCGTCGGGGCCGAGCCGGGTGCGGCGAGCGCGGCCAAGTCGGCGTACGCGCTCTACAACAAGGGCAAGGCCGCGTTGGCGGTGCTGGCGTTCCAGCTGGCCGAGAAGCACGGGGTGACCGAGGCGCTGACGGCTCAGCAGGTCCGGCAGGACGCCGGGTCGCTGACGGATCCGCAGCTGCCCGAGACGCTGACGAGCGTGGCTTGGCGGTGGGGGCCCGAGTTCGACGAACTGGCCGAGACGCTCGACGCCGCCGGCCTCGAAGGCGACGCGGCCCGCGGCCTGCGCCAGGTCTGGACCAGGCTCAGCCGCTAGTCAGTACGTCGCCTGGCCGTAGTCGCGGAGGACGAAGGGTGGGATTCGGTCGATGACGCCGGCCATCGCCTCCAGCCGGGCCAGCGTGTCGGGCACGACGTACGGGCCGGTGCCCCAGGAGATCAGGGCGTTGCCGGAGAGTTGCCACTCCAGACCGGGGTTGTAGAGGAGCCACTCCATCATCCGTGGGTGGATCACGGCCGAGGCGTACCGGTTGTCGGCGCAGCTGATCCGGAAGGCGTCGTTGAAGGTCTGGTTCTCCAGCTCCAGGTCGCGGCCGCCGAAGAACCGCTTGAGCTTCGAGTCGGCTGTCACCGTCAACGGCGGCAGCGCGACCGGCAGGTTCAGGGCGACGAGGTGCACGTGGTGCGTGGTCGTCGTTGTCTGGCCATCTGTACCGGACGAGGTCGTCTCGTAGGTGTAGTCCAGCGCGCACATCCCGCGACCGCGGAAGTCGCCGGCCACCATCTCGCCCGGCCGGCCGCGCTTCCACAGGTTCGCGGCGGCCCCGACCAGCCACGGGTTGGGCGGAGCCGGATACCACCCGCACTGCGCGGCCTCGTACGCCCGCTTGCGGAGGAACTCCTGCCGCCGCTTGACCAGCCACACGATCAACGCGATCAACGCCGCGGCGGGCACCGCCAGCATCAACATGCCGATGATCAGGCTGGTCGCAAACACCCCCCGAACCTAACGGACCAGCCGGGCCACCCGATGGATTCAGCGACTTTGGGCACCCATCGGCCGTTTGGGGCGACAATTCCTGGCCGGCGGGTGCCCAAAGTGGGCGGGTTAGGGCTGGACGGTGAAGGTGTACGTCTTCTGGCCGGTGGTGACCGCGGTGCCGGAAGAGGTGGTGGCGGTGGTTTCGAAGGTGAGGGTGTAGGTGCCCGCGGCCTCGAAGGCCCAGTTGGCGTGGGCGTGGGTGTTGATGGCGAGCGCCCGGGTGTCGGGCAGGCCGTCGCCGCTGTTGAACCAGATCGTCGGCGTGCCGAGCGCGCTGGTCGTGTACACGTTCACGTCAGCGGGTCCGGTGGCCGACATCAGCCTCAAGGTCACGCTGTTGCCCTGCAGCGCACCCGACGGCACGCCTTCGGTGTTGAACCCAGGCCAGACGATGCTGGCGTTCTGGGTCTGCGGCAGGATCCACACCGGCGACCCCGGCGTCCCGAGGAACGAGTACGCCGAACTCGAGGGCACCGTGGTCTTGCTGGCGGACACGGCGTTCAGTACGACGTCCGCCGGGTCACGATCGACCGCGGGGGTAACGGTGCTGTCCTTGAGATCCAGGGTGAGCGCGGATCCGGTCCAGTCGACATCGATGGCGTCCACGTGGCCGGACGAGATGGTCGTCACGGCGTACGCGGGCGAGACCGAGAGCAGGGTCATCAGTACGGCGGCAGCGGTGCCACCAATCAACTTGGCTTTCATGCGCTGACCACCTTGAAGACGTAGGTTGCGATCGGAGAAGTCACGTTCTCGCCGGTGGCGGCCAGCGTTCCGCTGACCCGCACCTTGAGCTTGTAGGTCCCGGGCGCCTCGAACGCCCAGTTGGCGTGCAGATGACCGCCGGCCGAGGTGTTGATCCGGTCCGGCAGACCGTCACCGCTGTCGACCAGTACGGTCGGCGCCCCGAACGCGTCGGTGGTGAAGATGCTGACGTCGGCCGGACCGCTGGCGCCGACGATGTCGACCTTCAATGCGTCACCGCTGAAGACGCCGGGCTCGACCTCCTCGGCGCCGATCCCGGGCCAGAGCAAGTCGGGGTTCTGCACCTGCGGCAGAACCCAGACCGGATCGCCCGCGGCACCGAGGAACCCGTACTGCGGGTCGTCGGGCACCGCGATCTCGGAGCCGGGCTTCGCCACTAGTTGCACCTCGTCGGGCGCGTACTCGGCGGCGTTCTCCTCATCGTGGACATGCAGGTCGAACGCGCCGTTCTCGAAGGCGATCCCGATCACGTCGACATGACCCTGATCGAGGACGACACAGGGTGCGGCCTGGGCCGGCAGGCCGAGACCGGACAGGGTGAGACCGGACAGGGCGAGGACTGCCGCGGCGGGCAGCGCCACGCGATAACGCTTGCGCATTGTTGTTCCTTTCAAGGGCGGGCGGGAAGTGCGGCCGTCGCGATCTTGCGACGGTGGCTGAGCAGGCCGTGCCGGGGCGCGAACACCCAGCAGGCGACGAACACCGCGGTCGCGGTGAGCACGATCAGCCCACCGGCGGCGAGGTTGAACGCGTAGGACAGATAGAGGCCGGTGAGGCCGGACAGGGCGCCGATCGCCGGGGCGATCAGCATCATCCGGCCGATCCGGTCGGTCAGCAGCCGGGCGCAGGCGGCCGGGGTGATCAGCAGGGCGAGGACGAGGATGTTGCCGACGGCCTGGATCGAGATGACGATCGCGATCGTGACCATCGCGTACATGGCCATGTCGAGCCAGAAGATCGGCAGGCCGACGGCGCGGGCGGTCTCGCGGTCGAGGCCGATGGTGACGAACTCCTTGTGCAGGACGCCGGTTGTCAGCAGCAGGACCGCTCCCGCGATCGCGACGGTGATGACGTCGGCGCTGCCGATCCCGAGTACCGAGCCGAAGAGGAACGACTCCAGCGATCCGCCGTACCCGGGGGCGGTGCTCATCACCACGATGCCGAGTCCGAAGGCGGCGGCGAAGAAGACCCCGATCACGGTGTCCTCCTTGAGCCGGCGGTTCTGCGAGACCACGGCGATCGCGAGGGCGGTGACGAGACCGGCGACGATGCCGCCGACCACCAGGCTGGTCTGCAGGGCGAACGCGATCGCGATCCCGGGGAAGACCGCGTGCGCGACGGCGTCGCCGATGAACGCCATCCCGCGCAGGGCGACGTGGCTGCCGATCACGCCGCAGACGACGCCGGACATCAGGACGACCAGGAACGCGCGCTGCATGAACACGTGCTGCCAGGGTTCGGTGAAGAACTCGATCACCGGGTCACCCCCAGGCTGTGCAGGAGTTGCTCGGACCGGGCGACCCCGAACGCGCGCAACCACACGGCCGGGTCGCGGAGTTCGTCCGGTGGGCCATCGGCGACGACGGTCTCGTTGAGCAGGCAGAGCCGGCTGCAGGTGTCGGCGGCCGCGGGGAGGTCGTGGGTGGTCATCAGAATCGCGGTGCCTTCGGCGGTCAGGTTTTTGAAGAGGCGGGTGAGGATCTCCTGGGTCAGTACGTCGAGTCCGGTGAAGGGCTCGTCGAGAAGGAGGAGCTTCGGCTGTACTGCGAGCGCGCGGGCGACCAGGACTCGTTGGCGTTGGCCGCCGGACAGTTCGCCGATCGGGCGGCGGGCCAGGTCGGTGAGGTCGACGCGTTCGAGGGCTTGGTCGATGGCGGCGTGGTCGGCCTTGCGAGGTCGGCGGAGCCAGCCGATGTGGTGGGTACGGCCGGTCATCGCGGCGGTGCGGACGTCGACGGGGTAGTCCCAGACGAACTCGTGCCGCTGGGGGACGTAGCCGATGGTGCCGCGCGCTTCGGCCGGCGTACGGCCGTTGATGGTGATGGCGCCGGAGCGGAGGGGGAGCAGGCCGAGGAGCGAGCGGAGCAGGGTGGTCTTGCCGGCGCCGTTGGGGCCGATGAGACCGACTTGTTCGGAGGCGTCGACGGTGAGGTCGACGTCGTGGAGAACGAGCCGGCCGCCGAGTTCGACCGAGATCGCGTCGACCTGCAGGCTCATGGGGTGGTCCTTCTGGTCCGGCGGATGATCAGAGCGACTGCGCCGAGCAGGACGACAGCACCGGCTCCTGTCGCGATCCACCAGGTCGGGATGTTGTCGTCGGCCGCCGGGATGGTTGCTCCGGCCGTTGCGCTCGGTGTTGCCGACGGGGTCGCGGTCGCGGCGAGGGCGGTTCGGGGGTCGCCGTCGCCGGCGTACAGGCGGAGGGTGCGGCGGTCGGTGACGGAGGTGCCGTCGGTGAGTTTCGCGGTCATCGCGACGTTGAGCAGATAGGTGCCCTGGGCATCGAAAGTCCAGTTGCCGTGTACATGGGTGTTGACGTCGATACCGGTCTGCTGCGGGAACGGTTTGCGGCTGTCGAACACGGGTGCGGGCTTGCCGAAGTCCGAGTTCAGGAACAGCGTGAACGTGCCCGGTCCCTGGACGCCTTCGAGCGACCAGGTGACCTCCCGGTCGACGCGGGACGCGACCTGCGGGTCCTGCGTGTTCCAGCCCGGCCACACCACGCCGGCCTGCTGGACCTGGGGAATCACCCACACCGGCTGCCCGGCCTTGCCGAGGAACGCGTAGGCGGGATCGGCCGGTACCGCGACCTTCGACTTGCTGTTGGCCTGGATTACGACGTCCTCCAGCGGTCGCCAGACGGCCGGGTCGACGGTGTCGTCGCGGAGCTGGATGGTCCACTTGCCGTCGACGAAGCGGGGTCCGAGGTCGACATGCCCGTCCGCGATCACGCTGTTGGTTGCCGGTGGCACCGATTGCGCATCGGCGGTGGCCGGTAGAACGGTGGCGGTTGGGAGCAGGAGCGTAGTACCGAGGATCGTGCGTAAGGGCTTCATCGGGTCTCCCCGAGGCAGCGTTTCAGCTCGTCGGCGTTGTGCCGCATCATCGCGACATACGACTGCGCGTGCTCATCGAACGAGTCGCCGTACAGCGAGCAGACCCGCACGTTCTGGTCCTTCGCGACCTGGGTGAGGACGGAGGCGCGCTGGGCCAGGTTCGGTTCGACGAAGACCGCGGGGACCTTGAGGTTGCGGATCGTCTCGGACAGTTTGCGGACCTGCTCCACACTCGGCTCCTGGGCGGGGTTGGGTACGACGAACCCGGCGATCGTCATCCCGTACGCCGAGGCGAGGTAGCCGAACGCGTCGTGGGTGGTGATCAGCTGGCGTCGATCGGTGGGGATCGTGGCCAGCTCGGTGCGGACGTAGGTATCGAGTTCATCGAGCTCGCGGAGGTAGTTCGCGGAGTTGTCGCGGTACACCTGTTCGCCGTCGGGATCCGCGCTGATCAACGTGTCTCGCATCAACTGCACGTAGGCCTTCGCGTTCGCGACGTCCTCCCACAGGTGCGGATCGATCTCGCCGTGCACGTGCTTGCCGAGAACCGCCTGCGGAAGCTGATGGATCTGCGCGCCAGGTTTGCCGAGGAACGCGAACCGCGGATCGTCCGGAACCGTCGCCAGCGCCTTGTTCGGTACGTCGATGACGACCTGCCCGGCCGGTACTTCGGACTGGGCGGCGCCGATCTTCTTGGCATCGGAGTATGCGGTGAGCCGGCCGCTGTCGAGGTCGACCGTGAGGTCGGTGTGCCCGTCGTCGAGGACGGTCGCGGTCCCGCCGGCGGCCGGTTTGACCGTGTGCGGGTCGACCCCGACGGCGAAGGTGAACGTGCCCGTGCCGAGCGGCTGCAGTGGTTTGCCGCCACCGATATCGAGGGCTCCGGTGAGAGTCAGGTGGTAGATCCCGGGTTTGGTGAACGCCCAGTTGAGATGCGTGTGCGCGGCCGGCGGGAGCGTCGTACTGTCCTGCGGTCCGAGGCCGTCGGTGGAGTCGAAGTACCGATCCGGCTGGCCGAGCGACTCGGTCAGGTACGCGACGAGCTGGCCGGGGCCGTCGAGCTTGGTCGCGGTCAGCTGGACCGAGGAGGTCCGGGTCGCGCCGCGCTCCTTGCCGGTACCGCGGACCCGCAGGCCGAGCCAGAGCACGTCCAGCCCGATGTTCTCCACCAGCGGGATCACGTGTGCGCCGTACGACTCGGCCGCCTCCGCCAGCGACACGTTCGGGGTGCCTTCGGGGGCGTTCGAGTCGATCGTTTTGATCAACGACTGCGGTTCGAGCAGCAGATGATTCGTGAACGTCACATCCGCCTTGGCGACTCGCTTCGCATCCGCCGGCGTCGGCTCATACGAATGCGGATCCCCACCCGCGGGCACCAGCGACGACGCAGCCACCCGATCCCCACCAACCCGCTGCGCCAGATCAGCCAAGATCTCGGTAGTCGCCACCACATTCAACTTCCCACCGGAAGCGCTGCTCGCTCCCGAACACCCAGCCAGTAGTGCGAACGCAACCGCCGCACCAATCACCCGCCCACCGCGCCTCACGCCGCACCCCCGGACTCCTGGTCCGAGGACTGCACGCCAGCCGGCCGCGCGACCGCACGCCGCCGAACGACAACCAGCAGCACGGTCCCGAGGATGACCAGCAAGACACCACCCGCGACCCACCCCAGCCCAGCCGACCCACCGGTCGTCGCCAACCGGCACCCACCCGCGGCGGGCGCGGCTGCGGCAATGTCACCTGCGAGCGGGGCGGCTGCGGGCGCGCCGCCGCCGCTTGGGGACGTGCTGCCGACCTCGAAGGTGAGGGTTGCTGTGTCGGTGGATTGTTGGCCGGTGGTGAGGGTTGCGGTGTGGGTGAAGCGGACCTTGTAGGTGCCGGGTTTGGTGAAGGACCAGTTGCCGTGGGCGTGGGTGCCGAGGGGGATGCGGTAGGTGTCGGGCAGACCGTCGCCGCTGTCGAAGAGGACCTTGGGCTGGCCGAAGGAGTCGAACTCGAAGATCGCCAACCGGCCGGGACCGTCGACCTTCTCGAGCTTCCAGTCGACGCCGCCGGAGACCTGCGCGGCCGACAGCTCCTCGGTGTTCCAGCCGAGCCAGACCACCCCGTCCTTCTGCGTCTGCGGTATCTGCCACAACGGCGAACCAGCCGCACCGAGGAACCCGAACGCCCCACCCGGCGCCGTCGTCTTCGCCGCATCCGTCAACCGCACCACCACTCGCAACGGATCACGCCAGACCAACGACCCGGCCCTCGTCCCGTCCTTGATCCGCGACACCAGCGATCCACCTTCCAGCCGTACGGCGTAATCCGCGTGCCCCGAGCTCAACGTCGTACCGGCCGGCGCCGATGTGGTCGCCGCTGGTGAAGGCGTCGACGATGCGGCAGCCGTCGAGGAGGTCGCCGACGGTGTGGACGTGACCACGCACGGACGCAGAGTCGGCGTGGTGCCAATCGGCTGGGTCGTCGCCGAGTTAGTTGGCGCATCACCAGTGGGCGTGGGGACGGTGGTCGGCTGACCCGGGCTGCTCGGTGTGCTTGTGGGCTGGGTAGTCGGTGGAGTGGCTGGTGGAGTGGAGACCGGGGGAGTGGTGGGCGGCGGTCCGCTCGGGCAGAGCGCGGCGAGGTCCGTCGCGCCGACTGCCACCGGCAGGGTCGCGGTGTCTCTCAGCCGCTGACCAGTCTTGGTCGTCGCCGAGTACGTGAAGGTGAGCTTGTAGATGCCCTGCTTGGTGAACGCCCAGTTCCCGTGTGCGTGCGTCGGCTCCGCCAGCGTGATCGCCTGCGGCAGCGCCTTCCCACTGTCGAACGAGACCAGCGGCCCACCGAACTGGTCGAACTGGTAGACCGCTGCCTTCCCCGGCCCCTGCACCTTGTCCAGCGACCACTTCACCGGACCCGACAACGCCGCGTAGTCCACCGACTCGGTGTTCCAGCCCGCCCACAACAGGTCCTCAGCCTGCGTCTGCGGGATCTGCCAGACCGTCGCCCCGGCAGCCCCGAGAAACCTGTACGCCGCCGAGTCCGGCACCCGCTCATCCGCCGACGGCCGCACGTGGAACGCAACAGTCCCCGGATCACGCCAGACCACAGCTCCGCCGGTCCCGTCCTTCACCTGGAACCGCAGCCGCCCGTTCACCGTCCGCGCCGCGACATCCACATGGCCGACCCCCAGCACCGCACTCACACAAGCCGGCGGAGGAGTGCTCGGCGGAGTAGAAGGCGGCGTGGTGGGCTGGGTCGTCGGTGGGGTCGTCGGCGATGTGGTGGGCGGGGTCGTTGGCGGACTGGTCGGTGGTGTCGTCGGAGGAGACGTGGGCGGGGACGTAGGGGGCGTGGTGGTCGGGGGAGTCGGCGGCTCATAAGGCCCGACTACGAACGTGTACACAACCGGCCCCGACGACACCCGTACGCCGGCCGCCGTGGTCGCCGCCGCCTCGAACGTCAGCTTGTACGTCCCCAGCTTCGTGAACGCCCAGTTCGCATGCACATGCCGCCCGAGCGGCTGCCGCAGCGTTCTGATCCCCGGATCCACCGAACTGAACAACCGCGGCACAGCCCCGGTGAACTCGTCGTAGTTGAAGAACACCTCGACGTTCCCCGGCCCCTGACTCCCCAGCAGCGTCAGCTCGACAACGTCGTCCCGGAACGCACCCGCCGGAAGAGTCTCCGTGTCCCACCCCGGCCAGATCAGCTCCGGATCCTGCGACTCCGGCGCGATCCAGACGAACTCACCCGGCGCTCCCAGGAACGCGAACGCCGGCGCATCCGGCAGTTCGACCTTGGCCGACCCCTTGTCCTCCAGGTTGAAGATCAACCCGGCCGGGTCCGCCTCGCGGTACTCCCCGGAGTTCCCGATCCGGGTGTTCAGCTTCAGCGCCGACCCGTCGTACGTCGTGTGCAATGCATCGGTGTGCACAGCCCGCAGTACCTCTGGGGTCGGCGCGGCGGCCTCGGAGTACGAGGACACGGCCCAGGGAATCAGCAGCAGGAGGGCGGCGAAGGGCAGCAGGACGCGACGAAATTCAACGTGAGTGGCGGTCACAGCACGGCACCTTAGCTGAACCGACAATCATTTTCATTAACTCAAATTTGTGACGCCTCGAATACCGCCGCGCGGTGCCGAAAAGTCGTGACGGTCCCTGGCGGCCACCAGGTCCCCAGACCGGATTTCCCGTCTGAGCGGGGTGGTGGGTAGACTGTTTTGGTTGCCTCGGCGAGGGACGCCCCCCGGACAAAGCCTCACGGCCTGGCGGGCGCGGCTCCGTGATCGACGCGGTGGTTCGTTGCCTGACCCCATCAGGGAGTCAAGACGTGCCCGCTGAGGCCGGCAACCGGTTCCACCCCTAGACAACAGATCACCGCAACGCTTGAGGGAGTTCAGCTCGTGGCCGAGGTCAAGATCCAAGCCGAGTCGCGCACGGAGTTCGGCAAGGGTGCTGCCCGCCGAATCCGCCGGGACAACAAGGTGCCAGCCGTTCTGTACGGCCACGGCACGGACCCGGTGCACATCACGCTGCCCGGTCACGACACCATGCTCGCCCTGAAGACCGCCAACGCCCTGTTGCTGATCGAGGTCGAGGGCAGCGAGAGCCTGCTGGCGCTGCCGAAGCAGGTCCAGCGCGACCCGCTCAAGGGCACCATCGAGCACGTCGACCTGGTCATCGTGAAGCGCGGTGAGAAGGTCCAGGTCGAGATCGCCGTTCACCTCGAGGGCGAGGCGGTCAGCGACACCCTGGTCGTCACCGAGCACGCCACCATCCTGGTCGAGGCCGAGGCGACCCACATTCCGGACGGTGTGACCGTGTCGATCGAGGGCCTCGACGCCGGCGCCCAGATCCACGCCTCGGACATCAAGCTGCCGGTCGGTACGACGCTGGCGATCGAGCCGGACACCCTGATCGTGAACGTGACCGCGGCCCAGACCGCCGAGCAGGTCGAGGCCGAGCTGGCCGAGGCCACCGCCGAGGCGAGCGGCGAGACCGCGCCGGTCGCTGAGCCGGCCGAGGAGCCGGTCGGCGCCGCGGCGGAGTGACCATCGTCAAGCAAGCCTCAAGCGCTAGGTAGGGAAGGGGCCGGGATCCGGTGGCGGACGACGTGTGGTTGGTCGTCGGGCTGGGGAATCCCGGCCCTTCCTATGCCAAGACCCGGCACAACGTCGGTCACCTGGTCGCCGACGAACTGGCCGCCCGGACCGGCGGTAACTTCAAGCAGCACAAGCAGGTCCGGGCCGAGGTGATCGAGACCCGGATCGGCGGGATCCGGGCGGTACTGGCCAAGCCCAGGTCGTACATGAACGAGTCCGGCGGCCCGGTGTCGGGGCTGCTGAAGTTCTTCAAGGTCACACCCGCCACACTGGTGGTCGTGCACGACGAGCTGGACATCGACTTCGGCACCCTGCGGGCCAAGTTCGGCGGTGGCGACAACGGCCACAACGGGCTGAAGTCGATCCGTAAATCACTTGGCACCGGCGACTACTATCGAATCCGGTTCGGTGTGGGCCGTCCGCCGGGCCGGCAGAATCCCGCCGATTTCGTGCTGAACGAGTTCTCCTCGACCGAACGCAAGGATCTGCCGTTCGCGGTCGACCGCACCGCCGACGCGGTGGAGTCGCTGCTGGCCGACGGCCTCGAAGTCACCCAAGGCAAGTACAACTCGTGAGGTTGGACAACTCGTGAAACTGGCCGGTCTGGTCGACACCCTGCTCACCGATCCGGTGGTCGCCGAGGCCGTTCGTGACGCTCGCGGCGAGGACGTCACGACGCTCGACCTGAGCGCGCCCGGACCGATCCGGCCGGTGCTGCTCGCCGCACTCGCCGCCGCCCGGAACGGCGCGGACCGCCCGGTGCTCGCGGTGACCGCGACCTTCCGTGAGGCCGAGGAACTCACCGAGGCGCTGCAGTGCCTGGTCGAGCCCGGCACGGTCGCCTACTACCCGGCCTGGGAGACCCTGCCGCACGAGCGCCTTTCGCCCCGGTCCGACACGGTCGGCCGTCGCCTCGCCGTACTGCGGCGCCTGGTGCACCCGGATCCGTCGGACGAGACCACCGGGCCGATCAAGATCCTGGTCGCCCCCGTGCGATCCGTGCTGCAGCCCCAGGTCGCCGGGCTGGCCGACCTCAAACCGGTTCAGCTGCACGTCGGCGACACCATGGAGCTCGACGACGTGGTCGAGCGGCTCTCCGGGGCCGCCTATCACCGGGTGGATCTGGTCGAGCGGCGCGGGGAGTTCGCCGTCCGGGGCGGCATCATCGACGTCTTCCCGCCGACCGAGGAGCACCCGCTGCGGGTCGACTTCTTCGGCGACGAGGTGGAGGAGGTCCGGTACTTCGCGGTCGCCGACCAGCGGTCCCTGGAGATCGCCCAGCACGGTCTGTGGGCGCCTCCGTGCCGGGAGTTGCTGCTGACCGACGAGGTGCGCTCGCGGGCCGGAGTACTGGCCAAGGAACACCCTGAACTGGCCGAGTTGTTCGAGAAACTCGCCGAGGGACACGCGGTCGAGGGGATGGAGTCGCTCGCGCCCGTCCTGGTCGACGACATGGAGTTGCTGGTCGACCTGATGCCGGCCGGGACGCATGTCGTGGTCAGCGATCCCGAGCGGGTCCGGGCCCGGGCGCACGACCTGGTCGCGACGAGCCAGGAGTTCCTGGAGGCGTCCTGGGCGGCCGCGGCCGGTGGTGGCCAGGCGCCGATCGACCTGGGCGCGGCGGCGTACATCTCGCTTGCGGACGTCCGTACGCACGCGCTGGACCAGGGCCTGGCCTGGTGGAGCTTCTCGCCGTTCGCGGCGGCTCCGACCGATGCGCCGGAGCTGCGGGACTCGATGGGCGAGCGGGTGTCGTTCGAGATCGACACCGACGCGGGTGCGGTGCGGAGCAGGGCGGTCGCGGCGCACGAGGTGAACCCGTACCGCGGTGAGACCGCCGCCGCCGTCGAGGACGTTCGCGGCTGGCTGCGCGACGGCTGGCGCGTGGTCTGCGTGACCGAGGGACACGGTCCGGCCCAGCGGCTGGCCGAGGTGTTCGCCGAGGCGGAGCTGCCGGCCCGGGCGGTCGACGCGATCGAGGCGATCCCCGAACCGGGCGTCGTACTGATCTCGCAGGGCGCGCTGGAGCAGGGGTTCATTGCCGACGGCATCAAGTTCGCGGTGCTCACCGAGAACGACCTGGTCGGCCAGCGAACGATGGCCGAACGGCGTTCCCAGCAACGGATGCCGAGCCGCCGGAAGAAGACGATCGACCCGTTGGAGCTCGGCCCGGGCGACTACGTCGTGCACGAGCAGCACGGCGTCGGCCGGTACGTCGAGATGATGCAGCGGACCGTCGGCACCGGCGCGCAGAAGACCACCCGCGAGTACGTCGTGATCGAGTTCGCGCCGAGCAAGCGCGGCCAGCCCGGCGACCGGTTGTACGTGCCGACCGACCAGCTCGACCAGGTCACCCGGTACGTCGGCGGCGAGCAGCCCACCCTCGACAAGATGGGTGGCGGCGACTGGGCCAAGCGCAAGGGCCGCGCCCGCAAGGCCGTCCGCCAGATCGCCGGCGAGCTGATCAAGCTGTACGCCGCGCGGCAGGCGACCAAGGGGCACGCGTTCGCCAAGGACACCCCGTGGCAGAGCGAGCTCGAGGACGCGTTCCCGTTCGTCGAGACGCCGGACCAGCTGGCCACGATCGACGACGTGAAACGCGACATGGAGCGGGTCACGCCGATGGACCGGATCGTCTGCGGTGACGTCGGCTACGGGAAGACCGAGATCGCCGTCCGGGCTGCCTTCAAGGCGGTCCAGGACGGCAAGCAGGCCGCGGTTCTGGTGCCGACCACGTTGCTGGTTCAGCAGCACTACGCGACCTTCGCCGAGCGGTACGCCGCCTTCCCGGTGAACGTGGCGCCGTTGTCGCGGTTCCAGACCGACAAGGAGGCGAAGTCCGCGCTCGACGGGCTCGCGGACGGTTCGGTCGACGTGGTGATCGGCACCCACCGGTTGCTCAGCGGCGAGGTGCAGTTCAAGGATCTCGGGCTGGTGATCGTCGACGAGGAGCAGCGGTTCGGCGTCGAGCACAAGGAACAGCTGAAGCGGCTGCGGACCGCGGTCGACGTACTGACCATGTCCGCGACCCCGATCCCGCGGACGCTGGAGATGTCGATCACCGGGATCCGGGAGATGTCGACGATCGCCACCCCGCCGGAGGAACGCCACCCGGTGCTGACCTTCGTCGGCGCGTACGACGAGGGCCAGGTGACCGCCGCGATCCGGCGTGAACTGCTCCGCGAGGGCCAGGTCTTCTTCGTCCACAACCGGGTCAACACGATCGAGAAGGCGGCCGCCCGGATCCGTCAGCTCGTCCCCGAGGCCCGGGTTTCGGTCGCGCACGGCCAGATGCCCGAGCATCACCTCGAGCAGGTCATCCAGGGCTTCTGGGAGAAGCAGTCCGACGTCATCGTCTGTACCACGATCGTCGAGTCCGGGATCGACATCTCGAACGCGAACACCCTGATCGTGGAGCGGTCCGACCTGCTCGGCCTGTCCCAGCTGCACCAGCTCCGCGGCCGCGTCGGCCGGGGTCGGGAGCGCGCCTACGCGTACTTCTTCTTCCCGCCGGAGAAGCCGCTCACCGAGACCGCGCACGACCGGCTCGCCACCATCGCACAGCACGCCGACCTCGGCGCCGGTATGCAGGTCGCGATGAAGGACCTGGAGATCCGCGGCGCGGGCAACCTGCTCGGCGGTGAACAGTCCGGCCACATCGCCGATGTCGGGTTCGACCTGTACGTCCGGCTCGTCGGCGAAGCCGTCGCGGAGTACCGGGGTGACACCCAGGCGGAGGAGCCGGAGGTCAAGATCGAACTGCCGATCGACGCGCACCTGCCGCACGACTACATCCCGTCGCAGCGGCTCCGGCTGGAGATGTACCAGCGGCTCGCGGCCGTGCGCGACGAGGACGGCGACCGGGGCGGTGGGGCGGGGAAGGTATCAAACATTGCCGAGTTGGTCGAGGAACTGCACGACCGGTACGGCGACATCCCGCAGCCGGTGCTGAACCTGATCGAGGTCGCGAAGTTCCGCAACCACGCTCGCCAAGCCGGGCTGAGTGACGTCACTCTGCAGGGCAACCTGATCCGGTTCGGGCCGGTTATGCTGCCGGATTCGAAGGTGCTGCGGCTGAACAGGCTGTACCCGAAGAGTCTGGTCAAACCGCAACTGCGTACGATCCTGGTGCCGAGACCTGCCACCCGGCCGGTCGCCGGTCAGCCGCTCCGCGACACCGAGCTGCTGGAGTGGTGCACCAGACTGATCGACGATGTGATCGCCGAGCCCGTGGGGGCGCCGGCCTGATGAGTTCCAGCTGGAGGAGAGTCCGTTGAGCAGAACCCTCGCCAAGGTGACCGGCGTGGCGCTGGCTTCGGTGCTGGTGCTGGGCGGTTGTGCCGCGGGCACCCACCCGGGTGCGGCGGCCGTGGTGGGCAAGACGGAGATCACCGTGAGCGATGTCGACGAGACCACCCGGTCCGTCAGCACCGCGCTCGGCCAGCCGTTCAGCACCAACGTGACGCTGCGCGAACTGGTGAACAGCGCCCTGGTCCAGCAGATCGCCGACCAGCGCTCGATCACCGTCACCGAGGCGGAGATCGCGCCCGCGATGAAGGCCGTGGTCGGCGACCAGACGACGTACGAGCGGTTCACCAAGGACCCGGTCGCGAACGCGTTCCTGCGCGACGTGGCGAAGGCCGCGGTCGGCACCATCAAGCTGGGCGGCGGCACTGGGATCAGCGACCCGAATGGGCAGCAGGCCCAGCGGGCCGGGCTCGTGGCGATCCGGGACGCCTCGAAGAACATCACCGTGGACATCGCCCCGCGGTTCGGGAAGTGGACCGACGGCGCCATCGACGGCAAGGTGTCCGGCTCGCTGTCGCAGGAGTCCGCCCAGGCCAAGGCGAAGCGCGAGGCCCAGGAGCAGCAGCAACAGGGCCAGCCGCAGGGCTGAGGGCTCAACCGACACCGCTGACGGGACTGGGCTTTTGATCAAGGTCGTTCTCACCAGCCCGCGGGTCGCACCGGGGCTGCTGACCCGAGCCGGGTGGCAGGCGCTCGATCAGGCCGAGCTGATCGGCGCCGCCGCGGGTGTCGAGAGCCCGACCGTCCAGGCCGTCGTCGGTTCCGGGCTGGTGGTGACGACGATCGAGGGTGGTCCCTCGGCCGCGTGGTCCTGGCTGGTCACGGCGGCCGAGGACGGACGCAAGGTCGCCTGGCTCGTCGGCGAGGACGGCGAACCCGTGTTGCTCCGGCTGATCGCCGACCACCTCAGCCGCGAACCACGCCCGGAGTACGAGATCGAGATCCTGCACGGCTCGTACGACGTACCGGGCGCCCGCCTGATCGACCTGGTCCGGGTGATGGACCGCCTCCGCCGCAACTGCCCCTGGGACCAGGAGCAGACCCACCGTTCCCTGGCGCGCTACCTCCTCGAGGAAACCTACGAAACCCTCGAAGCGATCGACACCGGCGACCAAGCCCACCTCCGCGAAGAACTAGGCGACCTACTCCTCCAGGTAGCCTTCCACTCCCGAATCGCCGAGGAAGCCATTGCCGATGAACCCATCGACGGGGCCGCCGATGGGGACGGTTTCTCGATCGACGACGTGGCCGCCGACATCGTCGAGAAACTCATCCGCCGCCACCCCCACGTCTTCGGCACCGTCGACGCGGCGGACGTGGCCACGGTCGAGGCCAACTGGGAAACCATCAAGGCCGCCGAAAAACAACGCACGTCGGTCCTCGAAGGCATCCCCCAGAACCTCCCCGCCCTGGCCCTGGCCGACAAAGTCCTGGGTCGTGCGGCCAAGATCCTCCCCCGCGAGCCGATTCCCGGCACCACCGCGACGCCCCCCGAGTCCGAGATCGACACCGACCTGGCGTCCCCCTCCGACGCCAAGCCCCGCAGCGAGCACGAAATCGGCGAACGCCTGCTGACTCTCGTCCGCGAGGCCCGCGACTCCGGCGTCGACCCCGAACAAGCCCTCCGCGACGCCACCCGCCGCCTAGCCACCCAAATCCGCACCGCCGAGTCCAACGGCACCTAACCGTCAGACCTGGTCGGCTGCCACGACGGAGATGCCTTGATGGTCTCCGATCAGAGCGGTGAGATCGGCCAGGTCGGAGGTTGCGATCACGACCGGTCCGGCCTCCTGCAGGGCAGTGGCCGCCAGAATCGCGTCGACTGCTTGGCCGGATCCCAGCCTCGCCTCGCCGATGAGCTGGCCGGCGCATTCGCCGATGGCCCGGGACACCGGCTCGACAGCCACCCCACCAAGAACCCGGTAGATTCCCGCGTCGCGCGATACGCCGCGGAAGGCTTCGGCCAGGATCGCCGCCGAGGTCACCACGCGCCGCCCATCGGCGTACGCGGCTTGTAGCCGGATGTACATCGCGCGGTCTGTTGCGGCGCGTGAGAGGCCTTCGTTGTCCAGCACCAGGGTGCCCTGTGGGGCTGAACGTGGCCGCTTGCGTGGGCTCACCGGCCGGGCCACTCCGCACGAGCTCTCGCGAGCTCTTCTTCTGTGACGGGGCCATGGACATCCGCCAACTCGGTCAGCAGGTCTCCGAGCCGGTCGTGTTCCAGCTGTCTGATCAGCGCATCCGTGACGTAGGCCGAGACATTCCCGCGACCTGCCCGCGATCGCAGTTCGGCGGCCACCTCCGATGGGACGGTGACGCTCAGCTTGTCCGTATGCGCCGACTCACTCATGGACCAATCCTACCTCTGGTGGGATCGCGACGGCGACCCCGATCGTGCCACGAGTCGCCCGCACCAACCGTTCGACACTCGCCCAATCCGCAGCCGCGACAACCCCGTCCGGGACCCGCGCGGACGACTGCGGTCCGAACAGATACCGATGCCGTACGACGCCCGCAAGCGCGTCGTGGACATCGGGTTTGTCGTCCACGAAATGCGTGATCCCCAGCTCCGCACAGTGGATCGCCTTGTCCGGCCGCCGCAAGGAGAACCGCACATTCCCCTCGGGTATCCCGGTCGACGCGAAGAACCGGTGATGCCGCAACCAGTCCAGCGACCGCTGCTGCACCCGCGGCCCACATTTGGACACCAGCCAGGCCTGCCCGTCGAACAGTTCGACCAACCGCGTGATGGTCTCGAAGGCACCCGACACCGCGGGCGTGCGGAGCATCGCGGCCGTGTCGCCCTGGAAGAACGACGTGTCCCCACCCCCGGCGGATCCGTCGATGATCACTCGTCCGATGTCGATTCCCAGTCTGTCCATGGTCCCAGCCTGCGATAGGAAACTCATCAGCAGAACTATCGACAAAGAGACTAGCTATAGTTTCAGTCAATGGATCGATTGGTGGCGGAGGATCTCGAGGCGTTCGCGGTGTTCGCCGCGCATCGCAACTTCACCCATGCCGCCGGGGAACTGCACGTCAGCCAGCCCGCCCTGCACACGAGGATCCGCAAGCTCGAGCAGCGACTGGGCAAGGCCCTCTACACCAGGCACGGCAGGCAATTGCGGCTCACCGAGACCGGCGAGCAGCTGGCCGCGTTCGCCAACGACACCAGGCGTCGCGCCGAGGCGTTCCTCACCACACTCGACCTCGCGCCCCGTCGTCCACTCGTCCTGGCGGCCGGCTCGGGTGCGTACCTCTACCTCCTCGGCGACGCGATCCGCCGGTACGTCGGCAAAGGCCACCAGCTTCGCCTGATCACCACGGACGCGGCGGCGACCGTGGCCGCGATACGGGACGGCTCGGCCGACGTAGGGGTGACGGCGCTCGGGATCCCGCCGGACGATCTGGAGTGCGAGTTGCTGGCGCAGTACCCGCAGGTGCTCGTGGTCCGGCCGAGTCACCGCCTCGCCGGGCGGCGCAGTGTCCGGCTCAAGGATCTCGACGGGGAGGCGCTGGTCGTTCCGCCGAAGACGAGACCGCATCGGCGTGCACTCGAACGCGCTCTGCTCGATCAGGGCGTGCGCTGGTCCGTCGCGGTCGAGGCCGAGGGCTGGGATCTGCTGGTGCAGTTCGTCCGGCTCGGGATCGGGCCGGCCGTCGTCAACGGATCCGTGCGCACGACGTCCGCAGTACGAACAGTTCCGGTGAAGGATCTGCCGCCGGTGCGTTACTACCTGATCACTCGGAGAGACCGGCCGGACGATCAACCGCTGGATGCGTTGAAGAGAATGTTGCTGTGAAGGACGTCGTACGGGACAGCAAACGCCTGTCCTGGTTGCTCCGCCACGGCGCCGGCGACCAGGGGCTGGCGATGACCGCAGACGGTTGGGCGGCGATCGACGACGTCTGCGCGCTGCTCGAACTCGACCGTCCGGCGCTGGATCGCGCGGTTCAGCACAACGACAAGAACCGGCTGCAAGTCGACGGACAGCGGATCCGTGCGTGCCAAGGGCATTCGCTGCAAGGGATGCCGGTCACGCGTGAAGCTTTGGAGAACAGTTGGCGTCGGGTGAGACCGGCCGGTCCGCTCTGGCACGGAACGACGCAAGCGGCGTACGAAGGAATCAAGGCGCACGGGTTGCTGCCGGGCCGTCGTACCCATGTCCATCTGGCGCCGAGCAAGGACAGCAAGGTGGGCAAGCGATCCGCGGTGGAGGTCCTGCTGCGGATCGATCCCGGCGAGTTGGACGTGTTCGAGGCGCCCAACGGAGTGTTGCTGACCCGGCAGGTGCCGGCTGATGCGATCGTGTGGGGTGACGCGGTCCACCGGGTCGGCTGGTCTGGCCGTTAGGCTCGGCAGTGATCCGTCATCCGAGAACTTGGGAGTAGATGTGGCCACCATCGAGGCCGTCGGCGCCCGCGAGATCCTTGACTCGCGCGGGAACCCCACTGTCGAGGTCGAGGTTCTCCTCGACGACGACACCGTCGCCCGGGCCGCAGTGCCGTCGGGCGCTTCCACCGGTCAGTTCGAGGCCGTCGAGCTCCGCGACGGCGACAAGTCCCGCTACGGCGGCAAGGGCGTGCAGAAGGCCGTCGAGGCGATCCTCGAGGACATCGACAAGGAGATCGTCGGCTACGACGTGCACGAGCAGCGGCTGATCGACCAGGCCCTGCTCGACCTGGACGGCACCCCGAACAAGGCCAAGCTGGGCGCGAACGCCATCCTCGGCGTCAGCCTCGCCGTCGCCAAGGCGGCCGCCGACAGCGCCGGCCTGCCGTTGTTCCGGTACGTCGGTGGCCCGAACGCGCACGTGCTCCCGGTGCCGATGATGAACATCCTCAACGGCGGCGCGCATGCGGACAGCAACGTCGACGTGCAGGAGTTCATGATCGCCCCGATCGGCGCGGCGACGTACTCCGAGGCAGTGATGCAGGGCGCCGGTGTCTACCACGCGCTGAAGGCGGTGCTGAAGGAGCGCGGCCTGTCCACCGGTCTCGGTGACGAGGGCGGTTTCGCGCCGAACCTGGCGACCAACCGCGAGGCGCTGGACCTGATCCTGGTCGCGATCGAGAAGGCCGGCCTGCAGGCGGGCAAGGACATCGCGCTGGCCATGGACGTGGCCGCGAGCGAGTTCCACACCGACGGTGTGTACGCCTTCGAGGGCGGCAAGAAGTCGGCCGACGAGATGATCGCGTACTACGCGGACCTGGTGTCGGCGTACCCGATCGTCTCGATCGAGGACCCGCTGAACGAGGAGGACTGGGACGGCTGGAAGAACCTCAGCGCCCAGCTGGGTGACAAGATCCAGATCGTCGGCGACGACCTCTTCGTCACCAACGTGGAGCGGCTGCAGCGCGGGATCACCGAGAAGGCGGCGAACTCGCTGCTGGTCAAGGTGAACCAGATCGGTTCGCTGAGCGAGACCCTGGACGCGGTCGACCTGGCCCACCGCAACGGTTTCACCTGCATGATGTCGCACCGGTCCGGCGAGACCGAGGACACCACGATCGCCGACCTGGCCGTCGCGACGAACTGCGGCCAGATCAAGTCCGGCGCCCCGGCCCGGTCCGACCGGACCGCGAAGTACAACCAGTTGCTCCGGATCGAGGAGGAGCTCGACGAGGCAGCCCGGTACGCCGGTCGCTCGGCCTTCCCGCGGTTCAAGGGCTGACCGGATGCCGTCCCGCCGGGATACCGGTGCACGTCCCGGCTCGCGTCCGTCGAGCCGGACCCAGTCGCGTCCACCGGCGCGGCGGGACGGCAACCAGCCCAAGCGACGGACCGCTGGTCCGCAGCAGCCTCGGCCGCCGCGGACCAGGGGTTCGCGCAACCTCACCGGCCGGGCCGCCGTGGTCCTGCTGGTGCTCGGCGCGTTGATCGTGTCGTATGCGCAGAGCCTGCGGGTCTGGTTCGACCAGCACCAGCAGATCAGCGCGCTGCAGCAGGAGATCCGGGACCGGGAGAAGCGGGTCGAGCAGCTGAACGACGAGATCACCCGCTGGGACGACGACGCGTACGTGCGCGCGCAGGCGCGGCAGCGGCTCGGCTGGGTGATGCCGGGCGAGGTCGGCTACCGGGTGATCGGCGCGGACGGCAAGCCGGTCGGCGCCCCGCCCGCTCCGACGGACCCGGCCGACGCCCAGGCGGACGAACAGAAGCCGACCTGGTACACCAAGCTCTGGGGCAGCGTCGAAGGCGCCGGCAAACCACCCACCCCGGTCCAGCCGACGCCCACCAAACCCACCCCGAAGCCGATACTCACCCCCTCGCCGAAGGCCAGCCGTTGAGCGTCAGCCCCGAAGACATCGCGGCGGTCAGTGCCCAGCTCGGCCGGACCGCCCGCGGTATCCGTTCCGTCGCGCACCGATGCAGCTGCGGCCTCCCCGACGTGGTCGAGACCGACCCGCGGCTGCCGGACGGCACCCCGTTCCCCACCACGTACTACGTGACGTGCCCGCGGCTTGCGTCGGCGATCGGGACCCTCGAAGCCGAGGGGATGATGAAGGAAATGACCGACCGCCTCGGTACGGACGAGGAGCTCGCCAAGGCGTACCAGGCGGCGCACGAGTCCTACCTGGCCCACCGCGAGTCGATCGAGCACGTCGAGGAGATCGCCGGCATCACCGCCGGCGGCATGCCCACCCGAGTCAAGTGCCTGCACGTCCTGGCCGGCCACTCCCTCGCCGTCGGCCCCGGCGTGAACCCCCTGGGCGACGAGGCCCTCGAAGCCCTGGACGACTGGGGCCGCCGAGGTCCGTGTGTCTGAGCGCGTTGCCGCAGTGGATTGTGGGACCAACTCGATCCGCCTGCTGATTGCGGACGTTGATGCCGGCGGGCTGAGCGAGGTCGACCGGCGGATGACGATCGTGCGGCTCGGGCAAGGGGTCGACAAGAGCGGTGCCTTCGCGGCTGAGGCGTTGGAGCGGGTCTTCAAAGCTTCAGATGACTTTGCCGCGGTGATTTCGCAGGCTGGCGCTACCCGGGTGCGGTTTGTGGCGACGTCGGCGGCTCGGGATGTGAGCAACCGGGACGAGTTCTTCGCCGGGATCCGGGCCAGGTTCGGCGTCGAGCCGGACATCATCTCGGGCGACGAGGAGGCCGCGCTCAGTTTCGTAGGAGCGACGGCCGGCCTCGAGGCGATGGACGTCCCGGCGCCGTACCTCGTCGCGGATATCGGCGGCGGGTCGACCGAGCTGGTGCTGGGGGACAAGTCCGGAGTGCTCAGGGCCGAGTCGCTCGACATGGGTTCCGTCCGGATGACCGAGCGGCACCTGCACACCGACCCCGCGACGACCGACGAGTGGGCTGCCGCGATCAAGGACATCGACGCCTTGCTCGACAACACATCCGTCCCGCTGACCGAGGCCCGCACGCTGATCGGCGTTGCCGGGACCGTGACGACTGTGGCTGCGGTCGCGCTCGGTCTCACGGAGTACGACCGGGCCGTCGTCCACCACGCGCGCATCGCGGGACCAGTACTGCGCGAGACCACCTCGTGGCTGATGGGATCCACACGCGCCGAGCGGGCCGCAGTACCGGTGATCCATCCGGGACGCGTGGACGTGATCGGCGCCGGCGCGCTGATCCTGCAGCGGCTGTACGACCGGCTCGGTGTGGACGAGGTGCTCACGTCCGAGCACGACATCCTCGACGGGGTCGCACTATCCCTAGCGTGAGGCGCGGACGCCTTCCTCGATCGATGGCGGTGCGCCACGAGCTTTCCAGCGGATTCGGGGAGGGAAATGTGCGGCTCCGAGCCAAGAACCCACCCCCGGTCGCGGCGAAAACCCTCCCCGGTCTGCCCGACGGTGTGCCCGGTCCGGTGGGACTCGCCACCACCCTCGCCTGGCGGTTACGGCCGGGGCTATGCGTCGCTTCTCGCCGGGGTGATCGCGAAGTCGTGGCTGACCTGGACGAGCTGCCAGATGATCTCCAGCTCGTCCGGGTCGCGCGGCCCGAACAGCATCACCAACGTGGTCGGCCGGAGCCCGTCCCGCGCGACCGGGTGCAACTCGCCCCATCCCTTCTCGATCACCTCCGCGACCACGTCGTACGGAAGGCACGCGTGCAGACTCCCGTCGGCCGGACCGTGGAGGTGTGCGAACTCCGTGCCGATCAGGAACCGCTCTGCTCCCGGCCGGGCCGATTCGGGTCGCAGGTGCAGCGCGCGTGTGTCGGCGAACGAGATCCCGCTAGGTCCCGTGGTGATGTCGCTCAGCGAACTCATCCGCCGCCAGAGCTCCTCCTGTAACTCGACCGGCGCGTTCTGGTCGAGCTGCTGATGCGGAATGGCCGGCCCCGTCCGTGGCGGCGGTCCGGATCGTGGTGAAAGCTTCATGATTCGACGTTACTATCCTGGGGATAGTGGTTACCAAGCAGAAAGTAGCGCGATGCCCGAGGATCCCTGCCCGATCGGCCCGGTCGTCGATGTGGTCTTCGGTCGCTGGACAACGCATGTGCTGTGGGTGCTGACGAACGACGGGCGGATGCGGTTCACCGAACTCCAGCAGCGGCTGCCGATGATCAGTCCGAAGGTGCTCACCCAGCGGCTCCGCCAACTCGAACGCGACGGCCTGGTCGAGCGCAGCTACTTCCCGGAGATGCCGCCCAGAGTCGAGTACGAGACGACCGAACTCGGCCGCACCCTGTCCCCGGTCTTCCAGACCCTCGCCGCTTGGTCGGACCGTCACCTCGACCAGATCGCCGCTGCCCGCCAGCGCTATGACGGGCCGTAGTCTGACCACATGCGACTGCCGCATCCGTTGACGGGCGAGCTGTTCGACAGCCCGGTGCCGCCGGGCTCAGGCTGGCCCGAGGATCCGGCTGTACGACGTACTCCGGTGGCCCGGGACGCCGACGAGGTCGTGAAACTGGCGAGGGTCGGCGAGCTGGCGACGACCGGTGAGCTGTCGAGGCCGAGTGGGCTGGGCCGGACGGATGAACTGGCTGAGCTTGATGCGCGGGTTTCGGTGTGCCGGGCTTGCGATCGCTTGGTGGAGTGGCGCGAGGAAGTTGCCGTGGGCAAGCGGAAGGCGTTCGCGGACCAGCCGTACTGGGGCCGGCCGATCGCCGGCTGGGGTGCGGCCGAACCGCGCGTGCTGATCGCCGGTCTCGCGCCGGCCGCGCACGGCGGGAACCGGACCGGCCGGGTGTTCACCGGCGACCGCTCGGGCGACTGGCTGTTTGCCTCCCTGTACCGCGTCGGCCTCGCGAACAAGCCGACCAGCGAGCACGCCGGCGACGGACTCCGCCTCCTCGGCGCCCGGATGATCGCCGCCGTCCGCTGCGCGCCGCCCGCGAACGCCCCGACCCCGGCCGAGCGCGACACCTGCGCACCGTGGTTCCGGGCCGAGCTGGAACTCGTCCTCCCGACCACCCGGGCGATCGTCTGCCTCGGCAAGTTCGGCTTCGACGTCCTGCTCAACGCGCTGCCGGCGGTAGGCGTCGCAGTACCCAAACCCCGCCCGAAGTTCGGTCACGCGCTGGAGTACCGGCTGACCAGCCCGTACGGCGAACTGACGGTCCTCGGCTGCTTCCATCCGAGCCAGCAGAACACCTTCACCGGCAAGCTGACCGAGCCGATGCTGGACGCCGTCCTGGCCCGCGCGAAGTCCCTCGGAGGAGTGAAGTCCGGTGGTTGAGATCACTCCCCAGAGTGTTTGTGAAAGTTTTCACGAGCTTGTAACCTGAAGTAGACATGAAGTCGGAGACCACTCAGGGAGAGTGAACCGCATGACAGCCCAGGTACCGCACATCCTCGTAGTCGGTGGCGGTTACGTAGGGATGTACACCGCCTATGGCCTGCGCAAGGCCGCCCGCCGGGGCCGGATCCGCGTGACCGTGGTCGACCCCCGGTCGGTGATGACGTACCAGCCGTTCCTGCCCGAGGCGGCGGCCGGCTCGGTGGAGCCGCGGCACGTGGTGGTGCCGCTGCGCAAGACGCTGAAGGGCTGCCGGGTGGTGACCGGCCGGGTGACCGCGATCGACCACGCGCACAAGGTGGCGAAGGTGATGCCCGAGGAGGGGCCGGAGTACGAGCTGGCCTATGACCAGATCGTGGTCGCGCTCGGCTCGATCGCCCGGACGCTGCCGATCCCGGGGCTGGCCGAGGAGGCGATCGGGTTCAAGAACGTCGAGGAAGCCATTGCCCTGCGCAACAAGGTGCTGGACCGGCTGGACGTCGCCTCGTCCCAGCCCGACCCGGCGCTGCGCAAGTCCGCGCTGACCTTCGTCTTCGTCGGCGGCGGGTACGCCGGGGTGGAGGCGTTCGCCGAGCTCGAGGACATGGCCCGCTACGCCACCCGGTACTACGACAACATCAAGCCCGAGGACATGCGCTGGGTCCTGGTCGAGGCGACCAATCGGATCCTGCCCGAGGTCGGCCCCGAGCTGGGGCAGTACACCGTCGAGCAGCTCCGCAAGCGCAACATGGACATCAAGCTGGAGACCCGGCTGGAGTCCTGCGAGAAGGGCCGCGTGGTGCTCAGCGACGGCGAGGAGTTCGACGCCGACACCATCGTCTGGACGGCCGGCGTGAAGGCCAACCCGGCGCTGGCGCAGACCGACTTCCCGCTGGACGAGAAGGGCCGGATCAAGTGCCTGCCGAACCTGCGGATCGAGGGTCTCGACGACGCCTGGTCCGCCGGTGACAACGCGGCCGTGCCCGACCTCACCGCCGAGGACCCCGGCGTCTTCACCGCGCCGAACGCGCAGCACGCGGTCCGTCAGGCCCACCGCCTCGCCGCGAACATCCTCCGGGTGGTCGACGGCCAGGAACCGCAGGACTACAAGCACAAGTACGTCGGCTCGGTGGCCAGCCTCGGCCTGCACAAGGGCGTCGCCCAGCTGTACGGCGTGAAGCTGAAGGGCTGGCCGGCCTGGTTCCTGCACCGCACGTACCACGTGTCCCGGGTCCCCACCTTCAACCGCAAGGCCCGGGTCGTCCTCGACTGGACCCTCGCGCTGTTCTTCCGCCGCGAGGTCACCAGCCTCGGCAGCCTCCAGATGCCCAACGAGGAGTTCCGCCGCGCGACCAGCTCCTGACGACACGTTGCGTCCGAAGAACCGAGGGTCATAGCGCTCGGTTCTTCGGACGCAAGCGTCTTAGCGGTCGACGGGTAGGGTGCCCCAGGTGGACGGGGTTGCGGCGAGGGTGGTGGTGATGTGGCCGCCGTGGGTGAGGAAGGACTCGGGGAGCCAGGATTCGGTGCGGGGCTTGCCGTTGAGGGTCAGCGATTGCACGTACTGGTTGGTGTCCGAGGTCTCGGGCGCCTCCACCGTGAGCCGTACGCCGTTGCTCCGCTTGAGCTCGACCTTCGGGAACAGGGGACTGCCGACCAGGAGTTCCGCCCGGCCCGGAGTCTGCGGGAACAGGCCGATCGCGGCGAACACGTACCAGGCCGACAATGTGCCGAGATCGTCGTTCCCGGGCAGGCCCGACGGTCCCACGCCGTACACGGTGTCGACGATCTCGCGGGTCGTGGCCTGCGTCTTCCAGGGTTGGCCGAGTCCGTTGTAGAGCCACGGTGCGTGCAGGCCGGGCTCGTTCGTCGGGTCGTACCGGAGTGCGCTGCCGCCGCGGACCGCCCAGTTGCCGTTCTCGTCATGGAAGAACGCGTCCAGCCGCTGTACTGCGGTACCGTTCATCGCTGCGGCGAGTCCGGAGACGTCCTGCGGAACCATCCACGTGTACGTCGCGCTCGATCCCTGCGCGAACCCGTCACCGGTCGACGGGGTGAACCCGGGGAGCCAGGTCCCGTCCGCCTTCTTCGCCCGCTGGTATCCGATGGCCGGGTCGAACGTGTTCTTCCACCAGGTGCCGCGGTCCTTCAGTGTCACCGCGTCCTCGGTCTTGCCCAGCCGCTGCGCCCATTGACCCAGCGAGAAGTCGGCGAGGGAGTTCTCCAGCGTCTCGGCGGCGCCACCCCAGCAGTGGCAGGCGTCCTGCGGCGCGTAGTGCTTGGCCAGGTACGTGTTCAGGGCCGGCCGTTGCCCAGTGCATTGCCCCGGGCAACCACCGTCGTTCTCCGCGTCCGCGTTCTGTACGGTTGCCTGGTGCAACAGTGACTCGTAGGCGTTGGCCGCGTCGAAGTTCTTCACGCCCATCGCCGCGAAGGTCGCCAGCGTCGGCGCCGCCGGGTCGCCGGTCATCACGTGCGTCGGCCCGTTGTTGTGCAGCCAGCGATCCCAGATCCCGTTGTTCTGCTGGGCGAACTGGTACATCGACTGGGCGAAGTCACCGGCGATATCGGGCTTCAGGAGCGCCAGCAGCTGGATGTGCGCGCGGTACTGGTCCCAGCCGGAGAAGGTCCCGTACTGCGCTCGCTGGCCGGGCGCGAGCCGGTGGATCTGACGGTCGCTGCCCAGATACCGTCCGTCGACGTCGTTGAAGATGTTCGGCTGCAGGTACGAGTGGTAGAGCGCGGTGTAGAAGGTGGTCCGCTGGGCGTCGGTGCCGCCGGTGATCCGGACGGCCTTGAGTTCGTTGCGCCAGTGCCGGTAGCCGTCGGCGGCGATCCGGTCGACTGTCGCCTCCGGCCGAACCTCCGTCGCCAGGTTCTGTTCGGCGCCGGCCAGGCTCACGTACGAGATGCCGATCCGCATCCGCACCTTCGCGCCGGGCTGGAAAGTCACGTACCCACCGGATCCCTTGCCGGCCCGGTCGGCGCCGGTCGCGTAACCCTCGCCGCCCGTGGTGTGGGTGCTGCCCGGAGTGAGGGCCGCGTCCTTCCAGGTGCCGTTGGCAACGATCGGCTGGTCGAAGGAAGCGGTGAAGTGCAGCCGGTAGTACGTCTTGCGGTTGTTGATCCCGCCGTTGGCCCGGCGGCCGCAGAACGCGCCGGTCAGTACCGATCCGGTCACCTTGCGGCCGGCCGCGTCGATGGTGATCTCGGCGTCCTCGCTGCCGTTGAGCGAGTTCGAGGTCCGGAACAACAGGTTCGCCGCTTGGTCTTTCGGGAAGCTGAACTCGCCGACACCGGCTCGGGTGGTGACCGCGAGATCGGTCTTCACGCCGTTGTCCAGGGCCACCGTGTACCGGCCGGGTTTGGCCTGCTCGTTCGCGTGGCTGAAGTTGCTCGCGTACTTCGCGTCGGTGGTGTCTGCGGTCGGCGAGGAGTCCACCGTCCCGGCGTACGGCATGATCGGGATGTCGCCGGCCGCGCCCGGGTTACAGCCGGCCCCGTTGACGTGGGTGAGGCTGAATCCGCGGACCCGCGTCACGTCGTACTGGTAGCCGTTCGCCGCACCGGTGCTGGTCTGGTCGCCGCGGGTGCTGGTCGGGCTCCAGGAGATCATCCCGAACGGCCGGACCGCGCCGGGCCAGGTGTTGCCGTCGCGGGCGGACCCGATCAGCGGGTCGACGAACGCGGCAGGATCCGCTTCGGCAACGGACTCGGCGGGATCCGTTTCGGCCTGGGCCGGTACGGATGGGAGCAGTAGAGCAACGCTGAGGGCAGCGGCGAGGATGCGCATGGAGGGGCCTTCCGTGGGCGGCCGGACTCCGGCACGCTAATCCGGGATGGTGACGTGCCGGTGATCAGCGGCTGTCGTCCAGGAGACCGGCGTCGTGCACCAGGAGTGCGATCTGGACCCGGTTGTTCAGGTCGAGCTTGGTCAGGATGCGGGAGACGTGCGTCTTCACAGTCGGGACGCTGAGGTAGAGGGTCGCGCTGATCTCGGCGTTCGACTTGCCCTCGCCTACCGCGACGGCGATCTCCCGCTCCCGGTCGTTGAGCTCGTCCAGCCGGGTGGTCGCCTTGGCTTTGCGCTGGTCCTGGCCGGACGCGGCGACCCGGGAGATGAGGCGTTTGGTGACGGTCGGGGAGAGGACCGGCTGGCCGCCCGCGACCCGTCGTACGGACTCGACGATCTCGGCCGGCGGGGTGTCTTTGAGGATGAAGCCGGCCGCGCCCGCGCGGAGCGCACGGAGTACGTGCTCGTCGGCGTCGAACGTGGTCAGGATGACGATCTCGGGCGCGGCCGGGCGGGACCGGACCAGTTCGGTCGCGGTCAGGCCGTCGGTGCCGGGCATCCGGATGTCCATCAGCACCACGTCGGGGGAGTGCTTGTCGATCAGCGCCTGGACGCCGCTGCCGTCACCCGCCTCGCCGACCACCCGGATGTCGGGGGCGCCGGCCAGCATCATCTTCAGCCCGGCGCGCAGCAGGGGATCGTCGTCCACGATCAGGACCCGGATCGTCATGACGGCCACGGTAGCCAGGCGGCCAGCCGGAAGTCGCCGTCGGGGGTGCGGCCGTGTTCGAGTCGTCCGTCGACGAGTGCGGCCCGCTCGGTGAGCCCGATCAATCCCTGTCCTTGTCGCTGTCCTGATCGTCTGTTCGGTGCGGGGTTGGTGAGTTGGACCTGGAGACCGTTGCCTGGGGCACCCTTGACGGTGATGCTGACCGGTTGGCCGGGTGCGTGTTTGAGGGCGTTCGTGAGTCCCTCCTGGACGATCCGGTACGCCGTCCGGCCGACGTGGTCGGGCATGGTGCCGGGGGCATCGAGTTCGAGCTCCACCGGTACGCCGGCGCGCCGGGAACCCTCGACCAGGACGGGGAGATCCGCGAACGTCGGCTGGGGGAGTTCGCCGGCCGGCGCGCGGAGTACGCCGATCACCTCGCGGAGATCCTGGAGGGCCTGATGGGCACTGGCCCGGATGATCTCGGCGGCCTGGCCGACCTCCTCGGTCGACGCGTCCGGGCGGTAGGCGAGCGCGCCGGCGTGCACACTGAGCAGCGACAACCGGTGACCGAGGACGTCGTGCATCTCCCGGGCGATCTCCTCCCGGGCCCGCATCTGTGCCTGTTTCGCCTGCAGTTGGGCCACGGTCTCGGCACGGTCGGCCCGGTCGCGGAGAGTCTGGAGGAGTTGGCGGCGTGAACGTACGTAGAGCGACCAGCCGACGGCACCGACGTACAGGATCGCCGTGGTGATGATGACAGTGAGGATCGGCTCGTTCTTCTCCCGGACCAGGGCGTACGCCGTCATGCTGGCGATGTTGACCCCGAGCAGGGCCAGCGTCACCCGGAGCCGGAAGTGCACGGCGACCGTCATCGTGAAGATGAGGGCCGCGATACCTCCCGCCTCGGAGAAGACGGTGATGACGGCGGACAGGACCGCCAGCTGGATCGGCCAGCGCCGCCGGAACCACAGCAGCAGGCAGAGCGCCATCCCGGTGAAGAAGTCGAGGGCCAGCAGCCATTCCGGGATCGGGTCCTTCTCGCCGTCGTTGTAGAGCACGAGGCCGAGGAGGACGGCGACCGTGAACGCGATGCTGTCCACCACCCAGTCGCGTGCGCTGCGCCGGCGGCCGAGCGTTCGGTCCATGGTCCGAATCTAGCTTCGTCATTGGTTGATTACGGGGCGTTGAGGTGGTCCGGATACCGAAGTCACGGCAGATCGAGACTTTTGGCCCGGTAGGTTCGGCCTCATGAGCCAGCTCGCCGTCACCGTCATCGGACCGGACCGTCCGGGCATCATCGCGGACGTCACCGAGGCCCTCGCCCAGGTCGGGGTCAACCTCGAGGACTCCACCATGACCCTGCTCCGCGGCCACTTCGCCATGATGATCGTCTGCTCCGGCCCGCTCTCGCCGGTGCGTGAGATTCTGGAGCCGCTGCGCGGTGAACTGGTGATCACCGTCCGCGAGGTGGGTCCGGAACACCTCCACGCGCCCATCGGCCCGCCGTACATCCTCTCCGTCCACGGCGCCGACCGCCCCGGCATCGTCTCGGCCGTCACCCGGATGATCGCCTCCGTCGGCGGCACGGTCACCGACCTCACCACCCGGCTGAGCGGTCCGCTGTATGTGCTGACCGCGGAGGTGGAGATCCCGGTGTCGGCCGACCTCGACACGCTCTACCGGGCCCTGGAGATCACGGCCGACGAGCTGGGCGTTGGCGTAACCCTCCGCCCAGCCGAAGGCGACGACCTGTGAGTACTCCGACCCCCGGAGACCCGGTGGTCGGCGTCACCGTCAACGAGGCGGTGGCCACCTGGTCGCCATCAAGCCTCGGCCTCACCGGAAGCGTCCTGGAAGTAGTCCGAGCCCCCCACCCGGTCCTCGCCTTGGAAGGCGCGACCGTCGACCCCCTCGACCCCACCATGCTCACCCTGGCCGCCGACCTGATCGCCACGATGCGCGTCTCACCCGGTTGCGTCGGACTGGCCGCTCCCCAGGTCGGTGTCGCTGTCCAGATGTTCGCGGTCGACGTCACCAACCACCCGAAGACCCGCACCTGCCACGGCACCTTCGTCCTCTGCAACGCGGTAGTCGTCGAAGCCACCCGCCAGGAAAAGGCCCGAGAAGGCTGCATGTCCGTCCCCGACCTGACCGGCGACGTCAAACGCCCCACCCGCCTCACGATCACCGGCATCCTCCCCGGCACCACCGACGTCCTGAGATTGACGACCGACGCCTTCGAAGCCCGGGCCCTCCAACACGAAATAGACCACTGCAACGGCCTACTCTTCCTAGACCAAGTAGCCGGAGCCCACGCGATCTACCCCCGCCAGGTCTACAAGTAGTCCCTGCCCAGCAGCCTTCGTCCGCCTGACTTGCAGCTTGTCCGGTTACCCCCGATGCCGGGCTTCACCACCGCTGACGTGCTGCAACCCGCCATCGGTGCAAGGACCCGCCATCGGCGCCGGTCCGGCCGCGGTGCCTGTCCTTGTATCGTCAGTGCCTGCACCGCTCTCTTCCCACGCCCGGGTGGCGGAACGGCATACGCAGCGAGCTTAAACCTCGCGGCCGAAAGGCATACGGGTTCGAATCCCGTCCCGGGCACACAGGACTCTGACCTGCACGTATGCCTCCAGGCGGATACCCGCCAGACCGCCAGAGCGAGGGCAATGGTTGCAGTTGTGGTTGCAATCAGGGTCCCGAGTGCTACGCCCACAACGCGTCACCGATCTTGTCAGCGGCTCCCCCGAGCGAGCTTGCTCGTAACGTGGGTGTACCGCATCGTGACTGCCAAAGACGAGTGGCCGAGGATCTCCTGGACGACACGGATGTCAACACCCTGTTCGAGCACCAGCGTGGCCGCGGTATGGCGAACATCATGCGGACGAGGGCTTGAAGGCCCGCCTCCCGTTGGCTTGGCGCGCACATTCCAACAGGGTGCCGGTCGAAGACAGCAGAACTCGTCATCAACGGTCGACACCCGTCGACTCACTGCTCACTCCGAGGGCCAGCCACCCAGGTCCGCACGGCTGACGCTGCCTGCCGTCCGACCGTAGGCTCCCGCATCGCCCCACTAGCAATTACCCGATCAGCATCAGCGCCCAACGCGTCGATCGTGCGCGACACCGTCGGATTCGAGGCCACCAGGCCGAACACATCCGGTGCACCGCGCAGCCCCGCGATGTCGGCCAGGCAGTCCCCGCCCAGCGCGAGAGCGACCGCCAGATCACAGACGATCTTGGCTGGGTCGTGCCTGGCCAACGGCTTACGCCACGGCGCCAACGCCCGCGACAACTCAGCGCCCGACTCACTCACCCAGACCGCGTCGGCGAGCAACAGACCACCTGCCCGCGACACCACACCCGATCCCGCCGCATCAACCCGAACACAGGGATAGAACCCGGTAGTCTTCTCCACCGGGAAGGTGCTCCTCGATTCCGCACGACATGGTCCTAGACATCCCACATCGTCGCTGGCCAGGAGCACCTTTCAGTTCAACGACACATCCTCACAGCCAACCGGCATGAAAGCCCCGGGCTAGCCTCCGGATTGCCGGTCACCCACACGCCGACGCGCATGGCCGGACGGTCTCCGCCAGTACTTCGATCGTTGACACGTAACCGTCAATGCATGTGGAGTCGGTCGAGGCGACAGCCTGGACTGGTCTGACCATCGAGAGGTGTTCATGGGACGCGTTATCAAACTGTTCGGCGACTCTGGCGGAGAATCGCTCAGCCAGTGGGCGGAGCAGTTGGAGCAATATCTGGACGAGCAAGCGTCGGTCGAGCACCTGCGGGAGCGTCAGATGCCCCAGCCGCCCTGGCCTGCGAACGACAACCCGATGCTCGGGTACCTCCTCACGCGCGCACAGGAGATCGCGGCCAATGAGGGACAGCGCACCGCGCTGGTCTGGCTCGCTGCCCATGCGTGGTTTGAGGGCGGCCTGGACGCGATACACAACACCGAGCAGTAGCCGACCTGCGTGAACGCCGCACGGTGCACCTCCGGTTGCAGTTCGACTCGGTACAGCCCAGTTCGAGTTGGTCGTACAGGGCCGCTGCAAGAGTCAACTGAACCGGCACGGACGCTCCCGAACGATGCCTGTTCGAACTTAACCTCGCGGCCGAAAGGCATACGGGTTCGATCCCGTCCCGGGCACACAGACGCGCTGACCTTTGCTGGCCCGAGAGGCGGGCACAGTGATCCGAGGACCGTTGTCAGGGTTCACCGATCGCGGTCTCGACCCTGGAAGACCCATCGAGTGGGCGAGCCTGTGAAGTCGTCCCCGCTGAGGCCGAACGCCGATACCACCTCGATGCGGAAGCAGGCGTTCGCAGGATCGCCGTAGAACGCGACGCCGTACTTCGTCTGGTACTTGGTGTCAGCCCAGTCGGCAAAGGCCGCGATCGCGGCTCGATCTTCGACCGGGGCCGCGTACCCCTCGATGATGACTGGATTCGCAGCGTCATCCGTTGTGGCGACGGCAGCAGGATTGCTCGCCAGGTTCCGCGCCTTCCGGGAGCGTCGACTGCAACTGAACCAGAGGCTGCCGTCCCGCCAGACCCCCCAGACTGGGGTCACGTGGGGTCTGTGATCTGGCCACACGGTGGCGAGCCAGTAATTGCGCGAGCGGTCGAGGCGATCGGTCGCCAATCCCCAGGCGAGGAGGCCGGTCCCATCGTCTGGACCGAGGATGCCGTACCCAGGCATATGCGGCCGTTGCGCCGTGGGTTCCACGCTGCCTGACACTACCGAAGGTCTGACATGGGTCCTGGGCGCAGGGGGTTAGGACAGCATGTGCGGAGCGTGGTTGGGCTGGTGTTCCCAGCGGAGGCGGCCGGTGCCGAAGCCGGCGGCGTGGACGCCGTCGTGGCCTAGGGGGCGGCGGCAGTAGTAATACGGCGAATAGAGGTCGCGGCAGGAGTCCTGGTACGTGGTGTAGGCGAACTCGAGGTCCAGCTTTTGGTCGCTGCTCATGGAAGTCGCTCTCGTGCGGGGGCTTTCATCGCAGTATGGGCAGGCTGCTGTTACCACCGCATTTCGGCGCGGTCACGACTCCGTGGGCAGGGCAACGGGAGCGGGGTCGCCGCCCCGCTCCCGTCAGTGGCCCTACTTGATCAGTCCGTGCGGGTCGAGCACGTACTTGCGAGCCGCTCCCTTGTCGAATTCGGCGTAGCCCTGTGGTGCCTGGTCCAGCGGGATGACCGTGGCGTTCACGTTCCTGGCGATCTGCGTACGGTCGTGCAGGATCGCCTTCATCAGCTGGCGGTTGTACCGCATCACCGGGCACTGCCCCGTGGTGAAGCCCAGCGACTTCGCCCAGCCGAGGCCGAGCCGGATCGACAGTGAGCCGATCTTGGCGGCATCGTCGGTCGCGCCGGGGTCACCGGTGACGTAGAGGCCGGGGATGCCGACCGCGCCACCCGCGCGGGTGACCTCCATGACCGTGTTCAGCACGGTCGCCGGACGTTCCGCCCGGGCGTCGGTGCCATGGCCGTGGGCCTCGAACCCGACCGCGTCGATGGCGGCGTCGACCTCGGGTTCACCGAGAATCTGTTCGACCTGGTCCCTCGGCTCACCCTCGGACACGTCGATCGTCTCGCAGCCGAAACTCCTTGCCTGTTCGAGCCGTTCCTTCTGGAGATCGGCCACGATGACGACGGCCGCGCCGAGCAGGAAGGCCGAGGTGGCCGCGGCCAGGCCGACCGGTCCGGCGCCGGCGATGTAGACGGTCGACCCGGTCCCGACGCCGGCGGTGACCGCGCCGTGGTACCCGGTCGGGAAGATATCCGACAACATCGCCAGGTCGCGGATCTTCGCGAGTGCCTGGTCCTTGTCGGGGAACCTCAGCAGGTTCCAGTCGGCGTACGGCACCAGCGCGTACTCCGCCTGGCCGCCGACCCAGCCGCCCATGTCGACATACCCGTACGCCGACCCCGGCCGGTCCGGGTTCACGTTCAGGCAGACTCCGGTCTTGCCCTCCTTGCAGTTGGTGCACCGCCCGCAGGCGATGTTGAACGGGACCGACACCAGGTCGCCGACCTTGATGAACTCGACATCCCGGCCGACCTCGGCAACCTCGCCGGTGATCTCGTGGCCGAGTGCGAGTCCCGGTGGCGCCGTGGTCCGGCCGCGCACCATGTGCTGATCGCTGCCGCAGATGTTGCTGGCGACGACCTTGAGGATCGCTCCGTGGGGGACTTGACGGCCCACGTTGGCGGGGTTGACCCCCGGACCGTCCTTGAGCTCCAGGCTTGGGTAGTCGATCGTCTCGACCGCCACATTGCCTGGTCCCTTGTAGATAACCGCCCTGTTGCCTGGCACGGCAAATGCTCCTCTCCGGGAAGCTCCTGTTGGAGACATGCGATACGGCCTGCTGCGCGCTGTGGGATGAACCAGTGGCATCACCACCCCACGAGACCCGGCCGGTACTCAGTCCTGGGCGCGCGCCCAGGAACTCGCAATACAGGCCTCGCTGTCCGGAGATCGCAGTACAACCGCGGGCCGCGAACGCCTTGTGGATGAGGCGATGCGGTCGTCGCCTGCCCCGTACCAGGTGAGTCCTTGCCGTGCGTCGACTGACCTCTGCGATGACACGCAAGGTCGGTGACGTTCAAGGGATGCTCCCGACGCTAGTCCCGTCCTCAGAACGCGTCAACGCGTCGCGGTACCAGCGCTCAGTCACATTCGTCGATCGGGATCCGTCGCACCTGTGAAGCCCGAGGGCATCGGGCGACTTGAGCGATGAGGAGATGGCGATGAGTGGGTCGGTTCTGGTGACTGGTGGGACGGGGACGCTGGGCAAGCTGGTGGTTCCGCGGTTGCGGGCGGCGGGCTTCGGCGTACGGGTGTTGAGTCGTACTGCGCGGGAGGCGGTCGACGGCGTCGAGTACGTCGTGGGGGACCTGGAGACCGGGGCAGGGGTCGAGGACGCGGTGAAGGGGGTGGACACGGTGCTGCACTGCGCGGGCAGTGCGAAGGGGGATGACGTGAAGGCTCGGCACCTGATGAAGGCGGCGTCGGCGGCCGGGATCGGGCATGTCGTGTACATCTCGGTGGTCGGCGCGGACCGTACGCCGGTGGTGAGTGGGATCGATCGGAACATGTTCGGGTACATCGCCGCGAAGCGGGAGGCCGAGAAGATCGTCGCCGAGTCCGGGGTGCCGTGGACGACATTGCGGGCGACGCAGTTCCACGACCTGCTGTTCACGCTGGCGGAGGGGATGGCCAAGCTGCCGGTGATTCCGGTGCCGTCGGGGTTCAAGGCCCAGCCGGTCGATCCCGCGATGGTGGCGGATCGGCTCGTGGAACTCGCGCTGGGCAAGCCGGCCGGGCTGGTGCCGGATCTGGCCGGGCCGAAGATCTACAGCCTGAAAGACGTGATCCGCTCATACGTGAAGGCGACCGGAAAGCGCCGGCTGTTCATGCCGATGCGAGTCCCGGGCAAGGCGGCCGCCGCGTTCCGCTCCGGCGCGAACCTGGCCCCCGACGCCGGCGCCGGCCGAACCTGGGAGGACTTCCTGGCGACCAGAGTGGGCTGAGGCGTGTGCTGGAGCGGTTGCGGCAGGACCGGGCGGGCAAACTGCAGATGTGAGGGAACCGGGGCCAGTCTTCTGGAGCATGTTCGCGGTTGCCGGGCTGGTGTTGGGCTGGCTCATGGTGGACGAAGTCATGGTCGAGGACCGGCTGCGGACTCAGCTTCGCGAGCATGGTCAGCCGGTCACCGGTGTTGTGGTGCAGATTCTCGAGCGAAGCCGGACCGATCTCCCGTTGGTGGCCGAAGTCAAGCTGCCGGACGGGAGGCTGGCCGAGGTCAGCTTCGTCTCCAGCGACGAAGACCTGGAGCTGGAGCGTGCAGAGGTCGGCAAGAAGGTCCAGCTGGTCGTCGATCCGCGGGATGCGAACCTGAACATGCTTGAGGCGGACTTTGCGGCGGATTGGTCGGGTGTGGCGGGTGAACTGCCGTTCAGGCTGCTGTTTCCGGTGCTGTTGACCGGCACGGCCGGCACCTTGGCGGTGCGGGCTTATCGGCTCGGCAGGCCTTGGGGTGGGCCGGCCGAGGTGAAGAACAGCCTCAAGCGGTTCGTGCGAGGCCTGAACGAACCGTGGGACACGCGGTAGCTGCGACTGGTAGAGGCGTGTGAGAAGGGTGGCAGAGTTCCGTCAGGAGTGTTGTTTGGGGGCGGTCGGCGGTCTGGAATTGAGGAGTGAGCAGGTATCGGGGTCAGGTGACGGCGGCGGCGGTTGTGGTGCCGTTGGTGGTTTGTGCGGTGCTGATTCCGTTCCGGGACAGCTTTGACAATTCCAATGGCGCGTTGGTGCTGGTCCTGGTGATCGTGGCGGTGGCGGCGTTCGGGATCCGGCCGGCCGGGGTACTGGCGGCGTTGTCGAGTGCGGTGTGGTTCGACTTCTTCCTGACGATGCCCTACAACAGCCTGCACATCCAGAATCGGGACGACATCGAGACCACCGTGCTGCTGGTGGTGATCGGTGCCGCGGTGACCGAGATCGCGCTTTGGGGCCGTCGGCAACAAGCTCGGGCGAGCCGGCACAAGGGCTACCTGGACGGCGTACTGACCACGTCCGCCGCGGTCGCCGAAGGGGCGTCCACCGAGGATCTGATCGACCGCGTCAACGCCGAGCTCACCGCCGTACTGCGGATCGACGGCTGCAGGTTCGTTGCCGGTGACAATCAGACCGGCGATCCGCAGTTGAACCACGACGGTTCGGTCACCCGCGGGACGCACACGATCAAGGTGGAGCGCGACGGGCTCCCGACGAACTCCGAGACCCAGTTGATGGTCCAGCACAGCGGAACCACGCTGGGGAAGTTCAAGCTCACCGCGGCGACTCGGATCGCCCGCCCCGACCTCGAGCAGCGCCTGGTCGCAGTCGCCCTGGCCGACCAGGTCGGCGCCGCCCTGATGCCACGGCAAGCCTCCTTGTAACTGCCCCTCCAACCCCATGGACTGGCTGGCTCGCAGTACGGCATAGTGCGGCCGAGGCATGACAGCCTGTTATCGGTTGGGTTCTGCAACCGCCGTTTTCGGAGCGGTTTCGGTTAGGGAACACTGGGTTGTTCCTCAGGCGTTGTTAAGGGTGGGACCGTACTATTCGTGTACGACCCACAGTGGGTACACAGGAGGATGACATGCAGAGCAGTAACCCGGTCCTGAACCGGTCGAGTGCGTTTGCGCCTGGCCAAGGCCAGGCCTACCCGGGGGCCGCTCCGTACGGTCAGCCGGGCCAGCCCGGCCAGTACGGTTACGGCGGGCCGGGTACGCCGCCGCAGCAGTACCAGGGCGCCCCGGCCGGCGCCCGCCCGATGACCATGGACGACGTCATCGTCCGGACCGCCGCCACCCTGGGCGTCGTCGTGGCAGTCGCCGCGATCGCCTGGAACACGATCCCGACCGACCTGGTCACCCCGGCCTTCCTCGGTGGTGCCCTGCTGGCGTTCGTGCTCGGTCTGGTGCTGTCGTTCTCGCGCAAGGTCAACCCCGCGCTGGTGATGGTGTACGCCGCGGCCGAGGGCGTGTTCCTCGGGATCGGTAGCAAGTTCATCGCCAGCTATGTCGGTGACTCCGGCATCATCGTGCAGGCGATTCTCGCCACCATGGTGACGGCCGGTCTGACCCTGGCGACATACAAGTACTTCGCGATCAAGGTGACGCCGCGGTTCACCAAGATGGTGATCCTGGCGACGATGGGCTTCGCCGGCGTGATCCTGATCAACTTCATCGCGAGCCTGTTCGGCTTCAACTCCGGGATCGGCGGCTTCGGCGCGATGGGCCTGCTGTTCGCCGCGATCGGCGCCGGCCTCGCGGTGTTCAACCTGATCCTCGACTTCGACATGATCGAGCAGGGTGTCCGGCACGGCGCCCCGCAGAACGAGGCCTGGCGGGCCGCGTTCGGTCTGACCGTCACCCTGGTCTGGCTGTACTGGAACCTCCTCCGCATCCTCGCGATCCTGCGCGGCAGCGACTGACCTGATCGGTCGCACAAACTCCTGACGCAGTAGGAAGGGCCGGTCTCCCTCAGGTGGGGGACCGGCCCTTTCGCGTTCCCAGGTCGGCGTCGCGGGCTGAATGGGCGGAGACACACAGAAGGCCTACCCCTCCACCTGAAAGGGCAGGCCTGCTGCGGAAATTTGCTCCTGTTCGGCTCGTCAGCCCATTCGCCGGTGCGCTCTGACCAGGTCGTATTCGTGCACGATGGCTGTGGCGTGCCCGTGAGCGAGGGCGTACTCGCTGGAAAGCCATCGAACCCTGTCGTCGAAGCGTGAGAACGACGGTCCGTCGTTCATCAACTTGAACCACTCTGTCATCTCGCGTCCGGTGCAACTGGGCACCTTCTCCACCAGACGCTTATGCGTCTCCTCGGAGTGGTTCAAGCCCATCTTCGCCTCCCGTCGTCGGGGTGGTGCGTAGTTATCGACTGTGCACCACGACCTGCCGACAGGCAAGAGTTTCCGGATGAAAGTCCCCGCTCAGCGGACGCTCAATTCGCTAAGCGGTCAGTGACAAGAGCCGGGCCCTCGGACAAACACCGGGGACCTCGGACAGGAAATATCGTGTACGAGGTCCCCAGTTGGTGTTCAAGCTCTCCGCGACGGGGCGGGGCGACGGGGCGGGGCGGGGCGGCGGGCCGGGGCCGCCGGTTGGGGAGGTGAGGGTCAGGAGACGGTTGGGGCCAGGGATGGGTCGGCGGGGGAGTCGCTGGTGGAGTCGGTCTCGATGCGGTCGATCTCGGGTTGGGGGTGGCGGCGGCGGTGGCGGAGCTGGGCCCATGGACCCCGGGGACCACGGGATCGACCGGCGACCTTGGCTGCGGCGACCTCTGTACCCGACGTGCCGGCGGCCTGGACGGCGGCCTCGGCGATCGGGAGGACGGCCTCGCCACGGAACGGTTCCGGGTGGACGAAGGAGTCCGGGCCGACGCCCATCGCGGCGGCGACCGAGGGGAGCAAGGCGGCCGCGGCCGCGGCGTACCCCTCCGAGGACGGGTGGAAGTTGTCCGGGCCCCACATCGACGGGTTGGTCCGGAAGGCCTCGCTGAGCAGCGAGCCCATCGACACCGACCGGCCGCCCGCCTCGACCACCGCGATCGTCTGGGCGGCCGCGAGGCGCCGGCTCCAGGACCGGGCGACCTGCTTCAGCGGCGGGCGGATCGGGCGGACCATGCCCAGGTCCGGACACGTCCCGACGACCACCTCGCAGTGCGCCGCCCGGAGCCTCCGGACGGCGCGCTCGAGGAGCCGGACCGAGGTCGAGGGTGGCATCTGCTCCTTCACGTCGTTGACGCCGATCAGGATGGCGGCGACATGCGGCCCGGCCAGCAGCGCCGTGTCGATCTGGGGCGCCAGGTCGCTGGACTTGGCCCCCACTCTCGACACGTCGACCAGCCGGACCGGCCGCCTCGCCAGCTCGGCGAGACCGCAGGCGAGCAGTACGCCGGGGGTCTCGTCGGGCGACGCCGTGCCGTATCCGGCCGCGCTGGAGTCACCGATCATCGCCAGCGTGATCGGGTGACCTGGATACCGGCCATACAGGCCGTCGCCCCGTGTCGGGTGAGCCTTCATCGGGCCGATGACGCGCTTGGCGTACCGCGCTTCCGCGGTCAGCACGCCGTACAGGCTGGCACCGATGAGCCCGAGTCCCCCACCACCGAAGGCTGCGGCCTGGGCCAGTCGCTTCGCGGCCCGGGCTCTGCTTGACACTCTTCCCACCCCACCACCCCGGTCACTCATGCTCCAAGGATTACACGCTGTGACGGCGAAGCAAGCGAAATAGGGAAGAACACGCAGAGTCCCATACAGTGAGATTCGTGCGCTACGTCAACTCTCTCCTGGACCTGGTCGGCAACACCCCGCTGGTGCGGCTGACGAAGACGACGGACGGTGCGAAACCGCTCGTCCTCGCGAAGGTCGAGTACTTCAACCCAGGCGGCTCGGTGAAGGACCGGATCGCGGTCCGGATGATCGAGGCCGCGGAAGCCTCCGGCGAGCTCAAGCCGGGTGGCACGATCGTCGAGCCGACCTCCGGGAACACCGGGGTGGGGCTGGCGATGGTGGCCCAGCAGAAGGGCTACAAGTGCGTGTTCGTCTGCCCGGACAAGGTCAGCGAGGACAAGCGCAACGTGCTCAAGGCGTACGGCGCCGAGGTGGTGGTCTGCCCGACCGCGGTCGCCCCGGAGCACCCGGACTCGTACTACAACGTCTCCGACCGGCTGGTCCGCGAGATCGAGGGCGCCTGGAAGCCGAACCAGTACGCCAACATGAACAACCCCCAGTCCCACTACGAGACCACCGGTCCCGAGCTGTGGGAGCAGACCGAGGGGAAGATCACCCACTTCGTCGCGGGCGTCGGTACCGGCGGCACGATCAGCGGCACCGGCAAGTACCTCAAGGAGGTCTCCGGCGGCCGGGTCCAGATCGTCGGCGCCGACCCGGAGGGTTCGGTGTACTCCGGCGGCACCGGCCGGCCGTACCTGGTCGAGGGCGTCGGTGAGGACTTCTGGCCGGAGACCTACGACCGGACCATCTGCGATCGCGTGATCGAGGTGTCGGACGCGGACTCGTTCGCGTTCACTCGGCGACTCGCGCGCGAGGAGGCCATGCTGGTCGGCGGTTCGGCCGGGATGGCGGCCGCGGCGGCGGTTCGGCTGGCGCAAGAGCTCGACGATCCCGACGCGGTCATCGTCGTACTGCTGCCGGACGGCGGTCGTGGCTACCTGACGAAGGTGTTCAACGACGACTGGCTCGCGCAGTACGGGTTCCTCGCGCATGCGCGACAGGGCGCGACGCTCCGCGACGTGCTGGCCGGCAAGGACGGCAGCATGCCGCCGCTGGTGCACACGCACCCGCACGAGACGATCGCCGAGGCCATCGCGATCCTGCGCGAGTACGGCGTCTCCCAGATGCCGGTGGTGCGGGCCGAACCGCCGGTGATGGCGGCAGAGGTGGCCGGCGCGGTGTCGGAGCGGACGCTGATGGACGCCCTGTACTCCGGTAATGCGCGGCTGGCCGACATGGTCGAGCAGCACATGGATCCGGCGCTGCCGTCCCTCGGCGCGGGCGAACCCGTGGCGAAGGCGGTCGAGCTGCTCGAGGACCGGGACGCGCTGATGGTGCTGGACGACGGCAAGCCGGTGGGCGTGCTCACCCGGCAGGACCTGCTGAGCCACCTCGCCGTCGACTGAGCGCGGTTGCCGGCGGCTCCTACTTCGTTTGCTGGGAGCAACCTTCGCCTCAGCGGTCGACGACGGTGGGGATGATGGCGATCAGGGCGGTGATCACGACACCGCCGACAATGGCTACTGCGCTGATGATCTGGATGAGCTTCATGTCATCCAGAATCCTCCGCGCAGCGGCTCCGGACATCGGTCCTTGGGGCCGTCTTCTGCTCATCCCATGGTCGTACGCCGGCCCCTGACCGCTCCACCCTAGGGAGTCGGGGGAACCCCTAGTTCACCAGGACGAAGTCGGTAGGGTCGAGGCGGCGAGTGCGGCGCCAGTAGGACATGGTGAACTCCGGCCAGATGGTCGAGTTCCGGCCCTGGGCGTCGAGGTACCAACTGCTGCAGCCGGACTGCCAGACGGTGTCCCCGAGCTCACCCTGCACCCCGTCGACGAACCGCTGCTGTGCATCCTCGCGCACCTCGACGTACGACGCGCCGCGGCGTTGGAGCAGCCGGATCGCCTGCAGGACATAGCGAACCTGGGCCTCGATCATGAACACCATCGACGAATGCCCGAGCACCGTGTTCGGGCCGACCAGCAGGAACAGGTTCGGGTACCCGGCGACGGTGATACCGAGATGGGCCCCGATGCCGTTGCGTTTCCACGATTCGGCCAGGTCGATGCCGTCGCGGCCGAGGATCCGCATCCGGGTCAGGTTGCCGGACACCTGGAACCCGGTGCCGAGCACGATCGTGTCGCAAGGGCGCTCGACGCCGTCCGCGGTGAGCACACCGGTCGGGGTGACCCGGGTGATCGGGGTGGTGACCAGGTCGACGTGGTCGCGGACGAGGGCCGGGTAGTAGTCATTCGAAATGAGGATCCGCTTGCAGCCGATCTGGTAGTCGGGCGTCAGCTTGGCCCGGAGTACGGGGTCCTTGATCTGTTTGCGGAGGTGGCGGCGGGCCTGGAGTTCGAGGCCCTTCATCAGTTTGGGGCTGGCCGCGAATCCCAGGCCGCGAGCCTCCAGACCCCAGTAGATGACGTTGCGGATGGTCCGCTGGCCGGCCGGGAACCGTTCGTGCAGGGCGCGTTCGCGCGGACCGATGACGCGGTCCGGTTTCGGTGTGATCCATGGGGCCGTGCGTTGGTACACATCGAGTTGCGCGGCCTGCTTGGCGATCTGCGGGACGAACTGGATCGCGCTCGCCCCGGTCCCGATCACGGCGACGCGGCGGTCGGTGAGGTCGTGTTCGTGGTCCCATTGCGCCGAGTGGAACGTCGTACCGGTGAACGTATCCAGGCCCGGGAGGTCGGGGTACTTCGGCTCGTGCAGGCTGCCCACCCCGGCGACGAAGGCGCGCGCGTCGAGGGTCTCGGTGCCGTTGATCGTGATCGTCCACCGGCCGGTCGCCTCGTCGAACTCGGCCTCGGTGACCTCCGCGCCGTACCGGATCTTGCTGGTGATGCCGTACTTGTCGGCGCAGTGCTTGAGGTAGTCGAGGATCTCGTCCCAGGGCGCGAACATCCGGGTCCAGTGCGGGTTCTGCTCGAAGGAGAACGAGTACAGGTACGACGGGATGTCGCAGGCGCAGCCCGGATAGGTGTTGTCCCGCCAGGTGCCGCCGAGCTCGCCGGCCTTCTCCAGGATGACGAAGTCCTCGATCCCGGCCTCGCGGAGCTTGATCCCCATGCACAGCCCGGCGAACCCGGACCCGACGATCGCGACCTCGGTCTGTCCCATGCTCCCGAAGGTTACCGGTCAGTCACGTGCCTGTCAGCGGTACCGGATCTCCCGGTCAGCGGAGGCGATGGAGGATCTCGCCGGCGTTCGGGACGACCAGGGTGTCGGGGTCGTTCTCGTACTGCGTGAGGTCGAAGCTCGCGGGATCGGTGTAGCCGAGGTTCACCCCGCGTACGACCTCCTCGGGGATCCCGGTCGCGAGGGTGACGCCGACGCGCAGGTGTTCGCCGGTCGCCGGGTCCCAGCTGCCTTCGCCGCGAAGATGGGTGGAGTGCGCGAGGACGCCCCAGTGGATATCGCGGAACTTGTCCCACTGGCCGACGAAGTAGTCGCGGCAGTGGTACCCGATCTCCTCGATCTCGGGGTGCATCGCGGCGAGCTGGGTCACGTGTGGGGCGTACAGGATCACCTCACCGCCGTCGGCGACGACCGGTTCGACCTTGTAGAAGCCCTTGGCCGCGGTCCAGATGTCGGAGTAGCGGGACGGCATCACCGAGACGACGCGCCGGACCGGGTGGTCGAGGTAGCGGACGTGGGTCTCGGCGGAAACGGCGGCGGCCGCTCGCCAGGAGGACTGGGTGTCGCCGAAGGCCACGGCGTGCAGGTTGCTCGTGCCGGACTCGACGACGACCGACAGCGCGAGCTTCTCCGCCGGGATCAGGGCGGCGGCCTCGTCGATCAACCTGCGCACAGGCGTGACTCCCGGCGTACCGATGATCCGGGAACTGGTGATCAGGGCGCCGAGCCAGTGCGACAGGTCGATCACCTCCTGGCCGGCGACCCCGGGGAAGAAGTACTTGTTGCCGCCGGAGAAGCCGACCACCTCGTGCGGGAAGACCGGGCCGACGACCAGAGCGACATCGTGTTCGACAACGGCCCGGTTGAGCTTGACCCGGACCTCGTCGTACAGCAGGTCGCCGGAGATCTCTTCGACCCGGGCCGCGCTGATCGTGCCGAGGTCGGCGAACGTGTCGGGTTTCCACCACTCGTGGTTCAGGACGTCGTACTGGTCGCTGCCAACGTGTCTGGTCAGGTCTTCCTTGCTCATCTCCGCATGGGTGCCGAGGGCAACCAGTACGGTGACCTTGCCCGTCAGGGTGGCGTGGATCGCCTTCAGGAGCAGGGGAAGCGGGCAACTTCGGGTCGCGTCCGGGACGATCACGCAGACGCTGCGGCCGTCGAGACCGGCGGCGGACAGTTCGTCGGAGATGAAGGTGGTGACTTGCTCGTCGGTGAGCGTCTGACCTGGCCCACCGAGCAGGGCGGCTTCTGTCCCGGGCATGGGGCCAGCCTAGTGCCCCGCGTCGGTTCCCGCCTGTGATCGGTCGGGGACCGTTGGTAGGCGAGGGGTCCACGTCAGCGTGAGGTAAGCGGTGAGCCGTTGACCGATGGAGCGGGTCGGCGCAGCATCGGGCGTATCCACTGGGGGAACACATTGGCACGAGGGGGAGTCCCATGTCCGACACGATTTCGCGTCCGCTCGGGTTCGGCGGGAAGATGCTGCGCTCCGGCGATCCGGAGTACGACGAGGCGCGGGTGCTCTTCAACGCGATGATCGACAAGCGGCCGGGCGTCATCGCGCAGTGCGAGTCGGCCGCGGACGTCGCCGCAGCGGTCCGGTACGGCGTCGCCGAGGGGCTGGAGATCGCGGTCCGGGGTGGCGGTCACGGGGTTGCGGGGACGGCGCTGACCGAGGGCGGGCTGGTGGTCGACGTCCGGCGGATGAACAGCGTCCAGGTCGATCCGGACGCGCGGGTCGTCCGGGTCGGCGGTGGGGCGACCTGGGGCGATCTCGACCGGGCCTGCCAGCCGTACTGGCTGGCTACGACCGGCGGGCGGGTGTCGACGACCGGGGTCGCGGGGCTCACGCTCGGCGGCGGATCCGGCTGGCTGGAGCGGAAGTTCGGCCTGGCCTGCGACAACTTGATCTCGGTCGAGCTGATCACGGCCGAGGGGGAGTTGGTGATCGCGGACGAGACCCGGAACACCGACCTGTTCTGGGCGCTGCACGGTGGTGGCGGGAACTTCGGAGTCGCCACCTCGCTGACGTTCCGGCTGCACTCGGTACCGGTGACCACGCTCTCCATGCTGCTCTGGCCGGCTTCGGCTGGTCCGGAGGTGCTGCGCGCCTACCGTGATCTGTTCGAGGCGGGGGCGCCGGAGGAGCTGGGCGGGGGAGTCATCTATATGACCGGGCCGCCGGAGGAGTTCGTCCCGGAGCATCTGCAGGGCCGGCTGTTGGTCGGAGCGGGGGGCGTCTACCTGGGTTCTGAGGAGGAGACGCGGGAGGTGCTCAAGCCGCTGTTCGACCTCGCACCCGAGGGGGAGCTGGTTGCGCAGATGCCGTATGCCGAGTTGAACTCGGCGCTGGATGATCCGCCGGGGTTCCGCAACTACTGGTCGGCCGAGCATCTGAACACCTTCCCGGACGAGGCGGTGCGGGTGTTCAGCGATCGTGCTGCGGACATGCCGATGCCGGCACCTTCGCAGCAGGCATTGTTGCCTTGGGGTGGTGCCGTAGCGCGCGGGGCGGACCAGTGGCCGTTGCCGCATCGGAGCGCGGCCTGGGTCGTGCATCCGTTCGGGTTGTGGGCGGACGCGGCCGATGACGAGCGGGGGATCGCCTGGGCGCGGAACCTGTGCGCCGACCTGAAGCCGTGGACGACCGGGGCGGTCTACCTGAACTTCATCGGCGACGAGGGCCGGGATCGGGTGGTCGCCGGGTTCGGCGAGGAGAACTACCGGCGGCTGGCGCAGGTCAAGGCGCAGTACGACCCGGACAACGTCTTCCACCTGAACCAGAACATCCGCCCATCTGCGTGAGCGCGTGCATTTCGACAGGAGGTAGTGGCCGGTCGAGGCCGGCGCACCGCCGGGGTCAGGCGTGGCGGCCGGTCTCCTGGTCGACATCGTCCTGTCGATCGGTACGGATCCGGCCGGGAGCGGGTGGCGGCGCCAGGCTGAACTGCTGTGGTACCTGGAGACGGACGGGGCGGGTCCATTGGACGGCTACGACGATCGCGTAGGTGGCTGCGCCGAGGAGAGCGGGCCAGAACGTGGGGATGGGGAAGTTCCGCGCGGCGGCGAGGACGGCGACCAGCAGGGTGATGACCGCGGCCGCGGTGCCTCGCCGACGTGAATGGGCGGCGGTGCTCGGCAGGGGACCGTAGGCGCGGTCGATCGCCGAGGCGAGCGCGGCAAAGACGACGGGCGCGGCGATCGCCAGCGTGATCACGCCGGGCGGACCGCCCAGGAAGACCGCGAAGACCAGCGCGAGGACGCAGCCGCCGATGGCCACGAAGCCGGCGGCCGCGGCGGTCGCGAGGTGGGTGAACCGCCGGCGGCGAAGGTCGATCGCCTCGGGGGAGCGGATCACCCCGCCGGTGCTGAACAACTTCCTGACCGCCCCGACCAGGCCGACCGCGACCACGAGCGCGATCAGCACACCGATGACGGTCAACGTGACAGACTTCGCCGGGGAGATGAAGTCGTACACCCGGTCGCCGCCGACGTCGCAGGTCGCGCGCGGCGGGAACCAACTGATCTCGATGTCGATCGATCGCTCCGAGGACCCGCTGGGGTAGCTGAAACCCGACCGGCCGGCAGTGTGCGCGCAGTCGTCGCTCGGGTCGAACCAGCTCGGCATCGCCGCACTCACCGCGACCGACCACGCCGCGGCGGCCGCGAGTCCCAGGCCGAGCAGCCAGTTCCGTTTGCGCATCGCCGATCAGCCTCTCATACCGATGGGAAACCGGTTCGACAGCCGAGGTGGGGATCGGGTGTGATGGCGGCCGTGAAGATGCATGCGGACGAGGCGGACATCGACGAGGAGCTGGTACTGCGGCTGGTGGGCGCGCAGTTCCCGGAGTACGCCGGGTTGCCGGTCAAGGAGATCCCGTCGAGCGGGACCGTGAACGCGATGTACCGGCTCGGGGACTCGCTGACCGTACGGCTGCCGCGGATCGCCGGCGGGGTCTCGGACATCGCCACGGAGTCCGAGTGGCTGCCGCGGCTCGCGCCGTTGCTGCCCGTGGAGATCCCGACGCAGGTGGGTCTCGGCGAACCGGGCGAGGGGTATCCGTGGATCTGGTCGATCAACCGCTGGATCGAGGGCACCGTGCCGGTCGCAGGCGAGGCTGGTGTGGAGCTCGCGATCGAGCTGGCCGGGTTCGTACAGGCGTTCCGGGCGATCGACCTGGCCGACGGACCGGCTGCCTATCGGGGCGGGCCGTTGTCCACGCAGGACGAGGAAACACGGTCCGCTCTCGAACAGCTGGACGGGTGGATCGACACCGACAACGCCTTGGCCGCTTGGGAATCCGGCTTGGCCGCGCCTGGTCCTGCTGCGCCGGTCTGGCTCCACGCCGACCTGATGCCGTCGAATCTCCTGGTCCGGGGCGGTCGGCTCGCGGCGGTGCTCGACTTCCCCACGTCCGGTGTCGGCGACCCGGCCTGCGACCTCATCCCCGCCTGGAACCTGCTGTCCGGCGCCTCCCGCACCGCCTTCCGCGAGGCCCTCGACTTCGACGACGCCACCTGGATCCGCGGCCGGGCTCGCGCGTTGTCGATGGCGCTGATCCAGCTCCCCTACTACCGCCCGACGAACCCGGGGATCGCCGCGAACGCGCAGTACGTGATCGATCAGGTACTCGGGGACTTCGCGAGCTGACGCCGCGTGGTGGGTTCTGCACTGAGGGGATCGGGGCCAGGATTGAACTATGGCCACAGAGACTTCTGTGCAGCGCTCGACTTCGGTGACCGTTTCACGCTGGTGGCACGGCGTGATCGCGGCGGTGATCCTGGCCTCGCTGGTGATTCAGCTGGTGCTGATCTTCACCGGCGGCGCGGACGCGAACTCGGGCGACGAGGGTGAGTCGATCAGTATCGGCGTACGGCTCTGGCGGTTGTTCAGCTTTTTCACCATCGAGAGCAACCTGATCGTCCTGGCCGCCGCCCTCCTGCTCGTCCTGCGCCCCGACCGCGACGGCACCTCCTGGCGTGTACTCCGCCTGGACGCCCTCCTCGGGATCCTCATCACCGGCCTGGTCTTCGCCATCGTTCTGGCACCCCAGGTCCACCTCACCGGCGCCGCCCTCGTCGCCACGATCGGCTTCCACTACATCTCCCCGTGGGCCACGCTGCTGGCCTGGCTCCTCCTCGGCCCCCGCCCCCGGATGACCTGGACCACGGTCCTGGCCGCCTTCGTCTGGCCGGTTCTCTGGCTCGTCTACATCTTCACCCAGGCGCCTTCACCGACTGGTACCCGTACCCCTTCCTGGACGCCACCGACCTGGGCCTCCCCACCGCCCTCCGCAACGCCCTTCTTCGTCCTCGTCCTAGGCATCCTCTGCGCCACCACCTTCAAACTCCTCGACTCGAAGCTCCCCACCATCGATCACCTGCGCTGGTTCAGGAGTTGAACAGGGTGCCGTAGTTGGTGGGTTTGGTCTTGGTGTTGGTGGCTTGGAGGAGGCCCCAGAGGAGGGACTGGTTGGCGGTCAGGACGGGGCGGGCCAGTTGTTCTTCGAGGGCGGCGATGATGCCTACGCTGCGGAAGCCGTTGCCGCCGATGAAGACCGCCTCGGCTGTGTCCGGGGTGTGGGTGACGACCCAGTCGTACAGCTCGCCGGGGTTGATGGCGCGTTGGGTACTGGGCAGACCGCAGGGGGCGTGGAAGACGACCTCGATGTCCTGGGATCTGAAGTACTCCGCGCCGAGCCGGTCCAGTTCGCTGTCGAACCATGGGGGATCGAAGAGGGCGATCCGCCGGGCACCGAGTTTGCCGAGGCCGGCGACCGCGGACGCGCAGGTGAGGACGACCGGTTTGCCGGAGCTGCGTTCCTGCAGTCTGTCGACGAGCGCCTCCTCGCCCTCGGCGCCGGTGACGTACGACGAACTCGTGAAGCCGATGCCGATCGCCTTCACGGGTGCGACGGCGAGCAACGCGACCGCCTCGTCGATGTGCGGCGGTTCGACGAAGGCGCGGACCGGGGCCAGCGGGATCGTGGGGTCCATCGCACCGCCCGCGGCCATCGCCCCGAACGGAACCCGGGCCGCATGCACCCGGATCCCCGGCGGCGCCATCGCCTGGAGTTCCGACTCCGGCCCGACATCGGCGTGCGGCGTCAGCACCCCGATCCGGCTACGAACATCCCATCCGTCCGGCTGCCACATGATTCCTCCCCCTAGGTCCCCCAACACCCATCACAGCACCGTCCACCCGAATCTGGCGAGGGTGCGCATGATGCCGGCTCAGCGGGGTTCGACCCCCGTGACCGGTCCGCGGCGGCGGCGCTGGGCCAGCAGGGTGCCGGCCCAGAGCGCGGCGAGGGCGATGGCACCGCCGATCAGGCCGTCGAGCAGGTAATGGTTGGCGGTGAGGACGATCGCGGCGAGCATGAGCGGCGGCATCAACAGGCCGAAAAGGCGGCCCGCGACGCTGCCGGCCAGACCGGCCCAGGCGATGCCCATCACCAGGTTCCAGCCGAAGTGCAGGCTGGGGATGGCGGCGAACTGGTTGACGAAGGCGGCCGGCTGCAGCCAGCGGTACGCCGAGGTCCGCTCGGTGACCGTGTCGATGAACCCGAACTCCGGCAGGAACCGCGGTGGCGCGACCGGGAACAAGGCGAAGATGACCAGGCCGATGGCACCGGAGATGAGGATCGCGTTGCGGAAGCGCCGGTACTCCCCACGGTGCCGGAGCAGCAGCCAGCCCAGCGTCGTCACCACCACCGGCCAGTGACCGTAGATGTACACGTAGTTCATCGTGTCGACGAGCCAGTTGTGCTCCGCGGCGGCCGACTGCAGCCGCGGTTCGACGAAGATGCCGGCCCAGCGCTCGAACTCGATCACCTGGTCCGCATTCCGGAACGCGAGCGGCACGCGGCTCTCGATCAGGCCGCGGACCAGGAAGTACAGCACGATGCCGCTGGTGATCAGCGCGACCTCCTGCGCGATGGCGATCCGCCGTACCCGCGTCGCCGCGCGAAGTTGTGTGGCGCGTGCCTCCGCCGAAGTCACCCAATCCACCCCCTCTGCTCTCCATAGTGCGCAGGCAGTGCCGACAAAAAGGGCGTTTCGCATACCACGACAGCAGCCTGCAATCGCGTCGCCACGCTGAGACGAACTGCGGAGCTTGGGGGCCAACCCCTACACTGACCGCGTCCGCAGCCCCCTCTCTGCGGTCACACCGCCTATGCGCCGTAGCGGCATGACGGAGACCGATAACATGCATCGAAGCCCCCGCCCAGCTGTCCAGTTCATCACCGGCTCCGGGCCGTTTGCCTGCCGACTGCGCAGCGCGCGTACCTTCCTGTGCCGCCCCGCTGTTCGGGTCACCGCCCTCGTCGTGGCCGTCCTGATCTCGGTGTGGAACGTCGACCGCGTACCGCATCTGGCCGTGCTGCCCGCGGTGATAGGTCTGCTGCCCTTCGCGATCGGCAAGTACGTCGCCTGCCCGCTGCGCTGGCACGCGCTCTCCAGCAGCGGCCAGACCAGGCGGTGGCACATCCGGGCGTACGCCGAGAGCGAGGTGCTGGGGCTCATCTCCCCATGGCATGCGGGCGCCGACCTCTGGCGCGTTCACCGGCTGGAGACGGCCGGCGTACGGCGTACTCCCGCCATCGCCGAGGTGGCCCTCGACCGCTTCGTCGGAGCAGTCGGGATGGTGGTCGCGGTGATGGTGTCGGGTGTGGCCCTGCCTCCGGTCGTGATGGCGGTCGCCCTGGGTGGGGCTGCTGTGGTGATGATCGCCGCGGTCGTCGTCGGCCGGCGCAAGCCCGAGCTGATGAACCGGTGGCCCCGGCCGTCGCCAAAGGCCTTCGCGCTGGGCGTGCTGCTGTCGATCGGCTACCAGCTCACCATCGTCGGGCTCCTGGTGGGCGCGATCCATGCCGTCGGCGACTCCGTGTCGACCTTGCAGCTCCTCGGGGTGTTCGGAGCGGCCCAGATCGCCGGCGCGTTGCCGGGTATCCACGGGGCAACCCCGCGGGAGGGTGCGCTGGTCGCCGGCCTGGCCGCGATCGGTGTGTCGTGGACCGCGGCGTTCGGCGCGGTGGCCTTGACCGCCTTGCTGACCTGGGTGCCGGCACTCCTCTTCGGCGGGACGTTCCTGTTGCTCCGCTGGCGCGGGAGACATCGAGAACCACTCCGAGGGGCCGCGGCAGCGTGACCGGGCTGATCACGGTCGCCCACCGCGCCGGCAACGATCTGAGTGCGGTGCGCCAGGCGCTGGACAGCGGCGTACACCTCGTCGAGGCGGACGTTCACCTCTTCCGCGGCCGGTTGGAGATGCGGCACCACAAGTCGCTCGGACCGTGGTTCCTCTGGGACGCGGGGAAGCTGGAGCGGCGTGGTCGGGTGGTGGTACCCGAGCTCCGCCGGCTGATCGAGGCGATCGACGGCGATCACCGGCTGATGCTCGACCTGAAGGGTGTTCATCCCTGGCTGGCCGGTCGGGTCGCCAGGACTCTGCACGAATTGGCACCGGGGACTCCTTTCACCGTTTGCACCCAGCACTGGTGGATGGTCCGTGCCTTCAGGTCCTATCCCCAGGTCCGAGTGGTCCTGTCGGCAGGCAGTCGCCGCGGTCTGCGACGGCTGCGCCGGCGGCTGCATGGCTCCCCGGTGTACGGCGTATCCGTCCATCGCCGCCTGCTCAGTCCGGCGACTGTCAATCGGCTGCGGGACGGCGTCGAGGTCGTGATGACCTGGCCGGTGGACACCCCCGACGGGCTGGCGCATGCCAGACACCTTGGGGTCGGAGGCGTGATCAGCAAGAACTCCGCGCTCCTCGACGACGTACTTGCCGGGGCCGGTCGCCAACTGAATTGAACCCGCCCGGCCGGTATCTGAATTGACCTCGCCCGGGCGGTGAGGTTGGGTTCTGGGGTGGGTGAACTGCGGATCGAACCAGTGGCCGGTGACCGGATGATCGAGGACTGGCAGGTGGTGCACAACGCGATCATCCCGACGGATCCGTTGTCGCTGGAGGACGTCCGAGAGCGAGTCCGGCGCAACCACCTCGAGGTCGCGTATCTGGGTGACGAGGTGGTCGGCTGCTCCACCGTTCGGCCGCCGTCCGAGGAGACACCTGCCGTGACGGTGATCGCACGAGTGCTTCCGCAGTACCGGCGACAAGGGTTCGGCGAGCAGCTGTACCGGCGTGGGCTGGCCAAGGCGGAGGAGGTCGAGGCCGAAGCGGTCGAGACGATCATCCTGGCATCGAACCTGGAAGGACTGGAGTTCGCCCAGCGGCGCGGGTTCGTGGAGATCGAGCGGTACGTGCTGCCGGGCGACACGATCCCCTTCATCACCTTGCGGTTGAGCACCCACAGCTGGCTGACGGTCGCGGACGCCGAGCACGTCGCCGCGATCCGGCGCGAGGCCGGCCGGTACGCCGAGGGCGGTGTGCTGCACCTGGCGCTCGAGGTGATCGCCTACCCACTCGACGAAGCAGCGGAAGGTACTACGGACCGTGTGCTGGTGACCTTGCACGACGACGGGTCGATCTCAGTCGAGGACAACGGTCGCGGCACGTTCGTCCGGTTCGACGACGACGGCGTACCGATGGTCAAACCGATCATGGCGACCCGCGATCTGCGCTTCTTCCAGATCCCCGACGCACCGGTGCTCCCGGATGGACGCCGTCGCTCGGGGATGTCCGTCGTCGCCGCGCTGAGCGAATGGGTGAGCCACACCAACCGGCGTACCGAATGCAGCTGGACCCAACGCTACGGATACGGCCTCCCGCGCGACGGTCTCACCGAACTGCCGCCCACCGGAACCACCGGCACGATCGTCCACTTCCGCCCCGAACCGGCCTTCTTCGGCGCCGAAACGATCACCGCCGAAGCCCTCCGCGCTACCTGCACCGGCTTCGGCACAACAGTCCCGATCGAGATCACCACCGCCGACTAGCCCCCGCCCTCCACCGATCTGGGGAGGGGAATACCACCCATACCGCGAACAACCCACCCCAGTCGCTCACGAAACCCTCCCCGGTCCCACCGACGGGCAAGCGAGTGCCGCAAGGTCGACCTTGAGCACCGACCAGGCATCCGTCGGCACAAATCACGCCTGCCCGGTGCCCAATGTCGCACCCACCGCTGGCTGGAAGCCGGCGCCCCGGCCAACCCGCAGGTCCGATCCGGCCGTGAGTGCCGCACGGCGGGGTGCGGTCCTCTTGACGCATTCCCATATCGGCATATGATTGCCGTATGGCTCGGGCGGCGACGACGGCGGATGTGTTCAACGCGGTGGCGGAGCCCCGGCGGCGGCAGATCGTGGATCTGCTGGCCGCCGGGGAGATCTCGGTGAACGAGCTGGTCCAACTGCTCGGCCTGGCGCAACCACAGGTGTCGAAGCATCTGCGGGTGCTGCGCGAGGTCGGCGTGGTCGATGTCCGTGATGAGGGGCGGCAACGGCTGTACCGGCTCAACGGTCAGGCGCTGAAGCCGATCCACGACTGGGTGAAGGCTTACGAGCACACCTGGAACCAGCGGTTCGACCTGATCGACGACGTACTGGCGGAACTCAAGGCTCAGGAGGAAGACGATGCGAACTTCAACGGCGAAGGTGACCACACCGGCTGACGATCAGATCCTGATCACCCGGGACTTCGAAGCGCCGAAACGCCTTGTCTACAAGGTCTGGACGACACCGGAGCTGATCAAGCGCTGGTGGAGCGGCGGCCTCGGCGAGGTGACGGTGGCGGAGGTGGATCTGCGGGTCGGCGGTCGCTGGCGGTACGTGCTGGTCGCGCCCGACGGCGGGTGCGCGTTCCACGGTGAGTACCGCGAGATCGTCACGAACGAACGGCTCGTGCACACCGAGGTGCTCGAGATGCCCGGCATCACCGACGAAGACGCCGTGGTCGACACGGTGACGTTCACCGAGCAGGACGGCCGGACGACGCTGACGATGCACGTCCAGGCGAAGGACAAGGCGACCCGCGACCTCATCCTCGAATCCGGGATGGAGGAAGGCATGCAGGCCGGCTGGAGCCTGGCCGAGGAACTGGCCATCGAACTGGCCGCACAGGAAAAGGCACCGGCATGACCAGGGTCATCTCGAAGGACGGCACGCAGATCGCGTACGACCGGCAAGGGAACGGGCCGACCGTCGTACTCGTCGGCGGCGGCCTCGCGGACCGCTCCGAGAACGCACCGCTCGCGGTGGAACTGGCGAGGACCTTCACCGTCTACAACTACGACCGGCGCGGACGCGGCCTCAGCGGCGACACCCTCCCGTACGCCGTCGACCGCGAGCTCGAGGACCTCGAAGCCCTCATCACCGAGACCGGCGGCAGCGTGCACTTGTACGGCGTGTCGTCAGGCGGCGCCCTGGTTCTCGAAGCAGCCGCGGCCGGCCTCCTGGTCGACCGCATCGGCGTCTACGAAGTCCCGTACTTCGTGACCGACGAGATGACCGCGCAATGGCAGCAGTACGTCAAGGACCTCGACGCCCTGCTCGCCGACAACCGCCGAGGCGACGCCCTCGCGCTCTTCATGACCTTGGCCGGGACACCCGAGGAGATGATCGCCTCGTCCCGCGGAACCCCGGAGTGGAAGGCATCCGAGGAGATCGTCCACACGCTGGCTTACGACGCGGCCTGCCTCGGCGACGGCCGCCCACCCGTCGACCGCTTGGCGAAGCTCACTCATCCGGCGTTGGTTGCCACCGGCACCAGCCTCGACCAGTACATGCAACAACTCGACCCCGGGTTCTTCGACGACGCAGCGGACGCGATCGTCGCCGCGATGCCGCAGGCCCAACGCGAGATCGTCCCCGTCGACTCCCACGTCGCCGACCCATCGGTGGTTGGTTGCCCCGATCCTGGAACGCTTCTTCACTCGATAACCGGTTAGAGATCGTCCTGGCCGAGGCCGACGCGGCCGTCGAGGAGTTCGCGGGCGGCGTCGAGATGCCCGAGGTGGCGGGCCGTCTCCTCGAGCATGTGCAGCACGATGAAGCGGAGATCGGCGACCTGGTCGGCGTCCCCCTGGTTGTGCCGTCCCCGAGGAGGGGTGGACAGCGGAGTCGACGCCAGTACGGCGTTCGCCCGCTCGACCTGGTCCCGATAGAACGCGAACACGACCTCGGCCGGCCGGCTGGACATGTACGGCCCGTCCTCGTCCTCGTCGGGGTCGTCGGCCCAGGGCAACTGCTCCGCGGATCCCAGCGCGACATCCTGGAACCAATGCCTCTCAGCGTGCCCGAGATGTTCGATCATCCCCAGCACCGTCCACGCGGACGGCAACACGGGCTTCCTCAACTGCTCATCATCAAGCCCGGCAACAATCTCCAAGGCCCTGGACCGCTGCGCATCCAGGAAGCCGATCAGCACCTTGTCCACTTCATCCACGCTCATACCGCGAGTCTGCCCGCACACCCCCCCGCCCCGCCGCGGGGGTGGACCGCAGGCAACCGCCCGACACGCAAGGACGGCTTCTCCCAGTTGTCAGGCACAACCCCATGCTGCGCGGGGTCGTGCCTGACAGCCACTGATTAATGCCAGCCGGGGATTCGGACGTCGACCCAGACCGAGCGGTGGTCGCTGGTGGGGAAGGGGAAAACGCCGGTGAGGCGGGACAGCGGGTCGGCCTGGACGGGCCAGAAGACGCCGGCCGATTGGGTTCTGAGGTTCTTGGACGGCAGGACGTAGTCGGCGCGGAGGTTGCCGGGCGCCGGGTTGTCGTTGAAGTCCGCGGTGTCGTACTTCGGGTCGCCCTGGTGCGAGGTGTTCGCGCCGCCCTGGAGGAGTGCGGCCTCGGCACCACCGGCCGACGTCGGCAGCGGGTCGGTGATCCGGGGGTGCTCGATCAGTTGCTGGATCGCGCCGTCGACGGAGTCACCGTCCACCGGGTCGCTGTTCTGGTCGCCCGCGATGACGAACGACGCGCCCGGCCGGAGTCCGCCGTACCGGCCGTTGTCGTCATAGATGTACGACGATCGCTTGCCGGGCTGGACGTAGTCGGCCCAGAACCGGATCTCGTCGTGGTTGCGCGTGCCGTTGCGGTCCTCTGCTCCGTCGAAGGTCGGCGGGGTCGGGTGCGAGGTGAGGAAGTGCACCGTGCGGTGGCCGATCCGGATCGGGATGTCCCAGTGCGACTTGCTGGACAACCGGAAGACGTTGAGCTCCGCCGGCGAGTACCAGTCGGCCGGCGCCGGTGTGGCCGGGTCGTCGGGGAGCATCGCGCCCGGCATGTCCTTCCACTTGAAGTGCTGGAAGGTACGGACGTTGCGGGTGTCGATCGGGTAGCGCGAGTACACCACCATGCCGAACTGCCCCGGGAACAAGCCGAACCCGAACGCGTCGTCCCCGCCGCTGACCTGGCCGTTGTTGTTGAGGTCGAAGCCGCTCGGGATCCCGGTGTTCGACGGCGCGACGTACGCGTAGGGGTAGTTGATCGGCGCGGCCCCGTTGTGCCCGACCGCGAGGTAGTTGTCGCGGAACAGCTTCAACGCCTGCTGCTGCTCGACGAAGTCGAACTCGTTGATCAGCAGCACGTCCGGCCGGACCCGCTGGATGACCTCGGCGACGTCTTTCGCCTGCGCGTTGTCCGGCGTACTCAGGTCGGTGATCAGCTGGCCGGCTGCATTCCGGTTGAGGCTCGCGTTGAACGTCGCGAACCGCACGGACTTCCCGGCCGTGCTGTTCTCGGCAACGGTGACAGCCGACGGCTGTGTGCCGGCCGTGCCGGTCGGCGCCGCGCCCGCTGTACCGGCCCCGGCGATGGCCCCGCCGGTGGCGAGTGCGGTCAGGGCGGCGATCGCCAGACCTCGCGTCGTACGCATGGTGCTCCTCTGGTTGACGGATTGTTGCAAACGCACGGAATGCTGCAAACGCTATGGGCAGAAGCGATCTCCATGCTTGAACGCCGGATGAACTCTGTCCAGGTCCGCCACAGCGAGCAGCGACGCAGAAGCGCTGAGTGAGCCGGTCGGCGACCTCTTCCTGGCGAGTGTTCCCCGGCGTAGCTTTCGCACCGTAGCCCATCGGCTCAGGGGAGGAATCATGAACGTTCGGCGTGCGGTCATCGCGGTATTCGCGGCCGCCACACTCTGTCTGGCCGGCCTGGTACCCACGGCCTCGGCCAAGGTCAGCGCGGCGACACCCGCGGAGCTGACAGCGATCTGTGCGGATCTTTTCGGCGGGGTCTACGACACCCCCAGCGCGGAGCCGCTCGCCGTGTGTCAGTGGAACATGGCGATCATCGACGCCGATCAGACGGCCCGCGCGAACGGCACCGGCGAAGGCGTCACGGTCGGCGTGCTCGACACCGGCGTGGACCTGACTCACCCCGACATCGCCCCCAACCTCGACGTGGCCCGCTCGTGCTCCTTCCTCCGGCCTGGTACGCCGACCGCGGCGCCGGCGGAGATCGCCACCAGTTGCGACAACAAGGCCGCGGTGCAGGACATCTTCGGACACGGAACCCATGTGGCCTCCCTGGTCGCCGCCCCGATCAACGGCATCGGGATCGCCGGTGTCGCCCCGGACGCGACCCTGGTCGCGCTGAAGGCCTGTACGGCCGGGGGTTTCTGCTTCGTCGACTCGGTCGCCGCGGCACTGCGGTACGCCGGGGATCAGGGCCTCGACGTCGTCAACATGAGCTTGTTCGCCGACCCGTTCCTGTACTACTGCAACAACGACGCCGCCCAGCGGGCGATGCTCAAGGAGTTGCAGTCGGCCGCACGATACGCCCAGCAGCGTGGTGTCGTCCTGGTCGCGTCGGCCGGTAACGAGGCGGACGATCTGCAGCACCCGACGATCGACGAGATCAGCCCGGACTACCCGCCGGACACCGCCGAGACGCGCCGCGTCCGCAACAACTGCCGCGTCGCCCCGGCCGAGTTGCCCGGTGTCGTGACCGTGTCCGCCACCGGCCCGGTCGGCTACCCCGGCTACACGATGAACATCGCCGAGTACTCGTCCGTTGGCATGGGCGTCGTCGAGGTCGCCGCCCCTGGTGGCGACTACTTCTCGGCCACGGACACCGTGCAGGACGCCGTACTCGGCGCACTGCCGAACACCCCGTCGGTGATCTGGGATGCCTTCGACCCACTCGAGCCGGACCTTCCCGGTATCACCGTCGTCGATCAGGGCGCCCGGTACGGCTTCCTGAACGGTACGTCGATGGCCGCGCCTCACACGGCAGGCGTAGCCGCGCTGATCCGTGAGTCGCACCCCGGGTGGTCGGCCGGCGCAGTAGCGGCCGCCGTCCAGCGCATGGCGGCTCCGCTTGCCTGTCCGGCGAACTGGCAGCCCATCGACGAGAACGACGACCGCCAGCGCTGCTACGGCAGCCCCAACCGCAACTCGTTCTTCGGCGCCGGCCTGGTCAACGCCACCAACGCCGCAACCGAATAACACCCGACAGCCCGCCGGCTGGCGTTGGCCGGCGGGCTCTCATCCCAAGCGCGTCGCCGCCCTGATTAGAAGTCGATTCGCATGACAACGCGGCGTACGGTCGGGTGGCTGACCACTTTGAAGCCGGCCTCCTCGAAGACCTGGCGCGCCCCCACATGCACCTCGCCCCAGGTGATCTCCTTGCCGGGCTGAGTGATCATCGGGTATGCCTCGAGCGCCCGGGCCCCGCGCTCCCGAGCGAACTCGATCGTCGCCTGGGCGAGCGGATAGGTGAGCCCGCGACCGCGGTACCCCTTGCGGATCGCGAAGCAGGTCACCGCCCAAACACTGTCGTCGCTCTTGTCCTCATCCCGATCGGTCCAGGGGATGCGAGTGGTCCGCAGCTTCGTGTACGCCGTCCGCGGCTCGACCGCCACCCAGCCCGCGGGCTCGCCGTCGACGTACAACACCAGCCCACTCGTGTATGCCGCGCCCGGATCGCCGCAGCCGGTCTGATCCCGCAGCATCGCCGTCCGCTCCTCCTGCGTGGAGTCCCGCCAGATCCACCCGAGCACCTTGAACCGCTGACACTGACACCGCGCCACATAATCAGCCGTCCCGAAAACGGCCGCAAGATCCTCCCAAGATGCCTCGTTCGCAGCCACGATGCGCAGTTCTCCCGGCCCCGCCTCCTCACTCATGCACCGCACGCTACGCCCCATCCGGGACGATCCACTTCCGCAATCTTCAGCTACACGTCGACCAGTTCCAGCCGGGTCTCGACCTCGTCGCCGGCCGACAGTTGCTCAGCGGCGCGCACCGCCTTCTTCATCGGCAACATGTACGTACCGGCCTTGCTGTCCGGGAAGATCGATGTTCGCCAGCTGGTGCTGCCGACCGTGACCGCGACGCGCACCGAGCCGAAACCATGCCGGACGCCGACGGTGAGCTGGCCGATGTCGTCACTGATCTCGGCCGGCAGCGAGACGAAGTGCCACCCATCCGCCCCCGGGTACTTCCAGAGCGGCGCCGAGAAATGAAACGTCGTCATGACACCGACCGTAAAGCCCGCCGCCGACAGTTTTCACCCGCGGGAGGCGCTGGCAAACTTCCACGCGTGATCGACACTGACGCGAAAAAGACCTTGCACGAATATCTGCGTTCGGCGCGCGAGGCGATGCTCTGGAAGCTCGAAGGCCTCTCCGAGTACGACATCCGCCGCCCGCTGACCGCGACCGGAACCAATCTGCTGGGCATGGTCAAGCACCTCTCGATCGTCGAGGCGCGGTACTTCGGCGAGACCTTCGGATGACCGTTCCCCGAGCACCTGCCCTGGTGGGCGAACTACCGAGCCCGAATCGAGCGTGCGGCAAGGACGGCCGACCCGGATTTCCAAGAGCCAGAGGGCGCCACCCACAGGTGACGGGACTGTCCGCTGGCGGGTTGCCTCGCCACTAACTGCTCGTCGCACCGATAGCGCGCCACAACCCGCCAGCCGTCCAACAACCTGCCAGCCGTCCAACAACCTGCCAGCGGCAGCCGCGTGCAGGGGTCAGTCGGTGGTGACCTCGATGGTTACGGGGACTTGGTTGGTGATGATGTCGTAGACGGCTGAGCGGGACTGGGATTGGGTGACCAGGTCGCGGAGCTTGTCGGCGGGGGCGTCGCCCTTGACGGTGAAGCGGACGGTGATGTTCTGGTAGCCGTTGCGGACTTCCGGGTCGAGCCCGAGGATTCCGTTCAGGTCGATGTCGCCGGAGACGGTGGACCGAACCTCGGTGAGCCGGATGCCTCGTGCCGCGGCGATGTTGGCGAGGCCGGCGGTCATACAGGCAGCCAAGGCGTGCAACACGAACTCGACCGGAGTCGGCCCGCTGTCGCGTCCGACCAGGACGGCGGGGTGGTCGGCGTCGAAGGTGAAGCTGCGTTCGTGGGTGCGCTCCTCGCCGGCGCCGTAGAACTCGTGAATGGTGCTGCGGCTGTGAGTGCCGTCGATCCATTGGTTGTCGGTGCGGAACTGGAACTTGGCCGCCTGCGGCGCGGCCTTGACCGCGTCGAGAGTGACGAAGAGGGTGGCGGTGTCGACGCCGTTGCGCATCGACTCGTTGACGGTCGCGGTCATGTGTTTCGGTTTCCCTTCGGTAGGTGGCAGGCCTGGTCAGGCAGCTGCCGGCGATGTGGTCAGGCGCATGCGAAGTCGCGGTCACCTGGGACTGGGCGCGCGGCCAGTTCGGCCGCCTCGATGTCGATGGCCGCGCCGAGTTGCTTCTGCAGCTCGACGAACCGTGGAACCGGCGGATAGCCGGCCAGCGCGATAGTCAGGTCGAAATGTCGCGCAGTGCCTCGTCGCGTTGCCGCTGGTAGCCGACCAGAGCGGCGGTCTCCGAAGTCTCACCACGCAAGGCCTGGTCGAGAGCGACGGCGAGCAGTTCGGCATCGCGATACGCGTCGCTCAGGCCGTGGCCGGTGATCGGATCGCGGTGGTAGCCGGCATCGCCGACGAGTGCCCAGCCGGGACCCTGAGCTCTCCGGACGAAGTTGGGAGCTCGAAGCATGCCCGTGACCGCTGACGTTCGAACCGCTGATCTCAGTCGTTCGGCCAGCTCAGGCGCCGTACTGCCGAGCTGAGCGGTGAAGGCATCCGCACGGGATCCGGCTCGGCGTCGGCCATCGCGGACGTCCACGGAAGGACTGCAGATCCAGATGCAGGCTTGACCATCATTGGTAGGAAAGACTCCGGTGAGCGCGCGGTCAGCAACGGTCAGCTCGATGCCGGTCCAAGGGATGCCGCCGAAGTACGCGTACTGCGCCGCACTGGCACCACCCCGGTCCTCGATGATCTCGGCCCCGACAGAACGGGCTACTCGTGAACCCAGACCGTCGGCGCCGACGACGTACTGTGCGTCGATCTCAACGCGGGCGCCTGCAGAGTCGTGGCCGTACACACCGGTGGCCCGACCTGTGTCGTCGAGATGTACGCCGCCAATCGTCGTACCGAATCGCACGTCGACGCCTGCCGAGGCCGCCGCCTCCGCGACGATCGTGTCGAGGATGTAGCGGCGAGGCGCGACCAGGAGGTCCACTCCCGCTTTGTGCTTGATCGCTCGAGTGGTCGGCTCGCCTTCAACGGTGAAGGTGACCTGCCGGATGGCCGGTGCTCCGCTGTCGAGTACGGCCCGGAGCAGTCCCCAACGGTGTAGCTGGACCACGCCGGCCCGAGCGAGTTGATGGGTGGAGACGGTGTCGGCCGGGAAGATCGCCCGGTCCACCAGGACCGCGTCGTACCCCAGCCGGGCCAGCAGCAGCGCGGTCGCAGCTCCGGCGGCACGCGCGCCGACCACGACGACATCATGGCGAACGGTTGGCATTGCGGGTGATCCCCTCCAGCGGCGCCGTCCGGCATCCGCTGCCGTCGGCTGGTCTGGGAACCAGCCTCGGTGGCCCCGACCGGCAGTACATCCGTGAAATCCACGGATCTTTGTACGGATGCCGTCTCCGTACCGCTGAATGTTGCTCCCGGATGGACAATGCCTTCATGACACGCCAGGGGGGCGGCATCACCGAGCAAATGGCTCGCACCGGTGTCACCGAGCGGGAGATCGAAGTGCTGTCGGCGGTGGCCGAGCGGCTTCGCAACCGCGAGATCGCCGAGCGGCTCCATCTGTCCGTACGAACCGTCGAGAGCCACATCGCAGCCCTGCTGCGCAAGTTCGGCGTCACGGACCGGGCAGCACTGGTCGAGCTGGGCGCGGAACTTCGCCGCAGCGCGCACACCGAATCAGCGCTACCCATGCCGCTGACCAGCATGATCGGCCGGGAGCACGAGGTGGGCGAGGTCGCAGCGTTGGTCGACGCCCACCGCCTGGTCACTCTGATCGGCCCGGCCGGAGTCGGCAAGACCAGGCTCGTACTCCGGTTGGCCGCGATCGGCGCCGACTCCTTCCCCGACGGCGCCCGGTTCGCCGACCTGGCGCCGGTCGGGCTGGATCTCGTCAGCGACACGATCGCGCGGGCGCTGGGCGTCGTACCGCAGCCGGGATGGTCACTGCGCGACATCCTGCGCGAGGTGGCCGGCGGGATGCGTTGCCTGCTGGTGGTGGACAACTGTGAGCACGTCATCGCGGAAGCCGCCGAGATCGTCGCCGATCTGCTCACCGCGGGGAGCCGGCTCCACGTGCTCGCCACGAGTCGCGAGCCACTTGGCGTACCTGGCGAGGTCACCTACCAGGTACAGACCCTGCCGGTGCCGCCGCCCATCGCGTCCGACCGAGCCGAGACGGCCCGAACCTACGACGCCGTACGCCTGTTCGTCGACCGTGCCACAACGGCATCACCCGGTTTCGTCCTCACCGACGCCGTCGCGCCCGCCGTCGCGGCGCTGTGCCGGCGGTTGGACGGGCTACCCCTGGCGATCGAGTTGGCCGCCTCCCGGATGCGGAGCTTCGAGCCGGCCGACCTGGTCGAGCACCTCGACGAACGCTTCGAACTTCTCTCCGCCGGCGCCCGTACTGCGCTGCCGCGGCAGCAGACATTGCGCGGGGCAATCGACTGGAGCTACGAACTCCTGGACGACGACGAGCGAACGCTCTTCGACCGGCTCGGTGTGTTCCCCGCCGACTTCGACTATGACGCCGCCCGGGCGGTGGGCTCAGCGGGCGTCATCACCCTGCTGCCGAGGCTGGTGGACAAGTCGCTCGTGTCCACCGCAGGGCGCACCAGCCGCCGATACCGGATGCTGGAGACGATTCGCGCGTACGCCGCCGAGCGGCTGACCCTGTCCGGCGCCGAACCTACTGTCCGGCAGCACCATGCTTCCCACTACCTCGCCCTCGCCGAACAGGCCGCCGAGAAGCTGCGTACCAAGGACCAGCGGGCCTGGGCCGACCGATTGACCGCGGAGCAGCCCAATCTCCGGACTGGACTGGCGTACTGCATCGCCACCGGCGAGATCGAGTCCGCCTGGCGGTGGATCGCTGCGCTGCAACGGTTCTGGGACATCACCGGGCAGCGCCGCGAGGGTCAGGACTGGATCAGGAAAGCGCAAGCGATCGGTGATCCACCCGCCACCCCCGCGGTCGTGGCCGGGCTCGCCGCCGCCAGCACGATGCTGCACTCGTCGGACTCTCGGGGCGCCTTCGACATTGCCAACGAGGCTACCCGGCTCGCCGCCGGTCTCGACGACATCAGCCGTGCCAAGGCAGCCCACGCGGTCGGGATGGGAGCGATGTGGATCCAGCCGGAGCTGACGCTGCCTGCGCTGACCGAAGCGCTGGTCCGGATCGGCGACGATCACCCGTGGGATCGGGCGCTCATCATGGAGGGCCTTTCGCAGGCCTATGGCGAGCTGAGGGAGGCACTCCACTGGGGCCGGGAGAGCGTGGCGCTGTTCCGCCGGGTGGGCGATCAGCTGAACGCGGCCAACGCGCTGTTCATCATGGCGCAACGAGCGATGTACGCCGGCGTAGCCGACGACGAGGTGCACGAATGGTTGATTGAGAGCCAGGCCTTGGCAGTCGCGGCCGGTAGTGAGGAGGACCAGGTCCATGCCACGGTCGCCTTCGCCCAGTTGGCCTGGCAGCGCGGCCACCATGACGACGCGGCGCTCCTCATGTCGCAGTGCCTGCCGACGCTGCGCCGGCTCGGCGACCAGCGGTGCACCGGTCGAGCGCTCTACCTGCTCGGAGAACGGGCCTACGAGCAGCGGGATCTGGCCAGAGCCCAGAATTTGCTGGCCGGAAGTGTCGCGGCCGTCGCGCTGGCCGGCCAGTCGTTCGTTCTCGTGCGGGCGCTCGAGGCGTTGGCCGCCGTACTCTCCGTCCAAGGCCGCTCGCGGCCGGCGGCTGTACTCCTCGGCGCAGCGGACACCGCGCTCGGCGCGGCCACCGCACACATGCGACCCTTGCAGCCACGCGACGACGAACTGCGCCGCTCCCTGGTCCAGGTCCTCGGCGCCGAGGAGTTCAACGCTGCCCACCGCGAGGGCCAGCGGCTGTCTCCGACACAGGCACTGCACCTCGCAGCACCCGGCCAGCCGAGCTCTCAGCCAGACCTTGCGTGACGGACTGCCGCGCTCGGAAACGGCGCGGCGGCAGCAGGCGCAGTACGAGCGCAGTGACGATCTGCCAATACGGGCGACCCTCACGCGCTCGCCCGTACAGCAGGGCCTCGGCATGCAAGGCGCGGCGACGCTCGGCGGCTACGTCGGCAACGATTTGGTGCGGCATCATCTCGATCAGCTCCTTGGAAGACTTGCCACCAGGCTGCGACCGCACCGAACGCCGCGCATCCGTGCCCACCACGGAACTTCCGATCCGTAGACCACACGGACACCGCCCATGTACTACGACCGGGTGCCGGCCTCGTCGCGAAGCCGGGACCAATTGGTCGGTGGCCCGGTCGCGACTACTGTTGGCGGCCATGGGATCGGCAGGGGAGGGAAGCATGGCGGCTGGTCTGCTTCCGATCGTGGCGGATACGCCAAGCCAACAGCCTTCCGATGGGATTTCGGGCCTATGCGGAGGCGATCGCCTCTGCTATCCGTGGCGGATCGCCACCTCAGTTCACGGTGGGAATCTATGGCTCCTGGGGAAGCGGCAAGTCTTCGCTCCTGAACGCGATTCGTGCCGAGTTGGCGAAGGATCCGGATGTTCTGACCGTACCCTTCGACGCGTGGCGATACGAACGCGCCGACCACATCGTCGTCCCGATGCTCAACGCGATATACCACGCAAGTCCGGAACTGAATGACGAGAAGCTGACGGACAAGGTCCGTTCGGCGCTGGCGTCCGTGGTCCGCAGTGTCACCATCAGCTTCGGTCCGATAAGTATGGACCCGGGTGCCCTTCTCGATACCGATGCGCCGGACGAGGGGTATGCCGCGGCTCTCAACTCCGCATATGTGCGCCCCTACATGGACATGAAGGCCATCGGCAGCGCACTGGCGAAGCGAAGGATAGTCGTCCTCGTCGATGACCTGGACCGTTGCTCGCCTGACAAGGTGGTTTCCCTGCTGGAGGCGATCAACCTGGTGCTGGACGTTCCGGGGTTCGTCTTCGTGCTGGCCTTGGACTATGACGTCCTCGTGCGTGCGGTCACTGCCAAGTATCCCCACACCTCGGGACACGTCTTCATCGAGAAGATGGTTCAAGTCCCCTTCCGGGTGCCGCGCCTCGACATCAGCCGGAACTCTTCATTCAAGAGCTCGTCCCCGGATGGGAGCCGCCCGCGGGTGCGCTGCCAGCAGACTTCTGCGAGATAGCCTTCGATGTCGCCACCATGGGGGCTCTTCAAACTTGACCGGGCAGCGATTCTGGTCTGGCTGTGCTCCGGCGTGATTGCCGGGTGCAGAAGTACCGTACTCGGCGGCGTTGGTTG
>NZ_SNWQ01000013.1 GCF_004361855.1 Kribbella caucasensis
GTCTGACCGGGCGCGCGTTTCAGCACATGCGCCTCGACCGCGCGGGCCGCGGCCTGGGCCAGCGGGCGGGTCGCGATCGAGATCGCGACCGCCTTGGACACACCGATCGCGCCACACCGCAACGCCGACAGGGTCGCGGTCAGCGTCGAGGTCAAATGCAACGCGGTGTCGACCTGGTTGCCGGCCGATTCCTTCGACAGCTTCAACGCGAGCGCGATCTCGGCGACCCAGCTGCGTTCGGGGTCGACCGGGCGGCCGGCGGAGTCGATCTGGCTGGGGCGGGGGATGTCGCCGGACTGGGCCTGGCGCTGCCGGTAGAACGACGCGATCGCCTCGATCCGGATCGACTCCGACCAGGCCGTCTGCCGGGCGGTGGCCTTCATCAACTCGACCAACGCGATCGGCGACAGGGTCGTCGCCCGGACCTGCTCCAACGCGGTCGCCAGGTCGGCGCCCGGGGGCAGGAACACCCACGCCGGGGCGTCGCGTTCCAGCAGGAACCGTTCGGCCTCGTCCTGGTCGGCACCGGCCCACTCCTGCCACTCGAACGCCTCCACCCGCGACATCCGATAGCGGTCGCCGGTGTCGTAGAAGTCGGCCTCGTCGATCAGCACCGGACCGCCTGCGACCTCGGGGTCGTCGGGCGGGACCAGCAGCCCGGCAGCGTCCAGGGCGTCCAGTTCCGCGGCGAGGTCGTGCTCGCCGTAGCCCGAGTTGACCGTGATCGCGTTCATGTGTCTAGATTAGAACGCATGTTCGATCCAATCAAATCGAGAGGCGGCTGTCGTGGGCGGGAATCTGCTGCTCTGGTTGGGGGTTCGAGGCTCTTGGTTGCTCTTGGCAAATGTTGGGAAGGTGAGCTGATAGTGCTGCGGGACGGATCCCTCGTTCACGAAGTGGGTCGGGCGGCGGAGGGAGCTACGGTCAGAACGTGGTCAGCGCTATACGGCGTCGAGGGGGTGGTAGGCCGGGGGTATCCCTGATGGCTGGATCGTCGGTGGTTGGTTAGCGTCGGTAGGGGCATGAGTGGGCGATAGGTGCCGTGGGATCGACGCAGGCGGAGGGGTTCCTTGAAGGCCATAGTTCAGGAGCGGTACGGGCCGCCTGAGGTGCTCGAGGTCGGTGAGGTCGCGAAGCCCGCGCCGGCCGATGACGAGGTGGTGATCCGGGTCCGGGCCGCCTCGGTCAACGCGCGGGACTGGCACGTGATGCGCGGCGATCCGTATGTCGCACGGTTGATGGACCGGTCGACGTTCGGCAACACCGCGCCCCGGGACCGGATTCGTGGCACGGACTTCGCCGGCGAGGTGGATGCGGTCGGTCGTTCGGTGCAAGGGCTCCGGGTGGGGGATGAGGTGTACGGCGAGGCGCCGGGCGCGTTCGCGGAGTACGTGAAGGCACCGGCCCAAGTGGTCGCGCTCAAGCCGTCGAATCTGTCCTTCGAGGAGGCGGCCGCGATGCCACTCGCCGCGAACACCGCGCTGATGTGCCTGCGCGATGCGGCCCAGGTGGAGTCGGGGATGCGGGTCCTGATCAACGGTGCGTCGGGCGGGGTCGGGACGTTCGCCGTACAGCTCGCCGTTGCGTTCGGAGCGGCCGTGACCGGCGTGTGCAGCACGAGGAACGCGGACCTGGTGCGGTCGCTGGGCGCCGACGAAATCGTCGACTACACCAGGGAGGACTTCACCTGGGGCGGAGCGCGGTACGACGTGGTAGTCGACCTGGTGGGGAACAAGTCGCTGAGCCGGCTCCGGCGAGTGCTCGTTCCGGGCGGGACGCTCGTCCTCTCGGGTGGGGGCGTGTCGCGCGGCGGGAGCATGATCGGACCGGTGGGGCTGATGATCCGGGGTCAGGCGATGTCGAAGCTCGCTCGTGGCCACCGCATCACCATCCCGGCGGCGGTCCCGAGCCAGGCGAAGCTGACGACGCTGCGGGAGCTGGCCGAATCCGGCAAGCTCAAGCCCGTCATCGATCGCACCTTCCCGCTGACCCAGGCGGCCGAGGCGGTCCGGTACGTCGAGGACGAACACGCCCGCGCGAAGGTCGTACTCACGGTCTGACGCGGTGCGGTCTGCTGAGGGGTCCGGCTAGAGCGAGGTTGCGCGGGATTCCAAGTAGCGGCGTTCGGGGAGGCTGAGGGTCAGGCGGGCGGCTGCTTCGTACGCCGTGCGGGCGGCGGGTTTGTCGCCGGCGAGTTCGAGGAGGTGAGCCCGTACGGCGGGGATGCGGTGGTGGTTCTTCAGGTCGACGGAGTCCAGCTGGTCGAGGCCGGCTTGCGGGCCGTGGACCATGGCGACGGCGACGATCCGGTTCAGGCTCACCATCGGGCCGGGGGCGACCGAGTCCAGCAGTTCGTACAGCATCAGGATCTCGCGCCAGTCGGTGTCCTCGGCCTCCGCCGCCGCATCGTGGACCGCGGCGATCGCGGCCTGCAGCTGGTACGGGCCGATAGGGGCCGAGCGCAACGTCTTGGTCACGAGTTCGGTGCCCTCGGCAATGAACGGCTGCGTCCAGAGCCGGCGGTCCTGGTCGGGTAACGGGATCAGGGCGCCGTCCGGAGTGGTACGGGCCGGGCGGCGCGCGTCGGTCAGCAACATCAGCGCGAGCAGCCCGGCCACCTCGCCCTCGTCGGGCAGTCGTGATCGGAGTTGCCGGGCCAGCCGGATGGCCTCGGCGGTCAGCTCGACCCGATGCAGGCTGTCGCCCGAACTCGCGGTGTAACCCTCGTTGAAAATCAGGTAGAGAACATGCAGGACCGCGGCCAGCCGATCGGCCAACTCGTCCGCGGGCGGCAGCCGGAACTCCGCGCCGCCGGCCTTGATCGTCGCCTTGGCCCGGCTGATCCGCTGTCCGATGGTCGACTCGGGGACCAGGAACGCGCGGGCGATCTCGGCCGTGGTCAACCCGCCGACGGCCCGCAGAGTGAGGGCGATCTGCGACGGGGGAGTGAGCGAGGGGTGGCAGCACAGCAGCAGCAACGTCAGGGTGTCGTCGACGTCGGGCACCGGATCGGGGTCGGGCGGCTCGGCCGACGCGACGGTCTCCTCGCGCCGCCGGCGAGCCGCTTCACTGCGCAGCATCTCGATCCGCCGGCGCGACGCCACCGTGATGAGCCAGTTGCGCGGGCTGTCCGGCACACCTTCGACCGGCCATTGGATGGCGGCCGCCAGCAACGCTTCCTGGACGGCGTCCTCGCAGGTGTCGAACCCGCCGTACCGGCGGACCAGCGGCCCGAGCACCTGCGGAGCCAGCTCGCGCAGCAGATCCTCGATCGGGGTCATATCCCCAGCGAGCTCAGGTCCATGATCGGTCGGACCTCGACGTAGCCGAAGCCGCTCGCCTCCGGGATCATCGCGGCGTACTCGACCGCCTTGTCGATGGTTTCGCAATCGACCAGGTAGAACCCGGCCAGCTGCTCCTTCACCTCGGCGAACGGCCCGTCCGTGGTGACGATCCGGCCGTCATCGCGGAGGGTGACCTGCTTCGTCTGGTCGGCGTCCGCGAGCGCCTCGTGCACGACTCCTTCGCCCGCCGCGTCGAGTGCCGCGTTCAGTTCGCGGTACCCCTGGACGCCCTCCCGCCGCTGCTCCTCGGTCAGCGACTCCCAGACCTTCCGCGACTCCGGGTTGTCATAGATCAGGATCAGAAACCTCATCACGCCTCCTCCGTCGCCTCACCTTAGAACGCCGACGAACTCGAGCCGAGGGGACTCGAGCCGAGGGGACTCGAGCCGAGGGGACTCGAGCCGAGGGGACTCGTGCCGACGGGACTCGGCCGGGGAAGCTGAGGGGACTCGTGCCGAGGGACTTGATAGGTAGGAAAAAACCTACCTATACTCGGAACCATGACCCCACGCCGCAGTTCTGTTGCCGATGGCACCGAGGACCAGGTGTTCGCGGCGCTCGCCAGCCCGGTACGGCGGGACGTGCTGCGCCTGCTCCGGGAGGGCGGGCCGCAACCCGTGCAGGAGCTGGCCGCGCATTTCGACATGGCCCGGCCGAGTTTCTCCGAACATCTGCGAGTGCTCCGCGAGGCCGGCCTGGTCAGCGAGCGCAAGGACGGGCGGCAGCGGTTCTACCGGCTCGACGCGGTTCCGCTGGCCGAGGTGCAGGACTGGCTGCACCCGTACGAGCGGTTCTGGCGTGAGCGGATGGCCGAACTCGGCAAGGTGCTCGACAACCTGGAGGACGAATGACGACGACGGATCCGACCACCATCGAGGTGGACCAGTTCTACCCGCACGCACCGGCGAAGGTGTGGCGGGCGCTGACCGAACCCGAGCTGATCGCCCAGTGGATGATGCCGGGGGATTTCCGGCTGGAGGTCGGCCATCGGTACACGATGCAGGGCAGGGCGATGCCGGCCACCGGGTTCTCCGGGGTGGTCCAGGCCGAGGTGCTGGACTTCGACCTGGAGAAGCTGTTGCGGATCGCCTGGCGGGATGCGGCCGCGGACTCGCCGGTCGCGGCCGCGGACTGGACGATCACCTGGACCCTGGAACCGGAAGGGACCGGCACTCGGTTGTTCCTGCTGCATGAGGGCTTCGACCCCGACGACCCGCTGCAGCGGCAGGCTCACACGATCATGAGTGGCGGCTGGCGAACCGGTGTCGCCTCGGCCCTGGCCAAAACGCTCGACTCCATCTGAGTACCGCGTCGCGCTTTGGTCTCGATCGGGTCACTGGTCGGTGTCGTGCGTAGCCGCCGCGATCTGGACGCGTTCGAGTAGTCAGGGGTACCCCGGTGTGGCCGGGGCGAAACCGGGTGGTGGGCCCCAGTAGAGTTACCGACGGGACAGGGGCGAAGCAGGGGAAAGGGATGGTCGCGTGCCGGACTTGGAGGTGTCCGACCGGGTACTGACGATCCCGAACGCACTCAGCATCCTGAGATTGCTGGGGGTGCCACTGTTCCTGTGGCTGATCCTGGGTCCGGAGGAGGACGGCTGGGCTCTGCTGGTGCTGGCGATCTCCGGGTTCACCGACTGGGCCGACGGCCAGATCGCCCGCCGGATGAACCAGACCACCCGCCTCGGCCAGATGCTCGACCCGGTGGCCGACCGGCTCTACATCTTCGCCACCGTGATCGGCCTCGCGCTGCGCGACATCATCCCGTGGTGGCTGGCCATCGCCTTGCCACTGCGCGACCTGCTGCTGACCTTCACGCTGCCCGCGTTGCACCGGCGCGGGTTCAACGCGCTGCCCGTGCACTTCCTGGGCAAGTCCGCGACCTTCTGTCTGCTGTACGCGTTCCCGCTGCTGTTGCTCGGCGATGGCGACAGCACCCTCAATCTGCTGGCCCGGGTGTTCGGCTGGGCCTTCGCGATCTGGGGCACCGCGCTCTATTACTGGGCCGGCGTCCTGTACTTCGAACAGCTTCGGCACCTGATGCAGACCGTCAAGCCGATCAGTGGGCGAACCGGGTAGACCGTGACTCAGCAAGCTCCGCCCGGCCAGCGGCGCGTCGATGCGTCGATGTCGCTGCTGAACAACCTGATGGCCCATCCGCTGGACGAGGGGTACGCCGTCGCGGCCCGCACGCGTCCGGCGCAGGGCCGGCCGCACCGGTCGCGGCACAGGATCATGCTGGTCGTCGCGTTCACCGTGCTCGGGTTCCTGCTCGCCATCGCGGCGTCGCAGAACTACCGCAGCGCACCGGCTGCCGAGAAGGAGCGGAACGACCTGATCGCCAGAGTCGAACAAGCGGACGGTCGGCTGACCGAGCTTCGCAACAACCAGACCACCCTGGCGAACGAGGTCCGCGTGCTCCAGGCGAGCGGGCTGAGCAACTCCGGGTCCGGCGCCGCCCTGCAGCAGAAGCTGGACGACCTCGAACTGCAGACCGGCGTCGTCGCCGTCACCGGTCCGGGGTTGAAAGTGGTCGTCGACGATGCCAAGGACGCGGACAAGGAAGGCCGGCTGCTCGATGTGGACCTGCAGCAGCTCGTCAACGGTCTGTGGACCGCCGGGGCGGAGGCGATCTCGGTGAACGGTCATCGGCTCACGTCACTGACCGCGATCCGTGGCGCCGGGAGTGCCATCACGGTCGACTACAGCTCCCTCACCCCGCCGTACACGGTGCTCGCGATCGGGGACACGGCGACCATGCCGGCCCGGTTCGCGCAGAGCTCGGGTGGTCAGTGGGTGCAGTACCTGGTCAGCAATTTCGATGTCCGGATGACGAGTACGACGGAGGATTCCTTGCTGGTGCCAGCCGATGCGACCATCGCGCTGCGGTACGCGAAGGTCGGTGGACCGAAATGATCGCCGTACTCGGTCTGGTGGTCGGCGTGGTGATCGGCCTGCTGGTCGCCCCCGACGTACCGGAATGGGCGCAGCCGTACCTGCCGATCGCCGTGGTGGCCGCGCTCGACGCGGTGTTCGGCGCGCTCCGGGCGTTCCTGGACGGGATCTTCGACGACAAGGTGTTCGTCGTCTCGTTCGTCTCCAACGTCCTGATCGCGGCGCTGATCGTCTACCTCGGCGACCAGCTCGGCGTCGGCTCCCAGTTGTCCACCGGCGTCGTCGTCGTGCTGGGCATCCGTATCTTCACCAACATGGCCGCTATCCGGCGGCACATCTTCCGGGCCTGACATGAGCGACGACGAGCAGCAGCCGAAAGTACCGGCCGAACCGCCGGCGGAGACGCCGACGGTTCATCCACCGGCGGCGTCGACGCCCGGTGAGGCGATCAGCCCACCGCGGCGAACCGACGAGCCGGAACCGGCCCCGCCCACCGACCAGCATCCGCCCGCGCCCACTCCGATGCCGCGGCCGAAGATGCCGAACCTCGCGCTGAGGCGGCTGCGGGCGGGCTTCAAGCCGTCCCGCGGCCAGGCGATCGTCGCGGTCGTGCTCGCGCTGGTCGCCTGTATGGCGGTCGTCCAGGTCCGGGTGAACCGGGCCGACGACGGCTACCAGAACGCCCGGCGGGAGGACCTGATCGCGATCCTGGACGGGCTGAACCAGAACAACCGCCGGCTGGAGAGCGAGATCACCGAACTGGAGGCGCGGAAGAACTCGCTGTCATCCAGCGCGGACAAGGCGCAGACCGCCCGCGAGCAGGCCGAACAACAGGTCCGCACCCTCGGCATCCTGGCCGGCACGCTGCCCGCGGTCGGCCCAGGTGTCCGGATCACCCTGAACGACCCGGACGGCAAGATGACGGCCGGCAACCTGCTGGACGCGATCGAGGAACTCCGCGACGCCGGCGCCGAGGCGATCCAGATCAACGGCTCGGTCCGGGTGGTGGCCAGCACCGATCTCACCGACGACGCCCCGGGGGTCCGGATCGACGGGGAGAAGATCGGCTCGCCGTACGTGATCGAGGCGATCGGGGACTCGAACAACCTGTCCGAGGCGGCCAAGTTCCCCGGCGGTCTGGTCAGCGAGGTGACCGGTCCGCAGATCGGCGGGACGGCCGAGGTGACCCAGCTCGAGCAGGTCAACATCACCGCCTTGCACGCCCCGGAGGAGCATCGTTACGCTCGCCCGGCGCCCAGTCCGACCAAGTGATCGGGCCCAATTGATCAGGCCCAGTCCGACCAAGTAGTCCCCCGACGCAATCCTTGACCGAAAGAGGACCGAGGTGTACCCCGAAGACCTGAAGTACACGGCCGAGCACGAATGGGTGAAGGCCGGCGACGGCGGCCCGGTGCGGGTCGGCATCACCGACTTCGCCCAGGACGCGCTCGGCGACATCGTGTACGTGGAGCTGCCCGAGGTCGGCGCCACCGTGCGCGCCGGCGACTCCTGCGGCGAGCTGGAGTCGACCAAGAGCGTGAGCGACCTGTTCGCGCCGGTGAACGGCACCGTCACCGCCGTCAACGAAGCCCTCAAGGACAGCCCCGACCTGGTCAACACCGACCCGTACGGCGAGGGCTGGCTGCTCGACATCGCGGTGGACGACGACGAGGAGGTGGCGGCGCTGATGGACGCCGACACCTACAAGGGACAGCTCGACCAGAGCTGACTGGCCAGGGCTGGTAGGTTTGGCGGACCTCAACCCTCGGTCGAGGGTTGAGGTCCAGTCCACACTGTCATCACGGGGATCTACGAGAGAACGTCGCCGGACCGCCGGCGATCGGGAGGATCACAGCATGCCGTTCTGCAACCAGTGCGGGCACGAGAACTCCGAGGGCAGCAGGTTCTGCTCCCAGTGCGGAACCCTGCTCCCTGGCGCGGATCGTCCGGCGCCCGCCCCAGGCGTCACCGACACCGCGATGCTGACGCCGATCGGCGCCGAGCCCGAGACCGAGCGCATCGACACCGGTGACCAGCTCTCCCTCGAGGACGAGGCCGCGGTCGGCGCGTTGCCGGCCGGTTCGGCGCTGCTGATCGTGCAGCGCGGGCCGAACGCGGGCAGCAGGTTCCTGCTGGACGTCGACGTGGTCACCGCCGGCCGGCATCCGGACAGCGACATCTTCCTCGACGACGTCACCGTGTCCCGCCGGCACGCGGAGTTCCGCCGCGACCCGGCCGGGGTGAAGGTCCGCGACGTCGGCAGCCTGAACGGCACCTACGTGAACCGGGACCGGATCGACGAGGTCCAGCTGTCCAACGGCGACGAGGTCCAGATCGGCAAGTACCGGTTGGTGTACTACGCCAGTGGCCAGTCCTGAGCCTGGCGTCGGAGGAAGCAGCATCGGCGAGGTGCTGCAGGTCCTGCAGGCCGAGTTCGCCGACGTCACCATCTCCAAGATCCGGTTCCTCGAGGCCGAAGGGCTGGTGACGCCGGCGCGGACCGCGTCCGGCTATCGCAAGTTCAGCGCCGCCGATGTCGAGCGGCTGCGGTACGTGCTGACCGCGCAACGGGACCAGTACCTGCCGCTGAAGGTGATCAAGGAACACCTGGCCGCGATGGACCGCGGTCTGCGCCCTACTCCGGGTGGCAAGCCGGCCGCACCGGCGAACGTGCCGGAGACCTCCGGGCTGCCGATCGGCGAGGACTTCGGTGTCCTCGGCACCGACTTGAAGCTGACCCGGGCCGAGCTCCGGGATGCCGCCGGGATCACCGACGAGTTGCTGGACCAGCTGGAGAGTCACGGCCTGGTGGTGGCCCGGGGCAACCACTACGACGGGGACGCGATCCTGGTCGCGAAGGCGGCCGCCGCGTTCGCGCAGTACGGGGTGGAGCCGCGGCATCTGCGCCCGTTCCGGACGGCGGCCGATCGCGAGGCCGGTCTGATCGAACAGGTCGCCGGCCCGCGGCGTACCGAGAAGACCGAAGACCTGGCGGCTCTGGCCGTCCGGCTGCACGCGGCCCTGGTCCGCTCCAGGCTCCCACGCTGACCCGTGCTCCACTCTGGCTCCCGCAGAGTAGGCTGATGCTGTGCGCGAAGTCGACGTGGTCGGAGTCCGGGTTGAGATGCCCTCGAGTCAGCCGATCGTGCTGTTGCGGGAGGTCGGTGGCGAGCGGTATCTGCCGATCTGGATCGGCGCGGCCGAGGCCAGCGCGATCGCTTTCGCCCAGCAGGGCATGGAGCCACCCCGGCCGTTGACCCACGACCTGTTCGCGGAGACGATCCGGGTGCTCGGTCACCGGCTGAGCCAGGTCCGGATCGTGAATCTGACCGACGGGGTGTTCGAGGCCATCCTGGTGTTCGACGACAAGACCGAGATCTCGGCCCGGCCGTCGGACTCGATCGCGCTCGCGCTGCGGACCGGGACGCCGGTGTTCTGCACCGAGGAGATCCTGGCCGAGGCGGGCATCCCGGTCCCGGACAGCGAGAACGACGCCGACGAGGTGGTGGAGGAAGAAGAGGTCGAGCGCTTCCGTGAGTTCCTCGACCAGGTGACCCCGGAAGACTTCGACAAGAGCTGAGGTTTGACTGTTTCTGGTACAAGGCCGGTCAGGTAACAATTCGGGACGGGGACGCGACACGCTCCCGGCTCGGAGCGGCAGTCGTTGACCGGCCCTGATCGGCGGCCTACCTTGAAGGAGTTGTGGGGTGTTGTAACTCCACGGATGTGATCCGTTCCAGTCGGTTCCAGGGAGGCTCAGGCGTGACACGCACCGGCGACACTGATCTGACGGCGCAGTCGACGTCCGAGGCACACGCAGACGCGGCGGCAGCCGCCGGCGTACAGGGTCTGCTCTTCGACGACGACCTGCGGCCGATGCCGGAGGACGTCGGGTTCCGCGGCCCGACCGCGTGCGCCGCCGCCGGGATCACCTACCGCCAGCTGGACTACTGGGCCCGTACCGGCCTGGTCTCCCCGTCGGTCCGACCCGCCACCGGATCCGGCACCCAGCGGCTCTACGGTTTCCGCGACGTGCTCCTGCTCAAGGTGATCAAGCGGCTGCTTGACGCCGGCATCTCGTTGCAGCAGATCCGCACCGCGATCGCCCACCTGAGCAAGCGTGGCATCGACGACCTGACCCAGATCACGCTGATGAGCGACGGCGCCTCGGTCTACATGTGCACCTCGCCCGACGAGGTGATCGACCTGCTCGCCGGCGGCCAGGGCGTCTTCGGGATCGCGCTCGGCGGCGTCTGGCGCGAGGTGGAGGGCTCGCTGTCCGAGCTCCCGACGGAACGCGCCGACGGCCACGGTGACGCCGACTCCGAGCCGCACGCCAGCGACGAGCTCGCCGCCCGCCGCCGCGCGCGGATGACCGGCTGAGCCGGCAACAACAGGCTGAACCAGCAACGACAGACAGTGCGCCCACTCACCGCCGAAACACTGCGCGGTGTGTGGGCGTCTTTGTTGCTGCCGTTGAACTCCGACGACACCATCGACTTCGCCCGGCTGCGGGATCAGGTCGGCCACCTCACCGGCGCTGGGCTTCACGGTCTGTATGCGCACGGGACGGCGGGGGAGTTCCAGACCCTGACCGAGGGTGAGTTCGACCAGGTCAACGGCCTGCTGGCCGCTGCTTGCGAGACGGCCGACCTGCCGTTCCAGCTCGGGGCGAGCCATCCGTCGGCCCAGGTTCAACTCGAGCGAGTACGCCGGTCCGCCGCGCTCGGGCCATCGGCGATCCAGGTGATCCTGCCGGACTGGTTGCCGCTCAGTGACCGGGAGGCGTTGGCCTTCCTCACCCGCGTTGCGGAGGTGGCCGACGGGGTGCCGCTCGTGCTCTACAACCCACCGCATGCGAAGACGCAAGTCGGGCCCGAGCAACTCGCCGACCTCGCGCGCGCAGTACCGGCACTGGTCGGAGTGAAGTCTGCCGGTGGGGACAAGGAGTGGTTCGATGGGGCGGGCCGGTCGGGGTTGTCGCTCTTCGTGCCCGGGCATTTCCTCGCGAGCATGACGCCGCTCGGGGCGCGGGGGAGTTACTCGAACATCGCCGCGCTGTCGCCGGCTGGTTCCGTCAGGTGGTACGAGCAGATCCAGACCGACCATCCGGCGGCACTCGAGCTGGAGGTCCGAATCGCGGAGTTCTTCGCCACACACATCGCGCCGCTGCAGGCCCAAGGGCTGTCCAACCCTGCGCTGGACAAGTTCCTCGCGGCGGTCGGCGGCTGGGCCGACGCCGGGACCCGGGTGCGCTGGCCGATGACCTCGGCGACAGCGCGCCAGGTTGCCGCCGCGCAGGTGACGGCCAGGCGGCTGATGCCCGAACTCGTGCCCGCTTCCTGGTAACCTCGACCCCAGCCGCACACAGCACGCGGGAGAGTCTCGGGCGTTTGCCCGGGCGCCGAAGGGGCAATTCCTCCCCGGAACCTCTCAGGCCCATGGACCGGGTGCCGCAGGCGACTCTGAAGCATTGCCGCACGACCGCGGTGGGGTGACAGAGGGGGAGGCCACCGGCAGAACTGTCAGCAACGGAGCCTCCTAAATGAGTGAGAACGAAACCCCGCAGATCTCAGCCGTCTTCGCCGATCGGCATATCGGGCCGCGCGCGGACGACATCGCGCGGATGGTGCAGGCCCTCGGGTACGCCGATGTGGACGCGCTGGTGGATGCCGCCGTGCCCGCGTCGATCCGGTCCACCGAGGCGCTCCGGCTGCCCGAGCCGGCCTCAGAGGTCGACGCGCTGACCGAGCTCCGCCAGCTCGCCGCCCGCAACACCGTCGCCACCTCGATGATCGGCCAGGGGTACTACGGCACCTTCACCCCGTCCGTGATCGTCCGTCGCCTGGTCGAGAACCCGGCCTGGTACACCGCCTACACGCCGTACCAGCCGGAGATCTCCCAGGGCCGGCTCGAGGCGCTGCTGAACTTCCAGACCGCGGTGTCCGACCTGACCGGACTACCGACCGCGAACGCCTCGCTGCTCGACGAGGGCACCGCCGCGGCCGAGGCGATGACGCTGGCGCACCGGTCGAACCGGAAGAGTAAGAGCGACCGCTTCCTGGTCGACTCGGACTGTTTCGCGCAGACGATCGCGGTGGTCCAGACGCGGGCCGAGGCGCTCGGGATCGAGGTCGTCCTCGCCGACACCACCGACGGCCTGCCCGAGGGCGACTTCTTCGGCTTCCTGGTCCAGTACCCCGGCTCCGGTGGCGTGGTGCGTGACCTCAAGCCGCTGATCGAAGCGGCCCACGAGCGGGACACCCTGGTCGCCGTCGCGTCGGACCTGCTCGCGCTGACCCTGCTCGAAGCACCCGGTGAGGCCGGGGCCGATATCGTGATCGGCTCGTCCCAGCGATTCGGTGTGCCGCTCTTCTACGGCGGTCCGCACGCGGGCTTCATGTCCGTCCGGGCCGGCTTGGAGCGGTCGTTGCCCGGTCGTCTGGTCGGCGTATCCGTCGACGCGGACGGCGCACCGGCGTACCGGCTGGCGTTGCAGACCCGCGAGCAGCACATCCGTCGCGAGAAGGCGACCTCGAACATCTGTACGGCGCAGGTCCTGCTCGCCGTGGTCGCGTCGATGTACGCGGTGTACCACGGACCGGACGGGCTGAAGGCGATCGCCGAGCGGGTGCACTCGAACGCCGGGAGCCTGGCCGCGTCGTTGCGTGCGGGTGGGGTCGAGGTGGTGCACGACCAGTTCTTCGACACGGTCCTGGCCCGGGTCCCCGGTCGCGCGGCGGATGTGGTCGACGCGGCCCGGCAGAACGGGATCTGGCTCCGGCTGGTGGACGTCGACCACGTCGGCATCTCCTGCGACGAGAAGACCGACGCGACCGCGCTCGGCCGGGTCTGCCAGGCCTTCGGCATCACGTACGACGGGTCGCTGAGCGGCGCTTCCTTGGCAGACAGCGTGCAGCGGACGACGGAGTACCTGACTCACCCGGTGTTCAACACGCACCGGTCCGAGACGGCGATGCTCCGGTACCTGCGCAAGCTGTCCGACTATGACTACGCACTCGACCGCGGCATGATCCCGCTCGGCTCCTGCACGATGAAGCTGAACGCGACCACAGAGATGGAAGCGGTCACCTGGCCCGAGTTCGCCGACCTGCACCCGTTCGCGCCGATCGAGGACGCCGCCGGGTACGTCAAGCTGATCGGTCAACTGGAGCGCTGGCTGGCCGAGGTGACCGGCTACGCGACCGTGTCGATCCAGCCGAACGCGGGTTCGCAGGGTGAGCTGGCCGGCCTGCTGGCGATCCGTGGCTATCACCGGGCCCAGGGCAACGAGGACCGCAACATCTGCCTGATCCCGGCCAGCGCGCACGGCACCAACGCGGCCTCGGCGGTGATGGCCGGGATGAAGGTGGTCGTTGTCAAGGGCAACGATGACGGCACGATCGACCTGGACGACCTGCGCGCCAAAGCTTCCGAGCACGCTGAGAAGCTCGCGGCGATCATGATCACCTACCCGTCCACGCACGGCGTGTACGAGGAGAGCGTGACCGAGGTCTGCAAGATCGTCCATGACCACGGCGGCCAGGTGTACGTCGACGGCGCGAACCTGAACGCGCTGCTCGGGTTGGCGAAGCCCGGTGAGTTCGGTGGCGACGTGAGCCACCTGAACCTGCACAAGACGTTCTGCATCCCGCACGGCGGCGGTGGTCCGGGTGTGGGTCCGGTCGCGGTGGCCGAGCACCTCGCGCCGTACCTGCCGAACCACCCGCTGCTGGACCAGGCCGGTCCGTCGTCGGGGGTCGGGCCGATCAGCGCGGCGCCGTTCGGCTCGGCGGGTGTGCTGGCGATCTCCTGGGCCTACATCCGGATGATGGGCGCCGATGGACTCACGGCCGCCACCAAGGCCGCCGTACTGTCCGCGAACTACGTGGCGAAGCGGCTCGAGAACGTCTTCCCGGTCCTCTACACCGGTGAGAACGGGCTGGTCGCGCACGAGTGCATCCTCGATCTGCGGCCGATGACGAAGGAGACCGGGATCAGCGTCGACGACGTCGCGAAGCGGCTGATCGACTACGGTTTCCACGCGCCGACGATGTCGTTCCCGGTGGCCGGCACGCTGATGGTGGAGCCGACGGAATCCGAGGACCTGGGTGAACTGGATCGCTTCTGCGACGCGATGATCGCGATCAAGCACGAGGTCGACCGGGTCGCGGCGGGGGAGTGGCCGGCCGGCGACAACCCGTTGGTGAACGCGCCGCACACCGCCTCGTCGGTGATCAACGACAAGTGGGACCACGCCTACACCCGCGAGGAGGCCGCCTTCCCGCGGTCGGTCGACCGGACCACGAAGTACTGGCCGCCGGTCCGCCGGATCGACGGCGCGTACGGCGACCGCAACCTGATCTGCTCCTGCCCGTCCCCGGAGGCCTTTGAGTGAGCTTGAGATCTGACACCGCCGCTGCCTTGTACGCCGAGGTGGCGGCGGCCCAGGCCGAGTGGAAGCTGCCCTCGATCAACGCCGGTGTGGTCCGCGACGGTTCGCTGGTTTGGACTGGGTCGCGCGGGCAGTTCGCCACCGCTGACGGTGAGCTGCCCGGGCCGGATGTGCAGTACCGGATCGGGTCGATCTCGAAGACGCTGACCGCTCTTTTGGTGATGCAGTGCCGGGACGATGGGCTGCTGGCGTTGAACGATGCCGTGGGCAAGCACTTGCCGGGGATCGCCTTCGGGGACAGGACAATTCGGCACTTGCTCGCACACTCGAGCGGGATGAACGCCGAGCCCGAAGGGCCGTGGTGGGAGCGGAATCCGGGTGTCTCCTTCGAGGAGCTGGCGGCCGCGATGAACGAGTCGCAGGCGGCCGGTCCGGCGGATCGGCGGCACCACTACTCGAACCTCGGCTACGGACTGCTGGGCGAGATCGTGTCCCGGCTCCGGGGTGGATCGTGGTTCGACCTCGTTCGTGATCGGATCCTGGCGCCACTTGAGATGCGGCGGACGTCGTACTTCCCGGTGCTGCCGGCCGCGCAGGGGTTCTCGGTGCATCCGTTCAGCGGGCGGCTCGCTTCGGAACCGGCGTACGACGCGGGCGCGATGGCACCGGCCGGCCAGCTGTGGAGCACGATCGAGGACCTCGCCCGGTACGCGTGCTTCTTGATCGATCCGGTGCACGAGGTGTTGTGCCGGGACACTGTCGAGGAGATGGCCGCGCCCTCGGCCGCCGATCCCCGTGAAGGTCTGGCGGCGTCGTACGGGCTGGGGCTGCGGTTGCACGCGGACGACCCGCACCTATTCATCGGGCACACCGGTTCGATGCCGGGATTCCTGGCCGGCCTGTTCGTCGACCGGGCCCGGCGGATCGGCGCGGTCACGCTGGCGAACGGGACGTACGGGAAGTGTGCGACGGTCCCACTGGATCTGATGCGGACGCTGGTCGCCCACGAACCGGTGCTGCCGCAGGAGTGGGTGCCGGAGCCCGAACTGGCCCAGGGCGAGGAGCTACTAGGCCTGTGGTACTGGGGCAACACGCCCCTGACCATGGTCGTGTCCGGCGGCATCCTCCAACTGACCGGAGCCATGTCGTCCCGCTTCTCACCCGCCGGCCCAGACCTGTACGTCGGCCGCGACGGCTACTTCGCCGGCGAAAAACTCCGCGTCCTCCGCGACCCTGACGGAGCCCACGAACTAAACCTCGCCACCTTCACCCTCACCCGCACACCGTACGGGGTCTGAAACCTGGTCCGTGAGGCTCGCCACATCGGGTGGTGAGCCTCTTTGGTGTGGGGCCGGGAACCCTTGTGGGACAAGGGGAACGGGTGCTGATCCAAGGGATGGTCACTGATCGCACCCCGGTTGACACGGGGTGACAGGGCGGAAGTAGGTTAGGGCTGCCTTAGTAAGGCTTGCCTTACTCGACAACTTCCCTCCCTGGAGAGCTTGGATGCCGCAGCACGCGCGTCTCACGGCGTTGACCTCGTTCCCGCCTGCCCCGCAGAGTCCGTTCGACCTGACCGCGCCGACTTGGCCGCTTGCCTCGACGGTGGCGGATCCGGACCGGGGTCCGTTGCCGGCCGGACCGCCCGCGGTGGTGCTGCGTCGGACCACGGAACTGCTGGGTGAAGCGCGGGTGCCGTCGACCGGGGTCGGTGAGTCGGCCGCGCTCGACCTGATCGCCGGGCTGCTCAACGAGAACGGGATCGACCTGAGCCACCCGCACGCCGCGGCCCACCTGCAGCCGCCGGTCCTGCAGGTCGCGGTCGACGCGGACGCGCTGGCGTCGGCGAGCAACGCCTCGATGGACACCTACGACTCGGGCCCGGCGACCCTGGCGATCGAGCAGTGGGTGGTTCGCGCGATGGCCGGGCTGGCTGGATTCGGTCCGACCGCCGACGGGGTGCTCACGCCGGGCGGGTCGATCTCGAACCTGCTGGCCGTCCTGATCGCCCGCGACAGCGCTGCCGCGGCGGCCGGGATCGACGCACGGCGACACGGGCTGCGCGGGCTGGAACGGCCGGTGGTGTTCTGCTCCGAGCTGGCCCACTTCTCCGTCCAGCGTGCGTGTGCGGCGCTCGGGCTGGGTGAGGAGGCGGCCGTGACGATCCCGTCGGACGACGACTTCCGGATGCGCCTGGACGTCCTGGCCGACGAGCTCGCGCGACCCGGTCGTACGCCGGTCGCCGTGGTGGCCACAGCTGGTACGACGGACTACGGCTCGGTCGACCCGATCGCGGGGATCGCCGCACTCGCGCGGCAGTACGGCGTCTGGCTGCACGTGGACGCGGCGTACGGGTTCGGGGCGTTGTTCTCGGACCAGCTCGCGCCGTTGCTCGCGGAGCTGCCGTGCGCGGACTCGGTGACGCTGGATCTGCACAAGATCGGCTGGCAGCCGGCCGCGACGAGCATGCTGCTGGTCGCGGACCGGGAGCGGTTCGCCGCGTTCGGCCGGTCGGTGGACTACCTGAACCCGGCCGACGACATCGACTCCGGGCTGGACGGGCTGCTCGGCCGCAGCCTGCAGACCACCCGGCGGCCGGACGCGGTGAAAGTCGCCACCACACTGACGGCATACGGCCGGGCCGGACTGGGCAAGATGCTCGACACCTGTCACGAGCTCGCGCACGCCGCCGCGGCCAGGGTCGTTGCCGACAGCAACCTCGAGTTGCTGGCTCCGGTGACCCTGACCACGGTGTTGTTCCGGGTCGCGGGGCAGGGCCTGGAGCCGGCTGCCGAGCTGGACGCTCTCCAGGGTGAGGTCCGGCGCCGGTTGCTGACGTCCGGGCGGGTGCTGATCGGCCGGACCACGATGCCGGCCAGGGGCAACCGGCCGGCCGCGGTCGCGTTGAAGTTGACGCTGCTGAACCCGAACGCCACCGCGACGGACATCGAGGAACTGCTCGACCTGGTCGTGGCCACCGGTCACGACGTCCTGTCGGCCGGCGGCGAAGGAGCAGCGTGACGTCATCCACCGAAACAGCTACCACGGCCCACCTGAACGCGATTCTCCGCAGCTACACCCGGGAGTCCTCCATCGAGGTCACGCCTGGCCCGTTGAGCTTCGCGGTCGCCGACCGCCAGCTGACTACCGTTGTCGCGCACGCCTCCCCAACGGGCTATCACCTCTTCACTGATGTCCTGGTTGACGGTGAGCCGATGGCGCCCGAGGAGTTGGTTCGGCTGCTGTCGGTCGGCGCGGATGCGGGGGAGATCGACGACCTGGCCGCGCGGACGGCTGAGTCGGTGCGGAATGTCGCGGTGTTCGTGGGGGACTCGTCGGCCGAGCACGGGCCGGGGCGGTTCCTCGAGGCCGAGCAGGCGCTGGCGCTCGGGCATCTGACCCATCCGGCACCGAAGAGCCGCGACGGGGTGAGCGGCGAGGAGCTGGCGGCGTACTCGCCGGAGTTGGGCGGCCGCTTCGCAGTTCACTGGTTCGAGGTCGACGCCGAGCTGGTGTCCTCGGATCAGGTGGCCGGCGCGCCATCACTGCAGGGACTGGACGCCTTGCAGCTGATGGCGGCGCTGGCCGGTATCACTCCCTCGGCGGGGACCGTGCTGATCCCGGCGCACCCGTGGCAGGCGGCCGACGTGCAGAAGCGGCCGCGAGTGGCCGCGCTGATCGGTGACGGCCGGGTCAAGCCGCTGGGTGCGCAGGGCGCCCAGTGGTACCCGACCTCGAGCCTCCGCACGGTCTACCACCCGGACCTGCCGGTGATGCTGAAGCTGTCCCTCGGCCTGCGGATCACCAACTCCCGGCGCGAGTCGACCCCGACTGAGCTCCGTCGCGGGCTGGAGATCAACCGCTTGCTCGACGCGGCCTACAACGCCGGTACCGCGACCGCCCATCCGCGGTTATCCATCGTCCGCGACCCGGCCTGGGTTGCCCTTGACGAAGGTGGACCAACATTGACTGGTCTTGACGTCGCGGTTCGCGAGGTCCCGGCCGATGTCGACAGCTACGCCTGTGTCGCCGGTCTGCTGGCACCCCGGCCGGGTGGGATCAGCCGGCTCAGCGCGCTCCCGGCCGTCGCCGAGAACCCGGCCGCCTGGGTCGCGTCGTACGTCGACGAGGTGCTCGTCCCGATGCTCTGCCTGTACGCCGAGACCGGGATCGGCCTGGAGGCACACCAGCAGAACACCCTCGTCCGGATGGACGGCACCGGCTACGTCACCGGCGGCGCGTACCGGGACAACCAGGGCTACTACCTGGCGTCGTCACATCAACGGGGCCTGCTGGCCGTAACCGGTCTGCGCGACTCGACCCTGGCCGTGGTGGAGGACGCGATCGTCGACGACCGGTTGACCTACTACCTGCTGCACAACCAGGCACTGGGTGTGGTCGGTGCACTGGGCATGGACGGGGTCGCTGACGAGCGGGAGCTACTGGGCGTTGTCCGCGACCGGCTGAGTGCGGCCCTGCCTGGGCTGAAGGCTGCAGGGCCGGACGGTGATCGCCTGGCCCAGCGCTGGCTCGCGGCGGATCAGCTGCCCTGCAAGGCGAACATGCTGACCCGGCTGAAGGGGATCGACGAGGTAGTGGCCCCACTGGACAACCAGTCGGTCTACCTCGACATCCCGAACCCCTTGCGGATCGGCGCCCTGTGAGGTGTGAAGTCGAGCCGATGCTGCATCTGGAGGACGGGTTCGATTTGCGGCCCGCCACGACCGCGGACGCCGTACAGATCGCTGCCTGGATGGCTCAGCCGCACATCCGGAAGTGGTGGCAGCAGGACTGGTCGGTCGAGCGGTGGGCGCAGGCGCTCGACGAGCAGGCGGCGGGCGAGCACTCGATCCCGTGTGTGGCCGCGCTCGACAGTGAGGACCTCGGTTACGTGGAGCTCTACCGGGTCCGGCACGACCGGCTCGCGGAGTACTACGCGGCCGACGAGCACGACTGGGGCGTGCATCTGGCCATCGGCGACAGCGCCCGGACCGGCCGGGGGATCGGCCGCCGGTTGCTCCGGTCGCTGGCGGACGCGGTCCTGCGGGCGGATCCCCGCTGTGACCGGATCGTCGCCGAGCCGGACGCCGGGAACGCCCCGTCGGTGCGCGCGTTCGGCGCGGCCGGCTTCGTCACCCAAGGGGAGCTACAGCTGCCCGAGAAAACCGCACTACTGATGGTTCGGACCCGGACCGTGGAGGCATGACATGACAACCGCCCACTACGACGTGATCGCGATCGGCAGTGGCCCGTTCAATCTAGGGCTGGCCGCACTGGCTCACGGTCTGGACGACGTGACCCTGGCGGTCTTGGACAGCCGGCCCGAGTTCACCTGGCACCGCGGGCTGATGTTCGACGACGCGATGCTGCAGGTGTCGTTCCTCGCCGACCTGGTCAGCCTGGTCGAGCCGGCCCACCCGTTGTCGTTCCTGTCGTACCTACGCGACAACGACCGGCTGTACCAGTTCTACGTGCGGGAGAAGTTCCACCCGACCCGGCGTGAGTACGAGGCCTATCTGCGGTGGTGCGCGGCGCAGCTGGACTCCCTGCACTTCGGGCACGACGTGACGGCCGTGGAGTGGGACGGCGATGTCTACACGCTGACGGTGGAGCGTGCGGGGGAGACGGTCGAGTACAGCGCTCGCCACCTGGTTCTCGGCGTTGGTACGGAGCCCGCGCTCCCCGCTGCGCTGCAGGGCCTGCCGGAGGAGCGCTTCCTGCACTCGGCGGACTACCTGTACCGGCGGGACGACCTGCTGCGTACCGGGAAGGTCACTGTGATCGGGTCGGGGCAGTCCGGTGCCGAATGTGCACTTGACCTGCTGCGTGCGAACGCCTCTGGTGGTCCCGCGGTGAGCTGGCTGACCCGGACACCGTCGTTCGCGCCGCTCGACTACTCCAAGCTGGTGCTGGAGATGACCACTCCGTCGTACGTCGACTACTTCCACGCGCTGGATGAGCCCGCGCGCGACCGGCTCGTCAAGGAGCAGTGGCGGCACTACAAGGGCATCTCCTCCGACACACTCGACGACATCCACGACGTGCTCTACCAGCGCGACCTGGGGACGGCCGCGGTAGCACCGGTCGAGCTGCAGTGCGGTGTGGCCGTCGTGTCGGCCGTCGCTCGCGCGGACGGTCTCGAGCTGACTCTGCAGCACGGTGACAGCGGCCGTACCTTCCAGCACCTCACGGAGGCCGTGGTGGCCGCCACTGGTTACCGCAACCGTCCGCTGCCGTTCCTGAAGCCCTCCGTCGAGTCGCTGGTACGCCGGGACGCCGCCGGCCGCTGGGTGATCAACAGGGACCACAGCGTCGGCGCGGACGAGTCACTGGCCGGCCGGTTGTTCGTCTCCAACGCGGATCTGCACAGTCACGGCGTCGCGGCACCCGACCTCGGGATCGGGGCCATCCGCAACGCGACCATCCTGAACGCCGTCGCCGGGCGGGAGATCTTCCGGCTGCCCAAGTCCACCGCGTTCACGAGCTTCACCCTCCCTGCATGAGCTGGTCGCGCTGCTCGGTCGAGTTGCTGGAGAAGCTGATCTCGCAGTTCTGCACGGAAGACCTGTTGCGGCCCGTCGACGGCCGGCTGGATCTCGGCGGAATCAGCTACGGGTTCGAGTCGACCCGGGGCGCGTTCGGCAGCTACCGCGTGCGTCCGGGCTCGGTCCGCCGCACGATCACGGGCATCCTCGGCAACGACGAGAGCGAGCGCGCGACCGATCCCGTGCAGTTCCTGGTGGACGCCGCTCAGGTGCTCGACATCAGCGGCACCACCGTCGCGGGGTACGTCTCGGAGCTGTCCAACACCCTGGCCGCAGACGCGCGGATGGCCGCAACCGCAGTACTCAACAAGGATCTGGTCGGCCAGGACTACTGGCAGCTCGACGGACACCTGACGGGCCACCCGTTGCTCGTGGCCAACAAGGGCCGAGTCGGATTCTCCGCCGACGACAGTGCCCGCTACACCCCCGAAGCCCGTACGCCGCTCCGCCTGGTCTGGCTCGCCGTGCGCCGAGGGCTCGCCGAGTTCCGGGGTACACCGGATCTGTCGGAGCACTCGGTGGTCGGGCGCGAACTCGGTCCGGTCGTGCTGGAGGAGTTCCGCGCCAAGCTGGTCGACCCGGACTCGTACGTGTGGTTGCCGTGTCATCCGTGGCAGCTGGACCACGTCCTACGGACACAGTGGGCGCGGGAACTCGCCTCCGGGGAGATCGTGGTGCTCGGGGACGGACCGGACGACTACCTGCCGACACAGTCGATTCGCACGATGGTGAACGTGTCGCAGCCGTTGCGGTATCAGGTGAAGCTGCCACTGAAGATCCTGAACACGTCCGTGTACCGGGGGATCCCCGAGCACTGCTCGTTGGCCGCGCCGATGGTGACGCAGTGGTTGCGCGGGCTCTGGTACCGCGACGAGGTGCTCGGGCGACTCGGGACGGAACTGCTGGGCGAGGTGGCGTCCGTGACCGTGCGGCACCCACAGTTGTCGTCGGCGCCCGGAATCCCTTACCAGTGGACGGAAACGCTCGGGTGCATCTGGCGCGATCCACTGCAGCCCCGGTTGCAACCAGGGGAGACGGCCTGGCCGCTGGCCGCCGTACTGCATCGGGACGCGGCTGGTGAGCCACTGGTCGGCGTGTTGATCCAGCAGTCCGGTGCCGATGCCGACGCGTGGGTCGCTGACCTGCTGTCCGCGCTAATCCGCCCACTGCTGCACCTGATGCACCACTACGGGATCACCGTGAATCCGCACGGTGAGAATCTCGCCGTCGTCTGCGGACCGGAAGGGATGCCGGCCCGCATCGTCATCAAGGACATCGTCGACGACGTCAACCTCTCTACCGACCCCGTCTCCGCCCGAGGACTGGAGCCCGACTCTCATGACCGCGTGCTACCCCGCAAGCCGTGGTACGTCCTGAGGCAGTACCTGGTGGACGCCCTCTATCTGGGTGTGCTGAGCCCGCTGGCCGACCTCCTGTCCGACTCCGGTCTGCTCGACCCCGACCGCCTGTGGGGCCGCCTCCGCGGCGAACTCGAGCTCTACGCCAGCACCTTCCCCGAACACGCCGACCGTCTCGCCGCGACCGCCCTGCTCGGCGAAACCTTCGCTCGGTACCCCCTCAACGGCTACCGCCTAACCCTCGGCTACACGGACCTAGATACCCGCCCCCCGATCCCCACCACCGGCCGCATGCCGAACCCGCTCCACAAAGCCGACGCCATTCCGGCGAGAAGCTGGGCGTAACCCGGCTCCGTGACGTATCGTTACTGCGGGTGTAGGAGGCGTTACCGGCGCTCCAAACCCAAATTAGACAACAGTCTGGAGACAATCGTCCGGATCACGGGCAGGATGGCGTCTAGGGCGAGATGATCGACCGTCAATTGTCGAGCATGGCGCCACAGGGGGCGTTCTGGAGGGGATCAGTGCCCGCGAACCGGGCCTGGTACCGCGGTGCATCGCCATGGACGACTACGAACAAATCGTCAGATAAGGACGCTTGCCAGTGTCGGTGACCGACATCTCGTCTGTCTCGTGCCCGTTGAGTCGCTCCGAGCGGGATGCGTTGTTCGACGCTCTCCGCTACTACCGGAACCAGTTACAGGACGCCTGGTCGGACGAGACCATCCATGAGAGCTTCCGTAGCGCCTCGGGCGAGCAGGCACCGGCATCGCGTGGTCAATGTGGCGTGAGTTCGGCGTGGTTGGTGGAAAGACTCCGTGCGGATGACCGGAGTTTAAAGCTGTCCTACTGCTACGGCGATGTGCTGTCGACCGTTGACGACACCCCGGTGCTTCCTCGGCATTGCTGGGTAGAGATCGGTGACGAGGACGATCCAGGACGCCTGGTCGTCGACCTCACCGGCGATCAAGCGGAGAGTCTGCGGGACTATCCGGTGCTCTGTCTACCGCACGACGAGCTGAGGCGTGACCTGCGGACCGAGTACCGGGTGACGTACGTCCGGCTGGACCCGGAGGGGCTGCGAAACGACCTGGTTCAGCCCCGGCTCGGCATCCTGAAGCGGCGGCTGCGGGCCGGGATCTGACCGTCCCCGCGGGTAACATCTATCTCAGGGTGTCTTCGACATCACAGTAAGACAGGAGGCGCGATTATGCGTGCCCTTGCCGCTGGGGCGGAATTCGATGCCATCGCCCCCCTTCAACCGCCGGCCAAGTTCATGCTGGACGACTGCCGTGTCGGTGACCCGGCCTTCGCCGCCCAGGTGCTTGCGTCCGCGACACGGCACAAGGTGGAAGCGCGGGCGCTCGCAGTTCGCACTCTGCTGCATCTCCCGCGGGTTGCCGCGCACAACGGCCGGATCGGACTGCGCCAGCTGGAGGCCGAGCTGCGCAACTGCGCGGTCGGTCTGCGTGCCGATCAGCAGAAGGTCGAGGATCTGATCCCGACCCGTTCCTTCCCGCTGGCGGATCTGCGGTTCGTCGAATGTGCGGGTGACGGGGAGGTCGTCGAGATCTTCAACCATCTGCACTATCTGCGCAGCGCTCGTCCGGGCTCGCGGAATTTCGCCCTGGTGGACCCGGTGGACGGCCGCCCGGTCACCTTGTGCAGCGTCACGCCGCTCGAATGGCCGGTGGTCGGCAAGCAACTCGGCAAGCAGTTCGGAATTCCGCTGGACCGGATCTGGGACGTATCCCGGGTCTATTCCTTCGACGTTGCCCCGAGCAACGCCATTTCGTACATGCTGTCCCGGGTTCGGGCCGTACTGCGTGGGCCGGAGGTCGAGCTGTTGACGACCGCCGTCGACCCGAATCTCGGCTTCACCGGGTCGAGCTATCGGGCGGCCAACTGGCAGCATTGGTTGTCGGTCAAGCCCCGGCCCTACCTGTACGTCGACGGGTCGTACCTCAGCCCCCGTCAACTGCGACTGAGGTACGGAACCGCCAATCTGTCCGAGGTGCGAGCCCAGTCGGGTGCCCTGGTCCAGCACAGCCGGGCAAGGCTGGTCGAGTCGAAGATCTTCTGCTGCCGGGTGCGTGGCGAGACCGAAAGCCTGACCCCGGGTGAGGCCAGGCTGGTCCGCCGTTGAGGTCAGGGCACCCGGGGTTTCCGGATGCCCTGACTGGGGTCGGGCTCAGCCCGACATGCTGTAGGCGACGACGCTGTACAGCCCGAAGCAGAAGATCGTCAGTACTCCCAGCAGCAGGAGGACGAGAACCTGCTTCCAGAACGAATACAAAAGGGCTGCTGCGATCACCATCAGAATCAATACCAGAGCGCTGTTCTCAGTCATCGGGATCCCTCACTTCCATGGCTGACTCGGGTTTGCATTCCTGGCGGTGTGCGCTAGATTGGGTCCCCTTCACCGCTTGACTTTGCTGGTTTCAGTGAACAGCACGGCAATTGGGTGTCAACGCCGTTTATTTGGCAGCGATACCGATCGCCGACCGGTCGCCGGCTTGCCAAATTGGCGCCGGAGTTGCCAATTGGCGACGACCCCGACGGCTGCGGCGGCGTACTGGCAGTCAGCTTGGGTTGCGGAGCTTTCGCTCGATCCGATCGCGGTCCGGCATCATCGACGACTCGGTGTAGTCCTCGGCGGCACACTCCATCGCGGCCGTGGCCCAGGCGGCGACGCCGACGCTGAACTGGCCGTCGTCGATCAGCTTGGCCGCGAGGGCGGCGCAGAAGGCGTCACGGGTGATCGCCGAGACCTTGGAGAACGACGAAGTGGTCGGCAGCCGGCGCAGTTCGGGCACCGTCTGCGAGTAGACCAGCCCGCTCCCGTTCTCGAGCAGGCAGAGCGTGCCCAGCCCGCGGTCCAGCAGATGTTCGGCCAGCCTGCCAGGGTCGAACCTGGTCTCGTCCGGCGGCAGGTACCGCTTCAACTCCCAGGTGTGGCCGACCAGGAAATCGATCATTCCCAGGTGCTGCCGGGAGAGCCGGTCGTTCCGATAGGGCTGGCCGGGGGTGACGATCACGGTCGGGTGGTGACCGGTGCCCGAGCGGGCCAGTTCGAGCGTGCGATGCAGAGTCTCCAGCGGCACCTCGAAGGTGGCGAGGACGGCATCGGCGTCGGTGATCTGGCGAGACAGCAGCTCGATATCGCGAATGCCGAGGTTGATCGCGCTCTTGTTCCGCCATACGGCCGCAATGCTGTCGCCCAGCGACAGTTCCATCACGCCGGTCAGCGGGGTCCGCGCGCCGGGCACGATCTTCAGCAGCGACGTGTCGACGTTCTCGTCGCGAAGGTGGTCGACGATCATCTGGCCGAACCAGTCGTCGCCCAGGGCGGCCACCAGACTGACCTTCAGTCCGAGGCGCGCCGCGGCGACGGCCTGGCTGACGCCCTTGCCGCCCGGGAGCAGCAGGCAGTCGTCGGCCAAGGTCGAGGTCTCGTGCTGGGGAATGACGTTCGTCCGCCAGACGAAGTCGAACACCGCGCCGCCCACGACGATGACCCGGCCGGCGGGCCGGGGCCGACGAGCGGATGCCGGGAACGGTTGTTTGTCGGGCTCGTCTGGTTCCAGCGGGTCGGGCAGGATCAGCCGGCGGGCCAACTGCCGGAACACCTCTGGCTCGATGGTTCCGCGCAGGGTCCGATCGCTGGGCGCGACCGGCGCCGAGATGCCGATCGCCAGATGTAGCTGACGCCAGTTCGCGAGCAACGTCGTGCGGCGCTGCATGAGCGAGGTGGCCCGAAGGGATCGGACCACCCGGTCATCGAACCCGTGCTCGACATAGGCATCCGCAAGAAGACCGGCACCAAGGACGGAGTCGGCGACGATCCGGTGCGTTCCGTTGGCGAGTTCCCTGATCGCCTTGCTGATGACCTGTAATGCGGCCTCCGGCGGCTCGACCTCATGCCGGGCCGCGTGCTCCAGCACCGATGGCAGGCGAAGGAGTGAGCCGTCTCCGGCATCACGCAGCCGGGACGCGACCAATCCGCCGCGCATCCGGAGCTTCTGCAACGCAAGCGCCACCACCACGGCTTCGGACGTGTCCGGTTCCTCGCGGTTGGCCATTCGCACCCCGGCGCCTGCGACTGTCGGTCACCAGCAAGTATGGACGATCCCCCGCAAACCCGCAGGGCCCGCCGGAGTGTTCGGGCAGCCTGAGGGTGGGCAGCTTTCGGATCAGCGGACTGAGACCGTGAACTTCGACCTGGTGAGCAGCGCTTCGATGCGTTTGCGGTCAGGCATCGAATTGGACAGCGGGAAATCGGCGGTCGCACAGGACATCGCTGCGGCCGCCCACAGTGCGACCTGTTCGGAGAACACGCGGTCATTGTCGATCAGTTTCGCGGCCAGCGCGGCGCAGAAGGCGTCCCGTGAGGCCGAGGACCCCTTGTAGATCGACGGAAACGTCGGTACCAGGAAGGCCTCGTGCGCAGATTCGGAGTAGATCGTGCAGCCGCCGTTCACCAGCAGGCACAGGGTCTCGACGCCATACGCCAGCAAGTTCCGGGCGACCGGGTCCGGGTCGAATCGCTCCTGGCTGGTCGAGGCGTACCGCCCGAGCTCCCAGGCCTGTGCGACCAGGTAATCGATGTGAGTCAGCGAGTGCCGCGAGATGGTCTCGTCCGGATACGGCTGCCCTGGGGTCACGATGACCATCGGCCTGTCATCGTCGTCGGTGTGCACCAGAGCCAACGTTTGCTGAACCGTCTCGCGTGGGATCTCGAACGTGACCAGGACGGCGTCGCAGTTGGTCAGCTCTTGCGACCGCTGATCGACATCCCGTACGTCGAGTCGGACCTCGACCTGATTGCGCCAGTTCACCGCGATGCTGTCACCGAGCTCCATCTCGATCACGCCGGTGAATGGCGTCCGCGCATCGTGCACGACCTTGATCAGCGAGGTGTCGACGCCCTCGTCGCGCAGATAGTGGATGATCTCCTGCCCGAACCGGTCATCGGCAACCGCGGCGATCAGGGCCACGTCCAGGCCGAGCCGTGCCGCCGCGACCGCCTGGGTGAGGCCCTTGCCGCCAGGGGAGAGGTCGAAGCCGTACGCCTCGCTGGAGGTTTCCCTGGCCGGCATGTTCTTGGTCCGGAAGGTCGCGTCCATCACTGCGCCGCCTACCACGATCACCTTGCCCCGCCGCGCTACCGGAGTACTGGCCGACGTGATCTCTCCAGGTGCGGGCGTGACCACGCTCTTGGAGCCGACCGAGTACACCTCCCGGCGGATCAGCTGGCGCGCGAGTTCGTGGAGTACGTCGCGTTCCGTCGTACCCCGCAGGACTCGGTCGCTCGGTGGTTCGCCGGGGGCGTACCCGAGGGATTCGTGCAGGCGGCGCCAGTTGCCGAGCAGGGCGCTACGACGGCGCCCGAGCGCGTCGGCGGACAGCGACTGGATCGCCCGTGAGTCCACGTTGTGGCGGGCGTACTCGTCGGCGAACAGACCGAGCGCGAGGATCGCGTCGGCGACGATCTGGTCGGTGCCGGTCATCGTGTGCCGCACACACTGGCCCACGACATCGAGCGCGGCCGGGGCGAGCTCGATGTCGTGCACGGTCGCGTACCGCCGGGTCGCGGCCAGTCCGAGCAGGGGAGCGGCGACTCCGTTGCGGCCGTCCTGAAGCCGGGCAAGGGTTAGCCCGTCGCGCGCCCTCAGCTTCTCCAGAACGCTGATCAGCACAAGCGCATCTGGCGAGTCCCAGTCGCTGCGTTCGGCCATTCGCTCCCCGTACTCGTCGTTGTCCGGGAAAGCCCAGTATGCGGCGTTCCGTGGCTCAGCAACAGCTCTCCTCTTACTCGCCGGGTCCGGGTGTCAGCGGAGGGAGGTCAGCCAGCGGGCGGCTTGTTTGGCTTGGTGGAGGCGGCGTTCGTAGGTGGCTCCTACGGTGAGGAGGATGAGGCCGGCCAGGGCGAGGGTGATCCAGCGGGGGATGAGGGGGGCGACCTCGAGGAACTGCCAGAGGCCGATCTTGGTGAGGACGGCGGCGCCGACGACGAAGGGGGCCTGGAGGGAGAAGCGGGTGCCGGCCAGGATGACGGCGACGGCGGCGGTGATCACCAGGGTGGTCCGGAGGATGTCGTTGCCGTCGGCAAGTAGGGCGGAGGGGACCAGGCCGAGTAGCAGGCCGGGACCGAGGAACAGCCAGCTGGGCTGGTCGCGCCAGCGAAGGATGCCGAGGGCGAGCATGATCACGGCCGGCGGGACGGTGAACCACTCGACGGTGGTGGTGTCCGTGCCGAGGACGAAGCCTGTGTTGGCGAAGATCAGTAGGAGGCCGGCGACGAGGAGGGCGTCTCGGCGACCGGGCTGCATGCCGTACGCGACCAGCGGGGCGGCCGCGATGGTGAGGACGACTCCGGTGCCGGTGCCGGGCGAGACCAGCAGGATCACGATCTCGGCGAGGAGGGCGGCGGTCGCTCCGGAGATCAGCAGAGCGCGCTCCGGCGGGCGGCCGACGTACCGGGTGGCGGCGGCGATCGAGCAGGCGGCGACGACGGCCAGGGCGATTCCGCCGGTCCAGAGGGTGATGAACTCGTCGATGACGGCGAGCACGATGGCGAGTTGGGCGGCGAATCCGGCGGTCGCCGCGGTGGTGGTCGCCTCGAGGCGCTTGCGCCAACCGGCGACGAGGGCGAGGGCGGCCACGAGTGCGGCGATCAGGCTGAGTTGCCGGACATCGGAGGAGAAGGTGCTGACCAGTACTGCGACGGTGGCTGAGGTCGTCGTTGCCGTGAGCAACATAGTTGTCAGGCGGCCGGTACGGCGGGGTCGGAGGAGTTCGACGAGAACCAGGACGGTCGCGAGGGCGGTGGTCAGCCAGCGGCCGGCCTCGGGGATCTGGGGGAGGAACGTTGCGACGGTGAACGCGGCGGTAGCGGTGCAGAGGATTTCGCCCGGAGTGGGGGTGAGACCGCCGGGAAGCGTTCGCTTGTTGAGCAGGAGGATCCCGGTGGCGGCGGTGAGGCAGACGATCGCGGTGGTTGCCGCGAGGGGGACGAACGCGGTGGCCGAGAGGCCGAACATGTCGGCGATGAAGTCGGCGAAGTTGGGGTCGCGGTCGGCGACCAGGGCAATGAGGACTCGGGTCGATCCGGTGAGCAGGATGCCCGCGAAGACTGTTGCGGAGCAGATAGCGCCGGTGATGCGGACTGTGCGGGTGCCTTGTGCGGACCAGTAGAGGGTGATGACGAGTTGGATGAGGAGGCCGAGCAGCAGGGCCGCCAGGTCGACTCGGTCGGCCAGGAAGAGGGGTAGGGGGAGTTGCCCGACGATGACGGCGGCCAGGCCGAAGGTCTTGACGGTGGGCGCGAGGCGGTTCATCAGCAGGTTGACGGCGGCAACTATCGCGGCGGCGGCCGCGGTGTAGGTGAGGGCGTCGGAGGCGGTGATCAGGCCCAGGGCGCGGATGCCGTAGAGGTCGACGATCAGCAGACCGCAGCCGAGGATGGCGAGGGCTTCGGCGGTGCCGGCGAGTTTGTGCTTGGCCATCGGGATGGCGCCGATCAGGGCGATGGTGGCGAGGGTGCCCATGATGGCGGCCTGGGCGGCGACCGGGAGGCTGTCCCAGGTGACGGCGAGGAACGTGACACCCGCGGCGAGCAGGAGGAGGACGCCCAGGGCGAGGAGGGTCGCTTGTGGGCTCAAGCGCCGTCGAGGTCTGCTCGGCGGCCGCTGCTGACGCTGCGGCGGGGCAGGAGGCGGGGGAAGGTGACGCGCGGTGGCCGCTGGTACCGGTTGCGGGGTCGAGGGTGGGGCCGGCGGTTGGACGCCGCGCGGCGGGGGCGCGGGGAAGCTGCGACCCGGGAAGGTTTGGGGCGGGAAGTCGGGTGGTGCCGGCGGGAGGGCTTGCGGCGGCATGGGTGCGGGGTACGCCGGGAGCGGGGGTAGCGGGCTGGGGGCAACGAATGGGGTGACTGTGAGTGTCAGGGGACTGCTGCAGGTGGGGCAGCGGAACTGGGTCGACTGGGGGTTCATCCTGGCTCCTCGGGCGATGGTGATCCCACTGTCCCGCCACGGTTCGGCACACCGCTTGAGTACGTCTACTCAAATCGTCGCGTAGGCTGCTGCGGTCTGCCGGTCGTCCAGACCGGCGAGGACACCACGGGGAGCAGGATGAAGACTGGACAAGAGCTCGCACGGGCTCAGCAGGACAGATGGCAGGCGGCGTACGAGCAGAACCCGCGACTGAACGGGCGGGAGCCGTCCGCGGCGGCGCGCTGGACCGCCGCGCTGTTCGGTGCCGAGGGCATCGATGACGTGCTGGAGCTGGGCGCCGGCCACGGCCGGGACGCGTTTTACCTTGCCGGCCAGGGTTTCAGCGTGCACGCGACCGACTTCAGCGAAGCGGCGCTCGACCAGTTGCGGCTGGACGCGCAGCGGGAAGGGCTCGACGATCGCGTCACCGCGGCGTTGCACGACGTACGCGATCCGTTACCGCCTGCTGATGCGACGGTCGGCGCGGTGTACGCGAATCTGTTGCTGAACATGGCTTTCTCGCGCGCCGAGCTGCGGTCGCTGATGCACGAGATCCGTCGCGTCCTGCGACCGGGCGGGCTTTTCGTCTACAGCGTTTGGTCCACCGAGGACCCTTGCCATGATAATGGCGACGAACTCGGTGACGGACTGTTGGACAAACAAGGCTTCGCCTGCCGGTTCTTCGATCGGGAATTGATTCACGAGCTGGCCGATCGGTGGGAGTTGCGCGACGTCGCGCCGTACCGCGAAGGACAGCGCCGGCTCTGGCGAATCACCCAAGCCAAAGGCGGAACCGCGGCCTGACCGACGGCGTCGTAGGTTGCGGTGTGGTCACCAAAGCGAAAAGTTGCATTGACGAACTGGACCGGTTCCGACAGAGTCGGTCCGCGTCTCACCTTCGACCAACGGAGTAAGCAATGCAGTGGTACACAGAGGTCCTGAAGAAGTACGCCGTATTCAGCGGCCGCGCGCGGCGCAAAGAGTACTGGATGTTCTTCCTGTTCAACCTGGTCATCTCGGTGATCCTGAGCATCGTCGACAGCGTCGCCGGCACCAACGGCAGCGGCGTCGGGATCATCAGCACGATCTACTCGCTGGCCGTCCTGCTCCCGAGCATCGCGGTGCTGGTCCGGCGGCTGCACGACACTGGCAAGTCCGGTTTCTGGGTGTTCATCGGCCTGGTCCCGCTGATCGGCGCCATCGTGCTGATCGTCTTCGCGGCGACCGAGGGCAACCCCGGCGACAACCAGTACGGCCCGGACCCGAAGGCCGCCGAGCGTTTCGGCGCCGGCGCTGGGAACGCCGAGCCGGGTTACCCGACGGTCTGATCCGTCCACACAGCGCAGGTCCCGCGAACCAGAGGCGGTTCGCGGGACCTTGGCTTGTCCAGAGCCGGTACTGCGGGATCGCGGGCCTCGCGTGGTCAGCTGGCCTGGCTGACCGTGGACATGTTGAAGTCCGGTACCAGCAGCGGCGGAGTCGCGGTACGGGAGAAGCCGTCACCCCATTCGCGGGAGAACGACGGCACCGTCGCCCCGGCCGCAGTGAAGCGGGAGAGCAGGTCGACCGGGCTCTCGTTGAAGCGGAAGTTGTTGACCGCGCCCGTGACCTCGCCGTTCTCGACCAGGTAGACCCCGTCGCGGGTCAGACCGGTCAGCAGCAGGGTCTGCGGATCGACGGTGCGGATGTACCACAGGCAGGTCAGCAGCAGCCCTCGATCGAGCCCCGCGACCAGGTCGTCCACAGATCCGGTCGCGCCGTCGACGGAGAGCACGTAGTTGCCGATCGGTGGGGTCACGGCCGGCGCACTGGTCAGGTCGGCGGTGAACCGGCTCTGGAAGAGGTTCTCCAGCTTGCCACCACGGATCCAGTCGGTCGGTGAGAGCGTGAGGCCGTTGTCGAAAACGCTCGACGCACCGCTGGACGACTCCGCCACCACGAACGGGAACGACTCCAGCCCGGCCTGATTCGGATCCGACCGGAGCCGGACCGGCCGCTCCGACAGCGCCTCGCCGATCCGCGTGCCGCCGCCCGACTTGGAGAACACCGAGCGGCCTTCGTGCGCATCCCGCCCGTCGAGGAACCAGTACAGGTACGTCGTGAGATCGGCGACCGCAGTTGGTGGGAGCACCGTCGCGTGCCGGCCGGCCTCCACCGAGACGGTCCGGGTGGCCCAGCCGAGGCGCCGTGTCAGTTCCGCGTCGAGGGCGTGCGCGTCGATGTCGGTGAAGTCGCGCGTCGCCGTACCGACCCAGGCCGACTGGCTGAGGTCACCCGTCTTGCCGGTGGAGCTGACGTGTCCCCGTGGAAGCGTGTGCCGCAATCGCAGGCCGGCCGACGACCCGGCGTACAGGGTGACCACCTGGTGGTCGGCGAACCCGTACAGCCAGCGGTTCTCCTGGCCGGCCCGGGTGAGGACCTCGCCGAGCGCAGGGGCGAACTTCTCGTACACGGAGACCGAGGTTTCGTCGGGCTCCTCGTCCCAGTCGGGGCTGACGGTGCCCTGGACGAGTGGGCGCGCGTCCTCGGCCGGGCTCGACGCGCGGGCCGCGGCGACGGCCGCCGAGACGATATCGCGCAACGTCAGGTCGGTGACGGACGAGCGGGTGACGACGCCGGCCGCAGTACCCTCGCCTGCTCCGACGGTCGCGATCACCGTGACGCTCGAACCACGCATGGCGCCGTTCGTGGTCAGGGTGTTGTTGGCCCAGCGCAGGTTCACGCTCGAGGTCTCGGAGACCAGCACGACACAGCTCTCGGCGCCATCGGCCGCGGCCAGGTCGAGAGCCCGCTCGATCGTGTCCTGCGGGGTGAGCTGAATGGCGGTCGTCACCGGCCGGCCTCCTGCGTGGTGTTGAGAATGTTGACGCCGCGGAACAGCGCCGACGGGCAGCCGTGGGTGACGGCGCCGGACTGGGAGGGCTGGGCCTTGCCGCAGTTGAGCGCGCCGCCGAGGACGTAGGTCTGCGGTCCGCCGACGGCCTCCATCGAACCCCAGAAGTCGGTCGTGGTCGCCTGGTAGGCCACGTCGCGCAGTTGGCCGTCGAGCTTGCCGTCGGTGATCTTGTAGAACCGCTGGCCGGTGAACTGGAAGTTGTACCGCTGCATGTCGATCGACCAGGACTTGTCGCCGACGATGTAGATCCCGTTCTTCACCCGGCTGATCAGCTCCTCGGTCGAGGGTCCCCCGGGGTCGGGCTGGAGGGATACGTTCGCCATCCGCTGGATCGGGATGTGCCCGGACGAGTCGGCGTACGCGCATCCGTTGGACCTGGGCGTGCCGAGGACGTCCTCGTTGACCTTGGCCATCCGGCGGTCCACCTGGTACCCGACCAGGATCCCGTCCTTCACCAGGTCCCACTGCTGCCCGGCGACGCCCTCGTCGTCGTACCCGACGGTGGACAGGCCGTTCTCCGCGGTCCGGTCGCCGGTGACGTGCATGATCGGGGAGCCGTACTGGAGTTTGTTGAGCTTGTCCAGGGTGGCGAAGCTGGTGCCGGCGTAGTTCGCCTCGTAGCCGAGGGCGCGATCCAGCTCGGTGGCGTGGCCGATCGACTCGTGGATCGTCAGCCAGAGGTTGGTCGGGTCGATGACCAGGTCGTACACGCCCGCCTCGACGGTCGGCGCGGCCATCTTCTCGGCGAGCCAGCCGGGGATCCGGGCGAGCTCGTCGTCCCAGTCCCAGCCGGTGCCGGTCAGATACTCCCAGCCGCGTCCGGCCGGTGGCGCGCAACTGGCCATCGAGTCGAACCGGCCCGACTCGGCGTCCACCGCGACCGCCTCGACCTCCGGCCCGATCCGGACCCGCTGCTGCGTGTACGACGTACCTTCGGAGTTCGCGTAGAACTTGCATTCGTTGACAGAGGCCACATACACGTTCACGTGCGAGACTCCGTCCGCATTGAGCAGCCGGTCGCTGTAGTCGGTCAGCAGTGCGATCTTGTCCGCCCGCGGCACACTCAGCGGGTCCACCTCGTACGACGAGACCCACGTGAGGTCGTCGTACACGGGCTCGCCGGCCAGCTCGATCGTGTCCGTGTTGATCGGCCGGGACACCTGGGCCATGTTGACCGCCTGCTCCGCGACCCGGACCGCCTCGTCGGTGGTCAGCGCGACACCCGCCGCGAACCCCCAGGTCCCGTCGTGGATCACCCGGACCGCCAGCCCGAGATCCTCGTCGTCGACGGCGCTCTGGAGCACGCTGTCCCGCAACGAGATCGCTTCGGACCGGATCCGCTCCAACCGGAACTCGGCGAACGTGGCCCCCAGGTCCCGTGCCCGCTGCAACGCGGCACCGGCCAACTCATGACGGGGAAGACGCAGGAACGAGGCATCGACATCGGGCACAGCCCCGACCTTATACAGCCCCGGCCTTTTTTGCGGCCGATCGACGGTCCACGCATCATTTGACGCAGTTCTCAGTAAGTGGTGAGGCGATCGTGGAGGAGGCTTTGCTGGGCTGGATTGGTGGTGAGAATCAGGGCTCGTTGGTCGGCGGCGCGGGCTTCGGCGGGGTGGTCGGCGGCTCGGAGTAGTTCGGCCCGGGTGGCGTGGAAGAGGGGGTAGTGCTGGAGATCGGGTTCTAGCGCGTCCAACTCGGTCAGGGCTGCGTGGACGCCATCGACGTACCGGACGGCGACCGTGCGGTGGAGGCGGGTGACGGGGTTGGGCTGGAGGTGGAGCAGCATGTCGTACAGGACGAGGATCTGCTGCCAGTCGGTGTCGGCCCAGGTGGGTGCTTCGCAGTGGCAGGCGGCGATGGCGGCCTGCAGTTGATACGGACCGGGTGAGCGGTGGCGTCGGGCCGCTCGGGTGAGCGTGGTTATGGCCTCGGCGATCGCGGTGTGGTCCCACCGGGCGCGGTCTTGGTCCTGGAGGAGGATCAGGTCTCCCTTGGCGGTGAAGCGGGCCGTCGTACGGGCGCGGTGGAGCCGGATCAGGGCTAGCAGGCCGGCGACCTCGGGTTCGTTGGGTAGCAGGCCGGCGAGTAGTGCGGTGAGCCATTCGGCGTCGTCGACGAGGTCGCGGGAGTGCGCGCGGTCCGCAGTACTGGACAGGTAGCCCTCGTTGAACAGTAGATAGATGACGGTCAGGACCTCGTCGAGCCGTTCGGGGAGCTCGTCGTCTTGCGGGATCCGGTACGGGATTCCGGCGTCGGCGATCTTCCGCTTCGCCCGGGTGATGCGCCGCGCGACGGTCGCCTCGGGGACGAGGAACGCCGCGGCGATCTGGGCCGTGGTGAGACCACAGACCACGCGCAGGGTGAGCGCGATCTGGGCCTCACGGGCGAGGGCGGGGTGGCAGCAGGTGAAGATCAACCGCAGCCGGTCGTCGGGCGGCGGCTGCTCGGGGGTTTCCAGTTGAGTGAGCTTCGCGCGGTAGTTGGCTTGCCGGCGCAGTACGTCGAGACCGCGCCGCCGGGCGACGGTGAACAGCCACGCGTCCGGGCGCTCGGGGATGCCCTCCTCGGGCCAGCGCCGCAGCGCCGCCTCGACGGCGTCCTGGACCAGATCCTCGGCGGCGGAGAAGTCACCGAGCAACGACACCAGCGACGCGGCGAGCCGGCCGGCGTGATCCCGGACCACGCTAGCCAACTCGTCGGAGGCTTTGGTCATGGCTCCATGGGGCGGATTTCGACTTCCACGGGGCGGATTTCGATCAGCGGGCAGGCGGGCCAGGTTCGTACCATCCGGAGCGCCTCGTCCAGATCCTCGACCTCGATCTCGGTGAAGCCGGAGATGACCTCCTTGCCCTCCATGAACGGCCCGTCGGTGGCGAAGATCCGCCCGCCGTCCAGCCGCACCGTGGTCGCCGCCCGGGCGCCTTGGAGCTTGCCGGTGGTGGCCCGGATCTTGTCAGCGTGATCCGCGAACCACTGTCGGACCCGCCGATGGACCTCCGCCACTTCCGGTGGGCTCATCGCCGCGATCTCTTTCTCGTACTCCTCGGTGTCGACGAACATCAGCACATACTTCACTTTCGGCACACCTCCTCTGGTCAGTCTGTCCGATCGTGGGTCAGCCGGCGGGGAGGTTGGCGTACAGATCGATCCCGTTCCCGGCCGGGTCGGCCACGGTGGCGTACCGCATCCCCCAGAACGCGTCGAAGGGCTCCTGCAGGCTGGTGACGCCGGTTGCCACCAGTTCGGCGTACTTCGCGTCGACGTCGGCGGGGGTCGGGAACTCGAACGCGAGGAACGTGCGGCCGCTCGTCGGCGGAGTCCAGTTCGCGGTGCTCTTGGCGCGCAGGTCGTCGGTGTCGAGCATGAGATGGAACCCGTTGGGCAGGTCGCATCCCGCGTGATCGGTCGGCACGTGCGGATCCGGGATGAACTCGAGGCCGAGCTGCCGGTAGAAGGCGATCGCCGCGCCGAGATCGGTAACCGCGATATCGAGCACGTTCGCAGTGGGGTTCATGGTTGATCTCCCGTCGTCGTGAGGTGGTTACATCAGGGAGACGATCGGGAGCCCGCGCGATCCGACAGACGCAGGTCGTGGCGGATGAGGGAGTCGAGTTGTTGCCAGGCGGGGGACAAGGCGTTGACGGCGCCCTGGACCAGCTGGGAGATGTCGGTCGCTTGTCCGGGGAGGTCGCCCGGTCCGTAGCGCTGTCTTGTCGCTTGGACGATGCGCCGGGCGAGATCGGTGAGGAACGGGTCGCGCGGGTCGAGGTCGTGCGCGTGGTCGTAGTCGAGGTAGAGCTGCCGGAGGTCCGGGTCGGTCAGGGCGTCGGCCTGGTCTTTGAAGAGCTCGGGGGCCGTCTCGGGGTGGGTGGCGAACACGAGGATCCACAGGTCGCGCTCCATCGCGACCCATCGCGCGCTGAACCCGAGCTCAGCCAGTCCCTGCAGGTGGTGGTCGACCTCGGCGGGAAGCAGTCGGGTGGCGCCCTCGGCGAGTTCGCGCAGTCGCCGCTGGGTTTGGCGCAGGCTTCGGATGCGTACTCCGAGATCGTCGTCGATCTGGGCGATGGCACCTCGGAAGATCTCGTCCGGTGCTGCCTTGAGTTCGCGGATCCTGGCCAGCGGTACGCCGGCCTCGGCCAGCGTCCGGATCTTGATCAGCTCGACCACATCGTGGGCGGTGTAACGCCGGTAGCCGGACGAGTCCCGCTCGGGCTCGGGGAGCAGTCCCTTGTTGTGGTAGACGCGGACGGTCTTGGTCGACACGCCGACGTACCGAGCGAGCTGTCCGATGGTGAGCACGTCCCCATGATCGCGCACTTGACCTTGCCCTTAAGGTAAAGGTTGAACCATGGCTGGTATGACGAACCTCGACCGGGAGACCCTGCGCGCACTGGCCGACGAGGGCAACGAAAAGGCCCTGGACCGCCTGGCCGACCTCGCCGACGAACGCGGCGACCTCGCCGAACTGAACGATTTACTCGACGAAGGCAGCGAACGCGCCGGCACGTTCCTGACCCGCCGCGCCGTAGCCGCAGGCGACCTCCGAGAACTCCAACGCCTCTCCGACGCCGGCGCCGAAGAAGCAACCGAAGAACTCGACCGCCTACTCGACACCCCTGGCGCCGATCGAGACTGAGATCCCGTCGGCGCGGCCGGGAACCGCACCTCTCGCGGCGGTGTAGAGAGGGGGAGCGGATAGGAGGCGGCATTAGCTCGGTTGATGAGGGTGCGGTTGTTGAGCGGGTCCGTGGGGGTGATTCGGGCGCCTACGCGGAACTGGTGGTGGCGCATGCCCCGGTGGCGCAGCGGATGGCGGTGTTGCTGGGGGCGGGGGCGGATGCGGACGACGTGGTGCAGGAGTCGTTCGTGAAGGCGTACCGGGCGCTCGGGAGCTTCCGGAAGGGGTCGGCGTTCCGGCCGTGGTTGTTGCGGATCGTGGCGAACGAGACGCGCAATCTGCAGAGGTCGCGGAGTCGTCGTGCGCGTCGGGAGGAACTGGCGAGCGTTCCGGAGGACGTGCTCGATCCGGCGGTCGAGGTGCTGTCCGCTGAGCGGCGTCGGGAGTTGCTGGACGCGTTGCGGGCGCTACCGGAGCAGTACCGGCTGGTCGTCACCTGCAGGTATCTGCTGGAGCTGGACGAACAGGAGACCGCGACCGTGCTGGGTTGGCCGCGCGGCACGGTCAAGTCGCGGCTCCACCGTGCGCTGGAACGACTGCGCAGTCAGTTACCCGACAAGGAGGTGCAGCGATGACCGACGAGCAGCTTGCTGACGAACTGCGCTCGCTCGGGCGTTCCGTCGTACCGCCCGTTGCCGAGGGGCTGACCACGGCCGTGCTGGAGCGAGTGGCGGATCAACCGGTACGCCGTACGCCGCTTGACGTGATCCGGAGCAAGTGGCGCGCGTTGTTGGCTCTGTTCGCAGTACTGGTTGCCGGTCTTGCGTTGACGCCTCCCGTCCGGGCTGCCGTGGCGGAGTGGTTGAGCATCGGGGGAGTGGAGGCGCGACCGGTACCGAGTGGCCCGAGTACTGCGCCGGCTCCGCCGGTCGTCACTGGACGGTTGTCGTTGGAGGACGCCGGGCGGCGCGCGGGATTCGTGCCGGTCGTGCCGAAGGTGCTCGGTACTCCGACCGGTGTGGAGGCCTCGACCGGCATGATCGCGATGGGCTGGCAGACGGGGCAAAGACTGGAGCAGTTCGCCGCCGAGTTGTCCCCGCTCTACGTGAAGAAGTACCACTCCAGCCTCGAACCGGTCGACGGCGTCGAGGGCTATTGGTTCCCCACCCCGCACGACTTGGTACTGCTGGACAAGGACGGCAACGAGCGGGTCGAACGGGTCGCCGGGGCGACGCTGGTCTGGGTGTACGACGGACTGACCTTCCGGCTCGAAGGCGTTGCGGACAAGGCCCGCGCGACCGAGATCGCTGTATCCGCAACGAGGTAGGCGGACGCAATCGTCGGCACTCCGGGTCGGCGCGACGGGTGCACTCCGCATCGCATAGAGTGACCGAGGTCGCACAACCCGGACGGGAAGGAACGCCGCGATGGCCGCAGAAGGCGCGCAGGGCCGTGAAGAGACGGTGATCCCCGGCATCGACGCGACGAAGCCGAGTATCGCTCGCACCTATGACTACCTTCTTGGTGGCAAGGACAACTACGCGGTCGACCGGGCCCTCGCGGACAAGTTCATCAACGACCTGCCGGGTTCGCGGGCGATTGCTTTCGACAACCGCGGTGTGCTGACCCGCGCGGTCAAGGAGATCGTGGTCAACACGCCGGTGCGGCAGTTCCTCGATCTGGGCAGCGGGCTGCCGACTGCGGACAACGTGCACCAGGTCGCCCAGCGGCACGCACCCGGGTCCAAGGTCGTGTACGTCGACAACGACCCCGTCGTACTGGCGCACGGCCGGGCACTGCTCGCCGAGAACAAGGACACGACCGTCTTCCAGGCCGATCTCCGTGACTCCACCGGGATCTACGAGAGCCAGGAGACCCGGGACTTCATCGACTTCGAGCAGCCGGTCGCGATCATCCTCAGCGCGATCCTGCACCACCTGAACGACGACGAGGACCCGGCGGCGCTGGTCAAGTTCTGGGTCGACCGGATCCCGGCCGGCAGCTACGTGTTCATCAGCCACTTCCGCAGCGAGAACGATCCGCGCAGCGCCCAAATGCAAGAGCTGCTGCAGGGTTCGCTGGGTCGCGGCCGCTGGCGGACCGACGAGGAGATCATCGCCCTCTTCGGTGACGAGCTGACGATTCTCGAGCCCGGCCTGGTCCCCGCGGCCGAGTGGCGTCCGACCGAGCCGCCGGAAGAACTCACCGCCTGGGAGCGCCTCATCGCAGCCGCCCTCGCCGTCAAACCCTGAGCAGCCCCAACCCTCGCCTCAGCGGCCCTAGCCCTCAGCGGCCGTAGACCGAGACGTGCTTGCCTTCGCCGGTGTACGGCTCGTGGTTCCAGCCACCCCAGCGGTCCACGAGGCGTAGGCCGGCGATCCGGGCCATCAGGTCGAGTTCGGTCGGCCATGCCAGGCGGCAGGAGATCGGCGACAACCGGACGCCGCCGGCGTCGAGGCGGACGTGGTTCTCGTCCAGGATCTGGGTCGCCGGGTCGTAGCGGCAGACGTCGAGTACGACGGCCGAGGCCCCGACGTGTTCGGCGTTGACATAGGAGTTGCTCGGCAGCCACGCACTCGGTACGGCGGCCTCGACCAGGAACACGCCCTCGTCGTCGAGATGCCGGGCAGCGTTCTCGAAGCAGCGGACCTGGTCGTCCTGCGTGAGCAGGTTGAAGATCGTGTTGAAGACCAGATACACGAGCGGGTACGTCCGGCCCGTCGTGGTCGTCGTCATGTCGCCGACCAGGACCTCCAGCAAGGCCCCACCCGGCTTGCTCCGCAACTGCTCGACCATGTCCGGCGACAGTTCGATCCCGTCGACCCGGATCCCGCGTGCCGACAACGGCAGCCCGATCCGGCCCGTCCCGATCGCGAACTCGAGCGCCGAGTCCCCCTTCGCCAACTCGGCCAGCTTCGCGACCGCCGCGTCCTCGTCGCCGCGCGCCGAATTGTCGTAACTGGCCGCGACCTCGGGCCCGAAGCTGTTCGCCGGTTCAAATCCACGCATGCGCGCCATTCTGTCGACGCCCCCACAGCCCAGCAACGGAATTAGCCGCTATTGACCCGACAGGCTGCTGGATGTCCTTGGCGCAAGTTCGCGCCAATAGATCAGGGCGCCCTCGTTGCCCTGGACGTTGGGGATGGAGCCGATCACCTTGAAGCCGACGCTCTCGTAGAGGCGACGGGAAGGATTGCTCTCCATCACGAGGTTGAACATCATCGCGGTGTAGCCATCGGCGGTCGCCTGGTGGAGCGAATGCTCGACAAGTTTGCGCCCGATGCCCCGACGCCGCACCGAGCGAGCTACGAGGTAGCCCCCTTGCGCGATGTGTGCCGCAAAGGCGGGGAAGTTGGGACGGAGAAAATAGCCGCCGGCCATGACCCCGTCCAGATGCGCGGCATAGACGGCTCGGTCCCGGACCCACCCCTCGTTGAAGGTCTGCCTCAGCGGCTTTCCGTGCTGAGGCTCGGCCCCACCGTCGGCCGCCATTTCGGCATAGATACCAAAGAGCGCGTCGATGTCGCTCGGCCCCGCGGGCACGATCCGAAGGCTGCTGAGGTCCTTGCTCGGCTCCATCCCGGCAGCCTACGCGGACATCTTCAACCCAACCCGCCGCTTGACGGAACCGGTGGGGGAGGGGCGGTGTAGATGGGGTAACTGGACTTGATGGAGGGCGTCATGGGGCGTTGGGTGCGTCGGGTGGTTCTGCTGATGGTGCTGGTGGTCGCGTCGGCCGGGTTTGCGGGGCCGGCTCAGGCGGGTGGGCCGACCAGTGTGTTGTTGAGTGCGCCTCCGAAGGTGGTTGCCGTCGGCTACGACGATCCGGCGTACACCAATCTGATGCAGGTGGTGACGGCCGCGAGCAGTACGGCGTCGTCCGGAGGTGAGGAGCACGCGGTCGGGCGGTTCGTCCGGGCGACCTGGCTGATCCACGACATGTCGGTCTGGCGGCTCGACGTCATCTATCTCGACGCGCCGGGCGGGCCGTGGGTCGCGACGTCCGAGGACCACACCGGTCGGGGGATGCCAGAGCAGCTGAGCTGGCATCGCGTGAGCAATCCCAAGAAGCTGCTCGATGTGCTCGGCAGCCTTGGACTGCTGGGCAAGGGATCGTACGGCGGACCCACGGGTGCGCCTGGCACCATCACGGACGACGCGACCAACTCGAACGGCGACGGGGCGACGACCGGCAACGGTTCGACGAACGGTGACGGTACGACGAACGGTGACGGTACGACGAGCAACGCCGCCGCGCCGGCATCGACTGAGACCCAAGCGGCGACCGACTCGTCGATCATGACCGGATGGCGCTGGGTGATCCCCGGATTCCTGCTCGGCGCGATCATCGCCTTCGTCGCCACCCGGCTGATCCCGAAACGCCGGGACTGGGAGCTCATCGACGCCGAGGAGACGTCAACCTGACCCGAGCCGCCAGACCCGTACCGCTGAACTCCGGCTACGACCTCACCCGCAAGGTCTTCAAGACCGCCCGCCCGACGGCTCTTGTGATGGGCAACGAGCGGATGGCCACCGCCGCCCTACTGGCCCTCCACGAGATGTCCCTCCGGGTCCCCGACGACGTCAGCCTGGTCGGGTACGACGACCAGCCGGACCTGGCCGACAACCTCCACCCGCGCCTCACCACCGTCGTACTCCCGCACTACGAAATGGGCCGAGCCGCCGGCCGCATCATCACCAGCCCGGAAGACCCCGACCTATCCGGCCCGTTGATGGTCGACTGTCCGCTGGTGGAGCGAGACTCGGTCGGCCCACCTCGGGAGAACTAGTGCAACAGGACCCGGTTGGTGGGAGACTCTGGCCGACCGTCCGGCTGGTGTTGCGTTCATGTCAGGAGTGTTCGTGGGGTCCGCGGTTGTACTCGAGGTCCACGACCTCCAGGTGACGTTCCGGACCGGAGGCGGGCTGGCTCCGGTCGTGTCCGGTGTCGACTTCTCCGTTGCGCCCGGCAAGACGCTGGCGATCGTGGGGGAGTCTGGTTCGGGGAAGAGTGTGTGCTCGGCCGCGGTGATGGGCCTGCTTCCGTCCAACGCTGACGTCAAAGGCGAAATACTGCTGAGCGGCCGGGAGCTGAACGGGCTGGCCGAGGACGAGTTGCGGCGGATCCGCGGCAAAGACATCGCGGTCTTCCAGGACGCGTTGTCCGCACTCAACCCGTACTACAGCGTCGGCTGGCAGATCGCCGAGGCGTACCGGCTGCACAAGAACGTGTCGAAGAAGGAGGCTTGGAAGCGCGCGATCGAGACGCTCTACCTCGTCGGTATCCCCTCGGCCGCCACCTGTGCGAAGTCGTATCCACACGAGTTCTCCGGGGGAATGCGGCTGCGGGTCGTCATCGCCATGGCGCTGGTGAACAACCCGAAGGTGCTGATCGCGGACGAACCGACGAAGGCCCTCGACGTCACGGTCCAGGCTCAGATCCTGCGGCTTCTCGAGGACGTGCAGGCCGAGTTCGGTACGGCGCTCGTGCTGCTCTCGCGCGATCTCGGCGTCGTGGCCGAAGTGGCCGACGACATCCTGGTCATGTACGCCGGCCACGCGACCGAGGTGGGTACGGTCCGGGATCTCTTCCACCGCGCCGCCCATCCGTACAGCCTCGGCCTGCTCGGCGCGACGCCGCGAGCCGACGTACCGCGGCGGGGTCGGCTGGCCACGATCCCGGGCGAGTTGCCGTCAGCTGGTTCGATCGAGACGGCCTGCCCGTTCCAGCCGCGCTGCGCGTACACCGATCGGGTGGGGGAGCGCTGCATCACCGAGCGGCCCGCGCTAACCCCGCGCCCGGGCGAAGGCGATCACGAGGCCGCCTGCCATCTCGGCCGCCGGCCGGAGATGTAGCTCAGGTCCTGCCTTCTTTCTCCTGCGCTTCGAACAAGGTCGGCTGGGTCTCCGCATCGAGTCCCCAGTCAGCCCTCATCACGGTGTACCCGGCCTTCTCAGCGGCGTCGCACACCTTGACGTCGTCGTCAACCAGTACGGCGACCGGCCGCTCCCGACTGAGCTCCTTCAACCGGTACAACTTCACCGCCACGGACGGACGCCGGTCGGTGTTGCTCCGCATGTACATCCGGCCCTCGGGAAACCCGTTGTCCTTCAACCACTTCACCGTGTCCCGCCGGAGCCGCTCGGGCCGCCCGGTCAGATAGACGATCTCGTGATCCGCGGCCAGCGTGGTCGCGACCGCCAGGCCTTCGTCGAGCACCGCGTCCTCCTTCGCATGGGCGAAGAACGAGTCCCAGTCCTTCGGCTTCCGCTCGATGAAGTGGATCCGCTTGCTCGTATCGGACAAGGTCGCGTCAACATCCAGCACGGCGTACGGCCGATTCTCTTCAGACACGGTGTCCAGCTAACCAGGCGTCGCGGTCGATCGCGTACTCGACCAACCACCCCACGAACCGCCCCGGTCACCGCTCCGGCCCCGGCACCGGCCCCGGTCACCGCCCACGGCACCCGGATTCCGTCCGCCCGCACGCGAGAAACCCGCGACCTTGAACAACAACCCGGGACCGTGAACAGGCCATTTTCATGTTCAAGCCCCCCACTTCCTGACCGAGGTCCCCAGCGACGGCCCCGACCCCGTTCTGCCGTACCCACCTGCCCCCGGCGGTCGCGGCCTGGTCTGCGGTGGGCGTTGACCTGTTCGGATGGCGGGCAAGGTGGGGGTTGTGGGTGTGTTGGTTGGGTGGTTGTCGGTGGGGCGGGTTAGCGTTCTCGGGCGATGGATGAGTCGATCACTTTTCTGCACAGTTCGGACTGGCAGCTGGGGATGATGCGCCGGTTCCTTGGGCCGGACGGTCAGGCCCGGTGGGGTCAGGCGCGGCTGGATGCCGTCGTGCGGATCGGTGAGGTCGCCCGGCGGACCGGGGCGCGGTTCGTGGTGGTCGCCGGAGATGTGTTCGAGCACAACCAGGTCGAGCGGCAGACGATTCTGCGCGCTTGTGAAGCGTTGAAGCGGATCGAGGTGCCGGTGGTCCTCCTGCCGGGCAACCACGACGCGCTCGAGCCGGGTTCGTTGTGGACGTCGGCGCAGTGGACCGCGCACAAACCCGAGCACGTGACTGTGCTGACCGGCACGGAACCCCTGGAGATCGTGCCCGGCGTGGAGATCGTCGGGGCGCCGTGGCGTTCGCGGCGGCCGGTGTCGGATCCGGCTGCTCCTGGGTACGCCGAGCTCGGGCCGGCGCCGGCGGGCACGCGCCGGATCCTGCTGGCTCACGGGCAGCTGACCAGCCTGAGCGGCGGCATGTCCGAGGTACCGACGATCGATCAGGCCGCCCTCGAGGCCGCCGTCGCGGACCAGAGGCTGCATTACGTCGGGCTGGGTGACCGGCACTCGACGACCGAGGTGACCGAGCGGATCTGGTTCTCCGGGACGCAGGAGGTCACCGCTCCCGAGGAGACGCATCCGGGCAACGTCCTGGCGGTGACGTTCACGGCTGACGACATCGCGGTGGAGCCGGTGCAGGTCGGCGCCTGGCACATGGTCGAGCACCACGTCGAGCTGTACGACGAGGGCTCGCTGATCGCGTTGGAGGATTGGTTCGCCGAGTTGCCGGACAAGGAGCGGACGTACGTCCGGCTCGCCGCCGACGGGTCGTTGCCGTTGCCGTTGTTGAGCCGGCTGGACGCGATGGTGGACGCGCAAGGCGAGGTGTTCGCGAGTGTCGAGCGTTGGGCGAAGTTCTGGACGGTCCGCCCGGCTCCGGACGCGGCCGACCTGGATTCGCTGCAGTTGAGCGGTCCGGCGCGGGCGGCGATGGAGGAGTTGCGGCAGGCGCTGGCGGCCGGTGACGAGGAGGCCGGTGCGGCGCTGACCTTGATGCACAGACTGGCGCGGGACGCGGGATGAGGCTGCACAGTCTGACGCTGCGGGACTTCCGCGGCGTCAAGGACCGTACCGTTCAGCTGCCCGCGATGGGGACCACTGTGGTGGTCGGCGACAACGAGGTCGGCAAGTCCAGCCTGGTCGAGGCGTTCGCGCTGGTCTTCGAGCTGCCCGACGACTCGAAGTCCAAACGGATCGCCGACATCCAGCCGGTCGGCCACGACGTCGGCCCCGAGGTGACGGTCGAGCTGACCCTCGGCGGTCGCGAGCTCACCTATACCAAGCGCTGGCTGAAGAACCGTTCCACCGAGCTGTCCGTGATCGAACCCGACGGCCGCCGCCAGACCTGGACCGGTCGCGAAGCGCACAACGAGGCCGAGCGGCTCTTCAACGAGAACGTCGATCCCGTGCTCTGGCAGACGTTGATGGTCAGCCAGGGCCAGTCGCTCATCTTGCCGACCCCCGCGGACGCGGAGCCGCTGATCAGCGCGGTCACAGCCGAGTCCGGTACGCCGGTCGACGGGGCGTCCATGCCGTTGGTGAGCGCGGTGGAGCACGAGTACCTCCGCTACTGGACGCCGCGGGGCCGGTCGACCGGGGAGTTCGCCAAATCCGCTCAGGCCGTGGCGTCGGCCGAACTGCGATCCGCGCAGGCGTCGAAGGCGATGGAGGAGGTCGTCGCAGACATCCGCCGGGCCGAGCGACTCGCGCTGGACCTCGACGATCTGAGTGCGCGGCTGAAGGATCACCTCGTCTCGGTCGAGGAGCTCCGCGAACGCAAGCAGGCGACCGACGAGATCCTGCTCCGCCGGGATTCCGTCCGCGCCCGGGCCGAGACCGCGCGGGCCAGGTTGGAGAACCACACCCGCACGAGACTCGACCGGGAACGCCTGCTCGCCGATGTCGAGCGGTTCAGCCAGACCGCCACCGAGCTGGCCGAGCTCCGGACCGAGGCCGACACCGTCGCGAAGAAGGCGGCCGAGACCGTCCACGCGGCCGAGGCTGCGTTGGCCGAAGTCGTTGAGCTGAAGGACGATCGGCGTACGGATGTCCAGCGGGCGGAGCAGTGGGTCTCCGAGTTGATGGATCGCGCCGAGCTCGACCGGTTGACGGGTCAGCAGGCCGAGCTGGCCGACGTACGGGCTCGCATCGCCGCCGCGTCCGCCGTACTCGACGGGATCAAGGTCACGGACGAGTTGGCCGCCTCGCTTGAGGATGCGCGGGCCCATGTCGTCGAGGCACGTGCCGCGCTCGCGGCCGGCGTACCGGAGGTGCTGGTACGACGGGTCGGTGCGGACGTGGTGTCGTTGTCCGGGACTGGTCTGGATGCCGGGGGATCACCGGTGCCGGCGGAGTTGGCCGAGGACGCCGAGGTGTCGGTCCTGGTCTCGGGCGAACTCGTGGTCGGCGTACCGGGGCAGGTCGAAGTCACGGTTCGCGCGGGTGGTGAGGCGGCCACGTTGCGGGCTCGGGTCGATGAGTCGGTCCGGCGGGAGAAGGATCTGCTGAAGCGGGCCGGAGTACGGAATCTGGCGGCCGCGCGCGAGTTGTTGCGCAAGCGGGACACGGCATCGGCGGAGTTGCAGGAGGCGCGGCGAACCGAGCGGTCGTTGACGGCCGGGGGTGATCCGGGGGAGCGGATCGCCTTGTTGTGCGCGCGTTTGGGGATCACGTCGTCGGACGAAGCAGCCGCGGAAGAGGACGTGCCGACGGCGAAGAACAAGCAGCCGATCATCGAAGACGTACCGGGCCAGATGTCGTTGTTCGAGGAGTTCGAGGAGGACACCTTCGACTTCGAACTCGTGTTGCCCGAGCCGGCCGTGCCGGGGGATCTGGCCGGGGCGCAGCGGGCGTTGGAGAACGCCCGGGCAGAGTTGGCCGCGGCCGAGCGGTTGCTGACCGACGCGGAGTTCGCGGCGGCGCAGGCGCGGAAGGCGGCAGACGAGGATCGGTCGGAGGCGCAGAACGCGCGGGCGCGGGCCGAGTTGGCTACCGAGCGGCTCGCGGCGGCGGTTGCCGAGTTGGAGGCTGCTCGTGCGGTCCTGGCAGACGAGGGCGTCGAGGCCGAGGAGTCGACTGCGACCGCGGAGGTCGAGGCCGTGCTCGAGGAGCTGACAGCGGTCCAGGAGCAGGCCGACGCGGCTGGGGCCGATGAGGTCGCGGGGGAGTTGGCCGATTCTCTGGCGGTCGCTCAGCGGTTGCAGGGGGAGCGCGACACTCTGCGGGATTCGTTGCGGACGACCGAGGGACGGTTGGAGCAGTCCGGCCGCGACGGTCTGGCCACCCGGCAGGACGCGGCCGAGTTGGAGCTGGCCGCGGTACGGGCCGAGCATGACAACCTCAAACGTCGCGCCGACGCCGCGCGCCGGGTCTACGAGACCCTCGGCCGGCATCGCGCGGAAGCCCAGACGAAGTACTCAGAACCGTTGCAAACAAGGATCGAGGCCCTTGGCCGCAGCGTATACGGCCCGAGCTTCCGCGTCTGGCTGGACGACGACCTGGCCGTGGCCGAGCGCGAACTCGACGGTTCGCGGCTCCGCGTCGAGTCGCTGTCCACCGGCGCCCAGGAACAGCTCGCGATCATCACCCGGCTGGCGATCAGTCACCTGGTCAGTACCGGCGAAGGCAGCGTCCCGGTGATCTTCGACGACGCCCTCGGCTGGTCCGACAAGGCCCGCCTCCGGGATATGGGAGCACTACTCGGCCGGGCCGGCGATCACGGTCAGATCATCATCCTGACCTGCATGCCGGAGCGCTACGAATACGTTCCCCGCGCCAACTTCATCAAGCTGCAGTAGGTGCTTCAGAGGTTGGCTGGTGGGGTCAGCGGAGGATGCGGGTGGGGGTGCTGTAGAGGACGCAGCGGTTGCCTCGGGTGAAGCCGGCGAGGGTGATGCCGAACTGGCGGGCCAGGTCGACCGCCAGGCTGGAGGGGGCGCCGACGGCGACGACCATGCCGAGGCCGGCTGCGGCCGCCTTCTGGATGATTTCGTAACCGGCTCGGCCGCTGACAACCAGGACCAGGCCCTTGCGGCTGTGGTGGTTGAGGACGGTCCAGCCGACCACCTTGTCGACGGCGTTGTGGCGGCCGACGTCCTCCTTCACGATCACCTTGTCGCCCGTGGCCGTGAACAGGCCGGCCGCGTGCAGTCCGCCCGTTCGTCCGAAGGTGGGCTGGGCGTCCCGGAGGAGGTCCGGCAGGCGCAGTACTACGTCCAGCGGGACCTCCACGGGATCCACTGGGGCGTAGTCGCGGTCGGCGAGTTCGTCGAGGCTCTGCTGGCCGCAGACTCCACAGGCGGCCGACGTCACGCCGTACCGCTGCGGGGGTTCGCGATCGGGCTGGCCGTCGAAGGTGACGGTGACGGTGTTGAACTGCTGTTCCCGGGTCAGCTTGACGTCGGTGCAGTAGGCAACGGTCTGGATCGCGTCGGGCCGGACCGCGAACCCCTCGCCGAGGCAGAACCCGGCGGCCAGCTCGAAGTCCGATCCGGGCGTGCGCATCGTCACGACCAGGGGCTCGGGTGGCCGGCCGGGCCATTCGAGGCGGAGTTCGAGGGGCTCTTCGGTGACGACCACGTCCTCGCGCCGGGACGTCCTGTCGCCGTCGAGCACTTCGACCTTGAACCTGGTGACCGGGCCTTTGCTCATACCTCCAAGTTATGCCAACCGGCGCGGATCAGTAGCGGTCGTACCAGCCGCGCCGGATCGCGAGCCAGTCGAGGAAGGTCCACGCGAAGAGCCGCTGGTGCCGGCGGATCTCCGGAGTACACCCGGGCGGGGGAGGCGCGTCGAGGTTGGTGAGCATGTACGCCGCGACCACGGCGGCGAAGCAGTCGAGGTGATCAGCTGGTACGTCGGCGGTCAGTGGGCTCCGTTGGATCGCGGCGGCCGTGTCGATGCCCTGGTACTGCGCGATGGGGAGGAGGCCGACCCAGTCGAACCAGGGCGGAGCGAGCGACAACCAGTTCCAGTCGACTGTCCAGCACTGGCTCGCGGTGTCGATCAGCAGGTTGTCGGGCCGTAGATCGTTGTGTGCGGCGGAGTCGCCTCGCAGCGCTTCGGGGTACCAGCTCATGACCTCGGCGAGCTCGGGGAGCGCGGCCTCGAACCAGGGCTGGAATCCGCTCGGCATCGGTCGCTCGCCGGACATGATCTGGTCAGGCTGCAGCATCGGGAAGTCACCGGTCTGGACGTCTTCCGCGAAGCTGCCCAGACCGCTCAACGGGCTCGGGGTGAGGGCGGCGGCCATCGTTTCGCAGTTCGCCGTGACCAGCGCGAAGTCGTCGGCCGTCCAGGGCGTCCCCGCATCCGAGCGTCGATCTTCGCCGAGGCGATCGCGAACCACTTGGCATCCTTGTCCGTCGCATGCGCCGTCGTGATGATCTCCGGGACTCGTACTGCGGGCGGTAGCTGCGGCACGATCTCGGCTTCCCGCTGGTACGCGCGGTACGGGTGCATCGAGTCGTCTGCCGCCTTCACGAAGACCTCACGCCCGTCGGCCAGCTTGAGCGGCGCCGCGAACCCGCCGGTGAACCCCGACCCGACCGACGGCCCCGCCTCGGCGATCTCGGTGCCAAGGGCAACGGCCAGCGCGTGCTGGAGCGATCCTGGCAGCGAATCCCACCCCGGCCGCGCCGAGGTCGCACCGTAATCGACAAGAGGAGGTCCACCCATCCCGGCACCCTACTTCCGTGCGGCACTCGCCCGCCCGCATTTTCCGAACCGTGCGCATCCCACGTCCGTGCGCACCTTGCGTCCGCCGGCCCGCGGCTCGCGCCTGTCCGCATTTCAGGGGTTGACCTCTGAGCTGCATGGTTGCCCGGTCAGATTCCGAGGGGGCAACCATGCAGCTGGAAGGTCAGCCTCTGAGATTTCGGCGGTCGCTGGCAAGCGGTTGGCACCGTGGTTCGGTTGGCGCCGTGGTTCGGGTGGGGGTTGCTGGTGAGTCTCGATAGGTGGGGCGGGAGTGGCGGTTAACGTGCGGGGGTGGATGGATCGGTGGTTCTCACTGTGCTGGATCTGGTCGGGATCTTCGTGTTCGGGATCACCGGGGCGCTGGTCGGGGTGCGGAAGCAGTTGGACGTGTTCGGGATCCAGGTGCTCGCGCTCGTCACCGGTCTGGGTGGCGGCTTCCTCCGCGACGTACTGATCGGGGCGACTCCGCTGGCGGCGCTGCAGGACTGGTGGTATCTCGCCGTACCGGTCGCGGCCGGGCTGATCACCTTCTTCCTGCACCCGAAGATCGGCCGGGTCGAACGACTGGTGAACATCTTCGACGCCGCCGGCCTCGCCCTGTTCTGCGTCATCGGCGCGCGCAAGGCCCTCGATTACGGCCTCTCACCACTGTCGGCCGCCCTGCTCGGCACCATCTCCGGCATCGGCGGCGGCGTCATCCGCGACATCCTCTCCGGCCGGGTCCCCGTCGTCCTCCGGTCCGAGATCTACGCCACCCCCGCGTTCCTCGGCGCCGGCATCGTCGTCCTCGCGGCCGCCCTCGAGTACCACGCCCTCTGGGTCCCGATAGCCGCCGCAATCGTCCGCTTCGTCATCCGCCTCCTAGCCATCCGCCGAGGCTGGAACGCTCCACTACCCCGCCACCCCTGAGCCGACGGTCAGTTGTGGGCGAAGCGAGTTTTGGGGCGGGCGAAGGTTACGGCGATGCTGGCGACCACGGCGCAGACGATTCCGATCACCACGGGCACCCAGTAGGCGGACGACGCGCCCCAGTCGTCGACCGCGCGGCCCGCGGCGGCGTTGCCGGGGGCGACGCCGAGGAGGATGCCGGTGACGGTCCAGGTGATCGCCTCGGTCAGGCGCTGCGGCGGGACCCACTCCTCGACGCACGCGGTGACGGCGACCATCGTCGGGGCGATCGTCAGACCGGCGCAGAAGAGCACGATGGCGAGGACGAGGACGCTGCCCACCCACGGCAGCGGAGCCAGCGAGATCGCGAGCAGCACGCACCCGATCAGCAGTCGGCGCTCCACTGGCGCGCGCCAGTGGATCGAGCCGTACCAGAGCCCGGCCAACAGTGACCCAAATGCCCACACGGCCAGTACGACGCCCGACATGCCGGGCTGTCCCTCGGCGGCGGTAAACGCGACCGTGACGACCTCCGCACTCCCGAGAGCCGCGCCCAGACCAAGACCGATCAGGCTGAGCAGCATGAGCGAGAGCCAGGGGAGTGGGGCCCGTCCGACACCGTCGGCGTGACCACGGCCCGGCGGATCGGAGGCTCGCAACAGGGCCAACCAGATTCCGCCTGCGACTCCGAGAGCCCCAGCCGCGGCCAGAGCGGCGTACGGGCTGACCTGGGTGGCGAGGAGTGTGACCAGGACGGGACCGACGATGAAGACGACCTCGTCGCCGACCGCCTCCAGCGCGAACGCGGTCTGCAGGGCCCGGCCGCGACCGAGCAGATGCGTCCAGCGGGCGCGGACGAACGATCCCACCTGCGGACGGGTGCCGCCGGCAACGAACGAGATCGCGTACAGCGCCCAGTTCGGAGCGTCGGCGCGGACGGCGACCAGCAGGCCACCGAGGGCGATGGTGCAGACCACGCTGCCGATGAGGATCAGCATGCGCTGACCGAAGCGGTCGACCAGCCGGCCCTGGATCGGACCCGTGAGCGCACCGGCGATCACGCCGACCCCGGAGACCGCGCCGGCCAGGCCGTACGAGCCGCTCTCCTGGGCGATCAGGATGACGATGCCCAGACCGGTCATCGAGATCGGCATACGCCCGAGGATCCCGGCGGCGCAGAACGCGGCAGCACCGGGGCGGCGCATGAGTCGGACGTAGGGCTTCAGCATGGGGGACCGTGCACACCGTATCTGCCCGGCCTGAGAACATCAGTACATGCCCCACGCTGTGTCGCCCGATCCGACTCCCTACGACGCCGTGCTGCTGCTGTCCTTCGGAGGCCCGGAGAAACCCGAGGACGTGCTGCCCTTCCTGCAGAACGTGACCCGCGGCCGCGGCATCCCGGACGAACGGCTGAAGGAGGTCGGCGAGCACTACTACAAGTTCGGCGGCCGCAGCCCGATCAACGACCAGAATCGCGCGTTGCTCGCGGCCCTGACGGAGTCGTTCGCCGAGATCGGCCTGGAGTTGCCGATCTACTGGGGCAACCGCAACTGGGCGCCGTTCCTGACCGACACCGTGCGGGAGATGACCGAGGACGGCGTACGGCGGGCGGTGGTGATCGTGACCAGCGCGTACCCGTCGTACTCCGGGTGCCGGCAGTACCGGGAGAACCTCGAGGACGCGGTCGCCGCGATCGAGAACGTGCCGGTGTTCGACAAGTTGCGGCACTACGCGAACCACCCCGGCTTCGTCGGGTCGTTCGTCGAGTCGACGGCTGAAGCGTTGAGTCGGCTGCCCGAGGGATCCGCGATCACCTACGTGACGCACTCGATCCCGACCGCGATGAACGCCAGCAGCGGTCCCGACGGCAACGGGTACGTCGACTGGCACGTGGACGTGGCGGCCGAGATCACCGCCGAGCTCGAGCGCCGGACCGGGGTCACCCGGCGGACGGATCTGGTCTACTGCTCCCGGTCCGGGCCGCCGCACGTCCCGTGGCTGGAGCCGGACGTCAACGACCACCTCGAGGAACTGTCCGAGGCCGGGGTCCCCGGGGTCGCCGTCGTACCGATCGGGTTCGTCAGCGACCACATGGAGGTCATCTACGACCTCGACACCGAGGCGGCCGAGACCGCCGGCAAGCTCGGTCTGCCGATGGCCCGGGCGGCGACGCCGGGGACCGATCCGCGGTTCGTCACGATGCTGCGCGACCTGGTGGTGGAGCGGGCCGCCGCCGAGCGCGGCGAGCAACCGGATCGCCCCTGCGTCGGCAAGCTCGGCCCCGCCTGGGACGACTGCCGCCACGACTGCTGCCCCGCCCTCCGCCGCCCCACCGCGGCGGCCGCCATTCCAACAGCCCCCGAAGCCGCGCCGGCACCGAAGGAATCCGTATGAGCTCCGAGAACCCGCAGGACCTGCTCAAGCTGGCCGTCGAGGTGGCCACCGAGGCGGCCCAGCTGATCGTCGAGCGCCGCCGCGGCACGATCACAGTGGCCGACACCAAGAGCACCGCGACCGACATCGTCACCGCGGTCGACCGGGAGTCCGAGGAGCTGATCCGGGCCCGGATCCTCCAAGCTCGGCCGGACGACTCGTTCCAAGGCGAGGAAGGCCACGACGTCAACGGCTCCAGCGGGGTCCGCTGGGTGGTCGACCCGATCGACGGCACGGTGAACTACCTCTACGACATCCCGACGTACGCCGTGTCGATCGCAGTCGAGGACGACGGGCGGACGGTCGCCGGTGTGGTCGTCGACGCGCCGAAGGGTGAGGTCTTCACCGCGACCCTGGGTGGCGGCGCGTTCCTGGACGGCAGGCCGATCCAGGTCTCCGGCTGCACCGATCTCGGCAAGGCCCTGGTCGGCACCGGCTTCGGGTACGACGCGACCCGTCGGCAGGTGCAGGCCGAAGTCGTCCAGCAGTTGATCACCCGGGTCCGCGACATCCGGCGGATCGGCGTCGGCGCGATCGACCTCTGCTACGTCGGCTGCGGCCGGCTCGACGCGGTCTACGAGCGCGGGCTGAACCCGTGGGACTACGGCGCCGGCGCCCTGATCGCGGCCGAGGCGGGTGCGACCGTCGGCGGGCTGAACGGCGCCCCGGTGTCGCCCGAGATGTCGATCGCCGCCACTCCGGGGGTGTTCGGCGCCCTGCACGACGTGCTCGCCGCGACGGATCCACTCAGATCCTAAAATTGCTCATTAGTGCGCATTCCCGCGCACTAATGAGCAAGTCACTGTTCGGTCCTGACAGATTCCGCGACACGCGGGTCATTAGGTGGACCCCGACGCGCGCGAAGGCGGGTTCATGAGGCACAATCTCGGCCTCGGGAGCGGTATTGAGACCAATCCCAGCCTCGCTGTCAAGGGTTTCGCAGGACGGGGAATTTCTCGGCCGCTCTACCCGTTCATGGGCTCAGCAAGGCAACACCACGGGTACGAAGAGGGCAGGGAACACCATGGCGACTGATTACGACGCCCCGCGCAAGACGGACGAGGACTCCAGCGAGGAGTCGATCGAGGAACTGAAGACTCGCCGTCACGACAAGAACTCCGGCAAGGTCGACGAGGATGAGGCCGAGGCCGCCGAGAGCTTCGAGCTGCCCGGCGCCGACCTGAGCCACGAAGAGCTGGCGGTGCGGGTGCTCCCGCGCCAGGCCGACGAGTTCACCTGTTCGAGCTGCTTCCTGGTTCACCACCGCAGCCAGCTCGCGAACACCAAGAACGGCCAGCTGATCTGCCGCGACTGCGCTGCCTGACGACAGCACTCGCGCCCTGCTCGGCTGAGTCGTACCGCTCGGGACCGTCTCCTCACCGCGAGGGGACGGTCCCTTTTGTCGTCTCTCAGGCCTTGACGACGCTCTTGTCGGCCTCGTCCTGCTCGTAGCCGGGCGGCGGCGTCCCGGTCGACTTCAGCCAGTACTGCGCCGCCCGCTGCTCGGCGAACCGCTTGGCGGCCGCGGCGGCGGCGCCACTCGCGACGGCCCAGCTGACCACCTCGACGTAACCGGCCTGGTTCCCCTTCGGCGGCGCACCGCCGGACCCGAGCTTCCACGCCGTCGTGACCGCCTTGTTGGCGACCAGCCCGACCACCATCGTGAACACGGCCAGCACGAGCTTCCAGCCGATCTTGGCTCCGATCACCACTGCCTCCTCGCTGCAAGTACCCCGCTATTCAGGATCTTGCCACGCTGTTCTCGGTCAGGGCCGCAGCCAGCCGTTCCGGGTCGCGCGTTCCGATCAGCCAGTACGGCGCGGGGTCGTTGGTGTCCGTGATCTCCACCCGCACCGCACCGCGAAGGTAGCTCCGCAGCACGAGGTACGCGGCCGGGTCGCAATCACGACCGAAGGCGTGCCGGACCGCCTCGCCGGTCAGCGGTTCGACCTTGCCCAGGTACACCCGGTCGATCGTGGCCCGACCGGCGCGCAACTGCTGGGCATCCACAGCAACCACGGCACCGCCGTACCGGAGGAACAGGACGGTCAGCAGCACGGCCGCGATGCCGGCGACGATCAGCCCTGTCACGTTGCCTGCGGGCACTGCAGTGATCAGCCAGAGGGTGAAGACGGCAAGCGCGGCGATGAACCACCAGCGCACTGGCACGCTCAGTCGCTCGTGGTAGGTCGACACATGACCAGCCTGGCACGTGCCCGGTCGGAGCGCGTCGGTAGGGTCGCCTCTCGTGATCGAGCCACCAAGCCGGACGGCGACCCCGCAGCGCGAACTGGAACCGCCGGTGCGCCATCCGGACGCGCCGGCCCCCGGCACGGTGCTCCCGTCGCACTACGAGAACTGTGTTGCCTGCGGTCCGTCCCACCCGACCGGCCTGAGGCTGGTGTCGACGGCCGGACCCGACGTGACCATCACCGGTGAGTTCACCGTGACCAGGGACCATCAGGGCGCACCGGGGCTCGCCCACGGCGGCGTACTGGCATTGGCGCTGGACGAGACGCTCGGTGGGCTGGCCTGGTTGCTGCGGAAGCCGATGGTGACGGGCCGGCTGGAGACGGACTACATCCGGCACGTGCCGGTCGGGACCACCCTGTCCCTGGAGGCGCGCTGTCTCGGGTTCGCCGGCCGACGGATGTACGCGAAGGCGGTCGGCCGGTTGAGCGGCAGGGTGGCGTTGCGGGCGAGCGCTGTGTTCGTTGTAGTCCCGCCGGAGCATTTCGTCGAGCACGGCACCGACATGACGGCCGAGAACGTCCACGACTACGAGGTGAACCCATGACCGAGGTACTGATCCAGCGGCTCGACCCGGAGCTTCCCGTCCCGGCGTACGCGCATCCCGGGGACGCCGGCGCGGATCTGGTGACGACCAGCGACGTGACCCTCAAGCCGGGGGAGCGGGCCCTGGTCGGCACCGGTATCGCGATCGCCCTGCAGGACGGGTACGCCGCGTTCGTGCACCCGCGATCGGGGCTGGCGGCCAAGCACGGCGTGACGCTCGTGAACGCACCGGGCACTGTGGACGCGGGCTACCGTGGCGAGATCAAGGTGTGCCTGGTCAACCTCGACCCGGCGGCCGAGGTGACCCTGCACCGCGGCGACCGGATCGCGCAGCTGGTGATCCAGCAGGTCGAGAGGGCCCGGTTCGTCGAGGTGACCACGTTGCCCGGGTCGGCGCGCGGCGACGGCGGACACGGTTCGACCGGCGGTTTTGCCGGTGTGAAACGCTGACCGGGTTCCATCCGTTGAACTTCTGGATGAGCGAGACTACGGCGGGGTCGCACCGCCGCACGATATGACTGACGATGCAGGAAGTAGGCAAGAGCAGTGATCTTCCGCCGCAAGGGCAAGAACGACGACACGGTCTCGACCGACGTGGATGAGGCCGTCGACGAGGGTGGCGCCGCTACCGCGGAGGGCCCGTTCGACGTCAGCGAAGTGGACCCCGCCACGCTCGAGGCCGAGGACCGGATCGACCTCGGCGCCCTGGTGATCACCGGGCTGCCCGGGATGGAGCTGCGGCTGCAGGTCGACGAGCAGAGCGGCGACGTCCAGGCGATCCTGCTGGTGCTGGAGGACTCCGCGCTGGAGCTGCGGGCCTTCGCGGCGCCTCGGACGAGCGGGATCTGGTCCGAGGTGCGCCGTGAGATCGCGGCCGAGGCGACCCGGATGGGCGGCACCGCGACCGAGTCCGAGGGTCCGTTCGGTACCGAGCTGGTGCTGGTCGTCCCGGTTCAGGACCCCGAGGGCCAGATCTTCAGCCAGACCTCCCGGGTGATCGGCGTCGACGGACCCCGCTGGCTGCTCCGGGCCACCGTGCTCGGCCGCGCCGCGGTCGAACCGGACGCGGCGCCGCCGATGGAGGAGGCGCTGCGCAGCGTGGTCGTCGTCCGCGGTTCGGAGCCGATGGCGCCGCGCGAGTCGCTGGCGCTGCGGCTGCCTGCCGGAGCCCAGCCGGCCGCCGAGGAAGAGGCCTGAGAACCATGTCCGGATACCGGCCGAACACGTCAGCGAGCGGATTAGACTGATGCGTATGGGGAGCGACAAAGGGGCGGGACTACTGCGCCGCGCGTTCCGTGGGCTGGCCGGTGATCGCGACCAGCAGGACGCCGAGGTGTTGCAGGACTTCGCCCAGGACTGTGGTGCGAAGTCGATCACCGGTTGTAAGGACCGGGAGCTCGTCACGCTGTACGGCACCCTGCGGACGATCACGTTCAGCCCGCGCGGCGGCGTACCGGCGCTGGAAGGCGAGCTGTACGACGGTACCGGCGCGGTGAAGCTGATCTGGCTGGGCCGGCGCAAGATCGCCGGGATCCACCCGGGATCGGAGCTGATCGCCTCCGGGCGGATCGGTGTCGTGGACGGTGATCGGGTGATGTTCAACCCGCGCTACGAGCTCCGTCCGACGGCAGCTCATGGCTGAGCCGGGATCCCGCGGGGACCAGCTCGACGGTCGGCATCAGGTCGAGGAAAACCTGGAAGAGAAGCTCGTCGAGATCCTGCGGCCCGAGCTGGATGCGGCCGAGCACGAGCTGACCGATTCGGCGCCGGCCGATGACAAGACCGAAGCCAAGCCGCAGACCACCGACAAGGACTTCTTCCACGCCTTCGGCGGCTGGGGTGCCCTGCTCGACATCGGTCTGCCGTGGATCGCGTTCCTGATCGTCTATGGCGCCTCCGACCACGACCTCAGGCTCGCGCTGATCGTCGCCGTCGCCTGTGGTGCGGCTGTCGCCCTGCTCCGGTTGATCCGCAAGCAGCCCATGCGCAACGTGTTCGGCGGCTTCGTCGGCGTCCTCATCTCCGCCTGGGTCGCCAACCGCAGCGGCCGCGCCGAGGACGTGTACCTACCGGGCCTGCTGATGAACCTCGGCTACGGCGCGCTCTACCTGCTCACGGTTCTCTTCCGCTGGCCCCTGTTCGGTGTGCTCTACGGTCTCATCACCCAGACCGGTACGGCGTGGCGCAAGGACCCGGCCATGCTCCGCGGCTTCAGCCGAGCCACCCTGGTCTTCGTCGGCCTGTTCGCCATCCGCCTGGTCGTCCAGGTGCCGCTGTATCTCACCAGCAGCCTGAACGCCCTAGGCATCGCGAAGGTCGGCATGGGCCTCCCGCTCTACGCACTCGCGCTCTGGCTTGCGTACGCCGTCCTGCGGGGGTCCCTCCCGCCGGACAAGTGGGACGAAGCCCGGGACCACGTCACCAACCTCCTCCGCGGCAACAAGAAGTAACGTCCGAAGAATCGAGGGTCAGAGCCCTCGGTTCTTCGGACGCAACGGCCTCGTCAGCCCTCGGCGCGGCGGTGGTGGGGGGAGAGCATGTCTTCCAGTTGCTCTTCGGTTTCGTCGGCGGCGACGAAGAGGAGCTCGTCGTTGAGCTCGAGGGTACCTTCGGGGTCGGGACGGAGGACGCGGCCCTCGCGGATGATGGTGACCAGGGCGGTGTCGGTCGGCCAGTCGATGTCGCCGACCCGGCTACCGATCATCGGGGAGTCCTCGGGCAGGGTCAGCTCGACCAGGTTCGCGTCGCCCTGGCGGAAGGTGAACAGCCGGACCAGGTCGCCGACCGAGACGGCCTCCTCGACCAGCGCCGACATGATCCGCGGCGTCGACACGGACACGTCGACTCCCCAGGCCTCGTTGAACATCCACTCGTTTCGCGGATGGTTGACCCGGGCAACGGTCCGCGGTACGCCGAACTCGGTCTTCGCCAGCAGCGACACGACCAGGTTCACCTTGTCGTCACCGGTGCTCGCGATCGCCACCTGGCACCGCTGCAGTGCGGCCTCCTCCAGCGACGACAGCTCGCAGGCATCGGCGAGCAACCACTCGGCCCGGGGTACGGTCTCGGCCTTGATCGCCCGCGGGTCCCGGTCGATCAGCAGGACCTCGTGGCCGTTCTCCAGCAGTTCGGCGGCGATCGACCGCCCAACGTTTCCGGCACCCGCGATGGCTACTCGCATCACTCCTCCTCAGGCTTGGTGCCGAGCTGGGACTCGATCGCCGCGGCGTCGCGTTCCAGCATGATCACGTGCACCAGGTCACCCTCCTGGATGACCGTGTCGGCCTTCGGCAGCAGCCCTTCGCCGAGCCGGGTCAGGAACGCGACCCGGGCGCCGGTGGCCTTCTCGATGTCGAAGGCAGCCCGGCCGACCCAGCCGGAGTCCACGTGCACCTCGGCCAGCCGGACCGTGCCGGAGGGGTCGCGCCACTCCGGTTCCGCTCCGTGCGGCAGCAGCCGGCGGATCATCTGGTCGACGGTCCAGCGCACCGTGCCGACGGTGGGGATGCCGAGCCGCTGGTACACCTCGGCGCGACCGGGGTCGTAGATCCGGGCAACGACGTTCTCGACGCCGAAGGTCTCCCGGGCCACCCGGGCGGCCAGGATGTTGGAGTTGTCCCCGTTCGAGACGGCCGCGAACGCCTCGGCCTCCTCGATCCCGGCCTCGATCAGGATCTCCCGGTCGAACCCCATCCCGCTGATGGTCCGGCCGGAGAAGTTCGGGCTGAGCCGGCGGAAGGCATCAGCGGACTGATCGATGATCGCGACCGTGTGGCCGCGCTTCTCGAGCGTCCTGGCCAGCGTCGACCCGACGCGTCCGCAGCCCATGATGACGACGTGCACTTCGTGATCACTCCTTGCCCCCGGTGGGGCCGCTGGCATCGAATCGGCGGTGTAGACGCTACACCGGACCGGGGCTGCCTCTAACATCACCGGTGTGACTCCCGCTCTCGGCGATATCGGCAAACGGCTGCTACTCGGCCGCAAACTGCGCAGTACCCAGCTCGGAGAGACGCTGCTACCGAAGCGGATCGCTCTGCCGGTGTTCGCCAGCGACGCGTTGTCATCGGTCGCCTACGCCCCGGACGAGATTTTCCTGACCCTGTCGATCGCGGGGCTGGCGGCGATGACCTTCTCCTGGAAGGTCGCCATCGTCGTCGCGGTGGTCCTGCTGGTCGTCGTGCTGTCCTATCGCCAGAACGTGCACGCGTACCCGTCCGGTGGCGGCGACTACGAGGTCGCGAACGTGAACCTCGGTCCGACAGCCGGCCTGACGGTCGCCAGCGCGCTGCTGGTCGACTACACGCTGACCGTCGCCGTTTCGATCTCCTCGGCCGCCCAGTACGCCGCCTCGGCGATTCCGGCGCTGGAAGGGCATCAGGCGACGGCCGCTGTCATCGCGGTGCTGTTCCTCACCACGATGAACCTGCGCGGCGTCCGCGAGTCCGGTACGGCGTTCGCCATCCCCACGTATGTCTTCATGGTGACGATCCTCGGGATGGCCGCCTGGGGATTCGGCCGGTACCTGCTCGGCGACCTGCCGGAGGCGTCCAGCGCGGGGTTCGACATCGCCCCCGAGGAACAGTTCACCCACGGTGTGGGTGGTCTCGCGATGGCGTTCCTGGTGCTGCGTGCCTTCTCCTCCGGCTGCGCGGCACTGACCGGCGTCGAGGCGATCAGCAACGGCGTACCGGCGTTCCGGAAACCGAAGAGCAAGAACGCGGCGACCACGCTGATGCTGCTGGGCTGCATCTCGATCACGATGGTGCTCAGCGTGGTCACCCTGGCCAACGTGATGAAGGTCCGATTCGCCGAGGATCCGGCCACTCAGCTCCTCCGGGACGGGGTTCCGGTCGGTGAGGGGTATCACCAGGATCCGATCATCGGCCAGCTGGCGAAGGGGATCTTCGACCACTTCTCACCCGGCTTCTACCTGGTCGCCGCAGCCACCGGCGTCATACTTGTCCTGGCCGCGAACACCGCCTTCAACGGGTTCCCGGTGCTCGGCTCGATCCTGGCCCGGGACGGCTACCTGCCCCGCCAGCTGCACACCCGCGGTGACCGGCTCGCTTTCAGCAACGGCATCGTCATCCTGGCCGGGTTCGCGATCCTGCTGATCGTCGCGTTCAATGCCGAGGTGACCCGGCTGATCCAGCTGTACATCGTCGGCGTCTTCGTCTCGTTCACCATCAGCCAGACTGGCATGGTCCGGCACTGGACCCGCCTGCTGCGCACCGAGCAGGATCCGGGCCGTCGGCGCAAGATGCAGCGGTCGCGCGTCATCAACGCGGTCGGGCTGTCCTTCACCGGCGTCGTGCTGATCGTCGTGCTGGCGACCAAGTTCCTGCTCGGTGCCTACATCGCGATCATCGCGATGGCCGTCCTCTTCCTGATGATGAGGGGCATCCGGCGGCACTACGAGACGGTGCGCCGGCAGATGGCCGTGGAGGAGGATGATCAGCTGACGCTGCCGTCCCGGGTGCACTCGATCGTCCTGGTGTCGAAACTGCACAAACCGACGCTGCGGGCGCTCGCGTTCGCGAAGGCAGCCCGGCCGTACACGCTGGAGGCGGTTACGGTCGACGTCGACCGGGAGGAGTCGGACGCACTGCAGGCCGAGTGGGATCGGCACGAGGTCCCGATCCCGTTGAAGCGGTTGGCCTCGCCGTACCGGGAGATCACCCGGCCGATCCTGCAGTACGTGCGCGACATCCGGCGGCAGTCGCCGCGGGACGTGGTGATGGTCTACATCCCGGAGTATGTGGTCGGGCACTGGTGGGAGCAGGTCCTGCACAACCAGAGCGCTCTGCGGCTCAAGGTCCAGCTCTTGTTCACACCTGGTGTCATGGTTACGTCCGTTCCTTACCAGTTGCTCTCGTCGCAGGCAGCCGAGGAGCGGAAGGACCGGGAGGAGCGGGTGGCCGGGCAAGTCCGCCGGGGCGCCCGCAAGACGTCAGGAGATCGGTGACGGACGAGAACATCGTCGGAGCGGTACTGGAGCTCGAGGTCGGGCCGGTGGCGCACGGGGGGCACTGTGTTGCGCGGTATGACGGTCAGGTGGTGTTCGTCCGGCACGCGTTGCCCGGGGAGACCGTCCGTGCTCGTGTGACCGAGGAGAACGCCAAGTACCTGCGGGCCGACGCGATCGAAGTACTGGTGGCGTCGCCGCACCGGATCGAACCGCCCTGCCCGTACGCCGGGCCGGGGCGCTGTGGTGGTTGCGACTTCCAGCACGCGAACATCGTCGAACAGCGCCGGCTGAAGGCGACCGTGGTGTCGGACACGCTGCGCCGCATCGGTGGCATCGAGCGGACCGTGGTGATGGAGTCGCCCGGTGACGACGGGCTCGGCTGGCGGACCCGGATGCGGTACGCCGTGGTCGACGGCCGGCCGGGTATGTACGCGCACCGCTCGCACGACCTGATCCCGATCGACCGCTGCCTGATCGCGCACCCGGACACGCCGCCCGTGCTCGACCAGCGATGGCCCAATACGTCGTCGGTGCAGGCGGTGGTGTCGTCGGAGGGCAAGACCGCAGTACTGACAGACGAGGAGTCGGGCGGCCGAGTGGTCGAGGTGGTCCGGAACAGGCGGTTCCGGGTAGAGGCAGGCGGGTTCTGGCAGGTGCATCCGGCCGCCGCGTCGACCCTGCTGGACGCCGTGATGGCCGGCCTCGAACCGGCCGCGGGCGAGACCGCGCTCGACCTGTACTCCGGCGTGGGGCTGTTCGCCGCCTTCCTGGCCGAAGCGGGGTGCGCAGTACTGGCTGTCGAGGGCGACCGGGACGCTGTGAAGAACGCACGGCGCAACCTGCACGACCTGCCGGATGTGACGCTCCAGCAGGGTGATGTGGACCGGGTCCTGAACGATGCGGCCGGGCAGGGCCTGGAGTCGGTCGACCTGGTTGTCCTGGACCCGCCGCGGACGGGTGCGGGAAAGGACGTCGTACGGCGGATCGCCGCGTTGTCGCCGCGTCGGGTCGCGTATGTGGCGTGTGATCCGGCGGCGCTGGCGCGGGATCTGAAGACGTTCGGGACCCTCGGGTACGGGGTCAGCTCACTGCGGGCATTCGATCTGTTCGGGATGACACATCACATAGAGTGCGTGGCTGTGCTCGAACCGGTCATTGGTTAGTGTCGGGCGGCTCGGGTACCGTTCTGGCCTGTTATGGCCCGTGCTCTTGCTCTTGCTCGGACGCTGCTGGAGACCTGATACCCGATGCCGCTGGTGGATCTGGACGACCCCGACGATCTGCGCGCCCGCTGGAGCGCGCTGGCCGCGGTCGCCCATGCCACTGGGTTCGACCGGCGCTGGTACGCCGACGAGCTGGGCTGGTACCACCAGGACGAGACCGGATCCGACCTGCGGATGGTCCGGCTGGAGGGCGGCCGGGCGGTGCTATTCGGGTTCCACACCCAGCACAGCCGGACCGCAGGTGCCGATCTGCTCGCCGGTGCGCCGGACTGGATCGGGCAACCGGAGGTGCGCGAGCGGATCGCGGCCAGGCGGCTCGGATTCGTGTACGGCAGCTTCAACGGGACCTGGGCGCGCGCGTCGTACGAGGGTGATCCGTGGCAGCCGATCGACGACGGGTTCGCGCCGATCGGCTCCTGGCTGACCTCGGACGAGGAGGCCGCGCATGAGTTGGTCGAGTGGTGCGCGGAGTGGGCCGGGTACCGCGGCGAGCGCGACTCGTTGCTGGTGGGCGCGCGCGGGCTGATCGGGTCGCTGACGTTCGACGGGTTGCTGGACTTCTTCGAGCGGCTGGGGATCGGGCCGAGGTCGCCGCTGCAGCCGGACGTCCGGGCTGGGTTGATCGCGGCGGAGCAGTTCAACGGTGGTTCGTTGGTCGCGGCGGCCGCGGTGGTCGACGCCCAACCCGCTCCGGCCGCCCGCGCTCCTGAGGTCCCCGACGTCCCAGTGTTCCCGGCCGTCGCTGAGGTCCCGGCCGTTGCTGAGGCTTCAGGTGTTTCGGACGTTGCTGAGGATGAGGACGAGGAGGAAGAGCTCTTCATCGTCCCAGCCGGGTTCAGCCCCTTCACCGGCCAGCCGATCGACGACGGCCCCAGCGCCCCGATCCCCAGCGACCCGTACGTCGGGGGACCGGGGCTCTCGGCGACTGAGCCGCCATTCACCCCGGAGCCACCGTTCACGCCCGAACCACCATTGCAGCCGGAGCCCCCGCTGCGACCGGACGACCCGTTCAGCCCGCAACCGCCGTACCAGCCCGAGCCGGAACCCGAACCCGACCCGGCCCGCGAGGACGGATACGGCGTCGTCGGCAAGAAACGCCGCTTCGGCCGCAAGAAGAAGCGCGACGAGGACGACGCCTCTCTCGTCGGCCTGGGCTTGGTCGCCCCCGACCCCACCCCGTCGCCCGAAGCTCCCACCCCATACGCCGCCCCTGGCACCACCCCACCTGACGCCGGCTTCATCCCAGCCGCCGGCGGAGTTGCCGCGGGAACCGATCCCTACATCGGCCCCGGCATGTACGCCGGCTCGTACAACACACCTCTACCGTCGTCAGAACCACCCCGTGTCGGCACTCCCGTGGATGACGGCGAGGACTACTACGCTTCCCTGTTCGTCGACGCACCCGCCGCCGCGACGTACGTCCCCGACGTAGAAACCGACCAGGTCAGTACCCAGCAACCACAGCAACAGCCCACCCCGGCCTGGACCGACGACGCCACCAGCGAGTACAACCCCTTCCCCGACCAACCCACCCCGGTCTCCGCCTCCGACGACACCGGCGTAATCCCGCCAATCCCAGACGTAGACCCGACCGAAGACACCGGCATCATCCCCCCGGTAGACGCCCCCACCGACCTGGCGGACGAGAGCGCACCCGCGCAGCCCCCTCCCCAGCAACACCCGCGCGAGGACAGCCCTACCGAGCAGCAGCCCTGGCAGGACACTCCCGCCCAGCAACACCCGCAGGAGGACAGCCCTACCCAGCAGGCCTGGCAGGACAACTCGGCCCAGCCGCCCTGGCAGGACGGCCCCGCCCACCAGGCCCACGCACCCGGGCACCTTCCGGAGCCGCAGTCCGGTCTCGCCCCCGGTCAGTGGAGCGGCGGCGTCTGGATCAACGGCCAGTGGGTACCAGACGCCACCGCCTACCAGACCGGCACCGCCACCCCCGCATCCCCCACCGACCCACCCCAGCCCTCACCGATCACCCCGCCCGCCCAACCAACCCCCGGCACAACCCACCCCTCCGCACCCCCTGCTGCCCGCACCAACCCACCCCCGACCAACCACGAGCCGACGCCGCCCCACGCCAACCCCGCCTCGACCGGTTACGAGTCGCCATCTGCCCGAGCCGATGCGGCCTCGGCCGACTACGAGCGGACGCAGGCTCAGGCCGATCCCGCCTCGGCCAGCTACGAGCCGACGTCTTTCCAGGCCGATCCCACCCGGGCCCGCTCCGAGCGGATGCAGGCCCACACCGATCCCACCTCGGTCACTTACGAGCCGACACCTGCCCAGGCCGATCCCGCATCGGCCCAGCACGACTCCACGCGGGCCCGCACCGACGCGGCTCCGGCCGGCTACGAGTCGACACCGGGTTGGGTCGATCCCGCCTCGATCGGTTACGAGTCAACACCTGTCGGCACCGAGGCAACGTCGACCGTGGCGGATGCCCAGGAACTCGCCGGCCCGGCGTCCTCTATCACCGCCGAGCCGGGCCTCTCCAGCGAGGACGACGCGCCGACCGCCGAGATCGCCGCGATCGTCGACGACGAGACCGAGCCCACCGCATCCGCACAGCCCACATCCGTGGAGCCCCCGTCCGTCGCCCCCTCCGCTTCCGGACACACCGCCGGACCCGCCGCAGACGGACACGCTGGCGGACCGGCCGTCGCCGGATCCGCCGGAGCCGCGGGAGCTGCCGCCGGAGCCGCGGGAGCTGCCGCCGGATTGGCCGGACCCGCCTCCGCAGCCACTGACGGACCTGGCTCTGCCGGTGCTGTCCCGCTCGGGGCCCCGTCCGCCGGAGGGGTATCCGGCTCGGACGTTTCCTCGTCTGACGTCTCCGCGGGGGCTGAGAGTGCTTCCGCGTTCGAGGTGGACGATGAGTACGAGGAGGAGTACTACCCGACCACCCGCTCCCCGTTCGCGCCGGTCGAGGACGATGCGGACTTCGAGCCGGGCCTGAACGGGTTCGCCGACGACGACCAGTTCCACGACGAGATCATCGGCGGCGCGGACTGGACCGCCGACCAGCTAGGCGACACATCCTGGCCCTCGAACGAGACCCACGAACATGCTCAACCGTCCGCTCGACCCGCCCCGCAACACCAGGACGAGCCATCCCAGGCGACCGCAGACCCTGAACACACGCCGGAGCCGACCGCCAAGTCACCCCAGCCGGCCGATCAGCAGCAGCACCAGCACGCCGTCCACCACTCGTCGCAGTCCGACCACGCCGCCAACCAACGTCCCGACCCGTACGCCGATCGGGAGAGCGACGGGCTCGCGGAGCCGCAGGGGGACCGGTACACCAACCAAGGTGACGGCTCACTCGGCGACCTTGACCGCGGCGGTTCCGCAGAGCACCCGCGGGACCGGTTCGTCGACCAAGGTGCGGACTCGTTCGGCGACCTCGGGCGCGACGGTTTCGCGGAGCAGCAGGGGGACCGGTTTGCCGGGCAAGGTCCTGACTCGTTTGCTGACGAGGAGCGGTTCGACGAGCTGCCGGAGGAGCGGTTCGCCGGCCAGGTGAATGGGCTGTCGTCGGACCACGGGCGCGAGCAGCATGCCGAGCCGGAGCAGGTCGGCCTGGGCGATCAAGGGCCCGCGAAGGACCCGCACGACGCCCTGTCGGATGGTCGGCGGGACACCGCATCGGGTGATCCGCACGGCGATTACCCCAACGGATCGGGCAAAGCGACGGGCAACGGGCTGGCGTCCGTCGTTGCGGCGGGGATGGCCATTCCCGGGCTCGGGCTGGTCGGGTCGGACGGGCCGCGGATCGAGCCGGAGCCTGGGTCGATCGAGGAGGCCATGCGGGCGGAGTACGAGCGCCCCCGGCCGCGACCGCAGGAATCGCCCGCGATGACGGCGTTGCACGAATGGTGCCGGGCGCGGACGAAGATCGTGCCGTCCGGGTTCACCATCCAGGTACAGGTTCTCGACCCCGCCGCGCCGTCGTACCGGTTCGATCTCGAACCGCCGCAGGTCGACGACCCGCAGTACGGCGATGACTGGCTGAGCGAGTTGCTCGGCGATCTGTGGATGACCGAGTCGCAGGGTGAGCTGGGCGGCTGGCTGTTCGCCCGGATCGATGCGGCCGGGCGGACACTGCGGATCGACCGGTGGTACGACCAGGTGCCGGACTGGTGGGACAACCCGATCCCGTCGCGGTTCGACGTCGAGGGACTGGTCAGGCGGCTCTACCGACGCGGGCCGAACTGGCAACCGTCGTACCTGGAGAAGCTCTACACGGCCTCACGCTGACCCCGTCCGGACCCCCGCTGACCTCGCTGCGCATTCTCAGTGCACTCTCGATGAACTCTGGCCTCGACGGCCGCAAACGCGAGATAGCGTTGTCCGCATGTTGCTCAGGATCTTCACCGAACCCCAGCAGGGTGCGTCCTATGACGACCTGCTCGCCGTCGCGCGCAAGACGGAGGAGTGTGGCTTCGACGCGTTCTTCCGTTCCGACCACTACCTCGTGATGGGTGACGGTGACGGCCTGCCCGGCCCGACCGACTCCTGGGTCACGCTGGCCGGGCTGGCCCGGGAGACCGAGCGGATCAAGCTCGGCACGCTGGTCAGCTCGGCGACGTTCCGTAGCCCCGGTGTGCTGGCGATCAGCGTCGCCCAGGTCGACCAGATGAGCGGTGGCCGCGTCGAGTTAGGCCTGGGCGCCGGCTGGTTCGAGGGCGAGCACGCGGCGTACGGGCTGGACTTCCCCGACACGGTTGGGCGGTTCGACCTGCTGACCGAGCAGCTCGAGCTGATCACCGGGCTGTGGGACACACCGGTGGGGGAGAAGTACAGCTTCGACGGCAAGCACTACCAGCTGAAGGACTCACCGGCCCTGCCGAAGCCGGTGCAGCAGCCGCACCCACCGATCATCGTCGGCGGCGCGGGCAAGAAGCGGACGCCCGCCCTCGCGGCGAAGTACGCGGCCGAGTTCAACGCGGGTTTCCGCTCGGTCGAGGAGACCACAGCGATGTTCGAGCGGGTCCGCGCGGCCTGCCGGGCCGGCGGTCGCGACCCACAGACCCTCGCCCTGTCGACCGCCCACACGGTTGTCGTCGGCAAGGATGACGCCCAGGTGAAACAACGCGCCGCCGCGATCGGCCGCGACGTCGAGGACCTCAAGCAGAACTCCGTCGCCGGTACGCCGTCCGAGGTGGTCGACCGCCTAGGCCAGTTCGCCGAGGTCGGCTCCCAACGCCAGTACGTCCAGATCATGGACCTCGCCGACCTGGACCACCTGGACCTGATCGCGTCAGAAGTCCTCCCCCAGGTCTCCTGAGACCGGTCGAGAGGCAGCTATTCCGACTTAGCTGCCCTAAGTCGGAATAACTCCACCGCTATTCCGACTTAGGCGCCGGCTCTGGTGGAAGAAGTGGCTCGATGTCGTGTATCTTGATGTCGAGAGATTCTGGAGTGGGAGGTTAGGGCAGCCTGATCTCCCGGCCGGGCCGGGTGCTCGGCAGGATGGGCTCTAGCAGCGGACCGGACTGGATAGAGGAGCGGGTTGATGGCCAGCGTCGACAGCTTCGGTGCCAAGGGTGCACTCGAAGTCAACGGACAGTCGTACGAGATCTTCAGGTTGGCGGGGATCGAGGGCGCGGAGACGCTGCCCTACTCGCTCAAGGTGCTGCTGGAGAACCTGCTGCGCACCGAGGACGGTGCGAACATCACCGCCGAGCACATCAGCAAGCTCGGCAACTGGGATGCGAACGCGGCGCCCGACACCGAGATCCAGTTCACCCCGGCGCGGGTGATCATGCAGGACTTCACCGGTGTGCCGTGTGTGGTCGACCTGGCCACCATGCGCGAGGCGGTCGCCGAGCTCGGTGGCGACCCGACCAAGATCAACCCGCTGGCGCCGGCCGAGCTGGTCATCGACCACTCGGTGATCATCGACGTCTTCGGCCGGCAGGACGCGTTCGAGCGCAACGTCGAGCTGGAGTACGAGCGGAACCGCGAGCGGTACCAGTTCCTCCGCTGGGGACAGACGGCGTTCGACGAGTTCAAGGTTGTCCCGCCGGGCACCGGCATCGTGCACCAGGTGAACATCGAGCACCTGGCCCGCACGGTGATGGTCCGCAACGGTCAGGCGTACCCGGACACCTGTGTCGGCACCGACTCGCACACCACGATGGTCAACGGCCTCGGCGTTCTCGGCTGGGGCGTCGGCGGGATCGAGGCCGAGGCGGCGATGCTCGGCCAGCCCGTCTCGATGCTGATCCCGAAGGTCGTCGGCTTCAAGCTCACCGGTTCGGTGCCGGCCGGCGCAACCGCCACCGATGTCGTGCTGACGATCACCCAGATGCTGCGGCATCACGGTGTGGTCGGCAAGTTCGTGGAGTTCTACGGCGATGGTGTGGCCGCGGTTCCGCTGGCGAACCGCGCGACGATCGGCAACATGAGCCCGGAGTTCGGTTCCACCTGCGCGATCTTCCCGATCGATGACGTGACGCTGGAATACCTCCGGCTCACCGGTCGGAGCGATGACGAGGTCGCCCTGGTCGAGGCCTACGCCAAGGAGCAGGGCCTATGGCACAACGCCGAGGTCGAGCCTCGCTTCTCGGAGTACCTGGAGCTTGATCTGTCCACGGTCGTACCGTCGATCGCCGGCCCGAAGCGGCCGCAGGACCGGGTCGCTCTGAGCGAGGCAAAGGAAGCCTTCCGCGGAGCGCTGGACGACTATGCCGACGGTGACGACCCGGATGTCGACCCCGCGGTGGTCGGCAGCTTCCCGGCCAGCGACCCGGCCGGGCCGAACGGTCACGGTCACGGTCATGACGAGCCGCACGTGCCGCACGGCGGCAAGGGCCGCCCGTCGAAGAAGACCAAGATCACCCTGGACGGCGCGGAGACCGAGCTGGACCACGGTCACGTGGTGATCGCCAGCATCACCTCGTGCACCAACACCTCGAACCCGTCGGTGATGCTCGCGGCCGCGTTGCTCGCGAAGAACGCCGTCGACAAGGGACTGGCCTCGAAGCCGTGGGTGAAGACGTCGCTGGCGCCGGGCTCGAAGGTCGTCACCGACTACTACGAGAAGGCAGGCGTCACGCCGTACCTGGAGAAGCTCGGCTTCCACCTGGTCGGCTACGGCTGCACCACCTGCATCGGCAACTCGGGCCCGCTGCCCGAGGCGGTGTCGGCCGGGGTCCAGGAGGCCGACCTGGCGGTCGTGTCGGTGCTGTCCGGCAACCGCAACTTCGAGGGCCGGATCAACCCGGACGTGAAGATGAACTACCTCGCCTCGCCGCCGCTGGTGATCGCGTACGCGCTGGCCGGCACGATGGACTTCGACTTCGAGACCGATGCCCTGGGCAAGGACACCGACGGCAACGACGTGTTCCTGTCCGACATCTGGCCGAGCGCCGACGAGGTGGAGAAGGTGATCGCCAGCTCGATCAACAAGGAGATGTTCACCAAGGACTACGCCGACGTGTTCGCCGGTGACGAGCGCTGGCAGTCGCTGCCGACGCCGGAGGGCAAGACGTTCGCGTGGGACGCCGACTCGACGTACGTGCGCAAGCCTCCGTACTTCGAGGGGATGGCGCACGAGCCGTCGCCGGTCACCGACATCAGCGGGGCCCGGGTGCTGGCCAAGCTGGGCGACTCGGTAACCACCGACCACATCTCCCCGGCTGGTTCGATCAAGGCGGACAGCCCGGCCGGCAAGTACCTGGCCGAGCACGGCGTGGACCGGAAGGACTTCAACTCGTACGGGTCGCGGCGCGGCAACCACGAGGTGATGATCCGCGGCACGTTCGCGAACATCCGGCTGCGCAACCAGATCGCGCTCGGCACCGAGGGCGGTTTCACCCGCGACTTCACCAAGGACGACGCGCCGGTCACCACGATCTACGACGCAGCCCAGGCCTACGCCGAGGGCGGTACGCCGCTGGTGATCCTGGCCGGCAAGGAGTACGGCTCTGGTTCGTCGCGTGACTGGGCGGCGAAGGGTACGGCGCTGCTCGGGGCTAAGGCGGTCATCACCGAGTCGTTCGAGCGGATCCACCGGTCGAACCTGATCGGTATGGGCGTGCTGCCGCTGCAGTTCCCGGAGGGCGAGAACGCGGAGTCCCTCGGGCTGAGCGGCGAGGAGACGTTCGACATCACCGGTGTCACCGCACTGAACGACGGCGAGATCCCGCGCACGGTGCATGTCAAGGTGACCGCGCCGGACGGGTCGGAGAAGGAGTTCGACGCCGTCGTCCGGATCGACACCCCGGGCGAGGCCGACTACTACCGCAACGGCGGCATCCTCCAGTACGTCCTCCGCTCCCTGATCGCGAACTGACAGATCGCGACTCGCGAGCCATCCGCATGACAGGTCGCGGGTTGGCCGGATGACAAAACCGGATGGGCCGGTGGTCGGCCGGGTCCGGGACTGGTACGACGAGGAGGGCTGGGGCGTGATCGAGAGCCCCAGTACTCCCGGCGGCTGCTGGACCCACTTCAGCGCGGTCGAGGCCGATGGGTTCCGGTCGCTGCGCCCGGGCGCCTCTGTCGAGCTCCGCTGGGAGGCGGTCGAGCAGGACGGCTACGAATACCGCGCCACCTGGATCCGCGAAGCCTGACTCCAGGACGACGATCAGCCGGAGGGCCTCGAGCGATGCACCGGCTCAGCACCGCGATCGCGCGCAGCTCAGAGGTTGGCCTCTGAGCTGCATGGTTAGCCCACCAGATTCCGAGGGGGCAACCATGCAGCTGGAAGGTTAGCCTCTGAGATTTCGGGCGGCGGGGCGCTCGGGGTGGGTCGGGCGGTGGTCGGAGGGCGCTGTGGTCGGGGCGTTCGGTGGTTCGGGCGTGCTGTGGTTGGGGCGGGTGGTGGTGCTGTGGTCGGCTCGGGTGTGGGCGGCTCGGGTGTGGGCGGGTGCGGATCCGTTGGCTGGCAGCGGTTCGGGGACTAGGGGAAGGTTGGGTGGCGGGTGGAGGCGGAGATCCTGCTGGTGGGCGGGCTTTCCGTGGTGCTGGCCGCGTTGGTGCAGGGGACGTTGGGGCTTGGGTTGTCGTTGGTTGCGGCGCCGGTGGTCGCGCTGCTCGATCCGTCGCTGATGCCGGGCGGGATGCTGGTGCCGGGCGGGATGCTGGTGCTCGGGATGGTGATGCCGGCCCTGACGCTTGCCCATGAGTGGCGGCATGTTGCGTGGCGGCAGGCCGGCTGGCTTACGAGTGCGCGGGTGGTGACGACACCGGTTGGGGTGATGGTGCTCGGGTGGTTGTCGGCGCGGGCGATCGGGGCGGTGGTTGGCGTGGTGGTGCTGGCTGCCGTTGGGCTGACTGCGTGGCGGTTGGAGGTCCGGGCGACGACGCGCAATCTCGTGATCGCCGGTGCGGTGGCTGGGGTCTCAGGGACGGCTGCCTCGATCGGTGGGCCGCCGGCTGCGGTGGTTCTTCAGCATGAGCAGGGTTCGCGGCTTCGGGCGACGCTGGCGGCGTTCTTCCTGATCGGTTCCCTGGTGTCGTTGGTTGCCTTGGCGGTTGGTGGTCAGCTGACTGTTCATCAGGTTGCGTACGGTGCCACGTGGATCCCGGCGTTGGCGGTTGGCTTCGGGCTCGCGGTACCGCTGCAGAAGCGGATCCGTGGGCCTTGGCTTCGGCGGGCCGTGCTGTTGGTCGCCGCGGTGTCGTCGATCGTCGTCGTACTGCGCGCCGTGCTGTGAAATGGCCGTGCTGCCGGCGCGGGGCGCCGGCAGCACGGGGTTGTCAGGTCAGCTCGGGACGATCACGTGCCCGGGCGGGGGTAGAGCAGGTTGAGGACCTGGAAGTCCTGGGAGGACGGGCGGACTGACCAGCCCGCGCCTACCGTGCCGCTCTTGAGGCAGCTGTTGGTGGACGAGTTGTGGTCGAGGCCCAGCGCGTGACCGAGTTCGTGGCAGGTGGTCTTGCGGCGCTGGGTCGTGTTGCTGAGCAGGCGGGTGTTGAGTTCGACCTTGGCGGGACCATTCGGCGCGTTGGCCGCCCAGCTGGTCTGGCCGTACCAGCTGAGACTGCTGTTGACGGCGTACACGTGCACGCAGTGCCGGCCGCCGCCGGGGCAGCCCTGGGTGTGCCAGCGGTAGTAGGCGTCGATCCCGGGCGACTGGTACCAGTCCGCGACCGCGTTGGTGACCGGGTAGCCGGCCGGCGTGTGGTCGAGGAAGTAGACCTGCGGGTCGTTGAAGCCGTTGTACGCCCAGGCGTGGTTGCACCAGGCCGCCGCGGTGCCGTAGGTCGGGCAGGCGAGGACCGCGTTCTGCTTGGTCTCCACCTTCTCGCCGGCGTTCAGCACACCGGTGATCCCGCGGGCACGCAGTTGGGCCCGAAGGCGTTCAGCGGAGCCCGCCGGTTCGTAGCGGGTGATCGCCGTGATGACGCCGAGCCCGTTGCGGGTGACAACCACCACCTCGTCGTCGTCCGCCTGCTTCGAAGCGGCTGCCGCGGCGGTGGCTGGCGGGGCCACCGATGCGGCGTCCGCTGTAGTCGGTTGGGTGACGGTTGCAGCACTGGCAGCCGGTCCCCACGCGGCTCCCGCGGTCGCCAGTGCGAGCAGCGCAGTGGCTCCCGCGGCGACGGTTCGTCGGTTGATGAATCTCACTTTTGTTTCCTCCCCAGTTGGTGGGCGGTGACCGGCCAGTGGCTGGCCGGTAACTCCATGACACCGGCGGGGGATCGGTTACGGACAGGCAGATGACCCGGCAGCTTGGTTGCTGCCGGTGATCAAAAATTGCCAGACCGGGGTGGTGGGGTGGGGAAGGAAGTTTGTCGGAGTGGCGCGGTTTACTGCTGTCATGGCCGAGGACGGACGGGAACATCCGCGCGAGCTGATCCGGGCCGCGTGCGCCGAGTACGGCGAGGACGCGGTGATCGACTGGTGCGTCGAATTGCTCAGTGGTGCCGTGTCGCCGGAGGACGCGTTCGCGCCACCTCTGGTCGAGAAGCTCAAGTGGGTCGCGGGCCCGCTGGTGGGTGGTTGGGCGAAGCTCGATCCGGTCAACTTCTACTGGGTCCGGGTCTGGGCGGCCCGGGCGTTCCTGTACGTGTGGCGTGACGACGTGCTCGACGTACTGCGGGTCGCGGCTGACGACCCGGCCTGGCGAGTTCGCGAGCACGTTGCCCGGATCACCGCACAACGTGAGCTCGGCCAGTTGGTCGATGCGTTGATCCCGATGCTCGACCACGAACTGCCCCGGGTCCGCGCGTCCGCGGTACGGGCTGTGGGGGTGGCGGGGGAGTTCGAGCATGCCGAGGCGATCGAGGGGTTGCGTGACGATCCCGACCAGGCCGTCCGCGCGGCTGTTGAGCGGGCGCTGGAGAAACTCGAGGTCAGATTGGACCGCAGCCTGGACGACTAGCAGCCAACACCCGCGGTTGGTCAGCGCCCGTGCTGTTCATGTGAGTGGCGATTGGGCGTAACACAGGGCTGGCAGGGTGGGTGCGTCAAGGGGGCTGTCCGTTTCCGGGGGGAAATGATGAACAAGGGCCGATGGGCCATTTCGGTGCTGCTTGCGGTCGTACTGGCCGGGTGTGCGACCGAGCAACCGCAGTACGGGCCGACGGTGGCGGGTCCGACGACGACGCCGGGGTCGAGGACTCCGCGGCCGGTCGTTCAGGAGACGCTGGTGGAATCCGAGCCGAAGGTGCCGGTCACCGGTGCGGCGTTGTGCAAGTTGTTCACGACGGCCGAGATCACCAAGCTGCTCGGGCTTCAGGTCGGCAAGGTGGTCGCGAGCCGGCAAGGGCCGTACTCGAGCTGCACCTGGAAGACGACCAAGTCGGCCGGCGGGATCGTGACGATCACCCGGGCCGACGGACGGTACTACGCGGCGTACGAGAAGAAGATCGTCACCGTGTCGGAGGCGCGGAAGGCGCGCGGGCGCAAGGAACTCGAAGGGCTCGGAGCGGGTGCGTTCGCGATGGGCGCCTCGGTCAATGGGGTGCCTACCTGGCAGGCGGTCGCGTTGCAGGGTGGGCTGCTGACTGGCGTCGAGATTTCCGGTGCGGGCAGCAAGTCGAGTATCGCGACGGTCAAGGAATTCCTGATCGAGATCCTCGCCCGCGGCTGAGTACGAGCTGACCCTCAGCTGAGACTTTGGTGAGCGAGTGTCATCAACCTGTCATCTGGAAGTCAATCGTTGGCCTCCAACGGCGGGAACGGTCGGCGCATGGAGACCTCCCGTAGATCCGTCCTGAAAGCCGGTCTGGCTTCCACCGCGGCCCTCACGCCCGCCCTCGCCGCGCTCAGTACGCCGGCCACGGCCGCCGCGACTCCACTGGCGCAGAACCCGTTCACCCTCGGGATCGCATCCGGCGACCCGTGGCCGGACGGGTTCGTGCTGTGGACCCGGCTGGCACTGAACCCGATCGCCGAGGACGGCCTCGGCGGCATGCCGAGCCGCTCGTACGCCGTGCAGTGGCAGGTGGCGAGTGATCCGCGGTTCCACCAGGTCGTGCGATCCGGTGTCGCGGTCGCCCGGCCCGAACACGCGCATGCTGTCCACGTCACGATCGAAGGGCTCCAGCCTGCCCGCGAGTACTGGTATCGCTTCCGCGCCGAGGGTCACGTGTCGACCGCCGGACGAGCCCTGACCGCTCCGGCCCGGGGGACCACACCATGCGAACTGGCGATGTCGTTCGTCTCGTGTTCGCAGTACGAGCACGGCTGGTTCACGGCGTACCGGCGGCTGGCCGAGGACCACCCGGACCTGGTGCTGCACCTCGGCGACTACCAGTACGAGTACACGAAGGGCGCATACGTCGCGCCTGGTGGGAACGTCCGCGACCATGACGGGCCCGAGACCACCACGATGGCGTCGTACCGGCAGCGGCACGCGCAGTACAAGACCGACCTGGACCTGCAGGCCGCGCACGCGGTCGCGCCGTGGCTCGTCGTCTGGGACGACCACGAGCTGGACAACAACTGGGCCGACGAGATCTACGAGAAGCCGGAGATCCCGCAACCGGACTTCCTCGCGCGGCGGGCGGCGGCGTTCCAGGCGTACTACGAGAACATGCCGCTGCGCGCGTCGTCGAAGCCGCGTGGGATCGACATGCAGCTCTACCGGCGGGTGAAGTGGGGCGAGCTGGCCACCTTCCACATGCTCGACACCCGGCAGTACCGCGACGACCAGGGCTGCGGCGACGGCTACAAGGACTGCCCGGCCGCGTCGGACCCGAACCGCTCGATCACCGGGACCCGGCAGGAGAAGTGGCTGGTCGACGGCTTCCGCCGGTCGGAGGCGCGCTGGGACATCCTCGGGCAGCAGGTGTTCTTCGCCCAGCGGGACAACACCGAAGGACCGGTCAAGCTGACGTCGATGGACGCGTGGGACGGGTACGTCGCCTCCCGCGACCGGATCACCCGTGGCTGGGTGGACGCCCGGGTCCGGAACCCGGTCGTGCTGACCGGTGACGTGCACGCGCACTGGGCGTCGGATCTGAAGCTGGACTACGACGACCCGACCTCGCGGACGGTCGGCTCGGAGCTCGTCTGCTCGTCGATCACGAGTGGTGGGTCCGGGGCCGACTCGGCGTCCGGATCGCACCCGTGGCTGCGGTGGAACCCGCACCTGCGCTTCCAGAACAACCTGCGCGGTTACGTCAACACCACGATCACCCGCGAATCGCTGGCGGCCGACTTCCGGTGCGTGCCGCAGGTGAAGACGCCGGGCGCTGAGGTCTTCACCCGGGCGAGCTTCACGATCGAGGACCGCAGCCCGGGTTTGCAGCAGACCTACGACAACCCGCCGGCCCCCGCGGCCGTAACCACGCGCGCCGCCGCGGCCGACGAATCCGCCGACACCATCGCCTGGGAGACCGCCCGCCCGTGAGTACGTCGTGCTGAGTGGCCGAGGAGATGAACTCCTCGGCCACTCAGCCGGCGAGGGCGGTGCGGAGGCGTTCGGCGTAGGCCCCCGCCTCGTCCTCGTCGGCGTACTTCGTCCGGGGCCAGAAGAATCCGCGCAACCCGTCGCCCTTGGTCCGGGGGACCACATGGACGTGCAGGTGCGGCACGGACTGCGACACCACGTTGTTGACGGCAACGAAGGACCCCTGAGCGTCGAACGCCGTACGGACCGCAGCGGCCACCGAGCGGGCGGCGCCGAACAGCGGCACGGTGAGTGAGTCCGACAGCTCCACCAGCGTCGCGACGTGCATGCGCGGGACGATCAGGGTGTGGCCCTTGAAGACGGGGCGGACGTCGAGGAAGCCAACCACGTCGGGCGTTTCCAGGACGAACTGGGCCGGGGTCTTGCCCGCGATGATCGAGCAGAACAGGCAGTCGGCCATCAGCCGAGCTTCTCGTCCACGTAGCACCAGCGCCAGTTCTCGCCTGGTTCGAAGCTGCGCATCACCGGGTGCTTGGTCTCCTGGAAGTGCGCGCTGGAGTGCCGCATCGGCGACGAGTCGCAGCAGCCGACATGACCGCAGTCCAGGCACAACCGCAGGTGGACCCAGGTGGTGCCGTCGGCCAGGCACTCCTCGCAGCCCTCGGGGGTGTTCGGGGACAACACCATCGGTGCCGCCACCAGATGCTCGCACTCGCCGCCGGGCGGAGGCGGCACCCGGAGGTCCTCCGATTGTCCGCCGACGTCATCGGCTTCCGCGCGATCCAGGATTGACTCCTCGATGTCGAGCGCGATCTGCGCCCGCTGCAACACCTCGTCCGCGACCAGGCCCTCGTCCCGGACCTTGAGGATGTACTCCCGCTCCTTCTGCAGCATGGCCGTCCGCAGCCGGCGATAGGCCTCACTGGGTGTCTCGTACTCCGACTCGGGCCGGCCGAGTCGTTCCCACGCGGCCAGCGCCCGGGCCTCACCGCGTTGCCGGAGCAGCGTGACGACTTCTTCGGGCTCGTCCGACGTGACCAGCCGATCGAGCTCCTCCTCGGCGGCCTTGTGAGCGCCCTGCAGTACGGCGGCCTCCTGCAACGCGTCTTCGGCCGGATCAGGTCCGGGCAACCCCACCCGGCGTACGAGCCAGGGCAAAGTGGAGCCCTGGAGCAGCAGGGTGCCGGCCGTCACCGCGAGGGCGATGAAGACGAGCAGTTCGCGGTGAGGGGTGTTCTCGGGCAGCACGAACACGGCGGCCAGCGTGACCACGCCGCGCATCCCGGCCCAGGAGAGGACGACGAGCGCCGGAACCGAGACCGGCCCGGACGAAGATCGGCCGAGCATCCGCCGCGACAGGTAGACGACTGGGAACATCCAGATCGGCCGGAGCAGCACGACTGTGAGGAAGACGCCGATGGTGGTGACCGCGATCGTCATCGCCGACAGCGGGCTCTCGGCCAGGTCGTCGAGGATCCACCGGGTCTGCAGGCCGATCAGCAAGAACACCGCGTTCTCGAGCAGGAACTGGATCGTCCGCCAGTTGGTCCGCTCCGAGATCCGGGAGGCGGCCGACTGGATCACCGGCGACTTGTGCCCGAGAAGCAGACCGGTGACGACCACGGCCAGTACGCCGGACGCGTGCACGTAGTGGTTCTCGGCCGCGACGTACGCGATGAACGGCGCGGTCAGACTGAGCGTGGTATCGAGCACAGGGTCGGTGAACCGCTTGCGGACCTTGGCGAGCAGGACGGCGACGATCAGCCCGACCAGTACGCCGCCGCCCGCCGCCCGGAGGAAGTCCGTGCTGACGTGCAACACGGTCGGCGCCGTGACAGCCGCCGCGATCGCGGTCCGCAGACAGACCAGGGCGGTCGCGTCGTTCAGCAGGCTCTCGCCCTCGAGGATCGTCACCAGTCGGCGGGGAAGACCGATACGCTTCGCGATCGCGGTCGCGGCAACCGCGTCCGGCGGTGCCACGACCGCGCCGAGGGCGAACGCGGCCCAGAGCGGGAGCCGCTCCTGACCATCGGCATCGGCGAGACTGCCGAGCAACCAGTAGGCAACGAGGCCGACGCCGATCGCGGTGAACGCGACCAGCCCCACCGACAACGTGCCGATGGACCGGCGGTGCTGGGAGAAGTCGACCAGGCTCGTCTTGATCGCCGCCGAGTACAGCAACGGCGGCAGGAAGCCGACCAGGACGACCTCGGGCGTCAACTCGACCCGGGGGACGAACGGCAGGTAGGACGCCGCGATGCCGACCACTACGAGCAACAGGGGAGCCGGAACCCCGGTCCGCCGGCCCAGTGCCGCTCCGGCGGCGACCACGGCGACCAGGGCAACGATCTCGATCGCGATTTCCACGCGGACAGTTTGGCAGGCCGTCGCGGGTTCGGCAGCGCGGTTCGCCATCGGCTGAGCCGAGGCTGTTGCTGTGGCGTTGTCGGGCGTTGTCGGCCGTTCTCAGCTGTTCTCACCGGGGCCCGGGTCGTCTAGCGTGAGCGAACCGGAACAGGATCATCACAGGGGGTCACTGTGCGCCGCTTGAAGATTCTCGCCCTCAGCTCCGCGTTCGCGTTGCTCTCGCCCACGCTCGCCCTGCCGGTCGCCCAGGCCGCCGAAGTACGGTCCGCCGAAGTACAGGCCGCCGAAGTACAGACGACCATCGGATGTGTGGACAGCGTCCCAGAGCCCGGTACTACGGTCCCGGTGCGGATCTGCTACTCGCTCTTCAAACCCGCGACCGCGTCGGCCGGCAACACGGTGCCGCTGATCTTCCACAGCCACGGCTGGGGTGGCAGCCGGACGAAGGACGCGGCCACCTTCGCGTCGTACCTCGATGCCGGGTTCGGCGTACTGAGCTTCGACCAGCGCAGCTTCGGGGAGAGCACCGGCGTCGCGCACGTGATGAACCCGGACTACGAGGGCCGCGACGTGATCCGGCTGGTCGATCTGGTCACCGGCCTGGACTGGGTGACGAAGCAACGACCCGGTGATCCGCTGATCGGCGCGATCGGCGGCTCGTACGGCGGTGGCTACCAGTTCGCCGGCGCGTTCACCGAGGTTCGGGACCGCGGCCGGACCAGGTTCGACGCGCTCGTGCCCGAGGTCACCTGGTGGGACCTCAAGCAGAGCCTGGCGCCGGACGAGTCCGCCCGGACGTTGTGGCTGATCGGCCTGTACGCCGGTGGTGGGAGCCACCTTCCACCGGCGATCCAGGCCGCGTTCGTCGCCCTGATCACCACCGGGATCTGGCCAGCGGGGAACGCGGGCCGGGAGCTCGACGCGTTCTTCGCCAAGAACGGCCCGGCCTGGCACGTGCAGCAGGGCCGGAAACTGGACATCCCGGTGCTGATCGGCCAGGGTGCGACCGACAATCTGTTCAACCTCAACCAGGGCCTGCAGAACTTTGACAAGGCCCTGACCTCGCAGGCCCGGAAGCGTTCACTGTTCGTCGGCTACAACGGCGGTCACACCCTCCCGGCCGTCCTCCCGCCGGGCTTCGCGACCCCGGGGGATCCGTGCTCGATCGCTCTCGGCAGCCCGAACTTCGCGAGCCTCGCCCAGCGGTTCCTGGCCCTCAATCTCAAGCACCAGAACACCGCGCTGACCGGCTTCGGCAAGTACCACCTGGCCACCGCCGACGCCCGCTGCCTCACCCAGCGCAGCCTCGCGCCAGACCGGCACTTCAAGGTCCGCAAGGTGATCACCACCGCGAACGTCGGCCTGCCGATCAACATCGAGCTCGCGAAGGGCCCGATCACGGTCGCGGGCGTTCCCCGGCTCAACACGAAGGTGTCCACGCTGCTGCCCGACGCCGCCGCATACTTCGCCTTGAGCGTCGGTACCAGTCCGCTCACCGCCCGCGTCGTCCAGAACAACACGCTCCCGCTCCGCGAACCGAAACCAGTCGGCGGCGCACGCCGTACGGTCGAGCTCCCCGGCATCGCGGTCGACGTCCCGGCCGGCAAGTCCCTCTACCTGACCATCGCTCCGACAGCAGACATGTACGCCGGCCAGAACGGCCGCATCCCCAGTCCTCCGCTGCTGACCAACTCCATTGTGGAGGTCAACACGGTTCGCTAATCAGCGGACCTGGTCCAGGTAGGTCTTGTAGACGGTGAGGAACGGCTCGTCCTCGACGACGGCGCGGACGAGCCGGTCACACGACGCCTGGGCGGCGGCGATCACGTCGGCCGGGTAGCCGTACTCGACCTGGTGCTCGGCGAACTCGTCCTCGTCGTCCACCAGCACCGTGCCGTCGCGGCGCTTGATCACGTCCAGGTCGAGATCGACCATGGTGACCTCGTCCTCGCCGAACGTCACCGGCGTGGTGATGTCCGCGTAGATCAGCGTCCGCGTCGGCACGTCGTTGAAGCTCGCGGTGAACCACTGGTCCCGGGGGAACAGCTGGACATGCGCCTGCTTGTGGGTGATCTCCGGCTCGTCGCCGCGCTGCGAAACGGACCCCTTCCGCGCGCCCAGCCAGACGCCGTACTGGTCTTCCCCCAGGAACCGCATCCACTGGTGCCAGTGCAGCTTGCCGTCGAATTTGCGGTAGACCACCCGGACGTTGCGCATGGGCGTCACCGTACCGAAGCGCCCGGTCACCTTCGGCCTCGCTATCCTGTGCCGCATGCGACGGATGCTCATCACCGGCGGCGCCGGTTTCATCGGCTCGAACTTCGTGCACGACACCGTCCGGCGGTACCCGGACGTCGAGGTGACGGTGCTCGACGCGCTCACCTACGCCGGCAGTCAGAGCAACCTGGACCCGGTGGCCGGGCAGGTCACCTTCGTGCACGGCGACATCTGCGACGCCGAGCTGGTGGACAAGCTGGTCGCCGAGACCGACGTCCTGGTGCACTTCGCCGCCGAGTCGCACGTGGACAACTCGCTGAACGACCCGTCGCCGTTCATCAAGAGCAACATCATCGGCACCTTCACCCTGCTCGAGGCGGTCCGCAAGCACGACAAGCGGATGCACCACATCTCCACCGACGAGGTGTTCGGCGACCTGCCGCTGGACTCGGTCGAGCAGTTCACGGAGCAGACGGCGTACGACCCGTCCAGCCCGTACTCGGCGTCCAAGGCCGGCTCGGACATGCTGGTCCGCGCCTGGGCCCGCTCGTACGGCGTGGCCGCCACCCTGTCGAACTGCGCGAACAACTACGGCCCGTACCAGCACGTCGAGAAGCTGATCCCGCGGCAGATCACCAACGTGCTGATCGGCGAGAAGCCGAAGCTGTACGGCGCCGGCGAGAACGTCCGCGAGTGGACCCACGTCGACGACCACAACGACGCGGTGCACCGGATCATCACCGACGGCCGGCTCGGCGAGACGTACCTGATCGGCTCCGGCGACGAGCGCAACAACAAGCAGATCATCGAGAAGATCCTCACCCTGATGGGCGAGCCCGCCGACGCCTACGTCCACGTCAACGACCGGCCCGGCCACGACCTGCGCTACTCCAACGACTCCACCAAGATCCGCACCGAGCTCGGCTGGCAGCCCCGGTACGCCGACTTCGACGCCGGCCTCGCCGCCACCATCGACTGGTACAAGGCGAACACAGCCTGGTGGGAGCCCCAGAAGGGCGCCGCCGAAGCGAAGTACAAGGTCCTGGGCCGCTGATCAGACCGGAGTCTGCAGGGCGCGGAGCTGGTCCAGGTAGGTGTGGTAGACGGTCTGGAAGGGCTCCGCGGTGGTGATGTTGGCGACCACCCAGTCGCAGGTGGCTCGGGCGGTGGCGACCACCTGGGGCGGGTAGGCGTACATGAGCCGGTGCGCCTCGAACTCGTCTTCGTCCATGACGCGGACCGTGCCGTCGCGGAGGAGGCGGACGTCGAGGTCCAGGTCGACGACGGTGACGGAATCGACGCCGAACTCGGCCGGCATGGTGATGTCGCAGTAGATGCGGGTGGTGTGCGGCTCGTCGTTGAACAGGGCACTCCACCACTGGCCGCGGGGGAACAGGCGGACCCGGTGGTGGTCGACGCTGACCCACCTGCCATCGGCGCGCTGGGCCCGGTTGCCCGGCTGGGAGCCGACCCACAGGCCGAACTCGTCCTCGCCGAGGTGGATGTGTTCGAGTAGCCGGTGTGGGCGCCCGTCGTACTTGCAGAAGAGAGTGCGCACCATCTCCATGCCGATCACTGTAGGTGAGGATGCCTCACCGGCGAACAAATGACACCCGGGCGGCGTCCCGAAGTGTGAGATTGGTCCGGTCGGGGTTGCCGGGTGCGGAAAGAGTCCGCCCGGTACGTAGACTCGGACCTTCCAGGACAACCCGCGGAGGAGCTCGATGCGCCTGCTGGAGACGGTCGGTGGCCCGGCCGACCTCAAGGGCATGACCGACCAACAGCTCGGCGAGCTGGCCGCGGAGATCCGCGACATGCTGGTCGAGACGGTCTCGCGGACCGGCGGCCACCTGGGCCCGAACCTGGGCATGGTGGAGATCACGCTGGCGATGCACCGGGTGTTCGACTCGCCCCGGGACCGGCTGGTCTACGACACCGGGCACCAGACCTACGTGCACAAACTGCTCACCGGCCGGGCGCCGAAGTTCGACACGCTCCGTCAGCAGGGCGGCCTGTCCGGCTACCCGAGCCAGGCCGAGTCCGAGCACGACATCGTCGAGAACAGCCACGCCTCCACCTCCCTGTCGTACGCCGACGGCCTGGCCAAGGCGTACCGGCTGCGCGGTGAGGACCGGCACGTGGTGGCGCTGATCGGCGACGGCGGCCTGACCGGCGGGATGGCCTGGGAGGCGCTGAACAACATCGCCGCCGAGAAGGACCTCAAACTCGTCATCATCGTCAACGACAACGGCCGCTCCTACAGCGCGACCGTCGGCGGCCTGGCGACGCACCTGACCAGCCTGCGCACCAACCCGCGGTACGAGAAGATCCTCGACCTGGTGAAGAAGAACCTCAGCCGCACGCCGTACGTCGGAACGCCGATGTACGAGGTACTGCACGGGGTGAAGAAGGGGCTGAAGGACATGCTCGCCCCGCAGGGCATGTTCGAGGATCTCGGCCTCAAGTACGTCGGGCCGGTGGACGGCCACGATCGCCTGGCGATGGAGGACGCGCTGCGGAAGGCGAAGGCATTCGGCGGCCCGGTGATCGTGCACGCGGTGACCCAGAAGGGCTTCGGGTACGCCGCCGCCGAGCAGGACGAGGAGGACAACTTCCACCAGATCCGGCCGCTGAACAAGCCGCGTGGGTGGACCGACGTCTTCGCCGAGGAACTGGTGCAGATCGGGCACCGCCGGCCCGACGTGGTCGCGATCACCGCGGCGATGCTGCACCCGACCGGGCTGGCGCCGTTCGCGGAGGCGTTCCCGGACCGGATCTTCGACGTCGGCATCGCCGAGCAGCACGCGGTGACGAGCGCGGCCGGCCTAGCGATGGGCGGCCTGCACCCGGTCGTCGGGTTGTACGCGACCTTCCTGAACCGCGCCTTCGACCAGTTGCTGCTGGACGTCGCGCTGCACAAGTGCGGCGTCACCTTCGTGCTGGACCGGGCGGGTGTCACTGGTGATGACGGCCCGAGCCACAACGGCATGTGGGACATGTCCCTGCTTCAGGTGGTGCCCGGCCTGCGACTGGCCGCCCCGCGCGACGGCGCCCGGGTGGTCGAGCTGCTGAACGAGGCGATCGACGTCGACGACGCTCCGACCGTACTGCGGTACGCGAAGGGTGAGGTGTTCCCCGACCTCGAGGCGATCGACCGGATCGGCGGCACCGACATCCTGGTCCGCACCGGCAAGGACGTCCTGCTGGTCGGCATCGGCGCGATGGCCGCGACCGCGGTGGATGTGGCCGAGCGGCTCGGCGCCCAGGGATTCGGGGTGACCGTGGTCGACCCGCGCTGGGTGAAGCCGGTCGCGCCCGAGCTGATCGAGCTGGCCAAGGAGCACAAGTTCGTCGTCACGATCGAGGACAACGGCCGGGTCGGCGGTTGCGGTTCGGCGATCGCGCAGGCGTTCCGGGACGCGGGCGTGACCACGCCGGTGCGCGACTTCGGCATCCCGCAGGTGTTCCTCGAGCACGCCAAGCGGCCCGCGGTGCTGCAGGAGATCGGGCTGACCGGTCAGGGACTCGCCCGGGACGTGATAGAGATGATCGCCAAGCATCAAGGGGACGCGATCACCAGTGAGCCAGACACCGCGAGCGGCAGGCCGGGCAACGCCTGACCCCGGCTCGGCGCGGGGCCGCCACTCGGCGGCGCCGCGGCGAGGACGGGTCTGGCCGTTCCTGACCGCCCTGGCCCTGGTGGCCGCGGCGGTCGGTGGTGGCCTGGCCCTGCACCGTTCCAGCGCCGACGACCTTGGTGGCCCGTCCGCCTCGGTTGAAGCGTCCGGTGCGACGGATCTGGCCGCGCGTGCCGCCGGGGTGGACGAGGTGCTCGCCGGCCGGGCCGACGCGGTCCGGCTGGACAAGGTCGACCGGTTCCTCGCGGATGTTGACCCGGGCAACAAGAAGCTGGTGGCGCGACAGCGGACGCTGTTCGAGAACCTCCGGCAGTTCGGTTTCGCCAGCCTTCGGTACGAGCGGCTCCAGGAGCAGTACGACCAGTCCCTGACCGACAGGTACGGGCCGTCCACCTATGTCGTCGCGGTGGCGATGACGTACCAGATCCGCGGGATCGACCCGACTCCGGTCCGGACCATGCTCGGCTACACCTTCACCCAGCGGTCGGACGGGCGGTGGATGCTCGTCTCCGACAGCGACCTGGACCGCCGGCTCCCACGTGGCTCACACCAGGAGGCCTGGGACACCGGCGAGGTGCTGGTCAAGCGCGCGCCGCGGGTGCTGGTCGTGGTGGAGCGAGACCAGGCGCAGCTCGCCGGCACCCTGATGGTCAAGGCGAGCAGCGCCGTCCGCGCGGTGAGCAAGAGCTGGCCGGGTGGCTGGACCGGCTCCGGTGTGGTGATCGCGCTCGACGACAAGATGGTCCGCGGCGCCGACTACACCCTGCCGAAGAACGCCGAGGACGCGCTCGCGATGGCGACCTGGGTCTATCGGACGTTGCCCGGTGAGGTGAGCGGGCTGGGGGAGCGGGCCGACTCGTACGTCGTGGTCAACCCGCGCAACCGGACCAAGGTGGACGCCCGGATCCTGGCGCACGAGTTCACCCACGTCGCGACCGCCCCGTACGGCACGTTCGCCCCGAGGTGGCTGGTCGAGGGCGCGGCGACGTACGTCGAGTTCCTCCCGATGGCGGGCGCGTCCGATCTGGCGCTGGACAAGTACCGCGAGAAGGTCCGGACGACGTACCTCTCGAAGGCCAAGGGATTGCCGGCGGACGCGACGTTCTTCCGGGACTCGAGCAGCTCGTATCCGCTGGCCTGGCTCGCGGTGGACTACCTGTTCCAGCGGTGGGGCGGGACCGAGGTGGCCACGCTCTACCAGGAGCTGGCCGCACTCGGATCGACCCAGGCCGAGCGGAACCGGATCATGATCGAACACCTCAACATGACCGAGGCCGGCCTCTTCCAAGCACTGAAGGCGGCAGCGGCTGCTTGATCGGGGCAGACTGGGGCAGATCGTCCGCTCGGCGTGTCGGTGGTGGATCCGGCTGGACCGAGTAGGGTAGCCGGGCTGTTGCTGACGGGCGGACCCGGAGGAATCGACCCGACGTGAGTGTGTTACGCCCTGCCGGCAACCCGCCAGGCGGCCAGGATCCGCCCCGCGGGCCTCGCCGCTGGCTGGGCCTGCTCGTCGCGGTCGCGCTGGTCTCCGGCGGCGTCGTCTATGCGGTTGAGGTCCGCGAGGAAGATGCTCGCAACAGGACAGCGGCAACGGCCAAGACACCCGCTCCGCCCAATCAGAGCAACAAGCCGCCCTCCAAAACGGCCGCGGCGGTCGCGGCCCGCCGGGTCGCCGTGGACACCATCCTGCTCCGCCGGGCGAGGGCGGTCCGGCTCGGCAACGAGAAGCTGTTCCTGCAGGATGTCGACCCGGCCAACGCCGAACTGCGCCGGCAGCAGCGGGTGCTGTTCGCGAACCTGGTCGAGCTCGGTTTCAACGAGATCGGTTACAGCCAGGCTGAGGAACGGTTCGATCCGCAGGCGGCCCGCGGGCACGGCTCGACGACGTACCTGGTCCGGGTGCTGATGCGGTACCAGATCCCGAAGGTGGACGTGGCTCCGGTCACCACCGAGCTCGGCTACACCTTCGTCAGCCGCGGTGGCCGGTGGATCCTGGCCGATGACGACGACCTGGACAAGGACCTCGGACCGGGTGCACACCGGGAGCCGTGGGACCTGGGCCGGATCGAGGTGCAGCGCGGCCCGCGGGTGCTGGTGATCACCGAGAAGGGCGACACCGAGCGCGGTCGAGCGATCAAGAACGAGGCGACCGAGGCGCTGACCCAGGTCGCGGCGTACTGGCCGCGCCGGTGGCGGGGGTCGGTGCTGATCGCGGCGCTGGACGATACCGAGGTACGCGATGCCCGGTTCGCCGACGAGGACGTCGAGTCGGCCGCGAGCGCCGGGTCGACGTTCTCCTCGCTGCCCGGTCAGGACACCGCCGACGGCACCGTGGCCGGCGCGTACATCGTGATCAACCCGAAGGAGCGCGACCGGGTCGACGAGATCCTGCTGTCGCACGAGCTCACCCACGTCGCGACCGCGGACCTCGGCGGGTACGAACCACTCTGGCTGGCCGAGGGCGTGGCGGAATACGTGTCCTGGCGGGGGATCGAGAAGATCAGCGGGCCGGGCGAGGTGGCCAAGTGGGAGCAGGAGGTGGTCGACTCCGCGCTGCCGGTGCTGCAGGCGCTGCCGTCGGATCTCGGCTTCTACCAGAGCAACGCCGACGTGTACGGCGTGAGCTGGCTGGCCGTTCGCTTCCTGGTGAAACAGTTCGGGCTGGCCGCGGTCGAGGACCTGTACGACGACCTGGCCCGGCACGGCACCGACCAGGCGAACCGGGACCGGATCCTGCTCGGGCGCACCGGGTTCACCGAGGCGTCGCTCTGGCTTTCCCTGAAGGAATACCAGCCGCAACGCTGAGTGGTGGATTGACCTCGCCGGGTCTCCAAAGGCAAGGTCGGGATGGTCCGTCCACAGCGAGGAGGCAGCCAGATGAGTCTGTTGCGGAAGAAGACGATCGAGCAGTCGATCGCCGACACCGACGAGCCGGAGTACCAGCTCAAGAAACGCCTCACCGCCGTCGACCTGACCGTGTTCGGGATCGGCGTGATCATCGGGGCCGGCATCTTCACGCTGACCGGCCGGGCCGCCAAGACGTACGCGGGTCCGGGGATCGCGCTGTCGTTCGTGCTGGCCGCGATCTGCTGTGCGCTGGCCGCCCTCTGCTATGCCGAGTTCTCCTCGACGGTGCCGGTGTCCGGGTCGGCTTACACGTTCTCGTACTTCTCCCTCGGCGAGGTGTTCGCCTGGATCATCGGGTGGGACCTGCTGCTTGAACTGATGCTCGGCGCGAGTGTGGTCGCGCAGGGCTGGTCGACGTACGCCGCGCTGTTCCTGGATCAGATCGGGTTGGGCTGGCCGGACTCGATCGGGCCGGACAGCAGCGTCAACGTGCTGGCGATGCTGCTGGTGGTCGTGCTGGCCACGCTGGCGACGATCGGGATCAAGGAGTCGCTGCGGGTCAACCTGGTGCTGGTCGCGATCAAGTTGTTCGTGGTGCTGTTCGTGATCATCGCCGGCCTGTTCTACATCAAGGGCTCGAACCTGACGCCGTTCATCCCGCCGAGCGTGCCCAACCCCGATCCCGACGTCACCATCACCACGCCGTTGTTCCAGGCGTTGTTCGGGTTCAGCCCGTCGACCTTCGGCATCATGGGCGTGATCTCCGGCGCCTCGCTGGTGTTCTTCGCGTTCATCGGCTTCGACGTGGTCGCGACCACGGCCGAGGAGGCGCGGAACCCGCAGCGCGACCTGCCCCGTGGCATCATCGGCTCGCTGGCGATCTGCACCGTGCTCTATGTGCTGGTCTGCATCGTCATCACCGGCATGATCAAGTACACCGACATCAACAGCGAGGCCGCGCTGGCGGAGGCGTTCCGCTCGGTCGGCCGGCCCAGTTTCGCCACCCTGATCTCGGCGGGCGCGGTCGCGGGTCTGACCACGGTCGTGCTGACGTTGATGATCGGCGCCGCGCGGGTGGTGTTCGCGATGAGCCGGGACCACCTGATGCCGCGTCAGCTCGGCAAGACGCACCCGAAGTACGGCACGCCGTACCGGCTGACCATCGGGATCGGCATCGTCGTCGCGATCGTCGCCGGCGTCACCCCGATCGGGAAGCTGGAGGAGATGGTGAACATCGGCACGCTGGCCGCATTCACCATGGTGTCCATCGCGGTCCCGCTGTTGCGCCGGCGCCGGCCCGACATCCAGCGCGCGTTCAGGATGCCGGGCAACCCGGTGCTCCCGATCCTGGCCGCACTGATCTGCTTCTACCTGGCGCTGAACCTGTCGCTGGAGACCTGGCTGCGATTCGCGATCTGGATGGCGCTCGGCTTCGTGATCTACGCGGTCTACGGCTACCGGAAGAGCCGGGTCGGCGAGGAAGAGCGGACCGGGGAGCCTACTCGAGCTTGATCGACCGGGAGACTACTCGAGCTTGATCGAGATGTCCGTCGCGTAGTCCGCGAAGGCGATCGTGGCGGCGACCGCGTCCGGTGTGGCCGCGTCCTCGGGATCGAAACCGAGGGCGCGGCCGTCCATCGCCTGGTGGCACAACTCGAACCAGCGTGGATCGAGTGCGTCCATCGCCCAGAGCAGCGCGGCCTTCTTCGAACAGACCCGTGCGCTGTCGAGCGTGTAGAGCATCCGGCACAGCGTCGTCACGGCGTACCGCTGGCCCCACGCCAGCTCGATCGACACCCAGGTCGCGAGATCGTCGAGCAACGTCGGCACGTCTCGCCGCATGCGGGCCCGCAACGCTGCCGCCGGAACCACCTCGACCAGGCTCTTCGGATCCGGTCCGGCCAGCGTCACGCCGTACTCTCTCAACGTCCACCGGACCACCTCGGAGTTGCAGTGCGTCGACCACTGCATCTGCCGCCAGCCGTGGTCGATGTAGAGCCAGTTGTGGCCGAGTCCGTCGAGGGCGCGGAGTTGGTGCGCCTGCGGATACGAGCCCTCCAGGTGCTGGGTCCAGAAGCCCGGCCGGGTGGGGATCTCGTCGTGCAACTCGCGCAACGCCCGCTCCTGGTCCGCGGTGATCGGCCGGGAGACCGGGATGAGGAAGTCGCAATCGCTCTGCAGGTCGGCGTCACCGAGCGCGAACGAGCCCTGGAGATAGGCCCCGACGAACGCGTCGCCGAGGATCGCGCCGGCTTTGGAGGTCAGTTCCTGGAGGAGTTCGTTCAGCTCGGCGTACGGGGTCGGATTCTGCGCCATGACGGTAGGATCCCTCAGGCTGTCATCACATAGAGCAGGATTTTCCGATGAAACACCCCAGACGCGTCCTGGCCGGCGTCGCGGCGCTGGTCCTCGCCGGTACTGCGGGGGTGGTGGCGGCTGGGTGGTCCGACGACAGCGGGTCGCCTCCGGGTGGGACTGCGGTTGCGGCGGAGGCAGCTCGGACCGGTCTGAGCGATGAGCAGAAGGTGGCCCGCAAGCGCGAGGTCGACGTCGTGCTGGCGCGGCGGGCGACCGCAGTACTGAAGGGTGATTTGGCCGGATTCCTCGCCGCCGTCGATCCGAAGCAGCCTGCGTTGGTCGCGCGGCAGCGGCTGCTGTTCGTGAACCTGCGCAAGTTCGGCTTCAGCACGCTCAAGTACTTCGCCGCCGACGACTGGAACGCCCCCAACCTGGTCGACAAGTACGGCCCGACCACGTACACCGCTCGAGTGATGATGCGGTACCAGATCGCCGGTCTGGACCCGAAGCCGGTCCAGACCGACCTCGGCTACACCTTCGTACGCCGCGCTGGTGGCTGGACGCTGGTCGAGGACGGCGCCATCGACGAGGTCCTCAGCCGCGACGGCCACCGCCAGCCGTGGGACTACGAGGAAGTCGCCCTGGTACGCCGTGGCCGGGTCGTCGTGGTCGTGGACAAGAAGGAGGCCGAACTCGGCAAGAGGATCGCCCGCGTCTCGTCAGGCGCCGTCGCGGCCGTCCGCCGGCATTGGCAACACCCGTGGAACGGCGCGGTCCTGGTCGTCGCGATGCCGGACACCCGAGTGATGGCCACGATCTGGACGGCCGGCTCCGGACAAGGCTGGACGATCGCGGCGAAGGCCGTCACCTTGTTCGAGAACGAGCAGATGGGCAAGCCACGGGGTGCGCCGGTCGGCAGCCGGATCGTGGTCAACCCGGCGATGCGCAAGGGCCTCGAGGAAGACCTGCTCGTGCATGAGATGACCCATGTCGCGTCCGTGCCGATCGGGGTGAGAACGCCAACGTGGCTGGTCGAGGGCCTCGCGGAGTACGTCCGAACCCGCTCGATCGAGGACGACCCCCAATGGACGGTCGACCCGTATCGCCGAGTGGTGCGGACGAAGTACCTCCGAACGATGAAGACCCTGCCGAGTCCCTCTTTGTTCGACGTGGATGCGGACCGGGCGTACGGCCTGAGCTGGTGGGTAGTCGAGTACCTGGCCGACGCGAAGGGTGCGAAATCCCTGGTCCCCCTCTACACAGACCTAGCCCGCCACAACACCACCCCGGCGGCGTACACAACCATCATCAAAAAGCACACCGGCAAAACCCCCGCCCAACTGACGGCCGCAGTCAAAAAGTTCAAGGGCTAGCCGGTACGTCGCTCCACGCGGCCGCCGACGTGATCCGGAGGGCTGCCCAAAGCGAACACCCCGGCACCGACCACCGAGCCCGGCCACGCCCGCCCGCACGCGAGAACCCCGCCGACCTCGAACAACAACCCGGGACCTTGACCAAGAACCCGGGACCGTGAACTGGCTATTTCATGTTCAAGCCCCCCACTTCTTGACCGAGGTCCCCAGACGACGACCCCGAACCACCCGCATCGCCTGCCGAGCGCAATCCCATGCCGCGCCCCGGTGGGCGGGTGCCGGTGGGTGGGAGCAGGCACCGGAGCGAGCGACGGAGGAGCGTCGGAACCCGCGTGGACGTAGTACAGGTTGCTGGAGGCCGGAGCGGGCTTCCGGCTCCGCACCGACCCCCAGCGGTTCTTGGGTCAGGCCAGGCCGGCGACGCCCTTCGGCAAGAAGCGTGAGCCGTTGACCTTTTCGGCGATGCCGGAGCGGTCCAGGTACGGGGTGATGCCGCCGAGGTGGAACGGCCAGCCGGCGCCGAGGAGGAGGCAGAGGTCGATGTCCTGGGCTTCCGCGACCACGCCCTCGTCGAGCATGATCCGGATCTCCTCGGCCAGCGCCGTGAGCACCCGGGTCCGCAGCTCCTCGGCGGTGGACGGCTGGTCGCCGACCGTCACCAGCGCTTCGACCTCCGGATCCACGACCGGCTTTCCTTCAGGCCAGACGTAGAACGAACTCTTGCCAGCGGCAACGACCTTGGCGAGGTTCTCGGACACGGCGAACCGGTCCGGGTACGCCGCGTTCATGGTCTCCGCGACGTGCAGAGCGACCGGCAGACCGACCAGTTGCAGCAGCACGAACGGCGGCATCGGCAGGCCGAGTGCGGACAGGGCCTTGTCGGCGGCCGGGATCGGCGTGCCCTCGTCGACGGCTGCGCTGACCTCGCCGAGGAACCGGGTGAGCAGCCGGTTCACGACGAACGCCGGCGCGTCCTTCACCAGCACGCAGGACTTCTTCAGCGTCTTGCCGACCGCGAACGCCGTGGCCAGCGACGCGTCGTCGGTCTGGTCGGCGCGGATGATCTCCAGCAGCGGCAGTACGGCGACCGGGTTGAAGAAGTGGAAACCGACGACCCGCTCCGGGTGCTCCAGGTCCGCCGCCATCTGGGTGATCGACAGCGACGAGGTGTTGGTCGCCAGGATCGCGTTCGGCCGGATGATCTTCTCCAGGTCGGCGAAGATCGTCTTCTTCAGCTGGAGTTCCTCGAACACGGCCTCGATCACGAAGTCCGCGTCCGCGAACACCTGCCGGTCCACCGAACCAGTGACGAGAGCCTTCAGCTGGCTCGCCTTGTCGGACCGGATCCGGCCCTTGCCGAGCAGCTTGTCGATCTCGCCGTGAACGTACCCGACCCCGCGATCCACCCGCTCCTGGTCCAGGTCGGTGAGGACCACGGGCACCTCGAGCCGGCGTACGAACAGCAGCGCGAGCTGGCCCGCCATCAGGCCGGCGCCGACGACACCCACCTTGCTGACCGGGCGGGCGAGCGACTTGTCCGGGGCACCGGCGGGACGCTTGGCCCGCTTGTTCACCAGGTCGAAGGCGTAGAGACCGCTGCGCAGCTCCTCTCTCATGATCAGGTCGGCGAGCGCTTCGTCCTCGGCCGCGAAACCGCGGTCCCGGTCGTTGTCCTTGGCGGCCGCGATCAGGTCGAGTGCCCGGTACGGCGCCGGGGCCGCGCCGCTCACCTTGAGATCCGCGAACCCCTTGCCCCGGGCAACGGCCGCGTCCCACGCCTCGCCCCGGTCGATCTCCGGCCGGGTCACGGTGATCTCGCCGGTGAGCACCTTGCTCGCCCACAGCAGCGACTGCTCCAGGAAGTCGGCCGAATCCAGCAGCACGTCGCCGATTCCGTAGCTGACCGCGTCAGGGCCGCCGAGCATCTTGTTCTGGTTCAGCGCGTTCTCGACCACCACCTTGACGGCCTTGTCGGCGCCGATCAGGTTCGGCAGCAGGAAGTTGCCACCCCAGCCCGGGATCAGGCCGAGGAACACCTCCGGCGTGGCGAGCATGCCGGCCGCCACCGACACGGTCCGGTACTGCGCGTGCAGCGCGACCTCGAGCCCACCGCCGAGCGCGACGCCGTTGACGAACGCGAACGAAGGCTTGCCGCCGTCGATCAGCTTCCGCATCACGCCGTGGCCGATCTTGCCCAGGTTGAGCGCCTGCTCGCGGTCGGTCAGCTTCGGTACGCCGGTCAGGTCGGCGCCGGCGGCCAGGATGAACGGCTTGCCGGTGACACCGATCGCGGCGACGTCATCCCGCGCCAGGGCGGCGTCGATCGCGGCGTTGAGCGACGCCAAGCCCTTCGGGCCGAACGTGTTCGGCTTGGTGTGGTCGTGCCCGTTGTCGAGCGTGATCAGCGCCATCGTGCCGGCCTTGTTCGGCAGTACGACGTCGCGGCTGTGCGCGTGCGTGAGGACCTCGTCGGTCTCGATCGCGACCGCCTGGTCGATCAGATCCTGCAAGCTCACTTTGCCCCCTCGAAGTTCGGGTTCTCCCAGATCACGGTGCCGCCCATGCCGAGGCCGACGCACATCGTGGTCAGGCCGTACCGGACCTCGGGGCGCTGCTCGAACTGCTTGGCGAGCTGGTTCATCAGCCGCACACCCGACGACGCGAGGGGGTGGCCATACGCGATCGCGCCGCCGTACGGGTTGACCCGCGGGTCGTCGTCGGCGATGCCGTAGTGCTCGAGGAACGCGATCGCTTGGACCGCGAACGCCTCGTTCACCTCGAAGGCCTGGATGTCGTCGATGGTCAGCCCGGCCAGCTTCAGCGCCTTCTCGGTCGCCGGGATCGGGCCGACGCCCATCACCTCGGGCTCGACACCGGCGAACCCGTACGAGACCAGCTTCATCTTCGGGGTCAGCCCGTACTGCGCTGCCGCCTCGGCCGACGCCAGCACACAGGCCGTGGCGCCGTCGTTGATCCCGGCGGAGTTGCCCGCGGTGACCCGGCCGTGCGGGCGGAACGGGGTCTTCAGACCGGCCAGGTTCTCGACCGTCGTACCGGGCCGCATCGGCTCGTCGGTGGTCGCGAAGCCCCAGCCGCTCTCGGCCGAACGGGTCGCGATCGAGACCAGGTCGGGCTGGATCAGGTCGTTCGCGTACGCCTTGGCGGCCTTCTCCTGGGACGCCACGGCGAACGCGTCCGCGCGCTCCTTGGTGATCCCGGGGAACCGGTCGTGCAGGTTCTCGGCGGTCGACCCCATCACCAGGGCAGAGGTGTCGACCAGTTTCTCGGAGATGATCCGCGGGTTCGGGTCGACGCCCTCGCCCATCGGGTGCCGGCCCATGTGCTCGACCCCGCCGGCCACGACCACGTCGTACGCGCCGAACGCGATCCCGGCGGCGGTGGTGGTGACGGCGGTCATCGCGCCCGCGCACATCCGGTCGATGGCGTAGCCGGGGGTGGTGTTCGGCAGGCCCGCCAGCAGCGCCGCGGTCCGGCCGATGGTGAGGCCCTGGTCGCCGATCTGGGTGGTGGCCGCGATCGCGACCTCGTCCACCTTGTCGGCCGGGAGCGACGGGTTCCGCCGGAGCAGTTCCCGGATGCACTTGATCACCAGGTCGTCGGCCCGCGTTTCGGCGTACTGGCCCTTGGCCTTGCCGAACGGGGTGCGGACGCCGTCGACGAACACGACATCGCGAATCTCACGGGGCACGGGGGCGCCCTCCTTTTCTTGGCAGCTGGCACGATGCTACCCGTGGGTAACAGAACCCCCCAAGCAGCCACGCCTGTGCCCCTGCTCACAACCCGGACGAGATTTCCCGTGGCATCCGGGCGCGATCAGGCGCATGCTGGTGCCAGGCACGTCTCAGGAGCGGTTCTATGAACAATCTTGATCTGGCCGTACCGGTCCTCAGCCGGGGCAAACACCGCAATCCGCGCAAGGGCGCCTGCTTCATGGAGTTCGCGTCCTACTTGGCCGGCGAACCCTGGTCGGACCACCCCGGCTGCACACATCCACTGCTGGCCGGAGTCGCCCGCGACGTCAACGACTGTACGACGGACGCCGGGCGGGCCCGATTGGCGCCGCTGATCCCGTCCGTGATCGGTCTGACCCCGGACGACCCGCACCTCGTACCACGGGTGACAGCCAAGTGCATCCAGCACGCACTGCCGGTGGTATCGCAGGAGCGGCAGTACATCCTCGCCGTTGCGCTGTTGGTGGGGGAGCGGGAGTTGGCCAAACTGGACGGGCGTCCGCTCGGCAGCCTGCAACCGGAGTCGCAGGCGGTCCTGGATGCGGTCCCGCAGGCGTCGAAGTGGGCCCGGTCGTTCACCGCCCGTCCGCATCGGGTGCCGCCGGACTTCAGCAAGCGGACCGCGCCGCGCGCCGTGTCGTGTGCGGTGGAAGGGATCTCGCAGGCGTGTGTCCCGGACCCGGACGAGCGGCTCCACCAACTGCTGACCGACGCGATCGAAGAGTGCAAAGCCTGGATGCCGGAACCGACGTTTCGGCCAACGCTGGCTGAAGCGCCTGCGACGGACGCGTCGGCGCGGTTCGGCGAGTCTCAGGTACGCGTTCACGGGTAGTCGGTCGACCTTCGGTAGCGGCTGAGGCCGTGCCTCCCGATCCCCTGCGTGCTGCGCGGCACTCGGCACGGCATCTCGCTGCACTGGAGCAAAGGCCACGATGAACCACATCGAGGCCTTCACTCCAGCACACCGAGCTACCGCACCGAGCACCTGCTCGCGACTGCAGGGGATCGGGAGACACGGCCTTGTAGGCTTCACCGTGTGACTTTGGAGATCGATACCGGTACAGGGTTGATGCCAGTCCACGTGTGGGAGCCTGCGGGTGGTGACGGACCTGGGCTGCTGCTCCTGCAGGAGATCTTCGGGGTCACCGACTACATCCAGGATCGCGCCGCCCAGCTGGCTGCCCTCGGGTACTACGTCGTCGTGCCGGAGATCTTCTGGCGCCTGGACGACGTCGACCTGGATCCCGATGCGCCCGACCTGCTCGACCGCGCGCTCGCGGTACTCGGCCGGCTGGACTGGGCCGCCGCCGTCTCGGATTCGGTCGCCGCGCTGGAGTACCTGCGCGGCCGGGACACGGCGGTCGGGGTGATCGGGTTCTGCTTCGGCGGCGGGCTCGGGTTCAACGTCGCCGCTGTGTCCTCGCCGGACGTACTGGTCAGCTACTACGGGTCCGCGCTGCCGAACCTGCTCGACCTGGCGCCGAAGGTGACCGCGACCAGCCTGCACCACTTCGGCGACGCCGACGACTACCTGGCACCCGCCACGGTCGACCAGATCGTGGCGGCTCTGGGTGACGCCGAGGTCTACCGGTACCCGGGTGCCGGGCATGCCTTCGACAACCCCATGCCCGCCTTCCACCACTCCGAGGCATCCGCCTTGGCGTGGCAACGCACGACTGAGTTCCTGTCCCTTCACCTGCCCCCGAGTGAGGATCCTGCATGAGCCTGTACGACATCCCGCTGCACACCCTGTCCGGCGGGAGCACCTCCCTGTCCGAGTACAAGGGCAAGGCAGTTCTCATCGTCAACGTCGCGTCCAAGTGCGGCCTGACCCCGCAGTACGAGGGTCTGGAGAACCTGCAGAAGCGGTACGCCAGCCGTGGTTTCACCGTGCTCGGCGTCCCATGCAACCAGTTCGGCGGCCAGGAGCCCGGTACGGCCGAGGAGATCGAGACGTTCTGCTCGACGACGTACGGGGTCACCTTCCCGATGCTCGAGAAGCTCGAGGTCAACGGCGAAGGCCGCCACCCCCTGTACACCGAGCTCACGGCCACCCCCGACGCGGCCGGTGAGGCGGGCGACATCCAGTGGAACTTCGAGAAGTTCCTCCTCGCCCCGGAAGGCACCATCGCCGCCCGCTTCCGCCCCCGGACCCTGCCCGAGTCCGACGAGGTAGTCGCGGCCATCGAGGCACAGCTCCCAGCCTGACGCGCCCCGCTGCCGACCATCTCAGAGGCTAACCTCCGAGATCGATGGTTGCCCCCTGGGAATCTCGGGGGCCAACCATGCAACTGGAGGGCTAGCCTCTGAGATGGTCCGCGCCTCAGCCGATTGGTTCGGCGGGGGGAGCGGTGGTGGCGATGGCGTCGGTGAGGACTTCGGCGGTGAGGGCGATCTGCCATTCGCGGGCGCCGTGGTCGCGGAGGAAGCTACCGACCGCCTCGAGTGAGGGGTCGGTTGGCGGGGTCCAAGCGAGACGGCGGATCGTGTCGGGGGACAGCAGGTTCTCGGTCGGGAGCCGGTGTGCTTCGGCGATCTCGCCGACCGTAGAGCGGGCAGCCGACAACCGGGCAGCGGCGTCGGGATCTCGGTCGGCCCACGCCCGCGCCGGCGGGGGACCGTCGTACCTGGGGCCTTGCTTCGGCAGCTCGGCATCGGGCAGCCGACGGGCGTGGTCGATCGCCTCCCACCACGTCCGCATGTGCCGATGCGCGCCTCGACCCTTGAACGCGGTCAGGCGCTGCAACGTCTCGCGGTCGACCGGCATCGCGGCCGCGGCCTCGACGATTGCGGCGTCCGGCAGGATCCGGCCCGGCGAGATGTCGGCCGAGGCGGCGAGCTGGTCCCGCGCCTCCCACAGGGCCCGTACGACGGCCAGGCTGCGGCGGTTCCGGACTCGGTGCATCCCCGAGGTCCGTCGCCACGGGTCCGGCTTCGGCTCCCGGGGCGGCGCGGACAGGATCGCGGCGAACTCCTGCTGGGCCCATTCCCACTTGCCCTCGCGGCGGAGCTCGACCTCGATCGCGTTGCGCAGTTCGATCAGCATCTCCACGTCGAGCGCGGCGTACACCAGCCAGGGACCGGGCAGCGGCCGGGTCGACCAGTCGGCGGCCGAGTGCTCCTTGCGCATCCGGTAGCCGAGCACCTCGCTGACCAGGGACGCCAGGCCGACCTTCGGGTACCCGAGCAGCCGGCCGGCCAGCTCGGTGTCGAAGACGCTGCGCGGGACCATCCCGACCTCGGCCAGGCAGGCGAGATCCTGGTTGGCGGCGTGGATGATCCACTCGGCGTCGACGATCGCGTCACCGAGCGCGGACAGGTCGCCGAACGGGATCGGGTCGACCAGCGCGGAGCCGGAGCCCTCGCGGCGGAGCTGAACCAGGTAGGCCCGGTGTGAGTACCGGTAACCGGACGCGCGCTCGGCGTCGACGGCCACCGGGCCGGTTCCACTACGGAATGCCTCGACAACTTCACTCAGTGTGACATCGTTGTCCACGACTTCGGACAATCCGTCGCGAAGTTCGAGCAGGGGCAGGTTCTCGGTCGGATCGTCCGGGACGGGCGGCTGCTGCGTCTCGGCCGGGCTCATAGGCCCCGCTGACCGCGCCGGGTGGGCATCGCCACCACCCCCGGCGGAACCGGCGGCAACCCCGCCGCGGTGCACAGCACCTCGCCCCACGCCTCGGCGTGCCGGGTCACGTCGACCGCGCCGCCCGGGCCCGGCATCGGGCTCCAGGACGCACGGATCTCGATCTCCGCCGTCGCGTCGTCGTCGGCCATCCCGCCGAAACTCTCGGATACCACCCGAGTGACGGTACCGCTCGGGGCCAAGTACTCCGCACCCCGGTCGGCCAGCGCCTCCATCAGCCAGGTCCAGCCCACGCCGCCGAGCAGCGCGTCCGTCACCATCTCCGGTTCGACGGCGGCGCGCACGTACGCGACACAGCGGAAGGTCGACTGCCAGGCGTCGTTCCCGGCCGGGTCGTAGAGGACGACCAGACGGCCGGTGGCGATATCGTCACCGTCGACCGTCACGTCAGCGCTGACCGCGGCCGCGTGCGGAGCGATCCGCTGCGGCGCGGGCATCTCCTCGACGAAGACCTCGGGCCGGAACCGGGCCTCACGCAACTGCGTCAGGGCCTCGGCGAACTCCGCGGGTGGCGCGTCGACCTGCTTGCGGGCACCCATGCTTCGCAGCCTACGACTGATTACTCACCGACGCCGGTGGCGACGCGCCGGTAACCGCTTCACGGGCACGGGTCGACCTGCCGCCAACCCGTTGCACGCGGCGCCGAATCACGCGCCGTCGACCGTTGCGCCGTACGCCGGATCGCGCCGTGTACCGCTGAACCCGGCATGGGATCATCGGTGCCGTGCCGTTGACTCAACCCGGTCCATCACCGACCGCTACCGAACATTCCCCCTTCCTGCTGGCCGCCCGGGGTGAGCCCGGACCGCATACGCCGGTCTGGTTCATGCGCCAGGCGGGCCGCTCGCTGCCCGAGTACCGCGCGGTCCGGGAAGGCACCACGATGCTCGAGTCCTGCACCCGGCCCGACCTCGTCGTGGAGATAACGCTGCAGCCGGTACGCCGTTACGGTGTGGACGCGGCGATCTTCTTCTCCGATATCGTGCTGCCGCTGAAAGCGGTCGGCGTGGACCTGGAGATCAAGCCCGGAATCGGCCCGGTGATCGCCACCCCGGTCCGGTCCTTCGACGACCTGGACCCGGTCCGCCCCGTGGAGCCGTCGGACGTCCCGTACGTCACGGACTCGGTGAAGCAACTCGTCTCGGAACTCGGTGGCACCCCGCTGATCGGGTTCGCGGGGGCGCCGTTCACGGTCGCGTCGTACCTGGTCGAGGGCGGCCCGAGCAAGGACTACGCGAAAACGAAGTCGCTCATGCACAGCGACCCCAAGCTGTGGCACGCCCTGGCAGACCGGCTCGCGGAGGTGGCGATCGCGTACCTGTCGGTGCAGGTCGAGGCGGGCGCGTCCGCGATCCAGCTGTTCGACTCGTGGGCGGGGGCGTTGTCTCCCCGCGATTACGCCGAGTTCGTGCAGCCCCACTCGGCCAAGGTGTTCGCCGCGCTGGCGCAGTACGGCGTCCCGAAGATCCACTTCGGGGTGAACACCGGCGAACTCCTGCCCCTGATGAGCGAGGCCGGCGCGGACGTCGTTGGCGTCGACTGGCGAGTCCCACTCGACGAGGCCGTACGCCGAATCACCGCTGCCGGTGGTGCACCCAAACCGGTCCAAGGCAACCTCGATCCGGCCCTCCTGTCGGCCGGCTGGGACGCCCTGGAGCCCGAGATCGACCGCATCCTCGCCGAAGGCCAGGCCGCCCTAGGCCACATCTTCAACCTCGGCCACGGCGTCCCCCCAACCGCCGACCCCGAGGTCCTCCACCAGATCGTCCGCGCCGTCCACGAGAAGTCAGCCCGCTAGCCCCAAGTCGGCTGGCGGCCGCACCCCCGACCGCGCCGGGGTGGGGCGGGGTCGGGGAGGGGCGGCTGGGGTGGTTTGTGAGGATGGGGTGTGTGAACGCTCGGTCGGTGGTTGTCGTTGGTGGGGGTATCAGCGGTCTATCAGCGGCGCATGCGTTGGCCACCGGGCCGAATCCGCCGCGAATCACGGTGCTGGAGTCCTCGCCGAGACTCGGCGGCAAGCTGGCCGGCGATGTGCTCGAAGGCGTCCCCGTCGACCTAGGGGCCGAATCCGTTCTGGCGCGGCGGCCTGAAGCGGTCGATCTGATCAAGGCGGTGGGCCTCGGCGACGAACTGGTGCACCCGGCAACGACCTCGGCCGGGCTCTGGATCGGCGACCGGATCCGCGCGATCCCGCCGACGGTCATGGGCGTCCCCGTCGACCCAGTCGCCACGGTCGACGTACTGGGTGCTGAGGCTGCCGAGCGGGTCGCGCACGAGGCCGAACTGCCCGAGCCCGCTCTGACTGAGGACGTGGCGATCGGGCGGTTTGTTGCCGAGCGCATGGGTCGCGCCGTCACCGACAAGCTCATCGACCCGCTGCTCGGCGGCGTCTACGCGGGCCGCGCCGAGGAGATCTCCCTGGCGGCCGCCGTACCGGAGCTCTTCGCCAAGCTGAAGACCGCTCCCGGCCTCCTCGCCGCCACCGCCGAGCTCCGCGAAATCGGCCAACGCCGCGTCGCCGAAGGCACGCCCGTCTTCGCCGGTGTCCGCGGCGGCATCAACCGCCTCATCCACGCCCTCGAGCAGGACCTGACAACCCGCGGGGTCGAGATCCGCCGCAACGCGACCGTACGCCGGATCGCGCGCACCGAGTCCGGCTACGCACTGGAAACCGGCCCGGTCCCCGCGCCCAAGACCGTGCAAGCGGATGCCGTCATCGTGGCCGTCCCCGCCTCGCCCGCCGCCCGCATGCTCGCCGACCTGGTCCCTGCCGCATCCACCGAGCTCGCTGCGATCGAGTACGCGAGCATGGCGATCATCACCCTCGCTGTCCGCAAGCGGGACTGGCCGACCACTGCGACCGGTTCCGGCTTCCTGGTCCCGTCGGTCGAGCGCCGGACGATCAAGGCGTCCACCTACTCCCACGCCAAGTGGCAGTGGAGCGCCGACGCCGGCGGAGAGCTCGCAGTACTGCGCTGTTCGGTCGGCCGCCTCGGTGAGGAGTACGTGCTGCAGCGGTCCGACGAGGAGCTGGTCGCACTGGCTACCGCTGACCTCGGCAGGGCTGTCGGCCTTACTGCACCCGTGGTCGGCTCCCTGGTCACGCGGTGGGGTGGGGGACTTCCGCAGTACGCCGTGGGCCACCTGGATCGCGTTGACCGAGTGGAGGCCGCTGTCGCGGAACAGGCCGGCCTGGCGGTCTGCGGTGCGGCGTACCGGGGTGTCGGCATCGCCGCGTGCGTTGCGTCCGGCAGCAAGGCGGCAACCCGGGTGCAGGCGCACCTGGACGCATTGGCGACAATGGCAGGGTGACCGAGACGCCGGCAGCCGCCCTTGAGAACAACACGCCCGAGAACAGCACGCCCGAGAGCAACGCTGGGAGCCACCCAGCGAAGCCGAAGGCACGGGAGCTCAACAACGTCATCCGCTACACCATGTGGTCCGTCTTCAAGGTGGAGACCCCACTGGGCGAAGCGGATCGGGACGAGCTGGCCGCCGAGCTCACCGACGTCTTGGGCAAGCTCGCTGCCGACGAGGATGTGGTGATCCGCGGCTGGTACGACGTGGAGGGGTTCCGCGCGGACGCCGACTTCATGGTCTGGTGGCACGCGCCCACGTCGGACGCGCTGCAGAAGGCGTACCACGCGCTGCGCCGGTCGCGACTCGGGCGGCACCTGGCGCCGATCTGGTCCCAGTTCGCGCTGCACCGGCCGGCCGAGTTCAACAAGAGCCACATTCCGGCTTTCCTGGCCGACGAGGAGGCGCGGGCGTACGTTTGCGTCTACCCGTTCGTCCGGTCGTACGAGTGGTACCTGCTGCCGGACGAGGAGCGCCGGTTCATGCTGGCCGAGCACGGCAAGATGGCTCGCGGCTACCCCGACGTACGGGCGAACACGGTCGCGTCGTTCGCGCTCGGCGACTACGAGTGGATGCTGGCGTTCGAGGCTGACGAGCTGCACCGGATGGTCGACCTGATGCGTGACCTGCGCGCGTCCACGGCCCGGCGGCACGTCCGCGAGGAAGTCCCGTTCTACACCGGCAAGCGGACCGGGCTCGGCGAGCTGATCGCGAACCTGGCCTGATCATGCAACGTAAGGCCTTCCCGGTGCTGTACGTGAGCGACATGAACCGGTCGGTGGCGTTCTACTCGCTGCTCGGGTACGAGTCGGTCTACCAGTTCCCGCTCGAGGGCGACCCGCACTATGTCGGCCTCGAGCGCGGCGACTCGTCGCTCGGCATCGCCCACACCAGCTGGCCAGAAGCCCAACTGGGCATCACCGTCGGCACCGCCCCACGCTTCGAGCTCTTCCTGTACGTCGACGATGTGGACGCCCAGGTCGAAACCCTCCGCGCCGAGGGGTACAAGATCGTCCAGGAACCCGCGAACATGCCTTGGGGCGAACGCCAGGCCTACGCCTTCGACCCAGACCAGAACCCGGTCGCCCTCGCCACCCCGATCTGAGCCGGGGGCGGGGACGCCGGGTGGCTGAGCCGGGGTGGCGGCGGGACGTCCGGCGGGTCCGGTTCCGGGCCTCCGTGGGTCAGGTTCCGGGCTTCTGGAGGAGGTAGTCCTCGGCGCGCATGGATGCGGCCGGCTTGACGTCCTCCGGCAGGAGTTCGCGCAGTTCGCGCTCGGTCAGGCCGTCCGGGTCACGCTCGGAGAGCCGGGTCGCCTGGTTGGAGATGGCTTCCTCGAGGATGTTCCGGATGAACCGGCCGTTGCCGAAGCTGTGGCCACGGGGAGCAGGTGGGATGACCTTGCGGACCACGTCCATCACCGCATCGGTGTAGATCATGCCCTTCTGCCGGGCCTGCAGCTCGAAGATGGCGACCAGCTGATCGGTGTCGTACTCGCTGAAGGACAGCAGCTTCGGGAATCGCGACGCCAGCCCGGTGTTGGAGTCCATGAACCGCTGCATCTCGCGGTGGTACCCGGCGACGATCACGACGCACTCGTCGCGATAGTCCTCCATCATCTTCAGGATGGTGGCGACGGCTTCGAGCCCGTAGTCGCCCGGACTGTGCTCCGGCACCAGGGTGTAGGCCTCGTCGATGAACAGCACCCCGCCGAGCGCCTCGCGGAACTTGCCCGCGGTCATCGGCGCGGTGGTGCCGACGCCGGAACCGACCAGGTCGGACCGGTCGACCTCGACAACGTGGCCGCTCTCGAGCACGCCCAGCTGCTTGTAGATCCGGGCCAGCAACCGGGCGATCGTGGTCTTGGCGGTACCGGGCTTGCCGACGAACACCATGTGGCGGGCGCGCTCGTGAGTCGGCAGGCCGAGGTCCTTGCGGCGCAGGTTGGTCTTGATCTCGGCCACCATCCGGTGCACCGCGTCCTTGACCGACTCCAGCCCGATCAGCGAGTCCAGCTCGGCGAGCGCGTCGACGCCATGGTCCACCGGTTTCGGAACGGCCAACATGTCGGGATCCGGTACGGCGGCGTCGGCGGGCATCGGCGGGACCTCGGTCGCGGCAACAGCCGGTACGTCGACCGCCGGCTCGGGGACGGCTTCCGCCGCGGGCTCGGCCTCGACCACCTGCTGGGGTACGCCTTCGGCCGTGGGCTCGACCTCGACCGGCGGCTCGGGGATGCTTTCGACGGCGGGCTGGGCCCCGGCAACCGGCTCGGGAGCGCCTTCGACCGCGGGTTCGGCCCCGGCAACCGGCTCGGGGGCGCCTTCGGCCGCGACCGCGCCCGCGGGCTGCTGATCAGCGGGACCATCGACCTGGACGGAGCCCCAGACACCCAGGAGAGCCGCCGTCGTCGCCGGCTGGTTCGCCGTACCGGAAGCGCCGGGGGTGTCAGCCACCGCCCAGCGCTCACGGTCGAGGAGCCGGAAGAACGCGCCGAGGTCCGGGACCTGCGGCTCCGGCCACGGTGCGTCCGCGAGTACGCCGGCCAGGTGGACCGACACCCGGGTGGCAGCGGCGGCCCAGGACCGAGCGAGCACCTCCTGCTCCTGGCGGACCGCGCGGGCCAGCCACTCGGTGTTGCCGGCCAGCCAGGTGTGTGGGTCGAAGCCGTTCCTGAGGTCGGCGAGGGCGTTCTCGACGTCCCAGCCGGCGACGCCCAGGATCTGGCCGACGGCGGGGGGCTGGCCGCTGAGCCCGGTGGCCAGGATCAGCCGGGCCAGCAACTGTGCGAAGTCGCCGGCCTCGTCGTCCGGGATCGCCGTCGACAGCTTGGCGTGCGCGTCCCGCAGCGTGCTGAGCGAGTACTGCAGGGCCGACGCGGGGCCGGCCAGCTCCGGGAGCACTGCGCGCTCGTCGTCGCTGAGCACGGCCGTCGCCCAGAACTGAGCGATCGTCTCGTAGTCGGCGGCCATGTGCATGCGGGTGACCTCGCGGTCGGCCAGCACCCGGTCGAACGCGGTGGTCAGGGCCCGGGCGCGGGCTGCCATCGGCGGGGCGTCGACGAACAGGCTTACCACGTCCCGGGACATCAGCAGCGCCTGCCTGCGGCCTTCTTCGGGGAAGCCCCGCGCGCCGGACACCACCTGCAGCGGCCAATCGCCGGCCGCGACCCGGACCACGTGTCCGGCGCCGCCGAACCGTACCGAAGGCCGGTAGAAGTCCCGGGTCAGTACGGCGGCGATGTCGGCGCATTCGCCGTGCAGCACCGGGATCCAGCCGGTCAGCAGTGGAGCGACCTGATGGGTGAACCACACCGCGGCTGGCGTGCCCCTGACGAACTCCGGCAAGGCGTCCGGCCGCAGCGCACTCGGGTCGTCGGCCCAGGTACGCAACTGGCCACGGATACCGGCCAGCCAGTCGTCCGGTACTTCCCAGGGCTGGTCGGCCGCGAGAACGTCGAGAACTCGCGGTCTCCGGGTGTCGTCAGCCACATGGATCCTTTCGCCTGTCGGGCACCTGGCTAGCTACGCGACAGACCACCCTGGGCGCTCACCGCGGAGCCCGAACGGCAGACGGCGTGATGGACTCGAACACGGGGATTCCCCAGGATGGCATCGCGGTGGCCAACTTTAGTCCGTCAGCGGCCGACGACCCGCCCTCAACTCGTTGGTGCGAGGGTGAGGCTTACGGAGTTGATGCAGTAGCGGAGGTCGGTGGGGGTGCCGTAGCCCTCGCCTTCGAAGACGTGGCCGAGGTGGGAGCCGCAGTTGGCGCAGCGGACCTCGACGCGCTTCATGCCGAGGGTGCTGTCCTCGATGTACTCCACCCGGTCCTCCGCCAGCGGGGCGAAGAAGGACGGCCAGCCGCAGTGCGAGTCGAACTTCGTCTCACTGCGGAACAGCTCCGCGTCACACGCCCGGCACTTGTAGACGCCGACGGTCTTGGTGTCGGTGTACTCACCGGTGTACGGGCGCTCCGTGCCGGCCTTGCGCAGTACCTGGAACTCCGCGGGGGACAGCTCGGCCCGCCACTCCTCGTCGGACTTCTGTACGGCGTACTGCCTGGTGCTCTCTGTCACAGGACCTCCTCAGTCGAGGAGCCGGATCCCGAGGGACGCCGGCTCCTCTCCATTATCGGCGCCCGGGCAAGGAAATCCCGCCCGGGCGGCGGCCCGTAAGCGGCCCGCAATCAGCCCGTAGTGCGTCGTCGGCGGGCGTCGGCGGGCGCTGGTGGTTCGCTGGTGGTTCGCGCTGGTGTCAGCGGAACCAGGACGGCAGCGGAGTGAGCCGCACCACCTGGGGATCGTGGTCGCTGATCTGGTCGACGTACTCGCTGTTGATGTGCACGATGTCGTAGCTGAAACCGGGCTTGAGGTTCTGCGACATCAGGATCTGGTCGAGGATCTGGCTGTTGCCCTCGAACACGTAGCTGTACCGCTCCTTCAGCGGCAGCGTGCGCGGCAGGTCGATCAGCGACGTCTTGCCGGTGCCGACCAGGATGTCGGTGGTCCGGCTGAAGTCGAAGTCGTTGATGTCGCCGAGGACGACGACGTTGGCCCCGCGGTCCTTGGCCAGGATCTGGTCGACGAATCCGCGGACCGACTCGGCCTGCAGGTGCCGCTTGGCCGCGGTCACCTGGACCGGCGGCTGGGTCCGGCCCCAGAGCGGGTCGTCGCCACCCTTGGAGCTGAAGTGGTTGACCACCACGAACAGGCTCTGGCCGTGCCAGCTGAACTCGCCGGCGAGCGGGACGCGGGCGGCGGCCCAGGCCGGGTTGGCCGGGTCGACGCGGCCCGGCGACGAGCTCAGGTGCGGGCGGCCGAACTTGTCGGTGGTGATCGTGGTCGGCGTGGTGGAGCCGCCACCGGCCCGGTCGACGAACTTCACCGGCCGGTCCGTCCGGTACATGAACGCGACCCGGATGTTGCCGCCCGGCTCGCCGCCCTCGGCGTCGTCCACCGGGTCGATCTGGCGCCAGGCGTACTTCGGGCCGCCGGCCTCCTGGATCGCGGCGGCGAGCCGGTTCAGGGTGAGGTCAGCGCCAGTGATCGGTGAGTTCACCGCGCCGTCATTGTCCTGCACTTCCTCCAGGCCGAGGATGTCTGGTGAGGCCAGGTTGTGCACGACCGCCTCGGCCAGTCCGTCGAACTTGGCGTCGCCGTCGGACGGGTCGAGGTTCTCGACATTGAAGGTGGCCACGGAGACCTGCAACAGAGAGGAGGGCTTGGTCTTCTCACGCTGGATCTTGCCGTCGACAACGGTTGGGGTCTTCGTGACGAGGAACTTGAAGTTGCCGAACGCGTAGTCCAGTACGCCGGTCACGACAGTGGTGCCGTCGCCGGTCAGCTTGTCCCCGGTGCTGGCGTCGGGGATCGGTGCCAGCAGATCGTCCAGCATCACCCGCTCGGGGTTGCTGTCGGCGGCCTGCAGCAGGATGCCGCCACGGACCGTCCGGACTCCGGATCCGGCCGGTACGACGGGCAGCTCGCGGAAGGAGCTGGTCGGGCCGGTGACCTCGGGCTGGTCGATCCCGAGCCACATGCCCTCCAGTGACTCCCAGAAGTCCAGTCCGTCGGTGGCCGGCTCGAAGGTACCGGTCGTCTCGACGTCACCGGTGGAGTCGTCGTCGATCACGGTCGACGGAGGGACGCGGCTACCCGGGCCAACGATCGTCGGGGCCGGCACGGAGGCGGTGCCGGTCACGGTGATCTGAGGGTTGGTGATCTCGGTGGTGGTCAGGTTGTCGGTGCCGCCCGAACCGCCCGGGCGGAACTCGACGACCGTGCCCTTGACCGTGACGGCGTCGCCGACGTTGACCGTCGGGGCCGAGCTGGTGAAGACGAACAGACCTTCACTCGTGGCCGGGTTGTCGTCGGGCTGCGGGTCCTGGAACCAGAACCCGTTGCCGCTCTTCGCGGTGACCACACCGGTGACGTTGGCGACCAGCTTGCCGGCCATCGGCGACAGGTGGGCGGCGCCCTGGATGTCGTGGATCTTGGCGTCGACGGGGTCCGGGTCCGGAGTGCTGGTCAGCGTCTTGGGTGACGGGTTGACCGCTGCGAACTCGGTGCCGTTGTTGTCCTCGTCCTTGGTCGGGACCTTGCGGGTGGCCGAGGTGGTGTTCGAGGTGGCCGGGGCCGGGCTGGTCTCGCTGTCGTTGGCCGAGCCGTAGCCGACGAAGTCGATGACGCCGTCCGCGGTGGCGCAGCCCGTCGTACAGGTCAGGCTGGTGGTCGAGGTGACCAGGGCGATCTTGCCGGCCGAGGCGGACATGTTCACGCTGCCGGTCGCGTCGGGGGTCGGCAGCGGCTGGCCGTTGGCGCCACCGGACGCGCCCTGGGCCAGGTAGACGCTGCCGGGGGCGATGCTGCCGGTGAGGTTGATCTTGTTCGCCCAGGAGGTGCCCGCGGCGGAGGCGTACTGGATCGACCAGCCGGTCAGGTCGACCGGGGAGCTGCTGTTGTTGGTCAGCTCGATGAAGTCGTTCGTGTACGGCGCGCCGGAGTTGCCGCCACCGCCGTACACCTCGGTGATCACGACGGTCGACGAGGCAGCGAGAGCAGGCGAGGCGATCACCGCGACGGCGGTGCCGGACGCGACGAGGCTGGAGGTGATCAGCAAGGCGCCCAGGCGGCGCCGCGATCGGTTCTGGGCAGACATGTGGCGGATTCTCACACCCCTGTCGGGGCGAACCAAGGTCCAACACGTGAACACCGGGTGGCGCGGGTCAAGGCGAGGGTGATCCTTCAGACGTTCTGTGCGGGATCGGCTGTCAGGGACAGCAGGTGGAAGACCTCAAGGGGTTCTGATTTGCCTTTGAGGTGGAGCAGGCCCAGAGATTCTGTGACGGCTTGGGGGAGGGCGGCGAGGGTGGCGGGGCCGATGGCGACGCCACCGGGTGGGGCTTTGCCCTCGATCCGGGAGGCGACGTTGACGGTGTCGCCGATGACGGTGTGGGTGCGGCCGCCTTCGGTACCGAGCAGGCTGACCGAGGCGATCCCGCTGTTCACGCCGACCCGGAACCGCGGCCAGTCGGGGTGAGCCGCTTGGACGACCCCGGCTGCTTCCTGGAGGGCGAGCCCGGCGGCTGCTGCCCGGGCCGCATGGTCAGGCTGGTCGCCGCGCTTGTTGAAGGTGACCATCAGGGCGTCCCCGATGATCCGGTCCACCACTCCACCGTGGCGGCGGACAACGGGCGGCACCACGACCTCGAAGTACGTGTTGAGCATGGCGGTGACCTCGCCAGGCTCGTGGTTCTCGGAGAACGTGGTGAAGCCCTGCAGATCGGCGAAAAGCACGCTCAGCTCGCGCCGTCCGGACACGGTGTCCGCCAGGTAGAGGTCGGCGAATCGTTCCTCGTGCCACTGGATCCGCACGCCGCCGACCACGAGGACGAAGGCGGCTAGGAGCAACAGGTGCCACTCCCACCAGGACAACGCCCAGTTCCGCGCGAACACCAGTGCCACCATCGCCTCGGCCAGCAGCACGAAGGCGGCGATCATCGACAGCAGCATCAGCGACGGCCGCTGCCACCACAGCCGTAGGTAGCGGGCCGCCGCCAGACCGTAGAGCAGGATCGTCGGGATGGCCAGGCCGGTCAGGATGCCGTCGGCCATCTCCGGTACCGACGTGCCGTGCAGCGGGGGCAGCCGCAGTACCGAGGCGATAGCCCAGAGGACCATCAACGCGAGCAGCCCGGCCCGTGCCCACCGGCCCCACCGCACCGCGCCGGCGGCCTGGGTACCGGAGAGCATGAGGCTCGACAGGGCGGCGAACACCGAGCCGAGCGCGATCCCCACCGGCGTCGCCAGTACGAACCCGGCGTTCGGCGTGTCGATCAGAACTCGTGGCGTCGCGAGCGCGTGCAGCCCGAGGAAACCCGCCGACGACAGGAACGTCAACGCGACCAGCAACACCCGCGGATCGCCTCGGCGCAGCGCCGCCGCACCCATGCCGTGGGCCAGTACCGCACTCAGCAACGCCGTCAGCAGAACCAACCAGAAATGCGACGGGTGATGCTCCCAGTGCACGTCCAGCTGTGGTTCGCGGAGCAGCAGCACCAACCCGGCCGGCGGAATCAGCAGCACGACTGCCGTGATCGCAACCATCCCACCGGTGTAGACGAACCGCCGCTCAGCCATCGCGACCTGCCAAGCCACCGAGGGCCCGCTGCGCGAGTTCCTTCAGATGGCCGTGGATCTGCGACACGACGACCGAGCCCTCACCGACCGCCGAGGCCACCCGTTTGACCGACCCGCAGCGGACGTCGCCGACCGCGAACAGGCCCGGAATCGTCGTCTCGTACGGCTGCGGCGGCCGGTCTTCGGTCCACAGCGGATCCGCCGCCGCGTCCACTCCGGCGAGGACGAAGCCGTAGTGGTCGCGGCCGACCTTCTCCGGCAGCCAGCCGGTACCGGGTTCGGCGCCGATCATCACGAACAACCCGTCGACCGGCAGCGTCTCCTCCTGACCCGTCTGGCGATCCCGCAGGACGATCGTCTCGAGTCGCCCGTCGCCACCGCCGCCGACCACCTCGCCGGCGACACGCAGTACAACGTTGTCCGCGGCATCGATCGCGTCGATCAGGTACTGCGACATGCTCGCCGCGAGGTCGTCGCCACGAATCACCAGGGTGACGCGGCGGCAGTACCGGGCGAGGTGGAGCACAGCCTGACCGGCCGAGTTGCCGCCGCCGACTACGCACGCGTCCATGCCGGTCAGTCCGTGCGCCTCGGAGACGGACGCGCCGTAGTACACGCCTGCGCCAGTGAGCGCCTCCAGCGACGGTACGCCGAGCCGACGGTACGAGACCCCGGTCGCCAGCACGACCGCCTTCGCCGTCACCTCGCCGACGTCGCCGATCTCGGTCAGGAAGCGGTCGCCCTGCGGTTCGAGCCGGACCACCTCGCGCATCAGGACGAAGTGCGCGCCGAAGACCCACGCCTGCTGGTAGCCGCGCTGTGCGAGCTCAGAACCGCTGATGCCCCGGGAGAAGCCCAGATAATTCCGGATCAGCGAACTCGTCCCGGCCTGCCCACCGATCGACTCGCGTTCCACCACGAGCGTCCGCAGCCCCTCCGACGACGCGTAAACGGCGGCAGCCAAACCGCCCGGTCCCGCTCCGATCACCAGTACGTCGAAGTCCCGTTCTTCCTCCTCGAGTGTCGTGTGCACACCCCACGCCTCGGCGACCTCGGCGTCGGTCGGATCGTGCAGCAACGCGCCACCGACGGCTGGCATCCACACGAGTACGCCGTCGCCGGGATCGGGCTCGCCCACCTCCCGCAGTACGGCGTCCGCGAGGGCCGAGCCGGTCGGCCGGAAGGCGCTGGGGATGCCGTTGCGGGCCAGCAGACTCCTGATCGCATGGCCGCGCGCAGATCTCTCGGAGGCGATCACGACAGCCTCGCGCAGGTTGGCGACCTCGTTGCGCGACCACTCCTGGACGAACTCGGCGACGGTCCGATGGAACAGTTCGTCGTGCGAGATCCACGGCTTCAGCACGTAGTAGTTGATGTCGCCGACCGCCATCGCGGCCAGGATCGCGGCGGCCGTGTCACGCCGGCGCCACGCGCCCCACTCGATCAGGAGCGCGCGGCGGGCATCCGGGTGCAGCGTCCGGGCCCGGTCGAGCACCGCGGAGCGCTGGTCGGCAGCCAGATCATGATCGACCAGCACGACGGCGACTCGTTGTTCCACCTCGCGCGCGAAGTCCAGACTGCCCAGCGCGGCGGCAGCGGTCAGCTCGCCGCGCACTCTGAAATCGACGCCGAAACTCCGCTCCAGCTCGCGCTCGATCCGGTCCAGTCGTTGCGGATCGATGTCGACGACAAGCAGAAGAGGTCGAGCCTCGCGCAGGCTCGACCTGGCGCCGGGTTCCCCACCCATGGTGCGACGGTAGGTCCGCCACCCTGGGTAAGCAATGGAGAAAGCGTTTGTTCACCGGTCCTGCCCGCCCCAGTGGGACAGGACCGGTGAAGTATCAAACGATCAACTGATTGAAGCTGTGCCTCAGGCGAGCATCAGTTGACGCTCACTGCGGACCAGGCAGCGGCCACGGCGGCCCGCTCCGGGCTGGACGCGCCGTAGATGTCGGTGGCCGCGTTGAGCGTCGCCGTACGGGCCTGGGCGTAGTTGGTGCTGGTTGTCATGTACGTGGTCAGCGCGCGGTACCAGATCTTGCCGACCTTGTCCCGGCCGATCCCGTTCAGCGTGGTTCCGTTGCAGGTGCTGGAGTCGTGCGGCAGACCGCCGATGGTCTTGGCGCCGCTGCCCTCGGACAGCAGGTACACGAAGTGGTTGGCCGGACCCGACGAGTAGTGCACGTCGATGTTGCCGATACCGGAGTACCAGCAGTCCTTGGAGTTGCCGTCCTTGCTCGGCTTGTCCATGTACCGCAGCGCCGGGCGGTCCTTCATGATCTCCTCACCGATGTAGTAGTCGCCCGGGTCGCTGGTGTTGTTGGCGGAGAACTCCACGAAGGTGCCGAAGATGTCGCTGGTCGCCTCGTTCAGCCCGCCGGACTCACCGGAGTACGTCAGGTTCGCGGTCGCGGTGGTCACGCCATGGGACATCTCGTGCCCGGCCACGTCGATCGACACGAGCGGGCCGGCGACCACGCCGTCCCCGTCGCCGTACGTCATCTTCGTGCCGTCCCAGAAGGCATTCACGTAGTTGGTGCCGTAGTGCACCCGGCTCTGCACGCCCTTGCCGTCGTTGAAGATGCCGTTCCGGTCGTAGTTCACCTTGAAGTAGTCGAACGTCTTCGCGGCGCCGTAGTGCGCGTCCACGGCGGCACTCTGGCGGCTGGCCGTCGTACCGGTGCCCCAGTGGTTGTCGGCGTCGGTGAACCGGCTCGCGACCGGGCAGCCGATCCCGAAGATCTGGCACCAGATCGAGTCGGTCTTGTTGTTCGCGTCGGTGGTCCAGCCGTTGCCACGGGCCGGGTCGGTCAACGTGTAGCCGCCGGTCGCCGTGGTGGTGTCGATCGCGACCGTGCCGCTGTACAGGCTCTGGCCGTCACCGCCGACCGTGTGGATGTGCTGCTCGGTGATCAGCGTGGCACCGGTCAGCGCGTCGATCGTGGTGGTGACGTGGCTCGGGGTCCCGTCGGCCTGGGTGCCGCCGGACACCACCTGGTACGCCAGTCGTGGCGCACCCTTGCGCGTCTCGATCACCAGGGACGGCTTGCCTTCGGCCTTGTGGTTGCCGGTCAGCGCCCGCGCGGTCGCGGTGGCCGACCCGAGCTTCGGCGTACGGCTGACGTCGGCCGACCGGGTCAGGGTCAGACTGGCGCCTAACCAGTCGCCGTCCTTGGCCTGGTGCACCACGACGTCGCCGCCGAGCACCTTCAGGCCGCCGATGCTGCGGTCCATCCGGACATGGGTCGAGCCGTCCGGATCCACGATGACGTCCCGTACTGCGAACGCGTCGGCGCCGCTGGCACGGAGGGTCCCGAGGTTCTCGGTGACCGCGGCCTTGGCCCGGGCCACTGCGGTCGCAGGGGACGGGTTCGGGGTGGCAGTCGGGGCACCGGTTGCGGTGCTGGCCGTTCCCAGACCCAGGGCGGTTGCGGTCGCCACTGCGGTGGCAGCGGCGAGCAGGGCGGATTTGTTCATCCTCGCGCTCCTTCAAGAGTGTCCCGGAGGCCTCACGCCCCAGGAACGAGGTGGAGGAACGTTACCGCCCGGTCACCTAGGGTGGCCAGAGCTCGGGAAAAGTTGCCTTTCCGCGCGCTGTGGGTCTTTTTGGTCGGTATGGGGCGGTAGCGTCGCGACCATGGCGGCGACCAAGGCAATCGAGCTGGAGATCGCGGGGCGGACGGTGCGGGTGAGCAACCCGGACAAGCCGTACTTCGCTGATCGCGGGCTGACCAAGCTCGACATCGTGAACTACTTCGTCGCGGTCGGCGACGGGATCCTCGGCGCGTTGCGGGACCGGCCGACCACGCTCGAGCGCTGGCCCGGCGGCTGGTTCGAGGGCGCCAAACTGTCCACCCGGATGGACAACCGGGGCGACGCGTTCTACCAGAAACGGGTCGCCAAGGGTGCGCCCGACTGGGTCGAGACCGCCACCATCACCTTCCCGAGCGGCCGGCCGGCGGACGAGGTGTGCCCGACCGAGCTCGCCGTGGTCGCCTGGGCGGCCAACCTCGGCACCCTCACCTTCCACCCCTGGCCGGTACGCCGCCCGGAGCTGGACTCCCCGGACCAGTTGCGCATCGACCTCGACCCCCAGCCCGGCACGGACTTCAAGAACGCGGCCACGGTGGCACCGGCTCTGCGCGAGTTGCTCGCCGAGCACGGTCTGGAGGGATACCCGAAGACCTCAGGCGGCCGCGGACTCCACGTCTACGTCCCGATCGAGCCGCACTGGGACTTCATCCAGGCCCGGCGCGCGGTGATCGCGGTCGGCCGCGAGCTGTCCCGCCGGATGCCGGAGCAGGTGACGGTGAACTGGTGGAAGGAGGAGCGCGGCGAGCGGGTCTTCATCGACTACAACCAGATGGCCCGGGATCGCACGATCGCCTCCGCGTACTCCGTCCGCCCGAACGCCCGTGCCCGGGTATCCGCCCCGTTGCGCTGGGAGGAGCTCGACGACGTCGTACCGGACGACTTCGACGTACTCACCATGCCGGCCCGCTTCGCCGAGGTAGGCGACCTGCACGCCGCCGTCGGTGAGAAGGCGTTCTCCCTCGAATCCCTGCTCGACCTCTCCGCCAAACACGAACGCGACCTAGGCGAAGGCGACATGCCCTACCCACCCGAATACCCCAAAATGCCCGGCGAACCCAAACGAGTCCAGCCGTCGAAAGACCGAGACCGGCCGCGGGAAACCTGACCCTCTGGGCGGTCAGATGCAGGCCGTCAAGCCTTCGAAGACTCCGGTGCGGAGGGATTTGGTGCGGCCGAAGGCGCCGCCTCGGTCCATTCGGCGGCCGTCGTCGGTGAAGGTGCTGGCGATGATCGCGGTGAGGGCCTCGTCGAGGTCGCCGGGGGACAGCGGTGAGCTGGCCAGATCACCCGCCGCCAGGGAAGCGATCCAGGCCCCGGTGAAACAGTCGCGTTGGAGCCCCGCGCGCTGCCCAGTCGTCGGCAGACCCGCCTGCGCCTGGGCAGCCTGCCCCCACGCATCACTGAGCGCGGCACCCGTCGCGAGGTCTCCAATCCGTGCGTGGAGTGCGGCGAGTTGCGTCGTCAGCAGATCAACGGTCGACGTCGCCGCGCAGTACTCGACCAGGCGCTCGTCCTCCGGATCCTGGTCACCTGGACACTCCGGCAGCCGGTCAGCCTGCACCGGACGAAGGGTCGGCGACGAGAAGCTCCTGCCTGCCGCGATCCGGCGTACGGCGGTTGCCCAGAACGTATCGAGATTCCCGGACAGCACCTGGACGGTCTGGGCGAATGGCAGATTGCCCCCGGACTGCGCCTCGGCCTCAGTCCGGAACGGCAGCTCGGTGGTGACGACACCTTCCGACGGGAACGACGCGCACCGGCCGGCGCCTTGCTCATAGCCAGTCTGGAACGCGTTGACGCGGTCGAAACCGAGTCCGTGGGCCTGCGCCGCCGCAGCGGTTGTGCCCGGCTGGTCGCGCAGTACGAGGACTGTGGCGACGGCACTGTCGAGGGCGCCGTCGGTGATGACGACCGGATCGTCCTGGCTCGTCTCGGCGAAGCGGATCCAGGAACCGGCGAAGCAGTCGGCCTGGAGTTCGATCACGACCGAGCGGGCCTGTACGGCGGCGCGGGCCTGGATGGCGTGACCAACCTCGTGCGCGAGCACGATCGCGGGGGCGATACTGCCGAACTGGTTCGCGAGCTGTGGGAACAGGCCGGCCGCGTCCCAGGCGATGAAGTCGTCGGCCGGGCAGTAGAAGGCGTTGCCGCGGAGGTCCTGGTAGGTCTGCCGCTGGCCGGAGCAGGAGAAGGGTTCGCTCTCCGGTGTCTTGGGCTGGAAACCGCCGGCAAGTTCGATGAAGGTGCGCTGGTAGGTGGTGGGGAGTTCGCCGGTCCAGTAGGTGATCAGGCTCTGCTGGGCGGTCCTGGTGATGTCGTCGACGGCCGCGCTGGGACGGCCGAGTTCGATCCGATCGGTCGGTGGTTCGTCCTGGCGGGCGGGCGAGACGATGATGATGACCACGATCAGGGCCGCGACGATCGCGACCAGCACCAGCGAGCTCGCCGCGCCCAGCTGGCGGCGGTTCGAGGTTTGCATGGCTGGCCCCTGTCTGCTCGACGGCCAGGCAGGCACCGCTATCTCCTGGCGAGAACCATCATCCGCCGGAACAGCCTCAGAGTGCGCGCAGGAAGCCGCCGTCGACCGGGATCATCGCGCCGGTGACGTAGGAGGCAGCGGGGGAGAGGATGAAGGCGGCGGCCCGGCCGAACTCCTCGGGGCTGCCGTAGCGGCGGAGCGGGATGAGCTTCTCGGCGGTACGACGAGCCGCCTCGGGGTCGCCTGCCCGGCCGTCGAGCTCGCGAAGCCGGTCGGTCGCGATCCGGCCGGGGAGCAGGCCGTTGACGCGGATGCCGTTCGGTCCCAGCTCGTCGGCGAGGGTCTTCGCGACCATCGCGAGCCCGGGGCGCAGACCGTTCGAGATCGCCAGGTTGGTCAGTGGCGCCTTCACCGACGACGAGAGCACGAACGCGATCGACGTCCCCTCGGCACCGGACCGGGCGACCGATCGCGCGATCCGCAGTCCGCCCAGGAAAACGCTGTCGAAAGCGGCCCGCCAGTCGTCCTCGTCGGTCTCCAGCGCCGTCCCCGGACGCGGTCCGCCGACGCTGATCAGGGCGCCGTGCAGCTCGCCCCACTTGGCGATCGCGGTCGCGGCGAGCCGTTCCGCGCTCTCCGGGTCGGCGTTGTCGACCGGTATACCGACCACGTTGCTGCCCAGCTCGGCGGCGGCCTGCGCGATCGACTGCTCGTTCCGGCTGGAGATCACCAGCCGCGCGCCTTCGGCGGCAAGCACCTTCGCTGTGGCGAAGCCGAGTCCACCGCTGGCACCGGTGACGATGTACGTGCGATCGCGAAGTCCGAGGTCCACGGCAACCATCCTGCCGTACTACGCTCCGGCCCGCTTCCGCGCGCGCCGCGTCGGCCCGGCGACGTCTCATTCCATGGACGTGCTGGTGGCCGTCGGCAAACACTCGAAACTAGTTGCGCACGGCAACATCAGCGTCGGCCCCGGACTCAGGTTCCGACTCGGCCCCGGACTCTGGTTCAGCGGGATCGGCTGGTTCCTTGGACTTTCGGACGTCCTGCCTGGAGAAGTAGACGAGCCCTCCGACCGCGAGCAGGGCGAAGAAGAACCACTGCAGCGCGTAGAAGAAGTGCGGCCCGTTGTCGATCTCCGGCCCTGGGAAACCATCGAATGCCGGGTCGGCCGCCGGCTCCTGGTGATCCACCGTCAGGTACCCGTCGTACAACTTCAGCCCCAGCGCCGCGCCGTACTCGGGTCCGTTGATGAGCCGGGCGGTCCCGTCGACCGGCGTACCGCCACTCGTGTGCCCGCCCCGCTCGCTTCGCCGTACCCGACCGGTGACCGTGACGTCCCCACTCGGCACAGCGGGCACGGAAGCCGGTGCGAGCTCGCCACCTTGGCGCGGCAAGAACCCTCGATCGACCAGCACCGCGGTCCCGTCCGCCATCACCAGCGGTGTGACGATCTCGAACCCGGGCCGGTCGTCCACGTTCCGATAGCGGACGACCACCTGCTTGGTCGCGTCGTAACGCCCAGTCACGACCGCGGTACGCCAGTCGTGCTGCTCACCGACGACATGGTCCGGACCAACGATCTCGGCCAGTGGCGTCGGCGCAGCCGCGAGGTTGCTCCGGGTGACCTCGTTGCGCGCCTCCCGTTCCTGCAGCCGGTGGAGCTGCCAACGGCCGAGCTGAACGCAGGCCCCGGCGAGCACCAGGATCACCAGCGCGGCCCCGAACCACCGGACATTCATCAAGCGACGCACGCTTCGAACTTAAGCCATGACGTAGAACACATCGCGCTCGACCGCCCCCGCAGACGTACGCTTACGAAGGTGACGACCACGACGCAGCTTGGCCTGGCCGACAATTACGGCCGGCTCGCAACCGATCTCAGGGTGTCCCTGACCGACCGGTGCAACCTGCGCTGCAGCTACTGCATGCCCGAGGAAGGCCTCGACTGGCTGCCCAAACCCGAGCTGCTGACCGACGACGAAGTGGTCCGCCTGGTCTCCGTCGCGGTCACCCTGCTCGGCGTCGACGAAATCCGCTTCACCGGTGGCGAGCCGCTGCTCCGGCGCGGTCTGGTCGACATCGTTGCCCGGACGACGCAACTCCTGCCCCGGCCGCAGGTGTCCCTCACCACCAACGGAATCGGGCTGGCCCGGCAGGCCGTGGCGCTCCGCGAGGCCGGCCTGGACCGGGTCAACGTCAGCCTGGACACGATCCGGCCGGACACCTTCCAGCAACTCGCCCGGCGGGACCGGTTGAACGACGTCATCGCCGGTCTCGAGGCGGCCCAGGCGGCCGGCCTGACCCCGGTGAAGGTGAACGCCGTCCTGATGCGCGGCGTGAACGACCAGCAGGCACCGGAGCTGCTCGAGTACTGCCTGGACCACGGCTACGAGCTGCGTTTCATCGAGCAGATGCCGCTGGACGCGCAACACGGCTGGAACCGGGCGACCATGGTCACCGCCGACGAGATCCTCGCCCAGCTCGGCGACCGCTTCGGGCTGGAGCCGACGGACGCGGCGGCCCGGGGGAGTGCGCCGGCGGAGTCCTTCACCGTCCGAGGCGGGCCGCAGACAGTCGGCATCATCGCGTCGGTGACCCGGCCGTTCTGCGGCGACTGCGACCGGGTCCGGCTGACCGCCGACGGCCAGGTCCGGGACTGCCTGTTCGCCCGGACCGAGTCCGATCTCCGGACAGCACTGCGCGGAGGGGCCGATGACGAGGAACTCGCCGAACGCTGGCGGAAAGCGATGCGCGGCAAGCTTCCGGGGCACGGGATCGCCGATCCGACCTTCCTGCAACCCGCCCGGCCGATGTCAGCCATCGGCGGCTGACAATCTAAACCGGAAATTTACTTTTTCGCCCGTAACGCTGTCGTTGTAAAGTCACCCGGCAACGAAAGGGTCGACTTCCCGCAGGAATGACCGGCGGGCCAGGAAGTCGCTCAGACTCTCCTTGTGCTGATCGCAGGCCAGCCAGGTCTTGCGCCGATCAGGGGTGTGGATCTTGGGGTTGTTCCACCGCAGCGCCCAGGTCGCCTGTTCGCCGCATCCCCTTGCAGAGCACGTGGACGGCAGTTCTTCTTCGGTCATCGGCAATTGTTCCTGATGGCTCAATAATCAAAAGTCTGGGGAAATGAAGCGACGTCGGACAGCCACGGGGGGAGCCGTCCGACGCCGCATCAAGACCCTGAATTCCATCCGTGAACTTCAGAGCACGCGGGAGATTCTGACACGAATCAGTCTTGAGAATCCAGTCCCGACGCGGATCACTTTTCGGTGTCGTCTCCCGGGCCTGGTTCGGACCTCTGATCGGGGTCGAGTTGCGGACGGCCGGGAGCCAGATAGGCGTCCGCGCTGGCCACACTGACCGTCTTCCGCGCGTTCGCCAGCACCACCGCGACGTACGGCAGGAAGATCGCCGCCACGACGAACATCCACCGCCATGGCGAGGGGGTCAGCACCGCCAGCACGAAGCAGACGATCCGGATCGACATCATCCAGGCGTAGCGCGCGATCCGGCTGTCCAGATCCTCGGACCGGCCGGGCTGCGCAGTGGTCACCGAGATGACCGTTTCGTGGTCCCGTCCACGTCGACGCGGCATCTATCCTCCTCACCAGGAACAACGGTACGCCGCGGCTCCCAGCGCCGCTGCGGCCACCTTCGAAGGGAACAGCGATGACGGATCGCACGTACCGGGTCAGCGAGATCGTGGGCACATCGAAGGAAGGGGTCGACCAGGCGATCAAGAACGGGATCAAGCGGGCCGGCGAGACGCTGCGGCACCTGGACTGGTTCGAGGTGACCGAGGTTCGCGGCCACATCGTCGACAACGAGATCGACCACTACCAGGTCGGCCTCAAGGTCGGATTCCGGCTCGAAGACTCCTGACCGGCCGTACTCCGGCCGTGGTGGGCCGCCCGGGTCGCAGTACCGGCCAGGGCGGGCGATAGCGTTCGTCCGGCAGCCAATGATCGGCCCAGTGTTCGGTCCGGAGATCGGCATGGTGTTCGGCTAGTGAGGGAGAGTGTTCGTGGCTAGATCGGTACTCGTCACCGGGGGCAACCGGGGCATCGGTTACTCGATCGCGACGGCGTTCGCGGCGGCGGGCGACAAGGTCGCGGTCACCTACCGCAGCGGTGAGCCGCCGGAGGGATTCCTCGGCGTCAAGTGTGACGTCACCGACACCGAGCAGGTGGCCGCCGCGTTCGACAAGATCGAGGCCGAGCACGGCCCGGTCGAGGTGCTGGTGGCCAACGCCGGCATCACCCGCGACACGCTCCTGCTGCGGATGTCCGACGACGACTGGGACGCCGTCATCCAGACGAACCTGACCGGCTCGTTCCGGGTCGCCAAGCGGGCCGCCAAGGGCATGCTGCGGATGCGCAAGGGCCGGATCGTCTTCATCTCCTCGGTGGTCGGCATGCTCGGCTCGCCGGGCCAGGTGAACTACGCGGCCAGCAAGTCCGGCCTGATCGGGATGGCCCGGTCGATGGCCCGTGAGCTCGGCAGCCGCGGCATCACCGCGAACGTGGTCGCGCCCGGTTTCGTCGAGACCGACATGACCGCGGTGCTGCCAGAGGAGACCCAGAAGCAGTACCTCAGCCAGATCCCGCTCGGCCGGTTCGGCCTGACCGAGGAGATCGCGAACGCCGTGAAGTGGATCGCCAGCGAGGAAGCCGGCTACATCACCGGCGCGGTGATCCCGGTCGACGGCGGCATCGGCATGGGCAACTAACCACACTCATCCAGAAAGGGGACGCCGGTGGGCATCCTCGACGGCAAGCGGATCCTGGTCGCCGGAGTCACCCTCGACTCCTCGATCGGGTTCGCGACCGCGAAGGTGGCGCAGGAACAGGGCGCCACCGTGCTGATCTCGAACTTCGGCCGTGCGCTGAACATCACCAAGCGGATCGCCGGCCGGCTCCCGGTCACCCCGCCGGTGCTCGAGCTGGACGTGACCGATCCCGAGCATCTGGCCGCGCTGCCGGACGCGATCCGCGAGCACGTGGACGGCCTGGACGGTGTCGTCCACTCGATCGCGTACGGGAATCCGGAGACGATCCTCGGCGGCAAGTTCCTGGACGGTCCATGGGACGACGTGTCCCGCGCGCTGCAGGTGTCGGCGTACAGCCTGAAGGCGCTGGCGGTGACGTGTGCGCCGTTGATGGGTCGCGGTGGCAGCATCGTCGGGCTGACCTTCGACGCGACCGTGGCCTGGCCCGGGTACGACTGGATGGGGGTCGCGAAGGCGGCGCTGGAGTCCACCTCGCGGTACCTGGCCCGCGATCTCGGGCCGCAGGGGATCCGCTGCAACCTGGTCTCGGCCGGACCGCTGAAGACGCTGGCGGCGAAGGCGATCCCGGGCTTCGAGAAGTTCGAGGAGCCGTGGCTGGACCGCGCCCCGCTCGGCTGGGACCCGGCCGACCTGGAGCCGACCGGCAAGTCCATCGTCGGCCTGCTCAGCGACTTCTTCCCGGCCACCACCGGCGAGATCATCCACGTCGACGGCGGCTACCACGCGATGGGCGCGTGATAGTGGCCCCCACATCCTTGGTGGAGCTCCGGGTTCTCGACGGAGCCAACCTGTACTTCAGCCGGGCGGCGGTCAAGCTCACTCTCGACCTGACCAGCCTGATCGACGCACCGGCGCCCCAGGCGAAGGCGTATGCCTCGGCGCTGGGGCTGGGCAGCACCCGGCCCGGCCGGATCGGTTCGGGCTTCCGGCAACGGTTCGCGATCCGGGTGGTCGGCCACATCGTCCGGCGGATCGCCCGCGAGGCGGGGATCGGGCGGATCGGCGTACGGGTCCGGGCGGTTGCGGACGTGCACCGGCTGGTGGTCGCGTACCCGTGGGCACACGAGGGCCGGGCCCGGGCGCTCGGCGCGGCGATCGTCGAGGTGGTCGACGCGTTCGGCTCCGACCACCTGACCGAGCTGGTCGGCACCGTCGGCGACCGGGTCCGTAACGAGCCTGCCGGTGATCCGCCGCCGACCCTGCGGCCGAAGGTCCCGGTGGTCGCGGTCACGGGGACGAACGGCAAGACCACGACGTCGCGGATGATCGCGCACATCGGCCGCGCAGCCGGCCTGCACGTCGGCTGGTCCAGCACCGACGGCGTGTACTTCGACGGCGAGCTGGTCAAGTACGGCGACTTCTCCGGTCCGAGTGGAGCCGGCCAGGTGCTGTCCCAACCCGGTATCCAGCTCGCGGTCACCGAGACGGCCCGCGGCGGGATCCTACGGCGGGGAGTCGGGGTCGCCTACAACGACGTCTCGGTGGTCACCAACGTCACCGCGGACCACCTGGGCCTTGCCGGGATCGACACGATCGACCAGCTCGCCGAGGTGAAGGAGGTCATCACCCAGATCACCCGGCCGCGCGGGTGGTGCGTGGTGAACGGCGACGACCCGCGTACGTTCGCCATGCGGCTCGGGTCGCCGGCCAAGTGCTGGGTGTTCTCACGCGATCCCGATTCGCCGTCGATCCGGACCGTTCTGGACGAGGGCGGTCGCGCGACCACGGTCCTGGACGGGTACATCACAGTGCTCGACCAGGCGTCGGACGCCGAGGCGCTGGTCAAGGTCGTCGACGTACCGATGACGCTGTCCGGTCTGTCCCACTACAACCTGGAGAACGCGCTCGCCGCCGCCTCGGCCGCACTCGGGCTCGGTTTGCCCCGGACCGCGGTGGTCGAGGGGCTGACCTCGTTCGCGCCGAACGAGAACAACCCCGGCCGGATGAACATGTACTCCGTCCGCGACTTCACCGTGGTCATCGATCTGGCCCACAACGAGGCCGGTCTCGAGGCGCTACTGGAGATCATGAACGGCGTCCGGCAACCGGGCGGCCAGCTGCTGCTCGCATTGGGCTCGCCGGGGGACCGGGCCGACGACATGGTGTCGACGATGGGCGCGATCGGGGCCCGCGGCGCGGATCGGGTGGTGATCGGGCACAAGGACACCTACCTGCGCGGCCGGCCGCCCGAGGAGCTGGACGCCGTGTTCCGGGCGGGGACGAGTTCGGTCGGCGTCGACGACGTACCGTCCTTCCCGACCGAGCTGGACGCGGCCAAGGCGCTGGTCGGGGAGGCCCAGCCGGGGGACGTGGTCGCGATCATGTCTCTGCAGGATCGGGCGAGTCTTGACGCCTGGTTGCGGGCCGAGGGGGCTACGGTCGATACGCCGGAGATCTTGCGCGGCAAGGTCGAGCGAGCCCAGCACTGAGCCCCTGCCGCCCGGAGAGGGGCGGAATCGGGGTTTCATGCGGTATCTGTGGACGGTCCCGGCGGCCGTGATCGCCTGGTTCGTGGCCGGTTTCGCGCCGACCTATCTGGCCGGGCTGCCGGCCGGGACCACCACGTTCGTCCCAGCCGCCTCGTCGCGGCTGGACCTGCTCGTGCTCGGCGGGTACGCCGGCGGCGTCGTGGCCGGGTTGCTGGTGAGGCGTCTGCGGATCGCCGCACCGGTGGTGCTGGTGGTTGCCGCCGGCACCTGGGGGCTCAGCGGGCACTCCCTCGACCAGCGGGACCTGCTGATCACGTTGCTGGCGGCAAGCGTCGTCGGCGGAGTGTTCGGCGCCATCGGCAGCCGGAGTTCGGTGTTCGCCGCCTTCGCGCTGTCGTTGCCAGTCGCCTGGTACGCCGTCCGCCCGGCCGCTCGCTTGGACGATTGGCGCTGGCTCTGGCAGTTGAACGGCCTGCTCGTCGCCATGGGGCTCGCGCTCCTGCTCTACGTCTGTTGCTGGCGACGAGGCTGGAGTTCTGCGTTGTACTGGCCGTTCGTCGCAGCGGCGTACCTGCTGTCCTTCGCGATCGTCGACGGGGTGAAGGCGGTCGGGGGTGCTCAGGGCGGCCCGGTCAACGACGTGGCCGACGCCGGTACCGACGCCTTCTTCCAGGCCTTCGAGCCGATCCTGCGCGAGTACTGGCCGTGGCTCGTCCTGGCGGTCCTGCTCGCCATCCCGATGACCGCGCTCAAACTCCGGGCCCTGCCGCCACCCCCGCCGCCACCGGACCCGTACGCCGACCGCCCGAACGACGCCGTCCTGTCCGACGACCTCGACTGGATCGACCGAGACGAACCCCGGCGCCGACTGCTACCGGGGCGCACGCCGATCGCCTGACCCCTGCAGGTCGACCCTGTACGCCGACCCCCGTACGCCGGCGGTCGGCGTACAGGGGAACGGATCATTTGGCAGGCGTCGCGGTGGTGCAGGCCGTGTCGCACGGCATACCCGTGGGCACGTTGGTCGGCGCGTCGACCAACCACCCGGCCCCATCGCGTGGCGTGACCGACGTGATCTTGACGTCCTTCTTCGGGATCACCAGGGCAAAGAACCGCAGCTTGTCCGACGCAAAGGTCCCGACAGCGTCGGCCACGTAGGTCTTCCCGCCGGCCTTCACGTGCACCATGCGAGCCTCGGCCGACACCGCGCCCATCACCAGGGTCGCGTCGAGCTTCGTGGCGCTCTTCTCCGCGGCGTGAGCCTGGACCACGTGGTAGTTGCTGCGCTGCCCGGGGCGCCAGTCGCTGAAGCACACGTACGGGCGGCCGAAGCTGTTGGCCGGACCCTCGTCCGTGACCATGCAGCCGTACTGGGAGAACGCGAGCACTGCCCAGCTCTCGGTCGAGATCTCTCCCTTGGCGATGTAGTACGCATTCGGCTTGTACGCGTTCGCGTCCGGCATCTTCGTGAAGATCTCGTCCGACCAGGGCAAGGGCATAATCGTGCTGTGATCTCCGGTCGGGGTCGGCGTTGCCGGCCCCGTAGGCGTCGTCGATGGGGGCGGCGGGGCGAAGCCGGCGACTCCGGGTTCGACGCCACCGGACCGAAGGGTGCCGAGCACCGGACCGGCGGCGAGCACGGCAGCCGTGGCGGCCGCGGTCACCAGCACGGCGGCGGTACCGCGGCGGCGACGCTGCCGGCGCTTGATGCGAAGGCGGATCGGGGCTGCGGGGTCGGCCGGCTCCGGCCGCGCGTCTGTCAGTACTGCGAGTTTGGTGCTCAGGTCGTCGGTCATGCGGTTCCCCTTCCGGCCAGGTCGGCCAGCTGGTCGGGCGTTACGAACTGGGTGTGCGCGCGGAGTCCGTCCAGACCACGCCGGGTGTGCTGCTTCACGGATCCCACCGAGCAGCCGAGCAGCTCGGCCACCTTCTGCTCGGACAGGTCCTCGGCGTACCGCAGGTAGACGGCGGCTCGCTGACGCGGGCTCAACTGCCGCATCGCCTCCTGCAGCGCGAGCCGATCGTCGACCTGGCCGGTGACCGGGCCGATCGCGACATCGGGCGGTGTCTCCGTCGGGCGTTCACCGGTCCAGCGGCGCCGGGTGCTCGACAGATACGTCGTGGTGACGATCCGGCGCAGATACCCCTCCGGGCTCCCGCCGCGCACCTTCTTCCAGTGGAACCACAGCTTGGTGAAGGCTTCCTGGGCGAGGTCTTCGGCCCGCTGGTGATCGAGGGTCAACGCGTAGGCGAGTCGCGCGGTCGCGGTCCAGCGAGCTCGCACGAAGGCGTCGAAGTCCTCGTCGATCGAGTCTTTCCTCATCGGCATCCCTTCCTCACCCCAAGAACGCCTTGACCGACGTTCCAGGGTGACAGGTCAGCCGAGCAGGGCCTGCGCCAGCCAGCCGCTCTCAGTAAAGCCGGGCGGGAGGGCGAAGACGGCCGAACCGATCGTGGTGGTCCACTCGTTGAGGGCGTCGGACGCATCCAGGCGGGCCAGCAGCGGGAGGAACTGGCCGGCCACGTCCGCCTGGTAACTGAGGAAGATCAGGCCGTTCTCTCGGGTCGGCCCGGTGTCTTGGACGTAGTTCAGGCCTTTGCGGAAGATCCGGCGACCGTCGTTCTCGCTGTGATGGGAGAGGCGGGCGTGCGCGTTCTCGGCGATCACCAGTCGCCCGTCGGCATCGCGGGCCTCGATGTCGAGTTCGTCGTGCTCGGCGGATCCGGTCAGGGGTGCGCCGGTGGACAGTTTGCGGCCGACCGCGCGTTCCTGTTCGGATCGGGTCAGCTCGTCCCAGGTGTCCAGGTTCAGCTTGATCCGCCGTACGACGAGGGTGGTGCCGCCGCGGAACCAGTCGGGCGTGTCGGCCCACACGGTCGCGTCGAAGTCCGGCGTACCGGGGGCTGGGTTGCCGGTCCCGTCGACCTGGCCGAAGAGGTTCCGGCCGGTGACGGGTTGGCCGTCGGGGCCGGTGCCGTTCCAGAATCCGGTCTGCCGCCAAGCCGGTCGCGCGAATGGGGCCGCGTCCGCCACCAGCCGTCGTACGGCGTGGACGACGCTGACGGCATCGTCCGCCCCGACGAGCAGGAGCAGATCCCCACCTGACCAGGCCGCCTGCAATCGGTCGTGGCGCATCACGGGCAGATCGTCGAATCCGGCCGGCTTCGATCCTGTCAGGGCGAACACCCGTGCCCCGAGACCGACCGTCACCGTCAACGCAGCGTTGGGCACCGCCAACTCAGGTGCAGTGTCACCCGGCGCCGGACGACCCGCCGTCAACGCGACGATGTCCGCCGTCCACAACCGCATCAGGCGGCCGAGCGCGGCCTTGTTCGTGCCCGGGAGCAGGTTCAACGCCACCAACTCGGCATGCTTCGGAGATAGCGCCGCGATCGCAGGCTGATGCTCACCGTACGGCGAGATGTCGCGGGCAACCATTTCGGCCGCTTGGTGGCTCGCGTCGTCGGCTCGTCTCGCGGCCGCCACGCCACCCGCGCCGCCTGCGACGGCGCCCGCCACGGCGACCCCGGCGTACCCCAGCAACCGCCGCCGACTCGGCGTGGTTGGGGGTTCGGCCGGAATGTGTGGTGCGGTCAAGAGGTCGGGGTCTCGGATGGGTGGTAGTGCTCTTCCTCCTCGGTGAACGCCTTCACCGGGACGGTCAGGTCGTGCGAGGTCCCGTCGGAGAACTTGAGCGTCACCGGCACCTCGTCGCCGGGCTTGAGCGCCTTGGTCAGCTGCATCAGCATCACGTGGTCGCCGCTGGGTGCGAGATGGGCATGCGAGCCGGCCGGGACGTTGATCCCACCCGCCTTCTCCTGCATCACCATCTTGCCGTCCTTCATCGCCATCTCGTGCAACTGAACCATTCCGGCCGCCGGAGAGGTTGCCGAGGTCAACTTGATGTCCGCGTTCCCGGGGTTCGTCAGCGACATGAACGCGGCCGTCATCGTGGTGTCCTTGGCCCCGATCGTCGCCCGCACCCAGGCGTCTTCAACAAGCACAGTCGGCGCGCTTGCCGCGACCTGCGTGGCCCGCTCTTTCTCGGAAGAACCACATGACACCAGCAGGGGGAGGGCAACAACGACACATGCCATCAGCAACTTCTTCTTCACGGTCAGGCCAACGACGCTGTACCGAACGGAGTTCCGGGCAACAAGGTGTCGCCGCTCACCTATTCCGTTGCCGTATCAGTTTCCTCCTCCGGCTGAACGAAGTCCGGGTCGCCGCCCTCGTCACCGGACCGCGCGCCTGCCTGAGCTAGATGTGACACCGACTCCAGTTCGGTCAGCACCGTCTGATGCTGGTCGACGCAGAGCACCACCAGATCACCCGGGTTCGACCGGGTCAGCGCGTGCTGGACCGCGGACAGCTCGTCCAGCACGATCTCCACCTGGCGGCAGCGCGCACCCTGCTCCATCGCGGACCGCACGCCTTCGCTGACCAACTCGGCCGACTCACCCCGCTTCCGGCCGCGCAACCGCGCGTCCTCCCGGACCACCAGTACGTCGAAGTGGTGCGCCGCGACCTCACCGAGCTCGCGCATGTCGTCGTCACGCCGGTCGCCCGCGGTCGCGACCACGCCGATCCGCGAGGGCCGTCCAACCTCCGACGAGGCGCCGAGACTCTCGCCCAGTTTGTCGACGAAGTCGCCGAGCATCCGCATCGCCGGCGCGTTGTGGCAGTAGTCGACGATCACGTGCCGGCCGTCGACCTCGACCTCGTTCAGCCGGCCGGGGGAGAGGTAGTACGAGGTGTTGAACGTCCGCAGGCCCTGCCGGATGTCGTGCAGCGGCGCGCCCGCGGCGAAGGCAGCCGCGGCCGCGGCCATCCCGTTCTGCACGTTCATCATCGCCCGCCCACCGAACGTTGCCGGCAGCAAGTGGGTCCAGGCCAGCTGCATCGATCGCCGGCCGTGCTTCATGACGATCATGTCGCCCAGGTCCGACCGCTCCAGCACGACCGCGCGACCACCCCGGCGGCAGTGCCCCTCGATGTAGTCGCGCACCTCGCTGCCCGCCTCGGCGATGCTGAACCACACGACCTGGCCCGAACACCTCCGCCGCATCTTGCGCACCAGCGGATCGTCCGCGTTCAGTACGGCGAACCCGTCCCGCGGCACCGCCTCCACCAGTACGGCCTTGACGTCGGCCAACTGCTCCAGTGTCTCGACACCCCGCATCCCGAGGTGGTCCGGCTGGATGTTCAGCACCACGGCGACGTCGTTGCGCTCGTACCCGAGACCCTCGCGGAGGATGCCGCCCCGGGCCACCTCGAACACGGCGAAGTCGACCCGCGGGTTCTGCAGCACCATCCGCGCCGACTTCGGTCCGGACGCGTCCGAGCGGATCACCAGCCGCTCGTCGATCACGATGCCGTCGGTGGACGTCATCCCGACCTTGCGGCCCATCCCCTTGAAGACATGGCTGATCATCCGCGCGGTGGTGGTCTTGCCGTTCGTACCGGTCACCGCGACGATCGGGATCCGGCTGGTCGCCCCCGGCGGGAACAGCATGTCGACCACCGGCTTGGCGATGTACTGCGGGTCGCCGATCGTCGGATTCGTGTGCATCCGGAACCCGGGCGCGGCGTTCACCTCGCAGATCGCGCCGCCGGTCTCACGGACCGGCTGGGTGATGTCGGGGCAGATGAAGTCGATCCCGGCGATGTCCAGCCCGACGATCCGGGCCGCCTCCTCGGCGATCTCGACGTTCTCCGGGTGCGCCTCGAAGGTCCGGTCGATCGAGATCCCGCCGGTGGACATGTTGCCGGTCAGGGTCAGCTTGACCATGGTCTCCTCGGGCGGCACGTCGTCCAGCTCGAAGCCCTGGCTGCGGACCAGCTCCCGGGCCGCGGCGTTCACGGTGATCCGGGTCAGGATCTTCTCGTGCCCGACCCCGCGGCGCGGATCGGCGTTGGTGATCTCGACCAGCTCGGCGACCGTGTGCACGCCGTCGCCGACCACATGCGCCGGCACCCGCTCGGCGATCGCCTCCATCCGCCCGTTGATGATCAGGCAGCGATAGTCCTTGCCGGTGACGAAGTTCTCCACGATCACCCAGCCGCGCCGCGACTGCCCGGCCGCGATCGGGAACGCCTCCCGTACTTCGTCCGCGTCCTGCAGGTTGAGGCACACCCCGCGGCCGTGGTTCCCGTCGAGCGGTTTGCAGACGACCGGGTAGCCGATCTTGTTGGCGAGCGAGACCGCATCTTCGACGGTGCGCACCGAGTCCGACCGCGGTACCGGGAGGCCGGCGGAGGCGAGCAGCCGGGTGGTCAGCTCCTTGTCGCTGGCGATGTCGACCGCGATCGAACCGGTCTCCGACGTCATCGTGGCCCGGATCCGCTTCGCGTGCACACCCTGGCCGAGCTGGACCAGGCTGGCCTTGTTCAGCCGGATCCACGGGATGTCGCGGGACACCGCCTCGTCCACGATCGCCTGCGTCGACGGCCCGAACGCGGATCGCTCGGCCTGCTTGATGAAGCGCTCGAGCTCGGTGGTGAAGTCGAAGGCCGGATCCGGCTGGACCAGGTGGTTGACGAACCGGACCGCGAGTTCACCGGCGGCGATGCCGACCGTCTCGTCGGCGTACGCGTAGGTGATGTTGTAGCGACCGGGCACGCCCTTGACCTGACGGGTCTTGCCGCGACGCATGTCGTGACCGGCCTCCTGCTGCAGCTGCAGGGAGACGTGCTCGGCGATGTGGCCGAGCCAGGTGCCCTCGTGCAGGCGCTCGATGAACCCGCCCCTGCGGCCGCGCGAACAGTGGTGCTGGTCGAGCCGGGGCAGGTCGGCCAGCAGGCGTTCGGTGAAGCCGGGAATCGAGTTCGAGGGGAAGCTCTCCAGCGAGCCCAGATCGACGACGAGATGAATCGCCGGGTCGTAGCTCCAGACGTTCGGACCGCGGTAGACGCGGGTCTCGATGATCTTCAGGTCCGGGCTCGGCGTGCCGTGGATCTGGCCCTGGCTCGGGGTTGGCGTCGGGGTGGTGTCGGTCATGCGGTCCCACTGTCTGGTTGCGGCGTGCTGGTCTGGTCGGCATCGTGCTGGAGGTCGGCGCCCGCGCTCAACGGCTCGGTCGCCCCCGGTCTGGACTGACCGGCCGCGGCCGACCGTTTGGACGTCTTCGCGACCCGTTTGCCGGCCCGGCGCTTGCGCTCGGCGTAGTACCTCGGCGACACCCCCTCGGCCGCGATCTCCTTGGCCAGCTTGCGCAGGTCCGCCTCGGCCGCCTGGAGCTCGGCCAGTTCCTCGGCCGGCGGCTGCGGTCCGTACGACAACAGCGTCCGCGCGCTCAGGTCGAACGTCGCCGTCGCAGGCAGCACGTGCAGGACGACACCCGACGCCAGGATCGCTTCGGACCCCTTCGCGGAGGCCGCGTTCGAGGTGATCCGGCTGCCGTCGAAGATGGTCACCGCACCCCGGCCGACCACCTCAAGATGCGATCCCCGTACGACGGCGGCCGTGTCCTCGTCGACGCCGATCCCGAGCAGCCCGGGGGACTGGGCGACGAGCGAGAGCAGCCGGCCGTACCGGTTCCGCTGGGCGAAGTGCTGGTCCACGATCGCGCCCTGCACCAGCCCGAGTCCGCCGGCCAACTGGCTCATCCGCTGCCTAGGGGTCGCCCCCGACCGCCCGAACGCGATCATGTGCTCGGCCAGGATGCTCGCCCCCGCCGACGTCCCACCGACCGCGGCACCCCGCGCATGCGCGGCCGTCACGGCCCGCCCGAACGCCGTACCGGTGACCACGCCGCTCAGCTTCAACTGGTTGCCACCAGTCATGAACACCCCGGTCGCGGTCGCCAGCGGTTCGAAGAAGGCGGGATCGTCGGCGTCCTCACGAGTCTCCGGCCGGACCCCGACCACGCTCTCGGCACCCAGCGCGGCGAACAGAGCGGAGTACACGTCGACCACATCAGGCCCCAACGCCGACGCCGTCGGCACCACCACGATCCGTGCCTTGGACCCACCAGCCGCTTCCACGAACTCCTGCAACACGGTCCGCTTCTTCAGCTTGTCCTCGGCACCACCGATCGCGAACAGAGCCCCCGGCCCGCTGCTCACCCCACCCAGCTGTTCTGACATACGCGAAGAATAGGTGGTTGACCCCTCCGATTCCTCTCGGTCACCCGGTACGCCGGCCGCGGGGTGGCGGCCGGCGTCTGTCCGCTGGCGGGTTGTCAGTGGCCGAACGTGAACCAGTTGAGGTTGACGAAGTCGGCCGGCTGACCGCTGCTGAAGGTCAGGTAGACGTCGTGGACGCCGGTGACGGCCGAGATGTTGGCCGGGACCGTTCGCCAGGACTGCCAGCCGCCGGTGTTGGCGATGGCGAAGCTGCCGATCGGGTTGCTGGTACGGCTGTCCAGTCGTACTTCGACCAGACCGCTGACGCCGCCGGCTGCTCCGGAGGCGACGCGGGCGACGAACTGGGTGGCCGGAGTACTGCCGAAGTTGATCCCCCGGTGGAGGATCCAGTCGCCGTTGGCGAGGTGGGAGAGGTTCTGTCCGCCGCCGGTGTCGGTGGTGGTCTCGGTCGCGACGCCTGCCTGCTCACTGAAGGACTCGGCCTGCAGGGTGCTGTAGGCGTCGCTCCCTCCAGGTGGAGGGGTGGTCGGCGGGGTAGTGGAAGGCGTGGTCGGCGGGGTGCCGCCGCGAGAAGAGACGGCCACGTAGTCGACGACCATCGGGCGGTCGGGGACGGTCTCGGCGCGTGGGGTCGGGCCGTTGAGGGCGTCGGGGAACGCGCCGCCCATCGCCACGTTCAGCAGGATGAAGTAGCCGGCGTGCGAGGTCATGTTGGCCCAGGTGTCGGCGGGGAGCTGGCCCTGGCTGACGGAGTGGAACTGCTGGCCGTCGACGTACCAGCGGAACTGGTTCGGGGAGATGCTGGTGTCCCACTCGAACCGGTAGGTGTGGAACGCGGACTGGCAGGATGAGCCCGGACAGGCCCGGCTGTTCGCGAGGCCGCTGGTCTCGTTGCACGGGCCGCCTGGGTTCACGCCGCAGTGCAGGACGGCCCAGACGGAGTTGATCCCGTTGACGTTCTCCATGATGTCGAACTCACCGATACCCGGCCAGTTCCAGTAGTTGCCGCGGTACGGTCCGCCGAGTGCCCAGAACGCGGGCCAGTAGCCGAGGGCTGCGTTGCCGGTGACGTTGGGCATCTGGATCCGGCCCTCGATCGCCAGCACCCCGCCGGCCGGCGGCTTGAAGTCGCTGCGCTGCGTCTCGATCCGGGCCGAGGTCCAGTTGCCGGCGCCGTCGCGTCGCGGGGTGATCCGCAGGTTGCCGGTCCCGTCGAGGGAGAGGTTGTTCGGGCTGTTGGTGTAGTTCTGGATCTCGCCGGTACCCCAGTTCCCGGGGCCGCCGGGATACCCGTGACCGGTGTCGACGATCCAGTTGGCGCTCGACGGCAGCGAGCCATTCGGGCCGTCGAAGTCGTCGGACCAGACGGTCGTCCAGCCCGCCGGTGGCGGCGGGACACTGGCCTGCGCCGCGACGGCCAGGGAGACGGCCACCAGGACCGGCGCGACCAGCGCGGAGATCAGCAATCGGAACCGTGAAGACGCTGTGTTCGGGCGGGAACGCATCACAACCTCCAAGCTCAGGGACGTTGCCCTATGAGAGCGCTCTCACACCCAAGAGTCAACACCTCACGACAGACAGTTCTCACCGGTGTGCGGGCTGGGAGTGTCAGCGCACGGTTGCCGCCGCAGGATCAGCTGAGGGCGTCGGCGGCTTCTACTTCTTCTCGGGAGATGCCGAGGAGGTAGAGGATGCTGTCGAGGTACGGAACGCTGAGGTGGGTGTCGGCGGCTTGACGGACCACCGGTTTGGCGTTGAAGGCGATACCCAGTCCGGCGGCTGCGAGCATGTCGAGATCATTGGCCCCGTCGCCGATCGCGACCGTCTGCGAGAGCGGCGTACGGGAGGACTCCGCGAACCGGCGCAGCGCGGTCGCCTTGCCGGCCCGGTCGACGATGTCGCCGACGACCTTGCCGGTGAGTTTGCCGTCGACGATCTCCAGTTCGTTGGCGGCCGCGTAGTCGATACCGAGGTCGGCGGCGAGCTTGTCGGTGATCTGGCTGAACCCGCCGCTGACGATCGCGAACTGGTACCCGAGTCGCTTCAACGTCCGTACCAGCGTCCGCGCGCCCGGTGCAAGCTGGATCGCCTCGTACACGTCGTCAAGGGCCGACGCGGGCAACCCCTCGAGGGTCGCGACCCGGTGCCGCAGCGACTCGGCGAACTCGAGCTCGCCCCGCATCGCCTGCTCGGTGACCTCGGCGACCTCCTCGAGCCGGCCCGCGTGCGCCGCGAGCATCTCGATCACCTCGCCCTGGATCAGGGTCGAGTCGACGTCCATCACGATCAGCCGTTTGGCCCGCCGATACAGACCACCGGACTGTACGGCGACGTCGAGCCCTTGGCGGACTCCTTCGAGCGCGAGCACCGTGCGCAACTGGTCCGTGTCGGCACCCGAGACGGCGATCTCGACCGCGGTGACGGGATAGCGCGCCATCCGGCTGATCCGGTCGATGTTGGCCCCGGTGTCGGCGATCCGACCGGCGATCGCGGCGAACCCCTTCGCGGTCAGCGGGCTGCCGATCACGGTGACCTGGGTCCGCCCCTTGCGCCGCGGTTCGTTGTCGCCGTACCCCTTCTTCACGTCGATGTCGACGTCGAGCATCTCGGCGAGACCCTTGAGCTCCTTTTTGAGCTCCTTGTGGTCGCGCGGGGCGGACAGCAGTACGCCGAGCACCAGCCGGCCCCGCAGTACGACCTGCTCGGCGTCGATCACCTCGAGCCCGCGCCCGGCGAGGATCGACAGTACGGCGGACGTCAGGCCCGGCCGGTCGGTACCGGTCAAGGTGACCAGCAGCGTCGGGCGGTCCAGCAGTGGCGTCTCGTGCTCAGCCTGTCCAGTCATCGCAGGGATGACGCTACCCAAGAACCCCCCACCCAGGCACACCAGTCCACATACCAGCGACCAGCGAGTGGTGGGCACTCCGCGTGCGGGCGTGCGATGGGGTTGCGACGGCGGTTCGCGTGCCAGCGATCGGCGGGGTGGCGATGGCGGTTTGTGCCGGCGATCAGTGCCGGGTGGGTGGGGCGCAGGCTGCGACCAGGGCGCGGCGGGCGGCTGCGGCGAGGGTCAGGAGCGTACGGCGGCGGGCGTCTGCGTCGGCGCCGGTGACTGCGGCTCCGTCGTCGTCCAGCGCTGCGTCTGCGATCGCGAGCAACCGGCGTGCGGATGCGGCCGTCTTCACGGCACGCGGGTCGTAGCCGGGAGCAAGTTCATCACCCTTGCCGGAACCGATCTTGCGGATGTCGATCAACGCGTCGGCGACCTCGGGCTTCCACTTCGCAACGTCGAGCTCCGCGAGCGACTCAGCCGCCTCGATCAGCGCGGCCCGCAGTCCGCGGTCTGCTTCGCCGAAGTCCGCCGGCAACGGACTCGTCGCGGTCAGCACGTTCCACTGCACCGCCGGCCCGACGTACGCCGGTACGAGACCGATCTCAGCCCCGGTCAGCACGACCGCCTCGCCCGCCTCCAAAGCCGACTCGTTGAACGCCGGCGGCCCGGCCAACCCGATCGGATCACCCGGAATCGGCAACGCCAGATTCGCCCCCGTCGCCCCGGCCGCCCGGATCAGATTCAACGCGACCGGCAACGTCGCCGGCGCCGGATGAGCCGCAAGCCCCGCAACGTGATGACCGACATCGTTACCGAGGATGCGATGCGCGGCGGTATCCGGATCGCATGCACCGGTCAACATCGAGTTCGCCCAAACAGTGAACCGAACCGAGGCGGCAGTCGTCAGCACGCCCGCCAGTCTCCCACCCACCCCCACCCAACCTTCCCCCACCCAGCCCCGCCTGCCCACCCCCGCACAACCGTCCTCCACCCAGCCCGCCTGCCCGTCCCACCCCGCGCCCGTGCGCCCAGGCCCCGCTAGCCAGCCGTTCCACCCCCAGGGCGACCCCGTCGGTGGCGATTGGCCGTGTTGTCCGTACCGATCGACATGAGGTAGTGCCCCGCTCGGCAGCCGTCCACGCCTGGAGCCCACCAACTGGACGCCCCAAAGGCCGACTACCTCATGTCAATCGGTACCAGCCCGCCCCGACCGAGAGAACCGGCGTGGGGACCGTGACCAAGATGGCGGGACCTCGGACAGGTGGTGTTGGTGTTCACGGTCCCGCGATGGTGTTCAAGGTCCAGTAGGGAGACGCGAGGGGAGGGGGGAGCGGGAAGGGGAGCGGCAGGGTCGTGGTGTGGGCGCGGGAGCGACAGATTAGGTTTGCGGTATGAGTGCTGTGGTGGAGCTGGCCGGGGTCACGATCGTTCGTGGGAACTCGCGGCTGCTGGACGGTATCGACTGGACCGTCGACGAGGCCGACCGCTGGGTGGTGATCGGCCCGAACGGCGCCGGCAAGACCACCATGCTCCAGGTGATCGCGGCTCAGTTGCACCCGACCGAGGGAGTCGCCGGACTGCTCGGTGAGGTGCTCGGCGCGGTCGACGTGTTCGAGCTCCGCCCACGGATCGGTCTCACCAGTGCCGCCCTCGCCGACCGGTTGCCGCGGGGTGAGCGGGTTGCCGATGTCGTGGTCTCCGCGTCGTACGCGGTCCTGGGCCGGTGGCGCGAGGAGTACGACGAGCTGGACCACCAGCGCGCCAAGGAACTGCTCACCGAACTCGGGATCGGCCACCTCGGCGACCGCACCTTCGGCACCCTGTCCGAGGGCGAACGCAAACGGGTCCAGATCGCCCGTGCCCTGATGACCGACCCCGAACTGATGCTCCTCGACGAACCCGCCGCCGGCCTCGACCTGACCGGCCGCGAACACCTGGTCCGCTCACTCAGCTCGATCGCGACGGCCGAGGGCGCGCCGGCGATGGTGCTGGTCACGCATCACGTCGAGGAGATCCCGCCCGGCTTCACCCACGCGATGCTGCTCAAACAAGGCCGTGTCGTCTCGGCCGGCCCGATCGAGCAGGCCCTCACCGCCGAGACCCTGAGCGAGACCTTCGACCTGGCCCTCAGCCTCTCGCACGAAGACGGCCGGTACGCCGCCCGGGCCCTCTGACCCGCATCGGCAAACTCGCCCCGGGCAACCACCGGGTCGACGTACGGTGGAATCCGTGGGAACTGGTCCTGCGTCTGAAGGGTTGTCGGACTGCTGGAGATCCTGATCGCGGATAGGCTTGGCAAATGATGGATTGGTTGCGGGACAACGTCTGGTCGGCCTGGCTCGGAATCGCCGTCGTACTGGGGCTGGCCGAGCTCGCGTCGCTGGACTTCACCCTGCTGATGCTGGCCGCCGGTGCGCTCACGGCGGCGGGTGTGGCCGCGTTCTTCCCCGGCCTGTTGTGGCTGCAGATCGTCGTCGGGCTGATCACGTCGGCGGCGATGCTGGCGGCGATCCGGCCGTTGCTGGTGCGCAAGATCCACCACGGCGTCGAGATCAAGACGGGCTCGCAGCACGTGATCGGCCGCAGTGGTGTGGTGGTGAAGGAGATCCACCCCGACGGTGGCGGGTCGATCAAGCTCGGTGGCGAGCTGTGGACCGCTCGGCCGTACGACGAGGTGTCGACGCTCCCACCGGGCACCCGGGTCGAGGTCATGTCGATCGACGGGGCGACGGCGGTGGTGTACCCGATCGGAGATCCGATCACGCACCAGCCAGAACTGCGCAACCCGGAGCTGGGCAAGTCGGAGCCGGATTCGGACTCCGGCGCGCAGTAGGGTCGCAGGTGAGGGTGGTTTTTGCCTTCGGCGGTATGGCTGGGGAACCGGGCCTTGGAGTGGACCGTCGATAGGAAAGACTGTCCGTCCTGAGTTCGGTTTCCAATGGAGGGTCACGTGACCGCGTTCCTCATAGTGCTGGGTCTGGTCGCCTTACTGGTGATCGTCACACTGATCAAGTCCGTCCGGGTCGTGCAGCAGCAGACCGTCGGCATCGTGGAGCGGTTCGGCAAGTTCAAGGTCGGTTTGCAGCCGGGCCTGAACCTGCTCACCCCGTTCGTCGACAAGGTCCGCTACACGATCGACATGCGCGAGCAGGTGGTCGCGTTCCCGCCGCAGGGCGTCATCACCGAGGACAACCTGATGGTGTCGATCGACTCCGTCATCTACTTCCAGGTCAACGACCCGGTGCGCGCGACGTACGAGATCTCCAACTACATCCAGGCGATCGAGCAGCTCACCATGACCACGCTGCGAAACATCATCGGTGGCATGGATCTGGAGCAGACGCTGACCAGCCGCGAGGAGATCAACGAGAAGCTGCGCTACGTGCTGGACGAGGCGACCGGCAAGTGGGGCATCCGGGTGAACCGGGTGGAGCTCCGCTCGATCGACCCGCCGCCGTCGATCCAGGACTCGATGGAGAAGCAGATGCGCGCGGACCGGGACAAGCGCGCCGCGATCCTCACCGCCGAAGGTATGCGGCAGTCCGCCGTCCTGTCGGCCGAGGGTCAGAAGCAGTCCGCGATCCTGACCGCCCAGGGTGACAGGGAGTCCCGGATCCTGCGCGCGCAGGCCGAGCGGGAGGCCCGGATCCTGAAGGCGCAGGGTGAGGCGCAGGCCATCACCACGGTGTTCAACGCGATCCACGCGGGCAAGCCGGACCAGGGTCTGCTGGCGTACCAGTACCTGCAGATGCTGCCGTCGATCGCCCAGGGCGACTCGAACAAGTTGTGGATCATCCCGAGCGAGATCGGCAAGGCAATGGAGGGCCTCGGCAGCGCGGTCGGCCAGATCGCCGGTATCCCGCAGAAGGCCGAGGGCGACTTCCAGGCGCCTCCGCAGGACCACGCCGCCGTCGAGCTGGAGACAGTCGGCACACCGGATGCGGCCGTCGCCGAAGCGGACAACGCGGTCCAGGAGGCGATCGCCGCGGCGCAGAACGCGGCCGTCAGCTCCCGCTCCGCGCAGCAGGTCCCGCCGCCCGCCGTCACCGCTACCCCGGAGCAAAACCCGCCGGCACCATCGGCGGAGCCCCCGTTCGAGCGCTGACCTTGTAGCCGTCCTCGTACTACGGACCGACCGCGGCCCGGCTGTCTTCCTCAGGAGGACGTCCGGGCCGTGTTAGTTGCACGACACCTGAGCGCTCAACGAGTGGACTCGCGAGCGCCGAGGGATGTCAGGTGCGTAGAGTCTGGCAACGATGACATGGTTCGAGGCGCTGTTCGTCTTACTGGCGGGGATGGGCGCGGGGACGATCAACGCGGTGGTGGGTTCGGGCACCTTGCTGACCTTCCCCGCGTTGCTTGCCGTCGGCATCCCTCCGGTCCTCGCCAACGTGAGCAACAGCGTCGGCCTCGCGCCCGGTACGGCGGCCGGCGCCATCGGCTACCGTCGCGAGCTGGAGGGTCAGCGCGGTCGGCTGATCCGGCTTGTGCCCGCGTCGCTGGTCGGCGGTGTGGTCGGGGGAGTACTGCTGCTGACCTTGCCGGATTCGGCGTTCCACGCGGTGGTTCCGGGGCTGATCCTGCTCGGCTGTCTGCTGGTCGCATTGCAGCCGTGGCTGGGGCGGTGGATCAGCGTGCCGACGCATACCCATCGCGGTGCCTGGTGGGTGATCCCCGCGGTCTTCGCGACCGGCGTGTACGGCGGCTATTTCGGTGCGGCGCAGGGCGTCCTGCTGATGGCGATCCTCGGCCTCGGGATGGACGCGAACCTGCAACGGATGAACGGGCTGAAGAACGTCCTCGCGACCGTGGTGAACACCGTCGCCGCCATCCTGTTCATCATCGTCGCGGACGTCGACTGGCTGGCGGCCGGGCTGATCGCGGTCGGCTCGACGATCGGCGGATTCGTCGGCGCCCGGTACGGCCGCAAGCTGCCGCCGATCGCGCTGCGCGGCCTGATCGTGGTGATCGGCATCATCGCGATCGTGACGCTGGTGTTCTGACCGCGTTCGACGACTCGAGACCCGCGAGCAGCAGGTCGAGCCCGTAGTCGAACTGCTCATCGCCGCCCGTCGTCCGGGCCAGCTCAGGCGCCAGCTCGACCACGGTGGGGAACTCGGCCGACGACAGCGACTCCATCGTCGTTCGCAGCCGTCGCCAGGCCTCCGGGTCGCGTCGTTCGGTGGCCATCTGGATCTCCCAGGACGTTGCCCCCAGCACGTAGGTGAACAGCGTCGTGTGGGTCCGCGCCGCCGTCTCCTTGTCGAACCCGGCCGACCGCAGGACACCGAGCAGGCCCTCGGCGACGCGAGCCGTCTCGTGACCACTCAGCGGGCGGCTGCCCAGTAGTTGCGCGAGGCAAGGGTGTTCGAGCAGCAGCCGGCGCAGATCCCGGCAGACCGCCCGGACCTGGTCGGGCCACGATTCCCCCTCCGGTACGGCGGGGACGAGCGCCATCAGGTGGTTGCGGACCGCGTCGTACAGGTCGTCCTTGTTCCGGAAGTAGGTGTAGAGCGCCATCGGGCCGACTCCGAGCTCGGCGGCGACTCCACGCAGGCTGAAGGCGTCGGTGCCCTTGGTCTCCATCAGGTCCAGGGCGGCGCGCACGATCAGCTCCGGGTTGAGCGTGTTCCGCGGCGTCCGGGTCTTCGCGCCGGCCATCTGGTCCACCTTCCTGCTGGGTCCCACATCACATCGATGATCGCTAACGTACGGTGTATAGTACAGCGTAGAGAAGCCGATCATCCAACTGATGTAGCCGATGTGGAAAGGGAACGCAGCGTGCGAGCCGTGCAGATCACCGAGTTCGGTGGCCCCGAAGTGCTGAAGATCAGCGAGGTCGAGGAGCCCACGCCGGGCGCGGGCCAGGTCCTGATCACCGTCGACCGGGCCGGCATCAACTACGCCGATACCCACCAGGTGGAGAACAGCTACCTGTCCAAGGCGACCCTCCCGCTCATCCCGGGCGGTGAAGTCGTCGGCCGTACTGCGGACGGCAGGCGAGTGGTCGCGCTGGTCGGCTCGGGTGGTTACGCCGAGAAGGCCGTGGCCCATGCGCCGTACGCGTTCGACGTGCCCGAAGGGGTGAGCGACGGTGACGCGCTGGCCCTCGTTCTGCAGGGGACGACCGCCTGGCATCTGCTGAAGACCTCGTCCCACCTGCAGCAGGGCGAATCCGTCCTGGTGCACGCCGGTGCCGGGGGAGTCGGCTCGCTCGCCGTGCAGCTGGCGAAGCTCTGGGGCGCCGGACGGGTGATCGCGACCGCGTCGAGCGAGGAGAAGCGCAAGCAGGTGCTGGAGCTCGGCGCGGACGCCGCGATCGACGGCGACCCCGAGGGCCTGAAGGACCGGATCATCGAGGCGAACGAGGGCCGGCCGGTCGACATCGTGCTGGAGATGGTCGGCGGGCGCACGTTCGACGAGTCGTTCGACGCGCTGGACCGGTTCGGCCGGCTGGTGACGTTCGGCGCCGCTTCCCGGGAGGCGGCTCAGCCGGTCGACCCGCGCCGGTTGATGAAGGGGTCGAAGACGATCGCCGGTTTCTGGCTCGCCGACTGCTTCAAGAACCCGGCCCTGCTGGGCGGCCCGCTGACCGAGCTGTTCGATCTGACCGTTGCGGGCAAGCTCCGCCCGATCGTCGGCGGCGAGTACGGGCTGTCCGAGGTCGCCACTGCCCACGAGGACATGCGAGCCCGCCGCACCGTCGGCAAGCTCCTGCTCGACCCTGCCCGCTGAGCTCCCAACGAACTGACTTTCCCCAACCCCCACCCCCCACGTAATTACTGAGGAGATCTATGACCATCGCTGTCGAGAAGGTTCTGTACACCGCCCGCGCCACGGCCGAGGGCGGCCGCGACGGCCGGACCACGACCGACGACTTCAAGCTGGACGTCACCGTCGCGCCGCCGAAGGAGATGGGCGGCACCGGCGAGGGGACGAACCCCGAGCAGCTGTTCGCGGCCGGTTTCGCGTCCTGCTTCCACAGCGCCCTGAAGCTGGTCGCCCGGAAGGCGCGGCAGGACGCCGAGGGCTCGACGGTCACCGCTGAGGTCGGCATCGGCCCGATCAACGGCGGCGCGGGCTACGGCCTCGAGGTCGCGCTCGTGGTCTCCCTGCCGAACGTCGAGCGTCCGGTCGCCGAGGAGCTGGTCGCGAAGGCGCACGAGGTGTGCCCGTACTCGAACGCCACCCGCGGCAACATCAAGTTCGACCTCAAGGTTGCCTGAAGCACCGTCTTTCCCCGCCGGGGTTGATCAGAATACTGATCAACCCCGGCTTTCATGTACAGAAAACTGATCACGAAAGCCGCGCGTAGGCTGCGCTGGGCCGCGTCGGGAGAAGTCAGGCCATCTTGTCGAGGGCGTCGCGCAGAATGTTCTGCGTCTCGCCGAGCGGTGCGGCCGAGATACTGAGCGCGTCCATGATCGCGGCGTACTCGTCCAGGTCCTCGATCTTGTCGAGGTACAGCGCGCTGGCCGCGTGCTCGATGTAGACCACGTCCGGCAGGTCGCCCTCGGGGAATCGCAGCACGCTGAACGCACCACCGGCGCTCGGATAGCCGACACTGCTGAACGGCATCACCTGCAGAGTGATGTTCGGCAGCCGCGCCATCTTCATCAGGTGCTCGATCTGCTCACACATCGCCTCGCGGCCACCGATCGGTCGATGCAGTACCGACTCGTCGATGACCACCCAGAGCTTCACCGGGTTCGCCCTGGTGAGGATTTGTTGCCGGGTCACCCGAAGATCGACGCGCTGGTCGATCTCCTCGGTCGGCAGATACGACTTGCCGAGCTGGACGACCGCGCGGGCATACGGTTCGGTCTGCAGCAGGCCCGGGACGAAGAGCACCTCGTAGGTCCGGATCAGCTTGGCCGCTACCTCGAGGCCGACATAGTTGGAGAACCAGGCCGGCATCACGTCGCCGTACCGGGACCACCAGCCGGGGTTGTTGGCGGCCCGGGCGAGCTCCATCAGCCGGTCGCGCTCGCGGTCGTCCTTGAGGCCGTACAGCTTGAGCAGGTCGTTGACGTCGCGTTCCTTGAAACCGACCCGGCCGAGCTCCATCCGGCTCACCTTGGACTCCGAGGCGCGGATCTGCCAGCCCGCGTCGGCGCGGCTGATCCCGGCTGCCTCACGCATCCGGCGGAGGTGGCCGCCCAGCATGATCCGCAGCGCGGTCGGCCCGCCGTCGTCGCCGCCAGCCACCGTCACCCCGCCACCATGCCCTTCCCCAGTTCCGACTGCGCCACGCACCCAACTGCCCGTGATCCCGGGCAGGGCACAGTCGCCTCCCACCCCGGGACAGCTCCGATGTTAGCTGTGATCGCCGTTTCTGACAGTCCCGCCGCCCGGAACTGGCCCTGGCAATCTGATCAAACCGGGTTGGCGAGGGCTAGGACTGTGGCGGTGGGGAGCTTGGCGAGGTCGGAGCCTTCGACCAGGAGCTTGGAGGCGCGGATGCCGCTGCCGATTACGACCAGGCCGGCTTGGGCGACCGCTTCGTCGACGAGGACCGGCCAGTCGGCGGGCAGGCCGATCGGGGTGATGCCGCCGTACTCCATCCCGGTAGCCCCGACCGCATCGTCCTGCGCGGCGAACGAGATCTTGCGGACGCCGAGGTGCTTGCGGATCACCCCGTTGACGTCCGCGCGGTGGGTGGCGAGCACCATCACCGCGGCGTACGTCGACTCGCCGGCGCGCTTGCCGTGGACGATCACGCAGTTCGCCGACGCGGCTATCGGTACGTCGTACTCGGCGCAGAAGGCGGCCGTGTCGGCCAGTGTCGGGTCGATCGCGGCCGCGTACCCCGGGATGTCGCCGAGCGCTGGACGGACCGGTGCGGCCAGGAGTTCGGGGACCTCGGCGGCCGGACGCCAGTCGAGGGTGCCCATGGGCGGAACGGTCACCGGTGGTGCACCTCGTCCACGAGGTCGTCGTACTCCGGATGCTTCTTGAGGTACTCGATGTAGTACGGGCAGGCGGGCTTGATCCGGAGCCCGGCCGCGCGGGCGTCGGCGAGGGACTTCGCCGCGATCTGGCCGGCCACGCCACGGCCCTGGAACTCGGGCAGCGTCTCGGCATGCAGGAAGATGATCGCCGAGTCGGTCCGGCGGTAGTTGACGAATCCCATCAGGGCGTCGGCGCCGTCGCGTGCCTCGTACCGGCTGTGCGACGTGGCATCCACGACGCTGAACTCGTTCTCCATGCCCGCCACTCTAACCAGCCGCCACTACCCACAACCCGGCCTGCCCGTACTGCGATCGGCTCGCTAGGAGGTACCCAGGGCCTTGGCGAGGGCGGTGGCTTTGTCGGCGAGCATGCGGCGGGTGATGGCCGCGGCCTGGACGATGCCGGAGCCGTGGAAGGTGCCGGGGTAGTGGTGGAGTTCGGTGCTCACGCCCGCGGCCAGCAGGCGCTGGGCGTAGATCAGGCCCTCGTCCCGCAGCGGGTCGAACTCGCAAACCGCGACGAACGCGGGCGGCAGTCCGGCAAAGTCCTCCGCGCGCGACGGCGCGGCGTACTGGAGGCCGAGTACTTCTGGCGCACCGGACAGGTAGTACTTCCAGCTCAGCTCGGCGCTCGGCCGGTTCCAGATCGGGGTGTCGACGAACGTCCGCATCGACAGCGTCTCGAGCCGGTCGTCGAGCTCGGGGATATCGAGCAGCTGGAAGCAGATCGCCGGACCCTGCCGGTCCCGGGCGAGCAGCGCCACCGCGGCCGCCAGACCCCCACCGGCGCTCTCACCGCCCACCGCGATCCGCTGCGGGTCCACACCAAGCTCGGCCGCGTTCCCGGCCAGCCATTCGAGCGCGGCATAGCAGTCTTCAAGGCCCGCCGGGAACGGGTGTTCCGGTGCCAGCCGGTAATCAGGTGCGACCACGACCACGCCCGTTGCCGCGACGTCCACCGGAGCCTGCTCGAACGTGTCCAGGTCACCCATCACGAACCCGCCGCCGTGGATGTTCAGGTATCCCGGCCGCAGCGATCCATCGCTGTCGGTCGGCGCATAGACCCGTGCCTTGATGTCGGGCGCTCCGTCGCGACCCGGGATCGACACCTCGCGAATCTCGATCCCAGCCGGGATCTCGACGGCGGGGAGCACCTTCAGCAACTCGTCCATCGCGGCCCGGCTGGCGACGATGTCGGTCAGCTCGATCGACGGCAACATCGCCAGCCATGGCTGCAGTTCGGGATCGATCGGGTAGTCGGTCATCTCCGGCTCCTCGCTTCGGGTCGTTCTCCGGTTCCAGCGTGCGCCCCGTGCTGGGTAGATCGAGCATGGACTCGGGCAGCTGGGTCCGGCAGCCGACAGGTGGCGGTGATCCGGGGGCCGCAGCCCGCCGACTGGCGGAGCCCCGCCGATTGGCGCCGGGCCGGTAATCTCAGTTCATGAAAGGCCTGTTGTTGCGGTTGTCCGCACTGGACGCCGATGCCGAGGGCGCCGTTCGGGTGATTGGGTTCTTCGACGCGCTGGTGACGAGTCGGGCCGACCTGACCACTCTGCTGAAGAGCACGGCCACGCTGGCCGAGTGCCAGGTCGGGGTCGAGGCGGCCGGACGTGGGCTTGTTCTCCGGGCCGATCCGGATGGTTCCGTCGACGTCGGCGGACCGCCGGCCGGGGCTGCGGTTCGCGAGGAGGCCGACGCCGGGTTCTGGCTCGCTCGGGCCGGGCCGGCGTTGCCTTTCGACGAGATGGTGCTGGAACGCTTCGCCCTGGCCGGTTCGATCCTGCTCGACCGGACTGTCAGCGGCCTCCCGGCTGTTGGTGACTCGGCCCTCGTCGAGTTGCTCATCGCCGACTCGACCGGGATCGCAGAACGTTCTCGCGCGCTGCACCTGCTCGGTCTGTCGCCGGCCGGGATGCTCCGAGTCGCCGCGTTCTCGGGTACGCCGGACCTGCGCGCAGCAGGCGTCGTACGGTCGGCGTGGATCGGGGACGTTGGTACAGCGTTGTTGCCCGAGTCTGGGGAGCCAACAGATTGGGCCGAGCAGCTGGCTACTGGTGGCGTCTTGGTTGGCCTCGGACCGGCTGTACCGGGGATCCAGGCGGCCGAGTCGTGGCGGGCGGCGCGGACCGCGTTGCGTCTCGCCTCAGCCGAGATGCCGGTGATGCGGGCGGACGAGCTGGGCGGCTTGATCGTCTTGGCCGAGCGTCTGCGGCCGGAGGACATCGCCCTCAGTCCCGATGTCGTCGCGCTCGACCGGATCGCCGCCGAGCCTGGTGGAGAGGACCTGCTGGGCATCCTGCGGGCGTACTGCGCCACGGACTCGGTCCGCAAGGCCGCCGCGCTCGTGTACCGCCACCACAGCACGATCGCCTACCACCTCCAGCACGCGGAGACCGTCCTCGGCTTCCCACTGGATAACCCAGCTGGCCGCTTCCGCCTGAATCTCGCACTGGTGATGCGAGCCTTAGGATCTGGCGGGTGAACTCCCTGCTGATCGCCGGTACCACGTCCGACGCGGGCAAGACGACCGTTGTGACCGGGCTGTGCCGGTGGTTGGCGCGGCAGGGTGTGCGGGTCGCTCCGTTCAAAGCGCAGAACATGTCGAACAACTCGATGGTCTGCGCGGACGGCGCCGAGATCGGCCGGGCCCAGTGGATCCAGGCGATCGCGGCCGGTGCCGAACCGGAGGCGGCGATGAACCCGGTGCTGCTCAAACCCGGCAGCGACCACCGCAGCCATGTCGTCCTCCTCGGTCAACCATGGGGCGAGCTGACCTCCCGCGGCTTCCTCACCGAACGGGCTGAGCTCGCCAAAGCGGCCTTCGCGGCGTACGACGATCTCGCGTCCCGGTACGACGTGATCGTTGCCGAGGGCGCGGGTAGTCCGACCGAGATCAACCTGCGTCGCTCGGACTACGTGAACATGGGGTTGGCCCAGCACGCGCAAGCCCCGGTCGTGGTGGTCGGCGACATCGATCGCGGCGGCGTGTTCGCGTCGATGTTCGGCACGGTTGCGCTGTTGTCGGCCGAGGACCAGCGACTGATCAGCGGTTTCGTGGTGAACAAGTTCCGCGGTGATGTGTCATTGCTCCAGCCCGGGATCGACATGCTGGCGACGGCGACCGGGCGGCCGACGTACGGCGTGGTGCCGTGGTTGCCGGAGCTGTGGCTGGACTCGGAGGACGCGCTCGACATCCCGGCCCGGCTGACGTCGACCGAGTCCGAGGTACTGACGATCGCGGTGGTCCGGTTCCCGCGGATCAGCAACTTCACCGATGTGGACGCGCTCGCGGTCGAGCCGACGACGAGCGTGTTCTTCACCGCGAGCCCGGCCGAGGTCCGTACTGCGGATCTGGTGGTGCTGCCCGGATCGCGGGCGACTGTTGATGACCTGGCCTGGTTGCGGTCGACCGGTCTCGCTGATGCGGTGAGCGCGCGAGTGGCGGCGGGGCGGCCGGTGCTGGGGATCTGCGGTGGGTACCAATTGCTGGGTGAAGCGATCGAGGATCCGCACGGGGTGGAGAACGGGGGCAGCCATCGCGGTCTCGGGTCGTTGCCGATAGCAACCGAGTTCGCAGTCGAGAAGGTGCTCGCCCAGCCCGCACCGACGGCGTACGAGATCCACCACGGGGTCGTGCGGGTGACGGGGGAGGCCGAGGAGTTTCCGGGTGGCTGCCGGCTCGGGGCGACCTGGGGGACGATCTGGCACGGGCTGATGGACGACGACCGGCAGCGGCACGCGTTCCTGACCGAGGTGGCCGGGATGACCGGCAAGCCCGCGCCGGACGGGACGGTGTCGTTCGCTGCGCTGCGGGAGGAACGGCTCGATCGGCTGGCCGATGCGATCGACCAGCACCTCGACACCGACGCGCTGCTCGCCTTGATCGAGCAGGGCGCTCCGGCCGGGATCCCGTTCATCCCGCCGGGTGCGCCTGCCTGAGCCTCTGGAACTGTCCGAGGGCTGCGTTAGCGTCGGCCGCATGACGGATCTCAAGGCGGAACTGCACAGCAAGCTCAAGGAGAGCCGGGCGGTGATCCTCTCGGACCTCGAAGGGCTGAGCGAGTACGACCTGCGCCGGCCGCTGGTGCCATCGGGGACGAACCTGCTCGGCCTGATCAAGCACCTCGCCGGGGTGGAGTACGTCTATCTCGGGACCAGTCTGGGCCGGCCGCCGGCGGAGAAGCTGGCCTGGGAGGAGGACGGCTCGGTCTGGGACGGGGCGGACATGTGGGCGCTGCCGTCGGAGACGAGCGAGTACCTGATCGGGTTGTACAAGCGGGCATGTGAGCATGGCAGCCGGACCGTCGACGAACTCGACCTGGACGCGCCCGCCGAAGTACCGCACTGGGCCGAAGGCCGCCGCAAGACCACGCTCGCCGTGCTGTTGATCCGGATGGTCGCCGAGTCCGCCCACCACGCCGGCCACATGGACATCGTCCGTGAGCTGATCGACGGCAAGGGCGGCTCCGACTCGGACTTCATGGACGAAGCAGCCTGGCGCGACTACCACGACAAGATCCAGCAGGCCGCCGACGCTTTCCGATGAGCTGAGAGGCCTGCGCCCGCTTGGTGAGCGCACTGCGAGGATGAGGGGGTGACGGCTGGGGCGCTGGAGTTGTTCGAGGAGCATCGCGGGCGGATGTTCGGGATCGCGTACCGGATGCTCGGCACGGTCACGGACGCCGACGAGGTGCTGCAGGACGCGTGGTTGCGGTGGCAGGGCGTGGATCATCGGGAGATCGCCGAGCCGTCCGCGTTTCTTGCCAAGACGGTCACCAATCTCTGCCTGAGCCAACTGACTTCGGCCCGTGCGCGCCGGGAGACCTACGTCGGTGAGTGGTTGCCGGAGCCGGTCCTGACCGGGGCTCCGGGACCGCTGGAAGTGGTTGCCGCCGGGGAGTCGGTGTCGTTCGCGCTGTTGCGGTTGCTCGAACGGCTCACGCCGGCCGAGCGGGCGGCGTACGTGCTGCGTGAGGCGTTCGGGTACTCGCATCGGGAGGTCGCCGAGCTGGTCGGTACGACGGAGATCAACGCACGGCAACTCCATTCACGAGCGCGCAAGCGGATCGCGGCCGGTGAGCAGGTGCGCCCCGTGGATGCGGCGCATTGGCGGAAGCTGGTCGAGCGGTTCCTCGCGGCCGCGCGTCTTGGGGATATCGCCGGCCTTGAAGCGCTGCTGGCTGATGACGTAGTTTCGCGGGCCGATGGTGGCGGCAAGGTGAATGCGGCTCGGCGGCCGGTACACGGTCGCGAGAAGGTCGCGAGGTACCTCGTCGGGGTGCTGGAGCGGTTCGGCGCGGGGATCCTGCCGTACTACGGGGAGGCGAACGGCGAGCCGGTGCTGGTCGCGGCGGATGCTGACGGGCTGCGCGCGATCTGCTTCTTCACGTTCTCCGGTGACGAGCTGGTCCGGCTGGAGCTGGTGATGAATCCGGACAAGTTGACGGTCGCCGCCGGGCAGTTGTCACGTTTGGGCGGGCTGCCCAGTCTGGGCTGGTGACCGAAAGGACACCATCCAATGCCAACCATCCTCGTCACCGGCGGCACGGGCACCCTCGGCCGCCCAACCGTCGCCCACCTCCGCGCCACCGGCAACCAGGTCCGCGTACTCAGCCGCAAGCCCGCCACCGACCCGACCGTCGCAGACCAGACCAGGGACGACAAGGCCGGCAGCGACAGGGCCGGCAGCGACCTGAGCGGCCGCGATCTGGTGATGGGTGACCTCGCCACGGGTGAAGGACTGACCGAGGCCGTCAAGGGTGCCGATGTCGTGGTTCATCTCGCCACCAGCCGGGGTCGCGGCGATGTCGCCCAGACGAAGAACCTGCTGCACGCCCTCGAGGGGACCGGCACGCATGTCGTGGTGGTCTCGATTGTCGGGGCCGACCGGATCCCGCTCGGGTACTACCGCGACAAGGTCGAGGTCGAACGCCTGGTCGCACGATCTGGGCTGCCGTTCACCATCCTGCGGGCGACCCAGTTCCACCAGTTGCCCGACGAGATCTTCAGCGCTCAGCGGTTCCTCCCCGTCCTGTTGGCTCCCGCGATCACCTTGCAGCCGATCGCCGTCGAGGACGTCGCCGCCCGCCTGACCGAGCTGGCGACGGGCGAGCCGGCCGGACGCGTCCCGGACATCGGCGGACCCGAACGCCTCTCCGTACCCGACCTGGCCCGCGCGTGGAAGCAGGCCAACCATTCGCGCCGACCGGTGGTCCCACTCAGACTCCCCGGGAAGGTCTTCCGCGGCTACGCATCGGGCGAGGCTCTCGTCCCCGGTACGCCGTACGGCCGCGGGACCTTCGCGGAGTTCCTCGTCGACCGCTATGGGGTGAACGCATGAGGACCGTGATCCGGACCGGCGTGCTGACCGTCGCCGCGATGACGGCCGGCGACTCCGCCTCTCCTACCCCGCCCGGCAAGGTGACTTGACGACTGTGACAGTGGGACTGTCACAATGGGGTGTATGGGTCCGCTGAGCGGGGTGAAGGTGGTTGAGCTGGCCGGGCTTGGCCCGGTGCCGTTTGCGTGCATGTTGCTGGCCGAGCTCGGTGCCGACGTGATCCGGGTGGATCGCCCCGGCGGCGGCCTGATGATGGGGCCGCCCGAGTACGAGCTGCTCAACAGGGGCCGCCGCAGCGTCGCGCTCGACCTGAAGCACCCGGCCGGCGCCGGCACCGTACTGCGACTCGCGGCCCAGGCCGACGTGTTGGTCGAGGGGTTCCGCCCCGGTGTCGCCGAGCGGCTGGGCCTCGGACCGGACGAGTGTCATGCGGTCAACCCCAAGCTCGTCTACGGCCGCATGACCGGATGGGGCCAGGACGGCCCCCTTGCCCAGACCGCCGGGCACGACATCGACTACCTCGCCCTCTCCGGCGCCCTCCACCTGATCGGCCGCGCAGGCGGACCACCCCAAGTCCCGGCGAACCTGCTCGGCGACTTCGCGGGCGGTTCCCTCTACCTCGTTATCGGCATCCTCGCCGCACTCGTCGAGGCCCGGGGGAGCGGACAGGGTCAGGTCGTCGACGCCGCGATCGTGGACGGCTCCGCGCATCTCACGACGATGCTGCTCGGCGCACTCGCCGCCGGCACCTGGAAGCAGGAGCGAGGGACCAACCTGCTCGACACCGGCGCGCCGCATTACGACGTCTACGAAACGGCCGACGGCAAACATATGGCCGTCGGCGCCCTGGAGCCCCAGTTCTACGACGAGCTGATCCAACGGCTCGACCTCAACCCGCCGGATCGCAACGACCTGGCGAACTGGCCCGATCTCCGCAAGGTCCTGACCGAGACCTTCGCCCAGCGGACCCAGGCCGAGTGGACCGAGCTCTTCGACGGCTCGGACGCGTGCGTCGCACCCGTCCTCCCACTGGCCGGCGACCACCCGCATCTCGTTGCCCGCGGCATCTTCATCGAGAAGGACGGCATCCGCCAGGCGGCGCCGGCGCCACGGTTCTCCCGGACCCCATCGGCGCTGGGCGAACCACCCGCACGACCCGGCCGGCACACCCGCGAGGCCTTGACCGACTGGGGCATCCCCGACGTCGACGAACTGCTCCGCACCGGCGCCGCAGTACAGGACACCGGCGACGCAGTACAGGACACCGGCGACGCCGTACAGAACTGAGAAGGGACAACCCGTGCACCGTCACCTCTTCGATGCCGACCACGATGCCTTCCGCGAGACGGTGCGCGCCTTCTGCGACAAGGAGATCGTGCCGCACCATGAGAGCTGGGAGGAGGCCGGCATCGTGCCGCGGGAGCTGTGGGCCGCTGCGGGCGCCGCCGGTCTGCTCGGGTTCATGATGCCGCCCGAGTACGGCGGGGGCGGGGTTCGCGACTTCCGGTTCAACGCGGTGCTGATCGAGGAGCTCACCCGGGCGCAGGCGAGTGGGGTCGGGTTCACGATCCACACCGACATCAACTCGGCGTACCTGCTCGACTACGCGACCGACGAGCAGAAGGCGCGGTGGCTGCCCAGGTTCTGCAGTGGCGAGACGATCAGCGCGATCGCGATGACCGAACCCGAGGCCGGGAGCGACCTGCAGGGAATCCGGACCACCGCGGTCCGGGACGGCGATCACTACCTGCTGAACGGGCAGAAGACGTTCATCTCCAACGGCATCCTGGCCGACCTGGTCGTCGTGGTCGCCAAGACCGATCCGGCCGCCGGCGCCCAGGGCATCTCGCTGCTGGTGGTGGAGCGGGGCATGCCCGGGTTCGAGCGCGGTCGCAACCTGGACAAGATCGGCCTCAAGGCACAGGACACCGCGGAACTGTTCTTCGACGATGTCCGGGTGCCGGCCGAGAACCTGCTCGGCGAAGAGGGTCAGGGCTTCGTCTACCTGATGGAGAAGCTGCCGCAGGAACGCCTGACGATCGCGGTGGTCGCCGCGGCCGCGTGTGAGCGGATCCTCGAGCAGACCCTGCGGTACGTGAAGGAGCGCAAGGCGTTCGGGCGGCCGATCGGGTCGTTCCAGAACAGCCGGTTCGTGCTCGCCGAGCTGGCCACCGAGACCCAGATCGCCCGGGTCTTCGTCGACCGCTGTATCGAGGAGCTGAACGCGGGCACCCTGACCGTCGCGGACGCCGCGATGGCGAAGTGGTGGACCACCGAACTGCAGAAGAAGGTCGTCGACCGGTGCCTGCAGTTGCACGGCGGCTACGGGTTCATGACCGAGTTCCCGATCGCCAAGGCCTACCTGGACACCCGGATCCAGACCATCTACGGCGGCACCACCGAGATCATGAAAGAGATCGTCGGCCGGAGCCTCGGAATCTGATCCGGCGAAACGCCCAGCATGGGCTCGGCAGATTGCCCATATCACCTTCGGCAGAACGCCCACATGATGCTGTGCCTGCGCCAATGTCGTCTGTATGCATGATGTGAATCTCTACTCTCGGCGTGCCGAACGCATGGCGTTCGAAGCTCTGGGTGACACCCGTGTCGTGGTACTGAACGGCGCTAGGCAAGTAGGCAAGAGCACGCTCGCCAAACTGATCGTCGATCGTTCACCCGGAGCACGCGAGCTGTATCTGGACGACCCCGCCGTCTCGGCTGCTGCCGAGGCCGACCCGAGTGCGTTCGTCAGGGATGAGGGATTGCTGTTGATCGACGAGATTCAGCGGGTCCCGGAGCTGCTCCTGCCCATCAAGAGCGAGGTCGACCGCGAAACTCGTTTGGACGGTTCCTGCTGACAGGATCGGCTCGTCTGCTCGGACTGCGTGATCTTCCTGATGCCTTGCCCGGTCGTAGCGAGACGATCGAACTTTGGCCGCTGTCACAGGGGGAGATCGATTCGACTCCGGACAGCTTTGTGGACGCGCTGTTCCAGCAAGACGGTGCAGTCACCGTGGAGCCGTCCGGGTTGACAAAGCGGGACTACGTGGCCAGGGCGCTGCGGGGCGGCTACCCCGAAGCGGTGCGACGGGATCCGGGTCGTCGGCGGGCTCGGTTCTTTGATTCCTATGTGACGGATCTTGTGACACGGGACGTCCGCCAGATCTCCGATATCGAACGGCCGGCCGAGCTGCGTCGACTGCTGAGCGTTGTCGCGGCCCGGATGGGAACCCTGGCTGTGGTCCAGTCGATCGCCAACGACGTGGGGTTGCCTCGGATGACGCTCTCCCGCTATCTGGACCTGCTGGAATTGGTGTTCGTGATCAGGCGAATACCGGCCTGGTCCTCGAACCTCACGAGCCGCGCGATCTCTACACCGAAACTGATCGTTACCGACTCCGGATTGGGAGGCAGGCTCATCGGTCTGTCCGAGGAACGAGCGAAGGATCCGACGGCGCTGGTCGGACCGCTTCTGGAGAACTTCGCCATTGGTGAAGTCGCGCGGCAGCTCACTTGGGCAGAAGAACCGGTCCAGCTCTTCCACTATCGCGACCGAGACAAGGTCGAGGTGGACATGGTCCTTGAACACGCCTCAGGCAGCGTGATTGGTATAGAGGTGAAAGCCGCCGAGACGGTTCGTCGTGACGATTTCCGAGGTCTACGGCATCTCGCGGACCGGCTCGGCGAGCGGTTCCGCCTAGGGGTCGTTCTCTACGCCGGAGAACAACAACTCCCCTTCGGAGACCGCCTGTCGGCGCTTCCGATGTCCGCGCTCTGGACCCTGGGTCCGGCTGGTTAGGGATCTACGGCGGCACCACCAAGATCATGAAAGAGATCGTCGGGAGAGCCATCGGAATCTGACCCGTTCGTGGTTGACTTCACCTCAGCGCTGCCAGTGTTGAGGAGGTCGGCATGGGGATCATCTCGCCGGGGTTCACCGGTCGTGGCCGTAGCGGGTCGGACCTACCGCCGGGGCAGTACCTGACTCAAGACTTCCCGGTCCTCTCGGCGGGGCCGACGCCGCACGTCCTCCCGGAGCACTGGGAGTTCACCATCGCGACCGAGAGCGGCGAGATGCATCGCTGGGACTGGGCCGCGTTCCAGCGACTGCCGGCCGAGGAGATCACCCGGGACCTGCACTGCGTTACCCGCTGGTCCAAGCTGGCGACGGACTGGAAGGGCGTCTCGCTCGACGCCTTGTTCGAGGACGTCGAGACCGCGGCCGACTTCGTGATGGCGCACAGCTACGGCGGTTACACCACCAACCTTCCGCTCGAGGACCTGCTCGACGGCCAGGCCTGGATTGCGTACCAGTACGACGGTGAGCCCCTCGCCGCGGAGCACGGTGGTCCGGCCCGGTTGCTGGTTCCGCACTTGTACCTGTGGAAGAGCGCGAAGTGGGTCCGCGGCCTGGTGCTGTCCGATACCGACGACCTTGGTTTCTGGGAGACCGCCGGCTATCACGAGTACGGAGATCCATGGAAAGAACAGCGCTACGCCGGCGACTGACGTGGCAGGTCGGCACCGTCACCGAAGTCCGGGATGAGACCGAGACGGCCCGGACGATCGTGCTCGACGCACCGGACTGGCCGGGACACCTGGCTGGGCAGCATGTCGATGTCCGGTTGACCGCCCCGGACGGATACCGCGCCTCCCGGTCGTACTCGATCTCGTCCGCCTGGACCGGCGAAGGTGTCGAGCTGACCGTCGAGCAGGTCCCAGATGGCGAGGTCTCGCCGTACCTGGTGGAGGTGCTCAAGGTCGGTGACCCGTTGGAGCTTCGCGGACCCGTCGGTGGCTGGTTCGTGTGGCGGCCCGAGCAGGCTGGCCCGATCCAGTTGATCGGCGGCGGCTCCGGGGTCGTGCCGCTGATGGCGATGCTGCGCGCCCACGGCACGGCCGCCAGTACGACGCCCGTCCGGCTCCTGTACTCCGTCCGTCGGCCGGCGTCCGTCATCTACGTGAAAGACCTGAAGGAGCTGGCCGCGTCGGAAGACGTCGACCTGACCTTCGTCTACACCCGGGAAGCACCTGCGGGGGAGCCACGCGTCGGCCGGATCGACGCCGCCTTGCTGCAGGCGAAGGCGTTCGCGCCGGCGGACGACCTGACGACGTACGTGTGCGGGCCGACGCCGTTCGTCGAGGCGGTCGCCGATCTGCTGGTGACCGGCGGGCACGATCCCGCCCGGGTGCGTACCGAACGCTTCGGACCAACTGGAGGACCGCGATGAGCGCCGATGTCCCGACGTACTTGGATGGAAATGCCGCAGCCGGAGCGTTGCGGGAGGTGTTCGCGGTGGACCTGACCGCCGCGATCGGCAAGTGCACAGGCTGTGGGCACTCGGCCGTCTTCGCCGAGGCGCACGTCTACGTGGACGCCCCGGGCATGGTCGCCCGCTGCCCAGGCTGCGACAACGTCCTCCTCCGAGTGGTCAGTACCCCCAACGACACCTACCTCGACCTCCGCGGCCTCACGTACCTCCGCATCTCCAACACCCCGTAGGTACGTCCTTACAGTCAGCTCATCGGTGCGGCTCTGATAGATCCGCAGTCCAGACACGGTAGAACGGTGAGGTGATCTGCCGTCGCGTCGTTGTGCACGGACTCGTCCAGGGGGTGTTCTTCCGGGACAGCTGCCGCCGGGAGGCCCAGGCGGCCGGGGTCGGCGGCTGGGTGCGGAATCGGCCGGACGGCACAGTCGAGGCGCTCTTCGAGGGACCCGAGGATGACGTCGAACGCATGCTGGACTGGGTTCGGCATGGGCCGGCTTACGCCCGGGTCGAGCGGGTCGACGTCGTGGAGGAGCCACCGAGCGGCCACACCGGCTTCGTCGTCACCCGCTAGCGGGCCGCTCCCGATGCGTCCTGGTCGAACTCAGTCGGCTGGCGGGTGGTTAGCGGCGGGGTGGTTTGGATTGGGAGCGGCGGATGGTGTCGCGTTGGGTTTCGCCGACGGCGCGTTCGTAGGCGAGAACCAGGCCCTGGATGGTGACCGGCTTGAACCGCTCGACCAGTTGCTGGATGTGTTCGGGCGGTCCGCCGGAGTCGCGGTAGTGCGGCCAGACCTTGGTGCGGAACACCTCGGTCAGCTCCTCGGCGATCGCGCGGCCGTGCTCGGTGAAGATCCGACCGGCCGCGAGCACCGCGTCCACCGGTAGGTCGAGGTCGAGCAGTTCGACCCCGAGGCTCAGGTGCGCCGTCGCCACCTGGAACACGTCCTCGTCCGGCGTCGGCTCAACCACACCCAGTGCCACGAGCATCTCGATGTCGTCGTCGGTCAGGTCGCGCCCGGTCCGCCGTACCAGCGTCGGCCGGTCGAGGGTCTCCGGGAGATCGCGCATCCACGGGGTCAGCAGGGTCCGGTGCAACGCGATGTCCTGCGGGCTCGCGTCGGGTGGGATCCGGTCGAGGTAGCCCTCGATCGCCGACAGCGTGAACCCGTGTGCCTGGAGTTCGCGGACCAGGTCCAGCCGGGCGATGTGCTCGGCGCCGTAGTACCCGACCCGGCCCCGGCGTACCGGCGGTGGGATCAGGCCGCGGCCGGCGTAGAAGCGCAGGGTCCGCACCGTCATGCCGACGCGCGCGGACAACTCGTCGACGGTCAGCGTCGCCTCACCCGCAGGCGGTTCGGCGTGCGGTTCGAATCTGGCTTCTGACCTTGCTTCGGCCCCCATATCCGGCATGGCGAAGATCATAGTGGGCCCCACTTGACCATCGTGACAGCGGAACTGTCACAATCGGAGGTGATCACCCCCGACGACGGGACCATCATGACCGCAGCAAGCGAAGCCTTCCTGTACGACGCGTTCCGGACGCCCCGCGGCAAGGGCAAGCCGACCGGCGCCCTGCACGAGGTGAAGCCGATCCAGCTGATCACCGGCCTGCTCACCGAGTTGCGTGCCAGACACCCCGAGCTCGATCCGACCGCGATCGACGACGTGGTGCTCGGTGTCGTCACCCCGATCGGCGACCAGGGCATGGACATCGCCCGGACCGCGGTCCTCGCGGCGGGCTACCCGGAGACCACCGGCGGGGTGCAGCTCAACCGCTTCTGCGCGTCCGGCCTGGAGGCGGTCAACCAGGCGGCTCAGCGGGTCCGGTCCGGCTGGGAGGACTTCATCCTCGCCGGCGGTGTCGAGTCGATGTCCCGGGTCCCGATGGCCTCCGACGGCGGTGCCTGGGCGATGGACCCGGAGACCGCGATGCAGACCAACTTCATCCCGCAGGGCATCAGCGCCGACCTGATCGCGACGCTCGACGGGTTCTCCCGCACCGACGTCGACGCGTACGCCGCGGAGTCGCACGCGCGGGCCGCGAAGGCCTGGGCCAACGGGTACTTCGGCCGCTCGGTGGTGCCGGTGCTCGACCGCAACGGGCTGCAGATCCTCGACCACGACCAGCTGGTCCGGCCGGGGACGACGGTGGAGACGCTGGCCGGGTTGCCGGCGTCGTTCGCGGCGATCGGTGAGCACGGCGGGTTCGACTCGGTCGCGCTGGAGAAGTACGTGACCGTCGAGCGGATCAACCACGTCCACCACGCGGGCAACTCGTCCGGCATCGTGGACGGCGCCGCCCTGGTTGCCATCGGCAACGAGAAGGCCGGTGAGGCGATCGGCCGGGCACCGCGGGGCCGGGTGGTCGCGACAGCGGTCAGCGGGACCGATCCGACCATCATGCTGACCGGTCCGGCGCCGGCCGCCCGGAAGGCGCTGGCCAAGGCCGGGCTGGAGGTGAGTGATATCGACCTGTTCGAGATGAACGAGGCGTTCGCCGCCGCGGTGCTGCACTTCATGGCCGATCTCGGCGTCCCACACGAGAAGGTGAACGTCAACGGCGGCGCGATCGCGCTCGGGCATCCGCTCGGCGCGACCGGCGCGATGCTGATCGGCACCTTGCTGGACGAGCTGGAGCGGCGCGAGCTCCGCTACGGTCTGGCCACCCTGTGCGTCGGCGGCGGGATGGGCGTCGCGACCATCATCGAGAGGCTGGCGGCATGATCTCCTGGGACCTCACCGACGGCGTCGTCATGCTGACCATGGACGACCCGGACGCGTCGGCGAACACGATGAACGACACCTACATCGCCGCGATGGCCGCGACCGTCGAGCGGCTGCAGGCCGAGAAGGACGCTCTGCGCGGTGTGATCATCACCAGTGCGAAGTCGACCTTCTTCGCCGGCGGCAACCTGCGGATGCTGTCGCAGATCCAGCCGTCCGACGCCGCGCAGGTGTTCGAAACGCTCGAAGAGGTGAAGCGCCAGCTCCGGGTGCTGGAGACCCTCGGCGTACCAGTGGTTGCCGCGATCAACGGATCCGCGTTGGGCGGCGGGCTGGAGATCGCGCTCGCCTGCCATCACCGGATCGTTGCCGACGACAACCGGATCGAGCTCGGTGTGCCGGAGGTGACGCTCGGCCTGCTGCCCGGTGGTGGCGGCGTCACTCGGACGGTCCGGATGCTCGGTCTGCAAGACGCACTGATGAAGGTGCTGCTCCAGGGCCAGCGGATGAAGCCGGCCAACGCGAAGTCTGTCGGCATCGTCGACGAGGTCGTGCCGGCGGATCAGCTGCTGACTCGGGCCCGGGAGTGGATCGATTCGTACGACGGTGACGCCAAGCAGCCATGGGACCGGGACGGCTACAAGATCCCCGGCGGTACCCCGTCGTCGCCGAAGCTGGCCGCGTTCCTCCCCGCCTTCCCGGCGAACCTGCGCAAGCAGCTGAAGGGCGCGCCGTACCCGGCTCCGAAGGCGATCATGAGCGCCGCGGTCGAGGGCAGCCAGGTCGATTTCGCCACCGCGAGCCGGATCGAGTCCCGGTACTTCGTGTCGCTGGCGACCGGCCAGATCGCGAAGAACATGATCAACGCGTTCTTCTTCGAACTGCAGGCCATCAACGCCGGCGCGTCCCGGCCCGCCGACGTCCCGCCGTACTCCGCTCGCAAGGTCGGTGTGCTCGGCGCGGGCATGATGGGCGCGGGGATCGCCTACGTCTGCGCGAAGGTCGGGATCGAGGTCGTACTCAAGGACGTCTCACTGGAGGCGGCCGAGAAGGGCAAGGCGTACTCGGAGAAGCTGCTCGCCAAGCAGATCCAGAAGGGCCGGTCGACACCGGCGCAGGCGGAGGAGTTCCTCAGCCGGATCACGCCGACCGCGGACCCGAACGAGCTGGCCGGCTGCGATCTCGTCATCGAGGCGGTGTTCGAAAGCGAGAAGCTGAAGCAGGACGTGTTCGCCGAGATTGCCGGTGTGGTCGAGCCGGACGCGCTGCTCTGCTCGAACACCTCGACGCTGCCGATCACCTCACTTGCCGACGGCATCGACCGGCCGGATGATTTCATCGGGATGCATTTCTTCTCACCGGTCGACCGGATGCAGTTGGTCGAGCTGATCGTCGGGGAGAAGACGTCGGACCGGACGCTGGCGAAGGCGTACGACGTGGTCCGGCAGATCAAGAAGACGCCGATCGTGGTGAACGACAGCCGCGGCTTCTTCACCTCACGGGTCTTCGGCACGCTGGTGATGGAGGGTGCCGCGATGGTCGCCGAGGGTTTGGATCCGGTGACGATCGAGCGGGCCGCGACCCAGATGGGGTTCCCGGCGCCACCGTTGGCGATGCTGGACGAGGTCACGTTGACGCTGCCGCAGAAGATCCGGGACGCTGCGCGGGCCGCGGGTGACAGGGCGGGCGCCTTCGACGACCACCCGGGGATGGCTGTTGCGGATCGGCTGGTGAACGAGTTCGACCGGAAGGGGAAGGCGGCCGGCGCCGGTTTCTACGAGTATCCGGCTGATGGGCAGAAGCACTTGTGGCCCGGTCTGTGGGAACACTTCGTCTCGGCCGAGACCGGCGTACCGTTCGTGGATCTGCAGGAGCGGATGACGTTCGCGATGGCGCTGGAGACGGTGAAGTGCCTCGACGAAGGTGTGCTGCGGTCGGTCGCGGACGCCAACATCGGGTCGATCTTCGGGATCGGGTTCCCGCCGCTGCACGGTGGCGCTGTGCAGTACGTCAACGCGTACGCGGGCGGTCTGCCGGGCTTCGTCGCCCGGACGCGGGAGCTGGCGGCGGCGTACGGGGCACGCTTCGAACCACCGGCGCTGCTGGTCCGCAAGGCGGAGGCCGGCGAGACGTTCTGACCTGAACCCGCGGCGGATCAGCTTCCGCCGCGGGCCTGGAACTGTCAGGCAGGGATCTGGTAGGTCGGGGTGATGATGGCGCGGGCCAGGGTGTGGAAGGCGAGGTTGAAGCTGACCACCGCGGGGCTGGCCTCGTCGTCGACGTCCAGGGCCTCGACATCGATCGCGTGGACGACGAAGTAGTAACGGTGCACCTGGTCGCCGGGCGGTGGGGCTGCGCCGCCGTAGTCCTTGGTGCTGAAGTCGCTGCGGACGTGGAAGGCGCCGTTGTCCAGCCGTGGCGTGCTGCCGGCTCCGGCGGGGAGCTCGGTCATGGTGGCCGGCAGGTTGACCAGGATCCAGTGCCAGAACCCCGACGGGGTCGGCGCGTCCGGGTCGTAGCAGGTGACGACGAAACCTTTGGTCTCTTCCGGGAACCCGGACCAGCTGAGCTGCGGCGACGTGTTGCCGGCGGCGTACACCTGCGCGTCGCCGAGCTGCTCACCGTCGGTGACGTCGGTGCTGGTGACGGTGAACGATCCGACCTTGGGCAGCAGTTCGTACGGGTCCGGTGCGACCGGCCGATCGAGCGACATCTCTGATCCTCCCGGGGATTCGGTGTGGTGAAGCCGACATTACTGTCCACACCGGGCAGTCTCCGGCCGGGGCACTGGGGTGGGGATGCGAAGATCGGTGCTGGCCGTGTCCAGGCGGCCGGGAGTGGAGGACCTGCGGTGGAGGAGTACCTGGCGCGGATCGCGCCCGCCGACGAGGCGGCGATGCGCGCTGCCACGGAGCGTCAGCTGGCGTTGACCAAACCGGCCGGGTCGCTCGGCGTGCTGGAGGAGCTGTCCGTCCGGGTCGCCGGGATGACCGGGGCCTGCCCGGCCGCGGTGCCGGCGCCCGCTGTGGTGACCGTCTTCGCCGCGGATCACGGGGTGCACGCCCAGGGTGTGTCGCCCTGGCCGCAGGAGGTGACCGCCGCGATGCTGGCGAACTTCGCCGCCGGCGGGGCAGCCGTGAACGCGTTCGCGACCAACAACCGGGTCGACGTGCGGGTGGTCGACGTCGGCGTGGCGTCGGACGTGGCTGCGCTGGACATCGTGCACGCCAAGGTCCGGCCGGGGACGCGTGATCTGTCGACGGAGAAGGCGCTGACCGAGGACGAGGTGCTGGCTGCGATCGGGGTCGGCTTTGAGCTGGCCGACGCGCTGGTTCGGGACGGCTACCGCTGCCTACTCACCGGTGACATGGGGATCGCCAACACGACCGCGTCGGCCGCGCTGATCGCCACGTTCACCGGCGCGACGGCCGAGACCGTGACCGGCCGGGGGACCGGGATCGACGATGCCATGCTCGCCCACAAGACTTCGGTCGTCCGCTCGGCGTTGGCGTTGCACGCCGTACCGGCTTCGGATCCGCTCGACGCGCTGTCGGCGTACGGCGGACTGGAGCATGCGGCGCTCGCCGGGTACATCCTCGGGGGAGCGGCGAACAAGGTGCCGGTCATCCTCGACGGAGTGATCGCGGGCGCGGCGGCGTTGGTCGCGCAGGCGTTCCACCCGGCGGCGATCGAGTACTGCGTCGCGGGGCATCGGTCGGCTGAGCCGGGGCACGCGGTCGCCCTGAAAGCTCTGGGGCTGCAGCCGCTGGTGGATCTCGATCTGCGGCTCGGGGAGGGGACGGGGGCTGTGCTGGCCTACCCGATCTTGTCCTGCGCAGTGCGGGCGCTGGCCGAGATGGCGACGTTCGAGTCCGCGGGGATCGCGTCGGGGGAGTCGTCGTGAGCGAGTCGTCTACGTCGTCCGGGGAAGGGCCGGCGCCGTACCTGTCCGGGCTGGTGCTGACCGGGCGGCGGGTCGTCGTGGTCGGCGGGGGTGGCGTGGCGCAGCGGCGGTTGCCGCGGTTGCTGGAGACGGGCGCGCGGATCGAGGTGATCTCGCCGTCGATCACGCCGACGATCGAAGGGCTGTTGTCGAACCCGGACCTGCGTTGGATCGAGCGCGGGTACGAGCCTGGTGACCTGGCCGACGCGTGGTACGTGGTGGTGGCGACGGATGACGCCGCGGTCAACGACCAGGTGTCGGCCGAGGCCGAGGAGCGCCGGATCTTCTGCGTCCGGTCCGACGATCGGTCACGCGCGACGGCGTGGACCCCGGCGTCCGGACAGCACGATCACGTGACGATCGGCGTACTGGGTGGTGGCGATCACCGGCGGTCGGCCGCGGTGCGGGACGCGATCCTGGAGGAGCTGCGGACGGGTGCGCTTGGTGCGCGGGACTCGTTGGACAAGAAGCCCGGGGTGTATCTGGTCGGTGGTGGGCCGGGCGATCCTGACCTGATCACTGTGCGCGGGCGGCGGTTGCTGGCCGAGGCGGATGTGGTTGTCGCGGACCGGCTGGCGCCGCAGCCGTTGCTGGAGGAGTTGCACCCGGATGTCGAGCTGATCGACGCGGCGAAGCTTCCGCGCGGTCGGGCGGCGCAGCAGGAGGAGATCAACCGGATCCTGGTCGATCGGGCTCAGCAGGGGAAGGTCGTCGTCCGGTTGAAGGGCGGCGATCCGTACGTGTTCGGGCGCGGGTTCGAGGAGGCGATCGCGTGCGCCGAGGCGGGGGTGCCGTGGACCGTCGTGCCGGGGATCACGAGCGCGATCTCGGTGCCGGCGACCGCGGGGATTCCGGTGACGCATCGCGGGGTGACGCATGAGTTCACGGTGGTGTCCGGGCACATCCCGCCGGATCACCCGGACTCGCTGGTCGATTGGGAAGCACTGGCTCGGCTGCGAGGCACGCTGGTGTTGCTGATGGCCGTCGAGAACCTGCCGAAGATCACCTCGACGCTGATCTCGTATGGAAGGCCGGCGGACACCCCTGCCGCCGCGATCGCGGACGGGACGTTGCCGGGGCAGCGGCTGGTGTCGTCGGATCTGGCCGGGATCGCCGCTGCGATGACGGAGGCGGGGGTCGGCGCACCCGCGATCGTTGTCATCGGCAATGTTCTTGACGTGGCAGCCCAGGTGCGATCGTGAACACAGCGGGGGCCACGTGATCATTCCCGTCGACCAGGCGGATGACGAGCGGCTGGCGGATTACGTCAAGCTGCGGGAGGTGAATCTGCGCCGGCTCCTGGAGGAGGAGCACGGGCTGTTCATCGCCGAGGGGGACAAGGTGATCCGGCGGGCCGCCGACGCGGGGTACGAGCCCCGGTCGTTCCTGCTGGCGCAACGCTGGCTCGACTCGCTGGCCGACGTGCTCGCGAAGTGGCCGGACGCACCCGTCTACCTCGTCTCCGAGGAACTCGCCGAGCAGGTGACCGGATTCCACGTGCACCGCGGCGCGCTCGCGTCGTACCGGCGGCGGCCGGCCGAAGACCTGGGCACCCTGCTGGACGGCGTACGGCACGGACGGATCGCGATCTTCGACGACATCGTCGACCACACCAACGTCGGCGCGGGCTTCCGGGCGGCCGCGGCGATGGGCGTCGACGCGGTCCTGGTCACCCCGACCTGCGCGGACCCGCTTTACCGGCGCTCGGTGAAGGTGTCGATGGGGACCGTCTTCCAGGTGCCGTGGACCCGGCTAACCTCCTGGCCGGCTGACCTGGTCCGGCTACAGGAACACGGGTTCGTCACGGCCGCGTTCGCGCTCACCGACGACTCGATCAGCCTCGATGAACTGGTCGCTCTTAAGCACGATCGGCTGGCGTTGATCTTCGGCACCGAGGGTCACGGTCTGCGGCGGGACGTGCTCGAACGGGCGGATTTCACCGTGCGGATCCCGATGGCCGGCGGCGTCGACTCGCTCAACGTGGCATCCTCGGCAGCGGTCGCCTTTTACGCCACGCGACCCTGACGCTCCCTGGGGGACAGCATGCGTACGACGGACCGCCTGGTGCTGAGGCCGTTCCGGGACAGCGATCTCGAGCCGTGGGTCGCGATGAACACAGATCCCGAGGTGATGAAGTACCTCGGCGGCAAACCGCTCAGCCCGGAGGAGTCGGAGCGGATCACCGTGGGCGTCAACAAGAGGTACGAGTCCGACGGGATCGGCTTCCTCGCGATCGAGCGGCGGTCCGACGGCGCGTTCCTCGGGGCGTGCGGGCTGCAACACGAACCGTGGTACCCGGACGACATGGAGCTCGGCTGGCGGCTGGCCCGGGAGTACTGGGGCCACGGGTATGCGACCGAGGCGGCGTCGTCGTGGATGGCGTACGGCTTCACCGAGCTCGACCTGCCCCGCATCATCTCGATCACAGACACCCCGAACGAGCGCAGTATCGCGGTGATGCGGCGGCTGGGGATGAGCTTCGATCACGCTGCGGAACTGGAGGAGGACGGCGATACCTTCGAAGCCGTCATCTACTCCATCACCCCAGAGGCCTGGCGGATCGCGCAGTAGCTAGTGCGGCGGGGTGCTGGCGCGTAGTACGGGATAGGCCGGGGCCGGTCGGCGGGTGAGGTCGCGGTCGGGAGTGATCGCGCGGTGGACGGCCTCTTTGGCGAGGGTGTGCAGGTCGACGTGGACCGTTGTGAGCGTGGGTACGACGTCGCGGAGCGTGGTGATGTCGTCGAAGCCGGCGACACCGATGTCCTCGGGGATCCGGAGACCGCGTTCGCGGAGCCCGGCGAGTGCGCCGAGGGCCATGTCGTCAGTGACGGCGAAGACCAAGTGGAGTTCGCGGAGCTGGTCATCGGTGAGGCTCAGGACGAACTCGCGGGCGCCTTTCCAGCTGAACTCCGGGTGATGGACGTGGTCGGCCGCGTCCGTGACGCCTTCCTCGATCAGGCCGTCGAGGAAGCCCTCGACGCGTTGCTGCATCGACAGCAACGGCGTACCGCTGCCGAGGACCAGGCACTTGCGGTAGCCGATCCGGGCCAGCTCGCGGGCGAGTTGCCGGGCGCCCGCATGGTTGTCGAAGTCGACCGTCTCGAACGGCAGATCGGACCGGCTGACCAGGACGACCCGGCCGCCGGTGTCCTGGTACCGGTGCAGCTCGTCGACGAGGGCCTGCTCGTCCGGCGGATCGATGTACCCGCTGCCGGCCAGGATGATCGCCCTCGGCTGCTGGCCGCGGAGTACCCGGACCAGGTCCAGCTCGCGGTCGGCCTGACGATCGGTGACGGCGATCGAGGTGTGCAGGCCGACCGCCTCGGCCTGTTTCATGATCTCGGCCGCCATCGCGGAGAAATACGGGTCGGCGATCAGGCTGACCAGCAAGGCGATCGTCCGGGAAGTACCGCGGGCCATCGCCTGCGCGGGCAGGTTGGGCGTGTAACCGAGCTCCCGGGCGGCCTCGATCACCCGTTGCCGGTAGCTCTCCGCGACCTTGCGGGCGCTGCCGTTCAGGACGCGGCTCGCGGTCGGCTGGGAGACCCCGGCGTACCGCGCGACGTCGTCGAGCGTCACCGGCCGCTTCGGCCCCGGCTCACCCCGCATCGACGGCACCGCCGCAGTTTATCGATCACAGGGCCGATTCCTGCCCGATCAGCGAAATCGGTTAATCGATGGACAGAGGTGGTGGGATGAACGGTATGCGGAGAGTAGTCCTGATCACCGGTATGCAGGCCGCCGGCAAGTCCACGATCGCCCCGCTGCTCGCGAGCCGGCTCGGTCCGCCGGCCGCGACCGTCGACGGCGACGTGTTCTACCGGGCCGTCTTCGCCGGTGCCGTCGGGATGACGCCGGACCCGGATCCCGAGGCAGTCCGCCAGCTCGAACTCCGGTACGCCGCCAGCGCGCTGGTCGCCCAGCACTACGCCGACGCCGGGTTCGACTTCGTCTGCTCCGACATCATCCTCGGCGACGACGTGACCCGATGGTTCGAGTCGTTGGAGAACGTCGAGCGCCACTTCGTCGTCCTCAACCCCTCGGTCGAGTCGATCGTCGAACGCGAGCTGGGCCGCGGCTCAACGTCGTACCGCGACTGGCAACCCCCAGGCGGCACCCTCGCCGACGCCGTCCGCGCGCTCCAGGAAGGCTTGGCCGAAACGCCCCACCGAGGCCTCTGGCTGGACACCACCAACCAAACCCCCGAACAGTCGGTCACCACGATCCTCGAAAACGACCTCAAGTCTTCCCTCTGGTAGGGCTACTCGCTGACGGGTTCGTCCTGGTGGGCTTCGGGGTTGTGCATCGGGGTGATCGGCCAGTCGGCGGGGTAGTCGGGGGCGAACTCCTCGGCCTCGGCGAAGAGGCGCTTGCGGAACTTGCGGGACAGGCGGTCGCCGAAGACCATGCCCTGGGTGTGGTCCGTCTCGTGCTGCAGGCAACGGGCCAGTAGGCCGGTGCCCTCGTAGCTGACGGGTTCGCCGTTCTCGTCGACGCCGGTGACCTTGGCGAAGTCGGGGCGGACGCACTTGGTGAAGGCGCCGGGCAGTGACAGGCAGCCCTCGTCGCCCTCGTCCAGCTGGCGGTCCTTGCCCTCGGGCAGCTCGAGCACGGGGTTGCAGACGATGCCCTGGTGGTACACGCCGTCCTTGTCCGGGCAGTCGAACACGTACAGCTGCAGGTCGACGCCCACCTGGTTCGCGGCCAGGCCGACGCCCTCGGCGGCGCGCATCGTCGCGACCATGTCCGCGACCAGCCGGTGCAGGTCGTCACCGAACTCGGTGACCGGCTTGTTGACCCGGTGCATGACGTCCTCACCCCAGCGGGTGATAGGCAGCACCGACCCGTTATCAGGCAGCTTTGGCATGCCCGGAATCCTAGCGAGCCCGCCGGCTTCCGAAGAACTCGCCTCCAAGCTGCTTGCGTCCGAAGAACCGTGCGCTATCGCCCTCGGTTCTTCGGACGCAACGCCCTACTTGTTGTTGATGTCGTCGCGGAAGGCGATCCACTCGCGGAGCAGGCCGAGGTCGTAGTCCGGGCCGGAGACGTGCACGGTGAACAGCCGGGTGCCGACGTCGAGCAGCGCCTTGCCGATCTGCTCGGGGCGCTTGTCGCCGACGCCGACGGACCGCTCGATCTCGCCCGGGTCGCGACCGAGGTCGGCGCAGTGCTGGTCGAGTACGGCGTGCTTGTGGCCGATCACCTCGGCGTCGCCGAAGCCGTGCCAGATGTTCGCGTGCTGGGCGACCAGTTTCAGCGTCTTCTTCTCGCCACCGCCGCCGATCAGCACCGGGATGTCCCGGGTCGGCTTCGGGTTGAGCTTGGCCCAGCGCTGCTCGATCCGCGGCAGCGCCTCACCGAGGGCGTCGAGCCGGCCGCCCGCCGTACCGAACTCGTAGCCGTACTCGTCGTAGTCCTTCTCGAACCAGCCGGACCCGATGCCGAAGATCAGCCGGCCGTCGGAGATGTGGTCGACGGTGCGGGCCATGTCGGCCAGCAGGTCGGGGTTGCGGTAGGAGTTGCAGGTGACCAGGGCGCCGAACTCGATCCGCTCGGTCGCCTCGGCCCAGGCGGCGAGCATCGTCCAGCACTCGAAATGCAGGCCCTCGGGTTCGCCGGACAGCGGGTAGAAGTGGTCCCAGTTGAACGCCACGTCGACGCCGAGCTCCTCGGCCGCCGCGACGGTGCGGCGGATGTCGGCGTACTGCGCGTGCTGGGGCTGGATCTGAACACCGATCCGTACCGGGTACTTGGCGTAAGGGCGGTCGGTGGACTCAGTCGATGTCATGCTGTGAATCCTATATCGCGTTTCGGAGGGTCCTCCGGTACGCGTCCGATAAAAGGGGGAACGGCCATGGCCGAGGGGGACGACGAGGTCGCGGAGTTCGCCCGGTTGTTCCGTGGGTTCCTGGAGCGGATGCAGCAACCGCCCAGCGGGATCGCCCGGGAGAACCTGCGCGAGCGGCTGATGGTCTTCCTCGAGGTCGAGCCCGAGGGCCTGCCCGTGGTCGCGGCCGACTTCCCGTCCTTCGACCTGCCGAACGTGCAACTGGCGATCGAGTCCTGGTTCGACAGTTTCGAGCTGATCGGCCTGATCGGGATGGACCGCGGCCACCTGTCACTCGCCGAGCTGCTCGACCACGCCGCCGGCCAGCGATTCGGGATCGGCGCGGTCGACTACCAGCGGATCTCGATCGACGTCGACGAGGAGATGGACTGCGTCTCGTTCGGCATCTACCTGGGCCGCCAGGGCGACGACCGGTACGTCGCGTTGCTGCGCGCGGCCAATCCGCAGTACGGGCGGATGTCGGTGATGCTGGAGATCCTCGCCACCACCCGGGAAGCGGGAGAGCGGTTCCTCGGGGCGCTGCCGGAGTTGATCCGTGAGCGGAACGTGTTCCGCGGCAAGGTGGTGTCGTTCGAGGGGCACGAATTCGGTCACGGGGTCGGACCGTTCCGGCTGCACCCGCGACCCGGGATCGCCCGCGAAGACGTCGTACTGCCCGAGGGCGTGCTGGAACGCGTCGAGCGCGAGGTGATCGGGATCGCCGAGCACCGGGAGGCCCTGCTCCGGGCGGGTCAGCATCTGCGTCGCGGAATCCTGCTCTACGGCCCACCCGGGACCGGGAAGACGCACACCGTCCGCTACCTGCTGTCGCGGTTGCCCGAGTTCACCGTGGTGCTGCTGGCGGGGACGAGCATCATGTACATCTCGCAGGCGTGTTCGCTGGCCCGCAAGCTCCAGCCCGCGCTCGTCGTACTGGAGGACTGCGACCTGATCGCTGAGTCGCGTGACCACATGATGGGCATGGGAAACCCGCTGCTGTTCCAGGTGCTGAACGAGATGGACGGTCTGGCCGAGGAGGCCGACGTGGCATTCCTGCTGACCACGAACCGCGCCGACATCCTCGAGCCGGCACTCGCCCAGCGGCCGGGGCGGGTCGACCTGGCTGTCGAGGTCCCGTTGCCGGATGCCGACAGCCGGGCCCGATTGCTCGCGCTCTACGGACCGCAGCTGGAGCTGAGTCCGGAGGTGGTCGACGAGATCGTCACCGAGACCGAGGGGACGACCGCTTCCTTCGCCAAGGAGCTCGTACGCCGCGCGGTGCTGCTCGCCGCCGAGAACGGGACCGAGGCCGGCGACGCCGAGATCAAGGCCGCCGCCGCGGAACTCCTCTCGGCCCGGGACGTCCTGACCCGCCGGCTACTGGGTGGGACCGCCGACTCCGCGACCGACGACGCGGGCGAGGCGACGCCGTGGGGTGTGGGCCCCGCGCGCCCGGGGATCCATCCGGGGTCTGTCGGCTGGGAGCAGTAGGTTCCCGTCATGGACTTGCAGGGAAGGCCCGATCCGCCCAGCGAGGCGGGGGAGAAGGAGACGCTGGTCGGGTTCCTCGACTTCCAGCGCGCGACGGTGCGGTTGAAGATCGACGGGCTCACCCCGGAACAGCTCGGCACGGCCGCCGTCGAGCCGTCCGGGATGACTCTGCACGGGCTGATCCGGCATCTCACCGAAGACGAGCTCGGCTATCGCCGACCTCGACCCGGACACGGTCGGCGAGGAGGACGGCCGGCGCTACTCCCTCCGCTGGGTCCTCACCCACATGATCGAGGAGTACGCCCGCCACAACGGCCACGCCGACCTCCTCCGAGAACGCCTCGACGGCCAAACCGGCGAATAGCTCTCCCCAGCGCTCGTTGCAGGAGGCAACAACCTCGGCGGCGACATGCGCACGCTCTTCCGACGTTGGACCACACCTTCTAGGCTCGGCCCATGAAATCGAGCATTGATCCGGTTCGCTGGAGTCCGCCGCCGGTGCCGCCGGCCCGGGAGCCTCGGCGGATCGAGGTGGAGACGGTCGCGGTACCGGGGGAGGGGCCCGAGGACACGCTGATCGACGAGGACGGCAGCGTACTGACGGGGATGCTCGACGGGCGGATCCTGCGGATCAGCGGCGACGGTAAGACGATCACCACGCTCGCCGACACCGGCGGCCGGCCGCTCGGGCTGGAGTGGATGGCGGACGGCAAGGTGCTGATCTGCGACGCCAACCGCGGTCTGCTCACCCTGGATCGCAACGGCCGGATCGCCACCCTGCTGGCCGAGATCGACGGCCGGCCGATGAAGTTCTGCAACAACGCCGACATCAGCGCGGACGGCACGATCTACTTCACCGACTCGTCCACCCGGTTCGGCGTCGACGAGTGGATGGCCGACCTGCTCGAACACTCCAGTACCGGCAGTCTCTATCGGCTCACCCCCGACGGCGAGCTGACTCGTCTCGCGACCGGCCGGCCGTTCCCCAACGGCGTCGCGTTGAGCGGTGATCAGAAGACGCTGTTCTTCGCCGAGACCGCGAGCTACGGCCTCTACAAGCTCGACCTCACCAAGGACGGCGCCGAGCCCGAGCTGGTCACGTTGGTCCCGGGCCTGCCGGACAACATCGCCCGCGGCTCGGACGGCCTGATCTGGGTCACGATCGCCTCACCCCGCAACGCGCTACTGGACCTGCTGCTGCCCAAACCGCCCGTACTGCGAAAGGTCGTGTGGGCGCTGCCGGAGGCTCTCAAGCCGAAGGCGGAGGACATCATCGAGATCCAGGCGTACGACGACGCCGGCCACCAGGTGCACGATCTCCGCGGCAAACACCCCAAGTTCATGACCCCGACCGGCGTCCGCGAACGCGACGGCAAGGTCTGGCTCGGCAGCATCCACACCACCCACCTCGCCACCTTCCCAACCCCATCCCGCTGACACGCGGGGCGCCGCGGACCGTCGTATTGCGGTGCGCGGCGCCCGGCTCGGGTCAGGGTTTCGGTGGTGGCACTTCGCCGCGTGGCTGCGGCGACTCCGGTACGGGTGTGGACGTGTCGTGTCCGTTGCCGGCGACCACCAGGGAGAAGTCGTCGCCGTGGGCGGAGACGCCTTCGATCACCGCGGCCTCGACCGCCCCGCTGCCGATCTCCTTGCGCAGCATCAGCGGATCGGTCCGCAGGTCTTTGGCCAAAGCGATCGCCAGTCCGACCATCACCAGCGCGAACGGGAGCGCGGCCACGATGGTCAGGTTCTGCAATGCCTGCAGCGCCTTTGCTCCGCCTCCGGCCAGCAGCATCACCGCCGCGACAGCGCCGGTCAGCACGCCCCAGAACACGACGACCGGCTTTCTCGGTTCGATCGCCCCGCGCTCGGACAGTGTCCCCATCACGATCGAGGCCGCATCCGCGCCGGATACGAAGAAGATCGCGACCAGGACGACGACCAGCAGCGTCGTCACCGAGGACAGTGGGAAGTTCTCCAGCACTCCGAACAACTGCCCCTCGGTGGTCGACTGCCCGGCGACGTCGACGCCGGACCGCTGGGTGTTGATCGCGGCGCCACCGAAGACGCAGAACCAGACCAGGCTGACCAGCGACGGCACCAGCAACACGCCGGTGACGAACTGCCGGATCGTCCGCCCGCGGCTGATCCGGGCGATGAACATCCCGACGAACGGCGTCCAGGAGATCCACCACGCCCAGTAGAAGACCGTCCAGCCCGACAGCCATTCAGCCATCGGATCGCCGCCGCTCGCCTCGGTCCGCGCGGCCATGTCGGCGAGATCGCGGAAGTACACGCCGATCGCGGTCGGCACCAGGTCGAGGATCAGCACGGTCGGCCCGACCACGAACACGAAGAACGCGAGCGCGACCGCCAGCACCATGTTGATGTTCGACAGCCATTGGATGCCCTTGGCCACTCCCGAGACGGCCGAGACCACGAAGGCAGCGGTGAGTACGGCGATGACGCCGACGAGTACGGCGTTCCCGGTCCGGTCCAGCCAGCCGAGGATCTGAACGCCGGAGCCGATCTGCAACGCGCCCAGGCCGAGCGAGGCGGCCGAGCCGAACAACGTCGCGAAGATCGCCAGGCCGTCGATCAGCTTGCCGATCGGCCCCTCGGTCCGCTTGCCCAGCAACGGCGCGAAGGCCGAGCTGATCAGCTGCGATCGGCCGCGCCGGAAGGTGCCGTAGGCGATCGCGAGCCCGACCACCGCGTAGATCGCCCACGGGTGCAGGGTCCAGTGGAACAAGGTGGTCGCCATCGCGGTCTGCAGCGCTTCGGACGTGCCGGCTTCGACCGTCCCCGGCGGGGGAGCGGTGAAGTGGGACAGCGGTTCGCTGACGCCGAAGAACATCAGCCCGATGCCCATCCCGGCGCTGAACATCATCGCGACCCAGGAGACGGTGCGGAACTCGGGCTGCTCGTCGTCCGCGCCGAGCGGGATCCGCCCGTACTTGCCGGCGGCCAGCCAGAGCACATAGACGACGAATCCGGAGGCCAGCAGGACGAACAGCCAGCCGGTGTTGTGTTCGACCCAGGTCAGCGCCGAGGTGGACGTCGTACCCAGGCCGTCGGCGTCCGCGAAGCCCCAGGCGACGAAGGCCAGGGCGATCAGCGCGGTGACGCCGAAGACGATCCGATCGAGGCCGGAGCCGCTACTTCGGCTGCCGGGTGGTGGGGGTGCTGCAAGTGCAGGATGTTCCTGCGTCTCAGTTGCGTGGTCGGGGTTCTTTTGCGGGCTGTCGAAATCGATCGCCACAGCTGAAATCACGCCTCGCTTCGGCGCGCCTCCGTTTCCTTGGGCTAGGGGGACAACCGTCACGACCCTTCCGAAAATCGTGGCATAACGCAACTAACGTGGTTCGGACACATTCGGGCCCCCGCTCGCGTCCGCTGTACGTACGTCGGGTCCGGATACGCCGTACTGTGCGGTGCATGCGCTTCGGAATAGCCATCCTGCCGGAGTACCGCTGGGCCGACGCCGCACCGCGGTGGCGCCGGGCGGAGGACCTCGGCTTCGACCACGCCTGGACCTACGACCACCTCACCTGGAGCGGTCTGCAGGACGCGCCCTGGTACGGCACCACCCCGACGCTGACCGCGGCCGCGCTGGTCACATCGACGATCCGGCTGGGCACCTTCGTCACCTCGCCGAACTTCCGCCACCCGCTCACCCTGACCCGCGACATACTCGCCCTGGACGACGTCTCGAACGGCCGGTTCGTCTGCGGGATCGGCGCCGGCGGCGGGATCGACACGACCATCCTCGGCGGTGACGACCTCGGCCCGGGACAGAAGGTGGACCGGCTGGCGGAGTTCACCGAGCTGCTCGACAAGCTGCTGACCACCGACCGGGTGGACTTCGAGGGCGAGTACTTCGAGACCCGCAACGGCCGCACGCTGCCGGGGTGTGTGCAGCGCCCCCGGGTCCCCTTCGTGATGGCGGCGAACGGCCCGCGCTCACTCCGGCTGGCAGTCCGGTACGGCGCCGGCTGGGTGACCACCGGCGGCAAGGTGGACGATCTCGACACCTGGTACGCCGCGGTCGCGGACCTCAGCCACCGGATGGACGACGTACTGGCTGGCCGGCCGTTCGACCGGTATCTGTCACTCGACTCGAAGCAGTATTCGCTGACCAGCGTGGCCGCCTTCGAAGACGCGGTCGGCCGGGCCGCCGAGCTCGGCTTCACCGACGTGATCGCACACTGGCCCCGCGCCGAGGGCGTCTACGCCGGTACCGAGGACACCCTCGAACAGGTCGCCGCCGAGGTCATTCCCCGCTACCGCTCCTAGGCCCACGCGAGGTACTGGTTCGGCGGACGTACTCGGGCAGCAGATACCAGAAGGCGACGAACCAGGCGAGTACGAGCGCGACGACGACGATCGCGGCCGTCCGGCTCAGAACCGCGTCGAGGGCGAGCAGGACGCCGCCGGACATCGCGATCACCAGCAGGGCCAGGCCGCCGTTGGCCAGGTGATGCGCGACCGCGATCAGCTGGTCGCGGAGCTGCTGCTGGAAGACCAGCCGGTGGAACGACACCGGGGCCAGCAGCAGGCCGGCCGCGAGCGCGGCGGCGATCAGGGTGCCGGCGTACACGGCGTGGGTGAAGCTGTCCGCGTCCTGGAACCTGTTCTGGAAGGCGATGGTGAGCAGGAAGGCGAACAGGATCTGGGTGCCCGTCTGGGCCAGACGCAACTCCTGGAGCAGTTCGTTCCACTGCCGGTCCAGCCGCTGCCGCTTGTCCTCGCCCTGCCGGTCGTAGTGTGCCGTGCTCCGCTCCTCGCTCATGTCCTCACCGGTACCCAGAACCAACCCGGCCGGACACGGCGAACGGGCCGCACCCCCAGCCAGGGGTACGGCCCGTTCGTTCGGTTTTCAGAAGGTGCCCCGACCTCACCGGAGCAGCGCTGCCTCAGATCGGGCGGATGTTCTCCGCCTGCAGGCCCTTCTGGCCCTGGGTGATCTCGAACTCGACCCGCTGGTTCTCGTCCAGCGAGCGGAAGCCCGAGGTCTGGATGGCCGAGTAGTGCGCGAAGACATCCGCGCCACCGTCATCCGGGGTGATGAAGCCGAAGCCCTTGTCAGCGTTGAACCACTTGACAGTACCGACAGCCATTGTGTCTATCTCCTTGATGGCTTGAAACAAACCGCGACCCACACCTCATGAGCCACGTGTCGCCGAAAGGCCCCAGACGACAGAACCGGCCATGCAGCACAGCGAAAGTCAATGGGAGTCCAAAACTGCAACGGGACAACTGTAGCCGGTTTGGGCCGTCCTGGAAGGGGTGATCACCAACACGTGTCGCGGATAGTTGCTGGCCGCCACTCTCCGTATCGGTGCCCTGACAGCCCTTTCCGCCCGCTTTGGCGGCCCGGTGAACCGGTCCGCGGATCGCCAATCCCGCGCCGACCTGCTCGTTCGTGTGCGGCGGAAGTTCGCGGGGGCGCTGCCGGAACGGGCCGATGGCGGGTTATGCGCCTGCACGCCGGGTGATGGGCGTTTGAATCGTGTTGTTTTGATCGGCGTGTCGCGCGGGCCTGGACAAACTCCGACCGCAGCCGGGAAGGTTTGGAGCGACATCGACGCGGGGAGGACCAGGTGTTGGTCAAGGTGACCCGGAGCGGCGGATTCGCCGGTCTGCAGGTCGGCGGTGAGCTCGACACGGCCGGTCAGCCGGACCGCGAGCAGTTGGACGCGGCAATCGGCCGGCTGGACCAGAAGCGGCTCGGCTCCGGCGTCCCGCAACCCGACCGGTATGTGTACCGGGTCGAGCTGCGGGCGGCCGACGAGGCGGACCCGGTCCGGTTCACTGTCGCCGAGCAGGACCTCGACGAGACCACGGCTTGGCTCCTGGACCGGGTCCTCTCCCAGGACTGACGCTCACACGACTAGCGCCAGCTGATCTCCGGGGCGCGGAAGAAGTTGACGCTCAAGACATCCCACCGGGAGCCCTGGGCGCCGAGCCGGACCTTGTAGGCGTCCCAGCCGAGCGCGGAGGCGGGTGACCAGCCGAGCTCGGCGATCCCGGGGGCAGCCGCGGGAAGGCCTTGACGTCCTCCCCGCCGTGAAGGTCGGGGATTCCAACTACTACGCGGAGGTAGCGTGTTGAGGTTCACGCTTCGGCGAGACCCGTGGTGGCGTCTCTCGGCGTGCGCTGACGGCCCGTCCGGCCGCGATGTTGACTGCCGCGTTCACGTCCGCGTTGGCCTGATGTCCGCAGGCTACGCACCGGAAGACCGCTTGGTTCTCGCGGTTTTCCGGTGCGCAGTGCCCACAGACGCTACAGGTCTGCGACGTGTACGCAGGGTTGACTTTCTCGACCCGTCCGGCGGCCTTGTGCTCCAGGCGCTGAACGAGCAGTCCCCAGCCGTTGGCCAGGATGCCGCGGTTGAGCCCGGCTTTGGCTCGGCGACGGTTCGGCCGGTATCCGCCCGGTCGTCCGGGGTTGGGTTTGGGTCGCCGGGTCATCTGGGTAATGCGCAGGTCCTCGACGCGGATGACGTCGAACCGTCGGGCGAGGTCGGTGCTGGTCTTCTCCACCCAGTCCTTGCGCCGGTCGGCGGCCCGGGCGTGCAGCTTGGCGATCGCGGCCTTCACCCGATGGCGGCGTTTGGAGCCGGGACGGCAGCGGGCCAGCCGACGCTGCAGCTGCGTGAGCCGTGCCTGCTCGCGGTCCGACAGCCCGGGGCAGGTCAGGAGTTCGCCGGTGGACAGGGCCGCCGACACCATGATGCCGCGGTCCACGCCGACGACCTCACCGGTACCGGGTGCGGGGATCGGCTCCGGGATCGCGGCGAAGGCGAGGTGCCAGCGGCCCATCCGGTCGCGGGTGATCCGGTAGGACTTCGCGTCGGGAACGGGTCGGGACAGCCGGAACCGGACCCGGCCGACTTTGGGCACGTTGACCGCGGCCCACCTGCGGTTCAGCTTGACGATCCGGGACGCCTGACCGCCGACGATGCGGAACCCCTCGTGCACCCCGGCCTTGCGCCACGTCGGCCGCCGGTGGGTCCCGGCGTGGAAGTTCTTGACCGCCTGGTCGAAGTCCCGCAAAGCTTGCTGCTGGACGGTCTGCGACCCGGCCCGCAGCCACTCGAACACGGCCCGCGCCTCGGTCAGTTGCCGGGCCTGCTCGACGTATCCGGGTGTCGGGCGTTTGTCGGGGGGCCACATTGACCACTGCTCGAGCGCCAGGTTCCACACGTACCGGGCGTGCCCGCAGTGCGCCAACAACGCAGCCTGCTGCGCGGGAGTCGGGTCCAGCCGGTATCGGGACATGCCACTTACCTAATCAGCCGGGACCGACAGTCCCCGATCCCCGAAGGGAGGCAGTTGCGGTTCCTCCCCGCCCTGAAGGACGGGGGTTCCCCGCGATTAGCCGGATGAACTCAAGCTTGTCGCCGTTGTCCGGCCTCTCCGTCCACAGCGGCGCCTCGGTCAGCAGTACTTGTGCGCCATCGCGACCGCCTGCGGGACGTAGCTCGCGCCGAACATGACCACATGCGTGAGCAGCGGATGGACCCGGTGCAGGCCGACCCGGTCGCGCCAGCCGTCCGTCAGCGGGTGCGCCTCGTCGTACGCGTGCAGGACCCGTTCCAGTTGGGGCATGCCGAACAGGCCGAGCATGGCGAGGTCGGTCTCACGATGACCACCGTGCGCGGCCGGGTCGATCAGGTGCACCCCGTCGGTTGACCAGACGACGTTGCCGGACCACAGGTCGCCGTGGATCCGGGCCGGCTGGTCCGACGGGTCGTCGTACATCCCTGTCTCGAGCCGACGGCAGAACCGCTCGAACACGTCCAGGTGGTGCTCGTCGATCGTGCCGTGGTCGTACGCCGCCCGCACGTACGGCCGCACTCGCAGGTTCGCGTAGAACTCGCCCCACGACTTGATCGGATCGAGCGTGTGCGGCAACCCGATCGTGCCGATGTAGCCGTCGGTCTCCCAGTCGTCCGGTGGGACTCCGTAGTGCCGCGCGCCGGCGTCGTGGGTGGAGGCGAGGTGTTGGCCGAACTCGTCCGCTGCCCTACTGCTCGGGGCGACCGGGTGGAGCCTCGGCAGGGTCAGGTGAGTGGGGGAGACGTCCAGGGGTTCGACGATCGCGGCGCCGCCCGGTACGGCGAGCCAGCGCAGACCGGCGGCCTCGACCTCGAAGAACCCCTCCGGTGCGTCATGCCGCCTCTTCACAAACCTGTCGCCCGGGGCGCTCATGCACGCACTCTCCCATCCCCATGCCGCGCCGAGCCAGCACGGGCTCGTCGGCTGTGATGGCCACCAGAGCCAGGATCGCCAGCAGGCCGCCGACCAGCGCCACGCTCCGCACGCCAGTGCTGTCGAGCAGCCCACCACCGATGAACGCACCTGCCGCGATCCCGATGTTGAACGCCGAGCTGGTCCCCGCCGACGCGAGGTCGGTGCTGCCGGGAGCCACCTGGAGAGTCCTGCTCAGTACGGCGACCGCCAGCGCGCTGAAAGCCATCCCGGCAGTGGCGATGAGCAGCACTGTCGGCACCTGCCGGTGTCCGAGTGTGTAGAGACCGAGCAACGCCGCACCGATCAGGGCGAGCGGCAGGGCAACCGCGGCCCACGGATTGCGGTCGAGTATCCGGCTGACGAGCAGAGTCCCGGTCAGACCGCCCAGTCCGCTGGCCAGGAGGATCGGTCCGAGTGCACCGGAAGTGAAGCCGCTGATATCCAGCAGGAACGGCGTGACGTAGGTGTTGAATGTCAGGAAGCCGGCCACGCCGAGAGCCGTGCTGACGACCAGTACGGCGTACCGGCGAACGTCAGGAGCGCTGCCGCGGCCCGACGTGGACTCCCGGGCGTCGACGCGCGGCAGCAGACTCGCGATGCTCAGGCAGGTCGCTGTCCCGAGCACGGCCATGAGCGCGAAGGGGATCCGCCACCCGGCCTGCTCACCGAGCCAGGTGCCGAGCGGTATGCCGATCACGGGGGCGAGCGCTGAGCCGACCGAGATCTTCGCGACCACCCGGCCGCGGACAGCCGATGGGACCAGCCCGGCCGCGATCGGGAAGATGATCGACCAGAAGAGCGCGTGGGAGAGCGCCGTGAACAGCCGTGCGATCAGGAGGACCTCGTACGTCGGTGCCAGCGCGGCGCCGGCGGCTCCGACGGCCATGAGACCGAGGGTGGTGCCGAGGACGGGCCGGCGGGGGAGCCCTAGCGTCAGCCGGGCCAGTGGGATCGATGCGAGGACGACGACCACGGCGTACCCGGTGACGAGGAGTCCGATGTCGGAGCGTGAGCGGTCCAGATCGGCGGCCATCACAGTCAGCAGGCCGATCGGCAGCACTTCGATGGTCACGTAGGAGAAGGTGCCGACACCGAGCATGACCAGCGCGGCGTGGGCTCTGCGGGACGTGTTGAGCATGACGTCACCTGCGATTCCAGTAAAAGGACTTATGGTGGTAGCATGTCATGCATGGATCAGGATCGCAATGACACATTCCGGATCGTCGGCGGGCATCCGGCCCTCGAGTTGGTGAACACGGTCTCGCCGCGGGTGGCCGGTGGTGCGGCCGACGAGCAGGACTACATCCCGGTCCCCGATGAGTTGCTGGCGTGGAGTCGGCGTACCGAGTTGCTCGACGAGAGTGAGGTGGCTGCGGTCGCCGCTGCGTGGGGGAGTGCGCCAGTCACGGCCGAGCAGGCCCTGCATGCGACGGTCGAGATCCGTGAGGCTGTCTACACCGTGCTGGCCCGGCGTGATGAATCCGCTGAAGTAGCTGCTGCGCTTGAGCTTTTGTCGCTGCGTTGGTCGGCGGCCGCGGCTCGCTCGGTGCTTGTGCCCGGCGGTGCTGTCGCCGAGCTCGTTGTCGGTACGTCGCCTGCCTTGATGATCCCGGATCGGCTGGTGGCCGCAGCGGTCGACCTGGTCCGGACGGTCGACCTGCGGCAGCTGCGGGCGTGTCCGATCGACGAGGGCGGGTGCGGTTGGTTGTTCCTCGATCGCAGCAAGAACGGGTCCCGCCGCTGGTGCGCGATGGCGGATTGCGGGACCCGGGCGAAGGTCCGCAAACTCGGCGAGCGCCGGCGCCGATCGCTACCTGCATAGGTGCTGTTTACCGGTACGAACACCGCCCACTTACTATCCGCGACGGGCCGCGTGCTCACTGAGCCGTCAACGAGGCGTGTCGAAAGGTGCGAACTGTCGGTCCGACCTGTCATCGTAGGCGGCCGGGCCTTCTGACCATGAGGGCCTCACCGCCAGGAGACACTCCTGATCACGGGAAGTTGGAGGACAGATGACGCAGGTGGCAGAGCAGCCGGGCACCAGTGCCGGGCGGCTCGGCTCGGTGGTGCTGGACTGCCCGGAACCACGCGAGCTCGCCCGGTTCTACTCGACCCTGTTCGGACTGGAGATCGACGAGAACGGTGACGACGACTGGCAGAGCCTGACCAGTCCCGGGTCGTCGCTGGGCCAACGTCTTGGTGATTGGCCTACCCTCGCTTTCCGCCGCTCGGAGGACTACCTGCCCGCGACGTGGCCGGGCACCGATGCGCAGCAGCTTCACCTCGACCTGATCGTCGAGGACCTGTCCAGTGGTCACGCCGCCGTGGTCGCCCTCGGCGCCGAACCGCTCGAGCCCCTGGACGCCCCCCCGGCCGGCAACGAGCAGGGCTGGCGCGTGTACGCCGACCCGGCCGGCCACCCGTTCCGGATCTGCCTGGAGTAGCACCTGACTCGACCCGATCGGCCGGCGCGCCAACTTGGCTGCCGGCCGATCGGTTTGTCAGGTCCGGTCGGATCGGATGCCGGCTGGTTGGCGTTGTCAGGTCCAGTCGGAGCTGCCGGTGAAGGGGAAGTGCCGGCCGTCGACGTACCGGGGTTTGGGCTGGTAGCTGTTGACCCCGGGATCGCCCTGCAGGTGGAAGGCGCTCGGGTACGGCACCTCGGGATCCGTGATCCGCGTCGAGGTCGGGATGTACCGGATGGTCAGCCCGCACCGCCGGTTCGGCGAGGTGTTCGCGGTGCTGCCGTGCACGATGTTCGGGTGGTGCACCTCGACGTCACCCGGCGCCAGCACCATGTCAACGGCCTGGTCCTCGTCCACCTCGACCGCGATCTCCTTGCCCAGCACGCTTTCCACCGCCGTGTTGTCGCGCATCTCGGCGATCGCACCCCGATGACTGCCCGGGATCACCCGCACGCAGCCGTTATCCGGCGTCGAGTGGTCGACCGCGAGCCACAGCGTCACCACACTCATCGGGTCGAGCGGCCAGAACGCCGCGTCCTGATGCCACAGCACCGGCTGCCCGGAGTACGGCGGCTTCGAGATGTAGTGCGACGCGAACAGCGCGAGATCCGGTCCGACGAACTGCGAGGCGATGTCCAGCAGCCGTTGATCGCTCACCAACCGCACCCAGAACGGGTCGTCCTTCAGGAACACGTGCCCCAGCTGCTCGGGCCGGACCTCGGGATGCCGCTCTTGTAACCACTCCACATGATCATTCACTTCCTTGATCAACTCCTGGTCGATCACCTCCCGGAAGATCGCGTACCCATCGCGCTGAAACTGTCCCAGAAGTTCGCTCATACAAGAGATGATCCGCGCACGGTATACCGCAGGACTAGCAGCCCGTGCGCGAGAACTTGTAATTTGTTGATGTGAGCCAAGTACTGCGCTTCGCCCTGTGGGCGTTGGGTCGGCCGTACCACGCGGCGCGGGTGAGCTTCGCGGCGAGGACGCCGGTCTCCGAGCTGCACGCGCATGCGGACTTCTATGAGTTCATGGGGGTGGTGTCCGGTCGAGGCGAGCACCTGTTGCCGACCGGTTCGCAACCGCTGGAGGCAGGCGATGTCGTTCTGGTCCGGCCGCGGGATCAGCACGCGTTTCGGGGCACCGCGCCGGACCGGCTCGAGTTCATCAACGTGGCCTTTCCGAGCTCGGCCTGGCAAGGATTCCTCACTCTGACGCGCACCGACGCGGCCGGCACGTGGGATGCGGCCCGCACGCCGATCACCTTCCGCCCCGACGATCCGGCCGCCGCGGTCGAAGTATTTGAGCACGCACTCCGGCGCTTTCAGGACGAGCCGAGCCAGTTCGACCTTGTCCGTTTCTGGATCGACCTGCTGCCGTTGATCTCACCGGACGAGGTGGCGGTCCGCACTGACGGCACTGTCGGTCCGACGGCGCCGGCCTGGCTCGCCCGGGCCTGCGCCGCGATGCGCGCCGAGGAGAACCTCCGCGGCGGCGTACCGCGTCTCCTCGAACTCGCGGGCGTCAGCCCAGCGCACCTGTCCCGCACCGTCCGCGCGGTGTATGGGCTGACCCCGACCGACTTCGTCACCGACCTCCGGCTGGAACACGCCGCCTCGTTGCTAGCGGCAACCACCGACCCGATTGCCGCGATCGCCACCCGCTGTGGCTTCACCAGCCAGTCCTACTTCACCCGCCGCTTCACCACTGCCCACCAGGTCTCCCCGCGAACCTTCCGCCAACAGTCCCAACGCGCCTTCGTGCCCTGAGCGTCAGGCGGTCGCGAGGGCTTTGCGGATGCGCTTTTCGGAGACGGGGTACGGCGTGCCGATGGTCTGGGCGAAGAGGGAGATGCGGAGTTCCTCCAGCATCCAGCGGACTTCGAGGAGCTCGGGGCTGGGGAACTTGCCGGTCGGTACGGCGGCCAGGCGGTTGCGGTACTCGTCGGTGAGGGTCTGGACGATCGCCATCCCAGAGCGGTCCCGCATCGCGTTGGCGGCGACCTTGTCGAGGCGTTGCTCGATCCCGCGAAGGTAGCGGACGAGATCGGGGAGTCGCTTGGCACCGGTCTCGGTGATGAAACCGCGATGGACGAGACCCTCGAGCTGACCTCGTACGTCGGACAGCGCGGCCAGCAACGCCGGACTGGACGACCGCGAGATCTGCTTGTCGACCGTGCGCGCATTCGCGAGAACCTGCTCGACCTGCTTGAGGATCGTGAGCACCGTGTCCGCGAGCTCCGACCGTACGGCGTCGCGCAGTACGGAGAAGGCGGTCAGGTTCCAGGCAGGGCCGTGTGCCTCGGCCATCAGCTGATCCACGGCCGCGGAGATCGCGTCGTCCAGGAGCTCACCGACATTGCGGTGCGGGCCGGCCATCAGCGTCATCTTCTGCTGGTTGGTCAGATTCCGCTGGACCACGTCGATCACCGACGGCATGGTCAGCAGCAGGAGCCGCCGGGTGCCGTTCCACATCGCGGCCGCCTGGTCGCGTTCGGTCTCCTGCAGCCGGATCGCGACAGTCTTGCCCTCGTCGACCAGCGCCGGGTAGCCGGCGACGGTGAGGCCGTTGCGGTGCTCGGAGAAGCTGCGCGGGAGGTCGCCGAACGTCCAGTCGGTCAGGCCGGACCGCTCCAGCCCGCTGACCGCCTTCTTCGCGACCTGCGAGATCGCCGCTGTCGTCTTCGGCTTGAGCCGCTCCTTCAACCGGGCCAGATCCTTGCCCTCGGCCACGGTCTTGCCCTGGTCGTCGATCACCCGGAACGTCATCCGCAGGTGCTCGGGGACCCGGGTCCAGTCCCAGTCGGCCGGCTCGATCAGCACGTCGCGCAGGTTCCGCAGTTCGCGGGCGAGCGCGTCGGTCAGCGGTCCTGATGCCGGGTCGAGGTGGGGGAGCACCTGCCGGGCGTGGTCCGGGGCCGGCACGATGTTCCGCCGGATTGCCTTGGGCAACGACTTGATCAGCGTGGTGACCAGCTCCTCGCGGAACCCGGGCACGCTCCACTCGAACCCGTCGGCCGTCACCTGGTTCAGCACCAGCAACGGGAGGTGCACGGTCACGCCGTCGGCGTCGGTACCCGGCTCGAAGGCGTAGGTCAGGTCGAAGGTCATCCCGTTCTGGGACCAGGTGACCGGGAACTCGTCCGCCTTGATCTCGGCACCCTCGCGAACCACCAGCGACCGCTCGAAGTCGAGCAGATCGGGATCACGCTGCCGCGCCTTCTTCCACCAGGTGTCGAAGTGGCGCCCGGTGACGACCTCCGACCCGATCCGCTCGTCGTAGAACGCGAACAGGGTCTCGTCGTCGACCAGCAGATCGCGTCGCCGGGTGCGTTCCTCGAGCTCCTCGACCTCTTCGATCAGTTTGCGGTTCTCGTGGAAGAACTTGTGGTGGGTGTCCCAGTCGCCCTCCACCAGGGCGTGCCGGATGAACAGCTCGCGGCTGACCTCCGGATCCACCGACCCGTAGTTGATATTGCGCCGGGCAACGATCGGTACGCCGTACAGGGTGACCTTCTCGTACGCCATCACCGCGCCGGCCTTGCGTTCCCAGTGCGGCTCGGAGTAGCTGCGTTTGATCAGGTGCTGCGCGAGGTCCTCGGCCCACTCGGGCTCGATCTTCGCGTTCACCCGGGCCCAGAGCCGGGAGGTCTCGACGAGTTCGGCGGCCATCACGAACTGCGGTGGCTTCTTGAACAGCCCGGAGCCGGGGAAGATCGCGAACTTGGCGCCGCGGGCCCCGAGGTACTGGTGCTGGTTCGCCGGGTCCTTCATGCCGAGGTGGGACAGCAGGCCGGACATCAGCGAGATGTGCACGCTCTGCGGGTCGGCCGGTTCGCCGGAGTTGAGGGTGACGCCGATCTGGGACGCGACCTGGCGGAGCTGGGCGAAGATGTCCTGCCACTCGCGGACGCGGAGATAGTTCAGGTACTCGCTGCGGCACATCCGGCGGAACTGGTTGCCGGACAGCTCCTTCTGCTGCTTCTTCAGGTAGTTCCACAGGTTGAGGTAGCCGAGGAAGTCCGAGTTCGGATCGCGGAAGCGCGCGTGCTGCTGCTGGGCCTGCGCCTCCGCGTCGGTCGGCCGCTCGCGGGGGTCCTGGATCGACAGCGCGGCCGCGATCACCATCACCTCGCGGACACAGCCGTGCTTGTCCGCCTCGACGATCATCCTCGCCAGTCGTGGGTCCAATGGGATCTGGGCAAGCTGGTGACCGACCGGGGTGAGTCTGCGGTGCCGGTCCGCGGCCTTCGCGGATTCGATCGCGCCGAGCTCGGTGAGCAGCTGCAGGCCGTCGGTGATGCTGCGCTTGTCCGGCTCGTCGATGAACGGGAACGCCGCGATGTCACCGAGCCCGATCGCGGTCATCTGCAGGATGACGGAAGCGAGGTTGGTCCGGAGGATCTCGGGGTCGGTGAACTCGGCGCGGCCCTCGAAGTGCTCCTCGGAGTACAGCCGGATACAGATGCCGTCGCTGGTCCGGCCGCAACGGCCCTTGCGCTGGTTCGCGCTCGCCTGCGAGACGGGTTCGATCGGGAGATGCTGAACCTTGGTGCGATGGCTGTAGCGGGAGATGCGCGCGGTGCCGGGGTCGATGACGTACTTGATCCCGGGTACGGTCAGCGAGGTCTCGGCGACGTTGGTGGCGAGGACGATCCGGCGACCGCTGTGCGACTGGAAGACGCGGTGCTGCTCGGCGTTCGAGAGCCGGGCGTAGAGCGGGAGGATCTCGGTCGCGTGCGGGCCGCCGCGCTGCTGGGCGAACTTGTCGCTCAGTGCGTCGGCGGTGTCGCGGATCTCCCGCTCGCCGCTGAGGAAAACGAGTACGTCACCCGCTGCCTCGATGCTCAGCTCGTCGACAGCGTCGAGGATCGCCTGGGTCTGGTCCCGGTCGATCGTGCTCGGGTCGTCGGGGTCGTTGATCGGGCGATAGCGGACCTCGACGGGGTAGGTGCGTCCGGACACCTCGACGATCGGTGCCGGTTTGCCGTTGCCGTCCGCGAAGTGCTCGGCGAACCGTTCGGGGTCGATGGTCGCCGAGGTGATGATCACCTTGAGGTCGGGGCGGCGGGGGAGCAGCTGCTTGAGGTAGCCGAGGATGAAGTCGATGTTGAGGCTGCGTTCGTGGGCCTCGTCGATGATGAGGGTGTCGTAGCGGGACAGCAGGCGGTCGCGCTGCAGCTCGTTGAGCAGGATGCCGTCGGTCATGAGCTTCACCAATGACCGCTCACTCACCTTGTCGGTGAACCGGACCGCGAACCCGATCGTCTCGCCGAGTTCGGTGCCGAGTTCTTCGGCGATCCGCTCCGCGACTGTACGGGCCGCGAGGCGGCGGGGCTGAGTGTGGCCGATTATCCCGTGTACGCCGCGGCCGAGTTCCATGCAGATCTTCGGGATCTGGGTGGTCTTGCCCGAGCCGGTCTCGCCCGCGATCACCACGACCTGGTGATCCCGGATCGCCGCCGCGATGTCGTCCTTGAGCTGGCTGACCGGCAGCTCCGCCGGATACGTGATCTCCGGTACCGCCAGCCGCCGTTGCTCGACCCGCCGCTCGGCCTGCTCGATCGCCCCGATCACACCCTCGAGCGCCGCCGCCCGCTTCCGCGCGTCCTTAGTACCCCGAACCCGCTCCAGCCTCCGCCCCAGCTGCTCCCGGTCATACGCCATCAACCCATCAAGCCGACCAACAACCTCCCCGAGCGAAACCGTCTCCTCGGCCTCCCGGCCGCCGCGCCCTGACGCCGCCCCAGTCCCCCGCCCCGCCGTACGAGCACCGCCGGCACCGCCTGCATCCGCCGTACGACCACCACCGGCCCCGGCGTCCGCCGTACCAGCACCGCCTGCATCCCGGCTGCCGCCCTTCGACGACCCCCCAGCCGCCCGACTCGCTGTACCGGCACCACCTGCATCCGGCGTTCCGGCAGTACCCGGCTCCGGCGTTCCGGCAGTACCCGGCTCCGGCGTACCGGTTGCCCCGGCGTTCGGCGTGCGGGCTGACGGCTTGCGGCCGCGGCGCCTCGGTCGGCGGCGCGCGGCGGGGTCCTGGGCGGGACCGGTGACTGGGGAAGGACTCGACGACTCGGTCCGGGCATCAGGCATAACACCCACCAGTTTAGGCGGCGCACCCCAGCACCTCATCCGGATTAACCTCGACGCCGCTCAGTCAGGCTGCCTGGGTTCCGGGCGCCCCGCGAGCACCCCCGGCCCGCCTGTGCCGTCCCGGCCGTGGCTCTTCAGGCAGGTGTGCTCGGGGTTCGGGGTGGGTTATTGCCCGCCGGCAGGCAGAACCCCTCCCAGGTCGCGGCGAAAACCCTCCCCAGTCCATCGAGTGGTCCGCCGGGCGGCGCCGCGGGGGCGACCTTGGGCTCCGCCGGGCGGGGCCGCCGGGGCGACCTTGGGCACCGCCCAGCCACGTTTCGCGACAGCGGACGCCTGGCGGGTGCTCAAAGCGGGGTCGCGCGGGCCGATCATGGGTGTCGGGCGTTCGAGTCGTGGATTCAGGGGCGGAAATCGGCCGACGCCAGGGATCTTGAACAACATCGCGGGACCGTGAACACCGCACAGCTTGTTCAAGCCCCCGGCTACTTGTTCAAGCCCCCGGCTACTTGTTCAAGCCCCCGGCTACTTGTTCAAGTCCTCGGCTACGTGTTCGAGCTCCCGGCTACGTGTTCAAGCCCCCGGCTACTTGTTCGAGCTCCCGGCTAGGTGTTCGAGCTCCCGAGCGGCGTTGGGTTTGAGCGGGTGCGGGTCAGTCGTGGCGGGGTGGGACCTTGACGGCCAGGACTGGGACGGGGGATTCCAGCAGGACTCGTTGGGCGGTGCTGCCGAGGATTAGTTTGCCGACTGGGCTGCGGCGGCGGAGGCCGAGGACGATCATGGCGACGTCTTCGGCGGCCGCCGCCTTCAACAGCTCCGTGGCGACGTCGTTGCCGCCGTCCGCCTGCTGGATCGTCACCTCGACGCCCCGTTCACGCAATCTCGCCTCGGCGGTCGCCAGTTCGTCGGCGCTGGCGTAACGCCGGTCGAGGTACGCGTCACCCCGGCTGGTGTTGAGCAGCAGGACCGACGCTCCGCGGAGTACGGCCTCGGCGGCCGCGGCGTCGAGGGCGGCTTCACCCTCCGGCGTGGGGACATAGCCGACCAGGATCTTCACGGAGACCACTCTCCCATCCGTCCCGGTGATCCCTGCAGCGATCCACGCCGGGCCGACCGTATCTGCACCACTCACCAACATCGCTCCACCCGAGGAACTCACGCTCAGCCAGCGGCCGACCCCGGCTGTTCGGGGGTTTGGTGAGTGCTGGGGATACGCGTAGCCGACCTGGCCCGCCGCTGGCAAGTGCCGGGTCTCAGGAGTCTGTCAGCCGGCGTTTGAGGACTTTGCCGGTGGCGTTGCGGGGGAGTTCGTCGACGATGACGACCTCTCGGGGTGCCTTGTAGCGAGCCAGGTTGGTGCGGACGTGGTCGATCAGTTCGTCGGGGGTCGCCTCGCCGGACAAAACGACGTACCCGATCAGGCGCTGGCCGAACTCCTCGTCGGGTACGCCGACGACCGCCGCGTCCACGACCGCCGGGTGGCTCATCAGGCAGTCCTCGACCTCGATCGGGTACACGTTCTCGCCGCCGGACACGATCATGTCGTCCTCGCGACCGTCGACGAACAGTCGCCCCTCGGCGTCCAGGTGGCCGAGATCGCCGGTGCTCATCCGGCCGTCCACGACGGTCTTGCTGCTGCCGTCGGAGTACCCGCCGAAGACCAGGCCGCCGCCCGCGAAGATCCGCCCGGTCTCACCGGCCGGGAGCGGTCGGTCGTCGAGGTCGAGGATCCGGACCGAGCTGCCGAGGCAGGGCCGACCGACGGTGCCGGGTGCGGCCAGCAGATCGCGGGAGGACGCTATCGTGGCGATCCCGATCTCGCTTGACCCGTACGCATCGCACAGCACCGGGCCGAACTGCGCGATGAACCGCTCCGCCAACGCGGGTCCCAATGCCGAAGCGCCGGACAGAACCGTCCGCAACGACTTCAGCTCGTACTGCGCGATCGCCTCCGGACCAAGGTCGAGCATCCGCTGGAGCATCACCGGTACGGCGACGACCGAGCCGGCCCGGTTCGTGTCGATCGACGCGAGCACGGCGGCCGCGTCGTACCGGCGGGCGAGGACCAACGGGGAGCCGAGGAAGAGCGCGAGCATCGAGTTGAGCAGGCCGAGTCCGTGGAACAGCGGCGGGCAGATCACCATCGGCTCACCCGAGCGCAGACCGAGTCGGTTGAGGGCGCTCGCGGTGAGCCCGGCCAGTCCGGCAGCGGTCGGAGCCCTGGGTGCGGCCTTTGGCGTACCGGTCGTGCCGGACGTGAGGATCGTGATGTGACCAGGCCTGTCAGGGACCGGCGGTTCCGGCGCATCGGTCGCGGCCAGCTCGTCGAGCCCGCTACCACCGGCCTCACGCCAACCGGTGATGCGCGTAATGGAGGTCTCGACGGTGAAATCCTCGTCGTGGACCAGCAGATCGGGGCGATGCCTCTCCAGCACGGCTTTGAGCTGCGGCGGAGCGAACTCCGTGTTGACGAACAACACGTCCGCACCGAGTCGCGAGGCCGCGAGCGTCGCCTCCAGGAACCACCTGTGGTTCCGGCAGAGCACCGCGACCTTGCTCCCCGCAACGATCCCGTACCGCGCTCGTAGTGCGGCCGCGATCCGGGCGACTCGTTGGTCGAGCTCCTGATAGGTCAGGCTGCCTCGTTCGTCGATCACGGCGGCCCGATCGGGGTACCGGATCGCCGCGATCGCGCCGAGCGCCGCCATCGACTGGCCCCATCGGCGCAACGCCCGCTCGATCCCGACCAGGTGGCCCGGCCGGGCGGATCGCCAGACGCCCGACCTGATCAGCGCCGCCGAGACGCCACCGACCTCGGCTGCTCCTCGGACCAGCCAGTCGGGTGGCCGCATCGGGCCGATCGGTCTCACGGTTTCGTTCGATCCGTCCGGCGGAAGTACTGCTCGAACAGCCGGTCCGTCGGTACCCGGAAGAGGTTGCCCAAGGCATCGGCCGGGCGGACGAACGGCGGGGTGATGTTGTGCGGCCGCTCGGCGACGGCGGTGCACACCTGGTCCGCGGCCTGCTCGGGCGTCAGACCTGGCATCTTGTTGAGCAGGGGAGTCGGCTCGCTCATCCGGGTGTGGACGAGGCCCATGTAGACGGTCGACGTGGTCACGCCGTCATGGCGGATCTCCTGGGCGATGCAGCGCAGCCAGACGTCGAAGGCGCTCTTCGACGCCAGGTACGCCGACCAGCGGGCCATCGGGGGAGTGCGGACGCCGGCGGTCGACACGTTGACGATGTGGCCGGATCCTCGCTTGCGCATCGACGGGAGGAGTTCGAGGACGAGCTTGGCCGGGCCGAGGTAGTTGACCGCGTTGGTCCGCTCGATGTCGTGGAACCGCTGGTAGGAGTCCGCGACCGACCGGCGGATCGACTTCCCCGCGTTGCTGACGAGCACGTCGACGTGATCGTGATCCCGGAGTACGTCGGCGACGAGCTGCTCGATCGCGGCCGGGTCGGCGAGGTTGGTGGGGTAGGCGTGCGCCTTGCCGCCCGTAGTACGGATCTCGTCGGCGACGGCGTTGAGCTGGTCCGCAGTACGGGCGACCAGGAGCACGGTCGCGCCGGCGCGGGCCAGGCGTTTGGCGGTCGCCTCACCGATCCCGTACGACGAACCGGTGACCAGGACGACCTTGTCGCGGACAGCTTCGGTGAGGCGGTGGTCCGGGATCCGGGCGTGCCCGTTGATCGCTGCGACGAGCAAGGGCCAGCCGATCGGGCGCTTCTCCATGGTGAGATATTACCCGTTGGTAGCCCGGGTTGGGCAGGGTCAGACGAGGGGGACCAGGTCGTGCGGCCGGCGGTTGAGGGGCTCGACGCCGGTTTCGGTGACGATGACGATGTCCTCGATCCGGGCGCCCCAGCGGCCGGGCTGGTAGAGGCCGGGCTCGACGCTGAACGCCATGCCTGGTTCGAGGATCAGCTCGTTGCCGCTGACGATGTAGGGGTCTTCGTGGACATCGAGTCCGATGCCGTGGCCGGTCCGGTGGATGAAGAGCTCGCCGAAGCCGGCGGCCGTGATCACCGACCGGGCGGCGGCATCGATCGATTCCGCGGTCACTCCAGGGCGTACCGCGTCGACCGCTGCCTGCTGAGCCTCCTGCAGCACCGCGTACGTGGCCGCCACGTCGGCATCCCGCGGCGTGCCCACCGAGTAGGTCCGCGTGGAGTCCGAGTTGTACCCCGACGGCAGCGGCCCGCCGATGTCGACGACGACCACGTCGCCTTCCTCGATCACGCGAACGGAGACGGCGTGGTGCGGGCTCGCTCCATTCGGACCACTCCCGACGATGACGAAGTCGGCGACCTCGTGACCCTCCTCGACGATCGCGGCGGCGATGTCCGCGCCCACCTCGGCCTCGGTCCGGCCGGCCCGCAGGAACTCGCCGACGCGAGCGTGCACGCGATCGATCGCGGCTCCGGCGGCGCGGAGTTCGGCGATCTCGGCGGCGTCCTTGCGCATCCGCAACTCACGCACGATCGGTCCCGCCAGAACCTGTTCGGCGCTCGGCAGCGCGTCGCGCAGTGCGAGCACGTGCAGCGCCGGCGTGAAGTCGCTGACCGCCACCCGATCGGGCTTGCCCAGCCGCGCGGCGACCGCTGCGTACGGGTTCTCGCCGTCGACCCAGGTGAGCACCTCGACCCCAAGCTCGGCCAGCGGCACACCTGCGAACCCGGGTGCTTCGATCTTCGGTACGACGAGCGCGGGCGCGCCGTCAGCCGGGATCACGAGCGTGGTCAGCCGCTCAAAAGAACCACCGGCTTGGCCCAGCAGGTACCGCAGATCCGACCCGGGCGCAATCACCAGCCCAGTCCCACCCGCGGCCTTCCGAGCCCGCTCCAACCGCCCCCGAAGCACCCCAGCATCAACCACCTGCACAGAACGACGCGACATGCCCTCGACCCTATCCCGCTGGATCAGCTGGCGCGGAAGGTTTTTCGGTAGGCCAGGGGGGAGACGCCGAGGTCGGTGCGGAGGTGGTGTCTTAGGGAGGCGGCGGTCCCGAGGCCGGCGGATTGGGCGACTCGGTCTACGGACAGGTCGGTGGTCTCCAGCAGGTGGCATGCGTGCCGGACGCGTTGCTGCAGTAACCAGGTCCCCGGCGACTGGCCGGTCTCCGTCTTGAACTTCCGGCTGAACGTCCGCACACTCATCCGCGCATGCTCGGCCAATCCGGCGAGGCTGAGTTCCTCGTCCAGCCGCTCGAGCGCCCAGGCCCGGGTCGGCGCCGTACCGTCGCTGCCCTCGTCCGGCATGACTCGCTCGATGAACTGCGACTGCCCACCATCGCGCCACGGCGGAACGACGCAGTGCCGAGCGGCCCGGTTCGCGACCTCGCTGCCGAAGTCGCGGCGGATCAGGTGCAGGCAGAGATCCACGCCCGCGGCGAGTCCGGCCGACGTGATGATGTCGCCGTCGTCGATGAACAGCAGGTTCTCGTCGAGCCGCACCTTCGGATAGAGGTCGCGGAACATCGCGGCCCGAAGCCAATGCGTGGTGGCCGGCCGGTCGTCGAGCAAGCCGGCCGCGGCGAGTACGAAGGCGCCCGTGCAGATCGAGGCGATCCTCGTCCCGGGCCGGATCGTGCGCAGCGCCGCGGCCAGGTCGGCGGGCAACGTCCCTTCGTACCGGGGCTGCCGGATGTACGTGCCCGGGATGATCACCGTGTCGGCATCGGCCAGCGCCTCGGCGCCGTAGTCGGGGATGAGCGTGAAGCCCGCGCCCGCCCGGATCGGCGCGGCCTGCAACCCGCAGATGCGGACGTCGTACAGGGCGGTCCCGTCGGCGCGGGTGGCGGCGCCGAAGACGGTCGGCGGGATGGTCAGGTCGTAGCCGACGACGGGCTCGAGCGCGAGGACGGCGATCCGGTGGAGCTGGCCAGAACGAGGCATGGCCATATCTTGACACATGCTGGCGGTCTGGCCACTGTTTCCGGGGATGCTTCTCCGGCAGGATTCCGGAGTGACTCAGATCCTGGAGAAGAAGACGGTCCGGCTGCACCGTGCTTGGCCCGTCGCGGCCGTCGGTTTCGTCACCCTGATCGGGGCGGCCGGATTCCGCTCGGTGCCCGGTGTGCTGCTCGATCCGCTGCACGACGAGTTCGGCTGGTCGCACGCGACGATCTCGGCCGCGGTGTCGATCAACCTGCTGCTGTACGGCCTGATCTCGCCGTTCGCCGCCGCGCTGATGGACCGGCTGGGGCTGCGCAAGGTGGTCAGCGGTGCGCTGGTGCTGATCGCGCTCGGCAGTGGGCTGACCATCTTCATGGACTCGTCGTGGCAACTACTGCTCTGCTGGGGTCTGCTGGTCGGTGTCGGGACCGGATCGATGTCGATGACGTTCGTCGCGACGATTACCGGGCGCTGGTTCGTACGACGCCGCGGGCTGGTCACCGGGATCCTGACTGCCGCCGGGGCGACGGGTCAGCTGATCTTCCTGCCGTTGATCGCGCGGCTCGCCACCTCGTACGGGTGGCGTGTGCCGGCACTGGTGGCTGCCGGGGCGGCGCTGGCCGTCGTACCGCTGGTGCTGTTGTTCTTGCGGGACTATCCGAGTGACGTAGGGCTCAGGGCGTACGGGGCGCCTGAGGGGAGCGCGGCTGGGCAGCGGGTGGAGACGACCGGCAGTAGTGCCGTGCGGGCGATCACTGCGCTACGGGACGCGGCTCGTCGACCGGTGTTCTGGCTGCTAGCTGGTGGGTTCGCGATCTGCGGTGCGTCGACGAACGGGTTGATCGGGACGCACTTCGTGACCGCCGCACACGACCACGGGATGCCGGTGACGACGGCTGCCTCGCTGCTGGCACTGGTGGGCGTCTTCGATGTCGGCGGCACGATCGTTTCCGGGTGGCTGACCGACCGGTGGGATCCGCGGTACCTGCTGATCGGGTACTACGCGCTGCGCGGCTTGTCGCTGCTGGTGCTGCCGTCGTTGCTCGGGCCTACGGCTCAGCCGAGTATGTGGGTGTTCATCATCTTCTACGGGCTGGACTGGGTCGCGACCGTGCCGCCGACGGTGGCGTTGTGCCGGGAGTGGTTCGGCGTGGACGGGCCGATCGTGTTCGGGTGGGTGTTCGCTTCGCATCAGGTCGGTGCGGCGTTGGCGGCGACTGGGGCGGGGGCGATCCGGGATGCGCAGGGTGACTACAACCTCGCGTGGTACTTGGCCGGTGGGTTGTGCGCGGCGGCGGCGTTGATGTCTGCGAGCATCGGTCGTCGGATACAGCCCGCGGTTGCCGTCTAGCGTCCTAGTGCCCCGCACTAGGTCAGCTGGCTCGGCAGGATGCGTCGGGGTGGCAGGGGTTTCCGGTTTCGTTCGTCAGGCGTTGGGGTCCGGGTCCCCTGGCCGCGAGTACGTCGTACGGGTTGGCGAGGGTGCACCGATCGAGGGAGAGGCAGCCGCAGCCGACGCAGTCCTTGAAGTCGTCGCGCAGTTGTTCGAGGTGGAGGATGCGCTTGTCGAGTTCGGCCTGCCAGCACTCGGAGATGCGCTCCCAGTCCTGCCTGGTCGGGGTGCGGTTGCCGGGGAGCAGTGCGAGGATCTCCGCGACCTCGGCGAGCGGGATGCCGACTCGTTGGGCGATCCGGATCATGGCTACGCGGCGGAGGGTGTCGCGTTTGTACCGTCGCTGGTTGCCTGACGTTCGGCGGCTGATGATCAGCTTCTGCCGCTCGTAGAAGTGCAACGCGGAGATCGCCACTCCACTGCGCTCCGACAGTTGCCCGACAGTCAGCTCACCTGGCTCGAGGTCCACAACCTCAACGATAGTCAAGGGAAGTTGTCCACAGGTCCGGGGCCGGGCCCAGCGAACTGGGGGTGAAGGCGTCTAGGGTCTTCGGCATGGGTGATTCGCTGAAGTTGCCGGACGATCGGGCCGCTACCGCCGCGCAGGTGATCCGTGCCATCGCGGGGGAGTCGGCGCGGTTGCGGAGCGACCAGGAGACCGCCGTCGCCGCGCTCTGCGAGCCGAGTGCGCGCGTCCTCGTCGTCCAGGCGACCGGCTGGGGCAAGTCCGCGGTGTACTGGGCCGCGACCGCGATCCGCCGCTCGGAGGGCGCCGGCCCGACCCTCGTCGTCTCACCACTGCTCTCGCTGATGCGTGACCAGGTCGCGGCGGCGGCCCGCGCGGGTCTACGGGCGGCGACGCTCAACTCGTCCAACGTCGACGAGTGGTCCTCGATCGAGAGCGACCTGCGTTCGGGCGCGATCGACGTGCTGCTGGTGTCGCCGGAGCGGCTGGCGAATCCGGGATTCGGCCGGCGCGTGCTCGACGGGCTGGCCGGTCAGATCGGTCTGCTCGTGATCGACGAGGCGCACGCGGTGTCCGACTGGGGACACGACTTCCGGCCGGACTACCGCCGCGTGTCCGATGTGTTGCAGCGGCTGAATCCGCAGACTCCCGTGCTCGCGACCACCGCGACGGCGAATTCCCGCGTGACCGATGACGTGGCCCATCAGCTGGGGGAGTCGACTCTCGTACTACGCGGGCCGTTGGCCCGTTCGAGTCTCCAGCTCGCGGTGGTGGATGCGTTGTCGCCGCTGGACCGGTTCGCGTGGGTCGTGGATCACCTGCCGAAGCTGCCGGGTTCGGGGATCGTGTACACGTTGACGGTTTCCGACGCGCAACGTCTCGCGGCCGCGATCCAGGAGGTGCACGGCGCGGCGGCCCCGGTCGCGGCGTACACGGGTGGTCTGGAGGCGGCGGAGCGGGAGAGGCTCGAAGACGCGTTGCGGGCGAACGAGTTGAAGGCGCTGGTGGCGACGTCCGCGCTCGGGATGGGGTACGACAAGCCGGACCTCGGGTTCGTCGTCCATGTCGGCTCGCCGCCGTCGCCGGTCTCGTACTACCAGCAGGTCGGGCGCGCGGGGCGTGGGATCGACCATGCGGTTGTCGCGCTGCTGCCGTCGGATGCGGACTCGGGGGTGTGGGACTACTTCGCGACGGCGACGATCCCGGTTCCGGATCAGGTCAATCGGCTGCTGCGAGGGCTGGAGGCTTACGGTCCGGATCAGGTGGCCACGGTGCCGTCGCTGGAGGCGGAGACCGGTCTGCGCCGGGGGCGGGTCGAGCTGATGCTGAAGCAGCTGGCGGTCGACGGCGCCGTCGAGCGGGTCGAGCGCGGCTGGGTGCGGACCGGCGCGGAGTGGAGCTTCGACGCCGAGCACTACGACGGCATCGTTGCGGTACGGCGGCGCGAGGCCGACATCATGCGGGCCTACACCCGCGGCGAACGTTGCCTCATGCAACTGCTCCAGGAGTCCCTGGACGACCCGTCGGCCGAGCCCTGCGGCCGCTGTTCGGTCTGCCTCGGCCTGCTGCCGGAGCCGCTGACCGCGAGACCGTCGGCCGAGACGGTGCAGGCCATCACCCGCCTTCTCCGTGGTGAGACCCACGTGCTCGAGCCGCGCAAGATGTGGCCCGGCGGGGCGTTCGGCGCCAAGGGCCGCATCCCGCCCGCCCTGATGGCCGACCCCGGCCGAACCATCATCTACGCCGACGCCCCCGAATGGCGCGAAGTCCTCCGCGCCGCGTTCGAACCTGCGACCGCGGACCCGGCCGCCTTGGATGCTCTGAAGGCTGGGTGTGTTTCCGCGCTGTCGCGTTGGAAGGATGCGTGGTCGCGGCGGCCTGAGGTGGTGATCGGTCTCGCGGCGGCCGGCCACCAGCGGCTGACGAACGAGCTCGCGGATCACCTCGCGGAGATCGGCCGGTTGGAGCGCGCCTCGCTGACCGTGGACCCGGCCGGCTTCAACGACGACCTGTCGTCGGCAGAGGAGGCTCGCGTCTGGCGGGACGGAATCAGTGTCGACGATCTCACTTCGCAGGCGATCTCCGGGCGCTCGGTGCTGCTGGTGGTCGACGCGTCCTCGTCGCAGTGGCCGATCACGGTCGCGGCCGCGAAACTACGGGAGGCCGGCGCGGACGCAGTACTCCCGCTCCTGGTGCACCGACGGCCTTAAGGGTGGTCCTGGGAGTCCTGGGATAACTAGGACGACCGAACGACGGCCGGGCGTGGACATCCTGGTGTCGGCCCCGAGGAAGGGGCAACACCAGGAAAGGAAGTACATGTCCGACGTGCTCAACGGTGGAACGCTCACCCTGGCCGACGATCTCGTGCTGACCCGGATGGGGTACGGCACGATGCAGCTGGCCGGCCCCGGAGTCTGGGGACCACCCACCAACCGCGAGGAGGCCATCGCCGTACTGCGAACGGCCGTCGACCTGGGGATCACCCACATCGACACCAGTGACTTCTACGGTCCGTACACGGTCAACGAGGTGATCCGCGAGGCCCTGCACCCTTACCCGGACCAGGTCCGGATCGTGACGAAGGTCGGCGCCCGCCGCGGCCCGAACAAAGAGTGGTTCCCCGCGCTCAACCCCGAGGACCTGGTCAAGGCCGTGCACGAGAACCTCGACCACCTCGGCGTGGACGCGCTCGACGTGGTGAACCTGCGCGCGCCCGGCAACGAGAGCCCGACCGACGACTCGATCGCCGAAGGATTCGGAGTGCTCGCGAAGCTTCAGCAGGAAGGGCTGATCCGGCATCTCGGCGTCAGCGGTGTCTCCGCGGCGCAGCTGACCGAGGCCCAGCAGATCGCCCCGGTCGTCACCGTGCAGAACCTCCACAACATCGCGAACCGCCGGGACGACGAACTGGTAGACCGTGCCGCGGCCGAGGGGATCGCGTACGTGCCGTACTTCCCGCTCGGGGGATTCAGTCCGCTGCAGTCCGAAGTACTGGAGTCGGTCGCGGCTCGGCTGGAAGCGACGCCGCGGCAGGTTGCCCTGGCGTGGTTGCTGCAGCGATCGCCGTCGATCCTGCTGATTCCCGGTACGTCGTCCGTCGCTCACCTCCGCGAGAACGTCGCCGCCGCCGACCTGTCCCTGCCCGAAGACGCGGTCAAGGAGCTAGACGCCCTCTGACCTGCGGGAGGCGTTCGACAAGGTCAGCTGGTGAGGGCGGACTGTTGGGCCAGGCGTTCCAGCCGTTCGGCGGTTGGAGAGCCGGGTTTGGCATGGAAGATCGCCAGCAGTTGGCGCCCGTACGTGCCGGAGACGACGAACTTCTCGGAGTACAGATTGAGATGGCCGACGACCGGGTGGTTGAGCCGGTTCAGCCCGCTTTGCCGGGGCTGTACGTCGTGCCGGTTCCAGAGGTCGCGGAAGCGCTCGCTGTGCTCCGAGAGTTCGGCCGCCAGGGCCTGGAGATCGGGATCGTCGACATTCGGACTGGTCATCGCCCGCAGCCCGGCGGCACCGACGGTGGTGAGGGCCTCCCAGTCCCGGCGGAACTCCTGCTGCTCTGGGTCGAGGAAGACCGACCGTAGCAGGTTGTTGCCCACGGCATAGATCGGTGAGAGCGCGACGGCCATCGTGTTGGAGTGCAGAACGTTCATCAGCCTGTCCTGCACGTACGCCGGGGTCGTCCAGCTGTCCACGAGCTGCCGGAGGCTCGCGGATACGTGCTCGGGTCGGCCGGCGAGATCGTGTTCGTCGGCCGGCCGCGCCAGTCGATGCAGATGCGCCGTCGCGTGCTCGCCAAGCCCCAGCGCCCGCGCCAACGCATCAAGCACCTGCTCCGACGGCCGCTGATCCCGCCCCTGCTCCAGTCGTACGAGGTAGTCCGTACTGATCCCGGCAAGCATCGCCAGCTCTTCCCGGCGCAGCCCACTGACCCGCCGCCGCCCGCCCGGCAAGAACCCAACATCCTCCGGCCGCACCAGCTCGCGCCGAGCCCGCAAATACTGCCCAAGCCCATTCCCACCACTCACCCCACCAAGCTATCGCCCCCACCCCACCCACGCGCCCGCGCTACTTCCCGACCACGCGCCCGCGCCGCCTCCCGACCCCACCCCACGCACCCCCGCACGGCACCCACACCCCACGCCGCGCGGCGCCCCGCACCTCGCCATAGGGCTCAGCTGGCGGGCTCGGTCTGCTTGAACTCCGGCGCGGTTTCCGCGAACGACTTGAGGTCGGAGAGGAGCCGGGTCCAGCCGTCGTCGATCATCGAGCGGATCTTGCTGCCTGGCTCGAAGCCGGTGTGGATCACCGTCAGCTTGACCTGGTCGCCGTCCGGTTCGAGGTCGAAGCTCACCCGGGAGAGCGGTTCCTTGCTGGTGGTCTCGAAGTCCTCGTCCGTCATCTCGACAGCCTTCGCGAACTCGGGCGTGATGTGGTGCCAGGTGTACGCCAGCCGCCGGTACGGGTCGTGCTCGAGGACGACCTGGCCCTCGCCGGCCATCGTGACCTCACCCATCTTCCACGCGATCGGCGAACCGGGCTCCCAGTCGGTCTCGTGCGTCACACCCCAGTACTGCGAGGTGAACGCCGGATCCGTGAGCGCCTGCCAGAGCCGCTCCGGCGTGGTCCGGATGTAGGTGGTGTAGACGAAATCGTTGTCGCTCATGGTCTCGGACTCCAATGCTGACTTGAGGTCGGCGAACAGGTGCACCCGCCGACGGTCGTACCGGTTGATCCAGCGGTCCGCGATGGCGTTGATCGGCTCGGCGTTGAGGTAGTGCAACTTCTCCCGGCCGCGCCAGATGGTGGTCACCAGGTTGGCGGCCTCGAGCACGGCCAGGTGCTTGCTGACCGACTGCCGAGCCATCTCCAGACCGGCGCAGAGCTCGCGCAGGGTCTGCCCGTTCCGCTCGTTCAGCCCATCGAGCAACCGCCGCCGACTCGGATCCGCCAGCGCCCGGAACACCTCATCCATTCCGCATCCCGCTTCTCAGATATGCAGCCGTCCGGCTGCCTAACCGACAATAGGCAGCCGACAGGCTGCATGTCAACAGGGAGGGCGCCGGGGCGGCGGTAGATCGAAGCGCTCCACTCCGATCTACCTGAAAGGTTGCTCGTCGATCCGCTCGCGTTCCGAAGCCGACTACGTCCTGTCCAACTCCACTCGCGTGCCCACCGAACGGGAAAGACGAAACCCTGGAAGGTTTCGTTGCTGGCGGCCACGATCCGGACTTCGTCGGGGGCAGATGTTCGCTGGGTGCCTCCCGAATCGAGTCACCATCCGCGATGCCTTGGGCAACGAAATCATTAGGGCGCGTCGTCCGGGTCATGCGCGAATCTTGGAGCCTGCGCAACGCGCGGGTCACAAGCGGCCAGGTTGTCCACATCTTGGCTGGGGACAACCTGATCGCCTGTGGATAGTGGCAGGAACTTGCCAATCCTCAGATCCCTTATAGATAAGGCCTTCCGAGCTCAGAAACTGTCGGCGGCGCCCTCTAGGCTCTTCGGTATGGACAGGTGGTACGAACGGCCCGCATGGTCGATGACCGGCAGCGAAAAGCTGACGGCCCTCGACCAACTGCAGGCCGACCTCACCCGCCTGTCCACCCGCCGCCTCGAACTCCTCGCCTCCCTCGACACCGACGGCTACGCGGCCGAGATCGGCGCCGGCAACACGATCGACCTGATCGCGATCCGCCACCGCCTGGATGCCGCCGCCGTCCGCCGCGACCTCAAACTCGCCCACGCCCTCCCCAAGTACGCCGCGGTCTCCACCGCCCTCCACACGGACCCCACCACCACGGACCGCGACGCCGAAACCCCTGCACCAGGTGAGGAAACCGCGCCAGACGCGCAGCCCGCCACGGACACGGCAGCGCACGCGAACGCCGCCGCAACCGAGCAGGACGGACAGGCGGTGCCGACCAACGCGATCGCGGCGGCGGACGCGGACGGGGCGGGGGCCGATGCTGACAGCGCGGATGAGGCGGAGCAGGACGGGCCGTTGGTGTTGCATCTGGGGCAGGCGGCCGTGATCGTCGATGCGCTGGACAAGATCCCGTCGTCGGCGCGGGTCTCGGTCGAGAGCCTGCGGTTCGCCGAGGAACAGATGGTGAAGGCCGCCCAGGTGTTGCCGCCGGGCGAGCTGCGCAAACTGGGCCGGGAGGTCCGCAACCGGCTCGACACCGACGGCCCCGAACCGGCCGAGAAGCGCGCCGCCGCGAACGAACGGCTCTGGTTGAAGCGGACCGACGACGGCATCAAGTTCGGTGGGTTCCTGGCCGGTGACAACGCCGAGTTGCTGCAGACGATGGTGTTCGCCAACTCCAAGCCCCACAAGACCCCCGACGGGCAGCGCGACCCGCGCAGCCGCGGGAAACTCCAGGCCGACGGCCTAACCGACATCCTGCACACCGCCGCGGCCACCGGCGCCGCCCCGGCCCACGGCGGCATCAAACCTCACATCACCGTCACCATCTCGCTGGCCGACCTGCTCGCCGGCACCGGCACCGGCGACCTGGCCCACGGCGGCACCCTGTCGGCGGCCGCGATCCGCCGCCTCGCATGTGATGCCGGCATCATCCCGCTGGTCCTCGGCGCCAACTCCGAACCCCTGGATGTCGGCACCGAGGAGCGCTTTGTCAACCGGGCGATGCGGCGCGCCCTGAACGCCCGGGACAAGGGCTGCATCGTCTGCGGCGCCCCACCCGCCATGTGCGAGGCCCACCACATTGTGCATTGGGCCAACGGCGGCCCGACCACGGTCGAAAACCTGGCCCTGCTCTGCAAGCGCCACCACATCGACGTCCACCACGGCCACTGGACCATCGAGATGGTCAACGGTCACCCGGTGCTGTCCCGACCCGGCTGGGCCACCCCCACACCCACCCGCACCCCCAGCCCAACCCGGACTCCCGCAGCGCCGCCGGATCCCTGGGCCGCCAGCCTACCCGACGCGCCACCCGCCCCGAGGCAACGCGGTGGCTCACCCGAGCCTTCACCGGCGGCCGGGTCCGCGGAGTCATCCGGCCGTGCGGCCGGACCGTCTGCCTCGACAGGTGTGTCACCAAGCGGCGGCCCCGCCGGCTGCCCAGACCCCTGGGCCGACGAGCCAGCCACACCGCCGGGCACCGACACCGCCGGGCAACACGTGCCTAGCACCCACACCGCCGAGCCACACCTGGCCGGCACCGGGCCGACCAGCCCAGACCCCTGGTCGGACGACGATGCCACCGCGCCAGCCACCGCCAGCGGGACAGGGCACGTCATCACGCGCCCGCCCGGCCGGTCCGTGAATCCGCTTGGCGAGAGCCCTCACCCACTCGGCGACACCGCCCGCCCACTCGACAACCCCATCCTCGAACAGCTACGCCGCGAATTCGCCAACCACCCAGACCCCTGGGCCGACCCACCGGCACCACCACAAGCACCGGCCGATCGCCAGCCAGACGCGTCAGGCGTCAACCCCTGATCAACCACTGCATCCGGCGGTTGACGACACCGGCCCCAGAACCACACCGTGCCCCGCCAGGTCGCCACCGCCAACGGCGCCGACAGGGTCTGCCTGCCGGGCGTGCCAACCGGATCTGCCGGCGGGGTCGGCCGCTGGGGTGTGCCGACCGGGTACTGCGGGGTTGTGCTGGTGGGGCCTGCCGGCGGGGTCGGCCGCTGGGGTGCGCCGACCGGGTACCGCGGGGTTGTGCTGGTGGGGCCTGCCGGCGGGGTCGGCCGATGGGGGTGTGCCGGCCGGGTACCGCGGGGTGGTGCTGGTGGGGTCCGCCGAGTGGGCCCGCCAAACAGGGCCGCCAATCCCCCCGGAACGCAGAGGGCGACAACTCCACCCTCGTTAGCGTGATGAGTCCGGCGAGGGGCTTCGCTTTGGGGGAGATCTTCTTGACCAGGTGTTGATGATGGGGGAGTGGACATCACCAGCCTTGGGTATCGGACTGATCTCTTGTTGCTGGCGTTGGCTGGTACTGAGCTCACTGACAAGGGTGAGTACGTCGTGGTGCGGACGCCGGCGAATCCGACCTTCTGGTGGGGGAACTACCTGTTGTTCCGGACGCCGTTCGGGCCGGGGGACACCGCGCGGCGGGTGGAGATGTTCGAGCGAACGTTCCCCGACGCCAAGCACGGCGCGTTCGGCATCGATTCGACCGAGGGGGTGGTCGGGGCGGAGGACGAGCTTGCGGCGGCCGGGTTCTCGGTGGAGCGGAGCACGGTGATGACCGCGTCCGCAGTACGCGAGCCGGCCCGGCCGAACACGACCTTGCAGTACCGGTTCCTGACGAGTGATGACGACTGGGAGCAGTTGGTCGGACTGACCTTGGCGTCGTCGCCTATGGAGATCGGGGGGTACAACGACTTCGTCCGGCGGAAGGTGCTGGCCGAGCGGAAGCTGGTCGAGGACGGGCACGCGAAGTGGTTCGGGGCGTTCGACGGTGAGCGGTTGCAGGCGTCGCTGGGGCTGGTCTCGGACGGCAGCGGTGTCGCCCGGTTCCAGAATGTGCAGACGCATCCCGATGAGCGGTCCCGCGGGCTCGCGAGCACACTCGTCCACCGAGCCTCGACGTACGGCTTGTCCGAGCTCGGGGCGCGGACGCTGGTGATGGTCGCGGACCCGGAGTACCTCGCGATCCGGCTCTATCGCGCCCTCGGCTTCACCGATTCCGAGACCCAGATCCAGCTCACCAAACCCTCACCCTGAGCTCGTCGTCAACGGTCACGTCGACCAGCTCGAACCGGCTGCCGTCGGTCACCACGAGGCGTGAAAGGGTGGGCCTATGAGTGAGATCGTGGCTGGGCGTGGCGTTGCGCTGGTGACGGGTGGGAGCCGGGGGATCGGTGCGGCCGCGGCCGTGGAGTTGGCGCGGGACGGGTGGAATGTGGGGATCAGCTACCGCACCCGCGCGGATGAGGCGAAGCGGGTTGTGGATGCTTGTACGGAACTCGGGCGGCGCGCGTTCGCAGTGCAGGCTGATGTGGCCGAGGCCGATGACGTCGAGGGGTTGTTCGATGGGGTGACGGCCGAACTGGGGGCGATCGGTGCCGTGATCAACAATGCCGGGATCGTCTCGCCGTCCGGGCGGGTCGACCAGTACGACGTGGCGCGGCTGGAGCGGGTCTTCAGGATCAACTCGATCGGGGCGTTCCTGGTCGCGGGCGCGGCCGTACGCCGGATGTCCACGGCGCACGGTGGATCGGGTGGGGTGATCGTGAACGTGTCGTCGCGGGCCTCGGTGCTCGGGTCGGCCGGCGAGTACGTCGACTACGCGAGTAGCAAGGCCGCGGTGGACGCGCTCACGGTCGGGCTGGCGAATGAGGTCGCGAAGGAAGGGATCCGGGTGCTCGGTATCCGTCCCGGTCTGATCGAGACCGACATCCACGAGCCCGGCCGCCTCGACCGCATCGGCACCACGCCGCCTCTCGGCCGCCCTGGGACCGCCCACGAGGTCGCCGCACTGATCACCTTCCTCGCCTCCGACCGCTCGTCCTATATGACCGGCTCCACCATCGACGTAGCCGGCGGCCGCTAACAGGCCTGGCTAGGCCGGGTGGGCTAGGCGGGTGGTGGATTGGCGGCCTCGGACGGTGACGTCTTCGCCGGGGTGCCAGTGGGTGGATTCGGTGGCGGCGGCTTTTTCGACGGCTGTCATCGAGGCGAGCAGGCGGGCGGGGGTCGACTTGGCCAGCGAGCTGAGGCGGGCGGCTTCGTTCACGGGGTCGCCGATGACGGTGTACTCGTGCCGCCGTACGTCGCCGACCGTCCCCGCCACGACGATGCCGGCCGTGATCCCGATCCCGGCCGTTGCCTCGGGCAACTCGTCGGCCAGTCGCCGGGACAGCGCTCGACCCGTCTGCAGAGCACTCCCCGCGGCGTCCGGGAGTTCAGTGGGCGCGCCGAAGATCGCGAGCGCCGCGTCGCCGGCGAACTTGTTCACGAAGCCGCCGTTCCGGTCGACCTCGTCCACGACGACGGCGAAGAACCGGTTGAGCAGCTGAACCACCTCGGCCGCCGGCCGGGTCGCAGCGAGCTCGGTTGAGCCGACCAGGTCGATGAAGAGTACGGCCGCGAACCGTTCCTCGCCGCCGAGCGAATCACTCGTCAGCGCTTCGCGGACCACCTCGGTCCCGACGTACCGGCCGAAGAGATCGCGGAGGCGTTCGCGTTCGCGCAGGCCGGCCGCCATCCGGTTGAAGCCGGCCTGGAGCGAGCCGAGTTCGGTGCCGTCGAAGACCGGGATCCGTACGTCCAGGTCGCCGTTGCCGATCACGGTGAGCGCGTTCCGTACCGAGCGCACCGGCGCGACCACCGACTTGGCCGACAGCATCGCCAGCGCGCCACCGGACACCAGGACGACGGTGCCGAGGGCAAGGATGATGACGGACAGCCGGGTCGCGGACACGTTCCCCTCGAACAACGCGAGCGCGGCGGTCAGCATCAGCCCGAGCACGGGAATCCCCGATCCGACCGCCCAGAAGAACTCCATCCGGGCATTCAGACCGGCGGCGAGCAGCCGGCGCGGCGGCGGTTCGTCGGCGAGCGCCCGCGCGGCGATCGGCCGGAGCGCGAACTCCGCCAGCAGGTAGGACACCGCACAGGTCATGATGCCGCCGTCGATCGTGGTGATCACGATCCGGTGCGCGCTCTCCGGCTGCAGGAACAGCGTGATCAGGCCGAAGATCACCACCGCCAGCAACCAGAGGAACACCTCGATCAGGGTCAGCCAGAACGGCAGCCGCAAGGTCGCGATCTGCTCGCGACGGGTGGCCGGTCGGTCCCGGATGACCCAGTCCGTGACGCGCAGCGCCAGCCGGGTGCTCCACAAGCAGCCGACCACCATCGCGATCACCAGGTACGCCGGAATCACCACGATCTGGACGAACTTGAGCTCTTCGGTACTCGGCGGACCCGGCAGGATGAATACCGCGAGCACGAAGGTGAACGCGGCACCGATCAGGTTGACGCCGACCGAGAACACGCTCAGCAAGGTCTGCACCCGGAACCGCAGCATCCGCGGACTCTGGTCCGCCGGCCCGAGCAACCAGGACCCGAACGGCCGCCGCCGCAACACCACCTCCGCACTACCCTGCGACATCATGCTCACAGTCTGCTAGCAGACCCGGGTCTTCCCGCAACTGCCTTACCACTTGCTGGTTACCGTGGCGGCATGGCGGTGCGGGTGGTGATCTCGCTGGTCGCCCTCTCGGTGGCCCTTGTCGCCGCCTGCTCGGACACCGGTTCCACCGAACCACCAGCCGGTACGCCGTCCGCCGCGCCGCCCGTCTCCGCAACGCCGACCTCAACTCGCCCACCCACGAGCAGCCCCAGCAATGAGCGGGCTGACCAGACCACCGAGCCGTTGGTGCTCGCGATCCACCCGACCCGGGCGGCGCAGGACATCGATCTGGCGACCGCGAACCGCATCGCGCAAGGATCGCTGAAGACCTGGCGAGGCTTCCGGGTGGTCTCGTCGCTACGAGAGGCAGAACGGTCTCCCACGACGCTCGCCATCCTCCCCGCCTCGACCGTTGGCCCTTCGGTCCGGCCCATCACGATCGCCGGCGTCGATCCGTTCAAGGACCCCGCTCGCTATCCGCTCCGAACCAACGGCCCGCAACCCCCGGCGCAAGTGATCGACCTGACCATCGGCGGCGACGTGATGCTCGGTCGCCGGGTGGCCACGGCGGCCGCGCGTACAGGCGATGTCTCCAGACCGCTCCGCGCGATCGGCCCGCGCCTGGCCGCAGCCGATCTCACCGTCGTGAACCTGGAGAGCACCCTCGCCCGCGCGGGCACCCCGCAGCAGGGCAACGATTCGTTCGCCGCCCCACCCGGAGTACTTGCCGGCCTGCGGGCCGCGGGCGTCGACGTACTCTCCCTGGCCAACAACCACACCGGCGACTTCCAGCAGCGGGCCCTGATAGAGACGGTACGTCTGGTGCGGCAGAGCGGCATCCAGCCGGTGGGTGCTGGGAGCAACCTTCAGGAGGCGGCCCGGCCGGTCGTCGTCACGAGGGGAGGAGTGCGCTTCGGTTTCCTGGCGTTCAACGCGATCGGCGAGACCCCGAGAGCGACCGCGACGAGTCCCGGCGCCTTGTCGCTCCGGATGCCGCCGAGGACAGGTCCGCTCAACCAGGGCGATCTGGCCGCGATCACCCGCTCGATCCGGACCCTGAAGGCGTCAGCGGACGTGGTCGTGGTCATCCCGCATTGGGGCCAGCAGTACACGCACAACCCTGTGCCCGCGCAGGATACGGTCGCCACCGCGCTCACCCAAGCCGGCGCCGACCTGGTGATCGGCGGCCATCCCCACTGGGTGCAGAGCGTGCGGTTCCCGGCCGGGAAGGTCGTCGCACACTCGCTGGGCAACCTGGTCTTCGACATGGACTTCGCGCAGCAGACCCAGGAAGGCGTCCTGCTCGAACTCACCTACTGGGGCAAGACCCTCAAGGCCGCCCGCCTGACCCCGTACGTCATCGGCGCCGACTTCAGCCCCCGAATCGTCACCGGCACCAGAGCCGAACAAATCCTCACCGACATCCGCACCGCCGGCTGACTCCTAGCTGTCGAGCCAGGCCGCGACCACCCGTCCCATCCGGCCGAGTTGCGCCGGCTCCACGACCCGGGGCAGATCCCGCGGACTGTGGTACTCCGCGTACGGCGTACTCCCCAACCGCACCCCGGCCAGCCCCGCCCGCACGAAGGACCAATGATCACTCGACCTGTTCACACACGCCCGACTCGGTACGCCGACCCGCGCCGCGACCCCGCGCAACTCGTTCCGCAGCTCCACCTGATCCGCCAGCCCGGAACAGATCGGTATGACGGATCCGACGCCCACCCGATCGAGCGAGACCATCCCACGCAACGCATTCCGCTGCACCGCGGACAGCGACGCCACATAGGCCCGCGAACCGTAGTGATGCCGGTTGTCGCCGTCACCACGTGGTTCCTCGGCGCCGAAGGCAACAAATACGGTGGGAAGCTGCGGCTCCCGCTCCCGGTAGAGCTGAGCGGTACCCAGCAGCACCGAGATCCCCGACGCGTTGTCCTCCGCACCAGGAGCCTGCGGAACGGTGTCGAGGTGAGCCCCGAGCACCCGATGCGGCACAGTGGGGTCGAAGCCGGGCTTGGTGGCGATCAGGTTCCAGGTAGTACCCGCACGGACCGGGACGCCCCACGACACGCCCACGGGAACCTGAACCGCCTGCCGCCTCACCTGGTACCCCGCGTCGCGGAAGCGCTGTTCGAGCCACGCCAGCGCCCGGCGATACGTTGTACTGGTCGCCTCGCGCGGACCTAGCCCGGCCAGGTAACGCACAGTGCCCATCGCCGCAGCACTGTCGAAGGCCCGCACCTCAGTCCGAGAAGACGTAGGCCCAGCGGTCGGGGTCGGAGTCGGCGTCGCGCTTGCGGTGGGGCCGGCCGGCGCGGGGCTCGACGGCGCAGACGTGGGTGAAGACGAAGACGCAGACGCAGGCGGTGGCGCAGGGCTCGGCGAGCCGCTGGTGCAGGCGGTGGTAGCGAGCACAGCAAGCAGCGCGCCCAGCGAGAAAGTGGCAGCCCGCATGCCTCCATACTGCCTATCGTCCCCAACCCGAACCCACCTGAGCCTGGTCGGCGGTGAGCAGGTTGGCACCTTGCTGCCGGTGGCTCAAATCGGTCGCCTGAACCCCCGGATGTCCGGGTAGGGTCCACCGGACCGCCATTGTCTCGGGGAGTTTCTGTGACGCAAGACCGCCACTCGTACGCCGAACCAGCGCTGGTTCGGACCACCCACCTGGAGCTCGAACTCGACCTGGACTTCACCGCCAAGGTCGTCGAAGGCAGCGCCACCCACACGCTCGCCTGGTCCGGTTCCGACGACCGCCTCGTGCTCGACACCCGCGAGCTCACAGTGCTCGCCGTCGAAGGCTCCACCGCCGACGGCTGGGAGCCGCTGAACTTCAGCCTCGCCGACCCGGACCCCGAGCTCGGCTCCGCGCTGACGATCCACACCGCACAGCACGACCAGGTCCGCGTGAATTACCGAACCGCCCCGACCGCGACCGGCCTGCAATGGCTGGAACCGTCGATGACGGCCGGCGGCGTACTGCCGTTCATGTTCAGCCAGTCGCAGGCGATCCACGCGCGCAGCTGGGTCCCCGTACAGGACACCCCGAGCGTCCGGTTCAGCTACGCCGCACACGTCACGGCACCGCCCGACCTGATGGTGCTGATGAGCGCAGACAACGGCACCACGCCCCGCCGTACCGGCTCCTACCACGTCGTGATGCCCGAGCCGATCCCGTCGTACCTGCTGGCCATCGCGGCCGGGGACCTCGTGTTCGAGCCGATCGGGACGCGCGCCGGCGTCTGGGCCGAACCGGAGATGGCGAAGCAGGCCGCGACCGAGTTCGGTGACACCGAGGAGATGATGCGGGTCACCGAGGCGCTGTTCGGGCCGTACCGGTGGGGTCGGTACGACATCCTCGTGCTCCCGCCGTCGTTCCCGTACGGCGGGATGGAGAACCCGCGGATGACGTTCGCCACGCCGACCGTGGTGATCGGAGACAAGTCACTGGTCAGCGTGGTCGCGCACGAACTCGCGCACAGCTGGTCCGGCAACCTGGTCACTCAGGACAGCTGGGACGACATCTGGCTCAACGAGGGATTCACCAGCTACGTCGAGAACCGGATCGTCGAGGCCGTCTACGGGACCGAGTTCGCCGTGATGGAGACCGCGATCAAGCAGCACTCGACTGTGGTCAAGCTGGACCCCCTGCCCCTCGCTCAGCAGGCGGTCGAGCTGCCGGGCCTCAACCACCGGTCGGAGTACCACGGGACGACCTCGCTCGGCCCGCTGAAGGGCGCTTGGTTCCTGTCCTGGCTCGAGGAGCGGTTCGGCCGGGAGGTGTTCGACCCGTTCCTGCGCGGGTACTTCGACCGGTTCGCCTTCCGCAGCATCAACTCCGAGAACTTCGTCCAGCACCTGGAGGAACACCTGCTGCAGGACCACCCGGGCGTGGTCACGGCCGACGAGGTCGCCGCCTGGCTGGACGAACCGGGGATCCCGGCCTTCGCCGAGCGGGCCGTCTCCGCGCGCTTCCAGATCGTCGACCAGCTCCGGGACAAGTGGCTCGTCACCGGTGACGTGCCGGCCGGTGCGACGGCGTGGACGACTCAGGAGTGGTTGCGCTTCCTCGACGCGGCGCCGGACGTGCTGACCGAGTCCCAGCTGCAGCAGCTCGACCGTGTGTTCAGCCTGACCGGTACGGCGAACGGGGAGATCGCCCGGCGCTGGTACTCGATCGTTGCCGCCAGCTCCTACCTCCCGGCGTACGACGAGCTGGCCGGCTTCCTCACCCGGGTCGGGCGAATGAAGCTGGTGCTGCCCGTCTACCAGGCGCTCAGCACGACCGACGCGGGCCGCGCCTTCGCCACCGAGGTGTTCGCCGCGGCCAAGCCCGGGTACCACCCAATTACCACGGCGGCCGTTCAGAAGATGCTGGGGTGAGGTGCGTACATATCGACATGACGATGTCCGGTGGGCGGCCGGTCGCCACGCCTGAGGGTGAGCACGAGATGGCCGCTGAAGGGACTACCTCATGTCGATCCGTACGCGAACTAGCCGACGTGCAGGTAGTAGCGGTGGGTGTGGTGGAGGATCTGGTAGCCGAGGGTGTCGTTGACGCGGCGCATGGCGTGGTTGGTCGCGGCGGTGTCGGTAAGGAGGCCGGCCAGGTCGGGGTACGCGTCGCGGGCCTGGCGGATCTGCTCGGCCTTCATCCACAGGGAGAGGCCGCGACCGCGGTGGTCCGCCCGGACTACGGTGCCGTAGTGCTGCGCGTCGCCCTTGCCGTCACCGGGCACCACGAGCTCGGTGAAGCCCGCGACCTCGGTGCCGTGGAGGGCCGCGACAGTGTGGAGGTGGTCGCCCCGTTGCGCGATCACCTCCGCGGCGGATCGGCTCCGTTGGACGTCCCATGCCTCGACGCCGTACGAGATGTCACCGATCGGCGCGTCGTTCATGCCTGCTCGGGTCTCGGTGAACGACTCGATCAGGTCGTCGGGCGGCACGCCATCCCACGACACGAGGCGATAGCCGGACGGCGGTTCCGGTACTGCGGGGTGGTGGCCGGCGAGGGCGAGTCGGGTGAAGATCAGCGTGAGCCCGATCGTGAAGCCGTGTTTGGCCAGGAAGTGGTCGCCGGGGGAGTCGGCCTTGGCATCGAGGAGCACCGTGCGGGCGTCGTTCTCCCGGGCTGCTTCGACCGCGGCGTCAAGCAGGCGCGAGCCGATGCCGTGACGTCGCGAGCCCGGGTGGACCGCGAGTTCGAGCTCGGCGAGGTGGGACTGGGACGGCTTGCTGTTCAGCCGCAGGAACGCGGAGCCGGCCGGGTTGCCGTCCGCGTCGGCGGCGAGCCAGGCGAGGCGGCGGCTGAAGGCCCGGTAGTCGGGATCGGTCAGCGGCGTGATCGAGATGGACAAGCCCGCAACGTAACGAACCGGACGCGTTCGGGGCAACTAGCCCTCATAGCCAGCACAGCTCTGCAACAGCACAGTCATTGACCGCACTGGCCAGTAGTCCGCTAGCGTGCTCGCGGGCCGCCAACTGAGAGGGGAACCCGGGGTGGAACAGGTGTACGGCGTTGGCCGGCCGCGCGGTGTCGACCAGGCGCTGGACGATGCCGACCAGGCGCACGATGAGATCCGGATGCGGTCGATCGGAGACGATCACATCGGGCTGCGGGACCAGGTGCTCGATGAGCTGCGGCGGCGGATCGTCGACGGTGAGTACGCCCAGGGCGAGCGGCTGACCGAGATCCGGCTCGCGGACGACTTCGGGGTGTCGCGGAATCCGGTCCGGGAGGCGCTGCGAGTGGTTGCGGCGGAGGGGTTCGTGGAGCTCCTGCCGCGGCGTGGGGCAGTGGTCGTGACCCTCGACGAGGCGGCGATCACCGACCTGTTCGCGGTCCGTGCGCAGCTCGAGACCCTGGCTGCCGGGCTCGCCGCGGAGCGGTCGACGGAGGCTGATGTCGCCCACCTGCGCGAGTTGCTCGAGGAAGCCCGCGTCGCGACGGAGGCCGGTGACTTCGGCCGGGTCGCCGAGCTGAACTCCGCCTTCCACATCGCGGTGATCGAGCTGAGCGGCAACCGCTGGCTGTCCTCGCTGTCCGGTGCGATGTACCACCACGTCCACTGGGTCTTCCGCGTCCGGGCCGCGCAGCGCGCACCACACTCCTGGGAAGAGCACCTCCGCCTGGTCGAGGCGATCGCCGCCGCCGATCGCCCCGCCGCCACCGAAGCCGCCCGAATCCACGTAGAAGCCGCCGCCGCCGCCGCCCTCACCGCCCCCGCCTGACAAGCGGGGGAGCGGCCGACAGAGGCTCATCGGCCGACTGCGTAGCCCTGCATTCCTCGGGGGTTGGCGGCTGCGCTGATCACGCCGTCGGGGTCGCGGCGTACTGCGCACAACCGGCCCAGGCTCCAGGCGTCCGCCTCGGTCACCACGTGGCCGCGGCGTACCAGCTCGTCGCGAACCGCAGTGCCGAGCCGGCTCTCCATCGTCAGGCCGCCCGGTTCCATCGCCCGCGGGTAGAACGACGACGGGAACCCGGTCGTGTGCCAGGCCGGCGCATCGATCGCCTCCTGCAACTCCTGCCCGCCCGCCAGATGCCGGAGCAGGAACAGCAACTGCCACTGGTCCTGCTGATCACCACCCGGCGAACCACAAGCAAGCACCGGTACGCCGTCCCGCAGCACCAGCGTCGGCGTCAGCGTGGTCCGCGGCCGCAACCCCGGAGCAAGAGACGACGCCAGCCCCTCCTCCAACCAGAACATCTGCAACCGGCTACCCAAGCAGAACCCCAGCTCCGGAATCGTCGGCGACGACTGCAACCAACCACCACTAGGCGTCGCGGAGATCACGTTGCCCCACTGATCGATCACGTCGACGTGACACGTGTCGCCGCGCGTCACGCCCTCCGGCGACACCGTCGGCTCACCCGTGGTCGCATCCCCGCCAAGATCGTTGCCCACAGCAAGCGCAGGCAACTTCGGCGCGCGACCGTCGGGACTACCCGGCCGCAACTCCATCGACGCCACGTCACCGATCAGCGCGGCCCGCGAGGCGGCGTACGCGGGGGAGAGGAGCGTCTTCAGCGGCGTGTCCGCGCCGTCGCCGTACCACGCCTCGCGGTCGGCGTACGACAACTTCATCACCTCGACCGTCGCGTGCACGGCCTCCGCACTCGTCAGGTCCAGGTCCGCCGGATCGCCCAGCTCCGCAAGGACGGCCAGCGACTGCAGCAGACCGGGACCCTGACCCCACGGGCCCGTCTTCGCGACCGTGTGACCGTGCCACTCCAGCGTGGCCGCGTCCTCCCAGCTCGCCTCGAACCCGGCCACGTCATCACCCGTCACCAGGCCGGGGTGGTCCGCGCCACTGGAGTCCCGATGCGGCAGCCGCGAGAACCGGTCGATCGCCTCCGCGACAAACCCCTCGCGCCAGGTCAACCGAGCCCGCTCGACCTGGACCACACGATCCGCGCCGGCCTCCTCGGCAGACATGACCAGCCGCTCGAGCGTGACGGCGTACACGGGGTTCTTGAACAGCGAGTTAGCGCCAGGCGCTCGCCCGTCCTGCAACCACAGCTCAGCAGAGGTCGGCCAATGCGAAGTGAACAGCTCCTGCACCGTACGGACGGTGTCCCCGACCCGTCCGACGACCGGATGGCCGTTGCGGGCATACCCGATCGCTGGTTCGAGCACTGTGCGCAGCGAGAGCGTCCCGTGGTCGCGCAGCAACAACAGCCACGCGTCGACAGCACCCGGTACTGCGGCCGCAAGCGGTCCGGAGCCGGGGATCATCGACAGACCCAGCGAGCGGAAGTGCTCGATCGTCGCACCGGCGGGAGCAACGCCCTGCCCCGACAGCACCCGTGGCGTGGGGTTGTCGGCGGTCGTGATGATCGCCGGGACCTCACCGCCCGGTCCGTTCAGATGCGGCTCCACCACGTGCAGCACGAATCCCGCGCAAGCGGCCGCGTCGAACGCGTTACCGCCGAGCTCCAGGATCCGCATCGCCGACTGCGACGCCAGCCAATGCGTGGACGAGACCACCCCGAACGTACCGCGCAACGTCGGCCGGGTGGTGAAGGTCATCGAGCAACTCCTGTCTCGTTCGACTGTGTTTGAATGCTTTCCCCACCCCACCGCCCCGGTCGTTCTCTTACGTCCGGTCCGGTGCCGTCGTCGCTGACCAGGTGACAAGCGACCTGATGACCGCCCTCACCGATCACCCGGGCCTCCGGCACAACGGTCCTGCACTTCTCCACGGCTACCGGGCACCGCGTGTGGAACCGGCACCCCGGCGGTGGGTCGATCGGCGACGGCAGGTCATCCCCGAGCAGTACGGGCTGCCGCGCCCGCTGCGCCACCGGATTCGGCACCGGCGCGGCCGACAGCAACGCCTGCGTGTACGGATGAGCCGGTACGCCGAAGATCCGTTCGCGCGGGCCCTGTTCGACCAGTTGGCCCAGATACATCACGGCGACCTCGTCGGCCAGGTACTCCACCGCGGACAGATCGTGCGTGATGAACAGACACGCGAACCCCAGGTCGCGCTGTAGATCCGCGAGCAGGTTCAACACGGACGCCTGCACCGAGACATCCAACGCACTGGTCGGCTCGTCCGCGACCAGCAGCGCCGGGGACGAGATCAGTGCACGCGCGATGCTCACTCGTTGACGCTGTCCGCCTGACAACTCATGCGGTGATCGCTGGGCGACCTCCGGACGCAACCCGACCCGTCGGAGTGCCTCGGCCACGGGCCCTGTGGTGTCGCGCTGACGCATGAGCCGCAGTGGTTCGCCCACGATGTCGCCGACCGACAGTCGCGGGTCCAGTGAGCCCGCTGGGTCCTGGAACACGATCGACACGTCCCGCCGGTGCGGACGGAGCCGTCGCCGACTGAGGTGGGTGATGTCGGCATCGGCCAAGCGGACTGTGCCGCCTGTCGGTTCCAGCAGCCGGACGATGGACCTGCCGACTGTCGACTTACCAGAACCGCTCTCGCCGACCAGTGCGACCACAGAGCCCTTGCGGATCCGCAGAGAGACCCCGTCGACGGCCCGGACCGGGCCGAAGTGCATGACGAGGTCTTCGAGTTCCAGTGCGTACATCAGACCTCCACCGGTTCACGGACGGGGTTCCAGCAGGCGACGTGGTGGTTTGGGGTGCCCTCGGCCGTCAGGAGCGGTTGTTCCGTCGTACAGGTGTCTCTCGCGCGGGAGCAGCGGTCGGCGAAAGTGCACGCGTTGGGCTGCTCCGCAAGGACCGGGACCAGACCGGGGATCTCGTTGAGCCGGTGCGTGCCCGCGTGCCGCCCTGCGGACGGGGATGCGGCCAGAAGCCCTGCGGTATAAGGGTGTTTGGGTTGGGCGAACAGTTCGTTGACGTTGGCGGTCTCGACCACGCGGCCGGCGTACATGACCGCCACCCGGTCGGCCAGGTCGGCGACGACTCCGAGGTCGTGGGTGATCAGGACGATGCTGGTGCCGAGCCGTTCGCGCAGACCACGCAGTACGTCGAGGATGCCGGCCTGGATCGTCACGTCGAGCGCTGTGGTCGGTTCGTCGGCGATCAGCACCTTCGGATCGCAGGCGACCGCCATCGCGATCATCACGCGCTGCCGCATCCCGCCGGACAACTGGTGCGGGTAGTCGTCGATCCGGCGTTCGGCCGACGGGATGCCGACCAGTTTGAGCAGTTCGACGGACCGCTTCCGGGCAGTCGAGCGCGATAGGCCGTTGTGGATCCTGAGCACTTCACCGATCTGGTTGCCGACGGTGAAGACCGGGTTCAGCGAGGTCATCGGTTCCTGGAAGATGTAGGCGATCTCGCGGCCGCGGATCGAGCGGAGCGTCTTCTTGTCCGCGCCGACGAGTTCACGCCCGTCCAACCGGACCGACCCGTCGACACTCGCGGTCCTGGGGAGCAGCCCGGCGAGACTCATCGCCGTCACGCTCTTGCCGCAGCCGGACTCGCCGACCACCGCCAGCACCTCTTGGTCGGCCACCTCGAAGTCCACCCGATCGACCGCCGACAGCGGCCCGTCCTCGGTCCGGAACGTGACGGTCAGCCCACGCACCTCCAGCACCGGTACGCCGACTCCGCCAGTACCGGCCGCATTCGACCCGGCCTGACCGGTCCCCGCTGCGGTCGAGCCGACCTGGCCTGTTCCCGCTGGGGGTTCCGTGTTCACCTTCGAGATGGCGCTCATCGGCGGCTCGCTTTCGGGTCGAGTGCGTCGCGGAGGCTGTCGCCGACGATGTTGAACGCCAGCGCGATCAGCATGATCGCGACCCCCGGCATCACCGCGGCCCACGGTGCCTTGGCCGCGAACTGCTGCGCGTCGGCCAGCATCGTCCCGAGGCTCGGCGCCGGCGGCTGGATCCCGAGTCCCAGGAACGACAGCACCGCCTCGCCCAGGATCGCGGCCGGGATCGCGACCGTCGCCTGCACGATGATCACCGACGCCGCGTTCGGCAGGATGTGCCGGCCGATCACCCACAGATCACCCGCGCCCTCGACGATCGCCGCCGAGACGAAGTCGAGCGACTTCAGCCGCAACGTCTCCGACCGGACGATCCGGATCACCCCCGGGATCTGCGCGATCCCGATCGCGATCGCCGCGTTGCCGAGACTCGCACCACGGATCGCCGCCAGCCCGACCGCCAGGATCAGGAACGGGAACGCCAGCACCAGATCGGTGAACCGCGAGATCAACGCGTCGATCGTGCGGAAGTAGCCGGCCATCAACCCGAGCGGTACGCCGATCGCCAGCGACGTAGCGACCGCGAGCATCCCCACGTGCAACGACGCCCGCAGCCCGAACATGATCCGCGACAACACGTCCCGGCCGAGATCGTCCGTCCCGAGCACGTACCCCGGCGTACCGGGAGCGGCGAACGCCTGGCTCAGATGCGTGTCTGTCGGTTCATGCGGTGCGAGCCAAGGAGCGAACAACGCCGCGAATACGGCGATCCCGAGGACGACGAGTCCGGTGATCGCCAACGGGTTGCGGAGCAGCCGTCGTACCACCTTGCGACGGCGTGACGACAGCGGCGTACCGGCTGAGACGGTCACATCGGCGACAGCCATCACGCCTCACCTCGCACCCGGATGCGCGGATCGATCACCGAGTACAGCAGATCGACCAGCAGATTGATCACGATGTACGCCGTCGCGGTGACCAGCACGACCGCCTGGATCACCGGGTAGTCCCGCTGGAACACCGCGTCGACGGTCAGTTTCCCGAACCCCGGCAGCGCGAAGATCCGTTCGGTCACGACCGCACCCGAGATCAGCGCGCCCAGCTGCAGACCGACGATCGTGACGACAACGATCAGGCTGTTCCGCAACGCGTGCCTGCCGATCACCGCGCGCGGCGGCAGACCTTTCGCCTCGGCCGTACGGATGTAGTCGGCCGACAAGGCGTCCAGCATCGACGACCTGGTCTGCCTCATGATCACCGCGGCAAGCCCGGTACCGAGGATCAACGCCGGCAACACGAGATGGTGCAGATTGCCGACCGGATCGCTGAAGAACGGCACGAACCCGGACGCCGGGAACAACCCGAGCGCCACCGACAGGTACAGGATCGCCATCAGCCCGAGCCAGAAGTTCGGCACCGACAACCCGAGCAACGCGAGCGCGTTCGCGGCCCACTCGGCCGGCCGGCCCCGACGTACGGCGGCCACCACGCCGGCGCCGATGCCGATGAGGCTGGCCACCAGAATCGCGAGCGCGGACAGCTCGATCGTGACCGGGAGGGCGTGCCGGAGCATCGTGTTCACGCTCTCCCCGGTCCGGATCGATTGGCCGAGATCACCTTGCGCGGCGTGGCTGACGAACTGCCAGAACTGGACCGGCAACGAGTCGTCCAGCCCGTACTGCTCCCGGATCGCGCGCAGCGACTCCGGATCGCGGTCCTCCCCGGCCAGCGCCAGGGCCGGATCGCCGGGCAGCGCCCGGACCCCGAGGAAGACCACGATCGTTGCCAGCAGCAACGTGACCAGCGATTGCCAGAGCCGGTGCAGCAGATAGCGCCTCATCCGGACCGGCCCTTACTTGGCGAGACCGGCGAACGCGGTCCGGAGCACACCGTCCGGGTAGGTCTGGACGCCGAGCACCTTGTTCGAGACCCCGGTCAGGTTGCGCTGCCGGTACATGTAGATGATCGGGTCGGCCTGCTGCAGCTTGGCGACCACCTGACCGTAGAGCTCCACCCGCTTGGCCTGGTCCTGGGACTGCCGGGCGTCGGTGAGCAGCTTGTCCAGCTCGGGGTCGCTGTAGCCGGCCACGTTCTGGCTGCCGCCGGTGCCGACGAAGCTGAAGATGTTCGCGTCCGGGTCGACCCGGCCGGACCAGCCGAGCTGCAGCAGCTCGAAGTCACCACGGTCCTGCTGGTCGAGTAGCGAGGTGTACTCGACCGGCTTGATCATCAGTTCGAAGCCGCCCTCCTTGACCATCGCCTGCAGCGCTTGGGCAAGGCGGAGGCTGTCGGGGTTGTTCGAGGTGATCATGCTGACCTTGTACGGCGTACTGACGCCTGCCTGGCTGAGCAGTTCCTTCGCCTTCGCCGGGTCGTGGGCCGGGCACACCTGCGCGGCGTCCGAGCTGAACGGGCTCTTCGGCGAGACCGGGGAGCACGCGACGGTGTTCAGTCCGTTGAAGATCGACTTGACCAGCGCCTCCCGGTCGATCGACAGGGCGAGCGCCTGCCGGACCCGCGGGTCCTTGGCGATCGGGGTGTCCAGCTGCTTGGACGGCTTCTCGATGCCGTCCGCGTTGCCGATGTTGACGGTCAGGCCCTGGTAGCCGAGGGACTCCGACTGCAGCACGGTCATGCCGCTGACCTTCTGCACCTCCGGCGCGTCCTGGGTGGACAGCGAGTCGGCGACCTGGGCGTCACCGGACCGGAGGTTGGCCGAGCGGATGCTCGAGTCGGTGATGATCCGGTACTCGATCGCGTCCAGGTGCACCTTGTCGGCGGCGTAGTACAGCGGATCGCGGACCACCTTGATCGAGTTCTGCGCGACCCGGTTGGCGAACTTGAAGGGGCCGACGCAGACCGGACCGGTGGAGAAGTTCGCGCCCAGCTTGGCGACCGCGGCCGGGCTGAGGACCATGCCGGCCCGGTCGGCGAGCGCGGCGGTCAGCGGGGCGAACGGCTTGGACAGCTTGATCACCACGGTCTTCGCGTCCGGCGTCTGCACCGAGCTGATCGGCCCGAGCTCGCTCTTGCGGCCCGAACCCGCCAGCGTCAGACCGCGCTCGATCGACAGCTTCACCGCGGTCGAGTCCATCGTGGTGCCGTCGGCGAACTTCACGCCCTCGCGCAGCGGGATGGTCAGGCTGAGACCGTCGGCGGCGATGGTCGGCAACGCGGTCGCGAGCTGCGGCACGATCTTGGCGTCGGGGCCGAGGTCGTACAGCTTCTCGCACATGGTGTGGAAGACGTACCGCGAATAGAGGCTGCGGGACAGCGACGGGTCCAGCTTGTCCGGGTCCGCCGAGAGGGCGACCGTCAGCGTGCCGCCGTGGTTGACCTTGGCCGGATCAGCGGGATCGCCGAACACGTCCTTGGCCGTCGCGGCCGTGTCGGAAGCGCCTCCGCCGGCCTGGTTGTCGGTGCTCTGGACCGGTGAGCAGGCCGTACCCGCGACCACGAGAGCGGCGAGTACGGCTGAGGCGGCGAGTCGGTGCCGAGTGCTCCGACGGGGGCGGATCGGCGTCGACGGAGTTCGGCGGGGCATTGCGACCTCCAGGGGTTGAGCGGTTCCGTCGACTGTTTCATGTATACAAGGTGGGTGCGCAAGTGATTCCGCGAGTTTGACTCAAGCTGTTACACAAGGGATTTGAGTCGGCCCCGCCGCCGTTCCGTATACAGAAGGTCGCTGCGACCACACAGCGTCACTGAACGGCGACGAGGCCGGCCTAACTCAGATCTGCCAGCTCACGGGGTAGTGGATGACGCCGGCCGGCAGCGGACGGCCGCCGTCGAGCCCCAGCGCCATCAGATGCGGACCGGTTTCGAAGGTTGCGCTGATACCGGCCTTCGCCGCCGGCCCGAAGCCGAACCGCGGGTAGTAGTCGAGATGACCGAGCAGAACGACCGCGTGCTCGCCACGTTCTGTGGCCACCGCCAGTCCGGCGCGGATGGCGGCGCTACCGGCGCCTTGGTTCTGGTAGGCGGGCACGACCGAAACCGGTCCGAGCGACAGCGCCGGCGTTTCGTCGATGTGAACGCGGGTGAAGAGCGCGTGACCCACGATCTCGCCGTCTGATGTGGTGGTGACGATCGACAGCTCAGGCGCCAGCCAGGCGAGCGGATCGGCGCGCAGCGCGTCGACCAGGTCTGCCTCAAAGTCCCTACCGAAGGCTAGTCGGGTCAGCTCGCGAATGGTGCCGATATCGGCGGGCGTCTCGGCGCGGGTGATCCAGGAGTTGGACAACGGGGAATCCCTTTCAGATCAAGGTGATCCGCGGCCCGCCGTACAGAGGTTGGTCAGGCCGGGATGGGGGAGTCGAGCATGATGAGGAACAGGGCACTGCCCAAGGCAGCCGCCGCTCGCGCGGTCATCAACTCAACTCCCTTCCCTGATCGAAGTCCGCCGACCTTAACTGGTGGATCGTGCCGTCCGCAGCTGAATTACCACTCGTCCTGTACGGCGAACGCTGCCGCCGGGTCGCGATCCGGGGGACCGGCAGGCATCCACTGGTCGCTGTCGAGCCGATACGGATGCCACCGGCCGACCCGGTCCAACCTGAGCTGGCGCCCGCCGGCGGTCAACCTGTTGCCCTCAGCCGTCAGCTCGATCGGATCGTCCGCAGCCGCCTGTACTTCGACCCGGGCGCGCGCCAGCTCCCCGGCCTCCGGCGACCAACTGTTCTCCAGCACGTCGAGCCCCGGCGCACCGCCGTACGACCACGCCTGAACGCCGATCGCGAGTTCAGCCGGCCGCCCGGTCGCCCGCCTCAGCGCTTCGCCCAGCTCGGGATAGTCAGCAGCAAGCCGCACCGCGTCCTGCCACTCGTCCAGCACCCACGGCTCGGCCCCACCCGACAACAACGCACTGAGCTGACCCCGAGCCCGCCGCGCCGCATCCAGCACCAGCAGGGGAAGCAGCACAAGCTCCGCCAACGCCTGCGTCCCACTCACCACAAGGTCATCCAGGCCAACCTTCGTCGGCATCGCGGGCGGCTCAGGCAGAGGGCCGACGGCCGAGGCAAACGCCTCCCCAGCGAGCACGCCGATGGACCCGCGCCGCAATGCACCACCGCCCGCCCCGGGCCCGCCGTGCCCCACTCGGCTCGGCCCGTCAGGGCCGGAGCCCTCATCTGCCGGGGAGATGGCCGCTGCGCGCGGGCCGGCCGACATCCGCTGCTGCAACTCGTCGAGCAGGTCTTCCCGCGATCGGCCTCGCATCAGCAGGAGCACGAACGGGTCTTCGTCGAGCAGCCAGGCCACCTGGTAGCAGAGGCCGGCCGCGTGCTGGCAGGGGAGTTCCCACGAATCACACGTGCACGAAGGATCCAGGTCGCCGATGCCCGGCAACAGCGGGACCCCAGCGTCCCCGGCGGCGTCGACCAGGTCGTGCGGCATCTCGCCGTCGAGGAGCGCCGCGATGTGCCCGGCCCGCGCCCCGACCTGGTCGAGGAACCGCCGCCACTCGTCGTCGCTCAACCGATCGACCAGCACCACCGCGTCGTACGAGTCCTGCGGCGCGTGCACAGTCGCCGCGATCCGGCCCGGGCTGATCGTGATCGTGCCGACCTGCCCCGAGTTCGCGTACCGCCGTCCCTTCCGCAGCTGGTCCGAGTCCAGGGACGTGTCCTCCATCGCCTGCACCCAAGCCCGCGCCCACCACGACTTCCCGCGCGTACTCCGCCCCCGCTGCACCCCGAACGCCGGAAACCCCCGAGCCTCACTCACCGCACACCCCGCAATTCGACGAGGTCGGCTAGTTCGGAGTCGGTGAGCTCGGTGAGCGCGGCCTCGCCTGCGGTCAGCACCGCGTCGGCCAACGCGCGCTTGCTGTTGAGCATCGCCGCGATCCGGTCCTCGATGGTGCCTTCGGCAATCAACCGGTGCACCTGAACCGGCCGCGTCTGCCCGATCCTGTACGCCCGGTCCGTCGCCTGATCCTCCACCGCCGGGTTCCACCAGCGGTCGTAATGCACCACGTGGTCCGCCCGCGTCAGGTTCAGCCCGGTCCCCGCGGCCTTGAGCGACAACAGGAACACCGGCACCTCACCGGCCTGGAACCGCTCGACCATCTCCTCCCGCTTCCGCACCGGCGTCCCACCGTGCAGCAACTGACTCGCGATCCCACGCTCGCCGAGATGCCGCACCAGCAACCGCGCCATCTCGACGTACTGCGTGAACACGAGCACGGCCCCGTCCTCGGAAACAATCGTGTCGAGCAACTCGTCGAGCAGTTCGAGCTTGCCGGATCGCCCGGCCAGCCTCGCTCCGGCCGGTTCCTTGAGGTACTGCACCGGGTGGTTGCAGATCTGCTTCAACCCGGTCAGCAGCTTCACGATCAACCCGCGCCGCGCCATCGCGTCACTCGCCCTTACCGCGTCGAGCAACTCGCGCACGGTCGCCTCGTACAGCACCGCCTGCTCGCGGGTGAGCGACACCGGCTGATCCGTCTCGGTCTTCGGTGGCAACTCGGGCGCGATCCCCGGGTCCGACTTGCGCCGCCGGAGCAGGAACGGCCGGACCAGGTTCGCCAGCCGCCCGGCGACGTCCTCGTCCTTGTCCGCCTCGATCGGCGTCGCCCACCGGCTGCGGAACGTCCCGAGCCGGCCGAGCAACCCCGGCGTGGTCCAGTCGAGGATCGCCCACAGCTCGGACAGGTTGTTCTCCACCGGCGTCCCGGTCAGTGCAACCCGCGCGAGCGCCGGCACGGTCCGCAACGCCTTCGCCGTCCCCGACAACGGGTTCTTCACGTGCTGCGCCTCGTCCGCGACCAGCAGCCCCCACCGATGCGCCGCCAACCGCGCCGCATCCCGACGCAACGTCCCGTACGTCGTGAGCACGAACCCTTGATCCGCGCCATCGAGTGATCGGCCGGACCCGTGGAACCGGCGTACCGGAGTCCCCGGCGCGAACCGCTGAACCTCGCGCTCCCAGTTCCCCAGCAGAGATGCAGGGCAGACGACGAGCGTCGGGCCGCTGGTCTCTTCATCGGTCTGCCGGTGCAAATGCAGCGAGATCAACGTGATCGTCTTGCCGAGGCCCATGTCGTCCGCGAGGCAACCGCCCAGCCCCAGCGAGGTCATCCGCACCAGCCATTGCAGACCGCGGAGTTGGTAGTCGCGCAACGTGGCGTGCAGGGCAGCAGGCGCTTCGATCGGCTCGTCGGACCGGTCCGGGTCCGCGATCCGCGCCCGCAGATCCTCCAGCCAGCGCGTCGGCGTGATCGTTACCTGGCGACCGTCGATCTCGGTGCTGCCGGTCAGCGCGGCGCCGAGTGCGTCGATCGCGGTGACCGGTTTGAGGATCCGCTCTCGTGCCTTCCGGGCCAGGTCGGGATCGACCAGCATCCATTGGTCCCGCAGCCGAACCACGGGCCGGGTCGCCTCGGCCAGCTGGTCCATCTCCGCGTCGGTCAGTGGATCGTTGCCCAGGGCAACCTGCCAGCTGAAGTCCAGCGTGGCGCCGCCGCCGAAGAATCCAGGCACATCCGACGGCGGCCCATCCGCAGACGTGATCGCCGCCCGGGCAGTCAGCGCCCGCCCGAGACTCTTCGGCCAATGCAGATCCACGCCGGCCGCCGACAACCGCTGCGCCCCACCGGCCAGCAGCTCACCGACCTCTTCGTCGGCCAGCTCCATCCGATCCGGTACGACGGCGTCGAGCAGCCGTCCCAACGGTGCCCACACCCTCGCAGCCCGCCGGATCGCCAACGTCGCATCGATCCGCGCCCGCGGCCCGAACCCGGCAACGTCCCGAGCCCACACCTCGTCCGCATCCCGCACCAACATCGGATCCTGCAAGCTGTGCAGCTGCACCACAATCCGAAACCCCCGAGCATCCGCGAGCTCATCGGGGGAGTCCAGCTCGACCCGCAACGAGATCCGTACGCCGGTGTCGAGTCCCGCCGACACCTCATCAGCCCACGACCGCAACCGCCCAGCCTGCTGCGGCGCCTTAGCCGTGAACAACCCGGTCCCATGCGCCTTCACCGCAGCCGGCGACCGAGGCATCCCATCCGCGACGGCGTCCAGAAACTCCCGCACCAACTCCTCGGCCACAGGCATCCGCAGCTCGCCGGCCGCGGTGGCGAGATTCGCTTGGGCACCCCCCGCACCGGCCGCGCCCGGCGTGCTCGCCGTTGTGTTCTGAGGAATCGACCGAGCTTCCAGCGGCATCGCCTCAGCAAGCTGCAGTACTCGCTCGATGTCGGCCGAATCGAGCGGCCCCACCCGCCAGGCGTCGTACCCACCGGGCGATACCCCTGGTAGCAGCCGCCCCCGAGCGACGAGCTGCAACGCAACCAGCGAAGCCGCACCCCAGAACGCAGCGCTCGGATGCGCCCGCTGATCCCGCCGAGCCCGCCCGAGCACCGCCACCGCATCGGCGACCGGCACCTCGACCACCCGCACGGACCGCAGCTCCACATCGGTGCCAGCGGCAACTACCAGGGCCCAGTCCGCATGCTCACCGACGCCGAGGGGGAGCGGACCGCCGTCCGGATCCCAGAAGCCGACCTTCCCTTCCCGCGGCGGATCCGCCGGCCGGAAGACCGCCGCCAACCCCGCAACATCCCTCGGTACTACGGACGCCTCCGCCTGCGTCACCGCTGCCAATCCAGTTCCTTCCTAGCCCCGTGATCACCCTGGTCAGCCATCTCAGGAAGCCCCGACCACAACCGCCTCCGTCGACGAGTCGCCCGGCTGGTCGAACTGGGTTCGGTACAGCTCCTCGTACCGCCCGCCGGCCGCCAGCAGCTCAGCATGCGTCCCGCGCTCGAGCACCTGGCCGTCCTCGATCACGAGGATGAGATCGGCAGCCCGGATGGTCGACAACCGGTGCGCGATCACCACCGCCGTCCGCCCGGCCAGCGCCTCACCCAGCGCGGCCTGCACAGCAGCCTCGGACGTGGAGTCGAGCGCCGCCGTCGCCTCGTCCAGGATCACCACCCGCGGATGCGCCAACAGCAACCGCGCGATCGTCAGCCGCTGCCGCTCACCACCCGACAACCGGTACCCGCGCTCACCGACCACGGTCTCCAGCTGATCCGGCAGCGACCGGATCAGGTCGCCCAACCGAGCCCGGGTTAGTGCATCCCACAACTCTCCCTCGGTCGCCTCGGGCTTGGCCAGCAGCAGGTTCTCCCGGATCGAGTCGTGGAACAGGTGCCCGTCCTGCGTGACCATGCCGAGGGTCGCGCGCAACGATTCCGCCTTCACGTCCCGTACGTCGACGCCAGCGAGCCGCACCGCACCGGAGTCCACGTCGTACAGGCGCGGGATCAGCTGCGCGATGGTCGACTTCCCGGCGCCGGACGAGCCGACCAGCGCGATCATCTGCCCCGGATCGGCCCGGAACGACACCTCGTGCAGCACCTCGACCCCGCCCCGGGTGTCGAGCTTCGCGACCTCCTCCAGCGACGCGAGCGACACCTTGTCAGCCGACGGGTACGCGAACCGGACCTTGTCGAACTCGACCGAGACCGGCCCCTCCGGCACCGACCCAGCACCCGGCTTGTCCTTGATCAGCGGCTCCAGATCGAGCACCTCGAAGACCCGCTCGAAGCTCACCAGCGCGGTCATCACCTCGAGCCGTGCACTCGCCAGCGCGGTCAAGGGGGAGTAGAGCCGGGTCAGCAGCAACGCCATCGCGACGACGGCACCCGCGTCGAGCTGATCGCGCAGCGCGTAGAAACCACCGAGCCCGTAGACCACGGCCAGCGCGAGCGCCGACACCAGCGTCAGCGACGTCACGAACACCCACTGCACCATCGCCGTCCGGACGCCGATGTCCCGCACCCGGCGGGCGCGGACCGCGAACTCCAGCGACTCCCGGGCCGGCCGGCCGAACAGCTTCACGAGCGTCGCGCCCGGCGCCGAGAACCGCTCGGTCATCTGGGTGCTCATGGTGGCGTTGTAGTTCGCCGCCTCCCGCTCCAGCGCCGCCAGCCGGTTGCCGATCCGGCGAGCCGGGATGACGAATATCGGCAGGATCACCAGGGCGAGCAGGGTGATCTGCCACGACACCCCCAGCATCACGACCAGAGTCAGCACCAGCATCACCAGGTTGCTCACCACCCCGGAGAGGGTGTCGCTGAAGGCTCGCTGCGCGCCGATCACGTCGTTGTTCAGCCGGGACACCAGAGCGCCGGTCCTGGTCCGGGTGAAGAACGCGATCGGCATCTTCTGGATGTGGTCGAACACCGCCGTCCGCAGGTCGAGGATCAGCCCCTCGCCGATCCGCGCCGACAGCCAGCGGGTGAACAGTCCGAGCCCGGCCTCGGCGACCGCGATGATCGCGATCAGCCCGGCCAGCCAGAGCACCGTGCTGACCGCCTTGCCGCCGACGATCGCGTCGACCACCCGGCCGGCCAGCACCGGGGTCGCCACCGCCAGCACGGCGGCGCCGACGCTGAGCACCAGGAACGCGACCAGCAGCGCCCGGTGCGGCCGGGCGAACGCGAGGATGCGGGTCAGCGTCGCCCGGGAGAACGGGCGCTTGTCGTCAGAGGCGTGCATCGCGTGGTACATCGATGTCCACGCGGTCATTTCCATGCTCACGGCGCTGCTCCGGATCTTGGTCGGCCAGGGACTGCCGATGATCTCGCCGACCACCGACAGTTTCCGAAGGTAGAACCTCAAGTTAGCTACAGGTCAACCCCGGAACGCATCAACAGCCCTCACTGAGTACGCTGTACGAGGTAACCGCAGGAGTGTAGCCAATCCGGCGACCACGCGCACATGAATAGAGCCGGCGCACCTGAATCCGGCGTACAGGAATAGAGAATTCGGCCATGAACCAGGAGTACAGCGGCGGCGGCGACCCGGCGAAGAGCCTCGAGCTGCTCTGGGGACTGCAGGCCCGGCCGACCCGGGGACCCAAGCCGGCCCTCACGGTCGAGCGCATCGTCGACGCGGCCACCCGGATCGCCGACGCGGAGGGACTCGCCGCGATGTCGATGCGCCGGGTCGCCGACGAACTCGGTGTCGGCGCCATGACCCTGTACCGGTACGTCCCCGGCAAGGGCGAGCTCCTGGACGTGATGCTCGACAGCGCGTACGCCGAGCTGCCGCTCCGCGAGGTGACCGGCGACTGGCGGAAGAAACTGGACGAGGTCGCCCGGGAGAACCGCGAGCTCTACCTCCGCCACCCCTGGATGCTGTACGTCGCCACGAGCCGCCCGCCGCTCGGCCCCGGCGTGATGGCGAAGTACGAGTGGGAGTTGGCAGCCGTCGAGGGGATCGGCCTGACCGACGTCGAGATGGACGCCGCGGTCGCGCTGGTCAACGGCTACGTCCACGGAGCCGTCCGGAGTGCGATCGACGCGAAGCAGGTGATCCAGTCGTCCGGGATCACCGACAAGGAGTGGTGGGAGGCGCACGAACCGTTGCTGGAGAAGATCGGCGACGCGCAGAAGTTCCCGATCGCGTCCCGGGTCGGCACCACTGTCGGGCAGGAGTTCGAGGCGGCGTACGACTCCGAGCACGGCTTCGAGTTCGGCCTTGCCCGAGTCCTCGACGGCATCGCCGCCCTCCTCGCCGACCGCTGACCCACCAACAACGCGGGGTGTGGTGACGTACCGGAAAATGCAGTTGTGAGTGAGTGCTCACTCAGTTAGCCTCGATCGGGTGAGCCCACGTGCGACCCCACTGCCGCCCGACGAGCGCCGCGCGGCCATCGTCAAGGCGGCGCTGCCGTTGCTGGAGGAGCACGGCACCGACGTCAGCACCCGGCAGATCGCCGAGGCGGCCGGTGTCGCCGAAGGCACCATCTTCCGCGCGTTCGGCAGCAAGGACGCGCTGATCGACGCCGTGATGGGGACGGCGTTCGAGGCCGGCCCGCTGATCGAGGCGCTCCGGTCGATCGACCGGACCCTGCCGCTGCGGGACCGGCTGGTCGAGTCGGTCGAGATCAGCCAGACGCGGCTGCGCAGTGTCTTCAAGCTGCTGTTCGCGCTGCGGATGCGTCCAGGGCACTGGCAGCACGACGCCAAGGAGGAGCGCCGGCGCAAGGCCGACGCCGAACAGGCCAACAGCGTCATCGTCGACCTGATCCGCCCGGATGCCGGGCTGCTCCGCTACCCACCGGAGGAAGTCGCGCACCGGATCCGGCTGCTCACCTTCTCCGCCACCCACCCAATGATTTCGGACGGTCGGCCATTGACCGCCGAGGAGATCGTCGACTTCGCACTCGACGGTGTCCGCAAACACCACCCCGGGGACCTCTGATGCTACTTCGCCTGTTGCGTACGCACCTGCGTCCGTACGCCGGCTTTCTGTCCATGGTGGTGGTCCTGCAACTGATCGGGACGATCGCCTCTCTCTACCTGCCCAGCCTGAACGCCGACATCATCGACGAGGGTGTGGCCAAGGGCGACACCGGCTACATCATGCGCACCGGCGGCTGGATGCTGGCCGTCAGCCTGGTGCAGATCATCTGCACGGTCACCGCCGTGTACTACGGCGCCAAGACCGCGGCGTTGTTCGGCCGGGACGTCCGGGCCGCCGTCTTCCACCGGGTCGGGGAGTTCTCCGCCCGGGAGGTGAACCAGTTCGGCGCACCGACGCTGATCTCCCGCAGTACCAACGACGTCACCCAGATCCAGATGCTGGTGGTGACCACCTGCACCATGTTGGTCGCAGCTCCGATCACGATGGTCGGCGGCATCTTCATGGCGGTCCGCGAGGACGTCGGACTGTCCTGGCTGGTCGCCGTCGCCGTACCGTTGCTGGCGGCATCGATCGGCCTGATCGCGTCCCGGATGGTGCCCCAGTTCCGCCGGATGCAGGTGAACATCGACGGGGTGAACCGGGTGCTGCGCGAGCAGATCACCGGTATCCGGGTGGTCCGCGCGTTCGTCCGCGAGCCGCACGAGACCCAGCGGTTCGGCGAGGCGAACGCGAACCTCACCGACACCGCCGTCCGGGCCGGCCGGCTGATGGCCCTGGTCTTCCCGGTGGTGATGTTGATCCTCAACGTCTCCAGCATCGCCGTCCTGTGGTTCGGCGCGTCCCGGGTGGAGAACGGCACGATGCAGGTGGGCGCGCTCACCGCGTTCCTCAGCTACCTGATCCAGATCCTGTTCTCGGTGATGATGGCGACCTTCGTGATGATCATGGTTCCGCGGGCCTCGGTCTGCGCCGACCGGATCAGCGAGGTGCTCGGGACCGAGTCCTCGGTCCGCCCGCCAACCAACCCGGTCAGCACCTTCACCGGACGCGGCGACCTGGTCTTCGAGCACGCCGAGTTCCAGTACCCCGGCGCCGCCGAGCCTGTACTGCGGGACGTCAGCTTCGCCGCATCGCCCGGACAGACGACCGCGATCATCGGTAGCACAGGTGCCGGCAAGACGACCCTGATCTCACTGGTTCCGAGATTGTTCGACGCCACCGGCGGCCTAGTACTGGTCAATGGAGTCGACGTCCGGGAGATCGAACCGGATGCGTTGTGGGAGCGGATCGGCCTGGTCCCGCAACGGCCGTACCTCTTCTCCGGCACGGTCGCCAGCAACCTGCGCTACGGCAACCCGGACGCAGGCGACGACGAACTCTGGGAGGCACTGGAGATTGCCCAGGGCAAGGACTTCGTCGCGGCGATGCCGGACGGCCTCGACTCGCCGATCGCCCAAGGCGGCACCAACGTCTCCGGCGGTCAGCGGCAGCGGCTCGCGATCGCGCGAGCGCTGGTCCGCAAACCGGAGATCTACTTGTTCGACGACTCGTTCTCAGCACTGGACTTGGCGACTGACGCCAGGCTCCGTGCGGCTCTCGCGCCGATCACGGCCGACGCGTGTGTGGTGATCGTCGCGCAGCGCGTGTCGACCATCGTGGACGCTGACCAGATCGTCGTACTGGAGGACGGTGCGGTGGTCGGCAAGGGCACTCATGACGAATTGCTCGACACCTGTCCGACGTACGTCGAGATCGTCGAGTCCCAGCGGTCCGCGGAGGAGGCGGCATGACCGACCAGCAGATGGAAGAGCGGTCGGCCGAGGAGCAGCCGGGCACCGTGAAGGCGACCGAGCGGCCCACGACCGGACGGGCCTTCGGGCCACCCGGCGGGATCCCCGGCGACAAGTCGATGAACTTCGGCCCGTCCGCCAAGCGGTTGCTCGCGCGGTTGCGGCCGCACCGGACGCAGGTGTTCGGCGTGATCCTGCTCGCGATCGCCAGCGTCGGCCTGTCCGTACTCGGCCCGAAACTGCTCGGCCGGGCGACCGACATCATCTTCGCCGGCGCGATCGGCAAGACGCTGCCCGCCGGCGCGACCAAAGAACAGGTGATCGGGGGCCTGCGGGCGCGCGGCGACAACCGGATGGCAGATCTGCTCGGCGGGATCGACCTGATCCCCGGCGTCGGTATCGATTTCGATGCCCTGCGCAACGTACTGCTGCTGGTCCTCGGCCTGTACGTCGGCGCGTTCCTGCTGTCCTGGCTGCAGGGCTACATCCTCAACGGCGTGGTGCAGCGGACGATCCTGGACCTGCGCTCCGAGGTCGAGGACAAGCTGAACCGCCTGCCGTTGAAGTACTTCGACGGCGCGCCGCGTGGTGAGCTGCTGAGCCGGGTCACCAACGACATCGACAACATCTCCACCAGCCTGCAGCAGACGCTGAGCCAGTTGCTCACCTCGCTGCTGACGGTGATCGGCGTGGTCACGCTGATGTTCGTGGTGTCGCCGCTGCTGGCGTTGATCGCGCTGATCACCATCCCGATCTCGATGGTCCTGACCGCGGCGATCGCGAAGCGCTCGCAGACCCGGTTCGTCGCCCAGTGGCGGCACACCGGCGCGCTGAACGCCGAGATCGAGGAAGCGTTCACCGGGCACGAGCTGGTCAAGGTGTTCGGCCGGCAGAAGGAGATCGAGGCCAGTTTCGCGAAGAAGAACGAGGACCTGTACCAGGCCGCGTTCGGCGCGCAGTTCATCTCCGGCCTTATCATGCCGTCGATGATGTTCATCGGGAACCTGAACTACGTGGTGATCGCGGTGATCGGCGGTCTGCGGGTGGCGTCCGGCACGATGTCGCTGGGTGACGTGCAGGCGTTCATCCAGTACTCGCGTCAGTTCACCCAGCCGCTCACCCAGGTGGCGTCGATGGCGAACCTGCTGCAGTCCGGCGTCGCCTCGGCCGAGCGGGTGTTCGAAGTACTGGATGCCGAGGAGCAGGTGCCGGACGACGAGACGCCGGCCAAGGTGACGGAGGCCCGGGGCCGGGTCGAGTTCGAGCACGTGTCGTTCTCGTACAACCCGGACAAGCCGCTGATCACCGACCTGAGCCTGGTCGCCGAACCAGGTCAGACGGTCGCGATCGTCGGTCCGACCGGGGCCGGCAAGACCACGCTGGTCAACCTGATCATGCGGTTCTACGAGCTGAACGGCGGCCGGATCACCCTCGACGGGGTGGACATCACCGAACTCACCCGGCACGACCTGCGCTCCCGGATCGGCATGGTGCTGCAGGACACCTGGCTGTTCGGCGGGACCATCCGCGACAACATCATGTACGGCAACCTCACCGCCACCGAAGAGCAGATGCTGGCGGCGGCGAAGGCAACGTACGTCGATCGGTTCGTGCACAGCCTGCCCGACGGGTACGACACCGTCATCGACGAGGAAGGCAGCAACGTGAGCGCTGGTGAGAAGCAGCTCCTCACCATCGCCCGGGCGTTCCTCGCCGATCCGCAGCTCCTGATCCTGGACGAAGCGACCAGTTCGGTCGACACCCGTACCGAGGTACTGGTCCAGCGGGCGATGGCCGCGCTCCGCTCGGACCGGACCAGCTTCGTGATCGCCCACCGCCTGTCCACCATCCGCGACGCGGACCTGATCCTGGTAATGGAGGACGGCTCAATCGTCGAGCAAGGCAACCACCACCAACTACTCACCGCCAACGGCGCCTACGCCCGCCTTTACAACGCCCAATTCTCCGCAGCAGTCGTCGACATCGACGAGGAGGCAGCAGCAATCACGGCTCCGGTCGGCGCTCCGGCAGCCCGCCCCTAGCCCGTACGGCGAGAGGGAGCGCCACCCGCGATGGGCGGCGCCCCCTTTCGTACCTGCACCACTCAGCAAGCCCCGAGAACGCCCGCTTCGGCATGACGTTCAGGCGGGCGCGGAGGTGATGCCGCGCGTTTACTGAGTGGTGGGCGTCCGCCTACAAGCCTGGTCCCGCGGCTGGCCAAGTCACATTTGGTCGGCCGAGCTCCTCTCAGGGTGCGCAAGAGCGGCACTGACGAAGAGGAGAAGCAACATCGTGATCAGAATCGACGATTCGGCGCGGACGGCGAGCGGCCGCCGCGGATTCCTTGCCGGCGCTGCGGCTGTCGCCGGCGGCCTTGCCCTGGCCCCGAACCTCGACACTGCCAGCGCGAGCACCGAAGGGCCGAAGATCGTTCGTACGCCGGCCGAGCGGTTCGCCGGGCTGCCTGACTATCCGTTCAAGCCCAAGTACGCGCGAATCAGGCTGCGCAGCGGCGAGGAGCTGCGGATGCACTACATCGACGTACGTCCGAGCGATCCGGCCAAGGCATCCGGCGAGACCGTCGTCCTCCTGCACGGCAATCCGTCGTGGAGCTACCTGTACCGGCACGTGATTCCGCCGCTCGTCGCGGCCGGGCACCGCTGCATCGCCGTCGACTTGATCGGGTTCGGCAAGTCCGACAAGGTGATCGACCGGTTCGCCTACACCTACCCGAACCACATCGACTGGCTCGAGCAGGCCCTGTTCCGGCGGCTTGGGCTTCGTGAAATTACGCTCGTCTGCCACGACTGGGGTGGCACCCTGGGCCTGCTCCTGGTGGCGCGGAATCCCACCCGGTTCCGTCGGGTGGTTGCCTCGAACACCGGGCTCCGGGCCGGCGGCCCAGATCTCGGTCCTGGTTGGCAGTACGTCGCCAAGTGGCTGCAGTTCACCCAGCGCACCCAGGACCTCCGGCCCAGCGAGATCGTCGACGGCTTCGCGCTCAAGGCGCTGACCCCGAGGGTCCGGGCCGCGTACGACGCGCCGTACCCGGGCGACGAGTTCCTCCATGGGGTCCGCCGGTTCGCCGTCCTCATCCCGATCACGGCCGAGGATGAGGCGAACCCGATGATCGCGGCCGCCTGGACAATGCTGGAGAAACTCCACACGCCGTTCCTGTGCGTGTTCAGCGCCGAGGACCACGTAAGTCACGGCGACCACTCGGCATTGAGCGACCGGATCCCTGGAGCGCAAGGTCAACCGCACGTCTCCATCCCGAACGCCGCGCACTTCGTCCAGGAGGACCGACCGGCCGAGTTCGGCGCGGCGGTCAACGCCTTCATCCGCTCCACCCGCTGACCTAGAGTCCCGTCTCGGAACACTAGCGCCAGGGCGGATCAGCCGCCAGCCAAGCGGAGGTAGGGATGGGTGTCGGCCGGAGCGAAGGGGAGTCCACCAGCGACTGGTTGGCTCTCGTGGGGCTGGGCGAGAGTTATGATCCCGACGACACCGTTGCTCTGGTGGTTGCGGCGCGGAATGTCCTGGCTCGACTCCAGCCTGAGCCGACCGAGCGCAACTCGACGCTGAGTTGGTGAGGGGTGCCATCCACTGGGATGGCACCCCTCACCAAGTCAGTTCTTCGGGATGACGAGCTCGGGGCGCGCTGCGAGCAGTACGCCGAGGGTCGCGTAGCCGATCAGGAGGTGACCTCCGCCGACCCATCGGGACGCGGCGTCGCCGAAGATGATCATCGACGGGATCGTCACGAACACCCAGCTCTCCGCCACCAGCGGCCACCACCGCAGCAGACCCCGCCAGCGGCCGGTGAACGCGATCTTGATCCCGATCACCATCATCCCGATCATCGACAGCGGCCAGCAGATGTCGAGCACCATCAGCCAGGTGGCGTCCTGCAGACTCGCCGGGAACACCCCGTGCAGGAGCGACCAGACGCTGGCAAGCCCGAGAACGACTGCCTCGACCTTGAGCAGCCCGACCGCCGGCCGGGACAACCCGGTTGCCCGGGTCCGGTACTGAACCGCCAGCAGGCAGAACAGCCCGAGCTGGAACGCGAGCCCGGTCAGATCCCCGATCCGCTCCGGAGTCCCTTCGTTGACCGTGGTGAACGCGAAGATACTCGTCGCCCAAGCCAGCGTCCCCGCGGTCAGCCCGAGCCCCAACCGCCTTACCTTCCGCACCTCGAGCCCCACCGCGGCTGCCCCCACCCGCTGGGCGTCGATCGGTTCCGCCACGTCGGTTCTGACCCGTGCTGGTGTTTCGGTCATTGCCGTTCCTTCCTCCCCTGGAGCACCCTCGTACCCCCTTGGCCACCACTGTCCGGGCCGGTCTGACCCGGGCGGCAGGGGCGGCGGTCCCCGGAACCCGCCCGGAAATGTCCCGGCCCGAGACGGGACAGCTGACCCGCGACGGCGGGACGTCGGCTGGGTGACAATGCAACGGTGACCGAGGTGGGGGAGTCGCGATTGCCCGCGCGAACGAGGTCGGCTGCCTGGGCGCCGATGGCGCTGGCGGCCGTCGCTGCGCTGCTTGCCGCCATCACGGTGGTGCTCGACCTCCGGAACGGTGGGGACATCCCAGTTGCCGCCGAGCTGGATGCAGGCTGGACGGCGGTCCTTTCCGGGCTCGCCCAGACGCTGCCGGGTCTCCTCCTGCTCCACCGGTTGCCGCGGCATCCCGTGGCCTGGGTGCTGACCATCTCCGGTCTGGTATGGATCGTGGACGGCTTCGCGTCCAGCTGGGCGGCGTACGCGGTCTACACCTCGCCCGGTCTGCCGGGGGCGTCCGCGGCGTACTGGTTCTACTCGCGGTTCGGCGCGGTGCTGCTGTTGGGACTGCCGCTGCTCATCCTGCTCTTCCCGGACGGCCGGCTGGTGACCGCTCGGCTCTGGCGCTGGCTGTCCATCGTCAGCCTGGCCCTGACAGCGCTGCTGCCGCTGCTGCTGATCGTGGTCCCGCTGTCGGTGATGACCCGGTACCACGACACCGCGCTGCCGGCGGAGATCGCGGGTCTCGCGCTCGATCCCTTCAGCATCGATCTGCCCTACGCGGTCTGGGAGCCGGTACTACGGGTCGCGTACACGGCCGTGCTGGTCAGTCTGGTGGTGCCGTTCGCCGTGACGGTCCACCGGTACCGCGCGGCCTCGCCCGAGCATCGCGCGCAGATCCGCTGGCTGATGTGGGCCGCGTTGATCGACATGTTCGTTCTGCTCGTGCCGCTGGAGAACCCGCCTGCGGTGCCGGCGATCCTGTTCGGACTGGCGATCGCGCTGACGTCGGCCGCGATCGTGGGGGCGGTCACCAAACACCGCCTGTACGCCATCGATCGGTTGCTACCGGCCACCTTCCTGTACGGCGTACTCGGGCTGCTCGTCGTCGGCGTGGACCTGGCCGTATTCGCCATCGCGGGTGGTGTGCTCGGGGAGCGGGACGCAGCGTTGGCCGCGATCGCGGTCGTCGCCGTCGTCTATGCGCCACTCCGGAGTCGCCTGTGGCGCGCGGTACGGCGGTTGGTGCGCGGGTCGCGGGAGGACCCCTACGCGACGGTGTCGACGTTGGCCGAGCGGCTCGAGTCGGCGGCGGATCCGGATGAGCAGTTGCGGGCCGTCGCGCGGACCCTGGCGGAGGCGTTCCGGTTGCCGTACGTGCGGGTGGAGATCGATCGAGGCCCGGGTCGGCGGGCGATCGTTGAGCACGGCAAGGAATCCGGGCCGGCCATCGCGCTCCCGGTCGGCTACCGCGGCGAGCCCGTTGGGCGGCTCGTCCTCTGCCTCGGGGACGGGACGACCCTGTCCGACCGCGACCAGCGGTTGTTGGGCGACCTGGTCCGGCAGGCGGCGGCCGCCGCGCGCGCGACAGACCTGAGCCTCGAACTGCAGAAGGGCCGGAGCCGGTTGGTGGCGACCCGGGAGGAGGAGCGGCGGCGGATCCGCCGGGATCTGCACGACGGCCTCGGACCGACTCTCGGTGCCGTCGCGTTGCGGATCGAGACGGCCCGGAACCTGGCAAGGTCCGCGCCGGAGGAGGCCGACGGGATGCTGGATCAGGCGACCGTGGAGGTGGCCGCGGTGCTCGCGGACGTGCGGCGGCTGGTCCACGATCTGCGACCGCCCGCGCTCGATGAACTCGGTTTGGTCCGCGCGATCGAGCAGCAGGCGGAACGCTTTCGGCTCGGTGGTCTCCAGGTGTCCGTCGACGCGGCCGCTCTGGGTGCGTTGCCCGCCGGCGTCGAGGTGGCGGCGTACCGGATCGCATCCGAGGCGCTAACGAACGTCGCGCGGCACGCGGCTGCCTCGCGCTGCGACATCGTGGTGCGGCTGATCGACGGACCCGCGCTGGAACTGTCGGTCACCGATGACGGCGTAGGCATCGGCGAGGAGGTCATCGCGGGGGTGGGCATGCTGTCGGTCCGGGAACGAGCCGCCGAACTCGGGGGAGTCTGCAGTGTCAGCTGCCCGCCGACCGGGGGAACCGTAGTACGGGTCCAGTTGCCGCTCGACGCGGTACCGGAGGTCGCGCATGCCTGAGGCGGTGCGAGTGATGCTGGTCGACGACCATCCGGTGTACCGCGATGGGCTGGCCGCGTTGCTCGGTTCACTGGATGGCGTAGAGGTGGTCGGTACCGCGGCGAACGGGCTCGAGGCCGTCGATCGGGCGCGCGAGGTGCAGCCGGACGTGGTGGTGATGGACGTCCAGATGCCCGAGCTGGACGGGATCGAGGCCACCCGCCGGATCACCTCCGACAGCCCACACATCGGCGTGGTCGTCCTCACCATGGCCGAGGAGGACCAGACCCTCTTCGCGGCGATGCGGGCCGGCGCTCGCGGCTACCTGCTGAAGGGCGCGAACCAGGCGGAGATCGTCCGGGCCATCACCGCCGTCGCCCAGGGCGAGGCGATCTTCGGGCCCGCGATCGCGCGCCGGGTCGCCGAGTTCTTCGCCGGTGCCCCGGTGTCGACGCCGACCAGTCCGTTCCCACAACTCACCGCGCGCGAGCACGAGATCCTGACCTTGGTCGCGGCCGGCCGGTCCAACCCGCAGATCGCCGCCGAGCTGTACCTGTCGGCCAAGACGGTCCGCAACAACGTCTCCAACATCTTCGCCAAACTCCACGTCGCCGACCGAGCCGAAGCAATAATCCGCGCCCGCGACGCAGGTCTCGGCCGGTGAGCGTACCTGCACCACTCAGTAAGTCCCACGGATGCGCGCTTCGGCGCGAGGTTCAGGCGGGGGTGGAGGTGGTGCCGGGTGCTTGGTGAGTGGTGGCGGTTCACGGACAGCCGAGCCGAGGGGCGGGGTTGGGGTCAGCCGCGGGCTAGGCGGCGTACTGCCAGTTCGGCTAGTAGGGCGGCGCCGTCGGGGAGGACGGAGTCGTCGAAGTTGGCCAAGGGGGAGTGGTTGTCGGCGGCGGCCCCGGGGTCGGGGGCGGCGCAGGCGCTGAGGTTGAGGTAGACACCGGGGACCTCGTTGAGGACGTAGGACATGTCCTCGGCGCCGCAGCGCGGATTGGCGCGCTCGCGGAACCGACCGGGGCCGAAGAGTTCGACGATGGTGTCCCGGGCGAAGCTGTACTCCGCCGGGTCGTTGACCGTCACCGGGTAGCCGAGGCGGTAGTCCACCTCGGCGGTCAGCCCGTGAGCGGCCGCCATCGCCTCGACCAGTTGCGTCGACGTCCGCTGCACCTTCGCCCGGGTCTCCGCGGAGAACGTCCGGACGGTCGCGTCGAAGAACGCGTCGTCCGGGATGATGTTCTCCTTCGTGCCGCCCGCGATCCGCCCGACGGTGAGGACGACCGGATCGAACACGTCGAACTGCCGGGTGATCATCGTCTGCAGGGCAGTCACCAGCTCGCAGGCCACCGGAATCGGGTCCTTGCCACGGTACGGCGTCGCCCCGTGTGTGCCTGCCCCGACGACGCGCACGTGCAACTGGTCGGCCGCGGCCATGAACGAGCCGGGCTTGCTGCTCCACATCCCCAACGGCTGGACGGCGGCCCCGACGTGCAGACCGTACGCCGCGTCCGCCCGCCGCCCGGCCGCGTCGAGCACACCCTCGCGGATCATGATCGGCGCACCGCCGGAGGTCTCCTCACCCGGCTGGAACATGAACACCACGTCGCCGGCCAGCTGGTCCCGCAGCTCGTGCAGGATCTTCGCCGCGCCGACCAGTCCCGCGACATGCAGATCGTGGCCGCAGGCATGCATCATTCCCGGGTGCGTGGACTTGAACGGCACGTCCACTCGTTCCGTGACCGGCAGCGCGTCCATGTCGCCGCGCAGGATGACGACCGGACCCGGCCCGCCACCGCCCCGCAGTACGGCGGTCACTGACGACAGCTCTTTGCCGACGGTGATCTCGAGGTCGAGGCCGTCGAGGGCCTCGAGGACGAGGGCCTGCGTCTTCGGCAGATCGAGGTCGTACTCCGGGACCTGGTGCAGCGCGCGGCGGAGCTCGACGATCTCGGAGCGGAACCGTTCGGCCAGTTCGAGGGTGCTGAGGGTCACGCGATTCCTTCCGGTGAGGTCATGCCATCGGGCTGATGCCGAGCGCGGACATCACGCATCATGCCGTCGGGCTGAGGCTGAGAACCGTCACGCCTTCGGGCCGAGCTTGAGTGCGGACATGACGCGCTGGGCGCTGCTGCCGAGCTCGAGCAGTTCGACCAGGTCGAGCCAGCGCTCCGGGTCCTGCACCTCGGTCGGCATCGTCGCGTCGAACGGCCCGACCGGTGCATCCTTGGCAACGGCAACCACCGTCGGCGCGACGTCCAGGTAGTCGCTCGAGTCGACGATCTTCCGCTTCACCGACGGCGACATCGGCGTCGACGGATCGACCGCGGCCTGCCGGATCTCGGCCAGCCCGCCGTACGCCGTGACGAGTGAGGCGGCCGTCTTCTCGCCGACCCCCTTGACCCCCGGCAGCCCGTCGGACGCGTCGCCGCGGAGGGTGGCGAAATCGGCGTACCGCGAGGCGGGGATCTCGTACTTCGCGAGCAGCGCCTTCTCGTCGTACACCTCGGCGCGACCAACGCCCTTCGCGGCCGTGTAGATCACCCGGATCCCGCGAGCATCGTCGATCAGCTGGAACAGGTCACGGTCGCCGGTCACCACGTCGACCGGCATCGTCGCGCGGTGCGAGAGGGTGCCGATCACGTCGTCGGCCTCGTGGTCGGGTGCGCCCACGATCGCGATGCCGAGGGCGTCCAGGCAGGCCCGGATGTACGGCACCTGGACCTCGAGCCGGTCCGGCACGTCCTCCACCTGGTCCCCGGCCGCGGTGACGAACTCGACCCGCTGCGCCTTGTACGAGGGGATCAGCTCGACTCGCCAAGACGGCCGCCAGTTGTCGTCCCAGCACGCGACCAGGTGGGTCGGCCGGTGGTTCTCGACCAGTCGCGCGATGAAGTCGAGCAGCCCGCGGATCGCGTTGGTCGGCGTCCCGTCGGCCGCCTTCATCGTGTCCGGCACCCCGAAGAACGCGCGGAAGTAAAGCGACGCCGTATCCAGCAGCATCAGCCGCTGCCCACTCTCAGCCATGCCCAGATGCTTTCACAACCGACCGACACTTGCCCGAGCCGTACTCGCGGGCGGAGGCTGCACCGTGATCAGAACGGCGGCCGCGGCCGGCGCCGCACTGCTCCCGGTCGGTCGCCGCCAGGGCGGTGCGTCTCACCCGCGAACAGATGTGCTGTTCTCGGCCGTCGCTCAGAGTAGGGTCTGGAGGATGGAGGACCTGGACCGCAAGATCGTCGCGCTGCTGGCGTCTGACGGGCGGATGAGTTTCACCGACCTGGGCAAGGCGACCGGGTTGTCCACATCGGCTGTGCACCAGCGGGTGAAGCGGCTGGAGCAGCGCGGGGTGATCCAGGGGTATGCGGCAACCATCGACCACACCGCGCTCGACCTGCCGCTGACCGCGCTGATCTCGATCCGGCCGATCGACCCGTCGCAGCCGGACGACTCACCCGAGCGGCTGCGCGAGGTCCGCGAGATCGAGTCCTGCTACTCGGTCGCCGGCGACTCCAGCTACGTCCTGATCGTCCGGGTCGCCACCCCGCTCGCGCTGGAGGAGCTGCTCGCCGTCATCCGCGCCCGCGCCAACGTCTCCACCACGACAACGATCGTCCTCAGCACCCCGTACGAACGCCGCCCACCCGCCCTCTGATCCACCCCCGGCCGAACCCGGCCGAACCCGGCCGAACCCGGCCGAACCCGGCCGAACCCGGCCGAACCCGGCCGAACCCGGCCGAACCCGGCCGAAACCCGGCTGGACCTTGAACAAGAACCGGCGACCTCGGACACGTTATTTTCGTGTTCACGCTCCCCGGTTGTTGTCCGAGGTCCCGATTCCCAGCGGCGCGGGAGTGGGGGAGGGGGAGGAGGGACGGCGGTTAGGTTGGCGTTTGGGCGAAGAAGGCGGCGTAGCCTCGGCCTGGGCGGGAGCCCGGTTCGGTGAGTTGGGCGGTGATGGTGAGGCCGGCCTGTTCGAGGGCTCCGACGAGGAGTTCGGGGCGGTAGAGGTAGGCGGTGTAGCTGACCGCATGGCCGTACGCCTTCTCCGGGCGCAGTACTTCGTCCTGGCCGGTGTGGGTGCCGATCAGCACGCGCCCACCCGGACGTAGTACCCGCTTGAACTCGACGAACAGCGCGGGCAACTCGGGCTGGGGGATGTGGAAGGTGGAGTACCAGGCCAGTACGCCGCCCAGCTCGTCGTCGCGGAATCTCAGCTCCGTCATCGAGCCGACCTCGAACGGGATCCCCGGGTTGTTGCGGCGGGCAAGTTCGACCATCTTGGGGGACAGGTCGATGCCGGAGACGGCACAGCCGGCCGACTTCAGATAGGCGGTGGTCCGGCCGGCTCCGCAGCCCAGGTCGGCGATCGGGTCGCCGGTCAGTTCGGCGAAGGCGTTGAGCATCGCGCGCTCCATCGGATTCCCCGCCATCCGATCCTTCACCAGCTCGTGATACGCGTCCGCGACGTTGTCGTATGACGCCCTCGTGGCGGCAAGGTGATCAGTCACCAGCGGAGAGTATTCCTCCGCCGCCGCGACCGCACACAGACCCCCTGACGTGCCGCACCAGGTCCCTCGCGCGGACAGCACATGTGCTGCCTGACCACCCACTCGCTGGTGCCGATGACCCCTGTGCAGCGGCACCAGCGAGGCAGGGGTCAGGTGATCTGGAGGAGCTTCTGGGATTCCGCGGCGGACCGGGACGCGGCGGCCTTGGCGGTGGCGGCGGCGAGGGTGTCGCCGGCGTGCTGCTTCCACCACTCCTGGCCCTCGGCGGGCAGCGTGTCGATCGGGTCGTAGTACTCGTGGGTGCGGTTCAGCGCCTCCGGGTCGTGCTGCTCGATCCCGGTCCGGTAGTTCTTCTTCCAGTACGAGATCCCGCGCACCTCGTCGTACTCCGACAGCTGGTGCACCCACCGCTTCCCGACGTACGGGACGTCGCACACGATCCGCGGGGTGGCGAAACCGGGCAGGTACCCGAGGATCCCGTGCTGCAGTCCCTGCGCCTCCCGCACCGAGACCCGCCAGTGCTCGGAGAACGGGATCATGTCGCACATGTAGAAGTAGTACGGCGTGATCGTGGCCCCGTCGAGCAACGCGAAGCACAGGTCGAGCAACTGCGGCACCGAGTTGTTCACGCCACGCATCAGCACGCCCTGGTTCCGCACATCGCGCAGGCCGGCCTCGAACATCGCCTTGGTCGCCTCGGCCACCAGCGGCGTCACCGACTGGGCCGCGTTCACGTGGGTGTGCATCGCGATCATCACGCCGCGCTGCCGGCCCAGCTGAGCGACCCGCTCGACGCCGGCCCGTACGTCGTCGGACAGCCAGTGCTGGGGGAGACCCATCAGCGCCTTGGTGGCCAGCCGGATGTCGCGGATGTTCTCGATCTCCAGCAGGCCGTTGAGGAACGCCTCCAGCCGCGGCCAGGGCATGTTCGCCACGTCGCCGCCGGACACCACGACGTCCCGGACTCCCGGGTTCCGGCGCAGGTAGTCGAGCATGTCGTCCAGCCGCTGCTGCGGCTTGATGGTGAACTTCAGCTTGTCGATCACCGGCGTCGAGTTCCCGACGAGGTCCATCCGGGTGCAGTGCCCGCAGTACTGCGGACAGGTGGGCAGCACCTCGGCAAGAACCTTCGTCGGATATCTGTGGGTCAACCCCTCCGTAGCCCACATCTCGTGCTCGTGCAGGGAGTCGCGGGCCGCGTGCGGGTGCGACGGCCAGTCTGTCCGGCGGTCGGTGAACATCGGCAGCATGTACCGGCGGACCGGATCCGCGTAGAACGCCTCGGTGTAATCGTCGGCGCCGTTAGGGACGATCGTGTTCAGCATCTGCGGCGGCAGCAGCATCGACATGGTCGCCCGCTCGGCCTGGTCCCGGGTCAGGTCGTCGTAGACCCGGTCCTCCAGCAGGTCGCCCATCACGCCGCGCAGTTGCTTGACGTTCTTCACGCAATGCGCGCGCTGCCACTGCACCGATCGCCACTCCTCGGCCGTGACGTCCTTCCAGCCGGGCAGCCGGGTCCAGTCGGGTTCGACCAGCTCGGTCCGCCGGTACGCGTACGGCTGGCCGTCGGCCACCACTTCGGGGCTGAGCAGATCAGTCACGTGAGTCCTCCACGGGCTCCACTGGCGATACGGTTCTGTGTGAGGATAGCGATAGAACTTCCCTCACATCCATCAGTATGCCGCAAGATTTCCGTCGAAGCCTGAGATCGATAGTATTTTCGCCCGGCTCGCGCCGAGCCGTGACCCGAAGGAGGACCCGTGCCGACAGCACCGAGCTCGCCCGTCGGACTGCACCGCGTGATCGAGCCCGCCGGCGTGTTGCCGCAGGCCGCGACCCGGCTGGACGCGCGCCCTGAGCTGTGGCCGGACGAGGTGCGGATCTCGGTGGAGCGGCTGAATCTCGACGCCGCCTCCTATCGGCAGCTGGCCGAGGCTCACGATCACGACGGCGAGGCGGTCAAGCAGGCCGTGCTCGGCATAGTCGGCGAGCGCGGCAAGATGCAGAACCCGGTGACGGGATCCGGCGGCATGCTCGTCGGTGTCGTCGACGAGGTCGGCCCGGAATCGCCCCTCGGGGTGAAGCCGGGGGACCGGGTTGCGACATTGGTCTCATTGACCCTCACCCCGCTTCGGATCACCGACGGCCTGGCCTGGTGGGATGGCAAGAGCGAGCAGGTCCCGGCCGAAGGGCATGCAATCCTCTTCGCCCGATCGATCGTCGCGAAGCTGCCGGCCGACCTTGCGCCGGAGTTGTCGCTCGCGGTGATGGACGTCTGTGGTGCGCCCGCGTTGACCGCTCGCGTGGTCCGCCAGTATGTCGACAAAGGCACAAAGCCTGTCGTGTCAGTAATTGGCGGCGCAGGTAAAAGTGGTTCGCTCTCGCTGGCCGCGGCCCGCCACACCGGAGCCTCGCGGACGATCGGCATCGTCCCGGTCCAGGCCGAGCAGGACAAGCTCACGGCCGCAGGGCTCGCAGATGTGGTCGCACTCGCGGACGCGCGCGATCCGGTCGCGCTGGCGAAGGCGGTCGAGCAGGCCGGGGGACCGGCGGACATCACGGTGGTCTGCGTGGATGTGCCCGGCTGCGAGCACGGCGCAGTACTGGCAACGGCCAATGGCGGCACGGTGATCTTCTTCTCGATGGCGACGTCGTTCTCGGCCGCTGCGCTCGGTGCGGAGGGCTTGGCGGCCGACGTGACGATGCTTGTGGGCAACGGATATGTGCCCGGTCACGCGGACTACGCGCTCGAGTTGCTGCGGTCGGTTCCGGGTGTCCGCGAGCTGTTCGAGGGCAGGATCGCGGCTGAGGGGCAGGATTAGCTCTGTGCGCACACTTCTGACGAACGGTTCCGTCTACTCTCCCGCCGACCCGCACGCGACCGCGATCGCGTTCGACGACGGCGTGGTCACCTGGCTCGGCGATGACACCGGCGCGAGTTCCTACGCGAGCGGCGCGGACGAGGTGATCGACCTCCAGGGCAAGCTCGTCACGCCTGCATTCGTCGACGCCCACGTCCACGCCGCGCAGACCGGCGCGCTGCTGACCGGCCTCGACCTTGCCGGCACTCGCAGCCTCACCGAGGCACTCGACCGCCTGGCCGCATTCTCCGCCGACCTTGGATCGGATGCCGTGATCGACGGCGCCGGATGGGACGAGACGAAGTGGCCCGAGGGTCGCCCGCCGACGTCCGAGGAACTCGACCGGGCCGCGGATGGTCGCCGCGTCTACCTGTCGCGGGTCGACGGCCACTCGGGTGTCGTCTCGTCGTCCCTGGCCGCAGCAGTTGACGGCCTGACCACGCAGACGGGCTTCGACGCCGGCGGCAGAGTTGAGCGCGCCGCGAACCACGCCGTACGGGATGCGCTGAGCGCGTTGGTCGGCCCAGAGCAGCGGTTGGCAGATGCTCGGGCAGCGGTCAAGGCGATGGCGAGCAAGGGCATCGGCGCGTTCCACGAGATGGCGGCGCCGCACATCGGGCCGCTATGGGAGCTGCCGCTGGTTCGGCAGGCCGCCGAGGAGCTCGGGCTCGCGGCGACCTTGTACTGGGGTGAGACCGGCGTCTTCGACAACGTGACGGCGTACGGACTCGCGGGCCTCGCCGGCGACCTCAACGCCGATGGCGCGCTCGGGTCGCGGACGGCTGCACTGCGGGAGCCGTACGCCGACCGCGCGGACCACCGTGGGCACGCGTACCTGACGGCTGAGCAGATCGCCGAGCACGTGATCGCGTGCACCGAGAACGGCATCCAGGCCGGCTTCCACTGCATCGGTGACCTTGCCCTGGACAACATCGCTCGCGGATTCGAGCTCGCCGAGGAGAAACTCGGCGTACAGGCTCTGGTCGCCGCGCGGCACCGGCTGGAACACGTCGAGATGCCCGACGAGGCCGTGATCGCCACGCTCGCGCGATGCGGGGTCGTCGCGTCCGTGCAGCCGATGTTCGACGGACTCTGGGGCGGGCCGGACGACATGTACGCCGACCGCGTGGGCGACCGCTGGCAGGGGATGAACCCCTTCGGTTCGCTGACCCGCGCGGGCGTAGTACTGGCCTTCGGGTCGGATGCTCCGGTCACCGAGCTCGGTGGTTGGGAGGCCGTGCGGGCGGCTGCGTTCCACCACAACCCGGCCGAGCGGATCACCGTGCGGGCAGCGTTCCAGGCGCACACCCGGGGCGGTTGGCGGGCTGCCGCGATCGACGACGCCGGAGTGCTCGCGCTCGGCACCGCCGCGACGTACGCGGTGTGGGAGAGCGACGCGGAGCTTGTCGTCCAGACGCCGGACCAGCGGGTCGCCGCGTGGTCGACCGACCCGCGCGCGGGCGTCCCGGTGTTGCCCGACCTGAGTGACCAGGCCCCTGTGCCGACCTGCCTGCGGACAGTCGTTGGTGGGCGGATCGTCTACGACTCCGAAGGATGGCCGTCGTGACCCGTGCTGTGAAGAAGCTCGACCTAGACCCGGTCACCGTGCGGAAGGCGCGAAGCCTGGCCCGCAAGGCCGGGCGGCCGATCGTGAACCTGGCCCGCCAGCACACCACGGTGTCGGTCGAGCGCGCCGTACTACGGCTCGCCGGGCTTAGGGGTGCCGACACAGAAGGCATCCCCTGGGTGAACCGGCTCGCGGACACCGTGCGGGCCGACGTCGGTCTCGAGCACGGCCTCGCGCTGCCGGTGTGGGACGCGTTGATCCGCGGCGAGGCCGAGGACCTGTCCGTGCTCGCGCAGAAGGCGGCGACGGGCTCGGTCACGTTCCGCCTGCCGGAGGGGCGCGACGCAGTACGGGCACGAGCGGCGGCGCGGAAGGCGGCGGCGTACGGGCTGAAGCGGATCGACGCGCGCCGCCGGGAACGAGACCGGCTGATCAAGCGGCACGGTGATCCGGAGCAGCGGCCGTGGATCTACCTGATCGTTGCCACCGGCGACATCTACGAGGACATCCCGCAAGCGCAGACGGCCGCGCGGGAGGGCGCCGACATCATCGCGGTGATCAGGTCGACCGGGCAGTCGTTGCTCGACTACGTGCCGGAAGGTGCGACCCGGGAAGGGTTCGCGGGGACGTATGCGACGCAGGAGAACTTCCGGCTGATGCGGGCCGCGCTGGACGAGTCGTCGCGCGAGCTCGGCCGGTACGTCCGGCTGACGAACTACGCGTCCGGGCTGTGTATGCCGGAGATCGCGACGCTGGCCGGGCTCGAGCGGCTGGACATGATGCTGAACGACTCGATGTACGGGATCCTGTTCCGCGACATCAACCCGATCCGCACCTTCGTCGACCAGCGGTTCAGCCGGCAGATCCACGCCCGCGCCGGGATCATCATCAACACCGGTGAGGACAACTACCTGACCACGGCGGACGCGGTCGAGGCCGCGCACACGGTGACGGTGTCGCAGCTGCTGAACGAGTACTTCGCCAAGGAGGCCGGGCTGGCGGACTGGCAGCTGGGTCTCGGGCACGCGTTCGAGATCAACCCCGACCTGCCGGACTCGTTCCGGCTGGAGTTGGCGCACGCGATGCTGGCCCGGCAGCTGTTCCCGGACGCGCCGCTGAAGTGGATGCCGCCGACCCGGCACATGACCGGTGATGTGTTCCGCGGTTACCTGCTGGACGGATTCTTCAACCTGGTCGGCGCGATGACCGGGCAGGGGATCCTGCTGGTCGGGATGATGACTGAAGCCGTCGTGACGCCGTGGATCTCGGATCGCGATCTGGCGCTGCAGAACGTCCGGTACGTCTTAGGTGCTGCCGGCAACCTTCATGAGGACTTCCGGCCGGAGCCGAATGGGTTCATCGCTACCCGCGCCCGCCAGGTGCTGGCCGAATCGGTCGAGCTGCTCGAGGAGATCGTCGACGACGGCCTGCTGAACGCGATCGGCGACGGGACGTTCGGGTTGATGAAGCGACCGCAGGACGCCGGCCGCGGCCTCGACGGCGTCGCCCGCCGGTCCGACGTGTACTACAACCCAGCGACCGAGTTGCTGGAGGAGGCGCAGTGAGCATCATCAGGCCGTACGGCGACACGACCGGGGACGGGATGGTCCAGCTGTCGTTCACGTTGCCGATTCCGCACGACAAGCTGGCCGAGGGCGCCGCGGTCCAGCTGGCCAACAAGATGGGTATGGAACCTGCGTTGGTCGTGCACTCCAAGGCGATGGGGCCGGACTTCACCTTCTTCGTGGTCTACGGAGCGGTGAACCACTTGGTCGACACCAGCAAGGTCGAGGTGGTCGAACGCGACTACCCGCTGCTGTCGCCGAAGGAGGCGAACCTTGCCATCCGCAAGGGATTGCGCCGCCGGCTGACCGTGGTGGGCGCGTGTATCGGTACCGACGCACACACCGTGGGGATCGACGCGATCATGAACATCAAGGGGTTCGCGGGGGAGAAGGGCCTGGAGTACTACCGCGAGCTGAAGGTGGTCAACCTCGGCGCCCAGGTCGCCGTACCGGAGCTGGTCCGCCTGGCCAAGACGGAGAAGGCGGACGCGATCCTGGTGTCGCAGGTGGTCACCCAGCGCGAGGCGCATGTGCTGAACACCAAGGAGATGTCGGCCGCCTTCCGGGAGGCGTACCCGGAGCACGCCCGGCCCGTACTTGTTGCCGGAGGCCCCCGTTTCACAGAGCAGATGGCGGCCGAGCTCGGGGTCGACCGCGTGTTCGGTCGCGGCACCACTCCGGGGGAGGTGGCCAGCTATCTGGTCGACGCCCTTGTCACCCGCCGGATCCGTACGCCCAACAGGAGAAGCGCATGAGCAAGGCCGAAGTCGGTCTGACCGTCACCCATCGCCGGTACGTCCCGTACAGCCACGCGCACTACGCGGGCAACCTCGTCGACGGGGCTTACGTGCTCGGTCTGTTCGGTGACGTCGCGACCGAGGTGTGCATCCAGGCCGACGGAGATGAGGGGTTGTTCGCGTCGTACTCCGATGTGCAGTTCGTGCAGCCGTTGCGGGCCGGCGACGTTGTGGAGGTGAAGGCAACGATCACCCGGGTCGGCAATCGGAGCAGGGAGATCTCGTTCGCCGCGTCGGTGGTGTGCCGGGGACGGCCGGACGTGTCGGAGTCGGCGGCCGAAGTACTGGCCGAGCCGCTTGTGATCACGCGCGCAACCGGGACGGTCGTCGTACCGGCTGGGTGACGAATAGTTGCCGAGGGTAACGATTACATGGAGTGCCGAGACGGCTCTGTAACGTGACCTGGCGGATCGTGGGCCGTTGATCCAGGTAGGGCGGGCAGTAGTGTTACAACGCCTTGAAGGAGGCTCGGAGAGGTTGACACAACCGCGGCGAACGAGCATCGTTTTGGGGGTCGTCATATCCCGTTTCTTCAACGGTCACGAGAAGTTCTGCCGCCGGATGATCCCGCGACGCTGACCAGGCCAGTGCCAGGCTTGAGTCGACGGGGGCTGAGATCGCCGGTGGTTAGCCCCCCGCGGGGCAGAGGTGGAAGAGGCTCGGTGCCCAGTAGACAACAGCCGGGCGGCTCGCATCCAGTGAGTCCGTCGGTTGGTCCGAAGGGCGGCCGAGCCTCTTTCCTCTCGGTCAGCGCAGCCCTCTCGGTCGCACAGCGCCGCGCTGGTTCGTGCCTGTCCTCGCCCGCGTGACGGATACATTTGAACTCGCGGCGGTCTCGTAACACCCCTCCGGACAGTTCTGCGTCCCTGACCGGATCCATCCTGGTCCGTCGCACGTTGTACCGTCGTGCGACCGGCACCCGCCGGGCGGTGTGAGGCCAGGAGGAATCTGAGTGGAGCGGCTGAAGGCGTTCGGACGACTGATGCCGCGACTGGTGGTGGCTGTCGGCGCGGGGGTGCTGCTCGGCTACTCCTTCGAGCCGCACGACCATCCGTGGTTCATCGTGGTCGCGATCCCGCTGTTCCTGGCGGTGCTGAACGGCGTCTCGGTGAAGGCCGGCATCCTGCTCGGGGCCGGCTTCGGCATCGCGTACTACGCGGTCCTGGTCCCGTGGTTGAGCATCATCGGCGGCGACGCGGCGATCGCCCTCGCGATCCTGGAGGGCCTCTTCTACGCGGTCTTCGGCGCGTTCGCGAGTCAGGCCCTGAAGCACCGGCTGTGGATGCTCTGGATCCCGTGCATGTGGGTGGCGACGGAGTACGCGACGGCCTCGGTGCCGTTCGGCGGTTTCCCCTGGGGGCGGCTCGCCTGGGCGTTTTCCGATTCCCCGATGGGCAAACTCGCCTCGCTGGTGGGCATCCCCGGGTTGAGCTTCGCGATCGCGCTGCTGGGCGTTCTCGCGTACGCCGTACTACGGCGCAAGAGCGCCTTTGGCCAGCGCGCGATCGCGTTGGTCGCCGGAGTCGCGATCGTCGGCGGCAGCGCACTGATCTCGCTGGACAAGGACGGCGACGGCAAGACCGTGACGGCCGCGATGGTCCAGGGCAACGTTCCGGGCAAGGGCCTGGAGTTCCTCGGCCGCGCCCGCACCGTGACCCGCAACCACTTGAACGCGACGCTCGATCTGCAGAAGCGGGTCGCGGCCGGGTCCGAGGTGAGACCGCAGATCGTGATCTGGCCGGAGAACTCGACCGACATCGACCCGTACAAGGACGCCGAGACCCGGGCCGACATCGAGCAGGCGGTGAAGGCGGTCGGCGTACCGATCCTGGTCGGCGCGGTGCTCGAAGGGCCGGGCGAGAACGAACGGCAGACCACCGGCATCGTCTGGGATCCGGTCACCGGGCCGGGCCAGGTCTACGCGAAGCGGCATCCGGTGCCGTTCGGCGAGTACATCCCGTTCCGCGAGCAGCTGCTGCCGTACATCAAGCGGCTGGAGATGGTCGGCCGGCAGACCGCTCCCGGCAAGGTGCCCGGCGTGCTGAAGATCGGCGACGTCACGTACGGCGACGTGATCTGCTTCGAGGTCGCGTACGACGATGTCGTGGCGGACGTGATGAAGGGCGGCGCCCAGGTTCTCGTGGTGCAGACGAACAACGCGACGTACGGCGGTACCGGGCAGCCGGAGCAGCAGTTCGCCATCACCCGGATGCGCGCGATCGAGACCGGGCGGACCGTGCTGATCGCGTCCACGTCCGGGATCTCCGGGGTGGTCCGGCCGGACGGATCGGTGGAGCACAAGTCCGACCAGTTCGTGCCTGACGTGTACGTGGCGCAGGTGCCGGTCCGGGACAGCAAGACGCTGGCGACCACGCTGGGCGGCTGGCCGCAGTGGACCTTGACCGGCCTGGGGATCATGGGAGCAGTGCTGGCGTTGCTGGCCCGGCGCCGGACTCGCTCTGCCGATCCCGGTACTCCGCCGGCGGCGACTCCCAGCCGCGAGAAGGTGCCGGTGTGAGCCGGGCCTCAGGGTGCGAGATGGCAGAGGGTGTGAGATGAAACGGTTGCCTTGGTTCGTCGCGTTGGCGCTGCTGGTCGTGCCGGTCGTGGAGATCTACGTGATCATCCAGATCGGCCAGGTGATCGGCGGCTGGCCGACGGTCGGGCTGCTGCTTGTCGAGAGTGCGCTCGGAGGCTGGCTGATCAAGCGTGAGGGCAGCCGCGCCTGGAACGCCCTCCGCAAGGCCGTCGAGACCGCCAAGATGCCCGGTAAGGAGCTCGCCGACGCGGCCCTGGTCCTGGTCGGCGGCACGCTGCTGCTGACCCCGGGGTTCGTGACGGACGTCTTCGGCTTCTTCTTCGTCCTGCCGTTCACGCGGCCACTGGCCCGCAAGGTACTGGCCGCCTTCCTCGGCCGCCGCATCGTCGCCCAGCTCGGCGGCAACCCCATCACCGGCTTCATGCCCGGCACCTACCGCCCACCCACCGCCGAACAGGCCGACGAAGCCCGCCGCCGCATGTCCCCCGACGTCGTCGAAGGCGAAGTCATCACCCCCGACGACCCCCCACCCACCCAAACCAAGTAGTCCCGCCCGCCCCGCGCACAGCGCCCGCGCCGCCCCCGCGCAGTACGGGGCGCTGGCCGGCGGGCGGCGTACGCGGCGGGGAACCGGCGAGCGGCGTACGGGGCCGGACGGGGGTGGGGAGACGGCGAACGGGCCGTCGCCGCGGGTGCGGGACGGCCCGTTCGGGGGCTTGCGGGTCAGGCGGTGCGCTTGCCGCCGGTGGAGCGGGTGCGGTGGAGATGCGCCGGGCCGATCTCGCCGTTGCGGAGCAGCTGGACGCGCTCGGCGAGGAGCTCCTCGAGTTCGGAGATGCTGCGGCGCTCGCGCAGCATGTCCCAGTGGGTCCGGGCCGGCTTCTCCTGCTTCGGCTCCGGCTTCTCACCGGTGGATCGGGCGGCCTCGTTGCCGCAGTGCGGGCACTCCCAGACGGCGGGCACCTCGGCGTCGTGCGCCATGGTCACCTCGACCACGTGACCGCGGGGGCAGTCGTATGTGATCGTCTGGCGCGGCGCGAACTCGACGCCACGGTCATCCTCGAAGCTGACCCCACCCAGCCCCGAACCACGCAGAACGCGATTAGACATGTCAAACCTCCGAGATTCGTCATCCGTGCCAACGGTCGGCCGACCCGGATCATTCCCATTTTGGCATGCCCGAGCCAGCCGTACGCACCTGACAGGGCGCCGCGCCGCATGTCGTGACTAGCTGTCATCAGCCGTTCACAAATAGACGGGGGCGGTGGGGTGGGGAAGGCATCTGGCACCGTGTGTCGCGCGCCAAAGCACCGGATCAGCAGGTTTTCCACAGCGAGCAGCCGGATTTTCACAGCCAGTTGCCAGGAATCACCGATCGATTCCTCAGCATCTGTCCCTAACGTCTGCGTCCATGGTCCTCCCGCGCCACAAACTCCGTGGCCTCAGTGTGCTCAACGTCGCCCTGGTCGTGATTGTTCTCACCATCGCCGTGACCGCCTACCTCCTGTTCTTCCGGGACGAGTCGGAGGCAGCCAGTACGACGCGCCCGACGGCGACCGTGGCCCGTGGTGAGGTGACCGCCAGCGTGAGCTCGAGCGGGACCCTGGACAGCTCCCAGTCGGCCTCGCCGCAGTTCGAGACGTCCGGCACCGTGACCGCGATCTACGTGAAGGTCGGCCAGGTGGTCGCCAAGGGCGCCGCGATCGCGAAGGTGGACGCGACCGCCGCCGAGCGCCAGGTCCGGATCGCCGAGCAGAACCAGATCGCCGCGGACAACTCGGTCGAGGCCGCCGAGGAGTCACTCACCAACGCCGAAGAGGCCGCCGAGGCTGCCGAGGAAGCCGCGGCCTCCCCAACGCCGACGCCGACCTCCGGGCAGACCCAACAGCAGTCCCAGACGCAGACCCAGGATCCCGAGGTCGCCGTCACCAACGCGAAGGCCAGCCTCGCCCGCGCGAAGGCCGACAAGGAGCAGGCCGACCAGAACATGGAGGCCGCCGAGGCCGCCGTCGACGCGACCACACTGAAGGCGCCGATCGCCGGCACCATCACCGCGGTCAACGGCACCGTGGGATCTGTGGCCGGCTCATCGTCGGGCAGCACCGGAAGCTCCGGCTCAGGTACAGAGACCGGAACCTCATCCTCAACCTCAGGTCAAGCCACCAGCACCGGCGGATTCGTCGACATCGCCGACCTCAAGTCGCTCCAGGTGGTCGCCGCCTTCCCCGAGGCCGACGCGATCAAGATCAAGGCGAAGCAGTCCGCCACCGTCACCCTGAACGCCGACCCCAACACCAACCTGTCCGCCACCCTCGTCTCGGTCTCGCCGACCCCGACCACCACCAACGGCGTCGTCTCGTACTCCGCGACCTTCAGCCTGGCCAAGTTGCCGGCCACCGCCCGGATCGGGCAGACCGCGAACGTGTTGGTCCAGACCGCGAAGGCGACCAACGCGCTCTACGTGCCCAGTACCGCGATCGTGACCAGCGGTACGACGAGCACGGTGACGATGGCCAACGGCGGCGGGAGCCGCGAAGTACAGGTCGGGGTGCGGGGGGACAGCTTCACCCAGGTCACGTCCGGGCTGGCCGAGGGGGAGCAGATCGAGTTGCTCCAGGGCGCGATCGGTACGGCGAACTCGGGTCAAGCGGGTCAGGGCCGGACCGGGCAGTTCCCGGGCGGCGGCCAACTCCCCGGTGGTGGGCAGGGCGGGTTCGGCCAAGGTCAGGGCCAGGGGGCGAACAATGGCCGGTGACGTCCTGATCGACATCCGGGACGTGACCAAGACCTACGGCATCGGCGAGACCGCGGTGCACGCGTTGCGCGGCGTGTCCCTCCAGGTCCAGGCCGGCGAGTATGTCGCGGTGATGGGTTCGTCCGGGTCCGGCAAGTCCACGTTGATGAACATCCTCGGCTGCCTCGACGTACCGAGCCGGGGCGAGTACTGGCTGGACGGGACGAACGTGGCCCGGCTGACCGAGGACCAGCAGGCGCTCGTCCGCGGCCGCAAGATCGGGTTCATCTTCCAGTCGTTCAACCTGATCCCGCGCACCACCGCGATCGCGAACGTCGAACTGCCGCTCACCTACGCACATCTGCGCCGGGCCGAGCGGCGTCAGCGGGCCCGCCGGGCGCTGGAGCTGGTCGGCCTCGCCGATCGCGAGGACCACCGGCCGAACCAGCTGTCCGGCGGTCAGCAGCAACGCGTCGCGATCGCCCGGGCGCTGGCGACCGGTCCGCGGATCCTGCTCGCCGACGAACCGACCGGCAACCTGGACAGGCACTCGACCGACGAGGTGCTCGGCATGTTCGACGAGCTGAACTCCGACGGCCGGACGGTCGTGGTGATCACCCACGAGACCGAGGTGGCCCGCCGCGCGCGCCGGCTGATCCAGGTGTCCGACGGCCGGATCGTCGCCGACGAGGTGACCCGCTGATGTCACCCCGCGACCTGTTCGGGGCCGCCATGCGCGGTCTCGGTGCGAACAAGCTGCGCTCGTTGCTGACCGTGCTCGGTGTTTCCATCGGTGTCGGCGCCGTCATCGTGCTGGTTGCTGTCGGCAATGGTTCCGGCAAGGCGGTGCAGGACCGGCTGGAGGCGATGGGGACCAACCTGCTGACCGTGTCGACGACTGGCGGCGGTGGCGGGTTCATGCGTGGCCAGGCGGGTCCGTCCGCCCAGCAGTACGCGCTGACCATGGACGATGCTCAAGCCCTTGCCGACAAACAGTTGGCACCGGACGTCGCTTCGGTGGCGCCGGTGATGACGAGCACCGGTACGGCGACCAACGGGGACACCAGTTACACCGTCAACCAGGTGATCGGCACGACCCCGGAGTACCTGCCGGCGACGAATACCCCGATCGAGTCGGGCCAGACGTTCACCCAGCAGGACGTGGACACCTCGCAGCGAGTAGTTCTCCTCGGACAGACGGCGGCCACCGAGCTCTTCGGCCGACCGGGGTCCGCGGTCGGTCAGACGATCAAGCTGGGGTCGGTCGACTTCGCCGTACTGGGTGTGCTCGCGAGCAAGGACAGCACCGGGTTCTCCGATCCGAACGCGGCGGTCGTCGTGCCGATCAGCACGTTGCGGGCGACCCAGGCCGGGTACGGCGCGCTCAACCAGATCGTGGTCCAGGCGGCCGGCAAGGATCGGGTGGACGTGGCGCAGGCCGAGGTGACCCAGTTGCTCACGGCCCGGCACGAGGTGCCCGCGGATCAGACCTCGCCGTTCCGGATCACGAACTCCGCGCAGATCCTGCAGACCAGCCAGGACACCGCCGCGACCTTCACCGCGTTGCTGGCGACGGTGGCCGCGATCAGCCTGATCGTCGGCGGGATCGGCGTCACCAACATCATGCTCGTCACGGTCACCGAACGGACCCGCGAGATCGGCATCCGCAAGGCGCTCGGCGCGCGGCGGCAGGCGATCCTCGGCCAGTTCCTGATCGAGGCGACGCTGCTCAGCCTGATCGGCGGTGCGGTCGGGGTGGGTGCCGCGCTGATCGTCAGCCGGTTCGAGCTGGCCGGGGTACAGCCCGTGCTGGTGCCGTCGTCGATCGCGCTTGCCTTCGGCGTGTCCGCGGCCGTCGGCCTGTTCTTCGGCAGCATGCCCGCGCACCGGGCCGCCGGCCTCCGCCCCATCGATGCCCTACGCCACGAATGAGAGAGGTCCACTGATGAGCCAGACACCGAGCAACCAATCACCGGGCAACCAAACACCGGGCAACCAGACACCGGGCAGTCAGGCACCCGACGACTTCACCCAGATCGGGTCGGATGCGGAGGTCGACGCGGCGCTGCAGCCGAAGAAGACGCTGAACTTGCCGATGGCAACGGCCATCCTGACCGGCATCGTCGTGCTCGCGGTCGGCCTGGCCGGCGGCGCCGGGCTGCACGCGGCCTTCGCCTCGGACAGTACGTCGAACCAGCAGCAGGCGGGTCGCGGCGTAGGCGGCGCCGGGTACGGCGGCTTCCGCGGCCAGGGGCAGGGTCCTGGTGGTCAAGCAGGACAGGGGAACGCCGCGGTCGGGACCGTGGTGTCGGCGAACGACCAACAGTTGGTCGTCAAGACCCAGACCGGCGACGTCACGGTCAAGCTCACCGGCGAAACCACGTTCGAGATCACCAGCACCGGTACCGCCGCCGACCTCAAGACCGGCCAGCAGGTCGTCATCACCGGCGAAACCACCGACGGCACCCTAACCGCCCGCTCCATCCGCCAAGGCGAATTCCCCACCACCTTCGGCCGAACCCCCAGCGCAACCCCCTCCACCCGCTGACACCCAACATCCCGACCACCCAACCACCCGCTGTGGCTGGCGTGCATTTGGACAGGAGGTGGTCGACTTATCGCGCGCCGGCCGAGCCGCCCTGAGCGTGAAGCTACTGGGTCCTAGACGACTACGTCCTGTCGACCGGTACAGACAACCAGCCGTCGCGACCGGCGCTGGGCCTAGCGGGGTTGGAGTTGGCCGATCAGGTGGGTCAGGTCGTGGGTTTCGTCGTAGATGGCGAAGTCGACCACGCCGTCGGTACTGCGATGCCCGAACTGGACGCGGGACGGCAGGAGCAACGGCTTCCGGAAGTCGACCCGGACGGTGAACGCATCCGGCAGCCCCTCGGCCCGCTGGATCGAGGCGAGCGCCGCCGCCTTGGCCCACATCCCATGCGCGATCTGACGCGGAAACCCGAACGCCTGCGCCGACAACTTGAACAAATGGATCGGATTCCGGTCACCCGACGCCGCGGCGTACCGGCGACCGAGGTTGCCACGCAGATCCCACCAGGCCGACGGCTCGAGCGAAGGGTCGGACAGCAGATCGGCGTGCGCGGACGACGTCCCCGAAGAGCGACTGAGCAGCGTGGTCGTGTCCGTCCAGACGACCTCGTTGAAGACCCGCACCTCGCTCTCGATGTCGAACACCGTGCCCTTCGGATGCGCCCGCTCTGGCCCGCTGTGCACGCGAATGTCGAGCTCGGCATGCATCGGGATCGGCCGCAGTTGGGTGATCGTGTTGGACAGATGCACGATCCCCATCGGCCGGTACGGGAACGACGGGTCCGACATCAGATCGAGGTGCAGTGGAAACGCCAGTACATGCGGATACGTCACCGGCAACGCCGGCCCCGGGCTGAATCCCGTCACCTCCCGGTACGCCGCCAGGTGGTCCTGGTCGACGGCCGCCTGCGGGAGTTCCAGGGTCAGCCCGTCCTCGTCAGGCTCGTACTCCGCCTTGCGTAGCGTCGCCTTGACGGTCCGGGCGTAGAGCGAGCCGAATCCGGGCGTGTCGTCGTACCGGCGGGTCGGCATCTCAGGCGCCCAGCATGCTCTGGCCGCAGACCCGAACCACGTTGCCGGTGACGCCCGCGGACGCTGGATCGGCGTACCAGGCGATCGTTTCGGCCACGTCGACCGGCAGACCGCCTTGCTGCAGGGAGTTGATCCGCCGTCCCACTTCGCGGATCGCGAACGGGACCTTCGCCGTCATCTCGGTCTCGATGAACCCTGGCGCGACCGCGTTGATCCGGATCTGCCGCTCAGCCAGGGTCGGCGCGAGCGCCTGGACCAGGCCGATCACGCCGGCCTTGGAGGTCGCGTAGTTGGTCTGCCCGTTGTTGCCGGCGATCCCCGCGATCGAAGCGACCCCGATGATCGAGCCGCCGTCGCGCAACGCGCCTGATTCCAGTAGGTGCGCGGTGATCCGCTCCGGCGCGCGGAGGTTGACGTCGAGTACGGCGTCCCACGCGTCGGTGCGCATGTTGGCGAGGCGCTTGTCCCGGGTGATTCCCGCGTTGTGTACGACGATGTCGAGGCCGCCGTGGTCTTCCTCGGCATGGGCTGCGATCCGCTGCGGCGCGTCGATCGAGGTGACGTCGAGCAGGAGTTCGCTGCCGCCGATCGCCGACATCACCTTGCGCAGGTCGTTCGCGTTCTGCGGTACGTCGACGCCCATCACGGTCGCGCCGTCGCGGGCGAGCACGTTGGCGATCGCGGCGCCGATACCGCGCGCGGCCCCGGTGACCAGGGCGACCTTGCCGGTGAGCGGTGCGGCCGGATCGTTCGCGACCAGGTGGCCGGGCCCGATCCGGACCACCTGACCATCGACGTACGCCGACTTGGGGGACAGGAAGAACCGCAGTGTCGAGTCGACCTGGTCGTGCGCGTCGGGGGCGACGTACACGAGGTTGACTGTGGCGCCGCGCTTCACCTCCTTGCCGAGCGATCGGGTGAAGCCCTCCAACGCGCGCTGGGCGATCTGCTGCTCCGGGGTCGCCGACAACTCGGGCGTCCGGCCGACCACGATCACCCGGCCGGCGGAACCGAGTTGACGGATCATGGGGGAGAAGAAGCGCTGCAGCGATGTGAGGTCCGCCGTACTGGTGGCGCCGGTCGCGTCGAACACCAGGGCCTTGGGCCGCAACTCGGACGACGCGACGCCCTCGGCCGCAGTACTGAAGGTCGCGCCGATGTCGCGGAGCAAGGCCTGGATCGCCTTGCCGGTGTCGGTGTCGCCGATCGCGCCGAACACCACCGGCCCGTCGATCCACGCCGATCCGTCGGTCCAGCGCGGCAGCGGGATCGGGTCGGGCAGGCCGAGGTTCTTCACCAGGACCCGGCCGACCGATGTCCGGGTGAAGGTCTGGTAGCGATCCGTCATGGTCACGTACTCCTACTTCTCCAGGATGGCGACGACGCCCTGACCACCGGCGGCGCAGATCGAGATCAGCCCCCGGCCGCCGCCGTTCTCGTCCAGCTGCTTGGCCAGCGCGGCCACGATCCGGCCACCGGTCGCCGCGAACGGGTGCCCGGCGGCGAGCGAACTGCCGTTGACGTTCAGCTTGTCCCGGTCGATCTCGCCCAGCGGCGCGTCGAGTCCGAGCCGTTCCTTGCAGAAGATCGGATCCTCCCACGCTTTGAGCGTCGCCAGCACCTGGGACGCGAACGCCTCGTGAATCTCGTAGTAGTCGAAATCCTGCAGAGTCAGACCGGCTCGCGCGAGCATCCGCGGTACGGCGTACGCGGGGGCCATCAACAGTCCCTCGGCACCCTTCACGTAATCCACGGCCGCGGTCTGCGAGTGGGTCAGGTACGCGAGCGGCCGCAGTCCGCGCTCGGCGGCCCACTCGTCGGTCGACAGCAGCACGGTCGACGCGCCGTCGGTCAGGGGAGTGGAGTTGCCGGCCGTCATGGTCGCGGTCTCGCCCTTGCCGAACACGGGCTTCAGCTTGGCCAGCTTCTCGATCGTGGTGTCGGGGCGGAGGTTCTGGTCCCGCTCGAGACCGAGGTACGGCGTGAGCAGGTCGTCCTGGAAGCCGCGATCGTACGCCGCGGCGAGGTTGACGTGGGATCGGTAGGCGAGCTCGTCCTGCGCTTCGCGGGTGATACCCCATTCGAGCGCGGTCAGGGCGGCGTGATCGCCCATCGACTTGCGGGTCCTGGGTTCGGCGTTGCGCGGGATCTCCGGGACGATGTCCTTCGGGCGGATCCGGGCCAGCACCCGGAGCCGGTCGGGCACGGTCTTCGCGCGGTTGAGCTCGAGCAGAATGTTGCGCAGCTCGTCGTTGACCGCGATCGGCGCGTCGGAGGCGGTGTCGACGCCACCCGCGATGCCCGCGTCGATCTGGCCGAGGGCGACCTTGTTCGCGACCAGGACCGCGGCTTCGAGGCCCGTACCGCAGGCTTGCTGGAGGTCGTACGCGGGGGTGGTGGGGGCGAGTTTGGAGCCGAGGACGACCTCGCGGACCATGTTCCAGTCGCGGGCGTGCTTGAGGACGGCGCCGGCGACGACTTCGCCGAGCTCCTGGCCGCCGAGGCCGGTGCGGTCGACGAGACCGTTGAGGGCGGCGGTGAGCATGTCGGAGTTGGAGGCGTGCCGGTAGGTCTTGTCCTGCCGGGCGAACGGGATTCGGTTGCCGGCGACAACGGCCACCTTGCGGGTCTCGGTCACGGTTTCTCTCCTGCTTCGCGTGCTGTGGAGCGCCGGGTGGGTTGGAAGGCCTTGCGGCCCACGGCGGTGGCGAGGGTGGCGGTGATCGCGGTCGACCGGACGGTCGAGATGTCGGCATGGTGCACCACCGGATGCCCCGGCCCGTCACCGGCCTGGCTGCCGGAGACGATCAGGCCGACGCGGGCCATGTGCAGTGAGCCGAGGGTCTGGGTGTAGAGGTGGTTGGCCAGGTAGGCGGTGTCGGCCTCGTCGAACACCCCGGACTTCTGCCCGGCCTTGAGGATCGCCGAGATCCGCTCCAGCGCGGCCGCCATCGCCGAGCCCAGCTTCGTCATCACCGGCTCGGTGATCTCGCCGAACAACTCGTCCCCGGTACGCCGCAGCAGGCTCATCGCGCAGTCCGCGAAGGCCGGATATTCCAGGCAGAAGTCGACGAACACCTCGCTGAGCGCTCGTAGCCGGTTGAGCGGCGCCCGCCGTACCGAGTCGACGCCTTCCAGCCGCTCGTCCAGCTCGCCGAGATAGTCGACCAGGGTGAGCGCGAACAGCTCTTCCTTGCCGGCGAAGTGCCGGTAGATCAGGGCCTTGTTGATGCCGACCCGCTTGGCGATGTCGTCGATCTGCGCGTCGATCGTGCCGCGCTCGTCGAACAGTTCGCGGGTGGCCCGGATGATGTCCCGCTCCCGGTCGCGACGACGCTCCGCCGTGGTACGGCGGCGTCCGATCGCGAGCAGCGCGGAGCTCATTCCCCGATCATAGTCAGAGCGGCGCCCCCTGGTGCAAACGACGGTTACACTCGTGGGTAACATCGTTGTCGCGTCAGTTGTTGACCCTTGCACCTCTGTTGACCCTTGCAGCCTCGCCGGAGGACCTTGATGACTATGACCGACCCGAAGCCGATCGCGTCCGCGGACGTTATGGCACTGGCTGGTGAGCTCGGCGCCGAGCGGGCCAAGCCGGGCTGGAGCACCTTCTCGCTGGCTCTGAATGAGGATCAGAAAGAGATCCGCGACTGGGCCCATGTGTTTGCCGCGGACGTGATGCGCCCGGCCGCATCTGAGTGGGACGAGCGTGAAGAGACTCCGTGGCCGGTGATCCAGGAGGCCGCCAAGATCGGTCTCTACGGCCTGGACTCGAGCATCAACCTGTTCATCGACCCATCCGGCCTGCTGATGCCGCTCGTGCACGAGGAACTCTTCTGGGGTGACGCGGGGATCGGTATGTCGCTGGCCGGCACCGGGCTGGCGAGTTCGGCGATCTTCTCCAACGGGACGCCGGAGCAGTGGAGCCAGTGGATGCCGCGCTGCTACGGCACCCCGGACGACGTGCGGGTGGCCGCGTTCTGTTCGTCCGAGCCGGGTGCCGGTTCGGACGTGTCCGCGATCCGCACTCGGGCGACGTACGACGAGAAGTCGGACGAGTGGGTGATCAACGGGCAGAAGGCGTGGGCCACGAACGGCGGGATCGCCGACATCCACGTCGTCGTCGCCACTGTGGACCCGTCGCTCGGGACGAAGGGGCAGGCCGCGTTCGTCGTACCGAAGTCTGAGGTGAAGGGGCTCGAACGGGGGACCAAGCTGAGGAAGCATGGTCTCCGGGCGTCGCATACCGCGGACGTTTTCTTTGACAACGTGCGGATCCCTGGCGCGAATGTGCTTGGTGGTAAGGAGAAATTGGACGCCCGCTTGGCCAAGGCACGTGAGCCTAAGGAGGGCAACAACGGGCGCAACGCTTCGATGGCGACGTTTGAGATGACTCGCCATATTGTTGCCGCGCAGGCGGTGGGGATCGCGCGGGCGGCGTACGAGTTTGCCCTCGACTATGCCAAGGGGCGCGAGCAGTTCGGCCGGCCGATCATCGACAACCAGGGCATTGCGTTCAAGCTCGCCGACATGGCCCTGGAGATCGACGCGGCCCGGCTGCTGGTTTGGCGCGCGGGCAATATGTCTGCTGCCCTGATGCGTGGTGAGACGCCGGACTACCGCAACGGCGAAGGTTCGATGGCCAAACTCAAGGCCGGCGAGGTCGCCGTCAAGGTCACCGAAGAAGCCATCCAGATCCTGGGCGGAAATGGCTACACCCGCGAGTACCCGGTAGAACGCATGCACCGAGACGCCAAGATCTACACCATCTTCGAAGGCACCAGCGAGATCCAGCGCCTGGTCATCGCCCGCGCGATCTCCGGCATGCGCATCCGGTAGACGTTTCCGCAGGTCAGAGGCTGATCTGAGGCTGGTCAGGGTACAGGCCGCCGTCCGGCTCCCAGGAGGCAGTGGGGGAGCGGACGACGGCCTGCTCCGTGACTGCTCCGTGAGATTTCAGAGAGAACAGTCTCGTGAGCCTGGAGTCCACAGCCTTCCGCGCTCGCTCGTGCGACGACGGCAGCATGTGGGTGTACAGCCTGAGTGTGAACCCGGGATCGCCATGCCCGAGGTACTCCGCCAACTCCTTGATGTTGACGCCGTCAGCCAGCGTGATGCTCGCGTAGTAGTGCCGCAACGCATGCATCCCGTTCTCCCGACTGGAGATGTACTGCCGCCGCCCGCGCCGGTCCGTCTTCGGCTCCGCGATCACGCCCGCGTAAAACAACGCCGGCTTCCACACCAACTCGTCGTACGTCCGTGCCCGGATGTGCTTGTCATCCGTCCACCGGAACATGAGCTTGACGGTCCGCGGCTCCCCGTCAGTCTTCTCCCAAGGCAACGTGTACGGGCGTGGCGCGTGAGCCTCGATGTGCTCCTTCAGGATCAGCGCCGTCCCGTCCGACATCGGCACGGTCCGCTCAGTGTCGTTCTTGGGCAAAGCAAACACGAACTCGCTCCCGAGCTTCTTCACCTGCCGCCGAACGTGGATGACCATCCCATCGAAGTCGACGTCCTCCTCCGCCAGCCCGAACAACTCACCCTGCCGCAGCCCACACGCCGCTCCGAGGGACGCGATCGGCCTGTACACCGGCGGATGCCCCTCAACTATCCGCAGTACGACGTCATCACCCCAAGCGACAACCTTCCCGCCCTTCGACGTCGGCACCTTGACCACCCGCGCCTTGGCCGGATTCCTCTTGGGGCTCTCGTCATCCACCGCCAGATCGAGCGTCCCATGCAAGACCAGGTACGCCGTACGCGCCGTAGACGCCCCGAACCGCGCATCCAAATCCGCAACCCACGCCGCGATCTCCGACGGCTTGATCGTCCTGAGCTGCCGCCGCCCAAACACTGGACTCACATGCAACCGAAGCGCCGACTCGTACTTAATGGCAGTAGAGGGATCCACCACCCGCGAACCCAACCACCGCCCCGCAACCTCCTCAAACCGAACCTTCCCAGCCTCCGGATCGATGTACTCCCCACGCTCCCGATCCGTCTCCATAGCATTCGCATGCCGCTCAGCTGGCGCCTTGGTGGTGAACGCCTTCGTCCGCTCACGCCCCTCGGGATCAATCCATCCCGCCAGCCACCGCTTCCCGTGTCCCCACCTGGCAGTCCGGACCCGTACCGTCGACCCATCCGCCTGCTTCACGCCCCGAGTCCACTGATCCTTCACATACGCCATTGCCGCGCCTCCGCCCGTAGTTGATGTGCGGCAGCTCAACGTCTGAAGCAGGACGGGAATCGAGGATCAAGGTCGGCCTAGTGACAGCGGCCGCGGACTCGAACGCGTGTGGACGTGCTGACGATCGGGACTCGTGGGTCGTGCCGCAGCAGGCTCGGGCTAGGCAGCTCTCGCAGAAGCGGTCGCTTGAAGGGTGGATTTGGTCACGGATTGCAACTATGGTGCACGGTGCACAGGAGGCTCATGGGGTGTGGGCCTTGGGGATGGGCGCGTCGATCCGACGCGTGTGTTTATGGGGTGGAAATGGGTAGAAGGCGTGGTTTCTTCGCTGAGATGCAGCACCAGGCTGCGGTCGCGCAGCGCGAGCGTGAGCGGGCGCAAGCTGCGGCTGTGAGGGAGCAGCTGCGGGCGCAGCGGGAGGCCGAACGTGCCTTCAACGCTGCTCAGAGGGCGAGAGCGGCGGCGGCCAAGGCTGACGTGAGGGCTGCTGCGGAGGCCGAGCGGGAGGCGAAACAGCTTCACATCGCCGCACAGGAGTCGAAGGTAGCGGCGATGAACGCGCAGCTGGAGATGCAGTTGGCGGAGATCGACAGCATCCTCGAGGCGACGCTGAAGGTCGACGACTACGTCGACCTGGAGAAGTTGCGGAAGTCCGCCTCGCATCCGCCGTTCGAATCGAAGTATCAGGCTCCGGTTCCTCCGCCGGCTCCGATTCAGGTGCCTCCGGAGCCGGTGTTCGTGCAGCCGGAGGCACCGAAGGGACTTTCCGCACTCACCGGCAAGAAGAAGCACGCTGGCGCGGTTGCTGCGGCGCGGGCAGCATTCGAGGAGCAGCACCGGCAATGGCAGGCGTACTCGGCATCGATCCCGATGCGACAGTTGGAGCAATTGACGGCGCACACCGCCGCCGAGGAACAGCGACTTCAGAGCCTGGCCTTGGATCGGGCACGCTATGACAAGGAGTGCCAGACTCGCGAGGCCGAGGTTGATGCCGCAAACGCTGAGCTGGACGTCCTGATCCATAACTTCCAGGCGGGCAAGCAGGACGCGGTGACTGAGTACGTCGGGATCGTGTTCGGCAACTCGGTGTACCCCGACAGCATTACCTGGGCGGTCGACTACGAATACGACCAGGAGTCGCGCGAGCTGCGCGTCAGCCTGACCTTCCCGCAACCGGAAGACCTCCCCACGGTCCGCCAGTACAAATATGTGAAGGCAAAGGACGAAATTGCCGAGTCTCCGCAGACGCTGAAGGAGCAACGCGACCGGTATTCGTCGGTGGTCGAGAACATGGTTCTGAGGACGTTGCACGAAGTCTGGGAGTCGGACCGGGAGGGAAAGATCGACAGCATCTCCCTCGCTGGTGGCGTTGCGCACATCGACCCTGCCACCGGGCAAGAGACGTTCACGCCGCTGATCGCGGTTGCTGTCGATCGTGCGACGTTCGGCGCGATTGATCTGGCCCGGGTCACGCCCGCCGAGACATTGAAGTACCTCAAGGCGGTGCTCTCGAAGAATCCGCATGCCCTCGCACGCATCGACACGTCGGCCGGCGTACGCGGGCACTGAACGGAGGATGAGACATGCAGGGCTTCAGATTCAACACCCCTCCGGGCTGGCCGACCCCTCCAGAAGGTTGGGTGCCGCCGGACGGTTGGTTGCCGGACCCGTCCTGGCCACCAGCGCCTGTCAATTGGGCGTTCTGGATTCCTGACGACGGCGGACAGACCGGATCGCCGAGACCGAAACACCGTGCTACTGAACCCGCGGTCGAGGCTGCCGAGGTCGCCTTGCCGGATGCTGGTTCGGCTCCCAAGCAGGACATTGGGTCGGAGCCGACCCTGCCGCTGTCCGACGATGAGGCACCGGCTGGTGAGCGCCAGCGGTTGGCTGCACTGCGAGATGAGATCGCTGCAGAGACGAAGAAGCTTGCCGATCTCCGTGCTTCGGTTGAGAGTCTGCGGCGCCAAGGTTCGTCGGATGGCGGCGACGACCTGGAGCAGTCGGCAGCGGACCTCCGCGCGCAACTGGTGGAACTCAACGATGCGCTGTTGCTGCAGCAGGTGGGGATCTACGAATACCACCACCCACTGGAGAATGCCGACGCCTACAGGGAACGGCTCGCCGACCTACGAGAGCGCACCAAGACGCGCGTACGCTCCAAAGAAGCTGTGCTCGCCTCGGACATGTTCTCGTACAACAACTCCTTGGCGAAGGGACGGAAGATGACATCCGACTTCGCCAAACTGATGCTCCGGGCCTACAACGCCGAGGCCGATAACTGCGTCCGATCTCTGCGGGTCGGCGCTGTGGCAACGGCGAAGAAGCGGCTTGAAGCCTCGGTTGAGACCATCGCGCGGCTGGGCAGCATGATGGAGATGCGGATCTCCCCGGACTATCACGCTCTCAGACTTGAGGAGATCGAACTCACCGCGGACTACCTGATGAAGGTGCAGGAGGAGCGCGAGCAAGCGCGCGAGGAACGCGAACGACTCCGCGAAGAACGCAAAGCAGAACAGGAACTTGCGGCCGAGCGCGAACGCCTCGATAAGGAGCGAACGCACTACTTGAACGCCCTGCAGGCATTGAAGGACCAGGGCAAACTCGAGGAGGCCGCCGAACTCGAAGCACATCTTGGTGAGATCGATAAGGCTATCGAGTTGAACGACTTCCGGGCTGCCAACATCCGAGCCGGATATGTGTATGTCATCAGCAACATCGGTGCCTTCGGCAAGGACGTCGTGAAGATCGGGCTCACGCGCAGACTCGAGCCGCTCGACCGGATCCGGGAGCTGGGCGATGCCTCAGTTCCCTTTCCGTTCGACGTTCATGCACTGTACTTCTCTGATGACGCAGTGACATTGGAGAACGAACTCCATGCAGCGTTCGCGGATCGGCGGCTGAACCAGGTCAATCTCCGGCGAGAGTTCTTCTTCGCGACGCCGACTGAAGTCCGGGGGATCCTGGCCGCCAAGGTCGGCAGCTTGCTCGAGTTCTCGGAGGCACCGGAAGCCACACAGTACTTTCAGAGCCACGCTGGCTGGCCAGCTCGGGCGTAGCAAGGTTGGGTGTGGCCTCGTCGTCATTCGCCGGCGGGTGTGTGATGTGTTGCCTGCTGCTGGCCGAGTGTTCGGGTGAGGATGGCTCGGGCGTCGTCGCCGTAGGCGGCTGCATTGGCGAGGTGGCCGAAGACTCGTTCGTAGGCTGCGAGTTCGTCTGACTGGCTGATGTTGAGTACGGCGGTGAAGAGTTCGACGATGGCGAGTTTATTGTCGTAGAGGTAGAAGCCGTGGAGTGGGCCGACGCTGAGTGGTACGCCGAACGGGATGATGCCGACGCGGATGGTCGGGAGTGTGGTCATGGAGATGAGGTGGCCGATCTGGCCGGTCATGACGTCGGGTGGGCAGACCTGGTAGCGGAGCACGGCTTCGGTCATGACGAAGTGGAATCGCTTGTCGCCGCGGTGCAGGACTCGTTGCCGGTCCATGCGGGCCGCGATGGCTTCTTCGAGTTCGGCTTCGCTCTTCGGTACGCCGCGTTCGGACTCGTCGGGGTCGCCTTCTGCGAATCGGTACCTGGCGTACTCGGCTGTCTGGAGCAGGCCCGGGACGAAACACGGCTCGAAGTTGCGGGTGAGTTCGGTCTTCGACTCGATCTCGGCGATCGATCGTTGCCGGGAGGGGAGTCCGGTACGGAACATGCGCCGGAACTCGACGTACTGCTGCTCCAGTGACCGCAGGGTCGCGACGAGTTCGGGGACGAGTTGCTCGCGATCGCAGATCCGGGCCCAGGTGGTGACGTCGGTGTCGGACGGTGTCTGCCGGCCGGCCTCGATCTTGGAAATCTTGGAGGGTGGCCAGCCGGCCTCGCTGGCGAGGCGGCGGCCGGTGAGGTGGGCGTCCAGCCTCATCTCCCGAAGCCGGTTGCCGAGCGCCTCGCGCGCTCGCTGGAAACTGGACACCCACGCTCGCTTACTTGTTGATGTTGTTCTTGCGGAGGAACTCGTCGTCGAAGGTGCCAAGATAGTCGGCCCTGGGCAACGCGAACCGCCGTGCGATGTCGCGGTAGTGCGCGTGTTCGACGACCACCGCGGGGTCATGGATCACGTCGGCGCCGAGTAGGACGTCCTGATCGTCGTGGCGCAAGATGCACATCTTGTGCGAGTCGAGCAGCCAGTAGTCGTACGTCGGTAGGCCCAGCTCGTCGGCGCGGTCGCGTGCGATGTAGCGGATGTCTTCGCCCGCTGCGGTGTTGAGCCGGGACAGGTTGAGTCCGAAGCGGGTGTAGTCCGACCAGGGTTCGGTGACGACACGAACGCGCTCGACGCGCTGGCCCTCCAGCGTGCGCCGGAGGATCAGGCCCATCCAGTCTTCCATCCAGGAGTCGTCGCTGGGCTGTCCTGTGAGGAACTTCTGCACGTGTTCGGCTTCGCCGGGGTCGGCGTAGTTGTCCCGCACCTCCAGCCGATACGCCGTGTGCTGGTAGCTGCGGGCGAACTGGACGAACTCCGGTCCGGCACTGACGAAGGTTGAGTCGGTCACGCTGTCGTACCGGTGTGGTGCGCAACGATCAGGTCCGCGAGGCCCTTCGTGATGATGACCGCGTCCTCGCCGTCGGGGAAGTTCACGAGCTGGCCGCGGGCGTGGTCGCTGGTGAGCTTGTAGCCCTGCACGATGAATCGACCGTCGTCGGTCGCGTAGTACGACGGGCAGCCGTCCTTCCCGGTGTTCGGGTCGGTAGCGATGTGTTCGAGCTGTTCGGGCTGCTTGTGGTCCATGTGCGTCTCCTGGGTGAGGCGGTCGGTAACTCCGGCTGTTCACTCAGCGTGCGGGAATGCTCGCGCAACAGTCAACACCTTCGCGAGAAATTGCAAGCAACTTTCTTCAGCGCGCGCAGACCGCTCCCTAAGGTGTAGTCACCGGCCAGGGCGGCGGTTGAGCGCGTTCTCCTGCCCTGTCGCCCTGGCCGCTCCAAGCAATGGCTCTGTCGGAGGAAGAGTGAACGCAACCGAGCAGCAAACGCGGGACTGGCCAGTGCTCCGTTCAGCCCAGGAGTTGGACTGCGACGGCAGGAATCCTCGTACCGACGAACCCTGCCTCCTCGGTTATCACCGCGGACCACATCGGGACGAGACTGGTGACGAGTGGCTCGACGACTGACCCCACACCTCCAGCGGTCCGCATAGCGCGGACATCGTTGATCAGGCCGCGGCTCACCGCCTTTTTGATGGACACGCGTTTGCTGGCGGAGAACGCGGACGAACTCTCGCTGCCGGGTCAATCGGGCACGGACTGGGCCAACCCCTTCGCCTGTGTCGAATGAACCAGCCCCGTCAGAGTGTCATCGCGACCTCCGCGCCGCCGCAGCTTACGGAGGCTCAAGCGCATCGACAGGCCGGCGTCATGTCCAAGATCCGTACGGCCGCCGAGGCCACGGCAACTCTGTGATCAGGCGTCTCTGTGCCAGGGAAAGCTGCTCCCGGAGCGTGGCGTTGGCCTGCTGAAGTTGGGTGACTTGGCGCTGCAGACGGTCGACTTCCGCCACGAGGACGGCGATGTGTTCAGCCTGGATTGCTTCTGCTGAGCGGACTCGTTTTCGGCTCCGCCAGTTGCGGAGGCGGCAGCGATCTGAGCAGAAGCGTTGGTCGGATCTGGCCGCTGTATAGGTGTCGCCGCAGTACTCACAGACGTGTTGGCGCGCGGTCGGATTGTGCCCAAATGGGGGTGGAAGGTCGTCCATAAAGGCTCAACGTCCGGTCCGCGAACATGCCGAAATACGCGTTGCACATCGCTGACACGCCTCGAATGCCAGATGTGTAACGGCTTGCGACTTCGTCGCTGCGGCGGCGGGATGAGAATCGTGGGTGCCGTTCGGCGACGTCGAGTCACACTGGTGCGGGTGAGCCCGTAGATGCGTAAGGCGCGGGGTCTTCGGGTGCCGGTGGATTGTTGCTGCGAGCACGTGGGTCTGTGTCCTGGCAGAGGGCCCTCCGGACGGTGCGCAGCCGCGGGTGTCGCGGGTCGGAGTCGAGGCCGGAGGGAGTTCTCGATGGAGGTGTTGTTCGAGCGGGTGGCGGGCTTGGATGTCGGCAAGGCGTCGGTCACCGTTTGCGTGCGCATTCCGGGCAAGAGGCAGGGGAGCCGTTCGTCGCAGACGCGGACGTTCAAGACCACGATCGGGTCGCTGCGGGTGATGCGCGATTGGCTGGTCGAGAACGGCGTGACGGTCGCGGCGATGGAGTCGACGTCGACGTATTGGAAGCCGCCGTTCTACTGCCTGGAGGAGGTGATGGAGGTCTGGCTGCTGAACGCCGCGCACATGAAGGCGGTGCCGGGCCGCAAGACCGATGTGCGGGATGCGGAGTGGATCCGCCCAGTTGCTTGAGCACGGGCTGTTGTCGCCGTCGTTTGCCGGTGACGAGGACACGATTTGTCGTGCCGTGGACACTGCGTGGTCGGCGATGGGTTCGTAATAGCGAGCGATCAAGGCGAGGTTGACCGCTGCCTCGACGCCGTAGGGATCACAGGCCGGGGGTACTGGAAACGCACGGTCTTGGCGAGGTGTCGACGTCCACCAAGGTGTCGGACGTGATGACGGCTTCGGCTTGGGCGAGGTTGGTGCTCAGGACGGCCGCTGTCGACTGTCCGACCGCGGCGCCGACGGCCACCCCCAACAGCATTCGGCCAGAGCCGAGATTTTCCGGTGGAGGGAAGGAGAACACTGTGAGCACGCGCGATGGAAACCGCGAGAGGAGTATTGACTTGGGCGCCGCCCTGGTTACGGTGGCGGCCATGGCCAACCACGCCCGCGGCCGTTCGGTCCCGGTCCACCAGACCGCAGATCCGGACGACATCCACGCTGTCGGGTACGGTCCCCTCGAGGTGCCACACGTACCCCGAGGGCTACGCCGGAATGCCAATGCACAAGGAGACTTCGGTGCGGGACGGGCGCTGGAACTATCATCTGATGCTCCCCTGTCCAACGTCGGTGTACGTGACTGGTACCGCCGGACGATGGAGTGACGGGAGCAACCGGCGGGCTCGCCGACGTTCCACTGGTGAGCTGCAGATCGGTAGGGAGGTGTCACGGGGCCTACCGCAGGGCTCTCGTAAGCACTGTAATGACATAACGTCACGTCAGTTTAGTGTCGCCCTTTACTTGACGTCTGTTTGACGTTACTGTTCGAGCTCGTGGGCCGCTCTGACCCGCCGGCGCCTGGTCAGGCGTCGGCCAGGGCTGTCGCCGAGTCGCGGACGACAAGCTCGGGCTCGGGATTGGCGATGATGCCGCCGGCGCAGGGGCGTCCCGCCATCAGCTCGTACAGCCCGTGGACGCCGGCCCGGCCGAGCTCGTACATGGGCATCCGGACCGCGGTCACGGCGGGGCGCAGGTGTTCCATCAGGCCGACGTCGTGGATCCCGACGACAGACAGCTGGTCGGGTACGGCGATGCCGAGGTCCCGGGCGGCGGCCAGTACCCCGACGGCGCTCATGATGTTGTTCACCACGACCGCGGTCGGCGCGGCCGGCAGCTGCAGAGCCTGTCGCAGCCCGTCGGCACCGGCCTGCTCACCGAACCCGGTGGCCAGGTGCGGCGCCGGTTCCAGCCCGGCCTGCTGCATCTCCTGCTGATACCCGAGGTAGCGCTGCCGGAACGCGTGTCCGGTCGCCCCACCGATGAAGACGATCCGGCGATGGCGCAGGTTGAGCAGGAATCGGGTCGCGATCTCGCCCGCGCGGCAGTCGTCGATGCTGACCCAAGGGTGGTCCTGGGCGTAGTCCAGGCTGAGGATCGGCTTGGGATGGGAGCGAAGCTCGGCCATCACGTCGTCGTCGTACAGCCGGTCATCCCGGATCAGGATGCCGTCGACGGTGCCGTGGCTGAGCAGCCGGGTGACGAACTGGCTGCCGGAGCGCATCGTCTCGGCGTCGCCAAGCAGGACTGTCCCGCCGCGCTCGGCCGCGGCCGCGTAGACGCCGCGCAGCAGGTGGGTGTAGACGGGATTGTCGAGCTTGTGGAGGATCAGCGCGATCATGCCGGTGCGGTTGAGCCGCAGGGACCGGGCCGCTTGGTTGGGCTGGTAGTCGAGGTTCTCCATGGCCTGGATGACCCGCGCACGGGTGGCCTCGCTCATCCGGGTGTGGGTCGTGCCGTTGAGCACGGCCGACACGACCGCGACCGATACCCCCGCTGTGCGGGCGATGTCCCGTTGCGTTGCCACGCTTGCAAGCCCCCTCGAACCGTTGACGTAACGTCTCAACCAAGCCTACGGTGAATTAACGATACGTCACCTAAGGGGCCTCGGCCCGGAACCAGGCCAGTCTCGCGCGCGCGCCCCTGGACCGACCGCGCGAACCGTGGGGGTGCTTGGGCGCTGGTGGGTGCAGTCGAAGGACTCAACGAACACTCTCACGTGTCAGAAGGAGATGGGATGCAACGGAGACTTCTTCGGCGGAGCACTCGCCGCCGTGCCCATGCGTGGGCTGCGACGACAGTCGCGCTGGCTCTGATGGTGACGGGTCTGTCGCCGGCCCGGGCCGCCACGACCGACATGTCGGATCTCGGTGAGCTGCTCGACATGACGCGTCCGGGGCTCGCCCGCGTGGCGGCGGAGCTTGCCGCCGGCGATGAGGCGGGCGCCGCGGCCGAGCTCAAGGTCTACTACGCGGGCCGCACAGGCATCGAGTACCCGGGTGTGGGCGGGGGAGGAGGCGGCGACGCGACCGCCGACGAATTGGCGGCGGGGACCTTCCGGTTCGGCACCGTGACCCGTGACTTCTACGACGATGCCGCGCAGCGGATCGACGTGGACTGGGCGGATGCCTGGGGCGGGACGGAGACCGCCCCAGGTAGCGCACAGGTTCTGATGAGTGACTTCGCGTTCATGTCGACGCTGACGAGCGCTTATCTGAAGGAGAGCGACCCGCAGAAGCGTGCGGCGTACGCGTCGGCGTGGATGGACATCTCACTGGACTTCTTCGCCGACAATCCGAGCTGGCCGCAGAACCGCAACCTATCGGGCGGCAAGCGGCTGACCCAGCTCGTCAGCGCGTTCTCCGTGTTCCGCACGGAGCCGAGCATCGACGCGAATGACCTCGTGGCGTACCTGTCCGGCGTGCACGCGACGACGGATCTCCTCGCGACTGTGCTGCAGATCCATGTCGGAAACAACTGGTATGTCTCGATGGCCCGCGCGATCTACGTCACGGCGGTCTATCTGCCCGAGTTCACGGCGTCCTTCGTCTGGGAGCCGTTCGTGGTGCGCTCTGTCGAGCGGTTCCTGCGCGCCTGGGTGAAGGGTGACGGCGTGTACCGCGAGCCGACGTTCAACTATCAGGCCTACGTGGCGGATCTGATCAACACGATGATCGAAGTAGCGGATGCCAACGGGCGAACCCTTCCCGACGGGATTGTTCAGTCAGCGGATTGGATCGCGGATGCGCTGTTCGCGACCCGTCAGCCGAATCTCGAGACCGCGCTCGTCGGTGATTCTCCGAACACGGACGCGGGCGAGAGCGCGATTCGGAGGACCGGTGAGCGTAATTCCTGGTCCGACTTCACCTGGGTCGCCTCCGGGCGCACCGAGGGCACCGTCCCGACGCTGTCGTCCACGGTGTTTCCGATCAGCTATGCGGTCCAGCGGTCCGGGTGGGACGCCGACGCGCGGTACATGCTGATCAACAACCAGAACTCCAGCTATACGGCCTCCCATCGGCATCCCGACGACCTCAGCCTGGTGATGGCGGCGTACGGGCGTCCGCTGATCGTCGACCCCGGAGCGGGGGACTACAGCGCGACCCCGACGAACGACTGGATGCGCCGCACGACCGAGGCGCACAACACCGTCGAGGTCGACGGACAACCGCAGCCCGCCGGCCTGCCCCGCTCGACGTCGCTGTGGCGCTCGAACGCGGGCCTCGATATCTACCGCGGTAAGACGCAGGCCTACCGGCCGATCGCGCACGATCGCGTCGTCTACTTCGTCAAGCCCGGCTTCTGGGTCGTCTCCGACGACCTCACGGGTGCCACCGGCGCGCACGACTACCGGCAGCTCTGGCACTTCCCTGGCGATCCGGTCACCGTCGACCCGAACACGAACGTCGCCACGGTCGGGTTCGACACGGTGCCCGGCGCCGCACCGGTTGCCGGCGTGCAGCTCGTCCCCGTGGCCCCGGCCGGCGCCGATCTCACGTCGAAAGTCCACGAGAACGGCGCCGTGCGCGTGGGCGAGCAGGTTCTCACGGACGTCGACTACCTGTCGTACGACTGGTCCACTACTGGCGCCACAGGACTGGACACGGTCGTTGTTCCCGGCAAGGCCGGCGCCGCGCCCTCGGTCACGGCGTCGCGCATCGAACTGCCCCAGGTGGATCACTCCGTGGCCAGCGCGATGGAGATCGACCTGCCGAAAGCGACCGGCCGCTTCTACCTGTCGCGCGAGGCGATTCCCTCGTCGAGGCAGTTCGGGGCTGCCGCGACCGACGCCGAGACCGCCTACCTCGAGCGTGCCAAGAGCGGCGGGCTGACGCGGTACGCGCTGACCCAGGGATCGTCGCTGGCCGACGACGGGGACACCGTCATCGAAGCCTCCGGAGTTGTGTCCGATGTCAGTGTGGAACTGCAGGGTGCTACCGCCCAGATCTCGCTGGGGGACCCCTTCACCGGCACCCTTTCGATCAACGCGCCGAAGGCACGCGCGGTGAAGATCAACGGCACCCCGACCGCGTTCACCCGCACCGGCAACCTCGTCACCGTCTCGGCCAAGGCGGCCTTCGCCCCGAAGCCGTTGCTCAACGAGGAGTTCACCGACGCGAGCCTGGACAGCACCGTCTATGACTTCAATGGCTCCCTTGACGGCTGGACGCCAGTGCAGGGCACCTGGACGCTGGGCGGCGCGCAGCCTGACACGCAGCTGGTGCAGACCTCGAGTACGGACACGCAGTCGTTGGCGGTGCAGCAGGACGTACCGGACGACGTGGTCGTGACTGCCGACATCGTTCCGGGGACACGAAACCAGACGACGGCAACGACCGGTCTCGCGTTCCGCTACCACGATTCCCGCAACTACTACCGGGCCGATGTTGTCAATACATCGGGCGGCGCGAAGCTGCAGCTCGTGAAGGTTTACAACGCGACGTCTACGCTTCTCGCGGAGACGGAGCTGCCCATCAACGCAGACAGCGCGCACACGCTGACCGTCTCCGCAGTCGGGAAGCATCTGATCGCCACAGTGGGCAACACGTCGATCTCCGCAGACGACACGCAATTGCCGACGGGTGGTGCCGCCGCCTCCACGAATGGCCGGGCCGCGGCCTTTGACAACATCACGATCAAGGAAGGGCTCGACCAGGCCAATTGGCGGGGCATCGCAGGAAAGGCGTCTGTCAACTCGGGTCAGTTGAAGCTCACGCCTACCGATGGCAGGGCGCACGTACTGGCCGACTCGACACTGCCGTCACGCTTCTCCGAGACGTGCGACTATGTCGCGCAGGCCACGGTCACGATCAATGGATCCGTCGGCACCGCAGGCATCTCGCTGCGAGACACCTCGGACTCCTATGGGTACCGGATCCACCTCGGCAAGACGAGCAGTAGAACTCAGTACGCGAGTATCATCCGGGAGGCTCACGCGTCGGGTCCGGTCGCGGTGGGCACGGTATCCCTCAGCAACCCGTTGACAGGTCCCGTCGAATTTGGTGCAGCGATCCACGGTGACCGTATCACCGTCACGTTGAACGGCGTTCAGATCCTGGAGGGTCGCGACACCGTTGTCCGGAGCGGCGGCTTTGGGCTCTACGCATCCACGGAGAGCACGTTTGAGAACGTCACTGTCGCACGCTCCTGCGAGCGAAAGCGCGTCCGTCCAAGTGTTCCCGGCGCAGGCCAGCGGAATTTGTCAAGGCGGATGAGGCCAGCGTGAGTTAGGCGGCTAGTTTTGTGTCGGTTTCCTTCTGGGGTGTCGGTGCTGGTCTGTTGATCCAT
>NZ_SNWQ01000014.1 GCF_004361855.1 Kribbella caucasensis
CGCTCGTGTACCCCGAAGGGCCTTACCGCTCGACTTGCATGTGTTAAGCACGCCGCCAGCGTTCGTCCTGAGCCAGGATCAAACTCTCCGTTGAAATCTATATGTCAACCACGCGTGAGCGTGGATAACAGACTAACGAAAAACGATCCATTGCAATCAGAAACAAATCAAACTGACTTGAATCCAGAAAAATTACAAAGGAATCCGACACGAATCAACAATGAACAGATCAATCAACCTCGAAGAGGCCGACCGACCTACCCACCGAGACCCGTGAACGGGGTTAATGCATATTTCGGCATTGACTTTCGGCACGCTGTTGAGTTCTCAAGAATCGGGCGCACACCGCAACCGAACCTTTCGGCCAGGTTTCCGGGGCAACCTACGCTACTTTACCGGATCCGATCCACCCGGTCAAGTCCGGGTTTTTCTGACCCGCCACCCGCGTCTGACCTGCCGACCCGAGCCCGGAGGCGCGTTTCGGCTGCGGTAGCCTTTGGGGGTTCGGAGCGTCCGGCCGCTTTCGCGTCCCGCGCTCGCTCCAACAAGAAGAACATTACGTGGCCCGGAGGTAGCCGGTCAAATCGGTTCCCGGTGGGCAGCATCACATGGTTGTAATTTGCCTGCGGCATCGACTCTGTGGGATTGGTCAGCCGGCTGCCGAAGCGGCCAGAACCCCTGCAAACGAACGCTTCCCGCGTCGCAGCACGAGCGCTCCGCCGGGCAGCAGATCGTCGGCCGTCGGCACGTACTCGGGGTCGCTCACCTTGGCGTTGTTCAGGTAGCCGCCGCCCTCCGCGACCGTCCGCCGCGCGGCGGACTTGCTCGCGACCAGGCCGGACTTCACCAGCAGGTCGCCGTACGCCGGCATCGGTTCGCCAGCAGCGAGCTCCACATGCGGCGCTTCACGTAGTGCGGCCACCAGGGTCGCCCCGTCGAGTGCGGAGAGCTCCCCTTGTCCGAATAGCGCCTTCGACGCCTCCTGCACGCGTCGCGTCTCCTCTGCACCGTGCACAAGTGTGGTGACGTCCTCCGCGAGCACCCGTTGCGCCTCACGCGCATGCGGTCGCTCGGCAGTCGCCACATCGAGGACGGCGATCTCGTCCGCAGTACGGAACGTGTAGTACCGGACCAGCTGCATCACGTCTCGGTCGTCGGTGTTGAACCAGAACTGGTAGAACGCGTACGGCGTGGTCAGCTCCCGGTCGAGCCACACGGTCCCCGACTCGGTCTTCCCGAACTTGGTCCCGTCCGCCTTCGTCACGAGCGGGGTCGCCAGCGCGTGGGCCTTCCCACCCTCCGTCCGCCGGATCAGCTCGACGCCCGCTGTCAGGTTGCCCCACTGGTCACTGCCACCGGTCTGCAGAGTGCACCCGTGCCGCCTGTACAGCTCCAAGTAGTCCAGCGACTGCAGCAACACGTAGCTGAACTCGGTGTAGCTGATCCCCTGCTCCAGCCGGGCCTTCACCACCTCGCGGCCGAGCATCCGGTTCACCGGGAAGTGCTTGCCGATGTCCCGGAGGAAGTCGAGCGTGTTGAGGTCCTTGGTCCAGTCGTAGTTGTTCACCATCCGGGCCGGGTTCGGCAGCGACTCGTCGAAGTCCAGGAACCGCTCCACCTGGCTGCGGACGCGCTCGACCCACTGCTGGACGACGTCCTTGGGGTTCAGCACCCGCTCGGACGTCTCCTTCGGGTCGCCGATGAGTCCGGTCGCACCGCCGACCAGGCCGATCGGGTTGTGCCCGGCCAGTTGCAGGCGGCGCAGGGTGAGCAACTGCAACAGGTTCCCCATGTGCAGGCTCGGCGCGGTCGGGTCGAAGCCGACGTACGAGGTGATCGGGCCGGCCGCCATCGCGGCTCGCAGGGCGTCGGGATCGGTGGTGTGCGCGATCAAGCCACGGTCTGCCAGGTCGTCGAGCACCTGCGTGCGGCTTACGGTCCCGCTCTCGGTCACTTGGTCTCTCCTCGAAGTACGGCGAAATCAACCTCAAGGGTGCCAGGCTCAGTTACAACGCCTCTGGCCGGGACAGTACTGCGCGGAGTTGGGGCAGCAGGGCGTGTCCGTCGGGGCCTTGCACCGTGGTCGCGGTCGGGCGCTGTGGATCGTGGGCGCCCGGGTCCGCGTTCGGGACCGGGAGACCGTGCGACAGCACCTGTTCGGCCGGGGTGAGCTGGCGGATCCCGATCGCCTGCACGTGATCCGGATGCGTCTGTGCGAAGTCGCCGTACAGCTGGGGGTCGTGCTGACCGTCGTCCCCGACCAGCACCCACCGTACGTTCGGGAACTCCTTGGCCAGTCGCCGCAGTGCGGTCCGTTTGTGCTCCCGGCCGCTACGGAACCACCCGGTGTTCGTCGGCCCCCAGTCGGTCAGCAGCATCGGCCCCACCGGGTACCCGTGCCGCGCGAGGAACCGGGTCAACGTCGGCGCCGTGTTCCACGCCCCGGTCGACAGGTAGAAGATCGGCGCCCCCGGGTGGTCCGCCAGCAGCTCGGCGTACATCTCGGCCATCCCCGGTACTACGCGCCGCGCCTGCTCGTCCCGGACGAACGTGTTCCACGCGGCGATCATCGGACGCGGCAGCATCGTCAGCATCACCGTGTCGTCGATGTCGCTCACCAGGCCGAAGGTCTCCTCCGGATCCGGCACGTACACCTTGCCGCGGGCCTGCTGGTCGCCGTGCATGCCCAGGCTGATCTCGTGCCACCCCGGCGGCAGGACGACCGGTACGGCGAGGTCGACGAAGCCGCCGCGATCCGTCACGGCCTCGAAGCTCTGCCCGGCCACCGTGACCGACACCCGGACCTTCGTCGCCGGTGCGGTCACGAACACCCGCCAGCCACGCACCACCTGGTCCTCGTCGTACCGGGGCTGGTTCCGCGGGTCGCGGCTGAGCACCACGCGCGCGAGCACCCTGACGTACTCGGAGTTGCCGTAGCCGACGTGCGGGATGATCCGCTCGCGCCAGCCGCGCCGGCGCAGGACCGCCGACGCGCCGAGGTTGAACCAGTCCTCCAGCCGGGAGGAGTAGTGCGGACGGGCCATGCTCCGAAACCTACCCGGCTCGGGGGCTGGTACGCCCATCGGCGTGACTGTCGGTGCGGACCTTTACGTTCTCGGTATGACTTCTCTCGGTATGTGCTTCCCACGCACCTTCCCGGCCGCGCTGGTGTCGGACGTGGCCCGCCGGCTCGACCAGGGCGGCGCCGACGACCTGTGGATCATCGAGGACTGCTTCTACACCTCCGGCCCGTCGCTGGCGGCCACCGCGCTCAGCGTCTCCGAGCGGCTGACCGTCGGCATCGGCATCCTGCCCGCCGTCGCGCGGACCGCTCCCATCACCGCGATGGAGATCGCCACGCTTTGCGCGCTCGCACCGGGCCGGTTCCTGCCCGGAATCGGTCACGGTGTGCAGGAGTGGATGGACCAGATGGGTGTCCGGCCGACGTCGCCACTCACCGCCCTGGAGGAGGTCACCGTTGCGGTCAACCGGCTGCTGGCAGGCGAGAAGGTGACGATGGACGGCAAGACGGTCCAGTTGCGTGATGTGCAACTGGACGCGCCGCCGGCCGAGGTCCCACCGATCCTGCTCGGCGTGCAGGGGCCGAAGTCGCTGGCTCTCGCGGGTCGCGTCGCCGGTGGTGTGGTGCTCGCCGAGCCCGCCTCGCCGTCGTACGTGCGGTTCGCGCTGGAGCAGGCGGGGTCGCCGGAGGGGTTCGTGATGGCGGTGTTCAGCGCGTTCTGCGTGCGCGGCGACCGCAAGGCGGCGTACGAGTGGACCGCGCCGTGGTTGGGCGGGCTGATCGACGCGAAGAACCCGGGCCTGCGGACGCTGCCGTTCTACGACGACATGGTCAGCCGGTACGCCGAGTCGGGGGTCGCCGGGTTGGTCAGCATGCCGCACGACTGGTGGTTGGAGCTCGGCCCGATCGGCACCCTCGACGACGCGGCCGCACACCTCGACGCCCTCGATGCCGCCGGAGTACACCACATCGGCCTGTTCCCCGACCCGGAAGTCGAACACGGCCTCCCCCAGCTAGACCACGTCCTCGAACTAGCCAACCGCTGAGCCAGACCCACTCCGGCGACTCGTACTACGGGTCGCCGCGTCAGCGGCCTTTGGGGACGTGGGGGCGGTACGGCGAAACGGTGGGGTCGCCGGGGATCCAGAAGCGCCACGGGCGGTCGGCTGCCTCGCGGAGACCGACGCGGGGGCCGGTGGAGGGTTCGCCGTCGAAGCCCGGGCCGGGAAGCAACTGCACTGCGGAGTCCGATGCCAGTAGATCGATGCCGTTCGCTTCCCGGCCGATCCCCAGCGCGACGCACAGCCGAGCCGGACCCCGGGCCAAGTCGCGATCAGGGTTCACCACAGCACTTCTGCGTGAGGACGGCCCGGGCAAGACACCACCGAGCCGCGCCTTGGACGGTTGCGGTGCTTGGCCGTTGAGGGACTGGTTGAACTTTTCTTGGGTGGGGTTGGGGGTGCCTCGGCGGGTTCGGGCCAGGTCGAGGCCTTCGATGATTTCGCCGGCTCGGAGGAGGACGGCTGAGGGTTCGCCGTCGGGGCCGGCGCTGATGTTCATGCAGAAGTGCATGCCGTACGTGAAGTAGACGTACAGGTGGCCGGCGGGGCCGAACATCACGGCATTACGTGCTGTGCGACCGCGGTAGGCGTGCGAACCCGGGTCGTTCGGGCCGTCGTACGCCTCGACCTCGGTCAGTCGGACCGAGACGGTGCCCTCGTCCGTCGTACTGCGCAGCACCATGCCGAGCACTCTCGGCGCGACCTCGAGGACGGGGGCGGCCAGGAGCGCGCGGCGTACGGGCATGCCGAAACCCTAGGCGACCGCACCGACAGGACGCCGACCAGGCGACGCGGTCCCGGCGGGCCGAGGTGCGGTTAGGTGAGGCGCTCCGCGTGCGTAGCGGCTCGGGTGCGGAGTTCGGTTAGTTGTTCGGTGACTCGGGCTTGGGCGGTGCCGCCTCGGGCGTTGCGGGAGGCGATCGAGCCTTGGACGCTGAGGACCGAGCGGACCTCCGGCGTGAGCGAGGGGGAGATCACGGCCAGTTCCTCGTCGGTCAGGTCCCAGAGCTCGATGCCGCGCTTCTCGCACGCCTGGACGCAGGCGCCCGCGAGCTCGTGCGCGACCCGGAACGGCACCTGCTGGCGGACCAGCCACTCGGCGATGTCGGTCGCCAGCGAGAACCCCTGCGGCGCCAACTCCTCCAGCCGTGAAGTGTTGAACCGCAGCGTCCGGACCATCCCGGTGAACGCCGGCAGCAGCACCTCGAGCGTGTCGACCGAGTCGAAGACCGGTTCCTTGTCCTCCTGCAGGTCCCGGTTATACGCGAGCGGCTGCGCCTTCAACGTCGCGAGCAGGCCGGTCAGATTGCCGATCAGCCGGCCGGACTTGCCCCGGGCCAGTTCGGCGATGTCCGGGTTCTTCTTCTGCGGCATGATGCTCGACCCGGTCGAGTACGCGTCGTCCAGTTCGACGAAGCCGAACTCCTTGGTCGCCCAGATGATCACCTCCTCGGCCTGCCGGGACAGGTCGACGCCGATCTGCGCGGCGACGAAGGCGAACTCGGCCACGAAGTCGCGCGCGGCGGTGCCGTCGATCGAGTTCGGCGAGGAGTCGGTGAAACCCAGTTCGGTGGCGACGAACTGCGGGTCCAGCCCGAGCGAGCTGCCCGCGAGCGCCCCCGACCCGTACGGCGAATCGGCGGCGACCCGCGCATCCCAGTCGGCCAGCCGATCGAGATCGCGGATCAGCGGCCACGCGTGCGCCAGCAACTGGTGGGAGAGCAAGACCGGTTGGGCGTGCTGAAGGTGAGTCCGACCGGGCATCGCCACGCCGAGGTGACGCTCGGCCTGATCGGCGAGGGTGGTCACCTGGTCGAGGACGAGCCGGGCGATGATGCGGCCGTGGTCGCGTAGGTAGCTCTTGAACAAGGTGGCGACCTGGTCGTTCCGCGATCGGCCGGCCCGCAGCCGGCCGCCGAGCTCGGCGCCGAGGCGGTCGAGCAGGCCGCGTTCGAGGGCGGTGTGCACGTCCTCGTCGTCCTCAGCTGCGACGAACCGCCCGGCCAGCACGTCGGCCAGCAGTTCGTCGAGACCGGCCAGCATCTTCGTCAGGTCGTCGTCGGTCAGCAGCCCGGCCTGGTGCAGCACCTTGGCATGGGCCTTGGAGCCGGCGATGTCGTACGGAGCCAGTCGCCAGTCGAAATGCGTCGACTTGCTCAACGCCGCCAGCGCGTCCGCCGGCCCGCCACCGAACCGCCCACCCCACAGCGCCGAACTCTGGGCCGCACCCTGGCCCGCGCTCTGTTGAAGGCCTTCTCCCGTGCTCATGTGGTCTCTTCCTGCTTGTGATCGTTGCGGTCCGCGAGGCTGAGGAACCGGGCCGCGAGCGCCTCGCCGCCGGTCGGGTTGCGGGACACGACCATCACCGTGTCGTCGCCCGCGATGGTGCCGAGTACGTCGTCCAGTCCCACGTGGTCGATCGCCGACGCGAAGTACTGGGCCGCACCCGGCGGGGTTCGCAGGATCACCAGGTTCGCGCTGCCCTCGGCGGACACCAGCAGCTCGGACGCGACCCGGCCCAGCCGTGCCTCGAACGCGGCTGCCTCGCCGGCTCGCGGCGTACGGTCACCACCTTCACCCGGTACGGCGTACACCAGCTGGCCGGCCGAGTCCCGGACCTTGACCGCACCGATCTCGACCAGATCGCGGGACAACGTCGCCTGGCCCACAACGAGTCCGGCGGACGCGAGCAACTCGGCCAGCTCGGTCTGCGAGCGAACCGGTTGCCGCGCGAGCAGGTCGACGATCCGCTGCTGCCGGGCGGTCTTCGTGGTCGGTACGGCGATGGTCATGAGCTGAAATTCCTCGCCAGTAGCCAGGCGAGCAACGCCTTCTGGGCGTGCAACCGGTTCTCCGCCTCGTCCCAGACGACCGACTGCGGTCCGTCGATCACCGCGGCCTCGATCTCCTTGCCCCGGTACGCCGGCAGGCAGTGCAACACGATCGCGTCGGCGCTTGCCTTGGACAACAGTTGCTCGGTCACCGCATACGGGACGAACGGGGCCTCCCGTTCGGTGGCCTCGGCCTCCTGGCCCATCGAGACCCAGGTGTCGGTCGCGACCACGTCCGCGCCGTCGACGGCCTCCAGCGGATCGTCGGTCCACGCTGCCGAACCACCTGTTCCGGCAGCGATGTCGACAGCCTTGGCCAGTACTGCGGTATCCGGCTGGTAGTCGGAAGGCGACCCGATGACCACGTGCATCCCGGCGGTCACGCCACCGAGTAGGTACGAGTTCGCCATGTTGTTCGCGCCGTCGCCGAGGTACGCCAGCTTCAGCCCGGCCGTCGATCCCTTGTGCTGACGGACGGTGAGCAGGTCGGCGAGGATCTGGCACGGGTGGAACTCGTCCGTCAGCGCGTTGATCACCGGCACCCGGGCGGCCGCGGCCATCTCCTCGATCCGGGTCTGCGCAGACGTCCGCCAGACGATCGCGCCGACCTGCCGGTCGAGCACCCGCGCGGTGTCCGCGATCGGCTCGCCGCGACCCATCTGCGAGGTCTGCGCGTCGATGATCAGCGGTACGCCGCCGAGCTCCGCGATGCCGACCGCGAACGAGATCCTGGTCCGGGTCGACGTCTTGTCGAAGATCACCGCGACGGTCTGCGGCCCGGCCAGCGGCTGGTGCCCGAACCGGTCGCCGACCAACTGCTGCGCCAGCGTCAGCACCTCGCCCTGCTCGACCGGACTGAGGTCGTCGTCCCGCAGGAAGTGCCTGGTCATACGCCCTCCACCTGATCCAGCAGCCCTGGCAGAGCCGCGACGAAGCTGTCAGCGTCAGCCTTGCTCAAGATGTACGGCGGCGCCAATCGCAACGCGTCCGGAATCGGATTGTTCACCACGAACCCGGCCTCCAGCGCGAGCTCGGCGACCTGGTCCGACACCGGCTTGGTCAGCTGGATCGCCAACAGCAACCCACGACCCCGGACACCTTGCACCAGCGGGTGATCGAGCGCCTCGATGGCCGACACCAGGTGGTTGCCGATGGCATTCACGTTCGCGAGCAGGCCGTCCCGCTCGATCACGGTCAGGACGGCGAGCCCGGCGATCGCGGCGACCGGGTTGCCGCCGAACGTCGTACCGTGGTTTCCCGGCTGGAGCAGATCCGCGGCCGGGCCAAAGCCAAGACACGCGCCGATCGGGATGCCCGCGCCGAGACCCTTCGCGACCGTCACGATGTCGGGCGTGATCCCCGACTCGAAGTGCGCGAACCAGTCGCCGGTCCGGCCGACACCGGTCTGGATCTCGTCGATCCACAGCAGCGCGCCGTGGTCCGCGGTGATCTGCCGGGCCGCCTGCAGGTATCCGGCCGGCGGCACGATCACGCCGTTCTCGCCCTGGATCGGCTCGAGCACGACAGCCGCCGTCTCGTCGTCCACAGCGGCGGCGAGCGCGGCCGCATCGCCGTACGGGACGAACGTCACGTCACCCGGCAGCGGGGCGAACAGCTCCCGGTACGCCGGTTTCCAGGTCACCGCGAGCGCGCCCATCGAGCGGCCGTGGAACGCCCCGACAGTGGAGACAATCTTGGTCTTGCCGGTCCGCCGGGTGATCTTGAAGGCGGCCTCGTTCGCCTCCGTACCGGAGTTCGTGAAGAAAACCTTGCCATCCGCATCAAAGAGGGACAGCAACTTCTCGGCCAGCGCGATCTGCGGTGCGGAGGCGAAGAAGTTCGACACGTGGCCGAGGGTGGCGAGCTGACTCGTCACCGCGGACACCACGAACGGGTGGGCGTGACCGAGGCAGTTCACCGCGAGCCCACCGAGCAGGTCGAGGTACTTGCGGCCGTCGGCGTCCCACAGGTACGCGCCCTCGCCGCGGACCAGCACCCGCTTCGGGGCGCCAAAGGTGTTCATCAAGGCGGTGGTGTACCGCTCGGTGAGGGCCGACTGGGTGCCGTCGACGGTGAGTAGTTCGGTCATGACGGAATCACCTGAGTCCCATTCCCGGCGTCGGTGAAGATCTCCAGCAGCAGCGAGTGCGGCACCCGCCCGTCGATCACGGTCGCCCGGGACACCCCGGACTGGACCGCCCGCAGGCAGGCCTCCATCTTCGGCACCATCCCGGACGCCAGCGACGGCAGCAGCACGGCCAGCTCGTCGGCGTCGATCTCGGTGATGATCTCTTCGCTGTCCGGCCAGTTCCGGTACAGCCCGGCGACATCGGTCAGCACGACGAGCTTCTCGGCTCCGAGCGCGACTGCCAGCGCGGAGGCCGCGGTGTCGGCGTTCACGTTGTGCGCCAGGCCGTCCTCGTCCGGCGCGATCGTGGAGACGACCGGGATCCGGCCCGCGTCGATCAGGTCGACCACCGCCTCCGGCCGGACGTCCACCACATCACCGACCAGGCCGATGTCGACCGCCTCGCCGTCGACCAGCGCAGTACGGCGTTCCGCGGTGAACAGGCCCGCGTCCTCACCGGACATGCCGACCGCGAACGGCCCGTGCGCGTTCAGCAAGCCGACCAGCTCGCGGCCGACCTTGCCGACCAGGACCATCCCGACGACGTCCATCGCCTCGGGCGTGGTCACCCGCAGGCCGCCGCGGAACTCGCTGTCGATGCCGAGCCGGCCAAGCATCTCGCTGATCTGCGGACCACCACCGTGGACGACGACCACGCGGACACCGCAGTGCCGGAGGAACACGATGTCGGAGGCGAACGCCTGCTTGAGCTCGTCGTCCACCATCGCGTTGCCGCCGTACTTGACCACGATGGTCTTGCCGTGGAACTGCTTCAGCCACGGCAACGCCTCGGTCAGCACGGCGGCCTTCTCGACGGCGGTCTCGTGGGCGGTGGCTGGGGTGATCTTCATGGGCTGTTCCGTCGCGGTCATGAAGAGTAGGCCGAGTTCTCTTCGACGTAGGCATGCGACAGATCTGTGGTCAGCACCGTCGCGGAGGCCGAGCCGGCGTGCAGGTCGATCACGACGTCGATCTCGGTTCCGCTCAGGTCCGCCTCGGACCGGTCGACACCCTTGCCGCCGGCAACGCAGATCGGCGCGCCGTTCAGAGTGATGTCGAGCAGCTGTGGGTCGAACGCGGTGGGCGCGTTGCCGACCGCCATCGCGATCCGGCCCCAGTTCGGGTCGGAGGCGAAGAAGGCGGTCTTGCAGAGGTTGTCCTCGGCTACCACCTTGGCGGCGGCGACCGCCTCGGCCTCGGTGGCGGCATTCTTGACCGTGATGCTGACGTGCTTGGTGACGCCCTCGGCATCCGCCTGCAACTGCTTCACCAGGTCAGCAGCCAGGGTGGTCAATGCGGCCTCGAACGTCTCGGGGGTCACGGTGACGCCCGAAGCACCCGAGCTGAGCAGCAGCACGGTGTCGTTGGTCGACGTACCACCGTCGACGTCCAACCGGTTGAAGGTCTTGCCGACCGCGTTCCGCAGTACGTGGTCGAGATGTGGCTGGTCGATCACCGCGTCGGTGGTGATGACACTGAGCATGGTCGCCATGTTCGGCGCGCACATGCCCGCGCCCTTGGCGAATCCGCCGATGCTCCAGCCGTCGGGGTGAATGAGCACTGCCTGCTTTGCGACGTTGTCCGTGGTCATCACCGCGGTCGCGGCGTCGAGGCTGTGCTGCGGGGTGCTGCCGAGTACGGCGACAGCCGCGTCGATCCCGGGGAGCACCTTGTCCATCTGGAGCCGCTCGCCGATCAACCCGGTCGAACAGACACCGATCTCGGCCGCACCGACCCGCAGTACGTCGGCCAGTTTCTCCGCCGTCTTGTGGGTGTCCTGGAAACCCTCCGGCCCAGTGCATGCGTTGGCGCCGCCGGAGTTGAGGACGACGGCCTTCAACTTGCCGGCGGTGAGGACCTGCTGGGACCACAGGACCGGGGCCGCCTTCACCTTGTTGGTGGTGAAGACGCCTGCGGCGGCGTACTCGGGGCCGTCGTTGACCACGACCGTGAGGTCGGGTTTGCCGGACGGCTTGATCCCGGCGATCACCCCCGCCGCACGGAAGCCGGCCGGCGCGGTGACTCCGGCGCTCCGATCGACTTGGGTGTGCGGGGTGACAGCCAGGGTCACGGTGCTACTCCGATCAGGGGAAGGGCCAGGGTCTCGTCGAGCCCGGTGGCCAGGTTCATGCACTGCACGGCGCCGCCGGCGGTGCCCTTGGTGAGGTTGTCCATCGCGGCCACGATCACGGCGCGGCCGGTGCGCTGGTCGAGGGTGACTTGGAGTTGCACCGTGTTCGCGCCGAGGGTGGCCTGCGTCTGCGGCCACTGCCCGTCGGGGAGCACGTGCACGAACGGCTCATCGGCGTACGCGTCCTCGTAGCTCTGCCGGAGCGCGTCGGCCGTCGTGCCGTCGGTGACGGGCGCGCTGCAGGTCGCGAGGATGCCGCGGGCCATCGGGGCAAGGACAGGGGTGAAGGAGACGGATACAGGCTGGTCCGTTTGGGGGGCCAGGTTCTGCTCGATCTCCGGGGTGTGCCGATGCACGCCGCCCACGCCGTACGCGGTCGCGGATCCCATCACCTCGGCACCCATCAGATGCGGCTTCGGTCCCTTGCCGGCGCCGGATGTCCCGCTCACCGCGACGACCACCAGCTGGCCGGGATCGACGATGTTGTTCTGTACTGCGGGGAGCAGGGCGAGCGTGGAGACGGTGGGGTAACACCCCGGTACTGCGACCCGGTTGGCGCCGCGGAGTTTGTCCCGCTGGCCGGGGAGCTCGGGGAGTCCGTACGGCCAGTGGCCGGCGTGTTTGCCGCCGTAGAACTCCACCCACGCCTCCGCATCCACCAGCCGGAAGTCCGCGCCGCAGTCGATCACGGTGACGTCATCGCCGAGCTGTTCGGCGATCTCGGCGGACTGTCCGTGCGGGAGCGCCAGGAACACCACGTCATGCCCAGCGAGCTTCGCCGCGGTGGTCTCCTCGAGGGTTCGCCCAGCTAACGGTGTCAGATGTGGGTGGTGCTGCCCGAGGGCGCTGCCCGCGTTACCGCCCGCGGTCAGCGCACCGATCTCCACCTCGGGATGCGAGGACAGCAACCGGAGCAACTCACCCCCGGCATATCCACTCGCCCCTGCCACCGCAACCTTCAGCGTCATATGAATGAGTATGTCACACCCTGGAAAAACATCCAACCAAATACCCCCCCACCCCGGCTCCGGCCCACCGGCTCCGACCCCACCGGCTCCGACCCCACCGGCTCCGACCCCACCTCGGGGCGCCCCGCTCCGGGCGCGCCCCGGTCCGGGCCACCAGCATGCCCGCACTCCACCCACCGTGCCCCACCATCGGCGGGTTCACTCACCGCTGGCGGGTCGTTGTGTCGCTGGCGGGTTGCAACAGGTCAGCGGTGATGCAAGAGGCCTGTGGCGTGTCTCCTGGTGTGGGCGGGGGGAGGTGGGGCAGGGGTTGGCTGTCGGGTGTGAGGGGGGTCATGTCACAAGGGGGGTGGTAGGGCGTGTCCGGGTGGGTGAGGACGGAGCTGAGGAGGCGGAGATGGCGCGGGTTTCGTTGGTGCATGAGCGGACGTGGGTTGTTCGGGTGATGGAGTGGGTCAGCCGGAGGAAGTATGGGCAGGTGCTGGATCCGGGGAGGGCGGCTATGCACAACGGGCGGGTGTTGGCTACGAGTGCGGTGGTGGAGTTGACCGCGGCCAGGTGGAACAAGGTGGATCCGACGTTGAAGGCGCTGGCCGGGATGGTGGCGTCGGGGCGGATCGGGTGCAGTTGGTGCACGGACTTCGGGTTCTGGGAGTACCACCACCGGGGGATCGACCCCGTGAAGCTCCGCGCTGTGCCAGGGTGGCGGGACAGTGCGGTCTACACGGACTTGGAGCGTGCGGTGATGGACTACGCCGAGGCGATGACGGCGACCCCGCCGGAGGTGACGGACGGGCAGGTCGAACGCCTCCGCCGCGATCTGTCCGATGCCGAACTGGTCGAGCTCACCGCCCAGATCTCACTGGAGAACTTCCGCTCCCGTACGAATGCGGCTCTCGGCCTGACGAGCCAGGGCTTCAAGGACACCTGCGAATTGAGGCCAGCGTGAATCCGGACCAGCCGAACCAGACGACCGGGACGACCGAGACGAACCACGCCACCGAGACGAACCAGACGACCGCCGAGTTGGCGCGGGAGTTCGCCGAGCATCGGGAGGTGCTGGTCGGAGCGGCGTACCGGGTGGTTGGGAGTGTGGCCGATGCCGAGGACGTTGTGCAGGAGGCGTGGTTGCGGTGGACGGGAGTGGATCGCGCCGAGGTACGGGATGCGCGGGCCTACCTGATCCGGATCACCACGCGGCTGGCGTTGAACCGGTTGCGGCAGCAGAAGTCGCGGCGGGAGCAGTACGTCGGGCCGTGGTTGCCCGAGCCGATCGCGGCTGCTCCGGCCGGCGACGACCCGGCGGCCGTTGCCGAGGTGGCGGACTCGGTGTCGATGGCGATGCTCGTCGTACTGGAGACGCTGTCGCCGTTGGAGCGCGCCGCTTTCGTGATGCGGGAAGTGTTCGACCTGCCGTTCAGTGAGATCGCGGAGACGCTGGGGCGCTCGGAGGCCGCGGTACGGCAGCTCGCGCACCGGGCCCGGGAGCACGTGCACGCGCGGCAGCCGCGGCATCGGGTGGACAAGGCGCAGCACACCGAGGTCACCACCCGGTTCCTCGAGGCAGCGTGGTCCGGGGATCTCGACCAGATGATCTCAATGCTCGCCCCGGATGTCGTCCTGGTGACGGACGGCGGCGGCAAGAAGCGGGCCGCGCTCCGGCCGATGCACGGGCCGGACAAGATCGCCCGTTGGGTGGCCGCGATCGCCGCCGCCGACGCGGCCGGATTCGACATCCGGATCACGACGCTGAACGGCGAGCTGGCCTTCGTCGCCTACGACGGCGAGGAGGTGGACAGCGTCGGCTTCGTCGAGATCAACGCGGCCGGCCTGATCGACCACCTGTACGTCGTCCGCAACCCCGACAAACTCACCACCATCCCACCCAAAGACCAGCTCTGAGCTGCCGTTCGAGGCGTCGAACCAGATAGGCTAGGTGCAACTTAGTCGCATTTGGGAGGGCTTGTGGAGTACGTCGTGATCGAGCCGGACGCGGTCTCGGAGCCGAATCTGAGGGCGGATCTGCTGGACACCTGGATCGCGGCCACCGACGCCGGTGGGAGCGTCGGCTTCACCGCACCGGCTCCGGTTCACCTGGTCGCCGAGACGCTCGATCTCGCGCTCGATCGCGTTGCCGCAGGCAAGGATCTGCTCGGTGTGCTGCACAACGGCGAGCGCTACGTCGGGATGGGCATGCTGGTCAGCAGCAACAGCCCGCTGAACCCGCACTGGCGGACCGTACTGCGGGTCATGGTGCACCCGAAGTACCAGGGCGGCGGCGCCGGGCGGATCCTGATGGACGGTCTCCGCCGATCCGCCGTCGAACTGGGGCTCGAGCAGTTGATGCTGACGGTCCGCGACGGCAACAGCCTGGAGCAGTTCTACGGCAAACTCGGCTACCGGGTCGTCGGCACCCACCCCCGCGCCGTCCGGGTCGCCGAGGACGACTACCGCGACGAACTCATGCTGGTCACCGACCTGACCTGATAACAAGCGGCGACTGGGTCCCGCTCCTCAGCGGGGCCCAGCCGTCGCGGCTCTCCACGCGGGCGCGCGCCGGCGACCCGCAGTACGAGCACTCAATCCGAGCGGTTTCGGCGGGCGATGGAGAGCAAGGCGAGGCCGAGGGCGGCCAGCAATCCGCCCAGAGTGAGCAACATGACCGGCGGCCCTCCTGTGTCCGGCAGGGCGGCGCCGCCCGCCGGGGTCCGGATCGCGGGCGGTTGTCCGCCCACCATCACCTTCACCTGCGAGTCGACCGTCACGCCGTTCGTGTCGGCCACCCGGTACGTCACCTTCGCAATCCCACCGAATCCAGGTGAAGGCACCAGCCGGATCGTCCCGTCCGCGCCAACCGTCCACACCCCCACGGCCGGCGACACCACACGCTTCTCGCAGAGCGCCGGCCCAGTCACGAGGCACACACTCGCCGCATCCCAGCGCGCACCGGACGTCGGCGCGTCGTTCAGCAGCGGATTCACCACCACCGGATTCCCGAAGCTGCCGGTACCGCTGTCCGGGATGGCCTTCGCCCCGGCCGGAGCACCAACGGTGACCTCCAGCCGGGCCGTGTCCGACGTCCCGTTGGCATCGGTCACCCGATAGGTGAGCGATCTGGTCGTACCGACGAACCCCTTGACCGGTCGAAACTCAACCGCCCCGTCCACCACCACAAACGATCCCTCCCCCGGAACCGTCACCGCCTTCTTGTCCACCGCATCCGCCGGATCCCGCAACACCACCGACGACGGCACCAGCGGAGCCGACGCATCGCCCGCCTTGTCGTTCCCGAGCACGCGCACCACCACCGGTACGCCGTACGCCGTCCTCGCCTCGTCATCCGCAGCCACCGGCCGTACCGGCACAACCGTCACCGTCACCGTCGACCGGGCCGCGTTCCGATTGCTGTCCTTCACCTCGTACTGCGCCGGCCGGGCGCTGCCCGTGAACCGAGCCACCGGAGTGAACGTGATCTTGCCGTCGGCAACGGCATACGTCCCCTGCCCGGGCACTGTCACCTTGCCGACCAGCACCCCGGCGCCGTCGACAAGCAACAACGTCGCCGGATCCAGCGAAGCGCCCGGCCCCGGCTCGTCGTTGCCCAGCGGGTCGAACGTCACCGGCCGCGCCTGCTTCGTCTGCGCGACATCGGGCTGCGACACCGGCCGCGCCTCCACCGTCACGGTCAACGTCGCCGTGCCGGTCGTCCCGTTCGCATCGCTGACCTGATACGTCACCGGCGTCCGCGGCCCGCTCGTCCCCTCGTCCGGCGCCAACCGCACTCCCCCGTCGGGCTGCACGGTGTAGACGCCCTGCCCGATCACCCGCAGAGACGCCAGCGCATCACCTGTCGCCGGATCGATCAGCCGAACAGTCCCCGGCACCAGCGGAGCCGAAGGATCACCCGCCTTGTCGTTCCCCAGTATCCGCGCGGTCACCGGGGTGTCGAACGCGGTCGACACCGAGTCGTTCACCACCTCCGGCACGATCGCCGTCACCGTCGCGGTCACGGTCGACATCGCCTTGTTCCCACTCGTGTCCGTCACCTGATACGCGACCGAACTCAGCCCGCTGTACGCCGGCATCGGGTCGAACGTGATCTTCCCGGTCAGCTCGTCGACCCGGAACGTCCCCTGCCCGGCGATCGTCGCAGTCCGCCCCCAACCGGTCCCGAACACCTTGACCGACGTCTTCTCCAACTCCGCCGCCGTCCCCGGCCTGTCGTTGCCGAGCGGATCCATGGCGATCTCGACGTTCTGCTTCGTCGTCACGGTGTCCGGCACCGCCTCCGGACCCTTGCCGACGGTCAGGAACAGCAGCCCCTCGGCGGTCGACCCGTTGTCGTCGGTCACCCGGTACGTCGCGGGAGTGGTCACGCCCTGATAGTCCTTCGCCGGGGTGAACGTGATCGTCCCGTCGTCGCCCGCAACGTAGGAGCCCTCGCCGGCCCGCGTCACCTTCTTCTTGTACGCCCCGCCGGCCGGATCCTTCAGCACCAGACTGCCCGGGACCAGCGGCGCACTCGGGTCACCCGGTTTGTCGTTCGCCAGCACGTTGACGGTGATCGCCCGGTTGTACGGCGTGATGCCGGAGTCGTCCACGGTGAACGGCTGGATCCGGGTCACCGTCATCGTCATCGTCGCGATCGCCGTGCTCTTGTTCGAGTCCGTGACGCGATAGGTCACGGGCCGCGCCCGGCCATGGAAGGTGGGCAGAGGATCGAAGACGATCATGCCGGTCGGCTGCACCGTGTACGTGCCCTCACCAGGCGCCGTGATCCGCTTGACGAACCCGTCCGCTCCCGAAGCAACTGTCGACCCGCTGCCCGACTTGGCGACGACGTCCCGCAGTACGACCGAGGCTGGATCGAGGCGGGCGTCCGTGCCTGGACTGTCGTTGGACAGCACGTTCACGCTGACCGTGACGTCCTGCTGGGTGGAGGCGAGATCCGGCTGGGCGATCGGCGGCGCGCCGACCGTGATTCGCAGTACGGCGGTCGCGACCATCCCGTTGTCATCGGCAACTTGATAGCTCAGCTCGGGCACCGAACCGGTGAAGGACGCGAGCGGATCGAAGACCACCGCACCGGCCTGCACCTTGAACACACCCGTCCGGGCAATCGTGACCGAAGGCTTGAAGACCCCGTCGACCGGATCGCGAAGCAGCACACTCCCTGGGACCAGCGGCGCACTCGGGTCGCCGGCCTCGTCGTTGGCGAGCACGTCGACAGTCGCGGTCGTGTCGTACGGCGTCGCCGTACTGTCGTCCACAGCCGTCGGGGTGATCGGCGTGACCGTCACAGCGACAGTCGAGCGAGCCGCCTGGTCGAACCAGTCCGAGACGCGATAGGTGAGCGTGGTCCCGGTCCCCGTGTACGACGGGATCGGGTCGGCCGTAATCGTGCCGTCCGGGTTGACCTGATAATGGCCCTCCCCCGGGATCACCACGGTCTTCTTCAGCGAACCGTCCGCCGGGTCGATCAGGACCAGGCTCATCGGGTCCAGCCCGGTCCCCTGTCCGGCCTCGTCGTTCGCCAACGGCTCCAGTGTGGCGGTGATGTCCTGCTTGACCGTGACGGTGTCCGGTTTGGCGATCGGGACCGGCGGTTTGGCGATCGTGACGGTCAGGACCGCCTGCGCCAGCGTGCCGTTCACGTCCGTGACCCGATACATCACCGGCGTCGCGACACCTGTGAACGTCGGCACCGGGTCGACCTCGACTGTGCCGTCAGGCTTCGCCGAGAACGTCCCCTCACCGTCAACCGTCACGACCTGCTGAGGCTTCTGAGTCCTGGGATCGACGAGCCGCACGCTGCTCGGCACCAGTGGTACGGCGGGGTCGCCGGCCGAGTCGTTCGACAGCACCGAGACCGTAGTGGTCGTATCGAAGGCCGTAGACGCAGTGTCGTCGGTCGCGTCGGGCTGCACCCGGGTGACCTCGACCGTCAGCGTCGACCGGCCGATCGCCCCGTTGCCATCGGCAACCTGATACGTGACCGGCGTGGCCTTGCCGTGGAACGACAGGATGGGCTCGAAGAGGATCCGGCCGTCCTGCTTGACGGTGTACCTGCCTTGGCCGGGGATATCGATCGACGGACCGGGCTCGCTCCGCGGCGCGGCCGGGACCAGGCGAACGCTGTCGGGAACGAGCGCCGAGCCAGTCGGGCCGGGCTTGTCGTTGTCCAGCACCGCGACCAGGATCGGAGCACCTTGCAGGGTCGTCACCGTGTCGGGGTTCGCCACTGGCGGACCGGGTGCGTCGACCGAGACGACCAACTGCGCGCGGGCCGCAGTGCCGTTCTGGTCCAGCACCTGATAGGTCAGCGGTTTGGTGCTGCCCTGGAACCCGTCGTTCGGCGCGAAGGTCACCTTCCCGTCCGACACCTGGTAGACGCCTTCGCGGCTGACCGTCACCTTGTCGACGAGCCCACCGGTGACCGGGTCGACCAGCTTCAGGGTGTCCGGATTCAGTGGTGCATCTGGTGAGCCCGGCAGATCGTTGTCGAGCACCGGGACGACGACGTTGGTGTCGAACGGGGTGCTGACCGAGTCGCCGAGCGCCTTCGGGACGACCGGTGTGACCGTCACGACCAGCGTCGATTCGGCGGACTGCTTGGTACTGTCAAACACCCTGTACCCGATGGTCGTCGCGATCCCGGTGAACCGCGGCAGCGGGACGAAGTCGACGCCACCCGACGGCTTGACCGTGTACGTCCCCTCACCGGCGATGACGACCGTCTTCTTGAAGGCCCCATCAGCCGGGTCACGCAGTACGACGGACGCGGGGTCGAGGGTGACGCCTAGGGCAGGCTTGTCGTTGGTGAGCGGCTCGACGGTGAGGCTGACGTTCTGCTTGGTGGTCGCGGTGTCGGGGTTGGCGACCGGCTTGTCGGGCAGCGACACCGTGATGGTCAGGGTTGCCTTGGCCGTTGCGCCATCGCTGTCGGCGATCCGGTACGTGACCGGTTTGCCGCGGCCGACGAATCCGGGCACTGGTTCGAAATCGATCCGGCCGTCGGTCTTGGCGACGTACTTGCCCTGGCCGACGACGTGCACCATCTCCTTGCAGGTCTCCCCCGCGACCAGGCAGAGCGAGCCGGGCTGCAGCGGCGTACTCGGGTCGCCGGGCTTGTCGTTGCCGAGGACATCGGTCGTGATCCCGGTGTTGTACGGCGTGGTGGCGACGTCATCGGCAGCGACCGGCGGAGGTGGCGGCGTGATCGCGACCTGGTAGTCCTCCACCTCACCGGCGTCGGCCGCGCCCGTCGGCGTCTCGACCTGCTCCGCCGTGTACCCGACCCGGACCCGCCCGTACGACGCGCCGGCGACCGGGCGCGGGAAGTCGGTCCAGCTCAACGTGGCTGCGCGCTGCCCCGCGGCGAAGGTCCCGCAGGTCCGCTCGGCCGGCTCGAACTTGCCGTCCCGGTCGAGGTCGATCCAGCCACAGACGCGCCCCGGTTTCGTCACACCAGCGAGGGTGACGGGAGCGGAGTACGTCTTGGTGGTGGTGAGCAACGGCTGGAACGTGACGCCGTCGTCGGCCTGGTCCGCACCGGTCGGGCCGGCGGTCCCGTTGGCGATCGACGTGTTGTCCGCGCTCACCTCGGCACCCAGTTGCACGTCGCTCAGCACGGACCAGGCGGCGCCGTACGACGTGGGCGCGTCGCCGAAGTCCTCGCCGGTCGACGCGACGACCGAGAACGCGTCGCCCGAGGAGGGGGTGTTGAAGGCGGGCAGCGACGGGTTCTTGGTGAAGGCTGCGGTGAGGTCGAAGGCGACGGTCTTGGTGACGCCGTTGACCTGGACCGAACCGCACGCCGCGGTGGCGGTCGAGTCTGGGCCGTCGCCGGTGTCGGTGTTGATGCAGTTCGGGCCCGCATCGGAGTTGGCGGCCGTGACCGTGTCACTGGTGACCTTGAGATTGTTGCCCTGGCCGAGCTTGCGAAGGCTGAGACCGGCGGTGGTGAGCTTGAGCACGGAGTGCAGCTCGGACTGCGCGCGCGGCTTGCCGTTCACCGTCTGGGTGGCGGCGCCGCCGATCCCTGCGAAGTGCAGGATCGGGTCGCGCACCGGCTGCGAGAACGTGATCGTCACCGTACCCCGGTCGCTGCAGCCGCCGGTCGGGGCGCAGGTGCCGGTGTTGACGACGAGATCCTCGCCCGGAGTCGTCCGGGCCAGCGCCGGCTCGTACGTCGTGGCCGTGCTGCCGCGGACACCCGTCGTCGTTGCGTCGAGCAACTCGGTCTGACCGGTGACCGCGATCGTCTGGGTGAGCCCGGATCCGGGCATCCTGGCCGTGGCGGTCTGGCCTTGGCTGAACGGTTCGGCCGGCACCTGGTACGCCTCGGCCGGACTCGTGCCGGACGGACTGCTGACGGCCGCGCCCACGACTGCGAGAACCAGGCCAACACCAACGACGCGGCGCACCCCGGGCAAGCTGCGTGTGACCCGCTTGCCGGACTTCCTCCCCGCCATCCCCCGCCCTCCCGAGCACAGACGTCTCCGCTTGCGTCGGCCTCGGGGCGAATCGGGCCAGCGTAGAGCTAACGTTCCACGCCAGTTCGATGTTACGGGGAAATCAGCGAGTCAGTTCGTAGATCCGGATCATGCCGACGCTGTGTCGCCGGACGGCCAACCGATCGAGCTCGGGCGACACCGGTCCGTCGTGGAGATCGCCGTACAGCAAGCGGACGCCGTACTGATTCCGGAGTCGCTGGAGGACGAGTGGGGTCGGTTCGTAGAGGGCCTGGTTGGTGATCGCGACGCGGTCCGGCCAGGGGGACGGCTGCTGGGTGTACCGCTTGCCGCCGACACCTTGCCGGGCCATCGCCTGCTGGGTGTACGCCCAGCCTTCGATCAGGGTGCGGCGGCCTGCGATACCGCTGACGATGTAGCCGCGCGCGTCGCAGCCGGGTCGTTGCGGCCCGGCCGGACGGCAGTAGGTGTTGGCGGCAACGATGTCGTCGGGATCGGAGTTCTTCGCCAGCCACAGGGCGGCGGCCGCTTCGTCCGGGTGCACCCGCCACTGCGGTGAGCTGAACGTCTGCGCCTGCTTACCTCCGTTGACCTGGAGGCTGAGCACGAAGGTGGACACAGTCGGCACGGCGAGGACTGTCACCACCGCTACGAGTCCGCCCAGCCCGCTCCAGGGAAGGCGTCGCCAAAGCAGTACGAGCACGACTGTCACTGTGAGGACAGCGAACAGAGGAAGCGCAACCAGGACGATCCGATCGAGCTGGTCCCCCCGTGGTCGGATCCTGGTCCCCAGCAGCGCACCGGAGTACACGACAGCAAGACCGACACCCAGTACTGCGACGGTCACGGCCGCGCGTCGCCGGTCGTCGACCTGTCGCATCCACCCCGCTGCCATCCACCCGACAGCGGCCAGGCTGAACGGGACGACACTGCGGACGAAGTACGACTCACTGGCTGACGGGTGGTCGACCAGGAGGTAGCCCGCCCAACCAGCGATCAGTCCGCCGAGCAGGAACCAGCCGAGCGGGTCACGCCGGAGCTGACGGCGGCCGAGTACGCCGTACCCAACCAGGGCCGTCGCCTGACCAACCAGGAGGAGCCCGAAGACAACCAGGGCACCGACGATCGAGAGGAGGCGGCCGGAGCTGAGCGCGGGCAGGATCAGACCGCCCATGCCGCCCGGGGTCGCATCCCTGGTCGCTGCTCGGTACCCCGCTTGCAGTTTGACCACAGCAAGGAGTTGAAGCCCCGAGCCACTGGTGCTGCCCGCGACGCTAACCATCGTGCCGACGCCGGACGCCAGCAGTAGTGCACCGGCCGCGATGAACCGGGCGGGCAGCCGGCGGTCGCGCGCAAACAGGTAGAGCGCCGACAAGCCGACCGCGCCGACCAGGATGGGCAAGATCGTCGGCTTGGAACCGCCGCCGACGAGTGCCGTGGCAATGGCGAGCACCCACAGGGTTTTGGAGCGCGCACCACGGAACAGCAGCTCGACAAGGAACACTGCTGCCGCCGTCCCAGCGAGCATGCCGAATGTCTGCGACGGGCTGACCAGACTCAGCGGCGGCGACAGGTCCACCTTGGTATCGACCAGCAGACCGAGTTGCGGGCCGGCCAACGCGGCGGCGGCCAGTACGCCGGTCCACCACGCGCGGCTGACGGTCCGGGCCAGCGTGGCGCAGACGAGCAACGTGATGACGACCAGTGGGATCAGCCAGAGCCGGTACAGCACAACGATCGGGGACAGCTTGGTGATGTCGACGGCCGCGGCCATGTCGGCGTTCGCGAACCAGTGATAGTCGAGCGACTGTCCGGCCGCCTGCGTTAACTCCGGCGGCACCGACCGGGTCAGCTCGTTCACCATCGACAAGTGATAGAGCAGGTCCGGATAGTACGCCGTACCGTCGGGTGGCATCGGGTGGTATGCGTACACACCGAAGGCGGCACCGGCGACTGTGATCGTCGCGGCGGCCACCAGTCCCCAGGTCCACAGGATCGGCAACGGCTTGGGCTCGCCGATCCGCCAGTGCCCCCGCAACCGCGGTACGGCCGCGAACGCTGCGAGCAGCAACAGCGGCCACAGGACCAGCCAGCTTTGTGCACCGACGAGGGTGAACAGAGCCCAGCCGGCCATCTGGTGGGTGATACCAACAACCGCACCGAGGCCCACGTCCTCGGGCCAGTTGCCGGTGGTCCGCCACAGCGCCCGGAGCAGGAGTACGCCGGGCAGCACCACGCAACCCGCGAAGTACAAGGTGTAGAGCGCGATCGATCCGAATGGCACGTTGACCGTGAGCAGGCCGACCACCGCGACAACCAGTGGGACCGACCAGGGCCAGAGCCGTGCGACCGCCACTGGACTGCGGACCAGTGGGCGGATGGGCGGCATGTCGACGGTGGTCAAGTGCGGACTGGTTCCCGGTCGAGCGGCTGATGCCCGGGGTCCTCCAGGCTGTCGTACCCGACCAGGAACTGCGGCCGCTTCTGGCTCGACTGGAACAACCGGGCGACGTACTCTCCCAGCAACCCGAGACACAGCAACAGATCGCGCCGATCACGCAGACGGCCAGCACGGTCGACGTCCAGCCCGGGATGCTCTGACCGGACGCCTTGATCACCAGCGCGCCGATGACGAACCCGACCGACAGCAGCCCACCGAGCAGCCCGAGCCACGTCGCCAGCCGCAACGGCGCCGCCGAGAACGCGGTCACGCTGTCGAACGCGAGCCGCAGCATCTTGCTCAGGTTGTACTTCGTGGTTCCTGCCGCCCGCTCGGCGCGCACGTACTTCACCTCGGTGCTCGGGAATCCCAGCCACGGGATCACCAGCCGGAAGACCCGGCCGTCCTCGGGCAGGGCGTTCACGGCGTCGATGACCCGCCGGGAGACGAGTCGGAAGTCGCCGGCGTCGAACGGGATGTCCTTGCCGACCAGGCGACACATCAACCGGTAGTAGAGGCGCGCGGTGGTCCGCTTGGCCCAGGTGTCACTCGAGCGGTCGGAGCGGACGCCGTACACGACGTCGACATCCCTCTGGCGCGCGGCGGTCAGCAGCTCGGCGATCACCTCGGGCGGATCCTGCAGATCGGCATCGATGGTGACCACGTACCTGCCCCGGGCGCGACGGAATCCGGCGGACAAGGCGGCCTGGTGGCCGGAGTTCCGGAGAAGGCGAACCAGCCGCAGCTCGGGCCAGTCGACCGCGGCCGCGAGTAGCAGGGAGGCGGTGCCGTCGCGGCTGCCGTCGTCGACCACGAGCACCTCGTAGCCGATCCCCAGCCCGTCGAGCAGTGGCCGCATCCGCTCGAAGAAGATCGGCAGCACCTCTTCTTCGTCGTACATCGGCACGACCACCGAGAGTTCGGGCTCGGCTTCCGGCATCTCGGGCATCCTCCTGCTGGTGCTGGTCTGGTCCGCTACACCTGGTATGAACGCCGCAACCCACCGAAAAGATGCTTCCGCCAACAAATTGGCAGCTTTTTGCCGCAGAGCCGAAACACGCCCTGGGTCAGTCGGGGGAGATCGCGGTGGCGCCGGTGCGGCGGGGGTCGCCGACTGCCTGCAGGCCGTCGGCCGGAGCCCAGAAGGCGGCGGCCACCCCGCCGAAGTACATCGAGTGAGGTGGCATCGGGCGGGCCGGCAGGTTGGTCGAGCCGGAGACGGGCAGGTCGTCCTCGTAGTCGACGACGACGTCCTCGCGGACCCGGACGTGCACGCGCGGGTGCTCGACGGCATCCTCGAGCGACAGGCCGCCGTGGGTGTAGAGCGCGTAGACCTGGGCCAGCGCGGTCGGGATCCGGTCCGAACCGGGCGAGCTGATCGCGAGCACCGCGCCGTCGCCATCCCGCCGGGCCACGCTGGGCGCCATGTTCGAGGTCAGCCTGGTCCCTGGTACGAGACTGTGCGGGCCGCCGGGCAGGAGTTCCTGTTCGCCGAGCGCGTTGTTCAGCCAGATCCCGGTCCCCGGCGTCATCACGCCCGACCCGTAGCCGGACGACACCGTGATCGCGCACGCGTCACCTTCGTCGTCGACCACCGAGACCGTCGCCGTACTGGGTGAAGTCAGCGCCCGCAGATCGCCGGCCGCCGCGAGATCGAGCAGCTTCTGCCCTTCGAGCTGGCGGACATCCTCCTCGTCGAGCTCGGCCAGCCGGCGCCCGAACACGGCGTGCTGCACTTCGACCAGCCGCTGCAGTTCGCTCTGATTCCACCCACCCTGAGCCGGTACGCCGTCCAGCAACGCAAGCATCGCCGCGACCGCCACCCCACCGACGGCCGGCGGCGGATTCGTCGCCAGGGTCCAGCCGTTCTGCTTCAGCACCAGTGCGGGCCGCACGATCGCCTCGTACGCCGCGAGGTCCTCGGCGGTCAGGATCCCCTCGTTGTCCGCCATGTCGCGAACGAGCAACTCGGCCAGCTCGCCGGTGTACATCGTCTCGGCACCCGCCTCGGCGATCAGCTCCAGCGCCTCGGCCAGCTCTGGGATCAGCACCGTCGTCCCGGCCTTGATCACCACGCCGTCCTCGTCGTGCACGACCCGGTGACTCGGCCGGTGCCAGCCGAAGATGATCTCGTGGGTGTAGCCGAGGTAGTACCCCGAGGTCCGGCTCAACGGGAACCCTTGCCGTGCCACGTCGATGGCGGGCTGCACGACCTCCCGCCACGGCGCCTTCCCGGACCGCTGATGGGCCAGGTCGAGCGCCTTCATCCCACCCGGTGTCGCAACGGACCCATGCCCCACGGTCGTGGTGGTCCCGCCGCCGTAGTCGGTCGACACGTCCCACACGGCCCGGCCGAGCCGGTCTGGCGGTAGGCCGCGGCCCGGCATCTCCACCCAGCCGTCGATGGTCACCGGTTCCCCGCCGGCCACCTGCAACGTCACGAACCCACCCGACGCGGGCGACACGACGCCGATCTCGTTCACCATCGTGACGAGCGTCGCGGCGATCGCGGCATCCACCGCGTTCCCGCCCTCGGCCGCAACCCGCACCCCAGCGTCAGCCGCCGCCCGATTAGGCGCCGCAACCGCAACCCTGGGATGCGCCATCAGGACCTCCCGCGACCTAGCCGACTCGCTGGACGGCGCCGAAGCGGTCGACGGTCACCTGGACTGCGGCCTGGCGCGCAGCCGCGACCTCGGTCTCGGTGAGGGTCCGGTCCGTGGCGCGGAAACGCAGCGCGAAGGCGAGCGATTTCTTGCCCTCGCCGATCTGCTCGCCGGTGTACAGGTCGAACAGCCGGATCGACTCCAGCAGCTCACCCGCACCCTCGACCAGCGCCGCCTCGACCTCGGCCGCGGCGACCTCGGCCCCGACGATCAGCGCCACATCCTCCTTGGCCACCGGGTACGACGAGAACGGGCGCGCCACCACCGACGCCGGGCCGACCTCGATCAGGCGATCCAGGTCGAGCTCGATCGCCACCGAGCGCGCGGGCAACCCGTACGCCGTACAAACCTTCGGGTGCAGCTCACCGGCATACCCGAGGACCACGTCGCCCACGAGCACCTCCGCACACCGCCCCGGGTGCCACGGCTCCGGCTCGGCTGCACGCAACACCGGCACCGCGCCGACGGCCTCGACCACGGCCCGCGCGAGCTGGACCGCATCCGACCAGCTGACCGGCTGCGCCTTGCCCCACCAACCGGCCGGAACCCGGGCACCCGTCAGCACCGCCGCGAGGTGCAACGGCTGATCCGGCAACGCCGCATCGAGGGTCGCGATCTCCTCATCGGTCGGCCGCTGCGCCACCGACGGCAACGGCGCGGCCCGCTGATCCGGCTTCGGCAGGAACACCAGTCCGGTCTGGAACAGCGCGAGATCCGTGCTCCCCCGGCCGACGTTCCGCTCGGCGGTCCGCAGCAGCCCCGGCAGCAACGTCGTCTGGAGGAACGGCTCCTCGTCGGACAGCGGGTTGGTCAACCGCACCGCGTTTCGCCGCTCGTCGCCCTCGTCCAGCCGGAGCGCCTCGAAGTCGGCCTCGCCCACGAAGGGATACGACACGACCTCGGTCAGCCCGGCGCCGACCAGCGCGGTCGCGATCCGGCGGCGGCGCTGCTGCGACACCGTCAGGCCCTGACCGCCCGGCGCCTTCGGCAGCACCGACGGGACGTTGTCATACCCGAACAGCCGGATGACCTCTTCGGCGAAGTCGTTGGGGTCCCGCAGATCCGGCCGCCAGCTCGGCGGGGTCACGGTGATCAGATCGGCCGTCGTCGCGGTGCTCGCCCCCACCGCCAGCGGCGCGGCCACCGGACCTTCGGTCGCCGTCGATATGCTCACGCCAGCCGCCAGCGGCGCGGCCACCGCACCTTCGTTGCTCTGGGCAACCTCACAGCCGACCGAGGTCAGGTGCCGGATCGACTCCTCGACCGAGATCGGCGCCCCGGCGACGCGCACGGCATGGTCGGCGCGGATCGTCACCGGCTCGGGGGCCGGGTGCGTGTCGACGACGGTCCCTTCGGTCTCGATCGTGCCACCGGCGTACTCGGCCAGCAGTTCGGCGACCCGCTGGGCGGCGTACCGCGGCAGGGCCGGATCCACCTCGCGCTCGAACCGGCGCGACGCCTCCGACGACAACTTGTGCCGCCGCGACGCCCGGGCGATCACGATCGGGTGGAAGTGCGCTGCCTCGATCACCACGTCGGTGGTGGTCTCGGAGATCTCGGTGGACGCGCCACCCATCACCCCGGCGATACCGATCGGGCCGGAGTCGTCGGTGATCAGCAGGTCCTCGGCGTCCAGCTCACGGCTCTGGTCGTCCAGCGTCATCAGCTTCTCGCCGGCCTTGGCCCGCCGGACCACGATCTCGCCGCTCAGCCGGGCCTTGTCGTAGCCGTGGATCGGCTGACCGAGCTCGAGCATCACGTAGTTCGTCACGTCGACGCCGATCGAGATCGGCCGCATCCCGGCAGCGATCAGCCGGCGCTGCATCCACCGCGGCGACAACGCCTTCGCGTCGATCCCGGAAACCGTCCGGGCGACGAACACACTGCACCCCTCGGCATCGTCGACCCGCACCGGATACCCGCCCTGCCCCGACCCGGTGAGCGCCAGCTCGGCCGGGTCCTTCAGCTCCACCCCGTACGCCGTGGCAGCCTCGCGGGCGACACCGCGGATGGACAAGCAGTACCCCCGGTCGGGCGTGACCGCGATGTCCAGGGTGTCGTCGCGCAGGCCGAGCAACTCGATCGCGTCGTCGCCCACCTTCGCCTCACCCGGCTCGAGCACGACGATGCCACCCAGGCCGTCGTCGCCCAGACCCAGCTCGGCGCTGGAGCAGATCATCCCGTTCGACACGTGGCCGTAGGTCTTGCGCGCGGCGATCGCGAACCCGCCGGGCAGCACCGCACCCGGCAGCACGACGACGACCAGGTCGCCGACCTCGAAGTTGTGCGCGCCGCAGACGACCCACTGCGGCTCGTCCTTGCCGATGTCGAGGGAGCACCAGCGGATGGTCTTGCCGTTCTTCTGCGGCTCGTTCTCGTAGGTGAGGACCTTGCCGACCACCAGCGGGCCGGTCAGGTCGGACTCCTCGACGGTCTCCACTTCGAGCCCGGCCCGGATCAGCTTCTCGGCGACCTGCCGGCCGGTCACCCCGGCCGGGAGCTCGACGTACTCACGAAGCCATGACAGTGGGACCCGCATCAGATCTCCATCCCGAACTGGCGGCTGAACCGCACATCACCCTCGACCATGTCCCGCATGTCCTCGACCCCGTTGCGGAACATCAGGGTCCGCTCCAGGCCCATCCCGAACGCGAAACCGGAGTACCGGTCGGTGTCGATACCGCAGGCCTGCAGGACGCGCGGGTTCACCACACCGCAGCCGCCCCACTCGATCCAGCCCTCGCTGCCACACGTCCGGCAGGGGCGATCCGGGTTGCCCACCGACTCACCGCGGCAGACGAAGCATTTCAGGTCGACCTCTGCCGACGGCTCGGTGAAGGGGAAGAAGTTCGGCCGCAGCCGCGCCTCCAGGCCCTCGCCGAACATCGACACGACGAAGTGGTCCAGCGTGCCCTTCAGGTGCGCGAGCGTGATGCCCTCGTCCACCACCAGGCCCTCGACCTGGTTGAAGACCGGGGTGTGGGTCGCGTCCAGCTCGTCGGTGCGGAACACCCGGCCCGGGCAGATCACGTAGATCGGCGGCTTGCGGGTCAGCATCGAGCGCGCCTGCACCGGTGAGGTGTGGGTCCGCAGCACCGTGCCGGACCCGGCCGGCTCGACGAAGAAGGTGTCCTGCATCTGCCGCGCCGGGTGGTCGGGCTGGAAGTTCAGCGCGTCGAAGTTCAGCCACTCGGCCTCGACCTCCGGGCCCTCGGCGACATCCCAGCCGAGCGCGGTGAAGACATCCGCGACCTGCTCCGAGATCAGCGACAGCGGATGCCGCGCGCCGAGCTGCGGGGCGGTCCAGGGCAGCGTCACGTCGACCCGCTCGGTGACGAGCATCCGCTCCTCGTGCTCCGCCTCGAGCGCGGCCAGGCGGCTCGCATACCCCTCGTTGATCGCCTTGCGGGCCGAGCCGATCCGCTGCCCGGCCTCCTTGCGGCCCTGCGGCGGGAGCGCCCCGATCTCCCGGTTCGCCAGCACGATCGGCGACCGGTCGCCGAGGTGGGCCTGCTTGGCCTCCTGCAGCGCGGCCAGGTCGGCCGCCTTGGCGAAGGCGTCGAGAGCCTCGTCGCGCGTCCGTTCGACCTCGTCGGCGTGCAACGGTGTCACCTCGACGGGGTCGTAGTTCTTGTTGGGACCGGACATGGCTCCCTTTCGGGGTTGCGGAACTGAAACTTGCTGCTGGCAGTCTAGGAACCTCCCGCCCCGGAGCGTGAATCGGTCGTCCACAGGCTGGGTGGACCGGCCGGATCAGGCGATGCGACGCAACCGGGTCAGGCTGGCTGCCAGGCAGAGCAGGCCGATCAGCAGGGCGGCGAAACCGACGGGGTAGGAGACCGTCAGATCGCCGTACATGCTGGGCGGAGGGGGCTCATCGGTCAACTCGACCGGCTCGGCGGGCTCGACCAGGATGGTGCCGACCACCAGGTAGGCCGCGGCCAGCACCGCCATCAACCCACCGGCTGCCACCCCGCTGATCGGCGGAATGGTCTCGGCCGGGATCACGTCCCGGCGGGCCAGGATCGCCAGCGTCACCGACGCGGCGATCGGGCCGAGGACCACGACGTACCACGCCAGCACCTCGATCGTGCTGGGCCCGAAGCCGGGGCCACCTAACAACACGGGGTATGACCCCATCGACAGCACCGTGCAAAACAGCACGGTGGCGATGACCAGGACCGTCTTCACGACACCGCGGTCCGGCCTGATCCGCCCGAGGGCGAAGGAGAGCACGGCGAACGGAATCAGTACCAGCGCGGCCCAGAGCAGGAGGCCGAGAATCGACTGGTCCGGGTGGGCATAGTCGGTTGGATCCGGGCCAGTTCGCGCTTGCTGAGTCCGGATCGGCGGGCCCAGGGGGCGAGGATGACCGGGTCCATGGCGTCGATCCTGGCCAGGTTGGCGGTGGCCGCGATGCGTCGTACCTCGTCGTGGTGGCCGGAGGCGCGCATCAAGTGGGCGACCGCACAGTGGCGGCCGTCTGTGTCGACGAAGTACGGCGTGCTGGGCAGTTCGGTGTCGTTGCGCGGGTACTGCCTGTTCTTGCGGTACTCACGCAGTACGTCGAGGTTGTCGCGGCGGGCCTGCAGTGCGTCAGCGTCCGCATCGGATGGTGAGCGGTGACGGATCTGGAGTTCCGCTGACCAAAGGTGGATCCGGGTCGGCAGGTCGATCAGCCAGCGCCGCATCGGGCTGCACCGTCTCGTCATGAACGACATCGTGGCAGCGACCCGGTCCACCGCTCACTGTTCGTACGGTCGTGCGGACAGGCTGTCAGACAGCGACTACCGGTGGCTGGCAGAATCGGGGGCAGAGACCGAACTCACCGAAAGCAGCGCCGATGACGAACTCGCCGGTTGACCTCACCGACCCGGCAGCGACGCCCGCGACCCCGGCCGATCCCGCGGGCGGCCCCCCGCGTGGCACCTTCGACCGGGTTGTGCCCTGGCTGCTGACCGTCGGCGGTGCGATCGGCTTCCTGGCCGCGTTCGTGCTGACGGTCGAGCGGTTCAAGTTGCTCACCGACCCGTCGTACAAGCCGAGTTGCAGTATCAACTCGGTGCTGTCCTGCGGATCGGTGATGACGACACCGCAGGCGGCGATCTTCGGATTCCCCAACCCGCTGCTCGGCATCGCGGGCTTCGCGATCGTGACGACGCTCGGCGTGGTGCTGCTGACCGGGGCCCAGCTGCCACGGTGGGTCTGGCTCGGACTGCAAGCCGGCGTGACCGCCGCGGCCGTGCTGATCCATTGGCTGATCTACCAGAGCATCTACAGCATCGGCGCGCTCTGCCCGTACTGCATGGTCGTCTGGGCCGTGACGATGCCGACCTTCTGGTACGTGACGCTGGCCAACTTCAAGGGCCTCAGGCAGGCGGTCGGCCGCTACCACCTGGTCGCGATCGCCGCCTGGGCCCTGTTCCTGACCGGCATCATCCTGACCCGCTTCTGGCTGGGCAACTAGTCAGCCGTCGGTCGGGGCGGTCGAGGCCAGCACTTCCTCGGGCGACCCACTGTCGGTCGAGCGACGGGGCAGGGCGACCAAGGCGACCAGTGCACCGGCGGCTGCGCCGACCATGCCGACGGTCATCGCGACCGACATCGCGTCCGTGAACGCCTTGCCCGCCGCCGCCACGAACTCCGGGCCGAGGGCGAGGGTGTCGGCGATCGAGTTGCGGGCCTGCTCCGGGACCGAGTCGGGAAGGGCCGACGAGTAAGCCGCGGCAAGCACACTGCCCACTACGGCGACCGACAGCGCCGCGCCGGTTTGCTGCACCGTGTCGTTCATCGCTGAGCCGACACCACGGTGCTCCGCCGGCACCGACTGCATCAGCAGCGTGTACGCCGGCGGTCCGGCCAGGCCGCCACCGACACCCATCACCAGCAGACCGGCGATGAGCAGGCCGTATCCGGACGAGGCGGACACCTGCGTCAGGATCCCGAACCCGGCGGCGATGACCACCAGACCGGCGGCGATCAGGGTGCGGTCGGCCACCTTCTTACCCAGGGTTGCGCCAAGACCGTTGAAGAGCGTGGCCGAGACGGCGTACGGGGTCAGGGCGAGGCCGGCCTTGAGCGGGGAGTAGCCCAGTACGAACTGCAGGTACTGGGTGAGCGCGAGCAGCAAACCGCCGGCCGTGAACGACAACAGGACGATGGAGAAACTGGTACCGCTGAAGTTGCGGTCCTTGAACAGCGCGAGCGGAACCATCGGATGGGCACTCCGCCGCTCCCAGAGCGCGAAGGCGACCAGGGCGACGACGCCCACCGCCAGTCCGCCGAGCACTCTGGCCGAGCCGAGTCCGTCCACGGGGATGGAGATGATCGACCAGACGACCGCCGTCATCCCGATGATCGACAGCACCGCGCCAAGCGGATCGACATCCCGCGCCGGTCCGCGAGACTCCGGGATCAGCACGACCGTGCCGATGATCGCCAGCACCGCGATCGGCATTCAGCAGGAAGATCGAACCGTTGAGTGAGTCTCGGCGATGTTCTCGCTTCGGCTCTTCCTGCTTCGCTGACCGCTGCCGACTCCGGAGAGTGAGGTCTTACGTGGTCTCCGCAAGCGTTTCGGCTCTCCGGGCAACTTCCCGGCGAGGTCGTACTTGTTCGGTCTGCGAGCATCGCGGCGAGCAGGTTGCCTGCCGCGTTCTCGTCTCGGTCGTGCAGGACGCCGCAACCGGGACACATCCAGGCGCGGTCCGCGAGCACCAGGGCCCGGTTGATGCGTCCACAGTCCCCGCACGTCTTGGACGACGGGAACCAACGGTCGGCCCTCCAGATGCGGGAGCCGTACCAGTCGGCCTTGTAGTCCAACTGGCGAACGAACTCGCCGAACCCGGCATCGGCGATCGAGCGGGCGAGCCGGCGATTCCTCACCATTCCCTTGACGTGCAGGGTCTCCACCGCGATGGCCGACTTGGTTCTCGTCAGCCTCGTGGTGGTCTTGTGCAGGAAATCCCGCCGCCGGTCGGCCACCCTCAAATGGAGTCGGCCGACACGCTTGCGGGCTTTGGCCCGGTTCTTGGAGTCGTCCGCGCTGCGGGCGAGCTTGCGGTTGGCGCGCTTCAACGCGCGCTGTGCGGCCTTCAGTGGCTTGGGGGCATGGACCTCCTCGGTCGTGCCGTCACTGTTCTTGATGACGGCGAACGTCTTCAAGCCCAGGTCGATACCGCATGCGGGAGCCTCGGCGTCGACCTGACGGCGCTTGTTGAGGTCGTCTCGGTCCACTTCGATCTGAAACGAGATCCACCAGCGCCCGGCCTGCTCCCGGACAGTGGCGCCGAGGATCCGCGCCTGACCTGTTGCCATCCGGTCGGTGAGCCAGGACATGTCCTCACGCGTCGCGACGTCGCCGACCGCGGGAAGGCGCACCGTGCGGGCATCCCGCGGCTTGGCCCGATCGGCGTCGTAGCGGAACCGCGAACCGTGCTTGCGCTTGCGCCACGAGGGGAAGCCCATCCTCGCGCCCCGGCGTTCGCCCTTTTTCGACTTGAGGTAGTTGGAGAATCCGGCGGCACGGACCCGGCAGGCTTCCTTCGGGACACGAGACGACAGCTTGTTCTCGGTGAACCACGGGAACCGCACAATGTGGGCGGCGCGCCACTCCTTCTCCAGCGCGGGGGCCGACCACGGCACCGTGGTCAGGTCGTCGCCGGTGATGCCGTAGGACTCCTCCGCCTTGCGCTGCGCCCACTTCTTACGCACCGTCTCCAGGCAGAAGTTCTCCACCACCCGCGACAGGCCACAGTGACGGCCCATGAGTACGGACTGATCGGCGTCCGGAGCGAGTTCAACCCGGATGCCTTGCTTGTGACTCACGCGCCCTCACCCGCCGCAGCGACGAGTACCTTCTTCGCCCGGTTCCGGGCGGCGGGCTCGCCGTAGAGGTGGGCGCAGAACGAGGTGAGCGCGTCGGTCATGTCGCGCACCAGATCGTCTTCGGCTTCGCCTTCATCCACAACCAGCACGGTACGGCCCTGCGCCGACAAAAGCGGCCTCGATATAGTCCACCCCAAACCGCTGAATCAGTCGGTACGGCGTTGGGCGCGGGCCGAGGCGTACAGGCAGACGGCTGCGGCGGTGGCGAGATTGAGTGACTCGGCCCGGCCGTAGATCGGGACCTTCACCGACCGGTCGACGATCGCGTCGAACCCGTCCGGCAGCCCGTGTGCCTCGTTGCCGAACAACCACACCGTCGGCTTGGCCAGCGTGCCGTCGTCGATGCACTCGTCCAGGTCGAAGCTCCCGTACCCGTCGGCCGCGAGCACCTGGATCCCGAGGTCTCGCCACGCCTTCGCGGCCGCGGGGATGTCCACCTCGGTCGCGATCGGCAGGTGGAACAAGCTCCCGACGCTGGCCCGGACCGCTTTCGGATTATGCGGGTCGACCGATTCGCCCGACAGGACGACGGCATCCGCGCCGGCCGCGTCCGCAGTACGGATGAGGGTTCCGGCGTTGCCGGGGTCCCGCACCTGGACGCCGACGGCCACCAGGCGCGCAGTACGGCGTACCGCTTCCTCCAGGGGAACGTCGACCAGGGAGCAGACGGCGACCACGCCCTGGGAGGTGACCGTCTCGCTCAGTACCTCGATCGCGTCCCGGTCGACCTCGTACCACTCGACGCCGGCCACGGTCGCCAGGTCCCGCAGGTCACGGTGCCGGGTGGCGACGTCGGGTTCGGCGTACACCTCGATCACCAGCTCGCGGTGTTCCAGGGCCTCGCGAACCGCCTGCGGGCCCTCGACCAGGAACCGGCCCGACTTGCGCCGGAACGCACGAGTGGCGAGCCTACGGGCCTGCTTGATCCGCATGGATTGTGCGGTCAACAGACCTCGGCTCGCCACTGGTGGTGCTACTGCTGAATGCCGGGTCAGGCCGCGGCGTCGCTCTTGGCCGCGTTCACGTCGGCCGGCAGCGCCGCCTTCGCCACGTCGACGAGAGCGGAGAACGCCTTGGCGTCGTTGACGGCCAGGTCGGCCAGGATCTTCCGGTCGACCTCGACCTCGGCCAGCCGCAGGCCCTGGATGAACCGGTTGTAGGTCAGGCCCTCGGCGCGGACCGCGGCGTTGATGCGCTGGATCCAGAGCTTGCGGAAGTCGCCCTTGCGCGCCTTGCGGTCCCGGTAGGCGTAGACCAGCGAGTGGGTGACCTGCTCCTTGGCCTTGCGGTACAGCCGCGAGCGCTGGCCGCGGTAACCGCTGGCCTGCTCGAGTACGACCCGGCGCTTCTTGTGGGCGTTGACTGCCCGCTTCACGCGTGCCATGAGGTGTTACTCCTTGTATTTCTGCGCCGGAGAGAGGATGCCCACTCGGCGGGGGATGTTCGGGGGAAGGGACGGATGGGGCCAGAAAACAGATGGGGCCCTGGTGCAGCTCAGATACCGAGAAGCTTCTTGGCCTTCTTGGCGTACGACGGCGCGACCTCGACGGTGCCGGACAGGCGGCGCTTGCGCTTCGACGACTTCGCCTCGGCGAGGTGGCGGATACCGGTCTGCTCGCGGCGGACCTTGCCCGAGCCGGTGATCCGGACGCGCTTCTTCATCCCCGAGTGGGTCTTCATCTTCGGCATGGCTATGTACTCCTGGTTTCTTTCGTCTGACTCGACCGGGCGGGATTGCTCCGGCCTCGTGGGCCGGAGCGCTCCATCACTCCGGGTCGAGGTTGTCTGCCGGACCCTTCGGCTTCTTCGCCGAACCGGCTGCGCGGGCGGCCTCGTGCGCCTGGGCCTGCTCGGCCCGCTCGGCGCGCTCCGCCTGCTCCTCGGCGTCACGCTCGGCCTGCCGCTTCGCCTTCTCGGCTTCCACGTCGACGCGCGCCTCGGACTTCTTCTTGTGCGGTCCGAGCACCATGATCATGTTCCGGCCGTCCTGCCGCGGCGACGACTCGACGAAGCCGAGCTCCGTGACGTCCTCGGCCAGCCGCTGCAGCAACCGGAACCCGAGCTCGGGCCGGGACTGCTCGCGACCGCGGAACATGATGGTGATCTTCACCTTGTCCCCGGCCCGCAGGAACCGGACCACGTGACCCTTCTTGGTCTCGTAGTCGTGCGGGTCGATCTTCGGCCGCAGCTTCATCTCTTTGATGACGGTGTTCGTCTGATTCCGGCGCGACTCACGGGCCTTCTGCGCGGTCTCGTACTTGTACTTGCCGAAATCCATCAGCTTGCAGACCGGCGGACGTGCCGTGGCCGCGACCTCGACCAGGTCGAGATCGGCTTCCTGGGCCAACCGCAGTGCGTCTTCGATCCGGACGATGCCTACCTGCTCACCGTTCGGTCCGACCAGTCGCACTTCGGGAACGCGGATGCGCTCGTTGACGCGCAAATCAGTGGTGATGGGTCCTCCTGGGTTGTTCGTTACTGGTGCCACCTCGTGGCCGCCCGTTGGCTTCTCGCCGGAAACGACGAAAGGCCCCCGTGCGTCCACACGAAGGCCCAAATCCCAGATCGACGGCAGCACCCTCGCGGGTACGCCGTACGCTCGTCTCGATCGCCGGCACTGAGCCGGAGACCTCGACGTGACCGGGACCCGCCGACTACTCATCGGCCGGGTGGGAGGTGGCCCTCCGCTTAGACCTGAACCACCGGCTTCCCCGTCGTATTCCGCTCAGGGGTCACCATCAGACCAGGTCGGTCGCCGTGCAAGAGTAGCAGCATGACCGACCCAGTCTCCACTCCACAAGATCCCGCCGCCGAACAGCCCGGGGTGGACCCGTTGTCGGCGGTGTCGCGCGACATCGCCGAGGTGCCGAGTGTGGAGATCATCTCGACCGCCGCCCTGCACCTGATGAGCGCCGCCGCCGTCAACCTCGGGCTGGCCGAGGACCTCCCGGACCACAAGGACCTGGACGAGGCCCGCTCGCTGATCACCGCCCTGGCCGGCCTGCTCGACGCCTCCGCCCAAACCCTCGGCCACCACCACGCCGCCCCGCTCCGCGACGGCCTCCGCACCCTCCAACTCGCCTTCCAGGAAGCCTCCACCATCCCCGACACCCCAGGCGAAGGCCCCGGCGAGAAGTACACCGGCCCCGTCCACCCCACCGCCTCCCACCGCTGACCCTCGCAGCCGCCCTGCACCCGCTGACCCGAACAATTAGCACGGAAACTCTTGGCCGCTGTGTGGCAATTTGTCGCCGTGTAGATGCGGCACGACGACCGCGCGTGGCGGCAGCCCCGGCCAGGAATCCGGCCGGGGCTGCTCTTGTGACTAGGCGAAGACCTTCAGTTCGTAGATTCGGGTTGCTGGGTCGGTTCCCTGGGTTGGGGTCGTGATGTTCAGGCGGATGTACCGGGCCGTGACCCCGCTCAACGAATGCGTGGTGACGGCTGCGGTGTTGTTGGTGACGGTGGCTCGGGTGGTCCAGGACGAGCCGTTGGTGGAGGTCTGCACGGTGAAGGCGCGGGTGTTGTACGACGCCGACTCACGGCCGGCCGAGGCGTGCGAAATCTCGGCGCTGCCCAACGCCTGCGACGACCCGAGATCCACCTGCAGCCACTTGGACGAAGCCAGGGAGCAGAACTTGTCCGTGTTGCCGCCGGACACGCTCCCGTTGACCGCCTTCGCCAGGCCCTCGTTCGCGTTGCAGGCCGTCGAACCGGTGGCCGGCTTGTTCAGGGCGAGGTTGGCGGGTCCACCAGTACCGCCGGACAACGCGGACGTCATCTCCCGCGCCCACTGCCACGGTGCCGCCGTACCGCCCGGGTCGGAGTTGAAGTACTCCCAGCCGTCGACACCGCCGAAGTTCGGGTACTTCGCGACCAGCGCGGCCAACGTGTTCTTCAAGGTCGGCAACGCCACATAACCACCACAGTTCGCCGAGTTCGTGACGACGCCGGTGACGACCTTGTTGGGGGTGAAGACGCCCCGGTTGATGATGTTGTCGTAGCCGCTGGTGTTCGCCATCGAACCCCAGCCGCAGTAGAACTGCGCGTTGTACCAGTCGATCTTCGCGGCGCGGTCCCGCTCGAGGGTGTCGTAGTTGAACCCGGACAGGTTGCCGCCACCGCTCAACGCCGTCGCGACCGGAGCCAGCGTGATGATGAAGTCGGCGCCGAAGTCGGTGGTCAGCTGGTCGATCAGCCGGTTGATCCCGGCCTGCGACATGTTCTCCTCGACGTCCAGGTCGAGACCGTCCAGCCCGTACGTCGTGACGAGGTTCTTCAGCCGCGGGTAGTACGTGTCGAACTCGGTGTCGAGCCGCTGGAACGTTCCTTGCGCGGCGCCGCCGACGAAGGCCGAGACGTGTACGCCCAACGCCTGCATCGCGTGCAGGTCGGCCCACATCTGGGTGAACCGCGGGTCCGACGGCGGGTGGTCGTTCAGGTGGGTGGTGCCGTCACCGTTGAGGTGGATCGCGCCGACCAGGACGTCAGTGATCCCGGTGTTGTTGTCGGTCAGCGCCTTCGGCGAGACGTACGTCCCGTTCAGGTACTGCGTCTGGTAGTAGACGACGACTCGTTTGCTGTCGGCCGTACTGCTGCTGTCGGCCGTACTACGGGTCGGCGCCGCTTGGGCGGGCGCCGTCAGCAGGCTGCCGCCAAGTACGGCGGCAGCGACCAGAACCATTGCCTTACGCAACATCGTTGAACTCCTTCGAACCACACCAGATGGGCGGATGGGGATGGTCGAACAAGCAATGCACTTACCCCTTGACGGCGCCCTCCTCCACGCCTTTGAAGAAGAATCGTTGCAGCGTCGCGAACACGATCACGATCGGGATGAACGCGATCATCGTCCCCGCGGCGATCAGCCGGGGGTTGTTGCTGAACGTGCCGGACAGGTACTGCAACCCCACCGTCAGCGTGTACTTGTCCGGGTCGGTCAGCACGATCAACGGCCAGAGGAAATCGTCCCAGGCACCGATGAACGCGAAGATCGCCACCACACTCATGGTCCCCCGTACCGACGGCAGACCGATGTACACGAACCGCTGCCACACGTTCGCGCCGTCCACGATCGCGGCCTGGTCGACCTCGATCGGCAGCGACCGGAACGCGTTGTACATCAGCAGCACGTTCAGCGCGCCGATCATGCCCGGCAGGGCGACCCCGAAGAGCGTGTTCGCCAGCCCGAACTCCCGCACCGTGACGTACTGCGAGATGATCGTCACCTCACCGGGCAGCACCAAGGTGGCCAGGAACAACCCGAGCACCACCCGGCGGCCGCGGAACTGCAGCCGGGACAACGCGAACCCGGCCAGCGACGACCCGATGATGTTGCCGCTGACAACCAGTGCCGCGACCACCAGGGAGTTGCGGGCGTAGTCCCAGACCGGGATCGTGTCGGTCACCGCGCCGTAGTGCTCGAGCGTCGGCTGGGACGGCAGCAGTCGCGGGATCCGGGTGTAGATGTCCTCCCCGGATCCCTTCAGCGACGTGGACAGCTGCCACAGGAACGGCCCGATCGTGATGATCAGCACGAGCACGAGCAGCGCGTACCGGACCACCTTCTCCCGCGGCGAGATGGTGTTGAAGCCAAAGGATCCCCGTCGGCGGCGTCCCGGCGTACCGGAATCTGACGGTACGACGGCCGGCCGCGGCGGATCGGTGACAACGGTCACGCCTCAGCTCCTCTCCGATTGAGCCGGGCCAGCACGAGCATCGGTACGACGGTGACGAAGAACAACACGATCGACAGCGCCGACGCGTACCCGAGGTTGCCCTCGAATCCCTGGCTGTACTGCTGGATCAGCATCACCACCGAGTTGTCCCGGCCACCCGGCCCGCCCTTGCCACCGCTGAGGATGAACAGTTCGGAGAAGACCCGCAGGGCCGACACCGAGATCAGGATCGAGATCAGGATCATCGTCCCGCGCACGCCCGGGATGGTGATGTGGACGAACCGCCGGAACGGGCCGGCGCCGTCGACCGCGGCCGCCTCGTGCAGCTCGCGCCCGACGTTCCCGAGAGCGGCAAGGTAGATGATCATGTAGTACCCGAGCCCTTTCCAGATCGTCAGACTGATTGCACTCAGCAACAACAGCCACTGGTCGGACAGGAACGGCAGCGGCCCGGAGATGACGCCGAGCTTCTCGGCCAGGCCGTTGACCAGGCCGCGATCGTCCAGGATCCACTGCCAGATCAGCGCCACTACCACCGCGGACGCCACCACCGGGGTGTAGAACGCGGTCCGGAAGAAGGTGATCCCGGGCAACTTCTTCTCCACCAGCACGGCGAGCAGCAGCGGCAGGACGGTCAGGAACGGCAGGCAGACCACCATGTAGATGACGCTGTTCAGCAGCGCCCAGCGCAACTGCTCGTCGTGCAGCAGGGTCTCGAAGTTCCTCAGCCCGACGAAGGTGCCGCCGCCGAGCGGTTTGGCATTGGTGAACGACAGGATGACCGTGTTGATCGACGGCCACAGGTTGAACACCAGCAACCAGGCGAGTGCCGGGACGACCAGCACCCACGGAGTGAACCAGCGCTGATAACGCATTACTGAGTCAGCAGCTGGTTGGCTTTCGCCACCGCGGCGTCGAGGGCCTGCTGGGACGAGATCTTGCCGGCGATCGCGAGCGAGATCTGCTGACCGATGAAGTCGTTGGTGGCACCGCTGATGATCGGCGGGGTGAGCACCTTCGCCTTGGCCAGCGACTCGAACGCGAGCACCTTGGCATCACTCTCCGGCGTACCGTCGCTCTTGGAGAAGTACGGGTCCTGAGCGGACGCCTTGGTGGACGGGAAGATGTTGACGATCTTGGCGAACGCGGCCTGGTTCTCCGCGTTGGTGACGAACCGGGCCAGCGCGATCGCGGCCGCCTGGTTCTTGGTCTTCGCCGACACCGACAGGCCCTGCACGTACAGCGGCGGGGTGTCCAGCGCGGGCGACGGGACGACCTTGCCCTTCAGCGACGGGTTGTCCTTGACGAAGTCCTGGATCGCGTTGCCGCCGCCGGTGGTCCAGGCGACCTTGCTCTGGGTGAAGAGCTTGGAGTTGCCCAGGTACTCCTGGGTCAGGATGTCCCGCGGCAGGTAGCCGGCCTTGTACGCGTCCCGGTACTTGTCCAGCAGCGCGGCGGCCTCGGGGGTGTTGAATTCGAACTTCTTGCCGTCGTCGGACAGGATCTTCACCCCGGCGTTGGTAAAGTCACCGATACCGGGCAGCCGGCTCATCAGGTACTCCCGGCCGCCGGTCTTGTCGTGCATCACCTTGGCGGCCGCCAGCAGCTCGTCGAACGTCTTCGGCGGGCTCTTCACGTCCAGCCCGGCCGCGGCGAACTTGGTCGAGTTCCAGTAGTCGATGTCGGTGTTCAGGTACCACGGGTAGCCGAAAGTGCCGGTGAGTCCCTGGTACTGGTACGCCTGTACGCCGCCCTCGACGTACTCCTCGGAGATCTTCGGATCGGCCGCACCGACATCGAGGAGCATCTGCTGCTTGGCGAGCGGGAGGGCGAAGTCCGGCGGCAGGTTGACCACGTCCGGCAACTGGCCCGCGGAAGCCTGGCTCAGCACCTTCTTGTCGTACCCGTCACCCGGCTGGTCGAGCCAGTTGACCTTGGTCCCCGGGTACTTCGCCTCGAAGGCCTTGATCACGCCCTCGACGTACGAGGTGAACTTCGGCTTCAGCGCCCAGGTCTGCAGGCTGACCTCGCCGGTGACCTGAGCATTGGCATCCACGGTCGGCTGCGAACCGGACGACGTGTCGGCCGAGCCGAGGCCGCAGCCGGCCAGGGTGAGGGCCGCGACGGCAAGAGCTGCCACCGGAGTGAGACGACGACTGCGCATGGAATCTCCTGAAGTGATAAACCGGTATAGCTCCTGCACTATCCACATCGTAGAATCCGATGTCAAGGGAGTGCCCCCGTGTTCGGCGACCTTCGAGCACCTGCGGTGTCCAGGTAGGTGCATCGCAAGGCGGAGGAGGGGCCTCGATGCGGTGTTCATCGTGGCCTCTCCTCCAACGCAGCGAGGTGCCTGCCTGGACACCGCAGGTGCCGGAGGGCGCCGAACACGGGGGCACTTGACTCAAGGAGGAACAGCGATGGCGAGACCGACGATCGCGGACATCGCGAACCGGGCGGGCGTCTCGAAGGGCGCCGTCTCGTTCGCGCTGAACGGCCGGCCGGGGGTCAGCAAGGAGACTCGGGCAAGGATCCTCGAGATCGCCGAGCAGATGAGCTGGCGGCCGCACAGCGCGGCGCGGGCGCTCGGTGCGTCCAGGGTGGATTCGGTCGGCCTGGTGATCGCCCGCCCGGCCCGGACGCTCGGGGTCGAGCCGTTCTTCGCGCACCTGTTCTCAGGTCTGCAGTCGGGCCTGTCGGCGCACTCGATCTCGCTGCAGTTGCTGATCGTGGAGGACACCGAGGCCGAGATCGAGGTGTACCGGCGCTGGTCGTCTGAGCACCGGGTGGACGGCGTGATCCTGGTCGATCTGGCCGTGAAGGACCCCCGGGTCGAGGCGGTCAAGGCGCTCGAACTGCCGGCCGTGGTGATCGGCGGCCGCGGCGGGAAGGGCGCGCTGCCGTCGGTCTGGGCGGACGACCGGGACGCGATGCTCTCGATCGTGGAGTACCTGGCCGCGCTCGGCCACCGGCGGATCGCGCACGTCGCCGGCACCCCGAACTTCCAGCACACCCAGCGCCGGATCCGCGCGGTCCGGGACGCCGCGCCCCGGCTCGGGCTGATCGACGCCCCCTCGCTGCCGACCGATTTCAGCGACGCGGAGGGCGCCGCGATCACCCGGAAGCTGCTGTCCCAGGCCGTGCGGCCGACCGCGATCGTCTACGACAGCGATGTGATGGCGGTGGCCGGGCTTGGGGTGGCGATGGAGATGGGCGTCGCGGTGCCGGGCGAGCTGTCCGTCGTGGCGTTCGACGACTCGATCCTGACCCAGCTGATGCATCCGGCGCTGACCGCGCTGTCTCGGGACACCTTCGACTTCGGCCGGCAGGCGGCCGAGGTGTTGCTGGAAGTGATCGCCGATCCCACCACGGTGATCAACCGCCGTACCGCGGACCCGGTGCTGACCGTCCGCGAGTCGACCGCGCCTCCGGCTTAGTTTGCTCGGCCGCCTAAACCGATTTAGCATCCTCGGCATGCGTTCGGATCCCGTCATCCCCCGATTCGGGGCGAACTATGTCCCGTCGGCCGGCTGGTTCTACAGCTGGCTGGACTACGACGGAGCCGCCGTCCGCCGTGACCTCGCCGACCTGGCCGGACTCGGGCTGGACCACATCCGGGTGTTCCCGATCTGGCCGTGGATCCAGCCGAACCGGGCGATCATCCGGGAACGCGCGATCGAGGACCTGCTGGACACCATCGACGCCGCCGCCGAGCACGGCCTCACCGTCGCGGTCGACCTGATCCAGGGCCACCTGTCGAGCTTCGACTTCCTGCCGTCCTGGATGCTCACCTGGCACCGGGCCAGCCTGTTCGAAGACGACACGATCCGCGCCGGACTCACGTCGTACGTCGATGCCGTGGCGCGCGCGGTCGCCACCCGGCCGAACGTCTTCGCGATCACCCTCGGCAACGAGGTGAACAACCTGTGGCCGGACAGCCCGACCACGTTCGAGTCGTCCACCGCCTGGGCACGGGAGCTGCTGGTGACCGTGCAGAAGGCGGCGCCTGGCGTACTCGCGCTGCACTCGGTGTTCGACGACGCCTGGTACCGGGCGGACCACCCGTTCCATCCGCTCGACGTGGTCGAGTTGGGTGCGCTGAGCACCGTCCACTCGTGGGTTTTCAACGGGGTCTCCCGAGTGGACGGGCCGCTCGGTCCGGCGACCCTGACGCACGCCGACTACCTGGTCGAGCTCGCCGCCGCCACGTCGCTCGATCCAAACCGACCCGTGTGGCTGCAGGAGATCGGCGTACCGGGGCCGGACATCCCGGTGGAACTGCAGGGCGAGTTCACCCGGCGGACGGTCGAGCTGGTGGTGCAGAACCCCGCGCTGTACGGCGTGACGTGGTGGTCGTCGCACGATATCGACCGGCGGCTGCTGGACTTCCCGGATCGGGAGTACGACCTCGGCCTGTTCACGGTCGACCATCAGCGCAAGCCGGCCGCGACCGCGCTGGCCGAGGTGATCGCGGAGGTGCGCGCCAACGGGATCCACCCGGCCGAGGCGACCACATTGACAGCTCCGTACAACCTCCGCACCGAACCACACCGCCGCCCCGAGATCGCCCCCGGCAGCGCCTTCCACCTCGAGTGGGTTGCCGCCCGCGCCCACTCCCCCGTCCGCATCGTCCTCCCCTGACAACCCCGTTGCGTCCGAAGAACCGAGCGCTATGACCCTCGATTCTTCGGACGCAAGGAGATCAGGACCTGGATGCCGTCGAGGATTCGGGTGAGGCCGAACTCGAGGTCGTCGTCGACACCGTCCTCGTCGACATCGTCGGAGTACTCGGCGGTCGTGTAGAGCTTGGTCAGCATCGGGTAGTTGCCCTCGGCAAGTCTCGGAACGAGGAACCGGCCGACGTCCTCCGACTGCACCGGCTCCGCGTCGCTCGCGGCCAGCTGCCGCATCAGGCTCGCGTGTGCCCGGACGAACCCGTCCAGCAGCAGGACGCAGCCGAGATTGTCGTGGTGGCTGAGCCCGGTCCCATCAAGAGCCTGGAGCATCACCTCCGCCCACCTGAGCAGATTCGGCGTGACCGGAGCGCCGTGGATGGGCATGTCGAGCAACCACGGCCGCTCGCCGTACCGGTCGAGCTGCGCGCGGACCCAAGCGGCCGAATCGTCCCGCCACCCCGTGCCCGGGAGCGGCGGCGGTGGTCCCCAGGCGGCGTCGCGGACCAGGACGAGCAGCTCCTCCTTGGACCTGACGTACCGGTACATCGCGTTCGTCGTCACACCCAGGTGAGCCGCGATCTTCTGCAGCGAGATCGCCTCGAATCCCTGGGTGTCGCCGAACTCGATCCCGGTCGCGACGATCCGCTCCACGCTCAGCGCCGGCTTCGGCCCACGCCGCTGGACCGGGTAGACACCCCAGGACAGGGCCAGTCCCGGTGGCAGCCGCACCCCGTCCTCCCTCATGTCCCCATCCTCGCGCAGTCCACCGGCAGGGGCTGCCAACTGATGCGCTGTTCGTCAGTGTTCATCAGTTTTCTCTGTTGTGGTCTACGCGTGCGACTCAGCGATTGGGCGCACATTCAGGGCGTTCACTATCGGACCACCTGGAAGTGGGCACATGAGGGCAAGATGCCCGTTCCGGTAGTGAAGACGGCGACCTGCCGGTATCTGGCGCTCACGGAGAATGCACCATGCCGGTGCGGGTGCTGCCTTGTACGCACGGGTAGCCTCCGCCGACCAGAAGCCTGCAACCGGCCGCACTTGATGAGGTCACAACCGGTACGTGTCGACGGCGGGCTTTCCTTTTGCAAATAAGGCGAAGTCGGCGACGCCGATTTGATGAGTCGAACATATGTTCGATAGAATCAGTGCATGTTCGAGGAGACTTGTCAGGGCTCACCGCGGCCGAGGTACTTCGTACCGTGCGGGTCGTGGACGAAGGCGATCTGGTGCGCGACATGATCGACGTGCTCACCTTGTTCTGCGCCCGCCTGTACGGCAAGCGCGCCGCCCGGAACCGGGCGAAGAAGGCACTCGCCGCTGCGGCAGGTGAGGGCGCATGAATCACACGCAAGGCATCCGCTTTGAACTCGCTCCCGACGCCGATCAGTGCGTACTCATGGGCCGGCACTGCGGCCTGTCGCGGGTAGTTGAGAACTTCTGCCTGGAGACGGTCTGCAAGAAGTGGGCGCAGCGCAAGGCGGAGGAGTCCTACGGCGTCACCGGCGACGACCTGACCAAGGTTCCGTGGTCGGCCCCGGCGTTGGAGAAGGAGTGGCGCGCCGCCCACCCCAAGCGGTTTCCGTGGTTCGCCGAGAACAAGCTTTCCTCTCGTGTCCCGAAGGAAGCGTGCCGGGTTCGTGCCGCCGGGTTCTCCAACTATCTGAAGTCGAAGAAGGGTGAACGCCGGGGCGCGAAGATGGGCTTCCCCTCGTGGCGCAAGCGCAAGCACGGCTCCCGGTTCCGCTACGACGCCGACCGGGCCAAGCCGCTGAATACCCGCACCGTGCGCCTGCCCGCCATCGGCGACGTCGCAACCCGCGAGGACATGTCCTGGCTCACCGACCGCATCGCAACAGGTCAGGCGCGGATCCTCGGCGCCACTGTCCGGGAGCAGGCCGGACGCTGGTGGATCTCGTTCCAGATCGAGGTCGATCGCGACGACCTCAACAAGCACCGTCAGGCCGACGCCGAGGCTCCCGCCTGCGGGATCGACCTGGGCCTGAAGACGTTCGCCGTCATCAAGAACAGCGACGGCACCACCGAGGAGATCCACGCCCCCAAACCACTCAAGGCCGCACAGCGCGCGCTGAAGCGCGCCAACCGCAAACTCGCCCGCAGCGCGAACGACTCCAAAAACCGAGCCAAAGCCCGCACCCGTGTCGGCCGACTCCATCTGAAGGTGGCCGACCGGCGCCGGGATTTCCTGCACAAGACCACCACGAGGCTGACGAGAACCAAGTCGGCCATCGCGGTGGAGACCCTGCACGTCAAGGGCATGGTGAAGAACCGCCGACTCGCCCGCTCCATCTCCGATGCCGGGTTCGGCGAGTTCGTCCGCCAACTGGACTACAAGGCCGACTGGTACGGCTCCCGCGTCTGGAAGGCCGACCGGTGGTTCCCGTCGTCGAAGACGTGCGGGGACTGCGGACACATCAACCGCGCCCTGGTCCTCGCGGACCGCACCTGGGGGTGTCCCGGCTGCGGCGTCCTGCACGACCGAGACGAGAACGCGGCAGGCAACCTGCTCGCCGCGATGCTCGCAGACCGAACAAGTACGACCTCGCCGGGAAGTTGCCCGGAGAGCCGAAACGCCTGTGGAGACCCTGTAAGACCTCACTCTCCGGAGTCGGCAGCGGTCAGCGAAGCAGGAAGAGCCACAGCGACAACATCACTGAGACTCACTCAACGGTGCTAGGTCCACCCCGACGGGGGTCCTACAACCCTCTCCAAAGAAACTGTTCAATCCTTACGCTATTTCCAGTCAAGCACACCACACCAGACCGGAAAGGCACTCGAGATGAACACCCTGACCGCTACCCTCGGCCCGCTGCTCTCGCCCGACGAGGTCGAACTGACCGCCGACGACAAACAGGCCGCCCACAACAAGATCGACAGCGCGATCCGACTGGGAGGACTGTCCCCCCAGCAGGCCACCGATCGGCATGACCTGGTCGGCGCCGCCCGGACCCGCGGCGAACTACGCCGGATCTTCGACGGATTCGCCGACGCCGTCCCAACGTACGGGCTGACCCTGGCGTTGCGGGTGGCCAGTGCCGTCTGGCTGGTCGCCTGCGTCGTCCAGTTCATCGTCTGGTCCACGCTCGCCGTTTTCGGTCACTTCGACTGGCCCTGGTGGCTCTGGTCCGACCTCGGTCTCGGCGCGGTCGTCGCGATCCTGTGGTGGACCAACGAGTCGTACCACCGCAAGTCGAACCTGCGGGAGATCTGATGCCCGCCCCGGTCCAGCTGACCGAAGTCCGCAAGGTCTACGGCACCGGTCCCAGCGCGATCTCCGCGCTGGACGGTGTCAGTCACACCTTCGAGGAGGGCACCTTCACCGCGGTGATGGGGCCCTCCGGCTCGGGCAAGAGCACGCTGCTGCACTGCGCCGCCGGCCTCGACGAACCCAGCGCCGGCGAGGTCTCGCTCGCCGGTACGACGCTCCGCGGGCTGACCGAGACCGCGCTGACCGAGCTCCGCCGCGAGCAGGTCGCCTTCGTCTTCCAGGCGTTCAACCTGATGCCCGCGCTGACCGTCCGGCAGAACGTCGCCCTCCCACTCACCTTGGCCGGCCGCTCCCCCGACCACGCCTGGGTCACCGAGGTGATCCGCCGGGTCGGCCTCAGCGACCGCAGCGGGCACCGCCCGGGTGAACTCTCCGGCGGCCAGCAGCAGCGGGTCGCGATCGCCCGGGCCCTGGCCGCGCGGACCGCGATCACCTTCGCCGACGAGCCAACCGGCGCACTCGACACGCAAACCGCGCTCGAGGTGCTCACCCTGCTCCGCGACCAGTCGCGCGCCGCCGGGCAGACGATCGTGATGGTCACCCACGACCCGGTCGCCGCCTCGTACGCCGACCGGGTGGTCTTCCTGGTGGACGGCCGGATCGTTGCCGAGTCCGCGTCGCCGACGGCCGAAGGGGTCGCCGCCGAACTCGCCCGGCTCTCTCGTTCTTCTTTGAAGGTGACCTCATGATCCGGCTCGCTCTGACCGGCCTGCGGTTCCGCGCCGCCGCGTTCCTCGCGATCTTCATCGCCGTACTCCTCGGCAGCGCGTTGCTCGCGGCCGCCGGCGGACTCCTCGAAACCGGCCTGCGGCTGAACGCTTCGCCCCAACGCCTCGCCGCCGCGCCGATCGTGGTGACCGGCCGGCCGGCGTACCAGCCACCGAACGGCAACGGCTCAGTCCCGTACGCCGAACGGCACTCGGTCGACACGGCGCTAGTTTCCGACCTCGCCCGTACTGCGGACGTGGCTCGGGTGGTCCCGGACGTGTCGTTCCCGGCCGTGGTTGCTCCGGGCAAGGACACGTTGCTCGGGCACGGTTGGGCGTCGGCCGCGTTGGCGCCGTACGAGTTGATGAGTGGACATGCGCCTGGGGTCGGTGAGGTGGTGGTCGATCGGCGGCTGGCTTCGTCGGACGTCGGTTCGCGAGTGACTGTGATCGTGCGCGGGGAGCCGCGGGAGTTCGTGCTCGCTGGGATCGCTTCGGGTGCTGTCGAGACGCCGTCGATCTTCTTCAACGATGTGCAGGCGCGCGAGTTCTTAGCGCGGGCTGGGCGGGTGGATGCGATCGGGGTCTTCCCGGCGCGCGGGGTGTCGGCCGCGGAGCTCGCCGAGCGGCTGGAGTTGCCGGCCGGGGTGGTGGCGCTGACCGGGGACGATCGGGGCGCGGCCGAGTTCGCCGGGGTCGCGACGAGTCTGCCGTTGATCATCATGTCGGGGGTCTTCGGCGGCATGGTCGCGGTTGTGATGGCGCTGGTGGTGTCGGCGACGATCGGGCTGTCCGTCCGGCAGCGTCGCCGTGAACTCGCGTTGCTGCGGGCGAGCGGGGCGACACCGGCGCAGGTGAAGAAGCTGGTGGTCGCTGAGACGATGCTGGTTTCGCTGCTCGCGTTGGTGGCCGGGCTGTTGCTTGGCCGGACGATGGGTTCCTGGATCTTCGGTTTGCTCACCGGGAGCGGGATCGTGCCGTCGGCCCTGCGGTTCGGCCAGGGGGTGTTGCCGTTCGCGGGTGCTGCGGTGCTGACGATCGCGGTGGTGCGGGTGGCCGTGGGGGTCGCGGCTGGGCGGGCTGCGCGGATTCGGCCGATCCAGGCGTTGGCGGAGGCTGCGATTCCGCCCGTGGTGGTGGGGCGGGTCCGGTTGATCATGGGGGCCGTGTTTGCGGCGTTGACCGTTGGGGTTGGCGGGTCGACCGTGTTCATGAGTCCGACGAACGCGGCGGCGATCGGCGGGCCCGCAGTACTGACCGGGTCCATCGCGGTGGCGGTGCTCGGGCCGGTGGTGATCCGGGCGATGCTGATCCCGCGGATCACGGCGTGGCTGGAGCGGCGTGGGACGAGTGGGGTGCTCGCGGTGATCAATCTGCGGGTGCGGGCCGTGCAGTTCGCCGCGGTACTGGTGCCGATCATGCTGGCGACAGCGATTGCGGTGGGCAACATCTACTCCACGACGACCCAGCAGAAGGCCGCGGTCGAGGCGTACACGGACAACCTGGCCGCTGATGTCGTGGTGACCAGTGGCACTGGTGGGACTCCGTCGGGGTGGATCGAGCGGGTGCGTTCGGTGGAGGGGGTATTGGCGGCATCGGAACTGGTTCGCAGCAAGGGGTGGATCGAGGAACCGTACGACACGTCGCACACGAGCGATCCGTGGCCGTTGCTTGGCATCGACGGGCCGGTCTATCGGGGCAAGGTGCGGGCTGGTTCGCTGGATGAGCTGACCGGGGATACCGTCGCGCTGCCTCCGGGCGTGGCGAAGCAGCTGAAGGTCGGGGTGGGGTCCGAGATCGGGGTGCGGCTCGGGGATGACGCGCTGGTCAAGGTGCGGGTGGTCGCTCTCGTCGAGGGGCCTTCGGGGTACGAGTCGTTGTTGCTGCCGTCGGAGTTGCTTGCGGCGCATACGACTGCTGGGATGGCAGATCAGATCCTGGTGCGGACGTCCTCTTCCGTGGATGAGGTTCGGTCGGCGCTCGCCTCGTTGCCTGGGGCAACCGTGGGATCACGGGAGCTGCTGGCGGCGGAGTACGACGCGGGGCTCGGGGTGGACGCGTGGATCGCGTATCTGCTGGCGGGGATCGCGATCGCCTATGCCGCGATCGCCTCGATCAACACGATCGCGGTCGCGGTGCTGGATCGGCGGCGGGAGTTCGGGTTGCAGCGGCTGACCGGTTCGACGCGGCGGCAGATCGGGCGGATGCTCTTGCTGGAGAGTCTGGTGGTCGCCGTTTTCGGGCTGGTCCTGGGTCTGGTCGCCGCGTGCTTCAGCATCTTCCCGATCGCGATCGCAACTCGCGGCTGGCCGCTTCCGTCGGGCCCGCTGTGGATCCTGCCGACCTGGATCGCCGTAGTCCTCCTCCTGGTCCTACCCACCACAGCCCTAACCGCCCGTCTGGCTATGCGCCCCCGCCCCATGGACGCCATCACCACCTAACCGGCTGGCTGGATCCAGCCGTAGCCGCCGTCTTCCAGGCGGATGACCTGGAGGCCGGCGGCCAGGCGGCGTACGTCGTCGGTCTCCAGGACGCCGGTTGCGGGGCCCGCCACGTCGATCACGATGGCCGCGGCACCCTCCTGGATCGCGGCGGTCGCGACCAACTGGGACTGCGCGGGCATCGGCCGGGCCTCCGGACTCCACCGCGCCAGGGTCTCGGTGCTACTGAACGCGAGCAGCGCGTTCCGCCCGTCCTGCCCCTGGAGCAGCGCGACGGCCATGTCCGAGGTCTTGTCGTGCGCCAGCCCGTTCTCGTCGTACTCGACCTCGTCGAGCATCGCCACCACCGGCACCAGCAGCCGCGCCTTGGTCAGCGCCTGCAACATCGCCCCGTGATCCCCTGCCAGCAGCGCACCCGCCAACGCCGGATCCGCCGACCCGTCATCGTTGTCGAACCCGGTAAACGCCAGCCGCCGCTCTCCTTGCACCCGCCAATCCTCCCTCACCATGTCCTTCCACCTCCCCGCACCCTCCCCGGGCGAGCGCCCGGAGTCCGGTTTCAGGGAAGTGTCAGGGCTGTTCCCCCCTTGGTTCCGCGACACACTGTGCGAGCCTGGGAGTGTGCCCGACTTCAATGATCTGTCGCTGCTGCCGTTCTGTGTGGGACTCACGCTGCTCGGCCTGATCGGCTCGTGGGCCGCCTGGCGGCGGCGCGGGGCCGCGGCCGGTGTTCGCGGCGTTGCCTGGTCCCTGCTCCCGGTCTCGCTCTACCTGACCGGGCTGCTCGAGCTGGTCTGGGACATCGTGCGGTCCGCCAGCAGCTGGGTCACGCACCTGATCTTCTCCCCCACCGTGTGGGCCGGGGTCGCGCTGTTCGGCGTCTCCGTCGTGCTGTACGTCGTATCCGGCGTCGCCCGCGGCCGCCGTACCCCGGCTGCCAAACCACCGAAGTCCAAACCGGCCACCGCCGGCGAACTGACCGCGACCGGCCCCGCCCCCGCGTCGGCCGCACCGTCCGCCAAATCAGCCAAGCCCGCCAAGGCTCCGAAGGCCTCGAAGCAGGAGTCGTCGGAGTTCGACGAGATCGAGGACATCCTGAAGCGCCATGGAATCAACTGAAGCCGACATCCTGACCATCGACAGCCTGCTGGATCACGTCCAGGCCGGACCCGCGCAACTCGGACGGACCCGGCTGATCAGCATCGACGGTCCCGCCGGTTCCGGCAAGAGCACCCTGGCCGACCGCTTCGCCGCGCGTGCGGAGGCGCGCGGCCTGCACACCCAGATCCTGCACATGGACGACCTGTACGACGGCTGGGACGGCGCGGTCCGCGGTTTCGCCCTGCTCCGCGATCACGTGCTCAAGCGGATCGCGGACGGCCGGGAAGGCCGCTACCGCCGGTACGACTGGCACCAGCGCGCATACGCGGAACTGCACCTCGTCCCGGCCACGCTGGACCTGCTGATCGTCGAAGGCGTCACCTCGGCGGACCGCGAGGCCGATCCGTGGCAGTCGCTACGAGTCTGGATCGAGACCAGCAACGAGGTCCGGCTCGACCGCGGCATCGAACGCGACGGCGAGGCGCTCCGCGACCGCTGGCTCGACTGGATGCGCTGGGAACGCGACCACTTCGCCGCCGAAGACACCCGGGCCCGCGCCCACGTCATCGTCGACGGAGACCCGTCCACCCCCCACGACACCGCTGTCGAACTGGTCGCCAAGTCGGTCGCCTTACCCCCACACGACTCAGCCGCCTCTTAACCCGGTACCCCGCACGACTCGGCCGCCGCTTGCCCCATGGACGGCGTCAACGCTGTACGACGAGGATGCGGGCGCGCGGGTGGTGCGTCCATTCGCCGGTCGGAGCCTTCTCGAGAAACTCGTCGCGAAGTCGCGCCATGAACTCGTCGCCCCGGGCGATCCCCAGCGCCCGGAGTGAACCGGCCCGGTTGGCCGCGTCGAAGTACGTCGCCGCGTCGGCGTGAGTCATCGGGAAGGACAACTCCGCATCGCGCAGCACGACCCCACCGGCATCCACCAACGCGATCGCGAGGCGCCCCTCCCACGAGCTGTCGCCGGCCGGCACCTGTGCTCGAACCACGTCCGCCATCACCGCGAACGGCCCGTCGTCCTCGGTCTTCGACGGCCAGTAGACGACAGACAGACGCCCACCCGGACGGAGTACAGCCAGCCAGGATCGGACAGCCTGCTCGGGATCGGGTAGCTGCTGGAGCCCGAAAACAGAGACCACCGCGCCACAGCGACCCGACCACTGGGGATCGAGAGTCGCCGCGTCGCCCTCGACGACGCTCACCTGCGGGTGTCCTTCGACCCGACTGCGCGCCAGCCGGACCATGCCTGCGGATAGATCGATGCCGACGAGCTCCCGGTCCGGGAAGCGTTCGATCAGCGGCTCGACCTCGGGGAACGTCCCGCAGCACGGGACCAGGATCGGCCCGTCAGGCAGGACGCCGTCGGTGATCGCATCCACCCCCGCGCGCAGCCAGGGCGCGAACCGCGGCACGAAGTACGCGTCATACCCCTCCGCCACCTCGTCCCATCCCCGCGCAACCCGCGCCCGCCGCTCAACCTCCGCAGCCTCATCACGGCCCACCCCACCGTTGGCAGTCATCTCGCGAACATACCCGAGCCGGCCGTCCATTCAGCTGGTCTCGACGGTCTTCAATCTCTCCCGCAGATGGGCTCGCTCGGGCTCGGTCCGGGCCAGCGCCAGCGCCTCGCGATAGGCAGCCGCAGCCTCCGGGAGTCGCCCGAGCCGCTCCAGCAGATCCGCCCGCGCCATCGGATACGGGTGGTACTCGCGCAACCGCGGCTCCCCGGCCAACTCGTCGAGCAGCACCAGCCCCGCCTCCGGCCCGTCCCGCATCGCCATCGCGGCCGCCCGGTTCAACGCCACGATCGGCGACGGCTCGAGCGCGAACAGTACGTCGTACAAGGCCACGATCTGCGGCCAATCGGTGCTCGCCACGTCCGCGGCCTCGTCGTGCAACGCCGCGATCGCCGCCTGTACGCCGTACGGCCCGGACGCTCCACCCGTCAGCGCGGCGACCACCAGTGCCTGGCCTTCCTCGATCATCGGGCGATCCCAGCGGCCGCGATCCTGATCCTCGAGCAGAACGAGTTCGCCCACGGCTCCGGTCCGTGCCTCGTGCCGGGCGTGAATCAGCAACATCAGCGCAAGCAGCCCCGCGACCTCACGTTCCGCGGGCAGCAACCGGCGCAGGATCCGCGCCAGCCGGATCGCCTCCTCGGCCAGATCGATCCGCTGCAGCAACGGCCCCGAACTGGCCACATATCCCTCGGTGAAGACCGAGTAGATCACCTGCAGGACCCCCGGCAACCGCTCCGGCAGCTCCTCCGGACCCGGCACCCGGAACGGAATCCGCGCCTCCCGGATCTTCTTCTTCGCCCGCACGATCCGCTTCGCCATCGTCGCGTCCGGGACGAGATACGCCCGCGCGACCTCCGGCGTGGTCAGACCCGCCAGACACCGCAGCGTCAGCGCACCGCGATCCTCGGCGGCCAGCGCCGGATGAGCGCAGGTGAAGAACAGTTGCAACCGCTCATCCGGCAGCTCGCCGGCCACGGTCGGGGCAGGGAACGGGTCGGCCCGGTCGGCCTCGACCTGGAGTACGGCGAGTTTGGCGGCGTACACCTGGTCGCGCCGCAGCCGGTCGACCGCCTTCCGCCGCGCGGTGGTCATCAGCCACCCACCCGGGTTCGGCGGCACCCCGTCGACCGGCCAGCGCACCAGCGCAGCCTCGATCGCCTCCGAGGTCACTTCCTCGGCCAGGTCGAGGTCGCCGAACCGCCGGGCGAGCGCAGCCAGCAAGCGCCCACGCTCCTCCCGGAACACCGCCTCCACCGACGCCTCGACCCGCCCGTTCATCCGCTGGTCAGCCGCCCAGGAACTCGGCGACCGGGCGTACGTCGATCGACCCGCCGCCCCGCGACCCGGGGCACTTGGCCGCCCAGTCGAGGGCGACATCGAGATCCGGTACGTCGATCACGTAGAACCCACCGAGCACTTCGCGCGTCTCGGCGAACGGGCCATCGGTCACGGTCCGCTTGCCGTCGTTCGCCACCTGCACTCGCGTCGCGGTCACCAGATCGGCCAGGGACTCGGCCGCGACCACCACGCCGGAGCCCTGGATCTCCTTGTCGAACCGCATCCAGTCCTCCGGCTCGCACCCCACCACATCGCCGCCGCCGTCGAGCTCACCTGCGTTGATCAAGAGCAAGTACTTCACTTCGAACCTCCTGTCAGCGTGTCTACAGCATGACTACGAACGGGTCAGCCACGGATGGACACGCACCAGGGTTGAAATCCTCATGGGTGAGGATGGGGGCATGAGCGTGTTGCCATCTGGGGAGCAGTGGACCATCCGCGCGGGTGAGTACGCCGGGACCGTGGTGAGCGTCGGCGGTGGGCTCCGCGGCCTCACCTACGCCGGACGCGAGCTGCTCGTCGGGTACGCGGATGACGAACCCGCACGCGCCGGACTGGGCCAGCACCTGATCCCCTGGCCGAACCGCATCACCGACGGCAAGTACACCTTCAACGGCAAAGCCCAGCAGCTCTACCTGACCGAGCCGGCCAGGCAGAACGCGATCCACGGCCTGACCCGCTGGGCGAACTGGGATCGCACCGACGACGGCCTGGACGAGTCCGTCGTCGACGTGGCGCACCGCCTGCACGGTCAGCCCGGTTATCCCCATCAGCTGGACCTGTCGATCCACTATCGCCTCGATCCCGACACCGGGTTGACCGTGACCGTCACGGCGACGAACCTCGGTGCGGGCGACGCGCCGTACGGGTTCGGGAGTCACCCGTATCTGACGGTCGGGCGGCCGCTCGACGAGTGCGAGCTGGAGTTCCGGGCCGAGAGCTGGCTGGAGGTGACGCCGGACCGGTTGACGCCGATCGGGTTGCGGCCGGTCGCGGGTTCGCCGTACGAGTTCGGCGGCGGGCGGCGGATCGGGGAGCTCGAAATCGACAACGCGTTCACCGGGTTGCCGGAGCAGTGGGTGGTGAGGCTGACCGATCCCGAGAGCGGCAACCGGGCGGTGCTGAGCGGCGACACCCGTTGGCTGCAGCTCTACACCGGCAGCGCGATCGGCCGGACCGGGCTCGCGGTCGAACCGATGACCTGCCCGCCCGACAGCTTCGTCACCGGCGAGGACTTGATCGTCCTCAACCCCGGCGACCACCACAGCACGACGTACAGGGTCAGCGTTTAGGCCCTAGCCGCCGCAGTTGGTCCGCGGTTGCTTCAGCCGGCGCCGTGGTTGCGGGCGATCGCGGCGAGTTCCTTGGCGGCGCGGCTGGCTCGGACGCCCTCCGACGCCTGGACGGCGAGGATGCCGAGCCGGTTGCCCTCCGCATCGAACATCTGCAGCCACGGATCACCCGGCAGGAACCGCAGCACCTTTACCGTCGACCAGTCGAACCGGTACGACTTGAAGACGTTCCGCACCCGCAGCCCGTCCTCGTACGCCGACACGCGGACCGTCGCCATCCGGTAGAGCAGGTACAGCACGGTCCCGAAGAACGCCAGCAACGTGACCCGCTGGAACAGGCTGAACGTCGCCCGCGACTCGTCCGGCAGCCGGAACCAGATCACCCCGAAGACAGCGACCACCGACACCGCCATCGCCGTCGTCACCGCCGCGATGATCCGCGGATGAAAGGTCCACAACTGCCCGGTCTCCGCGGTCATGGCCGGTCCGGCCGCCATCAGATCCGGCAGGCGTGGATGTCGGTGGTGAGGATCGCGCGGGCGCCGACCTCCCACAGCTGGTCCATGATCCGCTGGGCGTCGGCTCGGGGCACCATCGCGCGGACGGCGACCCAGCCTTCCCGATGAAGCGGGGAGACCGTCGGGGATTCCAGACCGGGCGTCAGCGCGTTCGCGGCCTCGACCGATTCGGCGCGGATGTCGTAGTCCATCATCACGTAGTTGCGCGCGACCAGGACGCCCTGCAACCGGCGTACCAACTGCTCCAGACCGTTCGGGGGGTACTCCACTCCGCTGCGCTTGATCAGCACCGCCTCGGACTTGAGGATCGGGTCGCCGAACACCTCCAGGCCCGCCTGCCGCAGCGTCGTACCGGTCTCGACGACATCCGCGATCACGTCCGCGACCCCGAGCTGGACAGCGGTCTCGACCGCCCCGTCGAGCCGTACTACGGACGCCTCGACACCGTGCTCGGCGAGGTGGTCCTGCAGGACTCCCGCGTACGACGTGGCGATCCGCTTGCCGGCCAGGTCCTTCACCGAGTCCGCGATCCCGGGCGGCCCGGCGAACCGGAACGTGGACGAGCCGAACCCGAGTTCGACGATCACGTCCGCCTCGGCGTGCGAGTCCAGCACCAGGTCACGGCCGGAGATGCCGACGTCGAGGGTGCCCTCGCCGACGTACACGGCGATGTCGCGCGGGCGGAGGTAGTAGAACTCGACCTCGTTCGCGGAGTCGGTCAGCGCGAGGTCCTTGGTGGTCCGGCGCTGCTTGTAGCCGGCCTCGGTCAGGATTTCGGTGGCGGCCTCGCTCAGCGAGCCCTTGTTCGGTACTGCGACGCGCAGCATGGGATACGGCCTTTCTGAAGATGTGGTCCCGGGAATCCGCAGTGACTCCTACAGATGTCGGTACACGTCGTCGAGGTCGAGGCCGAGAGCGTGCATCATCACCTGAGCGTGGTAGAAGAGCTGGCTCAGCTCCTCCGCGGCCCGCTCCTTGCTCTCGTGCTCGGCCGCCATCCAGGACTCGGCGGCCTCCTCGACCAGCTTCTTGCCGATCGCGTGCACGCCGGCGTCCAGCGCCGCCACGGTCCCGGATCCCTCCGGCCGCGTCAGCGCCTTCTCACCCAGCTCGGCGAACAACTCCTCAAACGTCTTCATCGCGCGCCCAGCCTAGAGGTCCCGCCCCAACCCGCTCGCAACAGGTCTCGGCTGGCGGACGTCAGGTCGACTCGGGGTCGAACGGAGCTCGTTGTCCGGCGGGGAGCCGTTGGGGGGTGTCGTAGTCCATCGAGGACGAGACGGGCTTGTCGTCGTCGAAGTCGTCGTCGATGCCTTCGAGCAGGTGTTTGCGGACGAAGCTGCGGGGGTTCAGGTCGCGGACGTCGAGGTCGGCGAACTCCGGGCCGAGTTCGTTGCGCAGGTCGTTCTGGGCGTTGGTGATCACCTGCCGGGCCTGACGGAGCAGCCGTCCCGCCGTCCGGGCGAACTCGGGCAGCCGGTCGGGCCCGAAGAGGAGTACGGCGATGATGGCGATCACCACCAGCTCAAGCGGCCCGATGCCGAACATGGCCCCACCTTTCGCTTCCGTTTGCCCGCGGACAGCGTAGCCGCCCCCTGGTCAGGCTGCCTTCCCGGTCAGCCGATCTGCTGGCCCAGGGTGACGTTGGCCTGGCGGGGTTTGCCGCCGCGCTCGTAGTCGAGGCGGATGGTCTCGCCCGGCCGGTGGGTGCGGATCGCGACGATCAGGGCCTCGGCGCTGCCGACCAGCTGGTTGTTGATCGAGGTGATCACGTCACCGGGCCGCAGGCCGGCGCGCTGAGCGGGCGAGCCGGCGTTCACCTGATCGACCCGCGCACCGTCTCCGTTGAACTCCATGTCGACGTTCGCGCCGATCACCGGGTACGACGCCTTGCCGTCGGCGATCAGCTGCTGCGCGGTCCGCCGGGCCTGGTCGATCGGGATGGCGAAACCGAGACCGATGTTGCCGCTGGAGCCCTCCGTCGCCCCGCGGACGGTCGCGATCGCGGAGTTGACCCCGATCACGCGCGCGTTCATGTCCACCAGTGGTCCACCCGAGTTGCCGGGGTTGATCGCGGCGTCGGTCTGAAGCGCGTTGATGTAGGAGATCTCGCCCTCGCCACCGGCGGTGACCGGACGGTTCTTCGCCGACACGATGCCCGAGGTGACCGTCCCGGCCAGGCCGAGCGGCGAGCCGATCGCGACCACGTCCTGCCCGACGATCGCCTTGTCCGACTGGCCGAACTGCACCGACGGAGCCGCCAGCCCGACCACCTGGACCACGGCCAGGTCGTACGCCGGTGAGCGGCCGACCAGCCGGGCGGTCGAGGTCTTGCCCTTCTCGGTCACCACCTGGATCGAACCGCCCTGGGCCGCCCCGGAGACGACGTGATTGTTGGTCAGGATGTGGCCGGCGTTGTCGATCACGAAGCCGGAGCCGGTCGCGTTCGAGTCGTCCGCGCCCTCGACCTTGAGCTGGACCACGCTCGGCAGCAGCGTCGCCGCCACCGCGGACACCGACCCGCTGCGGATCTTCGGGTCGGCGCCGGTCCCGATCGCCGGGCCGGACTGGTCGTCAGCCGGGGCGTTGTTGTCGAGCGCGACGACGGTGGCGGCCGCACCGGCGCCCGCGATCAGGCCGACGATGAGGGCGACGATCGCGGCGATGGTCATCACCCGGCTGCTCTTCGGCGGCGGGGCCGGCGTGTAGGCGCGGGCCTGCTGCTGGTGCCAGTCGAGCGGTGGGGGCGGCACGTAAGTCAACTGTTGCGTCGGCCATGCCTGCCCCTGGTACACCGGGCGGAAGGCCGCCTGCCCGTTGCCGGAGCTGCTGCCCTGCCCGAAGCTGCGCTGTGTCATGGACCGCTCGGCCTGCCGGTACTGCGAGTTCCCGCCCGGCCGCGCCAGCGGCGTCGTACCGCTCCCCGGCGCAGGCGGCGTCAACGCCGAAACCGGAGGTCCGGAACCGGCCGCGCCCGCAGGTCCGGAGCCGGCCGCGCCCGCAGGCCCGGAGCCGGGCGCGCCGGAACTCGCCCCGTTCGAGCTGAGCGGGGCGCTTGCGGCGGCGGTCAGAGGCGTGGTGACCTCCTCGGAAGGGAGCGGCTTGGTCGCCTCGTCCGGGGGTACTACGGGGCCTGCCACCGGCCGGTCGGTGGTGAACTCGCGGGTTGCAGCCGGATCCGCTGGATCGCGCGGCATCCGCTGTGTCGGCTCGGCGTCATCGGAGCTCACGGTGCCCGCCTCACGTAGTCGTCGTCGTGGTCGGAGCGGCCCCGTCCGGTGTGCCGGGAAGGGCCTCCAGGATTGATTATCCCAGCTTCCACGAGAGCGCACTCATCGGAGTGAGCCAAGTCGCCATCCGGGCCAGTCCGGTACCGATCCGCTGGACGGCCGTGACGTTCACCGGCTGCTCGTGAGGGAACGCCGCGACCACCTGCTCGAGTACGTCGGCCGGCGCGTCCCCGACCACGGTGTAGACGATCCCCCCGGACGACCAGATCGCGTACGACGGCATCCCGTGGCGCACGTAGACGCCGGGCGTCCCCGTCGCCGTGTAACCCGCCAGGGCGGCCGGATCGAGGGTGCCGCGCTGTTCGAAGACGGACACGTTGAAGAGGCCGTCGGAGTACGAGAACTGCAGTGAACCGGTCGTGGTGTCCCGGCGGACGTCGTACAGCTTGAGCGACGACGGCAGGTCGGTCGAACACGTCCAGCCCTGCGTCCGGAGGTCGTCCACGCGTCCCATCCCGACCGATTCGGAACCGGGCGTCATCGGCGGCAGATGCCCGAGGAACTCGGCGCCCTCGATCGTCAGCTCGGTGAACACGGTCGCCCGGACCAGCGTCTTGCCGTCCGTGCTGAACAGCTGCCGCTGCAGCAGCAGCCCGGTCGCGTGGTCGATCCAGAACCGCGCCGCCAGGGTCTGGTCACCGCGCAGCGCCTCGACCAGCACCGCAGTCCGCCCGATCGTGTCCGTGCAGCACTTGTAGACCAGCTCGTACGTCGCCTGCAGCAGCGCGAGTGGTCCGCCGTCCACAGCCGGGCTGGCCCCTTGTCCGGCCCGCTGCACGAACCCCTTCGCGCCGGGCGAGGACGACGAGCCGATCACGCTGATCTCGGACCCCTGCGACGCGGCGTGCACGATGTCGAGCATCGCCGAACTGGACCCCTGTGGTCCCCACGCGGTGACGATCTGGGTGCCGTGGAACGACACGTGATCCGGCGCGTGCGCGGCACGCTCCAGCCAGCTGACGGCCGACGGCGAGTCCTCGCGTGACCCGGTCGGAACCGGTACGGCGGCCGCGGTCGGCAGGGGCAGGCCCATCCCGATCAGCGCGGTGCTGACCAGGACGGCGAGCCGGGAAAGGCTCACGGTTCAGCGCCCCGTCAGGGCCACCGGCTGGTACGTCGGATTCAGTCCGGCGTACACAGCCCCGTTGTAGGAATTCAGCAGCGCCACCGGGTCGGCGAACGGGCTCCCGCTCGTCGTCGCGGCGTGGTCCGCCGAGAAGCTCGCTACCGGCGGCTGCAACGCGGGCGGCTGCTCTCCACGCGCCGGGTCGCCCAGGACGAACGCCGTACCGAGCAGTGAGGCGACAGCGGCAGCAGACCCGGCCGCACCCAGCACGCCCGTACGCCGCCGCGACCGTGTGGCCCGTACGCCCGGGCGGGTGGCACCGCTTCGTCCGGCCGGAAACGCGGACCGCTGTGGGCTCAGCGACACCACCGGGGTGAGCACCGGGCGGACCTCCTCGCGCGGCTCCACGGAGAACGCGGAGACGCCGAGCAGGCGCTGCATCAAGTCATCGGACGGCTCCGGAGCAGCCAGCGCCGCCATCCGGGCCTTCAGCCGGCGCTGGGCCTCCACCTCGGCGCGGCAGTCGTCACAACCGACCAGGTGGCTCAGCACCTTGTCCCGCGAGTCGTGGTCCAGCTCGCCGTCGACGGCGGCGCTCAGCTTGTCGAGCGGGTGCTGCAGTGTCACCGGGCGTCACCTCCGGCGAGGAAGGCGCCGTCGGCAGGCGGACCGCTGATCCGGGAATGACCGGATCGCGGAGCGCGGTGCTCCAGGTGCTTGCGCAGCATCGAGCGGCCGCGGTGGATCCGGCTGCGCACGGTGCCGAGCTTGACGTCCAGCACCTCGGCGATCTCGTCGTACGTCATGCCCTCGATGTCGCACAGCACCACGGCCGCGCGGAAGTCCTCCGGCAGCGCGTCCAGCGCGTGCTGCACGTCGTGGTCGAACTGGTCCTGCTCGAGCTTCTCGGCCGGGCCCTCGCCCTTGGCCGGCAGCCGGTCGTGCGCGTCCTCGGGCAGCCCGTCGAAGCGGATCCGCTGCTTACGCCGCGCGCCGTCCAGGAACAGGTTGGTGGTGATCCGGTACAGCCAGCCCTCGAACGTGCCCGGTGTGTAACTGGACAGCGAGCGGAACACCCGGACGAAGACCTCCTGGGTCAGGTCCTCGGCGTCGTGCTTGTTCCCGGTCAGCCGGTACGCGAGCCGGTACACCCGGGCCGAGTGGGTCCGGACGATCTCGTCCCAGGACGGCAGCACCTCAGACTCGGCCTGACTCTCCGGCTGGATGAGTTGCGGCGGCTGATGGGGAGCCAGGGCAGGCGCCACGGAGGTGTCGACCGGCTTCACGGCAACGCCTCCCTGGGTCCTCTCGGCAACGAGCGTGACCACCATGGTGCCGTGTTCACCGTCCTCTGCGCACGTCGGGGACACCCGGGTTAGACCCTGAGATGCCGGTACGACGATCCAACGTGGCGTGTGGACGGGAAGTTCCCGGTGGTCTCTCTCCTCCCAGTAGACGCCTCGGAGACGCCTGCTGGTTGGCGGTGTGGCCTATTTCTCCTCGATCACCGCGATCGGGTCGCCGTCGCGGACGACCTCGCCCTCGGACACCTTCAGCTCGGTGATGGTCCCGGCCACCTCGGCGAGCACCGGGATCTCCATCTTCATCGACTCCAGGATGACGAGGGTGTCCTCCGGGCCCACCGTGTCCCCGGCCTTGGCGGTGACCTTCTGGACGTTCGCCACCAGCTCTGCCACCACGATGTGACTCACGCGCACTCCTCTGTTCCCGGATCCTCGGGCCCGATCCTAGGCCCCCGGGCCGGCATGACGGGCCCGGTACGCTACTACGCCACCCTCGCCGGCCTGACCCGAATCCCGGAGCCCACCCATGCACCCTGAACACACCGAACTGCATGCGTGGGCGCGCGGCTGGGCGATCTCCCGCGCCACGCCGACACCAGTGGAGGTTCCCGGCGGTTACCGGATCGACGTCGGCCTCCCCGGACACCAGGTTCGCTACGTGCTCGCCGCCTTCGACCAGGCGCTGGTGGACAGCCTTCATCACCCCGGCACCTGGCTGAAGATCTGCGCCGAGACGGTTCGGCTGGATCCCCGCTGGCACGTCGAGCCAACCGAGTACCTGATGAGCGCTCCGCTGTCCGGCGGCGTGGTCGCCGTCGCACCGGAGTACCGGCTCGAGGTGGTCGACCAGGCCGCAACCACCGAAGTACGGATCATGGCTGGGGCCGAACTGGCGGCGCGTGGGAAGGCGGCGTTGACCGGTGAGTTCGCGGTGATCGACCAGGTCGAGACAGACCCCGATCACCGCCGTCGAGGGCTCGGCAAATCGGTGATGAGTGCGTTGTCCGAAGCGACCACCCGGCGCGGCGCGACCACGGGCGTACTGGTCGCCACCGAAGACGGCCGGGCGCTGTACAGCAGGCTCGGGTGGACTCTGGTGTCGCCGGTGACCGCCGCGTGGCTAGTCGAGGATTACTGAGCGGGTGAGGCTTCGGGGCTGGTCGGGATTGAGGCCGAGGGACAGGGCCTTGGCGACCGCTACCCGTTGGGCGACCACCAGGGCGGCCATCGGGTCGAGGTCGGGGTGGTGGACGACGGTGGCGCCGGTGGCGGTGACGTCCTCGAGCAGGCCGGCCGGCGGCTCGCCGAAGATCCAGACGCCGCGGCCGGGCTGGGCGATCGCGATCGGGCCGTGCCGGTAGTCCATCGCCGGGTACGCCTCGGTCCAGGCCGCCGCCGCCTCGCGCTGCTTCAGGCCGGCCTCGTGCGCCAGGCCCACGGTCCACCGCGTCCCGACGTACGTGACCTGCTCCAGCTTCGCCAGCTCGTCCACGTCGATCGTCAGCGCGGTCTCAGCATCAGCAGCGGCCTGCGACAGGTCCTGCCCCAGCGACGCCCGGAGCAAGGCCAGCGTCGTGGTCGCGAACCGCGTCTGTACGACGGACTGCTCGTCGGCGAAGTCCAGCAGGATCGTCTGATCGGCCAGCTCGAAGATCGGCGAACCGACCGTCGCGGTGATGGCCACGGTCGGCACGGAGGTCTGCCGGATCAGGTCGAGCACCTCGGTGGTCGTCCCGGATCGGCTGATCACCACGATCACGTCGTACTGTCGCCCGAGCGGGAATTCGGACCCGGCGAACGCATCCGTCTCGCCCAGGCCGAGGTCCTCGCGCAGAGCGGCGTACGCCATCGCCATGAACCAGGAAGTGCCACAGCCCACGGCGGCGACCCGTTGACCGGGCTTGGGCAATGCGCCACCGTACTGCGCGAAACCGGTCGAGACCTGCCGCCAAAGGTCCGGCTGAGTGGCGATCTCGGTGCTCACGAACGGGGTGTCGGTCATGTCTTCTCCGGAGATGTAATGGTCGAAACTGCTCGAACGTGATCGAATGGTGCCAACCGGCAGCCGCCCGGCTGACCGATTGTGTGAAGGAGGAGCCCCGGGTGAAGCGTTATGAACGGCTGAACACCTTGCTCGAGTCGCTCGCGGAAAAGGGCGCCATCGACGTCGACGAGCTCGCCGAGCAGTTGCATGTGTCCGCGGCGACGATCCGGCGCGATCTGGACCACCTCGGCAAACAGCAGCTCCTCACCCGGACCCGGGGCGGCGCGGTCGCGAACGCGGTCTCGTACGACCTTCCTCTGCGCTACAAGACTGCGCGTTTCGCCTCGGAAAAGCAGCGGATCGCGCAGGCCGCGGCCACTCTGGTCCGTCGCGGCATGGTGATCGGGATGAACGGCGGCACCACGATCTCCGAGGTCGCGCGCACCCTGGCGACCCGGCCGGAGCTGTCCGCCGAGCACGGTGAACCCGCCTTCACCCTGGTCACCAACGCACTGAACATCGCCAACGAGCTGATCGTCCGGCCGCACGTGAAGATGGTGCTCACCGGCGGCGTGGCGCGCCCGCAGTCGTACGAGATGATCGGGCCGCTGTCGCACCGGATCCTGGCCGACCTGTCCCTCGACATCGCCTTCCTCGGCGTCGACGGGATCGACGAGACCGGCGCCACCGCCCACCACGAGGGCGAGGCGAACATCAACCAGCTGATCGTCAGCCGCGCGTCCAAGGTGGTCGTGGTGGCCGACTCGTCCAAGCTCGGGCAGCGCGCGTTCGCCCGGATCTGCGAGCTGAGCGAGATCGACACCCTCGTCACCGACGCCCAGGCCGACGAGTCCCAGCTCGGCATCTTCAAGGAAGCCGGCATCGACGTGATCCGCGCCTGATCGCGGGGCTGTTCCCGCGCTCGCCCTCCCGCCGTACCGCATCCCGCACCTCCTTGCGCCAGCCGATCCTTGCCTCAACATAGCGATCATATCTGACTCAAGATAGCGAGTTATGAGCAAGAGTGCGCAGTCCCAGCGCGGGAGGCACGGAATCCGGACCTCGGGACGCTAGGCTTCGAACAGATGAGTACCGCAGCGGCAGGAAAATGGGAGGGCATCATCGCCACCGGCATCGATCCCGCGTCCTGGGCCTACGCCGAGGACTACACCGGTGAGGACGACGTCGTCTCCGGTGCGCGGTCGAGCGCCGAGGACAGCGGGGTGTCACCGATCGGCCCCGGCGCGGCCACGGCCCTGAGCTTGCTCACGGCAGCCGTCGGCGCGAAGGCTGTCGTCGAGATCGGCACCGGGACCGGTGTCTCCGGCCTGGCCCTGCTCCGCGGCATGCGCTCGGACGGCACCCTGACCACGGTCGACATCGACGCCGAGAACCAGCGCCTGGCCCGCAAGACCTTCCTCGACGCCGGCGTCCCATCACGGAGTTTCCGCCTGATCGCCGGTTCCGCCCTCGACGTCGTCACCCGCCTCACCGACGGCCACTACGACCTGGTCTTCTGCGACGCCGACAAGCGCGAGTACACGGCGTACCTGCACGAGGCCCTCCGCCTGCTCCGCCCCGGCGGCGTGGTCGCGTTCAACAATGCCCTCGGCGGCGGCCGCGTCGCCGACCCCGCCCACCGCGACCCCGACACCACCGCGATCCGCGACCTGGTCCGCGCCATCCGCGACAACGACGACCTCGTCTCCGCCCTCCTCCCCTGCAGCGACGGCCTCCTAGCCGCCGTAAAACGCCCCACCTCCTGACCACTCCACGCAGCCGCAGCAGCGCGAAGAGTGAGGTTGGGATCGCGGAAACTACCTAAAGAAACCAACAATCATACTAATCTGGCCCTGGATTAGTATGATTGTTGCTTCTTTTGGGAGGTTTGAGCATGCGGTCCTTCGCGGATCTCGATCGATTGATCGGCCAGGTTCCAGCCTCTGTGGTCATCCGCCTTCGGGACATCGACACCGGTCGCGGCAGCGAGGGCCTCTACCGCCATCAACTCCCTGCCCTCCTCACTGAGTTGGCCGGCCGCGCACGGGTGCAGAGCATCACCGCTTCATCCGCCATCGAGGGCGTTGTCGTTCCGGACATCAGACGGGCCCAGCAGATCATCGACGGCAGTGCCGGAAAGCTGCGCGATCGCAGCGAGCAGGAGTTGGCCGGGTACAGGAAGGCACTCGACTACCTCTTCCAAGAGCACTGGCGCCCGCTGAACATCGGGCTGATCCTCCACCTGCACCGCCTGCTCTGGTCCGAGACCACGCTCAAAGGCGGCGACCTGAAGATCGATGACAACATCGTGGTGGATCGCTCACCGGACAGCACCGTCACGGTGCGGTTCGTGCCGGTCCCAGCGGCCAAGACGGAGAGCTACTTGGTCGACCTCCTCGACCGGTACGAGGCGGCACAGCAAGCCGGCGCACACCATCCGATCCTGCTGGTCGGGCTGGCCGTCCTCGATCTCCTGGTCATCCACCCCTTCGCCGACGGCAACGGGCGGGTCGCACGGGCGCTGACGAACGCACTCCTGCTCGACGCCGGCTACGAGGTGTGCCGCTGGGTGTCGCTGGAGCAGTCGATCGCCGATACCGCGGACGAGTACTACGAGACGTTGCTCCGCTCAACCCACGACTGGCACCAAGACGAGGCCGACCCGTGGCCGTGGCTCGGCTATTTCGTCGGCATCCTGGCGTCGGCATACGAAACCTTCGCCCGCAAGGCGGCCGCCGATCGCTCCGGAACCACGAAGCAGGAGCGGGTCCGGACTTATGTCCTCAGGCACGCGGCACCGGTGTTCCAGCTGTCCGAAGTCCGGGCGGCGCTGCCCGGCGTCAGCGATCAGACCATTCGGCTTGTTCTGGATCAGCTGAAGAATGAGCAACGGCTGATGCCAGAAGGAACAGGAAGAGCCGCGCGGTGGCGGCGGATTCCCTTACCGCGTGTGTAGGTCTCAGCCGGTGAAGCGGGTCAGGTCGGCGGTGAGCTGGTGCCAGGCTGGGGTCAGGGGGTCGATCAGCTCGTAGTGGCCTACGCCGTCCAGGCGGGTCAGGCGGGCTGTGGGGTGGGCGGTCACGAAGGATTCCGAGACCGAGAGCGGGACCCGCTGGTCGTTGGTGCCGTGGATGATGGCGACCGGGGCGATCGGGGCCGGCAGGTGGACCGGGTCCAGGTCGTTGCGGATGCCGTCGCCGATGAAGTCCCGTACGGCGCCTTCGTCGAGCCCCAGTTGATCCGCTAGGAGGAGGTCCGCCACGGGGGCGAGCGCGACCACTCCGCGGAGGCGCACGGGGTTGAAAGTCGCCGCGGCCCAGAGAGCCAGGTGTCCACCGGCGGAGTGGCCGACCAGGACGTAGCCGGCGTGCACGTCGACGAGGTCGGGTAGCCGGTCGAGCGCAGTACGGATGTCGCCGGCGGTCACGTCGGGGTTGCCCGGTTCGCGCCGGTACTCCAGCGACACCACCGGCCAGCCCTCGTCGGCGAGCGCCTCACCGAGTGGACGGGCGTGCGTCCGGTCGTACTCCGGTCGCCAGAATCCGCCGTGGACGTAGATCACCAGCGGCCGGTATTCCTTCGCGTGCCAGACGTCGATCACCTGGTCCGCGTGCTCGCCGTACCGGATCTCCTCGTCGGGGTCCCGCGCCTCGCGGGTCAGGACAGAGCGGTCCTCACTCATGCTGAGACCTCCCTAGGAAGCGCACCGCGTTCGTGGACAGCAACTTGTGTCGTTGTCCATCGGACAGGAAGTCGGCCTTGCGCACCACCTCTCCGGCCGGTCGTTCACCCAGCGGATACGGGTAATCACTGCCCACCACCAGGTGGTCTTCTCCCACAGTATCGACCAGCAGCCGTAACGCCGAGGGCTCGAAAACCACCGTGTCCACGAAGAATCTGCCCAGATAGTGGCTCGGGGCATGTAAAGACCGCCCCCGTACGACGTCGCCGCGGCGCCGCCAGGCGTTGTCCGACCGGCCGAGCCAGAAGGCGAAACTCCCACCACCGTGGGCGAAACAGATCCGCAGCGACTCGGGCAACCGGTCGAACGCCCCGCCGAGGATCATTGCCAGCAGCGACAGATGGGTCTCGGCCGGCATCCCGGTGAGCCAGCGGGCCATCCATCGATCCAGCCGCGGACCGCCCGGCATGTCCCACGGATGAACCAGTACCGGCGCCCCGACCTCGGCGCAGTGATTGAGGAAGGCAACGATCCCGTCATCGTCAAGGTCCCGGTCGCCGACGTGGTTGCCGATCTCCACGCCGACGTGCCCGGCGGCCAGGCAACGGTCCAGCTCGGCACACGCGGCGTCCGGATCCTGCAGCGGCACCTGGCAGAACGGGACGAGCCGCGGGTCGTCGGCCAAGGTCGTGAGCATCAGATCGTTGAAGATCCGCGCCACCTTGATCGCCTGATCGGCCGGCCGGTCGTAGGCGAAGAACACCGGCGTCGGCGACACCACCTGCAGATCGATGCCGTCGGCATCCATATCCGCCCGCCTGGTCCCCGGATCCCACGCCTGTACGCCGATCGGCCGCCACTCGGTCTCCCCCACCATGATCATGGCGGCCCGCTCCGAGTCGACCCGCAACCACGGCCAGCCCGTCCCACCGCAGGCGGCGGCGAGATCCGGCCATCCCTTGGGTACCAGGTGGGTGTGGACGTCGACGGCCGGATCAGTTGCCGAGGGCATCAGCCCTTACCTGGGTGGATGGTGCCGCACTTGGGGCAGGTACGGGCGTCCTCGCTTTCGTAGAAGGCGTTGAAGACCGGCGGCAGATCGGCGACGATGTCGGTCACCTGGAGTTCCACCTCGTGCACGATCGCGTCGCAGTTGGCGCAGTACCAGCGGAACTTCTCCAGCGTGCCCTGCTCCCGGACCCGTTCGATCACCAGGCCGATCGAGTCGGCGTCGCGCTGCGGCGAGTGCGGCATGTTCCGCGGCAGCACCCACATCTCGCCCTCGTTGATGTCCACCCGGCCCGGCCCGTCGTCGGTCATCACGTTCAGGTGCATCGATCCACGCACCTGGTAGAAGAACTCCTCGTACGGATCGACGTGGAAGTCCGTCCGCTGGTTCGGCCCGCCGACCACCATGGTGATGAAGTCGGCGCCGGTCGGGAACATCTGCTTGTTGCCGACCGGCGGCTTCAGCAGATGCTTGTTCTCCTCGATCCACTGCGGGAAGTTCGTCGACTCCAGATTGACCATCACACTCACCTCTCCTGTCCGGTGCGCGGGATCGCCGCGACGGCTTGTATCTCGATCAGCAGCTGGGGATGCGGCAGCTGATGTACTGCGACAGTCGTCCGGGCCGGCCCGGACTCGTCGAAAAACTCGCCATAAACCTCGTTGTACCCACCGAAGTCGTTCATCGACACCAGGTACGCCGTCACGCTGACCAGATCCTCGAGCCCGGCCCCCACCGCGCCCAGGATGTCCCGGATGTTCTCCAGCACGGCCCGAGTCTGCTCACGAATGTCCAGCGACACAGTCCCGAACTCGTCAACCGCCGCCCCCGCGATCGTGTTGTCGGCCCGCCGACTGGACGTCCCCGACACGAACGCAAACCCACCCACAACCTTCACATGCGGAAACCGCCCCCTCGGCACCGCCTTCCCAGGCACGACTTTCGAGCTCATGTCAGGTCCACGCAGATGTTGGTGAGGTCGGAGTAGAAGGCCAGGGAGTGGGTGCCGCCTTCTCGGCCCAGGCCGGACAGTTTCATGCCGCCGAAGGGCGTGCGGAGGTCGCGGAGGAACCAGGTGTTGATCCAGACCAGGCCGACGTCGAGGGCGGCGCCGGCGCGGTGGGCGCGGGCGACGTCGCGGGTCCAGACGGTGGCGGCCAGGCCGTAGCGGCTGTTGTTGGCCAGGGCGAACGCCTCCTCCTCGGTGTCGAACGGGGCGAGGTGGCAGATCGGGCCGAAGATCTCCTCGGTGTTCGTCCGTGCGTCAGCAGGGAGCCCGGTCACGACGGTTGGTTGCACGTAGCAACCGCCGTCGCGGGTGTCGCCGAAGGACGGGATCCCGCCGCCGGTCAGCACGGTTGCCCCTTCGGCCCGCGCGAGGTCGTAGTACGAGAGGACCTTGTCGCGGTGCTGCCGGGAGATGAGCGGCATGTTGAAGGTGGACTCGTCGGACGGCCAGCCGAACGGGAGTTCCGACGCACGCGCCGCCAGCCGGGCGGTGAACTCGTCGTACACCGATCGCTCGACGTACAGGCGTTCGGTGCACAGGCAGACCTGGCCACCGTTGGTGAAGACCGAGCGGACGGATCCCTCGACGGCGGCGTCCAGGTCGGCGTCGGCGAAGATCAAGCCGGCGTTCTTGCCGCCGAGTTCGAAGGAGACGGCCTTGACCCCGTCGGCGGCGGCTTTGGCGATCGCGGAGCCGGTGGTGGTCTCGCCGGTGAAGGTGATCGCGTCGACGCCCGGATGCCGGGTCAGGAACTCCCCCGCCGACGACGGGCCGAACCCGTGCACGAGGTTGAAGACCCCAGCCGGTACGCCGACCGCGGCCATCACCTCGGCGAGAACAGTGGCCGAAGACGGCGTCTCCTCCGAGGGCTTCACGACGACCGCGTTCCCACAGGCAAGGGCCGGTGCGACCTTCCAGGTGAGGAGCAGGAGCGGCAGATTCCAGGGCACGATGATCGCGACCACGCCCGCGGGTTTCCGTACTGCGTAGTTGAGGGCGCGGCGGCCGTCGGGCAGGACGGTGGTATACGACTCGGTCGGCGTGGTGGTCGCGAAGTCGGCGAAGGCCCGGAAGTTGGCCGCGCCGCGCGGGATGTCGAGGGTGCGCGCCTGGCTGATCGACTTGCCGGTGTCGCCCACCTCGGCCGCGACCAGGTCGTCGAACCGCCGCTCGAGCTCGTCCGCGACGCGGCGGAGTACGGCGGCGCGCTCCTGCTCACTCATCCGCCCCCATGGACCCTTCAACGCCTCCCGGGCAGAGGCGACCGCGGCATCCACGACGCCGGAATCGGCTTCGCAAACGTCGAAGATCTTCTGTCCGGTGACCGGGCTCAGTTTGGCGAAGGTCGAGGTGCCTTCGACGAACACGCCGTCGACGAAGTTGCGGAGTACACCCGCTTCACTCGGCTCCCCGGTCAGCAGCTCCGGCCGCCACAGAGTCGCACTCATCGCCGCCTCCCGACCATCCCGGCCACCGCGGCCAGGCCAGCGAGACCAATTGTTGCCCCCAGCACCTGATGCTGCCGGCGGACGCGCCGCTGGACTTCGGCGTACGGGGTGGTGGAGAAGGAGACCAGTTCGTAGCGGGACACGTACTGCCCCGGGAAGGCTCGCTCGAGGGCGTGCTCGATGCGTTTGTTCAACCGGAACACCGGCGACGCCACCTTGTCGCGCATCTCGACGAAGTTGGCCAACGCCATCTCGGCGATCGCCTCGGTATTCACCCGCCGGCGTTTCTCGAACATCCGCAACGTCAAGGCCCACGAACCGCCCGCCTCGGACAGGCAGCGGTCCAGCTCGACCACGTCCTCGAACGCGCAGTTCGCGCCCTGCCCGTAGAACGGCACGATCGCGTGCGCCGCGTCCCCGATCAGCACGGTCCGCCCGTGCGCCTGCCACGGTGTCGTGTGCACCGTGCCGAGTACGCCGACCGGGTTGTGCAGGTAGTCGTCCACCAGGTCAGGGGCCAACGGCAACAAATCCGGGTAGTGCGTGCCGAAGTACCGCTCGATCTCGGCGGCCGAGGTCAACGCGTCGAAGGACCCGGCCGGCCAGAACAACGTGCAGGTGAACGACCGGTCCGGGTTCGGCAGCGCGATCATCATCGACGTCCCACGCGGCCAGATGTGCAAGGAACCCGGATCCAGCGCGAACTCCCCGTCCACCGCCGGGATCGCCAGCTCCTTGTACCCGTAGTCCAGGAAGTCGACGTCCTCGGTCACCAGCCCCTCGGCCACCAACTGCCCGCGCACCGCCGACCCGGCACCGTCAGCACCCAGTACGACGTCCGCCTGCGCGTGCACCGTCCCGGCCGGCGTCTCGAACCCCATCAACCCGGCCTGCGAATCGAGCTCCACCAGCCGGTGCTCGAACCTGACCTCCACGCCCGGCGCCTTCTCAGCCGCGTCCAGCAACGCGTTGTTGAGCGTGCCCCTGCTGATCGAGTTGATCGCCCGATCTTGGGTCGCGCTGTACGGCTGGAAGTCCAACGGCCCTTCGACCGGATGGATCATCCGCCCCTTCATCGGCAGCGCGTCGGCCATCACCTCGTCGACCAGGCCGATCCGCCGCAACGCGTCCAGCCCGCGTTCGGAGATCGCCAGGTTGATCGACCGGCCACGTTCGGCCTGCCCGGTCCGCGGATCCGGGCGCCGCTCGTACAGCGTCACCGGCAGCCCGCGGCGCGCGAGGAAGCAGGCGAGCAGACTCCCGGTCAGCCCGGCACCGACGATCGCGATAGTTTCGCTCATGCGTTCTCCGGTACAGCTTGAGCCAATGCTGCCGCGGCCCGCCAGCAGTCGTGGTACGTCGAGTAGAGCGGGACGGGCGCCAGCCGCAGTACGTCGGGCTCACGCGCATCCGCGATCACCCCGGACTCGAACCGCAACCGCTTCGCCAGCTCCCCAGCCGTTCGAGTCCCGCCGATGCGCAACGACAACTGCGCACCCCGGCGAGCCGGATCGGCCGGCGTGATCACCTGCAACGCGCGCGTGGCGGTGACGGATCCGAGCAACTTCTCCAGGTACGCCGTGAGCCGGATGCTGCGCTCCCGCAGAACGACCATGCCGACCCGATCGAACAGCTCCAGCGACGTCCGGACCGGGCCCATCGAGAAGATCGGCGGATTCGACACCTGCCACGCATCGGCCGACGCGGGCGGCCTCGACTCCGGCGTCATCTCGAACCGGGTGGCCGGCTCGGTGCTCCACCAACCCTCGAACCGCGGCAGCTCCGCCTTCACGTGCCGCTCGTGGACGAAGGCCCCCGCGAGCGCGCCCGGCCCTGAGTTCAGGTACTTGTACGAACACCAGGCCGCGAAGTCCACGTCCCAGTCGTGCAAGGACAACGGCACGTTCCCGGCCGCGTGCGCCAGGTCCCACCCGACCACGGCGCCGGCCGCGTGACCCGCCGCGGTGATCGCGGGGATGTCCATCAGCTCGCCGGTCAGGTAGTTCACGCCGCCCAGCAGAACCAGGGCCACGTCCGAACCAAGCCGGTCCACCACGTCCGCAGTACGGAGGCAGTCTTCACCTGGTCGCGGCCTCACCCGGACGACGGCGTCATCCGCGTCGAAGCCGTGGAAGCGGACGTGGGAGCGAACCGCGTAGCTGTCGGACGGGAAGGCCGAGTCCTCGATCACGATCCGGAACCGGTCGGCGGCCGGCCGGTAGAACGAGACCATCAGCAGGTGCAGGTTGACCGTCAGCGAGTTCATCACGACGGTCTCGACCGGCAGCGCACCGACGAGCCGGGCCGCCGGGCCGGTGAGCAGTTCGTGGTACGGCAGCCAGGGCCGGGGAGCGTCGAGATGGCCTTCCGCGCCGAGCTCGGCCCACGCGTCGAGGTCGGCCAGCAGTTCGGTCCGGGTCGCCTTCGGGCGCAGGCCGAGCGAGTTGCCGGCGAAGTAGGCGACCTCGGGGTAGGAGCCGCCCTGGGCCGGCGGGATGTCGAACAGCTCCCGGTGCCCGGGATCCGCAGCATCCCGGTCGAGCGCATCCGACTCCGGCATCAGGATCAACCGACGCTCTCCTCGTCGGCCGGCTCAGCGGCCTTGGCTGGTTCGATGACCTGTCCCTTGCCGAGCACGGTGACGCCGCCCTTGGACACGGTGAACCCCCGCTCGCGGTCCAGATCCGGGTCGACGCCGATCTGGACGCCGTCCGGGACCACCACGTTCTTGTCCAGGATCACGTTCTTCAGCACCGCGTTCGCGCCGATCTTGCAGTTGTCCATGATCACCGAGCGATCGATCGTCGCCCCCGCGCTGACGATCACGTTGGTCCCGAGGACCGAGTGCTCCACGGTCGCCCCGGACACGATCGAGCCCTGGCAGACGATCGACTCGCCGACGGTCGCGTTGTCGGTGAACTTCGCGCCCGGCAGTTGCGGGTGCGAGGTGAAGATCGGCCAGTCGGAGTTGTAGAGGTTGAACACCGGCTGGATCGAGACCAGGTCCATGTGCGCCTCGTGGTACGAGTCCAGCGACCCGACGTCGCGCCAGTACGACCGGTCCCGGTCGAGCGCACCCGGTACGTCGTTGTCCTTGAAGTCGTAGACCCCGGCCTTGCCCTCGGCAACCAGCATCGGGACGATGTCGCCGCCCATGTCGTGCCGGGAGGCCGGGTTCGCCGCGTCCCGGCGGAGCGCGTCGACCAGGACGTCGGCGCTGAACACGTAGTTGCCCATCGACGCGAACGTCTCGTCCGGCGAGTCCGGCAGCCCGGGCGGATCGGCCGGCTTCTCCAGGAAGTCCGCGATCGTGTGCCCGTCGTCGGCGGTCTTGATCACGCCGAACTCGGACGCCTCGACCCGCGGTACCCGGATCCCGGCGACGGTGACGCCGTTGCCCCGCTCGATGTGGGCGGCGACCATCTGGGAGGCGTCCATCCGGTAGACGTGGTCGGCGCCGAACACCACGATGATGTCGGGTTTGTGGTCGTTGATCAGGTTCATCGACTGGTAGATCGCGTCCGCGCTGCCCTGGTACCACTGCGGGCCGAGCCGCTGCTGGGCGGGCACGCAGGTGACGAAGTTGCCGAGGAAGGTCGACATTCGCCAGGTCATCGTCACGTGCCGGTCCAGCGAGTGCGACTTGTACTGCGTCAGCACGCACAGGTTGCGATACCCGGCGTTGACCAGGTTGGACAGCACGAAGTCGATCAGGCGATAACTCCCGCCGAACGGCACGGCCGGTTTGGCCCGGTCCGCCGTGAGCGGCATCAGCCGCTTCCCCTCGCCACCCGCCAGCACGATTCCGAGAACTCTGGGCGCCTTTGCCATGTCCGCACCTTAACCGTGGAAGCCCCATCGCATAAGACGGTCGGGGGTGTCGCAGACAAGTGTCCCGCGTCGGACGGCCTCTGAGTGATTGCGGTGACCAGGTGCGTGCATCGCAAGGCGGAGGGCCGTCCTCGATGCGGGTTCATCGTGGACGGCCCTCCAACGCGGCGAGGTGCGTGCCTGGGCGCCGCAAGCGCCAGAGGACGTCCGACGCGGGACACTAGCTTCATGCCAACCCTCGTCGTGCCGACCACTGCCGTTCACCGTTCCTTCCTGGAGGCGTGGGACGAGCTGGAGCCGCACGAGGAGCGCTGGATGGGGGCGTCGGGCCTGGGCAAGCCCGACCGGAGCCGGACGGAGGTCGAGGACCCGGAGGTGTTCGCGCAGCTGGTCGAGGAGATCCTGGCCGAGGCCGACGAGGACACCGAACTGCCGGCGGACCTGGTGCACCAGACCGTGTTGTGGTTCGTCGACGGCGACCAATGGCTGGGACGGCTGTCCATCCGGCACCGGCTCACCCCGCATCTGCTCGAACTCGGCGGCCACATCGGGTACGTCGTACGACCGTCCGCCCGGCGGAAGGGGTACGCGACCCAGATGCTGGTCCAGTCACTCCCGTACGCCGCCCGGCTGGGGATCGATCCCGCACTGGTCACCTGCGACACCGACAACGACCCGTCCCGCAAGGTGATCGAGTCGGCCGGCGGCGAACTCGAGGACGAGCGACACGGAAAGCTCCGTTTCTGGGTACCCACCCACGTCAGTTGATGTCATATGGTCGGCTCCATGAAGGTGGCGATCCTGACGCGTGAGTTTCCTCCGGACGTGTACGGCGGGGCCGGGGTGCACGTGGACTTCCTGGTCCGCGAGCTACGCCGGCTGGCCGAGGTGGATGTGCACTGCATGGGCGAACCGCGTCCGGGCGCGCACGCCCACTCCGAGGACGACGCGCGGATGCCGGCCGCGAACGCCGCGCTGCGCGTCCTCTCCACCGACCTCACCATGACGGCCGCGGTCAGCAGCAGCGAACTCGTCCACTCGCACACCTGGTACGCGAACATGGCCGGCCACTGGGCAAAGCTCCTGTACGGCGTACCGCACGTGGTGACGGCGCATTCGCTGGAGCCGCGGCGACCGTGGAAGGCGGAACAGCTCGGCGGTGGATACCGGCTGTCGAGCTGGGCCGAGCGGACGGCGTACGAGGCGGCTGATGCCGTGGTCGCGGTGAGTCGCGGGATGCGGGACGACGTGCTCGACTGCTACCCGTCGATCGACCCGGCCAAGGTGCACGTGATCTCGAACGGGATCGACGCCGACTTCTACCACCCGGACCCCAAGACGAACGTGCTGGAACGCCTCGGCGTGGACCTGACCAGGCCGTACGTCACCTTCGTCGGGCGGATCACCCGGCAGAAGGGCGTGCCGCACCTGCTCCGGGCCGGGCTCCAGCTCGACCCGTCGGTCCAGCTCGTGCTGCTCGCCGGCGCCGCCGACACACCCGAGCTGAAGACCGAGACGGACGGCCTGATCGACGAACTGAAGGCGGCCCGGGACGGCGTGTTCGTGGTCTCGGAGATGCTGCCGCGCGACGAGGTCCGGCAGGTCCTCACCCATGCGCTCGCGTTCTGCTGCCCGTCGGTGTACGAGCCGCTCGGCATCGTCAACCTGGAGGCGATGGCGTGCGAGACAGCCGTCGTCGCCAGCGCGGTCGGCGGGATCCCGGAGGTCGTCGACGACGGCGTGACCGGGACGCTGGTCCGGTACGACGAGACCGACATCCCCACCTTCGAACGCGACCTGGCCGCCGGCATCAACGAACTGGTCGCGGACCCAGCCAAGGCCGAAGCGATGGGCAAGGCCGGCCGCGCCCGAGCCGTCTCCGAATTCGGCTGGGACGCCGTCGCCGACCGGACCTTGGAGCTCTACCGCACCCTGCTGCCGTAGCCCCCGTACCTGCACCACTCACCAACCTCCGCTCCCTGCGCCCGTTCACGCTTGAGCGCGAGCTCGGCGGCGCGGATGCGGTGGGTTGATGAGTGGTGGAGATACAGCCTCAGGCCTTGCCGACTCCTGCGATCGGGGCGTCGCCGGTGAGCCAGGTGGTGAGGAGGCGGGCGCCCGCGCCGGTGGAGCCCAGGGAGTATTCGAACTCGTCCCGCGGGGACTCCGCGATGCTGGACAGGTCGAGGTGCGCCCACGGGACGTCACCGGCGAACGCCTTGAGGAACAGGGCGGCCGTGATCGATCCCGGCCCCTTCGAGCTGTTCACCGAGTCGGCGATCGGGGTCGAGATCAGGTCCACGTATTCGGCTGGCAACGGCATCCGCCAGAGCCGCTCACCCGACACCTGACCCGCGTCGGCCAGGTTGTCGGCCAACGCATCGTCGGTCGAGAACAGACCGCCGTACAACATCGCGCCGAGCGACACCTTGATCGCGCCGGTCAGGGTGGCGACGTCGACGATGACGTCGGGCTTCAACTCCTTCACCCCGTACGCGAGCCCGTCGGCCATCACCAGCCGCCCCTCGGCGTCGGTGTTCTTCACCTCGGTGGTGCGGCCGCCATAGTGCCGGATCACGTCGTCCGGACGGTACGCCGTACCCGACGGCATGTTCTCGGCGGCACAGATCAGGCCCGTGACCTTGACCTTCGTGCCCAGTTCGCGCAGCGCGGACAGGGTGGCGATGACCGAACCGCCGCCGGTCATGTCCCGCTTCATCGAGACCATGCCCTCGCGCGGCTTGAGCGACAGGCCCCCGGTGTCGTACGTGATGCCCTTGCCGACCAGGACGACGTACGGCGTGTCCTTGGTCGAGCCGTCGGGAACGTAGTCCAGCCGGATGAACCGGGGCGGCCGGGTCGAGCCCTGACCGACCGCGAGGATGCCGCCGAATCCGTCGGCGGCGAGCAACTTCTCGTCCCACACCGTCACGGTCAGCCCACCGGTGGCGGCGACCTCGGTGGCGCGCTCGGCGAGCCAGGACGGGTCCTTCTCGTTCGACGGGGTGGTAGCGAACTCGCGGGCCAGCCAACCGGTCCGGCCGATCACTACCCCGCGCTCGATCACGGCGGCCCGGTCGGAGCTGGACCCGTCGGTCAGGGTGATCCGCTCGACCACCGGCTTACCCGGGTCGACCGTCTTGCGGTGGAACGTGAACGAACCGAGTACGACGCCCTCGGCGAACGCCTGCAGCGCCGCGTCCTCGATGCCCTCGGCAACGACCGTGGTCAGCTCCGGCTTGCCGCGGCCGAATCGCGCGATCGCCGCCCCGGCGTGTCGCAGTGCCGCCGCCGACCCGTCACCGGCGCCGACCAGCAGCACCTCGGTCACCTCACCGCTCAGCAGCGGGTACGCCGCGGTCGCACCGGCGGTCGGGCTGAACCCGGTCGCGGTCTGCGCCGCCAGCAGCCGGTCCAGGTCGAGACCGAGCCGCTCACCCGCATCCTTCGCCGCCGCCGGCAGACCGGCCTCGCCGACCACGACCACCCAGCTGCTGGAACCGTGGACGGGGAGCCCGGGCTGCCAGTGCACGGCGGGCAGAGTCGGGAAGACGAACTTGGTGCTTCGGCGAGCCACTGGGGGACCTCACTGGGTTTGATCAAACTGTCGAATACGTCCGGGCAACCGTAACGACCCCGGCCGATGCCTGCGCAGGCACCCACCGGGGTCGTCCAATGTCAGAAGGTGCGCCGGCGCGGGGGCACCCCGCGAGGGCGCGTCAGCCCACTACGGCCTTGAGCGCGTTCCCCAGTTCGGTCGCCTCGTCGGCGTTCAGCTCGACGACGAGGCGCCCGCCGCCCTCGAGTGGAACCCGCATCACGATCCCGCGGCCCTCCTTGGTGACCTCGAGCGGACCATCGCCCGTCCGCGGCTTCATCGCCGCCATGCGCGCACCCCTTCCCTCATCGGTTTTGAGCGACGACACCGCGTGGGTGTGCCGTCGCCGGCGCCACGCGGTGATGCGCCGTCGGCGCGTATCGCAGTGTGTATCAGAACCTATTATCCCCGATCACAGGCCAGAGCCGTGCACCATACGGCAGACTCGGGCACGTGCACGCCCGTTCTGCCCTCTTCGACCTGTACGGCGACCACCTGCGCGCGCGAGGTGGGAGCGCCCCCGTGGCAGCCCTGGTCCGGCTGCTCGCACCGCTCGGCGTCCAGCCGCCCGCGGTGCGCACCGCCGTGTCCCGGATGGTCCGGCAGGGCTGGCTCGAACCGATCCGGATCGAGGGCCAGCCAGGGTACGCGCTGACTGCCCGGGCGCGTCGCAGGCTCGACGACGCCGCGGCCCGGATCTACCGCACGCCCGTCGCCGGTGACGGGCCGGGTGAGTGGGATCGGCACTGGCACCTGTGCATCCTCCGTGAGGTGCCGAACGCGCGCCGCCGCGAACAGCTGGCGAGCCAACTTTCCTTCCTGGGTTGGGCTCCGCTGTCCGACGGCGCCTGGGTCGGGCTGCGCAACGACACCGAGGTGGACCAGATCCTCGCCGCCGAGGACCAGACCGCGGACCGGTTCCGGGCGCCGGTCGACGACGGCGGGCTGGAGTTCGCCCGGCGGGTCTGGCGGCTCGACGACCTCGGCGCGTCGTACGACGCCTGGCTGATCGAGGCGAAGGCGCTGGCCGAGAGCGCCGGCGACGACGTGACCGACGAGCAGGCGTTCGCGGTCCGGTCGGCGCTGGTGCACGAGTGGCGTAAGTTCCTCTTCGTCGATCCGGGGCTCCCGGCCGAACTGTTGCCGGACGACTGGGCCGGGACCAGGGCGGCCGCGTTCTTCGACTTCCACGCGCAACGTCTGTCCCCCGCGGCCGGGCGTTTCGTGGACAACTGCCTGACCAATCACTGACTTTTTCTCACCGAGCGTTGGGAGCTGGCAACGATGAGTGACTCCGTCCGGTACGACGTGGCTGACGGCGTCGGCACGATCACGCTGAACCGGCCCGAGGCGATGAACGCCCTGGACACCCCGACGAAGGTGGCGCTGCGGGACACCGTTCTGGCCGCCGCGGAGGACGACGCCGTTCGGTGTGTCGTGCTGACCGGGACCGGCCGGGCGTTCTGCGTCGGACAGGACCTGAAGGAGCACATCGGGCTGCTCGAGGCGAACGACCTGGACGCGTTGTGGTCGACCGTCCCGGTCCACTTCGCGCCGATCGCGCTGGCGCTGTCCGAGATGCCGAAGCCGGTGATCGCCTCGCTGAACGGCGTGGCCGCGGGCGCGGGCGCGTCGATGGCGTTCGCGTGCGACTTCCGGGTGGTGGCGGACACGGCGGGGTTCAACCTGGCGTTCACCGGGATCGCGTTGTCGTGCGACACGGGGATCTCGTGGACGCTGCCGCGGCTGATCGGTCAGGCGAAAGCGACCGAGTTGCTGTACTTCCCGCGGACGATCCCCGCGGCCGAGGCGATGACGCTGGGCCTGGCGACCAGCGTCGTACCGGCTGGGGAACTCGCGTCGGCCACCGCTGAGCTGGCGGCCAAGCTCGCGAACGGGCCGACGGTGGCGTACGGGTCGGTGCGGCAGTCGCTGGCGTACTCGGCGTCGCACACGCTGGCGGAGGCGCTGCAGTTCGAGGCGGAGAAGATGCAGCTCACCGGCGGTACCGAGGACCACCGCAACGCGGTCGCCTCCTTCGTCGCCAAGGAGAAGCCGACCTTCCAGGGCAGGTAGATGCTGGTACGCCGGTCCGCCGCGTCGGCCGGCCGCGATCACGGGCGGATGTTGGTGGTGCGGTGGAAGATGTTGGCCGGGTCGTAGGCGCGTTTCAGGTCCCGGAGCCGCGCGAGCTTGGCCGGCGAGTACGCCCGGCGGAGGGCGGAGTCGTCCTGGTCGGCGAACGTGTTCACATAGGCGCCGCTGGCGTACGGCTCGAGACCCGCCGCGTACCGGCGGGCGGCGGCGATCCGGGGACCGTCCTCGGCCGGGTTGGTCCAGCCTGCGGCCGTGGTGAACTCGACCAGGGCGTCGCGATGGCTGAACGCCGAGTCCTCGTCGGGCTCGTCCGCGATCGCACCGCCGTTCAGCGTCATCCGCGCCCCCGGCCGGAACGGATCGTTGTCCCAGGCAAGGAATGCGTCGATGGCGGCATCCGGTAGCTCCCGCAGGTAGTGATCCTTGCAGTACCGGCGCATCGCATGCCCCTCGACGTCGTCGTCACCGGTCTGCAGATCCAGGTAGCTGAGTTCGCGGACCTGCTGGGCGACCGGCCGCCCGATCCGCGAGTACGACGCGAGTAGCCGGCGGCCCTCATCCGGATCGCCCACCCAGACGTACCCGATACTCGCCATCGGCCGGGCTAGCCTTGATTCCTTCCCCGCCCCACCACCTCGGTCGTCGTCCCGCCTGCCGACCCTGGCCACTGGTGTCGCCCGTCGGGGAGTGTCCGCGAAGAGGTCCCGCCAGCCGCGCAGCGCCGTACCGGCGTCGTCCAGCTCGTAGATCAGGTCCGCTACCAGCGCGCGAGTACCGACCGGGTGCAGCCGGAACTCGAACTCGGTGACGACGCCGAAGTTCCCGCCACCACCACGCAGACCCCAGAACAGGTCGGGGTGCTCGGTCTCGCTGACCCGCAGTACGTCGCCGTCGGCGGTGACCAGTTCGAAGGACGCGACGTTGTCGCAGCTCAGCCCGTGCAGGCGGGCCAGCCAGCCGATCCCGCCGCCGAGGGTGAGCCCACCGACGCCGGTATGCGACACGTTGCCAGCGGTCGTCGCCAGTCCGTACCGCTGTGCGGCGACGTCCAGCGCGCCGAGCAGGGCACCGCCGCCTACCCACGCACGGCGGCTGCCCGGGTCGACCCGTACAGCGCTCAACCCGGACAGGTCGATCAGCAGGCCGTCCTCCACGACCGGCAGTCCGAGGAAGCTGTGTCCGCCGCAGCGCACCCCGATCTCCAGTCCGGCCTCCCGCCCGTACCGCAGCGCCGCGACCACGTCCGCAGTACTGGCGCACTTTGCGATCAGGGCCGGCCGGCGGTCCACGACGGCGTTCCACACCGCCCGGCCCGCGTCGTACCCACTGTCATGCGGCCGCAACAGCACGCCGTCGAAGCCACGGATCATCACCTCGGTCATCTCAGCGCACTACCTTGAACCGCAGGTGCGTGCCCCTTACCCGCCAGCTCGCGGATCGCGGCGCGCCGGGCCCAGGCGACCAGCCCGGCCAGCAGCAGGAAGCCGAACGGCACCGCTGGCGACGCGCCGAGCACGAACACGGTTGTGACGACCGCGCCCACCATCACACCGGCCAGCCCGAGTGCGGCGAGACCGCTCAGCCGCGGTACCAGCACGCCGATCGCGCCCGCCACCTCGAGCGCGCCGACCAGGTACCGGAACCACTGGCCGATGCCGATCTCGGCGAACATCTCCACCATCACCGCACTGCCGGACAGCTTCATCAGCCCGGCTGACACGAACTCCGCCAGCAGCACCTGCACCACCCACAGTCCGACCGTCGCCGGCCGGACCTTGCGCATCGTGACTGTCGTATCGCTCATCACTGCCTCCTTCGTCGTTGGATACGACAACGGTCGCGGCGCGGGCGGGGTGCGGACATCCGTGCTGGCCACGGATCCACCACGGAACGGGTACGGATCGGACATGATGTTCGCGTGACTCAGGTCGAGGTGTCCGCGCGTGAGGCCGAGGTGCTGGCCGCGCTCGCGGACCATCGCTCCAACGCGCAGATCGCGGGCTTGCTGCACATCTCGGTGCGCACGGTGGAGAGCCACGTGTCGTCGCTGCTGCGCAAGTACGGCGCCGCGGATCGGCGTGAACTCGCGGACCTCGTCGTGTCCGGCCGCGAGCCGGGGTTGGTTGGTCCGGGGATGGCCGGGCCGGGGACGGCCGGGCCGGGACTGGTTGAGCCGGGGGTCGCTGGGCTGCCGGCCAGTCGGACCACGTTTGTCGGGCGGACTGCCGAGTCGACGGCGGCAGTGTCAGCGCTGGAGCAGGACCGGCTGGTGACGCTGCTCGGACCTGGTGGGATGGGCAAGACCCGGCTGGCCGCCGTCGTCGCGGGGGAACTGGCCGTGCCGGGGGCCTTCGTGGACCTGGTACCAATCCGGGACGGCCTGGTCACCTGGGCCGTGGCGGGCATGCTCGGGGTGACCGAGCGGCCGCCGCAGACGTTGGAGCAAGCCCTGGTCGAGCGGTTGCGGGCGGGCCGGTCGCTGCTGGTGCTGGACAACTGCGAGCACGTGATCGAGGAGGTCACCGCCCTGGTCGAACGACTCCTCGCCGCCTGCCCCGAGGCGACTGTGCTGGCGACCAGCCGGGAACGGCTCGGCGTACCGGGTGAGCAAACCGTCCTGCTGCCGCCGCTGGCAGCGGACTCCGACGCGGTCGAGCTCTTCACCGACCGGGCGCGGGCCGTCGATCCGTCCTTCGCCGCTGACCGCGACGACGTCGCCGAAGTCTGCACGCGGCTGGACGGGATGCCGCTGGCGATCGAACTCGCCGCGGCCCGGATCGGTTCCCTCGGCCTGGACGGGCTCCGGACCGCGCTCGACGACCGGCTCCGGCTGCTCGCCGGCGGGCGCGGCGCGGACCCGCGACACCGGTCCCTCGGCGCGGTGATCGGCTGGAGCCACGATCTGCTTGACGACCGGGAACAACTCCTGTTCAGGCGGCTCGCCGTATACGTCGGCGGCTTCGACCTGGACGCGGCCGGCGCGACCAGCCCCGACCTGCCCCGCGGCGAGATCGCGGACCTCCTCGGCCGCCTCACCGACAAGAGTCTGCTGGTACGCCGTGCCTCCCGCTGGCGCCTCTTGGAGACGATCCGCCAGTTCGCCCTGTCCCGCCTGACCGACGCCGAACTGGCAACCGCCCGCCACCACCACCTCCACTGGGCCGCCACCACAGCCGCCACCCTGGAAAACCACCTAGTGTCCCGTGTCGGAGATTGCTTGACAGTGGGCGGTGTCCAGGTGCGTGCATCGCAAGGCGGAGAAGCGGCCTCGATGCGGGGTTCATCGTGGCCGCTTCTCCAACGCCGCGAGGTGCGTGCCTGGGCGCCGCCCACGTCAAGGAATCTCCGACACGGGACACTAGACCCGTCCAACCGCCCCCCGCCCCACCACGAAACGGTCGACGGCTCCGGCTGGCGCTCGGCGTACGACGAGGTAGTCGACGATCTGCGCGTGGCGCTCGCCGGGACCGCTGCGGCGCCGAACTCGACCGCGCATCGGCTGGCGCGCTCGCTGGGCCACCTCACCTTTGCCCGGCGCGGGTTCGTCGAGTCCATCGGTCACTACCGGTCGGCGGCGGACCGGGCCGAGGACGGAGTGGCGGCGGCCCGGGATCTGCGGTCCGCCGCGGACGCAGCCCTCGCGATCGCCGACGGCCAGACCACGGTCGAACTCCTGCTCGACGCCGCCGACCGAGCGGTTGCCGACGGCAACGTCCGCGCGACGATGCTGGCGTCCGCCGTGATCGCGATCAACCGGTACCCAACCGGGCCACTGTTCGACTTCCCCGCAGACCACACCGCGCGCCTGCTGGCGGAGGCGGTGGCCAACGCCGTACCGACAGACCCACATCACGCCACCCCACCAACACGTCCGGCCATCCCCCCGTCAGAAGCGGCGGCCGACGCCGCACCGACGGAACTGCACCTGGCCGTCCCACCAGCGGGGGTCAAGGCCGTACCGGCGGATCCGCAGGTTGCCGCTCTGCTGGCTACTGCGAAGGCGTGGGAGCACGGCGACCGCCGGATCGGTGCTGATACGGCGCTGGCGCAGGAGGCTGTCGAGGCGGCCCGGGTGGCCGGCGACCCGGTCCTGATCGCGGGAGCCCTGGACGCCCTGGGCACCGCGGCCGGGAACGCCGGGCGGCTGCGCGAGGCCCGGTCCTACGCCCTGGAACGGATGCGGCTGGTGGAACCGCTGCCCCGGCACGAGCCGTACGCGGCATCCGAGATCATCGACGCCTACTGGGTCGCGTCCACCACCGCGATCTCGACCGGGGACCTGCCGGCGGCACTGTCGGTCGCGCGTGCCGGGCTCGTGGACGATCCGGTCGGGGACCACGCGTACATCTCGCTGCCCCGGCTGATCCGGGTCTACGCCCTGACCGGGCGGTTCGACGCGTGTCTGGAACAGGCCGACGCGCTGTGGAACCGCTGGCAGCGAGCCGGGTCGCCGCCCATGGAGTGGATGGCGTCCGCGGTGGCTACGGCAGCATTGGTACACGGGCTGCGGGACGACGGATCGTTCGCCGACTGGCAGGCCCGAGCGCGTGAGATGGCGCGAGCCGACGACCCGAACACCGCGTCGTCGCTCGCGGCATCCGCGGCGTTCGCCCAGGCCCGAGTCGCCATACACACCTGGCCCCGCAAGGCCGCCGCCCACACCGGGTCCGGGAACGATGCCGCAGCTACCGGCCCCGGGAATGATGGCGTGCGAGTGGCGTCGGGCGGGCACGACGATCGTGCTGCCGAGCTGGTCTCACAGGCCTTCGCGGACTTCCAGGAACTCTGGTGGGCGCCCTATGCCCGCGCGTCCGGGGCGGAACTCGCCGTGGTGGCCGGCCTGCCGGATGCCGCCGACCGGCTCGTGGCCGCCGCGCCGGCCGGTGCCGAGAACGACTGGGCCGCCGCCTGCCTGACCCGCGCGGCCGCCCGGCTCACCGGCGATCTGGGCGGGATGCGGTCAGCCGTGGCGGCCTTCGAACGCATTGACGCCCGGTTCGAACGGGCCTGCACGCTGCTGCTGACCCCGGACGGCCAGACCGAAGGCCGAGCCGAGCTCGAGGAACTCCGCGTACCGATTCGCGCCGACGACTCCGTCCGGTGATCAGCGGGCGATGCAGTCGGCCAGGTGGTCGTTGACGATCCCGCTGGCCTGCATCAGCGCGTACGCCGTCGTCGGCCCCACGAACACGAAGCCCTTCTTCTTCAGCGCCTTCGACATCGCCACCGACTCTGGAGTGGTCGCCGGTACGTCGGCCAACGTCTTCGGCGCCACCCGCTCCCCCGGCCGGAACGACCACAGCAGCTCGGTGAACTCCCCCGGCTCCATCGCCACCAACGCCCTCGCGTTGGCCATCGTCGCGTTGATCTTGGCCCGGTTCCGGACGATCCCCGCGTCCGCCATCAACCGGTCGAAGTCCGTTTCGTCGTACTCCGCGATGACCTCGGGATCGAACTCCGCGAACGCCTTCCGGAAGTTCTCCCGCTTGCGCAGAATCGTGATCCACGCCAGCCCGGACTGGAATCCCTCCAGCATCATCCGCTCGAACAGCCCGCGGTCGTCCCGGATCTCCTTGCCCCACTCGTTGTCGTGATACTCGACGTACTCCGGCGCGGAGGTCGCCCACCCGCACCGCGGCTGCCCGTCCGGCCCGCTCACCGTCATCGCGCGATCTCCTTCGCCAGCCGCCGCAGCGAGACCCGCATCAACACCTCGAACCCGGGCCGCACGACCCGCCACCCGATCCGCCCCAGCCACCCGAACGGCGGGATCACATCCTCGGACCAGGTGAACCTGCTCCCCGCCCCACTGGGCTCGACCGCGAACGTCCCAGTCCCGCGAACAACCTTGGCGAGGTGCTTCACCGTGCATTCGCGCGGCGGATCCCAGTGCGTGATGACCATGTCGTCAGTAAACCCAACGCCACCGACAGAAGTCCGCGCCGCGACTCCGCCACCCACCCCACGACCGCCGTACTCCGTCGCCCACACCCGCGTCGCCACCATCCACCGCGACTGCCGCTCCCAGTCCACCACCACGCCCCACGCGTCCTCCGGCCCCAACGGCAACACCACTGAAGCCTCCGCATGACACACCGGCACGTCACCCGCCGCTGGACCGGGCGGAGAACTCACCAGCCCGGACGCCGAACGACGTCGCCCTCCGGCGCCGCACTATGCCGCCCGCGATTCCCCTGCCCATCGTCCGAGTCGTCTCCCGACTCACCCGACGATGCCTGGTTGTTCGCCTCCCCAACCGGCCCCTGCTGCTCGGCCGCCTGCGACGGCCCCTCCTGGAACCACGGCTCAGCCTGCCCCTGCACAGCCTGCCCCTGCCCCGCCTGATACGGCACAGCCTCAGTGGGCGCCTGCGTCCCGTACACCCCCTCCGCCTGCTGAGGCTGGGGTTGGTAGGGCGCCTCCGCCTGCCGAGCTTCCGGCTGGTACGACGACGCGGCCTGCTGAGCCTGCGATTGATACGTCGACTCGGCCGGGTGCGCTTCCGGCTGGTACGACGACCCGGCCTGCTGTGCCTGCGGCTGGTACGGCGGCTCAGTCTGCTGGGCCTGCGGGTCGGGCCAGAGCTGGCTCTGAGCCGGAGCCGTCGACGCTGCTTGCCCCTGCGGATCCGGCCAGAACTGCGCCGGCGCCTGCCCCGGCACCGCAGGCCAGAACTCTGCCTTCTCCTGAGCCGCCCCCACCTGCTCCGCTTGAACGGGAGCGCTCGACCGAGCAGACTGCGCAGTCTGATCAGCTGCCGTCTGCGGAGGTGCCGTGTCCGGCCAGAACTGCTGGTTCGCCTGCGCCGGCTCCTGAGCCGGAGCCGGAGTGTGTGGCTGGACCGGGTACTCGGGCTGAGGGGGCACCTGCTCGTCCGCCTGCGCCGGCGCCTGAGGCTCGGCGGAGTACTGGGTCTCGGCCGGACGTTCGGGCTGAGCCGGGTACTCGGCCTGTGCGGGGTACTCGGGCTGAGCCGGGTACTCGGCCTGAGCCGGGTGCTCGGGCTGGGCGGGGTGCTCGGGCTGGGCGGACTCGCCCGACCAGAACTGCTCGGCTGACTGAGCCGGGGGGTCCGTCTGCGGTGGAGGCGAGTCGTACGTCGATGCCTCGGGCTGAGGTGCGGCCTGGGCGGAGGTGTCAGGCCAGAACTGCGCAGTCTGCTGCTGCGGCGGCGCCTCGGGCTGAGGTGCGGCCTGGGCAGGCGTATCAGGCCAGAACTGCGCTGTCTGCTGCTGCGGCGGCGGCGCCTCGAACTGCTGCGCTGCCTGGTACTGCTGCGTCGCCTCGGGCTGCTTCGTCGCCCTGTACTGCCCCGGCGTCTCGAACTGCTGCTGCTCCTCGAACTGCTGCTGCTCCTCGAACTGCTGCGGAGCCTGCGGCTGCTCGTAGGTCTGCGCCTGCTGTTGCACCTGCGGTTCGGACTGAGCGTGCGGCGGTTGAGGCGCGGGCTGGGCTGCCGGCTCGGACCAGCTCTGCGGTGCCGGCTGAGCGGGGGTACCGGGCTGCTCGTCGACCGAGTACGCGGCATGGGGCTCGATCAACGTCGGCGGCTCGTCCTGGTCCGGCTGCTGGTCGATGGCTGAGGGCTCAGCGGGGCTCGGCGGCTGCTGGGGCTGGTAGGACGGCCCGGTCTCGTACTGCGACTCGGGCTGGCGCGGCACGTCAGGGTGGATCGGCCTGTCAGCGTGGATCGGCGGAAGAGGCGGGGCTTGGGCGTAGGGCCGGGCCTCCGTCTCTTGCTGCCCGGGCTGCGCCGCGAAGTAGGCAGGAGCCTGAGGCTGCGGCTCGGTGGGGCTCGCGAGGGCGTTGTCGCGCTGCGGGTCGGACGCCGATGGCTCGGCCTCGGGCTGCGGCTCGAACGATGGCTGAGCCTCGGGCTGCGGCTCGAACGCCGACGGCTGGGCCTCGGGCTGCGGCTCGAACGCCGACGGCTGGGCCTCGGGCTGCGGCTCGGACGTTAGCCGGGCTTCGGGCTGCCGGTCGGACGTCCACGGCTGGGCGTCGGGCTGCGGGGCGGACGCCGACTGGGCATCCGGCTGCTGCGCGGCCGGTGCTGGTCGGGCTTCGCCCTCGATCGGGCCGGGGTACTCGGCCGGTGCCTCAGCTCGGGCGGACGACTCGGGCTCAGGCTGGGCGGCGGACTCAGCGTCAGCCGGGGCCGACGACTCGCGCCGCCACTGGTCGGTCGCATGCGCGCCGGCCGCAAACTGATCCGTCGCTGGCTGCTCCGTCGCAGGCTCGCCCGTCACGGGCTGGTCGGACACCAGCTCGCCGGCCACCGGCTGGTCGGACACCGGCTGGTCGGTCACCAGCCGGTCGGACACCGACTGATCGGGCGCTGGCTGATCGGGCACTGGCTGGGCAGTCGCCGACTGATCGGGCACTGGCTGGGCAGTCGCGGACTGATCGGGCGCTGGCTGGGCAATTGTCGGCTGGGCAATTGTCGGCTGGGCAATTGTCGGCTGGGCGATCGCACGCTGGTCAGCGGCGAGCCGGGCGGTTGCCGGGTCGGCGGGCTGGGCGGTGGCGGGGGTGGCGGGGTCGGGTTGGGCGGATTGTTCGGGGAAGTCGCCGCCTACCAGGATGGGCTTCTGGTAGCCGGTGTCGTCGAAGTCGGCAGGGTCGTAGTCGGCGCGTGCGGTGAAGCCGGCACCCTCCGGACCGTGCACGATCGGGGTGATGGCGCGTTCCAGGTCGGCGATCCGGCGGTCGCGTTCGGCGACCTCGCGGGCGACCCGTTCGAGCAGCGCGTCGACCTCGTCCATCCGGTATCCGCGCAGCCCCACACCGAAGCGCGCCGTCTCGATGTCGTCACCGGTGAGCGCCTGCCGCGCCGGGACGGACACGTCCGGCCGATCGTCGTACGCCGTGCTCATACCGCCCCAGCGCCCGGAGGCGACCACGGCGACTGCTCCGATCAAGAGCACGACAATCAAACCGAAGAACCACATCACGGGACCGATCGTGCCACGCCGGGGTGCTGCAACGCACAATCGATCCGGGATTCAGCCGCCATCCGGGATGACTCAGCTGCCATCCGAGCCCAGCCGGTGCGCCTCACGCCGTTCGCGCGCCTCGGGGCTCTCCGCCTCCGCGACATCGCGCGCCGCAGCCGCGGCGGCTTCCTCGGCGGCCGCGTCGGCGATCTCGCCGGCCTTGAGGATGTAGCTGATCGCCTCGTCCACGTCGTCGGTGATGGTGAACATCTCCAGGTCCGCCGCCGAGATCTTGCCGTCGGCAAGCATGGTCTCGCGCATCCAGTCCACCAGCCCGCTCCAGTACGACGTACCGAAGAGCACCACCGGGAACGACGTCACCTTGCGCGTCTGGGCCAGCGTGAGCGCCTCGAACATCTCGTCCAGCGTGCCGAACCCGCCCGGCATCACCACGAACCCCTGGGCGTACTTGACGAACATCGTCTTCCGGGTGAAGAAGTAGCGGAAGTTCATCCCGATGTCGACCCACTCGTTCAGGCCGTTCTCGAACGGCAGCTCGATCCCGAGCCCGACCGACACGCCGCCCGCCTCGGAGGCGCCCTTGTTCGCGGCCTCCATCACGCCCGGGCCGCCGCCGGTGATCACCGCGAACCCCGCGCCGACCAGTTTGCCGCCGAACTGCTCCGCGGCGGCGTACATGGGGTCGTCCGGCTTCGTCCGCGCGGACCCGAACACGCTGATCGCCGCCCCGAGCTCGGCGAGCATGCCGAAGCCCTCGATGAACTCCGACTGGATCCGCAGCACCCGCCACGGGTCGGTGTGCACCCAGTCCGACGGACCACGGCTGTCCAGCAGCCGCTGCTCGGACGTCGACTGCTGCACCTGGTTGCGGCGCATCACCACCGGCCCGCGCTGCTGGGACGGCTGCGGGACCTGTGGACGATCGGGGTGGATCGACGGATCTGCCATGCCCCCAGATTAGATGCCCGCACCTACCAGGGCTGGACGACGCCTAGGCCGTCAACCAAGTCCTCAACCGTTGTTCACACTGCTCGATCTCCGCCTCCGGGACGAACTCCTCCTGCTTGTGCGCGAGCAGCGGGTCGCCGGGACCGTAGTTCACCGCCGGTACGCCGAGCAGCGTGAACCGCGCGACGTCGGTCCACCCGAACTTCGGCTGCGGCTCCCCTCCCACCACAGCGAGGAACGCCGCCGCGGCCGGCCGCCCCAGCCCGGGCAGACCACCCGGCGCCGAATCCGTCACCTGCACCTCGAACCCGTCGAACACTTCCCGCAGGTGCGCCTCGGCCTCCGCCTCCGACCGGCTCGGCGCGAACCGGTAGTTGACCGTCACCATGCACAGATCCGGTACGACGTTGCCCGCGACCCCACCGCTGATCCCGACCGCGTTCAGCCCCTCGCGGTACTCGAGCCCGTCGATCGGCACCCGGCGCGGCTCGTACGCCGTCAACCGCGCGAGGATCTCCCTGGCCGCGTGGATCGCGTTCTTCCCCATCCAGGAGCGCGCCGAGTGCGCCCGCTCGCCCCGGGTGGTCACCTCGACCCGCATGGTCCCCTGGCAGCCCGCCTCGACCACACCGTTCGACGGCTCCATCACCACCGCGAACACGCCTTCCAGCAACTCCGGGTTGGACCGCGACAGCAGGTACAGCCCGTTCCGCTCGGCCTCGACCTCCTCGCAGTCGTAGAACACGTACGTGATGTCCCGGTTCGGCTCGGCCAGCGTCGCGGCGAGCCGGAGCCCGACGGCGACCCCGCCCTTCATGTCACACGCGCCGAGCCCGTGGATCAGCCCGTCGGCGCGCCGCGCAGGCAGGTTGTCGTTCAGCGGGACGGTGTCGAGGTGCCCGGCCAGCACGACTCGTTCGTCGCGGCCGAGGTCGGTCCGCGCGACCACGGTGTTGCCGTGCCGAAACACCTTCAGATGCGCGTACGCCGAGAGCGCGGCCTCGACCTTGTTCGCGATCTTCTCCTCGGTCCCACTGACCGAGGGAATGTCGACCAGCGCCGCGGCCAGATCGGGTCCGGACTGGGTCAGCTCAAGCTTCGTCATCGGCATCCTCGGCAGCTTCGTCAACGGGCGGCAGGAACACGCAGAACTCGTTGCCCCCGGGATCGGCGCAGACGTGCCAGCCGACCTCGTCATCCTTCGGCCGCAGCAGTGTCGCACCCGCGTCGAGCACGGGCTGCAGCTCGTCGGCGGTGACGTCCCAGTGAATCCGGTTCTTCACCGTCTTCGGCTCGGGCACCGGCATGAACACCCAGTACGGGAACGGCAGCCCCGGCACGTTCTCCAGCCAGTACCACGGGTTGGCCGGGTTGTGGTTGACGTCACCGCCAACCACTCCCGCCCACCATCGAGCCTGCGCTTCCGGGTCAGCCGAGTCCACTATCAACTCCATCAGCCGGTACTGCGGGACGCTGTCGCGTACGAATCCGCAGAACTCCCCGCCCTCCGGGTCCTCCATCACGGCCCAGTGCTGCTCGTCCGTGATAGGGCGCTGCACCTTCGCTCCGAGCTTCTCCAGTTCGTCGATAGAGCTGGTGAGCACGTCCAGGTGAACCCGCTGCTTCACCGTTCGCGGCTCAGGCACCTTGTTGATCCAGACCGTCTTCTCAGGTACGTCGCCAACCAGCACGGTCGGGTTGTCAGCAGGCGTAGTCAGGCCCAGCACCCGCCCCCAGAACGCGGTCATCGCACTGGTCGACCCCACGTCGATGCACAAGTCCTTGTACCTGGCCAAACTCATACCCAGAACACTAGTGCCGCCGACGGACCGGCCCAGAGTTGCGTCGCCCCCCGCCAACAGAACCCGCAGCCCACTCCGGTCACCTCCCGCCCACCCCTCCAACCACCGCCCGCCCCAGCACCACCCGGCACTGCACACCACCCGGCACGAGACCCCCTCAGGACGCGACACCATTCGACGCGGCCCATCGCTCGGGCCGCGACACACCCGGGACGAGTCTCCACTGGGCGCGAGACGCGCTGAACGAGACGGACCTGGTGAAGAAGATTGCAGGGCTGATCGCGGCCGGCCTGCACACCACCGGGACGCCTCACCACCCGGGGTGGCACACCACTCAGGACGCAACGCCGCTGGGCGCGGCACACCACCCCGGGAGCAACACCACCCGGGACGAGGCACCGCCCGAGGTGGCACACCACTCAAGACGCAACGCCGCTGGGCGCGGCACACCACCCCGGCGCGGCACACCATCCCGGGAGCAACACCACCCGGCACGAGGCACCGCCCGAGGTGGCACACCACTCAAGACGCAACGCCGCCCGGCGCAGCACACCACCCCGGGAGCAACACCACCCGGCACGAGGCACCGCCCGAGGTGGGACGCGACACCGCCCAGGACGAGGCACCACCCGAGGTGGGACGCGACACCGCCCAGGACGAGGCACCACCCGAGGTGGGACGCGACACCACCCACCACCCGGGACTTGACCGGACGCGAGACACCGCCCGGCGTGGCCACCCGGCGCGAGGCAACGCTTGGGACGGACACGCTAGGGACGGGATGGGTTGCGTCTGCGCGTGGGCTAGTGGCGCGCGACGGCAGGGGAGGTCGAGTAGCCCGCTGGGGGCCTCACCGACCCCTCCTCGTCCAGGTAGTTGAGGACGGTGTCGACCAGGTAGTCGATGGCGGTCTGGTGGGGCCGCGTGGGTCAGTCGGCTCCGGCGGTGGCGGGTGGTGAGTCGGCGTGCGGTGTGATGGATTGAGTGGGGTCGTCGGCCCAGGGGTCTGGGTAGTCGGCGAGGTTGCGGCGTAGCTGGTCGGCAATGGAATTGCCGAGTGGGCGGGAGAGCTCGCCGAGGGCGTGGGGCACCTGACCGGGTGGGTTGGGCACTGGGTCGGACGGCTCACCTACTCGGTCCGCCCGTTGGGCGGGGTCGATCCCGGGACCGCTGCCGTGCGCGGGATTGCTGTCGGACGGAGGTGGACCACCGGAGGCGGTACTGCTGGCCGGCGCAGGTCTGCTACCGGGCGCGGGACTACTACCGGACGCAGGTGCACCACCCGACGCGGGACTGCTGGCCGGCGCAGGTCTGCTACCGGGCGCGGGACTACTACCGGGCGCAGGTGCACCACCGGTCGCGGGACTGCTGGCGGGCGCGGGTCTGCTACCGGGCGCGGGACTACTACCGGGCGCAGGTGCACCACCCGACGCGGGACTGCTGGCCGGCGCAGGTCTGCTACCGGGCGCGGGACTACTACCGGGCGCAGGTGCACCACCGGTCGCGGGACTGCTGGCGGGCGCAGGTCTGCTACCGGGCGCGGGTCTCGTGCCGGGTGGTTCCACGCCGGTGCCGGTGCCGGGGGTGCCGGGGGTGCCGGTGCCGGGTGGTGGGTTGGTGGACCGGGGGTCTGGTGGTGGGTTGGTGGGGGTGGCCCAGCCGGGGCGGGACAGCACCGGGCGGCCGTTGAGCATGGTGATGGTCCAGTGGCCGTGGTGTACGTCGATGTGATGGGCCTTGCACAGCAGCACCAAGTTCTCGACGCGGGTCGGGCCTCCGTTGGCCCAGTGCACGAGGTGGTGGGCCTCGCACATCGCCGGCGGGGCGCCGCAGACGATGCAGCCCTTGTCGCGGGTGTTCAGGGCGCGGCGCATGGCGCGGTTGACGAAGCGTTCCTCGGTGCCGACATCGAGGGGTTCGGAGTTGGCGCCGAGGACGAGGGGGATGATGCCGGCGTCGCAGGCGAGGCGGCGGATCGCGGCGGCGGACAGGGTGCCGCCGTGGGCGAGGTCGCCGGTGCCGGTGCCGGCGAGCAGGTCGGCCAGGTTGATGGTGACGGTGATGTGGGGTTTGATGCCGCCGTGTCCGGGCGCGGCCGTCCCGGTGCCGGCGGCGACGGTGAGGGCGGTGACGAGGCCGTCGGCGTGGCGTTTGCCGCGGGGGCGGGGATCGGGTTGCCCGTCGGGGGTCTTGTGGGGTTTGGCGCCGGCGAAGATGACGGTCTGGAGGAGTTCGGCGTTGTCGGCGGCGAGGAAGCCGCCGAACTGGATGCCGTCGTCGCGGCGTTTCAGCCACAGGGTTTCCTTGGCGTGGGCGCGTTTCTCGGCCGGTTCGGCGCCGTCGGTGTCGAGCCGGTCCCGGACCTGTTTGCCCATCTTGCGCAGTTCGCCCGGTGACAGTAGTTGCGCGGCTCGCACCATCTGTTCCTCGGCGACCCGCAGATTCTCCACCGGCACGTTCGCCGCGGCCGGGACCCGCTCCAGGGCGTCGATGATCGCCTCGGCCTGGCCCGGATGCAGCACCAGCGGGCCACCCTCCCCGCCATCCTCCACACCACCGCCCGGGGCGGCGGCCGCGGCACCCACATCACCGTCGGCGCCCGAGTCCGCGCCCGTGCCCGCGTCCGTGCCCGCGTCCGAGCCCGTGCCCGCGTCCGTGCCGCCCGGGTCCGCGTCGGTGCCCGTGGATGCGCCGGCGTCCGTTCCCAAGCCCGAGTCCGAGTCCGCGCCCCTGCCCGCGTCGTCGTCGGCGTTCGCGTTGGTGGTGGGGTCGGTGTGCAGGGCTGTGTTCACGGCCTCGTACTTCGTGAGGGCTTTGGCGGTTTTGAGGTCGTGGCGGACGGTGGTGGGGTCGAGGCGGTGGCGGATGGCGATGAGTTGGACGGTGTTGCGGGCGCCGATTTCGGTGGCGTGGCCGTTGGCGTCGAGGGCGGCCAGCAGTTCGAGGCGGTAGGTGTTCATTCGGTTGAGGTCGGCCTGGAGTGTGTCGAGGGCGGACAGCATGTCGCTGCCGCTCATCGACCACACAGGCCGTTGCTCCAACCGTTCCATGACTACAACCGTAGACGACGCCGCCGACAGTTTTGATCCGAAAGCCCTTATCTACAAGGGAATTCAGGATTGTCTGGTTTCGGCCAAGTTGTCCACAGGGCCCAGGTTCAGGGTGTTGGGGAGTGCGTTCTGTGGTAGTGGCGTTGGACTCGGCCTCGGTTGGCGCAGGTGGGGGTGCACCAGGTCTGGCGGGGGTCGGTTTGGACGAAGTACTTGACGCAGCGGGCGGCCGGGCAGGCGCGGAGGCGGTCGCGGTCGGGGCTGGTGAGGAACGTGATGGCGGTGTGGGCGGTGGTCGCCAGGAGGAGGGTGTTCGGGGACTTCAACCGGCCGGACCAGAGGAGGTGGGGGTCGCCGGTGGGGGGCCAGGCGAGGTGTTGGGTGCCCAGGTGGTCTGCGGTCTTGTTGAGGTGTGCGATGGCCGCGGCGGGGGCGAGCAGGTTGGGCACGTCCGCCCGGGTGGGCTGCTGGACGGCGTGAGCGAAGAGGGAACGGATCGCCCGCCGCAACTCGAGCAGACCAGGCCGAACCCGCTCGGGGTCGACGTCAGCTGAAGCGAAGGGCCGCTCGGGGGTGATGCCAGCTGACCGGGCCTGCTCGGGGTCGAGGTCAGCCGAAGCGAAGGGCTGCTCGGGGTCGAGGTCAGCCGAAGCGAAGGGCTGCTCGGGGTCGAGGTCGGCTGAGGTGAAGGGCTGGCCGAGGACTTCGGCGACGAGAGGAGCCGCCTGGGCGATCCATGCTGCCACTCCGTCGACCGTGTCCAGGTCGTCGGCGACGCCGCCGTGGCCGTCGTGGTGGACGGTGCGGGAGAGCTCGAACGCCAGCGCGGTCATACGAACATCCTAATGGGATCCGCCATTGCTGCCATATGGTTCGATGATCTAGAGTCACTAACGCCAACGAGGATGACTACCGTTAGGAGACTCCAGATGCTGAAGCCCGAGGTACGCGCTGCCGCCGACCGACTCAACGCAGTACTGGCCGGGGTTGACGACGACACGGCGCGGGCGGCGTCCGGGCTGCCCGGGTGGTCGCGCGGGCACGTGATGGCGCATCTGGCGAACTTCAGCGACGCGATGACGCGACAGGTGGAGGAGGCGCTCGCGGGACGGCTGGTCGAGATGTACGACGGCGGCCGGCCGGCCCGGGACGCGGCGATCGAGGCCGATTCGGGGAAGTCCGCTCAGGAACTCAAGGACCACGTGGCCGTGGCGACGGGCAACCTGATCGCGGCGTGGGAGAAGGTCGACGACTGGACCCGGCCGGTCACTTATCGGGACAGCGACCTGACCGCAACCGCCTACTGTGGCTGGCGCGAGCTCGAGATCCACACGATCGACCTGGCCCTGGAGCCGACCAGCGACGACTGGTCCGAGGAGTTCTGCCTGCACCTCCTGGACTTCCTCCGCCCGCGCACCCCCGAGGGCATCAAGCTGGTCCTCGATGCAGGCGACGCGAAGTGGGAGAACGGCGACGGCCCGACCCAGGTCGTCGAAGGCAAGCTCACCGACCTGACTGCCTGGCTGGCCGGCCGCGAGCCCCGGCAAGCCCTGGTGGGCGACCTGCCGGAGCTGCAGCCCTGGCCGTGACCAAGCCGAAGCCGGCCCGACCAGCGAGCGGCGCGGATCAGTCGATAGTGAAGTCGTCCAGCTGGATCCAGGTGTCGGTGCCGGGAGCGTTGAAGCCCGCGTAGACGGTGACCTCATGCACCCCGGCGGGGATGGTGACGGTCACCTCGTGGTGGACGTAGCCGGTTGACGCGCCGAAGGTCTTCGAGGCGAGATCCTGAGAGCCGACACGTACTCCGAACCGACCCTGGCCGTCCGGCAGCCCGGCTGACGCGTTGATCCACGAGCCGACCTTGTACGTCGTGCCCGGGACCACCGGCACCTTCTGGGTCAACGCGCTCCAGCCGGTGCCGGAGGTCCGGATCCAGCCGTTGTTCGCGCCGGAGTGGGCGAACCCGAGCCCACGGTCCACCCCGTTCGCCGCCGTCCCCTCGAAGATCCAGGCCGGCTTCCCACTCCCGAACGCCTCGAAGCCGCCATCAGCCAACTGCGCGACGTACCGGACCGCCACCTCGGCGACCGACGTGAAGCTCCGCGTCCCACCCGGCAGCCCGATCACCCGGATCCCGTCCGTTTCGACCGTCGGGAAAGTCAACGTGTACGTCGTATTCGCGCCCGCCGACGCGTCCCCCGGATACGCCGGCGACACCGACTGCGCGCCGACCTCGACCCACGAGCCGTCGACCTTGACCTGCACCCGCGGCCGACCCGTGAAGTACCCGCCCTGCGCCGACACCGCGCCCGAGGTGAACTCGACCCGGTTGATCCGGTGCTTCGCCGGCCACTCGTATCCCCACCACGAAGCACCCTTCACCTCGTCGTCGGAGTCGGTCTCGCTCCCGGTCGTCACCCCGTCGTTCAGCAACGCAAGGCTCCCCGACTGCGACGACTTCGAGATCGCGACCGCACCCGAAGCCGGCGCGGCCAGGTTGGCGTCGGACGGCAGCTCGGTCGCGGGCGCGTCGGAGCCAGGTGTCAGCACCAGTTTCCGCAGGTTGAAGTTGTAGACGGAGGTCCCGATCCCGCCACCACCGCACGGGCACACGTTCGCCTGCAGGTACATCGTCTTCCCGTCCGGCTGCACGAACTTGGACGGGATCGTCACCCCTAGCCGCCGTACTTCGAGGTCGACCACGGGTACCCGCCGAAGTCCTTGCTGAGGAAGTGTTTCCACGGCCCCCACGGCGTCGGCGCCTCGTAGAACTCGAACGTGTACTCCGTCCACGAGGTGTAGACATATCGCTGTTGCGCGGCCAAGTACGTAACCCCGCCTTGGCTGATCACGCTCAAGTTGCTCGCGTTCGTCCCGTACGTCTGTGCGTAGAGCCGGCGCTGATCCGTCAGCACCGGCCGCCGGTCGTCGAGCTTGGACGACCACGTCGGCCTGCCCCGCTCGTTGCTCCCGGCAAAGAATTCCCACGCCCTCCGATCCTGCACCTTGGTCTTCGGAACGCGAGCCAGATACACGCTCTGCGGGTCCGCCACGGTGTCGTCGAAGGAGTCCCGCCAGTTCCCGTCCAACCCGTACGCGTACACGTACCCGTCGGGCGCGGCCGCTCCGCCCTTGCCATAGTCGGCGAACCAGATCGTGGTGAACACGTGGTTCGCGAACATCGGCTTGTTCTTGTCCCACGTCCAGGTCCGCCCGTGATCGGTGGACTTGAGGATCGTCGCGGCCGGTACGTCGTTGAAGTCCAGCGCGAGATCCTGCACCGCCAAGTACATCGTGTCGCCGACGCACACCATGCCGGTGGGCTTGCGGTTGTACCCGCCTCCCGACCAGATCGAGCCGACCTGGTCACCCCGGGCGATCGTCGTACCGGAGAGGTTGCCGGGCTCCCCCTTCACCTCGTTGACCGCGATGTCGGCGAACTCGGCGTCCAGGCTGAACCCCTTGCCGTCCCCGTTCGCGGTGTACAAGTTGCCGTTGCCGGCCCAGCAGGACGGCCAGAGGTCGCCGTCGCTCGCACTCGGCATCCCCTTGGACTCCACCGTGCTGGTGCCGATGTACGTGCTCGCACCACCCGCGGGAGTCGAGCCGCCGGGCGACGATTGGGTCAGGACAGCGGCCGAGCCGAGTACGAGCGGCAGGACGGCCAACAACGCTCCACGTTTCACAGCACAGTCCCTGCTTTCACTTGAGGCCGGTGGTCTTCATCGCGTCGACCAGGCGTTTCTGGCCGGCCACGAAGACCACGACGGTCGGGATCGCCGCGATCACGGCGGCGGCGAGGATCAGGTTCCAGGCCGAGGAGTACTGGCCCTGCATGCCGGCGATGCCCTGCTGGATCATCCGCAGGTCCGGGTTCCGCGTGATCGTGAGCGGCCAGAGGAACGCGTTCCAGTTGGCCAGGAAGAAGAGCACGGACAAGGAAGCGAGTACCGGCCGGCTCAACGGCAGGATGACGCTCCAGTAACGCCGCCAGTACCCGCAGCCGTCCAGGTCGGCCGCTTCCTCCAGCTCGCGCGGGATGCTCAGGTAGTACTGCCGCAGCAGGAAGATGCCGAAGGCATGGAAGATGCTCGGCACGATCAGTCCGGCGTAGCTGTCCAGCAGGCCGAGCTGCTTGGCCACCAGAAACAGCGGCACCAGGATCACCGGCAGCGAGACGAGCAGCGTCGACATGATGGCGGAGAAGATGATCCCGCGACCCGGGAACCGCAGCCGAGCCAGCGCGTACGCCGCCATCGAGTGGAAGAACAACGCGATGATCGTGACGACCACCGACACCAGCGCACTGTTCAGCATGAACCTTGGCAGCGGAACCTTCAGCAGCACATACCGCAGGTTGTCCAACGTCCACGTCGACGGCCACCCCGAGGCGAAGACCTCCTCGGCCGGTTTGAACACGCTGACCAGAACCCACAGCAGCGGCGCCACCGCGATCAACGCCAGTACGTGCGCGAGCACTGGAAGAACGAACCTACTCCTCATCGAAGCGACCTCCCCGGGTCAGCGCGAACATGAGACCCGTACAGATCACCAGCAACGCGACAACCACGGTGGTGAGCGCTGTTGCGTAGCCGATGTTGTTGAAGGTGAAGGCCTGCTCGTAGATGTAGAGCACCACCGTGCTGGTGGACCGGGCCGGGCCACCGGCTGTGAGCACGTAAACCAGGTCGAAGGCCTGCAGCCCGGTCACCGCGCCGATCGTGGAGTTGACCACCACGAAGAAGCTGGTCGGGCGGAGCAACGGCCAGATGACGTAGCGGAAGCGCTGCCATGAGCCGGCCCCGTCGATGTGAGCGGCGTCCTCCAGCTCCTTCGGCACGTCCTTCAGCCCGGCCAGAAACACCAGCATCTGGTAGCCCATGATGAACCACACGCTGATCACCACGTAGGTGCCCAGCGCCAGGGACGGCGTGCCGAGGAACGACACGTCCTCCAGACCGAAAGGCGCCAGCAGGCTCGAGATCGCGCCCCGTTTGTCCACCAGGAGGAACTGCCAGAGCAGGCCGACAACGACCAGACTGACAACGTTCGGCAGGAAGAACGCTGAGCGGACCCAGCCGATACCCTTGAACTTGTTCCGGACCAGCATGGCCAGCGCGAGACTGACCACGAAGGCGATCGGCACGTACGTGATCACGTAGGTTCCGGTGACCTTCAGCGATGCCAGCAGCTGATCGTCCGAGCCCATCAGCTTGTAGTTGGCGAGCCCGACGTACTGGTAGTTGCCGAAGCCGTCCACCTTGAACAGGGCGACCGCGAAGGCGAGCACCATCGGCAACGCGACGAACACCAGCAGGCCGATCACGTCGGGCGCGAGGAAGGCGTACGCCGCTACCGCCTCGCGCTGCTTCCGCGTCAACGACCGCTTCTGCTTCTCCCCTGGCGTCCCAGCCTTCACCAGAGGCTTGGAGCGAGGTGCTGTTGTGGTAGCCATCAGCTGATGGGCGCGCCCTGGTAGGTCTTCAGGAAGGTGTCGATCTTCTCGGCCGCGTCGGCCGCCGCCTTGCCGGGATCAGTCGCGTTCAGCTGGCAGGCCTGGATCGCGTCCGCGATCGGCTGGTACACCTCCGGTGGGAACCGCGGCTCGGGCTGACCGGTCGGGGCGATCTCGCTGACGAACTTCTTCAGCACGCCTTCGGCGAACGCGCCCTGGCTGTCCGCGGCCTGCTGCACCGACTTGCGCGGCGGCACGTTGGTCTTGACCACGGTGTTCCACTGCCGGCCGCGCTCGACGCCCTCGGCATCGGTCGACCCGAGCGCCCAGGCGATGAACTTGGCCGCCGCCTCCGGGTTCTTTCCCTTCGCGTTCGCCACGAAGGCCCAGCCGCCGAGGTCGGTGGCCTGCTTGCCGCCCTCAGGGGTCGGGTGCGGAATGATCCCGTACTTGGTCTTCTGACCCTTGGCGCGCATGTCCGAGACCGCCCAGATGCCGCTCTGCTGCATCGCCGCAGCGCCCGCGCCCAGGTTCGCCAAGACGTCACCACCGCCGCCGCCGAGGGCCTTGCGCGGCGCCACCTTGCTCTGGATCGTGTCCTGCCAGAACTTCAGCGCCTGCACCGCGGCCGGCGTGTCAAAGGCGACCTTGCCGTCCTTGATCACGGCACCGTCGCCCTGCCACAGGAACGGGTACCAGGTGAAGTTCTGGTAGTACCCGGGCGCCGTCTCGAACATCACGCCGTACTTGTTCTTGCCGGTCAGCTTCTGCGCGACGGCGAGGGTCTGGTCCCAGGTCTTCGGCAGGTCCGCCTCGGACAGCCCGGCCTTCTCGAACGCGGCCTCGCTGTAGTACATCGCGAGCGGTTCGATCTCCATCGGCAGTCCGTAGATCTTGCCGTCGACGCTGCGCGCCTCCAGCATGCCGGGCAGGTAGTCGGCCTTCGTCTGGTCGGACAGCTGCGCGGAAAGGTCCTGCAGCACGCCGCCGTTGTAGTAGCGGAGGAAGTCGCCCGGGCTGATCAGGAAGATGTCCGGGCCCTGGCCGGCCTGGAACGCCGTCTGCAAGACGTTGCCGCCGAGATACTCCTTGCCCGGGATGTAGCGGAGCTCGACCTTGACGTCGTTGTTCGCGTTCCACTGCTCGGCGAGGGAGACGAACCACTTGCTCTGCGGGCCGTTGTCGTCGGCCGGTCCGTAGAAGTTCCAGAACGACATTTCTTTGCCGTCGCCGCCACCGCTGGAGTCACCTCCGCACGCGGTCAGCAGCGGTCCGGCGAAGGCCGAGGCCGCCAGCGCGCCGAGGCCACCGCGCAGCACAGAACGGCGGCCAATCGGCCGGTTGAGAAAGGGATCTGCGGACATCAGAAGCTCCAGGGGGTGTGCGTGTCCGGCGGGCAATCGATTTCTCGCAATCTACGAGGAGCGCCGGGAACGGTCAAGAGTCGACGGCCGGGAAGTTTGATCAGATCGAGCAAGCCGCCTTGTTTTGAACAACATGCAGGCGTTGACACTTCTCGCCCTGCTGCCTACGCTGCGGAAATCGATTTCTGACTACAGACCGAAAGCAGGTCGAGGATGCCCGTACCACGAGACCTCGTCACCGAAGGGCTGGCGGCGGCTCGGAACGCGATCGAGACCGAGGCCGCGGCTGTGTCCGCATTGGCCGATCGGCTGGACGGCGTCTTCCTCGACGTACTGATCGCGGTCGCGACCTGCGAAGGGCACCTGGTCGTCACCGGACTCGGCAAGTCCGGTCTGGTCGGCCGGAAGATCGCGGCCACCCTCGCCTCGACCGGGACACCGGCGACCTTCATCCACTCCGGCGACGCGCTGCACGGGGACTCCGGCGCGGTGACCTCGCGCGATCTCGTGCTCGCGTTGTCGGCGTCCGGGGAGACGGCCGAGGTGTGCGCGTTCGCCCGGATGCTGGCCGACCGCGGCATCCCCGTGATCGCGATGACCGGCGCGGAGCACTCCACCCTGGCCAAGCTCGCGCCGTACACGCTCGACACGATGGTGCTGCGCGAGGCCGATCCGCTGAACCTCGCCCCGACCGCGTCGACCACCGCCGCGTTGGTGATGGGCGACGCGCTCGCCTGCGCCCTCGTCGTACTGCGGGACTTCACCCACCACGACTTCGCGAAGTTCCACCCATCGGGCGCACTCGGCCGAAAGCTGCTGGGAGACCAGGCATGAGCCGGTACGACGTGTGCGTGCTCGGGTCGTTCATGAAGGACCTGGTGGCCAGCGCGGAACGGCGACCGCTCCCGGGCGAGACCTTGCACGGAACGGGTTTCGCGGAGTTCCTCGGCGGCAAAGGCGTGAACCAGGCGATCGCCGCGGCCCGGATGGGAGCGCGCACCGCGATCGTCGGCACCATCGGCGACGACCGGTACGGCGAGGAGTTCCTCGAGCTGCTGAAGACCGACGGCGTCGACACCGGCTGGGTGGTCCGGCATCCCGAGCTCGGGACCGGCGTGGGCCTGCCACTGGTGCTGCCGGACGGGAGCAACTCGATCATCATCGTGTCGCGGGCGAACGCGGCGATCACCCCGGACGACATCGAGGCCGCCGGCGAGGTACTGACCGGGAGCCGCGTCCTCAGTGTCCAACTCGAACTCCCGGTCGAGGCGAGTAGGGCTGCCCTCCGGCTCGCCTCGACCGCGGGTGTGACGACGGTCCTCACCCCGGCGCCGGTCGGACCGGTCGATCCGTCTTTGGCGGAGTTCGTCGACATCCTGGTCCCGAACGAGGTGGAGGCCGCTGCACTCACCGGACTCGACTGCGACGACTCGCAGGTGGCGGTGATCGCCCGGAAGCTCGCCGACGAGTGGGATCTGCGTGGGTGTGTGGTGACGCTCGGGTCGCGGGGTGCGTTCGTGCTGGATCGTTCGGCCGAGCTCGAGGTTCGCGTGCCGGCGTACAAGGTCGCCACTGTGGACACAGTCGGGGCCGGGGATGCGTTCTGTGGATCGCTCGCGGCCTCGCTGGCAGAGGGGGCCGGGCTCGCGGACGCAGTACGGCTGGCAAACGCTGCCGGGGCGCTGTCGACGACGGTCGACGGGGCAGCGGCCTCGGCCCCGGATCGGGCCGCCGCCCTGGCCCTGCTGGACGCGGGTGTTGATGCCGGCGTTGACGCGGAGGTTCCGGAGCCAGCTGACGCGTCACGCTTTCCCGTCGGACCGCCACCTTCGTGAGACGCTAGTGCCGTCCAGACGGCAAGCAGGCCTCAAACGGGGAGCGAGCATGACGACGATCTACGACGTCGCGCGTAGATCCGGCGTGTCTCCGGCCACCGTCTCCCGGGTGCTGAGCGGGCGGCGCAACGTCGACCCCGAGCTGTCCGAGAAGGTCCGCGCCGCGGTCGCCGAGCTCAGGTACCGGCCGAACGGCGTGGCCCGGAACCTGCGGAAGGCGAGTACCAACCTCTGGGCCGTGGTCATCTCCGACATCGAGAACCCGTTCTTCACCTCGCTGGTCCGCGGCCTCGAGGACGTCGCGCAGACCGAGGGCTACCACGTCGTGCTGTGCAACTCCGACGAGGATCCGGCCAAGGAGGCGGCGTACGCGTCCGCGGTACTGACCGAGCAGATGGCCGGTGTGGTCATCTCGCCGACGTCGACCGCCGATGGCGTCCAGGTGCTCGCAGAGGCGAAGACGCCGATGGTGCTGATCGACCGCCGGGTCGAGGGCGTCGAGGCCGACAGCGTCCTGGTCGACAACGAACACGGCGCCACCGAAGGCGTACGCCACCTGATCGAAGGCGGCTACCGCCGGATCGCCTGTATCACCGGGCCCCGGCGGGTCAGTACGGCGATGGACCGGCTGGCCGGATACCGCGCGGCCCTGCGTGGCGGCGGGATCCGGTACGACAAGGACCTGGTCCGGCACGCCGACTTCCGCGAGGCCGGCGGGTTCGCCGCGATGGAGAGCCTGCTGGAGCTGGGCGAACCCCCTGAAGCGCTCTTCGCCGCGAACAACCTGATGACCGTCGGCGCGCTCGAATGCCTGGCGAAACGCGGCCTCCGGGCACCCGACGACATCGCCGTGGTCGGCTTCGACGACATCCCCTGGGCCGACCTGGTCGTCCCCAGCCTCACCACCGTCGCCCAGCCCACCTACGAACTGGGCCGCACCGCCGGCTTGCTGTTGAAGGACCGAATCGCCTCCCCCGGCCGCCCACCCTCCACAGTCACCCTCCGCACCGAACTCCACATCCGCTCAACCTCAGCCCCCAAACCCTGACCCACGCCAACCTGAAACTGGTAGGCTCAGGATCACGAGGCCTTCGATGGCCGCGGAGAGAACGCCAGGTCTGCTGCCAGACCCTTCCGGTTCCACCGGCTGCGGCGCTCCGGACCATCGAAGGCCTCGTCCTTCCCCCTCAAAGCCCGCCGCCAGGCCACCACGGGTACGACTCCATCACCCGCTGCGCCAGCACGTTGAAGCCGTGCCCCCAAGACCTGCCGTCCACCCGCCGCAACTGGTGTCGAACCGCCAGTAGATGGTGCGCCTCGAACCCCCCGAACTCATCCGGCTCGAGCGCCGCCCGCAACATCCCGGCGTACTGATCCGCGGCCTGCAGACCGTCCAGCTGTCCGGCACCCAGAAACCTTGGCCGCCCACGCAGCAGCTCCCACGGCATCCACCCAGCCTGGTTCGCCTTCTTCTTCGCCAGGTACCCGAGCGTCTCCTGGTGCGGAAACCCACGGACATGCCCGAAGTTGGCCACCACGTCCCGAGCACCGCCGGGTCGTGTTGCGGCAGGTCCTTGGGTCAATGTGGTGGGGGTGGTGGGGTGTTGCCGGTGCGGATCCAGGTGATGTAGTCGCGGGCCGTCTGCTCCGGCGGGCGGAGGTTGAGGCCGGCGGTGCGGGCTCGGGAGTTGTCTAGTTGGAAGGTGCCGTCGTTTGAGCCGTCGTGGGGTAGGTGGAAGCGGTCGGTCGGAGGGGACCAGTTGATCGGGAGCTGCTCTGGTACGACGGAACGCCAGGCGTCGAGTAGTTCGGCCATCGGGAGAGTCCCGCTGACCGCGTTGAAGGGCCCCGACGCCTTCGTCACCGTGACGTGCAACAAGAAGTCGGCCAGATCGCGGGCGTCGATCAACTGGATCGGCTGATCGGGCCGCGCAGCGCACTCCAGCGTCCCGCTGGTCGCGAGCGCCTCGCCCCAGTTGCCGAAATCCGGGTTGTACGGCCCGACCACGAACCCGGACCGGATCGCCGAGGTCGCCGGCCCGAACACACTCGTCAGCACCTGCTCACACCGGACCTTCGACGGCCCGTACAGCTCCATGCTGAACTCGTCCTCCGGCGCGCCGATCGGCCACGACAGCAACTCAGCCGCCTCGGTCTGCCCCGGGATCACCTTGCTCGCATAAACAGCGATCGACGACATGAACGTGTAGTGCCCGACCCGGTCCCGCAGCACCTCGGCACTTCGCCGTACGTCGCGGACGAGGATCCCGGACATGTCGACCACGGAGTCCCACTCCCCCGCCGCAAGAGCATCCGGTTGAGCGCGGTCGCCCACGATCCGGCGTACGTCGCCGAACAGGTCCGGATTGGTGCGGCCGCGGTTGAAGAGCGTCACCTCATGACCGTCGCGCAAGGCGGACTCCACCAGATGGCGGCCCAGGTTCTTGGTCCCGCCGAGTACGAGCAATCTCATCGCAGCTCCTCGACGAGTTCGGCCAGCTCGGCGACCAGTGGATCGATCCATTCCTTCGACTCGGGAACGGTGCGGCGGCCCTCGTTGACGATCCAGTGCAGCGCTCGGAGGGTGAAACCGATCCCGCCGAGGCCGAGCTGGCGGCGTACCAGGTCCGGGTCGTTGCCGGATGCATCGATGTAGCGGGCAACGATCGCGTCGCGGTCGTGGCCGAGGGCAACGGCGTCGCGGGTCAGGGTGTAGAGGTCGCTCAGGTGTGGGGCGAGGTAGGCGTTCGGCCAGTCGACCGCGGTCCAGCGGCGGCCGTCGGTGACGAGGTTCTTCGGGACGAAGTCGCCGTGTACGACGACCACGGGTGCTTCGCGGTGCAACGCGTCCAGCGCGGGGCCGGCACGGGATACGAGCTTCTGCTTCAGTGTTTCGCCGAGCGGGTCGATGGCCGCCAGCTCGTCCAAGTGGAATTCGCTCGGTTCGTCGACCGGCTTCGATCGGATCTCCGCCAGCAGTTCGGCCGCGGCGAGGAATCCGTCGAGGGTCGGCTCCTGTTCGAGGGTGCTGCGGCCGACGTCGGCGAGCACCAGGACGGCCGCACCGTCGGAGTCGGTGAGGTCGATCAGCTCGGGCGCCGGCATGCGCATCGGCTTCACGAACCGCTCGTACGCCGCGGCCTCGGCGTACTGGGTGTCGGTGCCGCGTTTGACGATCACGCTCCGCAGGCCGAACGACAACCGCCAGACCTCGGACGAGCCCCACTGGCGAAGGAGTTCCCCGCTGAGCGCTTCGAGATCCGGCGCCTTGGTGGATTTCAGGACAGCTGCGGCGACGGCCTCGAGCCAGACCGGGCGGGACATGCGCGAACCTCCGGAGAATGCGGGCGGTCCGCCAGTACACCACGAACCCGCCCAACCACGCACCGGAGTTGCAGGCAGGCGGGGTGGGGTGTCCAGGGGCGTGGGCGGGGGCAGGGCGGGGTGGGGTGGTCTGGCAGGCTTGGGGTATGAGTGAGACTGCCGCGACCTACGCCTGGGGCTTCGGCCTGGCGACCGTGACCGAATCGGGCTCCGTCCTGGACGTCTGGTACCCCGCGCCCGAGCTGGGTCAGGCGCCCGAGGGTGCGAAGGCCCCGGCCGAGCTGATCGCCGCCGAGGGCAACGACGAGCTGCGCCAGGTACGCCGGGTCGTCGTGCGGGCGGAGATCGCGCTGGACCAGGCGCCGGCGGACACGGCGGACGCATACCTGCGGCTGCACCTTCTCTCGCACCGCCTGGTTCGCCCGCACGGTCTCAACCTGGACGGCATCTTCGCCGCACTCCCGAACAACGCCTGGACGTCGCACGGCCCGGTCCCGGTCGAAGAGGTCGAGCAGGTCCGGCTGCGGGCCCGGGCGGCCGGTCTGCACCTGAGCGTGACGAGTGTGGACAAGTTCCCGCGGATGACGGACTACGTCGTACCGTCCGGCGTGCGGATCGCGGACGCGGACCGGGTCCGGCTCGGCGCGCACCTCGCGGCGGGGACCACGGTTATGCACGAGGGCTTCGTGAACTTCAACGCCGGCACGCTCGGCACGTCGATGGTCGAGGGCCGGATCGTGGCCGGTGTGGTGGTCGACGACGGCAGCGACATCGGCGCCGGCGCGTCGATCATGGGCACGCTGTCCGGCGGCGGCAAGCAGGTCGTCTCGATCGGCAAGCGCTGCCTGCTCGGCGCGAACGGCGGCACCGGGATCTCCCTCGGCGACGACTGCGTGGTCGAGGCGGGGCTCTACGTGACGGCCGGGACCAAGGTGACGCTGCCCGACGGCCGCGTGGTCAAGGCGCGCGAGCTCTCCGGCCAGCCTGGACTGCTCTACATCCGCAACTCCGTCACCGGCGCGGTCGAGGCACGTCCCCGGCAGGGCCAGGGCATCACCCTCAACGAAGCCCTGCACGCCAACGCGTGACCCTGCCCCCCGTACGCCGACCGCAGGCGCGCCTTCGCGATCTAGCACCGCACGCCAACCGTCATCCGGCACCGCGCGCCAACCAATCAGGCGGGTTCGTCGTCAACCCTTTCGTGATCGAGGACACGGAACCCGGGACACGGTCCCGCACGTTGGGCTCGGTATGCCGATGAAACGGGGCGTGATCGTGGCCGTGGGTGCGCTTGCCGCCCTCGGGCTCGCGGTCGCGGCCGGGATCGCCTCGCTCAGCGGCAAGGGCATGGGTCCGTTGATCCCGCCCAGCGAGCAGTGCGAGGCGACCGTCAACGGCAGCACCGTCGTGCTCGACCTGGAGCAGGCGGAGTCGGCCGCGATCATCGCCGGCGTCGCAGTACGGCGCGCTCTGCCTCCCCGGGCCGTCACGATCGCCCTGGCGACGGCGTACCAGGAATCGGATCTGCGCAACCTCAACCACGGCGACCGGGACTCACTCGGCCTGTTCCAGCAACGGCCGTCGCAGGGCTGGGGCACCCCCGCACAGGTCCGCGATCCGCATTACGCGGCGTGGAAGTTCTACGACGCGCTGGTGAAGATCAAGAACTACCAGCAGCTCGAGGTCACGGTCGCCGCGGACCGCGTGCAACGCAGTGCTTTCCCGAACGCATACGCCGATCACGAGGACGACGCACGCATTCTGGCCTCGGCGCTGACCGGTCAGTCCAGGGGCACATTCAGCTGCACCGTGGACACCGACTCGCAGCAGGTCGAGTCGATGGGTGCGAACGGTCTGACTCCACGCGCGGAGGCGGTCCGCAAGGATCTGGTGAAGACGTACGGCAAGCTCTCCACCGGTGGGTACGCGGCGGGCGGGATCACCACCGGCCACATGGAGGGTTCGGCGCACTACGACGGCCGGGCGGTCGACATCTTCGTCAAGCCGATCTCGGCCGCGAACACCACCAGGGGCTGGGCGCTGGCCCAGTACCTCGTCGCCCAGGCCGACCGGCTGAAGATCCGCACCGTCATCTTCAGCGACAAGATCTGGACCGCGGGCTCTCGCTCGGACAACGGCTGGCGCGACTACACACCACCGCAACGAGCCGGAAACACCGACACCCTCCGCCATCTGGACCACGTCCACGTCGACGTGATCGAGGACTGAGACAGACTTCAAAAGAAAAGCGGCTCCTGTCCGGGGACAGGAGCCGCTCAGGGCGTACTGGTTCGGCCGAGCGGCGCGAAAACGCCCTCAGCCGAGGGGGGATCACTCGTCGTGTTCCTGCGGCGGCAGGGCGGCGATGAACGGGTGGTCCTTGTCGATCTTGCCCATCTTCGAAGCGCCGCCCGGGGAGCCGAGGTCGTTGAAGAAGTCGACGTTCGCGGTGTAGTAGTCCTTCCACTGCTCCGGGGTGTCGTCCTCGTAGTAGATCGCCTCGACCGGGCAGACCGGCTCACACGCTCCGCAGTCGACGCACTCGTCAGGGTGGATGTAGAGCATCCGGTTGCCCTCGTAGATGCAGTCGACCGGGCACTCCTCGACGCAAGCGAGGTCCTTGAGGTCAACACACGGCTGCGCGATGACGTAAGTCACTGGTACTCCTCCTATGGCCAGCAAGCGCAGCGGACTTGGAATGCTGCGGTGCGATGGTGCTCGGTGTCTCTAGTATCACGGTAGTACTTCGCCCACTCTGCCAGGAGTCCGCATCGTGTCAGGCCTCAGTGCCCGTGATATCGGCCACCGTGTCGTGGTCCGCCACCGGTTGCCCGGCGGGCAGTTGACCGATGTCATCGGCGCGTTACATTCGCTGGATTCGGACGCTCTCGTGGTCCGACACTCCGACAGTACGCCGTACCGGATCCGTTTGACCGATGTGGCCGCCGCGAAGCCGATCCCGCCGATGCCGCTGCGCCCGGTCGACGTCGAGCAACTCTTCCTCACGACCGCGCTCGGCCGGCCCGCCGTCGAGACCCAGTACGTCGGGCAGTGGTTGCTGCGGGCATCATCGGGCTGGACGGGGCGAGGCAATTCGCTGTTGCCCGCAGGCGATCCGGGGATGCCGGTCGAGGACGCGCTCAAGCATGCCCAGACGTTCTACGAGGAGCGGGAACTGCCGCCGCTGGCCCTGATCCGGCTCGGCAGCCCGGAGGACGAGGAGTTCCGCCGGCTCGGCTGGACCGATGCGCGACCGGAGCAGGCCGACGTCCTCGTCATGCACACCACGCTGGACCTGGTGAACGCGGAACCGGCGTACGAGGTGACTCTCACGGATCGGCCGGACACCGCCTGGTACGGGACGGCCTTCGAGGGTGAGGTGCCCGCGGCCGCGCCGGCCGTGATGGAGGGTGCTCCGAAGGTGGTCTTCGCCTCGGTATCACTGGACGGCAAGTTAGTTGCCGTCGGCCGGGGCTCGATGACGGGTCACTGGGTGGCGGTGGACGCGGTCCGCGTCGACCCGGCGTACCGGCGTCGGGGACTGGGGACAGCGGTTCTGCAGGGGATCACGCGGTGGGCGGGGCCGCTCGGTGGGCGGCGGAGTTACCTCGAGGTCGTCGAGGACAACGTGGCCGCGCTGACCACGTACACGAATCTCGGTTACCAGACGGCGTACAAGTACAGGTACCTGACCATTCGCTAAGGTCGGGCGTCATGGCGGACCATGTGGCGGAGCGGCCGGAGTACGCGGGGGACTTCGAGGGGACGGTGCAGGTCGAGTACACGCCGCACCCGGATGACGGGGTCGCGGATCCGGGCGAGATCGTCTGGACCTGGGTGCCGTTCGAGGAGGACCACAACCGGGGCAAGGACCGCCCGGTGCTGGTGGTCGGGTCGGACGGGCCGTACCTGCTCGCGTTGATCCTGACCAGCCAGGACCACGACCGGGACGCCGCCGACGAGGCGCGCTGGGGACGGGTCTGGCTGGACATCGGCAGCGGTCCGTGGGACCGGGAGGGCCGCAGCAGCGAGGTCCGGCTGGACCGGGTACTACGGATCGACCCGGGCCAGGTCCGTCGCGAGGGCGCCGCGATCGGCGAGCAGTTGTTCGCCCAGGTCGCCGCCGAACTCCACACCCTCCACCGAGGAGCCTGAACCGCCCGCCGTTCATTCGTCACCTTTTCACCCACCTAGGCCGCGGCCCAGTCGATCGAGCTGTGTCGCGGGTGAAATGGTGACGAATGAACGGCAGGTCGGTGGGCGGCAACCCTCAACTGGTGGAGGGTTTGGTGCTGGCGGGGGTGGGGGGCGGCGTTTCCGGGGTCCCCGGTGGCTTGGTACCGGGCTTGGGGCCGCAGCGGATGTCGTCGGCGGCGTTGTAGTTGGTGGTGAAGGACTCGGTCTTCACCCGGACGCCGTTCTTCGCGAAGTACCGGTAGATCTTGATGTCGAACCCGGCGGTCGGCGCCTGCGTCCGGCACTTCGGGTCCTGGCTGTAGACGACCTTCGGCGCGCGCGGGTTGTACTTCGCGGACTGGCCGGCGGTGATGTCCCAGACCTTGGTACCCCAGATCTTCACCGTGATACTGCCCTGCTTGCCCGGGGTGGACGCCGAGAACAGCGTCTGCACCAGGAGCCCGTGACCGGAGTCGTTCAGGAACTTCAGGTCCACCGACGGCCACGCCACGGTCGCCTCGCGGCCCATCGGGTAGCGGCTGATGTAGACGCTGTGCGCCTTGTGCTCGACATCCTTCAGCCCGGCGAAGAAGGCCGCGTTGAAGGTGGTGGTGGCCGACTGGGAGACGCCGCCGCCGAGGTCGAGGACGAACTTGCCGCCGTTGATGATGTTGCCCTCGGTGAAGCCGTTCTCCTTGGTCCGCTCGCCGACGATCTTGTTCAGGCTGAACGTCTCGCCCGGCTTCAGCATGGTGCCGTTGATCTTGCGGGCCGCGGTGCCGATGTTCACGTTCCGGTACTCCGCGTACGGGAACCGGGTGGTGAACTCGCCCATGATCTCCTTGATCTCAAGGGCCTGCGCCTGCTCGGTGGTGAACTCGGCCTTCGACTTGGCCAGCCCGACCGCCGCCCTCCGGTCGCCTTCCGGCTTGGGCAGGATCGACAGGATCGCGGGCACCACCTTGTCCCGGGCAACGACCTGGCCGTCGACCGCGGGGACTACCTGCGGCTTGCCGTTGACGATCTGGACGGTCGCGTCCTTCGGCAGCGTCTCCAGGTCCTTGAACCGCTCCTGGAACAGGGGTTCGAGCTTCTTCGCATCCAGGCTCGGGGTGAAGTCGCCGTCCTTCGCGACCAGCTTGAGCGCGGGCGCGAGATCGGACGGCTGCAGGTTCACACCCTTGTCGCCGACGGTCAGCCGGATCGGGCCGGACATCGCGGGCTCGGCGTACTCCTTCATCGCCTTCTCGATCGCTTCCGTCCCGGCCTGCGGCTTGGTCACGCTGACCGGGAGGTCCTTGGCCTTGCCGTCGGACGGGTAGGCGGCGACCAATGTGTCGGTGGCCTTGCCGTTGTCCAGCTTCAGACCGTCGGCCGGCGGGTGCTGCTCGGCCTTGGCGTCGGGGAACGTGATGGTGCCTTCGGTGGCCGTCCGGTTCACCTGCTTGGCGAGCCGGTCGACGGCCGCCTTCAGCTTCGGCTCGTCCCGCTTCACCACCGGCGTGATCGCGTTACCGCCGGTGAGCACCTGCCACATCCGGGCCGGGCTCAGGCTGCGCCCGGCGCCCGCCTCGGCGATGGTCGCGTCCACGTCCAGGCTGAGCCCGGCGTCGGCCGGCTTCACCTGGTACGTCGTCTCGCCGGCGGTCAGCTTGATCGGCTGGTTCCGCCGGTCCTTCAGCCCCGCCTCGAGTTTGGCCTTGGCCTCCTCCTGGGACAGTCCGCCGAGCGGAATCCCCAGCACCGTCGTGTCCCCAGGGACCTTGTCTCCGGTCACCGCGAACGTGACACCATAGGCGACCACGAGCACGCCGAACCCTGCCGCGGCGATGATCCCCGCGAGCTGTTTTCTCCCCACCGGACAGAGTCCTCCTGCTCGTTACCGACGCCAGACGGCACATCTTACGGGACGGACCGGCATCGTCCTGCCCCGGAGTTCCCCAGGTTGCCCCGGGATTCCCCAGCGGACCACGTCTCCGCCAGGCACTCGGAGGTTCGACTCCGGAAGGCGCCGAAAAGTTCGGCTACTCACCTGGGAGTTCGCGGTACTGCCCCGCGTAGTACATCAGTGCGACGGGGTCAGCGGCCTCGTTCGTGCCCAGACTGAGGATCTCGCCGACCACGATCGTGTGGTCGCCGCCCTCGTACGTCGCCCACGTGCGGCACTCCAACCACGAAAGCGCACCCGTGACCAGCAGGCAGCCGGTCTTCGGCCCTGCCGTGGTGGGAATCCCGTCGAACTGGCTGTAGAGGTCTCTCCCCGACCGGGCGAAACGCTCCGCGATCGGTTGCTGACTCGCAGCGAGTACGGAGGCGGCCCAGTACCCACAGTCCAGCACCGCGTCGTGCATCCGGACGCCTTTGTCGACGCAGACCAGTACCAACGGTGGATCCAGCGAGACCGAGGTGAACGCGTTCGCCGTCATCGCGTGCGCCACCCCGGCCTGCAACGTGCTCATGATCGTGATCCCCGACCCGAACCGGCCCAGCGCCAAACGGAAATCCCCGGGGGCGATGGTGCCACTGGGTTCCGACGTCACCCCAGCAGCCTAGATCGCGCAACTGGTTGATGCCTCAACCCACCGTGTGGAACCGCTCACGTCCGACGCCGGCGGCCAGCCCACAGGCCGGTTGAGGGGCCGAAACTCAGAGACCGGCGAAGAGGTCGTGCTCGAGACCGTCCGGACCGGGCGCCGCGGTGCCCTTGACCAGGCGGTAGGACTCGTCGCCCCAGATCTGGTTGCCGTTGTTGTTCGACAGCGCGAAGAACGGGCCGTCGACGGTGATCTGGGTCGCGTGCGCCTTCATCGCGTTCATCTTGCGGTCGACGTACTCGCCCGCCGGGACGACGCAGTCGATGAACCGGTCGGGCGTCACGAACGGACCGAGCGGCCCCTCCGGGTCGAGCCCTTCGAAGGTCGTCGAGTCACCGGACTCCCGCAGCTGCCGCAGACTCGCCCGCATCGCCGACTCCGCCATCGCGGTCCAGTAGATCTTTGGGATGTCCCACACCTCGCCCAGGTCTTCCCGGTACGACGGCGCGGCGGCGAGCGCGGCCGCATACGTCGCGACGCGGTGCGCCTGCACGTGATCTGGGTGCCCGTAGTTCCCGAACTGGTCGTAGGTCACCAGTACCTGGGGCTTGAGCTCCCGGATCACCGGCACCAGATCGTTGGCCGCGGTGAGCAGATCGGCCTGCCAGAAGCTGTCCGGCCGGGTCTCCGGCGGCTCGGCGGCGTTGCCGTCGGCGTCGTACACCATCCCGGTGTCGCGGTACTTCCCCGGACCGCCGAGGAACCGGTGGTCGGTCACGCCCAGCTCGGCCATCGCGGTGTCCAGCTCGCCGATCCGGTGCTGGCCCAGCTGATCGGTCTGGTCGGCGGCCAGGTGGATCAGGTCCGGCACCAGCACCTCGCCCTCCTCACCCAGGGTGCAGGTGATCAACGTGACCTGGGCACCCTCGGCCACGTAGCGCGCCATCGTCGCGCCGTTGTTGATCGTCTCGTCATCCGGATGCGCATGCACCAGCAACAGCCGGCGATCGGGAAGCTCACTCATACTCAAACCCTACGTGCCGCCCCGGACAGTTCCAGTTCCTTCCCGAACAGCTCAGTCGGAACAGCTCAGCCGAAGCGGCGGACCAGGAGGCAGCCTGCCTGGAACCGGGAGCGGGCGCCCAGGCCCGCGATCAGGGCGCTGATCTCCGCGCGGACGGTGCGCAGCGACAGCCCGAGCTGGCGGGCGATCGCGGCGTCCTTGGCGCCGGTGGCCATCAGCCGGCCGATCAGGATCTGGCGGTTGGTCAGCTCCTTCGCAGCGGCCGGGGCGCGGCGTCGCGACCCCAGCTCGTAGACCTCACAGACGATCTCCGGCGCGAAATCCTCCATCCGCACCGCAGGAACAGCCTGGTATGACGACATCCAGCATCTCCTCCCCCAGGTGGGCCAGCGGATGCTCATTCTTCAAGCGGTGCAGAAAGGTTGACCAGGTACAACCCATACAGTTCACCCATACAAATCCGGTGGATGCGGGGAGCGAAGAGTGGAGTCGCAGTTCGCGGCCCTGCTGCGGCGGCACCGTACGGCGGCCGGCCTGACCCAGGACGAGCTGTCCACGGCGTCCGGCGTCAGTGTGCAGGCCATCAGCACCCTCGAGCGCGGCACCCGTCGCTACCCGCAGCTGAGCACCGTCACCGCCCTCGCCGACGCCCTGCACCTGAACCCCGACCAGCGAGCCGCCCTGACAGCCGCCGCCTCCCGCCCCGGCAGGAAGGGCGGACGGGGAATAGGCGGGGGTCGAGCGGGTGGGCTCGAGGCGGGCGGGGCCGGAGCGGGCGGGGGCGGAGCGGGCCGCACGACGGTGATTGGCGCCGCCGCCTACTCCGTTGTGTCGCCGCGGCAGTTGCCGTTTGCCAGTGGGGACTTCACCGGGCGTGAGCGTGAGCTGGGCGAGCTGAGTCGGTACCTGATCAGCAGTCCCGGCGTCAGCCTCACCGCGATCACCGGGATGGGCGGGATCGGCAAGACCACGCTGGCCGTTCACGTGGCCCACGAGGTGGCCGACCACTACCCCGACGGCCAGTTGTACCTTGACCTCAGCGGCTTTGGCCCCGGCGAACCACTCGAACCGCTGAAGGCCCTCACCTACCTCCTCGAAGACCTCGGCGAACCCCCGCCGGCCGACCTGCCCACCGCATCGGCCCGCTTCCGTAACGCACTCGCCAACCGGCGGCTGGTCCTCCTCCTGGACAACGCCGCCGACCCCAAACAGGTCCGTCCCCTCCTCCCCGGCACCGGCTGCTGCGGCGTCATCGTCACCAGCCGCCGCAGCATGGCGGGCCTGAGCGGCAGCCGCCAATACCCATTGGGCGTCCCACAGCTCCCCGAGGCGATCGACATGCTCCGCCGGATCTCCGGCCGCACCGACGCCCCCGAGGACGAGTGCGCCGAGGTCGTCCGCCAGTGTGGTGGCCTCCCACTGGCCATCCGGATGGCGGGCGCCCGTCTCGCCTCCCGTCCCTCCTGGCCGGTCGCCCACCTCGCGCAACGCCTTGCCGACGGGCGTCGCCGGCTCGACGAACTCCAGCTCGACGACTCCGGCGTACGGGCGACCCTGGTGCTCTCGATCGAACAACTGGCCGGCAGCGTCGACCCGGTCGACGTACAGGCGGTCTCCATGTTCGCCCTGCTCGGCCTGTCGAACGCCCTCGACCTCACTGCTCCCCTGGCCGCAGCCCTGTCGGACAGCCCGGAGCCGGAGGCCGAGGTCGTCCTCGAACGCCTCGTGGACGTCCACCTGCTCACCACTCCCGCTCCCGGCCGCTACCGCTTCCACGACCTCGTCCGGGTCGCCGCGCAGGAACTGGCCGAGCAGACGCTGTCCGAGGCCGACCGGATCGCCGCGACCACGCGCTGGGTCAAACGGGTGTCCGCGGTCGTCTGGAAGGCCAGCGAGTACGCCGGACACGGGCTGACCCGGGAGAAGTGGCTCAACCAGTCCTGGCTGGAAGGGGCCGACGACCTGGCCAACCAGGACGACGTACTGGCGTGGCTGGACAACGAGCGAACCAGTCTGGTCTCCACCATCCAGCAGGCCGTGCGGGAGCAACCACAGCTCGCCGTACAACTCGCTGTCGGCCTCAACGCGTACTACGCCCTCCGGCGTGCGTGGCTCGACTGGTTGCAGGCCAACGAGTCCGTACTACGCCTCGTCCGTGGCGGGCCGGATCGGACAGCCGAGGGGATCGTCCTGCACGATCTCGGAGCGGCCCACGCCGAACTGGAGCAGTACCAGGAGGCCGTGGCTCCCCTACGACAGGCTGTGCAGGCCGCGCACGAATCGGGCGACGAGAACCTGCAGGCGCTCTGCCTGAGCAGCCTCAGCCACGTCCTCGAACGCGCCGGCCGCATCGCCGACGGCATCCCGTACGCCGCCCGCGCCCGCGAGATCGGCCTGACCCTGGGCAGCCCACCACGTGCCGCGTGGGCCTGTCTCGCCCTCGGCATGCTCTACCTGCGCACGGGAGCGACCGACTCCGCCCAGCACCACTTCACCGAGGCCCTGGACCTCCTCGTCGAACCAGGGCAGGAGCGGTACCGCGGCATGGTCGCCCAGAACGTCGGCGTCGCCTACCGCGAGGCCGGCCGCCTCGACCTCGCCGACCGCTACCTGCAGCAGGGCCTCGACCTGTACCGCGAGGCCGGAGCCGCGATCCAGCAAGCCGAAGTCCTCAACGAACTCGGCAAGCTCTGCCTGGACACCGACGACCTCGACACCGGCGCCGCCCACCTCACCGAGGCCCTCGCCATCGCCGGCCGGCACAGCGACTGGCTCTGCGAGGCCGACATCCGCACCACCCTCGGCCAGACCCGCCACCGCCAAGGCCGCCGCCCCGAAGCCCACCGCGAGTGGCGCCTCGCCCTCACCCTCCACGACCAGCACCACAGCCACCGCGGAGCCGCCCTCCGCAGCCTCCTCGACGAGGCCTGAACGACAGGGCCTGAACGCGCCGCGGGGCGGCACCCGGAAGGATCCGGATACCGCCCCGCGGTTTCAGTCGCGGTTGTCGTCCGCCTGGCTCAGTTCGCCTGCTTGAGGCCGATCTGGGTCAGGTCGGGGTAACCACCGGTGTTCGGGTCGGCCACGGCGTTGGCGATGTTGGAGCCGACGACGTACACGTTGAGGTCCTGAACGGTCGGCACCAGCGGGGCCGTCTTCATGATCTCGACGTAGAGGTCGGACAGGCCGGTCTCCACCTTCTGCTTGTCGGTCTCCTTCGCCAACTCCGCCATCTTGTCCCAACCGGCCTGGCCACGACCGTAGTTGTTCTGCGCGGCCTTGTTCGGAGCGGTCGTGTCCGGTCCGAGCACGGACGGAACGATCGTCGTCAGGCTCGCCCAGTCGTAGCACCACCCGGCGGTGATCAGGTCGGTAGCCGCGGAGTCCTGCTGCTGGGTCGAGTAGTAGTTGTCGCCCGGGATCTTGCGGATGTCGACGTTGACGCCGATGGCCTTCCAGGACGCCTGCGCGGCCTCGGCGGCCTTGACCGCCAGACCCGTGTCAGCGGTGCCGAGGACGAGCTTCTCGCCCTTGTAGCCGGCCTCTGTAAGCAACGCCTTGGCCTTGGTCTGGTCGCCCTCCGGCGGAGCCTTGAAGGTCTCCTCCGCCTTGTAGCCCTCCATGTCCTGCGGAATGATCGAGTCGACCACCGCCGCGAGCCGCTCGCCACCACGGCCATCGCGGTAGAGGGTCCGGTCCAGACCGTAGTACAGCGCCTCGCGCAGCTTCTGATTCTTCAGCAACGGCTTCTGCTGGTTGAACGCGATGTACCGGCGGCAGATGTCGGTGCCCTCGACCACGCGGTCCTTGACGTTCGCCTGGTTCGTCTTGGCGATGTTCTCCGGCTGCACCGGCGAAAAGCTCAACGAGCTCTTGTCGGCCGCGCCGTCGGCGAACAGCCGCTGGTCGACGGTCGCCTCGGCGTCACCGAACTTGAAGATGAACTTGTCCGGCAGGGCTGTGCGCAGCGGGTCCGTCTTCTGGTCCCACTGGTCGTTGCGGACCAGCACCAGCTGCTTCTTGCGGGTGTAGGACTCGATCTTGTACGGGCCGGTGGAGACCGGGTGGTTGTCGTACTGGGTCTTGGTGTCCTTGGCCTGCGGAACCGGCGAGAAGACCTTCATGCTCGCTGTGCCGTCGAAGGACGAGACCGGGCGGTTCAGCTTGAAGATGATCGTCTTGTCGTCCGGCACCTCGATCGCGGTGCAGCCCTTGCCGCCGTTGTTGCCGGCCACGTACGGGCCCTTGTAGCCGGGGCAGTCGAGGTACTCGTGGGCGTACGGCGCACCCTCGGCCATGTCGGCGGAGAACGAGCGCTCGGCGTTGTACTTGATGTCGGCCGCCTTGACCGGCGTGCCGTCCTCGTACTTGATCCCGTCCTTCAGCTTGAAGGTCCAGGTCTTGAAGTCCGGGCTGGATTCGTAGCTCTCGGCGAGGTCCTTCTCCAGCACGATCTTCTTCGCCTTGGCGTCGTAGCGGTAGTCCGTCAGCGACCGGCCGATCAGCTTGCCGATCATCTGGGAGTCGGTGACGAAGTTCCGCGCCGGGTCGAGGTGCTCGACGTCGGTGACGTGATAAACGGTGACGGTGCCCCCCTTGGCGCCGGCCGTGGCCTGGGTCGTCGGCGTACCGGTTTCGTCCCCGCCGCATGCGGTCGCCGTCAGTGCCAGTGCGACACCTACGGCAATCGCCGGTCCGACTCGTTTGGCATGTTTCATAGCCAGTGTTCCTTCCTTGTCATGACGTTCAACGCCGGGTCACGGCGGCCTGAGAAAACCATCTCCGTCATTTCGCGGTCATCAATTCACAGATTCATAAGGGGCGCAACGCAGGTAGGCCCCCTTGATCGGATCGTGACCGCTTCAATGCCATCGCTAGATAATGAGGCTACTTTCGGTAATGGTCAGATCACATCCCGTTCCTCAGGAAAATGGCAGGCCGCTAGGTGGCCCGGAGCGCCGATCTGGAGCAGCGGCGGCTCCTGTGCGGCACAAATGTCCTGGGCCTTCCAGCACCGGGTCCTGAACCGGCAGCCGGACGGTGGGTTGAGTGGGCTCGGCACGTCGCCGGTGAGCCGGATCCGCTCCCGGTTTGCTGTCGCGTCAGGATCAGCCTCCGGGACGGCCGACAGCAGCGCGTGCGTGTACGGGTGCCGGGCGTGGTTGTAGAGCTCGTCTCGGTCCGCGGTCTCGACCACCTTGCCCAGGTACATCACCGCCACCCGGTCGGAGATGTGCCGGATCACCGACAGGTCGTGGGCGATGAACAGGTAGGCCAGCTCGAAGTCATCCTGCAGGTCCTCCAGCAGATTCACGATCTGCGCCTGGATGGAGACGTCGAGCGCCGACACCGGCTCGTCGCAGACGATCAGCTTCGGCCGCAGCGCGAGTGCCCGTGCGACACCGATCCGCTGCCGCTGACCGCCGGAGAACTCGTGCGGGTAGCGGTTGTAGTGCTCGGGGTTCAGCCCGACCCGTTCCATCAGCGCCTGGACGGCCTTCTTCGTGCCGTCCTCGGTCTTCACCTTCTGGATGTCGAACGGGGCGCCGATGATGGTGCCGACCGTCTGCCGCGGGTTCAGCGACGAGAACGGGTCCTGGAAGATCATCTGGATCTCCCGCCGGATCGGCCGCATCTTGGCCCGGTTCAGGTGGGTGATGTCCGTGCCCTCGAACCGGATGGTGCCCCCGGTCGGCTCGTCCAGCCTGGTCACCAGCCGGCCCGTGGTGGTCTTGCCGCAGCCCGACTCCCCGACCACGCCCAGGGTCTCGCCGGTGCGGATGGACAGGTCGATCCCGTCGACCGCCTTCACCGCCCCGGTCTGCTTCTGGAAGATGATCCCCCGGGTGACCGGGAAGTAGCGCTGCAGGCCCTCGACCTCGAGCAGCACCTCTCCCTTCGCCGTCTTCCCGGGCGCTTGTTCCACCGACGTCGACGTACTCACGTCTGCTCCTTGTCCGCGATCACAGGCTCGGCTTGATCTGCTCGGTGAACAGCCGTTCGCGCTGCAGGTGGTCGATGTGGCAACGCACCCGGTGTCCCCCCGTGTCCACCTGCAACAGCTCGGGCAGCTCGCTGACGCAGGAGTGGCCTTCGACGTGCTCCTGGTAGTCGCAGCGAGGCTGGAACGGGCAGCCCTTGGGCAGGTTGATCAGCGACGGAGGGGTGCCCCGGATCGACTTGAGCCGGTGGTCGCCGCCGCGATTCACCCGCGGGATCGAACCGAGCAGCCCCCAGGTGTACGGCATCTCCGGCCGGTAGAAGATGTCCCGGACGTTGCCTTGTTCAACCACCCGGCCGCCGTACATCACCACCACGTCCTGGGTCATCTGGGCGACCACGCCGAGATCGTGGGTGATGATGACGATCGCGGAGTTGAACTCCTTCTGCAGATCCATCATCAGGTCCAGGATCTGCGCCTGCACGGTGACGTCGAGCGCGGTGGTCGGCTCGTCGGCGATCAGCAGCGCCGGGTCGCACATCAGCGCCATCGCGATCATCGCGCGCTGCCGCATCCCGCCGGAGAACTGGTGCGGGTAGTCGTCGAAGCGCTTGTTCGGGGCCGGGATGCCGACCCGGTCGAGCAGGTCGATCGCGCGCCTCTTCGCCACCGCCTTGGACACGCTGTTGTGCACCAGGTAGGCCTCGGTGAGCTGGTCACCGACCCGGTAGAACGGGTGCATCGCGGACAGCGGGTCCTGGAAGATCATCGCCACCTGCTGGCCCCGCAACCGGCGGATCTCGGCCACCGACATCGACACCAGTTCGGCGCCATCCAGCCAGATCTCGCCGCCCACCTTGGCCCGGCTGCCTTTGTGCAGGCCCATGATGGCAAGGCTGGACACGCTCTTGCCGGAACCGGACTCGCCGACGATGCCAAGGGTCTTGCCGCGCTCCAGGGTGAAGCTGAGGCCGTTCACCGCCTTCACCAGACCGTCGTCGGTCGGGAAGTGCACCTGCAGGTCCTTGAGCTCCAGGAACGGCCGGCCGGTCTCCCGCGCAGGCGTCGCCGCTGTTGCCACTGACTCGGTCATTGGTCTCCTCGTCGGGTCAGGACAGCCGCACGCGCGGGTCGATGAAGGCGTACAGGACGTCGACGACGATGTTCGCGACGACGACGAAGATCGCCGCGAAGAGCACCACGCCCATGATCGCCGGCAGGTCGTTGCCGAGCACCGAGTCGATCGCTAACTTGCCCAGCCCGGTGATGCTGAAGATCTGTTCGGTGATCACCGCGCCGCCGAGCAGGCCGCCCAGGTCGAGGCCGAAGATGGTCACGATCGGCGTCAGCGCGGACCGCAGCCCGTGCTTGAACACCACGGTCCGCTCACTGAGGCCCTTGGCCCGGGCGGTCCGGATGTAGTCCTCGTTCATCGTGTCGATCATGTTGGCCCGGGTGAGCCGGGTGTAGAGCGCCGCGAACACCAGCGCCAACGTGATCCACGGCAGGATGTAGAACTGCAGCCACTTCACCGGCCCCACCGTGAACAGGGCGGCATTGGCGGTGTCCGGGAACGGAATCCATTGCAGCTTCACGATGAAGAGGAACAACAGCAGATAGCCGAACACGATGGTCGGGAAGGACACGCCGAACAGGGCGATTCCGACGCTCAGCTTGTCGATCAGCTTGCCCTTGCGTAATGCCGCGATCAACCCGAGCATGACGCCGAAGAACAACCACAGCACCGCCGCGCCGGTGGCCAGCCACAGCGTCGCCGGGAACGCGTCGGAGATCGAGTCCCAGACCGGGATGCCGTTCTGGTACGACTCGCCGAAGCAGGGCCACGGGCACTCCCGCTCACTGCCCTCGGAGCCGATCGTACGGCCGCCCGGGCTGAGCAGGCCCTGCATGTACGTGCCGTACTGCACGATCAGCGGGTCGTCGAACCCATATGTCGCGTTGACCTGCGCGACGGTTTCGGTGTTGCAGTCCTTGCCGCAGATCAGCAACGCCGGGTTCGCCGGGGTGGCCCAGAACAGGAAGAACGTGATGGCGCTGATCACCAAGAGGATGACCACGGTCTGCAGCAGGCGGCGGATCAGATAGCGGCCCATGCGTCAGCCCCTTCCGGCTCGCGGGTCGAGGGCGTCGCGGACGGAGTCGCCGAGCAGGTTGAAGGCGAGCACCGTGATGAACAACGCCAACCCGGGGAAAAACAGGTAGAGCGGGTTGCTCTCGATCCAGTCCGAGGCGTCGGCGATCATCCGGCCCCACGACGAGGTGGGTTCCTTGATGCCGACACCCAGGAACGACAACGCCGCCTCCGCGGTGATGTAACTCGGAATCAGCAGGGTGGTGTAGACCAGCAGCGTCGGCAACAGGTTCGGCAGGATCTGCCGGAAGATCACGTAGCCCGGGCCGGCGCCGAGCGACCGGGCCGCCTCGACGAACTCGCGTTCGCGCAGCGACAGCGTCTGGCCGCGGACGATCCGGGCCAGGTAGGCCCAGCCGAAGAAGCCGAGCACGAACATCAGCACGCCCATCCGCAGCTTGTTGTCGTCGGGGATGCCGAACAGGTCCTGCCCGCGGTCGGCGATCACCGGCGTCAGGGCCATCACGAACAGCAGTGAGGGGAAGCTGAGCATGATGTCCATCAGCCGGCTGAGCAGGGTGTCCACCCAGCCGCGGAAGTAGCCCGACACCATCCCGACGACGGTGCCGATCACGATCGCGATGATGGTGCCGCCGAGCGCGACCAGCAGGGACACCCGGGTGCCGTAGACCAGCCGGGAGAACACGTCGCGGCCGTTCTGCGGCTCGACGCCGAGCCAGTGCTCGCTACTGGTCCCGCTGCCCCACAGGCCGCCGATCGGGATCCCGCCGTCGCGCGTGTTCAGCAGCGGCGACCCGTCGGCGTTGGTCTTGTTGAACTGATCCGGCGGGAAGCCGTTCAGCTTCACGATCAGCGGCGCGAAGACCGCCACCGCGATGATCAGCAGGATGATGATCGCGCTCGCGATCGCGATCTTGTCCTTCTTCAGCCGCGCCCAGGCGATCTGCCCCAGCGACCGTCCCTCGATCTGCTTCGCCTCGGCGGTCTCGGCCAGATGATCAGCCGGCAGTCCGCCCTCTGGCGACTGGGCCTCTGTTACCCCCAGCGTCATTGCTGTTCGCCCGTCCTTCCCGGTCGTTGCCCGGCAGCCCACCCCGCAACTGCAGAGTTGCCGGAACCCTACGTATCTCGAAGTATGGACGCTATGCACCGGGCCCGCTCGTATCGGAATCGTGACGGATCAGATTGCCCATCAGCTTGGCCCGAAGGACCGGCAGAAAGGGACGATCGGCCGGCAACCAGCCCAGTTGGCCGAGTTCCGCGGGGCCGATCCAGCGCACTTCAGCGTGCTCGTGCGGGACCGGGTCGCCCGCGATCAACTCAGCGAGATAGACCCGTAGCAGGTAGTGATCGCCGATCGGCGAATCGATGCCCAGCGGCTCGCCGACCTCGACCATTACGCCGAGTTCTTCCTCGAGCTCACGCGCGCCGGCCGCTCGCTCGGACTCCCCCGGCTCGACCTTCCCGCCGGGGAACTCCCAGCCGCCTTCCGGCCCGGGGCGCAGGGCAACCAGCACCCTGCCCTCCCGGATCATCGCGACCCCGACGACCACCTGCCTGTCAGTCACGGAGATGCACTGTGCCAGAAACTGTCGGTGGCGGGGTTAAGAATGAGTGGGTGCCGCTGCAGAACAGGGTGTTGCCGACGCAGGAGATCGTGGCCGACGAGGGCCGTGGTCTGCTGATGGGCAATCGCGGCTCGCTGCACGGCGTGGACCGGCGGCTCGGCACCACCCGCTGGCGGTCGAAGGCGTGGATCTGCTGCCTGCTCGACTACAAGGGCGTCCGCCGCGATCCGATGCCGCCCGGCCGGTGGACCGCGTTGTTCTTCTTCGACGAGGCCGTCGCACTCGCCGCCGGTCATCGCCCCTGCGCGTACTGCCGCCGTCGCGACTACCTCCGGTACGCCGGTGCGTGGGCCACCGGCCGCGATCTGCCCGAACGGCCCCGGGCAGCCACGATGGACGCGCAACTCCACCTCGAGCGGGTCGAACCACGCACCCGCCGGCAACGAACCACGATCGCCGAGCTCCACGAACTCCCTGACGGCGCGATGATCTCGTACGACGCCGTACCGGCCCTGGTCATCGACGGGAAAGTGTTGCGTTGGTCATGGAACGGGTACGCCGAACCGGTCGAGCCACCCGGCCACCGGCAGGTCGTAGTACTGACTCCACCGGCGAATCTCGTTGTACTGAAGGCGGGATACGCCCCATTACTCCACTCGTCGGCGGCCCGCAACTGAGGGCAGCCTAACTAGAAACACGCCGTACCGAGGGGTCTTCCGTTGAGCGCCGCGCAAGGGCAAAGTGTGCCCATACTGACAGCGACAAAAAGACTACTGGAGTCGGCATGGGCGACGGCAGCAGTTCCGTGGCGGCAGCGCAGCGCGCACTCGAAGCACTGCACGCGAGCGTCGGCAAACTCAGCCAGGAGTACGGTGACACCCTCGGCGTCCGCCGACTGGTGTCGGACGTGGCCAGGTTGAGCGACGACCTGGTCGAGCTCGGCCCACCCGACCCGCATCACAAACCCGGACCCGTTCCGGAGGAGCTCGAGGAGATTCCCGACGTGGAGTATGACGCGTCCATGTGGACCGACGCGGAGCAAGAAGGCTTCGGCGCGCCTGATCGGCACGCGCCATGAGCGAGGGCACCGAGCGAAAAATTAAACATAGCGGCTTCGTGCCAGCAGCAACGCCCGCAGCGAAGCGAGGACGTTGCTGATGGCACTAGGAGTTGAGAGCACCGGTCGCGCTTCGATCGGGCAGAAGACACTGCGTACCGATCGCTGGTGGCTGGCGCCGCTGCGGATCGGGGTGATCCTGGGCTTCTTCGTCGTCTACGCGACGGTCCGGATCTTCATGAACAAGTGGTACTGGGTCGACGAGTTCCATTACCTCACCCCGCTGTACTCGCCCTGTGTGACGGAGTCCTGTGTGCCGGGCTCGAGCCACCTGGGTACGTGGTTCGGCGAGTTCCCCCGGGTCATCCCGTTCAGCATCATCACCTTCGCGGTGCTGGCCGGCTTCCGCGGCACCTGTTACTACTACCGCAAGGCCGGCTACCGCTCGCTGTTCTTCGCGCCGGCCGCCTGCGCGGTGCCGGAGCCGCACAAGAAGTACACCGGTGAGCGCAAGTTCCCGCTGATCGCGCTGAACCTGCACCGGTACTTCTTCTACGGCGCGCTGGTTTTCGGTGTGCTGAACGTCTACGACGGCATCCAGGCCTTCCACGGCGAGGACGGCGGCTTCGGCATCGGCTTGGGCACCCTGATCATCTGGATCAACCTGGTGATGCTCTGGCTGTACACGCTGTCGTGCCACGCCTGCCGGCACATCGTCGGCGGCCGGCTGAAGAACTTCTCCAAGCACCCGCTGCGCTACCGGTACTGGACCTTCGTGTCCAAGCTGAACCCCAAGCACGGCACGTACGCGATGATCTCGCTGGTCACCGTGATCGCGACCGACGCCTACATCATGGCGGTCTCCGCCGGCTGGTTCTCCGACCTGCGCATCTTCAACTGAGCTGTGCCGAATCGAAAACAGGACATTCCTCAATGACTGAGCTGGAACGACACTCCTACGACGTCGTCGTGATCGGGGCCGGCGGCGCCGGTCTGCGGGCGGCGATCGAGGCCCGTGAACAGGGCAAGCGCACCGCGATCGTGTGCAAGTCGCTGTTCGGCAAAGCGCACACCGTGATGGCCGAGGGCGGTTGCGCCGCCGCGATGGGCAACGCGAACTCGAACGACAACTGGCAGGTCCACTACCGCGACACGATGCGTGGCGGGAAGTTCCTGAACAACTGGCGGATGGCCGAGCTGCACGCCCAGGAGGCCCCGGACCGGGTCTGGGAGCTGGAGACGTACGGCGCCCTGTTCGACCGGACCCCGGACGGCCGGATCAGCCAGCGGAACTTCGGCGGCCACACGTACCCGCGGCTCGCGCACGTCGGCGACCGGACCGGCCTGGAGCTGATCCGCACGCTGCAGCAGAAGATCGTGTCGCTGCAGCAGGAGGACTTCCAGGCGACCGGCGACTACGAGGCCAACCTCAAGGTGTACGCCGAGTGCACCGTCACCGAGTTGCTCAAGGACGGCGACGCGATCTCCGGCGCGTTCGGGTACTGGCGCGAGTCGGGCCGGTTCATCCTGTTCGACGCCCCGGCCGTCGTGCTCGCGACCGGTGGGGTCGGCAAGTCGTTCAAGGTCACCTCGAACTCGTGGGAGTACACCGGTGACGGGCACGCGCTGGCGATGCGGGCCGGCGCGACGCTGATCAACATGGAGTTCATCCAGTTCCACCCGACCGGCATGGTCTGGCCGCCGTCGGTGAAGGGGATCCTGGTCACCGAGTCGGTTCGCGGCGACGGCGGCGTACTGAAGAACTCCGAGGGCAAGCGGTTCATGTTCGAGTACGTGCCGGACGTGTTCCGCGCGCAGTACGCGGAGACCGAGGACGAGGCGGACCGCTGGTACAAGGACCCGGACAACAACCGGCGTCCCCCCGAGCTGCTGCCGCGCGACGAGGTCGCCCGGGCCATCAACTCCGAGGTCAAGGCCGGCCGCGGTACGCCGCACGGTGGTGTCTTCCTGGACGTGTCGACCCGGCTCCCGGCCGAGGAGATCACCCGGCGGCTGCCGTCGATGCACCACCAGTTCAAGGAACTCGCGGACGTCGACATCACCGCCGAACCGATGGAGGTCGGCCCGACCTGCCATTACGTGATGGGTGGCGTCGAGGTGGACCCCGACACCGCGCAGTCCGTCGTACCGGGTCTGTTCGCGGCCGGTGAGGTTGCCGGTGGCATGCACGGGTCGAACCGGCTCGGTGGCAACTCGTTGTCCGACCTGCTGGTGTTCGGGCGGCGCGCCGGAATGGGTGCGGCGACGTACGTCGATCAGCTCGGCAGCGAGCGGCCGAAGATCGCCGAGGCGGACATCGACGCCGCGGCGGCCGAGGCGCTGGCGCCGTTCGAGCTCGAGGGCGGCGAGAACCCGTACACGATCCACACCGAACTGCAGCAGTCGATGAACGACCTGGTCGGCATCATCCGCAAGGAAGAGGAGATGGAGCGGGCGCTGGCGAAGCTGGCCGAGTACCGCGGCCGGATCGCGAAGATGACGGTCGAGGGACACCGGCAGTTCAACCCGGGCTGGCACCTGGCGCTCGACCTGCGCAACATGCTGACGGTGTCCGAGTGTGTCGCCAAGGCGGCGCTGCAGCGGCAGGAGTCGCGCGGCGGTCACACCCGGGACGACTTCCCGGGCATGAACGCCGACTGGCGCAAACTGCTGCTGGTCTGCTCGCTCGACACCGACGGCGGGGTGAATGTGGTCCGCAAGGACCAGATCCCGATGCGCGATGACCTGCTGGAGTTGTTCGAACTCGACGAGCTGAAGAAGTACCTGACGGAAGAGGAGCTGCCGGCCACATGACCGAGCGAAGCGAGGGCATCAAACAGCGCAGTGTGCTTCGTGCCTCATCGGCGCCCGGAGCGAAGCGAGGACGTCGATGAGCTACAAAGGCAAGTTTCGCGTTTGGCGTGGGGACTCTGAGGGCGGTGACCTCAAGGACTACGAGGTCGAGGTGAACGAGGGCGAGGTCGTCCTCGACGTCATCCACCGGCTGCAGGCGACCCAGGCGCCCGATCTGGCCGTCCGGTGGAACTGCAAGGCCGGCAAGTGCGGCTCCTGCAGCGCCGAGATCAACGGCATGCCGAAGCTGATGTGCATGTGCCGGATGAACACGTTCGAAGAGGACGAGGTAGTCACGGTCACGCCGATGCGCACCTTCCCGGTGATGCGCGACCTCGTCACGGACGTTTCGTACAACTACCAGAAGGCCCGCGAGATCCCCGCGTTCACGCCGCCGGCCGACCTGAAGCCGGGCGAGTACCGGATGCAGCAGGTCGACGTCGAGCGCTCGCAGGAGTTCCGCAAGTGCATCGAGTGCTTCCTCTGCCAGGACACCTGCCACGTGATCCGGGACCACGAGGAGAACAAGGAGAGCTTCTCCGGCCCCCGGTTCCTGATGCGGATCGCCGAGCTGGACATGCACCCGCTCGACGCTGCCGACCGTCAGCACGAGGCACAGGAGCAGCACGGCCTGGGCTTCTGCAACATCACCAAGTGCTGCACCGAGGTGTGCCCCGAGCACATCAAGATCACCGACAACGCGCTGATCCCGATGAAGGAGCGCGTCGTCGACCGCAAGTACGACCCGATCGTCTGGCTAGGCAACAAGATCCGCCGCCGCGGCGCCTGATCGACCCGATCCCGGCCCCGACCGCCTGCCCGGCGTTCGGGGCTGGGGCGTTTCAGGGGCGGCTCCATCGCACGGGTGATGCAGCGACTCGATGGCATCCCGCTCGGTAACGCCGCTCCCGCGATCGCCGAACAAGACTTGGACGCCGGTCGGCTGGCGCGGATCCTGTTCGACTGCCTGCTCGGCCAGGTGGCGATCGACGGGGTGTTCCACGCGGACCCGCACCCGGGCAACTTCCTGCTGCTCGCGGGCGGCCGGATCGGGATGCTCGACCTCGGCTCGGTCGGCCGGCTAGCCCCGAACACCCGGTCCGCCCGCGGCACTTCACCGCCCTGCTGCACCAGCTCCTGCTCGCCGTTCTCGGCGCGACCGCGGGCCTGATGGCGGTCCTCCTGCTCGGCACACCCGGTGGGCCGCAGGTCACCGAGTCGATGACCCTGTACCAGCTGTTCGCCTACAACCTCCTGGTCATCTGCGCGGTCCTGGTACTCCGTGTCCTGATCCTCGTCTTCCGCCTTCCCGACAACAGATCGCGGATTTCCTAGTCCGGGTTGACTTGAAGTTCGCTTGAACTCCGAGGATGGCCGGCATGTCTTCCACCGAGCTTGCCGCAACCCGGCATCGCCTGTTCAGCGGCGCCCATCTTCCCCTGGTCCTCGGCGTGGTCGGGCTGGTGACGTTGGGCGCGTTCGAGAACCGGGCGGTCGGGACGGCGCTGCCGACGATGGTCCGCGAGTTCGATGCCCTCGGCAGCTTCGGACTGGCGAACGCGGCCCCGAACGCCAGCTACCTGGTCTCGCTCGCGGTCGCCGGGCTCTGGGCCGACCGGCGCGGCCCGATCCCGGCACTCCGGACCGGCGCGATCACCTTCGCCCTCGCGCAACTCCTCGTCGGCACGGCCCAGGCGATGCCGATGGTGGTGGCGGGCCGTCTGCTGAGCGGGCTGGCGGAAGGACTATTGGACGTCGCGCTGATGGTCCTCGTCGCCCGTGCCCTCCCGCCTGTACTCCGGCCGCGGATGTTCTCGTTGTTCGCGGCGATGTGGATCCTGCCGTCGGTCGCCGGACCAGTCCTCACCGGACTTGTGACGGAGCAGGTCGGCTGGCGGTGGGTCTTCCTTGGCGCACTCGTTCTGCTGGTACCGAGTTGGTTCCTGCTCCGACCGGCGATGCGGCTCGCCGCGAAGGCGGCCGCCCCGGAGCGTAGTACCGAAGAAGTCGCCGAGCTGGAGGCGTCGAGATCCCGGCTGCCGTGGGCGTTCGCGGCCTCTGTGGCGCTGTTCGTGCTCACCTGGTCCGGGGATCAGCTCGAACCGCATCCTGTGCTCGCGGGTCTGGCGATTGCGGTGAGTCTGGTCGTGCTCGGGGTCGCCGCGGTGCGGGTGATGCCCGGCGGGACCTTCGTGGCGCGGCGAGGGTTTCCGGCCGTCGTTGCGGTGCGCGGACTGGGCGGAGCCGCGTTCGCTGGGGCGGGCGCGTATCTGCCGTTGCTGTTGACGTTGTTGCACGACTTCAGCCCGTCGCGAGCCGGGATCACGTTGTCGATCACCGGGGTCAGCTGGGCGTTCGGTTCGTGGTTGCAGGGCCGCGAGCATGGTCTGGCTCGAGTGACGGTTCTGCGGATCGGGCTCGCGTTGATGACCGTCGGCCTGACCGGTACATCGTTGCTCGCTTGGGCGGATTCGCTGACCTGGGCCGGCCTGATCGGCTGGATGATCGCGGGCGTCGGGATGGGGCTGAGTTCGTCGAGTCTGTCGGTGCTCACCCTCGACCTGTCCGACGCGAACAACTCCGGCCGCAACAGCAGCGCGGCCCAGATGGCCGGCACGATGAGCATCGCCACCGCCCTCGCCGTCAGCGGCGCCCTCCTCGCTGTCAAGGCCGATGCGCCAGGCCCGTGGGTCTTCGGCACCATCATCACCGCCTCCGCCGCCCTCGCCCTGGCGGGCCTCTTCACCTCCACCCGCATCCAGCGTTCCTCCACCACGCAGTAAGCCGGTCCCCCGGACCAATGCTGAGCCTGGAGCACCCGCCTACTGGGCCAGAGCACGGGGTTACTGAGTGGTGGGGATACGGTCGCTCAGCACTAGAGTGTCGGTATGGCCGAACTGCTGACGGACGATCAGATCGATATGGCGATCCGCGAACACCTGCCGAACTGGACGGCTGCGGACAACGCTCTCGTCCGCAGCGTGCAGAAGCCGACCTTCCTGGACGGCATCCGCCTGGTCGCGACCGTCGCGCAGCTGGCGGAGTCGATGAACCACCACCCCGACATCGACATCCGCTACACCACCATCACGTTCCGCGTCAGCAGCCACGAAGCCGGCGGCATCACCGAAGACGACCTGGTCCTTGCCCGCCACATCGACACCGCCGCCGGCTGATTCAGCTGGGTTGTTTTAGTCCGAGGAGAGTGCCCTCGGGGTCGCGGACATAGACCATCCGCCCGACCCCGGGGATCTCCTGCGGCTCCCCCGCCGCCTCCCCACCGGCCGCGACCACCGCCGCCAACGTGTCCTCGAGATCATCGACCTGCAACCACGCGATCGCAGCCTGCTGCTGGTACTCCCGGCTCATGATCGCCCCGTCGATCCCGTCCCCCTCACCAGTCGCCGCGACCAGATACCCAGCCAGGAACGGCGACGGCTCCGCCTTCCACCCGAACACCTCGGCATAGAAGGCCGCGGCCCGATCGAGATCGGCCGCCGTCAACTCGACATGAATGATCCGTCCCACCAGGTTCTCCCTCACCGCTACGACATCGCCAGAGAACCTCAGCCTCCCCCGGCCACCCCTTCGCCGTCTTGGACGGATCTCTCATGCATCAACGCCGCGATCCCGTTCTGTACCGCGAGGAACGACGAGGCGCTGACCCCCGTGTACCGCTTGAAGTCCCGCGCCGCATGCGCCTGGTCGTAATACCCATGCAGCGCAGCCAATGTCGCCGCCGCATCCGCCGGTCCGTCCAGCAGTTCACCGACGAAGTGGAAGTACCGCACGATCTCGCTGAACTGCTTTGGCCCAACCCCGGTCAACCCATGAAACGTCCGATGCAACGTGCTGTACGGCGTGACCAGTGCGCGACCCAACTCGGCAACCGTCCACGTGCCACGGTATTTCTCCACGAGATCGACGGCCCGTTCCACCAACTCGAACCGAACCACCTGCACCAACGGCTCAAGGAACGCGGCCAGCCCATCCGCTCGCGACGCGCCGAACTCGACCGCACGTAACCCACCCGCCAGTCGTCCCGTAGTACCGGCACCCAGCCAATCGTCGAGGGGCAGGACCGCGTCGACCAGTCGATCGGAGCGGCCGAGTGCGGCCACTCCCCAGGGTTTGAGTTCGGCGCCGACATAGCTGGACGGGCCGGACTGCGACAGGACATGCGGCCGGGTCATGATCCCGAACAGCGAACCCTCGTTGCGCCATCGGGCTCCGCTCAGCGGATCGTGCCGGAAACCAGGCTCGGCCAGCGCGACGGCGAAGGCAGGCCGGCCGTTCGGGATCAGGATCTGGCGCTGGACCTCGGCCGAGCCCGATCCCTCCACCATCCAGAAATGCTCGACGACGTCACGCAACGAGGGCGGCGGAGGGAACCGCAGGTAGGCGACCACGGACTCACGATATGCAGGTAGGCGATCACGGACTCACGATCTGGCTCTAGCGCAGCGGCAGGAGCTACCTACACGGTGATGAGAACCTTGCCGACCGCTCCGCTCTCGACGGCCGCGTGGGCTGCCGCCGTCTGATCGAGGCTGAAGCGGTGAAGCGGCAGCCCAGCCTCGTCGCCGACCCGGAATCCGCCCTCTTCGATAGCCTGATTGATGTCCGCGGCAGCCGCAGCGATCCGGTCCCAGCCCACGGTGTAGAGGAGGACGAACTGGTAGCGGGCGTTGAGGCCCATGTTGCGCCGTACGTCGAGGTTGAACGAGGCGCCGCCGTCGTTCGCGTAGATGGAGATCGTCCCGCGCGGGCGGAGTACGGTCTGGTCGAGGTCCGCGTTCGCGCCCGCTGCGACTTCGACGATCAGATCGACGCCGTCGGGGGCGAGGCGGCTGATCTGCGCGGCGGCGTCCGTGTCCCTGTAGTTGACGACATGGTGAGCGCCGGCAGCGACGGCGAGCTTCCCTTTCGTGTCACCGCTGACGGTGGCGATCACTCTTGCGCCTGCCCAGCGCGCGAGCTGTATGGCGGCGTTGCCGACTGCACCCGCCCCGCCTGCGACGAGCACGATTCGGCGGTCGAGGGCGTTCGGATGCAGGCGCGCTGGGCCGTCTTCGGCAACGGTCAGCGCGCGATGTGCGGTGGCGGCGGGGATGCCGATGCTGGCGCCCAGCTCGAAGTCCGCGGCAGCCGGCAGCGGGAAGACGCGTTCGGCAGGGACGACGGTGTACTCCTGGGCGGTGCCGCTGCCTGGCCGGCCGTCGCCGGCGAGCGTGACCCAGACGCGGTCGCCGACGCTGAAGCCGGTGACGTCGGCGCCGAGCTTGTCGACAACGCCCGACCCGTCATGGTTGGGGACCGTGGCCTGGGTCGTCGTGCCGCCGAACGCGCCGCTGCGAGACTTCCAGTCGGTCGGGTTCACGCCCGAGACGACCACGCGCAGCCGCACCTCGCCCTCTCCGGGCTCGGGATTCGGCCGCTCCACGAGTTCGAGTACGGACGGATCGCCGGCCTGCGTGTAGGTGACTGCTCTCATCATCTCGTCCGACTCCCGATCGTCAGCGGCTTACCTGGGCCATTCTCCTCTGCGCGCGCCGGAGAACGCTGACCGGCAGGCGCTGCGGTTCGTAAGGATCTGACATCCTTGTCCGGTGACCACTGCTGACGAGTACCGCCTGCTGGGATTCACCGACGCGGATCGGGAGGACGCCGAGAAGCTGTCGGTCGACCCGGCGGCGGTGGCGGAGTTCGCCACGGAGTTGCGCCGGTTGATGGGGACCTTCCCGGCGGAGGACGAGCTGAAGGTCCCGGACGACCCGCTGGTCTCGGTGGCGACCTTCCTGGCGACGCTGCCGGACATCCGCCGGTACCACCAGCAGCGCGGGATCCCCGACGAGATCAGCTGGGCCACCCTCGCGGATCTCGGCAAGCAGCTCGACGTCAACCGCCGGACCCACGGTAGCTTCGGGCTCGAGACCCACTGGTGGATGACGATCCACTGGACCGGGGTGATCTACGCGCTCGGCCGGCTGCAGTTCCTGCTCCACCAGTTGCCGGCATCCACTCCGGTGCCTGGTGTGGAGCCCGGCGAGTGGGTGATCGGCGTACACATCCCGGAGAGCGGCCCGCTCACCCCCGAAGCCGTGGACGCCAGCTTCGCGCAGGCCCGCGAGTTCTTCCCGCGCTACTTCCCGGAGTACCCGGTCCGCATTGCGACGCTCGGGTCCTGGCTGCTCGACCCGTACCTGCTGGACAACCTCCCGCAGGACTCCAACACGGTCCGCTTCGGCCGCCGGTTCACCCCGTACGGCGAACCCCGCGACTCCCAGGACAGCGCGATCTTCTTCACCTTCCGCAGCCACGACCTGACCAAACTGGACGAGTTCCCCCAGGACACGACTCTCCAGCGCCTGATCGTCTCCCGGATCAAATCCGGCGGCACCTGGCAAACCGCCCACGGCTACCTGACACTCTGACCGCGAGCCGGTACGGACCTGCGCGGTCAGTCGGTGGCGGCTGCGGCTTTCGCGGTTTTGCGGCGGTTGGTGAGGCGGCGGGTGGTCTCGAAGAGGAGGCCGATGCCGACGGCGAGGCTGAGGCTGAAGGCCAGCGCCTTGAGCGAGTCATGGGCGAAGGCGTCGCCGCCGAGGTAGCCGAGCAGCGCGACGTACGTGTACGCGACGGTCACGCCGGCGAAGGTGAAGACGACGAACTTGCGAAACGAGTACTTCGTCGCGCCCGCGGTCAGGGTGGCCACCATCCGCGCGCCCGGGATGTAGCGGACTGTCATCAAGATCAGCCCGCCGCGCGAGTGCAAGGCGTTGGACACCTTCTCGTACATCCGCTGCCGGGCCTCTCGCCGCCGCAACCAGCGGTGCAACGCCGGCCCGGAACCGCGGCCCATGAAGTAGCAGACGCACTCGCCGATCACCGAGCCGAGCATCGCCAGCACGATGACGAGCAGCAGGTTCTGGTGTCCGGCGGCCGCGGCCATGCCTGCGGTCACCACCAGGCCCTCGCTCGGGATCACCGGGAAGACAGCGTCGATCGCGGCCGCGAAGAACAGGATCAGCAACAGCCAGTGGGAGGCCATCGCGAGGCCGAGCAGCTCCCGGGCAGCCTCCATCAACTCTGTCACGCCTGAAGCATTACATCCGCAGTCAAGGCCGGCCCAATCCCATCACTGTCATTCACGCTCACTCACAGCTGGAATTCACTCACTGTTCACAGCCTCCTCGAGGATCTTCGCCAGTTCGCCCCGGCTGTGGATACCGAGTTTCATGTAGACCTTGCGCAGGTGGTACTCGACCGTCTTCGGGCTGAGGAACAACCCGGCCGCGGCGGCGCGAATACTCTGCCCGTCGGCCAGTAACAACGCGACCTGCCGTTCCTGCGGGGTCAGCTCGTCCGCAGTACTGGCCTCTCGGCGCCTGGCCGTCTCCCCGGTCGCCTTCAACTCAGCCGCAGCAAGATCGGCCCACGTCCGGGCCCCTAACTGGTCGAAGGCGCTCACCGCTACCCGCAGCTGGATCCGGGCATCGATCCGGCGCCGGACCCGCCGCAGCCAGGAGCCGTACACCAACCGAGTCCGCGACGTCTCGAACAGATCCAGCGTCTGCGCATGCCACCCCAGCGCGGCCTCGAACTCCCGCTCCTCCCCGCCCAGCAGACCGTTCACCCGCGCCGCGCGCGCCAGCGACCACGGCAGCGCCTTCTCCGCCGCCGCTCGCGCGAACGACCGCCCGACCACCTGAGCGTCCTCACTCCGCCCCTGCCGGAGGTACGCCTCGACCAGCTCGGGTGCCGGCGACAGATCCGGATCGAGCATCCCGGTCGCCGCCAGCATTTCCAGCAAACGCTCGTACTGCGGTACCGCGGCCGCCGGATTCCCCCGGCCCAGCTCCAGGTCGCCGAGCGCGAACAGGGACCAGGCCATGCCGATATGGATCTGCCGGTCCGTACAGATGTCGATCGCCTCGGCCGTCAGGGTCTGGCAGTCCTCCGCCTGCCCACGATGCGCGGCGAGCCAGGCTTGCCCGGCCAGGCTGATCGCGAGTTCGGTGGTCTGCCCGGTCTCCCGGGCCAGCCGGATCGCTTCGTCGTACGACGAGGCTGCGTCCGCCCAGCGATCGGTGGTCGCCTCGTCGCGGGCCAGGTAGAACAGGAACGTCGGCAGCTGGCCCAGCGCCACCCGGCTACGCCGATCGCGCATCGCCCGCTGGATCAGGACCCGCCCGGTCGCGCTGTCGCGGAGGAACAGCGGTGCGAGCACGGACCAGACCTGCCACCGACGATCCCCGTCCAGCTCGGCCAACGGTGCCAGCACAGTGGCCTCGCGGATCTGCTCGGTCCCGCCACGGCCTGCCATGACCCGCGCGATCCCGCAGGAGAGGAGGCCCAGCGTCCGGATACCCGGCTCATCGACCCGGGTGAGCAGGTCCTCGATGTCCTGAGCCGCACGCAGAGCGGTCCGCGCGTCGCCGAGATGGAAGCAGGCGTTCACCACATCGCTCAACAAGCCGATCGAAACCTGCGGATCCACTGACCGTGCGGCGGCCGCGAGCAGCAGGTCCCGCGCGCTCGCCGGCGAACCGCACTTGCCCGCGATATCGGCCCGCAGTTCCTCCGCCCGGATCATCACCGGCAGCGGTGGTTGCCGCTCCAGCGCGGCGACGAGCAGGTCATCCGCGCGATCGGGCATCCCGGCGAGCCAGGCCGCCTCACCCGCGGCGACCAATCGGCCCGCTTGGTCCTGCGGGCGTTCGGTCAGTCTCGCGGCTCGCTCCAAGGCGGTCGCGGCGACGGCATGAGCGCCGCGCTCGACGGCATGGCCCGCTGCCTGTTCGAGTGCCGCCGCGACCTCGTCGTCCGTACCGAGCACCGCTTCCGACAAGTGCCACGCCCGCCGGTCCGCATCCAGTACCGCCGAGGCCACCGCCCGATGGACCGTACGCCGCTCCGCCGGAGCCGCGCTCGCGTAGATCGCCGAACGCGCGAGTGGATGCCTGAACTCGACCACACCGTCCACGATCGTCACCAACGCGGCCTGCTCCGCCTCGGCCAGCGCGGCAATGTCGATCTGCAGATCGGTACAGGCACGAGCCACGACACCAAGGTCGCCATCGCCGACCGCGGCCACCAGCAACGCGGTTCGCGCGGGACGGCTCAACCGGTCTGCCCTGGCGGCGAAGGCATCCGCGAGGAGCTGTGGCACCGGTCCCGGCAGAACGGGCGGCAGGCGACGCAACTGGTCCGGGTCACTGGTCAGTTCGAGCAACGCCAGTGGGTTACCACCCACCATCTGATGAACCTGCGTGACCAGATCAACCGGCAACGCCCGATCGCTCACCAGCTCCCGAGCGGCGTCCAGAGCAACCCCTCCAAGCGCAAGCTGCGGCAGATCCGCCTCGCCCAGCGGATGGGAAGTCCCAGAGCGCGCCGCGATCACCAGCACGATCGGATCGGCGACGAGTCGCCTGGCGGTGAACAACAGTGCTTCGGACGACGCCCGATCCAGCCACTGCGCATCGTCCACGAAGATCGCCACCGGCACCGACTCGGCGTACCGGCAGATCAAGCTCAGCGACGCAGCCCCCACCGCAAACCGATCAGCAGGCGCCCGCCTCCCCACCCACTCCCCGGCCCCAGGCACCACCGCCTCCCCCGGCCCCACGCCTTCACCACCCACCACCTGCTCCCCCACCACCCGGCCCTGCGCGGCCACGCCTTCACCCACCGCCCGGCCGTCCGGGCCCACGCCTTCACCACCCACCACCTGCTCCGTCGACCGCACGCCGGTGCCACCCGGCGGTCCTTCCGGGGGTGTGGTGAGGGCGAGGGCAGCGGTGAGGGCGTTGCGTTGTGGGGGTGGGATTCGGTCGAGTTCGCCGAGCGCTGGGCGGAGAAGTTGCAGCAGGCCGCCGAACGGGATCTCCTGTTCGGCCTCGGTTCCACGGGCCCGGAGGACGCGCAGACCCGCGGCGAGTGCCGCCGCCTCGTCGACGAGAGCGGTCTTCCCGATCCCCGGTTCACCGGTGATCAAGAGCACCCCGCTGGTTCCCACCCGCGCTCCCGCGACCAGCCGTTCGATCGCCCGCCGTTCGGCCTCCCGCCCGATCAGCATCCTCGCAGTCTAGGGTCCTGGGTCGGGAGTTGGTGCAGTAGCTCCGGTGTCCAGGTAGGTGCATCGCAAGGCGGAGAAGCTGCCTCGATGCGGTGTTCATCGTGGCTGCTTCTCCAACGCCGCGAGGTGCCTGCCTGGGCGCCGGAGCTGCGCACGAACTTCCGACCCAGGACCCTCGGGCTCCACTCTGGGCTGTCACGTGAACGATCGCCCGCGCACCCGACGCGATCCGCACGTCACGACCAGGTGCCCCACCTGATGCGAAGACGAACACCGCGCTCCTACGTTCGCCGTACCAAGCGACTCAGCACCAGCGGTGACTGAGGACCAGCAGTGACTAGGGGAGGAACCATGACAACCGACCAGGCCGTCGCCGTCGATGGCGACAAGCTGATGGCGTTCGTGTTCAATGCCGTCGGCGAAGTGGGGGCGACGTTGAACGCCGCGCTCGTGGTGATGGGCGACAAGCTCGGGTACTACGACGCGCTGGCCGGCGCAGGACCGACCACGCCCGCCGAACTCGCCGACCGGACGAACACCGACGACCACTACGCCCGCGAGTGGCTGAACGCCCAGGCCGCGGGCGGTTTCGTCGAATACGACCCGGCGACCGCGACGTACACGCTGCCGCCCGAGCAGGCGGTCGCGTTCACCGACGAGAGCAGCCCGGCGTACCTGCCCGGGATCTTCCAGATCGCGCTCGGCACCGTCCAGGACTCCAGCCGGCTGATCGAGGCCGCCCGCAGCGGAGCAGGGATCGGTTGGCACGAGCACGACTCGGACGTCCACATCGGCTGCGAGCGTTTCTTCCGCCCCAGCTACCTGGCCAACCTCAGCGAAAACTGGCTGCCCGCGCTCGACGGCGTGGTCGCCAAACTCGAACGCGGTGCGAAGGTCGCGGACATCGGTTGCGGTCACGGCTCCTCGACGATCCTGATGGCGCAGGCCTTCCCGCAGTCCAGTTACACCGGGTTCGACTATCACCCGGAATCGATCGAGACCGCGCGGATCCGGGCTGCCGAGGCAGGGGTGGACATCACGTTCGAGGTGGCCGGCTCCACGGCGTACGGCGGATCGGGGTACGACCTGGTGACGACGTTCGACGCGTTGCACGACATGGGCGACCCGGTCGGCGCGGCCCGGCGGGTGCGCGAGTCGCTGGCGCCGGACGGCACGTGGATGGTCGTCGAACCGATGGCCGGCGATCGCGTCGAAGACAACCTGAACCCGGTCGGCCGCGCGTACTACGGCTTCTCGACCCTGCTCTGTACGCCGGGAGCGCTGTCCCAGGAAGTCGGTCTGGCACTCGGCACCCAAGCCGGCCCGGCCCGCATCCGCGACGTGACGACGGCCGCCGGCTTCACCCGATTCCGCGTCGCCGCCGAAACCCCCTTCAACCTGGTACTCGAAGTCCGCCCCTGACACAGTTGGCACCGGGGGAAGACCGATGACAGAGCAACCAGCACGCCCCGTAATCCCCGCGCCGACGCAAGGTCGGCGCGGGGACGCGGTACGGGCTCGGCGGGGGGATGTGGGGTGGGGGGCTCGGCGGGCGGACGTGGAGGGGTCCGTCGAGCGGGGTGGAGTGGAGATCGCGTATCAGGTGTTCGGGGACGGGCCGACGATTCTGTTGTTGCCGACCTGGCCGATCGTGACTTCGCGGTGCTGGAAGGCTCAGGTTCCTTATCTGGCACGGCATTTCCGGGTGATCACCTTCGACGCTCGTGGTTCCGGCGGATCAGGGCGGCCGGTCGGCGCAGTGGCGTACGACGACACCGAGTTCATCGCCGACACCCTCGCCGTCCTCGACGCGACCCAGACCGCGTCCGCAGTACTGGTCGGATTCTCCCGCGGTTGCCCCTGGGCCCTGGAGGTGGCGCTGGACCAGCCGGACCGCGTACTGGGCGTGATCTGCATCGGCCCGGCGACCAGGCTCACCCCGATGCTCGAGGAACGCACCCGCTGGACCTTCGACGCGCGCCACGACACCACCGAAGGCTGGGCGAAGTACAACCGGCACTACTGGGTCGAGGGCGGGTACGACGACTTCGTGGAGTACTTCTTCACCAAGCTGTTCCCGGAGCCGCACTCCACCAAGCAGATCGAGGACACGATCGGCTGGGCCCACGAGATCGCCCCGGAGCGACTCGTCGACACCGAGGACGGGCGCCAGAACCATCTGCCCCCGGAACGGTTCGCCGACCTCCACCAACCGGTCCTCGTCATCCACGGCTCCGACGACGCGATCCGCCCGCACGCCGAGGGAGCGCGGCTCGCCGAACTGACCGGTGGTTCGCTGCTCACGGTCGCGGGCGGCGGCCACGCACCACACGCCCGCGACCCGGTCGTGGTCAACCATTCGATCAAGGACTTCACCGATCGCGTCGCACCCCGCCCGGTACGCCGTACCTGGGTGCGCGCAGCCGGACGGCCCCGCCGAGCCCTCTACTTGTCGTCACCGATCGGCCTCGGCCATGCCCGTCGGGACCTGGCGATCGCCCTCGAACTGCGCGTGCATCACCCGGATCTGCAGATCGACTGGCTCGCCCAGCACCCCGTCACCCGGGTACTCGCGGACGCCGGCGAGACCGTGCACCCGGCGTCGAAGTGGCTGTTCAACGAGTCGAGGCACATCGAGTTCGAGGCCGACGAGCACGACCTGCATGCGTTCCAGGCGATCCGGCGGATGGACGAGATCCTGGTGGCGAACTTCCACACCTTCGCCGACTTAGTGGCGGACGAGCACTACGACCTGGTGATCGGGGACGAGGCCTGGGAGGTGGACTACTTCCTGCACGAGAACCCGGAGCTGAAGAGGTTCGCCTACGCCTGGCTGACCGACTTCGTCGGCTGGCTGCCGATGCCGGATGGCGGGATCGAGGAGGCTGCGCTGACCGCCGACTACAACGCGGAGATGATCGAGCAGCGGGCGCGGTACCACCGGCTCCGGGACCGGTCGATCTTCGTCGGCGACCCGGACGACATCGTCGACGCGACCTTCGGACCAGGACTGCCCACGATCCGCGACTGGACCGAACGCAACTTCGACTTCGCCGGCTACGTGACCGGATTCGAGCCGGAGCCGGTGGATCGCGCGTCGCTCGGGTACCGGACCGATCGGCCGCTGTGTGTGGTGACGGTGGGCGGCTCGGGGGTCGGATCCTCCTTGCTGCACAGGATTCTCGCCGCGGTCCCGGCGGCGCGGGGACTCGTACCGGGGCTGGAGTTCGTGATCGTCACCGGGCCGCGCATCGATCCCGCGTCGCTGCCTCGTGTGCCCGGGGTGTCGATCCGCGGGTATCTGCCGGACCTGCACCGGCATCTGGCGGCCGCGGATCTCGCCATCACGCAAGGCGGTCTGACGACGTGCATGGAGCTCACGGCCCAGCGGATCCCCTTCCTGTACGTCCCGCTGCGGCATCACTTCGAGCAGAACTTCCACGTCGCCGCCCGACTGGATCGCTACAACGCCGGCCACCGCCTCAGCTACCCAGAAGCCGCCGACCCGACCCGCCTCGCCGAAGCGATCGCCAAGGCCCTCACCCAGCCGATCGACTACCTCCCAGTCGCAACCACCGGCGCCACCCAAGCCGCCAACCTCCTCGCTCCACTCCTCTGACCTCCCCACCTGCCTCCCACCCCGCTCTGCCCCGCCCAAGCACCCGCACAACCCGCACCCCGCCCGCACAACCCGCACCTCGCACAGCCCGTACCCCGCCCGCACAACCCGTACCCGCCCGCACAACCCGTACCTCGCACAACCCGCGCCTCGGCCACCCCGCACAACCTGCGCCCCCACGCAACCGACACCCTGCACGACCGGCACCCGCACCCCACCGACACCCGCACAACCCCATCCGGGGCTCACGCACCCCGCACCCCCTCTGTTTCCGCGGCTTCCGCGAAGGGTGGAGGGCTGCTGCACTTGACTGATACTTCACCGTCTGGTGAAGTGTTCGGTGTGCTGACGACGACGTTCGGGGCGCTGGCGGATCCGACTCGGCTGGCCATTGTGGAACGGCTGAGCCGGAGTGAGGCGACGATGAGCGAACTGTCCGCGCCGCACGAGCTGAGTCCGCCGGCGATGACGAAACACGTCGGCGTGCTGGTCGACGCGGGGCTGGTGACCCGGCGCAAGGTGGGCCGCACCGTCGTCTGCGCGTTGCGGCCGGCCCAACTGTCCGAAGTACAGGCCTGGCTCGGCGATCTCACGACGTACTGGAACCGCACCGTCGATCGACTGGCGGAGCTCGTGGAGGGAGAAGGCGATGACGACCGGCACTGAGATCCGGATCGAACGGGTGCTGAAGGCAACGATCGGGAAGGTGTACGACGCCTGGACCCAGGTCGACCTGCTCGCCCAGTGGTACTGCCCGAACCCCGCCCTCGACCTCAAAGTCGATGCGGACGTCCGCGTCGGCGGCGACTACGTCGTGGTGATGGGCCCGTACGTCGTCCGCGGCACCTATCTCGAGGTCGAGCCGCCAACTCGGCTGGCCTTCACCTGGAAGTGGGACGAGGACGACGGCGACCCGACCGAGGTCCGGGTCGAGCTGACCGAGGTCGACGACGGCACCCGGATGCTCCTCACCCACACGGGGTTCGCCGACGCCGAGGACGCCACCCGCCACCAGGAAGGCTGGGGACCCGAACTCGACCGCCTGGCCGCCCTCCTCAACCCGCCACAGCCCGACCCCACAACCGATCGAGCCTGACCACGAGCAGGACGATCACCGCTCGACAGCTCGGCCCCGCAAGCGGTCGAGGGTGACGACGAGGACGACGGTCACCGCGAGCAGCACCAGCGACTCGGCCGCGGCGACGAAGGTCTGACCGCGATCCGTCAGCGCGAACACGCTCACCGGCAAGGTCCGCCACGACGCCGGATACACCATGATCGTCGCGCCGACCTCGCCCATCGACAGCGCGACGGACAGGCTCGCCGCCGACACGATCGCGGGGCGCAGCATTGGCAGCCGTACCTGCCAGAGCACGCGCGCAGGCGAAGCGCCAAGCGATGCGGCGACATCCGCGTAGGCGTCATCGGTACGTTGCAGGGCGGCCGCGACCGTGCCGTAGGTGAACGCGACCATCAACACGAGATGGGCGATCACCACGATCCACTTGGTTCCGTTGAGTAACAAAGGCGGCCGCGAGAACGCGACCAGCAAGCCCAGACCGACAACGACCGACGGTACGGCGATCGGCAGGTGGTACAACGCATCGGTGAAGCGCACGAGCGGTGCGGACGCAGTACGGCTCGCCAACGCAGCCCAGGTGCCGAACACGACCGCCAGCAGTCCACCGAGCAACGCTGTCTGCAGGCTTACCGTCAACGAGGCCAACTCGTCGCCTGACAACGCATCGCGCAGGTGGGACGTGGTCGGGTCGGACGGGAACACGCCGTTCCAGCTGCCCGAGAACGCCGCGGCACCGACCACGACGAACGGCGCGAGCACGAGTACTGCGAGCACGATCGCGAACACGAATCAGGTGACGAGTCGGCCGGGTCTAGTCCAGACGAGCACGGCGACCTCCGAGGGCGGACCGAAGTACGGCGTACAGGGTGATCGACAGCAGGATCTGGACGACGGCGATCACGCAGGCGCCCGGGTAGTCGAACATCACGATGCCCTTGGTGTGCACGAGCATCGGCAACGTCGTGGTGTCGCGAGCGCCGAGGAACAGCACGATCCCGAACTCGTTGAGCGTGAGCAGCAGGGTCAGACTCCCACCGGCGACGAGTGCGGGTTTCACCTCGGGCAGCACGATCTTGCTCAGTACCCGCCAAGGACCGCCGCCCAGACTCGCCGCGACGTCCAGCTGGACCCGCGGGATCCGGGCCATTGCCCCGAGCAACGGCCGCATCACGAACGGGGTGTAGAAGGTGATCTCGGCAAGTACGACGGCCCATGGGGTGGTGAGGAAACCGCCCGCCAGGGAGCCGAGTACGCCGGCCGTTCCGTACAGGAACGTGAACGAAAGCGCGACCAGGAACGACGGCAGGGACAGCATCGCGTCGACCACGCCGGACACGATCCGCGCGCCGGGGAACGGGACGAAACTGATCACCGCAGCCAGGAACGTCCCGACGATCAGGCAGCCGATGGTCGAAGTCACGGAGATCTGGATAGTTCTGATCAACGCGTTCCTGAACTCGGTGGAGCCGACCACCTCGCGCCAGGTCGCCAGACCGCCGGTGAACGATTCCGTCGCCACCAGCACCAGTGGGTACACGACCAGTGCCGCGAGCAACAAGATCGGCGGCAGCAGCCAAAGGGATCTCTTGGACTGACGCCCTTTGTTACTTGGAGCAACTTGGAAATTGAGTGCTTCGACGGCCATCAGCGCGTTCCCGCTGGGACCAGGCTGCACGCCTCGGGCGGCAGCACCATCGACACCTGCGCGCCGACCTCCGGCAACGGTCCACCTGCCGGCACGTCGATGTGCACGCGCACGTCGGGCAGCCCGTCGATCGCACATGTCAGCCGACTCGACGCACCACGCCACTGAGCCGCGAGAAGTCGCGCCGGCAGACCTCCAGACCCGAGGCGCACCGCGTGCGGCCTGATGCACAACAGGTTGTTGCCTTCCTTCGCCCGGACTCCGGCCAGCGGGTGGCCGGCTACTCGGACCTCATCGGCCGAAACCTCCACGGGCAGGAGGTTCGCGCCGCCCAGGAAGGATGCGGTGAACGCCGATGGCGGAGCGGCGTACAGGTCGGCGGACGGAGCGATGTCGACCAGTCGGGCAGCACGCATCACGGCGATGCGGTCGGCGAGCGCGAGAGCTTCGGCCTGGTCGTGGGTGACGTACACGATCGCGACGTCGGGGACCTCGCGGCGGAGCTTCTGGAGTTCGTCGAGCATGTCGGCCCGAAGTTGGGCGTCGAGGGCGGCCAGGGGATCGTCCAGGAGGAGGACGGGCGGCCGGATCGCGAGTGCTCGGGCGATGGCGACTCGTTGCTGCTGGCCGCCGGACAACTCGCGCGGGAATCGCCTGGCGTAGGTGCTCATACCGACCATGTCGAGCATCTCCGCGACCCGCCTGGTCACCTCGGCCTTCGGTCTGCGGGCCGCTCGGAGGCCGAAGGCGACGTTGTCGGCGACCCGGAGATGCGGGAAGAGGGCGTACTGCTGGACGACGACTCCGATCCCCCGCTTGGCCGGTGGAACGTCGGTGACGTCGACGCCGGCGATCCTGATCCGGCCGCGGCTCGGCCGGACGAAGCCGGCGACCGCCTTGAGCGCCGTCGACTTCCCCGAACCGGACGGGCCGAGGAGAGCAACCGTCTCCCCGGCCGCCACGGTGAGGTTCAGACCCTCCAGCGCACACGTCCGGCCGAAGTGCACCGTGACGTCCTCGAGCTGGACGGTCATCCCTGCACGGCCTTCTTATAGGCCGCCGCATCCGCATCGAGTTCGGCCAGCACCGTCGTCCAGTCCGGCTGCCAGACCTCGACCCCGGCGATCAACTTACTCACTGTTTGGAAGTTGGCATCGGTCGGCTTCACGTCGGCGCGGGCCGGGATCCCGAAGGCGTCACTCGAGGCGGTCTGCTGGGCCTCGGTCGAGAGCAGGTAATCCATCAGCTTCTTCCCGCCGTCGGTGTTCGGGGCGTTCGCACCGAGACCCATCACGTACGGAAGGGCGAGGGTGGTCCGCTTGCCGTCCTTGCCGGCCGGAAAGAACACACTGAACGCGGACTTGTCGTTGGTGATCGAGGTGAGGTTCATCTGGACATCGCCGTTCGCGACCCAGATCTCACCCTTGCTCACCTTCGGCTGGAGCTTGCCGGTGGATGCGGACGGGCCGACGTTGTTCGTCTCCAGCTTGGCCAGATAGTCGAGCGCGCCTTGCTTGCCGAGCAGGTGTTGCAGGAGCAGGAGGACCGCCGTACCGTCGCCGGCCTGGCCGGGAGTCGAGTACTGGACCTTGCCCTTGAACCGCGGGTCGAGCAGATCATCGAAGGTCTTCGGCTGGCCGGCCTTCTGGTTCTCGATGAAGCTCAGGTAGTTGTCGATCACGGTGACGTAGTCGGACCCCTTCAGGCCCTTCACCTGGTCGGCACCCGGTACGTCGTACGGCTGCAGCAGTTTGTCGGCCGATGCCTTCTGGATGAACGGCGGCAGCGTGACCACGACATCGGCCTGCGGGTTCGACTTCTCCTTCTGCAACCGGGAGACGACCTCGCCGGAGCCGGCCTCGACCAACTGGACCTTGATCCCGGTCTGCTGGGTGAATGCGTCGAAGCGGGTCTTGTACCAGTCGGCCAGCCCGTCCGCGCTGTAGACGGTGACGGTCTTGGCGGTGTCCGTGGATGCCGCTCCGGTGCCACCACAGGCGGCGGTGGTGAGCGAGATCGTGGTGAGCAGGGTGGCGGCGAGCAGAGTTCTGAGGGCCTTCACTTCTCCAGCTTTCGGTCTCGGAGCAACCCGGGCAGGTCCCGGATGGATTCGATGACGTGCGTGGCGCCGGCGGCTTCGAGCTGTTCCTTGCCATGGGCACCGGTGAGGACCCCGGCGACCAGGCCGGCACCGGCCCGCCTCCCCGAGGTCATGTCGTAGGCGGTGTCGCCGGCCACGGCCACCGCGGCCATGGCGTCGGCTTGCAGTTCCAGAACGGCCTTGAGGACCATGTCCGGATGGGGACGGCCCCGTCCGGCCTGGGCCGGGCAGAGGGTGAGATCGGGGAGATCACGCCAGCCGAGCGCGGTCAGAATGCGCTGCTGGGTGGTCTGGGAGAATCCGGTGGTCAGGCAGACCTTGATCCCGTTGTCTTGAAGCCGCCGGATCGTGTCCTCGGCGCCATCGATCGGGCGGCAATACCCGTCGTCGACAAGCATGGCGTACGCGGTCTCGAACGCCTTGTTCGCTTGCCGGACAGCGTTTTCGTCCTGGTCGAGGAGATGCCGGAAGACGGTGATCTTGGACTCGCCCATCGTCGCGCGGACGTACTGGAGCATGTCGTCGTACCGGGGTTCGCCAGAATGGATGCCCTGGGCACCGATCGCCTCGGTGAAGGCATGCTCAACGAGTCCGTTGTCAGCGACCGTAGTACCGGCCATGTCGAGAACCGCGACCTGAATTCCGGTTGCCGCGTTCGCGTTCATCCGGCGACCGCCTCGAGGCTGGCTTCGGCGATCGCGGGTGCCATCGTCATCCCGCGACCACCCGGGCCGGTGACCAGGTGCACCCCGTCGGCCACGGTACGCCGTACGACGACCTCCCCTTGTTCGGTGGCCTGCGAGTAGACACCTGCCCAGCGTCGGGTGATCTCCGGAAGCGGCCCACCGAGGATCTGCTCGACGGTGTCACGGAGGTGGTCGTACGGCTCGCTGCTGACGTCGAACGGGAACGGCTCGGCGTACTCGTGCGTGTCCCCGATGGTCAGCCCGCCATGCGTCCGCTGAACCATCAGCAACTGCATGGCGTTGCTCGCGGCAACTGTTGGCTGAGGCGTCTGCCTGAGCGCGTCCAACGCCGGCCCCTGGTACGCCGGGTAGTAGCGGAGGCTGTCCCCGTCGGCGACCGCGGTGGTCAGCTGCTCGTCGAGCGGAGCCGTCTGCATCATCTGCAACCGGACCCGCCGCAGCGGAAGATCCTCGGTCAGCTCACGAATCAGCCCGCCGTGCCAGGCTCCCGTACAGAGAAAGATCAGGTCGGCCGCATACGTCTCACCCTGATCGGAGCGGACCTGATTCGCTTGCACAGCACGAATCTCGCGGCCGCTGTGGAACTCGTAGCGCCCTGACTTCTGCAGCTCGGTGCGGAGAGCAGGCAGCACCTCGCGCGGCTCGACGATCGCGTCCCGCGTGCATTCCAGCGCCCCGAGCAGGTCGCCCCGGATGGCCGGATTCCGCTTCCTGGCCTCGTCCGCATCGAGCACCCGGAACCCACGCTCACCGGCATCCGACCGAGCCGCAGCGTCCTTGGCCACGGCCAACTCGTCCTCGGTCCGGCAGACCGTCAGCGATCCCGCCGGCCGGAAGCTGATCCCGGGTACATGGGCCCACAGCTCCCGAGCCCGCTGAGCGGTCGCCAACTCCGGCCCGTCCGCCCGCCCGCTGACCCAGACCAGCCCGAAGTTCCGCACGCTGGCCCCGCGAGCCTCGGCCTCCCGCTCGACCTGGACCACCTGATGCCCCCGCCGCACCGCCTCCCAGGCATGAAACGTGCCCAGCACGCCCCCGCCCACCACGACCACCCGCACAGTCCAGCTCCTAACCTCGGCAACACCGCCAAGATTGGTCCGGACCAATTACGCTCGCGCAGCCCAAACTTGTCCACTAGATGAACCCCGCCCAAACACTGAATTCGCCCACCCTCCGCCGACCCACGCGTGCAGGCGGAGGGCGGCGCGGAGTTAGGGGCGGAGGGTGGCGCGGAAGCCTACGCGGTCGCCTCGGTAGAGGGAGCGGACTACCTCGATCGGGCGACCGTCGGTGTCTCGGCTGTTGCGGTGGAGCAGGAGCATGGGCAGGGATTGGGTTGCTTTGAGGAGTTCGGCCTCGCGTGGGGTCGCGATGACGGTCTCGACGAGTTCCTCACCTTCGGCGAAGCGGACGCCGAGCTGATCGGTGAGGCAGCGGTACAGCGACCCCGTCGGCTCCAGCACCGCCCGCAACGCCGGGAACCGCGCCACCGACAGATAGGTCGTCTCCAGTCCGATCGGCTGTCCGTCCGCGGACAGCACCCGTTCCAGCCGATGAACCGGCTCTCCCTCGCCGATCCCCAACCCCCCGGCGAGTTCCACATCCGCCGCGATCTCGTCGAACGTCACGACCTCACGCCCGGGGGTCTGCCCCTGCGCCCGCAGAGCCTCGGTATAACTCACCAACGCCAACGGCTGGATCAGCTTCGGTGTCGCCACGAAGGTCCCCTGCCCCTGCCGGGCCCGCAACCGCCCGTCGGCCACCAGTTCCCGGATCGCCTGCCGCATCGTCCACCGCGACACCCCGAACTCGGCCGCCAGCGCCCGCTCCGGCGGCAAGGCAGCCCCCTCCCCCAACCGATCCAGCAACTCCACCAACCGCGTCTTCACCGCATAGTGCAGGGGCACACTCACCCGCCCGACAATAGACGACCACACCCCCGAACCAACGGCCCGACGACCTTGGGCGCCGGCAAGTCACGTTCCCTGCCAGATCACGCCCACCAGGTGCTCAAGGCGGACCGAGGCGGACCGAGGCGGACCGGGAACCAGCCGACCGCGCGGCGTACGGGACGTACGGTCCGACGACCTTGGGCACCGACTAGTCATGTTCCGTGCCGGATCACGCCTGGCGGGTGCTCAAGGCGGACCGTAAGCGTCCGCGGCGTACGGGGAAAGCGACCGGCCGCGGCGTACCGGAAGACGGCCCGGCGACCGACCGCGGCGTACCGGAGAAAAAGAGAGCCCCGGGTGGCAGCCCGGGGCTCAGATGGATGGATGGCGGCTGGTCAGCTACCGGACTTGCGCCGGAACTGGCGCTTCTGCTTGTCGTTGTGCGCCTCGCCGACGCCCTCGTGCCGCGGCCCGGTGCCCGGGTGCTCCCCGTGCTGGGCGTTCTTCTTGGCGAGTGCCTCGCGGAACTTCTTCTGCAGATCGTCCTGCGCCGGCTTGCTGGGCTTGTCGCTCATACCGTCTCCTTCACAAACCGTCAGGCTTACAGACTCTAGCTAACCAACCGCCGCCCCGCCAGCAGTTTTCACCGGGGCCCACAGTCTGCCCGCCCGATACTGTCCGCGCTCGCCACTAGCCTGCCACACACGATGAACGCATTCCGGGACAGCGAAATCGCACGGCTGCTCACCAGCGGCTGGACCACGTGTACCGCGATCGCCGGCCTCGTCCGCGATCGAGGCCTGCCCGCGATCACCCACGAGTACCTGACGACCGCCTTCTCCCCGACCGAGTGGGAGCGGGCAGAGAAGGCCGTCACCGCCCTCACCGAACACTTCAGCAGGGCCCGCTTCGCCGACGAGACCCAGTACGGCGTGGTGCTCGTGCCCGCACCTGGTTCGTTGGATACCCGGCGAGCCCAACCGGCCGTAGTACGGGCTGATCAGGTCGGTCATGCCGCGGACGACGTGTTCGATGAGCGGCTACCCGACGGGGTTGCGTTGACGAGTGGGCGCGAGTGGAGTCTCGTGGTGGGCGTGACCGGGGTCTACGGGCCGTCGCTCGGCAGCTACCAGGCCGTCGTCGACGCACCGGTCGAGGACTTCACCGTCCTGGGCGTGGACACGCGTCGATTGATGACGCGGCAGGTCTGGGGTGCCCGGGTCCTGCAGTGTGGTGCCGTTCCACCAGACTGCGAGCACAACGACCGCTGGACCTTCACGCTCTTCCCGGGCGAACCGCCGGCGGACGGTCTGGCCGAGTCCGGCACCGTACTCAAGGGCAAGGTCCGCTTCCGCCTCGGCAAACCCGATCGCGGGATCGGGTCGGCCCGCGTCGCCCCGGCCCTCCTTGTCTCACCGGCCGAATAATCCCGGGAGGCGCCCCGCGACCGCTGTTAGGTTCGAGCCGAATCCGTCGGAGGGAGCACTGTGATCGTCAGCGCCGAGGCACTCGCCGGGATCGCCCTGATCGAGCTAGGTCTGGTGATCATCCCGGGGCCGAACATGATCTACCTGGTCTCCCGTTCGGTGGCGCAGGGCCGGAAGGCGGGCCTGATCTCGCTCGCCGGGGTGGGCGTCGGATTCGGGGTCTACATGCTCGCCGCCGCGGCCGGGCTGGCGACTTTGTTCGCCCTGGTACCGGAGATCTACGTGACGCTGAAGCTGGCCGGCGCGGCGTACCTGCTGTGGCTCGCCTGGAACGCGCTCCGCCCCGGCGGCGGTTCCGTCTTCACCCCGAACGAACTGGCGCCGGACCGCCCGCGCAAGCTGTTCGGTATGGGGTTGCTGACCTGCATCCTCAATCCGAAGATCGCGATCCTCTACATCTCCCTGCTGCCGCAGTTCGTCGACCCGTCGCGCGGCCACATCGGACTGCAGAGCCTGGTGCTCGGCTTCACCCAGCTCGCCGTCGGCGTCGCCGTGAACGGCCTGTTCGTGATCACCGCCGGTTCGGTCGCCATCTTCTTCACGCGCCGCCCGGTCTGGATGCGCGTCCACCGCTACCTCACCGGCACCGCCCTGGCCGCCTTCGCCATCCGCATCGCCACCGACCGAGCCCGCCCCCTCCCGACCCACTAGTACGCGGGGAACTTGCCCCAACGCCGTACTACGGCCGCCGGGCGACGAACACGAACTCCCGCCCCGGCCGATCCGGCGCATCCCGTACCTCGTCCACCACGAACCCCGCGACCACCAACGACTCCTCGACCTCAACCCGGCTCCGGAACCGCAACGTCGAATCCGAGGTCAGCACCGCCCCATCCGACGCGAACACATACGTGTGCCTGAACGACACGAACGGCAACTCCACCGCCGTCAGCTCACACCACGTCTCCACCCCGCCGACCCCCGGGATCTCCGCCTGCACCCGGGTCCGCTCAGGCGTCCACTCCAACCACGCCTGCCGCGCCGGATCCCGAGTCTCGAACACGAACCGCCCACCCGCCCGCAACGCCCCCCGTACGCCGGCCAACGTCGCCGCCCACTCCTCGTCGGTGAGGAACACCTGCGCCACATTCCCCGTCATGGTCGCCAGATCCACCGCCAACGGCGGCAACCCCGTCGCATCCCCCTCCACCCACCGCACCCGATCCGCAAACTCCTTGCCCCGAGCAACCTCCAGCGAGGCCGCCGCCGGATCCACCCCCACTACCTCAACCCCACGCCCAGCCAGCAAACATGCGAACGTCCCCGTCCCACACCCCACATCAAGCACTACCCGAGCCCCGAACTCCCCCACCATCCCCGCATAAGCCTCCAAATCCCCCCGATCCGGATCCAACGGATCGTAAACCTCCACCAACCGACCCACCGCAAACAACGCATCAGCCACACCCCGACGCTAGGCGCACCCCAAACCCCGAGCCAGCCAATATCGGCCCAGCCCACCCAATGGCAACCCTTTGCTGGCAGCAACTTTCTCCCAGTCAGTGGCACCATCGAGCACCCCACGCACAGCCCTTTTCACATCCGTCGAACCGCCCGGAACGACCCGCTGTACGTCGTCAGCCCCTCAACCTCGTCATCGCGACCTGACTCGCTTCGGCAGGAGCTGATCCGCACGGCCCCGCCCCAGATCCGTCTCGTACGGCTCCAGTGCCTCAACCACACGATCCAGCGCGCCGAGCACACGGCCGACGTTGAGAAACACATCGAGCCCGACCGTGGTCTCCCGCCCGAGCCAGCCAGATGTAGCCGTACGGCGACATTGAGACTTTGTCGCCGTACGTTTACATGTGCAATTTGTCGCCGTACGCTGACATGGTACAAATGTGAGCGTACGGCGACATACGAAAGGCAGCGATGGACATCCGGACTACGCATGCGCTGGGCGCCGCTGTGCGCGGTCGCCGCCGCACGCTCAATCTGACGCAGGCCCAGGTCGCCAAAGCCGCCGGGGTGTCCCGGCAGTGGCTGGCCGACTTCGAGTCGGGGAAGCCGACGGTGGAGCTCGGCCGCGCGCTCGCCGCCCTCGAGGCACTGGACCTGACGCTCGATCTTCGACCCGCCGGCGAAACATCGGCGGAGACATCAACGGGAGAGTTGCGAGATCTGGCCTCACTGATCGAGTCGTATGAGCGAGGCGACGAGTGAGTAAGGGTGAGCTCAGCCTGCTCCTGGGGGACGAGGTCGCCGGGACGGTGACGCGACTGGCCGGAGGGAAGCTGGGCTTCGCCTACCGTCCCACCTATATCGCCAACGACCGTCCAGCTACCCCGGTGTCGGTCTCAATGCCAACCCAGCTCGCCTCGCACAGCGACAGCCGGATCACGCCATGGTTGTGGGGACTCCTTCCGGACAACGACGCCGTCCTCAACCGCTGGTCGCGGGAGTTCCATGTTTCCACCAGTTCGGCCTTCTTTCTTCTGACAACGCCGCTGGGTGAAGACTGCCCGGGATCAGTCCGGCTGGTTCCACCAGATCGCCTGCCGAACATCCAGAGCCGGACTGCTCACGACGGCGTCGACTGGCTCACAGAGGCCCAGGTTGCCCAGCGCTTACGGGATCTCAAGCGCGACAACACAGCCTGGCTCGGTGCAAACAACGCCGGGCGATTCAGTTTGGCAGGCGCTCAGGCGAAAACAGCATTGATTAGCGATGGCGCCCGATGGGGCGATCCGCAGGGAGCGATGGCCACGTCACACATCCTGAAGCCTGCCATCGAGGGCTTCGACGACCACGACCTGAACGAACATCTGTGCTTGTCCGCCATGCGCGTCGCGGGACTGCGCGCAGTACGAACCAGCGTCGAGCGTTTCGAGGATCAGAGCGCGATCGTCGTCGCCCGATACGACCGAGTCCTCCGGGACGGGCGGCAACTTCGTCTCCATCAGGAGGACCTATGCCAGGCGCTCAGCGTGCACCCAGCAAGGAAGTACCAGAACGAGGGCGGACCCAGTCCTCGGGACATCGCCGTTCTGTTCCGCCGAGTGATGCATCCCTCCGTAGCCCGCGACGCGACCCAGGCTTTTCTGGATGCGCTGGTGTGGAACTGGGTCATTGCCGGGACTGACGCGCACGCCAAGAACTACTCGCTGCTCTTGCTCGGAAACGAGGTCCATCTCGCTCCGTTCTACGACGTCGCCTCCGCGTTGCCCTACGACTCCATTCCCGAGCAGAAGATGCGCCTGGCAATGAAGTTCGGAACCGGCTACAAGGTCAACCCCGGCAGCAGCCCCTGGGAACGACTGGCCGCCGACTTGCAGCTCCCCGAGGACGAGATCCGCAGCCGCGCGGCAAAGGTTTTGGCCAACGCCCCGGACGCATTCTCGATTGCAGCCGCCGACCCCGGAGTACGAAGCCTCGTAAGCTCGCTCCCACCGCGCCTCACAGATCTTGTCGCCGCCCGAGCCAAACGCTGCGCGAAGTACCTCGCCTAGACCGGAAACCTCAGACGTTGAAGGGGAATTCGACGTCGTCGATCAATCTCAGCCAGCAAGGACGGGTAGGGCTCAAGCGGGCGAGATGGTTTGGCTCACCTGGAGTGCGCCGCCTCGGCCGATGAACGGGTGCTTGCGTAGCAACTCGGCCGCGGCGGTCAGGTCGTCGGCTTCGACGATCGAGTAGCCCGCGGCCGGGCCAACCGCGACGCCGTGCGCGACACCTTCGCTCGACACGACAGCAGAGCCGCCGAGCGGGGCTCCCGGATCGACCAATGCGGAGCCGACCTGGTTGACCCAGGCCATGAACGCGGCCATCGCCTGCTGCTTCTCCTCTTCGTTCCGAGGGGCACCGGCACCGTGGTACGTCACAAGGAATTTCGCCATACCGACGACGCTACGGAGGCGCGCGAGCGATCTGAATGTCCTACAGGACAAGCATCATGTCCGATCGTTCAAGCGTCCTTTACGCTGGCCTCATGAGCCGCGTCAGCCCTCCGTCGGACGACCTCGCCGAGGTGCTCAAGGCCATCAACGTCCGGAGCACGATCCTGTGTCGCTCGCACTTCACCGCTCCGTGGGGCTTCCGGGTCGACGGTTCCGATCTCGCCAAGTTCCACATCGTGCTCGACGGCGCGGCGTGGCTGGAGCTCGACAGCTCGGCCGAGTCTCATCGGCTCGACACCGGCGCCATTGTCCTCCTCCCGCGCGGCACCGGACACGTCGTACGCGATGACCCGCGCACTCCGGTGCGCCACCTCGAGGCGATTCTCACGGATCACCCGCTCGACTCTGCGGGACGCCTCCGGTACGGCGGTGACGGCGCGAGCACGACTGTCCTGTGCGGTGCGTTCGAGGGCGTCCTCCTGCCCGACGACATGACCGACCTACTGCCGGCCGCTCTCGTGCTCGACCAGGACGGAAGCAGCAGGGTGACCCGCTGGCTGCAGCCGATCGCCGACCTGTTGGCCTCGGACAGCACCGCTCCGGGCGACGCCGCCGTCCTGGCGAAGGTTGCCGACGTGTTCCTCACCGAGTTCCTCAGGCAGTACCTGGCGCAGCAGGAGGCTGCCTTGGTGCATCTGCCGACCGCCGAAGGCGCGAGCGCACCGGTTGCTGCCGCCCTGCGACTCATGCGACGCGATCCTCGGGCGCAATGGACGGTTGAGGGCCTCGCGAGACAGGTCGGGATGTCCCGTACGGCGTTCGCCACTCGGTTCCGCGATTCCGTCGGTGAGCCGCCTCTCAGCCACCTGACCCGGGTCCGGCTCAGTCAGGGCGCCGGCTACCTCGCGACAACCTCACGCACCATCGGCGCCATCGCGAGGGACGTCGGCTACGACAACGAATCGTCGTTCTCGAAGGCGTTCAAGCGAGTGTACGGCTGCTCCCCCGGCGCCTTCCGCACCGAGTGGTCCCCGTGACGAACCTCAGACGTTGAAGCGGAATTCCACCTCGATCCGCCGCCGGCCAACCTCTTCATCGAGAAGTGGAACTCAACAGCTGTTCGCTCAAGAAGAGCATGCCGCACGTCCGTGATCGTCAAGCGTCTTCGCCGTCGGAATCCTCGTTTCGGGACCCTTCCTCGCTTGACTGTTCTTTCTTTTTCGACTTGAACAACCCCGCTACATTGGCCCCAACGGCGCCCGCTGCTCCGACAATCGCGCCACCTATGCTCTTGGCGTTGGTCTGCGCCATTTCATCGGCTCGCTTCACGGCTGCCAGGTAGACCTCCGCGTCGACATTCGGAGGTGGGAGTTCCCTGAGGTGCTCCATAAGCCGTTTCGATTGAACGCGAAGAGTCACAAAGGTGAGACCTCCCGACACCACTCCCCCCACCACCGGAACGACCTTGCTCACAGTCTTGGCGAAGCTCTGCTTGGTGACCTGCACTCCGACCACCCGCAGCGTCTGCTTCATTGGGATGTACCACGCGGTTTTGGTCAGCGCCACACCTGTAATCTTTTTCTGGACGGCGGGGCGGGCAACTTGAGTAGCGAAGACACTCACTGAGACCGATGCACCGCCGACCCCCATCATTACGCCGAGGAACGCTGCAAGCATGCCCAAGGACTCGTCGTCGATGTCATCGATGTCGTCCAAGAACGAATGCCAACCGTACACATAGGCGATCTTCTGCATGACCCTGAAGGCGTGGACGTAGAACTGAGTGATGTCAGCAGGCACCGTTCCAATCATCGCAAACCCGCCAGGCAAGCCGGCAGCAAACGACAATGCCGTAGATTTCCCGGTCTCGAACTCGATAACACTCCGGGCGATGTCGTCGAGCATGGTCGGCGAAATGCCAGCTACCGCAGGATTCTCTCTGACAGCCCGATCTATTGCGGCTGCACCAACACCTCTTTTGTGAAGTTCCGCCCTGAGAAATTGCGCCCGGTCGATGCGTACGCCGCGTAGCCGTATGACTTTCTTCAGGAAGGCTATGGCGAACTGCTCGGCCTCCCGGTCCTGCTCGGACAGCACGGAGTTGATACTCGGATCGTCCCCTTCGTCCACGTTGAGGCTTTCGCTGTCGACGTCGGCGGCTACCGAAGAGTCCTCCGCCAAGACTTTTTCTATGCCCTGATGGTTTTCATCGCCCACAGCGCACATCATTCCCATGGTTCAGGAAATTGTCTATAGCCGAGCTGATCACAACTGCCCCTGCAGACCAACCGATGCACAGACAAATGAAAGGCTGGTCCCGCAGTAATCAACTGCCGGACCAGCCCTTATCCGTATGAAGAACTAGACGTTGAAGCGGAATTCGACTACGTCGCCGTCGGTCATTATGTAGTCCTTGCCTTCCATGCGGACCTTGCCGGCGGCTTTGGCGGCGGTCATCGAACCGGCTGATATCAGGTCGTCGTAGGAGACGATCTCGGCCTTGATGAAGCCGCGCTGGAAGTCGGTGTGGATGACGCCGGCCGCCTCGGGGGCGGTGGCGCCGCGCTTGATGGTCCAGGCGCGGGTCTCTTTCGGGCCGGCGGTCAGGTAGGTCTGCAGGCCGAGGGTCTCGAAGCCGACCCGGGCCAGTACGTCGAGGCCGGGCTCGTCGATGCCCATCTCGGCGAGCATCTCGCGGGCCTCGTCCTCGTCGCCGAGCTCGACCAGTTCGGCCTCGAACTTGGCGTCCAGGAAGATCGCCTCGGCCGGCGCGACCAGGTCGCGCATCTGCTGCAACAGTGGCTCGTCGGCGAGTTCGTCGGCGTCGCAGTTGAAGACGAACAGGTAGGGCTTGCTCGTCATCAGCATGAGTTCGCGGATCGCGTCGCGGTCGACGGAGGTGGCGATGATCGGCGTACCGGCCTCGAGGTGCTTCTGGGCCTCCCTGACCGCTTCCAGCACGACGGCGCTCTCCTTCTTCAGCCGCGCCTCCTTCTCCAGCCGCGGGATCGCCTTCTCGACCGTCTGCAGGTCGGCCAGGATCAGCTCGGTCTGGATGGTGGAGATGTCGTCGGCCGGCGAGACCTTGCCGTCCACGTGGGTGACGTCGTCGTCGCGGAACACCCGGGTGACCTGGCAGATCGCGTCCGACTCGCGGATATGGCTGAGGAACTTGTTGCCCAGGCCCTCACCCTCGGACGCGCCGCGGACGATCCCGGCGATGTCGACGAACTGGACCGTGGCCGGGAGCTGCTTGGCGGACCCGAACAGTTCGGCCAGCTTGCCCAGCCGCGCGTCCGGTACGCCGACCACGCCGACGTTGGGCTCGATCGTCGCGAACGGGTAGTTCGCCGCGAGCACGTTGTTCTTGGTCAGCGCGTTGAAGAGCGTCGACTTGCCCGCGTTCGGGAGGCCGACGATTCCGATGGAGAGTGCCACGGGCGTCAAGGGTACGCGCCGACCCCCGCCGTACCCCAATCCGCCGACCCCGCCGTACGCCGATCCGCGTCGCACCCCAATCCACCGACCCGTCGTACCCCGATCCGCCGACCGCCGTCGGACCCCGCTCCAACAGTGGCTCAGATCACGAAGCACTCCAGTTCGGTGCCGTACCAGCGGTTCGTCCGGCCCAGCGCCCGCATCCCCAGCCGGCGGCAGACCGCCAGCGATGCGCTGTTGTCCGGCCGCACCACCGCGTAGATCTCGGGCAGCCCGGCCCTGAATCCGTGCGCGATCGCGCCACGGGCAGCCTCGGTGGCCAGGCCGCGACCCCATGCGTCGGGATGGAAGTGCCAGCCGATCTCGATCTCGCCCTTGCTCTCGGTCCCGTCCGACGGGTCCGGCAACGGCACCAGCATCACCGTGCCCGCGATCGTCCCGGTGGCCCGTTCCTCGACCGCCCAGACGCCGTACACGGGGTCCTGGTTGCGCTCGTTCCAGCGTTCGATCACCCGGGTGGCCGCGTCCCGGTGGGCCATCACCTTCGGGTCCGCGCCGAGCCAACGGGACACCTCCCAGCGCCGGTAGATGTCGAACACCCGGTCGCCGTCGCCGACAGCCCAGTCGCGGACCACCAGCCGATCCGTCTCGAAGATCACCTTCGGTTCCATCCCGGGCACCTCCCCCATCACTTGCCGTTCATCTATCCGGCCGAACCACTCAAGAGCAAGCGACGTCTCCACACTGTGATCACAGGGAGAGCGGAGGCAAGTGCTCCGACACGGGACACTAGGAGTTCGTCACGGATCGTGTTCGGCTGCCTGCAGTTTCTGCGGTTCGGCCGGCTGGAGATGGTGTCCTGCCTGTTCCCGTTCGCGTTGTTCGCCGGCCTCGCGCTCTCGAAGTACGTCGACCTCCCGATCTCGCGGTACGACGCTCTGCTGGTCTACTGCCTCGCTCTGACGCTGCTGTTCTGGGTGGTCCGGCTGGAGACGTGGCGGGAGGTCGCGGTGATCTTCGGGTTCCACCTGGTCGGGCTCGACCTGGAACTGTTCAAGGTCCAGGTCGGGTCGTGGCAGTACCCCGGCGACGCGGTGACGAAGATCGCGGGGGTGCCGTTGTTCGCGGGGTTCATGTACGCCGCGGTCGGGAGCTACCTCTGCCAGGCGTGGCGACGGTTCGACCTGCGGGTGAGTGGATACCGGCCGGTGCTGACCACGGTGCTCGCGCTGGCGATCTACGCGAACTTCTTCACCCACCACTGGATCGTGGATCTGCGGGTGCCGATCGCGATCGGGTTGCTGCTGGCGTTGCGGCGTACCTGGGTGTTCTACACGGTCGGCGTACGGCGGTACCGGATGCCGCTGGCGGTGTCATTCGTGCTGATCGGGTTCTTCCTGTGGCTCGCCGAGAACGCGGGGACGTTCCTGGACGCGTGGAACTACCCGGACCAAGTGGACGTCTGGCGGCTGGTCCATCCGGCGAAGTTCGGCGCATGGGCATTGCTGGTCAGCATGAGCTTCGTTTTGGTCGCGAGCGTGAAGTCGCTGGAAGGCAAGCTGTACCACCGTGGCACGCCTGCGACGGTCATCAGCTCGCGGGCGACCGAGGCGGGCGATTTGCCTGCCTGGGAAGGGAATGAGATCTCCTCGCAACACGATGCTGCCAACCAGAACAGGAATTGAGGCGTCTCCCAATCGAAGCTCCTGAGGGGGAGCGACTGGGGAACATCCGCCTGATCCGCAAGGGAGCATCATGTCCCGAAAGCTTGCCGCTGTCGTCGGTACCACCGTGGCCGCCGCACTCGTCGTCTGCTCGATGATCGCCATCGCGTTGACGCGAGCGCATTCGCCGCAGCCGTCGATCGCGTCGCACACCACGCCGACGGTGACGCCGACCACGACGCCGTCCAGCCCGACGACACCGCGGACCACCGCCGGCAGCCCGCTCTCGGATCCGACCGCAGCTCTTGCCGCAGGCAACAAAAAGGTGATGTTCCTGAGCTTCGACGACGGCCCGGACCCGCTCTGGACGCCGAAGGTCCTGCAGGTACTGCGCAAGTACGGCGCGCACGCGACCTTCTTCGAACTCGGTCAGATGCAGGGCGCCCACCCCGGACTGCGTGAGCAGATCCTTGCCGACGGCAACACGATCGGCAGTCACTCGATCACGCATCCGCAGCTGACCGCGGTATCGGCGGCCAAACGGCACCACGAGATCTTCGACGGCCCGAAGTCGAAGTGTTTCCGGCCGCCGTACGGCGCGACGAATCCGAAGGTGCGCGCGGACATCCGGGCGGCGGGGATGACCCAGGTGCTCTGGGACATCGACCCGCGCGACTGGGCCAAGCCCGGCGCGACCGCGATCGTGAACAACGTCCTGCACCACGCCCACCGGGGCGGCATCATCCTGATGCACGACGGCGGCGGGTACCGCGGCCAGACCGTCGCCGCACTCGACCAGATCCTCGCGACCCTGACGGCCCAGGGCTGGTCCTTCCCCGCGATGGACTGCTGATCTTTCGCTGATCCATCACCGGCCCCGCGTGATTTTCAGAAACTGTCGGCGGCTTGTGTCACTGTCTGTTGCATGACCGGTACTACAGTGTTGTTGCTGCTGGTGTTCCTCGTCGTCGGGCTGTCGCTCGGCACGGTGTTCGGCGTGCTCTGGTCCCGCGGCCGCGACGGAGCCGAGCTGGCCAGGATCACCGCCGAGCGCAACGCGGCCGAGGACCGGGTGGTCGAGCTGACCCAGGAGCGGCAGTCGGTCGGGCAGCAGATGTCCGGCCAGGCGGTCGTGAAGGAAGCGCTCGATCGATTGCATGCCCAGCTCAACCAATTGGAGAAGGGCCGGGCCGCCTGGCAGTCGCAGCTTCACCAACAGGTGAACGAGGTTCGGATGAGTGGCGAGGCGCTCCGCCGCGAGACCGCGTCCCTGTCGACCGCGTTGCGCAAACCCCAGGTCCGTGGGCGCTGGGGCGAGCTGCACCTCCGCCGTACGGTCGAGCTGGCCGGCATGGTCGCGCACTGCGACTTCACCGAGCAGACCTCGACCGTGACCGACGACGGGCTGCTCCGGCCGGACCTGGTGGTGCGACTTGCCGAGGGCAAGAATCTGGTCGTCGACTCGAAGGTCCCACTCGCCGCGTTCCTCGAGGCGGCCGAGTCCGATGACGCCGACTTCCGGGAGGAGCGGTTGCGGGCACACGCCCGTCACCTGCGGACCCACGTCGACCAACTGTCCGCCAAGGCCTACTGGTCACGGTTGCCCTCGACACCGGAATTCGTCATCCTGTTCGTCCCCGGCGAGTCGTTCCTGTCCGCGGCCCTCGACGTCGAGCCCGCACTGCTCGAGTACGCCGCCGAGCGCCGCGTGATCCTCGCGACGCCGACCACACTGATCGCCACTCTCCGGGCGGCCGCCTACGCGTGGAACCAGTCCGCCCTGACCGAGTCGGCCCAGCAGGTGTTCGAGCTCGGCCGTGAGCTGTACGAACGCCTCAGCACGATGGGCGAACACTTCAGCCGCGTCGGCCGCTCCCTCACCTCGGCCGTCGACGCCTACAACCGCGGCGTCGGCTCCTTCGAGAACCGCGTCCTCACCACCGCCCGCAAACTCCGCGACCTGCACGTCACCCAGGCCGAGATCACCGCGATGGAAACCATCGAGGCCTCCGTCCGCCCATTGGCCGCCCCCGAGCTACTCCCCCTCGACGAAACCGACCCGGACACCACCCGCCGATGGGTGACCACCCCACCCGTCGACCGCACCACCCGAGACACCCCACCACCCCTACCCGGCTTCGACACCCGAACCGGCTGAGCCCTCCGCACCGGCCGAGCCGTCGCCACCACCCACAGCGCCTTCGTCTCCTGCACCAACTGAGGCGCCTTCGTCGGGGCGGGGTGGGAGCGTCGGGTAGTCGACCATGGGATAGAGGCCGACCGCGAAGCCGTAGGTGGTGTCGCCCGACCGCGGCAGCCGGTCGAACTCGTGGATGATGTCGTCGACACGCCGCCAGAACTCAGCGGCCTGCTCTTCAGGGATCCGGGCATGCCGGATGAAGGCGCGCACCGTACCGGCATCGAACGCACCGGCCGACTCCTTGGCCGCAACCTCGAAGTCGTTGAAGTCAGGCGGTAGGTCGACCCCGTCCCTGCGCCGGCCGAGCCCGACGTAGAACATCCGCGCCGTCCTACCGAAGTACCGCTCCTCGATCGCCCGCACGCGGCGGGTGCGGACGACCCGGAGCAGCCCGGCGTCGAACAGCACGTTGACGTGGTGCGCGACCGTGCTCTTCGGGCGTTTCACCGCGGCAGCCAGTTCCGTCACCGTCGCGGCCCGCTCGTGCAGCAGCCCGAGCAGCGTCGTCCGCAGCGGGTCGCCGATCGCCCGCACCTGCTCAGCGGTGGTGAGCTCGATCGTCTCGTCGAGGTCGTAATCCGGTATCGAAGTGTTGATCGACATGATCGGAATAGACTAACATCGCCGATCATTCCAAAGATTTGGTTCATTAGCCTTCGAAAGCGAGCAGATCATGGCCGAGGTCGTGCTGTACCACCACGCGCAGGGACTGACCGAAGGAGTGCAGGCCTTCGCCGCCGAGCTGCGCGGAGCGGGTCACACCGTCCACCTACCGGATCTGTATGACGGCAACACCTTCAAGACCCTGGACGAGGGGCTGGCCTATGCGCGGCAGGTGGGATTCGGCACGCTGCTGGACAACGGCGTCGCCGCGGCCGACGGGCTCGGCGAGGAGCTGGTCTACGCGGGCTTCTCGCTCGGCGTGATGCCGGCCCAGCGACTGGCCCAGACCCGGGCCGGCGCGAAGGGCGCCTTGTTGTTCTACTCCTGCATCCCGGTGTCCGAGTTCGGCGAATCCTGGCCGGCCGGCGTCCCCGTCCAGGTGCACGGGATGGATGCCGACCCGTTCTTCACCGAAGAGGACGGCGATCTCGACGCGGCGCGTGCCCTGGTCGCCTCCACCGACGAGGCGGAGTTGTTCCTCTACCCCGGCAAGGAGCACCTGTTCGCCGACTCGTCACTGCCGTCGTACGACGAGGCCGCGGCAACCCTGCTCATCCGCCGCACCCTCGACTTCCTCAACGGCATCCGCTGACCCGACCTCGACGGGTCCCGCCGACCCCCAGCCGACGGGACCCACTGACTCCCAGCCGACGGGATCCGCCGACTCCCACCCATTGACAATCCTCCGGTCCCCCGAAACCATGAGAGCGCTCTCAGCCATCCGGTGATCCACCGTCCCTCGCCGGGTGAGCCGTGGGTACCGCCTGCCATCGGCCTGCCATCCCCGGCTTCGACCCCGGGTCGCGACCCCCGGCCGCGACCCGGTGGCCGTAGCCACCTTCGCCAGGTCTGTTCGGTGCCCGCCTTCTCTCACGGGACAGACCTGAGGAGGAGCACGTGCGCTTCAAACTCCTGGCAGTCCTCACCGCAGCCGCCAGTCTGGCCGCGGCGATACTCATCACCACCGGCGCCGGCAAGGCCGACGCGGTCCCGCCCACCATCCCGCTGCAGATCAGCAACAACTCGGGCCGTGCCGACCCGGTCTACATCTACAACCTCGGCACCAACCTCAGCACTGGCCAGCAAGGCTGGGCCGATGCAGCAGGCACCTTCCACCCCTGGCCCGCCGGCGGCAACCCGCCGACTCCGGCGCCGGACGCGTCGATCCCCGGCCCCGCCAACGGCCAGTCGATCACCATCCAGATGCCGAAGTTCTCCGGCCGGGTCTACTTCTCCTACGGCCAGAAACTCGTCTTCAAGCTCACCACCGGCGGCCTCGTCCAGCCCGCGGTCCAGAACCCGTCCGACCCGAACCGTGACATCGTCTTCAACTGGACCGAGTACACACTCAACGACTCCGGCATCTGGATCAACAGCACCCAGGTCGACATGTTCTCCGCTCCCTACGCGGTCGGCGTACAACAAGCGGACGGCGCCACCAAGAACACCGGCCACCTCAAACCCGGCGGCTACACCGGCTTCTTCAACGCCCTTCGGAGCCAACCCGGCGGCTGGGCCAACCTGATCCAGACCAAGTCCGACGGCACGGTCCTGCGCGCCCTCGCCCCGACGTACGGCGTCGAGATCGGCGCGCTGCCCGCGAACGTCATGGACGACTACGTGAACCGGGTGTTCTCGAAGTACAGCTCGGAAACGCTCACCGTCACCCCGTTCGCCGACCAGCCGAACACCAAGTACTACGGACGCGTGGCCGGCAACGTCATGAACTTCACCAGCAGCTCGGGCGCGGTCGTCACGTCGTTCCAGAAGCCCGACGCGTCGAGCATCTTCGGCTGCCACAAGTTGCTCGACGCACCGAACGACCTGGTCCGCGGACCGATCTCCCGGACCCTGTGCGCCGGGTACAACCGGTCCACTCTGCTGGTGAACCCGAACCAGCCCGACACCAGTTCGGCCAACTTCTACCTGGACGCCGTGACGAACCACTACGCCCGCAAGATCCATGCCCAGATGGCCGACGGCAAGGCGTACGCGTTCGCCTTCGACGACGTCGGCAACCACGAGTCCCTGGTCCACGACGGCAACCCCCAACGCGCGTACATAACCCTCGACCCCTTCAACTGACCCCCTCACCCACTCCCCGGGCCCCGCGCGACCGCCCCGCGCCGGGCCCGGCATTCCCCATCCCCACCACGCCCGCTCCCCCACCACGCCCTCTCCCCCAACCACGCCCACTCCCCCAACCACGCCCGCTCCCCCCACCACGCCCACTCACCCCCACCACGCCAGGTCCCCACCCCCGCCACGTCCCGACACCGGCGCCCCGCCCCGGCCACATCCCGACCCGGCACGCCGCCCCACCCCGCCCACTCACCCCCACCACACCCACTCACCCCCACCACGCCCACTCACCCCCACCACGCCCGCTCCCCCCACCACGTCCGCGCCAGGTCCCCACCCAGCCACGTCCCGACACCCGGCGCCCCGCCCCGCCTCGCAGCACCGCCCCGCCCACCCCGCCTCGCAGCGCCGCACCGCGCCGCCGCCAGGTGCGACGTACCGGGTCGGCGGCCTTGGGCACTGACCAGTCGTTGGGCAGCCGGAAACGCGACCGGCTGGTGCTCAAGGTGGGCTTTCGGACGCGCGCCCAGGTTGCGGCGCCGCTGGCGGGTTGCAACACGCCAGGGGTGCGACGACCCGTCAGCGGTTCCGGCCGACGCGCTGGGACGGTGCGACCTTGGGCACCGGGCGGGCATCTGACGGCCGGGAAAGTGACTGGTCGGTGCTCAAGGTGGGCTTTCGGAGGGCGAGAGGTTGACACGGGGAATGGTTAGTGGGAGCTTACCGTTCGTGGGGACTTACGGTGGACTGGGTGTGGTGGCGCCGGTGCTGGACGCGCTGGGGGATCCGACGCGGCGGGTGATTCTGGAGACGTTGCGGCGGGACGGGCCGAGTTCGGTCGGGCGGCTGGCGGAGCGGGTGCCGGTGAGCCGGCCGGCGATCTCGCAGCACCTGAAGGTGCTCGGGCTGGCCGGCCTGGTCGATCACGAGTCGAAGGGCACGCGGAACATCTACCGGGTCGACCGCACCGGGCTCGATCCGTTGCGCGGTTGGCTTGACCAGTTCTGGGGCGACGCCCTGGACGCCTTCGCCGAACACGTCCGCCGTACGGAAGCCAGCGAATCACGGGGTCCACGTGTACGGCGCACCGGAGACGAACCAGAGGGACCAGGCGTACGGCGCACCGAAGACGAACCAGAGGGACCACGCGTACGGCGTACTGGAGGAGAGTCAGGCCGTGTACGGCGTACTGGAGGGGAGGGGTTGGGATGAGTGTTGAGCAGGAGTTGGCGGCGATTGTGAAGTCGGTGGTGGTGCCGGTTTCGCCGGATCGGGCGTTCGAGGCGTTCACCGTGGAGATGGGGCAGTGGTGGCCGCTCGTCACGCACTCGGTCGGTGAGGAGAAGGCGACCGACGTACGGCTCGAGGGTGCGGTCGGTGGGCGGATCGTGGAGTACGACGCCGACGGGCCGATCGGGTACTGGGGTACGGTCTCCGACTGGGATCCGCCCAAGTCGGTCAGCTTCACCTGGCATCCCGGCACAGATCCGAAGCAGGCCGGTCACGTGACGGTCAGGTTCACCGAGGTCGCCGACGGGACCGAGGTCGAGCTCACCCACACCGGCTGGGAACGCCGCCCGGACGGCGCCCAGGTTCGCAGGGGCTACCTCGTCGGCTGGCCGTATGTGCTCGACTTCTACCGGAACCACACCCGATAGTGGGCGGGTGACCGCACCCGTCGACGCCCGAGCCCTCGCGGAATCCCTCCGTCCGCACGGCGAATGGTGATGCTCCCACGCGAGGCATACACCGACCCGGCCGTGCTCGCCTGGGAACGCCGCCACTTCTTCGCAGCCCACTGGACCTGCCTGGGCCGGGCCGACGAACTCAGCACCGGTACGACGTACTGCGCGACCGAGGTCGGCGATGTCGGGGTGCTGCTCACGTTCGGGGATCGCCCGCGGGCGTTCGCGAACACGTGCCGGCATCGCGGCCACGAACTCCTCCAACAGGGCGAGTCGAGCGATCGGCGTGCTGTGGTCTGCCCGTATCACGGCTGGTCGTACGAACTGGATGGCGCTGTGCTTGCCGCGCCCCGGATGGGTGAGGCATTCGACCCAGCGCCGTACGGATTGGTGGAGCTGCCGACCGAGATGTGGCACGGGTGGGTGTTCGTGAACGCCCTCGGTACGGCGGCCCCGTTCAGCGAGTACGTCGGGGGTTTGGCCGGCCTGGTCGCGCCGTACCGGCCGGAGTTGTTGGTCCTCAAGGCGCGGCACAGCTACGAGGTCGCCGCGAACTGGAAGACGGTCGTGGAGAACTACCACGAGTGCTACCACTGCCCGCTGATCCACCCCGAACTGTGCAAGGTGTCGCCGCCGACCTCGGGCGACAACTGGGACCTGCCTGGCGCGTGGATCGGCGGCCTGATGGATCTGCGGCCGGGCGCCGAGACGATGTCGCTGGACGGGAAGTCGGGCGGAATCCCCTTGCCTGGTGTGGATCCGAGGACGGTGAACTACCTCGGCCTGTTCCCGAACCTGCTGCTCTCGTTGCACCCGGACTACGTGATGACGCATCGACTCGTTCCGCGGGCGCCGGGTCTCACCTGGATCGAGTGCTCGTGGTACTTCCCGGCCGAGGTGGACGATCCGTCGTACGCCGTCGAGTTCTGGGACATCACCAACCGCGAGGACTGGGCCGCCTGCGAATCGGTCCAGCGCGGCGCGGAGTCCCCGCATTTCCGGCCCGGACCACTCGCCCCCGCCGAGGACGCCGTGTACCAATGGGTCACCCTCCTGGCTCGCGGCTACCTCGGCAAGAGCCTCTACTGACGGATCTCGGCAGCGCACTCAACCTTTTGCCGTCGCCCGGTCGTCCCACACTGCAGAACGCAGACGGGGGAGAGCGATGGATCCAGGCCGGGACGAGGAGTTCGCCGATTTCGTCAACGGGCGGTTCACTGCGCTGCAACGGTTCGGGTACCTGCTGACCGGCAACTGGCATTCGGCCGAGGACCTGGTTCAGGCGTCGCTCGTCAAGGTGTGGTTTCACCGCAAGTCATTGCGCAGCGTCAGCGCTCTGGAGAGTTACACGCGGACGGTGATGGTCAACACCAACACCCAGTGGTGGCGCCGCAAATGGAAGGGACCTGAGGGACAAGTTCCGCGCTCTGGTCGCGGACCCGCCGCCGCCGACCGGCGTACCGAGCGAGGCCGTTTTCGCCCGGGTCCGGACGATCCGTCGCCGTCGCGCGACCGGAGCCGCAGTACTCGCGAGCGGGGCCATCGCCGCCATCGTGGTGACGGCCGGCAACCTCACGGGCGTCGACTCCGCCCCGCCCGTCACCAAGACGCCCAACCAGCCGCAGACCATCATCACCGGCCCACCGACGACCAACCCGACCACGACGGTGACGGTGACGCCGAAGGAGTCGATCATCGCGTCGGCGAACACCCTGCCGCCGATCGAAACCAGCACGGACACTCCGCCCCCGCCCCCGCCCCCGAGCGACACGCCTCCGCCAGCCGTGGAGCCGGTCAACGTGAGCCTGCAGCTGAAACCGACGATCAACCGCCTCACCGTGACGATGCAGTTCGCGGAATCAGGCTCCATGCTGGTGCCGATCATCGAGCGGACAGGCGAGTCGAAGCCGGCCGACAGTTGGCGGAACAACGTGTACATGACCGGATACACGTGGGGCGACGGCTCGCCGGGCGCAGGCGCGAACGCCGGCCTGCTGACCTGCAAGGGCGCCCACGAGCGGGTCAGCGGCAGCGGGACGGGCACGGCCAGGGAACCCCACACCTACGCCACCGGAGGCACCTACACCTTCACTTACACCTTCTACTACTGCGGGCCCGACGGAATCGAAAAGTCCACCAAGACCATGAAGCTGACGGTCAGTAGGGCAGACGTACCTTAGGCGTGGTCGGAGGTGCCGGTGGTGGGGAGGCCGGCGGCCTTGAGATCGGCGCGGAGTTCGCGAGGAAGCGCGAACGTGAGGCTCTCCTCGGCCGTGGTGACCTCCTCGACCTCGCCGTACCCGCGCTCGGCCAGCCACGAGATCACGTCGCGGACCAGGATCTCCGGCACGCTCGCACCACTGGTGAGGCCGACCGAGTCGACCCCGTCCAGCCAGGCCTCGTCGATCTCGGCCGCGAAGTCGACCAGGTACCCGGCCTTCGCGCCGTGCTCGACGGCGACCTCGACCAGGCGGACCGAGTTCGAGGAGTTGCGGGAGCCTACGACGATCATCAGGTCGGCTTCCGGCGCGAGCTTCTTCACCGCGGCCTGGCGGTTCTGGGTCGCGTAGCAGATGTCGTCGCTCGGCGGGTCCTGCAGACTCGGGAACCGCTCGCGCAACCGGCGTACGGTCTCCATCGTCTCGTCCACCGAGAGCGTGGTCTGGGAGAGCCAGACGACCTTCTCGGGGTCGCGGACGACGACGTTCGGCACGTCGCCCGGACCGTCTACCAGGTGGATGTGGTCGGGGGCCTCGCCGCTGGTGCCGACGACCTCCTCGTGCCCCTCGTGACCGATCAGCAGGATGTCGTAGTCGGTCGCCGCGAACCGCTTCGCCTCGTGGTGCACCTTGGTGACCAGCGGGCAGGTCGCGTCGATCGTCTTCAACTGCCGCGCGGCCGCCTCCTGGTGCACCACTGGGGAGACGCCGTGCGCGGAGAAGATCACGGTCTCGCCCTCGGGCACCTCGTCGGTCTCGTCGACGAAGATCGCGCCGCGCGCCTGCAGGGTCTGGACGACGTGCTTGTTGTGCACGATCTCCTTGCGCACGTACACCGGCGGCCCGTACAGGTCGAGGGCCTTCTCGACCGCCACCACGGCCCGGTCGACGCCCGCGCAGTACCCGCGAGGCGCGGCAAGCAGCACCCGCTTGGTCTTGAGTGCGGCGTTCGTACCAGAGGTCTCAGGCTGGACAGTCACGCCCCCATCGTACGGGCGCTGTCAGATTGCTGATTCATCGCCTCAGCCTGCCGCGCCGACGGGCCGTCAGATCGTCCCTGGTGTGAGTGGCCCTTGCTTGAAGGTCTCACTCAGGGCACGCAGCTGATTGCTATCGGCAACTATGGCGCCGCAGCGAACAGTTGCCTGAGGCAATTTATTGGCAGATCGAGGAGCCGCCCGCCCTGTCCGGGCGGCTCCTCTCCAGGAGGTGTTCACTGCCTCAAGGATGCGGCCCGACCGCCTTTGCGCGCAAAGGATTTTCCCCGCGCCCGGTGGACCGGTAAAGGGGTGCCCGCTGTTGACTTGGGCAGGAGGCCACTGGACTCTGCACGGAGATGCACTGTTGACCGGGGAGGGCGACATGCGTAGATCTCCTGTGTTCATCGCAGTACTGGCACTTGCCGCGGGGGCGCTGGCGGCGGGTACGTCGGCAACCGCCTCGCCGGCCACACCAGGCCAAGGAGGTGGGGGCGGCCTGGAGGTCTACGTCGGCGAACTGGCCCCAGACCAGCTGCAGAAGCTGGCCGCGCTCGGCCTGGACCACGAGGACGTCTCCACCGGAAAGACCGCGAACGGCAAGGTCCGGGTGGAGGCCATCATTTCCGACCTCCAGGCCGAGAAGCTCCGCAGCGACGGGGTCGAACTGACCGTCAAGCGGGTCAAGGGCAAGAAGGCCTCCGAGGAGGCGAACCGGATCGCGCTGGCCGGGAACACCGTCTACCGCTCGTACAGCGAGGAGGGCGGCATCCGCGACGAGCTGATCGCGACAGCGAACGCGAATCCCGGGCTGGCGAAGCTGGTCAACCTCGGCAAGTCGGTCAACGGCCAGGACATCCTCGCGGTCAAGGTGACCAAGGGTGCCCGCACGCTCAAGGACGGTAAGCGACCGGCGGTTTTGTACGCCGCCGCGCAGCACGCTCGCGAGTGGATCACGCCCGAGATGGTGCGCCGGCTGATGCACCACTACCTGGACGGCTACGGCAGCAACGCCGAGCTCACCGCACTGGTCGACACCACCGAACTGTGGTTCCTGCCGGTGGCCAACCCCGACGGTTACGACTTCACCTTCACCGTGGACAACCGACTGTGGCGCAAGAACCTGCGCGACAACAACGGCGACGGGGCCATCACCGTGGGCGACGGCGTCGACCCGAACCGCAACTTCGCCGTCAAGTGGGGTTACGACAACGAGGGTTCCTCGCCTGATCCGAACAGCGAGACCTTCCGCGGCACCGGCCCGAACTCCGAGCCGGAGACGAAGGCGCTCGACGCGCTCTTCCAGCGAATCGGCTTCGAGCACTTCATCAACTACCACTCCGCGGCCGAGCTGCTGCTGTACGGCATCGGCTGGCAGCAGAGCACCCCGTCACCGGACGACATCATCTACGAGGCGATGGTCGGCGACGACGCGAACCCGGCGGTGCCGGGCTACGACCCCGACATCTCCGCGGAGCTCTACATCACCAACGGCGACACCGACACCCATGCGACGGTCAGCTACGGCACCCTCGGGTTCACCCCGGAGATGACGACCTGCCAGACCGTCTCGGCATCGATCCCCGACGACGAGTGGCTGCCCGAGGACTGCGTCAGCGGCTTCAACTTCCCCGACGACGAGGAACTGATCCAGGCCGAGTTCGCGAAGAACATCCCGTTCGCGCTCTCCGTCGCGAAGTCGACCCACGACCCGGACGACCCGGTCTCGGTGGTCGGTCTCAAGGCGGCAGACCTGGTGGCCGACCCGTTCGCGGTCTCGCACGGCACCACCCAGCCGGTCGCGGTCACGGCCAAGCGCGCACTGCTGGACAAGCGGCTCAACTACCGGATCAACGGGGGCCGCACGGTGAGTACGACGGTCTCGGAGTGGGCCGGAGGTGAGCGGTACGGCGACACCCACGACGACTACTACGCCGAGTACCGCGGCACGGTGCGCGGCACGCGGCCGGGCGACTCGGTCGAGGTCTGGTTCACCGGAGTGAAGCCAGGACAGGGCCCCGCATCAAGTGCGCACTTCACCTACAAGGTCGCGACTGACATCGGCGGGGACGTACTGATCCTGGCCGCCGAGGACGTCACGGGCGCCAGTCCTGCCCAGGGACAGACGAGCGCCAAGTACGCCGACGAGTACGCCGCCGCGCTCACCGCGGCCGGCCGCACCTCTGACGTGTACGACGTCGACGTCAACGGCCGGACGGCACCGCATCACCTCGGCGTGCTGTCGCACTACAGGGCGGTGGTCTGGGAGCACGGCGATGACATCGTCACCCGCGAGCTCGGCCAACCTGGCGGTACTGCGGCCGAACTGGCGCTGGACCTCGAGCTGACAGTCCGGGATTACCTCAATGAAGGCGGCAAACTCCTCTACACGGGCAAGTACGCCGGCTTCGCCAGTGGCGCGGACGGGGTCTACTTCTACAACCCGTTCGAGGAAGAGCAGGGCGAGTGCACCGTCCGGGCGTACCCGTGCCTGCCGCTGCTGAACGACTTCCAGCAGTACTGGCTCGGCGCCTACAACTACGTCGACGACAGCGGCACCGACGCCGACGGCAACCCGTTCGCGGTGTCGGGTGTCGATGGCGCCTTCACCGGGTTCGCCGGCACGTTCAACGGCGCGGATTCGGCGAACAACCAGGACCACACGGCCGCGTTCCTGCTCACCTCGAGCTTCCTGCCACCGGCAGAGTTCCCACAGTTCGCCAGCTCGGCTGCCTTCAAGTGGCAGCGACCGGGTGCGGCGCCGTTCGAGCCGTTCACCGGTGACTGGTATCTCTACAGCCAGCGGGCGGACGTGAGCTACAAGCGGCTGACCCGCACGATCGACCTGACCGGAGCGACCAGCGGCGCGCTCTCCTTCAAGGCGTCGTACGACACCGAGCTCGACTGGGACTACCTGATGGTCGAGGCGCACACCGTCGGGCAGGACGACTGGACGACCCTGCCGGACACCGGTGGGCATACCCAGCAGGACACTGGCCAGAGTTGCCCTGCGGGGTGGGTGGAGGCGCTACACCCACACCTGGCGCACTACCAGAACGCGGCCTGCGAACCGACCGGCAGCAGCGGGTCCTGGAATGCCGCCACCGGCAGGAGCTCCGGCTGGCAGGACTGGAACGTCGACCTGACGGCGTATGCCGGCAAGCAGGTCGAGGTCTCGATCAGCTATGTCAGCGACTGGGCCACGCAGGGTCTCGGAGTCTTCATCGATGACGCCAAGGTGACGGCAAACGGCGTCACCGCGACCGAGACCTCATTCGAGACCGATCTGGGCGGCTGGACGGTATCCGGTGCGGCCGAGGGTTCCGCGGCGAACCCGAACGACTGGACGCGCACGCAGACAGCCTTCGAGGAAGGCGCAGGCGTGACCACACAGGACACGGCGTACGTCGGCTTCGGCGCCGAGGGACTCACGACCCAAGCGATGCGCAACGACCTGATCGGCAGGTCGATGACCCACCTGCTGGGGCCGGTTGGGTAGGCCTTGAGCTGACCAGAAGAGGCGAGGTCCTGCCCTCGCCTCTTCTTGGCCTACTCGTCACCTCATCGGCACCTGGCCGCGACACCCACAGGGGCTTCAAGGTTTGTCGGCGGGTGCCCGTAGAGTCGCCGCGTGGCTTTGGAGACCTCGCCGGATGCGCCCGCGGCCGTTCGCACGATCGCGAACGGGATCGCGAGCTGGATCAACCAGCTCGGCGCGGTGTGGGTCGAGGGGCAGCTGACGGACGTGTCGATCGGGCGCGGGACGACCACCGTGTTCGGCACGCTGCGGGATACCGACGCGGACATCTCGCTGCGGTTCACCTGCAACCGGCGCGTGTTCGAGGCGGTCGACCCACCGGTCACCGACGGGTCACGCGTGGTCGTGAACGCGAAGCCGAACTTCTTCGCCCGGCGCGGCACCCTGGCGCTCGCGGTCAACGAGATCCGGCATGTGGGGATCGGTGAGCTCCTGGCCCGGATCGAGCGCCTGAAGCAGCTACTGGCCGCCGAAGGACTGTTCGCGGCGTACCGGAAAAAGCGTCTGCCCTTCCTGCCGCACACGATCGGGTTGATCTGCGGGCGCGACTCGGCCGCCGAGCGCGACGTACTGGAGAACGCCAAGCGCCGTTGGCCGGCCGTCGCGTTCCGGATCGAGTACGCGTCGGTGCAGGGACCGGCCGCGGCCGGTGAGGTGATGACGGCGCTCCGCAAGCTCGACGCGGACGAATCCGTCGAGGTGATCGTGATCGCGCGCGGCGGCGGTTCGCTGGAGGACCTGCTGCCGTTCTCGGACGAGGGCCTGATCCGAGCTGTCTCACAGGCCCGTACGCCGGTGGTGAGCGCGATCGGGCACGAACCCGACTCGCCGCTGCTCGACCTGGTCGCCGACCTTCGGGCCTCCACGCCGACCGACGCGGCGAAGCGGATCGTGCCCGATGTCCGGGAGGAGCTGGACGGGGTTCGCCAGCTCCGTGAGCGCGGTCTCCGGGCGATCCGGGCCTGGCTGGACCGCGAAACCCATGCGCTCGCGGCGATCCGGAGCCGCCCGTCGCTGGCCGCGCCGACGTCGGATCTGCAGCGACGTTCGGATGAGGTCGCCGCCCTGCTCGACCGAAGCCGCCGTACCCTCACCCACCGACTCGACCGGGCGGGAGACGATCTGGCTCATCGGCTGGCGAGTGTCCGTGCCCTGTCCCCCAAGGCGACCCTCGAGCGCGGGTACTCCGTCCTGCAGTTTGCCGACGGCACCGCAGTACGGGAAGTGGATCAGGTATCACCCGGCGACCTCCTGCATGCCCGGGTGAGCGACGGCCGGTTCGACGTGGAAGTGACCTCGAAGGAGAGCAAGTGAGCGACACCCGACCGGAGATCTCCTACGAGCAGGCCCGCGAGGAACTGGTCGAAGTGGTCCGCAAACTCGAAGCCGGCGGCACCACCCTCGAGGAGTCCCTCGCCCTCTGGGAACGCGGCGAAGAACTGGCCGCCACCTGCCACCACTGGCTGGAAGGCGCCCGCCAACGCCTGGCCGAAGCCCAAGCCGCCCACCACACCGACGAAAAGAAGCCCGACTGACAGATCCGCCTTGTGCTGGAGGGCGGGTTCAGCCCTTGACGGCGCCGTGGGTGAAGCCGGCGATGAAGCGCTCCAGGAAGAGGTTGAAGACGAGCGCGATGGGCACCGCGACCAGGACCGTCGCGGCCTGCAGGGATTGCCAGAAGAAGACGTCACCGCGTACCAGCGCGGTCGGTACTCCGGTGCTGATCGGCTTCTCGGTTGACGGTGACACGAAGGCCAGGGCGTAGATGAACTCGCTCGCGGTGAGGGTGAAGGCGAACACAACCACGGCGACGACGCCCGGAAAGACCAGCGGCACAACGGTCCGGACGAACGCGCCGAGCCGGCTGTACCCGTCGACCATGGCCTGCTCCTCGATGTCCTTCGGGATCGCCCGCAGGAATCCCATCAGCAGCCAGACCGAGACCGGGATCGTGATCGTCGGGTAGACGAGCACCAGCGACCAGGTCCGGTCCTGCAGCCCAGCCGCGACAACCACCCGCGACAGCGACAGGAACAGCAGCGTCGGCGGCACCAGATAGACGAAGAAGATCGCGATAGCCATCGGACCCGACCACGGCCGGTCGAGCCGGGCCAGGCTGTACGCCGCGGGCAGGCCGAGCCCGAGCGTGATCGCGGTGACCAGCAGGCCGACCCAGAGCGTGTTCCAGACGAAGGTCGGGAACTCCGTCTTGGTGAACAGGTACTCGACGTGCTCGGTGGTCGGCGTCAGGTTGAACAGGAACGGGTTGTTGGTGCGCCGATAGAGGTCCCGATTTTGTTTGAAGGCCGTGATCCCGGCCCACAGGAACGGACCGGCCGCACCGAGCGCGGCCAGGACCGCCAACCCGTACACGGTGACCCGGGACGCGACGTGCCGCCGGCGCGCATGCCGCCGCAACTGCTCGACCTCGGCTGCCCTCATGAGACATCCATCCGCCGCACCGCGCGAAGGATCGCGATCGCCGCGGCCAGCAGCAACGGGAACAGGAACAGCGCGATCGCCGCCCCCTGCCCGACGTCACCGCCTTCGATACCGCGGAAGAACGCCCAGCTCGCGAGCACCTGCGTCGAGTTGGTCGGGCCGCCCCGGGTCAGGACGTAGACGACGGCCATGTCGGTGAAGGTCAGCACCGCGCCGAACAGCGCCGCGACCGCGATGATCGGCATCGTCAGCGGAATGGTGATCTCGAACATCCGCCGCCAGAAGCCCGCGCCGTCGACTGAAGCCGCCTCCTGGACGTCCTTCGGGATGGCCACCAGCCCGGCCATCATGATCACCGCCGCGAGCGGGACCAGCCGCCAGACGTGCACCACGATGACCGATCCGATGGCCAGGTCGGGCTTGCCGAGCCAGTACATGTTGACGTCGATCAGCCCCAGCTCACGCAGTACCCAGTCGATCGGCGAGAACACCGAGTCGAGCAGCCACAACCAGGCGATCGTGGACAGCGCGACCGGGGTCGTCCACGGCAGCAGCACCAGGAACCGGACCAGCCACTTGCCGTGGAAGTCGGCGATCAGTATGTTCGCCAGCACCTTGCCGAGCACCACGATCAGCAGCATCGAGACCGCTGTGAAGACGATGGTGTTGCGCAGCGACTGCCAGAAGACCGGATCGTCGAACACATTCTGGTAGTTGCGCAGCCCGGCCCAGTCGAAGCTCGGATCACCGGCCGTCACGTCACTGAAGCTGAACGCGATCGCCAGGAAGAACGGGATCGCCACCAGCGCGACGATGTACACGACGGACGGCAGCAGGAACAGCCACGCGAGCAGGCCGTCCCGATCCGCGAGACGCCGCCGTTCGCGCAGATCAACCGGCGGCGACGCATGCGGTACGCCGGTCACCTCCGGCGGACTCACCGATTGCCCGTGGGTTGGGTACAGAGCTGGATCGGTCATGACCCGGTCCGTACCGACACCGGCTCGGTGCGCTCCCCACTGTCGGCGTCGAAGAACCGGAGCCGATCAGCGTGTACTGCGAACTGGTGCTCCTCCCCCGGTTCGACCGGCGCCGTCACGGTCACGGGCAGCCGGGCGATCACTCTCGTCTCGGCACCGAGACCGCGGACCGTGCCGTACAGATGCCGGTCACCGGACAGGTGCTCGACCCGGTCGACCTGGAACGGAACCACCAATCGGTCGTCGCCGTGCACCAGCGTCTCCGGCAACAGGTGCTCGGGCCGGAAGCCGACCAGTACGCCGTCCCGCGGTACCAGGTTCATCGGCGGCGACCCGAGGAACGTCGCGACGAAGGTGTCCGCCGGATCGTCGTACACCTCGACCGGCGGACCGAGCTGGCGGAGCCGGCCTTCGTACATGACCGCGATCCGATCACCCAAACCCATCGCTTCGACCTGGTCATGGGTGACGTAGATCGTCGTCGTACGGACCCTCCGCTGGAACCGCTTCAGCTCGTCGCGTGCGCTCGCCCGGAGCTTGGCGTCGAGATTGGACAGCGGTTCGTCGAGCAGGAAGACACTCGGCTCGCGGACCAGCGCCCGGGCGAGGGCCACCCGCTGCCGTTCGCCACCGGACAGTTGGCGCGGTCTGCGGTCAAGCAGCGGACCGATACCGAGCAGCTCGGCCGCCCACTCTGTCTTCTTCGCCCGTTCCGTCTTGTCGATGCCCTGTGCCTTGAGCGGGAAGACGATGTTGGCGCGCACCGTCTTGTGCGGGTACAGCGCGTAGCTCTGGAACACCATGGCGACCCGGCGTGCCCGCGGCGGCAACTCGTTGACGACATGCCCGCCGATCCAGATCTCGCCGTCAGTTGGTTGCTCAAGGCCCGCGATCGTTCGGAGCAGGGTCGTCTTGCCGCAGCCGGACGGCCCCAGCAGCACGAGGTACTCGCCCTCCGACGTGGCCAGATCCACACCGTCGACCGCGTTCACCCGGCCGTGGCTGCCGCGACGGCGTGCCCGCCCGCCGTCGAACACCTTCCGCAATCCACGGACCTCGACGACAGCCACCGGAGTACACCTAGGCTCCGCCGACCAGACCGCGGCGCCGCCACTTGTCGAAGATTGGCTTGATCTGCCGCTCGGCATCGGCGACCGCCTGTTCCGGACTCAGCTCACCGCGGGCGGCCTTGGCGAACATGTTCGGGATGACGAACGTCGCGAACACCTCGCCCTCGGCCGTGTTCGCCGGGCCCGGATAGCCGATGTTCGTGCTCCACTCGATCGCGTTCTTGAGCACGGTCAGCTTGTTCGCCGGCTGGGCGCCGAACGGGTCCTTGTCCAGCCAGCTGCTCAGCTGCGGAACCAGCGCGGGGAAGGCCGGCAGGTCGTAGAGCTTCGAGTGGTACGTCGCGGACGCCCAGTTGGCGGTGTAGTGCAGGAGGAACTCCTTGGCCGCGTCGACGTTGCGCGCGTGGCTCGGGACGATCCAGTTGTACATCACGTGCTGGGCCGCGAGCGCTGCCTTCGGCCCCTTCAGCGCGGGCGTGAAGTAGATGTCGTCGGCAACTTCCGGGTTGGCCTCCTGAGCGGTGCGCCAGGCCGAGATCGAGTTCAGGATGTACGACATCTGACCGGCGATCAGCCCCTGGTTGTTCGAGGCCGGGTTCCAGGAGAAGACCTCGTTGGTCATCGTGTCCTTGAACAGCCGCTGCATGAACTCGACCGCGGCGACCGTCTCGGGCGAGTTGATCACCACCTGCTCGTCCTGGTTCTGGATCGACGCACCGTAGGACCACATCAGCGCCCGGCCGGCCATGTTCGAGTCGATCTCCTGGGACATGCCCAGGCCCATCTGGATGTTCTTGCTCTTCTTGATCTCGGCACCGCCGCGGAGCAGGTCCTCCCAGGAGGTCGGGCCGTTGGCCAGGCCGACCGACTCCCACAGGCTCTTGCGGTAGTCGCCGGGATCGGGCACCCAACCAGGCGAGTAGGCGTAGTGCTTGCCGGTCGCCGGGTTCTGGCTGGACTTGACGCACAGTGCCAACTGCTCGCCGTGCCGCTTCCCGGCCTCCTCGGCGACGTCCTTGAGGTCGACCACGCTCGGCTCGAACTGCGACAGCGGTGCGATGTACTGGATCAGGTCGTGACCCTGTCTGGCCTGGATCTCGGCCGCTGTCCTGGCAACGATCTCGGTGTTGTTGATGTGGTCGACGGTGACGTTGACCCCGGCCTGCTGGCCCCAGCTCTTCGCGAACGGGTCGAACCACTCGTCGTGACTCGGCACGAAATGGCTCCAGAGCAGGATCTTCAGGTCACCGGACAACGTCGCGGTCGGATCGGTGAAGGTGGGGCTGGGCGCCGGGACGGTCGCTTCCGGCGGCCCGGCATCGTCGCCGGTGTCACCACAGGCCGCTGCGGCAGCTGCCACTGCGGTCAACCACAACAGACCACGACGGGAGAGATAAGTCGGCTCGTTCATCGCCAACCTCCACAGGGAGGGCGCTCTCCTCACCACAGTAAGACTGTTTTCCGGAATCCGGACCAGTCAGGAACTCGGAAATCCGGAGCCGGTCAGTTCCCCGCTCAGCCCAGCATGGCCGTTGCGACCTGGCGGAGGCCGGTCTTGAGGCGATCCAGGTCGAAGCCTTCGGTGCGGAGGGCATGGTGGAGGTCGGCGGCCAGCGGAGCCAGGATCGTGTGGGCGGCGTAGTCGGCGTCGAGCTCCGGTTTCGCTTGTTCCACCAGCATCGCGATGTGGCGGTGCCAGAGGCGGTAGGAGCCGATTCGGTAGCGCGCGCCGTCTGAGGCGTTCTCACTGTCCATGAAGAGCTCGACGTGGCGGTCGAGGAGCTCGAGGTAGGCGTCGAGGAACGCGACGACGCGATCGACGGCGGGCGCACCCGGACCGAGCGGTGGTGGGCCGGAGAGGATCTTGGCCTGGAGTTCTTGCTCGCGTTGGTCCAGCAGGGCGACAGCGAGGCCGGCGCGATCGCCGAACCGGCGGAACACGGTTCCCTTCCCCACCCCGGCGGCGGCCGCGATCGCGTCCAGCGACACGTTCTTGACGCCCTGTTCGGCGAACAGCCGCTCGGCCGCCTCCAGCACCTTCAGCCGATTCCGGCGCGCGTCGGCACGTTCCGGGCGCGGTTCGCCCAGCAGCGGAAGATCCCGTTGAGAAGCGGACTGCGGTCCGGTACTGTCGTTCATAGAACGGACTGTAGTCCGCTAAACCGCATGGAGGAAGCATGAGCAACACCACCGCCCGGATCGCCGTCGCCTATCACTCGGGCTACGGGCACACCGCGAAGCAGGCAGAAGCTGTCGCGGCCGGGGCGTCCGCAGTACCGGGGGCCCAGGCCGACCTGGTTCCGCTGGATGAGTTGACGGATGAGGTGTGGGAGCGGCTTGCGGCGGCGGATGCGATTGTGTTCGGGGCGCCGACGTACATGGGTAGTCCGAGTGCGGTGTTCAAGGCGTTCGCCGAGGCGAGCGCGAAGGTGTGGGGCGACAACCTCGGCTGGCGGGACAAGATCGCTGCCGGGTTCACCAACTCGAAGGCGATGTCCGGTGACAAGCTGAACAGTCTGGTCGACTTCGCCGTGTTCGCCGCGCAGCACGGGATGATCTGGGTCGGCCTGGACGAGTACCCGGGCTGGGCCGAGTCGACCGCGAGTATCGAGGACCTCAACCGGCTCGGCAGCTGGCTCGGCGCGATGGCGCAGTCCGACGCCGACCTGTCAGCCGAGAAGGCGCCGCCGGAGACCGACCTGAGGACGGCTGCCGCGCTCGGCACCCGAGTCGCGACCGTGACCCTGCGGCACCTGCGCGGTTCGTTGGCAGCCTGATGGCTTGGTTGGTACTGCTCGCGGCCGCGGCGTTCGAAATCGCGTTCGCACTCAGCCTCAAACCCAGCGAGGGGTTCAGCCGATTCTGGCCGACCGTCGGCGTACTGGTCTTCGGCGTGATCTCGGTGGTCCTGCTCTCGAAGACCCTCGACCGCCTCCCCGTCGGTACCGCGTACGCCATCTGGACCGGCCTCGGTTCCGTCGGCGTCGTCACCCTCGGCATCGTCCTCTTCGGCGAACCCCTCACCCCGGCCCGCCTGGCCTGCATCGCCCTCATCGTCACCGGCGTCATCGGCCTCCACCTCGCCGGCAGCCACTAGTCGTGGGGACCGTGAACAAGAGTGCTAGGTGTGGGTGCCGCGGGCAGGGTTGCGGCGAAGGGGACGGGCGCGCGTGGGGACCAGATCGGGGGTGGTGTCGAGCGGGCTGGAGAGGGGATGGCCGAGGAGGGACTGGTAGTCGTCCCAGCTGTCGACGTGGGCGGGGACGTTGCCGATGGCATCTACATCGGTGACGGGGTGCGGGCCGGTGTCGATCAGCGCCCAGATGTCGTCGTCGCTGCGGAGTTCGCGCAGTGAGCCGAACGTTTCGCGGGTGAACCACAGCGGCAGGCTGCGGCCGTTGTCGTAGCGCGCGACGCCGATCGGGGTGGCGGCCTCGGCGACCAGGGACCAGACCGTGGCGGAGCTGACGCCGGGTTGGTCGCCGAGCATCACCACGATGCCGTCGGTACGCCGGTCGATCGCGTCCAGCGCGGGCACGATCGATGAGCTGCCAGTGTCGGCGTGCGGCGACTCGACCACTCGGGTGCCGTCGAGGTCTACCCGTTCGCGGATCTGGTCCGAGGCGATCCCCAGGGTGACCACCAATTGGTCGAAACCGCAGGCGCGGGCGGTATCCAGCGACGCACCCAGCAACGTCCCGCCTTGGTAGGCCAGCAATTGTTTGGGCACGCCGAGTCGCGGCGAACCCTCGGCGGCGAGCACCAGACCGGTGACGAACATCGCCGCATCAACCCCCGACCTGGAATGGACGCATCATTGCCAGGCTCCTTCCGATCCGTCGATAGAACCGCGAAGGCGTACGCCGTGTCAACAGATGCGCATTCTCAACCCTGTAAGGCGAATCCGCTCAAATGAGCACCCGGAATTCAGCGCAGGGTTGCAGCGAGCGTTTCAAGCGCGGGATAGCCGGCATCGCCGACGACGATCGTGGTGACGCCGGAACCGGTCAGCACCAAGGCGGTCTCGTCCTTGCGGTCGAGCAGTTTCTTGCGCTCCCAGACCACGCCCGCCACGGTCGACGTACCGTCGTCCTCGGTTTTCCCAAGTTCGTCGCGCTGGAAGGTGGCGCCGGTGACGTTCGACTGTTCCACGCCGACGTATTTCCGGTCGTTAGTGATGATGCCGAGGTGCCAGGTGATCGGGCTCTGTTCGGGGGTGCGGAATTCCACGCTGGTCGCGGTCCAGCCGGCCGGCATCGGCGCCGGGCCGCGGACCCAGGGGGCGACCTTCTTGGCGTCCTCGAGCTGGGCGGTGTACGGGATCGCGTTGATCTTCTCCTCCTTCGGCCGCCAGGTCACGACAAAGAGGAACGCGACCACGATGAAGCAGGCCAGCAGCGCCCAGAACATGTTGGTCAGCGTCCGCGCCTTGGCCCGGTTCGCCCGGTTCTCCGCCTGGTACGCCGCCGCCTCCGCCCGTACCCGAGCCCGCTCCCGCGCCTCGGGATCCACCGGCACCTCAGCCGAGATGTCCGTACTGCGATCCGCCGAGCCTGACTCGTCCCCGGAGCCCGTACTGCGATCCGCCGCGCCGGCAGTACCCCGATCCGCCGGACCCCCGGCGTCCGCAGTACCGCGATCCGCCGCGCCCGCGCCGTCCGCCGTACTGCGGTCCGTTGCCGGGTCGGCGGAGCCCGTCGGGGAAGCGTTCTCCTCGGCGTCGGGGTTCACGGGGGTCGGCGGCTGACCTGCTGGACTCATGGCACCAGTGTCTCGCGGGCCCGATCTCGCCCGAACACCCCGGTCGGCCGTTGGCTACGATCCGTCCCATGAGCGACCCCAGCACCCCACCAGCCCATCTCGAGGTCGACGCGCACGCGCCGGACCGGAACCTGGCCCTCGAACTGGTCCGGGTGACCGAGGCGGCCGCGATGGCGGCCGGCCGCTGGGTCGGGCGCGGCGACAAGAACGGCGCCGACGGCGCGGCCGTGAACGCGATGCGCACCCTGATCGGCACCGTCGGCATGAACGGCGTGGTGGTGATCGGCGAGGGCGAGAAGGACAACGCCCCGATGCTGTACAACGGCGAGCAGGTCGGTTCCGGCGAGGGCCCGGCCTGTGACGTCGCGGTCGACCCGGTCGACGGCACCACCCTGGTCGCCAAGGGCATGGCCAACGGCATCGCCGTGATGGCGGTCTCGCCGCGGAACACGATGTACGACCCGTCCGCGGTGTTCTACATGGAGAAGCTCGTCGTCGGTCCCGAGGCGGCCGACGTGGTCGACATCCGGCTGCCCGTCGCCGAGAACATCCGCCGCGTCGCGAAGGCGAAGGGCTCCAGCGTCGACGACGTGACCGTGGTCCTGCTGGATCGCCCGCGGCACGAACAGCTCGCGGCCGAGATCCGGGCGAGCGGCGCGCGGATCAAGTTCATCAGCGACGGTGACGTGGCCGGCGCGGTCGAGGCGGCGCGACCGGACACCGGTCTGGACATGCTCATCGGCATCGGCGGCACCCCGGAAGGGATCATCGCCGCCTGCGCGATGAAGTGCGTGGGCGGTCTGATCCAGGGCCGGCTCTGGCCGCGCGACGACGCCGAGCGGCAGCACGCCCTCGACGCCGGCCACGACCTCGACCGGGTGCTGACCACCGACGACCTGGTCGGCGGTGACGACTGCTTCTTCGTCGCCACCGGCATCACCGACGGCGAACTGCTCCGCGGTGTCCGGTACGGCGGATCGACCGCGCGGACCCATTCGCTGGTGATGCGATCGCGCAGCGGCACGATCCGCAGCATCGAGAGCGTGCACCAGCTGGCCAAGCTGCGTGCGTACTCCGCCATCGACTTCGAGCACGCCCGATGACGGCACCCGTCCTCGTCATCGGCGAGGCACTCGTGGACATCGTCGGCACCGCGAACAGCTCCGGCAGCGGCCCGGGCCACGGCTCGGGTGGCGGCTCGGGCAACGGACCGGCCGGCGGATCAGGCAACGGCCCAGCCAACGGTTCCGGCCGGAGCAACGGGAAGAACCACATCAAGGCGACCCCCGGCGGCTCCCCCGCGAACGTCGCGGTCGGCCTGGCCCGCCTCGGCGTCCCGACCGAACTGGTCACCCGCTTCGGCACCGACCCGTACGGCGACCAGCTCGGCGCACACCTGTTCGGCAATGGAGTCCAACTCGCCCCGGGGTCGGTGGATCCCAGTTTCCGGACCAGTACGGCGACCGCGACCCTCGACGCCGCAGGCGTTGCGTCGTACGAGTTCGACATCAGCTGGGAACCGCCGGCGCTGACCCTCTTGCGGGGTTGCCCGGCTGTCCACACCGGTTCGATCGCAACCGTGCTCGAGCCGGGCGCCGAGGCGATCCGGAAGTTCCTCGGCACGCTGGTCGACCAGCCCGTCACCGTGACACTCGACCCGAACGCGCGCCCCACGATCACGCCCGACCCGGAAGCGACCTGGTCCGCAGTAAGGGCCCTTGCCGCGTTGTCCGATCTGGTGAAGCTGAGCGACGAGGACTGCGAGTTCCTCCGGCCTGGGTTGACGCCGGACGAGATCGCGGCCGAACTGCTCTCGGTGGATCGGACCAAGGCAGTCGTGATCACGCTGGGCGGCGAAGGCGCGCTCGGTGTCACTCGGACGGCCCAGGTCGAGGTCACCGCGCCCACGATCGACGTGGTCGACACTGTAGGTGCGGGTGATTCGTTCATGTCCGCGTTGATCGCGGGATTGCACGCGCGCGACCTGCTCGGCGCAGTACGGCTGGATGGTCTCGACGAGGTGGCCCTGCGGGACGCGGTCGACTACGCGGTGAAGGCGGCCGCGATCACCTGCACCCGGCACGGCGCCGACCCGCCGACCGCCGCCGAGCACGCATCGACCTGGGGCTGATGATGAGTACTGCGACCACCTGGACCACCGAGTTCGACACCGCGGGCCAGGTGGTCTTCCCCCAACGCCGCAACCGTCTCCTGGTCCGCCTCGCCATCGGCGTCGTCCTGCTCGGCAACTCGATCTGGTCGAACATCGAGCACATCCGCGACGACGACATGTCCGGCGCGCTGGGCGTACTACGGGTCACGGCGCTGGCCGCGTTCGTGTACATCGTCGGCCTGACTCTCTGGCAGCTGATCACCCGCCGACCTGTCGTCACGGTCGACGCGACCGGTATCAAGGCCGGCCTCACCAGACGCAGCCTCGACTGGCACCAGATCAGCCGCATCGACGACCCGGCCGGCATGTCCCCCTTCACCACAGTCCAGCTCCACCCCACCGACCGCTTGTCCCGCGCCGTCCACATCTCCAAGGACAACGTCCTCGAACTGACCGAACTCTCCCCCTGGCTCCGAACCCTCCAAGCCCGCCACCTAACCCACGACACATGACCCCCGCCAACTGGAACCACGAACTCGATCGAGGCGGCCAGGTCCGCTTCCCCATCCGTCGCCGGGCGCTCCTTCCGCGGCTGGCGGTCCCGGTGATCGGCCTGATCAGCACGACCGGTTCCCTCATCCAGGCGATCCGAGGCGACCGCCCCTGGGGCTGGTGGGAGATCGGCTCCGTCGTCATGGTGCCGATCCTTCTGGCCTTGGGCTACGTGACCGTTTCGAGCTTGATCACCGCCCGCCCCGAGCTGATCGTCGACCGCACGGGCCTCACTATGGACAAGCAATACCTTGCCTGGAACGAGATGACCGCGATCAAGCGAACAGACGGCCTGCGCCATCTGACTCCGTGGGCCATCACCGTCGTCCCGCGCGACAAGCCACGCCGTCGCAGCCTCGGGATTCCTCCCTACAACATCAGCGCCCCGGACATGGTCGCCGACTGGCTGACCTCTCTCCTCGACCAGCACCGGGCAACCGAGTCATCGACGCCGTCCCAAGATGAACCGGGCAGTTGAACACCCACCGCGACTACGATCTGCCCCACGCAATGACGAACTGGGGGCGGGATGGTCGTGATGGGGGATTTGTCCGAGGCCGATTGGGCCGCGGAGTTGGAGGCCAAGGGGCAGGTGGTATTCCGGCAGCGTCGGCGGCCTGTGGTCGTTCGGCTGCTGATTGCGTTCGTGCCGCTGCTATTCACGCTCCCAGGGACCGTGGACAGTTGGTTGGGCGATGCCGGACCCGGCATCCTTGTCTTCCGGTCTATCGCCCCGGCGCTCTACCTGCTCCTGATCGGCGTGTTCGCCTGGCAGTCCATCGCCCAGCGCCCGGTGCTGACTGTCGACCGGGATGGCGTCAGACCGAGAGGGCGCTGGAACGGGCTCCCCTGGACTGAAGTCGGCGGGATCGGGATCCCGTCCGGGCCGAAGGGGTGGCGGACCTTGATGGTGTTCCCGACGAACGTCTGGGGTCGGCAGCTTACGGTGACGCAGGATGCGGTGCGGGACGTCGCGGCGTTCGCCCGGTGGCTCGGCGTACTGCTGGAGGAGCACCGGCGGACTGCACCCGCCGACCGCTGACCCAGGGAGCGGTCAGGTTAGGCGGAGGCGTTTGGAGAGGCGGGGGCCTCGTTTGATCTTGATGTCGCCGAGGATGGCGGTGCCGCGGATGTGGAAGGTCTTGGGTGGGGTGGTCGCCGGGTCGACGACACCGCCGAAGCCGGCTTCCTGTTCGGTGACGGAGCCGAGGATCGGGTTGCTGTCGAGGTGCACGATCGCGTTCTGCGGGACCCGGATCTTCACGTCGGCGAGGATCGACTTCACGTCGATGTACACCACGTCGTACGGGAGCTGCGCCTCGGTGTAGTCCAGCGTCACGTCGCCGAGGACGGCGTTGACCTCCTGGCGCTGCGGCGCGAGCCAGCCGCCGGTCCGCTTCGCCTCGGACAGGAACGCGTTGATCACCGGCGCGGTCTGCGCGACCTCCGCCCCGTATTGCGGGCCGTACTGCGCCCCTGGTTGCGGCGCCGGTGTGTTCGGTACGGACGGTCCACCCGGGAGATCGGCGGTGATCTCGACCAGTTCGCCGTACGTCTTGGCGGAGTACAGGGTCTCCAAGCGCTCCTCGAGCTCGCCGTAGCTCAGCCGGCCGTCACCGGCGGACTCGCGGAGCACGTCGGCGACCTCCTCGCGTTCCATGTCGGACACCCGCCGACGCAACGCCAACTCATCCGCACTCGGCTGCTGCTGCGGTGCCGGCACACTCGGCACCGGCCCGTTCGGTGCCGGGTCGTTCGGCGGCTGCCCCGCCGGGTCCTTCGGCGGCTGCCCCGCCGGCTCGTACGGCGCCTGCCCCGCCGGCATGTTCGGCCGGTCCTGGGGCCTGTCCTGCTGCGAGTTCTCGTCCTCAGCCACGAAAGAACCTTACGCGCCAGACCGCCCGCCCGCAGATGAGTTATCCCCCCGATTCCACCCTGATCCACCCCCTGAAACCCGCACCCGCCCCCACACCAAGTGCCACTTTGTGCACCACCCGTCCACCGACACGCCGGGCGATACGACCAGGCGGTGCACAAAGTCGAGGGCGGCCGCGCGAATGCGCGGGGCCGGGCGGCCGGCTGGAGCCAGGGCGGAGGCGGGTGCGCCCGGGGTGTTGGCGCGGGCTCACCCCTTCCCGCCCCGACGCCAAGAGCCACTTTGTGCACCGCCCGTCCACCGACGCGCCGGGCGATACGGCCAGGCGGTGCACAAAGTCGAGGGCGGCCACGCGAATGCGCGGGACCGGGCGGCCGGCTGGAGCCAGGGCGGAGGCGGGTGCGCCCGGGGTGTTGGCGCGGGCTCACCCCCTCCCGCCCCGACGCCAAGAGCCACTTTGTGCACCACCCGTCCACCGACACGCCGGGCGATACGGCCAGGCGGTGCACAAAGTCGAGGGCGGCGGCGCGGGGCGCGACGGCGCGCGGCCGCGCGGGGAGGACGGCGCGGGATGCGCTGGGCCGGGGCACGGGGTGGGCGGGGTGGGGTGCGGTGGGGTGCGGTGCGGTGGGGTGCGGTGCGGTGGGGTGCGGTGGGGTGCGGTGGAGTGGGGTGCGGTGGGCGAGGTGGGGTGGGAGCGGTGGGCTTGGGGTGTTGGCGCGGGTGGCGGCGGGGCGTTCTAGGCTGGGGGCGAATCTCAGACCACTTGCCTGGAGGTACGACGGTGTCCGCCGACTTCACCTACTCCGATCTGCTTCCGCTCGGGAAGGACGACACGGAGTACCGGCTGCTCACCACCGAGGGTGTGAGCACGTTCACCGCGGGCGGGCGGACGTTCCTGCAGGTCGATCCGGCCGTGTTGCAGGCGCTCACCGCCGAGGCGATGCACGACATCTCGCACTACCTGCGCACGGCCCACCTGACCCAGCTGCGCCGGATCATCGACGACCCGGCGGCGTCCGGCAACGACCGGTTCGTAGCGCTCGACCTGCTGAAGAACGCGAACATCTCGGCCGGTGGCGTGCTGCCGATGTGCCAGGACACCGGTACGGCGATCGTGATGGGCAAGAAGTCCGAGGGCGTGCTCACCGGCGTCGTCGACGAGGAGTGGATCAGCCGGGGCGTGTACGACGCGTACACCAAACTCAACCTGCGCTACTCACAGATGGCGCCGCTGACCATGTGGGACGAGAAGAACACCGGCTCGAACCTGCCCGCCCAGATCGAGCTCTACACGACCCCGGGCAGCACCGACCCGGCGTACAAGTTCCTCTTCATGGCCAAGGGCGGCGGCTCGGCGAACAAGTCGTTCCTGTTCCAGGAGACCAAGGCGGTGCTCAACCCGGACGGGATGATGCGGTTCCTGGACGAGAAGATCCGCTCGCTCGGGACGGCCGCGTGCCCGCCGTACCACCTGGCCGTCGTGGTCGGCGGGACGTCCGCGGAGTACGCGCTGAAGACCGCGAAGTACGCGTCGGCGCACTATCTCGACACGCTGCCGACGACCGGATCCCCGCTCGGGCACGGATTCCGCGACCTCGAACTGGAGGAGCGGGTGTTCGAGCTGACCCAGCAGTTCGGGATCGGCGCGCAGTTCGGCGGCAAGTACTTCTGCCACGACGTCCGGGTGATCCGGCTGCCGCGGCACGGCGCGTCCTGCCCGGTCGCGATCGCGGTGTCCTGCTCGGCCGACCGGCAGGCGCTGGCGAAGATCACGCCCGAGGGGGTGTTCCTGGAGCAGCTCGAACGCGACCCGGCCCGGTTCCTGCCGGACACGACCGACGAGCACCTGGACGACGAGGCCGACGTGGTCCGGATCGATCTGAACCGGCCGATGAGCGAGATCCGCGCCGAACTGTCCAAGCTCCCGGTCAAGACCCGGCTCTCGTTGAGCGGCCCGCTCGTGGTCGCCCGGGACATCGCGCACGCCAAGATCAAGGAACGCCTCGACGCCGGCGAGCCGATGCCGGCGTACCTGCGCGACCACGCCGTGTACTACGCGGGTCCGGCGAAGACGCCCGAGGGCTACGCGTCGGGATCGTTCGGGCCGACCACGGCCGGCCGGATGGACGCGTACGTCGACCAGTTCCAGGCCGCGGGTGGTTCGTTCGTGATGCTTGCCAAGGGCAACCGGTCGGCGAAGGTGACGGCGGCGTGCAAGGAGCACGGCGGGTTCTACCTCGGCTCGATCGGCGGCCCGGCGGCCCGGCTGGCGCAGGACTGCATCAAGTCCGTCGAGGTGATCGAGTACGCCGAACTCGGGATGGAGGCCGTCTGGAAGATCCAGGTCGAGGACTTCCCCGCGTTCATCGTCGTCGATGACAAAGGCAACGACTTCTTCACCGACACCGCCAAACCAGTCCCGCTGACCGTCCGCCCCCGCAGCTGATCCCGCGTGATCCCAACCAATCCAACTGCTGACCTGCGGGCTCTGCTGCTCACAGGCGGTGGTGGCGCCGGGAGGACCACGGTCGCCCAGGCGATCGGCCGCATCCTGACCTCGCAGAACCTGCCGACGGCCGTCGTCGACCTCGATGCGCTGGCCCAGTTCGGACCGAACACCGGGCCCGCGATCTACGACCAACTTCGGAGCCTGAACCTCGCCGCCCTGTGGACCAACTACCGCGACGCCGGTGCCCGGCACGTCATCGTCTCCGGGGCGATCGACAGCCCGGCCCAGCGCACCCTGTACGCAGGCTGCCTGACCGGCTGCGACATCCAGATCGCCAGGATCGTCACCACACTCGACCTAGTCGTCGAGCGAACCACCGGGACCAATCGTGGACCGCGGTGGAACCTCCAGAGCGCGCTCGATTCCCACCAGCAGATCGCAGACGCCGCGCTGGAGGACTTCAGCGTCACCAACAACCTCGAACCAGCCGACGCCGCCCAGGAGATCCTGACCCGAGCGGGCTGGCTCTGATCCCGCAACCGCTGACTGTGGCGGGTGGGTTTCAGGCGGCCGAGTCGGCGGGTTCGGGGAGCTGGAGCAGCAGGGTCTTGGCCGCCCGAAGCAGATCTGCCTCGTTGTGACCGAAGGCCTGCAGATACGACCCCAGTGCGGATCGCAGTACTCGCAGCTGATCGTCATCCAACTCGATGGTGTGCATGTTTTCACGGTAAACCCGCCACGAAGGAAAATGACCAGCCCGCAACCAACCTGTTGCGGTCCCGAGCGGCCCCCGCTGAAGGGCGAACACATAGCGTGCTCGCCCTCAACGGGACCACCGTCAGCTGAGCAGCTCTTCGGCGACGTGGGCGACCTGGAAACCGACCGGAGCCGTGGGCAGCCGCCAGTCGGGCGGAGCGGACCAGTCCCGCCAGCCGTCGGCGAACGGGGACGTCCAAGCCTCGATCTCCCGTACTGCGGATCGGGCGTCGGCGATGATCCGGTCGGACTCGGCCGGCGTGAACCGGCCGGCCGCGACGGCACCTTCGAGCTCGTCCTCGTCCTTCCACTCGATCGTGCGGTCAGGTCTGATCCACAGGTCGAGAACGTGATCGACGGTGCTGGTACGGCGTGCTTCGGCGTCGCGGACGTGTTCGGCCTCGAGGTTCACGTACCAGCCGCTGAAGGAACCGTCCTCGTGCCAGAAGTGCCAGACCGACCAGGGTTTGCCAGTGGGCGAGACCTTGAGGATGCCGGTCCCGTGCCAGATGTCGAGCTTCAGCACCCGCTCCTCGGTGAACATCGCCACTGGACCGGCGTGCCGCATCTCCCGGCCGTCGGTGAGCACCGGCCTGATCAGCGGTGTCCCCGGAGCCAGCCAGGCGACCAGACCGTCCGCGTCGTCCCGGATCACCGTCATCGGCCGCACGTTCGGCTTGTCCCGATGCCGCCCGGTCCCCTCGTACACCCACTCGATCCCGGTCCCCGGCTGCCAGAACCCCTCAGCCCCGACCTCCGGGCTCGCGGCCGCCCCCGCCGTCACGCCTGGGCCGGACGGGTCATGGAGAGGACGTCTAGAGCGGCCTCGAGCTGCTCCTCGGTCAGGTCTCCCTTCTCGACGTGACCGTTCTCGATCACGACCTCGCGGATCGTCTTGCCCTGCTTCAGGGCGCTCTTCGCCACCGCGGCCGCGTTCTCGTACCCGATGTAGCGGTTCAGCGGGGTGACGATCGACGGCGACGACTCGGCCAGCGCGCGGGCGTGCTCGACGTTCGCGGTGATGCCGTCCACGCAGCGATCCGCGAGCAGCCGGGACGCGTTACCGAGCAGCTCGATCGATTCCAGCAGGTTCCGCGCGATCACCGGGAGCATCACGTTCAGCTCGAAGTTGCCGCCGGCACCGGCCACCGTGATGGTGGTGTCGTTGCCCATCACCTGCGCGGCGACCATCAGGGTGGCCTCGCAGATCACCGGGTTCACCTTGCCCGGCATGATGCTCGATCCCGGTTGCAGGTCGGGCAGCGCGATCTCGCCGAGCCCGGCCCGTGGTCCGGATCCCATCCAGCGCAGGTCGTTGCAGATCTTGGTCAGGCTGACCGCGACCGTCTTCAGCTGACCCGACAACTCCACCAGGCCGTCGCGGGCACCCTGTGCCTCGAAGTGGTCGGACGCCTCGGTCAGCTCCAGCCCGGTCCGTCGGTTCAGCTCGGCGATCACCTTCGCCGCGAACCCGGGTGGCGTGTTGATCCCGGTCCCGACCGCGGTCCCGCCCAACGGCAGCTCGGTCACCCGGGGCAACGTGGCCCGCACCCGATCCGCACCCCGGCGTACCTGGGCGGCGTAGCCGTTGAACTCCTGGCCGAGCGTCACCGGCGTCGCGTCCATCAAGTGGGTCCGGCCGGACTTCACCACCTCGGCGAACTCGGATCCCTTACGGGACAGGGATTCCGCCAGGTGCTCGAGCGCGGGCAGCAGCTCGTTGACGACGCCGGCGGTCGCCGCGACGTGGATCGCCGACGGGAACGTGTCGTTACTCGACTGGCTCGCGTTCACATGGTCGTTCGGGTGGACGTCGGAACCCAGGTCGCGGGTCGCCAGCGTCGCGAGCACCTCGTTCACGTTCATGTTGGTGGACGTGCCGGAGCCGGTCTGGAACACGTCGATCGGGAACTCCGCGTCGAACTCGCCCGCGGCGACCCGGCCTGCCGCCGCGACCACGGCGTCCGCGACCTTGCTCTCCACCACCCCGAGCTCGGCGTTCACCACCGCGGCCGACGCCTTGATCTGCGCCAGCGCGTGCACGAGCGCCGGCGCCAGCGGCCGGCCGGAGATCGGGAAGTTCTCCACCGCACGCTGGGTCTGCGCCCGCCACAACGCGTCGCGGGGCACCTTGACCTCGCCCATCGTGTCGTGCTCGATCCTGAATTCCTCGTCGTCACCCATACCTTGAGAGTACTTCGATCGGACCTGTCCGCCGGATCCGATCGACCCCCCTGTGGACAACGCCACAGCGACTACGAGCCACCCTGATACACGTAGTACAACTCGTCTCGCCCCTGCAGCTTCACCGGCACAGGCGAGACCGCACACCCGCCGAAGACAGCCCGTACGGCGGTCTCCAGCGCCGAGGACGCCGACGACGACCACACCGTCAGTACGCCGCCCGCGCGCAACTTCTGCCGGCACACACCCAGAAACCCAGACGAGTAGATCGCGGAATTCTCGTTGTAGACAAGGAAATCCGGCCCGTTGTCCACATCCAGCAGAATCCCGTCCAACGCCCCATCCCCCTGCGCCGCGACCACCGCCCGTACGTCGCCCACGGCAACCACAACCCGCGGATCATCCAGCACCGATGGCACCACCCCGGCGCGCATCCACTCGACCAGAGCCGGCTCGATCTCGGCGACCACAACAGAGCGCACCCGCGAATCCCGCAGCAACGCCCGCACCGTATAGCCGAGCCCCAACCCACCCACCAGCACCCGCGACGGCGACGCAGTACCTGACAACGCAACGTCCGCCAACAGTTCCTCGCTGGACGTCTCCCGATCGTCCATCACGAACACCCCGTTGACCCGCAACTCCAACGCCCCATCACCCCGCCGCCGCAGTACGAGCTCCCCACGCTCGCTAACCGCCTGCGCCACGACCGAACTCACACGGGTATTAGTACCAGCCCTTGGCCTTTGAGTGGGACCAGGCTTCGCAGGGGGAGCCGTATCTGTCCTCGATGTAGTCCAGGCCCCACTTGATCTGGACCACCGGGTTCGTCCGCCAGTCGGCGCCGTACGACGCCATCCGGTTGCCTGGTAGCGCCTGTGCGATGCCGTACGCGCTGGAGGTCGGGTTGTCCGCGGTCACCCGCCAGTTCGACTCCTTGGTCCAGAGCTTGTCCAGACAGGTGAACTGGTCTTCTTTCCAGCCGTGGTTGTCGAGCAGGTTGAAGGCGATCTCCTTCGGAGTGCCTTCCATCTCCTTGCGGGCGGCGTCCCGGCTGGCGCGCTCCTTGCGGGAGTCCGAGTTCGTCTTCTGCAGCGCCTGGTAGCGGGCCAGCGCGGCGTTCTTCGCCTTGCGGCGGAGCGCGGCCTGGTCCTGCGACGCCTTGCGGGCCGCCTCGACGGCCTCCATCTGGTTCCGCAGCCGGGTGACTTCCTTGGCCTGCTCGGCAGCCGTCAGCGGTTTGGCCGACGGCTTGGTCTGCCGGCCCTTCTCGCTGTTCAGTACGGCGAGCTCGGCCCGGCCGGACACCGGGTCGGAGGCCGCGGTGCTGGTGGGGGTGGTGAAGAGGTCCATACCTGCGACGAAGGAAACAACTGCGATCCCACTCACCGCGAGGACCGCGACGGAGCGCTTGGCTTTCATCTGTCCTTCCGAGAGACCCGACCCCCGTCGGCTGCAACAGGAACATACTCTGGCGTAAACGGACCGTCATCACAAGCAGGTCACGAACCAAAGGTGCGGCCACAGAGTCTGTGGCCGCACCTAATGGAACGGAAGTATTACAAGGCCTTAACAGAGGCCTGTCACAGTTGCACGTCCTCCAGCATCTCGGTGACCAGCGCGGCGATCGGCGACCGCTCCGAACGGGTCAGCGTCACGTGGGCGAACAGCGGGTGTCCCTTCAGTTTCTCGACCACCGCGACGACGCCGTCGTGCCGGCCGACCCGCAGGTTGTCGCGCTGGGCGACGTCGTGGGTGAGCACCACCCGCGAGTTCGCGCCGACCCGGGACAGCACGGTGAGCAGCACGTTGCGTTCCAGCGACTGGGCCTCGTCCACGATCACGAACGAGTCGTGCAGCGACCGGCCGCGGATGTGGGTCAGCGGCAGCACCTCGAGCATGCCGCGGTCCATCACCTCGTCGATCACGTCACTGCTGGTCAGCGCGCCGAGCGTGTCGTACACCGCCTGGGCCCACGGCTGCATCTTCTCCGACTCGGATCCGGGCAGGTAGCCCAGTTCCTGACCGCCGACGGCGAAGAGCGGCCGGAACACGACCACCTTCTTGTGCTGCCGCCGCTCCATCACCGACTCCAGCCCGGCGCACAGGGCCAGGGCCGACTTGCCGGTGCCGGCCCGGCCGCCGAGCGACACGATCCCCACGTCCGGGTCGAGCAGCAGATCGAGGGCGACCCGCTGTTCCGCGGACCGGCCGCGGATCCCGAACGCCTCCCGGTCGCCGCGGACCAGCCGGATCCGCTTGTCCGGCATCACCCGGCCGAGCGCGCTGCCCCGGTCCGACAACAGGACCAGACCGGTATGGGTCGGGAACTCGCCGGCCTGCCGCAGTTCCAGTACGCCGTCCTCGTACAGCGCGTCCACATCGGCGGTCTCGGCCTCGACCTCGCTCATCCCGGTCCAGCCGGACGACAGCGCCAGTTCCGCGCGGTACTCCTCGGCCATCAGCCCGCAGGCCGACGCCTTGACCCGCATCGGCAGGTCCTTCGAGACCAGCGTGACGTCGCGGCCCTCGGCCTTGAAGTTGCACGCGACCGCGAGGATGCGGCTGTCGTTGTCGCCGAGCCGGAAACCGGCCGGCAACGTCTCCGGATCCGTATGGTTCAGTTCGACCCGGAGGGTTCCACCCTTCTCCCCCACTGGCAGGGGTGCGTCCAGACGTCCGTGCAGAATCCTGAGCTCATCCATCAGGCGCAGCGCGGTGCGAGCGAAGTAGCCGAGCTCAGGGTGATGCCGTTTGGCCTCCAATTCGGTGACGACGACAACCGGAATGACCACCTCGTGCTCGTCGAACCGCAGCAATGCGTGCGGGTCGGAGAGGAGCACCGAGGTGTCCAGCACGAAAGTGCGCTGGTCCGGTGTGGATGAGGTACTTGACGCCTTGGCGTGGGTGGCAGCCATGTCGCACGTCCTCTCGGGCCGCGACGTGCACCACGCCCGGCCCACCAGTGGTTAGGTGTTGGACCGGGATTGAGGGTGTCTCCCCCCGTCCCGGAGGTCTGGTGCAGACCCCCTCCGGCGCACCGCACGAGCGTCGCCGGGGACCAGCGAGATCGAGACCCAAGGTCTCGGGCACTCCGTTCTGCCCCTCATGGGGCGACCGGCTGGCGAACGATTCTCATCTGATCGGGCCTCCCGGACAGCCGGCTTCCCCTCCGACCGTCACTCAGAAGGGTAGGTCGGTCCTGGTAACCCCGCAGCCCGACACGCCCGCCTACGGCGGTTAACGGCTTGTTACACCTTGCCCCCACCCAGGCAAGCCACACCGAGGCCCGTACTACGCGCCGCTGCGGGCGTCGTACGGAGCCGCGTAGTGCTCAGGTGCCGAAGCGGCGTTCGCGTTGGGCGTAGTTGCGGATGGCCCGGAGGAAGTCGACGTGCCGGAAATCCGGCCAGAGCGCCTCGCAGAAGTAGAACTCGCTCAGCGCGCTCTGCCAGAGCAGGAACCCGCCCAGCCGCTGCTCGCCCGACGTGCGGATGACCAGGTCCGGATCCGGCTGGCCCTTGGTGTACAGGTGCTCGGCGATGTGCTCGACGTCGACCCGCTCGGCCAGCTCCTCGATCGAGATGCCCTTCGCGGCCTCCTCCAGCAGCAGCGAGCGGACCGCGTCGGCCAGCTCGCGCCGGCCGCCGTACCCGACCGCGACGTTGACCAGCATGCCGTCGACGGTGTGAGTGGCCGTCTCGGCGCCCTTGAGCACCTCCGCGGTGTTGCCCGGCAGCAGGTCGAGCGCGCCGACCGGGTGGACCCGCCAGCGGCCGATCGAGGCGAGCTCCTCCACCGTCTGCTCGATGATCCGCAGCAGTGGCTCCAATTCCTCGGCCGGCCGGGTCAGGTTGTCGGTGGACAGCATCCAGACGGTGACCACCTTGACGCCGACCTCGTCGCACCAGTCCAGGAACTCCGAGATCTTGCTCGCGCCGGCCTCGTGACCGCGCGACACCGGGTCGCCGGCCGCCCGGGCCCAGCGCCGGTTGCCGTCGATGATGACGCCGATGTGCCGCGGCATCCGGTCCGGCGACAGGGATCGCGCCAGCCGGCGCTCGTAAAGGCCGTAGACCGCGTTGCGCAGGCGCTGTTTCCCAGGTGTCCGCATAGGCAGATGCTCTCCTCGCCGAAACTCTCTCAACCAGGGCCGTCTGCCGTCGCGTGCAGGCGTGCCCCAACGAGGCTAGCCGAGATTCGCGGTGGCGGAGAGCGCTCGGCGAACATCCAACTTTCGGCCCGTTCCAGGCGTCGAACCAGGCGTGAGCTGTGTCCGGTCGATCCACAGCCGTCTCACAGACACTCCGGGAAGGCCGTTTCACCCCGTGATTTGGCCTACATTTCATCCTTACGGACCATTGAACCTACGGAACCGTAGGTTACGGTTGCGTAGGTACAGTTCCCAGCGCTCGAGAGGATGGCGATGACGGCCAGGACCGCGAACAGCGAGACCGCGACCAGCACCTCACCCCACGAACTCGGGCACCGGATCTCCGGCAAGCTGGCCCCGCTGAAGCCGAAGCTGCGCGGCTGGCTGCACGCCGGCACGTTCCCGTTCGCGACCGCGGCCGGCATCGTGCTGATCTGCCTGGCCCCCAGCGCGAGCGCCCGCTGGGCCGCGGCCGTCTACACGCTCGGCTCGATGCTGCTGTTCGGCATCTCCGCGCTGTACCACCGGTTCTACTGGGGCCCGACCGGCGAGGCGATCCTGCGCCGGCTCGACCACAGCAACATCTTCCTGCTGATCGCCGGCACCTACACGCCACTGGGCATGGTGCTGCTGCGCGGCGACGACCGGATCCTGCTGCTCAGCATGGTCTGGGGCGGCGCCCTGCTGGGGATCCTGTTCCGGATCTTCTGGGTGCACGCCCCGCGCTGGCTGTACACCCCGATCTACCTGGCCCTCGGCTGGGTGGCGATCTTCTGGATGGGCGACTTCTACACGCTGGGCGGCGCGTCTGTCGTCACCCTGCTCGCGATCGGCGGCGGCCTGTACTCGATCGGCGCGGTCATCTACGGGACCAAGCGCCCCAACCCGTCGCCGCTGTGGTTCGGCTTCCACGAGATCTTCCACGCCTGCACGGTGGCCGCCTTCATCTGCCACTACATCGCCGTCAGCATCGCGACGTACCGAGCGGGCTGATCGTCCAGCCCGATCAGGCCGGGGGGACCGGTACCTGAAGACTGGCTGAAGAAAGCGCGGCAACATGGTGTCAAAGCCACGTTGACCGGGGGGCATCATGAGCACGACCACACCAGACGAGGCGTTCGCGCCGTTGGGGCGAGACGCCCTCGACGACCAGGAGTACGCCGACCTGGTCCGCACCGTCACCGGACAACCGGACGCCGAACCGGCCGACGTCCGGGTCGAACCGGTCAACTACCTGATCGGTACGCCGAGTACGGAGGCGCTGCTCCGGGTCTTCGGCACCGCCAGACTCGCGGACGGTACGACGACCCGCTGGTCCTGCTTCGTGAAGAAGCTCCAGTCGCCCCGGCACTGGTCCCAGATCGAGCTGGTACCCGAACACATCCGGGAGAAGTTCATCCAGAACCTGCCGTGGCGGCTGGAGATCGCCGTACACGAGGGCGACCTGAAGGCGCTGCTGCCGGAAGGAATGCGGCTGCCCACGCTCTACCGGACGGACGTGCACGACGACGAGCGGGCTGCCCTCTGGATGGAGAACGTCGACCAGGCGCCGGGTCCGTGGCCGCTGGAGCGGTTCGAGCGGGCGGCCTACCTACTGGGCAGGTTGTCGGCGCGACGCCAGCCGCATCTGGTCAAGCCACTGCTGCCCCGGGGAGACGTCGAGACACCCGGCGTCGGGCTGCGGTACTACACGAACGGCCGGGTGATGATGGGTGCTCTGCCGGCCCTGGCCGACGCCGACACCTGGCGGCATCCGCTGCTGGCGGCCGCCGTCTGCAGCACGGGCGACCACGGGCTGAAGGACGATCTGCTCGAGCTCGCGGAACGGCTGCCCGTAGTACTGGACGCGCTGGACGCCTTGCCGCAGACCTATCAGCACGGGGACGCGAGTCCGCAGAACCTGCTGGTCACCAAGGACAACGAGGACGAGTTCGTGGTGATCGACTGGGGCTTCGACTGCCCACAGGCGGTCGGATTCGACCTCGGCCAGCTACTGGTGGGCCTCGCCCACGCCGGCGAGCTCGCACCGAGCACGCTGCCCCTGATCCACCGGGCCATCGTGGCGGCGTTCATGCAGGGTCTGGCCGCCGACGGGATGAGCGTGTCCGAGGAAGAGGTGCTGTACGGCTACCTCGGGTCGCTGATGTGCCGGGCGACGTTCACCGCGCTGCCGCTGGAGATCCTCAACAAGACCGGAGACGCGGCGACGCTCGCCATCTTCGAGCAGCGCGTCGAGCTCACCCGCGCACTGGTCGACCTGGTCCGCCCGATCAGCCAGAAGAACTGATCAGCTGGGAGTGAGGACGAAGACCCGGATCGCGCGGCCGCTGCGTTCGACGTACGTGTCGTACGCAGGCCAGACCCGGATGACGAGAGGCCAGACCCGGTCCCGCTCCGCCCCTTCTGCCAGGGCGGCGCGGACCGGGATCTCGCGGCCTCCGGCCAACGAAACCGTGGCTTCGGGTGAGGCGAGCAGGTTGGCGGACCATGCCGGGTGATGCTGCTGGCCCCAGTTCGACGCTGTCACGACGAATGCGTCCCCGTCGGGTGCGTACAGCAGCGGCACGGTCCGCGGCAGGCCGGACTTCCTGCCGTTGGTCGTCAGAAGCAAGGTGGGCAAGGCAGTACGGCCGATGACGGTGATCCGGCCGCCGGTCTTTCGTTGCAGCCAGCGATCAACCGGTACGGCAGCGCGACCGACGGTAGCGAACCACGGCCGGTGCCCTAACGACCGGATGACATTCGTGTACCAGCCCATGCACGAAGTCTGCCGTCACCCCGCGGGCGGGTATGCATGAGGGTGTGAAGAGCATCCGGTACGCAGCACTGGCAGCCGTCGCCGGCCTGGTCCTGACCGGGTGTGGCGACGAGCCCGACTCAAACAGCGGAAGCAATCCAACCACCAGCGCACCGACAAGCAGCAGTACTACGACCGGCGGGTTGCCGCTGACCGTAACCCGCACAGGTGGTTTCGCCGGTTTCGACGACCGCGTCGTACTGGGCGCGGACGGCATCGCCAGCGTCAGCAAACGCGGCAAGGACCCCGTCCGGTGCAGGCTGGACGCCGGCCTGCTCACCACCATCACCGATGCGGTCAAGCAGATCGACTGGACCGATGTCGGCACGACCAAGCCGACCGTCCGGTATCCCGACGACATGATCATCGCCGTCGCCGCGAGCGGTGGACTCACCCGCCTCGAAGACCCGAAGGTGAAGCCGTTGGTGACTCCGGTGAGCCAGCTGCTCACCGAAGCCACCGTGCCGCCCGGCAAGCTCTGCAAGGCGGTCTAGCGGACGGGCCTAGCTCGTCGTCAGCGCCACATCGTCGATCACGAAGCTGGTCTGCAGCGACGAGTCCTCCTGGCCGAGGAACTTCACCGTGACGGTTTTCCCCTTGTAGGCAAGGACGTTCAGCGTCTTCTGGACGTACGACGTGTTCTTGTTCAGGTTCGAGTACGTCGCCAGCGTGGTCGTGGTCCCGCTGTCCACGATCTGCACCTTGACCGTGTCGTACACCGTCGAGCCGGTCGTCTCGGCCGTGTCGATCCGGATCCACAGGGACAGGGACGCGGCCGTCGCCGAGGCCGGGATCCCGACGGACTGGCCGATGTTCTCCGTGGAGGTGCTGCCGTTTCCCTGCAGCCAGGCCTTCCAGCTGCCGGTACGGGCTGGCCGGCCGGTGTTGTTGGTGATCGGGCCCGACGTTCCGGTCCAGTTCACCGCACCCGATTCGAAGCCCGGGTTCAGGATCAGGTTGTTCCCGGTCGGCGGCTCGGTGGTGCCGTAGTCCTTCTGCGCGTAGTTCCAGATCATGTGACCGATCGCGTCGATCTGGCGGTCCAGCGAGGTCAGGTTCAGGTTGCTGATGTTGTCGCAGGACCGGTGGTAACACGGGTCGAACGCCTGCCCGGCCGTGCCGCCCCATTTGGTGGCCTGCGCGGACGACTTGGTCCCCTCGGCGCCCGAGAACGTCCCGGCCGTGGGGATTCCGAGCGACCGGAACGCCGCATGGTCCGAACGCCCTTGGACGTCGATGAACTCGGTCTGCACGCTCTTGCTGGTGAAGTAGCTGACCAGATCGTCACGAGCACCATTGCCGGCCGGATTGTCGTCGTACACGAAGTAGCCCGGGTTCGGCGACGCGATCATGTCGAAGTTCAGGTACAGCTCGATCTTGTCCCGATCGGCCGATGGCAGGTTGTTGACGTAGTACTTCGACCCGAGCAGCCCGAGTTCCTCAGCTCCCCAGAAGCCGAAACGCAATCGGTTTTTAGCCGTTTGCGTGCTGGCAGCGTAGGCAAGTGCGGTCTCAAGTACGCCGGCGCTACCAGAGCCGTTGTCGTTGATCCCCGGACCGGAACTGACGCTGTCCAGGTGGGATCCGGCCATCACGACGTGGTTCGCGTCGCCGTGCGGCCATTCGGCGATCACGTTGTACGACGTACCGGCCGAGGTGGAGAAGGACTGCAACGTGGTGGCGTAGCCGGCCGTGTCGAGCTTGGCCTTCACCCAGTCGGCGGACGCTCGGTACCCGGGCCGGCCGGTGTACCGGTTGCCGCCGTTGTTCGTGGCGATCGACTGGAACTGGTCCAGATGGGCCTTGGCGTTGGTGACGGAGATATCGGGCGACTCGACCGCCGTCGCCGTACCGCCGGGGACGACGAGGACGGTGGCGACCAGGACAGCGCCGAGCGCGCCGTACCGGAGGGACTTCAGCATGGGGACACTCCTTTGCCTCACAAAGGAATCCGGGACACACAGCCTGGGCGGAGGCCGTGTGCCCCGGACTGGATCACAGCGGGACTGATCCCTTGATCAGCTCGTGGTCAGCGAGGTGTCGTCGACCACGAAGCTGGTCTGCAGCGAGGAGTCCTCGTTCATCAGGAACTTCACCGAGATCGTCTTGCCCTTGTAGGCGGTCACGTTGAAGGTCTTCTGCACGTAGGTCGGGTTCTCGCTCAGGTTCGAGTACGTCGCCAGCGTGGTCGTGGTGGACCCGTCGACGATCTGGATCCTCGCGGTGTCGTACACCGTCGAACTGGTCGTCTCCGAGGAGTCGATCCGGATCCAGAACGAGAGCGTGGCGCTGGTCGCGGTCGCCGGGATGGAGACCGACTGGGCCTCGTTCTCGGTGCTCGTGGTGCCGTTGCCACCCAGCCACATCTTCCAGGTGCCGGTGCGGGCCGGACGCCCGGTGTTGTTGGTGATCGGGCCCGAGGTGCCGGTCCAGTTCACCGCGCCGGACTCGAAGCCCGGGTTCAGCAGCAGGTTGCCGCCGGTGGGCGGCGGCTCGGTGCCACCGGTGCAGGCAGCCGCGCCGGCCGGGACGGAGATGCCGTTGAACGCGGCCTCGATGCCCTTGCACTGCGTGGAGTCCGCGCCGTACAGCTCCTTGGCGGAGTTGATCGCACCTTCGCGGGCGTCCTTGTACGTGCTGCCCGAGCTGAGCTTGGTGCTCAGCGTCCGGTACCAGACCTTCGCGGCCACGTCACGGCCGACCGGCGTGATGGTGGCGCCGTTGCAGGCGGTGCTGCTGTGCGTCACGCCACCGATGACCTTGCTGCCGGTGCCCTCGGAGGCAAGGTAGAACCAGTGGTTCAGCGGGCCGGACGAGTAGTGCGGGTCGAGCCCACCAGTGCTGGTCGACCAGCAGTCCACGCTGCCACGGCCGTCCTTGGACGGCTTGTCCATATAGCGCAGCGGGGTGCCGTTGCCGTTGATGTTGATCTTCTCGCCGATCAGGTAGTCACCCGGGTCGGACGAGTTGTTCGCGGAGAACTCGACGGCGGTGCCGAAGATGTCCGAGGTGGACTCGTTCAGGCCGCCCGCGTCACCGGAGTAGTTCAGGTTGGCGGTCGCCTCGGTGACACCGTGGCTCATCTCGTGGCCGGCCACGTCGATCGAGGTCAGCGGCCGCGCGTTGCTCGCGCCGTCGCCGTACGTCATCTGGCTGCCGTCCCAGAACGCGTTCACGTACGCGTTGCCGTAGTGCACGCGGGACCGCGCACCCTGGCCGTTGTTGAAGATGCCGTTCCGGCCGTGGACGTTCTTGTAGTAGTCCCAGGTCAGCTGCGAGCCGTAGTGGGCGTCGACACCGGCGGTCTGCCGGCTCGAGGTGGCGCCGTTGCCCCAGGTGTCGTCGGGGTCCGTGAAGGTGGTGCCGCTGCCGGAAGTGGCGCCGTTGAGGTCGGTGGTCCAGTTGCCACCGCGGCTCGGGTCGGTCATCGAGTAGCTGCCCGAGGTACCGATGCTGACGGTGCCGGAGTACATCGAGTTGCCGGTACCGGTCTTGACCTCGTCGTCCTGATCCAGCAGCGCGCCGGTCTTGGCGTCGATGAAGGAGTGCAGCACCGAAGGGGTCTGGTCGGCCTTGACGCCGGTGGTGACCACCTCGTAGGCGAGCACCGGCTTGGCCGGCGTCACGAACACGACCAGCGTGCCCTTGTTGGAGGTCGCCTTGAAGTCCGCCGTCTTCGCCGCCTTGGTCAGCGCAGCCGACTGGGACAGTGTCGGCTTGGTCGCGACCCCGACGGACTTGGCGCCGCGGTTGTAGGTCACCTCGCCAATGACCTCGCCCTTGCGCTTCACGATCAGGTCACCGCCGACGACCTCCAGACCGTTGTAGGTCCGGTCGTAGCGGACGTACTCGGTGCCGTCGGCATCCTTGACGACGTCGCGGACCTTGAGCACCTCACCACTTCCCAACCCGAGCGCGGTCGCCGTCTTGGCGGTCAGCGCCTGCTCGGCCTGGACGGCGGCCGGCTGGTTGAACCCGGAAGCCGGAAGTGGAGCGGCTCGGTCTGCGGCACCGGCGGGCGAACCGGTGAATGCCCCAGCGAGTCCCGCTGTTGCGACGATGGCCACCGCCCCTGCTGATGTCAGTCGTTTCAAGACAACATCTCCTCACGGTGTGGTCGCTGTTTGGGCGCAGCGACCGATATCAAATGGGGACGCCGGATGTGTGGCCCATCAGTGCCACTGCTCAGTTGTGACACTATGTGTCAAGACATGCGAGATCTGTTACATCCGACTGTTGGAGGACTCTGGCCCCCGGCGGGGGCTGAGTCAAGGGAAACTGCTGAAACGACAGGGAAAACCCGCACTGACGCGCGTTGTCAGCGGGCGGTCCGCAACTCCCGCCGAAGGTCTTCCGGCAACACGACCGGCAGCCGGCAGGTGAACTTCTGACACACGTACGCCGCGGCGCGGCCGCCGACCAGATCCCGGCCGGCCAGCAGCGGTACGTCGGATCCGGGCCGGCCGGACACCACCGCGGTCCCCCAGGGAGCATCGGTCAGAGCGGTGCGGACCAACTCGGCCGAGTCGCCGACGATCGCGATCTCCAGCGGTCCCGCTTGCTGGGTCTCGGCCACGGCCAACGCACGACCTGCGAACCTCGGTGCCCGATCAGCCAGGGCCGCAGACGCCCTGAGTCCCGCCGTGGCGGCTTCCTCGTAGCGGGCCGATCCGGTCACCGAGGCGAGAGTGGTGAACGCCTCGGCCGCGAGCGACACCCCGGACGGGCTCGCGTTGTCGGTCGGATCCTGCGGTCGCCAGACGAGCGGCTCGGCGTCGGCCGCCGTGTCGAAGAAGGTGCCATCAGCAACGAACTGGTCGAGCACCCGTCGCAGCAGGCCTTCCGCGATCTCCAGCCACTGCTCGCCATTGGTTGTTGCCAGCAACGTGAGGCAGGCCTGGGCATAGGCGGCGTAGTCCTCGAGGACGCCGTGCGCGGTACCGACCTGACCATCCCGTGAGGTCCGGTGGAGTCGCCCGGTCTCGTCGAGGTGGACGTCCCGGATGAGTTCGGCCGCCGTTACCGCCGCCTCGACGTACTCGGGCTTCTCCAGTACTACGCCCGCCCGGGCCAGCGCGGTGATCGCGAGCCCGTTCCATGCGGCGACCACCTTGTCGTCGCGGCCGGGATACGTGCGGCGCGCGCGGGCGGTTCGCAGTACGGTGCGGGCCCTTTGCCAGCCGTCCGCGTCGTCCGGATCCTGGCGGAGCTGGAGGACCGAGGTGCCGTGCTCGAACGTGCCGGTGACGTCGCAGAGGTCGATCACCCAGTCGGCGTCGTCGTTGAGGATTTGGCGGAGCTCATCGGGGTGCCAGACGTAGTACCGGCCTTCTTCGCCCTCGGTGTCGGCGTCGAGCGCGGAGGCGAAACCGCCCTCCGGAGTGCGCAGCTCCGCGAGCAGGAAGTCGGCGGTCTCGGTCGCGATCCGCTTCGCCAGCGGGGTGCCGGTGACGGCCCACCAGTGCGTGTAGACGTCGAGCAGCAGGGCGTTGTCGTACAGCATCTTCTCGAAATGCGGCACGACCCACTGCCTGTCGACGCTGTACCGCGCGAACCCGCCTGCCAACTGGTCGTACATGCCGCCCCGGGCCATCCGCTCACAGGTCTGCGTGACCATCCGCAGCGCGTCCTCGTCCCCGGTCCGGCGGTGATGGCGGAGCAGGAAGTCGAGCACCATCGACGGCGGGAACTTGGGCGCCTGGCCGAATCCCGCATCCACCGGATCGAAGTCCACCTTGAGCAGCGCGACCGCCTTGGTCAGCGTGGCTTCGTCGATGGCACCCTGACCTACAGCCTTGCGGGCGCCGAGCTGCTTGACGACGGACTCGCCGATCCCGTCGATCTGCTCGCGCTTGGTCCGCCATGCGTCGGTCAACGACTCCAGCACCTGCCGGAACGACGCCATCCCCATCCGCGCCTGGGCCGGGAAGTACGTGCCGCAGAAGAACGGCTCCCCCGCCGGCGTCAGGAACACCGACATCGGCCAGCCGCCCTGCCCGGTCATCGCGACCGTGGCCTCCATGTAGATCGCGTCCACGTCCGGACGTTCCTCGCGATCCACCTTCACGCTGACGAAGTGCTCGTTCAGGTACGCCGACGTCTCGTCGTCCTCGAACGACTCGTGCGCCATCACGTGACACCAGTGGCAGGCCGAATACCCCACCGACAGGAACACCGGCACGTCCCGCTCCCGCGCCTCCGCGAACACCGGCTCCCCCCACTGCTTCCACGCCACCGGGTTGTCCGCATGCTGCCGCAGATACGGAGAAGTCGAGGAACCGAGCTCGTTGGTGCCCATGGCAGCAACGGTATGCGGTGCCGGGCGGGCCGCTCGGTCGAGGTCCGTCAGTTGGTTTGTTCGAGGGCTACCGAGAGGCCGATGGCGGCGGCCATGATCACCAGTTCGACGATCACGAGTTGCCAGAAGCGGGGACCGGGTTCGATCAGGTTGGTGACGACCTGACGGCGGTGGATCCAGCCGCCGATGATGAGGAGCAGGAAGATCGCGGTCTTGGCCAGCAGCAGGCCGCCGTACGCGTTCGAGGTCACGACGTCCAGGACGTTGCCGAAACCACCGCCCATCGCGGCCAGCCGTGCGGCGGCGCTGAGCAGGCCGCTGAGCAGGACGGAGATCGACGAGATCAGGGCGACCTGGTTGTACCGCTCCAGCACATACGGCAGACCGTTGCGGCTCGCGCGCCCGTACCGAACCAGGCCGGCCAGTCCGCCGACCCAGCACGTCGCGGCGACGACGTGGATGACCAACGCGGCGCCGGCCAGCACGACGTACGACTCGTTGTTCGGGTACGCGGTCAGGGCGGTCGGGACCAACGCGGCGATAGCGACCAGTACACCGAGGCCGGCGGCGGACGAGGTCTGCACGCGGCGGATGCCGACCGCGAGGGCGACGACGAGAATGCCGGTGATGAGGAGGGACTTCACCTCGGGTACGCCGAGCGCGTCGTCCAGCCGGAAGCGCAACAGGTTGACCGGCGTATCGAGCAGGATCGCCGCGGTCACGACCGCACCGGCGAAGGCCATGACGGCCCAGATGATCGCGGAATTGCTGGCATCCCGGACCGCCCGGCGACCCTGCGGACCAAGCGAACCGCCGTCCGTGCGCAGCAACGCGACGGCGGCGAGCAGGGCGCCCGCGCAACCGACGGTCGCCATCGTGGAGACCAGCCGGAAGAACGGCTGCAACCAGGACACGAACAGGCCCGGGCCGCCGATACCCAGGACGTTCTCCTGCGGCTCGCTGTTGGCCGCGAGCATGGCGACGACCATCGCCAGCGAGGCGACCAGCACCGCGATCAAGCCGCCCGCGACCAGACGTCCGGGCATCCGGTGCCGGGCGGCGCGGGTCGCGGTCACTGAGCGTTCCCGCTATCGGCACGGTTGGACACGCGCTCACTATAGGGTGAGCTTTGTCACGACCGTCGCCAGCGACACCATCTCGTAACCACCGCATCGGGAACGGTTGCGCAGGCGTGACCTTCGCATCCAGGCAAGCAGATCCGGGCGTCATCGAACCCACTGCGCTTGCCGTCGGCATCGACCCCGTTCGGGCTCAGTGCTTTGCGTTTGGGCTCAGCGCATGTGTGCGTTCGGGCTCAGTGCTTGGTGTGCACGGGATCGTCCGCGTCGGCCTCATCGACTTGCTCGGCCTTGTCGGCCTGCTGGTCAGCCTTCGGCGCCGTCGACCCGGCAGCGCCAGCCGGGGCCGGTGAGCTGTCCGCCGACGACGGGCCGCCGGACCGTGCTGGGCCGTCCGCAGTGTCTTCCGGCGGAACCGGCTGTCCCCCGGTGGGGTCGTCGAAGTCGATCTTCTTCAGCTGCTTGCCCATGTTGCGCCACAGCAGCACCGTGGCGGCACCGAGCGCCAGCACGATGAGCAGGGCGACCCAGCCGGGACGCACCGTGTTCGGGTCGATCTCGCCCATCGGGAGTGCGGTCGTCGGAGGAAGGGTCATCGCGATCACCTGGCCAGTGTCTCACCGTTCCCGCCCGCCGTCAGCGCAGCCCTGCGAACAGGTCGTCCTCGGGGAGTTCGGCCTCCACCACACTCCGGGCCAACTCGTAGTCCTCCGTCGGCCACGCCTCCTGGTGAACCTCCAGTGGTACCGCGAACCACGCGCCGTCCGGGTCGATCTGGGTCGCATGCGCGAGCAACGCCCGGTCCCGCGTCTCGAGGTACTGCGCACACTCCACCCGGGTGGTGATCCGCCGCTCGTTCTCCGGGTCCGGCTTCCAGTCTTTCAACCGATCCGCGTACGGCGACTCCAGGCCGCGCGCGAGCATCGCATCGTGCAACGCCTTCATCCGCTCACGGTGGAAGGTGTGGTGGTAATACAGCTTCAACGGCTGCCACGGCTCACCGAGCTCCGGGTACGCATCCGGGTCGCCGGCCGCCTCGAACGCGGCGACGCTGATCTGGTGGCACATCACGTGATCCGGGTGCGGGTAGCCGCCGTTCTCGTCGTACGTCGTGACGACCTGCGGGCGGAACTCCCGGATCAGCTTCACCAACGGCGCCGCGGCGTCCTCCACCTTGAGCGCGGCGAAGCAGCCCTCCGGCAACGGCGGCGGCGGATCGCCCTCGGGGAACCCGGAGTCGACCCAGCCGAGCCACTCCTGCCGGATACCGAGGATCTCGCGCGCGGCGTCCATCTCCTGGCGGCGGATCTCGGTGATGTTCGCGAGTACTTCGGGCCGGTCCATCCGTGGATTCAGGATCGAACCCCGTTCGCCACCGGTACAGGTGGCCACCATCACATCGACACCTTCGGCCACGTACTTGGCTGTCGAAGCGGCGCCCTTACTGGACTCGTCATCGGGGTGGGCGTGGACATGCAGCAGGCGAAGATCTCCGGTCACAAGACACAATGGTCCTCCAAGCCCGAGGAGAACCGTTGACCGACCCATCCGCAACCGACCTGGACGCCCGTTACGGCCGCCGCTCGCGGACCCGCAAACCGCTGGTCTACGGCCTGGTCGGCCTGCTCGCAGTGATCGCCCTGATCTGGTTGCTCCGGGTCGCGTTCATCGAGTCGACGCCCACGGTCTCGTCCCGGCTGCTCGCCTTCTCCATCACCTCGGACACGTCGGCCACCGCCACCATCCAGGTCGACCGCCGCAAATCGGTCGAGGCCTCCTGCCGCCTCCAGGCCAAGGCCGCCGACTTCTCCATCGTCGGCGAACTGACCCTCACGGTCCCCGCCGACTCCCCACGCCAGCAAACCCTTCCCGCCACCCTCACCACCCAACGCACCGCCACCTCAGTAGTCCTGATCGGCTGCACCACCCCCGACTCCCCCCGCCCCCACTAACCCCTTCGCCGCCCGCCGGCTGGTCGCTTGTGGGGACCTTGAACAAGTTGTCGTGCCCTCGGTCATGCTGTGCGGTGTTGACGGTCCCGCGATGTTGTTCAAGGTCCCGGCGCTGTCCCGCCCGCACCCTCACGACCCGCGCCCGCCCGGCGCCCCGCAGTACCGGCGCTTTGTCCATTCCTCGGACAACGTGAGTCCCATCCGACCCCGCCGCGAGAGCAGCCGATTACACCGAGCCGCGAGAAATCGCTTTCCGGCAGGTTGAGAAGAGGCAGAGCTGTGGGGTTCTGAGCCTCTTCTTGCTACGCTCGATGGATTGGTCGCCGTCGACGACGGCGGCCAGAGGCTTTTCTACCCATCCCATCGACACAAGGAGCAGCCCGTGACGCAGAACATTCAAGACAGCGTTGTCTGGCTGACACAGGATGGCTACGACCAGCTGAAGTCTGAGCTCGAGCACCTGAAGGGCCCGGCCCGCGCGGAGATCACCCAACGGATCAGCGAGGCCCGGGACGAGGGCGACCTCAAGGAGAACGGCGGCTACCACGCGGCCAAGGACGAACAAGGCAAGATCGAGCTCCGGATCCGGCAGCTCGAGGACATGCTGCGCCGGGCCAAGGTCGGCGAGACACCCAAGGGCAAGGGCGTGGTCGAGCCAGGCATGAAGGTTTCCATCAAGTTCGCCGGTGACGACGAGGTGGAGACGTTCCTGCTCGGATCCCGCGAGCTGCTGGCCCTGGACTCGTCGGTCGACATCGACGTGTACTCGCCGCAGTCGCCGCTCGGTTCGGCCATCCTCGGCAAGAAGAAGGGCGACCGGGCCACCTACGAGGCCCCCAACGGCAAGGACGTCACAGTCGAGATCGTCGCCGCCGAACCCTTCACCGGCTAACCGCCACCAGCGCTGCAAGCGCCCCCGGCGGACAACCCGCCGGGGGCGCTTCTTTCGTCTGTACCTCTCAGTGGCCGGCGGTCAACCGGTACTTCCGGACGGCAAGCGGAGCGAACACCCCGATAATCACCGCGCACCAGATCAGACTGAGCCACACCGGATGCTGCGCCGGGAACCCATCCGGACTCGCGAACGGCGACGGATTGCCGAACAAATGCCGGCATGCCGCGACGATCGACGAGATCGGATTCCACTCCGCCACCGGCTGCAAACCACTCGGCAGATTCGGCGTCGGCACAAACGCATTCGACAAGAACGTCAACGGGAACAACCAGATCAACCCCGCCGACGCCGCAACCTCGGGACTCCCCACCGACAACCCGATCAACGCCCCCACCCACAGCATCGCGAACGCGAACAGCAACAGAATCGCGAACGCCGCCAACGCCTGACCGATCCCGTTGTGCCACCGCCAGCCGACGATGAACCCGCAGATCACCATCACCAGCATCACGAACGCGTTGAACACCACGTCCCCGATCACCCGCCCGGCGATCACCCCGGACCGTGCCATCGGCAACGACCGGAACCGGTCGATCAGCCCCTTCGACATGTCGTCCGCCAGCCCGACACTCGCCGACGCGACCGCGAACGCCATCGTCTGAGCGAAGATCCCGGACATCAGGAACTCCCGGTACGCCCTCGCCCCCGGGAAGCCCGGGATCGGGATCGCGTTGCCGAACACGTACGCGAACAGCAGGACGAACATGATCGGCTGGATCGTCGCGTAGATCAGCATGTCCGGTGTCCGCGGGATCCGCTTCAGCGTCCGCCAGGCGAGGATCCCCGCGTCGCTCACGGCCTGGCCGATCGGGCTCACCTTGGCCGACTCACGCGTCGTACTCATGCCTTTGCCTTCTTCCTGCTCGCCGGGCGACCGGCGGCCTCGTCGCTGTCGGTGGCGGTGTCGGTGTCACGGTTGTCGGTGGCGTGCCCGGTGAGGCTGAGGAACACGTCGTCCAGTGTCGGCCGGCGCAACGCGATGTCGGCGATCCGGATCCCGGCGCCGTCGAGGGTGCGGATGACGTCAACCAGCGCGGACGATCCGCCGGGCGCGGGGATGGTGAGCCGCTTGCTGTTCTTGTCCAGCGAGGTCGCCTCCGGATCGCTGATCTCCAGCGCCGCGGTGAGCAACTCCAGCGCGCGATACGACTCGTCCGGGTCGTGCGTGACCACCTCGATCCGCTCGCCGCCGACCTTCGCCTTGAGCTCGTCGGCAGTCCCGCGCGCGATCACCGAGCCGTGGTCGACGACTGCGATGCTGTCGGCCAGCTCGTCGGCCTCTTCCAGGTACTGCGTGGTCAGCAGGATGGTCACGCCTTCGCTGACCCGGTCCCGGATGATCTGCCACAGATCGAGCCGGCTCCGCGGGTCGAGCCCGGTGGTCGGTTCGTCGAGGAACAGCACCTTCGGGTGCGCGATCAGCGAACCGGCCAGGTCGAGGCGCCGCCGCATACCGCCGGAGTACGTCTTCAGGATCCGGTCCGCGGCGTCGGTCAGGTCGAAGATCTCCAGCAGTTCCTCGGCACGCTGCTTGGCCTGCTGTGTGGTCAGCCGGTACAGCCGGCCGAACATCCACAGGTTCTCCCGGCCGGTGAGCAACTCGTCGACCGCCGCGTACTGGCCCGACAGCCCGACCAGCTTGCGAACGGTGTCGGCCTCCTTGATCACGTCGTGGCCGAGCACCCGTGCACTGCCCTCGTCCGGCCGCATCAGGGTGGTGAGCACGCGGACGGTCGTGGTCTTGCCCGCGCCGTTCGGCCCGAGCAGGCCGAGCACACTCCCTTCCGGCACCTCCAGATCGATCCCGTCGAGGGCCCTGACCGTGTTCTTCCTGGCTCTGAACGTCTTCACGAGGCCTGTCGCCTCGATGGCAGCCATCCCAGCTGCTCCTTCCTCGATGTGATGCGGGTCATCCTGACTGAGCCCGCTGACAGAATGCGAAGGATTTTGTCTCTGGCTAAATACGTTAGCAGCTATATAAGCCATAGCAACAATACGAGCTTCGTGGCTTGGACTTGAGTCGATCAGACTCAACTGTTGCCCGTTGAGTCGACAAGGCTCAAGTCTGCGATCTACCGTCCCAGCATGACTTCGCCCGGCATCCTCAGTCATCCCGATTTCCGCCGCTTGTGGATCGCCGATCTGCTGAGTCAGCTCGGCGCCCGGCTCGGCATGATCGCCTTTCCCCTGCTCGCCCTGCTCACCCTGAACGCCTCGACCCTGCAGGTCTCGCTGCTGCGAACGTGTGAGACCGCCGCTTGGCTGGTGCTCGGGTTGTTCGCCGGCGCCTGGGTCGACCGGATCCGCTGCCTGCCCGTCCTCGTCGCTGCGGATCTCGGCCGCGCGGTGCTCTTCGGTTCGATCCCGGTTGCCGCCGCGTTCGACGTACTGACACTGACCCAGCTGTACGTCGTACTGACTGCCGCCGGACTGTTGACGGTGCTGTTCGACGTGGCGCACAGCTCGTACCCGCCCCGGTTGCTGTCGCCGGAACAGCTGCTGCCCGGCAACGCGCGACTTGCCGGGAACCACTCGGTCGCCGCAGTGGTCGGCGCCGGAGCGGGCGGTGTCCTCGTCCAGTGGCTCAGTGCGGCGGTGACGATCGGTCTGAATGCCGTTGGTTTCCTCTGGTCCGCACTATGGCTCCGCTCCATCCGTACGCCGGAGGTGCGGCCGACCGCACCGGAACACCGCAACCTGCGACGGGAGATCGTCGAGGGCCTCCGCTACGTGTTCCGCCATCCACTACTGCGACCGATCGCGCTGAACACCGCGACCACCATGTTGTTCCAGGCTGCCAACGGGGCGGTGATGATCGTGTTCCTGGTCCGGGAGATCCACCTGTCACCCAGCACCATCGGCCTGCTCAGCATGACCGGACTGCTCGGGGCGTTGGCCGCCTCCGCACTCACCGAACGCCTCAGCAACCGCATCGGCGACGCCCGTGCTTTCCTGCTCGCCACGATCGGGATCGGCGTCGCCTTCACCCTGCAGGCGCTGACCGGCCCCGGCTGGGGACTCGCCTGGTACGTCGGGGCGATGTTGCTGGCCGGAAGCTGCATCATCGTCGCGTACATCGTCCAGGTGAGCACCCGGCAACGGGTCTGCCCACCTGACCTGCAAGGCCGGGTCAGCGCGACGATGAGCTTCGTCGGCTGGGGCGCGGCCCCGATCGGCAGCTTGCTCGGCGGTCTCCTCGGCACGACCTTCGGCCTCCGTCCAACCCTCTGGATCGCCGGCATTGCCACCCTCCTCGGCTCCGCCTGGCTCGTCCTCTCCCCCTTCCGCACCCTGCGGACCGTCCCGGATGCCAGCTTCGAGAGCGGTCCGTCTCACCGCTGAGGACTTGTTTCACCACTGGGGTGCATGTGTCACCGCTGGCGGGTTATAACACGCCAGCGGTGCGGATAGCCGCCAGTGACGCGACCAGGCCAGTCGTAGTCAGTCGGAGGCGATTTGGGCTTGGCCTACCAGGACTTCTACGTCGAGGGCGGCGCGGCCTCGGCCGATCTCGACGTCCTTGGACTGGCCGCTGACAGCGCCGGTCCAGGTGACCCGGCCGAGCTGGGACTCGGTGTGGACGCGGACGTCGGAGCCCCGGCGGAGGTTGACGGTGGCGGTACCGGATTCGACCCGGACCCGGGAACGCCCCTTGGTGATCTGGGCGTCGAGGTTCGCGGAACCGGCCTGGACGAGCAGGTCGATCGGGCCGTCGACATCGGTGACCTTCGCGGTGCCGGCGGTGACGCGGACCCGGGTCAGGCCGGGCAGGCGTTCGGCCGCGACGCTTCCGCCGGTGACCTCGATCTCGACCTCGAGCATCGGGTTGACCCGGATGGACAGTTCCCTGGCGAATCCGTTGACGTGCGACTTGAGGTCGCCGACCGAGCGGGTGCGGAGCATGCTGAAACCGTCGATCGAGACGCCCATGTCGCCGTCGCTGGTGATCGCGAGGGTGTCGCCGTCGCGCTTGATCACGTGCGGGCCGTCGACCGCGACGCCGTTGATCGCGGGTTCGCCGATCAGGCGTACCCGGCGGCCGACCGCGCGGATCGTCACCCTGCGCACCCCGGACGGCATCGGCACGTTGCTGTGGTCGGCCTCCCGCTCCTCTTCGGTCGGCTCCGCATCCGACGGCTCGTCCACGAGTGCACCCTCAATCGGCGCATCGTCGACCACGCTGTCCAGGGTCTCGTCGGCACCCTCACCAGCAGCACCGGCCGCGGCTCCCGCAGTACCAGCAGTCGGCTCGGTGGAGGCAGAGTCGGCGGTGGCGCCAGATGTCGACGCACCGGGAGCGGAATCGGTGGACGAGGAGGCCGCGGAGTCGGCGGTGGGGCCGGACGCGGGCGCGCCGGGAGTGGAATCGGTGGAGGTGGCGGCCGCGTGCTTCGGGCCGGGGGCCTGGTCGGCTGCGTCGGGAGAGTCGACTGCGTCTGCCCAGACGGATGCGGATGGCACATCCTCGGGCCAGCCGACGCGCGAATCAGCGTCCGCCGCCGAGTCGGCATCCGGCGACCCGGCACCCGTCGGCTCGGCGTCGGGGGTCGGGGTTGCGTCCGGGGTTGCCTCGGGTGCTGACGCTGGGGTGGTCCCGGCTGCCGGTGTGGCGTCGGGCTTGGTGAGGGCTGCGATCAGTGTCGCGGCCTCGTCGCTGGTCAGGTGGCCCCTGGCGACCCGGTCGAGGACGTCCTTGACCCGGCGCTCGTAGTCGCTCTCGCTCATGTCCACAGTCCAGCACTCCGGCGGGGCCAAACCAATAAGGGATCGCCCCGAACTCTCCCGCGCACGAAACAGTGCGGGCCCCGGCGGAGTAGCCCGGGACCCGCACTGCGATTTCTCTCTATGTACTTCACGCCCCCTCGCGGGACCGGTTGTCGCCGTACTACGCGGTCGCTGGAGGGACCGGTGTCGCTGTATTTCGTGGTTCCCCGTGGTGAGCCCCGTACGGATCAGGCGGCGGGGGTCATTTCCTCTTCGGCTAGTTCGCGCTGGACGGACTCGAGTTCGGCTGTCTCCTGGGCTTCGGTGGCGCGGCGGGCCTTGAGGCCGATCAGGCCGGTGAGGGCGACCAGCAGGCCGACCGCGGCGATGCCCGTGACCACCCCGAGAGCCGGCTTGTACGCCGACAGCATCCCGGCGGGCGTGGTCACGCCGACCGACTGGCTGCCGATCACGGCGGTGACAACGGCGAGCATGATCGCGCCGCCGACCTGGTTGGAGGTGTTGAAGAGACCGGACGCGAGACCCTGTTCGTGGTCCTCGACCCCGGAGACTGCCTGGATATTCAGCGCCGGGAACGCGATCGCGAACCCGAGGCCGATCAGCATGATCGTCGGGAAGACGGTCGCGAAGTACGCCGACTCCGGGCCGATCCGCAGCGACAGGGCGTACCCGACGACGAACAGCGCCATACCGGCGATGATCATCCGCTCGGTGCCGATCCGGTCGGCCAGCTTGCCCGCGTTCGGGGAGAGCGTCGCGACCAGCAGACCGGCGGGCAGGAAGGCCAGCGCGGTCTCGAACGAGGACCAGCCGAGCAGGTTCTGCAGATAGAGCGTGCCGATCAACTGGAAGGCGACATAGGCACCGAACACGGTCAGGATCGCCAGGTTCGCCCGCCGCAGGGACGGGGTCCGCAGGATGCCGAGCCGGACCAGCGGGTGCTTCGACCGGCGCTCGACGATCACGAACGTGGTCAGCAACGCGGCCGCCAGAACGAACAGCCCGATCGTCTGGACCGAGACCCAGCCGGCGTGTTCGGCGCCGACCACGGCGTACACGAGAGACAGCATGCCGGCCGTGACGGTGACCGCGCCGGGGATGTCGTACCCGCCGGCGGCGTCGTCGCGCGGGCTGTTCGGGATGAGCTTGAGGGCGAAGAAGAAGACCAGCAGGGCGACCGGGCCAGGCATCAGGAAGGTCCAGCGCCAGCCGACCTCGGTCAGCGCGCCGCCGAGGATCAGGCCCATCGAGAAGCCGCTGGCGGCGCAGGTGGTGAAGATGCTGAGGGCGCGGTTACGGTCCGGGCCCTCGTGGAAGGTCGTGGTGATGATCGAGAGTGCGGCCGGCGCGGTGAACGCGGCGGCGACACCCTTCACGAACCGCGCGGCGATGAGCAGTTCGGGGTTGGTGGCCAGGGAGCTCAGCATCGAGACCACGGCGAAGACAGCCAGCGCGATCAGGAAGACCCGGCGGCGGCCGAGCAGGTCCGCGGTCCGGCCGCCGAGCAGCAGGAAGCCGCCGTAGCCGAGCACGTAGCCGGTGACGACCCACTGCAGGGACGAGAGCTGGACGTCGAGGTCCGCGCCGATGGAGGGCAGGGACATGCCGACCATCGACACGTCCAGGCCGTCGAGGAAGATCACGCCGCAGACCACGAGGAGGGCGCCCCAGAGGCGCGCGTCCCAGGTCATGCGGGCCGGTGATGTGGTGTGCGTTGTCTGTGTCACGAGGGGAGACTATTCCATGCGTGTGCATCTAATGTCTAGGCATTAAATGCGTTTGCATAGAATGCGCATGCATGATAACGTCCCCTCCATGACCGCCACGAAGGTCAGCGTTGGGACTGGTGAGACCAGCGCCGATGTCCGCGAATGGCGCGAGCTGCTGGCTCGCCACGCAGACCTGACCTGCGCACTTGACCGGGCGCTGCAGTCCTCCCACTCGTTGGGCATGAGTGAGTACGAGGTGCTCGAGCGGCTCGCCGAGCTGCCCGAGCAGTCCGCGAAGGTGCAGAAGATCGCGAAGTCGGTGCACCTGAGCCAGAGCGCGTTGTCCCGCGTGATCGGCCGGCTGGAGACCGCCGGCCTGGTTGAACGGCACATGTGTCCCGAGGACCGCCGCGCGGTGAAAGTCCGCCTCACCGAGGACGGCCTGCGCCGCCAGACAGAGGCGAAGCCCACCCAGCGTCAGGTTCTCGCCGAGAAACTGCACGCTCCCCTCGTCAAGGCCTGCGACCCGCTCGACTGAGCACGACGTCCGAAGAAACGTGGGCTATGACCCTCGGTTCTTCGGACGCAACGACGGGGGCGATCATCCTCAGTTGAGCGTGTACGTGTAGCCGTTGGCGGTGAGGCTGGCCAGTACTCGGTCGCGGTGGTCCTCGCCGCGTAGTTCGAGCTGCAGGGCGACCTCGACCTCGTCCAGGTTGAGGGTCTCCGAGATGCGTTCGTGCAGTACCTCGATGATGTTCGCGTCCATCGCCGCGAGCTGCGTCAGCAGAGTCGCCAGGCCGCCCGGCGTGTCCGGGATCCGCACCCGCAACGACAGGTACCGGCTGGCCGCGGCCATACCGTGCTGGATCACCCTCATCAGCAGAATCGGGTCGATGTTGCCGCCGGACAGCACCACCACGACGGGCGGCTTGAACCGTTTCGGCTCGTCCAGTACGGCGGCGACTGCGGCGGCGCCTGCCGGTTCGACCAGGAGCTTCGCCCGTTCCAGCACCAACAAGAGGGCCTTGGACAACGAATCCTCGGAGACAGTCCGCATCTCCCCGACGTACTGCTGGATCGCCTCGAACGGCACCTTGCCCGGCAGCCCGACCGCGATCCCGTCCGCCATCGTGCTCATGTGTTCCAGCTGGATCGGCTCGCCGGCCGCCAGCGAGGCCGGGTACGCCGCAGCGCCCGCAGCCTGTACGCCGACCACGTCGATCGGCATCCCGTCGCGCTGCACCGCGGCCGCGATCCCGGCGATCAGCCCGCCACCACCGGTCGGTACGACGACCGTCCGCACCTGCGGGCACTGCTCCACGATCTCCAGCCCGACCGTCGCCTGCCCGACCACGATGTCCGGGTGATCGAAGGGATGGATCAGGATCGCGCCGGTCTCCGCCTCGAACTCGCGGGCAGCCCGCAGGCAATCGTCGATCGACGTCCCGACGAAGCGGATCTCGGCGCCGTACGCGCGGGTGGCCTTCTCCTTCGGGATCGGTGCGCCGTGCGGCATGAACACGGTCGCCTTGATGCCGAGCAACTGTGCCGCCAGCGCCACCCCCTGCGCGTGGTTGCCCGCGCTCGCCGCGACCACACCACGCGCCCGTTCGGACTTGGACAGCCGGGCCATCCGCACATACGCACCGCGCAGCTTGAACGAACCGGTCCGCTGCAGGTTCTCGCACTTGAGGAACACGTCGCCGCCGACCAGCTCACTCAACCAGCGCGAGTACTCCAGCGGCGTCGGCGCCACCACGTCGTGCAACAGATCCGCCGCCCGCGCGATGTCCTTGGCACTGATCACTCCCAAACCCTACGGCCGTATCCACCCACCGGCCGGTCATTTGCGGCTACTTGAGCAGGAGTTTGCCGAGGCGGCGGGAGGCGACGTACATGCCGAGGGTGCCCATCGCGGCGAGGTAGAGCGCGTTGCCGAACAGGGACCAGCCGACCGTCCCGGTGGTGAACGCGCGCTCGAGGACGACGCCCTGGTAGAGCGGCGTGATCTCGACCAGCCAGCGGATCGCGTCCGGGTAGGTCTCGACCGGGTAGAACGTCGCCGAGAACAGGAACATCGGGATCACCGCCAGCTGGACGAACTCGAAGTCCTGCCAGCTGCGCATGAACGTGGTCAGCGCCATCCCGGCACCGGCGAACGCGAAGCCGATCAGCACCGAAGCCGGCAGCGCGACCACCGCCCACCAGGACTCGACCAGCCCCATCGCCAGCATCACCAGCAGGAACATCGCCGAATAGCAGGCACCCCGCAGCAACGCCCAGGTCACCTCGCCGGTCGCGATGTCCCACGGCCGCAGCGGCGTCGCCAGCATCGAGTCGTAGAGCTTGGCGTACTTCATCCGGAAGAAGATGTTGTACGTCGAGTCGAAGATCGCACCGTTCATCGCCGAGCTGGCCAGCATCGCCGGCGCGACGAAGGCGGCGTACCCGATCGTGGTGCCGTCGGACAGGGTGAAGTCGCCGACCAGCTGGGCGACCCCGATACCGATCGACAGCAGGTAGAACACCGGCTCGAAGAAGCCGGACAGGAAGACGATCCAGGAACGCCGGTAGAGCAGGAAGTTGCGCTCCACGATGTGCCGGCCACCACCGAGGCGAACCGGGACCGGAACGACCCGTGCGGTGAGTGTTGCCATCAGCCGATCAACCTCCGGGTGAAGGCGCGCACGGCGAGCCAGCTGCCGATCAGGAACCAGGCCAGCAGGTACCCGACGTTGACGAGCGCCAGCCACGGCTCGACCGTGCCCAGGCTCAGGTCGCGGGACAACTCGACCCCGTGCCACAGCGGGCTGACGTACGCGAGCCACTCGATCCAGTTCGGCAGCTGCGAGACCGGGAAGAACGCGCCGGAGAACAGGAACGCCGGGACCACGCCGAACCGGAAGATCATCGCGAAACCGGCGTCGTTGTCCAGCTTGGCGGCATACGCGGCGACCGGGCCGGCGGCGGCCATCCCGACCAGCAGCGCGACCGGCAGGGCCAGCACGCCGAGCGGAGACCCCAGCCCACCGAAGGCGGCGATCACCACCAGGAACACCGCGCAGGTACTGGTCACCCGGAACGCGATGAAGGCCAGCTGACCGAAGACGACGTCCGCCGGGCGCAGTGGGGTCGCGATCATCGAGTGGAAGAACTTCTGCCACTTCAGCCCACTCATCACCGGGTACGTCGCCTCCCCCACGGCGATCTGCAACCCGGTGGCGGCGAGCAGCCCGGGCGCGATGAACTGCAGGTAGCTCACGCCACCGAGCTCGCCGGTCCCGGTGCTGTCCACGAACGAGCCGAGGCCGATGCCCATCGCGGCCAGGTAGAGCAACGGCAGCAGGAAGCTGCTGATCAGCGTGCCCTTCCAGGTGCGCTTGTAGACGGTGACCCAGTAGTCGAACTGGCGACGCCCGTTCTCCAGTGCGAGCGCCATCAGTCGACCAACGTCCGGCCGGTCAGTCGCAGGAACACGTCCTCCAGCGTCGACCGCCGTACCAGCACCGCCGCCGGCTCCAGACCACGCTCGTGTACGGCGGCGACCGCGTGCTCACCGTCATCGGTGTACAGCAGCAGGCGATCCGGCAGTACCTCGATCCGCTCGGCCAGGTCGGCCACCTTGCCGGCCAGCGCGTCGTGGTCGGAGAGCATCACCTCCGGACCGAACCGCAGCTCGGTCACCTCCCGGGTCGAGTAGTCGCGGATCAGCTCGGCCGGTGAACCCTCGGCCGCGATCAGCCCGCCGTCCATCACCACCAGCCGGTCGCACAGCTGCTCGGCCTCGTCCATGTAGTGGGTGGTGATGATCAGCGTCACGCCGGCCTGTTTCAGCCGGAACAGCTTGTCCCACAACAGATGCCGCGCCTGCGGGTCGAGACCGGTCGTCGGCTCGTCGAGCAGCAGCAGGTCCGGCTTGCTCACCAGCGAGCGGGCGATCGTCAGCCGGCGCTTCATCCCACCGGACAGCTCCTCGACCTTGACCTTCGCCTTCTCGGTCAGCGCGACGAACTCGAGCAGCTCGTCCGCCCGCTTCCCGCACTCGGCCCGGCTCAGCCCGAAGTACCGGCCGTAGATGGTCAGGTTCTCCCGCACCGACAATTCGGTGTCGAGTGTGTCGTCCTGCGGGCAGACGCCGAGGCGGGCCCGGATCGACGGCCCCTCGGTGGCCGGATCCATCCCGAGGATCCGCAGCGTGCCCCCGCTGGTCGGCGAGACCGCACCGATCATCCGCATGGTCGAGGACTTGCCCGCGCCGTTCGGCCCGAGGAACCCGAACGCCTCGCCGCGGAACACGTCCAGGTCGATCCCGCGGACCGCCTCGAAGTCGCCGTACGACTTCTTCAGCCCGCGGACATGGACCAAGGACTCCCGCTGCTCACTCACGGCCTCGACCCTAGACGGACCGGCCGACACTTTCTTGTCGTTTTGGGCGGCTCCACGTTCCGACCGTAGAACCTCAATACGACTGGAGGTCAACCGCGACCGACGTACGGCATGCCCGCGGCCATCACAGTCAGGGTCGGTACCGCCACCGAGGTCGGCAACTGGGCGATCCGGACCACGAAGTCCGCGACGATCTTGGGATCGAACGTCGGCTCGACCGCGATCGACCCGTCCGGCTGGAGCACGCCTTGTGCCATCCGCTCGGTCATCTGGGTGGCGGCGTTGCCGATGTCGATCTGGCAGGCGGTGATCCCGTGCGCGCGCCCCTCCAACTCGAGTCCCTTGGTCAGGCCGCTGATCGCGTGCTTGCTGGCGGTGTACGCGATCCCCTGCGGCCGCGGTACGTGCGCCGAAATCGAACCGTTGTTGATGATCCGCCCGCCCTTGGGATCCTGCCGCAGCATCAGCGCGAACGCGGCCTGCGCACACAGGAACGACCCGGTCAGATTGGTGTCCACCACCCGCCGCCAGTCCTCCTCCGACACCTCCGGTACGGCGGCCGCCGGCGACCCCGTGCCCGCGTTGTTCACCAGTACGTCGATTCGGTCGAGGCCGGCGAAGAAGTCGCGCACGGCAACCCCGTCCGAGACGTCGAGGACCGCGATCCCGATCTCCTCCTCGGCCCCGGCGACCGTTTCGCGCAACTTCGCCTCGGTCCGCCCGGTGATCGTGACGCGGAACCCGGCCGCCGCCAGCGCGTGCGCCATCTCCCGTCCGAGCCCGGACCCACCCCCGGTCACCACCGCCACCCGATCCATTCGCCCATTCCTCTCATCGTCGGCGGCAGCCATTCTGGCCGACTGCCGGCGCGTTGCCGGGGCGTGACCGGCGGGTCACGGGGAGTTAACGACTTGCGGCGTACATGAACTCCTCGGAAACTCATTTGCGTGTATCACGCAACCATGTATATGCTTGCAGCATGCAAGTAAATGACGCGTACACAGCGCAGACCCCGATCGAAGGGGTCCTGCACGCGTTCACCCGGATCGGCCGGCGGCTGAAGTCCAAGCAGCCCGGTGACACGATCGACCACAGCGTCCACGTGGTCCTGTTCGTACTCCGGTGCCACGGGGCGATGCGGTTGTCCGACCTCGCCGCCAAGCTGGAGCTGGACGCCTCCACCGCGAGCCGGCACGTCCGGTCGCTGGAGCAGCTCGGCCTGGTCCGCCGCTCGGCCGACCCCGACGACGGCCGCGCCTTCCGGGTCGAGCTGACCGAGCAGGGCACCGAGGAGTGGGAGGCCGCCTCCAAACGGCGGATGCAGTTGCTGGCCCAGGCGATGGACGGCTGGACCGATGCAGACATCGAGACTTTCGAACGGCTGATGACCCGCTTCGCCGAGGGCGTCACCAGCATCGTCGACGCGCGCGGCGGCGACACCAAGGCCTGGGCGGATCGCGCCTGGGCGGACAAGGGCTGGGCCGCGATCGCCGCGCGGAAGAACACCGAAGAGAACGTGGAGAGCACCAGATGAGCACCACCGAGCCCGCCGTCTCCGGCGGGTCTTCATCAGCGCCGGAACCGAGCTACCTGTCCCACAAGCAGATCCTGGTCGTGCTGGCCGGTCTGATGGCGGGAATGTTCCTGGCAGCGCTCGACCAGAGCATCGTCGGCACGGCGCTGCCGCAGATCGTCAGTGAGTTCAACAGCCTGGACAAGCTGTCCTGGGTGGTCACGGCGTACCTGCTGACCTCGACCGCATCCACTCCGCTGTGGGGCAAGATCTCCGACCTGTACGGCCGCCGCCCGCTGTTCATCGCGGCGATCGTCACCTTCCTGGCCGGCTCGGTCCTGTCCGCGCTGGCGCAGAACATCGAAGAGCTGATCGGCTTCCGCGCCGTCCAGGGTCTGGGCGCCGGCGGCCTGATGTCGCTCGCCTTCGCCACCATCGGCGACGTGATCCCGCCCCGCGAGCGCGGTAAGTACATGGGGTACTTCGGCGCCGTGTTCGGCCTGTCCTCGGTGGCCGGCCCGCTGCTCGGCGGTCTGCTCACCGACGGTCCCGGCTGGCGCTGGATCTTCTGGATCAACCTGCCGATCGGACTCGTTGCCCTGGGCATCGTCGCGGCGGTGCTGAAGCTGCCGCACGTGAAGCGGTCGCACAAGATCGACTACCTGGGCGCCAGCGTGATCACCGCGGCGGTCACCACCCTGCTGCTGGCCATCTCCTGGAGCGGCCCGGACAACGGCTGGGGTTCCGGTACGACGATCGCGCTGCTGGTCGCCGCGGTCGTGCTGTCCGTCACCTTCGTCTTCGTCGAACTGAAGGTGGCCGAGCCGATCATCCCGATGGACCTGTTCAAGGGCCGGATCTTCTCCGGGTACGCCGGTTACGCGTTCCTGCTCGGCTTCGCGATGTTCGGGGCGCTGATCTTCCTGCCGCTGTACCTACAGGCGGTCAAGGACATGTCGCCGACCCGGTCCGGGCTGGCCCTGTTGCCGATGATCGTCGGTATCTTCAGCGCGTCGATCCCGAGTGGTCAGCTGATGAGCAAGACCGGCCGGTACAAGATCTACCCGATCATCTCCGCGGTCCTGGTCGGCGGTGCGATGGTGATGCTGTCCACGATCGGGATGGACACGCCGTACTGGCAGCTGGCGATCTACATGTTCGTGATGGGCGCCGGTCTGGGTCTGTCGATGCAGATCACCGTCACAGCCGCGCAGAACAGCGTGCCCCGGCAGCACATGGGCACCGCGACCTCGACGATGACGTTCTTCCGCTCGATGGGTGGCGCGATCGGTACCGCGGTGTACGGCGCGGTGCTGACCAGCCGGCTGACGGACCACCTGGGCGACATCGTCCCGCAGACCGCGCAGAACATGGTCGGCATGCTCGCCAAGGCGGCGAACAGCGTCGACGCCCTGCACGCGCTGCAGCAGCCGATGAAGGGCTGGGCGCTGCTCGGCCTGGTCCAGGCGATGGGCGACGTCTTCCTGGTCTCGCTGCCGTTCCTGGTGATCGCGCTCGTACTGGCGATCATCACCCCGGAGCAGCGGCTGGCCGGCCGCAACGACAACCAGCCGAAGGACGAGAACATCGAGGCCTCGGCCGCGGCCGCGATGCACTGACGCACCACTTCGAAACAACAGCCGCCCCTGGGAATCCCGGGGCGGCTGTTGTTCTCCAGGCGGCCCGCACCCGGCGGACGCCGTACGGGCTGTGCTCAGGCCGGCTCGAAGCTGGCCAGCATCTGCATCAGCCCCTCTTGATCAGGCCCGACGAACGGATCGGCGGCCGGCGCCTCGGTCAGCATGTCGAAGAAGGTCCCCACACCCCCGGGCGCGGGCGGCAGGTGACTGCTCAGCACGATCTCAGGCTCCATCGCCCGCAACGGCTGAATCGTCGCCATGAACTTGTCCGGATCGACCGTGTGCACCCACGGGCTGTCGATCGTGGCCCACAGCAACTGCCCGGCGCGGACCTGATCGGTCGGCAGAGCTCGGACGTCATTGCAGCCGGCCGATTCGGCGTCAGGCATCGGCGCGCCGAAGCAGTCCGAACTGAAGAGCGCCCGGGCCCGGTCGTCGTAGAAGCCGACCGTCGCCGGGTTGTCGAACAGCGGCGGCCGGAACGCCGTCAGCTTCCGGTCCCCGACGTCGAGCGTCTGCCCCGGGTTGAGCAGGAAGACCCGGTCCATCGGCAACGGCTGCGCGACCGACATGATCCCCATCCCGATGAACGTGGTCACCACCTTGGCCTGCGGCGCGGCCTCGAGCAGGTCGAAGATGCCGCCGGTGTGGTCCCGGTCCGGATGTGTCAGCCAGATCCACCGGACGTCCGCCGGATCCATCACCGAACCAAGTGCTTCCAGGAAGTTCCGGTCCGGCAGGCTCAACCCCGTGTCGATGACCACCGGCTGCTCTGACTGGATCACGAAGGCGTTGACCGGCAGGCATCCGGCGCCCGGTACCGGCACCTGGTCGTTCAACACGCTGATCCCATGCCCCATCCGATGGATCTCCATAACTCCTCCCCCTTCACCCTTCCCCCTTGTACGCTATTCAATGAACAGCGCCGTTCCATCAAATGTGTGCCTGGGGAGATTCGGTGTCAAGAGTTGACTGAGCAGAAGCAGTCGCCGAACTCACGCCCGTACCGGATGCAACGGCGGGCGGAGCAGGTCGACGAGACCCGGCAGCGGATAGTCGACGCTGCCGTCCACCTGCACGGCACGGTCGGCCCGTCCGGCACCACGATTGCCGGCATCGCCGCCGCGGCGGGCGTCACCCGGCTGACCGTCTACCGGCACTTTCCCGACGACCTCGCCTTGTACTCCGCCTGCTCGGCGCACTGGTTGTCTCAGCAGGTCGTCCCTGATCCGGCCCGTTGGGAGCAGTACGCCGATCCCGCCGAGCGGCTCCGAGTCGGTCTGGCCGACCTCTACCGCTTCTACCGGGACGGCCAGGCGATGCTGCTCGGCGTCTACCGGGACAAGGCGTTGCTGCCCGAGGCGATCCGCGAGGCGATCGACAACGACGACCGCGCATTCCGCGAGTTCCTGCTGGCCGCGTTCGACGTGGACGGCGAGAAGGAACGTCGCCTCCGCGCCGTCATCGGCCACGCGACCTCATTCTGGACCTGGCGATCACTCACCCAGGGGCTGACCGACGACGAGGCGGTCGACGCGATGACCACACTCATCCTCGCGACCTGACCTCAGACCACTGCCTCGGCAGCCGACCTGCACCCGGCGGACGTAGTACGGGCGGGTCCTCTGACCCTGTAGGCCACTAGGTTTCACGCGAGGGGTGACGCGCGGACCGACAGGGACAGACCGGTATATGAAGACACTGGACAGGCCGTTGGACGACGACGACCGGGCGATGGCCGATCTCGCCGACGTACGCGACTGGCGGCGGCTCGGCGGACCGCACGCGGGCGAAACCGGGCCGGTCCCGGTGCGCAAGCTGATCAAGCGGGTCGGTTCGGCCACCGGTTGGAAGCCGTGGCCGGTCAACCGGAAGACGGTGATCGACGACCAGCTCGACGGATGGGGCTTCCTGACCCGGCGCCGTACCGAGATGGCCGTGTACGACGACCAGATCCTGCCGCACAGTCCGTTCAGCGGCTGGGTCGCGTTCGCGATCGCGCCGGACGACGTCGCCGCCGCCGAGGCGGGCCTGGACGAGCATTGGCCGGTCAAGTTCGAGCTGGCTCGCCGGCACTGGGGACAACCGACGTACGTCGGCTCCGACAACCAGCCCGGGTTCGTCGACGAGTGGGCACCCGGCGCCGGTACCAGCCGCCGTCATCTGGCGGTCTGGTCGCCGCCCGGCGCCCAGATCCACCTGTACAGCGTCAAGCCGATGAAGGACCCTTTGTCGGTGTCGGTCGGGATCAACTACGCGGTGTACCTCGACGAGGAGGGGTCATGACGACAGCAACCGAGGCTGCCTTCAGACGGCAGTACCGGCTCGAGCACCGGGACGGCCGGGTCCATCAGGGAGCGGCCGCCGACCCGGGATCGGGCAGCCCCGTTTCGCAGGACGCGCTCACAAGCCTCCGCCACAAGGTGGACGCGGCCTACAAGAGCGCCCAGGGGGCTTCACAGGCCTTGACCGCTCTCAGTAAGGCGACCCCACCGCCGCTGCAGCAGGGCGAGGCCCGCACCAACACCGGCACCGGCGAACGCCAGGGCGCCCAGACCGACCGCACCACAGGCCGAGAAGGCCAGATCCGCTAGCTGTACCCGGTCAACCAGCCGGGAACGCCGGCCGGGCCTCCGCGTTCGGCAGACTGTCCGCATGAACCCGCTCCAGACCAGAATGGCGACTGTCGGGCTGCGGATCCTCGCCGACGACAGGTTCGTCCTCGCCGGTGGCTATGCGCTCCGCGCGCACGGCTTCGGCGATCGCGACTCCGACGACATCGACCTGTTCACCGACCTGCTGGACGCCGAGCGCTTCGCCCGGCGGTCGAGCGCTTGGTCGGCGCCTACCGCGATGATGGTCTGGAGACCGAAGTGGCCCGGCAGGCACCGGCGTTCGCCCGAGTAGTCGTCGCCGATGAATCAGGCGCTGAGGCCAAGGCCGATCTCGGGGTCGACCACCGAGGGTTCCCGCCCGTACAGCTGGACATCGGCCCGGTCCTGTCGGAGCCGGACGCGGTCGGCAGCAAGGTCGGAGCAATGTACTCGCGACTGGAACCACGGGACCTGATCGATGTACAGGCCGTGCTGGACAGCGGCCGGTACGACACCGACGCACTGCTCGCCCTCGCCGACCGGCGCGAGGCAACCCCGCTGGACCGCCAGATGTTCGCCGGCCAATTACTCGCAGGCAGCCGCCTGCCGAACGCTGGCTTCGAGCGCTACGGCGCCTCACCCGAGCTGATAGCGAGAGTCCGGGCGACGGCGATCGAGTGGGCCGAGCTCCTGAACCAGCCATCGGCGAGAGTGGACTCATGACCGAGGAGCGCCGGACCCAGCCCGGAGACTCGTACGCGTCGCGGATCCCGTATGTCGTGCCGGATTCACTTGACCAGCTCACCGTCCACGCACCGGGGTCGTCGAGCTCCCGGTCCGCATCAACTGGAGCCCGCACCGTACCTACGACCTCGCCGACCTTGATGACCGGGTGTCGATGTACACGAAGGTGATGAGCGAGGCTTCGACGCTCGCCGACCTCAGCCGATTCCTGAACAAGGACCTGCTGATCGAGCTGTGGCCGCAGTTGCGGCCGCCGCGGTACTGCGTGCGCCGCTGGCACACCAAGTTCCCGCAACTGGCCGCGCTGGGGAGTGGCGGCGTCTGGCAGTAATCCGGACCACAAGCAGACCGCGGAACCGGCGTACGGGGAAGCTGACTGGGGTTCAGCTAGCTGTCGGCGGGTTCGGGGGGTGGGGGTTTGCGGACGTGTCTTCGCGGTAGGGGGCGTGGGGGTTCGGGGTCTACGTCGTTGCCGGCGAGGTGGTTGATGATGGTGTTCAGGACGGCGGCGGTCGGTACGGCGACCAGGGCGCCGACGATGCCGGCGATCACCACGCCGGTCGCGATCGCGAGGATGATCGCCAGCGGGTGCACGCTGACCGCGCGGCCGAGCAGGAACGGCTGGAGCACGTGCGCCTCCAGTTGCTGTACGCCGATCACCACGGCCAGCATGATGATCGCGACGATCGGCCCCTTCGCCACCAGCGCGACCAGTACCGCGACCGATCCGCTGAGCAGCGCGCCGACGACCGGGATGAACGCGCCGACGAACACCAGGATGCCGATCGCGCTCACCAGCGGCAGCCCCAGGATGGCGGCGCCGATGGCGATCCCGACCGCGTCCACGGCCGCGACGACGATGGTCGCCCGGACGAACGCGGTCAGCGAGACCCAGGCCTTGCGACCCGACGAGTCCGCCTTCGCGCGCGCCTGCAGCGGGAACAGCCGGACCACCCAGGCCCAGATCTGCCCGCCCTGGTAGAGGAAGAAGAACAGGCAGAACAGCGCGATGAAGAGACCGGCCACCACGTGCGTGGCCGTCGACCCGACCTCGGCCGCCCGCTGCCCCAGCGCGCCGCCTGACATCACCGTGTCGCGCAACTGGTTGAACAGGTCGGTGACGTCCTGATCGGTGATGTTGAGGTTGATCCGGGCCAGGTCGCGCAGCTTCTGCACACCTTCGCCGACCTGGTTCGACAGGTCCTCGAACTGCGTCGCGATCTGCGCGCTGACCAGGGTGAGCAGCCCGGCGACCAGGATGATGGTCGCGAGCACGGTGATCCCGGCGGCCGGGCCGCGCGGGATCTTCAGCTTCTGCAGGCCGTCCGTCACCGGCACCAGCAGAGCGGTGAGCAGGACGCCGACCGTCACCGGTACGACGACCTCGGACAGGTACCGCATCCCGTAGCCGATCACGACGACGGCCGCCACGATCACCAGGAAACGCCAGGCCCACGCGCTCGCGACCTGCATCGCCGGCGTGACCCCGGTGTCCACCTTCCCCCGGCTGGACGTGAGCACTGGATGCTCGGCACTCTCGTCATCCGGTGCCACGGTGTCGCTGACGCGCTCGGCGACCTCGTTGTCCGCCACCAGACTCGGTTCGTCGCGCCCCACTTCCGGTACGTCGGCCGACTCGTCCCGCCCCGGGTCGCTCATCACACCTCCGCTTACTCGGCTGCCTGCCTGAGACTAGTGCCCGCTGCCGACGGTTCCATGAACGGCCGAACCGATGCGGCGAGCGAGGCCCTGGGCGGCGACCGGGTTCACCTCGGCCAGCAGACCGACCCCGGCGAGCACGTAATCCTGGTCGACGCAGATCGGGCTGTCCGACGGGACCAGCCAACCCTCCTCCTGCGCTCCGGCCGCGACCGAACCGAGGATCCGCGCCGCCACCTCGGGCGGGTTGTGCCGCAGCACTCCCCCGGATCCGACCAGCAGATCGACCTCACGAAGATCCTTCCCGGACCGCTCGATCACCCGTCCGCCAGGCCCGAAGACGACCCGTTGCCGACCCGCGTGCCGCCGCAACGCCACCGTCGCGGCGACGCGGGCCAGCAGTTCGTCGTACGACGTCTCTTCGGCATCGCCCGGCAGGTACGCCGGGTCGTCGTGCCGGCGTTGCGCCGCGGCCCGCAGTACCGGGGTTTCGTCGATCAGGCCGGCCTCGATCCCAGCCTGGACGACCGGTACGGCGCTCCACCGCATCCCGAGGTCGCCCTCGACGGTCCGCGTCACGGGGTGCGTGGCAACCACCTCGCGACCGAGATTCGCGTCCTCGGGGTCCAACTCGATCACCGAGTGCACGTCCGTGGTCGCGCCGCCGATGTCCACCACGGCCACGTCGCCGTGGATCGCGGCCAGCACCTCGACTCCGCGGAGTACGACATCGGGCGTCGCGGCCCGGACCATCTTGGCGAAGGCGGGCTCGCGGGACAGGTTCTTGCCGCCGATGACGTGGGCCAGGAACATCTCGCGGATCGCGGCCCGTGCGCTGTCCGGCGCGAACACACCGATCTCGGGAACGACGTTGTCCGCTATGACATGCGGGACCTCGCCCAGCTTGTCGCGGACCGCGTCCTGGGCCTCTCGGTTGCCGGCGACAACGACCGGGCGACGCCACTTGTACTTCGCGAGGACGTCGGCGGCATTGGTGAGTACGGCGGAGTTGCCGCCGTCGGTGCCACCGAGCAGGAGTACGACGTCAGGCTTGGCGGCTCGGAGTTCCTTGAGCGAGGTCGCGGTCAGTCCGCCGTTGACCACGGCAACGACCCGGCCGCCGCTGGACAGCGCGACCCGTCGGCCCGCCTCGGCGGTGACGAGCTCTTCGTTGCCGACGACACCGATCCGCAGGCCACCACCGGCGCTTGAACAGGCCAGTACTTCGGCGGTGGCGACGGCGCGATCGGCGGCGAGAAGTTGCTGGCGGCAAGCGTTCCAGCCGTCCATGATGTCGGTGCCGATGGTGGTCCGGTGTTCGGCCCGGGCGACCAGGTCACCCGAGCCGGCGTCCACCGCGATCGCCTTCGTGAAGGTCGACCCGAAGTCGACCGCCACCACCAGCGCCACTAGACCCGCCGGCCGGGCGGTTGCGATCCCGGCCGGGTCTGGCGAGTGGGCATCACGCCATCGCGCGGTCGAGGTCGGCGAGCAGGTCGTCGATCGTCTCGATGCCGACGCTGAGCCGGATCAGGTCGGCCGGTACTTCGAGCGGCGTGCCCGCGACCGAGGCGTGCGTCATCTTGCCCGGGTGCTCGATCAGCGACTCGACGCCGCCGAGTGACTCGCCCAGGGTGAACACGTCGGCCTTGTTGCAGATGTCGATCGCGTGCTCCTCGCCACCGGTCACCCGGAACGAGACGATCCCGCCGTACCGCTTCATCTGCTTGGCCGCGGTCTCGTGACCGGGGTGACCGTCGATCCCCGGGTAGAGCACCGAGGTGACGGACTGGTGCCGCTGCAGGAACTCGACCACCTTCTCGGCGTTGTCGCTGTGCCGGTCCATCCGGACGCCGAGGGTCTTGATCCCGCGCAGCACCAGCCAGGAGTCGAACGGCCCGGCGACCGCGCCGATCGCGTTCTGGTGGAAGGCGATCTTGTCGGCCAGCTCCTGGTCGCGCACGATCAGCGCGCCGCCGACGACGTCCGAGTGCCCACCCATGTACTTCGTGGTCGAGTGCACGACGACGTCCGCGCCAAGCTCCAGCGGCTGCTGCAGATACGGCGAGGCGAAGGTGTTGTCGACCACGAGCAGGGCGCCGGCGTCATGCGCGAGCTGCGCGATGATCGCGATGTCGGCGACGTTGAGCAGCGGGTTGGTCGGCGTCTCCAGCCAGACCACCTTGGTCTTGCCCGGGCGGATCGCGGCCCGGATCGCGTCCGGATGTGTGACCGCGGCCGGGGTCATCTCGACGCCCCAGTTGCCCAGCACCTTCGAGAACAGCCGGAACGTGCCGCCGTACGCGTCGTCCGGGAACACCACGTGGTCACCCGGCACGCACACGGACCGGATCAGCGTGTCCTCGGCGGCCAGGCCGCTGGCGAACGCGAAACCACGCTTGCCCGCCTCGATCGCGGCCAGGCACTCCTCCAGCGCGGTTCTGGTCGGGTTGGCCGAGCGGGAGTACTCGTACCCGTTCCGCAGCCCGCCGACGCCGTCCTGCTTGTAGGTGCTGGTGGCATAAATCGGGGGCACCACCGCACCTGTGGTCGGGTCGGGCTCGTTCCCGGCGTGAATGGCGAGCGTCTCGAAGCCGTACTGGTGGTCGTAGTTCACCGAACCAGCCTACGGCGTGGTCCTATTCACATCTCACCCGCCCACGCCTGCTTGTGGATAAAGCGAGTGCGGTGCACCTGAGGACACGTACGGTTATCGGTGCTGACCTGGTCGAGGGAGAGGACACGGCGCGGATGAAGACGCAGGACAGGCCGCTGGACCAGGACGACCTGGCGATGGCCGATCTCGGCGAGATCGGCGACTGGACTCCGATCGCGGGGCCGGATGACGACGAGTCGGGGCCGGCGGTGGTCCGGGCGCTGGTCGGGCGGGTGATGAACTCGACCGATTGGCAGCCGTGGCCGCTGCAGCAGGGTGAGGTGATCGGCCCCGAGATGGTGTCCTGGGGGTTCACCACGCGGCGCGGTACGACGATGGTCGTCTTCCCCGGCCTGGCGTTCCCCGATGTCACGGAGAGCGGCTGGTCGGCGTACGAGCTCGGGCCGGACGACATCGCGGCCGCCGAAGCGGGGCTGGACGCGCACTGGCCGGACCACCTCGCGCTGGCGATCACGCACTGGGGCCAGCCTGACTACGTCGGTGACGACAGCAGCCCGACGTTCGCCGACGACTGGGCGCAGGGCGCCGGAGCGGGTCGGCGGCATCTTGCCGTCTGGTTGCGGCCGGGGGCGCAGTACCACCTGTACAGCACCAAGCCGAGCAAGGACCCGCTGAGCACGGCCGTCGGGGTCAACTACGCGGTCTACCTCGACTAGGAGCGCCGATGAGTACTCCGAACGCGGGCCCGGAGCGGAACCCGATTCGCCGCCTGACCACAGCCGTCTCGAACTGGCACCACACTCGCCGCGGCAGATCGATGGTCAAGGGCGCCTATGCGCGGGCCTACAGCGACGCCAGGCGGATGGACAAGGACTTCCTCGAGCGGATCGGCCGCGCGGACCTGACGCCGGGCGACCTGCAGGTGCTCTCCACCGCACACCTCGAGGCGGAGTACGGGAACAGCAGGCAGGTTGCGTACGCCCAGGCCCTCGACTCCATCGTTGCGGGGCGGGTGCAAGCGGCCGCACCGTCCGCGCAGACGACCCGGAACCCCATAAAGATGGTGGCCAACCGCTACTCCCGCTGGAGCAACGTCCGGCAGGGTAGGGCGACCCTGAGGGCCGGGTACGCCCTGGCGGAGCAGTCCCTGAAACGGATGGATCCGGCCGCCTTGCAGCGGATCAGCCGGGAAGGGGTCACCAGGGCGGCCCTGCAGAATCGGATCGAGACCCGGATGGACCAGGTCATCCGCCCCGAACTCCACCAGAACGCCGCCGCCCCGGGGCAGGTCCAAGGCCAGGCACCCGCCCAGACACCAGGCCAAGCAGCAGGTCAGGCGCCGGCACAGGCTCCGGCACAGTCACCCGCACAGGCGCAAGGCCAGGCGGTACCGGCACCGGCGCACGGCCAGGCCGTACCTGCACAGGCGCAAGGACAGGCGGCACCGGTCCCGGGTCAGGCGCAGGCCGGGCCCGGCGCGGCTCCTCAGGCGGGCCCGCCGACCATCGCGCAACGGATCGGGCAGGCCGCGGGAACGGTCTCGCGCTGGGCCCAGACGGCGTGGAGCGCGACGACAAACGCCGCACGGCAAGCCGCCCAGGCCTTCACAGCCGCCCGGCAGAACCCCGAAGCGGACCCCCGAACGACCGAGGCCTGGAACAGCCCGGGCTACACCGGCCGAGATAACCAAGTCGCCAGCCGGCAGGTCAGCCCCGCTGCGTACGAGCCCACCGGCATACACCCCATCGTGCGCGATCAGTCCACCGCCGGACCCGAGCGAACAGCCGCCGAGCCCGAGCAAACAGCCGGCGAGCCGGCGGCGAACCACGACGTCGGCAAACACCCAATCGTCAGCGAGCAGGCCACCGGCGAGCCTGTTGCGAGCCAGGCCGCCGAAGACCAGAAGGTCGTGAACCAGCCCGTTGAGGTGGGTGATGCGCTCGCACCAGGTGCGTCGAGCGGGGCTGATGTGAAGGCCCAAACCCCAGCCGAAGCCCAGGCCGCCCAGGCCGCCCGCGCCGCGCAGAACGGGGTTCCACCTCTCCGGAAGGTCTCCCCAGAGGCCGTTGGGGCGGCAGTGACCCAGGCCCAGGCCGGCACCGGACACAGCCAACAGCAGCAGACCACCCAAGAGACCGGACCAAGGGCGGGCCGCGGATGACCCTGACCAGGTCCTAGCGTTGCGCAGGATGGCTTGACTCACGGACGGAAGGGAACAAGCCCGGATGAAGACGCAGGACAGGCCGCTCGACGAGGACGACCTCGCGATGGCCGACTTCGCCGAAGTAGCGGACTGGACCAAAGTTGCAGGGCCTGACACTGACGACACCGGCCCGGCCGTGGTGACCGCGCTGGTGAACCGCGTGATGAACTCGACCGGCTGGACGCCCTGGCCGCTGGAGCCGGGCGAGAAGATCGACGACGTCTCCGCGTCCTGGGGATTCACCACCCGCCGCGGTACGACGATGGTCGTCTTCAACGGGCTCGCGTTCTCCGACTGCCGCAACAGCGGCTGGTCGGCGTACCAGATCGGGCCCGACGACATCGCCGAGGCCGAGGACGGGCTGGACACGCACTGGCCCGACCACCTCGCGCTGGCCCGCAAGCACTGGGGCGAGCCCGACTACATCGGCGACGACAGCAGCGAGACCTTCATCGACGAGTGGGCTCCCGGTGCGGGCGTCGACCGGCGGCACCTCGCCGTCTGGGTCCGTCCGGGCGCGCAGATCCACCTGTTCAGCAACAAGCCGACGAGAGACCCGCTGACTCCGGCTGTGGGTGTCAACTACGCCGTCTACATCGACTAGGAGTTTTTGTGAGCACACCCAGCGAAGGGCCGGCCCGCTCGTGGACGCCGGGCGACGTCCAGGCCGCCGCGAAGGTTTTCGCCGATCTCAACACCAGTGAGCAGCAGGCGTTGATGCGCTCGATCCGCACCCACGAGATTCTCGCGCCGGTGCACAACGCCATCGAGCGTTCGGTCGCGTTCACCCGCGCTTCGATCGAAGGACTGAGCGACTACGCCCAGCAGCTCGCTGTCGGCGCCCGGATGTTGGGCCAGTCGGCTACGGACCGGGCCACCCAGTTCGGTCAGAACGTGGCCGCCCGCGCCGGCCAGGTCCGGGACGCCACCACCCAGTTCGGTCAGAACACCGCGCAGCGCGCCGGCGCCGTCCGGGAGAACGCCTCGAACCGGGGCACCCAGCTGAGCGCCCGGGTGGCGGAGCTGGTCAAGAACGCCCGCGACGGCGTGACCGGCGGGGTCAATTGGGCCAAGAACACGGCTGCCGATGTGGCCACCCGCGCAGCGGAAGGCGTGAACGCCGGGCGCCAGGCAGCCGTCAACCTCGGAAACCAGGCCATGGATGCCGGACGGCAGGCGGTCGACGCCGGGCGGCAGGCCGTCCAGACGGGGCGGGACGCCGCCGTCAACTTCGGGCAGCAGGCCGTTGAGACGGGTCGCCAGGCGGTCGAGACCGGGCGGCAGACGGCCGTCAACGTCGGAAACCAGGCCGTCGCGGCGGGGCGGCAGGCGGTCGAGGCCGGTCGCGAAGCTGCCGGCCGGGCTGGGCGCTGGTTCAACAACCAGATCAGCAATGCCGCGGCCAAGGCGAGTGCAACCTTCGCGGGGATCGCCGAGCGTCGGATGGACCCGGCGCTCAAGGGCCCGGATCTCAGCCTGCCGGACAACCTGCGGATCAACCAGCACCTGACCGAGATCGCCAGCGCACAGACGCCAGACCAGCTGAACAACGCCGCCGGCAACCTGGCGACGTTCATCAACGAGCGGCGCCAGCAGATGACGGGCACCCAGATGTCGGCGCAGGAAGCCAGCAATCTGGCCAGGGTCGCTTTCAGTGGTGTCGGAGAGCGTGCCGGCGAGACCAGGCCGGCCCAGGCCGCCGGTCAGGGGCAGGACAACCAAGGCGCACAGGCCCGTCCCAACCTCACCAAGCCCGAGCCCAAGGGCCCGAAGATTGGCGGCTGACCAGCCGAACACCTGAAGACGCCGCCGAGGGACTTCCCCTCGGCGGCGTTTTAGCGTCCTGGGCGGAACTGGACGACAGCGGGTCAGTGGGCCGGGCCGGCGGTTCCGGTACGTCGTCGTCGGCGTCGTGTCAGGGGCGTGTCAGCTGGGTGTCTGGCCGGACGACGATGGTGGGGCGCATGACAGGTTCTGCAGTTCAAGGGCTGGTGGTGGGGTGCCGCTGGCGGAGGGCGAGGATGGCCGTGGCGGCGTCGAGGAGGTGGTCTCGCAGGTCCGCGTCGCTCAGCTCGCTCGGGTCCATACCGGCTGACAGGGCCGCACCGATCACCTCGACCGCTGCGGCGGACAGCACCCGATCGCGGGGGCTCGGATCCGGGCCGGCCAGCCAGACCTGGAAGCTGCGGCTACGCCTGATCAGGTCGTCCAGATCGTCACCGAAAGCGGCCAGCACGGCCGCGATGTCGCGCAGCAGGGTCGGCCCGGTGTCGCGGTGCTTGATCACCACATCCAGGTACGCCGCGAGCAGCTCGCGCTCGGTCTCGGCCGACCACGGCAGCGTGTCGACCAGCTCGAGAACTCGGTTGATGTCGTCGAAGAAGGTGCCGATGATCGCTCTCAGCAGGTCCTGTTTCGACGAGTAGTGGTAGTACAGCGACGCCTTGGTGATGCCCACCTGTTCGGCGATCTCGCGCAGGCTCGTCTTCTCGTATCCCTGCACCGAGAACAGCTCGAGTGCAGCCCGATGGATCTCGGCCTTCGTGTCCCGGGCCCTGGTCTCGTGCTGCATGCCACCACTTTCTCACTTTTCATACCTACCGTCCGGCAGGTAGTCTACCGACCGACCGGCAGGTAGACAGTTCGATCAGGAGGGTTTCGTGTTCACACGGCTCGGGCGATTCGTCGTCCACAACCCCTGGAAGGTGATCGCCGCCTGGGTGATCGCGGCGATCGCCGTGGTCGCGTTCGCGCCCACGCTGGCCGACGTCACCAACAAGGACCAGGCGAGCTTCCTGCCCGACTCGTACGAATCGGTGCAGGCGCAGAAACTGGCCGCCGACGCGTTCGGGCAGACCAACGACGCAACTGCGAGCATCGTGGTCAAACGCGGCGCCGGCGGTGAGCTGACCGCGGCCGACCAGGCCAAGGTGACCGAACTGGCGACGAAGATCACCGACGCCAAGATCGACCGGGTGACCGGCGCGATCAGCGGTCCGCAGGCACTCTCGCCGAACAAGCAGGTGCAACTGGTCAGCGTCGGCCTGAAGGGGCTGCCCGACGACCAGGCCGTCCTCGACGCGGTCCAGAAGGTCCGCGATGTGACCGGCCCGGCTCTCAGCGACAGCGGCCTCGAGTACGGCGTGACCGGTGATGCCGCGCTGTTCCTGGACAATCAGGACGCGTTCGAGAACGCCTTCGTGGTGGTCGGTATCGCCACCGTCGTACTGATCATCGGGTTGCTGCTGTTCATCTACCGCAGCCCGGTCGCCGCGTTCCTCCCGATGGTCACCGTCGGCCTGGTCAGCGCGATCGCGCCCGGCCTGATCGCCCTGGCGGCGAAGGCGTTCGACCTGCAGGTGACACAGGACCTGCAGACCATCCTGACCGTGGTGCTCTACGGCGTCGGCACCGACTACATCCTCTTCCTGCTGTTCCGGTACCGCGAACGGCTCCGGGCGGGCGAGGATCCGAAGCAGGCCCTGATCACCGCGACCGGCCGGGTCGCCGAGGTGATCGTGTCCGCGGCCGGTGCGATCGTGGTCGCGTTCAGCGCGTTGCTGCTGGCCGTGTTCGGCGGCTTCAAGAGCCTCGGCCCGGGTCTCGCGATCGCCGTCGCGGTGATGGCGTTCGCGGCGATCACGCTGGTCCCGGCCGTGGTGTCGCTGCTCGGCCCGAAGGTGTTCTGGCCGTCGAAGTCGTGGAAGAAGACGCCGAAGGGCGCGATGTTCCGGCGGTTCGGCCAGTTCACCGCCCGGCGCCCGGCCGTGGTCGCGACGATCTCCGGCGGCGTCATGGTCGCGCTCGCGCTCGGCGCCCTCGGGATGAAGGTCGACTACGACGCCTTCAGCCAGCTCCCGGCCGACACCGAGTCGTCCCGCGCGATCAAGGACCTCCAGGCCGGCTTCCCGGCCGGCGCACTCAACCCGACCACCGTCTATGTGAAGAGCACGGACGGTACGCCGCTCGACCCGGCCGAGCTCCAGGAGTACGCCGGGAAGCTGGCGAAGGTGGAAGGCGTCGGGGCGGTGCTCCCGGCCGGCGCCGACGGATCACTCGCGCTGCTCAACCCGGACAAGTCGGTCGCGCAGATCAACGTGGTGCTGGACGACCCGCCGTACGCGACCTCCTCGCTGGATCTCGTCGACGGCAAGCTCAAGGATGCGGCGCATGCCGACGCGCCGGCCGGGACGACCGCGCTGCTCGGTGGCGTGACCGCCAGCTACACGGACATCCGGGACGCGAACAGCCGCGACCTGTCGGTCATCTTCCCGGTCGCGGGTGGACTGATCGCGGTGATCCTGGCGCTGCTGCTGCGGAGCCTGCTGGCGCCGCTGGTGCTGATGATCGCGGTGGTGCTCAGCTTCTTCAGCACCACGGGCGCGACCGTGCTGGTGTTCCAGGGCGCGGCCGGGCACGCGGGGGTGACGTTCTCGCTCCCGATCATGCTGTACCTGTTCGTGGTTGCCATCGGCACCGACTACAACATCCTGATGATCGCCAGACTCCGCGAGGAGGCCGAACAGGGCACGGATCCGCGAACGGCGGCCGACCTGGCGATCGAGCACGGCGGCCCGTCGGTCGCCGCGGCCGGGCTGATCCTGGCGGGTACGTTCTCGTCGCTGATGCTGGCCGGGATGGCACTGCTGACCGAGATGGGCTTCTCGGTCGCGACCGGGATCGCGATCTCCGCGTTCGTGATGTCGATCTTCCTGGTGCCCAGCGTGACCGCGCTGCTCGGCCACCGCGCCTGGTGGCCCCGCAAGCTGAAGATCAAGCCCTCCCCCGCCCCGGAGGAACGCGAGCTGGAGACCGTTCACTGATCTCCCCTCCACGCAGCTGATCTCCGGCTGCACCCCCGATCCGCAGGCAGAGGGGTCCTGCGATACGAGGTCCCGGACCAGATGGTCCGGGACCTCGCTCTCTTACATAACGTCAGTTGTCACCAGCCAATGAGCGTGAAACCGCCTTGCACGGGACGGGCGCCGTTACAGGTTGTGTGTCCCCAGCCGCACTGCACGCATACGCCGCAGAGGGCGCATGCTGGTGTCACCGGGGCGCAGGGGCGAGCGGCCGCCTTGGCGCTGACACGTTTGGCGCGTTTTGACCGACACGACCGTCACGGAGCTGGCCCATGAGCATCAGACCGAACTGGTAGACCCGATCATTCAGGGAGCCTATCTCGCGACCCTCGAACTTCCGCTCGATGTCACTGGCGGTTCGAGTGGTCTCCTCGCCCGCCCGAGCTTCACGCACAACTGCCTCTACGTCCTGCCCGACACGCTTGAAGTCCTCGTAGAGTCGATCAAGGTACACCCTCGCCTCGTCGCCAAAGTGGCTGCCTATCAAGGACAGGTTCGTGTTCAGACGGTCGTTCCATGCGAACAGAACTTCCACATATTCCTTCCGCCGTCGCTCGATCTCGTCCAGATCGAGTGACGCGCCTCGATCTGTGGCAGCAGCCCAGAGCAGACGCTGCATTCGGTAGAGGCGCCGGTCCAGGAGAGACATCAGATCTTGGCAGGCCGCGCCAGCTCGCTCTTGCTCCGCCTGTCGCAGCTGAACATCGTTCTGCCTCGCCCAAGAGCGTTCCTGCAACCGCGCTGCCCACCAGCCGCCAACGACCGTGGTCAGAGCGAAGCCAACGACAATCCCGACGATGTTCTCCACGGATCACTCCTCGGCTCACTTGGCGATCAAGTCATCGTCGTGAACCATTGAGCGAATGTCGATACCGGTGCTGGCCGCATGCGATCAAGCATCCGCATCTGCCCCCGATTCGCGCGGTCATGCCGATGAGTGGGCGACCGGTCACGTGCGCCCCTGTCAGACGTCGGGGTCACCGTCGCGAAGTGAGCGACGATTCGCTCGGTCTCTGCGTCGCGCCGGTCGAGCGTGACCATGCCGATCATCGCTCCGTCGAGATCGACCACGAAGAGGCCAGGGCGCCGCCTGGGCACCTCAGGCACGCGCGCTCGAGCTCGTCACGCGGTCGAGGGCCACCTATAGAGGTGCCCACCTCTGGCGAGGCGAACAGCTCGATGACCGTCGCACGGTCCCGGGCCACGGGGAAGAGGGTCCTGCGATGCGAGGTCCCGGACCAGGCGGTCCGGGATCTCGCTTTCTCAACAGCGCAAGGCACATGTCAAGAACGCCGAACCGGCTCCGACATCCGGTCATGATGGAGTAGAAGCGACGAAGGGAACCGATCATGACGGCGATGGAGAACCTGCCCGACGTGGTGTTGCGCGAGGAGTGGCTCGCCGCTCGCAAGGAACTGCTGATCAAGGAGAAGGAACTGACCCGGGCCCGTGACCGGGTCAATGCCGACCGTCGCCGGCTGCCGATGGTCCGCATGGACAAGCCGTACAGGTTCGAGGGCCCGGACGGGACGGTGAGCCTGCTCGACCTGTTCGAGGGCCGGCCGCAGCTGGTGATGCACCACTTCATGTTCGGCCCGGATTGGGACGTGGGCTGTTCGAGCTGCTCCTCCGCAGCCGACGGGATCGGAAGGCTGCGGCAGCTGCACGTGCGCAACACCACGCTCGTGGCCGTGTCGCGTGCGCCGTACGAGAAGCTCGCCGCGTTCCGGGAGCGGATGGGCTGGACGTTCCCCTGGTACTCCTCGTACGGCAGTGACTTCAACTACGACTTCCACGCCACCCTCGACGACCGGGTCGCGCCGGTGCTGCTTTACTTCCGCACCGAAGCCAAGCTCGCCGAGGCTGGAACACCATGGATCGAAAGTATGCGCGGCGAAGAGTTGCCGGGCATCAGTGCGTTCCTTCGGGTCGGTGGGGAGGTCTTCCAGACCTACTCCACGTACGGCCGCGGCATCGAAGAGTTCCACAACGGATACAACTACCTCGACCTCACCGCCCTCGGTCGCCAAGAGGAGTGGGAAGAGCCGAAGGGACGCGCGGTCCCACTCGGACTGCAGGTCGGCGGACCGGCGATGCGCCTGCCCGACGAATACGAAGCCTGACTACGGAGGTCGCCGCATGACGCAGAATGCCAACCCTCACGACGTGGTCCGTGCGGTGCTGCTGGCTGACTACCGCCCGATCGAGGATTCGATCGACATCGTGCGAGAAAAGTACTCAGGTAAAGACGCCGCGTTCGCGGTCAGCTTTGTGGACCGAGACGGCACCCAGAGGTGTGCCCTCGTCGGCCTCTGTCGGCACGAAGGGGGATGGCAACCATCGGGCGGCTTCATGGGCAGCGCCCGCCCCATCGATCCCCAGGACGTGTGGATGACCTACGGAGGGTGGGGTCCTGGGGGCCCCAAGGAGAGGGCGGTAGTCGGTGGCTGGGTAGCCGACCCATCCGCCGTGGCCGCCCGGCTCACCGACACTACGGGCGACCGGGTGCTCAAGGACAACGTGGTGGACGGCGTGGCCATCTTCATGTGGAAGGGCGAACTTGATCTCCGGCACGCCCGTATGGAACTGCTCGACACGGACCACCAGGTCCTCAGAGCAGGTCCAATGCGCCGCATGGAGCACACCTGATGAACCGCGCCCACCAGTCCTGAGCAGGCGGGGGTCGCGGTAGCCGCTGGCGGGATGTTGGACCGCTGGCGGGTTCTATGCCTTGGCTACCCTCGAAGGTATGGACGCGCTGGGTGGCCGCGCCGGCCGCCGAGAAGAAGAGCGGGACGGATGGCGTCTCACCGATCTCGAACTGCTACCTGGTGGGCAACATGGCTCGGCGGTGGCGGTCAATGACGACGGAACGGTGATCGGGCGCAGTGACACCGAGGATGGTGGCATCAGTCATGCGGTCCTGTGGCAGGACGGCCGGATCACCGACCTGGGCACCCTCGGCGGTTGGGATAGCACACCGTGCGGCCTGAATCGGCATGGCGTCGTCGTCGGATGGAGCGAGACGCGACCAGGCAGGATGGGCGAAAGGCGCCCGTTCATCTGGAGGGATGGCCGGATGGTCGACCTGTCCACACTGGGTGTGCCACAGGGGTTCGTCCCTACCGCGATCAACGACGACGGCTGGGTGGTCGGTTTCAGCGACACCGAACCTGCGAGGGTGACGCATGCTTTCGTCTGGAAGGCGGGCGAGGCGACCGATCTCGGCACCCTGGTCCGGGGTGTCTATCAGCGCTCGCATGCGTACGACGTCGACAACGAGGGCCGGATCGTCGGCGAAGCGAGCGTGGACGGCATGAACACCGTCCCGGTGATCTGGGAGAACGGCCAGATCCGCCGGCTGAGCGACCTCGAAGGCAGGGCCGCTGCGATCAACAGCCGAGGCGAGGTGATGGGGCACACCTCGAACAGTCCCTTCGTGTGGTCTCCAGACGAGCTCACGGTGATCGGTTTCATCAAAGGCGCGATGTCCGTGATGGCGCACGGAATCGACCGCGAGGGCCGGGTCCTGGGTACCGCGGACAACCAGTCGTTCCTCTGGCATCGCGGGCAGTTCGAGTGGCTGCCCAATCCCACGCTCGGGCATGCAACAGCCAGCGCCATCAGTGACGACGGCAGATTCGTTGTCGGCAGCCAGGCCAGCACACCGGATCTGCAGACCTCGCGACCGATGGTCTGGACCCGGCTGTAGCTCGGCTCTCCTTCTTACTTTCGGTTTGGAAGTTGGACGGTGAAGATCGGGAGGAGGACGTGGACCAGAGGGCCGATAGCGAGGGCGTAGGCGACTGTGCCGAAGCCGACGACGCCGCCCAGGAGCCAGCCGATGGCGAGGACGGTGATCTCGATGGTGGTGCGGACCAGGCGGACGCTGAGACCCGTACGGCGAACCAGGCCGGTCATCAACCCGTCCCGCGGGCCCGGGCCGAACTGGGCGCCGATGTAGAGGGCGCCGGCCAGGGCGTTGACCACGATGCCGGCGGCGATGAAGACGATCCGCACCCAGAGGTCGTCCGGCGTGGTGAGCACCGACAGGGTCAGGTCGGTGGCCAGGCCGATGATGATGGCGTTGCTGATGGTGCCGAGACCGGGCCATTGGCGCAGCGGGATCCAGGCCAACAGCACCACGAAGCTCATCACGATCACGACCGTGCCGAAGCTGAGCGGCACGTGGTTGATGATGCCTGAGTGCAGGACGTCCCACGGGTCCAGGCCGAGGTTGCTCTCGATCATCAGGCCCATCGAGGCGCCGTACAGCACGAGCCCGACGTACAGCTGAACGAGCCGGCGTGGGAGCTGACCGGCCCGGAGTTGCTCGATCGGGTTGAGCGCGGCCAACGTACGAGGGGCGGGAGCGGTCGACTCGGTTGTGGTCGGGTCAGCGCCCGTCGGGCCGGCAGCGGCCGAGTTGTGGGTGGCGGTCACAGAGTCCAGTTTGAGTGCCATTGGCCTGGTGATCGATAGCCAGTTGCGGGATAGTGGACTGCATGATCGGGCGACATGTTCCTGCGAGCACGCTGACCGGCCTGCTTGGCGGCTGGGCCGACGCGAGTGGCCCCGCCTACCGGTTGCTGGCCGAGCGGTTGCGGTTGCTGATCGCGGACGGGCGGATCTCGCCGGGCGCGCGGCTGCCGAGTGAGCGTGAACTGACCGACGCGCTCGGGGTCAGCCGGACCACGGTCGCCTCGGCGTACCGGGAGTTGCGGGATCGCGGGTACCTGACCAGCAAGCGTGGTTCGGGCAGCATCACCGCGCTCCCGACGAAGGTCGAGCCGGAACTCGGCCGCCACCACGCTCCCGGGATCGACACGGACGGGCTCTCCGACTTCACCTGCGCCGCGCCGACCGCAGTACCGGGAATCAGTACGGCGGTTGCCGAGGCGCTCGAGGATCTGCCGTTCCACCTCGCGACGCCCGGGTATCACCCGCAGGGTTTGCCCGTACTGCGTGAGGAGGTCGCCGCGTCGTACGAGGCGCGCGGGCTGCCGACGTCACCGGATCAGATCGTCGTGACCGCGGGAGCGCTGGCGGCGACCTCGATCGCGATCCGGGCGATGACGCAGATCGGCGACCGGGTGCTGACCGAGAGCCCGACACACCCGAACTCGGTCGACTCGATCCGCCGCAGTGGCGCCCGCGTGGTCGCCGTCCCGATGGGTCCGGGCGACTGGGACATGCCATTGCTGGAGGCAACGATTCGGCAGACTTCGCCGCGAGCGGCCTGGCTGGTGGCGGATTTCCAGAACCCGACCGGTCGGTTGATGTCGGCCGCGGACCGGCAACGGCTCGCGACCGCGTTCGCCCGCAGCCGGACCACGGCGATCGTCGACGAGACGCTGTTCGAGTTGTCGCTGGAGGGACAGGAGATGCCACCGCCGTTCGCCCTGTTCGACCCGGCCGGCGTGATCACGGTCGGCTCGGTGAGCAAGTCGTTCTGGGGCGGGCTGCGGATCGGCTGGCTCCGGCTGCCCGAGTCGCTGGTCGCGCGGGTCCTCGACGCGCGCGCCTCGCTCGATCTGGGCGCCCCGGTGCTCGAGCAACTCGTCGTCGCCCGACTGCTCCGCGACCGCGCGACGATCCTCCCCGACCGCCGATCCGATCTGCGCGAACGCCGGGACGTGCTCATCGAGGCTCTCCGCGAACACTTGCCGACGTGGCGGTTCGAAGTACCGAGCGGCGGTTTGTCGTTGTGGTGCGAGTTGCCCGCCGCTGTGGGTTCCAGTCTGGTCGGCGTCGCCCAGCGGAACGGCGTACTGCTGGTGGCCGGTTCGCGGTTCTCGCCCGACGCCGCGCTGGAGGGGTTCATGCGCCTGCCGTTCACGTTGGATCCGGACACGCTCCGTGACGCAGTACCGCGGCTCGCGGCGTCGTACGGGCAGCTCACCGAGGGACCGCCGCTCCGGCGTACGGCCACCCTGATCGCGTGACGTCAACGCGCCGTAATCGTCCGGGGGAAGGTTCGCCTCGGCGGAAGCGTTGGGAGACTATGAGAGTCACTCTGCGAGAGGCGTGAGATGTCGTTCTTCAACCGCAACACAGCCCTGGTCGAGCCCGCCGCCGCCCTGCCCGGCCGCGCCGAGCCCGGATTCGCCGTACCGGCCGAGAACATCGTGCTCGGTACGCCGCAGACCGCGCCCGCGCCCGAGGGGTACGCCGAGGTGTGGTTCGGCACAGGGTGTTTCTGGGGTACCGAGGAGATCTTCTGGCAGCAGCCCGGGGTCTACACCACCGCCGTCGGGTACGCAGGCGGGTACACCCCGAACCCGTCGTACGAAGAGGTCTGCACCGGCCGCACGGGTCACACCGAGGCGGTCCGGATCGTGTACGACCCGACCAAGACCACGTTCACCGATCTGCTGAAGGTCTTCTGGGAGACCCACGACCCGACGCAGGGGATGCGGCAGGGCAATGACTTGGGTTCGCAGTACCGCTCGGCGGTCTACTACACCACCGACGAACAGCGCGCCGAGGCCGAGCGCACCAAGTCCCTGTACGCCCCGGTGATCGCGGACCGCGGCTACGACGACATCACCACCGAGATCGCCCCGGCCACGACGTTCTACTACGCCGAGGGCTACCACCAGCAGTACCTGCACAAGAACCCCAACGGCTACAGGTGTCACAGCAACACCGGAGTACCCTTCCCGGCCTGAGCGGAGCTGATGACAAGGGCGTCACCTCCACGTGGCGCCCTTGTTGTGTCTGCCCACCCTCGAAGCACTCGCCCGGGCGGGACGTAGCCCTGCGGTGTCGAGCGCCTCAGCCAGCAGGCTGACCTGCTCCAGCCCTGCGGAGGTCGGGTAGAGCACCACGTCGGTCGTCCCGGCATCGCGCAACGCGGTGAGATGCTCGCGCAGTTCATCAGGGCTGGTGAGCGTATCGGCGCGGGCGACGTCGAAGTACGCATCGCCGTAGTAGTGGTGCACGTAGTGGTCGGCGATGGAGTCGGCTTCCTTGCCGAGGGCGAAGTAGCGGCCGGTGAGGACGCGGGGCCGGCCGGACTTGCCTGCCTTCTGCCAGGCCTTGTGTACGGCGAGTACGCCCTGCTTGAGGACTGGCAGGCCGAACAGCGGGGCTACCCAGCCCTGGCCGTGGGTGGCGGCTCGGCGGTAGGCGGCTGGCACCAGTCCGCCGAAGAGGAGTGCGGGTCGGTCGTCAGGAAGCTGGGTCATCGCCCCGCCCTGGGCGCTCAGCTTGCCCGACCACGCGTGCCGGAACGTTTCCAGCGTCGACTCCCACAGCGTGGCCATCGCGTCTCGGGAAGCATGGCTGGCGGTGTAGTCATCCGGCCAGCCACCCAGGCCGAGCCCCGCGGTGAGGCGGCCGCCGGACAGTTGCTCGACCGAGGCCAGTTGCTTGGCCAGGAGGATGGGGTTGTTGCGCCAGCCGACGTTCAGCACTGTGGTGACGAGCTCCACCTCGGACGTGCGCGCCGCGGCTGCCGCGAGGGCGGTCAGTGGTTCCAAGTTGTCGTAGACCAGCCGGTCGAACACGCCGAGGGAGTCGAATCCGGCGCGTTCGCTGTCGGCGGCCCATTGGCCCAGCGTGCGCACGTCCGCGCCGGGGATCGCAGCCGGCAATCCGATACCGATCTTCACAGGGACCTCCTCCTCACTTGGGGGGCTGAACAACTCGACCTCATTGTCATCGGGACCTTCGAAGGCGTAGTGCGCTCTGCTGGGTAGGGCCGGAAGAGACCCTTGTCGTTCTTAGGAGAGAACGTAGGCCTCGCACCCACCCCGAGGCTTGAACAATTCGGACGTCCCCGACGCCACCCACGGTCCCCCAACTGACACAGGAGGGGCCGCCACCGGGGGTGATCGGCCGGCCCACTGGACGCGTGCGTACCCGCGTGGGAACGTGGATGAGGGATCGCGCAGCACTGGTGCGGCTGTAGATGACGCACGTGGAGGCATTGGGATGGACGTGCGACTACTCGGGTTCGGATCCATCGAGGTTGATGGGCTGGAGTACAAGCATGACATCGTCATCGATGGCGGCGAGGTGCGGAAACGGAAGAAGAAGGTCTCGAAGCCGTACCGCGCTGAATTCGGGCACACGCCTCTGTCGGCCGACGAGGAACTGCCCTGGGGCGGAAGCCGGCTGATCATCGGCACCGGCGCCTATGGCTCGCTGCCGATCATGCCCGAGGTCATCGAGGAGGCCGGTCGTCGGAGTGTGGACCTCGCCGCCCTACCGACAGAGCAGGCCTGCCGCCTGATCGAGGGCCTCGACCGGCATGAGGTCCACGCCGTGCTTCATGTGACGTGCTGACGGCTTCTGCCCAGTGGGGTAAGGAAGCTGCCCACATCGGCACCTGCTCCGTGGGCAACACACGTTGATGCAGTAGCTGCTGTCCGTGCACGGCCCCGCCACGGCATTGCTACCACCAGCAGTACTTGCACAAGAACTGGCGCCGGCACGCGGTTCAGCCGGATTACTTCCCCGGCTCGATCTGCTGGGCGAGGTACTGCTGGGCGCCGACCCGCTCGATCGCGTCGAGCTGGCTCTCGAACCAGTCCGCGTGTTTCTCCTCGTCGCGGACCATCTCCTCGAACACCGCGGCGGTGCCGTGGTCACCGAGGTCGTGGCACTCCTTCGCGGCCGCGTTGAACTGCGCCACAGCGGAGTGCTCGCTCTCGACCCCCAGCCGGAGCATCTCCTTGGCGTCCTCGCCGACCGTCACAGCACCGAGCTTCTGCAGGTTCGGGTGACCGTCGAACAACAGGATGCGGCTGATCAACGCGTCGGCGTCGTTCATCTCGTCGATGGACAGGTCGTAGAAGGCCTTGCCCAGCCGGCCGAATCCCCAGTTGTCGAGCATCCTGGCCTCCAGGAAGTACCCGTTGATCACCGTCAGCTCGAGTGTCAGCGCCTCGTTGAGCAGTACGACGACGCGTGGGTTAACCGGTTGCACCTGCCACCTCCGTGAACGAGGTTGCCGAGACCGACCTCCCATGCTGGCATAACAACCGCTTCAACGAGAAGACGCAGCCGCCACAATTCCGCCCCGCCCCGGTCGCCCCGCACACCTGCGCGAGCGTGCGAGCGCCGCCGTCGATGCTCTCGACGACCTCCCGGTCGCTGACGACCTCGCAATGGCAGACAATCATGCAGGTGAGCCTACCCTAATCGCCATGCTGTAGCCGCGGTCGTGTCAGAGCGGCCCGGGATGTCCGACGTCCGCCGCCGCAGGTCACCAGCGGCTCAGATCCGGCGGAGGATCCAGAGGCCGGAGTTCATGTCGCTGATATAAACCAGGTCCGTCGCGTCGTCGACGACCACGCCCCAGACCTGCGTGGCATTGGTGAGGACTCCGCGTTGGGACGGGCTGACCGGGTTGTTGGCGCTGGGCGGCACGAAGTACGCCACCTCCCGCGGCGCCGTCGGGTCACTCGCGTCGATGACGCGCACCCCGTCGCTGTACCACGACGCGTACACATCGGTACCGACCAGGAACGGGTTGTGGATGGAGTAGTCGCCCGCACCGATGTCCCGCGGGCCGGACGAGTTCGGAGTCTTGTACTGGCTGATCTGCCGGGGCCTTCCGAGGTCGCTGTAGTCGTATACCCGCAGGTAGCCGAAGCCCTTCTCGATGCCTGCGCCCGACGTCTTGCAGAAGTCCTCGTCGGCGGTGAACAGCAGCCGCCGCGTTTCGTCGTACTGCGACGAGTGCCCGTCGCCGTCGGCGTTCGCCGGATAGCGCGTGGTTCCACGGAACGTCGGACGGGCCGGGTTGACCAGGTCGAGGGCGACGAAACCGCTGTCCCAGTACGACACGAAGGCGAGCCTGCCGTCGGCCGACGGCTCGACCGAGTGGCCGAAGATCGGGTCCGGGTCGCACCCTTGACCGGCGGCGGGCGGTCCGCCCAGGTCATGCACGACTCCCCAGTCGGAGATCTCGACCGGCTGGGCCGGATCGGTGATCTCGATCAACCGGAAGTCTCCGCGGCCGGACTGGTCACGCATGCCGGTCGGTGATGCCGAGTCCGGGTACTCGCTGGCCGGCACGCTGGCATAGACGAAGGTCCGGTTGAGGTCGGCACGGTGCTGAACCTCGAGTTCGTGGATGCCACGGGTGCAACAGCCTGTATGGAGCCGCCCGATCTCCACCGGACTGGCCGGGTTCGTCACGTCCCACACCACGAGGCCGCGGAAGAGCGACACGTCGTACCTGGAACTCCCACACGTCTGAATCCCGGAGACAGCGATGTCGCGACCGCCGAACGCGCCGTACCGCGCGGTGAGGACGACGACGTCCTCGGCGGTCGTGCCGGTGGGCTGCTGGAGTTTGGCGACCGGCCTCGGATCGGAAGGCACCCGAGTGTCCAGTACGACGATGCCGGCGTGCGCGTCGTCCGGACAGAACCGATTCTCGCCACCTCCGGACCAGTCCTGGAAGCCCCAGCTGCCGACGTAGGCGTGCCCATCGTGGACCCAGACGTCGGCGTTGTAGCCGCGGTTGCCGAGATCGTGGTGACCCACGACCTCCATGTTCAACGCGGTTCCCGTCGTCGTCGCCGCGCCGGCCGGCAGGCCCCCGAGCAGTAGGCCGACGATCGACAACGAGCACCCGAACCAGACGAATCGCTTCATGGCGCCACCCTTCCCCGATTGGCTCCGCGAGGCTGCGGGGACACCGCCCCGACGCGAGGATCCCCGGCTGTGCCTCAGTTCACTGAGCAGAACACCCCAGCACCTTGGCCACCACCCGGTTGCCACAGGTTGCCCGTCAACACCGCTCCCCTTGTCAGCAACGCCACGCACGTCGCGTTCGCTTACCGACGCTTCATCGAACGTAGATCCGCGTCGCCCGGACGGCAAGCGTCAGCCGGTTCCGCGATGCCAGGCCTTCTATCGCCAGGTAAAGCCACTTTCTCGATCGCGATGCAGAACGTAAGATCCCGCCACGGCTTCCACCAACTCGGTAAGGAAGCTGCCACCTCGGGGGGTCGAGTGGGGGGGTCCCGGGTCTGACGGCCCGGGCATTCGGGTCGCTCCTTCCCCCGTCTAGGTCCATGGGACGGGAGCACAATGAAAGTACGGCCTTTGCTGTGTGGGTTCGGTTTGCTGGCCTCTGGGCTGATCGCCGCACCGGCAGCGAGTGCGGATTCGCCTACTCGGATCCTCAACACGATCACCTCGGTCTCTTGTGTGTTCGAGACGGCACAGGGTGATTACGTCTTCTTCGGAGCATCGTCGACCACCTTGGACGGCACTTCGGGGTCGTACATGTTTGTCGAGACTCCGGATTACAACATGGTCTCGGAGGGCTACGGCGGTACGGCGGTGTTCGCCGGAAACGGCTCGTTCACAGCTGAAGTCTTGCTCCACGACTTCGACACGCAGGAACCGCTGGGCCTCGCGTCGGTCGAAGCAGTCCGCACTTCGCTGGCAGAGCCTGTCACGGAGGAGCTCCAGGAGCGAAGCGGGAACAGCTGGACCACCGGAACGGTGACCACGACCGACTACCGCGTGGACGTCGGGCCCGTGACCGTACCCGGGTACACGGTTCTGGCCAACGACGACGACTGCACCTCTGAGGTCATCACGTTTGACGTGATGACCACCAACCCGGCTGCGGCGATCTATGGGGACTCCGACTTCGAGTCCGCGATCTGCGTCCTGGAAGGGTTTCCCAACGGCCAGGTGGCGCTGAGCCAGGATCGACCGAACGTGCGGTACGACGTCGTGATCGATGACGGTGTCAACCCCCAGGAGGCAGAAGGCTTCCTGCACCTGCCCGGCCGGACAGCCGGCGGTACGGCCCCACTCGTCGATCTCGTCACCGAGCAGCGGATCGGCGAGCTCACGATCAACGTCGAACTGCGTCGCATCGGCACCCGCAGCCAGGAATCGGACACCTTCGACGGCATCACCGAGCGAGGCATCGTGGTTCCCTATCTCGCCACCATCACCGTCAGCACCTCAGACGGCCGCTCCGGCGTAGCGCACTGCTATGCCGAGGACCACACGAACAAACTCATCATCCGCCCAGCCGCCAACGACGGCGGGCACTAACCCGGCCCCAACCGAGCTGGCGCCACCGTCAGGTGGCGCCAGTCGTTCGTCTGGCTGGATGTCGTGGTCATGACCCGCCTTGGTTCAGGCGCCTGGCCATGGCGAGGGTGGCGATGGTCAAGGCGGCTGCCATGACGGGTTGCAGGATCGGGATCGTGAAGTTGGCGACGACGAAGATCGTCAGCGAAGCCGCGTAGGTGATTCCGCTCGCACGCAGCCCGTCGACCCGCGCGGTCGCGGTACCGAGAAGCACGGCGCCGGCGATGAACAACGCGAGGCCGGTGACGGCTGTGGCGATCAGCTCCGGGCCGTACACGTCGGCGTTGAGAGCGACCGCGTACTCTTCACCGGCTCGGTAGGCTCGGCCGATCGCGGGTTGGGCGAAGGCGGCGACACCGAAGAGTGCTGTGTTCGCGACATTTCCAGCGATGCTTAGGACGGCGCCGATCAGGATTCGGCCGGATCGGGCACCGGACCCGATCAGCACTGCCGCCAGGCTGACCACTCCGACGATGCCGACCGCTGCACCGGCGATGCTGGCCACGAGGTGGCTGACCAGGAACGTGTTGGTGGTGACGTAGGCGGCGTACGCCTCGAAGTCAGTGGCGTAGTCAGGCTGTTGCGTCAACGTACTCAGGCCGAGCAGTACGGCGTAGACCGGCAGTGCCCACACCCCGCGGGAGAGCATGGTGTGCACAGTCGTAGCGCTGAACGTCGGGGTTGCGGGAGCGTGCATGGTTCCTCCTGGGAACGCTCAGGCGGGGTCGCGGTGGACGAAGGCGAGTGATCCCGCGATGACGACGATCGCGGTGTACGCCACGAAGACGAGGGCGCCGGCCCATGGCTGCAGGAGCGTCGGGCCGCCGTCGTACAGCACGGCGTCGGCCGCGTGGCCGGGTAGCCACTTGGCGATCGCGGGAGCTCGGGTGACTATCGGCAGGATGCCCTCTAGCACCAGCCTCCAGACCAGCACGGCAACGATGGCGACCGTGCTGCTGCGCAGCAGTGCTCCGGCACCAGCTGCCAGCACGGCCCACGCTGCGCCAAGGGCGGCAACGCCGAGCACGGTTGTCACGACGTCGAGGCTCCAGTCGACCTGTACGTCGTGCTTCAACCGCAGCGTCACGACGGCGGCCATGACACTCACTGCCGATCCCACCACGGCGATCAGCGAGCCGTACACGGCGACCACGATGGCTTTGGCCACGATCACGCGGGACCGCTGCGGAGTCTGCAACACGGTGGTGCGGATGGTGCGGTGGTGGAACTCCCCGGCCACCGAGAGCACGGCCACGATGACGGCAAGGAACCACATGGGCTGGCCGGACACGACGACGGCGGCGGTCGGGGTGACGTCCTCGCCTGCATCACCGAGAAAGAAGCCTCCGAGTGCGGAGATCACGACCGCGACCGCAAGGACGACCCGTGAGATCAGCAGCGTGCGCAACTTCAGCGCCTCGGCGGCGATCAAGTCCTTCATTACGGTTGTCCCTTCTGGATGAGGCCGAAGAACAGGTCCTCGAGCGAGTCGGACGCTGTGGTGTCGAAGAGCTCGGTCATCGAACCGTGGATGATCAGGCGCCCGCGATCGATGACCATGACGTCGTCGACGGTCTGGGCGAGTTCGGCGAGCAAGTGGCTGGAGACGAGCACGGTCCGGCCCTCGGCTGCGAGCCCGCGCACGAGCCGTCGCAGCCAAAGCACACCGGCCGGGTCGAGCCCGTTGGCCGGCTCGTCGAGGATCAGTGTCTCCGGGTCTCCGAGCAATGCGCTCGCGAGCCCGAGCCGCTGACGCATGCCCATCGAGAACCCGCCGGTACGCCGAGGGGCCGCGTCGCCCAGGCCGACCAGCTCCAGGACCTCATCGACCCGGCGTTCGTGTATCCGGGACACCCGGGCGAGTACCCGGAGCGAATCGCGGGCCGACCGGCGTGGGTGGAACACGTCAGGGTCGGTCATCGCGCCGACGACTCGCGCCGGGCTGCGCAGATCGGCGTATTCGAATCCGTCGATGGTGGCCCGACCGGAGGTCGGCCTGGTCAGCCCGAGCAGCATCCGCAAGGTGGTGGACTTTCCGGCACCGTTGGCGCCCAGGAATCCGGTGATAGTGCCTGAATCCAACGTCACGCCGAGATCCTCGACGGCTGTCACCGTGCCGTAGTGCTTGGTCAGCCGATGGAGCTCAATTCGTCCCATGACCGGTCCTCTCGATAGTTGTGTGAGGGTTGCGCCACTGGTCGTCGCTCAGCTGGAGGATCCGGGCGGCGATGGCCGTGGCGGTGGCAAGTGCCAGGGCGTACTTGGCGAGACTGAGGTCGACTGCGCCGGCCGGGAAGGCCTCGATGGCGACGGCCGCGGCTGCCGGCCCGACCACCCACAGCGGGATCAGCCGACCGCGGTACAGCGCGACGGGAAGCAGCACCACAGAGATGGCGTACGCCGTGATGAGCGGCAGCACGACCGCGCCACCGGCGCTGGAGCCGATGGCTTCGAGCGTGTCGATCGCGTGGGCACGGCTGGCCGAAGAGGTCACGATGGCGGGCAGCAGCAGCGCGAACGTCGAGTACGCCGTGTGGCCGAGCGCGCCCATCACCCCGAGAAGCGCCGCCGCCCGGGCGAGGTATCGGCCCCGGCCCTGCACCAGTCGCGCCGCGCCGATCACGCCGAAGACCAGCAGGATCGACGACACCACCATCACGATCGCCTCGGCCATCAGCCGGCCGGAGGCCTCGGTCGCGATCCAGTAGAGCTCATCGGGTCTACCGGAGTTCGGAGGCGCAATGACTCCGCCGACGGCGACCAGTGCCGCCGATCCGACCAGGCCGACCGCCGTGACGGTCCTGTGTACGCGCGCCTGGCTTGCGGATTCGGCTGCGGCGTTGCGGCGTTGCTGCTGTTGCGACATCGGGTTCACGTCGTTCTCCATCCGGCTTTGGCTCCGATGTCTTCGACTGTGCGGCGTTCGCGGCCCCGCATGCGTCCACCCAGGGATCGGCGCGAGCGTCTGGCTGGTGGGTCGTGCTGGACTGGGTTCCACCCGTGGGTGGACCTCGCCGCGGCCGCCGGGTGGATGTCGAGACCTGGGTTTCCTTGGCAGACTTGCCGGCATGACCGTGCGCACCGCGCTTCGGGGTCCGTCAACGGACCCGTCATGAAGACCGTCGTGGCGAAAGCCGCGCCACCGGGCTCGACGATCGGCGTCGTCACGCCGGGCAGCCCGGCGGAAAGCCGTGCTCAGGTCGAGCGCGCCGTTCGCCGGCTGGAAGAGCACGGGTATCGGGTCAAGCTTGCTGCCGGAGCACTCGAACGCCAGGAGTGGCACGCCGGCAGCCCTGAGACCCGCAGCCGCGATGTCCAGGACGCCTTCGCAGACCCGGAGATCGACGCCGTCCTGACCATGCGCGGCGGCTACGGCTCCGCGCAGCTCATCCCGCTCCTCGACTTCGAAGCGATCGGGCGCAACCCGAAGGCGTTCATCGGGATGTCCGACATCACCGCATTGCATACGGCGTTAGGCAGGTTCGCAGGTCTGGCGACTTTCTACGGCCCCTCGTTGACCCACTTCGGAAGTCCATCGGTGCCTGCGCTCACCAGTGAGCGGTTTCTGAAAGTACTGTCGGGACAGACGACCGGAGCGGTGCCGCCGGACTCGGAGCGGCTCAACCTCATCGGCCTGGTGGGCGGGCGGGCCAGCGGCCGGATCGTCGGCGGCTGCCTGAGCGACCTCCAGCACACGATCGGTACGCCGTGGGAGTTCGAGCTGGACGGCGCCATCTTCTTCTTCGAGGAGACCGGCCGTGCACCGATTCAGATCGACCGAGCCCTGCTTCACCTCGAACAGAGCGGCAAGCTCCAGGGCGTACGGGGAATCGTGGTCAGCGAGTTGGCGGGCTGCGAGTGGGACGAATGGACCTCCGCGCCACATACGAAGACGCTCGAGGAAGTCCTCCTCGATCGACTCAACCATCTCGGCATCCCGATCCTTTACGGGCTGCCACTCGGCCACGGTCCGAGCATCGCGACCCTGCCGCTCGGGGTGGAGGCCACCGTCGACGCCGATGCGATGACCCTCACCATCGACCAGCCCGCATTCGAGCCGACTAGCGGTTGACCACGCGATAGCTGCCGCAGGCAGCGGACAGGGACGCGGGAGGACGCGAGATCGTGTCGATCTCGCGTCCGCCGCCTTAACCGAGTACCACGGTTAGCAGAACCACCAGGAAGAAGACCGTTTCCACTGAGTGGATGGCAATGCCCATCAATGCGCTACGGAACCTCTTGGTGGGTCCGGCACACAGGAATCCGGTGGCCACGGCATTGGGGATGACCCACGGCTCGTGCAGATGGTAGATGCCGAAGAGCAACCCGTTCACCACCCAGTCGGCCCGGCCGAAGGCCCCGTTCATCCGTGGGAGCAGCAGGCCCCGGAACAGCAGTTCCTCGCCCAGGACGGTGTTGAGCACCAGTTCGACAGCGACCAGCGCGTACAGACCCCACGCGTGATGGAACGTCTGCCGGCCCGCCTCGGATCCGAGGAACACGCCGAGGTTGTGGTTCGCGGGGCCGGTCAGGCCGAAAGGCGCCAGATCCACCGCGGCCAAGGCCGATGCGTAGGCGACGACCCACCACCACAACCGCCCGCCTCGCCTGGTCGCGGTGTGCGGGGACCTCAACCACAGCCGATCGCGCAGCGAGGTCCACGACGGATCACGACGCTCACGGATCACGAGGAAGAGCACCAGGACGGCCTGCCACAGCAGGCCGAGCGTCAACGCGACCAGCAAGCTGACGGCGAAGCGCTTCTCGGAAGCGCCGTGACCCGCGAGAGCCGGCGCCACGAGCCACGCCAGCACCCCCATCGGCACGGCGGCAGCAGCCCAGACGGCCAGCACCATCCGGCGGGTGTACTGCGGCAGCTGTACGGGATCCGCATCCCTCGGCACCGCAATGTCGCGGTGCTGTTGTTCCGACATCGCGTTCATGTCGTTTCTCCCTTGGGGATTCATGACTTCGATGTCGTCTACGCTGCAGCGTTCGCGGCCGCGTAAGCATCCATCCGGGGATCGGCGCGAATGTCTCGCGGATGGGTCTTGCCGGGGTGGGTTCCACCCGCGGGTGGAAGCCCGCGGCCCGCAGGGTGGATGTCGAGAGTCGGGCTCGCTGGCAGAATCGTTGCCATGACCGTGCGGACCGCGCGTTGGGGTCGATCGGTGAGCACTCGGTGGTCGGCCGGCTTCCGATCGGAGTCAGCGCGAGAGGATCTGCTGCTCGGTGGCGTGGTTGGGTTCGCCGGGCTGCTGGAGATCGTCGCAGGTGCGGTTGATCAGCATCGGCTCGTCGCCTCGGTGTCCGTGATGGGCATGGCCGCGGCGCTGGTGTTTCGGCGCCGTCACCCACTCGTCGTGCTGGTCGCCGTGCTGCTGCTGTTCCTGATCCAGTCCGTGGCCGGCGTGCCCGCCAATGCTCAGCTGGCAACGTTGGCCTGTGCGCTGATCGCGGCGTACTCGGTCGGAGCTCACTCGGAGTTCGCCGCCGCGGCGGCGGGACTGCTGCTTGGTCTGCTGGTCGTCGTTGGTCTCATCTATGCCGACGGGGGTGGGCCTTCTGACTACGGGTTCGGTGCGTTGGTGGTGGCCGGCCCGTGGCTGACCGGCGTACTCGTGCGGCGCCGCGTCGTGGCCGCCGCCGACTCCGACGCGAAGGCGGCCGCCGTCGCCGCATCCGCGCAGGAGCGGGCGCTGAAGGCCGCCGAGGATGAGCGAGCCCGGATCGCGCGCGAGCTCCACGATGTGGTGTCACATGGCCTGTCCGCGATGGTGGTGCAGGCCACTGCGGCAGCCGAACTGCTCGACCGTGATCCGGAGCGCGCACGCGCCGCGATGCACGAGGTCCAGCGGACCGGGCGAGAGGCGATGGTGGAGATGAAGCACCTGCTCGGTGTGCTCCGCCCGTCGGAAGGACAGGCTCGCCACCCGCAGCCGACGCTGGATGAGGTGGCGGAGCTGGTCCGCGCCGAGCAGGCGTCCGGGCGCACCGTGTCGCTGGAGATCGCGGGCGGTCGACGCGAGCTGCCCCGTGGCCTGGCGCTGTCGGCCTATCGCATCGTGCAAGAGGCGCTGACCAACGTGCGCAAACACGCGGGCGACGCCTCGGCCCACGTGTGCGTGCGCTTCGAACCTGCCGCACTCCAGATCGAGGTGATCGACGACGCGGAGCCGTCGGGATCCAAGGTCGCGGATCCCGGCTACGGACTGGCGGGTATGCGGGAGCGAGCCCAGCTGTACGGCGGCCGGGTCGAGGCCGGTCCCCGCACCGATCGCCCGGGCTGGTACGTCAGAGCCACGTTCCCGCTCGAGCAGAAGTGACCGCCGCATGATCCGGGTGCTCATCGTCGATGACCAGGCGCTGGTACGGGCGGGGTTCCACGCGATCCTCGAAGCGCAACCGGATCTGGAGGTCGTGGGTGAGGCCGACGACGGAGTCGGCGCGATCGAGCAGGCGCGCGCGCTGAGACCGTCCATCGTCTTGATGGACATCCGGATGCCCACGCTCGACGGGATCGAAGCCACCCGCAGGCTCTGCGCCGATCCTGACTGGCCTGGGCGAGTCGTCGTGCTCACCACCTACGACGCCGACGAGAACGTATGGGACGCGCTGCACGCCGGCGCCTCGGGGTTCGTCCTGAAGACCACGACCGCAGGCGAGCTGGTGCACGCCGTCCGCACCGTGGCCGCGGGCAAGGAACTCCTGGCACCGGAAGTGACCAGGCGACTTGTGCACGAGTTCGTGTCACGCCCGCGACCCGGTGCCAAACCGCAACCCCTCGCGGAGCTCACCGACCGGGAGGCCGAGGTGCTGCGCCTGGTCGCCGCCGGGCGTTCCAACGCCGACATCGCGCTCGAGATGTTCGTCGCCGAATCAACCGTGAAGACCCACATCAACCGGCTGTTCGCCAAGCTCCGCGTGCGCGACCGCGTCCAGGCCGTCGTACTCGCGTACGAGTCGGGCTTCGTCGTACCCGGCCAAGAGGAACCTCGGTCCTGAGACCCTCACACGGACGCGGAGCCAGCGGAGCCGACGCAGGTACGACAGGCACTCGACCGAACGACCGGCGATTCATACGGGGAGCGGTTCGCTGTATGAAGACATGAGGGCTCGTCAGTTCGTCTGTCTCGCGTTAAGGTGACGTGGGGGTGGCGAGGCCACCAAACCTCTTGCTGACAAAGGGTTTCGTACCGACGACGATCGGCGCGGACCCCAAGGCCTGGGCCGTTCCGAGCCCGTCCAGGTCCAATTGAGTCATGCCCGGATGACGTGCTCGAGGGGGGCACCACAGTGGGAACGATCACGACCAGCGACGGTACCGAAATCTTCTACAAGGACTGGGGCGACGGCCAACCGATCGTGTTCAGTCACGGCTGGCCGCTGTCAGCCGACGACTGGGACAACCAGATGCTGTTCTTCCTGCAGCACGGCTATCGCGTCGTCGCCCATGACCGCCGCGGTCACGGCCGGTCCATGCAGACCGGCGGCGGTCACGACATGGACCACTACGCCGATGACCTGGCCGCAGTGGTCAAACATCTCGACCTGCACGACGCCATCCACGTCGGCCACTCGACCGGCGGCGGCGAAGTCACGCATTACCTGGCCCGGCACGGCGAAGGCCGGGCCGCCAAGGCCGCGCTGCTCTGCGCGGTCCCACCATTGATGGTGAAGACCGACGCCAACCCGGACGGCCTGCCCAAGGAGGTCTTCGACGACCTGCAGGCCCAACTCGCGGCCAACCGCTCGGAGTTCTATCGCGCACTGCCGTCTGGGCCGTTCTACGGGTTCAACCGGCCGGGTGCGCAGCCCTCCGAGGCGATCATCGCGAACTGGTGGCGCCAGGGCATGATGGGCGGAGCGAAAGCCCACTACGACGGCATCGTCGCGTTCTCGCAGACCGACTTCACCGAGGACCTGAAGAAGATCGCCATCCCGGTGCTGGTGATCCACAGCGAGGACGACCAGATCGTTCCGTACGTCGCATCAGGCCCGAAGTCGGCGGAATTGCTGAAGAACGGGATCCTCAAGACCTATAAGGACCTCCCGCACGGCATGCCGACCACACACGCCGATACGGTCAACGCCGACCTGCTGGAGTTCTTCCAGTCGTAGCGCTCTGCCCGCGGGCAAGCATTACTCGACGCGGTACGGCGTACTGCCGTGCGCCGTACCGAATCATCCACGACTTCGTCATGCTCTACGCCCTCCCGGCGAACAGTCGCCTGACGAAAGGATCTCGATGAACAGCAAACGACCACATCCGCGTGCGCTGACCGTGCTCGTGGCCATCCTGGCCATGGTGCTGACCGCAGTGACACCTGCGGCGGCGTCAGACTCGGGCGGGCCCAAGCCCACCGTCGTGCTGGTCCATGGCGCGTGGGCCGACGGATCCAGCTGGGCCAAGGTCACCAGCCGTCTCCAGGACCACGGCTATCCGGTCCGCGTGCCACCGAACCCGTTGCGCAGCCTCAGCAACGACGCCGCAACCATCAGGAACTTCCTCTCCACAATGTCCGGACCGATCGTCCTGGTCGGCCACTCGTACGGCGGTGCCGTCATCACGAACGCGGCGACCGGCAATCCGAACGTGAAGGCGCTGGTCTACGTCGACGCGTTCGCGCCCGCTCAGGGCGAAATGATCTTCCCACTGGCTGGCGCCGACTCCGCGTTGGCCGTCGATCCCACCACCGTCTTCGACTTCGTCCCGTACCCGGGCGCGCCCGCGGGTGACGTGGATCTGTACCTCAAGCACGACACCTTCGTGACGTCGTTCGCGTCCGGGGTGCCACGCCGCGAGGCCGAGAACCTCTATCCCTCCCAGCGGCCCCTCACCCTCAGCGCCGGAAACGAGCCATCAGGTACGCCGGCCTACGCCACGATCCCGTCCTGGTACGTGCTCGGCACCGGTGATCGCATCATCACGCCGTCCGCCCAGGAGTTCATGGCCCTCCGCGCCCACGCCACCATCACCCGAGTCGCAACCGGCCACCTCGGCCTGGTGTCCAACCCGAGTGCAATCACCAAGGTGATCGAACGAGCCGCCCAGGCGACGCGCTGACAGCACAGAAGAAACAGCCTGGACCTGGGGACACGCGGGCCGCGGAGTCCCCAGGGGCAACGTTCTATCGCAGGCTCCCGCCAGCTACCTCGCGCAGCTGGTGTCAATGCTCAAAGATGTCGGGCCTCGGCAAAGATGCCGGGCCATGGCTAGCCTCGATCGCACTGTTGGTCCTGGCGCGCAAGAGCGAGAAATCGTCGATCATTTCAACGGCCTCAGGCAGCGCCTTGGTCAAGTACAGTGACAATCCGAGCAACCAGCGACCGAGGGGATCCTTGGCCTCGAACCGGACGACGGTCTTGCCTATCCGCACCCGGTGGTTCGGCAGCTCCCGGTGATAGAAGATGTGAGCCGCTCTGGCTGACTCCTTGAATCCTTTGCGGCCGAGTGCCGTCAGAATCTCCGAGCTGGCCACCTCCCTCAGTTCTTGAGCACTCGCGGTGGTGGTTTGATACTCCCCGCTCTGATATCCGCTGTACGGCTCCGGCTGGGTCACGGACTCGGCGAGATGCATGACGGCCCGCAACTCGTCCGCCTTGGGCGTCGGCGAGAAGAAGGCCTTGGAGTACCTCGCCAGATCAGGCTGGTCCGCTGAGGTCAATCCAGCCAGCGGATCGCTGTCCTCCGAATAGACCGCCTCGGCCAGATCTTGGTATTCCGCGGGCCAGCGAAGTTGCAGTCCGACGAGCCCGGCGATCAGGCGATGATTGATCCGCATCGCTCGCATGCTGGCAATACTGAGCAGCAAGAGAAACGAATTGATGAACCGTTTGACTTGCCGCGGGTTCGCCGCCAGACCCATGGTGGCTCTTCGATCTTGACCGGGCACGACACGCGGTCTCTGCCTGCGGGGTAGGGGCTCGTGGCCTCTGAACACTGGCTGTTGTCGAGACAGTTCAG
>NZ_SNWQ01000015.1 GCF_004361855.1 Kribbella caucasensis
GCCTCACGAGCCACACCCGTCACACACGCCACACCGGTCACACGGCCGTAAACCCGCAGGCCAGAGCCCCAGGCAACGACTTTGCCGGGGCCCTGGACGGCAACCATTGCCGCGAGCGAGGCCGAGGAGCACTATCGAGCTGTGATGTGACTCACATACAGCGACGGCCTCGAGGAGGTGGGTGATGACCGGCACCCTGACGCACTTCACCCAGGAGCGGGCACCGTGCGGGCGGCTAGTGGACGGTGATCGCAGCAAGGACGACGACTCCGAGGGCCTGAAGTTCGACGATGTGCACTGGGCCTGCGGCTGCCGGACGATCCGGCACGAGTTCCACGACGGCAGCGTCCGGCTCAGGACCATCCGGCACGACGGCAAGGTGCTGATGGACGAGCACAGCGGCGACCACGAGGCCTAGGAGGATGTTTCACGACGTGGTGGTGATCGGGGGTGGCGGCGCCGGTTTGCGCGCCGCCATCGCCGTCGCCGAGACCAATCCGCGGTTGAGCGTGGCGATCGTCTCGAAGGTCTATCCGATGCGCAGCCACACGGTGTCGGCCGAGGGCGGCGCCGCCGGAGTCGCCGCCGAGGACGACAGCCTCGACGAGCACGCCTACGACACCGTCTCCGGTAGCGACTGGCTGTGCGACCAGGACGCCGTCGAGGCGTTCGTCCATGAGGCGCCCCGCGAACTGCTCCGGCTCGAACACTGGGGCTGCCCGTGGAGCCGCCAGCCGGACGGGCGCATCGCCGTACGAGCCTTCGGTGGGATGAAGAAGAAGCGGACCTGGTTCGCCGCCGACCGGACCGGATTCCACTTGCTGCACACGCTCTTCCAGACGGCGCTCTCGTACACCGACATCGTCCGGTACGACGAGTGGTACGTCACCAAGATCCTGGTCGACGACGGACGCGCGTACGGCGTGGTCGCGATCGAACTGGCCACCGGGCGGATCGAGACCATCACCGCGAGCACCGTGATCGTGTGCACCGGCGGTTGCGGCCGCGTCTATCCGTTCACCACCAACGCCAACATCAAGACCGGGGACGGGATGGCACTCGCCTACCGGGCCGGTGCGCCGCTCAAGGACATGGAGTTCGTCCAGTACCACCCGACCGGCCTGCCGTTCACCGGCATCCTGATCACCGAGGCGGCCCGGGCCGAAGGCGGCTGGCTGCTCAACAAAGACGGCTACCGCTATCTGCAGGACTACGACCTCGGCACCGCTTCACCCACTCCGGTGATGCGCAGCATGGAGCTGGGACCACGTGATCGACTCTCACAGGCCTTCGTGCACGAAATGGAAAAAGGCCGGACCATCGACACGCCGTACGGGCCGATCGTGCACCTGGATCTGCGTCACCTCGGCGCGAAACTGATCGACGCCAAGCTGCCGTTCGTCCGGGAGTTGTGCTCGAAGTACCAGAACATCGACCCGGTCTCCGAGCTGGTCCCGGTCCGCCCGGTCGTGCACTACATGATGGGCGGCGTCCACACCGACATCCACGGCGCGACACCGGTCCAGGGCCTGTACGCCGCCGGCGAGACCGCCTGCGTCAGCATCAACGGGGCCAACCGGCTCGGGTCCAACTCGTTGCCGGAGTGCCTGGTGTTCGGGAACAGGGCCGGGCGAGCTGCAGCCGTGTTCGCCGGCCGGTACGGCGACGCCAACGTGCCACGCGCGATCCTGGCCCAAGGACGCGACGAACAACGCCGGCTGGAGCAGGACCTCGGCCGGCACGCGAACGGACGCGAGCGGATCGCCGACATCCGTACCGAGATGCAGACCACGATGGAGAACGGTACGGGGATCTACCGCGACCGCGACTCGATGGAGAAGGCGGCCGACAAGCTGCGGGAGTTGCAGGAGCGGTTCGCCAAGGCGGCGATCGACGACCACAGCCAGACGTTCAACACCGAACTGGTGGCGCTGCTCGAGCTGTCGTTCATGCTGGATGTTGCCGAGAGCATCGTCGCCTGCGCACTGCGGCGGGAGGAATCGCGCGGGGCACACCAGCGCACCGATTTCCCGGATCGTGACGACGACCGGTACCTGGCCCATTCGCTGATCCAGCGCGGATCCGACGGCACCGGGCGGGTCCGGTACCTCCCGGTGACGATCACCCGCTGGCCGCCGGGCGAACGCGTTTACGGGAGGTAGACGATGGCAGACCGGATCACCCTCGAAGTCGCACGCTTCCGGCCGGAACTCGACACCGAACCGGTGCTGCAGTCGTACGAGGTCCCGCTGCGCGAGCACTGGGCGGTCCTCGACGGTCTCAGCTACATCAAGGATCACCTGGACGGCACGCTCTCGTTCCGCTGGTCGTGCCGGATGGGCATCTGCGGCAGTTGCGGGATGACCGTGAACGGCGATCCGCAGCTGACCTGTGCCACCTTCCTCACCGACTACGCGCCCGGGCCGATCCGGATCGAGCCGTTGCGCAACTTCCCGGTCGTCCGCGACCTGATCGTCGACATCGACGACTTCATGGCCAAGCTGCCGACCGTCAAACCGTGGCTGATCCGCGACGTGCACTCGCCGATCGAGGAAGGCGAGTATCTGCAGACGCCCGATGAACTGGACGAGTACAAGCAGTACAGCATGTGCATCAACTGCATGCTGTGCTACTCGGCCTGCCCGGTCTACGCGCTCGAACCGACCTTCATCGGCCCGGCGGCGATCGCATTGGCCCAGCGGTACAACCTCGACTCGCGGGACGAGGGCGCTTCCGAACGTGCGGAAGTACTGGCCTCGCCCGAAGGGATCTGGTCCTGCACGTTCGTCGGTGAGTGCAGCGCCGCGTGTCCGAAGGGCGTCGACCCGGCCGGCGCGATCCAGCGGTACAAGCTCACCGCGGCGACCAAGTCGATCAAGGATCTGCTCATGCCCAGGAGTGCGCGATGACCGCGTACCACCGGCCGATCCCCATCCTCTGGTGGACCGAACGTTGGTCGTACCTGCTTTTCGTACTGCGTGAACTAAGCAGCGTTTTCGTCGCCTGGTTCGTCGTGTATCTGCTGCTACTGATCAACGCGATCAGCGACGGGCCCGCGGCGTACGACGAGTTCGTCGAGCGGAGCGGGCATTGGTGGGTGGTCGCGATCAACGTGATCGCGTTGCTCTTCGTGCTCCTGCATACGGTGACCTGGTTCGGGCTGGCGCCGAAGGCGATGGTCGTGAAGCTGCAGGGCCGCCGCGTTCCGCCGCGAGCGATCCTGGCCGCGCATTACGCGGCCTGGTTGTTGCTGTCGGCCATCACAGCATGGGTGATCTTGCGTTGACGTCCTCCCCGCCATGAACGGCGAGGATTCCAACCACTACGCGGAGGTAGCGAGTTGAGGTTCACGCTTCGGCGAGACCCGTACGGGCGTCTCTCGGCGCGCACTGACGGCCCGTCCGGCCGCGATGTTCACTGCCGCGTTCACGTCCGCGTTGGCCCGATGGCCGCAGGCTGCGCACCGGAATACCGCTTGGATGCCCCTATGTTTGTCAAGCGGTCATGCGGCGGCTGGCAGCTGTTGTTCGGCGTTGCCGGGAGCTGGTCGCAGGAGGGGATAGACCTCGCGGGCGACATACCGTTTGAGACAGCGGATGATCTCGCGTCGGGTCTTGCCTTCGGCCAGCCGGCGGTCCCGGTAGGCGCGGGTGGGGGCGTGCCAGCGCAGGCGGGTGAGCACGATGCGATACAGCGCGGCGTTGGCTTGCCGGTCGCCACCGTAGTTGAGGCGCATGCGCTGGGTTTTCCCCGAGGACGCCTCAACCGGGCTGGTGCCGCACAGGGCGGCGAAGGACGCCTCCGTGCCCAGCCGGTCGGGGTTGTCGCCGGCGGTGATCAGCAAAGCCGCGGCGTTGTCCGGGCCGATACCCATCCGCTCCAGCAGCCGGGGCGTGTGTGCACCGATGACGGCGGTCAACCGACGGTTCAGCTCGTCGACCTCGCTGGTCAGCCGTTGGATCCGGGTCGCCAGCAGCGCCAACGTGTAGCGGGCGACATCGGCGGTATCGCCATCACGCTCCTCGTCGGTGGGTGCCAGCCCAGCGCAGCGGCGAATCAGGATCGGAGTGGTCAGCGAGGCCAGCGAGTCGCGCAGGCCGGCGTCGGCCGACACCAGCACCGCCTTGAGTTGGTTGATCGCCTGGGTGCGGGCCTTGACCGCGGAATCCTTGGCCAGTTTGAGCATCCGGACCATCTCGGCCGGCCCGTCGCCGGTTTTCGCGGTCGCGGTGGCGCGGCCGGAGATCACCGCCTGGGCGGCGGCCTGCGCGTCGATGGTGTCGGTCTTGCCGCGCCGCCGGCGGGTGGCCTTGTCAGGGTGGTTGACCTCCACTACCTCGACGCCCTCGGTGAGCAGGTAGCGGGTCAGTCCGGCACCGTAAGAGCCGGTGCATTCCACCCCGGCTCGGCGTACCAGGCCCAGGCCGCGAGCCCAGCCCAGCAGACTCCGGTAGCCGGCCGTGGTGGTGGGGAATGCCTTGCTGTCGATCACCCGGCCCAGCACGGTCACCACGGCGGCGACGTGCGTGTCCTTGTGGGTGTCCACACCGAGCACCACCTCCTCGGCGAAGGCATCGGTATCGGTATCGGATTGGTTGGTCGCCACCGTCTGGGGCATGCTGGTCATGGCTGTCGGACTCCTGTTCGGTACGGGCACACGATGGCCAACACCGGTCCGGCAGGGGCGGTCAAAGCTGTGATGGCGCCTTGTTCACGGCAAGGCCCCTATTGGGACACGCTCCGCCGGTCCGGTGGCGGCAAGCACTGTCCCGGACCACAGTCGACAGATCCAAGCCAGGACACTCCGGTCTGCTCTCGCGCGAGTCAAACCACGGTCCGGGACAGCACACCATGATCCTCACAGCTCTCGCGGTTGTCCGGTGCGCAGTGCCCACAGACGCTACAGGTCTGCGACGTGTACGCAGGATTCACTTTCTCGACCCGGCCGGCGGCCTTGTGCTCCAGGCGCTGCACGAGCAGCCCCCAGCCGTTGGCCAGGATGCCGCGGTCCAGTCCGGCTTTGGCGCGGCGACGGTTCGGCAGGTACCTCCCTGGTCGTTCCGGATCGGGTTTGGGTTTGGTCCGTCTGGTCATCGGTGCGACGCGCAGGTCCTCGACCCGGATGACGTCGAACTGCCGGGCGAGGTCGGTGCTGGTCTTCTCCACCCAGTCCTTGCGCCGGTCACCGGCGCGGGCCTGCAGCTTCGCGATCGCGGCCTTGACCCGCTCCCGGCGCTTGGAGCGGGGGCGGCAGCGGGCAAGACGGCGCTGCAGGTGCTTCAGCCGTGCCTGCTCGCCCTCCGACAGCCCGGGGCACAACAAGAGTTCGCCGGTGGACAGGGCGGCCGAGACGGTGACGCCGCGGTCCACCCCGACCACCTCACCCGTACCCGGTGCGGGGATCGGCTCCGGGATGACGGCGAAGGCGATGTGCCAGCGACCCGCCCGGTCGCGGGTGATGCGGTACGACTTCGCGTCGGGGATCGCTCGGGACAGCCGGAACCGCACCCAGCCGACCTTCGGCACGTTGACTTTGGCCCACTTCCGGTTCAGCCTGACGATCCGAGACGCCTGGGAGCCGACGATACGGAACCCCTCGTGCAGCCCGGCTTTGCGCCAGGTCGGCCGCCGGTGGGTGCCTGCGTAGAAGTTCTTGACCGCCTGGTCGAAGTCTCGCAGCGCCTGTTGTTGCACGGTTTGCGACCCGGCCCGCAACCAGCCGAACGCGGCTCGGGCCTCGGTCAGTTGCCGGGCCTGCTCCACGTACCCGGGTGTCGGGCGTTTGTCGGGGGTCCACATCGACCACTGCTCGAGAGCCAGGTTCCACACGTACCGGGCTTGCCGGCATTGCGCCAGCAACGCAGCTTCCTGCGCGGGAGTCGGGTCCAGCCGGTATCGGGACATGCCACTGATCCAATCAGCCGGGACCGACAGTTCCCCGAAGGGAGGCAGTCGCGGTTCCTCCCCGCCCTAAAGGACGGGGTTTCCCCGCGTCTAATCCGATGAAGACTCGACCCGAACCCTTTCTGTGGTTGCTGTTCAGCGCCGGGGGCATGGCCGCGGCGCTGATGATCCCGGTCCTGCTCTTCCTGTTCGGAGTGGCGTTTCCGTTGGACTGGATCAGCCCTCCCGACCACGCGCACCTGTACGCCGTACTGCATCACCCGATCACTCGACTGGTGCTCTTCGGGCTCTGCGTGCTGGCGTTGTTCCATTGGGCGCACCGCTTCCGCTTCACCTTGTACGACGGACTGCAGCTGAAGAGGTTCAGTGCTTTGATCATCGCGCTGTGTTACGGCGGAGCCGTCGCCGGGTCGGTCGTCTCCGCCGTTCTCCTGCTCAGCGTGTGATCAGATCTTGACGGCTCCAGGGCGGCCGTCTTCCACCACGAAGGACGCGTAGGTGTACTTCGGGGCGTCGGCGCGACTGACCGTGGTGACCATCCGCAGGTCGGTGCGGAACTGGTCGCGGTCGATCGTGCAGCGGACGTAGCCCCGGCGGTCGCCGTCGAAGAACTTGATGTGCGGGTTGTACTTGATCATCGGCCCGTAATAAGGCCCGTACACCTCGCCGTCGCCGTTGCTGGTCAGCGACGTGCCGACGAACTCGGTCGCGACCACTGGCGTCCCCTCGCGATCGAAGTTCGCGTGGATGTCGTTGACGAAGGTGGAGTGCCAGTCGCCGGTGACGACGACCGGGTTGCGGGTGTCCGCCTGGTCCCAGGCCTCGATCAGTCGTTGCCGTGCGCCCGGGAACCCGTCCCACGCGTCGTGCCAGAGAAGGTTGCCGTCGGCACCGTCGTGGTCGAGCCGGCCGACCATCACGTTGCTGGCGAGCACGTCCCACTGGGCCCGCGAGCGCTTCAGGCCGTCGTACAGCCACTTCTCCTGGGTCTTGCCGAGCATCGTGATCGACGGGTCGTACCCACCTCGCAGGCGTCGGCCTCGCCCCAGCCGCACGGCGGGATGCTGCGGTACTGCCGGCCGTCGACGACGTCGAACTGCGCGAGGTCGCCCCACTGGAGCCGCCGGTAGATCCGCGGTCCCTCACCGACAGGGCGCGCGGGTCGGCGTACCGGCTGGTGCTCGTACCACGCCTGGTACGCGGCGGCCCGCAGGGCGGTGATGTCACCCTCGTACTGCGACTGGTTGTTGGCGTAGTCGTTCTGGACCTCGTGGTCGTCCCAGGTCACCATCCACGGGAAGCGCGCGTGCGCCTTCTGCAGATCCGGGTCGCTCTTGTAGAGCGCGTACTGCATCCGCCAACGGTCCACGTCGCGCGGCGCCTGCTGCAGGACGGCCGGCACGGGGGTCTTCCGGTAGCCGCCGTCGGCCGGGATACCGCCCTCGTAGACGTAGTCGCCGAGGTGCAGGACGAGATCCAGGTCCTCGTTGGCCATGTGCCTGAGCGCCGAGTAGTAGCCGCTCGACCACTCCTGGCAGGACGCGAAGGCGAACTTCACCTCGGCGTGCCGACCGGTGCGGACCGGCGCAGTACGGGTGCGGCCGATCGGCGACACGTCCGAGCGGTACTTGAACCGGTAGAACCACTCGCGGTCCGGTGCCAGCCCGTCCACCTCGACGTGGACCGAGTGGGCGAGCTCGGGCAGCGCCCACGTCGTACCGGTCCGGATGATGCGGCGGAAGCCCTCGTCGAGCGCGATCTGCCACTCGATCGGCACCTTCGTCGGCGGCATACCGCCACCGGGCACGAACAGGTCCGGGACCAGCCGGGTCCACAGCACGACCCCGGTCGACGTCGGGTCACCACTGGCGACACCGAGCGTGAACGGGTAGTTCCCGCCGGCCGTCCTGGGGGTCGCGTTGGCCTGGTCGACCGGCAACTGGGCGAGCGCCGCGACCCCGGCCACACCTCCAACAGCAGCGAGGAACTTGCGACGATCTAGTGCTCCGACACGGGGCACTGGCTCTGCACTGGGCGGTGTCATGCGCCGCACGCTAACGCCGATTGGTGACATCGAGACGACTTTCGAGTGTCGCAACGGAGACCCGGCATGGCGGCCTCGATAGCCTCAGTTCATGCCGTCGATTCTGCACATCGCCTTCGTCGAGGAGTGGAACGCCGCCCGGGCAGCGGGCAGCTACCGGATCTCCAGCCGGGGCAAGAGCCTCGATGACGGGGCGACCTTCATCCACGCGTCCCGGCCGGAGCAGGTCGCGATGGTGGCCAACTTCGCCTACGACGACGTGACCGAGCCGCTCTGCCTGCTGGTGATCGACACCGAGCGCCTGGTGTCCGCGCTGTGCGACGAGGATCTGGACGGGACCGGGATGTCGTTCCCGCACATCTACGGCCCGCTCAACCTGGACGCGGTCGTCGACGTGCTGCCGTATGAGCGCGGTACCGACGGGCTGTGGCCGGAAGTCGACGCGCAGGTCGTATCCTGACTCCAGGAACGGGTCGGTCGGGCGATCGCGTCGCTCACCCTGAGGTGGGCGCCGAGGAAAGTCCGGACTCCACAGGGCAACGTGGTGGGTAACGCCCACCCGGGGTAACCCGCGGGACAGTGCCACAGAGAACAGACCGCCAGCGGCTCCGGTGAACCCCGTGGTTCATCGGAGTGCGGGTGAGGGTGAAACGGTGGTGTAAGAGACCACCAGCTCCGCAGGCGACTGCGGAGGCTCGGTAAACCCCACGTGGAGCAAGGCCAAGAAGGGCGGCGGGAAACCGTCGTCCGCGTGAGCGTTCGAGGGCTGCCCGCCCGAGCTCGCGGGTAGGCCGCTAGAGGTGCCGGCAACGGTCACCGTAGATGGATGATCGCCGACTACAGAATCCGGCTTACAGACCGACCCGTTCCCTCCAACGCCAGCCGCGTCCCCGGAAATGTCGAGGGGTCCCGGCCGGCTCCGACGTCGCTGCTGATAGCCGTTTGCCGACCGAGGAGAAACGATGAACCTGCCGGATGTGGTTTCGCGCGAGGAGTGGCTGGTGGCCCGGAAGAAGTTCCTGGCCGAGGAGAAGGAGTTCACCAAGCGGCGCGACCGGCTGAACGCCGACCGGAGGCGGTTGCCGATGGTCCGGGTGGAGAAGAACTACCGATTCACCGGTCCGTCCGGTGAGACCGGGCTGCTGGATCTGTTCGAAGATCGCGACCAACTGGTGGTCTACCACTTCATGTTCCACCCCGAGTGGGACGCCGGCTGCCCGAACTGCTCGGGCTTCGCCGACGAACTCGGCCGGCTGGACTTCCTGCATGACCGGGGTACGACGTTCGCCGCGATCTCCCGCGCGCCGTACGAGAAGATCGCGGCGTACCGGGAGCGGATGGGGTGGACGTTTCCGTGGTACTCGTCGTACGGGAGCGACTTCAACTTCGACTACCACGTGACGCTGGACGACTCGGTGGTGCCGCTGGAGTACAACTACCGCACCAAGGCCGAGTGGGACGCCCTCCCGAATAACGAACACGTGCAGGGCGAGCAGCCGTTCGACCTCCACGGCATGTCCTGCTTCCTCCGCGTCGGCGAGACCGTCCACCACACCTACTCGACGTACGGCCGGGGCACCGACTCCATGGGCTTCGCCCCCAACGCGCTGGACCTCACCGCCCTGGGCCGCCAGGAACCCTGGGAAGAACCCAAGGGCCGAACCCCCGGAACCGCCCCGGTAGCAGGCGACCCCCGCATCACCCACCGAGACACCACGGACGCCGACCACCACTGCCACTGAGAACTCCCGGCCTGCGAGTGCTGCCCACCCGCAGGCCGGGCCGTACCTCCAGCACTCAGTAACCACGCGGTGCACCCATTCCCCACGCCTGAACCCCGCCCCAAACCACGGATCTACAGCAGTTGCTGAGTGGTGCAGATACGCCGTGCGGTCAGGCGGTCAGGTCTAGTTCGTAGGTTTGGCTGAGGACGTCGCCGGTGCCGAAGGTGTTGTGTGGTTCGGATCCGGTGAGCTGGAAGCCGCGGGCCAGGTAGATGTGCCGGGCAGCGACCAGGGGGTCGTTCGTCCAGAGCACCATCCGCTTGTAGCCGGCCGAGCGGGCGAAGTCGAGGCAGGTGTCGACGAGCCGGCCGCCGAGACCGCTGCCCCGGCCGGACGGCGCGACGAGCAGAAGCCGGAGCTTGGCCGTCGCCTCGTCGTCACCGCGCACACAGAAGATGCAGCCGGCCCGCTCCCCGTCCACGGTCGCAACCCACGCCGCCTCCCGACCGTCGGCATCGCGGAGACGGGTGGTGGCGTAGTCGGTGACTATCTCGGCGACCAGGGTCTCGAAGGGGAAGCCCCAGCCGTATTCGGCCGCATAGATCTCGCCGTGCGCCTGCACGACCCATCCCAAATCACCAGGTTCACCCAGCGGCCTGATCACCACATCGGACATCTGCACCACCCGATCAACTGACACGACTGTTTCAGTAAGCGATACTAGCCGGGTGCAGACGACGAAACCAGCCCCCTCCGCGCGCGAACAGGAACTGCTCGAGCTCGCCTACGCGTACTCGCTCAGCCATGGCCTCGCGGAACTCTCGCTGCGCCCCCTGGCCGCGGCGATCGGGTCGAGCCCGCGGGTGCTGCTGTTCCTCTTCGGCAGCAAGGACGGTCTGATCCGCGCCTTGCTCGCCCGCGCCCGCAGCGACGAACTCGCCCTGCTGAAGAACCTCCGGTACGACGATCAGCCCGGGCTCGAAGTGGTCGCGCGCGAACTGTGGACCTGGCTCGCCGCACCGGAACGCCGTCCCCTGATGAACCTCTGGGTCGAGGCATACGGCCGCTCCCTGGTATCCCCCGAGGGACCGTGGGCCGATTACGCCCGCTCGACCGTCGACGACTGGCTCGAACTACTCAAAGCCTCCCAACCCGACCCCGACACCCCCACGGCGGAGGCCCGACGCACCGCGGTACTGGCCCTCCTCCGCGGAGCACTCCTCGACCTGCTGGCCACAGACGACCTGGACCGAACCACCAGAGCAGTCGAGACCGAGCTAGGGTGACGGCCAGCGGCGGATGGCGTCCGCAACGGCAGGGTCCAGTTGGGACATCAGGTTGATGACCTGGTCGGGTGACAGGTCCGGGTGGCCGAGTAGCCGTTGGTAAGCCAGCAGTCCTTCCTCGCCGCCGGTGTTCCACAGTTGCTCGGCGAAGCGGATCAGGCGGAACTCGTACCAGACGTAGTTCGTGACGCTGGACCGCATGCTTTCGCCCATCAGGGACAGGTCCTGCAGGTCCCAGATGTCAGACCCGGCATCGAGTGTCGCCTCGACCATCGCAGCCAGCAGGCGCAGTTGGTCGGGTTCGTGGGTTGCGAGGTAGCCGTGCATGCCGAGGTTGGCGAACAGCTCCATCACCCAGTCGGCCGGGAATTCCGACGCCCAGGTGACCGGGTCGATCTGATGGAACAGATGCGTCGCCTCGTGGGTGATGATCAGGTCGGCGATCTCGGTGAAGTCCGGCGGCTCCCCGAACGTGGTCGCACTCAGGTACGGCCGGCCTCGATATCTTCGGCCATGCCTCGAGTGATCGCGATCCGGCCGACGATCAACTCGTTGCTGGCGGCCACGGTGAGCCTGGCCTCCTCGGCCAGCATGCTCCGCAGCACCCCGATATCCGTTCCGCTGTTGTACTCGTCAACGATCGCGGCGAACATGCCCTCGCTTGTCCGGCTCGCCCGCGCGTAGCCGTCGATGGCAGAAGACTCCAGTTCGCGCAGCCGGGAACCGAGGGTCCGACGGGCGTCATACAGGCGACTGCGCACCGTGCCGACCGGGATGCCGAGGGCGGCCGCGATGGCGTCGTAGCTCGAGGCCATGCTGAAGTACCGCAGCACCACGACGTCCCGGAGTGGCTCCGAGAGCCCGCCGATCGCCGCCCAGATCCAGTCGCGCAGGGCCGCTTCCTCCAGCCGGCGGTCGGGATCGTCGGCCGCAGGAAGGTCCGGGAAGTCGGTGGGAAGCGGATCATGCCGACGAAGCCGGGCACGGGCCAGGTTCCGGGTGATCCCGGTCAGCCACGGCCGCGCCAGCGAGGGGTCCCTGATCCTGCCGAGATCCGTGATGGCGACCAGCGAGGCATCCTGAACGACGTCCTCGACCTCCGGCCCCGCGCCCAGTACTGCGGCTGCGACGGCGTGCATCGCGGCACGATGGCGCATCAGCAGTACGGCCAGCGACTGAACGTCACCACCGCGCGCAGCCAGGATCAACTCGGCGTCGGACGGTCCCATGTCATCAGGTTGGCACGCCGCCCGCTGTCCGGGCAGTACTCGGCAAACACGTCATGGAACCGTCAGGCCAACTCGAAGGCGACCGTACGGCGGGTGATGTCGGCGTCGGTGAGCCTGACCCGGACCGGCTGGCCGAGGGGTAGCGCCTGAGTGCCCTTGACCGGGCCCTCGATCGCCAGCGTGGACAGGGCCACGACACCGCGGGCGGGGTCGCGATCGTCCACGTCGGTGATCACGCCGTCGAACGTCGACCCGACGTGATCCTTGACCAGGCCGGCCTCGACCATCGAGACGATCGCCCGCTCGTACGCGTTCGCCTTGCGGTCGCACTCCTCCATGATCTTCGGGATCTCGTCCATCGACTCGCGGACCCACTTCGGCACCTCCACGTCCGCGCACAGCGCCAGGCAGATCTCGCCGGTCCAGCGATCCACCAACCGCCGCAGCGGCGCGGTGACATGGGCGTACTCCGACTTCATCGCGGCGTGTTCGGGCCGCTCGGGCACGCCGCCGGAGAAGGCCGTGTACCCCGCGCCGCGGAACAGCACCGTGCAGGCCGCCAGCATCGCCGCGTGCGCCGGCACCTTCGGATCCAGCCCGTGGATGAACGCGGCGTACGGCGTACCGACGGGCCACGCGATCCCGAGCGCCTTCGCGGTGTTCTCCAGCTTCCGGCGCAGGTCGTCATGCGATTCGGGCAGGGTTCGCAGGATGCCGATCTCGCCGTACATCATCAGGTGCGCGGCCGCCATCCCGGTGAGCAGCGAGATCTGCGCGTTCCAGCCCTCGACCGGGAGCGGCGCGCGGAACTCCAGGTTCCACTCGCCGTTGGAGGCGACGATCTCCTGGTCCGGGATCGGCAGGTTGACGCCGCCGCGTTCGAGCTCACGCTGCTCGCGGAGCTTGCCGACCTCACGGAGCAACTGGAGGGATTCTTGGGCGATGCCGGCATCCAGGTCTTTCTGCACACCGGCGTAGCTCAGCTTGGCCCGGGACATCACCAGGGCACGCTGTACGACGACGTCCGTCCCCTCGCCGCTGCCGTCGACCTTGATCGTCCACAGCAAGGCCGGACGGACCTTGTCGGGCAGCAGGGACGCGGCCCCCTCGGACAACTCCGGCGGGTGCAACGGGATCCGCTTGTCCGGCGCGTAGAGGGTCTCACCGCGCTTGCGGGCCTCGACGTCGATCGGGTCGCCGGGCTGGACGAACGCGGCGACGTCCGCAATCGCGTAGTACACGGTGTACCCGTCGCCGGTGCGCTCGATGTGGACCGCCTGGTCGAGGTCCATCGAGTCGGGTGGGTCGATCGTGACGAACTCGAGGTCGGTCCGGTCCAGCTCCGGCAGCCGGGGATTCGAGGCGGCCTTGATCGCGGCCGCCACCACCTCGGGCGGGAACTCCGCCGGCACCTCCAGTTCGTTCCTGATCGCCTGCAGCGACGTACGGAACACCGCGGGCACGTCCTCGGCGAAATGCACTCTCTGCAACGGCACCGACCACTCCGTCCTGTCAGCCCGCGCACCCCTTTGTGCGCGGGTTGTAGGGGTCAGACTAGCGAGGGCTGGATGTTGAAGGATTTGAGCGACGCCAGGCCGTCGGCGTACCAGTGGATCTCGGTGAGGGTGGCGGGCTTCAGTTCCATCCGGAACATCGACGCCATCGGGGCCTGCAGAACGCCGCGGACCATCAGCTTTATCGGCGTCACATGGGTGACCACGACGACCGTTTTGCCGGGGTAGCTGGTCAGCAGCGCGTCGCGTGCGGACCGGGCCCGGCGTGCGCAAGCGTCGAACGACTCGCCACCCGGCGGCGCGACCGCGGTCGACTCCATCCAAGCGTTGAGTGCCTCCGGCCACTTCTCCTGGATCTCGGCGAACGTGTGCCCGTCCCAGTCCCCGAACGAGCACTCCACCCACCCGTCGCGCACGTCGACGTCGAGCCCGAGCTGCTCGGCGACCACATCCGCCGTCTGGCGCGTCCGCAGCATCGGAGACGCGACGATCGCGTCCACCCCATCCGGGTACTGCGTCGCCAAGTACTGCGCTGCCGCCCGCGCCTGGGCCACCCCGGTCTCGCTCAGTGCGGGGTCGTCTCCACCCGCGCCGGAGAACCGCTTCTCGACGGTGTGCGGTGTCTCGCCGTGCCGCAGGAAGATCAGCTGCGTCGGCGGCTCCGTCTGCGCACCCCAACCCCGCAAGGCCTTCTGCAGATCCGACGCCTCCGCGACAACCGGCGCGGCCGGGCTCTCCGCGGGCTTGAGCGGCACCGGTTTCCCGTCCAGCGCCATGTTCGCGAGCGCGTCGGCGGCCGCGTTTTGCGCGCGTGGTACCCACGTCCACTCGGTCCCGAACGGCGCCAGCGACTGGGCCTTCCGCGCGAGCGGAATCATGTCCGGGTGCTTGACCTTCCAACGCCCGGCCATCTGCTCGATCACCAGCTTGGAGTCCATCCGGACCTCGATCGACGCGTCCGGCGCATACTCCCGGGCCAACTCCAGCCCGGCGATTAGGCCGCTGTACTCCGCCACGTTGTTCGTCGCGACCCCGATGGTGACGCCGGCCTGCGCGAGCACCTCACCGGTCGCGGCATCCCTGACCAGCGACCCGTACGCCGCTGGGCCCGGGTTGCCCCGCGAACCACCATCGGCCTCGATGATGACGTGCCGGGGCGAGTCCGCACCGCTCATACGTTGGTCTCCGCCGTCCGCACCAGGATCCGGCCGCACTCTTCGCAGCGCAGTACGGAATCGGGGGCGGCGGCCTTGATCCGGTTCAGGTCCGACGGGCTCAGCTCCATCCGGCAACCCATGCAGCGCTTGCCGACCAGCGGCGCGGCGCCGATGCCACCGTTGCGTTCCCGGAGCTTCTGGTACTGCGTGACGAGGTCGGCGGGCAGTTCGGCGGCGACCTTCGCACGCTGATCGCCGAAAGCGGCGCGCTGTTCGTCGAGCTCCTTGACCGCGGCGTCCCGGGTGGACTCCAGCTCGGTCTGCCGGCCGGCGAACGCGTCGGCCCGGATCCGCAGCTCGGCCTGGGTCGCCTCGGCGGTCTCCAGCTTCTCCATCACCTCGAGCTCGGCGTCCTCCAGATCCGCGATCCGGCGGTCCAGCGAACCGATCTCGTGCTGCAGGTTCTCCAGGTCCTTCGGTGACGTGACCTGACCGGAGTCGAGACGCTGCTGGTTGCGCGCCTTGCGCTGGCGGACCTGCTCGACATCGCTGTCCGCCTTCTTCTGTTCGCGTTGCAGGTCGGACACCTCGGTGTCGGCGCTGACCAGCTCGCGATCGACGACCGACTTCTCGCCGGCCAGCTCGGCGAGGGCCTGGTGCTCCGGCAGCGACTTGCGTTTGTGCGCGACCTGATCCAGCTGCAGGTCGAGATCCTGCAGGTCCAGCAACCGGCGTTGGACAGCGGGCTCGGCGTTCAGGGTCGGCTCCTTCGATCAGGCGCGTTCAGTTGTCAGCGCTCGGACGCTTGGTCGGCTGTGAGCTGAGAGGCGCAGGCTCAGAGGCGCAGGGTCCAGGCGTCGGTGCAGAGCGTCGAGATGTGAGTGTCCACGGTACTGCCCCGATCTGCCAACCCCGCGAGCAGGAGCCGCTCGGCATCCTGCAGCCACGGCCACTCGCTGGCCCAGTGCGCGACGTCCACCAGTGCCGGGCCCTCGTCGTACGCGCGTGCTTCGGTGGCGGGGTGGTGGCGGAGGTCGGCGGTGACGTAGGCGTCGGCGCCGGCTGCTCGGACTCGGTCGAACTCGGAGTCACCTGAGCCGCCGACTACCGCGACCGTCTCGATCAATCGGTCTGGGTCGCCGGATACGCGGACGCCGTGCTCGGTCGGCGGGAGGTTCTGCCGCACCCGGTCGGCGAAGTCTGCGAGGGGCATCGGTTGCTGCAGGTTGCCGATCCGGCCGCCGCCGAGGGAGCTGGGGAAGCCGGGGGGCATGGGTTTGAGGGGGCGGGTGTTGGCGATGCCTATCGCTGCTGCGAGGGCGTCGCTTACGCCTGGGTTGGCGTTGTCTGCGTTGGTGTGGCAAACGTGGAGGGCGAGGTTGTTTCGGATGAGGTCGTGGATGACCTTTCCCTTGGGGTTGATCGCGGCGACGCTGTTCACGCCGCGTAGGAGTAGCGGGTGGTGGCTGACTATCAGGTCGAAACCACCCTCGATCGCTTCGTCGATGACGGCCCGCATCGGGTCGACGGCGAACAGCACCTTCCGGATCGGCTGATCCAGCTCCCCGGTCACCAGGCCGACGGCGTCCCAACTCTCCGCCCACGCAGGGTCGTACAGCTCGTCGAGCACCCCGACAACATCACCCAAACTCGGATTCACGTGGCCATCCTGCCGCACAAGGCGCGAGTGGTTCGGTTGGGACGGGCGCGGCGCGGCTTCGCGGGGTACTAGATGAGCCAGGCGGTCGTGTCCGCCGGGAGTTTGTCGCCTTCCAGGGGAGCGCTGGACAGGACTACGGCGCCGTCGGGGAGTTCGATGGGGGCGGCGCCGAAGTTGGTGATGGACTGCCAGCCGCCGGGGCGCTGGAAGTGCAGGGACCAGTCGACGCCGTCGACCCATTCGAGGTCTTCGCTGGACTGCAGGCCGCGGCGGACCGCGAGCGCCTTGCGGTACAGGCTCAGGGTCGAGTCGGCGTCGCCCTCCTGGGCCTCGACCGAGTAGGTGCCGAACCACTTCGGCTGCAGCAGGTGTGAACCGCCTGCGCCGAAGCCGAACGACAGGCCGCCGACGGTCCAGGGCAGCGGGACGCGGCAACCGTCGCGGCCCTTCTCGGCGCCCTTGGAGCGGAAGTACGCCGGGTCCTGCAGGTTCGCGGCCGGCAGTTCGCCGACCTCCTGCAGACCGAGCTCCTCACCCTGGTACAGGTACGCCGAACCCGGCAGCGCGAGCATCAGCAGTACGGCGGCGCGTGCTCGGCGCAGGCCCTGTTCGACGTCGACGGTCGGCTCGGTTCCGTTGCTCAGCAGCCATGCCTTGCCGTCCTGCCAGGCGCCGTCCGGGTCCTTCGGCAGCCCGTACCGCGTCGCGTGGCGGACGACGTCGTGGTTGGAGAACACCCAGGTCGACGATGATCCGTTCTGCTCGGCCAGCGCGAGGTTCTCCTCGATCACCTGACGGAACCTGTCGTAGTCCCAGTCGGCCTGCAGCAGGTCGAAGTTGAACGCCTGACCGAGACCCTTGGCACTCGCGTACCGCGCCCGCCGGGTAGCCGGTACGAACGCCTCCGCCACCGCCGACCGGGGCGGGTCGTACTCGTTCAGCACCTGACGCCACTCGTGGTAGACGTCGTGCACCTCGTCGCGGTCCCACAGCGGGTGCAGGCCGTTCGACTCCGACTGCCGGGGCAGCGTGGTCTTGGACGGCAAGGGCTCACTCAAGTCCTTCACCAGCGCGTGCGCGACGTCCACCCGGAAGCCGTCCACGCCCCGGTCGGACCAGAACCGGAGGGTCTTGATGAAGTCGTCGCGGACCTCGCGGTTGTCCCAGTTCAGGTCCGGCTGCTCGGCCGCGAACAGGTGCAGGTACCACTGGCCGTCCTCGATCTGGGCCCAGGCCGAACCGCCGAAGACCGAGTCCCAATCCGACGGCGGCTGGTCGCCGACGCCTTCGCGGAAGATGTACCGGTCCCGCGCGGGCGAGTCCTTCGGCGCGGCCAGCGCTTCGCGGAACCACTCGTGCCGGTCGGACGAGTGGTTCGGCACGATGTCGACGATCAGCTTGATCCCGGCCCCGTGCAGCGCCTCGACCAGCTCGTCGAAGTCGGACAAGGTGCCGAGCCGCGGATCCACGTCGCGGTAGTCGTCCACGTCGTACCCGCCGTCGGCCAGCGCGGACGGGTAGAACGGGCTGAGCCAGACCGCGTCGATCCCGAGCGAGACCAGGTACGGCAGCCGGCTGATGATGCCCTGCAGATCGCCGACCCCGTCACCGTTGGCGTCGGCGAAGCTGCGGGGGTAGATCTGGTAGACCACCGCCTGCCGCCACCAGTTGGGGTCGGACAGGTCGGCGCGGGGTACCTGGAGCTCGGTGCTGGTCACAAGGGGCCTCACTCGTGGTCGGCGGCGAAGTTTCCGGGGCGTTCCGGCGACGTTGCCGAAGTATTTATATAGACTCTAAATTTAGATTCTGCAGTATTCTGCGCGTCATCTTGCGAGGAGGTCAAGAGGGTTATGCCGAAGACTTCGGCGGCCACGCCGCCACTGCTGCGCCGGGTCAACGCCGGAAAGCTACTCGGCGTGCTCTCGAACGCGGGTGTGATGACAGGAACCGGTCTGATCGAGGCGACCGGGCTGACCCGGGCGACCGTGCACGCGGTCTGCAACGACCTGATCGAGATGGGCTGGGTGGTCGAGCTCGACCCCGTGCGGGACGACACCACCGTCGGCCGGCCGTCGCGCCGGTTCGAGTTCAACAGCCAGGCAGGTCATGTGCTCGGCATCGATGTCGGCGCCGCCAAGACCACCGTGCTGGTGGCGAACCTGCGCGGCGAGACCAAGGCCAAGACCGTCCGCTCGTTCGCCGGTGTCGAAGCGCCGGCCGACCGGACCGAAGTGGTCAACGAGGCGGTGGCCGAGGCGATGACCACGGCGGACGTGACCGACACCGACGTGATCGCCGCCGGGGTGGGCGTCGCGGCGCCGGTGGACCGGACCGGCAACATCCTGGCCGACGACGAGTTCTGGCGCAGGTTCGATTCCGGGCTGACCGCGCGGCTGTCCAAGGTGCACGGCTGGCCCGCCCTGCTGGAGAACGACGCGAATCTGGCCGTCCTCGGCGAACACTGGCGCGGTCAGGGTCGCGAGGCAGACGACCTGGTCGTGCTGCTCGCCGGTGAGCGGTTCGGTTCGGGGCTGATGGACTCCGGCCGCCTCCTGCACGGCAGCCGGGGTGGCGCCGGCGAGATGGTCTACCTCAAGCTGGTCGAGGGCGTCGGCGACACCCACGGCATCGCCCGGATCGCCCGCGAGCGCGGCGCCGAAGCGGTCGCCGACCCGGCCGTCGAGACCGTACTGCGGGACCTGGCCGGGACGGATCCGGTCACGGCGGAGCTGGTGTTCACCGCAGCCGCCGAAGGTGACGCGGTGGCCGAGGAGATCCTCGAGGACATCGCCTGCCGGACCGCCCGCGTGGTCGCGACCCTCGGCATCCTCTTCAACCCCGAGCTGGTCGTGATCGGCGGCGCCGTCGCCGAAGCCGCCCAGTCACTGCTCCCCTCGATCGAGAAGCAGCTGCCCACCCACACCAGTACGCCGCCGCGCGTCGCCGCCTCAACCCTCGGCGACACGATCGTCGCAGTCGGCGCGGTCCGGCACGCCCTCGACCTGACCCTGACGGCCCGCCGATTCTGACTGCGGAGCAACCGGGCTCACCTTGGGCGGGTGAGCACCTCGGCGACGGACTCCAGGACGACCAGGTTGCGGCCGTAGGTGACCCCGGATGGCACGCCGGCCGGGACTATCGCGCGATCCTCGGGGATGCCTGTGCAGAGTACGAACACGTCGCCATCCCGACCCTCCAGCAGCTGCTCCAGGGCCGCACGCATCCACGGCGTACGGACCGCGTCCTGGACGGCGACGACGAGCGGGCGCCCCGCGGCCGCAGTACGGGCTTCCGCTAGTGCGGCCGGGTCCTCCGACCGCAGTACGACGCCGGCCGAGTCTGCTGCGATCCGGCGGAAGACCTCTGGGAGCCCACTGAAATAAGGGTTCCAGGCCGGGTGCAGCCCCTGGGTCAGATCGATCACGTACGGCGCGCCGCCGAGTGCCGGGAACTCCTGGCTCGCCACGGTCCGCCCTGCCACCTCGCGCACGGGTGCGCCGCTCAACCCGGGCCGACGCTTCCGCCTGGCCAACGTGGCCGCCAGCTCGCGAACCCGGCCGGCCGCCTCGGCAACCCGGTCGGCCTCGAGCGATCCATTGCCCACGGCATCGACCACGTGCGCGGTCAGCGCTCGCGGATCCGCCTCGCCGATCGCGATCATCGCCAGGTCGGCGCCGGCCCGGATCGACTCGACCGCGGCCTGCTCGATCGACCGGGTCGCGGTGATCGCCTGCATCTCCAACGCGTCGGTGGTGATCACGCCGGTGAACCCGAGCTCGTCGCGGAGCAACCCCTGCAGGATCCGGCGCGACAACGTGGCCGGCTGATCGTCGTACGCGGCGAAGACGATGTGCGCGCTCATGATCAGGTCGGCGCCGGCGTCGATGGTCGCCTTGAACGGCGCGAGCTCGACCGCGGTCACCTCCTCGATCGAGCGGTCCACCCGGGGCAGGGCGAGATGCGAGTCGACCGAGACGTCGCCGTGGCCCGGGAAGTGCTTCGGGCAGGCGGCGATCCCGGCGTCGTGCACGCCTTCGACGAACGCGACGCCATGCCGGGAGACCACGTCCGCCGTGGTGCCGAACGAGCGGGTGGAGATGATCGGGTTCGCCGGGTTGCTGTTCACGTCGACCGACGGCGCGAGCATCACGTCGATGCCGAGCGAGGCGAGCGTGGCGGCGGCATCCCGGGCCGACATCCGGGTCAGCATCAGGTCGTCCAGCTCGCCGAGAGCGCGCGGCGAGGAGAGCGGCCAGGGGTTCGCCGGGGCGAGGTGGCTGAACTCGCCGCCCTCGTGGTCGATCGCGATCAGCAGGTCGGGCCGCTCGGCTCGCAGTAACGCGGTCAGCGCGGTGACCTGCTCGGCGTCGACCACGTTCCGGGTGAACAGGATGACGGCGCCGAGGCCGGCCGCGACCGCGCGGCGCAGGTCGTCGGAGGCGGTGGTCCCGGTGAAGCCGACGATCAGCGCGCCGGCCGCGTCGCGTTCAAGTTGGTCGCTCATCCCCCAACCCTCTCTTGTCGGCGGCCACCACCGCCAGTGGCATCGGCCGGCCTGTGGACAACCCCGCGACCGGCGGAACCTTCACCGGCACCTCCTCTCCCCGTCACCCCAGGTTCGCCGGCCGGCACAAGGGTGGCGGAAGTCCCTTCCCTGTCAGGTACAGAACCCGATCAGTTACGGAGCCCCGCCATGCCCGTCACACCGATCACCCGACGCACCCTGCTCGCCGCGACCGCCGCCGGTGCGACCGCCGTCGCCGCCGGTTCGCTACCTGCGTCCGGATCGCCCGTCCCCGTTGAGTCCGCCGGCACCGCCCAGCAGTTGACCGACCCGTTCACGCTCGGCATCGCGTCCGGCGACCCCGACTACCAGAGCGTCGTCCTGTGGACCCGGCTCGCCCTCGATCCGCTCGCCGCCGACGGTATGGGCGGCATGCCAAGCCGCCGGTACGTCGTGCAGTGGCAGATCGCCCTCGATCCGCAGCTGCGCCAAGTGGTCCGCGCCGGTGCCGTGACGGCCGGACCGGAGTCGGCCCACGCCGTACACGTCGAGGTCGGTGGCCTGCTGCCCGGCCGCGAGTACTTCTACCGATTCCGCTGCGAGGGTCACCTGTCCGAGGTCGGCCGCACGCTGACCACGCCACTGCCGGGTACCTACGGCAGCCCGCTGCACATGTCGTTCGTGTCCTGCTCCAACTACTCCGGCGGATACTTCACCGCGTACCGGCGGATGGCGGAGGAGCACCCGTCGCTCATCCTGCATCTCGGCGACTACATCTACGAAGGCCCGGGCGGGACCGGCGCGCGGGCCCACTCCCCTGCCCAGGAGATCTGGACGCTGGCCGACTACCGGGTGCGGCACGCGCAGTACCGGACCGATCCGGATCTGCAGGCCGCGCACTCGATCGCTCCCTGGGTAGTGGTGTGGGACGACCACGAACTGGAGAACAACTACGCCGACGAGATCCCGTCGCCGGCCGGGCAGGCCGGATTCCTGGAGCGCCGGGCCGCGGCGTACCGGGCGTACTACGAGAGCATGCCGTTGCGGCGCAGCAGCATCCCGAGTGGGATCGACCTGCAGCTCTACCGGCGGATCAAGTGGGGCCGGCTGGCCGAGTTCCACATGCTCGACACCCGGCAGTACCGCAGCGACCAGGCCTGCAACGACACGGCCTCGGACTGCCCGGCCGCGTTCGACCCGGCGCGCTCCATCACCGGGCCGGAGCAGGAGCAGTGGCTGCTGGACGGGCTCGGCCGGTCGTACGCGACCTGGGACGTGCTCGGTCAGCAGGTGTTCTTCGCGGCCCGCGACTTCACCACCGGTCCAGCCGTCAGCTACAGCATGGACGCGTGGGACGGGTACGCCGCATCCCGGCAGCGGATCCTCGACGGCATGCGGGAGCGCGGTGTGACCAACCCGGTCGTGCTGACGGGTGACGTTCACCGGCACTACGCGAACGACCTCAAGGCCGACTTCCGCGACCCGGACTCGGCCACGGTCGGAGTGGAGCTGGTCACCACCTCGATCACCTCCGGCGGCGACGGCCAGGACATGCCCGCGAACGGTCCGCAACTGCTGGCCGAGAACCCGCACATCAAGCTGCTGAACAACCAGCGCGGCTACGTCAGCACCCGGCTCACCCGGGACAGCCTCCGGGCCGACTTCAAGGTGTTGCCATACGTCAGCACCCCCGGCGCCCCCGTCTCCACCCGCGCCACCTTCGTCGTCGAAGCCGGCTCCCCAGGCCTCCACCAAGACTGACCTGCCGCCTCACCCCGATCGCCATCCAGCCGCGGGCTGGGTGGCGATCGGGCCTTTCGGGGATGCTTTCAATCGCCTGAAAGGCCATCGTTGTCAGTGACCGTCAGTGCCTCATTGGGCCCGGTTCTGAGCACTCTGTAGTGCTTTTCAGCCTGATTACCCGACTTACCCCCTCGCTGGATCGACCGGTTGCGGATAACGTTGTCTCTCGACCTGACCGCCTCCGACCGGAGTCCGATCACCTTGACCGTTCTGATCACCCGCGTCTCCTCGCCCGAGCTCTTCGTCGGCAGCGACGACGCCCCTCGCCAGATCCTGCGAGTTGAGCTCACCCGATCCGCTGCCGACGGCGCGCTGTCCGTGGCGGTGACCGGCGACGGCGTCACCGGTACGGCGGACCTGCCACCGGGCGACGGGGAGCACCGGCTGGAGGTGCCGCTCGAGGTGGCCCCAGCCCTGCGTTCGCAGTACGGGGTGTCGGTGGACGCACGGGTCACCGTGACCGCCGGGGGCCACGAGGTGGCGAGTGACGCCGGGGCCGTGGTGATCGCGGAGCCGGGCTGGACGATGGTGATGGTGTCGCACTTCCACTACGACCCGGTCTGGTGGAACACGCAGGCGGCGTACACGACCAGCTGGGACCTGCAGGGTCCGGACGGGACCACGCGACCGGTCTACACGCACAACGCCTTCAGTCTTGTCGACGCGCACCTGAAGCTCGCGCTGCGCGACCCGGCGTACTGCTTCGTGCTGGCCGAACTGGACTACCTCAAGCCGTACTTCGACACCTTCCCGGAGAACCGCGCCGTACTACGCCGGCTGATCGCGGAGGGCCGGGTCGAGATCATCGGCGGCACCTACAACGAGCCGAACACGAACCTGACCGGCGCGGAGACCACCATCCGCAACATCGTGTACGGCGTCGGCTACCAGCGCGACATCCTCGGCGGCGACCCGCAGAACGCGTGGCAGCTGGACGTGTTCGGTCACGACCCGCAGTTCCCGGGGTACCTGGCGAAGGCCGGGCTGACCGGGTCCGCGTGGGCGCGCGGGCCGTTCCACCAGTGGGGACCGCTCCGCCAGGCATGGGGCGACCCGAAGTCGGGGACGGCCGCCGTCATGCAGTTCCACAGCGAGTTCGAGTGGATCAGCCCGAGCGGCGACGGCGTGCTCACGCACTACATGCCGGACCACTACGGTCCTGGTTGGGAGCTGCAGAACGCTCCGAGCGTCGAGGCGGCCGGCGACACGGCGTACCAGCTGTTCGCGACGCTGAAGACGGTCGCGGCGACTCGCAACACGTTGCTGCCGGTCGGTGGTGACTACACCCCGCCGAACAACTGGATCACCGCGCTGCACCACGACTGGGCCGAGCGCTACGCGTGGCCGAAGTTCGTCTGCGGGACGACCAAGCACTTCATGGACCGGGTCCGTGCGGAGCTGGACGCCGATGGCCGGCGCCCGTCGCCGCAGTCGCGGGACATGAACCCGATCTACACCGGCAAGGACGTCTCGTACATCGACACCAAGCAGGCGCAGCGGGCCGCAGAGGTGGCCGCTGTCGATGCCGAGAAGCTGGGCACCTACGCCGAGTTGCTCGGGCTCGGGCGGTTCGCGGAGGCGTCGCTGGACAAGGTGTGGAGGCAGCTCGCGTACGGCGCGCACCACGACGCGATCACCGGATCGGAGTCGGACCAGGTCTACATCGACCTCGTCACCGGCTGGCGCGAGGCGCATGACCTGTCGGACGCTGCTCGGACGGCTTCGCTGGAGGCGTTCGCGGCGCGGATCGACACGAGTGCGTTCGGCGCGCGGGCTCTCATCGTCACCAACACCCTCTCCTTCACCCGCACCGACCTGGTGACCGTGGACCTTGCGTCCGAAGAAGTGAGGGCTATAGCGCATGGTTCTTCGGACGTAAGCGTTCTGGCGGCGGACGGGGAGGTGGTGCCGTCGGTGGTGGAGGGCGGGAAGTTGACGTTCCTTGCCGTCGACGTGCCGTCGTTGGGGTGGCGGACGTATCAGCTGGTCGACGGTACGGCGGGGGCGTGGGGGCCGGCGGATTCCGCGGAGTCGGTGGAGAACGAGTTCTTCCACGTCACGGTCGATCCGTCCCGTGGTGGTGCGGTCAGCTCGATTGTCGACAAGCGGACCGGCCGGCAGGTGTTGAAGGGACTCGGCAACGAACTGCGGGTCTACGAGGAGTATGCGGACCACCCGCGCTTCGGTGAGGGGCCGTGGCATCTGATTCCGTCCGGGCCGGTGGTCGGGTCCTCGGAGGCGCCGGCGAAGGTGTTCACCCAGGCGGGCCCGCTCGGTGGACGGGTGGTCAGCCGTGGCGAGGTCGACGGGATCTCGTACGAGTCGGTGATCACGGCGTATGCCGGGCTGGACCGGATCGAGTTCACCACCCGGATCCTCGACCACGCGCAATCGGATCGGTTGGTGCGGGTGAAGTTCCCGGCCGACATACCGGGTGCGTTGCCGTTGAGCGAGGTCGCGGGTGCGGTGGTCGGTCGCGGGTTCGGGCTGATCGACGTGGACAGCGCGCAGGCGCCGTGGACGCTGGACAACCCGGCGAACACGTGGTTCGGGCTCGGTTCGACGGCACGTGTCGACCTGATCGATGCCGCTGGCAACCAGGTCGGGACGCGTCCGTTGGCGGTCGCGGAGATCGTCGTACCGGATGACATGGAACCGGCCGAGGTCCGCGACCTGGTCGTAGCGCTGGCCCGCGTCGGCGTCACCGCGACGACATCCCTGGCCGGCGGCTCCCGCTACGGCAACCTCCAGGTCGACTCAAACCTCCCCGACCTACGGATCCTGGTAGGCAAGGCAGCCAGCCTCCTGGATGAGGTAGCGGACAGAGAAGCGAGCAGCGCCGCGGGCGAGGCGCACGGAGCAGACGGGGCGCTTGGTGCAGGCGGGGCGTTCGGCGGGGATGAGCCGCGCTTCGTGCCACCGAGGACGGCGTTGGCCGACGTGTGGAAGCCCAACGCTGATGTGCGGGACACTCGGGCGATTCCTGCGCTGGTGTTGCCGTCGGCGGCTGCTGTTGCGAACGCTGTGGAGCAGCTGGGCGAGGCGCGGACCAGGGCGACTGTTGTTGGGGACGGGGTGGTTGAGGACTTTGAGGATGTGACTGTTGCGCTGTTGACGTACGGGCTGCCTGGGTTCGCGGTTGACCCGTCCGGCGCGCTGCACGCATCGCTGCTTCGGTCCTGCACCGGCTGGCCGTCGGGGATCTGGATCGACCCGCCGCGCCGGTCGACGCCTGATGGTTCGTCGTTCCAGCTGCAGCACTGGACGCACGAGTTCCGGTATGCGCTCACCACCGGCGCGGGCGACTGGCGGGCCCTGCAACTCCCGTCCCGCGGCCAGGAGTTCTCCTCACCGTTGCTCGCGGCAACCACTACCGGTCACGACGGCACCCTGCCCGCGACCCACTCGCTCCTCCAGGTCACCCCGGAGCGCGACGTACTGGTGTCGACTCTCAAACCTGCCGGCAACCCGATCGCGCACGGCTCGGGTCGGGCCGCCGATCCGCGCGAGGGCGTTACGCTCCGGTTGATCGAGGCAACTGGTCTCGGCGCGACGGCCACCGTCACGTCCACCCTGCCGATCACCGGCGCATCGCATGCCGATCTGCTCGAGTCCCGCGGCGCACCGATAGACGTTGCCGACGGAAAACTCTCGGTGGAGCTCGCCGGGTCCGCGGTCGACACGTTCGTCCTGGACCTCGAGTCGGCCGGGGATCCCGGGCAAACCGTTCTGGGGCAGGCCGACGAGATCACCCAGCCGTCGTACTCGCGGTACTGGCTGCACAACCGGGGTCCGGCCCAGATGGGCTTCCTCCCGGTCAGCATCTCGCTCTCGCCCACCGTCGCACGAACCGCGGGCAAGCCGTTCGAGGTCTCGATGGTGATCGCCAACCAGTACGCCGATGTGGTGGCTGAGGGGGTTCTGACACTGGACCCCCCCGACGGGTGGACGACGGATCAGCCGGATCGGCCGCTGCGGCTGGAACCGGGCGGATACGTGCGGCAGCTGGCCAATGTGAGCCCGCCGGAATGCTGCGAACCGGGTCAGTACTTCGTCGCGGCTCGGGTGCTGACCGGGACCGATGAGCTGGCGGGCGGATCCGGCGTACGGGCGGTCGAGGATGTCGTGACGGTATTCGTCGGGGACAGCCCGGAGCTGACCGCGACCCTCGGGTTCGGGATGGCGCCGACCGAGCCGCCGGACCACGGATCCGGCGCGGTCGAGGGTGAGCCCGGGCGGCCGACCGGGTTGACCGTGACGCCGTCGACCGACGATCTGCGGTTGCGGGCCGGGACGACCGAGACGCTGGAGTTGGTGTTCGCGAACACGACGTTGTCGGAGATCCGGGCCGAGTTGCAGCTCGCGTCGCCGTACGGGACGTGGTCGTGGCTGCCCGAGCCGGTGCGGGCGGTCGTGGTACCGCCGAAGTCGTCGGTGACGGTGCCGGTACAGGTGGTCGCGCCCGCCGATTCGGGTCCGGCGCATGCGTGGGTGCTGCCGAAGGTGATGTGGTTCGGGCGCGCGCAGTACGCGCCGACGGTCCGGTTGGAGATCCAGTGACGGCCGCGGTCGCCTTGGGACACGGTCACGGGCACGGGCATGCGCCTGTTGCGCCGGCGGGGGTGATGGCGTACCTCGACGGGGAACCTCTGTCCCGCGAGCTGCTGGATGAGCGGCTCGCGGGCCTGCGTGCGGGTGACAAGGCCTGCGTGCTGCCGAGGCCCGACAGCCGCGAGGGTCGGCAGCTGACCCGCTGGGTGGCGCAGGTGATCATCACCGAGCAGCTGTGCGCCAACGAGCTGCGCCGGCGCACGGACGCCGTACCGGAGACAGGGACCAAGCCGCTGGAGGTGTCGACTGCTATCGCTGTCGGTTCGATCACCGCGGCGGCACTGGCGGGGTCGGAGGCTGTACGGCGGGTTGCCGCGGTGGTGAGCGCCGACGTACGGATTCCGGCCGCGCAGTTGGCGTATGCGGCCGACGTCCTCGGTGAGGAGCCGCCGGCGGATGCGGGAGTACCGGTGGCCGGCTGGCATGCCGAGCTGGTGCAGAGCGCGCGGCTGGAGGCGTTCGCGCGCTGGCTGAACCGGGCGATGCACGAACGGGTCCAGCTGGTGCACGGGCTCGAGCATCCCGGCGACAGCTTCCAACCAGACAACCTGCACCGGCACTGATGGGGGGAACCTTGAGCGACGAGGCAGCTGTGGATCAGGGGACGGTGCTCGGCATCGACATCGGCGGCACCAAGATGGCCGCCGCGATCGTCGGCGCCGACGGCCGGATCCTCACCGAGCACCGGATCCCCACGCCACCCGGGGACGCCGAGCAGGTGTTCGCCGCGCTGGCCGAGCTGATCGGCCGGGTCGAGGGTGACGTACGGCCGGTCGCGGTCGGGATCGGGTCGGCCGGACCGCTGGATCAGCGGCACGGCCTGGTGTCCCCCGTGAACATCACCGGCTGGCGGAACTTCCCGCTGGTGGACCGGGTCCGCGAGCTGGTCGGCGACGTACCGGTCGAGCTCGGGGTGGACGGGCACTGCTTCGCGCTCGGCGAGTTCTGGACCGGCGCGGGCCGGAACGCGGACGCGATGCTCGGGATCGTGGTCTCCACCGGGGTCGGCGCCGGCATCGTGGTCGACGGCCGGCCGCTGCTCGGGCAGTCCGGGAACGCGGCCCACCTCGGGCACGTGGTCGTCGACCTCGACGGCGAGGCTTGTGCATGCGGGTCGTACGGCTGTGTCGAGACGTACGCGAGTGGTCCGCGGATGGTCGCGCGGGCGCAGCGCCGGGGCTGGCGGACCAGCGAGTCGGTCGACGCCGCGGTGCTGTCGGCGGATGCGGCGGCGGGTGACGAGATCGCGGTCGCGGTGTTCGACGACGGGGCACAGGCCCTTGCCGCGGGCATCGTCGCGACCGCCGTCACGGTCGACCTGACGAGTGTGGTGATCGGCGGGGGCGTCGCGAAGGCCGGGCCGGTGCTGTTCGATCCGGTGCAGCGCTGGGTCAAGCGCCTCGCCCAGCTCCCCTTCGTCGCCGATCTGTCGGTCGAGCCCGCCCAACTGGCGAACGCCGGCCTGCTGGGCGCCGCCCGCCTCGCCTGGGACACCCTCGCGTAACCTCCCGGTCCACCCGCCCTGGTACGGCGCTGCCGGGACCTCGGACACCACCCGGCGAGAGCGGATACTGTCCGACGTTTGGGCAGTCCGGTTGTCGGTCGGAGCGGCGTGTCACGGGTGAACTGCACCCCGCGACCCTTTGCACACATCCGTTCGCGCGGAAAGGGTAGTCCCGAGCAATTTTGCGCATTTTTAACCCAATCCCGAAAACTCTGTAACGACTACCCCAGTCCCAGCGATTCAACGGATGGATGGGGTGGGGGCACGTCATCCAAGGGCAATCAGGGGGGCCTGCATGCCAGGGATTGACCGTCAGCACGAGCGGCGGAGAGGCGACTCTCCGCCGCTCGGGCGGGCAACCGGGTTGTACGTCGCATGTCCACCAGCGTTTGCCTGGGGCAACGCTCGACCGTAGGGAAAGAACCTGCATGGACGTAGCCGTACTCCTCGTCTTCTCAACCTTCTTCACCGGCCTGGTCGTGCTGACCACCACCCGGAACGGCCGGGTGCGTGCGTTCGTCCGCCGGCCGCGTCTGTTCCAGCTGGCCGTCATCGCCGCCGCCGCTGTCACCGTCCCAGTCGACCTGTACGCCGTCCTGTACGGCACCGTCGGTCCGCAAGGTGCCGCGCTCGGTGACGTCGCCGACCGCCTGCTACTGCTGAACGTCGCCGCCTCGTGCGGTGTCGCCGCTCTGCACGAGTCCCTCCGGGGTCATCCCCTGTCCCCCACTGCCGCACCGGACGAAGCGTCCGAGTACGAGCAGCCGGTGCGGATGGGCGTGCTGGGCTGGACCGGCCCACTGATCGCGCTGGTCGCGGTCACCGCCGTCGTCGGCCTCGGATCCCGTGGAAACGGACCGGGCCTGGGCAACGTCGGATCCGTGTGGGCGGTCTACTCGCTACTCATCTGTGTGATCAGTGCCTACGCGCTGTTGCGCAGACGAGTGAAGAGGCCGGTCAGGGATGGTGCCTGACGACCTCGTTGATGCGATCGATCCTCGGGAGGGATGAGGATCGACGCGGGTTCTGCACCGCGGACGGTGGGCCGAAGATCGCGGGAGGGCGGTCGACGGGGCGACTCCCCCGTCCACGATGCAGAACCGACGTCAAGATCGAGTCGCCTCGCGGCCGTCTCCGCGAGGCGACTCGATCCGTTGACAACACCAACCCGGTACGCCGGCCCGCGGCGCGGGCGTAGTACGGGCTGGGCACGATCGGCAGCGCCGGCGTAGTACGGGCCTACTCCTTCAGCCACTCTGGTTCGGGGAGGCGGGAGCGGTCTAGTTTGCCGCTTGCGTCCAGGGGGAGTTCTTCCAGCGGGATCAGGTCGGCGGGGACCAGGTAGATCGGCAGGTCCTTGGTGAGTTCCATCATCAACCGGGTCAGCACGGCCGGATCGTCGTCTTCCAGCACGACGTATCCGATCAGGCAGGTCTCCCCCGCCGGGTCGGTGCACGCGACCACGACCGCGTCCGTCACGCCGGGCAGGTCCGCCAGTACGTGCTCGGTCTCGCCCGGCTCGACCCGATGGCCGCGGATCTTCACCTGGTCGTCGACCCGGCCGAGGTAGTCCAGCGTGCCGTCCGGCCGCCACCGGCCGAGGTCGCGGGTGCGGTAGAGGCGACCGCCCGGATGCGCCGGATCGGCCACGAACGCGGACATCGTCTCCTCCGGCCGGCCGACGTAGCCCTGGGCAACGGCGACACCACCGAGATGGATCTCCCCGATCGCACCCGCCGGCACCGGCCGCATCGCCGCGTCGAGCAACCGGACCACGACGCCGTCGATGGGACGGCCGATCGATGGCCGATCGTCGTCCGGGTCGACCTGGTGGATCGTGGTGACCACGGATGCCTCGGTCGGCCCGTATTCGTTGTAGAGCGTGCATTCCGGGTGCGCCTTTAGGAAGTCGCGGATACCGTGCGTCATCACCATCGCCTCACCGCCCGCGACGATCTCGCGCAGCGCCGGCAACTCCGGCATCTCCTCGAGCGTGGCCAGCAGCGCGGTCAGTGGAGTGAACGTCATGAACAGCCGCTCGACCCGATGCTCGGTCAGCGCCGCGACCACCGCGTCCGGGTCGTACCGGTCGTCGTCGCCGATCAGCACCAGCGCCGCACCCGAGGCGAGCGCCGTGAACATCTCCTGCACGTGGACATCGAACCCGAACGCACTCCACTGCAACGTCCGGCGCGAGGACCGAGTCCGCAGGTAGTGCCGGATCAGGTTGACCGGGCCGCGGTGTGGAACCGCCACGCCCTTCGGGTTCCCGGACGAGCCGGACGTGTAGATGCAGTAGGCGAGGTCGTCCGCGGACGCCCGCACCGGCGGGGCCTGCCGCGCTCGCGCGTCACCGTCCACGGCCGCGACCGGGACGAGGTTCAGCCCGAGTCGATCCGCGAGCGCCGCGTCATCGCCAACCAGCGCGACTGCTCCCGCATCGGTGGTCATGAACGCCCACCGCGACTCCGGCACACCTGGATCCAGCGGCAGGTACGCGGCCGCCGACTTGAGGACAGCCAGTACTGCGACCACGAGCTCGGCGCCGCGGCTCACTCGTACGGCGACGAGTTGCCCGGGCTTCACCCCGAGGTCGACGAGTTGCCACGCGACCGCGTTCGACCGGCGGTCCAGTTCGGCGTACGTGATCTCGCGATCGCCATGGATCAAGGCGATCGCGTCCGGCGTACGGGCGACCTGCTGCTCGAACAACGTGTGCAGCCCACTGAGTTCACCGGCCACCACGGCGTTCCGGCGTAGTCGGCCGATCGGACCGGCGACCGGCGGCTCGCCTTCGAGGTCCCGGAGCACCGCGAGGTCGGACTCGGTCGGCGCGGTGAGCTCGGGGAGGGACATGGTGGGGTCGGCGATCGCGCGGCGCAGTACGGCCTCGAGGTAGTCGAGCAGGCGGCGGATCGTGGTCTCTTCGAAGAGGCCGGCCCGGTAGGTCGCCGTACAGGTGATGCCCTTCGGGTGGTGCGCGAGGACGAGCCGGAGGTCGAGGTCCTGGCCGAGCTCGGCGTCGTCGGGTTCCTCGAACTCGACCAGCACCTGGAAGAGCGGATCCTGTTCGAGTACGGCGAGGTCGACGGCGGCGTGGTCGAACGCGGCCGTGGTGATCTCGCGGACCCGCTGGGCCAGCTCGCCGAGATCCGGCTCACCGGACAGGTCGAGGCGCAGCGGCATCGGTCGCGCACCGCGGCTGCGGAGCGCCGTCGCGCCGATCGTCACGTCGTCCTGGGCCGCGAACCGGCCGAGCACGGTGCCGACGGCCGCGATCATCGTCATCAACGGGCTGACCCGCCGATCCCGGCTGAACCCGAACACGGCCTCGCCGAGGGCTGCGTCCAACTCGTGCACGACGGCCGCCGTACGGCCGCTGGCTGCCGGCCGCATCCGATCCGCCGGCAGCACCAACGGCTGAGCGCCACTCAACGCGGCCTGCCAGTACGCGAGGTCGGACTTTGGCTCTTTCGGTACTTCGGCCGCTCGCTCGCCTGGTGCTGGGGTTTGGGGTGCGTGCGCCCAGCCACCTTGGGCAGGTATGACCTCGGCCTGGTGAGGCGGCTGCGGCGTTTCGTCTTCCGCGGGACGCTCGGCCTTCGAATTCTTGGCGGATTCGTTCAGGAGGGCGAGCTGTTCGTGCATCAGCTTGGTGACGCCGTCGACCAGCTGGCTGGCCACCCGCAGCTGCTGCGACATCAACGCGGCCATCCCGGATCCGGGCAGCTCCGCCTCGCTGGTCGCCGCCGCTGCCGCATCCACCTTCGCCGCCAATTCGGCCAGCCCCGATCCCAGTACCGCCAACGTCGCCCGCGAATCCTTCACGGGCTCGTCGGCGCCGGCCTGCTCCGTCTCAACCTCGGATGTGCTGACCTCGGATGCGGCGGCCTCGCCGATCTCAGGTGCGGCGAGCAGGTCGAAGGGGTCTACGACCGCGTCCGGGTTCGTCCGGGCGGCGACCGCCGAGGCGAGCTTGTGCGGCGTGTTCAGCTCCTCGAACAACTCGCTGACAGCGACCGACACCGCGAACCGATGCGTGACCTCCTCGACCACCCGAAGCATCGACAACGAGTCGGCACCGAGTTCCGCGAACGTGTGATCCACCGTCACGTCATACGGATCCAGCCCCAACTGCTCCCCGGTCAGATCCAGCACAACCTCAAGCACCCGCCGATAGAGCTCACCGGGAAGCAACGGATCAACAACCGCAGAGGCTTCTGGCGTTTCGGCGTCGGTGGGATCGGCTTCTGCTACAGCAGCATCAGCGGCCTCGTCGTCCGGCTCGAACTCCGCTGCAGACTCAACCTCCACGGCCGGCTCGTCCTCGACCACCGCAGCAGACTCGACCTCTTCGGCGGCCGGCTCGTTCTCGTCCACCGCGCCGAACTCCGCATCGGCAACCTCCGTACCAACCAGCTCCGCGGCAACCAACTCGTCGTCGGCGATCTCTGGGGTCGGGGTGGTGACGACGTCGTGGTTTTCGGTCGGGATGGCGAAAGGTGACGTGTCGGGCGCCTGCGGTAGAGGCGGTTGCTGGGCCGGGGCGGATGCGGGTGGGTCGAGCGGGATCCGCTTGAGGGACCCGGTCGGGCGCTCGACCGGCGCCCCGGTGTCCACCGTCAGCGGCTGCGTGCGCGGCGTCGGGCGCGCGGCGGGGTCGACCGGGTGGTGGGTACGGCGGAACGGGTACGTGGGAAGCGGGACCCGACCGCTGTCGGGGTACACGCGGGACCACGCGATCTCGGTCCCCTGCAGATAGAGCTCCGCAAGGCCGTTCATGGTCGCGAGGACGGGATCCTGACCAAGGCGCTGGGTCGGGATCCACGTGCTGTTCGGCGCGATCCGGCGGCCGGCTGGGCTGAGTACGGCGTCCGGACCGAGTTCGAGGAAGCGCCGGCAACCGGCCGCAGTCAACGCTTCCACCGCGTCGCCGAACAGCACCGGCTGCCGCAACTGACCGACCAGGTAGTCGCCACTGAGGATGGTCCCGCTCTCCAGCAGTTCGCCGGACCAGGACGACACCATCGGCATCCGCAACGGCTTCAGATCGAGATCGGCGACCACGGCCGCGAAGTCCGCCAGTATCGGATCGACCAACGAGCTGTGGAACGCGCGATCCACGTCCAGCCGCTGCCAGACGAGTTCGAGCCGGTCGAGCTGCTCGGCCAGTTGCCCGACGATCACCTCGGACCCGGCCAGCACGAACGACTGCGGACCGTTGCCCGCAGCAACTTCCACGCCAGGCGTCTGCGCCAGTTCGCGAACCCGGTCCGCGTCGGCCCGTACGGCGACCATAGCGCCCGGTACGGTGCCACGCTGCATCAGCTCGCCGCGCTTCGCCGTCAGCCGTACGCCGTCCGCGAACGACAACGCACCGGCCACGACCAGAGCGGCGTACTCGCCAACGCTGTGCCCGACGACAAGAGCCGGGCGCACCCCGAAGGACTGCCACAACCGGGCCAGCGCCAACTCGAACGCGAACAACGCCGGTTGCGCGGTCTCCGTCGGCCACACGCCCTCGGCGGACCCGGCCGGCGTCAGCAGCAGTTCGAGCAGGCTCCCGCCGAACTCCTCGGCGTACACCCGATCGCATTCGTCCAGCACCGTCCGGAACACCGGGAACCGCGCGGCAAGACCCGCCGCCATCCCCCGGCGAGCCGCGCCCTGCCCGGTGAACGCATAGCCGAGCGGACCAGGTCCACCGCGCGGAACCTCGGCAGCACTCGCGGTCGCCAGCGCGTCGGCCAGTTCACTCTCGGCCGAGCCGGTGACGGCGATGCGATGCCGATGCGCCGCACGCCCGAGGGCCGCGGTACCGGCGAGGTCGATGAGGCGGTGTCCGGTGCCGAGCTCGAGGCCCGCGCGGAACAGGGCGGCGAGATCGCTGAGGGCATGCGGGTCGGGTGCGGACAGCGGCAGGACGACCGGTCCGTCGTCGCCGCGGCGTACCTGGCGGGGTGCTTCTTCGAGGATGACGTGCGCACTGGTGCCCTGGGCATCGAGTGCGCTGACGCCCGCGCGCAACGGCGTACCGGCTTCCCAGTCGCGGACCTCGGTGCCGATCACGAACGGGCTGCCCGCCAACGGCAGCGCGGGATTCGGCGTGCGGTAGTTGATCGTCGGGACCAGCGTGCGGTGCTGCAGCATCAGCACGGTCTTGATCAGGCCGGCCATCCCCGCGGCGCTGTCCAGGTGGCCGATGTTCGGCTTCACCGAGCCGATCGTGCAGAAGCCGACCTTGTCGGTGTGCTTGCGCAGCGCGGTGGTCAGCGCTTTGAACTCGGCCGCGTCGGCGTCTTTGGTGCCGGTCGCGTTCGCCTCGACGTAGCTGATCGACTCGGCCGCGATGCCGGACTTCTCCAACGCGCGCTCGACCAGGTCGACGTGGCCGTGCTGGTTGCTGACCGCGGAACCACGGATCACGGCGTACACAGTGTCGCCGTCCGCGATCGCCTGATCCAGCCGCTTCAACAGCACAGCCGCGACACCGTTGCCACCGACCGTACCGTCCGCTTCGGCGTCGAACGCGCGCACGTGTCCAGTGGGCGACAGGATCGACTCTTTTGTTGGTGTTTCTTCTGTGTGGTACGCCGTTGCCTGCGGCACGTGTACCGCGGCGGCACCGGCCAGCGCGAGATCCGCATCGCCACTGCGCAACGCCTGACACGCCAGGTGCACCGCGACCAACGACGACGACCAAGCAGCCTGTACGCCGATCGCGGGGCCGGTGAGCCCGAGTCGGTAGGCGACCCGGGTCGCGAGATTCTCGCCGGACTGGTTCTGCTGCGTGTAAAGGTTCATCCCCGAACCGGCGAACACGCCGATCCGCCCGGTCGCCGCCGCGTGCCCGCCGTGTTCCAGCGCCTGCTGGCAGACCTCCAGGAACAGCCGCTGCGCCGGATCGGTCAGCTCGGCCTCACGCGCACTCAACCCGAAGAACGCCGCGTCGAACGACTCCACATCGTTCAGCGCCCCACTGACCGCGACCACCTCATCGCTGCCGAACGCGTCCGCCCCACCGGCCTGCTGCAACTCATCCGGCGTAAACCGCCGCAGACTCTCCACCCCACCGACGAGGTTGTCCCAGAACTGCTCCAGCGTCTCCGCCCCCGGCAACCGAGCCGCCAACCCAATCACGGCCACCGGCTCCACCACCTGAGCCTTAACCAGCCCCCGCCCCCTGGCGCCCTCCCCCTTAGCCCGCGCCACGGGCGTTACGCCAACCGGCGCCGCATCAATCGGAGCCACGTCCACTGGAGCCGCGTCCACCGGAGCCGCTTCAACCGGCGTCACGTCCACCGGAGTCAACTCGGCCGGCGCCGACTCCAGCTGCTCAACGACCTCCTGCTCGCCCGCGAGAACCGCCTCCGCGCCAACCAACTCACCCTGCTCGGCAGCGGCCTGCTCATCCTGCTCGGCAGCGGGCTCCTCGTCAGACTCGCATGCGGGCTCGTCATCCGGCTCGACCACCGCAGCCGGTTCTAGCTGGCCGGCATCGCCATGCTTGCGCTCGGTGTCCGCCGCAGGCTGGGGATCCAGCTCGGCAGCGGGCTCCACCTGGGACTCGACCTCGGAAGCGGGCTCCTGGTCGGCTGCAAGCTCCTGGTCGGCCGCGGGTTGCTGCTCGGGGTCGGATGCCGGCTCGGCCGCGGGTTGCTGCTCGGGGTCGGATGCGGACTCGGTACCGGCGACCGGCTCTGCAACAGCACCCGCGTCGGGCTCAGCCTCCGCGTCCTCGACCGCATCTGCGAGCTCCGGCTCCGGCTTCTGTTCAGCCTCCGACTGGACCTTGGGCTCTGGCTCGGCGTCGACCTCAGGCGCAGACTCAGCTGCTGCCTGCTCTGGTACTTCGGCGCCCGGCTGCTCCTCAGCCGTCTCGTCCTCTGACTCGCTACCACCGGCCACAGCGTCCGCAGTCGACGACTCCCCGGCGGGCTCAACCACCTCGACCGCAGTCGACTCCCCCTCACCACCCACCTCAGCAGATACGACCACCTCGGCAGCCTGCTCCACACCTTCTGCAGCCTGAGCGTCCGCCAAATCTTCTGGTGCCGGAACGTCTGCCAACACGGCGGCCTCGGGTCCCGCTTCACCCTCCGCCGCCAATACCTCAACGCCGGACGACTGCTGCTCAGCAAGCCCGGCCACCTCGACAGCAGCCTGGTCACCGCCACGCGAGGTCGCCTCAGGAGCCGCGTGGTCGTCGGCGGGCTCGACCACCTCGGCAGCCGCTCCGTCCTCAGCCGCCCCGCCATCCTCACGAACTGCCCGGTCCTCGGCAGGCTTAGCATCCTCCGGAGTTGCCTGGTCCTCGAGAGCAGCCTGGCCCTCGGCAGGCCCAGCAACCTCCGGAGTTGCCTGGTCCTCGAGAGCAGCCTGGCCCTCGGCAGGCCCAGCAACCTCCGGAGTTACTTGGTCCTCGGGAGCCGTTTGGCCCTCGGCAGGCCCAGCGACCTTGGGCGCCGCTTGGTCGTCGGCAGTCGTCTGGTCCTGGGCGGACTGCTCCGCATCGGCGTCGACCAAGGCGGGAGGCTCGGGATCCGACTCGGTCTCCGCCGCCGGTTCCTCGGCCTCAGCCGAAGCTTCCCCACCCTTCGCCTCCACCGCGGGCTGGGCTTCCGGCTCAGCCTCCGCGATTACCTCGGGCTCGGCGCTCGTGCCGGACTCCGCACTGACCTCAGTCGCGGCGGTCGCCTCAGGCGCGGTGATTGCCTGGGGCTCGGCAGGTGCATCAGGCTCGGTGGTTGCGTCAGGCGCGGACGCCTCGGACGCAGTACCCGCCTCGGGCTCGGCAGGTGCATCGGGCTCGGTAATTGCGTCAGGCGCGGTCGCCTCAGGCGCCTTCGCCTCGGGCTCGGCCGGTACGTCAGGCTCGGTGGTGCCGTCAGGCGCGGACGCGGTGGGTACAGTGCTCGCCTCACGTGCGACGGGTGGCTCGGGCTCTACAGCTGCCCCGAGCTCGGCGGTTGCGTCGGGCGCGATCGCCTCGGACGCAGAAATCGCCTCGGGCCCCGCAGGTGCGGCGGGCTCGTTGATTACGTCAGGCGCGGACGCGGCGGGTGCCGTGCTGGCTTCAGGCGCGATTGTTGGCTCAGGCTCGGCAGGTGCGTCGGATTCGGCGGTTGCGTCGGGCGTGGTCGCCTCGGGCGCAGTACTCGCCTCAGGCGCGACAACTTCCGCCGGATCGGCAGGTGCGTCGGGCTCATTCGTTGCATCAGGCGCGGTTGCCCCGGGTGCGTTGCTCGTCTCGGGTGTTGTGCCCGCCTCAGGCGCGGTGCTTGCCTCGGGTGCTGTGTCCGCCTCGGGCGCGGTTGCCTCGGGCTCGGCAGGTGCGTCGGGGTCGGGCGTCTGGTTGGGCTCGGGGGTTGGGGCGAAGGCGGTGCTGTTGAAGAACTGGTCTTCGGGGGTGTCGGTCTGGGGGTCGGGGTTGGGCGAGGGGACGGGCTTGGGGGGCTCGGGGGTGCGGTTGGCGCCGAAGGTGGGGCGTTGGGGTGGGCGGGGGATGGATTCCTTGAGCTCGCGGCGCCAGGCCAGGCGGACTACCGGGAGTTCGGTGGTTCGCTCGCTTGCGTCCTCGTCGAGTTCAGTGCCCGATGCAGCCTCGTCGTACCGGGCGTCAGGGTCCGCCGCGGCCGCGTCGTACTGCGTGTCAGCGTCCGTCGTGGTCGCGTCGTGCTGGACGTCGGGTCCGGGTGCGGCCGCGTTGTCGGGGTGATCGGCTGCGGGCGCGGATAGGGCGTCGACGTCGTTGGGTGCTGGGGTGGGCGGGGCGTGGCGGACGGGTTGGTGCGGTGCGGGCGCGGTTGGGACGCCTGAGGTGGCGGTGGGTGGGACGGCCGGCGTGGCGGAGGAGTGGGTACCGGGCGTGGCCGTGGGTGTGCCGGTGGAGTGGGTGGCCGTGGGTGGGATGCCCGGGGCGGTGGGGTGTGTGCCCGCGATGGCAGCGGGGTGCGTGACCGGGGTGGTGGGCGTGTGGGGCGCTGGGGCGTGGTCTAGGGAGCCTTCTAGCCAGCGTTGTTTTAGGAGGGGGCGGACTATCTTGCCGCCGGGGGTTCGGGGGAAGTGGTTGGGGGCGACGGCCACGACTTGGGCGAGGACGGCCAGGCGGTCGTGGATGACGGCGCGGATTACCTCGTCGACGCTGGTCGCGGATTCGCCGGTGGGGGCGTAGAAGATGACGAGGCGGTCGGAGCCGGTCGTCGCGTCGGCGACGCCGCAGGCTGCGACCAGGCCGTCGAGGACTCCTGGTAGCGCGGCCGTGATCGACTCGATGTCGTGGGCGTAGTAGTTCTGGCCGTTGAGGATGATGCGTTCGCTGTCCCGGCCGGTGATGACGATCTGGCCGCCGATGATGAACGCCTGATCGCCGGTCGCGAGCCACTTGCGGGCCGGCCAGTTGCCGACCGGGAACGCGGCGCGGTCGGCGTCTGGGTTGCCGAGGTACCCGGGAGTCACCCGCGCGGACGCCACTTGCAGCTGCCCGATCCGTCCCTCCGGCAGGACCGCGCCGTTGGGTCCGACGATCCGCACGGTCGTCCCCGGAGCGGGCGCGCCGACCGAGACGAGACTCAGTACGCCGGGTGCCTCGGTCCGCGGCTTGCCCGGCCGGGCGACGGCGACCTTGCCCGGCGGGGTCAGCTGGTCGACCCACTCCACGACACCCGTCGGGGGGATCCGCACGCGGTGCACGTTCGGGGTCAGGCCGGGCCGCGCGAACGTGATGCCGGTGACCGTCTCGGTCATCCCCCAGGCCGCGACGAAGGTCTCCGGTACTACGCCGAAGCGGTTCGTCAGCCGGAGGAATTCGCTCATCACGGGCACGGTGATCTGCTCGCCACCGCTGACCAGGCTGCGCAACGCGGACAGGTCCCAGTGCCGGTCCGAGTCCTCGGCGATCGCGGACGTGACGAGCCGGTAGCCGAAGTTCGGCGACCACGAGTGGTTGACCCGGTGCTGGTCCATCAGGTCGAGCCAGCGCATCGGGTTCGCCAGCAGCCAGCCGGTGTTGACGTGGATGTTGGTGCAACCGGTGAACACGGGCAGCAGGTGGTACAGCAGGAACGACCCGCTCTGGTCCAGCGGCAACCAGTTGAGGGTGACCTGACCCGGTCGCACCGGCAGCATCGCCGGCGTACCGGCCGCGAACTCGACCAGGCCGCGATGGGTCAGCTGGATGACCTTCGGCGACCCGGCGGTGGTCCCTGACGACAGCATCAGTACGGCGACGTCGTCCGCCGCCGGCCGGTGAAACTCGGTGGTCGGTTCGTGCCCGGCGAGCGCATCGGGGTCGAGCACGGGCAGGCCGAGATCGTCCGGCAGGTCGGTCGGGCGGCCGATCAGGACGGTCCAGCCGAGCAGCTCGGTGACCCTGCGGAGCCGCTCGCGCCCCGCCTCGGACCGGTCGCCTTCGGGTGAGGGCGAGATCAGCAGCGGCCGGATCCCACCGAGGGTGCAGGCCCAGAAGGCGGCGAAGAAACCGACCGGCTCGGTGCAGTGCACGACCGCCGGATCACCGGCCCGTACGCCGTTCGCGCGCAGGCCGGCCAGGATCCGGGCGGCGAGCTCCAGCAGCGTCGGGAAGTCGAGCCGGGTCTCGCGGCCGTCCGGGCCGATCTCGACCACCCCGGCGGCGCCGAAGTCGCGGGCCGCTCGGATCAGGGCACTGGGCAGATCACGCGGGTACCCGGCCGGGATCATCAGGGCCGGTCCGGTACTGATCGCCGGCCGGTCCGCGCCGTTCCTCACCACGCCCCTACCACCACCACAGCAGCCACCGCCACAGCAGCCCGCTCAACGCAGCGCACAGCGGCCAGGCGGGCGATGGAGGCGGCTGCCAGTTGGCGACCCACGTGCACGTGCCTCCCCAACTGGACGGAGCCGGGCCAGGGCATGCCCGTCGCCCGCCTCACTGACAAAACCGACAGAACAGCCCCGTTTACCGCCAGGCGAAACGACATCGCGACCGGGTGAACCGGAGCGTCATCGTGCCGACCGACAGCCGTGAACCCTACCAGCCGAGGGGTGGCCTGGTGGAGTCCGTTCTCAGCAGCCGAAGGTTAAGAATTCCACCAACGGCTGCCATCGAAGACAACGACCGTCGAGGCCTGCGGATACGCCCGATCGACGGATCGCCCGGAAGGACCCGGAGGGTGAGAGGAGGTGGGTGCTGAGGGGATCGAACCCCCGACATCTTCCTTGTAAGGGAAGCGCTCTACCGCTGAGCTAAGCACCCCGATACCGCGAGCGCGCAGTCTATCCGAGAACCAGACCGAGTTCCGTCAGGGCCCGGGCGTAGTCGTCCGGATCGCGGGCCTCCGGGATCGGGTTCACCACCGACCAGCGGATCAGCCCGGAACGGTCGATCACGAACGTCCCGCGCACCGCCGCACCCCGGTCGGCGTCGAACACGCCGTACTGCGAAGCGATCGCCCCGTGCGGCCAGAAATCGCTGAGCAGGCCGAACTCGAGCCGCTCCGCCTCGGCGTACGCGCGGAGGGTGAACATCGGGTCGCAGGACACGGCCAGGAACTCCGCCGCGGCGAGCAGATCCGGCCGGTCCCGGAGCTGTCCGAGCTCGCTTGTGCAGACCCGGCTGAAGGCATACGGATAGAACACCAGGACGACGTCGCGGCGGCCGCGGTAGTCCGACAGCCGCAGTTGCTCGCCGTGCTGGTTGCGGGCGCTGAAGTCCGGTGCCGCGCTGCCGACCGGGGGGACGGCGGCGCTCACCGGAGGATCATTTCTTCCGGGGCGACTTCGGCATCACCAGTTTTGTCGCCGACCAGTCCTCGGTCACGGTCAGGCTGCTGGTCGTGGAGAGCCCGGCCGTCGGGGCCGCCTCCGCGACGTCGCTGGCGTCGACGTAGCCGTCCCGGCCGACCTTCGGGGTCATCAGCCACACCACTCCGCCGGCCTTCAGGTCCGTCAGGACGTCGAACAGGGCGTCCACCAGGTCGCCGTCGTCCTCCCGGTACCAGAGCAGGACGGCATCGACGACGTCATCGGTGTCGTCACCGACGAACTGCTCGCCGGTGATCTCCTGGATGGCGTCGCGGAGCGCGTCATCACAGTCGTCGTCGTAGCCGAGCTCCTGCACGACCGTGCCAGGTTCGAAGCCGAGCCGGGTCGCCATGTTCGGCTCGCCGGGCTTGCCGTCCGCGTGGTCCGCGGTCGCGCTCACGTGTCCTCCTCCGTCGTCCCGCTGAGCGGGGGTAGGCGTCAGTAGCAGTAGTCCATCGTGGCCTACATCGTCGCGCAAGTATGCACGAGGGTTCCGTGACGTGTCCGGTATGCGCGTGCCGCAGACTGTCCGTGTCCGGTATGACCAGGCCGTCGGAACCGGAACCTGCCACGGAAGGGACGCGAAGTAGAACGCATTCCGAACAGGTGACAGGATTGCTAGGAGTACCTACTAGAGAGAACGGCAGGAGCACCGTGGCTTCCGGACACGAACCACCAGCCATCATCACCGAGGGGATGCCGACCCAGCTCCCCGATATCGACCCTGACGAAACTCGTGAGTGGCTCGAGTCGCTCGACGCGGTGCTGGACGAGCGCGGCAAGGCGCGGGCGCGCTACCTGATGCTCAAGCTGATCGAGCGGGCCCGGGAGAAACAGGTCGGTGTGCCGGCGCTGCGGAGCACCGACTACATCAACTCGATCCCGCCCGAGCGCGAGCCGTGGTTCCCCGGCGACGAGCACATCGAGCGGCGGATCCGCGCCTTCATCCGGTGGAACGCCGCGGTGATGGTGAGCAAGGCCAACCGCAAGGGCCTGGAGGTCGGCGGCCACATCGCCACCTACCAGTCCGCGGCCAGCCTGTACGAGGTGGGCTTCAACCACTTCTTCCGCGGCAAGGACCACCCGGGCGGCGGCGACCAGATCTTCATCCAGGGGCACGCGTCGCCGGGCATCTACGCCCGCGCCTTCCTGGAAGGCCGGCTCAGCGCCCACCAGCTGGACGGGTTCCGCCAGGAGGTCTCCCGCGGCCCGCACCAGGGCCTGTCGTCGTACCCGCACCCGCGGCTGATGCCGGACTTCTGGGAGTTCCCGACCGTCTCGATGGGGCTGGCCGCGCTGGACTCGATCTACCAGGCCCGGTTCAACCGCTACCTGCACAACCGCGGCATCAAGGACACCAGCCAGCAGAAGGTCTGGGCGTTCCTCGGCGACGGCGAGATGGGCGAGCCGGAGTCGCTCGGCGCGATCGGCCTGGCCGCCCGCGAGGAGCTGGACAACCTCACCTTCGTGATCAACTGCAACCTGCAGCAGCTGGACGGGCCGGTCCGCGGCAACGGCAAGGTGATCCAGGAGCTGGAGGCGTTCTTCCGCGGCGCCGGCTGGAACGTGGTCAAGGTGATCTGGGGCCGCGAGTGGGACGCGCTGCTCGCGCAGGACCACGACGGCGCGCTGGTGCACAAGATGAACACCACGCCGGACGGCCAGTTCCAGACCTACTCGGTGGAGACCGGCGAGTACATCCGGAACAACTTCTTCGGCGGCGACCAGCGGCTGCAGGCGATGGTCCGGAACATGTCCGACGAGGATCTGCGCAAGCTTCCCCGCGGCGGTCACGACTACCGCAAGGTGTACGCCGCGTTCAAGAGCGCGAACGAGCACGTCGGCCAGCCGACCGTGATCCTGGCCCAGACGATCAAGGGCTGGACGATCGAGGCGCTGGAGGGCCGCAACGCGACCCACCAGATGAAGAAGCTCACCTCGGACGACCTGAAGACGTTCCGGGACCGGCTCTACCTGCCGATCGAGGACAAGGATCTCGAGGACGCGTACAACCCGCCGTACTTCCACCCCGGCAAGGACTCGCCGGAGTACCAGTACATGATGGAGCGGCGCAGCCAGCTCGGCGGGTTCCTGCCCGAGCGCCGGGTGAAGCCGAAGACCACGCTGACCCTTCCTGGTGACGACGTCTACAAGCCGCTCAGCAAGGGCAACGAGAAGACGCCGGTGGCCACCACGATGGCGCTGGTCCGGCTGTTCCGCGACCTGATGAAGGACCCGCAGATCGGGCATCGGATCGTGCCGATCGCGCCGGACGAGTACCGCACCTTCGGGATGGACTCGATGTTCCCGACGGCGAAGATCTACTCGCCGCACGGCCAGCAGTACGAGGCGGTCGACCGCAACCTGCTGCTGGCTTACAAGGAGTCCGAGCAGGGCCAGCTACTGCACGAGGGCATCAGCGAAGCGGGTGCGATGGGGTCGATGATCGCCGCCGGTACGTCGTACGCGACGCATGGCGAACCGATGATCCCGTTCTACATCTTCTACTCGATGTTCGGGTTCCAGCGGACCGGTGACTCGCTCTGGGCGCTCGGCGACCAGCTCGGCAGGGGCTTCCTGATCGGCGCGACGGCCGGCCGGACCACGCTGACCGGTGAGGGCCTGCAGCACGCCGACGGGCACTCCCCCCTGCTCGCCTCGACCAACCCGGCCGCGGTGCACTACGACCCGGGCTTCGCGTACGAGGTGGCCCACATCGTCAAGGACGGCCTGCGCCGGATGTACGGGTACGGCCTGGACGAGGCGAAGCCGTACGGCGACGACGTGTTCTACTATCTGACCGTCTACAACGAGCCGGTCCCGCAGCCCGCAGAGCCGGAGAACCTCGATGTGGCGGCGCTGCTGAAGGGGATGTACCGGTTCCACGAGTACCCGACGGCCGAGGGCGACGACGTACCGCGGGCGCAGCTGCTCGCCTCCGGCGTGGCGCTGCCGTGGGTCCGCAAGGCCCAGCAGATCCTCGCCGAGGAGTATTCGGTGGCCGCCGACATCTGGTCGGTCACCTCGTGGAACGAGCTGCGCCGGGACGCGATCGCGGCCGAGGAGCACAACCTGCTGCACCCGGAGGAGGACGAACGGGTTCCGTTCATCACCGAGCAGCTGAAGGACACCAAGGGCCCGGTCGTTGCCGTCAGCGACTTCATGCGCTCGGTCCAGGACCAGATCTCCCGCTGGGTCCCGAACGACTACACCTCGCTCGGCACCGACGGCTGGGGCCTGGCCGACACCCGGGCCGCCGCCCGCCGGCACTTCCACGTCGACGCCGAGTCCATCGTGGTCGCCACCCTGGAGATCCTGGCCAAGCGCGGCGACGTCAAGCGCGAGGTGGCCGCCGAGGCCGCCCGCAAGTACCGGATCGACGACCCGACCGCGGTCGCCGGAGTCAAGCAAGAGGGCGCCGGCGCCTGACATTTCCTGCGGACCGCCCCCACCGATCGCCGGTGGGGGCGGTTCTCGTGGTACGACAAACCACGTAGGCGCCGGCCGGACCAAGTTGCGCATTCCGTTCGACGCGGCGGGCGGCCCCCGGTCCATACCGTCAGGGACATGACCACTTCGGAGTTGGCGCTGTTCGCGGGGACGATCTCCACCGTCCTGTTCGCGGGCAGCACTCTGCCGATGCTGATCAAGGCGATCCGGACGAAGGACCTTGCGTCGTACAGCCTCGCGAACATGGTCCTGGCGAACGTCGGGAACGCCGTCCACTGCATCTACGTGGTGCACCTACCGGCCGGACCCATCTGGGCCCTGCACGGCTTCTACGTCGTCACGTCCGGGCTGATGCTGATCTGGTGCCTGCGGTACCGGCGTACTCCCCGGCGGGACGGCGACCTGCTCATGGAGCGGAGACTCGCATGACCAGCATCGAGACAGTCATCATCGGCGCGGGACAGGCCGGGCTGGCGACCGGCTACCACCTACGGAAACTAGGCCGGCCGTTCGTCATCCTGGACGGCAACGCCCGGGTGGGCGACAACTGGCGAGCGCAGTGGGACACCCTGCGGCTCTACACACCGGCCAAGTACGACGGCCTGCCCGGACTGCGGTTCCCCGGCGACCCGTGGTCGTACCCGGGCAAGGAGGACGTCGCCGACTACCTCGAGTCGTACGCGGCGAAGTTCGACCTGCCGATCCGGACCAGCACCCGGGTCGAGAAACTCGAACAAATCGACGGCCAGTACGCCGTGACCACGGGAACCGACCAGATCCTGGCCGACAACGTCGTGGTCGCCACCGGAACCTTCGGACGTACGCCGTACCTGCCGGACTTCGCCGTCGACCTCGACCCCGCGATCCGGCAACTGCACTCCAGCGAGTACCGCCGGCCCGGACAGCTCAAGGACGGGCCGGTCCTGGTGGTGGGCGGCTCGCACTCGGGCACGGATATCGCGTACGAGGTCGCGCCCACGCACCCGACGATCCTCTGTGGCCGCGACCCCGGCCAATTCCCGTTGCGGTTGGAGAGTCGCAGGGCCCCCTATGTATTCCCGTTCCTCGTGTTCCTCGCCCGGCACGTCCTTACCCGGCGGACCCCGATCGGGCGGAAGATCAAGGACGAGATCCGGTTCCACGGCGGCCCGATGCTCCGGGTCAAGCGGGAGGACCTGCTCGCGCGAGGGGTCGAGCGGGTCCACGACCGCGTCACCGGGGTCCAGGACGGGCGGCCGATGCTGGCCGACGGCCGGGTGCTGGACGTGGCCAACGTGGTTTGGAGCACCGGGTTCAAGCAGGTGTTCGACTGGATCCGGCTGCCGGTCTTCAGTGAAAACGGCTGGCCGGTCGAGATGCGTGGGGTCGTCGACGGCGCTCCGGGGCTGTTCTTCTGCGGTCTGGCTTTCCAGTTCGCCTTCAGTTCGACGGTGCTGCCGGGCGTCGGCCGGGACGCGGAGTACGTCGCCGGCCGCATCCGGGCCCGCTCACGCAGCGTTGTCGCCGCCTGAGCTGTCCGCGCGTATCCTCCCGAAGGAGGGGAGGGTACGCGATGGGCATCGTCGACGACCTGGCACGCGCCCGGGAAGCGTTCGAGCGACGCGACTGGGCGACCGCCTATGACCAACTGTCCGCCACCGGCGACGGCCTGGGCCCGGACGACCTGCAGACGCTCGCCACCTCGGCCTATCTGGTCGGTGACGACGACGCCTGTATCCGGGCCCTGCAACGCGGTTATCGCCTTCAGGTGGACGCCGGCGACACCTTGGGCGCGGTCCGGTTCGCGTTCTGGCTCGCCATGGTGCTCAACGTCCGGGGTGAGGTGGCCATCGGCAGCGGCTGGGCGGCGCGGGCCGAGCGGCTGCTGGCGGACCAGCCCGCGGACGTGGTGGAGCGGGGCTACCTCCGCATCCACGAGTTCTTCCGGCACCTGGCGCAGGGCGAGTACGCCGAGGCGTTGCGGACCGGCACCGAGATCACCGAGGCGGCCCGCCGGTTCGGTGATGCCGATCTGCTGGCGCAGGGCCTGACGTGCCAGGGCCGCCTGCTGATGTACTCGAACCGGGTGCCGGAGGGCCTGGCCATGCTCGACGAGGCGATGGTCGGCGTCGCGGCCGGCGAGGTGTCCCCGATCTTCGCGGGCCAGGTGTACTGCGCGATGATCGAAGGCTGCCAGGAGGTGTCGGATTTCTCCCGGGCCTCGGCCTGGACGACCGCGCTGACCCGCTGGTGCGACAGCCAGCCGGACCTGGTCCCGTTCACCGGCCAGTGCGCGGTGCATCGGGGACAGATCCTGCGTCTGCACGGCGCGTTCGGGGCGGCCCTGGAGGAGTTCGACGACGCCTGTCGCCGGTACGCCGAATCCGGAAAGCAGGCTGCCGCCGGCCTCGCGTTGAGCGAGTGCGGCGACGTACAGCGAATCCGCGGCGACTTCGCACTCGCCGAGACCGCTTACGACCAGGCGTCGTCGTTCGGCTACGACCCTCAGCCGGGTCGTGCGCTTCTGCTCCTCGCCCGTGGTCGCGCGACGGCTGCGATCGCAGTGATACGGCGCCTGCTCGCGGAGGTCGGCGGACCGGTGCAGCGATCTCGGTTGCTCCCTGGAGCGGTCGAAGTGCTGGTCGCTGGTGCATCCCTCGACGAGGCGGAGCAGACCGCCACTGAGCTGACCGGGATCGCCGAATCCTTCGGCTGTTCGGGGTTGCGCGCGATGGCGGCGTACTGCGCCGGCGTGGTCGCGTTGGCCGCGGACGACCCGGAGCGATCGCTGTCCCAGGCGAGGCTCGCGACGCAACTGTGGAGCGGGTTGCAGGCGCCGTACGAAGTGGCCCGGGCGAAGGTCCTCGTCGGCCGCTCGCTACGGCAACTCGACGACGAGGACTCGGCTGTCGAGGAGCTGACGGCCGCGCTCCGGACCTTCACCGAGCTCGGCGCGGTCCCGGCCCGGCAGGAGGCCGAGAAGCTCCTGAACCGAGGCACCCCCGGCGGCCTGACCGGACGCGAACTCGAAGTCCTCCGCCTCGTTGCCGCGGGCAACAGCAACACCGAGATCGCCCGCCGGCTGGTACTCAGCGACAAGACCGTCGCCCGGCACCTGACCAACATCTTCGCCAAACTCGACGTCCCCTCCCGCACCGCCGCGGTCGCCTACGCCCACGACCACGACCTGCTCTAGCCGACCGCTCCCCTGCTGCTCTCAGCGCGACCGCGGTCGGGGTTTGAGTGGCGTTCCTGGGAGCGCGGGTGCGGGGAGTGGGTTGCCGTCATAGCCGACCACTGCGGGGAAGCGGGCGGAGCCGCCCGACTCGATGGACGCCATCCAGTCGTTGCGGGCGGCAACCACCTCGTCGTGTGAGCGGCCGATGAAGTTCCACCACATGACCAGGTGCTCCTCGAACGGCTCACCACCGATCAGCAGGCAGCGAGCCCCATCGGCCGACGCGACCAGGTCGATCGAGGTGCGCCCGGTCCCGAAGTACGCCAGCTCGCCGAATCCCGCGGTCAGCTCCCCCACCCCGACCGACCCGTCGACCACCAGTACGGCGTACTCGCAGGCAGGTGTCAGCGGCACGGTCACCGTGCGGCCGGGTTCGATGGTGAGATCGGCACCGACGAGCGGGGTGTACGCCGGGGCGGGCGATGTGACTCCACCGACGGTGCCGAGCATCACCGTGGCGCGAGCACCGTCGAGGGTCAGGACCGGCAGATCCGGGTAGGAGTTGAAGGTCGGGGTCACCGTCGTCCGGACGGAGTCGGGCAGAGCGACCCAGAGCTGGGCGCCGTGCAGGATCGGCGGCGCACTCGGCAGCGACACCTCCGAGTGCGCGATCCCGTTGCCCGACGTCATGATGTTGAGCTCGCCCGGCCGGACCATCGCGTGCGACCCGGCCGAGTCACGATGCTCGATCTCGCCCTCGAACAACCAGCTCACCGTCTGCAGACTCGTGTGCGGATGCGGCGGAACGAACATGCCCCGCTCCCCCGGTACGTCGTACGAGTCGACCCGCGCGGTCAGGTCGTCCGGCCCGTAGTGATCCACGAAGCACCAGGCGCCGACCATCCGCCGGTTCTTGTTCGGTAGCAGTCGCCGCACCTTGGTCGTCCGCCCCAGCACGACCTGCCGCGGCTCCAGCAACTCGAGCACCGGCCCCTCGGCCCCGGTCCCCTCGCAGACGACCTCGGCCGGCTCCTTCTCCAGATCGCTCATGACGCCGCCCACTCCAGTAGTGCCGATGAATCCCAGGTGTTGATCACGCGGTCAGGGGTGACGTCGCACTCCTCGGCCTTCTCGCAACCGTAAACCTGCCAGTCGAGTTGGCCCGGCGCGTGGGCGTCGGTGTCGATGGAGAACACGCAGCCGGTCTCGACGGCGATCGTGAGCAGCCGGTTCGGTGGGTCGAGGCGTTCGGGGCGGGAGTTGATCTCGACCGCCGTACCGAACTGCTTGCACGCCTCGAACACGATCTCCGCGTCGAACTCCGACTCCGGCCGGGTGCCGCGCCCGCCGGTGATCAGCCGGCCGGTGCAGTGGCCGAGGATGTCGACGTGCGGGTTGGCGATCGCGCGGACCATCCGCTCCGTCATCGGCTCGGCCGCCATCCGCAGTTTGGAGTGCACACTCGCGACCACGATGTCGAGCCGGGCCAGGATCTCGAGGTCGCAGTCGAGTGAGCCGTCCTCCAGGATGTCCACCTCGATCCCGTTCAGGATGGTGAACCCGTCCAGCTCGCGGGCCAGCCTCTGGTTGAGCTCGGCCACGACCTCGAGCTGCTGCAGCCGCCGCTCGCGCGACAACCCGTTCGCGACCGTGAGCCGCGCCGAGTGGTCGGTCAGCGCGATGAACCTGTGCCCCAACCCGTGCGCCGTCCGGGCCATCTCCTCGATCGGGCTGCCACCGTCGGACCAGTCGGAGTGCAGGTGGAGGTCGGCCTTCAACTCGGCCCGTATCGCCCGACCGGCCGTCGTCAGCTCGCCCGCCGCATCCTCCAGCTTGACCAGGTACGACGGGGTGGTGCCGTCCATCGCCTCCAGGATCACCGCCTCGGTCTTCGGCCCGATGCCCGGCAGCTCCGTCAACGTCCCGGCCCGGCGTCGGGCGCGGACCTCGGCCGCCGGCAGCACCGCGATCGTGTCGGCCGCCCGCCGGTACGCCTTCACCCGATGCGTCGGCTGCTGGTCTCGCTCCAGGTAGTACCCGATCGCCCGCAACGCCGCCACCGCATCCGCCACCCCAGCCTTGTCACTCATGCGAACCATCATGGCCGAAGTCACGGACAGATCATCTAGGGTCGAGGCGTGGTGAAGCGGGCGAAGGGGCATCTGGCTCGGGCGGAGCGGTTGCAGAACGCGACCGGGGCGCTCGCCACCGCCTCGATGGCCGCGATGGACGAGAAGCTGCCCTGGTTCGGCAAGCTGTCCGCGCAGGACCGGTCCTGGATCGGCCTGGTCGCGCAGTCCGGCATCACCGCGTTCGTGGAGTGGTTCCGCGACCCGGAGGCGCACCCGTCGATGCCGACCGGGATGTTCAGCTCGGCGCCGCGCGAGTTCACCCGGGTCATCTCACTGCACCAGACCGTCGACCTGCTCCGGACCACGATCGAGATGATCGAGAACACCATCGGCGACCTGCTCCCGCCCGAGGACGTGCCGGTGGTCCGCGAGGCGATGCAGCGCTACGCCCGCGAGGTCGCGTTCGCCGCCGCCACCGTCTACGCCAAGGCCGCCGAGATGCGCGGCGCGTGGGACGCCAGGCTCGAGGCGCTGGTTGTCGACTCGGTGATCCGTGGCGAGGCCGACGAGTCCGTCCGCTCCCGCGCCTCCGCCCTCGGCTGGACCGGATCCGGTACGCCGGGCGCGGGCGGAACGGGTTCGTCGGAGGTCGCGGTCGTGGTCGGCCGGGCTCCCGAGGCACCCGGGAACGCGAACGTGGCCGACGCGGTCCGGCACGCGGCCCGGGAGGCCGGCGCTGACGCTCTGTGCGCGATGCAGGGCGACCGGCTCGTCGTAGTACTCGGGAGTACGAGCAAACCTGTCGAGATCGTACAAAGGTTGGTCGAATTCTTCGGACCCGGGCCGATCGTCGTCGGGCCCGTGGTGCCGGACCTGATGGCGGCCGTGACTTCGGCCCGTGCGGCGGTCGCGGGACTCCGCGCGGCGCCCGCTTGGCCAGGCGCTCCGCGACCGGTCCAGGCCGACGAGTTACTGCCGGAGAGATCGCTTTCCGGTGACGGTCACGCGCGGCGACAACTGGCCTCCGATGTGTACGGCCCCCTCACGATGGGCGACGGAGTCCTGCTCGACACCGTGTCGACATACCTCGATTCGGGTGGTTCGATCGAGGCGACGGCCCGGACGCTGTTCATCCACCCGAACACGGTCCGGTACCGGTTGAAACGAGTGAGCGATCTCACTGGGTACTCCCCGACCAACCCCCGCGACGCTTTCACACTGCGTGTCGCACTGGCCCTGGGCCGATTGCTGAACCCCGCACCCGGCAGCCCCGTTTTGTAGGAACCCCACAAAGTCGGGCCGGTAGAATTCGTGCTGTCGATCCGCCCACGGAAGGCCGGGCTCAGGGAGAGTTGTCACGTGCTCGTCATCGTCGCGCCCGGTCAGGGCGCCCAATCGCCAGGTTTCCTCGAGCCGTGGCTGGAGGACCCAGTCTTCGCGAGCCGGTTGCACTGGCTGTCCGCGGTCGCCGGTCTCGACCTCGCCCACTACGGCACCAAGGCCGACGCCGACACGATCCGGGACACCGCGATCGCGCAGCCGCTGCTGGTCGCGTCCAGCCTGCTGGCCGCGCTGGCGGTGTTCCCGCACCCGGCCGACGCGTTCACCAAGATGGGCGCCGCGGCCGGCCACAGCGTCGGTGAGATCGCGGCCGCCGCCGGCACCGGCGTGATCACCGCCGAGCAGGCGATGGTGCTGGTCCGCGAGCGCGGCAAGGCGATGGCCGAGGCCGCGGCCCAGACCGCGACCTCGATGACCGCGGTACTCGGTGGCGACCGCGACGAAGTACTGGCCAAGATCGCCGAACACGGCCTGACCGCTGCGAACGACAACGGCCCAGGCCAGATCGTCGCGGCCGGTACGGTCGAGGAGCTGGCCGCGTTCGCCGCCGACCCGCCGGCCAAGGCCCGGCTGGTGCCGCTCTCGGTGGCCGGTGCCTTCCACACCAAGCACATGGAGCCGGCCGTCCGGACGCTGTCCGACTACTCGGCCGCGATCAGCACGCACGACCCGCGCTCCCGGCTGATCTCGAACCGCGACGGCCAGATCGTGCACGACGGCCAGGAGGTACTGCGCCGGCTGGTCCAGCAGGTCAACGCGCCGGTCCGCTGGGACCTGTGCATGCAGACGATGGCCGACCTGCAGGTGACCGGCATCCTGGAGATGCCCCCGGCCGGCACGTTGACGGGCATCGCCAAGCGGGCACTGAAGGGTGTGGAGACGTTCGCCCTGAAGACCCCGGACCAGCTGGACGACGCCCGCGCCTTCGTGGACAAGCACGGCAGCCCGTCGGAGATCGACGCGTCGCCGACCTGGCGGCTGCTGGTCGCGCCGATGAAGGGCACCTTCAGCCGGGTGGCGCAGACTCAGCGCGAGTCCGGCGACACGGTCGAGGCCGGCGAGGTCGTCGCCATCGTGAAGAGCCTGCGGGACGAGCTCGAGGTCCGGGCCCCGCACGGCGGCATCGTGGTCGAGTGGCTGGTCGAGGAGGGTGACCCGGTCTCCCCCGGTCAGCCCCTGGTCCGGCTGCACCCGAGCGTAGGGAGCTGACATGACCGGCACGATCAACACCTCCACCGGCGCCGCGAACACCGCCGTCCTCGGGATCGGTTCGTACCGCCCGCGCACGGTGGTGCCGAACTCGGTGATCCTCGAGCAGATCGAGTCCAGCGACGAGTGGATCCAGACCCGGTCCGGGATCAAGGAACGCCGTTGGGCCGAGGACGACGAGACCGTCCTGATGATGTCCGTCGAGGCGGCGAAGCAGGCGCTGGCCGACTCCGGTGTCGACCCGGCCCAGATCGGCTGCGTCATCGTCAGCACGGTCACGCACCTCTACCAGACCCCGGCGATCGCGACCCGGGTCGCCGTCGAGGTCGGGGCGCCGACGGCCGCGGCGTTCGACGTCTCCGCCGCCTGCGCGGGGTTCTGCTACGGCATCGCGATGGCGAGCGACCTGGTCCGTGGCGGCAGCGCGAAGTACGTGCTCGCGATCGGGGTCGAGCGGCTCAGCGACCTGACCGACCGGACCGACCGCAGTACGGCGTTCATCTTCGCCGACGGGGCCGGCGCGGCCGTGGTCGGGCCGTCCGACGAGCAGGGCATCGGCCCGGTCGTATGGGGCTCCGACGGCACGCAGTACGAGCTGATCAGCCAGAAGGAGAACTGGCAGGAGGCCGTCGACAGCAACAACTGGCCGCACCTGCGGATGGACGGCAACCCGGTGTTCCGCTGGGCCGTGTACGAGATGGCCAAGACCGCGCAGCAGGCGCTGGACGTGGCCGGCGTGACGCTGGACCAGCTCGACCTGTTCGTCCCGCACCAGGCGAACATGCGGATCACCGACGCGATGCATCGGGCGCTGAAACTGCCCGGGCACATCAAGGTGGCCCGCGACATCGAGCGGCAGGGCAACACCTCCGCGGCCTCCATCCCGCTCGCCATCACCGCGATGCGGGATAGTGGCGAGGCGAAGAGCGGCGACCTCGCTCTGATCATCGGCTTCGGCGCCGGGCTGGTGTACGCCGCCCAGGTGATCCGGCTGCCGTAACCGCGGTACAACCAGCTGTCCGGGACCCGGCCCAGGTGGCCGGGCCCGGCTATCGAAGAAGAATCCGAAAGGGAACGAACTGATGGCCAGCACCGAAGAGATCCGCTCCAGCCTCGCCGAGATCGTCAACGAGATCGCGGGCATTCCGGTCGAGGACGTCCAGCTGGACAAGTCCTTCACCGACGACCTCGACGTCGACTCGCTCTCCATGGTGGAGGTCGTGGTGGCCGCCGAGGAGAAGTTCACCGTCAAGATCCCGGACGACGAGGTCAAGAACCTGAAGACTGTCGGCGACGCGGTGGCGTTCATCGAGCGCGCCCAGAACGGCTGATCGACACCCTCGATCGTGCTGGCCGCGCGAGCTCACCGGGCAAGTTCAACGCCCGGTGAGTTCAACGGCACTCACTCCACCCACTCACTCCGAAGGATGAGGTAACCATGTCGAAGACCCGAGTCGTCATCACCGGGCTCGGAGCCACCACCCCGCTCGGGGGCGACGTGTCCAGTACCTGGGAAGGGTTGCTGGCCGGCCGCTCCGGCGCGAAGCGGCTGACCGCGGACTGGGTGGAGAACCTCGCGGTCCAGATCGCCGCCCCGGCCGCGGTAGAGCCGACCGACGTGCTCGAGCGGGTGAAGGCCCGCCGGCTGGACCGGAACGCGCAGTTCGCCGTCGTCGCGGCCCGCGAGGCCTGGGCCGACGCCGGGCTGGCGGACGCCGGGCTGGACCTGGAGCGGCTCGGGGTGGCAGTTGCCTCCGGCATCGGTGGTCTGCACACCACGCTGGCGAACTACGACGCGCTGAAGGTCAACCCGCGCCGGGTGTCGCCGCTGGCGATCCCGATGCTGATGCCGAACTCGGCCGCGGCGTACGTGAGCCTGGAGTTCGGCGCGAAGGCCGGGGTGCACACTCCGGTGTCGGCCTGCGCCTCCGGTACCGAGGCGATCGCGCTGGCGCTGGACCAGATCCGGCTCGGCCGCGCGGACGTCGTACTGGCCGGTGGCACCGAAGGGTCGATCCACCCGCTGCCGCTGGCCGCGTTCGGCCAGATGATGGCCCTGAGCAAGCGGAACGACGAGCCGGAGAAGGCATCCCGGCCGTGGGACGTCGACCGGGACGGCTTCCTGCTCGGCGAGGGCGCCGGGATCCTGGTGCTCGAGTCGTACGAGCACGCCGTCGCCCGCGGCGCCAAGATCTACGCCGAGCTCGCGGGAGCGGGGATCTCGGCGGACGGTCACGACATCGCACAGCCCGACCCGACGGGGTCTGGTGCCCGCCGGGCGATGGAGCGGGCGCTGGCCGAGGGCGACCTGACCGCGGCCGACATCTTCCACATCAACGCGCACGCCACGTCGACCCCGCAGGGCGACATCGCCGAATCGCTGGCGATCCGGCAGGCGCTCGGCAAGGAAGCGGACCACGCGATCGCGACCGCGCCGAAGTCGATGATCGGTCACCTGCTCGGTGCGGCCGGTGCGGTCGAGTCGGTCGCCACGGTGCTGGCCCTGCACCACCGGGTCTCGCCGCCGACCATCAACCTGGACAAGCTCGACGACCGGATCGAGCTGGACGTCGCGACGGAGCAGCGCAAGCTCCCCGACGGGGACATCGCGGCACTGAACAACTCCTTCGGCTTCGGCGGCCACAACGCCGCGCTCGCCTTCAAGACTGTCTGACACAGAAAGTCCCTGTAACTCCGGAAGTCCCCTGTCTATCGGAGGTACCCCATGACCACCGCCCCACCAGTACCGGCGAAGGCTGCGAAACTCCCTCGTGAGCAGGACCCGCGCAACCCGTTCACCCGGCTGACGAACCTGCTCGACCCGGGCAGCCTGGAGCTGATCACGCCGGACGACCTGTCCGGCATGCTGGCGGTCCGCGGCACCATCGCGGCCGCGCCGGTGATCGCGTTCTGCTCCGACGCCACCGTGATGGGCGGCGCGATGGGCGACGAGGGCTGTGAGGTGGTGGTCAAGGCCTACCAGGTCGCCCGGCAGGAGGAACTGCCGATCATCGGCCTGTGGCACTCCGGTGGCGCCCGGCTGGCCGAAGGCGTGCTCAGCCTGCACGCGGTCGGCCGGATCTTCTACGAGATGACCCAGGCGTCCGGAAAGATCCCGCAGATCTCCGTGGTGCTCGGTCCCGCGGCGGGTGGCGCGGCGTACGGGCCGGCGCTGACGGATGTGGTCATCCTCGGTCCGGAGGGACGGATCTTCGTCACCGGGCCGGACGTGGTCCGCTCGGTCACCGGCGAGGACGTCGACATGTTGCGCCTCGGCGGTCCTGAGCCGCACGGCCGGCGGTCCGGCGTCGTACACATCACCACCGACTCCGAGGCGGCCGCGATCGAGCAGGCCCGGCGGCTCGCGGACCTGTTCGCGAACCAGGGCTCTGTCTCCGATGACGTACCCGACAGCGACCTGTCCGGGTTGCTGCCGGAGTCGGCCAAGCGCGCGTACGACGTCCATCCGCTGGTCGGCGGGGTGCTCGACGAGGAGTCCGGCGTCGAACTGCACCAGCGGTGGGCGCCGAACATCGTCACCACGCTCGGCCGGCTCGGCGGGCGCACGGTCGGCGTGATCGCGAACAACCCGCTCCGGCTCGGTGGCTGCCTCGACGCGTTGAGCGCGGAGAAGGCGTCCCGGTTCGTCCGGATGTGCGACGCGTTCGGCATCCCGATGGTGGTGCTGGTCGACGTGCCGGGGTACCTGCCCGGTGTCGGCCAGGAATGGGACGGCGTCGTACGACGGGGTGCCAAGCTGCTGCACGCGTTTGCCGAGTCGGTGGTGCCCCGGGTCACGCTGGTGACGCGGAAGACGTACGGCGGGGCGTACATCGCCATGAACGCGCGCTCGTTGGGTGCGACCCGGGTGTTCGCCTGGCCGCGAGCCGAGGTGGCCGTGATGGGCGCGATCGCGGCGATCCGGATCCTGCACCGGCGCAAGCTCGCCGAAGTACCGCCGGAACTGCGGCCGCAGGTCGAGGCCGAGCTGGCCGCCGAACACGAGAAGATCGCCGGCGGCATCGAGCGAGCCCGCCAGATCGGCGTCGTCGACGAGGTCGTCGAGCCGGCCAAGACCCGCTCCGCCCTGGCCGCCTCGATCGCCGCCGCCGAGGCAGGCGGCCGAATCCGCGGCCACCACGGCAACATCCCCCTCTGAGCACAAAAGCACGAAGGGCGCGAACCTCGTGAGGTTCGCGCCCTTCAAGTGGTGCGGCCGCTGTTTTGTGACAACCGGGGGTGTCCCGACACCCGGTGGCCCAGCGGCCACGGCCCCTCCCACCCTGGCGAAAAGTCTGACTCTTAGCATCGTGGAAAAGTTCGGCGAAGTCTGCCGAGTTCACGGACTTCTTCAGAACTTCTCAGGTTCGGGTCACACCACCTGGTGCAGCCAACGGACCGGCGCGCCGTCACCGGCGTACCGGAAGGGTTCGAGCTCGTCGTCCCAGGGCCGGCCGAGCAGCCGCTCGACCTCCTCGGTCAGATCCGCCTGGCCGCTCGCGGCCTTGAGCATCGCGGCCTTCAGCCGGTCCTCCGGCACCATGATGTCGCCGTGCACACCGGTGGTCGCGTGGAAGACGCCCAACGTGGGCGTGAAGGAGTACCGCTCGCCCTCGACGCCGTTGCTCGGTTCCTCGGTGACCTCGAACCGCAGCTTCTGCCAACCGCGCAGCGCGGACGCCAGCTTCGCCGCCGTGCCGGCCTCGGCCTGCCACGACAGCTCGGCCCGGTAGCTCCCCTGAGCAGCGGGCTGTGGCGTCCAGTCCAGCTTGACCTGCACGCCAAGGATGCCGCCCGCGGCCCACTCGACATGCGGGCACAACGCTGACGGCACTGTGTGGACGTAAAGAACGCCACGAGTCGTCGCCACCGGGACCTCCTGTACTCGAGGGGCGCCTTCCCCAGCGATCTCAAGTACGAAACCCGAAAGTCCCAACGGCTAGTACATAGTGCACTACGGGGAGGTCGGATACCAGCAACCTGGCCGTGTCAACTACATCACCGTCGTGTCGCGATCGTTCAGGCGGATTCGCGGATCACCAACCGGGTCGGCAGGATCAGCGGGCTCGGGTCGTTACCGGCCATCAGATCCAGCAGCATCCGGGCCATCTCGCGGCCCAGCGAGTTGATCGGCTGGCTGACCGTGGTGAGCGGCGGCGCGGTATGCCGGGCGGTGGCGATGTCGTTGAAGCCGACGATCCCGACCTCCCCGGGCACCGACCGGCCCGACTTGCCGAGCGCGCGCAACGCACCGATGGCCATCTGGTCCGACGCGATGAACACCCCGTCGAGATCGGGGTACCGCTCGAGCAGCTCGTCCATCGCGCGACTGCCGCCGTCCTCGCTGAAGTCCCCGTGCGCGACCCGGCCACCGTCTTGGCCGGCCACCGCCAACGCGTCCTGGAAGCCCTGCAATCTGGCCATCCCTGCGCCTTCGTCGAGTCGCCCGGTGATCGTCGCGATCCGCCTCCGCCCGGTCGCGACGAGGTGTTCCGTGGCCGCTCGTGCGCCGCCACGGTTGTCCGCGTCGACGTAGTACCTCGGCTCGAAGGTCAGCGGGCGGCCACCGAACACGACCGGCACCGACGACTTGTTCGCCAGCGTCGCCAGCGGGTCGTCTCCGTGCAGCGACATCAGCATCACGCCGTCGGCCTGGTGAGTACGCAGCAACTGCTCCAACCGCGCCTGGCCGCGGGTCGACGTCGCCAGCGACAACACCAGCTCCAGGTCGGTCTCCTCCAGCACCGAGCTGATCCCGACCACCACTTCGGCGAAGAACGGATCGGCGAACATCGCCGGGTCCTCCCCCGACATCGCCAGCACGACCGCGCCGACCTGCTGGGTGGCGAGCGCCCGGGCCGTCGCGTTGGGCACGTATCCCAGGTCGTCGACGGCCCGCAGTACGGCCTCGCGCTTGGCCCGGCTGACGTGCGGGGCGTTGTTGATCACCCGGGAGGCCGCGGACCGGGACACGCCGGCCCGCTCGGCGACTTCGTCGAGCGTGACTTGCCGCTTCGGGGTGTCGGTCACCACAGGGTCCTTCTCCTTCGGGTGGATAGAGGGTAGATCACGACCGCACGGCGCCGTCCATGATGCCGCTGATCAACTGCCGGCCGAACAGCACGAACACCACCAGGCGGGGTCAGCGACTGAGCAAAGTGGCGGACGAATACGTTGCAGAGATGCGCGCGCAGGGCTACGCCAACCAGCACGACCACTTCTGGGCCACTCACTCAACCCCGCGTACCCCGAGCCGGCGCCGGGCTCGCTGGCTGGCGGGCCATAATTCCGGCCTCCAGGATCCGAGTTGACTGCACCAAGTCTCTATTATCTGGCGGGGGTCGCCTGGTGATGTGGAGGTCTTGGTTCGTTGGACGAGCTTCGGCAGGAGCTGGCTCGGGCAGCGATGCTCCGAATGTCCTTCATGTCGGCGACAGCTGTCCTGACCGTTAGATGTCCAGGGTGTCGCGCCAGTCCAGGTATGCGATCAGGGTTGCGTCGGCTCGCAGCCGGGCCCAACTGCGTTGATGCAGCTGGGACTTGCGACGGTTGAGTTCGGCGCCGACTCGTTCGGGGCGGCCGTCGGGCGACGAGTGCATCTCGTCCAGTGCGGCGCGGATGATCGTCATGGGGAAGTTGCCTTCGCGCAGGAGACGCACGAGGTGGGCGTCCCTGGCGGCTGCGACGTCGAACACGCGGTAGCCGGTGGCTTGTTCGCGTGAGGGACGGATCAGTCCGGCACGTTCCCAGAAGCGGAGTGTCGACGTGCGAACGCCCAGTAGGTCCGCGAGCTGGCCGATCCGCAACGGCGTGCCCTGCCGCGTCATCTGGTCGAGCGCGGCTGCCATTCGCGGGTCGGCGTCGAGTGGGTGTGTGACGACGACTTCGAATGCTTGCAGGGCCTGCTGAATGCGCTCGCGTTCGCGGTCGACTTGGGCGTGAGCATGATCGATGCAGGCCACAGCTGTCTTCAGGTCACCACGGTGCACGGCCGCCATGATCGTGACGGCATCGTCCCAGCCGTACGCCCCGACCAGCGCCCGGGCCGAGCTCAAGGCCTGACGGTGCGACTCGTCGAACTCCCGGTAGCCCGCGGCAGAGCGCGTGGCCGTCGGCAGCAATCCGGCCTGCTCGTAGTTGCGGACCTGCTGGACCGAGATCCCAGCTTCCCTGGCGAGCACGATCCCTCGCATCGCCCTTGAGGCGCCGTTTGAGGGTTTCCGCACTCGATTCCTCTCCTTCACGCGGCAAACACTCAAATGGTAGATCAACGATAGACTTTAAGCATGGAAATCCCGCCCGAACCACAACCGGCTGTTGCCGTGGACGATCTGTGGATGACCTATCGGGTCCCGGTGCGCGATACCGGATTGATGGCGGCGGCCCGCGCGCTGGTACGGCGGCAGTATCGCGACGTTCACGCCGTCCAGAACGTCACCTTCCAGATCGCGACCGGACAGGTCGTCGGATTCCTCGGCCGCAACGGAGCCGGAAAGACGACCACGATGAAGATCTTGGCCGGCATCCTGCACCCGACCAGTGGCCGAGTTCGCGTCCTTGGACAAGTCCCCTGGCGACGGCACAACCACTATCTCCGCGAGATCGCACTCATCCGCGGTAGTCAGCCGATCGGGGACGCTCCGGAACTCACCGTGCTGGACTCCTTCCGCTACCAGCAGGTCCTCTACGACATCGCCGAATCCCAGTTCAAGCACAATCTGGCCGAGCTGAGCGCACTCCTCGACCTTGACAGCATCCTCCAGCGACAGGTACGCGCGCTGAGCCTCGGTGAGCGGATGCGCGCCGGCCTGGCACTCGCGCTGGTCTACCGCCCGAAGATCCTGTTCCTCGACGAGCCCACCATCGGACTGGACATCTCGGCGGCGAAGGTCGTCAGAACCTTCATCGCCGAGTACTCCGCCCAAACAGGAGCCACGGTGCTGCTGACCAGCCATTCCATGGCCGACGTGGAATCGCTCTGTGCACGGCTGATCCTGGTCGACGACGGAGCGATCGCCTTCGACGGGCCTCGCGACGAGCTCCGCTCGATCTTCGCCCCGACCAAGCTGATCCGAGTCACCGTGGCAGATGACGACGCAGACCTGGCCGGGTGCGGCGACATCCTGCAGCGCGACGGGAATCAGTGGCTGTTGCGCGTGGACCGAGACGCAGCACCGGCAATCACAGCCCGGATTCTCTCCCGCTTCGCCGTCGCCGACCTGTCCGTCGAGGAACCATCGCTGGAAAACGTGATGGACCAGGCCTATCAACGCCTGCGGCGGACGAAGGACGTTACCTCGTGAGCCGGATTCTCCGACTGGTACGGCTCGAGATCTGGCGCCAGGTCATCGCATGGTCGGGTGCCTGGTGGTTCCTCGTCACGTTGATCATCGGACAAGCTGTGGCGCCACTGCTGGGACTCTTCGTCTGGTTCCACGTCCCCGGCGCCGGCGCCCAGGTTGGCAGCTACTACCTCGCCGTGATCTGTGTGGCACTGATGACGGCCTCCTTCGAAAACCACACGTTCGCGCAGTCGATCTACAGCGGTGACATCGCCGCCGCACTCCTGCGACCTCAGCCGCCTGTCATCGGCCCGCTCGGCGAGAACCTGGCAATTCGCCTCTGGATGCTCCTGCTCGGGATACCACTGATCACGCTGGTCGGAGTGTCCGTCGGCGCGAGCTTCTCACCACTCGCGATTCTGGCCGCAGTGCCGGCCCTCACCGTCGCAGCAGCCTTGCGCTTCTTGTTCGTCTGGACTCTGGCCATGGCCGCGTTCTGGACCGAGCGAGTCCACGCCGTGGTCGCCTTCGGCGGAGTACTGATCATCCTGCTCGGTGGTTCCGCAGCCCCGAACGCACTGCTCCCCGATCCCCTTCGGACCATCGCTCAGATCCTGCCCTTCCGGTCAATGCTCGGCTTTCCCGCCGAGCTGGCGGCCGGCACGCTGGCACCCGCCGACGCAGCCGCGGGGTACGCGATCTCGGCGTTCTGGACAGCCGCGCTGGGCTGTTGCGCCGTCGGCACCTGGCGCCTCGGCATCCGCCGCTACACCACAGTGGGGGCCTGATGAGAATCGCCCGACTTCTCGGTACGGCGTTCTCGCTCTCGCTGCGGCGAGCCCTGGCCTACCGGATCAACCTGTTGTTCGACGCGCTCCTGGCCCTCGTGGAGCTGACCGCATCGATCGCTATCATCGGCATCATCTTCACCCAGACAGGCCTACTCGCCGGCTGGTCCCAAGGACAAATGCTGGCCCTGATCGGCACCTACGCGCTGATCACCGGCCTCCGAGCGACCTTCCTCGACCCCAGCCTCTCTGACCTCTCCCAACAGATCCGAGACGGCCGACTCGACACCTACCTGCTCCAACCAGCGACCACCGTGCTGCTCGCCACCAGTACCCGGCACGCACCCCTCGCCCTCGTGCAAAGCATCCTCGGGATCGGGGTGATCATCCTCGGACTGCATGAGCTGGCCATCATCCCGTCACCTCTAGCTGTGGGCGGCTGGATCTTGCTCACGCTGATCGGACTGCTGATCGGCTGGGCAACGTCGGTCGCACTCGCATCCCTGGCCTTCTGGGCCCCTCGGCTCAGCCTCGGAGTATTGCATAGTGCCGCCTGGGAACTCGGCCGATACCCGGTCGACATCTACGGACGCTGGCTCCAGCGACTACTCACTTTCGCGTTCCCCGTAGCCGCAATCACAACCTGGCCCGCCCAAACCCTCACCCGAGGCGCAGACCCCAGCATTCTGATCGCAGCCATCCTCCTTGGGTTCGCGTTCACTGCCGGAACCATGCTCCTGTGGCGGACAGGGGTACTGCGCTATACCGGTGCCACCTCGTAGGTACCCCGCGCGACTGCTGCACTCGCCCGGCCGGACTGCTAGGCCCGCGGCTCGGGCAGATTGAGGACAGCGGCCGCCAGGGACTCAAGCGCTGCCGCGCCTTCGGCAGGGTCGCGTGTGGCCCAGTACGTGGCTTCGAGTCCCTGGACCTCGAGGTCCATGCCGAAACGTTCGTACCACTGCGGTAGGTACTTAGGGAATGGTGGATAGCGACCCTCGGAGAGGAACCACGCGGTGTAGATGAGCTTGTGGAGTTGAACCGCAAGGTTCGCGTGGAGCCATCTGTTCTCTCGCTCGGCTGCCCGACGTAGCTCTTTGACGAAGCCGGGCGCCGCGGCTTCGAGCTGGCGCCGCACCTTCGTGACGAGCGGGGGCGCGGGAGTCTGGACTCGCGAGCGGTGCTCAGTTCCCAGGCCGGTTGGATCGAGCAACAGCTCAGACTCGGCTAGGCCGGCGGCGACATAGATCGGCAGCGGCCAAGCTGTACCTTCCCAGCCGTCGCCTTGCTCGAGTTCGCTCATCCAATCCTCGAACGTGTGGCAAGGAACGTGCATGAGATCCACGTCGTAGCCATCGAAGCGCGCCTGCTCCAACACCAGCCGTCCGTGCGAGGTGAGCTTCGACTGTCCGGGCAACGTTGACGCAGTGGGGACGTCCTCGTCCCAGATGAGGATGAGGTCGAGGTCGGAATCGTCGGTCAGGCCCGTGATCACCGATCCCTGGCCGTACATCCAGCTGAGATTGTCGGTGTCGGCGCGGCGGAAGTGGTCGACCAGGCGCTCCACGGCCAACGCAGCAGACGGTCGGCCTAGCGATGATCCTTGCATGGCCAGAGACTACGGAATCAGCTCGGAATCTCCACCCCACGACAATCACGAGACTTGACTAGTGCAGAGAATCCCGTTGCCGAACGCAACCTTCAGGGCTGCGCACCGGCCACCCGCTACCTCGACGCGATCGGTTCCTACTCCACCAACGAGGTCGCGGTGAACTGGAACTCCGCCCTCGCCTGGATCACCGCCTTCGCCGACTCCGCCGCGCCTCGAGGCTGACCACGCCTGGCAGCTCGGCCTACGGGAAGCGGGAGGCGAGGGCTACGGAGGCGCCGGCGGCCATCAGGGTGAGGAGCATGGCGATACCGGCGAAGCGGGCGGTGATCTCCTTGTCGACGGTGTCGTAGCCGACCGAGGAACCGATGTTCTCGTACACCTCTTTGATCTCATCGGCCGACTCCGCCGTATACGACTGACCACCGGTGATCTCCGCGACCGCCTTCAAATCCGCCCGATCCGGCGGCACCCGCTGCCGGATCCCGTCCATCTCGATGAACCCCGAATCAGTACCGAACGCCACCGTATACACCGGCACCTCCTTCTCCTTCGCCGCCTGCGCACCCTCCTGCGCCGTCCGCCCCACCGTCCGCTTCCCATCCGACATCAACACAATCCGCGCCGGCGCCGGCTCATCAGGATGCTCCGGATCCGGCGGCACCTGCGTCAACGCCTGCAACGACGTGAAAATCGCCTCCCCCGTCGCCGTCGACTCCGCCAACTCCAACCCATCGATCGACCGCAACACCGTCGCCCGATCAATCGTCGGCGGCACCACAATGCTCGCCGTCCCCGCGAACGACACCAACGAAATATTGAACTTCGCCGGCAAACTCGTCACGAACCGCTTCGCCGCGACCTTCACCGCCTCAAGGCGGTTCGGATCCACATCAGTGGCCATCATCGACAACGACACATCGATCGTCACCACAATCGTGGCCCGCTCCCGCGGCACCTTCACCTCATCCTTCGGCTGCGCGAACGCGACGATGCACGCCATCGCGCCGAGCAGGCCGAGTACGACGGCCACATGCCGGCGCCACTGTGGCTGCCGCGGCGCGACCCTGTCCAGCAACGCGACGTTGGTGAACCGCAGCGCGTACTGCGATCGGCGCCGCTGCAGGAAGATGTACGCCGCGACGACGACCGGGATGAGCAGCAGGAACCACAGCCGGCCGGGCGACAGGAACTCCATCAGCGGGCCACTCCCTTGGGCGGTTGGTGCAGCCTCGGGGCCACTCGCCGATAGGCAAGGACGAACCGCACGGTATCGGCGACCCAGTCACGGTCGGTTCGCAGTACAAGGTGTCCCGCACCTACTCGGCGCAGGGCTACCCTGGTCCGCTCTCGCTGCGCCAGCGCGGCCGCGGCGTACTCCTCGCGGACCCGGCGCTTGCGGGTGTCGAGCTCGCGGACCGCGCCGGTCTCCGGGTCGCCGATCAGGACGACGCCGATGTTCGGCAGCTCCAGCTCGCGCGGGTCGACGATCTCCACCGCGAGCACCTGGTGCTGGGCGGTCAGCTTGCGCATCGCCCGCTCCCAGGACGGTTCCAGCCGGCTGTCGACCTCGCCGTCCTCGGGGGTGAGGAAGTCGGACACGATCACCCGCAGCCCCCGCTTGCGCTGGGTCCGGGCCATCGACTCCAGCGCGCTGGCGAGATCGCTGCGGGCTTGGTGTTCGCCGTGGTCCTGCTCGGCCAGCAACGCACGCAGCAGACCGTAGAGCGCGAGTCGGCCGGACCGCGCGGGCCAGCGCCGCAACGCCGAATCCCGCAGCATCAACCCGCCGAACCGGTCGCCCAGCCGGTGGGTGAGGAACCCGACCGTCGCGACCGCGGCGACCGCCAGCTCCCGCTTCTCCAGCTGCGAGGTGCCGAAGTCCATCGAGGCGGACAGGTCGACCAGGGCCCACGTCTCCAGCTCCCGGTCGGCGATCAGGTCGCGGACGTGCGGCACCGTCGTACGGGCGGTGACGGCCCAGTCCATCCGGCGGACGTCGTCGCCGACCTGGTACTCGCGGGCCTCGGCCAGCTCGGTCCCGGGGCCGGGCAGCAGGCCGAGGTGCTCGCCGTGCAGGTACCCCTCCAGGCGGCGGACCACGGTCAGCTCGAGCCGGCGCAGCGCGCGCTCGGGAGCGAGCTGCGAGATCGTCATCGCAGCCCGTGGGTCAGGTCGGTTGGCCATCGGGATCAGTCTTCCCCGGCCGAAACTCGAGCGCCCGGCACTAGAGCTCCGACACGGGACACTAGACGAACTCCGGCCGGCCTGAGCCGTCGGTGCCGTCGCGCCAGACCGGCTGCGGCGGCGGGACCGTGGCCAGGATCCGCTCGACCACTGCGCGCGGGTCGATGTTGTCCGCGACCGCGTCGAAGGTCAGCCCGATCCGGTGCCCCATCACGTCGAGCGCGACGGTCTGGATGTCGCTCGGCAGCAGGTAGTCGCGCCCGTGGATCAGCGCCAGCGCCCGGCCGGCCGCGATCAGGCCGAGAGTCGCCCGCGGGCTGACGCCGAGCTCGATGATCGGCTCCAGGTCGGGCAGGTGGAAGTCCGTCGGCGTCCGGGTCGCCATCACCAGCCGGACGGCGTACTCCGCGACCAGGTTGTGCACGAACACCTGCTCGGCCGAGCGCTGCAGCTCCATGATCGTCTCGGGCTTCAGCACCTGACGCGGCTGCGGCGGGTCCACGCTCATCCGGCGCAGGATCTCGAACTCCTCGTGCCCGCGCGGGTGCGGTACGTCGATCTTGACCAGGAACCGGTCCCGCTGCGCCTCCGGCAACGGGTACACGCCCTCGGACTCGATCGGGTTCTGGGTCGCGATCACGATGAACGGCTTCGGCATCGGGAAGGTCTGGCCGCCGATCGACACCTGCCGCTCGGCCATCAGCTCCAGCATCGCCGACTGCACCTTGGCCGGCGCCCGGTTCACCTCGTCGGCCAGCACGAAGTTCACGAACGTCGGGCCCAGCTCGATGTCGAACGCCTCCCGGGTCTGCCGGTAGATCCGGGTCCCGACGATGTCGGACGGCACCAGGTCCGGGGTGAACTGGATCCGGGCGAACGAGCCACCGACCACCGAGGCGAAGGTCCGCACCGCCAGCGTCTTGGCCACCCCCGGAACGCCCTCGAGCAGGCAGTGCCCCTTGGCGAGCAGCGACACCATCAGCGTCTCGACCATGTGCTCCTGGCCGACAATCACCCGTTTGACCTCGGTGATGGCCTCGCTGACCAGGTGAGACTGCTGGGCCACTGACCCTGCCGGCACCGTGGTTTCGGTCATGCCTGTCCTTCCGGGGTCCACACGGACCTTGTGCTGTCGGGAACACCCGACATTCCATCAGATCCCCGGGTCCGCGCACGCCATGCCCCACCCGGTCCCCACCCATCCTCCCCGACTGTTCAAATTCCTTCCCCACCCCACCACCCCGGTCTGGTCAAGTTCGTTCCCCACCCGTACGCCGTACGCCGGCTAACCCGAGCACCCCACCCGCCCCGTACGCCGTACGCGACCCCACCCACCTCGAGCGCCTCACCCACCCCGTACGCCGTACGCGACCCCACCCACCTCGAGCGCCTCACCCACCCCGTACGCCGTATGCGATCCCACCGACCTCGAGCGCCTCACCCACCCCGTACGCCGTATGCGATCCCACCGACCTTGAGCACCCACCAGCCACGAATTCGGCCGACCGCCGCCCGACCGGTGCCCAAAGCCAGCCCCTCCGGCCACCTTGGGCACCGGCGGGGCACGAATTCGGCCGATCGGCGGCTGGTGGGTGCTCAAGGTGGGGGCGGGGTGGGTTCGGGCGGGTGAAGGGAGCGGGGTTCGGGCGGGGTGGTGGGTTCGGGCGGGTGAAGCGGGCGGGGGTGGGGTGGGTTCGGGGGGCGTTGGGGAGTGGGGTTCGGGCGACAGTGTTACCGGTGGTGTGGTGGGATTGGTGGTGATGACCGCGACCGATTCCCAGTCCGCCGCACCGGCCGCCGCGCCGCCGGCCGCTCCTGTAGAGAGCGCGCCCGCGCGGCTGATCCCGGATGCGTTGCCGCTGTTGCCGGAGGATCCGCCGCGCGTCGGCGACTTCTGGCTCCGCGGCCGGCTCGGCGCGAACGCCGCCGGTTACCTGTACGCCGCCGCCGACGAGACCGGTAACGGCGCGGTCGTCGCGATGATGACGGAGGGGTCCGCCGACGACGCCGCCGCCCGGGACCGGTTCGTCACCGCGGTCGACGAGCTCCCCACAGCCGCGGTCCTCGCGCACAACGACTCCGATGACGACGATCTCGCCCTCTGGGTCGCGCTCGGCCCGGTCCGCGAGGACGACGGCTCCAGCTCGGCCACCGACGAACGCCTGATCGCCGAACGCCGGGGCGAGGAGGTCCTGTCCGCCGTACTGATGGACCGGGTCCCGCACCTCGGCCGGTTCCGCGGCCCCGATTTCCTGCACTACTGGGAGAACCGTCGCCGCCCCGGTCTGTTCCGGATCTGGCCCCTCCCCTGGCCCGCCGCACTCCGTCCCGCGTCCCGCCTGGCGTTGATCCTGTCCCTGCTGGCGATGGCCCTGATCATGGCGATCGCCGTCCTGATCGCGTGGCTCCTGTTCCGCAACGCCCCCGAGGTCGACCCCGGCCCGGTGATCCCCGACCCCAATGGCACCGCCACTGTCACGGTCACGCCAACCACCCCGCCGCCGCCGACCACCCCGACGACAGGTCCCGGTACGCCGACCGCGACCACCCCGAGCGGTACGCCGACGGGCGGCACCACGACCGGGCCCTTCCCGACCACCTCACCCGGCGGCACGCCACCCACCCCCGGCGACCCAGGCGACCGTTTCTAGCTCGGGCGGGGTTCTGGGTTGTGACGGCGCAGGGCCAGTAAGCCCAGCAGGCTGACGATCGCCCAGGTGCCTTCGAGGAGCAGGAAGCCCCAGGACTGTTCGGCGGCGGCGATGGCGGCGAGGGCGGCGGAGCCGAGCAGGTTGAGGACTTGGTAGGTGTAGGTCCGCTGCTGAAGGCGGCCGGCCTGGGCGGCGGCGAAGGCGATCAGGATGGTGATCGCGCCAAGGATTTCGAGGGCGTCGACTACGTGCATCTCTGCTGCCCCTCCTGGGGCTGGCGTCGTCTTTGCGTCGACCGGGTACGGCGCCGTCTCGTCCGGGACCCACCAGGAGATCGGTGGAGCCTCACCTCAGGATAGCTCGGCCTCCCGCCAGAGCCCGGCGGGCACGGGTTGGCGGACCAGGGCCGCATCCGCCCGGATCTCGGCAGGGCTGGCCGCGCCGATCAGGACCGACGTCACCGCCGGATGCAGGCTGGGGAACGCGAGCGCGACCTGCGGCAGCGAGACGCCGTACCGCTCGCAGACCCCGGCGATCCGGCGTGCCCGGATCACATCGGGCTCGGATGGTTGTTTGGACCGATCGGTCCAGAGCACCTCGGGCGTGAGCACCCCCGACACGATCGCCGCCACTCCCCTCGCCTCACATCGCGCCATCAACGGTTCGCCAGAACGGTCGAGCAACGAGTAATGCCCGCCGCCCAGTACGACGGCATCGAGCTCGACGTCCCGGACGAAGTGGTCCAGCGCCTTCCAATCGTTGCCCGCGGCCCCGATCGCGGCGACCACCCCCTCCGCACGCAGCTCCAGCAGCGCCGCGTAGACGTCGAGTGCGGACCGCTCACCCGGACTCAGGATGAACACCAGATCGATCGACGGGACCCGCAACCGACCAAGGCTCGCGGTCAGCGACTCACGCACGTTCGCGGCCGACAACTCCCCACCGACCTTCGTCGCAAGCACGAACTCCCCACGTGGGTGCCCGGCGAGCGCCGTACCGAACCGCACCTCACCGCGACCGTCTGCATCCCCAGGCGCAGTCGCGAAGAAGCGGATGCCGGCCCGGTACGCCGCTTCGATGGTTGCCGTCGCGGTCACATCACCGTCGGCGGTCGCGGGCAGCTCGCCGATCGACGAACCGCCCAGCCCGAACCGGGGCGGCCGAAACCGCTGCACGAGACGCGGCGAGAGCAATCGGCTGGGAGCGGTCATCGGCCCACACCTCCCTGGTCGGCCACTACCAGGATGATCGCTCCGCGACCACTTCGCATCTCGACTGCTACACGAGGCTGGGGCGGGATCGGTTGCGATCCCGCCCCAGGTCGGTGTCAGGAGATCTTGGGTGCCCAGCCCAGGCCGCTGGGGTTGCCGGTTCGCGCACGGTGACGTTGGCCGACGACCAGATGACAGACTGCGCGCCGGTGGCGACAACGACCAGGCGGAGCTCGTTCTCCTGCGCCATCACGAGCGTCGTTCCGTCGGGGCTCCAGGCCAGCGTCCGCTGCCCCAGGATGCGCCGTCGACGTACGTCCCGCCGACCAGCGTCGCATCATTGTTGCCAACAGCATCTTCCGTCATACCGTCCAGCGGACCGGTGCATGACGTTTACCCGGCCCGAACTCAGGCGAACGGCACCTTGAGCCAGGCCGGATCACCCGCCGGCGAGCTGAAGCTGACTGTGGTACCGATGCTGCTGCGGCTGAGGTACCGCGGATCGACCGTGTCGACGACCAGGACCAGCCGATGTCCCGCCGGCACCTGCCAACTCGTCCCCTCCAACTGGATGTCCAGCGGGATCGCCTGACCAGGTGTCGCATCGCGCAACGTGTACGGCTTGTGGGTAACGAGCGACCCGATGCCCAGCGCGTCCACGTCGTACAGGTAGGCGAACAGGGATGTGTCCGGTCCGGTCGGCTTGACGGTCACGTGCAGCCGCGGCGCCCCGTTGATCAGTGCGCCGTCGCTGTAGACCGGCCCCGACCACACGCCCGCGAACGAGCGATCCACCAGCGGCGTCGCGACACCGGTCGGTATCGACAACTGTCCTTGCAGGAAGCCCGACACCAGAACAACCCCGCTGTCGGCGATCGTCGGAATCCCAGCTCCGATCGTGTTACTCCACCCGGTCGCCGCCTGGGATTGCAGCGCACCCGTGCGAGACAACCCCGGCTTGCCCAGGTACGCCGTACTGGGTGAGCCCACGGCGGCCCAGTTCGAGTAGCCGCGCCAGACGCCGCGCTGGTCCTTCAGTTGTACGGTCGCTCCCCCGGCGTGGCCGTCGCCGGTGAGGTAGAAACGCAACCAGGGCACGAGTTTGTCCCAGGTCTCGTTCGGCAGGCCGACCGCACCGGTCGCGTCCGGAGTCGCATGGTCGCCGTGGACGAGCAGGAGCCGCTTCGGACCGGTCAGCTTGGTGAAGAAGTCGGTGTACTGGACCGGCGGGAACAGCGAGTCCTCGAAGGCGTTCGCGAGGAACACGGCCGGGCGGTTGGCGTTGATCCGGTCGACCACGGTCGCCGCCGAACGGATCGGCGCGAGTTGTCTCGCCTCCGCGATCACGCCGTCGTAGTCGCCGGCCACGAACTTGGTCTGCAACGACTGCATCTCGGGTCCGGGCCGCCCGGTGATGTTGCCTGCGGCAAGCAGTAACGCGACAGCCTGCAAAGCCACCGTATCGTTGGGATTCAGCGAGTTGATCAGGTCGGCCCAGCCGCTCAACGCACCGACCGCCTTGATCCGCGGATCCTGGGCGCTCGCGAGCAGCGCAGTACCGGCGCCGTACGAGATCCCGACGGCGGCGACCTTGTCCGTGTCGGCCGGCGTGTGCTCGCCTGCCCAGTCGATCACCCTGCTCACGTCCGCGATCGTGGGCGGCCCGGCGATGTCGATCCCGCCGCCGGAATCCCAGAACCCGCGACTCGAGTACGAGATCACCTGGAACCCGGCCGTCGCCAGTTTCGCGCCCTGACCGACGTACTCGACGTTCGGCAGGCCCCAACTCGACGGCATCACCACGAGCGGGAACGGCCCATCGCCCTGCCCCGTCGGGGTGAGCACCACCGCGCCGATCTCGATCCCACCCGCACCGGGGATGCGCTGGTACGACGTACTGAAGCCGGGCGCGGCCTGAACGGGCGCTGGGGCGACACCGGTGATCGCCAGAACCACGGCCAGGATCAGGGCGAATCTGCGCATCTGGACACCTCCGGGGCTTCGGATTACCGAAGAGTAACCACGAAGTTACCGGTGTGTCACTAGTTGGGCACGGCGAGTCAGAAGGCGTCTACGCCGGTCGCCTCGACCGACCAGGCCCACAACCGCCTGGCGAGCTCGGGATCGCGCGCGGGACCGGCCGGGCGGACGATCTTGGGCGCGCCGCGGAACTCGAAGAACCCCCGTCCGACGTACGAACCGGACGGCAGGGCGGGCAGCGTCGCGGCGTACAGGCTCGGCCAGGCACCGGCGGCGGCCGACTGGGCGACGAGTCTGTTGATGCCGCCCCACATGCGCGCTTCGAAGGCGTTGCCGGCCAGCTCGGGACCATGCGTCTGCAGATGTGTCGAGGCGTAGCCGGGATGCGCGCCGACGCTGACCAGCGGGGATCGGGCGGCCTTGGCGCGCCGGTCGAGCTCGGCCATGAAGAGCAGGTTGGCGAGCTTGGACTTGCTGTACGCCTCCCACTTCCGGTAGCCCTTCGCCGCCCGGAAATCGCCCTGATCCAAGCCGCGGACCGTCTTGTGCATGAACGAGCTGACCGTCACCACCCGAGGCTCCGGCGCCTTCTCGAGCAACGGCATCAGCCGCGCGGTCAGGGCGAAGTGGCCAAGATGGTTGGTACCCAACTGGAGCTCGAAACCCTGCGCCGTCGCCAGGTACGGCGTTGCCATCACGTCGGCGTTGTTGACCAGGAGGTCCAGCCGATCGTGGTTCTCGGCCACGGTCTTGGCCGCCTTCTCGACACTGTCCAGATCGGCGAGATCGAGGTCGACGACCTCCGGTCTCGGCCCGGCAGCGGCGAGCTCATCAGCCACGGTCGCCGCCTTCACGGGATTGCGGGCGGCGATGAGAACCTCCGCGCCGTGCTTGAGAAGCTCGAGAGCGGTCTGGTAACCGAGCCCACTGGTCGCGCCGGTGACCAGTGCTCGACGTCCGGTCAGGTCAGGGATGTCCGCAGTCCTCCAGGTCATGCGCCCACAGTAGTCGCGGGCGCACAGGTCATAGTCGTCCGCCAGCACCGCCAGCGCTGCCACTGCCCGCGCCGCCACCGCGCGCGCTGCCACTGCCCGCGCCACCACCGCCGGCCCTGCCACTGCCCGCGCTGCCACTGCCCGCGCTGCCACTGCCCGCGCTGCCACTGCCCGCGCTGCCACTGCCGGCGCCGCCGGCCAGTAGGCGGATCACGCTCGGCAGCACGGCGACACCGACGTCGGGGTCGATGGCCCGCTGCACGCCGAGGCCGACACCGAGACTGAGCAACGCGGTCGCGCAATCCGCAGCCGGCATCGGCAACTCGATACCGAACTCCTCCGCGTGCTCGACCAGCAACACCGTCACCGCGTCCCGGATCTGCGCATTGCGCTCAGCAAGCTCCCGCCGTACGACGTCGTCCTGGCGGGCCCGGGTCGCGAACTCCACCTCGAACACCGTCCACGCCTGATCCCCGATCGTCGACTCCGCCCACCGCTGGAACGCGATCAGCATGTCTTCCAGCGTCTCGGCGCCATCCAGCGCGGCCGCCATCCGATGCGCCTGGTCGGCCCGGATCGCGTCGACGACGGCCAGGCAGAGCTCGTCCTTGTTGCGAAAGTTCGAGTAGACCGCTCCCTTGGAGTAGCCGGCCTCGTCCGCGACCTTCTCCAGCGAGGTGGCCGCGTATCCGTCCCGCAGGAACAGCTCGGTCGCGGTATGCACCAGGGTCTCGCGGGTCCGCGCCTGGCTCTCGGTCCGTCTCATCCTCGGCATGGCCGGAACTCTAATGCTCACGGTCTTCCAATGCTCACGGTCTTCACATCCTCACGGTATCCGAATACCCTCGGTTTCTGAATGATCCGAACAGCTGGAGGTCTGGGTATGGATGTGGTGATCGTCGGAGCCGGCGCGTCCGGTCTGGGTGCCGCGATCCGGCTGCTGCAGGCCGGGATCACGGACTTCGCCGTGCTCGAGAAGTCGTCCGCCCTGGGTGGGACCTGGCGGGACAACACGTATCCGGGGTGCGCGTGTGATGTCCCGTCGGCGTTGTACTCGTACTCGTTCGCGCCGAATCCGTCCTGGACCCGTGCGTTCGCGGGGCAGGCGGAGATCCGGTCGTATCTGGAGGACACGGCCCGGCGGTACGGCGTACCGGAGTACGTGCGCTTCGGGGTCGAGCTGCTGCGGGCGTCGTGGGAGCCTTCGGCGCAACGGTGGATCATCGAGACGAGTGATGGCGTTCTCGAGGCGCGAGTTTTGATCACGGCAACTGGGCCTTGGCACGAGCCGGTGATTCCTTCGTTGCCCGGTTTGGAGTCATTCGACGGGCCGGTGTTCCACTCGTCGCGTTGGGATCATTCGGTCGACCTTCGGGGCCGGCGGGTTGCGGTGGTGGGGTCCGGCGCTTCGGCTGTGCAGTTCCTGCCGGCTCTTCAGCCGATTGTCGACTCGCTACATCTCTTCCAACGCACCGCGCAATGGGTGTTACCCAAGCCGGACCACTACGTGCCAGCCGCCGAACGCTGGCTGATGCGGACGTTCCCAGGTACACAACAAGCGTTACGTACCTTGGAGTACTACGGGATGGAGGCGCTCGGGATCGGCTTCCGGCGTCCCGGGGTGATGCGTTTCCTCGAACGGATCGGGCGATGGCACCTGCACCGATCGGTCCGTGATCCGGGATTGCGGGCGACCCTGACTCCGCAGTACACGCTTGGCTGCAAACGACTTCTGCTGTCCAACGACTACTACCCAGCGGTTGCCCAGAGCAACGTCTCGGTCCACCCGACGGGGGTTTCTGAGATTCGCGGTACGACGGTCATCGGGACGGACGGATCGGTTGCGGAGGTGGATGTGGTTGTCCTCGGCACCGGATTCCGGATCCTCGATCTGCCGCTGGCGACGCAGGTGTTCGACGGATCGGGACGGAGTCTGCAGGATCACGGGAAGGGGAGTCCGCGGGCGTATCTCGGCACCACGGTGGCCGGGTTCCCGAACTTCTTCGCGCTGCTGGGACCGAGTCTCGGTACGGGGCACACGTCCGCGTTCATGATCCTGGAGGCACAGCTTTCGCACACGCTCAGCGCGATCGAGGCGCTGCTGGGGAATGGGTGGTCGAGTATCGACGTACTGCCCGCGGTCCAGGACGCGTACAACTCTGAGCTCCAGGCGGCCCTGCGTTCCACCGTCTACGAGACCGGTGGGTGCGCCAGCTACTACCGGGATGTGAATGGCCGGAACAGCTTCAACTGGCCTTGGTCGACACGTCGCCTCCGCACCCAGGTGAGCCGTTTCGACCCGTCGGCGTACGCAGTCTCGCAAGCCGTGGAGGTGCCCTGATGTACCCGAAAATCGACCTGTCCACAGCCGTCGTGATCATCACCGGCGGCGCCCGCGGAATCGGCCAAGCCACGGCGCAGGCCTTCGCCGCCCGAGGCGCCACCGTCTACACAGGCGACCTGCCCGAGACCCCCAACCAGCCCGGCGCGACGGCGATCCGGGCGCGGCCGCTGGATGTCACCTCGCGGGACTCCTTCGCCACCTTCGCCGACGGCGTGATCGCCGAGTCCGGCCGCATCGACGTACTGGTGAACAATGCCGGCGTGATGGCGCTCGGCCGATTCCTGGACGAGCCGGACGCGATCAGCCGCGCGACCCTCGACGTCAACGTCTGGGGCCTGATCAACGGCATGCGCCTGGTCCTGCCCGGCATGATTGCCCAGGGCAAGGGACATGTGGTGAACCTCGCCTCGATGGCCGGCAAGATCCCCTTCCCCGGCATGGCGGTCTACAACGCATCGAAGTACGCGGCGGTCGGCCTGTCAGCCGCAGTACGGCGTGAACTCCACGGCACCGGAGTCAGCGTCAGCGCCGTACTCCCCAGCGCCGTTCGGACGTCACTGTCATCCGGCGTACGCCTAGGCGGAATCATGCCCACGGTCGACCCCTCGGACGTGGCCGCCGCGGTGATCCGCACCTGCCGGACCCGGCGTGCCGAGACCCCCGTCCCCGGCTTCCTCGCCGGCTGGGATCTCCTCGACGGACTGATCCCCGAACCCTTGATGGCCCTCGGTCGACGTCTGGCCGGTGACGACCGCGCCCTGACCGTCGACCACGCCGCCCGAGCGCAGTACGAGGCCCGTCTGACCGCCTTTACGCGACCAGAATAGCGGACAGAAATTGGCCACTTCTATCCCTACCGTTGATCCCGACCCTAGGAGAGGATCAGCCATGTCGAAGTTGAGCCTGCGCGCCCTGAATCGAGCCACCCTGGTCCGCCAATGGCTCGTCGAACGCCGGCCGGCGACCGCCCTCGAAGCGATCGAACACCTCGTCGGCATGCAGGCCCAGGTCCCCCTCTCGCCGTACGTCGGCCTCTGGTCCCGGCTGACCGACTTCAAACCTGACGAGCTGGCCGGCCTGATCGAGAACCGGCAGGCGGTCCGCGGTTCGATGATGCGGGCCACCATCCACCTGATGTCCAGCCGCGACTTCCTCGCCATCCGCCCCCTCGTCCAGCCTTGCCTCGACCGCGAGATCTACCAGAACCAGACCCTCGGCCGACACCGCCTCGACGGCCTGGACATCCCTGCGGTCTTAGCAGCCGGAACCGACCTGATGGCCGCCGGCCCGAAGACCGCCGCCCAACTCCGCAAGGGCCTCGCCCCACTCTTCCCCAACCACGAACCCGCCACCCTCGCCCACGCCGTACGCTCCCTGCTCCCCACCATCCAGGTCCCACCCCGCGGCGTCTGGGGCAAGGGCGGCAACCCCACCATGTCCACCGCCGACCTATGGCTGGGCGCTCCCCTGTCCCCCAACCCCTCGATCGACGACCTGGTACTCCGCTACCTCGCCGCCTTCGGCCCCGCCTCAGTCGCCGACATCCAGGCCTGGTCCGGCCTGACCCGCCTCACCGAAATTGTCGAGCGCCTCCACTCCTCCCTCCGCACCTACACCGACGCCACCACCGGCCGCACCCTCTACGACCTGGCCACCATCACCCTCCCCGACGAAGACCTCCCCGTCCCCACCCGCTTCCTCCCCGAATACGACAACCTCCTCCTCTCCCACGCCGACCGAACCCGCTTCCTCCCTGACCCCACCCGCCGAGCCCTAACCCTCACCGAAACCCTCACCCGAGGCTCAATCCTCCACAACGCCCACCCCACCGCCTTCTGGAAACTAACCCGCCAAGCCAAATCAACCACCACCCTCGAAATCCAGCCCACAACCACCCTCACCAACCAAGCCAAATCCGCTATCGAATCAGAAGCCCAGAACCTACTGACCTTCACATCCCCCGACGCATCCCACGAGCTCCGATTCATCACCTGACCTCGCCTGAACGCACGAACAGCCCGACCCAGGGGGCCGAGCTGATCGCTCTCGCGCTTACGTGCGCCGAATCTGCAACAGCAGAGCCAACGTCGCAGCCACGAGCGGCAAAAGCCCCGGATAGAACACCGTCATGGCAGCGACCACGATGAGAACAACCTGAGCGGTCTGCCGAAGCAAACCAGTCAGCGTCACCATCAACGAGGTCAAGGCAACCAAGTTGGCGTTCCAACGCGCGACTCTCTTTACGAAAGACGTGCGCTTACGACGGGTGTTAGTGGCAACCATAGGATCGAGCTCCTGTGGACAGGTGAAAGATCGCCAAGGTTGCACCAACAACCACGTGGCGAATCGATCACAAAGTGAACGAAAGCACCACGTGGTACTTCTGTCTGTGCTGACAGCTTACCAATCCGGCAGTCGTCTCGACGATCGCTCGTTCACAGAGCGTCAACACATGCAGGCCCCGGTCGAGTATTATCGGCGCGTCAGCCGAGGTGCACCAACACCGTCGACGCTGATGAGACCGCGGCGCATTCAACGGATCGAGCTCCGTGCGCCGCGGTCTGCTAAGCCCTCAGGTTGACAAGGACCGGGCCGACTCGGACGCCGTTCGAGCGCGCCAATGAGACCAGCGCATGCCCGGACGGTACCCCGGTGATGATGTCCGACACCGTCCACCGGGCACGCTCGATTCGCCGTACGCTGAAACCCGAGGTCTCGCTCTGGCTTCGTCCGTCCGGCATGCCGAAACTGTTGTAGTTCGTGCCAGAGGACGCACTGCGATTGATCGTCGTCTGATTCACGTACTGGTCGCCGAACCACCGAGAGAATACGTCGGCGTCCTGCGGATCGATCCCACCAAAGACCGCCTTGCAGCCAGTCGACCCGAAGACCGTGGCGCGCACCTCGATCGGGAAGTCTGACATCGTCTGCGACAGCAGCACCATGCCGGCGTTGTTGGACCGTAGTTTCTGAACACCTCGGGCCACATAGTCGTCGACGAACCGGCCCGCCTCGTCGATCACCAGCGCCTTGAAGATCGACCGATCCGTCTCGGACGAGGAGGTGATCTGAACGAACTGGGAGACCACCAGCCGGGCCAGAATCCTCGAAGCGTCCGGGTACTCCGCCTCCGGTAGCGCAACCCTGACCCGAACGGGGCGATTTAGGTCACGCATCTGGAACGTCGGTCCCGGGTGATCGAGGAGCTTGCGCAACGCCGGACGGTCGAGCAGCGCGAATCGTTCGACCAGACTCGCAGCAGGATCCGTCGTCCGCTGGGTCTGAGCCCGTCGGGTGTCCAGGAGCGCCTTCATCTCCTTTGCCCCCGCGCCCTTGAGCCTCTCCTTGACCCGGTCAATCGACGCATGCTCGGCCCTCAGCAGTCCGAGTAACTCCGGCACGGTCGGCCACCGCTCGAACGCTGTCTCGAAAGGTGCGAGGCACGCATAGAGCGCATTTTTCGACGCGTCGATGAAATACGCCTTGTCATCGCTGACCTGCGGCGGCAGCAACGCGGAGGCGAGCCGGTCGGCGGCAACGTCGGCGGTGCGCGACCCACCGAACAGACTGAACCCGCAGCTCGGCTTCAACGGATCGATCGTCACATCGAACCAGCCATCGTAGGCGAAGTCGGTCGATTTCGGATCGACGACGACCATGCTCGCCTGACCTGTCAGAGCCGCGAGCGACAGGTGCTCAACGATAGGTGTGGCGATGCCGCGAGTCTTACCCGATCCGGGCGGCCCGATGACCAACATGGAGGTTCTCAGCACGTCCAGATCGATGCCGAAGTCTCCGGTGATGTCGATCTCGCTCCGATGGTCCAGAACGACCTCGCCTAGTCTGACCTGTCCAGCGAGCAGGTTGTGTCGTGCGAATCTAGTGCCGGGTAGGTTGCGCTGCTGCGACGGGTGAACCAACGCTCCGCTGCGATCTCGCCCGATCGCCTCGGCGAGTCGATCCAGCTGCCCTGGGTTTGCGCCCGACTGCCGAAGAGCGAATGCGATCCGCGCACGATCCACGTCACCGAAGTCAGCCGCCTGTGCCAAGTCGTCCAGCTGATCGGCGAGTTCCGGGTGCGATGCCCGAATCGATTCCCACGGTTGAGCGCGCGGTTGCTGCGCAGGCTGCGTGCCCCCGGAATCGGCAGGCCGGGCTATGGCGCCCGCGATTGCGGCCAACTTCTTCTTCAGGGCTTCGAGTTGCTTGCGGCGTCTGTTCATGATCCGGTGTTCTGAATGTACTGCTCAAGGGCGGTGATGCGATCGGCTACGGACGGGTGATTCGAATACACGGCGCCACGCCAGCCGGCGGCGCGTCTAGCGACGTCCTCACCCTGCGCCTGCAGGTCGTACAAGAAGGTGACAGTGTCGCGGGCGTATCCGAGATCCGCGGCGACCAGATCGGCCATCAGTTCGCCTCGCCTGCTGAACCATGCCAAGGGTATGGGAACGAGGAATGGCAGCAGCGAGTAGACAGCCCAGCCCCAACCGCGGTCGAAAACCAGTGAGTTGAGGATCAAACCGCCGACGGCGAGGGCCACGAATCCACTGACCAAGCACCCAAGAGCAGGAATCTGCGCGCCCAGCTTGAACAAGCCGCGCACGAGAACAACGACCAGGCGCCCCGGCAGCGCGTACCAGAAGGCGACCAACGACGCCCACGGATGGCCGCCTCGGTGGTGTCCGAGTTCATGAGCCAATACGGCCTGAAGCTGTCGCGGCGGCAGGCTGTTGAGAGTCCATCTGGTCACCGCGATCGTCCGGCCGGCCATCGCAAGGCCGTTGATATTGTCGGACTCCTCGACCCACAAGTTGTAGTACTGCGGATTCACGTTGACGCGGGCACAGACAGCACGCCAAGCGACGTCCAGTTTCTGCTGTTCCAGCAGCGTTGGCTTTCGAAGACGGAAGAGGTACTTCGCGAGGTAGTTCTCCGTCGGCGGCCACAAGATCAACAACCCCGACAGGATCCAGATCACGAGTACGAGCACGACCGGGAAGCCGTCGAAGATCATCGACGAAATCGACGAGACGACGCCAACGCTCCACAGAACCCAGGGAATGCCGAGCAGCAATTCCGCGGCCGAAGGCACGGAGAAGCGCGGCCCCTGAGCGGGGCGAGGAGTCGATGGGGTCGAGTCAGCCGACGAGAAGGAGCCCGGAGCGTGGTCAGGAGCATCGGGAGCACCACCCCCGTTCTGCTGAGAGGGCGGTTGCCAGTCATCTGCCGAGAAGGATCCCGGCCTGTAGTCGTGGTCGTCAGATCCGCTCATCGGATGCCCTCGACCCACCAGACGGCTGCACTGTTCAGAATCCTTTCGCTCCCTTGCACGAGACGATATTCGTCACGCGTTTCCCCGACGTCCTCGCTCAGTACAGTGACACGTGCACGTGGTCGTAGTGGCCACCGGTCGCATCCGTCGGATTGTAGACGCCGCCTCCGTTGTATTCGCGCCATTGGCCGGTTCGCGCACTCCAGATTCTTCCGTACCAGATGATGTACCGCACGCCTGTTCGATCGGCCGTCTGAATCGTCCAGTTGGCGATCTGGTCACCTTTGGCCCGCGCCGCAGCCAACTTCCGCCCATCCCCTCCGACGAAGAGATCACAAGCCTTGCCCAGCGGATGATCACTGGTCGGGTTCCACAGGTGTGCATCCCAGCAGGACATGGTGGGGCGTTGGAGGGCAGCCTGGGCGGCACGCACCCAGGCGGCGGTCCGCGGCGTCACCATGCCACCGGTGCCTGTCGGATCTGGCACAGACTGTTGCTCGGTCGGCCAGTTTCCTGCAATCGGACGACCATTGATCAGCCCGCCGCCGCATTGAGCGTTCGCAGGTGCGGCAGTCAGGGGCGCAACCGTCGTAACCGGTCGCGGGCCACTCCGCCCGGCGTACGGATCGCCAGCGCGGTTCAGATCGATCCCGGCCTCCTCGGCGATCTCGCGGGCGGTGTCCTCGTGCCGCGCGTAGGCGTCAGGAAATGCCGACACCTGCACGGCCTGTGCCACCACCGTGTACGGCATGGAGTCCCAACCATCGATGTCGACGAGGCCTGGAGGGCTTGGCGGATTCACACCGCCGAAGAAGGCCTCGGCCGAATACACCGGGTCCAGGATCTGTTGGACCGTACCCCAACCGGCCGACGGTCGTTGCTGGAACAGCCCCACCGAGTCACGATCGCCGTAGGTGAGGTTCTGCAATTGCGATTCCTGCAACGCCGTCATCAGAGCCACCAGAGTCGCTTGTCCGGGGAGCCCGCGGTCAGCCGCCACCTTGTCGATGATCCTGGCGTAGGAGATCTGAACAACACGCAACGGTCCACGGATCTGCGGATCGTTGGCTCCGCCCGGTGCTCCCGGCGGACAAGCAGCACTGACCTGATCGCCTCTGGCTCCGAACGGGGCAAGCATCACCACGACCATCAGGACGACAAACGCCCCGACGGCTGCGACCTTGGTGACAAGTCCGCCGGCGCTGCCTAAACCAGCAGCATCCGCCAGATCTCTGGCGCTATACATCGCGCCCGACCGTTCCCCCGGTCACGGGCCTGTCCCACCGTTGACGGCACTCACGAGCCAGCGATCTCCGTCGGGAATCACCGTGACGAGTAAGGGAAGGTCGAACTTGCTGGCGCGCTTTCCTGTGGTTGCCACCTTGACTGTGACAAGGCGGGTGATCCGAGTTGGTGTGTCGACCGGCGCCACGTCCGGACGTGGCGCTACAACGGTCACGGAAACCACCTTCGACGTGCCCCCGTCGGCCGCCAACGCCTCGTATGTCGCGTCGCCGGCGCTCGAGAAACTCGAGGCCAGCTCGGATGTCGTGAATTGTTCCGCCCGGTCGACGAGTTGCTCATAGGTTTCGTTCGTAGGTGTACGCGCGTAGAACAGCTTCGCCCAATTCGTCGCCGTCTCATTTGCCGACGCTGTTTCAGACGCACCCGGTCGTTGCGTCTGGATCGGCGGCGTCGACAGTGAGGACGTTGCGCGGGGGCTGTCGGTCGACGTACCAGTTTGTGTCGGCGCAGGAGGGTTTGTCCCCTCGACTGCGCCCGGCGTCAGCAGGCCGACCGGCTCCTGCCCATTTTCATCTCCGCCCAGCAGGCGCGGAAGCCCACCTCCGATCCCCAGGACGACGACTGCCAGCAGGATGATCACCGCGATCACACCGAGCGGGCTGGCCGGCTCACTTCTGCGTTGTTCACGCAACATCGCGCGCTGCCGCGCCGCGTCATCACGTTTCCGCTGGCGACGTGAACGACGATCGGTGCCCTCCTCCCCGGAACCGCTCATCCACGGGTCATCACCATCGGACGAACCTCGCCGCTTTCCCTCCCCGCGCCGTGACCCTGGGCCCACGTGGGATCACCGCCCACCTGGGGATCGGTGGCTGGTGGGCCCGCTGCTACGCGCGGCGGAGTACTCGCGAAAGCGCCGCTGAGAACCGACCGGCTTGCGAGTCTCCCGAGCGATCTTGGCCGGGCCTTCCCTGAGACTGGCCGAATGAACGTGCCGTCTGGGCTCGTAGTGTCCCTGCCGGAGCTGAGCCGCCGCGCTGGATGCCTTTGCATGCCGTCCGGAGCTTCGCTCCGTCGAGTTCTTGCTTGATCCAACCGTCGGCTTGCTCGGTTCGAAGGTGCCGCCCTGATAGACATCTCTCGATCGACGGTTCGACGACGGTTTGGCCTTGCCAAGCACCGGAGCCACCACGTCGCCGGGTTGGCCCGCCGACTCGCGGCGGTCACCCGGCCGCCTGGTCACCGTTCCACCGATACCAGGCCTGGTCATTTCGCCCGCCTTGGCGGACCTTCCGCTGTTGCTCGTCGACTTGTCCGACTGTGCATCGGTCTGCTGACCGCGGCCAAAGCCGGGCGTGGGCATCGTTCGATATACGCGGTTGGTCTCGACCCGCCCGCCAGCTTCGTCCACCTTGCCGGAGCCCTTCCCTCGCTCACCCTGGCGCTCGGCAGTAGATGGAGCCGAACCACGGCTACGAATTGCCGTGACCACCCGGCGCATCGCCTGCACGGCACCGCGACGGGCGTACGAGCCCATCATCATGCTGCCAACCCCCGGCCGCATCATCGTCGTCAGTGACTCGAGCAACCGCCGCAGCCTGAACGCAGCGATCAGCACTACCAACGCGAGGCCGGTCACAGGCAACCAACCGAGGCTCTGGCTGAGGCCGAAGACTGCCGTAAGCAAGGAGAGGGCGACCCCGAAGACGAGCATCGCGGCGACAGACTGCAAGACCAATCCAAGGAGCGCTTCGAGCCAGTTCATTCCCCATTGCCGCGATCGCCCAGGAATGATGAACAAGCACGCGAAAACCACACCGACGACGAGCATCACCAAGCAACCGACAAACGCCATCAACGCAGTCGCCGCCAGTCCGATATTTAGAAAGGCAAACAGGGATGCAGCGACGGCCGCGATGATCAGTACACCGATTCGACCGAAGGGGTTCTCCCCCTTCGCCCATTTCACCGTTGGTGCATCTCCTCCCCCCTCGCCCTTGGCGACGTCGTTCTTGATGTAGTCCATCCGCTGGCTACCGTCGATCCCTGTGTCGAGCATCCCCTTGCCGTAGCGGCCGCATGCCTCCAGGGAACCGAATTCCGCGATGCACCAAGGCGTGACAGCGAAGCCGCGCCAGGCGGCATCACCGGACTTCCTCAGCATCGTGTCTCGGGCTGTGCCCGGAAATGCTGGCTCAGGCATCTCGAACGGCGTTTTGAGAGTCGTACCGACGACCTGTCCGGACGCACCCATGACAGTCTGAGCACCGACCTGGCGGGCGCCGTCGACCCCCTTGAGCCAAGTCGCGGGTCCTACCGCCAGGCTGATCGCCAGCAGAGCGGCTGCGAAGACCCAGACCAGTTGTCCGAGGGCCGTACCACTCGACTTGCGCTGAACGTAGGCCGCGATCGCACCCAGGGCGAGCGCCGATGGCAGCAGCCATCCGGTGAGTTGCGTGCTGACGTCCCCGATCGCGTGCGATGTTGCATCCATCAGCGGCCGGATGTCCGTGAAGGAGAAAAGCCACCATCCGATCGCGATCGCCGCACGGGTGGCAGCGACGATGTACAGCATCAGCATCTGTGCGAACGAGTTGAACACAGGACGGAACGGATCGCTGAAGCTTCCCTCGAAGTCGAGGCTGTAAGCCATCGGGTTGTACTGCTCGAACAGCGTCCGTGTATCACCATGAGTGAGATCGGGCGCCGGCAGCAGATCGCCGAATCCTGTCGGTGTGGTCGGCTGCTGCGGGTCCGCCGCGAGCGCGACCTGTGTGGTGATGATGGTGGAGATGGTGAGCACGAAGAGCGCCGTGCGGAGGCGGCGCGGCCAGGTCATGCGACGTGCTCTTTCTTGCCGGTGGGTGGGCGGTCGCCGCCTGGCGGGTCTTCGGGGGTGGGGTGGTACATGGCCTCGTTGTAGGCGGCTTCGTCGGCTTCTTGGTCGTAGACCTCGTCGGGGCCGATGGGCTCGTCGTAGCGAGGGGGGTGGTGGGGGCGGTCCTGGCCGTTGGGCGGTGTTGGGGTTGGGGCGGTGCCGTTTTGGTGGGGTGCCAAGGAGGGGTCTGGGGCGGGGGGTGTGGTGGCGGTGGGGTGTTGGCCGTTGGTGTGGGGGGCGGAGGGCTGGTGGTCCGCCGGGGTGGCCGGAGGCGTTGCGGGTGCGTGGGCCGGGGTGGGGCCGACAGCCGGGGCCGCCTGGGGGTGTGCTGCCGCAGGGACCTGGGGGTCAGGCGCAGCGGTGCCGTAGGTGTGAGCCGGAGCGGCACCCTCGGCGTCGGCCGCGGGGAGAGCCTGGGCGTCACTCGCAACGGTGCCCTCGACGTACGGCGGAGCAGCGGCCTGGGCGTCAGCCGGGACGGCGTACTGGGCCGGGGGCTGGGCGTGAGCCGGAGCAGAGCCCTGGGCGTCAGGCGGAACGGCGTACTGGGCGTGAGCCGGAGCAGAGCCCTGAGCGTCGGCCGGAACCGAGTGCTGGGTGTGAGCAGGTGCGGTGCCCTCAGCGGAGGCGGAGTCCTGGGGGTGAGCCAGGGCGACCTCCTCGGCGGGGGCCGGGGGCTGGGCGTGGGTCGGCGCATAGCCCTGGGCGTTGGCTGGGGCTGGGGTGTGGGGGTGGAGGTTGGCCTGGGCTGTGGCGGCGGGTTCTAGGTAGTCGTCTTCGAACTCGTCGTCGTCGGCGAAGGGGTCTGGTTCTTCGTAGGGCAGGAGGATGGGTTGGGTTGGTTCTTGGTCGTGTTCGGATTCGGGGGTGGTGCGTAGGAGTTCGGCGACCCGCTGGCTGGGGATGTCGATCTGGACTGTGGCTACCTCGTCCCAGCGGTCGCGCATGATGCAGTGGCCGTGGCGGATGCTTTTGCCGTTGGCGGCGGTGTTGATGCCGCGGACCAGGGTCTGGTACGGCGGGGTCTGCGGCCGGCCCAGCAACTCCAGCAGAGAGTCGACCTGTTCGCGGGAACGCAGGCTGAAGGCGAACAGGGTGGTGATCTGCTCGACCAGGCCGGGCAGCTTCAGGATCGACGCCGGGTCCTGGGTGTCGAGGACGAGGGATGCGCCGAGGGCACGGCCGACGCGGGCGATGTAGTCGAGGAAGGAAGCGCCGTCCGGGGTCTTGGTGAGCAGGTGGACCTCGGGCACGATGACGACCTTGGAGCGGCCACGGAACTCCCGGCGGCCGGTCGTACGGACCATCCAGGCGAGGCAGCCGCGGAGGCAGGCCATGCCGACGCGTTCGATCGGGGACCACGACTCGGGTGCGGACTCCGGTGACGGCAGGGTCAGGCCGGGCATCTGCACGACCCACAGGCCCGGGTTGGTGGTCAACGAAGACAGACCCGAGGGCGGGCCAGCCACGACCGAACCGAGGCCGGTCTCCACCAGGTCGCGCAGGGCGAACCCGACCGTCCGGGTGGTCTCGGATTCGGAGGCGCAGAGTCGCTGGATGACGCCCCACGACGACGGGTCGGGCGACTGGATCTCGGCCCGCGTCGCCGCGACGACCGGCGCTTCGGCCGCACCGCGCAGATGCGGGGGAAGCAGCAACATCAACTGAGAAGGTGCCTGCAGCAACGCATCGTCGACGGGCAGCACCCGCAGCAGGTCGGCCGCGCCGGAGAACTGGGCGGTGATCTCGATGACAGCAGTGGGTACGCCGTACTCCGCCGCTACCGCGGACACGCCGGCCGCGTCACCCTTCAGATCCAGCAGCGGAACCCAGGCACCCGCGAACGCGGAATCCAGGCCGCCCAGCATCGCGGCGGTCGTCTTGCCTCGACCCGAACGGCCGAGGAACAAGGTCGTCGTCGCGTCACCGAGAGCCGAACCGGCGGCCGCGTCGAACCGGACCAGCCCGGGAGTCGAGCCGGTCAGATACCCGATCGAGGGTCCGGTCGCGTCGCCGATCGAGGCGCCGCCCCAGAACCACGAACCGAAGAAGGCGGTCGACTCGCGTACGTGACCGAGATCCGGCACCCGGAGCTGGTCACCCGGCAGCGATTCGAGCCACAGGTCGCGTTGTTCGTCGGCGCCCGCCGCGACGGTGATACCGCGGTCGGCGTAGTGCGCGACGACGGCGTCGACGTACGTCTCCAGGTCCTCGCGGGTGTCGGCGCTGACCAGCAGCCGCGGATGGTCCTCGACCAGGGTGAGGCCGCTGCGGTTGATGTCGCGCTTGACCTCGCGCATGATCCGTTCGGTCTCGACGATCTCGTCGGCGGTCTCCTCCGCTGTCCCCTTCGCGGCGGACCGGCGCTGTTCCTTCGCGCTCTTGCGGGTCTCGTCGACCAGGTGCCGCGCGGTCTTCTTGGTCAGCACGCGAAAACGGACGGACGCCTCGACGGTCACGTCGATCTCGTCGCCGTCGTCGTCGATCGCCTTGATCTCGGACAGCGTGCGGAGCCACTCCCCCGGACCCGGGGTCTCGAGCTCCTCGGGGAAGTCCGTCATCGCCAGCACCGTCGTGAACGCCGCGATCTGGCCGCGGGTGTCGAAGATGCGCAGGTGGTCGGTGTAGGGCACGACTCGTCCGGCCGTGAGGCGGGCCAGCGAGGCGCCGGTGATCAGACCGCGCCGGGGTGCCGCCACGGCACCGCGGTGCATCTCGCGGCTGACCAGCCAGGAGATCACCTCGGCCGGAGCCGTGTGGGCGCGCCAGACGGTCGAGCCGAGCTGACGGGCGAGCTTGCGGACGCGTTCGTCCAGGTGGGTGAGTTCGCGCGCGCTAACCCGCCAGGACGTGGTCCCGAGGGCGTCGCTGATCGAGCCGCGGACCTGGGCGGTCGCCCGCGGATCGCGGTCGCTGAGGTGGACGCCGAGCGCGACGTACCGCTCGGGCATCCGCATCTCGTCGATCCGGTCCCCGCGGGTCTGCGCCCAGGCCTCGTGATCACCGAGCCGGTAGTGGCCGGCGACGCTGTCGAGGTAGTCCTGACCGGTGGAACGTCCCCAGACCACCTTCAGGTGGCAGAGCCGGTCGCCGAGGATGGTCGCTGCGGCGCTGACCGCGGCGTCCAGAGCGGCGTCCTGTTCGGCCTCGGTGGCCAGGTCGGTGTTCGCGACCGAGATCAGGTACCACGCCTCGGCGCTGCGCTCCGTCACCAGCAGGCCGTCGGCGATCGCCACCAGGCGTGGTGGCGGCAGGCCGCGTTCGCGACCGACCCCGACCAGGTTCAGGAGCTTGTCAGCGATCTTCATCCGTGCCTCTTCCCAGACGTCCGGCGACTCACCCTTTGCACGTGGTCCGCCCCCAGCAGACGAGCCCGCTGGCTCACCGTGATGTCCGCACCCGCACGGACCTGGGGGTCGAGTTCGACCACGGCCTCGCGGTCCCATTCCGGGGTCACCCTGGCCTTCGCCAGGTTGGCCACCTTCTGGGTCGCGACGCGCTCACGCCATGGCAGGTACTCCGTCTTGTCGGCGGCCCGGGCGCCGAGTCCGATGATCGGGCGGTGGGCGCGCAACGCATAGCGGACGGCCAGCGCCCACTCGGTCACGCGGCGGCGGCGTTCGTGGTGCTTCCCGGCCCGCCAGCCGAACGCGGTGATCACGAACGGCGGTACGACGTACAGGCTGACGGTGGGTTTCTTCGGTACCCCGATGAACGGGATGAGCAAGGCCACCCAGAGCAGGATGATCACCACACCGAAGATGATCATCCGCCGACGGGCGCCTTCGCCGAGGTCGATGCCGAGCAGGTCGTACTGCCGGGTCTCGATCTCGAAGTGGTGGGTCAGGGTCCGGCCGACGCGCATTCAGCTACCTCCGGAGAGCAATCCCCAAAAGCCCTTGAGCACGTTGATGGTCTGATTGTTGGCATAGATCAGGCCACCGACGAGCACACCGGCCGCGATGTGGCCGAACAGCTCACCCCACTCGCGCTTGAAGTAGTGGCCGATGGCGCGCAGCACGAGGATGGCGATGAAGATGTTCCCCGCGATGACCAGGACCCAGTCCTTGAAGTCCGCGCCGGTCGGGACGTTGGGGTCGGCCAGCGGCGCGGCGAGCTCCACCACGCTCGCCAGCAGTTGGTGAGTCGTCATCATTGCGGTGTCTCCCTTGTTGCTCCAGTCGTCCGACGGCAGTGTGCAGTAATCATCCGACCCCTGCCACCTGCCACCGTTGTGCTCCGTCGGCGGCGACGGTTCGCCGTAACGTGAGCGAGTAGGTCTGGTCGAGGGTGGTGTCCCCCGTCCCGTCCCAGGTGACGGACGCGGTTGCCCGGCGTTCGTCATCGTTACCGGTGAAGACCTGCCAGTCCTTCAGTTGGTCGAGCTTGACCGCGCCGTTCAGGCTGCGAATGGTCGCACCCGGCGCGGTCACCGCGGCGACCTTGATATCGGACTCGGCATACGCGCTGAAGAAGGCCTCCGCGTCCTTCAGCGTGGCCGCGGTCAGGTCGTCGTCGGGGACGCCGGCCTCCGGCATGTTGTCGGGCAGCGCCACCCGCTCGTCCGGGACGAACGTCGGCGGGCCGCTGGCGACGACCCGCGAAGACGTCCGCACCACCGGTACGGAGACGCGCTGCCAGGAATATTCGCCGCCGCTCCAGCCGCGGCCCTGCTTGGTGAACGGGCGCACCTGCACCCGTACGTCGACGACCGCCGTCACGCCGCTGTCGCCGACCTTGACCTCACCCGGGTACGCCGCGTTCGCGGTCTGCTTGCCGCGACCGTTCCACCCGGCCCTTGCGTCCAATCCCGCGGCCAGATCCAGACCGACCTGCGCGGGCCGGCGATCCGGATTGTCCTCGTCCCAGTTGAGATAGGACACCGCGTACCGCGTGGCGACCGCGCGGGCCTCGTCGGACGGGAAACCGGACTGGCCCGTCACCACTGTGGACGGCGCCGTGTTCGGCCGGACCCAGGACCGCACACCACTGGCCGCAGCCAACAACAGGACCGCGACGACGAGACCGCGGAAGAATCGCCGGGCCCAGGTGGAGAACGAGGACTCGGGCTCGGTCGACCACGGCGGATGCTGGTTCGGCTCCACCGGACCACGTGGCGGCTGGGGTGCCGCGTGGGCCCCGTGGGGTGACCGTTGCCGGAGTCGCTCGGGTGGTCGCGGACCGGTCGATTCCGGCGGATTCGCAGTACGAGCGTTTGATTGCTGTGGCCGGCGGGGAGGAGCCATCACAGTGCTGGAAGTCGGCGGAGGATCGCTGTACTGCGCGGCTACACCCTGTGCTTGCCGAGGGGTCGGCGACACCGGGCCGTCGGGGTGCTGCCACCACTCCGGTGCGGTGTTCTGCGGGCGCCCACGGCCCGTCTTCTTCTGACGCCGCTGGTCCGACCAGTGCTCACCTTTTGGCGGCAGGTTCAACAACGTTCGCCACCAACTCATCGCCTACCCGCCCCTCAGACAGCAGTTACGCGGACAGTAGCCGGGAGGATACGGCAAGCGACTGACCACCGGGAGACCTGAGACCAGGATCCGGATGCTCCATCGCAGCCCGCAGCCATACTGTTACCCGCTCCACGGGCAGATGCACCCTTCAGTCCGAAGCGTGACACTGTCGGCACCCTCGCCATAGCTCCTCTCTCCCGCCCGGCCGGGTTCGGCCAGGCAGCGCACACCATGCCATACGCGACGGACAGGTTCGAAAATCCGTGCGAACAACATGGTAAAGAACGCATCAACCTGATCACAGATAGTAACCGACTTCAGCGTCCGGCCTGTGGAAAACTCTGTCGTGGCGTGGGGTCAAAGTTTGCTTCCGGGTCCGGGGAGCTAGGTTCTTGGTGACTTGCAACGCTCGTGGGCAGATCCCTGGAGGGACAGGCATGGAGACTCGTCGGCTGGGCAGACTCGGGCACCAGAGTTCCGTACTGATTTACGGCGCCGCCGCCTTGGGTGCGGTGGATCAGGACCGGGCGGACGCCTCGATCCAGGAGGCGCTGGACGCCGGGATCAACCACTTCGACGTCGCCGCGGACTACGGCGAGGCCGAGCAGCGGCTGGGCCCCCGGATGGGTGAGATCCGGGACCGCATCTTCCTGGCCACCAAGACCGGGCGCCGGACATATGACGAAGCGTGGTCGGAAATCAACCGCTCGCTTGAACGGCTGCGGACCGACCGGATCGATCTGATCCAGATGCATGCGGTGTGCGACCTGGAGAACCTCGACCTGGTCACCGGCAAAGGTGGTTCGCTCGAGGCGGCGATCCGGGCCAAGGAGGAGGGCATGGTCGCCGCGATCGGGATCACCGGGCACACCGCGCAGGCGCCGGCCGTGCATACCGAGGGTTTGCGCCGGTTCGACTTCGACTCGGTGCTGACGCCGCTGAACTACCGGCTCGCCAAGGACCCGCAGTACGCGGCCGACTACGCGGCGCTGGTCGAGGCGATCAAGGCCTCGGACGCGGCGCTGATGACGATCAAGATGATCGCCCGGCGGAACTGGCAGGAAGGCGAGGAGAAGCCGTACGACACCTGGTACCGGCCGTTCGACGAGCAGCGCTACATCACGGCGGCGACGGCCTGGTTGCTGAACGGGCATCCGGAGATCACCGGGCTGGCGACGGCGGGTGAGACCAGGTTGCTCCAGCAGATGATCACCGCCGAGAAGGAGCGGGCCGAGCTGAGCGCTGAAGACGCGGCCGCCATTCTCGACGAGGTCCAGGACTACAGCTCACCGTTCGTGGCGATGCCCTTCTGAGCCGACGCGGAGAGCTGGGCCAGGGGGTACGGACGGCGCACGGGCCGGGGGGCGGGAACACTGGGCGGGCCGGCGCTGTTGGATTCTTCGTATTCCCTAATCTTCGGAGGTCGTAGTGGCAACGGTCGAGCTGTCCCAGCAGAACTTCGACAAGGTCGTCGGTTCCGACGGGCTCGTCCTGGTGGACTTCTGGGCGGAGTGGTGTGGTCCGTGCAAGATGTTCGGGCCGGTGTTCGAGAAGTCGTCGGAGACGCACACCGACATCACCTTCGGCAAGGTGGACACCGAGGACCAGGTCGAGCTGGCGCAGGCGTTCCAGATCCGGTCCATCCCGACCCTGATGGCGGTCCGCGACGGCGTCGTCCTGTACTCCCAGCCGGGCGCGCTGCCGGCCGCGGCGCTGGAGGACCTGATCGGTCAGCTCCGCGCGGTGGACATGGACGAGGTCCGCGCCCAGATCGCTGCCCACGAGGCCGAACACGGCACCGAGCCCCACACCCACTGAGCAGCCCGAAAGCGGCGCGCCACCCGGCAGCTCCCGGGCGACGCGCCGCTTCGCTGTGCCTGGATCGGTCAGGTGGGGCCGCAGGCGGATTCGTAGTGGCCTTCTTGGAGGTTCATGATCCGCTGGGCGAGGCGGAGCCGGTCCCGGTCCGTGGGAATGTGCCGGTCGCGGGTGATCAGCTCGATGAGCTCGGCCCGGTTCTCGGTGGACAGCCGGGGCCAGGCGCGTTCGGCGAGCTTGAGACCGTGGTACTGCTCGTTGCCGGTCCGCGAGTCGACGATGGCCGACCGAAGCACGTCAGCACTGACCAGCGCGCTGTCCCCCTCCATCAGACCGAGAGCGAGCACGCGCATCACCGGAGAGCCGTCCACGAACATCCGCTGCACCTCGGCCGGATCGAACTTCCGGGCGGTCGCGAGCGCGGTGGCCTGGGCGACGAGTTTGTCCAGCAGCCGCTTCCGAGTCTCCAGTAGCTCCGGCCCGGTCAGTTCGCCGTAGATGTAGGCGTACGTCTCCAGGTCGCGCGCGATACCGGTCTCGTCCAGCAGCGCAGCGGTCTTCGGTGCACCAAGATCCGCCACCTGCTGAGTGAACTGGAAGTCGAACCCTTCCGGAGTAACGGAGAATCCGGTCAGCCGATCAACAACGGCCGGCAACACGAGCAGAATCGCGCCAACGATCAACGCGGTCGTACTGACGCTGCCCTCATCGCGGAACACGACCAGGATCGCCCCGACCAGCAACGCGCCGCCCGCGGCCAGACTGCACCCCCGGGCGATCACGCCGACCCACTCGGCCGTCCCCCTGGGCATCACGATGGTGCTCATCATTCCCCCGCAGACAAAGTCGGTGGTTCCATCTGGTCCAGCGTCTCCCCAGCTTCATGGCCCTGTACGTCGTCCGGCATCCGCACCTCGTACGACCAGTACCTGCCGGTCGGATCCTCCACCAGGGATGGAGTTCTGAGCGCGGCACCGGCCGGATCGGTTGACGGACCGCCGGACGGATCGGGCGCCGGGAAGGATCCGGGGAGGTCGGGCCGACCTTCCAGCCACTGACGGGCGAAGTCGTTGAGCAACCGATCGGCCGCCTCAGGCAGGTCGGCGCGTGGCAGCTGACGTTCCAGCCAGTCCATCGCCTCCCGGATCCGGTGATCCAGCACCTGGTCCGCGCCGTGCCAGAAGCCGGCCGGCCCGTCCCGGTTCACGCCCACCAGAATCGCGGCCAGCAGCAGCTGCGTGGCTTTCCACAGCCCACCGCGGTCCAGGTACCGCGAATCGCAGAGGCTGAGTTTGAGCGGATCGGACAGCCGGCTGAAGACGGGTGTCGACGGCAACGCCGGGCACGGAGCCACGGCGATCAGCCACGAACCGGAGTGCCGCCTCGCCCCCGCCATCTCCGGATCGGCCCGCCGGTATTCGAAGTACCGCGACCCGAGGGTCAGCCCGTGATCACCCACGAACGATGCCCGGTCCCGCCCGCTCCACCAGATCCCGGCGGCGGTGAGCTCCAGATAGAACTCGGCCAGTGCGTCCTCGGTCTCGGGCAGCGGATGCGGGATGGCCGCCTCCCAATCGAGCAGCACCGCCTTCGCGTACGCCCGTACTGCGTGCCGCAGTGGCGTGGGACCTTCCGCGAGCAACCGGCGGACGAGATCGAGCGGCGGCTCGTCCTCGGCCGCAGTGTCCGGCACCGCCTCGATGAAGTGCTGAACACCGGGAGCCGGTTTGGCCGGCCCGGGCTCGGGCCTGGCGGGAACAGCGATCCCACCAGGACCGAGGCCGGTGGCCAGGTAGGCGCGGCGGACGGTCTCGCGGATCCCGTCGAGCGAGTCGAACGCGAGCTCGGTGCCGTCCGGGTCGAAGAATCCGTCCTGGAACGAGGCCCGGGCAGCCCGCAGGCCGGTAGTGATCCGGCCGAGCGGAATCGGTTCGAGGTCCGGGACGCTCAGGAACACCGTCGTCTCGGCCTCCGTCATCAGGTCGGTACGGCGGATCTCGGGTGCACTGCGGGAGGCGAACGCGACCCCGTCGTACACGGCCCACGCATCGATGAACCAGGGCGTCGTCGTCACTTCCACTGGTAGCCCCTTCCGTGCAGCGTGACGATCCGGTGCCGGACCCCGTACACGGCGAGCTGCTTGCTGATCCAGGTACGCCGGTGGAGCCAGTCCTGTTCGACCTGGGTCAACGGGATGCCGCGGGACTGACGCGCCCGGAGCGACATCTCGATGGCGGTCTCGTCGGGCGACTCGCGGACCTCCTCAATCCCACGCGGTTCGAAGGAGTGGTCGAGGTGGACCTCGATGAACTCCTGGTCGCGCAGCAAGGCGTCGGAGATGGTTCCACTCGTCACGAGCCGGAGGTTGTGCCCGAGCTCGGGCAGGACGCGGAGCACGGCCATGTCGATCCGGTCGGTGTCCCAGTCGCCGCGCAGAGCGTCCAGCCGTTCCTTCGTCAGCGGCAGGCTCTTCAGCGGTTCGAGGTCGATGTCGAAGGAGTCGCGGTCGAGCAGGCCCGCATTCTGGCCGACCTGGTTGAGCTTCAGCACCATGCAGTACTCGCCGTAGAAGCGGACTCCGGCGCCACCGAGAGCGGCCGCACCGAAGTACGTCTGCTTGCCAAGCCCGAGGGCGTCGTCCACCCGTTGGCGGACTTCGCACGGCTCTCGGGGCACACCGCCGATCGCGGGCCGCTCGTAGAGGTTCTTGTACGCGTTGTCCCGCAGGACGATGTACAACGAGAACGCGGTGATGTTGACGACCGTTCGCAGGCCGTTCTCGTCGTCCTCGAGAACCTGGCGAACGACGCCGGCGTTGCCGCCGGCGAACCCGATGCCCTCGTTGTCGGCGACCCACTGAGCCAGGCGGACGGACCACGGCGACGCGTTGAAGTAGTTCTCGTCGAAACCAAACGGATATAAGCCCATTCCGCCCGAAGCCCCCCTCGGCGAATCCACCCCTGGATGGAGCTGATCATCCTCGCGGACCCCGGTTACGGCAAGTCATCGTGCCCAACCGACACGCACCAGAGAGCGTGGCTGCCCCGGGTCTTGCGCCGTGCAGGGACGGCGACCGGGGGGGCCACGCTCTCGCCTCGTCAGGTCCCCCGACTGACGCGGCTGACCCGCCACAGGGAGCGGGGGTTCAGGAGGATCAGCGCAGCGGGCTGAACGGGGCCAGCTCGTCCGGCGTACGGCCGGTGGTCATCTGCTCGGCCAGCAGCTGGCCGGTGATCGGGCCGAGGGTGATGCCCCACATGCCGTGCCCGCCGGCGGCGAAGACTCGCGGCGACGAGGTGGCGCCGATCAGCGGCAGGCCGTCCGGGGTGCACGGACGCGGACCGACCCACTCGAAGGTGCGGGCGTCCAGGTCGGCGTCGCGGAGCAGCGGGCGGGCGGCCTCGACGATGGCGTCGATCCGGCGCGGGTCGAGCTTGGCGTCGGGCTTGCGGAACTCCATCATCCCGGCGACCCGGAGCCGGTCGCCGAGCGGCGTGCAGGCGACCCGCTGGGCCGGGAAGTACACCGGGCCGGCCGGGACGTGGGCGATCGGCACGCTGAAGCTGTAGCCGCGGCCAGCCTGGACTACGGTCCGTACGCCGAACTCGCGGGCCAGCTTGCCGAGCCAGGCGCCGGTGGCCAGCACCACCGCGTCGTACGACTCACTCACGCCGTCGGAGGTGACCACGCGGACGTCGCGGATCCCGTCGACGACATCGTTGACGGCGACGCCGGTGCGCAACCGGCCGCCGCGGGCGACGACCGAGTCGGCCAGCACCTGGACGTACGCGCCCGGGTTGATGAACCGCTGGCCGTGCAGCCGGATCGCGGCGCCGATCTCGTCGGACAGCGACGGCTCGATCTCGCGGGCGTCGTCACCGGTGATCGGCTCGAACTCGATGTCCTGACCGGCCGCGTGGATCTGCTCGATCTCCTCCAGCAGCACCGACCGCTCTTCGACGGTCCGGTAGGCGGCCAGGAACGACTTGGCCTCGTACGTCTCGGCCTCGACGCCGGCCTTGCCGAGGAAGTCGAACGCGGTCAGCGCCTGCCGGTTGATCGGCACCAGCGCGTCCATCGCGGTCTTCCAGCGTCCGGCGGTGCTGTTGCGAGCGAAGCGGGTCAGGAACGACAACAGCCGCGGGCTCGCCGTCGGCGGCACGTAGACCGGCGAGGAGGGGCTCAGCACCGCACGGACGCCGTACTTGAGCACAGCCGGTTCGGGCAGCGGGGTGGCGAGGCCGGGAGTGAGCCAGCCCGCGTTACCCCAGGACGCGCCGGCGGCGACGCCCTCACGGTCGATCACGGTCACCTCGATGCCGCGTTCCTGGAGGAACCAGGCGGTGGCGAGGCCGACCATGCCGGCGCCGACCACGGCAACCTTGTCGGGGACGACGTGAGTACTCTGCGCGAAAGAACCAGCTGCGGTCATGTATCGATGGTCGGTCGGGCTGAGGCGACTGTCATGGTGCGATCGCACCAAGGATGGCCTTAATGAGAGTGCTCTGCGCACAATAACCTCATGATCACCGCGCCTGACCTGGTCGTCGCCGTCGGCCCTGCCCTGTTCGAAGTGGTCGTCACCGGCAAGGGTGACGGCGAGGTCCGGGACGTGTTCCTGGCCGAACCGCAGGAGCCCGGCACCGGACAGCCCGGTGACCTCGTCCTCGGACTCGGCCTGCGCAACGCGGAGGAGGCGGTCGAGCTGCTGGAGCGGTCCGCTGCAGGCAACGCGTCAGGTGTTGTACTACGAACCGGGCTGGCGCGGGACCCAGCAGTCGTGGCCACGGCCGAACGGTGGCTGCTCACCCTGATCGCGCTGCAGCCGAGTGTGACCTGGGCGCATGTGGTGTGGTTGCTGCGCGGTGTCATCGACCGGGCGGCCGCACCCAACTCCCCCGCTGCCGGGGACGCCGGAGTACACCAGGAGCTGTTCGCCCTCGCCGACGCCGCCGCCGCGATCGTGGACGCGCCGGTGACGATCGAGGACAACCAGTCGCGCGTGCTGGCGTACTCCTCCCAGCACAGCCTCTCCGACGCCGACCCGGCCCGCGTATCGACGATCGTCGGCCGCCGGGTCCCTGCCGAGGTCATCGCGCACTACCGCGCCCGTGGGGTGTTCCGGCGGCTGGCACGGTCGAGTGAACCGTTCCTGGTGCCGCCGGGGCCCAACGTGCGCCCCCGGCTCGTCGTACCGGTCCGGGCTGGCGGGGAATGGCTCGGGTCGATCTGGGCGATGGTGGACGGCCCCGTCAGCGACGACGTGACCGCGGAGCTAAGCAACGCGGCGTCTGTACTCGCACTGCATCTACTGCGCATCCGGGCTCAAGCAGACGTTGCACGGCGCAGCGCGATTGACCGTCTGCGCACTGTGTTGCGGCAGTTCTCCCCCGACTCCCCTGTCGACGTACGGCTGCCACCAGCGCCGTGGCGGGTGGTCGCCCTCGCTTCGCCCAGCGGGTACGACGTACCGCAGGAGCTGGATCTGTGGGAGTCGACCGGTCGCCGGTACGGGTGGAGTGAACCCCTCCTGGCAGACCTGGACGGCACAGTGCTCGCAGTCGTGTCGGACGACCGCGACGGCCCCGGTTCGTGGCGCTGGTTGCGCAAGCTGATCGCTGACCAGGCCAAAGACTCCCCTGGTACCGCCGCAGTGGCCGGTGGGCTCGCGCGTTACCCCGCGGACCTCCCCAGTTCCCGGGCCGAGGCGGTCGAACTACTAGGACTCGTACGCCGCGGAGTCGCCCAGGGCCCCGTACTACGGGTCGAGCAGGCGTGGCACATCCTCACAGTGCACAGAGCAGTCACGTCCCTCGACACCACGAAGATGGACGGACCACTGGCCACGTTGCTGCGGCACGACATCGAGCACGACACCGGGTACGTCGAAACGCTGCAGGCGTGGCTCGACTATCCCGGCCAACCACAACGGGCGGCCAAGGAACTCCACCTGCACACGAACACCCTGCGGCACCGGATGCGCCGGATCGGCGAGATCGCGGACCTGGACCTGTCCGAGCCGCGTGAACGCCTCGCGTTGCAACTGCAGATCGCCGCGGTCCGCACCGAACACTGAACCAGTTCAGTCACTGGTTCGGTCAAAACCCCATCAAGACAGGAAAAAGGGTCACAAACGTCCAGCTGACGTTGAGATCTTCACCACAGCGCCAAGTAACAAGGCTTCATATTCCGGCAACGGTTGAGCAACATCCGCCTGGAAAAGTACTGCTCAGAAGGAACGAGGTTCCACCGCTCGCACAAGCCGCGGGATCTCCTCCCAGGACTGTCCCAGCCTTTCACCAGGAGGCTGGGGCGCCGTCCCAGCCTTTCACCAGGAGGCTGGGGCGGGTGGTCCGAGCTTTTCACCAGGAAGCTCGGCCCAAAGCGTGTGGCCCGGCGGTTGTCTGAGCGATCGCCGGGCCACAGCGCTGTCTCCGGGCAAAAACTCAGGGCCCAAAACGCTCAGGGCCAAAGCGCTCAGGCCAGCCGGTTGACGATCGCACCGTAGACAGCAGGCAGCCGAGCGGCGGCCGGCACGATCCGGGGAGCGAGCAACGACCTGTTCCGGGCCCAGAGCAACGAAGCGGTCAGGAACCGGCACTCCCAGGACACCCGCCGCCAGGCCGCCTCGTACGAAGCCGCATCGTCCCGCTCGACACAGCGCACGAGTTCGGCCGACGTCCGCAACGCCACCGCGATCCCCTCCCCTGTCAGCGCATCGACGTACCCGGCCGCGTCACCCACCAACAGCACCCGCCCCGCCACCCGCCGCCGGACGACCTGCCGCAACGGTCCCGCCCCCATCACGGACGACGCGGCCTCCGCCTCCCCCAGCCGCTGCCGCAGCCGCGGAAAGGCGTCGAGATGTGAGTCGAAGGAACCGCGGGCCGAGGTGAGGATCGCAACCCCGACCACGTCATCGGAGACCGGAGTCACGTACGCCTCACCCAACGCGGACCAGTAGACCTCGACGAGATCAGTCCAAGGCCGAATCGAGTAATGCCGGCGCAGCCCCCGCCGGACGTCTCCGGCACGGCCGGCCAGGGAGAGTTGGCGGCGGATCGGCGAATGAAGACCGTCAGCCGCAGCCAGATACCGTGCAGTGAGTCCGGCCGCCGTGACGGAGGCGCTGTTCTGTACGACGGCGCCAACCCGATCCCGAATCACCGGAACGCCAAGAGAACACAACCGCTCATGCAAAGCCCGATGCAACGTCGTTCGCCGTACGCCCAGTCCCGGGCCGGCGCGAAAACGGGCGTCAACCGAAAAACGACCATCAAGATAACGAATGCCGTAAAACGGCCGCCCGTCCAACGAAACACCCAGCCGCTCGAGATACGAAGCCGCACTGTGCGCGATCCCCTCACCACACGCCTTGTCGATCGGCGCCTCCCGCGGCTCGATCACGACCACCTCGAGCCCGGCGAGCGCGGCCCGGATCGCCGTCGCCGCACCCGCGGGACCGCCACCGGCGACCAGGAGATCGATCACTTCGCCGGCGCCGCGCCCAGTACGGTGGCCAGCGCCGCCTCCTCGGCCCGGATCCGGACCGCCAGCAGCGGAACGTTCAGCACCGTGAACACCAGCGCCGTGATCCACGCCGTGTGAACCAACGGCAACGCGATCCCCTCCAGGACCACCGCGACGTAGTTGGGGTGCCTCACCCACCGATAAGGGCCAGCGGCAACCAATGACAACCCCGGTACGACGATCACCCGGGTGTTCCACTGCCGGCCGAGCACCGTGATGCACCACCAGCGCAGTCCCTGCGCGAGCACGACCACCGCCAGCATCACGAAACCGAGCCAAGGTACGAACGGCCGATCCGCCACGATCGCCTCGACCAGACACCCCGCGAGCAACCCGGTGTGCAGCACCACCATGAACGGGTAATGCCCCTTGCCCGACTCGACCCCACCCTGCGCGAAACTCCACGCCGCATTGCGCAGCGACACCACCAGCTCGGCCACCCGTTCGAACCCGACCAGCAGCACGAGACCGGCGTACAGCCACAACGATCCAGCCATCACCACTCCAGCAGGACGAGTTCGGAACAGAAGCCAGGCCCCATCGCCAACAGCAACCCCATCCCCGTAGGATCCAGCCGCAGGGTGTCACCGAGCACGTGCAGCACCGACGAGGACGACAAGTTGCCCACGGCGTCGAGCGATCGCCAGGTCAGCTCCAACGCACCCGGCCGCAGCTCCAAAGTCTCGGACACCGCCTCCAGCACCTTCGGCCCACCCGGATGACTCACCCACGTCCCGATCTCCGGCACCGTCAGCCCGTGCATAGCCAGAAACGCCTGCACGTCCCCACCCAGATACTTCCGTACGACGTCCGGCACGTCCGCCCCGAGCACGATCCGGAAACCACCCGACCCGACGTCCCACCCCATCACCCGCTCGGACTCCGGATACAACCGGCTCCGTGTCGCCACCACGGACGGCCCAGCGGCCGGAACCTCGGATCCCGTCATCACCACCGCAGCCGCGCCGTCGCCGAACAACGCCCCGCCGACCAGATTCGGCAGCGAGGCGTCATCCCGCTGCAGCGTCAGCGAGCACAGCTCCACCGACAACAGAACAGCCACGTGCGTTGGCCAGGCCTTCAAGTAGTCATGCACCCGCGCGATCCCGGCCGCCCCACCGACACAGCCGAGCCCGAACAACGGCACCCGCTTCACGTCCTCCCGCAGCCCGAGCCGCAGCGCCACCCGCGCATCGATCGAAGGGGCCGCTATCCCGGTCACGGTCGTGAACATCAACAGGTCGACATCCTCGACCCCCAACCCGGCCGCCGCGAGCGCACCACTCACCGCCTCGGCACCGAGATCGACCGCCGTGGCGATCCACGCGTCGTTGGCCTCGCCGAAGTCCTTCAGTACGGCGTACTGCTCCAGCGGCAGGGCCAGGTGTCGATGGGAGACGCCCGCGTTCTCGTGCAGCCGCCGGAGCAGGGCGTGACCCTTGCCGTCGGGCAGGCAGATCGCGGCGAACGCGTCGGTGAGCTCCGACTGCGGATAGCGGTACGGCGGCAACGCGGCCTGCACCGCTGCGATCCGCGTCATCGTGACATCGTTGCTTCGGTGAGAGGCATCCACAACCTCGGCCGGACACTCCTCGGTCTCGCGCTGGCCTGCCATCCCGGGCCGACGGTCGCCGTCACCGCGCTCGTCACCGCGATCGCCTGGTCGGCGGGCCGCAGCCCGGCCGGGTGTCTCCTCGTCGCCGCAACCATCCTCACGGGCCACCTCTCGATCGGCTGGAGCAATGACGCGATTGATGCCGTCCGCGACACCATTGTGAACCGGAAGGACAAGCCGATCGTGCTCGGCTTGGTGAGTCGCCGGACACTCTGGATCGGTGCCTACGTCATGCTCGCCTTCACCATTCCGGTATCCCTCGCGAACGGCGCCTTGGCCGGCCTGGTCCATCTCCTCTTCGTCGCCTGCGCCTGGGCCTACAACCTCGGCCTCAAGTCGACCCCATTCTCCTGGGCCCCGTACGCCGTTGCGTTCGGCGGCCTCCCCTCGTTCGTCACGCTCGGCACCACCGACACCTGGGCGCCCTGGTGGGCCACCACGGCTACAGCACTCCTCGGAATCGGCGCGCACCTGGCGAACGTCGTACCGGATCTCGCGGACGATCTCGCGACCGGTGTCCGCGGCTGGCCGCAACGCCTCGGTCAGGCTGCCCGCCTGATCGCACCGCTCCCGCTCGCCACAGCCACCGTCCTTCTCACCGTTGCCCCGAGCGGCCCCGTCGGCGTAATCGGCTGGCTCGCACTCGGGATAGTGGCGGCACTTCTCGCGGTGATCGTCGCCTGGAAGGAGGCGCCGTTCCTGCTCACGATCGCGGTCGCCGTGGTGAGCGTCGTCGTACTGGTCATCCGCGGCGACGCCCTGGTGCCATAGGGGTTTCCACCGTGTCGGGTTTGAGCGGTGCGTTGCTGCCGAGGATTGCGGCGGTCAGGGCCTCGGCCGGTTCCTTCGCGGCTCGCGGGTTGGTGATCAGGACCAGGTCGATCGGCGGCAGTTCGGGCAGACCCGTACTCGGCGGCGGCTCGACCAGGTCGGCCGGCATCAGCGACCGGGCAAAGATCGCGATTCCGAGCCCGGCCCGGACCGCGGCCAGCACCCCGTTGACGCCACGCACGATGCAGGTGATCCGGCAGGACCGCCCGGCCTGTTCCAGCGTCTGAACACCGAGCGAACGACTGAGGCTGGGGGCCTGATAGGCCACTAGCGGCACCGGACCGTCCGGGGCGATCCGGGTGCCGTTGATGCCGGCCCAGACCAGCGGATCCCGGCGGACCAGCCGGCCGTTCGGCTCGTAGCCGCCGCCGGTCGGATGCTTCACGTACGCCAGATCGAGGTGCCCCGATTCCACCCGGCGGAGCAGGTTGGGGCTCTGCGCGACGGTCAGCTCCAGGTCGATCCGCGGATAGAGCTGCCGGAAGTCGCGCAGGATCCGCGGCAGCGGCGTGAGCGCGAGGTCGTCGGTCACGCCGAACCGCAGCCGGCCGCGCAGCTCCGACCCGGTGAAGTAGCCGACCGCCTCCTCGTGCGCGGCGAGGATGGTCCGGGCGAATCCGGCCATCGCCTCGCCGTCCGCGGTCAGCGTCACCGTCCGGGTGTCCCGGACGAACAGCGGCCGGCCGACGGCGGTCTCCAGTTTGCGGACGTGCTGGCTCACCGTCGGCTGCCGGATGCCGAGCCGCTCGGCCGCCTGGGTGAAGCTGAGCGACTGCGCCACGGCAAGGAACGTGCGCAGCTGATCCGGGTCGTACGCCACCGGTCTCCCCTTCATCCAACATTCCCCAGTTGTCCATCTGCCCCGACCATAGCGGGACACAGCCATAGCAGGACGCAATAAGACTAATAGGAGTAATTCTCTGTCGGAATCCGGCCCGGACCGGTGAGGATGGTGCCGACCTCCCCTGCACGTCCACTTGCGTAAGGTTGAAACTTGAGCACCCGGGCCACCGGTTCCGTCCATGTCCCCGACTTCCACACCCACCGAACGAACCCTCCAAGCCCTCCGGGCGAGTTGCCGCCGGCCCAGCGCCGGCCCGGCTTCCGGGATACCTTCAGCGCATTGCAGGTGCGGAACTTCCGGCTTCTGGTCAGCGGTCTGCTGGCCTGCTCGATCGGCGGCTGGGTCCAGCGCATCGCCCAGGACTGGCTGGTGCTGACGCTGACCGGCAGCGCCACCGCGGTGGGCATCACCACCGCGCTGCAGTTCCTGCCCACCCTCCTGCTCGGCATGTACGGCGGGGTCATCGCCGACCGGTTCCCGAAACGCAGGGTGCTGCTCGTCACCCAGGCGACGATGGGCAGCATCGCCGCGATCCTCGCGGTGCTCGCCTTCACCGGCGACGTGCAGGTCTGGCAGGTCTACACGATGGCGCTGGCGCTCGGCCTGGCCACCGCCGTCGACAACCCGACCCGGCAGTCCTTCGTCACCGAGCTGGTCGAGAAGGACCGGCTCCGGAACGCGATCAGCATGGTCTCGTCCACCTTCCAGCTCGGCAGCCTGATCGGCCCGGCGCTCGGCGGTGCGATGGTCGGCGTACTCGGCACCGGCTGGTCGTTCGCGGTGAACGCGGCAACCTTCTTCGTCTCCATCTCCGCGCTGTTGCGGATGCGCGAGCACGAGATGCCGGGCCTGAACGCGGCCCGGAAGGCGAGCCAGGGGATGCGGATCCGCGACGGCCTCCGCGACGGCTTCCGGTACGCCGTCCACGAACCGGCCGTGCGCTGGGCGATCGTGCTGGTCGGAATCTTCGGCATGTTCACCATCAGCCTGGCGGTCACCCTGACCGCGTTCGCCGACATCGTCTTCAACACCGGCGCGACCGGGTACGGCGTCCTCAACTCGGTGGTCGCGGCCGGCGCGCTGATCGGCGCGCTGTTGTCGGCCCGGCGGATCCGGCCGACCCGGCTTCGCAACCTGGTCGGGATCGCCTCGCTGCTGGCGATCACCGAGATGCTCGCGGCGATCCAGCCGTCACTGTGGACCTTCCTGCCACTGCTCGCCGCCCTCGGCATGGCCACGCTGATGTTCCTCACCGCGGCCCAGTCGATGGTCCAGCTGACCACACCGGACGGACTGCGCGGCCGGGTCTCCGGGCTCTACAACCTGGTCTTCATCGGCGGCGGCGCGATCGGCGGTCCGCTGGTCGGTTTCATCGCCGAGCACTGGGGAGCGCGGGTCAGCCTGCTGATGGCCGGGCTGATTCCGGCGATCGCGACCGTCGCGATCGGGATCAAGCTGGCCCGGGCCGGGCGCTTCCGGCTCATCCTGGTCCGGACCCCCCGCTCCCCCTGGCACCAGCCACCTGTGCGGCTCGGCCTCGAGCAGACCCCGGTACGGATCGCCCGTCCCGAATCGCCTGTACCCACTCCGTCCCGCCCCTTCGTGATCGGCCGCCGCCGGCACGCCCGGAGCGACCCGCACACCCGCCCAACTCGCACGACGCGTCGCAAACCCCTGCACCACTGAGGCCCCAGACACCCTCCGGGGACCTTGAACACCCTCCGGGGACCTCGGACACCGTATTTTCCTGTCCGAGGTCCCCACTTCTTGTCCGAACCCCCGCTTTCCTGCCCTGCCTACGGCGCGTCGATCAGGCCGACCGGGGGGACCTGGACGGTCCGGTGGTGCGGGGTACCGCCGAGGATGATCTTGCGGAGCGACTTGTTGTTCGTGGTGCTGGTCTCGAACAGCCGCTTCTCCGGGTTGGCGACGACCTCCACGTAGTACGTGCCGTTCGGCAGGTCCGTCACGTCGAAGGACTGGCCGGGCAGGGACTGGATGTAGGTGTCACCCGAACCGACATCCAGTACCTCGCGTACCGACAGCGAACCGTGGTTGCCACAGGCGGTGTGCAGGTCGGTGTTCTGCGGGTGCCAGTTCGCGTTCTTCACCGTGTAGTCGATCGAGTCCGTCGCGGCCAGGCAGAACGCCTCCTTCTGGCTGCGGACCACCTCGGTCTGCTTCGCGTTCAGCAGGCTGTAGCGGGCGAAGTCGGTGAAGTGCCAGTGCGTGTGACCGTCGCGCGCGTCCCACTCCATCGTGCCGGTCTTCTGGTACCCGACCTGCTTGCCCTTCTCGTCGTAGAAGTACTGGTACGCGTCCATCAGGTCCTCGCCCTGCCGGCGGAAGCCGTCGAGGACCAGCGTGGACGGACCCGCGTTCCAGACGTTCGCGGAGAACTGCAGGAAGTCGCGCTTCTCGTTCGGCGTACCCTCCTCGCCCGGGCCGACGGTGATCTGCCAGGCCGGCAGCGATCGCAGGTCCGGCTTCGGCCCCTTCGGCACACTCGCCTTGCCGGTCGGGCGGGTCGCGTTCGGCTTGAACGCGACCGACTTTTCGGCCTCGGGTGCCTTCAGCGTCTTCACCTCGAGCGTTCCGGCCTTCGCCGTACGGCAGCCCTCACCGTGCCCGCCGCCGCAGTCCTCGGCATCCTTGACGGTCAGGTTCAGCGCCACGCTGGAGTCGTACGCCGGGATTTTGAAGAAGGTCTTGTACAGCTTGTTCACGCTGACCTTCACCTTGTACTTGCCCACCGGCAGGTCGGCCGGCTGAGCGTCATAGGCGAAGGTGTTCGCCGACCAGTAGGACTGCAGCCCCCAGACCGCGCCGACCGTGAACGGGTTGGCCGAGCAGTCGTCCGGGTACGGCGACGTGTCCGGCGCGTCCGGCCGCGTCCGCGACCCGTCTCCGTTCAGGCAGACCGACTGGTCCCGGTCCAGCACCTTCTTCGCGGCTGCATCGGTGACGGTGACGTGCAGGAACTTGCTGAGCCCGGCGAAGTTCATCACGGCACCGGCCGGCAATGCCTTCTTCTTGCCGTTGACAACCTGGTACGCGACCACCGGGTCGTTGTACGACTTGCGGGTCGCGCGCACCTCGACCGGCGACTTCCCCGCCACCAGATGCGTGCCGAGATCGAGATCGACGCCGTACTCCGGGACCCGGTCCAGCGTGATATCGGTGCTCCCGGCAACCAACTTCAGCTGCGGGTCGACGGCCTGAGTCGCCGTCGGCTTGGACTGCGTCGCGGCCGTGGCAGCCGCGGCCCCGGCGGCCACGGCCACCAGTGCGACAGCGCCCGCCACAGCGACCGTAGTACGGCCTTTTCTCCTTGAAACGTTGATGATCGAACCCCTCCCTTGCGGGCCTGATCCGCCTCACACGGACCACTGAGCCCTGACAGGGAGTACGACGCCGGCTACCGCACCGAAGGTTTATTGCAGTTCCTTCGCAGTTGCATCACGCGCTGATCCGGCCGGCCCGGAAGGTCCGGCGATAGCTGTCCGGTGGCACGCCCACGGTCTTACTGAAATGTCGCCGCAGGGTCGTCGCGGTGCCCATCCCGCACGCGGCCGCGATCCGCTCGATGCCGTCGTCGGTGGTCTCCAGCAGTTCCTGTGCGCGGTACACCCGCTGCACCAGCAACCACTGCAGGGGCGTCGTACCGGTCGCCGCGATGAAGAGCCGCGTCAACTGGCGGGGGCCGACATTCACCTGCCGGGCCAGGTCGCCGACGGTCAACGGCTGGCCAAGTCGCGCCAGCGCCCAACTCGTCAGCTCCGCCAGCGGATGGTCGCGGCCGTCCGGCACGGGAGCAGCCACGAACTGAGCCTGACCACCGGCGCGATGCGGTGGTACGACCAGGCGGCGGGCCAGGGCGTTGGCGATGGCCGCGCCGTGGTCGGTGCGGACCAGGTGCAGGCACAGATCCATCGCCGCGGCCTTGCCTGCGGAGGTCAGCACCTGCCCCTCGTCGACGTAGAGCACGTCCGCGTCAACCTTCACGGAGGGATACCACTCGGCCAGTTCGTCCGCGTGCGCCCAGTGGGTCGCCGCGCGCCGCCCGTCGAGCAGGCCGGCCGCGGCGAGCACGAAGGCCCCGGTGCACAGTGACGCGATCCGGGCACCCGCGTCGTACGCGCTCCGCACCGCATCGACAAGATCACCCGGAGGCGGCTCGTCGACCGAACGACAGGCCGGAACGATCACCGTGTCCGCCGTACTGATCGTCTCCAGACTGCTGATGGTGTCGGCACGGAACAGCCCACCGATCCGCGCCCCCGGCGAACCGTGGATCGCGAAGTCGTACCACGGCACACCGAGGTCGGAGCGATCGATTCCGAACACCTCGCACGGCGGGGCCAGCTCGAAAAGCGGCGTCCCGTCGGTCACAACCAAGGCAACCCGATGCATGTCCGAAAGTGTACGCATCATGTCGTTCCAGACACTCGTCGGAGCAGTTAGGCTGGTCGAAGATTGCCGAATGAATCAGACCGTGACAGTCTTCGGCGCCACCGGACACACCTGGCAGTTCGTGGTCGCAGAGCTCCACCGCCGGGGCTGGTCCGTCATCGCGTCCGGCCGCGACGCCGCCCGACTCGAAGCCCTCGTTGCAGGCACTGGGGCGACCGAAGTACGAGTGGCCACCATCGACGACCCGGCGTCCCTCGACCGAGCGCTGGCCGGCGCCTCGGCGGTGATCAACTGCGCCGGACCGTTCGCCGACACCGCCGCCCCGGTGATCGACGCCGCACTCCGAGCCGGCATCCCGTACGTCGACATCGCGGCCGAGGTCGAGGCGGTCGCCGACACCCACCACAAGTACGACGTACCGGCGCGAGAGGCGGGTATCGCGATCCTGCCGGCGATGGCCTTCTACGGCGGTTTCGGCGACCTGCTCGCCACTGCGGCAATGGGCGACTGGGAGACCGCCGACGAGATCCACCTCGCGTACGCACTCAGCAGCTGGCGACCAACAGCCGGCACCCGCGCGTCGGGCGTGGTGTCGAAGGGACGCCGCGACGGACGCCGGCTCGTGTACGCCGACGGCCGGCTGCAACTGCGCGACGACGCGGCGCCCGTCACCACTTGGGCCTTCCCGAACCCGGTCGGCGTTCAGCAGGTGGCTGCCGAGTTCACCACCGCCGACAGCGTGACGATCCCCCGGCACCTGCGGACCACGACGTTGCACTCCTACATGACAACCGCGGCGATCCAGGATCTCTTCGCCGCGGACCCGAGACCGCCGACGGCCACGGACGCGAGCGGGCGGTCCGCGCAAACCTTCCTGATCGAGGTGGTGGCGCGGTCGCGCGGCGAAGAGCGGCGGGCGGTCGCGCGAGGTCGGGACATCTACGCGGTCACCGCCCCACTCGTCGTCGAGGCGACCACTCGGTTGCTCGAAACTCCTTCGGCCGCAGGGGTGTTCGCACCCGGCGAGTTGTTCGACGCCGCGAAGTTCCTCCAGTCGCTCGACGTCGACGGACTCACCGTCGAGCTGCCCTGAAGTTCCACCCGTGCCGCCGACGTACCCGCAGGTCGCCGCGAAGCCGTACCTGGGCTGAAGCAGCTGGAGCCTGCAGTCGACCACCTACCCGGGCGTCAACCCGGACGGCCCGGCCAGGCGACGGTGCGCGACGTCTGGGCCGCCCAGAACACTCGCAACGTCTCTGGCCAGGTCCAGGCCGCACTGCCCGCGCACGGTTCGAAGCTCTACAAGATCACCCCGAACCAGGCGACCTCACCGAGCAAGCCGGCCGACGTGACCGCGACCGATGTCAGCCGTACCACGGTCTCGCTGACCTGGCAGCCGAGCACCGGCGCCACGTCGTACAAGGTCTTCGCGAACGGTCAGCAGGTCGCGACAAGTGCGACCACGAACGTCGTCGTACAAGGGCTGCAGCCGCAGACGCAGTACACCTTCACGGTGAAGGGGGTGACGACCGGCCGATCATCCGAGGTGAGCGCGCCGATCACGATGTTCACCGCGAAGTCAGGCGGCGGGCCGGTCCGTTACGAGGCCGAGGCGTCGACCAGCACGCTGACCGGGAACGCCGGGATCTCCGGCTGCACCTTGTGCTCCGGCGGCGCGAAGATCGGCAACATCGGCGGCGACGCGACCGTGACGCTGAACAACATCACCGTCCCGGCGACCGGCACCTACCTGGTCCGGATCGCCTACACCGACGGCGACACCAGCCGGCAGAGCATGCTCACGGTCAACGACGCCGACACCTACTGGGTGAACTACCACGGCCTCGGCGACAACGACTGGGGCACGCCGCAGATCACGTACCTGCCAATGAAGCTGTCGGCCGGCGCCAACTCGATCAAGGTCAGCAACCCGACCGGCTACATCGCCGACATCGACTGGATCACAGTCTGACACCACATACGGGGCCGGCCTCTCCCTGAAGGCCGGCCCCTATTCGTGAGCCGCTCGCACGACGTCTGCCGTATTGGCGAGGTATGACGCAGGATGAACCCATGAACGACTACCCGGAACCGATCGTCCCCGCCGGCGGCACGGCCCCGGTCCCCCGCCGTATCCGCGCAACGCTCGACGGTCGCGTCGTCCTTGACACGATGGACGCGATCTATCTGTGGGAGATCCCGCCGTACCCGCAGTACTACGTCCCGGTCGCGGACGTGGCGGACGGCGTACTGACCGACACCGGTGAGACCAAGACGTTCGATCACGGCGTCGCGCGGGTGCACACCGCCGGATCGGGCAAGGCCTGGGTGTACGACGAGGGGATCGCGAAGGACCGGGTCCGGTTCCAATGGAGTGCACTCGACAGCTGGTTCGAGGAGGACGAGGAAGTCTTCGTCCACCCCCGAAACCCGTACGCTCGTTGCGACGCGATCCGCTCCGGGCGGCACGTCAAGGTCGAACTGGACGGCACGGTGCTGGCCGAGTCGCGATCCACCGTCATAGTCTTCGAGACCGGCCTCCCACCGCGGTACTACTTCCCGCGGACCGAGGTGAACTTCGAGCACCTGACCCCGAGCGGCACCCGCACGGCATGCCCGTACAAGGGCCGGACCACCGCCTATTGGTCCGTCGGCGACCACCACGATCTCGCCTGGTCCTACGACTTCCCCACCGCGCCGCTACTGCCGATCGCCGGACTCGTCGCCTTCTTCAACGAGAAGGTCGACCTATTCGTAGACGGCGAGCGGCTCGCCCGGCCCATCACACCGTTCACGGACGCCGACCTCAGCACGGGCCAACTGGTGTGACTCCCGCGCCCCGCTCGTGGACGCCCGCGAGCTCGCCGATCCCGAACCTCAGATGGCCGAGGTGACGCCGCCGTCCATGACGATGACGGCGCCGGTGACGTAGCTGGCGAGGGGTGAGGCTAGGAAGACGGCGACGTTGGCGACCTCGGACGGTTCGCCGGCGCGGCCGAGCGGGATCTCGGCGACCATCTCCTCCAGCAGTTCCTCTTTCGGCCGTCCGGTCGCGCGGACGGCCGCGTTGAGGCCCTCGTCGACGCGGGCGGTGCGGGTCATGCCGGGGTTGATCACGTTGACCCGGACACCCTGACCGGCGTACGCCTTGGCGTAGCCGACCGACGCGAGCATCAGCGCCGCGTTGGCCGCGCCGCCGCCGATGTGCAGCGGGTTCGCCGCGCGTCCGCCCTGGCCGACCACGTTCACGATCGCGCCGCTGCCGCGCTCGGCCATCCCGCGGATGACCGCCTCGGTGGCGTGCATGTAGGTGAAGTACTTCGCCTCCATCGCCGCGTGCAACGCCTTGCTGTCCAGTTCGTCGACCGGTGTCCGCCGGGCCGCGCCCGCACAGTTGATCAGGATGTCCGGTACGCCGATCCGCTCGAACGCAACCTTGGTCGCATCCGAGTCGGTGAGGTCGACGGCCACCACGTCGAAGCTCAGCCCCTTGGCCGCGAGCTCCTGCTGAGCCTTGGCGAGGTTCTCGGGATCGCGGGAGATGCCGACCACCTTCGCGCCCTCCCAGGCGAGCGCCTCGGCACAGGCCAGCCCGATCCCCTTACTCGCACCGGTGACCACGGCCGTCCGGCCAGACAGTTGCAGATCCACGTCGGTGACTCCTCGTGTCGGGGATGCCAGCGTATAGGTCGATGCCGATGCGAGTGTCACCGTGTTCGCCGCCCTGAACAGTGAAAGAGATTCGCCTGCTGCGGCAGCGATTGCGGCGTACTGGTGGGTATGGGAGCCGTTGGCAACGAATTCGAATCATCGCTTCGCCGGCCTTGATCGGCTGGGTACGATGAGTAACCAGATCGACACTCTTTGTTTCGACGTTCAGTTGCTGTCAGCACCGACGCCGGAGGGACCCGTGCCGACCATGTCATCCTCTTCATCACCCCACTCCCCGCCCAACCCACCGCCGCTGGCCACGCCTCTGTGGCGGACCGTTCTTCGCCATGACCTACCGGCCTCGCTGGTGGTCTTCCTGATCGCGATCCCGCTCTCCCTCGGGATCGCCGCAGCCTCCGGAGCCCCGCTGATCGCCGGGCTCGTCGCCGCCGTCGTCGGCGGTGTCGTCGCCGGCGCATTCGGCGGCTCTCCCTTACAGGTCAGCGGTCCCGCCGCCGGCCTCACCGTTGTCGTCGCCGGACTGGTCGGTCAGTACGGCTGGGCCGCCACCGCGGGCATCACCTGCGCGGCCGGCCTGTTGCAGATCCTCTTGGGCGTCACCCGGATCGGGCGGCTCGCCCTCTCACTTTCCCCCGCGGTCGTGCACGGCATGCTCGCGGGGATCGGCGTCACCATCGCCGTGCAGCAGCTCCACGTCGTTCTCGGTGGACGGGCGCAGAGCTCGCTGCTCGCCAATCTGGCCGGCCTGCCCGAGCAGTTGGTGGCGCATCACGCCGGCTCGGTCGGCGTCGGCGTACTGACCGTCCTCATCCTGCTCGGCTGGCCGCGAATCCCCCGGGTGAAGGTGATTCCGGCGCCATTGGTTGCCGTCGTCACCGTTACCGCACTGACCGCCGTGTTCATGGTCGACGTGACCCGAGTCAACCTGCCCGGGAGCCCGTTGGCCGAGCTGGTGTTCCCGGCGATCCCGGCCGGCGGACCGCTCGAGATCGCGACCGCGGTGCTCACCGTCGCGCTGGTCGCGAGCGTCGAGTCGTTGCTGTCGGCCGTTGCCGTGGACAAGCTTCATCCCGGCAAGCGCAGCGACCTCGACCGCGAGCTGATCGGTCAGGGCGCGGCGAACGCGATCTCCGGCGCACTCGGTGGGATGCCCGTCACCGGCGTGATCGTGCGCAGTTCGACCAACGTCGCCGCGGGGGCGCGGACCAGGGCGTCCGCGATCCTGCACGGTCTCTGGATCGCCGCCTTCGTGCTCGCGGCCGGCGCACTGCTGGAGCTCATCCCGATGGCCGCTCTGGCCGGGGTGTTGCTGGTGACCGGGTTGCGATTGGTTCAGCTCGCACACATCCGCACCCTCCGCCGCCATGACGAACTTCTCGTGTACGTCGTGACCGCGGCCGGCGTCGCCGTTCTCGGTCTGGCCGAAGGAGTGCTCGCCGGTCTGGTGCTCGCGATCGGCCGGGTGCTCTACCGGCTCGCCCGGGCCACCGTCACCGCGTCCGAGGAGGACGGCGTGTGGATCGTCCGAATCCGCGGCACGCTGGTCTTCCTCGGGGTAGCCTCACTGGTGCGGACGTTGCGGGCGATCCCCGTCGGTGCTCCGGTCCGGGTGAAGCTCCACGTCGACCACTTGGACCATGCGGCGTTCGAGGCGATCGAGGACTGGCGGCGCGGGCACCTCGCGCGCGGCGGGACGGTCGAGCTCAACCGGGCCGCGTTTCGGGCGGCGCTGCACGGCGACACTACCCGGCCAGGCTGGCTGACCCCTTGGCAGCAAGGACAAGTGGTGCCTGCGCCGGACCAGCGGGTGTCGATGCTGGCCGGGATCCGCGAGTTCGAGGACAGCGCCGACCTGATCCGGCCGATGATGGCCAGACTCGCGGCGGACGGGCAGCGGCCGACCCAGTTGTTCATCACCTGCGCGGACTCGCGGATCGTGCCGAACATGATCACCACGACCGGACCGGGCGACCAGTTCTGCGTGCGGAACGTGGGCAACCTCGTCCCGCCGTACGGGTCGAACAGCAACTCGGTCGACGCCGCGGTGGAGTACGCCGTGTCAGCGCTGGGCGTCGCCTCGATCGTGGTCTGCGGTCACTCCCATTGCGGCGCCACCAATGCCGCACTGGAGAGCGTGGCCGATGACGGGTCGGGTCTGCGCACGTGGTTGCGTCACCTGGAACCGTCCATCCGGCGTGCGGTCGCGCTGCCCGACATCGTCGATCCGGCGACCGGCGGGATCCTGTCCCCGGCCGACAAGTTGTCGGTCGCGAACGTGGCGCTGCAACTCGAGAACCTGCGGAGTTTCGGGTGTGTTCGCGAGGCGGAGGAGTCGGGCCGGCTCGAGCTGATCGGGCTGTGGTTCGACATCGGCGCGGCCGCGGCCCGGCTGGTCCTCGACCGCGAGCCCTACCTGGTTCGCGCGGACGAGGAGCTCGCGACCGCCACCACCCGCGCCGACCTCTGACCGACACCGGCGGGTGTGCTGTCCCGGTGCACCCGCCGGCTGTCGAAGACCAGCAGCAACGGCACCGCCAGCGAGATCGCGATCAGGCCGTCCAGCCAGTAATGGTTCGCGGTCACCACGACCACCGCGAACGTGATCAGCGGATGCAGAATCCACAACCAGCGCCAGCGTGATCGCGTGTACCGGATCAGGAACACCGCGATCATCAACGCCCAACCGACGTGCAGACTCGGCATCGCCGCGAACTGGTTCGCCACCCCGCTGTCCGTCGACGGCCCGTAGACCGACTGCCCGAAGATGACGCCGGTGTCGACCCAACCCGGCATCATCCGCGGCGGCGCGAGCGGGAACAGCGTGTGCCCGATCAACGCCAGCCCAGTCAGCGCTGCGAGCGCCCACCTTGCGTTCGCGTACTGCGCGGGCCGGCGGATCAGCAACCAGATCAGGACGAGCCCGGTCAACGGGAAGTGCACGAACGCGTAGTACCTGTTGGCCCACTGCACCAGACCGGGCGTGCGGAACGCGGCTCCTTGCACCTCGGCCTCACTCGGCAGCCCGATGCTGTGCTCGAACCGGATCAACTCATCGGCATGCGCGAAGGCCGAACCGGTGTGCTTGGCCGAGATGTACCGGCCGAGGTTGTAGACCCCGAAGAGGAACGCGAGCAATAGGATCTCGCGGATCACGCGGCGCGCCGTAGGTCGGGGTTGGTGGTGTTTGGTTCGCCGGGTCCGGAGCGGCGGCAGGTCCTCCAGCGGCCTGTTCACCGGCTCGAGAGTCACCTGCGCCATATCGCCCCTCCGTCCCCAACCCGCACCCACCGGAAGCAAACCGAACGCTCGTTCGCGGAGCTTCCAGGGTTACTCCGGGCCTGCTCCGAAATCAAGAACGATCATTCGTTTTCCACTGTGATCCCCGCCGCATCGAGGCCGGATTCCCACTCTTCCAAATTATCTCAATCTGCTGATATTTACGAAGAACATGAAGCAGATCACATCAAGGCGTAGCGCCGGCTGAACCAGGCGGCGGGCGGGCGCGGCCGAGCCGGGCGGCGGTGAGCTGGGCGGCCGGCGAGACGTCAGACGCTGATCCTTCTCGAAGCGACCAGTTCGGCGGCCGAGTAGCCGTCGGCGCGGAGGAGTTGGCCGGGACTGACGTCGATGATCTCGATCGTCAGCGGATCGCCGGCCAGGTCTTCCGAGCTGATCGGGCGGTCGTCGAGGTAGAGGTCGACCCGATCCATACCGTCCACGTCCAGCTCGACCGTCAGCGTCGTACCGGACAACGAGGTGGACACGTCGAGCCGGCGTTGGGGCTTCGCGGCGAGCAGGGCACCCGCGGCGTTGAGGAGGTCCACGTTGCCGGACAGGAGGTCGTCGCGGGTCATCCGATGCAGGACATCCGGTTTGACGCCGAGGTCCTCGACCGGGGTGCCGGAAAGGTCGCCGACGCGGAGGGTACGGCGGATCGAGACGCGCAGGTTGGCGCCGTTCGGGAGTGCCTCGTACGGCGAGGTCTGGTCGGGCGGGGGTGGTTCGTTGAGCAGGGTGGCCAGGAGTCCGTGGGTCCAGACGTTCGCGCCGCCGGCCCCGGTGTTGTCGTCGACGCCGAGGATCGTGCCGATCTGGTGGTCCGCGAATCCGGCCGCGAAGATGTCCGTCGCCGAGTAGCACCTTGCATCGGTGATCAGCACGACCGGTCCGTAGTACGTCTGCCCGATCGCGTTCGCGCCGTCCGCCGGTGTGATCGGCTTCGCCGCGGAGTACGCGGCACCGGTCTCGGTCGCCAGCTCGAGCGACTCGAGCCACGGGCTGAGGTCGATGCCGGCCGGGTTGTCCTTGTGCCGACGGCAGATCCGCAGGTTGAGCGGCGTGCTGATGAACTGCACCGGCTCCGGTGAGATGTGCCGCGGCGTCATCGTCTGCAGGGTGAACTCGCTCGCGTAGATGTGCCCGCCGCCGTTGTCGCGTACGTCGACGATCAGGCCCTCTTCCGGCAACAGGCCGGTCAGGCGAACGAACTCGTCCCGGAACGCGATCGGGTTGGTCACGCTGAACGTGAAGATCCGCAGGTGCCCGAACGTCCCGGACGACGTACTGACCTGGCGCGCCCGGAAGACGCCGGGCATCGTCGTCGGCAGGTCGGCCGCACCCACCGCGACGGGCGCGTCGAGAGCCGCCGAACTCTCACCGCCTTCCAGCTCGACGACATCGCGGACGTACAGCACCTTCTTGGCTCGCGCCTTCTCGTCGGCATCGAGGTCGAGCCCCATCGACGCGGACACCTCGGTGATCGCGTCCAGGTCCGTCATCGGCGGGAGGTTGGTCGTCACCTTCCACTGTTCACGCAGCTCCTGGACCGTTCCGTCGAGACCCTGGTAGGTCAACGTCACCCAGTCCTCGTCCGGCGGCGACTGGATCACCAACGGCCGGAGCGTGAGCGATTCGAGTCCGCGGGCGAGGTTGGCGGCTTCGTTGCTGCCCGCGAACGCGGCACCGTTGAGCGCGACGGCCCGCGCGATCGGCGTACCGTTCCAGTGCGTCACCTCGACGCCGAGCCCGAACTGCGGGGCGGAGTACCCGGTGACGATCTGCGTGATCAGGTACTGGTCGGCGCCGGCGTCATGGCACTTCTCGATCATGAACGGCAGGAACGCGATCTTCCCCGCGAACGGCACCGGCAGCAGGTAGTTCGTATGCAGATCCCGCACCGAATGGAAGATCGCCGACATCTGCCGATGAAAGAGCCACTCGTCCTCCATCGAGTCCGCGGTCTGCCGCTCCATCCGCGCACGCAACACCCGGAGCCGCTGCAGCGGATTGACGGCATGCATCGCGGCCTTCAGCGGCAGGTGCACATAGTTCTGTTCGAGCAGTAGGAGCGCCTGATCTACCAGGACTTTCCGCTGGTTGAGTGTCAGCGTGCCAGCGGACTCGAGGAACTGCGACAACGGTACGGCCGCCGCCTGTTCGGCCTTCTTGGCTTCTGTGGCCTTCTTGGCCGACGCGCTCTTCGCCTTACGTGGCAGGGTCTTGCCGGTCCTCGATGCAACGGTCTTACGTGCCTGCGCCATGCCATCCCCCTAAAGGCAGCCCCTCCCCTGGGCCGCAGTCACCCCACCGTCCCGCCCTCGTCAGCCGAAGTCAACGACGTACGGCACTAGTACTGTCGTCGGGTGCGGATTCTCTTCATAGGCAACAGCTTTACCTCGCGGAACAACTTGCCGGGGCTGCTCGCTCGGCTCGCGAAGGAGCGAGGTGTCGACGTCGAGCACCGGCTGATCTCGGCGGGTGGTGCGTCGCTTCGGCAGCACCTCAACGCGGGGACGGCGCTCGCGGCTCTTGGCGACGGCGGTTATGACACCGTCGTCCTGCAGGAGCAGAGCACGTTGCCCGTGAAGAATCCCGGGCGGATGCACGACAGCGTGCGGGATTTTCATGCCGCGATCGACGCCGCTGGGGCCCGGACCGCGTTGTACCTGACGTGGGCTCGACGGAATGCGCCCGAGACGCAGCAGGCGCTCACCACGGCGTACGCGGGCATAGCTGCCGAGATCGGCGCCACGCTCGTTCCGGTCGGCATTGTGTGGGAGCGCTTCCTCGGCAAGTACGAGCACCCGCTTCTGCACGACGCCGACAACAGTCATCCCGCTCTGGCCGGCAGCTACCTCGCCGCGTGCGTGTTCCTCATCGCCTTGCTCGATGAGAACCCGGTCGGCCTGGACATCCCGGTGAAGGGCCTCGACGCGGACACGGCCGCGCTGCTTCGCCAGGCCGCGTGGGAGATCTGCGAAGACCTGGCCGAGGGGCGGTAGACCGGCGCCGGTCAACCACCGGCCTGCAAGGATGTCGAGGTGAACGAAGTCTGGGACAGCATCACCACCGCGCAGCCGGATCCGTCGTGGAAGGTCGTCGTGGCGACGGCCGCGATCGCATTCCTGCTGATCGCGTGGCGGCCGGCCTGGCGGCATACCCGGCAGGTCGTGACGATCGCGCACGAGGGCGCGCACGGGCTGATCGCGTTACTGGCGGGGCGGCAGCTGGCTGGGATCCGGCTGCACTCGGACACGTCCGGCGTCACGGTGTCGCGTGGGAAGCCGACAGGTTTCGGGATGATCGCGGTGTTGCTCGCGGGGTATCCGGGGCCGGCGTTGTTCGGGCTCGGTGCGGCCGTCGTACTCGGTCAGGGGTACGCCGTTGCGCTGCTCTGGGGACTGCTCGTCGCCCTGCTGATCCTGTTGCTCCAGATCAGGAACCTCTTCGGTCTCTGGTCGGTGGTTGCCTTCGGCACCATCGTGTTCGTGGTGTCCTGGTGGGGTTCGGCGGCGGTGCAGTCGGCGTTCGCGTATCTGCTCACCTGGTTCCTGTTGCTGGCCGCACCGCGGGCCGTCGTCGAATTGCAGTCGTCCCGACGAGGTGGAGCCGGCCGGAGTTCCGACGCGGATCAGCTTCGGCGGCTGACCAGCGTACCGGCTCTGCTCTGGGTCGGCGTCTTCGGTCTCGTCACCCTCGCCTGCCTCGCGCTCGGCGTCGTGTGGTCAGGCGTGCTGTCGAGCTAGTGCGGGCACTACGCCGGTGGCGGCAGCGTCACGCCGAAACCGGTGACCGCGAGACGGAGCAGGACTTGGCCCGGCCGGAGCAGGTCGGCGATCTTCGCGGCGCTCAGCAGCTCCAGCTCTGCCAAGCGTTTCGCATAGACGACCGGGCCGTCCATGCGGGCCTTTTGCAGTTCGACGGTGTTGTGCCAGACCTTCTGCCGGGCCTCACGGAGGAACCGCTGGGAGGACAGGCGGTTGAGCGGGGTCAGGACGGTGTCGAGCAGGTTGCGCGGGCCCGACACGGCGAGTTCGTCGTCCTCGGCACCGACCCGCTCGGCCAGTACGCCGTCGATCCGCTCGTGATCGCGGCGACGGCGATCCATCAGGAACGGGTCGGCGAAGTCGTCGTCGCTGACCACGGCGAGCAGCGCTTGCGGCAGGTCGTAATTCACGTGCGCATTGATGCCGAGCAGTACATGCCTGAGTGCAGGTACGTCCGGCGGCGCGTCGAAGGACAATCGCCACGGGCGGGACGGCGTACCTCCCTCGAGGTCGGCATCATGAGCCCGCAGGTAGAGCTCGGCGAACTCCACGTCCCACTGCTCGACCCACGCCGGGTCCTCGAAGCGGGCCTGATCGATAGCGTCGCCGACCGCCTGCGTCGTCCGCAGGTAGGTGCCGAGGAAGATCCGGCGGTGGTCGAGCTCAGGCGGCAGGTCGTCCAGCCGCTGCCGCATCCGCGCGACGACGTCGGCCACCGGACTACCATCGTTCATTGGATCTCCTCAGCGGGAGGGATCATGCGTACCACCAGGTCAGGACCACTGTCCTTCGACCCGGTCGTCGTCGGCAACCGGGAGACGGACGCCTGGGCCGCCTACTACCGGCACGATTGGCGGGACTTCCTCGTCGCCGCGGTCGGTATGGTCTCCGCCGGATTCGGGATGCCGCCGCATCGGACACTGGTCGGAGCGTGGTACATACTGCGCGCCAACCAGCTGTGGGCGCCCTACCCGGACAACCAGCCGGACGCCGCCTGTGCGTACATGCGCCGATTCTACGAGCTCGTCGTACTGTCCGGCGGCCTGATCCTCGACCCGGCGCGGGCTGCTCGCCTGGAGGTCGAGTGGTGGCGAGTTCACCGGGCGCACCAGCACGAGGAGGATGTCACCGAGGAACAGCTCGAGACGGCCCTGCTCGACCTCTACGCCTACGTGTACGACGCCGACCGGGAGGCGGTCCGCCCGGCAGCACGCAAGCGGATCGAGGCGATGGACCTGTCCGACCGCTGGGTACGGGCAGGGTGTGATCGCGACGACCCGCTGCTGGCGGAGGAGCGGCGCGCGCTGGTCGCGTCGTACGCCGCTCTCCGCATCGCTGTCGAACGTTAGTGCTTCACGAGCTGACCCGAGACCGGGTCGAGGTAGAGCTCCTTGTTCTCATCGCTCTCTACCCGCGGCCGCCGGCGATCGGGCGGTCTCGCTGGGCCACGCCGGGGCCGCCGTACGGGTAATCCGCGGCGCCTGGATCGCTGGCCTCGTCGAGCTCGGCGCGCTCCTCGGCGGTGAGGTGCAGGTCGGCGGCGGCGAGGTTGTCGTCGAGCTGGGTCATGGTCCGCGCGCCCAGGATCACCGAGGTCACGGCCGGCCGATCGACCAACCAGGCCAGCGCGATCTGGGCCATTGAGATCCCGCGCTCCTCGGCGATCCGGCGTACCGTCTCGACCACCGCGCGGACCCGCTCGTTCTGGTTGCGGCGGGCCCAGGCCTCGACACCGCGGTCCGGGTTCTCCCCCAGCCGGGTCGCACCGGTCGGCGCCTCGTCGAAGGAGTACTTACCGGTCAGCCAGCCGCCACCCAGCGGCGACCACGGCAGCAGGCCGAGCCCATTCTCCTGGGCCGCCGGGATGATCTCCCACTCGATCTCGCGGACCAGCAGGTTGTACTGCGGCTGCAGGGTGACCAGCGGCGACCACCCGCGCCGGTCGATCAAGTCGCATGCCTTCTGCAGCTGCCAACCGGTGAAGTTGGACAACCCGCCGTACGCGATCTTGCCGGCCCGTACGGCGTCCTCGAGGAAGCTGAGCGATTCCTGGAGCGGCGTGATCGGGTCCCACGAGTGCAACTGGTAGAGGTCGACCTGGTCCACCCCGAGCCGCTGGAGCGACGCGTCGAGCGCACGACGGAGGTGCCGGCGGGACGTGCCGACGTCGTTCTGCCCGTCGCCGGTCGGGAACCGTCCCTTCGTCGCCAGGACGACGTTCTCGCGGGCCGAACTCTTCGCCAGCCAGCTGCCGACGATCTCCTCGGACGCGCCGGCCGTGTACACGTCCGCGGTGTCGATCAACGTGCCGCCGGCGTCGACGTAACTGTCGAGTTGCTCGTGCGCGCCGGCCTCGTCGGTCTCGTTGCCGAACGTCATGGTGCCCAGCGCATAGGTGGAGACGACAGTGCCGCTGGCGCCCAGGGTGCGGTATTCCACAGCTGCTCCTTCAGGTCTGGTTGCTCCTCACCCTAGTGGCCTGGAATTCGGCGGCTCCGGAAACTGTCCGGGCGTGGGGTTACTGTGACGATCGTCCGCGTGATGAAGGGAAAGTGATGAACACCAGCGAACTGCTGACAGATGCTTTCGGCCGGGTCCTGGAGGAGGTGCAGGGGGCCGTCGACGGGCTTGGCGATGAGGCGCTGAGCACCCGCCCGGACGGCGTCGGCAACTCGATCGCCTGGCTGATCTGGCACCTGACCCGGATCCAGGACGACCACCTGGCCGATGCGGGCGGATATGAGCAGGTGTACGTCGCCGACGGCTGGCATGAGCGGCTGGGGCTGCCGTTCGACCCGGCCGACACCGGCTACGGACACAGCTCGGCCGACGTGGCCGCGGTCAGGCTCTCGGCGGAACAGGTGACCGGGTACTACGAGGCCGTGCACGCGCGGACCCTGGAGTACATCAAGGAGCTGACCGACGCCGAGCTGGACCGGATCGTGGATCGCCGGTGGAACCCGCCGGTCAGCCTCGGGGTGCGGCTGATCAGCGTGATCTCCGACGATCTGCAGCACGTCGGTCAGGCGGCGTACGTGAGGGGGCTGATCAGCTGAGGTCCGTCTTCCAGAGCGCGGCCGGCCCGTCGGCGGGGCCCGCCACGAGATAGAGCGTGCGGCCGATCAGCCTGGCGTCCTTCACGGTGCCCGCCGGGCCGGTCGAGTCCCGCACGGTCCAGGGGCCGCCGTCCTGGCCGCTGACCACTTTCACGTGATTGCCATCGGCAACGATCTGGATCAGTTGTCCGTTGTCGTCGATCGGCGGGGGCAGCTTGTCCTTGTCGCCGATGGTGATGTCCGGGACGTTTCTGAGCCGCTTGGCGGCTCCGTCGAGCTGCCAGATCGCGAGTTTGCCGTCGGCATAGCCGGAGACAGTGCAGCGCGTCGCGGCGCAGGCGGCGGTGACGCCCTGGCTGCGGTTGCCCGGTTCGGGGAGCGCGACCCGGTTCCAGCCCTGGTTGAGGTCGGTGGACTGCCAGACGGCGGCTTCCTGCTGGACCACGTTCGGGGCCAGCCGTACCTGCGACCCGGTCTGCACGATCGCCTTGCCCGACGTCGTTCCGAAGCTGGGTCCGACCAGCAACGACGGCGTACTGCTGAGCGCGGTGCCGGCCGAGTCCTGCCGGGTCCACTTGGTGCCGGTCGCGTCGGTCGGCAACCAGACGGCCGCGTCCAGGCCCGAGGTCGAGCTCCCCCACGAGCCGAGCAACGCCTGCCCGGTCGGGGTGATCACCGCGGAGTACAGGGCTCCTGCGGTCTGCCCGCCGAAGGTGTTGAACTCCTGCGGATGCTCGGTCAGCGCGGTCGTCGTCGTACCGGTCCAGACGGTCCACCGGGTGTTCGAGTGCGCGCCACCCGCGGCTCCCCCGAGTGCGACCAGCCGGCGTCCGTCGTACGCGATCGAGTACCAGATCGCCTCGAACGCGTACGGGCTCTTCGCCGCGACCTTGATCTCCTGCTGCCGTTCCCCGTCGAGCAACAGCAGCCGCGGCACCACCTTCGCGCTCCGATCGCGCATCCCGACCAGCAGTTGCTCGCCACTTCCCGAAAGCACCACGGGCTCGGCCGGCAGCTCGACCTTCGTCCACGCCACCGGTTCGGGCGCGGCGGCCTTGTCCTCGCTGCAGCCACCGACCACCAACGCCGTGACCACCAGCGCTGCGACGCTCCCCATCCATCTGTTGCGCATGCGGCAGCTTGACATCCGGCGGGTTCGCTCAGCGGTCCTGTGGCAGCTTGGTCGTGCGCTTGCCGGGCTTGCGCGGTGCCGACGGCGGCGGCACAACCGGCCCGATGTCACCGTCCGGCGCGACATCCAGATCGACGATCACCGGTGCGTGGTCGCTGGGCCCGGTCCCCTTGCGCGCCTTGCGATCGATCCACGTCGCCTGCACCCGCTCGGCCACCGGTCCGGTCGCGAGCATCAGGTCGATCCGCATGCCGAGATCCTGGTGGAACATCCCGGCCCGGTAATCCCAGTAGCTGAACACCCGCTCGTCCGGCCACCGATCCCGTACGACGTCGTGCAGCCCCTTGCTCGACATCAGCTCCGCCAGCGCCTGCCGCTCTGGAGCCGTCACGTGCGTCTGCCCGATGTACGCGACCGGGTCGAACACATCGGCGTCCGTCGGCGCGATGTTCATGTCGCCACAGACGATCTGCTCGTCGGGCCCGGCCGCGATCACCTCCCGCAACGCCGCGAGCCAGGCCAGCTTGTACTGATAGTGATCCGAGTCCGGCACGCGTCCGTTCGGCACGTACAGCGAGTGGATCCGGATCCCACCGCAGGTCGCCGCCACCGCTCGCGCCTCCGGATTGGGAAACCCGGGCGCGCCGGCAACCCCAGTCACGACGTCTTCCAGGCCGACCCGGGAGAGCAGCGCGACCCCGTTCCACTGCACCTCGCCGTACAGCGCGGTCTGATAGCCACGGCTCGACAGCTCTTCATCGAGCAACTCGGTGAACGCGTCATTCGCCAGCTTGGTCTCCTGCAGGCACACGACATCCGGCTGCCGTTCGTCCAGCCACCCCAACAACCGAGGCATCCGCTGCTTCACAGAGTTGACGTTCCAGGTCGCTACTCGCACCCGACCTACGGTAGTCCCCAGCCACTCATCCCGCCGCAGGAACCACCCGCGCAAACCGCTCCACAGCCCCAGCCCAGCGGCCGGCATGCAGCGGTCTCCGGCCGCGGAGGGGTTGCGGCCGGAGACCGTTGCGCCGAACTCAAGCCGACGTCAGGCGCTCTGTTCTGATCCGGTGCTTCGCGCTGCGTTCGACGAAGAGGGGGATGAAGTCGCGGATCGGGGCCGCGGCGAACTCGGGGCGGGACTCCGAGACGACGCCGGCGATCTCCTCCTCCGGCAACTGCGGGAACTGTTGCGCCAGGCGTTCGACGACCTCGTTGATGGCGCGATCTTCTTCGGACCTGTCCATGTTTCATGGTCACCAGGTCCCCGCGCCGGGTTCAAGGGCGTCTCGGATTCCGGCACTGGGAGGTCTCGGCTTCCAGCTCTGGGGTCTGCGCTTCCGGCTCCGGGGAGACTGGGCCCAACCCTTTGAATACCAATCTGTCGCGATATATCGTCGACGTATCGCGACAGCTCTTGGTGAAGGAACGGTGGTCGGCATGACCGGATCGACGTACGCACCCGGGTGGCCCTGGTTGCGGTTCGCGCAGCACTGCATTTCCGATGACATGAAGCAGGACCTCAAGCGGGAGTGGTTCGCCGCCATGACCGGGCACCGTGGCCATCGCGGCCACCAGGGATTCGGCGGGCCGTGGGCCATGTTCGGTGGCGGCCCGGGGTTCGGCCCACCGCCGTGGGGCCCAGGTGGACCGCGCGGCTGGCGCGGACCGAAGGCGCGTCGCGGTGACGTTCGCGCCGCGATCCTCGCCGTACTGGCCGAGCAACCGATGAACGGCTACCAGCTCATCCAGGAGATCGCCGAGCGCAGCGGCGGGATGTGGAAGCCCAGCCCGGGCTCGATCTACCCCACCCTGCAGCAACTCGAGGACGAGGGCCTGGTCACCGCGGACGCCGAGGTCGGGCGCCGCACATTCACCCTGACCGAAGAGGGCCGCACCTATGTCGCCGAGCACGCCGACGAGGTGGCGGCTCCGTGGGAGGCGATGACGGCGCCGGCCGATGACGACGAGAGCGGCCTGAAACCGCTGCTCGGCCAGGTGGCTGCCGCAATGTGGCAGATCCTCGCAGCCGGTACTCCGGATCAGCAGGCCCGGGCCCGCGAGGCGCTGGCCGAACTCCGGCGCAAGCTGTACGGAATCCTCGCCGAAGACGACCAGGACCGCTCATGAGCCAGTACTACCCGGCCAAACCCGGCTCGATCCGCATCGACCTGATCCCGACCTCCAACGACGTGGCACGCACCGGCTTCGTCCGGATCGGTGACGCCGAACGCGACCAGGCGGTCTCCCTGCTCAGCGACCACTTCGTCGCCGGCCGGCTGACCCAGGAGGAGTTCGAAGAACGCAGCGGCCTGGCAACCCGCGCCCGGTACGCCGACGACCTGACCCCGCTGTTCGACGACCTACCGGACGGCCAAGACGATCCGCGCACCTGGTCCCCCGGCTCGCCGGCCTGGTCGCCCGCGTGGTCACACGGACGGTCGCGGGGACCCCGCTCCGGCCCGCCACGCTTCCGGCAAGGCCCACCGCCACCGTTCTTCTTCCTGGCCCCACTCCTGATGCTCGGCCTGGTAGCCGCCGTCGTCATGACCGCCCCCTGGCTCCTCTGGATCCTCTTCTGGGTAGCCCTCTTCGGCGGTAAATGGCAGCACCGCCACCACTACCAACACCACCGCAACCACACCCGAGCATGACCCTCAGCGTCCGCTGACCGCTCAACCCAGCGCACCCAGGACCCGAGTCCTGGGTGCGCGGGTGTGCTGGCGTGGGGTTCCGGCCGACGCCGCGGTCAAACGCCGTGCTCGTTACCCTGCTTGCGCTGGCGGCCGGCGAAATTCCCTGTGACCTTTCCCTTCGGACTGACGACCTGGTCACCCTTCATGCCGCCGCCCGAACCGGCAGCGCGCTTGGCCTTGCGCCCCGGCATCCAGCCACCGTTCTCCGGATCCTGCCCCTTGTACTTGCCCTTTCCCCATGCCATCGCTTCACCCCTCCAGAGGTAATACCGCGAGTAGGCCTCTCAAACTACAACCGCACAAGGTCTCACCCAGCGCCTCTGACCGGATTACCTCCACCAGCAAGCGCGGTAAGTCGTGATGCGGCAATAGCTGTTCGCGGCGCGCTTCGCTCTGCTGTAGACGGTGCTGCGATACGGGCGACTGCGTCGCCAGATCTTGTATCCGAATCTCCGGAACTTGGGGCGGAGATAGCCGAAGAACCTCTTCTGGCCGCCCCACCAATCCTTCCTGCCGTTCCAGGCGTCTTGGATTCCCAGGATGTTGCCGGTCACGGCCGAGGCGCAGTTGAGCTTGCCCTTACAACCTCCGCCGATGGCCTTCCAGAGGCTCTTGGACTTCTGCGCCTTACGAGCGATCCGCACCGCTTTGATCGACTTGCCCAAGGGAAGAAGCGCCAAGAAGTCCAGGCCCCAACGGTCGTTCCGCCAATGCCAGCGGACATATTCATTGCCGGCTCGGCAGAGCTTCCAGCACCACCTCTTGCCGTCAAGGTCGACCTGGTTGATCGGATCCGTCGGATAGGCGTAGGCGTTGGCGCCACCATCGTCGACCGGGTCGGTGCTGCTGAACAGGCCGGACGCGGAGTTGTACAGCCGTGCCCCCATCAGGATCAGGTCGGCACCCGACGTCGCGCGCTGCTTGGCACCGAGCCAGCCGTAGGTGATCACTCCGGTGTCAGCGATGGTCTGGGCACTTCCGTATTCGTCGAAGCTGTTCCATCCGCCCATCGTGGTCGCCGGCCGCCCGTCGGCCGGCAACTCGATGGTGCTGACCACATCCCCGTGCGTGTTCGCCAGGGTCAAGCGGCCCTTCCCCGCTTGATCGACTGTCAGCGACAGATCGTCGCCAATCAGTTCGGCGTAGCGGGTGGTGTTGGTGCCTTCGGTGACCCAAGTCGGGTTGTCGGTGGTGTCGGCGTAGTGCCGCACCTTTTGGCTGGACCCTGAAGAATCGGTCACCGTCTCGACCGAGCGGCGGTCCAGGGTGTCGAGGGTGAAGGTTGTGGTGGAGCCGCCCTGGGTGATGGAGCGGGCCAGGTCATTGTCGTAATACCCCAGGGTGATGTCGCCGTCGGCCGGTTTGGGGGCATCCGAGGCCGGCAGTGTGGTGGTGCGGCCGAGAGCGTCGTACGTGTAGGTGCCGACGCCGTTCGCCCCGGTGACCGGCCTGTCCGCGGTGTCGAACGCCCGGGAGATCGTCGTGGCACCGGAGGTGGAGCAGGCGCCGTCGGCAGCCGCGGGAGCAGTGGACTTGGTCAGGCGGTTGTCGTTGCCGTCGAAGCCGTACGTCCGGGTGACGCAACCGGGAGCCTGGGTCGGATCGGTGACGTCCACGCCGGTGGTTGCGGCGGTGCGGTCTTGGACCTGGGTCAGGCGGCCGATGCTGTCGTACGCGTAGGAGCGGTTGTAACCGATTGCGTCTCCAGGAGTGTCGCCGGTGGAGCCGGTAAAGGCGGTGCCGTCGGGGGTCCATTCGTGTGTGACCTGGCCGCTTACGTCGTTCTCGAGGGACCAGGAGAGCCAGGGCCCGTCGGGATCGACTGTGGTGGAGCCGTCCTCGTTCAGCGTCGTGATCTGGCCGGTGTAGCGGAGGCCGGTGGGTTCGCCGACGTTGTCGAGGTCGTTGTGCTGGGTGATACCGCCCGGCAGTTTCTGCACGGTCATCGCACCGCCCGCATCGTAGGCGCCTGTCGACGACCAGGTGGAGCCTGCGGTGGTTACCTCGACCTTGGTGGGTAGACCCCGGTGCTCGGCCTTTCCGGCGGCGTCGGTGCCGTCGTACGTGTAGCGGGTTGAGCCGTTGGAGTCGGTGACCGTGGCTACCGATCCGGCGGCGTCGTAGACCGTTGTGGTTGGTTGCTCGCCGAAAGGCTGGTAGGTGGTGGCACGCCCCCAGGTGTCGAAGCCAGTGGTGACAGTCGTCGTCGTGTTGTCGGCTGCCTTGGCCGTGACGGCCGTGGCTTGACCGGTCGTGGAGTCGTAGGTGGTGGTCTTCTCTGTGTTCGGGTTCGAGCTGGAGACGCCGAGGACCGTGGTCTTGGTGGTCTGCGGGCGGCCGTCCAGTAGGTACGTCGTGGCCAGGGTACGGGTGACCGAGGCGGAGGTTTCGACGACGGTCTTGGGGGCGAGCAGGTAGGTGAAGTTGCTCGTCGTCGTGGTTGGCAGCGGCGGGGTTGCGCCGGTGCTCGAGGCCGGGACCGCGGCCGGGTAGGTCCTGCAGATCAGGCCGGCCCATTGGGGCTTGGCGCCGCACTCCGGGATCACTGAGTTGGCGGCGGTGGTGTAGTAGACGGTCTTCGTCGTGCCCGCGTCCGCGCCGCTGGAGTTCGGCTGACGGGTGTCGATGACGCGTCCCTCGGCGTCGTACCGGCTGATCTTGACGCTGTCGCCGGTGGTCTCGTTGCGTGGTCCGGCCGGATTCGCGTCGGTGATGACTCGGCCGGCCAGGCCGAGCGCCCAGCCGGAAGGGTCACCGCTGACCGGCGGGTCGTAGTCGGTGAGGGTGCGGGAGATGACCTGGTCGGTCCCGGCACCGGGATCGAAGGCCGAGGTGGTCTCCGTCGTCGGCAACCGGTACGGCAGCGTCGTGTCGGGGTTGATCCCGGCGTTCGGCGCGAACTCGTCGAAGTCGAAGTGGGTGTGGGTGCGGACCCATCGCACGCTGCCGTCCTTCAAAGTGGCGAACCGCGACGGGCCGTAGGTGTCGGTGACGAGCGTCCCGGCCGGCGTGACGACGGTACCGGCGGCGTTCTTGACGTCGGCGTTGTAGACCGACACCGAGGCGAGCTGGTCCACCGCCGCACCCGCCGGAAGCGACTCGTCGATCACCGAGCGCAGAGCACGCTCGTCGAGCTCGCGGACCACGTTGCCTTGCTCGTTGTAATCGGTTGAGGTGTATTGCCAGTCACCAGCGCCGTACTTCGCGGCGTTGACCGTATAGCCGGCCGCATCGGTGTACTGCAGATCGGCGTACTGCCAGTCGTCAGCAGTCGGCGTACCGGCGACCGGGTGGTCCGGTCCGAACACGCCGAACCCGAACGCGGGTGCCGCCTTCTGGTTCCAGCGCGCCACCGAGGTGGTCGAGAGATCCGGAAGACCCGCACCCGACAGCGGTACGTCGTACACGAACCTCGCCAACGTCGCCATACCACCGGCCGGATCACCTGCTGGGCGATCGCGCTTCACCGTGTCGAGCTTCTCCCGCTGATCGACCGTCACGTAGTTGAGCTGGTACGGGACCTGCCCGGCCGGCTTCACCGACGTCAGGTGGTTCGCCGAGTTGTAGGTGTACTCCGTGGACAGGTTCGACCGCGGATCGGTCACCTTGGTCAGGAGAGCATTGACGTCATAGGTGTAGGCAGCGACCTTGATCGAGTCCATCGCGGCACCACCGGCCTTGTCCGGGTTGTAGATGTCGAGCCACGCTTCGCTCAACCGCACACGGGTCGCGCCGATCGTCGTGTACACGAATCGCAGCGCACGGCATCCGGCGTTCATGCCGGTCAGCGGTGGCTTGGTCGGGTCGTACGCGGCGCAGGTGACACCCGGCGGCGCCGGCGACAGGATCCGAACCACCCGGCCGTCGCCGTCATAGGCGAATGTGGTCTTGGCCGCGATCCCAGGCTCGGCGATCGTCTCCGGCCGGAACAACGTCGGCGCCGAGGTGGTCGGTGCGGCGGCCGCCTTCCAGGTCGTGACGGCGCCGTCGTCCTCGGTGTAGGACAGCATCGTCGACGCCCCGGTCCCGGACACGGTCAGCTTCGATCCGTCCAGCTCGGTGTCCTCGTCCGCCGGAACCCAGGCGCCGAGTTCGAACGCGGCACCCGCACGCCGCAGTCCCGACGGAGACTCGAAGATCAGGCTCGTGCCGTCGCCGTCGACCAGCGCGATCGTGCCGTCGACCTTCGTGGAGTCGACCACCTGCATGCCCGCGGCACCCGCCTCCGCGCCGTCGAACTGGGCGACCCAGCCCTGACCGAACGCGCCGTCGATGTTGTTGGTCGGCCCCGCGTACGTCGAGTGCGACCGCGAGATCGACAGGTCACCGGTGTACCCCGGCACCGAGACATCGGTGGCGTCGGTGTTGAACTCACCGGTCCACAGCGCTACCTGTCCGGGCCCGGCCGCGGCAGTCGGGAAACCGTTGCCGAAGGCATGCGGTAGCCGCTGGATCGTGGTGTTCGGAGTCTGCGACCAGGTGCACTGGGTCGACGAGGTGTAGGTGAAGCAGACCTGTACGTCGAGCAGAACCGGAACCCTGTCGTTCAGTGTCGTCGGCTGCATCCCGGCCGTGTTGGGATCGGAGTCGAGGAAAGCGTCGACCTTCGCGCTGTTGGCATCCCACAGCGTGGAGACACTGACTCCACCGGCGCCCTTGTCGTTGACGGTGAGAGCAGTGGCGTGCTCGTTCCAGCCCACCGTGTCGTCGGCGTTGCCGTAGCCCGAGACGCGCCAGCGAACGTGGGCCGCCACCGAACTGGACTGCCCCTTGGGCGGACCGGAGGCGGCGATCCGGACCGTGCTGGTCGTCGTGGTCCGCGGGTTCGCGACCGGCGAGGTCATCCCGGAGCCACCCCAGCCGAAACTGTGCGTCCGGGCGCTCGACAGCCGGCCGGCGGGCGTCTCCGCGACCGCGCTGATCACGTGCAGGCCGGCGACCGACTGGGGAATGGTCACGGTCGTCTTGGCGATCGCCGGATCGGTCGACTGGCGGATCTTGATCCGCCCTGCTTCACCGCCTTCGTCGTAGTTAGGGTACGGCTGGCCGTCGACGGTGACTCGGATGTAGCCGGGTGCCGAGTATCCGGTGCCGGTCGCACTGATCGTGCAGGTCACGTCGGTGGCCGGTTCGCTGTCCTGCCAGGTGCCGTCCTGGTACGGCGGCGGGCAGTCGATCGTCGGCGGTGCCGCAGGCTGACTGCCGATCCTCAGAGCCGTCCAGTCGGTCCACGGGCTGTCGACCCGGCCGTCGTTGGTCTTGGCCCGGATGTAGATCTGAGTGTTCTCCGGCAGATCCGAACTGGGTCGGCAGCCGGCCTCCGTGCCCGAGGCATAGACCGACGAGGTGCAGGTCGCCTTCAGCGTGTTCGGCCCGACGGTCGCGCTGTCGTGGAACTCGTAGACGTACTTGACGGTGTTGCCATCCGGGTCGGTCGCCTTCGTCTTCACCCACGGCCGGAGGTTTGGGGAGTAGATCGTGCCGAAGAAGACCTCACCGATCGGGCGATAGGCGATCGCCTCGCTCGGGTTGACCTTGGCCGGCGTTGCCGGGGGACGGTTCCAGGTGAGGGAGATGTAGGGATCGGCGGGGCCCTCGGTGGAGTAGAACCGTTTCCACGAGTTCGCATCCGCCTCGTTCGCGGCCTTCAGCGCGACTCCCGCTGTCGGGTAGGTGACATCTGACCAGAACCGCGCCAGGCCGGTCATCGGGATGTAGATCCGGTCGGCTGCGCAGGCGCTCGAGAAGCCCTTCGCGGCCGACACCGAACCCCACACCTGGATGCTCGTGGTCGGCTGCGCGGTCCACCGCGTCGAGGTGGTCGCTGGATTCGCCGAATGCACGTTGACCACCGTCGGCGTACACGTCACCGAGCCGTACTGCATCAGTGACAGGTGCGCCGAGACGATGTCCTTGCCGATGAACGGCGCGGTCGGGAAGTTCAGGAACGACCGCTCCGTGACCGTCCCGTTCTTACCGACCCGCAGATCCACCGTCGACGACAGGTCCGACGTGAAACCACTTTGGACGAAGGTGTCGAACGTCGCCATCACCGGCGTGTTCGCGTACGTCGGGTCCACCGTCACCGGGAACACCCGCGTCGGGTCCAGCAACCACTTCGCGTCCGGAGCGATCACCAAGGTCGCCTTGCCAGGCGACACCTTTTCCACGGTTACGTTCACCGCGGCCTTGTGCGAAGGCTCACCAGTGACCCCGTCGATCGCGGCGTCCCACATGAAACCGATCGGGATCCGCGACCGCACCACGTTCTTCGCGTCGACGAACTCGATCGTGCCGTCCTTGAGCTGCCGCGGCGTCAAACCCTTGGTACGCAAGGGGATCCGCCACACGGGCGCCGCAGCCGGCCGATGCTTGAGGATGAAGTCGTTCTCGAAACCGTTGCGGCGGGCATCCAAGACAAGGTCTACACCCGGCTGTACGTCGGCGTACGTCGCCTTGGTCCCGTCGAGGGTCGGCTCGGGCAGCTTCCAGGGCGAGATCCACTCCACTCGCTGGCCCGCGCCGGTATCGGACGACGCGAACACCTGCCCGGTCGCCGCATTGCGTTTGCCCAGCTGCAGGCCACGTTGGTGACCGCGCGGCGCAACCGAACCGTCGATCCCCTTCTGCAAAGTCAGGTCGATGTCCTGCCATCCGCCCGAAGCGGTCTTGAACCGGATCGGCGCAGCATGCGCGTCTGTGGTCATCGTGCCGTCCGGGTTCGACCAGGTGGTCGAGGTCTCGGTCCGCATCGACTCGACCTCGACCCGGCTGCCCTGCGACCGCGCCGTCACCGACGCCGACAGGACATCCGGACGCGAAACCACCTTCGGTTCCGCGGGTTTCGGGTCGGCCGACGGGACGGCGGCCTCGGCCGGGTCAGTGTGGTTCGCCTCAATCCCGGCTATTAGCAGAGCCAACGAGACCACCGCAGCGGTGAATCTCGGGAACTTCTGCAGGCGGGCACGCTGCGATCGATCCAGGACGAACACTGGCAACCCCCAAGGGCCTCACGCCGACCGGGGCGACTTCGACGACCGGGACAGATCGTCGAGCGGGTCAGCGACCCAACCATCGCCTACCCGGCCGTGCTCGTTACCCAAACTGCAACTAGTTGCAACCGAGCTTGACTTTCGGCCTTGGACTCCGGTTCCGCAGCGAGTCCGTCCGCCGCCGGACCACTCCCGGCCAGTGGCTCTCCGGCGTCCGCTTGGACCCGAGTCAGCACTTCACCGCATAGCGCGGTGTAGGGGATCCTGGTCCGGCTCACATTTGCTATAGCGCGCTTGGAGGCGTTCGTGCTGAATGTCGGTCGGTCCGCGGTACTCGTCCTCCTCCTCGCGCTCGGAATGGCCGGATGCGGGTCCGGGTCAGATCCAGCCGAGCCGGCACCGACGTCGCCGACCTCGCCGACAACACCCAGCTCGGCCGGGATGCTGGCTGCGTGCACGCCCGAGGGCGCGAAGGCGTTCACTGCACCTGTTGCCGGCGGCACCGCGGTCAGCGGCCTGCAGCTGGGGGACGCCGCCCGGGCCGTCGTGTTGTCCTACGAGTGGGGCGGATCGCCCTGCGACTGGTTCGAAGTCGCAACCGAGCTTGTCGCCCGCGGCTACCGGGTCGCACTGTGGGAATACGGCACCCTGACCGGCTTGGATCGAATCAAGGAACTGCAGGCCGTCGTGGACCAGGTCCGGGACGCCGGCGCGACCGAGGTTGTGCTGGCCGGCGGCTCGGTCGGCGGCTGCGTATCCATGATCGGCGGCTCCATGATCACCCCGGCAGTCTCCGGTGTCGTGGTGTTGAGCTGCGCTTCCTGGTACGACGTACAGCACCGGTTGCCGACCACGCCGCTGGCCGCCAAGCTCCGGTTGCCGACGCTATATCTAGCCGGTGACGGCGACACCCTGCCGGTCTCCGAGGTACGCAAGGACTTCGCCGCCATACCAGCCAAGGACAAGAAGCTGGTCATCGTCGCGGACTCCTCCGCCCACGGCGTCGAGCTCCTCTCCAATACCGAGGCAGCGGCCACGAAACCAGCCCTGTTCGCCTTCCTGGACCGAGTCAGCCGCTGACCAACGACATGCCCACGAAGCTGGCTCGGCGGCGACGTCCCGATGTGGTGGTGCCACGCCGATGCATCCACGACGCGAACCTGGATCGAGCGCGCCGGTCTCGTGGTGGAGCAAGAAGAATTCATTCCCGAAAGCCCCAGCGGCCACACCCTTCTCTGGGCCAGCCGAGCCTGAGGCGCCTCCGCATCGGGACTATCGCATCGCGGTCAAACGCCCGATAGGATCCGACGCGTGGATGATGCTCCTAGCTTGGCGACTTGGCTGGGCCGGCTGCAGGAAGCGTCCTTCAGCCAGGCCGGGCAGGCGGTGCGCAAGGCGTACCCGCCGGAGCGGCGGATGACCGGACTACAGCTGGCCGAGTACCTGGGGCGCCGAACATATGCGCTCGCGTCCTCCACCCCGGCCCGACGGCCGTGCGCACGCCGCACCGACGCTGTTCTCGGTATACGCGGAGGCGTTCTGGCTCCCCACGGTCGGCGGGGCGACCCGGCTCCGCAACGTACAGGCCCATCCGTGGCTCGCGCTGTCCGTACTCGAGGGCGAGCACGACACCCACGCCGCGGTGCTCACCGAAGGCCCGGCCGAGGTGCTGACGACGGTCCCGGCGTACGTCCAGGACGTCACCGAGCTGCGCAACGGCGGCGGCAGCCTCGACTGGGCAGCGGCCTGGCTGCGATTGACCCCGCAGCGGCTATTCAGCTTCGCCGAGCGCTCCTGGCAGGAATCCTCGTAGAACACGCGCTAGCACGGCCCGTCCAACACCGGCCGGAGTAACACAATCACAGCGGTGGGGCGGGTGGGACTCGAACCCACGACCCAGGGATTATGAGAGCCATGGCAACCTCACCACTGGACGACTTGAGACTCCAGTAATGCGGGTTCTCATCTCATCTGCCCTCATCGCCAACTCTCTTTGACCCCATTTCGCGTCACGACTCGCGTCACGCGCGACCGCTCGCAGGAGGTCAGTGACACTCCCCCTCGGCCGGGCTGGCCGGCGCCGGATCCAAACCGTAGCCATCGCCTTACAAGTCCGCTGCTGCACACCGACTCCGCTGTCTACAGGCCACAGACTGACCCAACGGCTGTCTGGGCTGCCATCTCTGGCATGTTCTGACTCCGGTTCATTGACAGATCCATTGACAGAGTTGTGGCTTGGGCAACATTGCGCCACGCGGGCGATCGCCGGCGCGGTCTGCGTCGGCGATCGCTTGTAGGTTCGCTCCGGTCAGGCTGGCCGGATAGCTGTGTGGTCGCGGCGGCGCTGTACGCCGAGGGTGACGCCCAGTCCGGCGCCGGCGAGGGCGATTCCGCCGAAGGCGCCGAGTGCGATCGAGGTGGCTTCCAGACCGTCGTCGTCAACAGTCTGGACAACCGGACTTGGCTCCGGCTTGACGTCGGCTGAGGCCGGTGCGGCCATCACTGTGAGGGCGAGGCCGGCGCCCGCGCCCACTGCCAGCCGGATCAGCTTGGTCGCCATCGAGTTCGGTGTGGGAGATGTGGTCTTGGTTGCGTTCTTCGTGCTGTGTACAGACATGACTGCTGCGCTCCTCTTGAGCGTCAAGGCGGGACTTCCTGTGCCGGTAGTCCGGGTACGCCTGACGGTCGGTGATCCCTTTGTCGCGCGCAGCGGTAACACGGCGACAAACGGCGGTGTCACGGCGGTAACGCGGCCCTTGACCACGTGTGGTGACAGGTCGAGAGTCGAGATGTGGGTATCGCCGTTCTCGGCCCGCTCACGATCGAGGGGGAAGAAACAGTTCTCGGACGACGTGATCGCGTCGTGCTCGCCGCTCTCGCCGTACACCCAGGAGAGGTAGTCAGCGCGGAGGCACTCGCCGACGTGCTCTGGGACGACCAGCCACCGGCGACCTGGTCCAAGGTCGTGCAGGGCTGCGTGGTCCGGCTCCGCAAGCTGCTCGGCAGCCACACGATCGAGACCACGCCGCTGGGCTACCGGCTCGCCGTGCCGCTGGACGACATCGACGCCCAACGCTTCGAGCGCGCGGTCGGCCGTGCCCGTGAGTTGCTGGCCGCCGACGACCCGGAGCGGGCCGCGTTGGTGCTCGCTGATGCGCTGACGTTGTGGCGCGGCCGGCCGCTGATCGAGCTGGACGGGTGGGATCCGGGGCGGATCGAGGCGGCCCGGTTGACCGAGCTGCGCGAGACCGCGGAGGAGCTGTACGTGGATTCGGCGCTGCGCTCTGGCCAGCACGACCGGGTGCTGGCCAAAGCGCGGACGTTGGTGGCGGAGGCGCCGCTGCGGGAGCGGCGGTGGATCCTGCTTGCCACGGCGCAGTACCAGTCCGGCCGGCAGGCCGAGGCGCTGCGGACGTTGCGTCAGCTGCGCGACGTGCTGAGTCGTGAGCTCGGCCTGGATCCGGGGCCCGAGATCGACGTGCTGGAGCAGGCGATCCTGCATCAAGACCCCTCGCTGGTGGTGGCGAGTGCGTTGCCGGAGCCGAGTCCGGTCTGCCCGTACCGGGGTCTGCAGCCGTACGACGTGGACGACGCAGCCGAGTTCTTCGGCCGGGATGCCGACGTCGCGGCCGGCCTGCGGAAGCTCGCCGACACCTCGGTGCTGGCGGTGGTCGGCCCGTCTGGGTGCGGCAAGTCGTCGCTGGTGCGCGCCGGTGTCGCCGCCGCACTGCGGCGCGACGGGATGACCGTCGTGGTGATGACGCCCGGCGTGCACCCGGTCGCCACGTTTGCCACCGTGATGCCCGGCCGGGGCTCGCCGCCGGCGTGCGTTGTGGACCAGTGCGAGGAGGTCTTCTCGCTGTGCCAGGACCCCTCCGAGCGCGCGGCGTTCCTGACCGCGCTGACGGCACACGCTGCCGTGGCGCCACTGATCTTGTCGTTCCGCGCGGATCGGATGGCCAACGTCTCCTCGCACCAGGGGTTCGCACGCCTGGTGGCCGACGGGATGTACGTGCTGGCGGCCATGACCGAACCGGACCTGCGGTCCGCGATCGAGGAACCGGCCCGGCTGGCGTCGCTCGTGGTCGAGCCAGGGCTGGTCGACGTGCTGGTCACCGAGATCGCCGGCCAACCCGGCGCGCTGCCGCTGATGTCGCACGCACTCGCCGAGACCTGGCAGCGCCGCGAGGGCCGCACCCTCACCGTGGCCGGCTACCGCGACACGGGCGGGATCCGTGGTGCCGTGGCGCAGTCGGCCGAACGGGCCTACGAGCGGGTCCCGGCCGAGCAGCGCTCGGTGTTGCGCGACCTGTTGCTGCGTCTGGTCACGCCCGGCCCGGAAGGCGAGCCGGTTCGTAGCCGGCTGCCCAGACGTCTGGTCGTCACCAGCCCTGCGAACGATGCGATGATCGACCTGTTGGTCGACGCTCGGCTGGTGACCAGCGACGACGGAGCGGTCGAGCTCGCCCACGAGTCACTCGCCCGGGCCTGGCCCCGGCTGCGCGGGTGGCTCGACGACGACCTCGAAGGCCAACGCGTCCTGCACCACCTGGCGGTCGCCGCCGACTCCTGGGACGGTCTCGGCCGCCCGGACAGCGAGCTGTACCGCGGCGTACGCCTGGCCAAGGCCCTGGACTGGCAGGACAACAGTCAGCCCACGCTGACCGCCACCGAGCGGAACTTCCTCGCCGCGAGCAAGCGGCTCTCCGAGGCCGAGCTGCATGCCGCCGAGGACATCGCCCGGCGCCAGATCCGGGTCAATCGACGCCTCAGCGCCGCATTGAGCACGGCGGCCGTGCTCCTCGCCGGTGCACTCATCGCCGGCCTGGTCGCCGTCAACCAGGCCGAACGCGCCGACCAGCAGGCAACAGCAGCCCAGCGGGCTGCGACCAGCGAGCTCGCACGTCGGGTCGGGACTCGAGCGCTCCTCACCGAAGGCATCAGCCACTCGCTGCTGCTCGCGGCGCACGGGGCGCGCCTGGACGATTCCGCGGAGACCCGCGCCAACCTGCTCGCGGCGGTGAGCAAGCGCCCGCTGCTGGTCCGGTCGTTCCCTGGCCGCGGCGACGATGTGGAAGGTATTTCGGTATCCCCTGACGGGCGCCGGATCGTCTCCGGTGACGACGACGCGCGGTTCCACCTGTACGACGCCGGCACCGGCCGCGTGCTCAAGACCGTCGTCCTTGGACCGGACCTGGAGGCGCCGGTGTACGGCGAAGCCCACTTCAGCCCGGACGGCAGGTTCGTCGTCGCATCGGCGATCTACCCGCCGTATGCGCCCCCACCGCCTGACCAGCCGCTCCTTCGACTGTTGGACGCGGAGACGCTCGAGGAGGTGTCGCCGCCGCTCGCGTTCCCGAGCACGAAGAAGCTCACGCGCCATGGGTTGGCGTTCAGCGCCGATGCGCGGTACCTCGCGGCCTCATTCCAGGAAGGCACCGACAACGCTCCGGCGGCGAGGTCCGCTCCGAGCTTCGCCCTCGTGTGGGACCTCAAGGCGACCGACCGCCTCCCTCGCAGAGTGAACCTGCCGATGTGGATTCAGGGCATCGCTCTCAGTCCGGACGGCCGCATTCTGTACAGCATGCAGCCACTCACGGCGTACGACGTCGCCACGGGGGCACAGCTTTGGCGGCGCCCGGATCTCACCGGCTTTATGCGCATCGACGTCACCCGTGACGGCAAGCTGATCGCTCTTCAACTGTTCAACAAGGATTACACGGACGGGAGCGTGATCGGACTTGTCGACGCGCGCACAGGCAGGACGGTCAGGCTGCTGCCCGACCACATCGACGAGCCGCGCGCACTGGCCTTCTCTCGTGACGGCACCGTGCTCGGCTCCGTCTCGCACAACGGCGAGGCCATCGTCTGGGACGCTGCCACCGGCCGACCCCGCCAACGGATCAAGTCGTTCGAGATCTTGTGGGGGGTCGACTTCAGTCCGGACGGCCGGACGTTGTACACCGGCGGCGACGAGGGCATCGTCCGGGCCTACGATCTGTCCGGACAGCAGCGGTACCTGCAGGGCAGCCAGCCGATGCCCGCGCGCACGTACGCGCATGTCCTCGCATCGAGAGACGGCAGGCGAACGGCCTACATCTGGAGCGACGCCGCGACCGCGTGGATGAGTTTCGCCGACTCGACCACCGGCGCTCGCAGCGCACCCGTGCGACTGGACATCGATCCGGTGAGGTCCCTGGCTACCTGGCATCCGGACAGCCGTCACTTCGCCGCCGTCGACCGGGCGGGTGTCATCGCGATCATCGACTCCGTGACGAACCGGGTGATCGTGCGGCGCCAGGTCGTCGAGAAGGAAATCGAGTCGATCGCGTATGTCGAGCGCGGGAACCGCATCGCAGTCACCGACACCGACCGCTGGACGACCATGCTCGACGCGCGCGGGCTGCGGCCTAGCGGCTCGGCCATCGATGTCGGAGGGGACACCAAGTGGTTTGACTGGCCGGGTCAGTACTGTTGCGCTGCGGTGTCGCCGGATGGGCAGCAAATGGTCCTGTTCGAGCATTCCCCGGACGCCGCCAAGGCACAATGGCGCGTCATCCGCGTCGCGACCGGCGAGGTCGTCGCAGACGGCGAGGTGATCCTCAACTTGTTCGACGCGTCGTTCTCACCAGACGGCCGCAGGATCGCCGTCACCGGGGTCGGCGGCGAGCTCGTGGTCATCGATGTGGCAGCCGGAGCCGAGCTGCGCGCACCGACGACCGGCCACGGCGGCAATGGTGAGTTCGTCCGGTTCTCGCCGGACGGCACGAGGATCGTGTCGGGAGCGTCGGATGGCACCGTGAGCCTGTGGGACACCCACACCCTCGACCTCCTCGGCACCGTCACGACAGCAACCGGCAGCGAACCCGCCCTCGTCTCACCGACCTTCACCCAGGGCAACGACATCGTGACCATCGCCGCGTACGACGGGAACGCATACCGGTGGGACACACGCATCGATCGGTTGATGGACTTCGCCTGCAGCATGGCCGGTCGCAACCTCACCGATGAGGAGTGGACGCAGGCTTTCGGCAATCGTCCCTACGAGAAGACCTGCCCGTGACCCGCCGGGTGAAGCGGTGCCGCGGTTGTTACTCGACACGGGAGGTGTTGAACGCGCACGAGAGACCGACAGCGACAACGGCGAGTGATTCGGGGTCGCGCCAGACAGTGCCGCCGAGCTTTCTCGATCGCATCGCGAGGCGGGCCGCTTCGTCGTGATCGAACCGACGACCTTCTCATTACGAGGAAGACTTTCAGCGTTGCAGACGCCCTCTACCAGCGTCTTTGCTGACACAGCCGCCCGCACCACGGGCCGATTCCACCATGGGCTTCCAGGATTTCGCACCACGTGTGGCACCACGCGGGACGCCATCTCCAGTAGCTCTGGCAAGTCGGCTCTTGCCGGACCATCGCGGTTCGCCGGTTTCCTGGAGCCACCACTGGGTCTGGGGTGGCGGCCGCGGGAGCCGTCCGATCTTGAACTCAACCGCATGGCACCATGCCTGGCTCTCGGTCGGCCACGCTGCCGGAGTAGATCCCGACAACTACCGCGTCTGGATCCACGAAGGCCCGGAAGCGACCGCGCCGGCCACGGTCGGCCACACGATCGCCTTGACCAACTGGAGCCTCTACGCACTGCCGCAGCGCAACCTCGAAGGGGTCCTCGCGCACGAGGTGGCGCACCACTTGGCCCAGCCACAGAGGGTCTCGCTGCTCGGCCAGGGCAGCCAGCTCGGCCTCAGTTGACTCGCAGGTCGGGCTGTCGGGGCAGAATCAACGTGTGAAGAAACCTGAGGCCGACCCCGTCGTCGCGCGCAACCGCAAGGCTGCCCACGACTACCATCTGGGCGAGTCCTGGGAGGCCGGGATCGTGCTGCAGGGTCCGGAGGTGAAGGCACTCCGCGCCGGGCGGGCGTCCCTGGTCGGCGGCTTCGCCGCTATCGAGGACCGGGAGATCTGGCTGCACGGCGTGCACATCCCGCAGTACTCCCAGGCCCGCTGGTTCAACGACGGCTCACGCCGCAAGCGGAAGCTGCTGCTGCACCGTGCCCAGATCGACAAGATCGAACGCAAGGTCAACGAGAGCGGGCTGACGATCGTCCCGGTGACCCTCTACTTCAAGGATGGTCGCGCGAAGGTCGAGATCGCCCTGGCCCGCGGCAAGAAGACCTGGGACAAGCGGCACGCGCTCGCCGAGCGCGAGGCAAGCCGAGAGGCCGAGCGTGCGGTCAGCCGCCGACGCAAGGGTCGCCCGGACTGATCAGCGGTGCGTACGATCGCGCCCATGAGGCCGTGGAGCTCCAGTACACGGTTCGAGACTAGGTGCCCCCACCTCCAAATTCGCGCGTGCGTCACCCGAGCGGCACGGCCGCGTACAAGTCAGCACTTGCCCGATCTTGTGGTGGGGCGGGTGGGACTCGAACCCACGACCCAGGGATTATGAGTCCCCTGCTCTAACCGGCTGAGCTACCGCCCCGGGCGTCTGCGGATCGCGACGCGTTGTCGGGAGATGGTATCCGGGTGGGGGTGGGACTGGGTGGGGTGGGCTGGGAGGATGGTGGGGTGAGACTTCGTCGTGTAGCGGTGCCGGGTGAGGTGGTTGAGGCGGTGCGGGTGGCCGCTGGGGGGCGGGAGGACATCCTGGCGTCGGTGCAGTTGGCTGATGGGAGCTGGGTCGCGGGGTCGCGGGCGGCTGTGTATCTGCCGGAGGGTGACAAGTTGCGGCGGGTCGGGTGGGAGGCGATAGAGCGGGCCGCGTGGGACTCCGAGGCGTCGGTGTTGCGGGTGTACGAGACGACCGCGTTCGGGACGCCGTTGCGGAGTACCGAGCTGGCGGTGGACGACCCGGGGCGCTTCGGACAGTTGCTGCGCGAACGCGTGGACGCGAGTGTGCTGGTGCAGCGTCACGTACCCCTGGTCGGGAAGAAGGGTGTGCGCATCGTGGGGCGGCGGAATCCGGCGGATCGGGACGCGCCGGTGACGTGGAACTTCGTTCTGGACAAGGGATTAGAGCCCGATCGGCCGGGGTTGATCGAACAGGCCGAGATGGCGCTGAAGGCGGTCCGGGACGAGTTCGGCATCTGAGCCGGAAGCGATCCCAGTGGCCGGTCTGCAGGCGGGAATCCCGTTTTTGTAGTTCGGCGCGGGCCTGCTAACCTAATCCGGTCCTCAGGGATCCGGGGGGGGCACGAAACACCACTGATCCCGCGTAGCTCAATTGGCAGAGCAGCCGGCTGTTAACCGGCAGGTTACTGGTTCGAGTCCAGTCGCGGGAGCAAACCAACGAAGCCGGTTCGGAACTACGAACCGGCTCTTTTCATGCCCGGCCACGCTGCGGTGTCCCACCGACCCCATGTGTCCGGCCGTACTGCGGTGTCCGGCGGGCCCGGGCGGATCGGCCGGGCCCGCGGACGCGGAGTACTGGTTGGTCCAAAGGTCAGTTGTTGCGGTTGTCCTTCCGGCGTTCCAGGGCTCGCTGGATGCGGTGCTGCGGTTGACCCGTCAGCTTGGCGATCAGGGGCACGCGGAACTTGTACGCCGCGACGGCGCCCACCACGAGCACGAGCAGGATGAACCAGCCCATCGGAGTTCCCTTCAGTCGGACCTGCATCCATCATCCCCCGCCCGCGGTAACAACCACTCAGTCAAACCCCTGAGCGCCCCCTGGTTTCGCGGCACCGAGCTCAGGCCACGTAGTCACTCAGAGTGCGGAGGCAGCGTTTTCGGAGCGCGCGGAGAGCGTCAGCCTCCAGAACGCGGACCCGATCGAGCGGAAGACGCAACAAGCCGGCCGTCTCCTCCAGGGTCGAGGGCGTGGTGTCGTGCAGGCCATAGCGGTACCGCAGAACGTCCTGCTGGTCGTCCTCGAGGAACTCCAGCTGGTGGTTGAGATCGCGGCGCAGCGCGGCTCGGTACGTGAGGGTCTCGTCGTCGACAGGCTGGTCGGCGTCGATCGGGTCGAGGGTCTCGGGGCGAAGCCGCCAGGCCCGGGCGCGTTCGACCCGGGCGACCGTGAGGGACGCGCCGGCGGCGATCTCGGACGTCGTGGGTTCGCGGCCGAGGCGTTGGGTCAGGTCGTGGTGGACGGTCGCGACCCGGCCGGCGTCGGCGTACGCCTGGGCGGGCATTCGGACCAGCCGGGAACGGTCGGAGATCGCCCTGCCGATCGACTGGCGGATCCACCAGATCGCGTACGTCGAGAAGCGGTGGCCGAGCTTGTGGTCGAAGCGCTCGACCGCACGCATCAGGCCGAGATTGCCCTCCTGGATCAGGTCGAGCAGGGACAGCCCCTTCCCTGTGTAGCGCTTGGCGAGCGAGACGACCAGCCGAAGGTTGCCCTCGATCAGCCGGCGGCGGGCCGCCTCCCCCAGCTGGGCGACGGCGCGAAGGTCGGCCCGGTCGGCCAGTGCTGCAGCTCCCAGCCGGTCCGTGGCCAGCAGTCCGGCTTCGATCCAGTACGAGAGTTCGTTGACCTCCTCCAGGGTCAGTAGGTCGTGCCGTCCGATGTCGCGCAGGTAGGCGACGAAGGCGGAGATGTCCGCGGGTTCGCAATCCAGGTCGGCCATGGTTCCCCTCTACTTCCTTGTGAAGGGATGGTGCCGTGAAAACCCGCGCCGGAACGGACCGATTTCAGATCGGTGGACAACTACCCCAGGCGACTGGCCAGTAACAGAGAGTCTGTGGATGACGCGACAGCCGACAGCCCGAACAGCTGTATGCTCCCCCCAAAACTCAGAGCGCGCCGGAGATCGCCTTCTCGCGGAGCTCAGCCCGATAGCGTTCCAACGCGATCAGCTCACCGAACATCCGGTTGTAATCGTCGGTCCGGTCGATCGGGTTGGTGCGCTGAAGCTTGGACTTGAGGTCGGCGATCCGGCGCAGGCAGGTGAGTTCCTGCAGGCGGGCCAGCAGCGCGCGGGCGTACGTCTCGTCGGGGTCGCGGCCCAGTCGCAGCGGGTCGACCGCCAGCGCGCTGACCACCGCGGCCGCCGGATCGTTGCCCATGGCATCGCGAACGGCGACCACCCACGCCTCGCCCGGCGCGGCGGTCACCGGCCCGCCGGCCTTGGCCATCGCGGCCCGGACCGCGGCCAGCCACGGATGAGTGAAGTCCTGGTCGTCGAGCTCCTCAAAAGCGGCGCCGACCAGAGAAGGATGCTGCATCGCGACCTTCAGCACGTCCCACTCGATCGTGAACCGCTGATCCCGCGGCGACGGCAGATCAACCCTCGGCGGCGGCGCAGCAGCCTCGCCCTGGGCGGCAGCAGCAACCACCACAGGTCCACGCTCAGCAGGTCCACGCTCAGCAGGACGCGAGGCCGCCCGATGCACCTCCGACCGCACCTGCTCGACATCCATCCCGAGATGCCCGGCCAGCTCCCGGGTGAAGGCGTCCACCTTCGACCGGTCACGAATGCTGATCACCAGCCGGGCCGCGTCGCGCAGCGCGTCGATCCGCGTGTCGGCCCGGTCCAGGTCGTACTTCGTCAGCACGTTCCCCAGCACGAACCGGTACAGCGGCACCCGTCGCCCGATCAGCTCGCGGACCGCCGCGTCGCCCTTCTGCAGCCGCACATCGCACGGGTCGAGCCCGTCCGGTTCGACCGCCACATACGTCTGCGACGCGAACGCCTGATCCCCCTGGAACGCCTTCAGCGCCGCCCGCTGACCCGCCTCGTCCCCGTCGAAGGTGAAGATCACCTCGCCCCGGAACTGATCATGGTCGAGCAGCAACTGCCGCAGTACCCGCGCGTGGTCCTCGCCGAACGACGTCCCACACGTCGCGACAGCGGTCTGTACGCCGGCCAGGTGGCAGGCCATCACATCGGTATAGCCCTCGACCACGACGGCCTGCCGCCCCTTGGCGATCTCCCGGCGGGCCAGATCCACGCCGTACAGGACCTTGGACTTCTTGTAGATCGGCGTTTCCCCCGTGTTGAGGTACTTCGCCTCGATCCGGTCGTCGTCGAAGATCCGCCGGGCACCGAAGCCGATCACGTCACCGCTGGCGTCCCGGATCGGCCACATCAGCCGGCCACGGAACCGGTCGTACAACCCCCGCTGACCGTCGGCGGCCAACCCCGACGCGACCAGCTCGGCATTGTTGAACCCGCGACCGCGCAGATGCGCGACCAGTTGCTCACCACCCCGCGGCGAGAACCCGACCCCGAAGTGCGAAGCCGCGTCCCGATCGAAACCGCGCTTGTCCAGGAACTGCCGACCCAGCATCGCGTCGGACGATTCGAAGAGCAGTGACGCATAGAACTCCGCCGCCACCTTGTGCGCCTCGACCAGCCGCGGCCGTTGGTTGCTCTGCGATCGAGGCATCGGCGCGCCGGACTCGTCGTACCGGAGCTGGACGCCGACCTTCGCGGCCAGCGTCTCGACGGCCTCGTGGAAGGTGATCTGATCGATCTTCTGGATGAAGTCGATGACGTCGCCGCCCTCTTGGCAGCCGAAGCAGTAGAAGAAACCGCGCGCCGGGGTGACGTTGAACGACGGCGACTTCTCGTCGTGGAACGGGCAGAGTCCTTTCAGCGATCCGCCACCGGCGTTCTTCAAGGTCACATAGGAGCCGACGATGTCGTCGATCCGGGCCCGTTCGCGAACGAGCGCGATGTCCTCTTCCTTGATCCGGCCTGCCACGTCGTGAGTCTACGGTGATCCAGGACCCGGCCGGACCTCAGACCTCCGCCAGCTCCACCCCGGGGTCGGCCAGCCGCGCCGGATCCACCGTCCGGCCGGACCGGATCAGCTCCTGTACGCCGTCGATCGCGCCCCACGTGTTGACGTGCATCCCGGCGAGCACGTGGTTCTCGTCGTCCAGCCAGAAGGCCAGGTACGCCCCCGATCCGGGATCACCGCGAAGGACCACCTGGTACGACGTGCCGCGCGGGACGTCACCGGCGTACTCCATGCCCAGGTCGTACTGGTCGGTGAAGAAGAACGGGATCGAGTCGTACTGCACGTCCTGGCCGAGCATCGCCTTCGCTGCCGCCACGCCACTGTCCTTCGCGTTCTGCCAGTGCTCGACGCGAACGAAGCGGCCGAACAGCGGGTGATCCCACCGGGCGATGTCTCCCGCCGCGAACACGTTCGCCACCGAGCTCTGCAGATGGGACCCGGTCACGATCCCGGCGCCGTCCTCCCGGGCGGCGACCTCGATCCCGGCCGCCTCGGCGAGCTCGGTGTTCGGATGCACACCGACGCCGACGATCACCAGCTCCGCGGGCACCACCTCGCCCGTCGACGTCCGCACACCGGTCACGTGATCCGAACCCTCGAATGCCTCGACGCCGGTCTCGAAGAGCAGCCGTACGCCGTGCTGACGGTGGAGCTCCGCGAACAACTCGCCGACCTGCTCCCCCAGCACCCCCGCGAGCGCGGTCGACTGCGGCTCGATCACGGTCACCTCGCAGCCTCGTTCGCGCGCGGCCGACCCTGCTTCGAGTCCGATCCATCCGGCGCCGACCACGACCACTCGCGGCTTCGCGGCATACGCGTCGGTCAGCGCCTGCGACTCACCAGCCGTCCGCAGGTAGTGGATCCCCGGCAGGTCACCACCCGGTACGTCGAGCCGGCGGACCCGCGATCCGGTGGCGATCAGGAGTTCGTCGTACCCGACTGTCGAACCGTCGTCGAGGGTCACCGTGTGGGCCGACGGGTCGAGCGCGGTCGCCGTCGTGCCGAGGCGAAGCTCGATCGAGTTGTCCTCGTACCACTGCCGGTCGTGTAACTGCGTGACCCCGGTCTGGTCCTTGCCAAGCAGCACGCCCTTGGACAACGGTGGTCGCTCGTACGGCAACTCGTTCTCGGCGCCGATCAGCACGATCTCGCCGGTGAAACCTTCCGAACGCAATGTCTCCGCGGCAGTCGCCCCGGCAAGACTCGCTCCGACGATTACGATCCGCTGTGCATCGCTCATAAGGGACACAGTAGGACACCTCTGCTGATCCCATGCAGTCGCGAGCAGGTGCCCGGCGGAGTGCATCGGTGTGCTGGAGTAGGGGTCGCGATGCGGAGCATCGTGGCCCATGCTCCAGTGCGGCGAGGCGCCCGCCGGGTGCCGCGCAGCACGCATGGGATCAGCAGAGGTGTCCTAAGTGCTGGGGAGGCTGTATGCGGGTGGGGCCGGCGTTGGAGGAGCGCATCGTCGAGGTGATCCATGAGCGGGGGCTGGTGCCGGGGATGACGATGCCGACCGAGCCGCAGCTGATGGAACTGCTCGGCGCGAGCCGGAACAGCGTGCGGGAAGCGATCCGCGCTCTGCAGGCGCTCGGCATCGTGGAGATCCGGCACGGCTACGGCACCTTCGTCGGGGAGGCGTCGCTGACCGGGTTGTCGACCTCGCTCGCGTTCCGGGTCCGGTCCCGCGCGGCCGACGGGGTGCGCGCGATCCAGGACCTGGTCGAGGTCCGGGAACTCCTCGAGACCGGTCTGATCGGACGAGTCGCCGCGGACGGGGTGAGCGCGACGCGACTCGACGAGCTGGACCGACTGATCGCGGCGATGGGCGACGACAAGGGTGCCGACCGGGCGTTCCACGCGCTGCTGTACGACGGCTGCGGCAACGAACTGGTGCTCCAGCTGATCGGGCTGTTCTGGGACACCTACCACGACGTCGAACATGTGCTCGGCGAACCGGTCGAGCGGACCGAGGCGATCGTCGCCAACCACCGCCGGATCGTCGCAGCCCTCCGCGATCGCGACGCCGACGCGGCCGAGGAAGCGATGCGCCGCCACTTCGACGACGTTCGCCGGCGGATCGCTCAGGCAGCCCTCATCAACGGAGCGTCAGCCGACGAGCTGGGTGTGCCAGGCCTGGGCTGACGGATCCGTCAGCGACGCAACCTGGTCGATGATCACGCGAAGCCGCGCATCGTCGTCCGCCGCCTGCGCGAAGTCGGCCGCGAACGGCACGTCGAGGCCGCGCGGCGCGATCTTGACCAGCGCTTCGACCAGTTCGGTGAGCAGCTCGCGCTGGATCGCGCGCCGCTTCTGCCGGGCCGGCGAGTTCAGCACGTGGTACATACCGATGCCCTTCAGCAGTGCGATCTCGGTCCGGACTCCGGGCGGGACCACCAGATCGGCGTCGTACCGCACCAGGCGGCTCCGGCCGAATCGGGCATGCGTGGCCTGCTCGGCCGCCGTACAGAACCTGCCGATCAGCTCACTGGTCAGGTCCTTCAACCCAGCGAGCGCCCGCCGGCTGTCGTCGAACGGACCACTCGGCCAGTACGCCAGAGAGGTCAGCCGCCGCCACCCCTCGTCCAGATCGTCATCGGTCGCTGTCGGCAGATAGACCTGCCGCACGGTCTCCCAGTACGGCGCGCGCTCGGCGCCGACCTGATCGAGATCGATGCTGTGCGCAACGATCCCGTCCTCCACGTCGTGCACCGAGTAGGCCACGTCGTCGGCGAAGTCCATCACCTGCGCCTCGAGACACCGCCGATCCCCAGCAGCCACGCCTGACGCCACGCCCGGACCAACGCCCGCAGACACGCCGTTGCGCAGCCAGCCGAACACCTCGAGATCGTCCGCGTAAACGCCGAACTTCCGCTCTCCATCGCGGCGCGGCCACGGGTACTTCGTCGCGGCATCCAGCGTGGCTCGGCTGAGGTTGAGGCCGGCACTCCGCCCATCCGGATCGAACGTCTTCGACTCCAGCCGGGTCAGCAGTCGCAGGGTCTGCGCATTGCCCTCGAACCCGCCGATACCGGCCGCCAACTGGTCGAGCGCGCGCTCGCCGTTGTGCCCGAACGGCGGGTGACCGAGATCGTGCGCCAGGCACGCCGCGTCGACAATGTCGGGATCGCAGCCGAGTGTGCTGGCCAGCTCCCGGCCGATCTGCGCGACCTCCAGGCTGTGAGTCAGCCGGTTCCGGACGAAGTCGTCGCTGCCGGCGGTGACCACCTGTGTCTTAGCCGCGAGCCGGCGTAACGCCGCACTGTGCAGGACGCGCGCGCGATCGCGAGCGAACGCCGTCCGCCCCGGCCGCTTCACCGGTTCCGCGACCCACCGCTCCGCGTCGTGCTCGTCATATCCCACGCGCCCGACATTACTGCCCGCGACCGACACTTCCCTGAACGTCCGAAGAACCGTGGGCTATGACTTCACAGTGGGCTATGACCCACGGTTCTTCGGACGCAAGCTGTCAGATCAGCCCCAGCCGCCCTGGACCATGGTCTGGAACTTCCAGTTGCCGTCGACCTTCAGCAGCAGATCGCCGTACCGGATCGGCTGGGTGAACCCGTCGTACGTCATGGTGCCGTCGCTGATCACGAACACCAGGCTGGCGGACAGGAAGTGCGGCGTCCGCGTGGTCTCCAGCTTCACGTCACCGCCGCCGCCCATCACCTGTTCCATCTGCGCCAGGTACGCCGAACGGTCGAGCTGCTCCGCCTTCCCCTGACCCTTCCCGTCGTCGGTCACCTCGTTGAGCGGGAAAACCGCCAGCTCGGCCATCCCCTCGTAGTCCAGCGCCGCCGCCAGCGCGTCGTACCGCTCGAACCAAGCCAGCACACTCGCCACCTCGGCGTCGCTCGGCACGAACCCCGTCGTCCCCGGCATCGTCTCGCTCAAGCCCACTCCTCCACACGCTCGATCGGTCAAACTTCGTACAGTGTACCCAGTTTAACCGCGCACGCAAACCCTTCATTCCCAACGAGGTTTTCAAGCCATGCAGTACCGGAGCCAGACGACTCCACCGTCGAACACCTCGGTGTTCGCCAACTTCAACTCGAGCCGCTCGGCAAACGACCCGTACCACCGCTGGCCCGACCCGACGACCACCGGATGAACCAGCAGGCACAGCTCATCGATCAGACCAAGCTCCAGCAGTACGCCGACCAGCGTCCCGCCGCTGTCGACCCGAACCACCCGGGCGCCCCGCGCCGCACCAAGCCGCTCCAGCACCTCGGCCAGATCGACCTGGTTGTATCCGGTGATCAGCTCCGCAGTCGTGCTGTCGGGCGGCCGGTCCGGCGTCTGATCGGCATACAGAGCAAGCACATCCGACCAATGCCCCAACCGCCGCAGCCGGTCCCACTCCCGCACCCGGGCACGACTGTCGACGACCGCGAGCAGCGGCCCGGCCTCACGCGGTCCGGGCTGTGGCGCAGCCCGGACCGCCGCCTCCTGGGCCAGGATCGTGTCCGCGCCGACCAGCGTCACGTCCTCCTGCCACAACGTCGCCAGCGCATAGAACCGGGCCAGGTCCACCGGGAATCCAGTCGTCGCACCATCAACCGAAACGGCTACCTGAGCCACCACATGAGGCCGCACACCACAGACCGTAGACACGACCACCGACATTTATGACATTCCGGCCCAGTTCCGCTGGGGACCGTGAACAACATCGCGGGAGCTCGGACAGCTTGTTTAGGTGTCCGCGGTCCCGCGATGTTGTTCAAGGCCCCGGGCCGGGCATGCCGCCCGAGCCGACCGCGGCACCCGACGCGAACGGTGGTGGCTCAGGCTCACCAGGGCAGCGGCGCCTCGGGGGTTGCGGCGGACTCCAGACGGGAGCGGATGAGCTGACGGGTCTGCGTGTAGATGACGTCGTGATCGTCGCGCAGGAGTGAGGCCAGGTTGGCGGCGTCGTAGTACGCGTTCAGCTCGACGGCGAGGTCGGCGGGGTCGGCGTCCAGCTCTCCGGCACTGACCGCCTCGGCGACGGTCTGCTCCAGCAGGCCGATCCACTCGCGGTAGACCGTCGCCAACATCTCGCGCACTGCACCCGGCCGGGAGCCGAACTCGTGCGACGTCTTCGCGAAGAAACAGCCGCCCGGAAAAACCCGCCGCTGGGAGTAGTCCAGCCAGTTCTCAGTCATCGCCCAGACCCGCCCGAGACCAGGCTCGACCGCGAGCGCCGGTTGGACGACGGCGTCGGCGTAGATCCGGCGGGCCGCGCGGATGGTCGCGAGCTGCAACTCCTCCTTCGACCCGAAGTGCGCGAACAGCCCGCTCTTGCTGATCTCCAGCTCCTTGGCCAGCCGGCCGATCGAGAGCCCTTCCAGCCCGTCGACCGAGGCGATGTCGACCGCACGGCGCAGTACGGCCCGCCGGGTGTTGTCACCCCGGACCAGCCGCCCGTCGACCCGCGTCGTCGTCATCGCACCTCCTCGGTCCGCTGATCTTAATGCCGTTGACGGACCCGCACCTGTAAACTAATAATACGATCGTTCGGTTAGTTATCTAGTCCAGAGGAGCCGACCACCCCATGAGCGACCCACGCCCACTCGACCGCGCCGCCACCGAGCTCTGCGGGATCGCCGTCGCAGCGGTCGATCCGGACCAACTGGACCTGCCGACCCCGTGCAGCGAATGGTCGCTTGGCGAACTGATCGCGCACCTGGTCGCGGAGAACCGCGGCTTCGCGGCCGCCTCGTTCGCCCTGCCCGGTTCGGTCGGCCGACGCGTCTGGCAGCCGGGACCGCCCGACGAGACCGCGCTGAAGAACTACCCCGAGTCGGCCGACGAGGTCATCCGCGCGTTCGCCGCCGCGGACCTGCTCGACCGGTCGATCGAGGTACGCGAGTTCGGCGTGTTCCCCGGCCGCGCCGCGGTCGCGATGCACTTCCTCGACAACCTCGCGCACGCCTGGGACGTGGCCCGCTCGATCGGTCTCCCCGACCCGATCCCGGCCGACCTCGCCGAGGCCGCGCTGCCGATCGCCGCCCAGATCCCCGCGGACCGCCCAGCCGGTGGCGCCTTCGCAGCCATCGTCCCAACCAACTCGAATCCCACCGACCGCTTCCTCGGCCTGCTCGGCCGCAACCCGCAATGGAGTGCACGATGATCGCCGAGGTAGTCCGCGCGGGCCTGAAACTGCTTCCGCCGAGGGTCGCCGGGCGGGTCGCGTTCGAGTTGTGGCGGCGGCCGCTCAAGCGCGGCAGGGTGCGTGAGAGTGAGCGGGCGATCCACGAGTCCGCCCGGGTGGAGGTGATCGGCAACGTCGTCACGTACGCCTGGGGTGACGGCCGCCGCCCGGTGCTGCTCGTCCACGGCTGGCGTTCGCGCGCCTCGCGGTACCACGCGTTCGTGGCGCGCCTGCTCGCACTCGGCTACAGCCCCGTCTCGTACGACGCTCCCGGGCACGGCGACACCCCAGGACCGGCCGGCACGATCCTCGATCACCAGCGCATCATCCAGGCCCTCGGTGACCGGCACGGCCCGTTCGAAGGGGTGATCGCGCACTCCCTGGGCGTCCCCTTCGCCCTGTACGCCGTACGCGAGGGGGTCTCCGCCGGACGAATTGTCGCGATCAGTGGGGTCGCGGAGTTCGGCTACCTGGTCGATGCGTTCTGCCGGGAACTCGGACTCGGGGCCGAGGCGAACCAGGCGCTCCGGCGGGCGATCGAGGCCGGCCTGTTCCAGCGCGACGACCAGATCTGGGCGAAGTACTCCGTGGCCGCCGGTGAGGTCGACCTACTGGTGATCCACAACGACGAGGACGATGTCGTGGATCCGGCCCAGGCGTCGGCCCTGCTCGCGGGGTACGGGCCGAGGGCGCACTTCAAGCAGACGAACGGCCTCGGTCATCGCCGGATCATGGTCGATCCAGCAGTGATCACCGAGGCCGTCACGTTCCTCAGTCACACAGAAGACGCGAGGGACTCAGATGTCGCGGAACGTCTCGATCTGGGCGCCTAGCGAGTTGAGGCGGGTGGCCAGGTCCTCATAGCCGCGGTTGATCACGTAGACGCTGCGCAGTACAGAGGTGCCCTTCGCGGCCATCATCGCGATCAGCGTGACGACGGCCGGGCGGAGCGCCGGCGGGCACATGATCTCGGCGCCGGACCAGTGCGTCGGGCCCTCGACCATCACCCGGTGCGGGTCGAGCAGCTTGACCCGGCCGCCGAGCTTGTTCAGGTCGGTCAGGTAGATCGCCCGGTTCTCGTAGACCCAGTCGTGGATCAGCGTCTGACCGGTCGCCGACGCCGCGATCACCGCGAAGAACGGCAGGTTGTCGATGTTCAGGCCCGGGAACGGCATCGGGTGGATCTTGTCGATCGGTGCGTGCAGCGTCGACGGCCGCGTGGTCAGGTCGACCAGCCGGGTCCGGCCGTTCTCGGCCAGGTACTCCGCCGAGCGGCTGTAGTCCAGCCCCATCTCCTCCAGCAGCGCCAGCTCGATCTCCAGGAACTCGACCGGCGCCCGCCGGATCGTGACCTCTGAGCCGGTCACGATCGCCGCGGTCAGCAAGCTCATCGCCTCGATCGGGTCCTCCGAGGGCGCGTAGTCGACGTCGACATCGATCTCGGCCTTGCCGTGCACGGTCAGCGTGGTGCTGCCGACGCCGTCGATCTTCACGCCGAGCAGGTCGAGGTAGAAGCACAGATCCTGGACCATGTAGTTCGAGCTGGCGTTGCGGATCACGGTGACGCCGTCGTGCCGGGCCGCGGCCATGATCGCGTTCTCGGTCACGGTGTCGCCTCGCTCGGTCAGCACGATCGGCTTGCCCGGGCTGATCGCCCGGTTCACCATCGCGTGGTACTCGCCGCCGGTCGCCTTCACGTCCAGGCCGAACGGGCGCAGCGCCGACATGTGCGGCTCGACCGTCCGGGTGCCGAGGTCGCAGCCACCGGCGTACGGGAGCTGGAAGGTGTCCTCGCGGTGCAGCAGCGGGCCGAGGAACATGATGATCGACCGGGTACGCCGGGCCGCCTCGGCATCCATCGCGGCCAGGTTCAGGTGGGCGGGCGGCACGATCTCCAGGTCGCCGGCGTCGTTCAGCCAGGTGGTCCGGACGCCGATCGAGTTGAGCACCTCGAGCAGCCGGTTGACCTCTTCGATCCGGGCCACCTTGCGCAGCGTGGTCCGGCCCTTGTTCAGCAGGCTGGCGCACAGCAGCGCGACGCCGGCGTTCTTGCTGGACTTCACGTCGATCGAACCGGACAACCGGCGGCCACCGGCGACACGGAGGTGGACCGGACCGCCACCGAGAGAGACAATTTCGGAATCGAGCGCTTCGCCGATCCGGGCGAGCATCTCGAGAGTGAGGTTCTGATGACCCTTTTCGATCCTGTTCACCGCACTCTGGCTGGTGCCCAGCACATCGGCGAGCTGGGTCTGGGTCCAGCCACGGTGCTTGCGGGCGTCCCGGATGAGATTGCCGATCCGGCTCAGGTAGTCGTCAGTCATGCGCGGGACCTTATCTCACATGTGAGATACCTCTGGATCGACCCGCCGGTCAGAGCGTAGCGAATGTCACCACCGCCCGACCGGCCACCCCCATCGGAACCCGAGCCCCCTACAGTTAGCGCCACCCCGCCCGCCGCGAGAGGATCCAGCAGATGGCCGAGGACGTCGACACCTCCACGGTGGTGACCGAGTTCGAGGCGGAGTCGTGGCCGCTGGAGGCCGCGGCCGAGAGCCTGGCCCAGGTGATCGACGGCTTCCAGAACGGCGATACCCGGCCGCTGGTGATCGGCGACGGCGACCAGCCGGTCCTGGTGGTGCTGGCCATCGCCGACCTGGCCGACTTCCGCGCGAGGATCGCGGACCTGCTCGCCAGCCCGGTGGACGCCGGCTGGTTGCGCTACTACCTGCGCTCCAGCTTCGACATGAGCTCGGAGAAGCTGATCGAGCTGCTCGGCGTGGACACCGACCACGGGCTCAGCTCGCTGGCCAGCCAGGTCACCGTCGAACAAGCGGCCGTGCTGCTGCCGGATCACCTGCGCCGGACCGAGGCGGGCGGCAATCCGTTGATGCTGATCGGTGACGGCATGCTCGCGACGGCCGCGCTGATCGCGTTCCCGGCGTTCTCGGTGCTGCTCGCGATGGAGGAGAGCAAGGCCGAGGAACACCACGTGCACGACGAGGACGAGAAGCCGACCACGCCGCTCGAGGTGCTGGCCGAGCAGCTCGGCCCGGTGTCGACCCAGATCGTCGCGCAGATCAACGCGGGCCGCGAGCCCGGGCTGCCACGGTACGACCTGCACTTCGAGGACGACCTGATCGAGCACCTGAAGGATCTCGAGCAGCGTGCTCAGAAGGCTCCCGGAGGCGGTGCGCACGACGAGCTGGGCAACCTGTTGCACTCGTTCGACCAGATGCGCAGCGGACTGCTGACCGAAGAGGACGAACCCGAGGAAGCGCCGTACGTCGAGGTCGAGGACCTGGCGGCCGCGATGCCGGACATGCGGGACAGCTTCCGGGACGGTGCGGACGACCCGTACCTGGTCGGCTTCGAGGGTCAGCCGCTGGCCGGGCTGATCTCGTACGACCTCTACCTGGAACTGCAGCAGATCTCCGTCGACATGAACGGGACCGACGAGGCGCCGGTGCTGCCGCTGCCGAAGCCGGAGTGGGAGAGCGGGCCGGAGTTGCTGCCGTTCGACGCGGCCGTCGAGGTGTGCGGGGCGGTCTGCGAGGACATCAAGGGCGGCGAGGGCTCGATGCTGTTCATCGCCGACGAGGAGGGCGAGCCCGAACTCGTGCTCGCCCCGCTCGTCTGGTTGTGGGCCTACGTCGACTACCTGGACCTCGAGTCGGCCGAGATTTAGCTCAGCGGGAAGAGCTGCTTCCACTCCTTGAGGGTGGCGATCTCGTAGACGTCTTCCGGGGTGTACGGGTCCTTGGCGAGGATGTCGCGCAGCTCGGCCTCGTCGGCGACGTCGTAGATCAGCAGCGCGCCGGTCTCGTCCCCGAACGGGCCGGCCGCGACGAGCTTGCCGGCCTCCTTCAGCGAGGTCAGGTACTCGCGATGCGCCGGGCGCACCGCGAGCCGGCGTTCGTTGTTCTTGAAAGTCAGCTGCAGGGCAAAGATGGCCATGCCAGAAACCCTATCGGATGGCTGGATTTCCGTTGCAGACAAGAAGATTTGGTGCGGGAAGGGAGTCACGAGCCGCCACAGCGGCTGGTTCGAGTCAGACCCGAAAGTCGACGAGTGATCGCCCTTCCCGCTCGGATATCTTGACCGGCGAATCAGCCCAATGCAAGGGGTTGGTCAAGACAATTTATCCGGTCCGTTGCATTCGGTGACGCTTCGTGATCGAACCCTCGGAAGCGTCCATGAGCCGGCCGGTACGGTTGTACAGACCGTCACTCACGAGCATTGTCAAGGGCCCTACTCCACCGCCGCACGCCCCGCTTCAAGCCTGGCCACCGGGACGCGGAAGGGTGAGCAGGAGACGTAGTCCAGGCCTACCTCGTGGAAGAAGTGGATGCTGTCGGGATCGCCGCCGTGTTCGCCACAGATGCCGAGTTTGAGGTCGGGGCGGGTGGCCCGACCGCGTTCGGCTCCGGTCCGAACCAGGGCACCGACACCCTCGCGGTCGATCGACTCGAACGGCGAGACGGCGAAGATGCCCTTCTCCAGGTAGCGGCCGAAGAACGAGCCCTCCACGTCGTCCCGGCTGAAGCCCCAGGTGGTCTGGGTCAGGTCGTTGGTACCGAAGGAGAAGAACTCGGCCGCCTCGGCGATCTGGTCCGCGGTCACCGCGGCCCGCGGCAGCTCGATCATCGTCCCGATCGGCACCTTCCATTCGACCCCTTCCTGCGCGACGACCTCGGCGAGCACCTGCTCGACCTCGTCGCGGGCGAGCTGCAACTCCTGTACCGCGCCGACCAGCGGGATCATGATCTCCGGCCGCGGATCCCGGCCCTGCTTCTTCAGCTCGGCCGCAGCGGACGCGATCGCGCGCACCTGCATCGCGAACAGGCCCGGGATGACCAGGCCGAGGCGGACGCCACGCAGGCCGAGCATCGGGTTCTCCTCGTGCAGCCGCTCGACCGCGGCCAGCAGCACCTCGTCCCGGCCCGGGTCCTGGCCGCGTTCCTTCGCGAGTGCGACCTTGACCGCGAGGTCCTCCATCGACGGCAGGAACTCGTGCAGCGGCGGGTCGATCAACCGGATCGTCACCGGCAGCCCGTCCATCGCATCGAGCAACTCCAGGAAGTCCCCACGCTGCAACGGCTCCAGCTCGGCCAGCGCCGCCTCGCGATCCGCGTCGTTGTCGGCCAGGATCAGCCGCTCGACCGACTCCCGCCGCTCGCCCAGGAACATGTGCTCGGTCCGGCACAGCCCGATCCCCTCGGCACCGAACCGCCGCGCCCGGGCAGCATCGTCTGCTGTGTCAGCATTCGTCCGTACGCCGAGCCGCCGGACCTCGTCGGCACGGGTGATCAACCGATGGACCGAGGCCACCAGTTCGTCACCCGCATCGGGCGCGAGCGTTCCCTCGAAGTACTGCACCACGGGGGAAGGCACGACCGGGACCTCGCCACGGAACACCTCGCCCGTGGTCCCGTCGATCGAGATCACCTCGCCGGCGCCGATCGTCGTACCGTTCACCTTGATCGTCTGGGCGCTGACGCTGACGTCGAGTTCCTCGGCGCCACAGACGCACGTCTTGCCCATCCCGCGCGCCACGACGGCCGCGTGTGAGGTCTTGCCGCCGCGGCTGGTCAGGATGCCCTGGGCCGCGATCATGCCGTGCAGGTCGTCCGGGTTCGTCTCGCGCCGGACCAGGATGACCTTCTCGCCCTTGTCGGCCGCCTCGACCGCGGCGGCGGAGGTGAAGACGACCTTGCCGGAAGCCGCGCCCGGGGAGGCGCCGATGGCCTTGGTGATCCGCTCCTTGGCCGCGTCCGCGTCGAACCGCGGGAACATCAGCTGGGCCAGCTGTGCGCCGTTGACCCGCTGCAGCGCCTCTTCGGCGGAGATGACGCCCTCGTCGATCAGGCTGGTCGCGATCCGGAACGCGGCGGCCGCGGTCCGCTTGCCGACCCGGGTCTGCAGCATCCAGAGCTTGCCGCGTTCGACGGTGAACTCGATGTCGCACAGGTCGCGGTAGTGGCCTTCGAGTTTGGTCATGATCGCCATCAGATCGTCGTACGACGTCTTGTCGATCGTCTCCAGGTCGGCCAGCGGGACCGTGTTGCGGATGCCGGCCACCACGTCCTCGCCCTGCGCGTTCTGCAGGTAGTCGCCGTACACGCCGGGCTGACCGGTGGCAGGGTCACGGGTGAAGGCGACGCCGGTGCCGGAGTCCATCCCGAGGTTGCCGAACACCATCGAGCAGATGTTCACCGCGGTGCCGAGGTCTTTCGCGATCCGCTCCTGCCGGCGGTAGAGGATGGCGCGTTCGGAGTTCCAGGAGCCGAAGACGGCCTCGATCGCCAGGTCCATCTGCTTGCGCGGGTCCTGCGGGAACTCGCGACCGGTGTGCTCCAGCACGCTCGCCTTGAACGTCTCCACCAGCCGCTTGAGGTCGTCGGCGTCCAGGTCGAGGTCGTTCGTGGTCCCCTTGGCCTGCTTGGCCTGCTCGAGCGCGTCGTCGAAGACTTCACCGTCCATGTCGAGCACGGTCTTGCCGAACATCTGGATCAGCCGGCGGTACGCGTCCCAGGCGAACCGCGGGTTGCCGGAGTGATGCGCGAGCCCGTTCACCGAGTCGTCGTTGAGGCCGACGTTGAGCACCGTCTCCATCATGCCGGGCATCGACGCGGCGGCTCCGGATCGGACCGAGACCAGCAGTGGATCGTCCGCCTGACCGAGCTTCTTGCCCATCTTCTGCTGCAGTACGTCGACGTGGTGGTCGATCTCGTCGGCCAGCTCGGGTGGCACCGAGCCGGTCTGGAGGAACACCCGGCAGGCGTCGGTGGAGATGGTGAAACCGGGTGGCACCGGCAGCCCGAGATTGGTCATCTCGGCGAGGTTGGCCCCCTTGCCGCCGAGCAGTTCCTTCATCTCCTTGTTGCCTTCGGCGAAGTCGTAGACGAGTTTCGGCACAGTCACTCCCTGATGGTTTGGGCGGTGCTCCGAGGCGCGGCGTGATGACCGCTCGGCCCTTCGACTCCGGTGGCGCGGGCGTCTTTTCAGGGTAAGTCAAAAAACCAGTCCAGTTGACCACTGGTCTCACTCTGCGGAGGTGACGCTGCCCACACCTTCAGGGCCGGAAAAGCCTTACCTGGTTGACAACGCGAGACATTCGCCGCATTCACCGAGGAAAACGAGAGGCGGGGAGTAACCCACCTTCGAGATGGGTACTCCCCGCCTGTGGCCTGTCCGTCCAGAGCTGTGGACTGTCCGTCTCAGAGCTTGCGACGGGTCCTCAGGTAGTCGCCGACGACGGCCGCGCCGAGGCCGTCCGGGTCGGGTGCCAGCACCCGGCCGCCGCTGCGCCGGGCGAGCAGATCGACGAACGCCTCCAGCCGCGGATCGTCGCCGAGCCGGAACACGGTCAGCGAGGCGCCGAGCTTGGCCAGCCGGTCTACCTCGAAGATCGTCTTGCGCAGCGTCGCCGGTTCGGGCGGGTACGAGAACTCGGCTGTGCCGTCCGGTTCCAGGTGAGCGGTCGGCTCCCCGTCGGTGACCATCAGGACGACGGGCTGCGCGTCCGGGTGCCGGCGGAGATGACGTCCCGCGAGGAGCAACGCGTGATGGGCATTGGTGCCCTGCTCCCAGGTGCCTTCCAGACCGATGAGTTGCGGCAGTTCGACCACCCCGGCGTACCGGCCGAAGGTGATCAACTGGAGGGCGTCGTTGCGGTAGCGGGTGGAGATGAGTTGGTGCAGCGCGAGCGCCGTCCGCTTCATCGGGAGCCAGCGTCCCTCCTGGACCATCGACCAGGAGGTGTCCACCAGCAACGCGACCGCGGCTCGCGCCCGGTGTTCGGTCTCGGCAACCTCGACGTCGGACACGTCCAGCTTCACCGAACCACCTTCGCGCCCGGCGGTTCGCAGTACTGCGTTGTTCACGGTCCGCGGTACGTCCCAGGGCTGGGTGTCGCCGAACTGCCATGGACGACTCGAGCCACTGGGCTCCCCGGCGGCTCCGGCGGACGCCGAATCACGTTCACCCGACTGGCCGCGCGCGGCCCGCAGTACGTCGGAGAGCGCGGTCTGGCCGAGTTGCCGCAGGGCCTTCGGGGAGAGACGCAGTGTTCCGTCGGGAGCGCGTTCGAGCAGACCTTGATTGCGGAGCTCGCGTTCGAGCTCGGTCAGCCGGCGGGCGTCGACGGTCGCCTCGTCGCCGAGTTGGCGGGTGAGCGCGTCGAGGTCGATGTCCTCCAACCGGGCGCCCGGATACGACTGGGCGAGCTGCTCGGCGAGCGCGTCCAGCTCGGCCAGGTCGGACATCGCGCGGGCGCCCTCGGCCAGACCGAGCGGGTCGTCACCACTCATCCGCTCCGAGGAGTACCAGTCCTCCCCCGGCCGCAACGACTGCAGTTGCGCGTCCAGCTGGGCCAGCTGTTGCGCGAGCTGCGGACTGCCGAACGCTTGCTGCGCGAGCCCGGCCAACTCGTCCCTCTGCTCCGGCGTCATCGAGTTCAGCATCCGCTGCGCGGCCGCGGCCCGCCTCGCCAGTACGTCGATCAGCTCGTCGACGTTGCGCGGGTTCTCCGGGAAGAACTCGCCGTGCTTGGCCATGAACTGCTCGAACAACTGGTCGACGTCCGGCCGGCCCTGCGCGTGCGCGGCGAGCAATGCGTTGAGGTCGGCGAGCATCTCGTTGATCCGCTCGACGTCCTCGGGCGTCGTGTTCTGCAGCGCCTCCTTCATCCCCTCGAAGCGCGACCCGAGCAACTCGCGGCCGAGCAGCTCACGGATCTCCTCGTACTTCTGCCGCGCCTCTGAGGACTGCCAGTCGTACGACGCCAGCTCCCGCACCGCGGCCGCCGTACCCGAGGGCAGCGCGTCGAGCTGGGCCTCCCGGAATCGGGCGTCGTCGGACGGGTTCGGGAACAGCTCGTGCCGCTCCGCCTCAAGGGCTTCGTCGAGCAGCCGCTGCACGTCCCGCAGGGTGCCTTCGAGGTTGTGCCGCTGCTGGATCTCGCGACGGCGTTCCCACATCCGCCGGGTCAGATCGTCGAGCCCCTGGGTGTTCCGGGTCCCGCGCCGGAGTAGCTCCTCCAACGCGGACCGCGGCGACGACCCGGCCATCACATCCCGGCCGATCTCGTCCAGGGCGTCCCGCAGATCCACCGGCGGCGCCAGCGGATCCGGCCCCTCGTGCCAGGGTCCGTACGACCAGCCTTCCGGTATGACGGACACGTCAGACTCCGTAAACCGTTGACTCGTCGTCGGCGTCCTTGGCCAGCCGTTTGGACAGGTACAAGGCCTCCAGCGCCAACTCGACCGCCGCCGCGATCCGGCCCGGCGAATCGTCGGGCTCCGCTCCCGCGCGGGCCGCCACGTCATGCAGCAACGGCAGCTCGGGAAGTGCAGCCAGTACCTCGCGGCCGGGCACCCGCTCACCGGTCGTCACAAGGTGGCCGTCGGCAACGGCTTGCACCAGCGGGCTGAGGTCCAACCCGGCGAACCGTTCGCGTGCGGTGTCCGCGATCGACCGGCGCAGCAGGTACTCCAGCAGCTCGGTCTCACGGCCCTCTTCACCTGGCTCGAACTCCAGCTTGCCCCGCAGTACGGCGGGAACCGCGTCGAGATCGACCGGTCGGGCCACGGCCGGCTCCTCACCGGTGATCGCGCTCCGCCTCAACGCAGCGGCGGCCACAGTCTCGGCCGCGGCGACGGCGAATCGGGCAGAGACACCCGACCGCTGGTCGATCGCGGTCGACTCCCGAAGATGCCGGACGAATCGCGCGAGCACCTCGAGCAGCGGCTCACCGACCTCGGCGGTCAGGTGCGCCTCCTGCCGGACGACGTCCACCTCGGCGTCGACGTCCAGCGGGTAGTGCGTCCGGACCTCGGCGCCGAATCGGTCCTTCAGCGGAGTGATGATGCGGCCGCGGTTGGTGTAGTCCTCCGGGTTGGCCGTTGCCACCAGCAACACGTCCAGCGGCAGCCGGAGGGTGTAGCCGCGGACCTGGATGTCGCGCTCCTCCATCACGTTGAGCAGCGCGACCTGGATCCGCTCGGCCAGGTCGGGCAGCTCGTTGATCGCGACGATCCCGCGGTGCGCCCGCGGGACCAGGCCGAAATGGATGGTCTCCGGATCACCGAGGCTGCGGCCCTCGGCGACCTTGACCGGGTCGACGTCGCCGATCAGGTCGCCGACCGACGTGTCCGGGGTAGCGAGCTTCTCGGCGTACCGGAGGCTGCGGTGCAGCCAGGTCACCGGCAGGTCGTCGCCGAGCTCGGCAGCGCGACGCCTCGACTCGGGGGTGATCGGGTCGAGCGGGTGCTCGGGCAGCTCCGCTCCCTCGATCACCGGGGTCCACTCGTCGAGCAACCCGAGCAGGGTGCGGAGCAGCCGGGTCTTGCCCTGGCCGCGCTCGCCGAGCAGTACTACGTCGTGCCCCGCGAGCAGGGCACGCTCCAGCTGGGGAATAACAGTCCGGGAGAATCCGACGATGCCGGGCCAGGGGTCGCGGCCGGCCCGCAACTCGGTCAGCAGGTTTTCGCGGATCTCGGCCTTGATCGAACGGGGAAGGTAGCCGGCGGCCCGGAGCTCGCCGGCCTTCCGGGGAAGTTCAGCAGGTGCACTGGTCACCCTGACGACGTTAGCTCGCCAACCCCAATCCAAAACCCTGGTATCTCAATCTTCGGCGCTACCGAGATAGGTATGCAGCAGGGCGGCGCCGTGGAGCATGGCCCTGGTACGGCGGTCGTGGGCTGCCCGTCGTTCGGCGACGGCGGCACGGAGGGCCTCGGTGCTGCCGGTGCGGCGGAGTCCGTCGAGGACCGGCCTGATCTGGTCGAACCCGTACCGGCCCTGGCGGAGCATGTTGATGATTCGGGCGTCCCGGATCTGCAGGGGCGAGTAGCGGCGGTAGTTCGTCCCCCGCTCCCGCGTCGGGGTCAACAGACCGGCCGACTCCCAGACCCGCAGCGCCGACGTCCGGATCCCCAGCTGGCGGGCCAGCTCACCGACCAGCAGTGCAGGGCCGGCGAGTGGTTCGGAGTCGAGGAACTGTTCCGCCGCGGCGCCGAGGGCCTCGCTCGCAGCATCAGTGGCCAGCCGTTGTTCGTGAAGCGCCGCATGACTCGCATCGACCGCGCGTAGCGCGAGCGCCTGATCCCCGTCGTGCACAGCCCGCATGATCGTGGTCGCGTCCACCGGCCCGAACCCCGGCGCCAGCGCACGATAGGTGAGCAAGGCCTCCAGGTGCCGCTGGTCGTACTGCCGGTACCCGCTCTCCGACCGTGGCGCGGGCGGCAGCACGCCGGCCGCCTCGTAGTTGCGCACCAGCTGGGTCGACACCCCGGCCCGCCGGGCCAGATCCACCGGCCGCAACCCCATCCGTCAGTCCTGAATGCGCGGGGTGACCCGCCCCGCGGCGAACAGGTACTCCGGGGTGAAAGTGACCGGCGACCAAGGGACTACCTCGGAGCTGCGGACGACGAAGTGGTTCCCGTCCAACGGCTCGGTGGGATGGAGCTCGTACTCGACCACTGGCTCTTCCGCGAAAGCGAGACGATCACCGGTCGCCTCCTGGGCGAGGATCAGCTTGCCGTCGCGCCGGAGCACCTCCATCGCGATGCCGGTCCGCTCGTACCGCCCGAGGTGCTCATCGCCCACTTCGGCCTCGACGGGTTGCGGGGATGCCGGTACTCCGACTCCGACGTATTCGGTGAAGACCTCGGAGACGAGCGCGTCGAACAGGGCCTCGCCGTTGCCCGAGTTCGTCAGCAGGCAGACCGCGAGCCTGGCCTCGGGATCGATCCGGAGGAATGAGAGTTGCGAGATCGTGCCGCCGTCGTGGCCGAACAACTTGCGGCCCGACCAGTCGTACAACCGCCAGGCCAGCCCGATATCCGTGACGCCGCCGTTCCGGTCCGGGTATGCGACCTGTGGCTCCCGCATGCGTGCGTACCGGTCGTCGTCCAGGTGGAGTCGCGCGAACCGCAGCAGGTCGGACGCGCTCTGCGTGATCAGCCCGGCCGGACCGAGACTGCGTGGGAGCTGCCAAGTGGTCACCGGCGATCCGTCGCTGCCGAGGTGGCCGAGCGCCGCGCGATGCAGGATCGCCTCCTCCGCCAGCGTCACGGTCGACTTCAACCCGAGCGGTTCGATCAGCCGGGCCCGGAGGGATTCGTCCCAGGTCGGGCCGTCGAGTACCTCGATGATCCGGCCGAGCAGGACGAATCCGGCGTTGCAGTAGGAGTACGCCGTACCCGGCTCGAACAACCGCTCCACGTCGGCCAGCAGCCCGACGTACTTCCGGAGGCAGTCGTTGCCGCGACCGGTGTCGGTGAACACGTCGCCGTCGATGCCACTGGTGTGGGTGAGCAGGTGCCGGACCGTGATCCGGCCGCCGATCGGTGCTTCGGGCAACAACTTGACCACCGGGTCGTCGAGCGCCAGCCGGCCTTCCTCGGCCAACTGGACGATCATCGACGCGGTCCATGCCTTGGTGATCGACCCGACCTGGAACACCGAGTCGGCGGTCACCTCGACGCCGGTCCCCCGGTTCAACACGCCGTACGGGGCGATGGTCTCGTTGCCGTCCGCCCAGATCCCGAGCACGGCGCCCGGTACTCCGGCCCCGGCGGCGAGCTCGGACAAGCGGGCGGTCCAATCAGCCATGGAGGCCAACTTACTTGGCTCGCATCAACTCCAGCAGAGCGGCCTTGATCGCCTCGCGGGCCGCGTCCTCGTCCAGGCCCAACTGCTGCAGCACCTGGGCAGCCACGCCGCCCGGATGGTGGTAGAGCGACAACAGCAGGTGTTCGGTGCCGATGTAGTTGTGGCCGAGACCCAGGGCTTCGTCCAGCGTGTACTTCAATACGCTCACCGCACGCGGGGTCATCGGCAGTACTATGTCGTCGCCGGGCCGCTGGTCTGCCGAACCGTCCGGCGCGATCGCGTGCACGGCGTCCGCGACGGCCTGCTCGCTGAGCCCTCGGTCGACGAGGACCTTGGCCGCGACCCCCTCGGGCTGGGTGTAGAGCGCGAGCAGCAGGTGCTCGGTGCCGACGAACGCGTGGTTGTGGTCACGGGCAACCCCAGGGGCGGCTTCCATGACCGCCCTGGTCCGGGCCGTGAAGCGCTCGAACGACGGCTTGGCTGTATCCGCGAACCGCTTGTGTGCGGCCTGTTTGCTGACGCCGAGCACGCCGCTGATCTCTACCCACGACTTGCCCGCACCCCGGGCCTGGTCGACGAAATACCCAAGGGCCGCGTCCGAGGTCGCGGTCAAATCACTGATCGTGCTGGCTGCGGTGCCCAGTTGATCGAGCGCGTCGTCGCTGCCCGCGTCCTCGCGAATGGTGTCGATGAGTTGCTGAAGATCAGGTCCAGGAGTCATGCCGTCAACCCTAGGTTGACGACATGGTCTCGTCAACCCTGAGTTGACGAAGGCAGAAGCTCTACCCTTCCCGCATGCAGGAGTTGGCGGATGTGGTCGGGTCGGGGCTGCGGGTTCTGTTCTGCGGGATCAACCCGGGGCTGCTGTCGGCCGAGACCGGGCACCACTTCGCACGGCCGGGGAATCGGTTCTGGCCGGCATTGCATCTGTCCGGGTTCACGCCGCGGCAACTGAAGCCGGCGGAGCAGAGTGAGTTGCTGGACCTCGGACTGGGGATCACGAACGTGGTGGATCGTCCGACCGCGCAGGCCGGGGAGTTGAGCCGGTCCGAGTTCGCGGCGGGTGGCGAGAATCTGGTGAAGAAGGTGCTCGCCTACGAACCCGTTTGGCTCGCGGTTGTCGGCGTCACGGCGTACCGGGCGGCGTTCAACCTGCCGAAGGCCGTGATGGGCCGGCAGGAACGCACGATCGGCCCGACCCGGGTCTGGATCCTCCCGAACCCGAGCGGGCTGAACGCGCACTACACACTGCCCAAACTGACGGCCGCATTCGCCGAACTACGAGCGGCTAGCTCAATGCCTTGAGGATGAGGTCGGCGACGGCGTCCGGATGCGAGACCGCGACCGAGTGCGAGCCTTCGACCTCGACGATCGTGCCGCCGGCGCGCTCGGCCATGAACCGCTGCGCCTCCGGGTGGATCGCGTTGTCCTGGGTGGCGACCAGCGTCCACGACGGCAACTTCTTCCAGCCCGGCTCGACCGCCAACTTCTCCTCCAGACCGGCCACCGCGATCGGGCGCTGCGCGACCGCCAGCACCCGGGTCACCTCGGCCGGCAGGTCGGCCGCGAAGACCTCCGGGTACGCCGCCGGATCCAGGCGGACCTCCGGCGCCTCGGTCCCGTCCGCCAGCGGGTAGAGCGACGGGCGGATCGCGTCACCGAAAGGCGTCGCCGGGAAGTTCGCGGAAATGCTCGCCAGGCTCTCCCCGGCATCCGGGATGAACGCGGCCACGTGAACCAGGCCGGCCACGTTGTCCAGACCCAGGGTGGCTGCGTTGATCACGGCCCCGCCGTACGAGTGGCCGACGAGCAGGACCGGCCCCTCGATCTGGCGGACCGCGGAAGCGACGTACGCCGCGTCGGCGGTCAGGCCACGCAACGGGTTCGGGATCGCCGCGACGGTGACGCCGGCCTTCTGCAGGCGGTCGATCACGCCGTTCCAGCTGGCCGCGTCAGCGAAAGCGCCGTGGACGAGGACGACGGTGGTGTTCATGAAAGTACTCCTCCTATATAGGTGAGAGATTCAGGCGAGTGCGGACTTGAGGGTGCGGATGGCCAGGTCGATCGCGGCGGTCGCGGCGTGGGTGTCGCGGAGGGCGTCGAGCATCACGAAGTCGTGGATGATGCCGCCGAACCGGACAGCCGTGACGGCGACCCCGGCCTCGCGGAGCTTGGCCGCATACGCCTCGCCTTCGTCGCGCAGTACGTCGGCTTCGGCGGTGATCACCAGTGCGGTCGGCAAGCCGGTCAGCTGCTCAGTGGTCGCGCGTAGCGGGGACGCCGTGATCTGGTTCCGCTCGGCCTCGTCGGTCGTGTACTGGTCCCAGAACCACTGCATCCCGTCGAGCCGCAGGAAGTAGCCCTCGGCGAACTCGCGGTACGAGGCGGTGTCGAAGGACGCGTCTGTGACCGGGTAGAACAGCACCTGCTGGCGGAAGGTCACGTCACCGCGCTCCTTCGCGAGCAACGTCACCGCGGCGGCCATGTTGCCGCCGACCGAGTCGCCCGCGACGGCCAGCCGGCTCGCGTCCAGGCCGTGGTCGTTGCCCGAGGCCACGATCCAGCGGGCGACGGCGTAGTTCTGCTCCAGCGCGTGCGGGTACCGGTGCTCCGGCGAGAGGTCGTACTCCGGGAAGACCACGGCCGCACCGGCGCCGACGGCCAGTTCGCGGACCAGCCGGTCGTGGGTGTGGGCGTTGCCGAAGACCCAGCCGGCGCCGTGGATGTAGAGGATCACCGGCAGCACCCCGGTCGAGCCGGCCGGGCGGACCATCCGGGCCTTGGTGCCGTCGGCCGCGGTCACCCACTCCTCGTCGATCTCGAGCTTCGGGTAGTCGGTGGTCTGCACCTCGTCGACCAGTTTGCGTCCCTCCGCGGGGTCCAGCTGGAACAGGAACGGCGGGGTCGCGGTCGCGTCGGCGAAGGCCTGGGCGGCGGGTTCCAGAACAGTCATCGAACTCTCCTCCAAGAAGTCGGAATCGGGAGAGAACGAGCGTTCTCCCTCGTTGTCCGCTACTCTAGAGAACGATGGTTCTCCACGCAAGCGCAGGCCGGGTGACCGGGATCACCCGAGGAGGTTGGACATGGCAATCGACACTGCGACCGCACAGCAGCAGGTCCTGGACGCGGCCGACAGGTTGTTCTACGAGCGCGGCGTCCAGGCCGTCGGGATGGACGCGATCCGAGCGGCGTCCGGCGTCTCGCTCAAGCGGCTTTACCAGCTGTTCCCGTCGAAGGACAAGCTGATCGAGGCGTACCTCGCGGGCCGCAACCGGCAATGGGAGCAGATGCTGCAGGAACACCTCGACGCCGCGACCGAGCCGCGCGAGCGGATCCTCGCCGTCTTCGACTTCCTCTCCGCCTGGTTCACCCAGCGCGACTTCCGCGGCTGCGCTTTCATCAACTCCTTCGGCGAACTCGGCGCGATCTCGCCCCGCGTCGCCGAACTCGCCAAGCAGCACAAGGCCGGCTTCCGGCAGGCCCTCACCGACCTCGCCCAGACCGCCGGCGCGGCCGACCCCGACCAGCTCGCCGACCACCTCATCCTGCTCAGCGAAGGCGCCATCACCACGTCCGCCATCTCCGGCTCCCCGAAACCGGCCGAGCGCGCCCGCGAGGCCGCCGTACTCCTGATGCGGGTCTCGCTACCGACCTGACCGTCAGCCCTCCTCGGCGGCGGTCCGGCGGGCTCGGGCTCGGCGTTTGCCTTCGTGCATGGCGACCACTCGGGCGATGGGGATCGCTCGGCCTTCCTCGAGCAGGTCGTCCGGCAGTGACTGAGGAGCCGGCAGTTGGGCGGCCCAACGATCTGCGCTGCCCAGCAAACCCGGCGTGTTGCGCACGGTGAAGTCACGTGGAGCTACCCGGTCGAGGTCGTCCCAGCCGACCGGGAACGACACCGGAGTACCAGGGCGGACGCGCGGGCTGTAGGCCGCGACCACCGTGGCGCCTCCGGATCGGGTCGAGTCGACGAAGACCTTCCCGCCGCGCTCCTCCTTGATGTACGCGGTCGTCGCGACCGCCGGGTCGATTCGCTCGGCTCGCGCCGCGACAGCCCGGGTCGCCGCGGCCGCGTCTTCGATCGACACGCTCTCGTCGATCGGCACGAACACATGCACGCCTTTCGCGCCACTCGTCTTGACCGCGCCCTCCAGGCCGGCTTCGGTCAGCGCCTGCCGGACCAGAAACGCCGCCTGCACCGCCATCCCGAACGTCTCCCCCTCCGGCGGATCGAGGTCGAAGACGAGCTGAGTGACCCGATCCCAGCGGTCGGCGCGCATCAGCGTCGGGTGGTACTCGACCGCGCGCTGGTTGGCGAACCACAGCAGCGTCCGCCGATCGTCGCACAGCGCGTACGACACCTCCCGCTTCGACGCCTCGGCCCATACCGTCGCCGTCTTGACCCACTCAGGCGTGTATTTCGGGACGTTCTTCTGCATGAACGGTTCCTGCCCTGGGCGGACCCGGATCACCGACAACGGCCGGTTCCGCAGCCCGGGCAGCATCCGCTCGTGCACCGCGTCCAGGTAGTCCACCAGGTCCCGCTTGGTCGCCTCGGCGCCGTCGAACAACGGCTGGTCGAGGTTCGTCAGCGGTACTCCGTCACGCGTCTCGTCCGGCTTGCTCGCCATGTCGGGAGCCTGTCAGGTAACCAAGCAAAGCGTCCAGCACCACGTCGGGCTCACCCGGCTCGAGTGTCTGCGGGTTGAGCGCGATCGCCTCCTCGCCGACCACGCCGACCGCGATCCGCGGGTCGCCGTCCCACAGCGCTGCGACCAGCTCATCCCGGGTCCAACCACTCTCCGCCGTCAACCAGACGATCGCCCGGCCGTGCGGCTGTCCGGCCTCACTCGGATACCCCCGCTCGGCAACGACACCCGGCAGCCCGCGCAACCCATTCACCCAGCCCGCGACGATCCGCTCGTACCCGGCCAGCAGCGCGTCCTCGTCTTGCTCCAACGTCCACTCGACCGCCGCGAGCAGGCCGAGCAGTTCCTCCTTGCCGACCTTCATCCCACGACCGATCTCCTGGTTCGGCGAACCATGGGCGCGGCAACCTTCCACGATCCGGCGACTCCCGAGCACCAGCCCACTCGACTGCGGCCCCCGCAACCCCTTGCCCCCGCTGAAGATCACCGCATCAGCAGCGAGCTCCACGGTGAACCGCCACAACGAAGCGACCGGCGGGATCTGCGCCGCCGCATCAACGATCACCGGTACGCCGTACTCCCGGGCGACCGGGATCACCTCCTCCACCGGCAACGCGCCGGCGGCGTAATGCGCTCCCGCAAACCAAAGAACGCACACCGGCCGCTTCTCGAGAGCCAGCTCCAACTCGTCGACCGACGGCCCGACCTCGACGATCCGGGCCCCGGTCAATCGAGCGGCATAGTCGTATCCGTTGCGCTGACTCGCGAACGTCACCACATCAGCCGATGCCGGAAACGCCTGCCTCGCGTCCGTAGTACAGGCTGCGACGGTCAGTGTGATCCCGGCCGCCGCGCCGGAGGTCACGTACGCCGCCTCGTTGCCGGTCAGCTCCGCCAGTCGCTCGCCCACCCGCGCGTGAAGCTCGGGCAGATCGACGAAGTGCGCGGCCGCGTCGGCCATCGCCTTCAACGCGGGCGGCGCGATCAGCGACCCGCCGAGCGCGGTCAACGTCGCGGACGCGTTGATCACCGGACGAACGCCGAGCGGGTTGGTCATGGCCGTACAAAGCGTGACATCGGCGGCACACCGAAGCGATCAGCCAGCCAGGCATCCAGGGCGTCGTTGTCGGTCCCGTCCAGATGAGTGACCTGGTAGACCTCGGAAGCCGGCAACGCCTCGATCAGCGGGGCGAACCAGTCGGCATCGTCCGCCGCGACCAGCGTCGGCGCGGAGACCGCCGACGCGTGCCGCACCGGATCGAAGAACGACAACGTCTTCAACACTTGCTCTTCAACGGCACCAGCACGCAAGTGATCGTTGAGCTCCTCCAACGGATAGAGGCTCGACCGCAGCCGCGCCTCCATCGCCCGGTAGAACAGCAACTCCGACAGCCGCACGGCACCGAATCCGGGCCGCCGCGCCGCTGTCAGCAACGCCAGGTCGTCACCACTCACCGCAACCCGCGCCGGATCGACCTCCGCCAACCCGAACAGGAACTCCGCCGCCCGCAGACAGTCCGCCACGATGCCCCGATAGATGTACGACGCGGGTTCGTCGATCCCGAGCGTCAGCAACCCCGGATACGCGGCCGCGAACGATTCGTCGGCCAACCGCTGTCCCCGGTGCATCACCCCGAAAACGACGTACCGCGACCGGTCGTTCGGATGCGGCACGTGGTTCACACTCCCGTACCGCGGTGTCATCAGCAGCGCCGGGAACGGACCAGGACCACTCGGGATGCTGAGATGCCCGAACACCCGGTACGGCCCGGAACTGGTGAGCCGCACGGTGTACGAAACCGACTCCGCCGTCGACCGCTCCGCCACCGACTCCAGCACCGCCCGCGCCGGTACGACGGCCAACTCGTCGTCGACGGCCGCCCAATAACTCTCGAAGTCCATACGTCACCGTCCCGGCTTCAGGTGATCGGCAAGGAAGTCCTCAACAATTCGCATCACGTCCGGCAACCCGGCGTGATGCGCACAGTGTGGAAAGGTGTGCAGTTGCTTCTCGCAACGAAGTGCGCGATGGACGGCGAACCCCGTCTCCGGCGGGCAAACGTCGTCCTCCAGCCCGAGGTAGAGCAACGTCGGCGCCTGCACCCTCGGCGCGAAGTTCAGCCCGTCGTAGTACGCGACCGTCTCGCGGACTCGATCGGCGTCCTTCGGATGCGCCCGCAGGTACTCGTTGATCTCCTCGTACGGATACGAACGAGTCAGCGTCGGCGCAGTCATGATCCCGCACAAGTACGGCGCACCGGCCGCCACGCAAGCAATGACGTCCGGCCGCAGAGCCGCCGTACTGAGCCCAAGCCCACCACCCTGACTCGACCCCTGCAGCCCGATCCGTTCCGCATCCACCTCCGGCCGATCGAGCAGTACGTCGACCGCGCGGACCACATCGAGGTAGAACCCGCGATACCCGTACGTGTGGTGGTCGACGATGTTGTGCGTCAGCAGTCCCGGATACCCGGGGTTGAACACGTCGTTCGACCTCAGCTTGCCCCGCGGCGCGACCGCCAGCGCGGCGTACCCGAGCTCCGACCACTCCTTCGGGACAGTCGGCTCGGAGATGTACCCCGGGATGGTGACCAGTGCCGGGTACGGCGCCGGCAGGCCGCGGGGAACCGTGTACCACCCGGCGATCCGCAGTCCGCCGTAACTGGTGTACCGCAGGTCGTAGACGATCACCTTGTCGGTCGACAGCGCAGGCAGCTCGGTGAGTACGGGATCCAACGGATACGTCGCGCACTCCGCCAGACCCGCAGCCCAGAACTCGTCGAAGTCGGCCGGCAGCTCCACCTCGACGACGGCGTTCTCGGGGTCTCTCAAGGGCGTTCCTCCCGAGTCGGTGCCTGCAGGGCTTGACCATCGGAGGCGTTGAACAGGTGCAGCCGATCCTGGTTGAAGCCGACGTGGACCGTGCTGTCGTAGCCCAACCGGAACGGCGTCGGCACGCGCGCCTTGACCAACTCGCCGTCGAGCCGGACCGTCACGAGTACGTCGGGCCCGAGCGGCTCGGCGACGAACACCTTGCCCGGCCGATACCCCGGCAACGGGGTCTGCGACAGCGACACGTCCTCGGGCCGGACCCCGAGAACGACCTTCCCGTCAGCCGGCCCCTCGCCGCCGTACAAGGTCACTTCCTGCGACAGTGCTTGATTCCTTCCCCGCCCCACCGCCCCGGTCGCCGTACTGCGGAACATGCGGACCCCATCGACGTCCTGCAACTCACCGGTGACGAAGTTCATCGGCGGCGATCCCATGAACGAAGCCACGAAGCGGTTAGCCGGTCGTTCGTAGATCTCCTCGGGCGTCGCGCACTGCTGGACGACGCCGTCGCGCATCACCGCGATCCGGTCCGACATCGTCATCGCCTCGACCTGGTCGTGGGTCACGTAGATGAAGGTCCGGGCCACGTCCACGTGCAGCCGCTTGATCTCAGCCCGCATCAGCACCCGCAACTGGGCGTCCAGGTTGGACAGCGGTTCGTCCAGCAGGTACGCCCCGGCCTCGCGGACGATCGCCCGGCCGAGCGCGACCCGTTGCCGCTGGCCGCCGGAGAGTTCGCGCGGTTTGCGGTCGAGCAGGTCCTCGATGTCGAGCGTCCGGGCCGCCTTCAGCACCTGCTCGGCGATCGTTGCCTTCGGCACCCGCATCATCTTGAGCGCGAAACCGATGTTCTGCCCGACCGTCTTGTGCGGGTAGAGCGCGTAGCTCTGGAACACCATCGCCACGTCCCGCTTGTTCGCCGGCAGCCAGCTGACCGGCTTGCCGTCGAAGTAGATGTCACCGCCGGTGGCCCGTTCCAGGCCGCAGATCATCCGCAGCGTGGTCGACTTGCCGCAGCCCGACGGGCCGACCAGGGTGAGGAACTCGCGGTCCTCGACGGTCAGGTTCAGGTCCTTGACGACCGTCTTGCCGCCGAAGGACTTGGTGATGCCTTCCAATCGCACTTCAGCCATCTGTCAGCCCTTCACGGATCCGGCGGCCATCCCCTGGACGAGCTTGCGCTGGAAGATCAGCGCCAGCAGCAGGGGCGGGACGACCGCGAGCACTCCGGCGGCGGCCATCACGGTGAACTGGGTGTTGAAATCGGTGGCGAAGTTCGCCGCCACCACGGGAATCGTCTTCGCCGCCTTCGTACTGGTCAGGAACAGCGCGAACATGAACTCGTTCCACGCGGTCATGAACGCGAACACCCCGGCTGCTACCAGTCCGGGTGCGGCGACCGGCAGGAACACCGACCACATCGTCCGGAACCAGCCGCACCGGTCGACCCGGGCCGCCTCCTCCAGTTCGCGCGGCACCGACCGGAAGAAGTCCTTCAGGATCCAGATCGTGATCGGCAACGCGAATGTGGTGTAGGACAGGATCAGCGCGAGGTACGTGTCCAGCAACCCGAACGACCGCATCAGCAGGTAGAACGGGATGATGATCGCGATCCCCGGCACCATCCGGGTGATCAGGTAGAGCACCAGCAACACCTGGCTGCCCTTGAACTTCAACCGCGAGAACGAGTACGCCGCGAACGTGGCCAGCGCCAGATTCAGTACCGCCGTACAGGTCGCCACGATCAGGCTGTTCCGCAGCGAGTACGGCGTTTCCTCGTTCGCGCGACCGCCGACCAGAGCCTGCGACTCACTCGGATTGACGAAGCCGAGGTAGTTCTCCAGCGTCGGGCTGGACGGGATCCAGTGCGGCGGCACCGAGATCGCGTCCACCTCGTGCATGAAGCTCATCGCCACGATCCAGTAGAACGGCAGCACCAGATAGAGCGCGAACCCGATCGCCAGCACATACAACACGATCTTCTTCCACGGAATCCGGTACCGGAGTGGGACTTTGACGGTCATACCTCAAAATTTCCTTTCCGGTAGAGGAGGCCGATGTAGCCGATCGAGATCAGCAACGTGATCGCGGTGATCACCCAGGCGTAGGCGCTGCCGAGACCGAAGTCGGTGAAGGTGAGCACGGTCTGTACGTCGAGCAGCGCGATCGTGGTAGTCGCGTCACCCGGACCGCCGCCGGTCAGCACGTAGATCGTGTCGAACGCCCGGAACGCGTTCATCGTCTCCAGGATCAGCACGATCAGCAGTGGATGCAGCAACCACGGCAGGGCGACCTGGCCGAATCGCTGGAAGGCGCCGGCCCGGTCCACCTTCGCGGCGTCGTACAGCTCGGACGGGATCGTCGACAGCCCGGCCAGCAGGATGATCACCGAGAACGGCAACGTGTTCCACACCTGCGCCATCGCGGTGAAGAAGAACGCGCCGGTCCCCGAGGTCAGCCAGGCGTGGTAGGTGTCGATCAGCCCGAGCTGGCTGAGCAGGCCGTTCAGCGCACCGGTCTTGGCGTCGAAGATCGTCCGCCACATCAGCCCGTTCACCACCCCCGGCATTGCCCAGGGCAACAAAGCCAGGCTGAGCAGCAGACCGCGGCCGCGGAACCTTTCGTTCAGCACGAGCGCGAGTATCAGCGCCAGCACGACTGTGAAGCCGAGTACGACGAGCACGAACAGCGCTGACACCCTCAGCGCGGAGAGGAACGCGTCGTCGGTGAGCAACGACCGGTAGTTCTCCAGGCCGATGAATCGCTTGGCCCGTGGGCGTTTGAGGTTGTTGCGTTGCAGGCTGACCCAGAACGAGTAGACGATCGGATAGGCGACCAGCAGCGCGATCACGATCATCGCCGGGGCGTTCAGCGCGTACGCCTTGGCGGTGTCGCTCCACGGTCGCCGGGCCTCGATCACACTCATCCTCAGGAGAACTTCTTCTTCAGCGTGGTGGCCGTCTGCTCCAGGCTCGCGACCGCCGCGGACGGTGTGGTCTGGTTGCTCAGCACCTGCTGGACGACCTTGTGCAGCTCGGCCTCGAACTCGGTGTACCAGGGCACGGTCAGCACGTTCCGCGGCCGCGCGATCTCGGCCAGCTTCGCGTAGACGACCGGATCGGCGAACTTCTTCAGCGAGGCGGTGACCTCCGGGTCGGCGGCCATCGACTTGTAGGCGAACCCGAGACCGCGCTGCATGAACCAGAACTTCGCCGTATAAGGCTTCTTGTCCGCATCGAGGCCACCGAGGTACGTCACCAGCTTGAACGCGTTGTCCTTCACGTCGGTGTCCTGCGCGAGCGCGTACATCCGGGTGTTGCTGACCGTCCCGTGCACCCCTCCGTCCAGGCTGGGGATGAGGGCCAGCTTGATCATGCCGGCCGCCTTCGACTTGGCCGGGTCGTTGTAGTCGCGGGCGGCGTACCGGGCACCGATGGTGTACGCGTACCGCTCGGCCTTCATCGCGTTGTCGACCGGGACCGGCAGCAACTGCAGGGATGCGGGGTCGAGCACCTTCGACTTGTTCGCCGCCTGCTGCAACCAGGCGAAGACGTCCTTCACCACGGTGTCGGTCGAGTTCATGATGGGTGCCTGGTCGGTGCCGAAGAAGTTGCCGTTGCTACCGTGCACGAGCGCCCAGACCCAGGACCACCAGGTGTCGGACAACTGCGCGGGCAGACCGATCGGGTACTCCAGGATGCCGGCGTTCTTGATCTTCAGCGCCTGCGCCTCCAGCTCTTCCAGGCTGGCCGGCGGCTTGGTGATCCCGGCCTTGGCGAGGATCCCCGCGTTGTAGGTCAGGGAGTTCGAGTCGGTGTAGTAGGGCAGGCCGTACTTCTTGCCCTGGTACGTCATCGCCTCCGCGTTGCCCGGGAAGATCCCGGCGTACACGTCGTCCACCCCGGCCATCCCGTCGAGCGGCTGGAGGTAACCACCCTCGACCCAGGCGGCCAGCGAGTCGTCGTACACGTAGAGCGCGTCGGGACCACCGCCGCCGGTGAACTCGGCGACGACCTTCTGCACGTACTGCGCGCTGGTGATCGGCGTGTAGTCGACCTTGATCGAGTTCTGCTGGCGGAAGCGGTCCAGGTTCTGCTGGACCAGGTTGGCCTCGTAGTCCCAGCCCTCGAACTTCACCGTGCCGTCGCTCGCGCCGCCGGCGTCGTCACCGGAGGAGCAGGCGGACAGCAGCGACGAGGTGACGGGCAGGGACGCGCCGAGGGCGGCGTACTTCAGGATCTGGCGGCGGTTGAGCTCCATGGGGGTTCCCTTCAAAGCTTCGTGCGCTGTAACGCTTGGGCGATGCGCAGTCGGTAAAGACGCGTGGGGCGTCCTTTCGGGTGGTGCTGTGCGGTTCCCTCGGCGCTCACGAGGCCTCCTGCGTCGAGGGTGCGGATCAGCCGGCGCCCGCTCTGACCCGTGATGCCGAGGGAGTCGGCGAGCTCCCCGGGTGAGACCGTGCGACCTTCCAGCCGCTGTTCGAGCGCGGCGAGCTTCGAGACGGTGGCCGCGCTCAGACCGACGGTCTTGGCGAGGTCCTCGAGCTCGGCGCCGTGCTCGCGGTAGGAGAAGGCGAGCGCGTCGCGGACCGGGCCCATCGGCCCGATGATCAGGCCGCTGTCCTCGATCAGATAGCCGCACGCCTCGTCCTCCAGCTCCGCCCGGGCGGCGGCCTGCTCGGCCAGCAGCACGCAGTTCCGGGCGGACACCCCGACGCCGAACCCCGCGGAGACCTGTACGCCGAGGGTGCGCGCCGCCTCGGCGAGCGCGGGGACGGCGACCCAGCTGCGGGTGACGCGTTCGAACAGGGCCTTGTGGGCGAAGACCACGACACCGCGCCGGCCGCGATCCTCGATCCAGGCCCCGGCGAACTCGGGGGTGTTCAGCAACAGGTTCATCAGGCCGACCCTGGTCCGGTCTTCGTCGCCCGATCGGGACACCAGGAAGACACCGGCCGCGAACCGCAGTCCGCTGGCCTGTTCGGACTCGATCCGCAGCGCGAGCTCGTGCAGCTCGGTCCGGATCGTGGTCGGCACCGGCATCCCGCTCATCAGCGGGATCACGCCGGTCAACTGCTCCCGGACCGCGGCCCGGACGCTGATCATGTAGCTCTGGCCACCGAACCGCTCGTACGCCGACCGGTGGAACTCGGCGATCTCCTCGACCGTCTGGATGGGCGAGTACGGCAGGCAGTCGATCTGGTTCTGGTCGAGCTCGAGCGCGGTGGCGACGGCTTCGACGGCGTCCATCGGGAACGTGTCGATGCTGACCGGGGTCGCGCCCCAGCCCCGCTCCTGCGCGCGGTAGAACGCGAGCAACAGGTCGAGCGCCGCCGGCCTGATCACCCCGACCGGCAGACCGGGTGGCAACAGCTCCCGGCTGGCGGTGTACGGCACCGGACCGGCGAGGAAGCCGTCCACCCGGGTCGTCCGGAGGAACTCGGCCACCTTGGCGTGGATCTCGTCCTCGGTGTCGTAGCTGACCCATTCCAGGTCGACTCCACCCAGCGTGCTCGCGGCCTCGCCGAACAGCTCCCGGTGGGTCGAATGGGTCACGACCCCGATCACAATCGCCACGGCACCTACCTTTTACGAACCAGGTTCGGAAGTGATTCGTATATCTGGTTCCGACAAAGGTGGACCCAGTCCACCGGTGCGGTCAAGCGATCAGGCGAAACTTATTTCGCGCGACATGGCGGGAATCTCAGCCGCCGGAGACGCCGATCTCTGCGTCGGCCAGGTCGGTGTTCAGACCGTCGGTGTCGTCCAGCCAGCCTTGCGGCAGGACGATGTGGTCGCGCGGGGAACCCTGCCGGCCGCGCGGCGCCCCGAGCTCGGCCACGGGGAACGGCGCGGTCGGGTCGAGCTGGGTGAGCAGTTCGTCCAGCCGGGCGAGCGAGTCGACCATGCCGAGAGCCGCGCGGAGCTCGCCGCCGGCCGGGAAACCCTTCAAATACCAGGGAACGTGCTTGCGGAAGTCGCGCAGCCCGCGCGACTCCCCCATCAGATCGGCCAGCAACTCGCCGTGCCGCCGCATCACCACGGTCACCTCGCCCAGGGTCGGCAGGTTCAGCGCCTCACCGCCCGCGAACGCGACCGCCAGATCCCGGAACAACCACGGCCGCCCGAGGCAGCCGCGACCGACGATGACCCCGGCGCACCCCGTCTCTTCGACCATCCGGAGTGCGTCGGCCGCCTCCCAGATATCGCCGTTGCCCAGCACCGGGATGCTGACGTGGTCGACGAGTTCGGCGATCTTGGACCAGTCGGCCTGGCCCGAGTACGCCTGCGCCGCGGTCCGTCCGTGCAGCCCGATCGCGGCCGCGCCGGACTCCTCGGCGATCCGGCCCGCATCCAGGTACGTCTGGTGACTGCTGTCGATCCCGATCCGGGTCTTCATGGTCACGGGTACGTCGTACGGGCCGGCCGCCTTGACCGCCGCCCTGAGGATCGCGCCGAGTAGATTCCGCTTCCAGGGAAGGGCTGCGCCACCACCCTTGCGAGTCACCTTCGGCACCGGACAACCGAAGTTGAGGTCGATGTGCGCCACGCCGTACTGGTCGCAAAGCACCTCGACGGCGCGGCCGATGTAGACCGGGTCGACGCCGTAAAGCTGGACCGAGCGGACCGTCTCACGCTCGTCGAAGGTGAGCATGTCGAGGCTCTTCTGATCGCCTTCGACGATGCCGCGCGAGGTGATCATCTCGCACACGTACAGGCCGGCGCCCTGTTCCGCACACAGCCGCCGGTACGCCGCGTTGGTGATCCCCGCCATCGGCGCGAGCACCACCGGCGTGTCGATCGTGAGGTTGCCTAGCTTGAGCATTCTTAAGCCTTGGCGACCAGGACTTGCCCGTTGCCCGAGATCCGCGCGCGATACGGCTCGACCGCGTTGCCCACGGTCGTCACGTCGCAGGCGATGCCCTCGGAGGTGTGCTTCACCACGGTCACATCATCCATCGTGCAGGTCACGTTCGCCGCGCCGGCCGCCGCCCGCAGTACGGCGTCGACGACCTTCGCCTTGACGATCGCGACCGACTCGGAGGTGAACTTGTACGTCGCGCTGTACTGCTTCGCCTCTATCGTCAGCGTGCCGGAATACGACTTGCCCGCATACGTCACCGTGCAGGTGAGGTTGTGCGTCCCGGGCTTCTCCGCGTCGTCGATGCCCGGGCAGGTCACCTTCGTGGTCGCTGCCTTGCCGGCGGCGATCTGGGCCCGCTCCGAGATCGCGAACCGGATCCGCTGGGCCAGCGGGGCATCGCTGTCCGGCGCGCCGGTCACGGTCGGCGTCGGCCACGGCTTGGACGGCGTCGGCAGCGGGGTCAACGTAGGGGTCGAAGCGGTCGGCAACGGACCACCCGTGGTCGCGGGCGCGGACGGCGTGGGCGTGCTGCCGGCCTCCGGCGGTTCGTCGGAGCACCCGGCGAACAGCAGCAACGAGGCAGCGGCAGCCCCCATAACCGTCCACTTGGTCATCGTCAGCAGCCCACCAGGTGCTGGGCCAGGTAGCCGGTCACCTCGGTCAACGCGACCCGCTCCTGCTTCATCGAGTCCCGCTCGCGGATCGTCACGGCCTGGTCGTCCAGGGTGTCGAAGTCCACGGTGATGCAGTACGGCGTACCGATCTCGTCCTGCCGGCGGTAGCGGCGGCCGATCGCGCCGGCGTCGTCGAAGTCGACGTTCCAGTTGTTTCGCAGCTCGGCGGCCAGGTCCTTGGCCTTCGGGGACAGCTCGGCATTCCGGGACAGCGGCAGCACGGCCGCCTTGACCGGCGCGAGGCGCGGGTCGAACCGCAGTACGGTCCGCTTGTCCACGCCGCCCTTCGCGTTCGGCGCCTCGTCCTCGGTGTAGGCGTCGAGCAGGAAGGCGAGCACGTTGCGGGTCAGGCCGGCCGCCGGCTCGATCACGTACGGAGTCCAGCGCTCGCCCTTCTCCTGGTCGAAGTAGGACAGGTCGGCGCCGGAGTGCTTGGAGTGGGTGGACAGGTCGAAGTCGGTCCGGTTCGCGATCCCCTCGAGTTCGTCGAACTCCTTGCCGCCGAAGTTGAACTTGTACTCGATGTCGACGGTGCGCTTCGAGTAGTGGCTCAGCTTCTCCTTCGGGTGCTCGTAGAACCGCATGTTGTCCGGGTTCAGGCCGAGGCCGACGTACCAGTCCCAGCGGGCCTTCAGCCAGTACTCGTGCCACTCCTCGTCGGAGCCGGGTACGACGAAGAACTCCATCTCCATCTGCTCGAACTCACGGGTGCGGAAGATGAAGTTGCCCGGGGTGATCTCGTTGCGGAAGCTCTTGCCCACCTGGGCGATGCCGAACGGCGGCTTCTTCCGCGCGGTGCCCATCACGTTGGCGAAGTTGATGAAGATGCCCTGCGCGGTCTCCGGGCGCAGGTAGTGCAGGCCCTCCTCGGACTCCACCGGGCCGAGGTAGGTCTTGAGCAGCCCGTTGAACATCCGCGGCTCGGTGAAGGTGCCCTTGTTCCCGCAGTTCGGGCAGGCGATCTCGGCCAGCTTGACGTCGTCGGCGTCCTTGTTCTTCCGCCGGGCGAAGTCCTCGCGGAGGTGGTCATCGCGGAACCGCTTGTGACACGACTGGCACTCGGTCAGCGGGTCGACGAACTCGGACAGATGGCCGGACGCCTCCCACACCTTGGTCGGCAGGATCACCGACGAGTCCAGCCCGACCACGTCGTCCCGGCTCGTCACCATCGACCGCCACCACTGGGTCCGCACGTTGTTCTTCAGCTCGACGCCGAGCGGTCCGTAGTCCCACGCCGACTTGGTACCGCCGTAGATCTCGCCGCACGGGTACACGAAGCCCCTTCGCTTGCTGAGGCTGACGACGGCATCGACGGTATCCACGGGCACTTTTAGACTCCAGTTACTGACACTTGGTGGTACGGGAAGGGTCCAGGCTAGCGGGCCGACCTGGCCTGCGTCGCATCCGAACACTGCCTGCTACGGAAGGTTGACGGCCTCGAGCGAGTCGTACGCCGTCGGCTCGTCGATCGCCTCGGACAGCAACGGCACCGCGGCCATTTTCACCTCGTACGGCGACAAGGCCCGACGGTAGCTGCCGATGTTCTCCCACTCCATACTCAACGCCAGGAGTTCGGGATCGTCCGCGTTCCGCCCGGTCCGCGCGGCCACGAACCCCCGCTGCCGCGACAACACCTCGACCGCCGTCTCCAGCCGCTGCACGAACTCGACCTGAGCCGCAGCCGCGACCTTGAACCTGATCACCACAAACACGCCCGCAAGCGTACGACGTCCCCTACCACCCACCCCGCCCGGGCACAGGCTCACCGCTCTCGTCGCTCAGGCCAGCCTGTGGGATGAGTGGGAATGTTCGGACGGCTGAAGGGCATCCGCGCCGCATAACCCACACGTTCCCCAGCCACCTGCCCACCGCTCCCACGCTCGCCAGCCCCACGCTCACCGGCCCTCCGCTCCACGGCCCCACGCTCGCCGGTGCCGCCTTGCTCGCGCGTGCGTTGCCCGGTGATTCCCGCTTGCAGTGGACGGGACGACGAGAGTGGGCGCTGTCCGGTCCAGGCCTGCGCGATCGCCCGCTTGGTGTCGAGCTCCGCCTGACGCTCGGCCTGACTACCACCCTCCCCCGGCGCCCGATCACCGAACCGGTTGAGCCCCGGCTGCCGATCCGCCGGGTGCCGCCCCAGTCGCGCACAGACGTGTTCATACACGTTGCCCGTGCCCTGCCGCGGCTTGATCGCCAACAACTCCCGCCGAGGCCGCCCACCCGCCCCATCCGGCCCCAACTCCCGAAACACCAACCGATGCTCAGGCCGCCGCTGCGGATCCCCCTGCACATAAGCCGTCACACAATCCCGCAGATCCCCCTTCCCCGCCTCATACCCCAACGCATGATGCCCGTCGGTCTGCCCGTCGGCGAGTTGCTTGATCACCCGCAGGACCTCCAACCGCAACGCGGCAACCTGTCCGCCGGGATGTCGGCGAGCATCGGCAGCCAGGCGGCGCAGGTCCTCCACGAACTTGTCCGACAGCACCAGCTCGTAGCCGGTTTGGCCAGACCGACGGACCGCCGGCAGACCCGACCAGTCGCCGGGGAGCAAGGTCATGACTCCCCGCGTTCCTCCCGGCGGAGGATCTCCAGCTCCTCCACCGCCTCAGGACCGAGCAGGCCGGCGATCTCATCCAGATCGAACGGTCTGCTGTCCGGTAGGGGTTCGGTGGCGTAGGTGCGGCGGGTGGGGTCGTCGGGGACTCCGGGTGGGGGCTCGTCGTCGCCGCGGAGCTGGCGGTACTGGGATGTGGTGAGGACAACCGCCTCGGGCGTGGTCGGGTCGATCCCGCAGACCACGGGAGTGCCGGGCTGACTCGAGTCGATCAGGGTGGGCAGGCGGCCCGCGAGGGTCGTTGGAGTGAGCACGGTGGAGTCGAAGCTGAACTTCCGCTCCCCACCGAGATCCTCGAACTCGTCGTACGTGAGCATGACCGCCTCAGGCTCCCGGTCGCCGAAGCTGAACGCATGCGTGCGCCCCGCGCGGAACCTCGCCAGGACGGCAGGCAGCTCGGCGCGAACATCGTCAACGGAGGGCAAACCGGTCATGCCAGAAAGGTATCCGTTTCGGGTCCGATGGCGCCGCGAGTTGTCCACAGGGTCACGGCGGTTCGGCGTACTGGAACAATGGCGGTATGAGTTCCTCCAGCGGCCAGCCGGCCAGTCCGCTCCGGCAGCGGATCACCAAGCTCAGCCACCCGTATGTGGCCAAGCTGCACACCATGCCCAAGCTGACCCTGCCCGGCATCACGCTGGTCCTGGCCCTGGTCGGCGTCTTCGCCCCGGTCGCGGCCGCCGTCCCCGCCCTGCTCCTGCTCGCGCTGCTGCTGGCCTGGCTCGGCTTCCTCTCCTGGCCCGTCGTCACCAGCGGCCAACGCGCCATCCGGGTCTTCGCCGTCCTGGTGATCATCCTCTACGCCATCTCCCGCATCGCCGGCAGCTGAACCCAAGCTGCAACCCTGCCCATTGATCGGGGAGGGTTTCTGCAGCAACTGGGGTGGGTTTTCCCACCGGAGCGCGCAATTTCTCTCCCCAGACCACTGGGACGCGGATGGCATGGCGGGCTGGCGGCGTTCCGGGCAACGGCCGAGTCGGTCTAGCTGCTCGCCGCTTCGCCCACCAGGTGCTCCTGTTCACCAACCAGTTCCCGAGACCGATCCGCCACCGCCATCGCCGCAAGCGCGGTCGTCAAGGGGACGGCCGCGATGATCCCCAAACTCCCGACCAGCCCGCGAACGACCTCCATCGCCACGATCTCGGTGGTGACGATGTAGCCGGCTCCTACCCCGCTGAGCGCGAAGGTCATCAGGACCGGCAGGGCCGCGCCGGCGTAGGCGAGTACGAGGGTGTTCACCACCGACGCCACGTGCGCCCGGCCGATCCGCAGCCCAGCCCCGAACAGCTCGGCCCGGCTCGCTGACGGATTGGCCGCAGACAGCTCCCAGACCGCGCTCGCCTGCGTCACCGTCACATCGTCGAGAACTCCCAGCGCACCGATCACGATGCCGGCCACGAGCAACCCAGCCACATCGAGGTCGGGGACGAAACCCTTCACCTGCGAGGCGCCATCGGCTGCCAGCCCGGTCAGGTCGCCGACCTTCACGAACGCCCAGCCGAGAAAGGCAGTGAGACCGAGCGCCGCTATCGTCCCCGCGAGAGCGACCGAGGATTGCGCGTTGATGCCATGGGTCATGAACAGCGCAACGACCATGATCAGCGAGCCGCCGACCACCGACACGAGCAGGGGATTCTCGCCTCTGAGAATGGCCGGCAGGATGAACTGGGTCAGCGTCAGCGCGGTCAGGCCGAGCGCGACGAGGGCCGCGATCCCACGCCATCGCGACAGCACCACGACGGCGACAGCGAACATCCCGGCCAGCAGGAGCAGCGACCGGCTCCGGTCATGGTCGACGTACTCGTACTTCTGCGCGATCGGCTGGCCCTCCTGCAGGCCGAGCAGCACCCGATCGCCGAGCTCGACCGGACTCGCCGCCTGGCCGGGCTTCGGCACCTTGACCGGCGCCTCGAGGCCCTTGTCGGGACCTGAGTTGAGTTTGACCGTGGCCTGATTGCAGTCCTCTTTGGAACACGGGACCAGCTTGGTCACCGTGCCGCTCGCTCCGGCCTGCTGTGGCGCGTCCACCTTCAAATCGCCACTGGGCCACAGGACGATCAGCGCGACCACGGCCGCCATGATGAGCGGGATCAGGAAGGCGGCGACGACGATGCGGACACGGCGGGCGACGATTGCGTCACTGTCCACTACCGAGGTGTCGACGACGTGGTCGCCGTGACCATGGCCGTGACCGTGACCATGGCCGTGGCCGGTGGGAATTGGGAGGCGGCGCTTGCTGTTCGGCTTGGTGTCGGCTCGCCTGCGCCCTGCATGCCTCGGCATCGATCAACTCCCTGTTTTGACAACCACTTCCATCTAAATGAAAATGGTTGTCATGAGATCTAGTCTTCGTGCGGTTACCGCCGGTCTGGCCGCTCTTGCCGTACTCACTCTGGCAGGTTGCGGAAGCGACGATGCAGGCGGCTCCAGTGGTGGTGGCGACAAGCTGGACGTGGTCGTTTCGTTCTATCCGCTCGAGTTCATCGCCAAGTCCGTGGGTGGCGATGCGGTGAATGTGACGACACTGACGGCGCCGGGCGTCGAGCCGCACGACCTGGAGCTGACCCCGAAACAGGTCGGCAGCATCGCCGAGGCCAAGCTGGTGATCTTCGAGAAGAGCCTGCAGCCCGCCGTCGACGAGGCCGTCGCGCAGAACGCGAAGGACAAGAGCTTCGACGTCTCCTCGGCGGCTCAGCTCGAGGACACCGGCGCCAACTTCGAGGAGCATGAGGAGGGCGAGGGCCACGCGGACGAGAGCACGACTCCCTCGGTCACGCCCGCATCCTTCTCCGAGGACGCACTCGATCCGCACTTCTGGCTGGACCCGGTCCGCTACGCGGCCGTAGTACAGGCCGTCACGGACAAGCTGGTCGAGGTCGACTCCGCGCACGCAGACGGTTACAAGGAGCGCGCGCAGACGCTGATCGGTGAGGTCAACAAGCTCGACGGCGAGTTCAAGACCGGGCTGGCGGACTGCAAACTGAAGACGTTCGTGACGAGTCACGAGGCGTTCGCGTACCTGGCGAAGCGGTACGGTCTGCAGATGGTCGGGATCGCGGGCTTCACCCCGGACGCCGAGCCGACCCCGCAGCGGATCAAGGAGGTCCAGGACATCGTGCGCAAGCAGCACGTCACCACGATCTTCTACGAAGAGCTGGTCAGCCCGAAGGTGGCCGAGTCGATCGCCCGGGACGTCGGCGTCAAGACCGCGGTACTCAGCCCGATCGAGGGGCTGTCGGACGCGAACTCCAAGGAGACCTGGCTCACCCTGATGCAGGAGAACCTGGCCGAGCTGAAGAAGGCGAACAGCTGCGCGTGACACCCCTCGAGCCTCCCACCGCTCCCAAGGCCGTCCAGGTCGCCGATCTCTCGGTCGACTTGGGCGGTCGACTGGTGCTCCGCGGCGTCGACCTGCAAATCCGTCAGGGTGAGGTCCTCGCCGTGCTCGGCACCAACGGCTCCGGGAAGTCGACCCTGATCCGGACGATGGTGGGGTTGCTGCCGGCCGCGCGCGGTCAGGTGAAGCTGTTCGGTACGCCGGTGCCGAAGTTCCGCCAGTGGGATCGGGTGGGGTACGTACCGCAGCGGATCACCGCAGCGGGCGGGGTACCGGCGACCGTGGCCGAAGTGGTGTCGTCCGGTCTGCTGTCGAAGCGGCGGTTGTTCCGTCCGCTCCGAGCCGAACAGCGGGCGGCGATCGACCACGCGCTGGAGGTCGTCGACATGGCCGACCAGCGCAAGGACGCCGTCGCCGAGTTGTCTGGTGGGCAGCAGCAGCGGGTCTTGATCGCGCGGGCGCTGGTGTCCGACCCGGACCTGCTGATCCTGGACGAGCCGACCGCAGGTGTCGACCAGGCCAGCCAGGCCGTCTTCAGCGAGGCGATCCGGGAGCGGGTCGCCCGCGGGACCACGGTGGTGATGGTCAGCCACGACCTCGGGCCGATGGACGCGCTGATCGACCGTTCGGTGGTACTGCGCCGCGGCCGGATCGTGTACGACGGTCCGCCGCATGCCTCGCAGACGCACGCACACGTCCATCCCCATGTCGCGGATGAGCCGGGGTGGCTGTCGTGACGATGTTCGAGCTGGAGTTCATGCAGCGGGCGTTGATCGCCGGACTGCTCACTGGCCTCACCGCGCCCGCGATCGGGACGTACCTGGTCCAGCGCCGGCTGTCCCTGATGGGTGACGGTATCGGCCATATCGCGATCACCGGTGTCGCCCTCGGCCTGCTCACCGGGACCGCGCCCGCGCTGACCGCCGTACTGGTCGCCATCGTCGGCGCCACCGCGATCGAACTGGTCCGAGCCCGTGGCAAGGCGAGTGGTGACGTCGCTCTCGCGCTGCTGTTCTACGGCGGTATCGCCGGTGGTGTGCTGCTCATCGGCCTGGCCGGACAGGGCGCTGCGACGTTGAACACCTACCTGTTCGGCTCGCTGACCACGGTCTCCCCGAGCGACCTGTACGCCGTGGTGGCGCTGGCCGTCGCCGTACTGGTGTTCGCGATCGGTCTCGGGCCGCAACTGTTCGCCGTCTGCCAGGACGAGGAGTTCGCGCGAGTCACAGGTCTGCGAGTTCAGATGCTCAACCTGCTCATCGCAGTACTGGCCGCGGTGACCGTGACGTTGGCCATGCGGACCGTCGGGTTGCTGCTGGTCAGCGCGTTGATGGTGGTGCCGGTCGCGACGGCGCAGCAGGTCACGCGTTCCTTCCGTAGTACGTTCGCGACTGCTTGTGCGATCGGGGTGATCGCCTGCCTCGCCGGCATCGTCACGTCGTACAACGCCGACGTCGCCCCGGGCGCCACCATCGTCGTACTGGCCCTGGCCGGCTTCGTGGTGGCGGCGACCGCCGGAGCCCTCGTACGGCGACGCCGTGGCGTCCGCGCGCCGCTGCCCGACGAGGAGCCCGAGGTCGACGTACCGGAGCCGGCGCCGCATGTGGTCAGCGCCGGGCACCCCCACGCACACACCGCCGACTGCGGTCACCCGAAGGTCGAACACGGCGACCACGTCGACTACGTGCACGACGGACACCTGCACGCGGCGCACGGGGATCACTGGGACGAGCACTGATTTGTCAGCCAATGAGAGAATGGCGAGTTGCCGGGGAAAACGGTGACCGGATGACAGGAGGCACGGTGGCCATCGGAACACGCTCGACCCGTCAGCGCGCAGCGGTCGCATCCGCGCTCGACAATATCGATGACTTCCGGACAGCACAGGAGATCCACCAGGAGCTCCGGTCCGCGGGCGAGGCCGTCGGCCTGACCACCGTTTACCGGACCCTGCAGGCCCTCGCCGACTCGCGTGAGGTGGACGTACTCCGCACCACGGACGGCGAGACGGCGTACCGGCGCTGCTCGAAGGGTCACCACCACCACCTGGTCTGCCGCAACTGCGGCCGCACCGTCGAGGTCGAGGGCCCGGCCGTCGAGCGCTGGGCCGACAAGGTCGCCGCCGAGCACGGGTACGCCGACATCAGCCACACCCTGGAGATCTTCGGCACCTGCAAGGACTGCCAGACCACCTCCTGACTGAGCCTCCCGGGTGAGCCTCCCGTGTGAGGCGGATCACCTTTGCCTTTGAGCGCGCTCTAACCCGTACCGTCGAAGACATGACCACCGCCGCGGAACGCCTCGACGCGCTCGCCGGGTTCTTCGAGAACCAGGCGCCGGTCGCACCTGAGCTGATCCGGCTGCTCGACCTGCCGCCGGATCTGCCGGACGAGCTGACCATCGCCGAGATCGCCGACTTCACCGGCCTGACCGCACACACCCTCCGGTACTACGAACGTATCGGTCTGCTCCAGGTCGGGCGGGACGCGGCCGGGTATCGGCGGTACGACCGGCAGGCGCTGGCCCGGATCGTGTTCATCACCAGGCTGCGGCTGTCGGACATGCCGATCAGCACGATCACCCACTACTTAGAACTGGTCCGGCAGGGCGATGCGACCGCGCCGCAGCGGTTGGCCCTGATGCAGGAGCACCGGGCCAGGATCCAGCGCCGGCTGCGCGAACTGCAGGCGGCCCTCGCGGTGACCGACTACAAGATCACCACGTACGGCGGCAACGCCACTCCGTAATCCACCTTCGTTCCCAAGCCGGTCGTCGTTGTGCGCGCGGCCGGCGGGCGGAGCCATGTCTACTTGGGAGATTTGAGCATGAAACTCGGCAGCACCGGTCTCGACGTCAGCCGGCTCGGACTCGGTTGTATGGGGATGTCACAGTCCTACGGCGCGTCCGACGAGAGCGAGTCGATCGCGACCATCCACCGCGCCCTCGACCTCGGGATCACATTCCTCGACACGGCTGACCTGTACGGCGCCGGCGCGAACGAGCAACTCGTCGGCAAGGCGATCCGTGACCGCCGGGACGAGGTGGTCCTGGCCACCAAGTTCGGCATCGTGATGGAGCCTTCGACGTACAAGCTCATCCGGGTGGACGGCTCACCTGGATATGTGCGTTCTGCGGTTGACGCTTCGCTGGAACGGCTGGGGGTGGATCACATCGACCTGTACTACCAGCATCGGGCCGACCCCGGCGTACCGATCGAGGAGACGGTCGGGGTGATGGCCGAGCTGGTCGCGGCCGGGAAGGTGAAGTATCTGGGGTTGTCGGAGGCGTCGGCGGAGACGATTCGGCGGGCGCACGCGGTGCATCCGATCTCGGCGGTGCAGACCGAGTGGTCGCTGTTCAGCCGCGACATCGAGGACGAGGTGCTGCCGGTCTGCCGTTCGCTGGGGATCGGGGTGGTGCCGTACTCACCGCTGGGTCGCGGTCTGCTCACGGGGACGGTCGCGCGGACGGATGACCTTGCGGAGAACGACTTCCGGCGTACGCTGCCCCGGTTCGACGCGGAGAACTTCGACGCGAATCTGACGGTCGTCGACCGGATACGGGAGGTCGCCGCGCGGTACGACGCGACGGCCGGGCAGGTCGCGCTTGCGTGGCTGCTTGCTCAGGGCAACGATGTGGCGCCGATCCCGGGGACCAAGCGGCGGCGATACCTGGAGGAGAACCACGCTGCCCTCGACCTCGAGCTGTCGGCGGACGATCTTGCCGCGCTGTCGGCGCTGAAGCCGGCCGGCGCGCGCTACCCCGACATGACCTGGGTCAACCGCGATACGGCGCAGGTCAGCTGATGTGACCGGCCTCGGCGACGATTGTGGTGGTGTCGCCGTGGCCGGTGTGGACGACGGTGCCGGGCGGGAGGGTGAGCAGGCGGTCGCGGATCGACTTGAGGATGGTCGGTTTGTCGCTGTACGAGCGGCCGGTCGCGCCCGGGCCGCCGTGGAAGAGGGTGTCGCCGGTGAAGACGGCCTCGAGCTCCTCCGCATACAGGCAGGTGGAGCCGGGGCTGTGGCCTGGGGTGTGGATCGCTTTTAGTGCCGTCCCGGCGACTTCGAAGGTGGTGCCGTCGGTCAGATCGTGGTCCGGGGTGTCTTCGTAGAGGGCCTCCCACAGCATGTGGTCGGCCGTGCTCAGCCAGACCGGACACTTCAGGGCCGCGCGGACGCCGCCGACCGCGTTGATGTGGTCGTTGTGGCCGTGGGTGCAGACGAGTGCGACGACCCGTCGGCCGCCGACCGCGTCGACGATCCGGTCGGCGTCGTGGGCGGCGTCGATCACCAGTACCTCGTCGTCGTCACCGATCAGCCAGACGTTGTTGTCCACGTCCCAGGTGCCGCCGTCCAGGCTGAACGTTCCGGACGTGACGAGCCGCTCGATCCGGGCCGTCATCAGAAGACCACCACCGATCGCAGTACGTCGCCGCCGTGCATCCGGTCGAACGCGGCCTCCACCTCGTCGAGCGCGATCGTCTCGGTCACGAACCGGTCCAGCGGCAGCCGGCCCTGGAGGTGCAGGTCGATCAGCAGCGGGAAGTCGCGGGTCGGCAGGCAGTCGCCGTACCAACTGGACTTGAGCGACCCGCCACGGCCGAAGAAGTCGAGCAACGGCATCTCCAGCCGCATGTCCGGAGTCGGCACGCCCACGAGGACGACCGTGCCGGCCAGGTCGCGGGCGTAGAACGCCTGCTTCCACGTCTCGGGCCGGCCGACCGCGTCGACCACGACGTCCGCGCCGAATCCCCCGGTGAGGTCCTGCACCGCCGCGACGACACCGTCGTGGTCCAGGCCCTTGGAGTTGATCGTGTGCGTCGCGCCGAGTTCCGTCGCGCCGTCGAGTTTGCGCTGGTCGACGTCGATCGCGATCACCCGGGCGGCCCCGGCCAGCCGCGCGCCGACCACGGCCGCAGTACCGACACCGCCGCAGCCAATCACGGCCACGCTGTCGCCACGGCCGACGCTGCCGGTGTTCAGCGCGGCGCCGAGGCCGGCCATCACGCCGCAGCCGAGCAGGCCCGCGACCTCGGGCTTGGCGGCCGGATCGACCTTCGTGCACTGACCGGCCGCGACCAGCGTCTTCTCCACGAACGCGCCGATCCCGAGGGCCGGCGACAATTCGGTGCCGTCGGCAAGTGTCATCTTCTGCTTGGCGTTGTGCGTGTTGAAGCAGTACCACGGACGACCGCGAAGGCAGGCGCGGCAGTTCCCGCACACGGCCCGCCAGTTCAGCACCACGAAGTCACCGGGCTGTACGTCGGTCACCCCTTCGCCGACGCTCTCCACGATCCCGGCCGCCTCGTGCCCGAGCAGGAACGGGAACTCGTCGTTGATCCCGCCCTCCCGGTAGTGCAGGTCGGTATGACACACCCCGCACGCCTGGATCTTGACCACGGCCTCACCAGGACCGGGGTCGGGGACAGTGATCTCCTCGACCGAGACCGGGGCACCTTTGCTGAGCGCCACTACTCCACGCACCGTCTGACTCATGCCCCGACGCTAACCGCCAACCCCGCATCCCGTCTGCCCCCGCCGCGCGTCGTACCGCGGATTTCAGGCGATGTGTCCACCAGTTGGGCCCAGACCGGGTTCAGCTTCGTCGGACCTTCCGGGCCAGGCCTTCCTGCTTCTCCTGCTCGTGCACGATGCGGTCCTGGAGCCACTCGACGGCCAGGTCCTCCGTCGGCAGGCCGCGCGACGCCGCCGCGGCCGCCAGGTCGTGCAGCATCGAGCCCGGGATCTCGAGCTCCAGCTTCGCCGGTGATGGTGCGGAATCTGTCATGATCAGACCTCCGTTTCCGAGCTTATGGGCTGATTGACTCGCCGGACAGTAGTACTGGCTAACTGGTGGTGACCTCGTTCGGCTTGGTGACCTCGTTGGGGATGGCGCCGCCGTAGCGGCGGTCGCGTTGGGCGTAGAGCTCGATCGCGCGCCACAGGTCCCGGCGGTCGAAATCGGGCCACAGCGTGTCCAGGAATACCATCTCCGCGTAGGCAAGCTGCCAGACGAGGAAGTTCGACGTCCGCTGCTCGCCCGATGAGCGGACGAAGAGGTCCACTTCCGGGATGTCGGGTGCGTACAGGTGCCGTGCCACCGTCGCCTCCGTGATCCGATCGGGCTTGATCTTGCCATCGGCAACTTCCCGCGCGATCGACTTCATCGCGTCGGCGATCTCGGCCCGGCCGCCGTAGTTCACGCAGAACTGCAGGGTGATCGTGTCGTTGTGCTTGGTCCGCTCCTGCGCGTACTCGAGCTCGTCGATCACGCTCTTCCACAACCGCGGCCGCCGCCCGGACCAGACCACCCGGACCCCCATCGCGTCCAGCTCGTCTCGCCGGCGGTGGATCACCTCGCGGTTGAACCCCATCAGGAAACGCACCTCCTCCGGCGAGCGGGCCCAGTTCTCCGTCGAGAACGCGTACGCCGAGATGTACTTCACCCCGATCTCGATCCCGCCCTTGATCACGTCGAGCAGCGACGCCTCCCCGGCCCGATGCCCCTCGGTCCGCGGCAACCCACGCGCCTTGGCCCACCGCCCGTTCCCGTCCATCACGATCGCCACGTGCCGCGGGACCAGTTCGCGCGGAATCTCCGGCGCCCGAGCCCCCGACGGATGCGGATCCGGCGCCCTCACCCCCTCCCGCCGAACACTCTCCCTCAACCGACGACGAGACAAAGGCGACATGCCCCGAGTCTGCCTCATCCCCCAGCCGCCGTTATCCACAGCCCCCATCAGCCCCCCAACGCCGACCACCCGTTTCTGTCAGGCTTTTCACTCGCCTACTTACTGAAGGGAGATATACAGTTGAGAGCAGCTTGTATATACGGAGGTGTGACGATGACCAAGACCCTCATCGACGTCGACGATGCACTCCTGGCCAAGGCCGCGGAGGCCCTCGGCACCAAGACCAAGAAGGACACCGTCAACACCGCCCTGGCCGAAGTACTGCGGGTCCGCGCGGCTCACCAGTTCCTGCTGTCCGCGCGCGACGGCTTGTACGACGACCTCCACGACGCCGAGGTGATGAAGGGCGCATGGCGGGAGTAGTTCGTTACCTCGTCGACAAGAGTGCGTTGGCTCGAAGCGGCAACCCTGCGGTCGCGAAGATCCTCGAACCGTTGCTGGAGTCCGGCGCCTTGGCGATCTGCGGTGTGATCGAACTCGAGATGCTGTACTCCGGCCGCAACGGAGTAGACCACCAGCAGATGCGATTCGAGCTCGAGACCGCCTTCCGCCGGCTTCCGACCGAGGACACCGACTTCCGCCGCGCGGCCGAAGTCCAGGGTCTCCTAGCTGCCCGCGCAACCCACCGCGCCGTGTCCCTCGCCGACCTCCTGATCGCAGCCGTCGCCGAACGCCACCAACTCCCCGTCCTCCACTATGACGCCGACTTCGACCTGGTCGCGTCCCACACCACCCAACCCACCCACTGGATCCTCCCCCGCGGCACCATCAACTGACCCAGACGATGGGAGTAGGCGCCGGTGGCCACGGTTGACTTACTCCTCAGGAGCAAGCGCGGGGCGGCGTGGTGGCCGCGGTGTTGCCCTCGCCGTCTGGGGCGACCAGGACGGGGCGGAGGTCGACTACCTGTAAGGGGAGGGAGCGGCTGAACTGCAGGGGGATGTCGCCTTCCATGCCGCCGCCGGTCCAGTGGACGGTCCAGTACGCCGTGGCCGTGACTTGGAATGCCTGGCCGTTCTCACATCGCGACGTCTTGCGGTACCTGTGTCCGCACGTCGGTGAATCGGGGATCTCCTTCAGCGACTTCCCTTCCGCGGCGGCCCGGTCGAACGGCGTACCGGCGCCTTTGCAAGTGACCACGTCGCCGCCGCCCATCGACCAGTCGATCCGATCAACCGTCCCGGTCGCCTCGATCGCCACACCACCCAACGCGGCTCGCTTCGTCAACGGCCCCGTCGTACTCGCCCCCGGATCCGTCACCCACATCCAGACCGGCACGTTGACGATGCCCTTGTGCGCTGCACTCTGCACGTACGGCGACAACCCCAACTGCGGCGCCACGAAAACCATCGACTCGACCACCTGCCGAGCCGCCTCCCGCGGATCGATGGTCTGCGTCTCCCCCGGCTCCCGGATGACGGACTCGAATCTCGCCTCCCCGACTGGCTTCCCGTCCTCGACGTCGTAGACATACCAGCAGCGGTAGAACTTGCTCCCAGGCGGGATCTTGCTCGTATCGCTGAACGTCAGCGGCTTGTCCTTCGGCGTCAGATAACACCCCGATGCCGGATCCCAGAAGCCCTCCGATGTCTTGCACGGAATCGGCTGGCCATCGTAGAAGCACCCGGCCTTCACAGCCTTCTTGGTCGCCGACTTCTCCTCGTCCCCACCGGCCGGCCTCTGCGAGTCTTCGGTCACGGAGATCCTGCAGGTGCCGAGGGCACGGTCGATGTCACACCCGGGAGGCGGCACGAAGGTCGTGGCAGTTGGCGTGGGCTCGGCCGCTCTGGCGGACGTTTCGGCAACAGAGGCGGGCGCGCTGAGCAGGCCCGCGATCAGTATGGTCACGCTCAACACTTGGCACCTCGATTCCGGCCGTTGGACACCTTCCAACTACCGGCGACAAGCTGCACATCACGGCTGTCCAGCCATCGCGTCGGCGTTCCTGGTTGCCGGATGTCTTTCCCGGCTGCGTCGACCGCCTTCAGCTTCGAGGTGTCGTAGCAGGCTTCTACCGCTACCGCCGTGATCGCACTGCCCTGAGACGGGCTCGGTTGCTTCGCCCGGACCCAGACCACCTCCGTTGAACCGATGGTCCTGATGCGCCTGCCGCGGTAGGTGTCCGCCTGGTTCTGCGAGGCCTTGAGCTCGATTCCGGTTGTCACCAGAGGCAAGTCTTTGACCGCCACCCCGCCGCTGCTGGTCATCGCGTCGATCACCTGTATGTACCTCTTGTACGCGGCGACAGCTTGCTCCGCCGCCTGCACCGACTCATCGGGCGACGCTTGAGTGCTGCTCGGGGCGGGTGAGGGGGTGAAGGGGGTTGGGGTGGCGCTGCCGGAGGTGCAGGCGGTGAGGGTGGTGGTGAGGGCTGCTGTGATGGTTAGGGTCAGGGTTCGCCTGATCATGTGCGCCTCCGCCACCGGTGGTTGGTTACTGAGAGTGCAACTTTGCCATACAGGTGGTTCTCGGCGGAGAAGTTATCCACAGAGGGCTGTTAGCCGCGCTTGCGGGATTCCTTGAGACGGGGATCGACCTTGATGCGGCGGGCTCGGCCTCGGCCGGCTCGGGTGGAGCGGGGGGTGGAGGTGGGCTCGGCTACGCCGTCCTGGCTGACGCGGAGGGAGTCCTTGGTGTCCTTGACGGCCCGCTCCTCGCGCGTGGTGACGGGATCGGGTTCCTGCGAGGGTTGATCGTCAGCGGCCGGTGAAGGAAGTTCGGGGGTCATGTGGCCTCGAGAGGGTTGAGGGATTAGCGGTCTGTGTGGAGTCCGGGTTCTCGGGTAGTGGTCTGGGTGTACCGGGTGGAGCCGCCCGAACTGCGGGTGGCCTCAGCCTTGGCGTTGGGCCCGGATCTCGTTCGGCGGTGCGGATTCGCTCGGCGTTCTCGAGTTCGGCGGCGTCGTGGATGCCGAGCTTGTTGATCTGGCAGTCGTCGATCTGCCCGGGCCAGAAGTAGTCGCCCCAGTTCTCGAACTGCGTCATCGCGCCAGCGCGTCCAGCCGGCGGCGGCGCTCGTCGGCGTCGATCTCGCCGAGCAGATACAAGGCCAGTACCTCGATCTCGGCCTCGCCAAGCGGCATGTTCTCCATCTTCCAGGAGGCGGCGAGGTTCTCGAGCTGGCGTCTCTTCTGGTCGTCCAGGCGGTCCACTGCGCGGTTCATCGGCTTGCCTCCGTGCTCAGGTCCAGGTGCGGGAGGGAGCGGAGTTGGCGGTCCAGGTGCCAGGTGACGAAGGCGGCTACCAGGGTGTCGGCTTCGCGGCGGGTTCGGGGGTCGGAGGCTTCGGCGGTGGGCCAGTCGCCGGTGAGGAGGGCTGCCAGCAGGGTGACGGTGGCGGGGGCCGGCATCGCCGAGGCGGGTGGGCGGCAGTTGGTGCAGACGATGCCGCCGGCGGCGGGGTTGAAGGCGCGGTGCGGGCCCGGCTCGCCGCATTTGGCGCAGTCGTCGAAGGAGGGGGCGTAGCCCGAGATCGCGAGGGAGCGGAGCAGGAACGAGTCGAGCACCAGGCTCGGCGCCCGTTCGCCGGTGGACAGGACGCGGAGCGCGCCGGCGAGCAGGAGGTGTTGCTGGGTGGCCGGTTCCTTCTCCTCGACCACCAGGCGGTCGGCGGTCTCGAGCAGGACGGTACCGGTGGTGTAGCGCGCGTAGTCGTCGACGATGCCCTCGCCGTACGCCGCGATCGACTCGGCCTGGGTGATCACGTCGAGGGTGCGGCCGGTCGCGAGTTGCAGGTCGACGTGGCTGAACGGTTCCAGCCGGGCGCCGAACCGCGACGAGGTCCGCCGGACGCCCTTCGCGACCGCACGGATCTTGCCGTGCTGGCGGGTCAGGAGCGTGGCGATCCGATCGGCCTCGCCCAGTTTCTGGGTCCGGAGCACGATCGCTTCGTCACGGTAGAGCGGCACGTGCCCAGTCTCTCAAACTCGCCGGTCACACCCTCATTGCCGCGCGAGGTACTCCGCGAGTCCGATCGGCGGGCGCCCGATGAGATCCGAGACGGCCGTCGACACCGTGCTGAGTTCACCGCTGGCGATCGCGGCGTACGACGTGACCCAGCCGGCCACCTCCCACGCCGGCGCGTCGTACCGTTCGCGCGACCGGTACGCCTCGTCCAGCGTCTCCGCCTCGTACCGCACCTTCTGCCCCCACGCGTCGGACATCAGCGCCGCCGCCTCGGTCAGCGTGAATGCGGTCGGCCCGGTCAGCTCGTACGTCGCGCCCGCGTGCCCGGATTCCACCAGCACCCGGGCAGCGACCGCGGCCACGTCGTCGCGGGCCACCGCTGCCACCTGTCCGTCACCGGCCGGACCACGGATCACCCCGTCCTCGCCGACCGTTCGGGGGATGAAGTCGAGGTACATGTTGTCCCGCAGGAAGGTGAACTCGACCCCACTCCCCCGCAGGTGCTGCTCGGTGTGCCAGTGGTCCCGGGCGAACGTGAAGGTCGCATGCGGCGCGGCGCCTGCGAACGACGTGTACACGACCCGCCGTACGCCGGCCTCCACCGCCGCGTCAACCGTTGCCTTGTGCAAGGAAACCCGATCGGCCGACTCCGACGCGCTGACCAGGAACAAGGTGTCCACACCATCGAGCGCGGCCAGCAACGAGTGATCCCCGTACGACGCCTGGGCCACGTCCGCGCCGGTCAACAACGGGGCGCGCGCGGGGTCCCGGACCACCAGCCGCTGGGCGACACCGGCCTCGGCCAGCAACCGCGCCACCCGCGAGCCGATCTCCCCGGTCGCTCCGGTGACACCGATCATCGGCCGACCAGGTCCATGCCGCCGGCCGTGTACCGATCACCGGACACCGCGTCCGGCGGGAAGGCCGCATCCAGCTCGGCCAACTCGGCGGCGGTCAGCTCCACGTCCACCGCGCCCAGGTTCTCGGCCAGGTAGGTCCGCCGCTTCGTCCCCGGGATCGGCGCGACGTCATTGCCCTGGGCAAGCAGCCAGGCCAGCGCCAACTGCCCCGCCGCGACACCCTTCGCGGCAGCAAGAGCGCGGACCTTCTCGACCAGATCCAGGTTCTTCTGGAAGTTCTCCCCGGTGAACCGCGGCAACCCCTTCCGCATGTCGTCCGGCCCGAAGTCCGCAGGCGACTTGATCTGCCCGGTCAGGAACCCACGTCCGAGCGGGCTGAACGGCACGAACCCGATCCCGAGCTCACGCAGCGTCGGCAGCACCACGGTCTCCGGATCCCGTGTCCACAGCGACCACTCACTCTGTACTGCGCTGATCGGGTGCACCGCGTGCGCGGCCCGCACGGTGTCGCCATTCACCTCCGACAACCCCAGGTACCGCACCTTGCCCGCCCGCACCGCCTCGGCCATCGCCCCGACCGACTCCTCGATCGGCACCTTCGGATCGCGCCGGTGCAGGTACCACAGGTCGACGTGGTCCACACCGAGCCGCCGCAGCGACGCGTCGATCGCCTGTCGCGCGTACTCCGGGCTGCCGTCCACCACATTCGGCAGGGCACCGCCGACCCCGTCGCGCTTGAAGCCGAACTTGGTTGCGAGCACGACCTCGTCCCGGCGGCCCGCAAGGGCGCGGCCGACGAGTTCCTCGTTGCCGCCGTCGCCGTACACGTCGGCGGTGTCGATGAAGTAGCAGCCGGCCTCGATCGCCGCGTGCACGGTCGCGATCGACTCGGTGTCGTCGTCCTGGACCCCGTAGGACTGCGACATCCCCATACATCCGAGGCCGAGGCTGGAAACGGTCAGATCTCCGAGCTGGGATTCACGCATGCGCCGAACTTACCGCTGGTACTCACCCGGCCACCTCCCGGGCGCTACATGGCGGACAACTCAGCAGCATCGGGAGAACCAGGCGAAGGGGTCGCCCACCACTCGAGTACGAGCGGCAGACGACCCTTCGACGGCTTACCGGGTCGCGCGGTTGATCGCGGAGACCACGGCCTTCAGTGACGCGGTGAGAATGTTGGCGTCTTGGCCTACACCCCAGTAGACCTCGTCGCCGACCTCGCACTCGACGTACGCCGCGGCGAGGGCGTCACCGCCCGCGGACAGAGCGTGCTCGTGGTAGTCCAGCACGCGTACGTCGTACTTGAGCGGCCGGATCGCGTCCACGAAGGCCGAGACCGGTCCGTTGCCCTCACCGACCAGTTCGTGCGGTACGCCGTTGGAGTAGACCTGCACCCGGAGCTGGTCGCCCTGGCCCTCGCCGGACGACGAGTTGACCGTGAGCAGCGACAGCGCGCCCGGGGCCAGGTACTCGGCCGCGAAGATGTCCCACATCTGCTGCGGGCCGACCTCGCCACCCTCGGAGTCGGTGTGCTGCTGGATCACCCGGCTGAACTCGATCTGCAGCCGGCGCGGCAGGTCGAGCCGGTGCTCCGACTTCATGATGTACGCGACGCCGCCCTTGCCGGACTGCGAGTTGACCCGGATCACGGCCTCGTACGACCGGCCGACGTCCTTCGGGTCGATCGGCAGGTACGGCGCCTCCCAGGCGATCTCGCCGACCGGCCGGCCCTCGGCCGCGGCCTGCTTGTCGAGCGCCTCCAGCCCCTTCTTGATCGCGTCCTGGTGGGACCCGGAGAAGGCGGTGTAGACCAGGTCACCGGCGTACGGCTGGCGCTCGGGGACGCGCATCTGGGTGCAGTACTCGACGGTGCGGCGGATCTCGTCGATGTCGGCGAAGTCGATCTGCGGGTCGATGCCCTGGCTGAACAGGTTCATCCCCAGCGTCACCAGGTCGACGTTGCCGGTCCGCTCGCCGTGGCCGAACAGGCAGCCCTCGACCCGGTCCGCACCGGCCATCAGGGCCAGCTCGGTCGCGGCCACCGCCGTACCGCGGTCGTTGTGCGGGTGCAGGCTGATGGTGCTGTGCTCACGCCGGGTGAGGTTGCGGCTGAACCACTCGATCTGGTCGGCGTACACGTTCGGGGTGGACATCTCGACCGTGGCCGGCAGGTTCAGGATGATCTCCCGGCCCTCGGCCGGCTGCCAGACGTCACTGACGGCCTCGCAGACCTCCAGAGCGAACTCCAGCTCGGTGCCGGTGAAGATCTCCGGGCTGTACTGGTAGCCGAACTCGCAGTCGCCCAGCATCTCGTCGGCGTACTTCATCACGGTCTCGGTGCCGCGGACCGCGATGTTGCGGCACTCGGCCTTGTCGACGTTGAAGACGACCCGGCGGAACAGCGGCGCGGTCGCGTTGTAGAGGTGGATCGTCGCCTTCGGGGACCCCTGCAGCGACTGCACGGTCCGCTCGATCAGCTCCTCCCGGGCCTGGGTCAGAACTGAGATGGTGACATCATCCGGAATCACGTCGCCTTCGATCAGGCTGCGGACGAAGTCGAAGTCGTACTGGCTGGCGCTCGGGAAACCGACCTCGATCTCCTTGTAGCCCATCCGCACCAGCAGGTCGAACATCCGCCGCTTGCGGGCCGGCGACATCGGCTCCACCAGCGCCTGGTTGCCGTCCCGGAGGTCGGTGGACAGCCAGCGCGGGGTCTTCTCGACGGACTTGGCCGGCCAGGTCCGGTCCGGCAGGTCGATCGGCGGGAACGCCCGGTACCGGTGGATCGGCATGGCGGACGGCTGCTGGACGGGTTTGGGCTGGTTCTTGGGGGCCACTTCGGGTTCTCCTCGGCGAATGAGTACAGCGGGGTCGTAGACGACCGGCGTACGACAAACCTCCGCGGCGAGGGAACCGGCCTGGGTCAGGCCTCGCCGCGGCAGCGAAGGAGGAGAAGCTGGTGCCGCATGATGCCAGCGAGTTTATGCACAACCCCGGGCCCGCGTCGAACCCGGGGTCTCGATCGGCGAGACACGGAGCGTGACGGGGTTGCTCTCAAGTGCGCTTGAGCTCCTAGGCTCGGTGACATGACAACCTCCTCGATCGCGGACCGGATCGGCGGCCACGGACTCGGCGTACTGGTCACCCTCAAACGCGACGGCCGGCCGCAGCTGTCGAACGTCACGTACGTGTACGACGCCGACCGCAACCGGATCCGGGTCTCGCTCACCGAGGACCGGGCGAAGACGAAGAACCTGCGCCGCGATCCCCGCGCCAGCCTCTACGTCAGCGGTCCGAAGGGTCGCTCGTACCTCGTCCTTGAAGGCAAGGCGGAGCTCAGTCCGGTCGCCGCCGACCCGAACGACGAGGTGGTCGAGGACCTGGTCGACTACTACCGCACCGCGAGCGGCGAGCACCCCGACTGGGAGGAATACCGCCGCGTCATGGTCGAGGACAAGCGCCTGGTCTTCTCGATGACGATCGACCACGCGTACGGCATGCCGACCCCTTAGTTGCCGTAGGCACCCAGAAACACTCGTACTGCGCCCGTGGTGACCTCCGCCAACTCATTCGCGGGTATCGGCCTCGTACCCAGCCGGGACCGGGCCTCGAGCGGCGCCGTGAGCAAGGCCGCGAAGTGTTCGGCGGCGGTCGCCGGATCCGTGATCCGCAGCCGCCCCGCCAGCGCGAGCCGGGCGAGCCGATCCGCGAGCACGTCCTGCACCTTGTCCGACGTCCCGTCCTGCACGATCTCGAGCAGCTGCGGCATCCGGAGCACCTCCGCTTGCAGGAGCCGCCGCAACGCCCACGACCGCTCCTCGCAGTAACACTCCGCCAACCTGCGCCCGACCTTCTCCAGTACTGCGCTGAGGTCGTCGCCGTCTTCCCGGAGGAGCTCCACCGCGGCGAGATTCTTCGCCAGCGCGTCGTCCGCGAGCCCCTGGACGGCGGCGAGGAACAACTTCTCCTTGTCGCCGAAGTGGTTGTAGATCGTGTGCTTCGCGACCCCCGCCTCGGTCGCGACCGTGTCGACGCTCGCCGCCCGGTACCCCTCCCGCGCGAACACCACGAACGCCGCCGCCAGGATCGCCTCCCGCTTGTCGATCCGGCCCCGCCTCGGCTCACTCACAGTCGGCAAGATACCTCCCGGCCGAAAATGACTCGCGGTCACCGGGTGTTGGGTGGACTCTGGGCAGGTGGACATCACCAGACTCTTCCCCGACGACGAAGCCGGGTGCGCGGAGGCCGTGGCGCTGTATGCCGCCACGCAAAAGATCGACTGCCCCGAGGCGCTGCTGCCGACCGCACGCAGCTTCGCGGCCGACCTGAAGTACGGCTGGGACGGCGACCCCGGCCAGACGTATCTGGCCCGCGACGAGGACGGCACCCTGATCGGACTGCTGAGCGTGCAGATCCCGACGTACGACAACACGAACCTGATGTGGTTCGAGGTCGAGGTGCATCCGGACCATCGGAGCCGCGGGATCGGCACCGACCTGCTGACGTACGGCGAACGACTTGCCGCCGAACTCGGCCGGACCTCGCTCGGGCTGAGCCAGTGGGACCTGCCGAAGGCGGCCGCCTTCGCCGGGCGGGCGGGGTTCGAGTCGAAGGCGGTGGAGGTGAACCGCCGGCAGGACATCGGCACCCTCGACTGGTCGATCGTGGAGAACCTGTACGCCGACGCGGAGCGCGCCGCCTCGGCGTACGAGCTGATCCGGATCACCGGCAAGCTCCCCGACGAGCTGCTCGACGGCATGGTCGCCGTGACCGCGTCGATCAACGACGCCCCGAAGGACGACCTCGACATCGAGGACGACGAGTTCAGCCCGGAACGGCTGCGCGCCTACGAGGACGCCCAGCTCGCCCACGACCGGACCCTGTACCGCGTGATCGCCCGTTCCCGCTCAACCGGCGAACTGGCCGGCCACTCCACCATCGTGGTCGAGCAGGAACGACCGCACGTCGCCGAGCAACACGACACCGCAGTCGACCAGGCGCACCGAGGACACCGTCTCGGTGCCCTGGTCAAGACCGGAATGCTCCTGTGGCTGCGCGAGTCCGAGCCGACCGTGACGCAGATCGACACGTGGAACGCCGAATCCAACAACCACATGATCGCCATCAACGAACAACTCAACTACCACGTGGTGGCGACAGCGATCGCGTACCAGAAAACGCTCTAGCCGGCACGCGAGTGCAGCGGCTTTTGTCGGGCGAAGGCGCAAGTGAACCACCCCGGCCGGGTCTCGTTAGCGGGGTTGGAGGACGGTTACCTTCATGCGGTTGGTCACCGTGAAACCAAGGGATTCGTAGAGGCGGATGGCTGTGGTGTTGGTGCCGCCGGTGTGGAGGAAAGGTTGGGCGCCGGTGTGTTCGATGCCGGCTGCTACGGCGCGGAGTAGGCGGGTTGCCAGGCCTTGGCCGCGATGGTCGGGATGTGTGCAGACGGCGCTGATCTCGACGTAGCCGGTGGGGTGCATCCGTTCGCCGGCCATCGCGATCAGTTCGCCGTCGCGGCGCAGGCCGAGGTAGGTGCCCAAGGCAATGGTTCGGGCCCGGAACGGACCCGGGTCGGTGAGCGCCACCAGAGCAAGCATGTCGGGTACGTCGTCCGCACCGAGCACGTTCACCTCGGGATCCACAACACCGAAGGACGGTGGGGCGGCGTACTGGAGCAGGTCGAAATCAGCTTCGACCTTGAAAACGTCCGGCACCGGGAGCTCGGGACGCATCAGCGCGACCGTGTGGCCGGCACCCACCAGCTCCGCCGCGTCAGCCCAGTCCTGCGGAGTCGGGGCGTCGGGCAGCCCGAGAAAGGGAGCCACGTCGACCGGGTACTTGCGGACCCGGCCGCGCGCTTCGGCGAGATCGGCGTGCGGGCCCGTCAGGGCGTGGTACGCCGGGTTGAGCAACCGATCCATCAGAGATCAGAAGCCGAGTTTGCGGAGGTGCTTGGCGTCGGTCTGCCAGTTCTTGGCGATCTTGACGTGCAGGTCGAGGTAGACCGGAGTACCGAGCAGGGCCTCGATCTGGCGGCGGGCGTTCGCGCCGACCTCGCGGAGACGGGCGCCCTTGTGGCCGATCACGATGCCCTTCTGGCTGTCGCGTTCGAGGTAGATGTTGGCGTAGATGTCGAGCAGCGGCTTGTCCTCCGGCCGGCCCTCGCGCAGGCCCATCTCGTCGATGGTGACCGCGATCGAGTGCGGCAGCTCGTCCCGGACGCCCTCCAGCGCGGCCTCCCGGATCAGCTCGCCGACCAGGATCTCCTCCGGCTCGTCGGTCACATCGCCGTCGGGATAGAGCGGTACGCCGGACGGCAGCAGCTTCACGAGTTCGTCGGCGACGATGTCGACCTGGAAGCCGTCGACGGCCGAGACCGGGACCACCGAGGCCCACTCGATCCCGACCGACTCGCCCAGCGCGGCGATCTCGGCCAGGTGTTCGACCATCCGGTCCGGCGTGACCAGGTCGGACTTGGTCGCCACCGCCACCTTCGGGGTCTTGGCGACCTTCGCGGCCTCACCGACCAGGAACCGGTCGCCCGGGCCGATCTTGTCGCTGGCCGGCAGGCAGACGGCGATCACGTCGACCTCGGCCCAGGTGGTCTTCACCACGTCGTTGAGCCGCTCACCGAGCAGCGTTCGCGGCTTGTGCAGCCCCGGCGTGTCGACCAGAATCAGCTGCGCGTCCGGCCGGTGCACGATGCCGCGGACGGCGTGCCGGGTGGTCTGCGGCTTCGACGAGGTGATCACGATCTTCTGGCCGACCAGGGCGTTGGTCAGCGTCGACTTGCCCGCGTTCGGCCGGCCGACGAAACAGGCGAAGCCGGACCGGAACTCGACCTCAGGTGTGGACGACATCTTGAACCTCTCCGTTGCCATCAGCAACGACAACCGGGAGCGCGGCGCCGCCGAAGTACCGAACCACATCCACGTCGGCCGTGCCGGTGTCGGTGACCACGGCCGCGGCCTCGATCCCCTTCACCCCCGACGACACCGCCATCGCGACGGCCAGCTGCAGCGCCGACAGCTTCACGGTGTCGAGCTGCACGGTGCAGGCAGCATACGTCCGTCCGTCGGAGTCGCGTACTGCGGCGCCTTCGGCGGCACGGGTGCGGGCCCGGGCGGCCCGGGCCAGGGTGACCAGTTTGGCGTCCTCGGCCGAGAGGTCAGCGGGCAACAGAAGAACTCCAATGATTTCAGGCAGTCTGGTGACTGCTGTCCTGCGGTTCGGCGGCGACCTGATCGGTACGCCGGACCAGAACCGTACCGACTTGGTTGCGCCGGCCCGAAGGGCGCTCCGCGACCAGGGTCAGTCCGAGCTCCTCGATCTCCACCTGGGCGCCCGGGATCGGCACCTTGCCGAGCAGTTTGGCCATCAGCCCGCCTACGGTGTCGACGTCGTCGTCGTCCAGCGGTACGCCGAACAGCTCGCCGAGCTCGTCGATCGGGAACCGGCTGGAGACCCGGTAGGCCCCGTCGGCCAGCTCCTGCACCTCTTCCGGCGCCTCGTCGTACTCGTCGGTGATCTCGCCGACGATCTCCTCCAGGATGTCCTCGATGGTGACCAGGCCGGCGGTACCGCCGTACTCGTCGACCACTATCGCGACGTGCATGTGAGCGGCCTGCATCTCGCGCAGCAGCTCGTCGATCGGCTTGGAGTCCGGGACGTACATGCACGGCCGCATCACCGACTCGACCCGCTCGGTCGACTCGGCCTGGGCGTTGTCGTAGACGCGGCGCATCACGTCCTTGAGGTAGACCACGCCGAGGATGTCGTCCAGCGAGTCGCCGATCACCGGGATCCGCGAGTAGCCGGAACGGAGCGCGAGCGACGTGAGCTGCCGCAGCTTCTTGTGCCGCTCGATGTAGACCATGTCGGTGCGCGGCACCATCACCTCGCGGACGATGGTGTCGCCGAGCTCGAACACGGAATGGATCATCCGCCGCTCGCCGGACTCGATCACGGCCGACTTCTCGGCCAGGTCGACCAGGGCGCGCAGCTCCGACTCGGTGGCGAACGGGCCCTCGGCGTACCCCTTGCCCGGCGTGAGGGCGTTGCCGATCAGGATCAGCACCTTCGGGATCGGCCCGAGCACACTGGTCAGCGCCATCACCGGGCCGGCCGAGATCATCGCGAACCGGTCCGAGTGCTGCCGGCCGAGGGTGCGCGGCGCGACCCCGATGATCACGTAGGAGACGACCACCATCGCGACCGCGGTGATCAGGATGTGCTCCCAGGTGACGCTGAAGATGTTCGACAGGGCCTGGGTGACCAGCACGATCGCGGTGATCTCGCAGATCAGCCGGACCAGCAGCAGGGTGTTCAGGTACCGCGGGGTGTCGGCAAGCAGCTCGGCCAGCCGGACCGCGCGGTTGTTGCCGTGCTCGACCTGCTCGTCGGCACGGACCTTCGAGTACGACGACAGCGCCGCCTCGGCACCCGCGAACACTCCGGCGAGCAGCACGAGCACGGCGGCCACAACCAGCAGGGCGAGGTCGTGGGAACTCACCGGAACGTCACTCCTGTCCGAGCCTGTTCGCCGGCGCTCGCCAGGCCTCCAGCAGCCGGCCCTGGACTTCCCACATCTCCGCCTTCTCGGCCGGTTCGGCATGGTCGTAACCGAGCAGGTGCAGGATGCCGTGCACGGTCAGCAACTCCAGCTCGGCCCAGGTTCCGTGACCCGCCTTCGCGCCCTGGGCGGCCGCGACCGTCGGGCACAGGGCGATGTCACCGAGATGCCCGAGCGGCGGCTCGCTGTCGTCCTCGGCTCCCGGCCGCAGCTCGTCCATCGGCCAGGACATCACGTCGGTCGGACCTGGCAGGTCCAGGAACTCGACGTGATAGCGGGCCATCGTGTCCTCGTCGACCAGCTTGATCGACAGCTCGCACTCCGGGTGCAGCCGCAGCGACGACATCACGAACCGGCTCAACCGCATCAGTCCGTGGGCGTCGATCTCCACCCCGGACTCGTTGTTGACCTCGACGTTCATCTGGTTGGACCGGACCCGTCACCTTCATAGTTCTCGTACGCCGACACGATCCGGCCGACCAGTTTGTGCCGGACCACGTCATGCGAGGTGAGCCGGCAGAAGGTCAGGTCCTGCACGCCTTCCAGGATCTCCTGCACCACCCGCAGGCCGGACTTGGTCCCGGTCGGCAGGTCCACCTGGGTGACGTCGCCGGTGACCACCATCTTGGACCCGAACCCGAGCCGGGTGAGGAACATCTTCATCTGCTCCGGCGAGGTGTTCTGGGCCTCGTCCAGGATGATGTAGGCGTCATTAAGGGTTCTCCCGCGCATGTACGCCAGCGGCGCGATCTCGATCGTGCCGGCCGTCATCAGCCGCGGAATCGACTCCGGGTCGATCATGTCGTGCAACGCGTCGTACAGCGGCCGCAGGTACGGGTCGATCTTCTCCGACAGCGTGCCGGGCAGGAAGCCGAGCCGCTCACCGGCCTCGACCGCGGGCCGGGTCAGGATGATCCGGTTGACCTCCTTGGCCTGCAGCGCCTGCACCGCCTTGGCGACGGCCAGGTAGGTCTTGCCGGTACCGGCCGGGCCGATCCCGAACACGACGGTGTTCTTGTCGATGGCGTCGACGTAGCGCTTCTGGTTCAGCGTCTTCGGCCGGATCGTGCGGCCGCGGTTGGACAGGATGTTCTGGGTCAGCACGTCCCGCGGGCTCTCGGCCGTGGCGGCCTTGATCATCGCGATACTGCGCTCGACCGAGTCGGCGGTCAGCCCGTGACCGGTCCGGACGACGGCGATCAGCTCGTCGACCAACCGCTCGGCCAGGGCCAGCTCGGCCGGCTCACCGACGAAGGTGATCTCGTTGCCGCGGACCATGATGTCGGCCGCGAACTCCTTCTCCACGATCCGGAGGAACTCGTCCCGGGCTCCGAGCAACGCAACCATGTCGATGCTGTTGGGCACGACGATCTTGTGGGACGCCTTGTCCGAGGCGTTGTCTGCGCTGCTGTCAGCGCGCGCCGCAACTGTCTGCGACGGCTCGATACTGCGTGGCCTGGACAGCCTTTCCTCCTGGTGAACCGGTGATGGTGACTCGAACCATGCTAGCCGTCTCCTCGGACAGCCTCACCCGATAAAACCCCCACTCACCCCAGGCCAAGCCCCTGACCTGGGCTTTTGCCCCGCACTCCGGCCGCCCGCGCACCCGTGTCCGGCGAATTTCGGGGTGTTGGTTGTCAACCTGGAACCCGACCTGAGCGTCTCCGTCACGTGGCACAACCTGCCGTGGTGTACGAAGAGTGCGTGGCTCAGGAGTCCTCGTGGGATGCCGACGAGGCGCTGACGGCTGTCTACACGGCGCATTACACGTCGTTGGTCCGCCTCGGCGCCTTACTTTTGCGCGACACCGGTTCGGCGGAGGAGATCGTGCAGGACGCCTTCGTGGCGATGCACTCCCGCTGGCACCGGTTGCGCGATCCGCACAAGGCGCTGTCCTATCTCCGCACTGCTGTGGTGAACCGCTGCCGGTCCAGGCAGCGGCACCTGGTCGTAGTGGACAAGCACACACCCCGATCGCTGCCGGACGAGCCCAGCGCCGAACAGGCCGTGCTGCGGACCGCCGAGACCGACCGGGTGATCGACGCGATGCGCACCCTGCCGGAGAAACAACGCACCGTGATGGTGCTGCGGTACTACGCTGACCTGTCCGAGGCGGAGATCGCCGACACGATGGGAATCAGCCGGGGATCCGTGAAGAGCCACGCCGCGCGGGCGAGCAAGTCGCTGCGCCAGGTCCTGGAGCAGAGCCGATGACCAACCCGGATGACCAGTTCGACGAGCTGATGCGGCGGTCCCTGCACGACGAGGCCGAGCAGGTCCAGCCGGCCGACGGCCTGCACCAGATCCAGGCCCGCGTACGGGACCAGCACAAGCCGGCCGTACGGCGGCCCTGGCTGCTGACCGCCGGCGCCGCCGTGGTCGGAACCGCCGCCGCGATCGGCGCCTTCACCATGCTGGGCAACGACGGCCCGGCGACAAAGGACGCAGAGGTCGCGGGGCCAGCTGACTCCACCAAGACCGTCACCGGTCCAGTCCCCGCGTCGCAGCTGCCCACCGCGGCGCCGGCTACCCCCGAGCCCACTCTCGCGCCGACCGAAGCGCCCAAAGTGGCACCCACCCCACGCGGCAAGGTGGAGCAGGTCACGTCGAAGGCCGTCCCGGTCTACTGGCTGGGCAAGACGGCCGGCGTCGACACCGGTGCCGGGGTGCGGCTGTATCGGACGTGGGCCCAGATCAAGGGCCGCCCGGCGTACGAGGCACTGCGGTTGATGACGTCCGGCAAGTCGGTCGACCCCGACTACTCGTCGCCTTGGCAGGGCTCGGCGGTCAGCTCGGTGACCCGGGCCGACGGCTTGATCACCGTCGACTTCAAGGTGCTGCCGCGCCAGCAGTTGGCACCGGCAGTCGCCAACATGGCCGCCCAGCAGCTCGTCTACACCGTGCAGGGCGCGATGGACGTGACCGGACCAGTCCAGGTCACTGTCCAGGGCGAACCGGTCACCCGGCTCTTCGGCGTCGACACCGCGCAACCCCTCAGCCGCGCCCAGGCCCTCGACGTCCAGGCCTTCATCTGGGTTACCTACCCGGAGAACGGCACGATCGTGCGCGCGCCGCTCAAGGTGTCCGGGATCGCGGCCGCACACGAGGCCTCCCTCAACTACCGGATCACCGCGAACAAGACCGGCCAGCTGATCGCCGAAGGTTCGACCCAGACGACCGAGGCGTACAAGCTCACGCCGTACTCGTTCACCGTCACGAAGCTGCCGGCCGGGGAGTACACGCTGGAGATCTTCGAGATCTCGATGGAGGACGGACGACAGACCTCCACCGACACGAAGACCTTCTACGTCAGGTAGCCGGCAGCACGATGGTGAAGGCGGCGCCGCCTTCCGGGGCCGGGCCGGCGGTCAGGGTGCCACCGAGGCGGCTGACCAGTCCGTGGCAGAGGGCCAGGCCGATACCGGATCCGACCGGCCGCCGACCGCGGTACTTCTGGTTCAGTACGCCGCGCTCGAAAGCGACCTGGTAGTCCTCGGGGGCGAGCCCGGGTCCGCCGTCGCGCACTTGCAACATCGCCAGATCGGGTCCGGGGCGGCCGAGGGTGAGGGTGAGCCGCGATCCGGCCGGGGTCACCCGGAGTGCGTTCTCGGCCAGTCCGTCGAGCACCTGGCGGATCCGGCGCGCGTCGGTGGTCGCCCAGATCGGTCCGGCCGGCTCCTCCAACTGGAATCGCACGCCCTGCCGTTCGCAGCGCACCCGCCAGACCTCGGCGCACGAGCGAACGGTCTCGCCGAGATCGACCCGGGCCAGGTCGAGCCGGAACTCGTCCGCGCCGAGCCGGGCGAGATCGAGCAGGTCGCTGACCAGGCGTTCCAGCCGGATCGACTCGCGCTGGATGACCTGGCCGGCATGCTGCGCCTCGGTCCCGATGACCACTCCGTCGGCAAGCGATTCCGCGAACCCGTGCACGGCCGTCAGCGGGGTCCGGAGTTCGTGCGAAACCGACAACAGGAAGTCCCGTTGCCTTGCCTCGCTGGCCTGCAACGCGGTGGCCAGCTCGTTCACCGCCTCGGCGACCTCGGCCACTTCCGCCGGGCCTTCCACTGGTACCCGGAGATCCCGTCGGCCTTGCCGCATCGCGGTCGCGACGTCCGCAGTACGGCGAAGTGGGCGGGACAGGAGTCGGCCCAGTACGGCACCGGCCAGGGCGGCGACCAATAGGCCGGTGCCCACGGCGAAGAGGATGTTGCGAACCAGAAGGCGCTGGGTCTCGGCGGCCATCCGCACGGGCGCGACCAGAGCGAAGCCTGAGTTACGCCCGACGCCTCGAGCCTCGACGAGGTAGTCCTGGCCGTTGACCGTCGTCTTGGTCGAGATGGTTTGGCCTGTGGTGATTGTGGTCATGCCGGCGGTGGTCGCAGCCTGAGCGGCCCGCTGGTCGACGGGCTGGATTCCGCGCCGGGGCACGTGAATCACCACGACGATGTCCTGCCCACGGACGACCTCGGCGGCGCGCCCGAGACCGGCCGCCCGGGATCCGAGCCCACGCTCGTCCACCTGACTCGCCAGCACGTCGGCCTGAGCAGCCAGCGAATCCTGCAACACGTTCTGGGCCGATTGTCTGGCCAACCCGGCGGCCACCACACCCGCCACCAGCACAGCAATCCCCGCCACGGCGGTACAAACCAAAACGATCCGGGTGGACAGCGAGGTCCGTGCGGCCGGCGCGGGGTGGGCAGGGGCGGGGTGCGCTGGCGCGGGGTGCGCCGGGGCACGGTGTGCTGGCGCGGGGTGCGCCGGCGAAGGGCGCGGCGGGGGCGCGTCCGGTGGTGTGGTCATGTGTCGAGGTCGGCGGCGTAGCCGACGCCGCGGACGGTGCGGATGGGTCTGTGCGGGGCCAGCTTGGCGCGGAGCTGGGCGACGTGGACGTCGACCGTGCGGGTGCCGCCGGATGCCTGGTATCCCCAGACCGAGCTGAGCAACTCGTCGCGCTCGAACACGCGGCCGGGCCTGCGGAACAACTGAGCCAGCAGGTCGAACTCCGTCGAGGTCAACCGGACCTCGGCGTCACCCGACCACGCGCGGCGGCGACTCAGGTCCACGCGGACCGCGCCGACGCTGAGTACGTCGGTCGTGGGGACGGCGCCGGCCGCGCGGCGTAGTACGGTCCGGACTCGCAGGGCGAGCTCGCGCGGGCTGAAGGGCTTGGTGATGTAGTCGTCGGCACCGAGTTCCAGGCCGACCAGCCGGTCCACCTCGTCGTCCCGGGCGGTGACGAAGAGGATCGGGGTCCAGTCGTCCGCGGCGCGCATCGTGCGGCATACGTCGGCGCCGTCGCGGCCTGGCAACCCGATGTCGAGCACCACCGCGACGGGATGCAGCCGCCGCCAGGCAGCCAGCGCGGCTTCACCGTCGGACTCGATGTGTACGCCGAAGCCGTCGCGGCGCAGGTAGAGCGCGATCAGGTCGGCGATGGCCGCCTCGTCCTCGACCACCAGAACCAAGCCCCGGCCCGGTGCAGTCAGACCAGGTGCCGTCAGCGGCATACGCACTCCTGCAGGTGACGGCCGGCTCCGCTCACGGCCCGCTCCGCTCAGGTCAGCCGTCGCCCGCCAGCTCCGAATCGATCGTGTCCAATGTAGACCTGATCCCATCCAGCTCATCGACCGGCGAGCCGGAGCCGGCCTGCTGCCCCGAACCCGCCTGCCCCGAACCCGCCTGCTCCGGAGCCGGTTGCAGGTTGTCGCCCGCGCAGCCGGTGAGGCCCAGGCCGATCGCGACCACGGCGACGACCAGGACCAGCGCCCGGCGGAACATCACTTCACCACCTGGCAGTGCTTGGTCTTGAACGCCTCGAGCCGCTCCTTCGCCTTCGCGAGGTCTGCGGTACGTCCGGCCCGGCGTTCGGCGCGCTGCTCGAGCTGCTTGGCCGCCTTCTCGTGTCCCTTGGCTCGCTGTTTCGCCGCCCGCGCCTTCAACCAGGCGACGGAACCCCTGACGTCCGCTCCGCCGTTGATCCGCGTGGTCAGCTTGTCCGTCCGGTTGATCAGCTTCGGCAGCATCTCGGTGCAGAGCCGCTGCGCCTCCTCCGGGCTCAACGTGATCGGCGCGTACGTGGGCGTCGGCGTCGGCGTCGGATCGGCTGCCGCGGCGACCGACGTACCGCCGATCAGGCCGGCGACCACCACGACCCCGCTGATCGCGACCCTGCTGCGGATGGACCCAGGACGTGCATGGCGCATCTCGCCACTCCTCGTTCTCGACGGACCGGCGCTGCGCCGGCCAAGAACGACTCTGGACGACCACGGTTAGGGAACTACTGTCCGCAGTGTTCGGAGTTTGTAAGGAATTCGCGGGTCTGTCAGGAATCAGGTCCAGCGGGTCTTGGCGAGCAACACCGACGCGGCGGCGACGCCCGCGGTCGACGTACGGAGGACCGTGTCGCCGAGGAGCACCGGCTCGACGTCGAACGACTCCAGCTCGGCAGACGTCAGGCCGCCTTCCGGCCCCACCACGACGACCACGTCGCCGGTCGCCGGTGGTTCGAGCGAGGTCAGCGGGAGCTTGGCTTCCTCATGCAAGACAGCGACACACGCGGCCGAGCGAACCAGGTCGGCGACCTCGGCGGTCGAAGCGATCGAGGCGACCTCGCAGAACCACGTCCGGCGCGACTGCTTGCTCGCCTCGAAGGCCCACGATTGCCACTTGGCTTCCGTCTTCGCCACCCGCTCGGGATTCGCGCGGAACTGGCTGCGGTCCGCGTTCCACGGCACGATCACGTCGGCGCCGACCTCGGTCAGCATCTCCACCGCGAGCTCGGCCCGCTCCCCCTTCGGCAATGCCTGTACGACGACGAGCCGGGGCGCGGGCCGGGGTACGGAACCACGGTTGTCCACGGCAACAGTCAGCCCGGCCTTCGACGCGGCGACAACGGCTCCCTCGGCGAACGAACCACGCCCATCGGTCAACCGAACCCGCTCGCCCGGCCCGATCCGCCGTACGACGGCCGCATGCCGCCCCTCGGCACCGTCGAGCAGCAGCTCCGAACCGTCGAGGTCAGCCAGGAAGAAGACCGCGACGCCCATGTCCCGCCCTCTAGTGCGCGCCGAAGGCGTCGCGAAGTCGGCCGAAGACACCCTTGTGGGCGGCCTGGACCTGACCCTGCGGGCGCTCCTCACCGCGTGCCTCGGCGAGCTGCCGGAGCAACGCGACCTGGGCCTCGTCGATCTTGGTCGGCGTCTCCACGATCACCTGGACGATCAGGTCGCCGCGACCGGCGTGCCGCAGCCGCGGAACACCCCGCGCGGTCAACGTCATCGCAGTACCGGACTGGGTCCCGGCACGGATCTCCAGCGGCGTCGTCTCACCCTCGAGAGTCGGCAGGTCGATCGTGGTGCCGAGCGCGGCGGCCGTCATCGGCAACGTGACCGTGCAGTGCAGGTCGTCGCCGTGCCGGCTGAAGATCTCATGCGGCTCGACCTCGATCTCGACGTACAGGTCGCCGGGTGGGCCGCCACCGGGGCCGACCTCGCCCTGGCCGGACAGCTGCACCCGGGTACCGGTGTCGACACCGCCGGGGATCTTGACCGTGACGGTCCGGCGGGACCGGACCCGGCCGTCGCCGGAGCACTCGATGCACGGGCTCGGGATGGTCGTGCCGAAGCCGCGGCAGTGCGGGCAGGGTCGCATGGTCCGAACCTCGCCGAGGAACGACCGCTGCGTGTGGGTGACCTCACCGCGGCCGTGGCAGATCTCGCAGGTGACAGGTTTTGACCCGGACTCCGCGCCGGATCCCGAACAGGTCGGGCAAAGCACGGCGGTGTCCACCTTCAGCTCGCGGGTGGTGCCGAAGGCCGCCTCGCCGAGGTCGATCCGGAGCGGGATCAGCGCGTCCTGACCGCGCCTGGTCCGCGGCCGCGGACCGCGGGTGGCAGCGCCGGTCTGGCCGAAGAACGCGTCCATGATGTCGGTGAAGGTGAAGGCCTGGCCGAACCCCGCGCCCGCCCCGGCGCCGGCACCGGCAGCGAACGGGTCGCCGCCGAGATCGTGTACCTGCTTCTTCTGCGGGTCGCTCAGCACCTGGAAGGCGCGGCCGATCTCCTGGAACTTGTGGTGGGCGTCCTCGGAGTCGTTCACGTCCGGATGGTACTGGCGGGCCAGCTTGCGGTAGGCCTTCTTGATCTCGTCCGGGGACGCGTCGCGGCTGACGCCCAGGACGGCGTAGTAATCGGTGCTCATACTCCAGACCAAAGGTTGGTGGCGGTGGTCGTCATGAGTCGGCCAGGATCTGGCTGACATAGCGCGCGACGGCGCGGACCGCGCCCATCGTGCTCGGATAGTCCATGTGCGTCGGTCCGACGATGCCGAGGGTGGCCAGCGCCTCCGACCTGGAGCCGTAGGCCGTCGCGATCACCGAGGTAGTGGCGAGCTCCTCGTACGGGTTCTCGTGCCCGATCCGGACCGTCAGGGTCTGCGGATTGGTCGCCTCGCCGAGCAGCTTCAGCAGGATCACGTGCTCCTCCAGCGCCTCCAGCACGGGTTTCACGTTGCGCTCGAAGTCGTCGCCGTACCGGGTCAGGTTGGCCGCGCCACCGACTGCGATCCGCTGCTCGCCCTCGTCGGTGAAGGCCTCCAGCAGGGTGGTCACGATCGCCGCCACCAGCGGCCGGTCGGTCGGCGCGAAGGTCTCGGTGACGGTGGCCAGCGAGTCGGCCGCCTCGCTCAGCCGCTGACCGGCCAGCGCCGTGTTCAGCCGGGACCGCAGGTCCGACACCAGCCGCTCGTCGACTTCGCCCGGCGACTCGACGATGCGCTGCTCGACCCGGCCAGCACTGGTGATCAGCACCAGCAGCAGCCGCTTCGGCGTCATCGTCACCACCTCGACGTGGCGCACGTGAGAGCGGGTCAGCGTCGGGTACTGCACGATCGCGACCTGCCGGGTGATCTGCGCCAGCAGCCGGACGGTACGCCGGACCACGTCATCCAGGTCCACCGCGCCGGTCAGGAACGATGCGATCGCCTTCTTCTCCGCCGGGGACAGCGTTTTCACCGTGCTCAGCTTGTCCACGAACAACCGGTAGCCGGCGTCGGTCGGGATCCGTCCGGCGCTGGTGTGCGGCTGGGTGATGTACCCCTCCTCCTCCAGCGCGGCCATGTCGTTGCGGACCGTCGCCGGGGAGACCCCGAGGTTGTGCCGATCCACCAGCGTCTTGGAGCCGACCGGCTCGTGAGTGGCCACGTAGTCCTCGACGATGGCCCGGAGCACGTCCAGTTTGCGCTCGTCCAGCACGTGCACCACCCTCTCTCCACGTCGGCCTTGGCACTCCAGCTTTCCGAGTGCCAGTCTACCGAGCCGTAGCGACCACTAACCCATGGCAGCGGCGTGGGACAGGTCTCAGCGCTGAATACGGCCCCACCCCACCGCCCCGGTCAGGTGCTCTCGGGAGACGCTCCCAACGGTACGGCGGCCGGCCGCACGACCGTACTCGCCACGTCCACGGGCTGGTCCTGCGCGGCCGCTTCGAGCAGCGACTCGAGCACGTCGAGGACGTGGTAGGCGAGCGCCCCGTCGGCCCGGTGCGGCTCGCCCAAACGAATGGCGCGGGCCATATCGGCCACACCGACTCCACGCCCAGCGCCCGCATAACCGCCCGCCACCGGGACCTCCGCCCAGTCCCGGTTCGTCGCGGTGACGATCTCCACGGTCCCGTCGAACGCGTTGGGATCCGGCACGGACAAGGAGCCCTCGGTGCCGTAGATCTCGATCCGCGGCAGCCGCGCGGCCCACACGTCGAACGACATCAGCACAGTGGTCAGCGCACCCGACTCGTGCTCCAGTACGCCGGTGACGTGGGTCGGGACGTCCACCCCGAACGTCTGCCCGGTCCGCGGACCGGTGTGCACCTTCCGCTGGTCGTGGGCCCGACCCGCTCGCCCCGTGACCCGTCGTACCGGTCCGAGGAGGGTGACGAGGCTGGTCACGTAGTACGGACCCATGTCGAGGAGTGGACCGCCACCGGCCTGGTAGTAGAACTCCGGGGCCGGGTGCCAGAGCTCGTGCCCGGGCGTGACGAAGGACGCCGTCGCAGCAGTCGGTACGCCGATGTCGCCGCGATCCAGGAGAGCGCGAGCGGTCTGGGTGCCCGTGCCGAGCACGGTGTCCGGCGCACAGCCGATCCGGAGGTCGCTGGCGGCCGCGAGTTTCAGCAGCGGTTCGGCCTCGGCCCGGTCGACCGCGAGCGGCTTCTCGCCGTACACGTGCTTGCCCGCTTGCAGCGCAGCCCGGTGCACCGGGGCGTGCGCGGCCGGGATGGTCAGGTTGAGCACGATATCGACGTCTGGATCGGTCATCAGGTCATCGGGCGAGAGGGCGCGGATGCCGGGGAACTTGTCCGCGATCGCCTGCGCCCGGCTGACGTCGAGGTCGGCGACCGCGACGACCTGGACGCCGGGGAGCTTGGCCAGGTGGTCGAGGTACGTGCCGCTGATGACACCGGTGCCGACGATGCCGATATTGGTCATTTGCTCGCCCACAGCAGCCCCCGCTCGATGATGGTCCGGACCTCGGGTACGTCGAGGTCGTCCAGCTTGTGCCCGACGGTGCAGACGAAGACGTTGCCCGCGCCCCAGGTCCGGGTCCAGACGGCGGGCATCACGGCGCCCTCGATCCACGGGTAGTCCGGGTGCGAGCGGAACGTGGTCGTCGCGAGCACGGTGTTGGTCGGGTCGTAGTGCACGTAGTACTGCTCGGTGTGTACGTCGAAGTGCGTGATGCCGTCGACGATCGGGTGCTCCGCGACCACGTCCACGCGGTAGTCGGTGAACCCGTGCGGGTGCGAGATGAACTGCCCGCCGACGATGAAGTTGTAGTCCGCGCTGTTCCGGAACGAGTCCGCGATACCGCCGTGCCAGCCGGCCAGACCCGTGCCCTTCCGGACCGCCGCGTCCAGGCCCTTCAGGTGCTCGGCCGGGATCTCGCTCATGGTGACGCACTGCAGAACCAGATCGGTGCCGTCCAGGTCCAGGTAGCTCTCGGTCGTGTCCGAGACGGTGACCTCGAACTCGTTTTCCCGCAGGAAGGGGATGAACAGGTCGGTCGCCTCGACCGGCGAGTGACCCTCCCAGCCGCCCCGGACCACCAGTGCCCGCCGTGTCGTCGTCACGCCGCCGCCCTTCGAAAGTTTCGGTGCCATGATCGGATATTTGCGATCGCCTGCCCGACACTAAGCGCCGCCAGGTCGGCCTTCAAGTCGGATTCCGCCGACTGGATAGGGCTTGCCGGGCGTTAGGGTCGACGGCATGGGATGGGTGCTGAGCAAGTAGTGGGGCGGGTTAGGGTCGGGGGCATGAGTTCCTGGGCCGAGTTGGGTGATCGCTGCTGGGTCCGCCGGTACGCCGAGTGGGACGTCAACGTCGGGCTCGTGGTCGGTCGCGACGGCGCGTTGGTGGTCGACACTCGGGCGACGATCGCGGAGGCCGAGGAACTGCGCGAGCACATCCGTGAGCTGACCGACGTACCGGTGCGCTGGGTGGTCAACACACACGCCCACTTCGATCACGTGGCCGGCAACAGCGTCTTCACGGAAGCCGAGTCCTACGCCCACGAGAACATCGCCGAACTGGTTGCCGTCGACAACACCTTCGCGGTTGCCAAGGTGATCGACCTGGGCGACCGGCGGGTCGAGCTCCTGCACCTCGGCAACGGGCACACCGACGGCGATCTGGTGGCCGTCGTACCGGATGTGGACGTGTTCTTCGTCGGCGATCTCGTCGAGGAGTCGGCCGCACCGTCGTACGGCGAGGACTCGTACCCGCTGGAGTGGCCGGACACGATCGACCGGGTGATCGGGCTGCTGTCCGCGACGGCGAAGGTGGTCCCGGGTCACGGTGCCGTGGTGGATGCCGAGTTCGTCCGTGACCAGGCAGGCGATCTCGGCACGGTCGCGAACACGATCTCCGGGCTGCACCACGGCGGCACGTCGCTCGAGGCCGCACTCGCTCACACCGACGACTGGCCGTGGCCGATCGAGCACCTCGAACAAGCGGTACGCCGCGGCTACGCCGTACTGGGTGTGCCCCGAAGGCCCACGTTGCCGTTGCTCGGGCCTGGCTGACCTGCCCGTACGGACACCGGTGGTAGTTATCCGTTGACAGGGTGCTCCCACATCCCGCACGTTGTTGCGAAGCAAACGCCCGCGACGGGATGAGGTGGGACCGATGGCCGTGACGGAACAGACCAGTCATCCCGACGGACGAGTCGAGCTGACCGATCCCGAGGTGATCGCGAGCAGCCGGTACGGCAACGCGGAACTCGCTCCGACCCGGATCCCCGAACGCAAGTGGACGACGTACAACTACGCCGCACTGTGGATGGGGATGGCGCACAACATCCCCAGCTATCTGCTCGCGGCCGGGCTGGTCGCGCTCGGGATGAACTGGTTGCAGGCGTTCATCACCATCACGCTGGGGAACCTGATCGTGCTGGTCCCGCTGCTGCTGAACAGCCACGCCGGGACGAAGTACGGGATCCCGTTTCCGGTCTTCGCGCGTGCCTTCTACGGCGTACGCGGGGCGAACTTCCCTGCGCTGCTGCGGGCCTTCATCGCGTGCGGGTGGTTCGGGATCCAGACCTGGATCGGCGGGCAGGCGATCTACACGATCGTCGGTGAGCTGGCCGGCTCCAGCTGGACCGGCGCGTCGTCGGTCGGCGGTCATCCGTGGACGATGTGGGTCAGCTTCGCGTTCTTCTGGGTGCTGCAGATGTGGCTGATCTGGCGCGGGATCGAGGGTCTGCGGCGGTTCGAGAACTGGGCCGCGCCGCTGGTCACGGCCGCGTTCCTGGCGCTGATGATCGCGATCCTGGTCAAGGCCGGCGGTCTCGGCCCGATCCTGGACCAGCCGTCGACACTCGGCTGGGACGCCGACTTCTGGAAGATCTTCGCGCCGTCGCTGATGGGCATGATCGCGTTCTGGGCCACGCTGTCGCTGAACATGCCGGACTTCACCCGGTTCGGGAAGGGCCAGCGGGAGCAGGTGCTCGGCCAGATCATCGGGCTGCCGACCACGATGTCGTTCATCGCGCTGGCCTCGATCATCACCACGTCGGGCACCGTGCTGGTCTACGGCTCCGCGATCTGGGACCCGGTCGAACTCACCCGCCGCTTCGAGAACCCGGTCGTGGTGACGATCGGCCTGATCATGGCGATCCTGGCCACCATGTCGTGCAACGTCGCCGCGAACGTGGTCAGCCCGTCGTACGACTTCGCCAACGCCCTGCCCCGCTGGCTGAACTTCCGCACCGCCGGCCTGCTCACCGGCGTGATCGGCATCCTGATCCAGCCCTGGCGGCTGATCTCCGATCCGTCGATCTACATCTTCGTCTGGCTGTCCTTCTACGGCGGGCTGCTCGCATCCGTCGCGGGCGTCTTGATCGCCGGCTACTGGTTCATCGACCGCACCAACCTGGCCTTGGCCGACCTGTACCTCCGGGGTGGCCGCTACTGGTACTCCGATGGCTGGAACTGGCGAGCCGTCGTCGCCACCCTCTTCGGCTCCTTGCTCGCGGTCGGCGGGGCCTACTCGAATCCCGGCGCCGGCCCGTTCCCGGAAGGCGGCCTGATCCCCATCCTCCAACCCCTGTACGACTACTCCTGGGTCGTAGGTCTCATCGCCGGCTTCATCACGTACCTGGCCCTGACCCGCTTCGTTCCAGCCAGAAGGCCCGTTACTTCTTGACCGCCGCGACGAGGGCTGCTTCCGAGATCTTCAGGTGCTTGCGGAGGACCTGCTCGCGGACAACCGGGCCGTCGTCACCGCGGGCGAGGTCGACATACAGCGCGTTCAATTTCGCCAGGCCGTACTTCGTCACCAGGTGCTCGACGATGATCCAGCTGACGCCGTAGCTCTCTTCGTCGTACTCCCCGTGGAAGACGCCGTCGATCGGGAGCACGGTCAGCTTCGGGATCGCCTCGCTCATCAGCTCGTCCCGCCAGTCGGCGACGTCCTCGTCGTACCCGCTCTGCTCGGCGAGCCGTTGCTCGACGTACATGGCATATCCCTCGACCAGCCAGGTCGGAGCGCCGCCGCCCAACGTTGACATCGCGGCATGCGTGAACTCGTGCGCGAGCAGGAGCCGATCGGCCTTGAGGCGCCCATCGGGATTGATCACCACCCGGCTGCCGACCGCCTTGAACTGGTCGGATCCTCCGCCGTCGGTGCCACGTTCGGCACGGCGACAGCACCGGCGGCATGTCCGCCAGTCCGCCACTCCGGATCCATCGAGCGCTTGTCGGCAAGGGCGATGACCAGAATGCCTGCCTGAGCACGCCGGGTAGCCGACCGCACCGCAGGCACAGCCGCCTGGGCCTCCCCCGCGAGCCGCTCAGCGTTGCCACCCTCGCCAGCCGGAACGACGACCAGTACGCCGGGCTTGCGCATCACCTCGATCGCTCCGAGATCCCAAGGCTCGCGGTAACCCCCGGAATCCAGCTCGGCCGCGATGTCGTCGTCATCCACCAGCAGCAGCCGACCGCCACGTTCAGCGAAGGTGTAACCGACGAAGGTGGCGCGCGGTGCCGTGTCGATACCGGCAACCTGCATCATCATCAGCACCCGGAACGCCCGAGCGCCAGCCCCGTGCTGCGGCCGCTCCTCCGGCGCCCAGGTGCTCTCCAGCCGGTAGCTCAACTGCCGCACACCGATCCTCCGCAGATTGCTGAACACCAGCTCGTGCCGCTTCCGCAGCTCCTGATTGCCCGGGTCTACAGCCTCCAAATACTGCGGCAGCCGCCCGGCCAAAACCGCCGACGCCCGCGCCTTGAGAATCGCTTCGACCTGCCCCGGCATCCGTTCCTCAGCAGCCGATTCAGACGCCGTCGGCGCCGGCGTACCCGACGCACTCACCTCGCCCGCCCCAGTCCCCGGCCCCTGCCGCCCCACCACCGCCCACGTCACCGCACCCGCCACAACCGCAAGCACGACAACCCCCGCGACCCACAGCCCCCGCCGTCGGCCCAGCTTCCCAGGCTCCGCGCCTGGCGCCTCCACATCCATCCCTGCCTCTCCCCGGCCCGGCCCCGTGCGGCCTGGTCGGCAAAGACTACGCCAGCGCGTCCGACCCGCAGGCCCCGTGTTGGCCGTCGAAATATCGTTGCTGTGGCGCCGGGATGCAGGGCAGTGTGTCGGTCATGAGTGAGCCGATCGTGCCGTCCGGCGCTGCGGTGGCGAGTCCCGAAGTGGTGATCTGGACGCCGGCAGAGATCGCGGAGACCGAGTACTGGGCTCAGCTCTACGGTCGGTGGGACCCGATGGATCTCGCCGGTGTAGCGGCGTTCATGGATGGGTTCGAGCATCCATGGTGGGTGGTCGGAGGGTGGGCGATCGACGCCTTCACCGGGCAACCACGCGAGCATGACGATCTGGACGTGTCGATCTTCGCGTCCGACGTACCCGCCCTCCGCGCTCACGTTGGTGATCGGTGGCACCTGTGAAGCCTCGCCGGCGGTGACATGCGACCCCTCACTCATCAGCATCCGGACGCGTTCCACCCCGCAAGTCAGCTGTGGGTGCGGAAGAACAGCGGAGCCCCGTGGGTCATCGACCTGCCGCTCACCCCAGACCGCGATGGACTCTGGACCAACAAGTACCTCCCCGACCACGCAGGCCCGCCCGACCAGGTCACCTGGATCGCGGACGACGGAATCCGCTACCTCAACCCCGAAGTCGTGCTCCTCTTCAAGGCAAGGCTCCGTCGAACGAAAGACGCACGTGACCTGGCTAGCGCCTGGCCCCTACTCGCAACGGCCAAACAAACCTGGCTCCGCGAAACGATCCGTCACCTAGACAACACCCACCCCTGGCTCAACAACTTGCCTGACGCCCACCGGCTCAACCAAGAAGCCCGAAGTCGCGCGCGATCGCGTCGTTGGTCTCAGGCGCGTCCCAATCCTCGCCCGCGACGATCCGCCCGGCCAGTGATCCCCGTCCTGCGGATCGACTCGCGCGCACCGGATCGCGTTCGCCCTTGTCGACGTTCGGGGTAGGCCCGTCAGTTGTCTCGTCCACGGGTCCATCATCCATCTCAGACGTTGTTCCCGTTGGATCGAGTGCCTTCGGTGGATGTCCTCGTCACTAACGCGTTGTTGCGCCGATGGCACGCTGCAACCCGCCATCGGTCCAACGACCTGCCAGCCGCCGCGGCCCCGGCTTGCTCAGCCGCGGGAGCGAGGGCGGAGTACGGGGGTGTGTGGTTGAGGGGGAAGGGGGTCGCGAGCGTTTACGGTGGGGCGGTGGCTGATCGGTATGGGAATGATGTGCTGGCCGGGGATTGGCGGAAGCCCAAGAACGGGCGGACCGTGAACGTCGAGCTTGAGAAGGGGCTCGTGGTGGAGGAGCCGTCGTCCGGGTTCGTCGGGGCGGTCGTGCGGTGGGAACACGGGGTGGTGGATCTGGAGGACCGCCACGGGAAGATCCGGACGTATCCGATGGGTCCTGGGTTCTGGGTAGATGGGAAGCCGGTGAGTCTGGTCGCGCCGAAGAAGGCGGGACCGGCGAAGAAGACCCGTACGGCGTCCGGGTCGGTCGCCGTCGACAACGTCCGGGCGAAGGTGGCCCGGGCCAGCCGGATCTACGTCGAGGGCCGCCACGACGCCGAACTGGTGGAGCGCGTCTGGGGTGACGACCTCCGGATCGAAGGCGTGGTGGTCGAGTACCTCGAAGGCATCGATGATCTGCCGGGCATCGTGAACCGTTTCCAGCCCGGCCCCGGCCGCCGTCTCGGCGTACTGGTGGACCACCTGGTCGAAGGGTCCAAGGAGTCGAAGATCGCCGCTCAGGTGACCAACCGGCACGTGCTCGTGGTCGGCCACCCGTTCATCGATATCTGGGAGGCGGTCAAGCCGTCTTCCGTCGGGATCGCCGCCTGGCCGCGGATCCCGCACGGTGAGGAATGGAAGAAGGGTGTACTGCGAACCTTCGGCTGGCCCGCCACCGACCAGGCCGACGTGGCCGCGGCCTGGAAACACATCCTCTCCAAGGTCAAGAGCTACGCCGACCTGGAACCCGAACTGCTCGGCCGGGTCGAGGAACTCATCGATTTCGTGACGCAGGACTGATCGGCGGCATCCGCTCCTCGATCCACTCCTTGATCCTTCGCCGGGTACGCCGTACGAACCAGCCGACCCCGAACAACAAGGCCCCGGCGGCCAGCACCAATCCGGCCAACAGCGACGCGATGATCGTCACCGCGGTCACCCCGACCACTCCGGCGACCACCAGCAACACCACCGCCAGTCCCAACGCAGCCGACGGCAACCACGGCTGGAAGATCAACGGCCGCTTGGTCTCACCCAGCTCAGCCCCCCGCACCAACCGGCTCCACAGGCTCTCCCGCACCGGCCGCGTGAACCAGCGAGCGACCTGCAGCAACCACGACGAAGGCTGGTTCTTCCGCGCCGCCATCGCCCGCACCCACTGACCGACCTGCGGCCCCAGTCCCCCGGACACCTCGACCATCCGGTCGGCGAGCCCTCTTGTGGTCGCGCGGCCGGCCTTCGACTGGTTCAGCTCGTCTCGCATCCGGGTCAGCGCGGCCAGACCAGCGTCGACCGGGAAGTCGTCGGCCAGCTTCTGCACCTGATCGGCGACCTTCTGGACCGTCCACTCCTCCGACTCGATCACCTGCCGCTGTGTCTCCCGGATCCAGTCCGGGTCGGCGCCGAGCATCGCGCCGAGATGGGCGACGCAGTGCAACCGGCCCATCAGCCAGTCCCACTTCCGCCAGTCGGCCGCGCCGAACGCACCGAAGTGCCCGACCTGCGTGCCGTACAGGATTCGGTCCTTCAGGTCGCCCGCGATCGATCCCTCGGGCAACTCGTCCAGCAACGTCAGCGGGATGTCCGGCCCGAGTCGCAGGAACTGGAACGGCGCGCTGCGCTGCTGCGGCGTCCGCGCCGACGTACACCGCGACACGATCTCCACCTCGAGCGCGGTCTCCACCACGTCCGCCCCGACGACCTCGATCAACGCCGAGAACTCGTCGCCGAGCACCCGCCGGATCTGCAACTGCTCGAAGACGTCGTTCAACCCGACCGCGACCGCTTCGGCCCCGCCGGCCGGCTTGAGATCCAGGTCCGCCTCGGCGAGCTCCTCCAGCAGCCTGTCCCGAACCGCCTGCACCTTCTGCAACGCATCGCTGGTCGCCGTCAACCGACGCCCGAGCTCACCACGATCCGCTTGCTCCGACCTGTCGATCTGCCCCCGCAACGACCGAAGTACCAGCCGTACTACGCGCTCCGCGGCGCCTGTCCCCCACGGCCAGCTCGGGGCCCCGTTGACGGTCTGCACCGGCTCCGTGCTGCCGTCCGGATCGGGGACCCAAGGGTGCTCGGTGGCGAGGACCTCGTCGATCTCGGCCTCGGTCAACGCGGTCGCCGGTTCCAGCACGGTCGTCTGGTCGTGCGACACGATCGTCACCGCCTCCCAGACCCCACCGGCCGCCCGGCCCCGCGAGTACGCCGGCAGCAGCAACTCGGCCGCGGTCCGCAACCGCTCCCGCTCCTTTTGTTGCTCGATGCAACGATCAAAGAGCCGCTGGGTGTCGGACCAGGACGCGTCCGCCTCCAGCAGCAACCGCTCCAGCTGCTCGACGTCGGAGCGGAAGTCCACCTCGCGCGGGAACTGCACCGCCGACAACGCCGACACCCGCCAGTTCGGCTCCTTCGATTCCGGCAACCGCGTCTCGGCCAGACCGATCCCGGCCGACGGTACGACGTACAGCACGTACCGGCTGGCACGGCCGGTCACCGGACGCCGCGCGACCACGTCGAGCACCGGCCCGAACGGCGCGTTGTCGAGCACCCCACCATCGACCAGCCACGCGCCGGAGTCGGCCTGGTGCTGCCCCGGCTGCATCCGCGGCGGCGACACGGCCATCTTCGGCGTCTCCAGCACCGGCCCGAACGCGGCCGGGAACGAAGCCGACGCGCGAGCCGCCCGGGCCAGCAACCTGGTGTCACTCAGCCCGTTGGTCTGCGTCATCGTGAACTTCCGGTTCGCCCCGTCGTACTTCGCGGACTGCTCACTCGTGAAGCCGAACAGGTACCGATGATCCGGTACGACGAACCGCTGGCCGGCCGCGTCCTTCGCCTCGAACTGCTGCACCCCGAGCCCCGACGCGGTCACGAACAACGTCACCGGCTCTTCCGCCTCGGTCTTGCCGGCGACGGCGACGCCTTCGAGCAGCTTCTTCAACTCGTCCAGGAAGTAGTTGCCGTCCAGCACCGAGGTCGACGGGACCCCGACCGCCGGAACCAGTTTGCCGACCTCGAGCGAACCCAGCCCGACCCACTTCTGCCGCAACCACGGGCCCTGGTCGCCGTCCGGATCCAGCGTCGACCCGTTCGCGATCGCTGTCGCCAGCAGGGATCCGTTCAGCCCGCCCGCACTCGTCCCCGCGATCACGTCGACGACCAGCCGGCGCCGTTCGCCGTCGCGATGGCACAGGTCGCGCCAACGGGCCGCCAGCACCTCGTCGTACGGCTGGGCGGCCGGCAGTTCGTCGCCACCCGATGCCCGCCGGACCAGGTCGAGCTCGTGCGTGACGCCGCCCATCCAGACCGCCAGGCTGACGCCACCGTTGAGCACCAGCGCGATCCTGATCTCGTGATCGGACATGCATCTCCCTTGTCGTCTTGGGGTACGACGTTCGTGACCGCACTCGACAGTAGTCGCAGCAGAGGGTGAACGAGAGAGCATACGAAGTGTTGTCGCCGACAGCACCCAGCGTCATCCTGAACAGAAGGGGTGATCGTCATGTCCAGTGGGCGAAGTGCACTGGCGATCGGGCTGCTGGTGCTGTCCGTGATCGGCTGTTCGGGCAACGATCCGGGCGATTCGGGCAACACCCTCGAGCCCCCGACCACTGGTGTGCCGACCGGCGAACCCAGCTTCGAACCGACCGAACCGGAGACCCCGCAACCGCCCCAGCAGAAGCCGTCGATCATGATCGCGAACGCACCGATCGGCGGCAACGTCGATGCCGACGGCGTCTACCAGTGCGCCGAGGTCAACTGGCTCGGCAAGAACCCGATCCCGGCCGGCGTCAGTATCCGGACCGGCGCGGCCCACCTCGAACCGGGCGGTGTCTTCGAACTCGACCAGTCCGGCTGCCGCCCCGACAACCGGCCGTGCACTGGCGTCGACTGGCAGGAGGAGAACTTCAAGCCGTGCTACGTCGGCGTCCGCCAGGTCGCGACCGGACACGCCGACGAACCGACCACACTGATCCTCCAAGCCACCGCGATCTGTCCGACGCAGGCGGAGTGCAACAACCTGATCGGGGATCAGAAGGGCAGCCAGATCACATTCATCCCCAACGGGCCGCCCACGTCTCCGCCGACCTCTGGCGGCGGGTTCCCATCCGCCTTGCTCACCGCGGATGGCTGACGAGCGGTCCCAGCTCGAACGCTGGGTGAGTTTCGCGGCCGGGATCGTCGCACCGATCACCGTCGTGAGCACCCTGCTGTTCTACTTCGGCTACGTTTCCGCGCGAGCGCAGTACGAGTACTTCGGGATCGACGTCGACACCATCGGCCTGAGCACCCAGGACTACGTGATGCGCAGCCCGCAACCACTCCTGGTCCCGCTGCTCGTCCTCACCCTGCTCGCCGTCGCCGGACTCCTGCTCCACAACGCGATCCAGCACACCACGACCACCGTCCGCCGAGCCGGCCTGATTGCCGTCGCCCTGCTCATCCTCGGCATCATCGCCCTGCTCGCCTACCCCTTGCTCGGCGACCTCCCGTACTACGCCCTCGTGGTCCCCCTCGCGATCGGCCTCGCCGCGGCCACCCTCGGATACCTCGCCTACCTCGGCGCCAAACTCCGCGACGCCCGCCCGCCGGCCCTCCTCATCGTCCTCCTCGGCATCGTCACCACCACCTGCGCCTTCTGGGCGACAGCGACAACAGCCCAGTACTCCGGCCGCGGCCTGGCCAAGTCCGACGCCGCCGACCTCGACCAGTTCCCCACCGTCATCCTCGACACCAAGGAGAAACTCCAACTCCGATCCCCCGGCCTCGAGGAAACCACCCTCCGCCCCGGCACCGGCCAAACCTTCAACTACCGCTACCGAGGCCTCCACCTACTCGTAGTAGGCCAAGACCGCCTCTTCCTCGTCCCCCACACCTGGACCCCCTCCAACACCACCCTCGTCCTCCCCCTGGACAACTCCATCCGAGTCCAATTCCAATTCCAGAACGACCCACCGTGAGATTGGATATGAGTTGTAGCACTTGGTGTGCTACAACTTGGGGGTGGAATCGATCGGGATCAGAGAGTTGCGGCAGCACGCGTCGCAGTACGTCGCCATGGCGAAGCGCGGCCAGCGAGTAGCTGTCACGGATCGGGGACGTCTGGTGGCGTACCTGGTTCCGGCCGAGGAGTCGGCCAGTGGCATCCTCGATCGACTCGCAGCAGCAGGCGAATACACACCACCCTCCGGAAGCCTTGCCGATGTTCTGCAGCCGGCTGATCCACCTCGCGGCAAGAGGCCGCTCAGCGAAGTGCTGCGTGAGATGCGCGAAGACGAGCGCTGACGGTGATCTACCTCCACACCTCGGCCTTCGTGAAACTCGTCTGGGCCGAGAAGGAAACCGCCGCACTGCAGGAATATCTGGCCGAGAACGCGTCGACGCCGTTGGTCGCCAGCACGCTCCTCGTCGTCGAAACCCGCCGGGCCGTTCAGCGAGAAGACCCGCCCACGATGGTGAACGCCGACCTCCTGCTCTCCCGAATCGGCCAGATCGGCATCGGTCCGGCGGTGATCGAATCCGCCGGCCGAATCCCGGAACCCACCCTCCGATCCCTCGACGCGATCCATCTGGCCACGGCCCTGATGCTCCAGGAGGAACTCCAGGCGATGGTCACCTACGACGAGAGACTCGCACGAACCGCGGCCGCTCACCGAGTACCGGTTGTCGCACCTTCGTAACCGCATCCCCTGCTGTCGTTGAGGATCACGCGGAGCCGCGGATGATGAGTTCGGTGTTGTGGATTTCGGGGGTGGTGAGGTCGGCGCCGGCGATTTTGGCGAGGAGGATCTCGGCGAGGCGGGCGCCTAGTTTTTCGACCGGCTGGCGGATGGTGGTCAGTTTGGGGGTCGTCGTGGTCGCCACCACGGAGTCATCGAAGCCGACCACTGCGACGTCGTCGGGGACCCGGCGGCCGCGTTGGGACAGGACCCGGAGGGCGGCGGTCGCCATCAGGTCGGACGCGACGAAGAGGCCGTCCAGATCGGGGTGTTCGTCGAAGAGTTTATTCGCGGCGTGTTCGCCACCGTCGGCCGTGAAGTCGCCGAAGGCAACGGCTTCGGCGAACCCGGCCTCCGCGGCGACCTCCTGGTACCCCGTCAAACGGTCCAACCCCGCCGTCATGTCCAGCGGACCCGCGACCGTCCCGATCCGCCGACGCCCGATCGACAGGAGGTACTCGACCGCAGTACGGGCGCCCGCGACGTTGTCCACGTCGACACTCGCGACCGGTACGTCGACCCCGAGCGGCCGTGCGCTGAACACGATCGGCAACGGCAACTGGGCCAACTCCTGCAGCACGTTGTCCCGCCCGTGGTGGCTGACGATGATCGCGCCGTCGACGTGCCCGCCGCGCAGGTACCGCAACAGCCGTTGGTCGTCCCCCTCAGCCGGTTCGATCAGCAGCACCAACTGCGACGACGTCGGCGCCAACGTCATGCTGACCCCTCGCAGGATCCCCGCGAAGAACGGGTCCGAGAACACCCGGCTGTCCGGCTCCGGCACCACCAACGCGACCGAATCCGTCCGTCGCGTCACCAGCGCCCGGGCCGCCCGGTTCGGTACATAACCCAACTGCCCGATCGCCCGCTCCACCGCCGCCACCGTGTCCGGCAACACCTTCGGCGACCCGTTCACCACCCGCGACACGGTCGCCCGTGACACCCCTGCCAACGCCGCGACCTGCTCCAAGGTCGGAGTCCCACCGTCCTGACCCTGCAACGACATGGGACCTCCTCCGAGACGGCAACGTTCTTAAGGTAGTACCTAGTGCACCGACACGGGGCACTAGTAGTACTTTGTTAGGTCGGGTAGTGCTGGTGGCAGGTGGGGCAGGTGCCGATCCAGTACGCGAGGAATTGCTGCAGTTTGTGCAGTAGGGCGTAGAAGGTCAGGCCTGCCCATGTTCTTTTGGGCGGGTGAGTCGTAGTCGGGTGAGGAAGATGTGGGCGGCGGTGGCGAGGGTGGCGTGGTGGTGCCAGCCGGTCCAGCTGCGGCCTTCGAAGTGGTCCAGGCCGACACCGGTTTTCAGTTCCCGGTAGTCGTGTTCGATGCGCCAGCGGATCTTGGCCAGGCGGACCAGGGTGGCGATCGGGGTGTCGGCGGGCAGGTCGGAGGTCCAGTAGTCGGTGGGTTCGGTCTTGCCGGGTGGCCATTCGGCGATCAGCCATCGTTCGGGCAGCGATCCGTCGTCGGCGCGGTCGATCTCGCGGCTGGCGGGCCGGATCCGTATCGTGGTGAACTTCGAGCGCATGGCCGCGGTCCGGTTGCCGGGGCCCGTTTTGGTGCCGCGCCGCCAGGTCACCTGCCGCAGCGCGCGGCGACCGGCGTTCATCACGATGTCCTTGCAGCTGACCGGGGTGTCGGGGTAGCGGGCTATGGGTGGACGGCCCCGGCCGGAGTAGGGCGCGGTGACCGGCTCGGCGGCCGCCGGGTAGGCGCTGGTGGTGGCTTTGATCGCCACGACGTAGCCGATGCCGCGTTCTTCCAGACCGAGCCGGAACGCGGTGGCATCACCGTAGCCGGCGTCGGCGACCACGACCGGGGGCTGGTGCCCCCACTGGCGGAGTTCGTCGAGCATCTCCAACGCCATCTCCCACTTGCGGCGGTGCCGTTCGGACTCGGGGATCCGGCACTTGAGCCTGCGGCGGCGCACCGCCTCGGCCGCTTCGCCGGCGGCAACCAACTGGTCGTCCCAGCTCTCGGGCATGAACAGCCGCCAGTCCAGCGGCGCCGACGCGGCATCGGTCACAGCGTGGACGCTGACCGCGACCTGGCAGTTCCCGACCTTGCCCAACGTGCCGGAGTACTGCCTGGCCACACAGGCCGACGAATCGCCGTCCTTGGCGTGCCCGGTGTCATCGATCACCCATGCGTCCGGCTGAACCACCGCGGTCGCCAGACCCGCCAGCACCCTGCGCACCGGCACCACATCCCAGGGCGAGTCAGTGATGAACTGCTGCAACCGCTGATGATCCACCCCCAGCCGCGCCGCCATCGGCTGCATCGACTTGCGACGCCCATCCAGCATCAGACCCCGCAGATACAACCCACCCACGGCCCGCTGATCCGACCGCGCGAACGACGCGAACACCTGCCCCACAAAGGAATCCAGGCGATCACCCACCGCAGCGAAGTCAGCAGCATCCACACCCCGATCCAACACCAAGACCCCCGCAAAACAACGCAACCACGCCGACCTAACAAAGTACTACTAGTTGCCCCGTCTGGTGTTGGCGGCCTTCTCCGCATCACGTAGGGCTTGTTTCCAGGCGGCGCTCGGGGACTGCTTTCCTTCGTCAACACGGGTGAGGGCGTCGGAGAAGACGGTGTTGATCTCGCCGTCGCGCGGGCCCTTGTGCTGTTTGAGGATCACGTTGTTGGCGCGGTTGATGAAGATCTCGCCGACCGGCGCGTTGTTGAAGTACGCGTTGACCTGCTTCTTGACCTGCTCGTTGTCGTACGCGTCGACGGTCGACGGGAACGAGCCGACCTTCTGGAACACCTTGACCTGCTGTTCGGGCGCGGTCAGCCAGGCGGCGAGCTTGGCGGCCTCCGCCGGCTGCGACGACTGCGTCGGCACGGTCAGGTACGAACCGCCCCAGTTCCCGCCGCCGCCGGGGAACACGTCGGCGACGTCCCACTTTCCCTTGCCGAAGGCACCGGCATTGTCCTGGATGACGCCGAGCAGCCAGCCCGGGCAGGCCATCGTGGCGAACGCGTCCGTCCGGAACGCCTTGTTCCAGGCTTCGCTCCAGGCCGGCAGCTTCGCGGACAGACCGTCCTCGGTACCCGCGACGATCTGGTCCCAGGTCTTCTTGAGCAACTCGTTCTCGTCGCCCAGGTAGCGGTCCTGGTTGGAGTAGTACGCCTGGATCAACTGGTTGCGCATCGCCTCCCAGGTCAGTACGGCGGAGTCGTACCAGGCCGAGTTCGGCATCTTCGCCTTGAACCGGCGGCCGTAGGAGAAGTACGACGACCAGTCGGGGAACAGCTTCGCCACCTCGGCCCGATCGGTCGGCAGGCCGGCCTTGGCGAACAGGTCGCGGCGGTAGCAGATCGCCTCCGGGCCGATGTCGGTGCCGTAGCCGATGATCTTGCCCTCGGAGGTGGTCGCGCCGGACATCTTCCAGTCCAGCCAGCGGGACCTCAGGTCGTCGGCGCCGTGCTGGCGCAGGTCGACGAACTTGTCCGCCTTGGCCAGGTACTTGTAGATCCAGCTGACCTCCATCGCCTCGATATCGGCCATCCCGGACCCGGAGGCCAGGTTGGTCTCCAGGTTCTTGATGTGCTCGTCGACGGTGGCGGCCCGGCGTTCGGTGATCTTGATGTTGGGGTGCGCGGCCTCGTACTCGCGGTACAGGTCGGCGTACCCGAACTCGTTGAAGGTGGCGATGGTCAGTTCGACCCGCGGACCGTCGGCGGCGTCGCCGGCGGCAGGGCTGGTCTGGTCGTTTCCACCACAGGCCGCGACCAGCAGGGTGAGGCTGCAGGCCAGGGCGACAGCGGCGGGGCGACAACGGGCACTGGGCCGCATTGCATTGCTCCCTGTGATTCAGGACGGGTTGAGAGCGTTCTCCTAAGGGAAAGTGAACTGAGTTTTCAGGGTCCCGCCGAACGTGTCAAGCACCACACCGTCACTCTGAGACACGGAAGGGCCCAGGTCAGCACATACCAGGGTGCGATGTCACCGTACGCACCCCGCCGATGACGGACGGCTCCATAACCTGGGGGTTTGCTGGAATGTCCGGACTTTCCAGCGTCAGGGCAGCAGGTCCCGGACAACGGCGTCGGCCAGCAGACGGCCACGCGGAGTAAGCACGAGCCGGCCGTTTTCCTCGACGAGCAGATCCCCGAGGATCGCCTTCGCCGCTTCCCGGCCCGCCGCGTCGAGTACGTCGATCGGCAGCCCGGCCTTCAACCGGATCTCCAGCAGCACGCGTTCCACCCGCCGCGTCTCCGCGTCGAGGATCTCCCGCGCGTACGCCGGGCTCTCGCCGGCTGCTATGCGTTCGGCGTACGCACTGGGGTGCTTGACGTTCCACCAGCGGACGCCGCCGACGTGGGAGTGGGCGCCCGGGCCGATCCCCCACCAGGTGTCGCCGCGCCAGTAGAGCTCGTTGTGCCTGCAGCGGGCGTCATCGGTGCGCGCCCAGTTGGACACCTCGTACCAGCCGAGGCCGGCCTTGGTCAGCAGTTCGTCGGCGAGCATGTACTTGTCGGCGAGGTCGTCGTCATCCGGCATCGGCAGCTCGCCACGACGAACCCGGCGGGCGAGTTGGGTGCCTTCTTCAACGATCAGGGCGTACGCACTGACGTGGTCCGGGTCGGCCGATATCGCCGACTCCAGCGAGGCCCGCCAGTCGTAGAGCGACTCCCCCGGGGTGCCGTAGATCAGGTCGAGGTTCACGTGCTCGAACCCGGCGGCCGTCGCCTCCTTCACCGCCTCCAGCGCCCTCCCCGGGGTGTGCTGGCGATCCAGGATCCGCAGGACGTGCGACGACGCACTCTGCATCCCGAAACTCACCCGGGTGAAGCCAACTTCCAAAAGGTGAGAAAGATACTCGGGGTCCACCGACTCGGGATTGGCCTCCGTGGTCACCTCTGCATCCGGCGCCAGCCCGAACTCGTCCCGCACCGCGGCCAGCATCCGCCCGAGGTCTTCGGCCGGCAGCAGAGTCGGCGTACCCCCGCCGAAGAACACCGTGTCCACCGGCCGATCGAGCTCCGGCATCACTCGCCGGGCCAACCGAACCTCTTCGACCGCCGTCTCCGCGTACGACGCCTGCGACGCCCCGCCGCCGAGCTCCTTCGCGGTGTATGTGTTGAAGTCGCAGTACCCACACCGGGACGCACAGAACGGCACGTGCAGGTAGAACCCGAACGGCCGGCCGGCAGCTTCGGCAACGGCCTCCTGCGGCAGCACCCCATCCCGGGGCGCGACCTCTCCCTCGGGCAATGTCGACGGCACAGACCAATCCTACGGAGCCATCCGCAATCGGATCGCAGCGGCAGTACGCCGACCGCGCCGCCTCCGGCCGAACAGTTGCGGGTCAGTCCGGGTCGTTGCCCCTCAGTCCGTCGACCGCTTCGCGGAGTACGTCGGCATGGCCGGTGTGTTTCAGGTACTCCTCCAGCAGGTCAACGAGGATCCGTCGGCGATTGACCACCCAGTCCGGGCTCCCTCGCTCGACCCTCACGTCAAGGCCCCCGTCTGCACTCATCTCCGCCCAGGCGGCCCGAGAGCGTTCCGCGGTGCCATACCACAGCGCGTACGTCTCCTCCGGGTCATCGGTGACTGCCGACTGCCACCCCCACTCGTCGTTCTCGACCCAGCCCCGGGCATCCCACGGAGGGCCGAGTGGTCGATCGGCAGCCTGAGCGGTGAATCCTTCATCGACGAACGCCATGTGTTTGATCAAACCGGCCAGCGTCATGGACGACGGCGGATGCTGTCGACGCAACTGTTCAGCATCCAGGCCGCCGGTCTTCCAGGCGAACTGCCGGCGCACGCGATCCAGGGCGAAGCACAGCACCTCCGCCTCGTCACCGCGCAGGCATTCGGTCAGCGGCAGATCACTCCAGTCCATAAGACTCCTTGTCGGTCACACCATGAACAACATCACGGGACCGTGAACAACAAAATAGCCTGTCTGAGCTCCCGGTTTCTTGTTCACGGTCCCCGATTCAGGTGGGTCGGCGTACTGGTTGACTCTGTAGTTGGGTACGGGGTTGACGATGGCGGTATGCGAACCAGTGAGCTGGCCGGCCAGGTCGGGGTGAATGCTGAGACGCTTCGGTACTACGAGCGTCGGGGGCTCTTGAACGAGCCGCCGCGGACGTCGGGTGGATATCGCGACTACCCGCCGACCGCGGTAGATCTGTTGCGGTTCATCAAACGGGCCCAGGAACTCGGCTTCACCTTGGACGAGGTAGAGGAACTGCTGCACCTCGACAGCGGTGGGCCGGACAGCTGCGACGTGGCCCGGGGGCTGGCCGAGCACCGCCAGGCGGACCTGGAACGGCGGATCCGGGATCTGCAGCGGATGCACGACTCGCTGGCCGATCTGGTCGCGACCTGCGATCGGCCGCGCGCCGACCGCTCCTGCGCGCTCCTGGAGGCGATCGACCCGCACACGGAGGCGACCAGATGAAGCTCGAAGTCCTGCACATCCCGGATTGCCCGAACCTGCCACCCCTACTCGAGCGACTCGCCGCCGCGACCGATCTACCAATCACCACCCGGGTGATCGACTCTGACAACGCGGCCACCGAATTCGGCATGGCCGGCTCGCCAACCCTGTTGATCAACGGGGTCGACCCGTTCGCCGCCGATGACGGTGATTGCGGCGTGGCATGCCGCCTCTACCGCGACCAGGACGGCCGGATCGTCCCCGCGCCGTCGATCGAGCAGTTGCGCAAGGCAATCACCGCGGCTGGGCAACACGCGGGCGAACAGCACGCGGCTGGACAGTCCGCGGTGCCGGGCGAGGTGTTGAGCGCGTGGCGGACTCGGGCCCTGCCTATGGACCCGGTCGAGAAGGCAGCCCACCAGGCGATCCTCCGTACCTTCGCCGCGACCGGACGGCCGCCCACCCTGGACGCTGTCGACCGCATCAGCAACGTCCGGACCTCGGGCGACGTGTTGACCGCACTGCATGACCTGGACGCGATCCGGCTCGACCGGGACGGCCAGATCGCGGTCGCCTATCCGTTCTCCGCCACGCCGACCAGGCATCGAGTCCGGATCGGCGACGGCCAGGCCGGTGACGGAGTCGACGTCTACGCGATGTGCGCGATCGACGCGCTGGGGGTCTCGGCCATGGTCGGCGAAGACACCTTGATCGAGTCCGTCGACGTGACAACCGGTCGGCGGGTCATCGTCACCACGACCGCTGGCCGAACCACCTGGGAACCCAAAACGGCAGTGGTGTTCATCGGCGCGGACGCTGGCGGTGGGCCTTCGGCGGACTGCTGCTGCGACTACCTCAACTTTTTCGCCGACCGCGCCGCCGCCCAGGCCTGGACCGGCGCCCACCCGAACATCCCGGGCCAGATCCTCGACCAAGACCAGGCCGAAGACCTCGCCATCCGGCTGTTCGGGCACTTACTCGCCACAACCTGAAAGGTCCCAAAATGACCACCCAGGCAGCAGAAGCCCAGCACCTGGTCAAGCTCATGCGCGCCCAGTTCGGGCTGCCCGACCTCATGCTGCACCTGACCCGACTCCTAGCCGTCGGCCAGCCGGTCACCGTGGATGAAGTCGCCGCCGCGGGAGGCTGGACCGTCGACCAGCTCCGTACCGAGCTGGCCCGGCACCCCAGCGTCGAATGGGACGACGATGGCCGGATCGCAGGCTTCGGACTGACCCTGCGCGCGACCCGGCACCGGTTCACCTTCGACGACCGGACCGTCTACGCGTTCTGCGCCACCGACACCTTCGAATTCCCCGTCATCCTCGGCCGACCGGGCGTGGTCGAGTCCGTCTGTCCAGCCACCGGCCAGACCATCCGCGTCGAGCTCGCCCCCGACCGCGTGCTGTCCGTCGACCCACCGCAAGCCGTCGTGACCAAAATCCGGCCCGACCACCCCGTGGACGACGTACGCGCCGAGATCTGCGACCTCGGCAGCTTCTTCGCCTCACCCCAGGCGGCCGGCGACTGGCTGACCCACCACCCCGACGGAGCCATCGCGCCCGTCCACGAGGACTTCGAGATCACCAGGCAGGCAATCACCCAGCTCGGCTGGGCCGCCAAGTAACAACCCACCTACGGCAGATACCGGTCGATCCGGCGCAGCGTGCGTCCGGCGAAGCGGACAAGCTACCGCCCGATCTCGGCCGCCAGCCGAGTCAGATCGATGCCGTGCGCCTGGAGCTGTAGACGTACCGGGTTCGGCCGGCCCGGAACGAACCCAAGGGAGGCGAGCTCTCGGCGGCTGCGGCGGCTGAGCTGGGTGCCGAGAGGGTCGGCCGCGTCCTGCAGCACGCCATAGAGGAGATGGTCCGGGCCGATACCCGCGTCACCGCGGCGGGTGGCGAAGCCGGCGGCGAACTCGAACGAGCGCTTGGCCAGAACGTGTACGCACAGCGCGCTGGGACGCGGGTGCCCGCCCCGCCACCGCGGCCGGCGCCGCACCCGCCACTCAGCCGCAGCCACTACCTCCGGCCCGAACGAAGCTTCCAGGTGTCGTCGGACCTCGTCGACGTCCACTCCGACACCCCGCAGCGCCGCGGCCGGATCAGCAGCCGGCCCGAGCGTCGGTCCCACCTTCAGCAGTTCTGCTCGCGCCGTGTCCAGATCCAGCCCCTGGGCCTCGAGCAGGCCGACGGCCTGACCGGCACCATGCCGCAGCAGACCAAGAAGGACATGCTCGTCCGCCATACATGGGTGCCCGAGTTCACGAGCCTCAGCGAACGCCTGGCTGATCACCTCACGAGCGTCCGGCGTGAACCGGCGCCAGTAATCCCCGGTCCCGTCGTCGCCGGTCGCGGAGCGAACCACCCGACGAAGCCACCGCGGCCTCATGACCTGTCCAGCCGCGCACTCCGCAGCCCGTGCTTGTAGTGCACGGCCTGCTTGCTCACCCCGAGTCGACGAGCGATATCCCGCCATGACCAGCCCAACTCACGCGCATGGCTCACCTGAAGCTCCTCCAGAACCTCCACCAGCTGCCGCAACGCCACCACCGCGGTCAGCCCGACCTCCGGTTCCTTGCTCGCTGCCGCATCCATCAGCCGCCTACCCTCCGCCAAGTCCACACCCATATCGTCAAAATAGATTGACGACGTCGAGTCGTCAATCAAAATTGACGACTCGCACACGGAAGTCCTCGGCTGCGCGACCAGCCTCACTCTGAGTCGATCGTAACTGTACCGACCGTATGGTATAGTTACGGGCATGAGGCCGAGTTCACGGACAGCGATTCTTGATGCGGCGTTCCGGTTGGCGGGGAATGACGACGGGGCGGTGGAGATCACCTTTGACGCGACCGCCAAGGAGGCGGGCGTCACCAAAGGCGGCGTGCTGTACCACTTCCGCACGCGTCAGGAGTTGGTGCTCGCCGTCGTTGAGTACGCCGCCCAGCGGCTCGAGGAGGCGATGCTCGCTCGGGTGGGTAAACCGTTCGAGGAGACCACGGCCGCGGAGCGGGTTCGCGCCTACGTCAGCGTCATCGCCGCCGGCCGGCTGACCCGTGCCGATCTCGCCGTCTACACCGAGGGCCTGGCGGATCCGGCGTACTGCGTCCCCTGGGAGATGACGCTTCACCGCTGGCTCAGCCTCGACGACGTCACCGACCCGGCCGAGCGGGCCCGTCTCCGGATCGCCCAGCTGGCCGCCGACGGGCTCTGGAGCGCCGAAGCCACCGATGTCTTCGCACCGGCCAAGGACCGCGACGCGGTCATCGCCCAGCTGATCGCCCTCACCGAAACGCCCACCCCAGAAACCCCCAGCCCAGAAACGCCCAGCCCGGAAAGGAGTCCCACATGAGGAAGTGGTTCGCCCTGGCCGGCGCGATCGGTGCCGAGGTCGCTGCGACGCTGGCCCTCAAGGCCGCGCTGGACCAGCCGGCCTGGTACGCCGTTGTCACCGCCGGCTACATCGCGGCCTTCATCCTGGTGACGGCGTGCCTGCGGCTCGGCATGCCGATCGGCGTCGCCTACGGCATCTGGGCCGCCACCGGCGTCGCCCTCACCGCGCTCCTGTCCGCCGTCATCTTCGGCGAACCCCTGACCGCACTCATGGGGCTCGGCATCGTCCTCATCATCGCCGGTGTCCTCACCGTCGAACTCGGCTCACACCAGGCACAGCTCGGCTCGCACAAGGCACAGGAGGTCGCGAAATGAGCTGGATCCTTCTCATCGGAGCCATCCTGGCCGAGGTCGCCGCCACCATGTCACTGCGCGCCTCCGACGGCGGACAGAAGCGGCAGTGGATCCCGGCGATCCTCGGCGGCTACATCCTCGCGTTCGTCCTGCTCAGCCTGGCGCTCGACGACGGCATGGCCCTGGGCGTCGCGTACGGCATCTGGGCCGCCACCGGCATCGCACTCACCGCAGGCCTCGCCCGGGCCATCTTCCAAGAACCCCTCAACCGCACGATGACCCTCGGCATCGTGGTCATCGCCGTCGGCGTACTCACCGTCGAGCTCGGCGCCCAGGCCGTCCACTGAGTATTAGTCGTACATCTTGTCCAGGACGTCGCTGTACTGGCTTTCCACGTACTTGCGCTTGAGCTTCAGACTCGGCGTCATCTCACCACTCTCGACGGTCAGGTCCCGGTCGAGGATGGTGAACTTCTTGATCGTCTCCCAGCGATTCAGGCCGGCGTTCAGCTCGTCCACATAGCCCTGGACCATCGCCTGGGCGGCATCGGAGGTGACGATCTCGGCGTACGGCCTGCCGCCGAGGCCGTTCTGCTCGGCCCAGCCCTGGATCGAGTCCGGGTCCAGCGTCACCAGGGCGCTGACGAAGTTGCGCAGGTTGCCGTGGACAACGAATTGGCTGGCGTACGGGCAGATCATCTTGAACCGGCCCTCGATCACCTGCGGGGCGACGTACTTGCCGCCGGAGGTCTTGAAGAGGTCCTTCTTCCGGTCGGTGATGAAGAGGTACTCGTCCTCGAAGTGGCCGATGTCGCCGGTGTGGAACCAGCCGTCGGAGTCGATCACCTCGGCGGTCTGCTCGGGCTGGTTGTGGTAGCCGCTCATCACGCCGGGGCCCTTGATCAGGATCTCGCCGTCCTCGGCGATCTTGAACTCGGCCGCCGGGAAGATCGGGCCGACGCTGCCCAGCCGGTACTGCTCAGGGCGGTTCAGCGACGAGCCGGCCGCCGTCTCGGTCAAGCCGTAGCCCTCCAGGATCAGCAGCCCGGCCGCGTGGAACCACTCGGCCAGGCGCTTGTCCAGGGCCGCCGAGCCGGAGACGAAGAACCGGATCTTGCCGCCGAAGCGAGCCCGGATCTTCGACAGGACGAGCTTGTCGGCCAGCGCGTACTGCGCCGCCAGCACGCCACTCGGCTCCTTGCCCTGCTGGCGGAGCTTCGACACTCCTGCGCCGACCCCGAAAGCCCAGTGGAACAGCTTCGCCTTGACGCCGCCCTCGTCCTCGATCATCGTCACGATCCGGGCGTGCGCCTTCTCGAAGATGCGCGGCGCGGCGGCCATGAAGGTCGGCTGGACGACAGCCGCGTTCTCGACGATCTTGTCGATCCGGCCGTCGATCGCGGTGGCGAATCCGATCTGCAGCTGTACGGCGATCAGGACCTGGCCGAACACGTGCGACAGCGGCAGCCAGAGGAACTGCAGATCGTCCGGGCTGAGCACCCGGATCCCTTCCACCGCGGCGCCCTCGTACGTCCACACCGTGTGCGGCAGCCGCACACCCTTCGGACGACCGGTGGTCCCGGACGTGTAGATCAAGGTGCACAGGTGATCGGGCTTGACCTGGTCGATCCGCTCATCGATCGCCTCGGGGTGCTCGTCCAGGTACTGCGCGCCGAGCTCGTCCAGGGCGGACAGGCTGATCACCCAGTCGCCGTCGCGCTCCTCGGGTTCACCGTCGATCAGCACGACCTTGTGCAGCGAGGGGGTCTCGGACTTGTGCTCGCGCAGCTTGTCGACCTGGCCGGCGTCCTCGGCGAACACCACCTGGACATCGGCGTCCGCCACGATGAACGCGACGTCGGCCGCCATCGTGGTCGGGTAGATCGTCGTCGTCGCGGCAGCTGCGAGCACGGCCGCCAGGTAGCTCTCGACCCACTCCATCCGGGTGCTCGAGGCGACCGCGACACGTTGCTCGGGCTCGACCCCCAACGCGATCAGGCCGGCGCCGCGCCGGCGTACCAGCTCGTCTAGCTCTTGCCAGCTGACTGACTTCCACTCGTTGTCGACCGGATGGCGGAACGCCTCCCGGTTCGGCGTCGCGGCGACGCGGTCGAGAAACATCTGGGCCATGTGCTCCTTGCGGGAGCTGAGCAAGGAGAGCTGCGGACCGTCGGCAACGGGCTTCATTTCTGGCCTCCCAAGGTCAGTAACCGGAGAGTAATAGAACGGACTCCCGCTGGCCATGGTCCTCGCTCACCCGGCCGAACCATCTCTATTACGTTTCCGCAACATGCGCACACGCCCCGTGGCAGGCCAGGTACACCCCGTCAGCGGCGCTGCTCGATCAGCTCCGCGATCTGAACGGCGTTGAGGGCGGCGCCCTTGCGCAGGTTGTCGTTGGAGACGAACAGGACGAGGCCGCGGCCGCCCGGTACCGACTGGTCCTGCCGGATGCGGCCCACGTACGACGGGTCGCGGCCGGCAGCCAGCAACGGGGTCGGCAGGTCGGCCAGTTCCACCCCGGGGGCGCCGGCGAGGATCTCGGTGGCACGCTCGGGGGTGATCGGCTCGGCGAACTCGGCGTGGATGCTCAGCGAGTGACCGGTGAAGACCGGGACCCGGACACAGGTCCCCGCGACGGGCAGGTCTGGGATGTGCAGGATCTTGCGGCTCTCGTTCCGCAGCTTCTGCTCCTCGTCGGTCTCACCGGTGCCATCGGCAACGATCGACCCGGCGAGTGGGAGCACGTTGAATGCGATGGGACCGGCATAGATATCCGGCTGCGGAAGCGCGATCCCGTCGGCGCCGCGGGCCAACCCGGCAGCGCCGTCGATCAAGGCCTTCGCCTGGTTCTCCAACTCGCTGACGCCGGCACCACCAGAACCGGAGACCGCCTGATAGGTGGACACGATCAACCGGGTGAGCGTCGCCTCGCGGTGCAGCGGGGCGAGGACGGGCATCGCGGCCATGGTGGTGCAGTTGGGGTTGGCGATGATGCCCTTGGGGAGGTTGTCGACGTCACCGGGGTTCACCTCGGACACGACCAGCGGGACGTCGGGATCCATCCGCCAGGCCGACGAGTTGTCGATCACCACGGCGCCGGCCGCGGCGACCTTGGGCGCGTACTCCTTGGAGGCCGTCTTGCCGTTGGAGAACAGCGCGAGGTCGAGGCCGGTGAAGTCGGCCGTGGCCGAGTCCTCGACGGTGATCTTCTCGTCGCCGAACGGCAGCTGTGAACCGGCCGACCGGGTTGACGCGAAGTACCGGATCTCGTCGACCGGGAACTTGCGCTCGATCAGCAGTTCCCGCATGACGCTTCCGACCTGACCAGTGGCTCCGAAAACTCCTACTCGCATGAGTCAAAGCCTAGAGGGCCCGCCCCTGGCCCAGTGCGGACCGGGCCAGGGGATGAGACGCGTCAGGAGTCGGAAGCCAGGACTCCGCCGTTGGCCACGTCGCTCTTCTCGATCTCGGTGAAGACGATCCTGACGGCTTCGCGCTTGGCGCCGAGAATCGCGATCGCGGAGTCGGTGACGGCGGCGACGAACTCGCGGCGCTGGTCGAGGGTACGGCCGGAGAGCAGTTCGACAGTGATATTGGGCAAGGCAGACTCCTCAGTCGAATGGTGGTTCTCTACGGTGGAACATTGTTCCACGATCGGCAGCTCACCGCACTGCAACGTTTGACAGGATGTTCCGTCGAGTAGAACCTTGTTCTGTGAAGACACCGCATCCGCCCCTACAGGTCAGGCACGCCACCCATCCCGCCCAGGTGCCCGGATTCGACACCGCGGCCCTTCGCGGCAGCTACCTGGTCGAGGAGCCGTTCACCCCGGACACGATCACCGCGGTGCTCACCCACCACGACCGGATCGTGCTCGCCGGCGCCCGCCCGGCCTCCGGACCACTCACTCTCGGCACCTGGCCGGAGTTGCGCAGCGAGTACTTCCTCGAACGCCGCGAGGCCGGCATCGTCAACGTCGGCGAACCCGGCACGATCACCGTCGACGGCACGAAGTACGAGCTGACCACAGGATCCTGCCTGTACGCCGGACGCGGGACGCGCGAGGTTGTCTTCGAGGGCGAGGGGTCCGCGTTCTACCTGTTCTCGGCGGCCGCGCACACGGCCTACCCGACCGCGCTAATCCAACCCGGCGAGGGCAATCGACTCGAGCTCGGTGATCAGCAGACCGCGAACCGCCGCACGATCGACCAGTACATCCACGCCGATGGGGTGCCCAGTTGTCAGATCGTGCTCGGCGTCACCACGCTCCACCCCGGCAGCACGTGGAACACGATGCCCGCGCACACCCACGACCGGCGTACCGAGTGCTACCTGTACTTCGGGTTGCCCGAGTCCGAGCGGATCGTCCACCTGCTCGGCGAACCACACGAGACCCGGCACCTGGTGGTTGCCGATCGGCAGGCGGTGATCTCACCGAGCTGGTCGATCCACTCCGGCGTCGGCACCTCGGCGTACAGCTTCGTCTGGGCGATGGCCGGTGAGAACCAGGCCTTCGCGGACATGGACGGCGTCGCCGTACAGGAGCTGCGGTGAGTTCTGCGGTGAGCTTTTCGCTGCGAGGGCGGACCGCACTCGTCACCGGCGCCCGGCGCGGGATCGGCGCCGCGATCGCAACCGGGTACGCCGCGGCCGGAGCCGACCTCGTCCTGCTGGCCCGGGATGCGGCACTGGAAGAGACTCTGGAGGCGATCAAGGAGAACGGCGGCGAAGCAACAGTCGTCACCGCCGATTTCCGCGACCCGACCGCGGTGGAAAAGGCCGCGGCAGACCTCGCAGCTGAGCGGCAGATCGACATCCTGGTGAACAACGCCGGCACGATCCATCGGGCGCCGGCCGTGTCGACCGCGTCGTCCGACTGGCAGCATGTGATCGACGTGAACCTCAACTCCACCTGGGCCGTCACCCGGCCGATCGGCGCCGCGATGGTCGAACGCGGTGCAGGCAAGATCATCACGATCGCCTCGCTGCTCAGCTTCCAGGGCGGGATCACCGTCCCGGCCTACACTGCGAGCAAGCATGCGGTCGCCGGTCTGACCAAGGCGCTGGCCAACGAGTGGGGTCCGGCCGGCGTCCAGGTGAACGCGATCGCGCCCGGCTACATCAGTACCGACAACACCACCGAGCTCCGGGCGGATCCGGAGCGCGAGGCCGCCATCCGGGACCGCATCCCGGCCGGGCGCTGGGGACGGCCCGAGGACGTGGTCGGCGCCGCGATCTTCCTGGCCTCGGCTGCGGCAGACTATGTCAACGGGCACGTGCTCGCGGTCGACGGTGGATGGTTGGCCAGATGAGAGGGCACAGAGAGGAGTGACAAGATGACCGACATGAGTTCGCCCTCGGCCATCGACAAGACGTTGATGGTGCTCGACGCGGTCCTGGAGCACTCCCGGTTCACTGATGTTGTTACGGCGACCGGGCTAGCCAAATCGACTGTGCACCGGATCATGGCGTCGCTGGTCGAGCACGAGTTCGTCGCGCAGGCCGAGGACGGTTCGTACCACCCGGGTCCGAAGGCGCTCCGCCTTGCCGGGCACGCGTTGACGAACGTCGACCTGGCAACGGTCGCCCGCCCGGTCCTGGCTGACCTGGTCGCGCAGACCCGCTGTACGGTCCACGTGGGTCTGCTCAACGGCGACGAGGCGATCTACGTCGCGCGACTCGACGGGCCGAAGCCGTACCGGATGCCATCGCGCGTCGGCAAGGCCTTCTGGTTGCACTGCACCGGAATCGGCAAGGCACTGCTCGCGGAGATGGACGACGATGCGCTCGACGCCCTGATCACCCGGACGGGTCTGCCCGCGCGCACTCCCCTTACCCACACGACGTCTTCGGCGCTGAAGGCGGACCTCGCCCAGGTGCGGACGCGCGGCTTCGCCTTGGACGACGAGGAGAACGAGCCAGGCATCCGCTGTGTCGCGGCCGTCATCCACGACCACACCACCGCCCCGATCGCAGCGGTCAGCATCTCGACGCTCTCGTTGGAGCAGTCGATCGCCCAGGTCGCCCTGATGGCCCCCGCCGCAATAGAGGCCGCCCGCAAGATCTCAGCGGCCCTCGGTTACCTGGAGAGTTAGCCAGCGACCGGGTTGATGAGAGCTAGCCAGCGCGAGCGATCACGCGCAAGGCGATCCCTCTGAGCTCGTCGGTGAGGTCGACGCCCGAGTCGAGCATCGCCTTCATCTTCACGGGGTTCTGGTCGCCGAAGACGTCCCCGATCGTCACCTCGTGGTCCGGCCGCTCGAGGATCTTGATCGGGTCGCCCGCGCCGATCGTCCCGGTTGTGAGCACCTTCAGGTATGCGCCAGGCCGGCCGGCTTGGTGGAAGCGTTTGACCCAGCCTGGGATCTGCATCCGGTGTGCGAAGGTGATGCACGGGATCCGCGGCACCCGGACCATCACCTCGACCTCGGCGCCGATCCGCCACACCTCACCGATCAGGGCGTTGGTGATGTCGAGCTCTTCGGTCCGCAGGTTTTCGCCGAACAGCCCGGCAGGGATCTCCCGGTCCAGCTCGGTGGCCCACCAGTCCGCGTCTTCCTGCGCATACGCATAGAGCGCCTGATCCAGACCGCCGTGATGCTTGGTGTCGCAGACTCTGTCGCCGACCAACCCGAGCTCACCAACTGCAACCCGCCCAGTCTGCGGCCGTTTGTCGATCGCCGTCCATCCCAGGGCGTCTTCCTTGGGCCCCGGAATCAGCTCTTCCACCACGTTCACCGTCAACAGCCGCATACCCGCATCCTCCCCGCAGGTTCACACGGTCGCCACCGGATTTCAGTCCTGGATCGCCTTCACGATGGAGATGTTGCGGGTCAGCCAGTCGTGCGGTAGCAAGTCGTCCGTGCCCGTGCTCTGCAGGGTCCAGAGGACGTTGAGCATCTGCCGGAGGATCACCCAGTTGCGGGCTCGGTCCTCGTCCAGCTCGGCTGCGTCGACGACTGTGTAGAACCGTTGCCGGACGCGAAACCGGAGATCGCCGGATGCGGTGACCTCGTCCCAGCGGTTCCACAGCAGCGGGGCGACCTCGTAGTGCGGATCGCCCGACAACGGTTTCGGGTCGATCACCAACCACGGTTCACGCTCAGCCGCGAGCACGTTGAAGTAGTGCAGGTCCGTGTGGATCAGCGTCCCGTCGGTCGCGGGATCCTCGGCGAAGTCCGTCCCCAGCGAGATCGCCTGTTCGACGTACCGGTGCGGTACCGGCGCCGATGCGGGCAGCTCGCGGAGTCCCTCGACCCACCGCTTCAGCTCCCCCGACAACGTCCGGAACTGCGGCCCGGCCGGCACGTGCAACCGCCCGTACGCCGACCCGACGAATTCGCACGCGTCCAGATCGCCGATGGTGGTCAGATCCCGCGACTCCAGCCGCTCCATCAGGATCGCGAACCGCCGCGGATCAGCCCGGAACAACCGAACAGCGCCGGCTCCGTCCCACATCCGCAACGCGAGGTGCTCGGTCTCCGCCTCCCAATGCGGGAACTGCACCTTGAGCACGGCCGCCTCACCGTCGGCGGTGCGCACGGGTACGACGACCGCACACTCCCCATACGCCGTACCGCCGTCGACCCGCAACGCCCATTCGTCCAGCAGATCGCGGATGCGCCGCGGCAACTGGTCGAGCCACGCGGCCCAGTCAGGACCCCGTGATCCGACGGCAAGGAACCCCGCGGGGATCTCGAAAGGCACCTACTTCTTGGCCTTTTCCGAGGGTTCACTCGTCTTCAGCGCGGCGATGAAGGCTTCCTGCGGGACCTCGACCCGGCCCACCATCTTCATCCGCTTCTTGCCTTCCTTCTGCTTCTCCAGCAGTTTGCGCTTCCGGGTGATGTCACCGCCGTAGCACTTCGCCAGCACGTCCTTGCGGATCGCCCGGATCGACTCGCGGGCGATGATCCGGGACCCGATCGCGGCCTGGATCGGCACCTCGAACTGCTGCCTGGGGATGAGTTCCTTCAGCTTGCCGGCCAGCGCGACGCCGTACGAGTAGGCGTTGTCGCGGTGCACGATCGCCGAGAACGCGTCGACCGTCTCGCCCTGCAGCAGGATGTCCACCTTGACCAGCGCCGCGGACTGCTCGCCGGTCGGCTCGTAGTCCAGCGAGGCGTACCCCTTGGTCTTGGACTTCAGCTGGTCGAAGAAGTCGAAGACGATCTCGGCCAGCGGCAGCGTGTAGCGGAGCTCGACCCGGTCCTCGGACAGGTACTCCATCCCCTGCAGGTTGCCCCGCTTGGTCTGGCACAGCTCCATGATCACGCCGATGAAGTCCTTCGGGCTCAGGATCGTCGCTCGCACCACCGGCTCGTAGATGTCCGCGATCTTGCCGTCCGGGAACTCGCTGGGGTTGGTGACGACGTGCTCCTTGCCGTCCTCCATCTCGACCCGGTACACCACGTTCGGCGCGGTCGAGATCAGGTCCAGGTCGAACTCGCGCTCGAGCCGCTCGCGGACGATCTCCATGTGCAGCAGACCGAGGAAGCCACAGCGGAACCCGAACCCGAGCGCGCCCGAGCTCTCCGGCTCGTACTGCAGGGCCGCGTCGTTCAGCTGCAGTCGCTCCAGCGCGTCCCGCAGCGTCGGGTAGTCGTCGCCGTCGATCGGGAACAGCCCGGAGTACACCATCGGCTGCGGGTGCTTGTAACCGCCGAGCGCCTCGGATGCGCCACGCACGGACGAGGTGACGGTGTCACCGACCCGGGACTGGCGGACGTCCTTCACCCCGGTGATCAGGTAGCCGACCTCGCCGACGCCGATGCTCGGCGACTTCATCGGCTCCGGGGAGATGACGCCGACCTCGAGCATCTCGTGCACCGCGCCGGTCGACATCATCTTGATCTTGTCCCGGTGGTTCAGCTCGCCGTCGACCACCCGGACGTAGGTGACCACGCCGCGGTACGTGTCGTACACCGAGTCGAAGATCAGTGCCCGCGGCGGAGCGTCCTTCACCCCCGTCGGCGGGGTGACCTGGGCGACGATCTCGCTCAGCAGCTCCTCGACGCCGTCGCCGGTCTTCGCCGAGACGCGCAGTACGTCGGACGGGCTGCAGCCGATGATGTGGGCCAGCTCGGCGGCGTACTTCTCCGGCTGGGCGCTGGGCAGGTCGATCTTGTTCAGCACCGGGATGATGTGCAGGTCCGCGCTCAGTGCGAGGTAGAGGTTCGCCAGCGTCTGCGCCTCGATCCCCTGCGCCGCGTCGACGAGGAGCACAGCACCTTCACACGCCTCCAGCGACCGGGACACCTCGTAGGTGAAGTCCACGTGGCCGGGCGTGTCGATCATGTTCAGGATGTACGTCGTACCGTCGGGCGCGAGCAGTCCGCCGGGGGTGTCCGGCTTCGGCGTGAACGGCAGCCGGACGGCCTGCGACTTGATCGTGATGCCACGCTCACGCTCGATGTCCATCCGGTCCAGGTACTGCGCCCGCATCGAGCGGGCGTCCACCACGCCGGTGATCTGCAGCATCCGGTCGGCCAGCGTCGACTTGCCATGATCGATGTGGGCGATGATGCAGAAGTTGCGGATCAGCGACGGATCGGTACGCCCCGGCTGCGGTGCGGTCGTGGGTCCAACGGGCACTTAAGGGATCCAGTTCGTCTAGGGTCACGCGGTAACCAATCGATCAATCATCCCACGGGCGACCAGCCAATTCCGCATCCGTGCTCGGGGCCAGCGTCCGCCGGGTGAAAATGCCGGGCGAGCAGACGTTGCAGGCCTCTAGGCTCGGGCGGTATGGCACACGCTGTAGGGGTCCGGTTGCCGTACGAGAAGATGCCGCCTGACGTGCGGGCGTGGGTCGGCCACGTGCTCGGCGGCACCGTGATGTCGGCCGCGACTCAGCTGGGCGGCTTCTCGCCCGGAGTCGCCGCCCGACTCGTGACTGCCGGCGGCCAGCGTGCATTTGTGAAAGCAGTCGGCCCCGAACTCAACCCGGACACACCGTCACTCTTCCGACGTGAGGTCGACGCCATGCGGGCGATCTCGCCGTTGCCCCAAGCGCCAATGTTGTACGACGTGTACGACGACGGCGAGTGGGTCGCACTCCTGCTCGAGGACATCGACGGGTACCTACCACCGCACCCCTGGAGGCCGTACGACGCGGCCCGGGTGCTCGATGCGCTCGCGGAGTTGACCTCAGAGCTCCAGCCTTCCCCCTGGCCCGACGCACCGGTCGCCGCCGTACGGAGTGAGTCGTTCCTGAGCCGGTGGGACAACGTGATCGCCGACGGGACCGCCGTACCGGACTGGGTCGCCGGACGCGAGCAGGAGTTCGCCGACCTCGCCCGCACCGGGCTGAAGGCGCTCGCGAAGGGCGACAGCCTCGCCCACTGGGATCTGCGCGCCGACAACATCCTGCTCACGGACAACCGGGTCGTCTTTATCGACTGGGCCCACGCCGCCCTCGCCCCACCCTGGGCAGACCAGGTGATCCTGCAGGCCGACATGCGCGATTCACTGAAGCTCCCCGACCTCCCGGACGAGGACGGGATCACCGGGTTGATCGCGGCCTTGGCCGGCGGGCTCTGGTGGGGCAGTACCCAACCCGCCCCACCCGGCCTGCCCACAATCCGCACCTGGCAGCGCGACTACGCCCAGACTTTCCTGTCCTGGCTCCGCGAACGCCTCGCCTGATGCAGCGTTCCGCCGGGTCGCGCGTCTACAGGGTGTGACGAATCCGATGGTGAGCTACGGGGAGATCGGCGCGATACCGGTCCCCGACGACGGACCGGCCGCCGTAGCGCGGCTCTACCGGCGGCACTGGCTTGGGCTGATCCGGTTGGCCGTCCTGATCGTGGACGACCGGCAGTCGGCGGAGGACGTAGTACAGGAGGCCTTCACCGAGCTGTACCGGCGCTGGCCGCTCAACGACCCCGACAAGGCGCTGCCCTACCTCCGGGCCGCAGTACTCAACCGAAGCCGATCCGTACTACGCCGGCGCCGCGTGGCCCGGCTGTACACCCCACCGGCCGACCGCCCGAGTGGTTCGGCGGAGAGCGCCGCCGAGCTGCACGAGGACCGCCGGGAGGTGCAGCGTGCCCTGCAGTCGCTGCCCACCCGCACCCGTGAGGTCCTCGTCCTCCGCTACTACTTCGATCTCGCCCACGCCGAGATCGCCCAGACCCTCGGGATCAGCGAGTCGAGCGCCCGGGCCACGGCCTCGCGCGGCATCGCGATCCTCACCCAGAAGCTGAAGGAACTGCGATGACCGACACAGAGACCCGCCTACGCGACTACCTCCAGTCCCAGGCGGACACGATCCCCGACACCAGCCAGCCCCCGGACCTCGACCTCGGTCGCCAATCCCCCCGCCGGCTCTGGCCCATCCTGGCCGCGGCCGCCGCCATCGGCGCCGTCCTGATCCTCACCGTCCCGCTCCTCACCGGCCTGACCAGGCAGGACCAGAAGCCGGCCGACAAGCCCGCAGCTCTCGGCGTCCCGTACGTCCTGATCGACAAGGAACAAGTCCTCCATGACCGGGAGCAAACGGTGCCCATCCCGAGCGACCACGGGTCGCTCAATGTCAGCGAACAGGTGTCCGGGGGGTGGGCGACGACGTGGATGGACCGACCAGGCGGTACCTCTTTCGTCGGCATCCTGCGGCCGGACGGCAAGATCACGTCGATCGGCCCGGCGAACGCGTTGGGTGTTCAGGCGTCGCCGGACGGCTCCCAGGTCGTGACCAGCGTGCCGAACGGCAAGGGCGGGAGCCGGTTGGTCGTCCTCGACGTGGCTACCGGCCGGGAGCTCGCCAGTCAGACGGTGCCGTACGCAATGGTTGGCCTGCTGGGCTGGAACAAGAACGGCATCTGGCTGCACGAGGACTACGCACCGACCACGACACCGGTGCTCTGGGATCCCACCACCGGCACGGTGACCGAGGTCAAGATGCCCGGCTACGCCCACGGCCTGTCCGCCCCGGCGGCGAGTGACAGGATCCTCGTGACGACCCGAACCGGGGAGGCGTGGTGCTTGAAGACCGGTCGGCTGACAGACGGGAAGCTCGCCGTCGACCGCGAGTACTGCGGCACCGGCGGTCCGCACAATTACCCGGCGCTGTCACCCGACGGCCAAACAATCGTCGACAGCGCCCGCAAGAAGGTCATCGACGTCGAGACCGGGAAGGTGACCAACCTCCGCGTCGACGGTGAAATGCCTGGCTGGCCGCAGCCGGTTTTCGAGGACGACACACACCTACTCGTCCTGACTCGGGGCTCAGGCGACGTGGTCGAAACGAGCGTGACACCGGGGGTCGGCCGGCTCGAGCCCGCCAGTGTTCGTCACACCGTCTACCGCTGTGACGTGACCACTGGCAGCTGCGATGCGGCGTACACCTCTCCCCCGGTGTACAACCTCCAGTTGCTCGAGCCCTAGCTGTCCACCCTGACCACAGTCGAGCCGGAGCCGTCGGCGCCGTCGGTGTAGGTCAGTTGGCCTAGGTACCGGGTGCCGGCGGTTAGGCCGGTCCAGGTTGCGGTGACGGAGACCTGTCCTGCGACCTGGACCGTCTGCGTGGCAGGGTCCACGGTCAGGTTGCCCGCGGACGTGGCGAGCTCCCAGTGGTTCAGCTTGACGGTCTGCTCGCTTGCGCCGGCGTAGAGGTCGACGTACACGTCGTACGAACCACCCGCGGGAGCAGGGAGGTTCACCTCCTCCTCGGCCGAGCCGCCCGTGCTGGAACCCAGCAGGGTCGTAGTGCCGGCCTTGTAGACGAAGACGTCGAGGTCGGTGCCGGCCGGGTAGTCCGCGTCGAAGGTGGAGAAGCGCGCGTACTTCGTGCCCTCCGGAACGCTCACCGTGAACTTGGCGACGTGCTCGTTGGCCGCCGGGCTGCCGGTCGGGAAGCTGACGCCGCCGGGGTTCTTGAGCGCGGCCTGTTCGGTGGCAGCCGCTGTCAGGCCGATCGCCGAGGTCTGCAGCGTGCCCGAGTACCCCGCGGTGAGCGGGACCTCGACCGAACCGCTGGTGCCAGTGCCGTTGACCTGGACCGGCGCCTTGACCGTCAGCGGCCGCACCGCGAGCGTGCTGCTCACCGTGTGCTCGGCGGAACGCCAGTTGAGCTTGCCGAACGAGTACTGCTCCAGAGGCGCACCGTTGTGCTCGAACGTCACCTGGTACTTCGCCGTCGCGCCCGGCAGCACGACCAGGATCTTCGGGCTGACCGTGACCTTGACGCCGGTCATCCCCTCGACCTTCGGGAAGTAGACCTCGGGCAGCTGGCCCACGTTGCGCACGGTCCGCTGGACCGTCTGCTTGCCGGCCAGGTCGCCGATCGAGACGGTCGGGTAATTCAGGTTGCTCGGGTCGATCTTGCCCTTCGCACACAGCTCGTGCGTCTCGGCCACCTGTCCGGATCCGCAGACGAAGCGCGCCCAGTCGTCGTACGACGAGTCGTAGACCAGGCCCGGGTCCATCGCCCGCTTCGGCTGGATCTGGCCGGCGCCGTACCCGAACGGGTTGCCCGCGGAACCGGAGTCGTTCTTGATCGGGTCGCCGTTGGTGTCGCGATCGTTGGCGCTGGTGAGCAGGGCCGACTTGATCGCCATCGGGGACCAGTTCGGGTACCGGCCCTTCAACACGGCGGCTGCCCCGGCGACATGCGGCGCGGCCATCGACGTACCGCTCATGAACGCGTACTCCCCGCCGGCCGCGCTGAACGCGGAGGTCGCGGCGAGCACGTTCGTGCCCGGCGCCATGACGTCCGGCTTCAGCAGATCGCCGTTCCCGGCCAGGGACGGACCACGACTGGAGGAGCTGGCGACCTTCGGGGCGTTCACCCGGACGGTCTGGGCCGCGCCGATCTGGGCGGTCGGGTTCGCGGTACCGCCGACATACGTCTTGATCTCCGGGCCGGCCACGTGGTCCAGGTGGGCCGTCGGAACCGAGTGCAGGTCGGAGTCGAGCGTGCCCGCGACGACGTTGACCAGGATCATGCCGACGCCGCCGGTGTTCTTCACCTGCAGGCTCTTGTCCACCCGGGCGTTGCCGCCACGGTCGCAGACCACGATCTTGCCGGTCACCTTGGCCGGGTCGAGGGTGCCCGGCATGCAAAGGACCAGGTTGGCCGGGTTCGCGTTCGGCAGGCCGGCGTCCTTGGCCAGCACGACCGGCGTAGAGGGCACGCCGGCGCCGATCCCCGCGCCGGTGTACGACTTGCCGTTGCCGAGGGTGACGCTGGTCTGGACCTCGCGGTCATGGGTGCCGTTGGCAACGGTCGTCACCCAGGGGTAGTTCTTGCCGACCGTGCTGACGCCCGGGCCGGTGTTACCCGCGCTGGTCGAGACGAAGACGCCCGCCCGCGCGGCCCGGAGGAAGGCCAGGCCAGTCGCGTTGACGAAGGTCGAACCGGACCCCGAGATCGAGTAGTTGATCACGTCCACGCCGTCCGCGACCGCCGCGTCGATGCCCGCGACGATGTCCGCCTCGGTCCCGCTGCCGCCGCCGGTGGCGTCGACCGCCCAGAGCACCTTGTAGATCGCGAGCCGGGCGTGCGGGGCGATCCCCGAGCCCTTGCCGTAGTCACGGCCGACGACCGACATGTCGACGCCGTTGTTGCCGCCCGCCGTACTGGCCGTATGGGTGCCGTGGCCGCCGTAGTCCCGCGGCGACCTGAACTCCTCGGGGATCGGGCGGTTGCCGATCCCGGCGTCGAAGTACCGGGCGCCGATCACCTTGTTGTTGCAGGTGACGGGCGCCTCGGTGCCGGCCTGGCAGGTGCCCTTCCACTTCTTCGCGATCAGCGCGTCCGACTGCGGGGTCGTCTTCATCGGCGCGAAACTGGCCCGCTCGGGGACGAAACCGGAGTCGATCACGCCGATGATGACGCCGTCACCGGCCTTGTCGACACCACCGGCCAGCTGCCAGGCGCCGCCCCGGCCGGACAGCCCGAGGTACCGGGGGGTGTCGACCGTGTCCTGCTTCTGGATCTCGCTCGGCTCCACACTCTTCACACCCGACGACTTGGCCAGCTTCACCGCCTCGTCGTGCGACATCCGCGCGGAGAATCCGGCATATGTGTAGCTGTAGTCGTACAGCTTCTGCGCATCGGGGACCTGGGCCAGTACTTCGGACCGCTCGCGCGCCAAGTGCCCGACGTACGAGACCACCTGGCTCGCAGTACGGAGCAACTTGCCGCCGGGCGCGACCGTGGTGGCGGGCAGGCCGACGATGTCACCGCTGTACTCCGCGACGGGGGCGTCGTCGAGCTGGACGATGTACGCCCCGGTGGCGGACTCCTTGACCTGCGGCTCGGATTCAGTCGCCGCCGTCGGGGTGGACGCGGTCGCGTGGTTGACGAGCGTGACGACGAGGGCGGACGCGCTCAAACCGGCGACGGTGAGCAGCTTCCAGCGCCTGCGGGCGGTGGCTGGCACGGAGTTCCTCCAGGGGCGGTGGACAGCGTCACGAGGGCCCGAGTATGCCGTTGACCGCCCCCGATGTCACGCTCAGTTCCCCCGTGTCACGTGGGCCCTCAAATCCACCGCTGAAGCCAACCGCTGACCCGGCTGCAGCCCGGTTTGGAGCCGACTGCAGATTCTTGCTAATCTGTCTGTTCGCGCGTGTGCGTTGGTACTCACCCGTGCACGCACCACCATCCTGTACTGACCGCAAACTCCTGATCGAGGCTCTGCTCCGTGGCGAACATCAAGTCCCAGATCAAGCGCAACCGCCAGAACGAGGCTGCGCGACTTCGCAACAAGGCTGTGAAGTCGACCCTCAAGACGGCTGTTCGCCGCTTCCGCGAGGCCGCCGAGGCCGGCGACTCCACGAAGGCCCAGGAGACCGCCCGCGTGGCCGGCCGCCTGCTCGACAAGGCCGCCAGCAAGGGCGTCATCCACGCCAACCAGGCCGCCAACCGGAAGTCGTCCATCTTCAAGAAGGCCGCTTCCCTCTAGCCAGACCCCAACGATCGGCCCTCCATCCACTGGACCGGGCCGATCGTTTTTGCATGCCCAAACCAGCCCGCCGCGCACTGCGCTTCAGCGCTCTGCGCTCAGCGGCGACCGTGGGCGCGGCTGACGGTGATGACCATGCGCTCCAGCGCATAGCCGGCGTCACCCGAGGCCCCTTTGACATCAGCGTCGGCCTGCGCCACCGCTTTGATCGCGCTGGCCAGACCACCGGCAGTCCACCCACGAGCCTGTTGCCGAAGCGTCTTCAACTTCCACGGCGGTACGCCGACCTCGCGCGCCAGATCCGCTTCCCGCAACCCGCTGGGCGCACTCGAGTACTTCGCGAGCCCCCGTAATCCCCCAGCCATCGCACTAGTGACAAGAACCGGCGCAACCCCGCAATCCAGCGCCCACCGCAACTGCTCGAGCGCAGGCTCGGTCCGCCCGGCGATCGCCGCATCCGCGACCGCGAAACTCGTCACCTCAGCCCGCCCGCCGAAGTACTGACTGATCAACTCCGGCCCGACCGGCTGACCGCCAGCGTCCGACACCAATTGCGAGCACGCACCCGCAAGCGCCCGAAGATCGTGGCCAACGGCATCAACCAGAGCCGCCGCGCCACGCTCGTCGACACTCCCGCCGAGCAACCGGATCTCCCTCGCCACGAACTGAGGCAGCTCCCACGTCTTCGGCGCCGTCGCGACCACCTCGGTCACGGATGCCTTGCGCAACTTGTCGAGGACCGCCTTGCCCTTCTGACCGCCCGAATGCACGAGCACCACCAGCATGTCCTCCGCCGGCGAGCCCGCGTAGTCCAGCAACTGCGACACCATCTCGGCCGGCAGATTCTCCAGCATCCGCAGCACCAGCACCCGCTCCGCCGCGAACAACGACGGCCCGGTCAACTCGGCGAACACCCCGACATCAAGCTCCGCCGCCCCGAGATCCGTCACCTCGATCTCCGCGTTCCCCTTCGACACAGCCGCAATCGCCGACCGCACCGCCCGATCCGCCAAAAACGTCTCCGAGCCGGTGACGAGCAACACGTCCCCCAGCTTCGGCGCAGAACTCCGTCGACCAGCCATAACCCCGTCAGCATCCCACGCCCCACCGACAATCCACGACCCACCACCCAACCCACCCCACCCAGCCAGCCAGCCAGCCACGCAGCCACCCAGCTCGCCCGGCGCAGCCAGCCACGTAGCTCGCCCCGGCCAGCCGCCAACCCAGCCGCCTCACCCCAGCAACAACCCAGCCACCTCACCCCAACAACCTCACCTCACCGCCGCCCGCAACCAAGCCCCATCACCTCGAACGGGCGGCCCAGGAACGGGCCCGGAAACGGGAAGCCGCCCCGGGCGCCAATGACCACCTAGCCGCGGCCCAACCACCACCCGCGGCCCGACCTCGAACGGGCGGCCCAGGAACGGGCTCGGAAACGGGAAGCCGCCCCGGGCGCCAATGACCACCTAGCGGCGGCCCAACCACCACCCGTGGCCCGAAGTCGACCGGCGGCCCGACAAGCGGCCGGAAGTCGACCGGCGGCCCGAGGTCGATCGGCTGCCCAACGTGCTCCTGACGGTCCGAGGTGCTGCTGACGGTCCGAGGTGCTGCTGACCGGCGAAGCCGCCGGTCAGGACTGTCTCGTTAACGGTGTTCCCGGCGGGGTGGCGGTGCTCCGCATCTGGTCCGTCTGCACACCAGCTCATCGTGGAGGAGATCACGTGGCGGCTGTCCGGGCTAACAGGGCCGTAGTCGTGGCCGCCGCTGGCGGGTTGTCGGACCGCTGGTCGGTCGTCGGTCGTCGGTCGTTGCAGGTGGCGGGCAGCAGGCGGCAGGCGGTGAGAAGGGTGTTTGTTCGACGGCCGCTGAGGTGGCCCGCAGTGAGGGGCCGGCGGTAACTGGCCGGCTGATCGGCGGCGCGGCGGACGCCGCAGGATCAACGACCGGTGGGTTAGAAGGGTGGTGGATCGTCAGGTGCGGGTGGGGTGGGTGGTTGGGTGATGGGGCCGCGGGCGGGCGGAACGGTGGTGTGGCGGTGCCCGGTCGGCGTAGTCAG
>NZ_SNWQ01000016.1 GCF_004361855.1 Kribbella caucasensis
GGACTGGACATGATGGATCGATTCCTGTTCTCGCCCTACGTCATCCGGCGGACTTGCTGTTAGCTGCTGGCCTCACCCAACCCTGACACGTAGGGCAGCGCCCAGGTCCACACTGAAGAACCTTTCCGGTTGAGCCGGTTGTGACGATGTGATCACGTGAGGCCTCGGGATAGGAAGCTTGATCTCCGGCAGAGATCTGGTTCATCCCGGGGCCTCACCCCTATCCGGTCACCCTGACGTCTGTCCGCTATGGAAGACGGTGTTCGCCGAGGCTCTGGTGTTCTCTCCATGGGCGTCGCTCCGTCACACCACTGCCGGCGACAACGGGGGCATCCGCCTGGGCGGCTGTCACAGAGCCAACTCAGGTAGTCCGCATTCGAGACGCAGCGCCCGGCGACGGCGATGCGCTTGCAGAGCTGCATGCCCGGTCGAGGGCTATGTACTACGGTGCCGGCGGCCATGACGAGGCAGCGGTTCCTGGCGATGAGTACCGGGAGACGTGGCGCAAGATGGTGGTGGATTCGCGAGTCGCCGTCCAGGTAGCTGTCTTGGACGATGACATCGTCGGTGTGATTACGTTGGATGCCAACGGCTTGTTTCCGACCATTGCGCCTCACGAGACGCGCGTCCGGCTCGTCGGGATCTTCGTCGAGCCAGGCCGGTGGTCCAGCGGCGTGGCAGCGCCCTGATGGGACGCTTCGTCTCCATCGCACGCCAGGCTGACGCTGTGGGCGAGGTGGATGTCTAGGAGCGGAACTCTCGTGCCGTCGGTTCTACGAGCGACACGGATGGACCCGCGACGGAACTTCGCGGCCGGGGCCAGCTGGGGCGGACTTCGTCGGCTTCGTACACCTGCCATGACCCGGCACGGGACTTCGAGATCCTTCACCAGAAGTGCCCGTAGAGCTCGCTGAGGTCAGCGGTGGCCGGCGAGTACTCGGCGTAAGTGGTGGCCGCGCCGCGGGCGTGGCGTTCGATGGTCTTGGTGGAGTAGCCAAGGGCATCGGCGATGATCGCGATCGGGGCGAGCTTGGTGAGCTCGTGCAGGGTTCTCCCACTGACGGCACAGGCTCGACCCGGTACGCCGAACTCGTCGGCGGCGACCTGTCACTCACTGTCGACCAGACCGGCGGCGCGGACCGGCCATGCTCGCCTATCTGCTCGTTTCGCGGGGATTCCTCGAGAACGACAGTCCGATCACGGATCTCTGGCCCGAGTTCGGTGCGCCCGGCAAGGACAGGGATGCTGCGGCACGTGCTGACCCATACGGCCGGCCTGCCCGCGATGCCGCGCGAGATCACGCCGAGCGATCTTCCGGACTGGTCCAGAGTCTGCGAGTCGCAGGCCGCAGCGCGACGGGTCAGATCATCGGCGATTTGCTGCACGAGTGGATCGCCGTACCGCTCAACACCGAGGGGCAGCCCTCCTTCGCTGTACCGAACGGGTCGCTGGTGGCGTTGGCACGCCTCGAGCAGCAGGTACAGCAATGGCCTGCCGTACTCGACGACGGTGATGCGATCCTCGCGCGGTGGGAGAGTCGGCCTAGCGCTGACTTCGGCAACACCAGTGAGATCCTCCGCACGGACATACTGTCGGTGTGCACGGAAACGCCGTCCGAACCGGAAACGCCCAGCTCTACAAAGTTGAACCCGACAAAGCATTCGCCGTCAGGACCGGCATCAAGTCAACCAAACCCACTACCGGTGGGATACGATGTGACGATTAATCAGATTGGCAGCCGCGTTGATCGGTGTCAAGGGCGGGTGCGGTTACGCTGGCGGCATGACCACGATCAAGGACGTTGCGAAGCGGGCCGGGGTGTCCACGGCCGTGGTTTCCGCGGTGATCTCCGGGGCTCGCGGCAACGTCCGGATGAGCGAGGCGACCAGGCTGCGCGTCGAGCAGGCGGTCCGGGACACGGGCTATCGCGTCAACCACGCCGCGAAGTCGCTGAGACTGTCCAGATCGGGAGTGATCGCAGCGGTGGTGCCGAAGATCGCGAACCCGGTCTTCGAGCTGGCGATTCGTGGCATGCATGCGGCCGCCGAGGAACACGGTGACGTGCTGTTGCTGGCCGACGCACTGTGGATCGAGCCGGGCAGCCACCTGATGAGCCGGATCGTCGGCACGGGCATGGTCGACGGGGTGTTGTTGCGGTCCACCCAATGGGGGACCGAGACCGCTGAGGAACTCACCAAGCGGTCGATCCCGTACGTGATCCTGCAGAACCCGCGACCTGACGACTCCGTGTCGGTGTGGATCGACGACGTGGCCGGGATCGGTCTGGCCACGACGCACCTGCTGGGTCTCGGGCACCGCCGCATCGCACTGGTCGGCGGCCCCGTCGTCCCGATCGCCAGTAGCGTCCGGGTCGACGGCTACCGCTCGGCGTTGCGGGCAGCGGGTGTGCGCTTCGACCGGTCGCTGATCAAGCAGGTCGGCTACGAGCCGCCGGACCTGGCGGCCGCGACGCGCGAGCTCCTGGGCTCGGCCCGGCCGCCGTCCGCGCTGATCATCGACAACATCGTCGCGGCACCGGGAGCGATCGCGGCGGTCATCGATCTCGGCCTGCGGATTCCCGCCGATCTGTCGATCGTCGTGTACCAGGATCTGCCCATCGCTGACGCCATTCGGCCGGCACCGAGCACGGTTCGGATGCCTGTGCAGCAAGCCGGAATGCGCGCCTATACGACACTGCGCCGGATGATCGATGGCCGCCGCGTCCAGTCGGCACTGGTGACGCGGCCGGCGCCGAAACTGATCGATCGAGGATCGACAGCACCGTACGCCGGCTGAGCGCCCACCTGCTGAGAGTCACCGTCGACGCACTCGCGAGATCTTGATTAACCGATGAATCATCGGCATGATGCTCGCCGTAGCTCCGAATCGACCGTAAGCCCACCGCTGCTCGGGATGGGCTGGACAGGGAATTCTTCATGGTTCACGTCGTTCTCGTCTCCGGCTGGCAAACCGTCAACATCGGCGACGTCGCCCATACGCCAGGCGCGCTCCGAGCCTTTCAGCGCTACGCACCGGAAGTGAAGCTGACGCTGTGGGCTCGCAGCATCGACGAGAGCGTACGGCAGATGCTCGGCCGCTACTTTCCGGACGTCGAGATCGTCGAGGACCGGGTCGTGCCCGGCGAGCCGCTCAGCCCGGAGCTGGAACGGTTGTTTGCTGAAGGCGACCTTTTGGTCCACGGGTCGGGGCCATCACTCGTTGCCCAGGTCGAGGTCGCCGAATGGCATCGGCGGACCGGAAAGCCGCATGGCATTTTCGGGGTGACAGTAGATCCGCTCCGGCCGTACGGCTCGACGCTGGCCCGGGCGGCGAGCATGGTCAGCGCGATCGACGGTGACCTGCTCACCGAGCTCGAGCGCGAGGTGCTCGACACGGCCGCGTTCGTCTACTGCCGGGACTCGTTGACCGAGCGGTTCCTGGCCGGCCAGGACCTCGGGGCGCCCACGATCGCGTTTGGTCCGGACGCCACCGTGATGTTCGACGTGGTCGACGACGGCGACGGCCAGGCGGTCCTCGCGGAGTACGGGTTGAAGCCCGGACGCTTCCTATGCGTCGTACCGCGGCTGCGTTTCACGCCGTACCACCAGATCCGGAACTACCCACCCGCGGCCGAGGATGTTCGCCGGACGGCCTACAACGCGGGCTATCTGAAGTCCGACTTGGACGTTCTGCGGCAGACCGTGATCGGCTGGGTGCGAGCCACTGGCGAGCCGGCGCTCGTGGTGCCAGAGATGAGCTACGCGATGGAAGTCGCCGAGGCCGAGTTCGCGGGGACCTTCCCTGCCGACGTGGCCGACCTGGTCCACATCCTGCCGCGGTTCTGGGACCTGACCGAGGCGGCCGCGGTGTACCGGCGGGCCAGCGCGGTCGTGAGCATGGAATGCCACTCACCTCTGATCGCGTTGGCGGAAGGTATTCCGTCGGTCTACCTGCGTCAGCCGACCGACACGATCAAGGGCCAGATGTACAACGATCTCGGCCTGCCGCTGATCGAGCTGGGACCTGGGGCCGACACTGCCGCCGGGCAACTCCTGCAGAAGATCGTCGACGACCGGCCGGCCGCGGCCGAACGCGCCCAGGAGACGCGGGACGGCGCGCAGGAGCGCGTGCGGGGGATGGTCGAGGCCGCCATCGCAGCGGTCGGCAGCAGGATCCGCTGATGTCGTCGGGGATCAAGGTGCGGCCGGGGGCCGGCGCAGATCCCGGTGCGCCTGCCGCCCGCGAGACTCGCCTCCGCGGGCAGCTCGCGGCCCGGTGGCACCGGGACCGGGTGCTGCTCGTGCTCGCGGTGCCGGGAGTGATCGTCCTGGTGGTGTTCCACTACCTGCCGCTGCTGGGCAACGTGATCGCCTTCCAGGACTACCAGCCGTTCCTCGGCATCAGCGGATCGGATTTCGTTGGCCTGAGCAACTTCTCGGTCATCTTCGACGGTGACCCGGAGTTCCTGAACGCGCTCGTGAACACATTGATCATCACGATGGTCCAGGTGCTGTTCGTGTTCCCATTGCCGATCGCGCTGGCCCTGGTCCTCAACTCGATGCTGAACGAACGAGCCAAGCGGCTGACGCAGTCGATCCTCTACCTGCCGCACTTCCTGTCCTGGGTCATCGTCGTGGCGCTGTTCCAGCAGATGTTCGGCAACGGCGGAATGCTGAACGAGTGGCTGCGTTCCGCGGACCTGGGAACCTTCCAGATCATCGGCGTACCGGAGCTGTTCAAACTGCTGATCACGTCGCAGGTGATCTGGAAGGACACCGGATGGTCGACCATCATCTTCCTGGCCGCGCTCTCCAAGGTCGACCTGAACCTGTACGAGGCGGCGGCGATCGACCGGGCCGGCCCGCTTCGGCAGCTGTGGCACGTCACGCTGCCCGCGATCCGGCCCGTGATCGTACTGCTGCTGATCCTGCGGCTGGGTGATTCGCTCACGGTCGGTTTCGAGCAGATCCTCCTGCAGCAGGGTCCGGTCGGCGCGCGGGCTTCCGAAGTGCTCGACACCTACGTCTACAACAACGGGATCATCGGCGGGAACTGGGGTGTCTCGGCCGCGGTCGGCTTGGTGAAGGGCGTCGTCGGCGTGGTTCTCGTACTCGGGGCGAACCGGCTCGCCCACGCCATGGGGGAGCGGGGGGTGTACTCGAAATGACCGGACTGCTGGAGACCACCGCTGAACGCCGGGCTCGGCGCAACCGTCAACCGGCGTCGGACGAGCGGCCTGCCTGGATGGGACGGCAACCGCGCTGGGCGACCGCGGCGCGCGGTGGACTGCTGACCGTCGCCTGCCTCGCGGTGATCGTCCCATTCGTCGCCGTCGTGATGACGAGTCTGGCGCCGCAACGCGACATCAGCGCGCGCGGTGGACTTGTCCTCTTCACTAGCGAGCCGTCGCTCGCGGCGTACCGGGCCGTTCTGTCGGGAGGAGTGGTGACGCGGGCCCTCAGCGTGTCGGTCGCGGTCACCGCTGTGGGCACTGTCCTGTCGCTGGCCTGCACCATCATGCTCGCGTACGCCCTGTCGCGGCCGGGATCGCTGTTGCACAAGCCCATCCTGCTGATGACACTGTTCACCCTCTTGTTCAATCCGGGCATGATCCCGATGTACCTGATCGTCAAGCAGCTCGGCCTGATCGACAACCTGGCGGCGTTGATCCTGCCGGTGGTGGTCAACGCCTTCAACGTGATCGTGATGCGGTCCTTCTTCCTCGAGCTTCCCAGTGAGCTGACCGAGTCAGCGAAGATCGACGGGGCCGGCGAACTCCGGATCCTCACCTTCATCGTCCTGCCGCTCTCGAAGGCCGTCGTCGCGGTGGTCGGCTTGTTCTACGCCGTCGCCTACTGGAATGCGTTCTTCTCTGCCCTGCTCTACCTGCCGTCGCCGGAGAAGTGGCCGCTGCAGCTGGTCCTGCGAACGTTCGTCGTGAACCAGACGCCGCTCGGTACGGACGAGCTCTCGGCGTCGACCGAGTCGCTGCCACCCCAGGCATCGATCCAGATGGCGATTCTGGTCATGTCCGTCATCCCGATCCTGATCATCTACCCGTTCATCCAGAAGCACTTCAGCAAGGGACTTCTGATCGGCGCCGTCAAAGGCTGATCGACCGGACGCCCGCCATGAGGAGGGAACCGTAACCATGGATGCGCTTTCGCGCCGTACGTTGCTCAAAGGGCTGTCCGCGGCAGCCGTCGCCGGTGCCGCCGGATCAGCTCTCGGCTGCTCTGCCAAGACGACGACGGGAACTTCCGGCCGAATCGGAGCGGACATACTCCCGACGTTCGCCCAGGCCGGGAACGCCGAACCCGCGCTGAAGAGCGCAAACCCGCTCGGCATGAGCGGGTACTTCGAGTACCCGCCGAATCCCGTCGCGGCGGTCAGTACGCCTCCGCTGTCGGGTGGCCAGATCTCCGCACTCACCTACACCTTCGACCCGGTGGCGCCCGGCAAGTCCGATAATCCGCTGTGGCAGGAGGTCGACAAGCGACTTGGTGGAAAGCTCGACATCACGTACGCGCCGGCGGCTGACTACGCTCAACGGTTCGCGACGACCGTGGCCGGCGGAGATCTGCCCGACCTGGTGTCGATCTACGGCTCGGTGCAGCAGCTGCCCGCGTTGCTGAAGGCAAAGTTCACCGACTTGACCGAGTACTTGTCGGGCGATGCCGTCAAGGACTATCCGAACCTGGCGGGTCTGTCCACCGATTCGTGGCGCAAGACCGTGTACGGCAACGCCCTGTGGGGAGTACCGATCGCCCGGGTACCGATCCCGTCGGTCGCCTGGATCCGCGCAGACCTCGTCGCCGGTACCGGACTGCCCGCGCAGCCCAAGGACATCGGAGAGTTCAAGGCACTGCTGAAGGGGCTGACCAACGAGCGCAAGTCCCGCTGGGCCTGCGGCGATCCGGGCAGCACCCTGACCATGATCGCCGCTGCCCTGGGCATCGCCGGCAGCTGGATCGAGGACGGCGGGAAGTTCACCTCCAACATCGAACTCGAGGCGTACGAGAAGGCGCTGGCCGACACCCGCGAGCTGGCCGACGCCGGCGTCTTCCATCCGGACGGCCTGGTTGCGTCCAACAACCAACGCAACGACTGGTTCACCAACGGGACCACCCCGATCGTCTTCGGCGGGTATGCCGGCTGGAGCAAGTACGAGATGTGGGGAGCCGAGGTGCCGGGCTTCAAGCTCGGGTCTCTTCCGATGTTCGGCTACGACGCGGCGAGCAAGCCCGTACATCCTCGGGGGAGTGCGGCTCAGGCGTTCACCGCTGTCACCCGGGCCGAACCGGACCGGGTCCGCGAGGTGCTCAGGGTACTCGATTGGCTCGCCGCGCCGTTCGGATCTTCCGAGTACCTCCTGCGCAACTTCGGGATCGAGGGGCAGACGTTCAAGTTCGAGGGCAGCGACCCGATCGTGAACTCGCGCGGCCAGAATCTGCGGCTGGTGCCGTTCGGGTACGTCTGTGGACCGACCCAGGTCATCTACGACCCGGGACGGCGCGACGTCGCCCAGGCCCGCTTCGACTACCAGGAAGCCGCGCTGCCGATCCTCGCCGCTGATCCGACCCAGGGCCTGTACTCCGAGACCGATGCGGCCAAGGGTCTGCAGTTGAGCAAGGACCTGACCGATACACGGAACGGCATCCTGGCCGGACGCGCACCCGTATCGAGCTGGAAGGCCGCCGTGACCAAGTGGCGCAACGGCGGAGGCGACAAGATCCGGGCCGAGTATCAACAGGCCTTCTCGGAGGCGGGGCCCAAATGAGCCGTCAGCTGGTGACCCTAGCCGACGAGTTCCTGGCCGGGCGGCCGTATTCCATCATCGACCGTGAGCCGTCGGACTGGGCCGGAGACGCCCACGACTACTACTCGGTCGGCAACTACTCCTGGCCGAATCCGGAGACAGCCGACGGCCTGCCGTACATCAGGATCGACGGCCGGCGGAACCCGGACTCGTTCAGCGATCGCTACGACAAACGGCGGTTCCGGCAAACGGTCGCGGCCGTCAACACCCTGGTGCAAGCCCACGTCCGAACCGGCGAGGCACGCTACGCCGACGCCGCGGTGGCACGTCTCGAACGCTGGTTTCTGGACCCGGCGACTGCGATGCGCCCCAACTTCGCTCACGCTGCCGCGCTGCCCGGTCATCACGACGGTGCGGCGATCGGGCAGATCGAGGCGACGCTCCTGACCGACCTCGTGGATCACGTCGACCTGCTGGTGAGGGCCGGACGATTCACCGAGCGTCTCCCGCTCCTGCAGGACTGGTTCGCCGAGTTGACCAACTGGATGCGGTCGAGCGAACTCGGCCGGCAGGAAGAACTGATGGCCAACAACCACGGAGTTTGGTGGGACGCGCAGGTACTGCGCTATCTGCAGTTCGTCGATGATCGGACTGCGCTCACCGAGGTCCTCGATCGGTTCGACATCCGGCTGCGCCAGATCGCTCCCGGCGGCGCGCTCCCGAGAGAACTGGCTCGTCCCGACTCGTTGCTCTACACCACCTACTGCCTGCGAGCTTTCGCCGTCTGCTGTCGGGTTGCAGCTGCTGAGGGCCGCGACCTCTGGAAAGCGCCCGCCGAACCCGGCTTCGGCAGTTTGCGCGACGCGTTCCAGTTCTGGGCCGAGCACGGCAACGACGACCGCCGATGGATCTGGCCCCGGCAGCCCTCAGACCTCGACCGAACCGCTCTATGGCTCGCCGACGAAGCCGCCGCCGTCTACCAGACCCCGAGCCTCAAAGCGTTCGCAGAAGCCCTGCGAAGGCGAGACCTACCCGCCCCCGAGATCCCGTCAACCGCAGCCATGGAACACATCCCGACCTGAGCGTCAGTCCGGAGAATCTGACGTTTCTCGTCGGGCTCAACCATCGGAAGGAAACCGCAATGTTCACGAGATGTTGCGGGCGAACGAAGCATTTCCCCTCTAAGTAAGGAGTGACACAGATGCAGATCTCGGCCCCTAGTCGACTTGCTCGACAGACGATGGCTCTCACCGTGGCGTTAACGCTGAGCGCCTCGGCGGGTATCGCCGCAGTGACGAACTCACAAACCGCCAGCGCGGCAGCCGCGGTCCCCAGCTACTCGGCGGGTATCGCGGGTGAGACCTGGACGATCGAGAACCCCGATGGCTGCAGTGCGACGATCGGCGAGGGCGGCAACCTCAGGGAGGGCGACGGCTTTTTTCAGGGCAAGTGTCAGGGAGCGGGGCAGGCACCCCAGATCACCGGGACGTCGGACGCGCGGGCGTTGACGTTCCGCACGGACAAGGACTTCAGGTACGAAGGCGCCATCGTTGAGGACCCCGCCAAGAACACCTGGAAGGACGCTGCTGGAAATACCCTTCGGGACCGCTCGGAGCTGGCGACGGGGTGGGACCTGCCGTTCCACACCGACGTGTGGGTCGGGTTCGACGTTCGCATCCCCGCGGGCGTCGATGACGTGACGGGCAGCGGGGCGTACGTGCTCCAGCTGTGGCAGTGCACCGCGAACCCGATCGGCGGCGTTCGCATCCAGTCAGGCGCTGGCAACGGACACAATGTCCAGTTCGTGCGCCGTGGCGAGGAGCCGGGCACGGACTACAACACGGCGATGGCGACCAAAAGCGTCGGGACCAACGAGTGGCATTCCTTCGTCATCAAGTATCGCGTGGAGCCCTACCACGACGGCGCGCCGAAGGGGAGTATCGCGGTGTACCACAGGAGAGTGGGAGCGACCACCGTCGAGGAGAAGCTCTTCGAGCAGGATGAGTACTTCGGCTACGCGACGCGTTCCAGGTGCGCTGATGACTCCTTCAAGAACGAGTTCAGGATCAAGTTCGGCATGTACAAGGACTACCAGCCGGGCGCGACGTTCCGTTCCGACTTCCGGAACGTGAGGATCGGCGCCAGCAAGGCGGCGGTGCAGCCCTACAACCGCGGTTGACTCCCCCTGTTACGTCTTCGGTGATTAGTGGCGGCCCTTGGTGACGTTTCGGAGTTTGTGCGCGACGAAGACGGTCCCGACTCCAGCAGTCGAGACCGTCTTTCGTTGTTCAGCCTTCAGAGCTTTCGGGCAGGTCGGGCTGAACATCGATCACTCAACTACCAGCACCGATTCGGGCATAAAGCTGAAGCAGAGGAGACCGGGGACGTCCTCCACGAGCGTCTCGCAGCCCGAGGCCGGCTGGAGGCGGAGCGGTCGTCCCTCGACACCGAGATCGTGGAGCTGTCGCGCCGGCTCGACGAGGGCACGTCGATGTTCATCTCCGACCGGTCTTCGCAGCTCCAGCAAGAGGCTGCGGAGCAGGCAACACTCGAGGCCGACATTCGCCGGCTAACCGAGTACAGCGAGCTCGTCCACCGGTACCAGGCGAGTCTGTCGGACCGGGAGGCGCTTGAACGGCACGCGGATGCCGTAGAGGAGCGGATCCGGGCGTACGGGATCAAGCGTGTCGATGCCGAGGGCAACGTACGCGCACTCGAGCAGCGCTGCTTGGAGTTTCTGCGAGCGCAACGCAGGTCAACTTCGCTGATTCTGTACTGGCAGGTGTGGTCGGACTGCCCGTCCTTCCCGCCGAGTTGGTCACGCTGAACCGCCAGATTGTCCTCGCTGGGCTTCGGCCGTAGACGCCGGTGTACACACGTGGCGGCCCGCAGACTATCCTCCGCCTCCGTCGTGGGGTTTGACCGCTGAGACAAACTGTCAGTCAAGGTTGCTATGGGCAAGTGCCTGCTCCGTCACAGCTCCGTGAGGCAATGAGAAACGACGATCACGGCCGAGCAACACTGGGATACAAACGCGCAGGTCAGACCCCGATTCGTCCCCTTGGACGCGAACTGTCCGCGGGGCTGGAAAAGATCTACACCATCTTCGAAGGCACCAGCGAGATCCAGCGCCTAGTAATCTCCCGAGCGATCTCCGGCATGCGCATCCGCTGACGTTCCAGCTCAGCGAGCAACGGGCGACTGGTCGGAGCTCGTCTCCGCGTGGGGCCGATTGCCTGCGGTGAAGGTGGTCGCGCAGTGCTGAGACGCTGTGGCGCCTTGGCGTTGACAGGCGAGGGTGACTCAATGATCATTGAGGCAATGAACGTTGAGCGGAAGTCTTTGGTGGCGCGGGCGCGGGTGCACGCGGCGCTCGGAGATCCCGCGCGGCTGGCCATCGTGGATGCGCTTGCGGTGGGGGACGCGGCGCCGGGGGAGTTGGGGGCGGTGTTGGAGATGCCGACCAACTTGGTGGCGCATCACCTGAAGGTTCTGCAGGACGCTGGGCTGGTGGTGCGGGGGAGGTCTGAAGGCGATCATCGTCGGACGTACGTACGCCTGGTGCCGGAAACGCTCGCGATGGTCGCGAGTCCTTCGTTGAGTGACGTGCGGCGGGTGGTGTTCGTCTGTACGCAGAACTCGGCTCGGTCGCAGTTGGCGGCAGGGATTTGGGCGCTGCGTAGTCATGTGCCGGTGACGTCGGCGGGGACTCGACCGGCGGAGCGGGTGCATCCTCGGGCGGTCAAGGTGGCGCGACGACATGGGCTCGATCCCGACACGTGGCGGACAGCTCAGGTGGACAACGTCGTGAAGGCTGACGATCTGGTCATCGCGGTGTGCGACATCGCCTATGAGCATCTGCCGGCCGAGGCTCGGCCGCGGGTGCACTGGTCGGTGCCGGACCCTGCGCCTGCCGACACGGATGCGGCCTTCGAGGCTGCCTACAGCGAGATCGCCGGCCGCATCGATCGGCTGGTGCCATTGGTTTCGCCCACCGAGGCGAACCGTTCGAGGAGCGGAACATGACCGAAGTCACTGGGTACAAGCGGGAAGACCTGTCCATCGACCAGCAGCTCGCGTTGCGTACGGCGGCATCCCGGCTGGGCGAGCAGTTCGCCGAGATCTACGGACCGGAGACCATCGAGCGTTTCCTGCACTCGAGCTACGACCAGTTCGCGACGGGCAGTACGGTCCCGAACTTCCTGCCCCTGCTGGCCGAGCGGTTTGCCCGGCAGCGGCTGACTGCGCTCGCTCGGGTGGAAGGGCATCACGACGACGGTCGTCCGGTGGTGCTGTTCCTGTGTGTTCACAACGCGGGACGGTCGCAGATGGCTCTCGGGTTCTTCGAGCACCTTGTCGGCGATCGCGCGATCGGATGGTCAGGTGGCTCGGAGCCGGGCGTCGAGGTGAATGAGTCCGCGGTAGCGTCGATGGCCGAGCGCGGGATCGACATCTCCACCGAGTACCCGAAGCCGTGGACCGACGAGGTCGTCCGCGCGGCGGATGTGGTGATCACTATGGGCTGCGGTGATGCTTGCCCGATTTTCCCGGGCAAGCGGTACGAGGACTGGGTCCTCGACGACCCTGCCGGGCTCGACGTCGCCGACATCCGTCCGATCCGCGACGAGATCGAGCGGCGGGTCCGCCAGTTGCTCGACGAGCTCGAGGTACCTGCTGTGAGCGGCCGGTGAGCGCGACTCCATTGTGGCGACGGGCCGTTGCCGAGGGCATCGGAACTGGGCTGCTGGTCACCGTCGTCGTCGGATCGGGGATCGCCGCGTCGAAGCTGTCGCCGAACGACGTCGGGCTGCAACTGCTGGAGAACGCATTCGCCACCGCGCTAGGTCTCGCCGTACTGATCCTCATGATCGGCCCGGTGTCCGGTGCGCACTTCAATCCGGTGGTGTCGGTGGTCGACTGGTGGATCGGCCGGAGCAGTGGCGCCGGGCTGACGCCGCGTGACCTCGGGGCCTACATTCCCGCGCAGGTCATCGGTGCGGTCCTCGGCGCCGTACTGGCGAACCTCATGTACGACGAAGCCGCGGTGTCCTGGTCGACGACAGAACGCAGCGCCGGGCATCTGTGGCTCGGCGAGATCGTCGCGACGGCTGGGCTGATCGTGCTGATCTTCGCCCTTGCGTCATCCGGGCGGGCCGCGCTCGCACCGGCCGCGGTGGGCGCCTACATCGGGTCGGCGTACTGGTTCACGTCGTCGACCTCGTTCGCCAACCCGGCGGTCACGATCGGGCGGGCCTTCAGTGACACCTTCGCCGGGATCGCGCCGGGTTCGCTGCCAGGCTTCGTGATCGCGCAGCTCATCGGCGCTGCCGTTGGTGTCGGACTGCTGAGACTTCTCTACCCCACGGCCGGACGAGCGGCCGATGATGTCGTCACGCCACACACCAAAACCCCTGCGAATACTGGAGCATCCACGTGAGCAAGCCAAGCGTTCTCTTCGTCTGTGTCCACAACGCCGGCCGGTCCCAGATGGCAGCCGGCTGGCTGAGGCACCTGGCGGGCGACACGGTCGAGGTGCGGTCGGCCGGATCGGCGCCGCGCGATCAGATCAACCCGATCGCGGTCGAGGCGATGCGTGAGGTCGGCATCGACATCACCGGCGCCATCCCGCAGCGCCTGGAGACCGAGGCCGTCCGCGAGAGCGACGTCATCGTCACCATGGGCTGTGGCGACGCCTGCCCCATCTTCCCTGGCAAGCGTTACGAGGACTGGGAACTCACCGACCCGGCCGGTCAGCCGATCGAGGTCGTCCGCCAGGTGCGCGACGAGATCCGCGGTCGGGTGGAGAAGCTCGTCGGCGAACTGCAGGCCGCTTGAAGCCGGGAGGGGCCGGCACATTGACCGGTATATAGACGACTGTGAACATAGACCCATGTCGAATCCGTCGGGTCGACAGTCGGTGATCGTGCCGCTGTCGCGGGAGGACGCGGAGCGGCGCGCGGCCCAGCTGGGCGTCGTCGCGGATCCGACGCGACTGCGCCTGATGAGTCTCGTACTGACCCACCCGGCGGGGGAGGCGAGCATGGGTCAACTCGCCGCCGAATTCGATCAGTCGCATACGACGATCAGCCATCACCTTCGGTTGCTCTGCGATGCGGATCTGCTGACGAGAGAGCGACGGCAGTCGTTCAGCTATTACCGGCCGACACATCATGCGGTCGCGCAGCTGGCGACCTTGCTCGGGGTGGAGGTGCCCGAGCAAGGCGCGGCTCGCGAGTCCGGGTTCGATCTGAGCGCGGCCGTTCTCGATCGTCAGCTCGAGCACATCGCAGAGCAGTTGGCGACCCGCTTTACTGGTGTCTTCTCGCCGGAGACGGTACGGCGGTACGTCGGTGAGAGCTACGACATGCTGGCTGCCCGGTCCCGCGTGCGCAGGTTTCTGCCGTCCCTGACTGCGAACTTCGCAGCGGAGCGGCTCACTGCCTTGGCGAAGGCACAGGGTAAGACGCGGGGATCCGTACCCGAGGTGCTCTTCGTCTGCGTACGTAACGCCGGAAGGTCACAGATGGCCGCCGGCATCCTGAGTCAGCTGGCCGGCGACCGTGTCCTGGTGAGATCGGCGGGGTCGTTGCCGGTGGCACTCGTCGACGCCAACGTGGTGACGGCCATGGACGAGGTCGGCGTCTATCTCGGCGGTGCGTACCCGAAACCGTTGTCCGACGAGATCGTCCGGGCCGCCGACGTCGTCGTCACGATGGGATGCGGCGACGCGTGCCCGGTGTATCCCGGCAAGCGGTACCTCGACTGGCCGATCGATGATCCCGAAGGGCGGCCGCTCCCGACGGTACGGCGGATCCGCGACGAGATCCACCAGCAGGTTAGAGACCTCGTCGCAGAACTGTTCGCTAATCCCTGATCAGAGGATGGCGACGAGGTCACGGGCGGTGCGACCGGCACCGATGAGGGTTGCCGAGGCCGGTCCAGTCCAGTCGCCGTAGCCGATCAGGTGCAGGCGTGATTCCTTGATCGCCCGAGTGCCGTCCGTCGGGATGAGGCCGTCTGGCCCACGCAGACCGAGCTCTGTCAGGTGGCCGAGTGCCGGTCGGAAGCCGGTGCACCAGATGATCGTGTCGTACGACGACGCGGTTCCGTCGCGCCAACGGACGCCGTGATCGACCAGGCGGGCAAAGGAGTCACGAGCGTGCAGTACGTCGCGGTCGCGGGCCTCCCGAACGCTTTCGACCATCACGATGTCACCGAGACCGGAGACGCCACCCGCGTCGCGTTCGCCGAACTGTCGTGCTCGGTGCCTCTTGGTGGCGATCTCGAACAGCGCCCGGCCGTCGACGTCGTCGGGGAGGAAACGAGGCGGTCGGAGTGTCGCCCACGTCGTCTCGGCGACCAGCGAGACCTCGGCCAGGATCTGAGCGGCCGAGTTCCCGCCGCCGACGATCAGAACGCGCTGATCGATGAAGTCGGATGCGCGCCGGTAGTGAGCGGTGTGCAGTTGCCGACCGGCGAATGATCCCGGGTACGTCGGGACGAACGGCCTGGACCACGTTCCCGTCGCCGAAACCACCTGCTCGGCCAGCCAGTCGCCGTCGTCGGTGTGGACGACGAGGTGCTCATCCTCGCCGCGACTCACTGAGCCAACCGAGACAGAGCGTCGTACGTCGAGCTCATAACGCTTCTCGTACTGCGTCAGGTAATCGACTACGTGGCCCGCCAATGGGTACCCGGTGTCGCCAGTCCAGGGCGGCATCATCCAGCCGGGCAGGGAGGAGTACTGGGTGGGGGAGAAGGTCCGCAGTGTCGGCCACATCTGCGCCCAAGCACCGCCCGGCTGTGCCGCGGCGTCGAGGATGACGAAGTCCTCGCCGGGGATCAGGCCGGAGCGGCGCAGATAGAAGCCTGTGGCCAGGCCGGCCTGGCCACCACCGATGACCACGACGCGGACCTCGCGCGGTGATGTCGTCACGTCAGCGGGTCTTGAAGCACTGGAATCAGACCGCGGCCGGCGTCGGGACCGACAGCAAGGTCGACAGCCAGGTCAGGCGCTCGGGCAGGGGCCAGTAGTAGACCCAGGTGCCGCGGCGCTCGCAGTCGACCAGGCCGGACTCGCGGAGAACCTTCAAGTGGTGCGAGATCGTCGGGCCAGAGACGTCGAACTGCGGGGTGATGTCGCAGACGCACATCTCCCCGCCAGCCGAGGCGATGATCGACATCAGCCGCAGCCGGATCGGGTCGGAGAGTGCTTTGAACACCGCCGCACCCTCAGCCGCTCCGGCGCTGTCGAGGGCGGCATCCATGATCGGCGTGCAGCAGCCGCCGATGGGCTGGATGACGACGTCCTGTTTTGACATGCGTCTATCTTGACTTATGTCTAATCAAGAGGCAAGGTGAACGTCGTTGATTAGATGACCATCAACTCAGCCGCCGGCCAGGCCGCCGACGAGCTGCTCGCAGAGTTTGGAGACAAGCAATGAGTGTTCCATCGAAGGACCTGCCGGTCGTCGTGATCGGGGCCGGGCCGGTCGGCCTGGCGGCAGCGGCCCACCTCGCGGACCGTGGGCTGGAGTTCGTCGTACTCGAGTCCGGGCCGACGGTGGCCGCGGCGATCGCAGAGTGGCGGCACGTGAAGTTGTTCAGCCCGTGGCGCTACGACATCGACGGCGCCGCTCGCCGCCTGCTGGAGCAGACGGGCTGGATCGAACCGGAACTGGACCAGCTGCCCACCGGCGGTGACCTGATCGATGCTTACCTGGCGCCGCTGGCGAAGGCGCCGCAGATGGCGGACCGGATTCAGTACGGCGCCCAGGTGTCTGCCGTGACGCGGGTCGGCTTCGACCGCATCCGCACGGCGGGTCGCGAGGACGCGCCGTTCCTGGTGCGCCTGGCCGACGGCGAAGAGTTGCTTGCTTCCGCTGTGATCGACGCGGCGGGCACGTGGCGCCGGCCGAACGTCCTTGGCGGTTCGGGGATTGCCGCCCGGGGCGAGGCCGACGTGGCGGACGCCATCTCGCCTGCGCTGCCGGATGTCCTGGTGCGTGACCGCGAGCGCTTCGCCGGCCGCCGTACCGCGGTCGTCGGTGCGGGTCACTCGGCCGCGACGACACTGCTCGAGCTCGGCGAGCTGGCCGCGCATGAGCCGGGCACCGAAGTGCTCTGGGTTGTTCGCGGCGCGGACCAGGCTCGGACCTACGGCGGTGGTGAGGATGACGAGCTGCCCGCCCGCGGCGCTCTCGGCGCCCGGCTGAAGAAGCTGGTGCAGTCGGGCCGGGTCGAGCTGGTGAGCAGTTTCCGGATCGAGTCGATCTCCCGTACGGCGGACGGCCGGGTCGAGCTGGCCGCGGGGGAACGCCGGGTCGTGGCGGACACGGTCGTGAACTCGACGGGCTTCCGCCCCGACCACGAAATGGTCGGCGAGTTGCGGCTGGATCTCGACCCGATCCTGGGATCGACGCGGGCGTTGGCGCCGCTGATCGACCCGAACAAGCACTCCTGTGGCACGGTACCGCCGCACGGCGTCGACGAGCTCGAGCACCCCGAGCCGGGCTACTACGCGGTGGGCGCGAAGTCGTACGGTCGGGCGCCGACGTTCCTGCTGGCTACCGGCCACGAGCAGGCTCGCTCGGTGGTTGCCGCGCTGGCGGGTGACTGGGAAGCGGCCCGCGACGTACAGCTCAACCTGCCCGAGACCGGTGTCTGCTCGTCGAACCTCGCGTACGGTGACTCAGCCGACGAGGCCGCAGGTGGCTGCTGCGGACCGGCACCGCAAGCCGTCACGATCAGTACACCGTCCGGCCGTGGACTGGCCACCGGTATCAGCGGCGGACTCCTGACCGTCGTTGAGGCCGAGCCCACCACCCAGTCGGGCTGCTGCAACTGATGTCGCTCAGTCCAGGTCTGGCTGGCGAGCAGGCTACGACACCGGATCTGGACGACGGTGGTTGGTGGGCGCGCTCGCCGTGACCCAGACGGTCGGGTACGGCGTTCTCTATTAGGCCCTGAACTCCCGAAGGTGCGCCGAGCCGCAAAGTAGGCCTCGACGACCCAGCCTCGACCGGTACCACCGCCGGCCTGACTAGCAGCCCTCGATCGCGTCCCACCCAATCTGGCGGCCGGTGACACGCTTTTTACCGAAACCCCGAGGGACGGGAAAGGTGCCGGATCGCAGCGGCTGCCGCGGCCAGAATCACCAGGACTGCGCCGACCCATTGGCGGTTGATGAGACGGTCGCCAAGCAGATAGCCGGCGGCGAGGCCAAAGACGGGGATCAGCGGCAGGAAGGTCCCGGCGACCGAGGCGGGTACGCCCCTGAGGCCGCCTACGAAGAGCCAGAACGCGAAGCCGTAATAGACCATCCCGGAGGCTGCCGCAAGTGCCCACGTCGCGAGGTCCTCGGGCAGACCGAGGTCGGCGGCGCCAATGGCCGAGGCGATGCCGGCGACGACGACGGCAAAGCACAGGGCGGCGACCTGTTGGACAAGGACGACGGCCACGGAGCTGTCGTCGAGGAGCAGCCTGCGGGTGAGCACCGCATAGAACGCGCAAGCCGCGACCGCGGCCACGGTCAACGCCACACCGATGGCGTCCCCGGACGCGCCGGGGCGGTAGACCACCAACAGCACCCCGACCATTGCCGCGGCCACCGCCATCGCGGTGGCGAGCGCGATCCGCTCTCCCAACACGAAGAAGGCGAGCAGCATGATCAGGATTGGTTCGGTCGCCCACAGCAGCACCGACATGCTGGCAGTGATGCTCACCAGCCCCAGCAACCCGAGAGCGTATGCCAAACCGGGGTTGAGGAAGCCAAGGACGGCGAGCTTGACCATGGCTGGCGACGAGTTCAGCCGCACCCCGAACAGCAGCGTGGCAAACAGTAGGAGGAGGGCGCTGGAGGCGAGCTCAACGGCAAGCAGGGTCAGTGGCGCGACGCCACGGTCGAGAACTTGTTTGCTCAGCACGGTGCCGACACCCCAGCAGGCGGGGGCGGCGACAAGGAGAAGGACATGACGGTGTGACGGTGAGGCGAGCATGGCTGTGACTCCGGTCAGAGAGACGAGTGGTTGGACACGAGTGCTTGGCCGACGCGGTGGAGCGTCAGCTCTCAGGCCACTCGGCCTTCGTCGTCACAGCAGTCGTAGCTGGGCAGCTGGCAACGCCGTCCAGCCATCGGTGACCTGCCCATGGCGACCACCGTACTCAAGGGCCGCCAGGTGCGGACGTCACCTCGACACGAGCCGAAACAAATCTCTCTCAGAACGATGTACCTCCACCGACAAGCCTCAGTCATCGGGCCGCATTGGCGGCGACGCTCGCTGGATTGCTCGGGCTGCTGTCGGTCACCGGTCGGGTGATCACCACAGGTCCCGGGAGCTATCGCGTGCCTTGTCGTGTTCGGCCTGGGTTTCGGGTCGGGTCGATCGCGAAGCCCGCGATCCTGCTGGACCATTACGGCGTACGGGACGATCGCCGGCACACTGGCGGCGCCTGCCGTTATCGCTCGGGCATTGGCGGCACTGGGTGGAGCACCGATCGCGGCCGCATTGGGTTATCCGTTGTTGGTAGTGCTGATTGCCACAGGCTGTGTCATGGCGGGTCCTTCTCCTCCTCGTCACGAGGCTGCCTACTGTGCGGCCGGCATCTCACCTGTGACGAGGAAGATGATGCGCTGGGCCATGGAGACGGCGTGGTCGGCGATGCGTTCGTAGTAGCGGCCGAGAAGTGCCAGGTCGACGGCAACCTCGACGCCGTGTGGCCAGGAGGCGTCCATCATCTGCCGGAACTGGCTGCGGCGGAGCTTGTCCATCTGGTCGTCGGTGGCCTCGATCCGCTGGGCGGCGGATACGTCTTTGGTCTTGATGACGTCGCCGGCCTGGTCGACCATTCGTTGGGCGACGCGGCCCATGTCTTCGATCACGCCTTGCAGCTCGTCGGGAATGGCGGCTGCGGGGTAGCGGAGGCGGGTGATCTTGGCGATGTGGGCGGCGAGATCTCCCATCCGTTCGAGGTCGGCGACCATCCGGAGGGCCGCAACCAGCATGCGGAGCTCAATCGCGACCGGTGCCTGCAGGGCCATCAGCTCGAAGATCTTGCCCTCGACGGTCTCGCCGGCGACGTCGAGTTGGGCGTCGGCGGCGATCACCTCCTCGGCGGTCCCGAGGTCGGCGGTCAGCAGTGCATTGGTCGAGCGTCGTACGGCGGTCGACACGACGTGGGTCATGCGTTCGACCTCGACCAGGATCTCGTCGAGGTGTTCGTGGTAGATGTCGCGCATGGCTGCCTCCGCTGCCTGAATCAATTATCGCGCCGCTAGCCAGTTCTGCGCGGCGAGCTGGATGGCGTCCCAGGGGCTGCCCAGGGGCGGTGTATAGGCCAGGTCGAGGTCGAGCAGTTGCTCGACGGTGAGTCCGTGCTGCAGGGCAACGGCGTACGTGTCGACTCGCTTGGCGATCTCGGCGCCGTGGGTGCCGACGAGCTGCGCGCCGAGGAGCCCGCCGGTGTTGCGGTCGCCGGTGAGGCTGATGTGGATCGGAGTCGCGCCGGGACAGTAGCGCTTGTGGTCGTCAGCGGTGGTTTGCACGGTCAGCGGGGTGTAGCCGGCCGCGGCCGCTTCCTGATCCCGGAGGCCGGTCGCGGCGACGACGCAGTCGAAGACCCTGACAACCTGGGTGCCCACGATCCCCGCGAACTCCTTGGTGCCGCCGGTCGCGTTCTCACCGGCGATCCGTCCCTGCTTGTGGGCCGTGGTGCCGAGTGGAACGTAGGCCGGTTCGGTGAGCAGCGCGTGGTGCGTGCGAACGCAGTCACCGGCTGCCCACACGTCCGGGAGGTTGGTGCGCATCTGCCGGTCGACGATGATCGCGCCGTGGTCGTTCACCTGTACGCCTGATGCCGCGGCCAGCTCAGTCGCCGGGGTGACCCCACTGACCACCAGGACAACGTCGGCGTTCCGTTTGCCGTCATCGGCGACGACACTCAGCTCACCACCGTCGCGCCGAACCTCGGTCACGGTCGTCCCACACCTGACCTCGACGCCGTGCTGACGGAGTTCGGCGGTGATCTCCGAGGCGAGCTCGTGGTCGAGTGTGCGGGGAAGGACGCTGTCGAGTCGTTCCAGCACGGTGACGCCGATGCCGCGGGTGGTGAGGGCCTCGGCCATCTCTATGCCGATGTAGCCGGCTCCGATGATCACGACCCGCCGTACGCCGCGCTCCTCGAGGTCCGCGTCGAGCCGGCGAGCTTCGTCCATGGTATGGAGCAGATGTACGCCGTCCGCCAGGCCGAGACGGTCGAGACCACCGATGGGTGGCCGGAGTGGTTCGGCGCCGGTGCCGATCACCAACCGGTCGAAGGTCAGCTCGACCGGACCGTCTGGAGCGGTGGCTGTGAGGGTCTTGGTGGCCGGGTTGATCGCGGTGACCGTGTGGTTGATCCGTACGTCGATTCCGGTCGCTTCGATCTCGGCCGTCGTACGGTGGGCGAGATCGCGCCAGTCCGGCACCTCGCCGGAGAGGTGGTAGGGGATCCCGCAGATGGAGAAGTTCGGATAGGCGTCGGCGACCAGCATCGTCACAGTGCTCTCCGGGGCATATTCGCGGGCCCGCAGTGCCGCGCTTATGCCCGCGTCGGACCCGCCCACGATCAGAATCCGCATCGGTCCCCAGCTCCCGTCGTCTGCAGCAGAGTTTGCCTCAGGCAAGCAAACCACGGCGTCGCGCGGTTTCCCGGCAGGCCATCATTGGGCGAACTTCTGGTCGACGGCCGGTGCCTCGGCCGCCACGCGAGGGCTTGGTGGAACCTTGAACTGGTAGCCGAGTCCGCGAATCACCTTGATCCAGTGCGGGCTCCGCTCGTCGTCAGAAAGTCGTTTGCGGAGCCGCATGATGTGCACGTTCAGCGTGTTGCTGCGTACGGCGACGCCCTTGCCCCACACCGCATCGAGGACTTCCTGACGGGTCACGAGTTCGCCGGGCCGCTCGGCGAAGAAGCGGAGCAGCAGGAACTCCATCGGCGGTAGCTCGATCTGGCGGCCGTCGAGCCACATCTGCGGAACGGCGCCGTCGACCCGGAGCCGACCGAGATCCAGCGCCAGCGGGCGCAGATCGACCTGATTCGGCACCGGCGCGAGGGAGTTGATCAGTGCGAGCAGTTCGCGGACCCGGTACGGGCGGGGGATGACAGCGCTGGCGCCGGCATCGCTGGCCCGGCTGGTGAACTCGCTCCCGCCCACGTCCGCACCGACGATGACCGGCTGCTGCGGGTCGTCGGTGCGGACGATGGTGAGGAACTCGATCGGGTCCAGACGGCCCCCGCACGGACCGAGCAGGACGACATCGGGACACAACCTGCCGACATGGAGAAGTGCCTCCGCCGCATCGGTGCAGACGTGGACCTCCATCGGCTGCGCGACCGCGGCTGCGAGTAGCTCGTCCACCTCGTCACCATGATCGACGACCAGCAACGAGACGCGGAACTGCAACTTCCGGTGCGCCGGATGAGCGGATCGGCGTCGGGTGCGGACGTGCTGGCTGTGCGACTCCCGGGTGTTCATCATCGGGGCGGTCATGGCGATCAGCCGAACCGGCCGGTGATGTAGGCCTCGGTGCGCTTGTCGGACGGGTTGCCGAAGATCTTGCTGGTGCTGTCGAACTCGACCAGCCGGCCGGTGCGCTGCCCGTGCTCGTCGGCCGCGGCCGTGAAGAACGCCGTACGGTATGACACCCGGGCAGCCTGCTGCATGTTGTGGGTGACGATGATGATCGTGTAGGTCTTGGCCAGATCGACCATCAGGTCCTCGATCTTCGCCGTCGCGATCGGGTCCAGCGCCGAGCACGGCTCGTCCATGAGGATGACTTCGGGGCTGGTGGCGATCGTGCGGGCGATGCACAGTCGCTGCTGCTGTCCGCCGGACAGGCCGTAGGCGCTCTGCTTGAGCTTGTCCTTGACCTCGTCCCACAGGGCGGCGCCGTGCAGCGCCTGCTCGACCACGTCGTCCATGTTCTTGGGCTTCATGCCGGTGACGCGTGGACCGTAGGCCACGTTGTCGTAGATCGACTTGGGGAACGGGTTCGGCTTCTGGAACACCATGCCGATCCGGCGGCGTACCTCGATCACGTCGACGCTCGCGTCGTACATGTCGACTCCGTGGAACCGGACGTCACCCATGACGTGCGCGCCAGGGACGAGGTCGTTCATCCGGTTCAGGCAGCGCAGAACGGTCGACTTGCCGCAGCCGGAAGGGCCGATCAACGCGGTGATCTCCTTGCTGCCGAACACCAGGTTCACCCCGGAGACGGCCCGGAACTTGTCGTAGAAGACCTCCAGGTCGCGCAGTTCGATCACGCCGTCGGGTTCCGCCGACGGGGCGCGGTGGTTGGTGCGGTCGCCGAGTTCGACGTGGATCTCGTGCGGTGCACCGGGGGCGCCGACGGTTTCGGGAACGGTGTCGAGGTCTGGTTCGACGTTCGTCATGGGTGGGTCTCCCGGGGTGGTCATGGTCACCAGCGACGCTGGTAGCGGTTGCGCAGCCAGATCGCGACGGCGTTCATGGCCAGCAGGACGACGATGAGCAGCAGGATGGCGGCGTACGCGAGGTCGCGGAACGCGTCGCGGTCCTGCGGGACGAGGTTGTAGATCTGCACCGGCAACGTCGTGTACTTCGACAGCACGCCGTCCGGGTTGAAGGTGACGAACGTGGTGGCGCCGACGAGGATCAACGGGGCCGCTTCGCCGATCGCGCGGGACATCGCGAGGATCGTGCCGGTCGCGATTCCTGGTACGGCGGCCGGCAGCACTTGACGCCAGGTGGTCTGCCACATCGTGGCGCCGAGGGCGAGCGAGCCGTCGCGGATCTCGCGGGGGACCGACCGCAGCGCTTCCCTGGTCGTGATGATGATGACCGGCAGGATCAGCAGTGCCAGCGCGATGCCGCCGGCCATCACGACCGCGCCGATCGACACCGGTCCGCGGACGACGAACCCGAGCGTGAGGATGCCGTAGATGACCGCTGGGACGGCGGCGAGGTTCTGGATGTTGAGTTCGATGGCGCGGTTCCACCACTTGGCCGGGTTCGCGTACTCCTCGAGGTAGACCGCGGCCGCGACGCCGAGTGGTAGGGCGATGAGTGCGGTGATCCCACCCACCCACAGAGTGCCGAAGAGAGCGGATTGAACGCCGGCGGTCTCCGGGCGGATCTTGGACGGTTGCCTCGTGACGAGGTTGGCGTCGAGCCGGGCGAGGCCCTTCTGGACGATGACGGCGAGGATGAAGAACAGGAACACGCAGATCAGCGCGAGGCACAGCCACAGCACAGCCGCGAACACGGCCGAGGTGATGCCGTCACGGTTCCGCGTACGGGTGAGCATGTTTGCCCGGGGCAACGTTGCGGTGGTCATCAGTAAACCTGCCTGTACTTGCGCACCAAGCGGATGCTGACCAGGTTGATCAGCAGCGTGATCGCGAACAGCAACGCACCGACGGCGAACAACGAGTAGTAGACCGGCGAGCCTTGCGGCGCGTCCCCGCTGGCGATCTGGGCGATGAATCCGGTCATGGTCTGGGCGCCCTCGCGTGGGTCGAAGGTCAGCTGGGCGCGGCTGCCGGCGGCGATGGTGACGATCATGGTCTCGCCGACCGCGCGTGAGATGCCGAGCACGATCGCCGCGACGATGCCGGACAGTGCGGCCGGGAAGACGACCCGCAGTGTGGTTTTCATCCGGTTCGCTCCGAGTGCGTACGACCCTTGCCGCAGCGCGAGCGGTACGGCGGACATGGCGTCCTCACCGAGCGACGCGATGGTCGGGACGATCATGAACCCCATCACGATGCCCGGCGAGAGCATGTTGTGGATGGTGTTGAACTGCACCAGGTGGGCGAAGATCGGTGTGAAGATCGTCAGCGCCAGGAAGCCGTAGACCACGGTCGGGATGCCGGCCAGTACCTCGAGCACTGGCTTGAGTACCTTGCGGACCCGCTCGGACGCGTACTCGCTGAGGTAGATGGCGGCACCTAGTCCGAGTGGTACGGCGACGGCCAGCGCGATCACGGTGATGATCGCCGTGGCCACGACGAGCGGCAGGACGCCCCATGCCTTGTCGGTCCAGCTGAACTTGTCGCCGAACCCTCCGGTCCACTCGGTGCCGAAGAGGAAGTCGCCGAGCCCGACATGGGTGAAGAACGTGACCGTCGGAGCGAGGAGCGACACCACGATGCCGATGGTGACTGCGACGGACAGCCAGGCCGCCGCGACCAGCAATATCTTGATGACTCGCTCGCCGCGCCGGGGGTGTTGCTGTCCCAGGTCGACAGTAGGCCCGCGCCAGGCGGGCGGGTGGCTCCTCGCGGAGGAGCCACCCGTCGCCGTCGCTGCCGTTGTGTCCGGCATGGTCACTGAGCCTTCAGCTTGTCCAGCTCGGTCTTCGCCGTGGCCTTCTGGGCGTCGGTCAGCGGCACGAACTTGGCGGCCTCGACGATCTCTTGGTTCTTCTCCAGGTAGAACTCGACGAAGCCGAGCACCTGCTTCTTCTGCAGACCCTTGTCGGAGGGGTAGATGAACAGCGGGCGGGCCAGCGGCGTGTAGCTGCCGTCTTGCGCGGTGGCCACCGACGGCTCCACGCAGCCCTTGCCACCGTCGATCTTGACCGCCTTCAGCTTGTCCGCGTTCTCCTCGAAGTAGGAGAAGCCGAAGTAGCCGAGCGCGCCCTTGGCGCCGGACACACCCTGGACAGTGATGTTGTCGTCCTCGGTCGGGTTGTAGTCGGTCCGGCTCTCGCCTTCCTTGCCGTTGATCTCAGCGGTGAAGTAGTCGAAGGTGCCAGAGTCCGACCCGGCGCCGTACAGCGGAAGCGGCTCGTTGGGGAACTTCGGGTCGACCTGGTTCCAGGTCTTCACCTTCGATCGCGGCTCCCAGATCGTCTTCAGCTGGGCGACGGTCAGGCAGTCGACCCAGTCGTTGTCCTTGTTGACCACGACGGTGAGCGCGTCGTTGGCGACCTGGAGCTCGGAGTACTTGACGCCGTTCTTGTCGCACAGCGCCTTCTCCTCGTCCTTGATCGGCCGGGAGGCGTCGGAGATGTCGGTCTCGCCGGCGCAGAACTTCTTGAACCCGCCACCGGTGCCGGAGGTGCCGACGGCGACGTCGACGCCCTTCTCCTGCTCCTTGAACAGCTCGCCCGCGGCCGCGGTGAGCGGCTCGACCGTGCTCGAGCCGTCGACGACCACCTGGCCGGACAGCGATTCGCCGCTGCCGCTGTCCCCGGAACTCTGGTTGTTGTTCCCACCGCAAGCCGACAGGGCGAGCAGGGCAGCCGTCGAGACGGCGACGTAGCGCAAGTGCTTGACCGGGCGGATGACCACCGGGCACCCCTCCTGAGTTAGGTCCCGGTGGACCCGGGACACCGCGAGCTGTCACGCGTTCACGCGACAACTAGATCGAAGAAGTTCGATGTAAACGCAAGGTGAACGAAGGGTGATCTCTGGGCTCTACATAGACGAATGTCGATGTATGCCGTTCTATCCGTGATCGGGCGGCCTCGGTGGGTGGTCGTTCACCTAATGGTCACGGATTGGCCACTGACAACTACATAGATGAACGCCTATGCAGTTGTTAGCGTCACCGCGACTGCTTCGATCTCCAGGAGGGGACGCATGACGCTCGCTGACGAGCCACGCCGGCTGTTGCCGCTGGCCGACGGCCATGGTGGCCGCAGTTCGATGACCTGTCTCTACCGGTGCGGGAACGCGTGCGCGCACCCGGCGCCGAACACATCCGGCAACGAGTACTTCGGTGATGCTGTCAAGACGGAGGTGTCGCGGCGCGGCATCTTCAAGGCGGGCGCCGTCGGCGCGCTCGTGATCGGCGCCGGCGCGACCGGCGCTGTACCCGCCGCTGCAGCTCCGTCCAGCGGCGCTGCTGCGTCCGGCTCGTCGTCGTTGGCAGGCGGCCCAACCGGCGCTGGGCTGACCTTCAAGGCGATCCCGCCGAACACGCTCGACGCCGTGATCGTGCCGAACGGGTACGACGAGAAAGTGCTGATCCGGTGGGGTGACCCGATCCTCCCCGGCGCACTCGCGTTCGACGTCGACAACCAGAGCCCGGCTTCGCAGGCCGGTCAGTTCGGGTACAACAACGACTTCCTCGTCGTGGTTCCGCTCGACCGGAAGTTCACCCGAGGCCTGCTGGTGGTGAACCACGAGTACACCAACGAAGAGCTGATGTTCCGCGGCTACGCAGGGGGAGCCACGGCCACGGTGCAGCAGATGCGGATCGCCCTGGCCGCTCACGGCATGAGCGTGGTCGAGGTCGAGCGCGTCGACCGTACGGGGGAGTGGCGCATCGTGACCCACGGTCGGCGCCACTACAACCGACGCTTGACCGGCTACACGCCGATGGAGTTCACCGGGCCTGCTGCCGGCTCGCCGTTGTTGCGGACGGCTGCGGATCCGCACGGTGTAAGGGTCCTGGGATCGCTGAACAACTGCTCAGGCGGACTGACGCCATGGGGGACCGTGCTGTCGGGCGAGGAGAACTTCAATCAGTACTTCGTCGGCGGCGACGGCGCACCGGCGGGCGCCAAGCCGGCACTCGCCCGCTACGGGATCGATGTGAGCAAGCGCTACCCGTCGGGCAGCCGCTACTGGGACAAGGCGGACGCGCGCTTCGACGTCTCCAAGAACCCGCAGGAGCCTAACCGGTTCGGCTGGATCATGGAGGTCGACCCGTATGACGCGGACTCGACGCCGCGGAAGCACACGGCGCTCGGCCGCTTCAAGCACGAGGGAGCCGCCGTCGTGGTGGCGAAGTCCGGCCAGGTGGTCGCGTACATGGGTGACGACGAGCGGTTCGACTACATGTACAAGTTCGTCTCCGACCGGAAGCTCCGCACGGGGAACTCGAAGGCCGATCGCGAGAGCAATCGTCGCCTGCTGGAATCGGGCAGCCTGTACGTCGCCAAGCTCGGCTTCACCAGCGCCGGGGAGATCGACGGAACCGGCAAGCTGCCGAGCGACGGCGCGTTCAACGGGACCGGGACCTGGATCCCGCTGACCCGGGGCGGCAAGTCGCTCGTCGCCGGGATGGCGATCGACGAGGTGCTCGTGCACACGCGGCTCGCGGCGGACAGGCCGGCGCGACCAAGATGGACCGGCCCGAGGACATCGAGGTCAGCAAGCTGACCGGCAAGGTGTACGTCGCTCTGACGAACAACAGCAACCGTGGCGCCGCGGGACTGCCCGCGCCGGACGAGGCCAACCCACTCAAGAGCAACAAGCACGGCCAGATCTTCGAAATCGTCGAGGATGGCGGGAACCACGCGAGCGAGACGTTCACCTGGTCGCTCCCGATCGTCTGCGGTGACCCTGCCGACCCGTCGACGTACTTCGCCGGCTACGACAAGACGAAGGTGTCGCCGATCTCGTGCCCGGACAACCTCGACTTCGATGCGCACGGCAACCTGTGGATCTCCACTGACGGCAACGCGCTGGTGGATCACGCCGGCACCAGCTTCAACGACGGTCTGTTCGCGGTTGCGATCGAGGGGCCCGAGCGGGGTAAGGCGAAGCAGTTCCTGTCGGTTCCGCGTGGCGCCGAGCAGGCGTCGGCGTACGTCGTACCGGACAATCGCTCGGTCGTCGTGTCTGTGCAGCACCCCGGCGAGATCACGGGAGCATCGGTGGACAACCCGGCCAGCACCTGGCCGGACGGCGACTTCGCCCGGCCCGCGGTGATCGTCACCTGGCGCCCCGACGGCGGCGAGATCGGCGCTTGAGTAACCATGCCGGGCGCCTGAGCGGCGCTTGACACCGGACCGGCCGCCCGCCGCGGACACTTCGGGGCGGCCGGTCTGCGGGTCATCCAATGTCCGTTGCGTGAACAAACCCGGCATCGGTCCGCCTCCTGCGCCGGCAGCGAACTAGACTGCAGGGGTGAGCATTGGTCCTGACGCCGTGAGAGTCGACGCGCCCGGCAATGACAACGCTCACCAGGTGGCCGGCGTAGCGATCGATCGCGACGAGGCCGAGCGCTTGGCCGTCATCCTGAAGGCGCTGTCAGATCCGACCCGCCTGCAGCTCCTCGCGATGATCGAGTCGAGCAGGGATGGTGAAGCCTGTGTGCTCGATCTGACCGAGCCGCTCGAGCTCAGCCAGCCGACCATCAGTCACCACCTGAAAATCCTCGTCACGGCTGGCATCCTGGCTCGCGAGAAGCGGGGCCTCTGGTCCTGGTACTCGATCGTGCCGGAGCAACTGCAAACCCTTCGCGCTCTCCTGCCCGGCCCTACCTTCTTGCGCTAGCGAGCGCTCGAGCGACGTACTGGGCGTCGCGCGACACTCCACGCAGCGTGTTCGACGAGAAGGACCGTTGGAACTCGACTCCGAGGTAGGCCAGGCCCGGATGCGTGAGCGAGATGCCACGCCTGTGCAGCGGCATACCGGTGGCGTCGAGCGCGCCGAGACCCTCGAGATACGGCAGGTTGGGGCGATAGCCGGTGGCCAGGATGACACTGTCCACGTGCTCCTGGGTACCGTCTGTCCAGACGACCTGGTCGCCGTCGAACCGGGTGAACATCGGCCGCTCGTCGAGCAGACCCGATTTCAGCGCGTTGCTGCAAATGCCGGTGTCGAAGACGAGGGTGCCGCGGATGAGCTTGCTCAACACCGACGGCGGCAGGAGATCCAGTCGCAGTGTGTGTAGCCAATAGTGCATGTCCCGGCCACCACGAACTTGGGGCACGAACTGGACAGGTCGTCGTACCGCGAGAGGTCACCCTGGCGATCTCGGCGAGCTCGTGGCCGACCTGAATCGCGGAGTTGCCCGCGCCGACCACAACGACCCGCTGCCCGGCGTACTGCTCGGGGCTGCGGTAGTCCGCAACGTGCAGGAGTTGCCCGCTGAAGTCGCCCGGGTTTGTGCGGGTTGGTGAACGACCCGCTGGCGCAGATGACACCGGCGGCCTGGAAGTCCGTCCCGGTGCTGGTGCGTACGACGAAGCCGCGGCCCGAAGTCTCGACTGAGGTCGCACGGGTGTTGGTGTGGATCTCGGCGTCGACACCCAACGCGAGTTTCTCGAGATAGGCGACCACCTCGTCCCCCGTCGGGTAGCGATCCGGGTCACCGGGGAACGGCGCGCCCGGAAAGCCGCTGTACCGGGCGGGCGAGAAGAGGGGTCAGGCTGTCGTAGTAGTCCGGCCAGGATCCGACGGTGCGATCGCCGGCTTCCAGCAGCACCGGCCGCATCCCCGCGTCGCGGACCGCGAAGGCCCCGGCGAGCCCGGACTGCCCACCGCCGATGACCACAACGGAGTCAGAGGTAAGAGTCGTGGCGGCAACATATCCTAATATCCCGATATGACGAAACGACGATATTGGCTACTCTGAAGGCATGGCGCAACAAGTAGATCCCCAGGCTGCGCCTGCCTGCGCCCCCGCGGAGCCGGTCGAACTCCGCGCCGCCACCCACGACTTCCTGAAGGCCCTGTCGAGCCCGACCAGGCAGCGCATCATGCTCCTCTTCGCCCGCGGCGCCGAACTTTCGGTCAACGAGGTCGCCGATCAAGCCGGCATCGGCCAGTCCACCGCCTCGCAGCAACTCGACCTGCTCCGCCGCGGCGGCGTCGTAACCTCCCGCCGCGAAGGCAAAACAGTCCTCTACCGAGCCGACAAAGACGGCACCTCCGCCGCTCTGACCGACCTCCAGACCTACCTCAAGAACTGCTGCTAACCCGCGGTACGGTCAGACTTTGTTCGAAGGTGAAGCGAGAGCAGCGGGCGGCGCGGTTCGATCCCTGCCCTTGGCGTTCACCGCTGGCGCTGCGATAGGACTGCTCGGCGGCATGATCGGGCTCGGTGGTGCGGAGTTCCGGCTGCCGCTGTTGATCGCGGTGTTCGGGTTCGTCGCCCTGCAGGCCGTGATCGTGAACAAGGCGATGAGCCTGATCGTTGTGCTCACCGCGCTACCTGCTCGGCTGCTGGCGGTCCCCTTCTCCGAAGTCGCCTCGCATTGGGATGTGGTGGTGAACCTGTTGGCAGGAAGCCTCGTCGGCGCCTGGGCGGGTGCGACCTGGGCAACCAGGATGCGGTCGGCAACCCTTTACAAGGTCCTAGCGGCCTTGCTGGTGCTGATCGCGGCAGCGCTGACAGCGACACACCTCGGTCCGGTCGGAACGCTGGAACTCCCGTCGGCGGTTCAGATGGTAGCCGGGCTGGTCGCCGGAGTGCTGATCGGCATAGTGGCGGCCTTGATGGGTGTGGCCGGCGGTGAGTTGCTGATCCCGACGATCGTGTTGCTCTACGGCCTGGACATCAAGCTCGCAGGCAGTCTGTCACTGGCAGTGTCGCTTCCCACCATGCTGGTCGCCTTCGCCCGCTATTCCCAGGACGCGAGCTTTCAGGTCCTGCGCGACAACAGAGGTTTCGTGTTGACGATGACAGTCGGGTCCGTCGTTGGCACTGTGCTGGGCGGGCTACTGCTCGGGATCGTCCCGGGTTCGGTGATAGTCCCACTGCTGGTAACGCTCCTTTTGGTGTCCGCCTTGAAGGTCTGGCGCCACCAGTGACCGGATCCCAGCAGGTGCGATCATGTCCGCCGCGCGGATAATCATGCCGACCTGCGGCTGACGTCAGCCCGCGGGATCGTCCAACGTGAGCTGGCCTCGATGAAAGTCGAAATGCTGCGTAGGAAACCGGTAGACGTCGGCCAATGTCATGTAGTCGTTGAAGAACGGATCCCATCGGGTCGGGTAGTGCATCCCACGTGATAGATCCGCCTCGCTCTCGGCATCCAATCGCCTGTGCAGCTTGGCGATCACGTGGTCGAACATGACCACCATTCGATCCGGGCTCACTGTGTGCCCGGCGGCGTACGAGCCGAGGAAGTTCACCGCATCGAAGGGTTTGGTTCCCGCGTTGAGCAGCCGCGCATATCCCCGGCTCACTCCCCGAGGAAGCCTGTCGAACAGCCGCACCAACCCCAACAGTGCGCGCATGATGAGGTACCCGAGCAGCATGTGGAACAGCAGTTCCCGATTGCTCCACCGTGTTCCGTTCGACAGCCTGCGCAGGTCCTCCGGGTCAGCGGTCTCGACAAGCCGATGGAAGTCCCGTCGCACTCGCTCCAGCTCCTCGTGCACCAGACTCCTGTCCATGCTCCATGGTCCGCGCATCCCGGCGTCCCGCGCCACTACGTGCGGCCGAGGAGCTCGCGGCGCGACAGGTGATCTGCTCCGTCACTGCTCCGTGAGACGTCGGCAGAGGCTGATCACCAACGACAATCGATGAGAGACAAAACCGCAGGTCAGAGGCACATTCGGATTCTTGTCTCCATGCCTGCTCTCAGCACCGAAGAGATCTACACCATCTTCGAAGGCACCTCCGAAATCCAGCGATTGGTGATCTCCCGCGCTATCTCGGGCATGCGTATCCGCTGACATTCCCGCAGGCCGATGGTTCAGGGGAAGGCGGGGGGACCGCCGTGGAGGGCTCGGCGGGTGGCGTCGTCGTCGGCGACGAAGTTCGGCACCAGGTTCTCGGCTTCGTAGTAGCGGTGGAAGACCGGGGTCTGCGAGCCGGACATCGGCGGCACGATCCAGGTCCAGTCGGCAGGACAACGGCGACCTGCCCGCTCCTCACGCTCCAGGTGGATGAGGAACCTGCGGGACTCGGTGTGATGGTCGGTGATGCTCACGCCGTTCACATGGAACGAGTGCAGTACCGCACGGTTGATCTCGACCAGGGCCCGGTCTCGCCACAGGGTTGCCTCGTCCGAGGTATCGAGCCCCATCCGCTCCGCAACCTCCGGGACCAGGGCGTAGCGGTCGCTGTCGCCCAAGTTGCGGGCCCCGATCTCCGTGCCCATGTACCAACCGTTGAAGGGTGCGGTCGGGTAGGAGACGCCGCCGATGACCAGCCGGTTGTTGCTGATCACCGGGACCGCGTGCCACCGCATGCCCAAGTCGGCGAACCACGCCAGCTCGGGGTGCTCGAGGGGGACCTCGTGGACCGCATGTCCGGGGAGCTGGAACATCCGCGGTCCCTCCTCGACGGTCTCCACGACGAGTGGGAGAACGTCGAAGGATCCAGGGAGTTCGGGCGGCCGCCACCCGCGCCGGATGAGTCCGCTGGTGAAAGTCCGGTAGCGGGGGTCCCCGAGGACACGTCCGTCCGGCTGCTCGTACCCGGCGTACCGGATGAGTTGTTCGTTCCAGATCCTGGGGGCAGGCCGGGTCGGAGTCTCGGGAGCGAACACGCTGATCATCGGCCGGATCTTCCCGCCGTTGTGAGCCACACGCAGATGGTCGAAGCAGTGCCCGGCGACGCCGCCGGCGTCGGAGACGGTCCTCAGGTCCCGCACCTGCAGGCTGCGCCAATACAGCCGTCCGATACACCGTGCGTTGTTGCGCCAGGCGACACGGGCGCCGAAGGCCAGCTCCTCAGGGGTGTGCCAGTAGGTTCCGGTCAGGTCGATCTCGCGCATCACCGCGGCGATCCGCGGCCCCATCCACCCGGCCTGGGGGTTCTCGGCATGAAAGAGCTCGAGGAACTCCTTGGCCTCGGCCCGTACCAGCTCGATGTCGGCGCTCGTGGGACGTCGTTCGGGATCGGGTCGGCTCACCGGGTGGTCGGGCCGCATCGGTTGGTCGGGCCGCACCGGTTGGTCGGGTCGGCTCACCGGGCTGTCGGGCCGCACCGGGTGGTCGGGCCTCGCCCGGATCCTCCCGGGTCCTGGGGACGCCCGCCGGCCGGTCCGTGGGATCTTGCGCCACGGCCTGTCGCCGATCTGGAGCAGTTGTTCTCCGGCGTGGACCGCAACGAGCTGGCGGGCGCAGATCCGAATGGTCAGGAAGAGGATTGCCAGGCTCAGTACGACGACGGCCGGGCGGCTGGTCGGCATGTTCCAACCAAGTTCCACCGCGCCGACGACTGCGAGCGGGAGCACCACAAGCCGGGTCAATCCGAGCCCGGAGAGTCAGGACCGCTTCCGTTCCGGAAACGGGTCGGCCAGTCGCCGGAGTTGTCGAACAAGGGGTCGTTCTGGTGGGGCGCCGCGGAACCCGACTCGCCGGACAGAGGCGTGGGCGCGAGCTGGTCCACCTCGGCACCGAACGAGTCCACGATCGACTGCATCTGCGCCTGGGCCGTCTTGGCGTACGAACGAACCTGCTGCCCAGCGGTGTCCATGGCCTCCGCGACAATCCTGCGCTCGTGTGCGCGCGCCTGCCCGATGCGCTCGCGGGCGTCCCGGCTGACGTCCTGGACCATCTCCTCGACCACGAGCTGTGCTTGGCTGAACATCTGGACGACCTGTTCGTTCACGCGGTCGCCGGCCTGCTCATACTGGTCGAGCTCCGCCTGTACGCGCTGCAGCTCGGCCCGCCCACGCTGCAGCTCGGCCTGGAGACGTTCGTTCCTGGCCCGGCTCTCGCTGAGCTCTCTCTCCGTGGCCTGTACCTGGTCAGCTAGCAGATCGAGGTATCCGTAGACCTTGCCCGCGTCGAGGCCACGCATCCGGCGCTGGAACGTCTGGTCCCGGATCGACCGGGGTGTCTGATGCGGAGAGTTGTGGCGGTGATTGTTGTTCGTCACTTGTTGTCTCCTGACCTGGTAGCGGTGGCTCGATGGTGTGTTCGCCTGCGGCTGCGTAGTAGAAGTGCTCGTACTTGATGTGCTCGGGGTGCATGCCGGCCGCGGCCAGCTGCTCCAACGTGTGCGCGACCATCTGCGGGCCGCCGCACACCATCGCCGTGCGCCCGAACAGCAGCTGCCGGGCTGCGACCGTGCCGACCTTGCCGCGCGTCCCGGGATAGGACGGGTCGTCGGACACGACCTCCGTGTAGTCGAACCATGGCCGCTTCTGGGCGAGTTCTCGCAGCCGGGGGCGGTCGTAGAGGTGCCAGGGCATCCGGACGCCGTGGAGCAGATGGACCAGAGGTCCGGTGCCCGACCGTTGCCACTCGTGGTCGATCTGCTCGAGGACGGCGAGGAGCGGAGCGAGACCGGTCCCTCCGGCGACCAACAGCAAATCCCTGGCCTCGCCCTCCCGCCGGGTCAGCCGCTCGCCGACCGGCGCCCCCAGCTTCACGTGTCGCCGGCCTTCAGGGACCGCACCACGGTCGGGCTGACCTGGCCACCGTCGATCTGTTGCACGTGCAGATCGACGGTGCCGTCCGGGCGCGGGGCGTTGGCCGGGCTGAAGTATCGCCACAGCCGGGGGCGTTGCGGGATCTCCATGGACACCGACTGGCCGGGAAGGAACTGGAACGCGCGCCTGGGCCGGACAGTCAGCAGGGTGAGGTCCATGGTCCGCCGCTCGGCAGAGACCACGTCGGCGTCCCACCAGTCAGGGCTGGACTCCGACGACGTCTCCGCCGCCTCGACCATGATCCGCGCGACCACCTGGTAGGCCGCCGTCCAGTGCGCGGCGAGCTCCTCGTCCCACTCGGACCCCAGGAAGTGCATCAGGGTTGCGCACAGCGAGGCGCCGACCGCGTTGTAGTGCTCCGCAACGACGGCGTACTTGCGGTGGTCGCGGCCGAGGTGCTGCAGGAAGGCCGCGTCGTTCTCGATCTGGTCGGCGTGGCTGACGATCCGGCCGAGTGCGCTGACGAACTTGTCCCGCTGGTTCGACATGGAGAGCGGGAACATCGACCGCACCTCGGGATGAGACACGAAGATGTGTGAGTAGAAGTACAGCGGTACCTGATCTCCGTGCTCCGTGACCTGGTCCCAGCTGCGTTGCAGGGCGTGTGCATCCATCGGGCTTGGCTATCCGGCTCGGAGAGGCAGCTCCTCGAGGGAAACGGACAGGCCATCACTGGGCACCATGTACTCCGGGTCGTCGGCGGCTCGAGCCGACGGGTACTGCGTTGACAAGGGTTCCCCTCCCGAATCCAGTCCCCGAGTCTTTCCAGTCCTCCGGACCTACCCTCGGGCCAGCGGGTTGAAACCGGTATCGGACTCAATCGTCTCGAAAATCTCGGCGGGGCTCACCAGGGAGAAACCAAAGAACTGAGGCAGACAGCGGGCACGCAGGCGATACTGGGCGGCATGAGCGGCGTACCACCTGCTCGGCATCTGCTGCGCGCCAAGGATCTGGCCGACGCGCGGTACTTCGAGGCGCTGACCGTGGCCGACCTCGCCGGCGCCGCCGGGCTGTCGCGCGCGCACTTCAGCCAGGAGTTCCGGCGAGCGTTCGGCGAGTCCCCGCACGCGTACCTGCTCACCCGCCGCCTGGAGCGCGCCGCGGCTCTGCTGCGCACCACCGACCGTACGGTCGCCGACATCTGCGTGTCCCTGGGGCTGCACAGCGTCGGCTCGTTCACCACCAGCTTCACCCGCACGTACGGCAGGTCGCCGACTGCGTACCGCGCCACGTTCCCGCCCGCCGCGACATACGCGATGATTCCGGCGTGCGTGCTGCGCGTGTACGGGCGCCCGCGAAACCGGACGTTTCGAGAAGACGCCGCGCTGCCTTCCTGACTAGCGTTGAGCGCGTCAAAGTACACCACTGACCTCGGAGAACTCCCCATGATGAAGATCAGCAGCGTGCAGTTTTGGGTGCACGACCAGGACGCGGCGCTCGACTTCTACACCCGCAAGCTCGGCATGGAGGCGCGTTCCGACGTGACTGTCGCTGAGATGGGCAACTTCCGCTGGCTCGCCGTCGGGCCGGTCGGTCAGCCCGACGTCGCGATCGCGCTGATGGCGATCCCCGGCGCGCCGGTGATGGACGCCGAGACCGCCGACGAGGTGCGCGACCTGATGGCGAAGGGCTTCACCGGGAACCTCTTCCTGACCACCGACGATGTCCGCGCCACCCACAAGGAGCTCGTGGAGCGGGGCGTCGAGTTCACCGAGGAGCTCACCGAGCAGCCGTACGGCACTGATGCCTCGTTCCGCGACCCGTCGGGGAACCAGATCCGCATCGTTCAGCTCGGTTAGCGCGACCGCAGCCGGAGGCCCTGGTCAGGCCGGGACCACGCCGGGTTTGCCGGCTTCCACGGCCCAGCGGGCGGTGGTTGACGACGGGGCGTCGGGGATGGTGATCGAGGAGACCGAGCGCTCCTCGGTCAGCCACCTGGTGCGGTCGACGTCCATCCGCAGCCAGCCGTGGGTGCGGCCGTTGAAGTAGCGCACCCACGGGTTGAAGGCGGCGTTGGACTGCTCGACGACCGGCACGAGCGCCGCCGGGAAGTCCGACGTGATCGACGTCGAGACGAACTCGCTGGCCACCAACGGTGAGGCCGGGTCGTCCACATTGAGGCGCAGGTCGTTGATCCAGGTCGAGTGGATGTCGCCGGCGATCACCACCGGGTTGGTGGCCCGGCTCGCGGCGATCGCGGCCAGCAGCCGACGGCGCTGCGGGGTGTATCCGTCCCACTGGTCGAGGTTGACCACCGACGCCGGTGGTGGTGTGACGAACCGGGTCGGCGCCATCATGACCTGCTGACCGAGAACATTCCACAGGCCGGGCGACGTACGCAGGCCGTCCAGAAGCCACTCTTCCTGCGCCGGACCGGTCAGTGTGCCCGTCGCGTTGGTGTCGCCGAGCACCTGGGGTCCGAAATCGGAGGGCAGACCGCCGGGCTGATCGGTGCGGTACTGCCGGGTGTCGAGGACGTTCAGCCGCAACAGCGTGCCGAAGTCGAAGCGGCGGTAGATCCGCAGGTCGGACGATCCCGGCCGGTACGACGTCCGTACCGGCGTGTGCTCGTACCAGGCCTGGTACGCCGCGGCCCGCTGAACCGCGAACTGCGCCGGTGTCTGCGACCGCTGTGGGAACGGCAGATCGTCTTGTTCGTCGGTGAGAGCCGCGTAGTTGTTCTCGGTCTCGTGGTCGTCCCAGGTCGAGATGAAGGGCAGTGCTGCGTGGGCCGCCTGCAACGCAGGGTCGGACTTGTACAGCGTGTGCCGGTTGCGGTAGTCGGCGAGCGTGATCAGCTGGTCAGCGGCGACAGCAGTTCCGGACGACGGGTTGTGCTGCCGTACCGCCGTAGACCGCGGGTCGTACTCGTAGATGTAGTCGCCGACGTGCAGCACCAGGTCGAGGTCCGACGCGGCGATGTCCCGGTACGCCCCGAAGTAGCCGTTCTGCCAGTCCTGGCAGTTGGCGACCGCGAAGCGCAGACGCCCTGCGACACTGCCTGGTGCCGGCGCGGTCCGGGTGTGTCCGGCCGGGCTGACGAAGCGACCGGCACGGAACCTGTAGAAGTAGTCCCGACCCGGCTGCAGCCCGGCGGCATCCACATGCACCGAGTGGGCCAGGTTCGGGCGTGCCGTCGCCGATCCGGCTCGGACGACGTGCCTGAAGCGTGGGTCAGTGGCTATCTGCCATCCAATCTGTACCGGGCGGTCAGGCAGCGGACTGCTGTCCGCCGGGTCGCGCACCAGCCGGGTCCACAGGATCACCCGGTCTGACAGCGGGTCGCCACTGGCCACACCCAGGCCGAAGGGGTCGCTGCGAATCGGGCTCGCATGCGCCCGCCGTACATCGACGACCCCACCGGCGACGACCGCGGCACCAGCAGCACCCAGCAGCGTTCGCCGTCCGATCGAGGCCGGCATCGCTCGTTCGCTCATCATGACCCTTCCTCGATGGCACGCCAGTCGTTCGATCAACAACCTCCCGGCGATGTCGGCTCGCGTCAATATCAGATGCGCGTCGTGCAGCTGAACAATGACGACAGCGGACTAGTGCCCGGTGCCTAAGGTCCGCTGCTTGGCCAGACCCGGTGTGCGGATCTGTACAAGGTCAGCGCAAGGGCAGCAATGGTCGGTGCCCCTTTGTCAGTCGCAGCAGCCGTCGGTGCAGCTACCGCCAGCGCAACTGCAGCCGCCGGCGGCCTGCCCTGTGGCGCTGGCGATCGGTGAGCAGCAACCCTCCCCGCGCCATGCTTCGAGGCCTTCGCGGACCGCCACAGCGGCGATGATGAGGCCGGCGATCGGGTCGGCCCAGCCCCAGCCGAGGGTGGCGTTGAGCAGCAGTCCGATCAGCAGGACGGCGGACAGGTAGGTGCAGAGGAGGGTCTGGGTGGAGTCGGCGACGACGGCGTTGGAGCCAAGCGCTTTACCGGTACGTCGTTGGGCCCAGGAGAGGAACGGCATGACGATCAGCGATGCGATCGCCAGTCCGATCCCGACAGCGGACGTGTCCGGGTCGGCGCCGGCGATCAGGGTTCGGATCGACTCGAAGGTGACGTAGGCGGCGAGCGCGAAAAAGGAGAATGCGAGCAGCCGGAGCGCCTGCCGTTCGCGGGTCTCGGGCAGTCGGTGGCGGAACTGCCACAAGATGATCAGGCCGCTGGAGACTTCGACGACCGAGTCGAGACCGAACCCGACGAGTGCGACGGATCCGGCGGCGACACCTGCAGCGATGGCGATGATTGCTTCGAGCACGTTGTAGGTCACCGACGCGGCCGCGAGCAGTTGTGCGCGGCGGCTCATCCGCAGGCGCAGGTCCGGGTCTGCGGTCCACGTGCTCGGGCTGGTCGCGGCCGGCGGCGTGGTTGTGATCTGCAGCAACTGGTCGGTCGGTCGCGAGTCGCGGGGGTGGGTACTCACGGCTGATCCTCGCTGGTGCGCTGGGTCGCGGCTTGGCCGTAGACGGGGCAGAGGGCGACCGCGTCACCGGTCAGGCCGAGCAGTCGCTCGGCCGACGACAGCAGGTCGAGTGTCGCCTCGGGATGGGTGAGCCGGAAGAGTGACGCTCGCCCCAGTGGGCGGGACTCGACCAGGCCGCAGTCGCGCAGGCAGGCCAGGTGCTTGGACACCGTCGACTGGGCCAAGCCGAGATGCTCGGTCAGATCGACCACACGATGCTCGCCCAGCGCCAGGTGGCGAACGATCGCGAGCCGTGAGGCGTCGCTGAAGCCGTGGAACAGGCACGCTGCAACCGACAACGCCGCCGTCTCGTCGACCGCTGGTTCAAGAGTGAGTCCCGGTGATTTCATCGCCATATAGCGATGTTATCCAGAAATCGGGAGGATTGGGGAGTCCGGGAAGGACCGGACCGGATCGGGGACCGCGAGACCGACCTCGTCACCTGGCTGGGGGGCGCGGCGACCCGGGACGCGCGCCATGAGACGCGCGGCAGTGTTGGGCAGGTTGAGCCGGACCATGGCATCCGGACCCTGGTAGGCGACCGATACCACGTGTGCCGTTGGGCCGGATGGATCGCCGAGTACGACTTGCTCGGGCCGTACCATCACCAGCACCTTCCCGGTGGCCGGCTCGGCGAGCTCGAGGGTGCCCAGGACACAGTCGACGATGCCGCCCGCGGCCTGCCCGGCCAGCAGCATCGTGTCGCCGAGGAAGCTGCCCACCTCGGGTGTGGCCGGGGCGTCGTACACCTCAGCGGGGCTGCCGATCTGTGCGATCCGGCCGTCGAAGATCACCGCTATCCTGTCGGCGAACGAGAGCGCCTCGGCCTGGTCGTGGGTCACCAGCACGGTGGTGGCGCCGCGTTGGGTGAGGGCGGTCAGCGTCGCTTCGCGGGTGGCGGCGCGCAGCGCGGTGTCGAGGGACGAGAACGGTTCGTCGAGCAGTACCACCGCAGGCTCGCGGGCCAGCGCCCGGGCCAGCGCGACCCGCTGCTGCTGGCCGCCGGACAACTGGTCGGGCCGGCGCCGCGCCAGGCTCGGGGAGAGTCCGACGAGTTCGAGCAGGGGGCCGACCTGAGTCGCTCGGCGGCGTTCGGCCCGGGGGAGACCGAACAGGATATTGCCGGTGACGTCGAGATGCGGGAACAGCGCGCCGTCCTGCCGGACGTAGCCGATCCCGCGCCGCTCCGGCGCGACCAACACCGGACCACCGGTGAGGACCTTGCCGTCCACCTCGATCCGGCCCTGCGCCGGCCGGACGAATCCGGCCAGCGCCCGCAGCAGCGTGGTCTTGCCGCTGCCGGAGGGGCCGAGTACGGCGACAGTGCCACCCGAGCTCACCTGCAGGCTGACCTGGTCGAGCACCGGCGGGCCGTCGTACCCGACCGTGAGGTCGCTGATCACGATGCCGCGGCTGGTCATCGCTGGTCCAGGATCTGCCGGCGTAGCAGCAGGGTAAGCGGCGCGGACAGGGCGATCATTGCCGCTGCGTACGGCGCACTCGCGACGTAATCGAGTTCGTCGCTGGCCGACCAGAACGCGGTCGCCAGCGTCTCTGTGCCGGTCGGGGCGAGCAGAAGGGTCGCTGTGAGCTCGGTGACGGTGGCGAGGAAGACCAGCACGAATCCGGTCAGCGCCGACGGCAGGACGAGTGGGAGAACCACGCGAGCGAAGGTACCCAAGCCGGACACTCCGAGCGAACGTGAGGCCTCGATCAGCTCGGTCGGCGCGGCGGCCAGGCCGGATCGCCATGCAACCATGGCCCGCGGCAGGAACAGCACGGTGTACGCCGTCACCGCGAGCGCAGCGGTCTGGTACACAGGCCGCGCCCACTGGACGGCGAGGGTCACGAGGGCCAACCCGATCACCACGCCGGGCAGGGCACTCGCGACGTAGGTCACCCGCTCGAGGACGGCCGCCAGCCGGGACGGGTACCGATGCAGCAACCAGGCGCCGGGCAGCGCGGCGAGGGTCGCCGCCAGTCCGGCCAGCACCGAAAGTCCGATGCTCGAACCAGTTGCCGCGAGCAACGGCCCGGCCTCCACCGCACCGCTGCTGATCGCCCGCGCCAGCCAGCGCACCACGATCGCCGCGGGGACCATGACTGCCAGCCCGACCAGTGCGGCGAGCGCGGCGAGCGCCGGCACCGTCCACGCCCCGAGCCGATGGGCCACCGGCCGCTGCCCGGATCCGGGGCCCAGGCGGGCGATCCGGGCGTGGCCACGCAGCGGCACCTCGACGACCAGGAAGCCAAGGCACAGCACGACGAGTACGGCGGCGAGCAGGCTGCCGGCGGCGTTGCTGAACCCGACCGCGAACTGCTGCAGGATCGCCGTCGTGAACGTCGGGTACTGCATCATCTGCAGCACGCCGAACTCCGCGAGCAGGTGGAGTGCTACCAGGAGCGCACCCCCGGCGACCGCAGGCCGCTGCAGTGGCACGACGACCCGCAGCATCGCACCCAGCCCTGTCAGACCGAGTGACCGTGCGGCGTCGAGGTGACCCTGGTCGAGCGCCCGGAGCAGTGCGGCAACCGGGAGGAAGACGAACGGGTAGTACGCCAGCGCGGTGACGAAGACCGCGCCTCCGAGTCCCTGGACCGATGGCAGCATCGAAGTCCAGGCGTAGCTGCTGACGAACGCGGGGATGGCGAGAGGGGTCAGCAGCAGGGTGCGCCAGATGCCGGGGCCTGGCAGTGTCGTCCGCTCCACCAACCAGGCGGCGCCGCACCCGAGCAGCACGGTTACAGGGACGGTGAGCGCCACCAGCAGCAGGGTGTTGCGGAGCAGTTCGGCGGTTCTCGGCCGGAACAGCAGCCGTGACGCCTCGGCAGAACCTGCCGATGTGGCCTGGCCGAAGACGACGAGCACCGGAGCCACTACCAGAGCGGCGAGCAGGATCGCGGCCAGCATGACGTACCAGGGCGTCCGGGTCGACCTGACCACGGGCACTGCGGCCGTCGGTTCGTCGTACCGGATGACCGCGTCGACGCGAAGGTCAGAGGATGCCGGCATCGGTCATCAGTGTGGTGACTTTGTCGGAGTTCAGCGTGAACGGATCGACCGGCGGCGCCTGCAGGGTGTTGAGCGGTGGCAGCGCGGGCGTGGAGGTGACTCCGGTACCGACCGCGTACTCCATCGACTGGGAATCGACGAGCACCTGCTGGCCGGCCTTGCTGGTCACGTACGCCAGGAACTTGCGCGCCTCGGCGGGTTTCTTCGACCCGGCCAGCACCGCCCCGCCGGACAGCGATACGAACGCGCCTGGGTCCTGGTTGCGGAAGTAGTGCAGCGCGGTGTTGCCGCTGCCTTCCTTGGTGCCGGCCTGGTCGCGGTACCAGTAGTAGTGATAGATCACGCCGCACGGGAGCTCGCCGGCGTTGACCGACTTCATGGTGGCGATGTTGTTCTGCAGCGCCCGGGCGTTGGTCTTCAGCCCGCCCAGCCAGTCCTTCGTCTTCTGCTCGCCCTGACCGGCGAGCATGCCGGCCACGATGGCCTGGAAGTCCGCACCACCGGGCGCGCAGCCCCAGCGGTCCTTCCACTCCGGTGCCGCGAGGTCCATCAGCGACTTCGGCAGGTCGGCCTTGGGGAGCTTGGACGGGTTGTAGACCAGTACCGTGGACCGGGCGGCGATCGCAGTCCAGGCCTTCGACGACGGGGTCAGGTTGGCCGGCACCTGGCGCCGGGTTTCCTCCTCGAGCGGCGCGAGCAGCTTGTTTCGCTCGACCAGGGTCATCGCCGGGCTGTTCTCGGTCAGGAACACGTCAGCGGGTGACGCAGAGCCTTCGGCCACGATCTGGTGACCCATCGAAGCGTCGTTCCCCTTGCGGATCTGCACCTTGATCCCGGTCGCGGCGGTGAACGCCTCCACCCACGCCTTGGTCAGGTTCTCGTGCTGTGCGGAGTACACCTGCAGCGAGCCGGGATCCGCGACGTACTCGCCGTCGGACTTGGATGACCCGCACCCCACCAGGCCCATCGTGCCCAGTGCCCCGAGGCCGGTCAGGAACGTGCGTCGACGCATGGTCGATCCTTTCTCGCAGGGTGCATCGTCGTGGCGCGACGACGGATCGGGGAGCCACCGGTCGGATCCGGCAACGGCAACCAGCGCAGCACGAAGGTGCTGGCGGCGCAGAACACGACGCCGGCGACGAGCGCGACGGCGAACTCGACAATCGGGTCGTCGAAGAGGGAGAGCACCTGGAACTGCACCAGGTAGATATGCAACGAGGCGGCGGCCAGTACGCCGAGCGGCCGGACGAGCAAGCCCGGGATCGGTGCGGCGGGCAGCAACGCCAGCACCGCGAGTCCGCACAGGATGATGAGGTTGCGCTCCCCGTCGGGGAAGAAGCCGATTGTCGCGACGGCAGCGACAACTGCCGTGACCGCGCTGCGTCGCCGAGTGCCGGCGACGGCCATCGCGATTCCGGCGACGAACAGCCAGGCCACCGTGCCGGGCAGACCCCGCACCGGGCCGTCGAACAACGCAGGCACCAGGTAGCGCGGCACCAGCAGTACGGCCAGCGCCACCATCGCCGTACGCCATGGGTCCAAGGAGTACGCCGCTCGCATCCGCGGCACCGCCAGCACAGCGGTGGTGAGTACGGACACCATCAGCAGGGCTTCGACGAACCAGAAGATGTTGATGTCCTGCGGTCGCACCAGCCAGTGCACCAAGGCCAGGTTCGACCAGTGGATCGATCGGAACCCGAACACCATCACGGCGGCCACGATCATGGCCGGTACGGCGATGGTGATCGCGGCCCGCGTGGTACGCCGTACCCGGTCGGCCGTTTCCGAGGCAGCGAGCACGTACCTGGCGAAGAGGAAACCGCCGGCCGCGAGCAGGATGTGGGCTCCGCCGGCCAGCCGGAACAGTCCGACGTGACTGCCGCAGATCGTGAGCACGGCCACGCCCCGCAGAACCACGGTCGTCTCGACCCGCTGGATCAGCGACCGCCGCGCCTGGCGACCGGGAGACAGCGCGACCAGTTCGCGCACCGGCCGATGGTGCCAGTCGGGCGGCAGAGTTCCGAGCAGCCGGGTCAGCTTGAGGGAGGCCGCGACGTGATTGAACGAATCGCCGCCGAGCTCGGCGAACGACCGGTCCGGGTCGATCGAGGCGTGGCCGACCAGCGGCGCAAGCACGCTCGTCACCGCCGCGAGCGAGTCGGTCGCTTCGCCGGCATCGTCGATCGCGTCCGTCGTGTGAAGGGCGGCGCAGGCTCGGCGGTCGGTCTTGCCGTTGGGCAGCACCGGGAGTTCGTCGAGGTCGCGGACAGAGACCACGGACACGCCTAGGCCGGCGGCCGATGCCGCCTGGTCGCGGACCGCTCCTGCCTGCCGTCCGCAGCGCTGGTAGGTGATCTGCAACTGCTCGTCGGTTCCGGTGACACAGCACACGACACCGTTGTCACGCAGGACCCGCTCGACCTGCCCGAGATCGATCCGGATCCCCATGATCTTCACGTGGTCGGACCGCCGCCCGACAATCCGGACCAGACCATCGCCGTCGATCCTGGCCAGATCGCCGGTGCGCAGTTCGGCGTGCATCCGGCCGAGTGCCAGGTCGTCGGCGTGTTCGGCGTACCCGAGCATCACGCCAGGGCCGCTGAAAACCAGTTCCCCGACCGGATCAGGGCCGACGGGCTGGTCGATGCCAGCGGTGTCGAGCCGGAAGGCCGAGCCGGCGATCGGCCACCCCACCGCATCGGGGTAGAGGTCGGCCAGCTCCGGTGGTAGGACCGCCATCCGCGCGGTCGCCTCGGTCTGGCCGTACATCACTGCCAGGTCCCAGCCGTTCGCGCGGCCGCGCGCGGCCAGCTCACTGACTCGTGCCGACGGCAGCGCGCCGCCCGCCTGGGCGAGCAGCCGCAACGACGGCAGGTCGTCCAGCACACCTTGTACGTCGAGAAGATCCGCCACGTGCGGCGTGGCGGGCAGCAGGGTGACGTGGTTCCGGCGTATCTCGGAACCGAAGGCCGGCTCGGTGACCGAGCCGGGCCACAGCACGGTGGTCGCGCCGGCCCGGAGTTGCGCGTGCAGGACGGACAGACCGAAGCAGTAGTGCAGCGGCAGCGAGGTGACCGCCCGATCCGCCGGAGTGATCGACAGCGCCGCAATGATGGCATCCGCGTTGCTGGTCAGGTTCGTGTGGCTGAGCCGAACCAGCTTGGGTGACCCTGTGCTGCCGGAGGTGCTGAGCAGGAGCGCGAGGTCGTGGTGCAGCAGGTGCCGCGGCTCAGTGCGGCCAGGTCCGTCGAAAGTGCCGTCCTCGCGGAGCCGCAGGTCCGGTGAATAGGCGGTTGTGATCGACGTGTGCTCGGACGGTGTGACCAACGCGACGTGCCCAGCCTGCAGCACAGCGAGGTAGGCGAGCACCAGGTCGCGCCGAGCGGCGAGCGGAACGTGCACAAGTCGTCGCCCGGCGTCGACGTCGGGCAACGTGGCGGCGAGCGCGTCGACCCGTTCGGCAAGCGCTCCGTAGCTGAGCGGGCCGATCGCGTCGATGAGAGCGGGACAGTGGGCATCGGCCGTGCCGGACACCAGGACCGCGGCAGAAGCCCGCCTGATGTAAGGCGGAAGCACATGGTGAGGCTAACCTAAGTCCTTGTGGGGGTCCAGTCGCAGCCGGTGGCCGGAATCGCTGTGTACACAGTGGATTTGACATCGTCGGACATCAGATGCTGTCCGATCCGACTCCACTCAGACCTTGCTGCGCAATCCGAGTAGCCGGCGCGCTGTGCCCGTCAGCGTTGCGATGCCGAGCAGGGCCGGTACCGCGATCGCGACGGGTAGTGCGCCGCCGGTGTCGAGGGTTTCGCGGCGCGAGACGGTGACGTGGACCGGTGGGCCGGCGACGAGGCGGCCGTTCTGTGGGATCAGTACGACGTAGACCGCGAAGCGACCGGGGTTGACGGCCTGGAACTCCCAGTCCACTGTGGCTTCTTCAGTCGGCACCGTTCGCGTGACGTCCTGCGACCAGTCCTCCAGGTCGACGTAGACGCCATCGAGACTGACCACGTTGAGGTGGGCGATTGCCGGCCCGGTCACCACGGATTCGACCGTGAGTGTCTGGCCGATGACGGCGGTCAGGTCGTCCTGGTTCATGGTGATCGTCGGGTCGGCGAGTGCGACGGTGGCGAGCAGGTTCAGCAGGTTCATCGGGGCCCCGCGGTGAGTCGGACGAGTCGTGGGCCGGCCGCGATCAGGACGCCGGTGACGATCACGGCGATAACGATCGGTGATGCCAGGTAGCTGAGGTCGTGTGTCCAGTCCCGGCGGCTGACGAGGATCTGGGAGACGTAGTGCAGCGAAGACCCGATCGGGTTGACGCGGGTGATCACCTCGCCGACTCCGGTCTTCGGTAGGGCGGGCAGTTGGGTCGGGGCGAACAGCACGAGAAGCAGCAGTAATCCCCAAGCCAGGCTGGTTTTGTTGGAGTTCGTCACCGCGCTGATGAGCAGGCTGATCCCACCAAGGCCGGTCGCGACCAAGGTGCCGACGGTCAGGGCAAGGAGCGCTGCCTGTACGGCGCCCGCCACGCCTCGACCGAGGACCCACAGGTAGGGGAGCGTGACGACGAGGCAGGCCAGCCAGATTGTCGATGCCGCCGCGAGTTTGCCGACGACGATCGCGCGGCGCGACACCGGTGTGAGCAGCAGGCCCTCGAAGGTGCCGCGTTCGCGTTCACCGCTGATCGCGTCCGCGCTGACCACGACCGTGAGCAATACGCCGACCGCCAGCCCGACCTGGACGATGAGGTTGACCGCTTCGCGCTGCTCGAGGAAATTCATCGCCTGGTTGGTCGCGGCCAGGTAGGTCATCGCGCTGAGCAACACACTGAAGCCGAACACCAGCGCGGGTCCTCGTCCGCCCACCCAGAGGTCCCGGCTCTCCTGCTCGGCGACAACGGTCCACCTAGACATGACGCGCCTCCTCGGTGAGGTTGAGGAACGCAGCGCTCAGGCTTCCGGCGCCGGCCACGACCTTGTCGATCGGTCCGGCGGCGCGGAGCCTGCCGCGGTCGAGGATCAGCACGCTGGTGCAGACCTGCTCGACCTCGGTCAGCGTGTGCGTCGACAGCACCACGGTGGCGCCCCGCCCGATCTCGCCGATGGTGGCCAGGATCTCCCGCTGGCCGGCCGGGTCCAGGCCGAGCGTCGGCTCGTCGAGGAACACGACCGCGGGATCGTTGATCAAGGCCCGGGCGATACCGAGTCGTTGCTTCATGCCCCGGCTGTACGTCGAGATCCGAGCGCCCGCGCGATCGCTGAGACCGACGTCGGTGAGCAACCGATCGGCCACGCCGCGTGCGTCGTGCCGACTGCGGCCGAACAGGCGGGCCGCATAGCGGAGGTACTCGCCGCCGGTCTGCCTTGCTGGATAGCCGGCACTCTCGGGCAGAACGCCGATGCGTTGCCGGATCCGATCCGGCTGATCGCCCGGGATGCCCGCCACGGTGAAGGTCCCGCCGGTGGGTTCGAGGATCGTGGTGAGCAGGCGAATCGTGGTTGTCTTCCCGGCGCCGTTCGGGCCGAGTAGGCCGATCACCTCGCCCTGGTCCGCGGCGAACGTGAGTCCGTCGAGGGCGTTGCGCGCGCCGTACCGCTTGCTGAGGCCGATCGCCTCGATGGTCGTCATACGGCCGACGGTAGGACCGCGGGGCTGAATGCTCGCTGAACGGTGCATTCAGCCCGTATTCAGCCACAATGAAGGAGGATCGTGCAGGGAGGTGGCGGATGCGGGCTTTGGTGGTGGAGGACGAGCCGCGGCTCGCTACCGGCCTGCGGAGCGGGCTGGAGGCGGAGGGGTATGCCGTCGACGTCGCCCTGACTGGCACGGATGGGTTGTGGTTCGCGCGTGAGCACGGGTACGACGTCGTGCTGCTGGATGTGATGTTGCCGGAGATCGACGGGTTCGAGATCTGCGCGACGTTGCGAGCCGAGCGGGTGTGGACGCCGATTCTGATGCTGACAGCAAGAGATGCCGACACCGACCAGGTCCGGGCACTGGACACCGGCGCGGACGACTACCTCACCAAGCCGTTCTCGTACGCCGTGCTGATCGCGCGGTTGCGAGCCCTGGTACGGCGGGGTGCCGCAGAACGACCGGCGGTGCTGGATGCCGGTGAGCTCCGGCTTGATCCGGCCTCGCGACGTGCTTGGCGTGGTGAGGCCGAGTTGGTGCTGACTGCGCGGGAGCTTTCGCTGCTGGAGTTCCTGATCCGCCGGTGCGGTCAGGTGGTGTCGAAGCGGATGATTCTGGATCACGTCTGGGACTACGACTTCGAGGGCGATCCGAACATCGTCGAGGTCTACATCCGCCGCCTACGCACCAAGCTGGGGGACGAGTCGATCACCACGGTGCGCGGCGCGGGCTATCGGTTGGCGACATGCGGATCCGAGTGACGCTGGCCGCCGTACTGGTCGTGGGACTGGCTCTCGTGGCTGGCGCGTTCGTGCTGGTGACGCTGCTCGGCTCGGTTCTGACGGCTCAGGTCTGTGCGGACGTTCGTGACCGGGCGGCGGAGTTGTCGGCCTCCGCCGTACGAGCGTCGTCGACAAGCAGCGAGCTCGTGCAGATGATCGACCGGTCCGGCGTCGTGGTGGGCGGCTCGGACACGGGCAGGTTCGCTTCGCCTGGCAGGGATTGCGTCAACCTGGAGCCTCCTGGGTATGCGGAGGATTACGTGTTTGCGGCGGCCGCGGTGGAGTCGGGTGGTGAGGTGATTGTGGGGCGGCCGCTGGTCGACGTACTGGACTCGACCCGGTTCGTGAGCCGGGTGCTGGTGGTCGGGGTGCCGGTGATGATGCTGATCGTCGGCGGGGTGACATGGGTGGTGACCGGGCGCGTGCTCGCGCCGGTGAGCGCGATCCGGCGTGAAGTGGACGAGATCTCCGCCACCGAGTTGCATCGCCGGGTTCCCGCCGTACGTCGGGACGAGATCGGGTTGCTCGCGCGGACGATGAACCGGATGCTCGATCGCCTTCAGCGCTCGCACGAGAGCCGGCAGCGGTTCGTCGCGGATGCGTCGCACGAATTGCGGTCCCCGATCGCGGCGATCCGCCAGCATGCCGAGGTTGCGCAGGCACACCCCGACAGCACGACCGTGGACGAGTTGGCCACCACTGTCCTGGCCGAGGACCTGCGCATGCAGCACCTTGTCGACGACCTCCTACTGCTGGCGCGTTCCGACGAGGAACACACCGAACCTCCGCGTACGCCGGTCGATCTGGACGACCTGGTCTTCGCGGAGGCCGAGCGGTTGCGCACAGCAACCAATCTGACGATCGACAGTACGGCGGTCTCGGCCGGCCAGGTGCGCGGCGACGAGACCGCGCTGGCCCGGATGATTCACAATCTCGCCGACAACGCTGCCCGGTACGCCCGCAGCCGGATCACGTTCGCGTTGACCGAGGAGGAGGGCGCCGTCGTACTCACGATCTCCGACGACGGCCCGGGGATCCCGGTGGAGGACCGAACGCGGGTCTTCGACCGCTTCGTCCGCCTCACTCCGGCCCGCTCCCGCGACACCGGCGGCACCGGCCTCGGCTTGGCCATCGTCGCCGAAGTCGTCAATCGCCACCACGGCAGCATCAGGAACATCAGCGGCGCCACGTTCGAGGCTCGCCTCCCGAGCGCCGACGTCGACCGTTGATCGAGCTGCGGCCGAAGCCCGGCCGCGGTACGGCCTCCGCAAGGGGTACCGAGGCCGCTTCGCCACGTACATCCCGCCACCAGTCGTGCACGACCGGGTCAGCTTCGTCGTACCGCCCGGTGGGATGACCGCGTTCGTCGGCCCGTCCGGCGCTGGCAAGACCACCGTCTTCTCGCTGATCGAGCGCTTCTACGAACCCGACAGCGGCCGCGTGCTGGTCGACGGGCTCGACGTACAGGCCTGGCCGCTGGACGATCTGCGGGATGCGATCGGGTACGTCGAACAGGACGCCCCAGTGTTGTCCGGCACTCTGCGCGAGAACCTGTTGTTCGGCGCCCCCGAAGCCGGTGAGGACCAACTCGAGCAAGTGCTGCGTACCACTCGGCTGACGTCGATGGTCGAAGCGTTGCCCGACGGCCTGGACACCACTGTGGGGCACCGCGGCATGAAGCTGTCTGGTGGTGAGCGGCAACGCGTCGCCATCGCCCGGGCGCTGCTGCGGCGACCACGCCTGCTGCTACTGGACGAGGCGACCTCACAACTCGACGCGGTCAACGAGGCCGCGCTGCGCGACACGATCGCCGACGCGGCCCGCACCACCACCGTGCTCGTGGTAGCCCACCGGCTGTCCACGGTGACGCTCGCCGACCGGATCATCGTCATGGACGCCGGCCGCGTGTGCGCAACCGGCACCCACCGCGAGCTGGTCGCCGCCAACCCCCTGGACGCAGAACTCGCGGCCACCCAGTTCCTGGCCACCGCGGGCGCTCCGGGCACTTAGCGGGTCTGGGCTCAGCGGCAGCCGTTCCAGCGTGAATCCGAGCCGTCGGGCGGGGACCAGGTCCTTTCCGTTGCCGTGCAGATGCTCGCCATTCGGAGCGGGAACGCTGATGACCTCAGCTCGCGGGATCGTCCAGCGTGAGTTGGTGGCGGTGGAAGTCGAAGTGCTGCGTCGGGAAATGGTAGACGTCGGCCAGCGTCATGTAGTCCTTGAAGAAGGGATCCCACCGGGTCGGGTAGTGCATGCCGCGGGCGAGGTCAGCGTCGGTCTCTGCGTCGAGTCGGCGGTGGAGCTTGTCGATGACGTGATCGAACATCACCACCATGCGATCTGTGCTGAGTGTGTTCCCGCCGAGGTAGGAGCCGAGGAAGTTCACTGCATCAAAAGGTCTCGTCCCGGCGTTCAGCAGCCATGCGTAGGCATGGCTGGCACCTCGAGGTAGCCGTCCGAAGACCCGGACGAGTCTCAACAGCGCCCGGATGATCAGGTAGCCGAGCAGCATGTGAAACAGAAGTTGCCGGTTGTTCCAGCGCGTGCCGGTCGACGGCCTGCGGAGATCTTCCTCGTCCGCCTGCTCCACGAGTCGACGGAAGGCCAGTCGGGCCTGCTCCATCTCGTCATGGATCGGGCCTTTGTCCATGTCAGCCTGGCCCGTCAGGGTTGAAGGTGCGAAATCCTCTAGGAGGTACTTCGCCCGCGTGGAGCGCCATGTTGTCGAGTCGTGCGAACGCCATCCCGAACAGGCTGGTCATGAAGGCAGCGTAAGACACACTCCAGCTCCGTCACAGCTCCGTGAGACGTTGGCAAGCGACGATCACGGGCGACAACCGTTGACAGGTAAAACCGCAGGTCAGGGCCGCATTTCGGCAATCTGGCCGGCATGCCCCGTGAGCCTGGAAAACGCGCAGCGCCGGCTCGTGTGCGCGAGGGGCCAGGATCACACCAGTGGTGGCTCTCAAAGACCCTGCAGGTGCTGGGTCTCGTTCAGAGACACAACCTGATGGCTGTAGTGGGTGTCGTTGCGGAGCAGGGTGGTGATACTGCCTGACGTCAGGGGAAAGAAGGCCCGGTCTGTCGACGTCATCGGCATGCCGATCCAGGCAGCAATCAGATAGCTCGATGCGGACCCGTGAGACACCACTATCTGGTTCGCGACTGGTCGACGGAGGATGTCATCGAGGGCGGGGTACAGGCGTTCGACCAATGCCATTCGTGTCTCCGCACCAGCTGGTCCGTCGTGGTGGCCGAGTCGATCGCCGTATTCCGGAAGTGGGATGCGGTGCTCGGCGAGCCACGCTTGGGGACGTCCGTCAGCCTCACCGTTGGACCTCTCGCGAAGCCGCGCATCAGTCTGAACGTCGACGGAGAACCTCCGAGCAATTCGCTCTGCCGTATGACTGGCTCGGTTCAGATCAGAGGAGTAGATGTCGACCGGCTGGAGTCCGATCCTGCTCGCCAGGACCTCGGCGATGCGATCGGCTTGCAGGCGCCCACGGGCTGTCAGATCTGAGTCGTGCCAGCCTCCAACGATGCCGTCAACGTGATGCTGTGCCTCGGGATGCGTGACGAGGTAGATGTGTCTCACTGCCCTCCTTCGACCCACCTTTGCAGGCTCCGAGCCTCTCACGAGTCAGCACGGCCAAGGCGAGGACATCGAGACCTTTGCCAACGCCTGCGGCCTGAATTCCGGGAGGCGGTGTCGGATGGGGGCCGTTGTGTTCGTAGCAGGAGTGAGCGGCCGCCCACGAGGGCGCCGCACCGTACTCAAGGAGAGCATCATGACCGCTACCTACACCTTCGACATCTTCTCCAGCCTCGACGGCTACGGCTCCTACAACGGCGGCGACTGGGGCGGTTACTGGGGCAAGCAGGGCCCCGAGTTTCTCGACCGCCGCCTCGCCTTGTACGGCGAGGATCAGCGGATGGTGCTCGGGGCCAACACCTATCGGCAGTTCGTGCAGGTGCTCGGCCCGAGCCCCGAGGAGGCCAAGGTGGACAACCCGGTGAACACGCGGCTGATGAGCCTGCCGACAACGGTGGTGTCGAGCACACTGGAAGGACCCCTTGACTGGCCGGACGCGACCCTCGTGAGCGGCGACGCCGTCGACGTGGTCGCCCGGCTCAAGGAGGAGTCCGGGGTGCCGTTGCGCTCGCACGGCAGCCTGTCGCTGAACCGGGCCCTGATGGCCGCCGGTCTGGTCGACCGCGTCCAGGTGACGCTCTTCCCGGTGATCACCGGCCAGACCGGAGTGGACCCGATCTTCCAGGGTGCGGCCGACTTCGACCTCGAGCTGCTCGAGAGCCGGACGCTCGACGGCAACATCCAAGAGCTCATCTACCGGCCCACCCTGCATATCTGAGCTGGCGGTCAGGTGAGTTCCTCGGAGAGGGAGATGATGATTTGTTGGGGGCCTCGGAGGTAGCAGAGGCGGTAGGTGTTTTCGTATTGGGCGATCTCGCCGATGAGTTTGGCGCCGTGGGGTTGCAGGCGGGCGACAGTGTCCTCGATGTCGTCGACGCAGAACATGATGCGGCGGATGCCCAGGGTGTTCGCCGGTGCGTTCGGCTCGGTGGTGGAAGCCGTCGGGGTGCGGAACTTCGTCAGCTCGATCTGGCCGTGGCCGTCCGGGGTCCGTAGGAAGGCGACGTCGACTCGGACGTCGTCGAGCCCGACGACGCTGTCCACCCAAGGTCCCTCGGCCGGCCCCTCGCCGACCAGTTCCATAACGAGTTCGAGAAAGAACGCGGTCGCGGCCTTGAGGTCGTCGACAACGACGCCGACGTGGTCCATTCGCTTGATCGTCACGCTGGTCTCTCCTTCAAGAGTCAAGGGCACGGTGGCCGCATCTACCCCGGGGACGGAGCCGCCAAGCCGTTCTCGACATGCAGCGGCTGGTCGATCAGTTGGTGGCTCGCGTCCAGCGGCGGATCGCGTCGATCCGTTGGACCAAAGCGGTTCGCGCACGTTCGCCGTACGGACCGGTGCTGTGGACCTGATGGCGATTCGCCGAGCGGCCAAAGGGGGTTGACGTCGATCCCGGTCGGGCGGTTCATTGCGAGGGTGACCGTGACGGAGTCATACGTTGAGCGGCCGCCGTTGCCGGGGTTGGCGGGAGTGGTGAGGACGGTGTGGATCCAGCGCACCGGCGAAGCGGCGTACGTGCAACGGCACCTGCCTACGGGTGGGGTCGAGATCCACTTCCCGATCGGTGGCCGTCCCCAGCTGGTTGGTCCGCTGACCGGTCCGGAGATTGAGGTCATTCCGGCGCACACCACCATCGTGGGTGTCCGGTTCCTACCGGGGACCGCGCCGCCCCTTCCGACGGTGCTCGATGACCTGGTGGACCAGCGCCTGGGCCTGGCGGAGCTGTGGCGAAGTTCGGCGGACCGCCTCGTGGAGCTGATGGCCCAGGCCGGTACGCCCGAGCGGGCACTCATGTTCTTGCAGAGCCACCTCCTGCGCGAGTTTCGAAGTACGGTCCGCGTGGATCCGCTGGTGGGCGAAGCCGTGAAGGCGCTGATGCCCTGGCAGCCGGTCAACATCGACACCCTCGCCGGCCACCTGGCTCTGTCCGCGAGCCAACTGCGCCGCCGCTGCCTGCACGCGGTTGGGGTGAGTCCCAAGGTCCTCCAGCGGACGTTGCGATTTCAGGGATTTCTCGCGCTGGCTCAGGCCGGCGCCACGGCAACGGGTCGGCGTGGAGCGGACGGCGTGGCGGGACTGGCGATTGATGCGGGGTACGCCGACCAGGCGCACCTCAGCCGCGAATGCCTCCGCCTGACCGGCCTCACCCCACGCCAACTCCTCGGCGGCGACATCGACCGGTGCACCTGCGGCCATGACCACTCCGCCTCCTACCAGCCCTTCCTCGCCATCCGCAACAGGCTGCCCGTACGAGTCTGAGCCTGCGCGATTCGTTCAAGACCCCGCCGTCACGCCGACCCTAGTGTCGAACCCATGTCCGACCTGACCGAGTTCGGCAATTCACTCGACGGCGAGTTGTTCAGCCCTGATTCCCCGGGCTACGCAGCGATCCGCCGACCGGTCAACCTCGCGTACCGGGAGGTCCGTCCCCGGCTCGTGGTTCTGTGCCGCTCGGTATCGGACGTCGTTGCCGCCATCAAGTACGCGACAGCCACGGGGGAGCGCCTCGTCCCTCGCGGCGGCGGGCACTGCTTCGCGGGCCGATCGTCCACGGACGGGATCGTGCTCGACCTGTCCGGCCTCGACGACATCTCCATCGCAGACGACCAGATCGCCACGATCGGCGCCGGTGCCCGCCTGAACCAGGTGTACGCGGGGCTCCACGCCTACGGCCGGACCCTGCCGGCCGGATGCGGTCCCACCGTCGGCATCACAGGCCTCACCGTCGGAGGCGGGATCGGTCTACTCGGGCGCAAGCACGGGCTGACCTGCGATCGCCTCGTCGGCGCGCAGGTCGTACTCGCGGACGGCAGCGTTGTGGACTGCGACGACGACCACGAACCAGACCTGTTCTGGGGTCTGCGCGGCGCTGGCGGCGGCCAATTCGGTGTGGTCACGTCACTGCAGTTCGACACCGTCCCTGAGCCGATGACCACCCGCATCGAGGCGCACTGGTCGGACCCCGCTCTCGAGGAACTGGTCTCGGCCTGGCAAGCCTGGGCACCGGACGCCCCCGACGAACTCACCGTCAACCTCACCCTCGTGTCCGAGCCCGGCGCACCTGTCCAGACCACCCTCTTCGGCGCCTCCAACCTCGACGAGGGATCGACCCGGGAACTGCTGCAGGAGTTCAGTAAGCGGACGCGCGTGGCCCCGACGACCATCGAGTTGCGCGCCGGCCTGCCCTTCCACCACCTCAAGAGCACCTTTGCCGAGCCACACGACGTACCGGAACGCGTCGTACGGTTCCGGTCGGAGTTCTTCTCCCAGTCGATGGCCCCCGGCACCCTCGCATCACTTTTGACCAAGCTCGGCGAGCCAAGGACCAACGGCCGACGGGAGCTCACGTTCACCGTGATGGGCGGCGCCTACAACTGGGTCGCCGAGGACGCCACCGCGTTCGCCCATCGCAGCGAACGCTTCCTGCTCGAACACATCGCCGAGGCAGCCGATCCTTGGGTCGACGAGTCCTGGGCGATCGCCCACGCCGATGGGTCAGGACGTGTCTACCCCAACTTCCCCGACCCGGCGCTGGACGACTGCGCCGCGGCGTACCACGCGGGCAACTATCCGCGGTTGGCAGCGATCAAGCAGGCCTACGACCCGTACCGGTTCTTCGATTTCCCCCAAGCCATCTGATCAACAACGAAGGAACGACATGAGCAAGGTCATCAGTGCCCACGCCGTCTCGGTCGACGGCTACATCAGCGGTCGCACACCCGACGGCGAGGAGGAGTTCGGACGCGGTCTCGGCGACGCGCCCATGCTGTTCGACTGGTACTTCGACGGGGACACGCCGAGCCAGGTTTTCGACGGGTTCAAGCTCAGTGAGCCGAGCGCCCGGTTCTTCGACACCCTCGCGGCACGAGTGGGGGCGTCTGTCGCGGGGCGCACCACCTACGAGCACTCCAGCCATTTCGGCGGCGGTGGTCCGCACCCGACGGCGCCACTCTTCGTCGTGAGCCGCGGGCCCGTGCCCGAGATCAGCGAGAGGCAGACGCTCGTCACCACCGGCATCGAGGACGCCATCGCAGCGGCTCGGGAGGCGGCCGGCGACAAGGAAGTCAGCCTGATGGGTGGCGGTCTGGCCACCGAGGCGCTCAAGGCGGGGCTCGTCGATGAACTCGTCCTACACCAGGTGCCGATCCTGCTGGGCGGCGGCCACAGCTTCTTCCGTGAGCTGCCCGAGCACGTGAACCTCCGGCTGCTGGAGGCCATCCCGGCACCCGGCGTGACCCACCTGCACTACGAGGTGGTCCGATGATCCTCGTCACCGGAGGGCTGGGCATGATCGGCGCCCACACCGCCCGCGCGCTGATCGACCTCGGACAGGAGGTTGTCGTCACGTCCCACCGCCGGGCCGAGGTCCCGTCGTTCCTCGCCGGCAAGGTCACCGTGGAAGCCCTCGACGTCACCGACCGGGACGCCTTCCTCGCCCTCGCCGATCGCCACGACATCAGCGGCATCGTCCACCTCGCCGGCTCCATCCCCGACGACCCGGTCAGCTACTTCCGCACAGACCTGACTGGCCTGCTCAACGCGCTGGACGCCGCCCGCACCTGGGGCGTGCGCCGGTTCGCCGTCGCCAGCAGCCTCGGCGTGTACATCGGCCGGACCGAGATCCCCTGGCACGAGGACCTCGCGCTGCCCACCGCGGATCTGCCGCACCTGATCATCGCCTTCAAGAAGGCCGTCGAGCCACTCACCACGCACAGCCTCCAGGGCAGCGGCGTCCAGCCAGTGGTGCTCCGGATCGGGACCATCTGGGGACCGCTCGTCGACCCGGAATCACCGTTCTTCTACATTCCGCCCTACATCAGCGCCGTGCTCCGTGGTGAGAAGCCGCAGCCGTTGTACGCCGATGACGGTGGTGACTGTTGCTACGCACCTGACGCCGGGCGCGCGATCGCCCTCCTGATGACCACCGAGAACCTGCGGCACGACACCTACAACGTCTCCAGCGGCCGGCCGTTCACCAACCGCGAGTTCGCGGACGCCCTGCAGGCGATCACCCCCGGCTTGCGGCTCGACCTCCTGCCCGGGCGGCAGGCCGGCCCCGGCGGCAACCCATACCTCGACACCACCCGGCTCACCCAGGACACCGGCTTCGCACCCAACTTCGACGTAGCCAAGGCAGTCGCCGACTACGTCGCCTGGCGCGCCAAGTACCCCCGCTGAAGGGCTCAGTTGGCAGCAGCGCCGAACCACTTCGGTAGGTAGGTGAGCAGCTCTTGCTGGTCTTCGCCGACCCATGCCACGTGGCCGTCCGGCCGCAGGAGCACCGCGGGTACGTCGAGTTCCTCGCTGACGTCGACGACGTGGTCGACCCGATCTGCCCAGCCTTCCACCGAGTGCCGGCCGGTTTGGTCGAGGAGTAGCCCGCGGCCACTATGCATCAGCTCGAACAGCCGTCCCCGCTTCAGCTCCACGTCCCGCATCCGCCGGCCGAGCAGTTCATGGCCCTCGCCGAAGTCGTAGCGGATGCCGATCCCGGTGATCCTCTCGATCAGGTACCGGTGCACGTCCTCGAAGTCCATCAGCTCCGACACCAACCGGCGTACTGCCTGGGGGCCCGGCTCGGGGGACATCAGCTCCATCTGCGCGCGGGTGAACTCCAGCACGTCGGCGGCCACAGGGCGCCGCTCGGACTCATAGGTGTCGAGCAGGCCTTCCGGTGCCCAGCCGTTGATCTCGGCGGCCAGCTTCCAGCCGAGGTTGAACGCGTCCTGGACGCCGAGGTTGAGCCCCTGCCCGCCGACCGGCGGGTGGATGTGTGCCGCGTCGCCGGCCAGCAGCACGCGGCCGGTCCGGTAGCTGTCGGCCAGCCGGGTGGCGTCGCCGAAGCGGGACAGCCAACGCGGCGAGTGCACGCCGAAGTCGGTGCCGGCGTACACCTGCAGTTGCTGCTTGATCTCGTCGAGGGTCGGCGGAACCGTGCGGTCCTCGGCAACCCCGTCGGCCGGTACGCCGACGCGGTACACCCCGTCCCCGAGCGGCATGGCGCCGAACGCCTTCACCGTCTTACGGACTTCGGTGATGACCTCGTCCAGCGTCTCCACCGGCACGCCCACCTCCATCTCACCCAGCAGCCACTCCTGCCTGGCGGGCTCGCCGGGGAAGTCGATGCCGATCAGCTTGCGCACCGTACTGCGGCCGCCGTCGCAGCCGACCAGGTAGCGCGAGCGCAGCCGCGTGCCGTCGGCCAGTTCGACGGTCACCCCGTCGTCGTCCTGGCTCAGCCCGACCAGTTCGCACTCACGGCGGATCTCGGTGCCGAGCTCGATGGCGTGCTCGGTCAGCAGCCGCTCGGTGACGGGCTGCATGATGCCGAAAATGTATGGGTGTGTAGTGTCCAGCCGCACCGGCGTGGGCTTGCTGATTCCGGCGAAGAAGCCGCCGATCGGGTACTGCGTGCTGAGCGGGACGAACCGCTCCAGCAGACCGCGCTGCTCCATCACCTCGATGGTGCGCACGTGTATGCCGGTCGCGCGGGCAACCTTGGTCGGCCCGGCGTCCTTCTCCAGTACGACGACCTGTACGCCCTGCAGCCGCAACTCGCTCGCCAGCCACACGCCGGTCGGTCCGCCACCGGCAACAATCACGTCAATCATGAAGACCCCGATTCACTGATTTCCGCAGGTTCTGCCTTCGGCTGGCGATTCTCCAGCACGACCCCGGGCTTGCCGCAAGGCCCCCCGTGCGCTATATGTTGAGTGTGGCAAGGAGTTTGTACTCTCCTTGCCTTTCCTTTTGCCGTACTAAAGTGAACCGGTGACCTCTCCACCGGAAGATCGCCCGTCAGTGATCAGTGAAGACGACCGCGACGCGGCCGTACGGCGCCTGCAGGAGGCGTACGTAGAAGGGCACGTCTCGCACGAGGAGATGGACGAACACCTCCACCAGGTGCTGACCGCCAAGACGCACAGCCAACTCGCGTCGGCCCTGGCCTCGCTCCCGGCGGAGAGTCCTGGCACCACCTCGACGATTGCCGCCGCCAGCGGGCGGATCCAGCGGCGGGGCGCTTGGCGGGTACCTCGGACCGTCAAGGTCGAGTCCGCATTCGGCCGGGTGCAGCTGGACCTGTCCCGAGCGATCATCGAGCATCCGGTCGTCGACATCGAGCTGCAACTCGGCACCGGAAGGGCCAAGATCACGGTCCCGCGCGACGCGATCGTCGACTTCGAGGATCTGCGCACCGGCTGGAAACCCACGCTGTACAAGCCCTCGCGCCACGCCGGCTCCGGCTCAGGCGGCCCAACGATCCGGATCTCCGGTGCCATTGGGTTCGGCCGGTTGAAGATCCGCCACGCCCGCCGCTGACACGACCTGTCAGCGACGCGACCCGGCGTGCGTTGCTCGTAAGGAAGGCTTGTCGATCTTGCCGACCGCGTTCTTGGCGATGGACTCGACGACGACGTACGAGCTCGGGCGCTTGTAGCCGCTGAGGTGTCGGGCGCAGAGTGCTTTGAGCGCCGCGGGATCGACCGTCGAGTCCGGTCGTGGCTGGACGTAGGCGACGACCACCTCGCCCCACTTGTCGTCGGGTACGCCGATCACGGCTGCCTCGAGCACTGACGGGTCGGCCGCCAAAACGTCCTCGATCTCCTTGGGGTAGATGTTCTCTCCACCGCGGATGATGATGTCCTTCGATCGTCCGACCAAGGTCAGGTAGCCATCGACGTCGAGGTGGCCGATATCGCCGGTATGCAGCCAGCCGTCGACGATGACTTCGGCCGTTTCCTCGGGACGGCCGAGATAACCGCGCATGACATTGGGACCACGTACGACGACCTCACCGTCGACGCCCGGCGCCTGCTCGACGCCGTCCTCGTCGACGATGCGGATCTCCTGCCCCGGAAAGGGAAGCCCGACCGTTCCGGCCCGTCGAGGGCCCGCGATCGGATTGATGGTGGAGCCGCAGGTTCCTTCGGACAGCCCGTATGCCTCGATGAGTGGGAACCCGTACCGAGCCTCGAACCGGGTCAGCAACTCGGCCGTGGCAGGTGCCGCGCCGCAGACTCCGAAGCGCAGCGACGACGTGTCCGGCTGAACCCCGTCCGGGAGAGCGGCAAGCATGCCGTAGATCGTCGGCACCGCGCTGAAGAAGGTCGGGCGCACGGACTCGACAAGGTCGAAGAAGGTCTGCGGATTGAAGCGGTCGGCGATCACGACGCTCGCTCCGGCGAGCAAAGGCATCAGGACGCTCACCAGAATGCCGTTGACGTGGAAGAGCGGCAGGATCAGCAGGCAGCGATCCGCCGGCCCGACCTGCAGCGACTCGCGCCCCATCTCAGCCATGGCGAGGAGATTGGCGTGGTCGAGCATCACGCCCTTGGGTACGCCGGTCGTACCGCTGGTGTAGATCAGGAGGGCCAGCGTGGACGAGTCGATCTGCGGTTCTTCAGCCGTCCCCACTGTGGACAGATCACCGACGACAAGTGTGGTGATGCCGTCGAGCGGAGCGCCGTCATCTTCGACCACCATCAACCGCGCGCCGGAGTCGTCGAGCTGTCGTGCGACCTCGTTGTCGGTGAGGCTCGGGTTGATCGGTGTGACAGTCGCGCCGAGCCGCCAGGTGGCGAACAGCAGAACAACGAACTCGATGCGATTGGTCAGCTTGAGAGCCACGACATCACCAGGACGAATGCCGAGGCCTTGGAGGTGCGAAGCTGCCGCGCGGACACGGTCCAGCAACTGCGCGTTGGTGAGCGACTGAGCTCTGTCGGCGACCGCGGGCCCGTCCGGGTCGAGGTCGGCGCGGCGGTCGGGGAGAGAAGCGAAGTTCATGGCGAGGGAACCTGTCTTGGCGTGCCCGTCAAGGAGCTGACGTGGCCGAGGTCGGGGCGAGCTGGCGGGTGAGGAACTCGAGCTGGTCACGGATCAGGGCTTCGAAGGGATCACCGAGGTAGAAGTCGAAGTGGCCGGCGTCGTATCTCTTGATCTCCCCGCGGGGCGCCGTACGCGCGTACCGAATGGTCTGAGCGGGAGGCGTGACGGTGTCGGTGTTGCTGACGCAGAAGAGGATGGGGAAGGCGATGGTCTTCGCCGCACGCCCGGGCCGATAGGTGAGGATGTCGAGAGCGACGCGTGCCGCTACCTCGTTCCGGAACGTGCTCCCCGGCGGGCTGATCGCCTGATACCCGGGCAGTGCATCCGGTGCGTTCATGAGTGCCGGCGAACCCGGGGCAGCTGCCAGCGGAATCATCGCGGGCGCACCGCCACGAACCTTGGCCGCCAGATCCCTGACGATCTGAGGAGCTGTCTTGAGCGAGGCAACCGGGCCCAACGCGACCGCGGACGCGAGACCGTCCGTGAACGGGCACTGGGCCACGGCCGCCCGCAGTTCAGGATGACGTGCGGCGACTGTGATCGCGTGGCCACCGCCGAACGAGCTGCCCCAGACCGCCATGCGGGAGCCGTCGAGGTCAGGCCGGGTCCGCACATAGGCGATCGCGGCATCCCAGTCGGCGAGCTGCCGCTTGATCGACAGCAGCTGGCGAGGCTGGCCCCCACTGTCGCCGAAGTGACGATAGGTAAACGCCAACGCGGCGATGCCGGCCGCCGCGAAGCGCTCCGCGAAGGCGTCCAAACGCATCTCGCGAGTGGCGCCGAGGCCATGTCCGAGGATGACCACAGGCGGCGAGACAACTCCGTCGGGAACATAGAGCCACGCCGAACAGGTGCTGTCGCCGGACTGGAAGGACACGTCCACGCGGGTGAAGGGCGGGGGAGTGGTCATCGCCGGTTCGCCGCCCATTCGTGCTTCGCAGCCGCAGGCACGCTGCCCGACGCGAGCGCGCGTCCGTACGTCTCCGCGTCGTAGAGAGGCAGCTCGCCGATCGAGTCGGTGGCCGCTTGGTAGTCGATCATCAACTGCTGAGCAACCTTCGACTGATCAGCGACGAGAAACTCGGTGTTCTCGACGTGCAGACCTGCGGGCAGTGACATCGAACCGCCGAAGTACACCGACCTCTTGATCGCCGCCACCGCTGCCTTGGTCCGCGAGCCGAAGTGCTCGCCGAGCTCGACTGCTCTGGCGACGACCTCGTCCGGCGGGACGACCTCGTCGACCGCCCCGTTGGCGAGAGCTTCCGCCGGTGTGAACGGCTTGCCTTCCAAGATCGCGACCAAGGACTCGTGGGTGCCGATCAGGCGGGCCAGCCGCTGGGTGCCGCCGCCCCCGGGAATGATGCCGAGGAGCACTTCCGGTTGGCCGATGAAGAAGTCGCCGTCAGCCATCACGCGCAGATCGCAGGCCCAGGCGAACTCGGCGCCGAGACCGAGGGCAGAACCGTTGAGGGCGGCAACAAAGATTGTGCCGCTGCCGTTCATCCGCAGGAACGTCTCATGCAGTCGGGCGAGCTGAACGCCTCCCCACAGCGGGGTCTTGCGCACCACGGGTTCGAGGGCACGGACTCTGTTCGCGATCTTGGCCATCCGTACGACGGCGGACGCGGACCGGCGGCCGAACGGAGGAAGCGCGGCGCCCTCTTCCTGGAGCCATCGGACGTCGGCATGACTGACGAACCGCTCGGGATGTGTCCCGGTGAAGACCACAGCGCGGACGTTCGGGTCGCGGTCAGCCCGGTCCACCAGCCGATCCAGCTGATCGGCGATGTCGACGCCGAACAACGCGTGCGGGCCGCCGGCGACGCGGACGATCAGGACTGTGTCGCGATCCTCGATCTCGAGATGAGGCTTGTCGTTGGGTGTCATGGCCCTGCTTCCGTGAATAACGAAGTTATAGGCGCTAACATAACTAAGTTATTGGGGCCTGACAAGACCTCGGACAGGCGAGAGGGCAGCAACGTGGAGTCAAGTGGAGACGCGGCAGACGGGTCTGGACTTGCGGCGCCCGATGGTGTGCCGCAACGGCTCGTTCGAGCCACGACCCGACTGCTGGCCGAGCAAGGACCATCCGCCATCAAGGCACGGAGCGTGGCGTCCGCGAGCGGCCTGTCGACGATGGTGGTCTACAGCCACTTCGGCGGCATCCCCGAACTCATCCGGGCCGTTGTCGACCATGGATTCGCTGAGCTCGACAGGGCCTTCGCCCGGGTGCCGGTGACGGAGGATCCGGTCGCCGACCTCTGTGCTCAGTCCTTGACCTGCCGACGGGTCGCTTGCGAGAATCCGCATCTGTACGACCTGATGTTCGGACTTTCCACCCGCGCGACGTACCGACCGATCTCGGACTCTGCTGCCCGGTTGAGTGGACGCTCGCCGGCCTTCCGGGGTGCCTACGCGCACGTCGCCGAAGCGTGCGCACGGCTCGTGAACTCCGGTCGGGTCCGACCGGAGGATCCTGAGGTCGTGGCCGCGCAGTTGTGGAGTTTCGTCCACGGCTACATCAGTCTCGAACTGGCCGACCACTTCGTCGACTTCGACGACAGTGTCACGCAAGTACTGCTCCCGATGGGAGTGAATCTCGTTGTAGGGATGGGCGACGAACTGGACCGTGCCCGGGCGTCACACGAGGCGGGCGCACGCCTCTACGACTCGATCTGGCCAAGCTGACGAAGATCAGGCGTGACGGTCATCGGTCCCTGGGACGAGTTGGTCATTCCGGCCCAGGGCCTCGACCTCGCTCTCCAGGGCCGGCACCGCTTTGGCCGCGAAGCGCCTCGTCCAAGGCCATGCCAACGGCGAGTTCAGTGCGGCCTTGGCCCAGTTGGCGACGATGACCGCGCGCGGGACGTAGACGCGACTGCGCCGGCGTACGAGTCCGTCGACGATCGCCGCGGCCGCCTCATCGACGCTCGTGGTGACGTTGCCCGGATAGGGCAGCCGACTGCGCAGCCGCTGGAACGAGGGGAGGTCCGCATCGGCGCCTCGAACGATGTCGGTGTCGATCCACGACGGGTGCACAAGTCCGACCGTGATCCCGAGGTGCGCCACTTCCTGGCGGTAGGCCAGGGTGAGCATCTCGACCCCGGTCTTGCTCGCGGCGTACGACGCCATCCCGGCGAGCGGCATGAAGGACAACGCGGACGCCACCACCATCACGTGACCACGACTCTGCTCAAGATGAGGAGTCGCGTACTTGAGGGTGCGGAACACGCCGTTCAGATTGATGTCGAGCACCCTCTCGAACGACGCCTCGGCCGTCTGCCGCACAGTCCCGTACGCCGCCACCCCGGCGTTGGCCACGACGGCGTCGATGCCGCCCATCACCTGTGCGCAGTCGTCGATCGCGGACCGCACGGCGGCGGCGTCGCGCACATCGGCCTCCCGCCAGGACGCCGTGGGACCGAGGTCGTCGACGAGACTTCGCAAGCGATCGGGCTCGAGTCCGATCACCGCCAGACGAGCGCCTCGCGCTGCGGCCAGCCGTGCCACCTTCTCCCCGATGCCACGTGCCGCACCGGTGACAACCAGCCGTCGACCCACCATGTCGCGATTCATGCAGGGAAACATAACTTCGTTATCACCCATCCGCAATGCCTGATTTTGCCGTGTCTCCGCGAGGTCGCGAGGACTGTGAGGCATGGGAACGGTGTGCGATGCTGTGCCGACCATGAGTGAGGTTGCGCGTCAGGACGTCGTACGGCCGGTGCCTCCGCCGACCGCGGAGTCGTTGGCTCGGAGCGTGCTGCTCCACCTGCCCGAGGTGACCGACGCGCTGGTGGCGACCATCTACGAGCAGAACCCCGCCTATCGCGACGTGGACTCGGTTCCGGCCGACGACCTGTGGCAGTCGTGCCACGACAACGTCGCCCGGGTCATGGAGATGATCGCCGGCGCGGACCAGTCCGCAACCGACGACTTCTTCGATGCGGCGCGCGCAACGGGACGTCGCCGGGCTGAGCAGCGGATGCCGCTGGACGACGTGCTCCGCTCGTTCCGCCTCGGCGGGCGACTGGTGTGGGAAGCGCTGATTCACGAGGCCCGTGCGCAGGGCGTGGACGACTCCGAGGCCCTGCTGGAGGTGGCGAGCAAGGTCTGGGAGGTCGTCGACACCACGTCCTCGCAGGTCGCGGCCGCCTACCACACCGCCGAACGCCACCTCGTCCGCGCCGACGAGCGACGCAGATCTACGCTCTGGGAAGGGTTGCTCCACGGCCGCGCGAAGGACCGGGCTTTCGTGCAGGAAGCGGCGACGGTCCTCGACGTCCCGGTGGATGGCCCCTACACCGTCGTGGCGATCGACAACCTGATCGACGACGACTGCACGACCGCCTCGCTCAAACGGCGGTTGGCCGGTGTTCGAGTCCGGTCGGCGTGGCAGGTGCGTGCGCACACAGTCGTCGGATTGCTTGCCCTGGGCACGGATTCTCCGGACACGGTACTCCGATCGCTGCGCGATATGGTGCACGCGCCCGCCGGTCTGTCCAACGTCGTCTCAGGGTTGGCCAATGTGGACGCTGCCTATCGGATGGCGATGCTTGCTCGGCGTACCCTGCCGGCTGGTGAAGTTGGTGTTGCGTCGCTGACGGAACGCCTGCCCGAGGCGTTGCTCCTCAGTGCTCCGGAGCTGGCCGAGCAACTCGTCGAGCCGTGGCTGGTGCCGCTGATGACGATCCCAGCAGCCGAACGTCAACTATTGCTGGACACTCTGGAACAGTGGGTGGCCGCGGGCGGATCCGTCAGACGCACCGCGGAGTTGGCGCATTGCCATCGCAACACGGTGATCAACCGGCTGCACCGAATCCATCAAATCACCGGCCGCGACCTGACCGACGCCGCCTTTCAGGTGGAGCTCGGGCTCGCCTTGCGTGCCATCCGGCTGTTCCCGCTGCCGAGCCGGTGATTCCCGGCTGTGCGTTTTGCACAGCCGGACTGAACCAAACGTAGGCGTTCTGGCCATGCCGCTCCGCCGTTCGCGGTGCCAGACTGCGTTCCCAGCATTGGTCGAACACGGAGGAATACTCATGGCCGAACACCGTCGTTCGCCGAACCAGTCAGCAGAGATGGCAGCCGACGAACGCGGTCGGCTGGGACGCCGTCGCGTCCTCGGCTATCTGATCGCCGCGCCCACCCTGGCGGTCGGGGTGACCTGGATCGCCAACTCGAACGACCCGCAGACGGCGGATGCCGCGGTGCCCACGCTGCCCCAGCCGGAGCAGATCTTCGACCTCGGCGATCTGCAGAACCTCGCCGCCGCGCCGACGTCCGGGCTGATCTCGGTCCAGCTGAGGACGGACGGCACCGCGTACTTCGCCGTACCGCGGGCCGAGGTGGGCCAGGGCATGACCACCGCGATCGCGATGATGGTCGCCGAGGAGCTGGACCTGCCGATGGACAAGGTCAGCATCGGCCTCGCGGACGCGCGGCCGGAGTTGCTGATGAATCAGCTGACCGGTGGGTCGAACTCGATGCGCAGCATGTTCCTGCCGGTACGCACGGCCGCCGCGATCGCCCGGCAGCGTCTCGTGGAAACGGCAGCCGCGCAGTGGGGTACGCCGGCAAGCAATTTGACGACTCGCGATGGTGTGGTCAGTGGCCCAACCGGCCGGACGGCGACGTACGGATCATTGGCCGAGGCTGCGGCGACCTCCACAACGATCACGGTGTCCGCCGAGCTCAAGTCCCGGTCCGAGTTCACCGTCCTGGGACGCCCGCACAACCGTGTCGACGCTGTCGACATCGTCACCGGCCGCAAGCAGTTCGGGATGGACCGGCAAGTCCCGAACGCGAAGCCGACCATGGTGGCCCGGCCGCCGACGATCAACGGCACGGTGAAGTCGATCAACAACCTCGCCGCCGTGCGTGCCATGCCGGGCATCACCGACGTCGTTGCCATCAGCCACGGTGTTGCGATCCGCGGCGATACCTTCGGCCAGTGCATCGACGCCATCCAGGTGGTTGACGCGACCTGGGGTCCGGGCACGGTGGACAACGAGTCCGACGCCACCGTGCTGGCGAAACTGCGCGCGGCCCAGTTGCCGATGGCCGTGCCGCCACTGCTGTCGAACACGATCGACGCCGAATTCGTCTTCGCGTTCGCCAGCAACAGCCCGCTCGAACCGGACTGTGCGATCGCCGACGTCCGCCCGGACAGCGCGGAGATCTGGGCCAGCCTCAAGGTGCCGATCGTCGCCCAGGAGGACATCGCCAAACAGCTCGGCCTGCCGATCCACGCGGTGAAGGTGCACGTCAATCAGGCCGGCGGCTCGTTCGGCCGGCATCTGTTCCATGATGTGGCAGCCGAGGCGGCGGAGATCTCCCAGAAGATGGGGAAGCCGGTGAAGCTGTCCTGGTCGCGCACGGACAACTTCCGCCAGGGCCGCACCCACCCGATGTGTACGTCGCGCGTGCGAGTGAACTACCTGGCCGGCAACGTGCTCAGCTACGAGCAGCGGCACACCAGTGTGCAGACCGACTTCGGTCACGGACTCGGCGAGATGATCACCTCGACCGCCGCGCACCTGCCCGTCGCGGGCAACCTCTCCTTCGCTGAGACGATCTTCACGCTCAGCCAGTCCTCGCCGTACAACTTCGGTGTCACCACCCAGTTGCTCAACGAGATTCCGCTGAAGTTCAACACCGGCAGCATGCGCAACATCTACTCGCCGAACGTGGTGTGCGCAGAGGAGCTCGTGGTCGACCGGCTCGCCGCGAAGCTGGGCCAGGACCCGGTGCGCTTCCGCCGCAACTTCCTGCGGGACAAGCGGTTGCTGGCGGCTCTGAACAAGGCTGCCGAGGTCGGCGAGTGGGGTAAGGCGATGCCGAAAGGCATGGCGCAGGGCGTCGGCCTGCACGCGGAGTACAGGGGTGCGGTCGCGGCGCTGGTCGAGATCGACTGCCGGCCGGAAACGGTGAACAGGCCCATTCCGGACGGCGTGAGCGGTCCGCGGGTGACCAAGGCACTGATCGTGGTCGATCCCGGGTTCTGCATCAACCCCCGCGGGCTGGAAGCGCAGATGATCGGTGGCCTGCAGGACGCCATCGCGCTCGCGCTGACCTCGAGCCTGCACATCAAGGACGGCATTCCGTTGGAAGGCAGCTGGGACAACTACTTCTACACCCGCCAGTGGAACACGCCGCGGGACGTACAGGTGCTCATCATGCCCAACACCAGTGACAGTCCCAGTGGCGCCGGCGAGCTGGCCGTGGCACCGGCCTTCGCCGCGGTCGCGTGTGCCTATGCCCGCGCGACCGGGACCATGCCGACCTACTTCCCGATCAACCACGGCAAGCTCGGCTTCGAACCTCACCCTCTGGAGCCGTCCACGCCCCAGTCACCGACCGACGGTCTCGACCACACGTTCTGAGGAATCCATGGCAACGCACACTTTCAAGCTCAACGGCAAGCAGATCAGCGTCGATGCCGAGGACAACGTCCGGCTGCTCTGGGTACTGCGCGACCTTCTCGGCGTCACCGGCCCGAAGTATGGGTGCGCGCTGGAGGTCTGCAAGTCGTGCACCTCGCACATCAACGGCAAGGCCTTCAACCCGTGCTCCGTGCAGGTGAAGGACATCCAGCCGGCCGACGAGATCACGACCATCGAGGGCCTGCCGGCGACCGTCGGCAAGGAGCTGCACCCGATGCAGCAGGCCTGGCTCGACATGGATGTCTCCCAGTGCGGCTACTGCCAGCCCGGCCAGATCATGGCGGCCGTTGCCAAGGTCAAGCAGGCCCAGGCGGAGGGCCGCGAGCTCACCGAGGCGGACCTCGACGAGCTGCGCAACATCTGCCGGTGCGGCACCTACTCCCGGATCCGCGAGGCCATCAAGGCCGGCGCGGAGGACATGTGATGCATGGCTTGATGCAGGATCGGCCGTTGGCGCTGCCGCACGTGTTCCACCGTGCCGAGCGGCTGTTCGGTCATAAGAAGGTCCTGACCGCGACCGCCACCGGAGAGGACACCGTCAGCTATGCCGAGTGGGCACAGCGGGTACGGCGGCTGGCGACCGTCCTCGACCGGCTGGACCTCGGTCCGCAGGCCCGGGTAGCCAGCTTCGGCTGGAACACCGGGCGTCACCTGGAGCTGTACTTCGCCGTCCCGTGCACCGGGCGAATCCTGCACACGTTGAACATCCGGCTGTTCGCCGATCAACTCACCTACATCGTCCAGCACGCCGAGGACGAGGTGATCTTCGTCGACCGCTCGCTGCTACCGGTTCTGTGGCCGTTGGCCGATCAACTGCCGTCAGTGCGGTTCTTTGTGGTGATGGACGACGGTGCGGACACTCCGATTCCGGCCGACCCGCGGGTACGGGACTACGAGACCCTGCTCGCCGAGGCCGAGCCGAAGCAGGGACGCTTCGAGATCGACGACGAGAACGCCGCAGCCGCTTTGTGCTACACCTCCGGCACCACCGGCAACCCGAAGGGCGTGCTCTACTCACATCGGTCCACCGTGCTGCACTCACTGATGCCGCTGACGGCGGATGTGTTCGGGCTGAGCGAGCGGGACGTCCTGCTGCCGGTCGTACCGATGTTTCACGTCAACGCGTGGGGTCTGCCGTACGCCGCCGTACTGGCCGGTGCCGATCTCGTGTTCCCCGGACCGTCGATGACCCCGGCCGCGTTGCTGGGGCTCATCGAACGGCATCGGGTGACGTTCACCGCCGGCGTACCGACTATCTGGATGGGCGCGGTGCCGCTGCTGAAGGAGCACGACCTGAGCAGCCTGCGGTTGGTCGTCGCCGGCGGATCGGCGGTACCGGCCTCGCTGTCAGAGTCATGGCGGGAGGCGATCGGGCTGCCCATCACCCAGGCCTGGGGGATGACCGAGACCAGTCCGATCGGTACCGCGGCCACCTTGCGCTCGCATCATGCCGATCTCACCGAGGCGAAGTTGCAGCACGTGCGGGCCAGCCAAGGGCAGCCTGTTCCGCTCGTGGATCTGCGCATCGTGGATCCGGACAGCGGGGCCGAACAACCCTGGGACGGTGTGTCCGCGGGGGAGTTGCATGCCGCCGGTCCGTGGATCGCCAGCGGCTACTTCGGCAGCGATGGCGATCCGAACTTCACCGACGACGGCTGGCTGCGCACCGGGGACGTGGCGGTGGTCGAGGAGGACGGCTACCTGCGGCTGGTCGACCGGGCCAAGGACCTGGTCAAGTCCGGCGGCGAGTGGATTTCCTCGGTGGAGCTGGAGAACCACATCATGGCCCACCCCGACGTACGGGAAGCGGCAGTGATCGCCAAACCGGACGTCAAATGGTCGGAGCGCCCGGTCGCCTGTGTGGTCGTCAAGCCTGGCGCTGTGCTGGTCGCCGAGGACATCCTGGAGCACCTGCGCCCTCGGGTCGCCCGATGGTGGCTGCCCGACGAGATCCGGTTCATCGACGAGCTCCCCAAGACCAGCACCGGGAAGTTCTCCAAGAAGACACTGCGCGAACAGCTCTACCCAGTCCCGGCCGACGGGGCTGGACATGCGTGACCTTCTCCCGCACATCCGGGAGTGGTACGCCGACGGCGGGCGTTTCGCAGTAGCCACCGTGATCGACACGTTCCGCTCGGCGCCTCGCCAACCCGGCGCGGCCATGGCCGTATCCGGCGACGGCGTCGTGGTGGGCAGCGTGTCCGGCGGCTGTGTCGAAGCCGATGTATATGAGGTAGCTCGGGAGGTCATCCAGACCGGCTTGCCGTCGGTACGTCGGTACGGCGTTTCCGATGATGATGTGTTCGCCGTGGGACTGACCTGTGGGGGCGTGATCGAGGTTCTGGTGCAGCCGGTCGACCTGGCCTCGTTCGCCGAGTTCGATGCGGTCTCCGACGCGATTTCGTCGGGGCGGCCGGTTGCGGTTGCGACTGTGGTCAGTACGGGAGATTGCCTTGGGCATCGGTTGGTCGTTTGGCCGGACCGGGTCACTGGCAGTCTCGGTGACTCGGGTTTGGATGCTGCCGTGGTCGAGGATGCGGTGGCCATGCTTGACCAAGGGGCTACAGCGATCCGGCACTACGGTCCGCAGGGGGAGTGTCAGCGCACCGAGGTCGCGGTGTTCGTCCAGGCGTTCACGCCACCGCCGCGGATGTTCGTGTTCGGCGCGATCGACTTCGCGGCGGCCATGGCTCGTACGGGCAAGTTTCTCGGCTACCACGTGACGGTTTGCGACGCGCGAGGAGTGTTCGCCACCCGGCTGCGGTTTCCCGAGGCGGACGAGGTGGTGGTCAGCTGGCCCCACCGGTTCCTCGCTGAGGCGGTCGAGCAGGGACTGGTTGATCGCCGTACCGCACTGTGCGTGCTGACCCACGATCCGAAGTTCGACGTGCCGTTGCTGGAAGTTGCCTTGCGCACCGAAGCCGGTTACATCGGCGCGATGGGCTCGCGCCGTACCCACGACGAGCGGCTGTCCCGCCTGCGGGCGGTCGGGGTGACCGATGCCGAGTTGGCCCGGCTGTGGTCACCCATCGGTCTGGATCTCGGCGCTCGGACCCCGGAGGAGACCGCGATCTCCATCGCCGCGGAGATCATCGCGACCCGCTCCTCGGCCAGTGGACAGCCCCTGTCCACCACCAAGGGACGGATCCACGGCGAGACCGCAGCGTGGGCACCCGCGCAGCACGAATCCCTGGAGGGCACTTCCGTCTGACCGTGATGATATCTAACACGCGCGCCGGGGGCCGCGGGCGGATCATCAACATCTCCTCGCTCGGCGGGCTCGTCCCAACCCCTTCATGGCGGTCTATGTCTCGACCAAGCATGCGGTCGAGGGGTACTCGGAGTCCCTGGACCACGAGGTCCGCGAACACGGCGTACGGATCCTGCTCGTCGAGCCCGGCCCGATCAACACCCCGTTCGACGCGAACATGGTGCAGGCCGATACTCCGATGCCGGTGTACGCGCAGCGGCGGCGTACTTTCGAGGACGTGATGGCGGAGGCGGTCAGAGAAACTCCACGGCCCGCTTGACGAAGTCCTGGTGGAACTGGAACACACCGCCGTGTGTCCGGCATCGGGGTAGATGACGAGTTGGCTGTTCGGGAGTCGTTGGTCGAGGTCGTAGGTGTTCGTGGTGCACCATGCAACTCTCCCGCGCCGTGGCCGACCGGGAGCTCGCCGATCAGATCCTCGAGCAGGGCGTCCAGAACGCTCTCGCGGTACTCGATACTGCGTAGGACTCGGCGTCACACTGCGGGTCGTAGGCGGAAGGCGGGGCCGGGGATCGACTCGATGTCTTCGAGCTGAACGTGGTGGTCACGATCGCAGCGAATCTGGATGTCGACGTGGCCGCCGCAGCCTCGGTGCCGTGCCTCCACAGCCGGCCCTTCCGGGTCGGCTCGGTACTTGTCGCCCCACTGCATGAGTCCCATCACGGCCGGTACCAGGTCCATGCCCTTTTGCGTGATCACGTACCTGGGCCGGCTGCGGGCGCCTGGTTCCTTGTATGTCTCGGTGGCCAGAATCCCTTCCTGCACAAGCATTTTCAGCCGCTCCGCGAGGAGGTTGCGGGGGCAGCCGAGGACGTGCTCGAACTCGCTGAAGCGCGACGACCCGTACCAGACCTCGCGCAGTATCAGGATCGTCCACTTCTCACCCACGATCTCGAGGGTGCGGGCGATCGAGCAGTTCGACGTGTCCCGATCGAGGCGAGGGTCCAGGCCGGCGGCGTCCTCATCGGCGTCGTTCCGAGCATCCATGGAACCACTCTAGCCGACTCTGAGTTTACTTTTCTATACTCAGCTGTCATGGTTGAGGCACCACCCCCCACCCGCGGCTGAAGAGGACATCATGAAGGCATTCATCATCGACCGGTACAAGAGCGGCCTCCGGGCCGCCGAGATGCCGGTTCCTGAGCTGGGGGAGTACGACGTTCTGGTTCAGATCCACGCCGCCGGCGTGAACCCGATCGACGCCAAGATCAAGGACGGCGAGTTCAAGCTCATCCTGCCTTATCGCCTGCCGTTGATCATGGGCAGCGACCTGGCCGGAGTCGTCGTACAGGTCGGGCCAGGTGTGCAGCGATTCAAGCCAGGCGACGAGGTCTATGCGCGACCCGACAAAGACCGCATCGGCACCTTCGCGGAATTGATCGCGGTCAACGAAGACGACCTGGCGGAGAAGCCGCAATCACTCACCATGGAAGAAGCCGCCTCCCTTCCGATGGTCGCGCTCACGGCATGGCAGGCCCTGGTCGAGCGAGCGAACCTGAGGCCCGGGCAGAAGGTCCTGATCCACGCGGGCTCGGGTGGTGTGGGAACAGCCGCGATCCAGCTGGCCAAGCATCTCGGCGCAACGGTGGCCACAACGACAAGCACCGCCAACGTCGACCTGGTGAAGAGCCTCGGCGCAGACGTCATCGTCGACTACAAGAACGAAGACTTCGAAACCGTCCTGCACGACTACGACGTCGTCCTCGACCCCTTGGGCGGCAAGACCACCGAGAAATCTCTGCGAGTACTCCGTCCCGGCGGCAAGCTCATCGGGATCTCAGGCCCGCCCGATCCGGATTTCGCGAAGGAGATGGGAGCTTCACGCTTCCTGCGACTCGCCATGACCCTCCTGAGCTACCGAATCAAGAGGCAAGCGCGACGCCGCGAGGTGACCTACTCGTTCCTCTTCATGAAGGCAAGCGGCGACCAACTGCGCAAGATCACCTCCCTCATCGACGAAGGCGCCATCCGCCCGGTCGTAGACAAAGTCTTCCCCTTCGACTCGACCAATGAAGCCCTCGCCTACGTCGAAAGCGGCCGCACCAAAGGCAAGGTCGTCATCAAGCTGAGGTGACTCGCGTTCAGATGACGTTGACGGCGTCCAGGAAGCGGGCGGCGACCATGTTCGGCAGGTCGACGGCGGGGAGGCGATCGGTCATGTCATCTTCTTCTCTGGTTGTGAGGCGGGACCGCGGATCGCCCGACTACGGCGCGAAACGAGCCACCCCTGAGGCCGTCGTCAAGACGGCACTCCAAACCCTGGACCGCCGTTCCGCACCGCCATCGGTGGTCACCAACGGCCGCCCGCTCGCCCTCGCCGGCAGGGTGATCCCGCGCCGGCAGGTCGTCCAGATCATGGGCCGGATGGCGCGCCGTTAGCGGGCCGCCCTCCGGCAACGTCGCCGACCTCGACGAGGCCGATCGGAATTCTGCAGGAGGCCTTAGTCGGTCATGGCCTCGGCGACCGATCGGGGCGCCTGCACCTTGGTGAACTGGATGTTGCCGGCGGGCATCATCCACGTCATGACGTTCACCGCCAACCGGCCGACCCGCACCGCCGGATCGCCTTCGGCATGCTTTCGGGCGGTCTCCGCGTCCACCGACCATACGGAAAACCCGCGGAAGCGCTCGTCATCCTGCTCCATCAACGGTCCACGAGCCAGCACCAGCCCCCGAGCCTGCAGATCAGCCCCGTACGCCATGTGCCGATCTTGAAGCTCGTCCGCCTCTTCATCCGTCATGACAGGCGCATCCGTCCGCAACGTCAACAAAATCACGGTGAACCGATCAAATCGCATACGCCAAAACCTACCGGCCGTCGGATCGGCAGGGCCGTTCTCGATCAGCCGGTGGCCAGGCGTGGGCAGCGCTGGAAGGCCGGGAACGCGGGATCGGGTTGGCTGAGTTCGAGGTACAGAGGCTGACCCTCGATCCCCGTAGCCTCGCTCGACGTCGCTTACGAGCCAGTCCCACGCGCCGACCATCTCGGCGACGGTGAACGCCTTCCGCCGGCCACGCTGATGCAGAAGTTCGCCGACCTGTGTTGTTCTGCGCGAGATTTAGGCCGGGCGGCGGTTGGCGGCCTACGATTCGGCGGTGAGTTCCTCGCTGACTGTTCGCCCGGCTCGAGTCGCGGACGTCGCGCAGATGGCACGCGTGAATGTGCGGTGCTGGCAGGAGACGTATCGGGGACTCATGCCGGACGCAGTGCTCGACGACCCAGGCTTCCTGGCTGCTCGGGAGCGGTTTTGGACTGCCGCGTTGACCGACGAGCGCTATCGCGAGAACCGCGTGGCTGTCGCTGAGCGGGACGGCGCGCTGGTCGGGATCGCTATGTCAGGCCCGCCCTTGGACGCCGGGGCGGCGTGGGCGAGGCAGCTGTATGTGCTCTATGTGTATGCGGCCGACCACGGCACGGGTGCTGGGCCGGCGCTGCTGGAGGCGGTCGTCGATCCGGAGGAGTCGGTGGCGCTGTGGGTGGCCGACCCGAACCCTCGTGCACAGGCGTTCTACCGCAAGCACGGCTTCGTCGCCGACGGGACAGCCCAGGTCGAGGGCGGGGTCCGGGAGATCCGCATGGTCCGCGGCACGCAGCACAGTCGGTGATCCAGTTCGCGGGCGGGCTCCCGCGGCTGCGCGGCTTCTTGGGGCATCCGCGGATGTTCCCGCAGGTCAAAGTCACAGGGTCTGAGATCGTCTCGGCACGCCTGTCGCCTGCTCGGATAGCCGCCGTGCTGCCGCAAGCGTCAGGGGTGAGAGACGCAGGTCACAGGTGGGGGAGTCACATTTTTGGCGGGTGTCTCGTCGGGTCTGTGAGGGATGCGGATTCATCTGTGTGGAAGGGATGTCATGAGTTCAGTGTTTGAGGGGCTTCGGCAGGGCTTTGGTGGGGACGTTGTTGAGCCGGGTGCGGCTGAGTATGAGTCGGCCAGCCGGGCGGTGTTGGCTTGGGGGAGTCCGGTCGGTGTGCTGCGGCCGGAGAGCGTGGGGGACGTGCAGGCGGGGGTTCGGTTCGCTGTCGAAGCGGGGCTGGTGCTGTCTGTGCGCGGGGGCGGGCATGGGTTCGCGGGGTTTGGGACCAACGATGGTGGGGTTGTGATCGACCTCAGCAGGCTTGCGGATGTGGAGGTTGTTGACGAAGAACGGCATCTGGTCCGTATTGGCGGCGGGGCCAACTGGGGGCAGGTTGCGGGGGCGTTGGCTCCGTATGGGTTGGCGATCTCGTCGGGGGACACGAAGAGTGTTGGTGTCGGTGGGTTGACGTTGACTGGTGGGATCGGGTGGAAGGTCAGGAAGTGCGGGCTGGCGTTGGACAGCTTGGTCGCCGCTGAGGTGGTCACGGCCAGTGGGGAGGTAGTGCGGGCCAGCGCAGAGGAGAACTCGGAGTTGTTCTGGGCGATTCGCGGTGGGGGCGGGAACTTCGGGATCGTGACTGCCTTTGAGTTTGTGGCGCATCCGACCACGGACGTGTTCTTCGGGAAGATCGCGTTCGCGGCGGCGGAGGTGAGCGCCGTGCTGCAGGGGTGGGCGGAGTACATGAGGACCGCTCCAGAGGACCTCACGGCTATTGCGGTCTTTGCCAATCCGTTTGCGGGTGGACCTGCGGCGCCGATCGAGATCCACGTTGCCTTTGATGGCGATGACTCGGAGGTTGCGGCGCGGGTGCTCGATCCGATTCGGCGGCTGGGCACGGTGATCGAGGACGATGTGGCGCTGAAACCGTACGCGGAGATTCTGGAGGAGGGCTTGGTTCCGCCGCCGGGGATCCAGTTCGTTACCCGGAGCGCTTTTGTGGACGAGGAATCGGTGTCTGACGTCCTTCAGATTCTTGCCGAGGTGGGGGCGTCGGAGGGGTCGCCGGCAATTTCAGTTCGCAGCGTTGGTGGTGCGGTATCACGCGTGCCCGACGACGCGACGGCGTACGCGCATCGGCAGGCGGAGTTGATGTTCGTGACGGCGACTGGGGGTCCGAAGCCGGTGGTTGAGGCTGCTCGTCCGGGTCTGGAGGCGATCTGGGGGAGACTCACACCTCACATCAGCGGCGCCTACGCGAACTTCCTTGCTTCGGCTACCGAGGAGGATGTCGCTGCGGTCTATCCGACGGAGACCTACAAGCGGCTCGCGGCGGTCAAGAGCCAGTACGACCCCAGCAATCTGTTTGCCGGCAACCACAACATCAGGCCTCAGTAGACCTTGGCAGGTGCCGCGTGGCTGCGAGGGCGAGTCCTCCGAGTACGCAGGCGGCGGCTGCGGTGAGGATCAGTGGGGTGTAGCCGAGTGCCGTCGCGAGGGCCGCGGCGGCCAGTGGTGCGGTGGCGGCAGCAATCGTGATTGGGGTGCCGAGGAAGCCGGCGATGGTGGCGTAGCCGTGGTCGCCGTACCGGTCGAGGAGGATCGCGGGTTTGGCGATCGAGGCGACGCCGAACCCGAGCCCGAACGCGATCAGGCAGGCGGCAGCGCCGATGACGCTGTCGCCCGCCGCCGGGAGGAGACTCAGGGCGATGCCTTGCAGGGTGATGATGACGGCGGTGATCGATGTGATCGGCAACCATCGGCGCAGGATGGTGGTGACGATCCGGCCGGTGACCGACAGCAGGCCCAGCAGCCCGGTCAGGGTCGCGGCGGTGGTGGGGGAGTGGCCGAGCTTGGTGAGGTAGGTGACGAGGTGTACGCCGATGACCGCGAGCGCGGAACTGTGGAGCACGAAGGCCACGGCGAGCAGCCAGAACCCGGCGTCACGTAGTACGCGCGTCGGTGCGGCAGCCGTCTTCAAGAGCTGACCAGACGGGTCCGTACGACGTAGTACCAGGACATGGAGCGGCACGGTCACGATGGCGATCACGCTAGCCAGTACTACGAGAGCCTGTCGCCAGCCGAGGGCGTGGATCAGCTGGCCGGTGAGTGGGATGAAGATCGAGCTGGCGAACCCGGCGACCAGGGTGACGCCGAGCAGTGCCGTCGTACGGCGTTCTGGTGCGGTGACGGCGACGATCACGGCGAAGGCGGGCGGGTAGAGCACCATCGCCGAGGCGATGCCGAGGGCAACGAACACCGCATAGAGCTGATACGCGTCGTGAACCTGCGACCAAGCAAGCACCGAGGCGGCGGCGATCACCGAGCCGGCGCTCATGACGCCGTGACCACCGCGTGCGTCGAGCCAGCGTCCGACCGGGATCGCAAGGACCGCGCTCACCAGCGAGGCGAGTGTCAGCGCACCGGTGGCAGTGGTCGTGGAGATGCGGAGGTCGAGGCGCATCGGTTCGAGGAGCGCGCCGAAGGCGTAGTACAGCACGCCATAGCTGACGGTCGTGGTCACCGCGAGCGCGGCGACCACGTCGCTGCGGAAACCACCACGACCGGCAAGGCTGGGCGCAGTGCCGGTCGTGGCTGTCATCAGCCGCAGCAGCTCGATTGGGTCGTCGGCCTGTCCTCAATGACTGTCAGCAGTCCACCGCTGATGCCGGTGGCCAGGCCGCGACCGGCCGGTGCCGAGATCGCCTGGGGTGCAGGCCCGCAACAACCGCTGGCCTCGTCGGCGCTGCCGCCGTACGCGAGGTTGGACGAGCACACGCCGGTTTCCGGCAGATCTAGCTGGACATCCCGGGCGGCCTCCCAGTCACCGGCCACGGCGGCGACCACCGATCGGGCCTGTTCGTAGCCCGTGGCCAGCAGGAACGTGGGCGCGCGGCCGTAGGACTTCGCCCCGACCGCGTAGTACCCGGGCTCCGGGTGGGCGAGTTCGTCGACGCCGTGGGGCGGGACAGTGCCGCACGAGTGCTTGTTCGGGTCGATCAGCGGTGCCAGTGCTCGGGTGGAGCCGAGGATCGGGTCCAGGTCGAGGCGTAGTTCGGAGACCATGTCGTGGTCGGGGCGGAAGCCGGTGGAATTCACGACGGTGTCGGCCACAACGGTCCGCTCGCCGGAGGTGAGTTCGATCCGCCCGTCGGCGGTGCGGTCGACGGCCTCGATCCGGAACGAGCTGACCAACTCGACCTGGCCGGACTGGACGAGTTTCTTCAGGCGGCTGCCGAGGGCGCCGCGAGCTGGGAGTTCGTCGGCCTCGCCGCCGCCGTAGGTGCGGGCCTGGTCGGTGCCGCGGACCACCCAGACGATCTCGGTGCCGGGAGCGTCCTGGGCCAGTTCGCCCAGGTCGAGCAGGGTTGTCGCGGAGGAATGGCCGGCGCCGACGACCGCCGTACGACGGCCCGCGAAGCGGTCACGGTCGGTGCCGAGTACGTCGGGCAACGCGGTCGCGATGCCGTCGACGTGATCGGTTTCGCCGCGAGCCGGGATTCCGGAACCACCGAGCACGTTCGGCTTGCGCCAGGTGCCTGCGGCGTCGATCACGGCCGACGCGAGCAGTTCGGTGCCGTCGGCAAGGCGGACCAGGAACGGCGCGGCCTCACGTCCGGCCGTGCGGATCCGGTCGAAGCCGACACGGGTGACCGCCACGACATCGGCGTTGTAGCGGATCCGGTCGTTGAGCTGCGGAACCTTGGTGAGCGGCTGCAGATAGGCGTCGATCAGGTCGCCGCCGGTCGGGAGCTTGCCCAGGTCCGGCTCGGTCCAGCCTGCGCGTTCCAGCAGGCGGCGGGCCGCGTTGTCGATGTCGTATCGCCAGGGGCTGAACAGCTTCACCTGCCGCCAATCCTCGATCGCCGACGCGACACTCGGCCCGGACTCCAGCACCACGAAGCCCAGGTCGCGCTCGGCCAGATGCGCCGCTGCCGCCAACCCCACCGGCCCTGCACCGATGACAACCACGGGGGCCGCTGTTTGCTCGACCACGATCCACTCCCTGTCTTGAAGTTCATCTAATCAACGAGTCCCACCTTGCCTCGTGATTAGACAAGAGTCAAGATAGAGGCATGTCGAAACAGGAGATCACCCTGACGCCGGTTTCCGGCGCTTCCTGCTGTACGCCGATCTCCGACGCGGCCCTCGATTCGGCCGGGGCAGCCGACGGGGCGGCCGTGTTCAGGGCGCTGGCGGATCCGGTCCGGCTGCGGCTGCTGTCGATGATCACGTCCGCAGGTGACGAGATCTGCGTGTGCGACCTGACCCCGCAGTTCGAGGTGAGCGGTCCGACCATCTCGCATCACTTGAAGGTGCTGCGGGAGGCAGGTCTCGTCGACTGTGAGCGGCGCGGGACCTGGGTCTACTACTGGCCCGTCCCCGAACGCCTCCAGTGGATTTCGACCCTCCTCGCCGTCCCGGAGACCGCATTGACGCGCTGACCACCGGCCGGCCAAGACTGCCCGGCTGCGGGAAGCGTGTCTCGGCTTGACTCCGAGAAATAGCTCAGTGATTATTGAGGCAATGAACACTGAGCTATTCACCCTGGCGGATCGGGCCCGCATCCATGCGGCGCTCGGCGATCCCGCGCGGCTGGCGATCGTGGACACCCTGGTCGCCGGCGACGCGGCGCCGGGGGAGCTCGGGGCCGCGCTGGAACTGCCGACGAACCTGGTCGCCCACCATCTCAAGGTCTTGGAGGACGCGGGTCTCGTCGTACGGACGCGTTCCGAGGGAGACCGGCGCCGTACCTATGTGCGGTTGCGGCCCGGAGCGTTGACGGCGATCACCACGCCCGCGCTGACCGCGGTGAAGCGGGTCGTCTTCGTCTGCACGCAGAACTCGGCTCGCTCCCAGCTTGCCGCGGCGATCTGGTCGCGCCGCAGCCACGTCCCCGCCGTGTCCGCCGGCACGGAGCCCGCCGAGCGCGTGCACCCTCGTGCGCTCAAGATCGCGCGTCGACACGGTCTGGATCCCCAGGGGTGGCGGACCGCGAGCCTGAAGGACGTCGTACGACGCGACGACCTGCTCATCGCGGTCTGCGACAACGCCCATGAACACCTGCCCGCCGAGCAACGACCGCGATTGCACTGGTCGATCGCCGACCCTGCACCGGCCGACACCGACGCGGCCTTTGAGGTCGCCTACACCGAACTCGCCGACCGGATCGAACGGCTGGCGCCCGCACTGTCGCCCGGAGCGGCAGACTCCACCGGGAGCAAACGATGACCGAACTCGCCTGGCACCGACACGAAGACCTGTCCATCGACCAGCAACTCGCGCTCCGCACCGCCGCCGCGCGGCTCACGGATGAGTTCTCCGACATCTACGGTCCGGAGACCATCGAACGGTTCCTGCACACCAGCTACGACCAGTTCGCCACCGGCAGCACCGTTCCCAACTTCCTTCCCCTGTTGGCCGAACGCTTCGCCCGGCAACGCCTCAGCGCACTCGCCCGGGTCGAGGGACACCATGACGACGGCAAGCCCGTCGTGCTGTTCCTCTGTGTCCACAACGCCGGCCGTTCCCAGATCGCGCTAGGCTTCTTCCAGCACCTGGCCGGCGACAACGCCGTGGCCTGGTCGGGAGGCTCCGAACCCGGTATCGACGTCAACCCGGCCGCGATCGCCGCGATGGCTGAACGCGACATCGACATCGCCGGCGAGTACCCCAAGCCCTGGACCGACGAGATCGTCCGCGCCGCCGACGTCGTCGTCACGATGGGCTGCGGCGACGCGTGCCCGATCTTCCCCGGTACTCGGTACGAGAACTGGGACCTTGACGACCCGGCCGGCCTCGACGTTGCCGACGTACGCCCGATCCGTGACGAGATCGAACGCCGCGTCCGCGTCCTGCTCGACGAGCTCGCCGTACCGGTGAGCCGCGGATGAGCCACGCCCAGCCGCTGTGGCGGCGCGCCGTCGCCGAGGCGCTCGGGACCGGGTTGCTCGTGACGGTCGTCATCGGCTCCGGCATCGCGGCGGCGAGCCTGTCGCCCGGCGACATCGGCCTGCAGCTTCTAGAGAACGCCTTCGCCACCGCGCTCGGCCTGGCCGTGCTGATCCTCATGCTCGGCCCGGTCTCCGGCGCCCACTTCAACCCCGCGGTCTCCGTGATCGACTGGTGGCTCGGCCAACGCACCAGCAGCGGGCTCTCCCTACGCGACCTCGCCGCCTACATCCCCGCCCAGATCGGTGGCGGCATCGCGGGAGCGATCCTGGCCAACCTCATGTACGGCGAAGCCGCGGTCTCCTGGTCGACCACCGATCGTTCCGCGGGACATCTGTACATCGGCGAGACCGTCGCCACCGCTGGCCTGATCCTGCTGATCTTCGCGCTCGCCTGGTCCGGCCGCGCGCAACTCGCACCACTTGCCGTCGGCGCCTACATCGGATCGGCGTACTGGTTCACCTCATCCACCTCGTTCGCCAACCCGGCCGTCACCATCGGACGCGCCTTCAGCGACACCTTCGCCGGTATCGCCCCTGGCTCAGTGCCCGCCTTCATCGCCTTCCAAGCCTTCGGTGCCATCCTCGGCGCCGCGCTCGTCATCGTCCTCTATCCCAACGCGGGCCAGGCGGCCGACGACGTCGTCACACCCACCCACACAGGAGCATCCTCGTGAGCAAGCCTGCAGTTCTCTTCGTCTGCGTCCACAACGCGGGCCGATCACAGATGGCCGCCGGCTGGCTGCGCCACCTCGCCGGTGACCGGGTCGAAGTACGCTCCGCCGGATCAGAACCGGCCGACCAGATCAATCCGGCTGCGGTCGAAGCCATGCACGAGGTCGGCATCGACATCACTGGCGCCGTACCGCAGATCCTCGAAACCGAGGCCGTCCGGGCCAGCGACGTCGTCATCACCATGGGCTGCGGCGACGCCTGCCCCATCTTCCCCGGCAAACGCTATGAAGACTGGGAGCTCACCGACCCCGCGAGCCAGCCGATCGAGGTTGTCCGCCAGGTCCGCGACGACATCCGCAACCGCGTCGAGAAACTCGTCGCGGATCTCACCGGATCACCGTGAGCGACCACGTAGACGAGCCGTAATCGGCGGGCGTTGGTCGGCGTCTTGACAGTGCTCACTCTCCGGAGTCCTATTTCAAGTGGGGGATTGAACGGATCTGGGGGGTGTGGATCTCCCTGTTGGCCATTCGTAATACATCAAGCAGACCGGGAGAAGGAGGCAGTATGTCCGACACGCGGAGCATCGACGCCCCGAACGAGGTACGTCCCTTCAAGGACCACGGGCACATGGACGTCGTCACTCTGGGCGACTTCACCCTTGGCCGCGGCGTGTTCGAGCCAGGCTGGCGCTGGTCCGAGGACGTCAAGCCCATCGCCGGAACCGATTCCTGCATGGTCCACCACACCGGCTTCTGTCTGTCCGGGCAGATGACCGTCCGGTTCGACGACGGCCGCGAGCTCAGCGTCGGGCCCGGCGACGTGATGGACATCGACCCCGGACACGACGCGTGGACTACGAGCGACGAGCCATGCGTCTTGCTGGACACCGGCGTCCGGGGATACGCCAAGCCTGCTTAAGGGTCAGCTGGGCTTCGCCACGACCTGGTGAAGGACCAACGTGATGGCCAAGATGATGGCGGCGACGGTCAGCAAGCCGTAGGGGGAGGAGCCGGCGGCGAGAGATGCGCCGCCGAGGGCGCTGCCGAGGGAGATCGCGCTGCCGTTGAGGGCCATCACGATGGGGGCGGAGTCCGGGGCGAGGGCTGCCAGGCGGGCCTGTTGAGGGACGGCGGCGCCGCCGTTTCCGATTCCGGCGGCGAAGAACCACACCAGGCCCGCGACCCCCAGTACTCCGGACGTGGACGCGAGCACGCCGAAAAGAGAGTTCAACAGCAACGCGGTCAGGATGACCGTGAGCACGGGCAGTGGGGTGAACCGGTCCGCGAGCCGGCCGGTCACCGCATTGCCGAGCATGCTGGCCAGGCCGTACCCGAACATGATCACGATGATCATCCACTCGGCCGGGAATGCCGGACGCAGGATCAGCGTGGCGTAGGTGAAGCAGGTGTAGCTGCTGCACAGGATGCCGGTCGTGACCAGGAGACCGGCCAGCAGACGTGGTTGGGCGAGGGGGCGCAGGCGCGCGGCGAGGGTGCGCGCGGGGAGGTGCAGCCGGGGAAGTTTGAGCAGGATGCCGGCCAAGGCGATGGTGCCCACCACGGAGACCAGGATCATCGGGAACCGCCAGTTGGACTGTCCGAGCGCCAGGCCGACCGGTACGCCGAGTGCGGTCGCCGTCATCCATCCGCCGAGAACGAAGGACAGCGCCTTGCCGCGATGCCGGATGGGCGTCCACGCGATCACGTACCCGGTGACGGCGGCGTTGAGCAGGCATCCACCGAGTGCAGCCACCACCCGGCCGCCGAGCGCGATCGGATAGCTGGGCGCGATTCCGACGATGAGGTTGCCGAGCACGAAGACGCCCAGGGAGAGGGCGATGGTGCTGCGTTGTTCCCAGCGGCTGGTCACGGTGCCGAGCAGCGGCGCCGCCAGCGCGGACGTCAGGGCGAACGCCGACATCAACTGCCCGGCGAGTGCCTCGCTGACGTGCAGATCGCCGGCGATGGCTGGCAGTAGACCGGCCAGCACATAGCCGTCGATGCCCGTCGAGAACGTCGCTACCGCAAGCCAGAGCAGCGGGCGGTAGGACACTGACTGACGTCGGCTGGCTACGAAAGGGCGTTTGTCAGCAGTGCCACGAGCGCCTCGAGCTGGACGTCCGCCGACGACGAGACTTCTTCGTCGGACCCGTCGAGTGCCCTGGCGGCGAGCCCTGCCTTGGCGTCGATGAGGTCCGCGATCCTGGTGTCGACGGTCTGCGCGGCGATGATGCGCCACGCGGTGACCGGCTCGTCCTGGCCGATGCGGTGCACCCGGTCGATGGCCTGCGTCTGCTCGGCGTTGGTCCAGGAGAGCTCGGCGAGCACGACGTTCGAGGCGACCTGCAGGTTGAGGCCCACGCCGGCTGTCATCAGCGAGCACACCGCGATGGATACCTCGGGATCGTTGACGAACGCGTCCACATTCTTCTGGCGCTTGGTCCGGGTCTGGTCGCCGCGGATCGAGGAGAAGCGGATGTCGCGTTCGGTGAAGACCTTCTCGGCGGCGTCCAGCACCTCGATGTGCCTGGCGAAGAAGACGACCTTGCCGACGTTGTGCGCGAGTTGGGCGGCGTAGTCGGCGGCCATCCCGGCTTTGGCTGCGCCGATACGGCGTACCAGGTTGAAGATGTTCTCGCCGGATTTCGCCTTGTCCGAGTCGGACCGTTCCCAGCCGGCGACGCGGCGTACCAGGCCGTGGTCGATGCCGTCCACGACCTCGCCGGAGGTCCGCGTCGCGAGTGCGCTGTGATAGCGCGCCACGAGGCGGTCGGCGAGCTCGCGCTCGGCGTCGCGGATCGACCGGCCGACGGCGCCATCGAGCTCGACGGGAAGGTCGGCGATGCGGCGGGCGGGGATGTCGGCGGCCACGTCGACCTTGCGGCGCCGGACGATGCCCAGGTCGATCACGCTGGCGCGGGCGGCCGCGTAGAACCCGGGGTCGGCCGGGGTCAGGTCGCTTCGCTCGAGCGATTCCATCAGCTCGGCGCCGGGGGTCTTCTCGTCGATCCAGCCGAGGAACTGCCAGATCGCGGCGAAGTCCTCGATGTCGTTGATCAGCGGGGTGCCGGTGAGGGCCATCAGCAGCGGACGAACCGTACGGGCCCGGATCCGCTCGGACAGTTGCAGGACGTTCCGCGAGCGCTGGGACTTCTTGTTCTTGATGAAGTGCGCCTCGTCGACGACCATGCCGCGGAAGCCCAGGTCGCCGAGCCAGCCGACGTGCCGGTCGAGCACCTCGTAGTTGACGATGACGATGTCCGCGAAGCCGTCGATGGAGTCTCCGTCGCCGTGGATCACGGTCGCGGCCCGCTTCGGCGTCCAGGTCTGGGCCTCGCGGGCCCAGTTGGTCTTCACGACGTTCGGTACGACGACGAGCAGCGGGTACGCGTTCGCGGCCTGCGCGGCGAGCAGGGCCTGAGCGGTCTTGCCCAGACCTGGCTCGTCGGCCAGCAGGAAGGTCCGATGGCCCGCCGAGGTGGCGGCAACCACTTGCGCCTGATGTGGCATCAGTTCCAGGCCGGCCGCTATGCGCAGGGTCGAGGGCTTGGGCAGGGACTTGGTTGCCGAGGCGGCTGCGTACTCGAAGGACTTGAACAGGGGGCCGATCAGCTCCCAGCCGGCCAGTCGTCGCGGTCGCGCCTCGCGAGGAGCGGCGGAACTGAAGTCGGGGGCGAGGAAGGGGTTGGCGAGCTGTCGGGAGACGACCGACTGCGGCACGACCCGACGCGCGGGTGGGGCGGCGGTGGTCTCCGGCTCGACTGGTGCCGGAGCCTCGGCAGGCGGCTCCATACCGGCGGCCAGCTGGAGCTCGCGCTTGAGGGAGACGGCGCTGTCGGACATGACGGCGTCCTCGGCGAGCAGCGCGAGGAGCGAGGTGTCGCGAGCGGCGGTCTTGGCGAGGATCGTCGCGACCCCGTCGAGGCGCCTGAGCTGCTCCGCGCGGTAGGCGTCGGTGTAGCTCTGGTCGGCGTTCACCCGGGCCCGCTCCTCGCGGACCAGCAGGGCCACGACCTGGAACTTCGTCCGGACCGACGGCCGGATGGCGCCACGTTGAACGGCCCCCTCGACCTCCCGCACGGCACGGGCGAGGACCGGGATGAGGCCGTCGGAGTCGACCTCGCGGACCCGACGCCGACGTCGGGGAGCGGTATGCGAAGCGCCTGACCGGCGCTGGCCTCGCTGGGCCAAGAAGTCCTCCTCAGGGTCGCCACGGCACCCTTGCCGTGACGGAACACAACACCGCACGCCGTCGATGACAATGTCCGGATCGGCCACCGGCGCGATGGCTCAGTCCGCCGCTCCTGCGAGCGATCGACAGTTGGACTACGAGGGACCCGCCACCGTTTGGGACCGACGACCACTGGTCGATGGCCGTGAGTTCCGGCTGAAGGTGCGGGCGCCCCCCGGGGCAATCAGCCTCACTGAGAGCGGGACCGATGTTCGATGCGTTGTCAATACTAACCCCTGGCGAAATCAGGTTCGAGTCGGCCGTCGCGCCGTACTCCGGTCGGCCGCGTCCGCTCGTCTAGGTTTGGGGCGTCTGACGCCACTGTGGACGGGAGACGCGGGTGGGAAAGCGGTGGTGGTGGGTCGCGGTCGGTGCCGTTGTCGTGGGCGCCTGGGCTGCGCGTGGCGACGACACTCCGGCGCCCCAGACCGCGACTTCTGGCGAGCCCAGTCCGTCAGCCACTCCGTCTGCACCGTCTGCTCCGTCTGCTCCGTCGCCAAGTGCCAGTACGACGCCGGCCACCGAGGAGTGGTTTGAGGATTACGACCCGGCTCGGTTCGCTCCGCAGGTGCGTACTCACGCCCGCCGGGCCGGCATCAACCCGCAACTGCTGATGGCGATCCTGTACAACGAGTCGTACAAGCCGCACGATCCGGACCTGGAGCGGTCTTGGGCGAAGATCGATTCCGATCCCGCCTTCGGCATCGCGAACATGCACCGGCCCGCGTTCGACGACACCAAGCGCGGCCGCGCCTTCGCCGTACGGAAGTGGGAAGAGCTGCCTGACGACCCGGAGCTGGCCATCGAAGCCGCGGCCTGGCACCTGCACGATCTGGCCAAGCGACTGCCTTCCTCGCGGAAGAGCCGGTTGAGCAAGGACGAGCTGCTTGCCCTGGGCTACAACGCCGGCGGGGGCAACATGCGAGCCTTCGCCAGGGGCACGAATCCAGGTCGTCAGGCCCAGTCCTACCTCGACCGCCTGCACGAAAACTGGGACAAATCCGCCAAGGCCATCCGATGACAGGGAGTTGCGCGTGCACTCCGACCGTGTGCTGATCAGCGCGGTGGCTGGGTGGTCCCACCACGCGCTGGGTGAGCGTCTACGCGACGGCCCCGACATCGTGCGTGCCATTCCGCTTCCTGCCGTGCGCGAACGGCGCGGTGTCACGTCACTGGTTTCCCTCGCACCCTGGCGCTGACAGAACTCGGCCGGGCCCACGAAACACCCGGCGGGCTCAACGAGAGGCTCCGCACCAGCTGGCTCGACGAGCAGAACAGATCGGCGCTCGAGCACGCGCTTGACGGCATCTACCGTCAGGTCTCGGCCAAGCTACCAAGCAGTCGCCCGGAAGGCGGCGGTGGGGATGACCGTTGATCCCGACGTCGGGTAGCAGGTGACATCCCGGCGGCCCGCTCGTTCAGGGGCTGCTACTGGTGGATCTGGGCGGCGTGGTTGGGGACCTGGGTTTGCATTTCGCGGGGTGTCCGTTGGTAGCCCTTGGACGGGGGACGTGGGGGTAGGGCGAGGGGCGGGCGCTGGACTTCGTGGTACGGGATGGTGCTGAGCAGGTGGGCGATCATGTTGATCCTCGCGGATCGCTTGTCCTCGCTCTCGACGACGTACCACGGGGCTTCGGGGATGTCGGTGTGGACGAACATCTCGTCCTTGGCGCGGGAGTAGTCCTCCCAGCGGGAGATCGACTCCAGGTCCATCGGGGAGAGCTTCCACCGGCGCATCGGATCCTCGAGCCGGCTGCGGAAGCGGTTCTCCTGTTCGCTGTCGCTGACGGAGAACCAGTACTTGCGCAACAGCACGCCGTCCTCGACCAGGAGCCGCTCGAAGATCGGGCATTGGTGCAGGTACCGGGTGTACTCCTGATTCGTACAGAACCCCATCACCCGCTCGACGCCGGCCCGGTTGTACCAGCTGCGGTCGAACAGGACGATCTCGCCGGCCGCCGGGAGGTGTTCGATGTAGCGCTGGAAGTACCACTGGGTGCGCTGCCGTTCGGTGGGCGCGGGCAGGGCCGCGATCCGCGCGACCCGGGGGTTCAGGTACTCCGCCACCCGCTTGATCGTGCTTCCCTTGCCGGCCGCGTCCCGTCCTTCGAAGATCACCACGACTCGCGCGCCCTCGACCCGGACCCACTCCTGCAGCTTGACCAACTCGGCCTGCAACCGCAGCAGTTCGCCCTCGTACACCTTCTTCGGCAACCGCTCGACCTTGCCGTCGCGCGCTGCTTTCGCCCTGGTAGCCATCAACCGACCTCCTCGGCTTTCGACTGTACGAGACCCGGCGGAGGGGACTATTCAGGCTTCACGTCTGCAACGGGTCAGTTGGGTGTTACCGGCATACTGAGCCATGATCGCGAAGGGCCTCGAAGGACTGCGGGGTTACCAGCTGGGCTGGCTGCGCGCCGACGTGATTGCTGGTGTGACGGTCGCCGCCTACTTGGTCCCGCAGGCGATGGCCTACGCCCAGTTGGCCGGGCTGCCGGCGGTGGCTGGTCTATGGGCCGTCCTCGGACCGCTCGCCGTCTACGCGGTGCTCGGCTCGTCGCGGCTGTTGTCGCCCGGACCTGAATCCACGACCGCGCTGCTGACGGCGTCAACTGTTGGCGCGATGGCCGGGGGAGATCCCAAGCGGTACGCCGTCCTCGCCGCGGCGTTGGCGTTGATGGTTGGGGTGATCTGTGTGCTGGCCTGGGTCGTGCGACTCGGCTTCGTGGCGGATCTGCTGTCCCGGCCGGTGCTGGTCGGCTACATGGCCGGGATCGCGGTGCTCATGATCACCAGCCAGCTGGGCAAGGTCACCGGTTCCGACGTGTCCGGAGACAGCCCGATCGCGGAGGTCGCCTCGGCTGTCCGGCAGGTCGGCTCCTGGCATCCGCTGACCGTTGTTCTGTCGGTCAGCGTGCTCGGTCTACTGCTTGCCGCGTCCCGCTGGGTGCCTCGGCTGCCGGGGCCGTTGCTGGCGATGGTGCTCGCCGCGATCGTCACCGGGCTGGCCGGTCTGGGCGATCGAGGGGTGGCGTTGGTCGGCGCGGTCCCTGCCGGTCTGCCCAGCCCGGCGCTGCCCTCGATCGAGGTCGGCGACCTCGGGGCTCTCGTCCTGCCCGCTTTCGGGGTTGCGCTCGTCGGCTACACGGACGTCGTGCTGACCGGCCGGGCTTTCGCGACGAAGCACCATGCTCAGGTCGATGCGGATGCGGAGCTGCTCGCGCTGGGCACGGCGAACCTGACAGCCGGAGCGGTGCAGGGCTTCCCGGTCAGCAGCAGCGGAAGCAGGACGGCCGTCGCCGACGCGGCCGGCGCGAAGAGCCAGATCTACTCGGTCGTCGTCCTGGTCACGGTCGTCCTGACGCTGCTCGTGGCCGGACCGCTGCTGTCGACCTTCCCGAAAGCAGCTCTCGGTGCGCTCGTCATCTACGCCGCACTACGGCTGGTGGATCTCGCCGAGTTCAAACGGATCAGCCGGTTCCGCCGCAGCGAGTTGATCCTCGCGCTGGCGACCTGCGCGGGCGTTGTCGCGCTCGACGTTCTGTACGGCGTACTCATGGCGGTCGGGTTGTCGGTCCTCGACCTCTTCCGCCGGGTCGCCCGGCCGCACGACGGGATTCTCGGGATCGCGCCCGGAGTGCCCGGGATGCACGACGTGGACGACTATCCGGAGGCACGGCCGGTGCCCGGGCTGGTCGTGTACCGGTACGACTCGCCGTTGTTCTTCGCCAACGCCGAGAACTTCCGCCGGCGGGCGCTCGCGGCGGTCGACGATTCGCCCGGCCCGGTGCGCTGGCTGCTGCTGAACGCCGAGGCGAACGTCGAGATCGACATCACCGCGATCGACGCCCTGGACGCATTGCGCGAGGAGCTCGCCGATCGCGGCATCGTGCTCGCCCTTGCCCGGGTCAAACAAGACCTCCGCGACGACCTGTCAGCCGCCGGTTTCGTCGACCGCCTCGGCCAGAACCGGATCTTCCTCACCCTCCCCACCGCCGTCGCCGCCTACGAACAGGAAACCGAACGCAACCCCTGAAGCGGTGGTCGGCCGCGCGGGCCGGCGTACGGGGAGATCTTCTAGGTCTTGTAGTGGTGGCCCAGGAGATGGTTCGCTGGCAGGTGGGTACCTCGGTCTCGGCCGGAGGAGGACAGACCGGATGGTCACTGTCAGTGCACGGACCGCCAGTACGCGGGCCACTGTGGGGGTACGCAAGCCCCTGGGCCAGGTCGTGGTCAAGATCCTCACCACGACCGACCACAAGATGATCGGGAACCTGTATCTGGTCACGTCGTTCGCGTTCTTCCTGTTCGCCGGCGTGATGGCGCTGGTGATCCGCGCGGAGCTGTTCGAGCCGGGTCTGCAGATCGTGAACGAAGAGGTCTACAACCAGCTCTTCACGATGCACGGCACGATCATGCTGCTGCTGTTCGCGACACCGCTGTTCGTGGGGTTCGCGAACGTGGTGATGCCAGTGCAACTCGGCGCCCCGGACGTGGCGTTCCCGCGGCTGAACATGTTCAGCTACTGGTTGTTCCTGTTCGGCGGCATCATCGCCTCGGCGGGTTTCCTGACGCCGGGCGGCGCGGCGGACTTCGGCTGGACGGCGTACACGCCGCTGTCCGACATCGAACGCTCGCCGGGTGTCGGCGGCGACCTGTGGATCATGGGTCTGTGGATGGCCGGTCTGGGCACCATCCTCGGTGCGGTCAACTTCGTCACCACGATCATCACCATGCGGGCACCGGGGATGACGATGTTCCGGATGCCGATCTTCTGCTGGAACATCCTGGTGACGTCCATGCTGGTGCTGATCGCCTTCCCGATCCTGGCCGCGACCCTGCTGATGCTGGAGTCCGACCGGCTGCTGGGATCGCACGTCTTCGAGGCGGCGAACGGCGGGGCGCTGCTCTGGCAGCACCTGTTCTGGTTCTTCGGCCATCCCGAGGTCTACATCATCGCGTTGCCGTTCTTCGGCATCATCACCGAGATCCTGCCGGTGTTCAGCCGCAAACCGATCTTCGGGTACGTCGGCCTGGTGGCGGCGACCCTCAGCATCGGCCTGCTCTCGATCGCCGTCTGGGCGCACCACATGTTCGTCACCGGCGGGGTGAACCTGCCGTTCTTCTCGCTCATGACCTTCCTGATCGCGGTGCCGACGGGGGTGAAGTTCTTCAACTGGATCGGCACGATGTGGGGCGGATCCCTGTCCTTCGAGACGCCGATGCTGTGGGCCGTCGGGTTCCTGGTGACCTTCCTGTTCGGCGGTCTGACCGGGGTGATCCTGGCTTCCCCGTCGCTGGACTACCAGATCTCCGACTCGTACTTCGTGGTCGCGCACTTCCACTACGTCGTGTTCGGGACCGTGGTGTTCGCGATGTTCGCGGGGTTCTACTTCTGGTGGCCGAAGATCACCGGGCGGATGCTTGACGAACGACTCGGCAAGCTGCATTTCTGGCTGCTGTTCATCGGCTTCCACACGACGTTCCTGGTGCAGCACTGGCTGGGCGTCGAGGGGATGCCGCGGCGGTATGCGACGTACGGGGGTGGGGAAGGTTTCACGGTCCTGCACCAGGTTTCGACGGTCGGGTCGGTCATCCTCGGGGTCTCGACGTTGCCGTTCCTGTACAACGTCTACAAGTCGCGCCGGTCGCCGCGGGTGAACGTCGACGACCCGTGGGGCTGGGGCCGATCGATGGAGTGGGCAACGAGTTCGCCGCCGCCGCGGCACAACTTCATCTCACTGCCGCGGATCCGGTCCGAGAGCCCGGCCTTCGACCTGCACCACCCGGAGGTCGTCAAGGCGGAGTATCGGCACAGCGGCGCACCCGAGGACAACCTGCTCGACGCGGGCGAGGACCAGGGACGCCTCGACCACGTCCGTGAACAAGAGCGAAAACAGCAGCCGGAGTGACCACCCCGACCCACTGCCCGCCGGCTCCCTGACCGGACGTACTACGCGTCGCTCGGCCCGACGTGTTGCGCGCGTCCGCTGTACTAGGCGTCGCTCGGCGCGACTTGCTCCGCTTTGGCGTGGTACAGGATCAGTCGACGGGCAGGGTCTCGAGAATGGCGGTCAGTTGGGCTTCGGTCTGGTCGGGTGGGGGAACGGTTGCGGCGAGCATGTCGAGGATCCGGGTGTAGGCGTCGACGTCGTCGCGTTTGTCCAGGTACACCGCGCTGGTGAGGTGCTCGAGGTAGACCACGTCGGCGAGGTCGGGCTCGGGGAACCGCAGGACGCTGAACGCGCCACCCGTGGCCGGATGGCCCGAGCTGTTGGTGGGGACGACCTGGAGGGTGATGTTCGTCCGCTGGATGGCGTCGAGGAGTGCCGTGAGCTGTGCCCGCAGGACTTCGACGCCGCCGATCGGGCGACGCAGTACGGACTCTTCGATGACGGCCCAGAGCTTGAGTGGGGGATCGCGATCGAGCGCCTGCTGCCGTGATCGGCGGAGCGCGACGAACCGCTCGACCTCCGCCTCGGACCGCTCCGCCGACGGCGTGAGCCGGGCGACGGCTCGCATGTACTCCGGGATCTGGAGCAGGCCGGGGACGAACTGGATCTCGTACGTCCGGATCAGTTCGGCGGCGGCCTCGAGCCCGAGGTAGGCGTCGAACCAGTCGGGCGTGACATCCCCGTATCGGTGCCACCAACCCCGGTTGTTCGCATCCTTGGCCAACTGGAGGAGGCGGTCTCGCTCGGTCGGATCGGTCACGCCGTACAGACTGAGCAGGTCGACGACGTCGCGCTCCTTGAACCCGACCCGGCCGAGCTCGAGCCGGCTGATCTTCGACTCCGAGCCCCGGATCGCCCACCCTGCCTCGGACCGGCTGACTCCGGCGCGCTCCCGCAGTCGTCGCAGGTGCGCGCCAAGCATGATCCGCAGAGCCGTCGGCCCTGGCTCACTCCGCCCGGCCATGGCCCTACTCTACCTCATTTTCGAACCTATGTTCGAGTCGATTCCGAACAGATTTGCCAGGCTCCGCAGGGGCGGCCACGGAGTCAGGCGCTCACCGCCTCCCGGCCCGGTGTGCTGGGGTTCGGCATGGGCGGAAGCCGGGACCTTGAACAACAACGCGGGACCGTGAACACGGCACGACATGACCGAGGTCCCGTGATGTTGTTCAAGGTCCCCGCACTCGTCCACCCGAGCCGGAGCTCAACGACGGCTGGGCACGCGGCAACATGCCGATCCCACCATCACCCCGTCGGGGTCGACGAAAACGGGATCGGCTAAAGAAGGCGGCAGCGCGGCTAGTCGCGGAGGTATTCGGCTCGCCAGCGGTGGATGGTGGGGTCGGTGGGACTGGGGGTGCGGTCGAGTTGGATCAGGCGGAGGTCGTCGGTGGTGAATGACTCGATCGCCGCGCGGGTGAGCGGCCAGGGTGGCCCCTCGACGTCCTCATCAGCGACGTCGTCGTCACGGGCAGCTGCGATGACCAGGAGGGTCCCGCCGGCACGGACCAGGTCGCCGACGTGCTTGATCGCGTCGGCCTGGAGGACGATCGGCAAGGCTTGCACCGTGTAGATCTCGACGACCAGGTCGAACGCGCGATGCCATTCGGCGGGCGGGTTGAGCAGGTCGGCGACCTCGTACTGCGCCTTGGAGTCGGGGTGGTTCCTTTTGGCGGTGTCGATCGCGGTGGGGGAGATGTCGAACGCGGTCGTGTCGTAGCCGCGGTCCGCGATGAGCTCGGCGTCCCAACCGGTGCCGGCGCCGACGATGACGGCGGTCTTGCCGGTGCCGTCCGGCCGCGCGGTCTCCACCCAATCCGTCAACAGCACATGAGCCGATCCGCGATCCCAGGGCACGACGGCCTGCCCGTCGACAGCCGCCGAGTACAACCGCTCGAACCAGCCCGTCGGGTCGTCCTCCGCCAGCGATTCGTGCGCGATCCGCCGGGAGACGACATCGGGATCTTCCGTCACTGGTCCTCCTCGGACTCGGGTTCGTGAATGGCTCGCACAGACTGCAGGGTGTCGACCTGGTCGGGGGTCTTGTCCTCGCGATATCGCAGCACCCGGGCGAACCGAAGCGCCACCCCACCCGGATACCGAGGCGAGGTCTGTACGCCGTCGAACGCGATCTCGACCACGATCTCGGGCCGCAGGTAGACCGTGTAGCTGTCCCGGCTGACCTCCAGCTCCTGGAACCGCTCCGTCTGCCAGCGCAGCAACTCGTCGGTCAGCCCCTTGAACGTCTTGCCGAGCATGACGAACTCGCCGGTCTCCTCGTCGCGCGCCCCGAGGTGAAGGTTCGAGAGCCAGCCCGTACGCCGGCCGTGGCCCCACTCGGCTGCGAGCACCAGCAGGTCGAGGGTGTGCGTCTGCTTCACCTTCACCCAGCCGGAACCCCGCCGGCCCGCTTCGTACGGAACGGTCAGGGACTTCACCATCACGCCCTCGTGCCCGCGTTTGACCGCGTCGGCGAAGAACGTCTGCCCCGCGCCGGGATCGTCCGTGACCAAGCGTGGAATCCGTCTCTCCTCAGGCACCACAGCGCTCAGCGCTTCGAACCGCTTGGTGCTGTCGAGGCCAAGCAGGTCCTGACCGTCGAGGTGCAGGATGTCGAAGAAGTACGGCGTCAGCGGAACCGTCTCGGGACCGGTCGCCGCCCGAGTCGCAGTACGGGAGCCCGTGACCTGGAACGCCTCGGGCCGACCGTCCATACGGAGTGCGATCAGCTCGCCGTCGAGAACCAGCTGGTCGGCCTTCAACTCGAGCACGGCGGCGACCACCTCGGGCACCCGGCCGGTGATGTCGTCCAGAGTGCGGGTGTAGACGACCACGTCATCACCGTCGCGGTGGACCTGGATGCGGATCCCGTCGAGCTTCCACTCGATCGCGGCCGGCGAACCCGTCTTCGTCAGCGCCTCGGCCACGCTTGTCGCGGACTGCGCCAGCATCGGCTGCACCCCGCGGCCCACCTCCAGCTTGAACTGGTCGAGCCCCGCCTCGCCCTCGGTCAGCACCGCGACCGCGACCGGCGCGGCGGCTCCGCGGAGCATCGTGGCCGCGCGGATCTTCTCCAGCGGGATCCCGGTGGCCTTGGCGACCGCATCGGCCATCACGCCGTCGAGCGCGCCCTGCCGCAACTCGCCGCCGACCAGCTGCCGCAGGAACCACTGCTCCTCGGCGGTCGCCCGCGAGAACAACGCATCGACGCCCTCCCGCCGCCGCGCCTGCGAGCCCGCGCCCGCGATGTCGGCCAGCTCCGCGAACGCCCGATCGACCTCCTCGACGGTGAGCGACGGGCTCTCCGCAGGCCCCGGCGCATCGGCCAACGTCCGCCAGCCGACCCCCGTACGACGCTGCCGGAGCTCGCCGGACAGGTACGTCACCACGATCTCGGTCTCCACCGGATCGGTCGCCCTGGTCAGCAAGGACGCGATCAGGTCGGCCTTCGCCCGGCGGGACCGGGTCTGGCTCAACGAGGTCGACGTGGCGACCACATCCGCTAGCAACATGACCCCAGTCTCACCCATCCCACCGACAGTTTCAGGTCCTTCGAACGGGGGTCAGGGGGCCGGCGGGAGGTCGTCGAGGAAGGCGGCGGACGGGGTGAAGAACAGGGTGCCGGTGAGCGCGGTGGAGAAGTCGAGGATCCGGTCGTAGTTGCCGGCCGGTTCGCCGAGGAACATCCGGCGCAGCATCAGCTCCGTCACCGCGGGATCCTTCGCGTAGGCGATGTAGTAGGTGCCGAACTCCTGCGACCCGATCGTCCCGAACGGCATGTTGTCGCGCAGGATCTGCAGTTCGTTGCCGTCGTCGTCCTCGATCACGTTCAGCGCGATGTGGGAGTTGGCCGGCTTCACGTCGTCGGGCAGTTCGATGTCGTCGAGCTTGGTCCGGCCGATCACGTGCTCCTGCTGTTCGACGGTCAGGGCGTTCCACGCCTTCATATCGTGCACGTACTTCTGCACGATCACGTAGCTACCACCGGCGAACTCGGGATCCTCACCGCCGATCAGGACTGCCTCCTCGGCCTCGGTACCGGTCGGGTTCTCGGTCCCGTCGACGAAGCCGAGCAGGTCGCGCATCTCGAAGTACTTGAACCCGTGCACCTCGTCCACCACCGTCGCGGCGCCGTCCAGGCCGGACATGATCAGCCGCGCCAGCTCGAAGCACTGGTCCTGATGCGCCGCCCGGATGTGGAACAGCACATCGCCAGGCGTCGACACCGCCTTGTGCTTCCCGCCGTCGAGCTCCACGAACGGGTGCAACTCCCGCGGTCGCGGTCCACTGAACAGCCGATCCCATGCATCCGATCCGATGCTCGTCACGCACGACAGATTGCCCGCGGGCACCCGGAACCCGACCGATCGAGTGAGCCCGCTGACCCGCTCCAGCAGGTCCCGCGTGGTCTCCTCGCCGCCCGGCTCGATCCGGACCACCAGGAAGATCGCCGCCCCGGTCAGTGGCATGAGCACGGACTGGGGCAGTGCCCGCGTAGTTGGGCCGGCAGTCGGATCGGTCGCCATACAGTCTCCTCCAGTTCTCGCGCTGAGTCAGCGTCAGCATGCCAGGTTCGGGTCACTGGCCGCGGAAGGTTGTCCACAGCTGGTTGCCTCGATCTCATAGAGTCGCTGCATGGATTCGCAGTCCGGTCCGCCCGAGCAACCCAGCGGCTACCCACCGCCCCAGCGGCCGCAGGACCACCCCCACCCGGGGAACTACCCGCCGCCACAGCAGGGCGGTCAACCACCGCAGCAACCGGGCCCATATCCGCAACAGCCACCACCCGGCTACCAGCAGCCACAACCCGGCTACCAGCCGCCGCCTGGTTACCAACAGCAGCCGCTGCCGCCGTACTGGTCGCCGGAGCAGCCGCCACCGTGGACAGGGCAGCCTCCTGGTGGCCAACCACCATGGGCACAAGGACCGCACGGCCCCGTGCCCTACGGGATGCGTCCGGTCGAGCCCCGGACCATCCCCGCGCCGCCCGGTACGCCGTACCACCAGCTCGCGCGCAACGCCAAGCACACCTGGTGGCGCCCCTTGGTCGGTACGGCGATGCTGGCGGCCGCCGCGATCTTCCTGACCGCTGCCGTGGTCATCGCGTGGGCGATCGTGCACGCGATGTTCACCGGCGGAGAAGTACCGGAGCCGCAGGGGAACGACATCTTCCCCAACGACCTGGAGAACCTCGCCCTGACCTTGGTCATGCTGGCGGTCCTCTCCCCGGCCGTCGCTCTGACCGCATGGGTCGTGCAGCGACGGCCCGCGTGGAGCGTCGCGTCGGTGCTGAACAGGATCCGGTGGCGCTGGCTACTCCTGTGCTGCCTGCCCGCAGCCGGCTACCTCGCCGTCTCGTACGTCCTGCAACTGCTCGCCGACGCCCTCTTCCCGAACGCAGGCACCGAGCCGGGGGCCACGGGTTCCTGGGTCGGTTTCGCCGCCTTCATCGGGCCGGCCCTGGTGATCGTGTTGCTGGTGCCGTTCCAGTCGGCGGCCGAGGAGTTCATGTTCCGCGGCTGGCTGATCCAGGCCATCGGCGCCTACGCCCCGCAGGGCACGAGCAACAACGCTTTCATCCGCACCGCCCGGCTCGTACTACGTACTCCGTGGCCGGCGCTGGTGATCAGCAGTGCGGTGTTCGTGGCGGCGCATGGCTACACCGGCTGGGCGATGGCCGACATCTTCCTGTTCGCGATGGTGATGGGTTACGTCACCGTGCGAACCGGTGGGATCGAGGCTGCGATCGCCCTGCACGCGCTGAACAACCTGCTCGCGTTTCTGTTGCCAGCGGCAACTGGTGACCTGGACGGCTGGGCCGATCAGGGTGGCGCGCCGTGGACGTTGCTGGCGACCGACATCCCGAGCATGGCGGTCTTCACTCTCGCGGTGCTCTGGCTGGCCAAGCGGCAGCGGGTGGCGCGGGTCAGCGCGGAGGTCCCAGCCGAGCACGGATAACCGGGAGAGATTGTCGGCGGCTTCTGGCAACCTGTCGGCCGTGAAGAACTTGACCAGCCAGCCCATCGAGACCGTTCTCTTCGACTGGGGTGGCACGCTGGCCACCTGGCACGACATCGACCTGCTCACCATCTGGCGATCGGTGACCGAGGTGATCGACCCTGCGCGCGCTGACGAGTTGGCCGCCAAGCTACTCGCGGCCGAGGACTCCGTCTGGCGGCGCTCGCGCGACGAGCACGTCAGCAGCACGCTGGAGGAGGTCTGCCTGCTCGCGGACGTGGTGATGACGCCGGCCGCGCTCGCGGAGTACGAGCGGCAGTGGCATCCGCACACCGAGCTCGCGCCGGACGCGGTCCAGATGCTCAAGGACCTCCGTGATCTCGGCCTGAACGTCGGCGTGCTGTCGAACACGATCTGGTCCCGCCGGTGGCACGAGGACATCTTCGCCCGGGACGGCGTCCTCGAGCTCCTCGACGGTGCCGTCTACACCAGCGAGATCCCGTGGTCCAAGCCGCACCCGGAGGCGTTCCGGGCGGCGATGCAGGCCGCCGGCGCCTCGGACCCCGCTACCTGCGTGTACGTCGGCGACCGCCTCTTCGACGACATCTGGGGCGCTCAGAACGTCGGTATGCGGGCGGTCCACATCCCGCACAGCAACATCCCCAGCCACCAGATCGGACACACCGAAGGGACCCCGGACGCCACCATCCACCGCCTCGCGGAGCTCCCCGACCTGATCGCCACCTGGAACAAGGCGGCCTGACGAGCGCCGCCTGACGGAAGCGGCCAGACGGGACCAGCGCGGCCGCCTGAAAGCTGTCGACATCGTTGCCTGGTGCACCGGTGCCTGACCCGACGCGTCACGTACCCGACGCGCGCTGGTCAGGCGCTGGTCACCTTCAGGGCAGGGAGGAACCGCGACTCCCTCCCTCGGAAATCGGGGACTGTCGGTCCCGGCTGATTGGATAGGTGGCATGTCTCGGTTCCGGATGTACCCGACTCCCCGCGCAGCAGGCTGCGTTGCTGGCGCTGCGCACCGGATAGCCGCGAGAACCAAGCGGTGCTCCGGTGCACAGCCTGCGGACATGAGGCGAACGCGGACGGGAACGCGGCAGTCGAAATCGCGGCCGGACGGGCCGTCAGCGCACGCCGAGAGACGCCGCCACGGGTCTCGCCGAAGCGTGAACCTCAACTCGCCACCTTCCGGGTGGTGGTTGGAATCCCCGTCGTTCACGGCGGGGAGGACGTCAAGATGGTGTTCTACGACACGCCGCCCACCCGGCGGCTGGAGCCAATCGAGTACGACCACTTCTGGCTGTCCGAGCTGATCCCCCTGAAAGCAGAGACACCCCTTGGCGGGGGTCTCTGCTCCAAGCATGAGCAGGACCCCCGGCCGCCTGAGCGGCTCGGGGGTCCTGTGGTTGGGGGTTCTGGTTGGCTGGTCGGCTGCCGGGCGGCTCAGACCTCGGCAGCCGGTCGAACCTAGGCTGCCAGCGTCGGGTCGGCCAGCATCCGGAGCCGGCTCAGCGCCTCGCGCTCGATCTGGCGGACGCGCTCGGCCGAGATGCCGTGCACGGCGCCGATGTCGGCGAGCTTCGCCTGCCGGCCGTCGTGCAGGCCGTAGCGGCGCCGGATCACATCCGCCGACCGCGGGTCGAGCTGGTCGACCAGGCTGAACAGGCCCGAGCGGTCCGACGCGTCGGCGACCAGCTGGTCCGGACCCGGCGCGGTCTCGGCCGCGATCAGGTCGCCCAGCGAGGTCTCACCCTCGTCGTCGATCGGATTGTCCAGGCTGATGTGGTCCCGGCCGATCCGGATCAGCTCGGTGACCCGCTCCTCGTCCAGGTCCAGCTCCGCCGCGATCTCGTCGATCTCCGGCTCGCGGCCGAGCTTGCGCTCCAGCGTCCGCCGGGCCGAGCCGATCTGGTTCAGCTGCTCCACCACGTGCACCGGCAGCCGGACCACCCGGGCCTGCTGCGCGATTCCGCGGGTGATGGCCTGCCGGACCCACCAGGTGGCATACGTCGAGAACTTGAAGCCCTTGCGGTAGTCGAACTTCTCCACCGCGCGGATCAGGCCCGTGTTGCCCTCCTGGACCAGGTCCAGCAGCGGCATCTGGGACCGTCCGTACCGGCGGGCGATCGAAACCACCAGGCGAAGGTTCGCGGTCACGAACCGTTGCTGCGCGCGCTGACCCTCTTCGGCCAGCCACTCCAGCTCTTCCTCTGTCGCATATTTGGGCGCACCGCCCTTCTTACGTCCAACCCGCCCGTCGGCCAGCAGTTGCTCAGCGAGCAGACCTGCCTCGACCGTCTCAGCGAGCTCGACTTCCTCTTCCGCGGTCAGCAAAGGGGTACGAGCGATCTCTTCCAGGTAGAGACCGACGCTGTCCTTGCCGTCGATACCTTCGTCCGTGGTCCGGACACGAGCCATGCGAGCCACCGAAACTCCCTTCGTCGTTACATGGAGAGCAACGCTCGAGTGAGGTTCAAGATTCCACGATGAGTGTGTAAACAGCCTGAACATTCCCTGAGAGTTCCTGGCACCGTTCCGTCGGTGTCACCGCAAGAGACGCCGGAAAGCCGAGAACTGTTGCGGGCAGGCGCTACAGCTGCCCGAGAATGTGTTGCATCACACAGCTCCCACCAACGAAAGAGCCCTGCCGGGAAATTCCCAGGAAGGCCCTTCCGGGTAAGTGTTTCGGCTAGATCACGTCGCCAGGCCGAGGGTGTCGAGTTCCCAGGCGAGCGAGAACGCGACCTCCCGCCAGGCGTCGTACCGGCCGCTGCGGCCACCGTGGCCGGCCTCCATCTCGGTCTTCAGCAGCACGTCCACGTCACCGGTCGCGGTGGCCCGCAGTTTCGCCACCCACTTGGCCGGTTCGACGAAGAAGACCCGGGTGTCGTTCAGGCTGGTGATCGCCAGGATGCGCGGGTACTGCTGGGCCGAGACGTTCTCGTACGGCGAGTAGGACTTCATGTACCGGTAGACCTCGGCGTCCTCCAGTGGGTTGCCCCACTCCTCCCACTCGATCACGGTCAGTGGCAGCGACGGGTCCAGGATCGTGTTCAGCGCGTCCACGAACGGCACCTCGGCGACGATCCCGCCGAATGCCCGCGGTGCCAGGTTCGCGACCGCGCCCATCAGCAGTCCACCGGCGCTGCCGCCCTGCGCGACGATCCGCTCGGGCTTGGTCCAGCCCGCCCCGACCAGGTGCTCGGCCGCAGCGATGAAGTCGGTGAAGGTGTTCCTCTTGGTCAGCATCTTGCCGTTGTCGTACCAGTGCCGGCCGAGCTCGCCACCACCACGTACGTGCGCGATCGCGAACACCACGCCCCGGTCGAGCAGCGACAACCGCGGGATCGAGAACCACGGGTCCATCGAGCTCTCGTACGACCCGTACCCGTACAGGACGACCGGCGCGTTCCCGTCCTTCGCGACGTCCTTCCGCGCGACGAGCGAGATCGGCACCTTGGTCCCGTCGGGCGCGGTCGCCCACTCCCGGTACTGCGTGTACGCGTCGAGGTCGACCCCACCGAGCACGGGCTGTTGTTTGAGCAGCCGGCGTTCACCGGTCGCCACGTCCACGTCGTACGTCGAACCGGGCGTGACCAGGGACGTGTAGCCGAACCGGTACCGCGTGTCGTGCCACTCGTCGTTCCGGCCCGGGGAGACGGTGTAGATCGGCTCGTCGAACGTGAGCGCCTGGGGTGCTCCGAAACCGCCGCCGTCGCGCCGCATGATCGCCAGCTCGGTCAACGCATCCCGTCGCCGGTAGAGGATCACGTGGTCGGCGAAGGCGTCGACCCCGAGCAGCCGGCTCGACTCGTCGCCCTCGATCAAGGTCGTCCAGTCGCCGGGGGAGTCCAGCGGCGCCGTCGCGAGGGAGAAGTTCACCGCGTCCGCGTTGTGCACGATCAGCAGTTGGTCGCCGGCGTGCTCCACGTCGTACTCGACGCCTTCCCGCCGCGGCGCGACCACAAACGGGGCGCTCGCGGGGTCCGACGCGTCGAGCAGCCAGACCTCGCTGGTGAGCTTGCTGCCGAGGGTGATCTGGATGGCCCGCTCGTTCCGGGTCAGGTCGGCGCCGACCCAGAACCGCTCGTCCGGCTCCTCCATGACCAGCACGTCGTCGTCGGTGCCGAGGGCGTGCCGCCAGACCTGGTACGGCCGCCAGGCATCGTCGACCTTGGTGTAGAAGATCGTCGAGCCGTCCGCGGACCAGGCCGAGCCGTAGTGCACCTCGGGCAGCTGGTCCGGCAACAGTTCACCGGTGTCGAGATCCTTGATCCGCAGCGTGAACCGCTCGTCGCCCTTCAGGTCGACCGAGTACGCCAGCAGTCGGCCGTCGGGGGAGACGTCGACCGTGCCGAGCGAGAAGAACTCCGAGTCGCCGGCCACCTCGTTACCGTCCAGCAGCACCTCCTCGCCCTGGATCTCGCCGTCGGTCGCAGGTGGTTCGTCACCGTCGGCCTTGACGCGGCAGCTGATCGAGTACTGCTTGCCTTCGATCGTGCGGCTGTAGTACCAGTACCCGCCGCGCCGCGCGGGCACGCTGAGGTCGGTCTGCAGGGTGCGTTCGGAGATCTCCTTGAAGATTGCCTCACGCAACGATTCGAGGTGGGCGGTGCGTTGTTCGGTGTACGCGTTCTCCGCGCGCAGGTAGTCGAGCACCTGGTCGTCGGTCTTGTCCCGCAACCACTCGTAGTCGTCGACGAATGTGTCTCCGTGGTGGCTGCGCTCGACCGGTTTCCGGGTGGCGACTGGGGGCTTCAGGTCGGACATGCCGCGAGACTACCCGCACCCCGCCCCCCGGCGTACTGGAGTTTCCCCAGGTGTGTCCGAAGGGGTCAGTCAGAGGCCGTACGTCGCGACGACGGGTGCGTGGTCGCTCCAGCGTTCCGCGTACGTCGGAGCGCGGTGGATTACACACGAACGCGCGGCGGCGGCCAGTTCGGGGGAGGCGATCTGGTAGTCGATCCGCCAGCCTGCGTCGTTGTCGAACGCCTTGCCGCGCCAGGACCACCACGAGTACGGACCGGGTCCCTCGCCGCCGAACCGGCGACCGAGATCCACCCAGCCGGCCTCGAACAACCGGTCCAGCCAGGCGCGTTCCTCGGGCAGGAACCCGCTCTTCTTCCGGTTCGCCTTCCACGCCTTCAGGTCGACCTCGCGATGGGCGACGTTGAGGTCACCGCAGATCAGCACGTGCCGCCCGTCGGCCCGGAGCGTGGTCAGCCGGGCCGTGATCGCGTCGAGGAACGCGTACTTCTCCTCCTGCCGCGGCGGCGTCTCGAACTCACCCGTGAACACGTACGTGCTCACCGCCGTCAGCACCGACCCGTCGTCCAGCACCACATCGGCCTCGACCCACCGACCGCATCCCGCGAACCGCTCGGGCCCCACCTCGGCCCGCTCCGCCTTGATCGGCCGACGGCTCGCCACGGCGACTCCCGCGCGCCCCTTGCTCCCCTCGTGGACCGGCTCCGAGTGCGCTATCTGCCAGTCGCCGCCGAGGTGATCACGCAGTACTTCGTCCGTCGCGCGCACCTCCTGCATCAGCAGCAGATCGGGATCCGTATCAGCCAGCCAGGGCGCCATCCCGCGCCGATAAGCAGCCCGGATCCCATTCACATTCACCGTCGCAACCGTCATCACCCCGCAACCCTAGGACACCCGTCCGGCCCACCGCCGCCGGCCCGGGCGGGCGGCGAAACCGGGACCTCGGCCAACAAACCGAGACCTCGGACACGAAACCGGGAGGTCGGACACGCACCGGGGCCTCGGCCAAGAACCGGGACCTCGGCCAAGAAGCCGGGACCTCGGACACGAAATACCTTGTCCGACCTCCCCAGTTCCTGACCGACCTCCCCAGTTCCTGGCCGACCTCCCCAGTTCCTGGCCGACCTCCCCAGTTGCTGACTGACCTCCCGAGTTCCTGTGCGGGGATCCCCCCGTTCCTGTGCGAGGGGCGCCAGTCATATGCGAGGTTCGGGACCTCGGACAACTAAGCGGGGCCTTGGACAGGAACACGCCCTGTCCGAGGTCCCCGGATCCTGTCCGAGGTCCCCAGATCCTGTGCGGGGGGCGCCGATCCCGCACGAGGTGCCGCGATGGTGTGCGAGGGTGGCCGCGGCGGTGGCGCGGACGGTGAGTTGCGGGCCGGGCTAGTTGTTCACGGTGGTGAGTACGGCGGACAGGGACCGCTCGCAGAGTTGTTCGAGGTCGTCGGCGGAGATCGTCGGGTTGTCGATCCAGGTCAGCAGGGTCTGTTCGATGTAGCCCTGCCAGCCGTAGCAGACGAGTTCGACCGTCGGTGTCGTCTCCACCCCGAGTTGCGCGAGCGCACCGATGACCCACTGGCTGAACACCTGCCGGACCTCGGAGTGCAGAGCCCGTACTGCGGGATCGCCGGCGGCCGACATCAACAGCGTCGCCCGGTACAGCTGTGGGACCTCGAGCACGGATCGCACGAACGCCTTGATGCCGCTGCGCAGTTGCTCGTCCGGCGGCAGCGACACGTCGGGCGCGGTGCGCAGCATCAGCTCGGTGGCCGCGGCCTCGATCACCGCGAACTGGAACTTCTTCTTCGACCCGAAGTAGTGGAAGAGCAGGGCGGGAGATACCTGGGCCTCGGCGGCGACCAGCTCGACCGTCAGCTCGCGATGCGGATCCGCCTCCAGCACCCGGCGCGCCGCCTCGAGGATCTGTGCCCGCCGCTGGTCGGGGCGCAGGCGGGCGGACGAGGTCTGGGTCATACGGCCAGTCTATTGAGTAAACGGTCAACACGCACTTACTGTTGAGTATCCACTCAACAGACTGCTCGGAGGTCGCGATGCCCGGCAAGGTCGTACTCATCACAGGAGCGTCCCGGGGGATCGGTGCCGCGGTGGCCCGCCGGCTGGCTGGTGAGGGGGATCAGCTCGCGCTGGTCGGGCTGGAGCCGGAGGAACTGAAGAAGGTCGCCGAGGACTGCGGCCCGGACGCCGGCTGGTGGGAGACGGACGTGACCGACCTCGCCTCGCTGCGGACCGCCGTCGAGGGCATCGTCGCGCGGTACGGCCGGATCGACGTGGTCGTCGCCAGCGCCGGGATCGCCGCGCCGGGATTCAGCCGGAGCATGGACCCGGACGTCTGGGAGCGGGTTCTCGACGTCGACTTGTACGGCGTCTGGCGGACCGTCCGGCTGACGTTGCCGTACCTGTTGGAGAGCAAGGGATACCTGCTGCTCGTCTCGTCGCTGGCCGCGATCGTGCACATCCCCGGGCTCGCGTCGTACAACGTGTCGAAGGCGGGTGTGGAGGCGATGGGCAACAGCCTCCGGACCGAACTGCGGCACCTCGGCGTCAAGGTCGGTGTCGCCCACCTGACCTTCGTCGACACCGACATGGTTCGCGGGGTCGACGAGCACCCCGTGTTCGGCAAGGTCCGCACCGGGATCCCGCTCGCGAACCGGGTCTACCCGCTGGAGCTGGCCGTGGACAAGTTCACCCAGGGGATCCGGAAGCGTTCTCGCGTCGTTCATGTGCCCGGCTGGATCGGCCCGCTGAAAATCTTCCGTGCCCTGATCCCGCACGTGGTCGAGCTCGGTTCAAGGTTCAGCGTGGCGAAGGCGGACCGCGCGGCGCTGGCCGACATCGAGGCTCGTGGTGTGGCAGCCTCGACTCGCGCGTCCGGCGCCGGCGGCCTCGCCGACGCCGAGAAGGCCGCCAAGCGATGACCCGCCGGTCCCACGATTGGTTGGCCCCGACGATGACGCGCCGGAATGACGAGAGGGCGACCCGACGATGACCGACCGCCAGTACGACGTGGTGCTGTTCGGCGCGACCGGATTCACCGGCGCGCTCACCGCGGAGTACTTCGCCAAGCACGCGCCGGCCGGACTCCGCTGGGCCCTGGCCGGCCGCAACCCCGCCAAGCTCGAAGCGATCCGCTCGAAACTCGGCGTCACTGTCGATCTCCTCGAAGCCGACGTCGAGAAACCCGAGACCCTGAAGACGGTCGCCGAGTCGGCCCGGATCGTCGTCACCACCGTCGGCCCGTACATCCGGTACGGCGAACCGCTGGTCGCCGCCTGCGCGGAAGCCGGCACCGACTACCTCGACCTCACCGGCGAGTCCGAGTTCGTCGACAGGATGTACGTCGCCTACCACGCCAAGGCGGTCGAGACCGGTGCGCGGATCGTGCACTGTTGCGGCTTCGACTCGATCCCGTACGACCTCGGCGTCCAGTACACCGTGGAGCAGCTGCCGAAGCGGGTCCCGATCCGGGTGGACGGCCTGATCCGCGGAGGCGGCCGACCGTCGGGCGGGACGCTGCAGACCGTGATCACGGCCCTCTCCCGCGGCAAGCAGAACCTCGACGCACTGAAGGCCCGGCGTCGCGCCGAACCGCAGCTGAGCGGACGCACCGTCAAGCTCGCACCCGGCCGGATCCACCGCAGTCAAGGGTTCTGGGCCGTCCCGCTGCCGACGGTCGACCCGCAGATCGTCCGGCAGTCCGCCCTGTTGCTGGACGACTACGGCCCGGATTTCCGCTACTCGCACTACGCCGCCGTCAAGCGGTTGCCGATTGTTGCCGGAGGCATCGTCGGGATCGGCGCTCTGGCGGTCGCCGCTCAGATCCCGCCGGTCCGCAACGCCTTGCTGCAACGGATTCAGGCCGGTGAAGGTCCGTCGGAACAGCGCCGGGCGAAGTCGTGGTTCAAGGCCCGGTTCATCGGTTCCGGTGGCGGCAAGCGGGTGATCACCGAGGTCGCAGGTGGCGATCCCGGCTATGTCGAGACAGCGAAGATGCTGAGCGAGTGCGCGTTCAGTCTGGCGCTCGACGATCTGCCGAAGACGTCCGGCCAGGTCACCACCGCGGTCGCGATGGGTCCCGCCTTGCGCAAGCGCCTGGTGGAGGCGGGGATCACGTTCCGCGTGGTCGCGACCGAGGAGTACTGATCGCCACGCAGAGCCGGGTCACCTCGGCCGACGGGACCGCCATAGCGCTCTACGAGTACAGCGCGCTCTACGAGTACGGCGACCCGGCGGCGCCCGTGTTGATCTGCGTGCACGGATACCCCGACAACGCGCGCCTCTGGGAACCCGTCGCCACCCGCCTCGCGGACCACTTCCGGGTCATCACGTACGACGTCAGGGGCGCGGGGAACTCGGACCACCCACGCCCGCGGTCGGCGTACCGGCTGGAGCGGTTGGAAGAGGACTTCCGGGCGGTCCTGGACGAGGTGTCGCCCGATCGGCCGGTGCAGGTGCTCGCGCACGACTGGGGTTCGATCCAGGCATGGCACTTCGTCACGAGCGATCGGTTACGCGGGCGGATCGCCTCGTACGTGTCGATCTCTGGGCCGTCGCTGGACCATGCCGGCCACTTCCTCCGAACCAGGGCCCGCCGGCGGCCCGACGAACTGATCCGGCAACTACTCCACTCCTGGTACGTCTTCTACTTCCACCTGCCACGAATCCCGGAACGCGGTTGGCGGAAGGGCTGGGCGCATCGTGTCTTCGGCCGCCTGGAACGCGTCGCCGGCGGGATCGAGAGTGCGCCCGGTGAGCGTTCTGTGGCCGACTACGTCAACGGTCTGGAGTTGTACCGGGCAAACGTCCTGCCCCGGCTCCTGAGCCCTCGGGTTCGCCGTACGGACGTACCGGTGCTGGCCGTATCGCCCGACGGCGACGCTTTCGTCACCATGCCCCTGCAGACCGACATCGCCCGCTGGGCACCCAACCTCAGCGTGCAGGTGGTCAGGGGCGGCCACTGGTTGCCCCGGAATGATCCCGGACTTGTCGCCCGATTGACCCTCGAGCACACCCGCCGGGTGGCAGGCTGGCGGGTATGAGAACGATCCTGAACCTGATCTGGCTGGTGCTGGCCGGATTCTGGCTGGCCGTCGGCTATGTGATCGCCGGCCTGATCTGCTGCGTGCTGATCATCACCATCCCGTTCGGCATCGCGTCGTTCCGGATCGCCGGCTACGCGCTCTGGCCGTTCGGCCGGACCATGGTGGACAAGCCCGGCGCCGGTGCCGCGTCGGTGATCGGCAACGTGATCTGGGTGATCGTGGCCGGCTGGTGGCTCGCGCTCGGCCACCTGGTCACCGGCATCGCGCTCTGCGTCAGCATCATCGGGATCCCGCTCGGCCTGGCGAACTTCAAGCTGATCCCGATCTCGCTGCTGCCGCTGGGCAAGGAGATCGTCTCCACCGACGAGGCCTTCGGCGCACGATGAGCAGGCAACTCACGGTCCTCGGGTCGGGTGGCGCCTGGCCGGAGGCGGGCCGGGCGTGCGCCGGATTCCTGCTCGAGTACGACGGGTTCAAGGTGGTACTCGATCTCGGGTACGCCACGCTGCCGCGGTTGCTCGAGTACTGCCCGTTGGGTGCGGTCGACGCCGTCATCGTGACGCACCAGCACCCGGACCACTGCGTCGACGTGAGCGCGCTGGCCCGGGTCCGGCACTACGAGGCGACCGAGGCCGCGCCGATCCCGCTCTACTGTCCGCCCGGGGTGGTCGACGTACTGCGGGCGCTCGAACCGCGACCGGATCCGGCCACCGTGTTCGACGTACGGGATCTCGCGGCGAGCACCGAGGTGGGGCCATTTCGGTTGGGGAGTGTGCATCTGCCGCATTACGTGACCAACCTCGGCGTACGGCTCGAGGCGCCCGATCTCATCGTCGCGTACACGGGCGACAGTGGGCCGACAGGTGTGCTGCGGGCGTTGGCCAAGGACGCGGATCTCTACATCTCCGACGCCACGTTGCAGGGGCCGCCGCCCGAGACCACGCCGCGGTACATCATGACGGCGGGGGAGGCAGCGACGTACGCGAGCGGTGCGAAGCGGTTGTTGCTGACCCACTTCTGGCCGGGCTCGGATCGGGCGATCTCGGTGGCCGAGGCCGGCGAGATCTTCGACGGCGAGGTGCTGGCCGCCGAGGAGGGTCTAGTAATCGCCCTCTGACAGGCGCGCGTGCCGGAACTTCGAGCGGTGCAGCAGGATCGCCTGGACAACCATGCCGCCGGCGCCGATCCAGAGCGCTTCGCGATGGCCGAGGTGGTCGGCGAGCAGACCGCCGAGGGGCGCGCCGATGACGATCGCGGCGCGATTGACTGATCGGATGGTGGCGTTCATCCGGCCGAGCAGGTTGGCCGGCGTGATCGCCAGCCGGTAGCTCATCTCGATCGGGCTGTCGATGCCGACGGAGATCCCGAACAGGAACTGGCTGGCGCAGAGCACGACAACACCTGCCACGCCACTGCCGGCCAGTGGGATCAGCAGGAAAGCGATCGCCGCCAGCCAACGGGCCAGGATGATCGCAGGGCCGACCCCCAGCCGGCGGCCGAACCAGCCGGACGCCGTGGCGCCGATCAGCGAGCCGAGGCCGGCGAAGGCGTAGGTCAGGCCGAGGACGAATGCGCTCAGGTCCAAGGTGGTGAGCACGAACAGTACGTAGACGGTCGTGACCAGGCCCTGGCAGACGAACCAGAGATGTGAGGCCGCCGCGAGCGGACCGAGGGTGCTGTTGCGATAGACCCAGGCGAGGCCGTCGCGGATCTCCTGGCGCAGGTCGCGCGGCTGATCGGCGCCGTGGGCAACTTCTGGGGTGAGTGGCCGGGCAGTCGCCAGGACCAGGCCCGAGATGAGGTAGGACACTGCGTCGACCAGGATCGCGACCGATGCGCCGATGAGTTTGATCAGCGCACCCGCGACCACTGGGCCGCCGGTCTGCGCGACGGCCATGGTCTGCTCGAGCCGCGCGTACGCCGGGGTGAGTAGGTCGCCCGGAACGAGTGCGGGTAGGTACGACTGGTGGGCGGCGTCGTAGGCGAGCGACAAGCTGCCGAAGACGAGTACGACCGCGATGAGGAGCGGCAGCGAGAGGACGTCGAGGGCGGCCGCGAGCGGGATCACGCCGAGTACGACGGCGCGGGCGAGGTCGGCCGTCACCAGGACGGGCTGACGGCGGTGGCGGTCGACGAAGACGCCGGCGAGTAGGCCGAAGAGGAGATAGGGCAACCATCGTGCGGCGTTGAGGATGCCGACCTCGGTGCCGCTCGCCTGCAGGGTGACGATCGCGAGAACCTGCAACGCCAGCCCGGTGACCGTCGACCCCACCATCGACACCGCATCCGCCACCCAGAACCGCACATACGCCGGATACCGCAGCAGCGGAAACCGACGGCGATCCACCCGCCGACCCTATCCAGCTACCCGCGCACGCCTGCGAACGAGGGCGGTTAGGGTGCGCCTATGGCAACCGTTCGTGCGCTTGTTCGTCGTCCCAGTCCGCGTCTGGCGGAGGGACTGGTCACCCACATCGAACGCGTCCCGGTCGACACCGACCTCGCAGTACGGCAGTGGCAGCAGTACGTCGATGCGCTGGGCGACGCAGGTTGGTCGACGATCGAGGTGCCGCCGATCGACGAGTGCCCGGACGGGGTGTTCGTCGAGGACACGATGGTGGTGTACGGCGACCTCGCGGTGATCGCGCACGCCGGTGCGACCGAGCGACGTCCGGAGGCGGCCGCGGCCGAGGCAGCCGTCGCCGCGCAGGGATACCGGATCGCCCGCATCGGCGAACCGGGCACGCTCGACGGCGGCGACATCCTGAAGGTCGGCACCACCGTGTACGCCGGTCTCGGTGGCCGCACAAACGAGGCGGGCATCACCCAGCTCCGCGAGCACCTCGAACCACTCGGCGCCGACGTCATCGCCGTACCGGTGACCAAGGTGCTGCACCTGAAGTCCGCCGTCACCGCACTGCCGGACGGCACGGTCATCGGCTACGAACCACTGGTCGACGACGCATCAGCCTTCAAGTCGTTCCGCGCGGTACCCGAGGAGTCCGGCGCCCACGTCGTCCTACTCGACGACAAGCACCTCTTGATGGCGGCCTCGGCCCCGAAGACGGCCGACTTGTTCCGCGAACTCGGCTTCACGCCGGTCGTCGTCGACATCAGCGAGTTCGAGAAGCTGGAGGGCTGCGTCACGTGTCTGTCGGTTCGTCTTCGGGGGGCTGTCTGACGAGCTTGGTCAGCTCCGGATCGTCGACCGCGAACGTCCGGACCGGGCCGGCCGGAGTACCGGCGGTTTCGAAGCGGACGGTGACTCGGCCGCGGCCCGAGCCCCAGACCCAGCCCTCGCCGTACTGCGTGTGGATGACGTCCTGGCCCGGGTGGTAGCCGTCGACCCGTTCCCTTGGACGCTCGGGCAGATCGGTGAGGTCGAGCGGCGGGTCCTCGGACTCGGTGAAGAGGTCGTCCTGGATCCAGTCGGCCAGCGAGGAGACGCCGACGCCGAGCAACCGGATGCCGCCGGAGATGTCGCTCTCCTCGAGCAGCCGCCGGGCGACCCGGGCGATCACCCGCGCGTCGTCGGTCGGACCGGCCAGGGTGGACGAGCGGGTGTGGGTGGTGAAGTCGTGCATGCGCGTCTTCACCGTCACGGTCCGGCCGGACAGTTGCGCCTTCTGCAACCGCTCGGAGACCCGGTGCGCCATCCGGTCACCGATTGCCGACAGCAACGATCGGTCGAGGAGGTCGGTCTCGAAGGTGTCCTCCACACTGACCGACTTGGTCTCCCGGTCGCTGACCACCGCGCGATCGTCGGCCGCGATCGCCAGCCGATGCAGACTCGAGCCGTGTGCTGAACCGACCTGCCGGACGAGCTCCTCCTCGTCGAGCTGCTGCAGATCGGCGACCGTCCGCACACCGGCCATGCTCAACCGCTGAGCGGTCGCCGGCCCGACGCCGGGGATCACAGTCACCTGCATCGGTGCGAGGAACGCCGCCTCGGTGCCGGGCGGAACCACGACGATCCCGTCCGGCTTGTCCAGGTCGCTCGCGATCTTGGCGATCAGCTTCGACGTACCGGCGCCGACGGACGCGGTCAGCCCGCCGCTCGCCTCCCGGATCGCGGCCTTCAGGTCCTCGGCGATCGCGTGCACGTCGTCGACGGTCAAGCCGGTCAGCCCGGTGGCGGACAGATCGACGAAGGCCTCGTCCAGCGACAACGGCTCGACCAGCGGCGACAACGCGCGCATCTGCGCCATCACCGCCTTGCTCGTCTCCCGGTAGACGTCGAACCGCGCGCCGAGATACGCCGCGTGCGGACAACGCGAACGGGCCTCCGCGGTCGACATGGCCGAGCGCACGCCGTACTTGCGGGCCTCGTACGACGCGGTCGAGACGACGCCGCGCAGCCCGATGCCGCCGACCACGACGGGCTTCCCGCGCAGCGACGGCTTGTCCCGCTGCTCGACGGCCGCGAAGAACGCGTCCAGGTCGACATGCAGGATGGACGGATCGGTGCGCACTCCCACAGTCTCCCTGGCAGCACCGACATTTCCGCACCGCCTGGCAGGATGCCGGTCATGGGCAGCTTTCCGGAGGTTTGGGACGACGGCACGACCGGCACCGGCCCCGACCATCAGGTGCATTGGTACGACGACCGCACCGCGATCATCCGGCAGGCCCTCCGGACGAACTTCGAGGGACCGTTCTGCTACCTGCTGATCGGATCCGAGCGCGCCCTCCTACTCGACACCGGCACAGGTCACGCCGACATGCGAGCAGTCGTCGACGAGTTGCTCGCGAAAACGGATGTCGAGCTGATCGTCGCGCGCACGCACGGTCACGGGGACCACATCGGCGGTGACGACCAGTTCGACGAGGTGGTCGGGGTGTCGGTCGACGAGGTCGCCGAGTTCTTCGGGATCACGGACTGGCCGGACCAGATCGTCGAGCTGGATCTCGGCGATCGGGTGCTCGACGTGATCCCGATCCCCGGTCACCAGGGCACCGACATCGCGCTCTACGACCGGAGTACGAGACTGCTCTTGACAGGGGATTCCTTGTATCCGGGACGGTTGTACGTCCCCGACTGGCCCGCGTTCCGGGCCAGCATCCAAAGGCTGGCCGGGTTCGTTGCCGCGGGCAATCCGGTGTCCTGGGTCCTGGGCGCGCACATCGAGATGCCTGACGAGCCCGGCGTGGACTACGAAATGGGCGCCGACGTCCATCCAGGCGAGCACCCGTTGCAGCTCGGGCCGGAGGTGCTGGGCGAGCTGGCCGGCGTCCTCGAGCAGGCCGGTGAGACGCCGCGGCGGATCGTCCGGGACCACTTCATCGTCTTCCCACGCTGATCCGACGCGGAATAGGTCACATCGGGGGACAGGTTCGGGCAGACTGAGGACAGCGGCGCACCGCAGGAACCAGGGAGGCGCAGATGGGCGAGGAAGTCGACAAGGTCGAGTTCACCCGAGCGGACCGGACCGCGTTCCGCGCACAGGTCCATCGCAACCTGGACGCGTTCGCCCGGATGCTGCGCGAGTCGCGGTTCGACGACGAGCGGCCGATGACCGGGATCGAGATCGAGCTGAACCTGGTGGACGAGAACTGCGATCCGGCGATGAAGAACACCGAGGTGCTGAGCGCGATCGAGGACGACGCGTTCCAGACCGAGCTGGGCCAGTTCAACGTCGAGATCAACGTGCCGCCCGGGCAGATCGACGGCGTCGGGCTGGACACGATGGAGAAGTCGATCCGGGACAGCCTGAACGCGGCCGAGGAAAAGGCGTCCAGGACCGGGTCGTCGATGGTGACCGTCGGCATCCTGCCGACCCTGATGACCGAGCACATCCACCGCGAGGCACTCAGCACCAACCCGCGGTACGCGTTGCTCAACGACCAGATCTTCGCCGCCCGTGGCGAGGACGTGCAGATCTCGATCGACGGCGTCGAGCGGCTGCAGGTCACCGCCGACACCATCGTTCCGGAGGCCGCCTGCACGTCGACACAGTTCCACCTGCAGGTCACCCCGGAGGCGTTCCCCAAGTACTGGAACGCGGCGCAGGCGATCTCCGGTGTCCAGCTTGCAGTCGGGGCCAACGCGCCGTTCCTGTTCGGCAAGGAGCTGATGCGGGAGACCCGGATCCCGTTGTTCGAGCAGGCAGCCGACACCCGCACGCACGAGCTGAAGACCCAGGGCGTCCGGCCGCGGGTCTGGTTCGGCGAACGCTGGATCACCTCGATCTTCGACCTCTTCGAGGAGAACTCGCGCTACTACCCGGCGCTGTTGCCGGTCACCTCCGACGAGGATCCGATCGCCGTTCTGGATCGCGGTGACACGCCGGCCCTTTCGGAGTTGCGGTTGCACAACGGGACGATCTATCGCTGGAACCGCCCCGTGTACGACGTTGTCCGGGAGAGACCGCATCTGCGGGTGGAGAATCGCGTACTGCCGGCCGGCCCGACTGTCGTCGACACAATGGCCAACGGCGCCTTCTATTTCGGCCTGGTCCGAGCACTCGCCGACGACGAACGTCCGATCTGGTCGCAGATGTCGTTCAGCGCGGCCGAAGAGAACTTCCACGAAGCGGCCCGGCACGGTATCGATGCCGAAGTGTTCTGGCCTGGTGTCGGCACCGCGCGCGCGACCGAACTCGTACTGCGCCGCCTGTTGCCGTTGGCATCTCGGGGACTCGACGCGTGGGGTGTCGACGGTGCCGTCCGGGATCGTTTGCTCGGCATCATCGAGCAGCGTTGCCTCACTCATCGCAACGGTGCCGCATGGCAGGCCGATGAGTTCCATCGGTTGTATACCAAGGGATCGCACGGTCGCCGGGACGCGTTGCGCGGCATGCTGCGCAAGTACCGCGATCACATGCACGCGAACACTCCGGTGCACGAGTGGCCGGTCGACTGAACCGGTTAGGCCACCCGATCAAGTAACCAACGACAGACAACGATGGACATCAGGAGGCATTTGCCGTCGGCAACGGAGCCGCACCCGGGAGCGCGCAGTACAAGGGGTTCGGCGCCGGCGGAATGCGCCGTCCGTCGCGACACGCAAGACGGTACTGGCGCGATCGGGGAAACACTGCAAGGGTGTCGCGACCAAAAGATTAGACGGTGCCCGGCCGGGTAGTAGTCGGGCATCGAGCAGGCCGAGTATGCCCCGGACCCGCCCGCTCTGGGACACAACTCCACAACGGTCACGGTCGCGACACAGATGGCGCATTTCCACAGATGCCGCGACGAGTTCAGGGCAGTATCGTTCGGAACGGGTCGACAGACACCCGGAGGTGAGGCAAGTCGATGACGACCATCGTCGTGGGTTATGTGCCGAAGGCCGAAGGGCGCGCAGCCCTGCGGCGGGCAGCAGAGGAGGCAAGCCTCCGGGACGCCAAGCTGGTGGTGGTCAACTCCCACCGGGGCGGTCGCAATTTCGACAGCGACGAGGCCGCGGCGAGTGATGCCGCGTTGACGGAGGTACGGGAGCAGCTCGACTCGACCGGTGTGCCCTATGAGGTGCGGCAACTTGTGCGTGGACTCGACCCGGCGGAGGACCTGGTGGCCGTCGCCGAGCAAGTCCATGCGGAGTTCATCGTGATCGGTCTGAGGCGCCGATCCCCGGTCGGCAAGCTCATCCTCGGCAGCAACGCCCAGCGGGTGCTGCTCGACGCTCCGTGTCCGGTGCTGGCCGTCAAGGCCGAGGAAGGGGAGGACTGAGGTGACTTCGACACGCAGCAGGAAGCTGTGCCTCGCACAGCAGCCCGACGCCGACGAGATGCTGAGCAGGGACCCGTTCGCGCTGATGGTGGGAATGCTGCTGGATCAGCAGATCCCGATGGAGCGCGCCTTCGCCGGTCCGGTCGCGATCGCCAAGCGGCTGGACGGCCCGTTCGACCCGTCCACGGTCGCCGCCTACGATCCGGACGCTTTCGTCGAGGTGGTGGCCGGGCCGCCGGCGATCCACCGGTTCCCGACCGCGATGGCGGCCCGGATCCAGACCCTGGCCAAGCACCTGGACGAGGAGTACGGCGGTAACGCCTCGGGGGTCTGGGCCGATGTCAAGTCAGGGGACGACCTGCTGGCCAGGCTGTCGGCCCTGCCGGGCTTCGGGGCGCAGAAGGCGAAGATCTTCGTCGCCCTGCTCGGCAAGCAGCTCAAGGTCCGGCCACGCGGCTGGCGCGAGGCGTCCGAACCGTACGGTGAGGATGGCGCGTACAAGTCGGTGGCGGACGTGATCGACGTGGCATCACTGGTGAAGGTGAGGCAGTTCAAGCTGGAACAACAGGTGACCCAGCAGCGGGTGGTCGCCCGGCCGTTGCGGCAGACCAGGAACAGTTGAGCGTTTCAGAGCAGTTGAGCGTTTCAGAGCAGTTGAGCGTTGAAGGGCCTTCCCCGCCGCAGCCATCCGCAGGGGTGGCGGCAGCGGGGAAGGCACGCCGTTCCGGGGGTCGCGCGAGGGCGGGGCTTGGTTCGCGGATTACAATGTACTGTTGCCGCCGCCTGACCAGCGAGCAGCCACAAAATCCAAGGCAACAACAGCACCACCGCAACGTCGTACCGCCGTACAGAAACCCTGCGTCAGACGAGAGGTAATTCGTGTCGTCCAGCTCGTCCGAGAACCTTCCCGCCGAGTCCGCCCGGGCCGTGGCCGCCACCGCCCGCAGCACGGCTCCGAGGACCAGCGCCAGAGTGCCCGACCCTGCCGCCAAGAAGGCCACCGTGAAGAAGGCCGCCCCGTCGGCGGTCAAGAAGGCAGCTGCGTCCACCAAGGAGGACGGTATCCCCGCGAAGAAGGCCGCCGCGAAGAAGGCGCCGGCGAAGAAGGCCGTGTCCGAGGCGGGTCTGGCGATCGACCCGAAGACCGGTAAGCCGCGCGCGCTGGACGAGGTCGACGAGGCCGATTTCAGCCCGGACGCGGTCAAGCCGCTGGAGAAGGAGCTGACCGAGGACGAGGGCTTCGTCGTCTCCGAGGCGGACGAGACCGACGAGCCCGAGCAGCAGGTGATGGTCGCCGGTGCCACCGCGGACCCGGTGAAGGACTACCTGAAGCAGATCGGCAAGGTCCCGCTGCTGAACGCCGAGCAGGAGGTCGAGCTCGCCAAGCGGATCGAGGCCGGCCTGTTCGCCGAGGAGCAGCTGGCGGATGAGGCCGCCAAGCTCAAGGACAAGGTCCGGGACGAGTACGACTGGATCTCCGAGGACGGCCGGCGGGCGAAGAACCACCTGCTCGAGGCCAACCTGCGCCTGGTGGTGTCGTTGGCCAAGCGGTACACGGGTCGCGGCATGCTGTTCCTGGACCTGATCCAGGAGGGCAACCTCGGTCTGATCCGCGCGGTGGAGAAGTTCGACTACACCAAGGGCTACAAGTTCTCCACCTACGCCACCTGGTGGATCCGGCAGGCGATCACCCGCGCGATGGCCGACCAGGCCCGGACCATCCGGATCCCGGTGCACATGGTCGAGGTGATCAACAAGCTGGCCCGGGTGCAGCGGCAGATGCTGCAGGACCTCGGTCGCGAGCCAACTCCGGAAGAGCTCGCCAAGGAGCTCGACATGACCCCGGAGAAGGTCATCGAGGTGCAGAAGTACGGCCGCGAGCCGATCTCGCTGCACACCCCGCTGGGCGAGGACGGCGACTCCGAGTTCGGTGACCTGATCGAGGACTCCGAGGCGATCGTGCCGGCCGAGGCGGTCTCCTTCACGCTGCTGCAGGAGCAGTTGCACGCGGTGCTGGACACGCTGTCCGAGCGCGAGGCCGGGGTCGTCTCGATGCGGTTCGGCCTGACCGACGGCCAGCCGAAGACGCTGGACGAGATCGGCAAGGTCTACGGCGTCACCCGCGAGCGGATCCGGCAGATCGAGTCCAAGACGATGTCGAAGCTGCGGCACCCGTCCCGTTCGCAGGTCCTCCGCGACTACCTGGACTGATTCGATGGGGCAGCTGATCGCCGTCGCTCTCGCGTCGACGATCGCTGCCCTCGACTCTCCGTCGCTGGCGCTTTCAGCCGCCGCCGTTCTCACGGCGGCGGCTGTTCTGTTCGCCGTTCGGCTAGTATCGCGGCCTTCCACGCCGGTGGTCGTCCCGCTGCCGCACACGGCTTTGCGTGAGCGCTCCCGCCGGGCCGAGTACTTGCGCCTGCGCAACCCGTCGACTCCCGGTCGCCCCCGCCCCAGAGCTCCCGGACGCTAGCACCCGGCTGCCAACTTCTCGGCAGCCCATCCAGTGCTATCCCGTCCCTCTTCATCCTTTGGAGCTCTGCCATGCCTTCCTTCTTCGACGCGCCCATCAGCGCTGCCTACACCCTTGTCAGCTCGCTCGCCTCACTCGTCGAACCCCTCACCGGCCCGTACGCCGCTGCCGTGGCGATCGTGCTCTGTACAGTGGCCGTCCGCTTGCTGCTGTTGCCACTCAGCCTCGCGGCTCTGCGCGGCGAACGCTCGCGGACGACGTTGCTTCCGCAGATCCGTGACCTGAGCGCGAAGCACAAAGACGATCCCGAGCGACTCCGGCGGGAGATCGCCGAACTGCAGCAGTCCTCCGGTACGACCGTGCAAGCCGGCTGCCTGCCGATGCTCGCGCAGTTGCCGTTCTTCTGGTTGCTCTACACAGTGTTCTCGACGGCGATCGTCGCCGGACAGGCGAACCAGTTGCTGGCGGGGACAGTGCTGGGCGCAGGACTCGGCCTGCACTGGCCGTTGATCGCGGCGACCCCGGCGTACGTCGTACTGGCCGTGCTGCTGGCGGTCGTCGCCTACTTCTCCTCGCGTCGGCAGGTACGCCAACTGGACGAGTCCGCACCGGCGTTGTCGCGCCGACTCGCGCGAATCCTCCCGTACGGCACCCTCGTGACCGCCGCGTTCATCCCCCTAGCGGCCGGCCTGTACCTGCTAACGACAACCACCTGGACCCTGCTGGAACGCACTGTCCTCCAGCGGTGAGTTCAGCGGGAGTGGCCGCGGTCTTGGGTGGGGACCGTGAACAGGTTGTCGGGAGCTCGGACAGGTGGTGTTGGTGTTCACGGTCCCGCGATCGTGTTCACGGTCCCGGCGCCGCGCGCGACGCGATCTGGCTCGCCGGGCGCGGGTGGACCGTGACGGCGGTCGACGTCTCGTCCGTCGCCCTGTCCCGGGCTGCCGCCCATGCTGAGACCGCCGGGGTGGCGGGCCGGATCGACTGGCAGCAGCACGAGCTGGGGGAGTCGTTCCCGGAGGGCTCGTACGATCTCGTGTCGGCTCAGTTCCTGCACTCGTTGGCGGAACTGCCGCGCGAGGAGATCCTGCGGGCGGCGGCGAATGCGGTGGCGCCGGGCGGGACCTTGCTGATCGAGGGCCATCTCGGTTTCCCGTCCTGGCAGCACGAAGCGCATCCCGAGGTGCCCTCCCCGAAGCCGGCCGAGGTGATCGAGGACCTACGGCTCGGGGAGGGCGAGTGGGAGATCCTGGTGAGCCGCGAGCATGAGCGGGAGCAGGCCGGCCCGGACGGCGAGGCGACGACGCGGGTCGACTGCACGGTGAAGGTGCGGCGGCGTCCGTAGTACCGGGCGTTTGTTCACCCGGGCGTTGGCGGGGGTTCATCGGCGGCCTGTTCGGGGCGGTGAACCTTGGCGCCATGAGCACTCCGAATCTGGTTCACGAGCTGGGGTTCCGCGTTCTCGACGAAGAGGACGACGACCCGGTCCTGCTCCGCGCGGACGGTACGCCGGTCGACACCTGGCGCGAGGGATATCCGTACGCCGAACGGCTCAGCCGCGACGTGTACGACCGGGACAAGCGGCTGCTCCAGATCGAGTTGCTGAAGCTGCAGTACTGGGTCAAACGCTCGAAGCAGAAGCTGGTGATCGTGTTCGAGGGCCGGGACGCGGCCGGCAAGGGTGGGACGATCAAGCGGTTCATGGAGCACCTGAACCCGCGCGGCGCCCGGATCGTGGCGCTGGAGAAGCCGACCGAGCGCGAGCAGACCCAGTGGTACTTCCAGCGGTACGTCGAACACCTGCCGGCTGCGGGGGAGATGGTGCTGTTCGACCGGTCCTGGTACAACCGCGCCTGCGTCGAGCGGGTGATGGGGTTCTGCTCCGACGAGGAGTACGAGGAGTTCATGCGGCAGGCGCCGGAGTTCGAGCGGATGCTGGTCCGGTCGGGGATCCTGCTGGTCAAGCTGTGGTTCTCGGTGTCGCAGGCCGAACAGCAGACCCGGTTCACGATCCGGCAGATCGACCCGGTCCGGCAGTGGAAGCTGTCGCCGACCGATCTGGCGTCGCTGGACAAGTGGGCGGACTACACGGAGGCGAAGGAAGCGATGTTCCACTACACGGACACGTCGCACGCGCCGTGGACGGTGGTCAAGAGCAACGACAAGAAGCGCGCCCGCCTGGAAGCGATGCGCCACGTCCTCAGCCTCTACGACTACTCCGACAAGGACTTCGAACTGGCGACCGCCCCCGACCCCAATGTCCTCGGCCCCGCGGCCCAGGTCCTGGAGCACGGCGAATCAGCAACCCGGAGCTTCCCCGCCCTCTGATCCCGCCTGATCCCGCTCAGGCGGAGATCGGCAGATGGACCGTGAAGGTGGCTCCGCCGCCAGGTGTGTCGGTGACGGTCACCCGACCGCGGTGCGCGGCGACCAGGGCAGCGACGATGGACAGGCCCAGGCCTGAGCCACCGGTCGAGCGGGCGCGGGCTGAGTCGGCACGGTAGAAGCGTTCGAAGACTCGCGCCTTCAGTTGGTCGTCCAGGCCGGGACCCGTATCGGCGACCTCCAGGATCGCTTCACCGTCGCGGGTGCCGACCGAGACCGCGATGGGCGCGTCGACCGGTGTGTAGTGCAGCGCGTTGCTGACCAGGTTGCCGAGCACCTGACGCAGCCGTGCCTCGTCGCCCTCGACGACCGGCGCACCCGAGTCGGGCAGGATCTTCAAGCTCACCGGGCGATCGGGCTGAACGGCCTGGACGTCGTGGACCGAGTCGCCGGCAATGGTGAGGAGGTCTACCGGCTTGTGCTGGAGAGGACGTTGCTGGTCGAGCCGGGCGAGCAGCAACAGGTCGTCGACGAGCAGGCCCATCCGCTTCGCCTCGTCCTCGATCCGCTTCATCGTGGTCGGATCGGCGGCACCGCCCTTCTGACGGGTCAGCTCGGCGAACCCCCGGATCGACGTCAACGGTGTCCGCAGCTCGTGGCTCGCATCCGCGACGAAGCGCCGCATCCGCTCCTCGGACTGCCGTGCGTTCTCCTCCGACCTGAGGGCGATCTCTTCCGACCTGCGAGCCGCGTCCTCCGACCTGCGAGCGGCCGACTCGGATGCCGTCCGCTGGGCGAAGGCGGTCTCGATCTGGCCTAGCATCTGGTTCAGGGCCAACGACAACCGCCCGACCTCGGTCCGCGGATCCCGCTGCGGGACACGCTGGCTGAGATCACCACCGGCGATCGCGACGGCGGTGTGCTCGACGTCCTCAAGTCCGCGCAGACTCCGCCGTACGACGTATGTCCCGATGCCGGCGAGCAGCACCAGCAGGATGATCCCGGTCGCGATCTGCACGCCGACCAGGCGCTGGATCGTCCGGTCCATGTCGCCCAGGCTCTGCGAGATCATCACGTAGCCGTTGCCGCCCGGCAGCGGGACCGCGAGCACCCGCCAGGTGTCATCCCCACTGGTGGCCGGCACGTTGAACGGTCTGCCGTCCCGGCCTTCGACCTGGGCGAGGGTCAGCTTGGGCAGCTCCGGCGTAGCCTCCGATTCGCGCAGCGGCTGCCGGAACTGACCCGCCGGCGCCTCGGTGCCGTCGGCCTGGAAGGCCTGGATGACGAACGCGCTCGGCAGCCGGGGCCCCTTGCCGTTGTCGGCAGGCGGCGGTTCCTGTCCGAACCGGGGCCGGTCGGAGACCTGCTGCGATACAGAACTCAGCTGCGCGTCGACGCGGTCGGTCAGGTAGCCGCGCATGATCGTGGTCGCCACCAAGCCGGACGCGAGCAGCGCCGCGGTCACCAGCGTCAGCAGGACCAGGACGATGGTGATCCGCAGCGGATACCGATCGGCCAGGCGCCGGTGGCCGTGCATCAGTTGGCGCCCCGGGGAGTGCGCAGTACGTAGCCCACGCCGCGTACAGTGTGCAATAGCTTGGGCTCACCGGTGTCCACCTTCCGGCGCAGGTAGGACATGTACGACTCGACCACCCCGGCGTCACCGGCGAAGTCGTAGTTCCAGACGGCGGACAGGATCTGCCCCTTCGACATCACTCGCTCGGCGTTCTCCAGCAGGCAGCGGAGCAACTTGAACTCGGTCAGCGACAGCTGCACCGGTACTCCGCCCTTGAACACCTCGTAGCTGTCCTCGTTCAGCTCGAGATCGCCGTACTTCAGTACTGCGGCCTCGGTGACCGCAGTCTCCCGGTGACCGGACCGGCGCAGCAGGGCGCGAACCCGGGCGACCAGCTCGTCCAGGCTGAACGGCTTGGTGACGTAGTCGTCGCCACCGGTCTGCAGGCCGAGCACCTTGTCCTCGACGGCATCGCGAGCGGTGAGGAACAGCACGGGCACGTGCCGATCCTCACCGCGCAGCCGCCGGACCACCTCGAACCCGTCGAGACCGGGCATCATCACGTCCAGTACGACGAGATCGGGCTCGACCTCACGTGCCTTGCGTAACGCCTCGGCGCCGTGGGTCGCCGTGGTCACCTCGTAGCCGGCGAAACGCAGACTCGCGGACAGCAGCTCGACGATGTTCGGCTCGTCGTCGACCACCAGCAGATGCGGGCTCATGCCCTACAGTCTGGACCCGGCACCCATGGGATCCCTGGCAGGTTCCTGGCAATCGGCTGTGAGTGTCATCGCGGACCGCGCTTGAACCCCCACTTCTCCCGGGCCGCGTCGCGGACGGTGCCGTCGTTGACACTGGTCGCGGTCGCCTTGCCGTCGGCCACGATCGCCGACACCATCACCTGGTTGCCGGTCTTCACGTCGTCGATACCGTCGCGGGCCGCGTTCACCAGGGTGTCCTCGGTCAGCGTGTACTCCTTCGTGTAGCCGTCCGCGCTCTTCACCGTGATCGACTCCTTGCTGACCGCGGTGACCTCGCCTCGCTGGGTGGCGACGGTCTGGTAGCCGCCGCCTTCCTTCTCCACCGTGAACTCGCCGTGCAACGCGCCGCCGCCGAACATGCCCATGTCGCCGTGCCGGCCGAACCCCTTGCCTGGACCGCTCTGCTCACCAGGCGTGGACGGCGAGGCTGAGGGTGAGGCCGATGGGGAAGGGGACGGGTCGGCGCTGGTGGTGGCCCAGGCGACTCCGCCCGCTGTGGTGGTGACGATCACCGCCGCGGCGGTGCCGGCCAACCGCCAGGGCTTGTCGGTGAGTTTCTGGATCGACGCCATGCTGAACTGCCTCCCGTACTGCGTACCAGGCCTCCCCTGGTACTGGTCTCCCCACCATCACGCCGGGAGCTGAAGCAGACCTCCCACCAACCTGGCAACTGCCTAAGAATCCTGAGGACTCAGACGAGGAACAGCACCGCGACGAGCCAGACGGCGGCCGCCAGCGACGTACCGATGAACTCGATCAGGACGGACAGCCCGGTGGCGCGGAGCGCGTGCTTGGTGGAGGTCCAGGCCTCGTCGTGGTTGCCGATGCGCTGCCGCTCGGACACGTACACGCCGATCGGGAACCCGACGAACATGCCGACCACCGGGATCAGGAAGAACCCGACGATCCCGAGCACCACGCCGACGAACATCGATCGTCGTGGCACCCCCGATTCGCGCAGCCGGCGCTCGGGGACGATGTACTTGACCACCTGGCTGGCACCGATCAGCACCACGGCGGCCGCCAGCACCGTCCAGCCGGTCGCGCTCTGCACCTCCAGCGCCCAGATCAGGATCGCCGCCAGGCTCAGCAACGCGCCGGGCAGCACCGGGACCACGATGCCGAGGATGCCGACGAAGATCGCCACCCCGACCAGGAACGTCGCCACACTGTTCACCGCGCCAACTCTGCCGTAAAACGGTCGGCTTAGGGTGGACACATGCCCTACTTGCACGAACTGGTCACCGCGATCGCCGCTCCCTGGGTGGTGTTGTCTCCCCGGTCGGGCCAGCTGACCGGCTCCGGCGCCGAAGGGGTTTACGCCCGCGACCGCCGGATCCTGTCCAGACTGTCCATCACCGTCGACGGGCGCGAACCGGTCCCGATCCACGTCGACGAACCGAGCGCCTGGACCAGCTCGTACGCCGCGGTCGTGGGCGGCCTCGGCGGCTCCGGCCACGACCCGACGGTGACCCTGCACCGGATCCGCGAGCTGGACGGGTCCGGCCTGCGCGAGCGGATCACCCTGGTTAACCGCTCCCAGACGACCGTCGAGGGCACCCTAGTAGTTGCCCTGGGCACCGACCTCGCGGGCACCGCCGCGGTCCGCAGCGAGGCCGCCGAAGAGTTGCCCGATCTCGAACCCACCCGGGACGGCAGCGGCTTCCACTGGAACGACTCTGCCGGCACCAGAGTGAGCGCTGTCTTCGATCCCGCGCCGACCGCCGACGGCAAGGCACCAGGGGAGGCAGCCTGGAGTCTGCGGGTCGATCCCGGCCAGGAGGCGACGATCTCGATCACGATCGGTGCCACCTTCCCGGCGACCGAAGGGTTCTCCATCGAGCCACCCGCCGACCGGCTGACCTACGCCGACGTCACGGTCGACTGTGACGACGCCCGGCTCGCCCGCTGGGTGCGCAGATCGCTGGACGACGTCGCCGGCCTCACCCTCGCGGCCGACCGGGGGCCGGATGACGCGGGGGAGCGGTACCTCGGAGCCGGACCGCCGTGGTACTTGACTCTCTTCGGCCGAGACTCGCTGATCTCCTCGGCCATGCTGATCCCGGTGGACCCGGGGCTCGCGGCCGGGACGCTGCGGGCACTGGCCCGGCGGCAGGGCACCAAGGTCGATCCGGGCGCGGCCGAGCAACCGGGGAAGATCCCGCATGAGCTTCGCGCGGAGGTCGCCGATCACGGCAGCGGCCTGGTCCTCCCGGCCGCGTACTACGGCACGCACGACGCGACCCAACTGTGGATCACCACGCTCCACAAGGCCTGGCGCTGGGGCATGCCGCGTGACGAGGTCCAGGAGCTGCTGCCCGCACTGCAGGGAGCGCTCGGCTGGATCAAGGACTACGCGGACCCGGACGGCGACGGCTTCCTCGAGTACATCGACGAGTCGGGTCACGGCTTGGCCAACCAAGGCTGGAAGGACTCCGTCGACTCCGTTCAGTGGCCCGACGGCACACTGGCGACCGCACCGATCGCCCTCTGCGAGGTCCAGGGTTACGCGTACGCCGCGGCGATCGCCGGCGCGGAATTGCTGACCGCCTTCGACCTGGACGGAGCCGACTACTGGCTCGACTGGGCAGCCGCGATGAAGGAACGCTTCCGCGCCACCTTCTGGGTCGACGGCTACCCCGCGATCGCGTTGGACGGTGACAAACGCCCGGTCGCCGGACCTGCTTCGAACATGAGCCACCTCCTCGGCACCGGCCTGCTCGACCCGGATGAGGAAGCGAAGGTCGCCGCCCTGCTGGCCGACGAGCACCTGGACAGCGGGTTCGGGATGCGAACGTTGTCCTCGGCAACGACCGGCTTCAACCCGCTCGGCTACCACACCGGCAGCGTCTGGCCGCACGACACCGCGATGGCCGTCCAAGGCATGTACGCGGCCGGCCAGGTCGCCACCGCGACGAAGTACGCGCAAGGGCTGTTGAACGCGGCCGAAGGGTTCGCCTACCGGCTGCCCGAGCTGTACGGCGGGGCGGGGGCCGGCGTGGAGAACAGCCCGACGCCTTATCCGCTGTCCTGCCGACCACAGGCGTGGGCCGCGGCGTCGGCCGTCGCGGTGGTGGTGGCCGCGCTCGGGATCTCACCGGATGTCCCCAACGGTCTGCTCGACATCACGCCGGCCGATCCGTTCCCGTGGCGCCGGCTAGAGCTGAGCGGCATCAAGATCGGCGAGCGGACCCTCTCGGTGACGTGGGAGGACGGCACACTAACGGTTCAGTGAAAGGCCGTGAGGGCGGCGAAGGCGGCGATGCATAGGTAGATCCCACCGACCATGTAACGCTGCCAGCCGCCCGTACGCCGGCCGCGCGTTGACCTGTACCGCCGGCCGATCGCGTCTGCGCCGAGTGCGTAGGAGAGGTCCAACGCGAGCGCGATCACGACCACCGCGAGCCCGAGCAGGAGCATCTCGTTGCGGACCTGGTCCGACCCGCCGCCGCGAGTGGTGAACTGGGGCAGGAACGCCAGGAAGAACAGCGCGGTCTTCGGGTTGAGCAGATTGACCAGCACGCCTTCCCGGAACACCCGGCCGAGCGGTTCCACCCGTGGGTTGCCCAACCCGTACGACGACTTCGACCGCAAGGTCTTCACGCCGAGCCAGGCCAGATACACCGCACCCGCGAGCGAGATCACGGCGAAGACGACCGGCGACGCCTGTACGACAGCGACCAGCCCGAGGGCCGCGACGATGACGTAGACGATGGTCCCGGTTTCCACCGCGACGGCCGACACCCACGCCCGCCCGACGGCCCTGCGCGAGGCTGCGCAGGGAGATGTACAGGTTGTTCGGCCCGGGCATCCCGACCAGAACCACCGTCGCCCCGGCGAACCCGAGAGCCTGCCCGATCCCCATCCCAACAACCTCCGCACTCGAAGTGGACTGCTTTCACCAGCTAGCCTGACGAAATTGGATCGCATCCACCCGAGCCAATGAGGGGACAAGTGGACCGTTCTGGTGACCCGGCCGTGCTGGCGGAGCTGATCGGCCGCAAGCTGACCGGCCGATCCGGCGGGCTGTACCGCCGCCTGGCCGACGAGCTCGCCGCGCTGATCGGCTCGGCCGACCTGCCCGTCGGCGCCCGCCTCCCGGCCGAACGCTGGCTCGCGGAGGCGCTGGCGATCAGCCGCAGCACTGTCGTCGCGGCGTACGACGAACTCAGGGCTCGGGGGCTCGTGGAGAGCCGGCGCGGAAGCGGTACGACGGTGGCCCGGTCCGCGAGCCGTGGGCGGTCGACGGCGGACAAGCGGATGCCGCCCGGGTACGGCGAGTCGCTGTTCCACCGGATCACGGTCGGTCTCGGCGAGGTGATCGCGATGACCTACGCCGTCGATCCCGGCATCCCGGAGCTCGCCGACGAACTCGCGGAGCTGGCGCGGACCGACCTGCCCGCCCTCCTGCAGGACGTCGGCTACCACCCGCGCGGTCTGCAGGTACTACGGGAACGCATCGCGGACCACTTCGACGAGGGCGGACTGCCGACGAGTCCGGACGAGATCGTGGTGACCAGTGGCGCGCATCAGGCGATCGCGCTGGCGACCCATATGTACCTGCGGACCGGGGCCGCCGTCGTGATCGAGCAGCCCAGTTGGCCGGGGTGCTTCGACCTCTTTGGCGCGGCCGGTGGACGGGTGGTCGGCGTACCGCTGGATGATGCGGGCATCCGCCCGGACCTGCTCGAGGCGGCGTTGAAGGAACACCAGCCGGCCATGCTCTTCGTGATGCCGACGTTCCACAACCCGACCGGACGATTGATGTCCGCCGTACGCCGCCGGCAGGTCGGGGAGCTGGCCGCAAAGTACGGCGTGATCGTGGTCGAGGACAACGCGTATTCCACCTGGGATCCGGCCGGACCGGAAATCCCGCCGCCGCTGGCCGCCTTCGCGCCGGCCAAGGCCGAGGTGCTGACGATCGGCTCGGTGTCGAAAGCCGTGTGGGGTGGATTGCGGATCGGCTGGGTGAGGGCGCCGCGACCGCTGGCGGAGCGGCTCGCCCGGCACAAGGCGCTGGCCGATCTGGGCAGCCCGATCATCGATCAGGCCCTGACCGCGCGGTTGCTGCCGAGGCTGCCGGAGGTCACCGCAGACCGGGGGAGACTGGCCACCGCGAGACGTGCGCACATCGGCCAGTTGCTGACCGAACAGCTGCCCGAATGGACGTGGGAAGTGCCCGAAGGTGGGTCGGCGTTGTGGGTGCGGTTGCCCGGGACCGATGCCCGGGTGTTCGCCCAGATCGCCCTCCGGCATGGGGTGGAACTCGTTCCCGGGCGGGCGATGGATCCGACCGGGGAACACGACGACTACTTGCGGATACCGTTCGCCTACTCGGCGGAAGTACTGGACGATGCGGTCGGCCGGTTGGCGCGCGCGTGGCAGGAGTTCCGCCGGCACGGACCGGCGCCCGGCGTACCGATGGTCTGAATGACGGCCGATGGTCTGAATGACGGACGGCGGCCACCCGGATCGGGTGACCGCCATCGATTAAGATCTGCTTGGGTGCGCCGTCCTCGGCGCTATGAGGCCGGGGTTACTGCTCGTCCTCCGCTGCTGAGACGGCCGGAGCGGCGTCGAGCCGGCCTGTCTCGTCGTGGATGGTGATCGCGATGTTGCGCAGCTTCTCCGAGTGTTCCCGGCCGTGGTGGGCGCAGAAGAGTAGCTCCCCACCGCTGGTCAGGGTTACACGGACGTAGGCCTGCGCGCCGCAGCGGTCACAACGGTCCGCAGCCGACAGGGTCGAACTCGGGGCGAGTGCTGTAGTCACTTGAGGCCTCATCTCATCTAGTTCCGTACTCACCAGATAGCAACATCCTGACATGCGGATCGCTTCCCGGTAGGTGCAGCGTGTCCGAATGTGAGACGAACCACCTGTTCCCTTATGACGCATATTGACGGGGAATCGTTTCGGATTCGGGTGATCTCGTGTTTCCGGTGGGTGTCGGGCGTGTCCTCTTTCACTGTGCGCCATCGGATGCTCACTGTGTGCGCCGATTCGGAGTGTCGAAACACGGCCGGATCGAGTCCAGATCGATATCTGCCGAAACACCTTTCCTGGCACGGATCCCGTCGCGTTTCTTCAGTACCCGGCCATGATGCCGCGCACACCAAAACCGGAGCACCACGCTGTCCGGAAGCGGCCCGCCTGCCACGAATTGGGGGTGCGGCTGCGTAGGCTGTGGGAGTGCGGTGGCCATGGCTGCCGCTCGATGTCTGCTTGTGAACCAGTGAAGGAGCCCAGTGGCCGCCCCGACGCCTCGCAGTACCGAGCTCGACCCGACGTACAACGCCCGTCACCTGCTGGTCCTCGAGGGCCTCGAGGCGGTCCGTAAGCGGCCGGGGATGTACATCGGCTCGACCGACAGCCGCGGTCTGATGCACTGCCTGTGGGAGATCATCGACAACGCGGTGGACGAGGCCCTGGCCGGACACGGCGAGCGGATCGATGTCGTGCTGCACAAGGACGGATCGGTCGAGGTCCGGGACCAGGCCCGCGGTATTCCGGTCGACGTCGAGCCGAAGACGAAGCTCAGCGGTGTCGAGGTGGTCTTCACCAAGTTGCACGCCGGCGGCAAGTTCGGCGGCGGGTCGTACAACGCCTCCGGTGGTCTGCACGGTGTCGGCGCCTCGGTGGTGAACGCGTTGTCGGCCCGGCTCGATGTCGAGGTCGATCGCGGCGGAGTGGTCTGGACCACGTCGTTCCGGCGCGGGGTGGCCGGCGAGTTCGACACCGAGGGTGCGAACGCGTCGTTCACGCCGGCCAAGGGGCTGCGGAAGAAGGGCCGGGCCAAGAAGGGCGTCACCGGCACCCGGATCCGGTACTGGGCGGACCGGCAGGTCTTCACCCGGGACGCGGCCTTCAACTACGACGAGCTCGTCACCCGGGCCCGGCAGACGTCGTTCCTGGTGCCCGGCCTCGCGCTGGTGGTGCGGGACGAGCGCGGCGACGAAGTGACCGAGGAGACGTTCAAGCACGACGGCGGGATCAGCGAGTTCTGCGAGTTCCTCGCCACCGACCAGCCGGTCACCGACGTGGTCCGGCTGACCGGGACGGGGCACTTCAGCGAGACCGTGCCGATGCTGGACGATGCCGGGCACATGACCCCGACCGACGTCGAGCGCGACCTGGACGTCGACATCGCGGTCCGCTGGGGCGATGGGTACGAGACCGAGCTGCGGTCGTTCGTGAACATCGTGGCCACGCCCAAGGGCGGCACCCACGTGGCCGGGTTCGAGCGGGCCGTGTCGAAGGCGTTCACCACCGTGCTGGGCAGCACCAGGCTGCTGAAGAACGGTGAGGAGATCATCAAGGACGACGTGCTGGAAGGCCTCACCTCGGTGGTGACGGTCCGGCTGGCCGAGCCGCAGTTCGACGGCCAGACCAAGGAAGTGCTCGGTACGCCGGCCGCTTCGCGGATCGTGGCGAAGGTGGTCCAGAGCGAGCTCGAGTCCTTTCTAACCTCGACCAAACGCGAGCACAAGGCGCAGGCCCGCGCAGTACTGGAGAAGGTCGTCGCTGCCTCCCGGACTCGGGTGGCCGCACGACAGCACCGGGAGCTGCAACGGCGCAAGACGGCGCTGGAGTCGTCCGCGCTGCCGGCCAAATTGGCGGACTGCCGTAGCAACGATGTGGACCGGTCGGAGCTGTTCATCGTCGAGGGTGATTCGGCCCTCGGCACCGCGAAACTGGCCCGGAACTCGGAGTTCCAGGCGCTGCTGCCGATCCGCGGCAAGATCCTGAACGTGCAGAAGGCGTCGGTCGGCGACATGCTGAAGAACGTCGAGTGCGCCTCGATCATCCAGGTGGTCGGCGCCGGCTCCGGCCGGACCTTCGATCTGGAGCAGGTCCGCTACGGCAAGATCATTTTCATGGCGGACGCCGACTCCGACGGCGCGCACATCCGCTGCCTGCTGGCGACGCTGTTCTTCCGGTACATGCGGCCGCTGGTCGACGCCGGCCGGGTGTACACCGCCGTCCCGCCGCTGCACCGCTTCGAACTGACGAACCCGAAGAAGGGGCAGGACAAGTACGTCTACACCTACAGCGACGCCGAACATCAGCGGAAGACGGCCGAGCTGATGAAGAAGGGCGTCCGCTGGAAGGAGCCCCCGCAGCGCTACAAGGGTCTCGGTGAGATGGACGCCGACCAGTTGGCGGAGACCACGATGGACCCGCGGCACCGGACGTTGCGCCGGATCACGGTCGACGACGGCGAGGCCGCGGCGAACGTGTTCGACCTGCTGATGGGCAACGACGTGGCCCCGCGCAAGGAGTTCATCGTCCAGGGCGCCTACGACCTGGACGAGAACCGCATCGACGTCTGAGGTCTTACCTGGGCGGGACGGCCAGGACCTGGCCGCCCGGTCCGGGGGTGAGTGCGTGGCCATCGGCGGTTACCTGGTGGCGGTCGGGTGAGATGACGATGTCGATCGTCCGGCCGCGGAAGAGCAGGCCGCGGAGTTCGACGGTGCCGGCCGGGAGCGGTTGGGGCCGGATCAGCAGGGAGCCGTCGGGTTGGGGGCGCAGGCCCGCCAGTCCGTACAGGATCGCCTCGGCCCCGGTGAGACCGGCGATCACGTTGGCTCGTCGGCCGGATGCGGGTGCACCCGGTTTGTCGCAGTAGTGGTCTTGTGGGAAGTACGGGTAGTGGTCGCCCATCCAGAGCACGCGGCGCAGCACGTCCCAGGCGAGCTCCGACTCGCCGCGCTCCCACAGGGTGAGCGCGAGCTGCGGTGCCTCGCCAGTGTAGGCGCCAGCGCCGGACCAGTCGATGTCACCGGTCTCGTAGTGCCGGTCGTCCTCGGCGCTGACACTGCTCACCCCGTAGTCGCCCAGGAAGGACCCCGGCCGGATCTGCTTGATCAGCGCGGTGGCGACCTCGGGTGGACAAGCGCCGGAGCGGAGTACGTCGAAGGCCTGGATCGAATACGCCAGCTCGGTGTGTCCGTCGGGATAGCGGCTGCGAAACCAGCCGGCCTGGTCGTCCCAGAGTTGGCGGATCACCTCGCTCCGGATCCGGTCGGCAGATTCGCGGAGCTTGGCGACCGGCAGGGCGGCACCTGTCGCCTCCGAGAGTTCGGCGAGGGCGTCGAGTGACCACGCTCGCTCGGCGTTGGGGCTGGCGACGACGTGCTCCCACCCGGCTCCACGCATCTCGAGCAGATTGTGTTGATCGCCGTAATCGCGCAGCACTCCGGTTTGGTCGTCCGGGGGGAACTGCTGGTCGAGGTCGGACAGTACGTCGTACAGGCGGGTGATCAGCTTGCTGGCCAGGTGCCGCTCGGCGGCGGCTGCACGGGAGAGGGCGACGAGCGACCAGCCGCTGTAGGCGTAGGCGACGCCGAGGCCGGTTCCGTCCGGTGCGATGGCGTAGTGCTGGGCGAGGTCGGCGCGGAGCATCGCCTCGATCACGTCCACCACCTGGTCGCCGAGCATCAGGCTGAGCAGGTTGGGGGCGTAGCCGCCGGTGTCCCATGCGTAGGCGCAGAGCGCACCACCGTCGAGGCCGGAGGTGGCGATGAAGGGATTGGTGATGAAGGACGGATCGTCCCACCAGCAGACGAGGCCGCTCGCCAGCGAGCGGCGGTAGTACTGCTCGAGGCCGGGGATGTCGCTGGTCAGGACTGGCACCTGGGCGAGTGCCTGGGTGGCCAGGTCCTCCCAGCGGCGGGTGGTCTGCTCGGCATCGGTCGCCGGGTCTCCGATCTCGCGATCGGTCTGGACGCCTAGGACGAAGGTGGCTTCGCCGCTTGGGGCGAGTGTGGCCGACAGTCCGCTGTCGACGACCGTGATGCCGTCGCCGTTCGTACCGGGTCCGGGCGGAACCCAACCCCAATCCGAGAGCGGTACGTGGTGGGTTCTCGTCGACGACAACCTTGGATGCACGGTGATCGGGAGGGGCCGGTCGGTGCGGTTGCGAATCGTGATGGCGAGGACGTAGCCGGGGGAGTTGTGTCGCGGTGTGAGGGTGCTCTGGACGGCGACGGAGACCAGCCCGCCACTGCCGTACTGGTGGTAGGTGCCGTGACGCACGAGGCGGTCCGGTCGCCAGGTGCCGCCGGCGGCGAGCAGACCGCGATCGCCGGCGCCTGGCGGTCCGCCGTCGGCGACCCGGCGGCCGTCGAGGTCGAACGAGATCGTCAGGCGGCTGTCTGGTGCGGCCTGTGGGGGAGCGAACCAGCCGCCCACTCCGCAGACGGTGCCCGGCAGTGGGGTGACTGTGCCGGTGCCGCTGCCGACCCAGAGCTCGGCAGGCGGTACGGCGCGAAGCAGGTCGAAGTCGAGATCGGCGAGCGAGTAGGGCGGCATCGGAGGCCTTCCGGGCGAGCGGGTCCGGGCGAGCAGGTCGGGACCATCGGGTCAGGGCGATCGGGTCAGGGCGATCGGGTCAGGGCGATCGGGTTCGGGGGAGCGGGATCACGTGTGCTGGACCGGTCCAACACTGCGAGCGATGTTGACATGAAGCCTGGGTGAGCGCAATGGCTGACAGCCGTGAAGCCATGTAAACGTTGGATATTGACGTTCGGCTGGGCCGCTGTTACGTTCCGGAGAACGCCGTTGGACCAGTCCAACGGCAACCCGGACCAAGGAGGTGGGCGGCGTGGCGAAACTGACGATCCGTGACATCGCGGCGCTGTCCGGCCTCTCGAAGTCCACTGTCTCGCTCGTGCTGAACAACAGCCCCAAGGTCGATCCGGCCACCCGGCGTCACGTGCTCGCGGTGATCCGGCGGCACAACTACGTGCCGAGCTTCGCGGCGACCGCTCTGGCCAAGGGCAGTACCCGGCTGATCGGCATGATCGTGCCCGGGCTGTCCTGGCACATGGTTGCCTCGATCAACATCGGCGTCGCCGCGGTGACCGAGCGGACCGGGTTCGACATCATCCTCTACACGGCGACCAACGACCGCGACTACGGGCCGCTGATCGACCGGATCCTCACCTCCAGCATGTCGTCGGGGCTGCTCGTCGTCAGTCATGAGCAGCCGCTGGAGCCGCTCGTCCAGCTGCATCAGGACGGCATGCCGGTGGTTCTGGTGAACACCATCGGCTCCGAGGTCGCCCTGCCGTCGGTCACCGCGGACAACTACGAAGGCGCGCTGACGGCGATGGACCACCTGCTGCAACTGGGTCACGAGCGGATCGCCTGTATGCAGGGCCGGATGGAGTACCGGTGCTGCCAGGACCGGTACCGCGGCTACCTGGACGCGCTCCGCTCGGCCGGCATCCAGCCCGACCCGGAGCTCACCAAGCCGGGCGACTTCGTCCCGGACCAGATCAAGGCCAGGTCGCGCGAGCTGTTCGCCATGCCCGCGGACGAGCGGCCGACCGCGGTCTTCGCGCACTCCGACGTGACGGCGTACGCGGTGATGACGGCGGCGTCCGAGGCGGGCCTGCGGGTGCCGGAGGACGTGTCGGTGATCGGGTTCGACGACATCGAGTCCGCCGCTCAGATCCGGCCGCCGCTGACCACCATCCAGCAGCCGTTCGTGGAGATGGGGAAGCGGGCCGCGGACCTGCTGCTCACCGCCATCCGCGCGAACGACGAGAACGCGAACCACGAGAACGCGAACGAGAACTCGGGCGAACTGAACCGCGAGCGGGTCTCGCCGGATCCGGTCCGCCTGTCCATGCCGACCAGCCTGATCGTCAGGGCGAGTTGCGGGCCGGTGCCCGTGACCCGCTCCCGGCGCGGCAGGTCACAGACCACCAAGGCCTGATCCGCCCCTGGGTCGAGGTCCGCCCTCCCGACCGAGCACACGACTCCTTGGCGCCGGACCGGCGCCGCCATCACCGCGCATCCGGCAGTCCCGCCGAGGACTCCGCACTCCGACGGCCCCTGGTGGACCGGTTGGTGGGCAGAGCCTGCCCTGCCGCGTGCCAGTTTGAAGGAATCCGGATCATGAGGCCCTTCTCGAGACTCAGCACCCGCCCGAAACCCATCCGACGAACCGCTGTCTGCACGGCCCTGGCAGTCCTGGCCGCGCTCTTGACCCAGCTCCCCGCGAGAGCCGACGCGACGCCGTTCGAGGTGTTGCCGGCCGATCCGCTGGCCAACTTCACCCAGTTCAAGAACTTGCCGACCGACTCGACCGAACTGGTACCGATCACTGGCAACCCCGACTTCACTGAGGCGCTGGAGGTCACGGTCCCGAACGGCCCGCAGAGCCCCGGGCTGGACGGCGAGTACGAGATCACCCTCGGCGTACCGGCCGCGGCGACCGTGACTGCCGGGGACGCAATGGTCGCCAACGTCTGGGCTCGCGTGATCGAGCCGATCGCCGGAAGCTCCACCGGCAACGCCCACCTGGTTTTCGAGACCGACGGCAGCCCGTACAAGAAGTCGATGAACGCCGCGTTGCTCTACGGCTCTACGTGGCAGAAGTTCGAGTTCCCGTTCCGGGCCGCGGTGACGTACACGGCCGGTACGACGACGGCGGCGCACCTGAACCTCTGGCTCGGGTACGGCGCGCAGAAGTTCCAGATCGCCGGTGTGTCGGTGCAGGACTGGGGCCCGGGGACGCCGGCCGGTTATCCCCAGATCACCTACGAAGGACGCGACGCGAACGCCGCTTGGCGGACCGCGGCGAATGCCCGGATCGACCAGTACCGCAAGGGGAATCTGGCCCTGTCCGTCGTCAACACGGAGGGTCAGCCGGTCAGCGGCGCGACGGTGTCCGCCGTACAGCAGACCAGTGCCTTCAAGTTCGGCGCTGCCTCCGACGGCGCGCGGTTGATCGGGGACCCGTCGAGCGGGATCAGCGCGAGCGACCTGGCGCAGTACCAGAGCAAGGTCTCCACGCTGTTCAATCAAGGGGCCCTGGGCAACAACCTGAAGTGGAGCAACCACTGGGAGAACCAGGTCGAGCGGGACACGATCACGATGCCGGCCCTGCAGTGGATGCGGGAACGCGGTCTGCGGGTCCGCGGCCACACCCTGATCTGGCCGTCGTGGGGGTACATGCCGCCGGATCTGGTCACGCTGCAGAACGATCCGGCCGCACTCCGGGCCCGGGTGAACAATCACATCACCGACGAAGCGACAACGCTCAAGGGGCTCGTCGACGAGTGGGACGTGGTGAACGAGCCGTACTCCGAGCACAGCCTGCAGGACATCCTCGGCCCGAACGAGATCGCCTCGTGGTTCCAGCTCGCGGACCAGGCCGACCCGACGGTACCGCTTGCGCTCAACGATTACGGGCTGCTGGAGAACAACGGCTGGGAGAAGCGGCACCGTGACCACGTCTACGGCATCGTCCAGTCGCTGAAGGCCTCCGGCGCACCGATCGACCTGATCGGGTTCGAGAGCCACTTCAACGGGCTGCAGCTGACCTCACCCGACGACCTGATGACGATCGTCGACCAGTTCGCCGGGCTCGGGGTGAAGGCGGCGATCACGGAGTTCGACGTCGACACCGACGACCTGCAACTGCAGGCGGACTACACCCGCGACTTCATGACGGTGATGTTCTCGAATCCGAACGTCAACCAGATCAGCAACTTCGGCATCTGGGCGAACAACATCTACAACCCCAGGGTCGCGCTCTACAACGCGGACTGGTCGCCCAAGCCGAACGGGCTGGTCTGGGAGGACCTGATCAAGCGGCAGTGGCACACCAGCGTCTCCGGGCAGACCAACGCCGCCGGGACCTTCGGCACCCGTGGATTCCTCGGCGACTACCTGGTCACGGTGACGGTGAACGGCATCTCCAAGCAGGTGAAGGTGCCGATGCCCACGACGGCCGGCGCCTCCGCGAAGGTGATCATCGACGGCAACGCCACGACCGTACGGACGGAGCAGCCGAACCCGGTGGGCGACGGCGACTTCGAGAGTGGCAACCGTGGCTGGACCCCGCTCGGTACCGGACCGGGGACTGCGTTGAACGCGCACAGCGGACACTCCGCGCTGTCCCTCAGCCCGGGGTCGGGAGTGACTCAGAACATCACCGGTCTCACCACTGGTACGAGCTACCTGCTGTCCGGTTGGGGCAGGCTCTCGGGCGGCGGCACCCAGTGCTACATCGGCGTGCGCGGCGGATCCACCGTCGGCGCCCCGTCCTTCCAGTACGAGCTCAGCTACGCCGACGAACGCGCGTACACGCAGAAACTGGCCGCCTTCACCCCACCGGCCGGGACGAAGTGGACCCAGGTGTTCGCCTGGTCCAACCCCAATCCGACCTCGGCGGAGTGCACGCTCGACGACATCGCCATCACCCCGACGGACGGTACGCCGCCACCGGCCCAGGCTCCACCGGCGATGACGCCGTACCTGCCGACGCCTTCGGTCCTGGGGAACGGGACGCTCGAGAACCAGTCGAATACGACGGGCTGGTACTGCCTGGGGACGTGCACGCTCAAGAACGCGTCGACCACTCCGCACACCGGCTCCGGCGACCTGTCGGTGACGGCCCGGGGTGCCGCGTGGGCAGGGCCGGCGCAGGGTGTCTCGGTGGTGAACGGTGGCCTGTACGACTCGTCGGCGTGGGTGAGACTCGCTGGGACGAGCGGGACCGACACCGCGATGGTCAGCGTCAAGGTCACCACGTCGACCGGATCCACGACGGTGAGGTTCGGCACGGCGCCGGTGAGCAGTACCGGCTGGACCCGGATCTCCGCGTCCAACGTCAAGGTCGCCTGGACCGGCACCTTTACCAAGGCCGAGTGGTGGATCAGTACGACGACCGGGACCACCAACCTGCTGGTCGACGACGCGTCGTTCGCGCCGATGGCCAAGACAGTGGCCGGCCGCGATCTGTTGATCAACGGCGATGCCGAGCAGTCCGCCGACAACTGGACGTGCGCCACACCGTGCGTCGTACAAGGCACCACTGCCCAGATGCACCTCGGCGCGAGCTCCGTTCTGGCGAGCGGGCGGGCAGCCGACGTCGGGCCGGCTCAGGTCGTGACGGTCACGAACGGTGCGTCGTACAAGACGTCCGCCTGGGTTCGGCTTGCGGCCGGGTCGAGTACGGCGCAGGTACGGCTCAAGCTCACGAAGTCCGACGGGAGCGTCACGTTCGTCCCGCTGGCCTCGGCAGCGGTGAACGCGTCCGGCTGGACGAAGGTTGCCGCGAACAACGTTCCGGTCAGCTGGACCGGCGCTCTCACCAAGGCCGAGTGGGTCGTCAGTACGCCGACCACCGACAACCTGTACGTCGACGACGCGGCACTGCAACCGGCCGGGATCGAACAGACCGCCTTCAACCCGGTCCAGCCGACCGCGGCCTGTGTCGTGCGGAACTCGTTCGACAACACCTACACCGCGTATTTCGGCTACTCGAACGCGAACGACTACTACATCCCGGTGCCGATCGGCAGCGACAACGCCTTCAACCCCGGACCGTCCGACCGCGGCCAGACCGTTTCGTTCCTGCCCTACCAGCGGCCGCGCCGAGTCGCTGTCACCTGGAACGGCAGCTCACTCACCTGGCGGCTCGGCTCAGTCACCCAGATCGCATCGTCCACCACGCCGGCCTGCGGCGCCGCAGCTGCCGCATCTCATCGGAGGTAACCCATGTCATCATCCATCTCTCGACGGTCGCTGCTGCGAGGCGCGGCAGCCCTGGCCGGCGCAAGCGCGGTCGGCAGCGCGCTCAGTAGCTGTTCGTCGGACTCCGACAACCCGGGGTCGAAGGCGGCGGTCACGATCACCTACTGGGACTGGTACGCCAGCCAGGCCGGCTGGGTCGACAACGAGATCAAGCTGTTCCAGCAGGCCAACAACGGGATCGCCGTCAAGAAGACCACCCAGGTGAGCGACAAGTACGCCGATCTGGTCTCACTGGCCTACCGCAGTAACAACCCGCCGGACATCCTGATGGTCCCCAAGAACCCGCCGCTGACCCAGCAGGTCTCGCAGGACTGGCTGCTGCCGGTGGACAAGTGGGCGACGAAGTCCTGGCAGTCGCGGTTCCCGCAGAACAGTTTCGTCGAGGGTGTCGACGTCTTCGACGGCAAGGTCTACACGGCGCCCTTCGCGGCTCCGGCGCCGTCGCTGCAGCTCTACATCCACCACGGGGTCTTCAAGGACGCCGGCCTGACCAACCCGGACGGCAGCGTGCTGCTGCCGAAGACCTGGGACGACGTCAGCCGGGCGGCGGAAGCGATCACCTCGAAGAGCGGCGGCAAGGTGTCGGCGTTCGGCTTCGGCAACTCGACGAACACGTCGCTGGCCTGGTGGCTCGACCTGTTCGTCCGGGGTGCCGGGTCGCCCGGTGGTGCGGCCGTCGGCGGGATCGACGGGATGGACTACCGGGTCGGCAAGTGGACGTTCGGCACCGACCGGAACTACCTCGACGTGATCAATCTGCTGATGGAGTGGAAGAACAAGGGCTGGTTCTACCCCAACTCGATGAGCATCAACGACGAACAGGCCCGGGCCTTCTTCGAGCGGGGCCGGTTCGGGATGACCATCGGCGGCGTCTGGAACCAGCCGGAGTGGACCAAGCACAAGTTCACCGACTACAGCCTGGTCACCCTGCCCTCGCCGAGCGGTACCCCGAAGGCGCTGTTCTACGGTCCGCCCGGTGGGAAGTTCGTCGCCGTGTCCTCGAAGTCGAAGCACGCAGACGAGGCCTGGGCCTGGTTCGACTGGCTGTACAGCCGGGAGGCCGGCAAGCGCTGGGTCGAGCAGGGCCAGGGACTGTCGGTCTATCAGGAGAACAACGATCCGAAGGGCGTCACCTTCGCCCCCTTCGCGCAGTACGTCGCGCTCGCGGGCACCGCCGTGGTCGGACCGCAGCCCACCATCCGGAACCCCGAGCTGACGAAGCTGGAGCTGGCCGCGGTCAAGCCGGACATCAACGACGTCCTGGCCGGGGTGTACACCGGCCAGATCAAGGACGTCCAGGGTGCGCTGACCTCGCTGACGGACAAGATGAACCAGGCGCTGGCCGACGCGGTGAAGGCGGTGGGAGCCGGGGCGAGCCTGACCGATTTCGCCTTCGCCGACTGGGATCTGACCAAGGCGTACACCACCAAGCCGGGCGCCTGATGGTGATGACCACGGCTGTCCGCGACGGGACCGGTACGTCCGGCCCACCGCGGGCAGCCAGCCCGACCGCCCGCCGGCGGGCGCGACGGCGTACCTATCTCTGGTCGTATGTCTACCTGGCGCCGATGATGGTGCTTCTGCTGGCGTTCATCGTGTATCCGATCATCGCGTCGCTGGGGTACACGTTCTACCGGTGGAACGGGATCGGTGACCCGTCCAACTTCGTTGGGCTGGACAACTTCCGGCAGATCGTGAACGACAGCATCTTCTGGCGATCGCTCGGACACACCTTCGTGTACGCCGCAGTCGTGGTGCCCGTGCAACTCGTACTGGCGCTCGCGTTGGCCTTGGTGCTGAACAACCGGCGGCTCCGCTTCGCATCGTTCTACCGCACACTCTTCTTCCTGCCGGTGGTCACGTCGGCCGCGGTGATCGGTGTGGTCATCCAGTTGCTGGTGTCGAACTTCGGCGACTCGATCAACTCGGTGCTGCTGGACCTGCACCTGATCGATCAGCACATCGACTGGCTGGGTGACCCGAACTTCGCGATGGCGATCATCATCCTGGTCGGGATCTGGCACACCTTCGGCTACAACTTGGTTTACTTCCTGGCCGGACTGCAGACCATCCCGGAGGAGCTCTACGAGGCTGCCCGGCTGGATGGGGCCGGGCGGCTGGCCATGTTCCGCTACATCACGGTACCGATGCTGCGGGCTGTCGGGGTGGTCATCGTGGTGCTCGCGGTGATCGGCACCTTCCAGATCTTCGACCTCGTTCAGGTGCTGACCAGCGGCGGACCGTACTTCTCCACCGAGGTCGTCAACACCTACATCTACCACCTCGCGTTCGGCGGCAGTAACGCCAACGCGGTCCAGCCCGACATCGGCCTGGCCTCGGCCGCGTCGTTCATCTACGGGCTGCTGCTCATCGTCTTCTCGATCGTCCAGGTACTGGTCCTGCGCTCCCTGGCGAAGCGCCGCGGGACCAGCACCGGACGGCAAGGTTAGGGGTGCCAATGGCAACGATCTCGGTCGGGTACCGCGGCCGCCGACGGGCTGTCGCGCTGCTCACCCATGCCGCCTTGCTGATCGGCGGACTGGCCTGGCTGTACCCCTTGTTCTGGGCGCTGGGCAGTTCGCTGAAGAGCGACGACGAGTTCTTCGGCCGCGGTCTCAGCCCCCTCCCGTCGCACTTCCTCTGGGCCAACTACCTGGACGCGTGGCGCGAGGCGTCGTTCGGCCAGTACTTCCTGAACACGCTGCTGATCACGATCGGAACCGTCCTGGTCACGTTGGTGGTCACCTCGATGGCCGGTTACGTGCTGGCCCGGACACGGTTCCCGGGCCGCGGGTTCTGCCTGGGACTGGTGTCGGCGACGCTGTTCCTGCCGCACGGCTACACGATCATCCCGGTGTTCGACCTGATGCAGCGGCTGCACCTGCTGAACAGCCTGTGGTCGGTCATCATCGTGCAGGCGTCCGGCGGGGTCGTGTTCGGCACGTTCTTGTTCATGGGCTACTTCATGGCCATCGACCGGGAACTGGAGGACGCGGCTCTGGTCGACGGTGCGAACTTCCATCAGACCTTCGCGCGGATCATGCTCCCGTTGTCCGGCCCGATGCTCGCGACGGTCGGCCTGTTCACCGCGATCACGGCCTGGAACAGCTTCTTCATCCCGCTGGTCTTCACCCTCGGCCGGCCCGAGCTGCGCACGCTGGCGATCGGCATGTACGCGTTCATCGGGGAGAACTCCACCGAGTGGACGCTGTTGTGTGCCGGCACCGTCATCACCCTCGCCCCGATCATCGCGCTCTTCCTGCTCCTGCAGCGGTTCTTCGTCAACGGCCTGGCCGGCGCGGTGAAGCAGTGACGGGTCGAGCAACCACCCCTTGGAGGCAATGAATGTCCACCCCGGTCCGGGCCGCGATCGTCGGCACCGGCAACCGCGCCCAGCTGTTCACCGAGGGGCTCGCCAAGCGCGACGCCTACCAACTGGTGGCACTCTGCGACCCGAACCCGGTAAGGATGGCTTTCCACAACCGGATGCTGGTATCGGCTGGGCGGCCTGCCGCGCACCTGTGGCCGCCTACGCGGTTCGAGGAGATGCTCCGGGTCGAGCGCGTCGAGCTGCTGGTGGTGACGAGCGTCGACGCGACCCACAACGGATACATCGAGGCGGCGCTGCGGGCCGGCGTACGGGTGATCAGTGAGAAGCCGATGACCACCGACGAGGTCAAGGCACAGCGGATTCTCGACGCCGTCCGGGAGACGGGTGGTGAGTTGTCGGTGGCCTACAACTATCGCTTCAATCCGGTGCATCGCAGGGTTCGCGAGTTGCTCGCTTCGGGTGCCATCGGGTCGGTTCAATCGGTGCACTTCGAATGGCTGCTCGACGTGTCGCACGGCGCGGACTACTTCCGTCGCTGGCACCGCGACAAGGCGAACTCGGGTGGTCTGATGGTGCACAAGGCGAGCCATCACTTCGACCTGGTCAACTGGTGGCTGGGAGCCGAACCACGGGTGGTCTACGGCCAGGGTCGACTGTGCTTCTACGGTCCTGAGGCCGGTCGCCGTCATGGCTACGCCCGGACGTACGAGCGGGCCAACGGATCGGCCGAGGCACTGGACGATCCGTTCGCGCTGCACCTGGCGGACAACGCGACCTTGCGCGAGTTGTACCTGGACGCGGAAGCCGAGGACGGCTACTACCGGGATCGCAACGTGTTCGCGCCCGGGGTCTCTATCGAGGACGACATGGCTTTGTTGGTGGGATACGACACCGGCGCCTCGATGACGTACCACCTCACGGCGTACTCGCCGGCCGAGGGGTATCGGGTCATGTTCAACGGGGATCGTGGCCGGCTGGAGCTCGAGGTCGAGGAGTCCACCTGGACCATGCCGCACCAACGGGTCGAGTCTGCGCGGGGCGCGGTACACGGCGACCTGGCCGCGCCGACGGCCGGCCGGACCAGGATCACGGTCCGGCCGTTGTGGGCGCCTCCGGTCGACCACACGGTCGACCACGACCACGCCGGTCACGGTGGCGCGGACGTCAGGGTTCTCGCCGCACTCCTGGACGACGACCCGACGCATGGTGCCGACGTGGCCGATGCCCGGGAGGCGGCCCTGGCGTTGGTGACCGGCCTGGCCGCGAACCGGTCCTTCGCAACAGGTCAGCCGGTTCGCACGGCCGACCTGTTGGACCTATCCGAGGGCGGTTCGTAGTACGGAGTGGACGCCGCGGACGATGGCGTCGCGGTTGGCCTCGTACGTCGGGTCGGTGATCTCGGTCTTGTTGGCGGCGTCGAACTGCAGCACCGGGACGTGCAGGTGGCCGGCCGGCATCAGCGGGTCGAGCAGATCCCGCTGCAAGGTGTTGCGGTAGGCAACCTCATTGGAGAGGTAGCCGCCGCCGGCGCCCTCCGACGCGATCGACCCTGGCGTCGGCCCGAGCGGCTGCCGCACCGGGACGGTCTGACCGGCGGGGATCTCCAGCACCGACGTGTTCACCCGGGTGCGGAACGGCGTGACGTCCGCCTGCGCCATGCGCGCGGTCGGGAGGCTCGCGGTCAGCCACTCGGGACCGGGCGGCATGCTCGGCGACACCACGGGTGCGCTCTGCGTGCCGCCACCCCAGAGGTTGTTGTTGTCACCGATCGAGCTGACCGACCGACGGCGCCCGTTGAACACCTCCAGGTCGAAGATGCCGACGCGGCCCTGGCTTGCGGTCATCACCATGTCGGCGTGCTGCGGTCCGGGCCGGTAGTGCGGGGCGAGTGCGTTCTCCACCATGTTCTCGTCGAAGTCGGTGTACCGGACCGGGAACACGACAGTCTGGATCTCGTACGTCGTCCCGCCGAGCTGCCAGCGCTGACCGTCGAGGGAGAGCGCGCTGGCGCCGGACGGGTTGCCGATCCGGATGTCCGCGTCGAGCGTGAACGGGTCGAAGCCGGTCACCACGATCTTCTTGACGCCGGGGGAGAAGCGGGTGCTGGTGATGCCGCGGGAGGAGTACTCGAGGGTGCGGATCAGTTCGGCGCGGTCCGTCGTACTGAGGTTGAAGCCTGGTTGCCACTGGCGCAGGGCGAGGGCCATCGAGATCCGGGCCCAGTAGAGGCCGCGGTCGTCGGTCGGCGGGAGTGCCGGCGCTAGTTGCGGGTGTTGGGCGCGGTGGGTCGCGGCGCGCCAGAGGGCTTCGCCTTGAGCCCGTACGGCGGCTTGGGCGGCCAAGCGGTTGGGCAGGTTGCACAGCACGTTGGTGAAGACCTCGACGTGTTTGTCGAAGCCGGAGCGGGCCAGGATCTCGGCCGGGACGGACGGGCCGCCGGCGATGCCGTTGTCGAGGCGCTGCTCCTCGACGGTCCCGATGACGGCCGGATCGAAGCAGCCGGTCCGGACCGGAGCGGCGAGAGCGGGGGCCTGGGCGGAGGTGAGCACGGTCGTCAACGCGAGGGCGCCGACCAGCAGGGAGCGGGAGAGTGAGCTTGGGCGGAGTCTCATAAGGGTTTCCTATCAGATCCCTAACGGGCAGCCGAGAGATTCAAACACGACCCCGGTGTTGCAGACAGTATGCAAGGGGTTACCTTCGGATATGCGGTCTGCACCCAGGCCGGATCTCGTGAGGAGCAGAAACTTGACCACCCGCCAAGCCCCAACCCGACAAGCGAACGTCCGACAAGCCCTTATGCAACCAGCCACTATGCAGCAGACCACTGTCCGACAGGCCTCCGGCCGACGACCCACGACACGTCGCCGCTTCCTGACCACGACGCTGAGCAGCACGCTCGGCGCCGGTCTGGGCGCGGCGGCTCTGACCGCCTGTGCGGCCGATGACAGCGCCGCCGGAACACCGGTAGCGCACTCTACGCCCGGCTCCGCGCGCCCCGCGGCCGCCCCCACGATTCAGCCGCCGGTTGCCAACGGCAAGGAAGCGCTACAGCGATTGGTCGAGGGGAACCAGCGGTTCGTGGCGAACCGGAGCGAGGAAGTCGACGAAGGGGAGGAGCGCCGGGTTGCCGTGAGCAAGGGACAGCATCCGTTCGCCACCGTGCTCGGTTGTGTTGACTCGCGGGTGCCGATCGAGCTCGTCTTCGACCAGGGACTTGGCGACCTGGTCGTCGTACGCAGCGCCGGTGAGGTGCTGGACCACTCGGTGACGGCGAGCCTGGAGTTCGGGGTCGCCGAACTCGGCACGCCGCTGCTGATGGTGCTCGGGCATCAACGGTGCGGCGCTCTCACCGCGACCATCAAGGCACTCGACGCGCAGCGGACCGAGGCGGAGGCAGGCGAGATCGGGTACCTCGTCGACGCGCTCGCGCCGGCCGTCCGTCAGGTCAAGGGGAAGAGCGGGGACCGCCTGGACAACGCCGTACACGCCAACGTCGACCTCGTACTCGCGCAACTCCGCAAGTCCACCGTGCTAGGCCCGTTGGAAAAGTCCGGCAAGGTCAGACTCGTAGGCGCCTACTACGAACTCGACACCGGCAAGGTAACCCTCAACCCCAGCTAGCCGGTCATCTCACGGGCCCACCAGCCCCCGACCAAGCGGCATCTCAGAGGCTAGCCTCCGAGATGAATGGTTGCCCCCTCGGATTCTCAGGGGGTAACCATCAAGCTGAGAGGCTAGCCTCTGAGATGTGGCCGGGGCGGGCGGGGTGTTCGGCGGGCGGTACGGCGGGCGGCTGGGTTAGGTGATTTGGGTTAGGCGGCCGGTGTCTACGTCGTACATGAAGCCGCCGACGAGGATGTCGTCGCCGATCAGCGGGTGTTCGCGGACGGCGGCGACGTCGCGGCGGAGTGCCTTCAGCTGGTCGGGGATGACGGCCAGCGGGAGGTACCCGGCCGGCTTCCCGGCGGCGCGTTCGACCTTGGCGCGCATCTCGTCCTCGGACATCGCGGCCATCGCGCAACGGGTGTGCGGGATCACCATGATCCGGCGGACCCCGAGCAGCTGTACGCCGAGGACGAGCCCGGTCATGGTGATCTCGGTGACCCGGCCGCCCGCGCTGCGCAGTACTTTGGCATCACCCGGTTTGAGGCCGAGCATCTCCAGCGGCGGGATCCGCGAGTCCATACAGGTGACCACGCCGATACCGGCATGGGCGATCCCGTCGAAACCGCTGTAGGCGAAGCTCTTCGCGTACTCCGCGTTGGCCGCCAGCAGGTCCTCGAACCCACCAGCCTCGAGCTCACCGGCCCCGAACTCACCGGCCTCGAACCCGCCGGGCTCAACACCCTCGGCCTCGAACCCGCCGGGCTCAACGCCCTCGGCCGCTGGCCCGCCGGGCTCAACGCCCTCGGCCGCCAGGTCACCGGCCTCGTGGTTGTCGACTGGGGTTCTGGTCATCGGTGGGCTCCGGAACGGACGGTACCGGCACGCAGGATCGACATGTCGTAGGGTTCCTTTCCGCAGGACTCCGGACGGGGCGGGTCGGCGGGTTCGGCGGCGACGTCGACGATCCAGGTCCGGCCGTCGGTGTGCCGGACGGTGACCGTCTCGAGGTCCTCCGCGATGACGCTGAGCGCCTCCAGCGCGACCTCGCCGCTGAGGTCGCGGACGGCGATGTCGGCGACCTGGCCGCGCTTGGTCCAGGTGCTCCGGCCGCGCAGCGTGTCGATGACTGTCTCACCGCGATCGGCCGCGGCGAGGACGGCGGTGGCCGACTCGACGGTGAGCCGGCCGTGCAGGGTCCCGGCGGGCAGCAGGGCCGCGGTCGGTGAGAACCGGTGCCCGCTGAGGTGGCTCGACTCCCAGACGCGTCCGGGAGCGACGGCCGCCATCGCCGTGACCAGGGGACGCCCGAACAAGGCGCAGCACTCGTCGCGCTTGCCGTTCGTACAGATCAGCAGGACCGGCTGGGTGACCGGCGACAGCTCAGGCAACGACGCCCGTACGGCGTCCAGATCGCCCCGGCTGACCGCGTCGAGGTCCAACGAGGCAAGCGCGGCCGGTTCGTCGACGCAGCCGCCGAGTAACCACGTCCGGCCGGGCGCGGTGCTCGCGACGTACACCTGATGGGCGCGCGGTACGGCGTCGGCGTGCTTGCCGGGGGAGCGGATCAGCCCGAAGCGCAGATCCACCTTCTTGCAGTCGGCATCGATCTTGGCGCCGAAATCGGGATCGAGGTGGCTCTGGGTCGGCGCTTTGCGGCCCCAGGGCCCGGGTTGTTCCACGACGACCCAGCCGGCGGCCACAACGGCCGTCCCCGGCATCGGTTCGTCCAGCTCTCGGCAGATCGCCGAGCAGAGCCCGGCGCTGTCGAGGGCGGCGGTTCTCGCAGTCACACGGATCACGGTACGCGAGCCGGGCCGCTCGCCCCATGACCGTCCTCACGCGTGGACAGCGCGCCGCAGCCCGTTCGCCCCATCACCCTTCTCACGGGTGGACAGCGCGCCGCCGCCCGAGCAGCAGGACAGCCAGTACGGCGGCCGCGAACGCGCAGACGGCCGCGCCGGCGAAGATCGTGTGCACTTGTGAAATCGCCGCCTCGCGGAGTGCGTCGAGGAACGGGCGGCACTGGCCGGGCTTGTCCGGGCACAGCTCGTTGGGCGAGGGCACGTCCGCGACGATCGTGTAGTACCGGCGCAGGCCGATCGCGGTGAGCGCGGAGACGCCGACCAGCATGCCCACCATCCGGGCGACCACGACCAGCGCGCTCACGAGTCCGTGGCTGTCCGGTCGAGTCGCGCCGAGCATGGCGGTGTTGACGGGTGACAGCGCGAGACCGAAGCCGAACCCACACAGCAGCAGGGCGATCGTCGCCGGCGCGTGGTCGAGGGCGTCGCGGTCCCAGTACGCCATCCAGACGAACATCGCGCCCGACAGCGCCAGGCCGGCTCCGGTGATCAGTCCCAGCCCGTATCGACGGGTCAGCCAGCCGCCGACGACTGCGCCGGCGGGTAACGCGATCAGGAACCGCAGCAGCACGAGTGCGGCCGCGAGCTGGCCACCGCCCTGCGTCGTACGGGCGAAGACCGGGACGTCGACGAGGGCCGCGATCAGGGCCGAGCCGACGAGGAAGCTGACGAGGAGGGAGCCCCAGGCCGGCTTCGGACCGAGGAGGCCGGGCGGAACGATCGCGAGCGCGGTACGGCGCTGCCACAGGGCGAACGCGATCGCGAAGATCCCGGCGCCGACCAGGAGCCACGGGCCGGCGGGCGCCATCACCTCGCGCTCGGGATCGGCCGTGGCGAAGGCCAGTACGACGCCGGAGAGGGCGACGGCCAGCAGGAGGGCGCCGACTAGGTCGATCTCGTCGAGCAACGCGCGCAGGCGGATCTTGCGGAGGAGCAGCGCGATCCACAGGAGCAACAGAAGCAGGGTGACGAGACCGATGGGCGTGAGGAGCCGGGACTCACCGGTGAAGGGGACGAAGGGCAGGCCGAGCGTGACACCCGAGGCCAGTCGTTGGGGTGCCGTGAGGGTGAGCCCGAGTCCTATGCAGGCAAGGAGTCCGACGGCGGCGGACAGCGGTGGTCGTTGCCGGCCGCGGAGGAAGACGGCCAGCACGACGGCGACGGCGAGGTTGATCCAGAAGATGTAGCGCCAGTCCGCGATCGCGAGGACGGCGGCGCCGAACAATGGGCCGAGGACCGAGCCGATCTCTTGCACCGCGCCGACGACGCCCAGTGGGAGTCCGCGCTTCTGGGGTGGCCAGAGGTCTGCGACCAAGGCCAGTGTGGCGGGGACCAGGCCGCCACCGCCGACGCCTTGCAGGAAGCGGCCGGTCACGACCAGGGGCAGGTCGTACGCCGCTGCTGTGATCAGGGAGCCGACCGCGAACAGCAGTAGAGCTCCGACGAGCACGGGCGTGCGGCCGACCACGTCGGCGATCCGGCCGATCAGGGGGAGTACAGCGATATAGCCGAGCAGGAAGCCGGAGATGATCGGGGCCGCCCGCTGCAACTCGTCGGCCGAGAGCCCGACCCCGGCCATCATGTCCGGCAACGCCAGTACGACGACGTAGGTGTCCGCAGCCGCGAAGGCGACCGCGATCGAGGCCAGCGTCAGCCGCGTCCGCGGACTGTCGAACGAAGCCGAACTGGCCGCCGAAGCTCCGCCGGGTCCCGACTCACCGGTCGCCGGATCCTCGCTCACGGTTTGGTGATCTCGACCTGTTCGCCGTACCGGTCCAGGGTGACGTCGTAGCTGCTGGTGGCGCCGTCGTAGAACGGGCCGCTGATCGTTGCCGACACCAACTGCTTGGTGTCCTTGTCGATCTTGAAGCTGCTCGGGAAGTCCTGGTCGGCCGGCGCCTTCGGGAAGATGCCCTGCAGCGTCTTGCCCTGCACCGCACCGGTGACCTCGGTCAGCACCTTGGAGCCTTCCCGCGTCTCACCCTTGATCACCGGATCCTTCAGCGTCGGCAGGACCGACGTGATCCCCTTCGCCGGGTCGAGGAAGATCGCCGGGTCCGGCGCGCCGAGCCCGGCCAGCTGGGACGGCGGCAGCTCGGCGAAGCTCGTTGTGAACGGCAGCTTGGCGTACACCTTGCCGCCGACCGCGACCACGTCGGCATCGATCGGGGAACCGGCCGCGCGCACCGTCAGCTTGCCCTTGAACGCCGGCGCGTGTGTCGCCACCCCGTCGCCTTTCGCCAGCGTCTGGGCCGTGTCCGGCAGGTCCCGGCCGGTCAGCACCAGGTGCACGCTGGCGGCCTCGTCGATGGTCTTCTTGACCTCGGTGAGCAGGGCGACCGGATCCTCCCCGGTCTTCTGGCCGTCGCCACCATCGTCCTTGTTGTCACTGCAGCCGGTCATCGCCAGCACCAGCACCGCGCCGAGCGCGACCAGTCTCTTCATGGGGTCAGCCTGCCAGGTTCGGGGCGCAGGCGGCGATGGGCTGGGCCACCGGCACGCCGGACCCGTCGCGGCGGGCGTCCAGCGGCGGCAGTTCGACCGGGGCGCCGCTGCTCGCACTGGCGCGGAGCGGGCCCGCGCCGATGTACGCGAGCAGCAGGCCGTCCTCGCCCTTCAGCAGCCGGTGGCAGCGGACGCCGCCGGTGCCACGACCCTTGCCCGGGTACTCCGTCAGCGGCGTCACCTTGACCGCGCCGATCTCCGTGCCCGGCAGGGCGGACGAGGACCCGGAGATGGTCAGCACGATGTTGTCCTTCGCGCTGTCGACCGCGCCGAAATAGGTGACCTTGGCCCCGCCGGTGAGCCGGACGCCGGCCATACCGCCCGCCGTACGGCCCTGGGGGCGGACCACCGAGGCCGGGAAGTGCAGCAGCTGGGCGTCGCTGGTGATGAAGCAGAGCTCCTCTTCACCGGTGACCAGCTCGACCGCGCCGACCACTTCGTCGCCGTCGTTGAGCCGGATGATCTCCCACGAGTCACGGTTGCTGAGGTGATCCGGGACGACCCGCTTGACCACGCCGCCCGCCGTACCGAGTGCGACGCCGACGGACTCCGGGTCCATCGTGCTCAGGGCCAGCGCCTTCTCACCGGGCTCCAGGGATACGAACTCGGCCACGGGCGCGCCACCCTGCAGGTTCGGGGCGTTCGCGGTGGTCGGTACGGCGGGGAGGTCGAGCGACTCCAGCCGGATCAGCCGGCCGGCGCTCGTGACCAGCCCGTACTGACCGCGGGCGGTGCTCTTGATCGCCGAGATGATCGCGTCGTGCTTGGCCCGGCTCTCGCCTTCGACGAAGGGTTCGACCCCGTTCGTCCGTGCGAGCAGGCCGGTGGAGCTCAGCAGCACCCAGCACGGGTCGTCGGTCACCTCGAGCGGGACGGCAGCGGTCTTGGTCGCGCCCGACGACTCCAGCAGGACCGTACGCCGCGGGGTGCCGTAGGTCTTGGCGATGTCGGCCAGTTCCTCGGAGACGATCTTCTTCAGCAGTCCCGGGTCCTCCAGGATCGCGGTCAGCTTCTCGATCTCGCGTTCCAGCTCGGCCTTCTCGGTCTCCAGTTCGAGCTTGGAGAACTTGGTCAGCCGGCGCAGCGGCATGTCCAGGATGTAGTTCGCCTGGATCTCGCTGAGGTCGTAGATCTCGATCAGCCGGGCCCGCGCGGAGGCCGCGTCGTCGCTGGTCCGGATGATCTGGATGACCTCGTCGATGTCCAGGATCGCGATCAGCAGGCCGTCGACGATGTGCAGCCGGTCCTGGGCCTTCTGCCGGCGGAACTCGCTGCGCCGCCGGGTCACGTCGTACCGGTGTTGCAGGTAGACGTCGAGCAGCTCGCGCAGGCCGAGGGTGCGGGGCTGGCCGTCGACCAGGCAGACGTTGTTGATGTGGAACGCGTCCTCCAGCGGCGTCAGCTTGTACAGCTGCTCCAGCAACGCCTCCGGGACGAACCCGTTCTTGACCTCGATCACCAGCCGGGTGCCGTGGTTGCGGTCGGTCAGGTCCTTGACGTCCGCGATGCCCTGCAGCTTCTTCGCCTGGACCAGGGTCTTGATCTTCTCGATCACCTTCTCCGGGCCGACCGTGTACGGCAGCTCGGTGACCACGATGCCCTTGCGCCGCGGGGTGACGTTCTCGATCCGGGCGGTGGCGCGCATCTTGAAGCTGCCGCGGCCGGTGGCGTAGGCGTCCTTGATGCCGTCCAGTCCGACGATCTTGCCGCCGGTCGGCAGGTCCGGGCCGGGGATGAACCGCATCAGGTCGTCGAGGTCCGCGCCCGGCGTCTTGATCAGGTGCCGCAGTGCCTGGATCACCTCGATCAGGTTGTGCGGCGCCATGTTGGTCGCCATACCGACCGCGATCCCGGCGGCGCCGTTGACCAGCAGGTTCGGGAAGGCGGCCGGCAGCACCGACGGCTCGTTCTCCTGGCCGTCGTAGTTCGGCTTGAAGTCGACGACGTTCTCGTCCAGGCCGTTGGTCATCGCCATCGCCGACGGCGCCATCCGGCATTCCGTGTAACGCATGGCCGCCGGACCATCGTCCAGAGATCCGAAGTTGCCGTGGCCGTCGATCAGCGGGACCCGCATCGACCACGGTTGTGCGGTCCGGACCAGGGCGTCGTAGATCGCGCCGTCGCCGTGCGGGTGGTACTTACCCATCACTTCACCGACGACGCGGGCGCTCTTCACGTGCGCGCGCTCGGGGCGGATACCGTTCTCCGCCATCGAGAACAGGATCCGGCGCTGTACCGGCTTCAGCCCGTCCCGCGCGTCCGGCAGCGCCCTGGCGTAGATCACCGAGTAGGCGTACTCCAGGTAGCTCGTGCGCATCTCGTCGGAGACGTCGATATCGAGGATGCGCTCCTCGAAGTCTTCCGGTTCGGTGGTGGTGCTGGAACGGCGTGCCATGCGGGTCTGCGAACTCCTCGTGCGTGCTGCTGAGACGCGCCGCGGCGGTGGTGGCGGCAGCGCCATTGTCCCTGGTCGGAGCCCCTAACCACGGCAGCGACCCGGCCCAATCGCGCCAACCCTACGTCGCCGCGCCGACGAGTGGGCGAAGACCGGCGGGGTGAGGCTATTCCGCGGCGGCTGCCGACGGGTGGGAGTGACGGAGGATCACCGCGGTCGGCGCCAGCGCCGCACCGACAGCCAGGACCAGACAGGTGCCCGCGATCCCGAGCAGCGGCCCCCACGGTACGGTCACCGCGACGTCGGCCAGGCCGTCGGTCATCGCGTGCCGGATCAGGATCCCGACCGTGACCGTGATTGCCGTCCCCAAGCTCAGCGCGACCACGCCGACCAGGGTCGACTCCCACAACACCATCCGCCGGATCTGGGCCGGTGTCGCACCGAGTAGCCGCGAGGTCACGAACTCATGCCCCCGCTGCAGGCTGCCCATCAGCAGCGTGTTGACGATCGCGATCGCGCTGTAGAGCGCCGCTGGTCCGAGCAGCAGAATCAGGCCCAGCTGGTTGCCCTGCCGGACGCCTTCATCCTGCGCAGCCTCCCAGACAGCGGCCGGTACGGCGTCCGCTCCGCTGCCGGCCAGATTCTGGTCAAGGCCGGCCACGACCGAGTCCGGACTGACCCCATCGGCCGGGAGCACGAACCATTGGGCCGGCTGAGCGTTCGGCGCGTGCGCACGGGCCAGGTCCTCGGGGATGATCAGGGACGCGTTGACCCCGAAGGCGTCCGCCAGGATCGCCACGATCTTCAGCCGGTCGGTGCTCCTGTCGGTGTAGGTGACCGGGATCTCGTCGCCGACCTCGTACTGCTCGAAGCCGGCCATCTCCTTGCCAATGGCAACGGTCTTGCCGGCCAGCTTGGACAGGTCGCCTTCGACGGCCGTCATCCTGCGTGCCTTGGGTGCGACCGTGAGATCGATCCCCTCGGCATCCTCGAGCTCTGCCGAGTCCGAGTCGGTCCGGATGAGTCGGAGCGGGATGCTGCCGTCGACGGCGGCGACACCGGGAGTCTGGAGAATGCGCTCGCGCAGTTCGCGATCCGGGCGGCCGGAGCCGGCGGCAGGCGAGGCGCTCTCTTCCGCAGGCGCGGTGACGACGATCGGGGCGAGAACGCTGTCCCGGATGGTGGCGGCCGCGGCGTCGGCGACGAAGCTGAGGCTGAGCACCATCGAACCGGCGATCGCGGAGATCCCCAGGATCGGCGCGGCCAAGGACGCGCTGCGCCGGGGCGCGGCGACCACGTTGCTCCTCGCCAGCCGCCCGGAGACCCGGGTCCACGCGACCAGCGGGATCGCCCAGAGTCGCCCGATCCACGGCACGACGAGCGGCGCGAGCAGGGTCAGCGCGATCACGAGCAGCATCGGCGTGAACATGGCCAACGGCGCTGCCGCCTCACCCGACGACGGCCGGATCAACGAGAGCAACACGATCCCACCGGCCAGGAACAGGACGCCGAACCCGATCCGTACCGGTCCGATCCGCGGTGGTTCGAGAGCGGCCTCCCGCAACGCGTCGACCGCCCCGACCTTCCCGGCACGACGGGCCGCGGACCGTGCACCGAGCATCGCCACGACCATCCCGGCCCCCATCGCGATCGCCAGCGGCAGCCACGGACTGGCCGGCTCCAGCTTCACCGGTGCCAATTCCGTGTATGACGCCTTTGCGAGCAGCAGGGGAGTCGCCAGCTGAGCCAGTACGGTGCCGGTCGCCGAAGCCGCGAACGCGACCACCAGCGCCTCGCCGAGCACCATCCGCCGGATCTGTCCCGGCGTGGCCCCGATCAGCCGGAGCAGTCCGATCTCACGGCGCCGCGCGGCCACCGCGAAGGCGAACGTGCTGGCGATGACGAAGATCGTGATGAACCCGGAGATCACGCCGACCATGCTGAGTACGACCTGCAACCCGGACGCGTCCTCGCCGGACAACGGCACGTCGACCGTGCGCGCCGGCTCCCCGTCGTACCCGGGCAGGCTGACCGGGATGCTGCTGCCCGGCGGCGCGTCGTACGCGATGGTGGCGGCGGTCGCGGTGGCGGCCAGGCCGAGGAGGAAGACGCCGACCGCGAGGGCGACGAAGGAGCCGGCGTACAGGGAGCGGTGCCGGCGGACCGTCTGACGACTCAGGAAGAACATCATCGCTCCAGGTCACTCATCGCGGCGGCGATCTGCTGCGGGGTACCCCGGTCGAGTGAGCCCGCGACCAGGCCGTCGGACAGGAACAGCACTCGTTCGGCGTACGCGGCTGCGACCGGGTCGTGGGTGACCATGACCACGGTCTGACCGGCCCGGTCGGTTGCCTCGCGCAACAAGCTGAGGATCTGGCGGCTGGCGGTGCTGTCCAGTGCGCCGGTCGGTTCGTCGGCGAAGAAGACCGCGGGCCGGGTGATCAGAGCGCGGGCGATCGCGACGCGCTGCTGCTGGCCGCCGGAGAGCTCGGCCGGACGGCGCCGGGCCATGCCGCCGAGGCCAACCTGGTCGAGTACCTGGTGGACTTCATCGCGTCGGGGCCGCTTGCCGGTCAGCCGGAGCGGCAGGGCGACGTTGTCGTAGACGGTGAGCGACGGGAGCAGGTTGTAGGCCTGGAACACGAATCCCATCTGCTCGCGGCGCAGCTTGGTCAGCGCGACCTCACTGAGGCCGTGCAGCCCGGTCCCGCCGAGCAGGACCGTGCCGGTGGTCGGCTTGTCGAGTCCGGCCGCGCACTGCAGCAGGGTGGACTTACCGGAGCCCGACGGGCCCATCACGGCGGTGAACGAGCCGCGGTGGAAGTGGTACGTGACGCCGCGGAGCGCGTCGACCGCGCCGGCCTTGGACCGGTAGGTCTTGGTGATGCCGTCGAGCAGTAGGGCGGGCGGCTCGCCCACGTGGACGTTTGGGTGGATCGGCGCGGTAGTGGTCATGGTTCCAGCGAACCGGGGCGCGACTGTTTCCACCCTGGCCCGTGGGGGAGACCCGTGGTAGCGCGCAAGCTACCGACTCCGGGACCGGTCCGCCCCTAGGGTTGACCCGGTGAAGAGTGTGTGGGTGGCCCTGGCCTCGAGGCGGTATCTCGTCTCGTCCTGGCCGTGGCGCAGCTATGCCTACCTGCTCAGCTCGGTGCCGGTCGGCGCGATCACCATCGCCGTCCTGGTCGCCGCCGTCGGCGTGAGTACGGTGCTGAGCCCGCTCATCATCGGCATTCTGATGCTGACCGCGTTCCCCTTGCTCGGGGTGCTGATCGGCGTCGTGGAGCGCTGGCGGGTACGGCTGATGCTGCCGGGCGGTGTCGCCAGCCCGCATGCGGTGATGCCGGCGCGGATGTCCCGCCGCGAGCGGCTGAAGTTCCGCCGACGCGAACAGGCGTCGGTGCGGGCACTCGGGTACGGCGTACTCCTGGGCACCTTCGTCGCCTTGGTCAGTGCGGTGTTCGCCGGCCTCAGCGCGACCGTCCTCGGAGTCACCTTGGCGGCGCCGGTCATCGCGGAGCACGACGCATTGGCCATGGGTCCGTGGACCCTGGACAGCGACGGTGAGGGGATCCTGTTCGTCGTCACGTTCGGCCCCGCCTGGTACGCCGTGACGTCGTACATCCTGGGCTGTCTTGCCGGGACCGAGGCGGAGCTGGCGAAGGCGCTGCTGGGTCCCCGTGAGGAGGAGCTGCAGCGGAACGTGGCCGCGCTGCGCCGGTCCCGGCTGGATCTGGTGGACGCGTTCGAGACCGAGCGCGCCCGGATCGAGCGGCACCTGCACGACGGGGTGCAGCAGCGGCTGGTCGGGCTGACGATGACGCTGGGACTGGCCGAGCTCGATCTACCTGAGGGAGAAGGGAAGCGCCTGGTCGTCAAGGCACATACGGAGGCTGAGGCGGCGCTGGCGGATCTGCGCGAGGCGGTCCGGGGGATCCACCCGCGCGTCCTGGTCGACCTTGGGCTTGAGGCCGCCGTACGAGAGGTGGCCGACCGGAGTCCGCTGCCGGTGGATGTGCGGATGGCGTTGCCGTCGCGGTTGCCGAGGCCGATCGAGGCGGCGGCGTACTTCGTGATCAGCGAGGCGCTGGGCAACGTGGCGAAGCACGCGTCGGCGACCCGGTGCGAGGTCGACGGATGGATCGACGGGGACAGGTTGGTGGTCGCGATCACCGACAACGGCGTCGGCGGAGCGGATCCGGCCGCGGGTACCGGATTGACCGGCCTGGTGACCCGATTGGACGCGTTAGGGGGCACACTCGACCTGTCCAGCCCACCCGGTGGGCCGACCCGACTGCGAATGGAGTGCCCGTGCCGGCTCGACGACTGAGCATCGTGCTGGCCGAGGACTCGATGCTGTTGCGCGAGGGGCTGGCGAGCATTCTCGATCGTGCCGGTCATGAGGTCCGCGATTCCGTCGGCGACGCGGACACCCTGCTGGCCGTGGTCCGGAAAAATCCGCCGGACGTGGTGATCACCGATGTCCGGATGCCGCCCGGGCACAGCGACGAGGGACTGCGCGCGGCGGCCGCGATCCGGGCCGACTTCCCGGCAATGGGGATCCTGGTGCTGTCCCAGTACGTCGCGGACGCGTACCTGTCGTCGTTGCTCGAGTCGACCAGCGGCGGGATCGGGTACCTGCTGAAGGATCGCGTCGGGCATGTGACCGAGTTCCTCGCGTCGCTCGACCGGGTGGCGGACGGCGGGACGGTGGTGGATCCCGAGGTGGTCCGCCAGCTGCTCGCGCGGCGACGGGACGACGGGCCGCTGGCCGCGCTGACCCCACGTGAGCTCGAGGTGCTCGCCTTGATGGCCGAGGGCCGGGTGAACTCCTCGATCGCCGAGCAGCTGGTGGTGAGCGAGGCCGCGGTCCGCAAACACGTCGGCAACATCTTCGCCAAGCTCCAGCTCGAGGAGGGACACGATCGCCGGGTCTCCGCCGTGCTCACTTATCTGCGCCGTTGACCTCAACCCGGGTTGAGGTCGGAGGCTGGAGGTTGGAATTTGCCGGGCGAGGGAGGATCGAGGCATGGAGAGCTGGGCCGACGAGAGCGACATCCGGAAGATCCTGGCCGACTGCCAGACCTGGGCGGTGGTGGGCCTGTCGAACAACACCAGCCGGGCGGCGTACGGCGTGGCGCGGTTCCTGCAGGGCAAAGGGAAGCGGATCGTGCCGGTGCACCCGTCGGCCGAGACCGTGCACGGCGAGCAGGGGTACGCGACGCTGGCGGACATCCCCTTCGGGGTGGACTGCGTGGACGTCTTCGTCCGGTCGGAACTCGCCGGTGAGATCGCGGACCAGGCGGCCGGAATCAACGCGAAGGCTGTGTGGTTCCAGCTTGATGTAGTGGATCCGGACGCCTACACCCGGACGACGGCCGCGGGACTGACGATGGTGATGAACCGCTGCCCGGCGATCGAGTGGGGCCGGCTGGGTCCGTGAGCCCTGCGACCGAAAGGCTTCAATGTTCACGATCGACACGAATACCGGATTCGGCGCCCGGATCGAGAAGCAGCTCGCGAATGAGGACGTGGTCTGGCTGACCACTGTCGGAAGGTCCGGTACACCGGCGCCGAACCCGGTCTGGTTCACCTGGACCGGCCGGGAGATCCTCGTCTTCAGCCAGGCGGCGAAGGCGAAAGTGCACAAGATCGCCGCGAACGGCCGGGTCGCGGTGAACTTCAACGCCACCCACACCGGCGGTGACGTCGGCGTGATCACTGGCGAAGCGGTGATCGACGAAGCAGGGCCGACGGCCGACGAGCTGGCCGACTACGACGCGAAGTACGCCAGCGGCCTGGCGGGGCTCGACATGCCCGCTGAGCAGTTCCACCGCGAGTACCCGGTGCTGATCCGCATCACCCCGGAGAAACTGCGCGGTTTCTGACTGGATTTGACCAGACCGGGGCGGTGGGGTGGGGACAGAAATTGAGTGGCGGCGCTGTCTGCTCGGGCGGCGCCGCCGACTTGTTTCTAGCCGAGGTAGCCCTCGACGGTTTCGGACGAGCGGGCCTGGGCGCTGTCCGGGTCCTCGCCGAACTCGCGCTTGGCGCGGCGCTGGCGGAGCAGGTCCCAGCACTGGTCCAGCTCGGTCTCCAGGGCCTGCAGCCGGCCGCGCTCGTCGGAGTCCGTCACGTCGCCGGCCGTGTGCTTGCTGCGCAGCTCGTGCTCCTCGGCCACCAGCTTGTTGATGCGGCTGAAGATGCTGTTGTCGTCGTTCATGAGGAAACCGTACGCCCGTCGGGCAACGACGCCCGGGACAGCAACTCCGTCATGATCCAGATCGCCAGCACCTCGGAAGTGATCAGTCCGAGCAGCACCACCAATTGCAACGCGGCCGCCTCGATCGGGGAGGCGCCGCCGAGGATCATCCCGACGAACGCGCCGGGCAGCGAGACGAGTCCGACCGTGCGGGTCTGGTCGAGCACCGGCAGCAACGCGTCCCCGGCGAGCGGTCCGGCGACCAGTTTGAACGCGTCCGGCGGCATCAGCCCGATCGACAGTCCGGCCTCGAACTCGCCGTACCGGGTGCCGTACTCCTGCAGCAACCGTCGCCCGGCCAGCGTGGTCGCGGTCATCGTGCCGCCGACGATGATGCCGCCCATCGGCAGGATCGTCTCCGGATTGCGCGGGACCACGCCGGGCAGGATGAGCAGCAGCATCACCACGGCCGCCCCGCCGCCGATCGCGAGCGCGCAGAACGCGTACTGGCCCGGGACCGGCGCGGTCGACCGGATCCTCCGGCCGCTCGTCACCGACGCCACCGCGAGCATCACGAAGACGAACGCGAGGGTCGCCCAGATCGAGTGCAGCGCGAGCCCGACGACGAGACCGACGGCGGCCAGTTGCAGGATCGCGCGGAGCGCCGCGGTGACGATGCCCTTGTCGTGTCGCAGCGACGCGAGCCGCGACCCGATGACACCGATCCCGACCAGCAACGGCAGTACGGCGACGGCCGCGATGCCCAGACCCGTGTCGAGCGACATCGGGTCATTCCATCACGTTCAGCCCGGGCGGAAGTCCGATTCGTCGTAGGCGTGTTCGGCCCGCTCGCCGCGATCCACCTTGGCGGCCTCGTCGGTACGCAGCTCGACCCGGCGGATCTTGCCGGAGATCGTCTTCGGCAGCTCGGCGAACTCGATCCGCCGGATCCGCTTGTACGGCGCCAGGTGCTCGCGGCAGTACGACAGGATCTCGTCGGCCAGCTCCCGGCTCGGTTCGCGACCGGCTACCAGTACGACGTACGCCTTCGGCACGGCGAGCCGGACGGGATCGGGCGACGGGACGACGGCTGCCTCCGCGACGGCCGGGTGCTCGATCAGCACGGACTCCAACTCGAACGGCGAGATCCGGTAGTCGCTCGCCTTGAACACGTCGTCCGCCCGGCCGACGTACGTGATGTAGCCGTCCTCGTCCCGGCTGGCGACGTCGCCGGTGTGGTAGAAACCGCCGCGCATCGCCTCGTCGGTGAGGTCCTTGGCATCCCGGTAGCCACGCATCAACGGGACCGGCGGCGGGGCGAGCTCGATGCAGATCTCACCGTCGTCGCCGACCTCACCCGTGCCCGGGTCGACCAGGGCGATCGAGTACCCCGGCAGCGGGCGGCCCATCGAACCCAGTTTGACCGGCTGACCCGGCGGGTTGCCGATCTGCGCGGTCGTCTCGGTCTGGCCGTAGCCGTCCCGGATCGTGACGCCCCAGGCGTTCAGGACCTGTTCGATCACCTCGGGGTTGAGCGGTTCGCCGGCCGAGATGCACTCCCTGATCTGCACGTCGACGGCCGTCAGATCGGCCTGGATCAGCATCCGCCAGACCGTCGGCGGCGCGCAGAACGTGGTCACGCCGTACGTCTGCAGCACCCGCAACATCTTCTCGGCGTCGAAGCGCGCGTAGTTGTAGAGGAAGGCCGTCGCCCCCGCGTTCCAGGGCGCGAACACGTTGCTCCATGAGTGCTTGGCCCAGCCGGGTGACGAGACGTTCAGGTGCACATCGCCGGGTTGGAGGCCGATCCAGTACAGCGTGGACAGGTGGCCGACCGGGTAGCTGACCTGCGTGTGCTCGACGAGCTTCGGCTGGCTGGTGGTCCCGGAGGTGAAGTACAGCAGCAACGAGTCGTGGGCCGCGGTCTCCACGTCGGGCACGGGCCCGTCGTACTGCGCGGAGTCGTCGTAGTGCAGCCATCCGTCGACCCGGTCGCCGACCGCGACGCGCAGGCAGTAGTCCGCGATCCCTTCGTAGCGTCCGGCCTCCGCGCTGCTCGTGACAACAGCCCGTACGCCGCCGCGCTCGATCCGGTCGGCCAGGTCCGCGTCGGTGAGCAACGTGGTCGCGGGGATCATCACCGCACCGGCCCGGATGCAGGCGAGCATCGTCTCCCAGAGCGGGACGGTGTTGCCGAGCACGATCAGCACCCGATCGCCAGGTTGGAGCCCTGCCTGGTTCAGCCAGCCCGCGACCTGGCGGGAGCGCTCCGCCATCTCCGCATAGGTCAGCGAGTTCACCTCGCCGTCCTCTTCGACGATGGTCAGCGCGGGGACTTCCGGTTGCTCGACCGCGAGCGCGTCGAACCAGTCCCGGGCCCAGTTGAACCGATCGAACACGGGCCAGTTGAAGTCGCGGTACGCGGTCTCGTAGTCCTCCCGGTGCGCGATCAGGAAGTCGCGCGCCTCGCGAAAGGTACGGGTGTTGTCCGAGGTGCTCTGTTCCTCGCTCATGCCTCGCACTATTGCCGAGCCGGGTGCGGCAGGCAATCGCACCCGCGCGCCTGTACCTCAACCGGAACCCGGTGTGCACCTTCAGCTGAGGTTGAGGGGCGAGAAATGGCGTCGTCAGCACTTGGACTGTCAATAGACTGTGCGGGTGACACGGCCGGAGCAGCGACAGCGACCGCGCCAACCCGGCGCTGACCTCCCCGCGGACTACCCAGCGGAGTATGAGGCGGATGTGGTGCTGCGCGATGGGGCGACGGCGCACCTGCGGCCGATCACGCCCGCGGACGCGGAGTTGCTGGTCGAGTTCTACGGGCGGGTGTCCGAGCAGTCGAAGTACTACCGGTTCTTCGCGCCGTACCCGCAACTTTCGGACCGGGACGTGCAGCGGTTCACCCAGGTGGACTACCAGGACCGGCAGGCGCTGATCGTGACCGTCGGCGACGCGATGATCGGCGTCGGAAGGTACGAGCGGACCGGCCGGCGGTCCGCCGAGGTCGCGTTCCTGATCGAGGACGCGCACCAGGGTCGCGGGCTCGGCCAGTTGCTGCTGGAGCACCTCGCTCAGGCGGCGCGCGAGCACGGGATCACGCGCTTCGTCGCCGAGGTGCTGCCGGACAACCGGAAGATGATCACCGTCTTCACCGAGGCCGGGTACAAGGTGGCCCGGGAGTTCGAGGACGGCGTGATCATGGTCGAGTTCGACATCGCGCCGACCGACACGTCGTTCGGGGTGATGCAGGCGCGCGAACAGCGGTCCGAGGCGCTGTCGATCGCGCGGCTGCTGACCCCGGCCAGCGTCGCGGTGATCGGGGCCAGCCGGCGCCCGGGCACGATCGGGAACGCGTTGCTGCGGAACATCCGCGACAGTGGTTTCCCGGGCCGCCTGTACGCCGTGAACGCGGGCTGGGAGTCCGATGGGCCGGCCGAGATCGATGGCGTACCGGCGTACGCGACGATCCGGGACGTGGACGACACGGTCGACCTGGCCGTCGTCGCCGTACCGGCCGAGGCGGTCGTCGACGTCGTCCTGGACTGCGCGGCGAAGGGGGTGCGCGGGCTTGTCGTGGTGTCGAGCGGGTTCGCGGAGATCGGGGACGAAGGGCGTAAACGGCAACGCCGGCTGGTCGGGCTGGCCCGCTCGTACGGGATGCGCGTGATCGGGCCGAACGCGCTCGGCGTCATCAACACGGTTCCCGGGGTGACGCTGAACGCCACGTTGTCGCCGCTGATGCCGAGCCGGGGGCGGGTCGCGTTCTTCTGCCAGTCGGGGGCGCTCGGGGTGTCGATCCTGGCGGACATGGTCGGTCGTGGACTGGGTCTGTCGAGTTTCGTGTCGGCGGGGAACCGGGCCGATGTGTCCGGCAACGACCTGATGCAGTACTGGTACTCCGACGAGGCGACCGAGGTGGTCCTCCTCTACCTGGAGTCGCTGGGCAATCCGCGCAAGTTCAGCCGGGTCGCGCGGCGGCTGGCGAGGCGGAAGCCGGTGATCGCGCTCAAGTCCGGCCGGGCGACGCAGGGTGTCCCGCTCGGGCATACCGTCCGGCGCAGCCAGTTGCCAGCGGCAACCGTCGACTCGCTGTTCCGGCAGAGTGGGCTGATCGGCGTCGATACGGCCGGTGAATTGTTCGACGTGGCGCAACTGGTCGCGCACCAGCCGCTGCCGAAGGGACGCCGGGTCGCGATCGTCAGCAACTCCGACGCCCTGACGCTGCTCGCCCTCGACACGATGGCGGCGTGCGGGCTGGATGTGGCTGGGGAGCCCTACACGCTGCACGCCGACGCGTCCGCGGCCGACTTCGAGCAGGCGCTGACCGAGGTGTTCGCCGACGACCGGGTCCACTCGGTCGTGGTGGTCTTCACCCCGCCGGTCCTGTCGAACGGTGACGAGGTCGCGCGGGTTGTCGCCGCCGCGGCCGCCGGCTCGGACAAGCCCGTCGTCTCCACCTTCCTCGCCTCGCGGAGCGTCCCCGAGCAACTGCGCGTCGCCGACGAGAACGGTGGCGCCGCGCGCGGCTCGATCCCGTCGTTCTCCTCCCCGCAGTACGCCGTGGGCGCGCTGGCCAAGGCCACCCAGTACGCCGAATGGCGGCGCCGGGCGGACTCGCGGATCCCGGACCTGCCCGATATCGACACCGCCGGGGCCGAGGATTTCGTCCAGGAGTTCCTGCAGCGTCATCCGTCCGGGGCCGACCTCGACGAGGCGGATCGGCAACGACTGCTGAGCTTCTACGACATCAGTGTGCTGCCCGCCTTCCCGGTGCAGTCGGCGGACGAGGCGGTCGCGCGGGCCGCCGACCTCGGGTTCGAGGTGATCCTCAAGGCGACCGCGGAGCAGTGGCGGATGCGGCCGGACCTGGCCGACATCTGGCGGCACATCCACGACGAGGAGGACATGCGCGGAGCGTGGGACGAGATGACCCGGACGTTCGGCGTCGCCAGTGATCCGGGCCGCGCCCAGTTCGTCGTCCAGAAGATGGCGCCGCCCGGTGTCCCGGTGGTGATCTCGGCGCTGGAAGATGTTGCCTTCGGCCCCGTCGTGACCTTCGGCCTGTCCGGCGTGGCGACGGATCTGCTCCACGACCGCTCGTACCGGATGCCGCCGCTGACCACCGCGGACGCGGCCGAGATGGTCCGCGAGGTCCGCGCCGCCCCGCTGCTGTACGGCTACCGGGGCTCTGATCCGGTCGACATCGCCGCGATCGAGAACCTGCTGCACCGCGTCTCCCGCCTCACGCTGGAACTGGAGGAAGTCGTCCGCCTCGACCTCCGCTCGGTCCTGGTCGCAGCCACCGGCGCCACGGTACTGGACACCGCGATCCGCATCGCGCCCAACGAAAAACCCCGCCAGGACACCCCCGTACGTCGGCTAACCTGACCATCCATGACCGTCGAGTCCGCCCAGTCCATCGCGGCCGCCTTCGGTGTCGGTCGGCCGGTTGGCTTCGAGCGCGTCACCCGTGGCGCGATGGGAGCCGTCTGGAAGCTGTCCACCTCCGCCGGCTCCTACGCGGCGAAGGAACCGTTCTGGTTCGACTGGCAGGAGGAGGCCGTCGCCGAGGAGGTCGCCTTTCGCGCGGCCTGCGCCACAGCCGGAGTACCGAGCCCCGAACCGCTGACGACTCCGACCGGTGGGTACGTTGCCGACTGCAACGGAACCACCTGGCGTCTCTATCAGTGGGCTGATGGGGATGCGCCGGACCATTCGGATGTGGACGTGAGCGCCTGGGTGGCCAGGCAGATGGGTGCGATGCATTCGCTGGACTGGCAGACCGGGGACCACACGCCTGAGCCGTGGTATCACCACGTCGACGTCGAGTGGGATGAGCTGGTGGATCGCGCGGCAGCGGCTGGGGTGGACTGGGCGGGTGAGTTGGGGCGGCTGGTTCCGCTTTGTGCCGAGCTGACGAGTCTGGTCAACAGTGCGCCCATCGGCGACATGGTCTGGTGTCACCGCGACCTCACGAACACGAATGTACTGCGGTCGGCAGCGGGAAGTGTCTTGGTCGACTGGGACAACGCGGGGCAGATGGCGCCGTGGCGGGAGCTCGGCGCCGTACTGGTCAACCATGTCGGTGCCGAGGGCAACCTGCGCCTCATCGTTGATGCCTATCGGGCAGCTGGCGGACCGGGGGAGATCGCCGGCCCGGAAGGATTCGCGACCGGGCTGGCGATCCTGCTGAACCATCTGAACGGTCAGGTGGGCGCCGCGTTGGATACAGCGTTGGCACCCGAGCATCGGGAGTACGCAGTGAAGGGCGTGCTCGGGTTGTTGCGGGCAATGCCTGAGGTGGGGACGCTGGAGCGAGCGGGTCAGGTGGTTCGGCGGTAGAGGCTGTTGGCCCGGGTGAGGAGACCTGCGTCGACCAGCTCGCGGCGGAGGGCTGCGTGGTCGGGGTGCCAGCTGTTCAGGATGGCGTTGACGGTGGCTTCCGGGTACTCCGTGCCGGGGTCGAACGAGGTGGCCAGGTATTCGAGCACGATCCGGAACTTGGCCGGCACGGTCGGGAAGTGGGTCAGCCGGCCGTCCCGGATGAACGAGGCCAGGACGGCGTCGCGGGACGGGTCGGGGTCCAGCGGCTCGCGTTCGGGGCGGGACGTGCGGACCACGTCCTTGAAGACCGACTCCTCGGCGTACAGACCGTCAGCATCGGACTGGATCAGACCGTTCTTGCCGAGCCGTTGGAGCGCCTTCGCGACCACCGGCAGCTCGAGTCCGGCCGCCCCGGTGATCTCCTCCGGAGTGCGCGCGCCGAGGACGACAGCGGCGTACGTGCGCAGTCTCGACGGTTCGGCCAGGAGTCCACAGAGGTGATCGGCGTTCATGCCATCCACGCTAAACAAGCCCGCAACCGGATTTCGCCTGACCAGGGCGGTGGGGTGGGGAACGAATTTGACTAGTTGAGGTGCTAGACCTGTCCCCATGCAGCCAGGCCCGCACAACGGGATCACCGACGTCCCCGGAGTCCTCGTCGGACAAGTCCAGCGCCTCGATCCGCCGTACCTGACCGGTACTACGGTCGTCCACGTTCCCGGTACTGCGGTTGCGGGTGTCGACGTACGCGGTGGCGCCCCGGGGACCCGCGAGACCGACCTGCTCGACCCCGTGAACTCCAACGCCGGCGTGCACGCGATCGTGCTGACCGGTGGTAGCGCCTATGGGCTCGACACGGCCGGCGGGGTGATGGGGTGGCTGGAGGAGCGTGGTCAGGGGGTGCGGGTCGGGCCGGGCGAGCGTGACGTCGTACCGATCGTGCCGACGGCGGTGGTGTTCGACCTCGGCCGGGGTGGTGGGTTCCAGGCGCGGCCGACGGCCGAGTGGGGACGGGAGGCGATCGAGGCGGCCGGCGACGGTCCGGTTGCTGAGGGCAACCATGGGGCCGGGGCTGGTGCGCGTGCGGGCCGGCTGAAGGGTGGCACCGGGTCGGCGAGTGTGCGGCTGGACGACGGTACGACGGTCGGCGCGCTCGTGATCGTCAACGCGGTCGGGTCCACGGTCGGCGCCGACGGGCGGTTGCTGGGAGAGCGGTACGGGCTGGGGGAGGAGTTCGCGGGACTGCGGACTCCGGTGGAACCGGCTCCCGAGCCGCCGACTGGGTCTCTTCCCGGGATGAACACGGTGATCGCGATCGTCGCGACCGACGCCGCTCTGGACAAGACGGCCGCGCGGCGGATGGCGATGGTCGCCCATGACGGACTCGCTCGGGCGATCGATCCGATCCACACCTTGGTCGACGGCGACTCGGTGTTCGCGCTGTCCACTGCTCCGGCGGGGACGCCGCGGTTGAGCGTGACCGATAGCGAGGCGTTGCCGGCGTTGGAGACGATCTTCGCCGCCGGTGCGCGGACGTTGGCACGCGCGATCGTCCGCGGCGTACTGGCGGCTGAATCCGTGGAGACGCCGGCCGGGAAGCTGGTCAGCTACCGCGACGCGTATCCGTCCGCATTCAAGACGAGCGGCTAGGCGGACGTAGTACGTGCGTACTACCGTCTGGGGTGGGTTTCTGGCCGTTTGTTGAGGTAAGAAACTCACCCCGGTCTCGCAACGAACCTCCCCGTTCTATCGAGTGGTACGCCTCGTCCGGTCGGCGGCAACCAGGTGCCGCTGCTGCCAGCCAAGCGCGGGCCGGATCGGCGGGTCGGGCCGGGGGAAGGTGAGCGGAAAGTGGGGTTGAGCGGGGTGCATGCGAGGATGGGCAGATGCGTGACCTGAATGCGCCGGTTCCGGAGCTTGCGGATGCCTCGTCCGAGCTGCGCGAGTCGATCGACCGGTGCGGCTACTACCCAGAAGTGGTATCGGACTCGCTCGCGGTGGCGATCGCAGGGGAGCCGATCCGGGCGTTCGTGCTGCAGCACGAACCGACCTTCGACCGGGACGAAGTGCGCCGGCACATCACCATCCTGGCGCTCACCCCGTCCCGGCTGATCGTCGGCCATACCGACGAGCACGCCGCCGACGACCTGATCCAGGCGCCGTACGCGTCCACCTCGACCGAGGCGATCCCGTTGAACCGGGTGAACGCCGTCGTCATCAACCGGGTGGTCCCGAATCCGGCCGGCTACGGATCGCGGCGTACGGCGGCGGCCGGCACCTCGGATCCGGCGCTGGGCGGTGAGGTGGTGCTGACGATCGGCTGGGGCATGGTGAACCGGATCGATCTCGAGCCCGCCGTCTGCGCGGACCCGAACTGCGAGGCCGACCACGGGTACACCGGCTCCGTCGCGGCCGACGACATCTCGTTGCGGATCAGCTCCGCCGCCGACGGCCCGGCCGGCATTCAGCAGGTGCTCGACTTCGCGGCGGCGCTTTCCTCCGCGACCAGCAGGTAGTCCGGGGTGTCCGGCCCGACGCCTATGCTTCCTGCCTACGGCGGCGGGTCACTCGCGGACGTCCTCCCGTCGGTCGCCGGCGCCCTGTCGGTTCCCGGTGAGCAGAACACGCTCGGCCTACCACCAGCACCCCGGTACGCCGTACTGCTGCTCGACGGCCTCGGCTGGAACCTCCTGCGACGCAACGCCGACCTCGCGCCGTACCTGTCCTCGCTGACCGGTCGGGCCCTGACCTCCGGCGTACCGTCGACCACCGCCGCCAGCCTCACCAGCCTCGGTACGGGTCTCCCACCGGGTGCACACGGCATCGTCGGCTACAGCTCGATCGTCCCGGAGACCGGCGCGTTGCTGAACGCGCTGGCCTGGGACAAACCGGTCGATCCCCGGATCTGGCAGCCGCATCGGACCGTGTTCGAGCGGATCGCGGCCGCGGGGGTTGCCACGCGCAACGTCAGCAAGGCGCGGTTCGACACGTCCGGGCTGACGGCTGCCGCGTTCCGGGGGAGTGCCCACCGCGGCGCGGACACCGTGGACGACCGGCTCGACGCGACCAGGTTCGCGAGCCGGGAGGGGAGTTCATCGCTGGTGTACGTGTACGACTCGCAGCTCGACTACACCGGTCACGGGCAGGGGTGCGAGTCGTGGCAGTGGCGGAAGGAACTCGCGGCCGCCGATACCTTCGCCCAGCGCGTCCGCTCATCGCTGCCGCGGGACGCCGTGCTCGTCGTCGTCGCGGACCACGGGATGGTCGACGTCCAGCCCGACAACCGGATCGACCTCGACGCCGACCCCGCGTTGCTGAACGGACTCCGGCTGATCGGCGGCGAGTCCCGCTTCAGGCACCTGTACTGCGTGGACGGCGCGACCCCGGACGTCGTGGCGACGTACCAGGAGCGGCTCGGCGATCAGGCGCTGGTGTTGACGCGTGAGGAGGCGGCTGGGCGCGGCTGGTTCGGTCCGGTCGAGGAGCGCGTGTCGCCGCGGATCGGTGATGTGGTGGTCGCGTCGCTCGGTTCGATCGCGCTGGTCGCCGGCCAGCGCTTCCCGCAGGAGGCCGCCCTGATCGGCCTGCACGGCTCCCTCACCGACGACGAGATGGCGATCCCGCTGCTCATCGACGAGGGCTTCTGAGGCTCCAGGCCAAGACAGAGCTCAGAAGCTCCAGACGTTCCAGAAGAAACTCGCGGAGGCCGTGCGCGCCTCGGCGTCGCGGGCCGTCACGGTCACCTTGTACCGGCCTGCGCCCGGTGTGAGCACCCCGATGATCCAGCCTCGCTCGTGGTCGATCGACAAGCCCGGCGGCAGTCCCGTCGCGGTGTAGCTGATCCCGCCCTTGCCGCTCATCCCCTTGATCAGCAAGGGAATCGCCGGCAACCCACCGAACCCGAGTTGCTCACCCGGCTCCGTCACAGTCACCCCGGTGCCCGACGTACTGCCTGCCACTCCGACGGCCTCGGCGGCGTCGACCAGCCCCTCGCCGTAGTACGAGTTGTTCGCGTCGGAACCGGTGCACTCGCCACCTGACGCGGCCGGGCACGGAAGGTCGTTGGCCTGTCCGCCGAGTCGCTCCCGCACCTGCTCGGCCGTGAGTTTCGGGTTCACACTGCGCAGCAACGCGGCGACACCCGCGACGTGCGGCGACGCCATCGACGTACCCTGCAGGGTCTGGTAGCCGCCGCCCGGGATGGTCGAGTAGACCTCCTCACCGGGCGCGGCCACGGTGATCTTGTTGTCGCCGAAGTTGGAGAACCCGGACTTCAGGTTGTCGGTGTCGACCGACGCGACCACGACGACGTTGGGGAGTTCGCCCGGCAGGTTGAGGCAGTCGTTGGAGACGTTGCGCGGTCCCGGGGTCGAGTCGTTCGGGCTGGTGTCGTCGGCGGACTTCTCGGCCAGGTTGTAGTTCTCGTTGCCGGCGGCGGCCACGTTGACCACGCCCTTGGAATCCGAGTACGCGACCGAGCGGCGGACCGCCTCGGCGATCGCGTCCTGGTCAGGGTCGGTCGGGCAGACGAACAACCACGGGTCGGTGTAGTAGCTGTTGTTGGTCACCGAGACGCCCTTGTCGGCGGCGAACATGAACGCGCACACCGTGTTCTCCGGGAAGAACAGCTGACTGCCCGCCTCGGCGACCCGGATGGAGGAGATCCGTACGCCGGGGGCGACGCCGACCATGCCCTTGCCGTCCTTGGCCGCCGCGATCGAACCGGCGACATGTGTCCCGTGCTCGCCGACCGGCCGCCAGGATCCGGGCCGGGTGTCGACCTTGCCGTAGGCGCAGGACGCGGACCGGGTCGCGTCGAAGTTCGCCTTGAGATCGGGGTGCTGGTCGTCGACACCGGTGTCCAGTACGCCGACGGTGATCGCCTTCGAACCGGGGTTGATCGCCCACGCCTTGTCGGCGCCGATCTGGGTCATGTCGGAGCGGGAGATCTCGGGGGAGGCGTTGGGCTGTTCCGTCACGGCCGGTGGGATCGCCGGGTTCGCGGCGGCCGGCGGGACGTCCGACGTACGGGTCGCGCCGACCTTCTGGACCCCGTTGACCGTGCGCATCCGGCCGGCGAAGTCCGCGGCCGTCGAGTGGACCACGATCACGCCGACCGCGTCGTACGTCGCGAAGACCGTGCCGCCGTTCTGGGTGATCGCGGCGGTGACCTGCGCGGTCTGCTTCGGCGCGGTGAGGACGAAGTACGCACGCAGGCCTGCCTCCGACCGGACGGGTGCCGCGGCCGACGGCAGGACGCCGATCGAGGCCAGGCAGAGCGAGAGGAGGAGGATCAGAGCTTTGCGCACGTTCCAGTAAATCCCGCCACCGGCTCAGAACCCAAGCCGACCCCCCGCCGTCGTTGACGAGCCAATGAGTTGGCAGGATGTGCGCCCGTGGCTGACCTGCTCTACTTCACCGGGACCATGGACTGCGGCAAGTCCACGCTGGCACTGCAGATGGATCACAACCACAAGGCACGCGGCCGGATCGGGCGGATCTTCACCAGCCACGACCGGGCCGGCGAGTCGGTGCTGTCGTCCCGGCTTGGGCTCGAGGCGGTCGCGGTCGAGGTACGGCCGGACTTCGACTTCTGGCACTACGTCGTCGACGAGCTGACCCAGGGCGGCCGGATCGACTACGTGGTCTGCGACGAGGCGCAGTTCTACCAGCCGGCCCAGGTCGAGCAGCTGGCCCGGTTGGTGGACGAGTTGCAGATCGACGTGTTCTGCTTCGGCATCCTGACCGACTTCCGCGCCACCCTGTTCCCCGGTTCGGCCCGGCTGGTCGAACTCGCCGACCGGATGGAACTGCTCCAGGTCGAGGCGCTCTGCTGGTGCGGTGAACGCGCCACCCACAACGCCCGGACGATCGGCGGCGAGATGGTCACCGAAGGCGAGCAACTCGTCGTGGGTGACATCGTGCAGAACGAGCTGGAAGTGGCGTACGAAGTACTCTGCCGTCGTAACCACCGCCGCAAGCTGACCGCCGCCCGCGCGCGAGCCACCCTGTCACCCGAGGTTCTCCCGTTCGGAGGTACCGCATGAACCCGCTGATCACCGCAGCCGAGCTGCTGGCGGCGACCGATCGCCCGGTCGTCGGCGACGTCGCCAATCGCCTGGTCGTCATCGACGTGACCTGGAACCTGGCCGGTCCGCCCGGCCGGGACGCGTACGACGCCGGCCACATCCCCGGCGCCCACTTCGTCGACCTCGACACCGAACTGGCCGGCCCACCCGGCGACGGCGGCCGCCACCCCTTGCCGTCCGCAACCGTCGTCGAGGCGGCGCTCCGCCGGGCCGGCGTCGATGCCGATACACCAGTGGTTGTCTACGACGCGGCCAACTCGATGGCGGCGGCACGGGCCCGCTGGATCTTCCTGTACTTCGGCGTCCGCGACGTCCGCGTCCTCGACGGAGGCTTCGCCGCCTGGCAAACCGCCGGGGGAGAAGCCAGTACGACGGTGCCGCCGGCCGCGAGTGGTTCGTTCGTCGCGTCACCCGGTCAGCTCCCGATGCTCGACGCGGACGACGCCGCCGAGATCGCGTCCTCGGGTGTGCTGCTCGACGCGCGCGCTCCCGAGCGGTTCGCGGGTGAGGTGGAGCCGATGGACAAGGTCGCCGGCCACATCCCCGGTGCCGTGAACGCCCCGACCACCGCGAACGTCGACGCCGACGGCCGCTTCCTCCCGACCGAGGACCTGCGCAGCCGATTCGCCGCCCTCGGCGCGGACGGTTCGAAACCCATCGGCACCTACTGCGGCTCCGGCGTCACGGCCGCCCACGAAGCCCTCGCCCTGGAGATCGCCGGCCTGGACGCCCCCGTCTACCTCGGCTCCTGGTCCCACTGGATCACCGACCCCACCCACCCCATCGCCACCGGCCGCTCCTAACCTCACCACCCCATCGCCCGGCCCCGCCTGGCCACACGCGCGGCCCGGCCTGACCCCACCCACCCCATCGCCCCCGGCGGTTCCTGCCCCCGCCCGCACCACCTCACCCCGGCAAAGCACCACCCCCAACTCCTCACTTTGAGCACGGGCCAGGCGTGCATCGCGGACTTTGGGCACCGGCCGGCCACGGTATCCGCTGTTCGGCGACTGTCGGGTGCTCAAAGTGGTGGTTGGGGCCGGTGGCGAGGGTGGGTGGGGCGAGGTATTCGATCAGGCTGATAACTGGTGGGTGTGCGCTTGACGCGGCCGGTTGACGAGCGGAGTCTCGTGGGTAATCGATTTCCCGCCCCGGTCGAGGAGTGCCCATGTCCAGTGAGCCGACAGTCAAGCGATCCACATTCCTGAAAGCCGCGGTAGGTGCCGGGGCGTTGCTAGCTGCGCCGGGGATCGCCGCGAGCGCCGCCGCATCCACCCGCACCGCTTGGAGCCCATCGGGCGCGTCAACTGCTCGCGGTCCGGTGGCTGCCTCGGCTGGGGCGGCGGGGCCGAGCGCGGTACTGACGAACAAGGTGGCGGATCTGACCGGGCCTGGGTTGACGGATCGGTTCCGGATGGCGGCCACGGATCTGGGGATTCCGGTGCGGACGCCGGACGGGCGGATGCTTTTCATGTTCGGCGACACGTTCGAGAACCCGGTCGTCGGCGGCGGCTGGTGGCGGTCCCCGGTGGCGTTGTGGTCGACCACCACGGACCTCAACGGAGGCGTGACGTGGTCCGGTGCCGTCGGGGGAGCGGCCGCGCAGCAACTCTGGGACTACCCGCACGACAACCCGACTTTCTCGACCGTGCTGCCGTCGGACGTGATCACCATCGGCGGGTCGATGTACCTGCACGCGATGGTCAACAAGGGTCTCGGGAATGTCGTCTGGACCGAGATCTGGCGCAGCGACAACTCCGGCGCGAACTGGTACCACACCGGAGCGAAGTTCCCGTCGGACCTCGACGGCGGCCTGTTCCAGTGCCTCACCTGGGGCGAGGGCAACGACGGGTATGTCTACGTCTACTCGACCGGTTTCCAGCGGAACAAGCCGATCATCCTCAAACGAGTCCGCAGCAACCAGCTCGCCAACCCCGCGGCGTACGAACCGTGGGGTTGGCGCGACGGTGCATGGAACTGGGGCAACCCGGCAACCCCGATCCTGACCGGTAGCTTCGGCGAACTCTGCCTCCGCCCGCTCGGCGGCAAGTGGGTGCTGACCTGGTTCAACGCCGGCGACTACCGGATCGACGGCATCATCATGGACACCCCGACCTCCAATCTCTACACCGCCTACCGGCAGACCCTGATCTACGGCGGCGCCTGGGGCCAGGAGAACGACAACCACGTCGCCCAGCTCTACGGCGGCTACATCATCCCCGGCTCCACCCTCTCGGACCTGCACCTCTCGGTCAGCCAATGGAAAACCGACACCGGCTGGCCCTACCGAGTGATGCAGTTCCGAACCCGCAACTTCGGCTAGTACGGCAGGGCGACGTAGTCGACGTGTTGGCCGACGTTGGGGTCGTTGGTGATTTCGGTGGGGACGTTGCGGACTATGAGGCCGGCCTGGTCGGCGGCGGTGAGGGCGGCCTGGTCGTAGCGGGTCTTGCGCCAGATGTCGACCATGTACTTGCGGGTCTTGAGGTAGTCGACGTACCGGGTCATGTGCGCGTCGTCCAGCCCGAGTGCCGCGAACAGCGCGATCCGGTCGCCGTCCTTACGAGCGACCCGCCACTTCGGGTACTTGTCGTGCTCGTGCGGCAGCGGCGCCTTCGACTTGGGGAACCTGAGCAGCGTTCCGTTGCCGGAGTGGGTGGTCCGCAGGCTCCAGACCGCGACGTCGCCGACCCGGGTCCGGACGTACACGTTCTGCCCGACGTTCAGGTCCGGCGTGTTGTGCGACTGGTGCCGCAGGTTGAGCCCGCCGGTGTGGCGGTAGTGGTCCTGCAGGTAGATCCCGAATCGCAGGATCGTGTACCGGCCGTTCCAGTCGGGCGCGTTCGGGTCGACCCGGTCGGCGTTGTCCTTGTGGAACCCACGCTGGACACCGTTCACCGTGAATGCGCTGTCGCCGGTGTAGACGATCTTGTCGTCGCCCAGGATCTGCCGCGCGATCGTCACGAAGTTCCCGTCGGTCAGCACCTCGCGGAGCCGGGGGTTCGCGAGCAGGTCGCCGCCGAAGTTCTTCCGCGACCAATGCGCCGCCTCCCGCAACCGCTGTACGTCGTCCCGCGTGTACACCCCACGCACGATGGTCCAGCCGTTCTCCCAGAACCCGGCCACATCGACATCGTTCACCGCACCCATCTCGCACCCTCCAGTCAGCCGGGCCGGCGACCCGGTCATAACCGGCTCGATGCACCCCCGACGGGATTTGTTGCGATCAGTACTGCGGACACGCGGTATCCACCTGTACTGCGGCCGCCCGGTCTCAGCCGGTACTGCGGGTGCCGCGAGCGACGTGCTCCGCGCTGGATCCGCGAACGGCGGTCACGAATGCGGCGACGGCCGGGTGATGTCCCGCGCCTTGGCGATACGCGATCCGCACCCGGCGCCGTACTGCGAGGGGGAGCAACGCCACGCCATCGGGTGGCCGCGCGGCCGCGAGCTCCGGTACGAGTGAGACCCCTTGTCCGGCGGCGACGAGCGCCAGAACGGCATCGAAGTCGTCGGCATAGTGCCGGATCACCGGGCTGAACCCGGCCGCACGGCACACCTGCAGGATCACCGCGTGACACGCCGTCCCCGGCAGCCCCGCGATCCAGGCCGAATCCGCGACCTCAGCGACGGCCGCAGCCGGAGAGCCGCCCGCCTGGACCGCGACCGGAGAGCCCGCTTGGACGGCGAGGTACACCGTCTCGTCGAGCAACGGGACCGTCTCCACCGTCGCGTCCGGCGCCACCGGCATCACATCGAAGTCGTTCACGAGCGCCACGTCGAGCCGCCGGTCCCGCAACGCCTCCGGCACCTCGACCGGATCCAGCTCGGTCACCATCAGCTCGAGCCCCGGATGATCCTGCCCCAACGTCACCAACGCACCCGGCAACACCGTCCTCACGGCCGTCGGAAACGCCCCGATCCGCAACGGCCCCGACAACTCACTCCGTACCGAGATCAACGCCGCATCGGCCTCCTCCAACGCGGCCAGCACCACCTCGGCGTGCCGCACCAGCACCGCACCGGCCGGAGTCAGGGCGACCCGTCGCCCGGTCCGCTCGAGCAGCCGCACTCCGGCCTCACGTTCGAGCACGGCCAACTGCTGCGAGACCGCCGAGGGCGTGTACGTATGAACCTTTGCCACGGCCGCGATCGTCCCCAGTCGGTCAAGATCGCGCAGCAACCGCAGGCGCCGGACATCGAGCATAAGCTCAGCTTACGATTCTCCCGATAAAACCGAACTAGACCTTGCCCTACGAGTCCGCCCAGGCTGGACTCATGACGCTCACCGGCCTGTACGTCCCGCTGATCACGCCCTTCGACGAGTCAGGCGGCATCGCCTTCGACGCACTGGAGACCCTGGCCCACCAAATCCTCGACGGGGGAGCGCGTGGTCTGGTCGCACTCGGCACCACCGCCGAGCCGTCCGCACTGACCGAGCACGAACGCGAGTCCGTCCTCAAGATCGCCACGCAGGCCTGCCAGGCCCACGATGCCCAGCTCCTCGTCGGCGCCAACAGCCCGCAGGCACTCGACGACCTGCGAGAACGCCCAGAAGTCACCGCGGCCCTGACCTTGGTCCCACCCTTCATCCGCCCAGGCGAGGCCGGCGCCGCCGCCTATCTCACCCAACTCGCCGCCACCAGCCCGGTCCCGATCGTGATCTACCACGTCCCGTACCGGACCGGTCAGCCGTTGTCCGCAGCCACAATCCAAGACCTGGCCGCCGTCGACAACATCAAGGGCATCAAGTACGCCCAAGGTGGAATCGACGAGGAAACCATCACCCTGATGGCCGACCTCCCACCCGACTTCGCCGTACTCGCCGGCGACGACCCGTACATCTCACCGATGCTCGCCCTCGGCGCCCACGGCGGCATCCTCGCCTCGGCCCTCGTCGTCCCGACCCAGTTCGCCACCCTCATCGACGCCTGGCTGACCAACGACGTCGTCCAGGCCCGCGAACCAGGCCACCGGCTGGGCAATCTCTCCCAAGCCCTCTTCGCCGAGCCCAACCCGACAGTGATCAAGGCCGTCCTGCACGCCCGCGGCACCATCCCCACCCCAGCCGTCCGCCCACCTCTCCTTCAGGCCGACCCAACCAGCGCGACCCGAGCCATTGAGAAACTAACACGCTTGGTTTAACTTACTCGGCAGCTGGTCCGACAAGGGGCCCGGCTGTGGCCCGGAGCACCTCCCCGACCGCCCGGTGGCGGGACGTGCTCCCGGAAACCCGAGGAGTTCCGATGACGAGAAGGGCTAGGTTCGCCGCGGCCTGCACGGCGGCCGTCGCACTGGTGACGACGGCCGCCTGCGCGGACGGCGGTACGACGGCGACCGGCGGCGGTGGCGGGGCGATCGACGAGAGCGCGCCGGTGACGATCACGATCGGGGACCGGCCGACGCCGGACAAGCCGAACGACATCGCGGCGTTCGACCGCAACGTGAAGAAGTTCATGGACGCGCACCCGAACATCACGGTGAAGTCGACCGAGACCAAGTGGGACGCGCAGACCTTCCAGGCTCAGGTGGCCGGTGGCTCGCTCCCGACGGTGATGAACATCAGCTTCACCGAGCCGCAGAACATGATCCCGAACAAGCAGCTCCCCGACATCACCGACGAGCTGAAGCTGGTCGACCTGACCAAGGATCTGAACCCCGACGTGCTGAAGATCGTCCAGGACGACGCCGGCCGCATCTACGGCTTACCGATCGACGTGTTCTCGGTCGGGCTGGCCTACAACCGCGCGCTGTTCAAGCAGGCCGGTCTCGACCCGGACAAGCCGCCGACGACCTGGGACGAGGTCCGGCAGTACGCGAAGCAGATCACCGAGAAGACGGGCAAGGCCGGGTACGCCCAGCTGACCAAGGACAACACCGGCGGCTGGATGCTGACCACGATGACGTACAGCATGGGCGGCTCGGTCCAGAGCGAGGACGGCAAGAAGAGCACCTTCAACGACGCGCCGACCAAGAAGGCGCTGCAGCTGCTCAAGGACCTGCGCTGGACCGACAACACGATGGGCAGCAACTTCCTCTACAACCAGGAGGAGGTCCGGCAGGACTTCGCGGCCGGCAAGATCGGGATGGTCCTCCAGGCGCCGGACGCGTACGACATGTGCGTGAAGAACTTCGGCATGAAGCCGGCCGACTACGGCCACGGCGCGCTGCCGCAGGACGGCGGCCCGCACGGCACCCTGACCGGCGGCTCGATCAAGATGATCAACCCGAAGGCGACCAAGAACGAGATCGTCGCCGCGCTGAAGTGGATCAAGTCGCAGGAGTTCGACAAGTACACGAACGAGCAGCTCGCGGTCCAGAACGCCAACGACTCGATCGCGGACAAGGGCTTCGTCGGCCGACCCGGCATCACTCCGCTGAGCCAGGAGACCTACGACCGCTACAACCTGTGGCGCAAGCCGTACAACAACGTCCCGATCGAGCAGTTCCAGGGCTACCTCGACTCGACCAAGAGCCTGAAGCTGCTGCCCGAGCCGGGGACCAAGGGGCAGGAGGTCTACGCCCTGCTCGATCCGGTCGTCCAGCAGGTGCTGACCAAGAAGGACGCGGACATCGACAAACTGCTCACCGACGCCGCATCGAAGATCGACGCCCGCCTGGCCCGGTAACCCCATGGCCTCGCTGCAAAGAGCGCCTCGGTCCCGCCGGAGCATCAAGACCTGGTACCACTCCGGCGGGCTGAGCAGCATCGTCTTCGTCCTGCCCCTGCTGCTGACCTTCCTGTACTTCTCCTGGGGCCCGATCGTGCGCGGGCTGGTGCTCAGCTTCCAGAAGAACAACCTGGTGACCGCGCCCGAGTGGGTCGGGATGGCCAACTTCAGCTACGTGCTGACCGATCCGCAGCTCCCGCAGGCGGCGGTCAACACCCTGTACTTCGCACTGCTCGCGCTGATCTTCGGCTTCCCGGTCCCGCTGTTCCTGGCCGTGTTCATCAGCGAGTTGCGCAGTACGGGCTGGCTCTACAACGTGATCTCGTACCTGCCGGCCGTGGTCCCGCCGGTGGCCGCGATCCTGTTGTGGAAGTTCTTCTACGACCCGAGCGGCACTGGGGTGTTCAACGCGATCCTCGGCTGGTTCGGGCTCGGGCCGTTCGCCTGGCTGAACTCGCCGAGCCTGGCGATGCCGGCGATCGTGCTGGAGGCGACCTGGGCCGGCGCGGGCGCGACCTCGATCATCTACCTCGCCGCGCTGACCGGCGTCCGCACCGAGCTGTACGAGGCGGCCGAGCTGGACGGCGCCGGGATCTGGTCGCGGGTCTGGCACGTCACGCTGCCGCAGATCCGCGGAATCATCCTGATCATGATGCTGCTGCAGCTGATCGGCACGTTCCAGGTGTTCACCGAGCCGTTCCTGTTCACCGGCGGCGGCCCGGACAACGCGACCACCACGATCCTGCTGCTCATCTACCGGTACGCCTTCATCAACGGCGACTTCGGCGCCGCGACAGCGCTCAGCGTGTTGCTCGCCGGCGTGCTCTGCGTGCTGTCGGTCGTCTATCACCTCCTCACCCGGCCCTGGAGCACGACATGAGCCAGACGGTGCAAGAGCGCGGCATCATCTCCCACGCCGACCGCAAGCGATCGGTGATCCGCTACGGCCTGCCCGCGATCCAGGTCCTGCTCTTCATCGGCGTTTTCATCGCCGGCGTCGGGCCGCTGCTCTGGCTGCTCAAGTCGGGCCTGTCCACCAGCCAGGACATCCTGCGCGGCCCGATGCAGCTTTGGCCGAGCGGAATCCAGTGGGCCAACCTGCCGAACGCGTGGACCAGGGTGCAGATCGGCTCGTACCTCGGCAACACCGCGATCATCGCGATCGGATCGCTGGTGTCCACGTTGTTCGTCTGTACGACGGGCGCGTTCGTGCTGAGCGTGCTCCGGCCGAAATGGGGCCCGATCGTCACCGGCGCAGTACTGGCCACGCTCTTCTTGCCCGGCGTCATCTCACTCGTCCCGCTCTACCTGACCATCCTGAAGATGCCCGTCCTCGGGGTGAATCTGCAGAACACCTTCTGGGCGGTCTGGCTCCCGCAGGCGGCCGGCGCGTTCAACATCCTGGTGATGAAGCGGTACTTCGACTCGATCCCACGCGAGCTGATCGAGGCGGCCCGGATCGACGGCGCGAGCAACCTTCGCCTGTTCACGTCGCTCGTTCTCCCGCTGTCCAAGCCGATACTTGGTGTGGTCGCGCTGCTGACCGTGATCGGCTCGTGGAAGGATTACCTCTGGCCGTTGCTGGTGCTGCCGGATCCCCGGTTGCAGCCGATCTCGGTCGCGCTGCCGCGGGTCCAGGAGACCACCGAGATCTCTTTACAGATGAGTGCTTTATTCCTGGCGGTCCTGGTCCCGGTGGTGCTGTTCTTGGTGTTCCAGAAGCAGTTCCTCAGAGGTGTCGGGATGTCGGGAGGTATCAAAGAGTGAGCTCATCACTGAGCGGGCGGCGAGTGCTGGTCACCGGTGCGGCCGGGCGGATCGGATCCGTCGCGACCAGTCACCTGACCGAGCTGGGCGCACTCGTCACCGCGCTGACCATCGTCGAGGCACCCGAACTGAAGGCCGACCGGGTGGTGATCGGCGACACCCGGTCCGAGGACGACGTCGCGGAGGCATTGGCCGAGGTCGAGTTCGTCGTCCACCTGGCCGCGCTCCCGCACCGTGACTCCGGTACGCCGTACGACGTGTACACGGGCAACGTGATCTCCACCTTCAACGTGCTCGCCCAGGCCGGTGCCGTCGGCATCAAACGGGCGGTCATTGCCAGCAGCATCAACGCGTTCGGCGTCCCGATGAACCCGCACGACGTGCTGCCGGCGTACTACCCGCTCGACGAGAAGATCCCCACCGACGTCGGCGACTGGTACTCCCTGTCCAAGCAGAACGACGAGAACACCGCCCGGATGGCCTGGCGGCACTGGGGGATCGACGTGGTCGCGTTCCGGTTCCCGCACGTCAACTCGCCGGACGTACTGCGGCAACAGGCCGACTGGCACACCGAGAATCCGGCCTTCGGGGTCCGGGAGGGGTGGAGCTACCTGGACACCCGGGACTCGGCGTACGCGATCGAGCTCGGGCTGACCGCGGACCTCACCGGGGCCCACACGTTCTTCGTCGCCGCGAACAACACCAACGCGTCGTACGAGACCGAGGCATTGCTGGACAAGTTCGCGCCGAACGTGCCGCGGCTACGCCGAATCCCGGGGCGCGAGGTGGCGATCGACCTGACCGCGGTACGGACCGTGCTGGGCTTCCAGGCGCAGCACGAGCTGGACCTGCCGACCCTTCCATTGGAGAGCTGAATGCCGCAGGAGACCCCCGCCACCTTCGCCCAGCCCTGGCCGGCCCGCGACGACATCAGGATCCGCGCGGTCCAGACGATCGTCACCGCGCCGCAGGGCATCCCGCTGGTGGTGGTGAAGATCGACACCACCCAGCCGGGACTGTACGGCCTGGGTTGCGCGACGTTCACCCAGCGATGGAAGGCGGTGCAGACGTTCGTCGACGAGCATCTGTCCCGGCTGCTGATCGGCCGGTACCCGGGTGACATCGGCGACCTGACCCGGCTGGCGGCGTACTCCGGTTACTGGCGCGGCGGGCCGGTGACGAACAACGCGATCTCCGGGATCGACCAGGCGTTGTGGGACATCGCCGGCAAACGCGCGGGCATGCCGGTGTACGAGCTCCTCGGCGGCAAGGTCCGCGCGGCCGCCGACACCTACATCCACGCCAGCGGCATCTCGATCGAGGAGTGCCTCGACCAGGCCAAGTCGTTCGTCGCGCGGGGTTGGCGGCACGTCCGGCTGCAGGTGTCGACCCCCGGCGGAGGCGGGTACGGGGCGCCGCGGCTGGCCACGTTGTACCCCGACGCGCCGTACCACAACGGGTGGTCGGCGCGGGACTACCTCCGGACGACGCCCGACCTGTTCGCCGCGGCCCGCGAGTCGCTGCCGGACAACATCGAACTGCTCCACGACGTGCACTCCCGGCTGACCCCGAAGGAGGCCGTGCTGCTGGCCCGGTCGCTGGAGCCGTACCGGCTGTTCTTCCTCGAGGACGTGCTCGCGCCGGAGCTGTGGGACCGGCTGCCCGAGGTTCGCGCGGCCTCGCCGGTTCCGTTGGCGGTCGGGGAGCTGACCACCTCGCTCGGCGACGCGGTACGGCTGGTCCGCGATGGCGGCGTCGACTTCATCCGCTCGCACATCTCCGACATCGGCGGGCTCACCCCGGCTCGCAAGGTCGCCGACCTGGCCGAGCTGTGCGGAGTCCGTACGGCGTGGCACGGTCCGGGTGACACCTCGCCGATCGGCGCCGCCGCCAACGTCGCGCTGGACGTCAGTTCGGCCGCGTTCGGGATCCAGGAGGGGCACATCTACAACGACGCCACGCACGAAGTGTTCCCCGGCACGCTGCGGATCGAGGACGGCTGGCTGACCCCGAACGACGCGCCCGGCTGGGGGATAGACATCGATCTCCAGGCGGCGGCGAACTACCCTGCCGAACTATCCGGGCACGACGAATGGGCGGCCGGGGTACGACGGATCGATGGGGCCCTGGAGGCTCCGTGACAGTCAGGGAGGTGGGCGATGGTCACGCCGGAGGGTGACTCGGCGGTTCTCGACGAACCGACCCGGTCGGGAGCCAACCAGTACGATCTGGGCACCTTCAACGAGGCTGTGATCATCGAGACGATCCGGCTGGCCGGAATCATCAGCCGGACCGAGATCTCCCGCAAGACCGGGCTGACCCAGCAGTCGGTGTCGCGGATCCTCCGCATCCTCCTGCAGCAAGGGCTGCTCGTCGAGGAGGCCCAGGAACGCGCCGAACGCCTGGGCAAACCCCGTACGCCGGTGCGGTTGCGCTCGAAGGCGGCCCATGCCGTCGGCATCCACATCGATCCGGAGCTGCTCACGGTCGCGGTGGTCGACCTGGACGGCAAGATCGTGCGACGTGAGACCGTCGACCTCGCGGCCGACCTCGATGGGCTCCGCCTGGTCGATCTCGCGGCGGCGACCGTGTCCGGCGCGCTCAGCATCAGTCAGGTGGACCTCGGGTCGGTGCTCGGCGTGGGTGTCGCCGTACCGGGTCCGATCAACGCGGACGGGACGCTGCTCGACCTGCCGCTGCAGCCTGCCTGGCGTGGGCTGGAGATCCGGCAGCGGCTGCAGCATAAGCTCAACCACCCGGTGCTGGTCGAGAAGGACGGCACCGCGGCGGCGATCGGCGAGCGCTGGATCGGGCGGTCGGCCCGGGCCCGCGACTTCGCCTACCTCTACCTCGGGACCGGCGTCGGCAGCGGGCTGATCCTGAACGGCTCGATCTACCGCGGCGGCACGGCGAACGCCGGCGAGTTCGGTCAGCTGGCGGCGCTGCGGATGGGGGAGTGGGACGCCGACGGCGGGCCGCGGATGATGGCCGAGTGCAATCCGACCGCCTCGCTGCCGGTCATCGCGGCCGACTTCGGCTATGTCGAGACCGACGCCACCGCGACCGATGAGGCCAAGCGCTACAAGGCGGTCTGCAAGGCCGCCGCGAATGGCAACGAAGCCGCACGGCAGGCGGTCACCCAGGTCGCCCGGGTGATCGGGCAGGGAGCGGTCGGCCTGGTCGATCTGCTCGACATCGACCTGATCGTCCTCGGCGGACCGGCGTACGAGAAGGAGATCGCCGACACGCTGCTGTCCGAGATCGATCGGGCGGTCAACTCGTTCCCGATCGCCAGAGGCACCCGCACGGTCGCGGTCGAGGAATCGATGCTGCAGGCCGACGCGGCCGCGGTCGGGGCGGCGTCGACGATCTTCCACGACGCGTTCACACCCCGCGTCGGCGGCTCCAGCCAGGCTCGTAGGCTGCCCAAGTGAATCTCTCCCGCCCTCTTATCGAAGACGTAGTGCTCCGATTGGTCCGGCCCGACGACGCGCCCTCCTTCTGCGAGGCCCAGTTGCGCAGCCGCGAGCAGTTGGCCCCGTGGGAACCGCGGCGTACCGACGAGTGGTACGACCCGGCGTACCAGGCGACCCGGTTCCAGAGCCTGCTGGACCGAGAGAACACGTTCCCGTGGGTGGTGGCTTCCCAGGATCGCGTGATCGGCACGGTGACGTTGTCGAACATTGTGGCGGGTCCGTGGCGTAGTGGCGATCTCGGCTACTGGATCGACGTCGCCGAGGTCGGCCGGGGCCTCGCCTCCGCCGCGGTGGCAGCCGTGTGCGAACTGGCCGACCAGGAACTGCTGCTCCACCGCATCGCCGCCAGCACCCGCACGGACAACGCTCCGTCCCAGCGGGTGCTGACGAAGAACGGCTTCGAGCAGTACGGGTCAGCCCGCAACTACCTGCACATCGACGGCGCCTGGCGCGACCACAACCTCTACCAGCGCATCCTCAACGACCGCGCCCCGGGCGAAGCCCCTAGTTAGGGCAGTCGGGCGAAGCCCCAAGTTGAGAGGCAGCCCTAGCTCGGTGGCAGCTGGGTGCAGCGAGTCACGTCGACGTCGTCGTACCGGCCTTCCAGTACGTCGAGGAACTTGACCGGGCGTTGCAGCGCCGACGCGATGTAGACCGCGCGGACGGTGGCCAGTGCCTCGATGGCATCGTGCACGGTGATACCGGGCTGGCTGCCGTTGGCGATCGCCGTGAAGATGTCCTCGTACTGCGCGACGTGGCGGCCCGGCCGTTCGGGGTCGAAGGCGACATCGTCCTTGACCCCGTCGGCGTTGAACCGGCGGAGCAGGTCGTTCTCGACCTCGGCACCGCCTTCGGTGCCGTGCACGGAGACCAGCGTGCGCCCGCCAGGAAACGCCGCCGTGGTCGCGTGCAGGGTGGCGACCGCCCCGGACTCGAACATGATTGTCGCGACGACCGTGTCCTCGACCTCGATCGCGTGGTGCGCCGCGCGGACCGCCTGCGCCTGAATGGTCACCGGCCGGCCCATGAACCACAGCAGCAGATCGACGGTGTGGACGCCCTGGTTCATCAGCGCGCCACCACCATCCTGCGCCCAGGTGCCACGCCAGCCCGCGGACGCGTAGTACTCGTCGCTGCGCCACCAGGCGACACTCGCGACCGCTGAGGTGCGCTGCCCGAACCGGCCGGCCCGGATCGCCTGCGAGACCAGCGCGCTGCCGGGGTCGAACCGGTGCTGGCTGATCACCGACGACACGACGCCGTGGTTCGCCGCCCGGGTTGCCGCGGCGCCGAGGCGACGGGCCCGGGTCAGGTCGACGTCGAGCGGTTTCTCGATCACCACGTGTTTGCGCTCGCTCAGCGCTTGCTCCGCGAGGGCGGCGTGCGTTCCGCTCGGCGTACAGATGGCGACCAGATCGAGGTCGGCCGCATCCATCGCCGCGGTGAGGTCGCCGAACACCTTGGGCTCCGGCTGGCCGGCTTCGACCAGCCGCGCGGCCAATGCCTCCCGGGCGGCCGCGTCGCCGTCGACGAGGGCGGTCACGACGGCATCGGGCCGGGCCGCGATGGTGTCCGCGTGGGTACGGCCGATGATGCCGCAGCCCACGATCGCAACATGGTGGAGTTCGGTCGGATCAGTCATCTTGCTCCTAGCCGGCAGTGAAGTTCGCGGTCATCACCTGGTCCGCGGTCACGGTGAAGGTGTACGACGGTTCGGTCGAGACCACCTGGCCGTTGACGGTCCAGTTCTGGAAAACGCTATCCGATCCGGGCGTGGCCGTCACTGTGACCTGCGCGCCGACCTCGTACTTCCCGGGCTCGGACTCGTTGCCGTGGAGCTCTGCGGTGCCGTTCCCCACGGTGCTGACCGAGATGCTGCGTTGCACGACGTTGATGACCATCACGTTGTGCAACCGGACCGGTCCGGTGCTCGTGGCGCCGTTGTAGCGGGCCAGGTTGGTCGCCTCGAGGTCACCTTTCACGACCTTCACCGTGTAGCCGTCGGTGCCCAGGTTGTCGGTGCCGAGGTTGAAGGCGTCGACCTCGCCGTCGTTCACCACCAGCCCGTCGTGGAACCCGTACGCGAAGACGTTGAACAGGGTCAGCCCGCTGGCGCCGTCGACGGTGACGATCTTGGCGGTCTTGCGCATGTACTTGTCGATGACGAGCTCGAAGATGCTGCCCTCGTTCATCCAGTACGGCTGCTGGTAGCCGATCCGGGTGACCGCGTTGCCGTTCGAGAGCACGCCTTCGATCCGTCCACCGGTACTGCGGCCGACCGAGATCGCGTGGTCGAAGAAGGCACCGGCCAGCTTCCGGACCACGAATCCGTCATTGCGATAGGTGGTGAAGTCGAGGCCGTTCCACGCATTCGGGAAGCCAGTGTTGATGACGTAGGTCTGCGAGCCCTTGCCGCGGACGGCGTACGGGTAGGGCACGACGCCTTCGGGCTTGCCCGGGTTCTGGTCGGGGTAGAACACGCGCAGTCCGCGGAGCCCGGCCTTCTGTCCGTTGAGGGTAACCAGGGCGGTCGCGGTGTCGGGTGTGGTTGTGCCGCGACCCTCGAAGGCGTGCAGCACGGTGCCGCCGCTCGCGCCTCCTTGGTCCCGGTTCGGTACTGCGGATGCGCCGCGCAACTCGACGTTGGCGGGGACGCTGAGATGGGTGCTGATCCGGTACCACCCGGCCGGGAGATAGACGATGCCGCCGCCTTCGCGTCCTGCCTTGTCGAGCACCTTCTGTACTGCGGCTGTGGCGTCCGCTGCTGGGAGATAACCGACTCCGTGCGGCGCGCCCGCGACGTACAAGCGCTTGCGGGCCGGACCAGGGAGCGGCTGTTGGATGTACGTCGGCGCGGTGCCGGACATCCGGTGGATGATGCCGGAGAGCGCTCCCTGTATCGCTGTGCCGGTCGTCTTCACATAACCGCGCGAGTTGTTCAGGATCGCGTGGTCCTCGCCCTCGACGTGTCCGCCGGCCAGAGTCATACCCCAGCGATCGTCCATCACGTCGACTTTGAGTCCGATCCCGGTACGGCGGATGTCGGGCTGCAGGAAGCTGCCGGTGAACTGGGCCCGCTGACCGGCGACCACCTGGATGCCGACCTTGTAGTCGGCGAGCGTGATCCGGTGGAACTGGTCCCATTCGAGGTCGCCGAGGACCAGGCCGGTGCCGTTCGCGCGGGTCCAGGTGTCGAGGGCGGCGCGGGTCGGTGGGTGGTAGGCGGCGGGCGCGCCGGCCCAGTAAGAGTTGCTGAAGGCAACGTTCTCCCAAGTGCCGACGTCGGCGCCGTTGTAGGCCCGGGCGCCCTCGAACAGAGCGGTGCCGCGGATGTTGCGGATCGTGCTGGACTCGTGCACCTGGCCGTTGCTGGGTGCGCCGCCGCGGTCGTTCGGCATCGTGCTGATCCCGATCCCGCGGTAGGAGTTGAGCATCGTGACGTCCTGGACGGTCGCCATCATGTAGTTTTCATTGCCGATCCAGGCGCCGCCGGGGATCTCGAAGGTGTAGTTGTACGGGATCGGGTCGGTGGCGTTCTGCAGTGGGTACCAGGTGGTGACCCCGATGACGCCGGCCGATCCGCCGATCCGGAACAGGCTGGGCCCGTCGTTGCCGGCGGCAAGGTCCGCGATCACGACCGTGCCGTAGTCGCCGGTGGGTTTGTCCGGGTCGCGTCGATCGCCTCGGAGAGTGCAGAAGGCGTGGATCTCGAGGGTGTCCTTGACGAGGTACTTGCCGGCCGGGAGCCAGACGGTTCCGCCGCCGGCGTCCTGGCAGGCGTAGATTGCGTTCTGGATTGCCTTGGTCGAGTCGTTGCGGCCGCTGCGGTCGGCGCCGTACCGGGTGGCATCGAAGTCGGCGACCACGCCCTCCTCGGTGGGATTGACGGTCTGGACGAGCTTCGGCTCCGGGATGACGACCGGCGACTCGCGCAGCTGGAGCTCCTTGACGACGAAGGTCGGAGCACCGGTCATCAGGATTCGGACGTAGCGGGCCTTGGTGGTGGCGAAGCGGGTCTTGCTGAACTGGTTCGCGCCTGGGGAGCCGGTCCGGCCGACCGTGGTGAACGTCTGGCCGTCGTTCGAGACCTGGACGGTGTAGTCGGGGGAGTAGGACTGGGCCCACTCGACTCGGACGTCGTTCACTGCGCGGGGTTCGGCCAGGGTGATTTGCAGCCAGGAGTCACCGGTGCCGCTGGTCCAGGTGGTGTCGTGGTTGTTGTCGTTGACGTTGATGGCGCCGGTTCCGTTGCTGGCGGTCGCAGTACCGGTGGGCGCGAAGTTGGTGTCGACGATCGTTGCTGTGAAGGCGTCGAGCTTCTGCTGGAGGGTTTGGAGAGCGGCTTTCACCTGTGTGTCGGTGACGTCGGGGGTCGCTGCGACTTCTTGGGCGTCGTCGATCGCTGCTCGGAGCGTGGCCCGGCTGCCGGCGGGGTACTGGCCGTCGCGGGTGCCTTCGCGAGCGCCTTTGTGGATCCGGGCGGCTTCGTCGATCAGGTCGACCAGGCCCTCGGTGACGTCGAGAGTGGTGGCGACCTTCGCGACGCGGACAGCGGCGACCTTGAGGTCCACAGAGCCGTCGCCGTTGTGGATGCGGAAGTCGGAGCCGTTCGACCGGTTCGTCATCACGGCATCGGGTAGCGCGAACGTGTGTGTCTTCCAGGTCTTCGTGTCGCCGTACTGGACGAGCTCCGAGTTCTTGAACTTCTCCGGGATGGTCTCGCCGGGGGAGTCGTAGTGCAGCCCGAACTGGCCGTTGCCCTCGTCGAAGTAGTCGACGCTGACCAGGACGAGGTTGCGGTTGTCGTAGAGGTAGGTGTCGGAGACGTTGAGGTAGAAGAAGTTCGTGCCCGGCGCGGGGGCGGTCCGGTCGGTCTGCCAGTACGGACGGCCGTCCTGGATGCCGGTGATCAGGTTCTCCGGGCGGTCTCCGGCGCGCGGGCTCAGGCCTTGCTGGATCGGGGTGGCGCCGAGCTGGACGGATGCGCCTGCCGTGCTGATCCGGAGGTCCGCGATCGTGATGTCCTCGCTGCCCGACAAGCGGAGGTCCGCACCACCGAGGCGGTCGGCGAACTCGATGCCGGTCAGGGTGAACGTGCCGGTCCGCCATTGGCTCGTGTTCGTTCGGGTGATGGGTTCGGCGGATGCTGAGGGGTCGGCGGCCGCGTCGTACCGGAGTTAGAGGGTCCCGCTGCCGGTGTCGAGGTAGGTGACGGTGACCAGCACGTCGTCGGTGGTGAGCTCGTCGACGTAGTCCCGGTCGACGTCGAAGGAGAAGTAGCCGGTGTTGGCCGCCTGGTTGGTCCGCCAGTACGTCCGGCCCTGCTCGGTCCCGGTCTGCAGGCCGGCCGGATCGTCCCCAGCGGCAGGCCGTACGCCGAGGGTCGTCGGCGCCGGCCCGAGGTCGGCGCCGACCCCACTCGGATACATGGTCGCCGCTCTGGCCGTGGGGGAGTGCAGCACTCCAACCAGTAGCAGCACGGGAAGCAGTCCGGCGAACAGTCGACGCAAGAGCATGGCGGAACCTCCAGTCGGCGGCGCGCCGTTAAGTTAAACCAAGCGTGTTACTAATTCAAGAGCTCAGCTGGCGAACAGCAGACCGGCGCTGACGAACATGACGACGGCCGTCGCGAAGTGGATGCCGAAGGCGGTGGCCTTGGTGCCGCCGTGGCGCAGCACGATCAGGGTGTCGCCCAGCGGAAGCAGCGCGACGATCACCATGAACCAGGCCTCGGCATCGGCGCCGGCGATGAGCAGCAGGGCCAGGCCGAGGATGCCGTAGGTCGCATCACGAAGACCCTTGATGGTCAGGTAGGCGCCGTCGGTTTTGGCCGGGACGCCGTAGCCGGCGGCCGCGGGCTGTGGGGCCAACAGGAACCGGAGGCCGATGAAGACGCAGAAGAGGTTGAGGACGATGGCGAGCCCGTAGGCGATGGCGGTGAGCACGATTCCCTCGATTCGCTAGCGGTGCTAGATGTTGGAGCGACACTAACACTTTCGCTGATCGGATCGCTAGCAGTGCTAGGATCACGGCATGTCCATCCAGACGCGGCGGGATCGCGAGCGGGCCGAGCGGGAGCGGTTGATCGTCACGGCGGCTCGGAAGCTGGCCGAGGCCGAGGGGTGGGACGCGGTGACCACCCGGCGGCTGGCCGACGAGGTCGAGTACAGCCAGCCGGTGCTCTACAGCCACTTCAAGGGAAAACGCGCGATCATGACCGCGGTCGCCGTGGAGGGTTTCGCCGACCTCGCCGCCGACCTACGGGCCGCCCGGACAGCGGCTGCCGGTTCGGATCGGGTGCTTGCTGAGGTTGGGGCTGCGTACGCCGGGTTCGCCGAGCGGCGGCCGGTTCTGTACGACGTGATGTTCACTCAGGCGGTCGATCTGCCGTTCGCCACTCCGGAGGCGCCGACTGCTCTGCAGGACGGCTTCGGTGAGTTGCGGGAGGCCCTCCGGCCACTGGCCGAGGACGATGATCTCGAGGTGCTGACCGAGACCTTCTGGAGCGGCCTGCACGGACTCGTCACGTTGATGCGCCACGGCCGGCTTCGCCGCGAGGATCATGATCGCCGCCTGGCGCTGTTCATCAGCCGCATGTCCCAGTAGCAGGGTCACCGCCTGGATAGGGTGGCGGAGTGGTGAGCGAGGGCGCGGCTGGGGTGCGGGAGTGGTTGGCTCGGGTCGCGTGGCCGTTGAGCAGTCTCCGGGAGCGGTTCGGGACGTCGTACTACGCGCTCGCGCTGCTCTGCGGATCGGGTGAGTTCCGGGCTCGGCGGTTGCGGCCGGGGCCGTGGCCGGGTCCGATGGACGGTCCGGTGGTGAGCAATCGCCTGGATCGGGGTGGATTCAACTCGCTCGAAGGTCAGCTGGCGGCCGCGAATCCGGGTGACCATCTGCTCGATCTCCGGTCGGCCTCGGAGGCGCCGGATGCGGTGCAGAGATGGCTCGACGAACCGCAGATGTTCCGCAGCTTCGGCGCATACGTCCAGCGGTGGACGTACAAGTGCCAATTCGCCCCGACGAACCTGACCAAGGAGTACGACGGCCTCGCCTACGTCGCCATCTCGACGCCGTCAGTACCCTCGGACGCTTAGTCAGGAGCGCTTCGGCTGGTAGTGCAGGGCGGTGACGCCGCATTCGAAGCCACGGGCCTCGACCAGCTGGACCCGCTGGTAGGCGCCCGGGCCGAAGACCGGCATCCCGGCGCCGATCGCGGTCGGGTTGACGAGCAGGTACAGGTCGTCGATCAGGCCGGCCGCGATCAGGCTCGCCACCAGCGTGCCGCCGCCGTAGACGATCAGGTCGCCGCCCGGCTGGGACTTCAGCTTGGTGATCGTCTCGGTGAGGTCGCCGCCGGCCACGACCGCGTTCTCCCAGGGCGACTCGGTCAGGCTGTTGGAGATGACCACCTTGGGGGTGTTGTTCATCCAGTCGATCGACGCCTCGTCCTCGTGCTCGGGACGCGACGCCCAGGCCGGGATGAAGCCCTCGGCGAGCTTGCGGCCGAGCACGATGGTGTCCACCCCTTCCATCAGCGCCTCGATGTAGTCGCTCATGTCTTTCGTCCACTCGAACGTCAACCAGTCCATCTCGCTGTTCGGGCCGGCCATGTAGCCGTCGACACTGGTCTGGACCTGGAGCTTGAGCTTGCGCATGATCGTGATTCCCTCTCGTGATTTCGGAACGTGCTGACAGCATGTCCGAAACCACTTACGGAATCTTTACGGCCTGCCGAGGTCCCGGCGGAATGGTCGATCAGGCGACGACGGCGAGGGTGCGGGCCGCGGGCGCGGTTGCCGGTGCTGCTGTCGGCGCGGGGAGGGTGGTGAGGAGGTCGAAGAAGTGGGGAGCCGCGTCGATCAGGCGGAGGAGGCCGGCTTCGTGGGCGGTCCAGCCGAACAGGAGTTCGCCGTCGAGGACGCGTTCGGCCAGCGGTTCGGCGTACGCGCTCAGGGTGGAGCGGGCCGGGCCGGTGCTCGGATGGTGGTCGCCGCAGCCGCACTCGGCGTTGATCACGATCGAGGTGAGGGCGGTGTGGGCGTACTGCCGCAGCCGGATCGTGGTGCCGCGGGCGGTGAAGCGCGCGATGGTTGCGTCAGGCAACTGAACGAGCAGCTCGACCGGGACGGCGTGGGAGCCGGGCAGCAGGCGCAGACCGCGGGACGCGAGCAGGTCGGCGAAGGCGTTGAGGTTCATCGCTGGAGTTCCAGAATCCTGTGGTTGCTGGTGTCGGCGGGCGGGCCGGATGGGCATGGCCTCGTGCGCCGGTGACGGCGCGCGTCAGCGACAACAACAGCAACAACACAGCGTGAACTGCATGCGAAAGATGATGGCAGACAGTCGGCTCACTGCCAAATACTGACTGCCATCTGAGACAGCGGTCCATGATCCGGCTACCGCTGCGTTCGCTACGGGGACCTGGGTGCCGACGGATGAGGACACCGAGCTCGACGGATCGAAGCTCACCGAGCCCGGGAGCCGGGACAGGACAAACGGCACGCCGACGACTCATCGCGGTGTCGGCATTGTGGACGGATCGAGCGCCGGGTCGGTACGGAGAATCGCCTTCTCGAGCTGACGCAGCTCTCTTCCGGTATCGATTCCGAATTCGCTGATGATCCTTCTTCGAGCCAGCTGGTACGCGCGCAGGGCATCGGGTGTACGACCTGCTCGGTACAGGGCCAGCATGAGCGTGGCGGTCAGGCGTTGCCGGAACGGATTCTCGGCGACGAGCTCGGTCAGCTCACTGATGAGCTCGTGGTGCCGACCGATCCGCAGCTCCACCTCGAGGCACTCCTCTATTGCCGCCAGCCGGGCCTCCTCCAAGCCGCGACACAGCTGATCCGCCATCTCCGGTGTCGCGACGTCGGCCAGCGGAGCTCCGCGCCAGAGGTCGAGTGCTCGACGCAGCAGTGCGGCCTTGTCGAGGTCCAGCGCCTCGGCACGCGCGCTGGCCACCAGAGCGCGGAAACGATGGATGTCGACGCACAGCGGGTCCGCCCGCAAGATGTACGTCGATCCGCGCGTGATCAGCTCCACGCCATCGGCTCGTGCCCCAGTCAGGACGGCGCGTAAAGCGGAAATGCGAACGTGAATCGCGTGCTCCGCTGTCCGCGGCGGCGAGTCCGGCCAGGTGAGATCGACCAGGCGGCTGACCGGGGTGTATTTGTTGACGTTCAACGCAAGAATGCCCAAAGCGAGGCGTTGCTTGCGTGGACCGAGGTCGAGCTGCCGGTCCCCCACCCAGAATTCCACCGCGCCCAGTAACCGAATCTCCACGGCGAGTCCCCTCCCCCTAGGCGCGCACCCCTCGCGCCCCGCCGTCCACCGCCCCCAAGGAAACTGCCCAGTTCCTCGGTGTCCGGCCGAATTTTCAGTCTACGCGTCACCTCCGGCGGTGTGACTCCGCCGTGAGTTAGTTATGAGCGCTGGGTGCGATCCTCAGGAAATCCTCAGGATCGCCAGCCACCGGAGGGGGGTCGTTGACGATGACGCGGTGGGTTGTTTCCTCGAGCCTGAGATTTCAACGCCTCGTGCTCGCTGCCGCTGTGTTCCTGCTGGCGGGTGGGATCCTCCAGTTGCGCACGACCAGCGTAGACGCCTTGCCCGAATTCGGAACGACTCGTGTCGAGGTTCAGACCGAGTCCCTCGGCCTGTCCGCTGAAGAAGTCGAACAGCTGATCACCAACCCGCTGGAGCAGGAGTTCTTCAACGGCCTGCCGTGGCTCGATCGTCTGCGTTCCAGCTCGATCCCGGGCTTGTCGTCGATCGAGATGGAGTTCGAGCCCGGCACCGACGTCATGCTCGCCAGGCAAGTCGTTCAGGAGCGCCTCACCATGGTCCCGGCGCTTCCCGCGGCCTCCTCGAAACCGCCGTTCGTCATCCAGCCCGTCTCCTCGACGAGCCGGTTGCTGTTGGTCGGGCTCTCATCGAAGGACCTCTCACCGCTCGAGATCGGCGTCCTCGCTCGCTGGACGATCCAGCCTCGGCTGCTGAGCGTCCCGGGGGTGGCCAACGTCGCCATCTGGGGTCACCGGGATCGCCAGTTGCAGGTCCAGGTGGACCCAAGTCGGCTGAAGCAGCACGGCGTGACCCTGGACCAAGTCATCAGCACGACCGGAAACGCGCTGTGGGTGTCACCGCTGACCTTCGTCGAGGCCTCGACACCGGGGACCGGAGGGTTCCTGGACAGCGCCAACCAGCGGATCGACATCCAGCACACCCAGCCCATCAAGACCGCGCAGGATCTGGCCAAGGTCGCCGTGGAGGGCGCGGCGAAGACCGGCCTGCGTCTCGGTGACGTCGCCAGCGTGGTGGAAGACCACCAGCCGCTGATCGGCGACTCCGTCGTCGACGACCAGCCCAACACGATCCTCGTCGTCGAGCGGTTCCCCGGCACCAGCGTCGGCGACGTGACCCGGGCGGTCGACGAGGCCCTGCGGGACATGGCACCCGGCCTCGCCGGGCTGCAGACCGACACCACGATCTTCCGTCCGGCGGACTTCGTCGAGGCAGCCCTGGCCAACCTGATGACCGCGCTCCTCATCGGGGCGCTCCTGCTCCTGCTGGTGCTCGCCGCTTTCCTGTTCGACTGGCGTTCCGCGCTGATCAGCATCGTTGCACTGGGCCTGTCGCTCACTGTCGCTCTCGGCGTCCTCTCGATGCTCGGCGGCCCGCTCAACCTCATCGCCTTGTCGGGGATGATGATCGCGCTTGCCGTCGTGGTCCACGACGCGGTCACCGACGTGGACGACATCCGGCGCCGCCTGGCGGAGCGACGTGAGGGGGTCTCTCGGGCGACCACGGTCATTGCGGCCGTCGCGGAGGTGCGCGGCACCATCCTCGTGGCGACCGTGGTCATCGCGGCGACCGTGGTGCCGGTCGTGTTGATCGGCGGGACCAGCGGCGCGCTCCTCAAACCGGTCGGACTCGGCTACGCACTGGCGATCCTGGCTTCCATGCTGGTCGCGCTGACCGTCGTACCCGCCTTGGCGGCGGCCCTCCTGCCCGACTCGTCAGTCGGGCGCGAGTCGCCGCTTGCTCGCTGGTTGCGGCGTGGGTACGCCGCGCTGCTCAGGCGGATCGTCAGCCGGCCGACGGTGTCGTACGTAGCCGCCGCGCTGATCCTGGTGGCGGGTTTCGCGCCGCTGCCGCTGCTCGGCGGCCAGCAGTTGGCACCGCCGTTGAAGGACCGGAACCTGCTGATTCGCTGGGAGGGAATCCCGGGCGCGTCCCTGCCCGAGATGAACCGGATCACCGCCGCGGCCAGCGCGGAGCTGCGGTCCGTGCCTGGAGTACGCAACGTCGGCGCCCTGATGGGCCGCGCGATCACCTCCGACCAGGTATCGGGCGTGGGGTCCGGGGAGCTCTGGGTCACCCTCGATCCGGCCGCGGACTACGACGCCACCGTAGCCGGCGTCCGGGACGTGGTGAACGGCTATCCAGGGCTCGTTCGCGACGTGCTGACCTATCCGGACCAGCGGCTGGACGAGGTCGGCGCGGGCACGGCGGAACCGGTCGTCGTCCGGGTGTACGGCAACGACTTCGATGTCCTCGAAGCCAAGGCCGACGAGGTCGTCCAGGCGATCTCGACGATCGACGGCATCGCCGCCCCACGGGTGCAGACACCGGACAAGGAGCCGACCGTCGAGATCGAGGTCTCGATCGACAAGGCCGCCGCCCACGGGATCAAGCCCGGCGAGGTCCGTCGTACCGCGGCCACTCTGATGTCCGGCATCACCGCGGGCAACCTCTTCGAGGAGCAGAAGGTCTTCGACGTCGTGGTCCTGGCGACGCCCGAGGGACGCCAGAACCTGGACAGCCTTCGCAATGTCCTGATCGACACGCCGTCCGGCAACCAGGTCCGCGTTGGCGATGTGGCGGAGGTGCGCATCCGGCCGAACCAGACCAACATCAGGCACGACGCCGTCTCCCGTTACATCGACGTCGTCGCCGAAGTACGAGGACGCTCCCTCGGCGCGGTGACGAGTGATGTCGAGAGCCGTGTCCAGCAGATCACCTTCCCCAAGGAGCATCACCTCGAGGTGCTCGGCGATGCGGCGCAGCGACAGAGCTCGCACCTGCGGACCTGGCTGCACATCATCGCCGCCGCGATGGCGATCTTCTTCCTGCTGCAGGCTGGATTGCGCAGTTGGCGCCTCGCTTTGCTGCTCTTCCTGCTGCTGCCCGTCGCGCTGTCGGGCGGGGTGCTGGCAGCGGCACTGCGCAAGGACACCATCTCAGTGCTGTCGTTGCTGGCGCTGCTCGGCGTGTTCGCCTTCGCAGTACGTGCCGGCCTCCTGCTGGTCAGGCACGTCCAGCACCTGGAGGAGGAAGGTCAGGCGCTCGGTCCGGCCGTGGTTCTGCGGGCGGCCGAAGAACGGTTCGGCGCGACGGTGATGACCGCCGTCGGTGTTGCGCTGGCCCTGGTTCCGGTCGTGGCCGCCGGCAGCGTCACCGGCCTCGAAGTGATTCAGCCGATGGCTGTGATCATCATGGGCGGTTTGCTGAGCACGACGCTCCTCGTCCTGTTCGTGCTGCCGTCCCTATACCTGCGTTTCGCTTCCGGCCGTTCCTCGAGCGGCGATCCGGCCGACGACCGGGCGGTCTCGATGGAGGAGACGTCATGATGCCCAAGACACAGGCACACAATGCTCTGACCGCGGTGATCGCCGCCGCCGTCCTGGTGCTGCCAGGTTGTACGTCGAGCGGCGCGGCTCTTGATCCGGAGATCCCTGCGACGGTCGAGGAGATCTCGGGCGCGAAGGTCAAGCGCGTGACACTGTCCCAGAAGGCGAACGAGCGGCTCGGCATCAAGACCGCCACGCTCACTCAGCAGACGGTCGCCGGCAAGCCGAGGAAGGTCGTCCCGGCCTCGGCAGTGCTCTACGACGCGAATGGCGCCACCTGGGTCTACACGACCGGTCAAACCAACAGCTATGTCCGGGCGAGCATCACCATCGAGGACATCACACCCGATTTCGCGGTGCTGTCCGCCGGGCCTGCCGTCGGCACAACCGTGGTCAGCGTGGGCGCGGCCATGTTGTACGGAACCGAACTCGGCGTCGGCAGCAAAGCCAAGTAGGACTCGTTGGGGGCCTGAGAGCGATGATGCGGTGGACGGTTCGTTCGAGCCTGAGGTTCCGGCACCTCGTCGTCGTCGCGGCGTCGCTGATGATGTTCTTCGGCGTCCTGCAGGTCCGCGCGATGCCGCTCGACGTCTTCCCCGAGTTCGCTCCGCCGAAGGTCGAGGTACAGACCCTCTGCCTCGGTATGTCCGCGACCGACGTCGAGTCTTTGATCACCGTGCCCTTGGAGCAAGCGCTCAACGGCGTCGAGGGCTTGGACGTGATGCGATCCCGATCCGTCTCCCAGCTCTCCAGCATTCAGATGATCTTCAAGCCCGGGACCGATCTCATGCGAGCCCGGCTGGCGGTGCAGGAACGGATCCAGCTCGTCAGTCCGACCCTGCCGCGCTGGGCGAACAGCCCGTTCCTCATCCAGCCGCTGTCCTCGACCAGCCGAGTGATGAAGATCGGGTTATCCACCGCGGACAGGTCCGAGCAGTCGCTGATCGAGATGTCGCTGGCCGCCTACTGGACGATCCGGCCACGGCTGATGCGGGTGCCCGGTGTGGCGAACGTGGCCATCTGGGGCGATCGATGGTCTGTCCTCCAGGTGCAGGCCGACCCCGATCGCCTGCACGCCAACGGCGTGTCGCTGAACAACGTCATGAATGCGACCGCGGACGCTGTGGACGTCGGCATGCTCAAGTTCCGCAGCGGTCACGAGATCGGCACCGGGGGCTTCATCGACACGCCCAACCAGCGGCTGTCGATCAAGAACATCATGCCGCTGCTGACTCCCGAAGAGCTGGCCAAGATGCCCCTGGACGTGCCCAAGGGCAGCGAGCCACTGGCTATCGGGGATGTCGCCGACGTCGTCAGAGGCCACCAGCCCATGCTCAACGGCGAGGCGGTCATCGATGACGGGCTCGGCCTCATGCTCATCGTCGAGAAGCTGCCGTGGGGCAACACCCTCGAGGTGACCCGAGGGGTCGAGGTGGCACTCGCCGAGATGGCGCCCGGCATGACCGGTGTCAAGGTCGACACCGAGATCTTCCGGCCGGCGACCTTCATCGAGGAGTCGATCGAGAACCTCGGCCAGGCGATGGTCCTCGGCTTCATCCTCGTCGCCATGATCCTGCTGCTGTTCCTGTTCGAGTGGCGCGTCGCGCTGATCAGCATCGTGACGATCCCGCTGTCCCTGATCGCTGCCGCGATGGTGCTCAACGCGATGGGGGCGACGGTCAACACGATGATCCTGGCCGGGATGGTGATCGCCCTCGGGGTGCTCGTCGATGACGCCATCATCGATATCGAGAACATCGTGCGGCGCATCCGGCAGCACCGTAAGGAGGGCAGTACCAGGTCGATGGCGGCGATCGTCCTCGAAGCCTCGCTCGAGGTGCGCGGGCCGATCGTGCACGCGACGCTGATCATCCTGGTGTCCACCGCGCCCGTGTTCCTGCTCACCGGCCTGACGGGGGCGTTCTTCCGGCCGCTCGTCCTCGCCTACGGGCTGGCGATCCTGGCCTCCCTGCTGGTGGCGCTCACGGTCACCCCCGCGCTCGCCCTGATGCTGTTGTCGAAGACGGCGATCGAACGGCGCGAGGCACCTGTGGTGCGCTGGCTGCAGCGCGGCTACGTCGGGATGCTGGAGCGGATCGTCAAGCGGCCGCGCCGGGCCTATGCCACCGTCGGCGTCATGCTGCTGGTCGGACTCATCACGCTGCCGTTCCTGGGGCAGTCCCTGTTCCCGGCGTTCAAGGAGCGGGACTTCCTGATGCACTGGGTCGCCCTGCCCGGCACGTCGCATCCCGAGATGATCCGCATCACCACTCAGGCCAGCAACGAACTGCGCTCCATCCCCGGAGTGCGGAACTTCGGCGCGCACATCGGCCAGGGCACCCTGGCGGACGAGCCCGTCGGCATGAACTTCGCCGAGAACTGGATCAGCATCGACCCCGACGCCGACTACGACAAGACGGTCGCCGCCGTCCAGCGGGTCGTCGACGGATACCCCGGACTACAGCGCGACGTTCAGACGTACCTGAAGGAGCGCACCAAGGAGGTGCTCACCGGGACGAGCGAGGCCATCGTCGTGCGCGTCTACGGTGACGACTTCGGCGTCCTCCGCGCGAAGGCCCAGGAGGTGCTGAAGATCATCTCGGACGTCGACCACACGGTCGAGGAGAAGGTGGACCTGCAGCTCGACATTCCGCAGATGGAGGTGAACGTCAACCTCGCTGTCGCCTCGAGGTACGGCATCAAGCCGGGCGACGTCCGCCGGGCCGCCGCGGCGTTCATCGCCAGCGAGGAGGCGGGTGACATCTGGCGGGACGGCAAGAACCACGAGGTGCACGTCTGGAGCACGCCGAAGAACCGCGTCAGCCCGCACGCCGTCCGCAACCTGCTGCTCGACGCGCCGGACGGCCGCCGGGTCTCGCTGGGCGAGCTGGCCGACGTGCGCATCGTGCCGACGCCCAACCTCGTGCTCCGGGAGAGCGGCACCCGGAAGATCGACATCGCCACGAATGTCGAGGGAAGTGACCTGGGAACAGTCGCACGCGAGATCGAGCGCCGCCTCGCAGAGGTCGAGTTCCCCAGCGGCTACCACGCAGAAATCCTCGGCGAGTTCCAGGAGGCGCAGGCGGCACAGAATCGCCTGCTGCTGTTCGCCGGCGCGGCGGTAATCGGGATGCTGCTGATCCTGCAGCAGGCCTTCGGGAGCCTTCGCCTGGCAATGCTCGTCATGCTGACCCTGCCGATGGCCTTGGTCGGCGGAGTTCTGGCGGCACTCGCGACCGGTGGCATCCTCTATCTCGGTTCGCTCATCGGCTTCTTCACGGTGCTGGGCATCGCCGCCCGCAACGGGATCCTGATGGTCAACCACTGCCAGCATCTGGAGAGACACGAGGGTGAGGAATTCGGCCCCGCGCTCGTCCTGCGCGGCGCGAAGGAACGCCTCTCGCCGATTCTGATGACTTCGTTGGCCACCGGACTGGCGCTAGTTCCGTTGGTGGTCGCCGGCACTATTCCCGGCCACGAGATCGAGCACCCGATGGCCGTGGTGATCCTGGGCGGACTGGTCACGTCCACCTTGCTCAACCTGTTCGTGGTGCCTTCGCTCTATCTGCGGTTCGGCCGAGGCAGGTCTGCCGCGCCGCCTGCGACCGCCTCGAGCTGACGAGCGGGCGGGGGATCGGCGTCCGGCACTGGAATGATGTTGGCTTGTGGACGAGTTGGTCATCGCGAGTAACCCGGATCCGGACTCGCGGCTGCCGTATGTGATCCGGGTTCCGTACGGCAACGGGCTGGTGTTCCGCGCGGGTGACACCTGGCCGCGGACGAAGGCGGTGTACTGCTATCCGCTGGCCGAGTGGCCGGCGGGCGCCGAGGTGCTCGAACGCGTGCCCGTGAAATCCTGCGAGCGTCGCGGCGCGGCTGTCGACCTGGTGCTGGACCGGGCCAGGGAGAACCGGTCGCAGCTCGTGTTCACCACTGCCCGCGGCCGCGACGCAGTCTTCTGGCAGGGGCCACGGACCCGTAAGCAGGCTCGGCCAGGGGTGCGGACCCCGACCGCCCGCGCCGCCGGCATCAGCGAGCTCGAGATCATCGTCGACTCCCACGAGCGGTACGGCTACCGGTTCGCCGGCCAACAGGCCAACGTCGTACGGCGGGCACTGAAAGCTGGTGACTACGGCATCGAACACGGCGGCCGGCTGATCGCCTCGGTCGAGCGCAAGTCTCTGGCTGACCTGGTCAGCAGCCTGACATCGGGGAGGCTGAAGTACGCACTCGGCGAGCTCGCCGCGCTGCCACGGGCCGCGATCGTGGTGGAGGACCGCTACTCGCAGGTGTTCAAGCTGGAACGGGTTCGGCCGGCCGTCGTCGCTGACGGTCTCGCCGAGCTGCAGATTCACTTCCCGGGCGTGCCGATCGTGTTTTGCGAGACCCGTCAGCTCGCCGAGGAATGGACCTACCGGTACCTCGCCGCGGCGTACGCCCGCGAGCTCGACCACGCCGATACCGCCGACCGGACCACTGCCGCCGAGCCTGCCGCGAGCCTCGCCGGCATCCGCGCGTGGGCCCGCGGCCGCGGTCTGGCCGTCGCCGACCGGGGCCGGATCGCCGCCGACGTCGTGGCCGCCTACCACGAGGCCCACCCGGCCCCAGCCGCCAACCTCGACAGCTGAGGCCCCCAACTTTGTACGGCAGGCCTGGCCGCGGCGATCATCGCCGAGTCGAACACCCGGACCACCAGAGCCTGCGCGCTGGTGACGACGGGCGTGGCCGCTGGGTCAGTCGGCCTTCTTGCCGAACATGATCTCGTCCCAGCTGGGGACGCTGGCGCGCTTGGAGCCGCGGCGGGCCGGCTTCTTCTTCGGCTCGGCCTCGGTGGCCGGGGCTTCAGGGGCCGGCGTTTCGGCAGCTGGGTTGTCGACGACCGCGGCTGCTACGGGTGCGGGGGCGTCGACGGGAAGCTGTGCGGCAGGCTCGGCGGGCGCGTCGGTGCGGCGGTCGGCGTCGCGGGGGTCGGCGGGGCGCGGAGTGGGGGGTTGCGGGTCCGGGCGGCGGGGGTCGGCCGACTTTGGGGGCGGCGTTTTGAGGTCAGGACGTGGGTCGACGGGCGGTGTGCCTTGGCGGGGTTCGGCTGGGCTCCGCTGCTCGGGTGTGCGGGCGGCGGGGGAGATGCGGTGCTCGGTGAACGGGTTGTCCGGGGCGGCGGCGCGCTCTTCCGGCGGCACGATCGACGCTGCTTCGGCCGGCAGTTGGGTCGGGCGCTCGACCGCCCGTACTGCGGGACGCACGGGCGACGGGGGCTCGATCGGAACGTCGATCAGCGTGGGCTCTTCGTCCGGACTCGGCACCGAATGCACCCGCCGCGGCCCCCGATCATCATCCCGTCCGAAGTCGCGTCCACGGGCGGTTTCGCGGTCGGCGTCACGGCTCGGAACTTCTTCCCGGCCCGCGCGCTCGCGGCCGAAGGACTCGCGGTCGTCCCGACCGGCTGCACTTTCGCGGCCGTAGGTCTCGCGGCTCTCCCGGTTGGTCGCGGGTTCGCGGTTGAAGGTTTCTCGGGGGGTTTGGCGGGCTCTCGTGAGGTTGAGGGTGTCTTCGAAGCCGGCTTCGTAGCTGTCGGCGCCGTGGTCGGGGGCCAGGGCCAGGTCGATGTCGGCGACCGCGGTGAGGCGGCGCTCGGGCTGCTGCGGCGGGAGCACCTGGGCCTGTTCGCCGACGAGCCAGCGAGCCTCGTCGTCATCCGGTACCGCATACCGCCCCGGGGCGTCGTACGCGAACATCGCGATCTTCTCGTCGTCCTCGGCGACGTGGTACGAGACGCGGACCGCCCATCGGCCGTCCTCGCGCCGCCAGGCGTCCCAGTCGGCCGCGGCCGGGTCGACGCCACGGATCCGGAGCCGCTCGGTCACCCAGGCGCCGAGGTTGCGGGTCGGGGCGTCGCCGCCACCACGACGGCGGACGGAGGCGCGCTGGGCCAGAGAGGCGACGTGATCGCGCTCGGCGAGAACCGGGCCGGCGAACGCCATCACGCGTTCCATCGGCATCTGGGCGACGGCAGCGACCGCCTCGGGACTTTCGCCGGCGCGGATACGAGCCTGGATGTCTCGTGGGCGCAGCGCGCTCTCCATTTGAATCTCCAGCTGGCCGAGTCGGGCACGGTCGCCGCGCAGGGCCGCACGCAACCGGTCGTCGACCGGGATGGCGAACTCCTCACCCGTCTCCGCCATCGCCAGGATGAGCTGCTTGCCATCCTGGCTCAGGCCAACGAGCCTCGCCTCGCGCATTGCCTTTGTTCTCCTGTGCGGTTCTCGACAGTCTCTCCCGGGACGTGCTGCCTGACCAAGACCGGCGCGCCGTGCCGGGCGGTCATTGTGGAGGTTACGTCACAAGATCACATCTTGCCTGCTCAGCAGGGCTGTTATCTGATGCCTTCCCCACCCCACCGCCCCGGTCGTCGTCACACCAGTCACATTAGCCACGACCGGCTGTAACTGGATAAGCGGCCCGGATTTTGAGGGTGCGGGTGAGGTCGTCGGCGGCGTCGCCTACTGAGCGGCGGATGCCGGCTGCCACGGATTCGTCGGCGACCAGGTCGGCGGCCAGGCGGGCTACTCGGTCGTTGATGTCGTAGACCGGGAAGGCGAGGGACGCGCACCGGGCGACGACCCAGCCGGAGCGGATCTTCTCGGTGCCTGCGATCTCGGCGAAGAAGCGATCCACGTACGGCGCGGTCAGCTCGGTCTGGGTCGGCTGGAAGAAGCCCTCGCACGCGGCGTACAGCTCGTAGTTCGAGAGTTCCGCCTCGGTCATGATCTGGGCCCACGCACGTTCCTTGGCCTCGGCGTTCGGCAGCGCGGCCCGGCACCGGGTCGCGTGCACGACCCCCTCGGACGACGTGTCCCGGGCCAGCTCCGCGTCGATCTCCGCATCGCCGAACACCCCGAGCCGGGAGAGCTGCAACGTGATCAGCCACCGCAGATCCGCGTCCACCGTCACGCCCGCAGGAACGTCGTTCCCCAGCAGCCACCCGCGGAGCAGCGACGCGTCATCGCTCAGCCGGATCGCCGCGCGCAACACCATCAGCTGCAGACTGCTCCCCGCCTCGACCGTCCCGAGCCGCGAAGTCAGCACCTCGGACAGCCGCGACCGGTACGGCTCGTACGGCAGGTACGTCCCGAGCAAGCGCTGCTGTGCCCAGCCGACCATCGACGAGACCGCGATGTCGTTCGACTCCGTCGCCAACGCGGCGACCAGGATCTCGAAGGCCGGCTTCGGGTCGAGCTCGCCGTCGGCGGTCGCGTCCCGGAGGCTGTTCAGTACGACGGCCCGCGTCACCCCGTCCTCGATCTTCGGCAGTACGTCGACCAGTCGCGCAAGGCTGTCCGCGTCGAACCGGATCTTCGCCCACGTGTCGTCGGCCGCATCCGGAATCACCACGGCCACCGATGGTTCCAGCGAGACCTCGACCTCATCGGCGTCGAGCAGCACCGGGACCGACACCCCGCATCCCGACTCGTCGTACCCGCCGACCGTCAGCTTGTGCGGCCGCAACGCCGGGTACGCCGCCGGCGTCGTACGACGCAACCGCACCCCGGTCGCAGTACGGGTCACGCTGATCGTGTCGAGTCCCGGCGTCCGCAACCAGTTCTGCGCCCAGTCATCGAGCCCGACCGCGCCGGCCTCGGTCCACTTGGCGACCAGGTCGGCGAAGGTCGCGTTGCCGAACTCGTTCGCGATGATGTGTGCCCGGACCCCGGCCAGGAACACGTCGTCACCGAGGTAGGCCGCGAGCTGCTTGAGCACCGCGGCACCCTTCGCGTACGAGATGCCGTCGAAGTCGTCCAGCGAGGCGAGCGCGTCCTTTACAGCGTCCGCGGCGATCGGATGCGTCGACGACCGCTGGTCCGCCTGCAGCCCCCACCACTTCCGGATGAAGGCGAAGTCGATCCAGTTGTCCGTGTACTTCGTCGAGTCGCTCGACACCCGATGAGCCATGTACTCCGCGAACGACTCGTTCAGCCACAGGTCGTTCCACCACTTCATCGTCACCGTGTCGCCGAACCACTGGTGCGCCATCTCGTGCACGATCGTCCGGGCCCGGCTGGAGCGTTCCCCGTCGGTCGCGACCGAGCGGAACACCATCGAGTCGCGGAACGTCACGCATCCGGGGTTCTCCATCGCGCCGGCGTTGAACTCGGGCACGAACGCCTGGTGGTACTCGCCGAACGGGTACCGGTACCCGAACAGCCGGTGGAACTCGTCGAACGCCTGCCGGCTCACCTCGAAGATGTCGGCCGCCTCGCGATCCAACGCGTCCTTCAGCGACTGCCGCGAGACCACCCCCAGCGGGATGCCGTCATGCTCGCTCAGCAACTGGTGATAGGGCCCGGCCACCAGCGTCACGAAGTACGTCGACAGCGGCTGGGTCTCGGCCAGCTCCCAGCGACCGGGGGAGACCTGGGTCGCGGCGCCGTTGCCGAGCACGATCCACTCCTGCGGCGCGGTGACAGTGACCTTGTACGGCGCCTTCAGGTCGGGCTGGTCGAAACACGCGAAGATCCGTGGTGCCGCGTCCAGGAACGACATCGCGTAGAGGTACACGAGTCCGTCGGCGGCGTCGACCGATCGGTGCAGGCCCTCGCCGTCGTGGGAGTAGAGCATCGACGCGACCGCGACCAGCTCGTTCTCAGCGCCCAGCCCCGTGAGCTCCAATCGCCCGTCGGTGAGCCCGGCGACGTCTACCGGCGCGCCGTTCAGCGTGACCGAGACCAGTTCGTCGGGCTTCACATCGAGCCAGGTCGTCCCGCTGGTGGCGGCGAACGTGATCCTGGTGGTGGAGCCGAACGTGCGATCGCGCTGGGTCAGGTCGAGGTCGACGTCGTAGGAGTGGACGGACAGAGAGGCGGCCCTGGTGCGGGCGCCTTCGACGGTGAGACTCGGCATGATCCGCACTCTATGCGGCAAACCCCAGCGGCATCGCTAGTGTCCCGTGTCGGACACTAGGGTTTGATCATGACCGAGATGGAGTACCGCCAACTGGGCGACTCCGGCCTCACCGTGAGTGTGGTCGGACTGGGTTGCAACAACTTCGGCGGCCGGATCGGCGCCGACCAGGCGGACGCGGTCGTCAACGCCGCGGTGGACGCCGGGATCACGCTGTTCGACACCGCCGACGTGTACGGCGACCGGGGCGGGAGCGAGGAGATCCTCGGCGCGTCGCTCGGCAAGCGCCGCGACGAAGTGTTGATCGCGACCAAGTTCGGCGGCGACATGAAGGGGGTGAACGGCCCGGACTGGGGCGTGCGCGGCTCCCGGCGGTACATCCGGAAGGCGGTCGAGTCCAGCCTGCGCCGGCTCGGCACCGACTGGATCGACCTCTACCAGCTGCACGTGCCGGACCCGATCACGCCGATCGAGGAGACCCTGGCCGCGCTGTCCGAGCTGGTTGCCGACGGCAAGGTTCGCTACATCGGCAGCTCGCAGTTCGCCGGCTGGCAGGTGGTCGACGCAGACTGGGCCGCGCGGACCGCCGGGCTGGAGCACTTCGTCTCGGCACAGAACAAGTACTCCCTGCTGGACCGGGAGATCGAGGACGAGGTGGTGCCGGCCTGCGAGCACCTCGGGATCGGGATCGTGACGTACTCCCCGCTGGCGGGCGGCCTGCTCACCGGGAAGTACCAGCGTGGCGAGGCCGCTCCCGAGGGGACCCGGCTGGCGACGCAGCCGGAGCGGCTGGCCCGGGCCGACTTCGACAAGATCGAGGCACTGGACACGTTCGCGGCCGAGCGGGACGTGACCTTGCTGGACGTGGCGATCGGCGGTCTCGCGGCCCAGCCCGCGGTCGGTTCGGTGATCGCGGGCGCGACCACACCAGAGCAGATCGCGCAGAACGTCGCCGCCGGCCAATGGGAGCCGACCACCGAGGACCTGGCCATCCTGGACGAGCTGACGCTCACGTGACACTGATCCTGCTGCCGCCGTCCGAAGGCAAGACGGGCCGATCGCGGGGACGCACGGTGGGGCTCACCGACCTGTCGTTCCCCGAGCTCGCCCCGACCCGCGAACTCGTTCTCGACACCCTGGCGAAGGTGTCCGCCTCGGCCGACGCGTACAACGTACTGGGGGTTGGCGCGTCCCTGAAGGACGAGGTGGAACGCAACGCCCGATGGCGGACCGAACCGGCCGTGCCCGCATCCGAGTTGTACTCGGGCGTCCTGTACGACGCACTCGGCTACTCGACCTTGTCCGCCGGCTCCAAGCGACGCGCGAACGCACGCCTACTCGTAGTCTCCGCAGCCTGGGGTGCACTCCGCATGCAGGACCGCGTCCCGCCGTACCGCCTGTCGATGGGTACAACGTTGCCCGGCCTCGGCCCCCTCGCCTCCGTCTGGCGCGAACCGCTCCAAACCGTCCTCGACAACGCCGCCGGACAGGGTGTGATCGTCGACTGCCGCTCATCGACGTACGCCGCCGCCTGGCGACCCACCAGCGACCGGGCAGCCAAGTGGGTCGCGATCTCAGTGGTCCGCGAACGCGGCGGTGTACGGTCCGTCGTCTCCCACAACGCCAAACACACCCGCGGCCTGGTCGCCCGCCACCTCCTGGAATCCGGCAAAGACCCCGGCACCCCCAAATCCCTCCACAAACTGATCGCCGCCCGCTGGAACGCCGAACTAGCCCGCACCCCCACCGGCTGGACCCTCACAGTCGTCGAACACGACTAACACATCACTCGCTGGCAGCTTGTCGCACCACTGCCAGCGACCCAGTAACCCGGCAGCCGTTCCAATAACCCGCCACCGGCGCGCCTCGGCCCGGCCCCGGCCACCATCCCCGGCACCGGATTCCCGTCCGCCCGCGAGAACCCGGGACCTTGAACAACAACCCGGGACCGTGAACTGGCTATTACGTGTTCAAGCCCCCCACTTCTTGACCGAGGTCCCCAGCGACGGCCCCGACCCGGCCAGATCCCCGGTTACCGCCGACTGTTCCCCTCGACCCGGCCCCGACCCCCCGTTCACCACCGACTGTCCGACCGAACACGGTCGCCATACCTCCTGGCGGCTCCGCGATAGCTGCGTCCTTTCCCTGGTCGGGGTGGTGTGTGTCAGGTGTCGAAGATCCCGAAGGGACGCCGAAGGCGCACTTGACGCACGCCACCCCGACCAGCACCCTCAAGCAGCCGGAGACGCCAACCACACCAGCCCCCGACCCACGAATCACCCGCATCGCCTGCCGAGCGAATGACCCCGCTGACCTAGAAATGATCCTTTGGGATCACGCCATGTACGCCGACTGTCCGGTCTACTACCTGGGAGACCTCGAAGTTCGCCGCGGCCGATAGGTAGGCGTACGCGATCGGCCGATCCATCCCGAGTTCGTCCACCAAGAAGTCCAGCGCGTTCACCACGGCCCGGCGCATCGCGATGTTCAGGTCGTTCACCTGACCGCCGCCCTGGCTGCCGTTCGGGTCGGACAACCCGATCGGCACCCACGCGTCCGGCGTCTCCGCGAACGGGTACCGGAACGCCACCGCCGGCGCATCCCCTGACCCCTTCTTGCACACCGTCAACCGAAACGTCGCCCGCAACGAACCCTCCATCGCGGTAAGCGCCACCTCGCCATTCCCCATCGCCAGATGCGGATCCCCAACATGGAACAATGCCCCATCCGCGAACACCGGCAGATAGAACGTCGACCGCACCCCGAGCAGATTGATGTCGATGTTGCCGCCCCCGAGCGTCGGCGGAATCGAGTTCAGCGCGGGTGCCGTGAGGTCGGACGACTCAGCGAAGGCGACCCCCATCAGCCCCATGAACGGGTCGAGCGGAAACGACACCTCGCCCCGCCCGCCACGCGGCATCACCCCATTGATCGCCCCGCGCGGACCACGCCGTACGGGGGTGAAAACCGAGACATTCCCATACTTCGTCGGATCACCGGTGCCCCGGCCGTCGGTCTCGATCGGCGGCATCACTTCGTCGAGGGTGATCCCGGCCGGCGCGGTCCCGCCGGCCAACTGGGGGAGCGCGCCCTTGCCGTGCCGGCTCGAGACCACGCCGTACGGGACGCGGGGGAGCATCGACAGCATCTCGATCTTGAGCACGTCACCCGGTTCCGCGCCGGCGACGAAGATCGGACCGGTGACAACATGCGGGCCGTCGACGTCGAAGTTGCGCGCGGTCCGGTCGTACTCCTTGGCGATCTGTACGGCGTCGTCCAGCACCTGGGACCGGCCGACGCCGTGCCGCCCGAACCACGCGGCCGGATCGCGGCCCTGGTCCTCGAGGATGCCCTCGTGCGAAACGGTGTCGACCGTCACCGTCTCGCCGGATCGCATCGTCAGAACCGGCTTGCTGCTCAGCGACGGCACATATCCCCAGCGGACCTGATCGGGCAACGAGGCGAGGTAGTGGCGACCGTGGATCGGACCACGACCCGGCTGGAGCACTTCGCTCGGCAGAGTCGGCCGCGCCGCCTGGGCCGCCGACGCTCCGGCAGCGGTACCGGCACCGGCGGCGGTCACGGCACCAGCAGCGGTCGCGGCACCGGCGGCGCTGACGGCCGCGGTCGCGCGCAGGAAGTCGCGGCGGCCAAGACCGGAGCGGAGGATCGAACGGGCGTGCTCACCGAAGCTGTTCCTTGCCATCGGCATCTCCTCACTGGATGGTGTCGCCTGTATACCGGCCTTGCGTTTGTATACAGGTATGGCGTTTCGGCGCCGTGAAGCGCTGTGAACGCGGTATGACGGCAGCGTTCATGCGGCTTTCATCGCGGGGTGGGGTTTTCTTTCGTCTGGATCGGCAAGGCTTCAGTGCGAGCGATACGCAAGTTCAGGGGGGACCCGCCCGACCCTTCGGAGGCCTGAAAGATGCGTCGACTGCTCATCACTTCACTGACCCTGGCCGCGCTGGTCACCGCCTGGATCACGGGTGCGTCGCCCGCGCTGGCCTACCCACCGACGCCGCCGTCCGCGAGTACGGCGCAAACGCAGCTGAACTCGCTCACGGTCAAAACCGAGGGCTCGACCACCGGGTACAGCCGCGACCTCTTCCCGCACTGGATCACCCAGTCCGGCACCTGCGACACCCGCGACCAAGTACTGAAGCGGGATGGCACCAACGTGACCGTCGACAGTCAGTGCGAGCCGACCGGCGGACGCTGGTACAGCGTGTACGACTCGGTCTGGGTCACCGACGATTCGTCGATCGACATCGACCACATCGTGCCGCTGGCCGAGGCGTGGAAGTCCGGTGCGAACAGCTGGACCACGTCGCGCCGGCAGCAGTTCGCCAACGACCTCACCATCGCGCAGTTGATCGCGGTGACGGCGTCGAGCAACCGGTCGAAGGGTGACCGCGACCCGTCCGTTTGGAAGCCGCCGAACACCTCGGTGCACTGCATCTACGCGCGCGAATGGATCTGGGTGAAGTACACCTACGGCCTGTCCCTGCAGTCCGCCGAGAAGACCGCACTCCAGCAGATGCTCGGCACCTGCTGAGTTCCGCCCCGCTCTGCCGCCTGCTCGAGGACGCCCTCAGCTGTCCTCGAGCAGGCGGCGGCGTTGCGCGTGAATGCCGGCCTGGAAGCGCGTGCGAGCGCCGAGGGTCTCCATCAGCTCGGCGACCCGGCGGCCGACGGTGCGGCTGCTGAGGGTGAGCTGCCGGGCGATCGCGTCGTCCTTGAACCCGGCCGCGAGCAACGTCATCAACCGCGCGTCGAGCGGATCCATCCGGGCCGGCACCACCGGGACCGCCTGGTCCCACAGCAGCGTGAACATCTCGATCAAGGCGTCCAGCAGCGCGCACGGATGGACGACGAGCGCGCTGTCGACCAGTTGATCCACCGACAACGGCAGCAGCGCCGCGGTCCGGTCGAACACGGCCAGCTTCATCGGCACCTGCGGATGTACCCGCGAACTCTCGCCTGCATCAGCCGCGGAATACGCCTCGTCCACCCCACCGGGTACGTCGAGTGAGTCGGGGGAGTAGATCCCCCGAACCGCCACGCCTTCGCGCAACAGGCCGCGGACCGTGTTGTCGGACTGCTCGACCTTCGCCGCATACGGCGGTCGGTCGAGCACCATCAACGTGTCCTTCGTCCCGTTCAGCAGTTGGGCGAACCGGGCCGCGATCGCCTCTTGGCCGACGATCACCTCGACCAGGTTCTCCGGCCGGTGCTGCTCCTGCTCGCGGAGCTCGGACAGCAACACCCGGGCCTCTGCGCGAACCCGGTCGAGCTCCGCGCGGCGTACCGCGACCAGCGCGTCGACGGCCACGTCGGGCCGGGTCGGCAGCAACCTCGGCGGCACGTCCGACGTACTGGTGAGCAGGCCGAGTTCCTCCAGCCGCTTGACGGTCTCGCGTACGTCGTCGGCGTCGCGGCCGAGGCGTTTGGCGAGGTCGGGCAGGCCGCAGCCGGGGATCGACAGCAGCGTCCGGTACGCCGCTTCGTCCGCTGCCGCCACTCCGACGGATTCGAGCATGCCCCCTCCTGGCCAGTTCTGGACAAGTCCGGCATACGACACGCTATCTCGTGGCCTGGGACGTCCTGGATTCGATACCAACGGACAGTGTCCCCGCACCCGTCCCGCCCCGTTGCCCTGTTGCTGTCGTTCCTGCTCTCCGGCGCGCTGCTGATTCCCCTGACCCTGACACCCTCGGCAGCCGCGTCGGCCGTCCCTTCTCCAGCCGCTGTCCCGGCGGCTGGAGAAGGGCCTGACCGGGGCGGTGGGGCGGGGAAGGAATCAAGCACGCGTATCACCCTGATCACCGGCGACCTCGTCGTGCTGGACGCTCCGGACGAGACCGGTGCGCCCGCGATCCGGATCGAGCCGCGCGTCGAAGGCACGTCCTTCTCCGTACGCCGCGACGCCGGCCGGGTGACCGTGATCCCGTCAACGGTGGCGAAGCTGGTCGGTGACGTGCTCGACCCGGCGTTGTTCGACGTGACCGGTCTGGTCGAGATGCAGTACGACGACGCCCACCGGGCCGATATCCCCGTGATCACACAAGGCGCCGGGGTTGTCGGGCTGCGATCCGGCCTCGCACTGCGGAGTCTCGGCGCCAGCGCTGGAACCGCCGCCAAGGACGGCAGCCTGACGAACTCGCTCACGACGCGTCGGGCGGCAACCGGAAAGGTGTGGCTCGACCGTCGTCTGGGCGTTGCCTCGACTTCCGTCACCACTTCGGCAACAAACTCGACAGCCGCCCCGACCGATCCGTACCTCAACCAGGTCAAAGCACCAACGGCCTGGGCGCGCGGACTCGACGGCCGCGGAGTGAAGGTCGCCGTACTCGACACCGGGACGGACACGGGCCACCCAGCACTGGCCGGCAAGGTCACCACGGCCGCCGACTTCACCAACACCGGCAGCGCCGAGGACGACAACGGCCACGGCACCCACGTCGCCTCCCTCATCGCCGGCAGCGGCGCCGGATCCGACGGAGCCCGGCAAGGCATCGCACCCGCGGTCGACCTGATCTCCGGCAAGGTGCTGGCGGCCAACGGCTTCGGTCAGGAGTCCTGGGTGATCGCCGGGATGGAATGGGCCGCCGCCCAAGGTGCCGACCTGGTCAACCTCAGCCTGAGCGCCGCCGCCTCCGACGGCGACGACCTGGTCGCCCAGGCGCTCGACCGGCTGACGGCCGAGACCGGCACCCTGTTCGTCGCGGCCGCCGGCAACCGCGGCAACCTCGGCTGGAACCCGTACACGATCGGCAGCCCCGGTGTCGCCGCCTCAGCGCTGACGGTCGGCGCGGTGGACGCCGCCGACAAGCAGGCGATCTTCTCCAGCGAGGGCCCCACGCGCGGTTCGTACCGGCTCAAGCCCGACCTTTCCGCGCCGGGCGTGAGCATCGCCGGCGCCCGCGCTGGTGCTCGCGACACGAGCCTGTACGTCCCGATGACCGGCACCTCCCAGGCCACCCCGATCGTCACGGGAGCCGCCGCCCTGATGCTCCAGCAGCACCCGACCCACTCATGGCAGCAACTCAAGTCCGACCTGGTCAACGCAGCCGACACCACGGCCGTCTACACAGGCTGGTCTTCCGGCGGCGGACGCCTCGACCTGGACCGCGCATCCACGAATACCCTGACCGCCGACGTCTCGTCACTCGACTTTGCCTACCTCCGCTACCCGGACAAGGCCCCGCGCAGCCGCGTCGTCACCCTGACCAACACCGGTACCACCGAAGTGACCCTGCCGGTCGTCGACACCGAACGCAGCTCAACCAACGGCGACGCACCAGCCGACGCAGTCGTCGCAACACCTGCAACCGTGACCGTTCCCGCCGGCGGCACAGCGTCGACGACCATCACGGTCGATCCCGCACTCTTGCCCGACGGCTTCTGGCAAGGCGGTGTCTCGTTCGGCGACCGATTGCGGCTGGCCTTCGGCGCGTACGACGAACCCGAGCGCTACGACCTCACCGTCAAGGCCTACGACCGCACCGGTACGCCGTACGCGGGTGGGCAGGTGAGCGTCTTCAACTACGCCAACGGCGGCTCGATCAACCTGACGCTCGACGCGAACGGAGCCGCCCGGGCGCGCCTCGATCCCGGCCGGCTGACCATCTTCTCGGCCGTCGAGACTCCCGCCGATGGCGACCGGCCGGAGACGTTCGCCCTGACCGGTACCGCGGAACTCGCGTTCACCGGCGACACATCGTACGTGCTCGACGCGCGGAAGGCGCAAGTGCTGACGGAGCCGACTGTCGAAGGTCGCCAGACGAAGCTGGCCGAGTCGGCGTTGAGCATTTCGCGGCACGGCAACGGTCGCGGACTGAGCGACTTCTATTTCTTCGGGGCCGAGCAGATCGCGGCTGGGACGGTATTCGTCCAGCCCACGGTCAAGCTCACCGGCTCCGGATCCTTCGAGGCCTCGAACCGGTGGCGACTCGAACCCGTGGGCCAGGTGCGCCCGGGTGATCCGGCCGCGTACGAACTGCTGCTCGTGAAGGACCGCTTCGCTCAGCCGCTGACGCCACGGCTGAGCCGGTGGGACGTGCTCCGGATGGCGCGGGTCGAGAACACCTTCGGCACCGTGTCCGGGGCCGGCCAGCAGATCGTGGAACGTGCCTGGACGACGAAGGAGACCGGCGTCGGCTGGGTGAGCAAGCGATCGGCGAACGTCCCGGCGAAGCAGATCGAACTGCTCACCGCCGACGCCGGCGCGCTCTGGAACCAGTGCCTGACCGCGACCACGACGAAGACCACCAGGCTGTGCGATCGGGCGAACCTGCCGTTCGAACCAGGCGCCCGGGTCGAGCGGACGTTCGGGCTGGTGCTGCATCCGGCGGTGTTCAGCGGCTCCCATACGAAGAGCTATCTGTTCGTCGACATGGGGCTCGCCGATGCCTTCCACAACAGCAAGCCACCGGCGTCGACGTACCAGAGCCGCCGGTTGGCCGTGTATCGCGAAGGCGTCCTGGCCGGCGAGGTTGCGGGCGGCTCGAGCTATTTCCAGATCCCCAACGGGCCGGGACGGTTCCGGCTCGAGCAGAGTTGGGCGCTTGATCCCGCGGTGATCGGGAGGTCGAGCCGGGCCGAGACGACGTGGAACTTCACCTCGGAACCGCCTGACCCGACGAAGGCGACCGGGGTACCGCCTGCACTGCTCGACGTGAGCTACGACGCGGAGGTGGACGCCGAGGGACGTGCGGCTGCTTGGCGCCCGTTGCAGGTCGACCTGCTGGTCGATCATCTGCGGGGATCGACCGCGAGCCGGGTGACCGGTGCCCGACTGTCCTACTCGACCGATGACGGCGCCCACTGGCAGCCGGCCATCGCCGTACCGGCTTCGTCGGGCTACCGGGTCATCATCCCACCCTGGTCGCTACTGCCCGGAAAGTCGTTGTCGCTGAAGGCTGTTGCGACCGATGCGGCCGGTGGCAGCATCGAGCAGACCGTGATCGGAGCGATTCCGATCCACTGAACGGCCGGGTGCGGGCGGATCGGACAGGGGACGCCCGGTCAAGCCTCAACGCTCGCACCCGGTCTCCTCCTCACGATGTACTGGCGCCAGATGAAACGCTGCAGCAGCAGCGTGACGACACCTGCCGCGGTCATCCCGGCGAGGTTGATCCCGAGCTGCGCGGCCGCACCGCCGATATGGTCCGGCACCCACAATGCCGTCGACAACGCGAGGTCGCCGGCCGCCGGCACGGTGGTGACCGAGATGAAGACACCGACGAGGGCGTTCGCCCGGCCGGCCGTCTGCGACAGCACACCTGCGGCACCGGCCAATACGGCGACCACGGCGGACCACTTGTCCGGCCGCCAGATGAACCCGGTCAGTGGACGGGCGGCGGTGACGTTCTCGGTGTCGATCCAGCCGACCGCCCGGGCGAGCAGTGCGGCGATCGCGGTGAGCACGATGGCCAGGGCGAAACCGAGCACGAGCAGTCGCACCGACTGCCAGCACAGGCCCTTCCGCCGCAGCGTGAGGCCGACCGCCAGCGCGGCCACCACCCCGAACTCCGGGCCGACGACCATCGCCCCGACCACCAGGATCGAGGAATCGGTGACCACGGCAACGGCCGCGATCATCGTGGCCAGAGTGAGGAAGGTGTAGTACGCCCAGGATCCACTGGCCTCGTTGTACGCCTGGTCGACCACCGCGTCCCAGATCACCGCGTCGTCGGGAGCACCGGGGGCCGCCTTCTCCGTCTCCCTCGCGTTACGCGACGGCGTGGCGCCGACCGGGGACAGGGCGACCGACCCCTCGTCGTACAGTCCCTGCTTCTTCAACCAGGACAGGACGTCCGAGGTCGCTTCGCGAGTCACATCGCACTCGATCACATCACCACTCGGGCGATGCGCGGCGCCGGGTAACGCCACGATGCTGGTCACCCGCTGGTCGGCGACGAGCGTGTTCAGGACGCGGTCGGTGCGATCCGATGGGACGATGAGACGAAGGTGCATCACCGGGTTATCTTCGCAGCCCACGGGTTCCGACACTCTGCGGATCCGCGCGGTGACACCGGGTGTGTGATCGACTGCAGCCACGCGACAGAGGAGGCAGAGGATGAGTGAGAGCGCCAGTACGACGACCTCGGCGGGTCATGACCGGCCTGAACTGAAGCGGGTGATGGGGCCCGGGCTGCTGTTGCTGTTCGTGGTCGGTGACATCCTCGGCACAGGTGTGTATGCCCTGACGGGCAAGGTCGCGGGCGAGGTGGGCGGCGCCGTCTGGTTGCCGTTCCTGAGCGCGTTCGTGGTGGCCCTGCTGACCGCGACGGCCTACCTGGAGTTGGTGACCAAGTACCCCCGGGCGGGTGGTGCCGCGGTCTACACGCACAAGGCTTTCGGGATCCACTTCCTCACCTTCCTGCTCACCTTCGCGGTGATGTGCTCGGGTCTGACCTCGGCGTCCAGCGCGTCGAAGGCGTTCGCGGCGAACTTCTTCAACGCGGCCGGGATCGATCCCGAACGCGGCTCGCTGCTGATGATCACCTCGTTGACCTTCATGGCGTTGATTGCCCTGGTCAACCTTCGCGGTGTGGGCGAGAGCGTCAAGGCCAACGTGGTGCTGACCTGTGTCGAGCTGTCCGGTCTGCTGATCGTGATCGGGATCGGTATGTGGGCGCTGGCCGGCGGCGACGGTGACACGTCCCGGCTGACCGAGTTCAACACACCCGAGGGCGACACCGCGTTCGGCGCGGTCACCGCCGCGACCGCGCTGGCATTCTTCGCGATGGTCGGCTTCGAGGACTCGGTGAACATGGCCGAGGAGACCAAGGACCCGGTCCGGATCTTCCCGAAGATCATGCTGATCGGCCTGTGCGTCACCGGCGCCATCTACGTACTGGTCGCGATCTCAGCGGTCACGCTGGTGTCGCCGGAGGATCTGAACAAGGGCTCGACCCCGCTGCTCCAGGTCGTCCAGGCCGGGGCGCCTGGGTTCCCGCTGAAGCTCTTCGCCTGGATCACGATGTTCGCGGTGGCCAACTCGGCGCTGATCAACATGCTGATGGCCAGCCGGCTGCTCTACGGCATGTCGCACGAGAAGGTGCTGCCCGGCCCGCTCGGCCGCATCCTGCCCCGGCGCCGGACGCCGTGGGTGGCGATCCTGTTCACCACGCTGCTGGCGTTCTTCCTGATCGGGTACGCCGACCTCGCCGCACTCGGTGGGACGACGGCGTTCCTGCTGCTGTGCGTCTTCGCGATCGTCAACGTGGCGGTGCTGGTACTGCGGCGCGACCGGGTGGAGCACAAGCACTTCCACGCGCCGACCGCGCTGCCGGTGCTAGGCGCGATCCTGTGTGTCTACCTGGCCAGCCCCCTGTCGGGCCGGGCCACCGACGACTACAAGATCGCCGGCTGGCTGATGGTCGTCGGAATCGGGCTGTGGGCGATCACCTGGCTGCTGAACAAGTACGTGTTCCACCGGCGCGCCGACTTCGACCCGAGCCACATCGACCCGAGCGGCCCGGTCAACTGACCCCGATCAAATGACCCTGGCCGTCCGCCGCGCCCGGACCGGGAGCAGGGCGAACAGAACGGTGACCAAAGCAAGTACCCCGAGGACGGCGGCTATCCAGCCGAGCGCTGGATAGCCCGTCCCGGCGTCAATGGCCAGCCCACCGAGCCACGGCCCGATCGTGATGCCGACGTTGAAGGCGGAGAAGTTGATCGCGGTGGCCAGCGTCGGCGCGTTCTCGGCCAGGCTGAACACCCGCGCGTTGAGCGCCGGGTTCGTGGCGAACCCGAACCCGCCGAGCAGGAACACAGTGCCGATCGCGATTATCGGGACCTGCGCCCACACCGCGAGCACCACGGAGAGGGCACAAATCCCGGTGATCCCGACGGCCAGGGTGTGGATGGGCAACGCGTCTGCAGTACGTCCGCCGAGCGTGATGCCGATCAGCGACCCCACGCCGTACAGGCCGAGCACCGCGGGGATGGCGCCGGCGGGCAGGCCGGTGTCGCCGGTGAGCAGGGGAGCGAGGTAGCTGAAGGTCACCATGATCGCGGCCGTGACGAGCGCGGTCGTCGCGTAGGACAGCCACAGCCGACGATTCGCCATCATGCGCAACTCATCGGTCAGGCTCGGCGCGTCGCCGGCGGCGGGCCGGTCGGGTCGCCCGGACGGGATGGTCTTCGCGATACCGACCGCCGAAAGCACCGACAACAGAGCGACCGTCCAGAACGCCGCCTGCCAGCCCAGGCGCTGACCGATCACCGTGCCGGCGGGCAGGCCGATGATGGTGGCGACCGTCAGCCCACCGGTGACGACGCTCATCGCCTTCGCGCGGGAACCGATGGGGACGAGCCCGATCGCGGCGACGGCGGCCACCGCCCAGAATCCGGCGTACACGAAGGCTCCCACGATCCGGCTGGCCAGCAGGACGCCGTAGTCCGCCGTCAGCGCGCCGATCACGTGGGTGAGCGCGAAGACGGCGATGAACACGAGCAGCGTCGTACGACGGGGCCAGCGCAACGTGATCACCGCCAGCACGGGTGCGCCGACCAGCATGCCCGCCGCGAACGCCGAGATCAGCAGCCCGGCCGCCGGGATGGAGACGTGCAGATCGGCGGACAGTTCGGGGAGCAGGCCTGCCAGCATCAGCTCGGACGTGCCTTGGGCGAAGATCGCCGACGCGAGCACGTAGACGGCAAGCGGCATTACAGGTTCCTCCGGGGTGCGGGGCGGACGGGCCCAGCGAACGATCGCGCACAGCGACCTACAGATCGCACATTGTCACACAGGTCGGCCCGATAATGACCCGGCGCGCGTCGAGAAGCGGAGATTTGGCCCGATCGGGCATCGTTGACATATGAGCTATCCGACCCCGGCGCGGCGCAGCAGTAGTGCTGTCGACGCCTCCCGCATCGGCGGCGGGATCAAGCTGCTGATCGCGCTGGTCGGCCTGATGTGGATCAGCGAGATCGTCGACACAGCGCTGAACGGCGAGCTGGATCAGTACGGCATCATCGCCCGCCAGCCGGACGGCCTGGTCGGGATCGTCGCGGCGCCGTTCCTGCATCTCGGGTTCGGCCACCTGATCTCGAACACTCTGCCGTTGGTCACCCTCGGCGCCCTGATCGCGGTCAGCGGGGCCGCCCGGTTGTTCGCGGTGACCGCGCTGGCCGCGGTGCTCGGTGGGCTCGGCACCTGGCTGGTCTCACCGCCGAACACCATCACGATCGGCGCGAGCGGTCTGGTCTTCGGGTATGCGGCGTATCTGATCGCGCGCGGCGTCTTCAACCGGCGGCTCGGCCAGGTCCTGATCGGCGTGGTGGTCGTGCTGGTCTGGGGGAGCGCGCTGCTCGGCGGTCTGCTGCCGCAGGACGGGATCTCCTGGCAGGGCCACCTGTTCGGCGCGATCGGCGGTGTCGTCGCCGCGTGGGTGCTGGCCGACGACCGCCCCAGCCGCCGTACCTGACGTCAGCCGTTGTCAGCCGGCCCGTTCTTCGGCCGGTGCCGTCGGCGGCGGACCATGACGAGCCCCATCAGCAGTACGAGCAGACCCGGTACGCCGGCCGCGATCGGCACCAGGCCGCTGGCGTCGAGCGTGCGTTCGGCGGCGACGTCGAGCCGGAGCGACTTGCTCGCGATGACCGCACCGGCGGCCTCGGACGAGGTGATCGCCACGTAGACGATGAACCGGCCGCTGTTCACGGCCTGTATCTCCCACTCCAGCGTCTCCTCCTCACCGCCACCGATCGGGTCCAGGTACTGCGTGCGCTCGCCGGACCAGTCCTCGGGGTCGACGTAGACGCCTGCGTCGACGGCTAGCACGTTGAGGTGGGCGATCGCGCCGCTGACCTCCTGCTCGCCCGGGTTGCGCACGGTGGAGATGAACTTCATATTCTGGCCGAGCCCGATCGCGGCCTGGGTCTTGTCCAGTTCGACCGTCACCACGTCAACAGCCGCGACCTGCGCCGGTCCAGCGACGATTGCCCAACCCTGTGCGCCGGGAGCGCCCGGGGAGGGTGTCGGGCCAGGCAGCGCGACGGCGGCCAGGGTTGCGAGCGCGGCCACCACAGTCCCGTAGTACCTGGTCATTCCCGGCCTCCGAGTCTGATCCGTCCCGCGACGGCGAATGCCAGCACCAGGGCGATGCCGGCAACGATCGCCGGCCCGATCAGCCAATGACCTTCCTGGGCGAAGGTACGGGCGTTGATGATCACGCGGCCGAGGTAGCGCAGGGCGGCGGTGAACGGGTCGGCGCGCAGCAGCAGATCCCCGAACCAGCCGCGCTGCGCCGAGGTCGGCATCTGGGTCGGCGCGAACAACGCGAGCAGGGTGAAGACGCTGACCGACAGGCTGACTCGGTTCGACCCGGCGAACATGCTGATCAGCAGGCCGAGGCCGACCATCGTCAGGGCGAGCAGAGAACCCACCAGGAGTCCGTTCAGCAACGAGGTCCGGACCACACCGACGCCGCGAGCGAGGTACCAGATGTAGGGCACCGAGATCACGAACGCCGCGAACCACATCGACAGCGCGGCGATCCCCTTGCCGAGGGCAAGCGATCGGCGGGAGACCGGGGCGAGCAGGAGCGATTCGAGGGTGCCGCGCTCCCGCTCGCCGCTGAACGCGTCCGCGGCGGCGAGCAGGGTGAGCAGGACGCCGATCGCGACCGCGACCTGCAAGGTGAGGCTGACGGACTCGCGCTGTTCGAGGAAGTTGAGCGCCTCGTTGGTGGCCGTCAGATAGGTGGTCACGCTGAGCACGACCGCGTAGGCGAACAGCAGGATCAGCGCGCGTCCACCCAGCCAGAGGTCACGGACCTCCCGGTCGGCGACGACCAGCCAGGACGGGCGTCCCGCTCGCGCTGCCGGCCCGGCGGCTGCTGGCTTGGCATCGAGGGTCATGAGACCTCCTCGGTGACGGCGAGGAAGGCGTCGCTGAGTCGCCCACCCTCCAAGGTGAACCCGAGCACCGGCACGCCTGCTTCGAGCAGGCTCTTGATCGCCTGGGTGGCGGCGGCTTCGAGCTCGAGCCCGGCGGGCATGCTCAGTTCCAGCTCGCCCAGCCGGCCGCCGCCGTTCGCCACCGCGAGCACCTCGGTACGGGCCAGCGCGGCCAGGGCGCGGTCGAGCAGCTCGGGCGGGATCTTCACCTGCCCGTGGCGTGGCGCGGCCGCCTGCCGGACCACCTCGGCGACGGTGCCTTCGGCAACCACCTTGCCGCGGTTGAGAATGACCACACGGTCGCAGACCTGTTCGACGTCGGCCAGCACGTGGGTGCTGAGGAAGACCGTCGCACCGCGCTCGCGGGAGATCCGGCCGATCAGGTCGAGCATCTGGGCCTGGCCCATCGGGTCGAGGCCGAGGGTCGGCTCGTCGAGGAAGACGACGTCCGGGTCGTTCACCAACGCGCGGGCGATCCCGAGTCGTTGCCGCATGCCCCTGCTGTAACCGGCGATGAGTGCCGGTCCACGATCCGCCAGGCCGACATCCGCGAGCAGCCTCCGGGCCGTGTCCCGGGCGTCGGCGCGACTCCGGCCGAACAACTCGGCGTGGTACCGCAGCCATTCCTCGCCGGACTGGCCGAGTGGATACCCCGCGCTCTCCGGCAGGACCCCGACCCGGCGGCGGATCGCGGTCGGCCGGGTGTGCGGTACGCCGGCGACCGTGAATGACCCACTGTCGGGCGGCAGGATCGTGGTCAGCATCCGGATGGCGGTCGTCTTGCCGGCACCGTTGGGCCCGAGAACGCCCAGCACCGTACCGGCCGCGACCCGCAGCTCGAGCGACTCCACGGCCACCAGCCGCCCGTACGACTTCCGCAAGCCACTCGCTTCAAGCGCTACTTCGCCGGGCATAGTCGATCGCCTCGCTCCGGCCCTGAACTGCGCAATTCCCCCATCACGCCCCCTCATCGGGCGCAGCGGTGATCGTCGTACGCAGCGCGATCACGCACCGCGATACCCCGTGCGCCTTGCGGTCAGGGTGCGCCGGGAATCCCCGATCGGCAAGGGGGTGCGCCGAAATTGATTCCCGAGCGAAACCTCCGGGCCCTTTCTCAAGACGGGCCAAGCGCGCGACACTCTGCTCACGGGCATCCAGTCGGGGGAACAGGCCGCCGGCCTGCGACCGGACGCCATGGGGGAGGAAAGCAGATGCGCAGGATACGCATCGGATACACGTTTGCCCTGGCAGCCGGACTCGCCGGTCCACTGGCCTTGGTCGCTTGTTCGTCCGGCGACACGACCGGGGTCCAGACGCCGGCCCAGTCAACAGCCACACCGACCAGCAGACCGGACGCGAGCCCGACCACAACGCCGACGACCACACCGCCCACGAAGAAGACCAGCACCCCGGTCAAGCGACCGGAGACAGGCCCGCAACCGGGGTACGACCGGACCGCGTTCAAACGCTCGACGACGGTCACCAACAAGTGGTACCCGCTGCGGCCTGGCACCCGGTTGAACTACAGCGGCCAGACGATCGAGGACGGCGAAACCTTCGGGCACACGCTGACGGTCATCGTCACCGACCTCGTCAAGGTCATCGACGGTGTGCCCAACGTGGTGCTCTGGGAGCGGGACTTCAAAGAGGGTGTGCTGGAGGAGGCCGAGCTGGCGTTCGTCGCCCAGGCCGACAACGGCGACGTCTGGCGCTTCGGCGAGTACCCGGAGGTGTATGAGGAGGGCCAGGTCGTGGAGGCACCCGCCTGGATCCACGGTGTCAAGGGCGCGCAGGCCGGTATCAGCATGAAGGCGCAACCGCCGACCGACGGCAGCAGCTACGCACAGGGTTGGGGTCCCGCAGTCGGATGGTCCGACCGGGCCAAGGTCTTCAAGGCGAACCAGAAGACCTGCGTCAAGGCAGGCTGTTTCCAGGGCGTGCTGATCACCGACGAATGGTCCGCGGCAGAGCCGGGCGCGCACCAGCTGAAGTACTACGCGGCCGGCGTCGGCAACGTGCGGGTCGGGTACTACGGCAACGACCCGACCAAGGAAACGCTGGAACTGGTCGGCGTGCAGCGCCTGAGCAAGGCCGGTCTCGCCCAGGCTAGGGCCGAGGCGTTCAAACTGGAGAAGCGCGCGTACGGGTACAGCAAGGACGTCTACGGCCGGACCGCGCCGATGAAGTGATGGGAGATGCTGTGCACATCCTGGTGGTCGAGGACGAGCGCCGGCTGGCGCGCGCGATCGGCCACGGGCTGGCGGATCACGGGTTCGCCGTCGAGCTGGCGTACGACGGCGACACCGGGTTGTGGCTGGCCCAGGAGCAGCAGTTCGACGCGATCGTGCTCGACCTCATGCTGCCCGGGCTGTCGGGGTACGAGGTGTGCAAGCGGCTGCGGGCCGAGGGTAACTGGACTCCGATCCTGATTCTCACCGCCAAGGACAGCGACGACACCGAAGCGCGCGGGCTCGATCTCGGTGCCGACGACTTCCTGCGCAAGCCGTTCTCGTATCTCGTCCTGATCGCTCGGCTGAACGCCCTGTTGCGCCGTGGTGCTCCGGCTCGGCCGGCGAAGCTGGTGGTCGGGGATCTCGAGCTCGACCCGGCGCGGCGCACAGTCCACCGCGGCGAGGTCGAGATCGAGCTGACCCGCCGGGAGTTCTCGCTGCTGGAGTACCTGATGCGGAACGTAGGCCAGACCCGGTCCAAGGCCGAGATCCTCGATCACGTCTGGGGCGCGGACTTCGACCGTGAGCCGAACGTCGTCGAGGTGTACGTCGGCTATCTGCGCCGCAAGATCGACCAGCCGTTCGGCACCGCAACGATCGAGACGATCCGCGGCCACGGCTACCTCCTGGGCACGGCTGATGGTTGACCGACCGGAGCGAACATCCTGGTGGCGGCGGCATCCGTCGTTGCGGACGCGGATGATGCTGATCGCGGCGGCGGCGACGGCCGTGGTCCTGATGGTCGGCGGCGCGGCGCTCGCCGTGACGCTGCGGACGGTGATGATCGATGAGGCGATGGACGCCAGCCGGCTCCGGGCCCGCGACCTGGGTGCACTCGCGGCAGGGAACGCGCTGCCGGATTTCGCCCCCATCGGCCATGAGGGGGACCTGGTGCAGGTCGTCGGCACCGACGGCAGGATCCTCGTCTCCAGCGCGAACATCGCCGGCAAACCGGCCCTCGAGCTGCCCCGCCAGCCGCCCGGCTCCACCCGGGAGATCAGCGTCGACAGCCTGCCGGTCGGCGACCCCGGCCCGTACCGCATAGTCGCCCACGGTATCGGTACGCCGTCCGGCCCGGCGACCGTGTACGTCGCGGTCTCGGTCGAGGAGATCGACGAGACGGTCACCCTGGTCGGCCAGGTGTTCCTCGCCGCGATCCCGATCTTCGTCCTGCTGCTGTCGGTGGCGATGTGGACCGTCCTCGGCCGGACCCTCGCGCCGGTGGAGACGATCCGGCGGGAGGCCGCCGCGATCACCGGCCGGCGCCTCGACCGACGGGTGTCCGAACCTCCGCAGTACGACGAGATCGGCCGGCTCGCGCGGACGGTGAACGCGATGCTCGCCCGGCTCCAGGACAGCGCGGAACGCCAGCGCCGGTTTGTCGCCGACACCGCGCACGAGTTGCGCAGCCCGATCGCCAGTCTGCGGACCCAGCTCGAGACCGCACGGGCCAGCCATCGTCCGGTCGACTGGGACGAGATCAGCGCCGACCTACTCGACGAGACGGTCCGGATGCAGCAACTCGAGGAGCAGTTGTTGCTGCTGGCCCGTGCCGATGCGGGCACACTCGGGCGGACCCGCACGACGGTCGACCTCGACGACGTCGTGGACACCGTCGTCGCCGGTGCTCGCGGGCGAATCGATGCCGGCGGTTCGGAGCGGTCACCCACAGGCAGTCCGGTGCGGGTCGACCGCCATGATGTCGAGCCCGTCCAGGTGACCGGCGACGCTCTGCTGCTGGAACAACTCGTCCGCAACCTCGTCGACAACGCGGTCGCGCATGCCACCCGGGAGGTCCGCATCGGCCTCTCGATCGACGGTGACGAGGCGGTGCTGACGGTGGACGACGACGGGCCCGGCGTACCGGTCGAGCGCCGGCAGGAGATCTTCGAGCGCTTCACCCGACTCGACGGCGCCCGGGATCGCGATCACGGCGGCGCCGGACTCGGACTCGCCATCGTCGCCGACATCGTGAAGGCGCACGACGGCGTGGTCGAGGTCGGGGACGCACCGCTCGGCGGCGCCCGGTTCCGGGTCAGGCTGCCGGTGGCGGGTGAGGATTATGCGCGGAGGTCGCTGAGAAAGTCCTGAGAACCGGCGCGTTGACGTGGGTTCTCCTCGGCCCTACTCTCCGAATAAGGGGCTCACGTAGGCAGTACCACCGCTACGTGGGATTGAGGCAGGGGGTGCGGTCCGGGGGATCCGGTGCACGGCATCGTCTGCCGTGCGCGTCCCCCCGGTGCTGCCTCCCGCTGGGGAGGGGCGCGACAATCATGCGTTGGATTGTATCTTCGAGCCTGAGATTCCGGCGGCTGGTCGTCGCCGTAGCGGTCGGGGTGATCGTCCTCGGCATCGTCCAGATCGGCAAGTCCCGGGTGGATGCGCTACCCGAGTTCAAGCCGACGACGGTCGAGGTCCAGACCGAGGCGTTGGGGCTGTCGGCCGAAGAGATCGAGCAGATGGTCACCGTCCCGCTGGAGCAGGACCTGCTGGCCGGCGTCCCGTTCCTGGACAAGATCGAGTCGGTGTCGATGCCCGGTCTGTCCTCGGTCGTCATGACGTTCGAGCCGGGCACGGACCTGCTGGACGCGCGCCAGGTCGTGCAGGAACGATTGTCCCAGGCAACTGCCGTGGCGGGGTTGCCGCAGGTGTCGAAGTTGCCGCAGATGATCCAGCCGCTGTCGTCCACCAGCCGGCTGTCGATGATCAAGATCTCCTCGGACTCGCTGACCCCGATCGACCAGTCCGTGCTCGCCCGCTGGGTGATCACGCCGCGACTGATGGCGGTGCCGGGTGTCGCCAACGTGACCGTGTGGGGATTCCGCGACCGGCAGCTGCAGGTGCTCGTCGATCCCCAGCAGTTGCAGCAGAACCGAACGACGCTGGCCGACGTCATCGAGACCGCCGGTAACGCGCTCGAGGTGTCGCCGCTGACCTTCCTGGAGGCGTCCACCCCGGGCACCGGTGGGTTCATTGACACGGTGAACCAACGGCTCGACATCTTCCACCAGCAGACGATCACGACCGCCGAAGAGCTGGCCCAGGTCCCGTTGGAGAGTTCGGCCGGCCGGCCGACCTCGAAGACCTTGGGCGAGGTCGCCCAGGTGGTCGAGAATCACCAGCCACTGATCGGCGACGCCATCTGCCCGGGCGGCACGGAATGCCAGCTGCTCGTGGTCGAGAAGTTCCCCGGCGCCGACACCGTCCAGGTGACCAAGGACGTCGAGGCCGCTCTGGACGCGATGAAGCCTGGCCTCAGCGGACTGCAGATCGACTCGTCCCTGTACCGGCCGGCGACCTTCATCGAGTCGTCCTTCAACGATCTCCAGTGGGCGCTGGCGATCGGCGGAGCACTCCTGCTGGTGCTGATCATCCTGCTCTTCTGGGACTGGCGCCGCGCGCTGGTCGCCCTCGTGGCGATCCCGGTACCGCTGGCCGTGGCGGCCGTGGTGCTGTACCTGCGGGACGCCCCGATCAACTTCATGGTCGTCGCCGGGCTCGTACTCGGTCTCACCGCCATCGTCCATGACGCGATGACCGACGCGCACGGCCTCGGTGCCAGGCTTCGTGAGCGCCGGGAGAAGGACAGCGAGTCGACCGCTCTCGCGGTCGTGAGTGAGTCCGCGGCGATGCGCAGCGGAGTCCTCTACGCGGTCCTCATCGTCGTCGCGGCGACTGTGCCGTTCTTCTTCCTGAACGGCGAAGGCGGCGCGTTCCTGCCGCCGATGGTGCTCTCCTACCTGCTCGCCGTCAGTGCGTCGATGCTGATCGCCGTGACGCTGACGCCGGTGCTCGCCCTGATGCTCTTGTCCGGTGGCAAGGCCCGGCAGTCGCGGCTTACCCGCCGGCTCGGCAGCGGCTACGACCGCAAGGCACCCGGCCTGGTCACCCGCACCCGTACAGCCCTGATCGCCGCCGGGGTCCTGGCCTTGATCGGCTTGATCGCCCTGCCCTTCCTGAACGCGTCGCTACGGCCGTCGCTGAAGGAACGCGACGTCCTGGTCCACGTCGAGGCACCGCCCGGTACGTCGCTGCCGAAGATGACAGAGATCACCAAGCAGGCCGTCCAGCAGCTCGGCTCGGTACCGGGTGTCGTCAACGTCGGCGGCCAGGTCGGCCGGGCGATCGCGTCGGACCAGGTCGTCAACGTCAACTCGGGCGAGATCTGGGTCAAGGTCGGTCCGGACGCCGACTACGACGCGACCCTGAGCTCAATCCGGAACACGGTCCGCGGCCTGTCCGGGGTGACGACCGACGTCCTCACCTACTCGGACGAACGCGTCACCGACGTCCTCGGCCAGTCCGTCGACGATCTGGTCGTCCGCGTCTACGGGGAGAATCCCGAACAGCTGAACAGCAAGGCGAACGAGATCCGCGACCTGATGACCGGGATCCACGGAGTGGCCACGGTGAACGTCGACCGGGCCCTCGAAGAGCCCGCCGCGCAGGTCCAGGTCGACCTCGCCAAGGCCCAGGCCGCCGGCGTCAAACCTGGCGACGTACGCCGGGCCGCGACCGCGCTGATGGGCGGTCTGACGGTCGGCAACCTGTTCGACCAGCAGAAGGTGTTCGACGTCGTGGTCTGGGGCAAGCCGGAGATCCGGCAGGACGTGGCCGACATGGAGAAGCTACTGATCGACACGCCGTTCGGCGGGCATGTCCGGCTCGGTGACGTGGCGAAGGTCGAGATCGTGCCGAACCCGACCGTGATCCGGCACGAGGCCGTCGCGCCGTACCTCGACGTGATCGCCGACGTGGCCGGGCGCGACGTCAGCGACGTCGCCGGCGACGTCAGCACCCGGCTCGCGCAGGTGCAGTTCCCGCTGGAATACCACGCCGAGATGCTGGGCGGGTATGAGGAGCAGCAGGCCGACCGATCGCAGCTGATCGCTTTGGCGATCGCCGCGGCGATCGCGGTGTTCCTGTTGCTGCAGGCGGCCTTCGGGAGCTGGCGGCTCGCGCTGATCGCGTACCTGGCTCTGCCGCTGGCCCTGGTCGGTGGCGTCGCAGCGGTCATCCTGACCGGCCGGACGTTGAGCCTCGGCTCGGTCGCCGGGCTGGTCGGCGTCCTCGGGATCGCCGCGCGGACGGTGATCCTGCTGATCCGGCGGTACCAGCGGCTGCAGCGGGACGACGGGATGCGGTTCGGTCCCGATCTCGTTGTCGCCGGCACCAGGCAGGCGATGGCGCCCGGCCTGATGTCGATGCTGGCGGCAATGATCCTGCTCGCGCCGATCGTCGTCATCGGCGGTGAACCGGGATTCGAGATCCTGCACGCGATGGCGGTCGTGCTGGTCGGCGGCCTGCTGACGACGGCGGCGGTCACCCTGTACGTCGTACCGGTCGTGTATCTGCGGTTCGGCTCGATCGCCGAGCAGGACATGTGGGCCGACGAACCGGTGCCGCCGGTCCCCGAGGAGATCCCGGTCCCGGAGGAGGCTCCGGTCCCCGAGGTGAGTCCGGTGTCGGCCTCGAAGGAAGCAGGAGCAGGGGCGGGACGGGGGCCGGACGATGCCTAGGTTGCGTCGCGCGGCCGCGGGACTGATCACCGTCCTGCTCGTCTCCTCCGCTTGCGGCGGGACGGTCACGGACAAGTACAAGGTCAGCCACGAGCCCGCCCATATCGAGGAGGTGGCCGGCAGCGACCATCCGCGGATCGTACTGGAGCCGGAGGCGCTGAAGCGGATCGCCCTCGAGACCAAGCCGGTCGAGAAGTCGGCGAACCTGCTGGTCGTCCCGTCCGCCGCGGTGTTCGTGGACCCGAAGGGGAAGTGGTGGGTCTACACGAATCCCGAAACGGGCGTGTTCATCCGGCATGAGATCAAGATCCAGCGGCAGGCCGGCGATCTCGCCTACCTGCTGAGCGGTCCGGCCGCCGGCACCAAGGTGGCCACCGTCGGCGTGCCTTCGCTGTACGGCGTCGAAGAAGAAATCGGTCACTGAACCGCCGACCAGGCGACAAAGAGAGGGGGGCGGTGCGGTGATGCGTTTGATCGTCGCGTCGAGTCTCAGGTTCCGGTTCCTTGTGGTGGCACTGACCGCGTTCCTGATGTTCTTCGGAGTCCAGCAGCTGGGTAAGTCCGCGGTCGACGTGTTCCCTGAGTTCGCGCCGCCGAAGGTCGAGGTGCACACACTGGCCGTCGGGTTGGGGCCGACGGAGGTCGAAGAGCTGATCACGGTCCCGATGGAGCAGTCGCTGAACGCGATTCCTGGCGTCAAGACCGTCCGATCCCGGTCGGTCGAGCAGTTGTCGCAGGTCGTGCTGCTCTTCGACGAGGGCACTGATCTGCTCACCGCACGCCAGAACGTCGCGGAGCGGATCGCCGCGATCACGCCGACCTTGCCGACCTGGGCAGCGCCGCCAGTCATGCTCCAGCCGATGTCCGCGACCAGCCGGGTGCTGAAGATCGGCCTGACGTCGGATGATCCGAACCTGGACATGATGGATCTGTCCATGACGGCGTACTGGAAGATCCGGGCCCGGCTGCTCCAGGTCCCCGGTGTCGCCAACGTGCCGATCTGGGGCGAGCGGCTGGAGATGCTCCAGGTGCAGGCCGACCCGGAGCGGATGGCCACGCAGAAGGTCACCCTCGACCGCGTGATGACGACCACCGCGAACGCGCTGGACGCCGGCCTGCAGCGGTACTCCGACGGCAACTTCATCGGCCGCGGCGGCTTCGTCGACAGCTCGACCGGGCGGATCGGGATCCGGCACGTGACGCCGATCGTGAACCACGATCACCTGGCCAACCTGCCGATCCAGACCCTCGACGGCCGGCAGATCAAGCTCAGCGACGTGGCGAACCTGGTCCGGGATCACCAGCCGCTGATCGGTGACGCGGTGATCAACGAGGGCGAAGGCCTGATGATGATCGTCGAGAAGTTGCCGTGGGCCAACACCCTGGACGTCACCAAGGGCGTCGAGGAGGCGCTGGCCGAGATGCGTCCCGGTCTGCAGGGGATCGCCATCGACTCCGCGATCTTCCGGCCGGCCACCTTCATCGAGGACGCGATCGACAACCTGACCCGGTCGCTGATCCTCGGCGCCCTGCTGATGATCGCGATGCTCGTGCTGTTCCTGTACTCCTGGCGGACCGCGGTCATCAGTGTCGTGGCGATCCCGCTGTCCCTGCTGGCCGCGTTGCTCGTGCTCACCCTCCGCGGTGCCACGATCAACACGATGGTGCTGGCCGGCTTCGTGATAGCCCTGGGCGACATCGTCGACGACGCGATCATCGGGATCGAGAACATCGTCAGACGGTTGCGTCAGCATCGCCAGGAGGGCAGCACCAAGTCGACCGCCAAGATCATCCTGGAGGCGTCGATGGAGGTCCGGGCCGCGATCGTCTACGCGACCCTGATCGAGATCGTCGCGATCGCGCCGATCTTCCTGCTCGCGGGGTTGTCCGGGGCCTTCTTCCGCCCGCTGGCGGTCGCGTACGCCCTCGCCCTGGGCGCGTCGATGCTGGTCGCGCTGACGGTCACGCCCGCGCTGGCGCTGATCTTCTTCCGCAGCCCGAAGTCGCTGGCGCACCGCGAGTCGCCCATCGTCCCGCCGATGAAGCGTGGCTACGAATGGGTGCTCACCCGGTTGGTACGACGCCCGCGGCGCGGGTACGTCGCGGTCGCTCTCACCACGGCCGTCGGGCTCGTCCTGGTGCCGCTGCTCGGTCAGTCCCTGCTGCCGAACTTCAAGGAACGCGATTTCCTGATGCACTGGCTCGGCAAGCCCGACATCTCCCTGCAGGAACAGGTCCGGACGACGCAACAGGTGAACGCCGAGTTGCTGACGATCCCTGGCGTGAAGAACGCGGGATCGCATATCGGGAACGCGTTCTTCGGCGACGAGCCGCACGGCGTGTACTTCGGCGAGAACTGGATCAGCGTCGACAAGTCGGTCGACTACGACGAGACGGTGAACAGTGTCCGCCAGACCGTCGACGGCTATCCCGGCGTGTTCCGCGACGTGCTCACCTATCTGAAGGAACGGATCCGGGAGGTGCTGACCGGGACCAGCGACCCGATCACGATCCGGATCTTCGGGCCGGATCTGGAGCAACTCCGGGCGAAGGCCGAGGAGATCAACAAGATCGTCGGCGAGGTCCCCGGGGTCGGCGATCACAGCGCCGACTTCCAGGACGCCATTCCGCAGGTCCGGGTCGAGGTCGATCTCGAGAACGCGAAGAAGTACGGTCTCAAACCCGGTGACGTCCGCCGAGCGGCCGCCTGGTTGATGGCCGGCGAGGAGGCCGGCGACCTCTACACGGCCGGCAAGGCGTACGACGTCCAGCTGTGGACCCCGCCGGAGAAGCGGCGCAGCATCACCGACCTGGAGAACCTGCTGATCGACCGGCCGGGCGGCGGCCACGTGCGGCTGAACCAGGTCGCCGACATCAGCATCGTCTCGGTGCCGAACGTGGTGCAGCACGAGGACCTGTTCCGGAACATCGACGTGGGCGCCGAGCTCGACGGGACCCGTGACCTGGGATCCGTGGTCGAGGACATCGAGAACCGGCTCGAACAGGTGGAGATGCCGCTCGAGTTCCGCGCGGAGATGCTCGGCGAGTACACCGAGCGGCAGGCGGCGCAGCAACGGCTGCTGATCTTCGCGATCGCGGCCGGCATCGGGATCCTGCTGCTGTTGCAGGCGTCGTACCGGAGCTGGCGACTGGCGATGCTCACCTTCGTGACCCTGCCGATCGCGTTGGTCGGCGGGCTGATCGCGGCGTACCTGGGGTCGAAGGTGATCTCGCTGGGTTCACTGGTCGGGTTCCTGACCGTGTTCGGGATCGTGGCCCGGAACGGGATCATGCTGATCAGTCACTGCAAGCATCTGGAGGAGGAAGAGGGCATGCCGTTCGGGCCCGAGCTGGTGATCCGGGGCGCGAAGGAACGGCTGGTGCCGATCATGATGACGGTACTGACCACCGGGCTCGCGCTGATCCCGCTGCTGGTCACCGGGTCGATCCCGGGGCAGGAGATCGAGCACCCGATGGCGGTGGTCATCATCGGCGGCCTGATCACGGCCACCCTGCTCAACCTGTTTGTGGTCCCGGCCTTCTATCTCCGTTTTGCCAAGAGGCGGGGCCAGCATCGGGAACCTGAGGCGGCGGTTGCCTGAGCCAGGAGTAGAGGAGGGCCCAGTCGGCTTCCTCAGCACGTCGGCGGGCGCGGGCGGCACGAGCCTCCGCGATCCCGCCGGCGACGGCGATCACGATGAGCAGGAGGGCATCGGCACCTAGGATCCACGGCAGCAGATTCATCGGTCACAACCTTGGCTCGGGGGGCAGCGAGCGGTCAGCTCACATGATGGCCGCCGGCTCCTGAGAGACCGCTGAGTAACGCTGCGTAGACCGGCGATCTGGCCGAAGGCTTCAGGCGAGCGTGGACGGGTCGGTGTTCGCGCCGCACACCACCACGACGACCCGCTCATCGGACGCCGGCTGATACGCACCCGACCGCAACGCCGCCAGCGTGACCGCCGCGCCGTGCTCGACCGCGAGCCGGTACTCCCGCCAGAACTCATTGCGAGCGGCAACGATCGCGTCCTCGCCGACCAGCACGGACGGTACGCCGTACGTCTTGACCGCCTCGAACGCGATCGCCCCGAACCGCCGGGCGCCAAGCGAGTCGGCCGCGATCCCGCCGACCTGGACGTCGATCAGGTCGTCTGCCTCGAGGGTGCGGGCCATCGTGGGCGCGAGCTCGGGTTCGACGCCGACGACGCGGGCCCGGTCGCCGATGGCCGTCGCGATCCCGGCGATCAGGCCACCGCCACCCACCGCGACCAGGACGGTGTCGAAGCCGTCGGCCTGCTCGAGGAGTTCCAGGCCGAGCGTGCCCTGCCCGGCGACCACTTCCGGCTGGTCGTAGGCGTGCACGAAGAGCGCACCCGACTCGTCGCTCGCGGTGACGGCGGCGGCGTACGCCTCGGCGTACTCGCTGCCCACCTGGACGACATCTGCGTCGAGGGTCCGCAGTCGCGCGATCTTGGCCGGGGGAGCGCTCTCCGGGACGAAGATCCGGCCCGGTACGCCGAGTTCGCGGGCGGCGTACGCGACGGCGAGACCGGCGTTGCCGCCGGATGCGGTGACGACGCCCTGGCCGGTGAGGGTGCCGCGTTCCTTCGCGGAGAGCATCCGGTTGAACATGCCGCGTGGCTTGAACGAGCCGACGTGTTGCACCAGTTCCAGCTTGAAGGCGAGCGTCGGCGAAAGCTGGAGCACCGGGGTCCGCCGTACCCGCCCCTCGATCCGGCGAGCCGCCGCCTGCACATCGTCACGAGTTACCGTCATGCCTCAAGCCTGCCAGACTGCGGGCATGGGAGCGTATGAGGAAAGTTACCGCCGCAGCCTGGCTGATCCCGAGAGCTTCTGGCTGGACGCCGCGGCCGCGATCTCCTGGACCAAGCCGCCGACCCGCGCGCTGGACGACTCGGCCGCGCCGCTCTACCGGTGGTTCCCCGACGGCGAGCTGAACACGTCGTACAACGCCCTCGATCGGCACGTCGAGGCGGGCCACGGCGACCGGACCGCGCTGATCTACGACTCGCCAGTCACCGGGAGCACCCGCAGTTACACGTACGCCGAGCTCCGGGACCAGGTGGCCGTCTTCGCCGGGGCGCTGAAGTCGCTCGGCGTCGGGGCCGGCGACCGGGTGATCGTCTATCTGCCGATGGTGCCGGAGGCGGTTGTCACGATGCTCGCGTGCGCCCGGCTCGGCGCGATCCACTCGGTCGTGTTCGGCGGGTTCGCGCCGAAGGAACTGGCTGCCCGGATCGACGACGCGCGGCCGAAGGTGATCGTCGCCGCGTCCTGCGGGATCGAGCCGACCCGGATCGTGGAGTACCTGCCGATCATCGAGGAAGCACTCACGCTCTCGGAGCACCGGCCGGAGCGGACGATCGTGCTGCAGCGCGAGATCGCACCAGCGAAACTCGGCGAGCGCGATCTCGACTGGGTCGCGTTGGTCGCTGATGCCCAGCCGGCTGATCCGGTGCCGGTGGCCGCGACCGATCCGCTGTACATCCTCTACACCTCCGGCACGACCGGGAAGCCGAAAGGCGTGGTGCGCGACAACGGTGGTCACGCGGTCGCTCTGGCCTGGTCGATGCGGGCGGTCTACGACATCCATCCCGGTGACGTCTGGTGGACGGCGTCCGATGTCGGCTGGGTCGTGGGCCACTCGTACATCGTCTACGCGCCGCTGCTGATCGGTGCGACCACCGTTCTGTATGAGGGCAAGCCGGTCGGCACTCCGGATGCTGGTGCGTTCTGGCGGGTGATCTCGGAGCATCGGGCGAAGGCGTTGTTCACGGCTCCGACCGCGCTCCGGGCGATCAAGAAGGTGGACCCGGACGGGACCGAGCTGGTGAAGTACGACCTGAGCGGCTTCCGGACTCTGTTCCTGGCCGGTGAGCGACTCGATCCCGAGACGTATCACTGGGCGCACGACAAGCTCGGCGTACCGGTCGTGGACCACTGGTGGCAGACCGAGACCGGCTGGCCGATCGCCGCCAATCCGCGCGGACTCGAACCGCTGCCGACCAGGCCCGGCTCGGCGACCGTGCCGCTGCCGGGGTGGGACGTGCGGATTCTTGACGGCGATGGCGTTCAGCAGGCGCCGGGGGAGGAGGGGTCCATCGCGATCCGGCTGCCGCTCCCGCCGGGCGCGTTGCCGACGCTCTGGGGCGACGACCAGCGGTACGTCGACAACTACCTCAGCCGGTACGACGGCCACTACCTGACCGGCGACTCCGGGTATCTCGATGCCGACGGCTACATCTTCGTGATGGGCCGAACGGATGACGTCATCAACGTCGCCGGGCACCGGCTGTCCACCGGCAGCATGGAAGCCGTCCTCGCGGCGCATCCCGCGGTGGCCGAATGCGCGGTGATCGGCGTCCACGACTCGCTCAAGGGCCAACTCCCACGCGGCCTGGTCGTCCTCAAGGCCGGCGTCGACATCGACGAGTCCGTACTGCGGGACCAACTGGTGGCCGCGGTCCGCCGGGACATCGGCCCGGTCGCCGCGTTCCGGGACGTCTCGGTCGTGGAGGCGCTGCCCAAGACCCGATCCGGCAAGATCCTCCGCAAGACCATGCGCGGCATCGCCGACGGCCGCGACGAACCTGTCCCGTCAACCATCGAGGACCCGGCTGTCTTGGAAGCTCTCCGGCCCATCCTTCGCGGCTAGACCGTCCGTCGACGGCGGTGGCATGGGTACAGTCTGCCGAACCGGGCTGCGAGTTAGGCTCGGGGCATGCGAGTCGTGATTGCGGGTGGACACGGACAGATCGCGCTGCGGCTGACCAGGATCCTGGCGGACGGCGGTCACCAGGTGGTCGGGCTGGTGCGCAACCCCGCGCACGAGGCTGACGTGGTCGCGGCGGGCGGCGAGGTCGCAGTACTGGATCTGGAACAGGCTTCGGTGGCCGCCGTTGCCGACGTACTGGCCGGTGCTGACGTCGCGATCTTCGCCGCCGGCGCCGGACCGGGTAGCGGGAACGCCCGGAAGGATACCGTCGACAAGGGTGCGGCTGTGTTGTTCGCGGATGCATCCGAGCTGGCCGGGGTACGGCGGCACATCCAGGTGGGCTCGATGGGTGTCGACCGGACCGAGGGGATGGACCCGGAGGCGACGTTCACGATCTATCTGAAGGCCAAGTTGGCGGCCGAGGACGACCTGCGCAGCCGCGACCTGGACTGGTCGATCCTGCGGCCCGGCGGGCTCACCGACTCCGCCGGCACCGGTTCGGTTCTGCTGGCCGGCAAGGTCGACCCCGGTCGCATCCCGCGGGACGACGTGGCGCTGGTGCTGGCCGGGCTCTGCGACACACCGGCCTCGATCGGCCGGACCCTCGAACTGATTGCCGGCGACACCCCCGTGGCCGACGCGCTGAAGAATCTCTGACGTTGCCGCTGGCAACAGATTGTGACTGACATGGGCGACGAGACCTTGCGGCAGGTACGGTTCGAGCGGACCGCCAACAGCAAGTACCTGGTGCACAACGCGCGCGGCGGCACCATGACGGTCGGTTCCGGCGGGTCCGAAGACACCGACTTCACCCCGGTCGAGCTGCTCCTCGTCGCGATCGGTGCCTGCTCCGCGATCGACGTCGACGTCGTGGTGAGCCGCCGGGCGGAGCCGACCGAGTTCTCCGGGGTCGTCCGCGGCGACAAGATCCGCGACCCCGAGCAGGGCAACCGGATGGAGAACCTCGCGGTCGAGTTCACCATCCGCTTCCCCGAAGGCGAGGCCGGCGACAAAGCTCGCGAGGCCCTACCCCGCGCGGTCAAGATGTCCCACGACCGCCTCTGCACCGTAAGCCGCACCGTAGAACTAGGCACCCCCGTAACCACCACCGCCAGCGACGCCTGACGCAGAGGTCACAGGTCGGGCGGGGCCGTCTGCGGGCCTCGGTAGGGTTGGGGTTGGCTGTAGACGAGGTTGGTGGTGGTGCTGCCGAACTCGGTGAGCTCGTTGACCAGTTGTTCGAGGTGGGGCATCGAGGCGGCCGCGATCTTCAGCGTGTAGCAGTCGTCGCCCGTGGTTCGCAGGCACTCCAGGAACTCGGGCCGCTCGCGCAGCAACCGATGCAGCGGCTCGTGCTTGTTCCCCGGGTACTTGAGCCGTACGACGGCCAGCACCGGATAACCCACCTTCGTCAGGTCGACCTCGGCCCGATAGCCGGTGATCACGCCGAGGTACTCCAGCCGCTTCACCCGTTCGGTCGTCGCCGACGCACTCAGATTCACCCGGCGGCCGAGCTCGGTCAACGCCACCCTGCCGTCCCGCTGGAGCTCGACCAGGATCGCCCAGTCGGTCGAATCAAGAGTCTCGGCCATCCGCCCAACATACCGGCAGATCCACGGTGAGCCCGCCCGGACGCCGTGAGTACGGCCTTCAGCGCATCGGCCTCGCCTGGATAGCCTGATCGACGTGTTGCTAGGAGTGAACGTCCCCAACTTCGGTCCCGGAACCACGCCAGCGCGGCTCCGCGACTGGGCCCGCACAGTCGAGGGACTCGGCTACGACCTGCTGATGGTGTCCGACCACGTCGCGATCACCCCCGACGTCGCCGAGCAGTATCCGGAGCCGTTCTACGAACCGTTCACCACGCTCAGCTGGCTCGCCGGGATCACCAGCACGATCCGCCTCGGCACCACGGTCCTGATCGCGCCGTACCGGCATCCTCTCCTTGTCGCGCGGATGGCCGAAAACCTCAACCAGCTCAGCGACGGACGCCTGATCCTCGGCGTCGGGATCGGCTGGGCGAAGCAGGAGTTTGAGGCACTCGGGGTCGACTTCCACCGCCGCGGCGGACTCACCGACGAGTTGCTGAGAGCAATCAAAACCACCGTCCCGATCTGGGTCGGCGGCAGCAGCGAAGCCGGTCTCCGCCGAGCCGTCCGGTACGCCGACGCGTGGCACCCGTTGCGCGACCGGCTCGACCGGATGCGCGACAACCTGGATCGGCTGAAGACAATCGCCGAGGACGAAGGCCGGCCCGTCCCGGGGTTCGCGCCGCGGATCCTGCTCCGGCTGACCGACCACCCGCTCCCGGACGACGAACGCGTCGCCGGTGAAGGCACGATCGACCAGATCCTCGCCGACCTCGACGTACTGCGGCTGCTCGGCGCGCAAGCCGTCGTACTGGACCCCTTCGTCGGCGATCCAGCCGAAACCGAACGACCGGAAGTCGCCTGGGAAGCCCTGGCGACCGTCATAGGGAGAACCAAGTGACCCCCGAAGCAGAGAACCTCCTGCGCCGAGCGATCGAGCTCGCCGCGACAGCACGGCAGACCGGCAACCCGCCCTTCGGATCCCTCCTGGCCGGGCCGGACGGCACAGTGATCGCGGAGGATCACAACACCTCCATCACCGACAACGACATCAGCGCCCACCCCGAACTCAAGCTCGCCAAGTGGGCCGCGGCCAACCTCGACCCGGCCACGGCCGCGCAGACGACCATGTACACGAGCTGCCAGCCGTGCAGCATGTGCGCCGGCGCCATCGACCGGGCCGGCCTCGCCCGGGTCGTCTACGCCCTGTCCGGCGAACAGCTCAACGCCCTCAAACCCAGCGGGGGCTTCCCGGCCGTCGACCAGGAAGGCCCCGCGCTGTACGACGAGGCGCGTGCTGTCGTGGACGGCTACTACACCTGACCGCTCACTTCGGCCCGAGGCAGAGCGTGTACGCCGACGAGCCGCGCTCCTCGGTGTACGCCACCGTGTAGCCCTCGTATTGCTCGCACCGGGTCTCGTCCGACGAGTCGACCTTGCCGAGGACTTTGTACTCCGCGTCGGCGGAACCGCAGTCGACGACCCGCACGTCCGGGTTGATACTCGTGCCCTTGTTCTGGATGCAGTCGCCCGCGGCCGCCGAAGACGGGCTGATCGTCGCCCCGTACACGATCAGGGCGATCACCGGGACCGGCACCAGCAGGAAGAGGATCTGCGGCCGCTTGAACAGCGGCTTGCCCGGATCCATCGGCCGGCCGGGTGCACCCGGGGCCGGCTCGGGCAGGTTCTTGAACTTCGACGAGGGGCCGAGGTTCATCAGCATCGTGATCGGGTTGATGATCGCCGAGCCGATACCCCACCAGCCCTGCCAGAGGCTCTTCGCGGTCATGTCGCGGACGGTCGCGGTGCCACACGTCTTGCAGAACGGCCCCTCGAGCTTCAGGAACCGCATCATGATCAGCAGGCCCTGGTGCCCGCGCACAGTGGCCGGCACCGCCGGAACCGCACCACAGAACCGGCACTGCATCATGTCCTGCGGACCGGGCCGCGGACCGGGCTGAGGCTGTGGCTGACCCGGGAAAGACTGCCCGTACTGCGGGCCGCCGTGTTGCCCCTGCTGGTACGCGCCCGGCTGCTGCTGGGCGTACTGCGGGTACTGCTGCTGGGGATACTGCTGCTGCGGCGGACCGTATCCACCACCGCCCGGCTGCGGAGCGGGGTACTGGTTCGGGGGCGGCTGAGGGGGAGTCGTGGTCACGAACACTTCCTGTTACTAGCGCTGGAACACCATGGGGACAGACGGACTTTACTCACGCACCCCGGTCATCCCACGTCCTGGTTCGGCAACCGTTTGTGGTTCTCTTACCGAACGCGACGCCACGTCACCGGCGTACCGCGAAACGTCACGCGTAGCGAGCGACGAGTTCGTTGCCCAGTCGCGCCAATTCGGCCTGTACCGACGGCGGGCCGAGGACTTCGATCAGCCCACCCCAGCCGGCCAGATCCTGCGCGATCATCAACGGAGTCGGTGCCGTGACCCGCACCCGGACCCGGCCGTCCTCGGCCGCCCCCTCGACTTCACAGTTCCGGCCCAGCCGGTCCTGCATCACCCAGACGAATCGTTCCGGCATCAGAACCGTGGCCGACAGCAACGCTCGCTGCTGCTCCATCTGCTCGACCACCCGCGCCCAGACCTCGGACAGGTCGAAGTCCTCCGGCCGATCGGCAGGCTCGTCGGTGATGGTGGCCGCCACGATCCGGTCGAGGCGGAACGTCCGCTGCCCCTTGTCCGTCCCCGCGATCAGGTACCAGACGTCGTCCTTGTCGACGAGTCCGAGCGGATCGACCACCCGTACCGACTCCTCACGCCGGCGGCCGGAGTACGTCAGCCGCACCTTCAACCGCCGTACCACCGCCGTCTGCAACTCACCGACCAGTTCGGGCCGCTCCTTCTCGTTCCCACCCCAACGTGCCGGGTCGATCACGACCGCCTCCGCCGCCGCCTCGGCATCGCCACGGAAAGTCTCCGGCAACGCCCGGACCAGTTTGCGCAGCGCGGCCTTGGCATCCGGCGCGATCGACGCCGCCGGCCCGACGAGCAGGAACAACGCCTGCGCCTCGGTCGCGGTCAGCCCGCTCAAGTCGGTCCGCGCACCGCCGAGCAGCGACCATCCGCCGTTGCGCCCAGGCTGTGGATAAACCGGAATCCCGGCCGTCGACAACGCCTCCAGATCCCGGCGAGCCGTCGCGACCGAGATCTCCAGCTCCGCGGCGAGCTCGGCCGCGGTCACCCGGCCACGTGCCTGCATAAGGAGCAGGGTGGCGACCAGCCGATCAGCGCGCATACCGGCATTCTCGCAAACTAACCGCTCACCAGCTGAGCACTTTTCAATCCGCGCGCCAATGCGACCGTCACCCCGAGCGAGACGACCGCCATCACCGACATCGCCAACCCGGGCGAGGTCAGCTGCGCAATCCCACCGGCCACCGCCGCGCCGACCCCCTGCATCACGAGCATGCCCGACGAGTGCAGCCCCAACGCCTGACCGCTGAACTCGTCCGGCGTCAACATCATCAACCGCTCCTGCATCAGCAAGCTCGCCGAGTACCCGATCGCCGACACGGCCACCGCCGCCACCGCGATCGGGATCGCCGGTTCCAGGAAGAAGATCAGGTACGGCGCCGCCAGCAGCACGTACAACCCGACAGCGAGCCGTTGCGGGCGGAACCGGCCGGCCAATGTGTCGCCGACCAGCATCCCGAGCGCCGCGAACGCGAACAAGAGGCCCGAGTACTTCGGTGCGTACGCGACGAACAACGACTCGCAGCCGACGACCAGCCCGTTAGGCAGCCACAACGCGAGGAAGACCTGGCGACGCGGCTTCATCGACAACAGGTGCACGTTGTTCCGCCAGGTCGCGGCCACCGACGCCCGCTCGGTGGATCGCGGCTCGCGGCGACTGAGGAACCACCTCGCCACGACCGCACTTACGCCGTACAGGCAAGCACCCGTGATCAGCGCGCCCCGGGCGACAGGAGTGCGACGAGGACGCGAATCCGCAGATCTGCATCACGCCGACGGACATGTTCATCACCGAACGGCCGAGCAGGTAGCCGCCTTTGGGCAGGATCTCGTTGAGCAGTCCCCAGCGGACCCCGCCGCCGACCGACGACACCACGCCGACCACGAAGAGGATGCCGAAGGCAACGGTCACCGGCAGGCCGGGCAAGGCTTGGGTCGCGATGGCGGCGGCGAACATCCAGCAGAGACCGGCCAGGGCGGCGCGCGGTGGCAGGCGATCGGCTGTGGCGAGCAGGGTCGTCATGCCGACGACCTGGGCGAGTGACGGGCCGAAGATAGCGAGCGCGGACAGCAGGGGAGAGCCGGTGGAGTCGTAGATCAGGGTGCCGAGGGCGAGGCCACTCACCGTCTGGGCGGCGACGTGCAGGGAGCTGCTGAGGAAGAACGGACGGAATTCGGGGTCCGGAAGAGGTCCCGGTAAGTGCGCATGTACCGGAGTCTCGGTGGCGGTTGCCGGGGCCGGTTAATGTTTCGCAGGGAGGCGAAACATGGGCTGGTGGGTGGTCAGCACTGACACGCTGGCGGGCAGCCGGTTCATCGTGTCACCGCTGGCTGAGACGACGTCGGCGCTGAAGACACTCGAGCGCGGATCGGCCGCGCACCCGGGGGAGCGGGCCTGGCTGGACGACCACGTCCCGGCGTACCGGGCGCGCGTGGCCGAGGACCCGATCGCGGCCGCTGTGGTCCGGATCGGTCTCGGCCGGAGCTGGAACGCCGACTTCCTGACGCCGGCGCCGACGGGGGAGCGGGCGTTTGCTGATGAGGTCGAGGTGGTTCGCCGTACCGATCCGGCGGACGCTCGGGCGGATCTGCGCGTCTCACTGGGTGGGGAGCCGCTGCCGGCGGAGCTCGAGCGGGACGATCTGCCGGCGCGGGCAGCCTCGCTGATGGAGTGGGTGTGGACCGAGACCGTGTTGCCGACGTGGGCGCGGCGCCGGCGGATCATCGAGGCCGACATCGTGGCGCGGACGCATCAGCTCAGCCAGGGTGGCTGGGCGACGGTGCTGAACGACGTTCGGCCGAACATGCGTTGGCTGGGGGAGAGCCGGCTACAGATTAACGCTTATGACTACCCACCGCGATCGCTGGACGGTGCGCAGTTGTTCTTCGTCCCCGTGACACCGCGCGCCGCGTGGGTGATGTGGGCGGGGACCGACCGGTACGCCGTGGTCTATCCGTGCTCGGGCGTGCTCGCGGAATCGGACCGGGTTGACGCGCCTGAGGGTTTGAACGCGTTGCTTGGGCCCGCGCGGGCCGCCGTACTCGTGCTGCTGGGGACGCCCAAGACGACTACGCAGCTGGTGGCGCTCACCGGGCAGGGACTCGGTTCGGTCGGGCGTCACTTGAAGGTGCTGCTCGACGCGCAGTTGATCCAGCGGCGGCGTACGGGACGGTCCGTGCTCTACTACCGAACCACGGCGGGGCATGTGCTGGTAGATGCCCAGGGCAACAATTAGTTAATCACCTGGCGGTTTGGTTTCTCGTGGTTATCCTTGGTGGATGGAGTGGCTCGTCTTCTTGCTGAGCGGCGGTGGGGCCGCGCTGGCGGGGCGGTACGCGTGGGACCGGCGGGCCGCCCGGCGACGCGAGGCCGCGGAGCTGGAGCAGATGCGTGTGCTGGCCGACCACGACGTGACGCTGCTTGGCGAGGAGCTCGGCCGGCTCGACGAAGCGATCGCCGGACACGAGCTGGACCACGCCGCGCGGGAGGACTATCAGTCCGCCCTGGACAGCTACGAATCCGCTCGACGTACGGTGGCCCGGCTGGCTGCGGCTGATGAGGTCAGTGGTGTGGCTGATGTGCTGACCGGCGGGCGGTATTCGTTGGCCTGTGTTCGCGCGCGGGTCGCCGGTCAGCCGTTGCCGGAGCGGCGTGCGCCGTGCTTCTTCAACCCACAACATGGTCCGTCGACCGTGGATGTCGACTGGACGCCGCCGGTCGGTGGGACCCGGCGCGTACCGGCCTGCGCGCAGGACGCGGCCCGCGTCAAAGCTGGTGAGGAGCTCGACGACCGGTACACCGAGTACGCCGTACCGCGTGATCCTTATCGGCGGAATCCGCGTTGGGAGGCGGGTGCCTTGATCGAGCCGTACAGTCTCGGCTACTTCGCCAGCAGCGGGGCGCGGGCGGCCGTGATGGGCCTGTCGATGGAGATGCGCGGCGAGGGCGGCGGCCGGTGGGGAGCGGAGTGGGAGGCGGTCCGGGTCAGGCGAGGACGCGGACGTCGCCGCTAGGCAGTTTCTTCCACCAGTTGTTGTAGCGGCTGTAGACCTGCTGTTCGCGTTGTTGGAGGAGTTCTGTCAGCGATCGCGCCTCGGCAGCCAGGCCCTCCCAGGTGTCGTCGTCGAGCGGGTGGAACGCGGTCGCCTCGATCGCGCCGTCCAAGGCCCGCCACACGCCGGCGACGTACCCGTCGACCAGGAGCGTCGGCAATACGTCACCGTTGATGCGGGTGACGACCTTGCGGTACTCCGGCGGGATCACGCGGCTCCGGTCGTAGTACGCGAGCAGGACGCTGTCCCACATCGCCATCAATCTGGGCGGCGCCGGCGTGTCCTCATCCGGCCGGTCGCCGTTTGGTACGTCGTACAGAATCGTGCCGTCGGGGCCGTTCAGGTCATCCAGCTCGAGTGCCTGTACTGCGACCTTGGCGCGGGCCCGCGGAACCATCGCGAACTGCGCGACATCCGCGACCGAGGCGGGCCCGAATCCTTCCAGGTAACGCCTGACCAGGACCTTCAAGCCATCCGCCGGCTCTTGGGTCGGCACCCCAGCCGCGACGTACGAGGGCCGGTGGCCGAACGACCACGGCCCACCGGTCGGGCTGTGCAGCAACGGCGAATACATCCGCAGCCCTCGTACGGCACCCGGATGCGCCGGCACCCCGAGCCGCTCCTCGAGCCAGCCCGCGATCTCGGGCACTGTCCGCGGCTTCTTCGCGAAGACCAGCAGCTCCAGCACCAGCTCGTCGGCATCTTCAGCGGTCAACCCGCTCGCCTGAAACCGATCATTCAACCCAGCCGCCCGCAACGTCGGCTCCACCGCATCCCTGAACGCCGGATAGTCCTCACCGTGCACCGCATGCAAGGTGATCCGCATCAACGAGGCCTTGACCACACTCCTGGTCGCGAAGGCCTCATCCAACTCTTGCGGATCGAAGTCCTGCACTCGATTCCACAAGGCCACGTACGGCGACGCGGCCTGCTGCCCTTGCAGCGCCACCACCCGCCGAACCGCCTCCACCACCCCAACCGCTTCCCGCCCCAACAACAACTGCCGCCCCAACGTGCACCGATTAAGCCCCCGCCCAGTCATCTCCACCCCAAGATTCTCCACCACGCGCAGGCATGGAACACCGTGTCAGTGGTCGCGGCGGCAGGAACTCGTCGTCGACTCCGACCCAGCGGATGGTGCGATGGTCACCCGGGTTGGCGTGCAACGTCTTGTCCTTGGAGGCGAAGGCGTCTAACAACTCGAGACCGGATTGGCGGTCGACGTGCTCGTCGTCCCACGGGAGCAGGAACTGGATCGGGACGGTGATCCGTCTCGCCGCCTCGATCAGCGCCTCGTACGCGAAGAACCCGCCACCGAAGATGGCAGCCGTGATCCGGGGTTCGAGGGTCGAGAAGGCAGCGCGGGAAGCCAGTTCCGACACCTGCGAGTGGTAACTCTGCCTCAGTCGTCGAAGACGTTCCAGCAGATCGGGCTTCGACGGTGCTGGTCGTCGAGGACCAGCTCTCGAACCTCCGCGGGAATTCTTTCTCGCTGCCAGTCTCGTTCCCGGACGCGTGCTGTTTCTGCCTCACTGGCGACAGCGGAAGCCACGGCTGCCCTGATCGCGTACGCCGCAGCTCCCAGGTCATGGGCTGCGACGTGGGCCACCGCGACTGCTTGGCCGGCCGCTAGAGCGGCGAACTTCGCCGGGTCGGGTAGTCCACGTGCGGCGGCATTCGCCACGAATGCGGTTTTGTGCGCATCACGCATGCGTACCTCGCCGCGGATCCATCCACGACCGATCTCGATAGCGTCCCGCGGGCGCGTGTCGCGCGGCTGCTCCTGCTCGAAAAGATGCAGAACGTGCTCCGCGCAGAGGGCGGCCCACTCCGCAAGCATCCGGTGATGCTCGTCCGTCAACGTCCCGCCGCGGCGCACGGTGATCAATCGGGGGTCACGCTCAGCTGGCAGGATCGGCATGAGCTCATTCTTTCTCGTCATCCCACGCAATCACCAAGCCCAGTCCCTCCCGACGTACCGCCGACAGTTGTACGGCGTACAACCTTGCAAACGGAATGCAGTTGCGGTGACGGTCAGGTAGATATGGGCCGGTGCAGATCGAGATCCCTGAGCCGTGGCCGCCGCCACGCACGCCCCCTCACAACTCGTTCGGTTTCTGAGGCCCGCGCCGCTCATGTTCGTACCGTATGGTGATACGGTACGAACATGAGCAATCTGGGTTCTGGTCGCGCTCGCCGCGCGGGCGGCGACAGGCGCACGCTCGTGCTCGACCAGGTGGTCGCGGTGCTCGCTGACCGCGGCTACGCCGGCACTCGGTACATCGACGTGGCTGAGGCGTCGGGGGTGGCGGTCAGTACCTTGCAGGGCTATTTCGGTTCGCGCGAGGACATGCTGATCGAGGCATTCGGGCGCGCCACTTCCGTCGCGGTAGTTGCTATGAATGAGCTAGCGGCACAGTTTGACGACCCCTGGCAGCAGTTGGTTGCGATGGTCGATCGAGGTCTGTCCACGAGCGTCGTCACCTGGCGGATGCTCATGGAGTTCTGGACCGCCGCCGCCCATGACGCCGAGTTGCAGGAACATGCCGCCGCGTTAGCGGCGCAGTACCGGGAACCGTTCACTGATGCGGTGCGGCGAGGCATCGAGAGCGGCGCGTTCACCCCGCGCTTCGACACCGCTGCGATTGTCGAGGTCGCTGTGGCGACGATAGTTGGTCAGCTCTACCCGGTCGTCCTGGGCCACCAAGCGCCGCAGGACAAGGACTATCGCGATGTCGTTCTCGCTCAGCTCGCCTTCGCGCTCACGACAAGCACAGAGGACGCCTCGTGAACGCCACGGGGCGCTACTAAACGGGGCGCAGAAACGCCAATCACACAAGAGAGGTGACCCACATGTCACATACCATCGTCAATCCGGACGGCTTGCACAATCCGGTCCCGTTCGGCTACAGCCACACCGCCGCCATCCCGGCTGGCACGGAGCTGGTGTTTGTCTCGGGTCAGTACGGATCGGGCCCGGACGGCATGGTTGTCTCGCCCGACTTCACCGAGCAGGTGCGGCAAGCGTTCAGCAATCTGGGTATCGCCCTTGCCGCCCACGGGCTCGACCTCAGCCATGTCGTCCAGCTCAGGACGTACGTGGTGAACCCCGACTTCGAGAAGCTCGGGGTAATCGGCCAGGCCGTACAGGGCGGGTGCGGCGCCACGCCTCCCACGCAAACCGCCATCGGGGTTGCCGGCCTGGCCATGCCCGACATCCTGTTCGAGGTCGAAGCCGTCGCCGCCCGGCCCTAGCGTCATTGCCCCAGGCAAGTACGGCGTCGCCTGCTGCCGTACTTGCCCAGGGCCACTAGCTGACGAGTTGCTCGACTGCGTCCGCGCCGACCTCGGCAGACGGGAGGGACTCGGCTTCAACCTGTAACGCACGCGCTGCCAGCCGGTAGCTCGGTGTCGTCAGCACGTCTTCAACAGCCGCTCCAGCATCGCCGGATGACACGGCAAGGGGATCAAGCACGCGGCCGACGCCGAGCGCGTCACATCGGTCCGCGTTCCAGGGCTGATCGGCGCCCATGGGCAGCAAGACGAGCGGGACGCCGCAGGCGAGGGCAGAGACAACCGTCCCCGAGCCGGCATGTGAGACGACGACAGCGGCCCGCGGCAGTAGGGCGCGCTGCGGCACGAACCGCTCGACGAGCACGTTTTCGTTGCGTGCTCCGAGTTCGGCTGGATCGAACTCGCGGCCCACCGTGACGATGATGTTCGCGGTCAGCCCCTCAAGACCCGTCAGGATGCGGGTGAACAGATCACCTGACTCCTGGTGAAAGATCGTGCCGAGGGTGAAATAGACGAGCGGACGACCAGGTCGTGAAGCAAGCCACGCGGCGACGCGGCCGATGGCGGGATCGTCGAGAACTTGGTGGTCGTCGAGGACATCCGGCCGGATGGCGAGGGATGACGCTGGAAGCGGCGTACCCGGCTCGCGAAACGACGGCATGACCGGCGCGATGGTGAGGAAGCGATCAAGAAATCCGGGATCTGGCGGCAGGCCGAACTCAGCGCGCAGTTTGTTCAGTGGTTCATCCAGTAGGCCCGGCGCGATCATCCCGCCCGCGGCGAGCACCACGACCGAGGCGTGGGGGATACCCAAGCACTCGGCTGCCACGGCCGCGCCGAAGTCGACCTCGTCACGAACAACAACGTCCGGTTCGAACCGTTGTCCAACGCCGACAATTCTCGGTGCGCGGTCGTGTGCGATCCGACCCGCGAAGGCATCGCGGATGGCCCTGATCTCGGCGTCGCGGTCTGTTCTCACCAGGGGGCCTCGGTACGTTGCCGCCGCGAGCGTGGGACCGCCGCTGTCGACGACGCCGAATCCGGCACCGCGAATCGTGTCGAGCATCGCCGATTGGCAGGTGAACAGAACGTCGTGCCCTCGTGCGGCGAGCGCATGGGCGATCGGCATCATTGGCAGAGCGTGGCCATTGCCACCAGTGAAGGAGAACAGAGCGCGCACCCCGCCATTGTCCCCGAATGGCAGAGTCCCGACCTCAGCCATGAAGGCCGCAGATCACGACGCCCGTCCCCAGGCCGTGCTGCCCGGCGAGTACGGGCGAAGTACGGGCAGCGGCATGCCGATCGTCATCCGTACGATCGGGCCGCGATCCGGTGATCTGTTGCGTGCGGCAACTGCCTGCCGGCCGGACCCTGCCTTTCGACTCGACCTCTCTGGAGGAACTCCTGATGCGTAAGTCCATCGTGGCTGGGGCGACAGCGCTGGCTGTCGTCGCGACCGGTCTGGCCGTGGCCGGAATCGTCCGAACCGCCGGTCCGGCGACCGCGGCAGTCGGCGACGTACCGGCGGACTGCGAGACCTGGACCACGGCGTACCGATCCGATGGACAGCGTCTCAGCTACAAGTACTCCGCCCGGAAGACCAGCACCGAGGCGCTCCCCGGCGACAAGCTCGGCTGGGTGCCGACGGCACTCGCGGGGGGCGCGGAATCCGGGGGCGAGGACGTGTTCGAGAGCAGCAGCCTGGTCACGCATCCGACCGACGGCTATCTCTACCGCGTGTACCGCGTTGGCCGGCGGATCGACGGAGTCTGGAGGATCACGAAGCACACCACCAGCCGCATCGCGCCCGGGTTCGCCGGGACCCGGATTCTCGCGAGTGGACCGGGGCGCTACTACTACCGTCTGACGGGCAACTCGCTGTACCGCTTCGAGGTGATCTACTCCGCCGATCAACCGCCCCGGATCACCACGCCGGTGAAGATGCCCGGCAGCAACTGGGACACGGTCAACACCTTGCAGTACCAGCGCACCGGCGGCACGGCTGACGCCCCGGTGCACGTGATGCTCGGCACCAAGACCAACGGGCAGCTCAAGGAGTGGCGGATCAACGAGGCGAACCCGGCAACGATCACCTCGAAGATCCTGCGGAACGCCGGCTGGGGAGTCTTCACCAGCTTGAACACCGGCTTCTGCAACTCGCGTCCCAACGGCCGCCCATTGATCGGCATCACCGCCGCAGGCAGGGCCTCCGTGCACTTCGACGCCAACAGCAAGGACGGTGACGGCACCGACATCAAGGGCGGCTCCCTCGGATTCGTCGGCTGGACCGAGAAGGCCTACTGACAACAGAAGGGCTACGGCCAGTAGCTCCGGAGTTCGGTGCCGGCGATCCTGTCCCGGGTCGCCGGCACCATTTCGTCCGGCCGTCGGCCTCTGGCGGCCCGCTGCACCCGCGGGCGCTTCTACTGGACAGCCTGCGTATCAAGTCGATGCGTAATCCGAGCCAACCGATCACCGTCATGCAAAAGTCGCGTGCATCGTTGCTGTCTGATGAGGTTGGATCCCTCATCGGAGGCGTGGCGATGTGCGGCTCGATCGACTTCAGAAGTTCGCGGACGCCAGCGACGTCCGCCGCACGCGTCTGACCGCTTCACCCGCGACCGTGAGAGCAGAGTGACCGTACATGAAGAACTATCCGCTCCTCGATGTGCGCGTCAGCACACCAACGCTCGAGCTGCGCAGCGCCACCGACGAGCTGCTGGATCAGCTCGCGGATGTCGTGCGCGCGGGCAAGACCCATGCCGATCCTGCACCGTACGACGACCCGATGTCGTTCTACGAGACCGATCCTGACCTGCGGGTCGCCAAGTGGCTTCGGGCGATCTGGCGGCGCCGCGGCACGGTCGAGCCTGATGCTTGGCGGCTCTACTTCGTGGTCATGATCGACGGCCGGCCTGTCGGGGAGCAGACAATGACGGGAGTGAACTTCTCCACTCTCGGAACGGTCACGACCTTCTCCTGGCTGTCTGCCGATCAGCGTGGCCATGGCCTCGGGCACGAGATGCGGGCAGCGATCCTGCACCTGGCCTTCGACGGCCTCGGGGCGAAGGAAGCAAGCAGCGACGCCTTCGTGGACAACCACGGCTCCAACGCGATCTCGCGAGGTCTCGGCTACGAACCCAACGGGTCCGAATGGGCAACGAGGCAAGGCGAACCCGCCCTGCTCAACCGGTGGCGACTCACCCGGGACGACTGGGAACAGCGCCGCAGGGACGACATCCAGCTCCACAACATCGAGGCCTGTCACGCCCTCCTGCCCTTGTCCTGACGTCATCAGACGGTGGAGGTCACCTCCACCGCGAGTGTCGATCTGCGTGCTATATAGCCGAGTGCGTCGGCGACTAGGGAGGGTGGGCATTCGAGGACGAGTTCGCCAATGGCGCGGTTTCGGGCTCCGAGGAGGTACGGGTCGCGTTGGGGGAGTAGGTCATGGTGCTGGAACAGGGCGCGTAGGTGATTCATCTGATGCAGTACGCAGACTAGGCTGGCCGACTGATCCCGGGTGGGTCGTTCTTCCTCAGCTGCACTTCCGCTGCCGTAGCTGAGCTGGGGTGGAAAATTCCGCTGCGGAGCGTCGGCGGACGGTAGCCTCGTCAGAATGTCGAGCCAGTCATCAAGCATGGATCTCGTGGTTGTCGGCGCCGGCGTTGTCGGCGCTTCGGTGGCCTATCACGCCGCCAGGGCCGGCGCTGCCGTGACCCTTCTCGACGCCGGCCGGCCGGGCGCCAGGGTGACGGCAGACTCCTTCGCCTGGATCGCATCGTCAAGGTTACTCACCGGTCCCTCCGCCGGGCTGCGGGTGGCGGCGACAGACGAGTACCGTCGGCTCGAGGCCGAGCTGCCGGGACTTCCCGTGACCTGGTCCGGCTCACTGTCGTGGCGCGCGGGGAACAGCGCGCCGGAAGCCGGGCCCGGGCAGAAGATCGTCGACGCGGCCACTGCGGCGACGCTTGAGCCCAACCTGCTGCAGCCCCCGGACTGGGCCGTCTGGGCACCCGGCGAAGGCGCCGTCGACCCGGTGGGCGTGACCGAGCGGCTGATCGCGGGAGCCCGTGACCACGGCGCACAAGTACATCCGGACGTCCCGGTCACCGCTGTCCGCCGAGACGCCGCGGGTCGGATCGTCGGGGTCGAGACGGCCGCAGGGCCCCTGTCTGGCGCGACTGTGGTGCTCGCGGCCGGAGTGGCAACGGCCGCGCTGGCCGCGCCGCTGGGCATACGTGTCCCGGTCGACCCGTCGCCGGCGACGCTCTTCCGGTTCCGTGCCCCGGCCGGTCTGGTCCGCACGGTAGTCAACACTCAGGACTTTGATCTTCGGCAGGTCGCCACGGACCGGATAATCGCCGCTGCAGATTCGCCGGAACTGACTCTGGCCGCCATCCGGTCCACCTTCCGCGGCGCCGCGAGCGTCGAGCTGCTCAGCGCCCGGGTCGGCGCCCGCCCCATGCCGGCCGACGGCGAGCCCATCGTCGGCCCAGTCGCCGGGGTTCCTGGCCTGTACCTGGCGGTGATGCACGCGGCAGTCACGCTCGCCCCAGCCGTGGGTCGACTGATCGCAAGGGAGCTGGTCGACGGCACCGTCGAGCCGGCGCTGGCGGGCTGCCGCCTCGACCGCTTCTAGTACCCCGAGTCCGGATCTCGTCCAGGTGAGCGGGGCGATGATGCAGACCACGACGATCGGTTGGCAGTGAACAGCTCACCTGGACGTTGGCGAATGGTGCTTGAGTTGGTCAAGAGGCCGTATAGCGGGCAATCACGTCCACGCAACGCCGGAACTGCGCCGGCGAAGCAGGGTTCTTCCAACCGAGCTTCTCGAGTGTCCAGTCGATGGCGAAGGCTGGCGTCCAGCCGGCATCGGCCGACTCAGGATCAGCGACCCGCGCGTAGCCGCGGCGCACCAGGTCCAATCGGTCGTGCAAGGGGTCGCCGGCATCCACCTCCCATTGGGCGAGGTCGTATGCCGGCGACGCAGGGCCAGCGAACTCCCAGTCGATGACGCCGACGACTGTGCCGTCGTGGATCAGGAGGTTCTTTGGGCAGAAATCGCCATGGGCGAGCGAGAACGGGGGCGCCGCACGGGTCGTCACCTCTTGGCGCAGGAAGTCAGCACCGCGCTCGACGACCGCGGCTGCCGCCGGGCTGAGCGCCTCCCTGACGATGCGTGCGACCCGGGTGACTTCGCGCTCTTCGGGCAACCGCAGTTCGTGCCGGATGCCTCGCTGGTCGTCCGGGACCACGCTGTGCACCCGTGCCAAAATCTCACCGGCATCCATGACCAACCGCTCGAGATCAGAGGCAGACAGTTCGCCGATGAGCTCCTCGAGCGAACGGCCCGGCAGGAACTGCTGGATCGAGAACGACAGCAGCTCGCCGTCGTGATCCAGGTGCTCGAGGCCGAGCACCTCTGCTGTCGGCACGCCTACGGCACGCGCCTGCGCCATAAGGTGCGCCTCGTCGATGAACCACGGCGTAGGCTGACGCGCGATCCGGACGACCACAGCGACATCGCCGGCAAACTCGGCGCGGTAGGTCTCATTCATCCCGCCACCGGCGAGGGGAACGAGGCGCTCGACGTCGCGGCCGCAGACTGACCGCACCACCGAGTCGATGATCGGGCGAGGCGTTGTCACCATCGCCCAAGTCTCGTTCAGCGATCCTGACCGGGCCACCCAATAGAATTGATTCCCCGGGTTGATCGACTGATGCATCTCGGTGTCGGCGTCGCAGGCCGCACCGTTGTGCAGGGCGGCGAGGGAGGCCGCAAGTCCGCCGCCTGATCCAGGCTCTAACTGAAACTACTGGACAGCCTGCGTATCAAGTTCACTCGTATATAGCGTTGGACCATGCACTAGATTCGCGCGCTCAGGTTCGCACGCTGCCCCGCTGCCCTCTCTCCCAGGAAGGGATCAAGAGAGTGAAAAAGTACATACTCTTCGATCATGATGGTGTTCTGGTGGATACCGAATTCTGGTATTACAAAGCTGGAGAACGCGCCCTGGCGGACATTGGTTTGACTTTGGACAAGGATCAATACCTCCGGGACATGAACCAGGGATTGGGCACTTGGGCCCAAGCCAGGGCGGCAGGTATTGATGAACAGACCATCAGCAGGCAGCGTGAGGTTCGTAATGATTACTATCAGGAATATCTTAGAACAGAAGCCATTGAGATTGAAGGCGTCGTTGACACTCTTGCTGAACTGTCAAAATACGTCCGCATGGCCATCGTGACGACTGCAAAACGTGTGGATTTTGAAATTATCCATGAAAAGCGCCAAGTTAGACAATTCATGGATTTCGTCCTTGTTCGCGAAGACTACAAGCTCACCAAGCCGCACCCCAATACCGGTAACTTAGGGTCTGGTGCGGTACGGTTGGGGTGTGGCGAGGGTTGGTCAGGTCAAGTCCCGATCGGGTGACAGGTTGACGGATCG
>NZ_SNWQ01000017.1 GCF_004361855.1 Kribbella caucasensis
CGCGGTCGCGGTCACGATCCACGGAAACGGTGCCCCGGTGATCGGGTTGTGCCGCCGCTCGGTCCGGAACACGTGCGCCTTCTCCTGGGCCACCCCGATGAACACCACCTGGTCGGTGCCGGTGAAGCCGGCCAGGTACTCGTGCATCACGTCGTCCTTGCGCTGCCCCTTGGTGAAGTGGACCAGCGGCACATCATGGGCCGCGGCATAGTCATAGATGCCGGCCACGAACTGCTTCGACATCGGCGCGACCAGCGCGGTCGAGGCGATCGGTTGCCCGCGATGCCGCATCAGGTAGCCGGCCACCTGCCCGGTGCGCTGCAACTCCGGCACGAACACATTCAGATACATCCGGTCGATGCACTCGACCTCGAACCGCACATGCTCGGCCAGCACATCAGAAACCGTGCGAGGTACTGTCATAACAAGCTCCGGTCGTCGGGCCGGCCCACCGGGCCACACCACCGCCATCGAGCGGATCAACGACGAGGACCCCAGGGTCCTCGACTGACCCACGACCGGAGCCTACGAGCCCGGGCCACCCACGGACATGCCTCGGCGGGCTGGGGCGAAGCCCCGTTAGGGCCTGTCTGACGGTTCCCTGCGTGCTGCGCGGCACTCGGCACGGCATCTCGCCGCACTGGAGCAAAGGCCACGATGAACACCGCATCGAGGCCTTCACTCCAGCACACCGAGCTACCGCACCGAGCACCTGCTCGCGACTGCAGGGAACCGTCAGACAGGCCCTTGGCGAGCGGTACGTCGGACGGCCCGCGCCAGGCTCGACATTTTCGAAATGTCGAGAAGTTCCGGCAGCCTCCGACCTCTGCTGCGAGGATCCATTCGAACGAGAGGAACCGGTCATGAAGTACCTGTTGTTGATTCACAGCAACCCCGAGACCTGGGGGCACCCGTCGTTCCTGCACACCAAGGCGGGGAAGGCGCTGCCCGAGTCGGCGCGGCAGGCGCTGTCCGACCAGTTGGAGAAGCTGCTCGCCGAGCTGGCCGAGAACGGCGAGCTGGTGGTGGCGGAACCGCTCGACGCCCCGGAGAAGACCAAGGTGGTCCGGATCCGCAAGGGCGTCCGGGCGACCACCGACGGTCCGTATTCCGAGGCGAAGGAGCAGCTCGCCGGCGTCTTCATCGTCGACGTGGCCACCCCGGAACGCGCCGAGGAGATCGCCGCCCGCATCCCCGAAGCCCAGTTCGTCGGCGTCGAGCTGAGGCCGATCTCGGTCTTCGACTAGTGAATGCCGGACCGCCAGCCCATCACAATCGACGATCCCGGCCCTGCCGCACGCTCAGCGGCAGCCCGCTCAACCCCGATTGATGTGCTGGCGGTCCGCCTAACTCACCAGCCGAGCATGGTTGGCCTTGGTCGCCAAGGCGGGGTCGAGGGTGCCGAGGGCTAGCCAGGTGGCGCCGCCGACGCCGTTGTGGGCGGTGAGGACCTCGCCGGGGAAGTGCTGGTGGATGTTTTCGCGGAGCAGCCGGCCGACCGGCGAGGATTCACCCGCGACACTTCCCGCGAGCACCAATGGGCCGTTGTCCGACGTTGTCCGGAGCCCGCCGACCGTCTCTGTGAGCAACTCGGCTGCGCGTTTCACCAGCGCCTGCGCGGTCTCGTCGTCCTGGTCGTACGCCGCCACGACGGTGCGGGCCAGTTCGGCCAACAGGACCGGTGGGCGCGAGTTCACCGTGCGAATCAGGTCGTCACGGAGCCGGTCGTACCCCTCACGTTCGGCGACACCGTGCTCGTCGTAGTCCGGCAGCACCTGCTGGATCACCGCTTCACCGAGCGCTCCGATCGGCTCCCCGAGATCCAGGGTGCGCAGCAGACTGCGCATCGCCTCACGGCCGAGCCAGAACCCCGAACCGTCGTCGCCGAGCAGCCAGCCGTGCCCGCCGGAAGTCCGGACCAATCGGTGGTCGCGGACCAGGCCGGCGTTGCTTCCGGTCCCCGCTATCAGGACGGCACCGTCCGGTTCCGGCGTTCCGGAGGCGAAGGCGACCTCCAGGTCGCCGATGTAGTCGGGTTCGCAGACCAGGCCGGCGCCGTTCCAGGCCGCGTCGAACTGGGCCCGCACGTCCGGCTTGGACAGCGCCGAACCGCCGGCCGCGCCGATCACGGCGGCCTTCACCATCGTCGGGTCGAGCGGCGGCGTCCCGGACTCCAGACCGGCGAGCGCTTGCCTGAGTGCCGTGCCGAAGTTCGCCGCGGCACTCGCCGGATGGCTGGTCGGATTTCCGCCGGCAGCGGCTCCGCGGCCTACTACCTTGCCGTCGTGGTCCGCGATCATGATCCGGGTGGAGGTGCCGCCGAGATCGCCGCCCAGGACCAGTGCGGTCGCCGGTATTACGACCACTGATTCCCGTGGTTCCTGGAGCGAGGGTTCGTGCGACATAGGCGATGCTCCAAACTGCTCAGAGTTGTCCAGTTTCGAACAGCCACGGACAAGGTCACGCAACGGTCCCGATCTGGGCGAGAGAGTGAGATGAGCCTTGACTTTAGCTGCCAGGTGAGAAAAGTTCTGTCCAGCAAACCGCAAACTTGCGCAGTTGTCGGCACCAGGAGTGTCGCGCCGAACACATTAGTCGAGGGGTGGGGCCTCAGATGGCCAGCACGGCAGAGGGCAGCACGAGCGTCAACAAGGGGATTGGCGCCTTGAGTGCGCAGTCCTATGTTCAAGCGCTCACGCCGATCATGTCTGCTGTCACCGAGCAGATCGACGGCCCGATCCAGCAGGCCGCGGACCTGATGGCCGCCTCGCTGCGCGCCGACGGCGTCATCCAGGCCTTCGGCTCCGGTCACTCCGAGGCGCTCGCGATGGAGATCGCCGGCCGGGCCGGCGGCCTGATCGCGACCAACCGGATCGCGCTGCGCGACCTGGTGCTGCTCGGCGGCGAATCACCCGAGCTGCTCCGTGGTGGCGAGCTCGAGCGCGACCCGTCGTACTCCCGCAAGCTCTACGAACTGTCGGCCGCACGACCGGGCGACCTGTTCGTGATCGCCTCCAACTCCGGCGTGAACGGCTCCATCGTCGAGCTCGCAGGAGTGGTGAAGGAGAAGGGCCACCCCCTGATCGCGATCACCTCGCTGCAGCACACCAGCGGGGTGGAGTCGCGGCACCCGTCCGGCAAGAAGCTGATCGACTTCGCCGACGTGGTGCTGGACAACCACGCTCCGTACGGCGACTCCGTGCTCGACCTGCCAACTGGTGGCAAGGTTTGCGCCGTGTCGTCCATCACCGCCGCGCTGATTGCGCAGATGCTGGTCGCTGAGGTACTGCGCCGGCTGACCGAGGCCGGTGAGACCCCACCGGTCTACCTGTCCGCGAACATCCCGGGCGGCGACGACCACAACCACGCCCTTGAAGCACAGTACGCCGGCCGGATCCGTCGTACTGCCTGAAACACTCTCGGAAGGCGGGACCATGACCACACCCAACAACCTGTCGCGGCGGCTTTTCCTCCAGCGCGCGGCGGTCGGCACCTTGCTGGCCACGGGTGGCAGTACGCTCGCGGCCTGCGCGAGCGGCGGCGGTGACGACAGCGGCGGCGGTGGCGGCGCCGAGAAAACCTCGGAAAACCCGTTCGGCGTCAAGGCGGCCGACCCGTTGGACGTCGTCATCTTCAAGGGCGGCTACGGCGACGACTACGCCAAGGCCCACGAGGAGCTCTACAAGAAGAAGTTCCCCGAGACGACCGTCAAGCACGCCGGTATCACCGACATCACGCCGCAGCTGCAGCCGCGGTTCAACGGTGGCAACCCGCCGGACGTGATCGACAACTCCGGTGCCTCGGCGCTGCCGTCGTCGACGCTGGCCACGAGCGGTCAGCTCGCTGACCTGACCCAGCTGTTCGACGCCGCCTCGATCGACGACGCAAGCAAGAAGGTCCGCGACACGATCGAGCCGATCACCCTGGAGGCGGCCCAGCTGAGCGGCAAGCCGCTGCTGCTCAACTACGTCCTGACCGTCTACGCGATCTGGTACAACAAGCCGCTGTTCGCCAAGAACGGCTGGGAGCCGGCGAAGACCTGGCAGGAGTTCCTCGACCTGTGCGAGACGATCAAGAAGGCGGGCATCGCACCGATGGCCCACCAGGGCAAGCACCCGTACTACATCGGCCAGGTGCATATGGACATGGCCGTCAAGCACGGTGGCCACGACGTCATCAAGGCGATCGACCAACTCGAGCCGAACGCGTGGAAGCACGAGTCGATCAAGGCCGCCGCCGAGGCGATCCTGGAGATCAAGGGCAAGGGCTACTTCATGCAGGGCACCGAGGGTCTGGACCACATCCAGTCCCAGACCGCCTGGAACCAGGGCAAGGCGGCGTTCATCCCGTCCGGCTCGTGGCTGGAGAACGAGCAGAAGCCGGTCGCGCCCGCGGACTTCGAGACCACCGCGGCCTACACTCCGCTGCTGGACGGCTCGAAGCTGCCGGTCGACTGCACCGAGATCGCCGCCGGTGAGCCCTTCATCGTGCCGGAGCAGGCGAAGAACAAGGCCGGTGGCCTGGAGTACATGCGGATCATGCTGTCGAAGGAGGCGGCCGGCAAGTTCACCGAGCTGACCGGTTCCCCGACCGTGGTCAAGGGTGCCGGCGAGGGGCTCAAGCTCAGCCCGGGCGCGTCGTCCTCGAGCGCGCTGCTGAAGTCCGGTGGCGACAACAACTGGACGACGTACTTCGCCGCGTGGTACTCGACGATGGACAAGCCGATCCGTAGCGTGTGGGGAGAGCTTGCCGCCGCCCGCATCACGGCCGACGAGTTCTGCAACCGTGCCCAGAAGATCGCCGACGACACGGCCAAGGACCCGAAGACGGTCAAGCAGACCCGCAGCTGAGCTGATCCTCCGCCCCCCTGCTCTGAAGGAGAGAGATGCGGCACGGCAGTTACCGGTTCGTCGCGAGTTTCCTCGCGATTCCACTGGCGTTGTATGCGATCTTCGTGATCTCCCCGTTCGTCCAGGCGTTCTACTACTCGCTGACCGACTGGACCGGGATCTCACCGGAGTTCAACTTCGTGGGTTTCGACAACTTCCAGACCCTCGCTCGCGACGCGGTGTTTCGCCAGGCACTCGGGCACAACCTGATCCTGCTGATCGGGCTGCCGCTGATCACGATCTTCCTCGCCCTGGTGTTCGCCTACCTGCTCAACGTGGGTGGGCGGGCGAACGCCGCGGGCGTGCAGGGGGTCCGGGGCAACGGCTTCTACAAGCTGGCGTTCTTCCTGCCCCAGGTGCTGTCGGTCCCGGTCATCGCGGTCATCTGGGCGACGGTGATGACCTCGACCGACACCGGCCTGCTCAACTCCTTCACGAAGGCGATCGGCCTGGGTACGTCGGAGTACCTGGCCGACCCCAACATCGCGCTGTACTGCGTGATGTGGGTGCTGATCTGGGGCAGCGTCGGGTTCTACCTGGTGCTGTTCAACGCGGCCATGTCCGGGATCCCGAAGGACATCTTCGAGGCCGCCATCATCGATGGTGCGGGCCGGTTCGCGACGTTCTACCGGATCACCCTGCCGCTGCTGTGGGACACCATCCAGACCTCCTGGGTGTACCTGGCCATCCTGGCGCTGGACGCGTATGCGTTGGTCGCGGTGATGACCGCGGGACCGGGCGGACCCGACAACTCCACCCAGGTGATGGGTCTGCAGATCGCGGACAACGGCTTCCAGTACGGCCGGGCCGGCTACGCCTCGGCGATGGGTGTGGTGCTGTTCTTCCTGACGCTGATCATCGCCGCTGTCATGCTCCGGGCCACCCGCCGCGACCGGATCGAATACTGAGGGGCCGGAAATGACCGTACCTGTACAGATCGACGTCGAGGAGACCAGCGCGAAGCCCGCGCCGGCGATCCGTCCGGCCGGCGGCAAGGACCGCGCCTTCAGCCCGGTGAACGTGTTCTCCCACACCGTGCTGATCGCCTGGAGCGTTCTCGTCGTGGTGCCGTTCGCCTGGGCGCTGCTCGCGTCGCTGAAGAGCACCGGCGAGATCTTCGGCGACAACCCTTGGGCGTTGCCCAAGGACCTGCTCTGGTCCAACTTCTCCAGGGCCTGGGACAAGGGCGTCGGCGACTACCTGTTCAACAGCGCCGTGGTCGTCGCCGGCGGTGTCTTCGGCACTATGCTGTTCGGGTCGATGGTCGCCTACGTGCTCGCCCGGTACGAGTTCCCCGGCAACCGCTTCATCTACTACCTGTTCGCGGCCGGGATGATGTTCCCGACCTTCCTGGCGATCGTGCCGCTGTTCTTCGTGGTCAAGGGCTTCGGGATGGTGTCGACGTACCAGGGCCTGATCCTGGTCTACATCGCCTACTCGCTGCCGTTCACGGTGTTCTTCATGCACGCGTTCTTCCGGACGCTGCCGACCTCGATCGCCGAGGCCGCTCTGGTCGACGGCGCCTCCCACGCGACCACGTTCTTCCGGGTGATGCTCCCGATGGCCAAGCCCGGCCTGATCAGCGTCGGCATCTTCAACGTGCTGGGTCAGTTCAACCAGTTCGTGCTGCCGTCGTTCCTGTCGCCGGAGAAGCCGGTTCTGTCCCAGGGCATCGCGACCCTCCTCGGCAGTCAGCGCTACGAGAACGAGTGGGGCATCCTGTTCGCCGCCCTGACCATCGCGATGGTCCCGGTCATCGCGGTCTACCTGGTCTTCTACCGCCAGGTCCAGGCCGGCCTCACCGGCGCCACGCTCAAGTAGAGCCCCTCCTTTCCACCGCTTTCGGACGTTGCCGTTGGTTGCGACGGCCGGTTTGCATAATCATGCATTCGGCTGCATAATTTCAGTCATGTCCAAGGTACTCACCTCGCTGCCCGTCGGTGAACGGGTCGGCATCGCGTTCTCCGGCGGTCTCGATACTTCTGTCGCGGTCGCGTGGATGCGCGACAAGGGTGCGGTGCCGTGCACGTACACCGCCGACATCGGCCAGTACGACGAGCCCGCGATCGAGACGGTGCCGGAGCGGGCGACGGCGTACGGGGCGGAGATCGCCCGGCTGATCGACTGCAAGTCGGCACTGGTCGAGGAGGGGCTCGCGGCACTGGCCTGCGGGGCGTTCCACATCCGGTCGGGTGGCCGGGCCTACTTCAACACCACGCCGCTGGGGCGGGCCGTCACCGGCACGCTGCTGGTCCGGGCGATGCTCGAGGACGACGTCCAGATCTGGGGCGACGGATCGACCTTCAAGGGCAACGACATCGAGCGGTTCTACCGGTACGGGCTGCTCGCCAACCCGTCGCTGCGGATCTACAAGCCGTGGCTGGACGCGGACTTCGTCGCCCAGCTCGGCGGCCGCAAGGAGATGTCCGAGTGGCTGGTCGAGCACGGCCTGCCGTACCGGGACAGCACCGAGAAGGCGTACTCGACCGACGCGAACATCTGGGGCGCGACGCACGAGGCGAAGTCGCTGGAGCACCTGGACACCAGTCTCGAGATCGTCCAGCCGATCATGGGGGTCCGGTTCTGGGACCCCGAGGTCGAGATCCTCACCGAGGACGTCACGATCGGGTTCGAGCAGGGCCGGCCGGTGACGATCAACGGCAAGGAGTTCGCCAGCGCCGTCGACCTGGTGCTGGAGGCCAACGCGATCGGCGGCCGGCACGGGCTGGGGATGTCGGACCAGATCGAGAACCGGATCATCGAGGCGAAGAGCCGGGGGATCTACGAGGCGCCCGGGATGGCGTTGCTGCACGCGGCGTACGAGCGGCTGGTGAACGCGATCCACAACGAGGACACCGTCGCCAGCTACCACAACGAGGGCCGCAAACTCGGCCGGCTGATGTACGAGGGCCGCTGGCTGGACCCGCAGGCGCTGATGGTGCGCGAGTCCCTGCAGCGGTGGGTCGGTACGGCGGTGACCGGCGAGGTGACGCTGCGGCTGCGGCGGGGCGAGGACTACTCGATCCTCGACACCGCCGGGCCCGCGTTCAGCTACCACCCGGACAAGCTCTCGATGGAGCGGACCGAGGACTCCGCCTTCGGCCCGCTGGACCGGATCGGCCAGCTGACCATGCGGAACCTGGACATCGCCGACTCCCGGGCAAAGCTCGAGCAGTACGCCGGCCTCGGCCTGATCGGCACCGCTCACCCGGCCCTGATCGAGGCGGCCCAGGCCGTCCCCACCGGTCTGATCGGCGAGATGGACGAGGGCGGCGCCGAGGCGATCGCCTCCCGCGGCGAGGTCTCCGAGGACGAGGAACTCCTCGACCGCGCGGCTATGGAGTCCGGCACCGACTAGTCGGATTCCTTCCCCACCCCACCGCCCCGGTCGAGTTCCGCTAGCCTGCGGAAGGTGCTCAGACGAAGGACTGTCCTGCAGGGCGCTCTTGCGGGCGCCCTGTTGACCGGTTGCTCCTCCGGAGGGTCGACGAAGCCGACTGCTTCCCCTGCGGACAACCCGTTCGCGGTGGGTGGGGATACGCCGCTGGAAGTCGTGGTGTCCGAGGAGTACGGCGGGTTCGCGGCAGCGCCGTACAGGAAGAAGTATGCGCAGGCGGTGGTCACGGTGACGCCGACCAAGCAGCTCAGGGACCTACTGCAGTCGCGGTTCGCAGCGGGGAGTCCGCCGGATGTGGTGCTGAGTACGGGGGACAAGGCGCTGACCGTGAGCCGGTTGGTCGCGGACGGCCAGCTGGCCGATCTGCAGAAGCTCCTGGATGCGCCGTCGTGGGACAATCAGGGCGTGCCGGTCAAGGACTTGGTGCTGCCGGGGATGCTCGACGCGGGGCGGTACGAGGGCAAGCAGTACGCGCTGAACTACGTGGTGAACGTCTACGGGCTCTGGTACTCGGCGCAGCTCTTCCAGAAACACGGCTGGGACGTGCCGCGGACGTGGCCCGAGCTACTGGCGCTTGGTGCCGAAATGAAGGCCGCGGGCGTAGGGCCGTTCACGTACGCCGGAGTGCACCCGTACTACGTGCTCGAGGCTGTACTGACCCTTGCGGCCAAGGCCGGCGGGCACGATGTCGTCAAGCGGATCGACAACCTCGAAGCCGGCGCCTGGAAGGACCAGAGCATGGTCCGGGCGATCACGGCGTTCGCGGAGCTGACCAAGCGCGGGCTGATCGCGCAGGGGAGTCAGCAGATGGACCACATCGGTTCGCAGACCCGGCTGATGACGTCGAAGGCCGGCCTGCTCCCGTGCGGGAACTGGCTGGAGAACGAGATGAAGGCCGTCACCCCGCAGAACTTCGGTCTGACCATGTTCGGCGTGCCACCGCTGGACGGGTCGTCCGCGATGCCGAAGGGCGTGCATGTGGCTCCGACCGCGCCGTTGCTGGTCGCCGCGAAGGCGAAGAACCAGCCGGGCGGGCTCGACTACCTCCGCGCGATGCTGTCCAAGGAGGTCGCCGCCCAGGTGACGAGCCAGACCAGCCAGCTGACCGTCGTACGGGGTGCCGCGGACGGCCTGGAGATCAGTACGGCGCTGCGCTCGGCCCGGGATCTCCTCACAGCCGCCGGGGATCAGGCGATCACCTGGTACTTCGACACGTGGTACGCCGAGTTCGCGAAGACCGCCGGCGAGATCACCGGGCAATGCCTGGCGGGCGCCTTCCGGCCGGACGAGTGGGCGGCCCGGATCCAGGCGGCCGCCGACCAGGTCAAGCAGGACAAGACCATCACGAAGTATCACCGCGACTGACCTCCTGGATAAGGTTAGGGCAACCTAACTAGCCTGTGAGGTCTCAATGTGTTCCTTCCTGCGACCGGTCGTCGCGCTGCTCGTTCTGCCTCTGCTTGCACTGACGGGGTGTGGTTCCGATACCGAGGACCCCGTCGCCGGGAGCACCGCCGGCGCCGAGGCGGGCGCGTTCCCGGTGTCGATCAAGAACAAGTTCGGCACCGCGGAGATCAAGTCGGCGCCGCAGCGGGTGGTGACGGTCGGACTGGTCGAGCAGGACGCGTTGCTCGCACTCGGCGTGGTCCCGGTCGCCACCACCGAGTGGTTCGGCGAGAAGCCGGGCGCGCTGTTCCCGTGGGCGAAGGAGAAGCTCGGCAGCGCGGCGGTGCCGACCGTGCTGAACGACAAGGACGGGATCCAGTTCGAGAAGCTCGCCTCGCTCCAGCCGGACCTGATCATCGGGCTGTACTCCGGGATCACAGCCGAGGACTACAAGAAGCTCGAGGCGATCGCGCCGACGGTCGCCCAGCCGGCCGGCGTACCGGACTACGGCGTCGCCTGGCAGGACGTGGCCCGTACCGTCGGCCAGGCGGTCGGCAAGGCCAAGCAGGCGGACGAGCTGGTGAAGGGGATCGAGCAGCGGTTCGCCACCGTGCGATCCGAGCACCCCGAGTTCCAGGGCAAGACCGCGCTGGCGGCGACGCCGTGGGAGGGCTACTTCGTCTACGGCACCCAGGATCCGCGCTCGCGGCTGCTGACTGACTTCGGCTTCACGCTACCGTCCGGGCTGGACAAGGTGATCGGCGACAAGTTCGGCGGCAACATCAGCGCCGAGCGGCTCTCGGTCCTCGACCAGCAGGTGCTCGTCTGGTTCCCGGCCAAGGGCGGTACGGCGAAGCTCAAGGCGGACCCGCTCTACATGAACTTCAAGGTCCGCACCGAGGGTCGTGATGTGTTCATCGAGGAGAACTACGACGACCAGGTGTACGGCGCGATCCAGTTCGTATCGGTGCTGAGCCTGCCGATCGTTCTCGACCAGCTCGTGCCCAAGCTGTCCAAGGCCGTCGACGGCGACCCGGCAACAAACGCCTAGCCACCACAAAAGATCTCGCCGTCGGAGAGGAGCCGACGTAACCTCGAAAGAGGGTGGTGAGGTCGATGGAGTGGGTGGCTTTCCTCTTCCTGTTCGTTTCCTTTTGGGCGTTCCTTTGGGTGCTGCTCAGTCTCGTGTTGCCGCAGCCGCCGTCGCGCTGGCGCCAGGGGCTGCAGACGTCGGCGGAGCGCCTCGCCGGACGGTTTCGCCGGCGCACTGTCCCCGAGCCCGACCCGTTCGACACGTTGCGATTGCAGACCAGGCTCGGCGATCTCGCCGGAAAGATCCGGCGGGTCGAGGCCACGCCGCGAATCTACGCGAAAGCGCATCGGTTGATGGCCCTCGAGGCCGCGTACGACGACCTGCTCGACGAGGCCTGCCGGCTCGCCGGCGTACCCGCGGAGGCCGACCTGAAGCGAGGCGACGAGAAGCGCTGGCACGAGGAGCAGGAACTGGCTTCCCGCGGCTGGTCCTGGTAACTCTTCGCCTAGGGCCACACCACCTGGTCCAGGAAGTCCTCCACCGCGGTCGCGGCTGCTGACCGACTTCGGATTCGCCCTGCCGAGCGTTCGGCTTAACAGCACCGGTTGTGAGCTTGATCTTCCCGGTGTCGGGCCCGCATCCGCTCGTACTCGCGGCGGGTGGGCGGCGGTCCGTCGGTCAGGCGTGCGCGGTACCGGTCGTACTCCGCTTCGCCGGTGAACTCCCGGATGTACCAATGCAACTGGCGCAGGATGCGGCGAAGGGCAGCCGACCTCATTCGCGGGTCCCGGCGAGTTCCCTGCCCGGCTCCGGAAGGGTCGCGTCGATCCGCGACTCGACGTACGGCGCCTCGGTCGTCGGCAGCGGCTCGGGCGAGCGCAGGGAGCGTACGCACACCACCGTTGCGTTGGCTATCACAGTTGCGACGAGGAGCAGGAACAGCGCGATCAGCACACCATCGACCGTGGAATTGGTGACCACGGTGTGCATGTCGTCCATCGACTTGGCGGGTGCCAGCACGGTGCCGGAATCGATGCCGTCGGCGTACTTGGCGCGCTGGGCGAAGAAGCCCACCCGCGGGTCGGCGGAGAAGATCTTCTGCCAGCCAGCGGTGAAGGTCACCGCTACCACCCACACCAGGGGTACGCCGGTCACCCAGGCCCAGCGGATCCGGCCTGACTTCACCAGTACGGTCGTGCAGACGGTGAGCGCGACGGCGGCGAGCAGTTGGTTCGCGATGCCGAACAGCGGGAAGAGCTGGTTGATGCCGCCGAGCGGATCGGTGGCGCCGGCGTAGAGGAAATAGCCCCAGGCTGCGACGACGAGGGCGCTGGTGATCCAGATGCCGGGCTTCCAGTTGACCCGGCCGATCGGCTTCCAGATGTTGCCCAGCATGTCCTGGAGCATGAACCGCCCGACCCGGGTGCCCGCATCGACGGTCGTCAGGATGAACAGCGCCTCGAACATGATCGCGAAGTGGTACCAGAAGGCCTTCATCCCGGCGCCCCCGAAGACCCCGGAGAAGATCTCCGACATACCGACGGCCAGGGTCGGGGCCCCGCCGGAGCGGGCGATCAGCGTTTGCTCCTCCACCGCCTTGGCGGCGGCCACGAGTTCGCCGGGGGTGATGCTGAAGCCGAGGTTCGCCACGGCCTGGGCGGCGGATTCGGCGGTGCCGCCGAGCAGCCCGGCCGGGGCGTTCATCGCGTAGTACAACCCCGGGTCGAGGACGGCGGCGGCGATCAGCGCCATGACGGCGACGAAGGACTCCATCAGCATCGCCCCGTAGCCGATCATCCGGACCTGGGACTCCTTCTGGATCAGTTTCGGAGTAGTACCGGAGGCGACGAGGGCATGGAAGCCGGACAGCGCGCCGCAGGCGATGGTGATGAAGAGGAAGGGGAAGAGCGAGCCCGCGAAGACCGGTCCGGCGCCGGACGAGGCGAAGTCGGTGATCGCCTCGGCCTTGAGGGCGGGGGCGGCGACCAGCACACCGATCGCGAGCAGCGCGATCGTGCCGACCTTCATGAAGGTGGACAGGTAGTCGCGGGGCGCGAGAAGCATCCACACGGGGAGGACGGAGGCGACGAAACCGTATCCGGCCAGGCAGAGGACCAGCGTCGTCGGGCTCCAGGTGAAGGCGCTGGCGAGGGCGGGGGAGTTGTCCACCCAGCCGCCGCCGACGATGGCGAGCAGCAGCAGCGCCACGCCGATCAGGGAGGTTTCCGTCACCCGGCCGGGGCGGACGATGCGCAGGTAGAAGCCCATGAAGATGGCGATCGGGATGGTCATGGCGACCGAGAAGGTGCCCCAGGGCGAGTGCGCGAGGGCGTTGACCACGACCAGGGCCAGGACGGCGAGCAGGATGATCATGATGGCGAACACCGCGATCAGCGCGGCTGCTCCGCCGACCTTACCGATCTCCTCGCGGGCCATCTGGCCGAGCGATTTGCCGTCCCGTCGCATCGAGAGGAACAGGACCACCATGTCCTGCACCGCTCCCGCGAAGATCACCCCGACGACGATCCAGATGGTGCCGGGGAGGTAGCCCATCTGGGCCGCGAGGACAGGGCCGACCAGCGGTCCGGCGCCCGCGATCGCGGCGAAATGGTGGCCGAGGAGGATGCGGCGGTCGGTCGGTTGGTAGTCGACACCATCCTCCAGCCGCTCGGCGGGGGTGGCCCGGCGGTCGTTCAGCTTCAACACCCGGCGGGCGATGAAGCGGGAGTAGAAGCGGTACGCGATGGCGTACGAGCCAAGGGCGGCGATCACCAGCCAGACGGCGGAGATCTCCTCGCCCCGGGCCAGGGCCACCATGCCCCAGCCGGCGGCGCCGAGCAGGGCGACGCAGGTCCACAAAAGGACTGATCTAGGGCGATGCTGAGCGGTTTTGAGCATGGCGGATCCTCGCCTCGGCGGGTCGGTGGGTTCGGGGTCGGGCTGAGCTGGACGACTGGTGGATTGTTACGGCTGGTGGGAGCGGCGGGTCAGCAGGTACGCGGCGAGCATGCCGAGGGTGCACCCCGGCACCCAGGCGAGTTGGTACCAGTAGAAGAACGGCACCCCGGCCAGCCGTGGCCGGTCCTGCGCGTACCAGGGCACGCAGACCAGCGCGACGACCGGTGTGAGCAGGCAGAGGGCGGCCGCGAACCGGCGCCGGCGCGGTGGGCCGGGATGTGCGAGTGGTGCCACGGTCTCCTCCCTCATTCCCGTCGTTGGTGGTCTGTGCAAGAGTTGCGCCTGCACACACTTCGGTTGACAGCGGATTTCATCAAGGTTTCCGCGGCCCTCCTGTCATCCGAATGCGCCGCCCGCGCAACTCGTAGGCAACACACCCCGGATGCGCGAGTTCAGGGCACCAGGCCTGGTAGGACGCCAAGGGCGGTGAGCGATGACCGAAGGCCCCATGGCTGCGGCATTCCTCGCCGTTGTCCTCGGCGCGTCCCTGCTCGCCTTCGCCGCCCGCCGCCTGCACACCGACGACAGCCTGCCCTCGTTGGAGGGATGGGCCCTGGCCGACCGTCGCCTCGGGACGCTGTGGACGTGGCTGCTGCTCGGCGGCACGATCTTCACGGCGTACACCTTCGCGGCCGTTCCCGGCCTGGTGTACGGCAACGGGGCGCCCGCCTTCTTCGCCCTTCCTTACACGGTGATCGTCTGTCCGCTGGCCTTCGTCCTGCTGCCCCGGATGTGGACGATCGCAAAGGAACATGGCTATGTCACGGTCGGTGACTTCGTGCGCGGACACTACGGATCCGCGCCTCTCGCCCTGGTCGTCGCGCTCACCGGCATCCTCGCGACGATGCCCTATCTCGCGCTGCAACTGCTCGGCATCCGCGCCGTGCTCACGGCCGGCGGGCTCTATCCCCGCGCCGCCACCGGCGACCTGGTCATGGTCGCGATCTTCGCGGGGCTGGCGGTTGCCACGTACCGGCACGGCCTGCGCGCCCCCACCGTCATCTCGGCGCTCAAGGGCGTGGCCGTCTTCTGCTCGGTGCTGGCGGTCTGCTGGCTGGTGCTGGCCCGGCTCGGCGGCCCCGGCGGGATCTTCGACGCGGCCGAACGACGGTTGGGCGAAACCGGGGGCGCCTCCCTCCTTCTCACCCCCGAGCAGCAGCCCGCGTTCGCCACCCTCGCCATCGGCTCGGCGCTCGCCCTGCTGATGTACCCGCACGTCCAGATCGCCGCCTTCGCGGCTTCCAGCCCGCGCGTACTGCAGCGGGTCGCCGTTGCCCTCCCGGCATGGACCGCGGTGCTCGCCCTCTTCGGCCTGCTCGGCATCGCGGCGCTTGCCTACGGCGTGCGCGCCCCGGTGGGTGGCGCCGAGGCTGCCGTCCCGATGCTGGTCGACCGCCTCATGCCCGCGGCGCTGGCCGGCCTGGTGTTCGGCGCGATCACCGTCGGCGCGCTCGTTCCGGCCGCCATCATGTCGATCGCGGCCGCCACCTCGTTCGTACGCAATGTGTACGTGGAGTACTTCCACCCAACCGCCACGCCCAAGCGACAGGTGCGCATCGCCAAGGCGGTCTCCCTGACGGCGAAGGTCGGGGCGGTCGCGTTCGTCTTCGGTCTGCGCGACCAGGACGCCATCAACCTGCAACTGCTGGGCGGGGTGTGGATCCTGCAGATCTTCCCCGCTGTCGCAATCGGCCTCTACACTCGCCGGTTACACCCGCGCGCGCTGCTCGCCGGGTGGGCCACCGGGATGCTGGCCGGCACGGTGATGGTCGTCCGAGAGGGGTTCTCGCCCGTGGTCCCGATCGGCGGGCAGGTCGAAATTTACGCGGGGCTGGTGGCCCTGCTGCTCAATCTGGCTGTCGCGGTGGCAGGTACGGCGATCCTCGACAGACACCGCCAGGGGACGGGAGCGCTCAACCGATGAACATGAGCATGAGACGGATCGGCCCGGCCGCCGCTGCCGAGGGCCCACCGGTGAAAGCGAGTACGGCCGACCCCGTCGAGCAGGAGCGGGAGGCGGCCGTCGCCAGGCTCGATCTGCACTACACCTCGATGCTTCGCCTCGCCGCGCTGCTTGGTGCCGACGACCCGGAGAACATCGTGGCCGAGGCGTACTACCAGATCTACCGCAAGTGGCGGAAGCTGCGGGACGCCGAGTCGGCGGAGGCCTATCTGCGCTCCACCGTCTGCAATCTGACCCGGATGCGCATCCGCCACCTCCAGGTCGCCCGCCGCCACGCCGCGGCGCCGGCGGCGGCCAATTCGGTGGCCTCCGCCGAGAACTCGGCGCTGCTCAAGGATGATCAGCGGGTGCTGGTCGACGCCCTGCAGGCGCTGCCCGCGCGGCAGCGCGAAGCCCTCGTACTGCGGCACTGGCTGGGTCTCAAGGAGAGCGAGATCGCAGCGGCGATGGGGATTTCGGCAGGTTCGGTCAAGACGCACACGGCGCGCGGACTGGCCGCCCTGACCCAGGCGATGGAGGCCCGGCGATGAGCGCCACGGAGAAGCAACTGCAGGAGACCCTCGAAGCCCTGGCCGGCCAGGTCAACCCGACTCGCCCAGCCCCGGACGCCTATCGCTTGGCCCGCGGCGACTGGCTACGCAGAGAACGGCGGCGCCGGCTGGTGCTCGCCATCCTCGTCACGGTCGTCTTCGCGCTGGCCGTGCTGATCGGTCTCTGGGTCCTCAACCAGGCTCCCACCGCCGACCGCCCGATCTTCAACGGCGCCGACCTGCCAGGGATTTCCAGCCGCCGCTCATAATTCGGGGCCTATGCTCCGGCAGGCCTGCCCCGGTGTGGAGCGGACCCGGGGCGCTGGCAGAATCGGGGGCATGTCTGCAGCCGTGCCCGACCCCTCCGTGGCCGGGTCCCAGCGACGCCCTCGGGTGCTGTCCGGGATCCAGCCGACGGCCGACTCCTTCCACTTCGGCAACTACCTGGGCGCGGTGCGTCAGTGGGTCGCGCTGCAGGAGGACCACGACGCGTTCTACTGCGTGGTGGACCTGCACGCCATCACGGTGGAGTACGAGCCGAAGGCGCTGCGGGACCGGACCCGGCGGTCGGTCGCCCAGTTGCTGGCGGCCGGGATCGACCCGGAGCGGTCGACGCTGTTCGTCCAGTCGCACGTCCCTGAGCACGCCCAGCTCAGCTGGGTGCTCGGCTGCATCACCGGGTTCGGCGAGGCCAGCCGGATGACACAGTTCAAGGACAAGTCTTCCAAGGGCGGCACCGACCGGGCGACGGTCGGCCTGTTCACGTACCCGATCCTGCAGGCCGCGGACATCCTGATCTACCAGGCCGACCGGGTCCCCGTCGGCGAGGACCAGCGCCAGCACCTGGAGCTGACCCGCGACCTGGCGCAGCGGTTCAACCACCGGTTCGGCAAGACGTTCCGGCTGCCCGAGTCGTACATCGTCAAGGAGACCGCGAAGATCGCGGACCTGCAGGACCCGACCGCGAAGATGAGCAAGTCGTCCTCCTCGCCGGCCGGCATCATCGATCTGCTGGACGACCCGAAGGTGAGCGCGAAGAAGATCCGCTCCGCCGTCACCGACTCCGGCCGGGACGTCGTCTTCGACCCGGAGAACAAGGCCGGGGTGGCGAACCTGCTGACCATCTACACCGCGCTCAGCGGGCGGAAGATCAGCGAGCTGGAGGACGAGTACGCCGGCCGCGGGTACGGCGACTTCAAGAAGGACCTGGCCGAGCTGGTGGTCGAGTTCGTCACGCCGTTCCGGGAGAAGACGCTCGGCTACCTGGACGACCCGGCCGAGCTGGACAAGATTCTGGCCGCCGGGGCCGAGCGGGCCCGAGCCGTCACCGAGCCGACGCTGGAGCGGGTCTACGACCGCCTCGGCTTTGTACGCGGCCCTGGGTACGGCCCTGCATCCGACGCCGGGTCCGTGCCTGGATCGGGCCGGTAGGCCGCCGGATGGCGACGATCGGTGTCGCGATCCCGATCGCGGAACCCTATGGTTCGGAGTTGCAGAAGTACCGGGCCGACTTCGGTGATCCGATGGCGTCGTCGATCCCGACGCACGTGACGTTGCTGCCGCCGACCGAGGTGGACGACGCGGAACTCGAGCGGGTCGACGAGCACCTGCTGCGGGTCGCCGCCCGGTTCCCGAGCTTCCGTATCCGGCTGCGCGGTACGGCGACCTTCCGGCCGATCTCGCCGGTGGTGTTCGTGACCCTGGCGGAGGGGATCTCGTCCTGCGAGGTGCTGCAGTCGCAGGTCCGGTCCGGGCCGCTCAAGGTCGAGCTGCGCTTCCCGTACCACCCGCACGTGACCGTGGCGCACGATCTGGACAAGGAATCACTGGACCGGGCGTACGACACTCTGTCGACGTACGACTGCGGCTTCGACGTGACCGCCTTCAGCCGGTACGAGCACGGTGCCGACGGCGTGTGGCGGCCGCAGCGAAGCTTCCCGCTGGCAGGCTAGACAGCCTCAGTCGGGGTACGGGAGAACCATGGGCGTCAAGGCACGGGGCAAGGCTGTCTGGGCACGGTTCAAGCGTTCGCAACTCTGGCGAGCCTGGAAGCGGTACGGCGACCGCCGGGGCAACCGATTGGCCGGCGCGACCACCTTTTTCGGCTTCCTGTCGCTGTTCCCGTTGATCGTGCTGGCGGCGGCCGTCACCGGTGTCCTGCTGCCCGCGTCGGCGATCGACGACCTGAAGGACGCCCTCAAGCAGAACCTGCCTGGTATCGGCGACCGGATCGACCTCGACTCGCTGGTGAACAACGCCGGCACCATCGGACTCATCTCCGCCGCGTCCCTGCTGTTCACCGGGCTCGGCTGGATCGACTCGTTGCGAGCCTCGATCCGGTCGATGCACGAGCTGGATGACCAGCCCGGCAACCCGGTCAAGCTCAAACTGGTCGATCTCGGTGCGTTGATCGGTCTCGGCCTGATCGGGCTGCTGGCGACGGGCGCCTCGTCGGTGCTGACCGGGCTGTCGAAGAAGATCGTCGAGTGGTCCGATCTGGACGGCACCTGGCTGGCGGACTGGGGCCTCGGGCTGATCAGTCTGGTGGTCGGGATCGCGGCGGGCGCGGTGCTGTTCCTGTACCTGCAGACGGCGTTGCCGCGGATCATCCTGCCGCGCAAGGTCGCCCTGATCGCGGCGCTGGTCGGAGGCGCCCTCTTCTATGCGGCGCAGCGGCTGGGCAACGTGTACGTCGACCAGGTGATCGGCAACAACGCGGCGTACGGGGCGCTGGCGTTGCCGCTGGCGCTGCTGGTGTGGATCTACCTGCTGACCCGGGGGATCATGCTGATCGCCGCATGGACGAAGGAGGCCGCACTCGATCGCGAGCCGGTCGCCGTCGAGGCAGAGACCCCGGAGCCGGTCGAAGAGCCGCTGCTGAAGGGTCCGCCGGGGAAGCGGTACAAGGTGGTCCCGATCCCGGCGAAGAAGGCCGATTCCGTCGCCGTCGCGGCGGGTGCCCTGCTCGGAGCGACGGCGGCTGCCTTGACCGTCCAACTCGCCCGAGCGGCCAAATCTCTGCGCCGATAGTTCAGTGGCGGCGGCTGCGCGTGCTGCGGCGGTTGCGGATGCGGAGGGCGCGGGGGCGGCGCAGGAACAAGCTCAGCAAGAGGATCGGCGGCGCGGCGTACGCCCAGACCGGGATCCGGTAGACGATCCCCTGGACGGCCTGGCCTGAAGCCAGCACGGTCCGACTGCGCTTGGGGAGAGTCGGCCTTTCAACGGCCTTTCTCTCGACTTCGCGGCTCTTCCCCGTGGCCGGTGCGGGGACCGCCGGCTTCACCAGGGTCCCGATCGGGTTGAGCGCGTCGTAGTGCAGAAAGCCCCAGTCCAGCAGGCTGCTGGCGTCCTCGGTGATGCCGTGCGGTGAGTTCATCAGCGTGACCACGAGCGTGTGGCCGCCGCGGCGGGCGGCGCCGACGAAGGTGTTGCGGGCAAGCGTGGTGTAACCCGTCTTCACGCCCAGCGCACCGTCGTACCCGAACAGCAGCCGGTTCTGGTTCGCCACCTGGTACGTACCGGTTTTCGCCAGCGGGAAGGTCGTGTACTTCGTCCCCGCGTACTTCGCGAAGTCCGGCCGGGCCAGTCCCGCCTGGGCGAACAACGCCAGGTCGTACGCCGACGAGTACTGCCCGTCCGCGTCGAGCCCGGTCGGATCGGTGACGTGGGTGTCGAGCGCACCGAGTTGGCCGGCCAGCTTGTTCATCCGCTGGGTCGTCGCGGGAATGCCACCGGCATCGTGGTTCGCCAGTGCGTGGACGGCGTCGTTGCCGGACGCCAGGAACATCCCCTGGAACAACAGGTCCACCGAGTACCGCAGGCCCGGGGAGATGCCGACCTTGCTGCCCTCGATACCCGCGTCCTCGTCCGTGCCGACCAAGACGTCCGTCTTGGTCAGTCGCGGCAGCAGAACCAGGGCGGTGAGGGTCTTGAGCGTGCTGGCCGGCCGGAGTTTGGCGTGTGGCGCCTTGGCCGCCAGGACCGTGCCGGTGGTCAGGTCGGCGAGCACGTACGACGCCGCGTGCACCGGCGGTGGTGTCGCGCCGTCCGCGACGACCTTGGGTTCCGCGGTCAGCAGAGCGCCGCCGACCGGGCTTCCGGAGCCCTGGGCGGCGGCGGTCGCCGTGAACGGCCCCGCGACCAGCATGGCCGTACTGGCCATACCGGTCGCGAGAGCCGTCAGAAGACAACGCATCGGCGGCACTCTAGACAAACATCCGGTCCCTCCGAAACCCGGCCCAGCTTGTCTAGCCGCGGTACGCCGTCCACATGCTGCTGATCCGGGTGCTCTGGCCGGGGGTGAACTGGTTGTAGCAGGAGTCGTACGAGTAATCCATGTAGTTGTAGATCGGGTCGAGACCGGGCAACGAGCAGGAGTCCCGGCCGGCCGGGCAGCCGCTGGTCGCGCTGCTCTGCGCCGGGGTGTCGGACACCGAGTCGTTCGTGCTGGTGCAGCCACCCTGGAACGTGTGGTACAGCCCGAACCAGTGGCCGGCCTCGTGCGTGGCCGTCTTGCCGAGGTTGAAGTTCGTCGCCGAACCGCCCGGCAGCGAGGTGTACTGCACCCGGATGCCGTCGATGCTGGGGTTGCTCGAGTAGTCCCACGGGAAGGTGGCGATACCGAGGTAGCTGAAGTTCACCAGCCAGATGTTCAGCGCGTTGGCGCCGCCCTTGCGGGTCTGCGACCGGTACGTCGTGCTCTGCCGGTCCTTGTGCCACTGGTTGTTGTTGTACCGGAACGTGCCGGCCAAGGTGAAGTTGAAGCCGGTGTTCGCCGCGGCCGAGGACTCGCCGCCGGCGAAGTCCTGGTTCAGTTCGGCGATCTGCTGCGCGATCTGCGTGTCGGTGACGTCGCCGTTGCCGGCCGAGTCACGCATCACGTGGATGTAGACCGGCACCGTGGCCGAGGCGAGCGTCCCGGCGGCCGGCGCGAGGCCGCGGGCCTTCTTGGCCTTCAGGATCTCCGCGGTGCGCGCGTCGATCGCCTTCTGCTCGGCCACGCTCAGCTCGCGGTGGTCGGCCTTCTGACCGCCACGCGCGGAGGTGCTGTTCTCCGGGGTGAAGCAGGGGTTGGTCAGCTGGTCCACTGGGAGTTTGGCCGTGGCCTGGCCGCCGAGTGGGCTGAACGCGAGCGCCGTACCGGCCAACAGCACGGCCAGGACGCGGGGACGGGTGGTGAAAGATCGCATGCTGCGTTCCTCCAGGATGGGGCCGCTTCGGGCGGTGCGGCCGAATCAGGTGATTTTCAGCGTCATCCCGCGAACCGCCAAGCCCTATCCCGTCCCACCAGTGCCTTGGCAGTACTGCGCCTCACCTAAGCCGTCCAGGACAAGATCGGCAGCGGAGAACACGACGAACAGGGTGTGTACGCCGCCAGCCGCGACCAGGTCGCACTCAGCGTCGATCCAAGTACCACGACCGGTAGGCGGAACCCGGAAGACGCCAAGCAGGTCACCGTGCATCGGATCATCGACTCGCAACTCGACTGTCGCCGGTGCCGTCCCCTGATTGGCAATGCGAGCCGTGTACTTCGAGACCACGGAGCCCAAATCGACATCATCGAAGGCCAGCCAAGCACCGGGATCCAGCGAGAGAGCGGCGTCCCCGCGATCGTCGGAGCCCGGCGTCAGCGTCATCGCGCAGTACTGGTCGAAGCTCGACGCGGCGAGCCGGCGCATCGTCCGGGGCGGGATCCGTTCACCCTGTACGTCGATGGTGGTGGCGAGCCGGATGTCGGTGCTGGATCGGCCGACCATGACGCTGTGCCGCGCGGCCTCGACACAGGGCCGATCCCGGGTGACATCCCAACCGGCGAGATCGGCCGCGGTGATCCGCATTGCGACCTGCCTGCTTTCGCCGGGATTCAACGAGAGCCGCTGGAAACCGCGGAGTTGGCGCAGTGGTTGTTTGACCCGCGAGCGTTGCTGATGGGCGTACAGCTGGACCACCTCCTGCCCGGGCCGGCTGCCGGTGTTGGTAACGGTGAAGCTGACTTCCACCTCGCCGTCAGCGGGGACGGTGATCGCGTCGAGCCGGAGGTCGGAGTACGCGAACGTCGTGTAGCTGAGGCCGTGGCCGAAGGGGTAGAGCGGCGTGCCGCGGTAGTACAGGTAGGTGGCGTCCGTGGCGATGATGTCGTAGTCGAGCAGATCGGGCAGATCGGCGACGGAGTGGTACCACGTCTGCGGCAGTCGCCCGGCGGGATCCCGGTCGCCGAAGAGGATGTCGGCCAGCGCCCGGCCGTACTCCTGACCGCCGTGCGCCGACCACAACAGGGCAGGCAGGTTCCGCTGGGCCCAATCCACCGAGAACGGGTAGCTGCTGCTCATCACCATGACCGTGCGGCAATTCGCTTGATGGACCGCGCGCACCAGCCGGTCCTGGGCGGCGGGCAGATCGAGGTCGGCGCGGTCCTCGGTCTCCCGCCCGTTCACCAGCGGATGGTTGCCGACGACAACGACTGCGCTGTCCGCCCGGGCCGCTGCCTCGGCCGCCCGAGCGGCGCCGTCGATGACGAGATCGATCTCGAAGGGTGTCGCTTCATCCGGATCGGCGAGCGTGACCGTGCCGGTCGCGTCCACGTGCAGGTACAAGCCGCTGTTCAGTTGCCGGACCAGTGTGGTCCCGGCGGCGGTCTCGATCAGCTGGAACGTCTGCTTGACCTCCCAGCCGTTCGGGCCGGGCTGATCGGCGACCAGCTCGCCGTCCTCGGTGACGGTCAGGTGGCGGCCGGTGCGGACCGCCCGCAGGGCCCAAGCGCTGCCGCCCCAGTCGAACACGTCGAACCAGGTGTGCTCGCCGGCGTCGGCCTCGGCGCGCAGTACGGTGTCGGCGCCGATCGACAACCACGAAGCGGAGCCCGCGATCCGGAGGGCGATCCGGTCGACGCCCTCGCAGTACTCGACTCGCTCCTGCCCGAGCCGTTCGACGATTCCGTCCAGCGCCGTGACCTGGTAGGGGAGCGTCCCGGCGTACCAGTCCGCGGTGAGGGTGTTCGCGAGCGGGCCGATGACGGCGATCCGCTGAATCGAGGCGGCGTCAAGCGGCAGGACGTGGCACTCGTGCTTCAGCAGGACGATGGACTGCCTGGCCGCCTCGTGCGCGAGGTCGCGGTGCGCGGGGCAGTTCACCAGGTCGGGCTCGAGCGTCTGGTACGGGTCGGCCAGACCGGGGTGGTGGGGCGGGGAAGGAAATTGGGACTGATCGAACTCGCCGAGGCGGAGCCGGATCGCGAGCGCATGCTTGGCGGCTGCGTCGATGTCCGCGAGCGTGATGAGGCCCCGATCGAGAGCCTCGGTGAGGTGGCGGATCGAGGGGCCGGCGTCGTTGTCGTCCTGGGTGAAGCTGTCCACGCCGGCTTTCAGGGCCGCCGCGTACGCGGTCGGACGGTCGGTGTACGCCCGCTGGAGGTCGACCAGGTTGGCGGGTGCGCCGGCGTCGCTGACCACGAGCAGTTCGTCGTCGGTCCAGCTCCGGATGGCGTCGTTGATGAGCGGGCTGAGGTGGGCCGGCCGTCCGTTCACCAGGTTGTACGACGGCATCACGGCGACCGCGGCACCGGCTTCGATCGGGGCCCGGAAGGCCGGCAGCTCGTACTCGTGCAGGACCCGGGGCGGAAGGTTGCTCGACGTCGTACAGCGATCGGTTTCGTTGTTGTAGGCAAGGAAATGCTTGAGCGTGGGCGCCGTCTTCAGCCGACCCGGATCGTCACCCGCCAACCCGTGCCCGTACGCCGTGGCGATGACGCCGGTCAGCCACGGATCCTCGGAGTACCCCTCCTCGTTGCGGCCCCAGCGGGGGTCACGCAATGGGTTGACGACGGGCGCCCAGACGTTGAGTCCGACGCCGGCCGGGTCCTTCTGATGGAAGACCCGGACCTCGTCGCCGACCGCGGACCCGACCGCGCGGACGAGCTCCGGGTGCCACGTCGTGGCGAGGCCGAGCGCCTGCGGGAAGACGGTCGCGGGACCCAGCCAGGCGACTCCGTGGAGCGCCTCGGTACCGGTCCGGAAGGAGTCGAGACCGAGGCGGTGAACCGGTGCCTGGTGCTGGTGCAGGAGGGCCAGCTTCTCCTCGGTGGTGAGCCGGCCGAGGAGGTCATCGAGCCGTTCGCCGAGCGGTCGCGTGACATCGCGGAACGGGGGAGGCGGGGCCGGAGTACTCATGGCGGACTCCACTGCTGGCTGGTGTCGAAGCGCTTCGAGTGAGCATCGGAGTTCGCCGCTCTGATGATGATCGAAGCGCTTCGACGATGGCGGTTGAAAAAGACCGGGGTGGTGGGGCGGGGAAGGTATCAAAATCCGTCTCGGTCTGTGACGACCTTGTTACGACGGAGTGACTCAGAGGCTCGCATCCCGGTCGCGGCAGGTCAAGAGTTCACCGTCAACTTCGGGAGACGGCCGGAGTTCAGTGAGATCAGCGAATGGGCCGCGGCGCCGAGGGTGGTCGCGGTCCGGGGGAAGGCCGAGGGGGCGATCGTGCAGCCGCCCGCGTCGGGGGTGATGACCGACTCGGAAAGGACTTGCTCGATGGACGGGATGAGGTGGTCGGCCAGCAGGGCGTAGGAGCCGCCCAGGGTGATGGCCGCCGGGTTGAGGACGTTGACGAGCGCGGCGATGCCGTTGCCCAGGTGGGTCCCGGCTTCGGCCAGGATCTTGGTGACCGCGGCCTCGCCGGCCTCGGCCCGGCGGATCAGGTGTTCGAGCTGGACCTGTGGATCGGGATCGGCGGCGGGATCGCTGCGGGACAGGATGGCGGGCAGGCCGGCCAGCGCCTCCAGACAGCCGCGGCGACCGCAGCCGCAGAGCGGACCGTCGGCGACCAGCCGCAGGTGTCCGATCTCGCCGGCATAGCCGAGGTCACCGCGGAGCAACCGGCCGTCGGCGATCACGCCGGCGCCGATGCCGGTGTCGCCGGTCAGGTGGATCAGGTTGTCGCACCCCGCGAACGGGCCGTGCAGCTGGTCGGCCAGCGCGCCCAGATTGGCGTCGTTGTCGACCGCCACCGGGATGTCCGGACGGCCGAGGGCGGCCGTCAGCTCGGTGCGCAGCCGGACGTCCCGCCAGCCCAGGCCGGCGGCCAGGACGACGACTCCGTCCCGGTCGATCAGCCCCGGAACGCCGACCGTGATCCCCAGCACCTCGCGACCGGACGACTGGACCGTGCTGATCGCGCGGCGGGCCAGCACCGCCAGCGCGGCGATCGTCTTCGCCGGCCCGGCGTCCGCGCCCGGCCCGGCTCGGTGCCAGCGCAGCAGCTGGTCGCCGGCGGTGTCGAAGGCGAGGGCGCTGAGCCCGTTCGCGCTGACCTCCAGGCCGACCGCGGCGTATGCCGAACCGTCCAGGACCAGCAGGGTGGCGGGCCGGCCGACGTGGTTCTGGGTCTGCTGGGTCTCGCGGACCAGTCGCCGCTCGAGCAGATCGCCGACGATGCTCGTCACGGTCGCCTTGTTCAGCCCTGTCCCGCTCGCGATCGCCGCTCGCGAACACGGCGCTTCCCGGCGCAGGAAACCCAGCACCGCGGCCAGGTTGGTGGCGCGGATGTCCGTATGGCCAGCGGTCTGTGTGATCAAGGTCCGTCCCGTCGAATTGTGCCTGGCTCAGTTCTACACCTTGTGGCGTCATCGGGTGTGAGTTAATTTGTTTGGCTACTAGCCCAACTAATTCTAGGTCAAGAGATCCAGGAGAGCCATCGTGACTGGACCAGTGGGCGGCGGCACCAGCCGCCGGACGTTCATCTCCCTGCTCGGCGCGGGCGCCGCGGTGACCGCCGGCGGCGCCACGCTGACCGGTTGCTCGGACGGCAAGTCCGGTTCGTCGACGTCCGGGCGGGCCGAGACCGAGGACAAGCTGTCCGGGCTGCTGCCGAAGTACATCGCGTACGAGTCGGTCAAACCGGACCTGCCGGGTGAGAACGGCGCCGCGCCGGGTTTCACCAAGTACCCGGCCGAGCTGAAGCGGGCCGTCCCGGACAAGGCGGTCACGAGCGGCAAGGAAGTGTCCGCGATGACGCCGCTGTGGAGCCCGATGCCGCCCGGCCTCGGCAACAACTCGTACTACGACGTGAACAACGAGCGGATCGGCGCGCCGGTCCGGTTCAACATCCTGAACGGCAACGACTACGGCGACAAGCTCGGCCCGATCCTTGCCGCGGGCAACGTGCCGGAGCTGCTCTGCGTCCCGGGCTGGAACATCGCCGGGCTGACCCGGTTCGGTCAGGCGGTGGACAAGCTGTTCGAGGACCTGACGCCGTATCTGGCCGGGGACAAGGCTTCGGCGTACCCGATGCTGGCCAACCTGCCGACCAGGGCCTGGGCGTACGGCGTCTGGAACAACCAGCTCAAGGCGGTGCCGTTCCCCTCGGACGGCTTCCCCTGGATGCTGATGTATCGCAAGGACATCTGCGACCAGTTCGGCGCCGAACCGCCGAAGAACGGCGACGACCTGCTCGCGCTGGGCAAGCAACTGACCGATGCGAAGGCGAACCGCTGGGCCTTCGGCGGGGTCTCCGACGAGGTGATCCGGGCGTTCGGGGCACCGTCGGGCTGGCGCAAGGAATCTGACGGCAAGCTGGTGCACAAGATCGAGACACCGGAGTTCGAGGAGGCGGTGGCCTTCATCCGGAAGCTGTTCCAGACCGGCTACGTGCACCCCGAGGTCGTCGGCAACGCCGGCGCGGACCAGAACGCGCTGTTCGAGGGCGGCAAGCTGGTGATCCGCCAGAACGGGCTCGGTGGCTGGCAGGAGTCGCTGCAGCGCCAGGCCACGATCAACCCGAAGTACAACCCGCAGCCAGTGATGCCGTTCGCCCATGACGGCGGGACGCCGATCACCTGGGGCGGCGACCCGGCCGGCATCTTCACCTTCGTGAAGAAGGGGCTCGGCGAGGCCCGGGTGAAGGAGCTGCTCGGCGTCCTCAACTACACCGCCGCGCCGTTCGGGACCGAGGAGAACCAGCTCTACATGTACGGGAAGGAGGGCACGCACTACACCAAACAGCCGTCCGGTGCGCCGAAGCTCACCGCTCTGGGCCAGAAGGAGGTGTCGCAGACCTACATCTTCCTCGGCGGCCGGCCGACGGCTATCACCCAGAGCGAGTACCCGGGCTACGTGCAGTCGATGAGCGAGTGGCAGAACGCGGCGGCCAAGGTGCAGGAGAAGAACCTGTTCGACGGGATCCGAGTCGAGCAGCCGGCCAAGATGGCGGCGCTCAACCAACCGTTCGACGACGCGCTGCAGGACATCTTCCGCGGCCGTAAGCCGGTCAGCGAGCTGAAGACCGCGGTCAAGGCGTGGCAGACCAACGGCGGCAACGAGGGCCGGGACTTCTACGCCAAGGTACTCAGTGACAACGGTCGCTAAGCGTCCAGTGAGCGCGGACCCGGTGGTCGAGGCACGGGCCGGCACCGGGTCGGGTGGACGACGCCGTCGCGGTGGCGCGGGGTTTCGGCATCGGTTGCGTCGGGACTGGCCCTTGCTGTTGATGGTCTTGCCGGTGGTCGTGCTGCTCGGGGTGTTCCACTACTTCCCGACCCTCGGCAACGTGATCGCGTTCCAGGACTACTCCCCGTACGCCGGGATCCGGGACAGCGAGTTCATCGGGCTGGCCAACTTCAGCCGGATGTTCGCCGAACCCGCCTTCTGGACGGCGGTGCTCAACACCCTGTCGATCACCGCGGTCCAGCTGGTGTTCTTCTTCCCGATCCCGATCGCGTTGGCCCTGCTGCTCAACAGCGTGCTGTCGGTCCGGTTGCGCACCTTGATCCAGGGCGTCGTGTACCTCCCGCATTTCTTCTCCTGGGTACTGGTCGTCTCGTTGTTCCAGCAGATGATCGGCGGAGCCGGGCTGCTGGCCCAGTCGCTGCGGGCGAATGGGTACGAGGCCATCGACCTGATGACCAAACCCCACACGTTCATCCTGCTGGTGACCGCGCAGTCGATCTGGAAGGACGCCGGCTGGGGCATGATCGTGTTCCTCGCCGCCCTCAGCACGATCAACCCCGCCCTGTACGAGGCCGCGGCGGCCGACGGCGCGAACCGGCGGCGCAGGTTGTGGCACATCACGCTGCCCGGGCTCCGACCGGTGATCGTGCTGCTGCTCATCCTCCGGCTCGGCGACGCGCTGACGGTCGGCTTCGAGCAGTTCATCCTGCAGCGCAGCGCCGTCGGTGGCAACGCGGCTGAGGTGCTCGACACCTACGTCTACTACCAGGGCCTGCTGGTCGGCGATTTCGGGTACGGCGCCGCGGCCGGCCTCTTCAAGGGCGTCGTCGGACTCGTCCTGGTCCTGGTGGCCAATCGATTCGCCCATCTCGTGGGTGAGCAGGGGGTGTATTCCCGATCTTGACGTCCTCCCCGCCCTGAGGGACGGGGATTCCAACTACTACGTGGAGGTAGTGTGTTGAGGTTCACGCTTCGGCGAGACGCGTGGTGGCGTCTCTCGGCGTGCGCTGACGGCCCGTCCGGCCGCGATGTTGGCTGCCGCGTTCACGTCCGCGTTCGCCCGGTGTCCGCAGGCTGCGCACCGGAACACCGCTTGGCTCTCGCGGTTGTCCGGTGCGGTTCCCGACGCCAAGTCGTACCGGATCAGCCGGAACCGGACCCGGCCGACCTTGGGCACGCTGACCGCGGCCCACTTGCGGTTCAGCTTGACGATCCGGGACGCCTGGCGGCCGACGATCCGGAACCCCTCGTGCAGCCCGGCTTTGCGCCAGGTCGGCCGCCGATGGGTCCCTGCGTAGAAGTTCCGGACGGCCTGGTCGAAGTCGCGCAGCGCCTGCTGCTGGACGGTCTGCGACCCGGCGCGCAGCCAGCCGAACGCGGCCCGGGCCTCGGTCAACTGTCGGCACTGCTCGACGTATCCCGGTGTTGGGCCCTTGTCGGGGGTCCACATGGACCATTGCTCGAGCGCCAGGTTCCAGACGTACCGGGCCTGCCGGCACTGCTCCAGCAACGCAATCTGCTGCGCGGGTGTCGGGTACATCCGGTAGCGGGACATGCCACTTACCCAATCAGGCGGGACCGACAATCCCCGATCCCCGAAGGGAGGGAGTCGCGGTTCCTCCCCGCCCTCAAAGACGGGGCCTTCCCGCGACCAACCCGATCATGACCACGCAATCGTTGACGACCACTCGGCAACTGGCCCGGCGGCAGGCACGGGTCGAGTCGGGCCGCCCGGTCTGGGAGGAGGAGCCGACCAGACTCGAGCGACTGAGCAAACCTGTCGTCCTGGCCCTGGTCGCCCTCGCCGTGACATTCCCGTTGTACGTCGTTGTGGTGACGAGCCTGTCCAGCACGGAGGCGGTGACGCGCGCCGGCGGACTGGTGGTCGTCCCCCGGGAGCTGACGGTGGCCGCCTACGCGCAACTGTTGTCTGGTGGAGTGGTCACCCGTGCGTTGTTGATCAGTATCGTGATCACTTTCATCGGTACGGCGTTCAGCCTGGGGATCACGGTGTTGGCGGCGTACGGGCTGTCGCGGCCGGGGTCGTTGTTTCACCGGCCGCTGTTGTTCGTCGTCCTGCTGACGTTTCTGTTCGGGCCGGGCATCATCCCGAGCTACCTGGTGGTGAACGCGCTCGGGCTGATCGACAGCTACGCGTCGCTGATCCTGCCGACCGCGGTGTCGGCGTTCAACCTGATCGTGATGCGGTCGTTCTTCATGGGCATCCCGAGTGAGCTGATCGACAGCGCCCGCATCGACGGTGCCGGGGAGTTCGCGATCTTGCGCCGGATCGTGATGCCGCTGTCCAAGGCGGTGGTGGCCGTGGTCGGGCTGTTCTACGCGGTCGGGTACTGGAACGCGTTCTTCAATGCGCTCTTGTACATCAACGACAACAACAAGTGGCCGTTGCAGATGGTGCTGCGGACGTACATCGTGCAGGCGCAGGTGCTGCCGACCGGAGCCGGCGGGATCGCGTCCGGGACCGGGCTGGGGATGGCGCCCGCGCCGAGCCTGGCGATCAAGATGGCGATCGTGGTGATCGCGATCGTGCCGGTGCTGCTGGTCTACCCGTTCATCCAGCGGCACTTCACCAAGGGCGTCATCATCGGCGCGGTCAAAGGCTGACCGGCCCGAACCAGAGGAGCGAAATGTCCTTTCCGCGACGGCAGTTCCTTGCTCTAGGCACCGGTACGGCGCTGGCGGTGGCCGCCGGCGGCGTTCCGGTTGCGGCCGGTGCATCGCCGGCGAACCGGTATCGGTGGCGCAATGTCGAGATCGTCGGCGGCGGGTTCGTCACCGGGATCATCCACCACCCGAGGCAGCGCGGCCTGGTCTACGCGCGGACCGACATCGGCGGCGCGGTCCGGCTCGACAACCGGACGAACCGCTGGGTTCAGCTGCTCGCCTGGATCGGCTGGGACGAGTGGAACTGGACCGGAGTGGAGAGCCTCGCCCTCGATCCGGAGGATCCCGCCCGGCTGTTCCTTGCCGTCGGCACCTACACCAACGAGTGGTCGCCGATCAACGGTGCGATCCTGCGCTCAGCAGATCAGGGCAGGACCTTCGAGCGGGCCGATCTGCCGTTCAAACTGGGCGGCAACGAGCCGGGTCGATCGATGGGTGAGCGGCTGGTGGTCGATCCGCGCGACGGCCGAGTGCTCCTGTTCGGCACCCGGAACCAGGGACTGTGGCGCAGCGCCGATCGAGGTGAGACCTGGAGTCGACTCGACAGCTTCCCGTCGACCGGAACGCCGGGAATCGGGATCGCCTTCGTCTTCTTCGATCCACGCGGCGCCCGTCGCGGCCGCCCGACGCCGGTGATCTACGCCGGCGTGACGGATCCGGCCGTCCCGCTCTATCGCAGTACCGACGCCGGACTGTCGTGGGCGCCGGTCGACGGCCAGCCCGTCGGACTGCTCCCGCACCACGGCGAACTGGGGGCCGATGGCAACATCTACCTGACCTACGGCGACCTGCCCGGTCCGTACGAGATGTACGACGGTGCCGTGCACAAGCTGGACCCCTCGACCGGTGGGTGGACCGACATCACCCCGTTGCGGCCGAACGAAGGCGGTGAGGCGGGGTTCGGGTATGGCGGACTCGCGACGGATCCACGGCGGCCGGGCACCGTGATGGTGTCGACGATGAGCAGGTGGGGCCCGGTCGACGACGTGTTCCGCACGATCGACGGCGGCCGGACCTGGCACTCGATCGCCGAACGGATCGTGCTCGACACCTCGGGCGCGCCGTACCTGAACTTCCACGGGACGCCCAAGCTGGGCTGGATGATCGGGGACATCTCGATCGACCCGTTCGACTCGGACAAGGTCCTCTATGTCACCGGCGCCACGATCTTCGGCACCGACGACGCGACCGAGGCGGAGGCGGGCCGCAGCACCCACTGGTCGGTCCGGGCGCAGGGGCTGGAGGAGACCGCGGTACTCGATCTGATCAGTCCACCGTGGGGACCGCCGCTGATCAGTGCTCTCGGGGACATCGGGGTCTATCGGCACGCCCGGCTGGACGTCGTACCGCCGGACGGTCAGGCGGCCAACCCCGTCAGCGGAACGTCCACCAGCCTGGACTACGCGGCCAAGGCGGAGGGTTTCGTGGTCCGGGTCGCGTACGGCGATCCCTTGCAGCGTGGGGCCTATTCGACGGATGCCGGGGTGAGCTGGCAGCCGTTTGCGGGCGAGCCGGCCGGGCTCACGCGACCTGGCCGGATCGTCGTCAGTGCCGACGCGAGGACCCTGGTCTGGATCCCGGGAGACGTCGTCCCGCACTACTCGAGGGATCGCGGTACGACCTGGACGGCGATCACCGGTCTGCTGCCGACCGCGGTGGTTGTCGGCGATCGAGTGGAGGCTGGTGTCTTCTATGCATTCGACCCGGCCACCGGTACGGCGTACGTGAGTGAGAACGGGGCCGGCAGCTTCTCGCCGACGGCAGACTCGCTGCCGGTCGGATCCGGGAAGTTGGAGACCGTGCTCGATCGAGCCGGGCATTGCTGGCTGGCGGCGGGCGCGGGTGGGATGTATCGATCGGTGGATCGCGGCCTGACCTATTCGCCGGTGACCAGCATCGAGGAGGCGTACACGGTCGGCTTCGGCAAGGCATGTCCTGGCCGGACCGAGATGGCCGTCTACACCTCGGGCAAGGTCGGCGGCGTGCGCGGGATCTTCCGGTCGGACGACAGCGGGCGGAGTTGGCTGCGGGTGAACGACGACCGGCATCAGTACGCGTCGACGGGGGAGGCGATCGCAGCCGATCCCCGGGTCTACGGGCGCGTCTTCATCTCCACCAACGGGTTCGGGATCCCTTATGGAGAACCGATATGACCGGTTGGCTGGGAGGAGCTGGCTCGCGCGGTCAACCCCGGCGGGAGCAGCGTCAGCGCCGGGACGGAGCCGCCTTCCAGCTTGGTGATCAGGGATTCGACCGCTTGCAGGCCGATCTGCTCGGCCGGGATGGTGACCGAGGACAGCCGCGGGACCTGGCTCTCGGCGACGTCGTCGGCGCAGATCGCCACCAGCGACATGTCCTCAGGCACCCGGCGGCCGAGGCGACGCAAGACGTCGAGCAGTGGGCCGATGATCGGCTCGTTCTGCACCACCAGGCCGGTGATGCCGGGGTGATCGCGGAGCAGTTGCTCGACCGTGTGCAGGACGGCGTCGAAGGTGTGCTCGCACGGCGTTTCGACACCGAGCACACCTCGTCGTCCGGCCGCGTCGACGAAGCCGGTGAGGGTGCGCTGGGCGAATCCGGTCTGCCGCTCGTAGACCGCGGACGGCGTACCGAGCAAGGCGATCGAGTGGTGGCCGAGGTCGGCGAGATGGTCGACGCACTGCGCGCCGGCCGCGACGAAGTCCAGGTCGATACAGGTCAGCCCGTCGGCGTCGGCCGGGTAGCCGATCAGCACGGACGGCATCGGCAGCTCACGCAGTACGGGGACTCGCTCGTCGTGCAGCTCGACGTCCATCACCACCAGTGCGTCCACCAGCGAGCTTTGCGCCACCCGCTCGAGGCCCTCGGGACCTTCGTCGGCGGTCAGCAGCAGTACGTCGTGGTCGAACCGGCGGGCCGTGGTGACGACCGAGGTCGCGAACTGCATCATCACCGGGACGTGCATGCCGGTCCGCAACGGGACGACGAGCGCGAGCACGTTCGCCCGCTGACTGGCGAGCGCACGGGCACTCGCGTTCGGCCGGTAGCCCAGGGCCTGGACGCTGCGCTGGACCCGCGCGCGGGTGTCGGACGAGATCGAGCGCTTGCCGCTCAGCACGTAGGAGACGGTGCTGGCCGCGACCCCCGCATGACGAGCCACCTCGGCGATCGTGACCATCTGGCCTACCTTCACTTAGTCGCACTGCCATTGTCGAAGCGCTTCGATCGGACCTCCAGATTCGATTGGCAGCCGTCGGCTGTCAAGTCTCAGATCCGCCCCGATGAGACCATCCGAACACCGGCGGCGTGAAGGCGTACCCGCACTCGGCCCGTGCCGTCGGCAAGAAGATCAGCGCCCTCGGCACCTTGACCAGCAGCTTCAACGTCAACCGGCCCGGCAGCGGCGCCTACGCGACGGCGTACGACATCTGGGCCGACGGTCACGCCTACTGCTGCTGCTACTACTAACTACTACTACGAGGTCATGCTGTGGTTGACGTCCTCCCCGCCCTGAAGGACGGGGGATTCCAACCACTACCCGGAGGCAGCGAGTTGAGGTTCACGCTTCGGCGAGACCCGTGCCGGCGTCTCTCGGCGTGCGCTGACGGCCCGTCCGGCCGCGATGTTCACTGCCGCGTTCACATCCGCATTCGCCCGGTGCCCGCAGGCCGCGCACCGGAACACCGCTTGGCTCTCGCGGTTGTCCGGTGCGCAGTGCCCACAGACGCTGCAGGTCTGCGACGTGTACGCAGGATTCACCTTCTCCACCCGGCCCGCGGCCTTGTGCTCCAGCCGGGCCACCAGGTCGCCCCACCCGTTGGCCAGGATCCCCCGGTTCAGCCCGGCCTTGGCGCGGCGACGGTTCGGCAGGTACCGACCTGGTCGTTCCGGATCGGGCTTGGGCTTGGGGCGCCGGGTCATCGGTCCGATCCGCAGGTTCTCGACGCGGATGACATCGAACCGTCGGGCGAGGTCGGTGCTGGTCTGCTCCACCCAGTCCTTGCGCCGGTCACCGGCCCGGGCGTACAGCTTCGCGATCGCGGCCTTCACCCGCCCACGGCGCTTGGAGCCGCGACGGCAGCGGGCGCGGCGGCGCTGCAGCTGCTTGAGCCGTGCCTGTTCGCGCTCCGTCAGCCCGGGGCAGGTCAGCAGTTCGCCGGTGGACAGGGCCGCCGAGACGGTGACGCCGCGGTCCACCCCGACCACCTCACCGGTACCGGGTGCGGGGATCGGCGGCGGGATCGCGGCGAACGCGAGGTGCCAACGGCCCATCCGGTCGCGGGTGATCCGGTACGACTTCGCGTCCGGAACCGCACGGGACAGCCGGAACCGGACCCAGCCGACCTTCGGCACCTTGACCGCGGCCCACTTCCGGTTCAGCTTGACGACCCGGGACGCCTGGGAGCCGACGATGCGGAACCCCTCGTGCACTCCGGCTCTGCGCCAGGTTGGCCGCCGGTGGGTCCCGGCGTAGAAGTTCCTGACCGCCTGGTCGAAGTCCCGCAACGCCTGTTGCTGCACGGTCTGCGACCCGGCCCGCAGCCAGCCGGACGCGGCCCGGGCCTCGGTCAACTGGCGGGCCTGCTCGACGTACCCGGGCGTCGGGCGTTTGTCGGGGGTCCACATCGACCATTGCTCCAGCGCCATGTTCCACAGGTACCGGGCGTGCCTGCACTGTTCCAGCAACGCGGCCTGCTGCGTGGGAGTCGGGTACAGCCGGTATCGGGACATGCCACCGATCCAATCAGCAGGGACCGACAGTTCCCAGTTTCCGAAGGGAGGGGGTCGCGGTTCCTCCCCGCCTTGAAGGACGGGCTTTCCCCGCGACCAATCCGATGAACTGGATCCGCGGCCGGGGCTGGATCGGTGACGCCACCATGAACGAGGTGCAGTTCGGCTTCGAGATCACCTCGTCCAGCGGCGGCATGAACTTCACCAGCAACAGTTACTCGGTCACGTCGTCCTGATCCCACCCGGGTCCGGCCCGGACGACGGCTCTGACCTCGTCGACGGTCAGGTCGTTCGGGCCGAACGCGACCAACCGCCAGGTCGCCCCGGCTTCGGCGTACGGGGCCGGATCGGCATCGGGTGGGAGCCCGACCGCGATGTCGTAAGTCGTGGTCGCGGGCGCGCGGAGTGATCCGATCGTGGCCGCGACCTCGGCGACCTGGTCCGGGTGTTCGAGGTTGACGGGGAAGAACCCGTCGTACTGCGCGGCGCGGCGCATCGGCCTGGTCTTGCCCGTGTACCCGGCGACCCAGATCGGCACCCCGGGTCGCTGGGCCGGGCGAGGCTCGAAGGAGATCCCGTCGACCGTGAAGTGCTTGCCCTGATGGTCGACGGGATCGCCGGTCCACGCCGCCTTGAGGATCTCCAGCGACTCGTCTAGCAACTCGGCCCGGACCCGATCGTCGGTCTCGTCACCCAGCGCCGAGTACTCGCGCCCGAACCGGTCGCTCCCGAGCCCGACCCCCAACGTCAGCCGTCCGCCGCTCAGCTGATCCAGCGTCGCCGTCTCCCGTGCGAGCTTCGCCGGCCGGCGCCGGGCCACCGGCGTCACCATCGGCCCGACCCGCAATCGTTCGGTCCGCGCCACGATCGCCGCCATCACGATCCACGGATCAGCCACGGCCCGAACGGGCGCCCGCCAGTTCACGTGATCCCAAACGAAGAACCCGTCCCACCCGGCCTCCTCAGCCTCCACCGCCAGCCGCACCACGGCCGCAGGCTCCGCCAACGCATCGAACAACGGCACCCAGATCGCGGACCGCATCAACCGAGCTCCGATTCGGCCTGCTGGATGGCGGCGAACTCTTCTTCCGGTGCGGAGGCGACCAGGTGGTGGCGGCTGTAGAACCAGAAGTAGGCGATCGCGATGAGCAGGATCCCCGCGGTGATCGCGGCGGCCTTCTCGTCGACGAAGAAGGTGGCGACGACGGCCGTGATCGCGAGGACCAGCGCGATGCCGGTCGTCACAACGCCGCCGGGGGTCCGGTACGGGCGGTCCAGGCCTGGTTCGCGGACGCGCAGGACGATGTGGGCGAGCATCATCAGCACGTACGAGACTGTCGCGCCGAAGACCGCGATGTTGATCAGCAACGCGCCGTCCTGGGTGATCGCGGCCAGCAGGAAGCCGATCGCGCCGGGGACCACCAGGGCGAGGTACGGCGTCTTGCGCTTGCCCGTCACGGACAGGAAGCGTGGGAGGTAGCCGGCCCGGGACAACGCGAACAGCTGCCGGGAGTACGCGTAGACGATGGAGAAGAAGCTCGCCACCAGGCCCGCGAGGCCGACGTAGTTGACGAAGTCCGCGACCCAGGTGTCCCCGCCGAACGCGGTACGGAGTGCCAGTGGCAGTGGGTTGTCGGAGTCGGAGACGACCGACGAGCCCGCGCCGCCGGCGGTGAAGACGAGCATCAGGGCGGCGAAGACCAGCAGGATCCCCATCGCGGTGATGATCCCGCGCGGCATGTCCTTGCGCGGATCGCGGGCCTCCTCGGCGGCCAGCGGGACGCCTTCGACGGCGAGGAAGAACCAGATCCCGTAGACGAGCGCGGCCAGCACGCCGGCGTACCCGAACGGGATGAAGTCGCTCGCCCCGGCCGCGTTGTTCGGCACGATGTCGAACAGCTTGTCGGCGTCGAACTTCGGGATCATCGCGATCACGAACACCACCAGGCCGACGACCGCGAGCGCGGTGATCGCCATCGTCAGCCGGAGCGCCTCGCCGACGCCGTACAGGTGGATGCCGACGAAGATCACGTAGCAGGCCAGGTACACCACCCAGCTGGAGGTCAGGCCGAACAGGCCGAGCGCCTCGACGTAACCGCCGATGAAGACGGCGATCGCGCCCGGTGCGATCGCGTACTCGATCAGGATGGCGGTGCCGGTGGCGAACCCGCCGAGCGGTCCGAGCGCCCGCCGGGCGAACCCGTAGCCGGCCCCGGAGACCGGGATCGCGGAGGCCAGTTCGGCCAGCCCGAACACCATGCAGGTGTACATCGTGGCCATCAGCACGGTCGCGATCAGCAGGCCGCCCCAGCCGCCCTCGGCCAGCCCGAAGTTCCAGCCGGCGAAGTCGCCGGAGATGACGTAGGCGACGCCGAGACCGGCCAGCAGCACCCAACCGGCCGCACCGCGTTTCAGCTGGCGGTGCTCCAGGTACTCCTTGCCCACCTGCTGATAGTCGACGCGTGAACTCTTCCGGCTCATGGCGGGACCTCCAATGGTCTACCGGCATACCACTAGCGGGGTTGGCATGAGGTTCCCCGTACGCCGGGGCGCTGTCAAGAGAAACCGCGGATCTCGCGTTGACAGCAGTACCCTGGATCGAATCCAATGGACTGACCGTAGACCAATAGAACGGAGCGACCGTGGCCGCCATCTCCGGGAAGCTGACCGTGCAGGACCTTCGCGACCTGGTCGCGGAGGGGACGATCGACACCGTTCTGGTCGCCATCACCGACATGCAGGGACGCCTGCAGGGCAAGCGCTGCGGCGCCCGCTACTTCGTCGAGGAAGTGCTCAAACACGGCACCGAGGGCTGCAACTACCTGCTCGCGGTGGACGTCGACATGAACACCGTCGACGGGTACGCGATGTCCTCCTGGGAGCGCGGGTACGGCGATCTGCTGATGGCGCCGGATCTCGACACGTTGCGGCTGCTGCCGTGGCTGGAGGGCACCGCGCTGGTGCTCTGCGACGTCCAGTGGCTCGACAGCTCGCCGGTCCCGGCCAGCCCGCGGCAGATCCTCCGGGCCCAGCTCGACCGGCTCGCCGAGCGCGGCCTCAAGGCGTACGTCGGGACCGAGCTGGAGTTCATCGTCTTCAACGACACCTTCGAGTCCGCCTGGACCAAGCGGTACCGCGACCTCGACCCGGCGAACCAGTACAACGTCGACTACTCGTTGCTCGGCACCGCCCGGATCGAGCCGTTGCTGCGCGACATCCGCAACTCGATGACCGGCGCCGGCCTGTACGTCGAGTCGGCCAAGGGCGAGTGCAACCTCGGCCAGCAGGAGATCGCGTTCCGGTTCGACGAGGCGCTGGCCACCTGCGACAACCACTCGATCTACAAGACCGGGGCCAAGGAGATCGCGGCCAAACACGGCAAGAGCCTGACGTTCATGGCGAAGTACGACGCACGCGAGGGCAACTCGTGCCACATCCACCTGAGCTTCCGCTCGGACACCGGGGATCCGGTGCTGGCGGGGGATCGGGAGCACGGGTTCTCGGTGCTGATGGAGCAGTTCATCGCCGGCCAACTCGCCTGCCTGCCCGAGCTCACCTACCTGCTGGCGCCGAACATCAACTCCTACAAGCGATTCGTGCCCGGCAGCTTCGCGCCGACCGCGGTCGCCTGGGGCCTGGACAACCGGACCTGCGCCTTGCGGGTGGTCGGCCACGGCGAGTCGCTCCGGGTGGAGAACCGGCTGCCCGGCGGTGATGTGAACCCGTATCTCGCGGTCGCCGCGCTGATCGCCTCCGGCCTGCACGGGATCGAGAACGAGCTGGAGATGGAACCGCTGCTGGCCGGCAACGCCTACACCAGCGACAAGCCGCACGTGCCGACGACGCTGCGCGAGGCCACGGCCTTGTTCGGCGGGTCGAAGATCGCCCGGGAGGCGTTCGGCGACGAGATGGTCGACCACTACGTCAACGCGGCCCGGGTCGAACTCGACGCCTACGACGCGGCCGTCACCGACTGGGAGCTGGTCCGTGGTTTCGAACGACTCTGACCGGGGCGGTGGGGCGGGGAAGGAATCTCACAAGCCACGCATCGGGATCACGACCTACCTCGAACCGACCATCTGGGGAGTGTGGGAACGCGACGCGGCCCTGCTGCCCCGTGTGTACCTCGACTCCGTGGTCGCGGCGGGCGGCGTACCGGTGTTGCTTCCGCCGGTCGGGACCGATCCGACCGTGCTGGAACTGCTTGACGGGTTGGTGATCGCGGGCGGTTGTGATGTCGACCCCGCGTCGTACGGCGCTGCGCAGCACCCGGAGACGGTCGACACGCGGCCGGGGCGGGACGAGCATGAAGCGATCCTGATCCGGGCCGCGCTCGACGCGGACCTGCCGTTGCTGGCGATCTGCCGTGGACTGCAGATGCTCAACGTGACGCTCGGCGGGACGCTGCAACAGCACCTGCCGGACAGGGTGGCGCACGACGAGCATCGGCCGTCGCCCGCGGTCTTCGGCCAGACCGAGGTCAAGGTCGAGCCGGACACGTTGACCGGGCGGCTCTTCGGCGACCGATCCACCGTGGCCTGTTACCACCACCAGGCCATCGACGTGGTCGCGCCGACTCTGCAGGTCACGGCCCGCGCGGGGGACGGCACGGTCGAGGCGGCCGAGGTGACGGGACACGACTTCGCGATCGGCGTCCAGTGGCACCCCGAGGAGAACCCCGACGACCTGCGGCTGTTCACGGCACTCATCAGCGCCGCAAACAAGGCTGCAAGGAGAAACCAGTGACGCACGACGTGATCAACCCGGCCACGGAGAAGGTGGTCCGGACGATCGAGCTGGCCACCGAGGCCGACGCGGACGCGGCGATCGCGCGCGCGGCCACGGCGTACGAGAGCTGGCGCGAGGTGAGTCCGGCGGATCGCGGCCGGCTACTGCGGCGGTTCGCCGACGCGGTCGACGCGGACCTGGAGAACCTGGCCGCTCTGGAGGTGGAGAACGCCGGGCACACGATCGGCAACGCCCGCTGGGAGGCGGGGAACGTCCGGGACGTCCTGCACTACTACTCGGCGGCGCCGGAGCGGTTGTTCGGTCGGCAGATTCCCGTTGCTGACGGCATCAACATCACCTTCGCCGAACCGCTGGGCGTGGTCGGCGTGATCGTCCCGTGGAACTTCCCGATGCCCATCGCGGGCTGGGGTTTCGCGCCCGCGCTGGCGGCCGGGAACACGGTCGTCCTGAAGCCGGCCGAGCTGACCCCGTTGACCGCGATGCGGTTGGGGGAGCTGGCGTTGGAGGCCGGGCTGCCGCCGGGGGTGCTGGAGATCGTGCCGGGTGCGGGGAAGGTGGTGGGGCAGCGGTTCGTCATGCATCCCGCCGTCCGCAAGGTGGTCTTCACCGGCTCGACGCAGGTGGGCAAGCAGATCATGGCCGGCTGCTCGGAGCAGGTGAAGCGCGTGACGCTCGAGCTCGGCGGGAAGTCGGCGAACATCGTGTTCGCGGATGCCGACCTGGAGAAGGCGGCCGCGCAGGCGCCGTACGGGGTGTTCGACAACGCGGGACAGGACTGTTGCGCGCGGTCGCGGATCCTGGTCGAGCGGTCGGCGTACGACCGGTTCCTGGAGTTGCTGGAGCCGGCTGTGAAGGGCGTGAAGGTCGGCGATCCGGCGGACACGGCGACCGAGATGGGGCCGCTGATCTCGGCGCAGCAGCGGGAGCGAGTCGCCGGGTATGTGGACGAGGCCGCGGTTGCCTTCCGTGGGTCGATGCCGGAGGGGCCCGGGTTCTGGTTCCCGCCGACCGTGCTCGCGCCGGTGTCGCCCGATGCGCCGGCGATGCGCGAGGAGATCTTCGGGCCGGTGGTCGTGGTCGCGCCGTTCGAGGACGAGACCGACGCGGTTCGGCTCGCCAACGACTCGCAGTACGGGCTGTCCGGGTCGATCTGGACCCGCGACGTCGGCCGCGCGCTGCGGGTGGGACGTGGTGTCGAGGCGGGCAACCTGTCGGTGAACTCGCACTCCTCGGTGCGCTACTCCACGCCGTTCGGCGGCTTCAAGCAGTCCGGGCTCGGCCGTGAACTCGGGCCGGACGCGCTGGCCGCGTTCACCGAGACCAAGAACATCTTCATCTCCACGGAGGACTAATCCAAATGACAGACGTGCACGCTCATCGGCTCGACGGCCGGGTCGCGGTGGTGACCGGCGGCGCCAGCGGGATCGGGCTGGCCAGCGTACGGCGGCTCGCGGCCGAGGGCGCGAAGGTCGTCATCGGCGACCTCGACCCGGACGCGGGCAAGACCACCGCGGACGAGGTCGGCGGGCTGTTCGTACCGACTGACGTGACCAGCGCGGCCGAGGTGGACAACCTGTTCAAGCAGGCCGACGACGTCTTCGGCAGCGTCGACATCGCGTTCAACAACGCGGGCATCTCACCGCCTGAGGACGCGTCGATCCTGGACACTGGGCTGGACGCGTGGCGCAAGGTCCAGGAGGTCAACCTGACCTCGGTCTACCTGTGCTGCAAGGCCGTGATCCCGTACATGCAGCGACAGAGCAAGGGCTCGATCATCAACACCGCCTCCTTCGTCGCCGTGATGGGCGCCGCCACGTCGCAGATCTCGTACTCCGCGTCGAAGGGCGGCGTGCTCTCGATGAGCCGCGAACTGGGTGTCGAGTTCGCCCGCCAGGGCATCCGGGTCAACGCGCTCTGCCCGGGGCCGGTGAACACCCCGCTGCTGAAGGAGTTGTTCGCCTCCGACCCCGAGCGGGCCCAGCGCCGGCTGGTCCACGTCCCGATGGGCCGCTTCGGCGAACCCGAGGAGATCGCCGCCGCGGTGGCCTTCCTGGCCTCCGACGACTCGTCCTTCATCACCGCCAACACCTTCCTGGTCGACGGCGGTATCTCAGGCGCCTACGTGACGCCTTTAGGCCATGTCTGACGGTTTCCTGCGTGCTGCGCGGCACTCGGCACGGCATCTCGCTGCACTGGAGCAAAGGCCACGATGAACACCGCATCGAGGCCTTCACTCCAGCACACCGAGCTACCGCACCGAGCACCTGCTCGCGACTGCAGGAAACCATCAGACACGGCCTAAGCTGACGGGGACGCTGAGCGGGGAGAAGGTGGATGGTTTGCTGGAGGAGGCGCGGGCTGGGGACGCGTTGTTCCGGCCGGTTCGGGCCGGCAACCCGTTCGAGGAGACCGTCGAGCGGTTGCTGCAGGCGATCAAGCTCGGCGTGGTCGCCCCGGGCGAGCGGCTGCCCTCCGAACGCGACCTGGCCGCCCGGCTCAGCGTCTCCCGCGTCACCCTGCGGGAGGCGATCCGCGCGCTCACCGAGGCCGGGTACGTCGAGTCACGGCGCGGCCGGTACGGCGGGACGTTCGTCAACGAACGCCTCCCCAAACCCCGCCGCGTCGGTCCCCGCAAACTCGCGAAGGAACTCGGCGGCGGTCTCGACGACGCCCTGATCCTCCGCTCGGCCCTCGAGGTCGGCGCGGCCGAGGCGGCAGCCGCCCGCGACCTCGGCCCCGCCGAACGCGCCCACCTGGAACGGTGCCTCGCCGACACCGCGGCCGCCAAGCTCGCCGACTACCGCCGGATGGATTCCCGGCTGCACCTCGCCATCGCGGAGGTGAGCGGTTCGCCGTCGCTGACCACCGCGGTCGCCGACGTCCGGATGCGGCTGAACGCCCTGCTCGACGCGATCCCACTGCTGGAGCGGAATATCGAGCATTCGGACAAGCAGCACCAGGCCGTCATCGACGCCATCCTCGCCGCCGACCCACCGGCCGCCCGCCAGGCCATGCAGGAACACCTGGCCGGCACCGCCGCGCTGCTGCGAGCCTTCCTCACCTGATTATGGTGTCGAGGGGGTGGCGGACGGGTTTCGGTGTGTGACACTCGCCGTGTCGATTGGCGCTCGACTGTGATGTCGGCGAATGTAATCCTTCGGGGAGAATGTGGATCGATGACTGACGACGAGCTGGTCGGGCGCGCCGGGCTGGTCGAGCGTGCGCGGACGCAGCTCGAGACCAGCGGCAGCGTGCTGCTCTACGGGCCGACCGGGATCGGCAAGTCCGCGGTCGGGCGCGCTCTCGTCGCCGAGCGGGCCCGGTCCGGCTGGCGGGTGCTCAGTGCGGCGCCCTCCCAGAGCGAGGCCGGTCTGCCGTATGTCACCCTCCTCGACCTCCTCTCGAACCAGCTCGAGCTGGCCTGGCAGGTGCTCCCCGACCATCTCCGGCAGCCCCTCGAGGTTGCCCTGCTCAAGGCGAGCGCCCCCGACACCGTCCGCGACGAGCTGGCCGTGCGCCTGGCCGTCCTGCACGTACTGCGTCGCCTGGCGGCGTCCGGGCCGGTGTTGCTGGTCGTGGACGACATCCAGTGGGTCGACCCGTCAAGTCTTGAAGTACTGACCTTCTGCGCGCGCAGGTTGACCGAGGGCGTGCATATGCTCGCCACCGAGCAGGTGGCCGACGGCGATCTCCCGCTGATGGCCGAGGCCTGCCCCGAGCCGGTGCTGCAGCTGGAGGTCCCGCCGCTGGGCGAGCCCGACGTACTGGCTCTGCTGCGCAACCGGCTGTCCAGCCCACTGCCGGTGCGGACGGCGCGCCGGATTCATGCCGCGAGCGGGGGCAATCCGTTCATGGCGCTGGAGCTGGGCCGGGCTGTGCTGCGGCACCCGCAAGGGGTCTCGCCCAACGATCCACTTCCGGTGTCGAGCCGGCTGAAGACGCTGCTGGGCGATCGGCTGGCCGATCTCAGTACGGCGACCCACGAGCTGTTGCTGCACGCGGCCTCGTCGCCCCGGCCGACCACGGCCCAGCTGACGCACTCGCTGGGCCGTCCAATCGATGCCGAGCTCGCCGAGGCCGAGGGACTCGGATTGATCGACGTCTCCTCGGAGCGGTTGCGGTTCAACCACCCGTTGCTGCGCGAGTTCGTGTACGCCGAGGCGACGTCCGCGGCCCGTCGGCAGGCGCACGCGCAGCTGGCCTCGGTGGTCGAGGAGCCGGTGGAGAACGCGACCCACCGGGCGCTGGCCACCCAGGAAGCGGATGCGGATCTTGCGACCGCGATCGAGGAGGCGGCCGTGACCGCGGGCGGCCGTGGTGCGCTCGGAGCCGCCGCGACCCTCTGGCGACTCGCTGCCGAGCGGACCCCGGCGGACCAGCCCGACGACCGCGGACGTCGCCTCACCCGAGCCGCCGACGATGCGGCCGCTGCCGGCCATCTGGTGGAGTCGGCCGAGATGGCCCGGCTCGCAGTACGGGCTGCGACTCGGGCGGACGTGAAGGTGCCTGCCCTTCTGCTGCTGGTGGATGCGGCGTGGTCCGAGCACGACCAGCGGATCGAGTTGCTGACCGAGGCCTTCGAGGCGGCCGCCGGCGACGAGCGGCTCGAGGCGAAGGTGTGGATCGTGCGCAGCCACAGCGCGTACTTCGACCGCCGGCTCGACGAGGCCCGCGAGGCTGCCCGGGTGGCCGAGAAGCTGGCTCGCAAGTGCGACGACACCGAGGTGCTGGTGGACGCGCTGAGCGCGGCGAACTCGGTCGAGATCTCGGTCGGCGGCGGCGAAGCGGCGGACCGGTTGCTCGAACAGGCCGGTGAGCTGGCGATCGGGTTGCCGCTGACCAAGACCGTGATCCTCGCCCGGCAGATGGCCGCGATGCGGGAGCTGTTCCGCGGCCGGACCACCGAGGCGATCGCCGGGATCAGCACATTGGTCGACGAGGTCCGCGCTGTTGGCGCGATCCGCTGGCTGGCCGGGGTGCTGATCTCCGCGACCGCGATCTACGAGCGGAGCGGGCGCGGCGCCGAGGCACTCGCCGCCGGACATGAGTGCCTGCAGCTGATGCAGGACCTGGGCGACGAGCCCGAGGTCGGCCTGGTGATCGCCAGCCGGGCCGAATGGGCCGGCGGTACGGCGACGGCGGCGCGCGAGCTGTCCGAGGCGGCGCTGGAGGCGGTCCGCTCGATCGGCAACGACGAGTGGACCGGACCGGCCCTGGCCAGCGTCGGCCTGGTCGGCGTACTGACCGGGGATCCGCAGCGCGCGGTCGAGGCGTTCGACGCGATCGCCGAATCCGGCGAGGCCGCGATGCCGTACGACCCGGCCGTGATCCCCTGGCACGCGGACTACGCCGAGGCCCTGGTCGCCGCCGGCCGGCTGGACGACGCGGCCGCGCTGATCGCGGAGATCCGGAACCGGGCCGAGACGCTAGATCGTGAGGTCGTGAAGATCGGCCTGTCCCGGGCCGAGGCGTTGCTGATCGCCAAGCAGGGCGATCCGGCCGCCGCGCTGGATCTGCTGGAGAAGACGATCACCTCCGCGGGCGACCAGCTCTACCCGCTCGACCTGGCCCGCTGCGAGCTCACCCGAGGCCGGGTCGCCCGGCAGGCCCGGCGCCGGTCGGTGGCCCGGACCGCGTTCCTGGACGCGATCGAGCAGTTCGAGTCGTACGGCGCGCCCGCGTGGCGCGAGGTGGCCGAGACCGAGCTGGCCCGGCTCGACGTCCCGAGCCGGAGCCGGCAGCCGTCCGAGCTAACCGACAACGAGCTGCAGATCGTCGCGATGGTCCGGGACGGTTCCACCAACCGCGAGATCGCCGCCGCGCTCTACCTGAGCGTCAAGGCCGTCGAGTCGCAGCTCACCCGCCTCTACCGCCGCTTCGGTGTCGCCAACCGCACCCAGCTCCTCCGCACGGTCGACCGCGGCGGCTCCTGAGGGGTCAGCGTCTGACGAAGCGGCCGGGGCTGACGCCGAGCATCCGGCGGAAATGCCGGGTCAGGTGCGACTGGTCGTAGAAACCGGCCAGCCCGGCGACCTCGGCGGCCGGGCGGCCCTCGAGCAGGTACCGCCGGGCCAGGTCGACCCGGCGGCCGGTGAGGTACCGGTGCGGCGGCATGCCGTACTCGCGGGTGAACGCGCGGACCAGGTGGGTCGGATGCGCGAGCACCAGTTTCGACGCCTCGTCGAGGGTGATGCCGTCCGGCAGGTTGGCATCCAGCACCTCGCGCAGCCGCCCGGCGACTCCGGGGTCGCGACTGTCCGGCGGAGCGATGGCCTGCCTGCGGAGGTGCTGGCGCAGCCGCTTCTCGATCAGCCTCAGCCGGCTCTCGGCCTCGAATCCCTCGCGGCCGTCCACCAGCACGTCGTGCAGCTGGTGGAGCCGTCGGCGCAGTACCGGGTCCACCAGTTCGGGCCGGTCGACGGCCGCGCCGACCAGGTCCTCGCCGAGCTGGTCGGGGGCCAGGTAGAGCACCCGCTTGCGGAATCCCTCCGGCCGGACCGAGCGGCCGTCGTGCGGGACGTTCGGCGGGAGCAGGGAGATCTGGGCCTGGGCCAACCCGTGTTCGCGGTGGTCCAGGTCGTACCGGACCACGCCCTCGTCGACCATCAGCACGGTCCACGCGTCGTGCGTGTGACTGGGGTAGGCGTGCGACGGGAAGTACGCGTGCAGCACCTCGACGATCCCGTTCACCTCGGGACGCCACGCACTGACCTGCGCGTCACCGCTCACAGGTCAGAACATACGCTGCCACTCGGAGACACGGGTTCCGAGGAGGGGTTGCGAGTTGAGGGTCTACATCAGCGCGGACATGGAAGGCATCACCGGACTGGTCGACGCCGAGGATGTCCAGCCGCCAGGCCGGGACTACGAGCGCGGCCGGGTGATGATGACCGAGGACGTGAACGCGGCGATCCGGGGCGCCTACGCGGCCGGCGCGACGTCGGTGCTGGTGAACGACGCGCACGGCCCGATGCGCAACCTGCTGCCGGAGCTGCTCGATCCCCGGGCCGCGCTGATCAAGGGCCGGCCGAAGGCGTTCGGGATGATCGAGGGACTGACCGCCGAGTACGACGCCGCGCTGTGCGTCGGATTCCACTCGCGCGCGGGCGTTCTCGGCGTACTCAGCCACAGCTTCATGGGGCACGAGATCGAGGACATGTGGCTCGACGACCAGCTGGTCGGGGAGATCGGGATGTTGCACGCGGCCGCCGCCTCGCTCGGGGTCCCGGTCGCGCTGCTCACCGGTGACGACACCGCCTGCGCCGAGATGACCGCCTGGGACGACAGGGTCTCCACCGTTGCCGTCAAGCACGCAAGGGACCGGTTCGCCGCGCAGCTCGTCCCCGTCCCCGAGGCCCGCGCGGCGATCGAGTCGACCACCGCGGTGGCGCTTGGCCGGATCCCTTCCGTGCCGACGCCCGCGGAGCGTCGTACCTTGACCGTCCGCTGGCAATCCGCGTCTGTCCCCGCCCACCTGATCGCGATCCCGGGGGTTGAACGGCGCGACGACCGGACCGTCGTGGTCGAGGGCGTCATGCTCGACCTCTATCGGCTGTTCTGCCTTTACTTGCGGGTGGCAACGGCCGTCACCACCAACCCGCCGTACTGCTGACAGGTCAGAGCGGGCGGGCCAACGCTGTCGCCAGCGCGATGGTGACGGCCATCAGCGTGACCTCGACCGTCGCGAGCTTGGCCAGTCCAGACGTCTCCTCGCGTTGCACCGAAGGCATCAGGAACTGCCGGATGTAGCCGCCGGTCGCCGCCAGCAGCATCAGGCCGATGAGCTTGCCGGTGACCAGCCAGCCGGCCGGACTGTGCATCATCACATTGACCAGCGCGAAGGGGTCCGGCGTCGCGTCCTTGAGCAGCCGGGGACCCGCGAGCAGAAACCCAGTGACGGCGACGGTCGCGAGCGAAAGCCCTGCCACGGTTGAGAAACGCGGCAACACGAGCGCGAGCGCCGACCGGTGAGCCGACACCAGTACGGCGGTGAGCGCGAGCCCGCCGACCCAGAGGCTGACCGCGCACAGGTGCAGACAGATCGCCGGCGAGGTGAGCCACATCGCCGTACTCTGCGACGCGTGCCCGGTCAGCGGGACCGCGATCAGACCGATCAACGCGACCGCCAGGCAACCCTCGGCCCACCAGTTGTGCGGCTTCGTGAGTGCGAGCAGGGTGAAGGCCGCGGCCGCGAGCACGGTGACGACCAGCGCGCGGCCCGACGACACCCGCAGCGCGTACGACGCGAGGCCGGCGAACGGCATCGTGGATCCGGACTCGGAGACGGATGCGGCCTGCAACCACCAGGTCGTCGTGCTCGCGGTGACCCAGATGAGGCCGGCGCCGACCGCGATCACCCGGGCGCGGTCGGCGATGGCGGCGTACCGCGCTCTCCCTGCGGCCCCCAGTAGGAGCAGGAAGAGCGCAGAACCGACGGCGGCGATCGCGGCCGCGTTCGAGGCGAACCGGGCCAGTGGGGTGGTGTAGGCGAGGCCGGGACTGGTCATCGCGACGGCCGGTTCGGGGTCCGGGCGGGTGACCATGATCGCCCAGACGAGTGCGACGACACTGAGCGCGGCGATCCCGGCGAAGACCAACGTCCGGCGCCCCGATCGCCGGACGGGAGCCGTGACGGTGGTGGTCTCCATGCAGGTCCTTAGCCGTGGGAGGCGGAGTCGAGGCGGCCGCCGTGGTCGAAGCGCGCCTTGGCCGGCCGGACGGCGACCCAGGCTGCCGAGCGGGAGCGGAGGAACGCTTGCAGCAGGAAGATCGCGACCGCCAGCTCGAGCATCCAGATCCAGGCCGGCACCCCACCCTTCGGGGCGGCCAGGGCGTTGGTCACCAGCGAACCGGAGCCGGCCCCGCCCAGTACGACGGAGATGTGGCCCGCGACGGGATGGCCGTCGCCGGAGATCACCCGGTAGCTGATCGCGTACCGGCCCTGCGGTCCGAACTGGTTGCCTGCGGCGACGATGCTCTTGCCGTCGACGCTGACGGACTGCACCGGCCGGCTCACTCCGTCCGGGCCGGTCACGACGATCGCATCCCAGCCGGGCACGGGCTGCAGGGTCTGGTCGAAGCTGAGCCGCAGCTCGGCCGGGTTCGAGGTCAGCTGGGAGCCGTCGGCCGGCGTACTGCCGACGAGTCCGGTATGGGCCTGGGCGGGGATGACGGGGGCGAGTGCCAGCACCAGGGCGGCAGCCGCCGGCAGCGCGGAACGGGTCGCGGTTCGGGCAAGCGGAGAAAGTATCATCTGGGTCCTCCAGGCACGAAGGAATTGCGGGGCGAAATGCTGTGGCGGTGCACCTCGGGACGCACCGCCGGAAATTGATTCGTAACGTCGGCGGGCATTTCCGAAATCGCCAGGAAACCTCTCACCGGTATTTTGTTGGTGTGAGAACTTCGACCTGGGACGCCGGCCGCGAATTACCGGCTACGGCGACTGCCCGTACTCGCGGAGTCGACTTCCGCGAGTACGGGCTCCCGGGTCCGGCGGGCGGTCAGCGCCCGCCGATCCGATCGGGATCAGTGGTCGTGGTCTTCGCCGGTGTGGTCGTCCGCGATCGGGTGGCCGGTCAGCGTGTAGGAGACGATGTTGACGCCGGTGCCGAGCACGTGGCCGGACACGTAGCCGTAGGGGTCGTCGATGGCCGGGTTCAGGCCCAGCATCGGGGCGTCCAGGTGCAGCTGGACCGCGTGGGTCCCGTACTGCACCGCGTCGCCGACGTTGCCGACCGGCGTCGGGCTCTCGTGCGCCGAGGCGCTGGTGGCGGCGAACAACCCGCCGGCGAGGGCCAGGGCGATACCGGCCAGCGGGACGGTGACGAGGCGGGTCTTGAGCTTGGGCACGTTGGATCTCCTTGTGATTGGGGTGCCCGGATTGCCGTCCGGGCACCACACGAATGGCCCGGGAGAGTGGGCCATCAAATGAACGCTTCGGACTCGCTGTATCGAACGGGTCACGCTGCGCGTTGAAAGGAATGTATTGAGGCCGCAGATGGCCCACAAGTACTTCCTTGATATTGACCAATGATTGGCATTACGGGGTCACACGGAATTTACGTGCGACCGGTTTTGCTGAGTCGGCAGGCAAGAAACGTACAAGACCCGGTCGGGCTCTCACCGGCAAAGTGGTGCTGTGAGCAACGAACTGATCAGATTCGACACCAAGATCGCGGTGCTGCTGCGTGACGATCTGGCCGGCTGGCAGCGACTGAACGTGACCGCGTTCCTGATCAGCGGGATCGCCGCGACGTCGCCCGAGCTGGTCGGCGAACCCTACGCGGACGCCGACGGCACGCCGTACCTGCCGATGTTCCGCCAGCCGGTGCTGGTGTTCGAGGGCTCGATGGAGTTCCTCAGCAGCGCGCACGGCCGGGTCCTGAGCCGGCAGCTGCCGCACTCGATCTTCACCGCGGATCTGTTTGCGACCGGCAACGATCGGGACAACCGAGCCGCCGTCCGAGCGGTTGCTCAGGACAAGCTCGACCTGGTCGGACTGGCCCTGCACGGCCCCAAGAACGCCGTCGACAAGATCCTCAAAGGCGCCCTGATGCACCCCTAGCCAACCTCTCACCGGGGTTCGAAGGCCTGCCAACTCCTGCCGTCATCGGTGCTCGTCACGGCCTTCGTCATCGCGACCGGGGCGTTGTCGATCCTGGAGCCCAGAGGAAGCACCAGCAGCTCGCGACTCTGGCTCAGCTCGGTGGTGAGGATCTCGTCCGCGCCGAAGGTCTGCGTGGCCCTGGCATACCGCAGCGGTGTCACCGCCCGACCCTGCGCGGTCAGTCGCACCAATACGGCCTTGGCCCAGCTCGGATCGCTTGCGCTGAAGGAATCCGCGGCCAGCACGGTCCCGGCGATCACGTCGTCACCGTTCCGCAGTACGGCTTACTCGAGGTCGCTCGCCGGAGCGGTCACCCGCAGACCGTCCCGCCTGAGCACCGCACTGTTCTTGCAGGACCCACCTGGGCACCCGTTCCAGGCCGCAGCCCACCGCCTGTGGTGGCCGCCGCGACCCCGACCCCGGCTAGCGCCTGCTTCCGCCGGCGACGCCGTATGCCGCGGCGTTCCAGTTGCTCGAACGGCACCGGCTCGACCTTCTCCTGGACCGACCACGACAATTCCTTCAGCTCAGACATGGCCGACCTCCTCGGCATCATCCGCGAACTCACGAACCAGCGGAGCGAGCCGCGCCCGCCCCCGCGTCAACCGAGCCTTCACCGTGCCCTCCGGAACCCCTAGCGTCTTCGACCACCACACACACCTGCGCCACGACATGGCCCCCGCACTCGGCCGGGGTGCACCGCCGACCGACGCCGACCGGATGCGCGCGGTCCTGACCTGGATGATCGCCGTACTGAGCAACCAGATCGCGCAGGCGCCAATCGCCGGGCTCGACGCCCGCGTCGCCCTGACCCTCACCGGCCCCGGCGGCGGGACCTGGTGGATCGACGAAGCCGGCGTCCTCACCCCATCCGACGACAAGGTGGCCGCGCACATCACCGCCCCGCGCTGACCTTCCCCGACTGGGGCACGCAGCGGTCGTCCTGGCGCGACAGCGACGTCACAGTCACTGGCGACGCCCAGCTTGCCGCTCGCTTGCTGGACGCCGTCAACGTCATCTGATTGAGGTGAAGCCCTGCTGCCTTCTGATTCGTCGATGGGTGGGTTGTTGCTGGGTCGTCACCTGTCCGAGCGGGACCAAGTCAAGGCACCGGGGTCACACTGTGGCTATGGGCAACTTGTCTGCGGCCGGGGCGGCGGTGGCCGATCAGGGCCGCACGGTCGTCCAGGCGGCCCGGGACCATGCGCTGTCCTGGCCGGTCGTCGCGGCGGCGTTCACCAGTCACGCCCGGGCGGTGCTGCCGGCCCAGCCCGAGCCGATGCAGATGCTCGGTATCGACGAGATCCGCCGAGGCCGGCCGAGATGGATCCCCGACGAGGTCACCGGGGTCTGGCAGACCGCCGTGGACCGTTGGCACGTCACGTGGGCACCTCGACGCCCGGTAATTTCGTTGAGCCCGCACCTGTGATCGTGTTGGCTAGCGGCACCGAACTGTCAGTACCGCTGGTGTCCGCTTGGCTGTAGCAGGGAGTTAAAAGTGCAGGACATTGTCGTCGACCCCGGTGCCCATAATCGGGCAGCCTGGGACAAGTATGTCCAGGAGGGCAACGAGTGGTCGAGGCCGGTGAGTGCTGAGGATGTCGAGCGCGCCCGCATGGGCGATTGGTCGATTGTTCTCATCGGGCGTGAGCCAGTCGACCGCTCCTGGCTGCCGACGGACCTGACCGGCAAGGACGTGTTGTGCCTGGCCTCCGGCGGTGGCCAGCAGGGTCCGATCCTCGCCGCCGCGGGGGCGCGGGTCACCGTGTTCGACAACTCGCCCCGCCAGCTCGGCCAGGACCAGATGGTGGCGGCGCGCGACGGACTCGAGCTGCGCACCGTCCTGGGTGACATGCGCGACCTCAGCGCCTTCGGCGACGCAGCATTCGACGTTGTGTTCCACCCGGTCTCGAACTTATTTGTACCCGACTTGGCACCGGTGTGGCGTGAGTGCTTCCGCGTCCTGCGACCGGGCGGAACTCTGCTCGTGGGCTTCCTCAACCCTGATGTGTACTTGTTCGACCACGAGGCCCTCGACGAGCGCGGCGAGCTGGTCGTCGTGCACAAGCTGCCCTACAGCGATGTCACGCAGTACTCCGCCGAGGAACGCGCCACGAAGTTCGGCGCGGATGCCCCTCTTGAATATAGTCACACCCTCACCGACCAGATCGGCGGGCAACTCGCCGCGGGGTTCGTCCTCACCGGCTTCGCAGAAGCACCGGACCAATCCAACGCATCCGCCCAATACATGTCGAACTATTTTGCGACGCTGGCGGTCAAGCCAGGCTGACCCAGCCTCTCCGACTGGCCAAGTGGAGCGCTGTGCCAGCCGACCCCCACTAACTTCGCTGACCCGGTTTGGGTTCGGTCTTGACCGTGCGTCGCCTTGTCAGGTCACCACCCATGGCGCTGCAGCCAATCGGCCACCACGGCCGTTGCTGGGCTGTCAGGATCGCCGAGACCGCAGCCGCCGTGGTCAAGACCAGCGAATTCGGCGACATCGATCCCAAGACCGCGAAGGATGTGCTGGTCCTTGAGCGATACGCGCTGCGCGTCCAGAGTGCCCCAGTACATCAACTTCGGTACTGCCATCTGACGAAGCTCGGCGTGCCAGTTGTAGCTATGGAACCAGTTCCAGAACGTTCGGCTGCCGACCGGGACGCGACGCTCTCGGTTCATCCGGGCAAGCCACGCGTCGGACAAACCACGCAGCACGTTGAACCCACCGCACACCATCAGGCGAGCCCGGGGAGTTGCTTGAGCGATCGTGCAGGCCATTGCGCCACCCTGCGAGAAGCCCCACACCGCGAACTCGGGAATGTCTTCTTGGTCGCAGACCGCGAGGATCTGTTCGTGGATGCCGGCTGAGGGGTAGGGGTCTGGGCGGTCGCTTCGGCAGAACCCGAGCGGCTCGATCTGCACCATCGTGTATTGGTCCGCGAGTCGCTCGAACGGTACATACGAGCCGCGGTCCTTCTTCGGCATCACCACCGCTGGGCCGCTCCCGGCCACCGCGTATCGGAGCTGATGACCGGCAAACGTTGCAGTCTTCCAGCGCACCGCGTCCACGACACCTCCTGGAGCCGGCGAGTCACACTCAGGCCAGTTGCCGGGATGCTATGTGAGAGCGCCGACAGTTGTACCCAGGTCAACGAGCCGGGGCGTCAGCGGCGGCGATAGCGGCACGTGCGCTCCGCCGGCCTTGGCGCGGCGCTGTACCGCGAGCAGCACCGTCACCAGCTCCGGACTCATGGGGATGAGGCGCTCCGCGTCGGGCCTGCTGGGCACGATGTGCAGGAGCGGCACGGCCATGTCGCCGGGGGTGCCTTATGCCTGGTCAGGTGGCTGGTGTCGGGTGGGTTGCTGTGCGCGACAGGTGTCGCGGACCTGCGGTGATGGCGTGATGGTGGATCTGCCGGTGGGGCTGGCTGGGCCGGTGGACTTCGAGCTGGCTTCCCGCGGATGCGCGAGCGGTACGGCTCAAGGGGTGGAGGCGTGCCTGGGGAGAAGGCTGCCGGGCGGGTCGAGGTATGAGCCGAAGTTATTGACAGGGTTTCGTTACCTGTCCGTTGTCCGCTGTGGGCGTCTTACTGGCGGTGTGTTGATGGGACACGTCTGAGTGCTCAACTGGTTGAGCGGCCGTCGCGTGGTGCGAAGGAGGTCAGGGCCTGGGCGTCGCTTGAGGTGGCTCGGAGGTAGTACTCGGCCCAGTCGCGCCGGTCGGGGTAGTTCGAGTCGGCGATGACATCAGCGATCGCGGCGTCGATGTCGACCGCGGTCGATCGCAGCGTGACGGCTCCGTCTCGCAGGAGTGCCCAGGATCCGCCTGGGCGCCCGTAGGGCATGCCGATGCTGCCTGGGTTGATCACTAGCCGGCGATCGACGAGGCGGGTGAATGGCATGTGGGTGTGCCCGCAGACCACGGTCTGGACATCGGCCGGTAGGTCGGCGAATGCTTCGGCCCAGCGGTCCAGTCGGGTGTCGACCAGCACGACTTCGTCGTCGTCGCGGGGGGAGCCGTGGCAGAACAGCACCGGGCCGAAGCCCGTCACTTCGAGGGTCACGGGGTGGGGCAGGCCCGCGAGCAGTGCGACGTGCTTGGGCGACAGCTGCTTGGCGGCCCACATGTCGATCTCGTAGGGCTCGCCGACGGTCGACGGCCTGCCTTCGGCTAGCGCGACCAGTTCGCGGTCGGCGTTGCCTCGCACGAGCACGACACGGTTGCCTAGCGCGGTCAGGCGATCCAGAACCGCGACCGGCTGTGGACCCGCCGCATGATCACCAGTGACCACGACGGCGTCGGCGCCGGCGACCTCGGGCTCGGCCAGCACCGCGTCGAGCACCGGCAGCACACCATGGACATCGGACAGAACCGCGACACTGCTCAGCATTCCGCGACACTCGCAGCCCGATCGCCCCAACGCAAGGCGACGCGGCAGGTCAGCGTCGCAGCTCACGACGAGCGAAATGCACCCGCCAGCCAGGAGAAGACATGAGCCCGGAGACTAGACCAGCGACCACCACCGGACAGTGTCAAACACACATAACCGAAGTGGGATGGCTTCCTTCACTGAACAAGTCAAGCCGGGCTGATTGTCGGCGTTGTGTTGTGGTCTCCGTTTGATCGTGGTGTCTTTCGCCCGGCCGCGGTAGCTCCGGTTCCAGGGGCCGCCACCAATAGATAGGGGTCACCAGCCCTCATCACGTCCGCTCTTCGGCGGGGGAAAATGGCAAGCGCTGGGGCGTGGAAGGTGCCAGGATGCCGGCATGATTGCGCGCGCGTTGAGCTTCGGGGTGGTGGCGGAAGCGTACGAACGGTTCCGGCCTGAGTATCCCGTGGAACTCCTCGATCTGGTGATCGCGTACGCCGGTGGGCCGATCCGGACCGCCCTCGAGTTCGGCGCCGGGACAGGCAAGGCAACGCGTCTGTTCGCGCAGGCAGGGATCGCGGTCACGGCGACCGAGCCTGACGCGGCCATGCTCGCGGAGATGCGCAAACACCTGCCGGCAAACGTCACAACCGTGCAAGCCGCCTTCGAGGACTTGCCGCCGGATTCGTCGTACGAGCTGGTGTATTCGGCTGCCGCGCTCCATTGGACCAACCCTGAAGGCCGGTGGGCCCGCATGGCCGCACTCGTCCAACCGGGTGGCGTGTTCGCCTCGTTCGGTGTACCGATCCAGCTGGCCGACCCGGCCCTCAAGGAGGCTGTGCGCGCGGCACGTTCGCCGTACCTGGAGAACGACGGCATCCCGTCGCCTGACGGCACACCCCCCGCGGATCGCCCGATGGAATGGCCCGGCACGGAGCTCCAGCAGTCCGAGTGGTTCACCGATGTCCGCCAGTCGGTGATCGAACGGCGCTTGACGATGAGCGCCCACGACTACATCGGACAACTCTCGACGGTCTCGGCGTACGTGATGCTGCAACCCGCCGACCGAGACCAGGTCTTCCGCCGAATCCTCCAGGTCCTGCCCGAAACCGTGGAACTCAACGCCGAGATCCATGCCCACCTCGCCCGCCGCCACCACTAGGACGACGCCCGCGCCACCGGCAGACACGCCGGCGGTGCACGCTTGAATCAGCAGGCCATCACGGCTGACCGCGGATGAGTCGGAAAGGAGGAGGCGCTTAATGAGTGAAGCGTTCTACTCGCACGCGAGGCTGTACGACCTGATGTTCCCGGGCGGCGGGCCCGCAGTCGACTTCTACCGGGCCGACGTCAATCGGCAAGGCGGGCGCGTACTGGAACTCGGGTGCGGCACCGGGCACAAGCTGATCCCCATCGCGTCCGACGGGCATCCGTGCGTCGGCATGGACTTCTCGTCAGACATGCTGGCTGAGGCTCAGCGTAAGGCGGACGAGCGCGGTATAGCGGTGGAATGGATGCAGGGCGACATGCGGGCCTTCGATCTGGGCCGCACATTCGACTTCGTGTTCATCACAGCCAATTCTCTACTGCATCTGCATGAGGCTGAAGATCTGGTGAGCTGCTTCCGGTCGGTCCGAAGACACCTGGCACCTGGAGCACGGTTCGTCTTCGATGTATTCAACCCGAGCGTTCGCCTCCTTGCCGAAGCCGATGGCGTGCGGCGCACCCGGGAGTCGTTGTCGTTCATGGATCCTGACCGTGGCAACGTCAGCGTCGATGTCGCTGAGATCTACGATGCGCCTGCGCAAGTTACACGCGGGACGTGGTACCTCTCGACTGACTCCGAGCCCGAGTTCGTCGTCGCACCGCTCGAAATCAGGAGCATCTTCCCGCAGGAGCTGCCGCTGCTCCTCTCGCTCGGCGGCCTTCGGCTCGTCGAGCGCTTCGGCGATTGGTTCGGTCGGCCATTTGCCGTGGATTCGCCGCTTCAACTCTGCATCTGCGAGTCCGCGTGAATGAAGGCGAGAGCACAGTCTCGGTCAAGCAAACTGTAGAAGTGCCTGTCGACGGTGCGGGAGCGGGGTGTCGTGCACCTGTCCAAAGACCACCTCAGTGCGACAGTGCACGACACATAAGTCTGCCCTCTAAAAGCTGTCTCAACGCGTCGACGAGGACGACGTGATCAGGTGACAGCCCTGGTACGTCGGAGGGCGGTGGTCCGGCAGCGGCGCGAGCCAGCAGCCCGTGGTACCGGGTCGATCGGCGGAATCTGCTTCGGACCACGTTCAGCGCGACGGTTCGCAGCCAGGCCTCGGGGTTGTCCACCTTCGCGAATCGGCGCGGTACAGCTGCCCGACCAGCCGGCGGTAGCAGCCGTCGTACAGGTCGCGCAGGCTTTCGTCGTCTCCCATCCGGCCTCCCAGGAGTCATCCGTACAGTCAGACGACTCCTGGGAGGGCAGAGTTGGTTGCATTCCGATCAGAAACTGCCTGCTAGCACTTGAACTGGAAGCTATCGGCCTCGTTGTCGAAGCCGATCTGCTCCAGGTTGGAGTACGAGGTGTTGGCCGCCAGGTCGACCGAGCGGCCGCCGAAGTTGTCGTCGGCGTACAGACGAACGGTGCAGTTGGTCTCGTTCCGGACCGACGAGATCTCGTTGTCACCGTCCCACCCGTCGATGTCGCACCCGTCCGGGCAGTTGGCGGGTGTCGCGTCGACGTACTGGCTCCCCGTGTAGTTCGGGTCCTCCCACATCCGCACCGACCCGGCGGCCGGGGCGGTTTCCGAGGCAGTCGCAGGGTTGATGGCGCCGAACATTGCGACGGCCACTCCAGCGACCAGGGTGGCGGCTACGCGCTTGCGGTACATCTTCACTCCTTCTGTCAGCGGATCTCTCAGAACGCCTTCAATCCAAGGCGTCCCGGCTTTCAGACCGCTGTCAGGCAGCTGTCGACATCTGCCCGCCGCACCACTGAGATACCGGTGTGGAGAAGTTGTTGCCCAGTCGACACAAACCCCGGCGTGGCGGGATCAGACGCGACGGAAGATGAGGGCGCGTTTGACTTCCTGGATGGCCTTGGTCACCTCGATACCGCGCGGGCAGGCCTCCGTGCAGTTGAAGGTGGTCCGGCAGCGCCAGACGCCCTCCTTGTCGTTCAGGATCTCCAGTCGTTGCTCAGTGCCCTCATCCCGGCTGTCGAAGATGAACCGGTGCGCGCCGACGATCGCCTGCGGGCCGAAGTACTGGCCGTCGGACCAGAACACCGGGCAGGACGTCGTGCACGCGGCGCAGAGGATGCACTTGGTGGTGTCGTCGAACCGGTCCCGGTCGGCCTGCGACTGGATCCGCTCCCGGGTCGGCTCGTGCCCACTGGTGACCAGGAACGGCATCACCGAGCGGTACGCGTCGAAGAACGGCTCCATGTCGACGACCAGGTCCTTGAGCACCGGCAGGCCCTTGATCGGCTCGACGGTGATCTCCTTCTCCGGGTTCAGGTCCTTGATCAGCGTCTTGCAGGCCAGCCGGTTGCGGCCGTTGATCCGCATCGCGTCGGAGCCGCAGACGCCGTGTGCGCAGGACCTGCGGAAGGTCAGCGTGCCGTCCTGCTCCCACTTGATCTTGTGCAGCGCGTCCAGCACGCGGTCGGTCGGCTGCAGGCTGACCGAGTAGGTCTTCCACTCGGACTCGTCCACGACCTCCGGGTTGTACCGCAGGATCTTGACCTTGACGTCCATCAGTACTTGCGCTCCATCGGCTTGTAGCGGGTCTGGACGACCGGTTTGTAGTCGAGCCGGATGTTCACGTTGCCTTCGGCATCGAGCTCGCGATACGCCATCGTGTGCCGCATGAAGTTGACGTCGTCGCGCTTGGCGTAGTCCTCGCGGAAGTGACCGCCGCGGGACTCCTTGCGGGCCAGCGCGGACACCACCAGCACCTCGGCCAGGTCGAGCAGGAAGCCGAGTTCGACGGCCTCCAGCAGGTCGGTGTTGAACCGTTTGCCCTTGTCCTGCACACCGACCCGGGTGAACCGCTCCTTCAGCGCCTCGATGTCGGTCAGCGCCTGCTTCAGCGAGCCCTCGGTCCGGTACACCTGCGCGTTCAGGTCCATCGTCGCCTGCAGGTCGGCCCGGATCGCCGCGATCCGCTCGTCACCGGTCGAGGTGCGCAGTCCTTCGACCAGGTCGACGACGAACTGCTCCGGTGCGTCCGGCAGTTCCTCGAACTCCGCGGTCGCGGCGTACTCCGCGGCCGCGATCCCGGCCCGGCGGCCGAACACGTTGATGTCGAGCAGGCTGTTCGTACCGAGCCGGTTGGCGCCGTGCACGGACACGCAGGCGACCTCACCGGCGGCGTACAGGCCGGGGATGACGTCGTCGTTGCTGGCCAGCGCCTCGCCCTTGATGTTGGTCGGGATGCCGCCCATCGCGTAGTGCGCGGTGGGGAACACCGGGATCTGCTCGGTGTACGGCTCCACGCCCAGGTAGGTGCGGGCGAACTCGGTGATGTCCGGCAGCTTCGCGTCGATGTGAGCCGGCTCGAGGTGGGTCAGGTCGAGCATCACGTACGCGCCGTCCGGGCCGCAGCCACGGCCTTCGCGGACCTCGTTCGCCATCGCCCGGGCCACCATGTCCCGCGGCGCCAGGTCCTTCACGGTCGGGGCGTAGCGCTCCATGAACCGCTCGTTGTCCTTGTTCCGCAGGATCCCGCCCTCACCACGAGCGGCCTCCGACAGCAGTACGCCGAGGCCCGCGAGCCCGGTCGGGTGGAACTGGAAGAACTCCATGTCCTCCAGCGGCAGGCCCTTGCGCCAGGTGATGCCCATCCCGTCACCGGTCAGGGTGTGCGCGTTCGACGTGGTCCGGAAGACCTTGCCGAAACCACCCGAGGCGAACACGATCGACTTGGCCGAGAAGATGTGCAGCTCACCGGTGGCCAGCTCGTACGCGACCACGCCGGTCGCCTTGCCGGCCACCATCAGCAGGTCGAGAACGTAGTACTCGTTGAAGAACTCGACGTTCTGCTTGATGCACTGCTGGTACAGGGTCTGCAGGATCATGTGGCCGGTACGGTCCGCGGCGAAGCAGGAGCGGCGTACGACGGCCTCGCCGTGGTTGCGGGTGTGGCCGCCGAAGAACCGCTGGTCGATCTTGCCCTCGGCGGTCCGGTTGAACGGCAGGCCCATCTTCTCCAGGTCGAGCACCGCGTCGACGGCCTCCCGGCACATCACCTCGGCCGCGTCCTGGTCGACCAGGAAGTCGCCACCCTTGACCGTGTCGAAGGTGTGCCACTCCCAGTTGTCCTCCTCGACGTTGGCCAGCGCGGCGCACATGCCGCCCTGGGCCGCGCCGGTGTGCGACCGGGTCGGGTACAGCTTGGTGAGGACCGCGGTCCGGGTCCGCTTGCTGCTCTCCAGCGCCGCGCGCATCCCGGCGCCACCCGCGCCGACGATCACCACGTCGTACTGATGCCGTTGCATTGTCCGGTCCTTACTTGCTGCAGACCGACAGCGTGGAGCTGGGGTCGAGGCAGGGGTCGAAGGTGAAGATGACCAGGGTGCCGAGCACCACGATCACGATCGAGGCGGTGATCAGCAGCGCCTTCAGCCAGAACCTGGTCTGGTCCTTCTCGGCGTAGTCGTTGGTGATCGTGCGCAGCCCGTTGGTGCCGTGCAGCATCGCCAGCCACAGCATCAGCAGATCCCACACCTGCCACAGCGGGTTGGCCCACTTGCCGGCCACGAAGCCGAAGTCGAGCGCGGTGATCCCGCCGCCGAGCATCAGGTTCACGAACAGGTGGCCGAGCACCAGCACCACCAGGGCGAGCCCGGACAGCCGCATGAACAGCCAGCTGTAGAGCTCGAAGTTGGTCTGGCCGGACCGGTTCCGGCCGCCGCCCTTCAGCGACACCGCCCGGGTGGACGAGCGGGGCTGGGCGATCTCTGGGGTCGTCATCTCAGCCTCCGAAGACGTGGCTCAGGTGCCGGATCACGAACGGCACGAACAGGACCACCCAGACCACACCGACGCCGATCATCATCTGGCGCTGGTACCGCGGGCCCTTGGCCCAGAAGTCGACCAGGATCAGCCGGATGCCGTTGAAGGCGTGGAACAGGATCGCGGCCACCAGCCCGACCTCGAGCAGGCCGATGATCGGGTTCTTGTAGGTGCCGATCACCTCGTTGTACGCCGCCGGGGAGACCCGGACGAGTGCGGTGTCGAGCACGTGCACCAGGAGGAAGAAGAAGATCCCGACACCGGTGATCCGGTGGGCGACCCACGACCACATGCCTTCATGGCCGCGGTACAGCGTGCCAGCTGGCTTGCTGGGCAAACCGATCCTCCGATCGGACGACAGACCGAGAGCCGGCGAGCGCGGCGACTCCTGGGGCGCATGGGGTCCGCGTGGCAGAGGGGGCCGCGGTCGGCTCGGCCCGGAGGGGATACCAGGCCGGTCTTGATGCTATCGCTGCCCTGAACCCTTTCAGCCCCGGTCCCGTGTGACATCGCTCTCGGCAGTGTTCCAGGTCACTGGTCGCTCAGTGGCCCGTGGGATCCCTGCCTGATTGGCCCCTGTCGGCGGACCTGTCCTCGGCTTAGCGTGGGGGAGCCGAAAGAGAGGGGATCACGGTGAGTTTCTGGATCTGCGCAACCTGCGCCGTCGAGCACGCCGAACAGATCGAGGTGTGCGCGATCTGCGCCGACGAACGGCAGTGGGTGCCGGCCGACGGACAGCACTGGACCACCCTGGACGAGCTGGCCGCGGCCGGCTACCAGGTGAAGATCAAGGAGGTCGAGCCCGGCCTGCACGGCATCACCTCCGAACCGAGCGCCGGGATCGGCCAGCAGTCGATGCTGGTCCGGACGGCCGAGGGGAACCTGCTCTGGGACCCGATCGGCTACCTGGACGACGACGCGGTCAGCCGGGTTCGCGAACTCGGTGAGGTCGCCGCGGTGATCGCGAGTCACCCGCACATGTACGGCGTACAGGTCGAGTGGAGTCGCCGTCTCGGCGGCGTACCGGTCTATGTGTCCGAAGCCGATGCCGAGTGGGTCGCCCGGCCCGACTCAGCGATCCGGACCTGGTCCGGCACGCTGGAGCTGTTGCCCGGCGTCACCTTGATCCAGCCCGGCGGCCACTTCCCCGGCAGTGCGATCGTGCACTGGGCGGAGGGTGCTGAGGGCAAGGGCGTGATCCTGGCCGGCGACACCGTTTTCGCCAACCCGGACCGCACTTCGGTGAGCTTCATGCGCTCCTACCCGAACCGCATCCCGCTGTCCGGCGCCGTCGTCGACCGCGTCGCCAAGTCCCTGGACGCCTTCACCTACGACCGCCTGTACGGCAACTTCGGCGCCAGCATCCCTTCGGACGCCCGCGCCGTAGTCCGCCGCTCAGCCGACCGCCACGCCGCCTGGGCCCGCGGCGATTACGACCACCTCACCTGAGCACCTGACCTTCAGGCGGCGAGGGGCAGTGCCAGTCGCCTGTGCAGGTTGAGCATGTGTTGGATGCAGGTGTCCCAGTCGTAGAGTTCGGCGCGCTGACGTGCGGCGGCTCTGCGGCCGGGGACGCCGGCCAGTTCCAGTACGGCGTCCGCGAGGGCTGCGGGGTTCGCGTCGCGCCAGCGGCCGCAGGTTTCGTCGACCAGTTCGCGGGCGCCGCCGGTGTTGGCCGTGACGACGGGGGTGCCAGCGGCGAGGGCTTCGAGGACGGCCAGGCCGAAGGTCTCGCCGGGGCAGACCGACAAGGCGATGTCGGCCTGGGCGAGGTGGCGGGCGAGGGCGACGCGGCCGTCGATGTAGCCGTGGAAGTGGATGGGGGCGTTGCCGGCGATGGCGACGAGTTCGTCGAGGTGCGGGCCGGAGCCGTACACGTCCATCCGGACCGGTACGCCGCGGCGGTGCAGCTCGGCGGCGGTCGCGACCGCGAGATGCGGGCTCTTCTCCCGGGACAGGCGGCCGGCGTGGACGAGCTTGAGGATGCCGTCGTCGGTCGGTGTACCGAGGGACGGGTGGAAGGTGTCCAGGTCGACGCCGAGCGGGATCCGGACCAGCGGGGTGGTGACCTCGTCGAACTCCTCGGCCGCGTATCTGGAGGTGACCACGACAGCGTCGTACGTGCGGCTCAGCAGTTTGTAGAGGGCGCCCACTCCGGCGGCGACACCGAGCTGGCGGCCGGTCCGGAGGGAGAGCATGGCGTCGAGGCGTTCATGGCTGAACAGGACCGAGCCGATGCCGTTCTTACGGGCCCACCGGGCCACCGGCAGCAGGGTGGACTTGTCCGAGATCTCGACTGTCGTCGGCTGGAACCGCTCCAGCGTCTCGATCACGCGCCACGGGTCAGTGATCAGTCGGTATCCGCCGCCGACCTTCGGGGCCTTCATCCGGACCACGGTGCCGACCTCGGTCCGGGTGATGCTGTCGCGTTCACCGGGGGTGATCAGAATCCGCTCGGCGCCGGCCTCGCAGTACCCCTGTCCCAGGTGTTCGAGCGCGGTCCGCATCCCTCCCGAGGTCGGTCCGACGAAGTTCGCGAGCTGGGCGATGCGCAGTGTCATGCGACCGCGACCCGCCGGACGGCCGTGACCTCGCGCATCACTTCGGCGTAGTGCCTGTCCACGAGCTCGTCGACGACTGCGGGCCATGTCCTCGTTTGTACCCGCTTCAACCCCGCCGCCGCCATCCCCGCCCGCAGCGAGGGATCGGCCAGCAACGTGGCGACTTCGTTCCGTAGCGATCCAGGCTGCCCTGGGGCGAACAGCAGACCGGTCTCACCCGGGCGGATCAGGTCGAGCGGACCACCCGCGGCCGGCCCGACAACGGCGGCCCCGGAGGCCTGGGCTTCCTGGATGGTCTGGCAGAAGGTCTCGTGTTCACCGGTGTGCACGAACACGTCGAGCCCGGCGAAGATCGAGGCCAGCTCCGCACCGCGCTTCATCCCCAGGAAGGTGGCGTTGGGCAACGAGTTCTCCAGTGCCGCCCGGTCCGGTCCGTCGCCGACAATGACCACGCGGCAGTCGAGATCGGTCAGCTCGGCGAGGCGGCGTACCTTCTTCTCCGCGGCGAGCCGGCCGACGTACCCGACGATCGGTTTGCCGTCGGGGGAGAGCTGCCGGCGCCATTCGTCGCTGCGGTGGGACGGATCGAAGAGATCCAGGTTGACGCCGCGACCCCAATGGTGCACCCGCGGGATGCCGGCCTGGATCAACAGCTCCATCGACGCGGACGACGGGGCCAGGGTGCGGTCCACCCGCGAGTGGTTCCGGCGCAGCAACGCCCAGACCGCGCGATCGGTCTTGGCGAACAACGGGTACTGCCGGGCGAACCCGGCGATGTCGGTCTGGAAGATCGCCACGGTGGGCAGCCCGAGCCGGCGGGCGGCCCGCAGTCCGTACGCCCCCAGGAAGAACGGCGACGCGAGGTGCACGAGATCGGGCTTGAACTCGGTGATGCTCCGCTCGATCGCCGGATCCGGCAGACCGACCGGGAACTCCTTGTAACCGGGAATCCCGAAGCTCCGGGCCCGGATGACCCGGACCCCGTTGTAGCTGTCCGGACCAGCGCCCGCGGCGATGATCAGCAGTTTGTGCCCGCGGACGAGCAACCGGTCGGCGACGTGACGAACCGTGTTCGCCACCCCGTTGATCTGAGGCAGGAAGGACTCAGCCACCATGACGATGCGCACAATTCGAAGGTTCCCCACCGCCGGTGAACCCTCGGCTACTGTCACGTAACGCGACGTGGATTCCCTGGCGGCGCGCAGAAACACCCTAGGTATCCAGTGGGTACCTGATTGGTGACCAACCGACTACCGCCGCATGGCCAGTGCTGGGCGCACTGCAACTAGCTGCAAGACAGTTGCGGCGGAAGCGACTTTCGCGGTATTTCTTTGCGTCTTCGCCGGTGCCGCTCTGGGTGCGCCGGATTTCGCCCTCTGCTCTGGAGTCTTGATGCGCCGCGCCCATGCAGTTGTTGTGCTCCGCTATGCCCTCGCCGCCGCTCTTGCGGCGATCGCCGTCCCCTTCATCGCCCATGCAGCCTTCGGCGACGACACCCTTGCCACCCCGAGCGCCCAGGTCTTCCCGACCCGCACCGGCATCGGCGTGACCTGGAACCCGGTAGACGCCTCCACTTACCGGGTCGAACGCAAACAAGGCGAAACCGACTGGCAGGACGCCAGCGGCGACCTGGCCTCCTCGACCACCAGCTGGGTCGACGAGTCCCTGGGCGCCGGCGCATCAGCCGACTACCGGGTCGTCGCCCAGACCTCCGACACCGAGAGCGTCACCAGCTCATCAGTCACCGCAACCCGGACCACCACAGCCCCCGTCGTCGGGGATGTGGACGTCCTGGCGCTGAACGCGGCGGCCACCGACCTGGTCACCTGGCTGCGGGACGAGAGCGCGAGTCCTGTCACGGCATCGGCGCCGATCGGCGGTTCCCGCACTTTGTCAGCCGGCTCGATCAAGCTCAAGCTTCCGGCCTTCCTGGCCGGCCCAGGGACCTACGAGCTGACCCCGTCCCAGATCGAGCTGACCCAAGGCGATCGCAGTTGCACGACCAGCGGCCGGCTGCGGGTCACGGCGCTCGCCTACCGGGCGGATCTCGAGCTGGAGACGATGGCGGCCAGCCTGCTCGTCTACTCGTGCGCGGGCACAGACACCACGGCCGCGATCGAGATCAGGTTCAAGAGTTCGATCGGCTACCAGATGCTTTCGGTCACCCCCAATCCCTTGGACGCGGGCCAGGTGCTGGTCGGGAAGACCTCCGCGGCCCTGCCGATCACCGTCCGGAACACCGGCGGTGAGCCGGTGGAGATCGAGAGGGTGGAACTCGACTGGAATGCCTCGCCGGAATGGAAAGTGGCGTCGAACAACTGCCCGGTCTCGTTGCCGGCAGCAGCCTCTTGCACGGTGACCCTGACGTTCGAGCCATGGACCCACGGTCTCTTCCAGGCCACTCTGACGATCTACAACTCCGCTGCGCTCCGCGAGGAAGTAGCGCTGACAGGTAACGGAACTTCGCTGCCCAGGCCGATGGGCGTCAGCGTTTCTCCCACCTTCACCGGTCACACCGTGCGGTGGCTCTCTTGGCCGACCTCGGGTGGTACAACGACTCGCGGCTACTTCCTGCACCGCTACGTGGACGGTTTGGAAACGACCAGATGGTTCCCTGGCGATCCAAGGGCGACATGGTTCAGCACGACGGACGCCAACCCGAAGCCCGGAACGGAGTACGCCGTCTCGGTGGTCAACGAAGTCGGCGAAGGTCCGGTCGGGCCGCGGACGGCGGCGCCGCGGCCGACCGACCAGATCGCCATCGTCCAGGGCGAGCCGGCCGCGGCTGAGCTGGCCGCGGCCGATCTGGGCGGAAACATCGTTCCGTTTCCGGGCGAAGCCGGATCAGTGAAGCCGAAGGAGGCCATCGCGAGTGCGCCGGACGGCCGGACTCTCGCTTACGTTACGAACGATCAGGAACGGGTCCTCTGGACGCGCCAGGTGGATCCGGACCAGCTCGGCGTACCGGTGAAGCTGTGGGCGTCGCCACTGCCTATCACTCACTTGTCATGGTCGCCGGACGGGAGCCGAATCGCCTACCAAGCACCTGAGAGCGGCGATGACGGCGCGCTGCCGTGCGTGTTCGTCATTCCCGCGGCCGGCGGTACCCCCGAGAAGATCAGCTGTGACGTGGCCAACCCGAGCTGGATGCCGGATGCCCTCACCCTGATGGTGGTCGACCGTCGCCTCGACGGGGACGACCGGTTCGCCCGGATCGAGGCGAAGCCGGGAGGCGCCCGGGTATCCATGTTGCCGGCTCCGGCGGGGGACAGTGCGTCGGTCCGGGTGTCGCCGGATGGCCAGTGGGTCGCGTTCGCCACGAAGTCCAACGTGGCCCTCACGAACCGGTGGTCGGCGGAAGTCAGGTTGAGTCCGGCACTCGACGGCGAGGTCCGTTCGATAAACTGGGCTCCGGGTGGCGATCGACTGCTGGCGCTGACCTCCTCGGGCCGGATGACCCGACTCCCCGTATCGCCGCTTGGCGAGATGACAGAGTGGCCTCCTTCCGTCTTGGGGAGTACGGGCTCCGGCGCCACACTTGACATGGCTTGGCAGCGACTCGGAGTGACCATCAAGCCGACGCCAGCCGTCATGGGTCCACAGGTCTCCATCTCCTTCGACAGCTCGGCCCTGCCGGTGGGTACGACGTTCACCTGCGAATTCCAGGGAACCGGCAGACCGGCCGCCGCCTGCGTCTCCCCGGTGACGGCAAGCGGTTTGCCGTCCTGGGAACACACGCTGCTGATCACCGCGAAAGAGCCCAGTGGCCACGTGACCACTGCGGTCCGCACCTTCACGGTCGATGCGACGGGACCGACGGCACGAGTGGTCGCTCCTACCTACGACGCTTCGACGGCCGCGTCTGCAACAGTGCAGGTGGCCGCCTCCGATCACAGCGGGGTCGCGTCGTACGACGTGCGGTACCGGAAGGCGTCGTATCTGAGTGGGTTCGGAGCGTACGTGCAGCCGTGGACCGCGACGACGGCGACGTCGGTCAGCTTGCCTCTCGACGCTGGTTATGAGTACTGCACGTCGGTGCGGGCCAAGGACAAGCTGGGGAACGTCGGGGCGTGGAGTGCGGAGAAGTGTTTCTCGCGGCCGATGGATGATCGGGCGTTGGCGGCTCCGACGGCGGGATGGACGCGGACGAGTTGGTCGGCGTTCTATCTGGGGACGGCGACGCAGAGTACGTCGTACGGGGCGTCCCTCACGCGGACGGTGCAGGGGAAGCGGTTCTACCTGGTGGCGACGAAGTGCCCGACGTGTGGGTTGGTGGCGGTGTATGCGGGCGGGAAGTACATCGGGGCGGTCAACCTGGCGGCGGCGACCACGCAGCGGCAGGCGGTGATTCCGTTGCCGGTGCAGAGCACGGTTTTCAGCGGAACCTTGACGTTCACCGTGCGGTCGGCGACGGGCAAGTTCGTCCAGATCGACGGCCTCGCCGTTCGACGAAGCTGACGAGCATCGGCTGGACGTCCAACCGGCGTCCAGCCGACCCCCAAATGCCGCAATAACACGGATGCAGCAGCGACGGCGCGCGTCGCACGTGTCGACTGCAACAACAGGCAACGCCCTCGATCCTTCAGTGTTCGAACGATATAAATTGCTTGCTTTCGCCGGTGTTGCTCGGGGCGCGCCGGACATTTCCGCCCACATTTTGGAGTGTCGATGCGCCGCGCCCACGTGCTGCTGACGTCTGTCCTGAGCTTCTCTCTGATCTCCGCCGCAGGTCTGCCTGCCGTCGCTGCAGCGGAGTTCTCCTCTCGAGCCTCCTCCGCCACCTCGCCAGCGCAAGAAGTAGCCGCCACGCGCCGCCCCACCCCGACCTACACCGCTCCGGCGGCCAAGCCGCCTCGCAGCACGCAGCCCGCCCATCGGGTGGCTGAACTGGTGGCTGAGCGTCGTGAGTTCTCGCAGACGTTTGAGTTGAGCGACGGCCGGCGTGAGGTCGAGCTGAGCACCAGGCCGGTGCATTACCGGGATGGATCTGGTCGCTGGCAGCCGGTGGACACGCGTGTCGTCGGGTCAGATCGGGCGGGGTTCGGGCATCGCAACGGAGGCGGGAAGTTCGACGCTTCGTTCGGTGACCGGTCGGACCGCCTGGTGCGGTTCGAGCATGGTGGCCGCTCGATCCAGCTCGGTTTGCTGGGAAGTCCCCGGGCGGTGAAGCCGTCCGCGTCGGGCAGTTCGCTGACGTTCGCTGATGTGTTCGGCGCGGCTGACGTGCGGTACACGGTCGAGTCGCGCAAGCTCAAAGAGGACATCGTCCTGCAGCAGGCTCCGCCGCAGGCTGTGTTCACGTTCGATGTCACGCTAGCCGGCCTCAAGGCGCGGTCGCTGGGCGACGGGTCGATCGGGTTCTATGCGGCGTCGGACCCGGACACGATGGTACTGCGGATGCCGAGGCCGTTCATGACCGATTCGGCGGCCGATCCCGCCTCGCCGACCGGCACCGGATTCTCAGATGACGTCACCCAGTCTGTGGTGCAGAACGGTGGGCGGACGCAGATCATCGTCCGCGCCTCGGATGAGTGGCTGCGTGACGCGAAGCGCACATACCCGGTGCGGATCGACCCCACCATCGAGGTCGTCGCGACCAGCACGACGGGCGGGCAGGACGCGGGGATCATCTCGGTGCGGCCGCGGGCACGAACTTCGGCAACAGCATGTTTCTCGACGCAGGCTCGTTCAATGACAAGCGGCGGAGTTTGCTGAAGTTCGACTTGAGCATGATCCCGACCGGTACCCCGATCGACTCGGCGCAGCTGCGGGTGCATCACGACACCACCTTGGACACCGCCGCGGCCGCTGCCACCATCGAGCCGCGTCCGGTGAGTGCGGCGTGGGACGAGTCGACGGTGACCTGGAACTCGATCAACACCGCCACCACAGGTGGATCGATGACGTTCAACCTGGAGCAGGTCGACGACCAGAACGAGCCGAGAGTGTCGATGGTGGGCGCGTGGCCGACGTTCGCCTATTCGGGCGGTACGGCGGTCGGCAACTCGGTGCACTACAACTCCGGCACGACGACCGGGGATTCGTTCACCTGGGTGCCGGACATCACCGAGGACGGGGACTACCGGGTCGACGTCTGGTACGTCGCTGACCCGAACCGGGCAACGGCAGCGCCGTACGTCGTGACCCATGACGGCGTCGCCACGACGTACAACGTCGACCAGACCGTCAACGGCAGCACCTGGCGGGCCTTGGGCACTCAGCACTTCTCCGTCGGTGGTGACAACAAGGTCACCCTGAAGGACGTCTCCGGCAAGACGGTTGTCGCGGATGCGGTGCGGTTCGTGAAGGCGGGCCAGGTGGTCAAGCCTGCGGGCGAGAACAACGGCACCCATGTGTTCAGCGTGCGCAGCCTCGTGCAGGCGTGGACCGCTGCGCAGAATCCGACGGCGAACAACGGATTCGTGTTGAAGTTGCCGGACGCACAAGAGGGCGTCGGCACGGTCGGCCCGCGGTACCTGTCGAGCGAGGGTGGACGCGATCACCAGACCGGTGGCGTCAGCGACGAGCAGGCGGTGCTGCCGAAGTTGGTCGTGCGCTATGGCCGTGCCAGTGTCGATCTGGCGGAGCCGAAGAAGATCACCTCAACCGGGCCGGCACTGTCGTGGACCGATGCGTTCGATCCACGGGCGACTCCGGGAGACGCGCCGGTGGAGTACCAGATCCACAGGGTGGTCGCAGACGCACAGGCGAATCCGTACTTCGCGCCGAGTAACGCGACGCTCGTGGCCAGCATGCCCAAGGACGAGTTGTCGTTCACTGACACCACTGCTCAGCCGAACACCGGCTACTACTACCGGGTCGCCGTCGTCACCAAGGACGGCGAGGTGGCGCCGTCGCGAACGGTGTACGTGGTCACTCCGGCGGCGGGCCGAATCATCCAGGTGATCCAAGGCGACATCGCCGACACGACATTGTCGTCCGCGACGCCGACGGAGAACCAGAACGTGTTCGCCGGCCAGCCGAAGCTGAGTGTCGGGAACACGGCTGTCGCCTACGGCAACCAACGTGCGGTGCTGAAGTTCGACACCAGCTCCGTTCCGGCGAAGGCGAAGGTCGCCGACGCGAAGCTCAGCCTATGGAAACGACTCGGCGCTACGACCGCACCGACGATCGACTTCAGCCTGCACAAGCTGACCAAGGGCTTCGTCGAGACACAGGCGACTTGGAACCAGGCGGCGACTGGCTCGGCGTGGACCGGTGGTGATCCCGGCGGCACGGTGCTCGCGAGCGCGAATGGTGCCGACTCTTCGCCGGCGCGAATGAGTTGGGCAGGCCTCGGGCTGACCGACGCGGTGCAGGGCTGGGTGGACAACGCCAGCGTCAACTATGGCGTGCTGCTGAAGTTGGCTAACGAGGTGACGACCCAGCATCGCCTCGAGTTCTGGTCAGGCGAGTACGGCGTCGAACCCGAACTGCGGCCGCAGTTGAGGGTCGACTATGTCGATCCGCAGGCGGCCACGTTCTACGGCCCCGAGACGCCGCAGCGGATGATCCCGAACATCGACTACAAGTTCCCGGTAACGGTGATCAACACAACCAGCCAGCCGCTGGCGGCGGATCTGGATCTGTCATATGTGTGGACCAATCTTGACGGCAGTCCGGTTCAGAGCGCCGGTACGGCAAACGAGGCGGACCTCGGAACCACTCTCGCACCCGGTCAGTCGACCGAGGTGGAGATCACCGTCAGGCCACCGGCCAACAGCGAGACGGGAAAGAAACGCCGTACCTATAGGTTGAACTGGGACCTGAACGCTCCGGGCGATGGCGGGGCCTGGCTGTCGGAGAACGGCTCCGGGATCAAGCGCTTCGAGCAGCAGGTCGACGTGGAGGAACGCCAGCCGCACGACACCGACTCCCAGATCCAGCTGTCGTACGGGGTCGGCTTCGAGAAGTTCTTCCAATACACCGGCACGTCGACCGGTGCGGGCTCCGGCGCACAGGTGAACCTGCACACCGGCAACCTGCTGTGGACCTACGCGCCGATCAGCAACCCATCCATCGGCCCGTCGACGTTCGTGCGCCTGTCGTACAGCAGTCTCGACGGCACGGACTCTCCGGTCGGTCATGGGTTCTCACTGCAGACCTCGACGCTGACCCGGAACGGTTCGCCGCTGGTGTTCGACAATGCCAAGGGTCTGGTGTCGATGATCGACGGGGACGGGTCGTCGCAGGTCTGGATGCTGACGTCCAGCGGGATCTACGAGCCGCCGGCCGGTGTCCACCTGGCCTTGCGAAAGCTCACCACTGCGCCCAGCCAGCAGGCGTGGGTGATGACCCGGCCGGACGGCACCAAGTTCTACTTCGACCAGGACGGCTACCAGACGTCGGTGAAGGACCCGAACGGCAACACGATGACGTTCGCCTACGATCTCGGCACGCCAAAACGCCTCCGCAAGGTGACCGATGCGTCGGGTCTTGAGACATTGAACCTCGTCTACGACACCACCACGGGCCGGCTGCAGACCCTGACCGACCGCTCGGGCCGGACGCTGACCTTCGCCTACGACGGCAACAAGCTCATCTCACTCACCGACGCCGCCGCGGGTGTCGACGCCAAGGTGTTCGAGTTCCAGTACAGCACTGACTCGACGAACTCGAACATTCGGCTCAGCCGGGTCCGCGACCCGCAGCGGCCGGTCGACCAGCACACCGACTTCGGTTACATCGAGTCGACGACCGACTCATGGTCGAACGGCCGGGTGCAGTCGATCACCGATCGGCGCGGCAAGGCGACCACGTTCACCTATGCCGATGTCAACGGCGCGGACCTCGATGGCATGCAGGCGACCGTGAGCGACGCGAACCAGCACACGACCAGCTACGTCATCGACGACTACGGACGACCCTCGTCGGCGACCAACCCCACCGGCAAGACGACCACGCTGACCTGGGATGGCGACAACAACGTGTCGCGGCTCGCGGAAGCCAACGGGGCCGTCACTACCTGGACGTACGACTATGCGACCGGTTCGCCCCTGACGATCACCGATCCGGAGCAGAACAAGACATCGTCCCCCAAACGCACGATCCTCACCTATCAAACGCCCGGCGTCGACGCCGATGGCGCGCCCATCGCGCGCCTGAACCAGAAGGTCAGTCCGTCCGGCGCCACCTGGGCATTCGAGTACGACGCCAGGGGCAATCTCACAGCCGTCACCGACCCCGCCGGTGTTGCCACGACCGGGATCGCCACCGACTACCGAACGACCTACACCTACGACACTGCTAGAGGTCTGCTGCTCAGCATGACCGACGCCAACCAGCACACGACCGTCTACTCCAAGGTCGTGAACAACGTGATCCAGCCCCCGGACTACCACTCGTCCGGATCGCCGCAGACGATTACCGACGCGCTCGGCAACGCCACGAGCTTCACCTACGACGTGCGCGGCAATGTCCTCAGTGTGAAGGACGCCAACGACGCGATCACCACGCAGACCTACGACGGTTTCGGCCGGCCGAAGGTGGCTACCGTTCCGATCGACCGCGCAAACAACCTCTTCGCCGGCACCACCACGTCGTACGACCGCAACGACAACGTGGTCGAGACGATCGCGCCGAACGGTGCGGTGACGACCAACACCTACGACGCGGTCGACCAGCTGATCGAAACGAGACTGCCCCGGCCGACAGTCGAGGAACGCAAGATCACCAACACGTACGACCCGGTGGGCAACCTGTTGACCCGGGTCGACCCGCAGGGCAACGTGGCCGGTGCGACCGGGCACACGACACGGTTCTCCTACGACGTGCTCGACCAGCTCCTGTCGGTTACCGACGCCAAGGGCGGCATCACCGGCTACAGCTACGACACAGTCGGCAACTTGCTCCAAGTAGTGGACCCAATCAAGTCCGCGACGCCCGCGACCGACGACTACACCGCGAAGTACGGCTACGACCTGAACCACCGACAGACCAGCACCACGGATGCCGCCGGTCACACTAGCCGCACCCAGTACGACGTCGATGGCCAGGTCGCGCGCACGATCGATGCTGATGGCAACATCACGGCACTGACCCGTGACAAGCGTGGCCTGGTCACGACGGTTCAGACCCCGTACGACGTCGCGGGGCCAGGTGTCGACTACATCACGGCCGGCTTCGCCTACGACCAAGTCGGCAACCGGACGCAAACGATCCAGCCGCGAGGCATGGCGACCGCACTCGCCGGCGACTACACCGAGACGGTCACCTACGACGAGTTGAACCGGCCGTCCAAGCGAACCCTGCCGTACAACAGCGCGGACGCCGTCTACAAGAACCCGGTCAATGTCAGCTACACCTACGACAAGATCGGCAATCTGACCGGGGTCACCGACCCGACAGACACCGCGACGCAGGTCTGGAACCGCTACACCCACTTCGACAACGGCTGGATCAAGACCAGCACGGACCCGTTCGGGATCCAGACCGACTACGCCTACACCGAGACCGGCCAGCAGAAGGCTCGCACCCTGACCTCCGCGGCAGGCACGGCCAAGCGCGAGATGACCTGGATCTACAACGCTGACGGCAGCCTGAAGAGCCGCAGCGACTTCGGGGCACCCGCAGGTATCTCGGAGGTGCTGGCAGACAACTCCGACCAGCAGGCCACTACGCCGGTCGGAACCTGGCCCGTCGCGAGTACCAGTACCGGCTATTGGGGTTACAACTACCAGACTCACGCCGCCGGAACCGGCACGAACACGTTCACCTGGGACCTCACGATCCCGACCACGGGCAGCTACGAGGTCAAGGTCCGCTACCCGCAGGTGACCGGTGCGGCGACCAATGCGCAGTACACGGTCAACCACGCCACCGGCTCGACCCCGGTAACGGTGAACCAGAGCACGAACGCGGGCACTTGGGTCAGCCTCGGCACGTACACCTTCAATGAGGGCGTCGGGAAGAGCGTCAAGGTCACTGACGCCGCAAATGGGACCGTCGTCGCTGACGCGGTGATGCTGGTTCGCAACGACCCGGCCGTGCCGCGGGAGAGCAAGGACCTCGCCTACACGTACGACGTGAACGGCAACCTCACCACGGTCGACAACACCGCTGGCGGCTCCACCGACTACGGCGTCGCGTACGACGAGTTGAATCGGCCGACCAGGGTCACTGAAACCACTGGCGCGAACAACGCGACAACGGACTACACCTTCGACCCGGTCGGTCATCCGGACACGGTGACGATCAACCAGTTGGCGCCGCTGAAGGACCAGTTCTACGACTACACCTGGGACGTACGCGGTCTGCTCGGATCGGTCAAGACCGGCGAGACCGCATCGGACCCGGCGGCGAAGACCACCAGTTACACGTACAACAACCTCGGTCAGCGGGCCACGGAGACGAAGGGCAACCAAAACAAGGTCACCTTCTCCTGGTTCGACAACGGCCTGATGACCTCCTCGCGCGAGGTTAAGCCCAACGGCACCAGCCTGGTCGCCGAACACATCATGGGCTACGACCTCGACGGCAACCGAATCACCGACGCCGCCAAGGTCCTGAACAGCGACACCAAGGCAATCGACTCCTCCACCGCGGCCTACACCTACGAGCCCCGCGGCCGCGTAACCGGGGTAGTGCGGACAGGCGCCGGCGCGGGAGACGAGTCGTACACGTACACGGCGACGTCGAACATCTCGAAACAGACCGTCTCCGGTGTGACGACGGACTTCGTGTATGACCGCAACAGGTTGCAGAAGGCCACGACTGGTGGTGCGGCGTCGTTCTACAACCACGATCCGTTTGGTCGATTGGACACGATCAGCGCCGGTGGCGTGGTGGCCGGCAGGTATCTGTATGACGGTTTCGACCGCCAGGTTGAGCAGCGGACGACTACTGGTGGGGTCACGAAGACGACGAGGTCGACGTTTGACGCGTGGGATCGGGTGGCGTCGAAGACGGATGCGGCCGGCAAGACGACGAGGTTGTCTTACCTGGGTCTGTCGTCGCAGGTGTTGGCCGAGTTGGACCAGGCAACGAACAAGCCGACCGAGGCGTTTACGTTCGACGCCTACGGTCAGCGGCTGACGCAGACCACGACGAAGACCGACGGCACGTCGGAGGACGCGTGGTACGGGTACAACCCGCACTCGGATGTGGAGACGTTGACCACGTCGACGGGTGACACGAAGTCGACGTACGGTTACACGGCCTTCGGCAAGGACCGCTCCGGTGCTATGACGGGCGCGGACAAGCCGGGTGTGAGCACCGAGCCGTACAACGTGTACCGCTTCAACGGGAAGCGTTGGGATGCTGCTTCCGGCGACTACGACATGGGTTTCCGGACCTACAATCCGGGCTTGAACAGGTTCACGTCCCGCGACATGTTCAACGGCGCCCTGGCCGACCTCAACCTGGGCACCGACCCGTGGAACACCAACCGCTACACCTTCGCCGGCGGCAACCCCATCACCCGCGTCGAACTCGACGGCCATATCAATGAGAGTCAAAGCACGGGCGGCGCCGGTGAGGTGCCAACCGTCCCGGTGGAGTCCAACGCATGCCCGCCTCCCATGGCCCGTTGCTCGACAGCGTCGGAGGACGACCCCTCGCTGGGATTCGTAGGGCCGATCTCCCCTCGCACAGTCAGCCCGCCCCTCGGAGCCAAGGCCACTGCGAAGTCCGGCCGCGCAGCGGGTCGTGTTGGTGGCGGAGTAGCGCTGCTGCTGCTGCTACTGGCGGGCGACAGCCCACAGAATCAAAGCCTCGACATCGATATGGAGGATGAGGCGCGCAGATGCCGAGGGGGATCGGCGACCATGTCAGAGATCACCTACCACCCCTTGGATAGCAAGGGCCGCGCGACCGGAGCTGAGGCGTGCCTCAGAGGTCCGGTCCCAGCCGACGAACGGGATATAAGCCCCAATCACACGCCCCCGGGCTTCGACGCCACCGTGCATCATCGCGGTCATCTCATCGCGAACAGCCTCGGTGGCGACAACAACCTCCCAGAGAACATCGTCGCTCAGTTCGAGGCCGTGAATAAGAGCGCGATTCGCCCCTATGAGATCGACGTACAGAAGCGGCTCGGCCGAGGTGAGACCGTCTACTACTCCGTCATCCCGGTTTATAACCTGACAACCGGATTGGTCCCAAGGGGGTTATATGTGAGCATGTCCAGTGAAAGTGGCGTGCGTACGGCTTTCATTCCCAACGTGCCCTAGGTGCCTGAGCGGGGCAGAAAGACGGTGCTACAGCATGACCTTGTCGGAACCGGATGTCGGGGCGCTGTTCGCGCACGGGGCCCGGCATCGGTGGGCGAACGGGACCACATCGCGCCTTGACGTGGTCCAGGTTGGAGATCTTGCCCTTCCGAGCGGGAAGATCGTTGCTCGTGATCCGGCCAGGTGGGTCCACGATGATGCGGAGGAGAAGGAGCCGTTCACACTGGTCGCGCGTCCCGGGGAGTGGCGAATCTCCATCAGTGTCGTCCACTGGGACGAGTCGCCGGATCCTCGGGTGCCGCCACCGATTCGGAAGCCGACGGCGGTGAAGGCCGAGTTGGGCGATGTCGATGTCGATGTCCGAAGTTGGGAGCTTGCGTTGCGGCCAGGGCAGGAACCTCCGGCCCGCGACGCCGTCGGCTTGCCTGGCTTCAGCGTCGGCGCCGGGATGGGATGCCTCCTGGATGCCGCCGATCTCGGGTTTCTCCGCCGCTTGTGGCAGGACGACGACACGCAGAGGCTGGATTCGATCCTGGATGCGGTCGGTGCCGACGGGGCCGAGATCATCATGGACCAGGATTTGGCCGGCGGCGTACTGGTCTTCGATTGTGGAATGGGTGATGGGGTCTATCCCACCTGGATTGGCCGGGATTCGAACGGTGACCCGGTTTCGCTTGTCATCGACCTGGAATTGCTGGCGCACAGCACGGGGACGATCGAGTGAGAATGCCTCACCGCGACAACGGACTACACCTATGACCCGGTCGGTCATCCGGACACGGTGACGATCAACCAGTTGGCGCCGCTGAAGGACCAGTTCTACGACTACACCTGGGACGTACGCGGTCTGCTCGGATCGGTCAAGACCGGCGAGACCGCATCGGACCCGGCGGCGAAGACCACCAGTTACACGTACAACAACCTCGGTCAGCGGGCCACGGAGACGAAGGGCAACCAAAACAAGGTCACCTTCTCCTGGTTCGACAACGGCCTGATGACCTCCTCGCGCGAAGTCAAACCCAACGGCACCAGCCTGGTCGCCGAACACATCATGGGCTACGACCTCGACGGCAACCGAATCAGCGACACCGCCAAGGTCCTGAACAGCGACACCAAGGCGATCGACCCCTCAACGGCCACCTACACCTACGAGCCCCGCGGCCGCGTGACCGCGGTGACACGGACAGGCGCAGGCGCAGGAAACGAGTCGTACACCTACACGGCGACATCCAACATCTCGTCCCAGACCATCGCAGGCGTTGCCACCTCCTTCGTCTACGACCGGAACAGGCTGCAGAAGGCCACCAGCGGCACCTCCTCGTTCTACAACTACGACCCGTTCGGCCGACTGGACACCATCAGCTCCGGTGGCGCGGTCACCGGCCGGTATGTGTACGACGGCTTTGACCGGGTTGTCGAGCAGCGCACCATCACCGGCGCAGTTACGAAGACGACAAAGTCGACCTATGACGCCTGGGATCGAGTCGCGTCGAAGACTGATGCGGCCGGCAAGACAAGCGCAATGTCGTATCTTGGCTTGTCCTCGCAGCTGCCGGCCGAGCTTGACACAGCAACCAACAAGCCGACCGAGGCGTACACGTTCGACGCCTATGGCCAGCGGCTGACCCAAACCACGACCAAGACCGACGGTACGTCGGAGGACGCGTGGTACGGGTACAACCCGCACTCGGACGTGGAGACGCTGACCACGTCGACCGGCGACACCGAGTCGACCTACGGCTACACGGCCTTCGGCAAGGACCGCGCCGGCGCCATGAGCGGCGCGGACAAGCCGGGCGTGAGCACCGAGCCGTACAACGTCTACCGCTTCAACGGCAAGCGTTGGGACGCCGCTTCCGGCGACTACGACATGGGTTTCCGAACCTACAACCCAGGCCTGAACAGATTCACCTCCCGCGACAGCTACAACGGTGCGCTGGCCGACCTGAACCTGGGAACGGACCCGTGGAACATCAACCGCTACGCCTTCGCCGGCGGCAACCCGATCACCCGCATCGAACTCGACGGCCACATCAATGAATCTTTGACTGCAGGCGGAGGTCGAGCCCCCGCGGCAGTGAGCGTCACGGTGGGTAGCCGCGATGTGACCGCGGACGACCCCAATGAGTTCAAGGCGGCGTACGACGCGACCAAGGCGAAGCTCATTGGCGATGGAGGCGGCCAGGGCCACGAGTCGATCATCGGTTGCAACGATGAGGAGACCTGGAAGGTCGAGGCCGGCCAGGCAACGACGTGCAGTTGGTCCGACACCCAGTTCTCCAACATGTTTGCTGAGGAACTGTGCCGGCAATCTGGCATTCGGTGCGGCCCGTACACCCCTTCAGGCGCGGGAGGGGCGGGACTCGGTCATGACGGGGGCGGCGTCCGCCTCAGCGGTGGGCCCGAGGCACCGACCGGCAGCCGGGCCGCGGCCGGCGGTTACTGCAGCTTTAGTGGTGAGACAAAGGTGGAGATGGGTGACGGCTCACGCAAGCCCATCTCGCAGGTGAAGCTCGGCGACGAGGTTCTCGCCACGGATCCGGAGACCGGTGAACGAGGACCGCGGAAGGTTACCCATCTCTGGGTCCACACCGACAAGCTGCTGCAGCTCGAGGTAGACGGTGGTTTCCTCACCACCACTGAGGACCACCCCTTCTGGAACGCCACCGATGGCAAGTTCGAACGCGCCGATCAGCTGGACAGCGGCGACCAACTCCTCGCGGATGACGGACAACTGGTACGGGTCATCGGCGTCCGGACCGGATCACAGCGAGTAGCCACCGCCTACAACCTCACCGTTGACGACATCCACACCTATTATGTACTGGCGGGAACAACTCCGGTCTTGGTACACAATGCGAACTGTCCGCATTCGAATAGCATTGGAGCTGCTGCACAGGCGCGCGCGGAGCAAATTCTCGGAAAGTTCTACCCAGGAAACAAGATGCAGGTGCAGTTTAACATCTGGACGCCTCATGGAGTCCGCAAGGTTGACATCGCTGGCGAAAACTCGCGTGGCGGATTTGATCTCTATGAGATCAAGGCGAACGGATCTAACTATCCCAGTAGGGAGCGAGTGAAGGATCAGTGGATAGAGCAAGAACTCGGCTGGAAAACCCATGTTTTGAGATTCGATGAAACCTGTCAATGCTATTCCGAGTGAACGTGTCAATCATATTCTGACGCGTCTGCGCCGCGAGAGAAGGGGGAGTGAAAATGGGACTCGACTACGCTTTCTGGAAGTCCGGAGAAGGGTCTCGTGACGAGATATATGCAGATCTCGGTGAGGGTCGGTCCGGTCGGCTAGCTCAGAGTGAGGACGTCTGGGAGTTCCGTGGTCGCCTGCTTGAGTTCTGGCCAGAACTCCGGGAGTCCATTGAGCCCTGGGAGGAAGACCCGAAATTCGATCCTGCCGATCTATCTAAGTATGTCGTGATTAATATTCACGCTTCCGATGTAAACAAGATGGCGGCGGTTTGGGAGATTGCTGAACGATGTCATCTCGTCGCGTATGATCCACTCCATCAGGCATAGCTGATCGCCAAACCCTCGGATACGCGCCTACGAACGGCCTTAAGGCCCTGCCAAAGTCGGCGTGTAGGGCTGTGGCCTGCCGTTTGTGGCGTGGCGTGTGGTGTGTGACGGGTGGCGTGTGGGGGTTTTGGATGGACGTTCTCACCTCACCATCCAACCCGAGGGACCACACCCGCCGATGCCATCTTCGCCTACGACACCTGACTGTCTAACAAGGAGGGAACATGCGGTGGAAGCTGTTGCGCCTGAGGACTGGCCCTGCGGTTCGCTGACAACGATCATTGATGTGGATCTGCAGGCTCAGTTGACGTATGAGAGCGCTGTTCGGCTCTGGTTCGAGCTCATGACCGAGCCAGTATTCGGTGACCTGCTGCACAGGCATCGCCATGGCGACGAACGTGTGAGCGCGGATCTGTACACGGTCTACTCCTGGGGCATCGATGAGCATCACGAGCCCTTCGGAGATCGGAGTCTCGATCGGCTGCTCAAGCAGGTCGACGAGCGGGGGCGGCGTCCCGAGTGGGTACTACTCGCTGTCGAGGAGGAGTCGGACAACGGACTCAGAGTGCCCGGAGCAACCGGCGACTGCTTCTCTGCAGCACTTGCGGTCCGATGCTTGGAGGAATCGCGTGAGGGCGCGCATTTCAGCGCGAGCGGGACGTATTGGTCTCCGGACCTGGTTGCGCCGGCTGCCGTGCAGGCCGACTGGTGCCGTGCAGTAAAACGATTCGCTTCACAGACTGCCGCGGCCTTCGCCAACATCAGCGATGACAATGAAAGGGTCCGGACTGCACTGGATTCCGCCCTGGATCGGTCTGAGGCAGAATCCATCACGATGAGTCGGTCAGTGCTCCGTGGCTATTCCTGGGTGACAGTTTGTGGGTCGGAGTTGGTCGGGCGCCTCGGCGGCGCAAGTGCGCTAGAGGCGTCTGGTGCGTTCTGGCGTGTCCACATGTTCGATCATGACGCTGCTTACCTGCAGGCCACCGAGCGACTCAATGACTACGACTCCGCAGCGATTGAGCGTGTCTTCAGAGCGTTATCTCCTGTGCTGCCTGCCGGTGTGGTCAAACCGACCTGGGGAAATGACTGGCCTCGCCTAGTGCACGATGACGCATCTCGATATCATTGAGCAGTGAGGTTTCTGGGCATCTGAGCTGAGCTGTCTGTAGTCCTAGACGCGCCCGAGACTTCGAAAGCTCAGTGGATCGAATCCCGATACCGGTCGCGGGGACTCCTGTCCGGGGCGACGAGAGGGCCGGGAACTCAAGCCCTCGGAAGCTGTCGGAGTCGCCGGTGTGGGCTGGCGCTGTGGAGCAGTTCGGCGACATACATCCTAGTGGTCGAGGAACTATCCGGCGCCTCCTCGGGTGTGGGCGGACGATTCTTGGGGCCATCACTGCTGGAATGAATTCCAAACGATGATCAACGAGGCGCATCGACCCAAATACGCAAATCCGTATCGACGTCTATGGTGGGGAGTAGTGCTCTGATGCCTATGATTCATTCGACTGAGCCGACTTCCGTGTGTGTCAGATCAGTTTCGATACGTTGCTCGAGATCCAGTTGGAGGCGGAGGACCGAGGCTACGCAACTCGGTGGACCTCGGTGGATGCACTCCGCAGCCAGGTCAAGGAAGAAGTCGTCGTCCTCCAGTCGCTGATGCGCGAGGAGCGAGGAGGGGCTGTGCGGGCTTACCGATGCCTGCTGCTGTTCTCAACCGTGGATGCCAGGGATGTCGGCGGAATTGCCACGATCGATCTTGATCCGGCGAGGTTCGAATCGCTGGAGCGACTCGATCGAGATCCGGATGTTCGGAAGGCGCTTGCCCGGATGTTCTCCCTTGCGCTGGGCGGTATTTCGATGGTCTCGAAGAAGTAGTGGGCTCTGCTGATGTCCGCGGGCAGATTTGTGTCGGCGCTGCTGAGTCGGTATGGCAGGCGCCACATCGACGCGATGCCGCCCACTTACGTTAATGATGTCCCTGCGATGAGTTGGGGACTGTGGTTCGAGCGGCGTTTGACCCGGTCGGCCATCCGGAACTTCATAGCCCGAACGTTGGCGCCAGCATGATCCGACGCTGTCCGTGTCCGTGCTGTGGTCGACTCGTGCACGATGGCCAACCGGGTTCCTATCGAATCTGTCCGGTCTGTCGCTGGTAAGACGACCAGGTGCAACTCCGGTGGCCGCTCTACAGCGGTGGTGCGAACAAGCCGTCTCTTGTCGATGCCCAGGGGACGTACAGGACGATCCGGGTCAGCGAATCCAGTCGTTCTGATCGGGCTCGGCCGCCGATGGGAGACGAACCGATCGATGAGAATTTTCGCCCAATAGATCTGGCTATTGATAGCTTCGAAGAAACATTAGTGCAGGATGAACCTTGGCCCGAGGATCGCGCCGTCCTCTATTGGTGGCGGCCAACGTTCTGGAGGCAGGAGCCTTCCCCGGGCCGTGAATAGAGGAAATGAGTTCGCGAGATGAGCCGCTTCGACTACAGTGTTCTCACCTGGCAGGTTGGCGCATTGTTTCGCTGGGAAGAGTTACGAAATGCCTACATGTCAGATCGCTACGATGGGGTCTACCTACGAATCGCAAGTGGGGCCAGGCTAGCGAACCTCGAATTCTTGGATGACCTACCGGAACTGAAGTATGTCGAAGTATCTGGTGTGACCATGGATGACTCGCACGCATTCAAGCTTGAAGGTCTTCGCGAGGTCGTCTTGCTGACGAGATGTCAGGTGGCAGTTCCTAGTACTCCGGAATCTACGTTGGAGGCCGTGAGCGTCGACAACCGATCCGGATTGCAGCATCTGTCCATGTTGCCAGCGTTACGCCTTCTCCAGATTTGGGGTTTCGAGGGCCGGAGCCTTGCGGACTTTTCGAATTCTTCAGCGCTCTCCAGGCTGAAGGTCGAGGGAACGCGGCAGGACGTCTCGCTGGCGGGTCTGGAGTCGTGTGGGTCGCTGGCCGACGTGGAGCTCCTCGAGATGCGGGTTGAGGGCCTCCGGCCGCTGCGTGGTCTGTCGAAACTTAGACGTCTCTGGCTGATCGGGGACAGCTCGTTCACCTCGGCCAATCCCTTGATGCTTGAAGATCTGTCAGCCCTTGATGCCCTTGAGGAATTGAGAATCACCTATCAAGGCTCAGTGTCATCGGTTGAGCCACTACTCAATCTGCCCCGGCTGCGGGACGTGCGTCTCGGGGGGACCCGGATCGCGGATGGAAATCTTCACCCGCTGGCCGCTCTCGCTGAACGGGCCAAAGTTCTCGGACCGGATGAGTAGTCAAGTCGCGAGATTGATCAGGGCGTTGCAGATGGGGCGCGATAGCAGGAGTTCATCTGCCGGGGGCCAGCCTGGTCAGCGGGTAAGGGTGGTCGCCACGGTGGCGGTGGGGTACCAGTTTTCGAAGTCTTTGTAGTGGGCGGTGAAGGTCGTGGTGCCCCGGGGGAGGGCGTAGGTGGTGGTGAAGGTGCCGGCTGAGGTCATTTCTGGGTTGCCGATGGAGCGTTCGGTGGAGCCGGCGGGGGTGGCGTAGACCTGGAGGAATTGCTGGTTGGTGGCCCACCGTCTCGACGACCTCGGTGCCATCGGGGCTGACCGCGTAGTCGATGAGGTTGGAGCCGGCGTTGTCGCGCTTGCTGAGAATCGTGGGCGTCGTACCTGAGACGTCGATGACGTACGTGCTGACCGGGGAGTATCCGGTGTCGCCGGCAACGATCAGACCGGAAGCGATGGCATCGATGATGGGGTGGTAGTTGGGTCCGCCGGTGTAGACAACCGGTGCGGTGCCCGGGGCGGACCAGATCAGGAGGCCGCCGGAGCCGATTCCGCAGTTGTAGTAGGCGCCGACGATCTTGTCGCCGGCCGGCTCGACCGCGTAGACGCAGGCACCGGTCGGCGCGGCGTACGTTGCCGAGGGCACCAAAGTGTCGGCGTCCACCGCCGTGACGTGGTCGAAGTCCGCAGCGACCAGCAACGTGTGGTGATCGTCGCTCAGGACCACATCCGAGGCACCTGTTACGGCGGAGACCTTGGCCTGCAGGACGCCGTCGAGATCCGTCACCACGAGCGGGAGTTCGCTGCCGGCGCCTTGCGCGAGGTACAGGCGGCCGCGGACCTCGTCGAGTTCCATCGCCCGGAAGTCGTCGACCGGCAGTTGCGTTCCCACGCTGTTCACCAAGACCGGCTCGTCGGCCGAACTTGGTCCGGCCAGTACGACTCCGGTCGACAATCCGATGGTCAGAGCCAGGGCCCCGAGAGCCAGTCCACGCGCGCGCATCAGTTCTCCGTCGTCAGAGTGAATCCCGAACATCCTTCCCCCGAAGCGGGCCTACATTAGAAGGAATCTGACCACTCAGCAAACCGCCCGGCTGCCTCTTCGGGCAGAACTCGGGGCGGAGGCGCGTCCGGATCTGGACAACCACGACGGCCGGCAGTGCACTGGGCGGGAGATCGGTGGTCACGGAGGGCGCCGACTGGTGGGGGGACAGTGTCATGGGGGACTTTTCGCGTGCGCGGAAGCGGTGGGTGCGGACGGTAGTGCTTGTCTGCGTCAGCTTGGTTGGGTGGGGGTTGGTTCAGCCGCAGGCGCGGGCGTTGCCGCCTTATCCGAGTCCGCCGCCTGACTTCTCGCATCCGGGGAGTTTTCACAACACGTCGTGGGGTGCGAACGACCAGGTCTACAGCCTCACCGGCGGGCAGCGGGACCGGGAGATGCTCGTGGTGTTGCCGCGGTTCAGCGACGTCGCGAACACCCCGGGCGCAGATGAAAATTGGGCCGCGAACCGGTTCTTCGGCGGCTTCCCGAGCGTCGCGAACTGGTTCAACGCCATGTCCGGCGGCGACCTCATCCTCACCGCGGCCGCGGAGACAGACGGTACGGCGAACAACGGCGTGGTGATCGTCAACGCCGGCACGTTCCAGTCGTTCGAAGGGCTCAACGACTCGCAACGGTCCCGCCGGGTGCTCGAACTCGCCAACGCCTCGGTCAACTTCGCGACCTTCGACGACAACAACGACGGCCGGATCGACGACCTCGAGCTCACCGTGGTCAGCGTCCGCACCGGCAACCCGATCGCCGACAATCCCGATACGCCGGCCAACGAGGCGAACGCCGACAACTGCGGCGCGACCCGGGTGTCCGAAGGCGCCAGCTACGACAGCAAAACCCTGACCGGTATCAGCGTCTCGCTGAACACCACGCTGACCAACCTGATGACGCTCGTCCACGAGGTCGGTCACCAGACCACCCACATGCGGGACCTGTACGGGTTCGGTGTCGGCGCGTGGGCGTTGTCCGGCCCGACCTGCGGACCGCCGGACACCACGCTGTTCGGTCCAAACGGCTTCGAGAAGGTGCACTTCGGTTGGGGTACGCCGAACGTCGTCGTCCAGGACGGGTACTACGACGTCGCCAACGCAGCGACCGGTGCCCAGCCCTACTACATCCTGTACGACCCGTCGAAGGGCACCGAGGATTACTTCGTCGTCGAGAACCGGCAGGCGACGCCGAACACCTACGAGCGGTCCGTGCACGACAGCGGGCTGGCGATCTGGCGGGCCGACGACTCGGTCTGGGAGAGCGCCTCCGACACGACCCGCCCGATCGAGATCATGCGGCCGAACGGCAGCACGACCCCCGGCTGCAACGCCAACGGCATTTGCTACGGCGGCGACCCGGCCGATGCGTGGAACCCGTGCGACACGACCTCCTCACAGCGCACCATGTCGAGGCCCTGGCGGGACGGAACCGCGTCGCGCCTCGCGGTCCGGGCGATCGGGTGCAGCGCTTCGACGATCAGGGCGTACTTCGACGTCCGCGGGCCCGGCGTACTGGTCGACTCGACCGACGCAAAGGCTGCGCCGCGGCGAGTGGATGTCGTACCGACCGAGGCGAGCCCGGTCAGCTTCGCGGTGATGAACACCGGTGAGGCCACCGACACGTTCGACTTCACGGTGGAGGGGTTGCCAGCGGGGTGGACCGCGTCGACCGATCGGAAGACGCTCACCGCCGGCGCGGGGAGCACTGCCAACATCACCGTCACGCCGCCGGCCGATGCGCCTGAGACGACGATCAACTTGAACGTGGTCGGCCGTAGTACGACGGCAGCGGGGATCTCCTCGACGAGCCCGATCCAGTTGCGCGTCGTGTTGCACGAGACCCGGCTCGAGTACACCGGTGCCGTCTCGCAGCCGTGGGGCGAGGGCGCGGGCTTCGCCGCGACGGTCCAGGACGCCGACAACGCGCTGGCCCCGATCGCGGGTGCCGAGGTCACCTTCCGGTTGCAGGGTTCCGCCGACGCGCAGGAGGCGACGGCGATCACCGACGCGTCCGGCGTGGCGACGGCGAACCCGGCGATCACCTTGCCACCGGGGGACTACCAACTCTCGGTGAGCGTCAAGAGGCTCGGCAAGCACGCCGGGGCCGCGCTCCTCACCGACTACACCGTCGAACGGCGGCCGACGGCGATCGACTACACCGGCGACGCGACAGCGGAGTACTCCGACCCGGCCGCGGTGTCTGCGGTGTTGACCGATGGCATCAGCGGTACGCCGCTCGCGGGCAAGCCGATCGGGTTCGCCCTCGGCACGCAGTCGGCATCCGCGACCACCGACGCCACCGGGTACGCCGTCTCGTCGATCGTGGTGAACCAGCCGGCCATTTCGACGACCGCGGGCGCGACCTTCGCGGGTGACACGGGGTACTTGGCCAGCTCGGACAGCACCGCGTTCGTGATCGACGAAGAGGACCTGAACCTCGTCTACACCGGCGACACGTTGGTACCGCGTGGGACCACGCCGAGGCTGGCCGCACAGGCGACTCAGGAGGACGACGGTTCGCCGGGCAACTTCACGCTGGCCCAGGTGCAGTTCGACCTGACGCCGACGCTCAGTACGACGCCGTACCGGTTCCAGGCGACCGCGAACGCGTCGGGCGCCGCGACCACCCCGGCGACCGGGTTGCCGGTCGACCTGTGGAAGGTCAAGCCGTCGATCCCGGCGACGAACGGCTACTGGGAGGGCTCTGGCAACGAGGTCGAACTGGTCCACTACGACGAGCGCGCCAAGGTGACCGGGCTCGGCCTGCTCGGTCGGGATTCGGCTGGTCGGCAGACTCAGCTGACCGTGACGGGCGGCTACTCCGGCGGCAGACCGGTCGGCGTGACCGAGTTCCTGTCCAGCGAGGGTCTCTTCGTCGGCCTCCACGACGACTGGATCGTACGGGTCGGCAACCAGGCGATCGTCCAAGCCCAAGGCAACCTGGCCCTGAACACGCCCGCCACCCTCCGCCTCCACCTGGCGGACCTAGGCCCGATCCTGACCCGCCGAGACTGGTTCAACGCGACCATGACCAGCGAACGAGGCACCTACACCTCCGGCCGAGTAACCCCCACCCTCGGCGACCTCTGGATCCGCTAACCCGCACAACAACCCGGCGTACGACACACCCGTCGTACGCCGGGCCGTTGCGCGCCGAGGGTGATAGCAACACTTGATGCTCGGTGATAGCATTCGTCTCATGAGACAGCTGCTGCTTCGTGTGCCTGATGACCTGCATGCCAGGTTGGCGGCTCGTGCGCAGGAGCGCGGACAGTCGGTCAACGCGCTGGCCACCGAGCTGCTGGACCATCTGATCGAGGAAGATCCCGCGTCGGTTCGCCGCCGGCTCCGGGCGAAGGCTCACCAGTTGGGTGTGCTGGCCGAGCCACATGCCCCCCGACGGAAGTTGTCCCGAGTCGAGCGGCAAACGGCTCTCGACTCCGCCCGCGGGCTGGGGGAGGTCGTCGACGCGATCCTGGAAGACGGCCGGTAGGTGATCATCTACGTCGACTCCTCTGTGCTGGTCCGTGCCTACCTTCCCGACGAGCAGGGGTACGAGGCGGCCAACGATCTGCTGTTCGGCGAGGATGCGCTGGTCACCTCGACCTGGACGTTGGTGGAGGTCACCAGTGCGCTGACACGCGCGGCCCGCAGCGGTCGAGCCGACCTTGACGGCCTGCTGGCGGCGTTCGAGACGGACACCGCGGTCGACGGGCCGGTGACTCTGCTCCGGCCCGACCCGGTGGCTGTCGAGGCACGAGCGATCGAGATCGTCCGGGATCATGCGATCAGGTCACTCGACGCCCTGCATCTCGCTGTCGCCGAGCTCGCTGCGATGCCGCTGTCCTCCCCGGAAGCCTGCGGATTCGCCAGCCGCGACCACGCGCAGGCTGAGGTCGCCGCAAAGCTGGGGTTCATCGGCAGCTGATCCATCTGCCGGTCGCAGGCGGCGGTAGGCGACGGACCCCTTGCCGGCCAGGAAACCCCGCCTCGAACGGCAACGGCTCGCGGTGCAACTCGGCCCCGCGCAGGGCGTCATCGAGGTCCTCGATCGAAGAGAAGTCGACCGAGACCTCGACGAGAGGCTGCACGAGCGACAGGTCAGTCCTCGCCACGCAGTAGCCCCATGATCTCGTCGGTGCTCATGCCACTGGAGCCACGGCCGCGCAGCCTGGCCACGAGCCGACGCGCGGCGGGCTCGTTGCTCTTGGCCCGGACCATACGCGCGGTATCGCCGTCGACGATGAACTCCACCTCGTCCCCCTCACGCAGTCCGAGCTGCTGCCGGACGTCGATCGGGATGGTGACCTGCCCCTTGGACGTGATGCGCACCGCGACCTCCCACGAGTACGAAGTTCCTACCGGTAAGAGTGACACCGCGACCGGACGCCGCACCGCGGAGCTCACGTGGGTCGGTGGCAGCTTCGTGCAACTGGAGGCGCGGGGGATGGGGGACGGAGCAGACTGCGGGGGGTGCGGAGGGTTGCGAGGGTTCTGAAGCTGGCGTTGAGTGGGCTGGCGTTGGGCGGGCTGGTTGCCGGTGTGGTTGCGCTGGTTTATCTGGAGGTGTTTGCGACTCGCGATTACGCGCTGAGCAGCGGGTCGCTGGACAAAACGTGTGAGGAGCCCGGGCGTACTGCGTTTCCCGCGGCGCCGGCGTACGCGGGAAACGGGCCGCATCCGATCTGGATCAAGGACGGCAGCCTGACCAGCAAGACCAAGCCGATGCCGGCTGCCTGGACACCGAAGCCCGCGGAGGTCCAGCTGATCGCATGCGAGGTTGGGCAGACCCCGGGGGGCTATCTGGGGTCCTGCGACTTCGACTGGCCCGAGGAGAGGACCATCCGCGTCACGGCGATGACCTACGAGTTCGAGGTGTACGAGGCGCGGACCGGTCGGCGGATCGGCAAGGCGCCGGTGCAGAGCATTTCGGTGCTCGACTGTCCATCGATGGCGTGGATCAAAATGGACGATCGGCCCGAAATCTTGGCTCCGCCGGGGTACCAGCAGTTCGAGGCAGGCCTGGGTGAGTTCGTTGCCCGTCCGGTCGGCTGAGTGGGAGACCTCGGTCACAGAGGGTGCTGGACGTCACCTGCGCGCTCCATACCAGTTGCGGCGTGGTTCTTCTACCGTGGGGGGATGAGCCACCAGACCGAGTCGGGCTGGGACTTCGAACCCGTCTACGGCCCCGACAAGCTTGCTGATTTCGATCCGGCCGAGAAGCTCGGGGCGCCGGGGGAGTTTCCGTTCACCCGTGGGGTGTACCCGAGCATGTACACCCAGCGGCCGTGGACGATGCGCCAGTACGCCGGGTTCGGGACCGCGGCCGAATCGAACCAGCGGTACCACCAGCTGATCGACCACGGCACGATGGGCCTGTCGGTGGCGTTCGACCTGCCGACGCAGATGGGGTACGACTCCGACGCCCCGATCGCGCACGGCGAGGTCGGCAAGGTCGGGGTGGCGATCGACTCGATCGACGACATGCGGGTGCTGTTCGACCGGATCCCGCTCGACCAGGTGTCCACCTCGATGACGATCAACGCGCCGGGCTCGGTGCTGTTGCTGCTCTACCAACTGGTCGCCGAGGAACAGGGCGTCGCCGGGGACAAGCTGACCGGCACGATCCAGAACGACGTGCTGAAGGAGTACATCGCCCGCGGCACCTACATCTACCCGCCGAAGGAGTCGCTCCGGCTGATCAGCGACATCTTCGCCTACTGCCAGACGGAGCTGCCGCGCTGGAACACGATCTCGATCTCCGGCTACCACATGGCCGAGGCCGGTGCGACGCCCGCGCAGGAGATCGCGTTCACGCTGGCCGACGGGATCGAGTACGTCCGGGCCGCGGTCGCGTCCGGGCTGGACGTGGACGAGTTCGCGCCGCGGCTGTCGTTCTTCTTCGTCTCCCGTACGACGCTGCTGGAGGAGGTCGCCAAGTTCCGGGCGGCCCGGCGGATCTGGGCGCGGGTGATGCGCGACGAGTTCGGCGCGAAGAACCCGAAGTCGCTGATGCTGCGGTTCCACACCCAGACGGCCGGGGTGCAGCTGACCGCGCAACAGCCCGAGGTGAACCTGGTCCGCGTCGCGATCCAGGGCCTGGCCGCGGTCCTCGGTGGCACCCAGTCGTTGCACACCAACTCGTACGACGAGGCGATCGCGCTGCCGACCGAGAAGGCGGCCCGGCTCGCCCTCCGGACCCAGCAGGTGCTCGCGTACGAAACCGACATCACCGCGACCGTCGACCCGTTCGCCGGCTCCTATGTGGTCGAGTCGCTCACCGATGAGGTCGAGCAGGCCGCTGTCGAGCTGATGGACCAGGTCGAGGAGTACGGCGGTGCGGTGGCCGCGATCGAGAAGGGCTTCCAGAAACAGGAGATCGAGCGGTCGGCGTACAAGATCGCCCAGCAGATCGACAGCACCGAGCGGGTCGTTGTCGGCCTCAACAAGTTCAAGGTCGCCGAGGAGGAACCCTACGAACCCCTCCGGGTCGATCCCGCGATCGAGGCCCAGCAGGTCGAACGCCTCGCCAAACTCCGCGCCGACCGCGACCAGCCGTCCGTCGGCCAGGCCCTCGGAGCCCTCAAGAAAGCAGCCCAGGGCAACGAAAACTGCCTCTACCCGATGAAGGACGCCCTCAAAGCCCGAGCCACCGTAGGCGAAGTCTGCAACGCCCTCCGCGAAGTCTGGGGCACCTACATCCCCGCCGACACCTTCTAGTCGAGTAGGGCGGTTGCGGTCAGGACTGTGGTGCCTTGGGTTATGGCTTGTTCTTCGGGGTTGAAGCCGGGGGTGTGGAGGTCGGCGGCTGTTTCGAGGCCGATCGGGCGGACGCCCAGGCGGGCCATGGCGCCGGGGACGTGTTCGAGGTACCAGGCGAAGTCTTCGCCGCCGAGGGACTGGTCGGTCTGGGCGACGGCGTCGTGGCCGAGGGTCTGGTCGACGGCCGAGCGGAGTACGTCGATGGCGGCGGCGTCGTTCATCACCGGGGGGACGCCGTGGGTGACCTCGGTGTCGACCTCGACCCCGTAGGGCGCGACCAGTTGCGCGGCCAGTGAGGGGATCAGTTCGGCGGCCAGGCGCCAGGCGTTGGCGTCAAGGCAGCGGAGGGTGCCTTCTGCCTCGCCGCGGGCCGGGATCGCGTTGGCGGCCGAGCCGGAGGTGATGCGGCCCCAGACCAGTGACATCCCGGCGCGCGGGTCGACCCGGCGGGAGAGGGCGGCCGGGAGTTCGGTCACCAGCGTGGCCAGGGCGTAGACGAGATCGGCAGTCAGATGCGGCCGCGAGGTGTGTCCGCCGGGCCCGGTCAGCCGGACCAGGACCCGGTCCGCCGCGGCGGTCAACGCGCCCACCCGCAATCCGACCTGGCCGACCGTCAACCGGGGATCACAGTGCAGCCCGTAGATCCGGCGTACCCCTTCCAGGCCGCCGGCCGCGATCACGCCGAGCGCGCCGCCCGGCATCACCTCCTCGGCCGGCTGGAAGATCAGCCGCACCCGCCGATCCAGTACGCCGTCCGCCGACATCCCGGCGAGAACCAGACCGGCACCCAGAACGGCCGCGGTGTGCATATCGTGCCCGCACGCGTGCGCGACCCCGTCGATCGTCGACCGAAAAGGGCTGTCGATCGCCTCCGATACCGGCAGCGCGTCGATATCGGCACGCAGAGCGACGCAGGTGTCGCCCGAACCGATGTCGCAGATCAGCCCGGTCCCGGTCGGCAGCACCTGCGGCGACAACCCGGCCGCGGTCAGCCGCTGCCGGAGTACCTCGGTGGTGCGGACCTCGTGCCAGCCGAGCTCGGGGTGCGCGTGCAGGTCCCGGCGTACCGCGATCGCCTCGGCGCCCACCTCGTCGACGCGTGCCATCACGTCCGCGAGCAACAGCTGGTGCGAAGTCGTCATCCCGCGATTGTTCCATCCCGGCCCGACGAAACCGGCCGCGGCGGCACCGCGGTGACTCACCGTGACGAGGACTGACCGTGAGCAAAGGTCGATCAGATGTCCCTGACAACGCAGCCATCGTGCGCTCGGTGACCCATGGCACGCGGACGGTAGCGATCCCGGAGGAGTTTCGGAATTGTGACGAAAGTGCCGGTCACTTTCCGGTATCGAGGCCCATTTGACGTTCAGGGAATGGCGGCCCGCCCCTATAGTCTGCGGATGCGGCACCCCTGGGGAAGGTGTGCCGGGCAAATGTTTTCGGTCGACAAAGGAGACGTCCGGTGAAGAAGTACTTGCGGGGACTGGCGATCGTGGGCGCGGTGACGGTCGCCGTCGCCGCCTGTGGCAGCCCGCCGGCCGAGGACTCGGCCGCGGGGGGCGCCAATAAGGATTTCAAGGCCTGTATGGTCTCCGACTCGGGTGGGTTCGACGACAAGTCGTTCAACCAGACCTCGTACGCCGGCCTGCAGGCGGCGGTGAAGTCGAAGGGCATCACCGAGGTCAAGGCCGAGTCGAAGTCGGACAACGACTACCCGACCAACATGACCGCCATGGTGACGGCCAAGTGCAACGTCATTGTGTCCGTCGGCTTCAAGCTGGAGGACGCCACCGACAAGGCGGCCAAGGCGAACCCGGACATCAAGTTCGCCATCGTCGACTCCGCCCCGGTGCAGCCGATCACGAACGTCAAGCCGCTCGGCTTCAACACCGCGCAGGCGAGCTTCCAGGCCGGCTATCTCGCGGCCGCGATGTCCACCACCGGCAAGGTCGGTACCTACGGCGGTATCAAGATCCCGCCGGTGACCATCTTCATGGACGGTTTCGCCGAGGGCGTGCGGTACTACAACACGCAGAAGAGCAAGAGCGTCCAGGTGCTCGGCTGGGACGACGCCAAGCAGTCCGGCCTGTTCACCGGTGACTTCGAGGACAAGGCGAAGGGCCAGAACACCGCGCAGAACCTGATCACCCAGGGCGCCGACATCATCTTCCCGGTGGCCGGCCCGGCCGGTCTGGGTGGGCTGCAGGCGGCCAAGGCGAGCAACGGCAAGGTGAACGCGATCTGGGTCGACACCGACGGTTGTGAGAGCGCCGCGGAGTTCTGCTCGGTGCTGATCTCCAGCGTCAAGAAGGGCATGGACGTCGCGGTCCAGAACGCGATCGAGTCCGTCGTGGACAACAAGTTCGACAACAGCCAGTTCATCGGCACGCTGGAGAACGGCGGTACGGCGCTGGCGCCGTTCCACGAGTTCGACAGTAAGGTCCCGGCGGAGCTGAAGACCGAGCTGGACCAGATCAAGGCCGACATCATCAGCGGCAAGATCACCATCGCGTCCAAGGCACAGCCGAAGGCATCCTGATCCAGGACGCCATCGCGTAGTACGGTGCGAGCCAGGAAGGCAAAGGTCCGCGAGGCCGGCCTTCCTGGCTCGCCGTCTGAAAGGTTGGCTCACGTATGCATCTCGAGCTCTCGGGGCTGACCAAGAGCTTCGGCTCCCTGGTCGCCAACGACCACATCGACCTGGTGATCGAGCCGGGCGAGATCCATTGCCTGCTCGGCGAGAACGGGGCCGGCAAGTCGACCCTGATGAACATGCTGTACGGGCTGCTACAACCCGACTCCGGCGAGATCGTCATCGACGGCGAGAAGGTCGCGATCCACTCGCCGAGCGACGCGATCAGGCACGGGATCGGGATGGTGCACCAGCACTTCATGCTGGTCCCGGTGTTCACCGTCGCGGAGAACATCATGCTCGGCCGGGAGAACACCCACCCCGGCGGCGTACTGGACCGGAAGAGGGCGCACACCCTGGTCACCGAGTTCTCTGACCGATACGGGTTCGAGGTCAACCCCGAGGCGCTGGTCGAGGACATCCCGGTCGGCGTGCAGCAGCGGGTGGAGATCATCAAGGCGCTCACCAACGAGGCCAGTGTGCTGATCCTGGACGAGCCGACAGCGGTGCTCACCCCGGCCGAGATCGACGAGCTGATCGGGGTGATGCGGCAGCTCAAGGAGAGCGGCACCTCGATCGTCTTCATCACCCACAAGCTCAAAGAGGTCAAGGCGATCGCCGACAAGATCACCGTGATCCGCCGCGGCAAGGTGGTCGGCAGCCCCGAGCCGTCGGCGTCCGAGGAGGAGCTCGCAGAGATGATGGTCGGCCGCGCGGTCGAGCTGGTGGTGGACAAGGAACCGGCTCAGCCGGGAGAGCCCGTACTGCGGGTCGAAGGGCTGACCGTGATCGACGAGCGCGGATTCACCGCCGTCGACGAGGTGGACCTGGAGGTCCGGGCCGGCGAGATCCTCGCCGTGGCCGGTGTCCAGGGCAACGGTCAGACCGAGCTCGCCGAGGCGGTATTGGGGCTGACCCCGATCGCGGCCGGCAAGATCAGCCTGGACGGCATCGACCTGACTGGCCGGAGTACCCGGCAGCGGCTGGACGCAGGTATCGGGTACGTCCCCGAGGACCGTGCGCACGACGGTTTCGTCGGGTCCTTCTCGGTCGCGGAGAACCTGGTACTCGACCTGTTCCGGCGCGAGCCGTTCGGCAAGGGCCTGGCGCTGCGCACCGACGAGATCGAGAAGAACGCGCAGGACCGGGTGGACGAGTTCGACATCCGCACCCAGGGGACCGAGTTGGCCGTCTCATCGCTGTCGGGCGGCAACCAGCAGAAGGTGGTGCTGGCCCGTGAGCTGTCCCGGCCACTGAAGCTGCTGGTCGCCTCCCAGCCGACCCGCGGGGTGGACGTCGGCTCGATCGAGTTCCTGCACACCCGGATCGTGAAGGAGCGCGACCAGGGCACCGCGGTCTTGATCGTTTCCACCGAGCTGGACGAGATCGCCGCGCTGGCGGACCGGGTCGCGGTGATGTACCGCGGCAAGGTGGTCGGCGTCGTCCCGGCCGACACCCCGCGCGACGAGCTGGGCCTGATGATGGCCGGCGCGTCCAAGCGCGAGGCCGAAGTCGAGGCGACCGAGCACCCGACGACGTTGGGAACCATCTAGATGAGCAACGACACAGTTACCGAGCCGGCTCCGGCCCCGGCGCCGGAGGCCCCCGCCAAGAAGCAGCGCGGTGGGCTGCCCAGCTGGGCGGTGCAGGGCCTGGTCTCGCTGAGCGCGATCGTGCTGGCGCTGGTCGTCGGCGCGATCCTGATCATCGTCGGCGACGACCAGGTGAAGACGGCGATGGGGTACTTCGGCGCCGCGCCGATGGACACCATCTCGGCGGCCGCGACCGCGGTCGGAGAGGCATACAAGGCGCTCGCGGTCGGCGCGCTCGGGGGCCTCGACCCGATCGCCGAGTCGCTGACCCAGGCGACTCCGCTGATCTGCGGCGGTCTGGCGGTCTCGCTGGCGTTCCGCACCGGGCTGTTCAACATCGGTGCCCAGGGCCAGCTGATCGTGGGCGCGATCCTGGCCGGGTACGTCGGCTTCGCCTGGCACCTGCCTCCGGTCCTGCATCTGGTGCTCGCCGTGATCGCCGGCCTGATCGGCGGGGCGATCTGGGGCGGCATCGTCGGTGTGCTGAAGGCGCGAACCGGAGCTCACGAGGTGATCGTCACGATCATGCTCAACTACGTCGCCATCTACCTGTTGCAGTGGTTGCTGACGACAACGGCGTTCAAGCGGCCCGGTCGCGAGGACCCGATCAGCCCGGTGGTGGATGCGAACGCCCAGTTCCCGCAGTTCGGCGACACCCGGCTGCACCTGGGCTTCATCCTCGCGCTGCTCGCCGCGGTCTTCGTATGGTGGCTGTTGAACCGCTCGACCGTCGGCTTCGAGCTCCGCGCGGTCGGTGCGAACGCGGATGCCTCCCGGACGGCCGGGATGTCGGTCGGCCGCGCGTACACGATCGCGATGGTTGTCGCCGGTGCGCTCGCGGGTCTGGCCGGCGCCCAGCAGGTGCTCGGCACGGATCTCCCGCTGACCGATGGTGTCGCGGCCTCGGTCGGGTTCGACGCGATCACGGTCGCGCTGCTGGGCCGCGGTACGCCGCTCGGCACCGTCCTGGCAGGTCTGCTGTTCGGCGCGCTGAACGCCGGTGGTCTGCAGATGCAGTTGCAGACCCAGACCCCGCTGACCCTGACCACCGTCCTGCAGGCCGTGATCGTGCTGTTCGTCGCGGCTCCGGCGCTGGTGCGCTCGGTGGTCCGGTTCCTGCCGAAGGAACGCGGCGTCGGCGCCGTCCTCGCGAAAGGCTGGAACGGATGAGCGAGACAACGACCACCCCCGATACCGTCCGGGTCCCGGCGCCCGCGACGATCGAGGCTCCGGCCGACCGGATCCGGCGGTTGCGGATCGGCGGCGTGATGCTGGTGTTCGCGCTGATCGGGCTCGGGCTGGCGATCTTCACGAAGAGCGGCCAGGCGACATTCCAACTGGTCTCGGGCGACCTGCAGAACAACCTGCTCGGCGTCCCGGCGCAAGGCACGGCCCTGCTGCTGGGGATCCTCGGTCTGGTCGCGGCCGTGGCGTATGTGCTCCGCCGCGTCCCGCAGAGGTACTCCGGCTGGCTGGCCGCAGTACTGGGGATCTGCTTCATCGGTGCGTTCCTGTGCTGGGCGGCGGCGGGCAAGACGTTCCCGTTGGCGAACCAGTTCCAGGGCACGCTGAACTTCGCGACGCCGCTGATCCTCGGCGCGCTGGCCGGTGTGCTGTGCGAGCGCGCGGGCGTCATCAACATCGCGATCGAGGGCCAGTTCCTGGTCGGAGCCTTCACCGCGGCGGTCGTCGCCAGTACTACGGACAGCGCGGCAGCGGCGTTGGTCGCGGCGGCGCTCACGGGTGTCGCGATGGCCTGGCTGCTCGCGGTCTTCTCGATCAAGTACCTTGTCAACCAGGTGGTTCTCGGCGTCGTCCTGGTGGTCTTCGCGTCCGGTGTCACCGGCTACCTGTTCGACCAGTTCCTGCAGGAGGACGCGAGTCTGAACACGCCCGAGGTTCTGTCTGCGGTGAAGATCCCGGGGCTGGGCGACATCCCGTTCATCGGGCCGATCTTGTTCCAGCAAACCGTGCTGGTGTACCTGACCTACATCGCGGTCGCTGTCGTCACCTTCATGCTCTTCCAGACCCGCTGGGGTTTGCGGGTCCGCGCGGTCGGCGAGCACCCGAAGGCGGCCGACACGGTCGGCATCAAGGTGAAGCGGGTCCGGTACTCGGCGGTGCTGTGGGCGGGCGTGCTCGCCGGCCTCGGTGGTGCGTTCTTCACGGTCGGGTTCGCGGGCTCGTTCAACAAGGATATGACCGCGGGTAACGGGTTCATCGCGCTGGCCGCGTTGATCATGGGCCGCTGGCACCCGATCGGGGCGATGGTGGCCGCGTTGTTCTTCGGCTTCGCCACCCAACTGCAGTCCCAGCTGCAGGTCATCCAGACCCCGATCCCGGGCGAGTTGTTGCTGATGGCCCCTTACCTGGCGACCGTGATCGCGGTGGCCGGTCTGGTGGGACGAGTCCGCGCTCCGAAGGCCGATGGTGAGCCCTACGTCACCGAATGAGGTCGACTGGGCGGCGTTGCGGAAGGTCGCCGTCGAGATGATGGGCCGCGCCTACGCGCCGTACTCCGGGTACCCGGTCGGCGCGGCGGCGTACGTGGACGACGGCCGGATCGTTGCCGGGTGCAACGTGGAGAACGCGTCGTACGGGCTGACCCTGTGCGCCGAGTGCGGGCTGGTGTCCGAGCTGCACCGGACCGGGGGTGGACGGCTGGTCGCGTTCACCTGCGTGGACCACAACGGCGACCTGCTGACGCCGTGCGGGCGGTGTCGCCAGCTGCTTCATGAGCACGGTGGTCCGGGGTTGCTGATCGAAACGGCTAGCGGCAGCCGCCCGCTGCGCGAGTTGCTGCCCGACGCGTTCGGGCCGGAGAACCTGGAGGAGTGACGTGAGCTTCGACGCTGTCGACGTGATCCGGACCAAGCGGGACAAGGGTGAGCTGAGCGATGCCCAGATCGACTGGGTGATCGACGCGTACACGCGCGGCGCGGTCGCGGAGGAGCAGATGTCGTCGCTGGCGATGGCGATCCTGCTGAACGGGATGAACCGGCGCGAGATCGCCCGCTGGACCGCCGCGATGATCGCTTCGGGTGAGCGGATGGACTTCGGCAAGCTGTCCCGGCCGACCGCGGACAAGCACTCCACCGGCGGCGTCGGCGACAAGATCACGTTGCCGCTGGCGCCCCTCGTCGCGGCCTGCGGTGTCGCCGTACCGCAGCTGTCGGGGCGCGGTCTCGGGCACACCGGCGGGACGCTGGACAAGCTGGAGTCGATCCCTGGGTGGCGGGCGGCGCTGACCAACGACGAGATGATGCGTCAGCTGGAGGACGTCGGTGCGGTGATCTGCGCGGCCGGGGACGGGCTGGCGCCGGCGGACAAGAAGCTCTACGCGCTGCGCGACGTGACCGGCACGGTCGAGGCGATCCCGTTGATCGCCAGCTCGATCATGAGCAAGAAGATCGCCGAGGGGACCGGTGCGCTGGTGCTCGACGTGAAGGTCGGGACCGGCGCGTTCATGAAGGAGCTCGCCGACGCCCGTGAGCTGGCCGAGACGATGGTTGCGCTGGGCACCGATGCCGGGGTGAAGACGGTCGCGCTGCTGACCGACATGTCCACGCCGCTCGGTCTGACGGCGGGGCATGCCCTGGAAGTCCGTGAATCGCTGGAAGTGCTCGCGGGCGGCGGTCCGGCGGATGTGGTCGAGCTGACGGTCGCGCTGGCGAGCGAGATGCTGGCCGCGGCCGGGGTCACGGACGTGGATCCGGCGTCGAAGTTGCGGGACGGCTCGGCGATGGATGTCTGGCGGCAGATGATCGCCGCCCAGGAAGGCGACCCCGACGCGCCGTTGCCCGTCGCTCCCGAGCAGCACGTGGTGACGGCCGACGCGTCCGGCGTACTGACTCGCCTGGACGCTCTCGCCGTCGGCATCGCCGCGTGGCGCTTGGGCGCCGGCCGGGCCCGTAAGGAGGACCCGGTCTCCGCGGTCGCAGGCGTCGAGCTCCACGCCAAACCCGGCGAAGAGGTCACCGCCGGTCAGCCCCTACTCACCCTGCACACCGAAGACGCCACCCGCTTCGACCGAGCCCTCGACGCCCTGGCCGACGCCGTCGAGGTCGGTACGTCGGCCCCCGACCGCCGCCTGATCATCGACCGGGTGACCGCCTGAACCCAGGTGGTTGACGCGGGGTCAGCCGGACTTGCTGGTCAGGCGGGTGTACTGCTGTTTGGCCAAGGTGCGGGCGAGGGCGGTGTCCGGGACCAGGGTGGTCTCGAGTTCGCCGACCTGGCGGACCCTGATCTGGACGAGCATCGCGCCGACCACGAAGCTGACCTCGGCGACCGCTTCGGACTGCTCCGCGGTGCCGGTGATGCCGACCCGCTGGTCGCTGAAGGCCTGCGGTACGCCGGGGACGGCGAACTTCATGGTGTGCGACTGCTGGTTCCAGAAACCGAGCTGCAGGTACTTCGCCTTCTTGGCCGAGCCGGTCTTGAACAGCTGGACCGTGTACTGCTTCTGCCGGTCCGGGCTCATCCGCGCGGCCTGGTAGCCCTCGGTGAAGGTCGCGTTGAGCAGGAGAGCCCGGTCCTCCGCCTGGAACGCGGAGACGGTGTCGAGGTACGACGCCAGCTTGAACGGGCCGCTCATCTCACGCGAGTCGGCGACGTAACCCTTCGGTACGACGATCAACCCGGCTATCCCGCCCTTCAGGGCGTCAGCGGGTGCCGACGCCGCTCCGGGAGCCGGCGCGGCCTGGCGGCCGGAGCTTCCAGAGCTGGTCAGGGCGCCGGCGTCACCTCCCGCACAGCCGGACACACCGAGGACGGCACACAAGAGCACAGCGGTCATGCCCGGCGCTTTCCGCCTCACGATTCCTCCGCAGGTCAGGGGATTCCGCGCCGATGCCATCAGACGAAGGTGAACACCAGGCGAATGCACTATGTGTAAGGCATTCGCTGCGCTCCGAAGCCTGGGACGTCCTATGTACTGTCGCATCGACCCCCAATCTTCTCAAGCGTTCTGGGCGGTGGCCAGCAAGTCCGCGATGCGGCGGCGGGCGGCTTTGGGCGGGAGGGGTTCGCAACCGGCATCGATGCAGCGGCGGACCACTCGGGGGTCGTCCTGCAGCAGGCGCAAGCCCCGGCGTAACAGGGTGAACGGTGGTTTGCGGTGCTCGCGGAGATCGCGCTGGAACCGCCGGATGAACGTGACCAGCCGGTGGTGCCGCACGCAGATCGCGGCCGCCAGCAGCCCGCGGGACCGGAGTTCGCCCGCGATCTGGTCCGCGAAGATGCCCTCGGCAATCACCAGCGGCCGCCCGTCGGTCGACACCACCCGATGCCCGACCGTCGCGTCCACGGCGATGTCGTAGATCGGCATGTCCGCCGCCCCCGTCGTACAGAGCCGTTCCAGCGCCTCCACCGCGCGCGCCGCGTCCCACGATCCCGGGTCGTCCCAGTCGACGATCCCGAGCGACGACCGGGGCATCGCCTCGTCGTCCCCGTCCCGGTAGAAGTCGTCCAGCCGCACCACCGGCAACCCCACGACCTCAGCCAGGTGCGACTTCCCCGCCCCCGAAGGCCCCGCCAACAACACCACCCGAGCACTCACCGCCCCATTCTCGTCCATCCGCCCGCCCGGACGGGCGGATGGCGGGGAGCTTGAACAAGAAACGGTGGGCTTGAACAAGCTATTTGGGGGTCACGGTCCCGGCTTCTTGTTCAAGGTCCCGCCGTGGTCGCCTCGATCACCCAAATGCCGCTCGTCGGGGACGACACGCGGGTGTTCAGCCGCCGCGGGGGTCTGGCGGTCATCGGCCTCGCCGTACTCATGATCCTGATCGTGATGCTGAGCCAGTACGACTTCGGCACGTGGCCCGTCTGGTCGGCCATCTTCGTACCGTACGGAGTCCGCCGCCTCGAGGACGCCTACCGCCAAGGCGCCGAGGAGGGCCGTCTGATCGCCAAGGCCAGGGCTGCGGAGCGGCAGAAAGCCGGAACACCTCAGCAGCCCGGCGACTAAGGGCTTACTCGACCTGGGCCATTGCCAGTAGGGCTTCTCGGTTGAGGGTGTCGAGCATGTGGGGGTGGGCGGTTCGGGCGTGTTCGAACGCCGCTTCGATGAGCTCGTCCTCGGTGTTGCCGCGGATGAGGTAGCCACACGAGCACGGGATGAGATACGCCATGGCATGTCCTTTCCCCAAATCATCTTGCCATCAGCATCAGGCTTCGACGGCTTGGGCGAGTAGCTGGTCGCGGGTGACCTTGCCGACCAGGTCGGGGTGGGCCTCGCGGAGGTGCCGCTCGGCGTTGGCGATCAGCTCGTCGTCGTTGTCGCCGCGCACGACGTAACCGTCGTCGCAGTTGATGACCTTGGCCATGATGTTCTCCTCTGAACCGGGCCGGCGTCCTTCGCCGGCCTCGAGGTCCACGCTGCCGCGCTACCTTTGACATGGCCTTGCGCAAACCTTGCAGGCTCCTTGTGGAGGCGCACCACGACGAATCGGGTGCAGTTGTGCGGTCGGCTCGTGATAGAACTCGACGGCTCACGGGTCGAGACGGCGCTGCCCGGCAAGCAGGGCCGGCTCGTGTTCGCCTATCTCGCGGTCAATCCCCGCCGCCCGGTTCCCCGGGACGAGTTGATGACCGCGCTCTGGCCGGACGCACTGCCCCCGGCCGCATCGTCGTCACTCTCGGCCGTGCTGTCCCGACTTCGCAGAGTGCTGGGGCCTGACCGGCTGGCCGGGCGCGACAGCTGCGAGCTGTGGCTGCCGTCCGACACGCTCGTCGACGTGGAGTCAGCGCTCAGGTTCGTCCACCTGGCCGAGTCCATGCTCGCCGCGGGACGGTACGCCGAGGCGTGGTGGGCCGCCGCGACGCCGATGTACGTCAGCGCCCGCACCTTCCTGCCCGGACACGAGGGTGGGTGGATCGATGACTGGCGGCGCGAGCTGGAGGAGGTTCACCTCCGGGCCGTCGAGGTCTACACCACCGCAAGTCTCCGGATCGGGGGCGGTGAGATCGTCCAGGCCGCACGGCTCGGGCGCGAACTGGTTGCCGAGGCCCCGTACCGCGAGAGCGGGTACCGGCTCCTGATGAAGGCGTTGGCCGCACAGGGCAACATCGCCGAGGCGCTGCGGGTCTACGAGGAACTGCGCTTCCGCCTCGCCGACGAACTCGGTGCCGATCCGTCGCCGGCGACCCAGTCCGTGCATCGCCGCCTCCTCAACAGCGATCTGCTAGCTGAGTAGCGCCTGGCGAAGTGCGCTGGCGTGGGTGGTGAACCAGTGGTTGGTTCGGTCGGTGAGGTCCGCTTCGCCGGTGGTCCAGCGCTGGCGGAACCACGGGTGGCCCGTCTCGGCGCCGCGGCGTACATAGTCCATGCACCAGACGTGGTTGAGCGCGGCGGCGTCGACCAGGCGCAGACGGTCCGCCTCGCCCAACCCGTAGCTGTCGGCGAAGCGTCGGAGCCGAGTCAGGGCGCGGCCACGACGGGGATCGTTGATATCGGCATCAGGTCGCAGCGGCGCCCACAGCCGGATCGCGGTGGCGACGTCCCACAGTGCCGAACCAGGTCCGGCGAGGTCGAAGTCGATCAGGGCGACCGCCACGCCGTCGCGGAACACGACGTTGTCCAGGTTCGGATCATTGTGGCTGACCATGCCCTCGACGTACGCCGGTGGCACCGGCTCGGCCCACTCGAAAGTGTCCGGGTCGAAGCCCGCGACCGCCGAGTGATAGCGACGAAGCAGCTGCGCGACGCTGTCGAGCGCGGCGTCCGTCATCGACCAGTCCGGGTACGGCGGCGTGACCGTCTCGCCCGGCAGGAACGACAACACCTCACGGCCTTGAGCGTCGACGCCGAGGAGGGTCGGTGCGCCGTTGCCACCGCCGCTGAAACCGACCCGCTCCAGATGCTGGAGCAGCGCGTGGGTGGCGGTGCTGCTCGGGCGCAGCGGGCGGCGAACGGTGTCGCCGACCCGCACCACCAGGCCGCGGTTGGCGGTACCGCCGAGCAGCTGGGTCTCGACCTCGGGCACGCCGTTCAGTCAACCTCATCCAGCAGCGCCTTCGCGAGCGGGGTATGGGTGACGATTCCGTTGACCAGGCCGCTGCGCACCGCGACGCGGACCGCCTCGACCTTCGCCATCCCGTAGGGAATCGCGATCACCTCGTCGATCGCATCCATCTGCGCGGCGCTGATCGCGATCACCCGGTCCGTGACCCGGCTCTGGACCGGCTCGCCATCGGCACTGACGAACACCCCGGAGATGTCGGCGACGACTCCCCGACGGCCCAGCTGCTCACGAGCCTTGTCGTCCATCGCGTCGAACAGCGTCGACTGGCCGGCCTCCCAGGACCCCAGCCCGACCACCGCCTTGGTCACCGATTCGAAATGCCCGATCGCGTCGGCCACCTCGGGTTGCTGCCGCAGCGCTCGCGCCGTGGCCGCATCCGGTACGACGAGCGGGGCGTAGAAGAGGTACGCCGGTCCGCCCGACAGCCGCGCGACGTGTCGCACCAGCTCGACCGAGTTCGCGTCGACGTCCGGCCGGGTCAGGGCACCCGTGAGCTGTACGACGGGAACGGGTGCCAGCGAGGTCAACTGTTCGGTCATCGCGGTCACCGCCCGGGCCCACGCGAGCCCGAGAACGTCCTCGGCGGTGACGATCTCCGACAGCAGATCGGCGGCGGCCTTGCCGAGCTGGAGACGCAGGGCGGCGGGGTCCTCCTCGGGGGTGTCCACCACGATCGCGCGCCGGAGTCCGAGCGCCTCCTGCAGCCGGGCGGAGAGGTCGAGGTCGATCGCGCCGGGATGGCTGATCTCGATCCGCACCAGCCCGCTGCTGCGCGCCTGGTCGAGCAGCCGCGCCACCTTGAACCGGCTGAGCCGGAACTCGTCGGCGATCTCGACCTTGGAGCGGCCGTCGACGTAGTACCGGCGCGCGATCGACGCCGTCAGGACGAGCTGTGCCGGCCCGCCGGCAAAGCTGCTCGGCTCCATCGGTCCTCCCCGCTCATATGAGCATGCGTGCGCCCTAGTGTTGCACAGACTCTTGACAGGCACATCCGTTCCCGGTTCACTCATGCTGTGAGCAGAGCCCTGCTCATATGAGCGAACCCTGACCGACAACGTCTCTTGACTGACACACACAGAGGAGCGGCTCGTGCTGGGACAGCGGAAACGCATCGGGGCCGTCGCGATCGCATTCCTGGTGACTGCGGTCAGCGGCTGCGCCGGCTGGGGTGGCGGCGCCGGTGGCGGTGGTGCGGACAGCATCAACGTGCTGATGGTGAACAACCCGCAGATGGTCGATCTGCAGAAGCTCACCGCCGACCACTTCACCAAAGAGACCGGTATCGCGGTCAACTTCACCGTGCTGCCGGAGAACGACGTCCGGGACAAGATCAGCCAGGAGTTCTCCAGCCAGGCCGGCCAGTACGACGTGGCGTCGCTGAGCAACTTCGAGATCCCGATCTATGCCACCAGCAAGTGGATCGCACCCCTGTCGGACTACATCGCCAACGACCCGACCTTCGACCAGGACGACGTGCTCAAGCCGATGACGGACTCGCTGTCCGGCCAGGACGGCAAGGTGTACGGCGAACCCTTCTACGGCGAGTCGTCGTTCCTGATGTACCGCAAGGACGTGCTGGAGTCGAAGGGCATCACGATGCCGGCCAAACCGACCTGGCAGCAGGTCGCCGAGATCGCCGCCCAGGTCGACAACGCCCAGCCCGGGATGCGCGGGATCTGCCTTCGCGGGCAGCCCGGCTGGGGCCAGGTGTTCGCGCCGCTGACCACCGTGGTGAACACCTTCGGCGGGACCTGGTTCACCGAGGACTGGCAGGCGAAGGTCGACGCCCCGGAGTTCACCGAGGCGGTCAAGTTCTACGTCGACCTGGTCCGCACCCACGGTGAGCTGGGCGCACCACAAGCGGGCTTCACCGAGTGCCTGAACAACACCGTCCAGAGCAACGTGGCGATGTGGTACGACGCGACGTCGGCCGCGGGTTCGCTGGAGGCGCCGAACTCTCCGGTCAAGGGCAAGATGGGGTACGCGCCCGCGCCGGTCGTGAAGACCGACAGCGCCGGCTGGTTGTACGCCTGGTCCTGGAGCATCCAGGAGGCCAGCAAGAAGAAGGACAACGCCTGGAAGTTCATCTCCTGGGCGTCCGGCAAGGAGTACGAGGAACTGGTCGGCCAGCAGCTCGGCTGGTCCCGGGTGCCGGCCGGCAAGCGTGCCTCGACGTACGAGAACCCCGAGTACCTCAAGGAGGCCGCGGCCTTCGCGGGGCCGACCAAGCAGGCGATCGAGACGGCCGATCCGCGCAATCCCGGGGTCCAGCCGCGGCCGGCGATCGGGATCCAGTTCGTCGACATCCCGGAGTTCCCGGATCTCGGCACCCAGGTCAGCCAGGACGTGAGTTCGGCGATCGCCGGGCGGATGAGCGTCGACGACGCCCTGAAACGCGGGCAGGAGCTCGCCGACGACGTGGCCGAGCGGTACCGCTCACGAGAAGCGAAGTAGGGGAGCTGTGATGACCGTCGAAACCGAGACCCGGCCTGGCCGGCACGCCGCGCCGCCGCCCGGTGGCGAAGGAACCCTGATGCGCCGGACCGGGGACTGGGCCCGCCGGGCACCGTTGCTGCCGGCCCTGATCTTCATGATCATCGTGACCCAGTTGCCGTTCGTGGTCACCATCATCGTCTCGTTCATGGACTGGAACGCGTACTACCCCGACGAGCGCGGGTTCGCCGGGATCGACAACTTCCGCCGGGTGCTGACCGACTCGAACACCCGGAGCGCGATCTGGGTGACGATCCTGCTCACCGCGGGTGTCGTCCTGATCAGCCTGGTGCTCGGACTCCTGATCGCGTTGCTGCTGGACCGGAAGTTCCGCGGCCGCGGCGTGGTCCGGACGATGATGATCACGCCGTTCCTCGTCGTACCGGTCGCGGCCGCCCTGCTGTGGAAGCACGCGCTCTACAACCCGTCGTACGGGCTCTTCAACGGGGTGCTGAAGTGGTTGTTCGGTGACAACGCGCCGCAGCCGGACTGGATCAGCAACCAGCCGTTGTGGTCGATCATCTTCGCGCTGGTCTGGCAGTGGACGCCGTTCATGATGCTGATCCTGCTGGCCGGTCTGCAGAGCCGCCCGCTGGACGTGATCGAGGCGGCCGGGATCGACGGCGCCAACCAGTGGGAGATCTTCCGGTACATGACGTTGCCGCACCTGCGCCAGTACCTCGAACTGAGCGCGCTGCTCGGCTCGATCTACGTGGTGCAGAACTTCGACGCCGTCTTCACCATCACGTCCGGCGGTCTCGGTACGGCGAACCTGCCGTACACGATCTACCAGACGTTCTACACCGCGCACGACTACGGCCGGGCTTCGGCGGCGGGCGTGATCGTCGTCATCGGCACGATCCTGATCGCGACGTTCGCGCTGCGGTCGGTGTCCACGCTGTTCCGAGAGGAGACCGGACGATGAGCGGGCAGATCACGATCGTGACCGGACGGAAGAAGCGTGGCGGGGTGCTGCTGAGCGGGCTGGCCTGGATCGTCGGCCTCCTGTTCGTGCTGCCGGTGCTGTGGATGCTGCTGACCTCGTTCCACTCCGAGGAGGACGCGGCGAAGAACCCGCCGGACGTCGCCGCGCCGCTGACGCTGGACGGCTACCGGTCGTTCTTCGACACCGGGCCCTGGCCGTCGATCGCGAACTCGCTGACCGCGAGCATCCTGTCCACCGCGCTGGTCATCCTGCTCGCGTTCCCGGCGGCGTACGCGCTGTCGATCCGGCCGGTACGGAAGTGGACCGACGTGCTGTTCTTCTTCCTGTCCACGAAGATGCTGCCGGTGGTCGCCGGCCTGCTGCCGATCTACCTGTTCGCACAGTCGGTCGGGTTCCTGGACAACATCTGGCTGCTGATCATCCTGTACACGTCGATGAACCTGCCGATCGCCGTGTGGATGCTGCGGTCGTTCCTGTCCGAGGTACCGGTGGAGATCCTGGAGGCCGCGTCGGTCGACGGTGCGAACCTGGTCCGGACACTGCGGTCCGTGGTCGCGCCGGTGGTGACACCGGGGATCGCGTCGGCGGCGCTGATCTGCTTCATCTTCAGCTGGAACGAGCTGCTGTTCGCCCGGGTGCTGACCGGTACGGTGGCGCAGACCGCGCCGGTGTTCTTGACTGGGTTCGTGACCAGTCAAGGGTTGTTCCTCGCCAAGGTGTGTGCCGCGTCGATCGTGGTGTCGCTGCCTGTGCTGATCGCCGGGTTCGCGGCTCAGGACAAGCTCGTCCAGGGTCTGTCGCTGGGAGCCGTCAAGTGACCTTGAACTCCGGCTCGTTGGGTGCTCTCGGCAACAAGGTCGGCGGGCCGGCGTACGACCGTACGGCGGTCCGCCCGGGCATCGTGCACTTCGGCGTGGGCGGGTTCCACCGGGCCCATCAGGCGATGTACCTGGACCGGTTGATGAACGACGGCAAGGCACTCGACTGGGGGATCGCCGGGGTCGGGGTGATGCCGGCCGATCGGCGGATGGCCGACGTGATGAAGGCGCAGGACTGCCTGTACACGTTGGTGGTCAAGCATCCGGACGGGACGCTCGAGCCACGGGTGATCGGCTCGATCGTCGAGTACCTGTTCGCGCCGGACGACCCGGAGGCGGTGCTCGCGCGGATGGCGGATCCGCAGACCCGGATCGTTTCGCTGACGATCACCGAGGGCGGGTATCACGTTCACCAGGTGACTGGGGAACTGGACACGTCCGACGCCGGGCTTGCCGCGGACCTGGTCGAGGGCGCCACGCCGATCAGTGTCTTCGGGTTCGTCGTGGAGGCGCTGGCCCGGCGCCGGGCGGCCGGGGTTCCGCCTTTCACGGTGATGTCGTGCGACAACATCCCGGGGAACGGTCACGTCGCGCGGAAGATGCTGACCTCGTTCGCCCGGTTGAAGGACCCCGAGCTGGCCGACTGGGTCGAGCGCGAGGTCCGGTTCCCGAACTCGATGGTGGACCGGATCACGCCGGTCACCGCCGATGCCGACCGGGACGCGCTGGCCGACCGGTTCGGCGTCGAGGACGGGTGGCCGGTGGTCTGCGAGCCGTTCACCCAATGGGTGCTCGAGGACGATTTCGGTGCCGGCCGGCCGCCGTACGAGGAGGTCGGCGTGCAACTGGTGCACGACGTCGAGCCGTACGAGCTGATGAAGTTGCGGCTGCTGAACGCGAGCCACCAGGCGCTCTGCTACCTGGGCTATCTGGCCGGATACCGGTACGCGCACGAGGTCTGCCAGGACAAGCTGTTCGTCGACTTCCTGCTCGGCTACATGGACGAGGAGGGGACGCCGACGCTGCCGGAGGTGCCCGGGGTCGACCTGTTCCGGTACAAGCGGCAGCTGATCGAGCGGTTCGCCAACCCGGAGGTGCGGGACACGCTCGCGCGGCTCTGCGCGGAGAGCTCGGACCGGATCCCGAAATGGTTGCTGCCCGTCATCCGTGAACAGCTCGCCGCGGGCCGCGGGATCGACCGAGCCGCGCTGGTGGTCGCCTCCTGGGCCCGGTACGCCGAGGGCGTGGACGAGCAGGGCGAACCGATCGAGGTGGTCGACCGATTGCGCGACAAGCTGGTTGAGCGGGCCCAGCGGAACCGGGAAGATCCCTTGGTGTTCATCTCTGATCCGGATCTGTTCGGTGACCTGGCTGCCGATGAGCGGTTCGTGGCGGCGTACAGATCTTCGCTGTCGTCGCTGCACGAGCGTGGAGCCCGGGCGACGCTTGAAGGACTGGCCGGTTGATGGTTGACACCATGCGGGTGTCCGTACTGCGTGGCGTCGGCGACGTGGTCCTGGAGCGGCGGGCGGTGCCACGGCCGGGCCCAGGCGAGGTTCTGGTGAAGGTGTCCGCCGTCGGGGTGTGCGGATCCGACACGCACTACTTCGACCACGGACGGATCGGGAGATTCGTCGTCGACCAGCCGCTCGTCCTGGGTCACGAAGCGTCGGGCGTGATCGCCGAGGTCGGCCCGGGAGTGACCGGCCGCCGGGTCGGGCAGCGGGTGTCGATCGAGCCCGGCCGGCCGGACTTCACCTGCGAGCAGTGCCTCGCCGGACGGTACAACCTCTGCCCGGACATGCGGTTCTTCGCCACCCCTCCGGTCGACGGTGCCTTCGCCGAGTTGGTCGTCGTACACCAGGCGATGGCGCACGTCGTACCGGACGGCGTGAGCGACGAGGCGGCGGCTTTGCTGGAGCCGTTGTCGGTGGCTGTCTGGGCCTGCGGAAAGGGCGCGGTCGGTGCCGGTTCACGGGTGCTGGTCACCGGCGCCGGGGCGATCGGCCTGCTCTGCGTGCAGGTGGCGCGAGCACTCGGCGCGACCCGGATCGCGGTCTCCGACGTGAATCCCGCACGTCTCGCGGCAGCGTCGGAGCTTGGTGCCACCGACGTGATCGACGCCCGTACGGCGAGGTTGGCGGCCGGACTGGACTGGTCCCCGACCGTACTGCTCGAATGCTCCGGACATCCACCCGTCGTCGCCGAGGGCATCCGATCCCTCGCCGCGGCCGGCCGCGCGGTGCTGGTGGGCATGGGTGGTGACGAGCTGCCGTTGCCGCTGTCGTACGTGCAGGAGCATGAGATCGAGGTGACCGGAACCTTCCGCTATGCCAATACGTGGCCTACGGCGATCGCATTGGTGGAGAGCGGCCGAGTCGACCTGGACAGGCTGGTGACCAGCCGCCACGGGCTGGAGCAGACACCGGACGCGTTGGCTGCCTCCCGCCGGGACCCCGAGGCGATCAAGGCGATCGTCCATCCCGGGAGGTGAGCGTCATCCTCGAGGCCGGTGGGTAGCGGATACCGTTGGGCCGCGCCCCACCGCTCCGAGAAGAGAGGCCGAACATGAGTCAGCAGAGACTGGTCGCCGGAGTGGACTGCTCCACCCAGGCGACCAAGGTCGTGGTGTGCGATGCGGCGACCGGTGAGGTACTACGGGAGGGGCGCGCGCCGCATCCCGACGCCACCCAGGTCGACCCGGCCGAGTGGTTCCGGGCTTGGGAGATCGCGTCGGCGGACGGCCTGCTCGAGGGGGTCGAGGCGATCTCGGTCGGCGGCCAGCAACACGGCATGGTCCTGCTCGACGGCGCTGGTGACGTCGTCCACCCGGCCGTGCTGTGGAACGACACCAGTTCGGCCGATGCCACGCTCGAGCTGATCTCCGAACTGGGCGGCCCCGAGGCCTGGGCCAAGGCGACCGGATCGGTCCCGGTCCCCAGCTTCACGATCACCAAGCTCCGCTGGGTCCGCGACGCTCCTGCGGCCGCTCGGGCAGAGGCTGTTGCGCTGCCGCATGACTGGCTCACGCACAAGCTGGCCGCGGACCGTGACGGCATCCAGGACATCACCACCGACCGCGGCGACGCATCAGGTACCGGTTGGTGGTCCCCGTTCTCCAACGACTACTCACCGGAGCTCGTCGAACGCGCCTTCGGCCGCCCCCTCGCCCTGCCCCGCGTCGCCGGCCCAGCCGAGATCGTCGGCCACACCGCGTCCGGCGCCGCCCTGGCCGCCGGCACCGGCGACAACATGGCGGCGGCACTCGGTCTCGACCTCCAACCCGGCGACGTCGCCGTCTCCCTCGGCACCAGCGGCACCGCCTTCGCCACGACGTCGACTCCCACCGCCGACCCGACCGGCTTGGTGGCGGGCTTTGCCGATGCGACCGGCGGCTACCTCCCCCTCGTCTGCACCCTCAATGCAGCTCGGGTCCTCTCCGCCACCGCCCAGCTCGTCGGCCTTGACCTCACCGCCTTCGACGAAGCCGCTCTGGCCTCCTCCGGTTCCGACGGTCTGGTCCTTCTGCCCTACCTGGACGGCGAACGCACCCCCGACCTCCCGCACTCGACCGGCCTCATCTACGGCCTCACCCGGGCCACCGCCAACCCGTCGACCATGGCCCGGGCCGCCGTGGAAGGCCTGCTCTGCGGCCTGGCCGACGCGGTCGACGCGCTCCGCGCCCAGGGCATCCCGGTCAACCGCATCCTCCTTCTTGGTGGTGCCGCCCGCTCCCGCGCAGTACAGGCTCTCGCCCCCGCGTTGCTGGGCGCTGCGGTCGTTCTCCCGGAGCCAGGTGAGTACGTCGCACTCGGTGCCGCCCGCCAAGCCGCCTGGGCCCTCTCCGGCGATCCGACCCCGACCACCTGGCCGATCGCGCTCGGCACTCCCGAACCAGCCGGCCTGACCGACACCGACGCAGCCGAGGTCCGAGAGCTCTACGCCACGGTCCTCACCAACACCCGCCCACTCCTTGCGCAACCTTTACGCAAACGCTTGTAACACTCACCGTGATCACCCGATAAGCCAGCGGGCGCGGCCATTTCCCGCCCGCTGCGACTTACTCTGGGGGTTCGTTCGACCGTCTCGGTCAGCGCTGACGCCCCGACCGGCTATCTGCTGAAGACCTGCTTGGTCGAGTTGAGCGCCGCGCAGCCGGCCGACTCCGTGGGCATGGGCAGCTACTGCGCCACACCCACCGCCAGTCCCCGCACCACGGCGGCGGTGACACCGAAGGTCTCCGGTCCGGGATCCATCTCCTTCTCGCTCGAGACCGACGGCTCCCACCGCAAGCTGATCGCGCAGCCGGTGACGCTCCTCGCGGCGCGCCGGGCGACGATCTCCGCTCCGGCGGTGAACTACGGTCAACGGGGCACTGCGAAGGTGACCGTGCAGGACACCCACCGGCTCGGTACCTGGTCGGCCGCGCCCGCCGGTATCACCGTGACCTTGCAGCGCCAGGCGGTCGGCGGTACCACCTGGGCGACGGTCGGCTCGGTGAAGACGGTGACGGGCGGCGTGGCCTCGATCCCCTTCACCAGCGGCGCAAACGGCAGCTTCCGGGCCGTACTGGCGTCCTCGGTCCCGGGCGAGACGGTGATCGCGCCGACCGTACCGGCCGTGTCCGTCGCGACCGTTGTCTGGCGCGTTGTGCCGACCTCGGTCACTCGCGCGAAGACCGTCACCTACGAGGTCGCCGCGGCGCCGTACGACGCCGGAGCCGTCGCACACCTGCAGGCCCGCAAGCCCGGCTCCACCGTGTGGACCACGGTCCGCAGCGTCGCAGTCCCGACCAACACGATCACCCGCATCGCCTACGCCTTCCCAACCACCGGAACCTGGTCGGTCCGAGTCCTCCGAGCCGCCACCAAACAACACGCCGCCGGCCTGTCCGGCCCCGCCACCGTCAAGGTGAGCTAGTGGCCCGTTGCGCGCCACTAGTTGTTTGAAATGGAGCGATGACGGTTACCGGGAGTGTGGTCGACGAGAGGAGGACCACGATGAGTGACCGTGTACTGCTGGTGAAACTGGGTGAAACGGACCTGGTGCTGGCTGATCCCGAGGACGATATTCGTGGCCGGACGGTCGTGGACACCGACGGGGAGAAGTTCGGCAAGGTGGACGGACTCTTCCTGGACCACGACGAGGGCAAGGTGCGGCTGCTGCAGGTCGTGGACGGCGGATTCCTCGGCCTGGGCAAGGAGTCGCGCCTGGTCCCGGTCGAACTGGTCCGCAAGCTCGACGCCGACCAGGTCGTGATCGACCGCCACCGGCAGGCCGTGGTCGATGCCCCCGGCTACGACCCCGAACTGACCGACGCCCCGGACTACGACGACATCTACCGCTACTACGACGTCGGCCCCTGGTGGGGCACCAGACCATTCGGCTGACCCCGCCGGACGCGGGGACCTTGAACACCATCCCGGGACCGTGAACAAGGCATAACCTGTCCCAGCCCCCGACAACTTGTTCACGGTTCCGGGAACTGCGGCTGCGCCGGAGGAACTCTCCCAAGTCCGCTTGGCAGGAGGCCCGGCCTTCCAGATGGGTTTGAGCGGCGACCTTGAGCACGGGCCAGTCACGTCCTGGCCCGGAACACGGCCGGCCGGTGCTCAAAGCGGCGGCACTCGAGACCCCGCCAGCCGGAGCAGCTCACTGAGCGGCTGGAGGAGTTGGATGGGGTGGCCGTCGAGATCGGCGGTCCACAGGATTGCCCGCGGGCTCCGGAACACGCGACCGAGCGTGCCGGCGTACGGATTGCCGTCGTTGTAGATTGCGGTGACTTGTTGTCGACGGGATCCCGCCCGGTCCAGGATTGGACGGACCGATGCGTGCTCCGAAGTCGCTCGCCTTTGCCGCCGCCGCGGGCCTGCTGGTCGTGGGCTGCTCGAACGAAGAGCCGTCGGGCTCGCCCGCGCCGTCGACCAGCACCAGTACGCCGAGCGCGACGCCGACACCAACTCCGACACCCTCGGCGACACCGTCCACGCCGAAGCCGGCCGGACCGCAGACGCGGACCGCGGCCGAGCTGAAGAAGGCACTGATGGCGTTGGCGGATCTACCGCCGGGGTTTTCGATCGAGTCGGATCAGGCGGCGGAAGGCGGGGACATCACGGCGTCGTCGAAAAACGCGGCCTGCGCCAAACTCGTTGCCCTCACCAACGCCGACACCCCGCCCGGTTCGAAGGCATCGGCCATCGAGTCGTACTCCGGCGGTCAGGAGGGCCCGTTCATCGACGAGCAGATCGACGCGATGGGTACCCCGCAGGCCGTCGCTGCGTTGCAGAACTCCTTCCGCTCCGCGATCCGTAGCTGCAAGACCCTCACCCTCCGCGTCCCCAACGAGGGCAGTTCCACGGTCCAGGTACGAGAGGTCTCCCCACCCCAAGCCGGCACCACCCCGGTCGCCGTCCGCTTCACCGCCACCAGCGGCCCCCTCGAAGGCCTCGAACTGACGATGGTCACCACCGGCGTAGCCGATGTGGTCATCGCCCTCACCGTCATGGGCTTCCCCGAAGACGTAGCCGGCGCTACCGAAACCGCCGTAACCAAAGCCAAGAAGACCCTCAAAACCACCAACTCCGGCACCTGATGATCAGTGCTCCGGTGGGGGTTCGCGGAGTACCGCCAACTGCTTCTGCAAAGCCGTGATCTGAGCACTCAACGCCAGTAGGTCGGCTCGTGTGGCGGCTTGGCTCTTGTCTTCTACCTCGGCGACCCGTTGCACCAGCCAGGAGGCGAGCGACGCGGTGATGACGCCGAGCAGGGCGATTCCGCCCAGCATGAGTCCGATCGCGACGACCCGTCCGGTGCCGGTTGTCGGGAAGCGGTCGCCATAGCCGACGGTCGTGACAGTGGTGAACGCCCACCAGACAGCATCACCGAAGGTCTTGATCGTTGCGTTCGGCGCGTAACGCTCGGCGTCGAGAACTGCCAAGGCGGAAACGAAGATCAGCAGCACCGACGAGCCGGCGACGTAGACGGCGACGCGTCCGCGGAGGGTGGCACCGGCGTACCGGTTGACGACGTTGAGCAAGGTCAGCAGCCGGAGCATTCGCAGCGGGCGGAGAAGCGGGAGGACGAGCACCGCCAAGTCCAACAGGTTGCTGCCGATGAACTGCGGGCGTGACGGGGCGAGCGCGAGGCGTACCAGATAATCGACCGCGAATGCAGCCCAGGCGATCCAAGTGATGACACGGCACCAGGTGCTGGCGCTGTCGCTCAGGTCGGGCACCAGGATCGGTGTTGCGTAGCCGACGAGGAACAGGATGGCGAGGGCGGCCAAGGGCCACTCGGCAGTGCGTTCCCAGCGGGTCAGGTGTGCGGTGGTCATGGGTCAGGGTTGCCCGGCCCAACCCGACCGTCCAGGGGTCAGGGGCGGGGGCCTAGGGGGTCTTCGTTGGGTGGGGTGGGGGTGCGGCGGGTGGTGTTGGTGAGGGAGCGTTCGGGGAGCCAGAGGATGAAGGTGCTGCCTACGCCCAGTTCGGAGTGCAGGGTGACGGTGCCGCCGTGGGATTCGACGATCTGGCGGACGATGGCCAGGCCCAGGCCGGCGCGGCGTTGGCCGGTGGACTGGACGGTGGCGGGGGACTGGCGGGCGCCGGAGCGGAAGAAGCGGTCGAACACGCGGTCGGCGTCGTCTTCGGCGATGCCGGGGCCCTCGTCGCGGACGGCGATCCAGGCCCAGCCGTTGCGGCTGCCGACGGCGAGGACGAGTTCGCTGCCGCCGCGGGCCAGCCGGACGGCGTTCGAGAGCAGGTTGTCCACGGCCCGGCGCAAGGCCGAGGCGTCGCCCGCGGCGGTCGGGCCGGGGGAGAGCCGGCGGACCAGGTGGAGCTCGCGGTCGGCGGCGAGCAGGGCGTACTCCTCCGCGGCCTCGCCGGCGATCGAGGCGAGATCCACGTCGGCGTCGACGAAGGCGGGCGACGAACGCCGGGCCGAGGCCAGCAGGTCCTCCACCAGGCGGGTCATCCGCTGGATCGCACGGGCGACGATCGCGGTCGCTTGAGCCCGGTCCTCGGACGGCGTGTCGTCGTGGGCCAGTACGGCGTCCACGTTGGCCTGGATCACCGCCAAGGGGTTGCGCAGTTCGTGGGACGCGTCGTCCACCAGCTGCCGTTGCGCGACGAAGGCCGACTCGAGTCGCTCGAGCATGTCGTCGACGGTGTCCGCGAGATTCCGCAGCTCGTCGCGCGGACCCTCCAACGCGATGCGCCGGGACAGATCGGTCGCGGTGATCTCCTGCGCGGTCGCCGTGATCCGCCGTACCGGCCGCAACGCGCGACCCGACAACCACCAGCCCGTACCGAGGCTGACGATGAACAGCGCGCCCATCCCCGCGGCCGAGTAGTTCCGCAACGTCTGCAGGGTCTGGTGGTTCACCGCCGACTCGATACTGGAGATCTCGGCGGCCTGGATCACCACGTTCGGCTTGACCTTCAGCTCGCCGTCGGCGCCGCGGTACACCTTGTTCACCGTGATCGGGTCGAGCGGTTTCGCGTCCAGCAGGGCCGACAGCGCGAAGTACACGCCGCCCAGAAGCAATGCGGACAACGCGATCAGTACGGCGGAGTACGTCAGCGTCAAGCGGAACCGGATGGTCTGCGTCCAGGACGGCAGTCGCGTGGTCATGTTTCACCTCTGAGCCGGTAGCCCCGGCCGATCACGGTCTCCAGCACGGGTTCCTCGCCGTCCGTCGTGAGCTTGCGCCGCAGCGTACCGACGGTGACGCGCACGCTCTGGGTGAAGGGGTCGGCGTTCTCGTCCCAGACGTGTTCGAGCAGTTCCTCGGCCGACACGACGTGCCCCGGCCGCGACATCAGATACCGCAGTACGCCGAACTCCTTCAACGTCAACGGCAACTCCCGGCCGGCCCGGGTGGCGAGGTGACGCGAGCTGTCCAGCACGAGGTCGCCGACGTGCAACTGGGTGCTGCCGTTCGTCACGTCCCGGCGGAGCAGCGCGCGGATCCGGGCCAGCAGCTCGACCAGCGCGAACGGCTTGGTCAGGTAGTCGTCGGCGCCCTCGTCGAGCCCGCGAACCCGGTCGGCCAGCGAGGCGCGCGCGGTCAGCATCAGCACCCGCAACTCGCGCCCGGATGCGACCTCGATCTCACCCCGGCGGACGGCGCGGCACAGATCCAGGCCGCTGGTGTCCGGCAGCGTGATGTCCAGGATGGCCAGGTCGTACGCCGTGGTCGCGAGCTTCTCGACCGCCTCGGCACCTGTCAACGCGGTGTCGACCGCATAGCCGGCCCGGCCGAGTCCCGAGCGCAGAGCGCTGACCAGGCCTTCTTCGTCCTCAACCACCAGTAGTCGCACATCCCAAAGGTAACCGTGCTGCCAGCGGACCCCGGGGTGCTCTTTCGGTGGACTTTCGCCGCACTTTCCGGTCGTTTTCGGGCCGACCTGATGAATTGGTGGCCAACATCCCGATTCGAAGGAGCAAGGCATGAACCTCCCCGGCAAGCGCATCCTGCTCGGTACCGCGGTCGCCACGGCCGCGCTGGGCATCGGCGGTATCGCCTATGCGGCCGGCGACGAACCGGCGCCCGAGCAGGGCTACGTGACCATCGAGGAAGGCGCCACCACCCCGTCCCCGGGCACCCAGGGCGACGGCCAGAACAGCCGGCGAAGCGCCGAGGACTGCCCGGAGAAGAACGGCGGCGGCGAGGGACAGGGCCAGGCCCAGCCTGAGCAGACCCAGCCGTCGCAGCCCGAGCAGACCCAGCCCGAGCAGGCCGACCCGCAGAGCAACGCATGACCGCAGTACTCGAGCGCGCCCTGTTCGAGGTGAAGCGGGTCGTCGTCGGCCAGGACCAACTGGTGGAGCGGATGCTGGTGGGCCTGCTGGCCCGCGGCCACTGCCTGCTGGAAGGTGTTCCGGGCGTCGCCAAGACGCTGGCCGTGCGGACCCTGGCCGAGGTGATCGGCGGCCGGTTCACCCGGTTGCAGTTCACCCCCGACCTGGTCCCCGGCGACATCGTCGGCACCCGGATCTGGCGGCCGTCGGCCGAGGGCTTCGACACCGAACTCGGCCCGATCTTCGCCAACCTCGTGCTGGCCGACGAGATCAACCGGGCCCCGGCCAAGGTGCAGTCGGCCTTGCTCGAGGCGATGGCCGAACACCAGGTCAGCATCGGCGGCCACAGCTACCCGCTGCCGGAGCCGTTCCTGGTGCTGGCGACGCAGAACCCGATCGAGTCCGAGGGCGTCTACGCGTTGCCCGAGGCGCAACGGGACCGGTTCCTGCTGAAGATCACGGTCGACTACCCCACCCCGATGGAGGAGCTCACCATCCTGCAGCGGATGAGTGCGCACCGGCCGCACGCGAACGCGGTCCTGACGCCCGCGATGGTGAGCGAGTTGCAGGAGGCGACCGAGGACGTCTTCGTGCACAACGCGGTTGCGGAGTACGTCGTCCGGCTGGTCCACGCGACCAGGGCGCCGCAGCAGTACGGGATCAACGACCTTGGCGGCGTACTGGAGTTCGGCGTGAGCCCGCGGGCCACGCTGGGTCTGGTCGCGGCGGGCCGGGCCCTGGCGTTGCTGCGCGGCCGGGACTACGTGTTGCCGGCCGACGTGTACGACGTGGCGCACGACGTGATGGCGCATCGGATGGTCCTCACGTTCGACGCCCTCGCGGACGGGGTCGACCCGCGTGCGGTGGTGTCGAGGGTGCTGAGCGCCGTCGAGCAGCCGCACGTCGTACCGGCTGACGACACGCCTCCTGGCATCAACACGGCAGGCGGGTTCGACCCGACCGGCGGCGTACAGGGGTCGGCGGCATGACCAGTCCGGACGTGCAGGGCGGTACGCCGGGTCAGCTGGTCGGTCCGGACCTGCTGGCTGGGCGGGAGCGGGCTTTGCGGTCGCTGGAGTTGTCGGTCAAGCGGAAACTGGAAGGGTTCCTGCACGGCGACATCACCGGGCTGCGGAGCGGTCCCGGCAGCGAGCCGAACGAGGCCAGGCCGTACCAGGCGGGACAGGACGACGTCCGCCGGATGGACTGGAACGTGACCGCCCGCTCGCTCGAACCGCACGTCCGGGCGCCGCTGGCCGAGCGGGAGCTGGAGACCTGGGCCCTGGTGGACGCGTCCGCCAGCATGGACTTCGGCACCGCGCTCAGCGAGAAACGCGATCTGGCGGTCGCCGTGGTCGGCGCCGTCGGCCTGCTCGCCGACGGCCCGGGCAACCGCCTCGGCGTCCGGGTTGCCCTGGGCGACGAGCTCCGCAGGATCCCCGACGTCGGCGGCGCGGCCGCCCGGCGCCGGACGCTACGGACCCTGCTCTCGTTGCCCAGGGCAACACCTGGCGAGTATCCGGCGACCGACCTCGGCCGGGCGATCACCCGGCTGAACAGAGAACACCCGAGGCCCGGACTCCGAGTGGTCGTCTCCGACTTCCACGGCGCCAGCGGCGGAATATCCGGCTGGGCCCGTCCACTGCGGCGGCTCGCCGCTCGGCATGAGGTGCTCGCGGTCGAGATCCTCGACCCGCGGGAGCTCGAACTGCCCGAGGTCGGCCTGCTCACCCTGGTCGATCCGGAGACGGGCCGCCGCCGCGAAGTACAGACCAGCAAGAAACGGCTGCGCGAGCGGTACGCCGCCGCGATGGCCGAGCAACGTGCCAACACCGCACAGGCGATCCGGGCTTCCGGTGCTGCCCATCTGGTGCTGCGCACAGACACCGATTGGGTTCGCGACGTGGCCGCGTTCACGACCGCCCGCCGCCGGGCAGCGGCCCGCCGAAACCCCCGAGGGAGGACCGGTATCCGATGAGATTCGAGCAACCACTGTGGCTCTGGCTGCTGCTGGTGGCCGCGGCGCTGGTCGTCGCCTACGTCGTCGCGCAGCGCCGGCGGAGCAAGTACGCGGTACGGTTCGCGACCCTGCCGATGCTGGAGAAGGTCGCACCGAGCCGGCCCGGCTGGCGGCGGCACGCGCCGGCGTTCGCGTTCCTGGCCGCGATCGTTGTGCTGACCATCGCGATCGCCCGCCCGGTCGCCGACGTCCAGGTGCCACGGGAGCGGGCCACCGTCGTGGTGGCGATGGACGTCTCCAACTCGATGGCCGCCACCGATGTGGAGCCGAACCGGTTGGAGGTGGCGAAACAGGCCGCGACCGAGTTCGTCAACAACCTGCCGGAGCAGTTCAACGTCGGCCTGGTCTCGTTCGCCCGTACGGCGAACGTGGTGACGCCGCCGAGCACGAACCACCAGGCGACCGTCGACGCGATCGGGGGGCTGACGATGAACGACAGCACCGCGATCGGGGACGCCGTACTGACCAGCCTGCAAGCGGTCCGGTCACTGGACGCGCAGGCCGCGGAGGACCCGCCGCCGGCCCGGATCGTGTTGCTGTCCGACGGAACGAACACCTCGGGCCGCTCGATCGACGAAGGCGCCGAGGCGGCGTCGCAGGCCGGCGTACCGGTCTCGACCATCGCCTACGGAACCGCGGAGGGCACGATCAACCTCGAAGGCCGGACGATCCCGGTCCCCGCCGACACCGAGGCCCTGCGTGGGCTCGCCCAGGACACCGCCGGTTCCTTCTACGCCGCCGAGAGCGACGAGGAACTGCGCGACGTCTACTCCGACCTCCAGTCGTCGATCGGCTGGACCACCGAGGAACGCGAGATCACCAACCTGGTCGCCGGAATCGCCCTGGCCGCCGCGCTGCTGGCCGGCCTGGCATCCCTGTTGTGGTTCTCGCGGTTGCCATGAGCAACTTCCTGAACAGGTTGGAGTTCTAGTGAGTCCTCATCTTGGTCATCCGTTCCGCGGACCGGACTACACCCCCGGTCCACCGCCAGTCGCACCCGAACCACCCGCGGCGCCGACTGGCTTCCCGTTCCCCGTCACCCCGGCCTCCGCCAGACCTTTGCCCCCCTTCCCGTCGGAACCCCCCTCTCTGGCCGCGGCACCTCAGGCCGGGGTGACGGACCGACCCGTGGCAGCTCCGGTACGCCGCCGTACCGGGCGCACGCTGGCCGCCGGGATCGCGTGGGCGATCCTGGCGGGTGGTCTCGCCGGCGCGGTGACAGGTGGTTGGGGCGATGACACGCCGTCGGTCGCGACTGCGGAACTGCCGCAGGCGTCGGCTCCGTCCGCACCGGGCTCGGGTGGTTCGTCGATCGCTTCGGCGGCCGCGAGCGTGCTGCCCGGTGTGGTGTCGGTGCGAGCCGGTCGGGCGACCGGTTCGGGGTTCGCGATCGACCAGCAGGGCCACGTGGTCACGAACGCCCACGTGGTGGAAGGAGCGAGCAATGTGACGCTGGTGCTGTCCAACGGACGGTCACTGGACGCCGAGATCATCGGCGTCGACTCGGACAACGACCTGGCCGTCCTGCAGGTCGCCGCGGACGCGAGCAACTCGGGCCTGCGGGCGCTCACGCTCGGCAAGTCGTCGGAACTCCGGGTCGGTGATCCGGTGCTGGCCGTCGGTTCACCACTCGGCCTGGAGGGCACGGTGACGGCGGGCATCGTCAGCGCGGTCGACCGGCAGGCCCGGTTCGGCGACAGCGGCAGCCGGCAGACCGCGATCCAGACCGACGCGGCCATCAACCCCGGCAACTCGGGCGGCCCGTTGGTCAACGCATCCGGTCAGGTGGTCGGCGTCAACACCGCCATCGCCACCCTCGGCTCCTCCAGCCGCTCCGGCAACATCGGCATCGGCTTCGCCATCCCCGTAGACCGAATGACCACCATCGTCCAAAACCTCATTGACTAGCCCCAACAACGTCCCGCTGCGTGCCCCTCACCTGCACGCAGCGGGACCCAGTCATGCCAGTGGACCGGAGACGGGGTTCGGGGGAAGTGGCTCGTCGGTGTGGTGGTGGAGCCAGTCGTCTAGGTCTTGGGCGGCTTCCAAGGGGTCTTGGAGTAGGTGGGTGCGCCACCAGTCGGTGGTGGTTGGGCCTTCGGGGAGATCGAGGTGGGCGCCGGTGAGGCGGGTGAAGACGACTACCGCTTCGAGGTACCGCGCGGTCGCCTCGAGTAGGTCGGTGGCGATGTCAAGGGCCCAGGCCGGGGTGCCGTCGGCGTGGAGTTCGGTCGGGGCGATGGGTACGGCGCGGCGGGCGGTTTCGGCGAGCTGGCAGGCCTCGTACGACAGGGCTACCCGGGCGCGCGCCGCGGGGCTGTAGTCCGGCATGGTCACCTCCGAGTACGAGGATCCGGCCGGGACGACCTCGTGCACAATGCGGAATTCGTGCACCGTGGGTAAGGCTCAGACGTAGGCTGGTGGGATGCGCTACGACCTCGATGATCTGCGGCTGTTCGTTCACGTGGTCAGCGAAGGTTCCATCACCGCAGGGGCGAAGCAGGTGCACCTGAGCCTGCCGTCGGCGAGTGCGCGGGTGAGAGCGTTGGAGGCGCAGGCCGGTGTGCCTCTGTTGATCCGCGAACGCAGAGGGGTTCGACCGACACCTGCGGGAACCACATTGGCAAGGCATGCGCAGGCTGTCCTGGCCGAGACCACCCGGCTCGACAGCGCGGTCGGGAGTTACACGGCGGCCCCCGGAAGGCCCGTCGTACTGGTTGCGGGGGCCTCGGCGATGCATCGGCTGGTCCCGCTGGCGCTGACGAGTTTCCTGCGCGCCCACCCGGAGTACGACGTGTCGGTCTCCGAGCATCGGACCCCGGAAAGCCTGCGGTTGCTCGCTAATGGCGAGGCGGATCTGGGGATCGTGCTGCACGACGAGGCAGGCGAGACCGAACTGCCGATCGAACCACTAAGCGACGACCATCTCGTCGTGATCGGTCAGGCCGGCGGCGTCCTCAGCGGGCGGACCGGGATGACGTACCGCGAGGCCGCCGAGCACCCGATGGTCGGGCTTTCCCTGGATTCGTCCCTGCGTCAATGGATCGACCGGCATCTCGCGAAGAACGCGCCGGTCGCCCGGTTCCGCACCCTCGTCCCCGATCTGCACACTCTGATCACCCTCGCGACGGCCGGTGCGGGACTGGCCGTCGTCCCGCGCCCCGCAGTACCGGAGAACCTCGAGCTGGACCTCTGCCCGTTGGAGGATCCGTGGTCCCTCCGCCGCCATCTCCTCGCCCGCGGCAGGCGCCGCGCGACCCCGGCCGGCCGCGCCCTGGCCGATCACATTCACCGCGCAGCAGGTTACCCTCGGTAGTGGAGTGTCGCCCCACACCCAGGAGTCCGCCCATGCGTCTGCTCAAGCTGTTCCTGGTCACCACCTTGCTCGTCCTCTCGGGAGTGACGCCGGCGGCCGCGGATCCGGTCGACGATGTGCGAGCCAAGCTGGCGACCATCCCGGGATTGCGGATCGAGAGCAGTGCGACGGTCAACGGGAAGCCGTTCTTCGTGCTCTGGTACACCCAGCCCGCGGATCACAAGCGGCCGAACGGCGAGAAGTTCGAGCAGCGGGTGACCTTGTGGCATCGCGGCTTCGACCGGCCGACCGTCCTGCACACGACCGGGTACGGCGGTGTCGGCGGCGCGTTCACGGCCGAGCCGACGCGACTCGTCGACGGCAACCAGCTCAACGTCGAGCAGCGGTTCTTCAACAACTCGACCCCGAAGAGCCAGGACTGGACCAAGCTGAACATCTGGCAGGCCGCGAGCGATCATCACCGGATCATCCAGGCGTTCAAGCAGGCGCTGTATCCGGGCCGCTGGGTTTCCACCGGCGCTTCCAAGGGCGGGATGACATCGGTCTACCACCGCCGGTTCTACCCGGATGACGTGGACGCGACGGTCGCCTACGTGGCGCCGCAGGACGTGGTGAACCGGCGCGACTCGTACGTCGACTTCATCCAGCGGGCGGGCCAGGATCCGCAGTGCAACCTGGCTCTGCGGAACCTGCAGCGCAACACGTTGCTCCGGCGGCCGGCGATGGTGGCGAAACTGAAGGACTTCGCCGCCGCGAACGGACTGACGTACGAGAGCACCTTCGGCTCGGCGGATCGGGCGTTGGAGGCGGCCCTGCTGGACACGCCGTTCGCGTTCTGGCAGTACGGAACCCAGCTGGACTGCGCAGTCGTGCCCGGGAGCGCGACCGCGACCGACCAGCAGTTGTTCGAGTTCGTCGACCGGATCGCGGGCTGGTCGTTCTACTCGGACGAGGGCACAGCGCCGTTCCTGCCGTACTTCTACCAGGCGACGCAGCAGTTGAACTGGCCCGATGTGGCGAGCAAAACCACGTGGTTGAAGGGTTTGCTGCGTTATCGGGAAGCCGGTGACGCCCCGGCCGCCGTACCGGATGCGATCGAGCCGAAGCACGAACCGCTCGCGATGGGCGATGTCGATACGTGGCTGAAGACGAGTGGCCGGCGAATGCTGTTCGTGTACGGCGAGAACGATCCGTGGAGCGCGGAGAAGTTCGAGCCCGGGCCGGGGACCAGGGATTCGCACTGGTACACCGTCCCGGCCGGCAACCACGGATCGAACATCGGTGCCTTGCCGGCCGCGCTTCGCACCGAGGCGACCCGGATCCTGCAGCAGTGGATGGCCGCTCCGGTCGACACCACGATCCAGTCGAGGACCGTGGATCCAGGGGCGCTGCGGCTCAGCGGACGGTGAGGTGCTCGGCGACTTGTTTGCGGGCCTGGTGGATCCGGGCCTTCACGGTGCCGAGCGGTACGTCGAGCTCGTCCGCGATCTCGGCGTACGACATCGCGCCGAGGTCCCGGAGTACCAGCGGTTGCACCAGTTTCGGGTGGTTCGACTCGAGCGCCTCGAGTGCCTCCAGCAGATCGAGGCGGGAGCCGGCGATCACCGACGTGGTCCGCGGGTCGACGGCCTCGGGCAACACCTCGGCGGAGGACTCGACCGAGCGGCGCTTGAGCGAGCGGTAGGTCTGCCGGGCCTGGTTCGTCGCGACCACGGTCAGCCAGCCGGCGAAACTTCCGGTGCCCTTGAAGGTGTGGATCTTGGTCGCCACCGTCATCAGGGTGTCCTGCGCGGCCTCTTCGGCGTCCTCGCGGAACGGCAGGAACTTGGCGACCCGGCGCTGCACCTGCGGGCGGATCGCCTGTAGCAGTTCATCCAACGCGGTCTGGTCGCCGTGCGACGCCTGCGCCGCGAGGTCCTCCAGGTCCTCGTTCATGCTCCCCCAAAGCTCGTGTTCGCTTATGTCCCCTCAGTCACCGACAATAGCCGGGATGGACGTCATCGGGCGGTACCGGCTGCAGTCGAAGATCGGCGCGGGTGCCTTCGCAACGGTCTGGCGCGGGTACGACGACGATCTCGACGTCGACGTGGCCGTCAAGGTGCTGGCGGACAACTGGGCGTCCCGGTCGGATGTGCGCGAGCGGTTCCTGGCCGAGGCGCGGCTGATGCGCCGGATCGCCAGCGACCGGGTGGTCCGGGTGTTCGATCTCGGTGAGCTGCCCGACGGCCGGCCGTACTTCGTGATGGACTACGTCGGCGGCGGCACGATCGCGGGCCTCCTGGCCGAGGGGCCGGTGGATCCGGCCGACGCGCTCTGGTGGGGTGCGGACCTGGCCCGCGCGGTCGCCGCCCTGCACGCCGAGGGCGTCGTACACCGTGACATCACCCCGGCGAACCTGCTGCTCCGGCCCGCCAACGGCCAGGAGTCCGGCGGCGGCACCCATCGGATCGTGCTGGCCGATCTCGGCCTGGCCAAGCGCGCGGCCGAGGCCTCCGGGCTGACCCAGGCGGTCGGGACCCCGTCGTACATGGCGCCTGAGCAGGGCCGAGGCGACGGCGGCTTCGACGAGCGGGCCGACGTGTACGCCGTTGGCGCGGTCACGTATGCCCTGCTGACCGGGCGGGCGCCGTTCGTGGCGGCGACCATCAACGACGTGCTCGGCCGCGACCCGGACAGCAACCCGCCAAGCCTGCGGCCGTTGCTGCACGACGCGATCGGACCTGTCGACGAGATCCTCGCCCGGGCCTGCGCATACCGCGTCGGCGACCGCTGGAACCGCGCCGACACCCTCGCCGACCGCCTCGAGGCCGAGGCCTACCGGCTCGAACAGGAAGCACCCCTGCTCGCCTCGCGCCGCACCACCGTCGGCAACGTCGACGAGATCGGTACGACGATCGCGGCCGCCGCTGGGGAGTCGCGACGTCGGCGCGGCCGCGGATGGTTGCTGGTCGCCCTGCCGGTGGTGTTCGCCGCCGCGGCGGCGGGTGGATGGTTTCTCCTTGGCCGCTGATCAGTAAGTGACCGTGATCCGCTGGTTCAACGCGTCCACCTGCGCTATGCCGCCATAGGGGAGGATCAGCTGGGGGTCGGTGTGGCCAATGTCCAGGCCGGTCACCAGCAGGGCCGCCGGGTTGTACTCCGCGAGCGCGCGGCTGACGGCGGCGTACTGGTCGGTCGTGTAGGCGGTGCTCTCGTCGGCCGTCAGGTGCTGCTCGAGGGACCAGGCCTTCGGGCGGCCCCAGAGCACGGCGTCGAAGCGCCTCAGCAGGCCGCGCTCGCCGAGATTGCGCAGCATGCGGTACACCTGCGGTGCGCTCGGCAGCTCCTCGCTCGTCTCCAGGAAGAGCACCCCGGAGTACTCCTCGGCCGGCAGCATCCAGCGCCCGGCCGCGAGCTGCCAGTCGATGATCTCCAGACATCCACCCCACAGCCGCCCACTCACCTGCTCAGCTGAGCCGTGCCAGGTCCAACCGGTCCCAGGGAACAGCTCCGGCTCAGTCTCAAGTGAGCTCGGATCGGCCCAGTCGCGGTCCCGGTCGGTCCAGCCGGACGCTGGCGTGAGCTCGAAGTCGCCCGAGGTGAACAGCGCGGCCCGCAGCGATCGCTCGCTGTCCGGGTGCATCGCGCCGCCCCGGCCGAACTGCACCATCACGCTCCCGCCGTGAAACGCCGGAATTCCCAGCGAATAAAGGAAGTTCAGCAGGTTCGTGTTGTCGCTGTACCCGAAGAAGGGTTTCGGGTCGGCCCGGAAGACCGCCGGATCGAGGTGCTTCAGCACGGTGAGCTGATCGTCCCCGCCGATGGTCGCGATCACCGCCCGAATGGACGGATCCGACCAGGCCGCGTGCAGATCGGCTGCCCGCTGCTCCGGCGTCGACGCCAGCTTCCGGGTCGTCGGATACTCCACCGGCTCCAGCCCGAACGAGCTCAGCCGCCGCAGCCCGAGCTCGTACGGCGCCGGGAAGATCTCGGGCAGTCCACCGGACGGCGAGACCACGGCAACTTTGTCACCCAGCACGGGCTTGGCTGTGAAGATCATGACGCGACCGTATCCCAGGGTTGCTTGGCGAAAAGGGCAGGAAGTCGGTACGTTCGTGCGATGACAAGCTCGGGCGCTCCCGGCGGTTACGACCCCAAGCACTTCGAGTCGCTGTTCGCGCTCGACTCGACCAGCTTCTGGTTCCGTGCGCGCAGCGACCTGATCAACTGGGCGCTCGACCGCTACTTCCCGTCCGCCCGTTCCTTCCTGGAACTGGGCTGCGGCAACGGTTACGTGATCGATCGGGTCCGGCAGATCCACCCGGACTGGCGGCTGGTCGGCACCGAGTTGTTCGAGGAGGGCCTGGCGAACGCCCGGATCCGGATGCCGTCCGGCGTCGAGCTCACCCAGATGGATGCGACTCGCAACCCGTACGCCGCGGAGTTCGACGTGGCCGGTGCCTTCGACGTGATCGAGCACATCGAGGACGCGCCCGCCGTACTCGCCGGGATGTTCGAGGCGGTGAAGCCGGGTGGCGGGCTGCTGATCACCGTTCCGCAGCACAAGTGGTTGTGGAGCGGCGCGGACGTCGCGGCTCATCACGTCAAGCGGTACACCCGGAGGGAGCTGGCCGGGGAGATCCGGGCGGCCGGGTTCGAGCCGGTGCGGATCGCGTCGTTCGTGTCGCTGCTGCTGCCCGCGATGATGCTGTCGCGGCTGCTGAAGAAGGACGCCGCCGACGTCGAGGGTGAACTCGACATGGCGGCGCCGCTGAACAAGGCGTGCTACGCGGTGATGCGGCTCGAGGGTGCGCTGGTCCGCGCGGGCCTCAACTTCCCGGCGGGCGGTTCCCTGCTCGCCGTCGCCCGCCGGCCCGCATAAGCCGGGTCAGACCCCGATCGGGTGCCAGACCGTCTTCGTCTCCAGGTACTGCGTGAGCCGGGACAGCCCCGGCGATGCGAACCAGTCCTCCTCGGCCGGACGGCGGACCCGCTTGAGGTTCTCCGCCGCGGCCGCCTCCAGTTCGCGGGCCTCGTCCGGATCCTCGATCCCGCACAGGTCGATCGCGTTCACGTCCAGGTGGGACGCCAGCCACGGGCCGATCTCCGAGGCGGACCCGGTCAGGATGTTGACCACCCCACCCGGTACGTCGGACGTCGCCATCACCTCGCCCAGCGTGATCGCCGGCACCGGCCGCTCGAACGAGGTGACCACAACGGCCGTGTTGCCCGACACGATCGCCGGCGCGATCACGCTCGTCAGGCCGAGCAGGCTGTCGTCCTGCGGCGCCAGTAGCGCCACCACACCAGTTGCTTCGGGCAAGGAGAAGTCGAAGTACGGGCCGGCCACCGGGTTGCTCGAGCCGACCACCTGAGCCAGTTTGTCCGCCCAGCCGGCGTACCAGACCCAACGGTCGATCGAGGCGTCCACCAGGGACCGGGCCTTGCTGATCGACAGTCCCTCGGCGGCCGCGACCTCGGCGCTGAACTGGTCGTGCCGGCCCTCCATCACCTCGGCGATCCGGTAGAGCACCTGGCCGCGGTTGTACGCCGTCCGGGTGGACCAGCCGCCGAACGCCTTGCGGGCCGCGACGACGGCGTCCCGGGCGTCCTTGCGGGAGGCCTGCGACGCGTTCGCGAGAAACTTGCCCTTGGCATTGGTCACGACGTACGAGCGCCCCGATTCGCTGCGTGGGAAGGCGCCGCCGACGTACAGCTTGTAGGTCTTGCGGACGTCGAGCCGCCCAGGTTCTCTAGTGGGCAAGGTAGGCCTCCAGACCATGCCGGCCACCCTCGCGGCCGTAGCCCGACTCCTTGTACCCGCCGAACGGCGAGGCCGGGTCGAAGCGGTTGAACGTGTTCGCCCAGACCACGCCGGCGCGCAGCTGGTTCGCCATCCACAGGATCCGGGAACCCTTCTCGGTCCAGACGCCGGCGGACAGCCCGAACGGGGTGTTGTTCGCCTTCTCCACCGCCTCGGCCGGGGTCCGGAAGGTGAGCACGGACAGGACCGGCCCGAAGATCTCCTCGCGGGCGATCCGGTGCGCTTGCGACACCCCAGTGAACACCGTCGGCGGGAACCAGTAGCCCTGCGACGGCAGCTCGCACTCGGGCGACCAGCGCTCGGCGCCCTCGTCCTCGCCGACCTGCGACAGTTCGCGAATCCTGGCCAACTGCTCGGGTGAGTTGATCGCGCCGATATCGGTGTTCTTGTCCAGCGGATCGCCGATTCGGAGGGTGCCCATCCGGCGCTTGAGCCGGGCCAGCACCTCGTCGTACACGCTCTCCTGGACCAGCAGGCGCGATCCGGCGCAGCAGACGTGACCCTGGTTGAAGAAGATGCCGTTGACGATGCCCTCGATGGTCTGATCGATCGGCGCGTCCTCGAAGACGATGTTCGCTGCCTTGCCGCCGAGCTCGAGGGTGACCTTCTTGTCGGTGCCCGCGACCGCCTTGGCGATCGCCCGGCCGACCGCGGTCGAACCGGTGAACGCGACCTTGTCGACGCCCTCGTGGGTGACCAGATTCTCGCCGGTCCTGCCCGCGCCGGTGATGATGTTGACGACACCCGGCGGCAGGTCGGCCTGCTGGCAGATCTCCGCGAACGCGAGCGCGGTAAGCGGGGTAGTCTCAGCCGGCTTGAGTACGACGGTGTTGCCCGCGGCGAGGGCCGGCGCGATCTTCCAGGCCAGCATCAGCAACGGGAAGTTCCACGGGATCACCTGACCCGCGACCCCCCACGGCTGCGGGTCCGGGCCGGCGCCGGCGTACTCGAGCTTGTCGGCCCAGCCCGCGTAGTAGAAGAAGTGCGCGGCGACCAGCGGTACGTCGACGTCGCGGGACTCGCGGATCGGCTTGCCGTTGTCCAGCGACTCCAGCACCGCCAGTTCGCGGGCCCGCTCCTGGATCAACCGGGCGATCCGGAACAGGTACTTCGCCCGGTCGCGGCCCGGCATCGGGCCCCAGACCTTCTCGTGCGCCTTCCGGGCCGCCTTCACCGCCTTGTCCACATCGGCCGGACCGGCTTCGCTGACCTCGGCCAGCACCTCCTCCGACGCGGGGCTGACGGTCTTGAACGGCTTACCGTCGGTCGCTTCGACGAAGGCGCCGTTGATGAACAAGCCGTACGACGACTTGATGTCCACGATGGCCCGGGATTCCGGCGCCGGTGCGTACTCGAATCTGCTCATGCCTCAGTCCAGCGTGAAATAGTCGGGTCCGGAGTAGTTCCCGGTGGCCAGCTTGGTGCGTTGCATCAGCAGGTCGTTCAGCAGACTGGACGCGCCGAAGCGGAACAGCTCCGGGTCCAGCCAATCGGGTCCGGCCGTCTCGTTGACCATCACCAGGTACTTGATCGCGTCCTTCGAGGTCCGGATCCCACCGGCCGGTTTGACGCCGATGTGCAGCCCGGTGTTCTCGTGGTAGTCCCGGACCGCCTCCAGCATCACCAGCGTCACCGGCAGCGTCGCCGCCGGGGACACCTTGCCGGTCGAGGTCTTGATGAAGTCCGCGCCGGCCAGCATCGCCAGCCAGGACGCGCGCCGGACGTTGTCGTAGGTGACCAGTTCGCCGGTCTCCAGGATCACCTTCAGATGAGCGTCACCGGCCGCCTCGCGGATCGCGGTGATCTCGTCGAAGACCATCCCGTACCGGCCGGACAGGAACGCGCCCCGGTCGATCACCATGTCGACCTCGTCGGCGCCGGCGGCCACCGCGTCCTTGGTGTCCTGCACCTTGATCGCCAGACTCGACCGCCCACTCGGGAACGCGGTCGCCACACTCGCCACGTTGATCCCCGAACCCCTGAGCTCGTACTTCGCGGTGGCGACGAGGTCGGGGTACACGCAGACGGCGGCGACCTGCGGCGCGGTCGAGTCGGCCGGGTCGGGCCGCCTCGCCTTCGCGCACAGCGCCCGCACCTTGCCCGGGGTGTCCTGCCCCTCCAGGGTGGTCAGGTCGATCATCTGGATCGCCAGATCGAGCGCGTACGCCTTGGCGGTGGTCTTGATCGACCGGGTACTCAGCGTCGCGGCCCGGGCCTCGGCGCCGACCTGGTCAACGCCGGGCAACCCCAGCAGGAACCGGCGCAGCCGATCCTCTGAAGAGGTCACGTCGGCCAGCCCGTCAACGCCGGCACCGACGCCGCTGTCGATAGTCGTCACCCTCGGCAGTCTAGTCCGATTCCCACCCCCTGCTGGCGGGAGCTACCTTGTCCGGGTGAAACCGAAGGTGTCTGAGAACGAGCAGTATCTGTCCCAGTCGAACCGGATCACCGGGGCCGTGGTGATGCTGATCGGGCTGGTCGGGCTGATCGACATCGTGATCGAGTGGCGGACGATGGGCGGTCTGCTGGTCTCCGCGCTGATCGGGATCCTGATGGTGCTGACGTACGTCGGGCTGTTCCGGCCGTCGGTCACACTGCGCCCCGACGGTCTGCTGATCCGTAACCATGTCCGCGACCACCAGGTGCCGTGGAACCTGATCACCGACGTGGACGTGACCGACATCCTGCGGGTGCACACCGGGGAGGACGCGAAGATCCGCTGCCCGGGCGTCCAGGTGGTGATGAAGGACATGCGTAAGCAACGCGTCGGCGGCCGCAAGCTCGGCGCGGAGAACTCGATCACCCGCGCCGACTTCGTGGTCGACCGGATCGAGAACCACCGCGAGAGGTACGCGTCGACGGCCGACCCCGACGCCAAGATCGTCACGAGCTGGGCCAAGCCCGAGCTCTACATCCTGGCCGCCCTGGTCGTCGTCGGCGTGCTTGCCCAATTCCTCCGTTGACCCCACGAACCCGCCGCGCGTTCCTGATCGGCGGTGTCGCTGCGTTGGCGGGCGGCGTCGGATTACTGGAGGCCGGCGTACTCCCGGGCCGCGCCCGCGTGCACGACGTACTGGGGTTGACCGGCGAGGACGGTGTCGTACCGGACGTTCCAGCCGGGCCGACCGTGTCCGGCAGCTTCGCGTCCGCGGCGCGTCGTACGACGGTCGGCTACACCGTGATCTACCCATACGGCCAGCGACCCGACGCTCGGATCCCGGTCGTCCTCATGTTGCACGGTCGCGGCGGCGACCACTCATCGGCGATCAATGATCTCGGGGCCGACCGGTTTCTGAGTCAGGTCGTTCAATCCGGTACTACGCCGTTCGCGCTTGTCGCGGTCGACGGCGGCCGGGACAACTACTGGCATCGGCGCGCGACCGGCGACGATCCTCAGCGTATGCTCACCGCGGAACTCCTTCCCCTGTTGACGAAACGCGGCCTGCGGACCGACCGGTACGGCGTACTCGGGTGGTCGATGGGCGGGTACGGTGCGCTCCTGCTCGCGACGGGTGGGCGAAGCGGGCTGGTGGCTGCGGGGGCGATGAGTCCGGCGCTCTGGCATGAGTACGGCGACACGACGGACGGGGCATTCGACGGGCCGGACGACTTCCGGGCGCATCAGGTGTTCGGCCGGACCGGCGAGTTCCGGAATGTTGCTCTGCGCATCGATTGTGGGCGGGACGATCCGTTCGCCGGTGCTACCCGGGATCTGCGGATCGAGGTTCGGGCCGAGGGCGGGTTGCAGGCCGGGGCGCCATACCGCTGGTTACTGGCGCCGCATGCTGCCTGACCAACTGCGGTTCCTGGGCCGGATTTTGGCCGAATGAGGGGAACTTCACGCCGAAGTGCCGCGTCGGAGCCCGTGTTCGATCGGAGTTGACCTCCCGGTGATCCAGGATGACTCCGTAAGTCCCCCAGTACTCGAGAGTGGAGCGCATGAAACTACGAGTGAGCAAGAAGCTGCGCGGTCTGGTCGCGGTCGGTGCCGTGGCCGCTTGCGCGGTCCTCGCGGTACCGAACGCGCAAGGCGCGCCGACCGTCGCGGCCGCCCCGACGGGGGCACTGCCCCCGGTCCCGGTTCAGGGACAGGACGGCAAGGTCTACGACTCCGGCCGCGACGCGTGGTCCTCCGCCAGCGCCTGGAACGCAGTGGCCAAGAACCGGATCTACAACACGTACGCGATCCCGGCCTCGAAGTGCAAGCGGCCGAACGTCGCGCTGAACACTGAGTACCGGGTCCGGTACTTCGAGCAGGAACTCGTTCGCTGCATGTCCACGGTCTGGAAGACCAACCTGTGGCGCTCGGGTGCCGCGAAGTGGAACGTGACGCCGGCACTGGTGGTGCACGGCTACAACACGGTCAAGTCCGCGTGTGGCAGCGTCACCGGCTGGATCTCGTTCTACTGCAGCGCCGGCAACGGCACGATCTACATCCCGTGGCGCCAGATCGTCACGTACTACGCGGACAACCCGACGTACGCCGTCGCGTACGCGACCAACACGATCGCGCACGAGTACGGTCACCACGTGCAGCACATGGCCGGCATCCTGACCGCGTCCCACTGGCGCCAGGACCACATGTCGTACGAGGCCGGGCTGCAGGAGAGCCGTCGTCGTGAGCTGCAGGCGTCCTGCTTCGGTTCTGCCTACATCGGTTCGAACAAGGCGTACTACCCGATGACCGGTGGGCTGAAGGACATGTGGGACTACGTCGTCTCGCACTCCGGCGACCGTCCGGGCTACCCGCGGGACCACGGTTCCTGGACCAGCCACAACTTCTGGTCGCAGGCCGGTTTCAAGGGCAACGGCACCTACAGCCACCCTGGTAGCTGCCAGACCTGGTCTGTGCCGGCGACCAAGGTTGCCTGACCGGTTACAGCACGCGTAACGAAGGCGCCCGGAATGCGTTGGCATTCCGGGCGCCTTCGCGTTTTGCCGACACGTACACGATCTGCGATCGTGTGGTTACCGTGTTTTTGGTCCGCACGCCTTAGAGTCTGGGTCGAACGTCGAACGGCAGGAGTCAAGGACAGTGAACTACGACGAGTTCAACACCGAGTACACAAAGGTGCTGGACAAGATCAAGAGTGGTAAGTGCAGCTGGTCGGAGCTGTCCGGGCATGTCACCCGGCTGCGCCAGGCGACCGCCGGGATCACCGGGCCGGTCGAGCGGGCGCAGATCGACAGCGACCTGGCCGCGCTCGGCCAGATGGTCGACCTCTCCCGCCGGACGAACGACAAGGAGGACGTCTGGACGGTCACCTCCGAGGCGATCCGCCGGGCCAGCAGCCAGGAGGGCACGGTCGCCGACCGGATCGCCCGGATCGAGCTCAGCATCACCGAGATCTCGACCCTGGCGAACCGGAACCCGGACGAGCGGGATGCGCTGATGCAGTCGACTAGCACCCTGCGGATCCTGCACGCCTCGCTGCAGAGCTCGCTCCGCACCGAGCAGGCCGAGCAAGAGGCCGCCGGCATTCGCTGATCTCAGCCAGGTCAGCTACAACTCCAGACAGCACGAAGGGCCCCTGACACCAGGGGCCCTTTCGTGTTGCTCAGATACCGGCGGCTGCCGCCAGGTCCTTCTTGATAGCGGCCAGTTCTTCGGCTGCTTGGGTGCGCGCTGCGGCGACGTCCGAGTCCGAGACCGGGATCACGACCTCCAGGTAGCACTTCAGCTTCGGCTCGGTACCGGACGGCCGGACGACCACCCGCGCGCCCTCGGACAGCGTGTAGCGCAACCCATCCGTCGGCGGCAGCGCCTCGCTGCCCTCGCTCAGATCGTCGACCCGCTCCACGGCATGCCCACCCAGCGAGGTCGGCGGCGTCGCCCGCAACCGGTCCATCGCCGCCGCGATCAGGCTGAGATCCTCGACCCGGGCCGACAACTGGTCCGTCGCGTGCAGCCCGTACTTGATCGCCAGGTCGTCCAGCAGATCCAGCAGCGTCCGCCCCTCGGCCTTCGCCCCCGCCCCCAGTTGCAGCACCCGGACGAGCGTCGAGACCCCGTCCTTGTCCTTCACGGCAGCCGGATCCACGCAGTACCCGAGCGCCTCCTCGTACCCGAACACCAGTCCCGGCACCCGCCCGATCCACTTGAATCCGGTCAGCGTCTCGGCGTACCGGACCCCGTACGCCGCCGCGATCTTCCCCAGCAGCGACGACGACACGATCGAGCAAGCGGCCACCCCGTCCGGCCGCGACGACAGCAAGAACTCCCCGAGCAACGCCCCCAACTCGTCCCCGCGCAGCATCCGCCAACCACCCTCGGCCGACGGATCCGGTACGGCGACCGCACAGCGATCCGCATCGGGATCGTTCGCGACCGCCAGATCGGCCCCCTGCGACCGAGCGAGCTCCAGCGCCGCGTCGATCGCCCCCGGCTCCTCGGGATTCGGGAACGACACGGTCGGGAAGTCCGGATCCGGGTCCGCCTGCGACGCCACCACAGCCGGTACTGCGAACCCCGCGCGCTCGACCGCGTTCTCCACCAGGACGCGGCCGACTCCGTGCAAAGGCGTGTACGCCACGGTCAGCTCGCGCGGTGCATCGGCCGGGACCAGGGTCGCGATCCGGTCGAGGTAGGCGTCGAGTAGTTCGTCGCCGATCGTCTGCCAGTCGTCCCCGCGCGGTACGGACGCCATCGGGCCGACCGCTTCGATGGCTGCGGCTATCTCGGAGTCCGCGGGCGGCACGATCTGGGATCCGTCGCCGAGGTACACCTTGTACCCGTTGTCCTGCGGGGGATTGTGCGAGGCGGTGACAACCACACCGGCGACCGCTTTCAGATGCCCGATCCCGAAGGCGATCACTGGCGTCGGTGCAGGCCGGTCCAGGAGTACGGCTTCCAGTCCGGCGCCTCGGACCACGGCTGCGGTGTCCTGCGCGAAGACGTCCGACTTGTGCCGGGCGTCGTACCCGATCAGGACGGGACCGTCCGTGAGTCCGTTGGCCTGCAAGTAGGCGCACAACCCGGCCGCGGCGCGGATCACGACCATGCGGTTCATCCGGTTCGGCCCGGCTGCCACGGCACCGCGCAGACCCGCCGTTCCGAACTCCAGCGTCCCGGCGAACCGGTCCGCGAGCTCGGGCTCGTCCCCCGAATCCAGCAGCTCCCGGAGCTCGGCGCGCGTGTCGGGGTCGGGGTCCTCGCTCAGCCAGGCTTCGGCGGCGGCACGAACATCATCGTTGACGGTCACGCCCGCACGATACCGCCGGGTTCAGAGCCTTCTAGTGCCCCGAGCTCTGACAGGGCCGGGCGCGGAGGTCGGCCACGTAGTCGTCGGGGGCGCCGGCGGCCTCGGCGGCCTCGGCCAGGATGCCGAGGTAGCGGGCAGACGGGAGACCGCCCTCGTAGGCGTTCAGCACGTACATCCAGGCGAGCTGCTCACCGTCCAGGGTCTGCACCCGGACCTGGATCTTGCGGTAGACGCCCTGGTCGATCCACTCCCACTCGTCCAGCCGCTTCACATCGCGCGGGTGGACGTCGTACAGCGCGACGAAAACCTGGTTGGCCGGGTCGGACGGGTCCTCGACGACGGTCGCCATCGAGCCCTCCCAGCCGAGCTCCTCGCCGCCGAAGGTCAGCCGCCAGCCGACGATCCACCCGGTCCCGCGCAGGGGCGAGTACGGGCACCGTTCGGCCATCACTTTCGGGTCCAGATTCGACGCAAATGCGGCGTACAGGGTCACGACGACACAGGATACGGAAGAATGGCGTCCCGTGGCGCGAGTTGTGATCATCGGTGGCGGTCCAGGCGGGTACGAAGCGGCGAGTGCGGCCGCCCAACTAGGGGCGGAGGTGACGGTCGTCGACTCCGACGGGATCGGTGGATCCTGCGTGCTCACCGACTGTGTGCCGAGCAAGACCCTGATCGCGACGGCGGAGGTGATGACCGAAGTCGAGGAGGCCGGCGAGCTGGGTGTCCGGCTCGATGACGGAGATGACGATCCGGCCAACTCCGTGCGTGTCGATCTCTCCGTCGTCAACCAACGGGTCAAGGCGCTGGCGGCGGCGCAGTCGGACGGCATCGCCCGGCGGCTGGCCGACGACAAGGTCCGGGTGATCCACGGCCGCGGCCGGCTGGACGGCCCGGAGACCGTGGTGGTCGACGACGAGCGGCTGCCCGCCGATGTCGTCCTGATCGCCACCGGGGCCAGGCCTCGGGTGCTGAAGGGGTCCGAGCCGGACGGCGAGCGGATCCTCACCTGGGAGCAGGTCTACGAACTCGACGAACTGCCGGAGAAGCTGATCGTGGTCGGGTCCGGTGTTACCGGTGCCGAGTTCGCGAGCGCGTACGACGCGCTCGGCAGCGAGGTGGTCCTGGTGTCGTCGCGAGACCGGGTGCTGCCGGGCGAGGACGCGGACGCGGCGGCCGTGCTGGAGGACGTATTCCAGCGGCGCGGGCTGACCGTGCTCGGCAAGTCCCGCGCGGAGTCGGTCCAGCGGCAGGTCGACGGCGTGGTGGTGACGCTCACCGACGGGCGGAAGGTGATGGGTTCGCACGCGCTACTCGCGGTCGGATCGCTGCCGAACACCGACGACATGGGCCTGGTCGAGTCGGGCGTGTCGCTGGGCGACGGCGGCTTCATCACGGCCGACCGGGTCTCCCGTACTACGGCCCGCGGCGTGTACGCGGCCGGGGACTGCACCGGGGTGCTGATGCTGGCGTCGGTTGCGGCCATGCAGGGGCGGATCGCGATGTCGCACGCGCTCGGTGACGCGGTGACGCCGCTGGATCTGTCGACGGTCTCGTCGAACGTGTTCACCGCGCCCGAGATCGCGACTGTCGGGCTGACGCAGGCGGTTGTCGATGCCGGCGGGAGTACTGCGCTGGTGGCGAAGGTGCCGCTGGCGGACAACGCGCGGGCCAAAATGCAAGGTGTTCGTGACGGGTTCGTGAAGTTGTTCTGCCTGCCGAACACGGGGATCGTCGTTGGTGGCGTTGTCGTTGCGCCACGGGCGTCCGAGCTGATCCACCCGATCTCGCTGGCGGTCGGGGCCCGATTGACCGTGGATCAGATGGCTCAGTCCTTCACCGTCTACCCGTCGGTCTCCGGCTCGATCGCCGAGGCCGGCCGCCGGCTCCACCTCCGCAACTGAAGGCGAGCCTGCGGCCGGGCGGATTCTCAGCTGGGGCTGTTGGCGGAGTCCTCGCTCGGGGATCCGGCCGAGGACCAGGACGTGTCGCCCGGCGTGTTCGCGGACGAGGTACCGGCCGGGCTGTTGGCAGACGAGCTGTCCGCCGGGCTGTTGGCTGACGAGGAGCTGGCGGGGCTGTCGGCAGACAACGTGTCCGTTGGGGTGTTGGCGGACGAGGTGTCGCCGGGGGAGCCGGCTGAGTCGGCTGCGGTGCTCGCGTGCGCGTCGCCTGCGCCCGAGTTGAGCGTCGTGCCGGGCTGGGCCGGCGGGTTGACGTCCGCGGGGGCGGCGTAGGCGGCGGTGCCCAGGCCGATGCCGGAGACGGCGGCGACGGTTCCGACGATGGCCCATTTACGCGTTGCTGACATGGTGGTTCCTCTCTTTTCGGTTGGCCCGGTCCGCGGATTCCAGCCAGCGTGACGCCAACTGGAGACGGTCCCGGGTTGCTTGCTGCCAGCCGGCTTCCTGCACGCGGTGCGGGCCGGTGGCGAGGGACAGGACGACCGAAGCGGCCCGCAGGCGCAGTTGCCGCGGATCCACCACCCGGTCGAAGACAGCCAGGCACTCGGCCTCGAACCGCCCGATCGCGGCGGCCCGATGAGGCAGGACCTGAGCGAGCACACCGAGATGCCCGAGCAGACAGCCGAGGTCGTCGAGCCGATCCCCAGGCCCGGCGGTGTCCACATCGAGCACTCCCGTGACGTTGCCCGAAGCACCGACCATCAACTGCGCCTCGTAGAAATCCCCATGCACAGGGACAATCGGCCCTTCGTGGCCAGCAGCAACGACCGAGGATGCCAGCTCCGTTGCCCACGACGACAACTCCGGTATTGCGCCCGCCACGACCTCGGCGTAGTACGAGGTCCGCGCCAGCCACGAGCTCCGCTTCGGCAGCACCAGCAGTCCTGCGGGAAGCCGATCGAGCAACCCGATCAATTCAGTCGGCGAAGCGGTCAGCGAGGACCGCAGGTTCCGTCCGCTCAGCGCCTCGAGCGCCAGCAGACCGTCTTCGCTCCAGCCGACACACCGCGGCGCCGGGATCCCGGCCTCGGTGATGAGCTGATGCCGAAGTCGCAGGTCGCGCACCTTGGACGGCGGCACGACCTTCACGAAGAACCGTCCCCGAGGCCCCACGACCTCGAACACGGCCCGCTTCAACGGCCGGTACGACCGGAGCCTGACGTGTCCGTGCCCAGCTCCAAGCACCACCCGCATCCCCGGCAGCGCCGGATCATGCGCCGCGCGCCAGACCCCGACCTGCGAGGCGCCGTCGCCAAGCACGGTCACGCCCCCGGGCAAGGGCTGGGCAGTCGTCGCGCCGAGCAGATCCTCGACCTCGGCACCGTCCCGGCTGACCCGGACCCGATAGCCGACGGTCGGACCGTCGACGTGGTTCGCCCGCCAGGAGACCAGTCGGCCACCTCCGGCCTCGACCGCCACGGCGAGGAGCTCGCCCGCTTCGGGGCCAGTCAGGGGCTGCTGTGCTGTCATGCCCTGAACTCTGCCGAGCGAGCATGAGCGAGCGATGAGCCGTCGCTGAGAGCCTTCTCATCAGTAGCATCTGGTGGGTGCGCACAAAGATCTTGTGGGTGCTCGCGGGGGTCGTCTGCGTTGCCGCCAGCATCGTCCTGCCCATGCTCTGGCAGCATTCCCTGGTCGATCTGAAGGTCTACCGGCTGGGTGGAACGACGCTGCTGGACGACACGGCAGCCCTGTACGACGTACGACTCGGCGGGACTCCATTGCCATTCACCTACCCGCCGTTCGCCGCGGTCGTGATGGTCCCGTTCGCGGCTGTGCCCTGGCCGGTCGCCGTGGTGGTCTGGACTCTCGGCACGGTCGCCTCGTTGGTGATCGTCTGGCGGTTCTGCCTCCCTGGGCTGCGGTCCGCGCTGCTGTTGTCGGTGGTCGCTGGGTCGCTGCTGCTCGAACCGGTCCGCGAGACCCTCGGCTTCGGCCAGATCAACCTGATGCTGTGCGCCCTGATCCTGTACGACCTACTCGACGTCAAGCACTCCCGTCGGGGGATCTGGCTCGGCCTGGCCGCCGGGATCAAGCTGACCCCGTTGGTCTTCTTCGGCCTGCTCTTCTTCACCCGCCAGTGGAAGGCGTTGCTGCACGCTTCGGCCGGATTCGTGACCACGGTGCTCGTCGGCTTCGCGGTGGCGCCGGAAGCGTCCACGCAGTACTGGACCAAGCTCATCTCCGACTCCACCCGTATCGGCGGCCTCGCCTTCGCCAGTAACCAGTCGTGGAACGGCTTCCTCATCCGCCTGACCGGTGACCTCGACGGCGGTGGCATGATCTGGCTCGCGCTGGCCGCGGCGACCGTACTAGGCGGACTCTGGCTCTGCCGCACCCTCTGGTTCCGCTCGGAGCACCTGGCTGCGGTCTCCATCTGTGCCTTGATCGGCCTCCTCTGCTCCCCGGTCTCCTGGAGCCATCACTGGATCTGGGCCATCCCGCTCGGCGTCTGCTTGTTGCAGGTCCTCCACGGTCGGGTGCGCATCATGGTCGGCATCCTCTGGTTCGGCCTGTTCGCGATCGCCCCCATCTGGTGGCCGCCAAACCACGACAACCGCGAGCTGTACTGGTCCTTCGGCAACCAGCTCCTCGGCAACGCCTACCTGATCGCAGCCCTGATCGCGGTGGTGGTGCTGGTCGTGAACAAACGGGATCTACTCGAGCAAGGTCTTCGTTGGTTCGGATATGGATGTCGAGGCGAAGTACGACGAGGTGGCGGACGAGTACGACCGCTGGGTGGGCGCGGCTCTGGTTGATCCCACCTTCGTGGACCTCGTTGGTGAGGTAGCGGGCCAGCAGGTTTGCGCGGTCGCGTGCGGGCCGGGTCGGGAGGCGCGCTACCTGGCCGGAGCGGGTGCGACCGTGACCGGCGTCGATCTGTCCGAGAACCTTCTCGCCATCGCCCGGCGGCACGATGAGGTCGAACCGCTCGGCATCTCCTACCTGTCCGGAGATGCGCACACGCTCGAGGGCCTGGCGACCGGTTCGTTTGACGGGATGGTCTGCTACATGGCGCTCATGGACATTCCGAGCCTGGACAGTGCTCTGCAATCCGTCGCTCGCATCCTCCGGCCGGGTGGGTGGTTCGTCTTCACGATCACGCACCCGTGCTTCAAGACCCCCGCGACCGGGGAGCTCATCGACCACACGAACAAGAGCGTCCGGCGGACGGTCGGACGCTACTTCGCGGAGGGCTACTGGGATGGCCCGGGCCAACACCGAGGCGCGCTTCCATTGGGCGCCTATCACCGGACGCTGAGCACCTACGTGAACGCGTTGACGGGCGCACACCTCGTCATCGAGCAGATGCGTGAACCACCGCGCGACGACGGACCGGTGTGGCAAGAGGTCCCGCAACTCCTCTATGTCAGATGTCATCTGGGTGCGCGCACCTAAGCTGAGTTGCCTGCGCTGTCAATGAACAAGGTGGCAGGAAGCTGCCGCGTGGTCTAGGTCGGTTTTGGCCCGCTGAGATGCCACGCTCGGTGAAGTGACGGGGAAACTGGGGGCGTCCGCCCGGTGGTGGCTGGCCGGTGCGGTGGTAGTTGTCGTGGGCATCTTGTTGCCGTTCGTCTGGGACCATGCGGGTGCCGACCTGAAGGTGTACCGGCTTGGCGGTTCGACGATCCTGGCCGACCCGGCGACGCTCTACACGGCCCGGCTGAAAGAGATCTCGATGCCGTTCACCTATCCGGTGTTCGGCGCGCTGGTGATGGTGCCGGTCGCGTTGCTGCCGTGGGCGATGGCGTACTCCGCCGCGATGGCGGCCTCATTGGTAGCGCTCGCGGTGATCTGGCGAATGTGCCTCGGCGACCGCCACCCCGCCGTACTGGTCGCCCTCGTCGCAGCCTCGTTGCTCCTCGAACCGGTCCGCGAGACCCTCTCGTACGGCCAGATCAACCTGGTCCTCTGCGCGGTGATCCTGTACGACGTACTCGACACCAAGCATCCACGGAGGGGGATCTGGCTCGGCCTGGCCGCCGGCATCAAGCTGACCCCACTCGTCTTCTTCGGACTCCTCCTGGTCACCCGCCAGTGGAAGGCCCTCCTGCACGCCACGGCAGCCTTCTTCGCCACGGTCGCCATCGGCTTCCTGGTCGCCCCGCGGACCGCCCTCGACTACTGGACCAACCTGCTCGCCGACACCAGCCGAATCGGCGGCCTCGCGTACTCCGGCAACCAGTCCTGGAACGGCTATCTCATCCGCCTCACCGGCAACCTCGAAGGCGGCGGCCGAACCTGGCAACTCCTGCTCGCCATCACCGTCCTGGCCGGCCTGTACCTGACCCGCGTCCTCTGGATCCGCAACCAGCACCTGGCCGCCGTCTCCGTCTGCGCCATGATCGCCCTCTACTGCTCGCCGGTTTCCTGGTCCCACCACTGGGTCTGGTGCATCCCCCTCGGCGTTGCCCTCCTCCAAGCCATCGACCTCCGCTGGCGCCCCTTCGCCGGGGTGCTCTGGTTCGGCCTGTTCGCGATCGCCCCCATCTGGTGGCCCCCACGCCGCGACAACCGCGAACTCACCTGGACCTTCGCCCAGCACCTCGAAGGCAACGCCTACCTCTGGCTCACCCTCGCGGCCGCAGTCGTCCTCACCTTCCACGCAAAGAAAACCACCCGGGAGGAAGCCTCCCGGGTGGTCGAAGAAACCGCCGCGTGACCTAGAAGTCTCCGCCGAAGTCGCCGCCGCCGAAGTCCCAGCCGCCGCTGTCGCCGCCGCCGAAGTCGCCGCCGGAGTCTCCACCGAAGTCGCCGCCGCTGTCGCCACCGTCACCGCCGTCGGCCTGGCCTGCGTCGTAGCCCGCGGCGTAGTCGCCGTAGCCGCCGCCGGCGAACATGCCGCCGAGCATGGTGCCGAGGAACATGCCGGTCATCACACCGCCGAGGGCGCCGAACATGCCCTGCGCGTACGGCGAGTAGGCCGGGCCGGCCTCCCAGTACGGCACCCGCTGCGGGCCGACCATGACCTTGCGGACGTCCGGCTCGGCCCCGGCGCGGACCCGCTCGGCGTCGGCCGCACAGGCCGGCACTTCACGCTGCGCGCCACCCGGCGGCGCCCACATCACGTCCTCCACGGACGGACCGTGCTGCGGGTTGAAGAAGCAGGACGGGCGGCGCTGCGGGAGCGGCTCGCCGTTCACCCGGGCGCGCACACAAGCGGCCGCATACCGGCCGTCTTCGAGGATCTCGATCACGTGCCTGATCTGCTCGGCCTCGGTCACCTGGGTGACGGCCTGCTTGGCCGACTCGTAGGCGTCCAGGGCGCGCTGGTAGTCCTGCCGGGCGCCGTCGCCAAGGTCCTTGCCGACCATGTCCAGGTCAAGGTCCTGGAGCTCCTCGCCGAACCGGGTGATGTCCTCGTCGGCGGTTCGCTTCACCGACTCGATTTCGGCCGCGGTGATCTCCTGCTGCTTGCGGGACTGCAGCTGAGTGCGTCGGTACGACCGATAGGCCAGTACTGCGATCACGACGACCGCGATCAGCAGGATGTATTCCATGACTCGCCTTCCTCGACGGGCTTTACGTCGAGCCTACCGAAGCCTTCCAATTTCGTTCCCCGCCCCACCACCCCGGTCTGGCCAATTCCGCTGAAAGGACAGCCTTCCGCGCCACGCAGAGCGACGGCAATGCCCGGATTCCGGTCACTCTTTGCGCATAATCAGTTACTGCTGCCTGATCAAGCACCAGATCGGCCGGAGGCTTCCCGATGCGCACCACCCGATCCCTTCGACTGGCGCTCACCGCGGTGACGGGACTCGTCCTGTTCATCCCACTGCACACCGCGCCGACCCCAGTTGCCGCGACAACACCAGCTACAGCACCGTCGTACGAGGAGCTACCGCTCAACCCGGCTGCCGGTAAGTCGTACGCGAGCACTGCCGTTCCGCAGACCAAACCGTTCGGCCTTGTCGGCGTGACGTGGCCGTATCGCACCAGCTCAGCCCAGGTCGAGGTGAAGGTCCGGGTGCAGCGCAACGGCACCTGGTCGGCCTGGCAGAAGCTCACGGTCGAGGACGAGCACGCCCCCGACCCGGCTGCCAAGGAAGGCCGCGAACGCTCCGGCACCGAACCGCTCTGGGTCGGCGACGCAGGAGGAGTCGAGGCATCCCTCACGACGACGGACGGTACGACGGTCGAGGACGCCAAGATCGCCCTCATCCAGCCCGGCACCAGCCCGGCCGACACGGACCCGCAACCGACCACCACAATCAGCACTGATGCCACAAGCGGCGCCCCGTACCCGATCCCCGCGATCATCGGCCGGCCTGGTTGGGGAGCCGACGAACGCCTCAGGTCCCACAACGGCGCCGCCTGCGCGAAGCCGAAGTACACGAGCACCGTCCAGGCGGCCTTCGTCCACCACACGGCCGACCGCAACGACTACACCCGCGCACAGGTGCCAGCGATGATCCGCAGCATGTACGCGTACCACGTGAAGAGCCGCGGCTGGTGCGACCTCGGGTACAACTTCCTGGTCGACAAGTTCGGCCGCGCCTGGGAGGGCCGGTACGGCGGGATGCAGCTGCCCGTGCTCGGCGCGCACACCGGCTCGTTCAACGCCAGCTCCTTCGGCGTCTCGCTGATCGGCAACTACGAGAAGACCGCGCCGAGCGCCCAGATGCTGGAGATGACCGCCCGGATCGTCGCCTGGAAGCTGGACGCCAACTACCGGTCCCCACTCGGCACCGTCGTCCTCGCCGGCACCAAGCTGAACACGGTCTCGGGCCATCGTGACACCAAGGCGACAGCGTGTCCGGGCAACAACCTCTACAGCAAACTCAGTTGGCTGAGGCAACGAGTCGACACGCTGATGGGCAAGAGCATCTCGACCGAGATCTATCGGTACGCGCAAGCGCTCGGCGGCTACCGCGCGATCGGCCAGCCCTTCTGGGGCGAGCATCCGATCAAGGGCGGCCGCGCGACGTACTTCGGTGCCCGCGACATCTACTGGTCGCCGCAGACCGGCGCGCGCAGCCTGCAAGGTGGTTTCCGCGCCCGCTTCCGGCAGCTCGGTCCGGCCGGCGTCCTAGGTCTGCCCGTCGCCGAACAACGCAACGGCGGTGTTTCCGGGAGTCGCCTGCAAGCCTTCCGCGGTGGCGCGCTCTACTGGTCGCCGCCGACCGGGATGCACGCGGTCTACGGGCTGATCTCCCGCAGGTACGGCGCACTCGGCGCGGAGCGATCCCGACTCGGCCTGCCCACCTCCCCGACGTACAAGGTGAATGGTGGCATCCAGCAACGGTTCCAGCGCGGCAAGCTGACGCTGAGCACCAGAACCGGCCGGGTGTACGAGTCGTGAAACGCGCGATCGTCGTCGGGCTCGTGCTGGCGACGTTGCCGAGCGGGCTGGCGGTGGCGAGCGAACCCGGCGAACCTGGCGAGCCCGAGTCGGAGGCGGTTCAGACGATCACCGGCCGCGGTTTCGGGCACGGCCGCGGCATGTCGCAGTACGGCGCTCAGGGGGCCGCGCTGGCCGGCAAGAACGTCCAGCAGATCCTCGATTTCTACTACCCCGGTACGGCGACGGCCAAGGCGACCGGGATGATCAGGATCCGCCTGACCAAGGACACCACCGACGGCGTCCGGGTGGTCGCGACGCAAGGCCTCAAGCTCCGCGATCTCAGGTCCAGCAAGGTCTATCAGTTGCCCAGGGCATCGACCCGGAACGAGTGGTCGATCGACCCGTACGGCGAGCACGGCACCCGGGTGAGCTCCTTCGACGCCAAGAAGCGGACCTGGACTCTCTGGCGGACCCTGAAGGGGATGGCCCAGTTCGAGGGCCCGCCGGTCACCGCGTTGGTCCTGCCAAGTGGTTCGACGGCCGGGTATCGCGGCGTACTGCGAGCCGTCGACACGGCCGGGGCGCATCTCGACACGGTGAACGTGTTGCCGTTGGAGGCCTACCTGCGCGGCGTCGTCCCGCGTGAGGCGATCGTGAGTTGGCGGCCGGCTGCGCTCCAGGCGCAGGCGGTTGCCGCGCGCACCTATTCGTCGTACCACCGGAAGCGGGCGAGCGAGCGCGCGTACGACCTGTGCGACACGGTCGCCTGTCAGGTGTACGGCGGTTACGACTCCGAGAAACCCTCGACCAACGAGGCGATCGCGGCCACGGCCGGCCAGATCCGGGTCCACCGGAACGTGCCGATCATCGCGGAGTTCTCGTCCTCCAACGGCGGTGCCACGGCGGCCGGCGACGCGCCGTACCTGCTGGTCAAGGTGGACGGCTGGGACGCGTACCCGGGCAACAAGAACCCCAACTCCAGTTGGACGGTCACCCGGACGAGCGCCCAGTTGCGCGCGGCCTTCGGGGTCGGCGCGCTGCGGAGCCTCAAGGTGACCGGCCGGACCGGTGTCGGTCCCACCGGCGGCCGGGTGCAGACGGTCGAGGCGATCGGTGCCGACGGCAGGAAGGTGTTCACCGGCGACCAGGTCCGGGCCCGGCTCGGGCTCCGGTCGGCCTGGTTCACCTTTGCCGGGGTTGCTCCGCTTGATATACCAACCACCGGTTGACCTTGAGCCATTGACGCCGATTCCCCGCACCGGTTAGAACGTGACATCGCTGTCAACCGCTTGCCGCCCAGGAGGAACAGGCCGATGGTCAGGAAATTTGGTATATCAACCAGGATCGCAGGCGGAGTGCTCGCGATCGCACTGCTCGGCACCATGCACACGCCCGCCGCCGGCGCCAGTGAGGACGGGACGTGGAGCGCGGCCGCCCGCGCAGCGGCGTCGTACCGGGCCATGAACCAGTACTTCGACGCGGGCGAGGGCCTGCTGCTGGAGGAGTACCCGAACGAGCAGCAGAACCCGTACTCCTACATCTGGCCGTACTCGCAGGCCGTGATCGGCGCGGAGAACCTGGCCGGCATCCCGGGGATCGGCCGCCAGTGGAACGCCGAAGCGGAGAAGCGGCTCGACGGTTATGAGCCGTACTGGAACGCCGGGACCACGCCGAAGGGGTACGACTCGTACGTCCGGCCGCCGCTCGGTCATGGCGGTGACAAGTTCTACGACGACAACGAGTGGATCGGGCTGAACCTCATCCAGCACTACCAGCGGACTGGTGACCGCTCGTCGCTGGCGCGAGCGAAGGAGATCTTCGCCCTCGTCGTGCACGGCTGGGACACCGACCCCACGCACCCGTGCGCAGGCGGCGTCTACTGGACCCAGGCGCCCTGGAGCCAGGACCGCAACACCGTGTCGAACGGCCCGGGCGCCGAACTCGGCGCACACCTGTACCTGCTCACCCGGGACAAGTCGTACTTGACCTGGGCGAAGCGGATGTACCAGTGGGCGCAGGACTGCATGCTCGCCCCGAACGGCCTCTACTGGGACCACATCGACCTCGCCGGCAACGTCGAGAAGACCCAGTGGTCCTACAACCAGGGCGTCATGCTCGGGGCCGGCGTGCTGCTCTACAAGTCGACCGGTGAGCGCAAGTACCTGAACGACGCCAAGTCGGTCGCGAACGCCTCACTCGCCTTCTACGGCAGCGAGGACCGACTCTGGAAGCAGCCGACCCGGTTCAACTCGATCTGGTTCAAGAACCTGCTGATCCTCGACTCGGTCGCGCACGACCCGCGGTACAAGGCCGCCATGTCGGCGTACTCGAATCGGGCGTGGAATGAGGCCCGTGATCCGGAAACGGGCCTCTTCCACTTCGTCGACGGACCGGTCCAGTTGCTGGAGCAGTCCGCGATGGTCCAGATCGACGCACTCCTCGCCTGGCCCCGCAGCCAGTACAACAAGCTGGCCTAGGGCTAGTCGGCCGACGTCGCGGACGTGATCTTGACCTCGGTGGCGGGCTTGCCGTCGGTGGGCCCGCCTTCGGGGATCACACCCGCGTTCGCGACCTTGTCGATCGCCTTGAGGCCGGCCTCGTCGACCGTGCCGAAGGCCGTGTACGCCGGGTCGAGGCCGGACCCGTCGCCGTACACGATGAAGAACTGGCTGCCGTTGGTGTTCGGCCCGGAGTTCGCCATCGCCAGGGTGCCGCGGCCGTACTTCATCTCGGGGAACACCTCGTCCTTGAAGCTGTACCCCGGTCCGCCCGAGCCGCTCGCGGACGGGTCGCCGCACTGCAGCACCTGCAGGCCGGCGCCGACGGTCATCCGATGGCAGACGGTGTTGTCGAAGTACTTCTGACTGGCCAGGCTGGCGAAGTTCTTCACCGCACATGGCGCGAGCGCGTTGTCCAGGGTGAGCTTGAGCGCGCCGATCGTCGTGTTCAGGGTGAGCGGCGTCGTTCCGGTGGCCTTGGTCTTGCCGTTGGCCGGCGCGTTCACGGCCTTCGCGGCGGCCTCGGTGGTCTTGGTGTAGGTGCAGTCCACCTGGGCCGGGAGCGGTGTCGGCCGGACCAGCGGCGCCGCCAGCGCGGTCGGGATCGACGCCGGCTTGTTGCTCGGGCCCGCGGACGCCGGCAGCTCCGTCGACGGGGTGTCGCTCGCGGCCGGGGTGTCGTCCCCGGTGTTCGCCGCGATCACGAAGACCACGACGATCACCGCGACCACCGACACGATCGCAGTGATGGTGATCGCCAGCATCCGGCGCTGCCGGGCCTGCTCGGCGGCACGTTCCGCCTGCCGAGCCGCCTTCCGCGCCGCCAGTTGCTGCTGATGGGTCTTCTTCGACATGCTCAGTGCTCCCCTTCACCCGGGCGGTTGCTGGAGGGAACGTACCGCCTGAGGCTGAGAAACGGCTGTAAATCAGTCCTTGATTTCGCAGATGACCGCGCCGGCCGCGACTGTGGCACCTACTTCTGCGGTCAGCCCGGTCACCGTGCCGGCCTTGTGCGCGTTCAGCGGCTGCTCCATCTTCATCGCTTCCAGCACCACGACCAGGTCACCCTCGGCGACCGTCGCGCCCTCCTCGACGGCGAGTTTGACGATCGTGCCCTGCATCGGCGAGCTGAGCGAGTCGCCCGATGCCGCGGCCGCCTTGCCGCTGCCACCCGCGCGCCGGGCAGGCTTCTTCTTCGCGCCCGCACCCGCACCCGCGACGGCGGATGCGCCGAGGCCGGCCGGGAGCACGACCTCCAGCCGCTTGCCGCCGACCTCGACCGTGACCGTCTCCCGCTCGGCGGACTCCGCCGTCTCGGCGATCCCGTCGTACGCCGGGATCTGGTTGTCGAACTCGGTCTCGATCCAGCGGGTGTGTACGGCGAACCCGTCGGTGCCCACGAACGCCGGGTCGCTGACCACGGTCGCGTGGAACGGGATCACCGTCGGCATGCCCTCGACGACGAACTCCTTCAGCGCGCGACGGGACCGCTCCAGCGCCTGAGTCCGGTCCCGGCCGGTCACGATCAGCTTGGCGACCAGCGAGTCGAACGAACCCGGCACGGTCTCACCCTGGTCGTACCCGCCGTCGAGCCGGACACCAGGACCGGACGGGGCGTGCCACTTCGTCAGCGTCCCGGGTGCGGGGAGGAAGTTGCGGCCGGCATCCTCGGCGTTGATCCGGAACTCGATCGAGTGACCAGACACCACCGGGTCGTCGTACCCGAGCTCTTCGCCGTTCGCGATCCGGAACATCTCCCGGACCAGGTCGATGCCGGTGACCTCCTCGGAGACCGGGTGCTCGACCTGCAGCCGCGTGTTCACCTCGAGGAACGAGATCAGCCCGTCCTGGCCGACCAGGAACTCGCAGGTGCCGGCGCCGACGTACCCGGCCTCGCGCAGGATCGCCTTCGAAGCGGAGTACAACGTCTCCAGTTGCGCGGAGGTGAGGAACGGCGCGGGGGCCTCCTCGACCAGCTTCTGGTACCGGCGCTGCAGCGAGCAGTCCCGGGTGGACACGACCACGACGTTGCCGTGGGCATCGGCCAGGCACTGCGTCTCGACGTGCCGCGGCTTGTCCAGGTACCGCTCGACGAAGCACTCACCGCGGCCGAAGGCGCTGACCGCCTCGCGGGTCGCGGACTCGAACAGCTCCGGTACTTCGTCCAGGGTGCGGGCGACCTTCATCCCGCGACCACCACCGCCGTACGCCGCCTTGATCGCGATCGGGAGTCCGTATTGTTCGGCGAAGGCGACCACTTCGGAGGCGTCCGCGACCGGGTCCGGCGTACCGGGGACCTGCGGTGCACCTACCTTGTCGGCGATGTGCCGCGCCTTCACCTTGTCGCCGAGCGAGTCGATCGCGGCCGGCGGCGGGCCGATCCAGATCAGGCCGGCGTCGATCACGGCCTGGGCGAACTCGGCGTTCTCGGCCAGGAAGCCGTAGCCGGGGTGCACCGCGTCCGCGCCGGAGCGGGCCGCCAGGTCGAGGATCTTGGCGATGTTCAGATAGGAGTCCGCCGGAGTCGCGCCGTCCAGCGAGTAGGCCTCGTCGGCGAGCCGGACGAACAGGGCGTCGCGGTCGGGGTCGGCGTACACGGCGACGCTGCCCAGGCCCGCGTCGGCGGCGGCGCGGATCACGCGGACGGCGATCTCACCCCGGTTCGCGACCAGGACCTTGGTGATCTGCTTGCTGTCTGACACAGCTGAACTCCCTTCGGCGTCGCCTGAGTCTAGGGTCAAGTTACCGGTCAGGAGACAGGGCGTTTCTCACATCTTCGCGCGGGTCCTCGCTTGAACCTGGGCGCACATCTCGGCCTCGTAGTCCTTCGCGGCGGTCCAGGCCTTGCCGAGCAGCTTCTCCAGGGTGTCCCGCTCGGTCTCGGTCAGCGCCTGAAGTGGCGGCGAGTCGGTGCCCCGGATGTCGTCCATCTGGGCCAGCTTCTTGCGGCCCGCCGCGGTCACCACCAGCGTCTTGACCCTGCGGTCGTGCGGGTCGATCTGTCGCTCGACGAGGCCCGCCTTCTCCAGCCTGTCCACGAAGGGCGTGACGTTCGAGGGGTCGCAGCCGAGCATCGAGGCGAGGGCCCGGGTCGGCACCGGCCGGTCGGGATCCAGTTGCAGCAACGAGCGGGCCTGGGTATCGGTGAGGCCGAGCTCGTTCGCGAACCGCATGTTGTAGTGCCGCGCCATCCACATCGACACGTCCATCACCTGCTGCGCGATCCCGGCGAGCTGCTCCTTCTCGGTCCTGGCCATGTTCTCGAGCTTAGCTGAAGGATCTCGATAGTTGACATCCTCCAGCATCTGAGGCAATGCTGGAGAAACTCCATTATTGATGATCTCCAGAAATCGAGGACTTCCGATGTCTGCTCCCGCCCTTGTCCCTTTGGGCCGTTCCGTGTCGGCTCGCCGTACTGCCCGCGCGACCGCCGCGGTGCTGGCCGCTGTGGGCGCTTTCCTCGTCTGGCTGGTCGCCGATCCGGTGGCCGGCGTCGACTTCTCCGTCACCCGATCCGGTACTACGACCGTGGTGGACGCCGGCATGGTGATCGGGATGTCGCTCGGGGCCGCGCTCGTCGGCTGGGCCTTCCTGGCGCTACTCGAGCGCTTCACCGCGCGAGCCCGGACGATCTGGATCGGCACGGCGGTCGTAGTACTGCTGCTCTCGCTGGTGATGCCGTTCAACTCAGGCGAGATCGACACGGCGGCCCAGTGGTCCCTGCTGTCGATGCACCTGGTCGTCGGCGCAGTGCTGATCCCGCTCTACGCCCGCACGGCAACAGCTGGCGGGGTGGGTTAGCGGTAGGACTTCGAGACGCCGTCGAGGAGGTGTTCGAGGGTGTCGTAGGTGGGGGTGTCGGCGACGTCGATGATCTCCTTGGCGACCGGCACCTTGCGTTGCGCGACCACCTTGGCGAACTGGTCCTGGTCGGCGGTCCGGAACCCGTGCTGTGCGGCCAGTTGCTGGAGCTTCACGTCGATGGAGAGCAGCATGCCGAGCTTGTCGCCCTCGGGAGTGAGGGAGAGCAGAGTGTGCTTGGACAGCACGGTCGGGGACGGGTACATCAGCACCATGCCCGGCTTGAGCTTGCCGTGGATGGCCGCGTCGGCGAACTGGGCCTCGTAGACGTTGACCATCGGCGTCTTGCCCATCCCGAGCGACAGGTAGTCCTCGAACGGGCCCTCACTCGAGGTGTCGGTGTACCCCTGGTCGACGAACAGTGGCGCGACCTTCGGCAGTACCTTCTTCTCCGCGGCCTCGCCTTGTACGACGGTGTCGCCGTGGATATCGGCGAAGTTCTCGGCGAGCCTGGTGGTCAGGTTCTGGATCGCCTTGTCCTCGCGAACGGTGTCGAGCTTCAAGGATCTCTCCACGTCATCACGTGATTGACTGGTCAAGAAGCGACGGCCTGCTGTGCCCCGTCCGGCGCGCGCCAATCGTCCACCACGCAAGGGTGCACCGACCCCTCCTCACCGGCCGGAGAACACATAAGCTCACCGGTGACGTGCAGCCGATTCGCTGGAGTGATGATGACGACCATCCCGGAGCCGTTGGCCGGTACCGCGCCCGCCGTGTTCGAGAAGCTGGACGAGAGGTTCGCCGGGATCCGCGGTGACCGGCTGCTCGAGCGGTTGTGGACCGGCGGCCGTTGGCTGGAGGGCCCGGCGTACTCCCCGGACGGCCGGTACCTGATCTGGAGCGACATCCCGAACGACCGGATCCTGCGCTGGGACGAGACGTCGTACCAGGTCTCGGTCTACCGGCAGCCGGCCGGCAACACCAACGGGCACACCCGCGACACCGAGGCCCGGCTGGTCAGCTGCGAACACGGCAACCGCCGCGTCACCCGGACCGAGCACGACGGCTCCGTCCGTGTCCTTGCCGACGGCTACGAAGGACACCGGCTGAACAGCCCGAACGACGTGGTGGTCCGGTCCGACGGATCCGTCTGGTTCACCGACCCGGCGTACGGGATCGACAGCGATTACGAGGGGCACAAGGGCGAGGTCGAGACCGGCGGCTGCCACGTCTACCGGATCGGCCCGGACGGCGTGATCAGCCGGGTCGCCGACGACTTCAACCGGCCGAACGGCATCGCCTTCTCCAATGACGAGAGCCTGCTCTACGTCACGGACAGCGAAGAGGGCACGATCCGCGTCTTCAAGGTGACGGACGACGGTACGGCGCTGTCCGGCGGCGAGCTGTTCGCCGAGTGCGGCAACGGCATCTTCGACGGAATCCGGCTCGACTCCGAGGGCCGGATCTGGGGCGCGGCCGGCGACGGCGCCCACGTGTACCACCCGGACGGCACCCTGCTCGGCAAGCTGCTGGTCCCCGAGACCGTCTCCAACCTCTGCTTCGGCGGCGAGAAGCGCAACCGCCTCTTCCTCACCGCCACCACGTCGGTCTACTCCCTCTACACCACGGTCACCGGCGGCCGCCAACCGTACGACCCGCGCTGACCGGATCCCCACCCGAGCCCAGACCAGGATGGGCCCGGGCGAGGAACCGGAGAACTACAGCTTCTTGATCTGGTCGATGATGGTGAAGACGGCCAGGAAGCCGAACGCCAGGAACGCGAAGGCCAGTACGCCGGTGCGGAGCCGGCTGATCCGGATCTGCTTCGGCAGCGCCCGGGAGTTCATCCACCAGAGCAGGCCCGAGTAGACGAACATCATCGTGCCCGCGGTGCAGGCGGAGATGACCAGCAGCACCAGCGGCTGGTCCAGTCCGGCCAGCAGCACGATGATGCCGAAGGCAACCAATCCCCAGACCAGGAAGAAGTACAGCTTGGACTCGGTCAGGGTGGAGTCGCGCAGGTACCGGGCCTTGACCATGTCGGCCGCGAGCCGGGAGGTGTAGTCGACGATGCCGGCCGCCGCCGCGAACAGGGAGAACGCGCCGATCGCCCAGAACAGGTAGCCGAACCAGCTGCCGACCAGGGACTGCAGGGTGACGCCCTCGATCTTCAGGAAGCCGATCTTGTTCTCCACCGCGTCGTTCCCGAACAGGGTGGCGTGCGCGAGCATCGAGGTGAACAGGATCGTCACCACGGTGATGGCGCCGAACGTCAGCGCCTGCTCGAGGTTGGCGAACTTCCACCAGCGCCGCCAGCGAGCCAGGTTCGCCTCGTCCGGCGGGAAGGTGTAGCCGTTCGCGGTCGGGTCCGCCTCCTTCTCGCCGGTCACCGGCGAGGTCAGCCGGGGCACGTGCACGCCCATCCCGAATCCCTTGTCCCGGATCCAGTTGCTCTGGCAGAGGTTCTGCCCGCCGCCGGCCCCGGCGTACGCGATCGCGCCCATCATCAGCGCGAAGCCGAGCGTCTCGACCGGGAACTGCGGGCCGGTGACCGCGTCGCCGAGCGCGCTGTAGGTGCGGCCACGGATCGCGAAGATCAGCGCCAGTACGACGAGCAGCAGGACGGCCGCGATCTTGACGAAGATCAGCCGTTCCAGCATCACGTAGACGACCGGGGCGAGGGTGAGGATGGCGCCGATCGAGACCAGGATGCCGATCGCGATCCAGCGCGGGTTGCCGGCGCCGAACAGATAGGTCAGCATCGACGCCGAACTGGTCGCCCAGCCTGGCCACAGGTTCGCGAAGTAGGTCATGATCGCGAAGAACAGGCCCCAGTGCTTCCCGTACCGGTTGAAGCCGGTCAACGCTGTCTCACCAGTTGCCAGCGTGTACCGCTCGATCTCCATGTTCAGGAACCACTGGATGCACACCCCGACGACGGCGCCCCAGAGGAACACCAGCCCGACCTGGGACGAGATGTACGGCCAGAGGATGAACTCGCCGGAGGCCAGCCCGACGCCGGCGCCGACCATGCCGGGGCCGACGATCCTCCAGGTCTGGCTGGGCGGCTCGGGCAGGTCGCGGACCTGCGGTGCGGGCAGGTTCTTGGTGGGCAGATTGAATCTGCCCTGATCAGTGGACACGGTCTCTGTCATGGGGCTCCTCACTCCCAGTCGCCCCCCGGCTTCGGACAATAACCAACATCCGGCGCCCAGGCGACCCGACACCGGCTCACTTGGGCAGGGGCCGGTGAGGAGGATCAGTCGGAGAGCTGGATCACACCGTCGAATTTCTCCAGGGCCCAACCTTCCATCACGAGTCTGCCGGGCCACCAGACCTTCGATCAGGTGGTCCTATCGCGTTCTCTCACCGGCGCCGGGCAGGTGTGCGGAGGCCGTTTCGATGGCGTAACAACGAGATGACCGCTCGGAAACACCCCGGTCATAGCGTCCTGGCCTAATCAGTGAGGTCAGAATGATCGGAGACGAACCATGACGCTCGATGCACGGTCTGAGGTCGTCGCCCCGCGCGAGCAAGTCGGCGCGGTGGGCACCGTCGAGGCGCCACGGAGAGGGCGCTGGATCGACGTCTGGGACCCGGAGGACACCTCGTTCTGGGCGGAGAAGGGCCGCAAGGTCGCCCAGCGGAACCTGTGGCCCTCGATTTTCGCGGAGTTTCTGGGGTTCTCCGTCTGGCAGCTGTGGAGCATCGTCGTGGTGTCGCTGCCGGCCGCGGGCTTCGCCTACACCACCGATCAGATGTTCTGGCTGATCGCGGTACCGAGCCTGGTCGGAGCCACCCTGCGACTGCCGTACACGTTCGCGGTGCCCAAGTTCGGCGGCCGGAACTGGACCATCGTGTCCGCGGCCCTGCTGCTGATCCCGACCACCGGGCTGGCCTACTTCGTCACCCAGCCGGACACACCGTTCTGGCTGATGGCGCTGGTCGCCGCGACCGCCGGCGCGGGTGGTGGCAACTTCGCCAGTTCGATGACTAACATCTCCTTCTTCTACCCGGAGCGGGACAAGGGCTTCGCGCTCGGAATCAACGCGGCCGGTGGCAACCTGGGTGTCGCGGTGGTCCAGCTGCTGGTGCCGATCGTGATCGTCGCCGGGGCCGGGCTGAGCCTGAACCGGGCCGGGCTGATGTGGATCCCGTTGATCCTGCTGTCGACGATCCTGGCCTGGAAGCTGATGGACAACCTGTCCGCGGCCACCTCGTCGTTCACGGCCTCGGTCGCGGCGGCGAAGCGGGCGCACACCTGGGTGATCTCGTTCCTCTACATCGGCACCTTCGGTTCGTTCATCGGCTTCTCGGCGGCGTTCCCGTTGCTGATCAAGACGACGTTCCCGGAGATCGCGGCGGTGAAGATCGCCTTCCTCGGCGCTCTGGTCGGGTCGTTTGCCCGGCCCTTCGGCGGGAAGCTGTCCGACCGGCTCGGCGGCGCCTGGGTGACGGTCTGCGCGTTCGTGGTGATGGGGCTCGGCATCCTGTCGGCGATCGTGTCGCTGAACGCCAAGAGCTTCCCCGGGTTCCTGATCAGCTTCCTGGTGCTGTTCGTGGCCAGCGGTGCCGGCAACGGGTCGACGTACCGGATGATCCCGGCGGTGTTCCGGAACACGACCAAGGACCTGGACGGCAAGACGGACCTGGTCCGGGCCCGGCGCGAGGCGGCGGCCTGCATCGGGATCGCCTCCGCGATCGGCGCGTACGGCGGCTTCCTGGTCCCCCGCGGGTTCGCGATGTCGACCAGCAACTTCGGCTCGCTGGTACCGGCGCTGTACACCTTCTGTGGCTTCTACGTGGTCTGCCTGGCGGTCACGTACTTCTGCTACCTGCGCAAGGGTGGCCCGCTCAGCGGGGAGCGCGTGTGACGGAAACGCACTGCCCGTACTGCGCACTGCAATGCGCCACGACACTGCACCCGGCTGACCGGCCGGGTGCGGTGTCGGTGCAGCCGCGCCAGTTCCCGACCAACCGGGGCGGGCTCTGCCGGAAGGGCTGGACCGCGGCCGAGGTGCTGACCGTCCCGGACCGGCTGACCTCGCCCCTGGTCCGGAACGAGGCCGGCGAGCTGGTGGCGACGACCTGGGACTACGCGCTGGACTTCGTGGCCGACCGGGTCCGGGCCCTGCAGGCGGAGTCTGGCAACGACTCGATCGCGGTATTCGGCGGCGGCGGGCTGACGAACGAGAAGGCGTACGCACTGGGCAAGTTCGCCCGGGTCGCGCTGCGCACCAAGAACGTGGACTACAACGGCCGGTTCTGTATGTCGTCCGCGGCGGCGGCGACGAACCGGGCGTTCGGGATCGACCGGGGACTGCCGTTCCCGCTGACCGATGTCGCCGGGGCCGGGGCTGTCCTCCTGGTCGGCAGCAACATCGCCGAGACGATGCCGCCGGCGGTGGCCCATCTCGCGGGAGTCCGCGAGGCGGGCGGCCTGCTGGTCGTCGACCCACGCCGTACAGCGACCGCACAGCTGACCGAGGACGCCGAGGGGATTCACCTGCAGGCGACTCCGGGTACTGACCTGGCGTTGGTGCTGGCGCTGACGCACGTGGTCCTGCAGGAAGGACTGGCGGACACGGCGTACCTGGCGGACCGGACGGACGACCCGGACGGGTTGTTCCGGTCCACGGCTGCCTGGTGGCCGGAGCGGGCCGAGCGGGTGACCGGCGTACCGGCGGCGACCATTCGGCGGGCGGCGCGCGTACTGGCGGCGGCTGCGCCGGTGCACGGTGGTGCTGGGGCGTACATCCTGACCGGGCGTGGCGCCGAGCAGCACAGCAAGGGCACGGACACGGTGACGGCCTGCATCAACCTGGCGCTTGCGCTCGGGTTGCCCGGTCGGCTCGGCAGTGGATACGGCTGCATCACCGGACAGGGCAACGGCCAGGGCGGCCGCGAACACGGGCAGAAGGCGGACCAGCTCCCGGGCTACCGGAGCATCTCCGACCCGGCCGCGCGGGCGTACGTCGCGGGTGTGTGGGGTGTGGACCCCGATGAGCTTCCGGGTCCGGGGAAGAGTGCGGTCGAGCTGATCAACGCACTCGGTACGCCGGACGGCCCGCGCGCGTTGTTCGTGCACGGCAGCAACCTGGTCGTGTCGGCTCCGCGGCTGGCCTCGGTCCGGGATCGGCTGGACGCGCTCGACCTGCTGGTCGTGGCCGACGTCGTCCCGTCGGAGACCGCGCTGCTCGCCGATGTCGTCTTCCCGGTCACCCAGTGGGCCGAGGAGGACGGCACGATGACGTCCCTCGAAGGGCGGGTACTGCGCCGGAACGCCGCGCTGGCCCCGCCTGGTGAGGTGCGCAGCGACCTGGCGATCTTCGCGGGGATCGCGCAACGGCTCGGCTGCGCAGCGTCCTTCCCGACCGACCCGGCCGAGGTGTTCGAGGAGCTGCGGCTCGCCAGCGCGGGTGGCATCGCCGACTACAGCGGCATCACCTGGTCCCGGCTGGACGCCGGTGAAGCCCTGTTCTGGCCGGTGCCGGCCGAAGACCACGCGGGCACCCCGCGGCTGTTCGCGGACCGCTTCGGTACGCCGGACGGCCGGGCGCGCGTGATCGCCGTCGACCACCGGCCGGTGGCGGACGACCTGACCGCGGGGACTCCGCTCTACCTGGTGACCGGGCGGCTCCTGCAGCACTACCAGAGCGGAGCGCAGACGCGACGTGTGCTCGAGCTCGCCGAGTCCGAGCCGGAGGTGTTCGCGGAGATCCATCCGCGGGTGGCCGCGTCGCTCGGGATCGTCGAGGGAGCGCCGCTGCGGTTGCGGACCGCGCGCGGCTCGATGGTGGCCGCCGCCCGGGTGACCACCGACGTCCGGCCGGACACCGTGTTCGTGCCGTTCCACTACGGCGGGGCGGGTGCGGTGAACGAGCTGACCAACGACGTGCTCGACCCGATCTCGCGGATGCCGGAGTTCAAGGCGTGCGCGGTCGAGGTCAGCGCCGAGCTCGCCGTACGGGAGGTGCCCGCATGAACGAACGCGTGGTGATCATCGGTCGCGGGATGGCGGGCAACCGGTTGGCCGGCCTGCTGACCAGCTCGTACGACGTGACGGTGCTCGGCGACGAGGGGTCCTACCACCGGAACCGGCTGACCGAGTACGTCGCCGGCCGGGCGCCGGAACCCGTTGTGGGCAACGAAGAACTCGTGTCGGCGGTCCGGGTGGATCGGGCCGCGCAGACGGTCGTGGACAGCCTCGGCCGGGAGCACGGGTACGACCGGCTGGTCTTCGCAACGGGCGCTGATCCGGTTGTTCCGGTGAAGGCGGCAGCGGCGAGCGGTGTCCACTTGTTGCGTTCGGCAACAGATGCGACAGCGATCGTCGAGGCCGCCGGACGAGCCCGCCGAGCCGTAGTACTCGGTGGTGGTGTGCTCGGTGTCGAGACAGCGTGTGCGCTGCGCGAACGTGGCGTCGCGGTGACGCTGGTCCACGACGGGGAAACCCTGCTGGACAAGAGCGTTCGCCTCACTGCCGGCCGCCGGATCACCCGGGCGGTCCGTCGGCTCGGGATCGAGGTTCTGCTCAACGCCGAGGTGGTGACGGCGGAGTCGCGCGACGACCGGTTCCGGGCGCTGCATCTCGTCGGCGGCCGGGCGGTCTTCGGCGAACTGCTGGTGATCACCTGCGGCGTGCTTCCGCGGACCGGGCTGGCTGTCCAGGCGGGGCTGCCGGTCGGACCGGCCGGCGGAATCGTCGTGGACGAAACCAGGACGAGCCCGGCGGATCCACGAGTGCACGCGATCGGCGACTGCGCTGAACTCGACGGCACGATCACGGGCACGGTGGCGTCCGCGTGGCAGCAGGCCGAGGTGCTTGCGGATCACCTGACCACCGGCGGCACGGCGTACGAGCTCGACGCGGAGGTCGTCCGGCTCACCGCGGGTGGGCTGGACGTCCTGGTACTGGGGTCCGCGGAGGCCGAGGGCGAGGTCGTGCGGCTGGACGATGACCAACGGTACGTGCGGGCAGTACTCCGCGATGGTGTGGTGCGGGCGGCGGTCGCGATCGGGGCGCCGGAGGTAGCGGCGGAGCTGGTGTTGCTGGCGGATCGGCGGACTCCGGTCCAGGCCGATGCGTTGCTGGCCGCGCCGCCACCGCCGAAGAAGCCGGTGACGGTGTGCCGGTGCAACGGAGTGACGAGGGCCGCGATCGAAGCGGCCTGGCAGGGGGGTGCCGACAGTGTGGCCGGCATCGCGGCGACGACCAGGGCGACCACCGGGTGCGGCAGTTGCATCGGTGCGATCGGCAATCTTCTCGACCGACTCCGGAGCGGGGAAACCGAACCCGTTCCGGCCAGGAGGCCAACCATGACAGAACTGACCAACGCCCGGCACTTGGTGATCGTGGGTGGTGGCATGGTCGCGCACCGACTGGTGGAGGCGCTGCGATCCCGCGATACCGACGTCGGCTGGCGAGTGACCGTGCTGGCCGAGGAACCGCGGCTGCCGTACGACCGGGTCGCGCTGACCAGCTACTTCTCCGGCCGCGACCCGCAAGACCTGGCGCTGGGCGATCCCGAGCTGTGGGACGACCCGGCGGTGACCCTGCGCAAGGGCGTCACGGTCGCCTCGCTCGACGTCGAGGCGAAGACCGTGCGGACTACGCGGGACGAGGTGATCTCGTACGACGAGCTGGTGCTCGCGACCGGGTCGAACGCCTTCGTGCCGCCGGTCAAGAACAGCGATGCGACCGGCTGCTTCGTCTACCGGACGATCGACGACGTCGCGGCGCTCCGGGTGTACGTCGAGCGGCTGCGGACCGAGCGCAAAGAGGTCAGCGGTGTCGTCGTCGGTGGTGGTCTGCTCGGGCTCGAGGCGGCCGGTGCGCTGCGGGCGCTCGGTGCGACGACGCGGGTGGTCGAGTTCGCGCCGCGGTTGATGCCGTTGCAGGTTGACGAAGGTGGCGGCAGCGCCCTGGCCCGGTTGATCCGCAGCCTCGACGTCGACGTGCTGACGTCGACCCAGGTGACCCGGGTGAAGCAGAACTCGCAGGGCGCCGCCCGCGCGATGGCCGTTGCCGACGGCCCCGATCTGCCGGCCGACGTGGTGGTGTTCGCCACCGGTGTCCGGCCGCGGGACGAACTCGGCCGCGCGGCCGGCCTGCAGGTCGGCGAACGCGGTGGTGTCGTCGTCGACGACGCCTGCCGGACGTCGGTGCCGGGGGTCTGGGCGATCGGTGAGGTAGCCTGTATCGAGGGTCGCGTGTGGGGCCTGGTGGCCCCCGGCTACGCGATGGCCGAGATCGTCGCGGACCGCCTGCTGGGTGGCGAGGCGACCTTCCCGGGGGCCGACTCGTCGACGAAGCTGAAGCTGCTCGGCGTGGACGTGGCCAGCTTCGGTGACGCCTTCGGGGCGACCGAGGGCGCGCTCGACATCGTGTACGCCGACCCGGTGGCCGGCGTCTACAAGAAGCTCGTGCTGTCCGACGACGCGCGCACCCTGCTCGGCGGGATCCTGGTCGGCGACGCGTCGGCGTACTCGGGACTGCGGCCGATGGTCGGCCGCGAACTCGGTGCGGACCCGGCGGCGTTCCTACTGCCCGAGGGCGCCGGGCCAGTCAAGCTCGAGCTGCCGGACGACGCGCCGGTGTGCTCGTGCAACAACGTGTCGGCCGGCACGATCCGGTGCGCGGTCCGGGACGAGGGCTGTGGCGACCTGAAGTCGCTGTGTGGCAAGACGAAGGCGGGGACGAGCTGCGGTTCGTGCCTGCCGATCGTGAAGAACCTGATGAACGCCGAGCTGGCCGCCGCGGGTGTCGAGGTCAGCAAGGCGCTGTGCGAGCACTTCGCGATGTCCCGCGCGCAGTTGTTCGACGCCGTCCGGGTGACCGAGCTGCGGACCTTCAGCGAGATCGTCGACCGGCACGGCACCGGTCGCGGGTGCGACATCTGCAAGCCGGTGGTCGCCTCGATCCTGGCCAGCCTGGACCCCGGCGTACACGTCCTCGAGGGCGAGCGGGCCACGCTGCAGGACACCAACGACCACGTGATGGCGAACATGCAGAAGGACGGCACGTACTCCGTCGTGCCGCGGGTCCCGGGTGGCGAGATCACCCCCGAGGGCCTGATCGTGATCGGCCAGGTGGCCAAGGACTTCGGGCTCTACACGAAGATCACCGGCGGCCAGCGGATCGACCTGTTCGGCGCCCGGATCGAGCAGTTGCCGGCGATCTGGAAGCGGTTGGTGGAGGCCGGGTTCGAGTCCGGTCACGCGTACGGCAAGGCGTTGCGCACGGTGAAGTCGTGTGTCGGTTCCACCTGGTGCCGGTACGGCGTACAGGACTCGGTCGGGATGGCGATCGCGCTGGAGCTGCGGTACCGCGGACTGCGGTCGCCGCACAAGCTCAAGCTCGGCGTGTCCGGGTGCGCGCGCGAGTGTGCCGAGGCGCGGGGCAAGGACGTCGGCGTGATCGCGACCGAGAAGGGCTGGAACCTGTACGTCGGCGGCAACGGCGGGATGACGCCGCGGCACGCGCAGCTGCTCGCCTCCGACCTGACCGACGACCAGTTGCTGCAGGCAATCGACCGGTTCCTGATGTACTACATCCGCACCGGCGACCGGTTGCAGCGCACGGCCACCTGGATCCAGGAGATCGAGGGTGGGCTGGACCACGTCCGCGAGGTCGTGCTGGACGACAGCCTCGGGATCGCGGCCGATCTGGACGCGGCGATGGCCGCCCACATCGGCTCCTACGAGGACGAGTGGCAGGCCACCCTGAAGGACCCGGCCAAGCTGGCCCGGTTCGTCTCCTTCGTGAACGCGCCCGACCAGCCCGACGCCGACCTGCGGTACGTAGTCGAACGCAATCAGCCCCGGCCGGCCACCGAGGCCGAACGCGGACAGCTGGAGCCGGTGCTGTTGGCCGGCCCCCGATTGGAGGTACGTCGATGAGTGTCCCGACGATGACGGAGACGGTGGCGATCTGCGCGTACGACGTGCTGCTGCCGGAGCGAGGGGTCGCCGCGTTGGTCGGGGACCTGCAGATCGCGCTGTTCCGGACGTACGACGGTGCCGTGTACGCCCTGGGCAACCACGACCCGTTCAGCGGGGCGAACGTGCTGTCCCGGGGCATCGTGGGCAGCCGGGGCGACGTACCGACGGTTGCGTCGCCGATGTTCAAGCAGGTGTTCGATCTGCGCACCGGGATCTGCCTGGACGACCCGGACGTATCGGTCCCGGTGTACCGGGTGCAGATCGACAGTGGTCAGGTACTGGTGAGCCTCGGTGACGACTAGGCCAGGGCCACTCAGTGGCTGCACGATCGCCGTCACCGCCCACCGGCGGGCGGAGGATCTGATCGCGTCGTTCGAGCGTCGCGGCGCGAAGATCCTGCATGCGCCGACCCTGCAGATCGTGCCTGTCGCGGACGACCACGCGCTGATCGAGGCGACCCGGCGGGTGATCGCGAATCCGCCGGACGACGTGGTGGTCACCACGGCGGTGGGATTTCGGGGGTGGGTGGAGGCGGCGGACACGGCCGGTCTCGCGGCCGACCTGCTGAGCACGCTGGAGCAGTCCCGATTGCTTGCGCGGGGTCCGAAGGCGCGCGGGGCGATCCGCGCGGCCGGGCTGGTGGAACACTGGTCGGCCCGTTCCGAGACGACAGCCGAGGTCGTGGACTGGTTGCGCGATCAGGGCGTGTCCGGGCGGAAGATCGTCGTCCAGTTGCACGGCCTGTCGGACCCCGCGCTGCAGGATGCACTGCGCACTGCGGGGGCGTCGGTGCGTGGGCTGGAGGTGTACCGCTGGGGCCCGGCACCGGATCCGGGGGCGGTGGACAAGCTGATCTCGCAGGTCTGCTCAGGCGCGGTCGACGCCGTAGTTCACACGTCTGCGCCGGGTGCGCAGGCTCTGCTGGACGCGGCCGCGTTGAACGGTCAGTACGACGCACTGGTGAGCTCCCTACGGACCGGGCGCGTGCTGAACGCATGTGTTGGTCCGGTGACCGCAGGGCCCTTCGAGGCGTTGGGGTTGGAGCCGCTGGTACCGGACCGATTCCGGTTGGGCGCGCTGATCCGGATCGTCACGGACCGGCTGACCGACGACAACGCCCGCTCGATCGAAACCGCCTTCGGACAACTGGTGATCCGTGGCGGTGCTGCTGTGCTCGACGGCGTGGTGCTCCCCCTTGGACCGGGGCCGCGCGCAGTGCTGGCTGCTCTGGTGGCGGCCGGTGGTGATGTGGTGTCGCGACCGGCGTTGCTCGCGGTGCTTCCTGGTGCTGAGGACGTCCATGCTGTGGAGGTAACCGTGAACCGGCTACGCACTGCGGTAGGCAAACCCGAACTGGTCCGGACAGTGGTACGGCGCGGCTACCGGCTCGCCGTCGAGCCGGCTGCGGTCCCGTCATGATCGACCTGGTCGCCACGGCCCACGGAACCGCGGATCCTCGGGGCATCCGCGAGGTCCACTCACTGGTCCGGATGATGTCCCGGTTGCGTCCCGACGTACCGATGTCCCTCGGCTTCGTCGACGTCGATCTGCCCGACCTGCCCTCGCTGGTATCCCGGGTTGTTGCTGATAGCAACCAGGCGGTGGTGGTGCCGCTGTTGCTGAGCAGCGGCTACCACATCTCCGTCGACGTCGCCGCCGAAGTCACCCGCCGCCCTGGTTTCGTTGTCGCTGCCGGTGCGCTGGGCCCGGATCCCGTGCTCGCCGACGTACTGGCTTCGCGGCTGGGCAGTTTGCGCCACATCGACCGCATCGTCATGGCCGCGGCCGGCTCGTCCGACCACCGAGCCCTCCTGGACTGCTCGGCCGTCGCCGCCTCCCTCGCCTCCCTCGTGGATCGCCCGGTCGAGGTCGGCTACGTCTCCGGCGCCGGCGAACGCCTCTCCTCGGTCCTGTCCCGCTCACCCCGCCGAACCGCGGTAGCCACCTACATGCTCGCCCCCGGCTACTTCGCCGACCGAGTCCGCCACCTCGCCACCGGCCGCCCCGTAACCCCACCCCTAGGCGCCGACCCCCGAATCGCCGAGTTGGCCCTAACCCGCTACGAAGCCGCCCTAACCACCTCCCTAGTCAGCACCCCGTAACCCCACCCCGCCGGGCCACCCCGCCGACCACCCCACCCCGCCACCCCGCCCTGCCACCCCACCCGCCGCCGCCGACCTGCTGATCGGTACATCGTGACCCTCGAGGTCGCCCGGCGGTAACTTTTGGTCGCCATCCCTCTGCGCAATTCGTTACCGTGCTGCGGCGTTGGTGGGTTTTCGCGGTGCCCGGAGACGCGAACCACTCCCGCTCACCCTGCCGATGCTTGGTCCAACGCCGGCCCGAGATGGAGTTCTTCGTAGAGGTAGTGAGACTCGAGTTCGGCAGCGAGCCGCATGAGCTGGTCTCGAAGGTTCTCGGCCTCTCCAGGGTGAGTGGTGAGGCGCTCGACGGTGGCGGCCAGTTCTTCGTTGAGGACGGCAACTGCTTCGTGCTCGCGTTGGAGGCGGTCGATGGCCGGCTTCAGCTCGGGGAAGCCCGCGGCCAGGTGGGGGAGTACACCGTCCTCGCGGGTGTGGTGGGCGTGCAGAGCTCCGCAGAACGACAGGCAGTGCGTCCTGAGGTCAGTCAGCTCTCCAGCGAGATCCGGTGGGTTAGCGGGATTCGGCCCTTCGGCGTAGTTGGATCCAGTGTCGGCGGGGTCGCGCCCCGCACTGGCCAGTTGTGCGTCGACCGCCGTGCGGAGGTCGGCTAATTGGCGGCGGAGGGCGGCGTGGACCTCCTTGAGCTGGGCGGTTGCGGCGCCGATCCGGGCCGGGATCAGCTCAACCACCTGGATCTTGCGCGTCGTTCCGGCTTGGTACGCCGCGAAGGCGGGGTCGCGGGCCGACTGGTCGGCGTACAGGCGGTCTCGTTCGGGGCCGGTGACTTCAGTGGCGATGGCATCGAAGCGAGTGGAGCCGAGTTCGACGATGACGGCCGGGTTCGCGCGGAGGTTGTGCAGCCAGGCTGGTGCGGTGGGCAGGCCTGAGTTGGAAGCGAAGACGATGAGCCGGCCCGCGTCCTCGGCGTACGCGGCGGGGGTGGTGTGCGGCCGGCCCGAACGGGCGCCGGTGGTGGTCAGCAAGACGAGCTTGGCGCCCTCGAACATGCCGCCGACCCGCCCCTCGTTGGCGCGGAACTCGTCGATGATGGCGCGGTTGAAGTCGCTCACGGTCTACCCTCACAATGCCCCAGAAGATTTAGCTTTGCAAGCAAAATAGTTTTGAGGACAAAGGTATGTCAAGCACCGATGAGAGCATCCGGACGTTGCTGTTGTTGATGCCGCGACTGGTCGGCCGGGCCAAGCGGGCGAAGATCCCGGACGAACTGGCCGGGATGAACCTGGCGCCCCGGCATCTCTCGCTGTTCGCCTACCTGCTGTTCGACGGCCCGCTCGGTGTCAACGAACTGGCCGAGCGGCTGGAGGTCACGCCGGCCACGGTGAGCCTGATGGTCGGCGAACTCAGCCGCAAGGGCATCCTCGAGCGCCGCGAGGATCCCGCCGACCGCCGCCGCGCCATCATCACCCTCGCCGACGCCCACCGCGAGGCGATCGACAACTGGCTCGCCCGTGGCGCCCGGGCCTGGCGGGTGGCCCTCGAGCCCCTCACCGACGAGCAGCGAAAGCTGTTCGTCCAGACGTTGAGGGCCTACGAAGACGCGATCTGAGCGCGGCCCGGCTCAGCGGCGGCTCAGCGGTGGCGGAGGGTGCGGAGGTCGGACTGGCAGCGGCGTTCGACCTCGTCGAGTTCGCGGAGGGTTTCGTCGATGTCGCGGCGGCGTTGTTCCAGTTCGGCGCGGCGGGTGGTGATCTGGTCGAGGAGGTAGACCAGCTGGCCCTCCTCGCCGGGTTCGGCGTCGTACATGTCGACGATGGTGGCGATCTCGTCGAGGCTGAAGCCGAGCCGTTTGCCGCGCAGGATCAGGCCGAGCCGGACCCGGTCGCGCGGGTGGTAGACGCGGACCGTGCCGCGTCGCTCGGGGGTGAGCAGGCCGCGGTCCTCGTAGAACCGGATCGTGCGCAGGGTGACGTCGTACTCCGCGGCCAGTTCGGCGATGGACCACGTGCTCGCATCCACAGTCACCGGGTTATTGTGCACACACCCCATCGTGCTTTACGTTTACGTAAGCGTCAATCGTAGGGGAGTGGTCATGTCGTTCGAGTTGTCCGAGGAGCACCGCGAGTTCCGCCGCAGTGTGCGCGATTTCGCCGAGGCCGAGATCGCCCCGCACGCCGCCGAGTGGGACCGCAAGCACTACTTCCCGGTCGAGACCGTGCAGAAGATGGGCCGGCTCGGCCTCTTCGGCCTGACCGCGCCCGAGCAGTACGGCGGCTCCGGGGGAGACTTCACCAGCCTGTGCGTCGCGATCGAGGAGATCTCCCGGGTCGACCAGTCGATGGGGATCACCCTGGAGGCCGCGGTCGGGCTGGGGATCAACCCGATCCTGACCTACGGCACCGATGAGCAGAAGCAGCAGTGGCTGCCCGACCTGGTGGCGGGCCGGAAGCTGGCCGGCTTCGGCCTGACCGAGCCGGAGTCCGGGTCCGACGCGGGCGCGACCAAGACCCGCGCGGTACTGGACGGTGACGAGTGGGTGATCGACGGGTCCAAGCAGTTCATCACCAACTCCGGCTCCAGCATCACCTCGGTCGTCACGGTGACCGCGCGGACCGGGGAGAAGCCCGACGGCCGGCCGGAGATCTCCACGATCATCGTCCCCGCCGGTACGCCGGGCTTCGTGGCGGAAGCGCAGTACGACAAGCTCGGCTGGCACGCGTCGGACACGCATCCGCTGTCGTTCGCCGGCTGTCGCGTCCCCAAGGAGAACCTGCTCGGCGAGCGGGGTAAGGGATTCGGCCAGTTCCTCGCGACGCTGGACGACGGCCGGGTCGCGATCGGGGCGGTCGCGCTCGGGTGCCTGAAGGCGTGCCTGGAGATGTCGGTCCAGTACGCCGGCGAGCGCAAGACGTTCGGCGTACCGATCGGACAGAAGCAGGGGGTCGCCTTCCAGATCTCCGACCTGAAGGTGATGGCGGACGCGGCCGAGCTGCTGGTCTACCGGGCCGCCGCGTTGAAGGACGCCGGCGCGTCCGTGCAGGAGTTCAGGCAGGCCGCGTCGGTGGCGAAGCTGTATGCGACCGAGTCCGCGGTGACGGCGACCCGGATCGCGACCCAGGTGTTCGGTGGCTATGGCTTCATGGAGGAGTACCCGGTCACCCGGTTCTACCGGGACGCCAAGATCCTCGAGATCGGCGAGGGGACGTCCGAAGTACAGCGCATGTTGATCGCCCGCGGCCTCGGCCTCCCGGTCGAGTGACAGGATTGCCGGTATGACGCGCGATCACTGGACCGAGGTCAAGGTCGCCCGCGAGGCGACGCTGGCGCCGCCGGAGAAGGCTGCCGCCAAGCTCGCCTCGCAGAACAAGCTGTACGTCCGGGACCGGATCGCGTTGCTCGTCGACGAGGGCAGTTTCGTCGAGGACGCCCAGTTGGCCAACGCCCTCAACCCCGGGCTGCCCGCCGACGGCGTGGTCACCGGGCGGGCGCTGGTCGACGGCCGGGCGGCCTTGATCGTCGCCAACGACCCGACCGTCAAGGCCGGCTCCTGGGGTGCCCGGACGGTGGAGAAGATCGTCCGGATCACCGAGGTCGCGCTGCGCGACGAGCTGCCGATCTTCTGGCTGATCGACTCGGCCGGCGCCCGGATCACCGACCAGGTGGATCTGTTTCCCGGCCGTCGCGGTGCCGGGCGGATCTTCCACAACCAGGTCGCGCTGTCCGGCAAGGTGCCGCAGATCTGCTGCCTGTTCGGCCCGTCGGCCGCGGGTGGCGCGTACATCCCGGCGTTCTGCGACCTGGTGATCATGGTCGACGGTAACGCCTCGATGTACCTCGGCTCGCCCCGGATGGCCGAGATGGTGGTCGGCGAGAAGGTGACGCTGGAGGAGATGGGCGGCGCCCGGATGCACACCAGCGTGTCCGGCTGCGGCGATCTGCTCGCGGCCGACGACACCGAGGCGATCGACCTGGCCCGGCAGTACTTCTCCTACCTGCCCGGATCCTGGCAGACCCGGCCCCCGTCGTACGACGCCTCGGCGCCGGCCCGGGACTTCACCCGGGACCTGGTGCCGGCCGAGGAGAGCGTCGGGTTCGACATCCACGACGTGATCGACGCGGTGGTGGACGCGGACACCTTCTTCGAGATCAAGCCCGCGTATGCGCCGGAGCTCGTGGTCGGCTTCGGGCTGCTGGCCGGCCAGGTGATCGGGATCGTGGCGAACCAGCCGGCTGTGAAGGGCGGTGTACTGTTCGTCGACTCGGCGGACAAGGCGGCCCGGTTCATCTGGTTGTGCGACGCGTTCAACGTGCCGCTGGTGTACCTGTGCGACGTACCTGGCTTCATGATCGGAAGCGAAGTCGAGCGGGCCGGGATTATCCGGCACGGCGCGAAGATGATCACCGCGGTCTCGGAGGCGACCGTCCCGACCGTCTCGGTGATCGTGCGGAAGGCGTACGGCGCCGGCCTGTACGCGATGTGCGGCCCGGGGTTCTCGCCGGACGCATGTATCGCCTTGCCGACCGCGAAGATCGCGGTGATGGGCCCGGAGGCGGCGATCAATGCCGTTTACTACAACAAGATCCAGGAGATCCCCGGCGAGGCCGAGCGGGTCGAGTACGTCGCCAAGCTGCGCGAGGAGTACGAGACCGATATCGACATCCTCCGGCTCGCCGCCGACCTGGTCATTGACGCCATCGTCGAACCCGAGAACCTCCGCACCGAACTGATCGCCCGCCTCGCCGCCGCCCAGACCAAGGACCGCCACTTCAGCTCCAAACGGCACGGGGTCCCGCCGGTCTAGAACACGTTCCGTTCAATTGGGGCGGTGCTGGTGGTTGGTCGAGATAGCAGCCGCGTGGGTGCGCCATTTGAGGGGTTGACCTTCGAGAACATGGTTTGCCCACTCGTGCTGAGGGTGGAGATCCCACAACTCCAGGGGTCAAAACCCCTCAAACGTCCGCTCACGCCGGGACTTCGGACCCTCCGACACCCGGCCCGGTCGGCATGTCCGCATCCCGAGCGGTCAGGTTCCGCATCGTGGGAAGCGCGGCCCCGGCTGGCGGATTGGGTCACCGCTAGCGTGTTATACAACCCGCCAGCGACCACATAACCCGCCAGCGGCAGCCTGCCCAACCACCAGATACAGCGACAGCACCTCGATGGAGGTCGCGTCGGGGAGCCCGGCCGCGGCGAGGAGATCGTGCAACAGGGCTTCGGTTCCGGGCATGGCCGCCATTCTGCCGAGCCATGGGCTGGGGTCGCGACGAGTTTAGGTTCGGGCGGCCGACGCGGTGCCGGGGGATGGCGGTCGGGCCGTTGGACGGGCGCTCCCGCGGCCGATCGGGTAGAACAGACGGGTGACTGCCAAGAGCTTCTGCGAACGATTGCGTGCACGTGATTCGGTTGTCGGGTACTGGGTGGTGCTGGACGCGCCGCCGGCGACCGAACGGATCGCCCGGGTGGGGTACGACTACGTGGTGCTCGACGGGCAGCACGGTCTGCTCAGTGCCCGCGGCATCCTCGACGGTCTGCTGGCGATCGACGCGGCCGCGACGGACACGGTCGGCCTGGTCCGGGTCGAGGCGAACAACGCGACGCCGATCGGCCGGGCGCTCGACGCGGGTGCTGCCGGCGTGATCGTGCCGCTGATCGACACCGCCGACGACGCGGCGCGGGCGGTGGCCGCGGCCCGGTACCCACCGGCAGGGATCCGCTCCTACGGACCGACCCGGTCAGGTCTGCGGATCGGGCCGACCCCTGCCGACGCCGACGCTGCGACGGTCGTGCTCGCCATGATCGAGACCCGGTCCGCCCTGGAGAACGTCGCCGAGATCTGCGCGACGCCCGGCCTGGACGGCATCTACGTCGGCCCTTCGGACCTCTGCCTGGCCGTGGGCGGCAAGTATCCGGGCGACCCGGACGTGGCCGACGTGTTCGAGGCCGCCATCACCCGGATCGCGAAGGTTGCGGCTGACGCCGGAGTGGCCGCGGGCATCCACACCAAGAACGGCGACACCGCCAAGCGCCGCCTCTCCGAGGGCTACACCTTCGCGACGGTCTCTTCCGACCTGGACCACCTCCAGTCCATCGCGGCCGACCACCTCGCCACCATCGGCCTGACAAACCGACGCGAGCCCGGCGACCCGGCGTACTAGCGGGCACTAACCCGTGACCCCGAACAGCTTCTGGGGACCTTGAACAATTTCCGGGGACTTCGGACACCGTACGTTCCTGTCCGAGGTCCCGGGTTCTTGTCCGAGGTACCGGGTTCTTGTCCACGGTCCGCGCCCTGGGTTCTTGTCTGGGGTCCCGAGTGCCTGTCTGAGGTGATGGTGGGGTGCTGCTAGAAGACTCCGGCGAAGGGGTCGTCGAGGGATTGCCAGTCGAGGGTGGCGAGCTCGGATTCGGTGAGCAGGCAGGCGTCCAGGACGGACTGGAGGCGCACCGGGTCGAGGCCTACGCCGGTGGCGACCAGGGTGCACTCGGCCAGGTGTTCGGTGTCGGACCACTCGCCGAGCATGCCCAGCGAAGCGCTGAAGCCGGCTGACTCCCAGCGGACGCGTTGGGTGGGGCGGTTGGCCAGCCAGACGACGCCGCGGCTGCGGACCACGCCGTTGACGATGTCCTCCAACGCGTCGTTCAGGCGGACCGGATGCAACGGGCGGGTCGAGCGCCACAGAACCGTGGTGACACCGTCGCCACTGGGTTGCAGGCGGTCCTCGGCCGCGAGCTCACCCGCCCACGCCTCGGCGGCCACGAAGTCGAACAGCCCGGTCCGTGCGACCACGCCACTCGGTACGCCGGCCGGGTCCGCGTCGACGACTGTGGTGCGCGGGTTCAGGTGGAGGAGCAGGTTGTGCAGGCGTTCCGGGATCGCGCTGCGATGGGCGTTCGCGAGCACGCAGACATCGGCGTACTCGATCTGCCGCGCGGTCAGTTCCGCCACGTTGCGCCGGTCGGGTGGACCCAGTGCCAGGCCGCGCTCGGCCAGCAGTTCGTCACCGGAGAGCTGCTCGACCAGGAGCACCGCGTCGACCACGCAGGTCACGGTGTCCACCTCGATCTCGGGCATCGTCGCGACCAGCGCGCTCGCGAGCGGCCGGGCCTCCATCGCGGGCGGCGCGGCCAGTACGACGTGTCGCCAGTGGCCCCGCTCGATCAGGGCACCGAGCAACGGCAGGAGTGACTCGATCAGCTGGCAGGCGCCACAGTCGTCGCCGACGGTGAACTCCCCGGCGTCGATCGGCCCGGAGGCGTCGAACACCTGCCAGGCCAGCACACCCCGGCGCGTGAGCTCGTCCTGATCGACCGCGATCACCACCGTGGCGGCGTCGGTCATGGCGTCCAGGACGGGTTGGCGGAGGGTCGTCGAGAGCCCGACGAGCAGGGTCAGCGGGATCTTCCGAGGGGCGGCCATGGCAGGAGTATATGAAAACGGTTTTCATCAGTCCAGAGCTGGGGTCAGTCGGCTTTCCCGCCATACCGGCAAATTTCCGCACCGTGCCGCGGAATCTCGGAAAGTCAGGGGCGGACGGTAGGCGGGTCTGGTAGGCAGGGGGCATGACGAACGGGATCGGGCATTTCGAGGGTGAGTGGGCAGAGCTCGTGCGGTTGCTGAACCTGGGGTTCGCGGCACCGTGGAGCGAGGCGCAGTTGGAGGCGGAGCGGAAGGTCTGGGAGCCGGCCCGGAGCATCGTCGCGCAGGAGGACAAGGAGCTGACCGGGCATACGGCGGCGTTCTCGTTCCAGATGACTGTGCCTGGTGCGCAGCTCCCGGTGGCCGGCGTGACGATGGTCTGCGTCAGCCCGACCCACACGCGACGCGGGATCCTGCGGGACCTGATGCGCACCCAGCTCACCGAGTTGTACGAATCCGGTTCCGAGGCTGTCGCCGTACTGACCGCGAGTGAGCCGGTGATCTACGGGCGCTTCGGGTACGGGCTCGGCTCGGACCACCAGGAGATCACGGTGCCGAAGGTGTCCCGCGCCATCCGCCCGGTCGTGGGTGTCGACGCGGTCAAGATCCGGTACGCCGATCCGGCCGAGTCGCAGGAAATCACCACCAGGATCCACAACGAGCAGGCCGCAACCCGGCCCGGCATGTTCCAGTACGACGAACGCTGGCAGGACTACGTCGCCGGCGAGAACGTGGTGACGGACACCAAGGGCGGATCCCCGCTCCGCTGTGTGCTCGCGTCGGTCGACGGTGAGGTGACCGGGTACGCGCAATTCCGGACGAAGCGCACGGACAGGGGGTTCGTGGACGTGTCCCGCGTGCACGCCAAGGATCTCGCGTCCCACATCGCGCTCTGGCAGTTCCTCTTGAACCAGGACCTGTTGCGCGAGACGACGTACGAGCTGCTTCCGTCTGACGACCCACTGCTGTCGTTGCTGGTGGATCCCCGTGCGCCGAAGGCGACCACGATGGACGGGCTCTGGGTTCGCCTCGCCGATGTGGGCCGCGCGCTGGCCGGCCGGCGGTACGTCAGCGACCTCGACGTGGTGCTCGGGATCACCGACGACTTCCTCCCGTGGAACGCGGGCAACTGGCACCTGACCGGTGGACCCGACGGCGCGAGCTGCGAGAAGACCGATCGCCCGGCCGACCTGCTCCTCGACGTACGGGAGTTGGGAGCGGTGTATCTGGGCAAGCCGTCGCTGCGGCTGCTCGGTGCGGCCGGCCTGGTCGAGGAGCGGACCCAGGGGGCGCTGGCGCGGACCTCCCATTCGTTCCTCGGAAAACGCGTACCCTGGCTCGACACCGGCTTCTGAAAGGCTTCCCGGATGCGACCGAGCCCGCGCAGTGCTGTGGCGTTGGTCGTCGTGCTCGTGGTGGGCGTGGCCGCCGTTGCGCTGGTGGTGTTCGCGTCGGCCGGCGGCAGCGTGCAGCCGGTCAGCGAGAGCACGTTGACCGCGTCGCCGCGCCCGATCCCGACCGACAACGAGACGGCGTCGATCGACGTACCGACGCCGGGTGAGGGACCGACGCCGAGGGAGCTGAAGCCGACGGAGATTCCCCAGTGGGTGCAGGCGCTCTGGCAGGCGGTGGTGTACACGCTGGCGGCGCTGCTCGTGCTCCTGCTGCTCCGGCAGCTGTACCGGATGCTGCGTCAGGTGCAGTTGCCCGAGGCGGAGGACGACGGCGCCGACTGGGAGCGGGTGAAGGTCGACCGGCTGGCCGAAGCGGTCGAGTCCGGCCTCGCGTCGATGGACTCCGGTACGGCGACCGACGCGGTGATCGCGTGCTGGGTGGCGCTCGAGGAGGCAGCCGCGTCGGCCGGGGTCGCGCGTGATCCCGCGGAGACGCCGGCCGAGTTCACCGTCCGGGTGCTCGGCATTGGCGGCATCTCCGAACCCGAGCTGCTCCGGCTCGCCCAGCTGTATCGCGAGGCCCGCTACTCCACCCACGGCTCGACCGAGGAAGCGCGCACCCAGGCCCGCACCGCCCTGCTCCGCCTCCGCGACGAGCTCACCGCGGCCACGATCTCAGCGGGTGAGGCATGAGGGGTATCAACAAAGTCGTCCTGCAGTACTTGGTGATCGCCGTGGTCGTGAGCCTGCTGCTGATCGCGGGCTTCGGGCTGGCCGGCACCCAGCCGAGACCACTCTGGTTCGTCGCGATGGCACTCGCGATCGCGTTCGCCGCGGTGGCGATCCGGTTGAGCTACCCCGACGTGCTGGAGACGTCCTGGCCGGCCCGGTACGACGAGAAGCTGGCGGAACTACGGGCCAGGAGCAACGACAACCGGACCCAGTTCCTCGCCACCTGGGTGCAGGAGTCTGACCGGGAACGCCGGGCCGGCGAGGGATCGCTGACCTTCACCCGCCGGATCCAGCCGCTACTGCTGGAGCTGACCACCGACCGGTTGATCCACCGGCACGGCATCAATCCGCAGCTGGATCCACACCGCGCCCGGGAGCTGACCGGCGACCAGTTGTGGAACCTGATCACCGGCACCGAGGTGCGTACGGCGTCGCTGGCCGAGATCGAGCAGGCTGTCCAGACCATCGAGAAGTTGTGAGGGACCGTGACTGAGCTGGAACTTCGACCGACCGATGTGTCGGCTTTGAGCCGCCTGGTACTCGACCGGGTCGGTGAGGCCGTGGTCGGCAAGGGGAACGCCCTGGAGTTGGTCCTCGCGGGCATCCTGGCCGGCGGGCACGTGCTGCTGGAGGACTACCCGGGGCTGGCGAAGACGCTCGCTGCACGCTCGTTCGCGCAGGCCCTCGGGCTGGAGTTCCGCCGGGTCCAGTTCACCCCGGACCTGTTGCCCTCCGACGTCACCGGCGCCTTCGTGTACGACCAGAAGGAGTCCGAGTTCGTCTTCCGGCCCGGCCCGATCTTCACCGGCCTGCTGCTCGCCGACGAGATCAACCGGACTCCGCCGAAGACCCAGGCCGCCCTGCTGGAGTCGATGCAGGAACACCAGGTCACCGTCGAGGGCCAGACCTTCCCGTTGCCACAGCCGTTCCACGTGCTGGCGACGTCCAACCCGGTTGAGTACGAGGGCACCTATCCGCTCCCGGAGGCCCAGCTCGACCGGTTCATGCTCCGCATCGCCTTCGGCTATCCGAATGCCGACGAGGAGTGGGAGGTGCTGCAGCGCCGGATGGCCCGCCGCAAGGAGGACCAGACCGTCGAGCCCGTCACCGACGCGGCCGGACTGCTCGCCGCCCAACGCGCGATCGAGACCGTGACCGTGGACAACACCGTCGGCCGGTACTGCGTGGAGCTGACTGCCGCGACCCGTCGGGACTCCCAGGTGCTGGTCGGCGCGTCCCCACGCGGTTCGCTGGCGTTGCTGTTGACCTCGCGCGCGTACGCCGTGATCCAGGGCCGGGACTACGTCGTACCGGAGGACGTCAAGGCGGTCGCGATCCCCGCGCTGGCACACCGGATCACTGTCCGGCCCGAGCTGTGGTTGCACGAGGTCACCGGCGCGACCGTGGTTCGTGCGGTCCTCGGATCGGTGCCGACGCCTCCGACCGTCGTAGGCGCTCGGCAGTGACCTGGCGGCCGACCCACGCGCAGATCCGGGTGGTCGCCGCGGCCGCCGGACTGCTGGTGGTGGCTGTCCTCGCCCGGCGACCCGACGCCGCCGTGCTCGGTCTGCCACTGGCGTTCCTGGCGGTTTGGGGTCGCTACTTCCGGCCGCGTGAGCAACCGGAGGTCCATACCGAGTTGGACGCGCCCGTACTGTTCGAGGGGCAGGCCACGACGTACAGGTTGCGCGTCACCGGGACACTCGACCCCGACATCGATCTGGTGGTCGCGGCGCTACCCCGGAGCCGGTGGTTCCGGTACGACCCACCACAGGCAGCGGTAGCCGAGCCCGCATCGTCGGGGACCGTGTCGCTGGAGGTAGGCGTCCGCTCCGAGCGATGGGGCCTACGGCAACTGGAACGCCCGCTGGTGATCGCCACCTCGGTCCTCGGCGCCTATCGCATGCAGGCCGCCTCGGCGGGTGCCGTGAGCGTGACCACGCTGCCGCTGCGTGAGGGGTTCGAAGCAGTCGACGCCGTACCACGCCCTGCCGGGCTCGTCGGGTTACACCGGTCCCGTCGGCCGGGGGAGGGCACCGAGATCGCAGGGGTGCGGCCGTTCCGCACTGGGGACAGGCTGCGCCGGATCAACTGGTCCGTCTCCGCCCGGACCCGCGAACTGCATGTCACCTCGACCTGGTCCGACCGGGACACAGAGGTGGTGATCCTGCTCGACACCGGGCAGGAGGTGGGGATCAGTGAGGGCATCGACGGTCGGTCGAGCAGCCTGGACACCGCGGTACGGGCGGCCGCGTCCATCGCTGAGCATTACCTGCGGCACGGCGACCGGGTGCGATTGGTCGACACCGGCACAGTTATTCGCGGTGTCCGGGCCGGAAGCGGACGGGCGCACCTGCGGCGGATCCTCGACGTACTGGTGCACGCGGATCGCAAGGGACGGCAGCAGGACGAGGTACAGCTCGCCCGACGGCACCGGGTCCGCGCGGACAGCCTCGTGTTGGTGCTGAGCCCGTTGCTGCGACAGTCGATGCTCGGCTACATCGTCACGCTGGTCCACTCGGGCTGCACGGTCATCGCGGTCGACACGCTGCCCGAAGAGGTGGCTGACGTGATCGATCTCGAGCAGCACGATCCGAGAGCGTGGCCGCTGGCCTGGCGACTGCGGCTGCTCGAACGCCGTAGCGAACTCGACCGGCTCGGCGACCTCGGCGTACCGACGGTTCGCTGGCGCGGGGCAGGCACCCTGGACGAAGTACTGCGGGACGCCGCACGCGTCTCCGCTGCGCCAAGGATGCGGTCGTGAGCGGCGCGGAGCGGGTGACCCGATGGTTGGCGGAGATCCGGGCGTCCGGGTCGGCGTCGCTGATTGCGCGGGCTGCCATCGCCCTGGCCGGGACGGTCGCTCTGCTGGTCCCGGCGGTGCAGTCGTGGAACCAGCTGGACGCCGTGCCGGTCGTCGGCGTACCGCTGCTGGTCGTCTGCATCGTGTTGCCGGATTCGGCGCCGGCGCTGGTGTTCATCGTGCTCGTCGCGCTGGGCTGGATCGTGCGGGCGCCGGCCGAGGTCAGCGTGTCCGTGGTGATCACCGGGATCGCGTTGGTCGTGGTGCACCTGGCGTCCGCGTTCGCCGGGCAGATCCCGTCGTACGGGCAGGTCAGCCGCCGGGCCGTTCGCCGTTGGTTGCTCCCGGCAACTGTGGCGTTGTTGCTCGGTCCGGTGGTGGCGATCGCCGCTGCCCTGGTCCGGGGTGCCGCCGTACCGGGCTCGCTGCTGGTCACCGTCGGCGCGCTGGCCGCGGCCACCGCCGCGATCTGGTTCGCCTCCGGTCAGTCGATCGGCTCCGACTAACCGTCCAACGTGTCGAGGATCTCGGTCGACCAGTCGCAGGTGAACGGTTTCGGGCCGGCGACCTGCATCGCGGCCATCACGGTGAGCAGCATGCCGGTGGCGATGAACTCGCGGGCCTCCTCGGCCGAGGCGCCGGTGAGTTCGCGGACCAGCTTGTAGATGCCGCCGAACCGGGCCCGCACGGTGTCGCCGATCGCGGGATCGGCGCTGGCGGAGAATCCGTGCAGCAGGACGACGAGTAGCTCCCGCTCGGTCATCAGGGAGTGGTACGCGTCGCCCAGGCTGGCCAGGTCGGGCTGCTCGGCCGCCGCGTCCCGGAACGTCTGCTCGACCCGGTCGCAGACCCGCTGGACGGTGGCGAGGAACAACTGCTGCTTGGTGCCGAACAGGCGGATCACGTACGGCTGGGACACGCCGGCCAGCCGGGCGATCTCGTCGGTCTTGGTGCCCGCGTAGCCGGACTCGCCGAACGCCAGCACGGCGGCCCGCAGTACCTCCTCGCCGCGCTCGGCCGCGGTCAGCCGGGTCCTCGTCATCGGTGCTCCTTCCGTCATCACTTGACATGTTATCAGTCGATGCATACTTTGGTCTCTGAGCCTAGTTATCAGTCAATTACAACAACTTGCCCGAGAAGGAGAACCGCGATGACTTCGACCGCCCTCGAGCCCGAGGACCTGGCCGCGCGGCCGGTCGTCCGGCGCTCGCTCGCCACGGTGCTGGCCGTGGTCGCGATCCCGATGTTCATGGTCACGCTGGACAACCTGGTGGTGACCACCGCGCTGCCGGTGATCAAGGCAGAGCTGGGCGCTTCGCTGACCGACCTGCAGTGGTTCGTCAACGCGTACACGCTGTCGTTCGCCACGCTGCTGCTGACCGCCTCGGCGATCGGTGACCGGCTCGGCCGGCGGCGGATCTTCCTGGCCGGGATCGCGCTGTTCACGGTCGCTTCCGCGGCCTGCGCGCTCGCCACCGAGCCGTGGATGCTGATCACCGCCCGCGCGATCCAGGGGGTCGGCGCGGCGGCCGTGATGCCCTTGTCGCTGACGTTGCTGTCGGCCGCCGTACCGGAGAAGATGCGCAGCGCCGCGATCGGGATCTGGGGTGGCATCTCCGGTCTCGGTGTCGCCGTCGGCCCGGTGATCGGCGGGGCCGTGGTGGACGGCCTGAACTGGCAGTGGATCTTCTGGCTGAACGTGCCGATCGGGGTGCTGATGCTGCCGTTCGCGGCCCGGATCCTGACCGAGTCCTTCGGCGGCGCGCGGCGGTTCGACCCGGTCGGCCTGGTGCTGTCGGCGGTCAGTGTGCTCAGCATCGTCTGGGGTGTCATCAACGGCGCCGAAGACGGCTGGACCTCCGGCGGCGTGTTGACCGCGCTGATCGGTGGCGGCGCGTTGCTGGTGGCCTTCCTGGTTTGGGAGAGCCGTAATCCGACGCCGATGTTGCCGTTGCGGTTGTTCAAGTCGCGGGCGTTCAGTGTCGTCAACGCGGCCGGGGTCACCTTCTCGGTCGGCGTGTTCGGGTCGGTCTTCCTGCTGGCGCAGTTCTTCCAGGTCGTGCAGGGATACAGCCCGCTGGAGTCGGGGCTGCGGACGATGCCGTGGACGATGGCGCCGATGGTGGTCGCTCCGATTGCCGGGCTGATCGTGGATCGCGTCGGTCCCCGCGTGCTGATCGCGTCCGGACAGGTTCTGCTCGCGGTCGGGCTCGGCTGGATGGCGCTCGTCACGACGGTTGACGTCACCTACGGCTCGTACGTCGTGCCGTTCGTGCTCGCCGGGGTCGGGATGGGGCTCACGTTCGCGCCGTCGGCGAGTGTGGTGATGGCGAGTGCGGCCGAGACCGACCGCGGGGTGGCCTCGGGGACGAACAACACGATCCGCGAGGTCGGCGTGGCGTTGGGCGTCGCGCTGCTCGCGTCGGTGTTCGCCTCGGCCGGTGGGTACGAGAGCCCGGCCCGCTACGTCGACGGCCTGGTCCCGGCGGTCTGGGTCGGCGCCGCCATCGTCGCCGCCGGCGCCTTCCTCGCCCTCCTCCTCCCGGGCCGCCGCCGCTTGTAGTCTGACCCCGTGCTCGATGCCGACGACGTTCGCCGTATCGCGTTGTCCTTCCCGGAGACGGTGGAGAAGGAACGCTGGCATCATCCGACCTTCGATGTGGCCGGCCGGATGTTCGTCACCATCCCCGACGACCAGACCTCGTTCGCGGTGCGCTGCCCGAAGCTCGAGCGCGACGAACTCATCGCCGCCGAACCGCACAAGTTCTGGGTCCCGCCCCACGAGGCCCCGTCGGCCTGGGTCCGCGCCCGCCTGGAAGCCCTTGAGGACGCCGGCGAGCTCTACGACATTCTGCTGGACTCGTGGCGCCAGGTGGCCCCGCCCGAGCTCAGTCGACCAGGCGGGGCGGGGCGCTGAAGGTGTTGCAGGTGGCCAGGTTGGCGGTGACGAAGGACTTGCCCATGTAGCGTTTCTGGCTGGCGGTGCTGCCGTGGGTACCCCGGCCGGGTGGGTCGCCGGCGGTGACGACCCAGCGGTTCCAGGCGGTGAGCAGGTTGCCGTTGATCGGGTAGCTGCGTTTGTTCGCGGCCAGGAAGACGCCGGCGAGGCAGTTCGCCTGGAGTTCCATCCGGCGGGTCTCGAGCAGTACGCCGGCGGAGGTGGACGCCTCGTAGCGGCGGTTGTGGGACGCCTCCAGGATGCCAGTCAGGTACTGGAGGTGGTGGCCGTACTCGTGCGCGATCGACCGGGTGTACCACATCCGCGCGTACGCCTTGGTCAGCACGTCGGGGTACTCGTTGTAGACCTCGGCGAAGACGTCAACCTTCATGTACATCATCTCGTTGGCCGAGCAGTAGAACGGTACGGATTTGGCGCCGCTGCTGCACGGCGTGGTGACCACGCTGCCCGACCAGTAGGACATCTGCGGCGCGCGGAACTGGTAGCCCGCGGCCCGCACGTACGGGGCCCACGCGCGATCCAGGCAGGGCTTGACACGAGCCCAGTACGCCGCGGCGGCGCGGTTGTTGCTCGGCCGGATGTTCGGTTCCTTGCAGTTGACCGAGCGCTGCTTGCCGGTACGGTACAGCTTGTTCTGCTGCACGATCTGGTTGTCGGTCAGCCGCGGCTTCGGCGGCTTGTACGTCGTGGTCTGCGTGGTCGTCGGCTCCGTCGTCGGTTCCTCGGTGGGTTCCTCGGTCGGTATGCCGGTGGTCGGGGTGTTGCGGTGCACCGTCGGCCGCACGGTCGGCTGGGTGACGTTGCCGTCCGCGTTCTTCTTGATCACACCGAACGCCCACAGACCCGCACCGGCCAGCACGACCAGGCCCAGGATCGCGAACACCGGGCCCTTCGACCGTTTCTTGGGCGGCTCGGGACTGAACTGCGGCCCCCAACCGAAGCTCGCGCCCTGCTGCGGCGCCACCGAAGCCGGCCCGTACTGCGGCATCCCGTACTGCGGCGGCCCGTACTGGGGTGGCCCGTACTGCGGCGCCGGCGGGCCGTACTGAGGAGGTGCCCCCCACTGACCGGGCTGGTTAGGTGGACCGAACGGTGTCTGGCTCAACCCCGTCCCCTTCACTGACTTGTCAGCCACAGCGCTGAAGAGAGCGACACACTACCCGGCGGCGCGGCCATTTCGCGGGGTAGTGTCGGCCGGGTGACGGACGCCACCACACCGACCAGCCCGATCGACGAGATCTCCGAGCGATTCCTCGAGGCCTACGTCGAGCTCTCGCCCACCGCGGCGACCTACATGGGGATCCCGGGGCACGACCACCGGCTGCCCGACTTCTCCCCGGCCGGGTTCGAGGCTCTGACCGAGCTGAACCGCCGGACCATCGCCGACGCGACCGCCGCCGTACCGGGGAGTCCGCGCGAGGAGGTCGCCAAGGACGCCCTGCTCGAGCGCCTCGGCCTCGAACTCGAGACGTACGAGGCCGGCGTACCGCAGTACCAGCTGAACGCGCTCGCGTCGGTGCCGGCCGAGATCCGGCAGGTGTTCGACCTGATGCCGACCGAGACCGAGTCGGACTGGGAGACGATCGCGATCCGGCTGAACCAGGTCGGTACGACGCTGGACGGGTTCCGCGAGTCCCTGCTCGACCAGGCCGGCCAGGGCCGGGTGTCGGCGGCGCGGCAGGTGGAGGACCTGGCCAAGCGGATCGCCAGCTGGGCCGGTGCCGACGGCGACGACTTCTTCGCCGGGCTGGCGGCCCGGGCTCCGCAGAGCGGGGTGAAGGCGACGGTCGAGGCCGCCGCGACCGCCGCCCGCAAGGCGTACGAGCAGTTCGGCGAGTGGCTGACCACCGAGCTGTTGCCGAAGGCCCCGCAGCGGGACGCGGTCGGCCGGGAGGTGTACGAGCTGGCCTCGCGCAACTTCCTCGGCGCCGCGATCGACCTGGAGGAGACCTACGCCTGGGGCTGGCAGGAGCTGGCCCGGGTCGAGGGCGAGATGCAGAAGATCGCCGCCACGCTGAACGACGGCGACCCGAGCATCGAGGCCGTCGCGGCGCGGCTGGACCAGGACCCGGACCGCAAGATCCACGGCAAGGAGGCGTTCCGCGACTGGATGCAGCGGCTGGCCGACGGCGCGGTCGGGGAGCTGGCCGGGACGCATTTCGACATCCCGGACGAGATCAAGCGGATCGAGTGCATGATCGCGCCGACGTCCGACGGGTCGATCTACTACACCGGCCCGAGCGAGGACCTGACCAGCCGGCCCGGCCGGATGTGGTGGGCGGTTCCGGCCGGCGTCGAGGACTTCGCCACCTGGCGCGAGGTCACCACCGTGTACCACGAGGGCGTGCCCGGCCATCACCTCCAGGTCGCCCAGACCATGCTCCGCGCCGACCAGCTGAACCGCTGGCAGCGGATGGGGTGCTGGGTCTCCGGCCACGGTGAAGGCTGGGCCCTGTACGCCGAACGGCTGATGGAGGAGCTCGGGTACCTCGATGAACCGGGTGCCCGGCTCGGCATGCTCGACGCGCAGGCGTTCCGGTCGGCCCGGGTGATCGTCGACATCGGCATGCACCTGGAGCTGGCGGTGCCGCAGGACAACCCGTTCGGCTGGCGTCCGGGCGAGATCTGGAACGCCGAGCGGGGGTTCGAGTTCCTCCGCGCGCACTGCCGGATGGAGACCGACTACCTGCGGGCCGAGCTGAACCGGTACCTCGGCTGGCCGGGGCAGGCGCCGTCGTACAAGGTGGGCGAGCGGATCTGGCTGCAGGCCCGGGAGGAGGCCAAGCAGCGCGCACGTGCCGCCTTCGACCTGCGGAAGTTCCACTCCGACGCGCTGAACCTCGGCTCGCTCGGTCTCGACCCGCTGCGCCGCGCCCTCGCGAAGCTGTGAATCCGGGAGCGAAGAGGCCGCGGTTCGTCCTCGCCTCTGCGTCGCCGGCCAGGTTGCAGACGCTGCGCAGCGCCGGGGTCGAGCCGGAGGTGATCGTCTCGGGGGTCGACGAGGATCACGTCACCGCGGAGAACCCGGGCGAGCTGGCGCGAGTCCTGGCGACCTTGAAGGCGCGCGCGGTGGTGGCGACGTTGACCGAGCACGCGACCGTGCTCGGCTGCGACTCCGTGCTGGAGATCGACGGTGTCGCCTACGGCAAACCCGAATCGCCCGAGGTCGCGCGCGAACGGTTGCGGACGATGCGTGGACGCAGCGGCATCCTGCACACCGGGCACTGCCTGATCGACACGGCCGGCAAGCAGGAGTTGCGTGAGCTGGAGTCCACGACCGTGTACTTCGCGGATCTCACCGACGACGAGATCGACGCCTACGTGGCGACGGGCGAGCCGCTGGTGGTGGCCGGCTCGTTCACGGTGGACGGTCTCGGTGGGCCGTTCGTCACCGGGATCGAAGGCGACTACCACAACGTGGTCGGCGTCTCGCTGCCGCTGGTACGCCGGATGCTGGCCGAGGTCGGCATCCCGTGGCCGGCGTTGTGGGAGTCGCCGTACTTCGCGTACGACGAGGACGAGGCCGCGAAGTACGACGAGACGCGTGGTGGTCCGGAGCGGGCCCGAGCCGCGGCGGAGGCGGTGGATTCCCTGCTGCCGAAGGGCGGACGGGTGATCGAACTGGCCGTCGGCACCGGCATCGTCGCCGCCGAACTGGTTGCTCTGGGCAACCTGGTGCACGGGGTGGACCTGTCGCCGGCGATGTTGCGGCACGCCCGCGTCCGGCTGCCGGGACACGTTGCTGCCGCGGATGCCGAGCGGTTGCCTTTTGCCGATCGGCGGTGCGACGCGATCGTCGCGGTCTGGTTGCTGCATCTCCTGGACGACAGCGAGCCGGTGCTGGCCGAAGTGGCCCGAGTACTACGCCCCGACGGGGTTTTCATCACCACGACCGAGAAGTCCGAGGCCAGCCGGGTCGCCGACGGGCGCACCCCGAAGGACCAACGATCGCAGGACTCCCTCGCGTTGCTGGTCGCGCGCGCCGCGCAGTACGGGCTGGTCCTGGACGCCGCGACCACGTTCACCGGCGTGAACCAGTCGCGCGGGAATCACCCGGATCCGCTGTACCCGCTGGTCCGATTCCGCCGCACCCTCGGCTGAGGGCCTTGGCTAGTCCTTGATCCCGGCCTTCGCGTCCAGCAACTGTAGAAGGTCGTGGGCGGCCAGTTCGATGGACTTGTGCCGCCACTCGGCGGCTCGGTAGACGCAGGCGATCAGCCCGGTCCGGTGGATGCGCCGGAAGTCGCCGTACACGAAGGCGTACCGCGCTTTCGTCTCGTCATTGGCGCCTTCGGTCAGCCCAAGGTGCCAGGCAGCGTACTCGTCCCAGCTGTGGTTGGCCAGGAACGCGTTCTGCGCCTCGGCGTTCGGCTGAACCTCACCCCATTCGCTGTCCAGCACATACTGCCGGCTCTCGATCAGCCGCTTCGCCTGCTCGACCGCCACCGGGTCGACCGCGTACTTGGCCATACGGCCAGTGTCACGGATGAGCGCTGGCGCGCCAACGACCTGGGCCGGGGTGCAGGGGGCGTTTGGCGTGGCGCCAGTAGGTCGCCCAGTCACTGGCGCGGCCCGGCTCCGCTTGGGGAGTAGGGGCGGCCGCGCGGGCGGCCACCACGGCGACCACGGCGGCCAGTTCCTCGGGAGTCGGGTCGCCCTTGACGACACGTAGTACTGGGGTATCGGACATGACCACGGTCTCCGATCAGAGCGGGATGTTGCCGTGCTTCTTGGGTGGGAGGGTGTCGCGTTTGGTCCGGAGGAGGCGGAGGGCGCGGATGATCTCGGCGCGGGTCTCGCTGGGCTTGATCACGGCGTCGATGTAGCCGCGTTCGGCCGCCACGTACGGGTTGGCCAGATGGTCCTCGTACTCGGTGATCAGTTGCTGCCGGCGTGTTTCGGCGTCCTCGGCGGCCGCGAGCTCACGGCGGTAGAGGATGTTGACAGCACCCTGCGCGCCCATCACGGCGATCTGCGCGGTCGGCCAGGCGATGTTCATGTCGGCGCCGAGGTGCTTCGAGCCCATCACGTCATACGCGCCGCCGTACGCCTTCCGGGTGATCACGGTGATCATCGGCACGGTCGCCTCGGCGTACGCGTAGATCAGTTTGGCGCCGCGGCGGATGATGCCGTTCCACTCCTGGTCGGTGCCCGGCAGGAAGCCCGGTACGTCGACGAACGTCAGGATCGGCAGGTTGAACGCGTCGCAGGTGCGGACGAACCGGGCCGCCTTCTCGGACGCGTCGATGTCGAGGGTGCCGGCGAACTGCATCGGCTGGTTCGCCACCACGCCGACCGGTCGGCCCTCGACCCGGCCGAAGCCGACGATCATGTTCGGCGCGAACAACGCCTGCACCTCGAGGAAGTCGCCGTCGTCCAGCACTGCCTCGAGCGCGGTGTGCATGTCGTACGGCTGGTTCGGCGAGTCCGGGATCAGTGTGTCCAGCGCGAGATCGGTCTCGGTGGGCTCCAGGTCCGCCGCGGAGTCGTAGACCGGCGGGTCCTCCAGGTTGTTCTGCGGCAGGTGACCGACCAGCGTCTTCACCCACTCGATCGCGTCCTCCTCGTCGCTGCCGAGGTAGTGCGCGTTACCGGATTTGGTGTTGTGCGTCCGGGCGCCGCCGAGCTCCTCCTGGGTGACGTCCTCGCCGGTGACGGTCTTGATCACGTCCGGGCCGGTGATGAACATGTACGACGACTCGTCCACCATCACGGTGAAGTCGGTGACGGCGGGGGAGTAGACCGCGCCACCCGCGCACGGGCCCATGATCAGCGAGATCTGCGGGATCACGCCGGATGCGCGGACGTTGCGGCGGAAGATCTCGCCGTACAGGCCGAGACTCACCACGCCTTCCTGGATCCGGGCGCCGCCGGAGTCGTTGATGCCGATCAGCGGGCAGCCGATCTTCATCGCCAGGTCCATCACCTTGACGATCTTCTCGCCGAACACCTCACCCAGGCTGCCGCCGAAGATGGTGAAGTCCTGCGCGAACACGCACACCTGGCGGCCGTCGATGGTGCCGAACCCGGTCACCACGCCGTCGCCGTACGGGCGGTTGTCGTCCAGGCCGAACGCGGTCGATCGGTGCCGGGCGAACTCGTCCAGCTCGGAGAACGACCCCTCGTCCAGCAGCAGCGCGATCCGCTCCCGGGCGGTCTTCTTGCCGCGGGCGTGCTGCTTCTCGACCGCGCGCTCCGACCCGGCGTGCACGGCCTCGTCCAGCCGTTGCTCCAGATCCGCGAGCTTCCCGGCGGTGGTGTGGATGTTCACGGTCTCTCCCATAAGCGGGCAGCCTAACTTCAATATCCGGTACCAGGTGCTGTGACGTCCGCCGCAGCCCCGGTTGAACCCACTCGTCGGTAACTTCTCTCGGGTGGCGGCATCCGATGTGGACGACCTCATTCGCAGTATCAACCGGTTGGTCATGCGTGACACCGGCGGCTGGTCGCCACCGGGCGCCATCCCGGAGATCCCGCAGCAGATCCGCGACGCGATCGAGCCGCTCGCCCTGAACCGGGACATCCCCACCCGGTTGCTGCCGAAAGGGACCGGCCAGCCGGATCTGCGGCCGGAGATCCGGCGGGCGGCGACAGCGGTCGTGCGGTACTGCGTGGCCGGGCTGGAGCCGGACAACCTGCAGCACCGCCTTCAGCCGGGGGATTGGCGCGAGCCGCTGACCGTTGCGGTCGCCAGCGCGTACGCCGAGACCGCGACGCCTCGCCTGATGCGGGAGTTGCTGACCGACGGTGGTGCCGCCGAACTCGGCGAGTTCCCCGAGCGGCAGCGGCAGGGCTACGCCGCGGAAGGGTGGTCGCTGGCCGTCAGTCTCGCTTCGCGGACCGGCCGGTCGCCCGATGAGGAGCTGCGCGACCTGGCCGGGGCCGGATCAGGCGGTGCCGGCCGGCTGGCGGCGGAGATCTTGCTCAGCACGAAGCCCGAGTACGAGGACGTACCGCCGCTGGACCGGTACCAGATCGCGGACGTGGTCACCGACCACATCGAGGCCAGGTTCGCGCCGAACGTTGACGTGGAGAAGCCGCTGCGGGACGTACCGGAAGGCATTGCCAGCGACTACCTGGACCGGGTGGACGCCGTCGAGCTGGGTGCGGAGGCGATCGACAAGGCCAGCGAAGTCGCAGACCGGGAGATCCTGCGCCACCAGCGCGAAGCCGCCGGCGGATCGGAGGAGGTGGCGGCGAGGTTCGCGGGAGGCGATCCGGCGATGCAGCCGTTGGGCAAGGCCAAGGCTCCGGGCAGCGCGCCGACGGCAGCCCGGTCTGCCACCGGCGAGCAGCCGGGTCCCCGCGGCCGGGAGCGCTGAGGATCAGGCCGGGCCGACGGCGAAGACCTTGCTCAGCCGGGCGGCCAGGGCCAGGTCGCCGCGGACGGAGAGGCGCTGCTTCAGGACGGCGGTGACCGGGTCCTCGTTGCCGGTGACGATCTTCAGCAGCGTGGCCGGATCGGTGCGGACCGAGATCTCGGCCGGCTCGGCGTGCTCCGTCAGCACGCTGCAGCGGCCGCCGCGGACCTGGATCCAGTACTGGTCGACGCCCGGCCGACCGCCCGCCCCGCCCCGTCCCGCGCCGGTTATCTGCCAGGCGATGACCGCATCGAATCCGGCGGCGCGGGCGGGGCGCAGGTACTCCGGCATCCGGCGAAAGATCTCGCGCACCGCGATCTCTCGCACACCCCCGATGAGCCGATGCCGAAGTTCCCGGTCCGAGGTGCGGTCCACCAACCGGGCCAGCTCGGCGGGATCGAGCGCGGCGAGATCGCCGGACTCGAGCCAGTAGCCACTGCCGCGCTCGGCCATCCGACCTCCCCGGCAGTTCCTACCAGACCGTAGGAATTTCCTATGTGCTGCTAGCTTTGTCAAGTGGTGGATGCCGAAGAGCCGCGCCGCCGGGCCGCGCACCTCGGTCCGGAGCGCCGCCGCCCACTGATCCTGGATGCCGCCCTCGAAGTGTTCGACCAGCGCGGCTACGCCGGTACGACGATGCAGGCGGTCGCCGACGCCGCCGGAGTGACCAAACCGGTGGTCTACGACTCCTTCGCCAATCGCGACGAACTGCTGCTCGCCCTGCTGGCCCGGGAAGAGCAGCACCTGGTGCTCTCGATCATGGCCGCGCTGCCCGCCGACCCGACCGTGGGGACGCCCGAGGAGCACGTGCTCGACGGCCTGACCGCGTTCCTGGAGACCGCCGCGAAGACCCCGCACTCCTGGCGGATCGTGTTCGGCGCGCAGTACGGCGCGGCGCCTGCGGTGGCGGAGCGGGTCCGGGCCGCCCGTGCCTTCCTGGTCGAGGGCTTGCGGTTGACGCTGCTGAAGTCGTTGCCCGGCGTGACCGATCCGGATGCCAACCTGCCGGTGCTGGCCGAGATGCTGGCCTCGATGACCGAGAGCTGCGCCCGGATGCTCGCCGTCGACGGCACCGACCGCACCCCCCGCGAGCTCGCCCAGGTGGTGTCGCAGATCGTCGGCGGCGGATTCCGTACGGTCTAGTTCGTGCCCACAGGTCGGAACGGGAGGCGGGATCGGGCGCCGCTGGATAGGGTGGGCGAACGTGACCGAGACCGGTAGTCAGGCGAGTGCCCGCACCCGTACCCGAGCGCGTTTCGAGGTGCCCGAGGAACTGCGCGCCGACGTGCGCCTGCTCGGTGAGATCCTCGGCCGCGTCCTGGTCGAGTACGCCGGTCAGCCGCTGCTGGACGACGTCGAGAAACTGCGGGAACTGACCATCGCCGGCGACGGCGCGGCGGCCGAGCGGCTGGTCGCGTCCTGGCCGTACGAGCGGGCCGAGGACGTCGCCCGGGCCTTCACCTGCTACTTCCACCTGACCAACCTGAGCGAGGAACTGCACCGAGCCCGGGTACTACGCGCGCGTGACCGCGCGGGGGACGCCCCCGTAGTGTCCGAGCTGGCCCAGGCGGTCGAGCAGATCTCCACCGAGTCCGGTGAGCAGCAGGCTCGCGCGTTGCTCAACAGCCTGGAGTTCCGCCCGGTCCTGACCGCCCATCCGACCGAAGCCCGGCGGCGCGCCGTACTGGCGACCATCCGGCGGATCTCGGCCCTGCTGGAGGAGCGCAACGATCCGCGGACCGGGGACACCGAGCTGGCCGAGAACCGGCGGCGGCTGATCGAGCAGGTCGACATCCTCTGGCGGACGTCGCAGCTGCGGACCAGCCGGCCGTCACCGCTGGACGAGGTGCGCTCGGCGATGGCGGTGTTCGAGGAGACCCTGTTCGAGGTCGTCGCAGGCGTCTACCGCCGGCTCGACGACGCGCTGGCCGGTGATGCGGCCGGGACCAGGCCGCCGGTGGTCGCGCCGTTCGTCCGGCTCGGCTCGTGGATCGGCGGCGACCGGGACGGCAACCCGAACGTCACCGCCGCGATCACCCGTGAGGCGATGCAGATCCAGGCCGACCACGTCCTGCGGGCGCTCGAGCAGGCCACCGACGAGCTGGGCCGCGCGCTCACCCTGGACGCGTCGACCACACCTCCGTCGGCACCGGTCCGGCGGATCCTGGAGGACGCGCGGGCCGTCAACCCCGACCTGATCGCGGACATCGAGACCCGGTCGCCCTCCGAACCGCATCGCCAGTTCCTGCTGCTGGCGGCCCGGCGGCTGGCGGCGACCCGGTCCCGCGACGCCGACTTCGGCTACCCCCGGTCCGCGGACTTCCTGCACGAGCTGAAGGTGCTGCAGGACTCCCTGGTCACGGCCGGCGCCCAGCGGCAGGCGTACGGCGAACTGCAGCAGCTGATCTGGCAGGTGAGCTCGTTCGGCTTCCACCTGGCCGAGCTGGAGGTCCGGCAGCACTCGTCGGTGCACGCCAAGGCGCTGGAAGAGGTGCTGAGCGGCGGTGAGCTGTCCGACCAGACCGAGGAGGTGCTGGCCACGCTGCGGGTGATCGGGCAGATCCAGCAGCGGTTCGGCCCCGAGGCGTGCCGCCGGTACGTCGTGTCCTTCACCCGCAACGCCGGTGATCTCGCCGCCGTCTACGAGCTGGCCGACGCCGCGATGGACGGCCGGCCGATCGAGCTGGACGTGGTCCCGCTGTTCGAGACCGGCGAGGACCTGCAGAACTCCGTCGAGGTGCTGGACAACGCGATCCAGCTGACCCGGGTCCGGCACCGGCTGACCGCGAACGACCGTCGCTTCGAAGTGATGCTCGGGTACTCCGACTCCGCCAAGGACGTCGGCCCGGTGTCGGCCACGCTCGCCCTGTACGACGCGCAGGCGCGGATCACCGCCTGGGCCCAGCGCAACGCGATCCGGCTGACCCTGTTCCACGGTCGTGGTGGTGCCCTCGGTCGTGGTGGTGGCCCCGCGAACCGCGCAGTGCTGGCGCAGGCTCCGGGGTCTGTGGCCGGGCGGTTCAAGCTGACTGAGCAGGGAGAGGCGATCCCGGCCCGGTACGGGAACGCGCCGATCGCGCAGCGGCACATCGAGCAGGTGACGGCCGCGACCCTGTTGGCGTCCACGCCTGCCGTCGAGGAGCGCGCGGCCGCGGCGGCGGAGCGGTTCGCCGTGGTGGAGAAGACTTTGGACGAGGCCGCCCGGACGGCGTACCACCGGCTGGTCAAGGCGGACGGGTTCGCGGAGTGGTTCGGCCGGGTGACACCGTTGGAGGAGCTCGGGCAGTTGCCGCTCGGGTCGCGGCCGGCCCGTCGTGGTGTCGCGGTGTCGTCGCTGGAGGACCTGCGGGCGATCCCGTGGGTGTTCGCGTGGTCCCAGGCCCGGGTGAACGCGCCAGGGTGGTACGGACTGGGTTCCGCGCTCGCGGCGGTGGGCGACGTCGCCGTACTGCAGGACGCGAACCAGAACTGGCCGCTGTTCCAGGTGATGCTGGAGAACGCCGAGATGTCGCTCGCGAAGACGGACCGGCGGATCCTCGGGCGGTACCTCGAGCTGGGGGATCGGCCGGACCTGACCCAGCAGATGCTGGACGAGCACGAGCTCACCACCGAGTGGGTGCTCAAGGTACTCGGCAGTGAGCGGCTGCTGAGTGGACGTCGGGTGCTGGGCCGCGCTGTCGAACTGCGGAACCCGTACGTCGACGCCCTGAGCTACCTGCAGCTGCGCGCGCTGCGGACCCTGCGCACGGACGACTCGTTGACGGAAGAGCAGATCGTGCGGACCAGGCGACTGCTGCTGCTCACCGTGTCGGGTGTGGCCGCCGGCCTGCAGAACACCGGCTGATGGGGAGCTATTCGAACCTGGACCGCCCGCCCCTGGATGAGCGGTTCCTGCGGGCGCGTCTGGTCAAACCGGGCGGGCTGTGGACGCGGATCGACGTACTGGCCGAGACGGAGTCCACCAACGCCGTTGTCACCGCTGCTGCTCGATCGGGGACGCCCGAGGGGCTGCTGGTCGCAGCGGAGTACCAGTCATCGGGCCGCGGGCGGCTGGGGCGCACCTGGACCACTCCGCCCCGATCTGCGCTGCTGATGTCGGCCCTGCTGCGTCCGACAGCTGTCCCGGCCGGTCGGTGGCCTTGGTTGGGGTTGCTGGTTCCACTGGCTGTCGCGTCCGCCGTACGACGGGTCGCGGAGATCCCCGCACAGGTGAAGTGGCCGAACGACGTACTGGTCGAGGACCGCAAGCTCGCCGGGATCCTGTTGGAACGGGTGGACGGCCCGGCCGCAGTCGTCGGCATCGGCCTGAACGTAACGCTCCGAGCCGACGAGCGACCCCTGCCGACCGCGACCTCGCTGGCCCTGGAGAACGCGGCGACCACCGACCGCGCGACCGTGATGGCCGCCATCCTCCGCGATCTCGCGACCCGGTACCAGGAATGGGTAGATGCCGAAGGCAACCCTTCGGTGATCCTGCCGGACTACGAAGAGTTGTCGGCGACCTTAGGCCGATCCGTCCGCGTGGAACTGCCGGACGGGACGTTCCTCGAAGGCGTGGCGTCCGCCCTCGCTGATGACGGCCGGCTGGTGATCGACACCGCCGACGGTCCGCGTCCGCTGGCCGCCGGCGACGTCACTCACCTGCGCCCCGCGAACTGACTCCTGATCCACGCCGGACAACGCGTTCGGCCAGCTCCGATGATTGCGCCGGACGTTTCGCTGTCATCAGGTCGCCCCGGTGATCCAGCGGATCGGGTCCCCACCGTCGAGGTCGGTGAAACCGGCGTCGTGCAGGGCGCCAGCGACCAGCGTCCGGCGGTGTGCCGCGAACGTGAGCACATGCGCGATCATCGCGCCGTTGGTGTAGACCTCGACCCGCTCGCCCGGGCAGACGATCAGCTCGTCGAGCCGGCCGTCCCGGCAGATCTCGTCGACCTGACCGGCGAACGCCGGGCCGACGTCGGCCAACCGCTGCCGCATGCTCAGCACGCTTTCGCCCCGCTCCACACCGAAGTCGTACTCCTCACCGGCGAGCGTGGCGTGCCACATGCCCAGCTGACCGACCAGCCGGGACAACAGCGATCGCAGGGTCGGCTCGTCGTCGATGCCCTCGACGGACAGCTCGATCCGCGCGTCCAGTTGCTCGCCGGTCAGCGTCGCCGCCCGGTCGATCATCTGCCCGACCAGCCAGATGTGGTGGTCGACCATCGTGCGGAGAAGATCCATGGAGGTCACCTTGTCCCGGGCCGGCACCCGCAGGCCGCTCGGCGGGTGGAAGTGGATGTCGCTAGGCGCCTCAAGCCGCAGCCGGGCCGGACGCTCCCGCCACCGGCCGGGGCTCATGCCGTATGCCCGGCTGAACGCACGCGTGAAGGCCTCGTGGGACGAGTAGCCCGCCTCGACCGCGATGTCGAGGATGCTGCCCGTCGCGGTGAGCAGCCGATACGCCGCCCGCTCGAGCAGGACTCGCCGGCGGAAAGCCCCGGGTCGTTCGCCGGCGGCGGCCGCGACGAGCCGGTCGAGGTGCGACCTTGAGAGCTGAACCCGATCGGCCAGCTCCGCCCCGGTGACGTCGTGGTCGTCCAGTGCCTCGGCGAGCACGTCGACGAAGGTCGCGAAGACGTCGGTGGGCTGGTTCATCCATCCATCATCGGACCTGCCACCGGCGACTCGCTTGATCGTTTTCGCTCAACTGGTAAAGAGTTTGGCGGCGGTGATGAGGGTTTGGATGATGCCGTAGCCGAGCAGGACGGCGACAAGGAGCCAGGAGATGACCAGGCGAGGGGTCTGGTTCATTTCGATGCCTCCACGGTCTTCTCGGTGGTCTGCTGGTGGAATCGGGCGGCGACCGGGCGGATCAGCAGGTTGGCGACGAAGCCGAGGGCCAGGACGCCGACCATGGTGAACAGCGCGGGGCGGTAGGCCTCGGCGGTCAGTGTGCCCGGTTTACCTTCCCGGTCGAGGAATCCGTTGATGATCAGTGGTCCGGCGACCCCGGCGACCGACCAGGCGGTCAGCAGTCGGCCGTGGATCGCGCCGACTTGGTAGGTGCCGAACAGGTCGCGCAGGTACGCCGGAACGGTCGCGAATCCGCCGCCGTAGAAGGACAGGATCACGGCCGCCAGCAGGACGAAGATCACCGTGCTGTGGTGGCCGACCGTGGCCAGCAGGAAGTAGGCGATGATGCCGACGCCGAGGTACATCGCGTAGATCGGTTTGCGGCCGATGATGTCCGACGTACTGGACCAGGCGAACCGGCCGGCCATGTTGAAGATCGACAGCAGGCCGACGAAACCGGACGCGGCCGCGACCGCGACCGTGGACTTGCCGTCGGCACCGCGGAAGAAGTCCTGGATCATCGGGCTGGCCTGTTCGAGGATGCCGATGCCGGCGGTGACGTTGCAGAGCAGCACAACCCACAGGCACCAGAACTGCGGCGTCTTGATCGCGTTCGCGGCCGACACGCTGGCCGTGGTGACCAGGCTCTTCCGCTTCACCGTCGCCGGGTCGAACCCGTCCGGTTTCCAGCCGTCGGCCGGGACCCGGATGTTGAACACCCCGAACATCATGATCACGAAGTAGCCGATGCCGAGGGTGAGGAACAACGCGACCAGGGCACCCCCACCGGCGACCGACGCGGAGTTGCCCGGGTCGTAGTTGTCGTCGTACATGCTGAGCAGTTGCCGGGACAGCGGGCTGGCGACCAGGGCGCCGCCGCCGAAGCCCATGATCGCCAGGCCGGTGGCCAGGCGGGCGGTCCGGGAACCACTTGATCAGCGTCGACACCGGCGAGATGTAGCCGATGCCGAGGCCGATGCCGCCGATCACGCCGTACCCGAGGTAGACGATCCAGAGCTGGCCGGTGCCGATGCCCAGGGCACCGACCGCGAAGCCGGTGGCCCAGAAACAGGCGGACACGAACATCGCCTTGCGCGGGCCGTTCCGCTCCACCCAGGTGCCGCCGACCGCGGCGGACAGGCCGAGCATCACGATCGCGATGCTGAAGATGACCCCGATCGCGGTCTGAGAGGCATCGAAGTGCCTGATCAGCGAGGTCTTGTAGACCGATGTCGCATAGGCCTGACCGATGCACAGGTGAACCGCCAGTGCGGCCGGCGGGATCAGCCAGCGGCTGTATCCCGGCGGCGCGATGGTGTGCTCCCGATCGAGGACCGACAAGATGCCCATCACGGCTCCTTCAGGTATCGACCCCCCAGGTGGTGGATCCCATCGCGCATCCTGACCCACTTGTATGCAATTTGTGAAGTGTTCAATCACCGACTGTGCCCGTCCGGACCCGCTGAGGTGCCCGAGAGTGCCTGGTGCCAAGTCGCCCCGGAAGCTGTGAGACTGGACCCATGGCGATCTCGGCGAAGTTGTTGGGTGAGGACGAGCACGTCGTCGTCAGCACCCGGACCCACTGGAAGGCGCTGATCTTCCCCGTCTTCCTGCTCCTGGCGGTGGCGGCCGGTGGCGGTTTCCTGGCCGCGATCGTGCCGGACGGCGGCTTCCAGACGCCCGCCCGGATCGCGATTCTCGCGGTCGGCGTGGTGCTGCTGGTGGCGTTCGCGGCCAAGCCGTTCCTGAACTGGTTCTTCTCCACCTATACGATCACCAACCGGCGGTTGATCACCCGGCACGGCATCCTGACCCGGACCGGCCGGGACATCCCGCTGATGCGGATCAACGACGTCTCGTACGAGCACGGCCTGGTCGACCGGATCCTCGGCTGCGGCACCCTGCACATCGAGTCGGCCGGGGAACGCGGTCAGGTGGTGCTGCCGGACGTCCCGCACGTCGAGCACGTCCACCTGCAGATGTCCGACCTGCTCTTCGGCGGGCCGGAGGGCAGGCCCGGTGACGGCATCCTCGACGACGAGAACCCGGCGGAACAGCAGCAGCAGCAGCGCCGCCGCCAGCAGCGGCAGGAGCCGGACAGCGAGACCCTGTTCAGCTCGGACGACAACGACCGAAGCTAGCGCAGCAGCCGGTCAACAACCTCGGCCAGCGTCATGCCGGGGGCCGCTGGAGCCCTCTTCGAGCTGGCAGGCACCGCCCGGCCTTCTGCGAGCAGCAACAGGACAAGCAGCGTTCGTTGCTTCGGGCTCCCAGCCGACAGGACCTCCCCGTCGTCCGCCAGCACCTCCAGCGGCCCAGCACGCTGAACCGCATCACCCGGTCTCCTCAACGCTCGGATCAACGCTCCGGCAGACCTGCCCTTAAGCGTTCCTTTGCCCGCGAGTACGACGCTCGATCACGGCTGACTCGCTTGGGGGAAGTCCTGAAACGCGGCTGAGCTCAGCGGACGACGGGGAGGTCGCCGGTGGATTCGGCGTCGAGGTCGGCTGGGGAGTCCGGGGTCTTGGTGTTGTGCTCGACCTCGTCCAGGGCGAGTTCCTCGCGGAACACCCACTTGCGGTAGGACCAGAACCGGAACAGCGTGCCCAAGCCCAGGCCGATCACGTTGGCGGAGATGTTGTCGGCCAGCGCGGTGTGCAGGTCCAGGACGTACCGGGAGAAGCCCAGGCAGCCGGCGGCGATCAGCAGACCGATGCCGTTGAGCACGAAGAACAGCACGTACTCCCGGTGCAGCCCGGAGCGCTCGCGGTGCCGCCACGTCCAGTGCCGGTTGCCCAAGTACGTCGCCACGGTGGCCACGGTCACCGAGATGAACTTCGCGGTGACCGGTTTGTCGGCCAGCATGCCGTCGCCGTGGTGGCCGACCACAACCAGCGGGTTGTTGAACACCAGCCAGTTGTAGATCGGCAGGTCGACGACCATACCGAGCAGACCGACCAGCCCGAACTTGGCCACTTCGTGCACCAGATGCTCGACCTGGCGATACAGCGCGGTGACGACCTTCAACGGACTGGAAGACTCTCTGTGAAGACGGACGACGGGTGAGGGCAGTCTTCACGGTACCCAACGACGGGGCCGACACGAAATTCGTGCGGGCATTAGGCTCCCACCGTGAAGTTTGAGCGCAAGGACCTCCCGGTCGGCACGCCCGTGGTGGGGATGATCGGCGGCGGCCAGCTGGCCCGGATGACTCAGGAGACGGCGATCGCGCTGGGGATCCAGCTGCGGGTGCTGGCCGAGGGGCCGACGGTGTCGGCGGCCCAGGCGGTGGCCGACGCGCCGGTCGGCGACTACCGCGACCCGGAGACGGTACGCCGCTTCGCCGCCGAGGCGGATGTGGTCACGTTCGATCACGAGCACGTGCCGACCGACCTGCTGCACGAGTTGGAGGCCGCCGGGATCAAGGTACGGCCGGGGCCGGACGCCCTCGTACACGCCCAGGACAAGGCGGTGATGCGGCAGCGGCTGGACACCTTCGACGCGCCCGCGCCGGCCCACCAGATGGTCGCCACGCGCGAGGACGTCGCCGACTTCGCCAAACGGATCGGCGGCTTCCCGATCATCCTGAAGACCACCCGCGGCGGGTACGACGGCAAGGGCGTCTGGGTGGTCGACGGCCCCGATGACGAGGGCGTCCAGGCGGCCTTCGGAGCCGGCGTCCCGATCTTGGCCGAGGAGAAGGTCGACTTCGTCCGCGAGCTGTCCGCGATCGTGGCCCGCAGCCCGCACGGCCAGGCCGTCGCCTACCCGATCGTGGAGTCCGTCCAGGAGAACGGTGTCTGCGTCGAGGTGACCGCGCCCGCACCCGGGCTGCCGCCGGAGAAGGCCGCTCAGGCGCAGCAGACCGCGCTCCGGATCGCTGGCGAGCTGGGCATGGTCGGGATCCTCGCGGTCGAGATGTTCGAGGCCCGGGACGGCCGGTTGCTGGTCAACGAACTGGCGATGCGGCCGCACAACACCGGTCACTGGTCGATCGACGGTGCGGTCACCAGTCAGTTCGAGAACCACCTGCGCGCCGTACTGGACCTGCCGCTCGGATCACCGGCCGCGCGGGCGCCGTACACGGTGATGGTGAACGTGCTCGGCGGCGACGTCGAGGACATGCATCTCGGGCTGCTGCACTGCATGGCCCGGGACCCGGGGCTGAGGGTGCACTTCTACGGCAAGTCCGTGCAGCCCGGTCGCAAGATCGGCCACGTCACGGCGTACGGGGACGACCTCGAGGAGACCCGTGAGCGCGCCCGCCACGCGGCGGCGTACCTGACCGGCACGATCGACGAATGAGCCTGGTTTTCAATTTGAGGATGGCAGCATGAGCGTGGGCATCGTGATGGGCTCGGACTCCGACTGGCCGGTGATGAAGGCCGCGGCCGAGACCTGCGTCGAGTTCGATGTGCCCTTTGAGGCAGATGTGATCTCCGCGCACCGGATGCCGGTCGAGATGATCGACTACGGACGGTCAGCCCACGAGCGGGGGTTGAAGGTGCTGATCGCGGGCGCCGGTGGGGCCGCCCACCTGCCCGGCATGCTCGCTGCGGTGACCCCGCTGCCGGTGATCGGCGTACCGGTGCCGCTGAAGTACCTGGACGGGATGGACTCGCTGCTGTCCATCGTGCAGATGCCGGCCGGCGTACCGGTGGCCACGGTGTCGATCGGGAACGCGCGGAACGCGGGGCTGCTCGCGGTCCGGATCCTGGCGACGTCCGACGACGGACTGCGGGAGCGGATGAGTGATTTCCAGGAGTCGCTCGCCGAGCTGGCCCGGGGCAAGGGAAGTACCGTGCGTAACGGCGCGGCAGAGCTGCGTCAAGGCTGACCTCGTAACGGTTTTCCGCACACTTGGGATGGGTAGCCGTGTGATCCCATCCATTGTCGTCTAAGGTCGTCGATCGTGACTCCGCCCGCAGAACCGGACACGCAGAGCATCCCGGTCAGATACTGGCTCTGGCTGTTCGGCGCTGTCGTTTCGCTCCTCGGCGATCTCACCATGACATTCGCCATCGGCTGGTCGGCGAGCTCCCACGGCGGCCGCATCGCCGGCCTGGTCCTGCTGCTCGCCGCGGCTCCCCGGGCCGCGCTGCTGCTGATCGGCGGTGCGGTCGGCGACCGGTTCGGTGCGCCCAGGGTCCTGCTGTTCAGCTGTATGGCGATGTTCTGCGTCACCGCGGCCCTGGTCCCGGTCACGCTCGCGATCGACGAACCGGTCTCGCTGCTGCTCGGTACGGCGCTGGTGGTCGGCGTGATCGACGCGTTCTTCCTGCCGTCGTCCCGGTCGATGCCCCGTCTACTGGTCCCGCCTGAGCAGGTCCCCCGCGCGCTGGCGAGCTTCCAGGTCACCGGCGTGGTCTTCGCGGTCACCGGTACGGCGGTCGGCGGCGTCCTGGTCAGCTGGGCCGGCCTGACCGCGGCGGCAGGGTTCGACGCGCTGACGTTCGCCGTGATGATCGTGGTGCTGATCCTGCTGCGGAACACGATCGCGCCGACCGGCAAGGTGACGACGGGCATGTTCCGGTCCATCGCGGACGGCGTGAAGATGGCGTTCGGGCGGCCGCTGACGCGCGCGCTGCTGATCACCATGACAGTCGCGGCCGGGTTGCTGATGCCGATGGACGCGTTGCTGCTGCCGTTGCTGGCCAGAGATCACCAATGGGACGCGGCGACGGCGGGTCTGCTGGTCGCCAGCCGGAGCCTCGGGGTCGGGGTGATCGCGTTGCGGATCCTGTTGCGCGGGGCCTTCCCCCGGCCGGGGATGGTCGCGGCGATGGGGTTGCTGCTCGCCGGGGTCGGGTTGCTGGGGCTGTCGGTGTTCGAGCCGTTGCCGTTGACGATCGCGGCCGCTGTGGTGAGCGGTATCGGGGTCGGGACGTTCACCGGGCATGTGCTGCCGTTGCTGATGAACTCGGTCGAGCGCGAGTACCAGTCCCGGCTGCAGTCGGTGGTGGTGCTGTGCCAGAGCCTCGCGCTGGTGGTGATGAACCCGGTGCTGGGCACGTTCGCGGACCTGGACGGGGTCGGGATCACCGGGGTCTGCCTCGGGATCAGCATCTGCTCGGCGCTGATCGGAGCCATCGCCCTTACCCGCCCCGTCCTGAGAAACGCGACAGTCTCCTAAGGCTTGCCGGGGGCCCGATAGGTCCAGCCGGCCGCGCGCCACTGGGCGCTGTCGAGGGACAGCCGGGCGTCCAGCAGCACCGGGATCGACACCGCGTCCTTGAGCGCGACCGGGTCCAGCTGCTGGAACTCCGGCCACTCGGTCAGGTGCAGGACCAGGTGTGCGTCCTCGCAGGCCTCGGCCGCGGACGCGGCGTACCGCAGCGTCGGGCGGACCCGGCGCGCGTTCTCCATCGCCTCCGGGTCGTACACGCTGACGGTCGCGCCGTGCAGCTGGATCCGGCCGGCCACGTCGAGCGCGGGCGAGTCGCGGACGTCGTCGGTACCGGCCTTGAAGGCGGCGCCGAGCACGGTCACGTTGCGGCCGACCCACTCGGCGCCGAGCAGCTCGTGGGCGGTGTCCACGATCCGCGCCCGCCGGCGGTAGTTGATGTCGTCGACCTCGCGGAGCAGCGTGATGACCTCTTCGACGCCGAGCTCGCCGGCCCGGGCCATGAACGCGCGCAGGTCCTTCGGCAGGCAGCCGCCGCCGTACCCCGGGCCCGCGTTCAGCATGCCGCGGCCGATCCGCTTGTCGAAGCCGAGCGCGTCGGCCAGCTGGGTGACGTCCGCGCCGGTCGCGTCGGCCATCTCGGCGAGCGCGTTGATGAACGAGATCTTGGTGGCCAGGAAGGCGTTCGCGCCGCCCTTGACCAGTTCGGCGGTGGGCAGGTTGCAGACGACGACCGGTGAACCCTCGGCGATCGGCGTGGCGAACACCTGCCGCAGCGTGGCCTCCGCCGCGGCGGACTGGACGCCGAACACCAGCCGGTCCGGGTGCAACGTGTCGTCGACGCCGTGCGCCTCGCGGAGGAACTCGGGTTGCCAGGCGATCTCCACACCCGCACCAGCCGGGGCCTCGGTGTGGAACCGCTGCTCCACCCGCTTCGACGTACCGACCGGCACGGTGGACCGGCCGACCACGAGACACGGCCGGGTCAGCAACGGCGCGAGCATGTCGACCACCGAGTTCACCTGGGCCAGGTCAGCGGAGTCGCTACCCTCCGTCTGCGGCGTACCGACGCAGATGAAGTGCACGTCCGCCCAGTCGGCGATCTCGTGATAGTCCTTGGTGAAGCGCAGCCGGCCGGAGTCGGTGTGCTTCTTCAGCAGCGGGTCCAGCCCGGGTTCGTAGAGCGGGGCCTTGCCGTCGCTGAGCAGCTTCAGCCGGTGCTCGTCGATCTCGACCCCGATCACATCGAAGCCGAACTCGGCCATCCCCGCGGCGGTGTTCGCGCCGAGGTAGTTGGTGCCGATCACCGCGATCCGCAGCGGTCGCTCGCTGGTGGGCGTGCCTTCAGTCATGCGAGGGACTTTACCCAGGCCGGTTATCACCTGGTGACCGGATCATGTCCAACCGTTCATTTCCTGTGCGCCGTTCGTCACTTTCCGCCTATCACGGGTCCCCGTCGCGGGCGTTCCGTCGTACATTGCAACTCGTGAGTAACTCATTCGACCTGTACGCGCTGTCCGAGGAGCACCAGGCGATCCGCGAGGCGGTCCGCGACGTGTGCGACGCCAAAGTGGCCCCGCACGCCGGTGACGCGGACGAGCTCGCCGAGTTCCCGAAGGCCTCGTACGACGCGCTGAAGGCGTCGGACTTCCACGCGCCGCACATCCCCGAGCAGTACGGCGGGGCCGGGGCGGACGCGCTCGCCACCGTGATCGTGATCGAGGAGGTCGCCCGGGCCTGCGCGTCGACCTCGCTGATCCCCGCGGTGAACAAGCTCGGCTCGCTGCCGCTGCTGCTGTCCGCCTCGGACGAGGTCAAGCAGCGCTACCTGCCGCCGGTCGCGGCGGGTGACGCGATGTTCTCCTACTGCCTGTCCGAGCCCGAAGCCGGTTCGGACGCGGCCTCGATGAAGACCCGCGCGGTGCTCGACGGGGATGGTTTTGTCCTGAATGGCGTGAAGCGCTGGATCACCAACGCCGGCGTGAGCGACTACTACACGGTCTTCGCGGTGACGGATCCGGACGCCAGCTCGAAGGGCATCAGCGCCTTCGTGGTCGAGAAGTCTGACGAGGGCGTCTCCTTCGGGGCGCCGGAGAAGAAGCTCGGCATCAAGGGCTCGCCGACCCGCGAGGTCTACCTGGACAACGTCCGTATCCCCGCCTCGCGTCTCATCGGCGAGCCGGGCACCGGCTTCAGCACCGCGATGGCCACCCTCGACCACACCCGGGTGACGATCGCCGCCCAGGCCCTCGGTATCGCCCAGGGCGCGCTCGACTACGCGCTCGGCTACGTCAAGGAGCGCAAGCAGTTCGGCAAGGCGATCGCGGAGTTCCAGGGCCTGCAGTTCATGCTCGCCGACATGGGCATGAAGATCGAGGCCGCCCGCCAGCTCACGTACGCCGCTGCCGCCCGCTCCGAACGCGGTGATGCGGACCTCACCTACTTCGGCGCCGCCGCGAAGTGCTTCGCCTCCGACACCGCCATGGCCGTCACCACCGACGCCGTCCAGCTCCTCGGCGGCTACGGCTACACCCACGACTACCCAGTCGAACGCATGATGCGCGACGCCAAGATCACCCAGATCTACGAAGGCACCAACCAGGTCCAGCGCATCGTCATGGCCCGCCAGCTGTTGAAGGGCCTGGGCTGACGAGTTAACCGCAGGTCAGAGGAACGCTCGCCACCTGGTGTCCATGTCGGCCATACGCCCGAGTAGGTTTGTCGGCCTGGCTCCATCGCGTGTGCTCCGTCCCTGCTCCGTCGAGACCTATCGTGATGATTGGCCGGAGCTTCGGGGGGGGGGGTCACATCGTCGATGTGTCGGCAAGCTGGCTGTGCCGGTGCACTGGCCGTGCTCATGGTGCGGACACGCCATCTACCAGGTGTCCGCGCCTCACTCCGGGCGAAGCGCTCGGTGCTGGGCTCGGACACCACGGGATTTGTCCGACCCGACGCCTAGCCTGGTCTTAGCAGGTTTGTTAGCAGGACGGGCCCTCAGGTGGCGCGCACCGCAACCAGACCACCACCGCGCACGCCGACCAGGAGGACCAATGGCGACGCTTTCCAGCTACTTTCGCGAGGCCCTGAAGAACATTGAACCCGGCGAGGACGCCGACCACGCCAGGGATGCCCACGCCGAAGTCCGCAATGTTCTGCAACAGTCGCAGGACCTGCGGGCCCTCGGCATCAACCCCGTTCTCATCGGCTCATACAAGCGCAACGTCTCCATCCGCCGCGTGAAAGACGTCGACGTCTTCGGCCGGCTGGACGCCGCGGACGACACGCTGCGCCCCGGCTACGCTCTCGAGCTGTTCCATGATGCCCTCTTGGGCGGATACGACAAGAACCGCGTCCACACACAGCACCGGTCATTCAAGGTCGATTTCCCAGACTACGACCTCACCGTCGACGTCGTCCCCGCCCGCAGGGCTGGCGACAACTGGGAGATCCCGAAGAAGACCGACCAGGACAACCGCGCGAGCTGGATCGAGACCAACCCTCTCAGGCTCAACGAGCTCACGACGCAGGCGAACACGGACTTCACCCTCAACGGCAAGGGAATCTACGTGCCAACTGTCAAGCTCGTTCGTCAGATCCGACGCACGTGGCTAGGCGATCAGCCCGGCGGCCTGTTCTTCGAGCTGATGACGTACGGGGCGTTCCGCGACAACGAGCCCCAGGGCGGCAGTCAGGCCGAGTACCTCACCCTCGTCTTGGAGCAGATCGCCGATGTGCTGCCTAACGTCGCCGAGGACGGTCTCGACGACCCAACGCTCGACGGCAAGAAGATCGCCACCCGCGCGACCGAGGAAGACTTCAAGATTGCGATCAAGAAGTTCGACGAGGCCAGCGAGCTCGCGCGCGAGGCCCTGGACGAGGACGACGACTGCCAGGCCGCCGTTCTATGGCAACGCCTACTCGGCGAGACCACGGAAGACGAGCAGGTGTTCCCTACCCCGGAGTACTGCAACGCCGACGGCACCCGCCGGGCGACCGCCACGACGGTGAAGGGTGCCGGCTCGCCCGCGGGCACCGGCCGCTACGCGTGACGGAGCCGCACCTCCGCGAGCTCGCGGCGGCACGCGCGGAGCTGCGTCGCAGACTTGGGGCGCTCGGCTTCGCCGACGACGGCGAGGTGCTGCGTGGACCGGTGGTGTGGACCCACCCCACCACGGGGATCGCCACGGCCACCATCGACGTCACCATCCTCGATCGGTACCCCTTTGGCCCGCCGCGGGTCCAGCTGGTCGAGGCCGGTACTGAGCTGGACGTCACCTTCCACGTCGAGGACAACGGCGCCCTGTGCCTCTGGGACAACACCGAGCCGGTCAACGACGCTCCCTGGACCGACTCTGAGCGGCTCCTGGAGCGGGTAGCGGGCTGGCTCACCAAGACGGCTCAGGGGTGGCCGGACGACGACGACACTGATCTCGAGCGGTACATCGACGCAGATGTCGACGCGCGACTGGTCATGTACGACGACGCTGAGCTGGCGGGGCTCGGGGGCTGTCTAAGCACGAAGACCGACGAGCGTGAGACGACGATCACCGTGCTGCCGGAGCCACGCGGCGTGCCGCCCCAGCAACGACCCAAGAAAGGCGTTCAGCGCAGCGCCAAGCACCTCGCCTGGCTGGCCGACCTGGGGAACGTAACCCGACCGCTGACACGATGGGATGAGGTCGAAAGCGCCCTCGGGGCCGATGCGGCGACGGTGCGGCGTCTCGTGATGCAGGGCTCGCTCGAACTGCTCATGCTCCGCTACCGGCGCGGCCGCCGGCCCGGAATACTCGTCCTGGCTACGGCCAAACTCGATGGGAAGCCGATCCTCCGCCGCTGCGAGGCCGCCGACTCCAGCGAGGCGTCTCGTCGGCTGCGGTCCGGCGCGATCTCTGCGCAGGTCGCCGACCGTAAGGTGGCCATCGTCGGTTGCGGCGCGGTGGGCTCGTTCACAGCCGATATGTTGTTCCGCGACGGTGTAAGCCACCTCGACCTGCGGGATCCGCAGAAGCTGCGACCCGGGAACGTCATTCGGCACCTCGCCGGGGACATCTATGTGGGGCTCCCGAAGGTCGCCGCGACGAAGGCTTGCCTCAGCGCCACGGGCCTCGACGTGACGCACGTCGATACGCACGTCACCTCGGTCACGGACCCGACTGCCGCCATCACGCTGCTGCAAACGCACGACGTTGTCGTCGACGCCACTGCCGACGAGCGCGCGACTGCCGTGCTCCGGTGGGCTGCCGAGCAGACCCAACGTCCGCTGGTCTCGGTCGCGGTCATGCGCGACGGCGGCGTCGCCCGGGTGGACCGGTTCCCGCTCCGATTTGATGAGCGGCACCGGCCCCCTGTAACACCGCGCGACGACCTGCCCGGCCCGTACCGGGAGCGTGGCTGCGGCGACATCGTCTCGCCCACCCCGCCGTCGGCTGTAGTGGCTGCCGCCGAACTCGCCACCCAGGTGAGCCTCGACGAGTTGACCAACGACCGCCGACTGCCCGCCACCGTTCTTCGCGTGCTCCGGCCGCAGCCCGACGCGCCCTACGACACGCTCCGGACCTTGACGTCCGACCCGGGGTCGGACCGGTGAGGGGGCCCCTCCGCGTGTGGCTCGCCGGGCCGGTCGCGACGGAGATCGCCGGCCTGGCCAGCGCTGCCAGGCCGCGGGAGACCGGCGGCTTGCTGGTGGGCTGGTGGGACGACGGCGCCTTGGTCGTGCGGCACGCCCTCGAGGTTCCGGACCAGCGGGCAACCCGCTTCTCATGGACTCGTCGACCCCGGGTCGCCAAGCGCGTGCTCCAGACCGCCCTGGCTGACCTGGATCACCCCTTGCTCGGATACATCGGCGACTGGCACTCGCACCCCGAGGTATGTGGCGCTAGTGGTCGCGACATCTGGTCGCTCGCCGCTACGTCCGAGCAGTACGCCTATCCGCTGCTGCTCATCGTGCATCTACCGGACGAGACCCTCGACATATCCGCAGCGCATGGCGGTCGCGCCTGCTCTGTCTCCGTCTCCCGCCAGGACCCGAGGATCCACTCATGAAACTTCCTGCTCGCGCAGCAGCACTCCGCGGTGACGACTATCAACATGCCATCGGCTGGCAGTGGGTTTGCGAGGCCCTGGACGACCCGGACGTCGAGTCGGTGAGCATCGAGGACAGGGAGGGTGGAGCGTTCGACGACATCGTCGTCCGGCGACGCACGCAGCCGAACGTCTACTGGCAGGTCAAGAGCTCGAACTACGGCGACACCATGGTCACCGAGGACTGGTTGCTCACGAAGAAGACCGAGAGTGGGTCCAGCCCGCTCCAGCACTTCCACGACACATGGCGCACCCTTCGCGACGCCGGGGAACCGCTCGAGCTCGCCCTCGTCGCCAACCGCGGCTTCGACGGAGGGCATCCCATCCTCGGGGCGGCCCGGAGCTTGTACGACGGCAAGCTGCGCACCGACGAAATCCGCACCGCTGGATCTCGCTCGAATCTCGGCAAGGCACGGGACCGCTGGACGAAGCACCTCGAGGTCGATCCCGATGACCTGCTCGCCTTCCTCGGCGACCTGCGGCTGCTCCCCGAAGGCAACGAGTCATCGGTGGACAGGGCCTCGCAGGCGGTGATGCGCAACGTCGGGCTGCGTGCGGACCCGGACGCTGTGGTCATCGGCAAGACAATGGTGCGGGAGTGGGTCAAGCAAGGGCTCGGCCGACACAGCCGAGACGAGCTCCGACGCCAAGTCGCCGAAAAGGGCCTGCTGGCTCGGTCGGGGACGCTGGTCTTCGCCGTTCACGCCATCGATCGGACGCCGGACCGGGTGCAGCCGACCGTGGAACTCGACATCGTCGATCTGTACGAGGGCGAGGAACCGTTTGCACGGCGCAAGCTGCGCGAGCCCCGTGACTGGAACGACCGTGTGCTGCCGCTCCTGAGGGAGAAGGTCCGGGAGCTGGAGGCGTACGGACCGCGCCGGGTTCACGCGACCGGGTCGATGCGCCTGCCGATGCTGTTCGCCGTGGGCCGGGCGTTGCCAGACGTGCGCGGCTGGGTTCTCAGCTGGGACCAGCATGGCGAGGAGTGGGTAACCGCTGCCCCAGCGACTGTCGCGCCGCGCGTGTTCAGCGACCGCCAATTGGGTGGCGGCGCAGACCTCGCCGTGGCAGTCGCGCTCACGTCCGACCCCACCGTGAGCATCGAGACCTGGGCAGCGTCCAACGGCTCGGCCATCGGCCGTCTGCTCGTCCTCGGCCCCGACGGAGCGCCAAGCCACACCGCAGTGCCGGGCGGGGACTGGTCGGCTGGATGGGCTCGGGCTGCCCGCGAGACCGTCCGGCAGACGGTCGCCAGTAGTAGCGCCCGGCGCGTGCACATGTTCGTCGCCGCGCCTGCCGGTACAGCGCTGATGCTTGGCCACTACTGGAACATGATGCCGACCACTGTCCTTTACGAGTACATTCCATCGGAGAACACCTACGTGGAGACGATGTCCCTTGCGTAGAGCACGCAGGCTTCACTACGTTTCGAGGATCAGGGAGGTTTTCTCACCGGGCATTGGTTGACTGCGCGGCGCTGTTGCCTGGAGCAACGTTGTGGTGAACAGGGGCGTGTCGTGCATGTGGCGTGGGGT
>NZ_SNWQ01000018.1:0-30725 GCF_004361855.1 Kribbella caucasensis
GGCCTCGGCGGCGCGGAGGTCGTCCAGGTCGTCCAGGACCGACAGTTCGGCCACGATGGTGAACGCGGCCCGTTCGGTCAGGTCGCCCTCGAGCAGGGCGTGCCAGGTGGCGGGGAAGTTGTGGACCAGTTCGCAGGAGGTGTGGATCCGGCGGGTCGCGGCACCCCGGTGCAGGTTCAACACCAGGCCGATCTCGTCGGACACCGACCGCAGATCACCCGCGTGCCAGCGGCGTTCGCCGGGGGCGGCCTCACGGTCGCCGGGTTCGGGATACCGATGCCCAAGATCGGCCGACACCCCATGCAACACCCGATCGAACCCCGCGATCGCCTCGGCCTTCAACGCCGCCAGCCGGGCCTCGAGCCGGGTGATCGCATCCACCCGATCCAGCCAGCCGCCATCGGCCAGTTGCGTGGTGTCCTGGGAGACCACCGCGTCGTACAGAGCCGTACCGCCGGCCGGATCGTCCTCCACATCGAACCGGCCCAGAACGCCGTACTGCGCGATCGTGGCCGCTCCGATGCAGTCATCGGCCGCGCCCCGGCGTGCACGCACGGACGCATGCACCGGCGGGCGCACCGCCGCGCCGACCGGCTCCGAGACCACGTTTTGACTCATGGATCGAGCATATGTTCGACTACTCTCCGAATCAAATCGGCTACGCCTCGAGACGGAGGTCCTCAGATGAGCAGAAATCACGCTCCCCGGAGGCGGACGAGCAGGCGACACGAGCGGACACACTCACACCCGCCCGGCAGCAGCCCAACGCAGTACGGGCACCTTCAAACCGCCCGCACTATGCTTCACCGGGACAGCCCCCGTCCCCGAGGAGACAGCCGACATGGTCACGGCGATCGTTTTCATCAAGGCCGACGTCGCCCGGATCCCCGAGGTGGCCGAAAAGGTCGCGGCGATCGACGGCGTCAGCGAGGTGTACTCCGTGACCGGTGGGCTGGACCTGATCGCGATGGTCCGGGTCGCCCATCACGACGAGCTCGCCACGGTGATCCCGGATCATGTCAACCGCGTCCCCGGCGTACTGAGCACCGAGACGCATATCGCGTTCCGCACGTACTCCACGCACGACCTGGAGGCGGCCTTCAGCCTGGGCCAGGAGGACGGTGTCTGACAGCCGGATTCCGCGGCAGATTGACACGTGCTGAAGTTACGGTGAACCCATGAGCAACCCTCCCGCGGGCTGGTATCCGGACCCCACCGGACAGCCGAACACCATTCGCTGGTGGAGCGGGACGCAGTGGACCAACAAGACCCAAAAAGAGTCCGCTGAGACCAACCAGTCCTCCGCCCCCTCGGCCACCCAGATCACCTCCGCCGACCCGACTCCTCAGCCCGCCGTCCAGGAAACCGAGCCGACTCCGGCCACGGCTTCCGACACGGGTGCCGAGTCAGCCGGTACGTCGTCCGCGTCCGCCGGCGCGACACCAGCCTGGGGCGCGCCCAGCACAGCCGGGCAAGCCACCTCCCCGACCTCATCGACCGGAACGGACGCCTCGGTGAGCGCAGGCCAATGGACAGGCACGAGCGGCTCAACAGATTCAGGCGACTCAGCCGCAGCAGGTACGACGAAGGGCGCGGGCGACTCGGCTGCGGCGGGTGGGAGCGGGTGGGGCGCCTCGGACTCGTCGGCTGCTTCGGGCGACTCGAGTGGGTCGGGCGGTTCGTCGGCGCCGATCGCCTTTCCGCAGGTCGGCAACTTTGCGAAGGCGAGTGGATCCGGACAGTCCGGGCAGTTCTGGGGCCCAGACACCTTCCAGGACCCCACCGCCACGGCGACCAACGGCTCGTCGTCCGGTTCGTCGACGGGTGCGACCGCTGGCTCGACCGCGGCTGGTCAGGCTGCCAGCGACGCCGCCTCGGGCGAGACGATCAGTGCAGCCGAGAAGGCCAAGGCGACTTGGACCCAAACATCGGCGGCAGAAGAAGCCGGTTCCGGTCACTGGACACAGAAGCCGGTCCCCGAGTCGCCGCCCGAGCCGACCACCGCTGCGCCGACACCCGACAAGACCGCGGATCAACCTCCGCATCCGAGGCCGACCTTGACCTTGGCGAGCGGCTCCGTCCGCACGCCGAACACCAGAGCAGCCGAGTCCGCGAACCAGCCCGCAACTGAGGACCAAGCAGCGGGCGAATCCGCCGACCAGGCAACGGCTGCCGACGCCAGCCACCCATCGACCGCCGAGGCCGACCAACAGTCGGGCAGCGACACGGGCCAATCGAGTGCCGGCCAGGCATCAGAGTCCGATGCGGGCCAGGCCTGGGGCGGCAGCGCGAGCCAGGCGTCAGGGGTTGGTACAGACCAGGCGTCAGCGGCCGACGCGAATCAGGCATGGGGTGTCAGCGCAAGCCCGTCATGGGGTACCGGCGCAAACCAGGCCTGGATGCCAGGCGCAGGTCAGGCAACTGGGGCTGGTGTCGACCAGGCAGGGCGCGGTGAGGCCGGGGACCCGGCAGACGACCCGACCGTTGCCCACGGCTGGGCGGTGAACGGCGACCAGAACGCGACCACCACGCCGAACCGGTCCCAGGACCAACAGACCGGGGACGCGCAGGCTGCCGGCAACACGTCGGCCTGGGGCACGCAGGCTGCCGAGAACACGGTGACCTGGGGCAGGCAGACCGGCGCGGACACGCAGGCTGCCGGGGATGCCCAGGCTCCCGGGGATGTGCAGGGCGGGGATGCGCGGGCCGCCGGAGACGTACCGGGCGGGAATGCCCAGGCTCTCGGAGACGTGCCGGCCGGGGATCAGCAGAGCTGGGATTCGCAGGCCGACGGCGTACAAGACGCTGCTGGTACCTGGACGACGCATGGGCAGCCCACCCAATGGACGACCCATGGGCAGCCGACCCAGTGGGATAAGGCGGCGGGCCAAACCGAGGCCACTCAGCAATGGCAGACGTCCGGCAACCAGTGGGGTACGGGCGACCAGCAGACCGGCGCCGACCAGTGGAACGCATCGGCCGACCAGCAGGCCGGTAACGCCTGGCAGGCGGGCGCCGACCAAACCACGAGCAACGGTTGGCAAGCTGCGAACGACCAGACCGTGTCCAACGGCTGGGGGGCGTCCGGCGACCAGGCCGGTGCAGGAGACTCGCAGACCGCACCAGACCAGCAGGCTGGCTCCGGCCAATGGCCGGGCGGCGACGACCAGGCCGGCGTGAGCGGATGGCAAGCGGCCGCGGGCCAGTCGGGCACCGACCCATGGCAAGCCTCGGGCGACCAGTCGACCGCAAACGCCTGGCCGGCCAACGGCGCCGACCAGGCGGCGACGAACTCATGGCAAGCGACCGATAACCAGGCAGGCACGAATACCTGGCCAGCCAACGGCGAGCAGGCCGGTGCGACCACGTGGCCAGGCAACGGCGAGCAGGCTGGTACGACTAGCTGGCCGGCCAACGGTGAGCAGGCCGGTACGACTCCGTGGCAGGGCGGCGGTGAGCAGGCGGGTCAGGAAGCCTGGCAGGGCGGTGGGGCTCAGCAGACGGCCGGCCAGTGGCAAGCGGGTGGACCGCCGCCGCACGGTGGTGGGAAGCGGCAGAAGCCGGCCGACGGGGGCGGGAAGAGCGGTGGGCCGTCCAAGGCGATGATCGTGATCGCCGGTGCGGTCGGTCTGGTGTTGGTCGCGGTGGTCGGCGTGTTCTTCGTCGTCGGTCGTGGGGACGATCCAGAGGCGAAACCGAGTACCCCGGCGAGCAGCCAGCCCAGTGGCGCGACGTCGCCCGCACCGACCAGCGGTCCCCCGTCGAGCAATCCGACGAACCAGCCGTCGACGCCTGGCGGCCAGAACACCCTCCCTCCGGGCCAGTCGAAGAACCCCAAGCTGCACGAGGGCGCGCGGATCGCCTCCGACGCGATCTCGTTCCCCCGGCAGGGATCGCCGTGGTCCGATCGCAAGCGCCTGGTCCCGCAGCTGCAGAACTCCAGCGGCCAGTACGTCCTGCTGCAGGAGAACTTCGACGGCAAGAACGACTGGTACGCCGACGTGTTCGTCGGTGCACTCGGGACGTCGATCCTGTTCAACGGCGATCCGCAGGCGACGGCGTCGGAGCTGTCAGGCCAGCTTCCCGCCTCGCTGTACGGCAACATCCCGGTCAAGGTCGCAGCGCTGCGCAACGGCGCGGTGAAACGCTCCGGCAAGAACGGCTGGTACTACCAGCAGTCAGTCACGGCGACCAACCCCAAGGTCGCCGCAAGGGTGCTGACGCTGACCGTCGCGGTCTTCGACCTCGGCGATGGCACAGCCGTCGCTTACATCAGCGACATACCCACGAACCGGCCGGATCTGAGGACGGCCGAGAGCCAGGTCTACAAGGGAATCAACGTTGGCTGAGAACGAAACACCCCCACCGCCCCCGCGCGACCCGCCCCGGCACAGCGCACCCCCACAAAACCCGACGGATCCCACCTGGCCCGAGAGCTTCCACTCCTCCGCGGACGGCCCGTACGCCGACGCATCGTCCCCGGAGTCGCTGTCCGGCGGCACACCACCACCCCCGGACCCGCTGTCCGGTGCAGCAGAATCCCCGGACCCGCTGTCCGGCGGGGCACCACCCCCAGGGCCGCTAGCGGGCGGTACGCCGCCTGCGGACCCGTTGTCAGCGGACCCGTTGTCGGCGGATCTCCAGTTCCCGCCACCCTCGGTCCCACCGCGCCCGGCGCCCCTGCCCCCGGACCAGCTGACCGAGAGTCTGTCCTCGGATCGGTTGTCCGGGAGCCTTCCCTCGAGTTCGTCGTCTGGTGGTTCGCGTTCTACGGAGTCGGGGTCGGCCGATTCGTTGTCCGGAGACGCGTTGCTCGGGGACTTCTCCGCACCTGCACCGCCTCCGCCGCCACCACCGCAGCGCCCCCACGGCTCCGAAGCCGACCGGCCGTACCCGGGAAGCTCGCCCGGGGCCGCGGATCAGCCGTCAGCGGCTCGGTCACTCGCGGGCCAACCTTCCACGGGACAGGCACACGACGACCAGCCGTACGCGAGGGGGCCGGAGCAGGTTCGGTCGCCGCAACAGCAACCGCAGCAGCAGAAAGGGCCTGCGCAGCAACAAGCGGGCCAATGGCAACAACCCCAGCAGCGGCCTCCGCTCCCTTCCCAGCCGCAGCGGCCCGCGCAGGAGCAGCCAACGGGCCAGCAGTACGCGAGCCAGCAGCAACCGCCGCAGCAGCCAGCCGTGCCGACGCAGGGTCTCGCACGAGCCGATCAGTATCAGCGTCCGCCAGCACCGCAGCAGTCGAACGCTGAGCACGCGCAGCAGCTCCCGCCGACGCGGGCACAGCATGCTGGCCAGTCGCAGCAGCTCCAGGACGGGCAAGCGCAGCAGCCTGGGCAGGGGCAACAGTTTGGTCAGCAGCAGGCGCCGTATCGGGGGCAGCAGCCGCCAAGGACGTACGCCGACCAGCCGAGTCAGGCTGCGCAGACGCCGGGCCAGTGGTCGCCGCTGGGCCAGCAGCCTGGGCAGCAGCAGGCGCAAGAGCCTTGGTCGCAGGGCCGGCCGTCGCAGGGCCGGCCGTCGCAGGGCCGGCCGTCGCAGGGTCGGCCGGAGCAGCAGGGTCAGTGGTCTCAGCAGAACCCGCCGCAGGCAGGCATGTGGTCCCCGCAGAACCAGGGCCAAGCCGGGGCGCCGCAGAACCAGGGCCAGGCAGGAATGTGGGCAGTAGGCCCGAACCAGATGGGGCAGTCGGCGAGCGGCCGGCACAACCCAGGTCATGCTGGCGGTGGTCAACCAGGTGATGCTGGCGGTGGTCAGCAGGGCCTAGGTCGGCTGGGGGCGGGGCACGCTGCACAGCCCCGGCTCGGAGGAACGCCTCAACAGTCGAACCAATCCGGACAGCAGGCCAACGCGCAGTTCGGGCAGGGTCAGCAGGGCGCCGCGCAGCGCGGGCAGAGCCAGTACGGGCATGCGCAGGGCCCGCAGTGGGACGCGCAGTACGGGCAGGTCGGCTACGGGGCGGCTCAGTTCGGGTCGGGCGGGCCCGCGGACTCGCAGTACGGGCAGCGGCAGCGTGGCGAGGGTCGGTACGGGCAGGGAGAGGGTCAGTACGGGCAGGGGGAGGGTCGGTACGGGCAGGCAGAGGGCCCGTACGGGGTGTGGGAGGAGGGGCTGGAGTATGGGGTGACCTCCTCTCGGCGGAGGTTGCCGCCGGGTGATGGGCCGGGCGATGGGGGCGGTGGGTCCGGACGGTCGGATCGGCCGAGGTTGGTGGGGGCGTTGGCGCTGGTTGTAGTGGCGGTGTTGACCACGGTGCTCAGCGTCAACTGGATCTGGACCAAGGCGGATGCCGTTACTCCGGTCGACCTGCCGTCGGCCAAGGGGACGCCGCTGAAGACGATCAACCCGTCGGTCAAGCCGACTCCGACGCCGCCGCCGACCGGCAAGGTGGTCGGCAGCAAGATGATTGCCTTCAACAACGACACGATGCCGATGATGTCGTCGGCCTGGAGCGACAACGGCGAGAACACCGGCCTGCTCGGCGGCGCCGCGAGCTGGCTGACCGTGCACAAGAACTACGACGGCAAGACCGCCACCTGGGGCAACTACGTCGCGTTCGGCGGGCTGAACAAGAAGATCCCGTGGGTCAACACGCCCGCCGGGCGGAAGGAAGCGGCGGTCCAGGCGGCCAGCAACGCAATCGTCCGCCTGTACGACAAGGACGTGAAGATCATCGGCAAGGCCACCCACCGGGCGATCACGGTCGACGGCCACCCCGGTCACGAGCTGACCGCCAAGGTCGAGATCAAGGTGCCGAAGCTGAAGGAGACGTTCTCGACCGTCGTGGTCGCGGTGATCGACCGGGGCGACGGTACGGCGGACGTGGCGATCGCCGACATCGCCGGGTCGACACCGCAATGGCTCCCGGTCTGGCGGACGAAGGTGTCCCAGATCGAGTTCAGCAACTAGCCAAGACAGAAGAGCGCCCGCCTTCCCAAGAACAGGAAGGCGGGCGGTTTCAGCCGACAAGTGCTACGACCCGCGGACCTCGCCGCAAGCGTCAATCCACCGGTCCAGGGCAGCCTTCGCCGCGCCCGAGTCGATCGCCTCGGCGGCGCGGTCCATCCCGGCCCGGATCCGCGACACCAGCGGCCCCGTCGTCGCGTCGTACGCCGCGAGCGCGGCCCCGGCGTTCAGGAGGACGACGTCCCGGACCGGCCCGGTCTCGCCGTCCAGCAGTGCGCGGACGACCTTCGCGTTGTACGTCGCGTCGGCGCCCTTCAGGGATCCGGCCGGTACGGGTTCGATCCCGAGTTCGCGGGGATCCAGCGTCAACGGGCCCTCGACCGCACCACCGCTGATCGTCCACACCTGCGACGTCGTCATCGTGGTCAGCTCGTCCAGCCCGTCGTCGCCGTGGAAGACCAACGCGTCGATCCCGCGGCGCGCGAGTACGCCCGCCATCAACCCGGCGATCCGCCCGTCCCCGACACCCACAGCCTGCGCCGACGGGTTGCCGGGGTTCGCCAGCGGGCCGAGGAAGTTGAAGGTGGTCGGTACGCCGAGCTCCCGCCGCGGTACTGCGGCATGCCGGAGCGCCGGGTGAAACGCGGGGGCGAAGCAGAAGGTGATCCCGGCCTTCTCCCCCACCTCGGCCACCTGGGCGGCAGTCAGGTCGAGCGGGATGCCCAGCTCCTCCAGCACGTCGGCGGCACCGCAGGCCGAGGAGGCGGCGCGGTTGCCGTGCTTGAGGATCTTCGCGCCGGCACCGGCCGCGACGATCGCCGACATTGTGGAGATGTTCACCGTGTGGGCTTGGTCACCACCGGTGCCGACGACGTCGAGGGTGCGGCCGGTGACCCGGATCGGGGTGGCGAAGTCGCGCATCGTGGCGACCAGCCCCTCGACCTCGTCGACGGTCTCGCCCTTGGATCGCAGCGCGACCACGAAACCGGCCAGCTGGGCCGGCGAGGCCGCGCCGGACAGGATCTCCTCCATCGCCCACGCGGTCGCGGCGGAGTCCAGGTCCTCGTGCCGCAGCAACGGCGTGAGCACCTGCGGCCAACTGAAGGCGCCGGCCATGATCAGCTGGTCGCGGGCAGCGACGCGACCCGGCGACGGAGCAGGCCGGCGACGACCTCGGCCAGCTGGATCGGGTCGATCGGGTGCGACACCGCGGCCTCGGCGCGGGACCAGGTGGCCAGCCACGCGTCCTGTGGGCGGCCGGTGATCACCAGCGCCGGCGGGCAGTTGAAGATCTCGTCCTTGAGCTGCCGGGCGATCCCCATCCCACCGGCCGGCACCGCCTCGCCGTCCAGGATGGCCAGGTCGATCCCGCCCTTGTCCATGGTCTTGATCACGGCCGGCTCGGTCGCGCACTCGACGTACTCGAGCTCGGGCAGATCGGCCGCGGGCCGCTTGCCCAATGCCAGCCGGACCGACTCCCGCGTCGTACGGTCGTCGCTGTAGACCAGCACCTTGAGCGGACGCTCTGAACTCATCGATTCATCCAAGCTGTGTGTCGGTGACGAGTGGACATCGCGAATGCTACCGGGGCGGCTGTCTGCCGCGGCGAGCCTGTTCCTCCAACCGATCCAGCCGGCGGTCCTCCCGCCTCGCCTCACGCTGCGACTGCTTGACCCACTGGACGAACAGTACGGCGAAGAAGATCAGCCCGACGATGTCACCGGATCCCCAGAGCAGACCGCCCGCGATGTACTGGTCACGCAGCGGAGACGGCGGCCAGGATCGGCCGAAACTGGTGTACCAGTCCTCCGCGATCAGCCGGTTCGCGCTCATGATCGTGATGCCGAGGAACGCGTGGAACGGCAGGGTGAGGAAGGTCAGCAGCAGCCGGAACGGGTAGATCACCCGGCCCGGGACCGGATCGAGCCCGAGCAGCGGCCAGAAGAACAACGAGCCGACCAGGATGAAGTGCAGGTGCAGCAGATCGTGGAGCACCGCCGACCGCAGTGTGGCGTCGTACCAGCCGCTGAAGTAGAGGGCCCACGGGCTCAGCACGAAGAAGACGAAGCCCACCAGGGGGAAGCAGAGCACCTTTGCCACCCGCGAATGCAACACGGAGAGCAACCATCCGCGCGGCCGCTGCGGAAGGGTGCGCAGGGCAAGTGTCACCGGGGCGCCCAGCGCGAGCGCCAACGGGGTCAGCATCGACAGAACCATGTGCTGCGCCATGTGCACGCTGATCAGCACGGTGTCGTAGGTACCCAGCGCCGACTGGGTGGCGATCACCGCGCTGCCGAGGCCCAGGCCGACGAAGGAGAAAGTACGGCCGCGCGACCACGAATCACCGCGTGCCCGCAGCCGGTGCACGCCGTACAGATAGAGGCCGCCGACAACCATGATCACTGCCAGTAACACCGGCTCGAGGGTCCACGCCGTCAGCAACCGCAGTGGTGTGAACGGCTCGATCTGATCGCCGGGTCCGGCGTGGAGGGGAAGCACGCTTCCACAGTAGAAACGTGAAGTCGCCGACATGCATGGGGGTGGTCGTGCCACCGGACACCAGGACCGACATAATGACCGCGTGGCCACTGCAACCGCACTTCCAGCGTCCCGTGAGCACGGACTCCACGACCGTCCCAGCATGGTCAGTGTCGGCACGATCGTCTGGCTCTCGAGCGAACTCATGTTCTTCGCCGCCCTGTTCGCGGCGTACTTCACGATCCGGTCGGTGACGACCGCCGCCGCCGCACCCGGCACCGAGACGCTGTGGGCAGCCTCGACGGAGATGCTGAACGTGCCGTTCGCCTCGGTGAACACGTTCATCCTGGTGGCGTCTTCGTTCACCTGCCAGGCGGGCGTGTTCGCCGCCGAGCACGGCAAGGTCGGCCGGACCGGCTCGGCGGCGAACGTCCGGTCCTGGGGGATGCGTGAGTGGTTCATCCTCACGTACCTGATGGGCGCGGTCTTCATCGCCGGCCAGGTGACCGAGTACGCCGCCCTGATACACGAGGGCGTGTCGATCTCGTCGTCGCCGTACGGATCGGTCTTCTTCCTGACCACCGGGTTCCACGGTCTGCACGTGACCGGTGGCCTCATCGCTTTCGTGTACGTCCTCGCGAGGACCTACATGGCTCGTAAGTTCACCCACGAACAGGCCGTCTCGGCGATCGTCGTGTCGTACTACTGGCACTTCGTCGACGTGGTCTGGATCGCCCTGTTCGCGACCATCTACCTGCTCAAATGAGTGAGAAGAGACTTTCCTTGTCACCGGCGCGCTTCCTCTCTGCGCGACGACGGCACCGGTCAGCCGGCCTCGTCGTGCTCCTGTTCGGCCTCCTGGCAGTGGGTTCGGCGTACGCCGCCTTCGCCCCTGACAACGCGGTCGCGGACAACTCGGCCCAGTCGCAGCAGATCGAAGAGGGCAAGAAGCTCTTCGCGGTCGGCTGTGCCAGCTGCCACGGCCTGAACGCCGAGGGCGGCGGCACCGGTGAGGGCAAGATGGCCGGCCCGTCGCTGATCGGCGTCGGCGCCGCCGCGGTCGACTTCCAGGTCGGCACCGGCCGGATGCCCGCCCAGCAGCCGGGTGCTCAGATGCCTCGCAAGCCCCCCGTCTACACCCAGGCGGAGATCGAGGCGCTGGCCGCGTACGTCGCGTCGCTGGCGCCTGGTCCGGCGGTCCCGGCCGAGGAGGCGTATGACGTCAGCAAGGCCACCGACGAGCAGGTCACCCGCGGTGGCGAGCTGTTCCGGACGAACTGCACGGCGTGCCACAACTTCGCCGGCAAGGGCGGCGCGCTGCCGAACGGCCGCTACGCCCCGTCCCTGATGGGTGTCGACCCCAAGCACGCCTACGAGGCGATGCTCACCGGTCCGCAGCAGATGCCGGTCTTCTCCGACCAGGTGCTGCAGCCGGAGGACAAGCGCGACGTCATCGCCTACCTGAACGCGCTGCAGGAGCAGAAGGACCCGGGTGGCTTCGGCCTCGGCCGGCTCGGACCTGTGTCCGAGGGTCTGTGGGGCTGGCTGGTCGGCATCGGCGCGCTGGTCTGTGTGGCGATCTGGATCGGCGCCAAGGGCGTCAAGGCCAAGGGAGCGAAGGCAGAGTGAGCGAGGACCAGTCCAAGCTGCCCGCGGTGAGCGAGGCAGACGAGAAGGAACACGGCGCCGTGGTGGTGTCCGAGCCGATCCGGGACCCGGGGATCGAGCCGCACGAGCCGCGGATCACCGATATCGACCCGAAGGCGGCCGACCGGGTCGAGCGCCAGGTGTCGACGATGTTCGGGCTGGCCGCGCTGCTCACGGTGGGTTCCTGTGTCGCGTACTTCGCGATCCCGCGGGACGCCGAGCTCGTCTTCGGCCCGCTGTCCGGCAACGCGAACAACATGACGCTGGGCCTCACCCTCGGGCTGGCGCTGTTCCTGATCGGGGCCGGCGCGATCCAGTGGGCCAAGAAGCTGATGGTCGACGAGGAGATCGTCGAGTACCGGCATCCGGCGCACGCCACGCCGGAGCAGAAGGCCGACATCATCGAGGGCTACCAGCAGGGTGTCGAGGAGTCCGGGTTCACCCGGCGCAAGCTGATCAGCCGGTCCCTGATCGCCGCGATGGCGGCGCTCGGCCTGCCGACCATCATCTTCCTCCGCGACCTCGGCCCGCTGCCCGGCCGGAAGCTGTACACGACCATCTGGGCCAAGGGCATCCGGGTCGTCAACGACGTCACGCTGCGCCCGATCAAGCCGTCCGACCTGCAGGTCGGCCAGCTCGTCAACGCGGCGCCGGCGAACCTCGCTCCGATCGAGGAGGAGAGCCCGGTCGAGTACCAGAACGCCAAGGCCAAGGCCGCGGTGATCATCGTCCGGATCGCGCCGAACGAGATCCGTACGCCGGCCGGCCGGGAGAACTGGGGTATCGACGGCATCCTGTGCTACTCCAAGATCTGCACCCACGTCGGCTGCCCGATCTCGCTGTACGAGCAGACCACGCACCACGTGCTCTGCCCGTGCCACCAGTCGACCTTCGACCTGGCCGACGGAGCCAAGGTCATCTTCGGTCCTGCCGCCCGCCCGCTGCCTCAGCTACCGTTGGCAGTGGACGCGGAGGGCTACCTGGTCGCGCAAAGCGACTTCACCGAGCCGGTCGGCCCGAGCTTCTGGGAACGAGGGTGACATCAAGTGTCTGACAAGGATTTCCCCCCACCGGTCAAGTACCTCGATGACCGCCTCGGCATCGGGAAGATCGGCAAGAAGAACCTGCGCAAGGTGTTCCCGGACCACTGGTCCTTCATGCTCGGCGAGATCGCGCTCTACAGCTTCATCATCCTGATCCTCACCGGCATCTTCCTGACCTTCTGGTTCAAGCCGTCGATGGGCGACGTCCAGTACCAGGGCTCGTACAGCCTACTCAAGGGCCTGCACATGTCGGAGGCGTACGCCTCCACCCTGGACATCTCGTTCGACGTCCGCGGCGGTCTGCTGATGCGGCAGATCCACCACTGGGCCGCGGTGCTGTTCATCGCCGCGATGATGGTGCACCTGCTCCGCATCTTCTTCACCGGCGCCTTCCGCAAGCCCCGTGAGCTCAACTGGGTGATCGGCTTCACGATGCTGTTCCTCGGCATCATCGAGGGCTTCATCGGCTACGGTCTGCCGGACGACCTGCTCTCCGGTACGGGTCTGCGGATCACCCAGGGCATGATCGGCGCCTCCCCGGTGATCGGCACGTACCTGAACTTCTTCATCTTCGGTGGCGAGTTCCCGGGTGACGACATGGTCCCCCGCTTCTTCACCGTGCACGTGCTGCTCATCCCGGGCCTGATCCTGGCGCTGGTGACGGTGCACCTGTTCCTGGTCGTGTACCACAAGCACACGCAGTACCCGGGTCCCGGCCGGACCGAGAAGAACGTGGTCGGCTACCCGCTGATGCCGGTGTACATGGCCAAGGCCGGCGGCTTCTTCTTCGTCGTCTTCGGGATCACCGCGCTGATGGGCGCACTGCTCCAGATCAACCCGGTCTGGCTGTACGGCCCGTACAACCCGGCCGAAGTGACGGCGGGATCGCAGCCCGACTGGTACATGGGCTGGCTGGAAGGCTCGGTCCGAATAATGCCCGGCTTCGAGTCCCATTTCTGGGGCATCACGCTGAGCTGGAACCTGATCATCCCGGCCCTGCTGATACCACCCGCGTTCGTCACCCTGGTGGCCCTCTATCCGTTCATCGAGGAATGGATCACCGGCGACAAGCGCGAACACCACCTGCTGGACCGGCCGCGCAACATGCCGACCCGGACCGGTATCGGTGCCGCCTTCATCACCTTCTACGGCCTGCTCTGGGTCGGTGGTGGCAACGACCTGATCGCCACCCACTTCGGGGTCTCGCTGAACAACGTGACCTGGTTCCTCCGGTTCGCGGTGTTCCTCGGCCCGGTCCTGGCGTTCTGGCTGACCCGGCGGATCGCGATCTCGCTGCAGCGGGCCGACAACGACCGGATCCTGCACGGCCTGGAAACCGGTGTCATCATGCGGCTGCCGCACGGTGAGTACATCGAGAAGCACACCCCGATCGGGACGTACGAGGCGTACGAGCTGACTGCCCGGGAGCGCAAGCTGCCGCTCGAGATCGGGCCTGAGACCGACGACAACGGCGTCCGCGCCCCGCGTCGCGCCCTGAACAAGGTCCGCGCCGCGCTGTCCCGGTTCTACTTCGCCGACTCGGTGCAGAAGCCGACCCAGGACGAGATCGAGGAAGCCCACGCGCATGGTCACGGACCTGGTGACGAGCACGAGGAACTGACCGAGACAGAGACGTTCCACGAGGTCACCAAGCACTGACAACCCGCAGTACGACGAAGAGCCCCGGCCACTCAGCCGGGGCTCTTCGCGTTCTGCTCAGTTGGTGGTCCAGGGGCGGAGTTTTTCGGGGTTGCGGACCGTCCAGAGATGCTTGATGCGGTGGTCGGCGATTTCGAAGGCGAAGACTGCCACGGTGACGCCGTCCAGCTGGGCGATCAGACCGGGCTGACCGTTGACCGTGCGCTCCAGGAGCGTCAGGCCTGGTGCGTTGCGGGCGACATCGAGGGTAGCGTGCGCGATCTGTACGCCGCCTTCGATCGGGTGGAGCCTGGCGGGGGCCAGGCCGCCGCCGTCGGCGATCGCCGTCGCGTCGGGGTCGAGGAGGCCGATCAGGGCGTCGATGTCCTTGGCTTCCCAGGCCTGCTTGAAGTCCCTGACGATGCCGGCCTGCTCGGCCGTCGGAGTTGCGGGAGCCTGCGACGTACGGAGGCGGCGGCGGGCCGACGTGGCCAGCTGGCGACAGGCGGCCGGCGTACGGCCGACGATCTCGGCCACTTCGGCGAAGGGGTACCGGAACACGTCGTGCAGGATGAACGCGACCCGCTCGGCCGGGGTCATCGACTCGAGGACGACGAGGAAGGCCATGTTGACCGACTCGTCGAGGGTGACCCGGTCGGCCGGGTCGGCGCCCGGCCGGCCGCTGGCCCACTCCGTGCTCTCGGGCAGCGGCTCCGGGATCCACTCCCCCACGTAGCGCTCCCGCCGGACCCGCGCCGAGCCGAGCAGGTCGAGGCAGATGCGACTGGCGACCCGCGTCAGCCAGGCGCCCGGGCACTCGATGGCTTCCTGCTGTTCCCGGGACATGGCGTACCAGCGGGCGTACGTCTCCTGTACGACGTCCTCGGCCTCGGCCAGCGACCCGAGCAGCCGGTACGCGAGGTTGATCAGCTGACGCCGCTCGCTCATGATCGCGCTCAAGCTCGGATCGGGCCGACTCGGATCGGGCCGGCCGGGTCCCGGCTCGGATCGGGTGGTCATGGTGTGCCGACTCCCTTGGTCGCAGCTGTTCTCAGCTAGTCCGACGAGACAGCTCCCCGAAGTGTGAGGCCTCACGTTCCGCGGGGTTGTGTCGTCGTACCCGCTGAGACGACCACACCATCACACCGCCGTGAACCCTGGGCCGCCCGGTCAGGCGACGCGGGCGCGGGCGGCGTTGATGGTGGCCAGTAGGGCGTCGTCGGTGGGGGTCGGCTTGATACCGAAGGCAAGTGTTGCGGCCGACGAGTCGAGTACGAACGGCCGCTGCAGTTGGTACTGCGTCTCCCGGATCTCCTTCGCATCCTTGTTGAGGAGGCCCCCGAGCCACAGGACGGCGCCCGGCATCCGGCTCAACCGGGCAGCGGGGGCGCCGGCGAGTTCCGCAGTACGAGTGGCCAACGCCCGAACCGACAAGGGCGGCGCAGTCGGCACGTGCCACACGCGACCCCAAGAGTTTTCTTCGGCAGCAACCGCGATCAGCGTCCGGGCCACGTCGAGCGTGTCCGTCCAGCTGTGCGGAGCATCCAGATCGGCCGGGACCGAGGCTCGCTTGCCGGCCAGTACGGCGGGCAGCACGATCGATGTGAACACGGACACAGCGTCGGCACCGAGATAGTCCGACCCACGAACCTCGGCGGTACGGATACGCCCGGCCCGATGTGCTTCCAGGGCATCGGCCCACACGCGGGCCCGGACCGCACCCTTCACGGAGTTGGGCCGATCCGGCAGCTGCTCGGTCATCGGCCCTTCCACCGCACCGTACGGGTAGAGGTTTCCGGTGGTCATCAACACCGCTCCGCTCGCCTCGGCGGCCCGAATCAGCGCCGCACCCAGCGGCGGCCAGTCTGTCGCCCAGCGGTGGTAGGCCGGGCCACCGCAGCTGTACAGCGCAGCGGCCCCTTTGGTCTGCCGCGAGAGGGCATCAGCATCCGAGGCATCAACCGCGACCCGCTCGATGTTGGTGTGTTCGGGCCCTCCGCCGCTCCTCGTGAGCAGCCGGACCTCGTGTCCCTGATCCGCGAGTAGCAGGGCGGTTGCTTTGCCGATCGGACCAGCTCCGACGATCACCTGCAGTGGCATGGCGGATCAGTTCCTGTTCGATGTTCCGTACCGAGAACGGTGTTCTCTGTTGGCCACCCTACGACCGTCTTGAATCATCGTCAAGAACACCGTTCTCGAACCTGTCCCCCGTTCTCGATTGTGTGCGAGACTGCGACCATGTCTGCACCAACGTTGCGTGCCCGGGTCCGAGCCGAGATGACCGACGAGATCAAGGCGGTCGCACGGCGCCGGCTGGCGATGAACGGCGTGGCCGACCTGTCGCTGCGCGGCGTGGCCCGAGATCTCGACATCGTCGCCTCGGCCCTCTACCGGTACTTCCCCAGCCGCGATGCGCTGCTCACCGCCCTGCTCGTCGACGCCTACCAAGAGTTGGCCGAGGCAGCAGCCGATGCCGAGGCCGCCATCCCCCGCGACGATCTACGGGGACGCTGGCTCGCGATCGGTCGCGCGGTACGCACCTGGGCCCTGGCGAACCCGGCCGAGTACGGCCTGCTCTACGGCAACCCCATCCCCGGCTACGCCGCCCCCCAGGACACCGTCGAGCCGGCCTCCCAAGTGATCCTCCTGATGGTCACCATCCTCCGCGACGCGGCCACCCAGGGCACTCTGACACCCATACCCCGGACCGAGCTGCCCGACCCGGTCCGGGCAGACCTGCGCCGCCTGATCGACCAGCGAGCAGAAGACCTACCACCAGAACTCCTGGACAGCGCCCTCACCGGCTGGAGCCACCTGTTCGGCCTGGTCAGCTTCGAAGTCTTCGGCCGCCTGAACGACATGATCACCGCACGCCCCGACTACCTCGACCACCAAATGACCCTGATCGCAGACCTGGCCGGCCTACCCCCCGCGGAACTAGAGGGCTGAGGCCTTCTTGTATTGGCCCCAGGGCTCGTTCCAGTCGGTCCAGCCGTTGTTGGCATCCATCTTGCGGTTGGTGCCGGTGACGATGACGGGGTCGCCGCGGAGGGTCTGGGAGAAGTACCAGGCACCGTCCTTCAGGCTCATGCCGACGCAGCCATGGCTGACGTTCGCGCGGCCCTGGCTGCCGCCCGACCACGGGGCTCCGTGGATGAACTCGCCCGAGCTGGTCACCCGCTGGGCGTACTGGACGTCGTGGATGTCGTAGTACTCCGGATCGCCCGGCTGGATCCCGACCGTCCGGGCGTCCATCCGCTTGGTCCTGTACTTCTCCATGATCACCTTCACCCCGCTCCGGGTGGTGAAGCCGTCCTTGCCGGCCGTGATCGGGATCGTCCGGGCGAGCTTCCCGTCGATGGTGACCGTCATCTGGTGCTTCTTCACGTCGACCCGGGAGACCACCGACTTGCCGATGCTGAAGTCGATCTGCCGGCTCGAAGCGCCCCAGATGTTGCCGCCGGCGTTGACGCCCTGGGTGCCGATGAGGACGCTCACCTTGGTACCGGCGGGCCAGTAGTCCTTCGGGCGGTAGTTCACCTGCTTGCTGTTCACCCAGTGCCAGGTGCCCTCGACCGGGACCGAGGTCTTCACCGTCAGCCGCTTCTCGACGGCGGCGCGGTCGGTGACGGCGTAGTTCCAGTAGATCTGGATCGGCATCGCGACGCCGACGGTCTCGCCGTTGAGCGGGGCGACCGAGGCCTTCAGGTTCTTGCCCGCGGACAGGGTCCGGAAGGTGGAGCTGATCGGCACGCTCTTACCATCCGTGCCCTGCGCCGTACCCGTGATCGTGTACTTCGCTCCGGGCTTCAGCTGGTCAGCCGAGGTCCACTGGGACTTCGAGTCGTTGAACGTCCCGGAGACCTTGCCGCCGTCGTCGTCACGCAGCGACACGTCCTGGATCGTGCCGGCGCTGGTCGCGATCGTCACCGGCTTGTCCGGGCGGACCGACGAGGCGCCCTTGGCCGGGACGATGGAGACGTTGGCCGCAGCCGGGTCCGCCGTCGTCGGCGGCGTACTGGAGTCGCCGCCAGGTGTCGTCGAGGCCCCTGGGGTGGTGGACGTGGTCTGTGGCGTCCCCGATGGGGCGGCGTCCGCCGCATCGGTGTCGCTGCAAGCCGTGCCTACCAGCAGAATCGCGCAAACGCCCAGAACGCCCAGACCCCGCGCGACCAGACCACTTTTCCGTCCCGAACCACCGAACAACATCCCCAGAGCTCCCCTGTCAGCAATAACCGCCGAGCAAGGGTAACCCGCCCACGGACGAGCTAAGTTCCCCCGGCCCCGCATAAGACTCAGTCCCCCACGAAACTCAGTGCGCGTGGTCGCCGCGGTAGTACTCGAACACCCATCCGGACAGCGTGACGATGCCGATCCCGGTGCCGATGATGAACAGCCACCAGCCGAAGACGAGGCCCAGTACGACGACCGACAGGGTCAGCGCGCACCACAGCGGCCACCACGAGTACGGCGGGAAGAAGCCGAGCTCACCGGCTCCCTCGACGATCTCGGCTTCTTTGCGGTCCTCCGGCCGGGCGTCCATCCGGCGGCCGGTGACGCTCAGGTAGAACGCCACCAGCAGCGACAGGAAGAACGTCATCACCAGTGCGGTGGTGCCGGTCGGGTCCTCGGACATGAACCAGTAGATCGGGGTCACGATCAAGACGAACAGCGTCAGGATGCCGAAGACCCAGGCTTCGACCTTCATGCCTTACCCTCTCCGTCTGCACCGGTCGATCCGGCGACCACGTTGTGCTCCAGGTTCTCGACCCGGCCCTGGTCCTCGCCGGCGTCGAGCAGGTTGTCCCGCGGCGCACCGCTGTCGGCGTACTCCGCCATCGCGAGCTCCGGGTGGTGCAGGTCGAACGCCGGGCTCTCCGACCGGATCCGCGGCAGCCTGACGAAGTTGTGCCGCGGCGGCGGCGAACTCGTCGCCCACTCCAGCGACCGGCCCCAGCCCCACGGGTCGTCGACACCCACCAGCGGGTTCTTGCGCGACTTGTAGACGTTGTAGAAGAACGGCAGCATCGACAGGCCGAGGATGAAGGCGCCGATACTGGACACCTCGTTCAGCGTGGTGAAGCCCTCGTTCGCGCCGTACGACGCGTACCGCCGCGGCATCCCCTCGACGCCCAGCCAGTGCTGCACCAGGAACGTCGTGTGGAAGCCGATGAACAGCAGCCAGAAGTGCAGCTTGCCGAGACGTTCGTCCAGCATCCGGCCGGTCATCTTCGGCCACCAGAAGTAGAACCCGGCGAACATCGCGAACACCACCGTGCCGAAGACGACGTAGTGGAAGTGCGCGACCACGAAGTACGAGTCGGACAGCTGGTAGTCCAGCGCGGGCGAAGCCAGGATGACGCCGGTCAGACCGCCGAACAGAAAGGTGGTGAGGAACCCGATCGACCACAGCATCGGGGTGTCGAAGGACACCGAGCCGCCCCACATCGTGCCTATCCAGTTGAAGAACTTGACCCCGGTCGGTACGGCGATCAGGAACGTCATGAACGAGAAGAACGGCAGGTTCACCGCGCCCGTCACGAACATGTGGTGCGCCCACACCGCCACCGACAGCACCGCGATCCACAGGGTCGCGCCGACCAGGCCGATGTAACCGAAGATCGGCTTCCGGCTGAACACCGGCAGGATCTCGGTGATGATGCCGAAGAACGGCAACGCGATGATGTAGACCTCTGGATGCCCGAAGAACCAGAACAGGTGTTGCCACAGCAGTGGCCCGCCGTTCGCGGCATCGAAGACGTGAGCCCCTAGGGCTCGATCCGCCTCCAGCATCAGCAGCGCGCCGGCCAGGATCGGGAAGGCGATCAGGACGAGGATCGAAGTCACCAGGATGTTCCAGGTGAAGATCGGCATCCGGAACATCGTCATACCGGGGGCGCGCATGGTGATGATCGTGGTGACGAAGTTGACCGCACCCAGGATGGTGCCCAGACCGGCCATCCACAGACCCATGATCCACAGGTCACCGCCGACGCCCGGCGAGCGAACCGCGTTCGACAGCGGAGCGTAGGCGAACCAGCCGAAGTCGGCCGCGCCGCCCGGGGTGAAAAAGCCACTGATGGTGATCAGGCCACCGAACAGGAACAGCCAGAAGCTGAACATGTTCAGCCGCGGGAACGCCACGTCGGGCGCGCCGATCTGCACCGGCATGATCACGTTCGCGAAGCCGACGAACAGCGGCGTCGCGAACAGCAGCAGCATGATCGTGCCGTGCATCGTGAAGAGCTGGTTGTAGACCTCTTCGTTCACGATCTGCAGACCCGGCTTGGCCAGCTCGGCCCGGATCAGCAGCGCCATCACGCCGCCGATCAGGAAGAACGCGAACGACGTGATCAGGTACAGGTGACCGATCAGTTTGTGGTCGGTGGTGGTCAGCCACTTGACCGCTATCTGGCCCTTGCTCCGGCGCCTCGGCAGCGCCGTCGTCGCCGCACCGATGACACCAGTGCGTTCGGCGATGTCGGTCACTTCTCGCCCTCCCCGTGGCCCGGAATGGTGGTCGCGTCCTGGCCACCGGTCGCGGCGCCGGTCTGGCCCCTGTCGGCCAGATCCCGCAGGTGCGCCTGGTACTCATCGGCGGTGACCACCTTGACGGTGAACACCATCCGGCTGTGGTAGAGACCGCACAGCTCCGCGCACTTACCCGCGAAGGTGCCGGTCTTGGTCGGGGTCAGCTCGAGCTTGTTCGTCCGGCCCGGGATGACGTCCAGCTTGAAGTAGAACGACGGCACCCAGAACGAGTGGATGACGTCCGGCGAGGTCAGGTCGAAATGCACCGACTCGTTCACCGGCAGCCAGAGCTCGGCCGGCTGGTCCAGGGTGCCGGTCTCCCAGACACCCTCCTCACCGTTGACCGTCTCGTGGTAGTTGAAGGTCCACTGCCACTGCTGGCCCACCACGTTGATGGTGTGCTGCGGGCTGTCGGACATCGCGGTGATCCTGTTGCCGTTCTCCACCGTGTAGAAGAACAGCACGCCGATGATCGCGAACGGCGCCAGCGTGTAGAGGACCTCCAGCGGCAGGTTGTACCGGGTCTGCCGCGGCGCCTCCTCATTGCGCCGGCGGTACCGCACGACGGCGTACAGGATCAGGCCCCAGACCATCACCCCGACGACCAGCGCGGCGATCCAGGCGCCGATCCACAGACTCCGGACGGCCTCGGTGCGGTCCGAGGCGCCCTCGGGCAGACCAAGTCGTTTCCACTGCGCATTGGTCTCGGCCGAGCAGCCGGCCAGCAACAACGTGCCGACCACTGCTGCGGGGACCAGCAGCCGTTTCGAACCCACGGGGCGCCTTTCCCTTCCCAGGTGAGACTGACGACAGAACACTACTGGACACCATCCGGCTTCCTGCGCACAGGTAGGGCTTAGCGTTTCCCGTGTGAACCACCGTGCGTACCTGGATGCCGCGACGGCCGAAGAACTCCACCCTGCCGCAAGGGAAGTGTTGCTGCAGGCACTGGATTCCGGGTGGGCGGATCCGGCCCGCCTGCACCACGAGGGACGGACCGCGCGGTTACTGCTGGACAACGCCCGAGCGGTCCTCGCAGAGGCGGTCGGCGTACGCCCGGACGAGCTCTACCTGACAACCTCCGGCACGGCCGCGATCCACACCGGTCTGGCCGCCCTGACGGCCGCGCGACGCCGGATCGGGACCACTGTGGTCCACTCCGCGGTCGAGCACTCCGCCGTTCTGCACGCCGCTGCGGCAGCCGGTACGACGACCGAGGTCGGTGTGGACTCCTCCGGCCGGGTCGATCTGGATGCCTTCGCGACCGCAGTACAGGCGGACGGTGTGGCCCTGGCAACCCTGCAGTCGGCAAATCACGAGGTGGGGACACGTCAGCCGATCGCCCGGGCGAGTGAGATCTGCGCCACGGCCGGGGTTCCCCTTTTGGTGGATGCGGCGGCTTCGGTGGGGCATGAGGACGTCCCCGCCGGTTGGTCCGCGTTGACGGCGAGCGCTCACAAATGGGGTGGACCGGCCGGAGTCGGGCTCCTCGCAGTACGGAAAGGCACCCGTCTGGCGTCCGCGTGGCCCGTGGACGAGCGGGAGGACGGCCTCTCCCCCGGCTACCCGAACCTCCCCGCGGCCCTCGCCGCCGCAGCCGCGTTGCAGGCCCGGCTCCGGGAAGCGGCCGAGCTGGACAAGCAGCACCGCGCCTGGATCGCCGAACTCCGCCAGCGCCTCGCCGCCGACATCGAGGATGTGGAAGTCGTCGGCGACCCGGACGACCGGCTCCCGCACATCCTCACGTTCTCCTGCCTGTACGTCGACGGTGAGGCGCTCGTCACCGCGCTGGACGCCGAAGGGTTCTCCGTGTCGAGCGGTTCAGCCTGTACTGCGAGCACGCTGCGCCCGTCCCACGTACTCGCGGCGATGGGGGTGCTCACGCACGGCAACGTCCGGGTATCCCTCGCTCGGACGTCCACCTACGATGAGGTGGACCGGTTCGCCACCGTGCTGCCGGGACTGGTCCGGCGGATCCGCGCGGAGGTGGGGATGTGACCACGCTCGACTGTCGCGGCATGCTCTGCCCACTCCCCGTGATCAGGCTGGCCCAGGCGTTCCCCGACCTCGCCGTCGGCGACACGATCACGGTCCTCGCCGACGACCCGGCGGCCGCCACCGACATCCCCGCGTGGTGCCGCATGCGCTCCCAGGAACTAGTCTCCGCCGCCGACAACCAGTACGTCGTACGCAAGCTCGCCTAAATCCGTTGGCGCCCCGGCAGACGCATTGGTTCCTGAGCGGAAGGCCGCCGGGTTACGTTCGGGTGCGTGATCACCGCTGAACGCATCGCCGTCCTGACCGGCGCAGGGATCTCGACCGCGTCGGGCATCCCGGACTTCCGCGGCCCTCAGGGGTTGTGGACGAAGAACCCGGCGGCGCAGGCGATGTTCGACATCGACGAGTACGTCGCGTCGCGCGCAGTACGGGTGGAAGCGTGGAAGCACCGCCTGGCCGCACCCGCCTGGACCGCCGAGCCGAACGCCGGCCACCGGGCCCTGGTCGACCTCGAACGCCAGGGCCGCCTCACCGGCCTGATCACCCAGAACGTCGACGGCCTGCACCAGAAGGCCGGCTCCAAGAACGTCCTCGAACTCCACGGCACCGTCTGGTACGTCGACTGCCTCGACTGCGCCCGCCGGATCCCGATGGCCGACGTCCTCCCCCGCCTCGAATCCGGCGACGAGGACCCCGCCTGCGAAACCTGCGGCGGCATCCTCAAATCCGCCACCGTCTCCTTCGGCCAGAACCTCGACCCCACCACCCTGGACGCCGCCGTAGCCGCCACCCAGTCCTGCGACCTCTTCCTCGCCATCGGCACCTCCCTCCAGGTCTACCCAGCCGCCGGCCTCTGCGACCTAGCCCTCAACGCAGGCAAACCCCTGATAATCCTCAACGCCGACCCCACCCCCTACGACGACCAGGCAACCCAACTCCACCACACCCCGATCGAAACCACCCTCCCCAAGCTCTTCACCTGACCCGACAAATCGGCAGCGACAACCTCGACAAATCGGCAACGCAACTGTCGACAGATTCGCAGCGGCTGGCGTGCAGATGGACAGGAGGTGGTCGGCTTTCGAGGTGTTCAACTGGTGCGCTTCAGGCGTGGCGGGCTGCCGGGGCGGGGACTACCTCCTAATCGACCGGTACAGACAAACGCGGCCGATCGCCACCGGTGGCGTCGGGTCGTGGAGGCCGTGACCTGAGCGCGACCTTTGAGGCCTTCCGTCGGTGGGAGGGGCGGGCTAGCGTCCCGGGGAGTTGGGTCTAGCGGGAGGGGTGCCGGGATGCTCGGGTTCGTTGCGCGGCGGGGTCGTTGGCTTGCATCAATCACTGCGGTGGCGGTGGTGGGGTTGGGGCTTGGTACGGCGACCAGTGCGCCCGCTGGGGTGGCTGCCGAGCGGGTGATCACGTTGGCCGGGTCGTTGCAGAATGAGCTGGGGTGTACCGGGGACTGGGATCCGGGGTGTGAGCAGACGCGGCTGGGTGCGGCAGCGCCGTACCGGAAGGTGTTCGACGTGCCGGCCGGGTCGTACGAGTACAAGGTGACCGTCAACGGCAGCTGGGACGAGAACTACGGTGCCGGTGGCGTGCTCGACGGGCCGAACATCCCGCTCCGGATCGAGGGACCGGCCAAGCTCGAGTTCAGTTATGACGACACCACGCATCTCGTCACGGTGAAACCCGTAGACCTCGCGGGTGGGTTGAACGCGGCGGACAAGGCCCTCGCGAGTCCGAGTCTGCGCCAGGATCTGACCAAGGAGCGGTTCTACTTCGTGATGGCGGACCGGTTCGCCAACGGGGATCCCACGAACGACACCGGCGGCCTGACCGGCGACCGGCTGACCACGGGTCTCGACAAGAAGGACAAGGGCTTCTACCACGGCGGCGACCTGACCGGCGTCATCCAGAAGCTCGACTACATCAAGTCCCTCGGTACGACGTCGCTGTGGCTGACGCCGTCGTTCAAGAACCGGCCGGTCCAGGGCGAGGGCGCGAACGCGAGCGCCGGGTACCACGGCTACTGGATCACCGACTTCACCCAGATCGACCCGCATCTGGGCACCAACGCGGACATGCGCAAGCTGATCGATCTGGCGCACGCCAAGGGGATGAAGGTCTTCTTCGACATCATCACCAACCACACCTCGGACGTGATCGCGTACCAGTCCGGCCAGTACGGCTACATCCCGAAGTCGACAAGTCCGTACAAGGACGCGAGCGGGACGCCCTTCGACGACAAGCAGTACGCCGCCGGCGACACCTTCCCGCCGCTGGACCGGAACATCTCGTTCCCCAACATCCCGGTGTTCCGGACGCCGGCCGACGAGACCGTCAAGGTACCGGCCTGGTTGAACGACCCGACCCTGTACCACAACCGCGGCGACTCGACCTTCGCCGGCGAATCGAGCGAGTACGGCGATTTCGTCGGCCTGGACGACCTGTTCACCGAGCAGCCGAAGGTCCGTGACGGCATGACCGACGTCTACAAGACGTGGGCCGAGTTCGGCATCGACGGTTTCCGGATCGACACGGTGAAGCACGTCAACCTGGAGTTCTGGCAGAAGTTCTCGCCGAAGATCCTGGCCGCGGCGAAGGCGAAGGGGTCGGACGACTTCTTCATGTTCGGCGAGGTGTTCGACGCCGACCCGCGGTTCATGTCGACGTACACCACGACCGGTGCGTTGCAGGCGACGCTGGACTTCGGCTTCCAGCAGAGCGCGGTCGCCTTCGCCCAGGGCAAACCAAGTACGCAGTTGCGCGACTTCTACGCGAACGACGACTACTACACAGACACCGATTCGAACGCGTACCAGCTGCCCACGTTCCTCGGGAACCACGACATGGGCCGGATCGGGCTGTTCCTCAAGCAGGGCGGCGCGGCCGGTCAGGAGTTGCTGCAGCGGGACAAGCTGGCGCACAGCCTGATGTTCCTGACCCGCGGCCAGCCGGTGATCTACTACGGCGACGAACAGGGCTTCACCGGTCCGGGCGGCGACAAGGACGCCCGGCAGGACATGTTCGCCACCGACACCGACGAGTACAAGGACGACGAGGTCGTCGACGGCACCGGTACGACGACGATCGGCAGCAAGGACCGGTACGACGTCAACGCACCGATGTACACGCACATCGCGGAACTGCAGCGGCTGCGAGCGAAGTACCCGACCCTTGCCGACGGCACCCAGGTGCATCGGTACTCAGCAAACGCCGGCGGGCTCTACGCCTTCAGCCGGATCGGCGCCGACAAGGTCGAGTACCTGGTCGTCACCAACAACGCGACCACAGCCAAGACCGCGACCATCCCCACGTACGGATCGAACAGTTGGTTCAAGCCCGTCTACGGCGGTTCGCAGGCGATCAAGACCGACCACGAAGGCCGCGTGCAACTCACGCAAGCACCGCTGTCCGTCACCGTCTACCAAGCCGTATCGAAGGTCCCGCACCGCAGCAAGGCGCCCGAGGTCTACCTGAGCTCGCCCGAACCCGGTGCGACCGTCGGCGGCCGCGCGGAGATCGGTGCGGCCGTCCCGGCGAACACCCCGGTCACCGTGACCTTCGGCTACCGCCCTGTCGGTACGACGGCTTGGCAGCGGCTCGGCGCGGACGACAACGCGCCGTACCGGGTGTTCCAAGACGTGTCCGGTCTGCCGAAGGGAACGCTGCTCGAGTACCGGGCGGTCCTGAAGGATGCGTCCGGCAACTACTCCGTGTCGGGCTCCTACGGCACCGTCGGCGATGCACCCGCACCAGGCGGTGGCGGAGGTGGCGGCGGTGGCCCGGTCGTGCAGCCCGCCAACGTGAGTGTGCCCGGCGACCACAACAACGAGATGGGCTGCGAGGAGGACTGGTCCCCCGGCTGCGAGCAGGCGCAACTAACGCTCGACCCGAAGGACAAGGTCTGGAAGGGCACGTACACGAATCTCGCGGGTGAGCACGCGTACAAGGCGGCGATCAACAAGACGTGGGACGAGAACTACGGTGCCGGCGGCGACCGCAACGGCGCCAACATCTCCTACACGGGCCCAGTCACACCGGTGACCTTCTACTACGAACACGGCCGGCACTACGTCACCTCGACCGCGGAGAACAACCCGATCATCACCGTCCCCGGCACCTTCCAGAAGGACGAACTGGGCTGCCCGACCAACTGGGCACCGGACTGCATGCGACCCTGGTTGACCGACCAGGACGGCGATGGCACGTTCACCTGGTCCACGACAGAGATCGGAGCGGGCAGCTATGAGGCCAAGGTGGCGCACAACCTGTCCATGGACGAGAGCTACCCAGCCAACAACATCCCCATCACCGTGCCCAGCGACGGCCTCGTGGTCACCTTCTCCTACGTCCTGCAGTCACATGTGCTGACCGTGACCACCTCCAAGCCCGGGGCCCAACCCGACCTCAAACAGGCCAAGGCGTACTGGCTGGCCAAGGACCTGCTCGCCGTACCGGCTGTCGACCACCCGGAGCGGTCGCGCTGGCGACTGCACTGGTCGCCGACGGGTTCGCTCGCCATCGACGCGGACGACATCGGCGGCTCGTCGTCAGGCCTTCGGTACGACGTCGGCGGCATCCCGGACAAGGTGCTGGAGAAGTTCCCCGCCCTGGCCGGATACACAGCACTGCGACTCGACTCCGGTGACGCAAGGAAGATCCTCACCGGGCAACTCGGCCTCGCGCAGTACGACGATACCGGGCGACTACTCGACGCCACCGGAGTCCAGATACCCGGTGTCCTGGACGACCTGTACGGCGGATCGGCGACCGGCCGCTCGTACGGCGTGACGTGGAACGGCGGGGTCCCCCGCTTCACCCTGTGGGCCCCGACCGCGCAGAACGTGTCACTGCTCGTCGGATCGCAGCGTCTCCCCATGCGGCAGAGCGCTGACGGGTCGTGGGCAGCGGAGGGCCGCCGAAGTTGGAAGAACGCGCCCTACCGGTACGAGGTGACCGTCTTCGCACCGAGTACCGGCAAGGTCGAGACCAACCTGGTGACGGATCCGTACTCGCTCGCGCTCACCACGGATTCGCAGTACTCCGTGGCGGTGGATCTCGACGATCCGGCCGGGAAGCCCGCGATCTGGGCCAAGACCCCGTCGCCGAAACTCGCCCGGGCGGTGGACTCGACGATCTACGAGTTGCACGTCCGGGACTTCTCGATCGGCGACCCCACGGTGCCGGCCGCGCATCGTGGCAAGTACGCCGCCTTCGCGGACGAGGGCAACGGGACGAAGCACCTGCGGAAGCTCGCCCAAGCCGGGCTGAACACGGTGCACCTGCTGCCGACGTTCGACATCGCGTCGATCCCGGAGGGAAGTCAGGCAGAGCCGGCTTGTGATCTGGGGTCGTTCGAGCCCGACTCCGACAAGCAGCAGGCCTGCGTGACCGCGGTCGCCGCCACGGACGGTTTCAACTGGGGTTACGACCCGTACCACTGGCTCGCGCCGGAGGGTTCGTACGCCGTCGAGAAGGACGGGCTGGCCAGAGCCGCCGAGTTCCGCACGATGGTCGGAGGGCTGCACAAGTCGGGTCTGCGGGTCGTGCTCGACCAGGTCTACAACCACACTCCGGCTGCGGGACAGGCGCCGACCTCGGTGCTCGACAAGGTGGTCCCGGGCTACTACCAGCGGCTGAACGCGACCGGCGGGGTGGAGACGTCGACGTGCTGCAGCAACATCGCCACCGAGCACGCGATGGCCGAGAAGATCATGGTCGACAGCACGGTCTCATGGGCTCGCAACTACCGCGTCGACGGCTTCCGGTTCGACCTGATGGGTCACCACAGCAAGGCGAACATGCTCAAGGTCCGAGCGGCGCTGGACAAGCTGACCCTGGCCAAGGACGGCGTCGACGGCAAGTCGGTCTACGTCTACGGCGAGGGCTGGAACTTCGGCGAGGTCGCCGATGACGCGTTGTTCGTCCAGGCGCGGCAGGGCAATCTCGGGGGTACCGGGATCGGCACATTCTCCGACCGGCTCCGCGACGGCGTCCGGGGCGGTGGACCGTTCGACGAGGATCCGCGGATCCAGGGCTTCGGGTCGGGTGCCGCGAGCGACCCGAACGGTGCTCCGGTGAACGGCACGCCCGTCGAACAGGCGAAGCGGCTCGCCCACGACACCGATCTGGTCCAGCTCGGACTGGCCGGCAACCTGCGGGGCTTCACCTTCCGATCCGCCGACAGCGGGTCCGTAGTACGGGGTGATGCGGTGGACTACAACGGCTCGCCGGCCGGGTACGCCGATCAGCCGGTCGAGGTGACCACGTATGTGGATGCCCATGACAACGAAACGTTATGGGACGCGTTGACCTACAAGCTGCCGGCGTCGATGCCGATGGCGGACCGGGTCCGGATGAACACGTTGTCGCTGGCAACCACCGCGCTGGCGCAGACGCCGTCGTTCTGGCACGCGGGTGCCGATATGTTGCGGAGCAAGTCGCTGGACCGGAACTCGTACGACTCGGGCGACTGGTTCAACACGCTGGACTGGACCGGTGCGGACAACGGCTTCGGCCACGGCCTGCCGCCCAAACCGGACAACGAGGCCAAGTGGCCGTTCATGCAGCCGCTACTGGCCAACCCGGCGCTGAAGCCGACGGCCGCCGACGTGGCGAGCGCCTCCGCGGCCGCTGGTGATCTGCTGAAACTGCGATTCTCGACACCGCTGTTCCGGCTGGGTTCGGCGGACCTGATCAACCAGAAGTTGTCGTTCCCACTCAGCGGTACGCCGGCCGCGGCCCCAGGTGTCGTCACGATGCACATCGACGACACGGTGGGCGCCGACATCGACCCCGCCCTGAAGGGCCTCCTCGTCGTCTTCAACAGCACCGGCTCCGCTGTAACCCAGCAGCTCCCGGGGCTGGCAGGCGCCCAGTTGTCCCTGTCCCCCGTGCAGTCAGCGGGATCCGACCCAATCGTCAAGCAAACAACCTGGACCGCCGCGACCGGAACCGTCTCGGTACCGGCGCGGACAGTCGCAGTACTGGTCCAGCGTTAACTGAGGGCAGCGAAGCGGGCGGCTGCGACGAAGGCGCAGCCGGTCAGGATCAGCAGGTTCGCCGCCACCGGCCCCGGCTCCTTGAGGGATGCGTGGGCGGTGGCGGCGCCCATCATCACCACGCCAAGGCACACAGCGGCCGTAGGTGTCAGGTATCGGGCCGTCCCGGTCAGCCAGGGCGCGAACAGGCCGACGACGGCGAACAACTCGCAGACGGCCACGACGCGCACGACCGGCATCGGGAACGGCGCGATACCGGTCTGGCCGGTGGCGATGAGGCGATCGCGGGACATCGTCGATTTGGCCACGCCCGACACCGTGAAGACGAGGGCGAGCAGAGCGGTCACTATCCAGGTTGCGAGGTTCATGCGGTCTCCTCCGTGCGTTGTTACGGTCGGAGACGAACGAGACCGCCCGCCTGTGACTGTCACAGGCGGACCGGGTGGATCGTCCTAGAGGGTGTGATGGATCAGACCAGTACTGCGCTGCGGCCGTTGCTGCTGTCGATCGCGTACCGGATGCTGGGGAGTTTCCGGGACGCGGAAGACGTGGTGCAGGAGGCGTACCTGCGGCTGCACCGGGAACCGGTCGCCGTCGACTCGCCAAAGGCCTTCCTCACCACAGTCACCACCCGGCTGGCGATCGACCAACTACGCTCGGCCCGTCGGCAGCGCGAGGTGTACGTCGGCCCGTGGTTGCCCGAGCCGGCCGTGGACGAGTACGTCGACTTGTCGGATGAGGCGGTCCGGTCGGATTCGTTGACGACCGCGTTCCTCGTCGTACTGGAGCGGTTGTCGCCGGATCAACGAGCCGTGTTCCTGCTGCGGGACGTGTTCGGGTACTCGTACGAGGAGATCGCGGGGATCCTGGCCAAAAGTGAGGCGGCGGTGCGGCAGCTCGCAGTACGGGCTCGGCGGCAACTCGAGGACGAACGGCCACGGTTCGACCCGTCCAGGCAGGAGCGGGACGAGTTGGCGCGGCGGTTCGTCGCGGCCTGCTCCTATGGCGAGCTCGACGGACTCATCGGGTTCCTGGCCCTCGAGGCGACGTTCACCGGCGACGGCGGTGGTAAGCCGACCGGCTTCCCCCACCCGGTCGTCGGCGCTGCCAAGGTCGCCCGCCTGCTGATCGGCGCCTTCGGCAAGCTCCGCGACCACGGCATCCAGATCGAGCACGTCCACGTCGGCGGCCACCCGGCCCTGCGAATGCACAGCCCCACCAACAGGACCGTCGCAGTATGGTCGCTCCTCATCACCAACGGCACGGTCGTCGCCATCCACGGAGTGGTGAACCCGGACAAGCTTGCCCACCTCTAGTACCCCCGGGACGCCACGCCTCCACAGCTCCCACCCCAACCACTCCGCGAGAACCAGCGGAACAGACTCCGACACCCCTACAGCACCCAGCACCACGGATGCCTGCGCGAATAACCCGGGGCGGTCTGCTCCGCCAGCGACTACCGGCCGCGCGCCCTGTA
>NZ_SNWQ01000018.1:30824-205770 GCF_004361855.1 Kribbella caucasensis
ACCAGCTGCCCTGTACCAGCTGCCCTGTACCAGCTGCCCTGTACCAGCTGCCCTGTACCAGCTGCCCTGTACCAGCTGCCCTGTACCAGCTGCCCTGTACCAGCTGCCCTATACCGGTTGTCCTGCACCCGGGCACCCGGGCACCCCGGGCAGCCGGAGAGCCGTGGATCAGAAGGGTGGTGGTTCGTCGGCTGGAGGTTGGGGTGGCGTGGTGGGTTGGATGATGGGTCCGCGGGCGGGTGGGACGGTGGTGTGGCGGTGCCCGGTCGGCGTAGTCAGGGTGATGGAGCCGTCGGGGTGGTTGGTGGTGGTCCAGCCCCAGGCCGGGGTGTCCTTGATGACGTGATGGTACTCGCAGTACGGCGCCATCCCCGCCAGGCTCGTCGTCCCCGACCGGGCGAACGGGGTGCCATGGTCACGGTCGCATTCCCGCGACGTCCGGTTGCAGCCCGGCCAGGCGCAGACCGGATGCCGGGCCAGCAGGGTCTCGGTGACCAGGGTGCCGGGGTCGTGGCGGGTGGTGGAGGCCTCCAGCACGGCGCCGTTGATGGGATCGGTGAGGAGCCGGCGCCAGGTGCCGTCGGCCGCGATCCGCCGCGCCATGTCGGCCGGGATCGGCCCGTAGCCGGTCAGTTCGGCGGGGTCGTCGTCGAGACCGAGCAGGGTCGAGAACGGGACGACGACCTCGATGTGCGGGCGGCGTTTGTGCTGGTCGGGCAGCCGCCGGCCGAGCCAGTCCAGCCCGTTGCGCAGCACGTGCTCGAACAGGTCGGCCACCGCATCAGCCCGCCGCTGATCCACATTCCGCCGATCCTTGTCCCGTTCTGGTTGCGGGTCGTGGTCTGGAGGTGAGCCGGTCGCCCGTGGATCCGGATGGCTGCCCGGGTCGGTGAACGGTCCGGCAGTGCCGCCGCCGGGGGTGGAGGTGGTGGTGTCGGCGCTGGTGGTGCCGGTGCCCGCAGCGGAGGCGGTATCTGCGTCGCCGGTGTCCGCGGCGGAGGTAGTGGTTCCGCTGGTGGAGGCGGTGTCTGCGGTGGCGGTGTCTGCGGAGCCGGATCCCGTGGAGGTGGCGGTGGCTGCCGAGCCCGTGCCCGTCGAGCCAGTATCCGTCGAGCCCGCGCCGGTGGCGCCGGTGCCCGTGGAGCCGGTGCCGGTGGAGCCAGGACCCGTGGAGCCATGACCCGGGGCGGACGCGGTGCCGGGGCCGGGGGTGGTGGGGGTGTGGCGTTTGGCGAGGGTGGCCAGGGCCTGGATGACGACCCAGATCTGCTGGATCTTGTCGGCGGTGTTGACGATCCATAGACCGGCCATCCCGTCCGCGAGCGGGACGATCTTGCAGCAGCGCTCGTCAACCGCCTTGCGGTGCCGGTCGGCCTTCTTCTTGGCGTCGTACTTCGCGACCTGGATGCCCAGAGACTTCAACAGGTTCGCATGGGTCTGACCGGCGGCGCGCTTCAGCACATGCGCCTCGACCGCGCGAGCCTGAGCCTCGGTCAGCTCCCGGGTCTTGGTGGAGATCGCGATCGCCTTCGACAGGCTGATCGCGCCGCACCGCAACGCCGAATGGGTCGCGGTCAGGGTGGAGGTCAGGTGCAGCGCGGTGTCGATGTGGTTGCCGACGGTCTCCGGCGACACCTTCAATGCGAGCGCGATCTCGGCCGCCCAGCTGCGTTCGGGGTCCACCGGACGACCGGCCGTGTCGATCTGGCTGGGGCGGGGGATGTCGCTGGACTGGGCCTGGCGCTGCCGCCAGAACGACGCGATCGCCTCCAGCCGGATCGACTCCGACCACGCCGTCTGCCGGGCGGTGGCCTTGATCAACTCGACCAACGCCATCGGCGACAGGGTCGTCGCCCGGACCTGCTCCAACGCCGCGGCCAGCTCGGCGCCAGGAGGCAGGAACACCCACGCCGGCGCATCCAGCTCCAGCAGAAAGCGTTCGGCCTCGTTCTGGTCGGCGAGGGCCCACTCCTGCCACTCGAACGCCTCCACCCGCGACATCCGATAGCAGTCGACGGTGTCGTAGAAGTCGGTCTCGTCGATCAACACCGGACCACCCACCGCCTCCGGGTCGTCGGGTGGGATCAGCAGCCCGGCAGCGTCCAGGGCGTCCAGTTCCGCGGCGAGGTCGTGTTCGCCGTAGCCCGAGTTGACCGTGATCGCGTTCATGTGTCTAGATTAGAACGCATGTTCGATTCAGCCAAATCGGAGGCGGCTCGCGAGAAGGGAGGAACCGCTTGTCCAGGTTGAGGTTTCTTGGCTATTGGTTGCTCGCGGCAAGCATCATGGAGGCTGCTGACAGTGAGCTCAGCGCGGAATTATCCGGCTTTGTCGGCGAGAGGAGATAGCGTGACCGGGGTGAGCAGACTTCCGCGGAGTACGGCCGAAGACCAGGGTTTGTCGAGTGGGGCGCTGGACGCGTTTGTCGCGGCGCTGGATTCGTCGGGCCAGGAGATCCAGACGTTGATGGTGCTGCGGCACGGACACGTCGTGCGCGAGGAGGAGTGGTCGCCGTACCGGCTGGCCGATCCGCATCTGTTGTTCTCGGTGTCGAAGAGCTTCACCTCGATCGGCATCGGGCTGGCGATCGAGGCGGGGTTGCTGTCGCTCGACGACAAGGTGATCTCGTTCTTCCCCGACGAGTTGCCGGATCAGGTCGGCGACAACCTGGCCGCGATGGAGATCCGGCACCTGCTGACGATGACGACCGGGCACGACCAGGACACCGTCGAGCGGCTCAGCAAGGATCGCCGGATGGTCGGGATCTTCCTCGGCCTGGAGGTCGAGCACGAGCCGGGCACGGTGTTCGTCTACAACAGCGGCGCGACGTACATGCTGTCCGCGATCCTGCAGAAGCTGACCGGCGAGCGGTTGCTCGACTTCCTCCGGCCCCGGCTGTTCGAACCACTGGGTGCGACCGAGGCGACCTGGGAGGTGTCGAGGGAAGGCATCACCACCGGCGGCTGGGGTCTGAGCCTGAATACCGAGTCGCTGGCCAGGTTCGGTCAGCTGTTGCTGCAGCGCGGCCAATGGGAAGGTCGGCAGCTGCTGCCGGCCGAGTGGATCGACGCGGCAACCTCGAAGCAGGTCGACAACAGCAACCAGGACAACCCGGACTGGCAGCAGGGGTACGGGTACCAGTTCTGGCGGTCGCGGCACGGCGGCTATCGCGGCGATGGAGCCTTCGGGCAGTACTGCCTGGTCTTCCCCGAGCACGACGCCGCCGTCATCATCACCAGCGCGGGCTTCGACATGCAGGAGACCCTGGATGTCGTCTGGGAGCACTTCCTGCCCGTCCTGGAAGGTGCCGCCCCGACCGAGGCCCGGCAGGTCGGCCCGCTGCTGATCGCCCCGCCGAGCGGCGGCGTACCGAGCGACGTACAAAGCGGCGTACCGAGCGGCGTACAAGGCGGCGTACCGAGCAGCGTACAAGGCGGCGTACCGAGCGGTGGTGCCGGGCGGACCTACCGATTCGAGGAGAACCACGCAGGGCTGACCGCGGTGCGGCTCGACGCCGACGGCACTGGCACGTTCACCTTCGGGCCGGTCGCGGCCGGCGAGTTGGCCGCCAGCGGTTCGCAGGAGATCACCATCGCGCCCGGCAGCTGGGAAGAGCAGGCCTACCTGCTGCGCGAGCCGAAGCAACGCATCGTCACCAACGCATACAGCGAGGGCAGCACCTTCGTCGCGACCATCCGGCTGCTGGAGACGCCGTATGTGATCACCCTCGCCTGCCGCCCGACCGGCGACGCCCTCACCGTGGACCTGAAGTTCAACGTCGCGTTCGGCCCGACGGAGGTCCAGCTGGTCTCGGTGTGATCCAAGTCACGTCACAGACCGGGCCGTCGCCCGTGTCCCCGGGTTGTCACAACGAGACGGAGGATCGAAATGAAGGTCTTGGTTGCAGGAGCGACCGGCGGTCTGGGACAGGCACTGGTACCGAAACTGGTCGCGGCCGGACATGAGGTGACCGGGATGATCCGGTCCGAGTCGGGCGCGCCCGGGGTCCGTGCCCAGGGCGCCGACGTGGTGCTCGCCGACGGCCTCGATGCCGCCGCGGTGAAGGCCGCGGTCACGGGCGTCCAGCCGGAGGTCGTGGTCCACCAGATGACCGCGCTCAGGGGCGGGATCGATTTCAAGCACTTCGACGACAGCTTCGCGGTGACCAACCGGTTGCGCACCGAGGGCCTGGATCATCTGCTCGAGGCTTCGCAGGCAGTCGGCGTACGGCGGATCGTCGTCCAGGGGTACGCCGGCTGGAACCTCCAGCACGGCGGATCGCCGACCAAGACCGAGAGCGACCCGCTGGACCCGAATCCGGTTCCGGTGACCCGGAAGACGATGGAGGGCCTGAAGTACGTGGAGTCGCGCGTCACCAGCGCCACCGGGATCGAAGGCGTCGTACTGCGGTACGCGGCCTTCTACGGTCCGACCGGCGCCATCGGCAAGGGTGGTGAGATTGTGGAGATGATCCGCAAGCGCAGGCTGCCGTTGATCGGTGACGGCAGCGGCGTGTGGTCCTTCATCCACTACGACGACGCGGCCGACGCGACCGTCAAGGCGATCGAGAGTTCGGCCACCGGCGTGTACCAGATCGCCGACGACGACCCGGCGCCCGCGTCGGTCTGGCTGCCCGAGTTCGCCCGCATCCTCGGTGCCAAGCCGCCCTGGCATGTCCCCGCCTGGGTGGGCCGGCTCGCGGTCGGCGATGCCGGGGTCGCCGCCTTCACCCAGATCCGTGGCGTCGACAACAGCCTCGCCAAGCACACCTTCGACTGGCAGCCCGGCTACGCCTCCTGGCGCGAGGGCTTCGGGCACGGCCTCTGAGAGCGCGAGGGCTTTCGGCACGGCCTGTGAAATATGTTGCCTAGAGCAACAAACAGTTTACAGCACTGTTACAAAGATCGTCGGCAGCGGAAACAGCCTGGCCCTGAACTGATGATGACCCGCTGAGATGGCGGGGCGCCCCTAGGGTTCCGCTGCCGGCGACGGCAGGCCTGGTCCGAGAGGGGAGGCGGCGCCAGGCACCACGGCGCCGCTCCACGGCGGGACAAAAGCCCGGGAGGCCTTGATGGCCCGGGCTGCCGTGTGCGTTCCGGGCGACTCTGCGGAGGCCGGAATGACAGCAACCCCCGACCCACTGACCGCGGACGTGACCAGCGCCGATGATCTCGGCGACTTCGGCTATGTCCAGCAACTCTCCCGCCGTGTCGGCACCTATGCTTCGTTCGCCGCCGGCTTCTCGTTCGTCTCGATCCTGACCACGGTGTTCCAGCTCTTCGGGCTGGGCTTCGGCATCGGCGGCACGGCGTTCTTCTGGACCTGGCCGGCCGTGCTCGCAGGGCAGCTGCTGGTGGCGCTTTGCTTCGCCGAGCTGGCGGCTCGCTATCCCCTGTCGGGCGCGATCTACCAGTGGGCCCGGCGCCTCGGCGGTGCCGTCGTCGGCTGGTTCGCGGGCTGGACGATGGTGATCGCGCAGATCGTCACGCTGGCGACCGCGGCCATCGCCCTGCAGGTCATGCTGCCCGCGGTCTGGGACGGTTTCCAGCTCGTCGGCACCGATCCCACCCTCTCCTCGCGGGACGGTGCCGCGAACGCCGTCGTGCTCGGCTGCCTACTTCTCGTCGGTACCACCGTGCTGAACGCAACCAGCGTCCGAGTCACCTCGATCGTGAACTCCGTCGGCGTCACCTGTGAACTCGTCGGCGTCGTCCTGATCGTCATCCTGCTGACCGGTCAGGCCGAACGCGGCCCGTCCGTCGTCCTGCACACGACCAACCTCGACAGCACCACGGGGTACGTCGTACCGCTGCTGATCTCCGCGTTGATGGCGGCCTACGTCCTGGTCGGATTCGACAGTGCGGGCGAGCTTTCCGAGGAGACGCACAAGCCGCGCGCCACCACGCCGAGGACGATCCTCCGCGCGGTGATCGCCTCCGGGATCGGCGGCGCCTTCCTCATCATCGCCGCGTTGATGGCCGCTCCCTCGCTCGACGACGGGACGCTCGCCGCGCAGGGCCTGCCGTACGTGCTCACCAGTCAGCTCGGCACGACGACCGGAAAACTGTTGCTGCTCGATGTCGCGCTGGCGGTCTGCGTCTGCACCCTCGCGATCCAGACGGCGGCCGCCCGGATGATCTTCTCGATGGCCCGCGACAACGTCCTGCCGTTCTCGGCCGAACTGCGCCAAGTGTCCCCACGAACCGGTACGCCGGTCGCGGCGACCGTCGTACCAGGTGTGCTCGCGGCCGTCTGCCTGCTGGTCAACGTCGGCAACGCCGGGTTGTTCCTCGGGCTGGCCAGTGTCTGCATCATGCTGCTCTACGTGGCGTATCTGATGGTCACCACGCCACTGCTGATCCAGCGCCTGAAGGGGAATCCGCCGACGGCCGGAACGGATGAGGATGGCCGCAAGCTCTTCTCGTTGGGCCGATGGGGCCTGGTCGTCAACGTGCTCGCGGTCGCGTACGGGCTCGGGATGGCGATCAACCTGGGCTGGCCGCGCGCCGAGGTGTACGACCCCGCGGGCGAGGGCTGGTATCTGCACTACCTCCCGCTGATCGTGCTCGCGGTCGTCGCGATCGGCGGCCTGCTCGCGTACCGGTTCCAGCGCACCCGGTACCACGAGTCGATCGGACTCACCGTCTCGCCAGCGGCGGTTGTCGAGGGAGCCGGCGCGTGATCCACGACATCCCGGGCGGGGCGGCGTGGTCCGCTCCCGTCCGGGCCGGACGCGTGCTCACCTTGACCGCCCTCGCGGACGGCGCCAACGCCTCGGTACTGATCATCGGCGCGGACCGGCTCGACCGCCTCAACATCCCGGACACGCTGAAGTCGCAGATGTCGGCCTGCATCCGGCCGGCCATGGTGCTGATGTCGGACCGCGGTACTGCGCTGGCGACCGTGCTCGAGTCGAGTCTGGAGTGGCACGACTGCCTGACCGGGTTCGGTCACGACCGGCACCTGGAACGGTTCGGCCCTTCCAGTTACGCGCAGGACGGGAACGGCTGGCGTCGGTCGGCACGGCTCGGCCTGATCAGCGAACTCACCAAACACGGCTTCGGCGAGGGCAACCTCCACGGCTGCATCAACTTCTTCTCGAAGGTCGGGATCAGCGACGACTCCCGCGCATCGCTGGCCTACCTTCCTGACCACTCCGCAGCAGGTGACACTGTTGAGCTGCGGAGCGAACAGGATCTGCTGATCTTCGTCAGCACGGCACCGCATCCGCTGTCGATGGAGCCGTACGCGCCGGCCGGCGTACGAGTGGAAACGGCACTCGCGACCGAAGAGCCGGACCTCAAGCTGCGCGACGAGGGTTACCGGGCGCTGGAGCAGACCAGGGGGTTGCTCACATGACTCTCGACTCGACTGTTCAACCCGGCGACGGCGGGCTCGTACCGGTACCGGCGGGAGGACGGCTGCGGATCGTCGACCTGCACGGCAACCAGGCCGTCGACACGCTCGTCTACGACGCACACGACATCGACAACCGCTACTCGGCCTTCGACACGATCCGCGAACAGGCCGCGGTCTACCTGACCACCGGTTCGACCTTGTTGTCGAGCCGGCTGGACGAGCTCGCCGTGATCACCGACGACACGTGTGGCCGCCACGACACCGTCGGCGGCGCGTGTTCCCAGGAGAGCAACGTGATCCGGTACGGCGAGTTCACCCGGCACCAGCACGCCTGCCGGCAGACCTTCCTGCGGTACGGCGCTCCGGCCGGTATCGGTCAGCGGCAGCTCACCCACAACATCAACTTCTTCATGAATGTCCCCGTCGGCTCCGGCGGTGAGCTGAGATTCGACGACGGCCTGTCCGCACCAGGACGACATGTCGAGCTCACCGCGAGCCGCGATCTGCTCGTGCTGATCAGCAACTGTCCTCAGCTGAACAATCCGTGCAACGGCTGGAACCCGACGCCGATCCAGTTGCTGGGCTGGTGGTGAGAATGGCGACCATCACCGTCGTCGCACCCGGTACCCAGACCACTGTCCAGGACGTGACCGGACGGCCCGGGATGTGGGATGTCGGTGTACCGCCTTCCGGTGCCGCGGACGAGCTGACCTTCGCGCTCCTCACCGCCGCTGTGGGGAATCCCGCGACGGCCGCGGGCCTGGAGTGTGTCCTCATCGGCCCGGTGCTGACCAGCGACACCGATCGACTGATCTGTGTCGGCGGCGCGGCCACCCGGGCCACCATCGACGACCGGCCGATTCGCCCCGGCGAGGTGGTTCGGTGGCCGGCCGGATCGGTCCTCGATGTCGGCCCGCTCGACGGACCCGGCATGCGCGGCTACGTCACGTTCGAGGGTGGTCTGGATGTCGATCGGACGCTGGGCAGCCGGTCGACTTTCGTCCTCGGCGGATTCGGTGGTCACGACGGCCGCCCACTCGCGGCAGGTGATCGGCTCCCGCTGGGCCGGCGCGAGAACCTGCTCAGCCCGACCCCGGTCGAGTTGCCCGTCTTGCGGGACAGCTGGCAACTGCGAGTGATTCCAGGTCCCCACGGCGCACCGGACCACCTCACCACAGAGGGCGTGGAGGCGTTCTTCGCGACCGCTTGGACGGTGGATCACCGGTCCGATCGCACGGGGGTCCGGTTGAGCGGTCCGATCCCGGAATGGGCCCGGACCGACGGTGGCGAGGCTGGTTTGCATCCGTCCAACGTGCACGACTCCGCCTACCCGGTCGGCGGCATCATGCTCTCCGGCGACACCCCGGTCATCGTCGGCAAGGACGGGCCGTCGCTCGGCGGATTCGTCGTACCGGCGGTGGTGATCGAGGCCGATCGGTGGATGCTCGGGCAACTGCGTCCGGGTGACTCCGTTCACCTGGTTCCGGTGACGGTCGAGGATGCCGCCGAGGCGATCCGGGTACGCCGGTTGTGGCTGGCCGACCTTCGTCAGGAGCCCGTGCCGGTCGTGAGTCGGGTCAGCGGACCCGAGCGCCCGGTCGTCCTGGAAAAGGCCGATGCCGGGGCAACCGCACCGGCGTACGAGATCAGGTGTGCCGGTGAGCGGCACCTGCTGGTGGAGGCGGGGCCGGCGGAACTCGATCTGACAGTCCGGGTCTGGATCCACCTGCTGGCCCAGGCGTTGCGGCACGACCTGCCCGACGGTGTGACCGAGATCGTCGAAGGGGTCCGGTCGTTGCTGGTGGCAACTGACTCGGCGCGGCTCGGGCTGGCCTCGTTGGCCGGGCACCTGGTCCGGCTGGCTTCACAGCTGGACGATCCGGCCACCGTAGTGCTGCCCGCTCGTGAGGTGACGTTGCCCATTGCATTCGACCACCCGGAGGCGCACGAGGCGATGCGGCGGTACTCGACGTCGGTCCGGCCGGACGCTCCCTGGTGCCCGGACAACGTGGAGTTCATCCGCCGGGTCAACGATCTGCCGCGCCGGGACGAGGTGTTCGAGATCATCGCCGCGGCGACGTACCTGGTGGTCGGTCTGGGCGATGTCTACCTCGGCGCGCCGGTCGCGGTGCCGGTCGATCCGCGGCACCGGCTGGTGACGACGAAGTACAACCCGGCCCGGACCTGGACCCCGCAGAACGCGGTCGGCATCGGCGGCATCTACCTGTGTGTGTACGGGATGGAAGGGCCGGGCGGCTATCAACTGGTCGGGCGGACCGTCCCGGTGTGGCGGCTGACCCGGCAGGACGAACAACCCTGGCTGCTCCGGCAGTTCGACCTGATCAGATTCACTCCGGTGACCGCGGCGGAACTCGCGCTGGAACGCGCCGAGATCAAGGCGGGACGCGCGGACCTCCGGGTCAGCCCCGCCACCTTCTCGATCGCCGACGTGCACCGGATCGAACAGGAGGCACCTGTGGAACTGGCCGCGGTCCGGGCGAAACGACGAGCCGCCTTCGAGGCCGAGCGGGCGAGGTGGGGAGCATGACCGTCTGGATCAGCCGAGTGGACCCGATCGAACCCGCGCCCGGCCCGCTGTACGGGCTGACGATGGCGCTCAAGGACAACATCGACCTGGCCGGCGTTCCGACCACGGCCGGCGACCCTCGAAATACGGAGCGGGCCACCAGCAACGCCTTCGTGGTCGACCGGCTGATCGAGGCGGGTGCGGTACCGCTGGGGAAGACGAACCTCGACCAGTACGCGACCGGTCTCGTCGGCACCCGGTCGCCGTACGGGGCGTGCCATTCGGTGTACTCCGACCAGCACATCTCGGGCGGTTCGAGTTCGGGCAGCGCGGTCGCGGTCGCCACGGGTGCTGTTGATTTTGCACTCGGGACTGATACCGCCGGGAGTGGTCGGGTGCCGGCCGCGTTCAACGGGCTGGTCGGGATCAAGCCGAGCCGCGGACTCGCGTCCACCAGCGGCGTGGTGCCGGCCTGCCGATCACTGGACTGCGTCACCGTGATGGCGCGCTCGGTCAGTACGGCTCGTCAGGTGTTCGACGTGATGGTCGCGTACGACGCTGAGGACCCTTACGCGCGGCGGGCCTCTTCTCTCCCGCACAGTAAGTCGACTGAGCCCGTGATCGGTGTGCCGGATGCGCCACTGGGGCTCGATCCTCTGCATGAACGGGCGTGGGAGCAGGCGCTCAACCAGGCCAAGCGACTCGGCACAGTGGTGACCGTGGATGTCGGGCCGCTGCTGGAGGCCGCCGATCTCCTGTACTCCGGACCGTGGCTGGCCGAACGCTGGCTGGCTTTCGGCGACAAGATGGACGACGACCCGGCCGTGGATCCGACCGTACGCGCGATCGTCCGGAAGGGCGCTGAGCCGACCGCATCGGACGCGTTCGCGGGGTTCTACCGACTCGCCGAGCTGGCCAGGTCGAGCGAATCACTGTGGTCCCAGCTGGATGCACTGCTGTTGCCGGTTACGGAGATGCATCCGACCTTGGCCGAGGTCGCGGCCGATCCGATCGGCGTGAACAGCCGGCTCGGTCGCTTCACCAACATGGTCAACCTGCTCGATCTCTGCGCTGTCGCCTTCCCCGGTCCGATGCGAGACGACGGGCTGCCGTTCGGCGTACAACTGCTGGCGCCGGCCGGGCATGACGACCTGGTGATCGACCTGGCGGCCACCTGGTGTGGCGAGCCCGTCGATCCGTTGATCGCCGTCGCGGGAGCGCACCTGACCGGCCAGCCGCTCAACCACGAGCTCGTACGGCGTGGCGCGCGGCCGGCGTTCGAGACCAGGACGGCGGGCGACTACCGGATGTACCTGCTGGACGGTCCGATTCCTCGCCCTGGGCTGACTCGGGCGGTTTCGGCGGCCGCAGGGCCTGGTATCGAGGTGGAGGTGTGGAGTCTGCCGGCAGCTGAGTTGGCCGGGTTCGCGGCGACGATCGCGCCTCCGTTGGCGATCGGTCCGCTCGAGCTTTCGGACGGGCGGCAGGTCCTCGGGTTCGTGTGCACCGCCGATGGGGCCGATCCACGGAACGACATCACGGAGTACGGGGGGTGGCGCGCGTACCTCGGCACTACGCTCTAGGTCGTGACCATCTCCGCCGCCGAGCAGGCCGTCCTGGACCGGATCGATGAGACCTGGCTGGTGGAGCTCACCCAGTCGTTGCTCCAGGCAACCGGTCAGAATCCGCCGGGCGACGAGGCGGCGACTGTCGCAGTGCTCAGTGCTGCGGCCGCCGGGCTCGGCCTTGAGGTTGCGGAGAGTGAGGTCGAGCCGGGGCGCGCCAACCTGAGCATCACCTTGCCTGGGGGCGACGGTCCGGGCCTCTTGTTGCTGGGGCACACGGACGTCGTGCCGGTCGGCGAGGGCTGGACGAGGCCGCCCTTCGGCGGTGTGGTCGAGGGCGGGCGGATCTACGGTCGCGGCGCATCCGACATGAAGGGCGGGCTGGCCGCATCGCTCGCCGCGCTGGCCGCGCTGCGTGGTATCGGGCTGGGTGGCGTCGGGCTCAGCGGACCCGTCGAGCTTGCCGCACTCGTCGACGAGGAGGAGACCGGCAAAGGCATCCGCTCGTACGTCGAATCCGCGGGCCGGCCGTTCCTCGGCTGCATCACCGCCGAACCCACGGATCTGCAGACCATCATCGGCGCGCGCGGCGACTCGTACCTCCGCGTGGAAGTGCACGGACGCGCTTGTCACGCGGGCAACCCGGACGGCGGCGCGAACGCGATCTACGGCGCGGCCACCGTGGTCGCGGAGATCGAACGACTCCACGCCGAACTGGCGAAGACCCCACATCCCCTACTCGGTCCGGCGACCTGGAGCGTCGGCCAGATCCAAGGCGGCACCGGCGGTTCGATCGTGCCGGCCGAATGCGTCGTGGTGGCCGATCGGCGGCTGCTCCCGGGCGAATCACCCGCCGCGGTGCTCGACGATCTCCGGCAACTCGTCGCGGGTCTGCGGTTGGAGGATCGCGGCCTGACGGTCGAGCTCGCGATGCCGATGGAGATGCCCGCGTTCGAGACGCCTGCCGATGCCACGCTGGTGCGGATCACGGACGCCGCCCTCGCCGACGCCGGTGGTCCTCGTCTTCCGCTCGGTGGATGGACGGCCGCGTGTGACGGCGGATTCGTGGCCCGCGACCTCGGCGTACCGGTGGTCGTCCTCGGTCCTGGCTCGGTCACCACGCAGGCTCATCGGGCCGACGAATCGGTCGGGGTCGAAGAGCTGCTGATCGCGGCGCGGGTATATGCCCTGACCGCTCTCCGCTTGCTCAGCTGATGCGGCTCAGCTGGTTCGGCGGGGGAAGAAGTCGGAGCCGCTGACGTACTCCATCGCCTTGACGAATTCGGGGTCGACCATCCGGGCGTACGTCTCCTCCTCGGTCAGGTCGTGCAACCGGGTCTGGACCCAGTAAAGGTTGCCGAACGGGTCGCGCACCCGGCCGACCTTGTCGCCGAAGAACAGCTCGGTCACCTCGGTCACGGACGTCCCGCCCGCGGCGACCGCCTGCCGATGGACCTCGTCCGCGTCCTCGACGTACAGCCGCAGGAAGGCCGGCGTCGGCGGCCAGTCGGGCCTCGCGTCGAACATCATCACGATCGCGTTCCCGATCCGCATCTCGGCGTGCCCGACCACACCGTTGTCATCGACGACCCGGGCGATCTCCTCCGCGCCGAACGCGGCCGTCAGCCACTCCATCAACGCGATCGTGTCCTTCGAGATGATCCACGGCGTCACGGTCGTGTAGCCATCTGGGATCGGCATTTTCGGCTCCTCGGTCTCGTTGTTCGACGGTTCCGACTCTAGGAGCAGTAGCGGCCAGGTTCTGTCCGCTACTTACCGAGTTCGCGGGTCCTCGCCGCTCGCCTCTCGAAGACCTCGGTACGCCGCGCCGCGGACGCGGCGAGCGCGCGCTCACGATCGGCAGGCGCGAGGTGATCGACGTACAGCAGCCCGTGGAGATGCTGGGTCTCGTGCACCAGGCAACGCGCGAAGTAGTCGGTCCCATCGAGCGTGATGGGCTCCCCTTCCAGGTCGAACCCGTGCACGGTCGCCCGGGCGGGACGCGGGAGCAGGGCATACGCGCCGGGGACCGAGAGGCATCCCTCGCTGCCGTTCTGGTCGCCGAAGAGGCCGGCGGAAGCCTCGACTCGCGGGTTGAAGACATGGCCGAGATGCCGGGTGCCGTCTTCGTCGGTGAGGTCGTAGACGAACAACCGGGCGTCGACGCCGACCTGGTTCGCGGCGAGGCCGACACCCTCGGCGATCCACATCGTGGCGAACATGTCGTCGATCAGCGTGGCCCACCTGTCCGCACCGAACTCGGTCACCGGCCGGCACGGGTGATGCAGGATCGGCTCGCCGTACTCGGTGATCCGCAGCGGGTTGCCGCGCCGGACCTCGTCGGTGATCTGCGGGAGACGGCGGGCCGGCCGGCCTTGGAGCAGGGTTCGCATGCAGAGATGCTACTTTGCAAAGTTTCTAGTTTGCAAAGTCGTTGCTAGGATCCACGCATGCCCGGACAACGCCGCACCGATCGACGGCACGTCCATGGTCACCCGCTGCGAGACGCACTGCTTGAGCTGATCGACCGCGATGGATCCACGACGTCGACCGTGGCGGCGCAGGAGTTGGGCGAGAGCACGGGATCGTGTTCGTTCCACCTTCGCCGGCTGGAAGCGCTCGGGCTGATTGAGCCGGTCCCCGACGCGGCCGGGCGAATCAAGCCATGGCGACGCGCGATCGAGGCGGAGTCAACGCTCAACCGGGAACTGGAGGACGTCGCCTACGCGACCTGGCTCGGTGAGCGAACCTCCCCCGGCCAGGACTTCGCCTTCAGCGAGGTCGTGTCCCTGACCGAGGGTCAACTCGTCGAACTCCGCGCCCGCCTGCGCCGCGTCGTCCAGGACTACGTCGGCGAGGTCGACGACGACGAGACCACCTCGACCGCAGTGATCATCCGGGCCTTCCCGATGCAGCACTAGCCGGACTCACGTGCAGGCCGGCGGCGAGAAGCTGGGCGAGATGTTGGGCACGCCGAGGAGTGCCGTGCGCGATCTGAGTCCGGCAACTGAACCCGTCGGCGACGATCGCGGTCGACTCCGCAGCCTCCCGAACCGCGGGCAGCAGGACCCGCTCACCGACCGCCTTCGACACGGCGTAATGCTCTCGCTCAAAACCGAAGTTCCCCGCCAGACCACAGCATCCCGAGTCCGGGACGACCGCCTCGATCCCGGCCGCGGCCATCACCGACCGATCGGCATCGAACCCGAGAACCGCATGCTGATGGCAATGCGTCTGCACCAACGCCTCTCCCCCGACGTTCGGCGGCTGCCACCCCGACCGTTGGACGAACTCCGCAAACGTGTACGTCGATCCGGCCGCCGCAGCAGCGAGGTTGTCCCCGGGCAACAGGTCCAGGGCGTCATGGCGTAGGGCCGCAGTACAACTCGGCTCCAGCCCGACGATCGGCGTACCGGCGGCCAGGTGCGGCGCCAAGTTCGCCAGTGAACGCCTCAGCACGCGCTTGGCCATACCCAGTTGGCCAGTGGAGATCCAGGTCAGCCCGCAGCAGACTGGCTTGTCCGGCAGCACAACCTCGTACCCGGCCGCCTCCAGCACCTCGACCGCGGCCCGGCCGATCTCCGGGGCCAGGTGATCCGTGAGCGTATCCGGCCAGAGCACGACCTTGCCGCGACCACCCTCGGCCTGCTTGCCCCTGGCAACGAACCAGGACGTGAAGGTCTGCTCGGCGAACGCCGGAATCTCCCGCTCCGGCGCGATCCCGCCCAGCCGCTTCACCAACGACAGGCGAGCGAGCCGGTTCACGAGCCTTGGCGCCCGCGACGCGATCCGGGACCACAGCGGCAGCCATCCCATCGACCAGTGCGACATCGGCCGAGCCCAGGGGCGACGGGCGTAGTGGTGATGGGTGAACTCGGACTTGTATGTCGCCATGTCCACGTTGACCGGACAGTCCGACAGGCAGCCCTTGCAGGACAAGCAGAGATCCAGCGCGTCCCGTACCTCGGTCGAACGCCAGCCGTCCGTGACGAGCTCCCCTTCGAGCATCTCCCACAACAGATGGGCCCGGCCGCGCGTCGAGTGCAACTCCTCGCGCGTCACCTGGTAGCTCGGGCACATCACCCCGCCCGAACTCTGCCGGCACTTGCCGATCCCGGCACACCGCCGCTGCGCCTGCGCGAAGTCGTGGTTGTCGTCGGCATACGCGAACACGGTCAGCAGCTCGCGATCCTTCGCCGCGCCGACGTGCCGGATCCCCACGTCCAGCGGCGGTGGATCCACGATCACGCCGGGATTCAGCACGCGGCCCGGGTCCCAGATGTCCTTCATCTCCGCGAACAGCCGCACCCCGTCCACGCCGTACATGCGACTGAGCAGTTCGGACCGCGCCCGCCCGTCACCGTGTTCGCCAGACACAGAGCCGCCCAGCGACACGACAAGATCCGTCGCCTGTTCGACGAAGGTCCGGTATGTCGCAAGCCCGCGCTGGCTGAACAAGTCGAAATCGATCCGCATGTGCATGCAGCCCTCGCCGAAATGCCCGTACGACGCTCCGGAGAGCCCGTGTCGGCCGAGTAGCTCATCCAGTCCGTGCAAGTACGCACCGAGTCGCTCGGGTGGAACCGCCGCGTCCTCCCAACCACCCCACGCCTCGGCTCCGTCGGCGCGGCGAGTCGCCAGCCCGGCCGCGTCCGTCCGGCATCGCCACAACACCTTCTGCGCGGCCGGATCGGTCACCAGCGAGGCAGTTGCGGGCGAGCCCGAGTCGCGCAGTTCCTCGAGCATCTTCTGCGCAGCGAGAACGGCATCGGCATGATCCGCCCCACCCACCTCCACCAGCAACCAGGCGCGTCCCGCCGGTAGGCCCGCCTCGATGGCGGCGTCCCGGACCTCGGCGGGTAGCCGATCGACCAGGTCGAGGTTGATCGACTCCATCGTGAGCGGACCGTGCCGCAGGACGACCGGCACACAGTCGGCCGACGAGATCGAGTCGCCGAAGCCGAGCACGCACAACACCTTCGCCGCCGGCAACGGAGTCAGCGCGACCGTCGCCTGCAGCGTCCCGGCGAACCCGCCCTCGCTGCCGCACAGCAGCCGCGCCACGTCGTACCCGTTCTCCGGCAGCAACCGGTGCAACGCGTAGCCCGAGATCTGCCGGCTGAACCGACCGAACCGCCGCCGGATGACCAGCTCGTGCTCGTCGACGAAGGACTGCAGCCGCCGATGCAGGTCTCCTTCCCGTCCTGGCCGTTTGGCCAGTTCGTCTCTGTTGCCGATAGCATCCACCGTGCAGCGGGTGCCGTCGGCCAGGACCAGGTCGAGCGAGCGGACGTTGTCGGACGTGGTGCCCCAGGCAACGGAATGCGCACCGCACGCGTTGTTCGCGATCATCCCGCCGAGCGTCGCGCGACTCCCGGACGACGGATCGGCTCCGAACGCGAGACCGTACGGCCGGGCCGCGGCAAGCAGGTCGGTGAGAACCACACCCGGCTCGACGATCGCAGTACGGGATGTTGGGTCGATGCCGAGGATCCGGTTGACGTTCCTGGATGCGTCGATGACGACACCTCCGATCGCGTTGCCGGCCATGGACGTACCGCCACCGCGCAGCGTCACCGGCGCCCCCGCTCGGGCGGTCAGCGTGACGGCCGTGGCGAGATCCTCCTGGTCCGCGGGTACGACGACCAGGTCGGGCACGGCGCGGTAGTTCGAGCCGTCGGTCGCGTAGAGAGCCCGGCTGCGCGTGTCGTCGCCGACCGGCCCACGCAGAGCCCCTCGAAGCTCCTGCGCGAGCCGGCGGACGTCGTACGAGGCTGGTGTGGACATCGCCGCCAATCTACCTACCGCGACGGAACGGCGTGCTGGTGCTAGTGCTTGACCGGCGCGAAGAGTTCGAGCTGGATGTTGTCCCGGTCGCGGAACACCAGCACCGACGCGTACGGCTCGTCCGCGATCGGTGACTGGGTGAGCGGCTTGTCCGCTGTGTCGGCGCGGATCACCCCATTGGCCTCGAGGTGCTCCTGCCACAGTTCGAGTTCCTCCCGGCTGCCGATGGTGAAGCCGGCGTGATCGAGTCCGGTGGTGGTTTCCGCGGCGAGCCCACCGTCGTTCGTGTCGTGGCGGTGCAGCGCGATCATCAGCTGCTGATCGGCATCGGCGAGGATCCGCCCGACGCCGCCCTGGTGCGGGATGTCCATCACCGGATGGACGTCGAAGACCTCGCCATACCACTGGACGCTGGCGTCCAGGTCGGTCACGGTCAACGCGAGGTGGTGAAGCCTGGCTCGGCCTGCTGTGGACATGGTTGTCCCCCTTTACGAACTGGTCCCCGCGAACTCCGCGAGGAACATCCCGATGACGTCGTCGACGAGCCGGCTCCACCGGTCGCCACCAGGGTCGTTCGAGACCTGCTGGTCGACCAGGCCGGTCGTGACGGCGGTCCAGATGTCGAGGTACCGCGGATCGTGCACGCCGTTGCGTGCGAGGAGCTCGCGAGTGACCTCCAGGGCCTGGACGGCGAGCTCATAGGACTCCGCCGACGGGGTGAACCCGGGGACGGAGTGCTGGAACAGAAGCTGGTAACGCGGTACGTCGGACACGCAGAACTCGACGAAGGCGGCTGTCTCGGTCCGCAGGTCCTGGCGTGGGTCGTCGGTCGCCGGCAACCCGGCCTTGAGGTCGACGAAGCTCTGCGCGGCCTCGGCGAACATCGCGTCGAGGATTGCGTTCTTCGACTCGAAGTAGGCGTAGACGGTCGGCGTGGTGATCCCGGCCCGTTTGGCCAGCTCCCGCAGCGACAACGCGCCCAGCCCGACCTCCCGGACCAGTTCCCAGGCGGCCGCGAGCACCGCGGCCCGGGCACTCTCCCGCCGGGCCTCGTGCCAGGTCCCCCCAGCCGGCTTCTTTAACATAGTTCGGATTATTTGCACACTGTCTAAATCTTGTCAACGACTCGGCCTTGCGCGGGCGGGATTTGCGCTTGAAGCCGTCGGATTTTGACCCTGACACTGTGTCAGGGCCTACACCTGAGGCATGACAGAGAACGAGTTCAGCTCAGCCACCGAGCTCGCCGCGGAGATCCGGCAGGGCAAGGCGTCGTCGCGGGACGTGACGGCGGCTCTGCTCGACCGGATCGCGGCGGACTCGACCATCAACGCCGTTGTCGAGACCCGGGCCGAGTTCGCCCTGGCCGCCGCCGAGACCGCGGATCGCGCCGTCGCGTCCGGCCGCGAGCTCGGCCCACTGCACGGCGTGCCGATGACGGTCAAGGAGGCGATCAACGTCGCCGGGCTGCACACGACCTGGGGCAACCCAGACTTCGCCTCGTATGTGGCCGACGAGGACGCCCTGGTCGTCCGCCGGCTCCAGGACGCGGGCGCGATCGTGATCGGCAAGACCAACGCGCACGAGATGCTCTCCGACTTCGGCCAGACCGACAACGAGATCTACGGCCGGACGAACAACCCCGTCGATCCCACCCGGACGCCGGGCGGCTCGAGTGGTGGGAGCGCCGCCGCGCTGGCCGCCGGACTGACCAATCTGGAGTACGGGTCCGATCTTGCCGGGTCGATCCGGCTGCCGGCGAGCTACTGCGGGGTGTATGGGCTGCGACCGACAGCCGGAGTCGTTCCACTGAAGGGGTTCCAGCCACCCGGACCGCCGGCGCTGGAGACCGAATTCCCCCCGTTGTCGGCGATCGGGCCGATGGCTCGCTCGGCGGCGGATCTGCGGACCGCCTTGACTGTCACGGGTGGTCCCGCGACAGCGCCAGGCGCTTGGCGGTTGCAGCCCTCGCGACACCGCCGGCTGCCGGACTTCCGGATCGGCGTCGTTCTGGACCATCCGTATGCGCCGGTGTCCGGTGACGTGGGTGATGTGTTGTCGGCGTTGGTGGACGACCTGGCTCGCCGTGGCGTGAAGATCTTCGAAGGCTGGCCGGAAGGCGTCGATGCCGGGGCGCAGGCCGAGGCGTTCGGGTTCCAGATGGAGCTGTTCTTCGCCTTGTACGGTTCGGATCCGGACTTCGCGTCGCTCGGCGAGGTGATCGAGCAGGAGCATCGGCGGATGGCGGCTCGGTCGGCCTGGCAACGGTTCTTCGGCGAGGTGGACGCGTTCCTGTGCGCGACGAGTTTTACCGCGGCGTTCCCGCACGACAGCAGATCGTTCGACGAACGGACCATCACCACGACGGCCGGCGAACAGCCCTACGCGGCGCAGGGTTTCTGGATCGCACCCGCTGCGTACACCGGTCTGCCCGCGCTGAGCATGCCGGCCGGCGCCACCGCCGACGGGTTGCCGGTCGGCCTGCAGGTGATCGGCGATATCCACAACGACGACACGATCATCAGCTTCGCCGAGCTGGTAGCTGATTGACTCATCTCAGCTCGGAGGAGCGGGCCAGCACGGAGGGAGCGGGGCATGTTCACCATCGGGGATTTCGCCAGGTACGGCCGGGTGTCGGTGCGGATGCTGCGGCACTACGACGCGATCGGCTTGCTGAGACCTGCCCGCGTCGACCCGACCACGGGCTACCGCCACTACGATGTCGGCCAGCTGTGGGACCTCAACCAGATCGTCGCGCTCAAGGAGCTCGGTTTCTCGCTCGAACAGGTCCGCACGATGCGCGACCAGAAGGTCGGCACCGATGAGGTTCGCACCATGCTCACGGTCCGCCAGAGCGAACTGGAGTCGGAGGTCGCCGAGCGGCGCGAACGCCTCGCCCAGGTCGAGACCCGGCTCCGCGCGCTCCAGATCGGCACGAAGTCCGATGCGTTCGACGTCGTGATCAAGACCTTGGACGCGATCCGCCTGGTCGCCCTGAGCACTACCGCGGCCAGCTTCACCCCCGAAGACATCGGCCCGGTCGTGCACCCCCTCTGCGCCGAGCTTGGCCGCCGGCTGGCCGAATCCACGGTCCGCCCGGTCGGCCGCCTGATCTGCTACTACGAACGAACGCCGGACAACGAGGACGAGGTCCAGGTCCACGCTGCGGTGCCCGCCGACGTCCGGCCGGGCGACGACCTCAACGGCATGGAGGTCACCGATCTCCCCGCGACCCGGGCCGCGACAACCATCCACCGAGGCCCGATGACCGCCGTACTGCCCGCCTGGCAAGCTCTTGGCCGCTGGGTGGACGACAACGGGCACCATCCGAACGGGCCCTCGCGGGAGTTCTACCTCCACTGTCCCGACGACCAGTCCGCCTGGATCACCGAGCTCCAGGAACCCATCGCCTGACCCTCAGCCTTGCTGGCGCGCCAGAGAAGCCAGACCTGCGGTGATGACCTGGATGCCGAATTCGAAGCGTTCGTCTCCGCTGCCGCCGGAGGTGAGGGCGCCGGCCAGGGCGATAGTGATCGGGAACCGCTGGGGGTCCAGCGAGTTGAAGTAGGAGCGGAGTTCGGAGACGAATCCCTCGATATCGTCCTCGGTCCACTCCCAGGTGCGTTGCACGCTCTCCTCGAAGGCGACCGCGGTGACGTACAGCGGGATGAGGTCGACAGCCCAGGCGGCGGCCTGGTCCGGCAGGTTGCCCGCCTTCAAGATCGCGAGGAACCGCTCGGTGCTGAGCATCGCCTGCTCCCCCAGCGGTATCTGCCCGATCGCGGCCCGGGCCACCCCTGGATAGGCGCGCATCACCCGCAGCATCTCGCGCATGGACGCCTTCAGCTGCTCCTGCCAGTTGTCCGGATCTGGCTCCGGGAACTCCATCTCCCGCGCCGCCCGGTTGACGAGCAGGTTGTCGAGCTCCTGCTTGTTCGCGACGTGCGCGTAGAGCGACGCCGGGCCGGTGCCGAGCGCCTGCGCCACCTTGCGCATGGACACCGCCTCGTACCCCTGCTCGACCAGCATCCGCATCGCCGTGTCCACGATCCGCTCCCGGCTGAGCGGCTCGCGCACCGGACGAGCCGGCTTCTCGGGACTGATGGGCTGCCACGGCGACTGGGTCATGCCACCACTGTAGCGAACACCGTACTTGACTGGAACAGTGTTCGCGGTAGAACGGTGTTCGTCCACGAACACCATTCGCCCTTCAGGAGCATCGATGACGACCTCAACCACGACCGCCCCTGCGGTCGAACACCAGCCGCCGCCGGCACCGGCGTACAAGTGGCGATGGATCGTGCTCGGGACCGTGCTGGTCGCCGAGATCATGGATCTGGTCGACGCGACGATCGTCAACATCGCGGCGCCGTCGATCCGTACCGAGCTCGGCGGGTCGACCTCGGCGTTGCAGTGGATGCTGGCCGGGTACACGCTCGCCTTCGCGATCGGGCTGATCAGCTTCGGCCGACTCGGCGACCTGATCGGACGGCGCCGGCTGTTCGTGATCGGCGCGGTCGGATTCACCCTCGCGTCGGCCGCGTGCGGGCTCGCGACCTCACCGGAACTGCTGATCGGCAGCCGGATCGCGCAGGGTCTGCTCGGCGCGGTGATGATCCCGCAGGGCTTCGCGATCCTGAAAGCCGTCTTCCCACCGGACGAGATCGGCAAGGCGTTCGCGCTGTTCGGCCCGGTGATGGGCCTGTCCGCGGTGGCCGGCCCGATCATCGCCGGGGTACTGATCGACGCGAACTGGTTCGACGCCGGCTGGCGGATGATCTTCTGGGTGAACGTGCCGATCGGCTTGGTCGCGATCTTCGGTGCACTGCGGTTCATGCCCGAGGTGAAGACACCCGGCGCCCGCGGTCTCGACCCGGCCGGAGTCGTGCTGGTCAGCCTTGCCTCCGGGCTGCTGATCTATCCGCTGGTCCAAGGCCGTGAACTCGACTGGCCGGTGTGGTCGATCCTGATGATGATCTCGTCCGTCCCGGTGTTCGCGCTGTTCGGCTGGCGCGAGCGGCGGTCCGGGAATCCGGTGATCGACCCGTCGCTGTTCCGCAGCCGCGGGTACGTCGGGGGACTAGGCGTGATCACGTCGTTCTTCCTGGCGATGTCCGGGTTCATGCTGGTGTTCAACCTGTTCACCCAGCTCGGACTGCACTACAGCCCGCTGCGGGCCGGGCTCGCGATGGTGCCGTTCTCCCTCGGCATCGCGATCGGGGCGCCGCTGTCCGGCGGACTGCTCGCGCCGAAGCTCGGCCGGAAGGCGCTCCAGCTCGGGATCGTGGTGATGACGGTCGCGATGGGCGGAGTGTGGTTCACACTGCACCTGACCGGTGAGTCGACCACGATCTGGGACCTGGTCCCCGCCACGCTCGTCGTCGGGATCGGCGCCGGCATGGTGTTCGCGCCACTGTTCGACATCATCCTGGCGTCCATCGATGACCAGGCGGCCGGCTCGGCGTCCGGCGTACTGACCGCGGTTCAGCAGTTCGGCGGCGCGATCGGGGTCGCGGTGATCGGCACGATCTTCTTCCAGCTGCTGCCGGAACACCAGTTCCTCAGCGCGACCAAAACCACCGTCCTGGTGGCTGTCGGCCTGTTCATCGTGAGCCTGATGGTGACGGGCTTCCTGCCGAGGCAGGCCCGCGAAGAGGTGTCAGCTCACTGATGGCATGAGGCTGAGGGCATGACAAAGGCCCGCTCGCCACGGTGCTGGCGAGCGGGCCTTTGCTAGCTCAGTTGAACGAGTCGCCGCAGGCGCAGGAGCCGGTCGCGTTCGGGTTGTCGATCGTGAAGCCCTGCTTCTCGATGGTGTCGACGAAGTCGATCGAGGCGCCCTTCAGGTACGGCGCGCTCATCCGGTCGGTGACGACGTTCACGCCGTCGAACTCGGCCACCACGTCACCGTCGAGCTGACGCTCGTCGAAGAACAGCTGGTACCGCAGGCCGGAGCATCCGCCCGGCTGGACGGCGACACGCAGGGCGAGGTCGTCACGACCTTCCTGGTCCAGCAGCGCTTTCACCTTGGCCGCGGCCCCGTCGGTCAACAGGACTCCGGTGGCCTGGGTTACAGCCTGCTCGGTCTGCGCTTCAGTCATTCCTGACTCCAGTCATCTCTTGAGCGCCCGGCCGCTGGTGGGCAGGAGGCCGCGCGCGGAAGTTCCGCTGTCAACCGGGAGCAACGTCAGCCGTCCCGGATCCATTCCCATGGTCGCACACCAATTCCCCAGTTCAACCATCTGCCTCACTGGCCGGCTAGCGGGCCCAGGTGCGGGCCACCCGTTCGGCGACGGCGGCCAGGGAGCCGTGGGGGTCGGCGAAGGCCTGGGTCTCACCGACGGCGTCGACCAGGGAGTAGGCGGACTCGACACCCATCGTGCGCATCTCGCGGGCGCCGATCAGGACCTTGCCGGCCAGCACCACGCAGGGCCGCATCGCGTCGTTGGCGACCTTGGCGACACCGGCGATGACCTTGCCGTCGCGGGACTGGAAGTCGAAGGCGCCCTCACCGGACAGCACCAGGTCCACCCGGCCGGCCTTCTCCTTGAGCCCGGTGAGGTCGGCGACCAGGTCGATCCCGGACACGCGATCTGCACCGAGTAGCAACAGTGCGTAACCGAGTCCCCCGGCGGCGCCGGCACCCTTGGCGTCGGCGGTCTTGCGGCCGGCCAGTTCGGCGAAGCGGGTGAGCCAGCCGTCGACCTCGGGCTTCCGGTCGTCAGTCAGACCTTTCTGGCTGCCGAACACGTTGGTCGCGCCGCGCAGCCCGAGCATCGGGTTCTCCACGTCGCTCGCGGCCACGAACTCGACCCCGGCCATCCGCTCCCGCGCCGGTTGAAGGTCGACTGCGGTCAGATCGGCCAGTCCCCGAGCGCCCGCGTCGAGACGGCCACCCTCGGCCGTCGCTCCGAGCGCTGCAAGCAGTCCGGCGCCCGCGTCGTTGGTCCCCGAGCCGCCGAGGCCGAGGATGATCCGCTTCGCCCCGGCGTCCACAGCCGCCGCGATCAGCTGGCCGACCCCGTACGTCGTACCGTCCTCGGGCCGTCGCTCCTTCGGCTCGACCAGATGCAGACCGCATGCCTGAGCGGTCTCCACGTACGCCGTCTCGCCGGACACCAGCACCGTCGCCGGGACCTCACCACCGAGCGGTCCACGCACGGTCACGGACAGCAGCGTGCCGTCGACGACCGCGGACAGTACGTCGATGAACCCGGGCCCGCCGTCGGCCATCGGCGCGACCAGGATCTCGGCCTCCGGATCACGCCGGCGCCAGCCCTCCTCGATCGCCGCCGCGGCCTCGACCGCAGTAAGAGTCCCAGCGAACTTGTCCGGAGCAATCAACACGCGCATACCGCCATCCTCCCAAACCACCCCGGCTCCGCGCCGCCGCCCACCACCTGCCTGCCGGACCGGGCTCGTTTGCCCCGGGTGTTTGGGGTGGGTTCCTGCCCGCTCTGAGGCAAAACCCCGCCCCTGTCGCCGCGAAAACCCTCCCCGATTGTCGCCTGGCCCGACTGGGCGGCTGGACGGACCGTTCGGAGCAGCGGGACTGGGGCCGTGACTTTGGGCATCGGTCAGGCGCGGTTCGGGCCGGACGACGACTGGTGGGTGCTCAAGGCGGGGCTGCTACGCCGGACGTCAATCCTTCGCCACGGGCCCGGCGCCGAGAACCCTGAACAACAACGCGGGACCGTGAACAGATACACAACCTGTCCGAGCTCCCGACAACTTGGTCACGGTCTCCGCTCTCGGCCACTCGACCGGGTCCTCGGCCGCGCCAAGGCAAGCCACCACGCAAGCGGCGGCCTTGAATACAAAATCAATTCGGCTGACTAAGCGGCATCGGGACTACGCTGCCACCACATGTGGCCGCAGACCCCCGAAGAAGCTGTCGCCGTCCAGGAGCAACTCCGGCACCTGGTCGACACGACCGGCCCCGGGCCCACCGAACCGCAGTACGTCGCCGGCCTGGACGTGGCGTACGACGGCGACGAGCTCGCCGCCGCGGTGGTCGTCCTCCACAACCTGCAGGAAGTCGACCGGGCTGTCGTCCGCGGCCGGACTACGTTCCCGTATCAGCCAGGCTTGTTCGCGTTCCGGGAGATCCCGGCCTTACTGGATGCGCTCGAGCAACTCCGGACCACACCGGATCTACTCGTCTGTGACGGTCAAGGGCTGGCCCATCCCCGGCGAATCGGCCTGGCCTGCCACCTCGGCGTACTGACCGGGCTGCCGAGCATCGGCGTCGGCAAGACCGCGTTCGTCGGCGAGTGGGCGGAGCCTGGTCCGCGGCGCGGCGACGCAAGCGACCTGTTGCTCGACGGAGAGATCGTCGGAAAGGTCCTGCGCACCCAGAACAAGACCAAGCCGGTCTTCGTCTCAGTAGGCCATCGCCTCAACCTCGCCACAGCAACCAAGCACATCCTCGACCTCACCCCGCATTACCGCCTCCCCGAAACGACCCGCGCCGCCGACCACACCTGCCGCCAAGCGCTGAAAGGAACCCACGGATGACCACGACCCACGAGTACGGCGAGCGGATCGGCACGACAGCTTCACTACGGGCCGGAGCGACCGCAGCAGTACTCGACGGCGATCGCCTGCTACTGACCAGACGCAGCGACAACGGCGAATGGTGTCTTCCCGGCGGCGGTATCGACCCGGGCGAACGGCCGGCCGAGACCGCCGAGCGAGAGGTCTTCGAGGAGACCGGACTGACCGTGCGCGCGACGGATCTGCTGGGCGTGTACTCCAACCCGGACGTCGTGGTCGTCTACGCCGACGGCAACCGGGTCCAGATCCTCGGCGTCCTCTTCCGCGCCGAGATCGTCGACGGTACCGCCGGGTTGTCCGTCGAGGTGACCGAGGTCGGCTGGTTCACCGCCGAGGAGGCAGCCAGGCTCACTGTGATCGCGAACCACGTGCCGCTGCTCCCGACGGCATTCGGGACCGCCGGGCCGTACTTCAACCGGTCAGCGCCGGAATAGCCGTCGTACGACGAGGGCGAGGATCGCGCCGATGAGGTACGGCGCGAGGCGGCGGGCCAAGGCTGGGAGCAGCGTGGAACTCAGCTCCAGCGCGGCCGGCTCCGCGGCCTTCACATCCGCCTGCTCCTCCGCGGCTGGCCCTTCCGCGACTGGCTCTGCCGCTCTTGTTCCCATCTCAATGGTCAGGCAGGTGACGAACTGGTCGAGGAGTTTGTCGCTGACTTCCTGCATCAGGCCGCGGCCGAACTGCGCGGGGCGACCTGTGACCGTCAGGTCCGTCTCGACCTTCACCGCCGTCGACGAACCCTTCTCGGTCAGCCTGGCCGTCACCCGCGCAGACGCCGTACCGTTCCCGCGTCGGTCCTTGCCCTTCGCCTCCACCACCGCGCGATGGGCGACCGGGTCGCGTTCGGCGAACGATCCGGTCCCGGTGTACTGCAACGAGACCGGCCCCAGCTTCACCCGGACAGATCCTTCGAACCCCTCACCGTCGAAGGACGTCAGGGTGGCGCCGGGAAAGCACGGCACTACCCGCTCGAGATCGTTGAACGCCCCCCACGCATCCTCGATCGGGACCGGCACCGTGAACTCATGGTCGAGCTTCATCCAGTACCTGCCGCCGCCAGCACCGCGCGCCGGGTCAACACCGACGCCAAGTGCCGCCGGTAGTCGGCGTCACCGTTCAGATCGGTCGGCGGCGACGTCCCGTCAGCAGCCCGTTCCGCGGCAGCCCGTACTGCGTCCGCGGTGGCCGGCTGCCCGACGAGTGCCTGCTCGACCGCCGTCGCCCGGATCGGCGTCGACCCCATGTTGGTGAGTCCGACCCGCGCCTCCGCGATGGTGTCGCCCTCCAGCCGGACGGCGGCCGCGACCGCCACGATCGACCATTGCTGCGCGACCCGGTTGAACTTCTCGTAGTGCGCACCCCAGCCGGTGTACTTGGGCACCCGGACCTCGACCAGTACCTCGTCCTCGCCGACCGCGGTGGTGAACACGCCCTGGAAGAACTCCGAAGCCCCGACCGTACGCCGCCCGCCGGGACCGGCGATCACGAACGACGCGTCCAGCGCGACCGCAACCGCGGGCAGGTCACCCGCCGGATCCGCATGCGCCAAGGACCCGCCGAACGTCCCGCGATGACGCACTTGAGGATCCGCGATCGTCGCGGTCGCCAGCGAGATCAGCCTCGCATGGTCGAACACCTGCGGATCGATCTGCACCACGCTGTGCGGGGTCATCGCGCCGATCACCAGAGCATCGCCGTCGTCACGGATCCCACGCAGCTCGTCGATCTTGCCGAGGTCGACGAGCGACTCGAACGCGGCAAGCCGGACCCGCAGTACCGCGAACAGGCTCTGACCGCCGGCCAGCACCTTCGCGTCCTCGTGGTCGTGGAGCAACGTCACCGCCTCGTCGACCGAGGTCGGCGCGTAGTACTCGAAACCTGCCGGGATCATGACCTCGTCCCTTCCTGAAGGGCCTTCCAGACCCGGTACGGCGAGCACGGCATCGGGATGTCGGTCACGCCGAGATGGCGGACCGCGTCCACGATCGCGTTCACCACGGCCGGCGTCGACGCGATCGTGCCGGCCTCACCGACCCCCTTCACGCCGAGCTGGTTCGTGGTCGCCGGCGTCTCGGTCCGCGCCGTCACGAAGGCCGGCAGGTCCGCCGCCGACGGAACCAGGTATTCGACGAACGATCCGGTCAGCAACGTGCCCGACTCGTCGTGCACGGCTTCCTCGAAGAGCGCTTGCGCGATCCCCTGGGCCAGGCCGCCGTGCACCTGTCCCTCGACGATCAACGGGTTCACCACCAGGCCGACGTCGTCGACGCTGACGTACGAGCGGATCTTCACCCCACCCGTCTCGGTGTCGACCTCGGTCGCGCACAGGTGAGTCCCGTGCGGGAAGGAGAAGTCGTCCGGATCCAGCGTCGCGTCCGCGTCCAGCGAGCGCTCCACGTCGGATCCGTCGAGCTTGTGTCCCTGGAAGACCGCGAACGCGAGCTCGCCCATGCTCATCCCCGATTCGGTGCCCCGGACCCCGAACCGGCCGCCGGTGAAGTCCAGGTCGTCGACGTTGGCCTCGAGCAACTGGGCCGCGATCGGCTTGGCCTTCTCGATCACCCGGTCGGCCGCGGCCAGGACGGCCATCCCACCGACAGCGAGCGAGCGGGACCCGTACGTGTCCAGCCCGCGAGCCGCGATCTGGGTGTCGCCGTGCAGCACTTCGACGTCCTCGAACGCCACGCCCAGCCGATCGGCGACGAGTTGGCTCCAGGCGGTCTCATGCCCCTGCCCGTGCGGACTCGTCCCGGTGATCACCTCTACCTTCCCGGTCGGCAGCATCCGGACCGAAGCGTGTTCCCAGCCGCCCCCGACGTACCCCATCGAGCCCAGCCAGCGCGACGGCGCCAGTCCGCACATCTCCGTGTACGTCGAGACGCCGATCCCGAGTTGGACCGGATCACCGGACTCCCGGCGTCGGCGTTGCTCGGCGCGCAGCGCGTCGTACCCGAACAGCTCCTTCGCCTTCGCGGTCGCCGCCTCGTAGTTGCCCGAGTCGTACCGCATCCCCGTCACGGTGTCGAACGGGAACTCCTCGTGCTTGATCCAGTTCCGCTCCCGGATCTCCAGTGGGTCGGCGCCCACCTCGGCGGCGAGCTCGTCCATCAGCCGCTCGATCGCGAACGTCGCCTCCGGCCGGCCGGCCCCCCGGTACGCGTCGGTCCAGGTCTTGTTGGTGAAGACGTTCGTGAAGGTCAGCCGGTACGCCGGGAACTTGTAGATGCCGTTGTACATCAGGGCCCCGAGCAACGGGATCGCCGACGTGACCAGGCCGAGGTAGGCACCCATGTCGGCCAGCAGTTCCGCCTTGAAGCCGGTCACCGTACCGTCCTTGGTCGCGGCGAGCGTGACCTTCTGCACCTGGTCCCGGCCGTGGTGGGCCGACATCAGCGACTCGGACCGGGACTCGCTGTACTTGCACGGCTTCCCGGTACGCCGGGCCGCGATGACGGTGAGCACCTCTTCGGGCGTGAACTGCAACTTGCCGCCGAAACCGCCACCGACATCGGGCGCGATCACCCGGATCTTGTGCTCCGGGATCCCGAGCACCAACGCGATGAAGATCCGGACGAAATGCGGGACCTGGGTCGCCGACCAGACGGTGAGCTGCTCGGCGGTCGGGTCGACGACGATCGACCGCGGTTCCATGAACGCGGGGATCAGCCGTTGCTGCCGGATCTCGCGTTCGATCACGATGCCGCTCTCCCGCGCCGTCGCGATCGCCGCGTCGACGTCCTGCCCGGTACCGGATTCGGCCGAGTCGAACGTCCACACCGCGGACACGTTCGTCCCGAGATCCGGATGCGCGAGCACCTCGTCGGCGGCGGACGCCTTCAGATCCAAGGCCGGCGGCAGTTCCTCGTAGTCCACGTCGACCAGTTCGGCGGCGTCGTCGGCCTCGGCGGCGGTCCGGGCCACCACCATGGCAACGATCTCGCCCGCGAACGCGACATGATCGACCGCCATCGACGGGTGGGTCGGCGCCTTCTGCTCGGGTACGACCGCCCAGGCGTTCGGCAGCGCACCCTGCTCGTCGGCCAGGTCGGTGCCGATCAGCACGGCCATCACACCAGGCGCGTTCTCCGCCGCCTCGGTGTCGATCCCCAGGATCCTGGCGTGCGCGAACGGGCTGCGCACCATTGCCAGATGCAACATGCCGGGCAGTACGACGTTGTCGGTCCAGCGGGTCCGGCCGGTGATCAGCCGGGCGTCCTCCTTGCGCTTGCGCGGCGCACCGATCTCGGCGGCCGGGCGTTCTTGTGTCGACGTCACTTCGCACCTCCCGCGGCGGCCTTCACGGCGCGGACGATGTTCTGGTAGCCCGTACAGCGGCAGAGGTTCCCCTCCAGCCCGAGCCGGATCTGGTCCTCGGTCGGGTCCGGGTTCTCGGCCAGCAGGTCGATCGACTGCATGATCATGCCGGGCGTGCAGTAACCGCACTGCAGGGCGTGGTTCTCGTGGAAGGCCTGCTGCATCGGATGCAGCTGGCCGTTCGTCGCCAGCCCCTCGATCGTGGTGACCTCGTGCCCGTCGGCCTGGACCGCCAGCACCGAGCAGGCCTTCACGCTCCGTCCGTCGAGGTGAACCGTGCAAGCGCCGCAGTTACCGGTGTCGCAACCGACTACCGTGCCCGTCTTCCCCAGTTGCTCGCGCAGGTAATGCACCAGCAGCGTGCGCGGCTCCACGTCATCCGTGTAGCTGCTTCCATCGACCTTCACCGTGACCCGGGTCATCCCAGCCTCCAGCCGTGAGCAGTGCCGTCCTCCCTGATCCTGCTACCGGTGTGACGTGGACCACAAGACCGAGCACCTCTCAACGGCCTAGTGGTGGATCGGTCCCGCCTGTCCCGACAAGCGATCCCCGACACCGCCCCAGCGCAGCGCGATGATCTCGGCGGCGATGCTGACCGCGGTCTCCTCCGGCGTCCGCGCGCCCAGATCCAGCCCGATCGGACTGGCCAGCCGGGCCAGCTCGGACTCGGTCAGCCCGGCCTCGCGGAGCCGCTTGAGCCGGTCGTCGTGGGTCCGCCGCGAGCCCATCGCCCCGACGTACGCGACCTCCGGCAGCCGGAGCGCGACCTCGAGCAGCGGTACGTCGAACTTCGGGTCGTGGGTGAGTACGCAGATCGCGGTCCGGCCGTCGATCCGGCCGGCCGCCACCTCGGCCTTCAGGTACCGGTGCGGCCAGTCGACCACCACCTCGTCGGCGGACGGGAACCGGGACGCGGTCGCGAAGACCCCGCGCGCATCGCAGACAGTCACCCGATACCCCAGGAACGAGCCGAGTTTCGCCACCGCCGCCGCGAAGTCGATCGCGCCGAACACCAGCAGCCGCGGCACCGGCGCGTACGACGAGACGAAGACCCGCATCCCCTCGCCCCGGCGCTGCCCCTCCGGCCCGTACTCCAACGTCTCCGTCCGCCCCGCCGCGAGCAACCCGCGCGCGTCATCGGCCACGGCGTCGTCGATCCGATCCGTTCCCAGGCTGCCAACCGTCGGTTCATCAGCGGGTCGCACCACGAGCCGCCGACCAATACGTGCGGTATCGGGATGCGCGACCACGGTGGCCACGGCGACCGGTCGGCCTGCGGCAACGTCGGCCGCCACCTCGCCCAGTTCCGGGTACGACGCCTGGTCGATGCGCTCGACGAAGATGTCCAGGATCCCGCCGCAGGTGAGGCCGACGGCGAATGCCGACTCGTCGCTCACGCCGTACCGCTGGAGCACCGGCTCACCGGACTCGAGGATCTCCTCGCCGAGTTGGTAGACCGCCCCCTCGACGCAACCGCCCGAGACACTGCCGACCGCCTCACCACCGGGGCCGACCAGCATCACCGCGCCCGGCGGCCGCGGCGCCGACTCGAACGTCGCCACAACGGTGCCGACGGCAACCGGTTGCCCCGCGTTCCACCAACCCATCAACTGCTCGAGCACGTCACGCATCGGCCACCACCTTCAGGAGATTCGCGAAGCTGGCCAGGCTGTGTCCCGCGATGAGGTCGTCCACCGACGGCAGCACGGCGACGATCCCCGCCTGGACGGGCAGATAGCCGGGCTTGCCGCGATGTGGATTGAGCCAGACGATCCGGTGCGCCAGCCGCTTCAGCCGGTGCAACTGCGCTCCCAGCAGGGCCGTGTCCCCACGTTCCCACCCGTCGCTGCAGACGACCACAACCGCTCGACGGACCGTCCCCCGCTGCCCCCAACGATCCAGGAACACCTTCAGCACCTCACCGAGCCGGGTGCCGCCCGACCAGTCCGGTACGACGTCCCCGGCCAGCCGTAGCGCGTACTCCGAGTCGCGGTGCCGCAGCGCCGACGTCACCCGGGTCAGCCTGGTCCCGATGGTGAACACCTCCACTTGACGCGGGGCCACCCGGACCATGGTGTGAGCGAGCCGCAGCAGGCTGTCGGCGTACGGGCGCATCGAGCCGGAGACGTCCACGAGCAGGACCACCCGGCGAGGTCGGATCCCGCGTCGCCGGTAGAGCACGCGCGCTGGTTCACCAACGTGGCGCAGTTGGGCCCTGAGGGTCCGTCGCGGGTCGATTTCGCCCGTGTGGGAGGGCCGTCGCCGGGCCGCACGCCGCCTCGGCGCCTGCGGTTTCAGGCTCGCGAACAACCGGAGCAACTCGGCCCGATCGGTGGCGGACAGCTCCGCCACATCCCGATGCCGCAGTACCTCGGTATCGCTGGCCGACACCGCGATCGCGTGGTCCTCCCCCTCGACACCGTTGTCCTCGGCATCAAGCCCGGCCTGTACGACGGTCGGCGCCGCCCGCGTCCGCCGGATCCCCCCGCTCGGCAGGTCGCCGGAGAACCACGCGGCGAACACCTCGTCGTACCGGGGAAAGTCGTCCGGATCGGCACACAGCGACGCCCGGCCGGCCCAGTAGACGTCAGCCGCGACGGCGATGTCGAGGGCGGCCACGGCCCGCAGGAACACCTGCACCCGGTCGGCGGTGATCGCCAGACCCGCGTGCCGCAGCGCGGAGGCGAACCCGGCCAATGAGAGGTCGGGCGACAGGTCCAGGCTGCTAGTCACCTAGCTCGCCAGCAATCGATCTAGGGACTCGCGGACACGTTCGGAGTCCTCGCGATATTTGAGCACGGCCCCCAACGTCGCGGCCGCGGACTGCACGTCCAGGGCGTCCGTACCGAGTGCGTCGATCGCCCGGGCCCAGTCGAGCGTCTCCGCCACGCCGGGCGGCTTGAGCAGGTCGAGTTCGCGCATCCGCTGCACCGATCGGGCGACCTGTTCGGCGAGCCGGCGGGACACTTCGGGCAGCCGGGTCCGGATGATCTCGACCTCGCGCTCCAGGCCGGGGTGGTCGATCCAGTGGTATAGACAGCGGCGTTTGAGCGCGTCGTGTACCTCGCGGGTCCGGTTGGAGGTGAGGACGACGATCGGCGGTACCTCCGCGCGGATCGTGCCCAGTTCGGGGATCGTCACCTCGTGGGTGGAGAGGACTTCGAGCAGGAACGCCTCGAACTCGTCGTCGGCCCGGTCGATCTCGTCCACCAGGAGCACGGCGGGACTCTCACGCAGAGCCCGGAGTACGGGCCGGGCGAGGAGGAACCGCTCGTCGAACAGGGACCGCTCGACCTCCTCGACCTCGGCGCCGCTGCTGGTCGCCTCGACCGTCCGTAGATGCAAGATCTGGCGCGGGAAGTCCCAGTCGTAGAGGGCCTGGGTCGAGTCGATGCCCTCGTAGCACTGCAGCCGGATCAGCTGCAGGTCGAGCGCCTCGGCGATGGCCAGGGCGAGAGCGGTCTTGCCGGTTCCGGGTTCGCCTTCCAGCAGCAGGGGGCGGTCGAGAGCGAGCGCGAGGTAGCCGACCGTGGCCAGGCCCTCGTCGGCGAGGTAACCGGTGCCCCGGAGTCGCGCGGCGAGGTCGGCCGCGGAACCGACGACGTTCATCTGATCAGCATCCGCCCAGCGAGCGCTGCTGCCAAGGAGTGTGAATTTCGCATGCTGGGCAGTGAGGTGTACCACGCGGTCGGACGTGTCCGGCGTGGCACGATGTTGACGTGACGACAATCGCAGACGGTTCGAAGTCCCTTCCCCTGCTGTTCCTGGGCCGCGACTCCGACCCGCACTCGGAGCGTGGCGTGGAGTGCCCGGGCGCGCTGCCCCCGGCCTCCGACCCGAACCTGGTCGAGCGGGCGCTGAAAGCCAAGGCCGCCCTCGGCGACCAGGTGTTCGTGCTGGGCCACCACTACCAGCGCGACGAGGTGATCCAGTTCGCCGATGTCACCGGCGACTCGTTCAAGCTCGCCCGGGACGCGGCGGCCCGCCCGGACGCGCCGTACATCGTGTTCTGCGGTGTGCACTTCATGGCCGAGTCCGCGGACATCCTGACCAACGAGAACCAGACGGTGATCCTGCCGGACCTCGCCGCCGGCTGCTCGATGGCTGACATGGCCCGGATCCAGCAGGTCGAGGCGGCCTGGGACGCCCTCGCCGACGCCGGTGTCGCCGATGTCACCGTGCCGGTCACGTACATGAACTCCAGCGCCGACATCAAGGCGTTCTGCGGCCGCAACGGCGGAGCGGTCTGTACTTCGAGCAACGCGGATGTCGCGCTCGAGTGGGCTTTCCAGCAGGGCGAGAAGGTGCTCTTCCTGCCCGACCAGCACCTCGGCCGCAACACCGCCGTCCTGAAGATGGGCATCAGCCTCGACGAGTGCGTCGTCTACGACCCGCACAAGCCGGGCGGCGGCCTGTCCCCTGAGCAGCTGGCGAACGCGAAGATGATCCTCTGGCGCGGGCACTGCTCGGTCCACGGCCGCTTCACCGCGGCCGCTGTGGATGACGTCCGCGCCCGCGTCCCCGGCGTACAGGTGCTCGTGCACCCTGAGTGCCAGCACGAGGTCGTCACCAAGGCGGACCTGGTCGGCTCGACGGAGTACATCATCCAGACCCTCGACGAGGCCGCGCCCGGGACGTCGTGGGCGGTCGGCACCGAGCTCAACCTGGTCCAGCGTCTCGCGAAGAAGCACGCCGACAAGAACATCGTCTTCCTGGACAAGACGGTCTGCTACTGCGCGACGATGAACCGCATCGACCTGCCCCACTTCGTCTGGGCGCTCGAGAACCTGGTCGCCGGCACCGTGGTCAACCCGATCAAGGTCGACGCCGACACGGAGCACTACGCCAAGATCGCTCTCGACCGCATGCTCGCCCTGCCGGGACTCAGCCACTCAGGAATGGCCGCCCGCGACTGACCCGCGGTTTCTCTGTCTACTGGGGGACGTGCGCGGTGGCGTACCAGGCGGCGAGGAGGGCTGGTAGGCGGTCGGGGCCCCAGCGATCTACCGGAGTGATGCGGCCGCGGAGGCCGGCGAGGCCGCGGGCGAGTTCGCCGACCACGTCGCCGCGCCAGGAGACGACGGCGCCTTCGTCAGGCCCGACGATGACGGACGGCCCGCCGCGATCGATGCACACCACCGGGCAGCCACTGGCGAGCGCCTCGGTCACCGCCCAACCGGCTGCCTCCCGCATTGCGGGCGCAAGCAAAGCATCGGCGCGCAACATCGCCGCGAGGACCTCCTCGCGCGGCAGTTGACCGGTGAACTCCACCCGATCCCGGATGCCGAGGCGCTCGGCCAGCCGCTCGGCGCGACGCCAGTCCGGCCCGTCACCGATCACCCTCAGCTCCCAGTTCGCCGCCTCGGGCCGAGCCATGGTGCTGATCGCCAGCATCACGCCCTTCCACGGGATCAGCCGGCCGACGAAGAGGGCCGTCTTCGCGCCCGGCGAGTACGGCTCGTACGGACCGGCCGCACTCGCGAACCGCCGGATCGCCACATTCGGCTGGACGACGATTTCGCGCGCCGCCTGGCCGAACGTCTCCGCGACATCGTTGTTCTGGGCAACCACCAGGTCGGCCGTCTGAGCGAGCCGGCGACCCACGAGTTTGCGGGCCACTCCGGTCCAGCCGCGGCGTACCAGCTCACCCACCAGACCACGCCCGCCCAGCCAGTGCGCCAGCGACAACGGCACCGCGGTGGACCCACCGATCGGACCCCAGATCACCTTCGCAGACGAATGCTGCACGACTCCGGCGGGCATCCAGTCGACCGCGAAGGTGAGGTGGTGGATCACGTCGAACGAGTGCTCCGCGTCCAGCCGGCGAGCGGTCCGCCCGGCCAGCCGCTGCCAGAGCGGGTAGTACCAGTAGACGTCGGCGTGCCGACGCCGCAGCCTGAGCAACCACTTCGGCAGCTCCAGCGGTACGACGGTCAGCGACGGGATCGGCCGGATCGCCAGTTCCTCGGTGAGCTCGTGCGCGAACTTGCCGCGGGTCAGCAGCCAGACATCGTGATCCCGCGCGGCCGCCTTCGCCCAGGCCCAGCCGGCGCCCGGTTCGGAGCCACCCTGCGGACGGCACGCGTACGCGCTGAGCAGGACCTTCGGCCGGCCGGCCATCAGGGCCCCTCCAGCAGCCGGCGGAGATCCGTGCTCGACGTGGACGCGGTGTACGGGAAGTAGTGCACGCTCGCACCGACCTCGCCGAGCAGCTTCTCCAGCCGGGTGCCCTTCTCGGTGCCCTTCCAGTCGTCACCTTTGAAGAGCACGTCGTACCGCAACTGCTTCCACATCTCGAACTTGTCGCTGGACCAGTCGCTGACCACCTCGTCGACCAGGCCGATCGCGCGGACCACCTCCATCCGCTCGTCGTGCGGGACCACCGGCGGCCGGCCCTTGATCTGGGCCACCACCTCGTCCTTGACCACACCGGCGATCAGGTAGTCGCAGTGCTCGCGGGCGCGACGCAGGATGTTCAGGTGTCCGATGTGGAACATGTCGTAGACGCCCGGCGCGTACCCGGTCACTCCCATCAGCGGACCACCTCCTTCGCCGGCCGGAGCGCTGCCGTCTCGCCGTACCACTTGGCGATCGCGGCCAGCAGGAAGACCAGGTTGGCCGCCAGCATCAGCCCGTACAGTACGGCGAACAGCGACGGCAGGCCAAGGGTCAGGAACACCAGGCAGAGGATGCCGTAGTCGGTCGGTGCGATCAGCAACGACTTCAGCACCGAATCGCCGCGGACATTGGACGTCGTGCCACCATGCCGCCGGCGCAGCTGGTCGATCAGGATCAGCCCGAAGAACATCACCGCGGACACGCACAAATAGCCGAGCGGGACCAGCAGCACGAACTCGTTGCTGAAGGCATCGAACCGGTAGAACGAGACCAGCACCGCGCTATGCAGCAGCACGATCTTCACGCAGTCGATCATGTGGTCGAGCCATTCACCGAGCGGCGACCCGCCACCCCGCAACCGGGCGAGCTGTCCGTCGGCCGAGTCGAGCGCATACCCGAGCACAAGGAACGCGGTGACCACCAGGGCCAACGGCAGGCTCGGCTCGACCGTCGCGATCAGCACGATGCCAATCAACGAGCAGAACCCGCTCGCCAGGCTCACCTGGTTCGGCGTACGGCCGAGCTGGAACGCGCCCGCCGCAAGATACCGCCCGAGCCGCCGGTTGACGAACCGCGAGTACGCCGGGGTGCCGGCGGATGGTTTCTGGGCGCGGACCAGTTCCGCGACGACTTCGCCGTAGGAGCGGGCGGTCATGCGACGGAACTGCGCGACTGCCGCGGGCCGATCGCGGCGCGCAGGATCTGGCTGCGGGAACCTCGTCCGGCGGCCAGGGTGCTGATCAGCCCGGCGGGAATCCCGTCCAGCTCGTCAGCACCGAGCACACCGTCGGTCCCGTCAGCGGCGAACACCGTCCGTACCCCCAGCACGCCGGTCAGCCACTCGGGCTCGACGTCTTCCACCACAACCGTTTCGTCCACACAGCGCAGGTGCTCGATGATCTGGGCCCGTTCGAGGAGCGGAACGAAGGGCCGGTCACCCCAGGCGTCCTCGGCCCAGTCGTCGGACAGCACGCCGACGATCAACCGGTCGCACTGCTGCCGGGCACGTTCGAGCACGTCCAGGTGACCGACATGGAACAGGTCGAAGACACCGGTCAGATACCCGATGCGTTGCGGCACCATGCGCTCCCCCACTCGCCGACCTTACACCGAGTAGTCACGCTCCGCCTAGCAGCCACTACGTTCAGCCAGGCACGGCGCGCCCGGTCAGGCGCGGGCCGGGTGCCGGGCGATCGCATCGGCATAGATCCTCTCCGTGGCGGCCAGGTCCCGCTCCGGGGTGAAGCGCTCGAGATAGACCTGCCGGGCTCGTTCCCCGCAGGCTATCGAAGTCGTAGGGTCCGTGATCAACTCGATCGCCTTCCGCAATCCAGCCGAATCACCGGGTTCGGTCAACGCTCCGGTCTCCCCGTCATCCACCAACTCGGCCAGCGCTCCGATCCGGGACGCGACCACCGGTACGCCGTGCGCGAACGCCTCCACAACCACAAGGCCGAACGTCTCATAAGACCGCGCCGGTACGACGACGGCGCGCGCGGACCGTAGTACTTCCATGCATTCCTCCCACGGCAGCGCGCCGAGCACCTTTATCGACGGATCCCGCGCGGCTCGGGCATCGGCCTCACCCCTCAGCGGGCCGTCACCGATGATGATCAACTCCCCCAGCGAAGAGTCCCACGCCTGGAGCAGATCGGCGAAACCCTTCTCCTCGGTCAGCCGGCCGAGGAACACGACCCCGTCACCCGCGCCCTCGCGAACCCTGCCGGAGAAGGGAACGGCATGCGGCTTGACCACGATCTGCCCGCCGTCGAACCCGCCGGCGACGTAGCGCGAGCGGACGAACTCCGATGGCGCGACCAACGTGGTGACGTATCGCTGCCAGGTCCGGAGGCTCTTGTGCACCGTGATCCCGGTGACGAGCGGGATGGTCTGCACCTTCGACTCGCGGTAGCAGCCGTGCACCGCACCGCGCCACGGAATCCGGCCGACGCAGGCTTCACACGGACCACCGTCGCGCTGCAGTACGCCGTTGGCGCACATCAGGCGGAAGTTGTGCAGTGTGGCCACGACCGGGAGACCCAGCTTGTGCGCGGCCCGCAGTACCGACGGACTGAGGAGCGGGAAGGTGTTGTGCACGTGCACGATGTCGGGCCGCCGCTCGTGCAATCGGAGTGTTAAATCGCGTTCGTCGCCGAATGACCAAACGGAGCGGAACGGTAACAGAGCGCGATCTTTTCGGCCGAAGCGCGCGATTTCGTCGCTGTTTTGCACGTATTGGTCGACCTCATGTCCTGAGTTACGCAATAAAACAGCCGTTTGATCCACTACCGTGTTCTCGCCACTGGGTTGACCCGATCGATACCGGTTGTGAAGGATGGCGACCCGCATGAGCACCACCCTAGGCCGTCGGTCAGAGGTTTCCGCGGTGGTGACGACTGGTACGTGAGGCGCACCGGGGGACGTGGTACCGCGTGCCGCGAAACACCCCGGAGGGTGCTTTGAGGAAGTTCATGTCGGCGAAGCCGGCGTTGTTCGCCACCATCGCGGTCGTGGTGGTTGGCGCAGCAGTCGCTTACCCCGTGAACTCCCATCAGAAGAACGCGGCATCCACCGAGAAGTCACGCACCAAAGACGACAATGCGGCCGCCGGGACCGGCTTCCTTCCTTCGCCTTCGCCGTCGCTGCCGCCGGGCACTGTGTCCAGCAAGCCGCCGACCGTCGCACCGTCGGCCAAGCCCACCACCCCTGGCCCGAAGAAGAAGCCGACCGCCGCCAAGCCGACCACTGATTCCGGGACCACCAAGCCTGTCGTCACCAGTGACAGCGCGGGCCCGAGCGTCGCCGGTCCGTGCAGCGGCGTCTCGATCAAGCCCGGACAGAACGCGCAGTCCGTCGTCAACGCACACCCATCCGGCACCACCTTCTGCTTCGCCGCCGGCCTGCACCGGATCAGCGAGACGATCCGCCCGAAGGCCAACCAGACAATCGCGAGCGCCAAGCGCGCAGTACTGACCGGCTCGACCCCGCTGACCAGTTGGAGCAAGTCGGGTGCGGCCTGGGTGACCCGCGGTGCCCTGCCGCCGGCGTACGGGAAGGCCGGGCAGTGTGAGGACAACACGGCCAACATCTGCAGCCTGCGCGAGCAGCTGTTCCTGGACGGCGACCACCTGACCCGGGTGGCGTCGCTCGGCGCGGTCAAGGCCGGCACCTTCTACGCCGACTACGCCGCCGACGCGATCTACCTCGGCAGCAACCCGTCCGGGCACTCGGTGGAGATGTCGAAGACGGCGACCGCGATCGCGTCGAACCAGCCCGGCGTCACCGTCCGCGGTCTCACCATCGAGCACTTCGCCAGCCCCGCCCAGGCCGGCGCGCTGGTCTCCGGTCCGGGCTGGAAGGTGAAGGCGAACGAGGTCCGGTGGAACAAGTCCGTCGGCCTGATGCTGGTGAACGCCGACAACGCGCGGATCGAGCGCAACCTGGTCCACCACAACGGCCAGCTCGGCCTCGGCCAGTACAGCTCTGCACAGGCGAACGTCACCTCGAATGTGATCACCTCGAACAACACCGACGGCTTCTGGATCGCCGACTGGGAGTCCGGCGGGATGAAGTCGACCCGGTCGTCGGGTGTGGTCAGCGGCAACCTGATCCGGGCCAACAAGGGCATCGGGATCTGGGCCGACGTGGCCGACGACGGGCGGCTGATCAGCAACAACAAGATCGTCGACAACGCGGCGGACGGGATCCGGTTCGAGATCAGCCGCAACGGCGTGATCGAGAAGAACACGGTCACCGGCAACGGGTTCGGCACCGGCCGCGGCTCAGGTTCGTCGCTGTGGGACGGCGGCGGGATCAACGTCAACACGTCGACGAACGTCCAGGTCCGCAACAACGTTGTCACCGGCAACGTCAACGGCATCTCCATCCAGTCCCGCACCCGCGGCGACGGACCGTGGGGGCGCTACCTGCTCCGCAACGTGCGCGTCACCGGCAACACGGTCGGGATGCCCGGCGGCACCCAGGCCACCGGGCTGGTGCAGAACTCGGGCGCCGAGGTGCCGGTCGGCCAGCTGATCTTCAGCGGCAACCGGTACGAGCTGGACCAGCTGGCGGCGCAGCGCTTCGCCAAGGCCGGTACGAAGCTCACCGCCGAGGGCTGGCGCCAGGCCGGTTACGACACGATCGGCAGCTTCACGGCGAGCTGAGGGCAACCTGCCCGGCAAGCTGAGGGCCTAGGGCAAGGATTCCTCACGGAGCGCGATCTCGGCCACGCAGCGCGACCGAATTGGGTGCGCACGGCAAACAAATGTCCGACACTGGCCGTCGGCAACGAACTTTGCGTGTTGCCATGACTGCGTCAGGTAGTAATCTTTCCCGGGTAAGCCGCACCAGGGGGGTGCAGAACCTGTACCTCTACGCCCCGGAGGGCCGCGGTGAAGAAGTCATCGACCGTCATCTCCGTCACGGCACTAGTCCTGACGGCACCTCTCGTAAGCTCGGCGCCCGCCGCTGCGACGGCGTACGAACCGGATCCACCGACACCGGTCGCGCCGCCCGCGATCGCGCTTCCCCCGCTTCCCACCAACATGCCGACGCTTTCCAACGTGGATGCCCTGCGCATCGGTCCGTCCAGTGTCGTGCCCTGCATCGGTGTGGAGATCCGCCCCGGCCAGGAAGCCGCCGACGTGGTCGCCAACTACCCGACCGGTACGACGTTCTGCTTCGCCGCGGGCCTGCACCGGATCACCCGCATGATCGTCCCGAAGGCGAACCAGATCATCGGCAGCGACGAGGACGCCGTACTGACCGGGTCGGTCCCGCTCACCGGCTGGACCGCGACCGGCGGCGACTGGGTCGTGAAGGGCGTGCTCCCGGCGGCGTACGGGCGAACCGGCCAATGCGAGGACAACATCGCCAACGTCTGCTATCTGCGTGAACAGTTGTTCCTCGACGGCAGACACCTGACCCGCGTCGCCACCCGGGAAAAGGTTGTCCCCGGCACCTTCTTCGGCGACTACGCGGCGAACGCCGTCTTCCTCGGCGACAACCCGGCCGGCCGGTCCGTCGAGATGTCCAAGACCCCGACCGCGATCCAGTCCACGGCCACCGGCGTCACCGTACGCGGCCTCACCATCGAGCACTTCGCCACCGCGCCCCAGGCCGGCGCGATCGTCCTCGGCCCGAAGTGGAAGGTCGTTGCCAACGACATCCGCTGGAACCACGCGGTCGGCGCGATGCTCGTCAACGCCGACGGCGCCGCCCTGGAACGCAACCTGATCCAGCACAACGGCCAGCTCGGCATCGGCCAGTACAGCACCGTCAACGGCACCATCTCCGACAATCAGGTCAGCAACAACAACACCGACGGCTTCTGGATCGCCGACTGGGAGTCCGGCGGGATCAAGACCACCTGGTCCACCGGCGGTACGGTGACCGGCAACCTGATCCAGGGCAACCTCGGCGTCGGCCTCTGGAGCGACGCGTACGACGACGGCCGCACCTTCAGCGACAACCAGATCGTCGACAACGCCGCCGACGGGATCCGCTACGAGATCGGCCGCAACGGCGTGATCGAGAACAACACCATCACCGGCAACGGCCTCGGTACCGGCCGCGGCTCCGGTACGTCGCTGTGGGACGGCGGCGGTATCAACGTGAACACGTCGACGAATGTCCAGGTCCGCAACAACGTTGTCACCGGCAACGTCAACGGCATCTCTATCCAGTCCCGCACCCGCGGCAGTGGTCCCTGGGGCCTCAACGTCCTCCGCGACGTGTCCGTCACCGGCAACAAGGTCACCATGAAACAAGGCACCGCCGCCACCGGCATGGTGCAGAACTCCGGCTCCCCCATCCCCACCGGCGAGGTGGTCCTCAGCACCAACACCTACGTCCTGGACAGCCTCATGACCAACCGCTTCCAGAAGTTCGGCCAATGGTTCACCGCCCCCCAATGGCAAAAGGCCGGCCTCGACGCCAACAGCAAATTCACCACCAAATAGCCCACCCACCCCCACACGCCGCCCACCCCCAACCCGCGGGCCACGCCTCGACCCAAGGCCCGTCTGACGGTTCTCTGCAGACGCGAGCGGTAGCCTGCTGCTGTCGACGGAGGGCAGCAGGTGGACGACCACGATGACAGCCTGCACCGGGCAAGGCAGGCGTCCGCGGCACAGGAATGGCGCGGCGCCGCTGACTCATTTGACGCGGTCGCGCCGGATCGACTGACCGCCAATGACCTCGCCGCCTACGCCGACGCGGTGTGGTGGCTGGGGCGGATCGAGGACGCCCTGAGACTCGACGCTGCGGCGTGCGACGCCCTTGTTGCCGAATCGCGTCCGGCCGATGCCGCGGGGGTTGCTTTCCGTCTCGGGGTCTTCCACGTCGGGAGAGGCGACGAGCCGCTGGGTATGGGTTGGTTGAGCCGTTCCAAGCATCTGCTCGAGGGTGTCCGGGAGTGCCGGGTGCATGGGCTCCTGCTGCTGTTGACGGGCGTGGAGGCCAACCTGGTGGCCGGCCAGCCTGCTGTGGCGGTGGATGCAGCCCGGCAGATCCGTGACCTCGGCCGACGGCTGAACGAGCCGGACCTGGTGGCTCTGGGGCTGAATGGCGAAGGGCGCGCGCTCATCAAGTCGGGCGCGGTCGCAGACGGGTTGGCGCTGCTCGACGAGGCGATGGTGACTGTCCGGGAGGGCAGGCTGGATCCGTTCATGACGGGTGTCCTCTACTGCCATACCATCGCGGCCTGTCATGAGGTCTGTGACGTTCGTCGGATGACTCGGTGGACGGAACTGGCCGAGAGGTGGCTGACTACCGTGCCCGCCGAAGTAACGTTCGGCGCCATGTGTGCGGTGCACCGAGCGCAGCTCCAACTGCTGCGCGGCGCGTGGGACGAGGCTGAGTTCGGAGCGCTGCATGTGGTTGCGAGCCTCGACGTCAATCGGCTCGACTATGCCGCACAGGCCTGGTACGTCGTTGCCGAGGTTCGCCGGTTGCGCGGTGAGGCCGGCGCTGCCGAGGCGTACGCCGAAGCGCACGCCCGCGGATACGACCCGCAGCCGGGGCGGGCGTTGCTTCGGCTTGCCGATGGTGACGCCGAGGGTGCGTTGGCGTCGGTGCTCTCGGCAGTGGCCGCGGCAGGTCCCGATCCGCTGCTCCGCGCCCCGCTGTGTGCGGCGCTGGTCGAGATCGCGATCGCCGCCGGACATCCGCAGGACGCTGCAGCTGCCGCGTCCGAGCTCGCGAAGACGGCATCCACCTTCGCCACCTCAGGACTCGAGGCGATGGCGGCAACCGCGCGCGGTGCGGTGTTGCTGGCTGAGGGCAACGTCGCGGAGGCACTGCCAGTGCTGCGCGACGCCTGCCGGCGCTGGTACGAACTCGGGTCTGTCTACGATGCCGCCGGTACCTGCGTCCGGCTCGCCGAGGCCTACCGGGCGTTCGGCGACGCGGCTTCCGCAGACGCGGAGCTGGCGCGGGCGACGGCAGTCTATGAGCGGTTGGGTGCGCACCGACCGATGCGCGAGTTGCCCGATGGCCTGACCCCGCGTGAGTGCGAAGTGCTCACGCTGGTGGCCGACGGACGCTCCAACCGCGAGATCGGTGCTGCGCTGTTCATCAGTGACCGGACGGTTGCCCGGCACCTGACGAACATCTACAACAAGATCGGTGTCACCTCGCGCACCCATGCTGCCCGCTACGCCATCGACCATCAGCTGACAGTGGCTCGCTGACGCGTCAGCGGCTACGCATAACCGCGTAGTCGCGCAGAGGCAAGTTGGTCAATCGAGCCGATGCCCGATCGCAGCCGCGCTACCTAGCTTCTTGGTAGATGCGCCGAACACCGGCGCCCGACTCGAGGAGTGAGTGACGATGGCTGGACGGGTTCAGGTTGCCATTTCGGCAGACGGCACCGAGATCGTCGGACGAGTCCGCGGACAGGGGCCGCCCTTGGTTCTGGTCCACGGAGGATGGGGCGACGGCGAGGTTGCCTACGAGGCGCTGGTGCCCCACCTCGCCGACCGCTTCACCTGCTACACGCCGAGCACACGCGGCCGCGGCCTGTCCGGCGACAGCCCGGACCACTCGGTGCACCGCCTGGTACAGGATGTCGTCGCGTTCATCGACACAATCGGTGAGGCGGTGTACCTGGTGGGCTGGTCGGGCATTGAGCCGCCGCTCGGTGCGGCGGCCCAGAGCAGTGCGGTGTCCGCCGTGGCCCTCTTCGAGGGCTACGTCCCGACCGTGGCGGAAGGTGACGACCTCGCCAGCCTTGGTGCAACCATCGAACGCACTGCTGCGGCAGCGGCCGACGGGCGCCTCGCCGACGCGGCTCGCGCCTTCGCGCCCTTCGTCCTGACCGGCGCGGACATTGCCGCCCTGGATGAGGACTTCTTCGAGCGATGGGGACGCAGCGTCCCGGCCATGCTCCAGTACTTCCAGCAAAACCTGTCAAGGGAGGGATCCCGGCCGTACGACCCCGACCAGCTTGCGAAGATCTCGGCACCGGTGGTCGCCCTGTGGAGCAGGGAGACGACCAGGAGCACCTTTGTCTCGAATTCGGCTCTGTACCTGGCCCAGCACGTCGCTGACGGACAGGTGCGTGAACTAGCCGGTGGCGGGCACTTTGCACCGCTGGCCGCACCTGAGCTCCTTGCCAAGGAGCTGATCTCCTTCTTCGAGTCAGTCAGGTAGGTACAGCACGCTTTATGTGCTCAGCTTGGCTACGTGTTCGATGAGGAGGGCGCGGAAGAGTTCGTTGTCCCGGAGGTCGGCACCGAACACGGTGTCGACCCCGAGCAGCGCGTCCACCACGGACTTGGGCTGAGCAGCACCCTGGAGTGATGCCTTCAGTCGCGCGGCCTGCGGGTCATCAAGGTGATCAACCCGTGCGACGTACACCATCCAGGCGGCGACCGCCAAAGACGCCAGCCGCGGTTCAGCCCCCGCCGCCAGCCGATCGCGCACGGTCCCCAGCATCCGGACCGGCAACTTCACCGATCCGTCCATCGCGACCTGCGCGGTCCGATGCTTGAGCGCCGGATTGGCGAACCGCTCCAGCACACTCTCCCCGTACGCCGCCAGATCCAGCCCCGTCGGCGGCGTCAGCGTCGGCACCACGTCCGCACTAATCAACTCCCGCGCCAACCCGGCGAGTTCCTCATCGCGCACGGTCTCCGCGATCGTATCGTATCCCCGCAGAGCCCCGAGATACGCAAGCATCGAGTGCGTCGCATTGAGCATCCTGAGCTTGGCCTGCTCCCACGGCGCCACATCGGCCGTGAACACCGCCCCGCCCCGCTCCCACGCCGGCCGCTCGGCAGCGAACTCGTCCTCGATCACCCACTGAATGAACGGCTCCGCCACCACCACCGCTTCATCCCGTACGCCGAGGAGCCGCGCGGCCTCGTCCCGATCGGTCTCGGTGGTCGCCGGCACGATGCGATCCACCATGCTCGCGGGGAACCTCGCAACCGCCAACTGCTCGGCCAGCCCCTTCAACGCCGGAGCCGCATGCTCCGCGGCGGCGTTCGCGTAGTCCTCCATCAGCCGCCGGAGAAACGGGCCATTGGCAACGAGGTTGTCGCAGGACACCACCGTGAGCGGCCCGGCTCCACTCGTCGCACGACCGGCCAGCCCGGCAGCGAGCTGACCCACCACGGTCCGCGGCGGCCGCCCGGTCAGATCCGCCCGGATCTCCGGATCGTCCAGGTCCAGACCTCCACCTCCACCACCAGCACTGCCACCGCTGCCACCGCTGCCACCACCGGCACCGGCACCGGCACCGGCACCGGCCGCGCGATAGCCCTTCTCCGTAACGGTGAGGGTGACCACTGCGACCCGCGGATCCGCGATCCGCGCGACCACCGCATCCGGCTCCTCCGGCGCGGTCAGCACCTCGCGGATGCTCCCGATCACCTCGATCGACGGATCACCTGACCCGCGCGTCAGGACGGAGTACAGGCCGTCCTGTGGCGCGAGCTGATCGCGAATGGTGGCCGACCGCTGACTCACCCCGATGATCCCCCACCGGGTGTCACCCGTGACCTGCGCGGCCCGCTCGGTGATGACAGCCTGGTGGGCCCGATGGAACGCGCCCAGCCCGAGATGCACGATGCCAACGGTCAGCTCGCCTGGATCGACCGCCGGCTTGATCGGCAGGTTGGTCAGGCTCAGTCGGGGATTCACCATTGCGTCCATCCTCGAGTCGGAAGAGAGGTCGGGTGGCAGGCAAAGTTCATCGGACCAACGGCCCCGTTGAGTCGTTCATCGGGCAGACCGGTGCAGTCGTTCATCGGGCCGCCACCCCCGTGGAGTCGCGGACCATCAGCTCGCCAGTCAGCGATCGATGGTTCGTCTTGGCTTCCGCACGCGCTCGATCCGGCTGGGAACCGGGCGAGTCGCCACCGGGCTCGGGCGTCGGCGCGACCGCCTCATCGAGCAGGCTGAGCAGCAACTCGACCGCAAGCCGGCCAGCCTGTTGCTTCGGGAGCCGGACGGTGGTCAGCGTCGGCCGCACCATCGTGGCCGCCTCGATGTCGTCGATACCAACCACACTGATGTCCGCCGGCACCGACAGGCCGCGCAGGTGCAGCCGACCGAGCAGACCGAACGCGACCAGGTCGTTGTACGCGATCACCGCGGTCGCACCGGTCGCGACGACCTGGTCCGCCGCTGCCATGCCACCGTCGTAGTACGGCGGGAAGTGCCCGACCTGGACCAGCTCGACACCTTGCGAGGCGGCGGCCGCGGCCAGCCCGCTCCCCCGCTGCTCGCTCGACCACGAGCTCACCGGACCACCGACCCACGCGATCCGCTGGTGGCCGAGGGCAACGAGATGCGCGACCGCCTGGCGCATCCCGTCCTGGTGGTCGAACACCACCGCCGGGATGTCGTCGAACAGGCGGTTGACCAGGACCACGGTGGTCTCGGCGGCGATCCGTTTCAGCTCGTCGGCATTCGCCCGGGGCGAACACAGGATCAGCCCGTCGACCTGCTTCGCCAGCGCGCGGACCAGGTTGATCTCGGCCAGGTCGTTCTCATCGGTATCCGCGACGAACACGGCCACGTCGGCCGCCCGGGCCCGCGACTGCACGCCCTTCACCACGCTCGGGAAGAAGGGATTGGCGAGATCGGGCAGGACCAGCCCGATGTTCCCGGTCCGGCCGGTGATGAGGCCACGGGCCGCCTTGTTCGGCGCATACCCGAGGCTGGCGGCCGCCGACTGGACCTTCGCCCTGGTGGTGGCGTTGACCAGGTCTGGCACGGACAGCGCGCGGGACACGGTCGACGTGGACACACCCGCCAGGCGGGCGACATCACGGATGGTCGCGGCCATGTCCACCTCCCGGGTCGAGATCGATGCGACGAGTCTGCAATCGGTTGTAGTCACATGTCAATTCAGGCCCGAGTTGCGCTGTGAGACAAGGACTGCAATCCTTTGTAGAGTCGTTGCAGCCGAGCCTTGGAGGAACGATGCCGAAGGCCCTTCAGCCCCACCCGGACCGCGCCCTGCCCGCCGGCGAAGCTCGCGATCTCGCGCGCCGTATCCACGAGTCGACCCGGTCCCTACCCCTGCTCTGCCTGCACGGACATGTCGATGCGAACCTCTTCGCCGCCGACGAGCCCTTCGGCAACCCGGCCGACCTGCTGGTGGTCCCCGATCACTACGTGACCCGGATGCTGATCTCCCAGGGCGTCGCACCAGACCGCCTCGGCCTCCCCCGCCGGGATGGCACGCGCACGGCGGAACCACGTGAGATCTGGCGCGAGTTCTGCTCCCATTGGCACCTGTTCCGGGGGACGCCAAGCCGTTACTGGCTCGAGCACGAGTTCGCCGAGGTGCTCGGTCTGACGGTGGCGCCGTCCGCCGAGACTGCCGACGACCTTTACGACGAGATCTCGGCGCGGCTGGCACAGCCGGAGTTCCGCCCACGCGCGTTGCTCGACACCTTCGGCATCGAGGTCATCTCCACGACCGACGCGGCGACCGACGACCTGGCCCCGCACGCGAAGGTCGGCGCAGATCTGCCCGGCCGGGTGATCCCGACCTTCCGCCCCGACGCGGTGGTTCACCTCGACCGGCCGGGTTGGGGCGACCTGATCGGCGAACTCGGCAGGCTCGCCGGCACCGACACCTCGTCGTACGCCGGTTATCTGGACGCATTGCGCAAGCGGCGGCAGGCGTTCCTGGCCGCAGGCGCTCGGGCGACCGATCACGGGCACTACAGCGCGGCGGCGATCCCGTTGGCCGATGCGGAGGCTGAGCGGATCTACGCGAGCGCGCTGAAGGGTGAGGTGACAACCGAGGACGCGGCCGCTTTCGCGGGTCACATGTTGTTCCAGATGGCCGCGATGTCGGCGGACGACGGCCTGGTGATGCAACTCCATCCCGGCGTACTGCGTGACCACCATGCCGGCATCCATGCGACGTACGGGCCGGATCAGGGGCACGACATCCCGGTGGCGACGGAGTTCACGCGTTCGCTGCGTCCGGTGCTGGAGCGATTCGGGTACTCGGAAGGGTTCCGGATGGTGTTGTTCACCGTCGACGAGACCACGTACTCGCGGGAGCTCGCGCCGCTGGCCGGGGTCTATCCGAGTGTGCGTCTCGGTGCGCCGTGGTGGTTCCTCGACAGTCCGGACGGGATGCGGCGGTTCCGTGAGCTGGTGACGGAGACGGCGGGCTTCTACAACACGTCCGGCTTCGTCGACGACACTCGCGCCTTCCTGTCGATCCCCGCGCGACACGACCTCGCCCGCCGGATCGACGCCGGCTACCTCGCGAACCTCGTCCTCGAACACCGCCTCGACGAGGACGACGCCTTCGAGGTCGCCACCGATCTCGCCTACAACCTCGCCAAGACCACCTACCTGACCTGACCCAACCGTTCGCTCAGGAGGTCACGAGGTAGTCGGCGAGGGCGTGAGCGGGCTCGACGGGATTACGCTTGATCGGCATCAGTCGGCTAGTGACGGGTCGGGCAGATGGCGGGTAATGGTGGCGCCGCGCAACGGCTTGCGCTCATCGTCGCCACGTCGGCGTACGAGGACGACGGGCTCGCTCAGCTCGTGTCGCCCGCGCACGACGCCGCCGCGCTGGCCGGTGTGCTGGCCGACCCGGCAATCGGCGGGTTTGCGGTGACTTCCGTCCTGGATGCTCCATCCGGGCAGATCTCCCAGACCATCGAGGACTTCGCGGCGGAACGCGACCGTGGTGATCTACTGCTGCTGTACCTGTCCTGCCACGGACTGAAGGACGAGCAAGGCCGGCTCTACTTCGCCGCGCGCGACACAAGGCGCGACCGGCTGCGGTCGACGGCAGTCCCGGCGGGGTTCGTCAATGACGTTCTGTTCGACTGCAGATCGCGCTGCAAGGTTCTGCTGCTGGACTGCTGTTATAGCGGCGCCTTCGCCAGGGGCCTGTCGGTCAAGGCCGACCCGTCCGTACATACCTCGGACCACTTCGACGCTCGCGGTCTGGTGGTGCTGACGGCATCCGATGCGACGCAGTACGCCTTCGAGGGGGACAACCTGGTCGGCCGCGCCACTCCGTCGATCTTCACCTCCAGCGTGACTCGTGGACTCCAGACCGGTGCCGCCGACATCGACGGTGATGGGCTGGTCTCGGTCGATGACATGTACGAGTACGCGCGTAGGCAGCTCGCCGAGCAACCTGGCCTGCAGACCCCGCGCAAGTGGGAGTTCGACGTGGCCGGCACGATCGTCCTGGCCAGATCCCCGGCGGCGACGGAGCCCACGAACCCGAAGGCACGGCCAGAGGTGCGTCCAGCGGGACTCCCGGTGGTTCTGGCTGCTGACCCAGTGGCTGCGGCGGCAGGATCGACTCGGGTTCGGGAGAGACAGTGGTGGTTGGGGGCGCTGCTGTTCCTCGTCACCGCAGTCGTTCTCAATGCGTTGCTGACGTGGTGGATTTTCGATTTCGTGTACTTCTTGGGCGTGACAGACACGCGGCCGTCCAAAAACACGGGACGGGTTGCCGGGGGCTTGGGCGGCGCCGTGTGGGCGGCCGCCTACGCCGTGGTGGACGCGGGTCGGAGCTCGCCAGCCCATTGGCACGACCTGCACCTGCGCTGGCTGGCCACCCTGCGGCACGTATTCCAGCCCTCTGGCTTGCGCGAGTTTCTGCGGGCGGTCTGCGCCGCAGTACCGCTGAATGTCGGACTTACAGTCCTGCTGTCCATCGGCGTCGGCGTCCTCGGATATCACTCCCTTGGCGGCTCGCAGGGTCGAGACAATCTCTTCCCCCTCACCTACATAGTGCTGACGGGACTTGCCGTCGGCATCTATCTGGTAGGCGAACAGCGCGGACGAAATCCCGGGCGTGAACCCCGGGATGGCCGTAGTCTTCGCGGGTGATCGAGCTGCCGTCTTCCTTCCTGGCGATGCCCCGATGGTGGAACGAGGGCGAGGAGTGGCTGACGGCGCTACCGATGGCCGCCCAGGAACAGTGCGAGCGGTGGGATCTGCGGCTGGACGGCGAGCTGGCGCACGGTTCGAACGCGATCGTCCTGCCGGTGCGTCGGCACGGTGAACCGCTGGCTCTGCGGATGTCGCCGCCCGGTCGGGATGTCACCGAACAGATCCACGCACTGCGTTGGTGGGATGGCCGCGGCATGGTGCGGCTACTGGAGGCCGACCCCGATCGCGGGGCGATGCTGCTCGAACGCCTCGGTAGTTCTCTGGCCGAGGTTCCGCTCGATGAAGCGGTTGGCATCCTGGGTGGTCTGATGCGTCGGCTGGCGGTTCCGGCGGACCCGATGTCCTTGTCCACCGCGGAGATCGTGACCGAACGCGGCGCGGAGTTGGAGCGGGACTGGGAAACGTCGGGACGTCCCTTCGACGTGGCGTGGCTGCGTGAGGTCGAACAACTCGTCCCCACCTTGGCGATCACCGATGGGAACTTGGCGGTCAACGGCGACATCCATGCGGACCAGGTACTCCGGGGTACTCGCGAGCCGTGGCTGGTGGTGGATCCCGTACTGCGTCGCGGCGATATCGAGTACGACCTGGCAAGGATTCTGTGGATGAGTGTCGATTTGGTGGCGACCGGCGACGAACTGGTCGAGCACTTCGGCACGCTGGTCGAGACGGCTGAACTCGATCGGGACCGCGCCCGGGACTGGGTCATGTTCCGCACCGTCGATTACTGGCTCTGGGGCCTGAACGCCGGATTGACCTACGACCCGGTCCGTTGCGATCGGGTCGTTCGTCTGTTCCTTTAGGTACATCTGCGAGAGGGCGGCGGGACGTGCGGGTGACGATGGCGAGCGTTGCGAAACGGGTTGGGAGGCAGCCTTCTCGGGGTCTTGTCACTCGTGCGGGATCGCAGTCTTTCGGCGGTGCTCGCTGACGCTATCGGGCAGGTGACGGACGAGCATCGGGACACCTGCGACGTCGCCAACGTCATCAGTCCGTCGGCGACCGTGGCCATCTTGCGTGTGTCCGACGGCCTCGTCGACTACCTGGTACTTGGTGACTCCACCCTCGTGCTCGACAGGACAGTCGGTACGCCGGTCGTCTCCGATCCCCGGGAGGTGCGCGGCGCGGTGGCGGCGGACGATGCGACGGTCGCGCACTGCACCGACCTTGGCGGGGCCTCGGGCTGAGGCGCTACGCCGCGCAGAACTCGTTGCCTTCGGGGTCTTGCATGACCCACCAGTGGCCGGCTGGTCCGTGGTCGAACTCGCGGACGCGGGTTGCGCCCAGGCCTTCCAGGCGCTCGACCAGGTTGTCCAGGCCGTCGGGTTCGCTGTGGATGTCGACGTGGAGGCGGTTCTTGCCGGACTTGCTCTCCGGTACGTCCTGGAACAACAGCCGTCGGCCGCGACCGACGCCGCTGGTCTGGTCGTACGGGTCCTCGGGGTGGCGGATCCCGGCGTAGCCACGGAAGATCTTGCGGCCGCCATGTTCGATGACCGCGTCCGCGCCGATGTGGCCGGCGGCGAGCAGTTGATCGATGAGCCCGCTGGGGTCTTCCACCTCGTACTCCAGGGCGGCGGCCCAGAAGTCCGCGAGGGCGGGCGCGTTCTTGGTGTCGATGACAAGTTTCCAACCCATGACCATGTAACCAGTTATATAAGTTACACGGGCGCCGTCGCAACCCGTCGGGTCTGCGGCGATCGTCGCGGGTGGGCTGGGTTGGTCATAGAGTTGGGCGACTTCGGCCGGGGTACTGCTTGGGGGTTGGATGCATCGCGGGACAGCTTCAGCGGGTGTTGTGCGAGCGGTCGCTGGAGGGTGGACAGGTCGGCGCGTGGTTGGCCGGCGGCGGGTTGTCGGTCGAGGCCGGATGGTTGGCCGGCGGCGGGTTGTTGGTCGGGGGTGGGGTGCGGTCGCTGGGGTGTTGGTGGTGGTTTTGGTGGCGGGCTGTAGTGGTGGGGAGCGGGCTGCTGAGGGTGATGGGGCCGGAGGTGGCGTGGTTGGGGTGCCTACGGCTCCGCCGGTGGCGGCGGGGGTTGAGTTGGGGGCGACTGGGTCTTCTACGGTTTCGGGGTGTGAGGGTGTGGGGATTGCGGCGGGGCAGGATCCCCAGGGGGTGATCGATGCGCATTCGGAGGGGACGACGTTCTGCTTCGGCGAGGGGGTGCATCGGATCGGGCGTGCGATTCGGCCGACCAAGGGGTCCACGTTGGCCAGTGGTGAGGGGGCTGTGCTCAGTGGGGCGGTTGCGCTGACGGGGTGGGTGCGGGATGGCGGGTTGTGGGTGGTTCGCGGGGTGCTGCCGGCGGCGTACAAGTTGAAGGGGCAATGCGAGGATCTGGCGACGAAGCCGTGTCAGGTGGGTGAGCAGGTGTTTGCTGATGGCAAGCATCTGACCCGGGTGATGTCGCGGGACGCAGTGCGGGCTGGGACGTTCTTCGGGGATTATGCGGCGAATGCGGTGTACGTCGCTGACGATCCGCGCGGAAGCCGGCTGGAGATGTCCAGGACGAACACGGCGATCGAAGTGTCTGCGTCTGATGTCACCGTTCGGGGGTTGACCATTGAGCACTTCGCGAGCAAGCCGCAGGGTGGGGCATTGCAGGTTGGGCATGGGTGGAAGGTGAGCGGGAACGACGTTCGCTGGAACCACGCCGTCGGGATCATGGTCATCGACGGGGACGGGGCCGAGGTACGGCGTAACACCGTTGCGGACAACGGGCAGCTCGGGATCGGGCAGTACCGGTCGGCGGGGGTGCGGATCGTGGAGAACCTGGTGACCCGGAACAACACCGACGGGTTCTGGATCGCCGACTGGGAGTCCGGTGGGATCAAGTCGACACGATCGTCCGGCGAGGTGTCCGGGAACGACATCGTGGCGAATCGCGGGATCGGGATGTGGAGCGATATCGCTGAGTACGACCGGAGGATCGTGGCGAACCGGATCCGGGACAACGCGGCGGACGGGATCCGGTACGAGATCAGTTACCAGGCGACGATCGAGCAGAACGTGGTCGAGGGCAACGGGTTCGGGACCGGTCGTGGGTCCGGGCCGAGCCTGTGGGACGGCGGCGGGATCAACGTGAACACGTCGGCCGGGGTACGGGTGGTCGGCAATCTGGTCCGTGGGAATCGGAACGGGATCTCGATCCAGTCGCGGACGCGGGGTGAGGGGCCGCGGGGGCGTTATGTACTGCGGGACGTCGTGGTCGAGGGCAACCAGGTGATGATGGACGGTGGGACCGCGAGCACAGGGGTGGTGGAGAACAAGGGGTCTCCCACCGGGGAGGGGTCGGTCGACTTCCGTCGCAACAGCTATCGGATCGGTGATCGGTCGGCGCAGCGGTTCGCGTTCAAGGGCGCGACGCTCACGTGGGCCGAGTGGCAGGCAGCCGGCTTCGACGCCGACAGCGTCAGCAGCTGAACCCAGTACTAGCCGGGTTAGGGGCCGCCTAGCCAGGAGAGGCCGGGTGGTGGCCCGATACGGCGTGCGGTGCTCGGGTCATACGGTTCGCGCGAGGCGCTCGGTTCGTCCGGGTCGCGCGGCGGGTTGGGGTCGTCCGGGCCGGGTGCAGCGCAGTCCGGGCCGGGTGCAGCGCTGTCCGGGTCGGGTGCAGCGCTGTCCGGGTCGGGTGCAGCGTTGTGCGGGTCGGTGGCCGGGGCGGGGTGGGTGTTGCTGGGGTGCTGGTCGGTGGGGGCTTCGATTGCGGGGAACCAGGCGGTTGGGGGTTCGTCCGCTGGCTGGCGGGGCGTGGGGCTGGGAGCCGGCTGGTCCGAGGGCGGCTCGTCGCCGGCGAAGGGCGACGAGGGGTGTGACGGCGAGGGCGGCGTTGGGTCGCTGGTTGCGGGGAACCAGGCGGTTGCGTTGTCGTCGGCGGGGGGTGGTTCGGCGTCGCGAGGACCGGCCGGCGCGGCAGACGGCCGCGTGGCAGACGACCGCGTGGCTGAGGGCGGGGTGGTGGAGGGCGGAGTGGTGGGGAATGTGGGGAGGAAGCGGGGTGGCGGCTTGGGGTCGTGGGGTTTGGGTCTGGGTCTGAGGCGGTCGGAGTCGCAGATGGCGGCGGCTACCAGGAGGTGCAGGGTCATGGAGCTCAGGTCGGAGAGGCCACTTTCGTTCAGGGAGGCGGCGGTTACATAGCCCAAAAGGAGGGCGCCGCAGGCTTTGACGTACGGGGTGGGGGCGCGCAGGACCGAGATCCAGGCGACGATCATGGCGATGGCGACGATGGTGACGGCTAGCAGGCCGGTCTCCCAGTAGAGGCCGAGCCAGCTGTTGTCGATCGCCATCACGTCGATGTCGCCCTCGCCGCGGCGGAGCAGGACGCGCTTGTTGCCGAGTCCGTGGCCGATGATGGCGGTCTGGAGGGAGACGTCCTCGTCGACGACCGCCCGCCAACTGGTGGTGCGGCCGCTGAGTGAACTGATCTGCTGGGTGCCCTGACCGCGGAGCAACCAGGTGTGCAGGGTGGGCACGGTCATGAAGAGCAGGCCTGCCAGCCCTGGTACGCCGAGGGCGAGGAACCGGCCGAACCAGGTCTTGCGGGTGAGCAGCAGCGCCAGGAACAGGCCGAAGCCGATCGCGGCGGCGGCGGTCCGGGTGCGGCTGAGGGTGATCAAGGTCAGGCCGAGGCCGATGAACGCGGCGGCGGGGATGACGGCGAGCTTGCGGGCGAGCAGGGCGAGGATCGCGAGGCCGAGCAGGATCGCGCCGACCTCGCCGACCCGGGGCGGCAGCATCGGGATGATGACGCCCTGCAGCCGGAAGCCGGCGCCGAACGAGCTGAGTGGGCGCCACGCCTGGCTCGGGGCATAGCCGACACTCAGCACGACGGTTGCCGCGAGCAACAGATGGGCCCAGAGATGGGCCCGGATCAGTCGTTCCGGGGTCTGCATCAGCGGTCGCCACAGCATGAAGAGCAGCACCAGGCAGAGCAGCAGGCGGGCCAGCCGGAGCAGCGGGCCGAGCGGGTCGGCGAGGAGGAAGCAGGTCGCCGTGGCGAAGAGGACGTAGATGACGTACAGCAACGTGGTCGGGCTGATCCGGGTGCGGAATCCCGGTTTGGTGGCGGCGAGGACGACCAGGAAGATCGCGCCGAGGAGGGCGCCCTTCAGCACGCTGTTGGTCGAGCCGGTCGTCCCCTGCGGAGAGGCGACGCGGGAGGACCAGGGCTGGACACCGAGCACCAGCAGGCACCAGAGCATCAGCCAGAACCAGGCCGGCTTCTCGCTCGGCCGCTCCGCCTCGGTCGTCCCCGGCACCGATGGCGCGGTCAACACAGACCCGGCCATCGTCAGCGGATCGGGGGTGGTGGTGCGTGGAGCGGTTCGGGCGCGACGATGTTGACCGGGATGCCCAGGGTTTCGTCGTGCTGGGAGGCGCCGATCAGTACTACGCCAAGGACGGGCGCACCGGCGAACGCGAGAGCACCCGTGAGGCGGGTGACGTCCATGTCCTTGTCGTGTCCGACCTGGACCACCAGGATCGACGCGTCGACCGCTGCCGCGAGTGGGGTGATCCCGTGCCGGCCGACCGAGGCGGGACCGTGGATGACGACCGAGTACCCCGGCGGGAAGTCCGCCACGATGCCCGGGACCAGCGACGGGCCGACGGCAACCGCGGTCTCCTCCTGGTTCAGCCCGGGCGGCAGGACGTACAGGTCAGCCACCGTGCCAGGGCGGAGCAGCTTGCGGGCCCGGGCCGCGCGGGTCGCGGGCGGTTCGACGACGAGATCGGTCAGGCCCTCGTAGTCGTCGACCTGGGAGAGAACCGGGCTGCCCAGCAGGTCCGCGAGGATCATCACCGTCTCCCGGCCGTCCCGCGCGCTCGCCTCGGCCATCGCCAGGGCGATACCGGCCGAGTTCGGTGTCGGCGAGGCGGACACGACCAGCAGCGCTCCCCCGCTGGCCGCGATACCGCGCGGGTTGAGCTCGCGGCGGGCCAGTGCGCCACTGGCCTCGGCGCCGAGCGCGGTCAGTTCGTACAGCGGCAGTTGCGGAGCGGCGCGGCGGCCGAAGCGGCGGCGGCCGACGGAGGCGGTGATGACCGGTGCGCCGGCTGCCTTGGCGGCCTGGTCGCGGGTCAGGACGTACGGGCTCAGATGGGTGCTGAGCAGCGCCAGGCCGAAGCCCATCACAAGGCCGAGGATCGCGCCGACCAAGATGTCCCGGGCGACCTTGGGCGACGACATGGCCGTGTCCGAGGTGGCCGGTGAGACGAGTTGGCTGCTCGAACCGACACCGGACAGCGCCTTGCGCATCGCGGAGGCGTCGTCGGCGGCCTGCCGGGCCTCGGTCGCCAGCCCGACCCGCTGGTCGCGCAGGGCTGCCGCGGTCTGGGTGTCGCCTCGCGCGACTGCCTCCGAGATCTGGCTGACCAGGCTCTTCGACTGGGCCGTCGCGGTTCGGGATCTGTCCTGTGCCTGCCCGGCCAATGTGGTGAGCAGCGCCTTCGCCTCGTTGCTCCGCTGGGTCAGGTAGATGCTCGAGATCGCGTTGGCCCGGCGTACCGCCTCCGAAGCGGTCGGGCCGTCGGTGGTGACCAGGTACGCGTTGTCGGTGACGGCCTTGACCCGGGTCGCGGTGGCGAGCTCCTGGACCGAGTCGTCGTCGGTCGGCAGGTCGAGCGACTTGGCAACCTCGCGGAGCAGGGTCGGACTGGACATCACCCGCGCCTGCGTCTCGGCCGGCAGGTCCATCCCGAGCGGGCCGGTCTTGTCGGTGCCGCTGGGCAGCTTGCCGACCAGAGCCGGTGGTACGGCGGGACCGATGACGACCTGGCTCGAGGCGGTCCAGCGCGTGGTCTGGGAGAGGGAGTAGAAGGATGCCCCGACGATGCCGAGCAGGATGCAGCCGACGATCAGCCACTTGTGCCGCAGCAGGGACTGGGCGGTGTCCCGCCAGACCACTGTTCCCGGTTCCATCCGGTCCCCCTTACCGGAGTACCTGTGCGTGATCACTTGCGGTGACCGACTTCTTACCGGAGCACAGGATATCCTCTGCTCCGGGGTCACGGGGTATCAGTGCAAAACCATGGGTGGGGGACATCGCAAGATGAAGAAGACTAGCCAGTTCGCACGCCTTGCAGCAGTGGGCGTCCTACTGACCAGCCTGCTGGCGCCGACGCCGGCACAGAGCATCAGTGCATCGCTGTCGGCCGCCGACAGTCCGGTGTGGCAGACCAACGGCAGCGTCCAGGGCCTGGCCGTCGCGGCGGGCGCGGCGTACGCCGGTGGCCGCTTCACCAGTGTCCGGCCGCCAGGCTCGCCGCAGGGCAGCAACGAGGTCGGTCAGGCCTACCTGGCCGCCTTCGACGCGAGCAGCGGCGACCTCATCTCCTCGTTCACTCCGGCCCTCGACGGACAGGTGTACGCCGTCGCCGCGTCGCCGGACGGGTCCCGCGTCTTCGTCGGTGGCGACTTCACCACCGTCAACGGCGTCACCCGCAACCGGATCGCCGCCTTCGACACCGCCACCGGTGCGCTTGTGGCGGACTGGAAACCGTCGGTCTCCTACCGGGTCAAGACGATCGCCGTCTCCCCCGACGGCGGCACCGTGTACTTCGGCGGCTCGTTCGGCCTCGTGAACGGAACCAGCCGTCCCCGGCTCGCCGCGGTCAGCGCCGACCTCGGCACGTTGTTGCCCTGGGCACCGGCCACCGACGGCGACGTGTACGCCGTGGACGTGGCCGACGACGGCTCGAAGGTGTACGCCGGCGGTCAGTTCAGCACCGTCAACGGCATCAGCCAGAACACGGTCTCCAGCCTCGACCCGGTCACCGGCACGGTGCTGCCGTTCCCGGCCGCCTCGGCGGTCCCCACCTCCTGCGTGAGCCGGGTCAAGGCGATCGACGCCAGCGGCGACAAGGTGTACTTCGGCAACGGCGGTGACGGGTCCGGTTGTTTCGACGGCACCTGGGCCGCGGACATCTCGACCGGCGAGCTGGACTGGAAGAACGAGTGCCTCGGCGCCACCGAGGCCGTCAAGGTGGTCAACGGCTGGCTCTACAAGGGCTCGCACGCACACGACTGCGCGTACAACGGCGCGGGCGGGTTCCCGCAGGGCTTCGGCTACCGGTTCCTGCTCAGCCAGTCGCCGACCGACGGCAAGCTAGGCCCGTGGTTCCCGAACACCAACGCCGGTCCGCCCACCGAGGTCGGTCCGCTCGCGTTCGCGACCGGCGGCTCGGACCTGTGGGTCGGTGGCGACTTCACCACCACCAACGGCGTCGGACAGCAGGGCCTGGCCCACTTCACCAATGCGGGCCCGGGTGCCGGCCCGGCCAAACCGGCCAAGCTGCTGCCGTTCAGCGTGCAGCCGGGCGTCGTACAGGTCCACTTCCCCACCGTTGTGGACAACGACGACAGCACGCTGACCTACCGGCTGCTCAAGGGATTCAGCAACACCACAATCGCCACGTGGTCGGCCACGTCGACACCGTGGTACCGGCCCTGGTTGCACTACACCGACACCAACGTGTCCCCGGGTGAGGTGACGAACTACCGGGTCGAGGTCACCGACGGCAGTACTACGTTGCGCGGCAACTACTCCGACCCCGTCACGGTGGCGAGCACCCCGGTCACGGCGTACGAGCAGCTCATCGGTTCGGACGGACCACAGGCATACTGGCGGCTCGGTGAACCCCTGGGCACCACCACTTCCGTCGACACGTCCGGGCAGAGCAACAACGGCACGTACACCGGGATGACGCTCGGCACGTCCGGCGCGATCGCCGGGAACACCGCGGCCACCACCAGCTCGAGCAGCGGCCGGATGGTCGGCGAGAAGGCGTACAGCTTCCCGCAGGAGTTCACCGTCGAGGCCTGGGTCAAGCAGAGCTTCCTGCGCGGCGGCCGGATCATCGGCTTCGGCAACTCACGCACCGGTAACAGCGGAGGAGGTGGCGACCGGATGCTCTACCTGCGCAGCAACGGCACCATCACGTTCGGCGTGAACGACGGCAGCCGGCGCACGATCAGCAGCTCGTCGGGCTACAACAACAGCCAGTGGCATCACGTCGTCGGCACCTACGAGAACGGTTCCATGAAGCTGTACGTCGACGGCGAGCTGGCCGGCAGCCAGACGATCGGAACGGCCGCCCTGTACTACGGCTGGTGGCGGGTCGGGTACGACAACACCGGCAGTTGGTCCGGTGGTGGAGCGAGTCAGACCGGAATGGTCATCGACGAGGCCGCGGTGTATCCGTACGCACTCGGCGCCGACCGGATCCTCGCGCACTACCAAGCACGCTGAGCGGACGGTCAGGCGGTAATAGCACAACGTCATAACGCTGCGGCGAGATCGGGTTCCTGTGGCACCCACGCAACGCTAGATTCGCGCGTGCCACAAAGCCCGCCCGCTGAGTCCTGAGGAAGTTGATGAAGAAGCTTGTTCTGATCGGAGTCACCGTCGTAGCCGTTGTCGCTGCGGCGTTGATTCGCCCCGGAGCGCCGGTTGAGGCGGCCGCGCCCGGGTACGGTTCCGCTGTTTCGGCGGTCAAACAGAATTCATGGCAGACGAACAAGCCGGTGAACGCGCTCGCGATCGCCGGCGGCAGCGTCTTTGTGGGGGGACTCTTCACCCGGGTCCGGCCGCCGGGCAAACCGGCCGGTCAAGGTGAGGCGGTCCGCACGTACCTGGCCGCCTTCAGCCGGACCACCGGCAACGCGACCAGCTTCGCGCCGACCCTGAACGGCGCTGTCTGGAGTATCGCGCCCAGCCTGGACGGCAAGTGGATCGTCGTCGGCGGCGACTTCACCACCGTGAACGGCAAGCCGCGGCACCGGATCGCGATGTTCAACGCCGCCACCGGCGCACTGGCCAGCTTCGCGCCGTCGGTCAGCTACCGGGTCAAGGCGGTTGCGATCTACGGCAACAGCGTCTTCTTCGGCGGTTCGTTCGGCAAGGTGTCCGGCATCGTCCGGAACCGGCTGGCGGCCGTGACGCTGAACGGCGGCGCGCTGATGCCGTGGAACCCGAACGCCAACAACGAGGTCTACGCGATCGACGTCGCCGACAACGGCACGAAGGTGTACGCCGGGGGTCCGTTCACCACCGTTCGCGGCCAGGCCCACAACACCCTCGTTGCCCTGAACAACTCCACCGGCATCCCCTACGCGATGCCCGCGGAGTCGGCGATTCCCAAGCCGACCGCGGTCTGCACCACCCGGGTGAAGGACATCGACACCTACGGCTCGAAGGTGTTCGTGTCCAATGGCGGCGACGGCACGGGCTGCTACGACGGCATCCTGGCCGCCGACGTGGCCACCGGGAAGCTGCTCTGGCAGAGCAAGTGCCTGGGCGCGACCGAGGCGATCAAGGCGATCGGCAACTGGCTCTACAAGGGTTCGCACGCGCACGACTGCAGCGCCGACGACCCTGGCTACTTCGAGGACGGCTCCGGCACCCACTACCTGCTGGTGCACAGCGGGGTGACCGGCAAGCTCGGTCCGTGGTTCCCGAACACCGACGCGGACCCGAACAGCAGCACCAAGGTCGGTCCGCTGGCGATGGCCGCCAGCCCGACGGAGCTGTGGGTCGGCGGTGACTTCCTCAAGGTCAACGGGGTCGCCCAGCAGGGTGTCGGCCGGTTCACCAACGCCTCCCCCGGTGCGAAGGCTCCGGCTCCGGCGGCGCCGCTGTCGAACAGCCCGGTGACGGGGAAGGTCGGCCTGTCCTTCAAGACGGTCGTCGATCCGGACAACATCACGCTGACCTACAAGCTCTACGAGGGCACCCGGCTGGTCGGTCAGTGGAACCGGAACACCTACTCCTGGCAGGACCCGCAGCAGGTGACCTACACCGACTCGGGCGCGACGAGCGGCCAGTCGGTCACCTACCGCGTGGAGGTCCTCGACGGTGCCAGCGTGGTGAAGTCGGCCAACTCCACCCCCATCACCGTCAAGTAACCCCTCCAACCCCTTCTTGCGTCCGAAGAACCGAGCGCTACAGGCCGCGGTTCTTCGGACGCAAGTGCGTTCAGGGGCGGTGAGCGGCGAGGGCGCGGTGGGCTTGGTACCACCAGAGCAGCAAGGTGCAGAAGGCGGCAGCCGCCAATCCCCAGGCGGCACCCTCCGCGCCGCCCAGCGCGGCACCTGTACTGGCCGCCGTGATCAGGATGACCGACGAGGTCAGGCGGACCCACAGCCCACGCGAAGCGGCCGCCAGCGCACGCAGAATGGCGAAGGCGCCCGCGTTCGAGGCACCAAATGCTTGCAACAGGATGACCGGGATCATCACGGCATGCGCCTCGGCCCAGACACCCGGCCCAAGCAACTCCCGGCCGACGACATCGGGCAGCAGCAAGAACACTGCACCCCAGGCCAGCGCCCCCGCGCCGACGCCGAACGAGACCACCAGCCCGACCCGCCACAACCGCCGGTACGAATGCTGCAACGCGCGCGCAGCCTCCGGTACGGCGAACGCGCGGATCCCCTGGTTGAGTACGTTCACCGGACCCAGCAAGACCTGCGCGCCCCGGATCCCTGAGACAGCCGCAATCCCGGCGAGCCCGGTGATCGCGAGCATGTAGACCTGGATCGTTCCGCTCACGGCGAGCATCTCCCCGACGTACTTCGGGGTCAGGTCCCGATGCGCCCGCAGCCACTCCCGGACCAACTGGAACCGCGGAGACACCCCCGCCTGGAACCGCCCGGCCACGGCCGCCACGACAGCGCCAAGCCCCCAGCACAGGGTCAACGAGAAGGCCGTTGCCGAGCCGGTCAGATACAGCCCGGCGAAGAGCACGCCCATCGCCAGCAACCAGATCAGGTCGTTGACGAAGGCGCGCCGCCCGTCCCCGACGACGAAGAACGCCCACCGCCAGGCGTCCTGCAGCAACAACCCCGGCATGGTCACGGCGAACGCGATGACAACCGTCCTGGACGGCACCCCCGGAAACGCCGCGATCCCCAGCCCGATGAGCAACGCGACCACACCGGCCACGAGTGCGGTCGCAGTACTGGCTCTGACCGCGCGTTCCCACGATGGGCTGCGCCTGCCGGAGTGCCGGACACTCATGGGTTCGGTGGCGAGGGCACGGGAGACGTTCAGGGCGATCGTGTAGCCGCCGAAGGCGAGTGCGTAGACGCCGAAATCGGCCACGCTGCCGCTGCGCGCGACCAGGACGCCGACGGCGAGATTGCTGAGGCTGGACAGGCCCTGGTCGGCCAGCCCCCACCCAGCCCGGCTCGCCGGTCCGGCAAATCTCCTGAGCTTCAAGAAACTGGTCTGGGCGGCCGCCGCAGGATCCCGGCGCCGAACCGCGGAATGCCCAGCACGTAGCGCCGCCAGAGCCGGCGGGGTTCCTTGGCGAGCCGGTAGCTCCACTCCAGGCCGGACCGCTGCATCCACAGCGGCGCCCGGTCGACCCTGCCGGTGTGGAAGTCGAACGCGGCGCCGACCCCGATCAGGATCGCGGCGTCCAGCCGCTCCCGGTGCTCGGCCATCCAGCGCTCCTGTTTCGGCGCGCCCAGACCGACCCAGACGATGTCCGGTTTCGCCTCGTTGATCCGGTCGACGATCTCGGCATCCTCCTGCGCCGACAGCTCCCGGTACGGCGGGCAGTGGACACCCGCGACCTCGAGCTCCGGGTGTCGCGCGACGAAGGTCTCCCGCAACTGCTCGGCCACGCCGTCGGCACCGCCGTAGAAGTACTGCGACCAACCGCGCTCGGCCGCCTCCGCCATCACCCGTTCGAGCAGATCCGGTCCGCAGACCCGGGCCATCCGGTCGAACCCGGCCTTCCTCCCGGCCCACACCAACGGCATCCCGTCGGGCAGGGTCATCCCGGACGTGTTGTAGAGCTCCGTGAGCCGCTCGTCGGCCCGGGCCTGCAGCAGCGCGTTCATGTCCGAGACGCACACCAGCTGCCGGTCACCGCCCGCGATCCACCGGTCGAACGTCTCGACCGTGTCGTCCATATCGGTGACGCTGACGTGGATCCCCAGCACGTCGACCCGCGCATGCCGACCCGCCGAGGTCCTCGCAACGGTCCTGGGGCCGGTCAGTTCCGCAGTCATCTCTCAGTCCTCTTCGGTCAGCGCGGCGAGATCGGCGTCCACCATGATCTGGACCAGCTCCGGCACGTGCACCTGGGCCTTCCAGCCGAGCTCCACCTGCGCCTTGGAGGCGTCACCGACCAGCGAGTCCACCTCGGTCGGCCGAACGTACCGGGCGTCGTAGTCGACGTACTGCTCCCAGTCCATCCCCGCGTGCCGGAACGCCAGCGAGACGAAGTCGCGCACCGAGTACGACGTACCGGTGGCGATCACGTAGTCGGCCGGCTCGTGGTGCTGCAGCATCCGCCACATGCCCTCGACGTACTCCGGTGCGTAGCCCCAGTCGCGGCAGGCGTCCAGGTTGCCGAGGTAGAGCCGCTGCTCCAGGCCGAGCTTGATCCGCGCCACCGCCCGGGTGATCTTGCGGGTCACGAAGGTCTCGCCGCGGCGCGGGCTCTCGTGGTTGAACAGGATCCCGTTCACCGCGAACATGTCGTAGGCCTCGCGGTAGTTGCGGGCCATCCAGTAGCTGTAGACCTTGGCAGCGCCGTACGGCGAGCGCGGGTAGAAGGCGGTCTGCTCGTTCTGCGGCGGCGGGCTGGCGCCGAACATCTCCGAACTGCTGGCCTGGTAGAACCGGCAGTTCAGCCCGATCATCCGGATCGCCTCGAGCAGCCGGGTGGTACCCATCCCGGTGGTGTCACCGGTGTACTCCGGTTCGTCGAAGCTGACCCGGACGTGGCTCTGCGCGGCCAGGTGGTAGACCTCGTCCGGCTGGATCGAGGCCAGCAGCGTGACCAGGCGGGACCCGTCGGTCAGGTCGCCGTAGTGCAGGAACAACCGCTTGTCCGGCTCGTGCGGGTCGGTGTAGAGGTGGTTGATCCGGTGGGTGTTGAAGGTGCTGGCCCGGCGGATCAGGCCGTGCACCTCGTACCCCTTGGCCAGCAGCAGTTCGGCCAGATAAGAGCCGTCCTGCCCGGTGATCCCCGTGATCAGGGCCTTCCTCATGCGACACCCTTCTGCATCATTTCCTTGCCCACCCCGCCGCCCCGATCTGGCTGAGGTACCAGGCGTAAGTGCTCGCGACACCGGCTTCGAGCTCGATGGCGGGTTTCCAGCCCAGCGCCTGCAACCGGCTGACGTCGAGCAGCTTGCGCGGCGTGCCGTCCGGTTTCGACGGGTCGTTGCCGATGGCGCCGGTGTAGCCGACCGCCCGGGCGACCAGCTCGGCCAGCTCGCGGATCGTCACGTCGGTGCCGACGCCGACGTTGATCGGCGCCGGGTCATCGTAGTGCTCCAGCAGGAACAGGCACGCGTCGGCCAGGTCGTCGACGTGCAGGAACTCCCGCCGCGGCGTCCCGGTCCCCCACAGCACGACCTCTTCGGCGCCGGACTCCTTGGCGTCGTGGAACCGGCGGATCAGGGCCGGCAGCACGTGCGAGCTGGTCAGGTCGAAGTTGTCGTTCGGCCCGTACAGGTTGGTCGGCATCGCGGAGATCCAGTTCAAACCGTATTGCCTTCGCACGGCTTGGACCTGCAGGAGGCCGGCGATCTTGGCGATCGCGTACGCGTCGTTGGTCGGCTCGAGTTCACCGGTCAGCAGGCTGGACTCGCGGATCGGCTGCTCGGCGTACTTCGGGTAGATACAGGACGAACCGAGGAACAGCAGCCGCGGCGTCCGGACCTCGAGGCAGGCGTCCATCAGGTTCACCTGGATGCGCAGGTTGTCGCTGAGGAACTCGGTCGGGTGGTCGCGGTTGGCCAGGATGCCGCCGACCCGGGCGGCCGCGTCGATCACCACGGCCGGCCGGTGCGCGGCCAGGAACGCGAACGTGGCCGACCGGTCGCGCAGGTCGAGCTCGGCCGAGGTGGCGCCGATCAACTGGCTGAACCCGGCCGCTTCGAGGCGGCGCCAGATCGCGGAACCCACCAGGCCCCGGTGTCCCGCGACATAGACCGGGGATCGCAGATCGATGGTCATCAATAGGCTCCCGCGCCGTAGATGACCGCGCGCGCGGTCTTCCAGAGGATGAGCAGATCCAGCGTCATCGACCAATTGTCGACATACCGGAGGTCCAACCGGACCGATTCGTCCCAGGACAGGTCGCTTCGGCCGCTCACCTGCCACAGACCGGTGATCCCGGGCTTGACCAGCATCCGGCGGGAGTCGTCCGCGGCGTACAGGGCGACTTCCTCCGACAGCGGCGGGCGTGGCCCGACCAGGGACATGTCGCCGCGCAGCACGTTGTACAGCTGGGGCAGCTCGTCGAGGGAGAAGCGGCGGATCCACCGGCCGAGCGGCGTCATCCGCGGATCGTCGCGCATCTTGAACACGACGCCGTTGCCGTCGCTCAGCGCGAACAGGTCGCCGAGGCGCTGCTCGGCGTCGGAGTACATGCTGCGGAACTTGAGCATGGTGAATTCGGCGCCGGCCCGGCCGACCCGGCGCTGGCGGAACAGCACCGGCCCTGGGCTGGAGATCTTCACCGCGATCGTCAGGGCGATCAGCAGCGGGGCCAGGATGGCGATCAGCGTCAGCGCGACCACCCGGTCGAAGACGGCCTTCATCAGGTGCGGTCCCCCGCTCACCGATGGCCGCTCCAGGTGCAGCAGGGACAGCCCCGCGACCGGCCGGACCGAGATCCGCGGACCGGCGACCTCGATGATGCCGGGTGACACGATCAGCTCGACGCCACGCTGTTCCAGCGCCCAGGACAACCGGCGCAGCGACTGACCGGCCAGGTCGGGGTCGGTCGCCACCGCGACGATGTCGACGACGTGCCGGTCGACCGCGGCCAGGATGTCGGCCTCGTCCAGCTCGTCGGCCTGCAGTGGCCCGGTTTCGCCGTGGTCACCGCGCGGTCGGCAGGTCGCCACCACGCGGTACCCGTCGGTGGGTCGGCTCTCCAAGTGCTCGCACAGGGTCGCGGCGGGGCTCTTCCGGCCGACCACCAGGACGCGGTGCATGCAGCGCCCACGCAGCCGATGCCGGTGCAGGTCCTTGCGCAGCGCGTAGCGCAGCACCAACGCGGCTGCCACGGTCACCGGGATGGCGAGGACGACGAATCCGCGGGCGATCTCGCTGCGGGTCGCGTACGACGCGATCGCGAGCGCGGCGGTCAGGCCGACACCGGAGCGGAGGATGGAACGGAACTCGTCCGGCCCGGCGCCGAAGTACCGGGAGTCGTAGCCGCGGGACAAGGCGACCACGGCGATCCAGGCCAGCGGGAGCAGACTGCCGATCACCAGGTAGCCGCTGCCGACGTGGTAGCCGAAGCGGGTGAGCAGGGCGACCGAGATACCGATCACCGCGGCGAGCAGGTCGCCGCCGACGGCTGCCCAGCGGTAGACACCGACCCAGCGGGGCTCGGTCGAACTGGACGGCAGCGGCACGATCGCCGGGACTTCGTGCGGCACGACCCAGGTCGCAAATTCGGTGGCCGCGGCCGGGTGCGGCGGCGTGCCGACCCGCTTACCTCCGCTCACACCGGTCCCTCATTTCAAGCTGCCTGTTCAGGCAGAATCACCCCTCTGCCGGGGAAGTCTCCAATCTGCCAGATAGCGGTGTCAAACCACCGCGCCGATACAGCCAGTAGGTGAGACACCACAGACAGTCTATTTGGACAGGGCCGCGAACAGCTCATCCGGCGGTGTCGGGACCGGCCCGTTGACCCTGGCACTCATGCGAGAGAGTCTGAGAGACGCCTGGGGGTTACAGGGCGCGGGGGCGGGGCTTCATGTACACCTACAAGCCAGCTGCCGGACGGGCGGCCACTGCAATCTGCCTGACCACCTTGATGGTGGCCGGTCTGTCACTGCAGCTCGGCGCGCCGGCCAAGGCAGCACAGCCGGTCGGGGACGCGCAGGCCACGGTCGAGACCGAACCGGTCGCCCACAGCGGTGATGCCGCGGACGATCCGGCGATCTGGGTCGATCGGGCGGATCCGGCTCATTCGGCCGTGATCGGCAACGACAAGGGCGGGGCGCTGGAGGTCTACGACCTCGACGGCCGCCGGCTCCAGCGGATCACCGAGGGCTTCTTCGGCAACGTCGACGTCCTGCAAGGCTTCCGCACGGGCAACGGGAGCGTCGATCTCGTCGTCACCTATCGGGCCGGCGTCCGGGTCTACCGGATCGATCCGCTGACCCGTCAGCTGACCAACATCACCGACGCGCCGGACGGGAGCATCCCCGGCGGCGGTGAGGGCCTGTGTCTTTACCAGAGCCCGGAGGACGGCGCGGTCTATGCCTTCAGCAACACCCGCGGCGGCCAGGTGAGCCAGTTCGCGCTGACCGACGCCGACGGGGACGGTCTGGTTGAAGGCGCCCGGGTCCGCAGCTGGGAGGTCGGCTCGGAGGTCGAGTCGTGCGTCGCCGACAACGAGTCCGGAGATCTGTACCTCAGCGAGGAGAACGTCGGGATCTGGAAGTACGGCGCCGAGCCGGGCGATCCGGCCACTCCAGAGGCGCGGACCTTGGTCGACGGACTCGTCGGCGCAGGCGGTCACCTGCTCGCCGATGTCGAAGGCCTCGCCCTGGTCGGCCGGCCCGACGGCACCGGGTATCTGCTGGCGTCCGCGCAAGCACCGTACGGCGTTGACAACTTCTATGCGGTGTACGAGCGGGAAGGAGCGAACACCTTCGTCCGGACGTACCAGATCGTCGGTGGACCGGAGGTCGACGGGTGCTCGCACACGGACGGCATCGCGGCGGTCGCGACTGATCTCGGGCCTTCGTTCCGGTCCGGTCTGTTCATCTGCCAGGACGACAGCAACACGGCTCCCGGCAGCAGCGGGAACCAGAACTTCAAGCTGGTCCCGCTAGAACGGGTCGTCTCCCTCGATCCGGCTGCACCGGTGAATCAGCCACCGCGAGCCGTGATCGGCGCCGACTGCAACGACCTCACCTGTACTACGACGGGAGCGGCCTCGTCGGACCCGGACGGCTCGATCACGCAGTACAGCTGGGCCTTCGGCGACGGCGGCACCGCGACCGGAGTCACCGCCGAGCACACCTATGCCGAACCGGGCACCTACACCGTGACGTTGACGGTCACGGACAACGAAGGCGCGACCGGACAGGCCGGGCGGACCCTGAGCGTCCCGGTCCAGGCGGGCACGATCTCGTTCGTCGGTGCGGCGATGTCTGCCGCGAACTACCTCGACCATCGGGTCAGCGTGCCGTCGACCGTACGGGCTGGAGACACCCTGCTGCTCTTCTTCGGCTCCAACACCACTTCCGCCATCACCGCGCCGGTCGGCTGGGAGGAGCTCGGTGCGGTCACCGTGTCGACCAGTACCACTCGGGCCTGGTGGCGGATCGCAACGAACAGCGATGTGGGCTCCGCGGTCGGCGTTCAGGTGGACTTGATCTCCAAGGGCAACTTCGTTCTCGCCGCCTACCGGGGTACTTCGGCGACCGCACCCGTGGCGAGTTTCGCGGCCGCCGCGGAGACGGTGAGGCAATTGGGCCACACGACTCCACGGGCAGCAGTCTCCTCTCCTTCGAGCTGGGCGGTCTCGTACTGGACGCACAAGGACTCGGTCAGCAGTCGGCTCGCACCGCCGGACGGCGTTTCGGTCCGGGCCGCCGGAAGCCACAGCGGATACGGCCGGATCACCGCGCTACTGGCCGACTCCGGCGCACCGGTGCCGGAAGGGACGTACGGCGGCCTGACCGCGACGGCGACCGGCTCCAGCATCGCCGCGACCATGTGGACCGTGATCCTGGCGCCCGCAGAGTGAACGACGCTGTCACCCACTGTTGCTGGCGGAACGGTCGCGAATAAGCGAGACTGGACCGGAGTGACCCAGAGTCACCGGGGGAAGGTCGAGCGGGGGGCCTGCGGGGATCGCAGGCAGTTCACAGCTGGGGGGCTGGTTTTGCTGGAAGACATCAGGCGTACGCCGCTGCTCGTGGATCCGCGCGGGGCCGAGCGGGCCGAGTCGGCCGCGACGGGTCAGACGGCCGCGCGGGTCGGGCCGACGGTCTGTCCCTGCGATCGGGTGCTGGCCGACGTACGGCTGGCGATGCTCGGGGTTCGGTTGCCGCTGGCCGTGCTCGGCGACGACGTCGAGGGCGAACCGCCTTCGGCCGGACGGGTACGGATCCCGGTCACGGCTGACGAGCTGGACCGGGCCCTGGTCGCGGGCGGTCTGATCATCGCCGACTGCGAATCGACTCCGGTCGGCTCGCTCGCTGATCTCTCCACCGGACCGGATGGCGAATGGGTCGAAGGGCACCTCGTGGTCGCCTCGGCACTTCCACTGCGCCAAGGCGAGTCCCGGGTGGTTGTCGTCGCCGAGCGGCCGTTGACCGAGCCAGATCTTCAGCACCTCCGGAAGCTCGACAGCGACGAGGTCGTCCTGGTGGTCCCGACCGCTGGCCCAACCCCGGACGGTCTGCCGGCCGCAGTACTCAGGCAGTGCCTCGAAGCGGTCGCACCGGCCGAGTTCACCCTCCTTCCGTTGCCCATCAGTTGGCGGGGCACGGCCGTAGACGACGCACTCGCGTCCGCGGTGACCACCGCCCTCGACGGCACACATCTCTTCCGGACCCGTCCGGCGACCGAGGTCCATCGGCACGCCGGCGATCTGCTCTGGGTCGACGCCCTCGAACGGGTGCAGGCGGCCAGGAAGACCCCGGCGACCAACCCTGACGAGTTACTGGCGAAGGTGCTGCCGGTGCTGACCCGTTGGCGGCCGCCCAGGCATTCGCGAGGTCTGGTGGTCTTCTTCACCGGGCTGTCCGGATCGGGCAAGTCGACGCTGGCGAAGGCGCTCGCGGATCACCTGGCCGCACAGGCCGACCGGACCGTGACACTGCTCGACGGCGACGTGGTCCGCCGGATGCTGTCGTCCGGTCTCGGCTTCGATCGGGCCGGCCGGGATCTCAACGTACGCAGGATCGGCTTCGTCGCCGCCGAGGTGGCGCGGCACGGCGGGATCGCGGTCTGCGCACCGATCGCGCCGTACGACGAATCCCGCGCGGCCGTGCGGGAGATGGTCGAAGCGGTCGGTGATCTGGTCCTCATCCACGTCGCCACGCCGCTGGCCGAATGCGAGCGCCGCGACGTCAAGGGCCTTTACCGCAAGGCACGAGCGGGCGTCGTCACCCAGTTCACCGGCATCAGCGACCCGTACGACGAACCGATGGACGCCGAGATCCGGATCGACACCTCCGGCACGTCGCCGGCCGAGTCGCTCGCGGTCATCACCGACTACCTGGTCAAGGGCGGCTGGCTGGCCCGCGGACCGGGCAAAGGCTGACCGTGGATCTGGCACTCGCGGCCGCAGCGTTCGGGATCGGCATCGTCGTCGGGTTGACCGGGATGGGCGGCGGCGCACTGATGACACCGGTCCTCGTCCTCTTCTTCGGTGTCCCGCCACTGGCCGCCGTCTCCAGCGACCTGGTCGCCAGTGCGGTGATGAAACCGGTCGGCGCGGCTGTCCACCTGCGTCGCGGCACGATCCACCTCAAGCTGGTCGGCTGGCTGTGCGTCGGCTCGATCCCGGCGGCGTTCGGTGGAGTGCTGATCGCCCGGGCGCTCGGGGACGGCGAGGAGGTGCAGACGATCATCCAGCGTGCGCTCGGCGTCGCCCTGCTGATCGCCGCGACCGGCCTGACCGTTCGCGCCTACATCCGGCTGGTCGAGCGGGCTCGCAAACGCGACGGCCTGCTGCCACCACTCCCCCAGGGCCGCCCGCGGATCACGGCTCGTCCACTGCCGACCGTGCTGGTCGGCATCATCGGTGGACTGGTGGTCGGCCTCACCTCGGTCGGCTCCGGCTCGCTGATCATCATTGCGTTGATGGCGTTGTACCCGGGACTGAAGGCGAGTGAGCTGGTCGGTACCGATCTCCTCCAGGCCGTTCCGCTGGTGGCATCGGCCGCGATCGGCCATCTGCTGTTCGGGGACTTCGAGATGGACCTGACGGTGGCGATGCTGGTCGGCTGTGTGCCCGGGGTCTGGCTGGGCGCACGGATCTCGTCCCGCGCACCGGGCGGCCTGATCCGGCGGATCCTGGCGTTCGTACTGCTGGCCTCGGCACTCAAGCTGCTCGGGGTGCCGAACTCCACGACCGGCATCGTCCTGCTGATGGCTCTGCTGATCGCTCCGCCACTCTGGATGCTCGTCCGCCGCCGGCACGGATTCCCACTGCTCGCCAGCAGGGCGTCAGTTTCGAAGGAGAAGGTGACCGCCAAGTGAGTGGTGACACGGTCGTGTTCGAGAGCTGGCGGGGCAAGTACTCGGACAGCCCGCGGGCGGTGTCCGAGCGACTCGGTGAGGTCCGGCCGGAGCTGCGCCGGATCTGGGTCGTGTCGGGGCCCGAGGTCGAGCTTCCCGATGACGTGGAGCGGGTGGTTCGCAACACCCCGGCGTACTTCCTGCGGATCGCCTCGGCCCGGTACTTCCTGTCCAACGACATGATGCCGCGCTATCCGTTGAAGACCTCGCGGACGACGTACGTGCAACTCTGGCACGGAACACCGCTCAAGCGGATCGGCTTCGACGTACCGGATGCGCAGTACGTGGGTGCCGACGTGTACGCGCACCGGCTGGCCAAGGACGTGTGCCGGTGGGACCACCTGGTGTCGCCGAACCACTTCTCCACGGACAAGTTCCGGCAGGCGTTCCGGTACACCGGTTCCGTGCTGGAGATCGGGTACCCGCGCAACGACGTCCTCTCCGGTCCCACGGCCGCCGAACTGCGCGACAAGGTTAGAGCGGACCTCGGCCTCGGCCCATCCGTCCGCGCCGTCCTATACACCCCGACCTGGCGAGACGACGCGCTGACCGGCAGTGCACAGCCGAACCCGCTCGCGGCCAACGCCGAAGAAGTCCTGGGTGGTCTGCCGGACGACACCGTCCTGCTCTTCCGGTTCCACCACCTGGTCGCGGCCTCGTCGCCGGTGCCCCGTCATCCGCGCATCCTCGACGTCAGCGACCACCCGGACATCCAGGCGCTCTACCTGGCCGCCGACGTGATGATCACCGACTACTCGTCGACGATGTTCGACTTCGCCGTCACCGGCCGGCCGATGGTGTTCTACACCTACGACCTGGCCGGCTACCGCGATCAACTTCGAGGCTTCTACTTCGACCTGGAGCAGGAGGCCCCCGGCCCCCTGGTGACCACCTCCGCCGAACTGACGGACGTGCTGAGAGACGATGACGTACTGCGCTCCCAGCACGCCGCGGCGTACGACGCGTTCCGCCAGAAGTACTGCCACCTGGACGACGGCCACGCCACCGACCGCCTGATCGAGAAGGTGTTCAGCTCCTGACATCGAGGCGGTAGAACCGCCAGAACGGGTGCTCGATCGGCAGGATCTCGACGTCGTCGAAACCGGCGCGCTCGGCCAGCCGGCGCATGACGGCGGGCCGGATGTCCAGCGGCCCCACGACCTCCGAGTCGGCCTCGATGCGGCCCTGCGGGACGCACCAGATCGTCCCTGCAGCGGCCATGAACCGCTCCACTTCGTCACCGGGGGCGGTGAAGCTCTCGGCGACGTGCTCCTCCATGACGATCACCGAGCCACCGGGCGCCAACGAGCGACGGGCGACCTCGAGCGCCGCCACCGGATGCGGCAGGTCGTGCAGGCACTCGAAGAAGACCGCCAGGTCGTACCCGCCGCCGGGCAGCGGCTGCGTGATGTCCGCGACCTCGAGGTCGACCCGGTCAGCGACGCCGCGCTCGGCGACGTACCGACGACCGCGGGCAATCGACTCCTCGTCCAGGTCGTACCCATCGACGCGGATGTGCGGGAACGCCTCCGCGAGCCGGATCGACGACCAGCCCACACCGGCGCCCAGATCCGCGACGCGCGCCGGACGGGCGGTGTCGGCGAGGCGGGCCTGGATATCGGGCACCTGCGGCAGCCACTCGTCGATCAAGGAGTTCTCGTACGCGGGCCGGTTCAGCGCCCCCTGCGCGGTCACCGCTTCGGGGCCGTACGCCGCATACGGCACGCCGCCGCCGGTACGGAACGCCGCGACCAGCGACGGAAGCGCACGGCCGACCGAGGGCGCGATGTAGGTCATACCGCCCACGTAGAACGGGCTGATCTCGTCGACCAGCGTCTCGCGCACACCGTCGGCCGGGCTGAACAGCGCGGTCGACGGCTCGTCGCCGCGGGCGGTCAGCAGCCCCGTGACGGCCTGCTGGGCCAGCCAGTCCTGCGCGTACCGGACGTCGATCCCGGTCCTCTCGGCCAGCTCGGCAGGCGTCGCGGGACCGTCCTCCGTGAGTGACCGGTACAGCCCCAGCTCGACACCGAGGTAGACGTTCACCAACTCGACGGCGCCGAGGGTCTGCCCGAACAGGCGGCCACTCAGCTCCCCGGCCGCGGACGGCGTAGGCGTCTCCTCGATTTGCTCGACAGGCAGTTCAGACAACGTGCTCATGATGTCCTCCTGGACGATTCGCGACGCCCGGTGCGCCGCGTTCATCAAGGAGGCGCCAGGTACTACCTGGCGATGCCACGCGACCGGCTAGCTGTGCCAGGTCACGGTTTCCTCCGGGCGGTAGACGCAGAACCGCCCGGTCGAGACGGCCAGTTCGAGGTGGCGGGCCAGCGGGGGATGTACCTCGCGGATCGCCTTGATCGCCGTCGCGATGCGCATGGCGACCGCCTTGCGAGCACGTTCGGCCGGGTCGCCCGTCGTACGCGCCCGGCCGGCCAGGCCGTACGCCGCGGCCAGCTCACGGACCAGGAAGTCACGCTCCTCGGTCAGCCTTCCGGCCAACTGAGACGCGCCGTCCCCTTCCGCATCGGCGATGTCGGTCTCGAGCTCGGTCAGTCGGCGTTTGTACGCCGCCCGGGCCGGGCCGTCGAGGACCGGCCCCGTGTCACCACCGGCCGCCGCCCGCAGGGGGCCGCCGACCGCCGCCACCAGGTCGAGCACGTGGACCGGCTCGCCGGGCCGGGCCAGCAGCACGGACAGGTCGTGCATCCCCTTGGAGTCGGGGACGGTGGCCTCGCCGTCCCGCCAGCGCAGTTGCCAGGTCCTGCCTTCCTGCCGGAACGAGCCCTCCACGGCCCCGGCTGTCGCGGTCCTCGCTGGCGGGCCGCCGACCGCCGCCAGGTCCTGCTCCGCCTTCGTGAGCCAGGGCGCCGACCCGCAGCCGCGGTAGGCGTCGATGGCGTGGGCCAGCAGGCGGCGCGCCTCCTGGGTACGGCCCAGGAAGGCGGCCAACCGGCCGAGAAGGTGGGCCGTCACCCCCATGACACCTCCACCGATGCCGTCGATCACCCACAGGTCTTCGTACGGCGCCAGCCGGCGCGCCACCTCCTCCGCCGCGTCGGCGCGGTCGAGGGCGATGGCCGCGTCACCGGCGTGCCACATCGCCTCGAGCCATTCGCAGTCGTCGGCAATCGCGTTCAGGCCCCGGCCCATCAGCCGGTCGAAGAACGCCCCGGCCTTGTCGAGCTCCCCGACCGCCGCGAAGTAGCTGGCCCCCATGCCCATGGCGACAGGTGCCTCGTACATCGACCGGATGACCGCGTCCGCCTCGGCCGCGAAGCTCGCGGGGATCAGGCCCGTCGTCCGATGGGTCCACATGCGCAGGGTGAAGACCATCAGCGCGGCGTTGGTACTGCCGGCGCGCCGGCCGATCTCCTCCGCCTCGTCGGCGTACCGGGCGGCCGTGCCGATATCACCGGACATCAATGCCCGGGCGCCGCGCCACAGCGGGACGTACCACGCGTACAACGGCAGCATCAGTCGCTCTGACGTCCGCGCAAATGCCTCGATCTCCGCATCCACCGCCGTCCAGTCACCGCGCTCCATCAGCGCCACCACCCGCAGCCGACGTGCCAGCAGCTGACAGGGCGGATCGTGGCCGCGCTCGGCGACCGTCAGCATCCGGCTGGCCGCGGCGAACCGCTCGTCGACGTGGCCGGGTCCGGCGATGGTGTCGCAGAACGCGGCCAGTGCGCCCGACTCGACACACGGATCGTTCACGCGGCCGGCCATCTCCACGGCGGACCGGGCCAGCTCAACCCGCTCGACCTCCCGATCCGAGCCTGAGTAGGCAAGGGAGAGCCGCCCCATCACCGCCGCGCGCAAGCCGCCGTCCCGCTCCGGCAGCGACGTCAGCGCCTCCTCGAGCAACTGCGCCTGCAACTCGTCGTGCAGCGGCACCTCGAAGCCACCCAGGCCGGTGCCCATGCCGAGGGCGGCCATGGCCAGGTGGCTGGCGCGGCCGGCCTGCCGGGCCAGGTCCGCCGTCTGCGCGAAGGTCTGCCGGGCCCTGTCGAGATCGCCCGCGTGCATCTGCGCCTCGCCCAGCTCGAGCATCACCTTCGTGCGTTCGATCTCCTTGCCCCGCAAGGCGACGCGATAGGCGCCGACCGCCTGCTCATAGCCCATCCGCGCCCGCGCCGCTCGCGCTGCCTTCAATGCCCACGCGGACGCCCGATCCACGGCGTCGGGACCAGAGGCCACGGACCAGTGCCGGGCCAGCTCACCCGCCGCAGCCTCCTGATCGATGGTCGTCGCCTCGAGTTGCTCGGCCAGGGCCCGATGCAGGGCGGCCCGCCGGACCGTTCCGAGGGAGGCCTCCAGCACCTCGCGGACCAGGGCGTGGGCGAACCGGATCCGGCCGTCGACCGGCGGACCGGCGAGCAGCCGGGCGACCGCCGCCTCCTCGAGCAGATCGAGGGCAGTGTCAGCCCGGATACCGGCGACGGCCGCGACCAGTGACAGTTCGGCGCCGTCCCCGGCCACCGCCGCGATCTCCAGGATCCGCTGGCAATCCTGGCTGACCCGCGCGAGCCGCCTGGCCAGCACCTGCCGGACGCCGTCCGGGACTCCCGCGATCGCTGTCGACGGCGCCGCGGCGATCAGGCGGGAGACCTCGCGGACGAAGAAGGGGTTGCCACCGGTGCGGCTGTGCACGGTGGTGGCCATGTCGTCGGTGGCGATGCGGCCCACCACGCGCGCGACCAACTCGGCGACCTCGTCGACCTCCAGGCCCTCGAGACGGATCCGCTGCACGGCAGTGGGAAGGTCCCGTACGACGGTCAGCACCTCGTCGCCGGTCTCGAGCGGTTCGTCGCGACAGGTGGCCAGGAGGAGCACCGGAAGGCCGGGCAGCGCATCGACGACGGTACGCAGCAACAGCAACGACGCGCTGTCAGCCCACTGGAGGTCTTCGACGACGAGAACGACCGGGCCATCGCGAGAGGTCTCGCGCAGCGCGTCGATCACCGAGACGAACAGTCTCGCCCGGGCGCCGGCGTCGCCGCGCAGTAGTCCCGGCCCATCAAGCCCGCCCGCGCTGGAATCGGCGGGCGGGTCCTCAGCGAGCCGGTGATGTGGCGCCAGCTCTCGAAAGATGGTTCGCCATGGCCAGAACGGGGGCATGTCGGCGGCCGAGCACCAGCCCCAGACGACCGGTACACCCGCGTCCCCGGCTCGGTCCGCGAGAGCTTCGGCCAGGGTGGTCTTGCCCATGCCAGGCTCGCCGAGGATGACCGCGGATCGGCCGCGGCCACTGATGGCGGCGGCCAGCAGGTCGTCGAGCTCCGCCAGCGGCCTGGCCCGGCCTACCATCCGGGGCCCGTGGGGACTCAGTAGCTCAGGACGGTCCATAGGGCGCCTCCCGCTGGGTCAGCTTCGGAGGTAGGTGATGTTGTCGATCGCGCCGTTGAACTGGTCGGTCGACGACTCGGGGATCTGGCCGTCGGAGCCGATCTTGGCGCCGATCGCGACGGGTTCGGCGCCGGTCAGGTCGAGCGGTCCGATCGGGCCGGTCTTCTCGGCCACCGAGGGCGGCTCGGTCGACCCGAGCTCGGTGACGGTGAGCGTGACGGTCTGGTCCAGCCGGCGGCAGTCCAGCCTGTACCACTTGGCGGGGCTCAGTGCGACCTTCGACTTCGCCGATACGGATCCCTCGGTGCCGCGGACCACACAGGACGCGTGATGCTTGTCGACCTGGATCTTGTACTGCGCCGGGTCGGAGAACAGGCCACGCTGGATGACGTTGTCACCGTTGTCGATCTCGCTGCCGTTGGAGACCCCGTCGAGCCGGACGTCGGCGCCGAACGTGAACTCCGAACTGCCCGGTGACAGCCACTCCTCCGGTTCGATCCGCAGTGCGCCGAACGAACCGGTGGTCTGCCCCGTGTACGGCGGGAAGCGGAGCCCCATGCTGCCTTCGTGGCCCTCCTCGAAGACCATCCGCGGCTTGTTCCGGTTGAGCAGGGTGACGGTGATGGCCGCCGACCCCTGGCCCTGGATCTGGCGGCCCTCCGCCGGACCGGGCTCCTGGTCGTCGAAGGTCAGCAGCAGTTGCGGCTGGGGCGGCGTGGTCGTCGCCGCCACCGAGTTCGTGCCCTGGTCCCCCGCGTCGGAGCCGCAGGCGGTCAGGCAGGCCAGCACCACGACCGCAGTACCGATGATTGCCGAGCGTGTCATCCGGCCCACCTCCTTCCACTCACTGTAGTTGCCCTCGACATCATCTGGGGCTCAGCAACAGGGTCCACATGTTCGCGGTCGAGTTGGAGCTGTTCGCGATCGCGGCCAGTCCGCCCTGTGATCCGGTCGGCACCGGCGCACCGCGGTCGGTCAGCAACGTCGAGATGTGGCCGCTCGGCGAGCCGAAGGACGTACTGCGGACCTGCTCCCCCGCCGGCGCCGTCCAGGACGTGGTCGCCGACGACTTGTCCGCCCAGTACGACACCCGCCACGCACCCGGCACGGTCGAGTTGACCACCGGCGTGGTGTGCGTCGACCGGGTCACCGTTTCGTTGGCCGAGTCGAACGCGCCGACCGGATTGGTCAGGGACGTCCCGGAGTACGCCGCGACCGTCATCCCGGCCTTGCTGAAACCGGACAGGGACACCGAAACGGTCTGGCCGGCGTCGTTGGGTCCGGCAACCTTCTGCCAGACGCGGGTGACGTAGCCCGAACCGGTCGCCGTCCTGAGCAACGACCAGCCCGTGACCCCGGTCGGTCCGGTCAGGGTCGCACTGGTGTTCTGGGTGACGAACAGGAGCAGCCCGTCCCCGGCGCTGGTGGCCGTCGGCACAGTCACCGAGTGGACCGCAGCGTTCTGGTTGCTCGCGTTCGCACCGACGAACTCGATCGGGTTCGCCACATCGGAGACGGTCAGCGGGCGGCTGTCCGTCCCGGTGGCGCCCTCGTCGTCGGTCACCGTCAACGTCACCTGGTACGACCCCAGCGCCGCGTAGGTGTGCGCCGGCGACGGGCCCGTCGCCGTCGTGCCGTCCCCGAAGTCCCACTCGTACGACGCGATCGTGCCGTCCGGGTCGGTCGAACCGAGCCCGCTGAAGTCGCACACCAACAGGTCACACGTGCCCGTCCAGGCCGCCGACGGCCTGATGTTCGGCACCGGACCGGTTCCGGCCATCAGGAAGGTCCCCTGCGACCGCCAGTCCTGCCCGTCGATGCCCGGGCCGCTCGTCACCACAGCGGTGCCCGCGACGGGGACGTTGTTCGCGAAGTTGATCCGGTGCAGGTTCCCGTCACCGCTGGTCGCCCAGTAGAGCTGGTTGCCGGACAGGAACATGCCGGAAACCTGGCTCCAGGTGACCCCGGTGAGGTTGCCCGTCGCCACGAACCGGGTGGCCCCGATGATCTGGCTCTCCGGGGTGAAGTAGCGGTAGAACAGCGACGACTGGCCGGCCACCGTGTAGAAGAGCCGGCCGTTGCTGAAGAACATGCCGGTCACGTTCCGCAGGTCGGTCGCGAACGCGGTCAGGCCGCGCAGGTTCACGGTGCTCGCGGGGCCGAAGGTGGTGCCGTCGAACGTCCTGCGGGTGAAGATGCCGTCGGACGTCCCGGAGTACAGCGAGCCGTCGATCATCACCCCACCGCGCGCGTTGGCGAAGCTGGTCGTGCCGGTGTCGACCGGGTTCGCTGGTCCCGCCACAGAGCCGTCGTACGAGCGGACGGTCGTGGTGCTGCCGAGCTGGTAGACGGGGCCTGGCAATTGGCCCGTGTACCCCGGCGGCGGGACCAGCGTGGAGTTGGGGAACAGGGCGAGTCGGCCGTGGAACTCGAAGTTCCGGCCGACCCGATCGGTGTCGCTGCCCATCAGCAGGCCACCCGGGACTGAGGTGAGGTCGAAGACGCCGACCCCGCGGGTCCTGGTCGGGTTCCAGGAGTAGGGCAGGCCGTTCAGCGGATCGAGTGCTGCCAGGCCCTCCCGGGAGACAGCTCCGGCGCCGGCTGTGTTGCTGCCGAACGGGTTGTTCACCCAGCGCTGGTGACCGCCGATGTAGACGGCGACACCGGTGATGCCGACGCTCCAGAGTGTGTCGCCACCGGTGTAGTTGACCCAGGACGGCTGCAGGTTGGTGCCCACGGCGTCCGTCTCCCACCGGGACGCCGAATCGCATAGCCGGTTCATCGGCGTACCACCGGTCGTCACCACGACGAAGTAGGCGCCGTCCGGGGAGAAGTCGACGTCGTGGACGTAGGTCCAGAACTGATCCGAGCAGTCAGGTTCGAACCGGGTCGTGTACCAGTTCCGCACCGACGCCGCCGGACCGGTCAGGTCGAGCATCACGATCTGCACCCGGCGCAGCCCGCCAACCAGCGAGAAGTTGCCGATCGCAATCAACTTGCTGCCGTCCGGGGTGATGTCGAACTTGTCGACCTGCAGCTCGGCACCCCGGACCGGCGAGGCGAAGGTGAGGTTGACGAATGGATCCAGTACGCCGGTGTCCGGGTGCACCGCCGCGAGCACGGGACGCGACTGGCCGCCGACCTGGGTGAAGTAGCCGCCGAGGAACAGCCGGCCACCCGACATCTTGATGTCCAGGACCTGCCGGTTGACGGTCGGCCGGAACGTCGTCACCAGGCTGCCGTTCGACAGGTCGACTCGGGCCAGCCGCGGCTGACTGGTCCCGTTCACGGTGCTGAAGCCGCCGCCGAGGTACACCGACTGGCCGTCCGCGCTCGGCAGCAGGGTGTCGACCGATCCGTTCACCACTGGGAGGAAGGCGTTGTCGAGGGCGCCGGTGGTCGCGTTGTAGGCGAAGATCGACCGCCGGCTGATCTGGGTCGAACTGGTCGCTGACCGGATCGTGGTGAACGTGCCACCGACGATCACCCGGTTGCCGATCTGGATCAGCGCGTGCACCTCACCGTTGAGCGCGTGCGGAGTCCAGTCCACCGGGTTGTCGCTGACGATCGTGCTCTGCGGTAACTGCACCGCGTCAGCATGGCGCTCGCCCCCCGAAATGAGGAGCGAGGCCAGCAGAGCAAGAACGACAGCGGTCAGGAGCCCACGACGTGGTCCCATCGATCAATCCCCCCAAATATCCGGTTGTGTGCGCCTTATGGCGCGGGTGCCACCACCACGCTGAACATCAGAACCCGCGCTGACGCCGAGTCGGCGGTCGCGGTCAAACCACCGAGCGTTCCCGCTCCGAACGGACCACTGTCACCGGCCAGCGAGGTGATCCGCCCCGAACCACTGCCCGTCGACGAGGCACGGACCGACAATCCGGCCGGCGCCGACAGAACGGTCGTGAGCGACGACTTCTCACCCCAGTAACTGACCAGTCGAGCACCGCTGACCGGCGAGTTCACCGTCGGCGTCGTGTGCGTGGTCTGGGCGATCGTCTCGCTCCCCGCGGCGGATGCGGCGACCGGCGTCGTACCGGAGACCCCGCGGTACGCCACCAGCGTCGCGTTCGCCTTGGTGGCGGCCGACGTGAGCACGCTGACAGTGGTGCCCGCGTCGCCCGCCGTGGCCGTCCTGCGCCAGACCCGACCCTGCTGGTTGGTCGAGCTCGCCGTCTGGACCTGGGTCCATCCGGCCGGGGCCGTGACGGTCGGCGCAGGATCGTTGTCGGCGAAGAACAGCAGCAACAAGTCCCCGGCAGTCACCGCGGGGGGCACGGTGACGCCGAACTGGGTGGTATTGAGGTTGACACTGTTCGCCCCGACGAAGGTCACCGCGCCCGGCGTACCGGTGCTGACTGTGACGGTCTGAGCCCGCTGACCGGTTGCGCCGCCGTTGTCGGTGACGGTGAGCGTGACCGTGTACGTGCCGGCCGCCCCGTAGGTGTGCGTCGGACTCGGTCCCGTGCCCGTGCCGCCGTCGCCGAAGGTCCACGCGTACGACGTGATCGTGCCGTCCGGGTCGGTCGAACCGGCCGACGAGTAACTGCAGTTCAACGCACTGCAGTTGACCGAGAACTGCGCGACCGGCGGCTGGTTCGGCGGCGGCGCGACACCTTGGTAGAGGAACAACCCGCGCGCACGCCACTCGTCGGTGGACACGACTGTGGACGATCCGGTCGGCGCCCCGGCGTCCGGAGACCATCCGGCGCGGCGCAGGTCGCCGTCCACCAAGCTGGCCCAGTAGAACCCGGTCGGGGTGACGAACATCCCGTTCACCTGGGAGAAGTTGACCCCGGCAACGTTGCCCGTCGCGGTGAAGCGGTTCGCGCCGACCACGCCGCTCTCCGGGGTGAAGTACCGGAAGAACAGGCTCGACTGGCCCGTGAGGGTGTAGTAGAGCCGGCCCGAGTCGAAGAACATGCCGGTGATCTGGGCGACCTCGTTGTGCCAGGTCGTCATCGTGACCAACTGGTCGCCGGTGTTGATCACCGCCGGCGTGCCGAACGTGGCGCCGTTGTACGTCCGACGGTTGAAACTGCCGTCCGACCAGCCGGCGTACAGCTGGCCGTTGAGCATGAACGCACCCCTGTTGCTGGTCCAGGCGATGCCGCCACTGCCGACCGAGGTGCGCGCGCCGAACGTGGTCCCGTCGTACGACGTTCTGCTCACGGTGTTGGCCGGTGGAACCAGTGGACCGGCCAGGTAGATGTCGTTCGGCAGCGAGGGCGTCACGTTCGGCGCGACGACGGTGCCGCCCGCGAGCGGGAAGAACGCGATCCGCGGGTGGTACTCGAAGTTGGCGCCGAGGTGCTCGGTGTCGGAGCCGACCCACAGGCCGGCCGTGGTCGCGAGCAGGTCGAAGACGCCGACCCCGCGTTCCCGGGTCGGGTTCCAGGAGAATGGCAGCCCGTTCGAGGGGTCCAGGGCGGCGATCCCCGGACGGGACACCGCGCCCTGACCGGGCCGGTCGCCGGCGAACGGGTTGTTCTGCCACCTTTGATGACCGCCGACGTAGACGGCCGTGCCGGTGATCGCGACCGCGTACGTCGTGTCACCGCCAGTGTTGTCGATCCAGCGATAGCTCAGGTTGCTGCCGCGGACGTTCGTGTTGAAGCGGGCGGTCGAGTCGCACGCCGTGTTCGCGCCGCCGTACGCGCCGGTGGTCGAGATGACGAAGTACGAGCCGTCCGGGGAGAAGTCGAGGTCGCGCATGTAGCTCTGGAAACTGCTCGAGCAGGCGGTGTTGTAGAAGTTCGTCTGCCAGTTCTCCACCGTGGCCGCGGCGCCGGTGAGGTTGAGCATGAACACCTGATGGTGCCGGACGCCCTGGATGGTGTCGAAGTTGCCGATGGCCACCAGGTGGCTACCGTTCGGGGTGACGTCCATCTTCATCACGGTGGTGTTGCCACCGTTGTGCACACCGGCGATGTTCAGGTCCATGAACGGGTCGTACGCACCGGTGGTCGCGTTCACGGTGGCGAGCGCGGCCTGCGCCTGACCCTCGACGTGGGTGAAGTAGCCGGCCAGCCAAAGCCGGTTGCCGACCAGGCGCATGTCCTTGACCCGGCCGTTCAGGGTCGGCGCCTGGAACGTGGCGATCCGGGCACCGGTGGTCGCGTTGATCCGCGCGGTACTCGGCGAGCCGGCACCGCTGACGTTGTTGAAGTAGCCGCCGATGTAGACCGTCGTCCCGTCACCGGACGGGATGATCGTGGTCACCTCGCCGTCCGGGTTCGGCACGAACGTCGTACTGATCGCACCGGTGGTCGCGTCGAACGCGGCCAGGTTGCGCCGGGCCAGCACCGGACCGCCGGACGCGGCCTGGATCTGGTTGAACACACCGCCGATCAGGATCGTGTTGCCGACCTGCAGGATGGCCTTGACCGAGCCGTCCAGCACGTTCGGGGTGAAGTTGGCCGGATCGGCGCTGACCACCCGGTCCTGGACGACCTGAACAGCTTGACCGGCCTGGACCGGGACCACCCAGACAGCGATCGCGGTGACGATCGCGAGCACGATCGAACAGACTCTCCTACGCACGTGATTCCACTCCCCAAGAGCAAAGGTCATCATCCGGCCGCCAGGACGACGGTGAACATCAGCACCCGGGCGCTCGCCGAGTCTGCTGTCGCGGTCAAGCCACCCACCGTGCCCGGGACGACCGGGTCGTTGGTTTCGACGGCCAGCGAAGTGGTCCGGCCGGAGCCGGTTCCCGTGCCACTCGCCCGGACCGTGGTGCCGGCCGGCGCGGTCAGCGCGGTGGTCAGCGAGGACTTCTCGGCCCAGTAGCTGACCAGCTTCCCGCCCACGGTCGACGTGCTCAGCGTCGGCGTCGTGTGCGCGGTCTGCGAGACCGTCTCACTGCCGGTGGCCGAGTTGGCAATCGGGTTCGCCGCCGTACCGCGGTACGCCAGCAAGGTCAGGTCCGCCTTGGTCAGCGCCGACGTGGTCACCGTGACGGTGCTCCCCGCATCCGCGGCCGTCGCCGTCTTCCGCCACAGCCGTGCGGCCTGGCCAGAGGAGGCCACCGTCTCGACCAGGGTCCACCCGGCCGGTCCGGTGATCGTCGGCGCCGGATCGTTGTCGCCGAAGAACAGCAACAGCGCGTCGCCTGCGTTGACTGCAGCCGGGACCGTGACGTTGAAGGTCGACGCGTTCGCGTTCGTCCGGCTGGAACCGACGAACTCGATCGCGAGGGCCGGGTCGACGACCGACACCGTTCGCGTGGTCGACGCGGTCGCGCCGTCGTTGTCCGTCACGGTCAGACCGATCGTGTATGTCCCTGCCGCGGCGTAGGTGTGCGAAGCGGTCGCGCCCGTCCCCGTGCCGCCGTCACCGAAGTCCCAGGCGTACCCGGTCAGGGTGCCGTCGGGATCCGCCGAGGCCGACCCGTCCGTAGTACAGGCGAGGTCGGTGCAGTCGGTGGTGAAGCTCGCGGTCGGGGCCTGGTTCACCCGGGTCACGGTCACCGGGTGCGAGGTGGTGTTGGTGCCGCCCTCGTTGTCGGTGACGGTCAGGCTGACCGTGTACGTCCCACTCGCCGCGTACGTGTGCGACGGGGTGGCCCCGCTGCCCGTCGTACTGTCGCCGAAGTTCCACGCGTACGACGCGATCGGGCCGTCGGGGTCGGTCGAGCCGGACCCGTCGAAGGCACAGGTGAGACTGTCACACGTCTCCCCGAACGTGGCCGTCGGCAACGTGTTCACGTGGGTTACGACGACGTTCTTGGTGATCGTGTTGGTGCCGCCGCGGTTGTCGGTGACCGTCAGGCCGACCGAGTACGTGCCGGCCGCGGCGTAGTGGTGTGTCGGGCTGGCGTCGGTGCTGGTGCCACCGTCGCCGAAGGTCCACGCGTACGACGCGATCGTGCCGTCCGGATCGGCCGAACCCGCGGACGAGTACGAGCAGTTCAGGTCGTTGCAGCTGATCGCGGACTGCGCGGTCGGCAACTGGTTCGGGCCCTGACCGGTCGGGTCCTGATACAGGAACAGCGTCCGGGCCCGCCAGTCGATCCCGGTCGACAAGGTCTGCGCGGTGCCCGACACCGGGAGCCCGGTCGCCGGGTTCCAGGTCGCCTTGCGCAGGCTGCCGTCGGTGGACTGCCCCCAGTAGAGCGTGTTCCCGGCCAGGAACATGCCGTTCATCTGGTTGAAGCTGATCCCGCTCAGACTGCCGGTGGCGGTGAAGATGTTCGCGCCGACGACACCGCTCTCCGGGGTGAAGTACCGGTAGAACAGGTTCGAGTTGCCCGATCGGGTGAAGTAGATCCGGCCGGAGTCGAAGAACATGCCGGTGATGCCCTGCACCTCGTTGTGCCAGGTGGACATGTTGACGAGGAGGTCACCTGTGTTCACCGGTGTCGACGCGCCGACGGTGGTGCCGTCGAATGAACGCCGGTTGAAGCTGCCGTCAGACCAGCCGGCGTAAAGCTGGCCGTTGAGCATGAAGGCGCCGCGGTTGTTGCCCCAGTTGATGCCGCCGTTGGGGACCGACGCGAGCGCGGTGGCCGTGGTGCCGTTGAAGGACGACCGGTTGATCGTGTTGTCCCAGGTGATGAACAGGGTGCCCGAGCGGCGGCCCGCGACGTACAGGTTGTTGGGCAGGGTCGGCGTGTTGTTCGGCTGGATGACCGTGCCGGTGCTGATCGGGAAGAACGCGATCCTGGCGTGGTACTCGGAGGCGCCGATCCGGTCGGTGTCCGAGCCGACCCACAGACCGGTCGGCGTGGCCAGCAGGTCGAAGACGCCGACGCCGCGATCGCGGGTCGGGTTCCAGGACAGCGGCAGGCCGTTGATCGGGTCGAGTGCGGCGATGCCCGGCCGGGATACCGCACCCTGGCCGGCGTTGTCGGCGCTGAACGGGTTGTTCTGCCAGCGCGCGTGGCCGCCGGTGTAGACGACGGACCCGGTGATGGCGACGGCGTACGTCGTGTCGCCGCCGGTGTTGTTGATCCACTTCGGGGTCAGGGCGGAGCCCCGCGCGTCGGTGTTGAATCGGGCCGTCGAGTCACAGGCCGTCAGCGAACCGCCGTACGCGCCGGTGGTCGAGATGACGAAGTACGACCCGTCCGGGGAGATGTCCAGGTCGCGCATGTAGGTCTGGAAGCTGGCCGAGCAGGCGGTGTTGTAGAAGTTCGTCTGCCAGTTCTCGACGGCCGCCGAGGCGCCGGTCAGGTTCAGCATGAAGGCCTGGTGGTGCTTGACCCCGGCGATGGTGTCGAAGTTGCCGATGGCAACCAGCTCGCTGCCGTCCGGAGTGACGTCCATCTTCAGCACGGTGGTCACGCCGCCGTTGTGCAGGCCGGCGATCGGCAGCGCCATGTACGGGTCGTGGGCGCCGGTGGCCGGGTTCAGGGTCGCCAACGCGGGCTGGGCGATCCCGGCCACGGTGGCGAACATGCCGGCGATCCACAGCCGGCCGCCGGCCAGCCGGAGGTCCTTGATCCGGCCGCCGGTGAGCTTGGCCGGCTTGAACCCACCGATCCGGGCGCCGGTGGTGACGTCGATGCGCGCCAGGCTGGCGGAACCGCCGCCGCTGATGTTGTTGAAGCTACCGCCCACGTACGCCGTCGTGCCGTCGCCGGCCGGGATGATCGCGGCGACCTCACCGTCCGGGTTGGGCGCGAACGCGTCGCTGACCTCGCCGGTGGTCGCGTTGAACGCGGCCAGGTTGGTCCGGGGGTAGATGATCGTCCCGTCCCGGTTCGAGACCTGGGTGAAATCCCCGCCGATCATGATCATGTCGCCGAACTGCTGGATCGACTTGACCGAGCCGTTCAGCACGTGCGGCGTCCAGTTCGCCGGATCGTCGCTGACCACGCGGTCCTGACTCACCTGGACGGCGTCGGCCGATGGCCCCAGAACAACCAGCCAGCCGGCCAGCGCAGTGAGCAGCGCCGTGAACAGGCAGACGACAGACTTCCGCACGATGGTCCCTCTCCCCCAGCCCGGACGGCGCATAGAAGGCCGTACCGGACACACCCATTGCCTGTCGTGCGCCCCCCGCACTCCAGGTCCCCTTGGACGGACAGTAAACACCCTCGCGCGCTTGTCTGCAGCAGTTCATCCAGAATTCCCTTGACCCCCTGCACCGATCGTTGTCTAAGGGAACGGCAGGCCACCCGGGCATCACCGACAGTGATGAAACCCAATCCGACCACCCCAGCTGTCCATCTGTTCGTCACGGACAGGTGGCAATCTCGTCACCGATCATTGGCGATCCGTACTCCCTCGCATATCCTCCTGAGGAGAGCTAGTGCGCCGGGGGGCGATTGCGACGCTCGGAACAACGGGTGGGGGATCCAGTTGTCGTCACAGAACGTTGCCGCGAGCCTTGCGGCCGATATGCCGCGCCGGCGCCGCCGGTTGCCGGCCGGCTGGCCGCTGTCCGTACTGTTCCTCGGCTTCCCGCTGTGGTGGATCACCGGCCTGACCGAGTTCGCGTTCTTCCTGGCCGCCATCCCGATGGCCTGGGCGCTGCTCAGCCGCCGGACCGTGATCGCGCCGCGCGGCTTCGGCTGGTGGCTCGGCTTCCTCCTGGTCGTGCTGGTCAGCGGCACGATGCTGACCAGCGACGCGCCGTTCAGCACCACCGGCCCGCTCGGCGGCACCCTGCTCACCTTCGTCTACCGGCTCGGCTGGTACCTCGTCGTCACGATCGTGCTGCTCTATGTCGGCAACACCAGCTCGAAGGACCTGCCGAGCGCCAAGGTGATCCGGCTGCTCGCCTTCATGTTCGTGGTGACCGCGTTCGGTGGACTGCTCGGGGTGCTCGCACCGACCTTCGAGTTCAGCTCGGCGCTGGAGATCCTGCTGCCGAAGTCGGTGTCGGGGAACAAGTTCCTGCACGCCCTGATCCATCCGGCCACCGCGGACATCCAGAACGTGCTCGGGTTCGCCCAGCCGCGACCGAGGGCGCCGTTCGCCTACGCGAACTCGTGGGGCGCGAACCTGTCCTTCTATCTGCCGTTCTTCCTCTACTCCTGGTTCGCCCGGGACGCCGGCTGGCGGCGGATGGCGGGCTGGCCGGTGCTGGCCGTCGCCGCGGTTCCGGTGGTCTACTCGCTGAACCGCGGCCTGTGGGGCGTCCTCGTCATCGGCGCCCTGTACGCCGTCGTCCAGGTGATCCGGTTGCGCGGCTTCAACGCAGTCGCGTGGCTGGCGCCGGTCACCGCCGTGGTGATCGTCGGCGCCCTGTTGTCGCCGCTGCCCGGCATGATCGGCGAACGCTTCGCGAACCAGCACAGCAACGAACGGCGTGGCGAGCTGGCGATCAAGACGGTCGAGTCCACCATCAAGGGCTCACCGTTGATCGGCTTCGGCAACACCCGTGACGTCGAAGGCAGCTTCGGCTCGATCGCCGGTGGGGCGACGCTGGGCTGCCCGGCCTGCGCGGTACCGCCGTTCGGGACGCAGGGACACCTCTGGCTGGTCGTGTTCGCCCAAGGGCTGCTCGGCACCATCCTCTTCCTGGCCTTCTTCTTCGTGCGATTCGCCAGACACGTTCGCAGTCGCGAGCCGGTGACGATGACCGGGCTCGCGCTGATCGTCTTCTTCCTGGTCGAGATGCTCGTCTACGACACTCTCGGGTCGCCGCTGTTCACGCTGATGATCGCGCTCGGGCTGATGTGGCGCACCGACCGAGAGGCGGCCGATGCGCCGTGAGTACTGTTACCAACCTCAACGCCAACCGGCTGCTGCAGACGGTCGCCCGGCTGTGGCCCGGTCACGACGTCGAACTGCTGCACAACCGCCGTCGCGATCGGTCTTCCCAGGAACTCATCTTCGTGCCGTCTAGTTCGGCGCCGCGACTGCTGGTTCCGGCCGGTCGTCCCGCCGCGGCAGCCAGTGGCCTGCGCCGGTTCAGCCGCTCGCTGTCGACGAAGGAGCGCGCGCTGCGGCTGGCGGGTTCAGCCGTACTGCGGGTCGGTGCCGAGGGGATCCTCGCGGACCGGATCCGGATCACGCCGGGTGCGGTGAACGAGGATTCGATCGAGCAGCACCTGTCCGGCGTACTCGGGATGGAGGTCGTCGTCGGTCTGGGAGTCGGATCGCTGCGGGCCAACCAGAAGCCGATCCTGCAGGTCTTCGACGGGCGCGGCCGGTGCATCGCCTACGTGAAGGTGGGCGACTCCGACCTGACCGCCGGCCTGGTCCGGCGGGAGGGCTTCAACCTCTCCCAGCTCGCCGAGCAGGACTGGCGGCTGCTGGCGATCCCCGAGCTCCTCCACCTGGGCAGATGGAACGGCCTCGAGCTGCTGGTGATCTCCGCGCTCGACACCGCGATCCGCCCAGCCGGTGGGCCGCTGCTGCAACCACCACTCGCGCCACTCGACGAGCTGTACGACCGGTACGACGAAGGACGGGCCGTGCTCGCCGGATCGGAGTACTGGCAGGGGTTGCGGGACACGGAGGCCCGGATCGACGACGTGAGCGAGCGGACGGCGTACGGGGAAGCGCTGGAGCGGATCGAGCGGAGGCGTGGGGACGCGTCGATCCGGCTGACCGCGTGGCATGGGGACTTCGCACCGTGGAACCTGGGTCACCGGGGTGGCCGGTTGCAGCTGTGGGACTGGGAGCGGTTCGCGACCGGCGTACCGGCTGGGCTCGACCGGATCCACTACGTGTTGCACACCAGCACGCGCGCCGACGGTTTCTCCGACCACGTAGTCGACACGGCCCTCGCCAGTCCGTACACCCGGCACCCGGCCTGCCCGCCCGAGGAGCAGGACCTGGTCGCCGTGCTCTACCTCGCGTCCCTCACCGCGCGCTACCTGATCGGCACGCAGGGAGCACAGGGCGAGGTCCTCCGTCCGACCACCCGCACCGTCCTCGACGCACTGACCCGGCACAGCCGGCGGCTCACCGCCCCGGCGCCGAAGGGAGCCACCCGATGACCAGCACCGCGGTACTGCGATCCGCCAGGGACATGGTCCCGGACGGCACGCAGGAGGCGATCCGGAAGGCGACCCGGGCCGTCGGCCAGGTCACCGCCGGGGTCCGGATGCTGCCCGACCTCATCGTCGCGGGTGCCCAGCGCTGCGGTACGACGACGCTCTACCGGCTGCTGGTCGAGCACCCGGCGATCGTGCGGCCCCTTTTCCACAAGGGAATCGGGTACTTCGACGTCGGTTACGACCACCCCTGGTCCTGGTACCACGGACACTTCCCGGTCGCGGCTGTCGCGGCGGCCCGGACGGCGCGAGTCGGCCGGCCGATGACGTTCGACAGCAGCGGGTACTACATGTTCCACCCGCTCGCCGCGGAGCGGATCGCGAAGCGCCTGCCCGACGTCAAGGTGGTCACGCTGGTCCGGGATCCGGTCGAGCGCGCGTTCTCGGCGTACAAGCACGAGCTGGCCCGTGGGTTCGAGACCGAGGACTTCGAGACCGCGTTGGCGCTCGAGCCCGAACGGCTGGCCGGTGAGGTCGAGCGGATGCGGGCGGACCCGTCGTACCAGAGCTTCCACCACCGGCACCACGCGTACGTCGGCCGCGGCCGGTACGCCGAGCAGATCATCCGGTTGCGGCAGGCGTTGCCGCCGGAGCAGGTGATGGTGATCGACGCGAACCTGTTCTTCGCCGAGCCGGTCGAGCAGTTCGCCCGGCTCCAGGAGTGGCTCGGTCTGCCCGTGCACAACCCGGAGAAGGTCGAGCAGGCCAACGCCCGGCCGAGCAAGCCGATGCCGGACTCGATCCGGTCGATGTTGCTGGACACCTTCGAATCCTCGGACGTGGAGCTGGCCGGCCTCCTCGGCACGACCCCGAGCTGGCGCTTGTGAAGCCCGGCCGTCCGGCGCGCAACGACGCCGTCGAGCTCTCCGCCTACCTGCGCGCGATGCGCAGGGGGCTGGTGGCCGTCGTCGCCTGCGCAATGGTCGGCGCGATCATCGGTGTCGCCTGGACGATCCGGACGCCGAAGGTCTACTCCTCCACCTCCGCCGTGCTGGTCGCGGACGCTCCGCTCTACCTGGCCCGCAAGGGTGAGGAAGGCGCGAAGTGGTTCACCATCGACACCGAGGCCGCCCGGCTGATCTCGGCGCCGGTGCTGGCCGCGACCCAGAAAGCGACCGGCGAGGAGGACATCCGCTCGCACCTGCACATCTCGGCGGTGCCGACCACGAAGGTGCTGAAGGCAACGTACAGCTCGACCAGCCGGGCCGCCGCCGAGAAGGGCGCGGCGACGATGACCGAGACCTATCTCCAGCTCCGCCGGGATGAGTTCGAGGCCCGCCGCGACCACCGGGTGGAGGTCATCGGCCAGCAGATCGCGACGCTGAACGCGCGCCTGGACGAGACCGAGATCAAGGGCCGGCCTACTCCCGCCAAGAAGGCCGAACAGAACGCCAGCCGGCGGGCGATCGCGACCCAGATCGCGGCCCGGCAGGCCGAGTCGCGCGCTGTCCGGGTCACCAGCGCCTATCCGGGCGCGGTACTGCGGGTCGGTGGCACCACGACCGCCACCCGGGCCAACCCGATGGTCCCGCCGGTGGCCGGACTGGTTCTCGGTGGGCTGGCCGGACTCCTGATCGCCCTGATCCGGTCGTCCCGGCTTGGTGGTGCGTCCGACGTGTCCCGCCTGGTGCCGGGGAGCTCGGTCGTCACGCTGCCGCGACACCGCTTCGGCCGGCCCGGCGTACGGACCTGGGACCCGATCACGACCGGCGTACTCGGGATCGGCGCCGGCACCGTGATGGTCGCGCCGCCGGATCGCCCGCCGACCGATCTCGAACGGTCCGCCGCCGACCAGTTGTCGGCTGCCTTGCGCTTCCACGGCCGGGAGGCACGCGTGGTCGACCACAGCGTCCTGCCGACCGACACGATCCCTCAAGACGGACATTCCCGCGCCGGCACCGTACTCGTCACGAGTGGCGGCGTCACCACCGAACCCGGTTCGGTGCTCGCGGCAATGACCGGCAACGTCGTCCTGATCGTCACGCCACAAACCAGGCAACGCGTCCTGGCCGAGGCCGTGCACCGGATCGGCGAGGTGGGCGCCACAATCCAGGGCGTCGTCCTGCTGACCCGATTCGGCCCGCTCGTCCCAGCAGTACTACGAAGGAGCACCTGATATGAGTACCCCAGCCATGACTCCTTCGGTGAGTGTCGTGGTCGCGACCAGGAACCGGCCGGAGCTGCTCCGCAAGGCACTCGGCTCGATCGCGGCTCAGGACTACCCCGGCCCGGTCGAATTGGTGGTTGTCTACGACCAGAGCCAGCGGGAGACCGGACTGACCGCGGATCTGCCGTTGACCGGACAGGCCGGTGAGCGGTCGATCCACGTGATCACCAACACCAGGACGCCCGGACTGGCCGGCGCCCGCAACAGCGGCGTGACCAGGTCCGACGGCGAACTGCTGGCCTTCTGCGACGACGACGACAGCTGGCGGCCGGACAAGCTGACCAACCAGGTCGCGATGCTGACCAGGATGGACGCGGGCCTGTCGGTCTGCGGGATCCGGATCACCATCGGCGACCAGACCCACATCCGGATCCCGACGCCGGCGGACGTCACCGTCGACGAACTGGCCCGGCGCCGGGTGATGGAGGCGCATCCGTCGACCGTGCTGGTCAGCCGGGCGGCGTTCGAGCGGATCGGCTGGGTCGACGAGGAACTTCCCGGCGGATACGCCGAGGACTACGACTGGATGCTGCGGGCATTGGCCGCGGAGAAGGTCGCGGTGGTGAGCAAGCCGCTGGTCGAGGTGCTGTGGCACCCGGGCTCGTTCTTCACCACGCGTTGGGCCGTGATCATCGAGGCACTCGACTACATGGTCGACAAACATGCCGTGATCCGGAACAGCCCCCGCGGGCTGGCCCGGATCTACGGCCAGAAGGCAGTGGCGTACGCAGCGTTGCGGCGCCGCTCCGAATCATCCCGGTGGGCCATGCGGGCCCTCCGGTTGGCACCGGGGGAAAAGCGCGGATACCTCGCGCTGGCGATCGCATCTGGGGTCGTTCCGGCGAACAGAGTTCTGCAATGGGCGAATGCGAGAGGGCGGGGAGTATGAGCACGGTGAATATGAGCGACGGGACGGAGATGACGGGGCCCGCACCGGGGAGCCGGTTCACCTGGTCCGGGCTGGCCCGCAGGCTGCCGATCGTGGTGCTGCTGCTGGTGGTCGGCACCGGACTCGGGTTCCTCGGCGCCCGGCAGCAGCCGGCGACGTACACGGCGGCCGCGACCGTGCTGGTCGAGCCGGCCGACGGCAACCCGTACGCGCCGGGCACCCGCGGCCAGAACCTGGCCAACCTCGGTACCGAGGCCCAGCTGGTCAGCTCGGACGCGGTCGCCCAGATCGCGAAGACCACGCTGCGCAGCAACGCGTCGGTGGCCGCGCTCGTCGAGCAGCTGACGGTCAGCACCCCGCCGAACTCGCAGGTGCTCGAGGTGTCGTACACCGACATCACGCCGGTCGCCGCCCGCAACGGTGCCAACGCGTTCGCGAACGCGTACCTGGTGGCGCGCGAGCGGCGCGCGGCCCAGTCGGTCCAGGTCCAGATCAACAACCTGACCAAGGCCCGGGCGGCGAACCAGTCCGCCCTGACCCGGAACGTGACCGCGCTGGCCAAGACCCAAGCGGGTACGCCCGCCCGGGTGCTGGCCGAGCAGCGCGTGACCACGGCGACCCTGGAGGCGACGAAGCTGGAGAGCCAGCTCAGCGACCTGCGGTTGTACCAGGGCGATCCCGGTCAGGTGCTGTCGCCGGCGACCGTGCCGACGGGCGCCGCCGGGCTGCCGAACTGGATCCTTCCGGCCGCGGGTGCTGCCCTCGGGTTGCTGCTCGGTCTGGTGTTCGCGATCTGGCGGTCCCTGAACGACCGGGCACTGCGGACCGTCGACGACGTCAAGGCGCTGGGATACCCGGTGCTCAGCACGGTGACGACGACCGCGGCCGTGGAGCCGCAGGGGTTGCTGGTCGACGCCTCGGTCGAGCTGCCCGAGGGCGCCCGGCTGCTGCGTAGTGTGCTAGGGGTCTCCAGTCCGGACGGTGGCGCGGTGCTGCTCGTTCCGGCCGGTTCCGTCGAGTCGCACACGAGCACTCCCCTGGTGCTGGCGGCTGCGCTGGCACGTGCCGATCAGAGCGTGACGCTGGTCGACACCGATGGCGAGCTGACCCAGGCTGCTCGGCTGACCGAGGCGGATGGGGTCGCCGAGGTACTGAACGACCTGGTGGACTCGACCGGGGTCGCCAAGGAGTACCAGCCGAATCTGCGGTTCGTCCCCGTCGGTGCGGGGCACAGCGGGTCGGTGGACAAGCTGGCGTCGCCGCAGATGCGGGGATTCCTGGACGAGCTGATCCGGGACAGTCGTTGGCTGCTCGTCGCCGGTCCGATCGCCTCCGCACCGGAGACGCTGACGCTGGCGGACCTGTGCAGCGACGTGGTCATCCTGGTCAGTCTGCGACAGACGACATCGGCCGAGCTGCAGCACGCCGCGGACGCGGTGACGCGGGGCGGCGCCAAGCTGGTCGGTGTCGTCGTCGATACCCCGCGCCGCCGACGCGACAAGGCCCGTACGCCGGAGAACGCTGCGGTTGCGGTCGTCGCCGCACCGGTCATTGACATGGTGGACGAGCCGCAGGAGGACGGCGCCGAGCTGACGGAGCAGGAGGTTCCGCAAGAGGTCGCGACGAACGGCGTACAGGTGAACGGCGCTGCGGTGAACGGCGTTGCGGCCTACGCACATCCCAGCCACGAACTGCCGGGCCGCGACTGGCCGGGCCACGAACTTCCGGCCCCCGAGCTTGCTGATCAGGAGGTTCCCGACCGCGAGGTTGTGGCGCCGGCCGTGGATGAGACGGAGGAGATCCCCGTGGTGCGCGGGGAGGATGACGACGAGCGGGTCGCACCGCCGTGGTTCCCGGATGACGACTCCGGGAGCGGCGACGAGACGGACTACGCAGGCTCGCGGAGATTGATGTAGTGGCCGTTCCGCTCGCCGACACAGCTGGCCCACCCCCGGCCAGTCTGACCAGGATCGCCCGCAGCGGCTCCGCCAACCTGGTCGGAGCCGCCGGGGGCGCGGTGCTGACGCTGCTGCTCACCTGGGTGGTCACCCGGTTCACCGATGCCACGGTGGCCGGTGGGTTGTTCGCGCTCACCGCGGTGTTCCTGATCGTGGCCGCCATCGCCGAGCTCGGCTCGGACGTGTCGTTGTCGAAGTTCCTGCCGCACTTCCTGGTCGAGGATCGGCTCGCCGACGCGCGGACCACCGCCCGGATGGCCGCGCTCGTCTCCTTCTGCGGCGGCGCTCTGGTGGGCGCCGGCTTGATCACGCTTCGCGGCCCGATCGCGGAGGCGATCCTCGGCCCGGACGGCGGTACCGCCGGTCGCCGCGCGGTCGTCGTCCTGGCGATCTGCGTCCCGCTGGCCGCGGTGATGAATACCGCGCTGTCCGCGAGCCGTGGCCTGGCCACCATCAGGCCGACCGTCCTGGTCGACAAGATCGGCCGTCCTCTGCTCCAGGTCGGCTGCATCGTCGTGGCCGTTGCGGCCGGCACCGGACTCGGCGGCCTGACGCTCGCCTGGGCTCTCCCGTACGTCGTGGGCACGATCGCCGCCATCGCGTGGTTCAGGGTGATCGAGCAACGACTGGTCGCTCAGAGCGGACCGAGCCGGCCGCCGTCCACCCGCAAGGCGCTGTGGCGCGAGTACGCCGTCTACACGTGGCCTCGGGTGATCTCGCGGATCAGCCAGAGCATCCTGCAGCGGGCCGACATCGTGCTCGTCGCCGCCCTTCGATCGCCGGCCGAGGCAGCCGTCTACACGGTCGCGACCCGGCTGTTCGTGATCGGCCAGCTGGGGACGCAGGCCATCCAGCAGGTCGCCGCGCCACATACGAGTGCCCTGTTGTCGTCCGGGGACAATCACGCCGCCAAGCGCGTCTTCCAGACAGTCACGGCGTGGACCATGTCGTTGACCTGGCCGTTCTTCCTCGCCTGCTTGGCACTTGCGCCCTTCCTGCTGCACGTGTTCGGAGGGACGACGTACCGGACCGGGCACGAGGTGGTCGTCGTACTGGCGGTGGCCGCCCTGCTCGCCGCTGCTGGTGGGCCGGTCGACCTGATCCTGTTGATGGCTGGGCGGAGTGGGCTCAGCCTGGTCAACGCACTCGTGGCACTCGGGGTCAACCTGACGCTCAACCTGCTGCTGATCCCGCCGATCGGGATGGTCGGCGCGGCGATCGCCTGGGCCGCGGCGATCGTGGTCCGGAACGTGCTCGGCATGATCCAGGTGTCGGCACACCTGCACTGGCTGCCGTTCAGCCGGTTGTCCGTGTACGTCGGCGGTCTCGCGCTGGCGTGCTTCGCCGTACCGCCGCAACTGCTCGAACTCGTCGCGGATCCCTCCGACGGTCTGCTCGTGGTCGTGCTGGCGGTCGGGGCCGTCGGCTATCTGACCGCCCTGTGGAAACTGCGCGACCAACTCGCGCTGACCGCGTTCACCGCCCTGCTACGACGCCGCCGTACCCCCGACCAGGCCGGCTTCCTGCCGGTCGCCACCGAAACGAAGCCGGTGCCATGACTCGTTCCGCCCCTCGGCTGCTCGCCCGTTCCGCCCTCGCCCTGCTGGCAATGGCGGCGGGACTAAGTGCCTGCGCGAAGGCGGTGCCGTTGGCCGAGCCGACCGCCGCGGGCCCGGTGAACACCGGTGGCATGGTGTTGTCGACCGGGTTCTCCGACATCGGGCAGCTGGGCCGTTCGGCGCCGACCGGGATCCGGACCAGCTTCGGGCCCGTGCTCGACAAGTCCGGCGCGAACCTGCTCGGGGTGGTGGATCTGGCTGCCGGCGAGGGGCACTCGCTGGCGTTGCTCCATGACGGCCGGGTCCTTGCCTGGGGCGCCAACGACGAGGGGCAGCTCGGCAACGGTACCCACGTCGGGTCGGCCGTGCCGGTGCTTGTCAAGGCCCCGGACGGCACCCCCGGTCAGCTGACCGGGGTGATCGACATCGCCGCCGACTCGAACACCTCGGTTGCCCTGCGCAAGGACGGCACGGTGGTGGTCTGGGGCCGGGCGAACTCGAGCCAGCGGGGCACCGGTGACACCATCATCGATCCGCTGATCCCCAGCGTCGTGCTGAATCCGACGGGCACCGGTCCACTGACCGGCGTACGGGCGATCGCGGCGGACGGCGGCAGCGAACTCGCGCTGACCGACCAGGGCACCGTCCTCGGCTGGGGCGACAACACCCACGGGCAACTCGGCATCTCGGCACCCGAAGAGGCCAAGCTGCCGGCCCTGGTCACCGGTCCGGACCGGGCGCCGCTGACCGGAGTCCGGGCAGTGGCCATCGGCGGGCAGCATTCGGTCGCCCTGCTGGGAGACGGCCGAGTCCTTGCCTGGGGCCGCAACGAGGTCAACCAGCTGGGCGACGGGACGGCGACCGGCCGCAGTGTGCCCCAGGACGTGCTGACCGCACCTGGCAAACCGCTGACGGGCGCGACCGAGATCTCGACCGCGGAGAAGCACACGCTGGCGTTGCTCAAGGACGGTTCGGTGGTCTCGTGGGGGCGCAACACCGGTGGGCAACTAGGCGACGGCACCTTGAAGACAAGGGCGTTCGCCACCCAGGTCCGCGGCGCCGGGACGCAGCCGAAGCTGCTGGACGTCTCCCACATCGTCGCCGGTGAGGGCTACAGCGTCGCGGTGTTGCAGAACGGCACGATCCTGACTTGGGGCTCCAACGGACGTGGGCAACTGGCGACTGGTGATCGCTTGGACCGCACCAAACCGAGCAAGGTCAACGTCGAGAACGGCGTACCGCCACCCAGCTGGGTCACCGCCATCGGCGCCGGCCGCCGGCACCTGCTGATCGCCTTGCGTTAGGGCACTGGCGGCGGTTTGAGGCGGCTGGAGCGGAGCGCCTTGACCAGTACGCCGACCGCTTCGTCGCCGGCCCGTAGCTCGGTCGCGCCGACGGGGTCGAACTCGGTCTCGTTCCAGTAGACCAGCGCCTTCACCTGCGGATAGGTGGCGAGCTGGGAGGGCATCGTCCCGAACGCGGCCTTCCGCATCTGCTCCCCCAGCTTGCGATCGATCCCCCACTCGGCCAGCATGATCGGCTTGCCCGGGTGCCTGCTGGTCGCCCAGGTGTAGAAGCCCGGCCACTTCGGATAGGCCTTCTGCGTCCGGTTCAGGGCCCCGCCGACACCGCCGCCGGCCCACTCCGGATCCTCGCCGAAGATGTACGGGTCCTCCGCGATCCAGTCGACCACGTCATCACCGGGATACAGATCCTCGAACCAGGGTTGGGATCCCCAGTGCGGCGTACCCATGTAGTTCATCACGAACACCGCGTTCGTCACGCCCTTGGACTTCAGCCGCAGCGCCACGTGCCGGTACATCGCCCGGTAGTCCTTGGCCGTGTACCCCGAACCGGTGGCCGGCTTGATCTCGTCCTCGGGCTCGTGGTGGATGGCCAGGAAGAACTTCTCCGGGAAGGTCGTCTTGAGATAGTTGGCCTCGGCATCGATCGCGGCGTCCACCTCGGGGTCGCCCTTGGCCACCTGGGCCCAGGTGCGGCCCATCTCGGGCTTCCAGTTCAGCAGCAGGAGCCGCTTCTTGCCGGATTGGCGGGCCCGGATGATCATGTCCTCGGTCGGGAACAGCTCGGGGCTGGAGTTGTAGTAGTGGGCGATGTCCACCCGCCGGCCCATCGCCTCTTCGAACGCGAGCAGAGCCTTGTCCCAGGACTCCTCGCCGAGCGGGTTGGCCGCGGCCCCGAACCACGCGCCACAGGACGGCACGAGCAACTCCGAGACCGTACAACCGTTAGCCGTACGGGTTGGTGCCGAGGGCACCGGATTCGCGCCTGAGCCGCCGTCGGAGTCGGAGACCAGCGCGCAGCTCACCAGGGCAAGCGCGATCGCAACGGCAGTCGCCGCTGCGATCGTCAACCACCGGGTCAGACTCCGCCGGCTCGGGGATTGCACACCCATCCGCTGATGTTACAGCGTGCAACCCCCGAGCGGAGAGCTCAGAACCCTTTATTCAGTTGATTCGCGAGTTTTCCGCTAGTTCAGCCTGCGGAGCAGCGGCCCGCTGTCGAGCACCTCTTGCGCGGCCGACTTCGAAGCCGCCGAGGAGTCGAGCCTGGTCTCGCCGACCGGATCGAACTTCGTCTCGTTCCAGTAGACGATCGCCTTGAGCGCCGGACGTTTGGCCAGACCTTCGTCGATCGTGCGGAGCATGTCCGGCTTCGACTTGCCGAACAACGTCTGCTCGTTGATACCGAACTCGCCCAGCATGATCGGCTTCCCCGGGTGCTTGGTGGTCGCCCAGGTGTAGAAGCCCGGCCAGTTCGGGTTGGTCCAGGTGTCCGTGCGGTTGACCGCGGTGCCGAAGTCGGTCCACCAGTTCTCGTGATCACCGAAGATGTACGGGTCCTCCGCGATCCAGTCGACCACGTCGTCACCGGGGTACAGGTCGTTGAACCAGGACTGCGAGCCCCAGTGCGGCGTACCCATGTAGTTCATCACGAACACCGCGTTCGTCACGCCCTTGGCCTTCAGCCGCAGCGCCACGTGCCGGTACATCGCCGCATAGTCCTTGGCCGTGTACCCCGAACCGGCGGCCGGCCTGACCTCTTCCTCCGGCTCGTGGTGGATCCCGAGGAAGAACTTCTCCGGGAACGTCGACTTCAGGTACTCCGCCTCGGCGTCGATCGCGGCGTCCACCGTCGGGTCACCGGCGGCGACCTGGGCCCAGGTGCGGCCCATCTCCGGCTTCCAGTTCAGCAGCAGGATCCGCTTCTTGCCTGGTTCCCGGGCCCGCTTGATCATGTCCGCGGTCGGGAACAGCTTCGGGCTCGAGTTGTAGTAGTGCGCGATGTCGACCGTCCGGCCGATCGTGCTCTCGAATGTCGGCAGCGCCTGATCCCAGGACTCGGTGCCGAGCGGATTCGCCGCGGCACCGAACCAGGCACCACAGGACGGCACCAGCTTGGCCGAAACCGTGCAGCCGGTCGTCGGAGGTGACGTCGTCGTGGTCGGCGTCGGCGTCGGCGTGGTGGTCGTCGGCGTTGCCGTCGGCTTGGGCGTTGTCGTGGTGGGCGTCGCCGTCGGCTTGGGCGTTGCCGTCGTCGGGGCCGAGGTCGGGGCCGACGTGGGCATCGACGGCACCGGGCCGGTCGAGCCCTCGGGGACATAGCTGATCTCGAGCTTCGACTGCTTCAGCCCGGACTCGCGCGAACCGAACACGGTGCCGCCGCGCCCGATCGGCTGCGTCAGCGCCAGATTCAGTACGCCGGCCTCGGTGATGCCCTTCGAGACGTCGATCCGCAGCTGCGCCGACTTGCCGTCGTCGTCCACGGTCACGAACGGTGTACCCGGCTTCGGAGCGGTCGAATAGGTGACGGCCTCGGTCCAGGTCGCCGGCGCGTTCGCCACCGCGATCTTGGCCGGGTTGCTGGTGGTCAGCCGGGTCAGTACCAGCGTCGCCTTGCGGTCGAAGCCGTCCGCCACTGGGGGCACGGTGTAGCGGATGAGGCTGGTCGACTCGTTCATCTTCGCGACCAGCCGGGTGGACCAGCCGTGCTTTTGATAAGGCGACTTGGTGGACACGTACGCGTCGGCCGTGGCCGTGAGGCTGACCGGGGCCGGGACGCTGTCCGAGCTCAACGCCGCGACGCCGAGTCCGGCGGTGGTGAGGAGGAGCGAGACCCCGGCCGCGATCGGGATCAGCATCCTGCGGCTCGCTTTGGCGGCCGGTTCGTTCAGTACGTCGGAGGGAACGGCAGCACGGTGTCGCGCATGCCTACGGGAGAATGCATCCCGCATGGGGGGCAGTCCTTCCTGCACGCCTGTGAGGTTAGCTGTCGGGCTCGGATCGGAAGTGTTACCCGGCCGCGGGGGGTTGCGGCTTCGCCCCAAGGGCCGGCGGAAGTAACCCGTCGGCCCGCGGTACCTGTGGTTTCCCCACTTCCGCCCTCTGGTGCGTGGGTGGTAGTTGATCACCGGCCCGGAGGGCGGAACTCGGCGTTGCGAGCCGGTGAGTCTGGCGACAAGGACCCCGGTCGCCCCCAGGCCGACCAAGTCCGCGTGAGCTTACGCAGGTCCGTCCTGGGGTCTCAAGGTGTCTCGCCGCGCCCTTAACCATCACGCACAGCGACAGCCGGACGGAGAGTTACATAACAGCTGGATAACAGCCGAAAAGGTCACGCTCCGTCGACGAAACGCGAGTACCGGACGCGTCGGGGCATCATTCGATCTGCGTCCGACGTCACACTCTTTACGTACGCCGGTCGACGCTCAAACGCTTGAATCCGTAGGGTTTGCGGCGTTCCTCACGACTTCGCGAGCCGCCGCCGGGCGTGCCGGGCGGCCAGATCGTCGATGATCCGGCCGGCCGTGGTCACCGCGGTGGCCACTTGCAGGCTGTCACGAAGGTTCTCCTCGGGCGAGACCTGATGGGCCGCCGGATCCCGCAGTGCGGCCGTCAGGGCGGCCTCGAACGCGGCCTGCTCCTCGCAGAGGGTGATCAGGCCGAGTGCGCCCATCCGGCGGGAGAACTCCTGCTGGTGCTGGTCGATGTGCTCGCCCAGCAGCGGGTCCCGGGGCACCACGATCGGCTTGTGTCCCTGCCGCCGTACCTCGAGCATCGTCGCCGGGCCGCCGTGGCTCACCACGGCGGTCGCGTCGCGCATGAGCTGCTGGAGCTCGGTCCAGCCGATGATGCCGACCCCCTCGGCCCGCCGGGGCGCGGCCGTGGTGCCGAGCTGGACCAGGGCCTGCAGCCACTCGTTCCCAGGCTGTTCCAGGTAGGTGTCCAGCCAGCCGACCAGCCGCCCGAACCGATGGTGGTCGGTGCCGAGGATTACCAGGATGTCTAAGTTGCTCACAGCAACCTCCCGACCACTGTGGACCCGTCGTACAGGGCCTGTTGTTCTTCCCACTGGACGAGCATCCGGCTGGTGAACGGGCGGCACAGCCGGGCCGTCAGCGGCGCGTGGTCGATCCGGTCGAACACCTCGATGTAGACCGTCGGGATCCGGGCCAGTTTGGCCAGCACGAAGAACGGCAGCGCGACGCCGGCTCCGGTCGTCACCACCACGTCCGGCCGTTCCCTGACCATCACCCGGACCGCCAGAGCTGAGTTGCGGATCAGGTTCTTGATGCTGCGGGTGGTCGGCGAGTAGGCGTAGACCGTGCGCTGGCCGGCCAGCAGCGACTTGCCGTCCTCGGTCGGGAACGTCACCCAGCAGACGTCGCGGTTCGACCACCACGGCTTCAGGGAGATGAGCTGGGCCAGATGGCCGCCACTGGAGCAGACCATCAGGACCCGGATCGACGCGGCCAGGTCGTCGTCGAGCTGCTCTGCCTCGATCGTGGTCATCTCGCCTCGTTCACCATGCCGGCGCCGACCGTGCGGTTGGTCGACTCGTCGATCAGGACGAACCCGCCGGTGTACCGGTTGCGCTTGTACTCGTCGCAGAGCAACGGCTGGGTGGTCCGCAGCCGGACCCTGCCGATGTCGTTCAGGCCCAGGTGATCGGCCGCCAGGTCGCGGTGCAGCGAGTTGACGTCCAGCCGGTACTGCAGGTCCTTCACCATCGCCCGGGCCGACCGGGTGGTGTGCTTGATGGCGAATCGCTGCCCGGGCCGCATCGGTACGTCGTCCATCCAGCAGACCATCGCGTCGACGTCCTGGGTGACGGCCGGCGTGTTGTGCACCCGGCAGATCATGTCGCCGCGGGACACGTCGATCTCGTCGGTCAGCCGGATCGTCACCGACATCATCGGGAACGCCTCCTCGACCGGGCCGTCGGCGGTCTCGATCGACGCGATCGTGGTGCTGAATCCCGACGGCAGCACCATCACCTCGTCACCGGCCCGGAGCACCCCACCGGCCACCTGCCCGGCGTACCCGCGATAGTCGCGGTACTTGTCGGACTGCGGCCGGATCACGTACTGCACCGGGAACCGGACGTCGATCAGGTTCCGGTCGCTGGCCACGTGCACGTTCTCCAGGTGGTGCAGCAGACTCGGTCCCTCGTACCAGCTCATCGCGGCCGACCTGGTGACGATGTTGTCGCCGATCAGCGCCGACACCGGGATCACGGTCAGGTCGCCGATGTCCAGCTTGGCCGCGAACTCGGTGAACTCGGCCCGGATCCGCTCGAAGACGTCCTCGGCGTACCCGACCAGGTCCATCTTGTTGACGCACAGCACCAGGTGCGGAACGTGCAACAGAGTGGCCAGGAACGCGTGCCGCCGGCTCTGCTCGAGCAGGCCCTTGCGAGCGTCCACCAGGATCAGCGCGAGGTCGGCCGTGGACGCGCCGGTGACCATGTTCCGGGTGTACTGGATGTGCCCCGGGGTGTCCGCGACGATGAACTTTCGCCGCGGGGTCGCGAAGTACCGGTAGGCCACGTCGATCGTGATGCCCTGTTCGCGTTCGGCCCGCAGTCCGTCGGTCAGCAGGGCCAGGTTCACGTAGTCGTCGCCGCGATCCCGGCTGGCCCGCTCGACCGATTCGATCTGGTCGGTGAACACCGACTTGGTGTCGTACAGCAGCCGGCCGATCAAAGTGCTCTTGCCGTCGTCGACGGATCCGGCCGTCGCCAGTCTGAGGAGGTCCACGATCAGAAGTACCCTTCCCGCTTGCGATCTTCCATCGCGGCCTCACTGAACTTGTCGTCGCCGCGGGTCGCGCCGCGCTCGGTGATCCGGGTGCTGGCCACCTCCGCGATGACCTTGTCGACGGTGTCCGCGTCCGACAGCACGGCCGCCGTCAACGACGCGTCGCCGACGGTCCGGTACCTGACCTTCGCGGTGAACGTCTCCTCGCCGCCACGCGGCCGGCAGAATTCGTTTGCCGCGAACAACATTCCGTTCCGCTCGAAGACGACCCGCTCGTGGGCGTAGTAGATGCACGGCAGTTCGAGCCGCTCCTGGGCGATGTACTGCCAGATGTCGAGCTCGGTCCAGTTCGACAGCGGGAACACCCGGATGCTCTCGCCCAGGTGGATCCGGCCGTTGTACAGGTTCCACAGCTCCGGCCGCTGGTTCTTCGGATCCCACTGACCGAACTCGTCCCGGAACGAGAACACCCGCTCCTTCGCCCGCGCCTTGTCCTCGTCCCGCCGGGCCCCACCGAACACCGCGGAGAACTGGTGCTTCTCCAGCGCCTCCAGCAACACCGGCGTCTGGATCCGGTTCCGCGTGCCGTCGGGCGGCGCCTGGACGAACCCACGGTCCAGCGCCTCCTGCACACTCGCCACCACCAGCTGTACGCCGAGCTCGCCGACCCGCTTGTCCCGGAACGCCAGTACCTCGGGGAAGTTGTGCCCGGTGTCGACGTGCATCACCGGGAACGGGATCCGAGCCGGGTGAAACGCCTTCTGGGCAAGGCGAAGCATCACGATCGAGTCCTTGCCGCCGGAGAACAGCAGCACCGGCCGTTCGAACTCGGCCGCCACCTCGCGGATGATGTGGATCGCCTCGGACTCCAGCGTCTGCAACTGGGTCAACTGATACGTGCGGCTCACGAGGCCCTCACCTCCGGAAACTCCAGGCCGGCGATTGCCGACAGCAACTCCTCGGCGATCTCCGGCCGGCAGATCAACAGATCCGGCAACTTGGGATCGGGCCGGTTGTAGCGCAGCGGCGACCCGTCGATCCGGCTGCAGTGCACCCCGGCCGCACGGGCCACGGCGACGGGTGCCGCCGAGTCCCACTCGTACTGACCACCCGCGTGGACGTAGGCGTCGACCTCGCCCCGCAGTACTGCGGTCGCTTTGACCCCCGCCGAACCCATCGGCACGAGTTCCGCGTCGATCCGGCCCGCGAGCGCATGCACCAGGGCCGGTGGACGGGTCCGGCTGACAGCGATACGTGTTGGACCGACAAGGCGAGGTGGTAAGGATCCCGACTGGTTGGTGTCGTGTACGAGCTGGATGGCCGGCAACGCGACCGCTCCGGCGGCCAGGTCACCGTCCTCCCACAGAGCGACGTGCACGGCCCAATCCAGCCGCGGGAGCTCGCCGTACTCGCGGGTGCCGTCCAGCGGATCGATGATCCACACCCGCCGGGCGGAGAGTCGTGCCGGGCTGTCGGCGGACTCCTCGCTCAGCACAGCGTCGTTGGGTCGGCGAGCCCGCAGGCCGTCGATCAGGAGCTCGTTCGCGAGCCGGTCACCGCGCGCGCCAAGATCGCGTCCGGTCTCCCCACCCGTCCGCAGTTCGAGCAACAGCTCCCCCGCCGCGGCCGCCAATTCCGCGGCGAGTTCGCCGTCTTCTCTGTTCCCCATCCAGTTCCCCCACCTCGAGCATGAGCTCAGTAAGCCCCCGAGCCCTTCAGGACCGCTCGCGCGGTCTTCCACAAAATCAGCAGGTCCAGCGTCATCGACCAGTTGTCGACGTAGCGCAGATCGAGCAGCACCGACTCGTCCCAGGACAGGTCGCTGCGCCCGCTCACCTGCCACAACCCGGTCAGCCCCGGTTTGACCAACATCCGCCGGGTGTCGTCGGCGGCGTACCGCTCCACCTCGCTCTCGAGCGGCGGCCGCGGTCCGACCAGCGACATCTCGCCGCGGAGTACGTTGATCAGCTGCGGCAGTTCGTCGAGCGAGTAGCGGCGCAGGAAGCCACCGACCTTGGTCACCCGTGGGTCGGCCCGGAGCTTGAAGAGCACGGCGTTGCCGTCACTGTGGCCGGACAGCTCGGCCAGCCTGGCCTCCGCGTCGACACACATCGTGCGGAACTTCAGCATCGTGAACGCGGTGTTGCCACGCCCCACCCTGCGCTGGGTGAACAGCACCGGCCCGCGGCTGGTGAGGCCGACCGCGAGACCGATGCCGATCAGCAGTGGTGCCGCGAGGAGCAGCAGGACGAGTGCCACCACGCGGTCGAAGACGTTCTTCAGCAGATGCGGTCCGGCGCTGGCCGACGGCCGCTCCAGGTGCAGCAACGAGAGCCCGGCGACCGGACGGACCGAGATCCGCGGACCGGCGACCTCGATGATGCCGGGCGAGACGATCAACTCGACCCCGCACTGTTCCAGCGCCCAGGACAACCGGCGCAACGACTGCCCGGTGAGCTCGGGATCAGACGCGACCGCGACGACGTCGGCCGAGTGCCGGTTCACCGCCGCCATGATGTCGGCCTCGTCCAGCAGGTCCCCTGGCAGCCCGATACCTCGGGTCTCGCCGCGTGGACGGCAGACGGCCACGACCCGGAAGCCGTCTGCGGGCCGCTTCTCCAAGCGCTCGCGCAAGGTCGCCGCCTCGCCGTTCCGGCCGACCACCAGGACGCGACGCATACAGCGGCCGCGGTACCGATGCCGGCTCAGGTCACGGCGAAGGAAGTAGCGCAGCAGCAACGCCAGCAGGACGGTCACCGGGATGGCCAGTACGACAAAACCGCGGGCGATCTCGCTCTTGGTCGCGTACGACGCGATCGCCACCAGGGCAGTCAAGGCGACCCCGGACCGCAGGATCGAGCGGAACTCCTCGGCACCGGCCCCGAAGGACCGGGTTTCGTAGCCGCGGGCCAGTGCCACGGAGGCCACCCATGCGATCGGCAGCAGACAGCCGAAAATCAGGTAACCGGCGCCGACCTGGTAGCCGAACCTGGTCAGCAGCGCCACCGACACCCCGACGACGGCAGCCAGCAGGTCGCCACCTATCGCGGCCCAGCGGTAGACCGCCACCCATGGCGGCTCCGTCGCCCGCGACGGGCGCGGCACGATGGCCGGCACCGTCTGCGGCACGACCCAAACGGGTCGCCTCCGATCCGGCGCGTTGTCCCCCACGACGGCATGATCCGTCACCCTCAGTCACCCCCCGGTGAACGCTGCACCAACTCTCCCCCGGTGCAGTTTGCCCCATGTTCGCCACCTCGTCGGCAGCAGTTCAGCTGAGGGTACTACGAGTGACCCGCTCGGCATAGGCGTAACTGCGCGTTGATCAGGTCAAGCTTTTGAACCAGAAAAGGCCGGAAGGGCCGACCCTCACGGGTCGGCCCTTCCGGATGAGCTCTTCAGTTACGGTGCGTGATCAGGGGTCGGCGATCAGCGCACTCTCGTTCGAACCACTCGCCTGGTCGTCAGCCCGCGATCAGGCCGTCGCCGCTGATCAGCTCGCGCATCTCGGCGAGGCTGCTGTCACCCGGCGGCAGGATCGCGTCGGAGTCGTGCAGGTCGTCGTCCGGAACCCGCTCGCCGCCGCGGACGAACGCCAGCAGCGCGGCGAACGCGGCACGGAAGCCTTCCTCGTCACCGGCCGAGACGGCCTTCTCGAGGTCGGTGTCGACCGCATTCAGCTGGTCCACCTTCTCGTCGGCCAGCCGCCACTGACCTTCACCCATGATCCGAACGATCATCGAACATCTCCGTCCTGCGGTCGGGCCGGCTGAGCCTCCGGCGTGGCCTGTTGGGCGGGTTGCTGCACCGGCGCGGCGGCCGGGGCGTCGTTGGCAATCTCCTTGGGCGCACTACCGCCGGACAGCTGGGCCTTCATCGCGGCCAGCTCACCCTCCACGTCGGAGTTGGACGACATCCGCTCCAGCTCGAGGGTGATGCTGTCCTTGCTGCTGCCGGAGGCGTCGTCGAGCGCGCCGGAGGCGAGCAGCTCGTCGATCGCGCCGGCCCGGGCCTGCATCTGCTGGGTCTTGTCCTCGGCCCGCTGCACCGCCAGACCGACGTCGCTCATCTCCTCGGAGATGCCGGAGAACGCCTCGTTGATCCGGGTCTGCGCCTCGGCCGCGGTGTAGGTGGCCTTGATCGTCTCCTTGCGGGTCCGGAACGACTCCACCTTCGCCTGCAGCCGCTGCGAGGCGAGAGTGAGCTTCTCCTCCTCACCCTGGAGCTGGGCGTGCTGGGTCTGCAGGTCGTCGATCTGGCCCTGCAGCCCGGACTTGCGGGTCAGCGCCTCCCGGGCGAGGTCCTCGCGGCCCATCGAGAGCGCCTTCTGGGCCTGGTCCTGCAGCTTCTGCGACTGGGACTGCAGCTGAGAGGCCTGCAGCTCCACCCGCTTCCGGCTGGTGGCCACATCGGCCACACCACGGCGCACCTTCTGCAACAGCTCGAGTTGCTTCTGGTACGAGTAGTCAAGGGTTTCGCGAGGATCCTCGGCCTTGTCCAGGGCGGAGTTCGCCTTGGCCTTGAAGATCGTCGACATCCGCCTGAAGATGCTCATCGATATCCATACCCCTTCTGAGCCGGCGAGTGGAACCGGCGTGCGTGCCAACCACCCTATGTCCCCATGGGTCACCACACCATCGGGACCGGCCCCGATAAAGTGGTGCAAAGGTCCGGGGACCACCCCGAGCAACCAGTGCAGCCCGAATGAGGTTCAGTCCCCGTGTTCCGTCGTACCAAGTCTGAATCATCGCCCGACGCCACTCAAACGACCCCCCAGCCCAAGGAGGGCGGCAAGGGACGGCCGACGCCCACCCGGCGGGAGGCCGAGGCGGCCCGGAAGGCCGCCCTGAAGAAGCCGCGCAACCGCAAGGAGGCCTCCGCCTACCGGCGGGAGAAGGTCCGGGCCGAGCGGGCCAAGATGCAGGAGGCGATGAAGACCGGCGACGACCGCTACCTGCCCGCCGCCGACAAGGGCCCGCTGCGCCGGTTCGCCCGCGACTACGTGGACGCCCGCTGGTCGGTGATGGAGTTCGCGCTGCCGGTGCTGCTGGTCATCTCGCTGCTCGGCGTCGTGTTCTCCAGCGTCTTCACCTGGCTGCCCGGCGTGGTCAACCTGCTCTTCCTGGCCATGATCGCCGCGATCGCGCTGGACTGGATCCTCCTCACCAGCAGCCTGAAGCGCGCCGTCACCGCCAAGTTCCCGAAGGAATCCGCCAAGGGCCTCGGCTTCTACGCCGTCCGCCGCACCATGCAGATGCGCCGCTGGCGGCTCCCCAAGCCGATGGTCAAACGCGGCGAGAAGCCCAGCTGACGCACACTCCGTACGCCGCCACCCGCTGTCGGAGCCAGGAAGTAGGGTCGGGGCATGGACTTTCGGTATCTCGGAAACAGTGGGTTGAAGATCAGCGAGATCTCCTACGGGAACTGGCTGACGCACGGATCGCAGGTGGAGAACGAGCAGGCGAAGGCCTGTGTCCGGGCGGCGCTGGACGCCGGGATCACCACGTTCGACACCGCCGACGTGTACGCGAACACCAAGGCGGAGACGGTACTCGGCGAGGCGCTCGAGGGTGAGCGGCGGGAGTCGCTGGAGATCCTCACCAAGGTCTACTGGCCGACCGGGCCGGGCGGACCGAACGACGTGGGCCTGTCCCGCAAGCACATCCACGAGTCGATCAACGGGTCGCTGCGGCGGCTGAAGACCGACTACGTGGACGTCTACCAAGCGCACCGGTTCGACACGGAGACGCCGCTGGAAGAGACGATGGAGGCCTTCGCCGACGTCGTCCGGTCCGGCAAGGCGCTCTACATCGGGGTCTCGGAGTGGACGGCCGAGCAGCTGCGGGAGGGACACCGGCTGGCCCGTGAACTGCGGATCCCGTTCGTCTCCAACCAGCCGCAGTACAGCATGCTCTGGCGGGTGATCGAGGCCGAGGTGGTGCCGGCTTCGGAGGAGCTCGGCATCGGCCAGGTGGTGTTCTCGCCGATCGCGCAGGGTGTGCTGACCGGGAAGTACCTGCCGGGCCAGCAGCCGCCGGAGGGCTCCCGGGCGACCGACGCGAACGGCTCGAACTTCGTCAAGCGGTTCCTCACCGACGACGTACTGACCCGGGTGCAGGAGCTGAAGCCGCTCGCGGACGAGGCCGGTCTCTCGCTGGCCCAGCTCGCCGTCGCCTGGGTGCTGCAGAACCCGAACGTCTCCTCCGCGATCATCGGCGCCTCCCGGCCCGAGCAGGTCGCCGAGAACGTCAAGGCGTCCGGGGTGAAGCTCGAGGAGGCACTGCTGAAGCGGATCGACGAGACGCTCGGCAGCATCGTCGAGAGCGACCCGGCCAAGACCGTACAGAACTCGCCGCAGACCCGGCCGGGCTCATGAGCTGGACCTGGCGGTTCGAGACCGCTGCCGGCGAGCCGGCCGACCCGGGTGAGGTCGGCGGTTCGGACTTCTCCGCCCAGGGCGACGCGGAGAGCTGGCTGGGCGAGGTCTGGCGCGATCTGGCCGAACAGGGCGTCGCCCAGGTCTACCTCCTCGAAGACGGCCGCGAGGTCTACGGCCCGATGAGCCTCGCCGCCCAGGAGTAGTCATCGAGCCTGTACTGCGAGCTGCGCCCCGCCGCGCGCTCGCAGTACAGGCTCGGCGGTAGGATGCGGGCGAACCACTCCTGCGTCGCAGGGAAGCCGGTCCGAAGCCGGCGCTGACCCGCAACCGTAGGCCACCTCAGGTGGCGAGCCGGAACACTGTGACGCAGGCAGACAGGCTCAGCTACCCGCCGTGGTCCGCGGGTGGAGCCCCACCCTGCCGCTGCAGGCGGGACCTCCTCCACCGGGCCCGGCCCGATCGAGGACACGAGATGACTGCACACCGGACCGTACGACTGGTCCTCAGCCTGCTGGCGGGTCTCCTGCTGGCTGGGACCGTCACCACCACCGCCCAGGCCGAGGACGGCTACCGTTTCTGGGGCTATTACCAATGGACCAACGGACAGTGGGCCTTCGCCCAGAAGGGCGCCGAAGGGGTGACTCCGGCCGACGGCTCCGTCGAGGGCTGGCGGTACGCCGTCGGCGGCGCGAAGCCCCGGGTACCGCGCGCTGCCGGTGACTTCGCCGCGATCTGCGGGGCGACGCCGGCCGAGTCCGGCAAGAAGCGGGTCGCCCTGGTGATCGACGCCGGTACGCCGGCCGACTCCGCCTCGGGTGAGACGCCGCCCGCGGCCTCCGGGACGTGTGTGGTCACCGACCCGAAGGCGACCGGCGCGAAGATCCTCTCCGCCGTCCAGCCGGTCCGGATCGAGAAGGGCCTGACCTGCGGTATCGGCGGCTACCCGGGCAAGGGATGCGGCGACCCGGTCAAGAACATCCAGGTGCCCGCGACGGACACGCCGGTGACGCTGGAGATCGGTGCGGCGGTGGGCGCGGCGACCACGCCGACCCCGACCGCAGTACCGACCAACGGCAGCAGCGCTCCAGCTGAGCAGGAGGAAGACGCTCCATGGGGCGGCATCGTCGGCTTCGTAGCGCTCGTGGTCCTGCTTGCCGGCGGCACGTACTTCGTCAGCCGCCGTCGCCGCGCGAGTCAGCAGAGTTAGGTGCGAGCGGTCCACCACCTGAACCTCCCCCGGGCACTCCACCCGGGGGCCTGGTGGTTGTGGGCGCTCGGCCTGGCCGTGGCCGCGAGCAGGACCCGCAACCCCGTCCTGCTCATCCTGATCCTGGCAGTGGCCGGCTTTGTTGTCTCCACACGGCGCAGTGACGACCCCTGGGCCAACAGCTTCGTCGCGTTCCTCAAACTCGGCCTGGTTGTGATCGGCATCCGAGTGGTGCTGCAGGCTCTGCTGTCGACGCGCTCGCAAGGCAACACAGTGCTGTTCACCCTGCCGCAGATCCCGTTGCCCGACTGGGCCAGCGGTGTGAAGCTGGGCGGCGAAGTGACCGCCGAGGCCTTGGTCACCGCCCTGTACGACGGGGGCCAGCTCGCCGTGATGCTGTGTTGTATCGGTGCCGCCAACGCGCTGGCCAGTCCGCGCAGGCTGCTCAAGTCGTTGCCGGGAGCCCTCTACGAGATGGGTGTGGCCTGCGTGGTCGCGTTGACCTTCGCACCGCAACTGGTCACCGACGCTCGCCGGATCCGGGCCGCGCGGCGACTGCGCGGCCGTACTCGCGGATCCTTCCGGACCACCGCAATGCCTGTCCTGGAAGGCGCGCTCGACCGGTCGGTGGAGTTGGCTGCGGCGATGGACTCCCGCGGTTACGGCCGTACTGCGCACGTGCCGCGCCGCCAACGCCGGATCACCAGTGCCGCCGTACTGCTCGGTCTCCTCGGCATCATGCTCGGCGTCTACTCGTTGCTCACCGACGCGATGGCGGTCCCGGTGGCCGCGACGGCCCTCCTGGTCGGCGTACTGCTCGCCACTGGTGCGATGGCGATCGGTCGTCAGCGGGTGACCCGTTCGCGCTACCGGCCCGATCCGTGGGCGCTGCCCGAGTGGTTGGTGGTGGCGTCCGGTGCGGCGGCCGCGGCGACGATGATCGCTGCTGCGGCTGCTGGTGTGGACGGTCTGGTTCTCGCCGGACCGCTGGTCGTTCCACCCGTTCCGGTGCTGCCTGTGGTCGGTCTGCTGCTCGGGTTGGCGCCCGCCGTTGCCGCCCCTCCCCTGGTACGACGGCGTGAGCTGGTGCCCGCATGATCGAGTTCGACCGGGTGACAGTGACGTACGACGGGGCGGAGCAGCCCGCGTTGCGTGATGTCAGCTTCACCGTTCCAGAGGGCGAACTGGCGTTGGTGATCGGCCGCACCGGTTCCGGCAAGTCCACTCTGCTCCGCGCGATCAACGGTCTCGTCCCGCACTTCACCGGCGGCACCCTGGCCGGCCGCGTGCTGGTCAACGGCCGCGACACCCAGGCCTACCGCCCCCGCGACCTGGCCGATGTGGTCGGCATCGTCGGGCAGGACCCGATGGCCGGTTTCGTCACCGACACGGTCGAGGACGAGCTGGCGTACAGCATGGAGTCGCTCGGTGTCGCGCCCGACGTGATGCGCCGCCGGGTCGAGGAAACCCTTGATCTACTGGGGTTGGCCGACGTACGGGATCGGGCTCTGACGTCCTTGTCGGGCGGACAGCGGCAGCGAACCGCGATCGGGGCTGCCCTGACGTCCCACCCCGCCGTACTGGTGCTGGACGAGCCCACATCGGCCCTGGATCCACAGGCAGCCGAGGAGGTCCTGGCTGCCCTGCAACGACTCGTGCATGACCTGGGCGTCACCGTCGTTATGGCCGAACACCGGCTCGAACGGGTCATCCAGTACGCCGACCGGGTGATCGAAGTACCCGGTGGTACTGCTGTCGTGTCCACTGGTCTCCCGGCCGACCTGATGGTGACAGCGCCCGTCGCACCGCCAGTGGTGGAGCTCGGGCGGCTCGCTGGTTGGTCCCCGCTGCCCCTGTCGGTGCGGGACGCCCGGCGTGCGGCCGGAGTACTGCGGGACCGGTTGGGCGACTCCGGCCCGATCCGTCCGGTCCCCGTCGTCGGCAGTGAGCTTGCCCGGTGCAACGATCTCATCGCCGGCTACGGGACCATCACTGCATTGCGCGGTGTGTCCCTGACCATCAACTCGGGCGAAGTGGTCGCGCTGATGGGCCGCAACGGCGCCGGCAAGTCCACACTGCTGAACGCCCTCGTGGGACTCGTGCAGCCCCGCTCCGGCACCCTGACGGCGGCCGGCGTGGACCCGCGTCGTACGAAGCCCAAACGGTTGGTGAAAGCGGTCGGCCTGGTACCGCAGGAACCTGCGGACCTCCTATACGCCGCCACGGTCGCGGAGGAGTGTGCTGCGGCCGACTCGGACTTCCGGGTGCGTGCGGGTCGTTGCCGCTCACTACTGGATCGGCTGGCGCCCGACATCGACGACCAGTTGCACCCGCGCGACCTGTCTGAGGGACAACGTCTCTGCTTGGCCCTGGCCGTCGTACTATGCGGCGCTCCCCCGCTGCTGTTGCTGGACGAACCGACCCGTGGGCTGGACTACGGGGCCAAACGCCGCCTGGTCGAGATCCTGCGCGAACTCGCCGCCGAGGGCCATGCCGTCATCCTGTCCACCCATGACGTGGAGATGGTCGCCGAGGTCGCCACCCGGGTACTGGTGCTGGCCGATGGCGAACTGGTGAGCGACGGCGAGACCGCGGCCGTCATCGCCGGCTCCCCCGCGTTCGCGCCGCAAGTGGCGAAGATCCTGGCCCCGCTGCCCTTCCTGACCGTCGGAGAAGTCGCGACCGCGCTGGAACGGGCATCTTGACGTCCTCCCCGCCCTGAGGGACGGGGATTCCAACCACTACCCGGAGGCAGCGAGTTGAGGTTCACGCTTCGACGAGACCCGTGGTGGCGTCTCTCGGCGCGCGCTGACGGCCCGTCCGGCCGCGATATTCACTGCCGCGTTCACGTCCGCGTTCGCCCGGTGTCCGCAGGCTACGCACCAGAACACCGCTTGGTTCTCGCGGCTTCCCGGTGCGCAGTGCCCACAGACGCTACAGGTCTGCGACGTGTACGCAGGATTCACTTTCTCGACCCGGCCGGGCGCCTTGTGCTCCAGGCGCTGGACGAGCAGCCCCCAGCCGTTGGCCAGGATGCCCCGGTTGAGCCCGGCTTTGGCGCGGCGACGGTTCGGCAGGTACCTCCCTGGTCGTTCGGGGTCGGGTTTCGGCTTGGGTCGCCGGGTCAGCGGCGCGACCCGCAGGTCCTCCACGCGGATGACATCGAACCGGCGGGCGAGGTCGGTGCTGGTCTTCTCCACCCAGTCCTTGCGCCGGTCGCCGGCCCGGGCGTACAGCTTCGCGATCGCGACCTGCACCCGGCCGCGGCGCTTGGAGCCGCGACGGCAGCGGGCAAGGCGACGTTGCAGCTGCTTGAGCCGTGCCTGCTCACGGTCCGACAGCCCAGGACAAGACAGGAGTTCTCCGGTGGACAGGGCGGCCGAGACGGTCACGCCGCGATCCACCCCGACCAACTCCCCCGTCCCCGGTGCGGGGATCGGCTCCGGGATCGCGGCGAACGCGAGGTACCAGCGACCCATCCGGTCGCAGGTCACGCGGTACGACTTCGCGTCGGGAATGGCACGGGACAGCCGGAACCGCACCCAGCCGACCTTCGGCACCAGCACCCGCGCCCACTTCCGGCTCAGCTTCTCAACACGGGCCGCCTGGGAACCGTCGATCCGGAATCCCTCGTGCCGCCCGGCCTTGCGCCAGGTCGGCCGCCGGTGGGTCCCGGCGTGGAAGTTCTTGACCGCCTGGTCGAAGTCTCGCAGCGCCTGCTGCTGCACGGTCTGCGACCCGGCCCGCAACCACTCGAACGCGGCTCGCGCCTCGGTCAACTGCCGGCACTGCTCAGCAAAGCCCGGCGTCGCGCCCTTGTCGCGGGTCCACATCGCCCACTGCTCAAGCGCCAGATTCCACAGATACCGGGCGTCCCGACACAGTTCCAGCAACGCAGCCTGCTGCGCAGGACTCGGGTACATCCGGAACCGGGACATACCGCTGATCCAATCAGTTGGGACCGACAGTCCCCAAGCTCCGAAGGGAGGCAGTCGCGGTTCCTCCCCGCCCTTAAGGACGGGACTTCCCCGCGACAGCTCAGGTGAGACTCGTCCGGCTCAAGCCCCGCAGTACTGCGACCCTGTTGCTGGCGTCGCTGGTCGGCATCCTCGCCTTCGGTTGGCCGTTGTTATGGCAGACGGACCAGGTCGGGGAGTCGGCGATCGGGCACACCACGGACGCGCCCTGGTTGTTCGTGTTGTTGCTGCCGTTGCTGGTGGCCGTCGTACTGGCCGAGCTGGCCGAGGCGGGGATCGACGCGAAGGTGATCTCGCTGCTCGGCATGCTCGCCGCGGTCGGTGCTGCTCTGCGTGCACTCGGGCCCGGTACGGCGGGGCTCGAACCGGGGTTCTTCCTGCTGATCCTGGCGGGGCGGGCGTTCGGGGCCGGGTTCGGGTTCGTGCTGGGGGCCGTGTCGTTGCTGGCAGGGGCGATGATCAGCGGTGGGGTCGGGCCGTGGATGCCGTTCCAGATGTTCGCCTGTGCGTGGGTCGGGTGCCTGGCCGGGCTGTTGCCGCGAGTGGGTGGGCGGCTGGAGATCCTGTTACTGGCGGCGTATTCGATGGTGGCGGGCGTGCTGTACGGGTTGGTGATGAACCTGTGGTTCTGGCCGTATGCGACGTTCGGCAGCGACTTCTCGTTCATCCCGGGCGACTCGCTGGCGGAGAACCTGCATCGGTATTTCCTGTTCGTGGTGGCAACGTCCCTGGGGTGGGACATTCCGCGCGGAGTGCTGTGCGCCGTACTGGTGCTGGGGTTGGGCCGGCCGATTCTGAACGCGTTCCGGCGGACCGCGCGGAAGGCGGCGTTCGACGTACCGGTGGTGTTCGAGTCCGGGAGGACTGATGGCTGAGTTGGTGACCGGTCCGGACGGCGCTGTCGTCGACGGTGTGCTTCGGCTCGGACGTGACGGGACCGTGGGGGTTGAGGGCTACGAGGTCTCCACTGTGCGGACCCCACACGGACTCCGGTACGACGTACGCACGCCCGATGGGTCTTCGTTGTCGTGGACCACGCCCGTTGAGTCGCAGCGGACCCTGATACTTGGTGGGGCCCGATCCGGCAAGTCCACCGAGGCGGAGCGCCTACTCGCCGACCACCCGGACACCCTGTACGTCGCGACCGGTGGGGACGGATCGGCCGATCCTGAGTGGGCTGCGCGGATCGCCATGCACCGTGCGCGTCGTCCGTCGACGTGGGGGCTGGCCGAGACGATCGACCTGGTGCCGCTGCTCGACTCCCCTGGTCCGCCTCTGCTGGTGGACTGCCTGACCCTCTGGCTGGCCCGCACGATGGACGCCTGCGACGTCTGGGCGTCACCCGACCGGGTGGTCGAGGTCGAAGCCGAGATCGCCGCCCTCGCCGCCGCGTGGTCCCGGACCCCCCGCCTGGTGGTTGCCGTCAGCAACGAGGTCGGCGCGGGCGTAGTACCCGCCGATCCCGGCACCCGCCTCTACCGAGACCTGATGGGCCGCGTGAACACCACCATCGCCCACCACTCCACCACCGTCCTCTGGTGCATCGCCGGCCGAACGGTTCCCCTCTGATGCTTGACGGGTTGAAGTTGGCGTTGGGGACGCTGACGGTTCTCCCGGCGCCGATGCCGTCCAAGGTCGACCGGCGGATCGCGGGGCGGGCGATGGTGTTCGCGCCTGGGATCGGGCTGCTGCTTGGCGGATTCGCGGCGTTGGTCGTGGCCGGTGTTCAAGCGTTGAAGCCGGAGGCGGATCTGCTGGCGGCTGTGCTCGGGGTGCTGGTACTGGTGGTGTTGTCGGGCGCACTGCATCTCGACGGGCTGGCCGACTTCGCCGATGCGCTCGGCAGCCGGCGGGATCGCGAGACCATGTTGCGGATCATGAAGCAGAGCGACATCGGCCCGTTCGGCGTCGTCGCGATCGTCACCGTTCTGCTGATCGACGTCGCCGCGCTCACCACTTGCATCACCGCAGGCTTCGGCTGGCAGTCCATCCTCATCGCGACCACCGCCAGCCGCCTCACCCTCCCCTGGTCCTGCCGCACCACCATCCCAACCGCCCGCCCCGACGGCCTGGGCGCACTCGTAGCCTCCACGGTCCCCCTGCGCGCCGCCGCCCTAACCACCATCACAACCCTCGCCGCCACCCTCCTCCTCACCTGGCTCACCACCCCCTCCACCAACCACCCCGCCTCCAGCACCACCCCGCCCACCCCGCTAGCCACCCCAACCACCGCCCTCGCCTCCGCCCCGACCACCCTCATCGCCACCACAGCCGCCGTCCTGATCGCCGTCGCCACCGCACTCGCCGTAACCCACCGCGCCCGCAAAACCCTGAACGGAATCACCGGCGACGTCCTAGGCGCCACAGTCGAACTAGCCCTCCCCACCACCCTCCTGACCCTCGCCCTAACCACCTGACCCGCCGCCGCAATCTCAGAGGCCAACCTTCGAACTGAATGGTTGCCCCCTCGAAATCTGAGTGGGTAACCATCCATCTCCGAGGTCAACCTCCGAGATGCGGGCCTCGGCGAGTGGGTTTCACGTCGGCGCGGCGTCGCGGGGTGATTGCGCTTCACGTCCGCGCGGATACGCGTAGTACAGGGGGCTGCCGACCAAAGCGGGTCTGGTGCTGGTGGGGTGGCTGGTGCACTAGTGTCGCCGGTGACGTCCTGGCGGGCAGGACTACGCGTAGCGGCGAGGGCACATGGCGATCAGGTTCGGATTCGGCGCGACCGGCGAGGCAGCGGCTCCCACCGCACTGGCCTCTGGATCCGTTATCTTTATGTAATGAACGCAACCCGCCCAGCACCGGGCTCACAGGCTTCGTTGCGCGAAGCCAACCGTGAGCGTGTCCTGCGGGTTGTCCGGCAGCACGGCCCGCTCACCCAGGTCGAGATCGCCGCCGCCTCCGGACTCTCCGCGGCCACCGTGTCGAACATGGTGAAGGAGCTCGACACCGCCGGCATGGTCGGCCTCTCCCGCAGCATCCGCAACGGCCGCCGCGCCGTCCTGGTGTCACTGGCCTCCGGCGGCGGACTGCTCGCCGGAGTCGCGTTCGGCGAGCGCGACGTCCGGGTCGCGATCGCGTCGGAGAGCCGCGAGATCCTCGCCCAGCAACTGATGCCGCTGCAGGCGGACCACGTCGCCGACGACGGCATGGAGCGCGCCGCCCGACTGCTCGCCGACCTCGCCGAGACCGTCGGCCGCGGCGTCGAGGACATCGGCGCGATCGGCTTCGGCCTGCCCGCGCCGGTCGACTCCGTCAGCGGCGAAGCGGGTTCGGACGCGGTGCTCCCCGGCTGGCGTGGTGTCAACGTCGCGGACGCGATGTCGGCCCACCTCAACGCTCCCGTCGTCCTCGACAACACCGCGAACCTCGCCGCCCTCGGCGAACTACGAGCCGGCGCGCTGCGCGGCGTACAGCACGGGTGCTACATCAAGTTCTCGTACGGCGTGGGCGCGGGCATCGTGCTCGGCGGCGAAGTGTTCCGCGGCTCAGCCGGTACGGCGGGCGAGATCGGCCACCTCACCATCGACGAGAACGGCCCGATCTGCCGTTGCGGCAACCGTGGCTGCCTCGACACGTTCGTCGGCTCGCGCGCGATCCTCAACTCCCTGGCCGCCTCGCACGGACCACTGCGGCTCCGGGACGTCGTCACCCGGGCCGTGGCCGGTGACCTCGGCTGCCGCCGGGTGATCGAGGACGCGGGCCGCCGGGTCGGTGTCGCGGTGGCCGGACTGGTGAATCTCTTCAATCCCGAGGTCATCGTGGTCGGCGGCAAGATGGCCGAGGCGGGCGACCTGGTGCTGGTCCCGCTGCGCGAGGCGCTCGACCGGTGCGCGATCCCGAGCGCGGCCGCGACCGTCGAGTTACGGCCGGCTGAACTCGGCGACGATGCGGATGTGATCGGCGCCATTCAGGTGGCCTCCGAGCTCAGCCACCAGCGCGCGACCGCCGGGAGGACCACCGGGCAGGCGACTCCCGTGTAACACCAATATGTCTATTTCTTGAATTCAAGTCTTGACGTCAAGATCAAGGCGAGCTTGACTCTGCTCAGGCCTACTCGGGCCCTCACGTCAAGGAGCACAGATGTCCGTCTCTACATCCCGCATCGTCGGCGTCGGTATCGCCGTCTCGGCCCTTGCCCTGTCCCTCGCCGCCTGCGGATCGGACGAACCGGCTGCGGGCAGCAGCTCCGGCGCCAAGAAGGTCGCCCTGCTGCTCCCCGAGTCCAAGACCACCCGGTACGAGGCGCTGGACCGGCCGCTGTTCACCGACGCGCTCAAGACGGCCTGCGCCGACTGCGAGCTGATCTACAGCAACGCCGACCAGGACGCCGCCAAGCAACAGCAGCAGGCCGAGGCCGCGCTGACCCAGGGCGCGAACGTGCTGGTGCTCGACCCGGTCGACGGCAAGGCCGCCGCCGCGGTGGTCGCCTCCGCCAAGAGCCAGAACGTGCCGGTGATCGCCTACGACCGCTTCATCGAGGGCGCCGACTACTACGTCTCGTTCGAGAACGAGGCGGTCGGCAAGCTGCAGGCCCAGACCCTGGTCGACACGCTGAAGTCGGGCGGCAAGACGTCCGGCAACATCGCCATGATCAACGGCGCGCCGACCGACCCGAACGCGGCCGACTTCAAGAAGGGCGCGCACAGCGTGCTCGACGCCAGCGGCTACAAGGTCGCCGCCGAGTTCGACACCCCGGACTGGAGCCCGGACAAGGCGCAGGCCTGGATGGAGGGCCAGCTGAGCGCGATCAAGAACGGCCTGGTCGGCGTGTACGCCGCGAACGACGGCACCGCGGGCGGCGCGATCGCGGCCCTCAAGGGCGGCGGCGTGACCCCGTTGCCGCCGGTCACCGGCCAGGACTCCGAGCTGGCCGCGATCCAGCGGATCATCGCCGGTGACCAGGCGATGACCATCTACAAGGCCGTGAAGCCGCAGGCCGAGGCCGCCGCCAAGGGCGCGGTCGCGCTGGCGAACGGCAACAAGCCCGAGTCGACCACCGACAAGCAGGGCGTCCCGTCGACGATTCTCGACCCGGTCGCCGTCACCAAGGCCAACATCAACGACACTGTGGTGAAGGACGGGATCTACAAGGTGTCCGACATCTGCACCGCGTCTTTCGCGGCCGCCTGCGCAACCGCCGGCCTCAAGTAAGCCCGCCTCGGCGGCACCCCCGGCTTGAGGAGGCCGGGGGTGCCGCCGCAGCGACGGCGTGACCGAAAGCCCCAGGAGGCTGAATCGATGACTGTCACTCCCGCTCCCGTGACGACCAGCACCGTGCTGGAACTGCGGGGCGTCTCCAAGCGCTTCGGCGCGGTCCAGGCGCTGAAGAACATCGACCTGGACGTGCGCGCTGGTGAAGTGCTCGCCCTGGTCGGCGACAACGGCGCCGGCAAGTCGACGCTGGTGAAGACCATCGCCGGGGTCTACACCGCCGACGACGGGACCATGGTGTTCGACGGGCGGGAGGTCCGGGTCGGCAGTCCGGCCGAGGCCCAGCACCTCGGCATCGCCACGGTCTTCCAGGACCTGGCCCTGTGCGACAACCTCGACGTGGTCGCGAACCTGTACCTCGGCCGCGAACTGCGCACCGGCCGGGTCCTCGACGAGGTCGAGATGGAGCGCTCGTCCTGGGAACTGCTCCGGCAGCTGTCGGCGAAGATCCCGTCGGTACGGATCCCGGTGGCCAGCCTGTCCGGCGGCCAGCGGCAGACGGTCGCGATCGCCCGCAGCCTGCTCGGTCAGCCGAAGGTGGTGATGCTCGACGAGCCGACCGCCGCGCTCGGCGTGGCCCAGACCGCCGAGGTGCTCAACCTGGTCGAGCGACTCCGCGAGCGCGGTCTCGCCGTCATCCTGATCAGTCACAACATGGCCGACGTGATGGCAGTCGCCGACCGGGTCGCCGTACTCCGCCTCGGCCGCAACAACGGGGTCTTCACGGTCAGCGACACCAGGACGCAGGACATCATCGCCGCGATCACCGGCGCCACCGACAACGCGGTCTCCGAACGCGCGGCGCGTCGTACCCAGCAGGAAGGTTCCGCATCATGACCATCGACGATTCCGGGGTCAGAGTGCAGGACAGCACCGTGCCGGGCAACGGCAACAACAACAGCAGCACGGCGGCGGAGCTGCCGGCCGACCTGCAGGACGAGCGGCTGATCGCCAGCCACGGGTTCAGCGGCGCGGTCGAAGCGTTCACCGCCCGGCTCCGGTCCGGCGACCTGGGCTCGGTCCCGGTCGTGGTCGGGCTGATCATCATCTGGGCGGTCTTCCAGATCGCCAACAGCTCGTTCCTGTCCAGCCGCAACCTGGTCAACCTGACCCTGCAGACCACCTCGGTCGGAGTCATTGCCATCGGCATCGTCCTGGTCCTGCTGCTGGGCGAGATCGACCTGTCGGTCGGCTCGGTCAGCGGGCTGTCGGCCGCGGTGCTCGGCGTCACCTTCGTCAACCAGGGCTGGCCGCTCGCCCTGTCGCTCATCGCCGGCGTCCTGCTCGGCCTGGTGATCGGGTTGTTCTACGGCGCGCTGTACACCCGGTTCGGCGTACCGAGCTTCGTCATCACGCTGGCCGGTCTGCTCGGTTTCCTCGGTCTGCAGCTGCTGGTCCTGGGCAAGGAGGGTTCGCTCAACCTGCCGTTCGACTCCGCGCTCGTCGGATTCGCCACCCGCAGCTTCCTCTCCCCCGCGCTGGCCTACGGGCTGGTCGCGGTGGTCGTCGCAGTGTACCTCCTCAGCCGGCTGCGCAGTCGAGGCGCCCGTGCAGCCGCCGGGCTGTCGGCCGCGCCGACGTCGATCATCGCGATCAAGGCCGGCGCCCTCGCCGTGATCCTGCTGGTTCCGGTGCTGGTGCTGAACGGGGACCGTGGCGTCTCCTCGATGTTCCTGTTGTTCGTCGGAATGGTGGTGGCCACCGACTTCGCCATCCGGCGGACCCGGTGGGGCCGCTCGGTGGTCGCGGTCGGCGGCAACGTCGAGGCCGCCCGGCGCGCCGGTATCAACGTGCGGATGATCTACCTGACCGTGTTCGCGGCCTGCTCGACCTTCGCCGCCGTCGGCGGTCTGCTGGCCGCCGCCCGGCTGGTCGCGGTGAACCAGAGCAGCGGTGGCGCGGACACCAACCTGAACGCGATCGCCGCCGCCGTGATCGGTGGCACCAGCCTGTTCGGCGGCCGCGGATCGGCGTACTCCGCACTGCTCGGCGCACTGGTGATCATGTCGATCTCCAACGGCCTGGCCCTGCTCAGCCTCGACTCGTCGGTCCGCTTCATGGTGACCGCCGGCGTCCTGCTGATCGCCGTCACCATCGACTCGCTCAGCCGCCGCAGCCGGCAGGCACACGGAAGGGCGTAACTCGAAGACCCGGTGGGCTCCCGTCTCGACCCCTGCATCGGCGGGAGCCCGCCGCACCAACTTCCCGGTACGACGGGCCGCCGCTCCTCGCCCGAAGCGGCGGCCCGTCTCGTTGTCCCCCGCGGAGTGCAGAATGAGCCGCATGAGCACATGGAGGACGCCGATCCGGGCGCAAGCGACAACCGAGAACCAGCCGGTGACCACGCTGGAACTCTTCTTCGACCTGGTCTTCGTCTTCGCCCTGACCCAGATCACCGCGCTGATGGCGCACGACCTGACCTGGACCGGCGCGCTCCGCGGCGTACTGCTGATCGGGTTGCTGTGGTGGAGCTGGATCGGGTTCTCCTGGATCTGCAACGTGGTCAAGGCCGACGAGGGTTCGGTGCGCGGCGTCATCCTGCTCGCGATGGCGGCTCTGTTCGTGATCGCGCTGGCGATCCCGGAGGCGTTCGAGGACCTGCCCGGCGGCCTGCCCGGTCCGGTGGTGATCGCCCTCGCGTACTTCGCCTTCCGGGCGCTGCACCTGGTCCTGTTCTGGCTGATCGCCGACGGGGACCCAGTGCTCCGCCGGACGCTGATCCGCTTCGCACCGTCGATGCTGGCCGGGACCACTCTGCTGCTGGTGGCGTCGCAGTTCGACGGCACCACCCAGACATTGCTGTGGGGTCTCGCTCTGGCCGCGGACTACGGCGGCACCTATCTCGTCGACTCCCGCGGCTGGCGGTTCAACTCGGCCACCCACTTCGCCGAACGGCACGGCCTGATCGTCATCATCGCGCTCGGCGAATCCATCGTCGCGATCGGCGTCGGCGTCACCGACCTGCCGATCTCCTGGCCGATCATCGCCGCCTCCATCCTCGGCCTGGCCGTGTCGGCAGCCCTCTGGTGGATCTACTTCGACGCCGCCACCCGGTACGGCGAACACGCGCTCGCGGCCGAACCCGCCGAGACCCGCCCGGGGCTGGCCCGCGACGCCTACACCTTCCTGCACTTCCCGATGGTGGCCGGCATCGTCATCCTCGCCCTCGGCCTGAAGAAGGTCCTCGAGTACGTCGGCGACACCGACCACCACACCCTCTCCGATCCCCTGAAGGGCGTCGGCCACTACGCCCTCTTCGCCGGCGTGATCCTCTACCTGCTCGGCCACGTCGGCTTCAAATGGCGCACCATCCATCAGTTGGGGATCACCCGCCTGATCGCGGCCGCTGTCGGCGTCATCGCCCTTTTCGCCACCACTCCACTACCGGCCCTCGCCCAACTCGCGGTACTGACCGCTCTGCTCGGCATCCTGGTCGGCTACGAATCCGTCCACTACGCCCGCGAACGCGAAGCACTTAAACACGGCCCACACGGCCCACCCGCCTGACAACAGCGAAAGCCCCTGCCACGGCCGGCAGGGGCTTTCGTTTTGCTGGTGGATCAGGCCGTTTCGGCGATCAGGTCTACCTTCGGCTCGGCGAAGTGGCAGGCGGCCGTGTGGCCGCTGCCGGAGCGGGGCTTGATCTCCAGCAGGGGTTCCTGGGTGGCGCAGATGTCCTCAGACTTCCAGCAGCGGGTCCGGAAGCGGCAACCGCTGGGTGGGTCGATCGGGGACGGGACGTCGCCTACCAGGCGGATTCGCTCCTTCGGCGGGACGCCGCGGATGGTGCCGAGGTCGGGGGCGGCCGACAGCAGCGCCTGGGTGTAGGGGTGCTGCGGGGCGCCGTAGATCTGCTCCCGCGGGCCCTGCTCGACGATCTTGCCCAGGTACATCACCGCGACTTCGTCACAGAAGTGCCGGACGACACCGAGGTCGTGCGCGATGAAGACGAAGGCGATGCCGAGGTCGCGGCGCAGATCCTCCATCAGGTTCATCACCTGGGCCTGGATGGACACGTCCAGGGCGGACACCGGCTCGTCGGCGATGATCACCTCGGGCTCGACGGCGAGCGCGCGGGCGATCCCGATCCGCTGGCGCTGACCGCCGGAGAACTCGTTCGGGTAGCGGTTGTGGTGCTCTGGGTTGAGACCGACCCGCTCGAGCAGTTCCTGGACCCGGTCGAGCTCCTTGCCCTTCTTGACCAGGTTGTGCACGCGCAGCGGCGTACTGATGATGTTGCTGACCGTCTGGCGCGGGTTCAGCGAGCTGTACGGGTCCTGGAAGACGATCTGCAGCTGCCGCCGGAACGGGCGCAGGTCCTTCTCCTTCAGCCGGGCGATGTCGGTGCCCTTGAAGAGGATCTGGCCCGCGGTCGGGGTGAGCAGCCGGGTGATCATCCGGCCGGTGGTCGACTTGCCGCAGCCGGACTCGCCGACCAGACCGAGGCTGGCGCCCGGCTTCAGGTCGAAGCTGACGCCGTCGACGGCCTGGACCACCTTCCTGGCCCGGCCGAGACCGGCCACCTCCTTGATCGGGAAGTGCATCTTGAGGTCGCGGACCTGCAGCAGCGGGGTGACCGAGCCGTTGGCCGGAACGTTGTCCTGCACAGGTGTTGTCATGCTCATCTCTCTCCCTCAGCCCAGTCCCTAGCCCAGCCTTGGCGCGACCTCGGCCTCGTAGATCGAGGCCTTGTCGTGCAGGTGGCAACGGGACGTGTGCGCGCCGGCGCCGTCGACCGGCAGCAGCTCGGGCAGGTCGGTGGTGCAGCGTTCGCCCTTCACCCGGTCCTTGTACGGACAGCGCGGGTTGAAGGAGCAGCCGGTGGGCAGGTTCAGCAGACTCGGCGGCAGGCCCTTGATCGGGCGCAGCCGCTCGTTCGCGGCCGAGACTGTCGGGATCGACTCGAGCAGACCCCAGGTGTACGGCATCCGCGGCCGGGCCAGTACGTCCTCGGCGGTGCCGTACTCGACGCAGCGACCGGCGTACATGACCAGTACGTCGTCGGCCATCTCGGCGACCACACCGAGATCGTGGGTGATCAGCACGATCGCGGAGCCGAACTCCTTCTGCAGGTTGTTCAGCAGGTCCAGGATCTGCGCCTGGACGGTCACGTCGAGCGCGGTGGTCGGCTCGTCGGCGATCACCAGCTTCGGGTCGTTCACCAGGCCCATCGCGATCATCGCGCGCTGCCGCATACCGCCGGAGAACTCGTGCGGGTACTGCTTGAACCGGCGCTGCGGGTTCGGGATGCCGACCAGGTCGAGCATCTCCAATGCGCGCTTGCGGGCCACGTCCTTGGACACCTTGTGGTGCACCAGGTACGCCTCGGCGATCTGGTTGCCGACGGTGTAGAGCGGGTGCAGCGAGGACTGCGGGTCCTGGAACACCATCGAGACCGCGTCACCGCGGATCTTCATCAGCTCGTTCTCCGGCAGGCCGACGACCTCGTCGCCGCCGAGCCGGATCGAGCCGGTGATCTGGGTCCGCTTCCGGTCGTGCAGGCCCATCACGGCCATGCTGGAGACCGACTTGCCGGAGCCGGACTCGCCGACGATCGCGAGTGTCCGGCCGAGCGGGACGGAGTAGCTCAGCCCGTTCACCGCGCTGACCAGGCCGTCGGCGGTGGGGAACTTGACGGTCAGGTTCTCGACCTCGAGGTACGGCGTCTCGCCGCTCGGGTTGATCGAGCCCTGCCGGCGTTCCCGGGTCGCGATCGACGGGCCACGCTTGGCGTCGGCGGCCGCCTCGGTACCGGTCATGTCCTGGAGGTCCTTCGGCTCGTTGGCGGGTGTGGTCACGAGAGCCTCACCCGCGGGTCGATCAGGCTGTAGGCGACGTCGACGAGGAAGTTCATCGCGACGAGGATGATCGAGGCGACCAGGACGGTGCCCATGATCACCGGCAGGTCGTAGTTGTTCAGGCTCTCCAGCACGAGGTTGCCCAGACCCGGCAGGTCGAAGATCCGCTCGGTGAAGATAGCGCCGGCCAGGCTGCCGGCGATGTCCAGACCGAAGATCGTGATGACCGGGATCATCCCGGAACGCAGTGCGTGCTTGTAGGTCACCACGCGGTCCGACAGGCCCTTCGCCCGGGCGGTACGGATGTAGTCCTCGCTCAGCGTCTCCACCATCGAGCCGCGCGAGTAGCGGGCGTACTGCGTGCAGTTGTAGATGCCGAGCACCAGCCAGGGGGTCAGCAGCCCGGCGAACCAGGCCCCCGGATTGTCCGTGAGCGGCGTGTAGCCACCACGCGGCAGGATCGGGTACAGGATCGTCAGGTAGAGCGAGATCATCAGCGCGACGATGTAGTACGGCACCGAGCTGAGGATCAGCGTGCTGCTCATCAGCGCGCGGTCGCCCAGTGTGCCCCGTCTCTTCGCAGCCATCGAGCCCACGAAGACACCAATGGTCAGGACCATCACCGCGTAGCCCGCGACAAGCGAGACCGTGACCGGCAACCGATCCTTCAGCATGTCGGTGACCGGCCGGTCGTTCTTGAACGAGAAGCCGAGGCAGGGCGCGTTGCACTCCTGCTTCACGCCGGACGTCTCGAAGGTCCGCCCGGCGAAGATGCCCACCGTGTACTCGGCGAACTGCTGCACCTTGGGCCGGTCGAGGTGCAGATTCTCCTTGATTTCGTTGTATCGCTCTGTTGTGCAGTTGCGATCACCACAGATCGACGCGGCCGGGTCTGTCGGCGCGACGAAGAACAGCGCGAAGGTCACGATCAGCGTGACCAGCACGACGCTGAGCGCGCTGACCAGCCGGCGCGCCACGAAGTAGAGCACGAGGGTTTCTCCTCCACCGATCGGGGTGGTGACCGAACCGAGGTCCGGTCACCACCCCACCATCAGATGATCAGACTGCTAAGTACTGCGGGCAGTCCGGATCAGGGCTGCTTCAGGTACATCGAGGTGAACTCCGGCAGGCCCTGGGTCGGGTCGTTGACGACGTGACCCAGATTCTTGCCGACCGGGTAGTAGCTGGCGGTGTAGTAGAGCGGGATGGCCGGCAGGTAGTCCTTCAGGATCATCTCGTCGACCTTCATCCACTCCTTCAGCTGCTCATCCGGGGTGAGCGCGCCGACGCGGTCGATCTCGGCGTCCAGCTTCTTGTCCTGCAGCATGCCGATGCTGTTGCTCAGCTCGACGGCGTCGGACCGGAACAGAACGGCGTACCAGCTGGTGCCGGACGGCCAGTCGGAGCACCAACCCGACGGGCCCTGGCCGATGTTCACCGGAGCACTCGGGTCGTTGCGCATGGTGCGGATCTTGGCCTTCGGCACACCGATCGCCTTGACCTTGAAGCCGGCGGCGGTCATGACCTGGGTGCGCAGCTGGTTGACCTGGGTGGCGATCTTGTCGTCGTTGGAGTAGTACCAGCTGAGCTCGAAGTTCTCCTTGCCGAGATCCTTCAGCTTCGACTTGATCTCCGACGCGACCGCCGGGTCATCCGCGCCCTTGCCCTTGCCGGTGAGGCCCTCGAGCTCGTACTTCTTGTAGCCGGGAACGGCCGGCGGCAGGATGGTGGACGCCGGGATCGCGCTTTGCGGGCTCAGACCGGCGACCTTGCGCCAGGTGTCGAACGGGTACGCCTGGGCGATCAGCTTCCGGACCTCCATCGGAATCTTCCGGGTGTCCAGGCCCCAGACGTAGGTGCACGGCTGCCCACCCGTGATGATCTGGCTCTTGTCCTTGACCTCGGGGATGAGGCTGGAGTCCAGGTCGGAGTAGTTCAGCGCGTTCGCGTCCGGACCGGAGCTGGCCAGCACCTGGCGCTGCACCTTGAGCGTGTCCTGACCGAACTTGAAGTTCCAGGCGTCCGGGTACTGGTGCCGCACCGGGTCGGTGTTCGGGTCCCAGTTCGGGTTCTTGCTGAGCTTCAGCTCGGTGCCCGGGGTGTACGACGCGACCTGGTACGGACCGGTCGCCATCGGCTTCAGGTCGTACTGCTTCTTGGTGTCCTTCGCCTTCGGGATCGGCGTGAACAACGGGAACGCCGCGTAGAACGGCAGGTCGTCGAACTTCTTCGCCAGGTGGATGATCAGCGTGCTCCCATCCGGCGTCTCGACCCCGGCGTAGTTGTCGCCGCTCGCGTACGGGCCCTTGTACTTCTCGCCGTCCTTGAAGAACTGGGTCTGGTACGTCGGACCGGCGTCGTACAGGTCGTGCGCGAAGGACCGCTTGATGGCGTAGGCGTAGTCCTCGGCCTTGACCGGGGTGCCGTCCATGTACTTGATGCCCTGCTTGAGCTTGAACGTCCAGGTCAGGCCATCGGCGGACTTGGTGCCCAGGTCCTCGGCGAGGTCGGGAACCAGGGTCGGCTTCTGGGTCTTCTCGTCCAGCTTGTACTGCGTCAGCGCGCGGAAGACCAGCTTTTCGATCTGGTTTCCGTCGACGAAGTAAGTGTTCGTCGGGTCAAACGTGTCCGGGGTGACGTCAGACAGGACGGTGACCGTACCGCCCTTCTTCGCACCCTCGACCTCGGGGGCCGGGCCCTTCAGCGTCGGGTCCAGAGCCTTCTCCTGGGCCGTGCCGGCGTCGCCCGTGTTCCCGCTACCGCTGCTGTTGTTCGACGACGGGCTGCCGCAGGCCGCGACGGCCAGCATGACCGTCACCGCAACAGCGGTGATCCGTTTCCACTGCATTGTCGTGTTTCTCCTTTTCTGCCGCTGGGGCAACGCCGGGCTACCGGCGAGTCTTGGGGTCGAAGGCGTCGCGCACGGCGTCACCGAGCAAGGCGAGGGCCAGTACCAGCGCCGTGATGCCCAGCACCGGTAGCCAGAGATAGATCGGATCCGCCTTGAACCAGTTGGTCGCGGTCGCGATCGTCTGACCCCAGGACGGGATCGGCTCGATCAGACCGACGCCGAGGAAGGACAGACCCGCTTCCGCGGTCACGTAAGCCGGCAGCGACAGTGATGCCGAGATCACGATCGGCGCGACCAGGTTGGGCAGCAGTTCCTTGAACAGCACCTGCCTGGTCGGCACTCCGATGGCCTTCGCCGCGAGCACGAACTCGCGCTCACGAAGGGACAGCACCTCGCCCCGGATGATGCGGGCCAGACCGGCCCATCCGAAGAACGAGAGTACGAAGATCAGGACGAAGAATCTCGTCGACGCCTGCTCGTCCGGCGAGAGGTTGAAGGACCCTCCGCGGACGCTCTCGACGATCGGCACCATCGCGATCGCGAACAGCAGGTACGGCAGGCTGAGGACGAAGTCGACGACCCAGGAGATCACCCGGTCGACCCAGCCACCGATGAAGCCGGCCAGCAGACCCATCACGACACCGACGAGGGTGCCGACCGCGGTCGCGACGAAGGCGACGATCAACGACGGACGAGCGCCGTAGACCCAACGGGCGAAGTTGTCCCGCCCGGTCTTCGGCTCGACACCGAACCAGTGCTCGGCGTTCGCCACGAAGGTCGGGAAGCCGTACTCGTCGACGAGCTCCGGGTGGAAGGTGCCGATGTCGGCGCCCTCCAATTTGGCCAGCAGCGGGGCGAAGATCGCGATCAGGATGAAGAACAGCACGACAGCCGCGCACACGACGGCGACTTTGTCCTTGCGGAGCCGGTCCATCGCGATCCGGGTCGGGGATTTGCCGTGCGGGACAGCGGAGTCCCGAACCGGCTCTGCCGACGCCGGGTGGTCCTCGACACCTACGGTCGAGTCGGGCAAACCGATACTCATTCGCGCTCCGTCAGCTCTGTCAGCCAGGTTCATCGGGTCCGGCAACGGTCTGTAGATCGTGCCGAGCTTCGCCTTGTGGGTAACTCCCGTCAAATCCCGTTGACACGGAGGTCCGCCACAGCCGCGCGCTAGCCTGCCTGACACTTCGGGACGGTGCCAGCCGCTTCCGGCGGCAGAGTACAAATCGTTACCGGAACGCATAATTCGGCAGAACATTCGGCGCCAATGCTTACGTTCCGCAGTCATTCATCCACAAATTGCGTCGGCACAGCACCGTCAATGGCCATTTTGTGCCAAATTGTCACTGACCGTGCAGGAAATTGCGCCCTCCGTCGAAGATCACGCTGGGTAATCTCGAGAGCCCGGTCCCAGCTACAGCGCTGCCTCGGCTTGCTCGAGGCGCTCTCGCAGAACCGCCGCTCGTTCGCCGTCGCCGATCCGCACAGCCGCGTTCAAGCCGTTCCTGAGGTATCGGACCGCTTCGGCGGGCTCGCCATTGTCCAGCAGCGCTTCGCCCAGCTCTCCTTCGGATGCGGCCATGTCGTCGCGCTGGCTCAGGCCTTCGTAGATGTCGACACAACGCCGAAGTTTGCTGATGGCCTCCTGAAGCCGGCCCGCGCGGTGATCCAGAACACCGAGCTCGCCGAGGATGAAAGCCAGACGCCACTGCTCGCCAGTGCGGTGGGCCGCGCGCAATGCTTCCTCGAAATGATGCCGTGCGGCTTCCAGGGCGCCCATTGACTCGTAGCTTCGGCCCAGGGCGAGGTTCACGCCACCGATGAGGGCGTCCTCGGCCACGTCCTCGACCAAGTCGAGAGCTTGTTTGCCGTACACCACACTTTCTTCGTAGCGCCCAGTCGCGAACAAAGAGGCAGTGAAGTTCGTCAAGGCCAGCAGCTCCGCACGAGGGACCTGAGCCCGGCGCAGGTGTTCGAGGGCGGACTCGAAGGCTCCGAGCGCTCCATCGGCGTCCCCGACGCCGCCCAGACCGACGCTCAGGTCCTGAAGCAGCAGACCGGCCGCGAACGAATCGCCGATCTCCAGCGCGATGCGCTCGGCCACTCGGTTCAGGCTGATGAGGTCGGCCCAGCATTCGCGGGAGAAGTTGTAAGTGCCCAGACCGATGGCCAATGACAGTGCCGATGCGCGAGTCGCGGCCGACACATGTGTTCCTTGGAACGCGACAGCAAGCATCTGTGGTTTCGCCTCGTCGAGCCACCCGAATGTCCGTTCGCCGGTGGGTTCGGTGAGGTCTGTCTCGTCCTTCCAGTGCTCTACTGCCCAGTCGAGCCTGACTGCGCGGGCGTTGCGGACCGCGACCGATCGCCACGCGACGGACGCGTAGAGGCTCAGCAGCCGGCGGAGTGCGAGTTCACGGTCGTCGCTGTCGAACAGCGCCTCGGCCTGTTCGTTGGCGAAGGCCCACAGCAGGTCATGCAGCCGGTAGACGCCCGGTGAGGTCGTACCCAGCAACTGGGCGTCGACCAGGCGTTCCAGCAACAGCTCGGCATCGAACTCAGGAAGCTCGAGCAGTCGACCCGCTTCCACCACGCGGATCCGTGGACTGTCCGGGATACCCAGCCGAGCGAAGGTCCAGGCCGCTTGTCGATCCTCCGGGTCGTCAGATGCCTGCAACTGCTCCAGTGAGCTCGCGAAGACGGCCCGTACGCCGTTTCGGCGAAGGCCCAGCTGATCAAGACGCCGACGGTGATCAGCGATCCTGTCAGCCAGATGACTGATCGGCCAGGAAGGCCGGGCCGCCAGCCGTGCGCCGGCGACGCGGACCGCCAACGGAAGGTTGCCGCAGGCCCTCAGGATCGCCCCGGCCGCCTCCGGTTCCCGATCGACCCGGGCACCGCCCGCAAGCTGCCGGAGCAGAGTCAACGCCTCTTCGTCGGTGAGTGCGTCGAGTAGCAGGGACCGCGCGGTATCCAGCTGATTGAACTGGGTTCTGCTCGTCACGATGACCGCGCTGCTGCCGGCGCCTGGAAGCAGCTGTTCGACGACCACAGCGTCCTGGGCGTTGTCGAGGACGATCAGAATCCGCCTGTCTGCGACCAGCGATCGATAGAGCGTCGCCGCCTCGGCCGGATCACCCGGCACGTCCCCATCCGCCAGCCCCAAGCTGCGGAGCAGGATCCCCAGCGCCTCTGCAGCGGCCATCGGCGGGGCGGCACCGAACCCCCGGAGATCGAGGAAGAGCTGGCCGTCCGGGAAACGGCCCGCGATCCGGTGGGCCACCTCCACGGCGAGCGCGGTCTTGCCGATCCCGCCCATCCCGGCAATCGCGGAGACCACGACGACCGGCGCTCCAGAGCCGCTTGGCCGATCGGTGAGCAGCGCGGCAAGGTCATCAGCAACCTCGACCCGGCCGACGAACCCGCTCACCGGCGCCGGCAGCTGCCTCGGCCTTGGCCGCCCGGACCGCGGGTCAGCAGGCTCCAGCAATTGGGCATCGCCTTGCAGAATCGCGAGCTCCAGCTCCTGGAGGCGGCGCCCGAGATCCAGGCCGAGATCCTTCGCCGCGCGCTCTTTCGCAGCGCGGATGGCATCCAGAGCGTGAGCCGCCCGCCCGGCCCGATACAGGGCCAGAGCAAGGGAAGCGATCAGCCGCTCCCGTAGGGGATGCTCGGCGATCAGCCCGGTCAGCTCCGCGACCAGCTGCTCGTTCCAGTCGACCAGAAGGTCTGCTTCGATCCTCGACTCCAGGGTCTGCAGCCGCTCCTCTTCGAGGCCGGCACAGAGCCGCTGCCGGATCTCTTCCGATGCCACATCCACCAACGCCGGACCTCGCCAGAGCGCCAACGCTTCTCGAAGGCAGGCTGCGCGTGCGGCAGGGTCCGGCTCCTGTTCCGCGCGCCGTACAGCGTGCTGAAAGCGGTGAACGTCGACGCTCTCGGGGTCGATCTCCAACTGGTAGCCCTGGTCGCGTGCCACCAGACTGGCTCCCCGCGGCAGAGCCTTTCGCACTCGCGACGCATAGACCTGCAGCGTCCGCAGCGGCTGCGGCGGCTGTTCATCGTCCCAGAGCAGAGTTACCAGGCGCTCGGCCGGGACCAGCTGGTTGGCCGACAGCGCGAGCAGAGCGAGCAGCAGGCGTTCTTGGCGTCGGCCTTGCGGCAGAACTTTGCCATCTTCGACCACTTCGACCGGGCCAAGCAGACGGAACTCCACACCGCAGCGTAGCTCGATGGTAGGCGCTGGGTAACACGGTTCCCACATGCTGCAACGGCGCTGGGTCTGCCTTCTGGGGCCGGGGGGCCTCCTGGGCCGGCCCAGTGCGTCCGAGCCGGGGGTGAGGAGACTGCCGGCGTCAGGAGTGAGGACGCGGTTGATGGAAAGACAGTGGGGACTGGCGGCAGCCGGGCTGGGCTTGGTGGCGAGCCTGCTCTCCATGCCCGGGCAGGGTCAGCAGCCCGGGCGCGGGTGGTGTGGGAGCTCGCTGGCGCCGCAGGCGCACTGTCGCGGTACTGCGGCGCCGCGGGTGCGGACCGAGCCCCGGGTCAGGTGGACCGTCGCCAGGGCTCGCCGCCGGACAAGAGGTACTCAGCTCTCCCGGACGTGGACCGTCACGAACGGGGGTTTGACCACGTCGAACAGCTCCTGCCGGCCCCGGATGTCGACCGTCACCTGGTCGCCTTCCTTGACCGTCGCGTCGAGCAGGGCCAGGGCGATCCCCTTCTTCAGGGTCGGGGAGAACGTGCCGGAGGTGACCTCACCCAGCGCCGTACCGGCCGCATCCGCAACAGTCATGTGAGGCCGCGGGATACCCCGGCCGACCGCACGCAGGCCGCGCAGGATCCGGGCCGGGCCGGCCTCCTTCTCGGCGCGCAGGGCCTGGTCGCCCCAGAACTGCTCCTTCTTCCAGCCCACGGCCCAACCGGACCGGGCCTGCACCGGCGTGATGTCCAGCGAAATGTCCTGGCCGTGCAGCGGGTATCCCATCTCGGTCCGCAGAGTGTCCCGCGCGCCCAGACCGGCCGGGGCGATCCCGAACTGCTCCCCCGCCGCCAGGATCGCGTCGAACACGGCGACCGCCGCGGAGTTCGGCACGACCAGCTCGTAGCCCCGCTCGCCGGTGTACCCGGTCCGGCACACCACCACCGGCGTACCGGCGAAGTCGGCCACCGCGAACGCCATGTAGTCGTGTCCGGTCGGCAGACCGATCGCGGCGACCACGTCATCGCTGTGGGTCCCCTGCACGGCCAGGATCGCGTAGTCGTCGTGCCGGTTGACCACCTCGACGCCCTCGGGCGCGGACTCCTGCAGCCGGCGGACCACCTCTGCGGTGTTCGCCGCGTTCGGGATCAGGAACACGTCGTCGTCGGCGTGCAGGTAGGCGATCAGGTCGTCCACCACGCCACCGGTGTCGGCACAGCACAATGTGTACTGCGCTTGCCCGGGTCCGATCTTGCCGAGGTCGTTCGTCAGGCAGGAGTTCACGTACGCCGCCGCGCCCGGCCCCTTGACGGTCGCCTTGCCCAGGTGGCTCACGTCGAACACCCCGACGGAGGTCCGGACCGCGGTGTGCTCGGCCACGACACCGCCGTACTCCAGCGGCATCTCCCAGCCGCCGAACTCGGCGAACTTGGCTCCCAGGGCGACGTGCCGCTCGTGCAGCGGTGACTTCTTCAAGCTGGTCATGAATCGGAACCTACCTGAACGGGCACTGGTGCCCGGTGTGGCACGCATCTCCCCGCGCCTGACGCGTAGCATGCGGAGGCAGCATTCACGTACCGTCACGACCGGGCACCTGCCAACCGGTCAAGGAGAACTGAGGAATTCGTGAGCACCATCACCCTGAGCAAGTCCGATGCCGCGGGCGTCAAGACCGACGTCGTCGTCATCGGCGTGGTCAAGCTCGACGGCGGCGTCACCCTGCCCGCCGGCACCGAGTCGCTGAATGCCGCGTACGACGGCCGGCTGGTGGAGGTGCTGTCGGGGCTCGGAGCCACCGGCAAGTCCGGTGAGGTCACCAAGGTGCCCGGCCCGAAGCCCGGCAAGTCGGCGACGCTGATCGCGGTCGGCCTCGGCGCCGCCCCGGACGGCGCGCTGAAGACCGAGGACCTGCGGACCGCGGCCGGCGTGGGCGTGCGTGCTGCCAAGACCACCCAGTCCGTCGCGTTCGCGCTGCCGACCCCGGACGCCGACTGCGTCCGCGCGATCGCCGAGGGCGCGCTGATCGGCCGGTACTCGTTCACGGCGTACAAGTCCGAGGCGACCAGCGAGGCGCCGGGCAACCTGACGGTGCTCACCGACCTGGCCCGGAACAAGGACGCCAAGGCCGCCCTGGAGCGGGCCGAGATCGTCGCCGACGCCGTCCACCAGGTGCGCGACTGGGTGAACATGCCCCCGTCCGACCTGCACCCCGCGGAGTTCGCCGGGCACGCGCAGAAGCTGGCCAAGGAGTACGGCGTCAAGGTCGAGGTGCTGGACGAGAAGGCGCTGGCCAAGGGCGGCTTCGGCGGCATCCTCGGCGTCGGCCAGGGGTCCGACAACCCGCCGCGGCTGATCCGGCTCAGCTACACCCCGAAGAAGCCGGTCACCCACCTCGCCTTCGTCGGCAAGGGCATCACCTTCGACTCCGGCGGCCTGTCGCTGAAGACCGCCAGCGGGATGATCAGCATGAAGGCGGACATGGCCGGCGCCGCCGCGGTGGTCGGCGCCACCCTCGCGATCGCCCGGCTCGGCCTGCCGGTCCAGGTGACCACCTACGCCGCGATGGCGGAGAACATGCCGTCCGGTTCGGCGGCCCGCCCGTCCGACGTACTGACCATGTACGGCGGGAAGACGGTCGAGGTGCTCAACACCGACGCCGAGGGCCGGCTCGTCCTCGGCGACGCGCTGGTCCGGGCGTCCGAGGACCAGCCCGACCTGATCGTCGACGTGGCCACCCTGACCGGCGCCTGCGTCGTTGCCCTCGGCACCAAGGTGGCCGGCGCGTTCGGCAACACCGACAACGCCCGGGACCGGGTCGTCGACGCCGCGCTCGCGGCCGGTGAGGCGATGTGGCCGCTGCCGATCCCGGCCGAGATGCTGGACAAGCTGCGCTCGCACTCGAAGGTCGCGGACCTGGCCAACATCACCGGCGAGCCCTGGGGCGGTGCGCTCGCGGCAGCCGCGTTCCTCGGCGACTTCGTTGCTGACGGCATCGACTGGGTGCACCTCGACGTGGCCGGCCCGGCCTTCAACGACGGCGGCCCATCCGGCTACACCCCCACGGGCGGCACCGGCTACAGCGTCCGCACCCTGGTGGAACTCGCCGCCTCCGCCTCCTGACGGCAGGCCCTCACCGGGGTCCACGCCGCTAGGCGAGGCCGTTCTTCTTCATGCGGGCGTTGTACTCGCGCATGCGGGGCGGGTAGCCGACCACCGCCGCGTCGTACGACGGGACGCCGAGCTTGTTCGCGAAGTTGTGCGCCCACTCGACCGACGGGACCCGGCGTCGGGTCCACTCGCCGTCGATGGCGACCAGGAGCAGCGTGTAGTCCGTCACCGCCGTCCGCGGCTCGACGAATCCCTCGACACCCTGCCGAGTCTGAGCGAACTCCCGCAGGTGCGCCTGGTCGGGCGTATCCGACCTCCGCATCGTGCCCGGCTTCTGCCGGCGACCGAACCACTTCATGAGGTAAGTGTCCCTTATCACTGCAAGTTCTCCAGCAACCCGGACGCGACGGATCGCGGGTGCGGTGACAAGATGACGCCCGGGCCGGTGTTCCGCGACCCGGGCGCCGCCCGCCGACCTGAAGCCCACGGAGGAACCTGTGACGAACACGGCAGCCAGTACTCAGACCTACGACTTGGTGATCCTCGGCGGTGGCAGCGGTGGGTACGCCGCCGCGCTGCGCGCCGCGGTACTGGGTCTGTCCGTCGCCCTGGTCGAGAAGGACAAGCTGGGCGGTACCTGTCTGCACCGCGGCTGCATCCCCACCAAGGCGCTGCTGCACGCGGCCGAGGTGGCCGACTCGGCGCGCGAGGGTGAGCAGTTCGGGGTCCGGACCACGCTCGAGGGCGTCGACATGGGCGGTGTGAACAAGTACAAGGACGGCGTCGTCGACCGCCTCTACAAGGGGCTGCAGGGACAGATCAAGTCCCGCGGCATCACCGTGATCGAGGGCGAAGGCCGGCTCACCTCCCCGACGACGGTCGAGGTCGCCGGTACGACGTACACGGGTAAGAACGTCATCCTCGCGTCCGGTTCGTACTCGAAGTCGCTGCCGGGGCTGGAGCTCGACGGACAGCGGATCATCGCGAGCGAGCAAGCCCTGACGCTGGACCGGGTGCCGGAGTCCGCGGTCGTGCTCGGCGGTGGCGTCATCGGGGTGGAGTTCGCCAGTGCGTGGACCTCGTTCGGGACCAAGGTGACGATCGTCGAGGCGCTCCCCCGGCTCGTGCCTTCCGAGGACGAGGACTGCGGCAAGACCCTCGAGCGGGCCTTCCGGAAGCGGAAGATCGCGTTCCGCACCGGTACGCCGTTCGAGTCGGTCGAGGTCGGCGAGAACGGGGTCAAGGTCACCGTCGCGGGTGGTGACGTGATCGAGGCCGAGGTGCTCCTGGTCGCCGTCGGCCGAGGCCCCAACACCAGCGGACTGGGGTACGAGGAGGCCGGCGTCGCGCTCGACCGGGGCTTCGTGACCGTCGACGAGAACCTGCGGACCAGCGTGCCCGGCGTCTACGCGGTCGGCGACATCGTGCCCGGGCTGCAGCTCGCGCACCGCGGTTTCCAGCAGGGCATCTTCGTCGCCGAGCACATCGCCGGGCTCAACCCGACCCCGATCGACGAAGACGGCATCCCGCGGGTCACGTATTCCGAACCCGAGGTGGCCTCCGTCGGCCTGACCGAGGAGCAGGCTCGCGCCAAGTACGGCGAGGTGGAGATCCTCAACTACAACCTCGGCGGCAACGGCAAGAGCCAGATCCTCAAGACCCAGGGATTCGTCAAGCTGGTCCGGGCCAAGGACGGCGCCGTGGTCGGCCTGCACATGGTCGGTTCCCGGGTCGGCGAGCTGATCGGCGAGGCGCAGCTGATCTACAACTGGGAGGCGTTCCCGGCCGACGTCGCGCCGCTGGTGCACGCGCATCCGACCCAGAACGAGGCCCTCGGCGAGGCGCATCTGGCGCTGGCCGGAAAACCCCTGCACTTCCACGAGTAAGTTTGAGGCTGCCGGGATGGGCGGGTCCGCCGCTCGCTCTGGCGGCACCGTAGGCTGACCCGAGACCGATCAGACGAAGGAGCAACGACCGTCATGCCGACCTCTGTATCCCTGCCGGCCCTCGGGGAGAGCGTCACCGAAGGAACCGTCACCCGCTGGCTCAAGCAGGTCGGCGACACGGTTGCCGTCGACGAGCCCCTGCTGGAGGTCTCGACCGACAAGGTCGACACCGAGATCCCGTCCCCGGTAGCCGGCACCCTCCTGGAGATCAAGGCCGCAGAGGACGAGACCGTCGAGGTCGGCGCCGAACTGGCCGTCATCGGCGACGCCGGCGAAAGCACCGGCGGCTCCTCCGCCCCCGCAGAGACCGCCGAGGCTGCTCCCGCCGAAGCTGCTCCCGCGGAGCAGGCCCCAGCCGAGGCCGCCCCTGCTGAGCAAGCGCCGGCCGCCGAGGCGCAGGCCGCGCCCGCCGCGGAGCAGGCGCCCGCCAAAGGTGCCCCTGCCCCGCAGTCCTCCCCCGCGGAACAGGCCCCGGCCGCCTCGGCCGGCGAATCCGGCTCGGCCGGCGGCACTTCCGGTACGCCGGTGACGCTGCCCGCGTTGGGCGAGAGCGTCACCGAGGGCACAGTCACCCGCTGGCTGAAGCAGGTCGGCGACGACGTAGCGGTAGACGAGCCGCTCCTCGAGGTCTCCACAGACAAGGTCGACACCGAGATCCCGTCCCCCGTCGCCGGCAAACTCCTCGAGATCAAGGTCGCCGAAGACGAGACCGTCGAGGTCGGCGCCGAACTCGCCATCGTAGGCTCCGGCGCCGCCGCACCGGCTCCCGCGGCGGCTCCTGCCGCACCCGCTCCGGCTGCTGCCGCTCCGGCACCGGCCGCTGCTCCGGCCCCAGCCGCCGCCCCGGCCCCAGCTGCTGCTCCGGCTCCGTCCGCTGCTCCGGCTCCCGCCGCGGCCCCCACGCCGCAGGCCGCTCCGGCCCAGCCCGCCGCGCAGGCCCCGGCCGCTGCCCCCGCCGCGCCCCCGGCTCCCGCTGCCCCGGCGACCTCGCCGAACGGCTCCTCCTCCGACGGCCCGAACTACGTGACCCCCCTGGTCCGCAAGCTCGCCGCCGAGCACCAGGTCGACCTCGCCGCCGTACAAGGCACCGGCGTCGGCGGCCGCATCCGCAAGCAGGACGTCATCGCCGCCGCCGAAGCCAGGAAGGCTGCCGCTGCCTCCGCCCCAGCCGCCCCGGCCGCCGCCGCGACCGCCCCCGCCACGTCGGCCCCGGTGATCAGCCCCCTGCGCGGTACCACCGAGAAGATGAGCCGGATCCGCAAGGCGATCGCGAACCACATGGTCAACTCGCTGAAGGTCTCGGCGCAGCTGACCACGGTCGTCGAGGTCGACATCACCGAGGTGGCCAAGCTGCGGACCGCGAAGAAGGCCGAGTTCGAGGCGCGCGAGGGCGTCAAGCTGTCGTTCCTGCCGTTCTTCGCACTCGCCGCGGTCGACGCGCTGAAGCAGTACCCGAAGCTGAACGCCTCGATCGACGACGAGAAGGGCGAGGTGACGTACCACGCCGCCGAGCACCTGGGCATCGCGGTCGACGCCGAGAAGGGCCTGATGGTCCCGGTCGTGCACAACGCCGGCGACCTGAACATCGCCGGCCTGGCGAAGAAGATCGCCGACCTCGCCGACCGCACCCGCAACAACAAGGTGCTGCCCGATGAGATGGCCGGCGGCACCTTCACCATCACCAACACCGGCAGCCGCGGCGCCCTGTTCGACACCCCGATCCTGAACCAGCCTCAGGTCGGCATGCTCGGCACCGGCGCGGTCGTCAAGCGTCCGGTCGTGATCACCCACCCCGAACTCGGTGAGACGATCGCGATCCGGCAGATGGTCTACCTGGCCCTCACCTACGACCACCGCCTGGTCGACGGCGCCGACGCGGCCCGCTACCTGACCGCCGTCAAGCAGCGCCTCGAAGAAGCCCAGTTCGACGTCTGATCCACCTCGCTCAACTCAACACCCGCTCCACCCGATCCGCCGAGGACCTCATTCTCGGCGGATCGGTGCTTGACCCCACCCGTTGCCCCCGGCCACCACCATCGGCGTACCGGGCACACTGATCCGCGGAGGACCTGACGATGAAGTACGTGCTCGGTGGTTCGTCCGGATTCCTCGGTCGCGCACTCGCCCGTGATCTGATCGCCGACGGCCACGAGGTCATCCGGCTGGTCCGCCGCGAACCCGAGCAGCCCGGCGAAATCCGCTGGGACCCGGCGACCGGCACCCTCGATCTAGCCGCACTCGGCGACCCCGACGTACTCGTCAACCTGGCCGGCGCGAATGTGGGCCGCCCCTGGACCCCGACGTACCGGAACAAGATCCGCGAGAGCCGCGTCAGTACGACGGCCACGCTCGCTGAGGCCGCCGCCCAACTCGAGCGCCCACCGGTGTTCATCACGCAGAGCGGCGTCGGCGGCTACGGCAAGGACTGCGGCGACCGCGTCCTCACCGAGGACTCCGACCTCGGCGACGGTTTCCTCGCCGACGTCGTCCGCCTGTGGGAAGGCGCCGCCGACCCAGCCCGCCATGCAGGCTGCCGAGTCGCCACCCTCCGCACCGGCGTGGTCCTGGATCGATCAGCTCCCGCGTTCCAGCTCCTCTCCCTCCCGTTCCGCCTCGGCGTCGGCGGCCGCCTCGGCCCCGGCACGCAGTACTTCCCGGTCGTCTCCCTCACCGACTGGCTCCGCGTCGTCCGCTACGTCGCCGAACACGACACCGTCGCCGGCCCCGTCAACGTCGCCCTCCCCACCCCAATCACGAACCGCGACTTCACCAAGGCCCTCGCTGCGGCCCTGCACCGCCCGGCCCTCGTCCCCATCCCGTCCTTCGTCCTGAAGACCGTGCTGGGCGAGTTCGCGTGGGAACTCATCGGCAGCAACCGAGCCCTGCCCCAAAAGCTCCAATCCGACGGCTTCACCTTCACCCACCCCACCGCCCCCGAAGCCCTGGCCGCAGCCCTCAGTCGGCCTTGATCCTCTTCATGGTCAAGTGCGACTCCGTCCGCAGCACACCAGGCAGCCCGATGAGCTTCCCGCTGACGAAGTCCTCGTACGTCGCGGCGTCGGCGACCGCGACCCGAACGAAGTAGTCGGGACGACCGAACATCCGGCGGAACTCAATGACCTCGTCATAGCCGGCCACAGTGGTCTCGAACTCCTGCACGGTCTTCAGGTCGGTCGCCGAGATCTCCACATCGATCAGAACCTCCAGCCCGCGGCCGATCGCGGCGGGGTCGATGACACCGCCGTCATCTACGCCGGCTCGTTCGAATTCCTGCACGTCGGCCTGGTCACTGCGGTCGCCCCGGTCGCGGCGATCGCGATGACCGCGTTCCTGGTCAACGTCCGGCACGTCTTCTACGGACTGTCTTTCCCCTGCACCGTGTGCGTGGCCGCCCAGCCAGGACCTACAGCGTCTTCGCCCTCACCGACGAGGCGTATGCCCTGACCACGACCGACCAAGCCAACTCCTGGTCAGGCCGCCGCATCCTGTACCTCCAGGCCTTCGTGCACCTGTACTGGGTGGGCGGCGCCACCACCGGCGCCCTCCTCGGCGGACTGATCCCCGACACCGTCACCGGCCTCGACTTCGCCCTGACCGCCCTCTTCGCCACCGGCCTACTAGCCCGCCACCTACTCGCAAGCCGAAAGGCCAGTCGTGCCTGACACGCGCTATCTGCTCGCCGCAGTCCTCGCCTCCGCCGCCGTCACCTGGGCGCTGCGCGCCGCACCCTTCGTCGCCTTGGCCAGGTTGCGAGCCAGCAACACCGTCGACTACCTCAGCACCCGCATGCCGGCCGGCGTCATGGTGATCCTCTTCGCGTACTGCCTACGCGACCTGCCACTGACCACCCCCGCACACCTACTCCCCCCGCTGCTCGCCCTGGCAGTCACCATCGGCCTACACCTGTGGCGCCGCAGCGCCCTCCTCGGCATCCTCGCCGGCACCAGCGTCCACGTAGTCCTCGCCAGCACCCTCTTCGCCCACTGACCACCGCAGCCCCTCGGCCGAGTACCCGTCAGGAACGCCCTCAGTAGTTCGCGAAGTTCATTCCCCGGGTGGCAAGTTCCACGCCAAGAATCCGCACCGCCTTCGGCCCAACCCCGTGGATCTTGAGCAGCTCCTTCGCCGACACCTTCGTCAACTGCTCGTACCGCGTGAACCCGTTGAGGGCCAGCACCCGCCGAGCCGTCCTCCCGATCTCCCGCGGAAACTCCGTAGACACCGAAGCATCCTCAGCAACCATCCGAATCCTTCCTCCGCGTGCCGGGCCTGTCCTCACCGCGAACCCGGCACCAACCAGGTCGCGGTACGCCGTCGATGCACCGACTCTAAGCATCCATCAGCCGACCCCCCACGCCCCCGTCATCCGACCCCCCGACCGGGACGACCCAGCCGGTTGTTGGATCCCTGGTGTCTTGCCTAGCCATAGATCTCGCTATCCGTGCCTGATTTGATTCGCAGTGTAGTCGAACATATGCTCGACTCATGAGCGAATGCCTGGCCACCCACCCCGAGGACGCAGCCCTGCGCCCACCCCCGGGCCAGGCCGACCGCTCACCCCACAACCCCGACAACACGTCCCCTCTAAGCGACACCACCATCGCCAAACACGGCGTCTTGGGCCGGTTCGACGTGGAGGATGATCCTGCTGGCGGTTCTGCGCTGTATGACGCGGTGGTTTCCCAGGACACCACGCAGTTGACCGACGGCGGCTGGCTGGACCGGGTCGATGCCATCACCCGGCTCGAAGCCCGGCTGGCCGCGTTGAAGGCCGAAGCGATCGCCGGCTTCGACCAGACTCTGCACGGGATCTCGGCCGACCTCGGCCACCGCCACCCCGAACCCGGCGACCGCGATGCTGCCCCCGGCGAACGCCGCTGGCACGCGGGTGATCTGCGGTCGGTGTCCGACGAGATCGGCCTGGTGTTGAACCTGCACCGCGGTGCCGCGACCCGCCGGATCCACACCTCGTGCGAGCTGGTCCACAACTTCCCCGCCACCTGGCACGCGTTGCTCGAGGGCGACCTGACCGAACGGGCCGCGTTCACCATCGTGGCCGAACTGTCGGTCCTGGACGACCTGGACGACCTCCGCGCCGCCGAGGCCGAGATCCTCACCTGGGCCCGCAAACACCCGCTGCAAGGGATCCGGCAGGCCGCCCAGACCATCGTCGCCCGCCGGTCCCCGGCCGCCACCGACAAGGCCCACAAACGCGCCCTGGACGAACGCTCCGTCCGGATGCACCCCGACGACCACGGCACCGCCGCCCTCATCCACACCCAAGACGCCCTCGACGCCGCCACCATCATGACCAGCCTGTCCCGCGCCGCCGTCCGCCGCCGCCGCAACGGCGACCCCCGCACCCTGGACCAACTCCGCGCCGACATCGCCCGGAACCGCCTCCTCCCCCGCACCAAACAACCCACCACCACCCCCACCGACCCCGATAGCACCGCCGATCCCGCCGAGGCGACCGGCTCCGCCAACACCACCAACGCCCACCCCGACACCGCCTCTGCCTCCGCCAACACCACCGCCAACACTTCCGCCCACTCGGCCGCCGATGACGCGACCGGCGCGCCCAGCCACAGCCCGCGCGACTGCGACGACCCCGACCACGACCGCGGTACGACGGGCGCCGGTACCACCGGTGGGGACTGGAACACCTCCGCCGACCGCGCCGGGAACACTTCGGCGGACCGGGACGGCAGAGCCTGCGCGGACCGTGACGGGCGTACTTCGGCAGATCGCGGCGGGAACCCTTCGGTGGACCGGGATGGGAGCAGCCCCGAGGATCGCGGTGGCCGCACTTCGGGGGATGGTGGCGAGAGCGCCTCGGCGGGCTGGGATGGGAGCGCCTTCCGGGACAGCGACCGGGAGGGTTCGGTGTCTGGGGACTTCGGGGTTCCGTTCGCTGGCGACGATGCGGATGAGTTGGGCGGGGCGTCTCATGGGGCCGATGCGATGGTGGTCATCCACGCCACCGGCGCCGAACTCCGGGCCCTGATCAACGGAGAAGCAGGCACCGGCGGCGAGGCCGAACACTACGGACCGATCCCGCAGAACTCGCTCCGCAAACACCTCCTCAAAGCCCTCACCGACACCCTCCTACCGAACCTCGCCGACGCCGCCACCGGAGCCAGAGCCGGTACCGGAGCCGGTGCGAGTGCGGGGGCCGGAGGAGCCAGAGCCGGTGCCGGAGCGGGTGCCGGTGCCGGTGCCGGTGCCGGTGCCGGACCACCATCTGGCCGGGGCGGCTCCCGGCTCGATATTCGGGTCACCGACCAGCCACCCGACAGTGATCCGGATCGATACACCCCGTCGGCTGCGCTGGACCGGTATGTCCGGCTCCGGGATCGCACCTGTCGCTTCCCCGGCTGCAACCGGCCGGCCGAGTTCACCGACCTGGACCACCGCGTCGCCTTCGCCGCCGGTGGGCGCACCACCGCGGACAACCTGCAGTGCCTGTGCCGGCACCACCACCGCCTCAAGCACGAAGGCGGCTGGAAGATCCACCAACACCCCGACGGCACCCACACCTGGATCAGCCCCACCGGCAGGCGCTACCGCGAGAACGGGCCCTCTGATCCGACGTCGGCCAGCCCACCGTCGGCCAACCCACCGTTGAACGGCCCACCGTCATAGCGGAAGCCCGCTCCGACCGCGAGCCCGACGGCCGCCACCGAAACACCGTGAGTCGCTCACTGCGACATCTGCAGGGCGCGAGGGCGGCAAAGGACTGCTCCACCACGTTCGCCGAAGCGCAGGGGACTGTAAGACGTTCAGTGTAAGTCCAGCTCATGGAAGTGCACCTGATGGGGACTGTGTCGCTGACGGTGCCTCCGGGGCGGTGGATGTGATCGCCCCGGGCCGTCTGCGCACCAACCCGCACCGACCGCGGCAGCCCGAGGGACTTGCAGTCTCGGGTGTACTGCGTTCCCACCAGGGCTGGCGTGCAGACGGACAGCAGGTGATCGGCAGCTGGTCGGCGGTCGAGGCGCTTTCGCTCGTGGGCTTCAGGCATGGAGAGCCGCCCTTGGGAGCAGTACGCCCCGTAGGCCGGTATGCGACTGCCTATCGGCCGGTATGCGACCGCGTATCGGCCGGTATGCGATCGCCCGTCGGCCGGTGCGCGACGACTCCTGTCGGCTGCACGACTATCCTCTCGGCCGGCGCGGGAGGACGCGGCGACCGCTGGTGGTCGGCTCGTGGTGGGGCGGATCGTCTGGCGGCCGCCCTGGCTGAGGGGCCTGAGGTCGTGGGTGGACGGCACCCTCTCGAACCGGCGGGGTTGGGCCCCCCGGTGCTGCTGGCGGATGGTTGGACCGATGGTGGGTGTGTGGCGGGCTGTCGGCGCAGCGGGTTGCTGGTGGTGAGGCAACCCGTGAGCGGGTAGACCCGCGGTTCGTGGATGTGGTCAGGCCTTGGTGATGGTGGTGATTCGCCAGGTTTGGGGTGGGTTTTGGGTTGGGGGTGCTGGGGTGAGGGTGATTCGGCGGGTGGTGGGGGTGCCGGGTGGGAAGGAGGTGCGGTGGCCGGTTGGGTCTACAGCTGTGCCGGCGATCAGGCGGTCGGTGATGCGGAGGGTGACCTTGGTGGGGGTGGACTGTTCGACGGTGAGGTGGTGGATCTGCATGCGTAGGCCTTGGATTCGGACGTGTTGGGCCTGGTAGGTGGCGAGGAGGGTTCGATCGGCGGTCCATGGTTGGCTGCCGGGTTGGTAGATGGCGTCCAGGTCGGTGGGGTTGAGGGTCCAGAAGGCTTGCGCTCGGTGTTGGTCAAGGGACTGGAGCAGGTGCAGCCAGTCGGCGGGCTTGTTGCTGTTGGCAACAGCACTTGGGGATGTGGTTGGCGCGGTGGGGCTGCTGGTTGGCGGTGTGGGGTTGGGGGTTGTGGGGTTGGGGGTTGTGGGGTTGGCCGCGGTGGCGGCGGGGGCGCTGGTGGGGGTGGTGAGGATGCCGATTGTGATCAGGCCTAGGACCAGTACGGCGATGGCGGTGAGGGCGCCGATGGCGAGGATGCCGTAGGCCTTGCGGGTTGGGTGAGGGTTGCCCTTTGCCGTGGCGAGGATGTGGCCGAGGCGGCGGGTGGTGGTTCGGCGGGGGTTGCGGTTGGTGCGTGGGGTCGGGCGTGTTCGGGGGCGGGCTCGGCGGCGAGCCTTGGGGTTGCGGGATCGGCTTGTGGGGGCGGGTTTGAGTGCCGGTGGATGAGCAGCGGTGGGATGGGGGTGGGAGGTCGGGGGCTCATCGGACGCCTTTGGGTGTGGGGCCGCGGCGGCGGATCCGGGGTGGGGTGGGTTGGAGTCAGCGGATGGAGTGGTGGGGCCGGTGGGGGTCGGCGGGACGGGGAAGGGGCGGCGGGCCAGGTCTGCGTGGGTGGATGGCGGTTTGCGACGGGCTGGGAGGCGACGGGCGGTGAGGTTGATCGGGGTGGGGTCTGGCGCAACCGGGGGTTCCGGCGTGGACGGGTCGGTCCGGCCCAACGAGGTCGGGGAAGGGGATGGAGATCGGGATGAGGTCGGCGTTGCCGAAGAGTGCGCGGCTGGCGATGAGGTGGTCGGGGTCGAGGGCGGGGTTTGGGTTGTGGGGGTGGGCGGAGTTGTCGGTGGGGTGGGGTCTGGTTCTATGCCTAGGTTTAGGGCGGTGGGTGGGGATAGGCGGAGGACTGATTGGGCGAGGGTGTGGGGGTCGGTGGTGAAGAGAGTGTCGCGGAACGTGGTGGGGTCTCCCCCGGCCAGGCGGGTTAGTTGAGCCAGGACGGTTAGGTCGTCGGCGGGGGTGCTGGGTGGGGCTGTGCAGCGGAGGCCGGGGTCGGTGATGACGGGGCGGCCGTCGGCGTCGAACATGATGTTGTCGGGGGCTAGACGGCCGTGGGTCAGGCCGATGTGATGTAGCACGCTCAGGGCTTGGGCGAGGGGGCTGACCAAGGTGACTAGTTCGCCGAGGAGTAGGTCGCCTCGGCGTTGAAGGAGGCTGGTCAGGGTGCCGGCGGCGACGTACTGGCTGAAGAGGAGCCAGTCGGTGTCGGTCTGGCGGATCTCGAGCAGGCGGGCGACGTGCGGGTGGTTGATGCTCTGGGCGAGGGTGAGGTCATGGTGGAACTCCTCTGCGGACGGGATCGCGGTGACGGGGATGCGTTTGAGCACGGCGTGCCGGCCGGAGGCGAGGTCGCGGACCAGCCAGACAGTGCCGACCGATCCGGCCCCGAGCCTCCGGCGCAGGCTGTAGCCGGCGATGTCTTCGAGTGCCATGTCAAAGAGGTTGCACCAATCGCGCCCGGCGGCCCGGAAGTTATCCACAGCACATTAGGGCTGCGCGTGGGCTGTGGATAGCGAGAACTGGGGCGAGAGCGGGAGGCATACACTCGTTGGCGTGAGGGCTATCAGGTTTGTGGAGGCCGGGTTCGGCGCGGGTGCGGTGGACTACGAGGCGGCGTGGGCCCAGCAGCGACGGCTGCACACGTCCGTTGCCGAGGGCACCGAGTCGGACACGGTGATCCTGCTCGAGCACCCGCCGGTGTACACGGCCGGCAAGCGGACCGAGCCACATGAGCGGCCGGTGGACGGTACGCCGGTGGTGGACGTCGACCGGGGCGGGAAGATCACCTGGCACGGTCCGGGACAGCTGGTCGGCTATCCGATCGTGAAGCTGGCCTCACATGTGTACGTCGTGGACTACGTCCGGCGGCTGGAGGAGGCGTTGATCGCGGTCTGTGCCGAGCTCGGAGTACGGACCGGGCGGGTGAAGGGGCGCAGCGGGGTGTGGGTGCCCGCCGACGACCGCGGGCGGGAGCGGAAGATCGCGGCGATCGGGATCCGGGTCGCGCAGGGCGTGACCATGCACGGGTTCGCGCTGAACTGCGGCAACGATCTGGGCTGGTTCGACCGGATCGTGCCCTGTGGGATCTCGGATGCCGACGTGACCACGCTGTCGAAGGAACTCGGCCGCGACGTGAGCGTCGGCGAGGTACTCGACCCGGTACGACGGCACCTCGAGCGGTTCCTTTCCTGGGAGGACTATGTACGTTCCCCGGACATCGATCACGACGACTCCCCCAGCACGATCACCTACGGCCTGACGGTCTGAACAGAAACCAGCAGCTCGAGTAGGGCGTTGGTGGCTGGGGTTGGGGTTCGGGTCAGGGCGTGGGTGGTTCGGGTGATCTCGATTGCCGTGATCGAGCGGAGGACGACGCCGTCGGGGACGCCCAGGGTGGCGACGACTTCGGGGACCAGGGCGGCGCCGAGGCCTTCGCGGACCATGCGGAGGACGAGCGCGTAGTCGTCGGCTGTGTGGATGACGTTGGGGTGGAAGCCGGCCAGGGCGCAGGCGCGGTCGAGCATCTCGTGGTCCGTGGTGCCTTGGGAGCCGGCCATCCAGGGTTCCTCGCGCAGGAGTCGTAGGTCGACGTCTCCGGTCGCGGCCGGGTGGTCGGCGGGGAGGGCGATCAGGATCGACTCGACGCCGAGGAGGTGCCGGGAAACTCCCGGCGGTGGGTCCTCGGGGATCAGGTTGTAGGTGAAGGTGATCGCGAGGTCGCAGTCGCCGGCGCGGAGTACGTCGATCGCTTCGTGGGGTTCGAGTTCATGGAGGATCACGTTCAGCTGCGGATGACGGGTTCTGGCGGCGGCGATCGCGGGCAGCAGGCGTTGCAGGGCCGCCGTACCGAATGTAGCCACGCGCACGGGACCCCTGGGAGTCGACGCCGAATGGAGGTCTGCTTCGGCGGCATCCAGTGCGTTGAGGACGATGTGCGCGTGCCGGACCAGGCGCCAGCCTTCCGTCGTCAGACGCACCCGGCGTCCGGTGCGTTCGAACAGCGGGACCTTGGCCTCACGTTCCAACGTGGCGAGCTGCTGGGAGACGGCCGACGACGTCATGCGGCAGACCTCACCGACAGCGGTCATGGTGCCGTGCTCGGCGAACTCGCGCAGCAGCCGGAGCCTGATGGGATCCAACATCAAGGAAACCTTAGAGATCAGCTGAGAAATGCTAAGTGGACGTTGCTGATTGGATCACGCCAGACTCTCGATTGACCACAACCGAGTCGATATCGAGGAGGGCACCATGCTGACTGTCGTCGAGGTCCCGCAGTGGCAGGGGTCGCTGTCGCCAACCGCGCCAAGACTGGTCGAAGGCGCCGCACGACTGGCCGCGATGATTCCGGCGGATCGCCATGTCCGGGTGGACGCCGTCGGCAGCCTCGCCGAGATCGCCGAGAAGGTCCGGCTGGCGCTTCCCGAGGACGGATTCACCGTCGCCGTCGGCGGGGACTGCGCCATCGACCTCGAACCAGTCTCGGCCGCGGTACGCCGGTACGGCGATCGGCTGAACCTCGTCTGGTTCGACGCCCACGGCGACATGAACTCCCCCGACACATCCCCGTCTGGCGCCTTCCACGGCATGATCCTTCGCACCCTCCAAGGCGATGGACCGCCCGACCTGGTGCGTTCGCCCGTACTGCGCCCCGACCAGATCGCCATGGTCGGAACACGTTGCCTGGATCCAGCCGAGGCCGACTACATCCGGCAGACGGGCATCGGCGGTCTGTCCACGATCGACGACGACGCGGTCCTCTATATCCACGTGGATCTGGACGTCCTGGACGGCATCAAATCGGTCGGTTACCCCGAACCTGACGGGCTGTCCGCGACCGCGTTGACCGAGGCGATCGCCGGGCTGGCCGCGCGGCACGAGATCGTCGGCCTCGCGATCACGGAGTACGCGCCATCAGATCCCCAGGACGAGGAGATGCTCAACCAACTCGTCCCCGAACTCGTCCGGCTTTGCCGGCAGTAGGAGGCGCGTTCGAGAATCGGGGGTGGCGTACGTAAAGGTTGTGCGAAGTGTCGGCGTGGTGAGCGGGGGAAACGTCGCTACGGTGGGGATGTGTCCAAATTCCTTGGTTTCCTTCTCGGTGTCGTCGCGGCGCTGGTGGGGCCGGCTGCGTTCGGAGTACTGGCGGCTGACGGCGGGATCGAGCTGAACGCGAAGGAGATGGCGCTTGCCTATGGCATCGGAGCGCTGATCTTCTGGGCCGTGGTGTCGTACTTCTCCGGCGCCGGAGCGCTCGGGGCGGCGCTGACGTTCGGGGTGATGATCTACGCGGTGCACTGGATCCCGAACCGGACGACGAACTTCCTCAACGACGTCCCCGGGGTCACCACGGGCATGATCGACGGGGTCAAGCAGTACACGCTGAACGGCGTGGTGCCGATCCTGGCGGTGATCTCGCTGGTGTACGCGATCCAGCTGATCACCCAGTCGGTGCAACGGCGTCGGCGGGAGCGGGCCGAGGCGGAACGGCAGCTGCGCGAGCAGGAAGCCGCGCAGGCAGCTGACGCGGGCGCGGGATACCCGGCGGCGGGCGGTGACTACCAGGCGGGTGGTGAGTACCCGACGACTGCGGAGAACCGGTTCAGCACCTTCGGGAACACCAGCTACGACGATCTGTTCGACGAGGAGCCGGAGCCGGTCCGGCCGCGGATCCAGGCGGAGGAGCAGACCACGCAGTTCGCTCCCGCGCCGGCCGCCGCCGAGCAGACCGCAGTGGTCGATGCTGAGGGCAACGATGCTGGTGAGGACACCCAGCTGATGGCGCCGGACCGCGACGAAACAGTTGCCGTCGCCACCGAGGAGCCGACCGAAGAGCCGACCGAAGAGCCCGCCGAAGAACCTGCGCAGGAGGAGGAAGCTCCCACGGCCGAGGCCGCCGAGGAGCCCACGCAGGCTCCGGTTGCTCCGCCGCGGGAGGTGCCTGACGATCGGGTGCAGCCGTTCCAGAAGGAAGAGGTGGGGCAGCAGTATCGGGAGCGGATGGACGGGCCCGACCCCGAGGACACCGGCGAGTTCCACATCGGCGCGTTCGAGAATCCGAACCCGGTCGTCGCCGACGACCGCCCGCAGGCGCCGCGGATCGTGGATCTTCCCGGGCAGTTCCGTCCCGCCGGAGCCTGACCAAGCCGCAAACGGGGCCGCAGCTCAGGCGACGTGCATGCGCTGGTGCTGACCCCGCCGGGCGTGTTCGGCGAAGGCTTCGTCATAAGCGTGCGTCGCCATCTGACACACCTCCGCGGCCATCTGCGCGCGCGGTGAATCCTTGCTCCACGCCAGCAACATCCGCCGGTGGATCGGGTCGCCGACGAGCCGCCGGGTGGTCACATCGCTCGAAAGCATCCGGTACGACGTGGGCGAGATCAGCGCGATCCCCTGACCCGACGTCACGAATCCCATCAGCACGGACGTGTCCACCGAATGGTGCTCGACCTTCGGACTGAACCCGGCCTGTTCACAAGCCGCCCGGAACAACACGTGGAAGCCGCTGTCATCCGGCGGCTCACCGATCCACTCCTCGGCATGCAGATCGGCGAGGTCGATCTCGCCGCGCGCCCGGCTCGCCACCGCGAGCGGGTGGTCGGCCGACATCACGACGTACGCGGATTCCGACTCCACGATCGTGCGGGCCTCGACCCCGGACGGCAGCCGCAGCTCGAACCCCGGGAACTCACGAAGTAGGGCAAAGTCGAGTCGCCCGTTCTCCAGCTGCTGGAGCAGCACACTGGTCGCCCACTCCACCTCGATGCTGACCTGCTCGATCTCCCCGTGATCCCGCAACCGGCTCGCGATCCCGGACATCGGCGCGGTCGGGAATCCGCCGAGCCGGACCGCACTCGACTCCGCCGCCGTCATCGCGGACACCGTGGCGGACAGGTGGTCGACGTCGACGAGGATGGCGCGGGCCCGATCCACGGCGTACCGGCCGAGGGCCGTCGGGGTGACTCCGGTGCGGGAGCGTTCGAAGAGCTCACCGCCGAACGCGGACTCGATCCGTTTCAGCTGCGCGGTCAGGCTCGGCTGGCTGACCTTGAGCCAGCGGGCGGCCCGGCCGACGGACCCCGCTTCTGCCACCAGGACCACCACCCGCAGGTGGCGCAGCTCGACGTTCATGCGTTGTGACCGTAGTCGAGGTGCGGGCACAGCACACAGCGATCACATGTTGCGGTTTCGTCACAGCCAGGAGATTTTATGTAACGCTCACCTGGCTGTGACGATAAGTCATGACGTCTTGAGCGCCAATGCCTCTCGGTAGCCGAGCCGCCGGCCGGTCTGCAACAGCGTCCGCTCGTACAAGCTGGCCCCGAGCCGGACAATCAGCACGGTCGCCACCAGCAACACCGCGATCGCCACCAGCGGCTGCCACAGCAGCACGTCCTCGGTCAGCATCCGGCCGGGCATCGCCATCGACGACGCGATCGGGATGAACGACGCCACCGTCTTGGCCGACGATCCCGCGAACACCGAGAAGAAGAACGGGATCATCAGGATCATCTGCCCGGGCAACGTGGTCGAGCCGAGATCCTCCTGCCGGGTGGCCAGCGACCCGGCCACCGCCCACAGCCCGGCCAGCGCGACGAACCCGAGCACGAAGAACACCACGAACCAGCCGGCCACCGGCGCGATCACCCCGAGGATGTCGGCCTGGTCGGTGACCATCAGCCCGATCAGCGAAGCGCCCGCGATCACCAGGATCTGGGCCAGCGCCAGCACGGTGTTGCCGATCACCTTGCCCCACAGCAGCGCCCGGATCGGGACGGCCGCGGCCAGGATCTCGACCACCCGGCTCTCCTTCTCCTGCACCACACTCTGCGCGATCATCATGCCGAAGCCGAGCGCGGTCATGTAGAAGGCGAGCGCGAGGCCGATGTTGACGAACTCGGCCACGATCTCGGGCAGCGGACCGGGGTTGAGCAGTTCCTCGTGCAGACCTGTGTTCGCCCGCAACTCCTCCGGGGTGAGCCCGGCGCCGGCCGCGTTCTGCTCCATCCCGATGTTGACCACGGCCTCGCGGAGGCTGTTCTGGATGTCGCTGTCGACCCGGTCGTCGCCGAGCACGACGTACCCGTTGTCGGCCGGAATCAGCGCGGCCTTCACGTCTCCCCCGGTGACGGCCTCCTCGGCGGACGTCCGATCCGCGACCCGGACCGATTCGAAGTCGCCGTTGATCGCGTCCGCCTGCTGCACGATCTTCGCGCCCGCGTCGTTCAGTACGGCGATCTTGTCCGGACCGCCGTTACCCGAGATCAGCGCCGGGATGATCACCGCGGCCAGCACCAGGACCAGCATGAACACCGTCGATCCGATGAAGGTCTTGTCCCGCAGCTTCGTACTGATCTCCCGGTGCGCCACCAGCTCCCACGGGTGCCGCAGCGTGCTCTGCTGATCGCTCATCGGGTCGCCTCCCGGAACACGTCGCTCAACGCCACCTTCTCCGGCCCGAACTCGAGCACCGAACCGCGGCTCATCGCCTGCTGCAGGATCCGCTGCTCCTGTCCCGCAGCTTCAACGTCGAACAGGGCCACAGCGCCGGCCACGTCGCGCACCCTGATCCCCGGTACGTCGCGCAACCAGCCCGCATCACCGTCGACCACCAGCCGGTACGTCGAACTCGGGCCGGCCGCCAACTCGGCAACGGGGCCCGCGGCAACCACCTTGCCCCGGGACAGCACCACGAGGTCGTCGCAGAGTCGCTCGACCAGTTCGAGTTGGTGACTGGAGAACAGCACCGGCACCTCGGGAGTGACCTCCTCGCGGAGCAGGTCCACCATCGTGTCGACGGCGAGCGGATCGAGGCCGCTGAACGGCTCGTCCAGCACCAGCGCGATCGGCTCGTGCACCAGGGCCGCGGCGATCTGAACGCGCTGCTGGTTTCCGAGTGACAGCGTCTCGAGCACGTCACCAGCGCGCTCCGACAGCGACAGCCGCTCGAGCAGTTTGTCGGTCCGCTCACCGGCCCGGATCGGGTCCAGCCCATGCAGCCGGCCGAAGAACACCAACTGGTCGCGGATCTTCATCTTCGGGTACAGCCCGCGCTCCTCCGGCATGTAACCGAAGTCGCGCCGGATCGCCTGGGTCAGCGGGCCGCCCCGCCAGCTGACCTCGCCGCTGGACGCCGCCAGGACGCCGAGGATGATCCGCATCGTCGTCGTCTTGCCGGCCCCGTTCGCCCCGACGAATCCGGTCATCCGGCCCGGTACGACGTCGAACGTCACGTCGTCCAGGGCGAGGTGATCACCGAACCGCCGGGTCAGCCCAGCCACGCTCAGCATCCCGTTCACCGTTCCTCTACTGCTTCGGCCCCCTGGACCGGACGAACGCCCGATCACTCCCGCTCGGGAGTGGTTCCAACGCTAGTCAGAACAAACCGGTTGTACGTCGGTCCGCAGGGTGAACGGCAACGTCATCCGCGGGGAGGACTGAGCTGGTGCCAACGGGTCAGCTTGTCCGGGTTCAGGACGATCCACAGCTCGCTGACACGCCGGCCGGCCACGCTCATACCGAGCACCGCCTCCGCACGACCGCCCCGGCGGACGACCAGTCCGGAGCGGCCGTTGACGGATTCGACGGTGAGCTCGGCGCCTGGCCGAAGCAGGTGCGCGACGATCCGGGCGGCGTCGGCGGACCCGTGAACCGGCCGCAACGGCGCGAGCGCCCAGCCGCCGCTGTCGCTCACGAGCACCACGTCGGCTGCGAGGAGAGACTCCAGTACGCGCGCATCACCCGACTCGCAGGCCGCGGCGAACCGGCGTACGAGTCGGTCGTGTCTCATCACCCAGCAGGGTCGGTGCGGGCGTCACCTTCCAGTGATTCGACCGCACCGAGGAGGCTGCGCAGCCCGATCTCGTCACGCTGGACTTCGGCCGGATCGACCATCCATTCGGACGCCGGTTCGTCCATTGCCTCGTCCGGGTGGCTCGATGCGATCAGGTCCAGGTCGACTTCGACCTCACCCTCGAGCCGGTGCAGGAAGGCCGGCTCGTCCGATGGGGTGCTCATTGCTTGGACCAGTCTTCGTACCGGATCCGGCCGAGGGTCGCCTCGCCCTCGGGGACCAGGGAGGTCTCGGTCAGCTCAGCGCCGAAGTACTGGGCATGCTCGTCGGTGACCACTTCGCGCTGGTCGTCCGCGAGGGCCTGACGGAAGAAGTCGTCCATCCGGTACTGCTCCGGTCCGGCGGTGTCGACCCGGCCGTTCAGCGGCTTGCCGATCGCGACCCGGGCGACCTCGTCGGCAACGTCATCCCCGGCCATCGGCTGGAACAGGACCGGCGCCATCCGGACCGTCGTACCGTCGGTGGCGCTGTCGGCGATGGCCTTGACGAACTCGAAGAACTGGGTCGCGTGGACCAGTGAATACGGAATCGACGACTTCTCGATCAGCTGCTCCTGCGCGATCTTCGCCTGGAAATAGCCGCTCTCCGGCAGCCGGTCGGTCCCCACCACCGAGAGCGCGACGTGATGCCCGACGCCGGCGGCAGCCTCTGCGGCGAGCAGGTTGCTGGTCGAGGTCTCGAAGAACTCCATCACGGCCGCGGCCTCGAACGACGGCGAGTTCGACACGTCGACCACCACGGACGCGCCAGTCAGTGCCTCGGCCAGGCCTTCGCCGGTCAGTGTGTTGACGCCAGTGTTCGGGGAGGCCGCCACCGCCTCGTGCCCGTGCGCCTCGAACCTCCGCACCAGCTTCGACCCGATCAGTCCGGTACCGCCGATGACCACGATCTTCATGACACGCCCTCCTGTACGCCGGGTTCGCTGTCGCCCGGTCGCCAGCTATGACAGAGCAGCACCCCGACTTGTGACCGCCGCCACGAAATTCGTCACAACCGGGGGCGCTGTCCTGTCTGTTCTGTGAGACCACGGCGACGACAAAAGGACGGCCCATGCCCAACGGAAGCTCCACGATCCGTATCCGGGTCCGGATGCGCGCGCGGCCGATCGACGAGCCGCATCGCGCCTCCAGCCAGCTCGAGTTGCTGTTCGACCTGACCTTCGTGGTCGCGATCGCCGCCGCCACCGCCCAGCTCGCGCACACCATCGGCGACGGCCACGGCCGGGACGGGCTGGTTCCGTTCCTGCTGGTGTTCTTCGCGATCTGGTGGGCCTGGATGAACTTCACCTGGTTCGCGTCGTCCTACGACACCGACGACGTGCTCTACCGGCTCCTGACCATGCTGCAGATGGCCGGCGTGCTCGTCCTCGCCGCAGGCGTGCCGGCCGCGGCCGACCACTCCGACTTCCGCGTGATCACCATCGGCTACCTGATCATGCGGGTCGGTCTCGTCACGCTCTGGCTCCGCGCCGCGATCGAGGATCCGGACCGCCGCCGTACGGCGCTGCGCTACGCCGCGGGGCTGACCATCCTCATGATGGGCTGGATCCTTCGGAACGTCCTCGCCGAGGCCGATGTGCTGCCGTCCCCGGGTCTGCTGCTGTTCTTCGTTTGCCTGGCCGCTCTGGAACTCGCCGTACCGCACTGGGCCGAACGGGTCCAGACCACGAACTGGCATCCACACCACATCGCCGAGCGCTACGGCCTGTTCACGATCATCCTGCTCGGCGAGAGCGTGCTGGCGGCCGGGATCGGAGTCCGCTCCGCCGTCGAGGTAGGGGAGCTCAGCGGCTCATTCGTCGTCATCGCCGTGGCCGGACTCACCCTGCTCTTCGCCCTCTGGTGGCTCTACTTCCTGGAGCCGTCCGGGTACGGCCTCGCCGACCGTCGGCATCGCTCCTATCTGTGGGGCTACGGCCACTACGGCATCTTCGCCGCCCTGGCCGCGCTCGGCGCCGGCCTCGAGGTCGCTGTCGAACAGACCACCCATCACCTCGCGGCTTCATCCTTGACCATCTGCTACGCCGTGGCGATCCCGGCCGGAGGTTTCATCCTGCTGCTCTGGGCCGTGCACCTGCCCATCGTGGAGAACCCGGTCGTCCGGCCGGTGGCGACCCTGACCGCCGTCGCCGTCATCTGGCTGCTGCCGCTCGCGGTGTCGTGGATCGGAGTGGCCGGCGTGATCGCGGCGATCGCGGCCGCCGCTGTCCTGCTGGTGATCGGCACGGTCGCGCCGCGGGCCGGATCAGCCGCTGCCGGGGTGGTCGTCGCCGGGGACGACGAGGCCGCATTCGTAGGCGAAGACGACGGCCTGGACCCGGTCACGGAGACCTAGTTTGAGCAGGATGCGGGAGACGTGGGTCTTGACCGTGGCCTCACCGACGAAGAGGTTGGTGGCGATCTCGGTGTTGGTCAGGCCGCGGGCGATCAGGCCGAGGACCTCGCGTTCGCGGTCGGTCAGGTCGGCGACCAGGTCCGGGCGGTAGACGCGTTCGCCGCCGCCTGCGAACCGCTTGATCACCCGGCGGGTCACCTCGGGAGCGAGCAGGGCGTGGCCGGAGTGGACCACCTGGATCGCCTCGACCAGGTCCTCCGGCGCGGTGTTCTTCAGCAGGAACCCGCTGGCCCCGGCGCCGAGCGACTCGAACAGGTAGTCGTCGCGGTCGAACGTGGTCAGGATGACGACCTTGCCGGCGTCCGCCGCGACGATCCGCTGGGTCGCCGCGATCCCGTCCAGGCCGGGCATCTGGACGTCCATCAGTACGACGTCCGGCCGCAACCGCTCGGCGAGTTCGACCGCCTTCTCGCCGTCGGCCGCCTCCCCGACGACCTCGATCTCGGGTTCGACCGACAGGATCATCCGGAATCCGGCCCGGACCAGGTCCTGGTCGTCCACCAGCAGCACGCGCATCGGCGTACCGGAGTCAGTCACCGCTGTTCTCCTTCACGAGGTTTGTCGCAGGCGCCAGTGGGATTCGGGCGCGGACCCGGAAGCCGCCGACCGGGCGCGGGCCGATCTCGCTCTCGCCGCCCAGCAGGCCGACCCTCTCACGGATCCCGACATGGCCGAGACGGCTCCCCACCGGCGCGTGTTTCGGCCGGCCGTCGTCGATCACCTCGACCTCGACCGCGGCCTCGCCGAGATAGCGCAGGGTCACGTGAGCGCTGCGCGCGGTGGAGTGGCGGCGTACGTTGGTCAGCGCCTCCTGGGCGATCCGGTAGACCGAGACGGACACCGTTTCCGGCAGCGGGACGGGTGCGCCGATCTGGTGGAAGCCGACGGACAAGTGGTCGCCGGACACCGACGCGACGAGACCCGGTAGCCGATCCGCACCGGCTTGGGGTTCCTTCAGCTCCGGTCCGTCGAGGTCGAGATCCGGGTCGGCGGCGCGGAGCATGCCGAGGAGCTGGCGCATCTCGTTGACCGCGGTGCGGCTGGAGTTCTCGATCACGCTCAGGGCGTTCTTGGCGGCGTCCGGATCCGTCTCCATCACCCTGCGGGCGCCACCGGCCTGAACGCCGATGCTGCTGATGTGGTGGGCGACGACGTCGTGCAGTTCACGGGAGATCCGCAGACGTTCGTCGATCACCGCGCGCCGGGCGTTCGCCTGCTGCTGGGCGGCGAGCTCGGCGGCCTGTTGCTCCAGCTCATCCCGCTGCTTGGCGACACGCCAGGAGGTGAGGCCCCAGAAGTAGGCGCCGAAGAAATAGAGCACGTTGATGGCGAAGTTGAGGATGACGAAGGACACGTACGGCGACAGCACGCCCTGGTCGGCACCCTGGATGGTGTCCTCGCGCAACGCCTTGAGGAAGCCGTAGAAGAGCCAGCAGAACATGCCGGCGAACACCACGACGACGGCGATCTTCATCCGGCGGCGGTCGCGCGACCAGGCGACGGCGGCGTAGATCGCCATGAACTGGGCCGCCTGGGTGACCAGGCTGCCGGCGAAGGCGAACGGGGTGCGCTCGCCGGCCAGGACGAACAGGACGGACACAGTGAGCAGCACGGTCAGGGGGTAGCGGCGGCGGAAGCACAGGGGTAGCGCGATGGCCGCGCTGAGGAAGTACGCCTCGACGCCGCCCAGGCCCATCTCGACCGGGCCGGGTGAGGTGCCTTTGGCGAGCTCGGTGCCGATCACGCCGGCCACGGCCATGACCAGACCGAGGATGATGTCCCGCCGCTGCTCCGATTGGGTGGGGCTCGGGCGCTGCCAAGGGCTGGACATGGCTCACCAGCCTAGGGCCTGATGACTGCTGTCGAAGCCCGCGTACTCTGGGGGGCGTGACGATCGCCCCAGAAGGACGGAAACTGCTCAGGCTCGAGGTGCGCAACGCGGAGACCCCGATCGAGCGCAAACCCGAGTGGATCAAGACACGCGCGAAGATGGGCCCGGAGTACCAGAAGCTGCAGTCGCTGGTGAAATCGGAGAAGTTGCACACGGTCTGCCAGGAAGCCGGCTGCCCGAACATCTTCGAGTGCTGGGAGGACCGCGAGGCCACCTTCCTCATCGGCGGCGACCAGTGCACCCGGCGCTGCGACTTCTGCCAGATCGACACCGGCAAACCGCAGGCGCTGGACCGCGACGAACCGCGCCGCGTGGCCGAGTCCGTCCGGACCATGGGCCTGCGCTACGCCACCGTCACCGGCGTCGCCCGCGACGACCTGGACGACGGCGGCGCATGGCTGTACGCCGAGACGATCCGGCAGATCCACGAGCTCAACCCGGGCACCGGGGTCGAGATGCTCGCGCCCGACTTCAACGCGGTCCCCGAGCAACTGGCCGAGGTGTTCTCGTCCCGGCCGGAGGTGTTCGCGCACAACGTCGAGACCGTGCCGCGGATCTTCCGCCGGATCCGCCCGGGCTTCCGGTACGAGCGCTCCCTGGACGTGATCACCCAGGCCCGCGACTACGGCCTGGTCACCAAGTCGAACCTGATCCTCGGCATGGGCGAGACCCGGGACGAGGTCAGCCAGGCGCTCCGCGACCTGCACGACGCCGGCTGCGACATCATCACCATCACCCAGTACCTGCGCCCCTCGGTGCGGCACCACCCCGTGGAGCGGTGGGTCCGGCCGGAGGAGTTCGTGGAACTGCAGGCCGAGGCCGAGGGCATCGGTTTCGTCGGAGTCATGTCCGGTCCGCTGGTGCGTTCGTCGTACCGGGCCGGTCGGCTGTACCGTCAGGCCGTGGAGTCGCGGATGACCTCCGCGGCAACAGACGCCTAGACCCCACGGACGAGCTAGACAAACGGACAAGGTAGAGATGGCCAAGAACGACGCCCCCGCCGAGAAGACCAGCCGGCTGAAGCAGATCCGGTCGGCGTACCAGCTGACCAAGAAGTCCGACCCGCGGATCGGGCTGCTGCTCGCCGCGATCTTCCTCGGCGTGGCCGCCGTGTTCGTGGCGCTCGGCTGGTTCGTCGGGCCGCTGCTGGTGTGGATCCCGCTGGGTGTGGCGCTCGCGTTCCTGGCGACGACGATCGTGTTCGGCCGCCGGGTGGAGAAGGCGGCGTACAGCCAGATCGAGGGCCAGGCGGGCGCGGCCGCGTCGGCGCTGCAGACGCTACGCCGCGGCTGGAACGTGACGCCGGCCGTCGCGGTCACCAAGAACGCCGACATCGTGCACCGGGTGGTCGGCCGGCCGGGCATCGTCCTGGTCGGCGAGGGCCAGCCGAGCCGGGTGAAGAACCTGCTCGCCGCCGAGCGCAAGAAGCACGCCCGGGTGGCCGGCGGCGCGCCGGTGATCGAGGTGCTGGCCGGTTCGGGCGAGGGCGAGATCGACATCCGCAAGCTGACCAAGCACGTGATGAAGCTGCCCGCCGCGCTGCAGCCGTCCGAGATCACCGACCTCCTGCAGCGGCTGAAGGCTCTCGACGCCGTCCGCCCGCAGGTGCCGATGCCGAAGGGCCCGGTCCCGACCAGCCTCAAGGGCGCTCGCCAGGCCATGAAAGGCCGCTGACAGTACGCCGTTTCGCCGGTCCGCCGCTGGTTGTGGGCGACCCGTCGACGCAGGTTCCCCTCGTTCGTCACCGGTGGGTGAGACCATCCGGAACGAACAAGGAGGTAACCGATGGCCGTCGACGACGTTTTCCCTATCGTGACCACCAGAGGTAGACACTCATGACGGATCTCTTTCCGGCGGTGCATCAGCCGGTGGCCGAGGCGTGGCCGACACTGGTCCCGCCTCGATCCAACCCGGTACGCCGGGCCGGTGCGCTGGCCGCGATCCGCATGATCGCCAAGGACCTCCCGGCCACACTCATACTGGACAACCGTGAGTACGGGCTGGGTGGTCCGGCGATGCGGGTGCACCGGACCGCTCCGTTCCTGGCCCGGCTCGGACAGGACGCCGGGTCCGGATTCGGCGAGGCATACCTGGCCGGGGACTGGGACGCGGAGCCCGGTACGGATCTGGCCGATCTGTTGCTGCCGTTCGCGGAGCGGTTCAGCAATGAGGAGACCCGTCATCTGCTCCCGAAGTGGGCCCAGTCGCTGCGCTGGCTGGTCACCCGTTCGCAGCCCGGGGACCTGGAGAACGACCGGGCCGGCGCGCGGGAGAACATCAGCCGGCACTACGACCTGTCGAACTCGATGTTCTCCGAGTTCCTGGATCCGACGCTGACGTACTCGTCGGCGTACTTCGGGGACCGGGCCGCGTCGGATCTCGCGACCGCGTCGTACGACGAACTCACCCAGGCGCAACTGGACAAGCTCGACGCGATCCTGGACGCGGCCGGGATCCGGGCCGGGTCCAGGGTGCTCGACATCGGCTGTGGATGGGCGAGCCTGGCGATCCGCGCGGCGCAGCGAGGAGCGTGGGTCACGGCGATCACGATCGCGTCGCAGCAGGCGTTGCTCGCGCAGCGCCGGATCGCGGATGCCGGGGTGAGCGACCGGGTCCAGGTGGCGTTGCGGGACTATCGCGACCAGATCGGTGAGTTCGACGCCGTCCTGAGCGTGGAGATGATCGAGGCCGTCGGCGAGAAGTACTGGCCGGTGTACTTCGACGCGATCGAACGGCGGCTCGCGCCGGACGGGGTCGCCGTCGTGCAGGCGATCGTGATGCCGCACGCGCGGATGCTGGCGACCCGGAACACCTTCACCTGGGTGCAGAAGTACATCTTCCCGGGCGGCCTGATCCCGTCGGTCAAGGTGATCAAGGAGGTCACCGGAAACCACACCGGCCTGCACGCCCAGGTACTGCGCCACCTCGGCCCGGACTACGCCCGCACGCTCCGGATCTGGCGCAACCGCTTCATCGACCGCTGGCCGGCGATCGCCGCGCAGGGCTTCGACGACACGTTCAGGCGGATGTGGGAGTTCTACCTCGCGTACTCCGAAGCCGGCTTCCGCTCGGGCTATCTGGACGACGTACAGCTGCTGCTCACTCGTCGGTAGCGCGGCGCAGCGTAGTACTGGGGTTCAGCGTTTGACGACGACTGTGCTGGCGGCTTGGTCGTGGAGGCCCCGGCGGTCTCGGTCGTAGACGACGGCGGGGATGACCAGGCAGACCAGGAACGCGCGGAGGGCGCCGGACAGCAGGCCTGGTTGAGCCGTGTACGTGGTGGCGGACTGGGGCCGGGTGGTGATGACGCGCAGACCGCACACGCGGTGCCCGATGGTGGCGCCGGCCAGGCCGACCAGGAGCGCGGTCATGGCGAAGAAGACGACCAGCTGCGTGGTGGTGTAGTCGTTGCCACCGGCCCACATGGGTCTGCCGGTGATCGCGGAGGCGACCAGGCCGGCGATCACCCAGTCCAGGAACAGGGCGAGCACTCTGCGTCCCCAGCCCGCCACCGAACCGGACCCCTGCTCGGGCAATCCGAGACGGCTGCCCGCATACCGGAACTCTTCGGTGGGTCCTGTGCCGTTCTCAGGGGTTGATGCCATGATGGCTAGCCTACGGAGGCGGGCTGAGTTCTCACGCCCTCCCCCGGCGTACACCAGTGGGTCAGCGCGGACACGCTGGGCGTAACATCCGCGAAACATTGGGGTCACGACCGAGTAATCGTCAGGCCCTACGTTACGAAGCAATCTCTGAGCCACCCTAGGAGTACGTATGTTTTCCAGCGCTGAGGAGCTGCTCGCCTACGTCAAGGACGAGGGCATCGAGATCATCGATGTCCGGTTCTCCGACCTACCGGGCATCATGCAGCACTTCACCGTCCCGGTGTCGTCGTTCGGTCCTGAGGTCTTCGAAGAGGGCCTGATGTTCGACGGTTCGTCGGTGCGCGGGTTCCAGCAGATCCACGAGTCCGACATGAAGCTGCTGCCCGACCCGACCACGGCCTTCCTCGACACGTTCCGCGGGACGAAGACGCTGGCCATCAACTTCTTCGTGCACGACCCGCTGACCGGTGAGGCGTACAGCCGCGACCCGCGGAACATCGCCCGCAAGGCGCAGGAGTACCTGAAGTCGACCGGCATCGCGGACACCGCGTTCTTCGCCCCCGAGGCCGAGTTCTACGTCTTCGACGACGTACGGTTCGAGACCAAGGCCAACACCGGGTACTACGCGATCGACTCGATCGCCGGCGCCTGGAACACCGGCCGGGTCGAGGACGGCGGCAACCGCGGCTACAAGGTCCGCTACAAGGGTGGTTACTTCCCGGTCGCGCCGACCGACCACTTCGGTGAGCTGCGCGACGACATCACGCTGGCGCTGGAGAAGTCCGGCCTGGTCGTCGAGCGCGCCCACCACGAGGTCGGCACCGCGGGTCAGGCGGAGATCAACTTCCGCTTCGACGAGCTGCTGAAGACCGCCGACAACCTGATGAAGTTCAAGTACATCGTCAAGAACACCGCCTGGGCGGCCGGCAAGACCGCGACCTTCATGCCGAAGCCGATCTTCGGCGACAACGGTTCGGGTATGCACTGCCACCAGTCGCTGTTCTCCAACGGCGAGGCGCTGTTCTACGACGAGTCCGGCTACGGCGGCCTCTCCGACGTGGCCCGCTGGTACATCGGCGGTCTACTCAAGCACGCCCCGTCGCTGCTGGCCTTCACCAACCCGACGGTGAACTCCTACCACCGCCTGGTCCCGGGGTTCGAGGCGCCGGTCAACCTGGTCTACTCGCAGCGCAACCGGTCGGCGTGTATCCGGATCCCGATCACCGGTTCGAACCCGAAGGCGAAGCGGATCGAGTTCCGCTGCCCCGACCCGTCGGCGAACCCGTACCTGGCCTTCTCGGCCCAGCTGCTGGCCGGCCTGGACGGCATCCGCAACAAGATCGAGCCGGCCGACCCGGTCGACAAGGACCTGTACGAGCTTCCGCCCGAGGAGCACGCGCTGCTGAACCAGGTCCCCACCTCGCTGCCGGCCGTGATCGACTCCCTCGAGGCCGACCACGACTTCCTGCTCGAGGGTGACGTCTTCACCTCCGACCTGATCGAGACCTGGGTCGACCTCAAGCGCGAGCAGGAAATCGCCCCGATCCAGCTCCGCCCCCACCCGCACGAGTTCGAGCTCTACTACGACGTGTGATCGGCGCGGGTCCCTGACCTGCAGGTAGTCCGCAAAACGGCGGCTGACCTTGGGCAACGTCCTCGCGACGTTGCTCAGGGTCTGCCGCCGTTTGTGAGAGGCAGCGCGGCTGACCTTCATTGGTCGGCCAGGTACGGGTCCGCCCAAGCACTGATGATGCGGGCCGCGCGCTTCGCCTGGTTGCGCCCGGTCAGCAGGTGGTCGGCGCCCTCCAACGACACGAAGTTGCGCGGGTGCCGGGCCGCCCGGAAGATCTCGCTCGCATTCGCGATGCCGACGGTGTTGTCGGTCGGTGAATGCATCACCAGCAGCGCCCGGTGCAGCGTGCGGATCTGCTCGTGCAGGTCCGCCGCGCGCACGTCCTCGATGAAGTGTCGGCGGAGGGTGAGCGCCTTGCCGCCGATCAGGAACGGCGCCTCACCGTCGACGAGGATCCGTTCCACGAGCGCGTCGTAGTTGTGCTCGACATGGCCAGGCTGGTACGGCGCGCCAATGCTCACCACCGCGCGCACCGAGTCGACGTGGTGGGCCGCGGCGATGACTGCCGCGCCGCCGAAGGAGTGCCCCACGAGCAGCCGCACCTCGCGAGCCGACTCGTTCATGAATCGCACGGCCTGGGCAGTGTCGGCGACCTTGTTGGAAAAGGACCCGTGGCCCCAGTCGCCCTCGGAGTCGCCCAACCCGAGATTGTCGAAGCGGAGCATCCCGATGCCCTCGCTGGCCAGCTGCTTGCAGATCCGGCCGGCGGCCGGGCTGTCCTTGCCCAGGGTGAAGCCGTGCGAGAACACTCCCCAGCCACGGACTGGGGCCGCCGGATGGTCGACCAGACCAGCCAGCTTGGGCCCGCTCAGGCTCGGGAACCAGACGCGCTCGGCCACGTCAGTCATCCTCCGTCACGCAGTCGCCTCCGTGGCCAAGCGGTGCACGGCGTCCAACAGGTCGAGGTAGCCGTCGGCGGCTTCCCAGAGGTGAGTCTCGGGGTAGCGGCCACCCCCACGATGTTCGCTGCGCCACTCGCGGTCCCAGTACTTCTCGTGGACACCACGGAGTTGAGTCAGCGCTTGGTCGAGCTCTACCTCGGCGCGTCGCAGTAGTTCCGCCGGGCTAGCCTCCAGTCTCGGAAGATCCGCGAACCGGCGTTCCTGCAGGGCATCCAGTACTGCCTCATCGGTGCCGTCGAGCGACCAGAACCGCACGGGCCGGCGGATGGCGTGGTTCCATACAGGCCCGTGCCCTGAGCGCCACCAGTACGCGAAGCCGCCCTTGTCCAGCCGCAGAGTTTGCACCAGCCACGGCGTGCCCGGGGGTTGCGAGCACCAGGGCACCTCCTCCGGGGGCAGGTTGAGCGTGAACGCGATCTGGAGGTACTCGATCGGGTCATCGCCGTCGAGGATGTCGCCGAAGACATACGCCTCGCGCAGGAACGGCTCTTCGAGCGGCATTCTCGTTGTCGACTGGCATGCCTCGGCCAATTGGCGCAACTTGTCGACGGCTCGTCGGTGTCGCATGGTCACTCCTGCGGTCGCGCGGGCACCGGACGATTCGGGGCAGAGGCGCGCGTATCGAACCTCGTACTCGCGAGCGCACGCTCGGTCAGTGTGATCAGATCCAGGACCTCACGACTGACGTAAGCCGTGGCACCCCGCTCGATCGACTTGGTCTGGACAATTCCGGCTTGGCGCAGCTCGTCCAGCGCAGCGCTCGCGGCCGGAAAGGAGATACCGAGTATCTTCGCGAGGGTCGTGGCGGTGACCACCGGCGCCTCGGGAAGTTGGTTCAACAGTCGTGCTACGGCCGAATCCGCGCGGGGCGTCTCACGTAAGCCGACCGACTTCCGATGGTTGGAGAGCCGCTTCGCCCAGTCAGACCTCAGGTCGTTGATCTGCTCGATCAGCATCTCGGACCGCTGTACGGCGATTGCCGAGGCCTGGATGAAGATGTCGAGCCACTCGTTGATCGACGTGCTCGCTTGAGGGCTCGCCGCCGGCGCGTCGTGGCGGTAGGCGTTCAGCCCTTCGACGTAGCGACCGCGCAGGGTGGCGAGCACGAGGCTGATGGGGAGCACCGCGCGTTCGGTCAACCCGCGACGGGCCAGGACCGTGTGAATGAGGGCACGACCAACCCGCCCGTTGCCGTCGGTGAACGGGTGGATCGTCTCGAACTGCGCGTGCACGACTGCGGCTTGGATCAGCGGCGAGTGGGCGGCGCCGTTCATGTAGTCGACGAGGTCGGCCATCAGGGCCGGCACGCTCTCGTGGCCCGGCGGCACGAAGTCGGCATCGATCGGGCTCCAGTCCGAACCGCCGATCCAGTTCTGCACCTTACGCAGACCGTGATGTCGCGGCTGGTCGGGAAGTAGCGACTGAAAGAGTCCGACAATGTTGTCGACTGTCAGGGACTCAGTCTCGGCGAGCTCGGTCGAAGAGCGTCGTACAACCGTCATGTTGTTGGCGACGAGCCGGGCCTGCTCGCTGATCCCGCGAACGGTTTCGGACTGGCCCAACTCGGCCAGAGCCACCTGCTGTGCCGAGGGTGCAATGCCTTCAATCCGCGAACTGGCGATCGCCTCGGAGCGCAGCAGGAACCGTGCTATGCCGGCCAGGCTCTCCGCCTCCGGGCCATTGAGTGCTCGGATGCTCCGCTCAACGGCAGTGACCCGCCGAGAGATGTCTCCGTCGATCACCAGCGCGAGGCCGTCGATGCTGTCGGGGACGTACCGTTCGTACGACCCCGCGCGCCGTGCCGAGCGTGGGATGTTGGAGTCGACGCTGGGTTCCCAGTACGCCTGCTCCCAAGTGGCCATCAGCGGTTTCCTTTCACAGAACCACAATCTATCAAAGAATAAGAACTAACCTTTGATAGATGCGCGATCAGTTCAAGGACTCGGACATGTCTCAGCCCTTTGTTGCGCCGAAGTCGTGTTCGGGGGGCACGTTTCGGTGCCAGCCCAGGCAGAAGGGGTGCCCGGCGGGATCGGCGTAGACCTGGTGGCCCTCCTCGGTGTCCAGGTCGTCGGCTGCCTTGAGCAGCCGGGCACCGAGCGAGATCGCGTGGTCATGTGCGGCCCGGATGTCCTCGACATGCAGATCGAGGTGGACCTGTTGCTGCTGCGGCCCGTCCGGCCACTCGGGCGGAACGTGGTTCGGCGCAAGCTGTACCCCGAACCGCCACTTGCCGTCGACGATCACGCTGTGAAAGCGGTCGTCCTCATAGACCTCGCCACCCAGGAGCCCCGCCCAGAACGCGCTCTCGGCGGCGATGTCGGCGGCATCGAACACGGTGATCTGCCTGGCGATCTTCATCAGTCATCCCTTCGAGAGCTCTCGCACGGCACGCTACAAAGCGACTCCGACAATCCTGAGGTTGGGGGATTCTCCCGACGCGACGAGCGGCCCGCCGGACGGATCGTCGTGGCATGACGAACTCGACGAACTCGACGAACTCCTCCATCGGACCGGCCGCGGACGACGGCCGCTGGTCGCGCTTGCTGTGCAGTCTCCACCGTGGCCTGTGGCCCGGCATCGTGTGGTTCGGTGCTCCGGCGCCTACCTACCTCTGGCGCGCGCTGCTCAGGGATCGGTCAGACATCGAGCGGCGAGGGCCGGCGCGATGACACCGGGCATTCTGGGCTTGTCGCACGTCTCCTTGAGCGTCCGGGACTGCGACGCGGCCAAGCGCTTCTGGGTCGAGGTGCTGGGCTTCGAGGTGTTCAGCGAGGAGCCGACGCACTGCTTCTTGTTCGACCGAGCCGTGGGGCTGGCGGTCATCATCAGCGACCACGATCGGACGGTGTCCGGCACATTCGACGAGCACAACGTCGGTCTGGACCACCTGGCGTACGCCGTACCGAGCGTCGAGGCATTGCTGAGTTGGCAGCAACGGCTGGCCACTCTCGGCGTACCGCACTCACCGATCGTCGAGACCGACGCGGGTCACCACCTCAATCTGCGCGCACCGGACGAACTGGCGATCGAGCTGTACGTGATGAAGCCGGAGTTCGCCGCGATCCTCGGCCTGGCGGACGACGCGGTCCCGGTCGCGGCCACCCACGGTTGAGTCAGGTCTCGGTCGCCAGGGCGCGCGCCAGCTCGGTGCGCGACCTCAGCCCGCGCTTTCGGAGTACGGCGCCCAGGTGGTGCTCGACGGTCTTGGGACTGAGGAACAGCGCCGCCGCGACCTCACGGTTCCTCATGCCTTGCGCCACGAGCAGAGCGACCCTCGTCTCCTGGGACGTCAGGGGCTCCCTCGTGGCGTCTCGGGAGTGCACCCGTTCGCCGGTGCCGGCGAGTTCGTGCGCGGCCCGCTCCGCCCAGAGCGTCAGTTCCATCTCGACGAACGCCCGCCGCGCGGCCTCGAGCTGGACGCGGGCGTCGACCCGACGCCCGCCGCGGCGCAGCCGCATGCCGTACAGCAGCCGGGTTCGAGCCGGCTCGAACTGATCGGGCTGGTCGCCCAGCAGCGCGAGGGCCCGTTCAAACGCCGGCACCGCGTCGTCCAGGGTGTCGGCCACCAGTGCCTCGCAGCGGGCGAGCATCGCGGCCACGGGCGGTATCGGCTCCAAGGCCTGGGCGGCTGCGAAACGCGCAACCAGCGCCTGGGCGTCCGCGTCGCGTCCGAGACCCAGGTAGGCCTCGACCAGGAGCGGCGCCACGCCCAGCGGTTCGAGATAGAGGCCGATGCCGTCGAAGCGGACGACTTGGTCCTCCAGTACGTCGGCCACCTCGTCCAGGTCGCCGCGGCAGGTGGCGCAGAACGCGACGGTCCGGGCCAGATGCGGCGGCATCGGGTCGAAGCCGTTGATCGCTACCATCCGCCGGGCCTGGTCGAGCAACTGCTGTGCGTCGTCGTGCATGCCGCGGGCGGCGCTCTCGATGGCGGCGATCTCGTACGCGACGCCGGGGTCCGCGGTGTAGCCCAGGATCTCCAGGAGCTCGACCGCTTCGCCGGCGAACGCGTGGGCCCGGACATGATCGCCCAGCCAGGCCAGCCCGCCGGAGTACAAGGACAACCCCATCGCCAGCAGCCCCAGAGCACCGGCCTCGCGGGCACGGGCGATCCGTCGATCGATGAAGGCTGCGACGGTCTGCGGGTCCATCAGCCAACGGGCGCACAGCAGCAAGACGGACAGGTGGCGCGGGTCGTCGCGCAGAACCGGGTCGGTCTCCAGCAACTCTAGAGCTTGGTGAATCAGCGGCGCGCCGAGATCAGGGCGGCCCTCGACGACTCGCGCGGCTCCGGGCAGGTAGGCCGCCAGCATCGCCTGCTCGGGTTCGGTGCCGTCGGCGCCGCTTGCGGCCCGGTCGGCCGCCGCGACCATGCCTGCTATGTCGTCGAGCAGGTAGCAGATGTGGAAGAGTTCCGAGAGTGTCCGAATCAGCTGCAGACCGGTGGCGAGCTCGGCCGCCTGCTCGAGCAGGTCTCGGGCGCGGGCGAAGGTGCCGTACCACACCTCGAGCATTCCGAGGGTGAGCAGGACCCGGGCGCGTGACTCGGCGCCGGCATCGGAACGCAACACCTCCGCCGCCAGGCGTCGAACCCGATCGGCATCGCCGGCGAGGTGCGCGTCCTCGGCCGCCACTGCCAGCCAGTCGGCCCGTCGGCCCGGGTCCGCAGTGAGCCGGGCAGCACGTTCGATGGCGCCGGACGCGGCCGCGAACCCGCGCCGTGACCGGTCCACATCGGCGACGCGGGCGAGTTCCTCGGCGAGGGCGTTGTCGTGGCCAGGTGTCGCCTCGGCGCGATGCCATGCCCGGGCGGCCTGATCCAGCGTGACGGCGGCGAGTGACCTGTGTGCGGCCTGCCGCTCGATCACGGTGGCACGGGCCCACGCAGCCGACCGCAGCAGCGGGTGCCGGAAGGTGCACCGACCGTCTTGGACAACCAGTACCTGCGCGGTCCCGGCCAGGCACTCATCAGGGTCCAGGCCCTCCGAGACCAGAGCCGCAAGCATCGGCGCAGCAGCCTCGTCGGTGCTCGCGGCGCACAGTACGACGGCTCGCCACGCGCTTGGCGAGAGGCGGCCGAGCTCGACGGCGTACAGCTCGTTCAACCGGTCCGGCACGGGAAGCGCCTGGGGAAGTGCAGCCGCGCCGGCCCGTTGAGCCTGGTTGAGGGCGTGCAGGCACTCTCGCAACGCCAGCGGATTCCCTCCGGTCTCGGACACCAGTCGCTCTACGACGGTCGCGGAGAAGCCCGGGCCGAGCAGTTCGCGGGCTGCGTCTGGCATCAGCCCTGCAACGGCGACCACGTCGAAGCCGTCCAGTGGTACCGGAAGTGGCGTCCCGATCCGGTGCGTCACCAGCATCACGAACCTGTCATGACCAAGGCGACGAGCGGCGAAGGCAAGAGCTTCCATCGACTGCGCGTCCACCCACTGCGCGTCGTCGACGGCGAGAAGGAGCGGTGCGCGCGCCGCGGCCGCCGCCAGCAGGCTCAGTGTCGCCGCGCCGATCAAGAACCTGTCCCCGACACCGGACGTTGGACCCCACCCGAGCGCCGCAGCGAGGACGTCGGCCTGGACCGCGGGCACCGAATCCAGGTCCCGCCGCAGCGGCGTCAAGGCTGCGAGCAGGCCGGCGCCGGACAACACAGCTTCGGACTCGATCCCCGATACGGCCACGCAGGTCCATCCGTCGGTCCGCGCGCGGTCTGCCACTGTCCGAAGCAGGGTGGTCTTCCCGCTTCCGGCTTCGCCGCGAATGACCGCGGCGACCGTGCCACCCGATCCGGCCTGAGCCAGCAGGTCTGCCAGCCGCGACAGTTCGGCGTCACGGCCGACGAGGCCCGGAGCTCCCCGCATCCCCATAGCTCGACTGTAGACCCGCGCAACTGAAGCGCATTCGACCAGGACTCGCCGATTCCCCGAACCTCGGCCTCCCGGTCAATGAGACGGGCCATATCGAGTAAGTCAGGTGAAATACAGTTCTTTGAACGAACGGCAGGTGGAAGGGATAGCGCATGAGTGTTCTCTGGTACATCCCGAATCAGGTGGAGGCTGGGCATCGTGGTGATGATGCTGTGCGGGGGCACAACAGTCTGGAGCGGTTGACGGATTTGGCTCGGCTGACCGAGGAGCATGGGTGGGGTGGGGCGTTGCTCGGGACCGGGTGGGGGCGGCCCGACACGTTCACCGTTGCGACGGCGCTGGCGGCTCGGACGACGACGTTTCAGCCGCTGGTGGCGATCCGGCCGGGGTACTGGCATCCGGCGCACTTCGCGTCGGCGGCGTCCACACTCGATCAGCTCATCGGTGGACGGTTGCTGATCAACATCGTTTCCGGACAGGACGACCTGGCGGCGTACGGCGACAGCGAGGGCGACCAGGCGCAGCGGTATGCCCGGACCAAGGAGTTCCTTCAGTTGGTGCGCCGGCTCTGGACCGAGGAGGACGTCACGTTCGCCGGCGAGTACTTCTCCGTGACCGGATCGACGGTCGCCACGCGGCCCGCAGTACGGGAGGGGCGGCCGCATCCGCGGCTGTACTTCGGCGGTGCGTCGGCTGCTGCTGAGCGGGTCTCGGCCGCCGAGGCGGATGTCCAGCTCTTCTGGGGCGAACCGCTCGAAGGCGTTGCCGAGCGCATCGACCGGCTCAAGGGTCTGCAGGCCGAGCTCGGCCGGGAGCACGCACCGCTGGAGTACGGGCTACGGATTACCACGCTGGTTCGCGACACCACTGAGCAGGCGTGGGCCGACGCCGAGGCCAAGGTCGCGAAGATGGCCGAGAGCGGAGGCAACGACTACCTCGACCCACGACGCTTCAAGGCGGTCGGCCAGCAGCGACTGCTTGACCTGGCGAACCGGGGTGACGTCCTCGACGACAACCTCTACACCGCCCCCGGCAAGTACGGCGGCGGAGGCGCCGGCACCACCTGGCTGGTCGGGTCCGCGCAAGACGTTGCCAAGTCCCTGCGCAAGTACCGCGACCTCGGCATCACCCACTTCGTCCTCTCGGACACCCCGTACCGCGAAGAGATCATCCGCATCGGCGACCAACTGCTACCACTGCTGCACAACGCAATCCCGTCTGCCTCGTGAGGATTACGGCAGGCCCGCTCGGTTGAGTTCCTCCCGCAGTGCCCACTTGGCCCGATGTGTACTGCGTAGCGCGGTCAGGTGGGACTCGAAGTCCTCGCTGCGATCGCACCGGGCGAACAACGCGCCGGCCTCGGCCAACAGGTCGGCAGCAATCTGGTATGAGTCGCGGTTCTTGTGGCCGATCTTCTGGTCGGCGGCCAGCAACAGGATCGGAATCGAGTCGGGCGGGTTGATCGCCGCACGCTGCCGGGCGAGTTGGAGCCAGAGGTCGTCCCGGCAACCACCGTCCATCGCGGCCTGCCAGGCCCCCTCGGCATCCGCTTCCCAAAGCAGCACCTCCACCAGCGTCGAACGCCCCTCGGGTCTGTAGGGCGTCGACGTGAACCTGGCCGATGTCGCCGGTTGCGCCAGTAACTTTTCGATCGCGCGATCGCGCCATATCGGGAACTGTTCGGCTGTGGCGTCGCACAGGGAAACGTAAGCGTCCAGGCTCGGACGGTCGTTGAAGTTCTTCCACAACAGCTCACCCGCTTCTGCCCTACGGTCAGCGCGGACGTGGCAAGCGGCAGCCAAGGTGCGCAACCGGGGGTCCGGCGGGAACTCCGTCATCCCCCGTGCCAACCAGTCGAGCGCCTCGTCGTCACGGCCGTCGGCGCACAGTCGCTGCGCGATGCATAACACGTCGTATCCGCTGGTTAGATCCCGCGACAACACCTCAACCAGCGCGTCGGCGCCGCCGGTACATTCGGCTAGGCGTTCCATCAGGTGGGTTACGACGAACCGGCGATGGCTGTGCTCGTCCGGTTTCTTGGGCGGCAGGTCCCGCCATGCCTGCTCGACGAGTTCGCGATAGCGGGCCAGGCCGGTCAGCCCAAGCACCGGCTCGTAGTCCGGCAGCACGTTCAAGAACACCTCGTAGTCGCTGGCCATCGCCGTGTCGGCCAGCAGTTCCGCCAGCTCGACCGGATCGGGCCGACCGGCCGTGCAGGCGACCAAGTGGATCTCCTCGGCCCGGTCGATCGCGACGCGCAGCCCGCCGTCGGAGTTGTCGACCAGCCCGGCCGCCTCTTCCAGCAACTCCAGCGCATACTCAGCCAGGCTCGCCGCCGCATCCGGAAAACCCGCGTCGATCAGCCCGTCCACCGCGTCGAGCGCCTCGTCTACATCCCGAAAGTACGAGTCTGCCGAGCGGTAATCCGCGAAGTCATAGATCTCGATGGCCCGTTCCAGGCCCGCCCGCAGGACGCGATCGTCATAAGCGACCCCGGCGTCGGCACCTGCGGCGACTTCCAAACGGGCCCGCAGCAACGGATCGGTCCGTGTGGCGGTCAGCAGTTGCTCTGCCAGCCACGCCGAGTCCTGCGCCCGGAGGAACTCGTGTAACCGCTGATCGGCTTGCTGGTTGAAGTCGGTCACAGCCATGGACGGTCATGATGCCAGGGCTGTCGGACGTTCGGGGTGAGGCCGACGGTGGGAAGAGGTCGCTCGGTGTCGACCGCCGTACATTTCGACAGGAGGTAGTCGCCTCGGGCCGGACTGGCCACGCTCAGCCGAGCGACGGCGTGCCGATCTACGGGCACTACCTCCTAATGAGAGTTACCGAGTCGCCGTCCGGCAGACTCGGGACTGGTAAGCCGCCGGTGGGTGAGCACTCCTACGTCCTGGACCTAATGAGAGTTACCGAGTCGCCGTCCGGCAGACTCGGGACTGGTAAGCCGCCGGTGGGTGAGCACTCCTACGTCCTGGACCTTTGAGTCCTGT
>NZ_SNWQ01000019.1 GCF_004361855.1 Kribbella caucasensis
CAACCAACGCCGCCGAGTACGGTACTTCTGCACCCGGCAATCACGCCGGAGCACAGCCAGACCAGAATCGCTGCCCGGTCAAGTTTGAAGAGCCGCTTAACCGGCGACACAACGCTCGACCAGCACGCCATCACCTACTACCGCAACGCCCGCGCCCTCGAAGACGTCGCGCTGTGGGCCGAGCAGGCGATCACCGGCCCCGACCGGGAGGAGTCCCTCGACATCCTGAAGGGAGTCCTCGGACCCCACGGCCTCGCAGTATTCGCGCTCTCCTGACTCGGACAGCCCCGGACCGACCCTCGACGAGCCGGGGCTGGCCGAATGCTGCGGGTCAGCCGGCGCAGAGTGCGAACGCGTCGGGGACCGCCGCGTCGATGGCGTCGAAGTTGAGATGCGAGATTGACGGCGTCCCCGCGTCCGCGCCCTTCTTCAACGTGCCGCCGGCCATGGTGCCGTGGGTGTTGATCAGCGTGGACGTCCTCACCCCGCCTGCTGTGGCGAGATGCTCGATCCCCGCCTCGCACAGACCCGGCAGGAACTCGGCCGCGAGGTCACCGAACGGCACCCAGTTCGCCGAACCGGCCATACCTTGTGCCGCGATGGCGTTCAGGTTGGTCTTGAAGCAGAAGTGTGCGTTGGCCGGAGCCGCGGCAAGTCCGACGATCGCGACCGCGCCGGCCCCGGTCATGAGCGCACGGCGAAGCAATCTGTTCATGGTGTTTCCCCCATCCCCCACGCGGGCGGACTGCCCACGATTTGGTGCACTCTGACACGCGCGCCACTACGGGTTCAAGACCATGAGGGTGAGAGTGCGGCCACGCACCGCTACGACGTTGCCCGGAGCCCCTAGCTGTGACGCATCCAGATGTTCGGCTCGCTGTAGATGCCTGTGTCGGCGGACCGGTCGATCTCCAGTAGAGCCAGGCCGTCGGGGATGACGTACGAACCCGACGCGGGGAACACCATCCCGGTCCATTTCTCCCAATCGGCCACCGAACCCGTCATCGTCTGCGACACGGGCGCCGGCGCGAGCAGTTCAGCACCAAGCCGCACGTGGGTGCGCAACCACGGATCCAGCGGCAGCCCGTCGTCACGAGTCCACGTCATGAACTCGGCGATGCCGGTCAGCGGATAGCGGCTCTTCAGCGTCGGCCGGACGGGCGCGATCATCCGCGCCAGACCAGCCTCGGCCGCGCGCTCCCGGACCGCCGTGATCACCCGACCGGCGTACCCCTTGCCCTGCTCGTCGTTCCGTACCGCGGCCGCCATCAGGACGAACGTGTCCGGCACAACACCCGCCTCGTACGACGTGACCGCCCGCGCGAGTGAATCGGTGAACCCGCTCGGCAGATCCGCCACCGTCCCGTCCCACGCGATCGGCACACCCCAGCACCCGGCGATCAGCCGGCGCTCGTTCGACACCAGGTAGAACTCCCAATCCCGGAAGTACTCCACCCGGCGATCCCGGTAAGGCTTCACGCCGAGGTCGTGGAAGATGAACTCCGGCCAGTCCTCGACGAACCGCTTCCCGGCCTCCTCGTCCAACTCGGGCGCCTCGGCCACCGGGATCAGCTTGTCCATGCGCTGAAGGCTAAACCGCCTGACCGGCCACGACGACCGCATTTCGTACCGCCCGGGGTGATCCGCCCAGCTCGCGGCGGCAGGCCTTGTTGAAGGCCTGGAGATCCGGGATGCCGACCGAGGCCGCGACCGCCGGGATCGAGAGTGTGGACGCGACCAGGAGATGGCGGGCGCGGGTGAGACGTCGGCGGCGGATGTACGCGATCACCGTGTCGCCCGTCTCCGCGTGGAAGAGCCGGGTCAGGTGGTTGTGCGAGACACCCGCGACCCGGGCCAGTTCGGGCACCGTCAGCGGGCGGGCGAGGTTGGCCTCGATGTAGGCGATGGCCGTCGCGACTGCCTGGTGGGAGGTGGCCTGCCCGCCCTCGGTGACGCGCGCGCCGAGCTGGGCCACCCGCCAGAGCGCGGTCCACACCTCGGCGGTCACTCGGGCCGATCCGGTCGGAGACGCCTCCAGCGCAGACCGGAGCAACTCGGTCAGCACCGGCGCCGCAGTACCAGCGTCCTGGACGACCGGGACGTACGACGGCTCGCCGACCTCACGGGGACGGAAGTGGACGTAGAGGTGCTCGGACCGACCGCGGTACGCGAACTCCACCTCGACCCCGGCCGGCGTAAGGCTGACGAATCCGGGCGCCACCGCGTACGTCGTACCGTCGACCGTCAGGTCCGCCGAGTAGGTGAAGAGGTGGAGCTGCCACAGGTCCGGCAACCGGAAGACGTCCCGCCGCGTCCGCACGCCGTGCACCCCGAGCCCGACGCTGACCACCTCGGGCGGCGCAGACAGCGGCATAGGAAGCATGGTGAAAACCTACCACTAGTAGTGATCTCAGCCCACGCGAAACAACGTTGTCGACGCCTAGCCTGGACGAGTACGAACCACCAAGTCACCCCGAGAGGGAGAGACATGCCCCAACCGCATCGCAAGAACTTGCTCACCTCCGTCCAGATGGCCCACTTCGTCGCGAACGGCGCGTTCCGGATGGACGCCGTCGTGCCCGACGAGATGAACCAGCAGGCGATCGACGTTCTGAAAGCCGGCATCCCCGGCGTCCCGTACGGCACCCCGCTGTCCGAGGCGTTCGTGGGCAGCGAGTTCGTCCAGCGGCTGGTGCAGCTGCCGGAGGTCGCGGGCGCGATCCACAGCCTGGTCGGGCCGGATCCCACGGTCGACCACCACGCGGTGCACATCCGCAAGGCGCACGAGGGCGAGGCGCAGAACCTGCACGGCGACGCGATCATCGACGTCCGCGAGGACGCCTTCGACGTGCAGCTGATGTACTACCCGCAGGAGGTGACGCTCGAGATGGGCGGCACCCTCAGCGTGCCCGGCAGCCACCTGCGCCGCACCAACGAGTCGGACACCGGCCGGTACCAGAACCTGCTCGGCCAGACCCGGCTCACCTGCCCGGCCGGCACCGTGGTGTTCCTGCACCACGGCATCTGGCACGGCGGCCGCAAGAACGACAGCGCCATCGACCGGTACATGTTCAAGATCCGGTTCAACCCGACCGTCCGCCAGGTCCGGCTGTGGAACACCGACGACCTGTACGACGCCGAGGTCGCGCGTGAACTCGACCAGACGTTCCCCTGGTACGAGAACGCCACCGGCCGGCTGGAGAAGTACAACCGGATCAAGCTGTGGCAGGCCCTCACCGGTGACGACACCTTCGACCCGGAGTACTGGGTCACCCGCGTGTCGAACCGGCCGCAGCGCGTCGTCGCCCAGCGCAGTCTCAACCCGCACGCCGCGAAGAAGGAGATGGCATGACCGCGACCGCCCCCGCCGAGACCGCACAGCAGACCGTCCGCCAGCAGGTGCTGGTCCTCTACCTGGCCTCGTCCGCCCTGGATGCACGGGTCGTCGGCTGGTCGAGGTACGACGGCACCGGCGAGACCCACCCGACTACTGGCGACAGCGACGTCCCGCCGTACGCGACCGGGCTGGACGCGTTGAAGGACGGCTGGCGACTGTTCCAGGCCGCGCAACTGCTGCCACCTGCGCACGGGCACGAGTACGACGTGTCGTTCCTCAAGCACGAGTTCTTCTTCGAAAAGCTGGCCTCTGTTACGGCGTGAACAGGCCGTTTTGCATCGCGAACAGCGCTGCCGCGGCTCGGGTGGAGACGCCGATCTTGCCGTAGATGTGCTGCACGTGGTGTTCCGCGGTACGGGGTGAGACCACCAACTCGCGGGCGATCTCGGCGTTCGACCGGCCGCACGCGACCAGGCGTAGTACCTGCACTTCCCGCTCGCTGAGGCCGGCCGGGCGACTCGTCAGGCGGCCGGGCACCTGTTGCCCGGCCGCCTCGAGTACGGCCCGCGCACAGTCCCCATCCAGCCGCCCCGCAGCCACTTCAGCCAGTACTGCGTCCGCCGCTGCGGCCGGTGACCGCGCTGGGCGGTGTGGGCGTGACTGGGTGAGCGCCTGGTACACGTCGGCCACTGCGAGCAGGCGGGCCCCAACCGGTAGCTCACCGGCCTTCGACTGCTTCGGATAGCCGCTCCCGTCGAGCCGTTCGTGGTGGAGACCGACCAGAGCGGCCACTGGTTCGAGTGCGGTGGAGCGGGCCAGGATCCGCTCCGAGTGGTACGGGTGGAGGCGGACCTGCTCCCAGTCGGCCCTGCGGAGCTCGCTCTTGCGCTCCCACACGCTGGTCGGGACGGCTGCCCGGCCGAGGTCATGGAGGTAGGCGGCCTGCCTGACGATCGCCCGCTGGTCGTCATCCAGCCGCAGCTTCGGCGCCGCCTGGTCGACCAGGTCCGCGACCCCGGTCGAGTGACCGAACAGGTACGGCGACTTGAGATCCACGAAATGGGCGAAGGCCCGGGCCACGTCGTCCAGCCGATCGGCCGGAACGTGGCGGCGCGGCTCGGGTTCGGCGTCGAGAGCGTGCTGCCAGACGTCGATGGTGTCCAGGTCCTTGAGCAGGTCCGGGTTGAAGACCGCGACCACACCTGGGTCAAGCCACCCGCCCTGGCGTTTGCCGAACGCCGTCTGAACCGCCTCCGGCCCGCCGAGGTTGGTGAAGATGACAGCCTGGGTGGCGACCTCGGCGATCCGGGTGGCGATGGCGATCTCCTCGCCCGCCAGGCCCTTCGGCGAACCGGCGCCGTCCCAGCGCTCCAGGTTCTGGTAGAGCGCGGCGGCGACCTCGGGGCCGAGGTGTAGCCGTTTCGCGAGCATGCTGCCGACCTCGCAAACCGCCAGCAGTATCTCCGCCTCGCCGGTCTTACCTGCCGTCAAGACGCGCGTGAAGTACTGGAGGCGGCGGACTCCACCGCCCTTGCCGATCTGCCGGAGGATGGCGAGTGTCGCGCGGCTGTCGGAGCTGTCGGTCCGCTCCGCGAGAGGACGGAGCTCGGCCGCGCGGGGGCCGAACTGGTGGGCCTCCTCGTGGGTGGTGGCGGTGCAACCGAGATGGCGGAGCAGCGTCGCGTAGTACACGGTCCGCTGCTCGACGGCGGGCAGGCCGAGGCGCTGCGCGAGCCGGATCGCGACCAGGCAACTGCGGATCGACTTCTCGAGCGGCTGGGCCATGGCGAGGTCCAGCGTCACGGACAAGGCGCAGAGGGGTTCGGCGAGCCGCAGTTCGTCGCGGGCCATGGCACCCCCTCGACAGCGCCGGTCAGGTCCGAGGCACGGGGTCTGTGTGTCGGCCGTCGAGATGGGCAGATCTACCGATGCCCCGGAGAGCGCCGTACGGCCATTGTGAACCTCAAACGCCCAGTTGGGACGTTTTGGGACCGGGGAGGAATCATGAGCCAGACCGCGACAACCGCCCGGCCTCGCCTCGTCACGCCGCAGTTCGCGATGCTGGGAGTGGCGGCGCTGGCCTACTTCTTCGCCGACGGACTCCTGGTGCCGAGCGTGCCGCTGTACGTGACCGGCCCTCTCGCGAGCAGTGACGTGAGCGTGGGGATGGCCGTCGGGGCGTTCAGCTTGTCCGCGTTGCTGCTACGGCCGTGGGCGGGCCGGTTCGCGGATCGGCGCGGGCGGTCGACTGTGATGATCTTCGGTGGGCTGGTCTTCGCCGCCTCGGTAGCCGGGTACAGCTTGGCCGACAGCGTTGCGATGCTGGTCGCGTTGCGGCTGCTCACCGGTGTCGGGGAGGCGTTCTTCTTCGTCGGCGCGGTGACCGCGATGAGCGACCTGGCTCCCGCGGAACGCCGAGGCGAGGCGATCAGCCTGTTCTCGTTGTCCCTGTACGTCGGGCTCGCGGTCGGCCCTCCGCTCGGGGAGGCTGTGGTCGGCGCGATCGGGTTCGGCACGGTCTGGGTGTTCTCGTCCTGCGCGGCCGTGCTCTCCGTCGTACTGGCGTCACGCGTCGGTGATACACGGGAACCGGGGCCTACCGAATCCGGCGGACGGCTGATCCACCCGGCCGCCGTCGTACCCGGCTTGTTGCTGCTTGCACTGGTCTGGGGGATGGCGGGGTTCCTGGCCTTCGTACCGCTCTACGCGCTGGATCTCGGGTTGGCGGGTGCGGGTCCCCTGATGTTCGTCTTCGCCGGGATTGTGGTCGTGATCCGTAGCATCGGCGCGCGCATCCCGGATCGGCTGGGCGCGGCTCGGAGCGTACGGCTCGCGCTGTCCTGCTGTGCCATCGGGCTGGCGATCATAGGCAGTTGGCGGGCTGTGCCGGGTCTGGCCATCGGGACAGTCGTGCTGGGCGTCGGCATCGCCTTCGGCACTCCGGCGATCATGATGCTGGCGCTGCAGGGCATCCCGGCCGCCGAACGTGGGGCCGTGATGGGCACGGTCAGCATGAGCATCGACCTCGCACTCGGTCTCGGCCCGGCGACATTCGGACTCGTCGCCGCCGGACTCGACCGCAGCACCGGCTTCCTCACCGCCGCCCTGGTCGCCACCGCCGGCTTCCTACTGGCAAGCCGAACCACCCACCGCTCCGCAGCGCTTCAATCAGGCGGGTAGGACGCAGACGGGTTTCGGCCAGGGCAGCGGCGTCCCCGTTGCGGTGAGGACGCCGCTGGTCTGGTCGACGGTGAAGGTCGCGAGCTGGTCGGAGCGCTCGTTCGCGGCGTACAGGACGGCCGGGTCATTGCCAAGAGCAAGGTGTCGCGGCCAGACGCCGCCGGTGCCGATCGTCTGGATCAGTTGGACGCTCAACCCGTCGGCCGCGACCGCGAACACCGCGATCGTGTCGTCGCCGCGATTCGACCCGTAGACGAACCGCCCATCGGCCGAGATCAGCACCTCCGCCGGGAAGTTGTCCCCCTCCGCACCCTCCGGCCGGGTCGACACCGTCTGCACGATCACCAGCTTGCCGTCTTGATAGCTGCAAACGGTCAATGTCGAATCCAGCTCGTTGATGATGTACGCCGCGCCGCCGCCCGGCCGGAACACGAGGTGCCGCGGCCCGGCCCCCGGATGCACCGGAAGCCGCCCGACCTCCTCCAGCCGGCCTTCGGACGAGAGCGTGGAGACGTACACCAGATCCGTGCCGAGATCGACGTCGAAGGCGTACTCACCCGACGGGTCGAACGCCACCTGATGCGCGTGCGGCCCTTCCTGGCGTTCCTTGTTCGGCCCGGTCCCCTCGCGCTGCACGATCTGGGTCGCGGTACCGAGCGAACCGTCCGCCGCGATCGGGTGGATGGCGACCGATCCGGAGCTGTAGTTCGCCGACAACAGGAACCGGCCCGACGGGTCGACCGCCAGGTGACACGGATGCGCCCCCTCGGTCGGCTGGTCGTTCAGGAACTTCAACCCGCCGTCCGCCTCGATCGCGAACGCACTGACCCGTCCCGCCTCGAGCTCGTTCGTCGCGTACAGGAACCTGTGGTCGGCCGATCGGGTCAAGAACGACGGATCCGCGGTCTCCGCCACAACGCTCAATACCTCGGTGGTCCCAAACGCGATCCCGTCCCCGCCCCCGGACTGACTCGTGTAACTCCCGACATAGATCCGCTCCGAAGTCATACCCCCACCCTGCCAGGTCCCGGATCCCCAGCCCATCACAATCCACTCTTTGATCCCGGCTCCAAGCGTGGGCGGCCCCGCAAGCGACCCGCATTGATGGCGTGCACGTCCGCTCCCCCACCGCCGGCCCAGCCCCGGCAGGGCCTACTTCGTCAAAGCGGCGATGGTCTTCTCGATCGGGCCTGCTGCCAGGGTCTGAGGAAGTCGGCTGCCCGACCCGCCGACGTACTGGAAGACGTCGCCGTCGAGTTCGTAGAGACCGTCGGCACCCGTGAGAACGAGGCGATCGACTCCATCGCTGGTTTCCCTGGACATGAAGAGGGCTGCAAGTTCAGGTGATGAGGGTGAAGAGGGTGCTGGGGAGGACGGAGACGACTATCGCCGCGGCGGTGTAGGCGCTGATGACGGTTACGGCGGGGGTTTCTATGTCGACCGAGAAGGGGGCTTCGGCGGGGAGGCGGAAGAGTTCGGCGATCCAGCGGAGGTAGACAGCCAAGCCGATCATGACGTTGACGGCCATGATGACGGCGAGCCAGAGGAGGTCGGCGTCGATGACCGACTGGAAGGCGGCGAACTTGGTGAAGAGGCCGGCCAAGCCTGGGGGTAGGCCGGCCAGGACCACCAGGAAGAAGATCAGGGCAGCGGCCAGGCCTGGTTCGGAGCGGATCATGCCTCGGTAGTCGGTGAGGAGGCCTGCCGGGCGGTGGCGTTGGACCACGGCGACCGCACCGAAGGCGCCGAGCGTTACGACGACGTAGGCGGCGAGGTAGCCGACGACCGCTTGGGCATCGCCTACCGCCAGGGGTGCAAGGAGGAAGCCGACCTGGCCGATGGAGGACCAAGCGAGGAGGCGGACCGCTTCGCCTTGGCGGAGGGCAGCGAGGTTCCCGACGGTCATGGTGACGGCGGCCAGGATCGCGACGACCGTCCGGAGCTCCGAACCGCTGGGGGCCACGCCGAAGGTGACGAGGACCAGGAGCCCGGCCACGCCGGCCGACTTGGAGACGACGGCGAGGAAGGCGGTGACCTCGACCGGCGCACCGGCGTACGTGTCGGGGAGCCAGCCGTGGAACGGGACGGCCGCGATCTTGAAGCCGAAGCCGACGATCACGAACAGGCCGGCCGCGAACGCCACCCGGCGCAGGTCCGGGTCGATCCCCGGGAGTTGCGTCGCGATCGTCTGCAGGTAAAGCGAGCCGGTCACGCCGTAGAGGTAGGAGATGCCGAACAGCATCACGGCCGTCGACAGGACGGAGACGAGGAACGCCTTGAGCGCGGCTTCGGAACCGCGGCGGTCGCGGCGCAGGGCAACCATCGCGAAGCTCGGCAGCGACACCACCTCGAGGGCGATCACGATTGTCGCAAGGTCGCGCGCACCGGCCAGCACGGTCGCGCCGGTGAGCGCGCTGAGCAGCAGGAAGTGGTACTCGCCGACCGGGATCTCGCGATCGAGCAACCCGTACGTCGAGAGGCCGACGACGCCGAGTCCGCCGATCAACAGGACGGCCCACAACCCGACGGTGAGGGGTTCGAAGACGATGCTGCACTCGGCCGGTGCTTCGACTGCGGCGCGGCAGAATCCGGGTCGGACCGAGTTGCGCTGCGTCACCAGGAACGCGAAGCCGAACAGGATCGCGCCAGCGGTGACCAGCGTGACGCAAAGGTGTTTGAGCTGACGGCTACCGGCGCCCCAGAAACCGTCGACGAGCAGCGCGGCCACGGCACCCAGCGCGAGCACCAGTGGTACCGCGATCGCTTGCCAGTCGGTCCAGGTGATCGTCATACGAAGTTCCAATAGTCGAGCAGGAGCCAGGGCGCGAGCCCGAGGACGACGGTCAGCGCCACCAGCGGCGTCCACGTGAGCAACTCGATCCGGCTCAGGTCGACGGCGAACGCGGTCGTCGGGTACTCGGCCGGGTCACCCTGGCACAGGTTGCGGATCAGCCGGAGGAAGTACGCCGCGGTCAGCACTGTCCCGAGACCCGCGATCACCATGAACACCAGGAAGGTTGTCCGAGGCAACGAGTCGGCCGGGCGGTAGGCGCCGAGCAGGGCGAGCATCTCACCCCAGAACCCGGCCAGCCCGGGCAGCCCGAGCGAGGCGAGGCTGGCGAAGACGAGCAGTCCGCTGATCCGTGGCAGCCGGGCGTTCAGCGCGCGGCCGATCGTGCGCAGATCGCTGGTGTCGTGCCGGTCCTTGATCGCGCCGGCCAGGAAGAACAGCAGACCGGTGATCAGCCCGTGCGCGATGTTCGCGAACAGCGCCCCGCTCAGGCCCTCCGGCGACATCGTCGCGATCCCGAGCCCGATGAACCCCATGTGCCCGACGCTCGAGTACGCGATCAGCCGCTTCACGTCGGTCTGCGCGAAACACGCCAGCGATCCGGCGATGATCGCGACCGTGGAGAAGCCGCCCAGATAGGGCGCGATGGTGGTCGTCGCCTCGGGCAGCACCGGCAACAGGATCCGGATCAGGCCGTAACTGCCGAGCTTGAGCAATAGGCCGGCCAGCAGGACCGACCCGACCGTCGGCGCCTTCGCATGCGCATCGGGCAACCAGATGTGCAGCGGCCAGAGCGGCATCTTCACGGCCAGGCCGAGCGCGACCAGGATCGCCGCCGCGAGTGGTACGCCGCGTCCGCCCGCCACCGGGTTGTTGCCGAGCACCTCGAGATCGAACGTCCCTGCCTGCCGGTGGATCAGCAGGAAGCCGAGCAACATCACGGCCGAACCGAGCACCGTCATCAACACGAACGTGGTCGCCGCACGCCGTCGCCCGGCCGCGTCGTGCTCGTCACCCCAGATGTCGATGACGAGCCACATCGGGATCAGGACGACCTCGAAGAACAGGAAGAACAGCACCAGGTCGACGGCCGAGAACGTACCGATCACCCCGGTCTCGATCACCAGCAACAACGCGATCAGGGACCGGGTACGGCCGATCCGTGGGGTGATGCGAAGCGAGTACAGGCAGCAGAGGAAGACCAGCAACGCGGTGAGCATGATCAACGGGATCGAGATCGAGTCCACCGCGATGTGGAACCGCACATCCAACGGCGGGATCCACTCCAGATCGGTCTCCGCGAACGGGTACAGCTTGCCGGGCAGGGTCCTGGGCGCTGTCTCGAACCCAACAAGCGTCCCCGGTCCGTCGGCGGGCCGCAGATAGTCGATCCACAACCACACCGAACCGACCAGCACCAGCCCGGAAATCACTGAGCCCACAACGGCGGCCACCCGATCGGCGAACGACACCGGCAGCACCCACAGCACCATCGCCGTCAGCGCCGGCACGGCCAGCAATGCGATCAGCAAAGTACTCACGAGGCGATCACCCCCGCGAGGACAGCCAGCGCGACCACACCGATCACCGCAGCGGTCAGATACGTCTGCACATTCCCGGTCTGCAGCAACCGGAAGCCCTGCGAAGCCAACGTCCCCGCCCGCCCCGTGGCCCGCACATATCCCCCGATCACATCCCGATCACCAAGCACCGCGAGCTTCGCGAACCACCGCACCGGAACGACGACCGCTCCCTGGTACGCCGCATCCAGGCCGAACTCGTGCTCCAGCACAACCGGCCGCGGATCCGCCCCACGTTGCCACAACGAGTACGCCGGGAGCGCGCCGAACACCGCCAGCACGGTCGTCACCAGCGCAACGCCCCAGTGGACATGCACCCCATCGGCATACCCGAGCCCGGCCGCACCGATCGCCAGCAGCACCAGCGGCCCGAGCATCAACCAGGACGGCTCGCGGAGCTTGGACGTGTCCGGCTCATCGACATCCGCCATCGGGTCGTCATCCTCGAACGCGCCGAGCGCCCCGGCCAGTGCGGGCGTCCGGAAGAACGTCCACAACCACAAGCGCACGCAATAGAACGCGGTCAACGCCGCCGTCAGGCAGACCGAGACCAGCACGACCCAGCCAATGGTCGACCCGTCTCGCGCGTGGTGCCAGGCCGCCTCGACCACCGAGTCCTTGGAGAAGAACCCGGCCAGCCCCGGCACGCCGGCCAGCGCACCGAGGCCGATCGTCATCGTGACGAAGGTGACCGGCATCGCCCGGCGGAGGGCACCGCGTCGGGTGTAGCGACGGAGTACGACGAAGGCGGCACTGCCGACCTGGTGCAGCAGCACACCGGCACAGAGGAACAGCAACGCCTTGAAGGACGCATGCGTGACGAGGTGGAACAACGCGGCGTGCCGACCGTCTTCTGTCCCGAGCGAGAGACCGGCGAACATGATCGCCAACTGGCTCACCGTCGACCACGCGAGCACCCGCTTGACCTCGACGGCCGCCATCGCACAGAGCGCGGAGACCAGCATCGTCACGCACGCGACCACCGCGAGCACGGTGAGGGTCGCCTCGGCCTCGACGAACACGTCGTACAGGCGGGCGATCAGGAAGACGCCGGCGGCAACCATGGTCGCCGCGTGGATCAGGGCGCTGACCGGGCTCGGACCGGGCATCGCGTCGGGGAGCCAGGTCTGCAACGGGACCTGGGCGGACTTGCCGACCACGCCGACCAGCAGCAGCACCGTCCCGGCCGTCAATGCACCGGGCGAGATCGGGCCGGAGCCCAGCTCGGAGATGCGGAACGTGTTGTAGCCGATGCCGAGGACGAAGATGCCGAACAGGAACCCGACGTCGGCGAACCTGGTCATCAGGAACGCCTTCATCGCACCGGAGCGGGCGTCACGGCGCTCCCAATAGTGCCCGATCAGCAAGTACGAGCAGACGCCCATCACCTCCCAGCCGATCAGCAACAGGAACAGGCTGTCCGCGACGACAACCGTGACCATGGCCGCGGTGAAGAGGGTGACGAGCGCCGTGTACGACGCGGCGCGCTCGTGCAGGTAGCCGATCGAGTAGACCTGGACGCAGGCGGAGACGACGCCGACCACGGCCAGCAGCAGCACGGTCAGGTCGTCGGTTCGCAGGTCGAAGGTCCAGAACACGTCGGGGCCGACACCCGTGCCGGGAAAGCTGGTCTGCTGAGGCTCGACACCGGACAGCAGGATGGCCGCCAGGATCACCAGCAGGGAGAAGCCGACGCCGACCACGCGCCACGTCGTCGCGATCACGACGCCGCACCCTTCTCGACCGCGGTCCTCCCAGCGGCGGTGCCCGCCCCATCAGCCGCGGGGATCCCGCCGTCCTGCTCAACCAGGTCGCGGGCGGCGTCCGCATCCACATGACCGTGGCCGCGGAACAGCAGCAGCACGATCGCCAGCCCGAGGCCGATCTCGGCCGCGGCCAGCGTGATGACGAACACCGCGAGCGTCTGCCCGGTGGCGAGTCCGTCCAGTCGCCAGGCGTCGAAGGCGACCAGGTTCAGGTTGACCGCGTTCAGCATCAGCTCGAAGGACATCAGCATGGTGATCGCGTTGCGCCGCGCCAGCACGCCGTACACGCCGAGGCAGAACAGCAGGACGGCCAGCAGCAACGGGAGAACCAGTGGCATGTCAGTCCTCCTTCCCCGAGGAGGACAGCCTGTCAGAGCGCTCCGACAATTTCCTTTGGGACAAGACGATCGCGCCGATCAGGGCTGCCAGCAACAACACCGAGAGGACCTCGAAGGGCAGCACCCAGATCCTGAAAACCGCGGTCCCGACATCGGTCGCCGACCCGGCCGGCACCGGTTCGATCTTCTCGTTGCCAAAGGCAATCACCACTCCGGTGCCGAGGAGCAGCGCCAGCACCCCGGCGACGATCGCCGCGAACGGGCTCCGCCGGGTGGTCAGCGCCGGCAGCGGGTTGGTCGGTGCCTTGGTCAGCATCAGCGCGAACAGCACCAAGACCACGATCGCGCCCACGTAGACGAGGATCTGCACCAGCGCGACGAACTCGGCGTGCAGCGCGCCGAAGCAGCCTGCGACCGCGCCGAGCGCGACCACCAGCCAGAGCGCGGCGTGCACGATCCGGCGGGACGTGACGACGAGAACGGCCGCCGCGATCGCCACCGCCCCCGCGATGGAGAAGAGCGCAGTGGTCACTCGCCGCCCCCGGACTCGGGCCCCTCGCCAGCCCTCGGCGCCCCGTCGGACGGCGCTGCCCCGGCAGCTGGTCCCTCGACGGCCGGTGCCTCGATGACGGACGGGCCGGGGTCGATCGGCTGGGGTGCGGGGACGGTCCACATCCAGTCGCGCAGCCGGTCCTTCTCGTGGGTCAGGTTGCGGATGTCGGTCTCGGCGTACTCGAACTCGGGTGACCAGAACAGCGCGTCGAACGGGCAGGCCTCGATGCAGATCCCGCAGTACATGCAGAGCGAGAAGTCGATCGCGAACCGGTCCAGCACGTTGCGGCTGCGCTCTCGGGCCTGCTCACCGACCGACGGCGCGGTCTCGGTGTGCGAGTCGATGTAGATGCACCAGCTCGGGCACTCCCGGGCGCACAGCATGCAGGAGGTGCAGTTCTCCTCCAGCAACGCGATCACGCCCCGGCTGCGCGGCGGCAGCTCGGGCTGGACGTCCGGGTACTGCTCGGTGACGGCGCGGCGGGACAGCGTCTTCGCAGTGACTTTCAGGCCGTCGATCAGACCCTTGCCTGGTAGTGCCACGCCTCCTCCTCCCGTCCGGCGAACCGAGCCATCAAACAACAGAAACCCTGCAGGCTGACACTAACCGGTCCAGCCCCCTTACGGAGTCACCAGACGGCCGCAGTTCCCACTCGGTGCAGTGGAAATGCAGGGAGAGTGCAGTCAGAGTTCCGGTTCGAGCCGCGCCGCGACCTGTCGGTACCGGCTCACCGGGATCAGATGCACCCCGTCGAAGGCGCCGCTGTCCCGGATCCGGAGGACCTGCTCGCAGGCCGCCTCGACGCCCGCGTCCCGATCCCGCTCGACCGCCTCGACCAGCCGATCGGGGATGGCGAGCTGCGGCACGGACGCCAGGTTGTGGGCCATCTTCGCGCTCGCCAGCACCATCACCCCGGCGTACACCGGGATGTCCAGCGCGACGCTGTCCCGCCAGCGGAGCAGTTCGTCCACGTCGAAACTGACCTGCAGGTAAAGGAAGTCCGCCTCGGCCTTCCACCGCGGGACCCTGCCCAGCCGGGCGGTCGCGCCGACCTCGAACGGCCCGCAACCGGGGAAGCCGGTCGCCCGGGTCTCCTCGATCATCGTCCGGACCGTGAGCTGACTGGTCCGGCCGCCCTCGCGCGGGTCGTCGCCGTGCACGAACAGGAACTGCTCGACCCCGTACGCCGCGGCCGTGAGCAGGTCGCGGCGGAAGCCGAGCAGATTCCGGTCCCGTGAGTTGAGGCACGCGATCCCCCGGGCGCCCATCAGCTGCACCTCGTTGGCCACCGCGACGCTGGACACGGTGGCCCGGCCGATGTGGTTGTCCGGGATCAGGAACGCGTCCGCGATCGGGCTCATCACGCCGATCTGGTGCCGCACCTTCTTCAGATCCGGCCGCGTCGGCGGTTCCACCTCACAGATCACCTGAAACCCGGTCACCCCCGAGACCCTATCGTCAGCTGGTCGTCAGAATCGGGTTGTCCACAGCCCAGTACCAGTCGTTGTCGCCGCTGGCCAGCGACCACGTGACCTTCAACGTCTGCGCGCCGGCTGGGACAGGAACGGCGAGGCGCTCGATCCGCGCGGTGACGTCACCCCCGTCAGTGAGGATCGGCTGAGGAGTCCCCCCGTCGAAGGAGACCAGGACCCGGGCGGTTTCCGCGCCGCTCTTCCGGTAGTGCGAGGTGAAGCTGAGCAACGCAGCACTGGCACCAGCGACGGAGGACGAAGGTGAAATGAGCTTGCTGTTGAAGAGGCCGATGCGGGGCAGGTCAGACCACTCGCCGGAGTCGGCGACGGCGAACACACCGCGGGCGCGGACGTTGCTCTCGCGGCTCTGGTTCGGCGCGGCACTGAAGATCGCCTGGCCGGCGCTGTTCGTGGTCAGCGGGGTCCAGTCGGCGATCGCGTCCGTCGAGAGGTCGGGCCGCGCGCGTTCCAGCCGGGTGAGGAAGTCGGGGTAGCGCTGAGTGCGGTCCCGGTCCCCAGCTGTTGCTGGTCACTTTGTGCTTGTCCGGCCAGACCCAGTCGCGTTGGTGGCCCAGCCAGGACCAAACTTTGCCGTCGGGTGTGCGGTGGTTCAACAGCCGGGATGCGACCAGTAGGTGAACTACAGCATGGCGAGCCGGCCGCGGAGGAAGGCCTGCTCGGCTGCGTTGGCGGACATGGCGATGGCGGCTTCGTAGGCGGCAGCGGCGTCCCGAGGACGATCGAGTCGCCGGAGCAGATCGGCGCGGATGGCGTGGAAGAGGTAGTAGCTGCCGAGGTCCAGGTCGTCGACGATGGCGAGCGCCTCGGCGGGACCCGTCAACTCGCCGACGGCGACCGCGCGGTTGAGGGCGACCACCGGAGTCGGGGTGAGGCGCATCAGGTGGTCGTAGAGCTGGACGATCTGGGACCAGTCGGTTTCCGCGGTACTCGGAGCGTCGCTGTGGACGGCGTTGATCGCGGCCTGGAGCTGGTACGGACCTGGTTGGTCGCGACGCAGGCAACGCCGTACGAGGTCCTGTCCCTCGGTGATCAGCTCTCGGTCCCAGCGCGATCGGTCCTGCTCGGGGAGCGGGACGAGCGAGCCGTCCGCCGCGGTGCGCGCCGGACGCCGGGATTCCTGCAGCAGCATCAGCGCGAGTAGACCGAGTACTTCGGGTTCGTCCGGCATCAGTTCGGCCAGGACGCGACCGAGCCGGATCGCCTCCGCGCAGAGCTCGGTCCGGATCAGCTCGTCGCCGGAGGACGCGGCGTACCCCTCATTGAAGATCAGGTAGACCACGGCCAGTACTCCGCGCAGCCGTTCGGGGAGATCCGAGTCGGACGGGACGCGGTATGGGATGCCGGCGGCGCGGATCTTGGTCTTTGCGCGGACCAGGCGCTGGGCCATCGTCGGCTCCGGGACCAGGAAAGCGCGCGAGATCTCGGCCGTGGTGAGGCCGCCGAGCAGGCGCAGGGTGAGGGCGACCCGGACGTTCAGCGCCAGCGCCGGGTGGCAGCAGGTGAAGATCAGCCGGAGCCGGTCGTCGCGCACGGGTCCCTCCTCCACTGGTTCGTCCTGGGCGTGCAAGAGAGCGGCTTGCGCGTGCTTGTCCTCGCGGGCCGCCTCCCGCCGGAGCCGGTCGATCGCGCGGTGCCGGGCGGCGGTGATGATCCAGCCGGCCGGGCTCGGTGGGAGTCCATTGGCCGGCCACTTCTCGACCGCGGCCGCGAACGCCTCCTGCACGGCGTCCTCGGCGATGTCCAGATCACCGAAGACACCCGCCAGCACCGCGACCGCCCGGCCGTGCTCCTGCCGGAACACGGCCGCCACTTCCTCAACGGCGAGCCCCATCAGCGGCCCATCAGTGCGCGAACGGCCGGACCTCGATCGACAGCGGCTCGAGAATCCGGGCCAGCTTGCGGGCCCACTCCATCGCCTCGTCGAGATCGGCCACGTCGACCACAGTGAACCCGCCCAGGTGTTCCTTGCCCTCGGTGAACGGCCCGTCCGTGACCAGCAACTCCTCACCCGACGACCGCAGTACGGTCGCCGTCTCCGGCGGGTGCAGACCGGCGCTGAAGACCCAGGATCCGGCCGCACGGAGCTCGTCGTTCCAGATCGCCAGCTCCTTCATGATCGGCGCCAGGAACTCGTCGTCCGGCACGGGCCCGTCCGGCTGGTAGATGCTGAGCAGGTACTGCGTCATCACGACCTCCAGGTGTCGGGTGTTGTCACCCACTACACGAACGGCATCAGCCCGGATCGACAGGCAGCGACACGACCACCGTCAGCCCACCGCCATCGCGCGGGGCCGCCCGGACGGTTCCGTCATGAGCCTCCGCCACCGACCGCACGATCGACAACCCCAGGCCGGCCCCCTTCGGAGCGACGAGCCGGTCGTCACCCAGCCGCCGGAACGGCTTGAACAACCCCTCGACCTCGTACGGCGGGACGTCGGGCCCGGTGTTCTCCACCTCCACCTCCACTCGGTCGCCCACCGAGCGGCTGGCCACGCTCACCCAGCCATCGCCCTGCGTGTTGTGGCGAATGCCGTTCTCCACGAGGTTGTGGACGAGTCGTTCGAGCAGGAGCGCGTCCCCGGTGGTCGGTGCATCCATCGCGTAGGCGTGGACGTCGATTCTGGCCTGGGCCGCCTCGGCGGCGAGCTGGGCGACGACGTGAGCCGTTACGTCGCTCAGGTTGACCGGGTAGACCGCTGTGAGCACCTTGTCGGAGTCGGCCAGCGCCAGCAGACCGTTGATCAGTTGCTCATGCCGCGCGTTGATCGCGAGCAGGTTCTCGCCCAACTGCTTCACGTCGGCCGACGCGGTCTTGCGGTGCATCGCGACCTCGACCAGGGCGCGACTCAAGGTCAGTGGGGTGCGCAGCTCATGCGAGGCGTTCGCGACGAACCGGCGCTGTCCGTCGAAGGAGTGGTCCAACCGCTCGACCATGGTGTCGAACGCGTCGGCCAGGTCCTTCACGTCGTCGTCCGGGCCGCTCAATGCGATCCGCTCGTGCAGACCGCGACCGGCGGCAGGGGCTGCGGCGATGCGACGTGCTGTGTCGGTGACTCGGTGGAGGGGCGCCAGGACTCGGCCCGCGACAATCCAACCGGAGCCGGCGGCCAGAGCTCCCACCAGCACGAGTGCGATGCTGCCCTGGACGAGCAGTGTCTTCCTGGCGGCGTCCCGGACCTGCGCCTGCTGTTGTTCCATCACCCGCTCGGCGTCCGGGCCCGTGAGGACGTCGCCGGACGGATTCAGCACCCAGAGGTTCGGGCTGGTCGGGACGGCGCCCGGCTGTGGTGTCGTTCCCGGAGATTGCGGTCGTTGCAGGTAGGTGCCCTTGACCACGACGCGGTTGTCGAGCCGCTGGTTGAACAGGGCGTAGGTGACGCCGAGCAGCATCACCCCGGCGATCATGAACAGCCCGCCGTAGATGAGTGTCAGCCGGGCCCGCAGCGTCAGGCGGCCGATGAGTGACTTCACGGTATCCGGTACCCCACTCCTGTCACGGTCTCCACCACGGCCGGCTCACCGAGCTTGCGGCGCAGCTTGAGGATTGTCAGCCGCACCACGGCGGTGAACGGGTCCACATGTTCGTCCCACGCCTTCTCCAGCAGTTGTTCCGCGGACACGGTTGCGCCGTCAGCGCGGAGCAGCTCGGACAGTACGGCGAATTCCTTCTTGGACAGCGGCACATAGCGCCCGTCGCGGAAGACCTGGTGTCTCGCCGGATCCAGGGCCAGCCCGGCGCGACGTAGTACAGGTGGATCGGCCGGACGACTGCGGCGGCCGAGGGCGTGCACCCGGGCCGCGAGCTCCACGAAGGCGAACGGCTTGGTCAGGTAGTCGTCCGCTCCCAGCCCGAGTCCTTCCACCCGATCGGTGATCGCGGCGGCCGCGGTCAGCATGAGCACCCGGGTCGGCGAGCCGGACGCGACCAGCTCGCGGCAGACCTCGTCGCCGTGAACCAGTGGGATGTCGCGGTCCAGCACCAGTACGTCGTACTCGTTGACGACGAGCCGTTCCTGCGCGGCGACCCCGTCGGTGGCGACGTCGACCGCGTGGGCGTCATCGCGCAACCACTCCGCGATCGCTGCCGCCAGCAACGGTTCGTCCTCGACCACCAGCACCCGCATGCCGCACCGCCCTTCCGCCGTTTCCAGACATCATCTCCGACCCGGCTGTTTCCCCAGCGTTAGCGCGAACGGTAACGGCAGGGAAACGCGCTACCGCGTTGGCTGGGACTCGCAAGCATCGACCGAGGAGCTGAGATGAAACGACTGCAGTACCTGGCCGCGTTCGCCCTGGCCGCGAGCGTGATCCTGACCGGTTGCGGCGCCGACACCGAGGACCCGCAGGTCGCGTCCGGCAGCGGCGCCCAGCCGCAGTCCGACGGCAGCGCCAGCCCCGCGCCGGAGAACCTCAGCCGGGACGAGAAGGCGATCAAGTTCGCCCAATGCCTGCGCGAGCATGGTCTGAACGTGCCCGACCCCGAGCCAGGGAAGGGATTCCAGCTCAAGGTCGGTCCGGAGTCGGGGCTGAGCCGGGAGCAGGTGGACAAGGCGATGGAAGAGTGCAAGCAGTACAACCCACAGGGCGACGCCGCGCCGAACCCGGAGCAGGAAGAGAACGGCCGTGAGTTCGCCGCTTGTATGCGGAAGAACGGCGTCGAGTCGTTCCCCGACCCGAAGCCCGGCCAGCGCGGCATCATGATTGGCCCGGAGTCGGGGAACGACCCGGACTTCGACAAGGCGCAGCAGACCTGTCAGCCGATCATGGCGGGTAACTGATGCCCCGTCGTCGTCGCACCACCCTCACCGCACTGGCTGTGCTGGCCGCAGGTGGTGCACTCACGGCCACGCTCCTCACCCGTAGCGACAGCAGTCAGGCCGCGGACGACACCACGCCAACACTGCCGCCGAACACAGCCAAGGTGACACAGCAGACCCTCAAGGACACCGAGACTGCCGACGGCGAGCTCGGGTACGGCACGACCAGTACTGCGGTCAGCCGTGGTGCAGGGACCGTTACCGCATTGCCTGACAGTGGGCAACAGTTCTACCGCGGGCAGACGGTGTTCTCCGTGAACAACAAGCCGACCAGTCTCATGTACGGCGCGCTGCCGGCGTACCGGAGGCTCGCGGTGGACAGTGAGGGTCCGGACGTCCTCCAGCTCGAGCAGAACCTCGAGGCACTCGGCTACACGGGTTTCACCGCGGACGACGAGTACACGTCGAACACGGCCGACGCGGTCGAGGCGTGGCAGGAGGACCGCGGGCTGGACGAGACAGGCAGCGTGGAACTCGGCCAGGTCCTGTTCTCGACCGGTCCGATCCGGGTGGACAGCCTGGCGGCGCAGGAGGGAGCGCCGACCGGTCCGGGCCAGCAGTTGCTGACCTACACGGCGACGAAGAAGGCAGTGACGGTCAAGTTGGAGGCCGCGGACCAGCGGCTGGCCAAGAGGAACGCCAAGGTGACCGTCACCCTGCCGGACGACAAGACCGTCGAGGGCCGGGTGGACAAGGTGTCCACCGTGATCGTCCCGGCGGCCGCCCAGAACGAGGAACCGACGACGGAGATCGAGGTGATCGTCGCCGTCGACAACCAGAATGCGTTGGCCAGTTACAGCAACGCCTCGGTCGACGTCACGTTCACGGCGGCCGAGCGGAAGAACGTGCTGACCGTCCCGGTCGCCGCGCTGCTCGCATTGAGCGAAGGCGGATTCGGTGTCGAGGTGACCGACGGCACGTCCTCCCGGTATGTGGCGGTGAAGACCGGGCTGTTCGCGAGCGGCCGGGTCGAGATCAGCGGGACTGGGATCGCGGCCGGGGTCAGCGTGGGGGTGCCGAAGTGATCGAACTGACCGACGTGACCAAGGTCTACCCGGGCGGCGTGACCGCGCTCGGTGGCGTCTCGGTGCGGATCGATCGCGGCGAACTGGTCGCCATCGTCGGCCCGTCCGGTTCGGGCAAGTCGACCATGCTCAACGTGCTCGGCACTCTCGATCGGCCGACCTCGGGCCGGGTCATGATCGACTCGTACGACGTCGCGCGGCTGTCCGACGCGGGTCTGTCGGCGTTGCGGGCGAGCCGGATCGGGTTCGTCTTCCAGCAGTTCCACCTGGCGTCCGGTGTACGGGCGGTCGACAACGTCGCGGACGGATTGCTGTACTCCGGGTTGCGGGCGACCCAGCGTCGTCAGCGAGCCGCGGCCGCCTTGGAGAAGGTCGGGCTCAGTCATCGGCTGGACCACGAACCTCACGAGTTGTCCGGTGGTGAGCGCCAACGGGTCGCGGTCGCTCGCGCGGTCGCGGGTGATCCCGGGCTGTTGCTGGCCGACGAGCCGACCGGCGCCCTCGACTCGCAGTCCGGAGCCGGGGTGATGCAACTCTTCCGCGACCTCAACGCCGCCGGCACCACGGTCGTCATCATCACCCACGACCGCGACATCGCCGCCTCCCTCCCCCGCCAGGTCCAGATGCGAGACGGCCGAATTGTCACGGAGGTGCGCTGATGAACCCCGGACCACGCCAACCTGCGCAGTTGCGGCCGGCTCGGTTGTGGCCGGGAGATGTGGTGAAGGTAGGGGCGGTCGGGTTGCGGACCCGGCCGACCCGGGCGTTCCTGTCGGCGCTGGGGATCGCGATCGGGATCGCCGCGATGGTGGCCGTGGTCGGGATCTCGTCATCGTCGCGGGCCGAGCTGGACAACACCCTCGATGCCCTCGGCACCAATCTGCTGACCGTCGAACCCGGTACGACGCTGACCGGCGAGGAGGCGCAACTCCCGCTCGCCGCCGAGTCGATGGTCGGCCGGATCGGGCCGGTCCGGGCGCACTCCGCGATCGGCCGGGTGGACGGCGCGAACGTCTACCGCAGCGACAAGATCCCCGCGATCGAGACCAACGGCATCGTCCCGTACGCCGCTCGCACGGATCTGCTGAGCACCATCGGCGGCGTGATCCGCAGCGGCAAATGGCTCGACGCTGCGACCAGCCGGTACCCCGCGGCGGTGCTCGGCTCGGCGGCCGCCGAACGGCTCGGGATCAGCCGATCCAGTCCGGACACACAGGTGCTGATCGGTGACGAGTGGTTCACGGTGCTGGGCATCCTGGCCCCCGCGGCGCTGGCTCCGGAGCTCGACAGTGCGGTCCTGGTCGGCTGGCCCGCGGCCGATTCCACCCTGGGCTTCGACGGGCATCCGACCAAGATCTACACGAGGTCGGCCGACGCGCAGGTCGAATCGGTCCGCGAGGTCCTTGGGGCGACGGCCAATCCCGAATCCCCGAGCGAGGTCCAGGTGTCCCGTCCGTCCGACGCGTTGGCGGCGAAACAGGCCGCGGGCGAGGCGTTCACCGGATTGCTGCTCGGTCTCGGCGCGGTCGCCCTGCTCGTCGGCGGGGTCGGCGTCGCCAACATCATGGTGATCTCGGTGCTCGAACGCCGCGCCGAGATCGGGCTGCGGCGATCACTCGGCGCCACGCGTGGACAAGTGCGCACGCAGTTCCTCACCGAGTCGTTGCTGTTGTCGGCGCTCGGCGGAATAGGTGGTGCCGTCCTGGGGAGCGGCGTGACGACGGCGTACGCGGCGTACCAGGGCTGGCTGACCGTGATCCCGGTCTGGTCTGTGGCCGGCGGGATCCTGGCGACGCTGGTGATCGGCGGACTGGCCGGGCTCTATCCGGCGATCCGCGCGTCCCGGCTCTCACCAACGGAGGCGCTTGCCACTCCTTAGCGGAACAACGTGACCCCGATGCCGGTGAGCGCGAGCTGCAGGAGCGCCACCGGCACGAGGCCCTGCCAGGCGAGCTTCTGCAACTGGTCGGCCCGCATCCGCGGAAACGCGACCCGGACCCAGATCACCACGAGCGAGACGGCCGCGATCTTCACGATCGACCACAACCAGCCGAGCTCATCCGGACCAGGCCCGCTCCACCCGCCGAGGAACAGCACGGTGGTGAGACCCGCGAGCACCACGATCCCGGCGTACTCGGCGAGCAGGAACAGGGCGAACCGGAGGCCGGTGTACTCCGTGTACGGCCCGAAGATCACCTCCGAGTCGGCCACCGGCATGTCGAACGGCGGCCGCTGCAGCTCGGCCAGTCCGGCGATGAAGAACACCACCAGACCGGGCAGCTGCCAGAGCAACCACAACGGATTCCACTCGTCGACGATGCCGGTGAAGCTCAAGGTGCCCGCGGCAACCGCCACGCTCGCGGCCGACAACACGAACGGCAGCTCGTAGCTCATCAGCTGCGCGGCGACCCGCAGTCCACCGAGCAGGCTGTACTTGTTGCCGCTCGCCCAGCCGGCCATCAGCGAACCCAGGACGCCGATGCTCATCACGGCGATCACGAAGAACAACCCCGAGTCCAGGTCGGCGCCGACGATCCCCGGGGCGAGCGGGATCGCGGCCAGCGCCGCCAGGTACGGCAGGATCGCGACCACCGGGGCCCACTCGAACACCCGCTTGTCGGCGGCCGCCGGCGTGACGCTCTCCTTCTGAACGAACTTCACCCCGTCGGCGACGAGTTGCGCCCAGCCGTGGAAGGCGCCGGCGTACATCGGCCCGAGTCGCGACTGCATGTGGGCCATCACCTTGTGCTCGGCCTGACCGACCAGCAGCGGCGCGACCAGGAACGCGACCAGCACGCCGACGACCCGCAGTACGAACTCGACCATGACGGCACCTTACCGACTCCGGCTTGACCTCAACCTCTGTTCAGGTCAAAGGCTTTGTTGGACACGGGGACAACAGAAGACGATGGTGAGGGAGTTGGGATGATTCTGGTGACCGGAGCTACCGGGAAGGTCGGCCGGCAGGTGGTCGCGGGTCTGCTCGAGGCGGGCGCCGAAGTACGGGCGCTGGTGCGGCAACCGCTGCTGTCGGGGCTGCCCGCTGCCGTCGAGCTGGTGCAGGGCGACATCAACGATCCAGCCGCCGTACGACGAGCCGCCGCGGGGGTTGATGCCGCCTTCCTGCTCTGGCCGTCCTTCAGCTCGGAGGGCGCGGCGCCGATCGTGTCAGCTCTGGTCGAGGAGGTACGGCGGGTTGTGTACCTGTCCGCGTTGGTCCCTGCGGGTGTGTGGGGTGAGGTGGAGGAACTGCTCACGTCCAAGGGCGCCGCGACGACGTTCCTTCGCGCCGGCGGGTTCGCGGCCAACACGCTCGGATGGGCGCCGGCGTTCCGTACGGGTGACGTCATCCGGATCCCGTCGCCGAAGGCCGGTCGCTCGCTCATCCACGAACGCGATATCGCCGACGTCGCCGTACTGTCGTTACTGGACGAGGTACACGTCGGCAAGGCGTACGAGCTGACCGGGCCGGAGGTGCTCACGCAGGAGGAGCAGGTCGCGGTGATCGGCTCCGTCATCGGCAAGCCGCTCCGGGTCGAGGAGGAGACGCCCGACGAGGCCCGCGCCGCGATGCTCGCGATGGGAGCCGACGAGACCCTGGCCAACGCATCCGTCTCCTACTGGGCCTCGCTCGTCGACAATCCCGAACCCGTGATCACCACAGTCGCCGACCTGACCGGTCACCCCGCCCGCACCTTCCGCGAGTGGGTCAAAGACCATGCATCGGAGTTCCGCGTCCTGTCGACCGCCGAGGTTGCTGAGGAGTTCGTGACCGCCTTCCGTACCGGCGACTTCTCCCGCGCAACCAAGCTCGAGGCTCCCGACGTGACCCGCGTGGCGCCTCTCGAGTACGACGGCGAACTGGTCGGCCACGAAGCCATCCTCACCAACGCCGCCCGCACCCTCGAGGGCCACACGATCACAGCCGTCGACATCCCCGACCCACTCCTGTCGGCAGACCAGTTCGGCGTCCGCTTCACCTTCCAATACGCCGAAACCGACGCCCTCACCACGAAGTTCTCCCTCTACACCGTCACCACCGGCCAAATCACCCGAGAGGAAGTCTTCTACTTCACCCCACCAACCCCGCAGGGCTGATCTACGTGTACCGGGGGCGGCCGCCGATGGGTGACGAGGGGTTCGGACGTCCGCGTGGACGGGCAATCGGGACCTCGGACAAGAAGTGGGGAGCTCGGTCACGTTATTTCTTGTTCACGGTCCCGGTTTCTTGTTCACGGTCCCGCGAATGTCAGGCCCGATCCTCTGGGTCAGCGGGCGGCGCGTCGGCGGGTGGGTTGGGCGCGGCGGGTGGGTTGGACGCGGCGGGTGGGTTGGGCTCGGCCGGTGGGGTGGGCTCGGCCGGTGCCTCGGTTGCTGGGCGCGCGGTCTGCGGAGCGTCGGTTGGCGGGGACGCGGGCGGGGACGATGCGTCGGATGGTGGGGTGGGGGCGGCCGAGGGGGTTGGAGGTGGGGCCTCGGCCGTGGTGGGTGGGGTTTCGGCCGTGGTGGTTGGGGTTTCGGCCGTGGTGGTTTGGGGGCGGGGGCGGCGTTCGGTGGGGGTTCGGCGGGGGCGGGCGGGGGCTGCTGCGGCCGCGGCGGCCGGAGCCAGGGGGTCGGGGTCTGGGGTGCCGGGTGGGCGGGGGCCCCAGGTTTCGGGGTCGGGGACGCCGGGGGGCAGGGTGCGGCGGCGGGAGGGGGCGCCGGAGCGGGCGGCTGGGGCGTGGTCGGATTCGCCTGGTTCCTTGGCGCCGGGCCACGGTTTGGCTACTCGGGAGGCGAGGATGAACTCCTTGCGGAGCGGGTTGCCTTCGAAGCCGTCGGGAAGCAGCAGCGGGATCAGGTTCGGGTGGTCGTCGAAGGTGATGCCGAACATCTCGAAGGTCTCGCGCTCGTGCCAGTTCGCGCCCGCGTAGACCCCCGAGAGCGTCGCCAGCCGGGCCGGGGTCCGCGGGATCAGGGTGCGGACCAGGACATGCTCGACATGCGCGCCACCCCAGAAGTCGGCCAGGTGCGTGACCACCCGGAACCCGTCGGTCAGCTCGTCGCTCGCGGTCAGGAAGTCGAAGAAGATCAGGCCGACGTCGTCCCGGAGTACCTCGTGCGCCGCGACCCACGACTCCGCCGGTACGTCGATCGCGACCGGGCCGAAGCTGTCCGTCGAGGTCGCGGTGATCCCGGCCTCGGTGAGGGCCGAGAGCATGTGGTCGCTCACCGCGGCTCCACCGGACCAGGGGTCACAGCGGGCTGCACGAGTCCGCGGGTCAGGGCTTGCGCGGACGGCTCGTATCGGGTGGTGACGTCCTCGCCGGCGATCTTCTCCTGCAACTTGAGGATCCCCTGCAGCAACGCCTCCGGCCGGGGCGGGCAGCCGGGCACGTAGACGTCCACCGGGATGATCTGGTCGACGCCCTTCGTCACGCAGTACGAGTCCCAGTACGGACCGCCCGAATTGGAGCAGGAACCGAACGAGATGACGTACTTCGGCTCCGGCATTTGCTCGTACAGCCGCTTGATCGCCGGTGCCATCTTGTCCGTCACAGTGCCCGACACCACCATCAGGTCGGCCTGCCGCGGCCCGGGCGCGAACGGGATCACGCCGAGCCGGATGAAGTCGTGCCGGCCCATCGACGCCGCGATGAACTCGATCGCGCAGCAGGCGAGCCCGAAGTTGAACACCCAGAGCGAGTACTTGCGGCCCCAATTCAGCAGGTACCGCACCGGCTCGGGCGCGAGCTTCGCCAGCCCGCCCACAGCCGGCCGCACCGTCGGCATCGGCAGATGCACATCAGCCATGGGGTCAGCCTAGTCCGACGATCTCCTCTGCGAGCACTTCCGGATACTCGAGCGGTGCGAAATGCCCAACTCCATCGACCGGCCGGAGCCGTACGTCGCTGAAGAACTCATCCAGCCGATCGGACCACGAGCGCGGAAACAGCGGATCGTGCTCCGGCCACAACACCGTCGTCGGTACGCCGATCCGCTGGTCCGGCGTAGGCGCGACCTCAGCGGCGGACGTGGCAACCGCACCGGCCCCGGCGCGGTACCAGTTGATGGACGCCGTGAACGCCCCCGGCGCGGAGTACACCTCGACGAGATGATCCAGTTCGGGCTCGAACCCCGGGCCGGACCAGTGCGTCCAGAAGTGGTTCAGGTAGGCCCGCACCGCATCGGGGTTCCCGTCGATCAACTCCTCGATCACCGGCAGCCGGTGGAACGCCTGGTACCAGAACTCGGTCTGCGCCCGCTCCGAGAAGACCCGCTGCCCGATGCCCGGCAACGGCGGCGCCACCACCAACGCCTTCACCAGTTCGGGCCGGCTCTTCGCGATCCCCTGCGCGACCCGGCTGCCGATGTCGTACCCCGCGAGTACCGGCAGCTCGAGCCCGAGTTCGTCGATCAACCCGACAACGCTGCGGCCCTGCCCCGCGACGTCGTACTGCCCATCCACCAAATACTTGTCGGACTCCCCGAACCCTCGAAGATCCGGTACGACGACCTGCCGGCCGCGCTCCACCAGCATCGGCCCGAGCCGTCGATAATCCGTCCGATCCCCCGGCCATCCGTGCAACAACACGACCGCGGGCCCGTCCCCCACCTGGTCATACGCCAACCGGAAACCATCCACCGCAGTGCTGACCGGCATGAGTGTCCTCCCGATGACAGCGCGCCCTGACCGAACCACCGGGTTGCGGTGGTTCGGACGACGCTCAGGGGGCAGCGGTCAGAGGGGGTAGAGCTTGGTGAAGGGGGCCATGACGCGGACCAGTTTGCCGCCGCCGAAGTCGACGACCACTGCGTGGCCGCCGTCCACCGAGGCGATCCGGCCCAGACCTTCTTTGTCGTGGGACACCCGCTCACCGACCTCGAAGACCTTGACCGGCTCGGGTTCGCGGGGCTTGAAGGGGCTCGTTGACAGGTGACGACGCGTCGTCGCGCGGTAGGAATCCATCAGGCTTCAAGTATGCGCTGTTCTGGCCCGGTCGGCAGCCCCACCCGATTCCTTGACCCATTCTTCAGGCCGACCTACCGTGATTGAACAGGACTGAACAGGTTCACTTCCCCGGATTGGGAGAACGGCGATGGCCGAGCAGGTGGAGGTGGGGCCGCGAGCGCTCACCGTCGAGAACAACGGGCTGAACGTGATCGACGACTCGGAGCGGAAGGGCCGGCCGAATCAGTTGTTCTGGCCCTGGTTCGGGGCGAACGTGTCGGTGCTGGGGTTGAGCTACGGCGCGTTCACCCTCGGGTTCGGGGTGTCGTTCTGGCAGGCCGTGATCGCTGCGGTGGTCGGGATCGTGTTCTCGTTCCTGCTCTGCGGGTTGATCTCGCTGGCCGGCAAACGTGGATCGGCGCCGACGATGGCGTTGAGCCGGGCGGCGTTCGGCGTACGGGGTAACAAGCTGCCGTCGTTCGTGTCCTGGTTGCTCACGGTCGGCTGGGAGACGGTGCTGACGATCCTCGCGACGCTGGCGACCGCGACCGTGTTCGAGCGGCTCGGCTGGGGTGGTGGTGACATCACCAAGGTGGTCGCGCTGGTCATGGTCGGCACGCTGATCGTCGCGTGCGGCGTACTCGGGTTCGACCTGATCATGCGGATGCAGACCATCATCACGATCGTCACCGCGGTACTGACCGTCGTCTACATCCTCCTGGTCGCCGACGAGGTGAGCTGGAGCACGGTGTCCGCGCTGCCGAGCGGGTCGACCCAGGCGTTCATCGGGGCGCTGGTGTTCCTGATGACCGGGTTCGGCCTCGGCTGGGTGAACCTGGCCGCGGACTACTCCCGCTACCTGCCCCGTACGTCGTCAAGTGCGGGCGTGGTCGGCTGGACCACCTTCGGCGCGTCGATCGCGCCGCTCGTGCTGCTGATGTTCGGGCTGTTGCTGGCCGGCTCCTCGACCGACCTGAGCGCGGCCATCGCGGCCGACCCGATCGGGGCCTTGGCCGAGGCGTTGCCGACCTGGTTCCTGGTGCCGTTCGTGATCGTGGCGGTGCTCGGACTCGTCGGTGGCGCGGTCCTGGACATCTACTCGTCCGGCCTCGCCCTGCTGTCGATCGGCCTGCCCGCACCCCGGTACGTCGCCGCGTTCATCGACGGCCTCGTGATGATCGCCGGGACCATCTACGTGGTGTTCTTCGGCGACGAGTTCCTCGGCGAGTTCCAGGGCTTCCTGATCACCCTCGGCGTCCCGGTCGCGGCCTGGTGCGGCATCATGCTGGCCGACATCGCGAGCCGCAAACGCGACTACCACGACGCCGACCTCTTCGACCGGAACGGCCGGTACGGCGATGTGCGGTGGTTGCCGATCGCGATCATGGTCGTTGCCACCGGCATCGGTTGGGGCCTGGTCACGAACGCGGCCGCGGCCTGGCTGAAGTGGCAGGGGTACCTGCTCGGACCACTCGGTCTCGGCGGCAAGGAAGGCGCGTGGGCGTTCGCGAATCTCGGTGTGCTGGTCGCGCTGGTCCTGTCCTTCCTGGTCCAGTGGTTCGCCGGCCGATCCGCCGTACAGGCCCAGGAACGGGTGAGCTGATGGTGCTGGCCCTGATCGATCTGCAGCGGATCTTCGCCGAGCCTGGGAGCGCTTGGGCGGCGCCCGATTTCCAGCGCGTGGTGGAACCGACCCGGCGACTGGTCGAGCAGTTCTCGCCGCACGTGATCTTCACCAGATTCGTCGCGCCCACCGACGTACCGACCGGCTCCTGGGCGTCGTACTACGAGCTGTACCCGTTCGCCCTGCAACCACCGGACTCGGACGCGTACCAACTAGTGGACGAGTTCCACGGCGCGCCCACCCTCGACAGCCCGAGCTTCGGCAAGTGGGGCAAGGAACTCGCCGACGCGGTGGGGCCGGGCGGCAACCTGGTCCTGGCCGGCGTGACCACCGACTGCTGTGTGCTCAGCACCGCCCTGGCAGCCGCAGACGCCGGTGTGTACGTCCAGGTGGTCGAGGATGCGTGCGTCGGGTCCGACGAGGCGAACCACCAGAAGGCGATCGACATCATGCGGCTGTACACGCCGATGCTGGAGATCGTCACCGTCGACGAACTCCGGAAGCAGACGCAGTGATCCGTGGCATCACCCTGAAACACGAGCGGATCGCGTCGATCCTGGCCCGGGAGATCCGGTCCGGCCAGGTCCGGCACGGCAGCCGGTTGCCCGGCGAGGTGGAGCTCGCGAAACGGTTCGCCGTCAGCCGCAACACCGTCCGCTCGGCGCTCGCGACACTGTGCGAGGACGGGCTGATCACCACCCGGACCGGCAAGGGGTCGTTCGTACTGTTCGACGGACGCCCCCTGGACGACCGGCTCGGCTGGACCCACGCCCTGGCCGAGCACGGTGTGGAAACACAGATCCGGGTACTACGGCTGGCGCTCGAGCAGGACCACGATCTCGCGGCGCGACTGGAACTCGAGTCGCCGGACGTGATCGTCGTACAGCGGGTCCGCACCATCGTCGGCGGCGACGCGATCTCGATCGAGCGGAGCTGCCTGCCCGCGATCGGTGAACTCCGCGACCTTCCCCAACGAGGGCTGGAGAACGCCTCGATCACGGCGACCCTGATCCGGGCCGGACTGCATCTCGACCATGGTGAACAGCGGTTGCGCGGCCGACCGCTGGACCGGGAGGAGGCAGCGTTGCTCGGCCGGCCGGACGGGACCTGGTTCCTGCACAGCACGCGGACCAGCTGGACCGCCGACGACCGGTTCGCCGAACACGTGGACAGCCTGCTCGATCCGCGGCACTTCGAACTCAGCCTGACCTTCAACGAGGCCGGTGGATGACCCGGTCCTTAGACGCTTGGGCGGGCGATCTCTAGGGAGTAGTGCCGATGTGGTGACGGACCTCAGACGAGCACAGTCGAGCCATCGACCAGCTCTGGAGGACGGCATGTACTTCCACACCCCCGAATCTCTGCAGGCGGAGATCGAGTACCGGCAGGAGCGGCTCAAGCGGGACTTCCAGCGGCCGGGGTGGTTCCTGCGCCGCGCCCCGAAGCCGGAGGCGACCGCGCTCGAGCTGCGGGTGATCCGCTCCCGGCACGCGATGTGAGCGCCCGGCCACCACCTGTCTCCTTCCACCAATGCAGCGCGACCGAGGCTCCCTCGGTCGCGCTGCTGCCTTTGCGGACGCCTTAGGCGGGGTCCCAGGCGATATAGGGACCGCCTAAGGCAACCGGGGGTGGTGGATAGGGAGGAGTTCCGATGTGCGGGTCCTCCTCAGACGAGCAGATTTAGGGCATCGACAAGGCGTCGATGCAACCGCAGCCCAGGAGGCAGCACAAATGTTCAGCACCGAGTCCGTCAAGGCAGAGGTCGATTACCGCAGGCAGCGCCTCGCCCGTGACTACCGCCGCTCGGCCCGCCAGAGCGGGAACCGCCGGCACCTCGTCCACCTGTTCACCAAGAAGGCCTGAAGGGAGGGAAACCACCATGTTCATGACACAGCAAAGCATCCAGGCGGAGACCGCCTACCGGCAGGAACGGATCAAGCGCGACTTCCGGGCGACCGCCCGTAAGGAGCGGCGGGAGCAGGCCGCGAAGGCCGAACCCCGGAGCGCGCGCCGGGCCCTGCGACCCACTCACGCCGCATGACCGCCACACACGCCGTCCCTGGTCCAGCAACCAAGACCAGGGACGGCGTTCTGCTACCCGGAGAAAGGCCGGCTGCGAGCGGTGTTGGACGGGCTTCCGATGGGGCTCGGATGGGATGTCGTCGAATTGTGTCGGCGCCAGGGGCGAAGATGGACGACGTGCCCTGGACCTCGACACCTCTCGTCGGCCGCTCAGCCGAGATGGCCGCACTGCTCAGCGCCGTCGACGAGGCGAAGACCCGCCGCGCCGGCGCGATCCTGCTGTCCGGCGACGCCGGCGTGGGCAAGACCCGGCTGCTCGACGAGATCGCCACCGGCGCGCAGGAGCGGGGTTTCGGCGTACTGGTCGGGCACTGCACCGACTTCGGCGACGCCGGCCTGCCGTACCTGCCGTTCACCGAGATCTTCGGCCGGCTGGCGGGTGAGCGGCCGGACCTGGTCGACAGCGTGCTGACCAACTTCCCCGCGATCGGCCGGCTGCTGCCGACCCACCGGCTGATCGGCGCCCAGCCGGTCCCGCAGGACGGCCAGCTCGACCGCGGTGCCCTGTTCGACGCCGTGCTCGGCGCGCTCACAGCGCTGTCCACCAGCGAACCGCTGCTGGTGATCGTCGAGGACGCGCACTGGGCCGACGACTCGAGCCGGGACCTGATCGGTTTCCTGCTCACCCGGCTGACGTCGCAGCGACTCGCCCTCGTGGTCTCGTACCGCAGCGACGATCTGCACCGCCGGCACCCACTCCGCCGCCCGATCGCCGAGTGGTCCCGCAACCCGCGCGTCCACCGCGTCACCCTCAACCCGCTGGACGCCGTCGAGTCGCGCACTCTGCTGACCGCGCTCCTCACCGAGCCACTCCCCGAGTCGGAGGTCAGCCGCATCCTCGAGCGGGCCGGCGGCAACGCGTTCTTCACCGAGGAACTGGTCGCGGCGGCCTCGATGGGCGACGCGGACGCAGTACCGCCGGACCTCGCCGATCTGCTCCTGGTCCGCCTCGACCCGCTGTCCGACGACGCCCGCCAGGTGGCCCGGGTGATCGCCGTCGCCGGCCGGCGCGTTCCGCACAATCTGCTGACCGCCGTCGCCGGGCTGCCCGACCGCGAACTCGACGCCGCCCTGCGCGAGCTGATCGACGCGCACATCATCGAGCACCCGGGCAACGCGGGGTACTACTTCCGCCACGCTCTGCTGTCCGAGGCCGTGTACGACGACCTGCTGCCGGGCGAACGCGTCCGCCAGCACGCGGCGTACGCGAAGGCTCTGAAAGACCAGACCGTCGCCGGTACTGCGGCGGAGCTGGCCGGGCACGCCACTCGATCCCACGATCTGGCGACCGCGTTCGAGGCACGTGTGCGGGCCGGGCAGGAGGCGATCTCGGTCGCCGCGCCGCAGGAGGGGCTCAAGCACTACGAGATGGCGCTGGAGCTGTTCCCGAACGCCGCGGCCGACAGCACGATCGAGAAGACCTGGCTGGTCGTCCAGACCGCGACCGCCGCCACGCTCTCCTCGCAGCACCTCCGCGGGGTCAAGCTGCTCCGCAAGGCGCTGACGGATCTGCCGGCCGACGCGCCGAAGATGCAGCGGGCGCAGCTGTTGCTGCCGCTGGCCGACATCGCGTTGATCATCGACCAGGACCGCGAGTCGCATGAGGCGATCACGCAGGCGTTCCGGATGATGGCCGACGAGCCGGCGAGTGTGTTCAAGGCCCAGGTGGTCTCGTTGTACGCGCGCGTCTCGGATGCGCTCGGCCGGCCGATGGACGCCGAGCGCTGGGCCAACGAGGCGCTCCAGATCGCCCGCGAGATCGGCCAGGAGGACGCGGCCGGTGATGCCGGGATCACGCTGGCCCAGCTCCGCCGCCGAGCCGGTGATCCGGTCGCCGCGGCGAAACAGCTCGAGGAGGCCGCGGTCCGGGCCCAGTTGGCGGGCGATGCCGCGGCCGAGGTCCGCAGCCGGTACCTGCTCGGCGCGAACCACTACGAACAAGGTGATCTGGCCAACGCGAAGACGGCTCTGCTGAACGCCAGTCAGCGAGCGGGTGAGCTCGGCCGCCAGTGGGCGGCGTACGGGTTCGATGCCCGGCGGATGCTCGCGCTGACGCAGTTCGTGCTGGGCGAGTGGGACGAGGCGGCGGTGACCACGCGGACCGACACGATGACGCCCGCCGCCGCCGATGCCGGACTGCGGGCGGTCGGGATGGCGGTTCGCAGCGGTCGGGGTGACACGTCGGTCGCGGAGGAGCTCGAGCGGTCCCGCAAGTTCTGGTCGCTCGACGTGATGCTGCCGCTGCTCGGGTTGCAGCCGGCCGTGGACGCGTATGTGGCGCTCAACCGGACTGCCGAGGCGGAGAAGCTGATAGCCGATGTCACGACGCTGCTCAGCGACGTGTTCCAGAGCGAGTGGTTCCTGGCCCGGATCCGGTACTCCGCGATCGGGTTGCAGGTGCTCAGCCATCGGGTGGTGACCGAGCCGACCGCGGCCGCGGAGTTGGTCGCGCGGGGTGCGGATCTGCTCAGCGTGGGGCACACGGTGGCGGAGAAGGGGCTGCCGCCGGGGCGGGTGCTGGGCGTCGAGGGAATCGCCTGGCTGGCGCGACTGGAGGCCGAGTGGGAGCGGCTTCGGTGGCTGGCCGATATCGATCCGCCGACGGCCGCCGAACATGTCGCGACCTGGCAGCGAACCGTGGACGCCTTCGGTTATGGGTATGTGTTTGAGCAGGCGTGGTCGCGGGTGCGGCTGTCGGACGCGTTGCGGGCGGCCGGGCGGGTCGCGGAGGCGAACGAACAGGCTCAGCTGGCTGCGGAGGTCGCTCGCGAACTGGGGGCGAAGCCGCTGCTGGACGAGCTGGGCAGTTCGGCCGAGCCGGCCGGCGTTTCCGCGCTGACGGCCCGCGAGACCGAGGTACTACGACTGCTCGCCGAGGGCCGCACGAATCGGCAGCTCGCGCGGGAGTTGTACATCAGCGAGAAGACCGTGAGCGTGCACGTGTCGAACATCCTGGCCAAGCTCGGGGTCCGCTCCCGCACCGAGGCGGCCGCCGTGGCCCACCGGGACGGTCTGCTGGACTGATTCGGTCAGCGCTGCCGGCTGTGCGGGTGAGCCTGGTGCGGGACCAAGGCCGCATCCGTACGGCGCCGGCGGGCTAACTCGTCGATCGGGGCGTCGAGATCTGGGCACGCGGCCGGGTCGTCGAGCTGGTCGATGATGTGGTCGAAGACCCTCTGCGCGTGCCTGAATCGCACCGTCACGAAGATCAGCAGGCCACTCGCGACCACCGCAACCAATACCCACAGTTGCCAGAACATGCCTCACCGCCCCGTACTCGCCCCGTTCCCCCCAGTAATCACCATAGCCCCGTCCTGACCGGATTGCGATAGTCCCATCGCAATCGGTAACAACAGCAGGGGATTTCGTCACAATGGTTGTCGAACGCAATGACTCAGGGTGATCAGGCAACCATCGGTCCCTGTCCAGGCAGGTGACTCTCAGTGACTCATGATCCGGACCAGGTTCTGCCCGAGCACCTTCCGGATCGTTACCTCGGGCAACCCGCGGGCGACCAGGGCCTCGGTGACCAGTGGCATCCCGGCCGGCCCCTCGAGCCCGGGGACGTACACACTGCTGTCCAGCCCCTCGATGATCACCGGCCGGTCGCAAGCCGGGATCTTCTCGTCGAACACCTCTTGGACGAAGTCGCTGCCGAGCCCGACATGGTCCTCCCCCGCCACGGCCAGCATGTGCTCGATGTGGTCGGCGAGGTGCTCGATCGTCGGCTTCTCGGTGGTCAGGAAGCCGGCGAAGAAGTTCACGCACGCGACTCCGCCGGTCGCCGCGATCCCGCGCAACTGGTCGTCGGTGAGGTTGCGGTGGTGCTCGCGAACCGCGAAGGCGCTCGAATGCGACGCCATCACCGGCTTCGTCGCCAGCTCGAGGATGTGCTCGACGCCGGCCCGGCCGACATGGGACACGCGGCGGTGAGGTCGGCACCGGTCCGGCAGAGCGCGACCTGGTCCGGATTCCCCTCCGCGATCCGGTACGCCGCTTCGATCATCCGCAACGTCTCCCGCAACGCCCCCTCCGGCCGGAACTCGTCGTCGATGAACACCGGCAACACCTGAACGTCGACCCCACCGTCCCGCAACTGCGGAATCCACCGATCCCGGAAGTACCCCGCCCACGTCTCCCTCGGCCGCCGCGCCACCAACATCAACAAATCGTTGTGCGCGTCGGCCACGATCGCGTCCCGGTGCAGTTCGCTCATCCCACCAACCCCCTGACTCATCAAGTTCCCGAGCCAGCCGACCACCGCAGTACACGAATTTCAACCCCGCCCCCGCAGGACCGTCTGGCGTACATCTCGACATGAGGTGGTCAGGGTTGGGGCGTTCAATCGGTGGGCTTCAGGCGTGGAGGACTGCCAAGCGAGGGACTACCTCATGTCGACCGGTACAGGGTGGGTGGCGGCTAGGGTGCGGGTGGTGAGGATCTTTGGGGCGGAGGATGTGCGGCGGGTTGTCTCGATGCCGATGGCGATCGAGGGGATGCGGCAGGCGTTTCTGGACCTTGCGGCTGGGAACTTCGTGCTGCCGGCGCGGCAGGTTTTCGGGGATGGCGCGGTGCTGGTGATGTCGACGTACCACACGCCGACCCGGACCGCTGTGGTGAAGAAGATCAGTATCGATCTGGACCGTGATCCGGCCATCCGTGCGCTTCTGATCTGGACCGGCGGCGAGCAGATCGTTGCCGATGGCACCGTGATCACCACACTCCGGACCGGCGCCGTTGTCGGCCTCGCAACCGACCTACTGGCCCCCGCCGACGCCACCAGGCTCACCCTGATCGGAACCGGGGGCCAGGCAGCCGACCAGGTCCGCGCCGTCCTCGCAGTACGGCCGATCGCCGAGACGATGATTGCCGGCCGCAACCCCGACCGCGCGAGAGCCCTGGCCGCCGCGCTCACTGACGAGTTCCCTCAGGTGAAGTTCATCTCCGGCACCAACATCGACCGCGCAGTCGCCGCGGCCGACATCATCTGCTGCGCCACCTCCACGTCCACCCCACTCTTCGAGGCGGACGCCCTCCCCGAGCGCGTCCACGTCAACGCGATCGGCGCCTTCCGCCCAACCATGCGCGAACTCCCCCGTTCCCTGCTTGCCAGCGCCGACCTGGTCCTCGTCGACCAACGCGAAGCCGCACTGGAGGAGTCCGGCGAGATCATCGACGCCGTCCAGTCGGGCGCCCTCTCCCCCGACTCCCTGGTCGAACTGGGCACCGCCCTCACCACCCACCCCCAACCCACCACCGGCCGAACCGTCTTCAAATCAGTCGGCCTAGGCCCCCAGGACTGGGCGATCGCCCGCCTCCTGTCCCAGAGCCCGTAGCTCTCGACCACGCGGATCAGGTCCAGGTGAGGATTTTTTTGCGCCAGGCGTAGAGGAGGCCTACGGTTACGAAGCCGAGGAAGATGAACATCTCGATCAGGGACGAGACGCCGACCGTGGCGAAGATGGTGGCCCAGGGGAAGAGGTAGACGGCGTCGACGGCGAAGATGACGTACAGGTAGGCGTACAGGTAATAGCGGATGTGGAGTTGCGCCCAGCCTTCGCCGACCGGGTCGACGCCGGACTCGTACGTCTTCAGCTTCTCCGGGGTCGGGTGCGTGATCGTGAGGGCCCGGTTCAGGGCGAACGCGCCGATCAGGCCGCCGAGGGCGAGCACCACCAGGACGGCGACGACTCCGTAGGCCTCGGACATGGCCGCAGTCTAGTTCCGGGCGAGCTTCAGTTGGTACAGAGGAGCATCGAGTCGAGGGCGACCTGGGGGCCGTAGCCGGAGCGGACGTCGGCGATCTGGACGCGGAGCCGGTTGACGCCGAGGATCTTGCGGTTCAGCCAGGTCTCGGTCTCCTGGGCCATATCGACCGAGCCGAGCCCGGTCGAGCCGTTCAGCAGCGACGCGCGGATGGTGCCGTCGGTGATGTTGCCCAGCCAGTTCTTCACCCAGGAACAGCCAGCGGAGTTGACGTCGCCCCAGACCACACCGGTCTTGTCGGCGAGCACCTCGGCCTCGGCGCGACGTGGCGCCTCCGACACCGGGATCACGGTGAACACCGGATGCCCAGTGCCACCCGAGGCGAGCAGTGGCTTCTTGAACATCCCGCGCCACACGTAGTGGTAGAACCCGGCCGGCGCCGAGGCGGCAGCGGCGTACGGCGCCTGCGGGCCGATCGCGAGCCGGTACGTGCGGATCGAGCCGGGCTGGTTCGACGAGATGGTGACGTTGCCGCCGGAGGGAGTGCCGTGACCGATCTCCTGCCAGCCGGCCGTCGACGACCAGCGCTGCAGGGCCACCCGTGACCCGGCGGCCGGCGCCGGGCTGAGCGTGCCCGAAACGGTGAGCGTGCCCTTGGTGTAGTCGGTCGTCCGGACGCTCGTGATCTTCACCGTGCGCGCCGCCGATTGGGACGCCACCAACATGTCGTCGGTCACGACCATCGCGTTCTGCGCCGGGGCGACCGTCGCGGCACAACCCGTCAAAACCAAAGCCGACACGACAAGACCGATGAGAGGGCGAACGCCCATGGTGGAAACTCCCTCGAGACCCGGGGCATCCCGGGGTAGATCACAACTTGATGAAGACACCTTGCCGGTAATGGCTGCGGATGGCAAGCGAGCGACTGCTCTACGTCACACTGACGGATTTGGTCTGCCCATCCCAGGCTGTGGACCACTCGGCGATCCGCATGGTTCTGTACTAAGTGCGAACTAACATTGGGGTTATCGCCCTGACAGGGGGGATCGGCCGACTTCTACCGAAGGCCGGTCGGCCCAAGCTCGACTTGGAGATGAACAGAACAGTGACCATCGAGGTCAAGCAACTCGACCGAGTGGTGATCCGGTTCGCCGGCGACTCCGGTGACGGGATGCAACTCACGGGGGACAGGTTCACAGCGGAAACGGCTTCGTTCGGCAATGACCTGTCGACGTTGCCCAACTTTCCGGCGGAGATCCGGGCACCAGCCGGAACCCTGCCGGGAGTCTCGTCCTTCCAGCTCCACTTCGCCGACCACGACATCCTCACGCCGGGTGATGCGCCCGATGTGCTGATAGCGATGAACCCGGCGGCGCTCAAGGCGAACCTGCGCGACGTACCGCGCGGCGCCACCCTGATCGTCGACACCGCGGACTTCACCGCGCGCAACCTCAAGCGGATCGGGTACGACGAGAACCCACTCGAGACCGGCGAGCTGGACGCGTACCACGTCGTCCCGCTGAACCTGACCGGCATGACGGTGGAGTCGGTCAAGGAGTTCGGGCTGACCCGCAAGGACGCCTCCCGGGCGAAGAACATGTACGCCCTCGGCCTGGTGTCCTGGTTGTTCCAGCGACCGGTCGAGTCGACGATCAAGTTCCTCGAGACCAAGTTCGCCTCGAAGCCGGACATCCGCGACGCCAACATCGCGGCGTTCCGCGCGGGGTACAACTTCGGCGAGACGGCCGAGGAGTTCTCCGTCCGGTACGAGGTGAAGCCGGCCGCGATGCCGACCGGTCAGTACCGCAACATCTCCGGCAACCTCGCGCTCGCGTACGGGCTGGTGGCGGGCGCCCAACGGGCCGGTCTGCCGCTGGTGCTCGGGGCCTACCCGATCACCCCCGCGTCCGACGTGCTGCACGAGTTGTCCAAGCTCAAGCGGTTCAACGTCACCACCATCCAGGCCGAGGACGAGATCGCCGGTGTCGGCGCCGCCCTGGGTGCCGCGTTCGGCGGGGCGCTCGGGGTGACCACGTCGTCCGGTCCGGGCATCAGCCTGAAGTCGGAGACGATCGGCCTCGGCGTGATGCTCGAGCTGCCGCTGGTGGTCTGCGACATCCAGCGCGCCGGCCCGTCGACCGGGATGCCTACGAAGACCGAGCAGGCCGACCTGCTCCAGGTGATGTTCGGCCGCAACGGCGAGGCCCCGCTGCCGGTGGTCGCGGCCCAGTCCCCCGCGGACTGCTTCGCGATCGCGGTCGAGGCGACCCGGATCGCGGTCACCTACCGGACGCCGGTGATCGTGCTGTCCGACGGCTACCTGGCCAACGGTTCCGAGCCGTGGCAGATCCCGGTGATCGAGGATCTGCCCACGATCGACCCGGACTTCACCACCGGGCCGAACGCGACCAACGACAAGGGTGAGCCGACGTACCTCCCCTACCTCCGCGACCCGGAGACCCTGGCCCGCGCCTGGGCGGTTCCCGGTACGGCGGGGCTGGACCACCGGATCGGCGGTCTGGAGAAGGAGGACAAGACCGGCAACATCTCCTACGACCCGGCCAACCACGACCTGATGATCCGCACCCGGCAGGCGAAGGTGGACGGCATCGCGGTGCCACCCCTCGAGGTGGACGATCCGGACGGTACTGCGAAGGTGCTGGTCCTCGGCTGGGGTAGCACCTACGGCCCGATCGGCGCGGGGTGCCGCCGGGTCCGCAAGGTCGGCGGCAAGGTCGCGCAGGCGCACCTGCGGCACCTGAACCCGTTCCCGTCGAACCTGGGCGAAGTACTGAAGTCTTACGACAAGGTCCTCGTGCCTGAGATGAACCTCGGCCAGCTGGCGATGCTGCTGCGCGCCAAGTACCTGGTCGACGTGGTCTCGTACGCACAGGTCCGGGGCATGCCGCTCGGCGCCGCGGAACTGGCCGAGGTGATCGGTAACCTGGTCGAGGAGACCGAGGGCATCGACGACGACGCCCGGCACATGGGCGAGGCCGCGGCCAGCCTGACGCATGGCGAAGCGCTGCACACCGAGCCGAACGGCCGGTCCAACGGCCACTTGCACCACCCGGAGGGAGCACGATGAGCACGGTCGATCTCGGCCTGCCGAGTCTGCCCGGCGGCCTTCACGGCGTACCGGCCGCCGACGGACCGCAGAACCGCAAGGAGTACGTGTCCGACCAGGAGGTCCGCTGGTGCCCGGGTTGCGGTGACTACGCCGTACTGGCCGCGTTCCAGGGGTTCCTGCCCGAGCTCGGGATCAAGCGCGAGAACGTGGCGATGGTGTCCGGGATCGGCTGCTCGTCCCGGTTCCCGTACTACCTGTCGACGTACGGGATGCACTCGATCCACGGCCGCGCGCCGGCGATCGCGACCGGCCTCGCGGTGTCCCGTCCCGACCTGAGTGTCTGGGTGGTGACCGGTGACGGCGACGCGCTGTCGATCGGCGGCAACCACCTGATCCACACCCTGCGCCGCAACGTGAACATGAAGATCCTGCTCTTCAACAACCGGATCTACGGTCTGACCAAGGGCCAGTACTCGCCCACCTCCGAGACCGGCAAGGTGACCAAGTCGACCCCGATGGGATCGGTGGACAACCCGTTCAACCCGGTCTCGCTGGCCCTGGGCGCGGAGGCGACGTTCGTGGCGCGGACGGTCGACTCCGACCGCAAGCACCTGACGTCGGTACTGCGGGCCGCGGCCGAGCACCGCGGTACGGCGTTCGTGGAGATCTACCAGAACTGCCCGATCTTCAACGACAACGCGTTCGAGGCGTTCAAGGACCCGGAGACCCGGGACGACGCGATCATCCCGCTCGTGCACGGCGAACCGATCAAGTTCGGCAAGGAGGGCCGGCTCGGCGTGGTCCGGGACGGGTTCGCCTCGCTCGCGGTCCGCGAGATCGCCGGCCTGCCGAACGGTGAGGCCGACCTGGTTGTCCACGACGCGCACACCGACGACCCGGCGTACGCGTTCGCCCTGTCCCGGCTGACCGACGCCGGCGTCCTGCACCGGGCCCCCATCGGCGTCTTCCGCTCGGTGGAGCGCCCCGCGTACGACGACCTGGTCCGCCACCAAGTGGAGACCGCCCAGCAAACCCAAGGCCCCGGCGACCTCCAGTCCCTGGTAACCGGCTCCGACACCTGGACCGTCAACTAGTCAACCAACGAGGGTCAGACGGCGATGACTTCCACAAGGTCGTGGAGGGACTGGAAGCCCTTCGGGTTGCGGGTGTAGAGGGCGGCTTCGTGGGTGGCGGCCGTGGCTGCGATCAGCAGGGCGAACGCCCGGGCCCGCGGCTGCCGCCCAGCCGCCGCGACCGTCGCAGCGAGAGAGCCGTAGGTGCGAGCCACCGCGTCCGTGACCGGCAACGCTTCGAAGGCGCGCTCGATGCCGGCCAGGCGACGCAGCCGGGCCGCGCGGATCTCCGGCGACTTGGCGACCAGCACACCGAAATGCAGCTCGGCCAGACTGACCGTGCTGATCGCCAACTCAGCCTCGATGGGATCGTCAAGGCCCTCGATGAGGACGCTGGTGTCGAGCAGCGCCTTCACTGCCGCGGCTCCCAGGGATCGACCAGATCCTGATCGATCAGCTCGCGATCGGTCTCCCACTCGTCGTCGGTGCGGCGGCGAAGGACGTCAGCGACATCTTCGTAGTGCCGCCAATGGTCGCGCTCCGGTGGTCCGAGCACGGCGGCCGGACGGCCGGACACGGTGATCACCAGGTGCTCGCCGGCTTCGGCCCGGCGCACCAGGTCACTCGCGTGTTGCCGCAACTCCCGCAGTCCCAGTGCATCCATACCGACCAAGGTAGCACATGTGCTACATCATCACAGCAGCTCGCTGAAGGTGTGGATCAGGAGGCCTACCAGGGCGCCTACTACGGTGCCGTTGATTCGGATGAACTGTAGGTCTCGGCCTACGTGGAGTTCGATTCGGGCGGAGGCTTCGCGGCCGTCCCAGCGTTCGATGGTGTCGGAGATGATGGAGACGATTTCGCGGCCGTAGGTGCGGATGACGTAGCTGACGGCCTCGGTGGCGCGGACGTCGACCTTGGCGCGGAGGGTGTCGTCGGTCTGGAGGCGTTTACCCAGGTCCTTGATGGCCTGGGTGGCGCGGGTCTGGAGCGTGCTGCCGGGATCGGCGATGGCGTCGATCAGCGCGGTGCGGACGGCGTCCCAGACGGCGGTCAGGCTGGTGCCCATGTCGGGGTGAGTGAGCATCCGGCGCTTGAAGGTCTCGAACCGCTCCATCATCTCCGGGTCGCGCTGGAGGTCGTCGGCGAGCTGACGGAGCAGCCGGTCGACCGCCTTGCGGGCCGCGTGATCGTGGTTGTCGCGGACGTCGGCCAGCCAGGCCAGCGCCTCGCGGTGGATCCGGTCGATCACCAGCGAGTCGACCCAGCGCGGCGACCAGCGCGGCGCGCGCGGCCCGACCACCTCGGTGAGCGTCTCCCGGTTGTCGTGCAGCCAGTCGTACGCCTCCACCATCAGCAGTTCGAACAGCGCGTGATGGGCGCCGTCGTCGACCACCGACTCCAGGAAGTGCCCGGCGATCGGGCTGAGCGGCTCCTTCTCGAACCGCGGCAGCAACGACCCCTGGACGAACGCGGTCACGTCGGCATCCCCGAGCTTCGGCAGCGCCGCGCCGATCGTCCGGGCCCCTTCGGCGACGATCCGTTCGGCATGGTTGCCCGCGGCAAGCCATTCGCCGGCCCGGCGGCTCACCTCGGCGGTCCGCATCTTCTCCGCGACCACCGCCTCGGACAGGAAGTTCTCGGTGACGAACTGCTCCAGGCTCTCGGCCAGACTGTCCTTGCGGGTCGGCACGATCGCGGTGTGCGGGATCGGCAGCCCGAGCGGATGCCGGAACAGCGCGGTCACCGCGAACCAGTCGGCCAGCGCACCGACCATCGCCGCCTCCGCCGCCGCGTTCACATAGCCCCAGCCACCATCCTGGTGCAGCGTGACCAGGTAGATGGCAGCCGCGAGCAGCAGCAGCGACACCGCCACTCCCCGCATCTGCCGGAGCCCCCGGCGCCGGATCAGGTCCGGCTCACTCAACGTCAGCGTCGCCATATCTAGATTCAACCAACTACCCGGTTAGACCGCCGATCCATCAGCCCCGAGACCAGCGCGAGCACCAACCCGGCCACCGCCAGCGCCGCCCCGACCCGGCTCGGCCACTCGTAGCCGTACCCGGCCGCCAGTACGACGCTGCCGAGCCACGCGCCCAGTGCGTTCGCCACGTTGAGCGTCGAGTGGTTGAGCGATGCCGCGAGCGACTGGCCTTCGTGCGCGACGTCCATCAGCCGGGTCTGCAACGCGGGGATCAGGATGCTTGCCGAGAACCCCATCGCGAACACGCCGACCAACGCGCCCGGCTTGCTCTGCGCGAGCCAGCCGAACGTGCCAAGAACCACGGTCACCGCCACCAACCCGCCGTACAGGCTGGGCATCAGCGCGCGGTCAGCGAGCCGACCGCCGACCAGGGTGCCGCCGGTCATGCCCACGCCGTACACGGCCAGCACGATCGTCACCGCGGCCGGCGTGAAGCCGGCCAGCTCGGTCATGGTCGGCGTGATGTATGAGTAGGTCGCGAACATGCCGCCGAAGCCGACCATGCCGACGAGCAACGCCATCCACACCTGCGGGCGGGCCAGGGCGCTCAGTTCGCTGCGGACGTTGACGTCGCTGCCGACCGGTTGCGGCGCGACCCAGAAGTACACGGCGACCAAGGTGAGCAGACCGAGTCCGCCGACCAGCAGGAACGGCAACTGCCAGCCGAGCTGCTGCCCGATCAGGGTGGTCGCCGGGACGCCGATGATGTTGGCGATCGGCAGGCCGACCATGATCATCGAGACTGCCCACGCCCGCCGGTTCACCGGCACCAGCGAGGCGCCGACCACCGCGCTGATCCCGAAGAACGCGCCGTGCGGGAGCCCGGTCAGGAAACGGGCCGCCATCAGGAGTTCGTAGCTGGTGGCAACGGCCGACAACACGTTGCCGAGCACGAACACGGCCATCAACCCGAGCAGCAGCCGCTTCCGCCCGGTCCGCGCCCCCAACGCGGCGATCACCGGCGCGCCGGCAACCACGCCGATCGCGTACGCCGCGACGATGTGCCCCGCGGCCGGGATGGAGATGTGCACCCCGTCGGCGATCTGCGGCAGCAGCCCCATCGTCACGAACTCGGTCGTCCCGATCGCGAACCCACCCGTCGCCAGCGCCAGCAACGCCATCCCGACGTGCCGGGAAGAGACCCGAGTGTCAGGAGTCACCGAAGTAGTCACACATGATTGTCCCATCAGGCACCCTGCCGCCGACGGTGCGGGGCGTTGAGGTGGGGGCGGGTGCGTGAAAGCATCCGGCATGGCCAATTTCGGTGATCACCAACTCGGGATCTACCTGCAGGGGATGTTCCAGGACACCCGGCCGGAGATCACCACCGACCTGTCCCGGCTGGAGTCACAGGCGGCGGCGAACCTGTCGGCAGAGGCGATGGGTTACATCGCGCCGAGCGCGGGCACGGGGGCCACCGCTCGGGCGAATCTGGCCGCGTTCGAGCGATGGCGGCTGGTCCCGCGGATGCTGCGCGGCTCGACCGATCGGGACCTGTCCTGCACGGTGCTCGGGACGAAGATGCCGGCGCCGATCGTGATCGCACCGGTCGGCGTACAGACGCTTGCTCATCCGGACGGCGAGCTGGCCACCGCAAGGGCCGCGAGTGCGCTCGGGTTGACGTACACGCACTCGACGCAGGCCAGTCACGCGTTCGAGCAGATCGAGGCGGACAGTAAGTGGTACCAGCTGTACTGGCCGACCGACAAGGACGTCTGCCTCAGCTTCCTGCAACGGGCCAAGGACAACGGGTACTCCGTTCTCGTGGTCACCCTGGACACCGGCACGATCGGGTGGCGTCCGGCGGACCTGGATCGCGGGTTCCTGCCGTTCCTGAAGGGTGAGGGGCTGGCGAACTACTTCAGCGACCCCGCGTTCCAGGCGAAGCTGGCCAAACCGGTCGCCGAGGACCCGGCCGCCGCGGTGATGCACTGGGCGCAGATGTTCCCGAACGTCGGACTGAGCTGGGACGAACTGTCCTTCCTGCGGGACAACTGGACCGGGCCGATCGTGCTCAAGGGGATCACCTCGATCGAGGACGCCAAACTGGCCGCCGAACAAGGTGTCGACGGCCTGGTCGTGTCGAACCACGGCGGCCGTCAGGTGGACGGCGCGATCGCTTCTCTCGACGCGCTGCCCGCGATCGCGGAGGCGGTCGGCGAGCAACTGACCGTGCTCTTCGACTCCGGGATCCGCACCGGCGCCGACGTCGCGAAAGCGCTCGCGCTTGGTGCTAAGGCTGTTCTCGTCGGGCGACCGCTCATGTACGGGCTCGCCCTCGCGGGTCAGGCCGGCGTCGATCACGTACTGCGCTGCCTGCTCGCCGAGTTCGATCTCACCCTTGCCCTGTCCGGCTACGCGAACCACCGCGAGCTCAACCGGGACTCCCTGGTCCGCGCGTGAAGGCTGTCCTCTTCGATCTGGACGACACGCTATTCGACCACACCACGTCGGCGGCAAACGCGGTCCGTTCCTGGGTTCCGACGGTGGGGGCGACCTTCACCGAAGACCTGATCGACCGATGGTTCGAGATCGAGCGAGTGAACTTCGACGGCTGGCTCGCCGGCCGGCTGACGCATCAAGGGCAGCGCCGGGGGCGGTTGCTCGAATTCCTGCCGCTGCTCGGCGTACCGGTGCCGTCGACCGATGCGGAGCTGGACGAGGTGTTCGCCGGGTACCTCGAGCACTACCGGCTGCGGTGGGCGGCCTTCCCCGATGCCCGGCCCGCACTGGAGGTTGCCCGGGGCAACGGTTGGCGGATCGGGGTGCTGACCAACGGGAGTACGGCGCAGCAGAACGCGAAGCTGGCCGCGATCGGGCTGGCCGACCTGGTGGACGTGGTGTCGACCTCGGAGGGACTCGGCGTCAGCAAGCCCGCGGCCGAGGCGTACAACCTGACCTGCGAGGCGTTAGGCGTCGAACCGGCCGACACGTTGATGATCGGCGACAACTTCGAGCTGGACGTCCTCGGTGCGCGGGCCGCCGGTTTGACCGCGGAACACCTCGACCGTACGGCGGGGATCGGGCTGGCTCAGCTGGTTCGTCGTACCAGCTGAGCCAGGAACCGGATCAGATCCCGCAGTTGGGTGCATCCCAGAAGTTGCTGGTGCGGATGTCGAGGTGGGTGTGGTCGTTGTGGCCCGGGTAGCCGGGACCCAAGATGCCGCCGAAGCCGTGGTTACGGGCTTGCTGGGCGAGCCGGCAGAGCGAGTGTGAGCCGACCAGGTCGGCCGCCCGGCCGTACAGGTGCTGACTGTTGCTCGCACCGCCGACCGAGTTGTTACACGCAATGCTGCGGAAGCCGCTGGTGATGTTGAGCGGCGCATCGCCCATCGCGTGCCGCATCGCCTCCAGCTGCCACATGGTCTGCAGCGCGTTGGCCTTCGTCGCGGCCGCGGACAGCGGGCCGCCGTCCCAGCCGGAGCCGCCGCACCCGTCGTCGAGCTCGGAGTAGGTGAAGTGGATCGGGGTGCAGTCGTCGTCCTGCAGTGAGTAGATCTTGCTGAACGTGGCCGAGCCGGCGATCCCGTCCGCGGCCAGGCCGTACGCCTGCTGGAACCGGGTCACCGCGGCCTTGGTGGCGGGCCCGAAGGCGCCGTCGGTCGCCAGGTGTGCGCCGTACCCGGGATAGCCGGCGACGCGGATCTGCAGCTGGCGGACGTCTTCGCCGCTGGTGCCTTGGCTGAGCGTCCGGCCCCAGGTGTAGCAGCCGTCGGCGTGGGCCTTGGTCGCGGTGACGACCTGGGTGGTCACGGTGGTACCCAGGACGGCCGCGAACAAGGCGAGCACGGCCAGGATCCGGGGTAGTGGTTTGGAGAATGCGGTACGGAAGGACATCGGAGGACCTCCGGGGACGCGGTGGGGGGCGGTTCGCGCTGTCACCGGCCAGGATTGCGCCAATATCTACCCTTTGACCAGCCCTCAACAGAAACTTTTCCCCGAAACCCCGCTGAACACCCGGCCAACCAGTCAACTGTCCTGATCATGGCCAGCAGCAAGATCGTCGCAGGGAATCAGCGGGCACCCGGCCCTCTTCAGATAGGATCCCGCGCCTCGATCACCGACAGCGGCGGCCGCTGCGTTCGTCCAATGCGCCCGGCCCATCATCACCGGATGCCCCGCCCGCCCGTAGTACCCGGCCCGCGCGAGCGCCGATTCACCCGGTCCCGCGGCCGCGACGACCCGCCGTACGACGTCGCTCCCCACATCGGGCATATCGACCAGATGCACCAGCGCAGTCTCCGCGTCCGTCCCCGCGACCCACGCCAACCCTGCCCGCAGCGAGGCCGACATCCCGTCGCTCCAGTCGGTCGCAGGCACCACGGTCACATCCTCGCCATCCAGCAGCCCGACGACCTCGTCGGCCGACGCCCCCACCACCACGGCGACTCGGCCGCACCCGCCCTCCCGCATCACCCGGACGGTCCGCACGACCCAAGGCACCCCGTCCTCGTCCCGGACCAGCGCCTTGGGCATCCCCATCCGGGTCCCCGCCCCCGCTGCAAGCAACACTCCGACCGGTTCCATGACCCCAAGTCTCCACCCAGGCAACCTCAGGCCGCGGCCAGGTAGTCAGCCATGATGTGACCATCGATGACCAAGCACTTACCGTGCGGGCCGGCAGAACGGGGCGAGCTGTGACGGCTGTGGAGAGCTTCGATGCCTTCGTGCTGGCGCGATCCCGCAGATTGACGCGGACCGCCTACCTGCTGACCCAGGATCACGCGCTGGCCGAGGACCTGGTCCAGACCGCGCTCGCCAAGGCGTGGTTCTCCTGGTCCCGGATCGAGGGCGGCGACCCCGAGCCGTACGTCCGCAGGATCATGGTCAACACCTACGCGACCTGGTGGCGCCGCCGCTGGAACGGCGAGCAGCCGACCGAGGAGCTCCCCGAACCCACCGGTCCCGACCAGACCGACGCCGCGCCGGACCGCACCGATCTGTGGCGCGCCCTGCAACGTCTGCCCCGGAAGCAACGCGCCGTCGTCGTCCTCCGGTACTACGAGGACCTGAGCGAGGCCGAGACCGCCAGAATCCTGGGCTGCAGCACCGGCACCGTCAAGAGCCAGACCTCGAAGGCGTTCGCCAAACTCCGCCTCGATCCCGCGCTACTCGCCGACCTCCCGGCCGAGGAGGCCTCCCGATGAACCTCACCGACCTCCGCGACGAGCTCAACTCCCGGGCCGCCGACGCCGACGACAACACCGGCAACGTCCTCGACGGCGTCCACCGCAAGATCCGCCGGACCAAACAACGCCGCGTCGCGACCGCACTGGCCAGTACCGCGGCCCTGGTGGCCGTCGCGCTCGGCATCGTCGTCCCCAGCCTGACCAGCTCGACCCCCGAGCCGTCGGACCCACCGCCGGCGGACTACACCAAGGACGGCATCACCATCCCAGGCGTCGTGAACGGCGACCGCCTGGACAAGGCATGGATCGGCAAGCCCGGCGAGGACCGGCTCGAGTTCACCTGGGTCCCGTCGTCGAAGCAGATCGCACTCCGCTCGTTCTGCCGCTCGACCGCGAGCACCCCGAAGAACATCCAGGCCGCGATCAACGGCGTCGTCGTCCTGGAGATGGGGTGCGAAGACGCTCTGCCCGACCAGCCGACCACGCTGTCACCCGATGATTCGCTCTGGCTGGATGTCCCGCTCCGCCGACCGGCCAAGGTCACGATCACAATCGTCGACCCCACGACCCGAGCGGTTGGCGACTCGAACAGCCAACTGGCGCTCGGCATCTACACGTCGTCCGGCCAGACCGACCCGACCACTGCCCCGTCTCGGGAAGCACCCCAGAGCCCGGACGACTACGTCAAGAACGGAGTCCGCTACCGCGCCAAGGTCGGCGGTGACACGCTGGCCACCGCGGCCGTCGGCGATCCCGGTGAGTCCACTCTCCGGCTGCGGTTCACCGCCACCGGCGCACCGGTGAGCCTGCGCGACTTCTGTACGGCGAACAAGGGCGACGTCCACGACCCGAAGTACGGTCTGCGGGTGCAGTTCAACGGGATCGAACGCGCCAATGGCCACTGCTACGGCGGTTCGACCGATGCGGGTGGGGAGAGTAGCTACACCCTCAATGACCCGCCGCCTGCCGGCCAGACCGTGGAGGTGGTCGCGACGCTGATCGACAACGAGTCCGGCCGGCCGGTGACCGTCCCCGGCGTACGGCTGGGCCTGGGCGTCTACTTCCAGGGCCCACAGCGCGCCGTGACGAATCCGTCCGACGGCAAGAGCGTCAGGCTGCCTGAGCTGACCGAAGTGGACGGCTACACGTACAAGCTCGATCAGGTGAAGTCCGCTGCTGCGACCAGCGGCGAGGTCTCCGTCAAGACTCCGGACAACCGCCCCTACTTGATCCTGGCCGGCAGCACTCCACTGGGCGGCGGAGACACGCTCATCCAGGCGACCGTCCGGACCAACTCCGAGGAAGGCTCGATGTCGGCCGACAGTGCCAGCTCCGACGGCAGCTTCGGTGTCGGCACCTATCCGCAACCGGCCGGGCCTTCCGCCACCGCCACCACCCGCATCACCAGTGGCAAGCCCACCAAGGGCATCCTGGTGATCGCCGTCTACGTGCCGGTGGAGTGATCAGACCCAGGAGTGCAGGTTGGCGGCGTCGGTCGCGAGCTGGGTGATCGAGTCGTCGGCGACGAACTCGAGCAGCGCGTTGATCTCCCGGGGCTCGGCCGCCAGTCGGTCGAGCACCGGGCGCCACAGCGACTCCCGGCCGGACAACGGGAGCCGGTTGTTGGACGGCCACCAGGAGAAGACGTGCACGGTGCTCAGCCAGGGCATCAGCGCCTCCAGCTGTTCCAGACAGGTCCTGTCATCCAGGTCGACGGGCGGTTGCCAGTACGTCGTGAGGTTGGGCGCGCCGACATCGAGCAGCAGCGTGATGGTGGAGTCGACCTCGTCGGTCAGGGTGCCGCGGTGGAACTCCATCGCGATCTCGATCCCGGCTCCGGCCGCGACATCGGCGAGCTCGGCCAGCCCCCGGGTCACCGCCATCCGGTCGCCCACGCCGGCGTCGGCGGTCCCCACGTTCCCGGCCCAGACGCGGATCCTCGGGGCACCCAGCTCAGCCGCCGTGGTCACCGCGGTACGGATCTCCTCCCGGTCGACGCTGCCGGCCCGCAGATAGGACCCGTACGCCGCGACCGCGAGCCCGTGATCCTCGCAGAGGGCGCGTGCCTTCCGGGCGGCCGGCAGATCGCCCAGCGGCACGTGGATGTCACCACCCCACTCGATCGCCGAGAGCCCCGCCTGCGCGGCCACCTCGACGACCTCCTCGACCGCCAGCTGACGGAACGTCACCGAGACCAGACCGGTCCTCACACCCACGCGTGCCTCCTTGTGTCACCTCTATCCAACCGCATCACTCCAGCGCATCTCACGTAATGAGCAAAGTGGTTTGACGCTTATGACGCAGGACCTAGACTGCGAGGCGTGCCAGAGCTGCGGAGAGGGTTCTTCTACGGGTTCGCCGCGTACCTGATCTGGGGACTCTTCCCGCTCTACTGGAAGCTGCTGGACCAGTCCAGTGCGGTCGAACTGCTGGCCCACCGGATCATCTGGTCGCTGGTCACGATCGCCCTGCTGACCCTCGGACTCCGGCGCCTCGGCCGGGTCCGCGCGCTGCTCAGAGATCCACGGCGCAGGTGGCCGCTCGTCGCGGCGGCACTGCTGATCTCGGTCAACTGGGGCACCTACATCTGGGGCGTGAACAACAGCCGCGTCGTCGAGACCTCGCTCGGCTACTTCATCACCCCGCTGTTCACCGTGCTGCTGGGCGTCTTCGTCCTGAAGGAGCGGCTCAACGCGGCTCAGTGGACCGCGCTGGCGATCGCCTTCGTCGCGGTGGCCGGGCTGACCATCGAGAACGGCCGGCCGCCGTGGGTGGCGATCGTGCTGACCTTCTCGTTCGGGTTCTACGGACTGGCGAAGAAGAAGGCCGGTGCCGGGGCGATCGAGGGGATGGCGATCGAGTCGGCCACCGCGGCTCCACTCGCGCTCGCGGCCATCGCCGTACTGGCTGTGCAGGGTCAGTCGACCGTGACTCACGAGGGTTCCGGCTATCTGGTGCTGGTGCTGCTGACCGGGCCGATCACCGCGGTCCCGCTGCTGCTCTTCGGTGCTGCCGCGACCAGGATCTCGATGACCACGCTCGGGCTGCTGAACTACATCGCGCCGATCATGCAGTTCGCGACCGGCGTCCTGGTGTTCCACGAGGACATGTCGCCGATGCGGTGGGCCGGGTTCGGGCTGGTCTGGCTGGCGCTGGCGATCTTCAGCTGGGACGGGATGAACCGGCGGCGGCGTACGGTGTCGCTGGAAGTCGCCGCATCCGCTGTGTGATCGGCTGGACGCATCCGGCTACTTAGGGCAACCTAAGCCTTTTGACGTTCACCTGACCTTCACCCGGTTCCCGTTTGGGCTCCCTAGCCTCGCGGCGTCTGCTGAACTGAACTTCTGAGAACCGGAGTCACCCGCGTGAGCCCCAAGCTGCTGCCGCTGATCAGCCAGATCGGCACCCGTCACGGATCCCGATCCCTTCGCACTTGTGAGATGAAGTGCGCGAACCAGTGCGACCACGCCGACCCGAACCCGTCGGGTAACGAGCACATCCAGACCGTCATGCGGTCCGCGTTCTCGCGGCGCGGCATGCTGAAGCTCGGCGCCGCCGGGGTCGCGGCAGCCGGTGTCACCACGCTCGCGGTGAACGCCCCGGCCGCGGCCGACATGCTCGTCGCCTCGAACGGTGACAAGGGCAACGGATCGTTCCCCGGTTTCCCCGGTCCGCGCGGCGAACTCAGCCACAGCGTGGTGCCGCCGAACCGCAAGGACGACATCGTCGTCCCGAAGGGTTACGAGCAGGCCGTGATCATCGGCTGGGGAGACCCGGTCGTGCCGGGCGCGCCGAAGTTCGACGTCAACGCGCAGACGCCCGAGGCGCAGGCCAAGCAGTTCGGCTACAACAACGACTACACGATGATCGTGCCGCTGCGGGACGACAAGAAGTCGCTGCTCGTCTGCAACCAGGAGTACACCGACGAGTACCTGATGTTCCCGACCGGCAAGTACGACGACGCCACCACCAAGAAGATCGCGATGGCCGCGCACGGCATGTCCGTCGTCGGCATCGAGCGGGTCGGCCGCAGCGGCCAGTGGCGCCGGGACAAGTCCCTGCCGAAGTACAACCGCCGGATCACCGTGCACACCGAGTTCGAGGTCACCGGCCCGGCCGCGGCGGATCCCCGGGTCGGCACGAAGGTCTCCGGCACGTTCGGCAACTGCGCCGGCGGCGTCACGCCGTGGGGCACGATCCTGTCCGGCGAGGAGAACTTCCAGGGCTACTTCGACGTCTCCGACACCGTCGCGGCCGAGCACGTCACCTCCCTCAAGCGGTACGGCGTGCCGACCACCAAGACCACGCAGAAGGGCTGGAGCACGGTCGACCCGCGCTTCGACCTGACCAAGACCCCGACCGAGGCGTACAAGTTCGGCTGGATCGTCGAGGTCGACCCGTACGACCCGAAGTCGACGCCGAAGAAGCGCAGCATGCTCGGCCGGCTCAAGCACGAGGGCGCCACCATCACGATCACCGCCGACGGCCGGATCGCGGCGTACACCGGTGACGACGAGCGCGGCGAGTACATCTACAAGTTCGTCTCGACCGGCAAGTACGACGAGGACGACCGCAAGGCGAACTTCGGCCTGCTCGACCACGGCACCCTGTACGTCGCCAAGTTCACCGGCGACGGCAGCGGCGACGGCCTCTACGACGGCACCGGCCAGTGGATCCCGCTGACCTCGGACACGGAGTCGTTCGTCGCCGGGATGAGCGTCGCCGAGGTCCTGATCAACACCCGGATCGCGGCCGACAAGGTCAGCCCGACCCGGATGGACCGGCCCGAGGACATCGAGCGGAACCCGGTGAACGGCAAGGTCTACGCCGCGCTGACGAACAACTCCAACCGGGGCGGCACCTTCCCGGTGGACGAGGCCAACCCGCTGGCGAAGTCGCACACCCGCCCGAGCCTGGGCGCCCCGCTGGTGGAGCAGTCCGGCAACCGCAACGGGTACGTCCTCGAGCTAAGCGAGGAGGGTGACGACGCCGCCAAGACCGGGTTCAACTGGAACCTGTTCCTGGTCTGCGGCGACCCGGCCGCGCAGGAGACGTACTTCGGTGGGTTCGACAAGACCAAGGTGAGCCCGATCTCCTGCCCGGACAACGTCGCCTTCGACGGCTCCGGCAACCTGTGGATCTCCACCGACGGCAACGTGCTCGGCTCCAACGACGGCATCTTCACCGTCCCGGTGGCGGGCCCGAAGCGCGGCCAGGTCAAGCAGTTCCTGTCCGTGCCGTTCGCCGCCGAGGCCTGCGGTCCGCTGATCAGCGATGACGACAAGACCGCCTTCGTCGCCGTTCAGCACCCCGGCGAGACCGACGACGCGACCTTCGAGAAGCCCACCTCGACCTGGCCGCACACGCACAAGTTCCCCCGCCCGGCCATCGCCTGCGTCTGGCGCAAGGACGGCGGCCGCGTCGGCAGCTGACGTAGTGCGGACAGCTCTTCGGGTGACCATGAACAAGAAGTGGGGACCTCGGACAGGGAATTACCTTGTCCGCGGTCCCCGGTTCTTGTTCAAGGTCCCGAGAATTGAAGGTCCCCGGCGTACGGAGAACCTCAGACGGAGCGGGTGACGACCAGGTCGCAGAGGGATTCGAGGGCGGTGCGGGGGATGCCTTCGGGGAGGCCGGAGAGGAGTTTGCGGGCGTCGGCGGCCCGGCGGCGGACGTCGTCCTCGGCCTGCTGGAGGGACGGGTGGGCCCGGAGCAACCCCAGGGTTTCGGCCAGCCGGGCGTCGTCGGTGAGGTCGGAGTCCAGCAGCTCCAGCAGCCGGGCGTCCCCGGGCTTCGACGGATCGGCCGAGGCGCGGAAGATGAGCACCGGCAGCGTCGGCACCCCCTCGCGCAGGTCGGTACCGGGCGTCTTGCCGGACTGGACCGATTCGGAGGTGACGTCGAGGATGTCGTCGGCCAACTGGAAGGCGGCGCCGATCTCCTCGCCGAAGGCCCGCAGCGCCTCCTGCACCTCCTCCGAGGCACCCGCGAAGCGCGCACCGAACAAGGCGGATGTGGCGATCAGTGAGCCGGTCTTGTCCGCGACCACCGACAGGTAGTGCGCGAGCGGGTCCTGGCCATCGCCGACCCCGAGTGTCTCCCGGATCTGCCCCTCGACCAGCCGGCCGAAGGTACGGGCCTGGATCCGGACCGCTTCCGGTCCGAGCCCGGCGACCAGGTCGGATGCGCGGGCGAACAACCAGTCCCCCGCCAGGATCGCCACCGAGTTGTCCCAGGCCGCGTTCGCGGTGGAAGCACCCCGCCGGAGCGCGGCCTCGTCCATCACGTCGTCGTGGTGCAGCGTCGCGACGTGGGTCAGCTCGACCACGACGGCCGACTCGATCACCTCATCGGCGTCGGGACGCGGCCCGAACTCCGCCGCCAGCAATACCAGCAGCGGGCGGAACCGCTTGCCGCCGGCAACCATGACGTGCTGGGCGGCCTGGGTGACGAACGGCGCCTCGGACTGGGTGGAGTCCCGCAGCGCCTGCTCGACCCGTTCCAGGCCGGCCCGGACCCGGGACTCGAGCGCCTCGTCGGCGATCGCGAATCCCAGGCTCTCAGCCGGCAACGGAGTCGGGCTCAACGGATGAACTCACCCGCTCGGGCCGCCAGGTCGAGCATCGGGCCGGGAACCAGGCCGAAGACGACGGTGGCGGCGAGACCCAGGGCGACGGCGGCCGTGGTCTGCCAGCCCGGCAGCGCCACGTCCGGCGCATCAGCCGGCAGGTCGGAGAAGAACATCAGCACGATCACCCGGACGTAGAAGAACGCGGCGACCAGGCTGCACAGTACGGCGACCACGACCAGCGGCCAGGCCCCACCGGTCCACGCGGCGGTGAACACGGCCCACTTGCCGGTGAAACCCGCGGTCAGCGGGATGCCGGCGAAGGACAGCAGGAAGAAGGCGAAGACACCGGCCAGCAGCGGCGACTTCTTGCCCAGCCCGGCCCACCGGGACAGGTGGGTGGCCTCGCCGCCCGCGTCCCGCACCAGCGTGACGACGGCGAAGGCGCCGATGGTCGGGAAACCGTAGGTGACCAGGTAGAACAGCACCGCCTGGGTCGAGGTGATCCCGTTGAGCACACCGCTCCCGGCCTGTGCGAGCCCGACGAACGCGGTCAGCAGGAAGCCCGCGTGCGCGATCGACGAGTACGCGAGCATCCGCTTCACGTCGGTCTGGGTGATCGCGACGATCGAGCCGACCACCATGGTCAGGATGGCGACCACCCACATCATCGGCGCCCAGTCCCACCGGCTGCCGCCGAGCGCGACGTAGAAGACCCGCATCAGCCCGACGAACGCGGCGATCTTGGTGCACGCGGCCATGAACCCGGTGACCGGCGTCGGCGCACCCTGGTACACGTCCGGCGTCCAGGAGTGGAACGGCACCGCGCCGACCTTGAACAGCAGGCCGACCCCGATCATGCCGGTACCGGCGAGCAGGATCGTGTCGCCGCCGGTCTGGGTGGCCAGCGCGTCGGCGATCCCGCCGAGCGACATGGTGCCGGCGTACCCGTACAGCATCGCGATCCCGAACAGCAGGAAGGCCGAGGCGAAGGCGCCGAGCAGGAAGTACTTCATCGCGGCTTCCTGCGAGATCAGCCGGCGACGCCGGGCCAGCCCGCAGAGCAGGTACAGCGGCAGCGAGAAGACCTCGAGCGCGACGAACATCAGCAGCAGGTCGTTGGCTGAGGCGAACAGCATCATGCCGCCGACGGCGAACAGCGTCAGCGGGAAGATCTCGGTGTGCTCGACCTTGGCCGCGGTACCCTCCCGCTCGGCCTCGGACCCCGGTACGGCGGCCGCCTGGCCCGCGAACGCGGACAGCCCACCGTCGACCGAGCGCTCCGCGAACAGCAGCACACTGATCAGCGTCAGCGCGAGCAACGTGATCCAGGTGAACAGCGCCGGGCCGTCCACCGAGATCGCGCCCTGGGCGGCGATCAGTTCCTTCTTGTCGGCCATCAGCAGCACGGTCAGTACGCCGGCCGCCGCCAACCCGACGATCGCCAGCGCGACCTGGACCAGGTGCCGGAGGTACCGCGGCAGGAACGCCTCCACCAGGACGCCGACACAGGCCGCCCCGAAGACTACGAGCAACGGCATCAGCTCGGTGTACTCGAGCTTCGGCGCGGTGAAGTCCGCCACCGGCAAAGCCGTCAGCACTGCACTCACTTCTGTCCCTCCGTCACGGGGATCTCCGGGGCCGGGTCGGTGACTCCGACGCGCTGCATCGTCGACTCGACCGCGGGCTTGATGATGTCGACCACCGGCTTCGGGTAGACGCCGAGGCCGACGATCAGTACCAGCAGCGGTGCGATCGCGAACACCTCGCGGAAGTTCAGGTCCTTGAGCTTCTCGACCCCGTCCCGGACCGGCCCGGTCATCAGGCGTTGGTACATGAGCAGGATGTAGAGCGCCGCCAGCACGATACCGACGACCGCGATCACGGCGATCACCCTGTGCTTGCTGAACGTCCCGGCCAGCACCATGAACTCGCTGATGAACGGCGACAACCCGGGCAGCGACAGGCTGGACAGACCCGCGAACAGGAACGTCCCGGCCAGCACCGGTGCCACCTTCTCGACGCCGCCGTAGTCCGCGATCCGCGCCGAACCGCGCCGCGAGATCAGGTACCCCGCGACCAGGAACAGCGCGGCGGTGGAGAGACCGTGGTTGAACATGTAGAGCGTCGACCCGGTCATACCCTGCGAGGTCAGCGCGAAGATGCCCATCACGATGAACCCGAAGTGCGAGATCGACGTGTAGGCGATCAGCCGCTTGATGTCGGTCTGCCCGATCGCCAGTAGCGCGCCGTACAGGACGCTGATCAGCGCGAGTACGAGCACCACCGGGGTGGCCCACTCGGACGCGTTCGGGAACAGGCCCAGGCAGAACCGGATCATCCCGAAGGTGCCGATCTTGTCCAGGACGCCGACCAGCAGCACCGACGTACCCGGCGTCGCCTCGGCGGCGGCGTCCGGCAGCCAGGTGTGGAACGGCACCATCGGCGCCTTCACCGCGAACGCGAAGAAGAAGCCGAGGAACAGCCAGCGCTCGGTGTTCTGGCTGATGTCCAGCTGGATCAGGTCGGTGAGCAGGTACGACGGGTCGCCGGCGCGGGCCGAGAGGACGTACAGGCCGACCACCGAGGCCAGCATCAGCAGTCCGCCGAGCAGCGAGTAGAGCAGGAACTTCACCGCGGCGTACGAGCGCTGGGCCCCGCCGAAGCCGCCGATCAGGAAGTACATCGGGATCAGCGTGGCCTCGAACAGCACGTAGAACAGGAACACGTCGGTGGCGGCGAACACGCCGAGCGACAGCGCCTCCAGGCCGAGGATCCAGGCGAAGAAGGACTTCTCGCTCCAGCGGCCCTGCTGGGCGTCGTTCCAGGAGGCGAGCAGCACGATCGGGGTGAGCAGCGCGGTGAGCACCACCAGCACGATCCCGACCCCGTCCAGGCCGAGCGCGAAGTGCGCGCCGAAGGCCTCGATCCAGGTGTGCGTCTCCGCGTAGTCGGCTGCCCCGTTCTGGTGGTAGCCGATCGCGATCACGATGGTCAGCGCCAGCGTGAGCAGCGAGAAGACCAGCGAGACCTGCTTCGCCAGCAGCCCCTTCGCCTTCGGGACGGCCATCGTCGCGATGGCTCCCACGAACGGCAGGAGGAGGAGATAGGTCAGCCAACCGATGTTCACGACAACCTCACCGCGAGGAGGGCGACGACCACGAATGCGGCGCCGAAGACCATGCTGAGTGCGTAGGACCGGACGAACCCCGTCTGGAACCGGCGGAGCCGGCCGGACAGTCCGCCGAAGAGTGCGGCCAGCCCGTTCACCAGACCGTCCACACCCCGGTTGTCGAGCCAGACCAGCGTCCGGGTGCTGTACTGACCCGGGCGCATGAAGACCGCCTCGTTCAGCGCGTCGCCGTACAGGTCACGGCGGGCGAAGGTGGTGGCCGGCGAGACCCGCGCGGGCGCCTCGCTCGGGATGTCCCGGCGGTACCGGAGCACCGCGATGACGATGCCGACGGCAACCACCGCGAGAGTGATCAGCGTCATCACCAGCGCGCTGACCGGCGGGTGGTGCTCCTCGTGACCGACCACCGGCTCCAGCCAGTCGACGATCCAGTGGCCGGCGAAGTACAGCGCGCCGCCACCGAGCGAGAGCGCCGCCAGCACGACCAGCGGACCGGTCATCACGGCCGGCGACTCGTGCGGGTGGACGTCCTGCTTCCACCGCTTCTCACCGAAGAACGTCATCAGCATCAGCCGGGTCATGTAGAACGCGGTGATGCCGGCGCCGAGCAGCGCGCACAACCCGATCACCGTGTTGTCCGCGAACGCGGCCTCGATGATCTTGTCCTTGCTGAAGAAGCCCGAGAACGGCGGGATGCCGAGGATGGCCAGGTAGCCGAACGCGAAAGTGGCGAAGGTGACCTTCATGTACTTCGCCAGGCCGCCGTAGTGCCGCATGTTCACGTCGTCGTTCATGCCGTGCATCACCGAGCCGGCGCCGAGGAACATGTTGGCCTTGAAGAAGCCGTGGGTGAGCAGGTGGAAGATCGCGAACGCGTACCCCGCCGGGCCGAGCCCCGCGGCCAGCATCATGTAGCCGATCTGGCTCATCGTCGAACCGGCCAGCGCCTTCTTGATGTCGTCCTTGGCGCAACCGATGATCGCACCGGCCAGCGCGGTCACCGTACCGACGATCACCACCGCGGTCGACGCGGCCTCGGACACCTCGTAGATCGCGTGCGACCGGACCACCAGATAGACACCGGCGGTGACCATGGTCGCGGCGTGGATCAGGGCCGACACCGGGGTCGGGCCCTCCATCGCGTCCAGCAACCAGGACTGCAGCGGCACCTGGGCCGACTTGCCGCAGGCCGCCAGCAAGAGCATCAGGCCGAGCAGCGTGCCCCAGGTCTCCGACAGCCCTTCGGCCCCGGCGTTCACGGTGGTGAAGGCCGACGAGCCGAACAGCGCCCACATGCTCATCACCGCGAGCGAGAGGCCGATGTCACCGACCCGGTTCACCACGAACGCCTTCTTCGCGGCGACCGCGGCCGAGTTCTTGTGCTGCCAGAATCCGATCAGCAGGTACGACGCCAGACCGACGCCCTCCCAGCCGACGAAGACCACCAGGTAGTCCGCCGCCAGCACCAGCAGCAGCATGGAGGCGACGAACAGGTTCAGGTAGCCGAAGAAACGGCGCCGGCGCGGATCGTGCGCCATGTAGCCGATCGAGTAGATGTGGATCAGCGAACCGACCCCGGTGATCAGCAGCACGAACAGGATGGACAGCTGGTCGGCCAGCAGGGACACGTCCACCTTGATACTGCCGACCGAGAACCACTCGAACAGGTGGACCGTCTCGGACCGCTCTTCGGCGTGCAGGCCCTGCATCTGGAAGAACAGCACGACACCGCAGACGAACGAGGCCAGCGGCGCCGCGGTCCCGAGCAGGTGACCCCACGCGTCGGTGGCCTTGCCACCCAGCAGCAGGATCGCCGCGGACACCGCCGGAATGGCGACCAGCAGCCACGTCAGCTCATGACTCATCGGTGATTACCTCAGTACTTGAGCAGGTTGGCGTCGTCGACCGAGGCCGAGCGACGGGTGCGGAAGATGGCCATGATGATCGCCAGACCGATCACGACCTCGGCCGCGGCCACCACCATCACGAAGAAGGCGGCGATCTGGCCGTCGAGATTGCCGTGCTGGCGGGCGAAGCTGACGAACGCGAGGTTGGTCGCGTTCAGCATCAGCTCCACGCACATGAAGACGACGATGGCGTTCCGGCGGACCAGCACGCCGAGCGCGCCGATGCTGAACAGGATCACCGAGAGCACGATGTACGGCTCCGTGGTCACAGCTTGTCTCCTTCACCGAATCCGGTCAGATCCGTGCCGGTCGGTTCCGGCGGGACCTGGTCTCCGGGGTCACCTGCAGCGATCCGGCGGACAGCCTCGATCTCGGCGCGCTCCTCCGCTTCGGGGAACACGGTGCCACGTGCCTGCAGGACTCGCGAAACCGAGGTCGGTGCGATCGACCCGTCCGGCAGCAGCGCGGGCGTGTCGACGGCGTTGTGCCGGGCCAGTACGCCGGGGGTCGGCAGCGGCCCGGGGTGGACGCCGTGCTCGGCGTACTTGAGGATCCGCTCCTCGGACAGGTCCCGCTGGGTCTTCTTCTTGGTCAGCCGCTCCCGGTGCGCCAGCATCATCGCGCCGAGCGCGGCGGTGATCAGCAGCGCCGAGGTCACCTCGAAGGCGAACACGTACTTGCTGAACAGCAGTTGCGCGATCGCCATCGGGTTACCGTCCGGCTGCGCCTGGCCGAGACCGATCGGGTCGCCGTACATCGCGCTGCCGACGGCGGAGACGAGCAGGATGCCGAAGCCGAGGAAGGCCAGGCCGGCCAGCAGCCGCTGACCGCGGATGGTCTCCACCAGCGAGTCGGACGCGTCGACGCCGACCAGCATCAGCACGAACAGGAACAGCATCAGGATGGCGCCGGTGTAGACGATGATCTGCACCGCGAACAGGAACGGCGCGTCCTGGGCGGCGTACTGCACGGCCAGGCAGACCATCACCGTGGCCAGCAGCAGCGCGGAGTGCACCGCCTTGCGGACCAGGACCATCGCGATCGCGGCCAGCACCATCACCGGTGCCAGCATCCAGAACGCGACCTGTCCGCCAGTCACGAGGGTGATCACTTGTTGCCACCACCTTCGGCCGGCGCGGCCGCCGCACCGGTCAGCCCGAGGTAGTAGTCCTTCTCGCTCGCGCCGAGCTGCATCTCGTGCGGCGGCTCCTGCATCCCGGGCAGCAGCGGCGCCAGCAGGTCCTTCTTCTCGTAGATGAGGGACTCGCGGCTGCGGTCGGCCAGCTCGTACTCGTTGGTCATCGTGAGCGCCCGGGTCGGGCAGGCCTCGATGCACAGACCGCAGAGGATGCAGCGCAGGTAGTTGATCTGGTAGACGCGCCCGTACCGCTCACCCGGCGACATCCGACCGCCTTCGGTGTTGTCGGCACCTTCGACGTAGATCGCGTCGGCCGGGCAGGCCCACGCGCACAGCTCGCAGCCGATGCACTTCTCCAGGCCGTCGGGCCAGCGGTTCAGCTGGTGCCGGCCGTGGAACCGCGGTGCGGTCGGCTTCTTGTCGAACGGGTACTCCTCGGTGAACACCTTGCGGAACATCGTCCGGAAGGTGACCCCGAACCCGGCAACCGGGTCCCAGAGGGACTCTTTCACACTAGCCACGGTTGGCTTCCTCGCTTCGGCTCGGAGTCTCGACGAGCGGTGGTGGGACCGGGAACCCACCGGCGAAGGCGTCGAAGTCGCCTTCCGCGGCCGGCGTGGGCTCCTCGGTCTTCTTCTGCGGCAGGAACATGGTGATCACCGCGATCAGCGCGACGATGCCCGCGGCCACCAGCAGGTAGTTGCGGTTGAAGTCGACCTCGCGGCCGACGGCGCGGACGGTGGCGACCAGCAGGATCCAGCCCATGGCGACCGGGATCAGGATCTTCCAGCCCAGCTTCATGAACTGGTCGTACCGCAGTCGCGGCAGTGTCCCGCGCAGCCAGATGTAGAAGAAGATGAAGCACATCATCTTGCCGACGAACCACAGCACCGGCCAGAAGCCGGAGTTCGCGCCGTCCCAGATCGAGATCGGCCAAGGCGCACGCCAGCCGCCCAGGAACAGCGTGGTCGCCAGCGCCGACACCGTCGCCATGTTGATGTACTCCGCCAGGAAGAACATCGCGTACTTCATCGACGAGTACTCGGTCAGGAAGCCGGCCACCAGTTCGCCCTCGGCCTCGGGCAGGTCGAACGGCGCCCGGTTCGTCTCGCCGACCATCGAGATCACGTAGATCACGAACGACGGGAACAACAGGAACGCGTACCAGCCCGGGATCGGGATGTCCGCGCCGAACAGGCTGATCGACTGGTTCGAGCCCTGCGCGGCGACGATCTCCGAGGTGGACATCGACCCGGCGAACAGGAACACCGTGACGAATGCCAGCCCCATCCCGACCTCGTACGAGATCATCTGGGCGCTGGACCGCAGCCCGCCGAGCAGTGAGTACGTCGAGTTCGACGACCAGCCGCCGAGGACGATGCCGTAGATGCCGATCGACGCGATCGCCAGCACGTACAGCACCGAGACCGGCAGGTCGGTGATCTGCAGCCGGGTGTAGGTGTCGGTGAACGGGATCTTCACCGTCGGCCCGAAGGGGATCACGGCGAACGTCAGGAAGGCCGGGATCGAGACGATCACCGGTGCCGCGACGAAGACGACCTTGTCCACGCCCTTCGGCATGAGGTCTTCCTTGAACATCAGCTTCATACCGTCGGCCAGCGACTGGAGCAGCCCCTGCGGGCCGTGCACGTTCGGGCCGATCCGGTGCTGCATCCGGGCCACCACCCGGCGCTCCAGCCAGATGTTGAACAGCGTCAGCACGACCAGGAAGACGAAGACCAGCAGCACCTTGAGGCCGATCACCCACCAGGGGTCCTGACCGAAGCCCGCATCCGGCACATCAGCGAGCGGGATCATGCTCATGCGTTCCCTCCGGCGATCGTCACGATCGAGCCATGGTCGGCGTGCAGTGACCGGCGGACATGCGAGTCGGCCGAGTTCGTCGGCAGCCACACCACGTTGTCCGGCATGGCCGTGACCACCACCGGCAACCGGATCGAACCGGCGTCGGTGCTGACCACCAGCTCGTCACCATCGGTCACCCCGACCCGGCGCGAGGTGGTCAGCGAGATCTTCGCCACCGGCTTCCGGGCGGTCGCGACCAGGTGCGGCTCGCCGTCGTTGCTGCGGCTGTCGTCGATCAGCATCCGCCAGGTGGACAGCCGGGTCGAGTCGAACGCGCCGAGCGCCGGACCGGCCTGGTACGTCGGCTCCTGGGCCCGGTCGCCGTCCCAGCGGCCGAGCTCGTCGTACTCCTTCTTCGCCGCTGCGGCAGTGCTGAAGCCGAGCGACAGGCCCATCTCCTGGGTCAGCGCGGCCAGCGCCCGGACGTCGGGCATCGCGGCCGGCACCTGGAGCACCACCGGGAAGGACCGCTCCCGGCCCTCCCAGTTCATGAAGGTGCCGTCCTTCTCCGCCGGCGGAACCACCGGGAAGATGACGTCGGCGTGCTCGGTGACCTGGGAGTTGCGGACCTCGAAGCTGACCACGAACGGCGCCGCCTCAAGCGCGGCGAGCGCGGCCGCCGGATCCGGCAGGTCGTCGATCTCGACGCCCGCGACGACCAGCGCCTGCAGCGATCCGGCCGCGGCGAGGATCTCGCCGGTGTCCTTGCCGACCGTGCCCGGCAGGCTGTCGACACCCCACGCGGCCTGCAGGTCGACCCGCGCCTGCGGGTCGGTCACCAGCCGGCCACCGGGCAGCAGGCCCGGCAGGCAGCCGGCCTCCAGCGCACCCCGGTCACCCGCGCGCCGCGGGATCCAGGCCAGCTGCGCACCCGTGTCGAGCGCCAGCCGCAGGGCCGCGGAGTAGGCGCCCGGTACGGACGCGAGCCGCTCGCCCACGATGATGATCGAGTCGGCGCCGAGCGATTCCTTCGCCGCGGCCCCGGTCTCACCCGCGCTGCGCAGATCAGCCAGTACCGCGGCTTCGGTGCCCGGCGCGGCCGGTACGACGACGCCGGACAGCTTCTCCACACCCCGGGAGGCGAGGGACGCCACCGTGAAGACCTTGGTGCCGTTCTTCCGGACGCCCTTGCGGAGCCGGAGGAACACCGTCGGCGCCTCCTCCTCGGGCTCGAACCCGGCCAGCAGGATCGATCCGGCCCGCTCCAGGTCGCCGAACGTCGTACCGAGCCCGGTGCCCGCGACCGCGGCGGCCAGGAAGTCGGCCTCCTCGGGCGAGTGCGGCCGGGACCGGAAGTCGATGTCGTTGCTGCCCAGCGCGACCCGGGCGAACTTCGAGTACGCGTAGGCGTCCTCGAGCGTCAGCCGCCCACCGGTCAGTACTGCGGCGCTACCGCGCGCGGCGGTCAGCTTCTCGGCCGCGAAGTTCAACGCCTCCGGCCAGGACGCCGGCCGCAGCTCGCCGTCCTCGCGGATCAGCGGGTGGGTCAGCCGGTCACCGGTGGTCGCGTAGTTGAACGCGAACCGGTCCCGGTCGGAGATCCACTCCTCGTTGACCTCCGGGTCGTCACCGGACAACCGGCGCATCACCTTGCCGCGCCGGTAGTCGGCCCGGATCGCCGCACCGGACGAGTCGTGCTCGGCCACCGTCGGCACCGACACCAGGTCGAACGGCCGGGACCGGAACCGGTACGCCGCGCTGGTGAGCGCGCCGACCGGGCAGATCTGGATGGCGTTGCCGGAGAAGTAGCTCTCGAACGGCTCCTTCTCGTAGATCCCGACCTGCTGCAGCGCACCCCGCTCGATCAGCGCGATGAACGGGTCACCGGCGATCTGCTCGGAGAACCGGGTGCAGCGGGCGCAGAGCACACACCGCTCCCGGTCCAGCAGCACCTCGGCGGAGATGTTGATCGGCTTCGGGAAGGTCCGCTTGATCTCGTGGAAGCGGGTCTCGCCGTAGCCGTTGGACATCGCCTGGTTCTGCAGCGGGCACTCGCCGCCCTTGTCGCAGACCGGGCAGTCCAGCGGGTGGTTGATCAGCAGGAACTCCATGTTCCCGTGCTGAGCCTTGTCCGCCACCGGCGAGGTCACCTGGGTCCGGATCACCATCCCGTCGGCGACGGCCAGCGTGCAGGACGCCTGCGGCTTCGGCATCCCGCGGCCGTTACCGGCGTCGGGCACCTCGACCAGGCACTGCCGGCAGGCGCCGACCGGCTCCAGCAGCGGGTGGTCGCAGAACCGCGGGATCTGGATCCCGGCCTGCTCCGCGGCCCGGATCGCCAAAGTGTTCTTCGGAACCTTGACCTCGAGATCGTCGATGGTGACGGTGACCAGATCGGTCCGCTCCACCTCCGCTGACGGGTTCACTGTGTTGTTGGCGATCGTCATGCGCTTGCTCCAGCGGTAGCGAAGACAGTGCTTGCCATCGGGTCGAACGGGCAGCCGCCGTTCTCGAAGTGCGCCAGGTAGTCGTCCTTGAAGTACTGGATCGAGCTGGTGATCGGTGCGGTGGCACCGTCGCCGAGCGCGCAGAACGACCGGCCCATGATGTTCTCGGACAGATCCAACAGGGTCTCGAGGTCCTCCTCGCTGCCCTTGCCGGCCTCCAGCCGCTCCAGGATCTGCACCAGCCACCAGGTGCCCTCGCGGCACGGCGTGCACTTGCCGCAGGACTCGTGCTTGTAGAACTCGGTCCAGCGCAGTACGGCGCGGACCACGCAAGTGGTCTCGTCGAAGATCTGCAGCGCCTTGGTGCCCAGCATCGAGCCGACCGAGCCGACGCCCTCGTAGTCCAGCGGGATGTCGAGGTGATCGGCGGTCAGCATCGGGGTGGACGAACCGCCCGGCGTCCAGAACTTCAGCTCGTGGCCCTCGCGGACTCCGCCGGCCAGGTCGAGCAGCTGGCGCAGCGTGATCCCGAGCGGCGCCTCGTACTGGCCCGGGCGGGTGACATGCCCGGACAGCGAGTACAGCGTCATGCCCTTGGACTTCTCGGTGCCCATCGAGCCGAACCAGTCCGGCCCGTTCTTGATGATCGCGGGAACAGACGCGATCGACTCGACGTTGTTGATCACTGTGGGGCAGCCGTACAGACCTGCCACGGCCGGGAACGGAGGACGCAGCCGGGGTTGACCGCGACGGCCTTCCAGCGAGTCAAGCAGTGCCGTCTCCTCGCCGCAGATGTAGGCGCCCGCGCCGGCGTGCACGACCACGTCCAGGTCGTAGCCGGTGCCGAGGATGTTCTTGCCGATGAAGCCGGCCGCCTTCGCCTCCTCGACCGCCTGCTGCAGCCGGCGGATCACGTGCAGCACTTCACCGCGCACGTAGATGAACGCCACCGACGCGCGGATCGCGAACGACGAGATGATGACGCCCTCGACCAGCGTGTGCGGCGAGGCGAGCATCAGCGGGATGTCCTTGCAGGTGCCCGGCTCGGACTCGTCCGCGTTCACCACGAGATAATGCGGTTTCGGGTTGGCTGCGTCTTTAGGCGGGATAAAGGACCACTTCATCCCGGTCGGGAAGCCCGCGCCACCACGACCGCGCAGACCCGAGTCCTTCACCGCGGTGATCACGTCGGCCGGTTGCATCCGCAGCGCCGTACGCAGCGCCTCGTAGCCACCGGACCGCTGGTACGACGCCAGCTGCCAGGAGCGGATCTGGTCCCAGTTGTCGGACAGTACCGGGGTCAGCATGGTCAGTCCTCCTTCCGGGCGTCCGCCGCCGAAGAGTCTCTACCAGGAGCGGTCCAGTTGCGCTCGCGGGCCAGCCGGAGCCCGGCCAGAGTCGCCTTGCCACCGGTCGGTCCCTCGTCGGCGCGGCCGTCGGGGAACCCGGCCAGCACCCGCTCGGCTTCCTTCCAGGTGCAGATCGTCGCGCCGCGGGGCGACTTCACCTCGGTGCCGTCGCGCAGGTCGTCGACCAGCTGGGTGGCCGACTCCGGCGTCATGTCGTCGAAGAACTCCCAGTTCACCATCATCACCGGCGCGTAGTCGCAGGCGGCGTTGCACTCCAGGTGCTCGAGGGTGATCTTGCCGTCCTCGGTGGTCTCGTCGTTGCCGACGTCGAGGTGCTGCTTGAGCCGCTCGAAGATCAGGTCGCCGCCCATGATCGCGCACAGCGTGTTGGTGCACACCCCGACGTGGTAGTCGCCGACCGGGCGGCGCTTGTACATCGTGTAGAAGGTCGCCACCGCCGACACCTCGGCGCCGGTCAGCCCGAGCACGCCGGCGCACGCCTCGATGCCCTCCGGGGTGACCCGGCCCTCGACCGACTGCACCAGGTGCAGCATCGGCAGCAGCGCCGAGCGGCCGACCGGGTACCGGGCCGCGAGCTGACGCATCTCCGCGATCGTGGTTTCGGTGATCTTCGAGTCACCGGTGCTGTACGGCACCGGCTTGTCGGTCGCAGTCGTATGATTCCAGCTACCGTTCTCGGCCATCTATCGGTCCACTCCACCCATCACCGGGTCAAGGCTGGCGACGGCGACGATCACGTCGGCCACCTGTGCGCCCTCGCACAGGATCGGCATCGCCTGCAGGTTTGCGAAGGACGGGTCGCGGAAGTGCGCCCGGTACGGCTTGGTGCCGCCGTCGGAGACCAGGTGGCAGCCCAGTTCGCCGCGCGGCGACTCGACCGCCACGTAGGCCTGGCCGGCCGGGACCCGGAAGCCCTCGGTGACCAGCTTGAAGTGGTGGATCAGGGCTTCCATCGACTCGCCCATGATGTGCTTGATGTGGTCGAGCGAGTTGCCCATGCCGTCGTTGCCGACCGCGAGCTGGCTCGGCCAGCCGATCTTCTTGTCCGCCACCATCACCGGCTCGCCCTCCATCTTGGCGAGGCGGTCGGCGCACTGCTCGACGATCTTCAGCGACTCCCACATCTCCTGCAACCGGACCCGGAACCGCCCGTACGAGTCGGCGGTGTCCCAGGTCGGTACGTCGAAGTCGTACGTCTCGTACCCGCAGTACGGCTGGGTCTTGCGCAGGTCCAAGCCGTACCCGGTCGCACGCAGCGGCGGGCCGGAGATGCCGAGCGCCATGCACCCGGACAGGTCCAGGTAGCCGACCTTCTCCAGCCGGTGCTTGAAGATCGGGTTCGCGTTGCACAGCTCGGCGTACTCGGGCAGGTGCTTGTTCATCCAGGTGATGTAGTCCCGGATCTTGTCCAGTGCGCCCGGCGGCAGGTCCTGGGCGACACCGCCCGGCCGGATGAACGCGTGGTTCATCCGCAACCCGGTGATCAGCTCGAACAGGTCGAGCGTCATCTCCCGCTCGCGGAAGCCGATCGTCATCACCGTCAGGGCGCCGATCTCCATCCCACCGGTGGCGATGCAGACCAGGTGGCTGCTGATCCGGTTGAGCTCCATCAGGAGCACCCGCATCACGTTCGCCTTCTCCGGGATCTGGTCCTCGATCCCGAGCAGCCGCTCGACCGCGAGGCAGTACGCCGTCTCGTTGTAGAACGGCGACAGGTAGTCCATCCGGGTGCAGAACGTGACGCCCTGCGTCCAGGAGCGGAACTCCATGTTCTTCTCGATACCGGTGTGCAGGTAGCCGATGCCGCAGCGGGCCTCGGTCACCGTCTCGCCCTCGATCTCGAGGATCAGCCGGAGCACGCCGTGGGTGGACGGGTGCTGCGGGCCCATGTTGACGACGATGCGCTCTTCCGGCTCGTCGCCGAGGCCGGACACGACCGAGTCCCAGTCCTGACCGGTGACGGTGAAGACCTTGCCCTCGGTGGTGTCGCGGGTGGTCGCGTAGGGATCTGTCGTGGTCATCAGTTGTAAGACCTCCGCGTGTCGGGCGGCGGGATGACGGCGCCCTTGTACTCGACGTCGATACCGCCGAGCGGGTAGTCCTTGCGCTGCGGGTGGCCCGGCCAGTCGTCCGGCATCTGGATCCGGGTCAGCGCCGGGTGCCCGTCGAAGATGATGCCGAAGAAGTCCCAGGTCTCCCGCTCGTGCCAGTCGTTGGCCGGGTAGACCGAGACCACCGACGGGATGTGCGGGTCGGCGTCGGGGCAGGACACCTCGAGCCGGATCCGCCGGTTGTGGGTGATCGACAGCAGGTGGTAGACCGCGTGCAGCTCGCGCCCGGTCTCGTTCGGGTAGTGCACGCCGCTGACGCCGGAGCAGAACTCGAACCGGAGCGCCTCGTCGTCGCGCAGGTGCTGGGCCACCTCGACCAGCTGCTCCCGCTTGATGTGCAGGGTCAACTCGCCGCGGTCGACCACGACCTTCTCGATCGCGCCGTCGCCGTCTGTGCCCAACAGGCCCTCGAGCCGCTCGGTGGCGCCGTCGAACCAGCCGCCGTACGGCTTCGGCGTGCCACCGGGCAGGGCGACCTGACGACGCAGGCCGCCGAAGCCGGAGGTGTCACCGGTGCCGCGGACACCGAACATGCCCTGCCGCTGGTCGACCACCTCGGCGCCCGGCGTCTGAGCGTCGCCGGCGGCGGAGGTCGCCGGAAGGTTCTCGGGTTGGGTGTCACTCACCGAAGCAGACCCTTCATCTCGAGCGTCGGGGCCGCGGTCAGCGCCGCGGTCTCTTGCTCGGCCTGCAGCGCCTTCTTGTGCGCGCCGAGCTTGCCGTGCTGGATGTCGTCGTGCAGCTTGAGGAACGCGTCCAGCAACATCTCCGGCCGCGGCGGGCAGCCGGGCAGGTACATGTCGACCGGGACCACGTGGTCGACACCCTGGACGATCGCGTAGTTGTTGAACATGCCTCCCGACGAAGCGCAGACGCCCATCGCCAGCACCCACTTCGGGTTCGGCATCTGGTCGTAGATCTGGCGCAGCACCGGAGCCATCTTCTGGCTCACCCGGCCGGCCACGATCATCAGGTCGGCCTGCCGCGGCGAAGCCCGGAAGACCTCCATCCCGAACCGGGCCGCGTCGTACCGCGGTGCTCCGGTGGTCATCATCTCGATCGCGCAGCAGGCCAGCCCGAAGGTTGCCGGCCACAACGACGCCTTCCGCATGTAGCCGGACAGGCCCTCGACGGTGGTCAGCAGCACTCCGGCCGGAAGCTGTTCCTCAACACCCATAACTCAGTCCCACTCCAGACCGCCGCGGCGCCAGACATAGGCGTACGCGACGAAGACGGTCACGATGAAGATGACCATCTCGATCAGCCCGAACAGCGCCATCTGGTCGAAAGCGACCGCCCACGGGAAGAGGAAGATGATCTCGATGTCGAAGACGATGAACAGCATCGCGGTGATGTAGTACTTCACCGGGAACCGCCCACCGCCGACAGGTTGCGGGGTCGGCTCGATCCCGCACTCGTACGAGTCGAGCTTGGCCCGGTTGTATCGCTTCGGGCCGACCAGCGCGCTCGTCACCAAGGTGCCGGCCACGAAGATCGTCGCCAGCACACCGAGAACGATGATCGGTACGTAAGGGTGCATCGTGTCGGTGCTCCCTCCTTCTGCGTCGTACTGCCGCCTGGATTACCTGTTTCGAGTCAGCACTGTGTTATCAGTACCGCTGTGGCTCACGTCACTCGCCCCGCCGGAACTACGCCGCCGGGGCGACCTTGGTGAGGCCGTTGATGATCTTGTCCATCACGTCGCCGTCGCGCGGGTCGGTGAGGTTGGCCAGCAATTTCAGGGTGAACTTCATCAGCGTGGTGCGCGGCAGACCGTACTTCGTGCACAGCCGCATCACCTCCGGATTTCCGATCAGCTTCACGAAGATCCGGCCGAGCGTGTAGTAGCCGCCGTACTCCTGCTTCAGCGCCTTCGGGTACGCCGACAGCGCGCGCTCGCGCTGGTTCGGCTGCCGGCGCAACGCCTGGGCGGCGACCTCGGCGGCGAATGCCCCGGACTCCATCGCGTACGGGATGCCTTCGCCGTTGAACGGGTTGACCATGCCGCCGGCGTCGCCGAGCAGCATCAGGCCACGGGTGTAGTGCGGCTGCCGGTTGAACCCCATCGGCAGCGCGGCCCCGCGAATCGGGATGGTCTGGAACTCGTCGCGGAACTGCCACTCAACCGGGGTGTTCTTCAGCCATTGCTTGAGCAGGTCGGAGTAGTCCACCTTGCCGAACGCGTCGGAGGTGTTCAGGATGCCGAGGCCGACGTTGACGGTGCCGTCGCCCATCCCGAAGATCCAGCCGTAGCCCGGCAGCAGGTTGCGCTGGCCCGGGTTCTGCGGGTCGTCGGCCCACAGCTCCAGCCAGGACTCCAGGTAGTCGTCGTCGTGCCGCGGGCTGGTGAAGTACGTCCGGACGGCCACGCCCATCGGCCGGTCGTCGCGCTTGTGCAGCCCCATCGAGACACTCAGCCGGGACGAGTTGCCGTCGGCGGCCATCACCAGCGGCGCGCGGAACTCGATGTCGTCACCGGCCCGGCGGCCGTTGTCGTCGACCGGCCTGGCGGTGACGCCGACGATGAAGCCCTTGTCGTCCAGGATCGGCGCGGTCACGTTGGTCCGCTCGCGCAACTGCGCCCCGGCCTTCACGGCCTGCCGGGCGAGCATGTCGTCGAAGTCCATCCGGTTCCGGGTCAGCCCGTAGTTCGGGTGGCTGGCCAGCTCCGGCCAGTCGAGCTGCAGCACGTGCCCGGCACCCTGGATGCGCAGGCCGTAGTTCTTGATCCAGCCGGCCTCGGGCGAGATGTCGATGCCCATGTTGATCAGCTGCTTGGTGCCGCGCGGGGTCAGACCGTCGCCGCACACCTTCTCGCGCGGGAACGCGGTCTTCTCCAGCAACAGGACGTCGAGGCCGGCGTTGGCGAGGTGATAGGCGGCAGCCGATCCGGCGGGGCCGGCACCGACGACGATCACATCCGCGGTCTCGGCCTGCTGCCGTGCCGACGCGCTCTGGCTCATCTCATCCCGGCCTGGAGGTTGGCTGTCTGGTCACCCGGTGGTCCCTCGTGCACACCCGCTAGTGAATGGCTTCACGAGGCCCGGTCATCCGACAGTCTAGAACTGCCTGACATGGACGCGAAACCGGCCCCGAATCCCTTGCCTGCGGGCCATTTTCGCGCAATTGCCGTTGCTTAATTCAGCGCAATTCTGGCTGCTTACCAGTGCTACTACTGGTATTTATCCGGCTTTGACCGCGCGGTGGATCGCCACCAGGCCGCCGGTCAGGTTGCGCCACTGCACCCGGCTCCAGCCGGACCCCTCGATCGTCCGGGCGAGCGGCTCCTGGGCGGGCCACGCGCGGACCGACTCGGCCAGGTACTCGTACGCCTCGGGGTTGGTCGACACCGCCTTCGCCACCACCGGTACGGCTCGCATCATGTACTCCAGGTAGGCGACCCGGAACGGCTTCCAGGTCGGATGCGAGTTCTCCAGTACGACGAGCCGGCCGCCGGGTTTGGTCACCCGGAGCATCTCCCGCAGCGCCAGGTCCACGTCGTTCACGTTCCGCAGCGCCCAGGAGATCGTCACCACGTCGAAGGTCTCGTCCGTGAACGGCAGCCGCAGCGCGTCACCGGCGATCAGGTCGAGGTCGGGGTACCGCCGCTTGCCGACCCGGAGCATGCCGACCGAGAAGTCGCACGACACCACCTCGGCGCCCGCCTCCTGGAGCTTCACGCTGGACGCCCCGGTCCCGGCGGCCAGGTCCAGCACCTTCAAACCCTTCCGCGGCGCGATCTCGGCCAGCGTCTGCGGCCGCCAGTACAGCTTCTCCAGCCCCATCGTCGCCACCGCGTTGGTGCGGTCGTAGCCCTCAGCCACGTTGTCGAACATCGCGGCGACGGCTTCGGGTTCTTTGCTGAGATCTGCGCGGGTCACTTGTCTAGTTGATCACGGCTGGGCTGTCTGGTTGATCACGGCTCCGGGGGCACCGAAATTCACCGGACACAGGACGGGCATACGCTTGCATGCCGTGAGGGAGCGTCAACCAAGCGAGGAGTGTTGTCGTGAGCTTGCCTGACCCGGTCGAGCCCAGCCGTACGGCGGTCCCGCACCTGGTGGTCCGCAGCCACCCGGTCGAGGGCGTCTCGGCACAGCTGATGGATCACCTGCCGGCCGACGGTGCGCTCGCCTGGGTCCGACGCGGGGACGGCCTGGTCGGCTGGGGTGTCGCCGCCCGCCTCGAGGTTGCCGGTAGCAACCGGTTCGCCGACGCGCAGGCCTGGTGGAAAACGCTCACCGCGGCCGCCGTTGTCCGCGACGACGTCGGCGCCCCGGGTTCCGGCCTGGTCTGCTTCGGCTCGTTCGGCTTCACCGACGCCGACCCCGGTGAGCTCGTGGTGCCCGAGATCATCGTCGGCCGCCGGGGCGGGACCACCTGGGTGACCACGGTCTCCCCGGCCAGTTCGCTCGCCGCTCCCCCGGACCTGGTCGTGCACGAACCGGAACCGGTCGGCGAGATCGCCTTCGCCGACGGGGCCCGCTCCGGCACCGCCTGGTCCGCGATCGTGGCCGACGCGGTCAAGCGGATCACCGGCGGCGAGGTGGACAAGGTGGTGCTGGCCCGGGATCTCGTCGCGCAGGCCGCCCGCCCGATCGATCTCCGCTGGCCCTTGCGACGGCTTGCCGCGGCGTACCCGAACTGCTGGACGTTCTCCGTCGACGGACTGATCGGGGCGACCCCCGAACTGCTGGTCCGGCGAGAGAAGGGGCTGATCACCTCGCGGGTCCTGGCCGGCACGATCCGCCGTACCGGGGACGACGCCCACGACCTGGCGCTGGCGGCATCGCTGGCCCGGTCGAGCAAGGACCTGGAGGAGCACGAGTTCGCCGTCCGGTCGGTCGCGGACGCGCTGAAACCGCACTGCAAGTCGATGAACGTGCCCGAGACCCCGTTCGTCCTGCACCTGCCGAACGTCATGCACCTCGCCTCGGACGTCGCCGGTGTCGCCGCGAACGGCGCGTCCGCCCTCGGCCTCGCCGCCGCGCTGCACCCGTCGGCCGCGGTCTGCGGTACGCCGACGGACGTGGCCCGCGACCTGATCAACGAGATCGAGGGCATGTCCCGCGGCCGGTACGCCGGACCCGTCGGCTGGCTGGACGCCAGCGGTGACGGCGAATGGGGCATCGCGTTGCGCTGCGGTCAGGCGGATCCGCGGGACCCGGCCCGGATGCGGCTGTTCGCCGGCTGCGGGATCGTGGCCGGCTCGGACCCCGAGGCCGAACTGGCCGAGTCGAACGCCAAGCTGGTTCCGATGAGAGACGCGTTGGGAGACTGACTGTGAAGCTCACGAAGTACACGCATGCCTGCGTCCGGCTGGAGAAGGACGGCAAGGTGCTGCTGGTCGACCCGGGCACGTTCGCCGAGGACGAGGCGTTCGAGACCGCCGACGCTATCCTGATCACGCATGAGCACCCGGACCACGTGGACGCCGACCGGCTGAAGTCGCTGGACGCCCCGATCTACACCAACGCCGGCGTCGCCGCGCAGCTCGGATCGCTGGCGGAACGGGTCCAGGTGGTCGAGGGCGGCCAGGCCTTCGAGGCGGCCGGTTACGCGATCCGTGCCTATGGCAAGGATCACGCGATCATCCTGCCCGAGCTGGGTGTTCCGTGCCAGAACATCGGCTTCCTGATCGAGGACGCCGTCTACCACCCCGGCGACTCCTTCACCCAGCCCGACCGCGCGGTCCACACCAACCTGGTCCCCATCTCGGGCCCCTGGTTCTCCCTGCCCCCGGCCGTCGAGTACACCCGCTCCGTGGCAGCCCGCCAGACCATCGGCATCCACGACGCCCTCCTCAGCCCCATCGGCCAGGGCATGATGAAGCGCTTCCTCGACAACCAGCCCAACCCCTACGTATCGCTGAACCCCGGCGACACCCTCGACCTCGCCTGAAAGCCCTTCAGGTGAAGGACAGGACGACGAAGTCGGCGATCGGTCGGTAGCCGGCGTTCTGGTAGATCTTGTTGGAGGTCGGGTTGGCCTGGTCGGTGAAGAGGCAGGCCTGGTTGCCAGCGGCAAGGATCTCGGCGGAGACGTGGGCGGTGAGAGCGCCGGCGTATCCGTTGCGGCGGAACTCGGCCGGCATGTACACCGGGCCGACGCGGCTGACGCCGAAGACCGGGAGACGGTGGCCGACCATGCTCACCGGCGTACCGTCCACCTCCCAGAACCAGAGGGTGCCGTGGTCGATCTGGATCTTGGCCCACTCGGTGTTGTCGGCGATCTCGCGGCCGAAGTCGACCGGGTCCACTGATTGGCGAAGGCGGTCGCGGCCGGTCGGGATCCGCCGACGCCGTCCGCGTCGGGGACCAGGTCGGTGTACACCTCGACGAGGTCCGGTACCAGCCGCTCGTCCAGCGCACCGAGGTAGATCGGACGGCCCGGGGTCCGCATCGCCGCGCCGATCACGTCGCCCTCGGCATCGTGCACCGAGACGAAAACCGAGTCACCGTCTTCCGCCGGGCGATTCCCGTCGGCGCGCTCGGCGACGTTGGTCAGGATGAGCGTGTTCAGCACGGGATCCCTTTCCAGGAAGGGGAACACCGCCGCCCGGAACTCACCGGCATCACTCGTCACCCGCGTCGCCATGACTCCACGCTAACCACGGCCGACCAACTCGGTCGCCTGAATTAGCGGGCAGCCGGATTTACACTGCGGGCATGTCCACCACGCGGTTGCTGCTGCTCGGGGTCGTGCGGATCTTCCAGCCGGCCTACGGCTACCAGTTGCGCCGTGAGCTGCTCACCTGGAACGTGCAGCACTGGGCCAACATCAACCCAGGGTCGATCTACACCGGCCTGCGCACGCTGGCCAAGCACGGGTATCTGCAGGAGCTCGAGGGCGGCAGCGGCGACCGGCCCGGGCGTACGTCGTACAAGCTGACGGCCGACGGCGAGACGGAGTACTTCTCGCTGCTGCGGCAGTCGTTGTGGAACGTGGACGGCTTCCACCCGGACCGGATGCAGGCGTCCTTGAGCTTCATGTGGTCGCTGCGCCGGGACGAGGTGCTGGCCGCACTCGAGGCGCGCATCGTGCAGCTCGAGCAGCTGCAGAAGGCCGAGCCGTTCGAGGAGCGGCAGGTCCTGGGGGACCCCGGTACGCCGAACCATGTCGTCGAGATGTTCCGCATCACCAACGCCCGGAACCGGGGTGAACTCGACTGGACCCGCGCCTTCCGCGACCGGGTCGCCGACGGCGCCTACTCCTTCGCCGGCGAACCCGCCGACTGGGAGCCCCCGCCCGGCATGATCACCCACTGGGGCGAGATCCCCAGCCCACCACCCACCGACTGACCCGTTCCGCCCGTAATCAACATTGACTATTCAATGTTGATTACTCAGACTGGTCGGCATGATGATCGAAGCTCGCGGACTTGTCCGCACCTTCAAGACCAAGCGCGGGCCGGTGCATGCCGTCCAGGGGGTAGATCTTGACGTCGCCGACGGGGAGATCGTCGGCTTTCTCGGGCCCAACGGGGCCGGTAAGACCACCACGATGCGGATGCTGGCGACCCTGATCAAGCCGACCAGCGGGACCGCGACCGTCGCCGGCTGCGACCTGGCCAAGGACCCGGTCGGCGTCCGCCGCGGTATCGGATATGTGCCACAGAGCGGGTCGACACTGCCCGAGGCGATCGCCGGCGACGAGGTCGTCGACCACGCCCGGCTGTACGGCGTGGACAAGCGCACTGCGATCGCGGACGGCCGGCGGCTGTTCGACGAACTGGACCTGCAAGGCCTCTGGCGACGGCAGTGCAAGACCCTGTCGGGCGGTCAGCGCCGCCGGCTGGACATCGTGATGGGGCTGATTCACGACCCCAAACTGATCTTCCTGGACGAGCCGACCACCGGCCTCGACCCACAGGCGCGCGCCAACCTCTGGGAGCACATCCGCGGCCTCCGGGACCGTGGCGCCACCATCTTCCTGACCACCCACTACCTGGACGAGGCCGACGCGCTCTGCGACCGGATCCTCGTCATCGACCACGGCAAGATCGTCGCCGCCGGTCAACCGGAGCAGCTCAAGCAGCAAGTCTCCGGCGACGCCGTCCGGCTCGGCCTGTCCGACGCGTCCCAGGCCCCGGCCGTGACCAAGGTCGTCGAGGACCTGCCCGGTGCGGTCGCGATCGAGACCGACGGCGAGGTGGTCTCGTTCCGGATCCCGCAGGGCGGTTCGGTGCTGCCGGGCCTGCTCCGCTCGATCGATGCCCAGGGCATCGAGCTGGCCGGCGTCGAGGTGCACCGGCCGACCCTGGACGACGTGTTCCTGACCATGACCGGCCGATCGCTTCGCGACGAGGACAGCACCGAGAAGGAGAACGTGGCATGACCGTTCTGCGTGAGACGTGGATCGTCTTCAACCGCGCGATGCGGCTGTCGCTGCGGAACCCGATGTGGTCCATCCTGATGCTCAGCCAGCCGCTGATGTACCTGTTCCTGTTCGGCCCGCTGCTCAAGCCGATCACCGCGCAGATCAGCCAGGGCGAGACCACGAACGCCTACCAGGTGTTCATCCCCGGCCTGATCGTCCAGCTCGGCATGTTCGGCGCGATGTTCGTCGGCTTCGGCCTGATCGCGGAGTACCGGGCCGGCGTGATCGAGGCCGACCGGGTCACGCCGGCCAGCCGGATCGCACTGATGGCAGGCCGGGTACTACGGGACGTCGTGGTACTGGTGGTCCAGTCGATCCTGCTGCTCCTCGTGTCGATCCCGATGGGTCTGCGGGCCCCCTGGGGCGGCGTACTGCTGTCCCTCGTGATCGTCGCGCTGCTCGGTGCGACCTTCGCCTCGCTGTCGTACTCGGTCGCCCTGATCACCAAGAGCGAGGACGCGCTGGCGCCGCTGCTCAACGGGATCGCCATGCCGCTGCTGCTCCTCTCGGGCATCCTGCTACCGATGCAGATCGGCCCGACCTGGCTGCAGCGGTTGTCCGACATCAGCCCGCTCAAGCACGTGGTGACCGGCGTCCGCGCCCTCTTCCGCGGCGACATCAACAGCAGCGCGTCGCTGTGGGGCCTGTTCTGGGTCGTACTGCTCACCGTGATCGGCCTGGCCGTCGGCGCCCGCACCTTCCGCAAGGAATCCGCCTAGCACCGCGGGTTCTCCGGCGGCAAGGCGTTGTTCATCCGGCAGTCGCCTTCGGTGTTTACGGTGCGACCATGCGTGTGCCCTCGCCGTTGATCCGTGGGTTGGTGGGCTCGTGCATCGTCGCAGCCACCTCACTCGTCACCTCGGTGGTCCCGCCGTCGTCGTGGGTGGCTTCGCTGCCGATCGCCAGTGATATGCGGCACTCGCTGCCTGGACGAATGACCGCGCTCGCGTTCATGGTCTTCGGGTTGGGCCTGCTCGTGTGGGCGTGGTTGTCGGTCGGCCGCGAGGTGCTGGCCGGCGTACGGCATCGACTGATCCCGCTCACAGTCATCTGGAGCGCACCACTCCTGCTGATGCCGCCGTTGTTCAGCCGGGACGCGTGGAGCTACGCCGCACAGGGTGCGCTCGTCGCCAAGGGCTTCGACCCGTACTCCGTCGGCCCGGGCGTCCTGTCCGGCAGGGTGATCGAAGCGGTCGACCCGATGTGGATGGCCACGCCCGCGCCGTACGGGCCGTTGCCACTCGCGTACGGCGGGCTCGTGGCGCGGCTGACCCTCGACCCGTACGTCCTGATGCTCGCGCACCGTGCCCTGGCGTTGCTGGGGATCGTGCTGATCGCGTGGGCGGTCCCGCGTCTTGCAGTGGCGTGCCGGGTGGACCCGAACGTCGCGACCTGGCTGGTGGTCGCGAACCCGGTCCTGATCACCCATGGCCTCGGCGCGGCGCACAACGACGTACTGATGCTCGGCCTGGCCTGCTCCGCTTTCGCAGTGGCGCTCACTGGTCGCTGGGGAACAGCCGCGGTCATCGCTGGAGTCGCCGCCGCGGTGAAAGCACCCGGTGGTCTGGTGGTCATCGCCATAGCAGCGGTGATGAGTCCCCTGGCCGGACGTGCCCGGGCCAGACTCGCCAGCCTGTGCATTGCCGGGGCGGTCTCCGTCCTCACCCTCGTCACGATCGGCGAACTCACCGGCGTCGGATCCGGCTGGCTCAGCGCCCTCGACGTCCCCGGCCTGGTCAAGTCCCCGCTGTCGATCGCCAACCTGATCGGCATGGGCACCTCCGGCGTCCTCGAGTGGCTGGGCGCCGACACCGCGGCCGAACAAGCACTCCAGATCGTCCGCCTACTGGGCATCCTCACGGCTCTGGGCCTGATCGCCGTCCTCGGCCTGCGCTCCCACATCCATCAGGCAGCCCGAGCCGTAGGCATCGCCCTGCTGGCCGTAGTCCTCCTCGGCCCGACGGCGCACGACTGGTACTTCCTCTGGTGCCTGCCCTTCCTCGCCGTCGCCCGCCCCGGCCGCCGCCTCACCACAGCCCTGGTAGGCGTCAGCCTCATCCTCACCATCGCCGCCCCCCTCAACTCCTCCCTCCGAGGCGCCGCCGTCCCCATCCTCGTAACCACCTCCCTCGTGATCGTCGTAGTCGGCACCCTCCTAGGCCACCTCCGCACCCTCCAGCCGGCCAAGCCCAGCAAGCCGACTCAGCCGGCGAGCGCTACTCCTACGACTGTTTGAGCGCCTGTGTAACTGCTGTTTGCAGGGCTGCGGGGAGGGGGGTTGGGCGGGGGAGGCGGGTTTCTATCAGGTCTAGGCCGGCGACCGTGCGGTTTAGGGCTGTGCGGAGTGCGTCGGGAGTTTCGGCGAGGGTGTAAGGGGTGTGGGTGGCGGCAGCGAGGGCGGAGAGGTCGGTGTGGTGGGGGGTGCCGAAGACGCGTTCGAAGTGGGTGCTGCCGGCCTGTTCGAGGGTGGAGAAGATGCCGCCGCCGTTGTCGTTGACGACGATGATGCGGAGGTCGGGGCGGGGTTCGTCCGGGCCGATGATCAGGGCGTTGGAGTCGTGCAGGAAGGCGAGGTCGCCGACCAGCGCGTACGTCGGGCCGCCGTTCGCCAGGGCGGCGCCGATCGCGGTCGACAGGGTGCCGTCGATACCGGCGAGACCACGGTTGGCCACGGTGCGGATGGGGACGACCGGGGCCAGGTCCAGGTCGCGGATCGGGTTCGAGGAGGCGACGATGAGCATGCCGTCGGCGCCGACCGCTTCGGCGACCAGGGCGGCCACACCCGGACCGGTGAGGCCGTCTGCGAGCACCTTTTCGATCGCGGGCCGGGCGAGCGCATCCGCGTGCTGCCAACGCGCGAGCCAGTCGGTCTCGTCGGCGCCGATGACCTCCAGACCGGTGAACACTGCCCTCGCCCGCCGCGCCGCATCCGGCCAGAGACCGGTCGGTGCGACGACGATCACCTCGACGTCCGGCCGCGCCAGCAACCGCGTGATCGGCCGGGACAGGGTCGGATGCCCGAACACCACCACCCGCTCGATCTCGTCCGCCAACGAAGTTGCCCCCAGCAACAACCGGTACGCCGAGATGACGGCGGGCCCGGTCCGCGCGCGGCTCGACGGCTCGGCGAACAACGGCCAGTTGCCCGCCTCGGCAACGATTCGCGCGGCCTGCGAAGCTCCGTCCCCCGCGACCACGACCGTACGGGGCCCAGGCGCGATCGCCGACGGTTGCGCACCGGACGCGTGCACACTCGTCCACGGCCCGGTACTACGTCCGTCCAACGACTCCGGCCAGTCCGGTCCCTCCGTAGGCACCAGTGGCTCGACCAACGGACAGTTGAGGTGCACGGGCCCCGGGTCCGCAGTACGGGCTCCCACCGCTGTCGACACCGCCCGCGCGACCTGCGACCGCCAGTACGCCGCCTGTCCCACCTCGCGCCGCGGCACACCCATCTCGTGGAACAGCCGCACCGTCGACCCGAACACCTTCAACTGATCGGTCGTCTGGTTCGCCCCGCTCCCCCGCAACTCCGGCGGCCGGTCCGCACTCAGCACGATCAACGGCAGCCCACTGTGCGACGCTTCGAGCACGGCCGGATGCAGGTTGGCCACCGCAGTACCGGACGTCGTCACAACCGGCACCGGCAATCCGGTCCCACGGATCAACCCGATGGCCAGAAACCCAGCCGTACGCTCGTCGATCCGCACGTGCAGCCGCAACCGCCCCTCATGGTCCGCTGCAGCCAACGCCATCGCCAGCGGAGCACTCCGAGAGCCCGGCGCGATCACCGCCTCCCGCACACCGCACCGAATCAGCTCGTCAACAACCACAGCCGCAAATGCCGTGGACGGGTTCATTCGGCACTCCCCTTCAATTCGTCAACCCTGTCGAGTCGGGCCTCCCATACCGCAGTGGTCGCCGCGTCGGCGTGCACCAGGGAGGGGTCCGGCACCACGCGCTTGACCGGCAGCAACCCATCCACAGGCACCAGGGGCTCGGTGACCACGTCGGCTTGCAAGAGAGAGACAGTGGCCAGGCCGCATGCGTACGGCAACTCCGGTAGGGCCGCGGCAAGTGCGACCCCAGCAGCGATACCCACGGACGTCTCCAGCGCCGACGACACAACCACAGGTAGTCCGATTCGCTCGGCGATCTCCAGGCATGCCCGGACGCCGCCAATTGGCTGCACCTTCAGTACGGCGATGTCCGCCGCCTCAAGTTCACGCACGCGCAACGGATCCTCGGCCCGCCGGATCGACTCGTCCGCAGCAACCAGTACGTCGGTACGCCGTCGCACGGCAGCCAGGTCCTCCACCGACGCGCACGGCTGCTCCACATACTCCAGGTCGAACCGGCCCAGTTCCTTCAACGCAGCAACGGCTTCGTCAACCGACCAGGCTCCGTTGGCGTCGATCCGCACCCGACCACTCGGCCCCAACGCGTCCCGTACCGCTTCCACTCGCGCCATGTCGTCCGCAAGCCTCTGCCCCGGCTCTGCCACCTTCACCTTGGCCGTGCGACATCCGGACTTCACCACGATCTCCCGGGCGGCCTCCGGTCCCACTGCAGGCACAGTGCAGTTCACCGGTACGACGGACCGCACCGCCGCGGGCCACCCGTCGAAAGCGGCCTCACGAGCAGCCCGCAACCACGCCACGCACGTGACGTCGTCGTAGTCCAGGAACGGACTCCACTCGGCCCACCCGGCAGGCCCCTCGAACAGCATGCCCTCGCGAACAGTGATCCCGCGGAACCTGGTCCGCATCCCGATCGAGTACGTGATCACCGCACACCATCCAGCAAGCCCTGCCGGTCCACCTTGCCCGAGGCAAGCATCGGCAACGCCGCCAACCGGACCACCTCGCGCGGCGCCCAGGTCCGCGGCAACTCCTCGGCCACGAAGTCCCGCAACTCATCCCGCCCGGCCTCACCAACGACGAACGCGACCACCCGACTCCCCCACTCCGCATCCGGTACGCCGAGCACCACCGCGTCCAGAACCTCAGGGTGCTGAAGCAACCGCGTCTGCACAGCCGGCAGCGTCACGTTGACCCCACCCGAGATGATCACATCATCCAGCCGACCGATCACCTGCAGCCGACCGTCGACCAGCCGCCCGCGATCCTGAGTCCGGAACCACCCGTCCCGCAGCACCTCCGCGGTCAACTCGGGCCTCAGCCGGTACCCCGAGAACAACGTCGGCCCCTTGATCAGGATCCGATCCCCCTCGAACCCGACTTCGGTCCCCTCCAACGGCACCCCGGCGTACACGCACCCGCTCCCGGTCTCCGTCATCCCGTACGCCGGGATCGCGTTCACCTGCTCCGCGGCTGCCCGTGCCTTCAACTCGGCCGACGTCGCCGCGCCCCCGATCACGATCGCGTCGAAACTGCGCAGTGCGTCCGGCTCCGACTCGAGGTACCGAGCCAACTGAGTGGGCACCATCGCCGTGTACCGCCGGACCCCGGTCATCGTCTCCGCGGCCGCCGTGAAGTTGTCACCGGCCACAACCGGAGTGGTGCCCGCCAGCACGGACCGGGTGAGGATCTGTAGGCCACCCACGAAGTACGGCTGCATCGGGAGCAACCACTGCCCAGGTCCGCCCAACCTGTCGTGCGTCGCCATGGCCGAGGCGATCAGGGCCTCCCGGGACAGCAGGACCCCCTTCGGTTCACCGGATGAGCCCGAGGTGGTCAGTACGACGGCACAGTCGGCTTCCAGTGGTTCGTCCGGGGCTGCCGCCTGCCGGACCCGCGCGGCACCGGCGGGATCGGCCGGCAACGGGGCGAACGGCGTACCGGATCCCTCTAGTACCTCCGCCAGTGCCGACAGCACCGCGTCGGGGGTGCCAGGGATCAACCGCAACGTATACATGTCTCTCCGAGCGTACGGCCAGCCCACCGCGACTCCCGCAGCCGTGCCGGGTGCAGGCCTTTGACAGGGAGCTGACAGAATCGACGGTCATGGCCACCCCTGCCCAGTGGATCGAAGGCGCTCGTCCGCGCACGCTCCCGGCCGCGATCGCGCCCGTGCTCGTCGGGACCGGTGCAGCCGCTTACCTGGACGGCTTCGTCTGGTGGAAGGCGTTGCTGGCCCTGGGCGTCGCACTGGCGCTGCAGATCGGCGTGAACTACGCGAACGACTACAGCGACGGCATCCGCGGTACGGACGAGAACCGGGTCGGCCCGCTCCGCCTGGTGGGGTCCAAGGTGGCGAGTCCGTGGGCTGTGAAGACCGCGGCGTTCACCTGCTTCGGTGTGGGCGCCGTACTGGGTGTGGTGCTCTGCGCGACCTCCAGTTGGTGGTTACTGGTCGTGGGGGCCGCGTCGCTGCTCGGCGCGTGGTTCTACACCGGCGGGAAGAAGCCGTACGGGTACCGCGCGCTCGGTGAGGCCAGCGTGTTCCTGTTCTTCGGGCTGGTGGCAGTGCTGGGGACGACCTACGCGCAAGCGGAGGAGCTGCACTGGACGGCGGTGGCCGGCGCTGTTGCGGTCGGCTCGATCGCCTGCGCTCTGTTGGTCGTCAACAACCTGCGGGACATCCCCACCGACACCGTTAGCGGCAAGCGCACCCTGGCCGTTGTACTGGGTGCTGCTCGCTCCCGTCAGCTGTACGCCGCACTGATCGCGCTCGCCTTCATCCTGGCGACCCTGTCCGCACTGGCGACTCCGTGGACGTTACTGGCCCTCATCGCCCTGCCGTTGGGCGTCCGCGCGGTCCGGGTCGTCATCAGCGACGCGGTCGGCCCCGCACTCATCCCCGTGCTGAAGGGCACCGGCCTGACCGAGCTGGTCTACGCCGTGGGCCTCGCTGTAGGGCTAGCACTCGGGGGCTAAAACATCAGCGCATCGGTTCGCGCCAGCGGCCGGTCTGGGCGAAACCGGTCAGCGTCTCGGCGTACGGCGTGATGTCGATCCCGTTCGTCCTCAGCCACGCGTCGTCGTAGTACGTGTTGCCGTACCGCTCACCGCTGTCGCACAGCAGCGTGACGATGCTCCCGCGAGCCCCCGTACGACGCATCTCGGCCGCCAGCCGCAGTGCTCCCCACAGATTGGTCCCGGTGGATCCCCCGACCAGCCGGCCGGTCACCTGGGAGCAGAACCGCATCGCCGCGATCGACGCCGCGTCCGGGATCGCGATCATCCGGTCCACCACCCCCGGTACGAACGACGGCTCCACCCGCGGCCGGCCGATCCCCTCGATCCGCGACGGGCGGCCGGTGGAGAAGTCGCTGTCCCCCGCCTCGAACCCTGGGAAGAACGCCGACCCCTCCGGATCCACCACGGCGACCGAGGTCTCGTGCCGCTGGTACCGGATGTACCGCCCGATCGTGGCCGATGTCCCACCGGTCCCCGCGCCGACCACGACCCAGGTCGGCACCGGGTGCTGCTCGAGCGCCAGCTGGCCGAAGATCGACTCGGCGATGTTGTTGTTGCCGCGCCAGTCGGTCGCCCGCTCGGCGTACGTGAACTGGTCCATGTAGTGCCCGCGGGTCTCCTCGGCCAGCCGCTTGGCCTCGCCGTAGATCTGCCCGGACCGCTCGACGAAGTGACACCGGCCGCCGTAGAACTCGATCAGCTCGACCTTTTCCGGACTCGTCGAGGCCGGCATCACCGCAACGAACGGCAGCCCGAGCATCCGGGCGAAGTACGCCTCGCTCACCGCCGTCGAGCCGCTGGACGCCTCGATCACGGTGGTGCCCTCGCGGATCCAGCCGTTGCACAGCGCGTACAGGAACAGTGAGCGGGCCAGCCGGTGCTTGAGCGACCCGGTCGGGTGCACGGACTCGTCCTTCAGGTACAGGTCCACGCCGCTCGACTCCGGCATCGGGAACACGTGCAGGTGCGTGTCCGCGGACCGGTTGGCGTCCGCGTCCACGATCCGGATCGCCTCCGACACCCAGGCGCGCTGCTTGTCGTCCCGCCGGTCGACTTCCCGGCACGGCTGGGCCTTGCTCGAACCCCCGAAAACCTCACTCATGCCCGCCAGGCTAGGACAGTCATCCCTGGATTGAGTATTCCTACTCTCCGCAACCGCCCCGACTGCTCCGGGTACGCCGACCCCGGGGCGAGCTAGGTTGGGAGGAATCACGCCGAGCTGTGGGGGAAAGATGACCGAACACGAAGAGCGGCCGACGCGGCAACGGATCACCCTGACCGATATCAGTTCGCGGGCCTGGGAACACCCGGCGGACCGTGGTGCGCTGGTGGCGTTGCGGTCGCTGAAGGGGTTCGACTTCGTCCTCCGGAAGATGTCCGGGCTGGTCAACGAGCGGGCGTTCCGGCTGCAGTACCTCGGCTCGGCGATCCGGGTCGACGAGCGGCAGTTCCCGAAGGTGCACCGGCTCTACACCGAGGCGGCCACCACCCTCGACGTACGGACCCTGCCCGAGCTGTACGTGATCAACAGCCCCATCTGGAACGCGGTCACGATCGGCATGGACAAGCCGTTCATCGTGCTGAACAGCGCGCTCCTGCAGGGCCTGGACGACGAGGAGACCCGGTTCATCCTGGGTCACGAGCTCGGTCATGCGCAGAGCGGGCACGCGCTGTACCAGTCGCTGCTGCTCTGGCTGATGCGGCTCACCGGTGCGGTGAACTGGATGCCGATCGGCGCCCTCGGCCTGCGCGCGATCATCGCCGCCCTGCACGAGTGGTCCCGCAAGGCAGAGCTCTCCGGCGACCGGGCCGGCCTGCTTGCCGTCCAGGATCCCGCCGTCGCGCTCCGGGTGCAGATGAAACTGGCCAGCGGCGGCCAGCTCGCCGAGCTCGACACGACCGCGTTCCTCGCCCAGGGGACGGAGTACGAGGGCGCCGGCGACCTGCGCGACAGCGTGCTCAAACTCCTGCTGCTGGAGGCGCAGACGCACCCGCTGGCCGTCATCCGCGCGCACGAGCTGCGCCGCTGGGTGGACGAGGGCGAGTACACCACGATCGTCTCCGGCACCTACCCCAAGCGCCAGGAAGACGGCGACGCCTCGATGACCCAAGAGGCGAAGAACGCGGCCAAGTCCTACTCCGACGCCTTCGCCCGCTCCCAAGACCCCCTGGCCAAACTCCTCCGAGACGCCGGCGACGGCCTAGGCGGCGTCCGCGACTGGGTCTCCTCCAAATTCCCACCCCGCTGAGCCAAACGAGTCGAAGGGCCGCATCTCCGGTGGGAGATGCGGCCCTTCGACGTTGTGGAGCTGTCAGCCGATGTGGACGTTGCCTGACTGGTTGTCGGTGGCTAGGTCTTTGGACTTGATGGAGAGGCCGAAGATGGTGATCAGGGCCGCGCCTACGAACATGAAGCCGGAGACCACGAAGGCCCGGGTGAAGCCGTGGGTGGTGGCCAGGGCCGTGAGCTGTCCTTGGAGTTGCTGGATCTGTTCGGGTGACTGACCGGCCTCGGCCGCCTTCTGCAGCTCCGGGGACAGTTCGGTGAACTTGTCCTTGATCGCGTTGGTGGAGATGGTGCCGAGCAGGGCCAGGCCGACCGCACCACCGATCTGCTGGACCGTGTTCAGTACTGCGGAACCGACGCCGGAGTCCTCGGCCGCGACACCGCTGACCGCGGTCAGGGTGAGCGGGACGAAGATCAGGCCCATCCCGAAGGACAGCAGCAGGATGTACGGCAGCAGGTGCGCGATGTACGTCGAGTCGACCGCGAGTTGGGCGAATCCGTACATCCCGGCCGCCGCGAACGCCGTACCGGCACCAGCGATCCAGCGCGGGTCGATCCGGGCGATCAGCGCCGAGCTGACCTGGGCCGCGATCACGATGCCGACGCTGAACGGCAGGAACGCGAAACCGGTCTTCAGCGCGCTGTACTGCATGATGTTCTGCACGAAGATGCCCAGGAAGTAGAACATCGAGAACATCGCCGCACCGACGATCAGCATCACGAAGAAGCTGACCCCGCGGGTACGGTTCGCGAGGATCCGGAACGGCATCAGTGCGTGCCGCGACCGGGCCTCGATCAGCAGGAACACCGCGATCAGGGCCAGACCACCCAGGATGAAGAGCAGCGTGAGCGGGTCGCCCCAGCCGTCGGACGCGGCGTGGGTCAGACCGTAGACCAGCGACGTCAGACCGACGGTTCCGGTGAACGCACCGGGAAGGTCGAACTTGCCGGTCTGGCGAGCGGACTCACCCAGGAAGCGGAACGCCAGCACGGCCACGATCAGGCCGATCGGCGTGTTGATGAAGAAGGTCCAGCGCCAGGACGCCTCGGTCAGCAGACCACCGAGGATCAGGCCGACGGCGGCACCCGCACCCGACATCGCGGCGTACACGGCCATCGCGCGGTTGCGCTCCTTGCCGGCCGGGAAGGTGGTGGTGATCAGGGCGAGCGCGTTCGGCGACGCCGCGGCGGCCGCGAGACCCTGCAGGATCCGGCTGGCCAGCAGCACCGTCTCGTTCTGGGCGATACCGCCGAGGAACGAGGCGACACCGAACAGCACGACGCCGAAGATGAACACCTTGCGGCGGCCGAGGATGTCCCCGATCCGGCCGCCGAGCAGCAGCAGGCCACCGAACGCCAGCGCGTAGGCGTTGACCACCCACGGCAGCGACGCGTTGGTGAACCCGAGGTCGGTCTGGATGTGCGGCAACGCGATGTTGACGATGGTGCCGTCCAGCACCACCATCAGCTGCGCCATGCTGATCAGCGCGAGCGCGATGCCGAGATGGCGGTGGCCGTGCCCCTGTTCGGGTTCGGTCACCGTGTCGACCGGCCGTGGTTCCGGCGGATCGGCCTTCTTGACGTCTTCGGACATGCGGATTGATTCCCCTCTTGGGTGGTACTGGCTTCTAGGTCGCTGACCGGCCCCTCGCCGGTCAGCTCGCCTGCGACCCACGCGCCGCAGGCAGGATGACGTTGTCGATCACACGGAGAATGAGGTCCTCGGTCGGCTCGACCCCGAGGATGAAGGCGTGGTGGATGATGACCGCGGGCAGCGTCGTGGACAGTAGGGCGACGTCCACACCGGCGGCGATCTCGCCGCGTTCCACCGCCCGCTCGTAGATCCGGTTCGTCACCGCGATCCGGGGTGCCAGGAACAGCTCCTGGAACGCCCGCTGCAGGTCCGGGTCCCGGTGCAGCGCGGTCAGCAGACCGGCCATCACCGACATCGGCAGCTTGTCGGTGAACCCGCCTTCGTCACACGACAGAGCGATCAGGTCGCCGCGCAGGCTGCCGGTGTCGACGGCCTCCGGCACCGGGCAGCCCTTCGCCCGGCTGATCGCGTCGACGACCAGATCCGCTTTGGTCGACCAGCGCCGGTACAGCGTCGCCTTGCTGGCCTTGGCCGCCGTCGCCACCGCGTCCATGGTCAGCCGGTCGTAGCCGAGATCGGCGACGACGTCGACGGTCGCCTCGAGGATCTGCTCCTCGCGGTCTCCTTCGACCCGCGGACGCTGCCGCGGCGTGGTCTCGGCTGTGTCGGTCATCTTCACCCTGTGTGATCAGTCGATCTCAGATAGAACGAAACGGTTTCGTTTCATCCATCACGATACGACTCATGTGAAGAGATACACAAACGATTTACCGGAGAATTCTTACGTGGCCTAGGTCACGCTGAGTACCAGTGGATCAACTGGTACGCCGACCGATCAGCTCAGTCGTCGTCTTCGGCGCGACGGGCGGATTCGATCCGGGCCGACATCCGGCTGGCCCGCTGCTCGATGGTCCCGGCCAGCCGGTCACGGGCGGCGCGGAGTACGAAGATCGACAGGATCGAGGACACGATCAAGGCCAGCAACAGCACCGGGAAGATGGTCAGCCAGTTGTTCAACGCGAACCAGAGCACGGCGAAGGCGGCGGCGAACAGCACCAGCCGCAGACCCGTGTAGACAGCGAACTCCTTCACACCAGCTCCCTGAAAACCATCAAATCACAGGCCGGAGTAGGCGTGGAAGCCGGACAGCAACAGGTTGACGCCGATGAAGTTGAAGAGGAAGACCACCCAGCCGCCGATCGCGACCCAGGCGGCGCGGCGGCCGCGCCAGCCGGCCGTGGCGCGGGCGTGCAGGTAGGCGGCGTAGACGACCCAGGTGACCAGCGACCAGACCTCCTTGGGGTCCCAGCCCCAGGCGCGACCCCAGGCGTAGTACGCCCAGATCGGGCCGGCGACCAGCACGCCGAAGGTCCACAGCGGGAACGCGAACGCGTGCACCTTGTACGCGACGCCGTCCATCGCAGCCGCCGTCGGCACCCGGCGCAGCGCGGCCGACATCGGCTTGCCGTCCGCTTCCCGGCGCTCGGCGCGGCTCTTGATCAGGTAGAGGATGGAGGCCAGCCCGCCGACCGTGAAACCGCCACCCGCGATCGCCGCGGCCGAGACGTGGATGACGAGCCAGTACGAGTGCAGCGCGGGCAGCAGGTCGGCAGCAGGGACATACAGCGCCAGTACTGCAATGCCGAGGGTGGCCGCGAGCACGAACGTGACCCCGAGGCCCAGCCACTGCAGCCGCTGCCGTTTCAACAGGAACAGGTAGACCGCACCGACCGCGAGCGACGCGGTGATGGCGAACTCGTACATGTTGCCCCACGGCACCCGGCCGGCCGCGAGACCGCGGGTCAGCACCCCGCCGGCGTGCATCGCGAACGCGAGCACCGTGAGCAGTACGCCGATCCGGCTGGCCGCCTCGGAGCGCAGAGAAACAGCAACGTCCTCGGGCTCACTGATCTCGCTGCCGTCGGCGGCGACCAGGACCTTCTTCTCGGCCGGCTTGGCGACCCGTAGACCGCTCGACCACTCGACGGTGTGCGCCAGCAGGGCGAGCGCGTAGATCACCGTGGCGGTCGGGACCAACAGGTTCGACACCGAGGCGAGGGTTGCCGAGTTCATGCCTGCTCCGCCTTCTTCACTGATCGGGATGGCTTCAGGACGGTCGAGATGGCGTCGATCTCGTCACCGAGACCACGTTCCGGCCCCCGGTCCAGGCCGGCGACCTCGACCACGGTACGCCCGTCCTCGGTCCGGACCCGCACCCAGGTCCGCCGCGGGTGGATGAACAGCGACCCCATCAACCCGAGGATGGCGAGCAGGATCCCCGCGAGCGCGAGATTCAGCCCTGGCGTGTGGCTGACCTGCAGCTTGACCCACTGCTCGTAGGAGTCGAAGGAGATCGAGCCGCGGCCGTCCGGCAACGTGATGCTCTGACCGGGTGCGAGCTGGAACCGCAGCTTGTCGCCCTTGCCGTCGTCGAACTGGGTCAGCTTGGTCTTGTCCAGTTGGTAGACCGACTGCGGTTTGCCTTCCTCGGCGCTGGGGCGGCCGTAGTACGCGGTCATCACCAGCGCGGGATTCAACGCGTCCGGGAAGACCGAGATCGGGCCGCGCTGGTCGATCACCGCGGTGGGCAGGAAGAAGCCCTCGAAGCCGAGTTGGGCCGGCCGGGCGTCCGGAGCCTTGATCACCCCGAAGGACGAGAAGTTCGCGTCCTGCGGCAGGAACGGCGCCGGTCCGGAGAAGGCGATCTGGCCCTGGCCGTCCCGGACCGTCACCTTCGGCGCGTACCCGTGGCCGAGCAGGTGGACCTGGGTGCCGTCCACCGACAGCGGGTGGTTCACCTGCAGGTCGTACGACTTCTCCGGCGACTCCGGGCTCACCTGGTAGGTGATGCCGGCGTCGAAGGACCGGGCCGCGCCGCGTTGCGGACCCTCCGTCTCGAAGGTGGCCTTGAAGCTGTTCACCGTCAACGAGAACGGCGGCAGGTCGTCCGGGGTGAAGGCCCGTCCCGGGGTGAAGTCGTCGTACTGCGCGACCGAGTTCGAGAATCCGTTGCCGACGACAACGAGTACGGTGCCGCGGTAGCCGAACAGCGATCCCCAGGCGATCCCGATCAGGGTCAGGATCAGGGAGAAGTGGAACAGCAGGTTGCCCGCTTCGCGCAGATATCCGCGTTCGGCGCCCACCGCCCCGTCGTACGACTCGGTGCGGAAGCGGCGTTTGCGCAGCTCCTTCGTCGCGGCGGCCAGTACTTCGGCCTCGCTCGCGTCGGTCTCGAAGCGCTGGTGTCCGGGCAGCCGGTTCAGGTTGCGCGGCGGCTTCGGCGGCCTTGCCCGCAGCGCCTTCAGGTAGACGCCGAGACGGGGGACGACGCAGCCGATCAGGGAGATGAACAACAGCAGGTAGATCGCGGAGAACCAGACCGACTTGTAGACGTCGAACAGCCCGAACTTGTCGTACCACTCCGCCAGCGACGGGTTCGCCTCGTAGAAGTCCGACACCTTGATCGGGTCGACCGGGATCTGCGGGATCAGCGAACCGGGCACCGCGCCGAGGGCCAGCAGGAACAACAGCACCAGCGCGGTCCGCATCGAGGTGAGCTGCCGCCAGCTCCACCGCAGCCAGCCCACCAGGCCGAGCGACGGTGGCTCAGAAGGCGGCGCCGGGGTATCGAGCCGGTCCTTGACGTCCGTCATCTCACACCGCCGACCCGAAGTTGGCGACCCATTGCCTGAGATCGGCGGTCATCGAATCCCAAACCCCTGTCAGCAGCAGTAGTCCGACGGCGATCATCAGCACGCCGCCGATGCGGATCACCAGCAGTTGGTGTTTGCGCACCCACGCGACGGCGCCGAGCATCCGGCGGAACGCGAGGGCCGCGACGATGAACGGGATCCCCAGGCCCAGGCTGAACACCAGCGCCAGCGTCGCGCCCCGGCCGGTGCTGCCCTCGGTCGCCGCCAGGTTCATCACAGTACCCAGCGTCGGCCCGATACACGGCGTCCAGCCGAAGCCGAACAGTACGCCGAGCAACGGGGCCGCCGCGATCCCGACGGCCGGCACCCGGTGCACCCGCATGTCCCGCTGCAGGAACCCGAACCCGCCGAGGAAGACCAGACCGAGGACGACGGTCACGCCGCCCAGGACCCGGGTGATCGTCGTCTGGTGCTCGAGCAGAGCGTTGCCGACGGCACCGAAGAGCACTCCGGTGAGGATGAACACGGCCGAGAACCCGGCGACGAACAAGCTGGTCCCGGCCAGCATCCGGCCGCGCCGATGGGAGCCGAGTTCGGCGGCCGACAGCCCGGTGACGTAGGAGAGGTAACCCGGCAGCAGTGGTACGACGCACGGCGAGAAGAACGAGATCGTCCCGGCCAGCACCGCGATCGGCAGTGCGACCAGCATCGATCCGGTCATCGAGTCCGCGAACCACTCAGCCATCAGCTCGCGTCTTTCACCATTCCGACGAGCGTCTGCGTCGTCACTTCACCGATCACCCGGGACGCGACCTTGCCATCCTTGTCGATCACCAGCGTGCTCGGGATCGAGGTCGGCGAGATCTGCCCGCGGAAGCCGAGCAACTGCTTGCCGCTCGGGTCGAACAGGCTCGGGAAGGTGACGCCGAACTCCTGGACGAACTTCTTCGCCGGCGCCTTGTCCAGGTCCCGGGTGTTCAGCCCGATGAACTGCACGTCCGGGCCGAGCTCCTTCGACGCCGCGATCAGGTCCGGCGCCTCCTTGCGGCAGGGCGGGCACCACGAGCCCCACACGTTCAGCACGACGACCTTGCCCTTGTGGTCCGCGAAGTTCCACTGCTTGCCGTCGAGGGTCTCGCCGCCGAACGCCGGTGCCGGCTTGCGGTCGGCCGCCGCGAACGTCGACACCCGGCCGTTGCCGCTGACGAATCCGGTCTGCCCGCTGCGGTTCTCGTTCGTCTGCTGACCCGAACTGCACGCGGTCAGCGTCAAAACAAGCCCGGCCACCGCCAGCGCAGTACGGCGCATCATCACGCGCCGCCCACGAACTTCTTCGGGTTCTTCACCGGCAGCAGGTCCTTGGCCGGCTCCGCGTAGCCCACCGACACGATCGTCTCGCCGTGGAAGGTGAACGAGGTCAGGCTGGCCAGGCTGCACTGCCGCTTCCGGGGATCGTGCAGCATCCGCCGGCCCTCGACCGCGGACCGGACGATCCAGATCGGCAACTGGTGGGACACGATCAGCGCCTCGTGCCCGGCGGCCTTCTGCCGGGCGGTCTCGATCGCGTCCCGCATCCGGCGGACCAGCTGGCTGTAAGGCTCGCCCCAGGACGGTTTCCACGGGTTCCGCAGCAGCCACCAGGCACTCGGCTGGCGCAGCGCGCCGTCGCCGACGCCGAACTTCTTGCCCTCGAACAGGTTCGCCGCCTCGATCACCCGCTCGTCGATGTCCGGGGACAGCCCGAGCGTCTGCGCGATCGGCTCCATCGTCTCCTGGGCCCGCTCCAGCGGCGAGCTGACCAGGTGCACGATGTCCCGGCCGGCCACGTGCTCGGCGACCCGCTCGGCCATCTTGCGGCCCAGTTCGGACAGGTGGAAGTCGGGGATCCGGCCGTAGAGCACACCGGTCGGGTTGTGCACCTCGCCGTGACGCATCAGGTGCACGACCGTCGTTTCGGTCACCGCTGCCCAATCCCTTCTCAATTCTGCACGGCCTTCTCAGTTCTGTACGGCGGCCGCAGCGGCCGCCGCCGGCGCCAGTGCGGACTCGAGTTCGGCCAGAGCGTCGTCGTCGATCGCGGCGCTCACGAACCAGGCCTCGAAGGCGCTCGGCGGCAGGTAGACGCCGGCGTCCAGCATGGCATGGAAGAACGCGGCGAACCGGGGCAGCACCTGGGCGTTCGCCCCGGCGAAGTCCCGGATCGGCCGCGAACTGTCCGATGAGTTCACGAAGAAGACACTGAAGAGGTTCCCGGCCGCCTGGATGACGTGCGGCACACCCTCCTTGTCCAGCGCGGTGGCGACCATCCGCTGGATCGTGGCCGAGGTCTCGTCCAGCTTCGCGTAGACCTCGTCGGTCGCCAGCCGGAGCGTGGTCAGCCCGGCCGTGGTGGCGACCGGGTTCCCGGACAGGGTGCCGGCCTGGTACACCGAGCCCTCCGGGGCCAGGTGCGCCATGATCTCGGCCCGGCCGCCGAACGCCGCCGCCGGGAAACCGCCACCCATCACCTTGCCGAACGTCATCAGGTCGGGCTCGACCCCGTCCACGCCGTACCAGCCGGAGCGGGTGATCCGGAAGCCGGTCATCACCTCGTCGGAGATGAACAACGCGCCGTGCGCACGACAGGTCTGCGCCAGGAACGCGTTGAAGTTGTCCTGCGGCGGGACCACGCCCATGTTGCCGGGCGAGGCCTCGGTGATCACCGCCGCGATCTGGTCGCCGTACTGCGCGAACGCCTCGGTCACGGCGGGCTGGTCGTTGTAGGGAAGGACGATCGTGTCCGCGGTGGTCGCCTCGGTCACGCCGGGCGTACCGGGGATCCCGAGCGTGATCACGCCCGACCCGGCCTGCGCGAGCAACGCGTCCACATGGCCGTGATAGCAGCCGGCGAACTTGATGATCTTGGCCCGCCCGGTGAACCCACGGGCCAGCCGGAGCGCGGACATGGTCGCCTCGGTCCCGGACGAGACCAGGCGCACCTTGTCGACCGGCGTACGGGCGACGATCTCCTCGCCCAGCAGCACCTCGGCCTCGGTGGGCGTCCCGTACGACGTACCGCGGCTGACCGCCGCTTGGACAGCGGCCGTCACCTGGGGGTGGGCGTGGCCCAGCAGCATCGGGCCCCAGGAGCAGACCAGATCGAGGTAGGTGTTGCCGTCGACGTCGGTGATGTGACATCCGTCACCGGAGGCCATGAAGCGCGGCACCCCGCCGACGGCCCGGAACGCGCGGACCGGTGAATTGACCCCGCCGGGCGTGACTGCGGAGGCTTGGTCGAACAATGCGGTGGATCGGGCGGTCGAACGAGCGGAATGGTCGGACACGGCCGCCATTCTCCCCGACCGGCCGGTGGATCCGGCCAGCGGGCAGGGCGCGGGGGGTTCCGTTAGGCGATGTTACGGGCCAGTATGGGTACCCGGTAACCGCTCGTGCACTGTCAGCGCCCGCCCGTAACCCATGCGACGGAGTGGCGTTAGACCAGATACGACGGCAGCCGAGGACCGATTTGAAGGCAGGTCGATGAATCACGGAGGGGATCATCGATGGCGAAGGGCAAGCGTCGCGCCACCGGCGGCGGCTGGCGTCAGGTGGCGCCACTGGTTCCGCTGGCGCTGTTCGCGAGCGCGTTCACCGTCAGTGCGACCGACGATCCGGCCGTCGCCACGGCGGCGCTGGACCGCGGTCTGAGTGGAGGCAACCCGGTCGTCGTGCCGAAGCAGCCGATCGAGGACCCGGCGAACATCCCGGTGCCCGGTGTGGTCGGCAACGGCGTGGACGTCGGCGAGCAGCCGACCCAGGTGGTGTCCGGGCTGTCCCGCAACGGCATCCCGACCCTGGCGCTGAAGGCGTACTCGCGGGCCCAGCAGGTGATGGCTCAGGTCGACCCGGGCTGCCGGTTGCCGTGGACCCTGGTGGCCGCGATCGGCCGGGTGGAGTCGAACCACGGCCGCTTCGGTGGCAACGGCCTGAACGCGAACGGTGTCGCCGTCCCGGGTATCTACGGCCCGCGGCTCGACGGCGCCAGTACGGCGCGGATCACCGACACCGACGCGGGCAAGTTCGACGGTGACGGAGCGTTCGACCGGGCGGTCGGGCCGATGCAGTTCATCCCCGGCACCTGGCGCTCGATGGGTGTCGACGGTGACGGCGACGGCGTCCGGAACCCGCAGGACATCGACGACGCGGCCATGTCGACGGCCGTCTACCTCTGCTCGGGCAGCACCGACCTTTCCCAGGCCGGCGATCTGAACCAGGCCCTGCTGCGCTACAACCACTCCCAGGAGTACGTCGACCTGGTGATCAGCATCGCCAAGGCGTACGCGGGCGGCAGCTGGATCGCGGTCGGCAACGGGACCGAGGAGGACGGCCAGGGCATCATCCGGGCCGACGGCAAGATCGACGACCCGACCATCGACGCACCCGCTGAAAAGGACCTGCCGATCTACCCGCCTGGCGAGACGAAGCCGACGCCCACGCAGCAACGGACCATCCCGCCGAACCAGCCCACGCAGAAGCCGACCAGCAAGCCGACGACGACCAAGCCGGGCACAACGAAGCCGACGACGGAGAAGCCGACTACCAAGCCGTCGACACCGCCGCCCACCAGCACGCCGGCCGGAGTCGCCAAGCTGACCACCGCCGCGGGTGTCATCGTCGGGACGGTCGGCAGCACCCTGGCCGACCTGACCAAGGCGACGCAGTACTGCCAGTCCGAACTGGCGAAGGTCACCATCACCAACCCGACCCAGGACCAGTTGCAGAAATGCGTGACCGCCTTCCAGACCGGTGGTACGGCCGCGGTCGATCAGGTGATCCGCAACCTGCTCTCGGTGCTGGGCCTGCTCGGCGTTCTCGGCGGTGGCATTCTCGGGAACTGACCCACCCAGACCGGCGCGCCTGCCCCCACCCCTCCCTTGGTGCGCCGCCGGCGACGCCACGGAGCTACTCCCCCCGGCTTCGTGGCGTCGCCCTTTTAGGTCACCAGGGCTTCTCGATCGTCTGGCTGATCCGGTTGCCGTTGATCACATCGGTCGCGGTCACTCGCAAACTGACCGACTGCGCCCCACCCGGGATCCACGCGGTCGCCCTGCCACCGACCGAGAGGACCGGGAGCCGCTGCCACGTCTTGCCGTCGTAGCTGAGCTCAGCCGTCGTCCGGAAGAAGCCGGTACCCCGAACCCCCGGCTGGTATCCGGGCGTCAGCTCCAGCCGATTCCCGTCGAGCCGATAGTCCACCTGGACCAACGGCAGGACCGCCCGCGACTTCGTCGTACCGGAGCGGAAACGCCACTCGGTATGGGTCGCGGTCGAGGTCTTGGCCCAGGTGTCCTCGGACCGCTGGACGTCGAGGGTGAGGTCGTACCACGCCGTTCCGGCCGGTACCGGGAACTGCGCGACCGACCAGTCCTTGCGGCCGAGTTCCTTGCCGTTGCTCGACAGCTTGAGGTCGGTCCGGTCGCCGCGGTTGTCGGCCCAGCCGTAGACGGTCCGATCACCGTTCACGTACTGCGGGATCGCCACGCGGATCGCGTTCTCGAACCGGGCGACCGGCAACCCGTCGGCCTCGCCGCCAGTGAGCTCGGGGATCGCCGGACGTGCGATCGAGGCCCACCAGTCCCGGGTGGTCAGCTCGTTCGGGCGGTAGGTCCGGCCCAGGCTGTACTCGAACCCGGACTCGTTCCACTCCCCCGCGGCAGTCCGCTCGCTCCAGTTGATCCCGGAGACGTCACTGGCGAGGTAGTCCGTCCGGGTGACCGGCCCAGCGACGAGGCGGGTCGCGCTGAGACCGGTCTGCAGACCCGGCAGACGGGCAATGCGCTGATCGACGTGCAGGCGCCACCCGTCGTTGCGGTGGTAGTTCGTCGTCACCACCGCGGGCCGCATTCGGGCGAAGTCGTAGGTGAGCGGTCCACGGACCTGCTCCGGACCGGCCGCGAGATCGTAGTGATAGGCGCTGTCCAGCAGTCCGGTCAGCTGGAGCGTCACGGGCCGCTGGCTCAACAACTGCACGAGCTTCGCGCCCTCGGCCGCCCGGAGCAGGTAGACCGGGATGCCGAGTTCCGCGCCGTCGCTCCAGAAGCCCGGTTGCTCGTTGTAGAGAAACACCACCTTGGCACCGGCGTCCTTGGCCGCCTGGATCTGGGTCTGCGTCTGGTCGTAGTCCCGCCAGCGGATCAGCGCGACCTTGTCCTTGGCGTTCTCCAGTTCCACCGGCGTACCGTCGCCCGCGTTGACGAGCTCGACCTTCTCGTTGCCGACGTATGTCGTGTCGAACGTGGCGGCGGCCGGAGTCGGCAGCCGGAACCCGCCCGCGCCGGTGACGTCGACGGTCAGCTTCGGCTGGGCGAGATCCCAGCGCTGGACCACCTGGAAGGTCCCGGCCGGCACCTTGCCGAAGTCCTGCACGTAGATGCCATCGGCAACGTTGTCGCCGAACCCGAATCCGGACACGGCCTGCCGGTCACCGACCTTGCGGTGCCAGGCGATGCCGACGCTTTCCAGATCGGCCGGCCGCGGCGTCTTCACCGTCACCTTGTTCGCCTTGCGGGCGTCGAAGGTGAACGTCCGGTCGCCGCTGATCCACTCATCGGGATCACCCAGCAACGCCACCGACTTGGTCCAGCCCGCCTCGTCCGGACCCATCACGTACGCCATCACGCTGTACCGGCCGGTCGGCACCTCGAGCGTCCGGCTGCCGGTCTCGTCGAAGATGATCCCGTTCACCTCACCGGTGTCCTGGTTCCACAGCTGCACTCCGCTGTTGGCCATCGGACTCCCCGCGGCCGGCTTCCCGTCCCGGTCGATCGCCTTCACCGTCACCTGGTTCAGCCGCCCGCCCGCCGCGAACCCGACCCCGGTCCGGTACGACGAACCGCTGCCGCGCGCGACCAGTTCCCCGAAGTACTTGGCTGATTGGGTCTTGGCCAGATCGATCCGCACCGACGCCGTCGCCGTCCCGCCGGGCGGAATCGTCAGCTTCACCGGGCTCACCGTCAACGCGGGCTTCACGCCGCCGGGTGAGGTCGCCCGGATGGTGAGGTCGAGGTGCTGGGTGGTCCGCGAGTTGTTGCGGTAGGCAACCGTACGGACGACCGGCTGAGGCGGTGTGGCTCCCGACCAAGAGAGGTCGCCGAAGTACAGGTTCGCGGTGTCAGCGAGGATCTTCGGGTCGAGCGCCTTCGCGAGGTCGATCCGGCCGAGGCCCTCCTGCGCCGCGGTGGCGGTGCTGTCCACGGCCGTCGACGCGAGCGCCGCCTTCAGTTGCTGGCCGGACCAGTCGGGGTGGCGCTGCGCCAGAATCGCCGCCGCGCCGGCCACGTGCGGCGTCGCCATCGAGGTGCCGCTCATCGTTGTGTAGTACTCGTCGAGCTGGTGACCCTCGGTGCTCCCGGCTGCCCGGGCCGCCGCGATCTCCACGCCTGGCGCCGTCACCTCGGGCTTCATCGCGCCGTCGCCGACCCGCGGGCCGCGACTGGAGAACCACGCGAGCTTGTCATCGCGGTCGACCGCGCCAACGGTCAACGCGCTGGCCGCTGCACCTGGCGAACCGACCGTCTCCTCGGCGCCGGAGTTGCCCGCGGCGATGACGAAGAGGGCGCCGCTGGACTTGGAGAGCCGGTCGACCGCCTCGCTCATCGGGTCAGTACCGTCCGACGGCCAGCCGCCGAGGCTCATGCTGACCACTTTGGCGCCCTGCTGGACGGCCCACTCCATCCCCGCGATCGCCTCGGAATCCGATCCGCCGCCGGTGTTGTCGAGCACCTTGCCGATCAGCAGCTCCGCCCCCGGCGCAACCCCTTTGCGCTTGCCGCCGGACGCCGTACCGAGGCCGGCGACCGTCGAGGCGGTGTGGGTGCCGTGTCCGTGCAGGTCCTGGACGTCCTGGTCGGGGATGAAGCTCTCGGCCGCGACCACTTGCTGCTTGAGGTCCGGGTGGTTCGCGTCGTACCCGGTGTCGAGGACGGCCACCTTGACGCCCTTGCCGTCGTACCCGGCCTGCCAGACGGTGGGGGCAGCGATCTGTTTCGTCGACCGGTCGAGGGTGGCGTGGGTGCGGCCGTCGAGCCAGATCTTGCTCGCGCCCGTACTCCGGAGGCTCGGGCCGCTGTCGATGGAGTCCCAGAACTTCTTCGCCTGCGACTTGTCGACGGCGATCGCGGTGGTACCGACGCTGGCGAGGGTACGGCGGGTGGTCGCGGCGGAAGGGGTCCGCGGGGCCGACGTACCGGTGCTCGTGAGGAGCAGCGGCAGCCTGGCGGTGTGGGCGTCGTCGTAGCCCTGGGCGACTAGATCGGTCAGGTTGAAGAGGCGGCGATCGAGACGGCCCTGCGTGAACATCCCGTACGCCGCGGTCGGGACGACAGTCAGCTCGCCGTCGAAGTCACCTAGGTAGTAGCTGCCGCCGTCCACCAGCCGGGCGGAGCGGGTGCCGTCGGCACCGGTGGTGAGCTCGGCGACGTCGCCGGTGATCAGGGTGATCCTGGTTGTCTGGCCGAGACCGGCGGTACCGGGTAGGGACCCGGCACCACCGGCGGTCTGAGCGGTCGCGGCTGTGCTTGCAGTCAGCAGGATGCCGACCGTCACCGTACAGAGCATGCTGGTCGCGAGCCGTGACGTTCGCATCCCCTGGATCTCCTTCCGAGACCCCAGCGGGCGCGAAGCCTCGGAACCGACCCTGACAGTTGCCCTCAGCCACAGTCCATGGATCCGCCTGACCTATCCCCGCCATGACCGGTTCCAGCCAGGCTAGAACCGCTTGGCGACCTCTTCGACGCGGTTGACCAGATCGAGGTCGTAGGCGACGCCAGGTACATAGAAGTTGACGTAGTCGGCGCCGGCCTCGAGCGCGGCCTCGACCTTGTCCGCGATCTCGTCCTCGGTGCCGATCAGGTTGTCCCGGTCGAACCGCTCCCGGTTCATCGGGCCGAGCGCCTTCTCGGTCGCCTTCTGCGGGTCGTCACCCTTGTCGATCGGGAACACGTTGAAGTTGGTCGACTTGATGATCTCGTCGTAGTCGCGGCCGAGTTTGTCGCAGTGCCCCTTGAGGATCGCGGTCTTCTCCTTGATCACCTCGGGGTTGCCGCCGCCGATGTTCGCCGCGTCGCCGTACTGCGCGACCAGCTTCAGCGTCACCTGCGGACCGCCGCCGCCGATCCAGAAGCTCGGGTGCGGCTTGCGGACGCCCTTGGGCTCGTTGATCGGCTTGTCGATCGAGTAGTACTTGCCGTCGTAGACCGGCTTGTCCTCGGTCCACATCTTGTAGATGATCTCGGTGGCCTCGCGGAAGGCGGCCATCCGGGGCTTCACCTCGGTCCAGTCGTAGCCGTACGCCTTCCACTCGTGCTCGTACCAGCCGGCCCCGATCCCGGCGTACAGGCGGCCGTGGCTGGCGACGTCCACGGTGGACGCGATCTTGGCGTACAGCGCGGGGTTGCGGTATCCGTTGCAGCCGACCATCTGGCCGATGTTCACCCGCTTGGTGTCCCGGGCCAGCGCCGCCGTCGCCGACCAGCACTCGAACGTGGTGTTGTCACTCGGCTCCGGCACCGTGTGGAAGTGGTCGAACAGCCAGATCGAGTCCCACGATCCCTCGTCCGCCCGCTTCGCGACCGCCGTCATCGCCTCCCACTGCTCCACCGGGTCCGCGATCCCGGCCAGATCCATCTTCCAACCCTGCGGCACAAAAATCCCGAAACGTGTGGTCATACCCCCATCCTTTCCCGCCCCACCTGAACCGGTCCACCGATCCAGCCACGGGAATCCTTCTCAAACCAACCACCCCCACTTCTCAATCCCCCGTGTGAGAGCGCTCTAGTTCCGGAACCGGGGAGGTATTGATTTGGGGGTGGGGAGGGCTGAGAGTCGGGGCCGACGCGGGTGGAGGCGCCTGCGCGGAAGCAGAGGAGTCGCCCATGGTCAGCGGGTCTGGTTTGCGCCTGGTTGGAGGGGGCCGGCCGAGATGGCGGACTGCGTTGGTCGCGGTGGGCGCCTTGGTCGCCGGCTTGGTGCCGTTGGGGGCCGCGGCGGTCGAGGACGAGCCGCCGCCGACCGTGCTCGCGGCGTTCGAGGGGGCCGAGCCGTTCGCGTCGCCGCCCAGTGCGGGGATCTTCGGGTGGGGTAGTGACGCGGACGACCCGCCGACGATGGAGTTGCAGGCGCGGGACGATGCCCCGAGCGGGGAGAAGGTGTTGCACGGGACGTACAACATCAGTGGGTGGGGTGGGTTCAGCCATGACGTGACGTACGACGTGAACCCGGGCGACTGGTCGATCCACAAGGGGATCCGGTTCTGGTGGTACGGACAGAACACGGCGCCGCTGCCACCCGGATCCGGGAAGCGGATCTTCTTCGAGATCAAGGACGGCGGGGCCAACGCCGAGGCGTCGGAGCTGTGGAACACCAGCTTCACCGACGACTGGCAGGGCTGGCAGCTGGTCGAGATCCCGTTCACGGATTTCGTCTATCGCGGCGACTACCAGCCGGTCGGTGGGATCGACCAGGTGCTCAATCTGACCCACATGTGGGGCTACGCGTTCACCATGCCGGCCGGAACCCCTGGTGAGTTCCTGATCGACCAGGTCGAGGTGTACGGCAAGGCCGACCCGGCACTCAAGGCGAGCGTGGTCACCGACGCGGGCGTCTATCCGGTGAAGGAGGGCGGGACCGCGCAGCTCAAGGTGACCGTCGCGACCACCGGCAGCACACCCTTGGAGGAGCCCGTCACAGTCGACTACCGGACCGGCACCGGCTCGGCCGGAGCCGACGACTACACGCCGGTGTCAGGCTCGTTCACCTTCGCAGCCGGTACTCCGTCCGGCGCGTCGCAGGCGGTTCAGGTGACGACCCGGAAGGACCGGACGGCAGAGGTCGCCGAGACGATCCCGGTGGAGTTGACCGTGACCGGGGCCAAGGCGCCGACCACCCAGCCCGTCGTGGTGATCGACGCCCACGATCTGCCGTACCTGAACAAGAACCTCCCGGTGAACAAGCGGGTGAAGGATCTGCTCGCGCGGATGACCTTGGCCGAGAAGGCCGGCCAGATGACCCAGGCGGAGCGGAACGCGTTGCGCTCGCGGGCCGACATCGCGTCGTACGGGCTCGGGTCGTTGCTCTCCGGTGGTGGTTCGGTGCCGACGCCGAACACCCCGGCCGCGTGGGCGGCGATGATCGACAACTACCAGCTGAACGCGCAGGCGACCCGGCTGCAGATCCCGTTGATCTACGGGGTCGACGCGGTGCACGGGCACAACAACGTGATCGGCGCGACGATCCTGCCGCACAACATCGGCATTGGCGCCACTCGTGACCCCGAGCTGTCCCGTCGGACCGGCGAGGTGACCGCGACCGAGGTCCGTGCGACCGGCATCCCGTGGGACTTCGCGCCCTGCGTGTGCGTCGTCCGCGACGACCGGTGGGGTCGTACCTACGAGGGGTACAGCGAGGACCCCGCGCTGGTGAAGGCCATGTCGACCGTCATCACGGGAATGCAGGGCAAGGCCGACGGCAGCCAGTTGAAGCAGAACACGAAGGTCCTGGCCACCGCGAAGCACTACGTCGGCGACGGCGGTACGCCGTACGGGTCCTCGACGACTGGCGCCTACAAGATCGACCAGGGCATCACCGAGGTCACGCGGCAGCAGTTGGAAGCGATCCACCTCGATCCGTTCAAGACGTCGGTTGATCTCGGCGTCGGCACGGTGATGCCGTCGTACTCGAGTGTCGACATCATCGGTGACGAGGCCGGCCCCGTGAAGATGCACGGCAACGCCGAGCTGATCAACGGTGTTCTCAAGCAGCGGATGGGGTTCGACGGGTTCGTCATCTCCGACTGGCAGGCGATCGACCAGCTGCCGGGCGACTACCCGAGCGACATCCGGACGTCGATCAACGCCGGCCTCGACATGATCATGGTGCCGACGAACTACCAGGGCTTCACCCAGGGCCTGATCGACGAGGTCACCGCCGGCCGAGTCCCGCAGAGCCGGATCGACGACGCGGTGAGCCGGATCCTGACCCAGAAGCTCAAGCTCGGCCTCTTCGAGCGCCCGTACGCCGACACGTCGCGGCTCGCCTCCATCGGCGGCGCGACCCATCGTGCGGTCGGCCGGGAGGCGGCGGCCAAGTCCCAGGTACTGCTCAAGAACGACGGCAATCTCTTGCCGTTGGCAACCACTTCGAAGGTGTACGTCGCCGGCAGCAACGCAGGTGATCTGGGCAACCAGCTCGGCGGTTGGACGATCAGCTGGCAAGGCGGTTCCGGCCCGACCACGACCGGTACGACCATCCTGGACGGGATCAAGCAAATCGTGCCGACGGCAACGTTCAGCCAGGACGCGTCGGCGCCGTTGGACGGCCACGACGTCGGTGTGGTGGTGGTCGGCGAGCGGCCTTACGCCGAAGGGATCGGTGATGTCGGCAACGGGCACGACCTGTTGCTGAGCGATGCCGACAAGGCCGCGGCGGACAAGGTGTGCGCGGCGATGAAGTGTGTCGTGCTGATCGTGTCCGGCCGGCCGCAGGTGATCGCGGATCAGCTCGGCGAGATCGACGCGTTGGTCGCGTCGTGGTTGCCAGGAAGCGAAGGTGCTGGGGTTGCGGACGTACTGTTCGGCAAGCGGCCGTTCAGCGGCCGGCTTCCCGTGACCTGGCCGAAGTCGGAGGCGCAGCAGCCGATCAACGTGGGTGATGCGTCCTACGATCCGCAGTACCCGTATGGCTGGGGTCTGACAACGCAGGCGGCGGCTCGGCAGAAGCTGGCCGAGGCCAAGAAGGAGCTGCTGCGCAAGGGATTCCTCGACCCAAATAGTCTGCTCGCGGCCATCTCAATCGACGCCGCCCTGCGAAAGACGGACTGGTCAGGGCCCCAGGCAACGACCGCGCTGGCCGCCCTGGGCCAAGCCGGGAAGTACCTGGACCGGACCAGGGTCGACTCGTTCGCCGACAGCGATGCGGTGGTCGGCGCCGCCCGGTGGATCGCCCAGGACCAGATCGGCCAGGACCTCGACGAGGCGACCTCGAAGCTGACCTCCGACGCGGAACACCTGGCGCTGAGCGGTGACCTGAGCACCGCGATCGCCAAGCTCACCACAGCTTCCAAACTGTAAGTAACAAAGGCGTCGAGGGCCTGGAGTGGCGTTCTCCAGGCCCTCGACTTTCTTACTTTCAGACCGTTACCAGGTCGCGAGCCGGCCGCTGCTGCTCGTCGGCGACCTCGGCCGGGAGCTTGTTCGGCCACCAGGCCTTGCGGCCGAGCAGGACCATGATCGACGGGAGCATCACGATGCGGACCAGGGTCGCGTCGATCAGGACCGCGACCGCGAGGCCGACGCCCATCTGCTTCATCTCGATCATCCCGAGCGTCGCGAAGACCGCGAACACCGACACCATCACCGCGGCCGCACTGGTCACCACACCGGCCGATTCGACGATGCCCTTCCGGACCGCCTCGCGCGCCGTCAACCCGGCCTGTACACCTTCACGGATCCGGCCCAGCACGAACACGTGGTAGTCCATCGACAGCCCGACCAGGATCACGAACAGGAACAGCGGGATCCACGACACCACGAACCCGGGCGACGTGAAGTCGAGCAGCCCTTCCGCCCAGGTGTGCTGGAAGACCAGCGAGAGAACCCCGAAGCAGGCCGCCACCGAGGCCAGGTTGAGCAACGTTGTGACCACCGCGATCGCCAGGCTGCGGAACGTGAACGCCATCATCACCAGCGTCAGCCCGAGCACGAACGCGATCACGTACGGCAGCTTGTCCGCCTGCCGCTTCCCGTAGTCGACCCCGTCGGCCGCTTCGCCACCAACCGCCCAGGTTGCATCAGGCAACGACTTGAACGCCGTCGGCACCAGGTTCCCGCGCAACTGCTCGAGCGCGACCTTGGCGTCCGCACTGGAGTCCGGCCGAACCGAGACCAGGGTCAGGACCGCGGTGTCCCCCGAAACCCGGATGCTCTGCCCCGGCGTCACCACGAACTGCGCGCTGTCCACAGCCGCCTTCTGCAACCTGGTCAGCCCCGCGACCGCGGCAGCCTTGTCGTCCGACTTCGCGACCACGTCGTACGCCATGCCCTCGGAGGGGAAGTTCGCCTGCAATGCCTGCATCGTCGCCACTTCGGGGATACTCTGCGGCAGCGTGTCCAGGCCGGCCGTCTCGGTCTTCATCCCGAGCGCCGGTACTGCGAGCGCGACCACCACGAGGGTCGAGCCGATCAGGGCGACCTTGGGGAAGCGCAGTACGGGAGCAAGGATGCGACGGCTGATCCCGCCCGGACCGATCCGCCGGTTGAGCCGCCACAGCAGCGGAACGCGCGGGCGGTCCACCCGGTGACCCAGCTTCGCCAGCAGCGCCGGGAGGACGGTCAGCGAGCCGAGCACCGCGACCGCCACGACCACGATCGTCGCCGTCGCCATGGAGGAGAACACAGGATCCTGCGAAACGTACAGACCGGCCATCGAGACGATCACGGCGAGACCGGAGACCACCACCGAGTGGCCCGACGTGGCTGCCGCGATCTCGACCGCGTCCACGGTGTTGCGGCCGCGACGGCGTTCCTCACGTTCGCGTTTGAGGTAGAAGAGGGAGTAGTCGACGCCGACCGCCATACCGATCAGCAGGACGACGTTCGCCACCGAGCCGCCGTCGGGGAAGAGGTACGACAGCGGCGCGTAGAAGCCGAGGGCCGCACCGACGGCCGAGAACGCCAGCAGGACCGGGATCCCGGCAGCGATCAGGGCGCCGAAGGCCAGCAGCATCAGCAGGAAGGTGATCGGCAGGCTGAGCTTCTCAGCCCGCGCCAGGTCGCTGCCGACCTGCTTCCAGATCCCCGCGTCGAGGGACGCGCTACCGGTCTGCTCGATCGTCAGACCGGGGCTGCCACGCTGTACTTCGGACGTGACCGCGACGAGTTTCTCGACGTTGTCCGAGGCGTCGTCCGCGTTGCCCTTCAACTCGATCGGCAGCAGCGCGGCCTTCCCGTTCGCCGACCAGATCGGCTCACCGACCGAGTCCACCGCGTCGATTGCCGTCATCTTCTGCCGGAGCTGGGTCAGCGCCTTGGTCGCGGCCGCCTTGTCCAGTGGTCCGTCCGGGTCGGTCACCAGGACGGTCTCGCTCGGCTTGCCGCCGAGGTTCACCTGCTCGATCATCGCCGCGGCTTCGCCGGACTGGCCGACCCGGGTGTCGGCGTCCTTGGTCTGTTGCTTGGGAATCGCGATCGACAACCCGATCGCGACGACGACGAGGACCAGCCAGAGGCCGATCGCCCGCCACGGATGAGTTGCACTCCACCGCGCGACCCGCACGGTCACTGTTCGCCTGCTCATGTTCAGCCTCTCGCTGTCCCGACCGGGCGCTCTGCCCGCACAGCAAGAGCCTGTCGTGGCGAGCCGCCGATCTCAGGAGACGCAAGCCCCCACCCGGGGTAGACCTAACCCCACCTAGTCCCGGGCGCGGAGGCGGCGGAGCATACGGGCGTCTTCGAAGCCGACGGCGCGCGCCGCGGATTCGACGGTCGCGCCGTGGCCGATCAGGTGCTCGGCCCGCTCGAGCCGGAGGACCTGCTGGTAGCGGAGCGGGGTGAGCCCGGTGGCGGTGGTGAAGATGCGGGTCAGCGTCCGCTCGCTGACCCCGGCTCCCCGGGCGAGCTCGGTCAGCGGCAGCCGGCAGGTGTACTGGCGGTCGATCACGTCCTGCACCCGATGCGCGAGGTCGCTCAGATGGCCGCGATGGCGCAGCATCGCCGACTCCTGCAGCTCTTCGCCGTTGCGCCGGGCGTAGACCACCATCTGGCGCGCGACCCGGGCGGCTGCTTCGACTCCACACCTGACCGCGACCAGGTGCAGGGCAAGATCGATCCCACTCGCGATCCCGGCGGACGTGATCACCCGATCGTCCATGACGTACAAGACGTCGCGGACCATGGTCGCCTTCGGATACCGGGCCGCGAGTTCGTCGGTGAGGTCGTGGTGTGTCGTGTACCGCCGCCCGTCGAGCAAACCGGCCGCACCGAGCGCGTCGGCGCCGGAGCACACGCTCGCCACCGATCCCCCGGTCGCGTGATGCTCCCGCAGGACCTCCGCCGTCCCGGCCGAGATCGGTGCCGACGGCGACAACCGCGGCGACCGCCAGCCCGGTACGACGATGAGGTCGTCGCGGCCGAGATCGGGCCAGTCCAGCTGCGCCTTCACGGGCACACCCTGGGCCGTGACGATCTCGGCCGCCTCGGCGACGTAGTACAGGTCGTGCTGATAGCCGAGATCGTTCGCGGTGAAGAAGACCTGGGCCGGTCCGGCCAGATCGAGCAGATGCAGCTTCGGCACCAGGAAGAAGACGACCTTCGGCATGATCCGGTCAGGATGCCACGGCCAGCCCGGCGACCTCGTCCAGTGTCCGGATGGTGGCGAACCGGCCCGCCAGCACGTACTCCGTCCGCTCGACGATCACGTCCGGGCTGAGCGTCCGCGGATCCGCCATCACCTGCTCGAGCGACGCGTCGGCCGGCATCGTCCAATGCGGCAGCGGGGTGGTCGCGGTCGCCTCGCTGACGAACACCACGTCGTACCCGAGATCGGACGCGACCCGTGTGGTCGTCTCGCAGCACTGCTCGGTCCGGATCCCGCTGATCACGACCTCGCGTACGCCGTACTGGGTGAGCAACTGCTGCAGATTCGTGGTGGTGAAGGCGTTGTGCGACGTCTTGGTGATGACCGGTTCGCCCTCGATCGGCTGTAGCCCGTCCATCAGTCGGACGTGCCCGTTGACCGGATCGAAGGCGCCACCGGTACCCGGCTCGGTGTGCAGCACCCACACCACCAGGTCGCCACGCGCACGCGATGCCCGTACCAGCCGATCGACCCGGTCGGCGATATCGGGGTGGTTCACCGCCTGCCAGTTCGGGCGGACCCGGAAGGACTCCTGTACGTCGATCACGATCAGCGCTGTCTGTGTCATACCCACGATCCTGCTGGCCGGATGGCCGCCCGGATAAGACACCATCGAGCCTGGCACCGGACGGATCTGGTCAAGAGCCCGGTCGCTGAACGAATCCGAACGGTTACGAACTGTTCCAAACACGCCGGCGATCCTGCTCACAGTGCCCACCACCGCCCACCAACGCCACCGCTGCGGATAGGGTCGCCGCCATGGGTTCACACCATGGCCGCCTCTCCATCCGCAAGGACCCGTTCGGCACCACCCCGGAAGGGGACGAGGTCGACGTCTACACGTTCTCGAACGGCCGGGTCACCATCTCGATGCTGACCTGGGGTGCCACCATCCAGCGGGTCGAGACCCCGGATCGGCGCGGCAAGACCAAGAACATCAGTCTCGGTTTCGACAACCTGCCCGACTACGCGGCCCTGAGCCCGTACTTCGGCTCCACGATCGGCCGCTACGGCAACCGGATCGCGAAGGGCCGATTCACTCTCGACGGGCAGAACTACCAGATTCCGATCAACAACGGCGAGAACGCATTGCACGGCGGCACCATCGGTTTCGACAAGAAGGTGTGGAAAGCAACGGTCGTACAGACCGACGAGATCGTGGGCGTCACCTTTGGCTACCTCAGCCCGGACGGCGACATGGGCTTCCCCGGTGAGCTGACCACCAAGGTCACCTACACGCTCGACCGGGACGACACCCTGCGGATCGACTACCACGCAACCGTCGCCGGCAAGCCGACCGTGGTGAACCTGACCAACCACGTCTACTTCAACCTGGCCGGTGAGGGCAGCGGCTCGATCGACGGCCACGTCCTGCAGCTCAACGCCCCGTCGTACACGCCGGTCGACGCAGGCCTGATCCCGACCGGCGAGATCGCGCCCGTCGCCGGTACGCCGTTCGACTTCGGCAAGCCGACCGCGATCGGCAAACGGATCCGGGACGACCACCCCCAACTGGTGATCGGGCGTGGGTACGACCACAACTTCGTCCTCGGCGGCGATGTCGATGACGACGGGCTGCGGTTCGCCGCGCGGTTCTGGGAGCCGGAGGACGGCCGGACCGTGACGGTGCACACGAGCGAGCCGGGTGCGCAGTTCTACAGCGGCAACTTCCTCGACGGGACGTTCCAGGGCATCGGCGACAAGTCCTACCGCCAGGGCGACGCGTTCGCCTTCGAGACGCAGCACTTCCCCGACTCCCCCAACCACCCGAACTTCCCCTCCACAGTCCTCCGCCCCGGCCAGACGTACACGTCCACCACGACGTACACGTTCGGCACGAAGTAGTACTACGAGAGGCCGCGCCGCCAGACAGTCCCCTGGCGGTCGCGGCCTATCCATTGTTCGAGGGCAACGACATCCGCGGGCGAGCCGAGTTCGCGTTCGAGCAGCCAGTACGCCAGGTCGGTACCGGCGAACCATCCACTGCCGCAAGTGACCAGATCACCGTCATCGACGATCCGCGCATCGACGACCTCGGCCCATTCCTTCAACCGATCCAGATCCTGGCGATGAGTCGTCGCGGGCCGTCCCCCGATCAGGCCGGCCGCGCCGAGGAACAGCGCACCGGAGTCGATCCCGGCCAGCACCAGCTCCGGCCCGCCGATCGCCTTCGCCTCCGCGAGCTGGCGCGGGATCACCCCGCGCTCGATCTCCTCCAGGATCCAGCCACCGGACACGGCGAGCACCCGGGCCGACTCCGGCGACCACGGAACCAGCCCGCCGAACGTGGTCCCGTAGCACCCGACCACCTCGGTCGCGCCGTCCGCCGTGACCAGGTGCGGATCCACCTCGAATCCGCGACGCCGGGCGGTCGCGAACACCGCGTACGTCGTGAGCGCGTCCACCTCGGCCACTCCGTCGAACATCAGCACGTCGATCCTCATGGACCCACCCTGCGCTTCGGGGATCGCCGTACGAGAGTGGCTTGAACGACATCGTTCGCTAGATTCGCGCCATGACGATTGTGGCGGTGCTCGCGATCGAGGGCGTGATCGGACTCGAACTGACCGGGGCGTGCCAGGTGTTCGCCACGGCCAAGGATCCAGTCGACGGACGACCCTTGTACGACGTCCGCGTGTGCGGGGGTCCGGCCGGGACTGATGTGGTCGCGTTCGATCGCGGGATCCTTCGCGCCCAGGCGCCGTACGGGTTCGAGGAGGCGTTGCGGGCGGACACGGTGATCGTGCCGGCCTCGTTCGATCCGCCTACATCCGTGGTCGAGGTGGTCCGCGAAGCGCATCGGCGCGGGATCCGGATCGCATCGATCTGCACGGGTGCCTACGTACTCGCCGAGGCCGGGCTGCTCGACGGGCGGCAGGCAGCCACGCACTGGAACCACGCGGCCGAGCTGGCCCGTAGATATCCCGAGGTGGACGTGGTCACCGACGCGCTGTATCTCGACGACGGTGATGTGCTCACGTCCGCGGGAGTGACCGCCGGACTCGATCTCTGCCTTCACCTCGTTCGCCGCGACCACGGCTCAGCGGTCGCGGCCGCCGTCGCGCGGCAACTGGTGATGGCGCCGCATCGGGATGGCGGCCAGGCGCAGTACATCGCCACACCAGTTGTCGCAGGCAACGACTCGCTGGAACCGGTGTTGCACTGGATGACCGAGCACCTGACCGAACCACTGACCCTGGCCACCATCGCAGCTCAGGCCTCACTGAGCACCCGCAGCCTGAGCCGGCGCTTCCGCGACCAGATCGGCACGACGCCGCTGCAGTGGCTGATCCGCGCCCGCTTGGCCCGCGCCCAGGAACTCTTGGAAACAACGGACCTCAACATCGCCCAGGTCGCCGCCGCAGCCGGCTTCGGCTCACCCCTCCTCCTCCGCCAACACTTCACCCGAACCCTCAACACCACCCCAACCAACTACCGCCGAACCTTCACCCACCAAGCCATCTGAAACCTAGACGCAATCGATTCCCCTTGCAAATAAGGGATATCGAGGTGGTGTGATTTGCGAGTCACTCTCGGTGACGCTAGAATCGATCGCATGTTCGAAGGCGACTTGTCAGGGCTCACTGCGGCCGAGGTGCTCGCCTCGGGCGCGGAGCATCACGCCGTGGCCCGCGAGCATGAGGTGAGTGTCCTTGTCCATGCCCAGCAGTTCGCGGCCCTCCACAGCGTCGAGTCGCGGCCGCGCCGCGACCGCGGCGGTGAGTCCGACCGGCTGCGTGGCCGGGAGCGGGGTGTGGTGCTGGGTGGTGCGGGCTGTCCCGAGATCGCCGAGTTCGCACCGGCCGAGTTCGGCGCCGTCGTGCTCGGCGTCTCCGCCGGCGTCGCCGCCGAGTTCGTCGGCCAGGCCCTGGCCCTGCTGCACCGCCTCCCCCGCTGCTGGGCGATGGTCCAGGCCTACGAGGCGACCCCGTGGAAGGCCCGCAAGATCGCCACCGCCTGCCTCGACCTGTCCCTGGAGGCCGCCGCGCTCGTGGACCACGAAGTCGCCGGCATCATCGACTCGGTCACCCCGGCCCGGCTCACCACCATCGTCAAGGCCGCCCTCTGGAAGGCCGACCCCGAGGCCGCCGCAGCCGCCGCTCGCCAGAAGCAACGCGAACGCGGCGTCTACGTCGGCCAATCCGACGACAACGGCACCAAGGCCATGTACGTGCTGGCCGCCTCCGGTGACGTGATCCGCTTCGACGCCACCATCAACTCGATCGCCGACGCCCTGAAGACCCTCGGCGACACCGACCCGCTGCGCCTGCGCCGGGCCAAGGCGATCGGCATCCTCGCCGACCCCGACTACGCCCTCGCCCTCCTCACCGCCGCCCAAGAAGCCCGCACCGCAGCCACCGCCCCCGCCAATCCAGCCGCGCCCGCTGATCCGGCCTCGCCCGCCAACCCCGCGACCGGCCCCGCAACGTCCGCGGCTGCCGCCGCCTCGACCGACCCGGCAAGCCACAGGCGCCCGGACTCCCCGGCCACATCTGCGGCGCGCCCCGGAGCGGCCGCGCGCCCCACCCGCCCCGCCGCCACCAACGATCCGGCCGATCCTGCGGCCCCGGTCAACCCGGTCGGTCCCGCTGAATCCGCGCACTCGACCGACCCCGTCGACGACACCGACCTGGGCGAATGGTGGATGCTGGAACCCGACGACGAGATCGACCGCGACGCACCGCACCCCAGCAGCGACCTGCCCGACCCCTTCGACACCCCACCCCGGCGACCACCACCCGGGCCCGGCAACCCCACCCCCACCACCATCGACGACGACGACGATAGCGCCGAGCCGATGGACGCTGCCGCACGCCGCGCCCTCAACGCGACCCTCAACCGGCTCGACGGCATCGCCCACGGCACCACCCTCCCCAACACCACCGGGCGCGGTAGGAGTGGGCGTGCAGGCGCGGGCACGGGCAGGACCGTGGTCTATGTCCACCTGACCGACCAGACCCTGGCCACCGGCACCGGCGTCCTGCGAGTGGAGAACCTCGGCCCACTCCTCGCCGACCAGCTCGCCGAACTCATCGGCCACCGGCCGTACGTGGTGAAACCGGTGATCGACCTCAACCGCAACATCAGCGTCGACGCCTACGAGATCCCGGCCCGGATCCGGGAACGGATCAAGCTCACCTACCCGGTCGAGCAGTTCCCCTACGGCACCGCGCACACCACCAACACCACCGACCTGGACCACATCCGCCCCTACGATCCGCTCGGACCAACAGAGCAGACCTCCACCACCAACCTCGCCCCGCTGCGCCGGTTCACCCACCGCCTGAAAACGCACGGACGCTGGCAGGTCCGCCGACTCGACGACGGCGCACTGGAATGGACCAGCCCACACCAGTTCACCTTCCGGGTCGACCACACAGGCACCCATCGGACCTGGCCCGCACCTCATCTGGAGTAGCTGCCTCGAGCGACCTTTCCCAAACCGCTTCTCTAGGCGGTTTTGATGATGCCGGCGTCGATGAGGTAATCGGCGCCCATGATGCTGGCCGCGCGCGGGGAGCAAAGTTGGACGATGAGGTCGGCGACCTCGGCGGGCTCGATCAGGCGGCCGGTCAGCATGCCGGTCTGTTGCGGTAGCGCGGCCAGTAGGTGCTCGTGGGGGATCCCCAGCTTCTCGGCGAGTTGGCCGCCGTACGCCGCGGGGTCCTCCCACAGTGCCGTGCGTACCGGACCGGGTGAGACGGTGTTGACGCGGACGCCTTGGGGGCCGAACTCCTCGGCGAGCGCCTTGCCGAAGGCGGTCAGGGCGGCCTTGGCCGTGGTGTAGGCGATCGGCCCGCCGGACGGCAGCCGCGCGCCGTTCGACGAGACGTTGACGATCGCGCCGCGCTGCCTGACCAGGCTCGGAAGCGCCGCTCGTGTGGTCCGCACGGTCGCGAAGTAGTTGAGCTCGAAGACCTGCCGCCAGCCGTCATCCCCGAACTCCAGGAACCCGGCCGTCGCATCACCGTCACCACCACCGACGTTGTTGACCAGCAGATCGAGCTCCCCGACCTCATGCAGCGCGGCCGCGACCAACCGGTCCGGTCCGTCCTGCTCGGTCAGGTCCACCTGTACTACGGACGCCCCGGTGCGCCGCAGATCCGCCGTACTGGTCCTCGCCGCCGCGACGACCCGGACGCCTTCCTCGACGAGCTGCTCGACCACGGCCAGCCCGATCCCCCGGCTGGCACCGGTGACGAGCGCGGTCTTGTCCTTGAGCTGGAGATCCATGACAACCTCTCACTAATCGCATCCTTGATGACCCTGAAAACGTACAACTTGCATCACCAATGTTGCAAGTAGTGAATCAACGGCTACCTTGAAGTACGCTCGAACGCATGAGCAGCACCACCATCCGACCGCTCCGCGCGGACGCCGAGCGGACCGTGCGGACGATCCTCGAGGCGGCCGAGCGGACCCTGAACCGGAACCCGGCCGCCACCATGGAGGAGATCGCGGCCGCCGCCGGCGTGGCCCGGACCACCGTGCACCGGCGGTTCGCCACCCGGGAGGCGCTGATCACCGCGATGTCGGAGTGGGCCACCCGGCAGCTCGCCCAAGCAGTCGACGACGCCCGGCCGGACACCTCACCCCCGCTGGTCGCGCTCTACCAGGCGACCGCGAACGTGCTCCGGGTGAAGCTCTCCTGGGGCTTCTCGATGAACACCTCTCTTGCCAAGGGCAACGAAAGCGAGCGGATCTGGAACGCTGTGGTCGACCGCTGCGACCAGCTCTTCCGCCGCCTCCAGGACGCCGGCGTACTGCGCGCCGAGGTCGACCCGGTCTGGGCCCGCCGTGTCTACTACGCCCTGATCCACGAGGTCTGCCAGGACCTCTCCACCACCAGCAACGAGACCACCGGCAGCGACCCGGACACCGACGCCCTCGCCACCCAGCTCATCGACACCCTCCTCCGTGGTACCGGCAGCCCGACGGCCCAGCTCTGAGCCGACCCGCTGACACGTCGAGCGAAGGGTTACCTAACTCGCTTAGGGTCGGGCTATGACGGAGCCTGTGCTGAACATCCCGTTCGATGACGCGTTCCGGTTCGACCCGTCGCCGACGTTCGAACAGTTGCGGGAGAACCGGCCGGTGGCGCGGGTTCGGACGTTGGCCGGGGCCGAGGTGTGGCTGGTGACCCGGTACAACGATGTTCGGATGGTGCTGGCGGATCCACGGTTCTCTCGGGCGGCCGTGGTGAAGCAAGGGGCACCGCGGGTCGCGTTGGCCAAGCCGATGCCGAACAGCCTCACCACGACCGATCCGCCCGAGCACACCCGGCTGCGGAAGCTGGTGTCGTCGACGTTCGCGCATCGGCGGATCGAGCGGACCCGGCCTTGGGTGGCGGCGTTGTCGGCGCAGCTGGCCGATGACGTCGCGGCCGCGGGTGATGGCGCGGACATCCGTCAACTGGTCGCACTGCCGTTGCCGATCCAGGTGATCTGCCAGCTGCTCGGGGTTCCGTACGAGGACCGCGAGCAGTTCCGCGAGTGGACCGAACTCGGGTACAGCATGCGGATGGCCGAGAAGGACCTGGTCGAGAACGCGATGACCGAGCTCACGGCGTACATCGAGGCGCTGGTCACCCGGAAGCTGGCGACCACCGATTGGCCGGCCGAGGACCTGCTGGACGAACTCGTCCGGGCCCGGGAGGAAGGCGATCGGCTCAGCCAGGACGAGCTGATCTCGTTCGGGGTCAACCTGCTCGTCGCCGGCCACGAGACGTCGGCGAACCAGATCTCCAGCTGCGTGGCCACGTTGCTGAGGTGGCCGGAGAACTGGGCCCGGCTGGTCGAGGACCACTCGCTGGTGCCGTCCGCGATCGAGGAACTGCTCCGGTTCAACCGGTTCTCGGAGGTCGGTCAGCTCCGCGTCGCGGTTGAGGACATGGAGTTGCACGGGGTCCAGATCAAGGCCGGCGAAGGCGTGATGGCGGCCTTGAACTCGGCCAACCGGGATCCGCGCGCGTACGAGGCGCCGGACGAGCTGCGGCTGGATCGCAAGGACAACAAGCACCTGTCGTTCGGCTTCGGGCCGCATTTCTGCCTGGGTGCCCAGCTCGCGCGGATCGAACTGCAGGAGTCACTACTCGCGTTGCTCCGGCGGTTCCCGAATCTGAGCCTGGCCAAGCCGGCCGAGGAGCTGGAATGGCGCCGCGTCCTGGTCAGCGGTCTCGCCGAACTTCCGGTGAACCTCGGCGAGACCGCTTGACGATCAGGACTTGGTGCTCGACACCAGCCCGTGCTCGGCGTCATACCGGGCGATGAAAGCGGCCGCGTCCTTCTCGGACGAAGCGATCGCGGCCGCCAGCGTCGCCGCCGTGCGCTCGCGGTTCTCCGGCCAGTCGGACAGCAACGCCCAGGCCCGCATCCGCTTCTTGTCCAGGTCACCACCGGTACTGCGGGACGTCGACGAACTCTTCGGACGGCTGGTCGAAGAAGAAGGAGAAGTGCTCGATGTCGTCCGCGCGGTCACTTCGCGCGCCACCACAGACGGCTCCTCGATCTTCACCGGCTCGGAGACAATCGGCTCGGCGTACCTCATCGGCTGGTCGACAACCGACGGCCGGGCTGTGACGACCGGCTCCGGGATGCCGGGACGCTCGACCGGGTTCGCCGGTGCGAACGGCGACGGCTCCTGCGGCGGCTTCACCACCGGCGACGCCTTCTGCTGCGGCTCAGCCGGGGCTTCCTTGATGGTCTCGTCCTCGACCACCTCGGCTTCGGCGACGGCTTCGGCGTTGCGGTCGTAGGGGAGGTAGTCGACGGCCATCAACTCGCCGGTCATCGCCTCGCCCCAGGCGTCCTCGTCGCGCAGGTTGACGCCGCTCTCCTCGGCCGGGCGGAGCTGGCGCGGTTTCGGCGGCTGGCCCTCGACCACCCAGACGGCCGCGCGCAGGTCGCTGCGGTCCTCGCGCTCGTCCTCCGGCTCCGGCGGCGGGGAGATCGCCCGGGTCAGCTTGCTGGTGATCACCTCGTAGTTGATCCGCTCCTCGAGCATCCCGGCCAGTCGATCCGGGTCGTACGTGGTCTCGGCGATCTTGGCCAGCCGCTCGTCCTGGTGCTCGGACCGGATGTACTCCGCGACGGTGCCGGCGATCGCGTTCCGCCGGGCCGCGTTGCGGACCTGCTCCCGGGCCGCGCGCAGGCTCTCGAACATCCCGAGGCCGTGCTCGATCGCCAGCGACCGGGCCAGCCAGGTGATCTTCGGCTCGCGCATCCACTGCACCACGCCGTACACGGGTCCGGTCTTGGCCATCTGCCCGGACCGGCGCAGCGCGTCGCGGCGGCGGGCGGAGCTGTGGATCAGCCAGAGCACGTAGGCGAACGCGGACAGGCCGCCAAAACCGAAGGCGAGGAACCGCTCCTCCGGCCGCCAGTGGCCGACCACGTTGAAGACGAGCGCGACGATCGCGGCGAACAGCGACATCGCGCGGTACGCGTAGGCCTGCTCACCCTTGCGGCGGCGCAGGTCGGCGAGTGCCGCGGTGGCGACACCACCGAGCTCGATGACGGCGACCGCGGGGGTGACGAGCGCGATCTTGAGGAAGGTCGAGAACCCTTCCTCCGGCCATGGGATGTGCGTGACACCGGCCCAGACCTGACCGACGAGGGCGGCCGTGGCGGCGGTGGCGTAGAAAGCGTAGGCGACCTTGTCCGCACCTGTCAGGGGTACGTTCTCAGGCTCGCCGGTACTGGTGGTGTTCTCCTGCAAGACGTGGTCTCCTGACCGGTTCGGGCTCTCCGGCAGTTCGTCGGTGGTGGCTGCACGAGGCTACCGGTTCCCAGGCCTCTGAGGGGAGGCGATTCGGGCAACGATTCCGTTCCTCCCCGGCAAACAGCAACTTCACACCTACGTCCCACATTTCGGAATGCGAATTCAGGGGCTCTGACACCCCTGTCACACGTAACCTCGGAGCCGTGATACCAACCCTCCGGTGTTTGCCCGATCCGGCTGCGTTGCGCGACCGGCTCGCGGATGTCTACGGCACCCCGTTCACGTCCTGCACATGCGCTAATCCGTTGGGAGACAGGGCTTTCGGCCGGGCCCCGAGGTCGGACTGCTCGAAGCGGGCGCAAACCGGAGCTGCCTTTCACCGACGAGCTGTACGCCGAATTCGGCCGGCTCGTGGCCCGTTTCCACAACGCCACGGACACCTTCTCGTCACCCTTTCCGCGACGGCCGTCGGTCTTCGCGCATCGGCTTGACGATCCACTGGCTGAGATGGGTCCGGTGCTCGGTTCCGCGGAGGAAAACCTGCTCCACGACCTGGCCACCGCAGTACGGAACAACGTTGCTAAGTACACCCATCCTCAGAGTGAACGGGGCCTGAGGGTGTACCAGCCGCGGCCGGTGCCGTAGAGCTCGGCCTGTACTGCCCAGGGGCCCTGGGTGGAGACCGCATCGGTGGTGGTGGCCGCCGGAGCCATCACGGCTCGGTCGGCGGACGCGGGGAGTGCGATGGCCGGGATGACGGCCGTGACGGACAGGGCCATGGTCGTGGCGGTGACGGCCGCGACGCGGCGGCGAGTGGCGCCGCCCCACAGGCCGGCGGTCCAGGTGGTCGGGCGGCGGGTCTTGGTCTGGACGTTCATCGGTCTACCTCCGGTTCGCTGCTTCGTGTTGCACCAAACCCTGGTGGCCGAACCTGTGAACGTCCTGTGCGGATCCGACGAGCCGGCTGGGAACGCCACATTCACAGCGTTCACCCAGGAACGACCCAGGAATCACCAGGACTGGGCTCACATAGTGGAAACATGAAGATGCCCACGTCGCTGACTGCACGGGTCGCCGGCGCGGTCGTCGTACTGGTGGCCGTGGTCAGCATCGTGATCAGCGCGCTGACCACCGCCGCGATCAGTTCCTACCTCACCCGCCAACTGGACACCAAGGTCTCGGCCTCCCACGATCGCGCGGTCGGCGCACTGAACAAGGGCGGACACGAAGCGTCCAAACCGCCGCCCGACATCGAGAACGCCCACGGCCAGGACGCCGGTACGGTGACCGTCTACCTCACCAACTCGGTTGCCAACGGCAACGTGATCACCCCGGCCGGCGAACTCGACCAGCTCTCGGCCCAGGTGATCGCCGCACTCGAACAAGCACCGGCCGGCACCACGTTCGTCACCATCGATCTGCCCGGGCTCGGCCAGTACCGCGTCCACGCCTCGACCGTCGACACCACGACGGTCATCACCGGCCTGCCCACCAAGGACATCGACGACACGCTGGCCAGCCTCGTCGGTTGGGAGGCGTTCTTCAGCGGGCTGGGCGTGGTCACCGCCGGCGGCGTCGCGGTGTTCGTCGTACGCCGCCAGCTGCGCCCGCTCCGCAAGGTCGCCCAAACCGCCCGGGCAGTGTCCGGAATCCCCTTGGCCACCGGCGAAATCGGCATGACCGCCCGGGTCCCGGACAAGCTGACGGACGAACGCACCGAGGTCGGCCAGGTCGCCGTCGCCCTCAACACCCTGCTCGGCCACATGGAACGCGCCCTGGACGCCCGTCATCGCAGCGAGCTCCAGGTCCGTCAGTTCGTCGCCGACGCCTCGCACGAACTACGTACTCCGCTGACCACCATCCAGGGGTACGCCGAGCTGAGCCTGCGCCGGCCGGATCCTGAGCAGCTCACGCATGCCATGGGCAAGGTGAAGTCCGAAGCGCACCGGATGGCCTCCTTGGTCGAAGACCTGCTCCTGCTGGCACGACTCGACGCCGGCCGCCCACTCGAACGCCGCCCGGTCGACCTCACCTGGCTGGCGATGGAGTCGGTGACCGACGCGCAGATCGTCGGTCCCGCCCACCGCTGGGCACTGGACCTCCCGGAGGAACCCGTCGTCGTCACCGGCGACGAACAGCGCCTGCACCAGGTGGTCACCAACCTGCTCAGCAACGCCCGCAGACACACGCCCGCCGGTACGACGGTGACGGTCGGCCTGCGCACCGACGACACCCGCCACTCGGCCGTACTCACCGTCCGCGACAACGGCCCCGGCATCCCGTCGGACCTGCAGCCGAACGTCTTCAAACGATTCAGCCGCGCCGACACGTCCCGTACGAGAGACTCCGGCGGATCAGGACTGGGCCTCTCGCTGGCCCAGTCCATCACCGAAGCTCACGGCGGCGCGATCGTGGTGACCTCCCACCCCGGCGACACCTGCTTCACCCTGTCGCTTCCCCGCTGACCAACGCCTTCTGGGCCTGTACTGCGAGCGAGGCGGCCCGGTCGTCGTCCGAGGCGCCGTCAGCGATCAGTACGGCGTACCGGAAGGTCAGGGTGGATCCGGGCTCGAACGGGAGCTCCTCGGAGAAGAAGGGCGCTGGGCAGACGGCGGCGAAGTCCTCCGAGCGGACGAACCACTGCGGTGGGTGCCGCGGGTTCTCACCGGCGTCGACGAAGAGCACGGTGGACGCGCGATCGGTGGTGTCGTGCTTGCCGGAGAAGCCCATCCACGCAGCCTTCTGACCACGCAACTCGTCGCCGCCACTGCCCTGCGGCGCGAGCACCGTGCCGCCGGTGAAGGAACGCGGGCCGCGCCAGAAGAGGCCGCCGTAGCCCGCGTTCTCACGACCCGCGGTGGTCGGGCTGCCGATCTGCACGGTCTCGTCGGAGACGTTCTTCATCGCGGTCCGGTAGAGCAGCACCCAGCCGTCGTCGACCAGGCGCACCTCCAGCGACCTGTCCTCGTCGACGACGTGCGCACCGGCCTGGGTGTGCCAGGACAGCTCGTGCCGGAAGGCGACCAGGTCGTCCGCGACGTCGAGGGCGGTGATCTTCTCGTGGTCCATCGACCCGTTGTTGTCCAGCTGCTTGTACCCGTGCTCCAGCGAGAAGGTCGACCCGCCCCAGAAGTTCTCGTGGCCGAAGTGCGGCAGCGACCAGGTGATGCCCTTGTGCCAGACGTGATCGTGCGGCCGGAACACGCTGACCAGGTCGCCGTCGAGGGTGCGCAGCGGATGGATGTACGGCCGCGGCGACTCCAGCTGTGGGTCGGTCGCCGCGTAGACATAGGTGAACAGCTCGGTCCCGCCGGCGGTGACCTGGATCGACCGGCCGACAGCGTGGTTGCAACCGAGGATTGTCGTCATCTATTCGAACTCCGTCTCTCGTAGATTCTTACTCCAAGGGGCGCCCAGCTCGCTGAAGAGCGACAAGGTCTCCGCCGCCTGCCCGACCCACTTGCCGACATCCAGCACGACCGGGTGACGCTGCGATCCTTCGGCTTGCCAGCTGATGAACTCCGCTTCGATCTCGGTCGGCGGCGGCGACGTCCGGACCGCCTCCAGCACCCGGGTGAATCCCCCGAGCTCGGCCAGCGGCGCGAACAACGGCACTCCCGGATCGGCGCGATGGGCGAGCAGGTTGCCGAGCAGATCCTCCCGCCCGTACTGCGTACTCGTGGTCCGCCCGTCGATCGTGACCTCCAGCCGGTCCGACGGATACCGCAGTACGGCGCGTCCGTCCGAACCGTGCACGATGATCGTGGGCTCGATCCCGGGTTCTTCCGCGCACAACGTGAGCGCCGACAGGATCGTCGTACCGCGGGCCGTCCGGATCCGGACCGTCGAGGTGTCGTCGGCCTCGATCGGGTTGGCCCGGTACAACTCGGTTTCCACCGACACGATCTGGTCGGCCGGGCCGGAGCCGTCGATCAGCAACGCGGTCGCCGAAGCATGCGCGAACGCGTTGGTGACAGCGCCGTCCACCACGGCGACCCCGTCGAGCATCCGGCGGCCGGCCCAGCGGGCCCGCTGCCAGTACTCCTGGGTCCGGATCCAGGTGCCGACGGCACCTATCCCCCGAACCTCACCTAACTTGCCGTCGGCAACCAGATCGGCCAGCCCCCGGGCGGCCGCCGAGCCGTGCACCTGGAAGCCGACCTGACAGGCACGCCCGGTCTCGTCCACCACCGCCAACAGGTGCTCGAATTCCGCCAGCGATGCCGTCGGCGGCTTCTCCAGCAGGACGTCGGCGCCCGCCCGCAACGCCAGCTCGGCCAGCGGAACGTGGGTTTGGATCGGAGTGCTGATGACGACGACGTCTACCTCGGTTGCTGCTAGCAACGAGGCGAGGTCCGGAAAGGTCGCAGTCCCAACCGGATCGGCGACGGCGACCAGCTCTACCTGGCCGTCCGCCGCCAACCCGGCGACCCGTCGTACGTGCGAGGCGCCGTGGCCGTGCACGCCGGCCACGGCGACCCTTGGGAGCTGCACTACTTAAGCTCCCCGTTGACCTCGTCGATGAACCCCTGCGCCGCCTTGTCCGGCGTCTGCCGGCCGAACAGCACCTCGGTGGTGTAGCGCTGGATGATCTTCTCCACCTGGCCGCCACCCACCGGCGGCGCCGGCGACGGGTTGCCGAGCTCCTTGCCGATGTCCTGGATGAACTTGGCCGAGGCGGCGTCGGCCGGCGCCAGCTTCGGCGTCACCGCCGCGCGGATCTCGGTGTTCGGCGGCACGCCCCGCTCGGCCAGCAGGATGCTGCCGGCCGCGGTGCTGTTGGCCAGGTAGTTCACGAACTCGGCCGCTTCCTTCTGGTGCTTCGACCGCGACGAGATCGACCAGAACATGGATCCCTTGTAGTAGGAGCCGTTCGCGCTGGCCTTGCCCTCGACGCTGGGCACCCGGAGCAGCTTGAGCTCCTGGCCGGCCGCCTTGCTCATGGCGTTCAGCTGGTTGCTCCACATCCAGCTCATCGCCAGCTTGCCGGTCGCCATCGCCCCTTGGTCGAGGGCGGCGTTCATGTCCTGCGAGACGAACTCCGCCGACGGGATGGCCTTGGCGTCCCGCAGCTTCAGCAGGTTCTGGTAGAACGCGGTCACCTGGCCGGGCGAGACGCCGAGCTTGCCGTCCGGGGTCCACAGCGACTCGCCGTGCTGGCGGGCCCACAGGTTCAGCGCGGCCTCGTTGGTGCCGGGCGCGCCGGTCCCCCAGCCCTTGCCGTTCAGCTTGGTGCTGAGCTCGGCGGCGATCCGGTTGTAGTCGTCCCAGGTCCAGGTGGTGTCGTCCGGAAGGGCCACGCCGGCGGCCTTGAAGACGGCCGGGTTGGCCACGATCGCGAACGAGTTGATCCCGGCGTTGAGCCCGTACAGACCACCGTCGAACTCACCAGCGCTGAGGGTGTCGTTCTCGAACTTGCCGGTGTCCAGCCCCTCGGCCTTCTTCAGGTCCAGGAGCGCGCCGCGGTCGGCGTACTCGCGCAGGTACTTCTCGTCCATCTGGATGATGTCCGGCGCGTCGTTCGCGGCGACCGTGGTGGCGAGCTTGTCCCAGTACCCGGACCACTCGCCGAACTCACCCTTGATCTTCACGTTCGGGTGGTCCTTCTGGTAGGCGTCGATCGCCTGCTGGGTCAGCTTGGTTCGGGTGTCGCCACCCCACCAGGTGAACCGGAGCGTGACCTCGCCGTTCGCGGAGCCACTGTCGCCACCGGAGTCACCGCCGCAGGCACTGGCGGCCAGGAGGGTGGTGGCGATCGCGACGGCGGCCAGTGCCCGCAGGCGCCGGCCTGCGGTGGGTGGGATGAGCGGCCTCATGATGTGCACCTTTCAGGGAGTTACTTGATGCCGGTGGTGGCGATGCCCTTGATCAGGAACCGCTGGCCGAGCAGGAAGGCGAGGAAGATCGGGACGAGGGAGACGACCGACATGGCGAACATCGAGCCCCAGGAGGATTCCGCGGTCGCGTCGACGAACGACCGCAAGGCCACCGGGACGGTGTACATCTTCGGATCGGTCAGGTAGATCAGCTGGCTGAAGAAGTCGTTCCAGGTCCAGATGAACGTGAAGATAGTGGTGGTGGCCAGGGCCGGCACCATCAGCGGCAGGATCACCCGCAGGAAGATCCCGGCCCGGCCACAGCCGTCGATCCGGGCCGCCTCGTCCAGTTCGCGCGGGATGCCGCGGATGAACTGCACCATCAGGAAGACGAAGAACGCGTCTGTGGCCAGGAACTTCGGAATGATCAGCGGCAGGAACGTGTTGATCCAGCCGGCCTGCGAGAACAGGATGTACTGCGGCACGATCACCACGTGGATCGGCAGCATGATGCTCAGCAGCATGATCGCGAACCAGAACTTCTTCCCGACGAACTCCAGCCGGGCGAACGCGTACGCCGCCATCGAGCACGACACCAGGTTGCCCAGAACGGCGCCCAGCACCACGGCCGCGGAGTTCAGCAGGTAGCGGGTGAACGGCTCGGTCAGCGCGTTCCAGCCGAGCCGGTAGTTCTCGATCCGCAGGTCCTTCACCAGCAGACCGGGCTCGCGGAAGATCTCGTTGCCCGGCCGCAGTGAGCTGACCACCATCCAGATCAGCGGGTAGAGCATCACCAGGGCGGAGGCCGCCAGGGCGACGTGGATCACCAGCGGCCGGACCCGGGCCCAGCTGACGCCGACGGACCGGCGCGCGGCCACCGTGCTTCGAATCGTCTCAGTCGTCATAGAACACCCAGTACTTCGAGGCGAAGAAGTTCGCCGCGGTGAAGGCCCCGATGATCACGAGCAGGAACCACGCCATCGCGGAGGCGTAGCCCATGTCGAAATTGCCGAAGCCCCGGTCGTAGAGGTAGAGCGTGAAGAACATGGTCGAGTCCGACGGCCCGCCGGTGCCCCCGGAGACGACGAACGCCTGGGTGAACGACTGGAACGCGTGGATGATCTGCAGCACCAGGTTGAAGAAGATGATCGGCGTGAGCAGCGGCAGCGTGATGCGGAAGAACCGGCCCAGTACGCCGGCACCGTCCACGGACGCGGCCTCGTAGTACATCGTCGGGATCTGCCGCAGGCCGGCCAGGAAGATCACCATCGGCGAGCCGAACGTCCACACGTTCAGCACCACCAGCGTTCCCAGCGCCGTACTGGGATCGGAGATCCAGCCCTTGCCGTCGATCCCGACCAGGGCGAGCACCTGGTTCAGCAGGCCTTCGGTGCCGAACACCTGGCGCCACAGGATCGCGATCGCGACACTCGAGCCGAGCAGCGACGGCAGGTAGAAGATCGAACGGTAGAACGCCATCCCGCGCACTCCGCGGTCCAGCACGACGGCGAGCAGCAGGGCGACCGCCAGTTGCAGCGGCACCGAGACGAACACGTAGGTGAACGTCACCCGCAGCGAGTTGTGCAGCCGCTCGTCGGACAGCATCCGGGTGAAGTTCTCGAACCCGATCCACTCCGGCGCCTGGATCAGGTTGTAGTCGGTGAAGGCCAGGTACAGCGACGCGATCATCGGGCCGATGGTGATCGCGAACAGCCCGAGCAGCCAGGGCGACAGGAACAGGTAGGCGGCGAGGTTGTCTTTCTTCTGGCCGGCCGGCTTCTTCCGGCCGAGGGCGCTCAGTTCGCCCAGCGCGCTCATACTTTCTTACCTCCGGAAAGCTGGCCGGGTCGGGGACAAGTTCCGGACAAACTGGGGGAAAGCGCTTGCCCTGGCCGGTCAAGCTAGCCCACAGAACCGGTTCAGACAAGACCCTGTCCGGATGTCCGGCGACCGGTTGCGGACATGTTGCGAAGTCTTGACAGGACAAAGTCCGGAAGCGACAGTACTGGGCATTTGGCAACCGCTTGCCCGATCTTCTGGAGGTCCCGATGCAGCGCCGTACCTTCCTCGCCGGGTCGTTGACGACCCTGTCCCTCGCCGCGTTGAATCCGTCCATGGCCCGGGCTGACGAAGCGGTTGACGAGGAGTTCCTGGCGCTGTTGACCACCGCGAACGAGGCCCAGGTCGCGCTGGTGCTCGGCATTTACCAGAACGCCGCCGACAGCGTCCGCACCGTCGCGCGAAAGGGTCGCCGCCTGGTCGCGGCGTACACCTGGGGTCGGTCGAAGTACCACCACGACGCGTCGCTGCTCGCGCCGCTCGAGTACCTGGTGAACCGGTTGGCGGAGCTGCAACACGACGACGGCCTGTACGACGTGGGCAACCTGCACTCGCCGCCGGACAGTTCGTTCGCGATCCAGGACGTCTGCATGATCTGGGGCCTGCTCGACGCCGACGACCAGCCGGCGACGCAACCGCATCGCGTAGTGCTCGAACGCGTACTCCGCAAGGCCGGGCCGGCCCTCGCGTCCGGTGGCGTGCACACGCCCAACCACCGTTGGGAGATCGCCGCCGCGCTGGCCCGGACCCATCACCTCTTCCCCGACCGCCGGTACGCCGCACGCATCGACGACTGGCTCGACGAAGGCATCGACGCGACCCCGGACGGGATCTACAGCGAGCGCAGTTCGACGTACGCCTCGGAGGTCACGAACCACTGCCTGCTGACCGTCGCCTGGTTGCGCGGCAAGCCCGAACTCGTCGACTACGTCCAGCGCAACCTCGACGCGACCCTGTACTTCCTCGAGCCGAACGGTGAGGTCGACACGGTCGCGTCCCGGCGGCAGGACCAGAACCGGATCCGCGAGGTCTGGTGGTACCTGACCCAGTTCCGCGAACTCGCCCTGCACGCCGGCGACGGCCGGTTCTCGACCGTTGCCAAGGACATCGAAAAGCGCGGGACCGGTGAGCTCGGCGACTTCCTCGCCGAGGTGCTCGAACGACCGGAACTGGCGGCGGTCCTACCGACTCCGAAGCCCGCACCCACCGACTTCGTCCAGCACTTCCCGTCCCAGGCCTCGGCCCGAATCCGGCGGGAGACGCGCACCGCGTCGGTTTTCGGTGGGACCGACTTCCACGACATCCCGGTGATCGCGTCCGGGCTGTCCACCAACCCCACGTTCTTCAAGCTCCGGAACGGCGCGGCGATCCTGGACTCGGTCCGCCTGTCGCCGGTTTTCTTCAGCACCGGCCACTTCCGCAGCAACGGCATGCGTCGTACCAGCGCGAACACTTACAAGCTCGAACAGGAAGTGAAAGTCCCGTACCACCTCCCGCTACCCAAGCGGTACCGGCGTGCCGACGGTATGTACGCCCTCACCCTGGACGGTCGTTTCTACGCGTCGATGGACTTCCCGCATCGGCCGAAGCAGTTCCGGACGCTGCGGACCGAGGTGACGGTCGTTGAACTCGGCAACGGCTTCGACGTAACCTTCGACCTCGACGGCGACGAGACGGCGTACGCGATCGAGCTGTGCTTCCGGCGCGGTGGGACCCTGGCCGGCGTCCAGGCACTCGATGCCGCCGACAACTATCAGCTCGTCGACGGCACCGGTTCGTACACCGTCGGCACCGACCGGATCGAGTTCGGCCCCGGCACCGGCGCCACCCGGGTCACGATGGACCCGGGCGAGCGCTACACCTATCTCGGCGGCAGTCTGACCCCCGACGGCCACCGCATCTACCTCACCGGCCGAACCCCAACCCGCTACACGCTCCAACTGCGGACTTCCTGACTCAGCCCTCCGTCCGGACGGTGGTTGCGAGGACTCCGGGGTGGGGGATGCGGAGGACGTGGACTCGGCGGCGTTGGTCGCGGAGGTAGGTGCGGGTGGACGTGGAGAGGGAGACCGCGAGTGCGGCGGACCAGGTGATCGTGATGGTGGTCGGGCCGCGCCTGATGGTGAGGCCGGTCGCGGTCGCGGTACGGGACTCGTTGTAGGGCACGCGGGTGCCGTCGTCGAAGGTGACCTCGTCGCCGGGGTGGAGGACGAGCGGGATCTGTTCGGTCGCTGCGGAGGTCGCGGTGACGCGGCGGGTGACGGACGAGTTGCCGATCACCAACTCGGTCACGACGGACGAGTCGGTGGTGCGGTAGCGGACGAGGTCGTTCGACGGGTACTCGGCGACCAGGTCGCCGTTCGAGTCGGGTCGGCCCGCGTGGACCGTTCCCCAGCAGCCGGTGGTCGTCTGCTGGGAGTGGATCACCGTGCCAGCGCGGGGATGCCAGAGGAACCCGGTGCCGGCCTTGACGATGCTGCCCGGTCGCTTGCCGAAGAAGGCGCCCAGATAGAACCCCGGCCGGCGGATGTACAGGTAGTCCTGGTTCTCCACTTTGTCGCGGCGGAGCTCGGTGAAGGTGTCCTTTCGCAGGTAGGGGACGCGTGCGATCGCGCGCTGCTTCGCCGCCTCGGTCGGCAGAGCTTCGCCGAAGGGCGCGTGCGCGATGATGCGGGGCGAGGTGTCCTGCTTGGCCAGTGGTGGGACCGGAGCCGGATCCGCTGCCCACGCCGCCCGGGTCGCCGCCCGGCCCTCGCGCGAGGTGAAGAACGCCCCGAGGTCCGGTACGGCAGGGATGAACATGCTGCCCAGGTTCGTTCGGTCCGGGTCGGGCACCACGTCGTCGTAGTACGCGGTGGAGGTCCGGTCGGAGACCGCGTAGTACGTGAGCCAGCCGGAGCCGTCGGGTTCGCGGAGCAGGTTGTGGCCGAACCAGTCGGTGAACCTGCGGGTCATCGTCACGAGTGCGGGGTTCTTCGTGTGCAGGTAGAGCTCCGCCATCTCGGGGAGCATCACCTCGAAGTTGTAGTTGATGTCCATCCCGCGTGGGTCGTAGAAGAATCCGGCCGGGCTCTGCGACCAGCGTTCGACGTACCGGATCCGTTCCTGCAGGCGTTCCCAGAGCACCCGGTCCGGGAGGAGTCGCAGGGTGAGCGCGGAGCCGGCGACACCGGCCACGGCCTGGTTCGTGTACTGGAACGGGTCGTCCCAGACCACGGTGTTCGCGGGGTCGAGGTACCACTCGACACCCTTGCGCAGGGCAACTTCCAGCTCGCGCCGGCGCTGCGGGAGCGCGCCGGCCTGGCGGAGATTGGCGAGCGTCTTGGCGAGATACCCGAGACCGAATCCGCTGGATGCCTTCCCGCGTTCAGCCGGCGCGTACTCCGGCCACGAGCCGTCCGGGTTCTGCAGTTTCAGATAGTGCTGCAGCGCCGCATCCAGCCGGCCCAGCAGGGCAGGCTCCCGGTAGTACGGGTTCCAGGCGCGCCGATTGGCGTAGAACCAGCTCAACGTGAACACGTGCTCCTGGACGCGCGCGTTGAACGGCTGCGCGGGCGTCCGCCACCACCCGCCGGCCATGAACCCGTACGTCGCGGGGTCGGTGTCGACGATGTCGTTCGCCATCGGCGCGAGGATCACCAGGTACCCCGCGAACCGCTGCTCGAGCGGTGCGAACAACCGCCGATCCGGTGCACCGGCGGGAAGATTGGGCACCATCGGCAATCCGGCGGCCGCCGCACGGGCCGGCAACGTCATCGCCGGCAACAGACTGGCACCGGCCGTACCAAGCAAGAGGGAACGGCGATTCAAAGACATGGGCGGGCTCCAAGGGGGTCAGCGGATCTTCAGGAGGGTGAACTCGGGGTCGGGCACCGTTCGGCCGGTTCGTACGTCGGCGACGGCGGCTCCCCATTGGGTGAACTCGGGCGTCTTGTCGCGATAGCCCCGATTGCCGCGGAAGGTGATCCGCCGGGAGTCGCGCAGGCCCACGCCGTACGGGTAGGGGCCGAGGACGGTGGCGACGCGGAAGAAGACCGAGTTCGCGAACAGCAGATCGTGGCACTGGTCCAGCTCGACGGCCTGCGAGCGCCAGCCGTAGATGTGGTCCTCCGTCTGCAGGCCGAGGAACTGCCAGTTCGCGACCCGTCGCAGTACCACCTCACGTTGACCGAACCGGGGGTGTTGCGGGCGGTGTCGAGTCCCAGTCCGTGCACGATGTTGCGGCCGCCGAGCGGTGTCTCGATCAACGCGCGCGGATGCTCCGGATCGTTGAAGGCGCCATCCGGGATCCGCAACCACGTCTGCCGCGGATGCAGGCCGATCAAGTTCGACCGCCGACCCAATCGCAGTGTCCCGCTGCGCACCGCCGAACCGGACCGCGATCGCGTCCGGGTTGCCCGGCCCGATCATGAGGTCGAGATTCATCAACCCGGAGCCGAACGTGTCATTGTTGGCGTAGGCGATCGGCCCACCAACGGGTCGACGCCGGAACGAGAACAGGTCGCGCCGCACCCCAGCGGCGTACCCCGGGCTGTCCTCCGCCAGCACGAACCGCGGCCGCTGCTTGCCGAAGCCGATGATCCGGACCGAGTCGTACACGTCGATCGGCGCCGACAACCGGTACGTCCCGGGCGGCACGAGCACGACCCCGCCACCGTCGCCCAACGGGAACCCGCGCACCCCGCCGAGGATGTCGCCCAGCCTGTTCGCGATCCCACGCCGCGACGCCTCGTCAACAGCCGCCTGTAGTGCGACCGTGTCGTCCCCCACCCCGTCGCCGTGCACCTCGAACCGCCGGCTGATTCCGTGGGAACTGGTCATCGAGATCTCCTCACCGATCCGACCCTGGTGCCGTGAGTTTCGTGGGCGCGAAACCGGACGGTCAAGATCCTGGCGCTGCTAATCCGCATTACCACTGACGACCAGCTCTTGACGAGCCTCGAACCGCCGAGCTACGGTTCCGGCCACGACGCAGGCAATGCGTATTACCGCAACCGATCCAGAAGGGGTGACGATGCCGGACAGGGTCACCACCAGGCTCACCCAGCGCGATATCGCCCGGTTGGCGAAGGTCAGCCAGACGACCGTCTCGCTGGTGCTGAACAATCGCGTCGAGGCCTCGGCCCGGATCCCGGCCGCGACCCGCGACCGGGTGCTGAAGGTGATCCGGGAGACCGGCTACGTGGCCGATCCGCTGGCCCGGCGGATGCAGCAGCAGCGCAACCAGATCCTCGGGGTGTTCACCTACGAGTCGGTGTTCCCGAGCGCCAGCGGCGACTTCTACCACCCGTTCCTGGCCGGTATCGAGGACTGCGCGGAACAACTCGGCTGGGACCTGCTGCTGTTCACCAGTGCTCCGGTGACCGAGGGCCGGCGGCAGATCTTCCACCAGAACAACCGGCTCCGGATCGCCGACGGCTGCCTGCTGCTCGGTCGTCGGATACCGGCCGAGGAGCTGAGCCGGCTGATCGCCGAGGAGTACCCGTTCGTCTCGGTCGGCCGCCGCGACGAGGCCGGCGCCCCGGTCCCGTACGTCGGGGCCGACTACGCCGCGGCGACCGCCACGGTGGTGGAGCGGGCGAAGGCGCTCGGGCATCGCCGGATCGCGTTCGTCGGTCCGGGCGTCGGCGCCGAGTCTTCGGCCGATCGGCTGCGCGGGTTCCGCCAGGCCGCCGGTCCGCGGGCACGACACGAACCGACCGGTGATCGCAACCCGGCCGACGTGCTCGACACCCTGCTCGACCAGCGGATCACGGCCGCGTTCGTCGAGGATCGCGCCGACGCGGTCGCTCTGGTGGACGCGGCCGCGGCCGGTGGGATCGACGTACCGGCTGAGCTGTCCGTGATCGCGCTCGGTGATCCGACCAGGCCGGCCGATACCGACATCGACTTCAGCGGCTTCCACGTCCCGCGCCGGGAGATGGGCCGGCAGGCGACCGAGTTGCTGGAAGCCATCCTGAGCGGTCAGGCCGAAGCCGGATCGCAGCGGCTGATCCCGTGCGAACTGGTCGACGGCACGACGCTGACAACACCGAAGGGGTCCTAGATGCAGACCGATGTGCTGATCGTCGGCGGCGGGCTCGGCGGGATCGCCGCCGCCCTCGCCGCCCTCCGAGCCGGTCGATCGGTGGTGATGACCGAGGAGTTCGACTGGATCGGCGGTCAGCTGACCAGCCAGGCGGTGCCGCCCGACGAGCACAGCTGGGTGGAGCAGTTCGGGATCACCGCGTCCTACCGCGCGCTGCGGGAAGGCATCCGCGACTACTACCGGCGGCATTACCCGCTGACCGAGGCGTCTCGTGCCGCGGCTGGCCTCAATCCGGGCGCGGGGTACGTGTCCAAGCTCTGTCACGAACCGCGGGTCGCTCTGGCCGTGCTGGAGTCGATGCTCGCTCCGTACCGCGCGAGCCGTCGGTTGCAGGTACTCCAGCCGTACAAGCCCGTCGCGGCCGAGACCGATGGCGACCGCGTGACCGCTGTGACCGTGCAGCACCGCGATACGGCCGACCAGGTGACGTTGACGGCGCCATACATCCTCGACGCGACCGAGACCGGTGAGCTCCTGCCGCTGACGGGCACGGAGTACGTGACCGGCTTCGAATCGCAGGCGATGACCGGGGAGCCCAGTGCGCCGGCGGAGGCGCAACCGCTGAACATGCAGGCGGTGTCGTTCTGCTTCGCGGTCGACCACGTCGACGGCGACCAGGTCGGTGACAAGCCGGCGAACTACGCGTTCTGGCGGAACTACCAGCCGTCCTTCTGGGGCGACCGGCTGCTGTCCTGGAACGCACCGGATCCGCGCACGCTGGAGATCTCGCGGCGGACGTTCACGCCCAATCCCGACGACGATCCGCTCGCGGTGGTCGCGGACCAGCGGCGTACCGGTGGGGACACGAACCTGTGGACGTTCCGGCGGATCGCGGCCCGGCGGCACTTCCTTCCGGGCGCGTACGAGAGCGACATCTGCCTGGTGAACTGGCCGATGATCGACTACTTCGAGGGCCCGGTGTTCGACGTCCCGGACGCGGCCGCCCACCTGGCCGGCGCGAAGGAGTTGTCCCAGGCCGTCCTGTTCTGGCTGCAGACCGAGGCCGGCTACCCGGGACTGCGGCTGCGGGGCGATCTGCTCGGCTCGGCCGACGGGTTGGCGCAGGCGCCGTACATCCGGGAGTCCCGCCGGATCGAGGCGGAGTACACGATCGTCGAGCAGGACCTCGCGGTCGCGGTCCGCGGCGACCAGGGCGCGGTCCGGTACGACGACAGCGTGGGCGTCGGCATGTACCGGATCGACCTGCATCCGTCCACCGGCGGCGACAACTACATCGACGTGGCGAGCAGCCCGTTCCGGATCCCGCTCGGGGCGCTGATCCCGCGGCGGGTGGAGAACCTGCTGCCCGCGAACAAGAACCTCGGCACCACGCACATCACCAACGGCTGCTACCGACTGCACCCGGTCGAGTGGAACGTCGGCGAGGCCGCTGGGCTGCTCGCCGCGTTCTGCCTGGACCAGGGCGTCAGCCCGCGCGCGGTCCGCAACACCCCTGCTCTGCTCAGCGACTTCCAGGCACGACTGGTCGCCCAGGGCGTCGAACTGAGCTGGCCGGCCATCGCAGGCTACTGAGTACCGGCTACTGATGGAGGACTGAGAGATGAAACTCCGCACGCTGACCGCGGCCGGCGTGGCCGCAGCCCTACTCGCGCTGGCCGGCTGTGGCGGCGGCTCCGAGAACTCCGGCGCTGACGGTCCGATCGACCTGAGGATGACGATCTGGAGCGCGAACGCCAAGCACGCCGCGCTGTTCGACCAGATCGCCGCCGCCTACAAGAAGGATCACCCGGAGATCGGAAAGATCACCTTCGAGGCGATCCCGATCGACAACTACACCACCACGCTGACCACCCAGATCGGCGGCGGCAACGTCCCGGACCTGGCCTGGATCCTGGAGAGCACCGCACCGGACTTCGTCACCTCGGGTGCGCTGGCGCCGATCGACAAGGACGCCGATCTGTTGCCCAGCGCAACGGCCAACTGGGAACAGGACGGACAGCTGTACGCCTACCCGTTCTCCACCTCACCGCTGGGTGTCTTCGTCAACACCGACCTGGTGACGGCGGCCGGACGACCGACCCCGGCCCAGCAGATCGCCGCCGGCACCTGGAACTGGGAGCAGGCCGCCGCCACCGGCGCCGCGGTACAGGCGAAGACCGGCAAGGGCGGCATCGTGGTCGGCGACTTCGACTTCAAGGGCTGGGACACGCTGAACTCGATCTGGGCCGGCTGGGGCGCGCGGCCGTGGAGCGAGGACGGCAAGAGCTGTGGGTTCGACAGTCCCGAGATGGTCGACGCGATGACGTTCGTCCACAAGCTGGTCTTCACCGACAAGGCGATGCCCGGGCCGGGTGTGACGAAGGACTTCTACGCCGGTGACGCCGCGATGGTGCTGACCCAGATCAGCCGCGCGGCCCTGCTGGAGAAGGCGAAGTTCAAGTGGGACCTGGTTCCGCTGCCGAAGGGGCAGGCCGGCGAGTACTCCGTCGTCGGGCAGGCCGGGATCGGTGTGCTGAAGAGGGGTGAGCACGTCGACGCGGCCAAGCAGTTCCTGGCCTACTTCACCAACCAGGAGAACTCGGCGAAGCTGGCGCAGTTCTTCCCGCCGCCGCGCAAGTCGCAGCTGACCACGGAGACCCTGGCCAAGGCGAACCCGCTGCTGAAGCCCGCCCAGCTGCAGAGTGTGGTGATCGACGGGATCGAGCGTGGTGACATCAAGACCAGCCACACCGGCTACGCCGAACTGCAGCAGACCGTCCGCGCCGCGCTGGATCCGCTCTGGAAGCCGGATGCCGATGTGAAGGCCGTGCTGTCCGGTGTCTGCGCCAAGATCAACCCGCTGCTTAGCAAATGACCTTGCTCGCCGAGAAGCCGGCATCGGTCCTGCGGCGCCCGCCCGAGCGGGCGCCGTACTGGACCATGCGGCGGCGCGACCAGCTGGCCGGCTGGCTGATGGTCGCGCCGCAGCTGGCCGGGATCGTTGCCTTCGTCATCGTTCCGCTCGGGCTGGTGGTCTGGTACAGCCTGCACGAGTGGAACGTGCTGGCCGGCACCTTCGACTACGTCGGCGGCGAGAACTACCAGGCCCTGCTGGACGATCCACGGCTCGGTCCCGCGCTACGGGCGACCGGGCTGTTCTCCGCCGGCCTTGTGGTGCTGAACCTCAGCCTGGCGTTGTTCCTCGCGGTGCTGCTGAACCAGAAGCTGCGTGGCACGGTGGTCTTCCGGACACTGTTCTTCTCGCCGGTCGTGGTCACGCTGGTCGCGTGGACGATCGTCTGGGGCTTCCTGCTCCAGGACAACGGCGGGATCAACGGATTCCTCGACCTGGTGGGGATCGACGGGCCGAACTGGTTGCGTGGCGACACCACCGCGATGATCTCGGTGATCGTGGTGCAGCTGTTCAAGAACGTCGGCCTCAACATGGTGCTCTTCCTCGCTGCCCTGCAAGGCGTGCCGGCCGAGCTCTACGAGGCGGCCCGGATCGACGGCGCGTCGGCGTGGGCTCGCTTCCGGCGGGTGACGGTGCCGTTGATCAGCCCGACGATCCTGCTCACCTCGATCCTCACGATCGTGGGCTCGCTGCAGGTCTTCGCGCAGATCGCCGTCCTGACCCAGGGCGGTCCGGGTACGTCGACGACCGTGCTCGTCTACTACCTGTACCAGCAGGCGTTCCAGTTCCATCACTTCGGGTATGGCGCGACGATCTCGCTGCTGCTCTTCGTCATCGTGCTCGCGCTGACCGTCCTGCAGTGGCGGATGCGGAAGAGGTGGGTGTTCCATGAAGCTTAAGTTGACCGTGTACGCCGTACTGCTGGTGTGCTGCGTGCCTTTCGTCTTCCCGACCTGGTGGATGGCGACGACCTCGCTCAAGCCGGTGAACGAGATCTTCGCGTTCCCGCCGGCCCTGTGGCCGCGGGATGCGACGCTGGACGCGTACCGGCAGGTGTTCGAGTTGCAGCCGTTCGCGCAGCAGTACGTGAACAGCCTCTACATCGCGATCGTGGTGACAGCCGGGACACTGGTCGTCTCGTCGCTCGCCGGATACGCGTTCGCCCGGGTGCCGTTCCGCGGCTCCGGCGTGGTCTTCGTGATCGTGCTGGCCGGACTGCTGGTGCCGAACGAGGTGACGATCATCCCGCTCTACCGGATGTTCGACGGCCTCGGCCTGGTGAACACGCACTGGCCGCTGATCCTGATCCCGATCCTCGGCGCTCCTAGCGTGCTGGCCACGTTCATCATGCGGCAGTTCTTCATCACCCTGCCACGCGAACTCGAGGAGGCCGGCCGGGTCGACGGCCTCGGCCGGTTCGGCCTGTTCTGGCAGGTCTCCCTACCGCTGGCCAAACCGGCGATCGGGGCCGTCGCGATCTTCACCTTCCTGCACAGCTGGAACCTGTTCCTCGAGCCCATCGTGTTCCTGTCCAGCAAGGAGAAATTCACCATCCCCCAGGCCCTCACCCAGTACGTCGACGCCTACGGCGGCGCCCTCTGGAACGTCCAGCTCGCGGCGGCAACCATGTCGGCCCTACCCGTCCTGATCGTCTTCGTCCTGGCCCAACGCCAGTTCGTCGAAGGCCTAGCCCAAGCCGGCCTGAAGGGCTAGCTGTTGGGCCGCGTGGAAAAATGGACTCCCATGCAGAGACGGGGAGCAGAGTGAGCTTTCACGCGGCGGTTTTCATTGCGGTCAGCCTGGACGGATTCATCGCCCGCGCGGACGGGTCGATCGACTGGCTGACCGAGCGCGGCAAACAGGCCGGCGAGACCGGCTACGACGAGTTCATGGGCACGATCGACACCGTGGTGATCGGCCGCGCGACGTACGAGCAGGTCCTCACCTTCGGCTTCTGGCCGTACGAGGGCAAACAGGTGGAGGTGCTCAGCGGCACGCTCGCGCCCGACGTGGACGAGCGGATCATCGTGCACCGCACCATCGACGGCCTGGTCGAGACGCTCACCGACCGCGGCGCCAAACGGGTCTACGCCGACGGCGGCCAGGTGATCCAGACCTTCCTGCGCGAGGGGCTGCTGAACGAGCTCACCATCACCACCGTCCCGGTCCTGCTCGGCGGCGGCATCCGGCTGTTCGGCGACCTCGGCGGCGACACCCGGGACATCCCGCTCACCCACAACGCCACCCGCACCCTGAACGCCGGCTGCGTCCAGTCCGACTACACCATCCGCCGCCCAGGAACCTGAGCTCAGAGGTCGAGATGCACTGTCTGGCCCGGACCGCTGCCGCGGGTTTGGGCACCTTGATCTGTTGAGCCAGGCGGCAAGGTCCGGTCGCCCGGGCGCTCCGGATTCAGCCCCGCCCTGACCGCGTTGGCCAGCTCGATACTTTCCTTGATCGCCTTGTCCACCTCCGGCTCGGACTCGTCGAACCCCCGGCCGAGCTCCTGCAGGTTTTCGCGAACGGCTGTCGCGTCGGCGTTCACGCCGGTGTGCGCATCCTTCACCGTGTCGGCCGCCTGGCCCTTGTCCTCGGTGTCGAGCGAGGCGTCCTGAAGGGTCTTGAGTTTGCCCCTGGCGGCTTCGACTCGATCCTGGGCCATCGTCAGACTCTCGCCGGCCTGCTGCATCGCCTCGCCGAAACCGGTGAGAGTCTTCCGCAACCGACCGGCCTCCGCCTGGTGGTCCGCGGAGAGCTCGGGCATCTTGCCGAGCTCGTCCAGTGCCGTGCTGCCCACCCTGACCGCGGTCCGGCCCTTGTGCAGCTCGTCGACGAGTTCCTCGATCGCGCCACTGACCTTCTGCAGATCCGCGCGGAGGGTATCGGCCTCGATGATGGCGTTCCGGAAGTGCGGACCCATCTCCTCCGCGTTCGCCGACTCACGGATGTCGTCGGCTTTCGTCGACAGGTAGGCGATCTCGTCCTCGCGCCGTTCGAGCTGCTTGTCGACGCCGACAGTGCCCTCCGCGGCGCTCATGATCGCCGTGCGTGCCTTGGTCAGCGCGGTGATGGCGTCCTCGGTCAGGTTTTCGGCCCGCTGCGCCTGCTCCGGAGTGACGCTCATCGCTCGGACTCGTTCGCCTGGGTACCACCAGCGGTTTGTTCGTCGTCGGCCGCCAGCGCCCGCCTGAGGATGTCGCCTGCTTCGCGCACATGGTTGCGCGCGGCCCGCAAATCCTGATCCGGTCCCTGGGCCTCCGGCACCTGCTCGATCGGCTGATCTGTCACGCCCCCACCCTAATTGATTGGCCATCGGCGGCCAGACGGGGCGAGAATCGATCCTTGTGCCCAGGCCCCGGAGGTTGTTCGCGGATGTGACTCCGCTGCGGGAGTCGGTGGAGTTCCGCTGGTTGTGGGCCGGGCAGGCGTTGTCGTCGATCGGCAGCATGATGACCGGGGTCGCGGTCGCGATCCAGGCCTACGACCTGACCGGTTCCTCGGTCGCGGTCGGTTTCCTCAGCCTGGCGAGCCTGATCCCCACCCTGCTGCTCGGCCTGTTCGGCGGCTCGATCGCGGACGCCGTCGACCGCCGCCGGCTCGTACTCCTCACCAGCACCGGCCTGATGCTCGTCGCGTTCCTGTTCGCGGTCCAGGCCCTCCTCGATCTCCGCCAACTCTGGCTGCTCTATGTCCTGGCCGCCGTGGCCGCCGCCCTGGGCGCGATCGACACCCCTGCCCGGCGGACCTTCATTCCCCGCGTCCTGCCGATCAAGTTGTTGCCCGCGGCAGCGGCTCTGAGCCAGTTGTCCTTCCAGGTCACGATCATCGCCGCGCCCCTGCTGGCCGGCGTACTGATCGCCTCGGTCGGCCTCGAAGCCGCGTACGCCGTCGACGCGATCACGTTCATCGCAGTGTTGATGAGCGTCCGCCGGCTGCCGCCGATGAAGCCCGAGGGAGGCGGCTCCGCGTTCGGCGTACGGTCCGTCGTCGAGGGCGTCCGGTACGCCGTACGGCATCCGCTGATCGGCATGATCTTCCTGATCGACCTGAACGCCACGGTCCTCGCCATGCCGACCGCACTGTTCCCCGCCCTGGCCGACACCCATTTCGGCGGCGGACCACAGACCGTCGGCTACCTGTACGCCGCGATCGGTGCCGGCGGCATCATCGCCGCGACCCTCTCCGGCCCACTCGGCCACCTCCGCCACCAAGGCCGCGCAATGCTCATCGCCGTCGCGATCTGGGGCGCCACCATCGGCTCGGTCGCCCTCACCGACCACCTCTGGCTCGCCGTACTCCTCCTGGCAACCGCAGGCGCCGCCGACATCATCACCACGGTCTTCCGCGCCACCATCCTGCAGGCCAACACCCCCGACGACCTCCGAGGCCGCCTCAACTCCCTCGACTTCATCATCGGCCTGGGCGGCCCCAACCTGGGCAACCTCCGAGCCGGCACCACCGCCGGCCTCCTAGGTCCCCTCCCCGCCCTACTCCTAGGCGGCACCCTCTGCGTCGCCGGCACCCTCGCCCTAACCGCCGCCTCCAAACCCTTCCGCAACTACAACGCCCACCCCACCGACCCCCACGACTTGGCCCCCTGACCACAGCGGCAACCTCGGACAGGAAACGGGTACCGCGGACAGGAAATACCTTGTCCAAGGCCCCCATATGGTGTTCAAGGTCGGCCTCTCTCGGATGCTCCACTCACCCACGAAATGGGACGCCGCTAAGCCCGCAGTCGGGACCTTGAACATGTACTGGGGACCGCAGACACCAACAGTTCCTGTTCGAGGTCCCCGGTTGGTGTTCACGCATGCCCCGGCGTACCGGCGTTCCGGCGTGCTCAGCAACTCCGGGGTGGGTTTGGCCGCTCTGAGCCAAAAAACACCCCGGTCGCGGCGAAGAAACACTCCCCAGTTCTGATTCCCGGCAGACACGCTGGGCCACGGCCAATGGGCGCTGAACGCGGCGTCAGCGGTGGGTGAGGAGGTGGGCGGCGTCGGGGGCCCAGTAGGTGAGGATGGTGTCGGCGCCGGCTCGGCGGATTGAGGTGAGGGTTTCCAAGATGGCTCGTTCGCGGTCGATCCAGCCGTTGGCGGCCGCGGCTTCCACCATCGCGTATTCGCCGGAGATGTTGTACGCCGCGACGGGGACGTTCACGTGGTCGCGGACCTGACGGATGATGTCGAGGTACGCCAGGGCGGGCTTCACCATGACGATGTCGGCGCCTTCGGCAAGATCGAGGTCGACCTCGCGGATCGCCTCGCGGGCGTTCGCACCGTCCTGTTGGTATGTCTTGCGGTCGCCCTTCAAGGACGAGTCGACGGCTTCGCGGAAGGGGCCGTAGAAGGCCGACGCGTACTTGACCGCGTACGCCAGGATGACCGTGTCCAGGAATCCGGCCGCGTCCAGAGCTGTCCGGATCGCGCCGACCTGGCCGTCCATCATCCCGGACGGGCCGACCACGTGTGCACCCGCGGAGGCCTGGGCAACGCCCATCTCCGCGTAAATCGAAAGCGTCGCGTCGTTGTCCACCCGGCCGGAGGAGTCGAGTACGCCGCAGTGGCCGTGGGAGGTGAACTCGTCGAGGCACAGGTCCGACATCACCAGCAGGTCGTCACCGGCTTCGCTGACCGCGTCCCGGATGGCGACGTTGAGGATGCCGTCCGGGTCGACTGCACCCGAGCCGATCTCGTCCTTCGACGAGGGGACGCCGAACAGCATCACCCCGCCGAGGCCGAGCTGGACGGCTTCGGCGACGGCCTTGCGCGCGGTGTCGCGGGTGTGCTGGTAGACCCCCGGCATCGAGCTGATCGCGATCGGCTCGCGGGCGCCTTCCCGGATGAACATCGGCAGGATCAGCTGCCGCGGTTCGAGCGTGGTCTCGGCGACCAGCCTGCGCATCGCCGCGGACGACCGAAGCCGCCGTGGCCTGACCTCCGGGAAACCGGCCATCTCAGCTCTTCCTGCGGGAGCCCGAGCGGCGCTCGGACGGGCGGGTGACCGGTTCACCGGCCTCGATCATGGTGTCACGCCGGTCCGCCCCGAATCGAGCGAGTGCGTCCGCGAGTTCCTCGGCCGACGGGGATTCGGCCATCGCGTCGACCCGCAGGCCGTGCTCCTCGGCGGTCTTCCAGGTGGCCGGGCCGATCACCGCGATGATCGTCGACGCGTGCGGCTTGCCGGCGATGCCGACCAGGTTCCGGACCGTCGACGACGAGGTGAACACCACCGCGTCGAACTTGCCGGACTTGATCGCCTCCCGGGTCGGCGCCGGCGGCGGGGCCGCGCGCACCGTCCGGTACGCCGTGACGTCGTCGACCTCCCAGCCCAGATCGGTGAGGCCGGCCACCAGCGTCTCGGTGGCGATGTCGGCGCGCGGCAGGAACACCCGGTTGATCGGGTCCAGCAGCTCGTCGAACGGCGGCCAGTCCTCGACCAGGCCGGCGGCGGACTGCTCACCGGACGGGATCAGGTCCGGCCGGATGCCCCAGGCCGCGATCGCCTCGGCGGTCTTGTCGCCGACCGCGGCGATCTTCAGCCCGGAGAACGCCCGCGCGTCCAGCCCGTACTCGTCGAACTTCTCCCGGACCGCGCGAACCGCGTTCACCGAGGTGAAGGCAACCCACTCGTACCGGCCCTCGACCAGGCCGCGGATCGCTTTGTCCATCTGCTGCGGGTTCCTCGGCGGCTCGACCGAGATGGTCGGCACCTCTTCCGGCATCGCGCCGTACCGGCGGAGCCGGTCCATCAGAGGGCCGGCCTGGTCCTTGGTCCGCGGCACCAGGATCCGCCAGCCGAACAACGGCTTGGTCTCGAACCAGGACAGCGACTCGCGCTGCTCGACCACCGAGCCGACCACGATGACCGCCTCGCCGACGACCTTGGCCGCACGCAGGTCGGCCACGATCGTGCCGAGGGTGCCGATCACGCTCGTCTGCGCGGTCGTCGTCCCGCCGACGGTCGCCGCCACCGGCGTACCGGCGTCGAAACCGGCCTCGATCAGCGCGGTGGTGGTGTCCTTGAGCACCTCGACCGCGTTCAGGAGGACCAGGGTCTGCTTCGGGTGCAGGCGGGTGAAGTCGAGCTTGGCCTCGGCCAGGTCGAGCACCGTGACCTCGCGGTCGCCCTTCATCGTCAGCGGGATCCCCGCGTACGTCGGGACGGCGCTGACCTCGCTGACCCCGGGGATCACGTTGAAGCCGATGCCGGCCTTGCGGCAGGCGGCGGCCTCCTCGGCTCCACTGGAGAAGGTGAACGGGTCGCCGGTGAGCAACCGGACCACGTTCGCCGTGGTCTTCGCGGTCTTCACCACCAGGCGGGCGCGGGCGGCGATCCTCAGCGCCCGGCTGCCCTCGGCGCCGGAGCCGTCGATCACCTCGACGTCCGGCTTGCAGTAGGCCAGGAACGGGTTGTGCTCCGGCCCCTCGACCACGACGGCGTCCGCGTTCGCGAGCACGTCCCGGCCGGCCAGCGTCAGCAGGGCGGGATCACCTGGGCCGACGCCGACGAATGTGACATGGCCGAGCGGCCTGGTCTGTTTGACCGTGCTGGTGGAGGCCGCGATCTTCGCCGGTACCTTCTGGGGCGCCTTGGTGGCCGCTGCTGTCTTCGCGATGCTCACGTCTGCCGTCGCCTTCGCCCTCTTGCTCGTCTTCTTCGCCGTCGTCGTCGTACCCCGTGCCACTGTCATGTCCGCTCCAGCAACTCACTCGCGAGCGCCCGCCCGACTCCCACCGGGTCGTCGGCCGGCCCGTTGGCGGACAGCCGCTGTACGCCGTCGTCCGTGCCGAGCGCTCCCCGGAGCCACAGCTCCAGGCCGTCCTCACCCTCGACCACCTCGGCGAGCGCGCCGACCGGCGCAGTACAGCCCGCCTCGAGCGTGGCCAGCAACTGCCGCTCGGCCGTCACGGCCGCGCGGGTGGCTGAATCCTCCAACGGCGCCAGCGCCGCCAGCACCGTGCTGTCGCCGGCCCGGCACTCGATGCCCAGGGCCCCTTGTCCGGGAGCCGGCAGCACCTGGATCGGATCCAGCGTCTCGGTGACCTCGCCGAGCCGGCCCAACCTGGCCAACCCTGCCCGGGCGAGCACCACCGCGTCCAATTTGCCATCGGCGACCATCGCGATCCGGCTGTCCACGTTGCCGCGGATGCCGGTCAGCTCCAGGCCGAGGCCGAGCGCGTCCAGCTGGGCCACCCGGCGGGGCGAACCGGTGCCCACCAGCGCGCCGGTCGGCAGCTCGCCGAGGGTCAGCCCGTCGCGGGCCACCAGTACGTCGCGCGGGTCCTCGCGGACCGGGATCGCGCCGATCGTCAACCCGTCGACCGGGGCGGTCGGCAGATCCTTGAGCGAGTGCACGGCGATGTCGATCTCGTCGGCCAGCAAGGCATCCCGGAGTGCACTGACGAAGACGCCGGTGCCGCCGATCTGCTCCAGCGGGGCGCGGTTCACGTCGCCGGTGGTGACGATCGGGACCAGCTCGACCTCGTGCCCGAGTCCGCGCAGCGCGTCGGCGACCCACGTGGCCTGAGCTGTGGCCAGGGCGGACCGTCGAGTACCAAGTCTGATCATGCGGACTCACCTCCAGGGGTGGTCTTGGGGGCGGTGACCGCGTCAACGGTCGCGGAGTCCAACGCGAACAGCTCCCGGAGGGCGTCCGCGTACGTCGGCCCGCCCGGGTCGGCGGCCAACTCCTTCACCCGCACGGTCGGGGTGTGCAGCACCTTGTCGACCACGCGACGGATGGTCCGCGCGACCTCCTGCCGCTGGGCGTCGTCGAGACCGGGCAGCTTGCGGTCCAGCCGGGCCAGTTCGGATTCGACCAACTGGGTCGCCATCGCGCGCAACGCGACCACGGTCGGCGCGACGGACGCGGCCCGCCGGGTCGCCTCGAAGGAACCCGACTCCTCGCCGACGATCCGGCGTACGTCCTCGATGTCGTCTTCGCTGCCGCCCGCAGTACCGGCCAGGTCCGCGAGGGTGACCAGGGTGACGCCGGGGATCCGCGCTGCGCCCGGCTCCACATCGCGGGGCAGAGCGACGTCCAGTACGCCGAACGGGCGGCCGTCGGTCGCAGTACGGATCATCGCTTCGGTCAGTACGACGCCGCGTGCGCCCGTGCAGCTGACCACGAGATCCGCTTCGGCCAGCGCCTCGGGGACCTGGGCGAGCTGGATCGCGGTACCGCCGACGCGTTCGGCCAGGGCGACGGCGCGGTCGTAGTTCCGGTTGGCGATGGTGACACTGGCCGCGCCGTCCGCGAGCATCGTCTGCGCGGCGAGCGAGGCCATCGAACCGGCCCCGACGATCAGCGCGCGACGGCCCTGCGAACCACCGACGGCTTCCAGCCCGGCGGAGACCACCGACCGGCCGGCCGAGTCGATCCCCGTCTCGGTGCGAGCCCGCTTCCCGGTCCGCAACGCGTGCTGGAACAGGGCGTTCAGGTCGGTGCCGATCGTCTCCAGGTCCTGGCCGACCCGCAGCGACTCCTTCACCTGGCCGAGGATCTGGCTCTCGCCGACGACCATCGAGTCCAGCCCGACGGCGACCTGGAACAGGTGCGCGACCGCGCCTTCCTCGAAGTGCACGTAGAGGTGCTCGGCCAGGTCGATCAGCGGGACGCCGGTGATGTCGGACAGGATCGCGGTGACCTCGTCCATACCGGCGTGGAACCGGTCGACGGCCGCGTAGACCTCGGTGCGGTTGCAGGTCGCGAGTACGGCGGACTCGGCGACCGCCGGGCTGTGCTGCACCGCGAGAGCCAGCTTGGTCGCGGCGTCCGGGTCCAGCGCGACCCGCTCCAGGACGGAGATGTCCCCGCTCCGATGCGAGATGCCGACGACCAGATAGCTCATGCGCCGACACCTCCGCCGACGCTCGGGAGATCGGGCAGGCCGTTCATGGTGGGTAGCTCGGGCACCGGGGGCAGCGCGGCCTCTCCGGACTTGCGCTGCTCGTGGTACGCCAGGATCTGCAACTCGATCGACAGGTCGACCTTGCGGATGTCGACACCGGCGGGCACCGACAGCACCACCGGCGCGAAGTTCAGGATGCTGGTCACGCCGGCCGTGACGAGACGGTCGCAGACCTCCTGGGCCGGACCGGCGGGCGTGGTGATGACGCCGATCGAGACCCGGTCCGTCTTGACGATGTCTTCCAGCTCGGCGATGTCGCGGACCTCCATGTCGCCGATCTGCTCGCCGACCAGGTCCGGATCGGCGTCCAGCAGCGCCACGATCCGGAAGCCGCGGGTGCCGAAGCCGGAGTAGTTCGCCAGCGCGTGGCCGAGGTTTCCGATCCCGACGATGACGACGGCCCAGTCCTGGGTGACACCGATCTCGCGGGCGATCTGGTAGCGCAGGTACTCGACGTCGTACCCGACGCCACGGGTGCCGTAGGAGCCGAGGTACGACAGGTCCTTGCGGAGTTTGGCGGAATTGACTCCGGCCGCGGTGGCCAGGTCCTCGCTGGAGGCGGTCGCGATCCCGCCGTCCGACAGCGCGGTCAGGGCCCGCAGGTACACCGGCAAGCGCGCGACAGTCGCTTCGGGGATGCCGCGTTCTGTTCTCGTCGGCGCGCTGGGGCGACGGCTGCGGGCAGGCGTCACAACTCTCCTGGATTCGGTGGTTCCTCGCCACCGCCTCACGGCCGGCGACTACCCCACTCTAGGAGCTTGTGAACGTGAGAACAAAATCGAGAAGGTCAGGCGTGACCCATGGCACTAAGTTGTCAAGGCCTTCCTGAGCCTCGTGGCGTCCACTCGCCAGAAGTCGTGCTGGCGGCCGTCGACGAGGGTGACCGGGATCTGCTCGCCGTACTCGGCGAACAACTTGGGGTCCTGGGTGATGTCGATCTCGGTCCAGCCGACGGACAGCTCCGCGCAGACCTGCTCGACGATCACCCGGGCGTCATCGCAGAGATGGCAGCCGGGCTTGCCGTACAGGGTGACGCGCGGCTCGCTCATCGGTCCGCCTCCCGGAGCCGGCCCTTCGCGACCTTCCCGGTGACCGAGTGCGGCAGGTGGTCGACCACCTCGATCTCCACCGGGCACTTGAACCGGGCCAGCCTGGTCTCGGCGTACTCCCTGACCTCGTGCACATCCACGGACGCCCCGGTCGCCGGTACAAGGAACGCCTTCACCGCCTCGCCGGTCTCCTCGGACGGTACGCCGATCACGGCCGCCTCGCGGACTCCGGGCGCGCCGACCAGGACCTCCTCGACCTCGACCGGGAAGACGTTGAACCCGCTGACGATGATCAGCTCGCGCAACCGGTCGACCAGGAACAGGTCGCCGTCGGCATCCAGGTACCCGACGTCGCCGGTGCGGTACCAGCCCTGCTCGTCCGGCCCGTCCACGCCCTCCGGCCAGTACCCCGAGAACAGGTTATTGCCGCGGATCAGGATCTCGCCGGGATCGTCGCCCTCGACGTCCTCGCCCTGTTCGTCGGCGATCCGCAGCTCGACGTTCGGCAGCGGACGGCCGACCGAGCCCGGTTTCGGGTTCTCCTCGCCGAGCGTCGTGGTGACACCAGGCGAGGCCTCGGTCAGCCCGTAGCCCTGGTGCACGAACAACCCGGTGGCCTGCTCGAACCGGTCGGCCAGCGAGCGGTCGAGGGTGGACGCCCCGGTCAGGACCACCTTGACCGTGCCGAGGGTCTCCTTGAGGTCGGGCCGGGCGAGCAACGCGTGCAGCGCCGGCGGAGCCAGCGGCAGCCGGGTCACTCCGTACTGGCTGATCAGGCCGAGGGTGTGGACCGAGTCGAACCGCTGGTCGATGACGAGGGTGGCGCCGGTGGCGATGGTCCAGCCGAGGACCGCGTTCAGGCCGAAGGCGTGGAACATCGGCAGCACACCGAGGACGACGTCGTCGGGGCCCATCCGGTCCTCGCCGAGCTCGGAGAGGTTCCGCACGTTGGCGGCGAGGGCGCGGTGAGTGAGCATCGCGGCGCGCGGGTCGCCGCTGGTGCCGGACGTGTAGAGCAGGACGGCGAGCGTTTCGGGGTCGGTCAGCGGCGACAGCGGCGCCGTACCGGTCAGCTCGCCGGCCCGGACCACCCGGATGCCTTCGACCTTGGCCGCGAGATCGCCGTCCGCGACCGCGATCCGGGCGCCGGAATGGGCGACCACGTGCCCGATCTCGGACTTCGTCAGCCCCGTGTTCAGCGGTACGGCGACGAGGCCGGCGCGGAGCGCACCGAGGTACGACGTGACGAACTCCAGGCTGTTCGCCAGCAGCAGGATCACCCGGTACCCCGGCACCAGGCCGGCCGCCAGATACCCCTGCGCGGCCTGCTCGACCGCCGCGTCCAGCTCGGCCCAGGTCAGCCGCCGGTCGCCGTCCAGCACCGCCGGACCTTCGCCGAGACGTTCCGCGGTGCCACGAAGAATGTCCGCGAAGTTGAAGTTCACCAGGCGAGTCTGCCACGTAACCGGTAGGGTCTCGCCCTGACTGGGGGTTCTACGCGCTGGAACTGTTGCAGCGCAGCGTGACGAGGTCTATACAGGGGAACTCGTGCGTGACGTGGACGACTTGCCGAGGCTGGAACAGGTGGGGAACAACTTTCGGACTGGACGGCAGCCGACGCGCCTGCTGCTGTTGACAGCCGGTGCTTCAGGCGTAACGCTCGGTGCTGTCTCAGCCGCCGTGGCCATCCGTGGATGTGTCCGTCGGGGATGTGTCAGTGGACGTGTCAGTCGAAACGGGGAGAAATCTTGACGACGCCGGAGCCGAGCCCGGACGGGATGAGACGTGCAGAACTCGTCGATCGCGCCCAGGCTGGAGACGTCGGTGCTTTCGGTGAGCTGTACGACGAGTACTCGCTCACCGTCTATCGGTACATCTACGCCAGGGTGTCGTCCTCGGCGCTCGCGGAGGACCTGACCAGCGAGACGTTCGTCCGGGCGCTCCGCGCGCTGGACTCGTTCCGCTGGCAGGGCCGGGACTTCGGGGCCTGGCTGGTGACGATCGCGCGGAACCTGATCACCGACCACTACAAGTCCGGCCGGGTCCGGCTCGAGGTGGTCACCGACGAGATCGAGACCCACGACCGGCAGACCGAAGGGCCGGAGATCGACGTGCTGGCCGCCGCCACCGCCGAAGTACTGCGGGAGGCGGTCGCGGCGCTGCCCGAGGAGCAGCGGGACTGCCTGACCATGCGGTTCTTCGCCGGCCTGTCGATCGCGGAAACCGCCAAGGCGCTGGAGAAGTCAGAAGGCGCCGTCAAACAGCTTCAGCTGAGGGCCGTCCGGCACTTGGCGAAGGTTATCCCCAAGGACTTGAGGTGAGGAGGATGACAACGAATGTACTTCGTAACCCGTCAGGGATATTCCTCGTTTGCCTGGTGAGGACCTGTCGGTGACCCCGACTGGCCATTGAGGAGAACGAGTATCCATGAGTGACCTAACCAGGGCTCGAGCGCGCGCGGAGTCATTCGCGCACGCCGTCGATCACGGGCCCCGTCACTCTTCGCGACTGAGCGACGATCCTGAGTTGCTGGAAGCTGTGGAACTGGTCGGGCGGCTGAGGACCGCCGGAGCAGTGGCACCGCGACCGGAGTTCTCTGCCGAGCTGAGGCACCGCCTCCTCGAGCAGGCAGCGGCCCGTGCCGCGACGACTCCGACCGTGGTGCGCAGCACGCCGAGCAGCGAGGAGGAGTCGCCTCCGCGCGAGGACGACGCGTCCGTGACACAGATCCGCCCCCGTCACGGCCGGCGCATCAGGCTGGTGGCCAGCACGGCCGCCTTGGTCCTGCTCGGAGGTGGCATCGGTTCCGCTGCCGCCGCCCAGCAGGCGATGCCCGGCGACACGCTGTACGGGATGAAGCGAAGCATCGAGAACGTCTCGACCAACGTGAGCGTCGGCGACGACTCACGCGGCCGGCGCGATCTCGAGCATGCCATGAACCGTCTGTCCGAAGTCCGCGCGCTGGTCGGCAACGGTGGCGACGTGGCCACCATCGACAGCACACTCGACGATTTCTCGGTCCAGGCCCGCAAGGGCGTGTCCCGGCTCGTCGCGTCGTACCAGCAGGACGGTGACACCACCTCGATCACGGCGATCACGGAGTTCATCACCAGCGCCCGCCAGGCCATAGGTGAGCTGGCTCCGCAGTTGCCGCCCGAGTCGCTGAAGTCCGCTGTCGAGGCGCTGGCGACGATCGAGCAGCTTGCCCAGCACACCAGTGTCGCCTGCCCCAAGTGCGACCAGCCGAAGCCGGCGAAGAATTCGGGGCAGCCGAGCGTGGACAGGCCCGGCACCCAGGTGACCGAGCCGAAGGATCCGTCGAACCCGGTTCCGTCCGCGGACCCGACCACCGGTGGTGGGCCGACCGTGATCCCCAGCCAGGCGCCGAACACGACCGCGGTGGAAGAGAAGAACACCGCCAAGCCGACGACGCCGCTAGCCACCCCACCGGGCACCAAGCCGTCGAGCACACCGACGTCGACACCGTCGGGCCCGCTCCCGACCCTGCCGACCGCCGGTACGCCGAGCTGGCCGTGGCCGTTCCCGACGACCCCGATCATCTCCCTACCAACCCTCAACATCCCTGGGGTCCTCGAGACCCTGCTCCCACCCTGGAAGTAGCAGTACTGACAGACAGAGAGGACCCCGGCCGACATCTCGTCGACCGGGGTCCTCTCTGTTGGTGGCTAGAAGAAGACGCTGCGGCGTTGCATGAGGAGGGCGTAGAGGGTCTGCTGGATGGTTTCACGGACCTGGTCGGTGACGTTGAAGACCAGCATCGGATCGTCGGCGGCGCCCTCGGGGAAGTCGTCGGTGCGGATCGGCTCGCCGAACTCGATCAGCCACTTGGACGGCAGCGGGATCAGGCCGAGCGGGCCCAGCAGCGGGAAGAACGGCGTGATCGGGATGTACGGGACGCCGAGCAGGCGGGCCAGCGACGCGATGTTGCCGACCAGCGGGTAGATCTCCTCGGCGCCGACGATCGAACAGGGGACGATCGGTACGCCGGTCCGCATGGCGGCGCTGACGAATCCGCCCCGGCCGAACCGCTGCAGCTTGTACCGCTCGCTGAACGGCTTGCCGATCCCCTTGAACCCCTCGGGCCAGACGCCGACCAGGTTGCCCCGGCTGAGCAGCCGTTCCGCGTCGTCGTTGCTCGCCATCGTCGCGCCGCCCTTCCGCGCCAGCTCCCCCACGAACGGGGTCTGGAACACCAGGTCCGCGGCGAGGGTCCGGAGCGGCCGGTGCGCGTGGTCCGCGATGATCAGCTGGGTGACGAGTCCGTCCAGCGGCATCGTGCCGGAGTGGTTCGCCACGATCAGCGCGCCGCCGGTGTCGGGGATGTTCTCGACGCCACGGACCTCGACCCGGAACCACTTCTCCGCCAGCGGACGCAGTACCGACAGCAGCACCTGGTCGGTCAGCTCGGCGTCGTAGCCGAACTCGTCGACTTCATACTCCCCGGTCAGCCGCCGGCGCAGGAACGCGAGCCACTCGGCGACCTTGCGCTCCCCCTCGGCCCCGAAGGTATCCCGCACCAGCCGCTCGAACCCGGCGAAGTCCATCCCACCCGGTACGGCGTCCGCACCCACCTCGTCGACCCCAGCGGTCGGCACGGCCTCCTCTTTCACCGGACCCGGGTTGTCGGCGGCCTTACGGGAGCTTTTCTTCCGTGGGGTGCCGGCTAGGGCACGAGCCGCGGCGGAAGGCGTTGTCCGGCGGCCGGTGCCGCGACCCGGGCGGCCGCCGGAGCCGATCGGGATCACGTCCGCGTCAGCCACGCAACGCTCCCTTGAGCAACCGGGCTGTCGCGGTCACCGCACCCGTCCCGAGCTTGGCGCGGAAGTCGTCGAACGCCTGCGCGGTCGTGTACGCCGGTTCGAAGCCGAACTCCGTCCGCATCCGAGCGGTGTCAACGGCCCGTCCATAGGTCAGGAACGTGATCTGATCAGGCGAGAAGTCGGCCAGCCGGGCCCGCCGTACGACGACCGCGGTGCTCGCCGCCGTGAACGAGGGCAGCCGCAGAGCCGGACGCCCGAGCCGCCGGATCGCCTGGGACAGCATCAGAATCCCGTCACCGGCCAAGTTGAACGTCCCGGGCCGGTCCTGGACTGTCGCGTGGTGGATCGCCTCGACCCCGTCGGACTCGTGCAGGAACTGCAGCCGCGCGTCGAACCCGAAGACGGTGGGGATCACCGGCATCGCGAAGTACCGGGTGATCGGGGAGTCGGTCTGCGGGCCGATCCAGTTGGCCATCCGCAGAGTGGTCACGCAGACGTCGGGGCGGCGCCGGGCGAACCCGCGCACGTATCCCTCGACCTCGACCGCGTCCTTGCTCAACCCGGTCTGATGGATCGCCCGGGGCGCCATCTCCTCGGTGAACATCGCCGGATCGCGCGGACCCGCGCCGTACACGGTGGTGGACGACTTCACCACCAGCTTGCTCACGCCGGGCGCCTTCTGGCACGCGGCGAGCAGCTGCATGGTGCCGATGACGTTGATCTCCTTCATCGACGACCGGCCGCCGGCGCTTCCAGGGGTCGCCACAACGCCCGTGTGGACGACTGTGTCGACGCCCTCACCGGCGATGACCTTCGCGATCACGGGATTGCGGATATCGGCCCGGACGAACCGGACCCGGCCGAGCTCGGCCCGGGGCGGAACCACGTCGATACCGATCACGGTGTCGATGGACGGATCCGCGGCCAGTCGCCGGGCACACCGAGCACCGGCGTCCCGGGAGACGCCGGTCACCATCACTACGTGCGCCACGAGTGACCCCCAGCCTCGACAGCCGAGCGGCGGGACCTGCTTACTTGCCGAGCTTGCGGCGCTGCACCCGCGTCTTCTTCAGCAGCTTGCGGTGCTTCTTCTTCGCCATCCGCTTACGGCGCTTCTTGATAACCGAACCCACAGTGGACCATCCAAACTTAAAGAGAGCGTCGGTAGAGCCTACCCGTAAGGATGCTTACCCACCTATTTGAGGTCCTATCGCCTGGTATGCACGTGGGTCATCCGGGCCCAGATGATCAGGCCAAGTGCTCCCAGGTCAGCAGCGTGAGCTCGCGGCCTTTGTCCGTCGCGGGTTTGGGCGGTTGATCGGTGAGCAGATAACCCGACCGCCGCGCGACCGACGAACTCGCCTCGTTGTCCGGCTCGATCTCCAGAATCACCCGAGGCAGCCCGACGACCTCGTGGGCATAGGTGGTCAGCAGGACCAGCGCCCGTACGGCGAGGCCCTGACCGCGGTGCGCCGGTCCGATGGAGTACCCGAGCGCGGTGGTCTTCTCACCCAGCAGCACCTCGCCGAGCGGCCGCTCCCCGTCGGTCGTGATCGCGAGCTGGATCCGCCCGTTGTCGGACCGCGCGACGTCGTAGTACGCCTCGGCGGCCGCGAGATCGAACGGCGTCCGCAGCGGCGTCCAGTACGCCACCTCCGGGTTGTCGAACAGTTCGACCATCGCCGCCAGATCACCCCGCTCCCACTCCCGCAGCACCAGCCCGTCCCCCACCAGCCGCACCCCCGGCCCGCCATACCTGTTCGTCATGCTGCCCAGTCTCCAGTACTACGGCCCGCATGCGCAGGCGGTTTCGTCAGCGGGCGAGGTACGCCGCGACGGGTCCCAGGGTGAGCAGTCCGCTGCCGGCGCCGGCCAGTTCGTCCTTGGCGGGGGCGAGTTCGCGCTGTGCCATTTCAAGTATCGACTGGTTGCCCAGAGCAACGGCTGCCTGCGCGGCCAGGCACCACCTTGCTTCCAACAACAGATCGCGCGGCGGGTCCGGGATCCGCTCCAACGCCTTCGCCGCGTCATCACGGCGCTCCTCGGCCAACAACACGAACGGCCGCACCCACGGTTCGTAGGGCCCGAAGTCGTCGTCATTCACCGCCGCCCCTTGCCGCAACCGCACCGACAGTAACGCCAACGGGAGCAGGCCGTGTTCAAGCCCAGGCATCCCGGCCCCGCGCAACAGCGAGGCCGCTGAGCGGTAGGCCGCCTCAATCTCCGCGGCCGGCGCATCACCCGCCGCCAACCGCAGCGCGCGGTACCAGGTGGTGAATACGCCGACCAGCGGCAGTTCGTGCCGATCGGCCAGGTGATCGGCGGCCACGGCATGATGATCGGCGGTGGCGAAGTCGGCGAGCGCGCTGCGCGCCTGCAAGCGGATCAGGTGCCCCAACACCTCGAAAGTGGTCAGCCCGTGCCGCGTGGACAGCTCGATCAGATCGGTGCCGATCTGGTCCCGCTGCAGTGCCAGACCGGCGCGGTGGAAGGTCTGCATGAACACGCCGTTCAGCACGAACGCCCGCAACCCCGGATCGTCCAGCCCTCGCGAGATCTCCTCCGCCTCCCGCGCCGCCGCCGGTCCACGCGCCGCCCGCGTCCCCCGCGACTCCACCGCAATCGTCGCCAACAACCGCACCCGAGCCACCTCCCGACCAAGCGGCGGGAGGGCCGCCAGCGCGCGCTCGGCCGCGGCGACGATCTGAGCTGCCTGGTTCTCGTCGTCTGAGCGGGTCCAGATCGCCGGGACGTCGTAGGCGCCGATCACTCGTGCGGTCAGGTCGGCATCCCCGAGTTCCTCGGCCGCGGTGATCGCGGCGAGGCGGTGCTGCCGGGCCGCTTCGAGTCCGCCGCCACCGGTGACCGCGAGCCCACGCAGCAACCCGACCGTCGACTCCAACCTCACCCGGGCGCCCATCCCCACGGTCCGGTCGTACGCCGCGACGGCCTCTGTCCACACCTGACCGGCCGGGTCCAAGTGGTTCGCCTGGTTGAGGATGTCCTGCTCCAACCGGCGAAGGGCAGGACCGGGATCGACCCCGAGCTGCTCGACCAAGAGGCCGCGGGCGCGGCGTAGTACGGCCAGGGCATCACCTTGGCGGCCGGCGCGGCACAGCGCGAGCGCCAGCAACCGCCACGCCTCCTCGCGCCACGGGTGCTCGATCACGTGGGCATCCAGCTCGGCGACCACCTCAGCCGCGCGGCCGAGGGACAACCGCGCATCGGCTCGGCTCTCGATCGCTTGCAGGCGGAGTTCCGCGAGCCGGGAGCGTTCCGCATGCGCCCAGCCCTCGTCGGCGTACTCCGCATAGGCCGGGCCACGCCACCAGGTCAGCGCCTCGTCGAGCCTGTCCTGCGCCTCGGCCGGAGCAACCTTGGCGGCAACGTTGACCGCCCGCTCGAACCGCCAGGCATCCACATCCTCCGGCCCCGCCCGCAACGCATAACCCGGCCCCTCGGTCACCAGCAAGCGCGCTGGAGCCCGGGGCGCCCGCTCCGGCTCGATCGCCCGCCGCAGCGACGCGACAAACGTCCGTACTGCGCTCAGTGCACCCGCCGGCGGGTCTATCCACAGCTCGTCGACCAGCAACTCCACCGGTACGACGCGCCCGCGGGCGACGATCAACCGGGCGAGCACCGCACGATGCCGCGGCCCCTTCAACCCGACCGGATCACCGTTGTTGTCCCAGGCAACCACCGGGCCGAGCACCCCGAAACTCGACCGCTCGCCCATGGCGCCAACGGTAACGCTCATCGAATGCTCATCGAACAGACCCATGACCATCGCCGGATTCGACTGCCAGCGGATCCCCGTCGCCGACGGAGTGTCACTCGCCGCGGCCGTCGGCGGGAGCGGCAGCCCGATCGTGTTGCTGCACGGGTTCCCGCAGACACACCTGATGTGGCGGCACGTCGCCTTCGACCTCGCGGCGGACCACACTGTGATCTGCCCGGACCTCCGCGGGTACGGCGCGAGCGACAAACCGGCCGAGACCGACGGATCGGCGTACTCGAAACGTACGATGGCCGCCGACATCGTCGCGCTGGCGAAGTCCCTGGGACACGACCGCTTCGCCCTCGCCGGACACGATCGCGGCGCGCTCGTCGCGTTCCGGGCCGGCCTCGACCACGCCGACACGATCACCCAGCTGGCGATCCTCGACGTGCTCCCGACGCTGGACATGTGGTCCGTACTGCAAGGCCGCAGCGCCGCGGTCGGGTTCCACCTCTATCTGATGGCCCAGCCCGCCGGGCTACCCGAACAACTCATCTCGGCCAGCCCCGACGCGTTCTTCGGCTACTTCCTCGATCTCTGGGCGAACGACCCGGCCGCAATCCCGGCCGGCATCCGTACGGCGTACCTGGATGCCTGCCGGGCCGCCGTACCGTCGATCGTCGCCGACTACCGCGCCACGGCCGGGATCGACATCACCCACGACCAGGCCGATCGCGACGCCGGCAACCGGCTCGGTATGCCGGTCACGGTCGTCCAGCAGGACTGGGGTTCCGCCCTGGGTTTCGACGCCGCCGCCCTGTGGTCGCAGTGGGCGCCGGATCTCGACCACCGGACAACGTCCGCCGGCCACTTCATGGCCGAAGAGTCCCCGGCCGAGATCAGCAAGCTCTTACGCGAGCTGCTGACTCGGTAAACGGGCAGCGCGAAGCGGCCGGTCGCTGGGGATCCGGCCGCTTGTGTTGTGTGGTTATCCGGCCTGGAAGAAGGCGCCCTTGAGGTAGTCGTGCACGGCGTCCTCGGAGACCCGGAAGGAACGACCCACGCGGACCGCGGGCAGCTCGCCGGAGTGCACCAGCCGGTACACCGTCATCTTGGACACGCGCATGGCCGTGGCAACCTCCGCCACGGTCAGAAACTTCACCTCAGCGAGCGGCTGCTCACCGCCGGACTTCTTTGATGCCATTGCGCACCGCACTTCCAGCACGGATCGTGCGCCGGCTTCCCCTCCGGCACCTCCGCCCGTGCATGAACTGAGCGTAGTGGCTGTTGGTGCGAATGGGAAAGAGGGTGTCTGGTGTGACTAAAACAGTCAGTACGTGGGATCGAGGCCGAGCAGCGGAAAGCTCACGTCCCGGGTCGCCTTGATCGAGCGGTCCAGCCAGGTGTCGGGGTTGTACCCGGTCGACCAATCCGCGTACGACGCGTCACGGCCGTCGGTCATCCGGGCCGGAGCGACCCGGCCGTACCGGATCCGGATGTCCTCGCGCCAGCCCTCGGGAACCGGCATGTCCGGATCGATCGGCTGGCCGGCCACGATCGCGAGCAGGTGCGTCCACGCGCGTGGGACGACGTCGATGATCGCGTAACCGCCGCCCCCGGTCGCGACCCACTTGCCGCCGCAGGTCTCGTGGGCCAGGTCGTGCAGGGCCAGGTACGCCGCGCGCTGGCCGTCGACGGACTTCGTCAAATGCGCGAGCGGGTCCTCAACGTGCGAGTCGCAGCCGTGTTGCGTCACCAGCACACTCGGTCCGAACGCCTTCACCACATCCGGCACGATCGCGTGGAACGCCCGCAACCAGCCGGCATCCCCGGTCCCCGGCGGCAGCGGGATGTTGACCGCGGTCCCCTCGGCACCAGGGCCACCGGTCTCCCCCGCCGTACCCGTGCCGGGGAACAACGTGGTCGGCGACTCGTGCAGGCTCACGGTCAGCACCCGCGGATCGTCGTAGAAGACCGCCTGTACTCCGTCGCCGTGGTGCACGTCCACATCGACGTACGCGACCCGCTCGGCACCGTGATCGAGCAGCCACTGGATCCCGACCGCGGGGTCGTTGTAGACGCAGAATCCGCTGGCGGAGTTGGGCATCGCGTGATGCAGGCCGCCCGAGATGTTGGCCGCGTGCAGGACGTCGCCCTCCCAGACGGCCCGCGCGGCCTCGACGGTCGCGCCTACGACATGCGCCGACGCCTCGTGCATCTGTGGGAAGCAGTAGGTGTCCTCGGTGCCGAGTCCATGCACCGGATCGGGTCTGTCAGGGTCCTCGCCCGCGCGTTTCACCGCGGCGATGTACTCCTCGGTGTGCACGGTCGCGATCAACGCGTCGTCCGCGACGGGAGCCGGGACGACCTTGAGCTGATCGAGTACGCCGAGCGCGCGAGCCAGCCGGACCGTCAGGTCGACCCGGATCGGACTCATCGGATGCCCGTGCCCGAAGTCGTACGCGGTCAGCCCCTCGTCGAACACCAGCATCGCCTCACCACTCATGCCCCGACGATAGCCTCCAACCTCCCGTCGCGCCTCGCCTCGTGCTCAGACCTCGTCGTCGTCCTCGGGGGCCTCGGGGGTGTCGGCGAGCTTCCATTTCAGCTGGAACTCGATCTCTACCTCGTCGTCGCCGCGCTCGTGCTCGACGCTGATCTGGGCGTCTTTCGGGACGGTGAAACGCTCACCGGCGACCTGGATCCGGAACGGCTTGCCCGCGTCCAGGGCGTCCGCCAGCCGGCGGAGCTTGGCGGTGAAGTCGGTGACTGAATAGGTGCGTTCGACATCTCGCTCACTCATGACCGCAATCCTTCCAGCCACCAGGGTCGCCACGGCGGCCGGAGTACGGGTATCTTGGGGACGTGAACAAACTGACCTCACAGCAGTGGTGGGCCGCCTGACGGCGGACCCGCAGCGTTCACACGCACCCAAGGCCGCCTTGCCGAGGCGGCCTTTTCGTTTGTCCTCGGTGGGGCCTGAAACCCTTAAGGACAACGGAAATGACCTCTCTGTCAGGAATCACCCCGTCCGGCCGGCTGACCCTCGGCAACCATCTCGGCGCGCTCCGGCGGTTCACCGACCCGGACGGCTTCTACTTCGTCGCGAACCTGCACGCGATGACGACCAAACACGATCCACGCCGGCTCGCGGCGCTGACCCGGGAGACGGCGACGTTGATGCTCGCCGCCGGGTTGCCCGCCGGCACGGTGTTCGTGCAGGCGGATGTCCCGGCGCACGCGCAACTGGCGTACCTGCTCGAGTGCACCTCGTACGTCGGTGAGCTGGCCCGGATGATCCAGTACAAGGAGAAGGGCCGGGGCAAACCGATGACCCGGGCCTCGCTGTTCACGTATCCGTGCCTGATGGCGGCCGACATCCTCTTGTACGGGACGGATCGGGTCCCGGTCGGCGGTGACCAGGACCAGCACGTCGAACTCGCCCGGGATATCGCGATCCGGTTCAACCGCGAGTACGGCGAGACGTTCGTCGTACCGGAGCTCGCCAAGGCGGCGCTGGCGATGCGGATCAAGGACCTGGCGAACCCGACGGCCAAGATGAGCAAGTCGGCCGCGGACGACGCGGTCGGCACGATCCGGCTGCTCGATCCGCCGGACGTGATCCGCCGGCAGATCCTGCGAGCCGTGACGGACTCCGGTACCGAGGTCCGGCACGACGAGGAGGCCAAACCCGGGATCACGAATCTGCTGGAGATCCTCGCCACTTGTACCGACGGAGATCCAGTCGCGCTCGCGGCGGCGTACTCGTCCTACGGCGAGCTCAAGGCGGACGTCGCCGAGGCGGTGCTGAGCGTGATCGAACCCCTGCAGAAGGAGTACGCCGTTCTCGCGTCCGAGCCGGGTGCCGTCGACGGGATGCTCGCGCAGGGCCGGGACCGGGCGATCGCGGCCGGCGAACCGCGGCTCCGCGCGGCGATCCGGGCCATGGGGCTGACCGGCAGTGAAGCGGGTGGGACGGGTTTGGCAGGATCAGTTGGGTGAGCCTGCTGCTGCGTGTCGCGACGTTCAACATCCGCAACTCCTCGGCGCCGGACGGCGATGACGCCTGGCCGGTACGCCGGGACGCGACGGCCGACGCGATCGTTGCGTTGGAGGCCGATGTGGTCGGGTTGCAGGAGGTGTTGCCGGATCAACTGGAGTTCCTGCGCGAGCGGTTCGCGGACCGGGAGATCGTCGGCGCCGGGCGGGACGACGGGGTGAACGCCGGTGAACACTCGGTGGTGATGGTCCGGCCCGGGGACTGGCAGATCGAGTCGCACGAGACCCGCTGGCTGTCCCCGGAACCGGCGACCCCTGGCTCGGTCGGCTGGGATGCCCACCTGACCCGGATCGCCACGCTCGTCCGGTTGGTCCACGCCGATGGGCGTCAGGTCGGCATCGCCAACACGCACTACGACCACGCGGGCGAGATCGCGCGGGTGGAGTCGTCGAACCTTCTCGACCGATGGTTGTCGGCCGAGCCCTATCGGCACTGGATCCTGATCGGCGACCTCAACGCCGAACCGGGGTCGCCGCCGCTGACCGCACTGACCGAGGCCGGCTGGATCGACGCGGTCCCGCCGGGTGAGGGCGGGACCGAGCACGACTTCACCGGCGCGACCGATCGGGACCGGATCGACCACATCCTGCTAGGCAAGGGCTGGCAGGTCGTCGAGGCCGCCGTCTCCCACCACCGCCCCCGCGGCCGGCTGCCCAGCGACCACTGGCCGGTCGCCGCAACCCTGCGCCTCACCTGACTGGCAGCGGTTATCTCAGGTTGGGAGGTTCCGGCCAAGGGCTGACATGGGTTCGCGGCCGGGGGGCTGGGTCGGTCGGGGCAGGATCGGTTTGCGTTTGTGGATCGGTCTGGTCACCGGTTTGTCCACCGCCACGGTGATCTCCTCACCCTCGTGGGAGAGGGTGATCTTCGCGTCAGGCCCGTCGTGTATGGCGTACGTGGCCTTCTTGTGGTGGATGTCGACCCGCAACCGCACGCCACGCCACCGGATGGAGAACGCCAGCTCAGTCATCCCGTCCGGGAGCTGGGGATCGAAACACAGATGCCCGTCGCGTTCCCGCAGACCGCCGAACCCGGCGACCAGGGCCGTCCACGCACCGGCCAGGGACGCCATGTGCAACCCGTCGCCGGTGTTGTGGTGCAGGTCGAGCAGATCGATCAGCGCGGCCTCGTACGCGTAGTCGTAGGCGAGATCGAGATGACCGACCTCGGCCGCCATCACCGCCTGAACGCACGCCGACAACGACGAGTCGCGCACGGTCAGTCGTTCGTAGTAGTCGAAGTTGCGCGCCTTCTCCTCGGGCGTGAACCGGTCGCCACACCAGTAGGTCGCCAGCATCAGGTCGGCCTGCTTGATCACCTGCCGGCGGTACAGCTCGAAGTACGGCGCGTGCATCATCAACGGGTACTTCCCGCGGGAAGCCTCGAAATCCCACTCGGCGTACCCGGTGAAGCCCTCGGACTGCGGGTGTACGCCGAGCTCCTCGTCGTACGGGATGTACACGTCCGCGGCCGCATCCCGCCAGGCCGCCTCCTCCTCCACGTCCACCCCGAGCTCGCGCGCCTTGACCGGATGCCGGGCCGCCGTCTCGGCCGCGATCCGCAGGTTCCGGGCGGCCATCAGGTTGGTGAAAACGTTGTCGTCGGCAACGGCCGAGTACTCGTCCGGACCGGTGACGCCGGGGATGTGCCAGGCGCCATGGCGATCGTGGTGCCCCAGCGAGATCCACAACCGCGCGGTCTCCACCAGCAACTCGAGGCCGACGTCCTCGATGAACTGCTCGTCACCGGTGGCGACGTAGTACCGGTTCACCGCGTCGGCGATGTCGGCGTTGATGTGGAAGGCCGCTGTCCCGGCCGGCCAGTACCCCGAGCACTCCTGGCCGCGGATCGTCCGCCAGGGAAAGGCGGAACCCTTCAGGCCGAGGACGTGGGCGCGTTCCTTGGCGAGTTCGAGGGTCGAGTGCCGCCAGCGCAACGCGTCGCCCGCGGCGTCCGGCATCGTGTAGGTGAGCACCGGCAGCACGTAACCCTCGGTGTCCCAGAAGGTGTGACCGTCGTACCCCGCACCGGTCAGCCCCTTGGACGGAATCGCCCGCCGCTCGGCCCGGGCCCCCGCCTGCAACACATGGAACAACGCGAACCGCGCCGCCTGTTGCAGCTCCGGATGACCGTGGACTTCGATGTCGGCAGCGTCCCAGAAATCGTCCAGGAACTCCTTCTGCTGCTGGACCAGCCCGTCCCAGCCGGAGAACTTCGCACTCGCCAGGGCGGCCGCGACCTGGTCGCCGATCGCCGTCTCGGACCGCAGACTCGACCAGCCGTACGCGATGATCTTCACCACCCGCAGCCGCTGCCCGGGTTTCAGTTCGCAGATGACGGTGGTGCGGGCCCAGTCGTCGCGGACGTCGACGTCGAGCTCGTACCGCTCGGTGCACTCGACCTTGTGGGCCATCCCGGCCGCCATCAGCTGGGCGCTCGACCGGGTGCGGTGCATCAGCACGACCTCCTCGAGGTCGCCGTCGCTCGACACCGCCTGCAACGGCTGGTCGAGTATGGCCGCCACCCGCGGGTCGTCGGACAGCCGTGGCTGGGTCTCGTTCGCGACCAGTTCGGACTGGACGACGAACCGGGCCGACTCCTCCAGCGGTTCGACGATGTACTCGACGGCGGCGACCGCGCGCTGGGTCAGCGACACGAGCCGCCGGGACTGCACCTTGACCCGCTTGCCGCCCGGGGAGGTCCAGTCCAGTTCGCGGTGCAGGACGCCGTCGCGGAAGTCGAGCGATCGTTCGTGCGAGTGGAGTTCGCCGTACCGCAGGTCGAGGGGTGAGTCGTCGACCAGCAGCCGGATCAGTTTGCCGTTGGTGACGTCGACCAGGGTCTGGCCGGACTCGGGGTAGCCATATCCGGCTTCGGCGTACGGCAGCGGGCGGCGTTCGTAGAAGGAGTTCAGGTAGGTGCCGGGAAAGGCGAACGGCTCGCCCTCGTCGAGGTTGCCGCGCAGGCCGATATGGCCGTTGGACAAGGCGAACAAGGACTCTGACTGAGCCAGGTCGTCGAGGTCGAGCTCGGTCTCCCGCAGCCGCCAAGGGTCGATCGGGTGATGTGCCCGGTCTTTCATCGGGTCTCCTCGAGCAGCTGGTCCAGATCGGTCACCACGACGTCGGCGCCGCGGGCCTTGAGTTCGTCCGCCTGGCCGACCCGGTCGACGCCGACGACGTACCCGAACTCACCGGCCCGCCCGGCCTCGACTCCGGCCAGCGCGTCCTCGAACACGGCGGCCTCGGCCGGCCCGACCCCGAAGCCCATGGCCGCCGCGAGGAACGTGTCCGGCGCCGGTTTGCCCCGAAGATGGTCGGTCTGGATGGTGACCCCGTCGACCCGCTCCTCGATGTACTGTGCGAGGCCGGTGACCTCCAGTACCTCGCGGGCGTTGGCGCTCGACGAGACGACCGCGCGCCGCAGTCCCGCTTCCGCCGCGGCCTGGAGGTAGCGCCGGGATCCCTCGTAGACGCGCACTCCGTCGGTACGGATGCGGTGCTGGACGGATTCGTTCTTGCGGTTGCCGAGACCGTTGACGGTCACCTCTGTCGGTGCATCGTCCTTGGTGCCCTCGGGGAGGTGAATCCCCCGCGAGACCAGGAAGTCCCGGACCCCGTTGGCGCGCGGTTTACCGTCCACATACTGCTCGTACTCCGCGCCCGCGTCGAACGGGACGTAGGGCTGCCCGTGTTGCTCGGCCCATTCCTGGAGGAACTGGTCGAACATCTCCTTCCAGGCCGCGGCGTGCACCGCCGCGGTGTCGGTGAGCACTCCGTCCAAGTCGAACAGACAGACCCGTATCCCTGCGGGCAGTCCCAGCATTGCTCACCTTCCAGATCGGTATCCCCAGAAGAGGTTACGACCTACAGGAGGTGCCACCGCCACAGAAACGCGCCGACCGCGAGGAACAGATAAAGAAGGACCATCGCCACGCCGAGGCCGGGGCGCGGACGGGACCGGCGTACCGGCTGATCCGCGGCGGCTCGGCGGGCGGCCTCGATCACGGTCGCGACCTGCTCGGTGCGGTCCTTGGCGATGCCGTTGATCTCGTTCTCGTCGCTGCCGTTGATCAGCACGACCGAACCGTCCTCGGCGTCGACCCGGTCCACGTCCTGCCAGGCGAGGCTGCGGACGAGCAGGCTGGTCCGGGCCTTGACCGCGGTCGCGGTGATCTCGACCCGGTAGAGCACCACGCCGCCGGCGACCCGGACGACCGAGGCGCCGATGATGACGAAGAGGCCGACGGCCAGCAGGTCGCGGGCGCCCATCCATAGCCAGGAGTTGAGCAGCGGCACGGCGACGAACGGCGCCACGAACAGTGCCCAGGCCCACCACGGCGCGGGATCCAACGGGACGCGCCACGGCAGTACCGGGAGCGGTTCGTTCGGCTGGTCTTGTTCTTCAGGCGCCGGCGCGGCTGGGTGCGCGGCGGCATTCGGGCTGCCCGAGCGAATACCCATGGTCGGGACCATAGTCGGTTACTCGGCTGCGAGCGAGCGCGACCTGTTCCGGGCGGCCTCGATCGCCGACAGGAACGCGGCCCGGACCTTGTGGTCCTCCAGTTCGCGGATCGCGGCCGCGGTGGTCCCGCCCGGCGACGTGACCCGTTCGCGCAGCACGGTCGGGTGTTCTCCGGTCTCGCGCAACAGCTTCGCCGAACCGACCACGGTCTGCACCACCAGCTCGGTCGCGGTGGATCGCGGCAGGCCCATGTGCACGCCCGCCTCGATCATCGACTCGACCACGAAGAACAAGTACGCCGGTCCTGATCCGGACAGCGCCGTGACCGCGTCCTGCTGCTTCTCCGGCACGCGGACCACCCGACCGGTCGCGGCCAGCAGACCCTCGGCCAGCACCAGGTGACCCTCGTCGCAGTGCGCGCCCCGGGAGATCGCGGCCATACCCTCGTCGACCAGAGCCGGAGTGTTCGGCATCACCCGTACTACGGCGACGCCCTCCGGCAGCCGGGACTCGATGAATCCGGTGGTGATACCGGCGGCCAGCGACACCACGGTCTGGTCGGGCCGGACCGCGGGCGCGATCTCGGCGAGCAGGTCCGGCATGTCCTGCGGCTTGACCACCAGGACGAGGGTGTCCGCCTTCGCCGCGGCGTCCACATTCGACACCACGTCCACGCCGTACCGCTCGCGCAGCTCGGTCGCGCGCTCCTCCCGGCGTTCGGTGATGAGCAGTTCCTCCGGTCGGCGCCCGGCCCGGATCAGCCCGGACAGCAACGTCTCCCCCATCACCCCGGCACCGAGGATGGCCACCTGACTAGTCATGGGGCCAGGTTAGACCGCGCCGCGCCAACGACGATCACGGTGCCCAGCGCCCGGACCGATGCGTCAGGAGTTGCCCTTCTCGCAGGCGACGCCGTCGCCGTTCTTGTCGAGCTTCTCCGAGTAGCCCGGATCGCCGCGGTGCAGCGGTGCCTTGCCGGCGGCCCGGGCCTCGGCGCAGTTCTGGAAGACGACGGTGGCCTCCTGCCCCGGCGTCTCCGACGACTTCGGGGACTTCGGTTGGGTCGGCGTCGGTGTGGCCGTTTCGGACGGTGTGGGCGTCGGCGTACCGGAGTCCGTAGGCGTCGGAGATGGCGTCTCGGTCGGCGTCTCGTTCGGCGAGCGGGGGCCGGCCGTCGGAGTACCGGTCGGTGTCCCGCCTGGGGTCTCCTCCGGCTCCGTGTTCTGTCCGATGCCAGGCGGTGCCGGGTCGAGCGTCGACCGCGCCCCGGGATCGGAGTCGCCGCCCCCGAAGCTGAACGGGTTGATCAGTACGAGACTGATCAGCACGACCAGTACGGCGGCTGCCGCGCCGACCTTGAACACCCTCGGTCCGCCGTATCGGCCGATCGGTCCGCGGACCGGGTTGCCACCTTCGTCCACCCAGAACGCCCAGCCCATCGGCGCCGGCGGCCAGTCCGGATCCGGCGACCAGTGTTTAGGCGGACGCCAGCGAACATTGGGTGGCTCTGGCCATCCCGGTGGCGCATGGAACTGCCTCACGCCAACTCCCTCCCCAGAAGTTGTCCACGCGCAGCTTAGACAACAACCCGCTCGATCGGGACAGTGCCCGGGAGGTTCTGGACTATTTCTTACTGATCAGGGATCGGGCGAAGAACTGCAGGTTGGCGGGGCGCTCGGCGAGTCGTCGCACCAGGTAGCCGTACCAATCCACGCCGTACGGAATGTAGACCCGCACGGTGTTGCCCTGGCGGGCCAGCCGGAGCTGCTCCTCGGGGCGGATGCCGAACAACATCTGGTACTCGAAGCTGTCCCGGGCCCGGCCGGCGCGGTCGGCGAGCGAACCGGCGATCGCGATCAGCCGCGGGTCGTGCGACGCGATCATCGGGTAGCCGTCGCCGTTCATCAGGACCTTCGCCGCGCGGACGTAGGCCCTGTCGACGGCCTGCTTGTTCTGGAACGCGACCGACTCGGGCTCCTTGTACGCGCCCTTGCACAACCGCACCCGCGACCCGGCGTACGCGAGATCCTGGCAGTCACTTTCGGTCCGGCGCAGGTACGCCTGGAGCACGGCGCCCGTCTCGGGGAAGTCCTGCCGGAGCTCGCGCAGGATGCTCAGCGTGGAGTCGGTGGTGGTGTGGTCCTCCATGTCGAGCGTCACCGTGGTGCCGGCGTTGCGGGCGGCGAGGCAGATCGTCCGCGCGTTCTCCAGCGCGATCTTCTCGCCGTCACCGGGCAGCGCCTGGCCGACCGCGGACAGCTTGACCGAGACCTCGGCGTGCTGGGTCAGCCCGACCTCGGACAACTGCTTGAGCAGCTCGAGATAGGCGTCGGCCGTGGCGGTCGCCGCGGCGAGGTCGGTGGTGTCCTCGCCCAGGTGGTCGAGGGTGACGTGCAGGCCGTTGCTGACCAGCTTCTCGGTCGCGAGCACCGCCTCGGGGGTCGTCTCGCCGGCCACGAACCGGGCCACGATGCCGCTCGACACCGGCAGCGACGAGACCGCCTTCTTGATCTTGGGACTGCGGGACACGCCCAGCAGGATTCGCCGAAGCACTACGCGTTCCTCCTCCTCGCCACCCGGCCCCATCCGCCAGGGGTGTCAGCAGGCTACGCGGCTGAACCGAACCACCCCTAATCCCCACCAACGGTGTGTCGAGAACCACACCACCCACCCCACTGGTCCCCTCACGCAGCGTACCCGCGCCACCACCCCTCGGCTAGGCGGTGCGACGTTTGAGGGTGGCGGCGCCGAGGGCCAGGGCGGCGAGGATGAAGACGGTGACGACCAGCGCATCGGTGCCGGCACCCTCACCGAATCCGTTGCCGGCGGCAACTCCACCGACCGCGTCAACGGCGTACGAGAGTGGCAGGACGTCGCTGACCGCCTCGAGTACGCCGGGGAGTTGGTCGCGGGGGACGAGGAGTCCACACAGGAGGAGCTGCGGGATCATCACGGCCGGCATCATCTGGACGGCCTGGAACTCGGTGGCGGCGAAGGCGCTGGCGAAGAGCCCGAGCGCGGTGCCGAGAACTCCGTCGAGGACGGCGACGACCCCGAGCTGCCAGGCGTCACCGCGGATGTCGAGGTCGAGCGCGTAGAGGGCAATCGTCACGACGACCGCGGCCTGGACGACCGCGATCAGGGCGAAGGCCAGCGCGTACCCCAGCAGGAAATCCAGCTTGCCCATCGGCATCGTGAACAGCCGGGACAGCGTGCCGGTGGAGCGCTCGCGCAGGGTCGCCACCGAGGTGACGATGAACATGATGATCGCCGGGAACACCGCCAGCAGCGGACCGCCGACCCGGTCGAACGTGTTCGGCGAATCGGTGAACATCCACCACATCAGGCTGACCAGCAGGGCCGGCAGCACGATCAGCATCGCCACGGTCCGGTGGTCCCGCCGCAACTGGGCCAGCACCCGGGCCGCCACCGCGAACGTCACTCGCAATCTCATCGCGCACCTGCTTTCCGGTCGATCAGGGTGAGGAAGGCCTGTTCCATGTCGACGGTGCCGGCCGAGTCGAGCAGCGCCTGAGGGCTGTCGTCGGCGAGCAGGACGCCGTCGCGCATCAGAAGGAGGCGGTCGCAGCGGCTCGCCTCGTCCATCACGTGACTGGAGACGAGCAGGGTCGCGCCCGCCTCGGCCAGGCGGTGGAACAGCTCCCAGAGGTCGCGCCGGAGGACCGGGTCCAGGCCGACCGTCGGTTCGTCGAGGACCAGGAGCTCGGGGTCGCCGAGCAGCGCGGCCGCCAGCGATGCGCGGGACTGCTGGCCGCCGGAGAGCCGGTCGACGCGCTCGTGCGCGTGACTGCGCAGGTCGACCGCGTCGATCACGCGATCCACGTCCGCGGAGTCCACGCCGAGGACGGCGGCGAAGAAGCGCAGGTTCTCCGTGACCGTCAGGTCGAAGTACACGCTGGGTTCTTGGGTCACGTAGCCGATCCGGCCGCGGAGCTTGGCGGCGCCGGCGGGCAGGCCGAGGACCTGGACGTCGCCGGTCACCTTCGCCTGGAGGCCGACGATCGCGCGGATCAGCGTGGTCTTGCCGCATCCGGACGGGCCGAGCAGGCCTGTGACGGATCCGGCTCGGAGGTCGAAGTCGACCCCGTGCAGCACTTCCCGATCGCCGCGGATCACCACGACGTCACGGCACTCCACCGCGTTTTTCATCATGTGATGAATTTAGCGCGGACGAGGTCGGCCCGCAAGAGGCTCGAGGGCGATTAGTTGGTCAGGTAGGTCTGGAGAGCCGGCGCCATCTGGGTGATCAGGGCGGCGGGGGATGCGGAGGCGAGGGGTTCCAGTTCGACCAGGTAGCGGCACAGGGCCATGCCGATGAGGTGGCTGGCTACGAGGGTCACGCGGAGCTTGGCGTCGGGGGCGTCGATCATCTTGGCAACCGGGTCGATGATCATCTTGGTGATGCCCTCGCGCATCAGCCGGGCCACCTCGTCACTGGTGACGACGCTACGGAGGATCGCCTTCATCCGTTGCTGGCCGTCGGGGGATTCCCAGACGCCGAGGAATACGGTGACGATGCGGCGGCCGAGTTCGTCGCGGGGGCCGTCGAGGATGGCGGCGGCGACCTGGCGGGGGTCGATGGGGAGGGCCATCGACTCGATGAAGAGTTCGTCCTTGCTGTCGAAGTAGTGGTGGACCAGGGCCGCGTCGACACCGGCCTCGCGGGCGACCGCGCGGATCGAGGTCGCGGTGAAGCCCCGGCCGGCGAAGGATTCGCGCGCCGCCTTGAGGATCTCGCCGCGCGTATCAGGACCACCCGGACGCCGCCCCGGCGACCGGCTGTTCTTGGGGCGGACGGAATCCGGGGTCACGGGGTTAGCTCCGACACCTCGCCGTCGCTGGTGACGGCGAAGGCCGTGCGGCGGGACGGCACCGGGTCGGCGGTGCGGACGAAGTGTTTGCGGGTGAACTCGAGGGACTCGATCAGGTCGACCTCGCGTTCGGACCGGCTGGTGGCCCGGCGGGTGTTGATCTCGATGATGATGTGGCCGCGGAAGTCGCTGTTCGCCAGGCCCTGCAGCAGATCCGCGGCGCGCTGGGTACCGCGGCCCGGAACCAGGTGCTCGTCCTTGGCCGAACCGGTTCCGTCGGTCAGGTGGATGTGGGTGAGGCTCGCACCCATCGTCGCGGCGAGCTCGACGCAGTCCTGTTCGGCAGTGGACGAATGGGACAGGTCGAGCGTGGTGTGGGCGTAGTCCTGTTCGGTCGGGTCCCAGCTCGGCGCATACGCCTGCAAACCCCTGCCCGGCGCCCGCCACGGATACATGTTCTCGACCGCGAAGACGACCCCGGTCTCCGCCTCGAGCCGCGCGATCCCCTCGACGAACCCGCGCGCGTAGTCCCGCTGCCAACGAAACGGCGGGTGTACGACGACCACGTCGGCGCCCAGGTCCTTCGCGGCCTCGGCACTACGTTCGAGCTTGCCCCACGGGTCGGTCCCCCAGACCCGCTGGGTGATCAGCAGACAGGGCGCGTGGATCGCGAGCACCGGCAACTGGTGGTACTCGACCAGCCGCTTGATCGCGTCGATCTGGGTGCTCAGCGGGTCGATCCCGATCATCACCTCGACCCCGTCGTACCCGAGCCGGGAGGCCAGCTCGAATCCGCTGGCTGTCGACTCCGGGTAGACGGACGCGGTGGACAGACCGATCTTCGCGGTCTTGTTGGTGCTCATCGGGTGGTGCTCATCGGAATTGTGCCTTCGCGCCAGTTCATCGGGGTTGCAGCCGGTCCAGACGGGACAGGATGACACCCTCCCGCAAAGCCCACGGACAGACCTCGAGCGAGGCCAGGTCGAACAGGTCCATCACGGCGTCCGCGACGAGCGCACCGGCGACCAGCTGGCCGGCCCGGCTGGCCGAGACACCGGGCAACTCGGCCCGCTCGGCAGCGGACATCTTGATCAGCTTGGGCAGCCACTCCCGCAGGTCGTCACGGTTCAGCGCGCGCGGAACATACTGCCCCTCGACGGACGGCGCCGCGCCACAGATCCGGGCCAGCGACCGGAAGGTCTTGCTGGTCGCGACCGACCGTTGCGGCTTGCCCGCGCGCAGTACGTCGCCCGCGACCGCCGCCGTCTCCTGCCGGATCCGCCGGCGCAACGCACGTACTTCGTCCTTGTCCGGCGGGTCCACGGTCAGCCCCTCGCGGGTCAACCGGCCGGCGCCCAACGGCGCGGACACCGCGACGGTCGGCTCCTCGTCCGAACCGGCTGCGATCTCCAGCGAACCACCGCCGATGTCGAACACGGCGAGCCGTCCCGACGACCAGCCGAACCACCGGCGTACCGCGAGGAACGTCAACCGCGCCTCGTCGGTACCGGTGAGCACCTGCAGGTCGATCGAGGTCTCCTTGCGGACCCGGTCCAGGACCTTCTCGCCGTTCGGGGCCTCGCGGAGCGCGGAGGTGGCGAAGGCATGCACCGCTTCGCAGCCCTTGTCCTCGGCCAGATCTTCGGCCTCCTTGATGAAGGCCACCAGTCTGTCGGCCCCGGCCTCGGCGATGTTGCCGCCCTGGTCCAGGTGCTCGGCCAGCCGGAGCTCGTCCTTGTGCGAGTACGCCGGCAGCGGTGCGGCACCCCGATGAGCGTCCACCACGAGGAGGTGGACGGTGTTGGATCCCACATCGAGTACGCCGAGCCGCATACCCCTCACGCTACTGGACACCGTGGAGCCTTTGCCCAGGCCAGTGCTGTCTTTGAAGTGATTTGAGGCGTCACCTACCGCGCGGCAGGTCACGGGTGCAGGTCACAGGTGACGGCGGATCCGAATTGGGATGCGAGTAATCGTGGCCGGTGCGCGTACGCTTTTCAGGTGCCTGAGGTTTCGCTCGATTTTCCCCGCGCCTACGTCGAGTTCACCGATCCGGACGATCCGGATCAGGTGTTCCGCTGCGACCTGACCTGGCTGACGTCGAACTGGACCTGCATCTTCGGCGGCGGTTGCCGCGGGATCTACAAGGGCCGGCCGAACGACGGTTGCTGCACGCTCGGCGCGCACTTCTCCGACGCCGACGACGAGGACCGGGTGAAGGGATACGTCAAGCAGCTCGGCAAGGACGACTGGCAGTTCCGCAAGGAAGGCCGGAAGAGCGGCTGGGTCGAGACCGACGACGACGGCGACCGCAAGACCCGGGTCTGGGAGGGCGCCTGCATCTTCCTGAACCGCCCGGACTTCCCCGGCGGCGGGGGTTGCGCGCTGCACGGGCTGGCGTTGAAGCAGGGCGTGCACTTCGTCGAGACCAAGCCGGACGTGTGCTGGCAACTGCCGATCCGGCGGACCTTCCGCGAAGTGGAGCGCCCCGACGGCACGACGTACACCGAGGTCGGGATCGGGGAGTACGACCGGCGCGGCTGGGGTCCGGGTGGGCACGACCTGGACTGGTACTGCACCGGCAACACCGAGGCGCACATCGGCGTCGAGGCGGTCTTCGAGTCGAGCAAGGTCGAGCTGCAGACCCTGATGGGTCACAAGGCCTACGACGTGCTCGCGGAGTACTGCCGCCGGCATCTCGAGCCGGCCCGCCCGCTACTGCCTCACCCGGCGTCCAAGTAACCCATTCCTTGCCCTAGGCAAATTTCTGTACGCCGGCCGCCGGGGCCGGGCTCCGCGGGTAAGGGTGCCCTTTGCTGCGACACCCCGGGGCAGCGCGCTCCTGGGTCTGGGCCCAGAATGACTTGCATGCGTCTGGATCATCTTTCGTACGCGGCGGGACCCGACGGGTACCGGGCCACGGTGGAGCGGTTGTCCGCGCTGCTGGGGGCGGACTTCGCCGACGGTGGCGTGCACCCCCGCTTCGGCACCGTGAACCACATCCTGCCGTTGGACAACGACCGGTACATCGAGGTCGTCGACGTGCTCGACCACCCGGCGTCGGACAAGGCGCCGTTCGGCCAGGCGGTCCGGGCCCGCAAGGAACTCGGCGGCGGCTGGCTCGGCTGGGTGATCGCGGTCCGGGACATGGAGCGGATGGAGAAGCGCCTCGGCCGGGAGGCGGTGCCAGGTAACCGGCACCGGCCGGACGGGGTGAACCTCACCTGGCGGCAGATCGGCGTGAAGGGCCTGATCGCCGATCCGCAACTGCCGTTCTTCGTGCACTGGGACGACCTGAGCCAGCACCCGTCGATCGGTGGCAAGGGCATCAAGTTGACCGCCCTGGAGATCGCCGGCGATCCGGCCCGGGTGAGCGACTGGATCGGTCACCCCGCCGACCACCTGCTCGACGATCTCGACGTGATCTGGGCCGGACCGAACGGCCAGCCCGGCCTGGTCGCCGCCGTCTTCGAGACCCCCAACGGCCTCGTCCGCCTGTGACCCAGCAGCCTGGTGAGCCGCTGCCTGGTGAGCCGCTGCCTGGTGAGCCGCGGACGCAGATCCTGGCGATCTCCGGCATCCTCACCGGACCGCACCGCGCCCTGACCCGCGAGCTGATCTCGTACGCCGTATCGCTGGCCGGCCTCGATCGTCCGGCCCGGTTCTGCTTCATCCCCACCGCGGAAGGTGATCACCCGGCCGCGGTCCAGTGGTTCGAAGATGCCTTCGGCAACGAGGAGTCGGTCGAGCCGTCGGTGCTGAAACTCTTCACCCAGCCGAACGTCGACGACGTCCGCAAACATCTGCTCACCCAGGACGTCATCTGGGTCGGCGGCGGCAGTGTCGTCAACCTGATGGCGGTCTGGCGCGCCCACGGCCTGCCCGAGATCCTGCACGAGTGCTGGCAGAACGGTGTCGTGATGGCCGGCCAGAGCGCAGGCAGCCTGTGCTGGCACATCGGCGGCCCGACCGACTCGTTCGGCGACCAACTCGATGCCTTCAGCAACGGTCTCGGCTGGCTGCCGTGGTCCAACGGCGTGCACGACGACCTCGGCGACCAGCCCCGGCGGTCGGCGTACCGGTCGCTGGTCGCCACCGGCGCGCTGCCGGGCGGATACGCGACCGAGGACGGCGTCGGCCTGCACTACGTCAACGGCGAACTCCTCGAGGCGGTCTCCGTCCTCCCCGACGCCCGAGCCTGGCAAGTCACCCCAACCCCCGACGGTCACCGCGAAACCGAAATCATCCCCCGCCTGCTGGGGCCGGCGCGTACCTGCAGCACTCAGTAACCCCTGCGAATCCGCGTTCAGTGGCAGGGCTCACGCGTGGTGGCTTGGAGTCCCAGGTGGTTAGTGAGTGCTGCACGTACGCCCCGACGCGGCGCACCCAGTAGTCGGCCTGGCGGTGCCACTTTGAGCACCCACCGGTCACAGTCCGCGCCCGAACACGACCGGCCGGTGCCCAAAGTCGCTGGGTGGCGCGGTTGCCGGGTGGGCGTCCGTTGGGTTTCGCGGGATCGACCTGATCGGTTGGGTGTGGGTGCTCTAGATTCGCTCGAGGTCTTGGAGAGAGTGTTCTAGGTGGGTGAGGAGGCGTTGGAGGTGGGGGACGGTGCGGCGGCAGCCGGTGAGGCCGAAGTGGAGTTGGTGGTCGTAGCTGGTGATGCTGATGTTGAGGGCCTGGCCGTTGAGGACGATGGAGGCCGGGTACATGCCGAGCAGGCGGGAGCTGTTCCAGTACAGGGGGCTGTCGGTGGGGCCTGGGATGTTGGAGATGACAACGTTGAAGGGCGGCGGGGTGCGGCCGGCGAGGGGTGGGATGAGCGCGGCCGGTCCGGCGGAACCGAAGCCGATGGCGCCGATCATCAGGTTCTGCAGGGGGCTCAGCTGGGAGAGCATGTTCTTGCCGTAGGCGGTCGACTCGGTGATGCGCTGGATCCGGCGTTCGGGGTCGCGCTCGTCGGTGGCGAGGTCCGCGATCAAGGTGGCGAGGGAGTTGCCGCCGCCGGGGGCGTCATCGCTGGAGCGGAGGGAGACGGGGACCATGGCGGTCAGACTCTTGTCCGGTAGGGCGTTCTGCTCCATTAGGTAGGTTCGCAGGGCGCCGGAGCACATGCCGAGCATGACGTCGTTCAGGGTAGCGCCGGTGATCGCGCGGACCTTCTCCAGCCGTTCCATCGGCCAGGACTGCGCGGCGAACCGGCGGGCTCCGGTGATCGGCTGGTTGAGGATCGTCCGCGGCGCCTGGAACGCCAGTGGCGAATGCTCGGCCTGGAGCGCCCGGATCCCGCTGCGCAACCCCAACGGCGAGAGCCCGGCGAGATCCGCCACCACCCGAGCCGCCCCGCCGAACCCGCCCGCAACCCGGCCGACCCCATCCGTCACCCGCCCGGCCGCGCGGAGCACCTCGCCCAGCAACTCTCCAGCGAAGGGCACGCGACCAAACAGGCCCTCGGAGCCGGCGGTGCCCGGAGCGGACGTAGTACCGGCCGGGGCGGTCGCGTGTAGGGCTCCTTGGGGGAGGGCGTAGGTGGCGGGCATACCGGTGTGGGTGGGGTCGGTGGTGAGGGTGTGCTGCATCCAGCGGAGGGCTGTCACGCCGTCGATCATCGAGTGATGGATCTTGCTGTAGATCGCGAACCGGCGCCCCTCCACGCCCTCGATCAGATGCATCTCCCACAGCGGCCGCTGCCGGTCCAGCAGCGTCCCGTGCAGCCGCGAGGTGAGCTCGAACAACTCCCGGTACCGCCCCGGCCGGGCCAGCCCGGACAGCTGAACGTGGTACTCCAGTTCGATCTCGTCGTCCTGCTCCCAGGACCAGTAGCCGAGGTCGAGTGGCCGGTTCCGCAGCCGCCGGGTGAACATCGGGTTCACCGTCTGCCCCTCGACGATCTCGCGGTACAGCTCGGCCAGGTAGTCGCGCCCAGAGCCTTCTGGGAACACGTGGTCCCGGCCCGCACCCTCCGGCAGCTCGAACAGCATCAGCCCACCGACGTGCATCGCCTGCTCGCGCGTCTCACCGAGCAGGAACATCGCGTCCAGCGGCCCCACAGCGGTCATCCGTCCTCCCGGTCCCGCCCGTCGATCGCCTCAATCCTCGTCGCCACCGCCCCAGCCGGTCTACACCCGTCAACCGCCGGCCACCCTCCGGGGTTATGGATTTTCCTGATCCGGCAGCGATCAAAGGCCTGACGAAGGACCACTCTGCACCTGACGATCGGCAGTGTCGGCCCCTCGGGCAACTTTCTTAACGTTCGTAAGCATGAACCTGATCCCCCGTACTGCGGGCCTGTTGCTGGCCGCCGCACTGACTGTTTCCGCCGTAGTCACCGCAAGTTCAGTACAAGCAGCAGAGCAGCCCGTCAGTCTTCCCGCGCCGTCCGGGAAGCCGTCTCCAGCATCCGCGGCGTAGCCTGCCTCGACGCACCACCCCGGCCGGCCAACAGGCGCTATCCGCTTGGTGATCCTCTCGCCCGGCTTCACTCTCCCGATCGCCACCTTGACCAGCCTCGCGCAGGACCTGGCCAGCAAGGGATACGTCGTCGCCGGCATCGACCACGCCTACGAATCCAGCGGCACCGAGTTCCCCGACGGCCGCCTGACCACCTGCGTCGCTTGCGACATCGCGGAGCCGGCCCAAATCCCACCGGTCCGCGCCGCCGACGTCTCCTTCGTCGTCGACCAACTGCTCGAAGGCAAACAACCCACCAGCAAGCTGATCGACCCGACCAGGGTCGGCATGGCCGGTCACTCCATCGGCGGCAACTCCACCGCCGACGTCGATGCGCACCGACTCCCGCATCGACGTCGGCGTCAACCTCGACGGCACCTTCTTCACGCCGCTCCCGTCAACCGGCCTGGCCAAGCCCTTCCTACTGGTCGGTGCCCCGGGCACCCACACCCCGGGCGACGACATCGACACCTCCTGGGACACCAGCTGGAATCTCCTGACCGGTTGGCGCCGCTGGTTCGTCGTACGAAGCACAGGACACCTGTCCTTCACCGACTTCGCCCCACTGGCCAAGCGCTTCGGACTCCCCGCCGATCCCACCGCACCTCTGGACGGCGACCACACCGACACGATCTCCCGTGCTCTCGTGACGGCCTTCTTCGTCCGGCAGGATCCGGTTCAGTCGAGCGGGCGGTAGTTCACGCCGATCCGCTCGATCCGGGTCAGGTGCGGGCGGAGGCGGGTGAGGAATTCGTCGTACGACGTCTTCGGGGAACCCCAGGCGCGTTCGGCGAAGGCGGACAGGCGCGGGAGGAGCATGTAGCCGACCTGGTCGGGGCCCTCCATGTACTCGGTCCAGATCTGGCACTGGGTACCGACGATCCGGGCCGCCTCCTCCTCCGTCAGCCCCTTCGGGATCACCTCGAAGTCGTAGACGGCCTCGAGCGGGATGAAGCCGCCGATCGCGAGCGGCTCGGTCGCGGGGTCGGCCTGGTAGTAGTCGAAGTACACCGACTCGCAGGGCGCCATCACCACATCGTGCCCGGCCTTCGCCGCGACCTCGCCCCGGCCGGCGGACCGCCACGCCATGATCACCGCGTCCTTCGGGCAGTCGGTCTCGACCATCTCGTCCCAGCCGACCAGCCGGCGCCCGTCCTCGGTCAGCACGGCCGCGACCTGCTCGGTGAACCAGCCCTGCAGCTGGCCCGCGTCGGTCAGGCCGAGCTCGGCCTGCCGGGCCTGCGCGGCCTCGGACTCGCGCCACTGGTCGGCCGGGCACTCGTCGCCGCCGAGGTGGATGTACGGCGCGGGGAAGATCTCCAGCACCTCGCGCAGCACGGTCCGGACGAAGTCGACGGTCGCGTCGCTCACGTTCAGCACGTCGTCGCTGATACCCCAGACCTGCCGTACGCCGATCTGCTGGTCGGGGTGGTTGCCCAGCTCCGGGTACGCCGAGATGGCGGCCTGCATGTGACCCGGCAGGTCGATCTCGGGGACGACGGTGATACCGCGCTCGGCCGCGTGCGCGACGATCTCGCGCAGTTCGTCCTTGGTGTAGAACCCGCCGTGCGGCGTCCCGTCGTACGTGAACTCGGTCTGCCCGTGGGACATCTTGCCGACCATCGTCTCGGGCCGCTGCGAACCGAGCTCGGTTAGCTTCGGGAACGCGTCGATCTGGACCCGCCAGCCCTGGTCGTCGGTGAGGTGCAGATGCAGCACGTTCATCCGGTGCAGCGCGAGCACGTCGAGGATCTTGAGCACGAACTCCTTCGGCATGAAGTGCCGGGCGACGTCGAGCATCACCCCGCGCCAACCGAACGCGGGCGCGTCGGCGATCCGCACCGCCGGTACGGCGACCGCGCCGTCCTCGGCCGGTTCGGCGGCGTCCAGCAACTGCTCGTACGTCTGCTCGGCCCAGCGCAACGCGTCTTCGGAGCCGGCGGACAGCCGGGCACCGTCGGCGGTCACGTCGATCCGGTACTCCGTCTCGCCGAGGTTCTCCACCACCGTCCGGACGGCCTCGGCCAGCGGGTCGGAGCTGACCCAGCGGCCTTCCTCGATGACGAGCTCGCGGGGGGCGGGGACGATCGCGATGTCTGGCATCCGTACTCCAAGAGGTCGATGAAGCCCGTGATTGGCGCAGCCAGGAGAGATCCTACGAGCGCGGACCAGTGCTCAAACAGGTCGGGTCCACGCTTCGAACTGCGCACAATCCCTCTGCAGGAACATTCACGCGCAGCACAAACCAGCTGCCGTGACAGGTATCCGATGAGAGGGTGACCTCGTGACAGCCGACGCGACCCGATCCCCCGCCAACAATCCGGCCGGCAACCTGCAACGCAGCACCCTGCGGGTCCTCGTGGTCTCCAATGTGGGCGGTGGTGTCGCGGTCGCCTCCGGGTTCGCGGTCGCCGGTCTGCTCGCCGAGAACATCTCCGGCTCGACGTCTCTGTCCGGTCTCGTCGCCACGTCGACCACGCTCGGCGCCGCGATCCTCGCCGTACCGCTGGCCGGTCTCGCCCGGACCCACGGCCGCCGCGCCTCGCTCGCGACCGGCTACCTGATCGCGGTCACCGGCGCCCTCCTCAGCATCGTCGCCGCCCAGGTCGACTCGCTCGTCCTCCTACTGATCGCGGGCTGCCTGTTCGGCAGCGGCTCAGCGGCCAACCTGCAGTCCCGGTACGCCGCGACCGACGCGGCCGATCCGAAGCACGTCGCCCGGTCCCTCTCAGTCGTTGTCTGGGCCACCACGATCGGCGTAGTCGTCGGCCCCAACCTCACCGGCGTCGGCGGATCGGTCGGTACGTCGCTCGGCATCCTCGCGCTCGCCGGGCCGTACGTGTTCTCGGTGGTCGCGTTCGTCCTCAGCCTGCTCGTCGTCTGGTTCGGCCTGCGCCGGCTGCAGCAGGTGACGCCGCGGACCAAGGTCGCCCGGCAGCCGATCGGCTCGACCTTCCGGCAGATCCTCGCGATTCCCCATGCCCGGTTGGGGTTGCTGGCCATCGCCTCGGCCCATTCGGTGATGGTCGGGGTTATGTCGATGACATCGGTCCACCTGCGGCATCACGGCGCCTCGCTGACCATCGTGGGGTTCGTGATCAGCGCACATGTCGCCGGGATGTACGCCCTGTCCCCCGTGATGGGCTGGCTCGCCGACCGCCTCGGCCGGGTGCCCACGATCGGGATCGGCCTGGCGATCCTGGCGGCGGCGATGGCGGTCGCCGCGCTCTCTCCGGACGAGGCGCACGTGCTCACTGGTCTCGCCCTGGTCCTGCTCGGCCTTGGCTGGTCCGCCTGCCTGGTCGCGGGCTCGACGCTGCTCTCCCGGGCAGTCCCCGACGAGATCCGCACGTCCGCGCAGGGCCTGTCCGACCTCACCATGGGCGCGCTCGCCTCGATCGCCGGCACCGGCTCCGGACCAGTCCTCGCATACCTCGGCTTCCACTGGCTCGCGGTCCTCTGCGGCCTCCTCCTCATCCCGGTCGCGCTGGTCGCGGCCCGCACCCCTCAGGAGCTGTCTAAGGTCTGATGGTGTGAGCATCGCCGACGGGGGGATCCCGAGTCCGAACATCTGGCAGCACCCGCAGACGTACGAGATCGAGAACCGGGCGGTCGACCCGGACGGCGTGATCGAGCCGGCGATGCGAGCGATCCGGGACTGGGCCGGCGCGACCGTGCTCGACATCGGGTGCGGGACGGGATTCCACCTGCCGATGTTCGCCGCGACCGCAGCACGCGTGATCGGTGTCGAACCGCACGGCGTACTCGTCCAGGCGGCTGGGCGGCGTACGAAGAACCTGCCGAACGTCGAGATCCGGCAGGGTACGGCGCAACAGCTGCCGGTGCCGGACGCGTCGGTGGACATCATGCACGCGCGCTGGGCCTACTTCTTCGGGCCGGGCTGCGAACCGGGGCTGGCCGAGCTGGATCGGGTGATGTGCCGGGGTGGGACCGCGTTCGTGATCGACAATGACGCCGGCCGGTCGACATTCGGGCGGTGGTTCGCCGAGGCGTACCCGATGATCAAGGCGCCCGAGGTGGAAAGGTTCTGGTCGTCCCGCGGCTGGCAGCGCACCCAGCTCGACATGGGCTGGCGGTTCGAGTCGCGGGCGGATTTCGAGGCGGTGGTCCGGATCGAGTTCAAGCCCGCGGACGCGGACCGGATCATCAGCTCGCACCAGGGCAGCGAGGTCGACTACGCCATCAACCTGTGGAGCCGCACGTTCTGAAGAATTTCCCGGCGAGCTGTCGAATGGGGTCCAGCGGCTTCGAGGTACCGGCGTCAGAGCAACCTCGAAAGGATGGACCCCGACATGACCGAGTACGAATTCCCTCCCGTTCCCAAGCCCAGCGAAGCCCTCCGCGCGCTCGACCGGCTGGTCGGTACCTGGACCGTCTCCGGCGGCACCACCGGCACCGTCACGTACGAGTGGATGGACGGCGGCTACTTCCTGATCCAGCGGGTCCGGATGGACCAAGGCGGGCACGACATCAACGGGTTCGAAGTGATCGGCAACGAGCGGCCGTTCGGTGAAGGACCTGGTGAGGACGTCAAGTCCAGGTTCTACGACAGCGAGGGGAACACCCTCGACTACGTGTACGAACTCGAGGGCGACACGCTGACCATCTGGGGCGGGCAGAAGGGCTCGCCGGCGTACTTCCGGGGCACGTTCTCGGCCGGCGACACCCGGATGGACGGCGCCTGGGTGTATCCCGGTGGTGGCGGCTACGAGTCCACAATGACGAGAACCGAGCGCTGAGGAGACGACCGTGAAGTACATCTTGCTCGCCTACACGAACAAGGCCGACTGGGACTCGGTGGACATCGAAAGCCCGGAGTTCCTCGCGATGTGCCAGTTCTACGAGGACCTCGGCAAGGAGCTGACCGAGTCCGGTGAGTTCGTCGCGACCGAAGGGCTCGCGCACCCGTCGCTGACCACCACGGTGCGCAAGGGCGAGGGTGGCGCGGTCGCGGTGGACGGCCCGTACGCCGAGTCCAAGGAGGTGCTCGCCAGCTACGCGATCGTGGACACGGCCAGCCACGACCGGGCGGTGGAGATCGCCGCCCGGATCGCCGAGGCGGTCGGCGACACGATCGAGATCCGGCCGATCCCGGACGGTGCCGAAGGGTCAGTCCCGGCCGATGGGGCCGCTCCGGCCGGGAGCTGAGGTGAGCGATCGGATCGAGGACCTGCTGCGTGACCTCGCGCCGCAGGTCCTCGGTGCGCTCGTCCGGCGCTACGGCCATTTCGACGCCGCCGAGGACGCAGTCCAGGAGGCGTTGCTGGTGGCCGCGACGCAGTGGCCGGTCGACGGCGTCCCGACCGATCCGCGGCCGTGGCTGATCCGGGTTGCGTCTCGGAAGCTGATCGACCAACTGCGCCAGGACCAGGCCCGCCGCGACCGCGAGGATGTCGACGCCACCCGCCGGCTACCGCCCGCCGAAGGGCCACCGGAAGCGGATCAGGACGACTCGCTGGTCCTGCTGTTCCTCTGCTGTCATCCGGTACTGAGCCGCGAGTCGCAGGTCGCGCTGACCCTGCGTGCGGTCGGCGGCCTCACCACCGAAGAGATCGCGCATGCCTATCTGCTGCCGCTGCCGACGATGGCCCAGCGGATCACCCGGGCCAAGCAGCGGATCAAGGCCGCGGGATCAACCTTCCGGCTCCCGTCGCCCAAGGATCGCGCCGAGCGCCTGGATGCCGTCCTGCAGGTCTTGTACCTGATCTTCAACGAGGGCTACACCGCCACCTCCGGCCCCGAGCTGAACCGGGTCGAGTTGTCGGCCGAGGCGATCCGGCTGACCCGGATGCTGCACCGCTTGCTGCCCGCCGACGGCGAGGTCGCGGGACTGCTGGCCCTGATGCTGCTGACCGACGCCCGACGGCCGGCCCGTACCGATCCGAACGGCCTGCTGGTTCCGATGCATGAGCAGGACCGCCGACGCTGGAACGCCGAGATGATTGCCGAGGGCACCGACCTGCTGACCGCGGCGATGACTCGCGGCCCGGCCGGACCGTACCAACTGCAGGCCGCGATCGCCGCCGTGCACGACGAGGCGGCCGACGCCGCGGACACCGACTGGAAGCAGATCCTCGGCCTGTACGGACTCCTGCGGCAGGCGACCGACAACCCGCTGGTCACCCTGAACCTCGCTGTCGCCGCCGGGATGGTGCACGGGCCGACGGCCGGGCTGCGGTTGCTGGACAAGCTGGCCGACGACAAGCGCTTCACCGAACACCATCGGCTCGCAGCGGTCCGGGCACACCTGCTGGAGACGGCCGGTGAGATTGATGCGGCGGCAGAGCAATACCGGCTTGCGGCCAAGCAGACCACCAGCGTCCCGGAGCAGCGCTACCTGCTCGACCGCGCAGCCCGCCTGACACGCGCCTAGCTGCGGTGAGCCGGTAGTCCCCCTAGGGTGGGCACTCGCCACTGAACTGGGGAGGCGCCACGCCGGGATGGACGGACTGCTGCTCGAACGGTTGCTGCCCGGTTTGCCCGAGCGACTCCGCATCGACGTAGGCGAGCAGCGAGCCCTGGTGGTCCCCACTGCGGCAGAAGCCCGTCACTGCGCCGACCTGATCGTCGGTCTGGACGAACCACCAGCCGGAGCGGTGCTCAAGACCGCCGGTGTGGTCCGCCTGGTCCCTGCCGAAGGTGGTCTGTTGCCGCACCTCACCGTGCTGGGCAACGTCATGCACGGCCATACAGTGACCCACCGCGTGACCCGGAAGGCTGCCGAGGACGTGAGCCGGATGACTGCAGCCCGCTGTAGCCTCGAAGACGTCCTCGACCGCTACCCGCACGAGATCACGCCCGGCCGTCGCCGCCTGGCCGGTGTGGCCCGCGCACTCCGGGCCCACCCCGCGTTGATCGTGCTGGAAGACGCAGCAGGCTTGCCGACGTGGGGACCGCTGCTCCGGTTGGACCACAACCCCGAGCTGTGGTCGACGGCCCTCCTGCTCATCACCACGGACGAAGCACGCACCACCGGGTTCAGCCAATGATCAGCCGTCGACTGTTCCTGGGAGCCGTCGCAGCAGCCGCGGTGTCCGGCTGTACTCCGGACGTGCTGGGCCTGAGTCGTAGTGTGCGAGTGGCCGTGAGCTGGAGCGGTACTGAGCTCCGCGCGTTCCACAGCGTGCTCGACGGCCTCGGCGACCTGGAGTACCCGGTGGAGGTGGTCCCACTCGGCGACGACATCTCGACGGCCTTCGGTCCACGGTCGGCTCGCCGACCCGACATCGTGATGCTGCCGCAGCCCGGTCTGGTACCGCGTCATCTGCGCGACCTGGATCCGATCCCTGCGGAACTGGTGGATCGCAACCGAGAGCCGTACTGGGATGAACTTCTGGTGCATGACGGGACGACATACGGGCTGCCGTTCAAGACGGCGCACAAGTCGGCGATCTGGTACCGGCCGTCGGTGTTGAAGCAGGTCGGGGCTGAGCCGCCAAGGACCTGGTCGGAGTGGTTGGCACTGAACCGGTCGCTGTCGCTCGCGGGGATCCGGCCGTTGGCGTTGGGTGCTGGAGACGGCTGGGTGCTCACCGACTTCTTGGAGAACGTGCTGCTCGGTTCGGCGCCCGCTGCCTATCGTGCACTGGCTGTTGCTGACGATCCGAGGCCGTCGCAGGTATCGGCCTTCGCTGCGGCACTGCGGCTACTCGGGACGATGTGGTCGGCGCCCGGCACGTTGGCTGGTGGAGTGGAGCGTTCGCTGGTGCAGCAGTTCCCGGACGCGATCGTGGAGGTCTTCGGTCATCACCGGGCGGCCATGGTGCTCGCGACGGACTTCGCCGAACCTGTGGTGAGGTCGTTCGCGGTGGACCCGGCGGACGTCGGCCTGTTCACCTTCCCGGCGCTCAGTCGCGGCGCGGCGCCACCCGTGGTGGTCGGCGGCGACGTGATCGTGCTGCCGCGTCCGACCACCGACGACGCCCGCGACCTGGTACGACGGCTCGCCGCGCCGGCCGCCGCGGACCCGTGGATCGCGACCGGCGGTTTCCTCGCCGACGGTCGCACGACTGGTTACTCGCCTGAGCTCACGCGGTTGGCGGAGCAGTTGGTGGCACCTGGTTCGTCGCCGCAGTTCGACCTGTCGGACCGGCTCGGGCAGCTCGGCGATCTCAACGGGTTGTGGCGAGTGCTCACCGATTTCCTGATCCGGATCGGGAATCGCGGTAGCGACGTAGTACCGGAGGCGGTGGAGTCGGCGCTGGCCGAACTGAAACAGGTGGAGAGCTGATGGGCTTGCAGACGAACGGCCTGTCGCTCGAGATCGTCGGCCGGGAGATCTCCGGTCGTCCGGTCCCCGGCAAGCCGCGCCGCCCGGCCGGTCCGTACCTGCTGGGGTTGCCGGCCTTGCTGTTGAGCAGTCTGCTGCTGATCCCTGTCGGCATCACCGTCGTGGCCGCGTTCCGGTTGCCGGACGGGTCCTTCGGGCTGGGGAACTTCGCGGTGATGGGCGATCCGGAAGCGTTGCATGCCGTGGGCAACAGCCTGGCCTGGGTAGGGGTCGCACTCGGCCTGGTGGTGGTCGGGTTCCTGTTGGCGGTGGTGAGCTATCGGCTGCCCGGCGTCTCGTCGTTTCTCCAACCAGCGTTGGTGATTCCGTTCGCCGTGTCCGTCCTGGTGTCGGGTGCGACGTTCCGGTTGATCTTCGATCCGGCGCCGGAGCGCGGGACGGTGACGGCGGTGTCGACGGCGCTCTTCGGATCCAGTCCGGTGTGGTTGGGACCGGGGTTGTTCTGGCTGGTGCTGGTGTCCGCGTTCGGCTGGACCTGGCTCGGGTACGTCGTCTCGCTGTTCCGCGCCGGTCTGGACGCGATCCCGGATGACGTGAGTCGCACGGTGGCGGCTGAAGGCGTCACCGGTCTGCGTCGGTTGCGGATGCTCGAGCTTCCGCTGCTCCGTCCGATCACCGGTGTGGTGACGCTGACTCTGGTGATCGCTGCTGTGCGGGTATTCGACCTGGTGTTGATCGTGGTGCCCGGGCCGATGCAGCGCGATGCCGATGTGCTCGGACTGAACTGGTGGCGGGCAACCAGCACCGGTGGTGATCCGGGGCGTGCTGCGGCACTCGGGGTGGTGCTGTTCGCGATCGTGGCGGCCGTTGCGGTCATCGGGGTGCGCGGATTGCGGCGGCGACGTTGGGCGATGCCGGTGAGTGTGGTGGGCGCGGATCGATCGGTGCGCAGGCCGAGGCCCAGTAGGCGGTCGCGGCGGATCGGGTGGACCGTGGGGTTCGCGGTCGGTCTGGTCTGGGTGCTGCCGGCGATCGTGCTGGTGGCGACCGCGTTCCACTCGCCGCGCGAGGCCGGGCTGCGCGGTTGGTGGTCGACTGCCGGGTTGGGGTTGGAGTCGTTCACTGACGCGGCGAACGCGGGGCTGTTCCGTGCGTTGTTGTCGACGCTGGTGATCGCGTCGATCGCCACGGTCGTAGTACTGGTGATCGCTGTGCCGACTGCGTATCTGGTCGCTTGGGGCGGGTTGCCGACCTGGTTGGGCCGAGTGGTCACGTCCGCCTTCGTGGTGTTGGCGGTGACGCCTGTGCAAATGTACGCGGCGCCGCTACGGGACGCGATTGGTGCAGCAGGACTCGCGGGGTCGCGGATCGCGCTGGGCTTGATCCACGCGGCTGCTGGTCTCCCGTTCGCCGTACTGCTGCTGCGGTCCGCGTTCGCCTCTGCTCCACCCGTGCTGGTGGCCGAGGCGCTGCAGGGGCCCGCGCGACAGAGCGCAGTACTGGCGACTGTGCAGCGGACGTATCGGCCTGCTCTGGTTGCTGTTGCAGTCTTGGAGTTCGCCCTGGTGTGGAACGACTTCATCGTGGGCTTCCTGATCAGCGGATCCGGTACTACGCCTCTGTCGCTGGTGTTGTGGGGTGAGGCGCGGCAGTTCTCGGCGTCGAGCGGGACAGTGGCCGCGGCGGCTGTGGTGGCGTCCGTCGTGCCGGTGGTGTTGCTGTTGACGTTCTGGCGGACTGTGGTGCGCGGGTTGACCGTTGGGGGTCGGCGGTGAGCGAAGAGAAGCCATCCGCTGAGAAGAAGGCTGCCGCCAAAGAGGACCGGCGACGTGGGGACTTCTTCGGGGCCAGTGCGCTGGCCTCCGGTCTGCTGATCGGTCTCCTGGGTGACAAGCTGTCGCAGAGCCTCGACAGTGGTGGCTGGGTCAGAGTGGTGGGGTTCAGTCTGACCGCTCTGTTCACCTTGATCTGGGTGATCAGCAACGTACCGGCGGGGTTGCGGCGCTATCGCCGTTGGCGTGCTGGGACCACGGCGCCCACGGAGCCAGGCGAACTCCGTACGGCGGCCGAGGACGCCGAGCACTGGTTGGTGTCACTCGGCTCGGACTCGGCCGGGTTCGCCGCGGCCGAGTGGTTCGAGCAGAACGTGGCGCGGCTGCGGGACCTGCTGGACAAGGAGAAACCAGGCCCCGAGACTGTCGACGACCTCGCGCGGATCTGCGATGGACTGGAGGCCTGGTACGTCGTCCGACGCGAACCGGTCGAACTGTTGGCGCTGTGCGACTTCCAGTCCGCCCTGGCCGACGGATGCGGTCGCCGTGACCTGGCCGAACTCGCGGCGGCGCGGGCGGCGACGGCGTACCGGATGATGGGCGATCTGGAAGCGGCGAGTACCCGGCTGGGGATCTCCGACAACGTGGCGCCGGCGCGGCGCGGGCACAGCCGGACCGCGGCGGCACTGGAGACGCGGCGGCAAGTGGAACGTGCGCTGCTGCATTTCGCGCGAGCGGAATCCGCACCGGCAGGCAACGATCGGAACGAGGCCGTACTGAACGCGCGGGACCGGTTGGACGATGCCCGGCTCAGCCGGCCGGGGCCGGACCTCGCGGCGGAGGTCGCCATCCACATCGACCTGGCGATCGTGCATCTCTATCAGCAGGATGCGGAAGGCGCGCTGGATCAACTGCGGCCGGCCGCGGCCAAGGCTACGGCTGCGGGTGACGTCGGTGGGCAGGCGCACGCGTCGGAACTGACCGGCGTGGCTGCGTGGATGATGCGGAGTCCGCTCGAGGCCAAGAAGTGGTGGCAGCACGCGGAACATCTGTATGCGGAGACCGACGAACGGGAAGGCCGGGCTCGGTGTCTGCAGCATTTGGGATCCGCCGAGGTCGTCGGAGGTCAGCCGGAGCGGGCGATCGTGTTGCTCGAGCAGAGTGCGACGTTTCGTGGGTTCGAGAGTGCGACGCTGACGCGGTACCTGGAGGCCGCGCGGGCCAGCGGGGAGCCGTCGGACGTCCGGGATGACGGTCCTCGGCGGGTCGCGGTCGGGTGGATCCGTCGGCAGGCCGACCGGTGCCGGCGTTTTGTCGGACGCCTGCCCTAGGTTGTCAGCCATGGTGAAGGCAGCGGGGTCGACCAGATCGAAGGCGGGCAAATCGCCGTTCGCGTGCTCGGAGTGCGGCTGGACGACGGCCCGCTGGATCGGGCGCTGCGGCGAGTGCCAGGCATGGGGGACGGTCGCCGAGGTCGGCGCGCCGAAGGCTGCCCGGATCGCGGCCGGACCGGTGACGTCGCCGGCGATGCCGATCGCCAAGGTGTCCGCGATCGAGGCCGAGTCCCGGCCGACCGGGATCGGCGAGCTGGACCGGGTGCTCGGTGGCGGTGTCGTGCCGGGCGCGGTGATCCTGCTCGCGGGCGAACCAGGGGTCGGCAAGTCGACGCTGTTGCTGGAGGTCGCGGCCCAGTCCGCGCGAAACGGTCATCGCACGCTCTACGTGTCCGGTGAGGAGTCGGCGGCCCAGGTCCGGTTGCGCGCGGGGCGGACGGATGCGTTGGTGGACGAGCTGTACCTGGCCGCCGAGACGGACATGTCCGCCGTGATCGGGCAGGTGGACGCGGTCGAGCCCGCGTTCCTGGTGATCGACTCGGTGCAGACGATGGCGCATCCCGACGTCGACGGCGCGCCCGGCGGGGTCACGCAGGTTCGCGAGGTGACCGGTGCGCTGGTGCGGTTGGCGAAGGAGCGCAACATCGCGGTGGTCCTGGTCGGCCATGTCACCAAGGACGGCGCGATCGCGGGGCCGCGGATGCTGGAGCACCTGGTCGACGTGGTGCTCGCGTTCGACGGCGATCGGCACTCGGGGTTCCGGATGGTGCGCGCGTCGAAGAACCGGTTCGGCCCGTCGGACGAGGTCGGCTGCTTCGACATGGTGGACACCGGGATCGTCGAGGTGTCCGACCCGACCGGGTTGTTCGTGTCGGAGCACTCGGAGCCCGTCGCCGGGACGTGTGTGACCGTGATGATGGAAGGACGCCGGCCCCTGCTGGCCGAAGTACAGGCGTTGGTCGGACCGTCGGCAGCACCCCAACCACGGCGTACGACGTCCGGGCTGGAGTCGTCGCGGGTCGCCATGGTGCTCGCGGTGCTGGGGAACCGGGCCAGGCTGAAGCTGACCGACCAGGAGGTGTACGTCGCGACGGTGGGCGGCGTGAAGATCGCGGAGCCGGTGGCGGACCTGGCGGTCGCGATCGCGGTCGCGTCGTCGGTGCTGGACAAGCCGATCCACCCGGGCCTGATCGCGATCGGTGAGGTCGGGCTCGCGGGTGAGGTCCGGCGGGTCGGCGGGCTGGAGAAACGCCTGGCCGAGGCGGCGCGGCTCGGGTTCACCAAGGCGATCGTGCCGGCCGACGTGCCGAACCGCAGCAAAGAGCTGAAACCGATGGACATGCAGGCGAAGTACGGCCTGCGCGTCTTCGCGGCCGGAGACATCCGGGCAACGATGCACGCGGCCGGGCTGATGTAGCTCGCCGGATTGTGGCTCGCCTCACAGGGTGCGGTTGAGCGATGAGACGGGCATCCCCTGCACGGGTGTGCGGAACGTACTCTGGTGGCGGCCACAACCCCCTCGCGGCCCCTCGGAGGAGCACTCATGACCGGATCCAGAGTTGTCGCGCTCGGCCACTACCAGCCAGAACGAGTGCTCACCAACGCCGAGCTCGCGACCATGGTGGAAACCAGCGACGAGTGGATCCAGAGCCGGGTCGGCATCCGCGAACGCCGGATCGCCGCACCCGACGAGCAGGTCGACGAGATGGCCTGGCGGGCCGCGGAGAAAGCGGTTGCGAACGCCGGTCAGGACAAGGCCGAGATCGACCTCGTCGTCGTCGCCACCTGTACGGCGATCGACCGGTCGCCCAACATCGCCGCCCGGGTCGCGGCCCGGCTCGGTCTGGGCAACCCGGCCGCGCTGGACGTCAACACGGCCTGCTCCGGATTCAGCCACGCGATGGCGACCGCGGACCACGCGATCCGTGCGGGTGCGGCGACCAAGGCCCTGGTGATCGGCGTGGAGAAGCTGACCGACTTCGCCGACTGGACCGACCGGACCACGTGTGTGCTGGTCGGCGACGGAGCCGGCGCGGCCGTGGTGGTCGCCTCCGAGGAGCCGGAGATCGGCCCGGTGACCTGGGGTTCGGTGCCGGAGATGTCGGATGCGGTCCGGATCGAGGGACGCGAGGGGAAGTTCGCTCAGGAAGGCCAGAGCGTCTTCCGGTGGACCACCACGCAGTTGCCGAAGATCGCCCTGCAGATCTGCGAGAAGAGCGGTGTGACACCCGAGGAACTCGGCGGCGTCGTACTGCACCAGGCGAACCTGCGAATCATCGAGCCGCTGGCCAAACGCCTCGGCGCCGTCAACGCCGTGATCGCCCGCGACGTGATCGAATCCGGCAACACGTCGGCCGCCAGCATCCCGATCGCGCTGTCCAAGCTGGTCGAACGCCGCGAGATCCCGGCCGGCGCGCACGTTCTGCTGTTCGGCTTCGGCGGCGGCCTTTCCTACGCCGGCCAGATCATCCGCTGCCCCTGACCGCGGTCGTCCGTCGGCACCTGCCCCGGATGTCTTGCCACGAAGGGATCCGGCTGCACGGGCGGTTGCACGATCGGATGCACGGGCGTCTGCAACGGTCTCCATAACGGTCCGCAACGACCGGCGGGTTTTGGGGTATATCGGTCACGCCGCCGCTGTGAGCCGCATAGACTCAGGGACCGTGGCCCCGAATTCCGACAAGAACAGCACCGATGCCCGGATGCGCGCGACCCTGATGGCCGTGGCGCCCGGGACCGAACTGCGTGAAGGCCTGGAGCGGATCCTGCGTGGGCGGACCGGCGCGCTGCTCGTCCTGGGCCACGACAAGACGGTCGACTCGATCTCGACCGGCGGCTTCGAGATCGACGTCGAGTTCTCCGCGACCGGTCTGCGCGAGCTGAGCAAGATGGACGGCGCGATCATCCTCGACCGGGATGTCAGCCGGATGCTCCGCGCGGCCGTGCACCTGATGCCGGACCCGTCGATCCCGACCGAGGAGACCGGCACCCGGCACCGCACCGCCGACCGGGTCGCGCGGCAGTGCGGGTTCCCGGTGATCTCGGTGTCGCAGTCGATGCACATCATCGCGCTGTACGTCGACGACCAGCGCTACGTGCTCGAGGACTCCGGCGCGATCCTGTCCCGGGCGAACCAGGCCCTGGCCACCCTCGAGCGGTACAAGCTCCGCCTCGACGAGGTGTCCGGCACCCTGTCGGCGCTGGAGATCGAGGACCTGGTCACCGTTCGCGACGTGGCCGCGGTCGCGCAGCGGCTCGAGATGGTCCGCCGGATCGCGACCGAGATCGACGGCTACGTGGTCGAGCTCGGCACCGACGGCCGGCTGCTCACCCTGCAGCTGAACGAGCTCGTCGCCGGAGTCGCCGGCGAACGCGAGCTGGTCGTCCGCGACTACCTCCCGCCCGCCAGCGGTCGCCGGCCCAAGACGGCGGACGACGTGCTGCTCGAGCTCGATGCGGTGAGCCCGACCGACCTGCTCGACATCGGCCAGGTCGCCCGCGCCCTGCAGCTCGGCGGCGCGGAGCAGCTGGACGCCGCCGTCACCCCGCGCGGCTACCGCCTGCTCGCCAAGGTCCCGCGCCTCCCCGGCGCCGTCATCGACCGCTTGATCGACCACTTCGGCCACCTGCAGAAGCTGCTGGCGGCCAGTATCGACGACCTGCAAACCGTCGACGGCGTCGGCGAGAACCGCGCCCGCACCGTCCGCGAAGGCCTCTCCCGCCTAGCCGAATCCAGCATCCTCGAACGCTACGTCTAGGCCTGTCTGACGGTTCCTTCCAGCGAGCCTGCTACTACAGAAATTACGGAATTTCTGTAGTAGCCTAGACGCCATGTCGAGCTACACGATGACCGAGGCGAACCGGCGCACCGCTGAGCTGGTCAACGAGGCCCGCTACGGGCACCAGCCGGTGATGATCACCGACCATGGCAAGCCCGCCGCGGTGGTGATCTCCCCCGAGTTGATGGCGCGCTACCAGGCGCTTGAAGACGCGGCCGACATGGCGGTGATCGAGGAGATCAAGGCCCGCGGCCCGGTGTGGGTCAGCAACGATGACGCGCAGCGGATGATGGATCAGTGGATGGAAGAAGCTGAGGCTGCGGAACAGAACAGGTGACCCAGCGGAATCTCATCTACGAGCAGGCGTACCTGGCGGGGTTCAAGGATCTGATCGCGAACGACCGTGTCACCGCCCGCCGCTTGATGGCGATGGTGAATTCACTGGCCCGCAACCCCGAGCCTGCGGGCAGTGTTCACCTAGGCGACAGCCTGTTGTATCGACTCCATCTGGGCGACTACCGGGTCATGTACGACGTCGACGACGACACCGTGCGGGTCTGGTCGCTGGGGAAAGCGCCGCGATGACAACCGACGGTCGGTAGCTTCCTAGCGCCCTCGCACACCCGTCACCCCTTGAACCGGGGTTGCATGTGGGTGCTTCAGCGAGTAATACTCCACGTGGACTAGTTGGTGTGGATCAATCCATGCGGAGGAGTTTTGGCGGAGTTGACGCCGTTGGGGATCGCGGTGCTGGCGGTGCTCAACGAGAAGCCGATGCACGCGTACGAGCTGTACCAGCTGCTCCTCAGCCGGGAGGAGGACCGCCTGGTCAAGGTTCGGCTGGGCACCGTTTACCACACGGTCGAGCGGCTGGCCGGGCAGCGATTGGTCGAGGCGACCGGCACCGACCGGGCCGGCAACCGACCGGAGCGGACGACGTACGCGATCACCCCGGAAGGTGATGCGGCACTGCGCCGGGCGATCGGCCGCACGATCGAGACACCGGAGTACGAGTACCCGAGGTTCCCGGTCGCACTGAGTGAGGCGCACAACCTGCCGGCCGACGAGACGGTCCGGCTGCTGACCCGGCGGGTAGAGCTTCTGCAGGAGCAGGTGGACGACCTCGACGCGACCATCGCGAAGGTCAGGTCAGAGGGCCTCGAGGAGGCGTACTGGTACGTCGCGGACTACCTGCGCATCCAAGCCGTGGCAGAGCTCAGCTGGCTGCGGACCATCATCGACAGGATCGGGAGCTTGGACTTGCCATGGCCTTACCGCACCAAGAACTGAAGCCGGAGCTCCGTCCGTGGCCCGCGCTCTGGGCCCTGGTCCTGGGATTCTTCATGATTCTGGTCGACTCCACCATCGTCTCGGTGGCGACGCCGGCCATCCTGACCGACCTGCACTCCGACGTCGGCACGGTCGTCTGGGTGACCAGCGCCTACCTGCTCGCGTACGCCGTACCGCTGCTCATCACCGGCCGGCTCGGCGACCGGTTCGGCCCGAAGAAGCTGTACCTGACCGGGCTCGCGGTGTTCACCCTCGCGTCGGTCTGGTGCGGACTGACCGGCACGATCGAGATGCTCATCGTCGCGCGGGTGTTCCAGGGGCTCGGTGCCTCGATGATGACGCCGCAGACGATGGCGGTGATCACCCGGATCTTCCCGGCGGACCAGCGTGGTCGCGCGATGAGCCTGTGGGGCGCGACCGCCGGGGCCGCGGTACTGGTCGGGCCGATCCTCGGCGGCGTACTGGTCGACGGGCTCGGCTGGGAGTGGATCTTCTTCGTCAACGCACCGGTCGGCGTGGTCGGGTTCGTGCTGGCGATGCGGTTGGTGCCGGACCTGCCGACGCACGAGCACAAGTTCGACCTGCTCGGGGTCGCGTTGAGCACGATCGGCCTGTTCTGCCTGGTGTTCGGCATCCAGGAAGGGCAGAAGTACGACTGGGGCCAGATCAGCGGACCGCTCTCGGTCTGGTCGCTGATCATCGCCGGCCTGGTGGTGATCGCGTTGTTCCTGCTCTGGCAGGCGCGCACCAAGAGCGAGCCGCTGTTGCCGCTGACGCTGTTCAAGGACCGCAACTTCTCGCTGGCGAACACGGCGATCACCACGGTCGGGTTCGCGATCACCGCGATGGCGTTCCCGTTGATGCTGTACGCGCAGACCGTGCGCGGTCTCAGCCCGACGCGGGCGGCGTTGCTGCTGGTGCCGATGGCGGTGATCTCGGGTGCGCTGGCGCCGTTCGTGGGACGGCTCACCGACAAGGCGTCGCCGCGGTACATCGCGGGCTTCGGGTTGCTGTGCTGCTCGGTGGCGCTGTTCTGGCTGAGCCAGGTGATCGAACCGGCCGTGCCGATCTGGGAACTGTTGCTGCCGATCGCATTGCTGGGTGTGGCGAACGGCTTCATGTGGGCACCGCTCGGCAGCACCGCGACCCGCAACCTTCCGATGCACCAGGCGGGCGCGGGTGCCGGTGTCTACAACACCACTCGTCAGGTCGGCGCGGTCCTCGGCAGCGCTGGCATCGCGGCACTGATGGAGTCGCGATTGGCCGCCAACCTGCCGGCCGCCGCGGGCGGATCGGTCGGGGCCGAGGGCGCTGGTGGCGGGAAGCTGCCAGAGGCCCTGCATCAGGGCTTCAGCGACGCGATGGCGCAGTCGCTGATGCTGCCCGCTGCCGTCGTGCTGATCGGATTGGTCGCCGCCTTGCTGTTCGTGCGACCTGACCACCTGCAGCAGCGCCCAGTGGACGCGGTCAAGAAGGCCGAGGCCTAGACGACGTAGAACGCCTGTGGAGTCGAGGCCTGTCCGTCGTAGACGGCTTTGGCCACATAGGTGCCGGCCTTCGCCAGCGGCTGGCCCGGGAGGCAGCCCGGCCCGGAGCGGCGGCCGTTCCAGAGCACGGTGCTGGTCGACTCCTTGCCCTTGGCCACGATCAGGGTCGCGCGCGGGATCGCCTGCTCGCAGTGGCTGGTGGTCCAAATCTGGTCCTGGCCGGATGTGATGGTGAGCGACAGCAGGGTCGGGTCGATCGCCGCCTTGCACTCCTCCCGGATCGCGCTGAGCTGAACCGCGAAGTTCATCGCACCGCCCGAGGTGATCGTCCGGACGGCCGGCAGGACCGCGATCCGGATGTCCCCGCCGCCGCACTTCAGGTCCTTCGGGGTCTCCGTGGTCTTCCCCGCCCCGGTGGTCTTGCCTGTCGTCGTGGTCTTGTCGGCCGTCCCGGAGGTCCGGCCGCCCGACGGGGTGCTGGTCGGCAACAGGGTCGGTCCGGAGGTCCCGTTCTGGCCCGGGTCAGTGGCAGCCGAGTTCTGTGGGTCATCGCCGCCACCACCGGGCAGACGGGCCAGCAGCACCACCAGAACCACCAGCACGCCGAGCAAGAGCGCCCGACGGAACCAGTAGACGCTGGCGGGCAGATGCCCGACCGGACGGAGCAGGCTGCTCATGCTGGCACCTTAATGTCAGGATTGACCCCGCCATGTCAGACTCGCCGCTCCCCCTCGCAACAGCCCTGCACGCGCCCGTACTGCGCTGGTACGCCGCGAACGCCCGCACGCTGCCCTGGCGAGAGCCCGGTGCCGGGGCCTGGGCGGTGATGGTCAGCGAGTTCATGCTGCAGCAGACTCCGGTCGCGCGGGTGCTCCCGGCGTACGAGACGTGGATGAAGCGGTGGCCGAAGCCGGCGGACCTGGCCGCAGAGGCTCCAGGTGAGGCTGTGCGGGCCTGGGACCGGCTCGGGTACCCCAGACGCGCCCTGCGGCTGCACGCGGCGGCTCGGGCGATTGTGGAGCAGCACGGCGGCGAGGTGCCCGACCGTCACGACGCACTGCTCGCCCTGCCGGGTGTCGGGACGTACACCGCTGCCGCGATCGCCTCGTTCGCGTTCGGCCAGCGGCACGCGGTCGTGGACACCAACGTGCGCCGCGTGTTCGCCCGGGCCCTCACCGGGACCGCGCAGCCGAGCATCTCCCCGACCGCAGCCGACCAGCGTCTCGCAGTCGCGGCCCTACCGGACGACGAGCCGACAGCAGCCCGCTGGGCCGTCGCCACGATGGAACTCGGCGCCCTGGTCTGTACTGCGCGCGTCCCGCGGTGCTCCGACTGCCCGATCACCGGCCACTGCGCCTGGTACCTCGCCGGCAGCCCCCCGTACGACGGTCCACCGCGCCGGGGCCAGACGTACGAGGGCACCGACCGCCAGGTCCGCGGCCGCCTCCTCGCCGTACTCCGGGACGCCACGACTCCCGTCCCCAAGGCCACCCTCGACACGTGCTGGCCACACCACCAGCAACGCGAACGGGCCCTCCACACCCTCATCACCGACGGCCTGGTCGACCCCCTCCCCCACAACCACTACCGCCTACCCAGCTGACTGGAACGGCGAAGGCCGGCGCCCGGGGGAACCCGAGGCCGGCCTAGGCGCGTAGTACCGGTGGTACTCAGTTCTTCTTGCTGCTGGTGGCAGCTTCCTCGTCGTCGTCGGCGAGCAGGTCGAGCGGCATCGCGGGGCTGCCGGACAGCGTCGCCAGCATCTGGCGGACGTTGGTCAGCTGCGCGTTGATGCTGTCCCGGCGCTGGGTCGCGGCGGCGAGCTCGCGCTCGGACTCGGCCCGGATCCGCTCGGCCTTGTCCTTGGCCGCGGCAACGATCTCCTGGGCCTGCCGGTTGGCGTCGGCCAGCTGCTGCTGGGCCAGCCGCTCGGCCTCGGACCGGGCCCGGTCGGCCTCGCGCTGCACCTGGGCGGCGCGGTCGGTGACCGCGGCCAGCTGCTGCTCGGCCAGGGCCGTCCGGGCGGCGAACTCCTGCTCGACCTTGCCACGGCGCTCGGCCAGGGTGGTCTCGAAAGCGGCCGCTGCCTGGGCGGACTTGGCCCGCTCCTGCTCGTACAGCGCCTGGGCCTCGCTGCGGCGCGCGTTGGCGTCCCGCTCGGCCTCGTCACGCATGTCATCGGCCTGGGTGCGGGCTTCCTCGAGGATGCGGGCGGCCTCGGCGTCGACCTCGCTCTTCCAGTCCAGCGAGTACTGCTCTGCTTCCTTGCGGACCTTCTTCGCGTGCGCCTCGGCGTCGGCGACGATCGCCTCCGCGTCGGACCGGGCCCGGGTGACCAGGTCACGCGCCTCGTCGTCGGCGAGCGACAGGATCTTCGCTACGCGCTCACCGAACTCGGTGAACGTCGGCGTCCGGTCCTTGGAGTCGTCCTGGGCCGAGATGACCGCGGCCTCGGCGGCGTCCGTCCTCGACTGCAGCTCCTGGACGTGCCGCTGCAGCTGCTCGGACTGCTGCTGCAGTGCGGTCAGCGAAGTGGTCAGCTCCCGAACGTGCTGGTCCACCTGGGCAGGCTCGTAGCCACGCAGAACGGTGCGGAACGGAGTTGGTGATTCACTGCTCATGTCTCAGATGCTCACTTCGGTGGGTGGGTGGATCACACATTGTCACTGACAAGGATCTGACTGTCACGTCCTCATCCTGATTCCCCCGTGGAACCCTCGCTGGAGGACATTCCACCACTCGGGCGGAAGCCAGGTACAGCGAGTGCCTCGATCACACCCGAAAGCTGGGTGAGCTCCTTGGTGATCTCATCACGGCGCTGGTTCAAAGCCGCGACCCTCGCCTCGGCGTCGGCGAGAAGTTTCCGGGCCTGGGCACGCAACTCGTCGGCGTGCTCGCGGGCCTGCGCCTCGAGCGCTTGCGCGTCGGCGCGGGACTTGCGGATCAGGTCGTGCGACTGCCGCTGGGCCTGGGACAGGTCGTTCGCGGCCCGCTCGCGCAGCACCTGGGTGCTGGCCTCCGCCTCGGCCTCCCGGCGGTGGGCCCGATCGATGATCTCCTTGGCCTCCGCGTCGGCCAGGGCCTTGAGCCGCTCGGCCTTGGCCTTGGCCTGGACCGTCAGCCGCTCGGCCTGCTGACCGGCCGAATCCAGCGCGGCCTCCGCCTGGGCGGTCGCGGACCTGAGCGCGGCCTCGGCCTTGGTGGTCTGCTCGGCGTTGATCCGGGCGATCTCTTCCTGGGTCGCCTTGAGCCGGCTGGTCGAGCGGCCGACCACCCGGCGCAGGTGGGCCCGCTTCTGCCGGAGGAACTCGGTCGCTTCGGCGGCTGCCTTGTCCCGGATCGCCTGCGCCTCCGACTCGGCGGCCGCGACGAGGCCGTTGACCGTCTTCCTGCTCCACGCGGTCTGCTTCTCGGCCTCGGCCAAAGCCAGCTCGGCCGACTTGTTCGCGTCCTCGACGATTCGCTGCGCCTCGGCGGACGCCGTCCGGCGGTCGGCCTCGATGCTGTCCACAACGAGTTTGGCCTGGGCTCGCGCGTCGGCCATCAGCCGCTCGTTCGACGCCTCGGCCTCGGCCTTCTGCCGGGCGATCTCCTCGACCGCCTCGGCCCGGAGCTTGTCGATCTCCAGTGAGATGGCGGCCAGCTTCGCCCGCTCGGTCTCCTCCAGCTCGGCGGTACGCCGCTCCAGCTCGGCCCGGTTCTCGCCCCGGAGCCGCTCGATCTCGGCGTGCGCGGCGGAGATCTCGATCCGGGACCGCTCGCGGGCGGCCTCGACCTCGCGCTCCACGGCGACCCGCAGATCCTTCGCCTCGGCCTCGGCGCGGGAGATCACGTCGGCCTCGTTGCGGACCGCGGCCTGGGAGACCAGGGCGGCCTGGTTGCCGGCGTCGGCGACCAACTGCTGGGCCTCGCGGCTGGCCCGCTCGACCGTCTGGTGCGCGAGCTCGCGGGCCTGCTTGGCCTCGTCGAACAGCTCGTCCGCCTCTTCCTTGAGCCGCGCGGCTTCGGCCTCGGCCTCGGCCACCCGGCGGGCGGCGGCGACCTGAGACTCGGCCCGCAGCTCGTCGGCCGCCCGCTGCGTGTCGGTGCGCAACCGGTCGGCCGCGGTCTCGGACTCGGACCGGCGCTGAGCGACCTCGTCAGCTACTTCGGTCCGCAACCGCTGGGCGGCGGATTCGGATTCGGACTTGAGCCGCTCGGCCGTCGCGATCGCCTCGCTGCGGACCCGCTCGGCCTCTGCGATCGTCTCGTCCCGCAACCGCTTGACCTCGGCCGCGGTCTCCTCGGTCAGCCGGCGCGCCTCGGCGGCCGCCGACGACTGAACCCGCTCGGCTTCGTCCAGCGCCTCGGTCCGGATCCGATCCGCGTCGGCCTGGGACTCCCGCCGCAACTGCTCGGCGGCGCGCTCGGTGTCGGTCAGCAGCCGCTCGGCGGACGAGGTCGCGTCGGCGCGCTCCTTCTGGGCGACGGCTTCCGCCTCGGCCCGAACCCGGGCGGCCTCGGCGCGGATCCGCTCCGCTTCCACCAGCGCCGAGTCGTTCTCCAGCTCGGCCTGCTCGCGCAAAGTGTCCGCGATCCGCTGCGCGCGCTCCAGCACGCCACCCGCTTGCCGCACGCCAAAGGAACCGGCGTCGGCGACCGGTTCCTGGGTCAGGGGCAGACGCGGTGCGTCCATGCGACGAGATGATTCCATCTCCGGCCCCCTCTCCAACAGTCCGGGTCCAGTTGTGTACGTGTTGTGACCTGCAGGCGTCAGCAGGTGCTCGGTCATGCTCTTACAACGAGCGAGATCCGGCTACGGGTAACTTCTTTTCATGCCGCTGCGCGATCTGCCCACCGAGTCGGAGGCAGCGGCGGCCCTGCTCCGAACCGAGGAACTGCGACACCGAAGGACCTTACGCCGAACCCGCTGGCAGGGTGTGACGCTCGCGTGTCTCGCAGTGGGCGCAGGGTTTTCCATCCTGCTACCAGGCTCCTCCAGTACAGGCTGTTACCTCTGGCGGGCCACCACTCAGCCCGTCAGCGGCCGGAGTTCCGCACTCGTTCTGCCGGTCGCGATCATCGCCTTGGTGCTCGCGGATCGCTTGTATGCGGACAGATTCCGCATCCGGCGACAGGTGCGCGGGTGGGGCTCTGTGGCGATCGCACTCGTCACCGGTACGGCCTGGGCGGGCCTCGCCGTTCAAGGCCGATCGGGTTGCTCGACTTCACCGGCTGTGATCGGCACCGTTGTCTGTGGCGGCCTCGCCGCGGCCATCGCCGCGCATTGGGGCTCTTCGATCTTGACCGGGCACGACACGCGGTCTCTGCCTGCGGGGTAGGGGCTCGTGGCCTCTGAACACTGGCTGTTGTCGAGACAGTTC
>NZ_SNWQ01000020.1 GCF_004361855.1 Kribbella caucasensis
TGGATCAACAGACCAGCACCGACACCCCAGAAGGAAACCGACACAAAACTAGCCGCCTAACTCACGCTGGCCTCATCCGCCTTGACAAATTCCGGAGGCGGCATAGATCGGTACAGAAGCGTTGGTCGGATCTGCCGGGGTTGAAGGTTGCTTCGCAGTGCTCGCATGCGCGTCTTCGGGCGTCTAGATTGGCGAGATACTGGCTCGCGGAGGTGTCCATATTGGCTCAACGGTCGGCGGGCGATGCGTTCGAATAGTCGTTGCGCTCGGCTGAAACGCCTTGGATGCAAGAAGTGTGTCAGCGGTCGACCCTGCACGGCGACTGAAAGTTGCCTGCATCCGTTGAGTAGCCGAGGCTCACAAGGAGGGAGAAGCCTGCGCGCGGTCCGGGTCCTAGGAGCTGCCGATGACCTCCAGTTCGCCGCCGATGCCGACGCCGGAGGCGCGGGCGGAATTGAGGAGGGTCTCGACGAGGTGCAGTCGTAGCAGGTCGGTCTCGGCGCCGTTCGAGCCGGAACGCAATTGATGATAGGTCGGTTCAGCGATGTGGGGCTGGACGACGACGACTCGCCAGGGGTCGGTGGCGTTGCGCGGTTCGAGGGCCTCGAGGAACTCGGTGCGATCATCGACGCTCGCACCGTCTGACCAGCAGGCCGGGCGGGCTACGGGTGCTCGGCTCAGCTTGGTGCGCAGCCGATCGGTGTCCGCGTAGACGAGGTTCTTCACAGCCTGGCCGACCACGACTTCGTACGCCGCAGCGGCGACGCGGCGGCGTGGCGACGCGCTCCGTGCGGCCTTCACATGGTTGACGCTCAGACAGCCGTCGTCAGGTGCGATGTGGAAGAAGTCGGCGGCTTCGCCGGCGCCGTCGTCACAGGTCAGCCAGCCATCGGAGAAGTGCTGGACGACCCAGCCGAACAGGGACGTGTCGCCCGGCCGGCCCGCGAGGTCGTGGATCTCCTGCGGTTCCGTGCGGTCCGGCTTCTCGCGGGTGATGTCGAACCCGGTGAAGTCCTCGAACATCCAGTTCCGGAATGCGGCGACGGGAATCCGCTCCTTCCAGATCTGGCCGTTGCTGAACGTGTGGCCCGACCGGTAGTAGACGGTCAGCAGCTCCTGGTGCCCGAGCGCGTCCATGATCTCCCGGACTGTCGGCGGATCGGTCGGTTCGGTGGCGTACCCCAGGCTGAGATCGAATCCGTGGTCGCCGACCCGGGGACCCAGCGCGAGCGTGCCGCTGATCGATCCGCCGAAGCCGACGCCGAGCACGAAGTCGGGGGAGTTCGCCTTCTCCTGTACGTCGAGCGTCGCGGCCTCGAGCGTGATGGCAGCGTCGCGGACTTCGTCTCCGAGGTCCGGCAGGTTCGCCAGCTCGTCCGGTGTCGTCGCGATGATCTCGTACGCGCCGAATACTCCCGACAGATCGGCGACCGGACGTGCGAGGTGCGGCAATCCGTGTCCAGTGGCGGTGCCGGACACAAGGGCCTTGTCCAGCAACAGCAGGAGCTCGGCCACGGCCGCGGCGAAAGCGTTGAAGTCGGTGGCCGGCCCGAACCAGACCGAGGACCGCCTCGGTGTCGTCCCGATCGTGCCGTGGAGGACGAATCGCTCGGGATCGTCGTCGAGGAGGGCCTTCGCCGACCCCATCGCGAACGACGAGTCCTCGAACGGACTGAGCGCGTCCTGGAGGCGCTGGCCGCTGATGTTCTTGGTGTCGGGTTTCGTCGTCCGGCGTTGATGCGTGCCACGGAGCCACAGTCCCTTGGATTCACCGGTGAGCAGGGCTGATTCGAGCACATCGGGCGGGATCCGGCGCAGCGCCGGCCTCGGCGCCTTGTCGAGCCATCGTTGCAGGCGGTCGACGGTGACGTTGTCGGTGTGTACGGCGAACAGCCGGCCGCGGCGGAGAACGGCGGTCAGGTGATTCGTCGTGTCGACGAAGCTCGACCCCGGTGCGGCCCATCCAGGATGCGCGCGGACTTCCCGCACGAAGGCTGCGATCTGGTCGATACCGAGATTCTCGAGGCCGCGAGGAGCCTCGGGCTGGCCGGCATCGGGCGAGCTGCTGGCGATGATCCGCTCTTCCCGTCCAGGGCGTGACCGCCATGGATCACGCAGTACGCGCTCGCATCCGTCGAAGAACTGCCTCGGATCGTCGGCCATGCATTCCAGAACCACCACGGACACATAAGGGCGAAGAAGCCCCCAGCTCAGCGCGGCAACGGAGTGACCAGCCTCGACACCCATACACGACCCCCAAGGTGATCGAACACACCAGCCCGATCACTCAAGGTTATGAAGGCGACGCGAGGCCTGTCCGGCCACTCAGCGTGTCGGCACAGCGGCTTGGCTCCCGGATCAAACCAGAACGGGTCGCCGGTGCACGTCGTCAGCGCGGATGAGCAGCTGTCCGTCCTGGCGCACAGATCGCGGCGAATGATTCTGGAGGCGTTGCGCGAGCCGCAGCCGCCCGCCCGGTCGAGCGGCCTCGGCACGCCCGGGCGTGACGACGATGCCCGCCTCGGCATGCCAGTTACGGCTACCGGGCGGCGTTACGTTCTGCCCGGCGTGCGGGCCCGCCGTGCCGGCCTCTGCGTCAGGTTGTGGTCAGGGACGCCGGCTGCGCTCGCGACTCGGCCCTTGGAGTCAGCTTGGCGCGTGGTCTGCTGAAGCCGAGCGCCTGCGCGATGATCGTCAGCGGCGGTAGAAGCAGGTAGAGCAGCGGACACGTCAGTACGAACAAGCCGCTCTCCAGGCTTCGTTCGCGGACCATCGCGATGACTGGTCCGATACAGCCCAGAAGAATCAGTTGCCACGAGACGCCGTCGACCTCCAGCAACATCAGAACGGCGAGAGCCAAGCCGACCGGCCCTCGGGTGGTCTCGAACCACGTGACCGAACCAAGGGCGACCCCCGCGATTGCGACAAAGGCCAGTACGACGGCCGCGGTCGCAACAGCGTCGCTACGGGTGTGCAGCCACTCTGTCGCCGAGCCGATCGACCAACTCAGGCCTGTCCAGTCGATGGCGTGCTGCAGCACTGCACTGGGCAACTGCCGGTGGTGCAGGGCCGCCGCGAGCCAACAGAACACCAGCCAGTCGAGAAGCAGGGCCAAAGGTTTCATTGCCTTTCCGGCCGCGCTGTTCAGAACCGCAGAGCCGAGCGAGGACACGAGTTCGATCATGACCGAGAGTCTGACAGCGACCACCGACAGTCAGAGCCCTCGTTGATGTCGCCGAACCTCTGCGCCGGAAGCAACCGGCACAAGCGAGCCTTCGCAGATGGTCGCGACCAGGAGCCGGAGATACCGGCGGTGACGGATCCGGTGGTTGCTGAGGTTACGCATACCAGCTCGCAGCGGCGACCGGACCGACTGTCGAGTGCACGCGCCACGGTTCCACTCTCCTGGTAAGGGACGGGCTGGCCGGCCTGCGCTGGCCCGAGTCGGGGCGGAAGGGTCCTGCACCTAGGTGTCCGCGGTGTGCTCGAAGTACCGATGTCGACGGGCCCCGGCACAGCCGGGGGAGTAAGCCGACTCTCGTCGAGTGGGTCGGCGCGGGCTGCGCTCGTAACATTGTGTAGCTGGTGCTGTCCGCTGAGTTCGGTGCCTCCGCGGGCAGGTCGACGTGGCTTGGGAGGGCGGATGGCGCGTGGGCAGGGTTCCCAGAACGAGTGGCAGCGACAAGCTGCCGCAGCGGCGCGGGCGCGGGAATGGGAGGAGCGTGCGCGGGAGCGAGCAGTGCGAGAGGCGGAGAAGGAGCGCAAGCGGCTGCACCAACTTCGTATGACGGAGCAGGTCGACCAGGACAACGAGCAGTTGGAGGCCAGCGTCCAGCAGCTCCGCTCGATCCTCGAATCAGGTCTCTCGCGTCCTGCAAGGATAAATCTTCGCGCGCTACGCCGGACCTTCAAGGCACCGGAGCTCAAGCTGGGAGACCTGGCGCAGGCGAGTCCAAAGCCGACCTGGGATCAGTACGCACCTAATCCTCCGGGCCCGATCTCGAGGTTCTTCGGCGGCGAGGCGAGGTACGAAGACAGGCGGCGGTGGGCCGAGGCCGCGCTCCAGAAGGCACTAGAGGAGCATGCGGAGCAGGAGAGACAGCGTCAGCAGACGATCTCGCAGCTTAAGCGGGATCATGCCGAGCGGGTTGACGCGGAGGCGAAGCAAGTTGCCCGGCACAACCGTTCGGTCGAGGCCCTTGCTGGGCAGCTCGACGAGCGACAGAAGGACGCCGTCGAGAAATACCTGCGACAGGTGATCAAGGCGACCCCGATACCCGCATCGTTTCCGCGACGTCTGGCGCTGACGTTCAGTCCTCGTGCGGATCAGGTCGTGCTCCAGGTCGAGCTGCCGCCGAAGAGCGTCGTGCCGATGGTCTCGTCGTACCGCTACTTGCCGACCAAGGATGAGGTACGTCCGACCGCCAGGCAGGCGAAGGAGGCCGGGAGCCTGTACCGGGCGATCATCAGCCAGGTCGCTTTGCTGTACATCCGCGATCTCTTCGCCGGCGATCCGAAACTGCGGACGGTGGCATTCAACGGTCACGTCCAAGCCCTCAATCCCGGCACCGGAGAGAACGAGTTCCCGTGCATCATCAGCCTCAACGTCGAGCGTGAGGACTTCCCGCAGGATGCGAACCTGCGGAAGGTCGAGCTGGCGGCCTGCGTCCGGCACCTCAATGCGATCGTCTCGGCCCATCCGTACGAGCTCGAGCCGATCGAACCGATCCTCGACTTCGACCTGAGCAAGTTCTCGTTCGTCGAGGGGTTTGATGCGGTTTCGACACTAGACGCGCGTCCGGACCTGATGGAGATGTCGCCGACCAACTTCGAACATCTGGTCCGGGAGATCTTCGTCGCCCAGGGTGCCGAGGGCTGGACGACGGAGCAGAGCAACGATGACGGAGTCGATGCGGTCATCGCGAAGCGTACGCCGCTGATGGGTGGCCTGAGTATCGTGCAGGCCAAGCGCTGGAGCAAGGTGGTCGGCATCAGCCACGTGCGTGAGCTGGCCGGTGCCATGGAAGAGAAACGAGCTGGCTGGGGAATTCTCGTCACGACCTCCTGGTTCACACCCAAGTGCTGGGACAAGGCACGCGAGCATGGGCGAATGGAACTCATCGACGGCGATCGCTTGGTGTATCTGATCAAGGAGCACCTGGGCAAGGATGTGTTGATCGGAATCAAGGACCGGCCCGCTGCGCGACGGAACCAGCCCCAATCCGGTCGGTGACTAGTAGGCCCCGGCACGGACCAGCTGCCTGACCATCTGTGCGCCGTACGCGAATATGACGCCGTACTGCACACCGCAGTTCGACGCCGCACTCGCGGAGCGGTGAGGGTTCAGTCGCCATCGCCGTAGAACTGACAACTCGAAATCACAACTCAGAATGGTGGAAACGGTCATCTGATTGCGAGCAGACTCGTGGCATGAGCACCTTGAGCGGCGATGCATTCGATCCGAACGCCATTGACGACGTCGATCGCGTGGTCGAGGAACTCGCGAAGGAGTACTACCCAGGCAACAACTCGCAGGCACCCTGGGAGCCGGCGGGTTGGGACAACGTTCCTCGAGGCAGGCGGGTCCAGCGCGACCCTGAAACCGGCCGAGTGACCGAGTTGTTCCTCATCGGTGCGCTCGCCTTCGCGATGAACCGCAAACCCCTCACGATCCGTCTCTGGGAGCGCAAGGGGATCATCCCTAAGGTCCAGCAAGCAGCGGGCCGCGAGGGCAGTCAGCATGGTGGACGACGCCTCTACACACGCGCACAAATCGAGGGAATGATCGTGATTGCTCGGGAGGACGGTCTGCTGAGCAATGACCGCCGTCCGATCGAATCGACCAACTTCACGCCGCGCGTGGCGGCACTGTTCGACCGGTTGGCCGTAGGCGACACCTGAGCGATCACCAGCGGACGAAGTCAGCTACCGATGAGGCCATGAACCCGGTGGTTGATGGCTCCGACGTCGGCAGTAACAGTCCGGGTCCAGATCAGTGGCTGTCGGCCACTGAGGCGAAGAAGCGGTTGGGCACACTCGTGAAGACGGTCAACGAGGACCGGGGCGCTGTCGGAATCACAGCTCGGGGCGGATCAGAGGCCGTGCTCATCTCGGTCGAGGACTACCGGATGTGGCGAAAGATCAGCGAACTTGTCGAGCGCCGGGGAGGAGGCACTGAAACGACCCGGGAGTTGGCGGTCGCCGAGCTGGATCTTGGCCTGTGACGTGGTTGTGACGTTCTGTTATCGTTGCGTTGCTGGAGGTGCGGGGGAGACGCATGCGTCCGGTGGCGACTCGGTGAGGGGAGTGACGCTGGGTGAGTGACCTTCCGTCGGTCGGGCGGGCCGTGTTCGACGAGTCGTTCGGTGGACGGGTGCGGGCGTTGCTGCGGATTCGGCCGGTGGCCGATGCGGCGGACAATGCCGGACGGCAGTCGTGGGGTGACCAGCGGTACGACGTGGTGACGCTTGCGCTGGCCGCGATCGACTCGGTGATCGCCAGGCAGGGGTTCGACGACGAGGTGTCCTATGACGAAGTCGTGGCTGGCCTGGAGGCGCTGGCCGCGACCGCGCATCCGGAGCGTCCGGTTGACGAACACGCTCTGGTCGCGAGGTACGTCATCGACGCACTGCTCAATCGTCGGGAGCGTGAAGCGCCGTATCGGTACCAGATTTCGATCTTCAGCCGTGACGGCGACGGGGCGATCCGGCACCGGCAGATGCCCGCGGAGTTCCGCCTGCTGACGGAGCATGAGGATCACGCCCGGGGCGTGAACGTGCTACGTGCGTCGGCGGATGCGATCAATGCGCTGGTCGGCGGATTGGAGTTCGACGTCGAGGACGAGCAAGCCGCGATAGAGCTCATGCTTGCGCGACAGCTCGAGCGGGGTGCATTCGGGCAGGCGGAGAAGGCTGCGGAACGGTCGCGCCTGCTGTCTGTGCGCTACGCCGACGAGCTGCGGACCTTGCTCGCCGACACGACGCGGGACATCCGGACGGTGCTGGATCAATGGACCGAGCAGGTGCCGCAGCAGTTGGAGCGCAATCGCGCGCATCTGGAGGAGCGGCTGTCGGCGGAAGCCAAGGCGCTCGAGCATGTTCGTGGGGCGCTGGATGCCCCGGATGCAGAGCCTGAGGTTGCCGGTGCGGCTGCACGTATCGCGGGTCTCCTCGAGGAATGTCGCCACAGGCACACGGAGCTCCACGGGCGGCTGGTCAGTGCGCGAACGACGTTCCTGGACGAACAAACACGTCAGTCGTTCAGGCCGGTCGGCAGTCTGCGGAATCCGAACATCACCGACGATGTCTTCCTCCCGCTGCTCACTCTCCCGGCGGATCTCGCAGTGGAACCGGCCGAGACCTTCGCGACGTCGATCGCGGGCACGCAGGTGCCGCGGATCGTGCGGTTTGCCGATCTAGTGGACGATCTGCTGGCGCCACGGCGAGGCAGCGTCATCGAGGATCCACCCGATCCGGACGACGAGCTGGATGATCCGGATCCGCCAGCGGTTTCGGCCGAGGTGCTTGCGGCTGCCGCGGAGGTGGTTGATTCTGTTGAGCTGCCGTCGCGCCTGTCTGCGTTGTTGTCAGCGGCCCGTGGGGCGGATCTACCGGCGGAGGTCGATCGGGCGGCAGTGGAACGCGTGATCGCGCTGTCGGTGCTGTGGAGCTTCGCTCCCGAGTCGGTCGAGGACTTCTCGACGGCGGTGGACACGGCTGCCCAGGTACTCGGACCAACCGCGGTCGTCGATGCCGACGGGACACGGATCCCGCTGTCCGGTTGGTCGGGGGACGACTTGATTGTCGCTGAGGACGAGGATGCGCTCGGGGCATGGGCCGGTGCTCCGAGCGATCAGGAGGCGTCGTGACGTTGAGCCAGCGTGACCTCGCCGATGTCGGCGTACTCATCGGGTGCGGTCTGCGTCCGAAGCTGCGACCTGGTGCGGACTCCGAATACCGCGCCCTGCTGGGCCGGTACCGCACGGACCCCGAGTTCCGGAACGCGGTCGACGGCGTGCTCGACGGGCTGGATGCGCAGGTGTTGTCTGAGTCGGATCTCGGCCTGGTCCTTGGTGCACGCCGTGAATCCGTCTTCGCGTTCCGGATCTCGGATCTGCCCAATGTGACCCGTGTCAGTGACCGGCTGCTGATCGGTTTGGTCAGCGTAGCTGTGGCGGCGTTCGCGTTTCCGGCGCCGGCCGACTTCGACGATGACCGCGTGCATTGGGTGTCGGTGGAGGAGATCGAACGTTTCCTTCGCGAGGTGTGCGAGCGCCTCAAGCAGTCGCCGGACTTGGTCATGCGAGAGGAGGAATCGTTCGAGGAGGCGTGGCGAACGTACGACCGGCTGTCACCTGGCTACAAAGCGGACAAGGGCAAGGGAAAGGCTCGACGGTCACCGGCCTCGTCGCCCTACTGGGTGGCCAGTGTGCTCACGTGGATGGTCGATCAGGGGCTCGCCAGACCGGCGCCGACGCGCGGTCCGGAGGCATTCCAGCTGCTGGAGCGGTTCCGTATCCAAGCCCGCGAGCTTGCCGGGAATGCGACGTACGCCGTGCTCGCGTCGATGCGGCGTGAGGAGGGCGCGGCGTGACGTACCACCTGTCGCGCTTCCGGCTGGCGAGCGTCGGTGACCGCGCTGCACGGTTCACGGACTTGACCGCGGACCTGACCGCGTCCGGCCTTGATGGCTCGGCCGGTGAAGGGGAGCCGACCGACTCGATCGTCTGGCTGCGGAATGGCGGCGGCAAGTCCAGTCTCCTGTCCCTGTTCTTCGCGTTGCTGCTCCCGTTGCGGAAAGACTTCCTGGGGAAGGCGGTGAAGCGGCAGTTGGAGGACTACATCGCCACCGGCGACACGAGCCATACAGTTGCCGAGTGGGTAGCCTCCGACCCGCAACGTGGTCGGCAGCGGCTCATCACGGGCGCCGTCTACGAATGGGTCGAGCGGCGCAAGCCAGCCGACCCGGATCGTGACCGCGAGAAGCTCAAGAGTTCGTACTACGCCTTCTTCGCTGTCCCCGGCGTGCTCGACCTGGACCACTTGCCGATCGACGATGAGACAGGCCGCCGCCGATCCAGGTCGGATTTCGTTCGTTGTCTGCAGGAGATCGCCGCGTCGCGTCCGCAGGAGTTCCTGTTCACGATCACCGAGCAACGCAGCACCTGGATGGATGCACTTGTGGCCCGCAACCTCGACCCGGGGCTGTTCCGGTATCAGAAGCAGATGAACCACTCGGAGGGCGGCGTCGCCGAGCTCTTCGACTTTCCGACGACGGACAAGTTCATCGACTTCCTGATCGACCTGACCGTTGACAGTGCGCAGCCGGATCTCGTTGCGGCGAACTTGAAGAAGATCATCGACGTGCTCGGCCGTAAACCGCAGTTGACGATCGAACGTGACTTCTGCGGCGGGCTGGCGGACAAGCTCGACGAACTCGCGGAGAAGCATGCGCGGGCACTGCAGGCTGAGGGCGAGGCTACCGATGCGCGATCGGCCGCCGCTGCGCTCGCCGGTGCGTTTCGCTCAGCTTCCCGGGCTCAGGAGGCCGACGCGACGTGGTACGGCGAGGAGTCGGATCGACTGCGCGAGCGCGCAACCAAACTGGACAGCGAGCGGAACCGACGTAACGACACGGCCAATGAGTTGCTCAGGGTCGCCGCGACCCATCGGCTCACAGCTGCCCGTTCCGCGTGCGACGGTGCTGCGCGCCAGGCGGACGAAGCCAAGAGCGAGAGCCTGGCTTGGGAGGCGGTTCACTGGCTGGCCGAGCGGATGGAGGTGCAGGAGGCGGCGAAGTCGGTGCGGGAACAGTTGGCCGAGGAGGAGCACAAGACAGCTCCGCTACGTGCCGCGCGTGACGACGCTGCGCTGGAGTTGAAGTCGCGCTACCGAACGCTCGCTGACGAGGAGAACGAGGCGGAGGCGGAGGCAGTTTCCGCCGCCGAGGAGGGGGAGACGGACGCCGAGCACGAGGCGACTGTTGCGCAGGGCAATCGTGATAAGGCGACCGAAGCCACCACCCGCGCGGAGAACCTACGTGGCAAGGTGATCGAGATCGAGCAGGCCGTCGAGGCGGCCGTTGACAGTGGTGATCTGCCTGATCCTGCTGCTAAGCCATCCGAGGTGCTCGCCGGTTCGCGGGCTGCGAGGCGGTCGACCGTGGAGCTGCGGGAGACTATTCGGGTGCGGCGGTCCGCCGTACCAGAGCAGCGACGGGCGCTGCAGGACGAGCGAAAGCGGCTCACAGGCGAGCAGGCCACCAAGGTCGCCGAGCGAGATCAGGTGGCCGACGATCGTCGGAAGCTGGCCGCGCGGGTCGAGGCACTCGCGACCGATGCCAGACTCGCGGAGCTGGTAGAGCTCGGAGACGGTGGGCGTCTGAATCTGTGGGGCGAGGCCGCCGATCTCCGGGCCGCCCTGACCCATGCGGCTGCCGCCGCCGAGCTGGCGATCGTCGACTCGCGGGTTGACGCGGCAGACGACGATCGCGCGTTGGAGGGCCTGAGGACCGAAGACTTCCTGCCGACTACGCGTGATGCCCAGCGGGCCGCGGAGACCCTGATCGCCAACGAAGTCGCTGCACGACCGGGATGGCATCTTCTGCGGGATCTGGTCGCCGAAGCCGAGCGGGGGGCCGTACTGGACAACGCCCACGTGGCGGAGCTTGCAGCCGGCGTCGTGGTCGCGGACGGCGATGCCGACGATGCACGGGTCATCATCGCCTCCGCCAGTTGGAGCAGCGTCGCTCACGTCACAGTGTGCACCGCGGCGCAACTGCAGGAGGCGCTGCGGCGGGCCGCGCCCGAGTGGACCGCCGTACCCAGCGATCCGGCGCTCTACGATTCGTTCGCCGCCGAGAACGCCAGGATCGAACGCGAGCTACGACGGCACGAGCAGGACCAGCAGATCGACGCACTCCAGCAACAGGCCGCCGCAGATCGAGAGCTGCTGGCAACACTCGAGGGCCTCCTGCAAGACTGCCCAGCAGGGCACCTCGAAGAGCTCGAACGGATCGTCGCCGCCTGCAACGAGGCCATCGACGAGTACCAGAAACGGGATGGCTCGCTGGCGGAGGAGATCGCGGAGCTCGAGCGCCAGGACAAAGCGGACGCCGAAACCGAGAACGAGCTCTCCGAAAAACTGACCGTGCTGGCGGGACAGATTGAGCGGCTCGACGCTCTTGCGCGTAAGGTATCCGAGCTCCCGGCGCTCCAGCAGCAGATCGAGCAGCTTGACAAAGACGCCAGGCATCACAGCGACGCAGCCGACGATGCCGCACGACGTACGCGCGAGTTTCGTCTCGCCGCGCAAGCAGCTCGTGGCCGCGCTGCCGAGCACAAGTCGAATCGGGGGCGCCACCTCAGGGACGCGGGGGAGATCTCGCTGCTCGACGCTGACCGTGAATCGGCCGGCGTGGGATCCGGTGAGCCGTTGTCGGTGCTGCAGCACCGGTTCGCCGAGTTCGATCGGCGCTGGCAGACCGCGGCATCTCAGTCAGTGCTTGCCGAGAGGCTGAACAGCCTCACCGAACGCCTCACGAAGGCGGCCGGCGAGCTGGATGCCTACGATCCCGCTGTCCGCGAACAGGCCGGCGATCTGCTGGCGACAGGTGACGGGCAGGATGCGGCCAGACGTGCTGCCGCACGAAGCCGTTCACGGGAAGCAGCCGACGAGGCTCAGCAGATGTTGAGCACCACGAGGTCCGAGCTCGACCTGGCAGAAGCAGAAGTCAAGGAACGGACACCGAAGGACAGGCCGCGCCACGCGCAGCTCGAAGCCGAACCGGCGACCGAGGCCGAGGCTCGCCGGCTGGCCGAGGACGAAGCCGCACGCGCAACGGAGATGAGCAACAGAGCTACGAACCTGCGGCGAGACGCTACTGAGGCCGGCACCGAGGCGAGTGAAGCCCGTACAAGAGTGCAGGTGTTCCAGCAGCAGGCCAACCGGCTGCAGGACGCTGCCGCACCAGCCGAGGTGCCCGAGGACGTTCCGGCGTACAGCGGCGAAGCCGACGCAGAGGCTGTGCTCGATGGCGCACTCCAGTGCTTGAACGGTGCGGTTTCCACTGCATCGAATGCGAGGCGGGACGCTGACGATGCTGTCGGTGTTGTGCGGCGCATCGCAGCTGAGAGCCGGTTCGCGACGGTTCCCGCCGCCATCCGGGATCGGTTCACCGCCGACGATGCCAGCGTTCTAGCGGGACGTGCCGCCGCGCAGGCTGCCCAACTGCGACTGCGCTACACCACGATCGAAGGGCAGCTGGCCGACATCGGCCGAGATCAGCGTCTCGTGGTCGTGGAGGTTGCGGCGATGGTGCGCGACGTGATGGCCACGCTGGACTCCGCGCACCGACACTCGAAACTGCCCGGCACGTTGGGCGGCTGGAGCAACGAACACTTCCTGCGGATCAGGTTCACCCACCCGGCCACCGAAGAGGATCTGCATACGCGGATCGACACCGTAGTCGAGCGCATCGTGGCGGAGAAGTCGAAGCCCGAAGGCCTCGCGCTGCTCAAGCGATGCGTGCACGAAGCCGTTGCGCCGCGGGGGTTCACAGTCAAGGTGCTCAAGCCGAACAGCGACCTGGCGGTGGAACCGGTCGAGGTCACCCAGCTCGGCAAATTCTCCGGCGGGGAGAAGCTCACCGTCTGCGTCGCGCTCTACTGCACGCTCGCTCGGCTTCGCGCGGTCAATCGTGGTCAAGGCAAGGCTGCGGCGGGTGGCACGCTGGTCCTGGACAATCCGCTCGGTACGGCGAGCCACGTCGCGCTACTCCGATTGCAGCGCGACGTGGCGGCTGCGCACGGTGTACAGCTCGTCTACACGACCGGTGTGGAGGATCTCGGAGCGGTCGGACAGTTCCCCAATGTGCTGCGGTTGCGCAACGCTCCTGGGGCACTGCGCACCCGGCGGTACGTCGTACTCGAAGATCGCTACGGTCCGGCGGCGGACGGAATCACGGGTGCGCGCCTGAGCCGCACTGAGTCGGAATCGTGAACCTGAGTTCCCTCGGCAGGCGGCTGGCTGCTCTGATCGAGACGTCACCGACGCAGCAGATTGAGCTAGGTGTGCTGTATGACGCGGCCGTGGCATTCGACCGTAGCTTGGCCACCGCTCCCGACGCGCGCTCGGAGATCCGGGCCGCGCTGGATGAGCTGGTCGCCGCCGGTGTGGTCATCCTGCCGGCGTCGGCCGGCGGCTACGACAGGAGAGAACAGCCACCGCTGCCGCTGTGGGTTCGCCGCCCACCGCGCCCGCGGCGGGCGGCTCAGCCCAAGCCTGTGCGTGTGTGGCCGGCAGCGCTCGAGGCCGCCGGGCGGATTGCGAGCCGGGACGATGAGCTCGCCGTTCTCGAGGCAGTTGCCGCGTTCTTGCGTGACTGTGGTGAGGCGCGGCCGAGCGTGCCGGTCCGCGAACGGTCTCTGGAGCTGTTCGGTGACGAGAAGCGACTGGATCGTCTCAGCACTACGAGATTGTTCACTGCGGGCGCGCTCACGCTCGAGCTGCTGCGGTGCCATCAGGTGCCGATCCCGTTCGTTTCGCAGTGGGTTCCCGGAGCCGTCGATCCGCACGGCAAGGCTTTGCTGATCGCGGAGAACCATCACACCTACGCGTCGCTGCTCGAAGTCACTCGTCAGCACGCCAACCATGGCGGTCCCGGCAGGCATGTCGGCTATGGAACCGGAAATCAGTTCCCGTCCGCGGTGCTGTCGGTGCCGCTGCTGGTCCCGGCGCCGCAGCGGATCGTCTACTTCGGCGATGTCGACCTGAAGGGGCTGCAGATTCCGGTAGCTGCGAGCCTGAAGGCCCTGCAAGCTGGTCTCCCTGCGGTGGTTCCCGCGATCCCGCTGTACGAGCTCCTGTTCGCCACGCCGCACCGGCTGCCGGGTGCCCGAGTCGCCGTCGACGAGGCTGCGGCCGCGTCCGAGTGGCTGTGCGAGTTCGCCGGCGATGCCTGCATGGCATTGGTCAACGGCCAGCGACTCCCACAGGAAGCCGTCGGCTACGAACTCCTGCTGCGCCACCAGGACGTCCTGCACCGCATCTGATCAGGCGAGACGTTGACCGGTGGCGACGCCGGTACGACGAGGAGCCGCGCAATGCGAGGCCTCAGACCAGATCGCCGATCTAATCGCTTCGCTGGAAGCGATCGAGGGCATGTTCGTCCAGTGGAAGCGCATGGAACGCGGCGGACTTCGACGCGCCCACGAGTCCGTCATGCCGCTGTGGCAGCGCACCCGACGCTTCCGGACGTACTCGCCGTGGCTGGTCCTCGGTGCAGTACAGACCCAGAGCTACACCCGCGCCCTGCTCCGCGGCACCGCGGCCCGCCGCGGCCTCCCAGACGACGTCGAGGATGCCGTGAGGGTGCGGAATGAGCGCCGGAAACTGCTCCACCAGAAGGACCGGACGTTCACAGTACTTGTGGAGGAAGCCGTACTCCGAAACGTCATGGGCGACACCGACGTCATGGCTGGCCAACTCGGCCACCTCCTCACCGTCAGCGAGCTGCCTTCGGTCTCCCTCGGCATCTTGCCCCTCGGCGCCGACCGCACAGCCATGCCCCCAGTCGAGGATTTCTGGATCTTCGACGACGCCCAGGTCAACGTCGAACTCATCTCCGGCTACCTCACCATCACCCAGCCTGGCGAGGTAGCGATGTACGCCGACGCCTTCGCCCGCCTATCCAAAATCGCCGTCGTCGGAGCCCCCGCGAGACGCTTGATCGCCTCTGCCCTCGAGGCTCTGCAATAGCCGTGCAAGTCTCTGCAAGTCCATACTCTGAGCACCTGCCGGACTCCTACCGTCTAACCATGGTCAGGGCGGCGGAAGAGCCCCGAGCGCGCACCCGGGCGGTGCGTGGTTGCCCCTGCCCTGTCGCCGGCCGTTCCAAGCGGTGGCTGTGATGGGAGTACGGAATGAATCTGACTGGGAACCGGTCGCGCGAGTGGCCGGTACTACGCTCAGCGCAAGAAGTGGATTGCGACGGCCGCAATCCACGCACTGATGACCCTTGCCTCCTCGGCTACCACCACGGCCTACACAGGGACGATGCAGGAGTCGAATGGCTCGATGACGGCGACCTTGCCCGTCCCGACTGGCTGAATCGCTGAGCGCCGAAACATCCGCGACCGCCAACTACGCCGCGGGTCGTCCGGACAACGGCAGTGGAACGTCGCAACCGAGCAAGGCTGGATGGGTCTGACTCGCGCCGCGCCGGCCATATCCTCCCCTGGGCGCGTAGAGGCGCACTTAGCGCGAGGGACCATCACTCCGCGAATGTCGACTCGCGAATACCGCCGAGACGAGTGGCGGACAAATTCATGCTGCGAAATCTCGCTGACCACCAGGTCGGTTGATGGTCCCCACAGCGAGCAGACTGTCGATGTAGAGGTCGCCCCTGGCCCACCGTGTGGTAGAGGTGCAAGTCCGAAAACGAACACACACCTTAACCACACGCCTGGAGGTCGATCTGGAACCGCCAGGTCGAGCGCCTAGAGGAGCCTGAGTACGCTCCTCTTGTTCGGCGCGGTCCCCCCTGCGCTGATGCCGGTTCCAGTTCGTCTCGATAACTGCGTCGAGCACAATGGTGGCGCTATTTGCGGATTATCGAGAACCCGGACTGGCTAGTGGACGGGGTTCTGCGCGTTCGGATGCTTTCGCGAGGCTGGGCGGCAGCGGACAGAGTCGGCCTGTCCAGGGCAATATCAGGCTCGCCGTGCACGGGATTCACGATGCGACCGTCAGCAGGGCCATCGGAGCGCGCCGTGCAGTTCGATCTGGAATGTCCAGCACGCCGTCGTCGATCTCACTCCAGTGTAAACATCGAAATGGGAGCTGGATCTATCCTTGGTGATGTCATCCCGATAGATGGCCGTAAATAACTGGTGTCACTCGCTGGTTCCCCTCTACCTCAGTCGGATGGCCTTTGGCAACAATACCTCCTAGTCCAAGGCGGTCGGCTACTCCGGACCTAATTAGCCCTTGTCCGGCAACCATCACGAAGCACGACGAATCCAAATAACTTCCCTCAAGGTCCCCAAGATCCTGTTGCAAGCAGGACAGATGTTCCAAGAAACTTCGTCCCATCATTTCGCCACCGTGTTGCCGTGAAAGGGACGTGCCTACGAAGTTGGTCTCAATGAGGATGGCTCTAAAGCGGACCCCCGGGAACGCCTCCGCACACTTGCGTAACCGTGCGAGGGTCTCGATTGCCCACTCAAGGGCCAATCTACCGCCGAATGCGACATGCTTTTCGTCATCGGCGGAACTAAGGCCAACTTTCCAAGGGTGAACTTCGCCACCCTTCTTCCTGGCCACTTGTTGCATCTCAATGAGTTGCGAATTGGCTGCCCGGCGAAACACGAAGGACCTTCGGCGATATGTCTCCACATCTATGTCCTGCTCCTTCCATTCATTTCCTTTCGAATCAACCAGGTCGTACCAAAGTACATATGAATAGCGTTGCCCAACGAGCGGAGTGCCATATTCCTCTAGCATGAAATCTACTAGGCTCACTGCGCCATCTATCGAGTTCCTCAGAGTTGTTATCTTCTCCAGAGCGAGTCGGCAGGCCGAAAGTCTCTCGTCGAGAGTCGAGAGGCGGAACGACTCCATCAATTCCTCTACTTCAAGAACATCATTTGGCGCTGCGATCGAGGCATCGGTCATCCTAGCTCGCCATGTCGACAACTTCTTTGCCCCGTTGCGAATGTCCTTTTCGCTCGAACTTCTCTGAACTTGCGAAACAGAACCTTCCTCGAGAATGGCGAACCACGCGCCTACGCTCCAACAAATACCAGCGAATTGCGTAATGGCGCTCTCAAGCGCCTCCCCGCCTGTTGAAGTTTGGGCTTCGATGTATGGTTTCCAGTACCCCTCCCATGTGCGTGCTTCACCTTCTCTACCCGCGTGTCGTAGTTTCGACGTTCCGCCATCCACTACGTTTCGCCAGAACTGGGTTCGATACCAATGAGCCTTCTTGAGCGCCGAATTGACTGCTGTGTATCCATTTCCGCGATGAAGTCGAGTCATAAGCTTCGCGGCCATTTGGAGATCTCGGTGAGAAAATGCGCTCCGCAGGCTGCTGCCGTTTTCCTCATCCCACCATTCGGAGAATAGAACGAGCTCTGCTTCAATTGCCGCCAATGTATCTCGAGCGTCTCTCGTCGTAGTGAGTGCGATGAGATCGTCGGTGGTCTGCGCTGGTCCCGGTAAGCCGCCGCCCATCAACGCTCCGACAATGTTTCCGAGCCCGAATGCGAATGCTGGCGCCATCGAGTGGACCTGGCTGCCGTCAACCCGTCTTCCCAATTGATACTTTCGCGCTGAGTCTAAAGTCAAGACGTTGCGTCTGCGCAGATATTTCGAAAACCAAATCTCATTCACAGAGGCTGAACTCGATCGGGAGCGAAACTCCATAATCGCCCCGTGTAGGTGAAACGCACGGTGAAGCATCAATCGTTCGCGACTGGCACTAGGTACATCTGCCTTTGGCAGAATGTATCCTTGGGAAATGCCTAGCTGAAATAATAGAACGAGAAGCTTCTCTAGGGCGACTCTGGATAGCGAATCGCGTCCTGACCCATGAAGGATTCCATCAACGGCATCAAAGGCAAGATCCAAATGGCCATCATGTATTGGCACATCTTCGCCGTGGCGATAAGCGCGATACAAGATTCCGGCCTCACAGCACGTGATAGGAACGGATATGCCAAGATCGTTCAACCCATCGAGGATGAGGCTTAAGAGTCGTCTAAAGTGAACGTCATTCTCGGTGTCGTAGCGCTTTGCAAGATGTTCGGTGATACTCCGCCACGGAATGCCTTTGAGTAATCGATCGCGGAACGGGGCGTCCTCAGGGTCGGCAACTAGAACCCCTGAGCCTAGCCGCCGCGCTTCATCTCTGGCTGGGATCTCGTAGCGCTCGAAGAGTGCCAGGAAGATCTCAGAAAAGTCAGTCTCGATGCTTCCGCTAGAAGGATGCGAACTGCTAAGCATAATGCCATCCGCTGGGGCATCTGCATCGTTAAATAGAGCCGCGGTTCGCAGCTTGACATCACTCGGCAACTCTGCGGGATTGAGGGCGATGTGCGGTGCGTCATCGGAAAGCGCACCGAAGACTACATGTTCGGCTGGAGCGCTAATCGACTCGAGTCGCTTGCCCAGTTCGGGGCCGAAGTGGATGGGCGCCTCTCGATCAAGAAAGCCGACGGTGGGCAAACCATGAATTGACGATGCGATCGATCGAAGGAAACGCCCGCCGAGGGCTGAGCTGAGCAGATACTGTGTAATCCGTAGCCATCCGATTGGTTCGCGGATTGCACCGACGAGTGAATCTAGCGGACCGGCTCCGGATTCTTCCAGTCGTTGAATAATATGTCGAGCGCAACGCTCCACTCCTGCCACATCGAGCGGTTGAAGGGTTACAATAGGAACGAATGAGAACCAAGCCGCATCATCGACGAGCCGGCCAAATGCGCGCACCTTCACGATGTCCAGGCAGGCCAACGCGTCAGGGCCGAGAGATCGAGCCAGCTCAGCGTAGATAAGATCACTGGGAAAGAAGGTGTACGCGAGAATATCTGTGGTGCCTCGCGATGGACTGTCCACTTTGTAGGTGGACCACTCAATACTGGAGAAGAATGTTCCAAGATCCGTCCGTCGAATTCGCGTATTTGCTGAGATCGGAAAATCCACGATGTAAGGTCTTGGGAGTGACGCAAGTGCGCTTATCTCCGCCGCACAAAATGTCTTAATGAAGTCATCCGTGCCTACCAGTTCAGCATGATCTAACTGGACAATATCGGGAGAATAGAAGTCCTCGTCCACGCAAAGGGCATGAATGCTGACCTCAGCACCCACGTCGATCAATCGTGCGCGCGCACGTGCAAGTGTGGTGCCAAGGATCACCGTATCGTCAACCAGTGCGACCCGTTTTCCTCGAAGTTCTCGCAAATCAAAGTCCAGCATTCTATCCGTAACAACTGGACTGTCTGTTCCAATGTAGCCTAGGCGAACGAGGGTGTCATACAGGCAATAGGATTTGCGAGCGATGAACATAACAACATCTGCATCCAATTGCTGCAAATGCCGCATGAATTGACGAATGCCGTCAAGCATCCGCGGCTCGAATTGGCCCAAGACTTGACGATGCAGGCTGAGTTGGATCTCTGAGCGGCGCTGCATATCTTGGCCTTCTTTCCCGCGCTGGCGGAACGGTGAGGTTCCCTGCAAGAATGGCCCAGAGTATGCCCTCCGGCAAGTGCGCGGTTCAGGTCGGTTTGTTCAAATCTCTCGAAGATCGCTACCTTGGAAGCCGTCGAGCCGTGGCGGGTCGGCCATCAAGTGCTTGATCCATTCATTCGCTCGAAAGGATGTTTTGGCAATGACGGATGATGTCTCCGCATGCGCAGAGGTAATCCTCGCAGCGGCCCGAGAGGAGATCGGGAGGGCGGACGCAAAGGCATCCATCCTCTTGGCGGGTGCTGGCGTCGTAGTGGGTGCTCTGCTCGCCTCTGCACTCTCAAGCGATTGGAGTCCCGCGCGCCTGGTTTTGGCGGCGGCGATCCTCTGGTGGCTCAGCATTGCAGCTGTCGCGTTGGGCCTCGGCATGTTGGGATATTGCATCTACCCTCAAACCAAGCGTATCAAAAATGGCGGCAGCGTCATTTCTTACTTCGGTGATGTGGTCGGCCTGTCTCGCCTCCAGTTGGAGGCGGCGTTGGAGGAATCTGTAGCGGAGCCGAGGAGTGCGGTTTTGGATCAACTACTCCAAGTATCGGCGATTGCGGCAAGGAAATACTGGGCAATCAGTGCTGCACTACGACTGATGCTGTTCGGGACCATCGGAGCCGGTCTCGCCATCGCGGTCGATACCTGGCTGAGTTAGGTGACGTCGGAGGGTCAGAGGGGATTCGGATACAAGTTCCCCGATCACTTTCACATATAGATCCCGTTCAATAGACTGGATCCGTCTACGCAGACTGTCAGTAGTATCGTCGTCAGCAACGGCGACCGGAGCCTGAGCGATGATTTCGCCGGTATCTATGCCTTCGTCGACCCAGTGGATTGTGACGCCTGTTACCTTCACTCCATGCGCCAAGGCATCACGGACTGCGTGGGCTCCGGGAAATGAAGGCGAGAGTGCTGGATGGGTATTAATTGTAGGATATGTCCCTATCACTGCGCTAGAGAGAATCTTCATATATCCTGCAAGTACGAGTAGATCTGGATCGAATTTTCCAATTGCCCGGGCCAACGCTCGGTCGAAATCGTCCCGAGAAGTGAAATCCTCGAGGGTATTGGTAAAAACTGGAATCCCGTGTCGCCCCGCGCGAGCCTCGGCCCCTGTCCCCAACCTGTCGGTGCCAACCGCAGTTATCGTTGCATCAATGCGCGTTCCGCATGCGTCGAGGATTGCCTGCAGCGTCGTGCCTTCGCCAGATGCTAAAACGACAAGGTTTGCCGACATGGGCTCCTCCAGGTTCGTCGAGCGGAGAATGACCCTCGACGAGTCCGCCGGCGCCAGTCTTTTAGCTGAGGTCACGATACAGAAAATGGAGGCGACGGGACAGACTTCAGCTGCTGTGAGGGCTGAGCGGAACATGCTCGTCCTTCACCGGCTGAGAGGGACGAACCTGGCTACGGAGTGTTACATCCAGACCGTGAGGACCAGGACGTCATGGGCCACTTCGGCGTTGGTCTGCTCGTCGTACGTGCATGTCGCCAATGCCGCGTTCCAATGAAGGAGGAGCGCATCAAGCCCGGGGCGGTTCACTCTGCTCCCGCGCTCTGTCAAGTCCGCGTTCTCAGCCATGTGTTCGCCCACTGAGTGCACGGACCCAGAGCTCTGACCATGCTGCGCACACGCTTGTTCGCCGTCCGGCGGTGTCGACCGATCAGTAGCCCCCGCTCAGTCAATGGTGAGGCCGATCGCTGGCCAGAAGGCGGCTTCCGCGATGATGCGGGTTCCGTAGCTTCGCGCCTTCTTCGCTTTGCCCGACAAGGAGTTTGGGTCCGCGACAACGAGAATGTCCAAGGATTTGGTTACTCCGCCGTGCACCACGAGCCCGGCGGCTCTGGCGAGACCCTGCGCTTGCTCGCGAGTGACGGGCTGTCCATTGAGTCTTGCTTGCAGCGCCCCGGTGAAGCAGACACCCAAGCCACGTAAGGGTTCACCAGCCGACGCGGATGGCTGATGGGATCTTGCCTCGTGCAATGCGGCGCCGATCTCGTCCACTCCGAGGCCGAGCCCGGAGGCAACGTCCGCAAGATCGGTCAACTCAAAATCGGTGAGGACTCCGTCAGCGAGGGCAGTCACCGCCAGCGCACGTAAATAGGTGGCATGAGCCTGCTCGACATCGTTCCGTCGGAGTCCCCACTCCCCAGCCGTCTCGGCAAGGGCCTGTACTTCGTCACTATCGATCAAGCGATCCTCCAGCGCCCGATCGAGAAGATCGAGATACGCCGCGGTGTCCACAGGACTCCGTGCACTACTGAGATCATGTGCCGGTAGGTGCCGTACCAGTTGTGCCAGGGCAGACAGTTCGGGTCTCCATCGCTCAGATCGGTCGTGTGTCCGCCCGGAGGCCGGCCATATCGGCCAACCGGGGGTGTCCGGCCAATCCACGGGTACACATCCGAGGGCCGTCAGTGAGGTGGCCCCGTGAAGAGCCGATCTTCCAAGGTAGGTCGCTAACAGTCCGGCGGTTGCTGTTGCAGTCACCGAGTGCACTATGCGCATCCGGATGACCGAGGCCCTCTGCAGCCAGGCAGTTCGCCAGCCGACCGCCACCGAACCGACCGAGTCTGTATGACATACCCAGGGTGCAGAGCGCCGGCCAGGCTGGGGGAGTGGCACCGATACGTTGGTATTCAGCTGTGACGAACCCCAGGTCGAATCTGGCGTTGTGCGCGACGACCACTGAGCCGGTGAGCAGATCAGCGACATCTCCGGCGATGTCGATGAAACGTGGGGCGTCGAGAACGTCCGCACCTCGGATGCCATGTATGTGAGTCGGGCCTCTAGGAGGCCGCTGAATAATCCGCGTGTCGTCGCGGTGTCTGCTGTGCGTGCTGAGAGGGTTTTGGCATGCAGGGTGTTGAGCGGGTCGACCGGGAACTGCTGGACGCGCGGGCTCTGGTGGGTCATCTGGTTCCTGAGGGCAGCATGTTCGCGTTCCTGGCGGAGCATCGGCGGGATCTGTTCGCCGACAGCGACTTCGATGACTTGTTTGGGTCGGGCCGGGGGCGGCCGTCGATCCCTGCGTCGGTGATGGCGTCGATTCTGGTATTGCAGGGTTTGCACGACTATTCCGATCGGGAGACGGCCGAGGCGGCGCGGTGTGACCTGCGGTGGAAGGTCGCGACCGGAATGGCGCTGGATGACAAGGGTTTCGACGCCTCGACCCTGGTGTATTGGCGACGGCGGTTGGCGAAGTCGGGTCGGCCGCATCGGATCAACGACGCGGTCCGCAAGGTGGTTCAAGCGACCGGGGTGGTGCGGGGCCGGTCGAGGCGGGCGGTGGATTCGACCATCCTCGACGACGCGGTGGCCACTCAGGACACGGTCACTCAGCTGATCTCGGTGATCCGCCGGGTCGGGCGGGAGGTGCCCGGTGCGGCCGAGCAGATCGCGGCGGTGTGCACCGGTCACGACTATTCCCGGCCGGGCAAGCCGACGATCGACTGGGACGATCCGGCCGCACGGGAGGCGCTGGTGTCGGCGCTGATCAACGACGCGAACGCGCTGGTCGCGGTGCTTTCGGGGCGCAGGCTCGATGAGCGCGCCGAGAATGTGGTGGCGTTGCTGGCGTTGGTCGCCGGTCAGGACGTGGAGCCGGCCGAGGGTAGCGATGGCACCGACGGGCGGTGGCGGATCGCGCGGCGGGTCGCGCCGGAGCGGGTGATTTCCACGGTGGATCCCGAGGCCCGGCATACCCGCAAGTCGCCACGCAACACCCGCGACGGGTATCGCGCGCACGTGTCGGCCGAGCCGGAGACCGCGATCATCACCGACGAGGCGCTCACCCCGGCCGCCGGGGCCGACAACAGTGACGCCGCCGTGGCCGAGAACTTCCTCGGCGCCGAGACCGAGGCACGCCAGTGGTATGGCGATTCCGCTTACGGCACAGGGGATCTGCGGGGCGCCATCGATGACGCCGGGCATGCGGCGGTGATCAAACCAGGCCCGGTGAAGCACCGGTCGAAGGCGAGTTCACCATCGACGACTTCACCGTGGACGAGGCCGCCGGCCAGGCCCACTGCCCGGCCGGACACACCCGGGCGATCACCAAGAAACGAGCCGTGGTCTTCGGCGTCTTGTGCCGCGACTGCCCGCTACGGACCCGCTGCACCACAGCCAAGAACGGCCGCATACTCCACCTGCACGACCGCGACGCGCTGCTGCGCCAGGCGCGCCATGACTGGTCCGACAAGCCGGAACTGCGCCAGGACTACCGCACCTTCCGGCCCAACGTGGAACGGGTCATAGCCCAGATCGCCGCCAAGGCGGGCGCCGCGTCAAACTCCGCTACCGCGGCACCGACAAGAACAACGCCTGGCTCAAACACCGCACCGCCGCCCTCAATCTGCGCAACCTCATCGGACGAGGGCTGGTTCAGTGTCGGTGAGTTCGTAGGCGAGTTGGCCGATTGGGCCTCGTGATGGTTCGGCGGTGAGATGGACGGAGACGTTGTCGGTTTTGAGGAGTTGGGCGAGGTGGGTGATGGTGGTGGTTTTGCCCACGCCGGACAGGCCGTCGATGGTGACGAAGAGTCCGGGCGGGTCTCAGAAGAGGGTCGCGGCCGGTTCATCGGCGGCGCTATCCGTGGTGGCCTTGCCAGCCATGATGTTCAGCAGTTCGGTGAGTGTAAGCGGCGCGCGGTCGGGCGGTGTCGCCAGGTGGGCGAGGAGCCGGGCACATACGATCGCCTCGTACGTCGCTCGATGCGGTACCAGATCGTGAGGAAGTCCTTCGGCTAGGCCGAAGGCGTCGACCAGGGCGCCGAGTTTGTAGGAGTCGCGGCCGTCAGCCAGCGAAGAGCCCTTAGAGTCGCGCGAGTAGTCGCTGCTGGGCAAAGCGAGGATCTCGGCGCATAGTGCTGTGCTATCACTCAACCAACGCGGACCTCGCTATCGGTTGGCCCCACGGTTTTGGGTCTCACCCCGCGTGTGGTCGGGGCCTGTCGGGCCGAGTTGTCGCCTCTCCTGTCCGGCGCGACTTGAAGGCACTTGACCTCGTCGAGTGCGGTATGACCGACTTTGATGAGGCGATCCGGGCCAGCTGCCCGGCTGTGGGCTCACAGATCGATTGCTGCCTAATGGATCCTTCAAAGTTGCGGTAGGCAAGTACCTGCTCCGTCACTGCTCCGTGAGCCGATGGCAAACGATGATCACCGCCGCGGAACGCTGAGAGGCAAACCCGCAGGTCAGGCGCCGATTCAGTCGTGTGTCGTCTGTCGCCCGCCAGGAACGAAGAGATCTACACCATCTCCGAGGGGTTTCGAGACTTCAACATGCCTGCCCAATCTCCCGTCGGCCGAGCCTCGGCAGGGTTGCCCATGGTGGTGCCTGGCCTTGGCGTACAGGTGGCATCGCTTGGCTACAGCGGCCTGGTGACATGGCCCCAGCTGATGGGCGTGGGCGTCCACGCGGATTGTTCTGGGTCTCGGACGTTGAGTCTGCATAGCCGTTCCGGATCGGGACCGGACGGGCATTCGTGCGGAGGTCTGGATGGCGAAGCAGCCGTTGCCGCTGGGAACTTGGGGGACGATCTCGTCTCGGGCTATGCGCTGGGACAAGAAGGGGCGTGCGGACAAGTTCGAGGCGAAGGCTAGGTATCGGGACGTCGATGGGCGGACTCGGCGGGTGGCGGCTTGGGGGAAGACCGCTACCGAGGCGGAGAACAAGCTCAGGACGATGTTGAAGACTCGGACGAGGTTGAGCGGATCCGCGGAGATCAAGCCTGAGAGCCGGGTGTCGGTGGCGGTTGAGCTGTTCCTGGCTGAGATTAAGGAGCTTGGAGAGCAGGAGGTCTTGGCACCGGGGACACATCAGACCTACCGGTATCAGTGCGACAAGAATCTGACGCCACGAATCGGCGAGATTCGTCTTGTGGAGTTGACGACGCCGCGGGTGAATGACGTGATTCAAGCCATCAGGAACGAGGTCGGGGTCGCGAGCGCCAAGACCTGCAAGAGCATCCTCTCAGGGGCGCTCTCGATGGCGGTGCGGCATGGGGCGTTGATCGCGAATCCGGTTCGGGAGATCAAGATTCGTGGAAAGAGGCGGCGTCGGTCGCCCCGAGCGTTGGAGGAGGACGAGAGAGAGGCATGGTTCGAACTGCTGCGGCAGGATGAGCGCGCGGTTCGGGCTGATCTGGTGGATCTGTGCAAGTTCATGCTGGCTACCGGTGAGCGGATCGGTGAGGCGCTGGCCGTCACTTGGAAAGATGTGAATCGGGAGACGGGGCAGATCAACTGCAGCTACCAGGTTCAGCGACTGAAGGGCCACGGGCTGATTCGCCGGCGCGTGAAGTCGGCGGCTGGCGAGCGGGTTCTTGTGCTGCCGCGATGGGCGCTTGAGATGGTGCTTGCTCGGTGGAACGAGGGCACGCCGTCTGGCTCACCTGTCTTCCCGGACTCCAAGGGCGGGTTCCGGGATCCGCATAACGTCCAGCATGCGCTGCGGAACGCACGCCGTCCTGTGGGTGGTCAGCGTCGAACAGAGCTGGGGCAGACCCTGAAAGCGCATCGGCGGCGAGCTGGATTCACACAGACTCAGATCGTCGACAAGCTCGGCTGGCGGAAGACGAGGATCAGCCTGATCGAGACCGGGCGGGTGAGGCTGGAGGCGGAAGAGGCGGTCGCCTTGGCCAACGCGTACCGGTTGAGCAAGCGCGATCGGACAGCGCTGCTGGAGCTGACCGAGCTGGCCGGCATGCGGTCGCTGGCTGACGAGATGGCTTGGGTCACTGCCCACGTCTTCCGGAAGACGACCGCGACGATCCTTGAGGACGCAGGGCAAACGCCACGGAAAATTGCCGATCAGCTTGGACACTCAAGGATCTCGACCACGGTCGACGAGTACGTCGGTCGGCGTGCTCGTAATCCGGAGGCAGCAGGCCTGTTGGATGAGGCGCTGAGGGGCATCCATGAGCAGCACCGGCAACCAACGGAAGGGGCCGCGATCGATTGATCAGACCCCGAAGCGGTCAGTAAGCGGCCAGTTGGACCCCTCAAGAGCATGCCTTGATGGGCATATTTGCAGGTGGTGGAGCCGACGAGGGGACTCGAACCCCTAACCACCGCTTTACAAGAGCGGTGCGCTACCAATTGCGCCACGTCGGCTGGTGCGTGCGGAGCGCGGCCCCGCGTGCCGGTCCATGGTAGAGGATTCGGGGGACGGCCGGGCGAGGGAGGGGGTGGGGTGTGGGCGCGGCGGGGCTCGTGCGGGGGAACGGGGCGTTCCGGAGCTTGTTTGTGGCTCGGTCGGTGTCGTTTCTGGGGGACTCGCTGGGTTTGGTGGCGTTGTTGTTGTATGTCGAGGCGGCGACGGGGGCCGCGTTGGCGGTGGCGTTGCTGTTGCTGGCGGGGGACTTCACGCCGGGGTTGTTCGGGGCGGTTGCGGGGGCGATCGGGGATCGGTTCGATCTGCGCAGGGTGATGGTGGGGTGCGAGCTGGCGCAGGGGGTGCTGGTCGCGGTGATGGCGTTCACGTTGCCGCCGTTGCCGGTGCTGCTGGTCTTGGTGGCGGTCTGGAGCATCGTGGCGCAGGTGTTCCAGGCCGGCTCGCGGAGCGCCGTACCGGCGTTGGTCGAGGACAAGGATCTGGAGACCGCCAACTCGACGCTCGGTGCGGGGACCAACGGGCTGGAGGCGATCGGGCCGTTGGTGGCCGCGGTCCTCTTCCTGGTGCTGGACGTCCGCGGGATCCTGTTGATCGACGCCGCGACCTTCGCAGTATCGGCCGTCCTGCTAAGCCGACTCCCTCCCTGCCGCCTGCTCCTGAGCACAGGGACGCTTCGCTGCTGAGCAACGCAAAGGCGGGCCTCGGGTACATCTGGCGGACGAAGGCGGTTCGCGTGATCGGGCTCGGGTTCTTCGCGGTGGTCGCGTTCAGCGGGGTGGACGATGTCGCGATGGTGTTCCTGGCCAAGGACGAGTTGCATGGCGGCGATTCCGCGGCGGCCGCCCTGTACGCCGGGGTCGGCATCGGCCTGGTCGTCGGGTACGCGTTGCTCACCCGATTCGCCCCGCGCGTGAAGATGCCGGTGCTGATTGTGATCGGGTTCGCCGTGAGCAGCCTGGGCAACCTCGCAACCGGACTCGCATGGGCCATCTGGGCCGCCCTCGCGCTTCAGACGATCCGCGGCATCGGGATCGCAGCACTCGACGTGGCGATCAACACGCACCTTCAACGCGTCGTACCGGCGGGCATGCTCGGTCGCGTGTTCGGCAACCTGTACGGCGCGATCGGCCTGGCAGCAGGGGTTTCGTACGTCTTCGGCGGCCTCCTACTCCAACAGACCGACGCGCGTGTCACGTTCGTCGTGGCCGGAGTCGGCGGTCTGCTCGCAACGGCCGCCACTGCCATCGCACTCCTCAGAGGGAGGCGATAGGGCTTCGCAACGCGCGTGCTCCTGGTACGGCGATCAGGGCGACCGCCGCCATCACCAAGAACGCGGGCAGTGGGTGGTCCACCAGCAAGCCGACTGCTGTTGCGACGAGGAGGCCGCCGAGGTTGCCTGCCATCCAGATCAAGCCGGCACCCGTTCCGTCGGCTTCGCCTGTGCGGCGTTCGACCAGCTCCAACACGATCGGCAGAGCGGGCAGCAACAAGAACCCGATCAGCGTGATCGCCACGAACCCGACCACCACCCCCGGTTCGACAGCCAGCGCGACACATGCCAACGCGGTCCCCGCCAGACTGATCACGAGCAGCGCCGACTCCGCGTGCCGTCGTACGACGAGCACCGGGATCACCGCACTGCCCACCACCCCGGCGACCACGTTCACCAGCAGGATCGTGCTCGCGGTACCACCGCTCACCCCGGCCGGTTCGAGGAGCGCCTGCGCAAAGGTGGTCAGGGCAACGAAAACCCCGAACGGGAAGATCGCCAGCACGCACAACCGGCGGATCAGCGGATCACCCCAGGCCACCTTCAGCGCACTCCGATCGGGCCGGCCGCGCTCCACCCGAAACGAGCCTCGCTTGCGCAGGGCAACGATCACGACAACCGCCGCGACCACCGAGAAGATCGCGGACAGCCTGAGCACGACCGGCAGATCCGCAGAAGCAGGAAAGACAGCCGAGAGCACGAAAGCAAGAACCATCCCCGCGAAGATGCTGGCCGTCCCGACCGCGATCCCGGTGGCCCGGTCCTTCTCCACGAGGTATCGGCCCGTGATCCCGGTGACCGCGTTCAGCACCAGGGGCTGAGCCACCGACGCGACGAGCTGACCGATGAGCAGCCAGCTGTAATCGTCGCCGATCAACCTCAGCAAAGCGCCCAACGCGGTCAGCACGGCACCGACGATCAGGCCACTGCGGAACCAGCGGTCCAGCACCAGACCGGCCGGGATCGCGAGGACGACGTACAGGAGTGGGAAGACCTGGGCGAGCCAGCCGATCGCGTTCTCCGAGACGCCGTACCGTTCGGCGGCGACCGTCGTGACCCCGGCGAAGTTCAGCCAGACCAGTTGCGTTGCGGCACCCACCAAGGCGAACGCGGCCACCGGCACCCACCGACTCCGCAGCCCGGCGACCTGCCCAACCTCGACCATCCCGCCTCCTCTGGCAAAGCGCTGACCGAACAGTAGTACCAATCCACCGGCGGAGCTGAGCACGTGACGGAGCGTGACGCGAGGAGTACCATCCAGCGCAAGGCTGACGGCGGTCCAGGGGTGGGACGCCGAATCGGCCAGGGGGATTCGATGAACGTGCCAGAACAAAACGTGCCAGAGCAACCGGCTGTCAACGGACACGGTGCGGCGAAGGAAGAGATCCGCTTCGCCGTCGTCCTCAACGGCGGCGTCAGTCTCGCCGTCTGGATGGGCGGCGTGGTCCGCGAGATCGACCGGGTGACCCGCGAGGAGGGTCCGTACGGCCGGCTGCTGTCCTTGCTGAACAGCCAGGCCCGTGCGGATGTCATCGCCGGTACGTCGGCCGGCGGGATCAACGGCGCCGCGCTCGCCCTCGGTCAGGCCAACCAGGACGCGAAGGTCGCGGCGATGCGCGATCTGTGGTCCGAGCAGGGCCGGATGGATTCCCTGCTGCAGCGGCCGTTCCGGGGTTCGCCGGCGTCGTTGCTGCGTGGTGACGACTACTTCCTGCCCAAGCTGTACGAGGCGATGAAACAACTCTGCAAGCCGTGGGAGAGCAGGTCCACGGCCGAGCGGCCGGTCGAACTGATCATCACCACGACGTTGCTGCATGGGGCGCGGACGGTGTCCGTCGACTCCCTCGGCCAGCAGCTCCCGCAGATGCTGCACCAGGGCTACTTCACCTTCAAACGCGAAGGCGACCAGGACGACTTCGAACCAGCCGCTGATCAGGACATCGCCGCCGGGTTGGCGATCGCGGCCCGGTGCACGGCCGGTTTCCCGCTGGCGTTCGAGCCGTGTTTCGTACCGGCTCGCGGACCGGACGGCCTGACCGAACCGTCCAACGGCCACCACGTCGATCTGTCCGACCCGAAGCAGCGACCGGATCTCGGCCGATACGTGTCCTGGCGCACCGCCGGCCCGGCCGAGGCCATACCTCCCGACCGGTCGAGGTACGCCGTCGACGGTGGGTTGCTCGCGAACACCCCGACGCAGGCCGCGCTCGACGCCGTCGCCCGGATGCCGGCCGGAGGTGTGGTCCAGCGCGTCATGCTGCTCGTCTATCCGCATGCGCCGGTCAACCGCCCGGACCCGGCTGATCGCGCCGACGATCCGCCGACGGTCGCCGGGGCGATGGGTGGTTTGCTGGGCGCCCTGCTGAGTCAGGGCAACCGGACCTTCGTCGACGAGATCGAGAAGCACAACCAGGCCGCATCGGCGCGGCGTGGCACCCGGCTGGACATCCTGGAGGGTTTGAAGGAACCCGATGAGCTCAAGAGACTTGCCCAGTGCGTGTACGGGCAGTACCGCAAGCAGCGGGTCCGACGGGCGGCGCGCGATCTCGCCGCTCGGGTCGAGCCGCCGGCGGACTGGTCGTACCGCCGGATCAGGGGTGCCGTCGAAACCGCGCAGCGCAAGTGGCTGGCCGCCGCCGACGAGAGCCTGCCGTACGTACCGCGCGAGCTGCCGACCGAAGACAGTGTGGTCAGCCCGGGTACGCCGTACTGGGGCTGGGGTGTCACGGCCGCGCTCGACGTCGCGGACGAGGCGCTGGACCTGCTGCACCGGCTGATCAGCGTCAATTCCGATGAGCACACCTGCGCCGAGCTCGCCAAGGCCCGCTGGACCGTCAGCAAGGCGCGAGCCGACCTCCATACCGTTCGCGACCGGATGGACAAGCCATGGACAGAGGATCCCGTTCTCAGCGCTCTGCAGCCCGGGGCGAAAATGTGGACGTTGCGGCTGGCGCACTATGCCCGAGCGATGATCAACGAGGACCGCGCGGTCGCGTCGGCCGAGTCCGCGGTGCTGACCGACGTGCTGTCGCAGGACCAAGGCGCCAAGCACCCGATGTCGGAGCAGGTCGAGTCGGCTCTGCAGAAGCTCCGCGACGAGGTGACGTTCGCCAATACCGGTCAAGCTGCCACCGAGGCTGTTGACGAGATCGTCAAAGCCGTGGCCGGAGCCATCCCGCCGTTGAAGGCCGTCAGCGATGAACGGATCGCCCGATCGGCTGGGCTGAAGCCGTGGCAGACCCTGTTCGCCGACCTCACCGCCCACGGGGAGGTCAACCGCAGAAGGGTTCTGACCCGGTTGCTCTGGTTGCACGTGGCCGCGTGGACCCTCGCCGACGACTCCTCGACCGGCAGCAGTCACCCGGTGGATCTGGTGCAGATCTCGTTGCAGACCGAGAACCGCTTCGCCAAGCAGTCGATCACGCTGGAGGACAAGGTCGGCGGGATGTCGCTGAACCGCTTCGGTGGATTCCTCAAGCGGTCCTGGCGGATGAACGACTGGACCTGGGGGCGGATGGACGCGGCGACCATGTTGTGCCAGATCATCCTGTCGCCCGAGCGGCTACGCCGGCGAGCCCTCCAGAGCAGGCCCAGCGAAACCCCGGAGACGGCGGCTCAGTTCGTCGACACGCTCGTCCAAGAGTTGTTCGGTACGTCGGCGCCGGCGGAAGTGCTCGAACTACGGGAGGACGCGATCCGTGAGCTCAAGCCCGTGTACGCACTGGACGGACCGGATCTGCCCGCCAGCCTGCCGAACCTGGCCGCGATCGCCGCGTGGGCCGTGCACCTGCGGGTCGCCGTCGAGGAACTGCCGACCATCGCCGCCGCCGTCGCGGCCGACCGGAGCGATCGCGCGAACCCTTCCTCCAAAGGCGAACTCTTCCTCACCCAGTACTCCGCCCTGCTGACAGAGCTGGACGGTACTGCGGATCCGGAGGACTCGGATCCGTTGTCGGCCGACGAGGCTGAGCTGGGATCGAGGGCCTTGCAGGCATTCGACCGAGCCGGAATCGGCCGGGAACCGCTCGAGGAGGAGGCGCGCAGCGATCAGCTGATCCGTACCGCGGCAACGGCGGCCAGCGTTGCCGTCACAGTTGCCGACAGCAACCGATCGGGCCTGGACGCGATCAAGCCGGTCACCCGGACACTTCGCGGCGGCATGATGGTGCCGTACTGGACCGTTCTCGGACTCGCGGCAGGCGGCGCGATCATGCGGTTCCTGGCCCTGCTGACGTTGGCCCTTGGCGGGTTGCTGCTGGCGTTGTCTCTGGTGGGTGGGGTCGACGGCTGGGCGGCCGGACCAGCCACGGCGATCGGGGTCGGCGCGGTTCTGACCGCGTTCGGGTTCGCGGCTCTGCGTACCGGAACGTTGCTGCACAGTGTGGTCCTGCTGACACCGGTCATCCCGTTGGTCGGGTTCGCCGTCGACGGCTGGCGGAATGGCGATGCCGGTAGTGATCGCGCACTTGGGGTCGCCGGGACGATCGTCGCGCTCGTCCTCGCGTTGATGTTGCTGGGCAGCCTTCCGTCGCAGGTGAGCAGCCCGATCGCAACGGCGTACCGGGTCTTGGACAAGCGGGTACGGCGGTACTTCGGGGACCAGGTCGTCATGGAAGGGCTGTCGGTTCGGCAGAAGATCCGCTGGCGGCTGGCGGCGGGTTGGGTCTGGAGTGCGTGGACCATCGTCTGGCTCGCTGCCGTTGCGGCGGTCGTCTACATCCTGGTTCGCATCGTGGTGTGGATCGACGATCATGCGCTCCAGTGGCGGACCGAGCATGGCTGGATCGTCGCGGTCGCTGTCGTCCTCGTCGTGGCCGGTTGGGCCGTCGGTTACTGGACCGGCCGGCGGTTGCGATCCTGGGTCGAGTTCCGCAGCCCAGCCGGGGTCAGCTATCAGACCCGCGACGTCAACCACTCGAGCGGGGTCGCGGCGACCTGGTCGGTGATCTACGGGACGGTCTACGCGGTCATCGCGGCCGGAGTCCTCTGGCTCTGGCCCGACCAGTCGAGCTGGGTCTGGCGATCCGCGCTTGCGACCGCGGTGGTGTTCGCGTTGCTTCTTCTGTACGTCGTACCGGTGGCCGTGCTGGTCGGTTCGGTCCAGTCGGTGTGCCGGCGCCTCGTCAAGGACACGCGCAACGTGGTGATCACCTGGCCGGGCGCCGACGCGAATGAAGGCGACGTGGTGAACCTGCTGTTGAAGCAGGACGTTCGCTTCCGCTGCCTGCTGAAACCGTCCACACCCCAGGCGACCGCCCTCGTCCTCACCGGTGCCGGCCACCGCCTCAGGAACCGGGTCGACAAGGACCTCGCAACCGGCTCCTGACGCTGACGACGTTGGCGGTGACGATGGCGGAGATCGCGATCCACTCGACGAGGTCCGGGGCCTGGCCGAGCATCAGCCAGCCGACCAGGACGGCGAGGAGTGGGTGGACGCTCATGAAGAGGCCGAAGAAGCCGGCGGGGATGGTTCGGAGGGCGATCAGGTCGACCAGGAACGGTATGGCCGAGGACATGATGCCCGCTGCTGCCGCGTAGAGGATGTACTGCGCTGCCGGTGCTTGGTGCAGCAGGATCCACAGGCCGACCGGCAGATACATGACGGCGGAGACCAGCGAGGCCGCCGCTGCGCCTTGGGCCGAGGGCAGGCGGGCTCCGACCGTGCGGTTCAGGAGGATGTAACCGGCCCAGCAGGCGGCCGCGACCAGTCCCAGGGCGAGGCCCAGGTAGTCGGTTGTGGGTTGCGGGCGCATCAGGACGATCACCGCGGCACCTGCGAACACGGCACAGATCAGGTCGATCCGGCGTCGCGAGGTGGTCAGCGCAACGGCGAGCGGGCCGAGGAACTCCAGCGTCACGGCCAGTCCGAGCCCGATCCGGTCGACGGCTGTGTAGAGCGTGAGGTTCATCGTGGCGTAGATGCCGGCGAGCGCCAGGACAGGGATCCACTGGTGCCGCGTGAAGCTGCGGAGCCGTGGGCGGGTGACGCTCATCAGGACCGCTGCGGCGACCCATTGCCGGATGGCGACGACACCGGCCGGGCCGATCGAACCGAAGGCGAGCGCGCCGGTTGCCGCGCCGACCTGGTTCGACGCTGCGCTTGCCAGCATCAACGGGACGCCGCTGAGCCGACCGGTACGTCGGCCGGCGGCTGGAGCAGGAGCAGTGACGACACTCATACCGGCAGGATGTGCCTGCGCAAGCAATACGCATAATGCATCGAACGGCCCAGCTATACGCTGGACGCATGGATGTCGAGCTCCGGCACCTGCGCTGCCTGATCGCGATCGTGGACGCCGGCACCTTCACCGACGCCGCGATCGACCTCGGCATGTCCCAGGCCGCGGTGTCGCGCACCCTGGCGAGCCTCGAGCGGGCCCTCGGCGTACGGGTCCTGCATCGAACCAGCCGGAGCGTCGTCCTGACCCCGACCGGTGCCCAACTCGTACTGCGGGCCCGCCATCTGCTGGACGAACTCGATGATCTCGTCCGCGAGGCGACGTCGGGACATTCGCGGCTACGGCTCGGTCATGCGTGGTCGGCCCTTGGACGGCACACGACCGCGTTCCAACGACGCTGGGCCGTACGCCGTCCTGACGTGGAACTCCTCCTGGTCCGCACGAACACCCCGACCGGTGGATTGGCCGAAGGCGCATGCGATCTCGCCGTGGTCCGCACCTCGGTGGACGAGAAGCACTTCGCCGCTACCGTGGTCGGCCTGGAACGACGGCACATCGCGCTCGCGGCCGACGACCCGTGGGCCCGCCGCCGATCGGTGAAGCTGGACGAGATCCGAGCCCGGACCGTCCTGGTGGATCGTCGTACCGGGACCACAACAGCCGAACTCTGGCCGACGGGAAGCCAACCGTCACTCGAGTACATCGCAGACGTGGACGACTGGCTCGCCCGGATCGCGGCCGGCGGCGTCGTGGGCCTCACCCCGGAAAGCACCGCCACCCAGTACGGCCGCACAGGCGTGGTCTTCCGCCCCCTCACCGACGCCCCACCAGTCCCAGTCCGAGCCATCTGGCCCCGCCACGACCCCCACCCCGCAGTACAGGACGCGGTAGCCCTGATCACCGAGACCTACCGAGGTTAGTCGTTCCAGCGGGTTCCCTGTTCGATGAAGCGGCGGAGGGATTCCAGGGACTGGCGGAAGGCGGTTTGGATCATGGGCGTGACCTCGTCGGGTTCCTGCAGGGGTTCGAACCAGGTGTCGAGGACAACGGTCGTGTGGCCGGCTGGGTTGGGGACGACGGTGAACTTGCCGTGGGAGTCACGGACCGGTAGGCGCACCTGGAGGTGTTTCCAGGCGTAGCTGCGGGTTTCGGCGGAGTAGTTGTCGATCTGCTCGTGGACCTGCGAGCCGTCGGCCATCGTGCAGATCCGGGTGCCGTTGTCGACCTGGGCGGACACGGTGCCGGGGAGCCAGGCCGGGGTGGCGGCGAGGTCGCCGAGGATGGCCCAAACGGCGTCCGGCGAGGCGTTGATCTCGATCCTGTCGGTGAGGTGTGGCATCGGAACCTCCTTCGTCCGGGCCGCTGGTCGGCCCTGCATCCCGTATGACAACGGGCGGCGGGCCAACTCATCGGTGCCGGCGAAAACTGTCGGGGGGCCGACTTACGATGACATCCGTGAGGTCGATCGCGTCTGCCCACGGGAGCGAGGCAACCCTGCTGGAGGCGGCAAGGGCCGGTGATCTCGGCGCCTTCGATGCGCTGGTGACCGACCATCGCCGGGCACTGCACCTGCACTGCTACCGGATGCTCGGTTCGTACCACGATGCGGAGGAGGCCACCCAGGAGACGATGCTGCGCGCTTGGCGTCGTCTCGACCTTTTCGAGGGTCGCGCGCCGTTGCGTCATTGGCTGTATCGCATCGCCACCACGACCTGCCTGAACATGATCACGGCACGGAACCGGGTACCAGCCGGTCTGAGCGACGTGCCCTATCTGACGCCGTACCCCGATCAACTGCTCGACCAGTTGCCCAGTGTGGACGCCGATCCGGCTGCGGTCGCCGAGCGCCGGGAGTCGGTTGCGCTCGCGTTCGTCGCTGCCTTGCAAAGCCTGCCCGCAACGCAGCGCGCAACGCTCATCCTGCGTGACGTCCTCGGCTGGCCGGCCGCGGAAGTCGCCGAGCTGCTCGACACCACAGTGGCGGCGGTCAACAGTTCGTTGCAGCGAGCCCGCGCCACGCTGCCGTCGCCGGGCGGGCGTCGTTCCCTGGACGAACGGGACCGGGAGGTCGCCGAACGCTTCATGACGTGCTGGCATCGGTGCGACTTCGAGGCCCTGGCCGCGCTTCTCCGCGAGGATGCCATCCTGCGGATGCCGCCGGAGCGGGCCGAGTTCCGCGGCCGGACCGCGATCATCGACTTCTTCGCCACCGTGCCGGCTGACGGCCACCTCGACCACATCCGCCTCCAACTCACCCGCGCGAACGGCGGCCCCGCCGTAGCAGCCTGGATGCGCGACGAGACCGGCGAGCCTTCTCCGTTCGGGCTGATGGCGCTCACAGTCGACGACGGCCGGATCGCCACCATCACGGGCTTCCCCGACCCCGCGCTGTTCGCCGTCTTCGGCTTACCTGGCTAGCTTCGCGACGGCGGCCGCTATCTCCGCCGGGAAGTCCTCCTGCAGAAAATGTTTGCCTGGGACGGTGGGGATGTCGTCGAGCCGGGCCGCGAGGCGAGCTTGTACGCCGTACGAGCGCAGTGGCAGGGCTGGATCTTTGCTGCCCCAAAGCAGTCCCACTGGATACGCGCCGGAGCGGAGGGCACCTTCGTACAGCCGCCGCTTCTCGACGGTTCGCTCGAACGACCGCATGATTCGCAGGAAGGCGCGGCCCGAATCCTCACCGAGAAGCAGCCGCAGGTGTGCGTCCAGGTCTTCCGCCGGTACGTCGGGGCCGACGCCGATCGTGCGCATCAGCGCGCGGAACACGATCGGCACGCGGGCCGACGCCAGCCACGCCTCACCGAGCAGGCGGTGCGCGAAGGGTTCCATCACCCAGGGACGGCGGAAGGTGTCGACGGCAACGATCGTGTTCAGCAACAGGATGGAGCGGATCCGGTCCGGCACCGCGGCCGCGATCTCGAATCCGACGGGTCCGCCGATGTCGTGCACTACGAGATGAACCCGGTCAAGCCCGAGTGCGTCGAGCGCCGCGGTCGCCCAGCTCCCGAGCCCGGTCCACGAGTAGTCGAAGTCATCCGGTCGCGCGGCCAGACCCAGGCCGGGCAGGTCGAACGCGATCCCGCGCAGCCCACGCAGCGCCAGCTCGTGCAGCACCCCACGGTAGAGGAAGGAGGACGTCGGCACGCCGTGCAGGCAGACGACTGCCTCCCCGCCGGACGGCCCTTGATCGAGGACGAAGCTCGCCTCGCCGGCCGCCGTGAACTCCCGTCCCGCGCCGCGGTGGGCGGCCAGCACCTCGTCGACTGTCATCGTTGGCCGGTCAGGCTGGGGCTGCGTCGCCGGACGGTGTGACGACCAGCCACAAGCCGCCGAACCCCGTGATGTTGTGACACTTCACCTCGTTCTTGCCCTCGTGCGCGTAGTAGTAGAGCGGGTGACCGCCGTACGTCACCTGAGTGCTGCCGTCGGTTCGCTTCGTCGTGCCGAGGAGGGACTGCTTCACCTCGCCGGCGGCCGTGGGCGAGCCGTCCGTCAACACCGGTGGCCAAGCCACGGCGCAGGCGCTGTAGCAGGCCGGGGCCGAGGACGTTTCCTTGTCGAACAAGTAGATCGCCTGGCCAGTCGTGTCGAACAGCATCGGACCGAAATCACTGGCAGCAGTCTTGATCCCGGTCCCGGTCCGCGGCGGAGCGGAGGTGTCTGCCGGCGAGGTCGGTGTACCGCCCGGCGGCGTGGTGGCATCAGGTGACGGCTGCGCTGACGACGAGGCCGTCGGCGATGACGCCGGCGCCGACCCCGCGCCGGAATCACTGCCGCAGCCGGCCAGCACCAGTCCGCAGGCGGCAAGCATCGCGATGGTACGCATCCGGATCAGCTCCTCGGTTTCCTCTGACGGTAGTGCCGAAGCGAGCCCTGCGGCGCCTACCGTCATCGGTTCGTAAGGCTCGCGGTTCGGAGTTGGGTGAGGTAGCCGCTCCAGCCCTGGTCGTGCGGAGCCAGCATCGGGTGGGGGAGACCGGTGTGGACCAGGCGGAGCCGGGTGCCGTCGCCATCGGGGTGCAGGTCGATACTGACTGTGCTGGTTCCCGGTGGCACGACCGCGTCCCCTTCGAAGCCCCAGGTGAAGACGAGCCGGTACGGCGGGTCGACGACGACGTACTCGCCTCGCACGGTGGCCGTGTCGTTGACGATACAGCGGTAGAGGCCGCCCGGTCGGGGATCCAGGAACGCCTCCCGGCCCAACCAGAGCTTGTGCCGCTCCGGATCGGTGAAGAAGTTGAACACCACGTCGGGTGGCGCCGCGATGCTGATCTCGTGCTCGACCCGATCGCCCGTGACGGTCATCGTGCGCGGTCCGTGGATTCGCCGCGACCGACCTCGGCCGCCGCCTCCTCGGCCAGCCTGGCCAGGCTCGTCGTCCAGAACCTGTCGACGAATTTCTTCAGGCCTGCCAGCCCGCTCGGCTCCGCCAGGTACAGCCGCCGGGCGCCGTCGCGCCGCTCGACGATCAGGCCAGCCTCCTTCAGCACGGTCAGGTGCTGGGAGATGGCCGGGCGGGTGACGTCGAAGTGGGCCGCGATTTCACCGGCGGCCAGCTCGCGGTCCCGCACCAGCTCGAGGATCCGCCGCCGATGGGGTTCGGCGAGCGCTCGGAGTTGATTGTCCACGGACACATGTTAGAGTCAGCTAACGTAAGTATCAACTAACATCAGGCTCGATCGGGCCTGGGCAGGGGAGGGGATCGCGATGGCGCGGATCGTTTTCGAGCTGGAGATCGAGGCGCCGGCCGACCGGATCGTCGAGGCACTGGACACCGAGGACGGCATCGCCGGCTGGTGGACCGCCGACGTCGACTTCGCCGGCGGAGTCGGCTCGATCATGAAGCCGGGTTTCCCGATCGCACCGGTGCCGTTCGAGTTGAGCGTCGACGAGGTCGGCCTGGGGCAGGTGGCCTGGACGTCAGTCGGCGACTTCCCACCGCACTGGGCCGGCACGCGGGTGCTGTGGACGCTGACCCCCACGGCAGCCGGAACGTTGGTGCATTTCAGTCACGATGGCTGGGCGAGTGACGAGGGCCCGTTCGCCAGTTCGGCCCTCACCTGGGGCCGGTTGATGGACACCCTCAAGACCTACGCCGAGACCGGAGTCGCAGCACCCCTCTTCCCCAAAGGCTGAGGATCAGCAGGATCACGAGCGCGACGAGTGCTCCGCTCGCGCCGATGAGGTCCAGCCCGGACGCCAGGCGACGCTGAAGGGCGGCGCCAGCCGCGATTACCGGGTCGCCGGCGCCCGCGCCGCGTAGGACGCGGATCTCGTACCCGCCGTAGTACGCGACGTAGAGACCTGCGACCACGAGCAGCAGACCGCCGAGCCGGGAGACCAATCGACCGGCCCGGCGCAGCGCAGCCACCACGGACCCGCGTGCAAGGGCGACCGCGAGGGACACCACCGCGACGACGACACCCATACCGAGTGCGTACGCCGTGAAGACGGTGACGCCTTCGACGATCGAGCCGGTGCGGAAGGTGGCCACCACCGTCACGAGGAACGGACCGATGGTGCAGCCCAGCGAGGCCAGTGCGTAGGCCACGCCGAACAGCGTCATCGACAGAACGGACCTGGTCGGTGCCGGTCCCCGGCCCGTCGTGATCCGTAGTCCCGGAATGCTTCGGCCGGCCAGCAGCCAGGCGCCGACAAGCGCGAGCGTCAGGCCGAAAATGACGGTGAACCAGGGCAACCGCTGCTGGATGGGGCCGGCCACCGACGCCAGCGCGAGTCCGAAGACGCCGAACACCAGGACGAACCCCGCCGTCATCGCAGCGGCGAATCCCAGCGCCCGCCCGATCGCGACACCGCGGCCAGGCTTGTCACCGACCACAAGCAGGGACGCGTACGCGGGTAGCAGCGCGAATCCGCAGGGGTTGACGACCGCCACGGTCCCCGCCGCGAGTGCCAGACCAACCGGTACTCCGTCCACGGTAGTCAGCCGATGAGCGCGGCGACCTTGTCGCGCAGCTCGTCGCCCCCGATGACGCCGGTGAACGTGACGTTGCCCTGGGCATCGAGGAGGACGTAGGTACTCTGCTGGGTCACCTCGAAGCGGCGCCAGATCGCGCCGTCGGGGTCGCCCAGGTGGGTGATGGCAGCGGTCATGGTTCGGTCCACGAATGGCTGCATGTTGTTCAGGTCGTCGAGGCCGGCCACTCCGAGGATGCCGATTCTCCCGGCGTACACCTGCTGGACGCTGAGGACATCAGGCGCCTCGGCGTGGCAGGTCGGGCACCAAGGCGCCCAGAACCACAGCAGGACCGGCTTCCCGGCGAGCGTGGCCGCGCTGAACGGTTTGCCGTCGAGTGTCGTGCCAGTAAAGGCCAGCTTCCCGGCCGACGCCGTGGAGGTTCGATCCGGTGCCGGGGTCGCCGCCGATGTGGCGCCGGAAGTCCCGGTGGCCGGGCTGACGTTCCTGTCGTCTGCTGCGCAAGCGGCCGTTCCGAGCAAGACGAAAAGCAGGGTCATGGCGGTCAGCAGGGGGCGGCTGATCCTCATGATCCGACGATGGCACATAGGCCGACGTCAGCGGTCTGTAAGCGCGATTACGGTGCAGTGACGGTCTGGACGGCGGATGCTGGGATCATGGCCGGATTGCGTCCGAGCCTGCGAGTGGCGGGATTGCTGCTGCTCGTGGTCGTCATCAGTGGCTGCGCGTCGACGGCATCCGACAGCGGTGTGGATCGGCCCGTCGAGGTGACCCAGGCCGCCCCTGACGGTGTCGAGGACGGACCGTCCGCGCTCGACGATCCTCGCGACCTGCGGCTGCCCAAACCGCTGATCGACCCGGATCAACTGCTGTCCGGCGGCCCACCACCGGACGGAATTCCGGCGATCGACAACCCCCGCTTTCAGCGTGCCCGTGACGTCGACTGGCTCGCCGAGAACGAGGCGGTGCTGGCGTTGAAGGTGGGCGGCGAGAGCCGTGCCTATCCGATCCAGATCCTGACCTGGCACGAGATCGTCAACGACACCGTGGCTGGGATCCCGGTCGCTGTTACCTACTGCCCACTGTGCAACTCCGGCATCGCCTTCGATCGCCGCGTCGGCAGCCGGACCCTGACCTTCGGTACGTCGGGAAAGCTGTATGCGAGCAATCTGGTGATGTACGACCGGCAGACCGAGTCGCTCTGGCCGCAACTGACCGGACAAGCAAGTCTTGGGGTCCTCACCGGCGCCATCCTCGACAGCTTTCCCCTCGCACCGGTCGCCTGGCGCGATTTCCGAGCCGACAACCCGAACGCGTGGACCCTGTCCCGCAGTACCGGCTTCGACCGCGACTACGGCCGCAATCCGTACGTCGGCTACGACGAGGCGGACAAGCCACTGTTTGACGCGCCAGGGGAAGACCCACGCCTACCCGCATTGGAACGTATCGTCGCCATCCCCGGAAAGCAGGAGACCATCGCGGTGGTCCGCGAATCCGTCACCCGAACCGGCGTCCGCACCATCACCATTGACAGGCGATCCCTAGTGGTCTGGCACCGGCCGGGACAGGCCTCCGCACTGGAGCGTGCCGACGTCTCCGCCGGCCGGGACATCGGCACAGTCGCGGTGTTCGAACCCGTGGCCGGCGGGCGCCCGCTGACCTTCAAGCCCGCGGGCGCCGGGTTCGTCGATGCCCAGACCGGTAGCCGGTGGAACATCCTCGGCCGCGCGACCGGCGGCCCACTCACAGGCAACCAGCTATCGGCCTACCCGTTCATCGACACCTTCTGGTTCACCTGGATCGCCTTCCAGCCGGACACCCAACTCATCCGCTGACCGTCAGCCGGGTCAGAACTGGATCGGGCATTTGAAGTCGTTCTCGGCGACCCGGGTGATCGTGACGTGACCGGCAGCGGCAGCAGCTTGCACCGCCGCCTCCGAGGTGAGCAGGTACGGCGTGACGTTCCAGGTGACGGCGAAGAACTTCCAGTCACCGCCGTGGTAGCCGGCCGAACCCGGGCCGACGGCGACCACGCCCTTCTGCGCATCGACTCCGCCCATCACCGCGTAGAAGTTGTCGCGACCGTCGTCGGGCGTCGCGGCCGGCGGGACGACGGTCCGCACCACGGCGCCATCGAGGTAGCAGCAGCCGTCCGGGAAGACGAAGGGCGGACGATCGGCCTGCGCGGTGGCGGGAAGCCCCAGCAGGACGAGGATCACAGCGGACACAATTGACAGCACACGCACCTTCATAGCGACCTCCTCGTGATGTCGAGGCAAACGCTAGTTCCGCTATCGGGGGCAGGCCCTTACGTAGTCCTTACGTCTGCCGCACAACGTCAATGGTTGAAATCGCTATAAGCAGGTGATCATTGAAGGTGACACCTCGCGACTGGGCGCGATCGACGCCGGCGCGGATGCCAGTCTCCTGCTGGAGGTCGTCATGGATGTCGTGGTGCTGATCGGCCGGATCCTGTTCGCCGCGCTCTTCGCCGTTTCCGCGATAGGGCACTTCGGTAAGACCGATGCGATGACCGGGTACGCGAAAAGCAGAGGCGTGCCCGCCGCGCGACTTGCCGTGCTGGGGGGCGGTGTCCTCCTGGTCCTCGGCACGGTCTCGGTGCTGCTCGGGATCTGGCCGGATCTGGGCGCGCTCCTGCTGGTCGTGTTCCTGGTCCCGACCGCGCTGCTGATGCACGGCTTCTGGAGAGAGTCGGATGCGCAGGCCAAGCAGACCGAACAAGTCCAGTTCTTCAAGGACACCGCACTCGCCGGCGCCTCGCTCATGCTGTTCGCGCTGTTCGCTTACGTCGGTGACGACCTCGGCCTGGTGATCGTCGGACCACTCTTCGACCTCTAGCGCCCGAACTGTAACCGCGGTCACCGACGCGACGCGGTCGTCCGGCGTACCGTCCTCGGTCGTCCACAGGATTCGTGCGGCTGGAGGAGGGCTTCTGATGTCTTCGGCAGGTACCACCACGAGCATGCGAGCACTACCCATGAGCCTGGTCACGGGCGCCGCCGCCGGCGTCGTCGCCGGGCTCCCGCTGGGCATCATCATGCAGCTCCGCGACGCCGACCCGAAGATGATGCCCGGCGTCCAGATGATCGAACAGGTTGGCGACCTCATCTCGGATCCCTCGACAGGTCTCGGCTGGCTTGTCCACCTGTTCAACTCCGCACTGTTCGGAGCGGTTTTCGTCCTGCTCCTCTCCCGCTGGCTCACCCAGCGCGGCCCAGCGATGATTCTCGGGCTGCTGTACGGAGCCGCGTGGTGGGTCGTCGGAGCGCTCTGGATCATGCCCGAGTGGCTGGGCATGGACGCCATGGTCTTCGAGATCGGCGCCAACCAGTGGTGGAGCCTGGCCGGCCACTTGATTTACGGCCTGCTGCTCGCCGTCGGCTACCTGATGGGTCGCGCCCAGCTGTCCAGAGCATGACCGAGCGGTACTGTCTGGTCGAGGGCCTCGATGCCCTCGACCGGCGGTCCGGAGGCTCATCCCCGCCCTGGGCGCCAGGACAACGCGAGGAGTGGGCCGACGTGGAACGAGCCACCGGCGACGACATCTGGTGCATGGCAGAAGTCGACATCTTCGCGGACCTCTCCGAGTCGGAGATGGAAGCCATTGCCGCCGCCGCGCCGATGAAGTCCTACGCGGCCGGTGAGCTGCTGTACTCGCCCCACCAACCGGTCGAGACTCTTTTCATCCTGAAGAAGGGCCGGGTCCGGATCTTCCGCGTTTCCCCCGACGGGCGAGCCCTGACCACTGCTCTGGTCATGCCGGGCACGGTCTTCGGGGAGATGATGCTGGTCGGCCAGCAGATGCACGACAACTTCGCCGAAGCCTTGGACGACGTCGTGGTCTGCATCATGAGTCGCGCCGACGTGCACCGGTTCCTGCTGTCCGATCCCCGCATTTCCGCGCGGATCTCGGAGATCCTCGGCCGCCGGGTCGCCGAGCTCGAGCGCCGGCTGAGTGACACCGTGTTCAAGAGTGTCCCGGAACGGATCGCGGGCACGCTCTGCCTGCTCGCCGCCGAGCAGCAGAAACGCCCGTTGGCGCGCGGCGTCCAGATCGCCCTCACCCATGAGCAACTCGCCGCCCTCACCGGCACCTCCCGCGAGACCACCACCAAGGTCCTCGGCGAGTACGCCGACCGCGGCCTGCTCCGGCTCGGCCGCGGAAAGATCACCATCCTCGATCCCGAAACGATCGCCGCCGAAGCAGGGCGGTGAGATCCGGGCGCTTCAGCCCACCGATCCTCGCCACGTGTGCTCCGGCTCGTAGCCGAGGACTCGCCTGGCCTTGTCGATGGAGAGGAGGGTCTCGTTCGGGGCGAAAGGCTTCTTGATCGGGACGTCGGGGAAGATCTCGGCCAGGAGTTCCTCGTTGGGCCGGGACATCACCGTGTCGGCGTTGGCGATGATGAAGACGTCGGTGCCGGTGCTGTCGAACTCGAGCGCCTTGCGGACCGCTTGGGCTCCGTCGCGGGCGTCGATGTAGCTCCACAGGTTCCACTTGCGCAGCCGGGCGTCGGCATCGAAGGACGGGAACCTCGCGTAGTCCTCGGGGTACATCACGTTCGAGAACCGCAGGCCGATCAGCTTGAGGTCGGGGTGCCAGCGGCAGAGTTGCCGGGCCAGTTCCTCCTCGAGCGTCTTGACCAGCGAATAGGTGCTGTTCGGCCGCGGCGGGTACTCCTCGTCGACCGGCACGTACGGCGGTGCCTCGTCGAACGGCAGCCCGAGCACGGTCTCACTCGACGCCCAGACGATGTTCCGTACGCCGGCCCGCAACGCGGCGGAGAACACGTTGTACGTCGCGGTCATGTTGTTCTGGAACGTCGCCGCGTTCGGCCGGAGACCAGGAGCCGGTACGGCGGCCAGGTGGACCAGTGCGTCGACCCCGTCGTGGCGGTCGTCGATCCCGGCCAGAGCCTCATACGCCTGTCCGAAGTCGGTCAGGTCCACCCGGGTGGAAATGATGCCGGTCCGCGCGGGCGGCGCCTGGTCCAGGGCGACGACCTCCCAGCCGTGATCGTGCAGGTGATCGACCACCGCCCGGCCGAGTTTGCCGCTGCTACCGGTCACCGCTACGCGTGCCATCTCCCACTCCCTTTCGTCTGTCCCAGATCATGCCTGCTCCCACCGCCTACTCGCGCATCGACTACTCGCGCATTGCCCGGAGCAGCAGGATGACGCCTCGGATGACGTCCAGGTTGGCTGCGACGGCGACCGCGATCAGGCCCCAGAGAGGGACCGTGAGGATGGCGGCGATGGCGAAGATGAGCAGGCGGAACTCGCGCCGGAAGAGGAGCCGTACGTCGGTGTCGCGGCCGACGGCGTGCACGTAGGAGACGAGGAGACATCCAGTCGCGGCGGCGAACCCCCAGGGCCAGGCGGATGGGGTGGGTCCGGTGGCGAGGATCAGGGCGAGCACGACCGCCAGGTCGGCGTACCGGTCGAGGAGGGTGTCGAGGGTGGCGCCACGACGGGACGCCGTACCGCTGACTCGGGCGAGTTCGCCGTCGACGCCGTCCAGGGCGGAGCCGAGTACGACGCCGAGGCCGCCGGCGATCATCAGCCAGGTGTTGCCGGTGGCAACCAATCCGGCGGCCAGCAGGGTGACGGCGAAGGCCAGAGCGGTCGCGAGGTCGGGCGTGAGGCCGGTGTGCAGGAGGACGCGGGTGAGCGGCCCGGAGATGCGCCGGTTGACGACCCGGGCGATGACGCCGTCGGTGGGTTTGGGTCCATAACGGCGCCACATGAAGCGCTCCAACGCGCGCACGGCTTCCGGCGTGTCCACGTCGGCCCACAGGCCGTGTACCTCCCGCGTTTGCATCGGCCGGCCGTTTGCGAGGAGTTGTTGCCGAAGTTCCAGCCAGGTCTCCGGCGGACGGGTCGCCACCGAGAGGACGTCGCTCGGCTCGACGACGGTCAGCCCCGCGTCCACCGCGTCGTACTGGATGAGGTCCGGTCCCAGGGAGGCGACGTGTCCGTCATCGCACAGGAGGACCCGGTTCGGCCGGATGCCGCTGAGGCCGACGACTTGGCGATCTAGGTCGCGGTCCACCGCCGCCACGTTGCCGGCGGTCGTCTCGGTCAGCCGCCGTACGTCGTCCGCCTCGAACACGTGGTCGCCCATCACCACCAGGCAGCGTTGGTCGCCGACCTCGCGGAGCCCGGCCAGGACGGACGAGGCGGTGCCCTGCTGCCAGTCGGGATTCGTTACCACTTCAACTTTTAGGTTGCGCGCCTTGACCGCGGCGATGACGTCTTCGCAGCGGTAGCCAACCACGACGACGATGCGTTCGACACCGGCCTGCTGCAGCACTTTGGTACAGCGTTCCAGCAGGCTGATCCCGCCCACCCGGCGCAACGCCTTCGGATTAGCCGAACGCATCCGGAGCCCTCGCCCGGCGGCGAGCAGCAAGGCGACGCGCACGGTCACGGTTTCGTCGAGCATGGTCGGCCTCCCTTCGCATCTCATGATGCCTGGAAGCGGCGCCACCGAAAGAGCTCAGCCGCTCGCGGTCGGGCCAGCCGTTCACCGGACCGGCTGGATCCACGTGTCACAAAGTCGGCAGCCGAGTGCGCCGACATGCACAGCGTGTCGGGACAGCTGTCGAGCTCGTCCGCGGCTTGGGTTGTCGACGGCAACTCCGCCAGGTCGAACGGAGGGTGTAGGACCTCAGCCCGTGTGAAGCTTCTGTTGAGCCCGGAGCCGTGACCGCGCCATCGCCGCCGTCCATCGGTGCCGGGCTCGGTCGCCGGCCTCCGTGTGCGCCTCCGGGTGTGGCTGTGGCTGTGGGTGTGGCCCGGGCCGGCGTTCGGGGACGGGGATCGGGTCGCTTTCCCGGTAGCGGCGGCCGGTGGGGCTGATCCAGGTGTGGGTGCCGTCGGGGTGTTGGTGGATCTTCCAGCCGCCTTCGTGTTTGAGGCGGTGGTGGTGGCGGCATAGGCACTGCAGGTTGTCCGCGGTGGTGCGGCCGCCGGCGGCGAACGCGTCGCGGTGGTCGAGGTCGGTGAACTCGGCGGGCCGGTTGCAGCCGGGGAAGCGACAGGTGCGATCCCGGAGCCGGACATACCGGTCCAACGCAGCCGACGGTGTGTACCGGTCCGGATCGCTGTCGGGTGGCTGGTCGGTGACCCGAATATCGAGCCGCGAGCCGCCACGGCGAACCCCCGGTCCTGCCCCGGCTCCGGTACCGACTGTCGCTCCGACTTCAGCGGCGGCACCGGCACCGGCACTCGCACTGGCTCCGGTGGCGGCGTCGGCGAGGTTCGGTAGCAGGGTGTCGGTGAGGGCCTTGAGGAGGTGTTTGCGGAGCGAGTTCTGTGGGATCGGTCCGTAGTGTTCGGCTTCACCGCCGGTGCCTGTTTGTCCGTTGATCAGGGCTTGGAGTTCGGCCCCGGTGGCGTGGATGACCACCATCGCATCGGCGCCGTAGGCCGCCGCGTCCAACTCGTCGGCATCGTCGCCGTTGAACGGACTGTCGGCAGCACCGGACACCGGACCATCCCGGTCCGCGGAGGTGGTCCCGTCTCGGTCCGCCGAGGCCGTCCCGTCGTGGTCCGCGGAGGCGTTCCCGTCGTGGTCCGCCGGGGTGTTCTCGCCTGGTTCCGTGGGGGTGTTCTCGTTCGCCGGGGTGGCGTCTGTGCCCGTGGTACCGCGGTCGGTCGCGTCGTCGTAGTCGCGTGGGTTGTGGCTGGGTGCGCCGGTCGCTTCGTCGGTGGCGGGGTGGGCGGTGGTGTCGGCGGCGCCGGTGGGGGTGGTGGTGGGTTGTTTGGTGCGGGGGAGGAGCCGGTTCCGGGCGATGTCGGCGCGGAGTTGGTCCAGGGTGCGGGGGTCGCCGTTGCGGCGGCGGCGGACGGCGGCGCGGGACAGGCTGGTCATGATGGCGGCGGCGTCGAGGGCGTCTTGGGTGTGGATGAGGGCGGCGGTGCCGTGGTCGTCGGGGTGCATCCGGACGGCGCGTTCGTCCAGGGCGCGTTTGTGGGCCTTGTCGGTGGCGGCCGGGGACCGGCGGGCGACGATGGTCTGGGCGGCCTGCCGGATCCCTTGCAGCGGGTGCTTGCGGGCCCAGGCGAGGATCTCGGCCTCGGCGGCGCGGAGGTCGTCGAGGTCGTCCAGGACCGACAGTTCGGCCACGATGGTGAACGCGGCCCGCTCGGTCAGGTCGCCCTCGAGCAACGCGTGCCAGGTGGCGGGGAAGTTGTGGACCAGCTCGCAGGAGGTGTGGATCCGGCGGGTCGCGGCACCCCGGTGCAGGTTCAACACCAGACAGACCTCGTCGGACACCGACCGCAGATCACCCGCATGCCAGCGGCGTTCGCCGGGGGCAGCCTCGCGGTCGCCGGGTTCGGGGTGGCGGTGGCCGAGGTCGGCGGACACCCCGCGCAGCGTGTCGTCGAAGCCGGCGATCGCCTCGGCCTTCAACGCGGCCAGCCGGGCCTCGAGCCGGGTGATGGCATCGACCCGGTCCAGCCAGCCGCCGTCGGTCAACTGCGACGTGTCCTGAGAGACCACCGCGTCATACAGCGCAGAACCGCCAGCAGGATCATCCTCCACGTCGAACCGGCCCAAGACGCCGTGTTTGGCGATGGTGGTGTCGCTTAGAGGGGACGTGTTGTCGGGGTTGTGGGGTGAGCGGTCGGCCTGGCCCGGGGGTGGGCGCAGGGCTGCGTCCTCGGGGTGGGTGGCCAGGCATTCGCTCATGAGTCGAGCATATGTTCGACTACACTGCGAATCAAATCGGCTGCGTTAGGTCACGAGGTCGGGTGCAGTCGCTCGAAGGCTTCGTCAACGGCGCCCGGAACTCGGGCGGGGTCGTCGCCGACGGTCGCGCGGCCGGCGTAGTAGCAGGCGAGGGCTAGTTCGGCGGCTAGGAGGGCGGTGTCGGGGGTGGCGCCGGCGGTGGTTAGGAGCTTGGTGAGTTCGGTGGCGTAGCGGCGTTGTTTGGTGAGGCTGCGGGCCAGGAGTTCGGGGTGCTTGGCGACCAGGCGTTCGTGGTGGAGGTATGCCGTCGGCTGCTCGACCAATCGCTCGATGAAGGCGACGACGATTCGGCGTACCAGGGCCAGTGCGGCGGGGAGTGAGTCGCCGATCGGGGTGCCGGTGAGGTGTCCGGCGGCTTCCCTGACAGCTTGGTCGAGCTCGTTGTCGTCGCCGAAGACGACCTCCTGTTTGTCGCCGAAGTAGCGGAAGAAGGTGGCGCGGCCGACCTCGGCGCGTTCGGCGATGTCGGTCACGGTGACGCGGTCGAAGCCGCGCTCCTCGAAGAGTTCGAATGCTGCCGCGACGATCGCTTCCCGGGTGCGCTGCTGTTTGCGCTCGCGGAGCGTGGCCGGCTGGGTGTCCATTGCGTCATTCTAGCGATCGGGTATTGTTTGAGACTGAGTCCCACACGAGACTCAGAATCAACACAGGAGGAGAGGTGTCATGAGGAAGCGCATCTTCGCGCTGCTGGCCGTCGGGGCCGCGGCCGTCACCATCGCCGCGGTCGGCATCGGCAACGCCGCGGCCGAGACGAAGGGAACGGCAGAGATGACGGGAACGGCGGGAACGACTGAGCAGGCGGGGACGACTGAGGAAGGGAAGGGGAGCTCGGTGGTGAAGACTCTGCGGAACACGCACAAGATCACCGAGGCGCTGGAGCGGAAGGACCTGGAGACCGTGTCGGCGATGACCGCGGATCGGGCCGTCCTCCAGCACGCGCTGGCGCTGTCGGGGGATCGCGACGAGGCCGCGCGGTTCGTCGGCAAGGAACAGGTGATGGGCTACATCGGCGGCGTGTTCAGCACGTTCGGCACCATCAACTTCACCGACGTCCGGGTGACCGTCAGCGCCGACGGCCGGTCGTCCTTCGTCCAGGCGAACGGCGACTTCACCACAGCCGACGGACGCCCGTACCTGAACGTCTACCTGTTCCGCTACGACTGGCAGAACGGTCAGGCGGTCAGCATCGAGGAGTACGCCAACCCCATCACGTTCTGCCGGACCGTCGGCCACCCGACCTGCGCATGACCATCCTGCTGACGGGGCCGACCCGTGGTCTCGGTCGTGCCCTGGTCGACGTACTGTCGTCCCTCCGGCCGGCACCGCACCTGGTGCTGGCCGGACGGGATGAAGTTGCCCTCAGCAAACTTCAGCTCCCGAACACTGAGCCACTGCTGATGGATCTGGCCGATCTCCGATCCGTCCGGTCAGCCGCGGACACCATTGCCGCGGACGTAGATGCGGGACGCCGGCCGCCCCTGACAGCGGTGATCGCGAACGCCGGCATCCAGCTCACGGATCGCCTGCACGTCAGCGCCGACGGCCACGAGCTGACCTTCGCCGTCAACGTCCTGGCTCAGCACCTGCTCATCCGCCGCCTGCTCCCCGCCCTCGCCCCGAACGCCCACGTGATCCTCATCGGCAGCGGAACACACCGGGGTGGCTGGCGCTCCCTCGGCCTCGTCGCCCCACCTCGTTGGGAAGACCCGGCAGACCTTGCGCAAGCAGGGATCGGAGCCGACGCCAGTACTGCGGTCGCCGGCCAGCGCGCCTACGCCACCAGCAAGCTGGCTGTGGTCCTCCTGGCCCATGCCTGGCAACGCCGCCACGGCGATCGTCTGCGCGTGAACGTGTACGACCCTGGGCTGATGCCTGGCACCGGACTCGCCCGCGACATGACGCCCTGGCGCCAATGGGCCTGGCGCAACGTCATGCCCGCACTCCGCGTCCTCCCCGGCGTCACCTCACCCGCCGCGTCCGCCCGGAAGCTGGCGGCCTTGGCGATGGGCGACGTCCACGGCGACCTCCAAGGCTCGTACGTCGAAGTCGGCCGGGTCAAGCGCTCCTCGCCGGCGTCGTACGACCGAGCGGCTGAGGACCGCCTCTGGCAGGTCGCCGAGGAGCTCACCGAGGAGCTCACCGAGGAGCTCACCGAGGTCAGGCAGTCAGCGGGTTGAGTTGGTCAGGGTGATGAGCACGGTGTTGTCGGCGGTGACGACTTCGAGGTGATCGATGTCGGCCAGCGGGATCGACGTACTGGCGGGCACGTCGGCCTGGTCGTAGCCGGCTGTCGCCCACCAGCCGGTGACCTCCGAGGCGCCGGTGCGGGAGTGGACGAGCAGCTTGCAGTTCTGGCCCGGTTGGAGATCCTTCATGTGCAACTGGATGTCGGTTCCCCAGGGCTGATCGGTCATCACGGCCGTCGTGTCGATGCCGTCGACACCGTTCGTGGCCGTCCAAGTGACGGCGGATTCCGCGTCGGGCAGCAGTTGCCGGGCGAGCAGAGCCGCACCGAGCGCCAGCACGATCGCCGCGGCGGCGGCCAGGATCCAGCCGGTACGCCGCCGCGGCGCGGGCGGGGGTGGCCGCAAGGCAGGACTCGGATCCGGCTCGGTCTCCAGAGCGGCCAGGTCGTCGATCGTCAACGTGTGCAGCAGACCAGGCAGGGGAGCGAATTGGAGCAACTCGTCACGGCACCTCGTGCAGTCACGCAGATGCACCTCGGTCTCAAGGCGTTCGGCGGTGTCCAGCGCACCGAGAACATAGGCGCCGAGGGCAAACGTCTCCGGACACGTCATGGGCCCATCACCCCCCTCTCCTCCAGAGCGGCCCGCAAAGCGTGCAACGCGTAGTAGCTTCGTGATTTCACCGTTCCCGCTGGGACGCCGAGGACATCCGCCGCCTCGGCCACGGTCCGGCGCCGATAGAACAGCTCGATGATCACCTGGCGATGGTCGTGACTCAGCCCCCGCAGGACTTCGGCCACCTGCCAGGCCTGCAACACCCGGTCGATGTCGTCGCTGTCGGCCTCGAAATCCTCACCGGCGATCGGTACTTCGGCGACCCGGGCGGCCCGTCTGCGGTGGCCTGAGATGACCAGGTTCCTGGCCACCGTGAACAGCCACGGCCCGGCCCGGTCCGGTTCGAGGTCGGCCGAACTCTTCCAGGCGCGAGCCATCGTCTCCTGCACGATGTCCTCGGCGTACTGGTGGTCGCCGCCCACCGAACGCAGGACGTAACCGAACAGCGGCCGCCTGTACCGGTCGTACAGTGCGCGGATGACCGCCTCGTTCGGTTGCCCGTGCGGTGTCACTGCATCCACACCTTGGAATACGCGGTCCGGCCGCCGATGGTTCAACCTCCGCCGGAATTGAACCCAGCCGGCGCCGGCGGCGTACCAGCTCATGACCGGCCGTATCATCGCGGCCGGCCTGGAGAAAGGGACCGGAGATGAGCAAGTGGTTGCTTTTAGCAACAGGCGTTGCTGTCTTGGCAGCCGGGTGCGGAGGTGGCGATGGTGCCGAGGGCCCTGGCGCCGCACCGCCGGCCGATGGCTCGGCGGCGACCGGGGCCGTTGCCGTGAAGGAGGTGCCTGGTGTGGGTCAGGCATTGGTCGACAAGGCAGGGATGACGCTGTACTTCGCCGACCAGGAGGCTGACGGGTCGATCAAGTGCACCGACGACTGCCTGGGCTTCTGGTTCCCGGTCGCGCCGGACGCCAGTACAACGGACACCGGTACGGCGGGGTCGGTGCCCGGCCTCGCCGTCGTACGCCGGCCCGATACCGGCAAGGACCAGCTCACCTACCAGGGCAAGCCGCTCTATACCTTCAAGCTCGACAAGGCTGCCGGCCAGCACACGGGCCACAACCTCACTGACGACTTCGCCGGCACCACCTTCACCTGGCGCGCCGCGACCACCACCGCGACCACCGAGGCCCCGCCCGCCTCCGACCCCGGCAACTACGACTACTGAGAAGCCGTCAGGTCGTCCGGGCGGAGGGTGGCGACGAGTTCTGCGCGGCTGCGGACGCCGACCTTGGTGAAGGCCGCCTTGAGGTGGTCCTGCACGGTGTGCGGGGAGATCGACAGCCGGTCCGCGATCCCGGCGGTGCTGTGGCCGGAGATCACCTCGAGGCAGATCTCGCGCTCCCGGGAGGTCAGCCCGTACGCCGCGAGCAGCATGCCGACCAGGTGATGTCCGCCGGCCGGCTCGATCGTCACCACCACCTCCGGCAGCGCGTCATCGCTGATGAGCCGGCTGGCCTGCATGACCACCCAGCCGCCCGTCGCCGCCTGGACGCGAGCCTCGAACGTGCCCGATTCGGCGGCCAGCGCCCCGGTGACCAGGGCCCGAAGCAGAACCCGGGACCGGCCGGGCGCGATCTGGTCCAGCTCGTCCTGCCAGGCGGACGCGGCCGGGGTGAGAGCACGCGGCTCGCCTCGCGGCCCGGTCACCACGATTGCGGGACCCGGTACGCCGCGGTGCCCGTGCGCCCCGGTTCGTACCGCGATCCTGGTCGCGGCCGCGATCACCGGTGACACCGAAGCAAGGAAGTCCACCTCCCGATCGGTGAACTCGCTGCCGCTGCGAACCAGTCCAGCGCCACCCCAGCAGGAGCCGTCGACGGTGAACACAGCCCGTACTTCGTGGTCGAGCCCGAGTGGTCGCCACACCTCGTTGAGCCTGCGATGGCCGATGACCTCCCGGTACGGCAGATCCGACAGGCGCGCCACCGGGAACGACCTGCGCGCCAGCTCCGCGAACGAGTGCCGGTCGGTCCCGGCGTACTCGGCTTCGGCCAGCAGGGGTTCGTACTCGGGCGGGATGCGATTCCGGCCGCTGGTCATCGTGCTGAGCACCAAGGTGTCCGGGTCGATCGTCGCCCAGCAGGTCAGCTCGCAGTTGACGACCTGATCGACCACGTCGATCGCGGCCGCGTGCAGTTCGGCCACACCGAGTCCGGACACCGCGAGTGCGGCGATGTCCCTCCGTGCGGTGCGCGCCCGGCCCTCCCACATGGGCTCAGTATGCGCCGGTCGCGGCCGCGCGCCCATCCCCGAAATGTGGGGATTCGGGAGTCCGATCGAGCCCTGCTGCACGGGATGGATCGGCCCGTTGACGGTTCCTAGCGTGGTCGGCAGTCAACGCATTTGGAGGGACACCATGACAGAGTCGGTTCACTTGAGTACGGCGGGTACCGGGGCTGAACTCACCGCCCCGGATGCCACCGTCACGGTCAAGATCGGCGGCGAGCACACCGGCGCGCAGTACGAGCTCTTCGAGATCGACGCACCGCGTGGGCAGGCGGGGCCGCCGCATCGGGAGGCCTGGAGCAAGGCCTTCTACGTGTTGCAGGGGCGGATCCTGGTGCAGGCCGGCGACCAGGGCTACGACCTCGGACCGGGATCCTCGATCACGATCCCGGCCGGCACCGTGAACACCTTCTCGGTGCTGACGCCGGCGGCGAAGTTCCTCGCCATCAGCCAGAGCGACGGTATGGGCCGCTTCTTCGCCGACCTCGACCGGGTGGACGCCGACGATCCCGAGGCGCTGGCCGAGCTCGTCGGGCGGCACGGCGTGACGTTTGCGGAACAGTCATGAACAGCGTTACCCAGATCGCCGCACTGGTCGGCGCCGTTGCGTACATCGGAGCGGCTCCCCTGGAGTTGTTCTTCTTCAACCGGCCCGCAGTGCAGAGGTTCCTGCACGTGGAGGCCGACAACCCCGCCGACGTGCGGATGTGGGCCTTCGTCGTCGGCTTCCGCAACCTGCTCGCCGGCATCGCCACGATCGTCGGACTCATCATCTACCGCACCGGCGACGAAGCTGTCGGCACGGCCGTCGTCGTGACGGCGTGCGGCTACATGCTGCTCGCCAGCCTTGCGATGGGAATCGCTGATGCGCTCGGGTACTGGCGACCTCGCGGCGGCAGCGTGTTCGGCACCGTCGGTTCGAGCCTGCCACCGCTCATCGCGCTGATCGCAGCGACCGGGTAACGGAAGGGGCACGCCCATGACGACCCAGGTCCCCGTGGGAGCAACCAAGCTCAGCGCTGACCGGCGCCGGGCCCTCAAGCTGACCCTGCTCGGCGGGCTCTGCGGACTGGCGTGGGCCGCGGGCCTGCGCGGGTTCATGGCACAGATCGTCCACGAGGAGTCCCGCGTCACCTGGTCCGGCACATTCGGCTGGATCCTGCTTCCCGGCCTGGCGATCGGGCTGCTGCTGGGGTTCGCCGAGCATGTTCGCAGGACGGGAGGGCGGCCCGGTTGGCGCTGGCTGGCCCTCTCACCCCTGCTCTTCGCGGCGATCCTGTTCAGCAACCCCCTCGACATGCTGCAGATCTTCGAGGACGGCCTCGGTGGCGGTGCGGTCGGCGTACCGCTGTTCGGCATGGCGGGCGGCTACGCAGTCTCGGGACGCGGCCCTCTATGGGGCCGGTTCGTCTGCGGCCTGCTGGCCGCTGCGGTGGTGCCCATCTGGGCCCTCACCGTGGAGTCCTTCGCCGGTGCCGACCTGGCGCTCACCACCCCACGCGGCCTGTGGGTGGCCCTGTACTACTACTCGTTCATGGCGCTGCTCATGCTCGCCAGCGCCATTCCACACCGTGAGGTGACCTGAGGGCGCGTGCGCTCGCGATCTCGTACAGGAAGGAGTTGACCGGAGTCGCGTGCCGGATTTGCCGCCTGCGGCGCCCGCTCGAAAATGATCCACTACCGCTCCCGCCTGCCGAAGTAGCCTCGGGCCATGGCTGATCCCCTACTCGATCACTTGGTCCTTGCCACGGACGACCTAGAGAGCACCGTCGCGGCCTTCCAGGCGGCAACAGGCGTGGTGCCAGCGGCAGGCGGGCGACACGTGGGGCTGGGGACGCGTAACTACCTTGTCGGGCTGGGACCGACCGCCTACCTGGAGATCATCGGGCCGGACCTGCAGCAAGCCGAGGTGGAGCCGGGGAACATGCCGTTCGGGGTGGGCGAGGTGCGGGGTACGCGGCTGGTGACGTGGGCGGTCCAGCCGGTCGATCTGGAGGCGTCGTTGACGGCGGCCCTGGAGGCTGGTGTGGATCTGGGCGAGATCCGGCCGATGTCGCGCGCGACCCCGGCTGGGGATGTGCTGAGTTGGCGGCTTGCGTCGACCCATCCGGCGCCCTTCGACGGATTGGTGCCCTTCCTGATCGACTGGGGCTCGACTCGCCATCCAGCGGAATCCGGCCTGCCGCAGGTCTCGCTACTGAACTTCACCGCGACCCACCCGGACCCGCCAGCAGTAGCAGTAGCCCTCGATGCGTTAGGCGTCACTTTGCCGATCGCTACGGGCCCGGTCGCCCTGTACGCCGAGGTTCGCGGCCCAGCAGGCGTGGTCGCCCTGGACGACCTCACGTGACCCCGGCAACCGCTGTCGCGGGTTGAGAGTGGGACGACAGCCGGTTGAAAGGGCGGCACTGAATCCTCCCGAGTAAGACATCGCTCACTCGGGAGGCAGCCGTGAGCGTCCAGACGTTCACCGACATCACAGTCCGAAAACCAGCCCGATCCCCAGTCCTCACCACCGTGCGGACCGCGGTCCGGGTCTCGTCACCCGCACCTGCTCGTACGGCGGTCGAGTTCAGCGACTTCGTGGCCACCCGGTATCGGGCGCTGCTCGGGACCGCATACCTGCTCACCCGCGATCGCGGTCTCGCCGAGGACCTGGTGCAGACCGCGCTGGCGAAGTGCTGGATGTCCTGGCACCGGATCGAGTCCGACGAGCCCGACGCCTACGTCCGCCGGGTCCTGATCAACACCTTCCGCGGCACCTGGCGGCTGAAGCGCGGCAAGCGCGAGTACTCGACGGATGTCCTTCCCGAGATCCCGCGGAGTGGGGAACCCACCGACTACGAGACCAGCGACCGCCGGGCCGCCCTGCTGACCGCGCTCGCCCGCCTGCCTCTCCGGATGCGCGTGATGGTCGTACTTCGCTACTTCGAGGACCTCACCGAAGCGGCGACCGCGGACGCGCTCGGCTGCTCGATCGGCAACGTCAAGAGCCAGACCAGCCGCGCCCTCACCAAGCTCCGGCAGGACCCTGCCCTTACCGACCTATGGCTCCCAAATGCCTGATACAGCCTGGCGGGGCTCATCAGCGGCGGTTGGCGACCTCGAACGCGACCACGGCGGCGGCGACAGCGACGTTGAGGGACTCGACGCCGTTGTGCAGCGGGATGCGGAGGTCGGTGTCGGTGCGGACCGAGATGCCGTGGGTCTCGCCGCCGAGGACGAACACCGAGCGTGCCGCCAGGTCGGTGCGGAAGAGCGACTTCTGGGACCGCGCCGACAGGCCGTACACGTGGTACCCGGCCGACCGGAGCGAGTCCACCGCGCCCTGGGCGGTCGGCGCGTTCACGATCGGGGCCTGGAACGCGACGCCGGCCGAGGCCTTGATCACCAGCGGCCCGACGTGCGGCGTACCGGCTCTCGGCAGGATCACGCCGTCGAACCCGGCGCCCGTCGCTGTGCGGAGGATCATCCCGACGTTGCCCGGATTCGTCACGCCGTCGAGCAGGAACACCTTGGTCGGGCGCTTCCCGCGATTGCGGATGAAGTTCTGCAGTGGCGTCATCCGGGGCGCGTCGACGTCGGCGACCACGCCCTGGTCCTGTTTCCCGTTGCCCGCGAGCCACTTCACCCGGGTCGACGTGGCCCGCTCGACCGGCGTACCGAGTCGTTTCGCGGCCGTCAGGATCTCGTCCAGCGAGTGCCCGCCTGCGTTGTCCGCGACCACGACCTTGGCGACCGACAGCCCTGGGTCGTTGAGCGCCTCGAGCACCGGCTTCCGCCCGTAGATGGTGATCCACTTGTCCCGGGGCGACAACTCCGCCCGGTCCCCGGATTCACCAGTACGCCGACTCACGGCGCCACCTTACCGCCGTCCCCGTACTCATCTGCCGGTCGCGTGGTGAGCTCGTCGGCCGGGTGCAGGTGTGGGCAGCAGGGACCGCCGCAGAAGCGGTAGTGCTTCGGGCTGCACCACGGCTTACATTCGTCCTCGTGCTGCTCCACGGGCAACTGCTCGACGCTCATCATTACCTTCCACTGTCACCCCGGGACCAGGTTGGTCCGCTGAGGCGCGCCGATGTTACCGGCGTCCGAGGGCCTGGGCCAGGGCGGTGGCGGTCGAGGCGATGATTGCCTCGTCAGTGACCTGGGTGGGCTGCGAGCGATTGGTGTAGATGGCGAGGATCAGCGGTGCACCGCTCCGCGGGTGCGCGATCGCGATGTCGTTCGCGCTCCCGTAACTGCTCGACGTACCGGTTTTGTCGCCGACGATCCAGGTCTTGGGCAGGCCCGCGCGGATCCGCTTTCCACCCGTCCTGGCGGCGCGCATCCAAGCGATCAGCGCAGTCCGGTCGGCGGGGTGGAGGCCGCCGCCGACCGTCAGCATGCGCAGGGATCGGCCGGCCGCGGTTGGCGTGGTGGTGTCGCGGCGTTCGGACGGCGACCAGTTGTTCAGTTCGATCTCCCAGCGGTCGAGCCGGGTGACCGGATCGCCGAGGCGGCGGATGAAGCAGGTCAGACCGTCCGGCCCACCGATCTGCTTCAGCAGAACGTTCGCCGCGGTGTTGTCGCTGACGCAGATCGCCGCCCAGCAGAGTTCCGCGACCGTCAATCCGTCGTCGATGTGCTGCGAGGTGATCGGTGAATTCGCGACCAGGTCGGCCTTGGCCCAGGTCAGCCGTTTGCGGAGCAGCCCTGGTTCGCAGTACCGGCTCCGGTCGAGCATGGCGGCGCCGAGGAACGCCTTGAAGGTGGAGAGCACCGGGAAGCGTTCGTCGCCGCGGTACCGGACGGTCCGGCCGTTGCCGACGTCGAGCGCGTAGGCGCCGATCCGGCAGTCCTTGTCCCGTTCGAGGTCCTGCAGCCGGCCCTTCAAGTCGTACTGCGTACCGGTGGCCGACGCGGCCGGCAGGGTGCTCGTGGCCAGTGCGGCGGCGCCGATCAGTACTCCACGACGAGACAGCCGGATCAACGTCCTACCTCCTCAACTCGGGCCGGTCGAGCCTACCCAGGGATGGGTTCGCGGGTGGAGGCGGGATTTCGGTGGGCTTTCGGGGATGCGAGCTACCTTCGAAACCATGGTGAGGCGGTTGGTCGGTGCTGTGCTGCTCGCGGCGGCGCTGACGTCGTGCTCGGATGTGGAACTCGCTGACACGGGGTCTACGGCGACGCCAGCCGGTACGCCGACGGCTGGTACGACGGATGGAACGCCTGGTACGCCGACCGCCGGCGGGCCGACGACCGCGCCTTCTACTACTCCGACTGCACCGCCGCCGACCGTCGCACCGACATCGCCGGAGCCGACCGCTGAGCGGACGATGACGACGACCCCGGTCCGGCTCGGCATCCCCGAGCTCGGGTTGAGCGGGCTGCGGGTGGTCGCCTACACCGGTACCGCGGACGATCTCCCCGGGACGCGGATCCAGGACCGGGGCGCAGCCGCGTCACCCAGGGGTCCGCGGGGCGGGGTCGGGCCGGGCGAGGTCGGCAACTTCATCATCACCGGGCATCGCACCACCCACGGCCGCCCCTTCGGCCGGTTGCCCGAGGTCCGCAACGGCGACCACGTCCTGATCACCGCCAACGGGACCGTGTACGACTACGTGATCTTGCAGACGATGACGATCTCGTTCCGCAAGCCCGCTGAGCTCGCGCAGCAGAACGCTGCCGTCCCCGGTCGACCCGGCGAGGTCGCCACCCGCGCGATGATCACTCTCTCCACCTGCAGGACCCTCGAGGACCATGCCGAGGGCAACTACTGGAAAGACGCCCTGGGGAACCCCGAGCACCGCATCAACAAGATCGGCGTCCTGGTCTCCACCCGACCGGCCTGAACCAAGGTCTTAAGAGCGGCCGAACTTCCACCACTTGGGCTTGTTGGCCTTGATCTCGTCGTCGGTGAGCGGCGGTGGGACGGGCGGCCTGGACTCCTCGGTGAGGAAGTTGCCGGACTCGGTGTCGTACGGGGTGACGCCGAGGCGGTGGCTGATCTCCATCACGACCGGGATCGAGCGCGGCCCGTCGTTCAGGTAGAAGGTGATGTCGCGGACCTCGACGCCCTTGCCGATCGTCATCTCGACGTCGTACTCGTCACTCCGCAGGAGCAACCAGGACTTCTTGCTCGCATCCACGCCCGGTACCACCTCGCGGACCACGCCGACCACGTCGTCCGCGGTACCGAGGGAAGGCGGTTCGTAGCCGTCCGGAATGTCCTCCAGCCGCCGGACACCGCCGGGACCGCGCATCGCATAGATAGCCCAGCTCATGCCCCCAGCATTCCCCAGTTCGTCAAGTCGCCCAACCCCGCCCCCGGCCGGATCACAGTTTCCGGGCCGTGAGGAGGGCGAACGTGAGGTACTCGCCCTGGTCGGCCTCGAGCATCTCGACCGTGGCGTCGGGGGTACCGTTGCGGGCGGAGACGGCGCGGGACCAGGTGAGCCAGTCGCGCCAGCCGTTCTCCTGCAGCCGCGCGGACGTGACGTCGACGAGCTCGGTGATCTCCCAGTGGAACCGCCACCAGTCGGCCGTGTGCCAGGCGATCGCCTCCCAGCCGACCAGTTTCTTGATGTGGTCCGGGATGTACCCGAGGTCGCGGATCTCCTTCCGCATCGCCGGGGTCGCGACGCCCAGCTGTCCACCCGGTTTGAGGAAGCCGGTCAGGTACGCGAGGTAGCCGTCCGCGGTACCGAAGTACTCGTAGGCGTCCACGCACACGATCGCGTCGAAGAACTCACGCGCGAACGGCAACGCATGCGCCTCCGCCTTCAACGGCGTGATGTCGAGGCCGGCGAACCCCGCGGCGACCTCGGTCGGGTCCACCCACAGATCGGCGGCCCACACCTGTACGCCGTACTCCTTCGCCAGGAACACACTCGTCCGCCCCTTGCCCGACCCCAGATCGAGCACCCGCATCCCCGGTCGCAGGTCGAGATCGCGGGCCAGATCCTCCAGCAACCACAACGGATGCGGCCCCATGTCCCCGCCCAGCACCCACTCGTCGTCGTACTTCGCCGCCCGCGGGTACTCAGCTCGCTCAAAGGTGTCCACGGGCCGCAGGGTAGCGCCTGGAAAAGGAGGTGTCCGGGGATTTTGGGACCGGGATGATGGGGCGATGGTTGAACTGGATCCGGCGATTCGAGAGTTCTATCGGGAGCGGTACGTCGAGGGCGACCGGCTGGCGCGGAGTGGGCACGGGCAGCTGGAGTTCTTGCGGACGCGGGAGTTGGTGCGACGGTTCCTGCCCGCGACGCCGGCGATGGTGCTCGACGTGGGCGGCGCCACCGGGGTGCATGCGAAGTGGCTGGTCGGGGACGGGTACGAGGTGCACCTGGTCGATCCGGTCGAAGAACATGTGGAGCAGGCCCGGGCGGTCGGGGGATTCACGGCGGCGGTGGGGGATGCGCGCGCGTTGGATCAGGCTGACGGCAGTGTTGACGTGACGCTGTTGCTGGGGCCGCTGTACCACTTGGTGGATGCCGCCGATCGTGCTCAGGCGTTGCGGGAGGCGCGCCGGGTTACGCGGGTGGGCGGACTCGTCGTCGCGGCGGGGATCAGCCGGTACGCCGGGTTGCTGGAGTACGGGAACAACGGGCGGCTCAGCGAGGACAACGTGCACCTGTTCACGGACGCCCTGGCGACTGGACGGCACTACGACGACCCGAACGGGTTCACGAACGCGTACTTCCATCACGCGGACGAGTTGCGCGCGGAGTTCGAGAGCGCGGGATTCGAGGACGTCGACGTACTCGGTGTCGAGGGCCCTGCCGCACCGACCCTGGACAACGCGGCCGACGACGACGTCCCGAGGCTGTTGCCGGCGGCGATCACGTTGGCCCGGTTGGTGGAGCGCGATCCCCGGATGATGTCCGCGAGCCCGCATTTCCTCGCGTTCGGGCGAGCCTGATCAGTAAATCGAGTAGCCGCCGTCGATGAGGAGGACGGAGCCGGTCATGAAGGCGGACGCGGGGCTGGCCAGGTAGACGACCGAGGGGGCGATCTCCTCAGGGGTGGCGTAGCGCTGGAGTGGGGCGTCGAGGATCCAGTTCTGCCGGAACTCGGGCTGGTCGACCGGTGCCATGTCGGTCTTCACATAGCCTGGTGCGATGGCGTTGACGCGGATGTTGTGCGGCGCCCATTCGGCGGCGAGGCTGCGGGTCAGGTGGTGGACGGCCGCCTTCGACGCGTTGTAGGACGCTTGCCACTGGGGACGGTTCACGATCTGCGCGGACATGCTGCCGACGTTCACGATCACCCCGCCGCCCGCGTCGATCATGGTGCGGGCGACCGCCGTACTGGTGTTCCACAGGGCGGTGAGGTTGAGGTCGATGACCTGCTGCCATTCCTCGTCCGGTACTTCCAGGGCGGGTCGGTGGATCGCGATCCCGGCGTTGTTGACCAGGATGTCGATCCCGCCGAGCTCGGCCGTCACGTCGGCGACGAGCGCGGTGACCTCGGCCCGTTGGGTGATGTCGGCCGGTACGGCGAATCCGCGCCGGCCGCGAGCCTCGATCTCGCTCACCACCTCGTCGTTGCGGGCGGAGTCGCGGGCCGCGATCGCGACGTCGGCACCGGCTTCGGCCAGGGCGAGCGCGAAGGCCCGGCCGAGGCCGCGGTTGCCGCCGGTGACGAGGGCCCGGCGATCCTTCAGCCCGAAAGTGTCCAGGACGCTCATCCAGCGGTCTCCCTTGCGCTCGAATCTGGTTACACAACGTATGTAAGTTGGCCGGGAATGGCGAGGGCGATGTCAAGAGCGGCGAAGCAGTAGGCCGGGGCGGTCGCAGGGCATAGCATCATCCGGCGGCACCGCCCAGGTCAGCTGACCGAGGACAAGAGGGACGAATACATGGCCGACGACACCACCCCGGAGACCACGCCCACTCCGGAGCGGTCGCCTGCACCAGAGCCGGGATACTTCCTGCCGGGCGGGGCTGGTGAGTCCGCTGTCGAGACCGGTACGGCGAGCCCGCGTGCGGTACCCCGTCAATCGCTGGGCCTGGGGAAGGCACATCCGGTACGCCCCCCGGTGGATCCGTCGTTGCGCAAGGCAAAGCCCCTGCCCAGCGACCCTGGCCAGACCGGATTCGGCGCACCTCCACCGGCGCCGCTGTCCGACGCCCCGGCCACCCCGCTGACCGGGACCAAGCAGCCCGGCGGGCCGCGGCCCGTCGGCGGCTGGCACTCGACGTCGACGCGGAAGCCGCCGCAGTTCTCGACCGAGCCGCCTCAGCTGAAACCGCCCGCCCGGTACTCCAAGCCGTTCATCGCCGGCTTCTCGGCCCTGATGCTGGTCCTGCTCGGCGGCGGCGTGTTCGCGGGCTCCAAGCTGATCGACTCCTACGACGACACGGTCGAGAACCCGTTGGCCCGTCCGTCGGTGAAGCAGACCGAGGACCCGCTGCCCGCCCCGCCCCAGCCGACGGTCACCGTGACCGTCCAGCCGGTGCCGGACGCGGTGCGGGTCAAGCAGAACAAGCTGTACGCCGTCGGCAAGGTGCCGTCGGTGAAATGCACCGAGCCGAAGATCAAGCCGTCGACGGAGGCGGCCCTGCTGAAGTACTACCAGACCCTGCTGCCGTGCCTGAACAAGGCGTGGGCGCCCCTGGTCCGCAAGGCGGGGTACCCGTTCCGTGCGCCGAAGCTGGTGATCTACCGGTCGAGCCAGCGGTCCGCGTGCACCGGTGAGGCCGACCTGGCGTTCTACTGCGGCGACGACGAGACGATCACCATTCGATCGTCGGTCGACCTGAAGAACTACCGGATCGACAAGGAGGCGGCCCGGGTCAGGATGATGGACACGCTGGCGCACGAGTACGCGCATCACGTGCAGCTGCTGACCAACATCCTGATCTCGGCGAACTCACGGGAGGGCTGGGCGAAGACCGAGGCGGCGAAGCTGGAGGAGCGCCGGCGGGTCGAACTGCAGGCCAGCTGCCTGGGCGCGGCCTTCCTCGGCGCGAACCGGACCACGCTCGGGCTGACCGGCCGCAAGCACGACATCTGGGAGTTCCAGGCCAAGCACAGCGGTGACGAGTACAACCCGAAGAAGAAGCGCGACCACGGCTCCCGCAAGAACATGTGGGCGTGGGTCGGCCCTGCCTTCACCACCACCAATCCCGCGTCCTGCAACACCTTCACCGCCCCGGCGGCCCGAGTCAGCTGACCGCCGGTACGCCGTACCGCGGGTCAGCTGAGCTTGAGTTTGAAGCCCTCGTGGCTGTTCTCGAAGCCCAGCCGGTCGTAGAAGCGGTGGGCGTCGGTGCGGGACTTGTCGCTGGTGAGCTGGACGAGGGCGCAGCCCCGGTTGCGCGACTCCTCGATCGCCCACTCCATCAGCGTGCTGCCCAGGCCGATACCGCGGGCCGACGCGGCGACCCGGACCGCCTCGACCAGGCCGCGTGACGAACCACGCCGGGACAGCCCCGGGATAATCGTCAACTGCAGCGTGCCGATCGGCTCACCGTTGCGATCGGCAACGACCAGGAGCTGGTTCGGGTCGGCGTCGATCGCCTCGAACGCGGCCTCGTACGGCGTCAGGTCGTCGACGGACTCGCGGGTCGCACCGAGCTGGTCGTCGGCGATCATCGCGATGATCCCGGGCAGGTCGGCGCGGATCGCACGCCGGATCACGACATCGGTCATACCGCCAGGATCTCAAGGGTCTGGACGGGTGCAGCCGCCGGGGTCAGCACCGTCCGACTGAAACGGTCATTGCCTTACGCAAATACTTTTCGTTGAACCGGTGTTTGCGCTTCGGCTCACCGGGCACGAGAGTGTTACCGACACCACACTGCATCCGCCCGTGCCCGTCGTCGCGCGGACCGATGCGTGCCCTCGAGTGCGGGCCAATCCGGAAGGAAGGCCGATGTCCGCACTAGCGATCGACTTCACCCAACCCTTCGAAGATGCCTTCGGCAAGCTCCTGGGCTTCGTCCCGAACCTGCTCGGTGGCCTGGTCATCCTGATCGTCGGCTACTTCGTCGCGAAAGTGCTCGGCAAACTCGTCGGCAAGCTGCTCGGCCGGGTCGGCTTCGACCAGTGGATGGACCGGGCCGGCGTGTCCGGCGTGCTGCAGCGCTCCGGCACCGGGCTGACCGCGTCGGCGATGCTCGGCCAGGTCGTGTTCTGGTTCGTCTTCCTGATCAGCTTCACGATGTTCGCCTCCGCGCTCGGCGTGCCGGAGATCTCGGCCTTCATGAGCGACATGCTCGGTTACATCCCACGGATCTTCGCCGCGATCGTGATCATCTGCCTGGCCGCGTTGTTCGCGAACTTCCTGGCCGCGATCATCCGCGGCGCGACCGGCAACGAGACCCTGGCCAAGGTCGGCAAGTACGCGGTTCTCGTGTACGCCGCGTTCGCCGCGCTGACCCAGCTCGGTATCGCGGTCCAGCTCACCGGCAACACGTTGCTGATCGTGCTCGGTGGTGTCGCCCTGGCGCTCGGTCTCGCTTTCGGCCTCGGGGGTCGCGAGCTGGCCGGCCAGGCACTCCGCACCATGTTCGAACGCGGCCAGTCGATGACGGCATCAGCCGGTACTGCGAACCAGGGCGCCAACGGCACGACTGACTACCCGGACCCGCAGTACCCGGACCCGCAGTACCCGGATCCGCAGTACCCGGCGACGCATGGCGCGCCGCAGTCGGGCAACTGGTCCAATGGCTCCGGCGACAACGGCAACTGGCAAGGCGGCCAGCGGTAGTCATCAGCCCTCCTGCCGGAGTGGATCGCCTCCGGCAGGAGCCCGCCTGTCCGGATGTTCCTAGCCGGCGTCCGGGCCTGCCCGGCGGACGTCGTCGACCTTCGACATCGCGTCGCGGAGGTCCTTGAGCCACGTCTCGCTGTGCTGGGCGACGAGCTTGACGCACCAGCCGAGCGCGTCGCTCCGGGAGCGGGCGACCCCGGCGTCGACCAGCGTGTCCAGCACCTGGCGTTCCGGCTGCCGCAACCGCGTCATCACCGGCGCGGACAGCGACGTGAACACCGTCCGCGTCTCACCACAGTTGACGCCCCATGCGACCTTCCGCCGGGTGGCGTGCTCGAGCTCGCGGGCGATCTCGATCCGCCGCTCCCGGGTGTCCTCCCGGTACTGCTTGATCCGCCCCTCCTCGGCCGCCGACCGCGCCGCTTCGCTGACGTCACCCTCCTGCTGTGGCGCCGGGATCGTCCCGACGATGAGGATCTCGTCCCGGTCGATCGTCACCTCCGGCTCACCCTCGAACCACTCCTGCGGCAGCCGCCCCGTCAACCAGCCCCGCACCCGCTCACTCTCCGCCTGTGTACTCATGTAATCATGATTACACCGCAAGCAAGTCTCGTCACAAGGCTCACGGTAATGCCCAGAGCGAACACCGCTCCGCTCGAGCGGAGCTGAGGAAAGGCGAGATCCGCCGGGATGAGGCGGGCGGTGCCGGGGTTGGGCTGGTCGGGGGTGGGTCAGGTGGCGTAGGCGGCTCGTAGTTCGAGGTGGGCTGCGTGGGGTGCGCCGGTGTGGTCGAGGCCGAGGAGGGCGGCGCCGACGACGGGTGGGACCTGTACTACGGACGGCGCGGCCTTGGGCGCGGCCTCGGCGAGCAGCGTGATGACCGAATCGAGCAGGAGCGGGTGGCCCGCGGTGAGGACGCCTCCGCCGAGGACCACCGGGGTCGGTTCGTCCAGGAGATCGAGGCGGCGCATCGCGATCACCGCCATGCTGACGATCTCCTCGGCCTGGCGCTGGACGAGCTCCGCCGCGACCGCATCCCCGGCGGCGGCGACCTGGAAGAGCAGCGGGCCGGCCTCGAGCCGTTGGGCCGCCGGGATCTCGCCGAGGTGCATCGCTTCGATCAGCTCGGTCATCGACCCGACCCTGTAATGCCGCGGCAGTTCCGTGGCCAGGGCGGTGGCGGGGCCCCGGCCGTCGTCGGCGCGGGCCGCCGACCAGATCGCCTCCTCCGCGAGTTGTTGCCCACCGCCCCAATCTCCGGAGATCTTGCCCACCGCGGGGAACCGGGCAGTGCGGCCGTCGGGCAGCAGGCCGGAACAGTTGATCCCGGCGCCACAGACCACGACGATCCCCCGCGGCTCGTCGACGCCGGCCCTCAGCAAGGCGAAGGTGTCGTTCGCGACGTACACCGACTCTCCCCAACCGAACGAACGGATGACATCGGCGATGCGTTGCTCCTCGATCGGCAGGTCCGCGTTCGCCAGGCACGCGGACACCTGCTGGACGAGGGGTCCGTCGCCCACAACCAACCCGGCTTCAGCCGCCGCGGCAGCGACCAGCGGCGCGAGCCCTTCCACGGCAGGGAGGAAGCCGCCAACGAGGTACGGCTCGAAACCACCACCCCGCGCCGTACCGAGCACTCGACCGTCAGGGCCGACCAGAGCAACATCCGTCTTGCTGTTGCCGGCGTCGATCGCCAGCACCCCGCCCGGCAGCAAAGCCGCCATCAGTTCGCCCACGGCAGGTACTCGTGGTTGTGCGCGAGCAGCTTGTCGGTCAGCGCCCGCGCGTACTCGATCTGCCCGACCAACGGATGCGCCAGCAAAGCATTGAAGACCCGCTGGTCCCCACCCTTCAGTGCGGCCTCAAGTGCCAGATTCTCGTACGCCGTGACGTTCGCGACCAGTCCCGCGTACAACGGTTCCAGCGGCGCGACCGGCAACGGCGTAGTACCGGCGGCCCCGACAGTCGCCGGCACCTCGATGACCGCGTCGTCCGGCAGGAACGGGAGCGTCCCGTTGTTCAAGGTGTTCACCACCTGCACGTCACCCGTGTCGTTCAGCAGCGACGACGCCAGCGCGACCGCGGCCTCGGAGTAGTACGCGCCACCACGTTGCTCCAGCAGCGCAGGCTTCTCGTCCAGCGTCGGATCGGCGTACAGATCCAGCAGCTGCTTCTCGATCGCCGCCACCTCGGCAGCCCGCGACGGCTTCTCCAGCAACTCGCGGACCACCTCGTCGTGCGCGTAGAAGTAGCGCAAGTAGTACGACGGGACCACCCCGAGCTGCAGCAACAACTCAGCCGGCAAGTGCAGGTCATCCGCCAGCGAACCGATATGCTCGGCCAGCAACGTAGGCAGTTTGTCCTCGCCGTCGACCCGTACTGCGCGCTCCCAGGTCAGGTGGTTCAACCCGACATGATCCAGCGCGACCTGTTCCGGCGACACCCCGAGCAACCGCGCGAACCGCCGCTGGAATCCGATCGCCACGTTGCACAACCCGACGGCCCGGTGACCCTCGGACAACAACGCCCGGGTGACGATCCCGACCGGGTTGGTGAAGTCGACGATCCACGCGTCCGGGTTCGCCCGCCGGACCCGATCGGCGATGTCCAGTACGACGGGAACGGTGCGCAACGCCTTCGCCAGCCCGCCGGCGCCAGTGGTTTCTTGCCCGACGCAACCACATTCGAGCGGCCAGGTCTCGTCCTGGTTCCGTGCCGCCTGGCCGCCGACGCGCAGCTGCAACAGCACCGCGTCCGCGCCGTCGATCCCGGCGTCGAGATCCGAGGTCGTGGTCACCAGCCCCGGATGACCCTGCTTGGCGAAGATTCGTTGCGCCAGGCCACCAACGAGTTCGAGCCGGTCGAGCGCCGGGTCGGCCAGGACGAGTTCGTCCACCGGCAACGTGTCCCGCAACCGGGCGAACCCGTCGACGAGCTCGGGCGTATAGGTGGATCCGCCCCCTACGACTGTGAGTTTCATCCTTTGACTCTCCTGGCTCTGGCCGTGCGGATCCGCCGGGCCAGGTAGCCGTGGTGGACCTGGTCCGTTGGACGGGTGGCGGTGGGTTCTAGTCGGTGCGGCCCCTGCTGGTCGGGCCGGCTGTGTCGAAGACTGTGTCGCGGGTGGTGCTCAGGGCGGACTGCAGCGCCCCGGACAGCACCGGGTCGGTGGTGATGGCGGTCAGCAGCAGCCGCGGCCGGGGTACGGCGAGATCGGCGAGCTCCTCCTGGACCAGGGCGCGCAACCGTTCGCCGCCGGCCGTGATCACCCCGCCCGCGAGCACGATCAGCTCGGGGTCGACCACGGCCACGATCGCGGCGAGACCGACGGCGAGCCGATGGGCGAACTCGGTGAGTACTTCGTCGCCGGCGCCCGGGGTGTTGACGGCGGCGGCGATCGCTGCTTGCGCAGTACGGGCTCTGAGGCCGTGGCTGCGGGCCAGGGCCAGGACGGATTCGCCGCCGGCCAGTTCCTGGAATCCGCCGGCGTTGTTGCGGCCGACGTTGCGGACCAGCGGGGTGCCGGGCAGCGGGAGGAAGGCGACCTCGCCCGCGCCGCCGGTCGCACCGCGATGCAGCCGGCCGTTGATCACGACCGCCGCGCCGATGCCCTCCTCGCCCCACAGCAGCACGAAGTTGTCGCTGTCCTGGGCGTGCCCGATGCGCTGCTCGGCGATCGCGGCGAGGTTCACGTCGTTCTCGACCTCGAGCGGTACGGCGATCGCGCGGGCCAGCTCCTCGAGCAGGTGCGGGTCGTGCCAACCGGGCAGATGTGTCGCGTACCGGAGCCGCCCCGTGGTCGGGTCGAATCCGCCGGGGGTGCCGATCGAGACGCGGTACAGCCGGTCCTTGGTCAGCCCGGCGTCGCCCAGTGCGCCGTCGATCGCCTTCATCACACGATCGACGGTGCCCTTGGCGGTACGACCGGGCGTGGGCAGCTCGTATCGGCCGACCACCTTGCCGGTGAGGTCCGCGATCGCCGCGTGGATCCGGGCCGGTGTCACGTCCAGGCCTGCGACGTGCGCGATATCGCCGTTGATCTCGTAGAGCTTGGCGTTCGGGCCGGGGCGGCCGGCGCTCGTGCCGCTCTGCCGGACCAGTCTGGCGCTCTCCAGCCGGGCGAGCAGCTGGGACGCGGTCGGCTTGGACAGACCGGTCAGGTTGCCCAGCGTGGTCCGGGACAGGGGACCTTGTTCGAGCAGCAGATCGAGGGCGGCTCGGTCGTTCATCGCGCGGAGCAGGCGGGGTGTACCGGGTGTGCTGGCCATGAGCTAACCCTGCCTCCTTCCTGCCCGGAACGCGCGGCGCCGTACCGACCTGATTGATCGAAGGGGCAACTGTTAGGAAAACTTCCTATTAATGCGAGACCGTACGGGTGCGGCCGGGGCGATGTCAATCGATCGGGGCAGCCGGTTCTGGAACCTGGGCACAGCAAAGACCGGGCCGGTTTGGCTCCTGCCGACCCGGCCCGGGCGTAGTACTGACTTGGCTAGGGGAGGCGCCAGTCGATAGGGGCGCCGCCCTGTTCGGCAAGGAGGGCGTTGACGCGGCTGAACGGGCGGGACCCGAAGAAGCCGCGGTCGGCCGACATCGGGCTGGGGTGGGCGCTCTCGATGGACGGGACCGTGCCGAGCATCGGCTTGAGCGTCTGTGCGTCGCGGCCCCAGAGGATCGCGACGAGCGGACCGCCACGCGCGACCAGTGCGCGGATCGCCTGCTCGGTGACGGCCTCCCACCCCTTGCCCCGGTGCGAGGCGGGCTTACCTGGTTGCACGGTGAGCACCCTGTTGAGCATCAGCACGCCCTGGTCGGCCCAGGGAGTCAGGTCGCCGTTCGAGGGCGCGGGGGCGTCCACGTCGGCCATCAGTTCGCGGTAGATGTTCGCCAGGCTGCGCGGGATCGGGCGCACATCGGGTGCGACCGAGAAGCTCAGGCCGACCGGATGGCCCGGTGTCGGGTACGGATCCTGGCCGACCACCAGCACTTTTACATTGGCGAGCGGCCGCTGGAACGCTCGCAGTACGTTCTCCCCGGCCGGCAGATAGCCGCGTCCGGCGGCGATCTCGTCCCGCAGGAACTCGCCCATCCGGCTCACCGTCGCCTCGACCGGCGCGAGCGCCTCGGCCCAGTCCGGCGCGATCAAATCACCCAACGTCTTCGGACTCACCCGCCCTAGCATCGCAGAGCCGGCTGTGGTGTGCTGCATCCGGTTCGACGACTTCGACTGGGGGCCGGACATGGAGAGCGTGTACGAGGCCGCGGGCGGCAGCGAGGGCTTGATCCGGCTGGCCGCGGCGTGGCATTCGCGGGTGATGGCGGACGAGATCGTCAGCCACGCGTTCAGCCACGGATTCCATCCGCAGCACACCGAGCGACTCGCGGCGTACTGGGCCGAGGCCCTCGGCGGTCCCACCACGTACTCCGACACCTACGGAGACGAATCCTCGGTCGTCCGGATCCACAGCGGCAACGGCCCACACGAGGAGATGGACCGCCGCGCGATCACCTGCTTTGACCAGGCCCTGCAGGACGTCGGCCTGGTCGCCGAGCCGCTTCGGCAGGTGTTGTACGACTACTTCGCCTGGGCCACCACGGTATCCATGACGCAGTACACCGGCGCTGCTGACGATGTCCCTCTCGGGCTGCGCATTCCACGCTGGTCCTGGGACGGCCTGCAGTCGTAGGCGGATTATGGTGGGCCAATGAACCACGAGACCGCCCAGGGCTGGCTCAACCGGTACGTCGACGCGTGGCTGTCCTACGACCCGGACGACATCGCAGACCTGTTCACTGAAGACGTCGCCTACCGCTATCACCCGTACGACGACCCGATCGTCGGCCGGGACGCCGTCGTCGCCTCCTGGCTCGGGGAGGACACGTCGGGCGTGGCCTCCACCCGCGACGCACCCGGCACCTACGAAGCCGAGTACTCCCCGGTCGCCGTCGACGGCGACACCGTAGTAGCCACCGGCACCTCCCACTACCGTGAGGTCCCCGGCGGCGCGATCGTCCGCACCTTCGAAAACTGCTTCATCATCCGCTTCGACACAGAAGCCCGCTGCCGAGAGTTCACCGAGTACTACATCCGCCACCCCTGAACAGCACGGCATCCACTGTCGGCGTACCGAAAGTCCTCGGAAGAAATTCGGGAGGCGGTGTCGGATCGGGGTCGATGGCTTCGTAGCAGGGGTGAGCGGCCGCCCACGAGGGCGCCCCACCGTACTCGAGGAGAGCATCATGACCGCTACCTACACCTTCGACATCTTCTCCAGCCTCGACGGCTTCGGCTCCCACAGTGGCAACTGGGGCGGCTACTGGGGCAAGCAAGGCCCCGAACTGCTCGACCACCGCCTCGCCCTGTACGGCGAACAGCAGCGGATGGTCTTTGGGGCCAACACGTATAGGGCGTTCGCGCGGATGCTGGCCTCGAGCACCGAGGACTCCGAGGTCCGTGACCCCTGGGTCACCCGGATGAGGAACCTGCCGGCAACGGTGGTGTCGAGCACACTCGAAGGACCCCTCGACTGGCCGGACGCGACCCTCGTGAGCGGCGACGCCGGCGACGTCGTCGCCCGGCTCAAGGAGGAGTCCGGGGTGCCGTTGCGCTCGCACGGCAGCCTGTCGCTGAACCGGGCGCTGATGGCTGCCGGTCTGGTCGACCGCGTCCAGGTGACGCTCTTCCCGGTGATCACCGGTCAGACCGGAGTGGATCCGATCTTCCAGGGTGCGGCCGACTTCGACCTCGAACTGATCGAGAGCCGCACGCTCGACGGCAACATCCAAGAGCTCATCTACCGGCCCACCCTGCACGCCAGCTGACCAGGGCCAGGTCTGGGGTTCACCGGGTGGCCTCGAAAAGTCTTGTCTTGTTGGTGTGTCGTTGCCTTAAGCGCTTGTTTGGGTTGGTAGGAATGGAGATGGCCCCGCAAAGTATGAGATTGCGGGGCCTTTGACGTGTTCGGGGTCAGTTTGCGAGGTGGCGGAGGGCTCGGGTGTAGCGGTGGGCGAAGAAGGATTGGGCCTTGCGGGATGCGGGGCCGCCCAGTCGGGTGTACCAGCTGGCGGGGCGGCTGTAGGCGAGGACGGTGAAGTAGACGTCCTCGCCCTCCCGGGTGATCACGAACGACTCTTCGCCGGACTCGGGGTGCCCGGGCAACGTCCCGTACGCGAAGCCGATGCGGTCCGGTTCGTCCACGGTCCAGACGACCCGGCAGGGGATCGGTACGCCGACCGGGCCGGTGCCGAGTCGGCCGAGTGAGTTGGTGCCGATCACTGCGGGACTCTCGGTCGCCTTGATCCGGATTCCGGCCGCGCTGTGCATCTTCCAGCTCATCAACGCGTCTCCGGCCCGGTGGAACACCGCGTCGCCGGTCCCGATGCGCGCGCGGTGTTCCAACCGGTGGTACCCGGACGGCGTCTCGGCGAACCGGGTCGCGCCGACCACGTCGTACGAGAACCGCAGTCCCGCAAGGTCGCCCAGCTTCATCGCCGGCGGTCAGCTGCTCTTCAGGCCGGTGGTCTTGTCCTGCTTCAACGCCTGGAAGAGCGCCTTGGCCTTGGTCCGGTCCCACTGCACCGTGTTGCCGCTGCTCGCGATCGGCACGGTCATGGTGATCCCGTCACCACCGCCCGCGACCGACCTCATGCCCTGCGCGAACCGGTACAGCTCGACCGGGCTCATTTCCTTGTCGATGGACAACGCGCCGGCGCTCGCGGTGCTGAGGCGGAAGTACCGGATCGGGTTGAAGAACGTGGCCGGCGAGATCGCCTTGTCCGCGACCGCGCCGATCATCTCGCGTTGCCGCTTGACCCGGCCGAGGTCGCCCTCTTTGTCGGCGTACCGGTACCGGACGTAGCCGAGCGCCTTCGGGCCGTCGAGCTCCTGGCATCCGGCCGGCAGGTTGATGTGCGCCTTCTGGTCCTTGATCGCCTTGGGCGGACACATCTCGATGCCGCCGAGGCTGTCGATGATCGAGGAGAAACCGCCGAACCCGATCTCGACGTAGTGGTCGACGCGCAGACCGGTCGCGCCCTCGACCGTCTTGATCAGCAGCGGGGCGCCGCCCCAGGAGTAAGCAGCGTTGATCCTGCTCCGGCCGTGGCCGGGAACCGGTACGTAGCTGTCCCGCGGCAGGCTGATCAGCACGGTCGGCCCGGATTCCGGGACGTGCATCAGCATGATGGTGTCGGTCCGCTTGCCTTCGACGGAACCCGTGCCGAGCTTCTTCTTCTCCTCGGCGCTGAGGCCCTCGCGGCTGTCGGAACCGACCATCAGGTACGTCGTGCCGGGGGTCTCCGCCGGGCGGTCGCCGGTGGGCATCGCGTCGACCTTCTCGATCTTGTTCCACGCGAACAGCGGGACGCAGATCAGCATCAGGACGAACAACAGGATGACCAGTCCGAGGATCCGGCCGAACCAGTTCCGCCGCTTCTTGCGAACGGGCGGCCGGCTGACGTAGCGCGGGTCGAGGGGCTGCGGTTGGCTCATGCCTCGACCGTATCGGGACGCGGTTGCACGCACCTCACCCCGTCGGAGGGTTTCCGGCCCCAGACTTTCAGACCCGGGCACCCGCCGGCCTCCGCCGAAAGAACGAAATCCACCCGACGACCGAACCAATCGCGCCGCCGACCGATCCAACGCGCCCGCCGACCGAACCAGATCCTCTCCCACCCATGACATTTGTCGTGGGTCGGATTGTGGGATCTTCTCGCTAACGACAATCATTTCGGTTAAGGTGTGTGGCGATCGACCGGGTGGCGTTTGGGGTGCCGCGCGGCGGAACGAGTCTGAGGAGAGCCGTGAATCGCAACGAGCTGGTCGCCGGTGTGGCGTCGAAGGCGGGCATTCCGCGGAACCAGGCCGAGAAGGTCCTCGACGCGCTGGGCGACGTCGTCACCGAGGCCGTGCACAAGGGTGACAAGGTGTCGCTGACCGGCCTGCTGAGTATCGAGCGGGTCATGCGCGCCCCGCGTACCGGCCGCAATCCCCAGACCGGCGAACCGCTGTCGATCCCGGCCGGCTACTCGGTCCGGCTGTCCTGCGGCAGCCGGCTGAAGGCCGCCGCCCGCGGTGATCTGCGGACCATCTCCTGAAGGCCCATCTCCTGAAAGCTCTGCCATAGAGAGACCGCTTGGCGCCCTCCGATCGTCCGGAGGGCGCCAACCGGTGTTTCAGGGGTCAGCGGTGAACCGCTGTCACCCAGTACTCCGTCTCGGGGGTGGGCGTGGTGCCGAAGCGGGCGTTCGGGAGGTAGATGCGGTCGTCGAAGAACGCCGCTGTGGTTGGGATGTCGAAGTCGGTGCTGGTGATCTCGCGGATCAGTGCCCCACTGGTGCCTGACTCGTTCAGGTCGAGGACTGCGATCTTGTTCAGCCGGTTCTGGACGACGTACATGGTGTCGTTCGAGCGGAGCAGGCCGTCGCCGTTGGTCATCACCGCGCCGCCGAGGTCGATCTTGCTGGTCACGCCGGTGCGCGGGTCGACCTTGAACAGCGTGCCGGTCCCGGACTGGACGATGATCAGCGCCCGGCGGTCCGGTGTGAGCGCGATGCCGTTGGCGTTGTTGACCAGCGGGTCGTGTACGTAGTCGCCGGTCAGCGGAACCGTCTGCACCGCCGACGCCGCGGGGAGTTCGCCGTCGCGGCCGAGCGGGACCTTGTACAGCACGGGCTGCCGCGAGTCGGTGAACCAGGCGGCGTCCTTGCTCAGGATCACGTCGTTGACGAAGGTCGGCGTTGCGGTGGTGAACGTGTACGACGCCAGGACGTCGCCGGTACGGGTGTCGATCACCCGGCCGTTGCCATTGCCCGCGCCGGCCACGAACAGCCGGCCCTTGGCGTCCACCTTCATCCCGAGGGACGCCGTACCGGGGCCTGGGCTGAGGACGCGGCCGGTGCCGGTGCGCAGGTCGGCCACCCAGATGCGGCCGTCCACCCGGGAGCCGAAGTACGCCTTGGAGCCGGCGATGGCGATGCCCTCGGGCTGGAAATTGAGCGGTAGGTCGAAGTGCTTGGGGAAGCTGGCGGACTGCCCGGCCGGGGCGGCGGCGAGGGCGGTTGCGGTGTTGGTCGTTTGGCCGAACCTGATCCGGCCGCAATGCTCGTCGTCGACGCTGTCTCTCGCGGGAGCGCCGACGGCTGCAGCAGCAGCCGCGTCAGCGGGTGCCGCTGTGGTGGCCGAGGCGGTGCTGAGAGTGGTGAGAAGTAGGGCGGAAAGACCGACGGTCGCAGTGAGGGTACGGCCAAGCTGTGTGGACAGCGGGCGTGACATGAGCGGTTCCTCCTGGTCGGTGACCTTGAGTCGGCTCGATGCCCCCGGAGTAGCCGACACGCGGCTGATTTTGCCTTCAACCGTAGAACAACGAACGACCGTGCTGAATGGTTCAACTGCAACGCCAGCTCTCACCAGGTACTGTCGCGGCAAGCGTTGTCGCAGAGCGAGGGAGCAAGGGATCGATGACGGCAGGTATCGACGTTTCGGGGCTGTCCAGCACGGTTCGGGCGCAGGACGATCTGTACCGGTACGCCAACGGACCGTGGCTGGAGCAGCACGAGATCCCGGCGGACAAGGCGATCTACGGCGCCTTCCACGCCCTCTGGGACACCGCTGAGCAGACCGTCCGGACGATCGTGGAGAAGACCGCCGCCGCCGAGCACCCGGAGGGATCCGAGGCGCGCAAGATCGGCGACCTCTACACCAGCTTCATGGACGAGGAGACGATCGAGCGGCTCGGCGCCGGCCCGATCGCGGATGAGCTCGCACTCGTCGCCGGAGTACAGGACCAGGCCGGGTTCGTCGCGGCCCTCGGGCAGCTGGAGTTGCAGGGCGTCGGCGGAGTTTTCCACTACTGGGTGGACGCGGACGCGAAGAAGTCCGACGAGTACGTCGTGTACGTGACGCAGGGCGGGCTCAGTCTCCCGGACGAGTCGTACTACCGCGAGGACACGTTCGCGGAGATCCGGGCGGCGTTCGTCGAGCACGTCGCGCGGATGCTGGAGCTCGCCGGAATCGCGGATCCGGCCGGTGCGGCTGAGCGGATCCTCGCGCTCGAGACCCGGCTCGCCGCGAACCACTGGGACCGGGTGAAGGACCGTGACGTCACCCAGACGTACAACAAGCTGGATCGGGCCGCGCTGGGCGAGTTGACTCCCGGGCTCGACTGGTCCGTGTGGCTGAGCAACGCCGGTGTGCCGGAGAGCGCGTTCGAGCAGCTGGTGGTGCGGGAGCCCGACTTCCTCACCGCGGCTGCCGCGGCGTTGCAGGAGGTTGAGCTGGATCACTGGAAGGAGTGGCTCAGCTGGCGTGTCGTGCACAACGCGGCCCCGCTGCTGAGCAGCGCCTTCGTGACGGAGAACTTCGACTTCTTCGGTCGCAAGCTGACCGGCGCCCCCGAGCTGCGCGAGCGGTGGAAGCGCGGCCTCGGTGCGGTCGAGTCGGCGCTCGGCGAGGCCGTCGGCCAGCTGTACGTCGCGGAGTATTTCCCGCCGGTCGCGAAGGCCCGGATGGTCGAGCTGGTCGGCAACCTGGTCGAGGCGTACCGGCAGCGGATCGAGGCGCTCGACTGGATGAGTCCGGAGACGCGGCAGCGGGCGCTGGACAAGCTCGGCCTGTTCACGCCGAAGATCGGCTACCCGGACAAGTGGAAGGACTACAGCAAGCTCGAGGTCCGGGCCGACGACCTGGTCGGCAACGTCCGGCGGTCCGTCGCGGTCGAGACCGAGCGTGACCTGGACAAGCTCGGTCAGCCGGTCGACCGGGACGAGTGGAAGATGACGCCGCAGACGGTCAACGCGTACTACAACCCGCGGATGAACGAGATCGTCTTCCCGGCCGGGATCCTGCAGCCGCCGTTCTTCGACCTGGACGCCGACGACTCGGTGAACTACGGCGCGATCGGTGCGGTGATCGGGCACGAGATCGGGCACGGATTCGACGACCAGGGCTCGAAGTACGACGGCGACGGGAACCTGAGCGAGTGGTGGACCGATGCGGACCGGGCGGCGTTCGAGGAGCGCGCGAACAAGCTGGTCGAGCAGTACAACGTGCTCGAGCCGGCCGAGGCCCCGGGGCACCAGGTGAACGGCGCGCTCACGCTCGGGGAGAACATCGGGGATCTCGGCGGCCTGTCGATCGCGCACACGGCGTACGAGATCTCCCTCGGCGGTGCGGAGCCGCCGGTGATCGACGGGCTGACCGGCTGGCAGCGGTTCTTCCTGTCCTGGGCCGGCGCGTGGTCGACCAAGACTCGTGAGGCCGAGGTGATCCGCCGGCTGGCGCTGGATCCACACTCGCCGCCGGAGTTCCGCTGCAACGCGGTGGTGCGCAACATCGACGCGTTCCACCGGGCGTTCGAGGTGTCGGAGTCCGACAAGATGTGGCTGGCCGAGGAGTCCCGCGTTCGCATCTGGTGACGACTGTTCGGGGCGCGACCTCACCCGGTACTGCGGGGAGGTCGCGCCCCGATGCTGTCAGCCTTGCGGTGATGCCATCCAGTCCTGGATCGCGTCGATCTCTCGCGGCATGGCGCCGGAGAGGTTCTCGGTGCCGTCGTCGGTGATCAGGATGTCGTCCTCGATCCGGATGCCGATGCCGCGAAGGTCCTCGGGGACGGTGAGGTCGTCGGCCTGGAAGTACAGGCCCGGCTCGACGGTCAGGACGTATCCGGTCTGCAGGTCGCCGCGGTAGGTGTCGTTGCGGGCGGCGGCGCAGTCGTGGACGTCGATGCCGAGCATGTGGCTGACGCCGTGCAGGGTGTAGCGCTGGTAGATCATGCTCTCCGGGTCGAGGGCCTCCTCGGCGGAGACGGGCAGCAGCTCCATCGCTTCCAGCCCGTGCACGATGACCTCCATCGCGGCCTTGTGACCGGACGCGAACGGGACACCTGGCTTGAGGGCGGCGATGCCCGCGTTCTGCGAGTCCAGGACCAGTTGGTAGAGCTCGCGCTGGCGCGGGGTGAACTCGCCGCTGACCGCGAGCGTGCGGGTGATGTCGGCCGTGTAGAGGTTGCGGTTCTCGACGCCCATGTCGAGCAGCATCAGCATGCCGTCGGTGGCCGGGCCGTCGTTCTCGATCCAGTGCAGCGTGGTGGCGTGGGAACCGGCCGCGGCGATCGAGGTGTATCCGACGTCGTTGCCTTCCGCGCGGGCCCGGCGCCAGAAGGTGCCCTCGATCCACCGCTCGCCGTACTTGCGGACCTGGTCGATCTCGGTCAGCACGTCCGAGAAGCCGCGGTGGGTGATCGCGCAGGCCTCGCGGAGCTGCTCGAGCTCGAACGCGTCCTTGACCAGCCGCAGCTCGGACAGCGAGGCGGCGAGTTCGTGGTCCCGGTCCTCGTCGGCCTTGACGCCGCTGAGCAGCGACGCGATCGAGTTGTCCTCGCCGCGCCGGACCCGGGTCGGCACGTCGCTCTTCAGCGCGTCCGCGAGCTTGTCGACGTGCCGGGTCTCGATCCCGAACTGCTTGGCCGTCTCGGTCAGCGACGGACGGCGGCCGGCCCACAGCTCGCCGTACATCCGGTCCCGCCAGAACTCCTCGCCCTCGCTCCGGTCGGCCCGCGGCCGGAAGTAGAGGACGGAATCGTGGCCGCTGCCGTTCGGCTCCAGTACGAGGACGGCGTCGGAGGTCTGGTCGCCGACCAGCCAGACGTAGTCGGTGTGCGGGCGGAACACGTAGTCGGTGTCGTTCGAGCGGACCTTGTAGGTGCCGGCCGGGATCACCAGCCGCTCGCCCGGGAACGCCTGGGAGAGCGCGTCGCGGCGTTTCGCGGCCCAGGCGCCGACATCGCTGAGCGTCACGTCCCGTCGCTCCGTGTCGGCCCAGCCCGAGTTCATGAACGCCCGCAACTTCGGGTTCGGCTCACTGTCGTGCTTGGCCGTCTTCGGCGCGGCGGTCTCACCGGCGGCACCGGGGTTCGCGTCGGCGGCGGTTTCGGAGGTCGCGGCGGCGACCTCAGTTGCGTCGGTGGCGGTGGTCTCGGTCGTGTCGGTCATCGTCGACCAGTCCTCATCTCGGCACGGGCTGTGTGGTTCAGCGCGGAGGGTGCAGTTGGTCGCCGCGGAGCAGGCCGCTGTCCGGCTGCGCCTCGGCGGGATCCGAGCCGATGCGGGTGATCGCATTGTGCTCGTCCACGAAGACTACGCTCGGTTCGAAGACCTTCGCTTCCACGTCATCGAACATCCCGTAGGCGATCAGGATGACCAGGTCGCCAGGGTGGATCAGGTGCGCCGCCGCGCCGTTGATGCCGACCACCCCGGAGCCACGCGGCCCCTCGATCAGGTACGTCGACAGCCGCTGTCCGTTGGTGATGTCGACGATGTCGACCTTCTCCCCGGGGATCAGGTTCGCGGCCTCCATCAGGCCGGCGTCGAGCGTGCACGACCCCACGTAATCCAGGTCGGCCTGGGTCACCGTCGCCCGATGCACCTTCGACTTCATCATCTCGCGCCACATGACTGTCGATGATCGCCCCTCCCGCCTGAAGTGTCAGTGGCGGCGGTCACCCGTACGACGGAAGAGCTGCCGGCGAGCCAGTCCGGCAGCTCTTCCGAAGTTCTACGAGACCCCGGTCACACGCATCAGTGGTGGGTCAGTTCGGGCTCGCGGGGTGCGGGGGTGGGTGGGAGGTGGCGGCGGAGGGACTCGCCTTCTACGTCGACGTTGGGGAGGAGCCGGTCGAGCCAGCGGGGGAGCCACCAGGCCGAGCGGCCGAGGAGGGCCATGACGGCTGGGACGATGGTCATCCGGACGACGAAGGCGTCGATGGCGACGGCGAAGGCGAGGCCGAAGCCGATCGAGCGGATCAGGGTCTCGCTGGACAGGATGAAGCCGGAGAAGACCGCGATCATGATGACGGCCGCTGCCGTGACGACTCGGGCGCCGTGGCCGAAGCCGTCCACCACCGCGGTGCGCGGCGGCGCCCCATGGACGTGCTCCTCGCGCATCCGGGTGACCAGGAAGACCTGGTAGTCCATCGCGAGCCCGAAGACCACACCGACCAGGAAGATCGGCAGCATGCTGACGATCGGGCCGGTCTCGCCCTCGATGCCGAACAGTCCGGCCAGCCAACCCCACTGGAACACCGCGACCAGCGCCCCGAACGTCGCTACGACCGTGAGCAGGAAGCCGAGCGTCGCCTTCAGCGGCACCAGGATCGAACGGAACACCAGCATCAGCAGCAGGAACGCGAGCCCGACCACCAAGGACAGGTAGGGGATCAGCGCGTCGCCGAGCTTGTCGGACATGTCGATGTTGAACGCGGTCGAACCGGTGACCGCGATCTCGGCACCACCCGACTCCGGTAGCGAGCGGATCGCCTTGACGAGGTCTGCGGTCTCGGTCGTACTCGGACCACTCGATGGGATCACGGTCAGCAACGCGGTGTCCCCGGCCGGGTTGAACGTCGGCGGCGTCACCAACGCTACGTCGGGCAGTGCTCGTACCGCGGTCGCTGTCGCGCCGGCCGCGGCCTGCGGATCCGCGGCGGCGGCAGCGTCGACGACCAGCATCAGCGGACCATTGAACCCTGGACCGAAGCCTTCGGAGAGCAACTCATAGGCGTTGCGCTGGGTCGACCCCGGTGCGGCGCTGCTGTCATCGGGCAACCCGAGCTCGAGGTCGGCCGCCGGAATCGCCAGCGCTCCCAGCCCGATCACGGACACGAGCAGTACGGCGACCGGCCGGCGCGTGACGAGGCGACCCCACCGGCGACCAAGGGACGGGCGACCACCCGATGCCTCGGGATCGCCCCCACGCAGACCCGGGATTCGGCCGCCGAGAACCCGGCGCCCAGCCATCCCCAGCAACGCGGGCAGCAGGGTGAGCGCGATCGCGACGGCGAGGACCACGGTGAATGCGGCGGCCAAGCCCATCTGGGTGAGGAACGGGATATCGACCACGAACAAGCCGGCCAGGGCGATCACGACGGTCAGGCCGGCGAAGACCACCGCGGATCCGGCCGTGCCGACCGCGCGGCCGACCGCCTCCTCAGGCTCCAGACCGCTGCTCAACTCGTGCCGGTAGCGCGACATGATGAACAACGCGTAGTCGATCGACACCGCCAGCCCGATCATCAGCGCCAGGATCGGCGTCCCGGAGCCGATTTCGATGAACCCGGTCGCGGCCGAGATCGCGGTCACCCCGATGCCGACACCGATGATTGCTGAGAGCAACGGTAGGCCGGCGGCGACGAGTGAGCCGAACGTGATCAGCAGGACGACGGCGGCCACCCCGATGCCGATCACCTCGGTCAGGCTCTGCTCTTCCTGCACCTGCATGGCGTCCCCGCCGTACTCGACTGTGAGTCCGGCCGCGCGGGTGGGCTCGACCGCGGCCGCCACTGCCTCCTGCGCTTCCGGAGTCACCTCCTGCGCAGAGACGTCGTACGTCACCTGGGCGTAGCCGATACGGCCGTCAGGGGAGATCGCCTTGGCGGTGAAGGGATCCACGACCCTGGCCACCTGAGGGGCGTCGGTGATCCGGCCAAGGGTCTGCTGCACCTGGGCCGTATTCGCGGCGTCGGTGAGCTTCTGGCCCGGTGGCGCCTCGAAGACGATCCGGGCGGTCCCCGCATCGGCGTCGGCCTGCGGGAACCGCTCGTCGAGCAGGTCGACCGCGCGCTGCGATTCGGTGCCCGGGATCGAGAAGCCGTTGGACGTGGGGCCGGACAGGGTGGCGGACCCGGCGATGCCCGCGGCCAGGAGACCCAGCCACACAAGCACGACGAGCCGGCGTCGGCGGAACGCGAACCGGCCGAGCCGGTAGAGGAAGGTAGCCATACCGACGATCGTTCCGGTCGGGCTCTGTAGTCCGCGTCGGCCAGGTGTGGGCTTCTCGGCGTACTGCGGATGCCGTAGCCGCTACTGCGTTTGCGGTACGTCGGCCGGCGGAAGCGTCGTCCCGGGACGGACCAGGCCGGTCTGATACGCGACCACGACCAGCTGGGCGCGATCACGGCAGCCGAGTTTCACCATCGCCCGGTTGACGTGGGTCTTCGCGGTCGAGGGCGAGAGCACCAGCCGTACCGCGATCTGGTCGTTGGACAGTCCGAGCGCGACCAGGCTGACGATCTCCCGCTCCCGGTCGGTGAGGACGTCGAGCACCGACGGGCCGAGGTCCTGGCCGACCTGCGGCTCGGTGAGGAAGCGGTTCATCAGGCCTCGGACCGCCTTCGGCGAGAGCAAGGCGTCGCCCCGCGCGACCACCCGGATCGCGTTGATCAGCTCGGCCGGCTCGACACTCTTGCCGAGGAAACCGCTGGCTCCGGCCCGGATCGCTTCGAAGACGTACTCGTCCACCTCGAACGTGGTCAGGATCAGCACCTTCACACCGGCCAGTGCCTCGTCCGCGGTGACCATCCTGGTCGCCGCGAGACCGTCGACCTCCGGCATCCGGATGTCCATCAGGATCACGTCGGCCAGCTCGCTCCGGGCCAGCTCGACCGCCTCCCGGCCGTTCGACGCTTCAGCCACAACCTCGAGATCGGGGGCTGAGCTCACCAGCACCCGGAACCCGCTGCGGATCAGCGTCTGGTCGTCGGCCAGCAGCACCCGGATCGTCACCTACGACTCCAGTCTCGAGAGGAAGAACAGCGTGGACGCCGAACCCGCCACCTGGCTCCGGCCCGGTCGCCAGCTTGCCGCCGACCGCGGTCACCCGCTCGCGCATCCCCAGCAGACCGTGGCCGGCGCCGGGCTGGGTGAGCCCGGCTGGGTTGAGCGCGCCTGGGGTACGCGCGGACATGGTGCTGGACGCGACCGCAGTCCGGCCGTTGTCCCGCTGGCCAGAGCCGAGCAGCACGCTGGGGCTGGGGGCGTACGTGGTGGGGCCCGTGTCGGTGATGTCGACGGCCAGTGAGCCTGGGCGGCGGGCGAGGCGGATCCTGACCGCCGCGCCCGGAGCGTGTTTGAGGACGTTCGTCAGCGACTCCTGGACGATGCGGTACGCCGTCAGCTCGGTCACCTCGGGCAGCCGGCCGATCGAGTCCGGCGTCTCCCAGTCGACCTCGACCCCGGCGGCTGCGAACGACTCGATCAAGGCACCCAACTCCTGCAGCGACGGCGCCGGGGCGGTCGGCATCGAGGTGCCCGGGCGGCGCAGTACGCCCAGCAGAACGGTGAGCTCCTGCAGCACGGTCCGCCCGCCGGACCGGACCAGGGCGAGGGCACGCTCGGCCTCCTCCGGCTGGCTGCGCAGCACGTGTGCGGCGACGCCGGACTGAACGTTCATCAGCGCGATGTGGTGCGCGATCACGTCGTGCAGCTCGTGCGCGATCCGCAGTCGCTCCTCGATCACCCGGCGCTGGGCCTCTTCGTCGCGGGACTGCTCCGCGCGTAGGGCCCGCTCCTCCAGCTCTGCCATGAACGCGCGCCGATATCGCACCGCCTCACCGAGCGCGCCCGCGAAGAGGACCAGAAAGGCGATCCCCAGGTTGTCGAGGAAGTTCGCGTCGACGAACAGGACCTCCGCGGTCAGCACCGTCACCGCCACCGCGCCCACCGCGATCGACCGGGTCCGCCGGTCCTTCCGCACCACGACGGTGTAGACCGCGCAGGCCATGAACAGGATGATCGGGCTCTTGCCCTGCTCGGCGATCGCGAACACGGTCGCGACCGCTGTGGTGACTGCGAGCACGACCAGGGGCGCGCGCCGCCGGAACGTGAGCGCGACGGCGCCCACGACGGACAGCAGCACCACCGTCTGGTTCAGCTCGATCCGCTCACCGACGTGCCGGCCGCCGGGCACCAACAGGTTGAGCGCCAGCAGGAACAACGCGAGGGCATGGTCGAGCGCCAGCGGATGCCACTTGAACTCGCGGCAGAACCTCAGGAGCGCGCCCATTCCCTCACAGTACGTGTCCGCGGCCGGAACCGCGTCGCCCTCCAGCCGTATCCCCGCCGTACCGCAAACGCAGTACGGCCCGCGGCATCAGCCCAGTTCCTTCGAAGCTTTGACGGCGAGTTCGCGGAGTGCGGAATAGCGCGGCCGCAGCGCAGCGACCCGGTTGACCTCCGCGTCGACGGGCCTCAGGTGCTCGCCACCCGGGTCCGGCGACAGGCCGAGCGCCACGGCGGCGGCCCCGCGGGCGCCTACCTCGGCCTCGGCGCAGACCGTCGTCGGCCGGGCGAAGGTCGCGGTCAGACACCGCCGCCACCAGGCCGACGCGTCGATCCCACCACCACCGAGCACGACCGACAGTTGCCGCCCGAACAACCCGTCCAGCATCCGCAGCCCACGGTCGACCTCTAGCGAAGCTCCCTGCAACGACGCGGCCAGTAGGTCTGCCCCGGTGTCGTCGAAGGACAACCCGAAGTACAGCCCCGAACCACTCGGCACGGTCTCCGGCGGCCGGGTCCCCGCCTGGAACGGTACGGCGATCACCCGCGACGACCCGATCTCCACGCCCGTCGGCTCCTGGTGCTCCTTGTCCAGTTGCAGGACGCCGGTCAGCCACGCATGCAGGTTCCCCGCAGCGGAGAAGGCCATCCCGGTCACCGCGCGCTTGTCGTCAACGCGATACCGCCACAACTCCCACGGCAACTCGGGCGCGTTGTCGATCGGATGAACCACCCGAACGGCGGCCGAGGTGCCCACGGTCACGGCCGCGGTCGTCTCGTCGTACCCGCCGGTCCCGACGTTCGACGCGGCGCCGTCGCCCGTCGGCGGATGCACCGGTACGCCGACCAGTCCGGGCCAGCGGCGTTCGAACTCCGACGACAACGACCCGGTCCAGCCGGTCGGGACGATCGACGGCAGCCGGTCGGGTTTGACCCCGGCGATCTCCAGGGCCTCTTCGTCGTACACACCCCGGGCGAGGTCGAGGGTGCCGGTCCCGGACGCGATCGACACCGACGTCACCCGTGCCCCGGTCAACCGCTCCAGGACGAGATCCGGCAACCCCGCAAAGGAATCAGCCTGTACTTCGGACATCAGCCACGGGATCCGCCGGGTCCAGTACAACCGGTGCAACCACGCTCCGGTACGCGCGTGGAACGCGTGCTCGTCGAAGTCGGCACCCAGTTTCGGCTCGACCGATCGCGTGTCCACCCACGGGATCACCGGTGTCAGCGGCCGGTCACGGTTGTCCAGGGCAACGATCGAGTGCCACTGCGAAGACATCACGATGTCGGTGATGCCCTCCAGATGCCCGCCGGCCTGCAGTTCGTCCAGGCAGCCGAGCAGACCTTCTACGTAGTCGTGCAGGTCCAGCGTCGCCTCACCCGCGGCGCCGTACCGGGCACTGACCTTGTGCCGGGCGAGTGCTCCGGGGATCGGGGAGGCGTCGGCGGCGGACAGGACCAGCGCGCGGGCGGACGACGTACCGAGATCGAGAGCGAGTAAGCGGCCGTCAGTCCTCGGCATGCAGGGCCTTCAGGAAGGAGGCGGCCCACACGTTCACGTCGTGCGCGGCCAGGTGCTTGCGCATCGCCTTCATCCGGCGGCCGAGCTGGCGACCGTCGGAGTTCATCGCGTCGACGATGGTGTCCTTCATCCCGTTGATGTCGTGCGGGTTCACCAGGAACGCCTGGCGGAACTCGTCCGCCGCACCGGCGAACTCACTCAGCACCAGCGACCCTGTGTCGTCGTACCGGCAGGCGACGTACTCCTTCGCGACCAGGTTCATCCCGTCCCGCAACGGCGTCACCACGGCGACGTCGGCGGCCCGGAACAGCGCGGCCATCTCGGTGCGGGAGTAGGACGTGTGCAGGTAGTTGATCGCGGGCGTGCCGATCCGGCCGTGCTCACCGTTGATCCGGCCGACCAGCAACTCGATCTCGTCCCGCAGCATCCGGTACTGCTCGACGCGTTCCCTCGACGGCGTTGCGACCTGGACGAAGACGGCGTCGTCGACCGAGATCCGGCCTTCGTCGAGCAGTTCGCCGAAGGCACGCAGCCGTTGCCGGATGCCCTTGGTGTAGTCGAGCCGGTCGACACCGAGCAGCACGTGGGAGGGGTTCCCGACTTCGCGGCGGATCTCCCGGGCCCGCTCCTCGGTCTCCGGCTGCTTGGCCAGCTGTTCGAGCTCGCCGACGTCGATCGAGATCGGGAACGCCTTGGCCCGGACGATCCGGTCGTCCGGCAGCAGGATCCGGTCGCCGCGGGTGCGCAGGCCCATCCGGTTGCGGGCCAGCCGGGCGAAGTTCGACGCGGCGCCGGGCCGCTGGAAGCCGACCAGGTCCGCGCCCATCAGCCCGTCCAGGATCTGCCGCCGCCACGGCATCTGCGCGAACAGCTCAGTCGGCGGGAACGGGATGTGCAGGAAGAAGCCGATCCGGACGTCGGGACGCAGCCGGCGCAGCATCGCCGGGACGAGCTGCAACTGGTAGTCGTGCACCCAGACCACGGCGTTGTCGTCGGCGGCGTCCGCGGCGGCCTCGGCGAACCGCCGGTTCACCGCGACGTACGCCTCCCACCACTCGCGATGGAACTCCGGCGGCACGATCACGTCGTGGTACAGCGGCCAGAGCGTCGCGTTGGAGAAGCCCTCGTAGTACAGCTCGACGTCCTCGGCCGACAGGGTGACCGGGACCAGGTGCATGCCGTCCTCGTCGAACGGGTCGACCTTCTCGTCCTTGCCGCCGGTCCAGCCGATCCAGGCGCCGTGCTGCCGCTTCATCACCGGGGCCAGCGCCGTGACCAGACCTCCTGGGCTGCGCCGCCACGCCGTAGTCCCGTCGGGCATCTCGATCCGGTCGACCGGCAATCGGTTGGCCACTACCACGAAGGAACTGCGTCCGTTCGGCATTTGCTGTTATCCACCCAGATCTTCGTCGTCGCCGGGGTACCTGACCCCGATCTGTCTACGCGTCTCGTCGAGCAGCTCGAGGATCTCGATGGTCGCGGCGTGCGGCAGCGCCGGGCACTCCACCAGCCCGTCACGCAGCGCCCGCATCACCTCGGCCGCCTCATAGTGGTACCCAAGGCCATGCGTCGGGACCTCGATCCGTTCCGTCCCGGCGCCCGTACTGCGGACGTAGTGGTCCGGATGGTGGAATCGGTGCGGCAGCAACAGATGCCCGTCCGGACCACTGACCGAAGCCGTCCACGGGTTCTGCGACCGCAGTCCGCAGGTCATCGCGGCGATCGCCCCCGAGTCGTACCGCCAGGCCATCGCGACGTTCAGGTCGATGCCGTCGGAGTTCAGCGAGCCGACTGCCTTGACCTCGTCGGGCCGGCCGAGCGCCATGTGCACGAACGTCATCGGGTAGATCCCGCCGTCCATCAGCGAGCCGCCGCCCAGCGCCGGGTCGAGCAGCCGGGCCGGCAGTTCCGGTTTGTAGAAGCCGAAGTCGGCCAGCGCCTCCATCGGCTCGCCGATCACGCCCTTCGCGAGATCGGCGAACATCGCCTGGACCACCGGATTCGTCCGCATCCACATCGCCTCGGCGAACAAGGTGTTGTTCGCGTGCGCGACGTCGACCAGATCCCTGGCCTGCTTGGCCGTCAGGGTGACCGGCTTCTCACACAGCACCGCGATCCCGGCCTGCAGCGCGGCCCGGGCGATGCCATAGTGCTGTGGATGTGGGGTGCCAACGTAGATCACGTCGACCGTGCCGGACTCGATCAGCCTGCTGTAGTCGTCGTACCGGTGCTCGATCCCGAAGGTGTCACCGAACCGGTTCGCATTCTCGAGCGAGCGGGACGCGACCGCGGTCACCTGGGCGTCCTCGAGCAGCGCGAGGTCCTTGGTGAACGACGTGGAGATGTTGCCAGTGGCAACGATGCCCCAGTTGACGCGGTCTATACCCACTGTCTGAACTCCGGTCGGGGGAATGGGCCGTGCGCCTTGATTCTCGCTGTTTCGAAGGCGTGGGCCAAGCGAATGAGCGTGGCATCACTTCGTCCGGTGCCGTGGAAGCTGATCCCGACCGGCAGTCCGGCCACCGTCCCGGACGGCACCGAGAGCAGCGGATAGCCCGCCAGCGCGGCATGTGAGGACGAACTGCCGAGCACGTGGTCGCCGTTGACCAGGTCGATCGCCCAGGCCGGCGAGTACGACGGCGTGACCAGGGCGTCCAGCTGATTGTCCCTCAGCAGGTTGTCGATGCCGTCACGGCCAGCGCGCAGCGCCGACAATCTCGCGGCGACGTAGACCGGCGATTGCAGCCCCTCGGTCGCCTCGGCCCGCTCGAACAACTCTTGGCCGAACCATTGCAACTCTTTGTCGGCGTGGGCTTTGTTGAATGCGATCAGATCCGCGAGGTTGCGCGGCCCGCCGTCCACGCGAGTCGCCAGGTACGCCGCCAGGTCGACCTTCAGCTCGTACGACAACACGTTCAACTGATCCTCGTCGCCACCTGGAGACGGGAGATTCAGGTGATCGACCAGGGTCGCCCCGCACTGCGACAGCAACTGCAGTGCTTCCTCGCTGACCTGGTCCAATCCGGTCGAGTAGCCCCACAACGGCCCACGCGGTACGCCGATCCGTACGCCGGTCAGGTCGTCGCCACTGCAGTGTTCCTCGTACCGCGTCCCGCCGCCGGTCAGGATCGTCAGCAGAGCGGCGGCCTGGCTCACGGTCCGGGTCATCGGTCCCGCGGTGTCCTGGGAGTGCGAGATCGGCACGATCCCCTTCTGCGGGACCAGGCCGACCGTGGGCTTCAGGCCGACGACGCCGTTCAGGGCGGCCGGGCAGACGATCGAGCCGTTGGTCTCGGTCCCGATCGCCAGGTCCGCGAACCCGGCGGCGACGGCCGCGCCCGATCCGCTGGACGAACCACCCGCGGACCGGTTCAGGGCGTATGGGTTCCGCGTCAGCCCGCCGTACGCGCTCCAGCCGGACGACGACGAGGAGCCGCGGAAGTTGGCCCACTCGCTCAGGTTGGTCTTGCCCAGGACGACGCAGCCGGCCTCGCGTAACCGGCGTACCAGTGGCGCGTCGTCCGGCGGGGGCGGCTGGTCGGCCAACGCCAGCGAGCCGGCCGTGGTCGGCAGGCCGGCGGTGTCGACGTTGTCCTTCACCAGCACCGGTACGCCGTGCAGCGGGCCGCGGACACGACCGTCGTCACGCTCCGTGTCCAAGCGGGCGGCATCGGTCAGCGCATCGGGGTTCGGCGTGCAGACGGCAGCGATCAGTGGGTCCAGCTCGGTGATCCTGGCCTGCAGCTCTTCGACCGTTGCGAGGGCGGTTCGAGAGCCCGGCGACACGTCACCGGAGCCCTGTCGACTTGAGCTCACGGCTTTGATCCTGCCAGAGTTGACTGTCCCCGGCGGCCCGTATCGTGGCGCCGGACATGTCGCATCGCGGCACGTCGCCGGCGCTCCGCGGTGACTGTCCGACACGGGACACTTGCCTGCGCGGTGAATGACATCGCTGTTGTTCAACACGTACAGTGGAGCGCGGACGGATCACCGACCGCACAGGAGTCACCAGCAGATGGACAGCGCTAACGCCAGTTCCACCGGCCCCGCCGCCGAGGCAGCCCAGCCGGTCGTCGGCGGGTTGTCCGAGCGGGACGCCGCCATCCTCGGCTTCGAGCGGCACTGGTGGAAGTACGCCGGTGCCAAGGAGCAGGCGATCCGGGACCAGTTCCAGATGTCCGCCACCCGCTACTACCAGGTGCTGAACGCGCTGATCGACCGGCCGGACGCGCTCGCGCACGACCCGCTGCTGGTCAAGCGCCTGCGCCGGCTGCGCGCGGCCCGGCAACGCGCCCGCTCAGCCCGCCGACTGGGTATCGAGGTCTGAATCTTGAACCGCCCGACGGACGAACGGGGCCAGATCCTGTCGTCCCTCGTCGCCGTGCTCGCCGTCGTCGCGATCGTCGGCGGGCTGCTGGTGCTGTTCGGGACCAGGGCCAAGGACAGCGGCGCGGCTGAGCCGTCCGCACAGTCGTCGACGCCGAAGCCGACACCCCGGCCGGCCTCGATTCCCGGCTCCGCTCCGACCTCGGTCTCGACGCCCACCGAGACGCCAACGACAGCACCGACGACCACCTCGGGGCCGACCGAAGCGCGGACTTCGGTTCCGACACCGAGCGTCACGCTTCCACCGACGGAGCGGCCGGCCGCGGAGATCTACAACAACACGGACCGCAAGGGCCTCGCCCAGGACGTCGCGAACCGGGCCCGGCAGGCCGGCTGGACCGTGCGCGGCGCGGACAATTGGCACGGCAAGATCGTCGCCAGCACGGTGTACTACCCGGCCGGTATGCAGGCCGAGGCCGCCCAGCTCGCTCAGGATCTCGGCGTCAACCGGATCAAGGAGGCGCTGTCCAACATGAAGAAGGACCGGCTCACGGTCATCCTCACCTCGGACTACGCCGGATGAGCACTCCAGTACTGCTGACCGAGGCCGGCCGGCTCGGCTGGGAGGCGATCGTCCGGGATCCGGGCACCGCGGTGATCGCCTCGGACTTCGATGGCGTGCTGTCCCCACTGGTCGAGGATCCGGCGATGTCGCGGTCGGCTCCAGGTGTCCTGGACGCTCTCGCCCGCCTCGCCCAGACCGTGAACCAGGTCGCGATCGTCACCGGCCGGCCCGCACTGGTCGCGACCGAGTTGTCCGGCGTGACGGGTCACCCGGGGCTCGGGCGGCTCGTCGTACTGGGTCACTACGGGTTGGAGCGGTGGGAGGCCGCGACCGGTGCCGTGACGAGCGAGCCGGTGCCCAGTGGAGTGGCGGAGGCGCGGGACAGGTTGCCGGGCGTGCTGCAGGCCGCCGGAGTACCGGACGCGTTCGTGGAGGACAAGGAGAGCTCCGTGGCGGTGCACACCCGTCGACTGCCCGATCCGCTGGGCGCGCTGGAGGCTCTGCGGACGCCGCTGACCGAGCTGGCCGAGTCGGTCGAGCTGCGGTTGGAGCCGGGCAACCTGGTGTTCGAGCTGCGACCGCCCGGGATCGACAAGGGGGTCGCCATGCGCCGCCTGGTCGGGTCCACCGGTGCCCGGTCCGTGCTGTATGGCGGGGACGACCTCGGGGATCTCGCTGCCTTCCGGGCGTTGCAGGAGCTCCGCAGCGAGGGCCTGTACGCCGTACTGCTGGCGACGCGTTCGTCCGGAGCGACCGAGCTGTTGGATGCGGCCGACATCGTCGTCGACGACCCCGCCGGCGTGGTCACGGTGTTGACCGCCCTCGCCGACGCGATCGCCGTCGGAAGCTAAGTGCCCCGCGTCGGATGTCCTTCGGCGCTTGCGGCGCCCAGGCACGCACCTCGCCGCGTTGGAGAAGCATCCACGATGAACACCGCATCGAGGACGCTTCTCCGCCTTGCGATGCACGCACCTGGACACCGCAATCACTCGAACGACATCCGACGCGGGGCACTAGAACCTCCGGGGTGGTTCGTCGCCGGTGGTGCGGTGGACCGTGACCAGCGTGTCGCCGTCCAGCTGGGAGACCGGGACGACGGTGTAGAGGGTGCGCCCGCCTGGGAAGGTGAAGCGCTGAGCCGGTCCGGTCGCGCCGTCCGAGGCGCTTCTGACGCTGAGGCTCTCGACCGTCTTGTCGTCGGTCAGGTAGCTGAGCACCGTGCCGAAGAACGGTGCGCTGCCGGCGAAGATGTACGTCTCGTCGGCACCGGTCGGCTGCACCAGGTTGCCTCCGCTGATCATGTCCTCCGGCAGGGCATCAGGCTGGTACGACTCGTCGTCGGCGGGCACGCTCGCGAACTGGTACCCGCCCTTGGTCTCGAACGCGTAGAGCGTCGCGTGGCGGAGCATCCCGGCCGGGTCGTAATACGTGCGGTCGTCGATCAGGAGCGGTTTGCCGATGATCGGGGTCGCCTTGACCTGCGCCGAGCGCGGATCGAACGGCAGCTGCGCCGCTGTGTGTGCGCCCAGCGCGACCGGATCCGGGGATGGCCGACCACCGGGACCGGAGCACACCGTGCGCTTGCCGACCAGCCAACCGGTCGTGGTTCGGGTGAGTTCTGTCCGGGAGATGCGGCGTCCGGTTGCGTCGCCGTAGTCGAGTACGCCGGTCGCCCCGCTCAGGGTGTAGCGGTAGCGGGGCACCCCGTAGGCGATGGCTTCCGGTGGCGCCTTGGCGGGATCGAGTACGGCGCGAATCGGTTTGAACGTCATCGAGTCCTTGCCCGGCTGGATGACGGTTCGATCCGGGCAGACCCAGTCGCCGATCGGTCCCGGTCGCGTTACTGGCTCGCGGCCAATCTTGGTGATCTTGGTAGTGGGTGGAGGTGTGGTGCTGCTGACGGGCGGCTCGTCGGGGTCGGTGAGGAAGGCGCCGGCGGCAACGAGCACGGTCGCGACCGAAGCGGCAGCCAGGTACGGCGTCAACCGTCGGCGCCACGGTCGAACAGACGGATTGACGACTGTTTTGCCTACCGTGCGCTGCTGTACGTCGTCCCACATCCGGTCGACGTCGACTCGGACCGCCGCGGCCTCGCGTTCGAGCTCCTGGGTCAGACGGTTCTCGTTCATCGATGGTCCTCGAGTTCGTGTGCGAGCCGGGCCATACCGCGGCTGATGAGTGACTTGACGGTGCCGACCCGCACTTGCATGGCGGTGGCGATCTCGGCGAGCGGCAGGTCGAGCCAGTACCGCAGTACCAGCGCCTCCCGTTGCCGGGGTGCGAGCTCCGCGAGGGCCCGCATCAACCCGACGACCGACTCGTTGCGCTCGGCCTGTTCGTTTGCGGGAGCCGCCGCGACCGGATGCAGCGTTCTGCGGGCAGCGACGACTGAGCGCCGCTGTCGCGAACGCACCTCGTTGACGACCATCCGGTTGAGATACGCGATCAGATTGCCCACCTGATCGTGCCGGACGACGTAGAACTTGCAGAACGCCTCTTGGACGACGTCCTCCGGATCGTCGGCCCCGAGCAGATGCGCCAGCCGGACCAGCCGATCGGCGTGCGCGCGGAACAGCCCTTCGAAGGGTGGATCTCCCGATGCCGCGCCGTCACCGATCTCCACCAGTTCTCCCATCATCGTCCCCATACCTGAAGGACGATCCCGCCCCCAAAAGGTTGAGTCAGCCCCGCCGGAAGCCCTGCTGCCGCGCCCGGCCCCCGCACCCGACCCCGATGTCCTAATGTCTCAATTCTCAGGACACGGCTGCCCTTGTCCTGAGAATTGAGACATTGAGGTTTCTCATCCGCCCGCGGCCCACCTGGTGGTGGGGCAGGCGGGGTCGGCGGTGACCTTGTGCACGGCTCGGCCGTTTCTGGTGGCCGAATGCGCCCGGTGGGTGCACAAGGTCGGGTCGCGCCGACGAGGTGCGGGGTCCTCCAGCAGATCCACGCGTTCCGGTCCGAGTTGGCGACCCGTACCCCTGGATGCGGGAGCGGCTGGCCGGGGCGCCGGTGCCGATCCGCTGACCAGCGTGTCGCCAGCTGGTTAGCGGCGGCGGAAGGTTTGTTGGAGGGTGCGGCCCAGGGGCTGGATCGGGCGCTCGGTGTAGTTGCCGTCTTTGAGGCCGGCGAGGCGTTCGAAGAGGTTTCGGGAGGCGGGGTCGCCGGTGCGTAGCCAGGACCAGGCGACGCAGAGCAGGTACAGGGGGAGCATCGGCAGGCCGATCAGGCAGAAGTACTGCCAGGAGTGCCGTTCCTCGTGCTTGAGCAGGACCGGACGGGTGTCGAAGTAGTCGCGGTCGTTCTTGGTCAGCACCAGGTTCCCGATGGTGAACGCGTTGGCGATCGGGAAGCCGAGTTTGTAGCCGGTCGCGAAGAACAGTCCGCGCGGGCCGCGACTGAACCGCGCCCGGCCGATCAGGCCGACCAGGAATCCCGCCAAGGTCGACAGGTTGAGGAAGTTGACGATCAGCTTGAGGAGCTGCCAAACCGACATTTCCTCAGTATCACCGCCCGGACGCGTTCTGTCGGCAGGATGAGACAGGATGGGTGTCGTGAGTTCGGTGGTACGACGCTGGCGGCCCGGGCGTCCTGTGGATCCCCACACGGTGATCGGTGGTCTACGCAAAGGGCCGGGCGACCCGGCGTACGCGTTCGACCCCTCGTCTCGGACGGTGTTGCGGGCGACTCGTACTCCGGACGGGCCGGTGCTGCTCCGTCTCACGCCGTACACGGCTGTCGGTGAGGTGGAGGCCGAGGCGTGGGGGCCTGGTTCCGCGTGGGTGCTGGATGGCGTACCGGAGTTGCTGGGGGAGGCGGACAGCTGGGACGGGTTCGAGCCGCTGCCCGAGCACAAGCCGTTGGTCGACGCCGCGCGACGTTTCCCGCACTTCCGGGTGCCGCGCACAAGGGCCGTCTTCGAGGCGATGGCCGCGGCCGGGATCGAACAGGTCGTCACCGGCAAGGAAGCGTTCGGGGCCTGGCGCCTCCTCCTGCGCGAGTACGGCGAACCGGCGCCGGGACCGGCTGATCCGCGCGGCGCGGGTGGTCCGGCGGGGCCGCGGGCTTCGGCGGGGGTGGGTGGTTCGGCGGGGCCGGGCGTGCGTGGTGTGCGGACGTTGATGGTGCCGCCTTCGCCGGAGGAGTGGCGGCTGATCCCGTCCTGGCAATGGTTGCGGGCCGGTGTGGAGGGGCGCCGGTCGAGGGTGGTGATCACGGCGGCGACCCGGGCGAAGGCGCTCGAACGCACCCTCGACCTGACCGATTCCGCCGAGATCGAACGCCGGCTCCGTTCACTCCCCGGAGTCGGCGTGTGGACCGCGGCCGAGGTCCGCCAGCGCGCCCACGGCGACCCGGACGCCTTCTCCTTCGCCGACTACCACGTCTCCCGCAACGTCTCGTACGCCCTGACCGGTGAGGAACTCGACGACGACGGCTGCGCCGAACTCATCGAGCCGTACCGCGGCCACCGCTTCCGCGTCCAGCGCCTCCTCGAACTGGCCGGCATCGGCCACCCGCGATACGGCCCGCGCAAGGCACTCCCCACCCACACGCCGGGAGCGACTCACCGGCTGCGTTGAAACCACCGCGACAGTCGCAGCCCGCGAAAAGTCTGTGGCGATCGGCCCGACCTGGGTGCCGACGGCCGACAGTGGGCACATGGGCGACACCATGCGGATCACCGGGGACGGGCTCTACCTGATCGCGGGCCTTGCCCTACTCATCGGCGCGGTGCTGCCCAGACTGCTCAAGCGGTACGCCGTGTCGGCGCCGATCGCGTTCGTCGGCGCCGGGTTGTTGCTCGGGTTGGTGGTCGACCCTGACCGGCTGAGTCCGATCGCGGAGCCGGAGCTGACCGAGCACCTCGCCGAGCTCACGGTATTGATCGCCCTGATGGGCGTCGGGCTGGCGATCGACCGGCCGATCGGGTGGCGACGCTGGCAGGTCACCTGGCGGCTGCTGCTCGTCGCGATGCCGGCCTGCGTGGCCGCGGTGGCGGGAGTCGGCTGGCTGCTCGGACTGGCGCCCGCCGTCGCGTTGTTGCTGGCCGCCGTGCTCGCCCCGACTGATCCGGTGCTGGCCTCGGACGTCCAGGTCCAGGGCCCGAGCACCGGCGAGGGTGCCGAGCCGGAGGAGGACGACGAGGTCCGGTTCGCGCTCACTTCCGAGGCCGGTCTGAACGACGGTCTCGCCTTCCCGCTGGTCTACCTGGCCGTCTTCGCTGCGACCAAAGGGGCGGTCGGTGACTGGGCGCTTGAATGGGTCGCCTGGGAGCTGATCGGCAAGACGGTGATCGGATTGGTGACCGGCGTCGTCGCAGGACGGTTGCTGGGCCGGATGGCGTTCTCGGCGCCGCTGCCGAGCTTCCGGCTCGCCGACTCCCGCGAGCCGGTGCTGGCGCTGGCTATGACGCTCGGCGTCTACGGGCTGGCGGAACTGCTGCACGGGTACGGATTCCTCGCGGTGTTCGTCGCCGCCCTGACCCTGCGTGCGGCCGAGCGAGCGCACGACTTCCACGAGGAGCTGCACAGCTTCCTCGAGCAGCTCGAACACATCCTGACCTGGGGAATCCTGATGCTGATCGGGGTGGCGGTGACCGGCGGCATCCTAGAACCGCTGACCCTGCCGGGGGTCCTGATCGGGCTCCTGCTGGTACTGGTGATCCGGCCGCTGGTCGGCTGGTTGTCGCTCCAGCGCACCCCGATGCGACGGTCCGAGCGCTGGGTCACCGCCGCCTTCGGGGTACGGGGAGTCGGTTCCGTCTTCTACCTCGCGTACGCCGGGTCCGACTTCGCCGCGGACCTGCCGTGGCTGTGGGCGACCGTCGCGTTCACAGTGGTGCTCAGCGTCGCAGTCCACGGCGTCGCGGCGACTCCGATGATGCGGATGCTGGAGCGTCGTCGGAGGGGCTCCTGAGGCGCGCGTCGGCGGTATGGCGGGTGCGCGCCGCGGCGGGTGGTTCGACCCCGTGGCGAATGGCGTTTGCGGCGTGGATGCCGACGGCGAACTCTCGCCGTATCCGGAACATGACCTCATGATCGTTCGCTGCGCCGGGCGGGAGAAGTGGCGTAGATGACGACTATCGCTAAGATTTCGACATGCCCCGACCGACCGTCTCCGTACTCGCCTACGACGGCATGACCGCCTTCGAGGCCGGCATCGTGATCGAGGTCTTCGGGCTGGTCTGGCCGGACATCGACCAGCCCTGGTACGAGCTGAAGGTCTGCACCGAGACAACCGACCCGATCCGCGTGCTCGGCGGCGCCACGTTGAGCAGCCCGTACGGCCTGGACGAGTTCGCCGCCGCGGACACGGTCGTCATCCCGAGCGTCGCCGACCCCCGCGCCACCACTTCGCCGGAGCTCGTCGAGGCCCTGCGGCATGCGCACGACCGGGGCGCCCGGATCGTCTCGATCTGCTCCGGCGCCTTCGCTCTCGCCGCCGCCGGGCTGCTGGACCACCGCCGAGCCACCACCCACTGGCGGTACGCCGGGCTGCTGCGCGAGCGCTACCCTGCGATCGACGTGGATCCCGAGCCGCTCTACACCGACGACGGCGACGTGCTTACCAGTGCCGGTTGCGCGGCCGGCCTCGACCTGGCGCTGCACCTGGTTCGCAAGGACCTGGGCGCCACCGTGGCGAACGCGGTCGCCCGGCGACTGGTGATCCAGCCGTACCGGACCGGTGGACAGGCGCAGTACATCGAGTCGCCGATCCCGCCGGAGCCGGACGACGCCCCGGTGGCCCGCAGTCTCGGTTGGGCCCTGGAGCATCTGGCCGAGCCGATCGGCGTACCGGACCTGGCCAAGCACGCCGGTCTGTCGCCACGCACGTACCTGCGCCACTTCGTCCGGGCCACCGGCACGACTCCGGCCAAGTGGCTGATCGCCCAGCGGGTGCAGGCGGCCGTGGCGATGCTGGAGACCGGCGACGCACCGGTCGACGAGATCGCCACCGCCGCCGGGTTCGCCACCGCGGTGACGCTGCGGCACCACTTCGCGAAGAGCCTGCACACGTCGCCGTCGGCGTACCGGCGGGCCTTCCGGGACCGGCGGAGGCACTGAGATCAGCCGTCTCGGATGATGGGATCGAGGGACAAGATTTGGACTCGATTGGGTAATCTCTGTGGTGCTCATCCAGAGGGACTGAGGGAACGGCCCGTTGAAGTCCCGGCAACCCTCCCCGTGGAGGCCTCGCTCCGGAGGCGCTCGCGGCGGAAAGGTGCCAAATCCGTCCCGCGCCGAGATCCGGCGTCCGGGGAAGATGAGGAGGACACCTCCATGAGCCTGACCGCTGCCCCTTCGACCCACACGATCCGTGAAGGTGCCTTCGGCAACGGTACGCACCTGAGCTGCCGCGCCTGTGGGGCGAAGTCGGAACTCGGTCCGTTCTACGCCTGTATGGAGTGCTTCGGTCCGCTCGAGGTCGGGTACGAGTTCCCGGCCATCACCCGTGAGCAGATCGAGGCCGGCCCGAAGAACATCTGGCGCTACCAGCCGCTGCTGCCCGTGCCCACCGACGTGGCCAGCTTCCCGAACACCGAACCCGGCTACACGCGACTGATCGACGCCGGCAACCTGGCCCGCGAGCTCGGTCTGCGCAAGCTCTGGGTGAAGGACGACTCCGGCAACCCGACCCACTCCTTCAAGGACCGCGTGGTCGCGTCCGCGCTGAGCGCCACCCGCGAGCTCGGCATGAAGGTCTTCGCCTGCCCGTCCACCGGCAACCTGGCCAACGCCGTCGCCGCCGCGGCCGCCCGGGCCGGCATCCGCTCGGTCGTCTTCATCCCGAAGGACCTCGAGCGTCCCAAGATCATCACCACCGCCGTGTACGGCGGCACTCTGGTCGCCGTCGACGGGAACTACGACGACGTGAACAAGCTCGCCTCCGAGATCGCCGGCGAGGAGGACGGCTGGGCGTTCGTCAACGTCAACGTCCGCCCGTACTACTCCGAGGGCTCCAAGACACTCGCGTTCGAGATCGCCGAGCAGCTCGGCTGGCGGCTGCCGGAGCAGATCGTCATCCCGGTCGCCTCCGGTTCGCAGCTGACCAAGATCGACAAGGGTTTCACCGAGCTCGGCAAGCTCGGCCTGGTCGACGCCACCGAATACAAGGTGTACGGCGCACAGGCGACGGGGTGCTCCCCGGTCGCCCAGGCATTCCGCGACGGACATGACGTGGTGCAGCCGGTCAAGCCCGACACGATCGCCAAGTCGCTCGCGATCGGCAACCCGGCCGACGGCCCGTACGTGCTCGACGTGGCCCGGCGTACCGGTGGTGTGATCGCGGACGTCAGCGACGAAGAGGTCATCGAGGGCATCCAGTTGCTGGCCCGGACCGAGGGCATCTTCACCGAGACCGCAGGTGGGGTGACGGTCGCGACACTCAAGAAGCTGATCGAGACCGGGCAGCTCGACCCCGAGGCCGAGACGGTGATCATCAACTCCGGCGATGGGCTGAAGACGCTCGACGCCGTGGCCGACCGGGTCGGCCCCAAGGTGACCATCCCCGCGTCGTACGACGCCTTCGTGAAGGCAGGACTCCAGTGAGTGTCAGTGTTCGCGTCCCGACCATCCTGCGGCCCTACACCAAGGGCGCGTCCGAGGTGTCCGTCGAGGGCGCGACGCTGAGCGAGGTGCTGGAGTCGCTCGACACCTCGTTCCCGGGGATCAAGGGCCGGGTGCTGGACGATTCGGGCGAGTTGCGCCGGTTCGTCAACGTCTACGTGGACAACGACGACGTCCGGTTCACCGAGGGCCTGCAGACCAACATCAAGGACGGCGGCCAGGTCTCCATCATCCCGGCCGTCGCGGGCGGCTGATCTCGCACTCTGATCCCTCGCACTCCGGGCGTTCGTGGGTGAGGATGGCCGGATGCGCGCGATTGTCATCGAGCAGTTCGGCGTCCTGCCCACGATCCAGGACGTGCCCACGCCGGAGCCCGCCGCGGGCGGCGTAGTACTGCGGGTCGAGGCGACCGGTCTGTGCCGCAGCGACTGGCACGGTTGGCAGGGGCACGACTCGGACATCGTCCTGCCGCACGTCCCCGGTCACGAGCTCGCGGGGACGATCACGGCCGTCGGCGAGGGCGTCAACGGCTGGCAGGTCGGGGATCGGGTCACGACGCCGTTCATCTGTGCGTGCGGTCAATGCGAACAGTGCAAGGAGGGCAACCACCAGGTCTGCCCGAACCAGCTGCAGCCCGGGTTCAACTACTGGGGATCCTTCGCCGAGTACGTCGCACTGCCGTTCGCCGAGGTGAACCTGGTCCGGATGCCGGAGTCGCTCGACTTCGACACGGCCGCGGGTCTCGGGTGCCGCTTCGCCACCTCGTTCCGCGCTGTTCACCAGGTGGGGCGGGTCGAGGCCGGGGAGAACGTGGTGATCTTCGGCTGCGGTGGGGTCGGCCTGTCCGCGGTGATGATCGCGGCGGCTCTCGGCGCCCGGGTGATTGCCGTCGACACCAATCCGGCCGCCCTGGAGCTGGCTCGCTCGTACGGCGCGACAGACACGGTGCAGGCCGCTCCGGAGACAGTGCAAGCGATCCGCGACCTGACCGGCGGCGGCGCGCACGTAACGATGGACGCGCTGGGGTCGAACGAGATCGTCCAGCAGGCGTTGCTCGCCTTGCGGCCGCGGGGACGTCATCTGCAGGTCGGGTTGCTGCCGTCCGGAGTACGGCTTGATGTCAGCCGGCTGATCGGCCAGGAGCTCGAATGGCTGGGCAGCCATGGGATGGCGGCGCACACCTATCCCGAGATGCTTGACCTGGTTGCTTCAGGCAACCTCCGTCCGGCCGACCTGATCACCCGGACGATCGGTCTCGACGAGGTACCGGAAGCCTTGGACGCTCTGACCGCCGGGACCCCGGCCGGCGTGACCGTGATCAGGCCCTGATGATCAGCTGCGCGCTCAGAGCCGAATGAGGTAGATGGTCGGAGGGCGACCGGTGCGGCCGTGTTGCTGGCTGCCGATCGGGTCCGCAAGGCCCGCGCGTTCCAGCCGCTTGAGGACGCGGCGGGCGGTTCGAAGCTGGACGGTCAGATGTTCGGCGACGTCCTGGGTGGTCAGGCCGTCGGGCAGGGACGCGCCCAGTTCACGCATCCGGGAGAGCGTCTGGGTGTTGAGTCCGACCCGGCGGGCCAGCAGGGGCAGGCTTTCCGGTCCGCGTTCGGCGGCGGGTTGGTCCTGGTCGCTGGCCGGCTCGATGACGATCTCGACGTCGTCCGACATCGACACAACGCCGGCGACCGGGCCGATCGAGGCTGCCCGGCTCACGGCTCGACGGGCGAGCGCCTCGGCCTCGGCCGCGGTACGGCCGACGCCGAAGCCGACCCGGGCCGTGGCGTGTCGTGCGGCCAGATGGTCGAGCAGAGGCATCCGGGTGAACTGCTCGGTGGCCTGTTCGAGTAACCCTCGCGTCGTCACGACCAGGTTCCGCCCGTCCGGGAGGGCCGCGAGGCTGCCGCCCAGCGTGATCAGGTCGCCGGCCAGCGCCTCGTCCGGCTCGGGGAGCTCGATGACGCCCAGCGCGACCTGGGCGTCGCCGACGTGCTGGCCGGTGGTGGTCAGGACCAGCGCCTGCAGCGTGGACTGGATCGAGTACCGCGAGGGCGCCAGCCGGACGGACGGCATCTCGTTCTCCAGCAGGTGGAAGGCCGAGCCGAGGCAGCTGATCGCCACCTTCGTGTCGTGGCGTTCCCGGGCCGTCCGGTGGAAGGCGACGATGTCGTCGGAGGTCAGCCCGGCCCGGTACGGGAGCACATGGATCTGCTCGGTGGGTAGCTTCGCCTCGATCAGGGTCTCCAGTACTTCGCTGCGCCGGAGCGTGTCGATCGAGAGCCGGGTGACGTCGTGGCCGAGTCGGAGCAGTTCGACGAGAGCCCGCAGCAGGGTGGCGCCGTCGTACGAGACGTACATCGAGGGACGGTCGATGACGCCGGCCGCGGTGGCGATCGTGTACGGGACGACGCCGGTGAAGAGGATGGCGTCGACCTTCTCCTGGACCTGCCCGACCAGGTCGACGGTCTCGCTCTCGTGCCGGTAGGGCAGCGGAAGCAGGGTGGCCGCACTGCCCGTCCCGACCGCCAGCACGCGCTGGACCAGGTCTTCCGGGCCGATGATCCCGACGGTGATCACGTGGTGCACTCCTTGCCGGTTCGCCCCAGGTGGTGACCGGAACTTCTGGCCCGGCCCTCAAGTCGGCAGAATAGCGCAAGGCTTGCCCGCTCTTGCGCTGCCCTTGACGACAGTTCACGCCGTCTCCTACGTTTCGGTCAAGACCTTAATTGCCCTGGACCCAGGAGTCGCGTATGTCCGGAACGGTCCGGCGGCCGCCGCTGCCCGGAGTACTGGAGCCGGCCGGTCGCACGATCGGCGCCGAGGAGCGCGAGGCCGTACTGCGGGTGCTCGACTCGGCCGTGCTCTGCAGCACCTTCGGCGGCGAGACGCGAGCGCTGGAAGCCGAGATGGAGGCTCTCTACGGCCGTTCGGCGGTCGCCTGCAGCTCGGGGACCGCCGCGCTGCATCTGGCCGTCGCGGCCGTCCGGTTCGAGCCGGGCGACGAGGTGATCACCACGCCGATCTCCGACTTCGGCACGGTCGCGCCGATCCTGGCGCAGAACGGCGTACCGGTCTTCGCCGATGTGGATCCAACGACCGGCAATCTGGATCCGGTCGCGGTGGAGGCGGCGATCACGCCTCGGACCCGGGCGATCATCGCGGTCCATCTCTTCGGTGCTCCGGCCGACATCGTGGCTTTGCGGGCGATCGCGGACCGGCACGACCTGCTGCTGATCGAGGACTGCGCGCAGGCGTGGCTCGGGACTACCGCCGAAGGTGAACTGCTCGGGCGGTTCGGGGACATCGCGTGCTTCAGCCTGCAGCAGTACAAGCACATCACGGCGGGGGACGGCGGGCTGGCGATCACCGCCGACCCGGAGCTGGCGGACCGGATGCGGCTGTTCATGGACAAGGGCTGGGATCGCGCCAAGGGCCGCGTCCATCTCACTCTCGGCCTGAATTGCCGGATGACGGAACTGATCGCAGCGGTCGCCCGGTGCCAACTCGAGAAGGTCGCCGACGTGGTCGGGAGACGGCGGGCGCGTGCCGAGCAGTTGGTCGCGGCCCTCGCTGATCTGCAAGCCCTGGGGTTGCCCGCTGTCGCCGGGCATGCGTGGTGGTTGTTCCCGTTGATCGTTCCCGGTGACAACCGGCGCTGGGCGCAGGCTTTGGCTGCGGAGGGGATTCCCGCCATGGCCGGCTATCTGGACCGGCCGCTGTATGCCAATCCGGTCTTCGCCGGGGCGCCGGTCTACGGGACGTCGCGGTATCCGCTGGATCGTGACTACAACGCCGGCCTCTGCCCGAACGCGGAGCGGTTGATCCAGCACACCCTGCTGGTGTTGCCCTGGAACGAGGCCTACACGAAGGTGGACGTCGACGAGATCGCTCAAGCCCTCCGGAAGGTGCATGCGGGTGCCTGACTGGCTGACCAGATCCCCGGAAGAACAAATCGAGTACGACGTCGACGTACTCTTCGGCGCCTGGCCCGCCCACCCGGAAGACCCGGACCTGCGCACGGTACGCCGGCACCTCGGCCGCTCCGGCATCCAGCACGCCCTGGCGATCTCCACCCGAGGAGCCCTCTTCGACGCCGCCGCGGGCAACGCGGAAACCCTGCAGGCAGCGGGAAGCGGCGTGGGCGGGCCGGAGTTCATCCCGGTCGGCACCGTTGATCTGCGGGATGCGGTGGGGGTGGGTGAACGGCTGGACGAGTTGGTGGATCAGGGGGTGCGGTGTCTGCGGTTGTTCACGCTGCAGCAAGGGGTACAGGGGGCGACGCCGGCGTACGAGCATGTGGTGGGGGAGGCGGTCGCCAGGGGGATGGTGTTGTTGCAGGACGGGGATCCGCGGACGTTCGGGCCGGTGCTGGCGGGGCGAGGGGCAGACGTGGTGTTCCTCGATCTGCATGTGTATCTGCTGACCGACTTCCTGCTGATCGCCCGGGACGAGCCGGGGTTCCGGGCGACCACGCGGATGTTGTCGAGCCCGGACGGGATCGAGCGGGTCGTGGAGACGGTGGGGGCCGAGCACCTGGTGTTCGGGTCCCGGACGCCGTTCATGGATGTCTCGCCGCAGACGCTCCGGCTGCGGTACGCCCGGATCGACCCGGGGGATCGCGCATTGATTGCCGGCGGCAACGTGAAGGCGCTGCTCGGGAAGGTGGGCTGATGCGGATCATCGACGTCCACGGCCACTGGGGACCCTGGCCGTACCACCTGGAGGTCGGCGACGTCAGCCTCAACGTGGAGCTGATGGACCGGTACGGCATCGACCTGCAGCTCGTCTCCGCCGCCGAGGCGGTCGTGTACGACGCGGTGGCGGGCAACGCCGCTCTGGCGGAGGTGCTCACCAGCCAGCCAAGGCTCTACGGCTATGCGGTGATCAACCCCAACCGCCTGGAGCGCAGTGCCGACGACCTCCGCGACTGCCTGAGCACCGGCCGGTTCCTGGGCGCCAAGATCCACACGAGCTATCCGGAGGTCTCGATCAGCTCGCCGTTGATGGCCGAAGCGTTCGACCTGCTCGACGAAGTAGGCGTGCCGCTGCTCCTGCACACCTGGGGGACTGATGTCGCCAAGCTGCCAGGGATGCTGCAGGACCGCCCCCGGCTCCGCGTGATCGTGGGACATGCGGGCGGGGACGCCTGGCGCGAGGCCGCCCGTGCCGCGGTGGAATGCGACCGGCTCTACCTCGAACACTGCCGCACTGTCACGGACGCCGGGCGGATCCCCTTCGCCCGGGCGGCCGGAGTACCAATCGGGCAATTCTTGTTCGGGACGGACTCGACCTTGATCGACCCGTGCGTCTCGCTGGGTGTCATCCGTGACGCGGGCTTCACGCCGGAGGAGCTGGAGCAGGTGCTGTCGAAGAACGCCGAGGAACTCTTCGGACTCTAGAGCGCTTCCAGGCAACGAATGACGGTGTCGCGCTCAGAGGCGGGCAGAGTAGGGCCGTAGGGATCGTGGGCGGCTTCCTCGGGCAGCAGGCCCTCCCAGACCGCGGCCCACAGCATCCGCTGCACGTACCCCTCGATGGGGTCGTAGAAGGTCGCGGCGGCGAAACGATCCAGCCGCTCAGAGGCAGCCAGGAAGCCGCCATGGTCGCCACCGGTCCAGGCCCGCAGTACTGCGGCCGACAGCTCGACCTGGGCGGCCGCTATCCCCACCAGCGCCGTGTCCGCGCCCCACATCATCGACGGCCCGAACATCCGGTCCTCGCCCGTGATGGACAGCTTTCCCGTCCCTCTAGCCGCCCAGATCGCGTCCTGGCAGCCGATCGCCTGATGCAGCGTGGCCGTCTTGATCCCGAGCATCGCGGGCAGTTCGAGGAGGTCCCGGATCAGCTGAGGCGAGTACGGATAGCCGCCGGCCTCGCCGTGCAGGTAGAACCCGACCAGTGGGAGCCCACTCTCGGCCGCCACCCGCTCGTGCAGTCGCACCGCGGCAGCGTGGCCGTCAGGCAGCGAACCCAACGCAGCAAGGGGACAGACCATCACCGCATCAGCTCCGTGGCTAGCAGCAGCGACGGCCATTGCCACCGTCGCGTCTGCCGCCTCCTGCAGGCTGCCTGCCGACACAGCGCGCGGTACGCCGACCCCAGCCACGATCGGCGTACTGGTGGCCTGCCGCCAGGTCGTGAGCACCGTTGAGCGGTCCGACTCGCTCAGGTAGAGCCCCCGGCCGGTGTGCGCCCAGACAGCGACGCCACCGATCGGGCCGGCCGCGATCGCCTCGGCGTACGAGGTCAGGGCGCCGTACGCCACCACGCCGTCGCTGGACATCGGCGTGACGACAGCGGGCAGCAAGGTGCCGCGGAGTCGGTCGACCAGTGCGTGCATGCGCAGGACCTCCCTGTCAGACGTCGTGGCCAAGGCCTGGCCGGGTCGGTACGTCGACCCAGCCGTTGGCCTCGCCGAAGGCGCTAGGGGCCAGTGGTTCCTCGTTGACCAGCATCGGCCCGACCAGGTCGGCCGGGACCGTGGCACCCGGCACCGCGGCGGCCAGGTGAACAGCAGCGAGCGTAGCCACACCCAGTTCAGGCATGGAGCCGATCTTCACCGCCAGTCCGGCTGCTTCGGCCACGTTCGCGATCTGCAACGCCCGATGGAGTCCACCGACCTTGAGGATCTTGATGTTCAGTACATCGGCCGCGCCTCGCCGCACGATCTCCAGCGCGTCCTGCAGCGAGTGCATGCTCTCGTCGACCATCAGACGCAGGTCGAGCCGCTCCCGAAGCCTGACCAGCCCGGCGAGATCCCAGCGAGGCAAGGGCTGCTCCAGCAGGGACAACCCGGCCTCGGTCATCTTGGTGAGCATCGGTAGCGCAGTGGTCGCGTCGTATCCCTCATTGGCGTCCAGGCAGAGCTCGGCATCAGCCGGTAGCACCGCGCGGACCGCCCGGACCAACTCCAGGTCCTGCGCCGGATCCTTGCCTCCCTTGACCTTGAGATGCCGGAACCCACGATCGGCGTACTCCGCCGCTTCCGCCGCCATCTCGTCGAGCGTGCCGAGTCCGACCACCCAGGCGGTCTGGACCCGCTGCCGGATGCTGCCACCGAGCAGGGCGTGGACGGGCCAGCCACTGAGGTGCCCGGCCAGGTCGTAGAGCGCGATGTCGAGGCCGGCCTTGGCCACGTGCTGCCCACGCAGTACGGCGTCCATCACCAGGTGGGCACCGGCCCTGTCGAGCGGGTCGCGGCCGAGCAGCGCGGGCGCGAGGTGGTCCTCGATGGCGGCGGTGACCCCCGCCAGCGTCTCGCCGGTGTAGGCGGTCATCGGCGAGGTCTCGCCGACTCCGACGGTGCCGTCAGCGGTTTCGATCTCGACGACCAGACTGATCAGGTCGGTGCTGATCCCGCTGCTGATCTTGAACGGCTGCCTGTACCGCGCACTCACCACCCGGGTCCGGATCGCGGTGATGGGAGCGCTGTCGGCAGAGGCTGAGGGGCCAGGTGCAGTGCCGGTGTCACGGCCGATGTCACGGGCGATGCTCAAGATCTGGCTCCTGGGGGTCGCAAATCGGGAACAAACCATTTACGGTCAAGACCGTAAGTAGCGCGGTCGGTCGATGTCAATGGAAGGCGGCACCCCTGATGCGGCTGGGTCTGTATCTGAATCAGTACGGCGACACCTCCGATCGGCCATCCGTCGAGTACGCGGTCGAGCAGGCGCGGCTGGCCGAGCAGGCCGGCTTCGAGTGGATCGTGCTCGGCGAGCGGCACCTGCACCGGCCGGGGTACCACGAGATCCTCACCTCGCTGACCTGGCTGGCGGCGCACACCGACCGGATCGGGATCGCCACGGCCGGCATCGTCGCCCCGCTCTACCACCCGGTCGTACTGGCCGAGACGCTCGCGCACCTCGACGTGCTGTCCGGCGGGCGGCTGACCGCCGGCTTCGTGCTCGGCTACCGGCCGGAGGAGTTCGCGCTGTACGGCGTGACGCAGGCCGAGCGGGTCGCGCGTTTCGAGGAGTGCCTCACGATCCTCACCCGGCTGTGGACCGAGGACGAGGTGACCCACGAGGGCAGGTTCACGTCGGTCCACGAGGCATTCCTGTCGCCCCGGCCGGTGCAGAACCCGCGTCCGCGGCTGTGGAACGGCGGCCGGGTGTCCGCGATGCTCGAGCGGACCGCCCGGATGTGCGACGGCTGGACCACCTCGTTCAACGAGCTGGACGCGGACCTGCCCGCCAAGATCTCGGAGTACCGCTCCTATCCGCGAGGTGCGGGCACCCTCGGCGCCGAGGTGATCCTTTGCCGGGAAGGGTTCTGCGCCCCGACCTCCCAACAGGCGCGCCAGTCGCTGGAGGAACCGCTGCGCGATCTGTACGACGCGTACACCGGCTGGAAGCGCACCTCGGCGGACGTGTCCCGCTACACCCAGGGCTGGGACGACATCGCCGCGCGCAGCCTGATCGGCTCGCCCGACCAGTGCGCCGAACGACTGCAGCACTACGGAGAACTCGGTGCCGACGGCATCATCCTGCGGATCCAGCCGCCGGGGATGCCGCAGTCCGAGGCCCTCGAGTCCATCGAGGCGTTCGGCAAGATCATCAACTAGCGAAGGCTTGCCGGACCTTCTCCGCCGCGGTGATGATGTCCGCCAGCGCCTGCTCATCGGCCATCAGCAGGTGCTGGCGGATCCAGACCACCGACTCCTCGGCGGACTCCGCCACCGGGCAAACCTGCTGTACGCCGTACGGGCGAAGCGCGGCCTCGCGGGACAACGAGCGATACCCGGCATCCAGCGGCACTCCCTCGGCAGTCATCGCGGCCACGAAGTCGGCCTTGCCGCGGCCGCCGAAAGCTCGAGCGTCGTAGCGCAGCATCGCCAGATGCCGGCTGTTCCTGGTGGTTCCAGCCGGCTCGGGCAGCAACGCCAGACCATCGAAGCCCTTCAACTCTCTTTCCAGGAAGGTGATCGCCCGTTCCCGGGTCGCGAGCTGTCCACCTAGCAGAGCAAGCTGCGGAAGCAGTACGGCGGCCTGGAACTCCGTCATCCGCAGATTCCACCCGACCTCGGGGTGCTCGTACCAACCTCCGTCCAGGCTCCGTCCGACGTTGTGCAGCGACCACAAGCGTTGGTAGAGGCTCAGGTCGTCGGTGACGATCAGCCCACCTTCACCGGCGGTCATCGCCTTGCTGGACTGGAAACTGAAGCAGGCCGCATCACCCAGGGTGCCGGCCGGCCGCCCCCGGAAGGCCGCGCCATGGGCCTGCGCGGCGTCCTCCACGATCGCGAGGTCGTGCACCCGGGCAAGCTCGCCCAGCTTGTCGGCGTCCGCCGGAGCTCCGGCGAGGTGGACCGGCATGATCGCCTTGGTCCGCGGCCCGATCAGGCGCTCCGCCGAGGCCGGATCGAGGTGCAGCGTGTCCGGCGTGACGTCCGCGATCACCGGCCGCGCGCCCGCGAGGATGACCGCTGTCGCGCTGGCCACGAACGTGTAGGCGGGCACGATCACCTCGTCGTCCGTGCCGACCCCGAGCGCCCGTAGCGCCAGGAAGAGCGCGACCGTTCCGTTCACCACAACCACCCCGTACTGCGCACCGACCGAGTGCGCGAAGGCTCCGGCGAACTCGGTGACCTTCGTACCGGAGGTGGCTCCCCACGCACCGCTGTCAAGCACCTCCAGCAGGAGTTCGCGTTGTTCCGCGGTGGCCGCGGGTGGCCAGCTCGGCCAGCCCGCGCGGCGTACCGGCGTACCGCCGTCCAGAGCCAGCGTCATCGGATTCCCTCCAGGAGCCGGGTCATCGTGCCGAAGAGCAGCAGGTCGCGATCGGCCGGCGCCAGCGGGCCGAGCATCACCCGGCCGAGGCCGACGCGGAGATCCAGGAAGAGCGCGTCGGAGCCGAACACCAGTTGAGTCGCGCCCACGGTGGCAACCAGCCAGGCCAGGTCCCCATCCGTCATCCGCGACCCGCAGATCTCCAGCGTCACATTCGGGTACTGCGTTGCCACCTCGGCCGCCGCGGCGAATCCCGGCGGCGTGAGCCCGGCGTGTCCCATCAGCAGCTGGACCGATGGATGCCGCGCAGCGACGACCGCGAAGTGCGCCGGATCCGACCAGGGCGACTCGTGCTGACTGTGCGAAAGCACCAGGCGACCGCGCTCCGCGGCCAACTCGAAGGCGGGCTCGTAACCCGGTCCGGCCAACGAATGCTCATGCGTCTCCGGGTGTAGCTTCAACCCGATCACGCCGGGCACACTCAGCAGGTCCGCCGCTCGTTCAGGTGCCTGCGGATCGTGCGGATCGTAAACGGCGTAGCCGAGAAGCCTGTCCGGGTATCGAGCCAGCTCCGCCAACAGCTTGGCGTTTCCTGCCCGCGCGTCCGGCCCGACCCCGAGCAGATGTGACACGCACATCGTCGCGACGCCGCAGCGATCCATCACCGCGAGCAGCCCCTGCGTCGAGCTGTCCGGAATCGCGAAGTTGAACCACGAGCCGAGGTGCCCGTGGGCGTCGATCACCCGGCTCATCGCAGCAGCTCCAAGACATTGCCCCCAGCAATCAACTCCACGTCGGCGGCCGGCAGGTCCAGATGGTCGAGCTGGAACCGCGGTCCCGTGTCGTCCGACGCCGGCGCGCCCGTCCCGAACAGCACCCGATGAGGGCCGTATCGCCGGGCGATCCACTCGACGCTCTGATGCCCGCTGAGCGTCGCCGTGTCCACCCGGATGCCGGAATGCTCGTCCATCAGGTCGGCGAGTTGCCGCAGGCTCCGGTAGCCCGTGTTGATCAGCACGATCCCCAGCCCGGGCAGCTCGCCGGCGAGCCGGTCGATCTCGCCGAAGCTCGCGGATTCCCAGCCCAGCAAGACCGTGATGCCCCGATCCGCCAAGTCCTGAGCCATTTGAAGACCATGTGATCCGGTCAGAGCGAACCGATGCTCGGCCGGACACAACCGAACCACCCGTACGCCGTCCGCCGGCGCCGATGTCCCCAGCGGTCCAGGGACAACCACGGGAACAGGGAACAGCCGCGGGTGGTCCGGGAGCTCGTGTGGTGCGGTCGGGTCGTAGTGCAGCGCGTACGAGTGCACGACGCAGGCCGCGTCGATGGCGAGCCGGTCGAGCTCGGCCAGTAGCCGGGGCGCGTCCGCACTCGGCACGTCACCGGTCGGTATGGGCCCGAAGATCCGATTCGCGTCGACGACCTTCATGCCTTGAGACCCGTCATCGCGATGCTGTCGGTGAGGTAGCGCTGCAGCAGCCCGAAGACGAGCAGGCTCGGCAGCACGGTGATGGTCGCGCCGGCCATCACCTGGTTGATCGGCACGGCCTCGGTCTGCAGGGTGGCCAGGCCGACCGTCAGCGTCAGCATGTCGCCGGACTGCCCGATCACCAGTGGCCAGAGGAAGTCGTTCCAGTGCCAGAGGAAGACGAAGATGCCGAGCGTGGCCAGCGCCGGCCGGACCAGCGGCAGCACGATCGTGGTGAAGATCCGCCACTCCGGGGCGCCGTCGATCTCCGCCGCCTCGAACAGTTCGTCCGGCAGTTGCCCGATGAACTGGCGCATCAGGAACACCGCCTGGGAGTTCGCCAGCGTGGGCACGATCAGTCCCCAGTAGCCGTCCACCCAGTCCAGCTTCGAGACCAGGATGTACGACGGGATCAGGGTCGCCTGGAACGGCACCATCAGCGTCGCCAGGAACGCCCAGAACATCAGCTCCCGGCCCGGGAACCGCTTCTTCGCGAAGGCGTAGCCGGCCATCGCCGCGAACAGCAGGATGAAGAACACCGAGACCAGCGAGTAGATCAGCGAGTTCACCGTCCAGCGCGGGATGTCCGAGCTGGACAGCACACTGGCGAAGTTGTCCCAGGTCATCCGGGCCGGGTTGAGGGCGTCGGGGAAGGTGCGGCCGCTCGCCGGGGCGAAGGCGACCAGCACCATCGCGGCGAACGGCGCGACGGTCACGATCGCGGTCAGCGCCAGCAGGGTCGGCAGGGTCAACCGGGCGACGGGCTGCTCCTTGCGGCGGGGCGCCTCGGTGGGCTTGGCGAGCTTGGGTCGCTCCAGGAGGTTCGTCATCAGTCGTCTCTCCCCACGAGGCGGCGCTGGACCAGGGAGACGACCAGCACGATGGCGAACAGCACCAGGCCGATCGCGCTCGCGTAGCCGAAGTCGAAGTACTTGAAGCCGGAGTCGTACAGCATGTAGACGAGCGAGTAGCTGGACCGGACCGGGCCGCCGCCGGTCATCACGTACATCGCGTCGAAGACCTGGAACGCCTGGATGGTTTCGATCACCAGGACGAAGAACAGCACCGGTCGCAGCTGCGGCAGGGTCACGTACCGGAACCGCTGCCAGCTGTCGGCGCCGTCGATCATCGCGGCCTCCAGGTAGGAGCGGGGGATCGACTGCAGACCGGCCAGCAGGATCAGCATCGAGTAGCCGAATCCCTTCCAGGCCGAGGTCACCGCGATCGACGGCAGGACGAGCTCAGCCCGGCCGAGGAAGTCGACCGGGCCCAGGGACAGCACGCCGAGGATGCCGTTGAGCAGACCGCTCTCGGCGTCGTAGATCCACTTCCAGATCACCGCGGCCAACACGATGCTGGTCACGTAGGGCAGGAAGAACACGCCCCGGAAGAAGCCGCGCCGCCACACCACCTGGTGCAGCAGCAATGCCGTGCCGAGTGAGAGCAGCACCGTCAGCGGCACGAAGATCACCGTGTACGTCAGCGTGACGGCGAGACTCTCGTGGAACATCTTGTCGCTCAGCAGCCGCGTGTAGTTCTCCACCGCGATGAACGACCACTGACCGCTGAGCCGGTAGTCGGTCAACGAGAGCAGCACCGCACCGGCCACCGGCACGAACCGGAACACGATGAACAACACCAGCATCGGTGCCACGAACAACAACCCGGCTCGTGACCGCCCAGAAAGCCGGCCCGCCCGGCGGCCCGACAGCCGGCCCGCCGGGCGGACCCCTCCGGTGCCGCCCGGTGGGTCGAGTGTGGTGGTCAACGTTGTCTCGACAGCAGGTCGTCGGCCGCCTTCGCACCGTCGTCGAGTGCCTGCTGCGGGGTCTTCTTGCCGGTCAGCGCGGCCTGGATCTCCGCGGCGAGCAGCGACATCACCTGCCGGGCGGCCGGGTTCGGCTCACCTGGGAAGGCGTACTGCAGGGCGTCCGCGAACTTCTCCGCCTGAGCGTCCTTGGCCGGCACCTTGGCGTCGGTCCGGGGTGACAGGAAGCCAGACGCGGTGCCGAGGGCAACGACCTGCTTCGGCTCGATCATGAAGGTGAGGAACTTCTCCGCGGCCTCGATGTTCTTCGAGGCGGCGTTCACCGCCAGGCCGCCGGGCAGGCCGAACCCGACCCGCTTCTTGCCTTCCAGCGGCATACCGACGACGACGTTGCCCGCGCCCCAGGTGGTCGTGACCGTCTTGGCGTCGGCCGGGGTGTTGGTGAACCCCATCGCCACCTGCTGCTTGCCGAGCGCCTGGTCGGCGATCACGTTCCCGTTGGTCAGGCCGCTCTTCGGGATCGCGCCCTCGGAGTACAGGCTGGTGAGGAACGTGAGCGCCTCGACGCCGGCCGGTTCGTTGAAGGCGGCCTTCTTGCCGTCCGCGGAGAACACCGAACCGCCCGCCTGCCACAGCAACGGGTAGAAGTTCAGGTTGAGGGTTGCCTCGGGCGAGGCCGAGTAGTCGAGCGTCGCGACGCCCGCGGCTTTGAGTTTCGGCGCGGCTGCCTTGATCTCGTCCCAGGTCTGCGGCGGGGTCGTGATGCCCGCCTTGTCCAGCAGCTTCTTGTTGTAGAGCGTGGTGGTGATCGTGTGATAGATCGGCGCCGCGTAGAGCTTGCCGTCCGTCGTCAGGGCGGTGAGCGCACCTGGCAGGAAACTCGACTTGACCGGCTCGACCACCTTGTCGACCGGCGCGAGCGATCCGTTCTTGACGTACTGCGGGATCTGGTCCGGGCCGAGCAGCAGCACATCGGGACCCTTGCCACCCGAGAAGGCGGCCGCGAGCTTCTGGTCCCGGTTGGCCCAGGGTTGCTGCTCGACCTTCAGATCTGTGCCGGAGTTGGCCGCCTCGAAGTCCTTCTCGACCTGCGCCCAGTAGGCGGTGTTGGCCTGCTCGTCGGCGATCACGGGATACATCCAGACCGTGACGGAACCGGTCGACGACGACTCCGAGGAGTCCCCGCAGGCGGCGAGTGTGGCCGCGACCGCGAACGCGGTGAGCGGCGCCAGGATGCGGCTGACACTGGTTTTCATCGGACCCCTTAGTCCAGAGGAGGTAGCGGCAGGAGCTCGGAGCTAATAACGGTCCAGCCCGAAACTAGCTCGGTGGAATTTCGGCTGTCAACGGTTTAGGTCGACTCGTAACAGTGCGGCGCCGTTTGTCAGCAGCAGCTGGCAGTCACCCCGTACTCCGAGCCGCCGGTGCTGCTGCTGGAGGAAGAGGGTGGGGGCGCGGTTGGGCCTCGGGTCGATCTTGTAGACCTTGTTGCCGTCGATCCCGGCGTACAGGGCCGTGCTGGTGGCGACGAGGTCGCCGCTGGTGGAGGTAGTGCCGAGGACATAGGTGCGGATCACCTTGCCGTGCTTGGGCTCGACGGCGAAGACGGTCTTGCCGGCCACTCCCCAGAGCAGTCCGTCCGGTCCGAACGCGACCGAGCTCACCGTGCCCGCTCCGGGAACAGGCGCGGTCTCCCACAGCTTGCGGGAGCCGGCGACGTCCCAGGCGAAGACCGTGCCCTCGGTACGCGTCGGCGGGGTGGTGGCGAGGCCGCCGGTGATCGAGGTGCCGCCGTAGACGATGCCCTTGCGAGCGGTGAGCCCGAAGATGCTCTCGTCCTGGACGACATTGCGGAAGACCCGCGTGCTACCGGTCGCCGGATCGTGGATCGCCAGCGCACCACCGAGCCGGTCGCCGTCCGGTACCGTGCCGACGGCGATCTTGCCGTCCACCTCGGCCAGGGCCCGGGCTCGCATCTGCAGTTCCGGCTTGAGGTTGATGGCCAGCTTGGGATTGTCCGGCGTACCGGGCGGCCCTGGTGAGTACTCCGGGCTGCTCCACGGCTTGGTGGTGTCGTAGGAGTAGAGCCGGGCGTCGGGGTACGCGCCGATCCAGACCTTGCCGTCCGAGGCTTCCAGGACGGCCTCGATCTGGGAGAACCGGTTGAAGACGGCCGCTCCCGTGGACGGGTTGACCACGGCCAGGCCGCCGTTCAGGAAGCCACCCGCGTAGGCGGACGACTTCCCACCCGCCACGGACAGGATCTCGATCGGCTCCCGCCGTACTTCGGTCGGCAGGATCGCGGACTTGCCGGTCTGTGGGTTGTAGCGGAACATCTCACCCCGCCACAGGGTCCCGACGATGCTCTTGCCCGGGTAGTCGGGCAGGTCCAGCTCGGCCCAGCCGATCGAGCGCGTGTTCTGCACCCGGCCGGTGAAGGTCAGTCCGGTGCCGGTCAGGACCTTCGTCTCTGGGTCGTACCGCTTCAGCTCGCTCTGCTGGATCAGGTAGATCTCACCCGCGCCACCGGGTGGCGCCGTGTCGAGCCCGTGCGCGTCGGGGATCTGGTCCACCCAGGTTCGGGTGGCGAGGTCGTAGACGAACAGCGGGCTGGGGAAGGCAGTGCCGATCCGTACGTAGAGCCGGCCGCCGCGCGCATTGAGGTCGTACACGACCTTGCCCAAGGTGTCGCCGAGCCCCGGTGGCGTAGGGAGTTCGGTGATCGCGCCGGTGGCCACGTCCAGCTCCATGATGTGCGCGTCGGGCAGGGAGCCGGTGTAGATCTTGCCGTCTGCGTAGTCGATGCTCTTGACATACGGCTGGCCCGGAGCGGCCTGGCCGTAGTCGCGAACCGCGTTGGCCGCCGGGTCGAAGCGGAACACCTTGCCGCCCGGGGAGGTCCCGCCGTACACGTTGCCCTGGTCGTCGGTGGTGATGCGCCAGATGAAGCTCTGGCCGGCGAGCGGCTGGCCGAGGTCCTCGGCAACGTTCCCGGCGCCGGGCCGCCAGCGGTACAGATGGCCGTTGCCGTAGGTGCCGACATAGATCGAGCCGTCGGGCGTAGCGGCCACGGCGTAGCTGCCGTCCGCGCCGGGGAGCGGCGCGGAGACCAGACTGGCCCCGGTGGCCGGGTCCACGGCGTTGAGGTAGGCGGGCTTGCCGGTGGAGACGTTCCACAGCACGGGCTTGCCGCTCGGGCCGGGAGCCACGGTCCCGCCGATCAGCAGGACGTCCGCGAGCGGAACACCGAGCGGTACCACGGGTGGCGGGCTGGGCGTTTGCCCGGCTTCGGCGAGGCCGGAGCCGGCCACGGACGTGACGAGCAGAGCGGCGAGTGCTGCCGCGATGAGCGAGCGGGCTGATCGCACGGCGAACCTCCGGTAGAAGACCTATTTACGGTCGTGTCCGAAAGTAGAGCTTCTGAGCCTCGGGTAAGTCAACCTCTAATCATTCCTAACTTCATGAGCGCAGGTGCAGACTTTCGGCCTTGACCGTTAATCGTCGGGTTGGTATCAACTTTCTGACACCGCCCGAGGCTAGGAGCCCGATCGATGAGACCTGTCCGCACTTTGCTGGCTGTTCTGGCGCTACTCGGCACCACTCTGGCCGGGGCTCAACCAGCCTCGGCCGCACCCGTCCTCGAGCAACTTCCACCGCTGCCGCTCAACAGCGTCACCACCCCGGGCGGCGCCGTCGTGACCGGCCCGGACGGGATCTCGTACCTCTACACCGTGTCCACGGTCGCGGCCGGGAGCGCGCTCTTCTCCGTGATCGACACCCGCAACGGCACGAGGAAGCACCAGGTCCCGTTGCCAGGAGCGCTGGGAACCTGGGCGGTCACGGCGACGCCCGACGGTACGGCGTACATCGGCAGCTACTCGTCCGGGAAGGCCTTCCGCTGGAACTGGGGAGCGGCGACCGCCACCGACCTCGGCGTACCGGTGGCCGGCGAGACGTTCATCTGGGCGGTGGCCACCGATGGGAGTGGACGCCTCTACGGCGGGACTTCGCCGGGCGGCAAGCTCTTCCGCTACGACCCGAAGACCGGGGTGGTGCGGGACTACGGACAGCTCGTGGCGGGGGAGCAGTTCGTTCGCTCGCTGGCGATCGCACCGGACGGCACGGTGTACGCCGGGATCGGCGCGCACGCGCACGTCGTCGAGGTCAACCCGGAGACGGGTGCGAAGACCCCGCTCGCCCATCCGGCCGGGATCGACACGAATCAGTTCGCGTATGACATCCGGGTCTCCGGCAACTACCTCGCCGTCCGGTTCGCGGCATCCGCCGCGGAGGGGGAGTTGTGGCTGTACGACCTGACCAAGGCTGCCTGGACGAAGCAGATCCCAGGCGTAACCGGCATCGGGCTGGTCGCCGACCGCAACCAGCTGTACGTCGTACGGGCCGGGGACGTGACCGCGATCGATCTGTGCAGCGGTACGACGCGGGTGGTCGCGCACATCGAGTCGAACTCGTTGCTGCACGCCGTCGGGGTGGTGTCGGGGCGGGACCTGTTGGTGAAGGCCAACACGGGCGGCGCCTTCTGGCGGGTGAACCTGAGCTCCGGCAACGTGCGGACGTTCCAGGCCGCGCTCACGGAACAGCCGACGGCAGTCCAGTCGCTGGCGGTCGGCCCGGACGGCAAGGTCTACGGCAGCGGCTACCTGTCGGGTGGTCTCGCCAGCTTCGATCCGGCGACCCGGACGATGGTCGGACGGAAGGGCGTCGGCCAGATGGAGGGCATGGTCACCGTCGGGAACAAGCTCTACCTGGGTGAGTATCCGAAGGCCCTGATCTACGAGTACGACCCGGCGCAGCCGTGGGCACCCGGCACCAACCCACGCAAGGTGCTGGACCTGTCCGGCGAGCATCAGGATCGGCCGTTCGCGATGATCGACGCCGGCGGGATCCTTGCTGTCGGCACCGTTCCCACGTCAGGGGTGCTCGGCGGCACGCTGGCCTTCTACAACCCGGCCGACGGGTCGTCGAGGGTGCTCACGAATGTCGTTCCCACGCACAGCATCGTCGGCCTTGCCTACAGCAACGGTGTCGTCTACGGAACCACCTCGGTCTGGGGCGGCAACGGCATCGACGCGGCGGAGTACGACGCGAAGCTGGTGGCTGTGGACGTGGCTACCGGAGCGGTGCAGTACACGACTGTCCCGGTGCCGGGCGAGCGTGCCATCAGCGGGTTGACCGTGGACGGCAACGGCCACATCTGGGGCTACTCGACCTGCAAGGTCTTCGAGTTCGATCCCGTGCAACGTAAGACCTTGCGGACTGCCCAGTACTGCACCTACAACTGGGACACCGTGCACCACGTGTGGCGGGACGCGTTCCTGTACTTCGACGCAACGGACGGCTACCTGTACGGCAAGGCCCAGGCCAAGGTGTTCCGGATCAACCGCAGCACGCTCGCCTACGAGCAGCTGGTCCGGCCGATCTCAGTCCTCACCCAGGCCCCGAACCGCGACCTCTACATGTCCCGCGAATCCAACTTCTATGTCTATCGCAAGTAGACCCCACGCTCGCGTCCGAAGAACCTGAGGCCATAGGCCATGGTTCTTCGGACGTCAGCGTGGAGGGAGGCGCTCCAGCAGGGTCTCGAGCATTTGTCGGGTGGTGGCGAAGTAGCTGTTCTCGCGGTTGAGGGCGCGGTGGAAGGCGGCCAGCTCCTCGGCAGTGCTCGAGCTGGAGAACGTGCTGATCTCGGTCAGGTCGAGGCGGCGGTTGAACAGGTGGACCGTGTCGCGCCATCGGTGCATGAGGCCGACCAGTTCGGCGTCGCGGTGCCGGCCGAGGGCGCCGGATACCAGTGCCAGGTCGACGGCGGAGACGACGAGTCTTGGGTAGACCTGGCGGTGGCCAGGCGGGTCCGGGGAGAAGCGCTCGTCGGCCAGGAGACGGGTGTTGTCCTGCAGCTCGTCGGCGACGGCCCGGAGTACTTCGCTCCTGCGCTCGGCCTCGGCGGTGAGTCGTTCGACGAAGATGCCGGTCAGACCCGCGACCAGGGTGAGCGAGTTGACGGCCGGCTCCCAGCGGGAGTTCTCCGGCCAGAAGAACCAGATCACGCCCAGCACGAAAGCGAGCGCGAGCAGTCCGTAGCTGACGGTCGTCACGACAGTCCGCCGGTACGCCGCCCAGGTCGCGCTCCCTTTCGAAAGCCGAACGACTCGCGCCAGCACCCGCAGCCGCACAAGCACCCGCCGCCGAGCCCGGATGACGGCCTGCTCCCGCGCGACCGTCGCCGGATCCTCCTCACTCACACCAGATCACCCCCGCCCGAGGTCCGCGGCTACCGCAGCCAGATGTCGTCGGCGAGGGTGCTCGGGTTGGCACCGGCGGCCGCGGGGGCGAGCAGCAGGAGCTCCAGGCCGAACGGGTTCGGGCGACGGGTGTAGCGGAACTGGGACTGGATCGCCTCGACCGGTGTGAGCTTGCACGAGGTGGTGAGTCGCTTCAGCCGGGCCGTCGAGTACTTCCGGGTGGTTAGCAGGCGGATCGTGTCGCCGACCGGCAGCACCACATCGGTGTGATCGGGCAGACCCATGCGGATCTCGTTGCCGGTGTCGTTCTGCCACATGATCTTCACCAGCAGCGCATCCTCGTCCTGGATCTCGCCGATGAACTTGACGTGCTCGTTGTCGACCTTCAGATCCGTGTTGTACCGCAGGGCGCTGGTGACGAACTCGGCGAAGGCCCGGGTCTGGTGGTACTCATCGGCGGCCGCGTCCGCGGTCTCCTGGTCCAGCCGGGTCGTGCTCGCGACCTCGAGCAGCAGCCGGTCCTGCGGCCGGAGCACGTCAGTGACCAGCTGGAGCAGCTCTTCGTCGTTCTCGAAGTTCGCCAGCGTATTGCCGGTCAGGGTGAACAGCACCGGGTCCTCGCCGATCAGCCGGGTCACCATCTGGGCCAGCTCAGACAGGTTGTCGGCGATCGAGAAGTCGAGCTGGACCGGCAGCACCTGCGCCATCGGGAACCGGCCGCCCCGGACCGCCTCGACCGTGCCCATCCGGAGCATCTCCGAGCTCATGTCGACCGGTATGTAGTACATGTGCTTGTTGTTGCGGCGCATGTCCTCCAGGATCGTCCGGTCCTTCACCCCGGTGCCGATGCCGAGGCTGACCAGGTGGAAGCCGGTGCTGTCCAGGTGCGGCCTCACCTTGCGCCAGTGCCGCAGGAACGACTCCGTACCGGCCTTCATCACCAGGTAGAACGGGTCGTTGGTCGCGTTCGCCCAGGCGATCGTCGGGCCGATTCCCCAGTAGGAGAAGCCGGAGGCGATCTGCTTGCCGTCGCCGGTGCCGGACACCGGTCCGCGCAGGTCACCGGTGAGCGTGGCGAGCTTGTCGGTCTGGTCCTCGCCGACCAGCAGCAGCGACCAGGCGAAGTCGTCGTCGACGAGCGCCTGCTCGAGTTTCCGGATCACGTGCACCGGCTCTGTCACTGGCCAACCCCTCCCAAGGTGAGGTGGTCAGGTTACCGGTTGCCGACGCTGCGTGCCGACCCGAAATCCGCTGCCACGCGTCGCGTCGGCCCGGTGGGAAGTCAGATGGCCTTGACGGCCTCGGCTTCGCGGCCCTTGGGGCCGTCGACGACCTCGAACTCGACCTGCTGGCCGTCCTCCAGGGTCTTGTAGCCGTCGGAGATGATCTTGCTCCAGTGGACGAACACGTCGTCCTGGCCGTCGACGGCGAGAAAGCCGTAGCCCTTGTCGGCGTTGAACCACTTCACGGTGCCGCGCACCATCAGAACTCCCGTTGACCTTCGACGGGGCCCGCTCGCTCGGACCCCTGCGGCGCCCGGCCTGAGCCGAGCGGGCAACAAGCCTAGCCGAGCCGTACCGGCCCACCGACCCGCGGTCCAGGACGGCGTACGGCCGGGGCCTAGTCGCGTTGGGAGGCGGCCAGGCCGATGACGCCGGCGGCCACCAGCAGGACCGCGGCGGCGGGGCCGAGGTCTTCGATCGGGAGGATGCCGTTGTCGTTCAGCATCCAGAGCGTGGCGGCGCCGGTCAGGACCGTGCCGGCGATCACGCCCGGGACGTCGGTCTTCGTCTTCTTCATCCGCGCTCCACCTTGATGCTGCCGAGATCCATCTTCAGGTCCAGGACGAGGGACTCTCCGGCCTTCTTGCCGTCGGCACCGCCGTCGTCCACTGTCAGCTTCAGGTCGTGGCCGCCGCGTTGCTCGCTGAACGCTGCCACCTCGCCGGCCTTGGCGGTGAGGGTACCGGTGACGTCGACGTTCGCGGGCAGCTTGATGAGCACCTCGCCGAGTCCGCCGTCGACGACGATCTTGGCGCCGGGCTGGAACTTCGCCTTCGTCAGGTCCAGCTTCACGGCGCCGGCGTCGAAGGTGTACGTCTGGTTGGTCGCGGTGATCGGCTTGTCCGGCGTCGCGGTGTAGTTGGTGTCGGCGAAGGTCTGCGGTACCCCGTTGAAGAAGCTGGTGAAGGCCACGCCGAGGGCGAGCAGGATGCCGATCGGCAGCAGGGCGAGGGTCCGGCCGAGGAATCCGCCGATCAGCATGCCTCCGCCGAGCGTGGCCAGGCCGATCGCCAGGATCAGCGGGGTCGAGGCTCCTGCGAGCCAGGCGATCGCGATCGCGAGCCCGGTCAGCGCGACGATCGCCGGCTTCACCCCGCGGAGGCCCTTGGCGGGCGGTTCCGCCTTCGTACTGCGGACGGGCGGTGCGGGCGGCTCGTCGGCGTACAGGCCGAGTGGGTCGTCCTCGGTCCACACAGGGCGGACCGGCTCGACGGTGCGGTCCTGGGGGGCCTGTGTGGCCGAGGACGACGGACCCGCCGGGGGAGCTGACGGGCCGGTCGGGGAGCTGACCCCGCCGCTCTGCGAGGCCGCGTACTGCTGCGTTCCTTCGTACTGCGGGGTCGTGGGCTGGCCCGGGTACTGCTGGTAGCCCTGGTACGGCGCGCCGGGGACCTGTGAACCGGTCTGGCCGGGTACGTCCTGCGGGCGGGTCTGGCTCTGGTTGTCGCCGGTCCAATGCAGGCCGCCGTGGCTCCAATGGGACCGGCCGCCCTTGCGCCGGAACACGAACAGCCACAGCAGGCCGAGCACGATGAGCGGCCCGGGCACCATCTTTCCGAAGTTGAACGACGACATCAGCGCGATCGCGGCGAACACGCACACGCCGATCACTACCGGCCACAACCACGGGTGGTCCGGCCGGACCCGGTCGCCGAGCAGGCCCTGCGCGGCCGACCGGTCGCTGCCCTCGTCCGGCATCAGCACCCACGCGGCCGCATAGAAGAGCACACCCGGGCCGCTGATGATGAGCACGGCCATGACCACGCGCACCAGCACGGGGTCGATGTTCAAGGCCCGGCCGATCCCGCCGCAGACGCCCGCGACCATCCGGTCGGACCGGCTCCGGCGCCAGCTCTGCGGTTCCCGCATCTGGGCGCGGTCGAAGCCGTTCGAGTTCTGCTCCATGTCATCGATGGTGTCTCCCCGGCGCGCTCGGCAACATCGGGGATCCCCCTCTGCCGACCCCGGCTGTGTCCTCGGGCGGTCAGCGGACGGCCGCGGGATCGGGGTTCTCCCCGGGGCGACCCTGATCGGGGCGGGGGCATGCTGAGGTCCGCGCCCGGGGGAAGCCTGCTGGTGTCAGGCCTGTCCGCGTGTGACGATCATGGGGATGACTCAGCCAGCCGCAGCCGCGCCCACGGGCGGATCCCCTTCCTCCGGGGCTCCCTCCGCGAGCCCGCCCGGCCAACCGCCGTACGGACCACCAGGACAAGGGCAATACGGCAACGGTCAGTACTACGGCGGTCCTGGTCAGTACGGCGGTCCCGGCTATGGGCCGTCCGGGTACGGACCACAGGGTCCAGGACAGTACGGCCCCGGCGCTGCCCATGAGCCCCCTCCGGTCCGGCGTGCGTACAGGCGCACCGAGGGGCGCGTGCTCAGTGGTGTCGCCGGTGGGGTCGCGGACCACCTCGGGGTGTCCGACACCGTGGTCCGGCTGGTGTTCATCGCCGCGACCGTCTTCGGTGGATTCGGCGTCCTGATCTACGCGGCGCTCTGGTTCCTGATGCCGCTCGCGCCCCCGACCGTCCCGGCCGCGCCCGGTCTGGCCGCGGCCACCCGGCAGGGGAAGCGGTCGGACCTGCCGCCCCCGCCGATGACCGAGGGCAAGGCCCGGCGGCGGGAGAAGAACCGCGGCCAGGTGACCGCGCTGGTCGTGGTCGGGATCGGGCTGCTGCTTCTGCTGCAGTTCGCCGGGCTCGGGATCGCCGGGAAGATGTTCTGGCCGCTGGTGTTCGCCGGCACCGGTCTGGCGCTGATCTGGCGGCAGGCGGACGAGAGCCAGAAGACCGCCTGGACGAACAAGGCCCCCACCCTGGGTGCGCTGTTCGGTAAGGGCGGGATCAAGTCGCTGGTCCGCGTACTGGTCGGGCTCACCCTGATCGGCACGGCCGTCACGGTGTTCCTGGTGCAGAACAACCGGCTGTCGATGGTCGGCGACGTACTGATCGGCCTACTGCTCGCAGTGGTCGGCCTCGGCCTCATCGCCGGTCCCTGGGTGCACCGGCTGACCAGAGACCTGAACTCGGAGCGCAGTGAGCGCATCCGGTCGCAGGAGCGCGCCGACATGGCCGCACACCTGCACGACTCGGTGCTGCAGACCCTGGCCCTGATCCAGAAGCAGGCGAACGACCCGCGCGCCGTCGTACGGCTGGCGCGTTCGCAGGAACGCGATCTGCGGTCCTGGTTGTACGACGAGGACGACAACGCCGACCTGACCCTGGCCGGTGCGGCGAAACGGGCCGCTGCCGAGGTGGAGGACTCCCACGGCGTACCGGTCGAGGTGGTCACGGTCGGCGACTGCGACCTGACCGAAGGGCTGTCCGCGATGGTCCGGGCCGCGCGCGAGTCGATGGTGAACGCGGCCAAGCACTCCGGTGCGGCCAAGATCGACGTGTTCGTCGAGGTGGACGGGGACCGCGCGGAGATCTTCGTCCGGGACCGGGGCAACGGATTCGACACCGACGGCGTGCCGGAGGACCGGCTCGGCCTGCGGCACAGTGTGATGGGCAGGATGGAACGGCACGGCGGCCGCGCGACCGTGCGGTCGAGCCCGGAGACAGGCACCGAAGTGCGACTGGAGATGGACAGATGACGCAGAGGCGAGTGGTCGTGGTGGACGACCACGACATGTTCCGGGCCGGCGTGCGCAGCGAGATCGGCGCCGCGGTGGAGATCGTCGGCGAGGGATCCGACGTGGACACCGCGGTGAAGGCGATCGTGGGAACCGAGCCGGACGTGGTCCTGCTCGACGTCCACCTGCCCGGTGGCGGCGGTACCGAGGTGATGAAGCAGGTGCACCAGCGGCACCCGGAGGTGAAGTTCCTGGCGTTGTCGGTGTCCGACGCGGCCGAGGACGTGATCGGCGTTATCCGGGCCGGCGCCCGCGGTTACGTCACCAAGAACATCAGCGGCACCGAGCTGATCGACGCGATCGGCCGGGTGGCCGACGGCGACGCGGTGTTCTCGCCGCGGCTGGCCGGGTTCGTGCTGGACGCGTTCTCCGGTGCGATCGACATCGCCTCGGTGGACGAGGACCTGGACCGGTTGTCGCAGCGGGAACGCGAGGTACTGCGGTTGATCGCGCGCGGCTACGCGTACAAGGAAGTGGCCCGGGAGCTGTTCATCTCGGTCAAGACGGTCGAGACCCACGTGTCCTCGGTACTGCGCAAACTCCAGCTCTCCAACCGCCACGAACTCACCCGCTGGGCCACCGACCGCCGCCTGGTCTAGGGCCTGTCTGACGGTTTCCTGCGTGCTGCGCGGCACTCGGCACGGCATCTCGCTGCACTGGAGCAAAGGCCACGATGAACACCACATCGAGGCCTTCACTCCAGCACACCGAGCTACCGCACCGAGCACCTGCTCGCTACTGCTGGAAACCGCCAGACAGGCCCTACCGCTTTACTGGTCCCTGTCTTCCGTTCAGCGGAAGGCAGGACTGGTGGTGTGTGGGCGTCTCCAGGACCTTCGTCTGAAGCCGACGGGATCCACCCGTCGGAGTGGAGCGGAGGTTCGGATGTCCACGATCCACGAACAACCAGGGCGCGTCTGGGTACGTCCGTTGTGCTGGACCGCCGTCATGCTGGACGGTTTCGACCTGGTCGTGCTCGGCTCGATCACCCCGATCCTGCTCAGCGGCAAGGTGTTCGGCTACACCCCGTCGACGGCCGCGGCGGTGGCGACCGCGGGCCTGGTCGGGATGATGCTGGGCGCGCTGGCGATCGGTACCGTCACCGACCTGATCGGCCGGCGTCGAGCGATGCTGGTGGCGGTCGCGACGTTCTCCTTCTTCACCCTGCTGTGCGCGTTCGCACCGTCCGCGGAGGTGCTGGGCCTGCTCCGGCTGCTGGCCGGCATCGGCCTCGGCGGATGCTTGCCGACGGCAATCACCTTGGTGACGGAGTACTCCCGGGCCGGCCGGAACGGCGGCGCCACCACGCTGATCATGACCGGCTACCACGTCGGCGCGATGCTCACCGCGCTGCTCGGCATCCTGGTGATCCCGAGCCTCGGCTGGCGGGCGATGTTCGTGATCGGCGCGGCGCCCGCGGTGGTGCTGCTGCCGCTGATGTGGTGGCACCTGCCGGAGTCGCCGGTGTTCAAACAGGGTGCCGGGCTCGACCCGGTGAAATCCCTGCTCCGGCCGGGATTCCGGCGACCGACGATCGCCTTCTGGGTCACCACCTTCATGGGCCTGCTGCTGGTCTACGGCCTGAACACCTGGCTGCCGCAGATCATGCGGGAGGCCGGCTACCCGCTCGGTACCGCCCTGAGCCTGCTGCTGGTGCTGAACCTCGGCGCGATCTGCGGCCTGCTCTGCGCCGGCCGGATCGCCGACAGGGTCGCCATCCGCCCTGTCACGGTCGCCTGGTTCGCCGGCGGCGCGATCACGCTCGCGCTGCTGAGTGTGCGGCTGCCAGGCCCGCTCCTGTACGTCGTGGTGCTGCTGGCCGGCTGTTTCGTCTTCGCGGCCCAAGTCCTTGTCTACGCGTACATCGGTCGCGTGTACTCCGCGGAGAACCGGGCCACCGGCCTCGGTTGGGCTGCGGGCGTCGGCCGGCTCGGCGCGATCACGGGGCCGATCGTCGGCGGCGCGTTGCTCACCGCGGGGATCGCGTTCCCCTGGGGCTTCTACGTTTTCGCCGTCGTGGCGGCATTGGGCGCGATCGCGATCGGGGCAGTCGAACGGTCGTCGGTAGGCGCCCCAGCGGATCGGCGTACGGCTGATCGAGTCGGCAGTCCCGAGGCGTTGGGAGCGCCTGGATCGACCGAGTAGCGCGCGCCCGGCGTCCGGAGTACGAGATGGGAAGGGCAGCGGGGTGGCGGGCTGTGGACAGGGCACACATTCGCCACCCCGGCGGGTCCGTCATGGGCTTTGGTGCTGTTATACCGTCGACTCCTATGGAGCGGAATCTCACTAGCGAACAGCTCGCGCTCTTCGAGAAGGAGTTCGCGTCGAACCCGCAGTACCGGGTGATGCAGAACGCCGTCACGGAGACCCCGGTCACCAAGATCGCCCTGGATCGCCAGATCGTCACCTCGATCGACCATTCGGTGTCGAATCTGCTGGACGACTGGAAGGTGACGAACCAGAAGAAGAGCGGCCGGTGCTGGCTGTTCGCCGGCCTGAACCTGCTCCGCGCCGGTGCGGCCGGGAAGCTGCAGGTGAAGGACTTCGAGTTCTCCCAGAACTACCTGCTGTTCTGGGACAAGTTCGAGCGGGCGAACTTCTTCCTCGAGGCGATCATCGAGACCGCCGACCGCGACGTCGACGACCGGACCGTGGCGCACCTGCTGTCCGACCCGATCGGTGACGGCGGCCAGTGGAACATGTTCGTCGCGCTGGTCCGCAAGCACGGCCTGGTGCCGAAGACCGCGATGCCGGAGACCGAGAGCTCGTCGGCGACCGCGCAGATGAACGACACGCTCCGCAAACTGCTCCGGCAGGGCGCTCGTGACCTCCGCAAGCTCGACGGCGCCGAGGCGCAGCGGGCCCGCAAGGGCGAACTGCTGACCACGATCCACCGGGTGCTGAGCATCCACCTCGGTACGCCGCCGCAGAAGTTCCTGTGGCAGTGGAAGGACAGCGACAAGGGCTTCCACCGGGACGGCTGGACCACGCCGGCCGAGTTCGCCGCGGCGTACGTGACGCTGCCGGTCGACGAGTACGTCTGCCTGGTGCACGATCCGCGCGAGTCGAGCCCGACCGGGCGGACCTTCACGGTCGACTACCTGGGCAACGTGATCGACGCGCCGCCGGTGGTCTACCTGAACGTCGAGATGGACCTGATGAAGCAGCTCACCCAGGACGCCATCGTCGGTGGTGAGCCGGTCTGGTTCGGCTGCGACGTCGGCAAGCAGATGTCGGCCGACCTCGGCTTCTGGGACGCGAAGCTGTTCGATCTCGGGGCCGTCTACGACACCGAGTTCACGCTGGACAAGGCCGAGCGGCTGCTGCACCACGAGACGCTGATGACGCACGCGATGCTGTTCACCGGGGTGGACCTGGTCGACGGCAGGCCGCGTCGCTGGCGGGTGGAGAACAGCTGGGGCGACGAGAAGGCCGACAGCGGTTTCTGGACCATGAACGACTCCTGGTTCGGCGAGCACGTCTTCGAGATCGCGGTCCGCCGGTCGGCCCTCCCCGCCGAGCTCCAGGCCCGCTTCGAGGAGGCCCCGATCGTCCTCCCCGCCTGGGACCCGATGGGCGCCCTCGCCGACTGATTCCGTTTCCTGCCGTTACGTCCGAAGAACCTTGGGTTATAGCCCAAGGTTCTTCGGACGTTGTGGTTTCAGGTGAGCGCGTTGCGGATGAGGGCGACTCCTTCATCGGGGCGTTCGAGGGTGGGGAGGTGGCCGGCCCAGGGGAGTTCGACGTGCTCGACGTTGGGCAGTGCCTTGGCCAGGGCGACCGCGCCGACTGTGAAGAACTGAAGGTCGTGGGCGCCGGAGAAGAGCTTCACGGGTGCCGTGATCACGGCTGGATCGATCGGGTACTCCTCGCTCTCCACATCTCCCGCGGCCAGCTGGATCTCGAAGGCGTGACGTTGCATCGCCAACAGCAGGACGCGAGCCTCGTCGTCGGCTTCCGGGCCCAGCCAGGTCTCGACGTTCAGGGCCGTCGCTCCGTCGACGTCGCCCGCTTCCAGCAGCCGGTTCTCCTCGGCCCAGAACGCGCGGATGTCCTCCGTCGGCTCCACTCCGTCCACCGGCGGTGCGAGCAACACCAGCCGGCTGAACCGATTCGGTTGCCTGGTCGCCGCCTGCAACACCACATTGGCTCCGTACGACGCCGCGGCCACGGCCGCTCTTTCGACCCGCAGTACGTCGAGAAGCTCCAGCAGATCGTCCGCATCCGAGTACTGCGCGTCCGGCGCGAGCGGGGTTTCGCCGTACCCGCGGAGATCCGCCGTGATCACCTGGTGGTCGACCCGCAGATCCGCCACCTGCCGTGCCCACATCCGCGAATCCGCTATCCCGGCGTGCACCAGCAACACCGCCGGCCCGTCGCCAACCACCTGATGATGAATAGTCATGACGGCACCCTCGTCACTTCGGGGCCCCGATCGCAAACTCATTTGTTCGCTTAGTCGAGCCGGTGCCCCATCATTAGGGTCATGGACCAGAGCACCAGTGCGCCGCCGGAGGCTGAGGAGCCTTCGGAACCCACCGATCCGGCCCGCGAGGCGGCGGACATGTTCGCCGCGCTCGCGGTCGAGTTGCACGACTCCGATGGTGTCGAGGAGACGATCGAGGCTGTCGTGCAGTTCGCCCTCCAGGCGCTGAACTGCTCGCACGCCGGGATCGCGCTGGCCGCCCGCGGCGCCCGGCCCGAGATCCCCGCGGTGACGGATCCCGTCGTCGCCGAGATCTACGAGTTGCAGATGACGAGCGACGACGGCCCGCTGGTCGAGTCGATGCGCGACCTCGCCACAGTCCTGGTCCGCGACACCGCGACCGACGGCCGCTGGCCCGACTGGGCGACGAAGGTGCTCGGCCTGGGCGTTCGCAGCGTGCTGGACGTACCGCTGACGACGGCGGCCGGGACCGTCGGCGTACTCGGTCTGTACAGCGCCGAGCCGGACGCGTTCAGCGCCGACGATGAGGCGATCGCGCACATCCTCGCCCGGCACGCCTCTGTCGCCGTCGCCACCGCGCGGCACGAGGAGACGATGGCGCAGGCGGTCGACGCCCGGAAACTGGTCGGCCAGGCGATGGGCATTCTGATGGAACGCTTCGACGTGGACGGTGACAAGGCGTTCGCGATTCTCAAGCGGTATTCGCAGGACACCAACACCAAGCTTCGCGACGTCGCCCAGCAGTTGATCGACACCCGCAAGCTGCCGGAATCGACTCCGCCCCGGGAGAGCCGATCCCGGCGGTAATTCGCGGGCACGCATACCGGGACCTGTTCTGGGCACTTGGGCCATAAGGAGGGGTCAGGTCGCTCGAGAGACCGATCCCCCGAGGTCCCGTCGTTCAGCAACCAGCGGCGGGGCCGTCCGGGCTGCCCGGATTCCGGTCGGCCTATCCGGGTACCGGAGGGCCATGACCTCAGATGACATCGCACCGGATCCACGCGAACACCGGCGGCCCAACACCCACATGCGGCGGTGGGGCGCCGTTTACCTGCTCGCGCTACTGTTCCTCGGCTCCTGGATCGGGCAGTTCTTCACCCAGTTGAGCGAGTTCCGCACCGACCAGGCCGAGCACCAGCAGGCGTTCGCCTGGGCCGACTACCTGGTGAACTTCTTCGCCAGTACGTTCGAGAACTGGCAGAGCGAGTGGCTCCAGCTGGTCTTCCAGGCGGTCCTGCTGCTCGGCGCCAAGCACATCATCTTCCGCGTCGACGCCGAGGACATGGAACGCCTGGAGGCCAAGGTCGACCGGATCTCCCAGCATCTCGAGGAACGTCCGACCCAGCCCTTGAGCGGTCCGTAGTACGGGTTGTCAGGCGGAGACGGCTGCCTGACTCGGGAACAGGGCGGGGGTGATGCGGTGGCGGATCACCTCGTCGACGATGCCGTAGGCGCGGGCGGCGTCGGCGTCCAGGACGTGGTCGCGGTCGGTGTCGTGCCGCAGCTTCCCGATCGGCTGGCCGGTGTGGGCGGACAGGACGGACTCGACCTGACCGCGGACCCGGACCACCTCGTCGGCCTGCAGGATCAGGTCCGGGATGGTGCCCTGACCGCGGGCGGCCGGTTGGTGCAGGACGACCCGGGCATGCGGCAGGATCGCGCGCCGACCGGGTTCGCCGGCCGCGAGCAGGACCGCGCCGGCCGCGATCGCCTGGCCGACGCAGAACGTCGCGATCGGTGACCGGACGAACTGCAGGGTGTCGTAGATCGCCAGCATCGCGGTCATGTCGCCCCCCTCGCAGTTGATGTAGAGGTTGATCTCCTGCTCGGGTTTGTCGGCCTCCAGGTGCAGCAACTGGGCGATCAGCGCGTTCGCGACGCCCGCGTCGATCGCCGTACCGAGGTAGATGACCCGTTCGGACAGCAGGTGCGAGTAGACGTCCATGATCCGCTCGCCGCCGCGCGGGTGCTGGGTGATGACGTTGGGAATCGTGTACGAGCTCATCGGGCCACCTCCGTGGTCTGGACGCGAACCGGCATCACCTGGTCGAACGACTCGACGATGTGGTCGATGAATCCGTACTCCAGTGCCTCCCGGGCCGTGTACCAGTGGTCGTGCAACGAATCCTCGTAGACGGTGTCGAGCGGTTGCCCGGTGTCCTCGGCGATCAGGCCGAGCACGGTGTCGCGGATGTGCCGCAGATCGTTCGCCTGGATCTCGATCTCCGCCGCCGATCCGCCGATCCCCGACGACCCCTGGTGCATCAGCACTCGCGCATGCGGCAGGGCGTACCGCTTCCCCTTGGTCCCGCCGGACAACAGGAACTGCCCGGCACTGCACGCCAGCCCCAGTACGACCGTCGAAACGTCGCACGGCACCAGCCGCATCACGTCCCGGATCGCCAGCATCGACGGCACCGATCCACCGATCGAGTGGATCCACAGCGCGACGTCCGTCCCTGGATCCTCCGCCGCCAACGTCATGATCTGCGTCGCCAGCAAGGTCCCGTTGTCGTCGTCCAACTGCCCGTCCAGTACGACGACCCGCCGTCGCAACAACTCCATCCGCGCCTGCTCACTGAACATCGGCGCCTTGTTCTCATCAGCCATGTCTCCACCCTGACCGCCCACCCCGTCCCACCCCACCTTTTCTGCTGCCAGCGACTCTGCTCTAAGCCAACGCGGCGCCCCCAAACCCCGACCTTGTGCACCGCCCGTCCATTTCTGCGGCGGAAATCTGGCCGGGCGGTGCTCAAAGTGGGGGCTACGCGGGCGCGGCGGGGCGCGGCGCGGGCGCGGTACGCGGATTGTCGGGGGGAGTGTCTAGGGTGGTGGTGATGACGACCCTCTTCTCTCCCGATGAACTGCCGGTGCCGCTCGAGGAGCCGAAAAAGCAGCGGACCGATCCGGATTCGCTGCTCGAAGGGCTCAACCCGCAGCAGCGGGCCGCTGTCGTGCACGCGGGCAAACCGTTGCTGGTGGTCGCGGGCGCCGGGTCGGGCAAGACCCGGGTGCTGACCCGGCGGATCGCGTATCTGCTGGCCGCGCGGGACGTGCATCCGGGCGCGGTGCTGGCGATCACGTTCACCAACAAGGCGGCGGCCGAGATGCGGGAGCGGGTCGTCGACCTGGTCGGGCCGCGGGCGAAGCTGATGTGGGTGTCGACGTTCCACTCGTCCTGTGTGCGGATCCTGCGCCGCGACATCAAGCGGTTCGGGATCAGCTCGACGTTCTCGATCTACGACGACACCGACTCGCGCCGGCTGATGACACTGGTCTGCCGCGAGCTCGACCTGGACGTGAAGCGGTACAACCCGCGCGCCGTCCTGAACTGGATCAGCACCCAGAAGAACGAGTTGATCGACCACGAGACCGCGGCCTCGAAGACCTCCAACCACCTGGAGGAGACGTATGCCGAGTGCTACCGGACGTACCAGGAGCGGCTGGCTCAGGCGAACGCGCTGGACTTCGACGACCTGCTGATGACCACGGTCAACCTGCTGCAGGCGTTCCCCGAGGTCCGGGAGTACTACCGGCGACGATTCCGGCACGTCCTGGTCGACGAGTACCAGGACACCAACCACGCGCAGTACACGCTGATCCGGGAGCTCTGCGGCGAGGACGACCCGGCGTACAACGGCCCGACCGCGCCGCCGGCCGAGCTGATGGTGGTCGGCGACTCCGACCAGTCGATCTACGCCTTCCGTGGCGCGACGATCCGCAACATCCTCGCCTTCGAGGAAGACTTCGCCGGCGCCGAGACGATCCTGCTGGAGCAGAACTACCGCTCCACCCAGACGATCCTGTCCGCGGCGAACGCGGTGATCGCCCGGAACGAGGGCCGCAAGGCGAAGAACCTGTGGTCCGATTCCGGCCCGGGCGAGCAGATCGCGGTGTACGTCGCCGACAACGAGCACGACGAGGCCCAGTTCATCGCCGACGAGATCGACCGGCTCTCCGACGCCGACGGGGTCAAGCCGTCGGACGTCGCGGTGTTCTACCGGACCAACGCGCAGTCCCGGGTGTTCGAGGAAGTGTTCATCCGCACCGGCCATCCGTACAAGGTGGTCGGCGGCGTCCGGTTCTACGAGCGCAAGGAGGTCCGCGACGCGCTGGCCTACCTGCGGGTGCTGGTGAACCCCGAGGACACTGTCTCGCTCCGCCGGATCCTGAACGTGCCGAAGCGCGGGATCGGCGACCGGGCCGAGGCCGCGATCGAGGCGCTGGCGTCCCGCGACCGGATCTCGTTCGCCGCGGCGCTCCGCAGGGCCGAGGATGCTCCGGCGATGGCGAGTCGCAGCGTCAACGCCGTACAGGCCTTCGTCGACATCCTCGACGAGCTGACCGCGATGGTCGACTCGGGCGCCCCGCCGGACGACATCCTCGACGTCGCCCTGCACCGATCCGGGTACTACGAGGAACTGCAGAAGTCACCGGATCCGCAGGACGAGACCCGGCTGGAGAACCTGGACGAGTTCATCTCGGTGGCCCGCGAGTTCGTCGAGGAGCGGACCGCGGCCGGTGAAGCCGCCGATCTGCAGGCCTTCCTCGAGCGGGTCGCCCTGGTCGCCGACGCGGACCAGATCCCGGACGCGGCCGACGACGGTGGCGTGGTCACGCTGATGACGTTGCACACCGCGAAGGGGCTGGAGTTCCCGGTCGTGTTCCTGACCGGGATGGAGGACGGCGTCTTCCCGCACTCCCGGTCGCTGACCGATCTGAAGGAGCTGGAGGAGGAACGCCGGCTCGCGTACGTCGGGATCACCCGGGCGCGGCAGCGGCTGGCGATCTCCCGGGCCGCCGTCCGGTCGGCGTACGGGGCACCGCAGTACAACCCGCCGTCGCGGTTCCTGGAGGAGATCCCGGCCGAGCTGCTCGACTGGCGCCGGGACGAGTCCGCGATCACCCGCTGGTCCGGTACCGGGACGACCCGTGGCAGCGGGATCTCCAGCCGGTACGAACCGCCCCGCCGGACCGCGTCGGACAAGCCGGTGATCGCCCTCAACCCGGGCGATCGCGTGGTCCACGACACCTTCGGCATGGGCACCGTCGTGGTGATCCGGGGCGAAGGCCAGCAGGCCCAGGCGGACATCGACTTCGGCTCCGAGGGCGTCAAACGGCTCCTCCTCCGCTACGCGCCGGTGCAGAAGATCTGAATCCGTACGCCGCGGTCGCCGGGTGCCCGGTGAGCGTGCGCGAATGTGAAGAGCGGGTAGTTTTCGAGCATTCGCGTTGCGGTTCGGGTCCGGCTGAGCCACGCTTGGGACTCGGCCCTTCCCGGACGACAGGCTCTGCCCATGCCCAAGGCGTCAGACAGTAGCAACCGCCGGATCATCCTGGCGGGAGCCAATCCTGGGCTGCGGCTGTTCGACACCGAGGGCAAGGTCACCGCGTACGCGTCGATCTGGATGGTCGACTGGTCTGTCCGCGGCAGCGGGACCGCGGTCATCCTGTGGTTCGACGGGATCGTCCGGGTGGTGTCGGAGGACGTCGACCTGGCCGCCTGGCTGGAGCGGTACTTCGTCCGCTCGTTCCTCGAGGTCCAGGGCTTGCCGTGGCACGAGCCCGCCGTCGAACGCGACCTGGTCCAGGTCTCGATGAACCTGGCCAACGGCCTGACCGCGAAGGCGGCCGACATCCAGATCGAGATGGGCGGCGTCCTCGACCGCCGGCAGTTCGCCACCGACAACTTCCAGCTCGCCGACGGCATGCACAGCCTCAGCCTGGTGATCGCCCCGGTCCGTTCCGCCACCATCTCGATCGGCGGCGCGTCCGTCCCCGGTTTCGTCCAGGTCGACAACTCGCAGGACAAACCCGGCTCGTCCGCCTTCCTCACCACCGCCGAGGTCTGGCGCCGCTGAGGTTTACGGCTGGGCGCAGTTCCACCAGGTGTCCATGCGGGGGACAGGCGGTGCGGAGGAGGCGTCTGCGGTGGGGGCGTCTGCGGCGCGGGCGGCGTGGAAGAGGAAGGCGGCGATACCGGCCGCGCCCCGCATCCAGCCGACCGAGGGGGGCAGGAGTGGCGGATCGGCCCGGTGCTCGATGAATCGCCAGTACGCGTGCGGCCCTTCCCGAATCGCCCGTTCGACCAACACGTCCGCCAGGTGCAGGGCGAACTCCAGGTCCCCCGGCTCCCCCGACCGGTGCCACGAATCCAGGAACACCTCGCCGACTCCCGCAGTACCGCAGCAGCGTCCGTCGTTGTCCCAGAAGCCGGGATGCAGCCGCTGCGGCAGACCCGACGTTCGGACGCTGTGCAGGCACCGTCGATGCCAGGTCAGCGGGGCCTCACCCGCGACCTCGTCGACGCCGGCATAGTCCAGCGCCGTGAACAGCAGCGACGTCCCGCTCACCCCGTGGCACCAGGTGTACGTGACCTCGTCCTCGTCGTTGTGATCGCGCGGGAGATACCGCGGTACGACGAATCCCTCGCCGTCCGTGGTCCCCAAAGAGATCAGGTGCTCGGCCCCACCGCGCGCTGCCGCGACCAGATCGGGCCGGTCGAGCTCGGCGCCGGCCAGAGCCAGAGTGAGAGCCACACCGGCGACCCCGTGCGAGAGATTGGGCATCTGCACCCCGCCGGGCTCGACGCGGAAGCGATCGGACACGAACGGCCAGTTCATCCCGGTCGGCAACACTTCTGCCTCAGCCAGCAGCACCCCCGCAGCGTGTTCCGCCACCGGCTGAGCCTCCACACCGTGACGCCGGGCCCACAACGCACCCAGCAGTACTCCGGCCGTGCCCAGCGTCATGTCGTTGATCCGCGCATCCGGCAGATACCGAGGCGGTCCGACGCTCGTCTGCGGCCACCCGGTCGGCGTCGCCAGGCCCGCGAGCCGCTCGACGGCCGCATCCGCACCAGGTGCCCCGAGCGCTGTGAGCGCCCCGATCGAGCTGACCAGTCCGTCGAAGAACGTGCAGTCCTCCTCGGCCGGGATCGCGGCGGCCAGTTGACCGGCGATCGCGTCCGCCAGCTCCTTCTCCTCGGCGGTCCACGGCCGGCTGAGCCGGATCTCTGCCAGTACGTACGCGAGTCCACCGGTCCCGCCGTACGAACCGTTCCGATCGGGCCGGACCTCCGGGGATTCGATCTCCTCCGGGATCCAGGGTCCGTGGTCGTCCCACCGGACCTGGTCGAGCACCCACCTCCAGGCAGCCTCAGCTACCTCCCGCCCCGCCATCATGCGGCCATCATGTCACCGCACCCGAGCGTTCCTCAGCCGGATCCCGCTGAATTCGACCGTGTTCTCAACCACCGCGTCGCCGCGGGGAGGTGGATCAGACGTTGAGGCCGCAGTCGTTACGGAGCCAGGGGAGGGGGTTGATGGCGGGGCCGCCGTCGGGGTGGACCTCGAAGTGGAGGTGCGGGCCGGTGGTGTTGCCGGTGACGCCGACCGCGCCGACCTGGTCCCCGGCGTACACGGTCTCGCCGACCTCGACGCTGAACTTCGACATGTGGTTGTACCAGGTGACGGTGCCGTCCTCGTGCCTGACTTGCACCTGCCGGCCGTACGGACCGGCCCAGTCGGCGAAGATGACCTCGCCCTTCATCACGGTCCGGATCTTGGTGCCGATCGGGGCGGCGAAGTCGACGCCGGTGTGCACGCTGGCCCAGCGGCTGCCGCCCTGCCCGAAGGTGGCGGTGATGCGGTAGTCGGAGATCACCATCTCGCAGCGGGTGGCCGATTCGCGCGCCTTCTGGGCGGCGGCGTCCGCGGCGGCCTTGGCGGCGGCGAGAGCGGTGGCCCGCTTGGCGGTCAGCGCCCGGGTGGCGTCGAGCTTGGCGGCCCGGGCCCGGGAGATCCGGTCGGCCGCGGCCTGCTTCTTGTTGACATCGGAGCTGGCGAGTTGGACCCGGGAGGAGTCACGGGTGGCCAGCTGGCGCCGCTCGATCCGGGCCGTGGTGACCTCGGAGAGCTGGCTGTTCCCCATCGAGAGCGCAGCGACGTTCACCGCAGAGTTCGCCTGGGTCGGTGAGGCCAGCGAGCTGTGGCTGAACCCCACAGCTCCCGCCGCCGCCGCGAGGGCTGCGGTCAAACCGACTATCTGGGTACTACCTGGGGTGTTACGCCGGGCGACGCGATGCTTGGCACTCTTATGTCCTGCGCCGTTCTTGCGCGCAGCGTTGCCTGGCGTGACGCGGTTGCCCGCGGCACGGTGCTGGGACACAACGTGGCCTTTCGGTCACAGGGGAGGGGCTAGGGGTGGGGCCGAAGCCCTCGCCCGCCCTTCGGGGTTTATTCCCCCTAGGGGCTCAAGCACCATAACGGATGGGTCACGAGGCTACAAACCCTGCCACCCACTTTTCTGCGACTCCTTCACGAAACCTTTGCATGAGCGGCTGCACGTGCATCCGCCTTTCCCCGTCAGAAAGCTGCCGGATCAGGCAGTTTCCGTGCGGGGGACCCGCTCGTCGAGGTTCGCGAGTGCACCGGTGATCTGGTGCACCACCTCGCCGTGGAACGGCAGGGACAGGTGGCCCACGCCGCGAACCCGGATATTACGCGTAGTCAGGTCAGGGTGACTGATCCGGGCCCTCCGTTGCGGCACGATCAGCTGGTCGACGTCGCTGTAGAAGGCGATGAACCGGGTCTGGCAGTCCGGCGCCGGCTGGTCCAGCTCGGCCATCAGATCGCTGTCCGGACGGACCTGTTTGACCAGCGGCCAGGGCAGCAACCTGGCCGCCACGGTGCCCTGGTGCGGTGTGCCCAGCGTGACGCAGGTGTGCACCCGTTCGTCGCCGCCGAGCCGCTGCACGTAGTACCGGGCGATCAGGCCGCCGAGGCTGTGCCCGATCACGTGGATCTGCTCCGAGCCGGACTCCTCGCAGAGCGCCTCGATCTCCTCGCCCATCCGCTCGGCGGTCTTCCGGACGTCGAGGGTCAGTGGCGAGTACGAGAACGTGTGGACCCGGGTGAACCCGCGACGCAGCAGCTGGCGGCGCATCAGGGCGAACACGGTGTGGTTGTCGACGATGCCGTGCGCCAGCAGGATCGGCGTACCGGCGGCTCGGACGTCGCCGACCAGCAGGCTGCGCTGGGCCGGGGTGAGGCCGCTGAGGTTGAGCCGGTCCGTACGGTCGCCCGCGCTGGTCATCAGTGCGAGCGGATACATGGCCAGATGCGTGGTCAGCCAGCCGATCTCGATCGCCGCGCCATGCAGGACCCGGGGTGACAGGGCCGAGCGGGCGCCGTACTTGAGCCCGTCCAGAGCTTCACGCAGACCGCTCCGGCTGGACTCGGCCGTGAGTTCGCCCGGCCGTTCGCCGGGCTGTTCCGCCGCCTCTGCACTCATCGGCGTCTCCTCACTCGCATCAGACCCCCCGCGACAGGTCCGACCACTTTCAATTTCAACGGTAACCGGTTCCCGGGCCGCGTGGCGGGGAACACACGCGTTCGTGTCTTATCCGTGAAGGGCGGCTCGGCTAGCCTGCAAATCTGGACGCAACGCGGCGCCCCAGTACCGAAAGGCCCAGAGCATGCCAGCCACGAGCACCCTGCGCATCGTCGTCGCCAAGCCGGGACTCGACGGTCACGACCGGGGTGCGAAGATCGTCGCCCGGGCACTCCGGGACGCCGGCATGGAGGTCATCTACACCGGGCTGCACCAGACCCCGGAACAGATCGTCGAGACCGCGATCGCCGAGGACGCCGACGCGATCGGGCTGTCGGTGCTGTCCGGCGCGCACATGACCCTGTTCAAGAAGGTCCGCGAGCTGCTGGCCGAGCGGGACGCCGACGACATCGTGGTGTTCGGCGGCGGGATCATCCCCGAGGCCGACCTGGCGCCGCTGGCCGAACTCGGCGTACGTCGCATCTTCACCCCTGGCGCGCCGACCGCCGAGATCGTCGACTGGGTCCGCTCGAACGTCGGCGACACCTCCGCCACCGCCTGATCTGTCACGGATCCGCTCCGGAGCGTACTGACGACGTAGTGCAGCCGATCTGAACAGTCCTGCCCATTTCAGTCGGGTTACTGGTCAGTAATACCGAATCGTTAAGAAACACCTGGTTGTGCGGGCTTCCGAATCGCGGTCGCATACAGCCATGCGTTTGTTCGGTCACGGGGTCGATCAGGTGTGTGGCTCAGGACACATCGCCCCAGATCTCGGTACTGTCCGGATAGGGCGGCTCGCAGCACGGTGGGGAACTGTGGACGACCGACGCAGAACCAAGTAGTTCCATCGGGAGAGGGCAGGTACACGATGAGGTTTGAACGATCACACACACGCAAGGCGGCCTTTGTGGCCGTCGCCAGCAGCCTTGTGCTGCTCGCGTCCGCGTGTGGCGGTGACGAGGAAGCTGGCGGTGGCGCCACGACCGGGGGAGCTCTCGAAGGGCGCGGTCCGATCACATTTGCCACCGGCAAGGACACCTCCGGCTTCCTGCCGGCTCAGGTGTCGGCATGGAACTCCCAGCACCCGGAGGAGAAGGTAACGGTCGTCGAGCTGCCCGAGTCCGCTGACGGTCAGCGCCAGCAGATGGTGCAGGCGTCGCAGAACAAGCAGGACTCGTTCAGTGTGCTCAACCTGGACGTCGTGTGGACCGCCGAGTTCGCGGCCAACAGATGGGTCGAAGAGATTCCGCGAGACTCGTTCCCGAGCCTCAGCGCTGCGATCCCGGCCACCATCAAGACAGCCGAGTACCGCGGGAAGCTGTACGCCGTCCCGATCACCTCTGACGGCGGGATGCTGTACTACCGAAAGGACCTGCTGACCAAGGCGGGCGTCCAGCCGCCGGCCACGTGGGCCGAGATGGCGACCGCGTGCCAGAAGGTGCAGGCGTTGCCGGAAGGCAAGGGCATGGGCTGCTACGCCGGGCAGTTCGAGAAGTACGAGGGCCTGACCGTGAACTTCTCCGAGGCGATCAACGGCGCCGGCGGCGTGGTGGTCGGCGAAGACGGCAAGCCCAACGTCGACACCCCGGAGGCATTGGCGGGCTTGGAGTTCCTGGTGAACGCGTTCAAGTCCGGAGCGATCCCGAAGGCCGCGATCACCTACAAGGAAGAGGAAGGCCGGCGCGCATTCCAGGACGGCAAGCTGCTCTTCCACCGTCAGTGGCCGTACCAGTACGCACTGGCAAGCAAGACCGACGGCTCGTCGAAGGTCGTCGGCAAGTTCGCGGTTGCGCCGCTGCCGGGCTTGAACGGCCCGGGTGTGTCCACCCTCGGTGGACACAACTACGCGATCAGTGCGTTCGCGAAGAACAAGGCCAGCGCGGCCGACTTCATCAAGTTCATGGCCAGTGAGGAACGGCAGAGCGCGAACCTCCAGGCGTCCTCGCAGGCCCCGGCCTGGGCCTCGCTGTACGACGACACGGCACTGCAGGCGAAGTTCCCGTACCTAACTCCGCTGAAGGCCTCGATCGAGAAGGCCCAACCGCGTCCTGCGGTGGTCAAGTACGGCGATGTCACCGCTGCCATCCAGGAAGCGGCGTACGACGCTCTCACCGAGAAGAAGCAGCCGAAGCAGGCCCTCACCGACCTGCAGACCAAGCTGAGCAGCCTTATCACCCAGTGACCATGGACGGGGTCGGTGCACGGCGGTCACGCTGTGTACCGACCCCGACCTGTCAGAGCCCGGGGTCACGCCCGGAGCTAGAAGGAGGCAGAGGTGAGTGCACCCACTCCGGTCGCCGCTGAGCGACCGGTGAATCAACCCCCGACGTCTGAGAAGGTAAGACGTCACGACGAAGGCACCGGGAAGCTCGCGGCGATCCTGCTATCGCCGACGATGCTCGTGCTCGGCCTGGTCGTCCTGTTCCCCATCATCTCGGCGTTGCGCGAGTCCCTGTACCAGCCGGGCGGGGTCGACCCTGAGACAGGTTTTGTCACCGAGGGCGATACTTTCGTCGGCCTCGACAACTACACCGCGATCTTCACCGGCGACACCGCCGATCGGTTCTGGAACGCCTTCTACAACACCACGTTCTTCACGGTCACCTGTGTCGTCCTCGAGACGATACTCGGTGTCGCGATGGCCCTGGTGATGCACAAGGCGTTCAGGGGTCGTGCCGTCGTCCGGGCCAGCATCCTGGTCCCGTGGGCGATCCCAACCGTGGTATCCGCCCTGTTGTGGAAGTGGATCTTCCAGGCAGACGGTGCCGCGAACGCGATCATCGGCCGACAGGTCCTCTGGTCCACCGAGGGTTGGCAGTCGGTGGCGTCTGTCATCATCGCCGACACCTGGAAGACCGCTCCGTTCATCGGACTGCTGGTGCTGGCGGGCCTGCAGACGATCCCGAACGAGGTCTATGAGGCTGCCAAAGTGGATGGTGCCTCCGTGTTCCAGCAGTTCCGCATGATCACGCTTCCACTGGTGAAGCCGGCGCTGCTGGTGGCCGTTCTCTTCCGGATGCTCGACACACTGCGCATCTTCGACCTGCCGTTCGTGCTGGTCGGTCCGCACAAGGACTCGGTCGAGACGCTGTCGATGCTCGCGTACGACGAAGCGTTCAACACCAGATACGGTCCAGCGGCGGCGTACGCGACGGTCCTCTTCATCTACGTGGCAGTCGTCGCGTTCGCGTTCGTGAAGCTGCTCGGCGCCGATGTCATCGGCGACGCCGCAGTGCGGAAGCCGAAGAAAAAGAAGAAGGGTGACTCGGCGCCGCCAGGGGTAGGCGCGGCCGGTCTGGGCGGTCTAACAGCAGGCGGAGGTGTGTGATGGCTACGACAATCAGGGCTGAAGCCGGCCCGCTCCGCCGGTACGCGCCGTTGCTCGGCGTCGCACTGATCGTGCTCTACTGCCTGCTGCCGTTCTACTGGATGATGGTGTCCGCATTCCGGCGGCCCAGCGACCAGTTCGACAACTCGATCATTCCGAGGCCGTTCTCGTTCGACAACATCAAGGACGTCTTCAAGGAAGGCACCGGCTTCGGTCGCGGTTTGGCGAACAGCCTGCTGGTGGCCGGTACGGTGACGATCCTCACCCTGGTGATCGGTCTGGTGGCGGCGTACACGTTGGCCCGGCTGGATTTCCGGGGCAAGAACCTCGTGCTCGCGATCATCATCACGACCTCGATGTTCCCTGGCATCTCGCTGATCGTCCCGCTGCTGAAGCTGTTCATCGACATCAAGTGGATCAACACCTATCAGGCGATGATCGTGCCGAGTCTGTCGTTCGCGTTGCCGCTGGCGGTCTGGACGCTGACATCGTTCTTCCGGCAGATGCCACGAGAATTGGAACAGGCGGCGATGGTGGACGGCTGTACGCCTGCTCAGGCGTTCCGGAAGGTCATCCTGCCGCTCGCGGCCCCCGGTGTCTTCACGACGGCGATCATCACCTTCATCGCGGCCTGGAACGAGTTCCTGATCGCGCTGACGATGGTGCAGGTGAAGGAGAAGCAGACTGCGAATGTGATCATCTCGCAGTTCACCGGTGCGGCGGGACGGGATCAACCGTTCGGCAGCCAGATGGCCGCCGGTGTCATCGTCACCATTCCGCTGGTGATCGCCGTGCTGCTCTTCCAGCGCCGCATCGTCGCGGGTCTGACCGCCGGCGGGGTGAAGTGAGCCTTTTCCGGCGCGATCGGGACCGGGACGACCGGGATCGGCGGGCTCGCGAAGATCGGGATCGGCGGGACCGGGAGGACCGGGACCGCCGCGACCGGGAAGAGCGGGATCGCTGGGAACGGGACGAACGCGATCGCCGCGATCGCGAGGATCGGGACCGGCGAGATCGGGACCGCTACCGGTAGCAGTTGCAGTGCCGTCAGGGGCTGGGACCTTCGGGGTTCCAGCCCCTGACGCGTGTCAGACCTGCAGCCAGACGGCAGCGTCCACGGGCAGCTTGTCGTCGTCCAGCGGTGCACTGGACAGCAGTACTGCGGACGCGGGCGGCAGCGCGACCGGTTCGTCGCCGAGGTTCACCACACACCGGAAGCCGGGGTCGCGGGTGAACGACAGCACACCGGTAGGTGCGGTCTCGTCCCACACCATCCGGCCGTCGCCCAGGGCCTCCTGGTCGTGGCGGATGCGGAGTGCGGCCTTGTAGAGGTTCAGGTGGCTCTCCGGGTCGGCCGTCTCGGACTCGGCGGTCAGTGGGGCCCAGTCGGCCGGTTGCGGCAACCAGGGCTGCCCGTCACCGCCGAACCCGTACGCCGGTTCGCTGCCGCTCCACGGGATGGGTACGCGGCAACCGTCCCGGCCGCGCACGGTGCGACCGGACCGCTCCCAGGTCGGATCGTCCAGTACGTCCTCCGGCAGATCCTCGACCTCGGGCAGTCCCAACTCGTCGCCCTGGTAGATGTACGCGCCGCCCGGCAACGCGAGCTCGAGGAGAACGGCTGCCTTGGCGCGACGCAGTCCGAGTTCCAGGTCGGTGGGCACCGTGCCGGCGGGCATCGACGCGTCCTTCTGGTCCCGGCCGTACCGGGTGCGGTGGCGGATCGTGTCGTGGTTGCTCAGCACCCAGGTCGCCGGCGCGCCGACGGCCCAGAAGTGCTCGGTGGTGTGGTCGATGACCTCACGCAACTCCTCCGCGTCCCACGGACACTGGAGCGCATCGAAGTTGAAGGCCGAGTGCAGTTCGTGCGGCCGGACGTACTGCGCGAGCCGGTCGGCCGGGGACAGCCACGCCTCGGCGACGAAGACTCGCGGGCCTTGCGGAGTGTCGGCGTACTCGTCGGCGATCCGGCGCCACCGCTGGTGGATGTCGTGTACGCCGGGCTGGTCGTACGTCGGATGGCCCTCGTACTTGTCCCGGCTGACCTCGCCGTCCGGGGTCGGGACCACGTCCGGCAGCGAGGAGTCCTTCGCCATCGAGTCGGCCACGTCGATCCGGAATCCGTCCACGCCACGGTCGAACCAGAACCGCAGGATCGAGTCGAACTCCTCGATCACCTTCGGGTGATCCCAGTTCCAGTCCGGCTGGGAGATGTCGAACAGGTGCAGGTACCACTGCCCGTCCTCGATCCGGGTCCAGGCCTGCCCGCCGAAGGTCGCCGGCCAGTTCGTCGGCGGCAGCGAGCCATCCGGCCCCTTGCCGTCGCGGAACCAGAACAGCTCCCGCTCGGGCGAACCCTTTCCGGCCGCCAGAGCCGCCTTGAACCACGGGTGCTCCCAGGAGCAGTGGTTCGGGACCAGGTCGATGAGGATCCGGATCCCGAGCGCGTGCGCCTCGGCGATCAGTGCGTCGGCGTCCGTCAAGGTGCCGAAATCGGGGTTGATGCCCCGGTAGTCGGACACGTCGTACCCGCCGTCGAGCAGCGGTGACGGGTACCACGGGCTGATCCAGATCGCGTCCACGCCGAGGTCGGCCAGGTACGGCAGCCGGGCCCGGATCCCGTTCACGTCACCGGTACCGTCCCCATCGGCGTCCGCGAACGATCGCGGGTACACCTGGTAGACGACAGCACTACGCCACCAGTCGTCAGCTGGTCTGGTTGTTCCATCAGTCATGCGCACCAGCCTGTCACGATCCGCAGGAGGGTTGTGAGAGTCGTCTCAGCGTGTACCCCGGGTGTTGCGGTGCTCGCCGGAGTGGCTAGTCTCGGGCCGACGGAACGCGCCGGCGACCGTGCCTCTCTTCACGCACCGCAGCCTGCCGCGGACGACTCGTACAGGCAGAGAGGGAACCACACTCGTGGATCTGATGGAATACCAGGCGAAGATGGTCTTCGCCAAGCACGGCGTGCGGACGACCGTCGGTGAGGTCGTCACCACGCCGGAACAAGCGCGCGCCGCGGCCGAGAAGATCGGCGGCCGGGTCGTGGTCAAGGCCCAGGTGAAGACCGGTGGTCGCGGCAAGGCCGGCGGTGTCAAGCTGGCCTCATCGCCCGACGAGGCGGAGGAGCAGGCCCGCGAGATCCTCGGTCTGGACATCAAGGGTCACATCGTCAAGACGCTGAACATCGTGCCGGCCGCGGCGATCGCGGAGGAGTACTACTTCTCCTTCCTGATCGACCGGGCGAACCGCGACTACCTCTGCATCGCCTCCGCCGCCGGCGGCATGGAGATCGAGGAGGTCGCGCACACCAACCCCGAGGCGGTCGCGAAGATCTCGATCGACCCGGCCACCGGTGTCGACGAGGCCAAGGGCCGGGAGATCGCGGAGCAGGCCGGCTACCCGGCCGACGTACTGGACGCGGCCGCGGTGGAGATCGCCAAGCTGTACCAGGTCTTCATCGCCGAGGACGCCTCGCTGGTCGAGGTGAACCCGCTGGTCAAGCTCGCCGACGGCAACGTCGAGGCGCTCGACGGCAAGGTCACCCTGGACGAGAACGCGGACTTCCGGCACCCGGAGCACGCCGAGTTCGAGGACGCCTCGGCCGAGGACCCGCTGGAGGCCGCGGCCAAGGCGAAGGGCCTGAACTACGTCAAGCTGGACGGCTCCGTCGGCATCATCGGCAACGGCGCGGGTCTGGTCATGTCGACCCTCGATGTCGTCGCGTACGCCGGGGAGGAGTTCGGGGGTCAGAAGCCGGCCAACTTCCTCGACATCGGAGGCGGAGCCTCTGCCGAGGTGATGGCGAACGGGCTGGAGATCATCATCTCAGACGCCCAGGTGGAGAGCGTTTTCGTCAACGTCTTCGGCGGGATCACCGCCTGTGACGCGGTGGCGAACGGCATCGTGCAGGCGTTCGAGCTGCTGGCCAGCCGCGACGAGCACGTCGACAAGCCGATGGTCGTCCGGCTGGACGGCAACAACGCCGAGGAGGGCCGCCGGATCCTCGACGAGGCGAACCTGCCCGGCCTCGAGCGGGTGGACACGATGGACGGCGCGGCCAAGCGGGCCGCCGAGCTGGCAGCGAAGTAGGGGACAACGGACATGTCGATCTTCCTCAACAAGGACAGCAGGGTCATCGTCCAGGGCATGACCGGTTCCGAGGGGACCAAGCACACCACCCGGATGCTTGCCTCCGGCACCAACATCGTCGGCGGCGTGAACCCGCGCAAGGCCGGCCAGAGCGTCGACTTCGACGGCAAGGACGTGCCGGTCTTCGGTACCGTCGCCGACGCCGTCAAGGAGACCGGCGCGAACGTGTCGGTCATCTTCGTGCCGCCGAAGTTCACCAAGGACGCGGTACTCGAGGCGATCGAGGCCGCCGTCCCGCTGGTCGTGGTGATCACCGAGGGTGTGCCGGTGCACGACACCGCCGCGTTCTTCGCCGCCGCGCAGGCGTCCGGCACCACCCGGGTGATCGGCCCGAACTGCCCCGGCATCATCACCCCGGGCGAGTCGAACGCGGGCATCATCCCGGCCGACATCGCCGGCCAGGGCCGGATCGGCCTGGTCTCGAAGTCGGGCACGCTGACGTACCAGATGATGTACGAGCTGCGTGACTTCGGCTTCTCCACCGCGATCGGTATCGGCGGCGACCCGATCATCGGGACGACGCACATCGACGCGCTGCAGGCGTTCCAGGAGGACCCGGACACCGACGCGATCGTGATGATCGGCGAGATCGGTGGTGACGCCGAGGAGCGGGCGGCCGCGTTCATCAAGGAGAACGTGACCAAGCCGGTGGTCGGATACGTCGCCGGGTTCACCGCGCCGGAGGGCAAGACGATGGGCCACGCCGGCGCCATCGTGTCCGGCTCGTCCGGCACCGCGGCCGCGAAGCAGGAGGCCCTCGAGGCCGTCGGCGTCAAGGTCGGCAAGACGCCGACCGAGACCGCCAACCTGATGCGCGAGATCATGCAGGGTCTGTCGAAGTAGCAACACCTCGTACTACGGGCCTGTGGCCGGGGCAGCTGCCTCAGCCACAGGCCCGCAGTACGTGTGGCTGGACTACTTGAAGGCGGCGGAGCGCTCGGAGGCGCGGGTGAGGATCTCGGTGAACGCGGTGTCGGTGATGTCGAGGTTCTTCAGCACCGGGTAGAGCACGTAGATCGACCGGGTGCCGGAGACCGCGATCCCGATCCGGTAGGTGAAGATCTTGCCGCCGCCGGTGTCGTAGCTGACCTTCCACGCCTCGCCCTTGACCGTGCTCAGGGTGAGCGTGCCGGTGTTCTTCACCTTGGCGTTCGAGGTCGTCTTCTGGCAGTTGTCCACGTTCTTGCGGATCAGCGTGACGAAGGACGCGGCGGCCGTCTGGTTGGCGAACTCGGCGACCGTGGTGTCCAGGCCGAACTCGGTCGGCACCTGCGCCTCGGGGACGACGTACGTCAGCGCCTTGGACTTGGTCGACTTGGCCTTCTTCAGGTCGATCTTCTCGCAGCCGGTGCCGGTCCGGATGCCGCTGCTGACGCTGACCCAGGGCTTGTCGACGCTGCTCAGCACCGGCAGGTCGATCGGCGCCATGAACCCGGGCGGCTCCTGGCTCGGCAGCAGGGCGGCCTTGGCGGTGAGGTTGCCGGTGCCGCAGTCCGCGCCGGCGTCGGCACAGATCCGCTTCAGGCCGGCGCTCGCGGTCGCGAGCACGCCGTCGGGCTTGGGTGGGGTGCCGCCGGTGCTGTCGTATTCGAGCACCATCGTCGCCTGGCCGGCCGTCGTCACGCTGACCGTGCGGTACTTGTTGGTCAAGCTGGCGGTGGGCTGGCCGAAGATCGCGATCACGCCGCGCTCGCCGAGCCCCTCGGTCGTGTAGCTGGCGACCAGCCGGACCTGGGGGGTGTTGCACTGGCCCAGCCAGCCGGTGATCGTGCTGTACGCCTTGTCGGCGGCGCTGGTGTCGTTGGAGACCTCGACGTACTGGACCGCGGTGTCCTTGGTGGTGGCGTTGCGGAAGGTGCGGACCCAGGTCCGTACTCCGGCCGGGTCGGCGAACCGCTGGGCCTGGCAGACGAAGGACTTGTCCGGTGAGCCGCTGCCGTCCGCGGTCCCGGCGACCGCCCAGGCGCCGGTGCTGGTCAGGGGCTTGGCCGCGGTGCCGTCGATCAGCACCTTCGCGTCGGCGAGCAGGTCCCCGTTGCCCTTGTCGCCGTCCTTCTGGTTCTGCACCGCGGACTTGGCGCCGCCGGGGGTGCCGCCCCCGCCGAACGCGTTCACGACGGCGAGCCCGCCACCACCGATCGCGATCACCGCGATCGCGCCGACACCGATCAGCTGGTTCCGGCGGCGGGCCTTCGCGCGCCTCGCCTCGCGCGCCGCTGCGCGAGCACCGCCCCGCGGTGCCCGATGGGAACCAGACACTAGCTTTCGTCCTCCTGACTGATCCACCCGACGGTACCCGGTGGCCTGGAATGATCCAGCGGCAAGCCAGCCCGGCGAAGTCTTCCATATCCGGCGTGTCAGAACGAGCGGTCCCCCGGCAGCGGGCGACCATGGAGGTCAGATGACCGACACTCTGAGCCGTCCGGGCGCCCGTGACGGCGGACCACACCAGGCGCCCGGGCCCGCCCCTGTCGTGCCGGCCAAGCCGGTGGTGGTCGCGGCTGTCGTCGGAGCCGGGGCCTGCCTGCTCGCCGGTCTGCTCACCTGCGCCGCGGTCGCCGTGATCGGCTGGCTGGCGGCGACCTTCGGTGGTGCATCCAGTGCGGTCCGGGCCGGTGCCACGGTGTGGTTGGTCGCTCACAAGGCCGCTGCCACGCTTGGTGATGCGTCGATCACCATCGCACCGCTCGGGCTGACCTTGTTCGTCCTCTGGTGCCTGTATCGCGGCGGCCGGTTCACCGCCCGGGTCTGCGCGGCCGACCGGACGAAGGATCTGCTCACGGCGGCGCTGGTGTTCGCGGCGACGTACGGGCTCGGTGCCTTGATCATCGCCCTGCTGACGTCTGACGGGGCCGTGAAGGTGTCGCCGTTGTCGGCGTTCCTGGGGGCGGCGTCGCTGGCGATCGTGGCGGGGACGGCTGGGATCTTGGTGGAGTCGGGGGCCTTCGAGGATCTCGCGGACGCGACACCGAACGGTTTGCGGGATGCGATCCCGGCCGCTGTGGCCGGTGTGCTGACCGTGTTGGCCGTCGCGTCGGTTCTATACGCCGTGCTGCTGGCGATCCGGTTCTCCCGGGTGACCGGGATGCTGGAGCTGCTCGACGCCGGGATCGTCGGGTCGGTGGTGCTGTTCGCGATCTGCCTTGCCTTGTTACCGAACGTGATCATGTACGTCGTGGCGTTCCTGGCCGGGCCTGGATTCCAGTTGGGTGTTGGGACCACGATCGCCCCGACCGGGGTCGACGTGGGGAATCTGCCGGCGCTGCCGTTGCTGGCCGCAGTACCGGCTGACGGGGCGACGCCGACGTATCTGCTGGCCTTGACCGCCCTGGTGCCGTTGGTTGCGGGGGCCGCGGCTGGGTTGGTGGTTGCCCGGCGGGGTCTTGCGGCCGAGGATTCGGATGCCCTCGGCTGGGATGCGTTCGCGCTGCGCGGTGGGATGGCGGCCTTGCTGGCGGCTGTGGTGCTGCTGATCCTCATGGTGTTGTCCGGGGGGTCGGCCGGGCCGGGGCGGATGGCGTCGGTCGGGGTTGTGGGTGCGCTGCCGGCCGCCGGGGTGCTCGGTGCGGGGATGGCGATCGGGGCCGCGATCACCGCCGGCCTGCTGGCCGCCCGCCGCCCGGCTGAAGATGGGGCCGAGGCCGGGCGATAAGGTTCGGTGCGTGACAGACCCGGTTGCGCCTTCTTCGCCTGCCCCCGCGCGGCTCGTCGTCCTCGTCTCCGGGTCCGGATCGAACCTGCAGGCTCTGCTCGACGCCGGCCAGGACCCGTCGTACGGCGCACAGGTGGTCGCCGTCGGCGCGGACCGGGACGGGATCGCGGGGCTCGACCGGGCGACGGCGGCCGGCGTACCGACTTTCGTACACAAAGTGAAGAACTACGCCGAGCGGGCCGACTGGGATCGCGCCCTGACCGCGTCCGTCGCGCAGTACGAGCCTGATCTGGTCGTGTCGGCCGGATTCCTCAAGCTGGTCGGCGAGGCGTTCCTGGACGCTTTCGGCGACCGGTACATCAACACGCACAACGCGCTGCTGCCGGCCTTCCCCGGCATCCACGGACCGCGCGACGCGCTCGAGTACGGCGTCAAGATCGCCGGCGCGACCCTGTTCTTCGTCGACCGCGGGGTGGACACCGGGCCGATCATCGCCCAGGTCGCCGTACCGGTCGAAGACGACGACACCGAAGAAACCCTGACGGAGCGGATCAAGGACGTCGAACGCCGCCAACTGGTGGACTGGGTCGGCAAACTGGTCCGGGACGGCTGGACCATCACCGGACGAAAGGTCAGAACGAAGTGAGCACCGACCGCAGGCCGATCCGCCGGGCGCTGATCAGCGTCTACGACAAGACCGGTCTGGAGGAGCTCGCGCAGGCGCTGCACGCCGCCGGGGTCCAACTGGTGTCGACCGGTTCCACGGCGGCCCGGATCGCGGCGACCGGTGTACCGGTGACGAAGGTCGAGGAGCTGACCGGATTCCCCGAGTGCCTCGACGGCCGGGTGAAGACGTTGCACCCGAGGGTGCACGCGGGGTTGCTGGCGGATGTTCGGCTGCCGACCCACGTGGAGCAGTTGGCCGAGATGCGGGTCGAGCCTTTCGATCTTTTGGTGAGCAACCTTTATCCGTTTACGGAGACGGTTGCTTCGGGTGCGTCCGTTGACGAGTGCATCGAACAGATCGACATCGGTGGGCCGTCGATGGTCCGCGGTGCGGCGAAGAACCACGCGAACGTTGCCGTGGTGGTGTCGCCTTCGCGGTATCCGTTGTTGCTCGAGGCCCTTGCTTCCGGCGGGTTTTCGTTGGAGCAGCGGCAGTTGCTGGCAGCGGAGGCGTTCGCGCACACCGCGTCGTACGACGTCGCTGTCGCTTCCTGGATGGGGAGTGTGCTCACCGACACCGGTGAGGGTTCTGGTTTCCCGGCCTGGACCGGAGCGACTTGGGAGAAGGCCGCGGTCCTGCGGTACGGCGAGAACCCGCACCAGCCGGCCGCCCTCTACCGTCACTGGCGCGGCGGACTCGCGGCCGCGGAACAGCTGCACGGCAAGGAGATGTCGTACAACAACTACGTCGACGCCGACGCGGCCCGGCGTACCGCCTTCGACTTCACCGAGCCCGCGGTCGCCATCATCAAGCACGCGAACCCCTGCGGTATCGCGGTCGGCAAGGACATCGCCGAAGCACACCGCCGCGCGCACGAGTGCGACCCGGTGTCGGCGTACGGCGGTGTGATCGCGACGAACGCACCGGTGTCAGTGGAGATGGCGAAGCAGGTCGCCGAGATCTTCACCGAGGTCCTGGTGGCGCCTTCGTTCGAAGACGGTGCGGTCGAGATCCTGCAGGGCAAGAAGAACATCCGGCTGCTGCTCAGCCCCGCTGATGCTCATCCGGACGCGGTTGAGTTCCGCGGGATCAGCGGCGGCGTACTGATGCAGCACGTCGACCGCTTCCAGGCTCCTGGCGACGACCCTGCTTCTTGGCAGCTGGCGGCCGGACAGGCTGTTTCTGAAGAGGTGCTGGCCGATCTCGCCTTCGCCTGGAAGGCCTGCCGCGCGGTCAAGTCGAACGCCATCCTCCTCGCCGCCGACGGAGCCTCGGTCGGTGTCGGCATGGGGCAGGTCAACCGCGTCGACTCCTGCCGCCTGGCCGTCTCCCGAGCCGGCGACCGTGCAGTCGGATCGGTCGCGGCGTCGGATGCCTTCTTCCCATTCCCCGACGGCCTCGAGGTTCTGATCGAAGCGGGCGTCCGCGCAGTCGTCCAACCAGGCGGCTCCATCCGAGACGACCAGGCCATCGAAGCAGCCGAAAAGGCCGGCATCACCATGTACTTCACAGGAACCCGCCACTTCTTCCACTAGTACGTCGGCAGACGTCGTCCGCTCATGTCGACGGACGGGGACCGTGATCAAGGTCGCGGGGGCTTGAACATGTCCCGTTGGTGTTGACGGTCCCCAGTTGGTGTTGACGGTTGGCGGCTGCGGCGGTTCTTGCACTGAGGGTGGCGGTCGGTGACCAGGGGTTGTTGGGGTCGACAGGGTGGGGTCTGGGGCGGATGCTGCAGGTGTGTCCTTGGGGGAGGGCTGGCAGATGCTGGGATTCGCTGAGCTGCAGCGTCAGCTGGGTCCGGTCTGGGCGATGAACCGGCCGGGCGGGGCGCCGCATGTGCTTGTTGCGCTGCCGTCGTTCAGCCTCGGTGAGACGATCCTCGCGCACTACACGTCGCGGATCCCGGCGCTGGAACACCGCTATCTGCTCGCATCGCTGATGCTGCCCCGGATCGAGACCTGCGAGATGGTGTTCGTGTGCTCGCAGGCACCCGTGCCCGAGTTCGTGGACTACTACATCTCGCTCGCACCGCGGTCCCGGCGCCATAGTGCGCGTGCTCGCCTGCGGGTGCTGACGGTCGACGACCCCACGCCACGCTCGATCGCCGCGAAGCTTCTCGACCAGTCTGACCTGCTCGACCGGCTCCGGGCCTCGTTCGCCGGCCGGCCCGCCTTCATCGAGCCGTGGAACGTCACCGGCGACGAGGTCGAGGTGGCCCGGCGACTCGGCGCCCCGATCAACGGGACCGCGCCCGAACTGTGGCCGCTGGGGTACAAGAGTGCCGGCCGGCGGTTGTTCCGTGCTGTTGGGGTGCCGACGCCGGCCGGGCGGGAGGGGATCCGGAGTGTCGCCGATGTCCGCGCGGCGATCGACGCAGTACTGGCAGAACGGCCGGCTGCCGAGGGGGTCGTCGTCAAGCACGACAACAGCGGCTCCGGTGATGGGAATCTGGTTGTGCCGCTGGTCGATCTCGCCGGTCGGCGCTTGTCCGGCGACGCCATCCGCTCCCGGGTCGCCGCGATGCCGGCCTGGTACCAGGCAGACCTGGCCCTCGGCGGCGTGGTCGAGGAGCTCGTCACCGGTGCCAGGGCCGCGAGTCCGAGCGTGCAGATCGACATCTCGCCCTACCGTGAGGTGACTGTCGTCGCGACCCACGAGCAGGTCCTCGGCGGGGAGACCAGGCAGGTCTACATGGGCTGCCGGTTCCCGGCCGACCCCGCGTACGCGGCCGAGCTGGCGAAGTACGGAGAAGTGATCGGCCGGCACCTGGCGGACCGTGGGGTGGTCGGCAGACTGAGTGTCGACTTCATGGCTGTCGCGGACGACGCCGGCCGGTGGGATCTGTACGCCCTGGAGATCAACCTGCGCAAGGGCGGCACCACACATCCGTACGCCGCGCTGCGGAATCTCGTCCCGGGCAGCTACGACACCGGCGCCGGGACCTGGTACGCGGCGGACGGTACGCCGCGCTGCTACGTGGCGACCGACAACCTCGTCGATTCGTGCTGGCTGGGACTGCCACCCGTTGACGTGATCCGAGCGGTGGCCGCGTCGGGCCTGCAGTTCGACCGCCGTACCGGCGCCGGGGTCGTCCTGCATATGCTGTCCTGCCTCGCGATCGACGGCCGCCTCGGCCTCACCGCGATCGGCCGGTCGCGCGAGCACGCCCAGAGCCTGTACGACGCGACCGTCGCGGTGATCGCTGAACTGGCCGGCCAGATCATCGCCTCGCTGACCGAAGAGCCAGGCGTCCCTGGCTGACGGTGGTTGCTCCGTACCCATCGCGCAGGCGGCGAAGTCTGTTGGTGAGGGCGATTTCGGCTTAGGGTCGGCACTCGAAGTGACGGGGTGGTGACTGTGTGCACCAGCCCGGCCAGATCTGTCCCGTGAGAGCGGCCGGCGCCCACCGGCCGGGAAAGAGTGGCTGCTGATGAATTTCCGTCTACGTACAACCCTGCTTGCATCCGCCTGTGCTGTTGGGCTTGCCGTGACGTCGGCCTCGGTAGCGGGTGCCGTGCCGACTGCCGAACCCGCGCCCGCGAAGGCGACCGTCCATCGGGCCGCGGTGACGAAGGCCGAACAGTCCACGGTGTCGGACTACTGGACGCCGGAGCGGATGCGGTCCGCTGTTCCGATGGATCAACTGCTGAAGCCCCGGCAGCGTTCCGCCGGTCTGCCCGCTGTTGGCAAGCCGACGACGGTGCTTCCCACCGGGGTTGTCGGGCCAATGGCGTTCCCGAGTGGGGGTGCGCCGTGGACCGGTGGTGGCAAGATCGTTGCCACCGAAGGGCGGGTGTTCTTCACGTACACCGGCCGTACGGCGTCCTGCAGTGGTACCGCGGTGACGAGTGGGAACGAGAGCACGGTGATCACCGCCGGGCATTGCGTGAAGCTGGACGGGGCGTTCCACACCAACTGGGTATTCGTCCCGGCCTACAACAACGGCAGTACGCCGTACGGAACGTGGACCGCCAAGAAGACCTACGCGACGCCGCAGTGGGTCGCCAGTGAGGACATCAACTACGACGTCGGCGCGGCTGTGGTGAACCCGTTGAACGGCCAGAACCTGACCGACGTGGTCGGCGGCCAGGGGATCGCGTTCAACCAGGCGCGCGGCCAGAACATGTACGCGTTCGGGTACCCGGCCGCCTCGCCGTACGACGGCAGCCGGCTGATCTACTGCAGCGGGTCGACCTTCAACGCGTTGATCTCCGAGGGGATCGGGATGACCTGCGACATGACCGGCGGCTCCAGCGGCGGCGGCTGGTTCCTCCAGTTCAGCGAGTCGACCGGCGCCGGCATTGTGAACTCGGTGAACAGCTACAAGATCAACTTCATCCCCACCTGGATGTTCGGCCCGTACTTCGGCACCGACGCCCAGAACCTCTACAACACCGCCCAAGCCGGCTGACCCCCCACGCGGGCCGGACCCCTCACGGTCCGGCCCGCTCCGAAAGGATCAGCAGCCGGAGGTCCAGAGGTGGGAGTCGTAGTCGTTGTCGTCCATGCTCCAGTCGAGCCACTCTCCGCGGTCCATGCAGAAGGCGAAGCCCTTGTAGTTCACGTCGTAGTAGATCGCGACGACGTCCTCGGAGTGCTCAACGCCGTTGTTGTAGATGGTTTCGGCGTTGTCGTGCATGCCGTCGTCGCCCCACCACGCGTCGTCGCCTTCCCACTGGGCGCGGTGGCCGGTGGCGTCGTCGTCGGCCCAGGCGCAGAAGTAGCCGGACGGGCAGTCGCCGAGCGCGGTGCCGGCGGCGATCGCGGGGACGGTCGTGGCGAGCAGGGCGACGGCGCCGAAGGTGGCGAGGAGTTCGCACAGGTCGCCTCGGTCAGCGTGGCGGCGATCTGGGCTGCTCGGATCGCGGATCCAGAAGCGCCCTTCGTCCGTACTGCGACCAACGAGGCCAGCTCGCCGGGATCGTCAGCGGCGTACCCGTGTCGGCGAACGCAGCCGGCCCAGTCCTTCATCGCCTCCGCGTACGCCGGGTCGGCGCGAACCTGAGCGGCGACGAAGTACGGGAGTTTGTCCGTGATCCGGCGCGCACTGAACCACCGCGGCAGATCGTCGTACAGGGCCCGCCGGGCGTCGGCGATGCAGCCGTTGTCGCTGGTCCAGAGGCGTTGTCCGCCGGTTAGCTCGACCGAGATCTGGCGGCCGGTGCCGAGCAGTTGCGCTCGCCAGACCTTCTGCCGTTCGGGTGACAAGGACTTCAGGTACGCCGAGGACGGGGCGGCCGTCCTTGGTTTCTGGGCTGCATATCCGTTGACCCGGGCCCACGCGACATCATCGACGACGTACGGGAACCTGCGCTCGCCGGACGACTTCGGCGCGATCTGCGAGGAGCCCCACAACGGGGAGACGCTTGATCCGCATGCGACCGAACGTATGCAGCCAGGCTACGCACCGCGATCTTTACGGTCCCGATCGAACTGACCCCGAACCCGAGGTACAGGCGGTCAGGGCTTCTGCAGTTGTACTACGTCGAAGTCGGTGCCGGGTGGGGCGCCGGGGCCGAACGGTGGCGGGAATCCGACGTCGAAGCGGCCGTTGACGAATGCGAGCAGGCTGCCGTGTTCGGCCAGGGTGGTCGGGACGCGGAACAGGTCACTGGTGAGGGTTGCCGTGATCTCGCCACTGCTCAGGTCGGGGCTGAGTTCGAGCTTGACCAGGCGTTCGGCGAAGTTCTCCAGCACCCAGAGGGTCTTCCCGTCCAGCAGGATGCCATCCGGTGCCCCGGTGATGGCGCCGCCGGTCACCGCGATGTCCCGGCTGGATCCGGTCTGCGGGTCGACGGTCATCACCGCGCTGAGGGCCGAATGGCCGACGATGAGGAACGAGCCGTTGCGGGGACCATCGATGCCGTTCAGGTTGACGGCGTTCGGGATCATCTCCGCCGCAGGCCCGGTCAGCGTGATCGTCTGCGGCGTACCGATGTCGCCATTCGGTGCGATCGGCACCTTGTACAGCACCGGGTTGAACGAGTCGGTGAAGTACGCCCCGTCCCTGGTCACCACGACGTCGTTGAGGAGGTTCGGGCCGGTGGTGAGGGTCAAGTCGGCGATGGTGGACCCATCCCGGGTGCTGTAGACGTACGCGTGGCCGGTCGGGCCGCCGGCCACCCACAACCGGTGCTGGTCCTCGTCCACCTTCAAGCCGACGGCGACACGTCCCGGCGGTGCGTCGACGAAAATGGCACCCTCTCCGGAGCGAAGACTGCCGCGATAGATGTCGCCGCTGGTGAGCGAGCCGGCGTAGAACGTGCTGCCGGTCCCGACCGCGATCCCCTCCGGTTGGAAGTCGATCGGCAGCGGTACCGAGGCCGGGAACGGCCGGGCCCCGGCGACTGTCAGTGCGAAGACCGTCACGATCAGCGCAAACCTGCGAAGAAGCGTCATGACGTGAGCCCCCAATACCGAGAATCCCCTTGTTTGAAGGTAGATCCGGCCTGACGGAGGTGTCCAGGCCGAGGGTCGGTCCCACCGGCTGGACGGATTTCGTGAGGGTCTTTACGTAAGTCGGTCCAGGGCCCTAAGGTGACCGGCATCTGTTCCTCGAGAACCGCCCGTTTTAGGGAGCACAATGACGGTGAAGCGTCGAAGTCTTGCTGTGTTCGCGGCCGCCGCGGTGCTGGCGCCGGTAGGTTTGGCCGCGATGCCCGCGGAAGCGCACAACAGCTTGCGAGTGGTGGGGTACTACACCCAGTGGAGTGGCTACGACCGGAACTTCCTGGTCAGCGACCTGATCAAGAACGGTACGGCGGCCAAGCTCACCCACCTGAACTACGCGTTCGGATTTTTGGATGCCCAGGGCAACTGTGTGAGCGCCGACCCGTGGGCCGACTACCAGCGGCCGTTCACCGCCGAGCAGAGCGTGAGCGGCCAGGCCGACGAGCCGGGGCAGGCATTGGCCGGGAACCTCAACCAGCTGAAGCAGCTCAAGCAGAAGTACCCGAAGCTCCGGATCAGCATCTCGCTCGGCGGCTGGACCGGATCGAAGTACTTCTCGGACGCCGCGCTCACGCCGCAGTCGCGGGCGGCACATGTGAAGTCGTGCCTGGACCTTTGGCTGAAGGGCAACCTGCCGGGAGCTCCGGCCGGTGCCGCGAAGGGGGTGTTCGACGGGATCGATCTCGACTGGGAGTGGCCCGGCAGTGAAGGTGCCCCGGGCAACATCATCCGGCCGGAGGACAAGCAGAACTTCACCGCGCTGGTGCACGAGTACCGCAAGCAGCTCGACAAGCTGTCCTGGCCGGTCAAGGGTCGGTACAACCTGACCGCGTTCCTGCCGGCGGCGCCCGCTCAGGTGGACAACGGGTTCGAGGTTTCTAAGCTGTTCAAGGATCTGACCTTCGGGACCACCCAGGGGTACGACTACCACGGCGCGTGGGAGTCGGTGACGAACCAGCAGTCCGCGATCGACGGTCCCGCCGGTGATCCGTCGACGGACGAGTTCAGCTCGCAGGTGACGATCGACGCCTACCTGTCCCGGGGTGCGCCGCGGAACAAGCTGGTGATGGGCGTGCCGTTCTACAGCCGTGGCTGGACCGGGGTGACGAACCAGAACGACGGACTCTTCCAGCCGTCCACCGGCCCCGCGCCGGCGACGTACGAGGCGGGCTACGAGGACTACCGGCTGCTGAAGGCGAAGCTGGCCTCCTTCACCGTGCATCGCGACGAGCAGGCCGGATTCGCCTGGCTGTTCGACGGGACCACGTTCTGGACCTGGGACGACCCGATCGAGATGAAGCGCAAGGCACGGTACATCTCGAACCGCGATCTCGGCGGCGCGATGATCTGGTCCCTCGACGGCGACACCGAAAATGGCGAGCTGATCTCGGCGTTGCACCGTAACCTTCGCTGAGTGAACCTCAACGGGCTGGTGGATCGGTTCGGCGCGCATGATGCCGAGCCGATCCACGTCGGTTTCTCCGGTGCCACCGTCATTCGGTTGCATCGGGCAACTGAACGAGTCTTCTACAAGGCCGGCGAGGGTGTCGCCGACGAGGCGGACCGGCTGGAGTGGCTCGGCGGGACGGGCTTCCCTTGTCCGCGGCTGCTCGATCGGGGCGACGACTGGATGCTCACCGCGGAACTCCCCGGCCGGGACGCGTCGCAACCCTGGAGTGCCGCGGACCGACCGGCCGTACTCACCGCGATGGCCGAGGGCTTGCGGCAGCTGGACGCGTTGGCCGCCTGCCCCTTCCCGTCGCCCTTCCCCGGCCCGGCCGACGCGGTGACGCATGGGGACTACTGCGCCCCGAACGTCTTCATCGATCCAGCCACGCTGCGCTTCACCGGCGTACTGGACGTCGGTGCACTTGGCGCCAATGATCGGTACGTCGACCTCGCGCTGATGTACAAGAGCCTGGCCGGCAATCTCAACCCCCAGTACGGCGGACCGTCGGCGGCACGCTCCTTCGTACAGCAATACGGCGCCGACCCCGAAGACCCGCGCATCAAGTACTACATCGACCTCGACAACAACAGTTAGGCCACCGCACTCAACCAGAAGCGGTGGCTGATGGAGTGGAGTTCGCCGCGGGTGTGGAGTTCGGCGAACTTGTCGTGCATCGCCGAGCGGTCGAGTTCGGGGACCGACCAGGGGATCGTCCGCAGGTAGGCGATCAGCGCGGCGATGTCAGTGAACCGGGCGGCCGGCCGCTCCTCGCCAGAGCCGGTCACCCGGAGTCCGCCGGCCTCGGTCTGGCGGATCGCCTCGGCCAGGTCCCAGCCCTCCGGCTCGGTGTCGAGGCCGAGTAGCGCGCGCACCGACGCGGTCTCGTCGGACCCGACCTGCTGGGTGACGAACCGCCCGCCCGGCTTGAGCACCCGGCGCACCTCCTCCGGATCGAACGCGTCGTGCAGCGACAACACCACGTCGTACGACGAATCCCTGAACGGCAACCCGGTACGCCGGGCCTCGGTCGGCCGCGTGTTCTCCCGGGCGCCACCGGCAACGACCAGATGGATCCCGCGAGGCACCAAAGTCTGCACGGCCGCCGGGACGGTCGCCATCCACTCCTCGGTCGCGACCGTCAGCGGTGGCAACCCCGGTAACTCCGCGAGTTTCCCGCCCTCACCCGTCCCGAGATCCAGCGCCGCCGACGCGCCCTGCAACGCCGGATCGGTCAACCCAGCCCACGTCCACGAGGTCGCGCCCGCCCGGTACCGCCCGGTCAGGAACCCAGCACCCCAGTGGGCCTCGACGTCCACCCCGAAGCCCTCATCCAGCAACTCCTCGAAAGACAAAGACATGCACCCATGTCTAACACGCGGCTGGCGGGTCGTTTCGCCCATGCGGGGTCGTTGCGCCGCTGGCATGTTGTAGCCCGTCAGCGGCGCAAAGGCTGGCAGTGGTGCCTAGTCGGATTCCTGGAGGGTGGTGGGGGCGTTGTGGACGGCGGGGATGGTGCCTAGGCGGCCGGCCTGGAAGTCTTCGAAGGCCTGGATGACCTCGGCGCGGGTGTTCATCACGAACGGGCCGGCCATCGCGATCGACTCGCGGATCGGGCGGCCGCCGAGGACGAGCACCTCGAGGTTCGGTTCGGCCTGCGGCTGGGAGGCGGCCGCCGCCGTACGCAGGGTGTCGCCGTGGCCGAAGACGGCCAGCTGGCCCTTGCGGATCGGGCGACGGTCGGTGCCGACCGTGCCCTGACCAGCCAGGACGTAGACGAGCGCGTTGTATTCCGGCTGCCAAGGCAGCACCAGCTCCGCACCAGGGCTGACTGTCGCGTGCACCAACGTGATCGGCGTGTGCGTCGAGCCCGGGCCGTCGTGCCCGTCGACGGAGCCCGCGATCACCCGGATCAGCGCGCCGCCGTCCTCCGTAGACAACAGAGCTGAGTCGCCACCGCGGATGTCCTGGTAGCGAGGAGCGGCCCACTTCAACGATTTCGGCAAGTTCACCCAGAGCTGGATGCCGTGGAACAGGCCGCCGCTCACGACGAGGTGCTCCGGCGGGGCCTCGATGTGCAAGAGTCCGCTGCCGGCCGTCATCCACTGGGTGTCGCCGTTGGAGATCACGCCGCCACCGCCGTTGGAGTCCTGGTGCTCCATGATCCCGTCGAGGATGTACGTCACGGTCTCGAAGCCGCGATGTGGATGCCACGGCGTCCCCTTCGGCTCGCCTGGCGCGTAGTCCACCTCGCCCATCTGGTCCATGTGGATGAACGGGTCCAGGTCGCGCAGGTCGACGCCTGCGAAGGCGCGTCGTACCGGGAAGCCCTCGCCTTCGAAGCCGCTCGGGGCCGAGGTGACGGACTTCACCGCCCGCTCGGTCGCGACAGCCGGATCGGGCTGGTGGATGCGGGGCAACACAGTGATGTCGCTGACGGTCACGGCCGGCATGGCAAGCTCCTCGCTCGGGTAGTTCAAGAATAAACTACCTCGCTCAACAGGGCAACACCGGCGCAAATTCCCGGCGCTGGTTCCCGGCTCAAGGGTTCACAGCGAGCTCCCAGCCGACTCCCAAGGTCGTCGCAGTCCCGGTCGGCATCGTTCTCGTCAGGACCACCAACGGTCCGGCTCGCTGCCACGACTGGAGACGATCGATGACCACTCTCCTTGCCCCGCCGGAGACCGGCGCGAAGACCGCCGGGCCGGCCGCCCCGCCTGCCGCTCCGCCGCCAGGCCGGCTACGCCGCCTCATCCGCGGACCGGCCAGCCAGGCGGCGTACGTCCGTCCGGCCGCATTGGCGCTCCTCGTCGGCACCGCGTTCCTCTACCTGTGGAACCTGACCGCTTCGGGATACGGCAACACGTTCTACGCCGCCGCCGAGCTGGCCGGGACGCAGAGCTGGAAGGCGTGGCTGTTCGGTTCGCTGGACGCGGGCAACGTGATCACGGTCGACAAGCCGCCGGGCGCGCTCTGGGTCGCCACCGCGTTCGCGCGGATCTTCGGGTTCAACAGCTTCACCGTGCTGGCTCCGCAGGCGTTCATGGGCATCGCCGCGGTCGGCCTGCTGTACGCAACGGTCAAGCGGACGTCCGGTCCCGTGGCCGGTCTGATCGCCGGTACTGCGCTGGCCGTCACCCCGGCCGCCGTCTTGATGTTCCGGTTCAACAACCCGGACGCGCTGCTCGTGCTCCTGATGGTCGCAGCGGCGTACTGCGTGGTCCGGGCGATCGAGAAGGCCGGGTGGAAGTGGCTCGCGCTGGCCGGGGTCGCGATCGGATTCGCCTTCCTGACCAAGATGATGCAGGCGTTCCTGGTCCTGCCCGCTTTCGCACTGGTCTACCTGATAGCGGCACCGACGTCGGTACGCAAGCGACTTGTGCACCTCTTCGGCGCGCTGGTCTCGGTGATCGTCAGCGCAGGCTGGTACATCGCGTTGGTCGAGCTCTGGCCGGCCTCGAGCCGTCCGTACATCGGTGGTTCGACGAACAACTCCCTGCTGGAGCTTGCCCTCGGCTACAACGGGCTGAGCCGCATCCTCGGCGGCGCCGGCAACGGCGGCGGTGGTGGGGGAGCAACACCAACACCGGATTCGGCGGCAGCGCCGGCCTGACCCGGATGTTCAACGACTCCTTCGGTACCGAGATCTCCTGGTTGCTCCCGGCCGCACTGATCGCCCTTGTCGGCGGCCTGTGGTTGACGCGTCGCGCGCCGCGGACCGATCTGCCTCGCGCCGGTCTGGTGTTGTGGGGCGGCTGGCTGATCGTCACCGCTCTGGTGTTCAGCTACATGAGCGGTACGACGCACGCGTACTACGCGGTCGCGCTGGCGCCGGCGATCGCCGGGCTGATCGGGATGGTCGTGCACCTCGGCTGGAAGCACCGGAAGGAGTGGCCGGCCCGGCTGACGCTGGCGGCGATGCTCGCGGCCACGGGTGTCTGGGATTACGTCCTGCTCGACCGGACGCCGGACTTCCTGCCCTGGTTGAAGTTCATCGTCCTTGGCGTCGGCGTTGTCGGTGCACTGCTTCTGCTGGCCGGCGGTCGTCGATTGGTCCCGGCTGTGGTTCTCTCGGTGGTCCTCGCGCTCGGGCTCGGCACCTCGGCGTACGCGATCTCGACGGCGAGCCAGACCCATAGCGGTTCCATCCCGACCTCGGGTCCGAGCAGCAGCTCGATGGGCGGTGGCGGTGGAGGCACTCGGCCAAGCGGTGGTGGCGACGGCGGTGGCGGTGGCGACCGGAGCAGCAGCAGTGAGTTGACCGAGTTGCTGTCGAACACGACGACGACCTGGGCGGCGGCCACCAGCGGTTCGCAGTCCGCGGCCACTCTGGAACTCGCCAGCGGCAAGGCTGTCATCGCCATCGGCGGCTGGAGCGGCAGCGACGATGCGCCGACGCTGGCCCAGTTCCAGCAGTGGGTTGCCGAGGGCAAGATCTCCTACTACATCGCCAGTGGTCAGGGCGGTGGCGGCCGGGGCGGATCGAGCGAGATCCAGACCTGGGTCGAGGCGAACTACACCGCGACGACGGTCGGCAACAGCACCGTCTACAGGCTGATCTCGTAGCCCAGCTCCCCCAACGGTTCATTCGTCGCGTTTTCACCCGGCTCGCCCTCTCCGGGCAGCACTCTCAGCGGGTGAAAACGCGACGAATGAACGAGGGAGCGGGTGTCAGTCGACGCTGACCAGTTCCTTGTCCTCGGCCGGTGGCGCCTTGTCGACCCGCAGGTTCTCGCCCTCGATGTCGACCTTGGGCATCCGGTCGAGCCACTTCGGGAAGAACCAGGCGCGATCACCGAGCAGGGTGAGCACCGCCGGTACCAACGTCATCCGGACGACGAACGCATCGATCAGCACGCCGATCGTCAACCCGAAACCGATCGCCTTGATGATCGGGTCGTGCACCAGGATGAAGCCGCTGAACACCGCCGCCATGATCAGCGCGGCCGCGGTCACCACCCGGGCGCCGTGACCGACCCCGGCGATGGTCGCCTCGGTCGCGTGCTCGCCGTGCACGAACTCCTCGCGCACCCGGGACACGATGAACACCTCGTAGTCCATCGCCAGCCCGAACAGCACGCCCATCATGATGATCGGCAGGAAGCTGACCAGCGGCCCCGGTGAGTCGACCCCGAGCAGTTCGGCGCCCCAGCCCAGCTGGAACACCGCGACCGTGATCCCGAATGTCGCCCCGATGGTCAACAGGAACCCGAGCGTCGCCTTCAGTGGCACCAGGATCGACCGGAACGCGAGCATCAACAGCAGGAACGACAACCCGATCACGACCAGCAGGTACGTCGGGAGCGCGGCGGTCAACTTGTTCGACACGTCCACGCCTACCGCCGTGTTCCCGGTGACGGAGATCGACTCGTTCCCCTGCGCCAGCGGGTGGATCGCGTCCCGCAGGTTCTTCACCAGGTCCGCGGTCTCCTCGGTCGCCGGACCACTGGCCGGGACCACGCTCACCAACCGCGTCGATCCATCCGCACTGGCCGGCCCCGGCTGCACCGCGACCACGTCGGCCAATCCCTTGGCAGACCCCAGGATCTGCTCAGCCAGTACGCCGGACCGCTGCGCGCTGTCGGTCTTCACCACGACGACCAGTGGTCCGTTCGCACCCGGCCCGAAGGCGGCCGCCGTGAGGTCGTACGCGACTCGCTGGTTCGTCTCGGCCGCGGCGGACGCGCCGTCCGGCAGAGCCAGCCGCATGTCCTGCGTCGGGATCGCCAGGACCCCCAGCCCGATGATGCCGACGGCAACGATCGGCACCCGGAACCGCGTCACCAACCGGGCCCAGCGGAAGCCGAACCCCTCGGCAACCGGCACCTTGCCCGCCGTACGCGCCTTCCGCGGCAGCACCCGGTTGCCGAGGAACCCGAGCATCGCGGGCACCAACGTCAAGGCCACCAGCACCGCGGTCAGCACCGTCGCCGCCGCGGCGAAGCCCATCGCAGTCAGGAACGGAACGCCCACTAGACTCAACCCGGCCAGGGCGATCACCACGGTCGCACCCGCGAACATCACGGCCGACCCGGCGGTCGCCGTCGCCCGCGCGACCGATTCCTCGGGATCCAATCCCTCGGCCAACTGCGATCGATGCCGCGAGCTGATGAACAACGCGTAGTCGATACCGACGGCCAGGCCGAGCATCAGCGCGAGGATCGGCGCGGTCGACGAGACCTCCACGACCGAGGTGACCAGGAACAGACCCGCCATCCCGGCCACGACCCCGATCAACGCGGTGAACAACGTCATCCCGGCCGCGACCAGAGAACCGAACGTGACCACCAGCACCACCCCGGCGATCGCGACCCCGATCACCTCGGTAACACCGATCTCGGGTGCTCCGCCGACGATCCCACCACCAGGGACGACCTGGAGATCACCGTTGCTCAGCGAGCTCAGCGCGTCGTACGCCTCGGTGGTCTCCTTGGCCAATTCGTCGGCCGGCTTGGCGAACTGCACGTTCACCAGACCCGTCGTACCGTCGGGGCTGATCGCCTTGCTCGTGAACGGGTCGATCGCGGCGATCACCTCCGGCACTTGGCCGACCTTCGCCACGGTCGCGCCGACGGCCGCCTTGACCGTCGGATCCGCGAGCGTCTTCCCGGCCGGCGCCTTCACCACGACGCTCGCCGACGCTCCGCTGGCCGCCGGGAGATCGCGCTGCAGGGCGTCGAGCGCGCGCTGCGACTCGGTGCCGGGAATCGAGAACGTGTTGGTGGTCCCGCCGCCGAGCGTCAGTGCGCCGACTCCCAGCAGGACCAGCAGGAAAGTCCAGACCGCGGCGACGAGCCGGCGGCGCTGGTAGGAGAACCGGCCGAGCCGGTAGAGGAGATTCGCCATCTGACAAATGCGTCCGTTCACTGGGTTCGAGCGGGAATCCTTGTCGGTACTACGGGCGCCGGGTCGGCTTGCGGAGCAGGCGGTGCAGCGCGGTGTCGCAGAGTTGGTGGAGCTCGGCGTCGGTGCGTTCGCCGGGATGGCGGCATTCGCCGAGCAGGCCGTTGATCGCGAACGACGCGATGTCGATCTCGAGCTGGTCGTCGCTGCCGGCCAGGAACTCGGTGAGCCGGAGACCGTCCTGGACCAGGTCGGCCAGTTCGGGCGTCTCCTCGATGGTCGGCAGGACGTCCTGCAGCACGTGGACGAGCCCGCGGAACTGCACCGCGAGGTCGACGAACCGCGAGATCGCCAGCTCCTGCGCCGCCGCGGCGGGGAGCGCCGACACGTCGGCGAGGAGTTCCTTCAGCGCAACGTGCGAAGGCTCGAGCACCGCCGCAAGCACGGCCGGCTTGCTGTTGAAGTGGTACAGCACGGTCGCCTTCGAACAACCGGCTGCTGTGGCGATGTCCTGTAACGAGGTCGCGGAGTACCCGCGACTGGCGAACAGGGCCATCGCCTGCTGCTCGATCTCGCGCCGGGTCCGCTCCCGGGCGGGGGTGGTGACTGGCATACCGACGATGATCCCGACCGATCGGTCAGGATTCAACCGATCGGTCAGGTTTGTGGCTCAAGTCACCCGGGTGAGCGGTTGTGCCGGTCGCGGTTCAAGTGCCTGCCGGTGCGTGGCAGACTCGGGCGCGTGACGGCGGAGATATTGGACGGCAAGGCGACCGCGGCGGCGATCAAGGACGAGCTGAAGGTGCGGGTGGCCAAGCTCGCCGAGCAGGGCATCGTGCCGGGGCTCGGGACGATCCTGGTCGGCGACGATCCGGGCAGCCGGGCGTACGTGGCCGGCAAGCACCGGGACTGCGCGGCGGTCGGGATCGCCTCGATCCAGGTGGAACTGCCGGCGGACACGACCCAGGGCGAGATCGCCGCGAACGTCCGCGAGCTGAACGAGAACCCGGCCTGTACCGGCTTCATCGTCCAGTTGCCGCTGCCGAAGCACGTCGACACCAACGCGATCCTCGGCCTGATCGACCCGGTCAAGGATGCGGACGGCCTGCATCCGGTCAGCCTCGGCAAACTCGTCCTCGGTCAGGACGGACCGTTGCCGTGTACCCCGAAGGGCTGCGTCGAACTGCTCCGCCGGTACGACGTACCGATCGCGGGCGCGCAGGTGGTCGTGATCGGTCGCGGGGTGACCGCCGGCCGGCCGATGGGCCTGCTGTTCACCCGCAAGTCCGAGAACGCGACCGTCACCCAGTGCCACACCGGCACCCGCGACCTCGCCTCGGTGGTGCGGACCGGCGACATCGTGATCGCGGCCGCCGGATCGGCGGGGCTGATCACCGCCGACATGGTCAAACCGGGTGCGGTCCTGCTCGACGTCGGCACCAGCCGCAGCTCCGAGGGCAAGATCGTCGGCGACATCGACCCTGCCGCCCGTGAGGTGGCCGGCTGGATCGCCCCGATGCCTGGCGGTATCGGCCCGATGACCCGGGCGATGCTGCTCACCAACGTGGTCGAGGCCGCCGAAGCCGCGGCCGGGCCGATCCGGTGATGGCGGGCGCGGCCGAGCGGCGTACCGAGTGGCCGTTGGGATTGGCGGGTGTGGTCGCCGTCGCCGGGCTGGTGATCCTGACCTTCTACGACTGGCGCAACGGCGTGCTGATCTTCGCCGGCGGCGTGCTCCTCGCCGGCCTGCTGCGCGGCGTCCTCAGTGACACGGCCGCCGGCCTGCTGCACGTCCGCGGCCGCATGTTCGACACCCTCCTCCTGCTCGGCGTCGGCGCGTCGATCCTCCTGCTGGGCCTGATCGTCCCCAATTGACCTCCCTGCCCGAACGGGCAGTGATCGCCTCCCGTTGAGGCCACAACCTTTCCAAGCTAGTTGAAGTGGTTGCCGATGACCTCGATCTCGGGTTATGCATACCGAGTATGTAGAACGGTTCGTGGTGGTCTGGCTCCGCAGTGTGAGGACAGCCGGTCTGCCTTCTGGTGAGGACATCAAGGAGGGGACATCTCGTGGTTTCCAGGATCAGTTCCAGACGGGGGTTCGGCGCGATCGCCGTGGCCTCGTTCGTCGTACTGGGCGTCGCTGGCGCCCAGCCGGCTCAGGCGGGCGAAGCGGGTCAGGGTGCTTGGTCGGGCCGGGCGGCGCAGCCTGGCCAGCCGGACCGGAGCATCACCCTGATCACCGGGGACAGGGTGACGCTGCGCGGCGGTTCGCTCGACCGGCCGGCGATCGAGCCGGGGCCGGGGCGGCGGCACATCGCGTTCAGCACGCAGCGGGTGAAGGACCAGCTGTTCGTGGTCCCGTCCGACGTCAGCTCGGTGGTGACGGCCGGCCGGATGGACCGCCGGCTGTTCGAGGTCACCGGCTTGATCAAGGCCGGGTACGACGACCGCAAGACGTCCGTGATCCCGTTGCTCGTCACGTACTCCGGCCGCGCGGCCAGCCGTACTGCGCCCGCCGGGGCGACCGTGACCCGGCAGCTGCCCGTGATCAACGGCGCCGCGGTCGACGTGACCAAGAAGAACGCGGCAACCTTCGTCCGCAACCTGTCGACGGCGCGATCCGCCAACGGGCTGGACAAGATCTGGCTCGACGGCAAGCGGCACGTGAACCTGGACCAGTCGGTCCCGCAGATCGGCGCACCGGCCGCGTGGCAGGCGGGGTACACCGGCAAGGGCATCTCGGTCGCCGTCCTCGACACCGGCATCGACGCGACCCATCCGGACCTGGCCACCCAGGTCGCGGGCGCGAAGAACTTCACCGAGGAAGCGGCCGGTGACCTGGTCGGCCACGGCACCCACGTCGCCTCGACGATCGCCGGGACCGCGGCCGCCTCGGCCGGCAAGTACAAGGGGGTCGCACCGGACGCCAAGCTGTACGACGGCAAGATCTGCGAGCAAGGGGGTTGCCCCGAGTCCGCGATCCTGGCCGGGATGGAGTGGGCCGCGACCGAGGTCAAGGCCAAGATCGTGAACATGAGCATCGGCGGCCCGGACACGCCCGAGGTCGACCCGATCGAGGCCGCCGTGAACCGGCTGACCGCGCAGACCGGCACCCTGTTCGTGATTGCCGCGGGCAACAGTGGTCCCGGCTCCGGATCGGTCGAGTCACCCGGTAGCGCGGATGCCGCGCTGACCGTCGGCGCGGTCGACAAACAGAACCAGCTGGCCGAGTTCTCCAGCCGCGGACCGCGGACCGGGGACGGCGCGCTGAAGCCGGACGTCACCGCACCGGGCGTCGACATCGTCGCCGCCAAGGCGAAGGACTCCATCATCGGCGATCCGGTCGGCGACCAGTACCTGAAGCTCTCCGGTACGTCGATGGCGACGCCGCACACCGTCGGAGCGGCCGCGCTCCTGGCCCAGCAGCACCCGGGCTGGAAGGCGGGGGAGCTCAAGGGCGCCCTGATGGCGTCGGCCAAGCCGGCCGACGGACAGAACGCGTTCGAACAGGGCGCCGGCCGGATCGATGTCGGCCAGGCGATCAAGCAGTCGATCGTGACCGAGCCCGGTGGCGTCTCGTTCGGCACGGCACAGTGGCCGCACAACGACGACACTCCGGTCACCAAGACCCTCAGCTACCGCAACCTCGGCGACCAGCCGGTCACGCTGACGCTGGCCGCGACCTTCGCCGGTCCGGATGGCTCCCCGGCTCCGGCCGGCGCGCTGAAGCTGAGCGCGAACACGGTGACGGTTCCGGCCGGCGGCACCGCCACGGTGCAGCTGACCTCGGACACGAAGCACGAGGGACCGGACGGCTCATACACGGGCCAGGTCACGGCGACCGCCGCAGGCACCACTGTGGTCACGCCGCTCGGCGCGGACAAGGAGGTGGAGAGCTACACGCTGACCGTCAACCACGTCGGCACCGACGGCAAGCCGATCGCCGACGGGGCCACCCTGGTGTTCGGCATCGACGCCTTCCGGTTCCAGTTCCTCGCCGACCCGAGCGGCACGGCGAAGGTCCGGCTGCCGAAGGGCGAGTACCTGTTGCAGGGCGACCAGGCGGTCGTCGAGGGTGAGAAGGTCGACCTCTACACGAAGGTCCACCCGGCGGTCGAGCTCGACGCCGACACCACCGTCGTCTTCGATGCCCGGAAGACCAAGCCGGTCAGTACGACGGTTCCGCGCGCCGACGCGAAGGTGATCCTGGTCGATCTCGGCTATCTCCGGGTCAACGAGTCCGGCGAAATCGGTCTCGGGTCGTCGTTGCTCGCCTTCGGTTTCGAGGGCCTGCATACCGCCCAGCTGGGTTCGAAGCTCCCACCGGAGCAGTTCACCGGGCACGTAGCGTCGCATTGGGGCCTGCCGGGCAAGGACGGCCGGTTCGTGAACACGCCGTACCAGTACGGGGTCGTCAACACGTTCCCGGGCGAGTTCCCGACCGGGTTCAGCCGGAGCGTCAAGGCGTCCGACCTGGCAACCGTGGAGCAGTCGTTCAACGCGACCGGTGATCGGCCGGCGGAGCGGACGGTCGCCGGGCAGGCTCCGAACTCGGCCGGCGGCTGGACGCCGATCCTCGAATACGATTTGCCGGCGAAGGCGCGGCTCCACCTGGAGGGCGGTGAGGTGAAGTGGTCGAGCCGGATGGCGGAGATCGTGCCGAGCACCGATCCGGAGAACCCGTTCCCGACCGAGGTGACCGCGGTGGAGAGCCAGCCCACGCAGTATCGGGCGGGGCGGACGTACCGCGAACGGTGGAACGCGGCGGCCTTCGTACCGACTCCGGGGGCGGCGAGTGTCGCAGGCGGGGATCTGCTGATCGGCGTCTACACGAACACCGATGCCGATGGACATGTCGGCTTCACGCTGACGGACAAGGCGAGCAGCAAGCTCTACCGAGATGGCGAGCTGATCGGCGAGAACACCGAGTTCGGGTACGTCGAGCTGACGGACGTGCCGGCCGGCAAGGCGGCGTACAAGTTCGTCACGACCGGGACCAGGGCGTCGTACTCCGGGTTCTCCACCCGGACGGATCTCACCTGGACGTTCACGTCGAAGGGTGAGGACGAGGAGGAGTTCGGAGTCCGTACGGTGCGCTATCTGCCGGAGGTGGACGACCGGAACGTGGCGAAGCGGGAGCCGGTGACGGTACTGCCGGTGCGGCTCGCGCAGTTGCCGGGGGCAACACTTCCGGCGATGAAGAAGATCAGCCTCCAGGTATCCGGTGACGACGGCAAGACGTGGCAGCGGGCGGCCGTCGTACCGACTGGCGGGGATGCGTACAAGGCCATCTTCGCTACCCCGAAGGGCGCGAAATCCGTGTCCTTCAAGGCGAATCTGGTCGACGCCGCGGGCAACACGACGGAGCAGACCACGATCTCGGCCTACCGCCTCCGCTGAAAACGCCGGCGTCCGAAGAACCGTGGCCGATCGCGCACGGTTCTTCGGACGCAACGTGATGGGGAGGCGGTCAGCCGAGGAGGTTGAGGGCGGTGACGGCGTCGCGCTCCTCGCCGAGTTCGGTGGTGCTGGCGTCGATCCGGGCGCGGGAGAACTCGTTGATCTCCAGGCCCTGGACGATCTCCCAGTTGCCGTCCTTCGTCGTCACCGGGAACGACGAGATCAGGCCCTCCGGTACGTCGTACGAGCCGTCGGAGACGACCGCCATCGACAGCCAGTCGCCATCGGCCGAACCGCGCAGCCAGTCGCGGGTGTGGTCGATCGTCGCGGCCGCGGCCGACGCCGCCGAGGACGCGCCACGGGCCTCGATGATCGCCGCGCCGCGCTTCTGCACGGTCGGGATGAAGTCGCTCTCCAGCCAGTTCTGGTCGTTGACGACCTCGGCGGCGTTCTTGCCGGCCACCTCGGCGTGGAAGATGTCCGGGTACTGCGTGGCCGAGTGGTTGCCCCAGATGGTCAGCTTCCGGAGTTCGGTCACCGGGGTGCCGGTCTTCTTGGCCAGCTGGGCGAGCGCGCGGTTGTGGTCCAGCCGGGTCAGCGCGGAGAACCGCTCGGCCGGGATGTCCGGGGCGTTGCTCTTGGCGATCAGCGCGTTGGTGTTCGCCGGGTTGCCGGTCACGGTGATCCGGATGTCGTCGGCCGCGTGGTCGTTCAGCGCCTTGCCCTGGACGGTGAAGATCGCGCCGTTCGCCTCCAGCAGGTCGCCGCGCTCCATCCCCTTGGTCCGCGGCCGGGCGCCGATCAGCAGGGCCACGTTGGCGCCGTCGAAGATGACGTTCGGGTCGTCGCCGATCTCCACCTTCGCCAGCGTCGGGAACGCGCAGTCGTCGAGCTCCATCACGACCCCCTCGAGCGCCTTCAGCGCCGGGGTGATCTCCAGCAGCCGCAGCTCCACCGGTGTGTCGGGTCCGAGCAGCGCGCCGCTCGCGATCCGGAACAGCAGGCTGTAGCCGATCTGGCCGGCGGCGCCGGTGACGGCGACCTTCACGGGTGTAGTGCTCACGACACGCTCCTCAGAGGTTTGCAAACGTAGGGTTTGCCTTCGGACGCTAGCAAGCCGCCGCCCCGTTGGCGACGGTGGGTCCGGTGATCCACACCACCTGTTCGCGTCAGCGTTCACCAGCCGGATACCCGCCGGCTGCCGGGGCGCCATCGCGATGTCGTTGTCCGGCTTGAGGGTGTGCTCAGTCCTCTGACTTGTAAGGAGAATCACGATGAAGCGAACGGTGCTCTCGCGGCAGTTCGTCGCGGTGACCGCGTCGGCGCTGGCCGTCGGGGCCGCGGTGCTGGTCCCGGCCGTGCAGCAGGACCAGCAGGGCGCTGCCCAGCCGGAAACCGCCCAGCCGGCCGCCGCCGACCGCAGGCAGGACGACTTCGTGGTGGTCGGTCACCGTGGTGCGTCCGGCTACCGCCCCGAGCACACGCTGGCGGCGTACGAGCTGGCCGCGCGGATGGGCGCCGACTACGTCGAGCCGGACCTGGTGACCACCAAGGACCGTGTCCTGGTGGCCCGGCACGAGCCGGAGATCGGCGGTACGACGGACGTCGACCAGCACCCGGAGTTCGCCGACCGGAAGAAGACCAAGAACCTGGACGGCGTCCAGGTGACCGGGTGGTTCACCGAGGACTTCACCCTGGCGGAACTGAAGACGCTGCGGGCCAAGGAGCGGATCCCGGCGCTGCGGCAGCAGAACACGGTGTTCAACGGGCGGTACCAGATCCCCACCCTGCAAGAGGTGATCGACCTCAGCAAGAAGCTGTCGCGCGAACTGGACCGGCCGATCGGGATCTACCCGGAGACCAAGCACCCCACCTTCTTCCAGCAGCAGGGCCTCGCGCTCGAGCCCGAACTGGTCAAGGTGCTGACCCGCAACGGCCTGAACCGGCCCGACGCGAAGGTCTTCGTCCAGTCGTTCGAGGTGGCGAACCTGAAGGCGCTGGACAAGCAGCTCCGGGTCCCGCTGGTCCAGCTGACCAGTTCGGCCGGCGCGCCGTACGACTTCGTGGTCGCCGGTGACAAGCGCACGTACGCCGACATCGTGACCGCGAACGGGCTGAAGGAAGTGGCGACCTACGCCGACGGCCTCGGCCCGTCGAAGGACCAGGTCATCCCGCTGGACGCGACCGGCAAGCTCGGTCAGCCGACCGCACTGGTCAGCAACGCCCACAAGGCCGGCCTGGTGGTCCACCCGTACACCTTCCGGGTCGAGAACAACTTCCTCCCGGCCGAGTTCGACGGCTCCGCGGTGCCCGCCGAGTCCGGCGACCTGTTCGGTGAGATCGCGGCGTACCGCAAGGCCGGGATCGACGGCCTGTTCACCGACAACACCGACATCGCGATCGCCCAGGAAAAAGAAGCCCGCTGATCTTTTCGTGATCGAGGCGGCCGGTGGTCTCGCCGGTCGCCTCGACCGCTCCTGACAGACTGCGGGTATGGAACGTGTCGTCGGTTCAGGCCTGGCCACCGTGGAGGCCGAGGCCGACGGGACCTTCGTACTCAGGGTCGACGGTTCACTGCAGTCCCAGGTCGATCTCGCCGACCCGACCCACCTCGGGTTCGAGTACGTCCGCCGGATCGGGGACATCGTCGACGCCCTGGTCCCGCGCCGGCAGCCGATCTCCGTCGTCCACATCGGCGGCGCCGGTCTGACCTTGCCGAGGTATGTCGCCGCCACCCGGCCCCGGTCCCGCCAGATCGTGCTCGAGCCCGACGAAGACCTCACCGACTTCGTCCGCGAGGTTCTCCCGTTGCCCAAGCGGGCCGGGATCAAGGTGCGTCCCGCCACCGGCCGGGCCGGCCTCAAAGACATCTACGACGACTCCACCGACCTGATCATCGTCGACGCCTTCGTCCGCGAGACGGTCCCGGAGAACCTGGTCACGCGGGAGTTCACCGCCGAGTGCGCCCGCGTCCTCCGCCCGGCCGGAATCCTTGTCCACAACCTCATCGACGGATCCGCCGGCCTCGGCTTCGTCCGCCGCGTCGCCACCACGGTCCGCATCGGTCTCGGCGACGGCGTGGCTCTCGCGGAGCGCAAGGTGCTTCGTGGCAAGGCCTTCGGCAACGTCATCCTGGCGGCCTCCCGGCACCCCGTCCCCGATCTGACCACGGTCGGCGGCCGCGCCCACCCGCCGTACGACGTACTGCCGCTGACCGAACTGGCCGGCAAGGCCGAACCGCTGACGGACGCCGAATCCTTCGTCTCCCCGGCCGCCCCGTCGGGCACCTTCCGGAAGTGAACAAATCGCCGTCAGCTTGACCCGCGATCCACGGTGCCGTGTCACCGGTCAAGGTAGATTTCCGCGAGTGTCCGTCGCGAGAGTCTCCACGCTGACCTACTACCCGGTGAAGGGCCTGGCCGGGGTGTCCGTCGAGCGCGCCGAGGTCGGTCCGGCCGGGTTGCGGCACGACCGGACGTTCATGCTGGTCGAGCCGGACGGCACGTTCCTCAGTCAGCGCAAGGATCCGCAGATGGCGCCGCTGCGGGTCGACGTACTGCGGGACGGTTCTGCGCTTCGGTTGTCCGCCGACAGTGGCGAGGAGTTGGAGATCGAGGTCGCGTACGACGGGAAGCGGCGCGACGTCAGCCTGTTCGGCAAGTGGTTCGGTGCGGGCGTGGTCCAGGACCCGGCCGCGGACGCTTGGTTCTCCGAACGCCTCGGACGACCCGCCGCCCTGGTTCGTGTGACCCCCGAACACGAGCGGCCGGGTTGGGGTGTACACGGCGGCGAGACCGGATTCGGTGACGCGCACGCGCTGCTGATCACTTCGCTGTCCTCACTCGACGGCCTGAACGAGCGCATCGTCGAGTCCGGCGGCGACGTGATCCCGATGAACCGCTTCCGGCCCAACCTGGTCGTCTCCGGCTGGCCCGAACCACATACCGAGGACAAAGTGTTCCGAGCATCGGCAGGCTCCCTCGAACTCGGGTACGCCGCCCGCGCGATCCGCTGTGCCGTTCCCACCGTCAACCAGGCCACCGGTGAGAAGAGCGGTCCCGAACCCACCCGCACCCTGGCCCGCTACCGCCGCCAACCCGACTACGGCGGTGGCGTCAGCTTCGGAATGAAGGCCGCCGTCCTCACCCCAGGGTTCGTTGCCGTCGGCGAGGAGTTCGTGGTCCACGACTGGCTCCCGGAAGGTCCCGACCCGGCGCCCTCGACCCGCTGAATACCCCGGCAAGTCATCGGAAGGACGCCAGTGGGTGATGGTCCGCTCACTGAACGTGTAGGTCCCGGTCATCTCGGGAAGATCTACTGAGTGACCATGGGACTCAGACGTACCTTCCGCCCCCTTGGCGTGCTGTTTGGCGCCACCGTCCTGACGATCGCCACCGCCATACCGGCGCTAGCCGCTCCGCCCCCCGGCCTGCCGCAGAACGCCGACGGCTACGAGCAATCCTTCTCGCCCGCCTACGACTACGACACCGACGGCTGCTACGCCACACCCGCGATCGGACCGGACGGGACTCTCAACCCCGGACTGAACCCGAGCGGCGCGGTGAACGGCAGCTGCCATGACTCCTGGGATCTCGACAACTCGCAGACCTACGCCCGCTCCAAGTGCAACAACGGCTGGTGCGCGATCGTGTACGCCAGCTACTTCGAGAAGGACCAGGCGCTCGACGGAGTCAGCTGGGGAGGTCACCGGCACGACTTCGAACACGTCATCTCCTGGGTCAACCAGGCGTCCAACCAGGTCGAGTACGTGTCGACGACCCAGCACAGCAGTGTGGTGACGTACACGAGGTCGCAGGTTCGCTTCGACGGTACGCACCCGAAGGTCGTCTACCACAAGGACGGCGCCAGCACGCACTTCTTCCGGCTCGCCAACGGCAACGACGAGCCGCCGGAGAACCACTACCACAACTGGCGCTATCCGCCGATCGTGGGCTGGAACGGCTGGCCGAGTACGTCGCTGCGGGATCGGTTGATGACCGCCGACTTCGGGTCCGCGACCATCAAGGTCACCGACACCGGCGACCGGTTCCGGAACCTGCTCAACAACTCCAAACCCAGCGGAATCCCCTTCGACCCCTGGACCTGACGCCGGTCAGAGCAGGAGGAGGAGGGTGTAGAGGGCAGGGGCGGCGAAGGTGACCAGGAGGATCCAGGCCATCATCTTGTGACCGGGTTTGGCGCCGTCCAGGGACGAGGCGAAGTCCAGCACCGCGCCCTCTTCGGTGTGCCGGCTGAGGCCCATCCGCTTGGCCCCTTCGGGCCGGGTGTCGGGCCGCTCGTCGGCGAACGCCTCGGGTGGGATGCCGAACAACGCGGGCCGAGCCGGTTCGAGATCGTCGCGCTCGCCGTACATCCGGCCTCCCGCAGGCTAGGTGAAGGCTCAAGCTAACCCCGCGGACGAGGCAGGCTCAAGCACCTTCCACCATCGTCCCACCCGGACGACGAAAACGGCGGCCTGGCAAAACGCCGGGCCGCCGTTCAGGTCAGCCGATCAGCTGAAGTCGACCACCCAGGCGTACCGGGTCTTCTCGGTGCACAGCAGCGAACCGAGGCACAGACCCTCCTTGCGGGTGGAGTCTGCTTGACCGACGCCGAGCTCGGTCAGCCCGCAGTTGAACAGCGTGCCCGAGCTCTCTGTCTTCAGTCGGTCGAAGGCCGCCTGCGCGTCGTCCATGCCGTCGCCACCAGTCGAAGCTGCCGACGAACCTGTCGACGAGACGTTTCCATTGCTCGCGCGGCCATCGGCGTCCGACTGAGCGTTCCCGCTCAGGTTGCTGTTCCGGTCCAGACGGGCGCAGCCCTTGTCCACCCGGGCGTCGTCGATCAGCGTGAACAGCTGGAGCTCGGAGGGTGACATGTCGCCGTCATCGGTCGGCGTAGTGGGTGTCGGGGTGGTCGACGTCGTGGTTGTCGGCTTGGTCGTCTTCGGGCCGGCGGTCGCCCGGGTCGGACCGCCGGTCGGCAGCGGGGTCTCGTCACCGCCTGGCGTTTCCGTCGGCTCGTCGGTCGGTCCGTCAGTCGGCCGGGCCGTCTCCCCGGGCGTCGGCGTGTCCGACGGTGTCGGGGTTTTGGGCGTCCGGCTGGGCGTCGGGGTGGCCGTCGGCTTGGCCTTCGGCGGGCCGGTCTTCTTGGCGACCGGCTCGGTCGACGCCGTCACGTAGGTGTCGTCGTCCCGGCTGACATACGGGACGGACGCATCGGCCTGCTCCGACTGCGGTTCGTGCAGCAGGATCCAGGAGATCGGGGTGATCACCAGCACGACCGATGCGAGCGCGACCAGCGGCCGCCGGACCCGCGATGCGGAACCTGCTGACCTCTTGCTGCGCCGGCGCCGAGCGGTGCCTCCGGGCTCTGACATTACTTACGGTTTCCCTTCAACGGTCCCCAAGACGTGCCTCACTCGTCCACCGGGTGCTGTGAGGAGCGCCCGATGGCATAGGACGGATCTACCCGCGGTGTTTCGCGGCCAATCGGCCGGTCGTTGTCGTCTGATCACAACGTCTTCGCAGAACTTGGTGGCCTCGCAACAATGTCAACCGCCCACCCGGCCGAAGTCCTGCACCCAGCTGCCCGGTCCCCACTGGGACTTGACCTGGCCGGGGTCGAACCCGATGCCGATCCGGTCGAACTTGCAGTTCATGATGTTGGCACGGTGCCCGTCGCTCTTCATCCAGGCGGCGAACACCTCCTCCGCGGTGTCGTAGCCGGCGGCGATGTTCTCGCCCCAGCCGGATCCTTGGAAGCCGGCCGCGGCCATCCGGTCGCCCGGCCCCTGGCCATCGGGGTTGGTGTGGTCCAGATAGTGCCGCCGAACCATGTCCGAGGCGTGCCGTCCGGCTGCCTCGACCAGGCTGTCGTCAAGTCTGAGCGGACCGCAGCCCTCGTGCTGCCGGGCCGCGTTGCTGAGCTCGAGCACCTCGCGCTCCTGCTCGTTGGTGCCGCCCCCACCGCTCGGTGGCTGCGGCGGGTCGCTCGGCGTCGGCTTGCTGGTCACCGTCCGGGTCGCGGTCGGTGTGCCACTCGGCTTCGGCCTGGGCTTTTTGGTGCTTCCGGCAACGGTCCGCGGACCGCTCGGGGTCACCGTCACGGTCCCCGTCGTCCGCGGAACCGGGGTGGTGACCGGTACCGAGGTCGGCGGGGTGCTGGTGGTGGATTCGATCACCCCGAGCGCCGGCGTACCGGTCGTGGTGATCGAGGTGGTGACACCGTTCGGCAGGGTCGCGGTGACGGTGACCCGCGGCTGGCCGGTCTTGCCGGCGGCCTCGAAGGTGTCGTCGATCGCGGCGGGGCCGGAGTTGTCCTCGGAAACGTTCAGGACCTCGGTCGGGTCGTCATCGGCGACGGTCGAGCCGTCGGCAGACGACATCAACCAAACCACCGGTCCGGTGGCCAGCAACACCGAGAGCGCGCTGACGATCGGGCCGATCAGGCCGCGGCTTCGTCCGCGTCGACGTGCTCTTCTGCTCCGGTGTCGCCCAGGGGTTGGCGAGTCCGTCATGGATGGGCGAGATCCTCTTCGTTTAGGTCTTTCCGGTCTCTGTCGTTCCCCGTGTCCGTTGCCAGGTCCCCCCTGGTTACCGAACAGGAACCCTAACGGATCAACAAGGTCACCGTTACAGGTCCGGAGACCGCCTTAACGAAGTCCAAAGACTTTCTGGCAGGAACTTGCCAACCACCCGCGATCAGCCGCCGAAGTTCTGCACCCAACTGCCGTTGCCCCACTCGGGCTTGACCCGGCCGGAGTCGTAGCCGATGCCGATCATCGTGTAGTCGCAGTTGAGGATGTTGCGGCGATGGCCTTCGCTGTTCATCCAGCCTTCGACCACGTCCGCGGCACTGCTGTACCCGACGGCGATGTTCTCCGCCATCGCGCCGCCGGTGAACCCGGCCGCCTTCATCCGGTCGAACGGGCTGCGGCCGTCCTGGCTGGTGTGGTCGAAGTAGTGGTTGCGGACCATGTCGATCGCGTGCCCGTCGGCCGCGCGGGTCAGCGCGCTGTTCGTCCGCAGCGGTCCACAGCCGGCCTTCTGCCGTTCGTTGTTGGTCAGCTGAAGGACCTGGGCTTCCTTGGTCCCTGTGCTCGGCGGGGGCGGCGTGGTCGTCGACGGCGTACTGGTCGGCGTCCTGGTGGGACTGGGCTTGGGTGAGGAACGCGTCGGTGTGGGCGAGGGCGTCCGCGTGGCCCGCCGGCTCGGCGCCGTACTGGTCCGGGTCGGTGTCGGCGTCACAGTCGGCTTCTTCGACGGGGTCCGGCTCGGTGTCGCGGAAGGCGTCGGGGTGTCTACGGACAGCTCCACCGGCGGTGTCGACACGTCATCCGTCGCAACCGTCAACGGCTCGTCCTGCCCGGTCGGCACCGTGTCCATGCCGTCAGTCAGATACCACCCGCCACCCGCCACCAGCCCGAGAACCAGCATCGCCGCAAGAATCGGACCGGCCACCCCGCGCCGCCTCGCTCGCCGGGCACCACGCTGCTCGTACCGACCGTACTGCTGAGGTTGCTCGAAAGGGTCGTGACTGCCAGGCGCGTCCGTCATGGAAACGTGACCGTAGCGGATCCGGATCGAGACCACGACCCCTTGCGAGGAATCGCACCCCGCATTGACAAACCTTTGACGTAGGACGTCAGCCCGCCCTGACCGGCGCGGTGGGGCGGGGAAGGAATCCGGAACAGTTGATCAGTTGGAGCGGGCGATGACGATGTCGGCGATGACCTTCCAGCCGAGGCTGCGATAGAGGCGGAGACCGTCGATCGACGCGATCAGGATGCCGCGTTTGGCGCCCTGGGCCGCGGCCGTCTCGACCAGAGACGCCATCACCGCGCTGCCGAGGCCGCGGCGCCGGTGGGCCGGGTCGGTCTCGATCCGGTCGGCGACCGCGTCCTCGCCGACGACCGCCATCCGGCCGCTGGAGACGACCCCGCCGTGCAGGGTGGCGCGGGCGACGATCAGGTCGGACTCGAGCTCGGTGTGCAGGGCGTACCGATCGCTCAGCTTCAGCTTGGGTTGCTCGGACAGCTGGATGGTCATCAGCCAGTCCTGCTCGCGCTGGATCTCCAGGCCGAGATCCTCGAGCTGATCGATCCGGGCCTCCCGGTCGTCGGTGGCCAGCGTGATCCAGCCCGAACCACGTCCACCGCCGGCCGCCAGGGACAGTTCGGCCGCGCGTTCGACCCGTTCCGGTTTGTTGTCCGCGTCCAGGACGACGTACTCCATGGCGCGGTTGTCCTCGCCCGCGCGCACGGTCAGGATCCCGTCGTTGTCGTCCTCGACTTTGGTCCAGCCACGCGATACAGACCACCCGGCCTGCCAGCGGCGGACCAGCTCCTCACGATCTCTCACTCGTCGATTCAAGCAGCCATCCCGCGTGACGGCGAGGGGAAACGGTGTCGCGTATCACCAACTGACCGCAGTTCGCCGATTTCTGGGCGTGATCAAACCCTCGATCGACACCGTCCACCCCTCGAACGCCACCGCCTCACTCCTCGGACAGTGGCCGCGGGTCGGTGGCCAGCAGGTCGTACGAGTGCAGGTCGAGGTAGCTGCCGTCGCGGCGTGGAGCCGCGGATCGGGCGGTGCCGGTGTGGGTGAAGCCGTTGGCTTCGGCAACGTGGCGGGAGGCCGTATTGCCTTCGGCGGCGTACAGGGTGATGCGTCGCAGGCCTAGGCCGCCTTGCTGGATTGGGGTGAAGGCGTGGCCGACGGCGAGCCGGACGGCTTCACTCATCAGACCGCGGCCGCGTGCTTCGGGGTGGGCCCAGTAGCCGATCTCACCGGTCTTCTTGTCGTGCCGGTTGAGCAGGTCGAAGACGCTGACGTTGCCGAGCAGTTCGTCGGTGTCCGGATCCGCGATCATCCAGGACACCCCCTCGCCGGATGCCGAGTTCTCCAGCCGGCCCTCGATGAAGCTCTCCGCGTCGGCGAGCTCGTACGGCGACGGCATCCCGGCCAGCCAGTACTGCGTCCGCTCGTCGTTGCACGCCTCCACGACCCGCTTGGCATCCGTGGACCGGATCGGGCGCAGCCGGATCCCATCGCCCTCGATCACCGGCACGGTCCACCAGTTCCCGGCCGGTTCCAGTTCGTCGTCCCGGCTGACCGACGCGACCCACTCGTCCTTGCGTTCGCCGCGCGCGAGCCCGCCGTCCGGGACCATCACGAGATTCCGGAAGCCCGTCTTCCACGCGACCCGGCGGGACGCCCAGTTCCCGACGTACGCGCGCCAGATCACCCGGGTCCAGCCCAGCTCGTCGAACGCGTGCCGGATCACCAGCCTCACCGCCCGCGTCACCACCCCGTGCCCACGCGCCCACGGCGACACCGCGAACCCGATCTCGCCGACACCACCGTCGCCGTCGCGCAGGTCGACGGTGCCGGAGTACCGGCCGTCGTACTCGATCGCCCAGCCGAAGGAACTGCCGTCGCGCCAGCCGGCCGGGACCATCTCGCCGAGGTAGTGCTCGGCGTTCTGCCGCTCGTACGGGACCGGGACGGTTGTCCAGCGCTGCATCTCGGGGTCCTGGCAGGTCTGGTACGCCGGTTCGACGTCGGCCGGCGTGTGCGCACGCAGCGTGACCACGCCATCGGTCAGCACCGGCACGTCCTCGGGGAATCGCATGCCCATAGCCTGACCCCGCCGGCCACCCCCGGCAACGCCATTTTCACCCGCGGACGTCGGCGAATCGCTAGGCTGTGGGCGTGAATGCTGCTGGTAGTGCCGAGCCGGGGCGGGGACGGGGCGGACAGCTGGCTGCCCAGCGGCAGGCCACGATCGTTGCCGAGGTCAACAGTCGGGGTGCGATCACGGTGGCCGAGCTGGTCGACCGGTTCGGCGTGTCCGACATGACGATCCGCCGCGACCTGGACGCGCTGGACTCCAGCGGCCTACTGCACAAGGTGCACGGCGGCGCCACCTCGGTCGGCCTGCGGAGTGCGCACGAGCCCGGGTTCGAGGCCAAGCTGACGCAGGAATCGGCCGCCAAACAAGCGATCGCTGCCGAGGCCGCCCGCCGGGTGCAACCGGACAGCGCGATCGGCATCGGCGCCGGTACGACGACGTACGCGCTGGCCCGGCAGCTCCTCCGGGTGGAGAACCTGACCGTGGTGACGAACTCGGCCCGGATCGCCGACGTCTTCCACGGCAACGGCCGCTCCGATCGCACCGTCGTCCTGATCGGTGGGATCCGGACGCCGTCGGACGCCCTGGTCGGCCCGATCGCCACCGCCGCACTGCAGTCGCTGCACCTGGACATGCTGTTCCTGGGCGCGCACGGGGTCGACGCCGAGCACGGCCTCAGTACGCCGAACCTGATGGAGGCCGAGACCAACCGCGCCTTCATCGCCGCCAGCCGCGAGGTGGTCGTGGTCGCCGATCACACCAAGTGGGGCACGATCGGCCTGAGCACGTTCGCCGCCTGGAGCGACCTGGACATCGTCGTCACCGACCCCGGCCTGTCCACCGCAGCCCGCAAGGCCATGCGCGACACCGGCTGCGAGCTGATCATCGCGTCATGACCAGCCCTTACCCCGCGTCGTACATCAGGACAGCCGGGAAGCGCCGGGGGAGGGCGTCGCGGCGAGTGAGGTCGGCGGGGTGAAGCCGTGCTCCGCGAAGGCCTTCTCGACCGCGGCGAAGACCTGGTCCTCGGCCGTCTCCTCGACCAGCGCGATGATGCAACCGCCGAATCCGCCGCCGGTCATCCGGGCCCCGAGGGCGCCGGCCGCCAACGCGGTGTCCACGGCCACATCGAGCTCGGGGACGGTGATCTCGAAGTCGTCCCGCATCGACACATGCGACCCGGTGAACAACGGCCCGACCTCGCGCAACCGCCCGGCCCGCATGAGTTCCACGGCATCTTCGACCCGGCGGATCTCGGTCACCACGTGCCGCACCCGGCGGCGTACGACGTCATCGGACAACCGCGCCAACGCGTCATCCAGCCGGTCGAACTCAACCGCCCGAAGAGCCGGTACGCCGAGCTGGGCCGCGGCCTCCTCGCAGCTCTGCCGCCGAGCCGCGTACTCGCCATCGGCGTGCCGGTGCGGAGCCTTGACGTCGATCACGAGCAGGCCGAGTCCGTCGGCAGCCGGGTCGAACGGGATCTGGTCGGTCGTCATCGCGCGGATGTCGAAGTAGAGCGCGTGGCCCTCGGTGCAGCACATCGAGGCCATCTGGTCCATCAGCCCGACCGGCGCACCGACGTACTGGTTCTCGGCGCGTTGAGCGAGTCGGGCGACCTCGGCGGGGTCGACCTCGATGTCACGCAACCCCAGCAGGGCAACGAGCGTCGCGCAGAGCAGGGCCGCCGACGAGGAGAGCCCCGCGCCGAACGGAATGTCGGAATCCACCAGCAGGTTGGCACCGCCGATCTCGTAGCCGGCCTCCCGCAATATCCATGCGGCTCCGGCGGGATAGGCGGCCCAGTCCTCAACGGATCCCGGCTGCAGCGAGTCGAGAGAGAACTCGACCACCCCGTCCAGCACCGTCGACGCGACCGCGAACGTGCCGTCGTCGCGGGCCGAGGCGGTCACCACCATCCGGTTCGGCAGCGCGATCGGCAGTACCAGACCGTCGTTGTAGTCGGTGTGCTCACCGATCAGGTTCACCCGGCCGGGCGCCTGCCAGACGCCGTCCGGCTCGGTGCCGAAGACCTCCACGAATGTGCTCACGAACCAACCTTCCGCAGCGTCTCGGCGACTTCCTCGGGCCGGGTGTCGGAGATGAACGCGCCCATCCCGGACTCGGAACCGGCAAGATACTTGATCTTGTCGGCGGCCCGGCGGATGGACAGCAGTTCGAGGTGCAGGTAGCCCAGTTCGCGATCGGCCCGGACCGGGGCGGCATGCCAGGCGGCGATGTAGGGCAGCCGGTCGTCGTACAGCCCATCGAACCGGCTCAGCACGTCGAGATAAAGCTCGGCGAAGTCGTCGCGCTCGTCGGTACTCAGCTCCGCGATGTCGGCGACCTGACGGTGGGGATAGAGGTGTACCTCGACGGGCCAGCGGGCCGCCTCGGGGACGAATGCGGTCCAGTTGCCGTTCTCGGCGATCACCCTGGTCCCGTCCTTGCGCTCCGCGGCCAGCAGATCGGCGAAGAGGTTGCTCCCAGCTACTTCCTGGTACTCGCGGGCGCGGGCCATCACGGTGCGCATCCGCGGTGGCACGAACGGGTATGCGTAGATCTGCCCGTGCGGGTGGTTCAGCGTGACACCGATCTCCTTGCCCCGGTTCTCGAACGGGAACACGTACTCCACATCCGCCCGGGCGCTCAGTTCCGCCGTACGGTCGGCCCAGGCGTCGACCACGAGCCGCGCCTGGCCCTGGGAGAGATCGGTGAACGACTTGTCGTGGTCGCTGGTAAAGCAGACCACCTCGGTGTGACCCGGGCCGGCGAACGACGGGAACCGGTTCGCGAACACGGCCACGGTGTAGTCGTGGTCCGGGATCTCGGTCGGGTTACCCGGTTTCGTTGCGCACAGCGGGCACTGGTCGGCCGGTGGCAGGTAGGTCCGGGTGTTGCGATGGGTCGCGTAGGTGATCACGTCGCCGGTCAGCGGGTCGGTGCGCAACTCCACCTGCGGCTTCGGCTCCGGCAGGTCCCGGGTGTCCGCGAGCGGTACCCGGACCGGCGCGTCGGCCGGGTCGTAGTAGAAGAGGTCCCGGCCGTCGGACAGCTTCGTGTCCGTCCGTCGGGCGCCGCGAGGTGTGTTCATCGTCCGTCTTTCTACTCAGACCGCTGACAGGGTGACCGCACACCCCTGGTCATCAACCATCGTAAACCAACAGATTCAAACATGCATCGGCAGACCGGCTACCGGTACATTGGATCGATGGACGTCGCCCATTCAGCGCGTCCTCTCCATCGCGCCAGGAGAGGACGCTAGGAATTCCCCTGCTATGAACGAGACCCTGCTCAACATCGTTCTGATCTTCCTCTTCGTCATGATCGGCGGCGTCTTCGCGGCCGCCGAGATGGCCCTCGTCTCACTGCGCGAGAGCCAGCTCAAGTCGATCTCCGAGCGCGGCCGCCGCGGCGAGATCGTCGCCAAGGTGGCGCGGAACCCGAACCGGTTCCTGTCCGCCGTGCAGATCGGCGTGACCCTGATGGGCTTCCTGTCCGCCGCGTTCGGTGGCGCGACGCTGGCCCACAGCCTGTCCCCGTACCTGCAGGACCTGGGGCTGCCGGCCGGGCTGGCCGACACGGTCGCGCTGGTGCTGATCACCATCCTCATCTCCTACGTCTCGATCGTGATCGGCGAGCTGGCGGCCAAGCGGCTCGCGCTGCAGCGGGCCGAGCTGTTCGCGCTCGGCCTGGCCCCGCTGGTGGACCGGATCGCGTCGGCCGTCCGGCCGGTGATCTGGTTGCTGTCCAAGTCCACCGACCTGGTCGTCCGCGCCCTCGGCGGTGACCCGGGCGCGAACCGCGAGGTGATGTCGGACGAGGAACTCCGGCACCTCGTCTCCGGGCACGAGTCGCTCGGCGAGGAGGAGCGCCGGATCGTCGACGACGTGTTCGAGGCCGGCGGCCGGCAGTTGCGCGAGCTGATCGTGCCCCGGACCGAGGTGGACTTCCTGGACGCCGAGATGCCGGCGTACAAGGCGGTGAAGTTCGCCGCCGAGCGGCCGCACTCGCGGTACCCGGTGATGAATGGGTCGGCCGACGACATCGTCGGGTTCGTGCACGTCCGGGACCTGTTCGACCCGGAGGTCGCGTCCCGGTCGGTCCGGGTCGGCGACCTGGCGCGCGACGTACTGATGCTGCCGGACACCGCCAAGCTGCTGCCGACGCTGACCGAGATGCGCCGCCGCAGCACGCATCTGGCGATCGTGCTGGACGAGTACGGCGGCACCGCCGGCATCGTCACCCTCGAGGACCTGGTCGAGGAGCTGATCGGCGACATCAAGGACGAGTACGACGAGGAGCAGGTCGAGACCACCCGGTTGCGCAGTGGCGATTTCGAAGTGGACGGGCTGCTCAACCTGGACGACTTCGCCGACGAGACCGGTGTCGAGTTGCCGGACGGGCCGTACGAGACGGTCGGTGGATTCCTCGCCGCCCAGCTCGGCCGGATCCCCGAGGTCGGCGACGAGGGCCGCGTCGACGGCTACAAGCTCACCGTGACCGAGAAGGACGGCCGCCGCGTCGCCCGCGTCCGGGTCAGCCGGATCAAACCGGACGGAGAGCAACCTCCGCCGGAGTGACGCCGTCAGGGTGCTTCGCTCAGCGGTTGGGTGTCTTCGTCCTGGGCGGCTCGTGGTCGGTCCGGCACAGCAGCGGACAGCGCCAGGACTGCGTGCCGCCACAGTCGCCTGATCGGGAGCGGACGTCTGGCCGGTTCTTCGACGGCTCGTAGCTCGGGCAGCCTGCCCTCGGCGATCGCGGCCGCTGTCGGGCGATCGGCTGGGTCCTTGGCGAGCATCCGCAGGAGGAGGTCCTCGATCGGGCCGGCGAGTTCCGGACGTAGCTCACTCGGTGGTATCGGCTCCCGCTCGACCTGCTGATGCAGCACCTCCGCCGGATCGTCAGCCAGGAAGGGTGGATGGCCGGTCGTCAGGTGGTACAGCACGCAGCCGAGGGCGTAGATGTCCGATGCGGCGGTCGCCGGTTTGCCGAGGGCGCGTTCGGGCGCGAGGTAGTGGCTGGTGCCGAGGATCTGACCCGACGTGGTGGTGTCGGTCGTGTCGTTGGCGAGCCGGGCGATGCCGAAGTCGGCGACCTTCACCGTGCCGTCGACGTCGATCAGCAGGTTGCCCGGTTTGATGTCGCGGTGGACGATGTCGTGCCGGTGCGCCGCGGCCAGGCCGGCAGCCGCCTGCCGGATGATGTCGACGGCCCGCTCGGGCTCGAGCGGGCCGTGGAGTGCGAGCTCATGGGCGACGCTGCGGCGCTCCACCAGCTCCATCACCAGGTAGTAGCAGCCGCCGTCGCGGCCGAAATCGTACACCGCGACGACATGCTGGTCCTTCACCATGGCCGCGGCCCGCGCCTCCCGCCGGAACCGCGCGGCCGCGAACGGATCGCGCCGATCGGGGAGCAGCACCTTCACCGCCACCGGCCGCCCGAGAAGTTCGTCGCACCCCCGGAACACTTCGCCCATCCCACCGTGACCGAGCAGCTCGGTCAGTCGATAGCGCCCCGCCAGTAGCACGCCAGTCCAGTACCCAGCCCGCCCCCGCCGAATCAAAAGTTGCCCCTGGCCCCGAATCAGCCGGTCCGGTCGCGGATCCAGTCGAGGGCGGGCTCGGCGTGGGTGAGGACGGAGATGTGGCCGTCGCCGGGGTGGAGGCGTAGGGACGCCGACGGGATGTGTTCGGCGAGCCAGCGGCCGTGGGAGCTGGGGATGATGCCGTCGTCCTCGCCGTGGCAGAGGAGTACGGGCGCGGTGATCGCGGCGGGCTCGCAACCCCATGGCAGTACATAGGAACAGTCGTCGTCGATCAGCCCGTCCGGTCCGTTCGGCATCGACTTCTCACCCGCGACTGAGCCCAGCCATCCCCACGGCCCTTCGAACATCGCGAGGTCGGCCGGGATGAACTCGGGGTCGTAATCGGTGCCGGAGTTCTCGTGCCGGACCTTCGCGTCGCGACCGGCCGCGGCTGCCCGCAGCGACATGAGCCCGGAGGGGATCATGCCGTCGTACCAGTCGAGGCCAATGGCGTCGTACGGCGCGATGGCGGCGAAGGTGGCGACCGCCTCGACCCGGTCGCCGAGGACCGCGGCCGAGCCGAGCGCGTAGGAGCCGCCACCGGAGTAGCCCATCAGCGCGAAGCTGCCGACGCCGAGCCGGTCGGCGACGGCGGTCAGGTCGGCCGCCACCGAGGCCATCGTCCGCCCGGGCGCCGCGGTCGAACCGCCGTACCCGGGACGGTCGAACGAGATCCACCGGATGCCGAGCCATTCGCCGGCCTCGGCCAGCGGCTCGGGCGGGACGCCCAGGTTCGGGGTGCCGTGGTGCCAGAACACCGGCAGCCGGCCGTCGTCGCCGGGCGCGGAGTCGTAGACGTGCAGCGCGCGGCCGTCTGCCAGCCGGAGGTCCATCTCGTTCATCTTGCTCACCTTAGGTCTCGAGGGTCTAGCCAGCTTGGGCCGTGTCTGTCGTTCCGGGTGAGTCAAGTCTGGGTCTGGTTCAGGCGGCGAGTCCGGCGCGGGTGATGAGGTTGTCGATCG
>NZ_SNWQ01000021.1 GCF_004361855.1 Kribbella caucasensis
AACCGGCCGATACGAATTCGCCATATCCCAATACTCGAACACCCACCCGGTTATCCACATCACCGCCACGCCCATTTCCCAACAGGCTCTACAACGGGCTAGCGGCGCGACAGACCGCTAGTGGCACGGCAACCCCCTAGCGGACGGCGGGCGGTGTCGTACCGCGTGCGGATACTGCGAATGTCCCCGCTACTGGGGACATTCGCAGTACCGGTGGGAGCCGGGGTGGTTAGGGGGTGAGGTTGGGGTGGGTGGGGAGGGTGGCTTGGTTGGCGGCTGTCAGGCCGGCGTGCCAGCCTTCGCCGTTGGTGATTCGGGTGCGGCGGGTGGTGGTTTGGGGGAAGAGTTTGGTGAAGAGGGCTTCGACCTGGTGGTCTCGTTGGGTGAGGACGGGGAGCAGGCGGTCCCGGTCGGCGGCGGAGACGGCGGCCTGGGTGGCGGTGGTGGCGGCCTCGAGGCGTTCGCCGATGCGGTGGGCGTAGGCCATCAGGAAGGACTGGCGGAAGGAGCGGGTGCGGGACTCGCCGCGGCGGCCGAGGTGTTTGCCGGCGGCAAGCATTGCCCGGTTGGCCTGGACCAGCAGGGAGGTGGCGAGGAGTTCGGTCAGGTGCAGGTCGAGCTCGGCGCCGACGACGGTGACGACGGCCAGCTGGTCGAGGCTGACGGTGCGGCAGCGGTTGGCGTTTGCGACGGCACCGACGAGTTGCGCTTTCGCTGAGACGTAAGGGGTTTCGACCCAGATCCGGCGCGCGCCGGAGTCGTCGGGGATCTCCACCGATGGCGCGGCCTCCACCAACGCTTGGTCGAGGGAGAACTTCGCCATCAGCTCCTGCGCCTTGGCCGACAACGCCTCCGCCTCTTCTGGGAACTCGGTCCCCTCCGCCTTCGCCAGCAGTGCCCGGATGCGCGCGAGGATCTTCTGGTCCGCTGGCGGTGCGGATCCGGCGCGCATGTGGTGCGCCGTACCGGGGAGGGGGAAGAGGCGGGCCAGGGCCGGAAGCGTTTGGAGGAAGCCGGCCAGGGCGAGGGACGTGTGCAGGGTCAGGTAGCGGCCGAGTCGTTGGGTGGCGGCCCAGCCGGTCAGGTCGAGATCGGCGAAAGGGGTGCTGATGCTGAAGTCCGCCAATTGATCCCGCCAGCGCGGGTCGAGAGTGGAGGCCTTGTAGGAGCGGTGTTCGGCGGCGATCACGGCGAGCAGCAACGGTTCCGCGCCGGCCTCGAGCTTGCGGCGGCCATGTTGGACCACGTCTGCGGGAGCCCAGCCGCGCTCCCAAGATGATCGGATCAGTCCGACCAGGAATCCACGCAGGCAGCGATCGACCTGCGCCTGATCCTGCTCGTCGTACGAGCCGAGGCGCGCAAGGTAACCGTCCGCCGCGCCGACGCCGGCTGTCACCGCGGCGGCGGCCGATGGCAGCAGTCGCAGGATCTCCTGATCATCCACGCCGAGAAGTCTCGCACCCGAGGACAACCCGCCACGGCCCCCGAACTCAGTCCTGTACATACCCCGCTCCTTCGGTGGTGAGGTGGATGCGACCAAAGCCACATCGCCCGAACATGCGTTCGAGATTACCTCCACCCCGACCACCAAAGCGAATCGCCAAGACGCTATTTCCCCTTATCCACAAGGGGAAAACATCACACCGGGCAAACCAGCAAAACGGATATACGCCGCAAACTACTCACCACCGGCCCGGCTGAGCGGGAGCCCGAAGGCGGTGAAGAGCGACGGTTTGTGGAATGCCAGAACCGCGGAGATCCCCGCCTTGGTCACCGTCAGCGTCTGGAGCGAGTGCGCATGGAAGAAGCCATCGTCACCCCGGACATAGAAGGCGAACGCCGGAGCACCGTTGGCCGACGTCTCCACCATGATCCGTCGGCCCTCCCCACGCGGCAGCCGAGCCTCGAGCAAGCGCATCACATCGGGACGACCGCTGAACCAGGTCGGGATCGGCGGCATCTCCCACCGGGTGTCCTCGGTGAGCAGTCCCTCCAGCGTGACCAGGTCGGCCCGTTCGAAGGCGACGGCGTACTGGTCGAGCAGCGCACGGCGTACGGGCTCATCGGGTTCACTCAGGTGTTCCTCGGCGGGCGCGAGCCGGGCCAGCTCCGCACGAGCACGCTGGAGCGAGCTGTTCACGGCAGCTGACGTGGTGTCGAGCAGTTCGGCCACCTCAGCCGCCTGCCACGCCAGCACGTCCCGCAGGATCAGTACTGCGCGCTGCCGCGGCGGGAGGTGCTGCAGAGCCGCCACCATCGCCAGTCGCAGGCTCTGCCGGTTCCCCACCACCAGGGCAGGGTCGAGGAGGTCCGGGAAAGGCTCCAGCCAGCTGATCTCGAGCGCCTGTGCCTCCAGGTCGTACGGGTCGTTGCCGGGGGCTCCCAGTGCGGACGGGACCACCCGGCGACTGCTGTGCTGCAAGGCGTTCAGGCACACGTTCGTCGCGATCCGGTAGAGCCAGGTCTTGACCGACGAGCGCCCCTCGAAGGCCGCGAACCCCTTCCACGCGCGCAGGTACGTCTCCTGCACGGCGTCCTCCGCGTCGTGCAGCGACCCGAGCATCCGGTAGCAGTGCGCGACCAGCTCACCCCGGTACTGCGCGAACTCGTCCTCCAGGTTCACACCCGCTCCTCGACTTGTCCCGTGACCACCACAACGTCCGTACTACGCCGCGCGCTGATCCCGAGTCCGGCTAGTCCCCCGGCCAACGACAGTACGCCGCAGACCGCCATCGCGCGGGTGAATCCGCCGTCGAAGGACTGGTAGCCACCAGCGGCGGCGAACACCGCGGCCGCGATCGCCACTCCGGCGACACCGCCGACCTGGCGCCCCATCCCGTAGATGCCGGAAGCGATTCCGACCGACTCACGAGGCAGGGACCCGATTGCGGCGCTCTGAGCGGCCGGCATCGCCATGGAAACACCGCAGCCCGCGACGATCAGGGGCGCCACGAACTCGTAGTACTGCATCCCCGGACCGGCGACCAGTGCGATCCAACTCATTCCCACGGCCTGCAGTGTCAGGCCGGTCACCACGAACGGCCGCTCGCCGAACCTGTCCACCAGCCGACCAGCGATCGGCGCGACCAGGAAGAGCGTCGCGGTCCACGGCAGCAACTGCAGACCGGCTTTCAGCGGCCCGGAACCGAGCACTACCTGCATGAACTGGGCCAGGAAGAACACCGCCCCCAGCAGGGCTGCGGTGAGGAAGAAGCTCGCGGTGTTCGCCGCGGAGAAGGCCGGCACCCGGAAGAAGCCCAACGGCACCATCGGCTCGCGGGCCCGCCCCTCCCAGGCGAGGAACCCCAGCAACAGCAGGGCTCCCACGACCATCGACCCGATCACCTCAAGGCTCGCCCAGCCAGCCACCTCACCCCGGACCACACCCCAAACGAGGCCGAGAACCGCGAGCGTGATCAAGGTGGCTCCAGCCAGATCCACCCGGCGGGCGACTCCCCTGCTCTCCGGGATCCAGCGCAGCACCAACGGGATCGTCAGCACGCCGACCGGCACGTTGATCCAGAAGATCCACTGCCAGGCCAGACCCTCGGTGACGACACCGCCGACCACCGGGCCGCCGAGCACGGCCAGGCCGGTGACGCCGCTGAAGATGCCGGTCGCCCAGCCGCGGCGCTCAGGCGGGAACGCCGCGCCGAGCAGTCCCATCGCGAGCGGCATCACCGCGGCCGCCCCGATGCCCTGCACCGTCCGGGCCGCGATCAGCCACGGCACGGACGTCGCCAGCGCGCAGCCGATCGACGCGACCGTGAACAGGGCGAGCCCGGCCGCGAAGGTCCGGCGGCGACCCCACCGATCGCCGATTGCGGCCGCCGTCATCAGCAGCATCGCGAAACTCAGGCTGTATGCGTTCACGGTCCACTCGAGTTGCTCGATCGAGGCGCCCAGGTCGCGCCGGATCGTGGTCAGCGCGGCCGCCACGACCAGGACGTCGAGGGCGACCATCACCGAACCGATCGAGGTCAACGCCAGCACCCACCGCTGCTCGACCGTAGTCACCTGCTTGCTCACTTCGCCTCCAGGATTTCGCTGTCACAGGTACTGACAGCGGCCGGAGCCCGGATTCATCGCAGCGATGAGTTCTCGCCTTCCCAACTGTCTGCAGCAGTGAGAACACGACCCTGGAGGACTTCATGAACGCAGCAGTGATCCGCTACCGGACCAAGCCGACGGCGGCCGACGAGAACCAAAAGCTGATCGAGAACGTCTTCGCCGAGCTGGCCGAGACGGCACCGGAGGGCCTGAGCTACGCCAGCTTCCGGCTGGCGGACGGCGTTTCCTTCGTCCACGTCTTCAGCGGCGACGACGCCGGCCTGACCGCGCTTACCGCGTTCAAGGAGTTCCAGCGCACTCTGGGCGACCGCCTCGAAGCCGGCCCGGACCGAGAGGACGCAGGCCTGATCGGGCGGTACGCGGGCTGAAGGTCTGCCCAAAAGGACACTGTATGACACCACCCCGAGCACTTAGAGTGACAACACATCTCGGGGAGGACAGCTATGACTCAAACAGCCGGAACCGGCACCATCGACGAACTGCGGAAGACTTTCCAAGGCGAGGTCTTCGGACCCGAGGATCCCGGGTACGACGACGCCCGCCGGGTGTGGAACGCGGTTCACGACCGACGGCCGGCCGTGGTCGCCCGGTGTGAGAGCACCGAGGACGTCCGGACGGCGATCGGATTCGCGACCGAGCACGATCTCGAGATCGCGGTCCGGGGCGGCGCGCACAGCGTGGCCGGCGATTCGGCCATCGACGACGGGCTGGTGATCGACCTCAGCAAGCTCAACGAGGTCACCGTCGACGCCGAGGCGAAGCGGGCCAAGATCGGCGGCGGCGGCCTGCTGGGCGACCTGGACGCGGCCACCCAGGAGTACGGGCTCGCCGTACCGGCCGGCATGGTCAGCCACACCGGCGTCGGCGGGCTCACGCTCGGCGGCGGGATGGGCTGGCTGACCCGGATGCACGGGCTCAGCATCGACAACCTTGTCTCGGCCCAGCTGGTCACCGCCGACGGCCGGGTACTGCGGGCCGCCGAGGACGAGAACCCGGACCTGTTCTGGGCGATCCGCGGGGGCGGCGGCAACTTCGGCGTAGTCACCGAGTTCGAGTTCCGGTTGCACGAGGTCGGGCCGATCGTCCATCACGGCATGCTGTTCTGGGACCAGGCGCAGGGCCCGGAGGTGTTCAAGCTGGCGCGCGAGCTCTTCGCGGATCTCCCGCGCGAGATCAATGTCGCGATCGCCGGGCTGAACGCCCCGCCGGCGCCGTTCGTGCCGGAGCACCTGCACTTCCAGCTGGGCTACGCGTTGCTGGTGAACGGATTCGGATCCGCCGAGCAGCACGCGGAGCTGATGGACCGGCTGCGGACGGCGCTGCCGCCGCTGTTCGAGTTCGCGACGCCGATGCCGTACACCGCGGTCCAGCAGCTGATCGACGAGGCGAACGGCTGGGGCAAGTACAACTACGAGAAGGGCGCGTACCTCGAGGAGCTGACCGACGACGTGATCGCGGTGATCACCGAACACCTGCCGCGCAAGCAGTCGCCGATGTCGATCAACCTCTACTACCGGCTGGACAACGCCTACTCCGAGGTCGCCGACGACGCCACCGCGTTCAGTGGGGGCCGGTCGCCGCGCTTCGCGACCTTCATCGTCGGCGTCTGCGGAGTCCCGGAGCTGCTGCCCGTCGAACGGGAGTGGGCCCGGTCGTTCTGGAGCGCCCTCGTCCCGCACTCGCTCGGGATCGGCAGCTACGTGAACTCGATGGGCGAGATCGAGGACGACCGGGTGCGGGCGTCGTACGGCGAGAAGTACGAGCGGCTGGCCAGGGTCAAGGCGGAGTTCGACCCCGACAACGTCTTCCACCGCAACGCCAACATCCACCCCGCCCGGATCGGCTCGCGATTGATTTAAGCCTTCCTGAAGAGGAACGTGAAAGGTTGCCGGAAACAACAGTGTCACTGGGGGAATGCGCACTCAGGGTGACAGCAACCGCACATCGGGGAGGTAACCATGACTCAGACAGCAGGAACCGGCATCGACGAGTTGCGGAGTGTGATCGGTGGGCCGGTGCTCGCACCGGCCGATCCCGGGTACGACGAGGCCCGCAAACTGTGGAACGCGGCCATCGACCGGCGCCCGGGGGTGATCGCCCAATGCCGGAGTGCCGAAGACGTCAGTAAGGCCATCGCGTTCGCCCGTGAGAACGGTCTGGAGATCGCCGTCCGGGGCGGCGCGCACAGCCCTGGGGGCTCGAGTTCCGTCGAAGACGGCATGGTGATCGATCTGAGCCTGCTCAACCAGGTGACGATCGACCCTGAGGCGAAGCGGGCCCGGGTGGGTGGCGGCGCGCTGCTCGGAGATCTCGACGCGGCCGCGCAAGCCCACGGCCTGGCCACGCCCGCCGGGATGGTCAGCCACACCGGCGTCGGCGGGCTCACCCTCGGCGGCGGGATGGGCTGGCTGAGCCGCAAGCACGGGCTCAGCATCGACAACATCGTCTCGGTCGAGATCGTCACCGCCGACGGGCAGATCCGGCGGGCCTCCGAGGACGAGAACCCTGACCTGTTCTGGGCGATCCGTGGTGGCGGCGGCAACTTCGGCGTGGTCACGGAGTTCGAGTTCCGGCTGCACGAGGTCGGGCCGATGGTCCAGTTGGGCATGCTCTTCTGGGACCTGTCCAAGGGCACCGAGATGTTCCGCGTGGCCCGTGAGGTGATCGCGAAGCTCCCGGCCGAGGTGAACATCATCCACGGAGCCGTGAGCGCCCCGCCGGCCCCCTTCGTCCCCGAGCAGTACCACTTCCAGCCGGGCTACATCATGGTGGTCACTGGTTTCGGGTCCGCCGAGGAGCACGCGGACGTACTGGCAGAGATCCGCACAGCGCTGCCGCCGCTGTTCGAGTTCGCCAGCCCGATGCCGTACACGGCTCTTCAGCAGATGCTGGACGACGCGAACGCGTGGGGATTCCATGCCTACGACAAGGGCGTCTACCTCGACGACCTGTCGGACGAGGCGATCCAGGTGATGACCGAGCACGCGCCACTCAAGCAGTCACCCGGTTCCGTCATGCTGATGTACCGCCTCGACCAGGCCTACACGGAGGTCGCCGAGGACGCCACCGCGTTCAGCGGCACCCGCGAGCCCGGCTACGCGGTCTTCATCATCGCGGTCTGCCCGACACCGGAGCTGCTCGAGCACGACCGGGTCTGGGTCCGCTCCTTCTGGGACGCACTTGTCCCGTACAGCCGGGGGATCGGGAGCTACGTCAACGCGATCAGTGACGACAACGTCGACGACCGGGTAAAGGCCTCGTACGGCGCGAAGTACGACCGGCTGGCCGCGATCAAGGCGCAGTACGACCCGGACAACGTGTTCCACCGCAACGCCAACATCAAGCCCGCTCGGTAGGGGCCAGCGCCACGGAGACGATGAGCGGAACCGGATCCTCGCCGAGGATCCGGGTCCGGCCACGTGGCCGTCAGCGTGCACCGAGCTCGTAGATCCTGACCTCGCCTTCCTGATAACGCAACACCGCCAACTCGTCCAGCTTCGCGGACACCGGTCCGGCCCGCCGGTCAGCGTAGATCCAGCGTGCGCCGTACTGCCGGTGAACCTCCTCCAGCAACTGTGGGGTCGGCGCCGTCAGTATCCGGAGGGTGAGCTGGACCCGGTCCGGCCACGGAGACGCCTGAAACCTGAAGCTCTTGCCCCCGACTCCGTTGGAGGTCAGCGACTGCTGGGTGTAGGCCCAGCCCTCCATCAGGGTTCGGCGACCCGCGATCCCGCTGACGAGATATCCTCGCGCATCGCAATCGGGGGTCCGGGGACCGCCCGACTGGCACCAACTGCCGGTGACCACTACGTCCGTCGGCGCGGAGTGCGCCCCGAGCCACACTGCCGCCGCCTGCTCGTCCGGATGGACCAGCCCGGTCACCGCGCGATAGTTCCCGTCCGTCCGGAAAGCGTAGTACGAGTACCTGGCCATGCCCGCGAGAGACAGCGCGATCACCACGAGGACGGGCACCGCGAAGCCGAGTCCCGGCTGTTTCGCCCAGCGGCGCCTACTCAATAGCCACCCGGAGACCAACAGCGCGGTCAGTACGGCGGCCACCAGCAGTGGCCGAGCCAGCGCCTCGACCTGAGCATCTCTGGAATCACCGGTTCGGAACCTGGGTTGTTCGGTGGCCTTGTAGAACACGACGCCGAGCACCAGTGCGGACACGCTGACCAGCACCATCGTCCGGCGGCTACGGCCTTCGAACGCGACGGCCACCAGCCAACCCGCCGCCGCGGCCGCGAACGGTACGACGCTGCGGAGGAAGTACTGCTCGCTCGCCCCCGGGTGGTTGACCAACAACATGCCCGCCCAAGCGCCCGCGAGGGCACCGACCAGCAGCCAGGCGACCGGATCGCGCCTGGTCGACCGGACCAGAAGCAAACCGAAACCGGTCAGCAGTCCGGCAGAAGACAACAGGATTAGTCCCAGCAGGACCGCGAGCCCGGCGATCGCCGTCGAGTCACCGAAGGTCAGCGGCGGCGGTAGCAAGCCGCCAGTGCCTGGCAGCGACGAGTCGCCGGTTATCGCGCGGTAGTCGGGCTGAAACTTGGCGATTGCCAAGAACTGGAATCCTGATCCGCTGGTGCTCCCGGCGACAAAACGCAAAGTGCCGATCATGGCGAGGACCAGGATCAGGCCAGCACTGACCGAACGCCAAGGCAGCTTCCGGTCCCGGATCAGTACGAACAGCGCGGCCAATCCGACTCCGCCGATCAGGATCGGCAAGGAAGACGGTTTCGATCCACCGCTGACGGCCGCCAGCGCGGCGGCGAGCACCCAGGCGCCACGGCCGCCGCTGCGATGGAACAAGGCGTCGACGAGGAGGATCGCCGCCGCGGCCCCGGTGACGATGCTGAATGTCAGGGAAGGGCTGAGCAGACTCGCAGATCCGGTCGGCAGGACCGCCAGTGCGGCCAGCACTCCGGTCCACCACACCTTGCTGACCTGCCGGGCCAGGGAGGCGGACACGAGCAGCACGACAAACGCCTGCGGCAGCAGCCAGAGTCGGAAATACACCAAGGCCGGCGAGATGCGAGTGATGTCCACCGCACCGGCCATGTCAGCGTTGGCGAACCAGTGGTACTCCAGCGGTTCACCAGCCACCTGCGGCAACTGCGGCGGCACCGACCGTACCAGCTCCTGCACCATCGACAGGTGAAACAGCAGGTCCGGGTAATAGGACGTACCGCTCGGTGGCGGCTTGTGATCGGAAAGCACGTTGAAAGTGACGATGACGACCAGCACGGTCGCGCAGATCGCCACGCCCCAGGACCAGGCCACTGGCAGCGGAGCCGGCGCCGCGATCCGCCAGCACGGCCGCAGCTGGGGCACCGACGCGAAGGCGGCCAGAACGAGCAGTGGCCAGGCCAGCAACCAGGATGGCAGTCCCAGCGCCGTGAAGATCGCCCAGCCCAGCAATTGGTAAGCCATCCCGACCGCTGCACCGAGGCCGACGTCCTCGGCCCAGTTTCCGGTGCTTCGCCACGCAACCCGCAGCAGCAGTACGCCGGGTACGACGACACAGCAGCCGAAATAGAGGCCGTACCTGACGATGGCGGGCAACGGCACGTCGATAGCGAGCAGTCCGCCAATGCCGGCCACAGCCGGAAAAAGCCACGGAACAAGCCGGACAACATTCGCAAGCCCGGGCGCGCGAGGACGCGTCGCAACGGTTGCCTCCCTCCGTTCGATCGCCGTCACGCCTGATCGCTCTTCTGCGGTGCTCACCGGCCTATTTGAGCACGGTGCAACTCCCACCTGGCGGAGCCTGCCGATTCCCGAGCTCGTGACGCCGCGTGGCGCTGGCCGGCAGGTAGTAGGGTCGCCCCGAGCGCCGGAGGGAACATGCGGGAAACGGACTATCACCTGAACGAATCCGAGCACAGGGGTGAGCCTCAGCCTGTGAAAAGCCGCTCATGATGTCGGTGATCCAACGCCGGCAAGCACCCGCACCGCCCGCCGAGCCGCGCCGGGCTGTCCGGGCTCGGAGTTTGTCGTTGACGGTGCTGCCGTGGCTGTTCCCGCCGCTGGCCTCGGTGGTCGGGCTGCTGATGATTGACGTGCCGCTCGGCGCGATCGTCCGCTATGCCGCTTATTTCGTGGCCTGCGTGGCCCTGCCCGGCGTCTTGTTGATGCGGGCGTTGTGGCGTAGTACTGGCAGCTGGGCCGAGGACGTCGGGTTGGGATCCGGGGTCGGCATTGCTTACCAGCTTGCGGGGTGGGCTCTGTTCACCTGGCTGGGCTGGCAGCAGGTTTTGGTCGTCTGGCCGGTCCTGGTCCTGCTGTGTTTCGCACTGGTGCCGAGGCTGCGGCCGTACTGGCGGATCGCCGAGCCCGAGCCGTTGCCGATGGCGTGGTCATGGGGCCTGTCGATCTGCATGAGCCTGCTCGCGCTGGCGATCACGCTGGGCCTGATGGCGGATCACGTGCCACCACCTCGTGGCGTCTCATACTATCCCGACCTGCTCTACCACCTGTCGATGGTGAACGAACTGCTCCGCAGCGTCCCGCCGCAACTGCCCCAGGTGGCGGGGGAGGCGTTGGAGTACCACTGGTTCTCCGATGCCGACATCGCGGGCGCCGTCGACATCACCGGGCTTTCACCGGTCCTGGTGCTGTACCGGCTGTCGATGCTGCCGTTGACGTTCGCCGCCCTGCTGGCCGGAGCCGCTTTGGCCCGTCAGGTCAGCCGGGTGTGGTGGACCGGCCTGGTGGTCGGCTTCATCTTCGTCGTACCGCATCTGGGCTTCCTGGTGCCTGCTTGGCCCCAGGTGGACCCGATCGGCCCGGTGAGCCTTCTGAGTCCCTCGCAGACCTTGGCGACCGTGGCGGTCACCGCGGCAGCGTGCTTCGTCATCGCCGCGCTCTATCGCGGCGGGGGCAGGGGTGTCTGGGTGCTCGCGGTAGCCATGGCGATCGTCGGCGGTGGCTCGAAGCCGACTGTGCTGCCCATCCTGCTCGGTGGAGTGGGAGTGTCGGCGTTGTACCTGCTGCTGAGGGACCGTCGGATCCCCTGGCGGTCCGTCCTGATCGGTGGTCTGCTGGCCGCGATAGCCGTCGGAACGATGCTCACCGTGGCCGGGAGCACCAGCGGGTCCAACGTCCAGCTCTTCGCGATCGCGAAGTTCCAGCCTGGTTATCGCGGGTCCACCGGTGACGGTTCGATGGCCGGCACGGGCGGACTGTTGCTTCCGTCCCTGACCGGGGACCGGCTTGCGGTGGCGGGAGCCGTGGTGACGCTCGCTGCCCTGGCGCTCGCGCATGCCGGCCTGCTGGCCGGTTTCGCGCTGAGCAAGGTCAAGGCGGTGCGGCACGACCCGGTTGCGTGGTGGCTGGTCGGCGCGCTGACCGCTTCCTGGCTTGGGCTGTGCTGGGTGGATCACCCGTCCGCGAGTGAGTATTACTTCCTCCGCTCCTGCGTACCGTTCGCGGCCGCAGCGGTCGCCTGGCTGGTCGCTGCCGCGGTCCGAGGTCGTAGCCGGCGCACGATCCTGCGCGTGAGCCTGGCCGGGCTGGCGACTGGTGCCGCGATTGCGGCGTGCGCGGACCTGGTCACAGAATCCGCCACCGGGTCGCGGGCCGCCCAGATCGAGGTCCTGGCCCGGCCTGTGCTGGTGGCCGTTGGGCTTGCCGTGCTGGTGCTGGCGGTATGGCTGCCGACGGCGCGCCTCCGGCGAGGCCTCGCCGGACTTGGAACGGCTTTCGCGATGCTCATGGTGATCGGACTGCCGATCGGCTCGACCGCCGCAGACGCCTGGTCGGTGCGTGACGACCCCGGCTCGGGGGGTTACGTTTCGACGTTCTGGCGGATCTACCCCGACGAGGTCGCCGCGGCTCGGTGGCTGGCGAGGAACTCGTCCCCGGACGATGTCGTGGCCACCAACACCTTCTGCCGGCCGGCTGGCGCGCAGCGGCCCGGTTGCGACGCCCGGGGATACATCGTGAGCGGCATCGCCGGTCGCCGCACGCTCCTGGAGGGCTGGGCCTATACGCAGCAGGCGTTGGCGACGCACGGTGTGAACGGCCGGAAGTACACCGTCCAGCCCTCGCCGTGGCCGGATCGGGTCGAGCTGACCAACCGGGTCCTCACCGCCCCGACCGCCCAACTGCTGACCGAAATGCGGTCGCGGTACGGCGTGCGCTGGATCTACGCGGACCTCCGCGACGGGCCGATTTCGGCGAAGCTGGACGACCTCGCCGTGCTCCGCCACCGGCAATCCCGGGTACAGATCTACGAACTCGCCGGGCCGTGAAAGGCCGAACCGGGCTTTCGCCGGGTTCAGGCGCATATCGAAAGGCTGGTATAACTCTCTGGTGACAGCCACAGGTCAAGAGCGGCTGACGGATTCTCCCGAATTTCTGCTCTTCTGCACGACGGCCTTCGAATTCTGGCAGCGGAACCTGCTCCCCGATGGCGAGCGGGTGATCCTGGTCGAAGCGATGAGCCAAGATATCCGCGTGACGCTGCGTAATCTCACCGTGGCGAACGCACTGCGCCGGTTCATCCCGGCCAAGCTGGTCGTCTTCACCGGCGCGGACGACGACTGGAACGAGATCGCCTGGACCTTCTTCGACTCCGAGGCGCTGTCGGCCATCTCTCGCGCGTACGGCGCGGTCGACGTGATTGACATCCACGACCTGGTGGACAGCCGGATCGACAATCCCGAGCCCGGGGATCTGCACGTCGCCGGGAAGGACCTGCCGGTGGCCGGATCGGGAATCGAGCCGGCCGTGCTGGAGGAGATCGTCCGCGCGACGGTCTGCCGGGTGCTCAAGATCCCGCGCGTGACCGACGAGATCAGCGCCGGTGCGAAGTACGCCGAGGTGCGGCAGCGCAGCGCGCAGTTCTCGGACATCTACGACGCCCTGTTCACCGGCCTCGACCCGGTCGCCCTGGTGACCAGTCATGTCGACTACAACCACTGGGGGCTGGCGGTCGAGACGGCCACCCGGTTCAACGTGCCCACGGTGCACGTCCAGAGCACCGGCAGCCTCAAGGCGTATGCGCTCTTCCCCGAGAGCCGGCGCGGCGCCGCGACGTTCCGAGCCGAGCTCACCCATCAGATCGCCGAGTTCTTCGAGCAATACGTCTGGTCGAACCGGGACCGGTTGCGGTCCAGCGCCGAGCTGACCGCCTGGCGGCTGAAGGGCAACTGGGGCAAGCCGTCGTGGTGGCGTGGTGGTTCGATGTCGGCGATCGAGCTGCAGACCCCGCAGGAGCGGTTGTCGGTGCGCGAGCACGCCCTAGCCAGATTCGGCTTCGACTCTGACAAGCCGGTGGTCGCGGTATTCAACCACGCCATCTCCGACGCGCCCCGCACGAACTTCGAGATCTTCGACGATCTGGCCGCCTGGTACGAGGCGACGGCGGAGTACGCGGCCAAGCACGAGGACGTGAACTGGCTCTTCATCGACCATCCGAACCAGTACCTGTACGACGGGACCGGATTCTTCGACAGCCTGAAGGAGCGGCACGCCGGCTCGCCGCTGGTCTTCCTGCCCAGCCTCGAGCTGAGCAAGAACGTGATGTGGAGCCTGGTCGATCTCGGCATCACGGTCCGCGGCAGCATCAGCAACGAGCTGCCCGCGTTCGGCATCCCGGCCATCCAGGCCGGCTGGTCGGAGTGGAGCCACTGCGGGTTCACCATCGTGGCGAAGGACGCCGACGACTACTGGGCACGGCTGGACGAATCGATCGAGAGCCTGCTGGATGGGCGCCCGCTGCTCACCGATCAGCAGATCGAGCGGGCCCGGCTCTGGGCATGGTTCTACCGCGGCGCAACGGACGTCTCGAGCCAACTGGTACAGCACTGGGAGATGGGCCGGACCGATCATCTGCTGCTCGCCGTCAGGGTGGCGATGCAGCACGTCGAGGCAGACGCCGACCCGGCCTTCACCGCCATCCGCAGGATGTGGGCCCGCAAGGATCCCTTCCTGACCCGCATCGACATGACGTCGTCCCCCGAGGAGTTCACGATGGCGATGGGTGGGGTGGGCCACCTATGACCAGGGCTTTCACCGCGCCGCGGTTCCAGACCGCATTCGATCGGGTGGTCGAGCCGCTGACGCTGCCCGGCGAACTGAGGTCGGGGGAGACCCCTGAGCTGACCACGGTCGACCAACTGGTCCGTGGCGTCGCCGTGATCGGCCGCTTCATCGCCTCGGCGGGACTGATCGGCGTCAAGGTGCGGCCGACCGGCCATCCCCTCCGGGTCACCGCGCACTTCAGCTTCGACAGTATGTCGCTGGAGTGGTGGGACGAACGCATCACGACAGCAGGGCCCGGTGCCGTCGCGCCGCGGCTGTTCGTGGTGCGTGCACAGGGCAGGACGCGCGGCGCCGTCCTGCTGATCCGGCCGGCAGCAGGTTTCACCAGAGCGGCAACCGGGGTCGTCAGCTTCGACCTCCGGCCGGAGGAGTTGACCGCGGAGGGGCTGTTCGTCCTCGAGGTGGTCAGCATCGACGAGGGCCGGCCGGCGTGGGCGCAGGCCGCGGTGGCCGGTTCGATCGGCATCATGCTGTGGGCGATCGAGTTCACCGAAGTGGACGGTGATCGAGAGATCGGCCTGGCCTCCACCGGCCAGCTGCCGGTCGACCCGAAGAGTGGCACGCTGCCGCTCAGCGGCGAGTACTACGTGGCGAATCCGAACGACGGAGACGAGCCGCGGAGCTGGATCGCTCGGGCGACTGTGGTCGAACCTCTGGTGCCGAGCCCCAAGGCCGTGCCGGTCGTCGAGCCCGTCGTGCCGGTCGTCGAGCCCGTCGCGCCGGTCGCGGAGCAGGGGGTCGAGCCCGTCGAGAGCCTGCCGAGGGCGTCCCGTGGCATCAAGCGCAGGGTCAAACGCGGGGTCAGGCGCGCCGCCCGCTGGGTCGTCCCACTGGCCGCCGTTCCGGTGGCGAGGAGATTGAGCAAGCGCGCGGCGGTTCTTGAGCGCAGGGTCCTGCGAGCGGCCAAGCGGCCGTCGGCCGGTTCCGCGTCCCCGGTGAGCGCCATCCCGCCCACCCCACCGCCTCCGCCGCCTCCGCCACCTACTCCTCCGGCGCCGCCCGGACCGCCTCCGAACCCACTCGCCGATGCGATGGCCGACCTGGTCAGCCGAAACCTTGTCCAGGTGGAGCTGGTCGGGGTCGAACCTGGCGCGACGCCCGGCGTGCAGGTGCGGGCACGCGAGGACGCCGAGATCGAGATCGTCACCGACGGTCCGCTGACGGGTCCGGCGCTGATCCGGCTGTCGATCGACCCAGCGGTCCTGCGCGAGGTGCCGGGGGTCGACGACAGGACGGTGCGCTGGGATCTGGTCGTCCGGGCCGAGTCCTGATGGTCACCGAGTACCGGCCTCAGCTGGGTGGCGACGGCGACAAGAACGGCGCCCTGCTCCGGGCTCTGCTGAACGAGTCCGAACCCGGCCGCCTGGTCCTGCCGGCCGGGTCGTACCCGATCAGCGGAGGCCTGGTACTCACCGATTCGTGGTCCCTGTCCGGTTCCGGTGCGACGCTGTGGCGGGCGGAGGCCGAGCAGGCGGCCCTGATCCACATCCTAGGATCGGGCGTAGCGGTCACCGACCTCACCCTCGAACTCCCCGACTCCTCGCCCGGTCCGCACGACGGAGCCGAGTGGACCGCCATCACGATCGGCCGGTACTTCTACACCGACAAGCCGCAGTGGATCGAACGGATCACCGTCGACCGGGTAGTGGTCCGGCGTGTCGGTCGGTGCGCTGCGAACAACATCACCCTGATCGGGGCGGTCCGGGACGCGCGATTTACGAATCTCCAAGTGCACGGGGGCGGCACCGCCTTCATCGCGCATTGGGGTGCCGTCGGCAACGGAGTCAGTGACATCACCGGGCACTCGCTGCACCCTCACCACTTCCAAGTCGACGGCCTGCGGGTGTACGACGCGTTCGAGGCGTTCTGTCTCAGCTCGGTGCATGACGTCGAGGTGCGGAACGTGCAGTGCGAAGGGGTGGAGATCGGATTCCGGTTGTTGCCCGGCGACAACACCGACCGCTACAACGAGAACGGCGCCGACTCGGGCATCAACCAGCGGCTGTTGATCCACAACTGTGACATCGGCTGGTGCGGCGACCTCTACGCGATCCGGGTCGCTGGCTGGGGCCGGAGCGAGGTCGACGGAGCCGTCACCACCCGAGCGTTCGTCGACCTCGGTCTTCGCGACGTGACGGTCCGGCCACTGCCAGTCATGGTCGGCAGCCGCCCGCCCCGGCAGGGACGCAGGCCGATCGTGGTCGAAGACGCCGGCTCGGTGGACCTCAACGACGTCCGCGTGCTTACGTGACCGCTGAGCTGCGGAGCTGCCGACCGAGGTCCCGCGCGGTAGAGGCGATACCGGCGGCGAGGGTCGAGCGGGCGTAGCAGTCGAGCTCCGGCCAGCGCACCGACCGCAACCGGAGGTCGCGCGACTGGACCGACGCCAGCGGGGAGGAGCCAAGCACGATCCGGGGCCGGCGGCGGAACACCCGAGTCGACTCGGCGATCAGGGCACCGATGGAGGTTCCGCGCCCGGATGCCATCACCTTCACCACCACCGGGTCTGCGGCCGACCGAGCGACCCGTCGTACGTCTCCCAGGCCGGCGGTGACCATGGCGGCGCAGTCGGTCACCAGCAGGTAGTCGCGGAGCGTGTCCAGCGGGACGTAGATGGACAGCGGCTGCCCGGTGAGGTTCGCCTTGCACAGGTGAGACACCAGGCCCTGCGGCTTGTCGACGTTCTGCCCGGGGCCATACAGGTTCGCGATCCGACCGACGAGCGCCGGCATCCCGGTCGCCCGGGACAGCGCGCCCAACTGCTGCTCCATCGCCAGCTTCAGCTGCCCGTACGGCGCGAGCGGTCGTGGCTCGCTGTTCTCGGTGAACGGGGGACGATCGGTGGACCCGGCGTACAGGCCTCCAGCCGAGGACGCCAGGAAAAAGGCACCCCTGGCACCGACATCCTGCTGGTCGCCGACATGGCGGAGGAATCGGGAGTAGGTCTCGCCCTCCTCCTGGAGCAGCTCGGCAGAACTGGCGACGACGCCGGCGCCGGCGCACCACGCGATGTTCCACTCGCCGCCGTCGGAGCGGGAGACCAGCTCGGCGAGCCCGTCCTGCAGCGCACCCGCACAGGCGTCGGGCTCGTGCCACGGGATGTCGGCCGTCACGACCTCATGGCGGCGGTCCCGCAGCCGGCGCACCACCTGACGGCCGAGCAGGCCGCTGGCACCGACGACCCAGGTGACGGCGGGCCCGGTCATTGCCTCGTTTCCCGCCGGCGGCCCAGCGGCCCCTGCTCGGGATCGGAGACGATCAAGTAGAGCGGCTTGCCCATCGCCATGTTCACCGCGACACCGAGGTACTCGGCCACCACACCCAGGGAGAAGAGGATCGCCCCCGTGCTGAGCAGCACGACAACCATGGTCGAGGTCCAGCCGCGTAGCAGGTCGGCGCCGAAGAGCTGGTTTCCGATCAGTACCAGCGCGACCAGCATCCCGAACAGTGCGGTCAGCGCCCCGATGACACTGACCACGCGGAGCAGCCGGGTGCCGCTGGTGAGCACCATCCGCCAGAAGTGCGACGCCAGGCTGCGCAGGTTGTAGCCGGATGGCCGGTCCGCCTCGCCGCGCAGCTCCACCGGGCAGGTCGCGATGTCTCCCGCCACCCACCCGAGTGCGATGTCGAGGTAGACGCCGGCCCCGGAGTAGGCCGCGACACTCCGGCCGACCTCTCCCAGTACCAGCCGGAAGCTGTGGAACACCGACGTGCCACGGCTGCCGAGCACGCTCTCGATGAAGGTCTTCGCCATCTTGGAGGCGAGGTTGCGCAGCAGGCCATGAGGTGCCGGGTTGCTCGGCTTGGCGTAGACGACGGTGGCCTGCTCGGCGAGCGCGGTGTCCACCATCGCACCGAGGAAGGCCGGGTCGTACTGACCGTCCTCGTCGATGGTGAGGATCCAGTCCCCGCCCGACGACGCCATCCCAGCCAGCGTCGCGGCATGCTGTCCGAAGTTCCGGCTCAGCCAGACCGGATGCACAAAGTCGTACTTTGCCGCGAGCTCACGGATCACCCGGGCCGAGTCGTCCGGACCGTGGTCGTGCACGAGGACAACCTCGGCCACCCGCACCTGATGACCACCAGGAGTGACGAACTCCTCGTGGAGCGGCACGATCTCCTCGAGTAGAGCGGGCAGGCTGTGCTCGCCTCGGTACACCGGGATCACGACGGACACATCGTGCGCAGGAGCCTGACCGTGCTCGTCGACGTCACTCACGTGCACGGACTATAGTCTGTTTCTCGGCGGGCTACCTGACGATCGGGCAGCACGCCGGGTGCATGGCGTGTCTCGTCGGTTCCTAGGCGGTCGCCATCCTCTGTGCGTTCTGGCTGCACCGCACCAACGCTGAGTCCGCGAAGGTTGCTCAGTAGGGCTTCCGCGCCGCCACCACGACCGAGGACCCGAACGGCAGGCTGCGGGAACGCAGGACCTTCCGATCAAGGTCCGCGAGCCCCAGCAGCGCCTTCTCCACGGCCGGCGAGACGTCGGGCAGCCCGGGCACGGCCTCCGGATCCAGGGTCGCGACGTTGCGGCCCCGCTCCTTCAACCGGGTGCGCAGCCGATCTGCCGCGAACAACGGGAACGTCGAGCCGAAGATGTACGTCGCGCGCATGATCTCGAAACCGCTCGCCCTCAGCGCCCGGGTCGCGCGCGACCGCGTGTACCGCCGGAAGTGATGGTTGTGGTCGTCGAAGTGCGTCCAGGCCCACTGGTAGGCGGGCACCGACATCAGGAAGCGCCCACCGGGAGACAGTACGCGGAATACCTCGCCGAGGGCTTGGTCCTCGGGCTCGCAGTGCTCGATCACGTCGAAGGCAGCGACGACGTCGAACACCTCGTCGCCGAACGGTAGCTCGAGCGCCGAGCCGCAGACTCCGCCGGGGCCCAGTCCGCGCGGGTCGACGTCCAACGCGACCTGCTTACCGTGCCCGCGGAGCCAGGACACGCTGGGGCCGTCCGCGCTGCCGACATCCAGGAGCCGACGCGGCTCCCCGACGTGCTCGCTCAGTACCGTCTCAAGGAGGTAGGCGCGCGCGCGGTACCACCAGTAGTCGGGGCTCTGGATCGACGGGGATCCTGCTTCGGTCATTGGCACACCCTACTGAGATCAATGGCAACGGACACGATGAGGTCGCCCGCAGCCGATGGAAGGGTCAGCGTCCGCCACCGTCCGCCGAAGTCAGCCGGTACGTCGAGGCCGTGCTCGGGCCACCACGCCAGCATCGGGACATCTGCCAGCTTGCAAAGGCACTCGGACCGGGTCCACCGTTCCCAGAACGCCTCGACGCCGAACCGGCGCACCAGTGGTTCCGGGATCACCTGATCGGCGTACTCGGCGTCGATCACGACCGACCAGCCGGCCGGGGGTTCGGCGTACCAGCCGACGCAGCGGAAGTCGGGCAGGTGTGACCGGGTGACCGCGTCCGACATCTCCTCGGCCGAGCCGACCCGCAGGTACGACTCGGCCTGGGCGAGCAGGTCAGATCCCGGCAGCGCCATCGATGACGATGACCTGGCCGTTGATGTTGGTGTTCTCCAGCAGCAGCATCCGGACCACCGGGACGACCTCCTCCGGCTCGGTCAGGTGACCGGTCGGGGTACGCCGGACGATCTGGTCGAGCTGGGTCTGGCCGAGGACGGCGGACATCTCGGAGGCGAAGAAGCCGGGCGCGACCGCGTTGGCCAGCACGCGACCACCGAGCTCGCGGGCCATCGACCGGGTCGCCGCGTCCATCCCGCCCTTGGTGGCGGAGTACGCGACCAGGCCGGGGTAGCCGCGCTGGGCACAGATCGAGGTGACATTGACGATCCGGCCCTTCAGGCCCTTCGCCATCATCCGGCGCAGCACGAACCGGGTCAGCACCAGCGGCGCGGTCAGGTTCGTCTGGATGATGTTGGCGATCTGCTCGGCCGAGGTGTGCACGTGCAGCGAGTCCTGACCGACCGCGGCGTTGTTGACGATGCCGTCGATCGGGCCGAGCTTGCCCTCGACCTCCTTGACGAACGCCTGACCGGCCTTCTCGTCGTTGATGTCGACCGGGCCGACGTGCACCTGGTCGGGGTACTTCTCGGCCAGCGCGGTCAGCTCGGGCGTCACGGTCCGGGCGAAGGCGGCGACCTTGACGCCCGAGTCGATCAGGTCGGTGACGATGGCCAGGCCGAGGCCGCGGGAACCGCCGGAGACGAGGACCACCTTTGACGGCGGCACGTGAGTGGGGTCAGACATCGCTTTTCAGGGTCTCCTTCTGCGGAATCTCGGCCAGGAAGCGGATCCGGCGCGGTACGCCGTAGTCCGGCAGCCTGTTCGTGCACCACTGCACCAGATCGGCGTCGGTGATCGGACCGAGGTCGTTGTCGAGCACCACCTCGGCGGCGACCATCCGGCCGACCAGCGGGGCCTTGCGGGCGAACACCCGGGCCCACGCGACGGCGGGGTGGTCCATCAGCACGTTGCGGACCAGGCCGGCCGACACCTTCGAACCGCCGACGTTGATCTCGTCGGTGTCCAGCCGGCCGGTGATCAGTACCCGGTCGCCGACGAACTCGACCCGGTCACCGGTCCGGTGCGCGCCCTCGAGTCCCGCGCCGTGGTGCGGCGAGCTGATCACCAGCTCGTCACCGTCGACGGACAGGATCGGCCGCTCGCCCTCGGGATCGGGCTCCCGGTCCAGCCAGGCCTTCGGGAAACCGGCCTTGCCGTCGTGCACGACGATCGAGGCGCCGACCTCGGAAGACGCGTAGATCCAGGAGATCCGGGCCTGCGGGAAGATCTCCTGCAGCCGGTCCAGGATCGCCTGATCGACCGGCTCACCACCGAGGGTGATCTGCTCCAGCGGGACCTTGGCGAGCGCCTCGGTGTCGCGGTAGATCGTCTGCCGCCAGAAGGTCGGTGTGCCGGAGGCGGCGGTGACGCCGTGCTCGGCGGCGATCATCGGCCAGGTCTCCAGCTCGGACGGCTCGATCACGACCAGGCCCTGGTCGGCCTGGGTCAGCGAGAGCGTCACGACCTGCCACCAGGCATACGTGCCCGGGGAGTACGGGACCAGCCAGGTGCGCGGCTGCTGCTTGCCGCGGACGGTGGTGAGGGTCTCCAGGGTGTGCCCGATCCGCTTCGGCCGGCCGGTCGAACCAGAGGTGAGCAGCCAGACACGGCCGGATTCCTCCACCCGCTTGAGTTTCGCGGGGGTGACGGAGTGCTCGTCGCCTCCGGCGATCACGACGGCGAAGCCCGACTCGCCCAGCTCCTCGCGCATGGCGAGATCGACCCGGGACGAGGTGGCGACCAGCAGCTCGGTGCCGTGCACGGCGTGATGCCGGACGGCGGCCAGCGCGTCGGCGCCGTTGTCGACCAGCACGGCGGCCGGCGACGGGAGCTGCGGCAGCTTGTGCAGGGTCCGCCAGGTCAGCGTCTTGCCCCCGACGACGACGCGGTTGTCGTCGCCGATCAGGGCCGTCGTACGCCGCTGGCCGGTCACGCCGACTGGAGCTGCTCGATGAAGTCGAGAACGTCGCCGACCTTGGCGATCTGGCGCAGACCGGGTGCGTCGAAGTTCAGCTCGTCACCGATCTCGTCCTCGACCCGCAGGGCCAGCTCGGAGAAGTCCAGGGACCGGAAGCCGATCTCCCGCAGGTCGGCGCTGTCGTCGCTCGGCAGCACCTTGCCCTGCGCCTTCATCACCTCGCCCATCAGGTCCCGGATCTGGTCGCGCGTCAACTCACTCATGAGCCCAGAGCCTAGCGGCTGCGCCCTTCCCGGCACGATTCGCGTTGTCAAACCCGTGGCCCAAGTCACGTCGGGTCACGTACGGCGGGCCAGCAGTCGTACGCACACGGCGTTAAGGACGTACGGCACACCGTCCCGATCCTCCGCCACCCCGTATCCACCCACCGAGTGCTCCAGCCAGTCCCAGTCCGAGTACCACCGCCGCAGCAGGCCCTCCACTTCCACCCGGCTGAGCGGACATTCGACCTCGGCCGCACGAACCACACCGCCCGGATGAACCTCGGTCCGGTCGACGCCGATCACCAAGCAATGCAGGCCGTTCACCTTGGTGGTCCCCTGCCACTCGCGGACCACGCGTTCGATGGCGGTGCGACCGGACAGGTGCTCCAGCGCCGAGCAGGCGATGACCAGGTCGGCGGCGGCGTTGATGCCGAAGTTCTCGATGTCGGCGACCACCGGCCGGATGGTCGGGCCGAAACCGGCTGCCACCGCGTTGGCGCCGAGGATCTTGGCCGCCTCGGGGAGCAGATCCACGCCGAGGACGCGGGAATCCGGCGGAACCGCCTGGGCGGCCGGGATCGCGTGGCGGCCGACACCGGCGCCGAGGTCGACCACGAGGGCGGCAGCCGGTGGGGTCAGCCGCGGCAGGGCTCGCAGGACGAAGGGTGATGGGCGGTGCAGCCAGCTGCCAGGGACGTTGAGCTGGTGGTGGGCGTAGAAGTCCCGGTGGTAGCGGAGCGTCTCCTGCCGACCGGGTGGGATCACTGCACGTCCAGGGATGAGTCCGGTCTGTCGCGGCGGATGAGACGGCGGAAGCGTCGTACCCGGTCGCGGATTTCCCAGCCGATCAAGGCGATCAGTGGGCTGGCCGCGGCGATGGCGGCTACCAGGAGCTCTTCGACCGGCAGACCGGCGATGTGTTGGGCGGACATCGTACCTCCCAGTGACCGGACCGGAGGAGTTCGCCTACTCAGGGTAAACGGCCGGGCTCGGCGGGTAAACGGCTCGGACGCGCATTACCGTGGGGCTGAACTTTTCGGCGCTCACGGCCCTCTCTCCGTGTGCAGAGGGAAACGGGGGACGATCAGGTGAGCCGAGCGGGACGGGTGACGGGGCTGGCCGCGTTGGCCAGTTTGCCGGTGCTGCCGCTCGGCTGGTTCGTCGGTCTGCAAGCGCAACCGGCCTGGATCCCGGCCGCGTACCTCGGCTACCTGCTCGTCGTGATCGCGATCCCCGGCACGATGTTCTGGCGCCGGCTCACGGGCGGCTCCGGCTGGTTCCTGGTCGACGCGGTGCTCGGTACGACGTTCGGGCTGGCGTGCGAGGCCCTGATCTACCCACTGGGCAGGTGGCTGGATCTACCTCTGATCGCACTCGTGATGCCCGCCCTAGCGCTCGGTCTGTTCCTCGCCCTGCCACGCAAGTCCCGGGACGACCGACCGACACCGTGGTGGGCCGTCGCTGGTGTGATGGTGTCGGCGGGAGTGGTCGCGGCCTGGTTCGTCCGGGTCGGTTCACGGTTAATCCCAGTGGACGGCCCGTCAGCGCTCCGGCCGAACTCGGACTCGCCCTTCCAACTGTCACTGGCCGCCGAACTCACGCACCACTTCCCCCCGCAGGTCCCGTACGTCGCTGGTGAGCCGCTGACCTACCACTGGATGGCCTACAACCACATCGCGTCCGCGCACTGGATCACCGGCATCGAGCTCGATGTACTGACCCAGCGCGTGGTCCCGTTCGCGTTCCTGTTGTTGACCGCGCTCGGGGCGGCCGCGGTCGGCATGGTGCTCACCGGTCGGGCTGTGGCCGCACCGATCGCCGCCGGACTCACCGTGCTGGCCGGAGACCTCAGTCCGTGGTCCTGGACCGTGACGCACACCCTGTACCACGACAGCCCGTTGTCGATGGGGCAGATGATCAGCCCGACGCAGGCCTACTCCACGGTGATCATGCTGCCGCTCATCGCCGTCACTGCCCTGCTGTTGCGGCGCAAAGCCGATCAGTCCAAGCGCCGACTGGCCGGCCTCTTCCTGACCGCGACGATCCTGATCACCGTCCTGTCGATCAGCAAGGCCACTGCACTACCGGTCTACGCAGCAGGTATCGCGGCAGCATGGCTCTACCTGACGATCAAGGACCGCCGCCTCAACGTCCGCGCCCTGGTGCTCGGTGTCCTGGTCGGCACCACCTACACGGTGAACTTCTTCGTCGTACTGCGCGCCGCCAGCCACGGCATGGAAGTCGAACCAGGCAAGACGTTCCGCAACATGCTCAACACGATGCTGACCGGTGTCGACCCCTCCGTGCAGCAAGGCCCGGACCTCCTGCCGATCGTCACCGCCGCGGTCCTCATCGGCTGGCTGCTACCCGGCGCAGGCATCCTGCTGATCCGTCGTCGCCTCCCCCGCGATCCGATGGCCGTGATGCTCCTGGCCGGGCTGATCGGGGCGGTCGCCGCTGCAAGCGTGCTCCACCACTACAGCCAGGCGCAGGTCTTCTTCGCCCGAACCGCCTTCGTGTACGGCGTTCTGCTCGCTGCATGGGGTCTGTCCTCGCTGGAGCGCCGCCAGTACTTCGCAGTCGCGCCCGCATTGGCCCTAGGCGTCACCGCGATCTACGTCGGCCGATCCAGAACAGACGGCCTGATCCGCGACTGCCGCGACACCGCCTGCCTGGACAGGATCTTCGCGGAACCACTGGTGTACGCGTTGATCCTCACGGCCGCCGGTGTCCTCGTCCTAGGGCTCCTGATCCGCGGTTCACGTCGTACCTGGGCTGCGATCGCAGTGGCCGCTCTGCTCGGGTTGACGGTGTCGCCGACGATCGTGAGCCTGCGGAAGTTCGCGTTCCCCCCGCAGACGACATACGACTCGATCGCGCCCGGTGGGATCGAGGCCGCCCGGTTCATCCGGCGGCAGTCCGGGCCCGACGACCTGATCGCGACCAACATCCACTGCCACGCGCCGACCGGATCGCGGTGTCACAGCGGCTCGTTCTGGATCCCCGGGTACGCCGAACGCCGGGTGCTCGTCGAAGGCTGGGCGTACACGGCGCAGGCGAACAACGTGCACACCTCGACCGACGCGGTGTACGGGCCGTTCTGGGATCAGGCGAAGCTCCGGATCAACGACGCTGCCTTCACCGCGCCGACCAGGGACGGCCTGGAAACGCTGCGCACGCAGTACGGCGTGCGCTGGTTGCTCGCCGACGAACGGGTCAATGAAGTGCCGGAAGAGCTGGCCAAACTGGCCGAACTGCGTTTCCAGTCCGGCACGGTTCGCGTGTACCAGCTCTACCCGCCCCGAACTCCCCAGGGCCCTAGGGAAACGCCCTAACTCACAGCGGGGAGTCGGAGGCTTTCGTTCCAGCTCCGGTCGAGCGCGCTGACGAAGTAGACGTAGTGGTGGCCCCGCTCGGCCGTGGTGTCGACGTACGTCTGCAGCCCACCAGTGGAACGCATAGTCGCCAGCAGGTTGCGCGCGTCATTGTCAGGGCACCAGTCGCCACCGGTCAGGTCACGACGGTAGATCGCGTACGACGTGGTGTCGGCGGACGTGGCTCGCCACTGCAACTGAACGCCGTCACTCGCCTTGCGCGCACGGAGATCCTGCACGGGCAGTGGAGCACGGTTGTCCAGCGACGGGCTTGCCGGGACCAGTGCGGGACGTGAGTACCACGTCGTGTTCAGCAGTGTGGTCGCACCGAGCCGATCGGCGCGCACGTCCTTCGCGGAGAAGTAGATGTCGCCCTTGACCTCGGGAATCGTGCTGTTGAAGCCCAACTGGTCACTCAGCTCGGCCGGGTCCGACCAGTCGGGCGACTGTGTCGACGTGCCGACCTTGTAGGTGGCGTGACCGACGTACAGGTGGACGTCGGTACCGCGGACCTGCTCGGCCCACCACGGCACGATCTTGTTGTAGTCAGCCGGAGCGAATCCGCCTGCCCAGTAGACCTGCGGGACGATGTAGTCGATCCACTCCTCCCGGACCCAGCGACGGGTGTCCGCGGAGAGATCGTCATACGTCTGTACGCCGGCGGTCGTGTCGGACCCGAGCGGATCGGTCCCCTTGTTCCGCCAGACTGCGAACGGGGAGATGCCGAACTTCACCCACGGCTTGGCCGCCTTGATCCGCTGCTGCAACTCCTGGATCAACAGGTTGATGTTGTTCCGTCGCCACTCGGCCACTGTCGGGAAGCCGGCCCCGTACTGCGCGTAGGTGGCCGCGTCGTCGAACACCTGACCCGCAACGGGATACGGGTAGAAGTAGTCGTCGAAGTGGACGCCGTCGATGTCGTACCGGGAGACCGCATCCATGATCGCGTCCTCGACCAGTTTGCGAGCCGCGGGGATCCCCGGGTTGTAGTAGAGCTTGCCGCCGTACGGGACCACCCAGTCGGGGTGCTGTCTTGCGGGGTGCTCCGGGACGAGCGCGGTGAGGTCCGTGTTCATGGACAGGCGGTACGGGTTGAACCAGGCGTGCAGCTCGAGGTTCCGCTTGTGCGCCTCGGCGACGGCGAACGCCAGCGGGTCGTAGCCGGGGTCCCCACCCTGCGTGCCGGTCAGGTAGCGCGACCACGGCTCCACCGTTGACGGCCAGAAGGCGTCCGCGGTGGGCCGGACCTGCAGGATCACGGCGTTGTGGTTCTGCCGGACCGCGTCGTCGAACCAGCCGAGCAACTCGGCCTGCTGCTGGGCCGCGGTCAGCCCGGTCCGGGACGGCCAGTCGATGTTGACCACCGACGCGACCCAGCTGGCGCGGAACTGCCGCAGCGGCGTACTGGGGCTGGGCTCGCACGATTCGCCCGGCTCAGCGGCCCCCGCGGTACCAGGTAGTACGCCGAACAGCAGCCCCGCTGTCGCACCCACAATGCCGACCATCCGCCAGCCACCCATGTCACTCTCCGACCAATCCAGGGAAAGATTTCGAAAGATAGTCACACATCCGGCACCCCGAGCAGAAGGGCTCGATTCGATTCGTTGATGACGTTATCCACATCCGGTCTCGCCACCGGATCGCAGCCTGCCTCGGCCAGCCGGTACCGTGGTGGCCGGATCATCGGAGAACGGAAGGTCAGACAGTGCTGCGCACGGCCACCGACGGCGACGTCGACATCATCCGGACCCTGCGCAACCAGCAGCCGAACCGGGACGTGAGCATCAACGCGCACGAGATCTCGGCCGATGAGCACGCCGCCTGGTGGGCCAAGGCCAGTGCCGACCCGACCCGCCGGATCCTGATCTACGAACGCGACGGCGTGGTCGCCGGCGTGGTCAACTTCTTCGACCTCGAGCTCGAGGCCGAGCCGCGGACCGGTGCCTGGGGGTTCTTCCTGGACGCCGATGGGCTGGCCGAGCGGGGCGAGACCCTGCCGGCCTGGATCGAGGTGATGAAGGACGCGACGTCGTACGCGTTCGACACCCTCGGTCTGGACGACCTCTACGGCGAGGTGCTCGAGCACAACACTGTCGTCCGGCAGATGAACCGGCGGTTCCGCTTCGTCGAGGGCGAGCCGGAGACCCGGTACGCCGACGGCCGCGAGATCACCGTGTTGCCGATCAGTCTGAACAAGTTCAACCGGCGGAAGCCGAAGGGAAACTGACCTATGAGTGCCACCACGATCAACTTCGGCGATGTCCCGGTCGGGCCGGACCACCAGCCGTTCATCATCGCGGAGATGTCCGGCAACCACAACGGCGACATCGAGCGGGCCAAGGACATCGTCCGGGCGATGGCCGAGACCGGCGTGCAGGCGCTGAAGCTGCAGACCTACACCGCCGACACGATCACCCTGGACGTCGACCTGCCGGCCTTCCGGCTGCCGTCGGAGCACGAACTGTGGGGCGGCGCCCGGCTGTACGACCTCTACCAGGAGGCGCACACGCCGTGGGAGTGGCACGAGCCGCTGTTCGAGCTGGCCAACTCGCTCGGCATGCTGGCCTTCTCGTCGCCGTTCGACCCGACCGCGATCGACTTCCTGGAGAAGCTGAACGTGCCGGCGTACAAGGTCGCCTCGAACGAGATCGGCGATCTCCCGCTGGTCCGCGGGATGGCCGAGACCGGTAAGCCGATCATCATCTCGACCGGCTCCGCGACCCTGGTCGACATCGATGCGGCCGTTCGCGCGGCCCGCTCGACCGGTAACGAGCAGATCATCGTGCTGTCCTGCACCGCGAGCTACCCGGCCCCGCCGGAGCAGTCCAACCTCCGCTCGATCCCCGTCCTGCGGGATGCGCTCGGCGTCCAGGTCGGTCTGTCGGACCACACGATGGGCATCGGCGCGGCGATCGCGGCCGTGGCGCTCGGCGCGACCGTGATCGAGAAGCACGTCACGCTGTCCCGCGCCGACGGTGGCGTCGACTCCGCCTTCTCGCTGGAGCCGGACGAGGTGAAGATGCTGGTCGAGGGCACCAAGGTCGCCCAGCAGGCGCTCGGCCAGCCGGTGATCGGCCCGAAGCAGGCCGAGCAGAACGTGCTCCGGTTCCGCCGTTCGCTCTACGTGACCCGCGACGTCAAGGCCGGCGAGAAGGTGGCCGCTGACAACGTCCGCTCGGTCCGTCCGGCCGGCGGTCTGGCCCCCGACGCCTTCGCCTCGGTCGAGGGCCGCGAGTTCCGCGTCGACACCCCGAAGGGCACCCCGCTCACCTGGGACGTTCTCTAAGTAGACCGACTGGGCAACTTCCGCGCCGGTTCAGCCATCAACTGATGTGTGGGAACCGTCGCGGAAGGTCCAGAACCGGTGCAACAGGTAGCTGATCACCGGGACGATCAGGATCATCAGCGCCTGGGCGAGCAGGACCGCCAGGTGCAGGACCTCGATCAGCAGCGGCATGCCGATCAGGGAGCAGCCGAGGCCGAACAGGTAGACGGTGTAGAACTTGGCGAAACCGCGCAGCCAGCCCGTGTTGGAGCCGAAGACGAAGCCGCGATAGACCGGATACATCACGACCGCGGTGCCCAGGTTGGCCATCGCGGTGACGACCAGATAAGGCAGAGCGCCCTCGAACAGGTGCCAGCCGAGCCAGAACAGGCCGAAGTACAAGACATTGGTGCCGGCGCCGACGATCAGGTAGCGGACGCGATGGTCATCCAGGGCTTTCGCACCCAGCTGCGCGACAGAAATGTCAGTGCCTCTCTCGAGTGGAATAATCGCCAACGGCGAACCGCCGCCTCCGCAGGACCATCGTCAGAAGGGCAAGCAGTGCTCGTCTCCGTCGTCGTGCCATGTTATCGGTCGGCCAGGACCCTGCCGCGCCTTGTCGAGGATCTCTCCCACGTGCTGCCCGAGGTGACCACCGGGTTCGAGATCGTGCTGGTGGTCGACGGCAGCCCGGACGACACCTGGCAGGTGGCCAGCGAGCTGGCGAACAAGTACCCGGAGACCCGCGCCCTCCGGCTGGCCCGGAACTACGGTCAGCACAACGCGTTGATCGCCGGCGTCCGCAGCGCGCGGTACGAGGTGGTCGTCACGATGGACGACGACCTCCAGCACCCGGCCGACCAGGTCCCGGTGCTGCTGCGGTCGCTGACCGACGACATCGACCTGGTGTACGGCGTACCGAAGGAGGAGGAGCACGGGGTCTTCCGGAGCTTCTCGTCCCGCATGGTCAAGGCGGCGATGGCGTCCACCCTCTCGGTGCAGAACGCCAAGTCCATCAGCGCGTTCCGGGCCTTCCGGACCTTCCTGCGGGACGGGTTCGACGGGCTGGACGGGCCGCACGCCTCGGTCGACGTCGCGCTGTCCTGGTCGACCACGCGGATCGCGCAGACCACGGTCAGGATGGAGGACCGCGCCGACGGCAAGTCGAACTACACCACCTGGATGCTGGTCAAGCACGCGCTCACCCTGATCACCGGGTACTCCACCGAACCGCTGCGACTGGTCGGCTATCTCGGCTTCATCTGCGCGGTGTTCGGGATCGGGTTGTTCGGCGTCATCATCTACAAGTACGCGACCGGCGCGACCACGGTGGCCGGGTTCACCACGATCGCGTCGATGGTGGCGTTGTTCTCCGGTGCCCAGATGCTCGCGCTCGGCGTACTTGGCGAGTACGTCGGACGGTTGCATTCCGGATCGATGGGGCGGCCGACGTACGTGATCCGCGAGCGGACGGACGTGGACGCGCACCCGGACATCACCACCGAGACCGACTGAACCCCCGTGTACCTGCTCTTTCCGGGGCGGCATCACGTCCTGACGAACTTCCAGGCTGAATTCCTCTCGAAACAGGACGCAACCGTGGTCTGGGCGGTGACCTCGTCAAACCACCACACCACCAAGCGGAACCCGGTGCCGTTCGACCGGCGGGAAGCGGCGATCGAGCGGTTCAGCGTGCAGACCGGTCTTCGTTCCTTGGTGGTCGGCGTGACGGACACCCCGCCGACGGACGACTTCGCCGACGTCACGATCAAGGCGATCGAGGCCGGTACCGACGACCAGGTCCAGCTGTCGCCAGACAACACCGTCGTCGCCTGCTCCACGCCCGAGGTCGCCAAGCTCTACGAACAGCTCGGCCACTCCGTCATCGGCGTCGAGCCGCCGGACCAGCCGCGCCCGTGGGACGTCCTGCTGATGATTGCCGCAGGCAACGACGAGTGGCGCGAGCTGGCCCATCCCGCGACCGTCGACGTCTTCGATCGCTACCACCTGGACGCGCACATCCGGCGCTGCGTGAACGATCCCGTGGTCGGCGACGACGGCGGCCTCACCACCACCCGCGACTACAAGACCTACGCGGACGCCTTCGAGACCGCGGCCGACCGGAAATGGCAGCAGATCAAGGACTTCGTCCGCCCCGGCCGCATCCTCGACATCGGTTGCGCGACGGGCGCCACGCTGCAACTGGTCGACGCGGATCCGCGGTTCCACGAGTCCGACCTGATCGGTGTCGAGGTCGCCCGGCACCTGTACGCCGAATGCGTGCACAAGAAGGAACAGGGCCGCTTCCAGAACCCGAACGTGTACTTCTACCAGCGCAACATGCTCGGCTCGGCCGTCTTCCCACCCCGGTCGATCGACACCACGCTCACGCTCGCGCTCACCCACGAGATCTGGTCGTACGCCGGCGGCTCGCGTCCCGCCACTGTCCAACGGTTCGCCGACGCGCTCCACGCGCACACGGCTCCCGGTGGAGTCTGGGTCAACTCCGATGTCTGCGGACCAGCCGAGCCCGACCGCATCGTCGTACTGGAACTGGACGACAGCGACGGGGTGAACGCGAACCCGGTCGACCTCGAAGCCCTCCAGGGCCCGGCGGCGCACGTGACCCGATTGTCAACCAGGGCACGGTTTTTCCAGTTCGCCCAGGACTTCCGCCGCAACGCGAACGTGCCCTTCGAGTACGCCGAACGTGAGGGCAAACTGGTACTCCGGCTGGCCGACGCGATGGACTTCCTCACCCGCAAGGACTACGTCGACAACTGGCTCAGCGAAACCCACGAACAGTTCTGCGGCCTCAACTTCGAGGGCTGGTCAACCGTCGCCCGCCAAGCAGGATTCATCATCGACCCGGCATCCAAGCCCTGGCGCAACGACTGGGTGATCGACAACCGCATCACCCCGGTCGCCTCTATCACGACCCCTGAAGGTGACGCGGTGGACTGGCCCGACACGCACCAGTTGCTGGTTGCGCGCCGGGCCCACTGACTGTCAGCCCAGCTTGTTCTTGAGTTGGCGCTTGACGCGGCGCTTGACCTTGCCGGCGAACTTGCGGGGGTTGCGGATCTGGGCGGCCTTGCGGATCAGCTTGACCGCGGAGTAGGCGCGCGAGTTCTTCAGCTTGGTGCGCTCGGCGTTCGCCTTCTGCACCTGGGTGCGCATCTCGCGGATCCGGGTCTCGCGCGTCTTCAGCGCCTTGTCCCGGAAGCCGAGCGTGCGTTCCAGGCCGAAGATCTGGCCCTTCAGCTCGAAGTTCTCCTTGCGGGCCTCGTCGGCCTCCGCCAGCGCCGTCCGGACGTCCGGCGTCTGCGATGCGTCGGCCGGGATACCCAGTGCGACATTCAGCGCCGCGGCGAGTTCCTTGCCACGCGCAACCTCTGCGACCGAGGCCGACGGGGTGTCCGGACCGGCGGCCGGCGTCTGCTTGATCGACTCGATCCCGGACATCGCCAGCCAGGCCGAGACCAGGTCGTCGCCGACCATCCACGGCGGCCACGGGTGCCGGCGGTGGGCGCCGATCAGCCGCTCGTGGAACCGGGCCCACGCGGCGGCCAGCCGGTCCTTCTCGGTCTCCTCGCCCACGGTCGCCCAGGCCGAGACCCCGAAGGCGAACCCGTCGCCGTCGACGACCACGTCGTCCCAGCGCAGCAGCACCTGCGAACTCGTCTGGGACCGCGCCCAGTCACCCAGCCGCGCGGCCAGATCCCGGAAACCCGGGACGTCCTCGGCCGCGGCCAGACGGAGCAGCAACGTCTCGGCGGTCACCCCACCCGGCACGGTCGCCGGGACAGCCTCGGCGTCGAACTTCAAGTCGCCGGCGGTCTCTGCACCACCACCAGCGACAGTCACAGACCAGCCGTCGCCCTCCGCGTCAGCGGTGAGAACGGCCTCCGCACCCGGGGTCTGCGCGTAGATCGCGTGCTTCGCGGCCGCACCGGCGACAGCGATCCACCCACTCGGCGTGGAAGCAAGCAGCCCAGCACGCGCCGCGCTCTCGGCGCCCTCGGCAACCGGCGCCAGCAGCGGTACTACGGCCGCCGAGGCCTCCAGTGCTTCGACAGCCAGCCGCGCGGGTAGTTGCCCCGGACGGGCAGCGGCCGCCACATCGGCGGACACCAGCGTCAGCGGGGTCTCCTTGACCGCGAAGGACGCGTACGCAACGGCACCGGTCCGGCCCACGCGCTCCAGGGAGGAGGTCAGCTGCTCGACGGACACAGGCCGGGTCGGGTCCTCGTGCAGCGGTCGCCACTCGTCGTCGCCGTGGCGCTGGTCGGCCGGGCGACGGTCGAGCAGGTTCGTCAGGGAGAACTCGTTCTCCACGCCGAGCACCAGCACCGCCTCAGGCGATGCCACCGCGGCCAGCGCGTCGAGCCGCTGCTGCCAGTTCAGGTCGTCGCTGTCGTAGCCGATGACGCGATCCAGCCCGTCCGCCGCGACGACCACGTCGTACCGCGGCCGGCTGTCGTCCACCAGACCGTCGAGCGCGCCCGCGACCACCTGCAGCTTGTCGCCGAACTGCTCGGTCAGCTCACCCGCGTCGGAGACCGAGCGGACCAGCACGGTCGTCTCGGCGGCCTTCGCGATCACGGCCTCGACCAGATCCGCGGCATGCGGACCGAGGATCAGAGTGCGCGCAGCATCGGGAAGGACATCGGTCAGCAGTGCGCGGAGCACCGGACCTTGGGCAGCCCCCCGCTTGCCGCTGTAGTCGCTCCACGGCTGCATCTCGCCGCGGACCACCTCGACGGCCAGCTGGTTGTCAGACACGCTCTCTCCAATCGAAAACCATGCGCAGTTCCTCCGGCGGCATCATCCACGGCACCCCGAGTTCCAGATCGGTGGTGGCCTTGGCCGCCTCCGGGTCGAGCTCCTTGCCCAGCATCTCCGGCCACAGCCGCTCGATCCGGCGCTGCCCACCGAAGAGCGGGTTCTCGCCCTCCATCTCCATCGGGTCGCCGTACACGGCCGCTTCGCAGCCGGCCGCGATGCCGTAGAAGATCGCGGTCGACAGCCGGTTCGCCGCCACCCGCTTGTGCTTGCGGAGCTCGGCCAGCTGTTTGTACAGGAAGCGCGGGTCGGTGCCCTCGTAGGAGAAGCCGCGGCGGCCGAACGAGACCACCCGGAACCCGGCGTCCTCGTACGACTTGCGCACCTCGGGCCGGTCGTACTCGGTGTAGTACAGGCTGAAGGTGACCGGGCCGTCCTCGGTCTCCCGGATCTCGTCGATCAGCTTCTTGTGGTCACCCTGGATCTTGCCGCCCTCCCAGCCGTGGAAGAGGAACCAGAGAGTGCCTTCGCGCTCCTCCTCCGGGACCGCGCCGAGCTCGGGCTCGAGGTCCAGCAGGTAGAGGAACGGGGCGCCGATGCTGTGGTAGTTCCGCCGGCCTAGCGCGTGCCCGCGGCGGCGTGGAGCGTCGCTCCAGGTGAACCGCCAGGCGCCGTCGTAGAACTCGTGCACCGGGTTCCAGCCGTCGGCGATGTTCCAGCCGTGCTGCAGGTAACCGCGCAGCCGGGGCGGGTACTGGTCGTCGAGACCGGCGTACCGGGCCAGGATGTGCGCCTGGCCGTAGTAGTGGTTGTGGTGATGCATCAGCGAACCTCGAGGTGAAGGGTGCCGGCGTGCGGGCGCAGGGTGGCGGAGTGGCCGTGCAGCTCGGTGTCGACCGGCAACCGGCTGGACAGGAACGGCTCGCACTGGACCGCATGCGAGACGCCGTCCGGGCCGGTGGCGAACAGGATCCAGTCCGCCAGGCTGGCCAGCGGGTCGGTCGAGTTCGTCTCCACGTCGGCGGGGATCAGCTCGGGCACCGCGATCGCCGCGGTCCACTCGCCGTCCTCGACGGTCCGCCGGCACTCGACGTCCAGGTGGTCGTCGGAGTCGTCCAGGTACCGCCGCCAGGCGAAGGTGTAGTCGTCGCCGTTCATCACCGGACCGCTGATCCGCAGCTCACGCCCATTGCCGTCGGCAACGATCTCGGCGTCCTCGGCGGGCAGCCGGAGCGGCGCCTCGTGCAGGTTCACATAGCCACCGGTGGACCTGGTGAGCGTCACCAGCCGGCCCTGGTCGAGGTGGTGCATCGCCCGCTGGCCGGCGGTCCAGAGGAGCAGCTTCTCCTCGCCGTTGGATCCGGTCAGCCGGAACGCCCAGGTGGTGCGCTGGGTGAACGGGTCGTCGGGGTTGGTGTCGTCGATGATCGGCCGGATCGGGATCCGGACGCTGAAGTCCCGGCCGTCACCGCTCAGCGTGACCGGCAGCAACTGGTCCTTACCGGCCAGCGGGCGGCTGATCCGCAGCTTCGGCTCCTCGATCTCACCCGGCACCCGGCCGTGCAGCACCAGCGCGTCGGCGGTCTTCTCGACCGAGGTGAGCCGGCAGGAGTCGACCATCTTCCGGAGCACGAAGGCGCCGTCCGCACCGGGACCGGGCTGGACCCAGCTGGTGCCGTCGATCCAGGATCCCGGCGGCCAGCCCGGGCTGCCCGGCCGCTGACCACGCAGCTTGCCGTGCCGGCGGAGCCGTCCGGACCGCATCCGGACCATGAAGTGCGCCGGGGCGGCGGTGTTCTTGAGCTTGGCCAGCAACGGCTTGTCGAGCCGTACCTCGAACCCGACCAGAGCCGGGTCGCCGTGCGTGTCGGTGGCGTCGAACCGGCGGACCGCGAGCTGGGTCTCGACCCCGCCGATGACGATCGCGATCCGCAGGCTGGACGACGTCTTGGTCTCCAGGTGCCGGATCTCGGCGGTGCCCTTGACCGACAGCGTGCCGCCCTCGAGCCAGGTGACCTGCTGGACGCTGGTGGCCAGGCTCAGCGCGGTCGTCGGCAGCCGGTACAGCTCGCGCGGTACCGAACTGCGCTGGTCCTGCACACCTGGGTAGTTGTGCTCGTACTGCCATGGCCGGCCGGGCCGGGACAGCGCCCGGGCGCCGCCGCGCAGGCCGCCGTCGTTGCGGAACTGGGCGAGCCGGCGGAGCAGGTCGATGTCACCCTCGGCGAGGGCCGAGTGCTGGATCCGGTCGTAGCTGTGGGCGCGGGCCAGGACGGAGTCGTCCAGCCGGTCCATCAGCCGGCGGGCCAGCTTGAGCAGGTTCTGCTCCTCCTCCGGCGGGGCCGCGCCGAACGCCATCATCAGCGTGAGCATGTCGATCTGGGTGAAGTGCGAGTGCACCCGGCGGCGGACCTCCCGCAGCCCGTCCCCGGTCTCGATCAGGTCCATCACCAGCTCGGCCGACCGGACCCGGTCCTCGAGGTTGCCGAGCTGGAACTTCTGCTGGGTGATCGACTCGCCGGACTCGCGCTCGCGCCAGTAGTAGACCGGTACGGCGAGGGCGTCGACCGTGACCGCCTCCAGATGCGCCTTCAGCGTCACCGGGTAGTCCTCGTACCGGATCGCGGGGAACTCGTAGCCGTACTCGTCCCAGAAGGACCGCCGGTAGACCTTGTTCCAGACCATCCGGTCCAGGATCAGGTCCGGGGTCTCGATCACGTGGGTGGCGATCCGGTCCCGGCCGAACGGCAGCCGGTGGATCCAGGACGGCCGGACGCCCGCCGAGTTGTTGAACCGGCGCGCGTTGCCACCGGCGAACGACGAGCCGGTCTCGTCCAGGGTACGGATCAGCTTCTCGAACCCGTGCCGGGTAACCAGGTCGTCGCTGTCCACGAAGGTGATGTACTCGCCGTCGGCGTGCCTGGTCCCGGTGTTGCGGGCCGGGCCGAGACCCTGGTTCTCCTGCTCGACGATCCGGAACCTGGAGTCGCGGTCGCAGAACTCCTTGGCGATCGCGGCGCTGTTGTCCGGGGATCCGTCGTCGACCAGGATCGCCTCGAAATCGGTCCACGTCTGCCGGGCGATCGAATCGAGACACTCCCCGATGTAGTCGCCGACGTTGTAGAAGGGCACAACGACACTCAGCCGCGGCGTCACAACGGCAATTCTCCTCGGCTCAATCGGCGGTAGGTCGACATCCTGGTCGGCTTCACCCGCCTACCCGATGCTGCTGCGGCACGTCGCTCCGGAGCAACCAAGGTCCGGGCGGCGACCAGTGATCCATCGTCGAGCAGCCTAGCACCGGGGGCGGTCACCCCCGACGGATGCATCACCGGGCGGGGCTGGCGGGAAAACGTTCACCCGGCAGTAATCCGGGTGTTACGAGATGGACTGTCAAGAGAGTGTGAACCGGCTCGAAACCGTAGCGTGCCCAGGCTCTTTGCACACCGGTGTTATGCCCCTGGGTGGAGATCACCAGCCGCCGGGCCGTGCTCGCGTCCTCGACCGCGGCGAGCAGATGCGCGTACCGGCCGCGGCCCTGTTCGGAGGGGACCACCCCGGCCAGCTCGATCTCGGTCCAGGACGCCTGCCGGTCGACCGTGGCCAGCGCGAGCACCCGGCGATCGGGGCCGCGCAGTACGACGGCACCGTCCGCGGCGATGCTGCGCCGGGCCCACTCCTGGTACCCGGCGAGCGCCAGCGCCCGGTCGAACAACGGGTTGGCGCAGTAGTGGTTGCCGTAGTCACCGAAGATGTCGCCGACCAGGTCGTCCACCAGGTCGTCGTCGATGTCGGTCTCCAACTTGGCGTTGAACCCCGCCAACGGCGCCGGGCGATGACCCTTACCGACCGGGAGCGACCAGTAGACGAGGCTGTCCGCAAGCAGTGCCTTGCGTGGACCACTCGCCAGGGCTGCGAACCAGGACACCTCGCGCGCCGGATAACGCAGTACGACGACATCGGCCGTCGACTTGTCCACCGCGGCCAGCACTTCACTCAGCGGCGTACCGGCTGAAGCGGAGACGGAGACCCGGTCGACCGATACGCCGAACCGCTTGGATTCGTACTCCGACGGGGAACTGGCCAGCTCGCCGGCCTCGAGCGCGTCGTACCAGCCCATGTCAGATGGGGTACGAGAGCAGGCCGTCGATCACCCGGGTCTGCTCGTCCTCGGTCAGCTGGCTGAACAGGGGCAGCCGCACGAGTTGCCCGCTGATCCGCTCGGTCACGTCACAACCGCCCGGCCCGACCCGGCCGTACCGCTCGCCGGCCGGGGCCGAGTGCAGCGGGACGTAGTGGAAGGGGGCGGTGATGTTGCGCTCGCGCAGATGGGCGATCAGGCCGAGCTGGTGCTCGTGGTCCGGCATTAGCAGGTAGTACATGTGCGCAGGGTGCACGCACTCTTCAGGGACCGTCGGCACCGCGATCCCGTGCGACCCGGCCCAGTCGGCCAACTCCTCGTCGTACCGCTCCCAGATCGCGTACCGGGGCGCCTGGATCTGCTCGAACCGCTCCAGCTGGGCGGTCAGGAAGGCGGCCAGCGGATCGGCCGGGAGATAGCTGGAGCCGATGTCGACCCAGCGGTACTTGTCCACCTGGCCGCGGAAGAACGCGCTCCGGTTGGTGCCCTTCTCCCGGATGATCTCGGCCCGGTGCAGCAGATCGATGTCGTTGACGACCAGCGCGCCCCCCTCACCGCAGTGCACGTTCTTGGTGCCGTGGAAGGACTGCGTCGCCATCAGGCCGAGTGAACCGAGCGGACGGCCCTTGTACGTCCCGCCGAGGCCGTGCGCGTTGTCCTCGACCACGGCGATCCCGTGCTTCGCGGCGATCGCCAGGATCTCGTCCATCGCGACCGCGACCCCGGCGTAGTGCACCACCACGATCGCCTTGGTCCGGTCGGTGACGGCCGCCTCGACCTGGGTCTCGTCCAGGTTCAGGGTGTCCGGCCGGACGTCCACGAACACCGGTACGGCGCCGCGCAGCGCGTACGCGTTCGCAGTGGAGACGAAGGTGAACGAGGGCATGATCACCTCGTCGCCCGGCTCCAGGTCGAGCAGCAGGGCGGTCATCTCCAGCGCGTGCGTGCAGGACGTGGTGAGCAACGACCCGACCCCGCCGGTGAGCTTGGTGACCAGCTCGGTGGCCCGCGCGGTGAACGGGCCGTCCCCGACCACTGCGGCCGAGGAGAAGGCCTGACTGACGTAGGCGAGTTCGTCGCCCGCCAGGTAGGCCTTGCAGAACGGAATGGGCGAGAGGTCCGGCATGGAGTGGGAGCCTACCCGTGGTCAGGATCCTTGGCCTCGATCGCCTCGGCGAAGGTGTGGTGGCCGTGGTCCTCGAGACTGTCGTAGCCGACCAGGAACTGCGGCCGCTTTTGGCTCGACTGGAACAACCGCGCGACGTACTCCCCCAGCAGGCCGAGACAAAGCAACTGGATCGCACCGATCACACCCACCGCGAGGACGGTCGACGTCCAGCCCGGGATGCTGTTGCCGGACAGCTTGATGATGAGTGCCGCGATGACGACCGCCACCGACAGCAGACCGCCCAGCAGACCCAGCCAGGTCGCCAGCCGCAGCGGTGCCGCCGAGAACGCCGTGACGCTGTCGAAGGCCAGCCGCATCATCTTGCTCAGGTTGTACTTCGTGGTTCCTGCCGCCCGCTCGGCGCGTACGTACGTCACCTCAGCACTCGGGAAGCCCAACCACGGAATCACCAGCCGGAACACGCGACCGTCCTCGGGCAGGGCGTTCACCGCGTCGACCACCCGCCGGGAGACCAACCGGAAGTCCCCCGCATCGAAGGGGATCTCCTTGCCGACCAGTCGGCACATCAACCGGTAGTACAGGCGAGCGGTGGTCCGCTTGGCCCACGTGTCACTGGAGCGGTCGGAGCGGACGCCGTACACGACATCCACGTCCTCGTCGCGCGCGGTGGCGAGCAGGTCCGCGATCAACTCAGGCGGGTCCTGTAGGTCGGCGTCGATGCTGACCAGATACTCGCCGCGGGCCCGGCGGAATCCGGCGGACAGGGCGGCCTGGTGACCGGAGTTGCGGAGCAGGCGGACCAGGCGGAGCTGTGGCCAGTCCTTGGTCGCGACGGCGAGCAGTGCGGCGGTGTTGTCCCGGCTGCCGTCATCGACGACGAGCACCTCGTAGCTGATGCGGAGTCCGTCGAGCAGTGGGCGCATCCGCTCGAAGAAGATGGGCAGCACCTCTTCCTCGTCGTACATCGGTACGACGACGGACAAGGTGGGCTGACTGGCTTCCACTTGGCAAACCTTCCTTCGGCGAGACTACTCGGCACCCCGGCCCCGCTAACCTTCCTTCGTGCCAACCATCACGCGCGTCGCGCCCAGTAGCCTCGGCGCTCCGCAGCGTGCCGAACGGCGGTTCCCATGGCGCGCTCTCGGCTCGAACCTCGTGAAGGTGGCGGCCGGGGTGGCCCTGGCCTGGCTGCTGATCTGGCTGGCGGCCGGGCACGCCTCCGGTGACAGCATCGTGGCCCTGCTGCGCTTCTGGGGCTTCGGGATCACCCTGCCAGGGACGATCCTGTGGCGATTGGCCAGCCCGTTCCGCCACAACCTGATCGAGGACTTCGCGGCCGGCTCGCTGGTCGGCGTGTCGGTGCTGCTGCTGGTCTACATGGCCGTCGCACCACTCGGGCTGCAGCAGTGGGCCTGGCTCTGGGCCGCTCCCGTGCTGATGGTCGCCGTGTCCGTGCCGTCGTGGCGGAGGCGGTGCCTCAGCCGGGTGGAGCGACCGGTCAGCCCGCTGGCCGCGTGGTTGATCGCGGGGGCGTGTGCGCTGCCCATCTACGCGGTCGGCCGGTACCGAAACCTAGTGCCCGCGCCGTACACGGACGCACGGTCGAACTCGCCGGACATGGCCTTCCACCAGGCGCTGTCCGCGAGTGCGAAGTATGACGTCCCCCTGCAAGCGCCGTACCTGCAGGGCGAGAAGATGGACTACCACTACTTCTGGCACCAGTTCACCGCGGCGACGTCGTGGGCGTCCGGGGTGGACCTGACCGATCTCGTCTACACGATCGGCTGGATCCCGCTGCTGCTGGCCGGCTGCGCGCTGATCTTCGCGCTGACCGATCGGATCGCACCCGGGTCGCGCTGGGCCGGTCCGCTCGCGATCGCGGTGGCCGGGATCGGCGGCACGGTGAACGCGTACCCGAACGTCAATCTGCCGGCCGAGAGCTTGACGAACTACGTCTGGGGTTCGCCGACGCAGAACCTGGGCGGCGGGCTGATCACACTGCTCGCCCTGATCGGGGTCGACCTCCTGCGCGGCCGGAGCGCACCCGGCAGTTGGGTGCTGTTCGTGCTGATCAGCGTCGCCGCCTCGGGGTCGAAGGCGACCGTGATTCCGCTGATCATCTGCGGTTTCGGTCTGGTCGTCTTCATCCGGATCTTCTACCGGAAGTTCGCGGCCGGCGCGTTGGTGCTGATCGGCGTGCTCGGGGCGATCTTCCTCGGCGCGATCGTGGTCGTCTTCGGCAACCACTCGTCCGGGCTCGCGGTCCGGCCGTGGGTCACGTTCGCCAAGATCGGCATCTACCCGCTGGTGGCGAAACCGGTCGGCTGGGGCGAGTACGACCACGGCGCGATGTGGATCAGCGGGATCACCAGCTGCCTGGGCCTGCTTCTGGGTGCGGCCGGCCTGCTGGTGCTGACCGGTACGACGGCCCGGTGGTTCCGCGATCCCGGGATGATCTTCGGGGTGGGCATCGCGATCGCGGGCCTCGGCGGCATGCTGCTGACCGACCAGCCGGGAACCAGCCAGATGTACTTCCACCGGACGGCGGTCCCGGTGATCGCCGCCCTAGCCGCGGCGGGCGCGTGGATGCTGGTGTTCTGGTTCGCCGACAAACGGTCCGGGATCGCCGTCCTCGCCTCGGTCCTCGGCGGCGCCGGCGCGACCGCGGCCGCCCGGGCGATCGTCAAGGCGCACCCGTCCGACGGCAGGCCGTTCCTGCGCCCCGACGGGACGCTGACCGGCCTGGTCACGCCATGGTTGTGGACAGTCGGGCTGCTGGCCGCGGTTGCCGTGATCGTCACCGCGTTGTGGAAGCTCGCCCGGCGCAGGGGCCGGCCGACCCGGATCGCGATGGCGTCGTTCGTGCTCGCCGGGATGGGCGCCGGCCTGCTGCTGCCGATCCAGGCGATGGCGAACTATCGCGAGGTCACCCTGCCGCCGCTGACCGACAAGTACCCGCTCGGCCCGTCGATCACCCAGACCGCGGCGGCCCACTGGATCCGCGACCACACCGCGCCCGGCGACCTGATCGCGACCAACGCGCACTGCGCGATGAAGAACGCCTCCGGCTGCGACGTCCGGCACTTCTGGATCTCCGCGCTGACCGAGCGGCACGTCCTGGTCGAGGGCTGGGGGTACACCAATACCATCAACGACCTGGTCGCCTCCACCGGCAGGAGCCCGAACGGCCTGCCCTTCTGGGACGAGCAGAAGCAGGAGGACAACGACCGCGCCTTCGCCTCCCCGACCCGCGACAACCTCCGCCTGCTCCGCACCAAGTACGGCGTCCGCTGGCTCTACGCCGACCCCTCCCAGACGGCGGTCTCGCAGAACCTCAGCACCTTCGCCACCCTTCGCTACCAGGCCCCCGACGCTCTGGTATTCGAGCTGCCCTGACCACAGTTTGTGACACTCCGCGCACGGAGCGATTGCAGGCCGATTAAGGTGACTGCATGCGGTCGAGGGCAAGGCGGCGTGGGCCGAGAACAGCCGGCCCCTCACTCACCGGGCTGGCCGCCGCTTTTCCCTTGATCGTCCTCGCGGTCGTGTTGCTGCTCCGCCACTCGACGATCAGCGAGACCGGCCGATTCCTGGCCTTCATCGTGCTCGGCGTGGTCCTCCCGGGCTTCGCCCTCTGGCGCCTGATCGGCGGCTACCACCGCAACCTGGTCGAAGACACCGCGGCTGGTTTCGCCGTCGGCGCCGCAGCCCAGATCATCGTCTACCTGGCCAGCGCCTCCGTCGGCATGCAGGCCTGGTCCTGGGTCTGGATTCCGCTCGTCCTGGTGGTCGCCGTCGTCGACAGCGACGCCCGTACCCGGGTGTGGCGCCCGGTGGAACAACCCCTGCGGCCGCTGCAGGCCTGGCTCCTCACCGCGGCGTTGTCGATCGTGTTGGTCGTGACGTACCGCAACGGCCCGGCCCGGTTCCTGCCCGCCTTCGCCGACCCGCTCAGATCCGATCCGGCGCTGGCCTTCCATCAAGCCCTGGCCGCGAGCGCCAAGTACGACGTACCGATCAGCACGTTGTGGCTCGGTGGTGAGCCGATGCGCTACCACACGTTCTCCCACCAGTTCCTGGCCGCGACCGCTTGGATCACGCGGATCGACCTGACTGTGCTGGTGCATTCGCTCATTTGGCTGCCACTGCTGCTCGCGGGTTGCGCACTGGTTTTCGCCCTGACCGCACGGTTCACCGAGAAGGCTTCGTGGGCTGGGTCACTCGCAGTACTGGTTGTGGGGCTGGGTGGGACGTGGGGGCCGTTGCGGGAAGGTGATGCCGGGCAGGTGGCGGCGGCGGTCTGGGCGTACCTGAGTCCGCCGCAGGCGCTTGGCCTGGTGATCGCTCCGGCGTTCTGCTTGGTGGCCGTGGATCTGCTCCGGCGGCAGCAGCCGCGCAGCCGCTGGGTGCTGCCGATCGGGTTGGCGATCGTGGCCGTCGGCGTCAAGGCGACGATCCTGCCGCTGGCCGCGGGCGGATTTCTGCTGACGTTCCTGATCCTCACTGCGACGAAGCGGGCCACCCGGACCGCGTTGACCGCCGGACTGCTGATGGTGGCCATCGGCTTCGGGGCTCTGCTGACGCTCCTCGGCGGTCAGACCTGGGGGACGCAGTTCATGGTCAACGAGCAGTTGCTGACCGACTGGCGGATGCTGCTGAGCTGGGCGCTCGCGTGCTGCGGGGTGTTCTTCCTGCGGCGTCCGTGGCGGGATCCGGGTGCGGTGTTCCTGCTCGGTTTCGCCTTGGCCGGCCTGGCCGGGACCCTGATGACCACCCAGACAGCGCCCAGTCAGGTGCCGTTCCTACGGACTGCTTTTCCGGTCATCGCTGCACTGGCCTGTGCTGGTCTGGCGAACCTGGTCAGGCTGGTGCTCGACCGTCGCGTACTTGTCCGAACTGCCAGCACTGTGGTTGCGACCGGGGTAGCGGTGGCCGTGCTCGGGGCTACCGTCTTTCCGGTCTTCGCCAAGCCTCAGGCCGGTGGTCCGACCGAAGCAGAGGCGGCCGCTGCACGCTTCCTGCGGGACAACAGCCGTCCGGGCGAGCTGATCGCCACCAACGCCCACTGCATCGCCCAGACCGAGGCGGGGTGCGACAGCCGGCACTACTGGCTCGCGGCGTTGTCCGAGCGACCCGTCCTGCTCGAGGGCTGGTCGGGCAGCAACCGCGCGACCAAGACCGCGATGGCGGCCGGCACCGCTCCGCTCGAGGTGCCGTTCTGGAACCGGGACCTCCTGGCGATCAACGACGCGGTGTTCGTGTCCCCGTCGGCACCGGCTGTCGAGCGGTTGCGCCGGGCCGGAGTCAAATGGTTGTACGCCGACCGCCTTGCGGGCGAGGTTTCACCGCAGTTGAAGGAGTTCGTCCGGATCCGGCACGCGACGTTGGACGCGACGATCTACGAGATCAGGTGAAACAACGCGTCGGCGACACGGGAACGGCCTTGCCCGTCGACGAGTTTCCAGCCCTCGCCGGCGATGCGAGCACGTTCCTCGGCGTCCCGCAGCAGCGGGCGTAGTACGGCGGCCGCGGGGTCCGGGTCGACTTTGAGATCGGAGAGGACGCCAACACCGACGGCGGCACCCGTGGCGACTGTTCGTTCGTAGCCCATCACCTGGTTGTCGACCACACACACCAGGCCTGCGGTCGCGCCGAGGCAGAGGAGCTCCCAGGTCGACGTACCGGAGGCGCTCAGGACCAGGTCCGAGGCGACGACGGCCTTCGCGAGTTCGGAGGTCGGGCCGATGACCTCGACGTGTTGGCCGGGATCCAGGTCGACAGCGGCGATCGCATCGGCCAGGTCGTCACCGGGTGCCACGACGAGGGCTTCGAAACCGACGCCGGTCCGGGCGAGCGCGCGGACGACGTACGGGCCGGCTCCGAAGGCGTCGGTGCCGCCGAAGAACGCGAAGACCTTCGGTACGGCGCCCGATCGCGGCTGAGGTGGTTCGGTGGGGCGGAGCTGGAGGATCTCGTCCCGGAGCAGGACGTAGTCGAGACCCGCGAGCCGGGTGGATCCCTCGGGGAGCACCGGCTGGTCCAGTTCGGATCCGAGGTTCTGGTCGACGAACACGTCTGCCTCGGCGCCGCGAAGGTCACCGTCGACGATCGCCAGCGTGGGGATGCCTGATTTGCGGACCGCGGTGAAGACCTCGGCGTCCAGGTCGTACGAGTCGAACACCACGGCGTCCAGCCCGAGCCGGGCGAACAACTCCAGGTGTTCATCAGCCGTCCACACGGCCGGTTCCACCCCGATCCCGCGGGCGCTGATCTGCTCGTCCGCCCACGGCACTGTGGGGCTGTCACACACGAACACCACCTCGGCCCCACGCCGGCGCAACTCCTCCGCCAGCGCCAGACTCCGCATCACATGCCCGATCCCCCGCTTGGGCCCCACATCACACCTGATCCCGATCCGAGTCACGCCCCAAACCGTATCGGGTAGGATGTAATACGTAGGAGACGTAATACGTAGGAGGATCGATGCGCCTGAACAGCAAGGGGCAGGTCACCATCCCGGCCGAGCTCCGCCGCAGACACCATCTGCACGAGGGTGACGAGGTCGAGGTGGTCGAGGACGGCGGTGCTCTGCGCATCGTCCGGGCCAGCCAGAGCGAGACCCGTGGCCAGCGCCTGGTGCGCGAGATGCGCGGCCGGGCCACCAGCGGCATGAGCACCGAGGAACTGATGGAGCTGCTGCGTGGCGAATGAACGGGTGACGCTGGTCGACACCTGTGTGCTGCTGGACATCCTGACCGATAACCGGACCTGGGCGGACTGGTCCGCGACCGCTGTCGCCGATGCCCGCGACCAGGGCGAACTGGTGATCAATCCCTTGATCTACGCGGAGGTCTCGGCCGGTTTCGAGCGGATCGAGGAGGTCGACGCCGCCTTGCCCAAGACGGATTTCCGGCGCGAGCCGCTGCCGTACGAAGCCGGATTCCTGGCCGCCAAGGCCTTCCTCGCCTATCGCCGGCGGGGCGGCACGAAGACCTCGCCGCTGCCCGACTTCTATGTCGGCGCTCATGCGGCCGTGCACCGCTATCGCGTGATCACCCGCGACAAGGCCCGTTTCCAGACATACTTTCCAGGGGTCGAACTTCTGCTGCCGAACTGACGTCTACGCCCCTGCCGGGCCGAGCGGAGGACGCGGATTGAGGCTTCGGTGGAACAGCCCGCTATCGTACGGACTTGCCGCCAAGGGTGTGTACGCCTGCGCGGCGGTCCGGAAACTGTCCTGAAGAAGGGTCCTATACGACGTGTCCATCCTCACCGGCTCCGACATCCTCGTCACCGGAGGCACTGGCTCCTTCGGCAAGGCGTTCATCCGCTACGCGTTGGACAACCTGGACCCGCGCCGGATCATCGTCTTCAGCCGGGACGAGCTGAAGCAGTGGGAGGTCCGCCAGTTGTTCGGCGACGACCCCCGGCTGCGGTTCTTCATCGGCGACATCCGCGACAAGGACCGGCTGGACCGGGCCATGCACAAAGTCGACTACGTGGTGCACGCGGCCGCGCTGAAGCAGGTCGACACTGCGGAGTACAACCCGTGGGAGTTCGTCAAGACGAACGTGATCGGGTCGCAGAACGTGATCGAGGCCAGCATCGACTCCGGTGTGAAGAAGGTCGTCGCGCTGTCCACCGACAAGGCGTCCAGCCCGATCAACCTGTACGGCGCGACCAAGCTCACCGCCGACAAGCTGTTCATCACCGGCAACCACTACGCGGCGGCGTACGACACCCGCTTCTGCGTGGTCCGGTACGGCAACGTGATGGGCAGCCGCGGCTCGATCATCCCGAAGTTCCGCGCCCTGCACGAGGCCGGTGAGTCGCTGCCGATCACCGATCTGCGCTGCACCCGGTTCCTGATCACGCTGCCCGAGGCGGTCCAGTTCGTGGTCGACTCGTTCGAGCAGATGATGGGCGGCGAGCTGTACGTGCCGCGGATCCCGTCGATGAAGATCACCGACCTGGCCCAGGCGATCGCGCCGGGCGCCAAGATGCACGACATGGGCCTGCGCCCGGGCGAGAAGCTGCACGAAGAGATGATCAGCCCGGAGGAAGGCCGCCGCGCGCTCGCGATCGGCGACCGGTACGTGCTGCAGCCGGACCTGGCCACCTGGGGCTACACCCCGCCGACGAACGGCACGCCGGTGGCGGACGGCTTCCACTACACGTCGGACAACAACGACCAGTGGTACACGATCGAGGAGATCACCAAGATCCTGGAGAGCGACGTCTGATGCTTCCGTACGGCCGTCAGTCCATCTCCGAAGAGGACATCGAAGCGGTCGCCGCGATCCTGCGCGGTGACTGGCTGACCACCGGCCCGACCGTCACCGCGTTCGAGACGGCGATCTCCGAGCTGGCCGGCGGCCACCGCGCGGTCAGCTGCACCTCCGGCACGGCGGCCCTGCACATGGCGTACGCCGGTCTCGGGGTCGGCCCCGGCGACGAGGTCGTCACCACGCCGATGACGTTCGTGGCGACCGCGTCGTGCGCGGCGATCCTCGGCGCGAAGATCGTCTTCGCCGACGTCGAGGAGGACACCGCGCTGCTCGACCCGGCTGCCGTCGAGGCGGCCGTGACGGATCGGACCAAGGTGATCGCGGCCGTCGACTACGCCGGCCACGCCGCGGACTACGACGCGCTCCAGCCGATCGCGGACCGGATCGGCGCGAAGACGCTCGACGACGCCGCGCACTCGGTCGGCGGCACGTACAAGGGCCGTCCGGTCGGCGACCTGGCCGACGTGAGCACGCTGTCGTTCTTCCCGACCAAGAACCTCACCACCGGCGAGGGCGGCGCGGTCGTCGCCAAAGACCCGGCGGTCGGGCAGAAGGTGCACGAGTTCCACTTCATCGGCCTGGTCCGCGACAAGGACCGGTTCGAGATCACCGACGAGGGCCCGTGGCACCAGGAGGTGCACGAGTTCGGCCTGAACTACCGGCTCACCGACGTCGCCAGCGCGCTCGGGCTGTCCCAGCTGAAGCGGCTGGCCGACTTCAAGAAGCGCCGCAGCGAGATCACCGCCCGCTACAACGAGGCGTTCAGCGGTGTGGACGGGATTCGCGTCCCGGCGCAGCGCGACTACGTGGACCCGGCCTGGCACCTCTACCCGGTGCGGATCCTCGGCGGCCGTCGCCGGGAGATCTTCGAGGGCCTGCGGGCGGCCGGTATCGGCGTCCAGGTCAACTACATCCCGGTCTACTGGCACCCGGTCTTCGCGAACGCCGGCTACCAGCGCGGTCTGTGCCCGAACGCGGAGCAGTACTACCGCGAGGAGATCTCGCTGCCGATGTTCCCGGACCTGACCGACGCCCAGGTCGACCAGGTGATCGAAACCCTGACGAAGCTGGTGTCCTGACCCGCCACCTCGCTGGAAAGCCAGAGAATTGACCACTGTGACACCTGACCAGGCTGATGCTCGGTCGATCATGATCGCCGGCGAGATGCTCAACTGGTCCGACCTGCACCCGTCGGACGGGCGGCCCGCATTGTCCGGCGCCGCACCGGCCGCCCTGCTCGAGGCAGTCCTCGGCGGCGGCTCGGCAGGCTCGGTGCTGGTCGCGGGCCCTCACTCGCTCGACCTGCTGAAGGTCGTGGCCGACCGCGCCGAGTCCGTCGACGTCCTGGTCCGCTCCGCACCGGATGCGGAGGAGATCGCCGAGGCACTCGACGTGCGCGTCTTCTGCGGTTCACTGGACCACTTCGGCGCCGAGCACGGCGAGAACTCGTACGACGTGGTCGTGGCGCTCGACGGATTCGCCCGGCTGGTCGGCCCGGATACCCCGGTGCTGACCTGGACCGACGCATTGGCGGCGCTCAAGGCACGGCTGGCCCCGTCGGGCCGCCTACTGCTGGCTGCCGAGAACAGCTTCGGCATCGAGCGTCTGGTCCAGCCCGACCCCACGATCACCGTGCCGCGGGACGAGGCCTGGGCGCGCGACGTCGCCGGTGACGTGGCCCCGCCCGCCGGGTTCAAGGCGGTCTCGGCCGTCGTGGAGTCCGCCGGGCTGACGGCGACCTTCGCGGTCTACCCGTCCCTCGACGAGGCCGAGGTGGCGTTGGCCGAGGTCAGTGGCCCGTTCACCGCCGCCGTGGTCGCGCGCTCGATCGCGGCCCGTTTCACCGGTCCCACCTTGACCGACCCGTACCGCACGACGCAGGACGCCATCGCCTCGGGGCTGGGCCGTGAGCTCGCGCCCGGCTGGTACTTCGTCGCCGGTGCCCCCTCGTTGCCCTCCGTTCTGCCAGTCGGTGCCGTGCCGACGGGCTCCGGTGTGCTCCTGGAGGAGCAGTTGCTCGCCGCTCTGCGGATCGACGACCACGCCGCGGTACGTCGTACTGTGCTCGCGTTCGCCGAGTGGTTGCGGGCGCAGGACCCGGCGATCGCGGCCGTGGCCTCGGCGGACAACGTGATCGCCGACGGTTCGTCGTACCGGGTGTTCGGTGACGGCGCGAAGGTCGAGGGTGAGGGCGACGCGCTGCTCGTCGGGCAGCTGGCCCGGTTCGTCCGGCGGTCACTCGAAGCGGGCTCACGGCAACCATGGCCTGCCGGTGGCAGCCTGCGTGACCTGACCGCGCGGCTGGCGTCGATGGCCGGGATCACCGTGACCGACGAGCTCTGGGCAGGAGTTGCCGACGGCAACGAGCCCGCCCAGCCGGTGGGTGCGGCCGAACAGCTGGCGACGATCGCGCGGCTCTCGCAGGAGCTGGCCGACGCGAACACGCAGGCGACCTGGTTCGAGAGCCAGCTGGACGGGATCCGCCGGTCCCGGCCGTACCGGATCGGCCAGGCCGTTTTGAACCCGGCCCGAGTCGTCGTCAAACGCGTCCGCAGAGTGACTCGCTGATGCACCACGCCAACCACTTCTACGGCCACGCGAACGTGATGGCCAAGTACGCCGGGCTCGGCAACGGCGAGCCGCCGCGGATCTGGGGCTACCTCCAGCACGGCTGGAACATCCTGGACGGGTTCGCGTACAACACCGCCTTCGTCGACGGGATGCCGAAGTTCGTCTGGTCGGACAGCGTCCGCCGCCGCGGCTGGTCGATGGGCCTGCGCAACTACTCGGTGATCGGTTCCGTCTGGCTCTACCTGCTGAAGGTGTACCCCGAGCTGGCCACCCCCGCCGACGACGCGGCCGGCACGATCTTCTACCCGTTCCACGGCTGGGAAGGCCAGAACGTGCTCGGCGACCACGGCCGGATCGTTGCCTCGATCAACGAACACGAGACCGGGCCGGTCACCGTCTGCCTGTACTGGAACGAGTACGACAACGAGGCGATCCGCAAGGTCTACACCGACGCCGGGTTCCGGGTGATCACGCACGGGTACCGCGGTCTGCACTGGCGCAAGACCGACGGCGACTTCCTGCTCAAACAGCTCCGCGAACTCCGCAAGCACAAGCGGGTCGCCTCCAACCGGCTCAGCTCCGCCGTCCTGTACGGCGCGTCGGTGGGCTTGCAACCGGGCGTGTACGGCGACCCGATGCTGCTGGAGAACGAGCACCCGTCGTTCGGCGGACAGGCCCGGATCCGGCGGCTGTGGCCGGAGCTGAACGAACCGTACGTCCCGCTCGACGTGGCCCGTGAGTTCACCGACACTGAGCTGGGTGTCGAGCACGTGGCCGGGCCGACGGAAATCCGGGAGATGTTCCGGTGGAACTCAATCAAGGTGGCTTCATGAAGATCGGGATCATCACCCAGGCCCGGGCGACCAGCACGCGGTTGCCGGCCAAGGTTCTGCTCACCGCGGGCGGTAAAACGTTCCTCCAGCACCATCTGGACCGGTTGGCGCAGACCGGGCTGCCGGTGATCGTGGCGACCACCACGAACGAGGCCGACGAGCAGATCGTCGAGCAGGCCGGCGCCGCCGGGGTCGCGGTGTTCCGCGGCAGCGAGCTGGACGTGCTGTCCCGGTTCGCGGGCGCAATCCGCGAGAACGAGCTGGACGGCGTCGTCCGGGTCACCTCGGACTGCCCGCTGATCGACGCGGCGGTCGTTGCCGAGGGCGTCGACCGGTTCCGCGCCGAGGCGGACGACAACCTCTACGTGTCGAACTGCCTGGAGCGGACCTTCCCGCGCGGGATGGACTACGAGATCTTCTCCGCCGCCCGGCTGCTGCAGGCCGACGCGGACGCGACCCTGCCGGTCGACCGCGAGCACGTCACGGCGTACCTGCACCAGAACCGGACCGGTGACATGCGCCTGCTGAACCTGCCGTTCGACGGCGGCGACGCGTCGAAGTACCGGCTCACACTGGACACACAGGACGACCGGAATCTGCTCACGACGCTGATCGAGGACTTCGGCGCGGCGGAGCTGAATTGCGCGGATCTGGTCGCGATCATGGAGAAGCATCCCGAACTGCACGCGCTGAACGAGCACATCGAACAGAAGAAGCTCGGCGAGTAACAGCGCTGCGAGGCGTGCCTACGGCATGATTTACGGTGATGACCACCGATGAGCCAGGTTCCGAGACGGCCCGCGCGAAGTCCTTCGGCGCTGTCGCGGCGGCGTACGACGCGGCCCGGCCGACCTTTCCGGCCGAGGCGCTGACCTGGATCCTGGGTCCGGGGCGGCTGCAGATCCTCGATCTGGGCGCCGGAACGGGCAAGCTCAGCGCGGTCGCCGCCGCCCTCGGGCACGATGTGGTCGCGGTCGACCCGTCCGAGGAGATGCTGTCGCTGTGCAGCCGGTTGCCGGGCGTCGTCACGATGGTCGGCGCCGCCGAGTCGATCCCGCTCGCGCACGGCTCGGTGGACGCGGTGATCGTAGGTCAGGCGTTTCATTGGTTCGAACACGCCCGCGCGCTGCCCGAGATCGCCCGGGTACTCCGGTCGAACGGCGTACTGGGGCTGCTCTGGAACTACGCGGACAAGGTGGTGCCGTGGGTCCGGCGGCTGGACCGGGCGATCATGGGCGACGATTTCCTGGGTGGGAAGGGCGACGGGTTCGACCCGGTGCCGATCCTGGAGCAGTCGGGCCTGTTCTCGCCTGCGGAGACCACCCGATTCCGGCACTGGCACGACCTGGACCGCGGCGGGCTTCGGCAGCTGGCCCAGTCACACTCGCGGGTCGCGGTGATGACCGAATCCCGGCGCGAGGCCGTGCTGGAGCAGATCAACGCGATCTACGAGAGCACGGCGCGACCGCCCGAGCCGTTGCGGATGCCGTATTTCACCAGCTGTTACCGAACCAGGCCGAGCGACCTGGCCAACTACCGGCGCGCCCTGGACGCTCCGGTCGCGCCGCCCCTGTGAGAGCGCTAACGTGCACCGTGATCGCGTTCCTGACCTGAGGGGTGCAGTGTGGCAGTGTCGGATGAGGGGGAGGACCCGGTGCGCCAGCGGGAGTCCCGCGCGTACGAGGCGGTGCACCAGGCGGCTGACTTCACCGAACTGAAGCGCCGGTACCGCAACTTCGTGGTGCCGTGGACGATCGCGTTCATGGCCTGGTACCTCGCGTACGTCGCCTGCAACAACTGGGCGCGTGACTTCATGAGTCACAAGGTGGCCGGCCACATCAACGTGGCGCTGATCTTCGGGCTGCTCCAGTTCGTCTCCACCTTCGTGATCGCCGCCCTGTACGGCCGGTTCGCGAACCGCAAGCTGGACCCGCTGGCGAGCGGGCTGAACGCCAAGTACAAGAGGGAGCGTCGCCGGTGACGTCCATTCTCATCCCCGGTCTGATCCCCCTGGCGGACGCGGAGCCGGGCAACCAGGCGCTCACCATCTCACTGTTCACCGCGGTCGTTGCCGTGACGCTCTACATCACCTGGTGGGCGTCCCGGCAGAACAAGACCGCGGCCGACTACTACGCCGGTGGCCGGTCGTTCAGCGGCGCGGAGAACGGTCTCGCCGTGGCCGGCGACTACATGTCGGCGGCATCCTTCCTTGGTATCTCAGGCCAGATCGCGCTGTTCGGCTACGACGGCTTCCTCTACTCGATCGGCTTCCTGGTCGCCTGGCTGGTCGCGCTGCTGCTGGTCGCCGAACTGCTGCGCAACTCCGGCCGGTTCACGATGGCCGACCAGCTCGCGTTCCGGATGAAGCAACGGCCGGTCCGTACGGCGGCTGCCACCTCGACCATCGTCGTGTCGATCTTCTACCTGCTCGCCCAGATGGTCGGCGCGGGCTCACTGGTCGGCCTGCTGCTCGGTGTCACCAACTCGAAGTTGAAGGCAGGCGTGATCGTCCTGGTCGGCGCGCTGATGATCATCTACGTGACGGTCGGCGGGATGCGCGGCACGACCTGGGTGCAGATCGTCAAGGCGGTGCTGCTGATGTCCGGCACCGTGCTGATCACCTTCCTGGTGCTGCTGAAGTTCGACTTCAACATCTCCAAGCTGCTCGGCGCGGCCGCGTCGAAGTCCGGTCAGGGCGAGGCGTTCCTGCAGCCCGGTCTGCTGTACGGCAAGGACCTGACCGGCCAGATCGACTTCCTGTCCCTGGGACTCGCCCTGGTCCTCGGTACGGCGGGTCTGCCGCACATCCTGATCCGCTTCTACACCGTGCCGGACTCCCGCTCGGCCCGGCGATCCGTGCAGTGGGCGATCGGCCTGATCGGCGCCTTCTACCTGATGACGCTGGCCCTCGGCTTCGGCGCCGCCGCCCTGCTGGACACCGGCCAGGGCAGTGCCGTCCGGGATTCGAAGGGCAACGTGGCCTCGCCGCTGCTGGCCGAGATCGTCGGCGGTGGACCCGATTCGGTCGGCGGCTCGATCCTGCTCGCGCTGATCGCGGCCGTTGCCTTCGCCACCATCCTGGCCGTGGTCGCCGGCCTGACGCTGACCTCGGCCTCCTCCTTCGCCCACGACCTGTACGCGAACGTGCTGGCGAAGCGCCGCGTGGACGAGAAGAGCGAGCTCCGGGTCGCCCGGTTCGCCGCGATCGGGATCGGCGCGATCGCGATCGGGCTGGCGATCCCGGCGCAGAAGCTGAACATCGCGTTCCTGGTCGCACTCGCCTTCGCGGTCGCGGCCTCGGCGAACCTGCCGGCCCTGCTGTTCAACCTGTTCTGGAAGCGGTTCAACACGTCAGGCGCGGTCTGGAGCATCTACGGCGGGCTGATCTCCGCGGTGGTGCTGGTGTTCTTCTCCCCGGTGGTCTCCGGCACCAAGGACTCGATGATCAAGGGCGCCGACTTCTCCTGGTTCCCCTTGTCCAATCCGGGCATCGTGTCGATTCCGCTCGGCTTCCTGCTCGGCGTGATCGGGACGTACGTGGGCCGGGACAAGTCGAGCGAGGACCGGTACAAAGAGCTGTCGGTCCGTGCGTTGACCGGCGCAGGCGCGGAGGGCGCTAGCAAGCACTGAGCCTTACTGGATCGGGAAGAACTGGGCGAAGCGGTTCAGGTCGGCGGCGGTGCCGTCAGTGGTGACCAGGCCGGTCTTCAGGGCCGCTTCGCCGTCGATCTCGCCGTTGAGGAGCGGACTGAGTGGGCCGCGGGCCTCGATCACCACGTTCGGCTTGTCGATGGGGCCGGCGGCGACCTCGAGGGACTCGTCGTCGACCAGCGCGTGGACGACCAGGTCGCCGAACCGCAGTTCGTAGCTCACTCGCGCCCGCACCTTCTTCGCCCGGTCCGGCCGGAAGGTGGACCGGAGCGCCATCACCAGGATGTCTGTGGTGACGATCTCGCCCGGGCGGAGTTCGCCGAGCGACCGGGCACCCCACCGGCCGAGGGCGAGGACGACCTGGTCCAGGTCAGCGCCGTACGGCGTGAGTTCGTACACGATCGCGCGGGACGGACTCGGCTCGACCCGGCGGGCGACCACTCCGCCCTGCTCGAGCTCCTTCAGCCGGGTCGCGAGCACATTGGTGGGGATCTTCGGCAGGCCCGCGCGGAGATCCGTGTACCGCTTGGGACCGACCAGGAGGTCCCGGACGATCAGCAGGGCCCACCGCTCCCCGACGAGCTCCATCGCCCGCGCGACCCCGCAGTACTGGCCATAGGACTTTGTCGTCATGAAGCCTACTCTACTTGACAGAGTTTACTTGTTTAAATGAAGCTTACTGCATGGGACGAATGAGCGAGCAAGAGCGAGAGAAGTTTCTGGCCGACATCCACGTCGGCGTGGTGAGTGTCGCGGGCGAGCCCGGCGAGCCGCCGACCAGCGTGCCGACGTTCTACGCGTACCAGCCGGGCGGGCAGATCACCATGTTCACCGGCACCCAGCGACGGAAGCCGAAGCGGATCGAGCGGATTCGCCAGGCCGGCCGGATCACCCTGGTCGCCCAGCGCGAGGAGCTGCCGATGGCCTACGTCACCGTCGAGGCGGAGCTGGTCGAGATCGGCAAGCCCACCCACGACCAGATGTTCGCGATCGCCCGGCGGTACATGCCGGACGAGTTCGCCCAGGGCTTCGTTCAGGGTGAGCTCGGCGATCCGGACAACATCGTCACGCTGCTCACCTTCCGCCCGACCCGCTGGTTCACCTCGAACACCGCCACCGACTGACCGGTCCTGAACCGTTGACGCTCTGGTGGCGCTGTCGTAACAATGAGCCAGCGCTGCGCAAGAAGTTGGCAAACTTGAGCAATTTTTGGATCACATCGGCAATCTTCTTGGCAGCCGCCCCGCCCACAGGAGAGGCCCTGGATGCCATGAGAACGAGATCTGGAAAGTGGCGGCTGCTCGCCGCGGTGCTCGCAAGCTGCCTGGCCCTGACCGCAGCCCCGTTCGACCAGCCGACGGAGGCCGCGGCCGCCGTCCTCGCCGGTCCCAACCTTGCGGCGGGCAAGTCCGCTTCCGCGAGCAGCAGCACGCAGAACTACGTCGCTGCCAACGTGACCGACGGCAACCAGGCCACCTACTGGGAAAGCGCCAACAACGCGTTCCCGCAGTGGGTGCAGGTGGATCTCGGCTCGTCCGTGAGCACCAACCAGGTCGTGCTGAAGCTGCCGACCGCGGGCTGGGGCTCGCGTAACCAGACTCTCGTCGTCCAGGGCAGCACCGACGGCACCAACTTCACCGACCTGTCCCCCTCGGCGTCCCGGGCCTTCGACAATCCGGCCAACACCGCGACGATCGACTACGGCACGGCCACCGCGCGGTACCTCCGGATCCAGATCACCGCCAACACCGGCTGGCCCGCGGGTCAGCTGTCCGAGCTCGAGGTCTACGGCCCGGTCACCGGTGACACCCAGGCTCCCACCGCCCCGGGCAACCTGGCTTTCACCGAACCTGGCACCGGCCAGATCCGGCTCACCTGGACCGCCTCGACCGACAACGTCGGCGTCACCGGGTACGACATCTACGCGAACAACCAACTCAGGACCAGCGTCGCCGGCACCGCCACGACGTTTACGGACACCCAGCCGGCCAGCACCTCGGTCACGTACTTCGTCCGCGCGAAGGATGCCGCTGGCAACCAATCGCCGAACAGCAACAGCGTCACCCGAGGAGGCAGCTCCGGTCCCGGCAACAACCTTGCCCTCGGCAAGCCGATCACCGCATCCGGTTACGTCCACACGTACGTCGCGACGAACGCGAACGACGACAACGTCACGACGTACTGGGAGGGCAACGCCAACCCCGCCACGCTGACCACCCAGCTCGGCGCGAACGCGGACCTGAGCTCGATCGTGATCCGGCTCAACCCGGATGCCGCGTGGGGCAACCGCACCCAGACGTTCTCGATCCTCGGCCGTGAGCAAAGCGCGACCACATTCAGCACCATCGTCGGGTCCGCGGCGTACGAGTTCAGCCCGTCGACCGGCAACCTGGTGACGATCCCGGTCAGCGCGCGCGTGGCCGACGTACGGCTGAACTTCACCGCCAACACCGGCGCCCCGGCCGGTCAGGTCGCCGAGTTCCAGGTGATGGGCGTCCCCGCGCCGAACCCGGATCTCACGCTGTCCAACGTGTCCTGGACACCGACGTCCCCGGTCGAGACCGATGCGATCACCTTGCGCGCAACGGTCAACAACACCGGTACCGCGGGCGCCACGGCGACCGACGTCAACTTCTACCTCGGCGAGACCAAGGTCGGTACGGCGGCTGTCAGCGCGATCGCGGCGGGAGCCTCGACCACCGTCACGGCGACGATCGGCACCCGTGACGCCGGCAGCTACTCGCTCAGCGCCAAGGTCGACGAGGCCGGCACCGTCATCGAGCAGAACGACGCGAACAACTCCGCCAACGCCTCCGGCCCGTTGGTCGTCACCCCGGTCGCCAGCTCCGACCTGATCGCCTCGGCGGTCAACTGGACCCCCGGCAACCCGGCCGCCGGCAACACGGTCACGTTCTCGGTCGCGATCAAGAACCAGGGCAGCGTCGCCTCGGCCACCGGCGCTCACAACCTCACCCTCACCGTGCTCAACGGAAGCACGGTCGTCCGCACTCTCACCGGCTCGTACTCCGGAACCATCGCCGCGGGCGCGACCACTCCGGCGGTCAACCTCGGCACGTGGACCGCGGTCAACGGCCGGTACTCCGTCCGCGTGGTCCTCGCCGACGACGCGAACGAACTGCCGGTGAAGCGCACCAACAACACCAGCGAGCGGCCGTTCTTCGTCGGTCGCGGCGCGAACATGCCGTACGACCAACTCGAGGCCGAGGACGCGGCGGTCGGCGGCGGAGCCCAGGTGATCGGCCCGAACCGGACCGTCGGCGATCTCGCCGGTGAGGCGTCCGGCCGGCGCGCGGTCACGCTGAACAGCAACGGCGCTTTCGTCGAGTTCACCACGACGGCGAGCACGAACACGCTCGTCACGCGCTTCTCGATCCCGGACGCTCCGGGCGGCGGTGGGATCACCTCGTCGATCAACGTCTACGTGAACGGCTCCTTCCACAAGACGTTGCCGCTGACATCGAAGTACGCCTGGCTGTACGGCGCGGAGGCGAGTCCGGGTAACTCACCGGGTGCGGGACCGGCCCGGCACATCTACGACGAGGCTCAGTTGATGCTCGACTCGACCTTCCCGATCGGGACGAGGATCAAGCTGCAGAAGGACCCCGGCAACGACACGACGTACGCGATCGACTTCGTCAACACCGAGGAGGCGACGCCGATCGCCAACCCGGGCGCGGGTTTCACGACTCCGACCGGTTTCACCCACCAAGACGTGCAGAACGCGCTCGACCGGGTCCGCCAGGACAGTTCGCTCCAGGGCGTCTACCTGCCGCCGGGTGACTACCCGACGTCGAGCAAGTTCACCGTTTATGGGAAGGCGATCCGCGTGGTCGGCGCCGGTCCGTGGTTCACCAGATTCGTCGCGCCGACGAACCAGGCGAACACCGACGTCGGATTCGACGCCCAGTCGTCGGCGAACGGATCGTCGTTCAGCGGATTCGCGTACCTCGGCAACTACGACAGCCGCAACGACGGACCGGGCAAGGTGTTCAACTTCGGCGGTACGTCGAACATGACGATCGACAACATCTGGGTCGAGCACCAGATGTGCCTGTACTGGGGCGCGAACACCGACAACTCGGTGATCAAGAACTCGCGGATCCGGAATCTGTTTGCCGACGGCATCAACATGACGAACGGGTCGTCCGGCAACACGGTCAGCAACAACGATGCCCGATCCACCGGTGACGACAGCTTCGCGCTCTTCAACGCCACCGACAACGGCGGCGGCGAGGTCCGGGACAACGTGTTCGAGAACCTCTCGTCCACACTGACCTGGCGGGCGGCCGGCTTCGCGGTGTACGGCGGCACCAACAACATCTTCCGCAACCTGTACGTCGCGGACACGTTGGTGTACTCCGGGATCACGATCAGCTCACTCGACTTCGGCATCCCGATGAACGGCTTCGGCGCCACCCCGCCGACGAGGTTCGAGAACGTCTCCGTGGTTCGCGCGGGTGGGCATTTCTGGGGAGCGCAGACGTTCCCCGGCATCTGGATCTACTCGGCCACGAAGATCTTCCAGGGCATCCGCGTAAGCGACGTGGACATCGTCGACCCGACGTACCACGGCATCATGTTCCAGACCGACTACGTGGGCGGCCAGCCGTTGTTCCCGGTCGCCGACACCATCTTCACCAACGTCGCCATCTCCGGCGCGCGCAAATCCGGCGACGCCTACGACGCCAAGTCCGGCTTCGGCATCTGGGCCAACGAACTCCCCGAACCAGGCGAAGGCCCAGCCCGAGGCGCCGCCACCTTCAACAACCTAACCCTCACCAACAACGCAGTAGACATCCAAAACACCACCACAACCTTCACCCTCACCCGCAACTAGCCCCTCAACCAAGGACGGCCCGCCAGAGCACTCGCTCCAACGGGCCGTCCTTGCGCGAACCCGGCTCGTCCACCGTCCGGAGGGCTGCCGGGTCCACTTCCTAAGGACTCCTGTCCCAGGCACTCTCAACGTTATCCACCAGCAAACCCTTGCCTGAGGGCATTTCCAGATCTGCCCCCGACTGCCCGACGCTGCCCCCGTGTTCCAGCCGAATAGCCTCAATCGACCGTGCGAAGGTCTCACCTTGCCACTCCAGAGGGCGGGGAAATGCCGATCCACGTGTTCGTCGACGAGAACAAATCCAGGGGTCTCCTGATGGCCGCGGCCCGCTGTCCATCAGGCGAGGTCGCGGTCCATCGGAAGGCGCTTCGCGGTCTCCTGCTGCCCGGGCAGGAACGCCTGCATTTCAACCACGAGACAGATGCCCGACGTAAGCAGATCATCCAGGTGATCGCCGACTTCCATCTGCTGGTGGATGTCTACCAGGCGGATCGGGACACGTGGGCCGACCGACGCCGATGTCTGGAGGCAGTCGTGCGGGACACGGCGGGGATGGCAGAACGCTTGGTGGTCGAACGAGAAGAGTCAACCTACGACCACGACCAACGGACGCTGCACGCCGCGTGTCAGCGTTTCAAGTGCTTCGACCTGCGTTGGGAGCTGATGGTGCCGAAGCTGGATCCGCTGCTGTGGGTGCCCGATGCCATCGCCTGGACGTGGAGACGAGGCGGAAGCTGGCGTCGCTCAGTCGAACGCTTCTGTCAGGTGCGGGCACTCTGAAAAGCGCGAGACCCGGCTCGTCCACCGTCCGGTAGGCTGCCGGGTCCACTTCAAGGGGACTCTTCTGTCCCCAAGCAGTCACAACCTTACCCGCTGATTCGGGGTGATGTCTGGGTTTTTGTGGGGCAGATGGGATCTGCCCTGATCTGCCCTGGGGTGGTTAGGAGGCGGTGGGCGGTGGGGGTTAGGGAGTGGAGGGCGGTGCCGTTGGTTCGGTGGGTGGTTAGGAGGCCGGCGTTGCGGAGTACTTGGGCGTGTTCGGAGGCGGAGGCCAGGGAGATGCCGGTGCGGCGGGCCAATTGGGTGGTGGTAGCGGACGAGGTGAGGGCTCGGAGTACGGAGGCTCGGGTGCGGCCGACGAGATCGGCCAAGGCATCCGTGTCAGCCAGGTCATCGGCGAGGGCGTCCATGGGGAACTCCGAGCAAGGGTAGACGAGGACGGGGCGGCGGTCCGGGGCATCCAAGGCCAGGCATTCCGCGGTGAGCGGCGACGGGTAGAGCCGGAGACCACGGCCGCGCAGCTGGACGTCGTACGACGAGGCGCCGTAGACCGTCAGGACGGGCGCCCGCGACTTCACAGCCGCAACCGTGGTCGCCGACTCGCAACCGGGTACGCCGAACTCGACCCCGACCACGATCGCCCGAGACCGAGACCGAGACCGCCTCCTCTGGGTCAACAGCCAACTGGACGTCGCCCCCGGCACCCCGCCTTACACAGTCACCGTGGTCCCCAGCCTGCGCTGATCAGAGGTCGGCGGACAGGTTGTAGAGGACTTCGCCGGCCTCCGTGACCAGGGCTCGGTCGGCGTCGGAGAGTTGGGCCAGGATGGTGGCGAGGGCTTCGGTGGCGTCGGTGCGGACGTGTTTGACCATGTCTGTGCCGTCTTCGGTGAGGACTACGGCGGTGGCTCGGCCGTCGGCGGAGTCTGGTTGGCGGCGGACCAGGCCGGCCGCTTCGAGAGTCGCCACCGTTGTCGTCGCGGTGGGCTGGGAACACGGGACGCGCGCGGCGATGGTTCCGATCCGCATCGGCTGGGACTCGGCGATCATCAGCAGCGTGATGAACTGCGTCGGGTGCAACGAGGTCGTCATCGCACTCCGGCGCAGATGGCGGACGATCCGGTGCATCGCCACCATCAGGTGAACTGCTTTCTCGTCCAGCGCGACCACCCCGTCACGTCGGTGCCTATCCAGTCATCGTGCCACTGGAGACGCCGAGCAGGGTGCGATGGTGACGCGGGTCGTCGATTTCGTCGAGTACGGCGATCGCCAGGTCGGCGTACGAGATGCGCAGCCCCGCGTCGGCCGGAGTGAGCCGATAACTGCCTACCCGAGCTGGGTTCTCGTGGTCGAAATCGCCGGACGGGGCGATCGAGACCCAGTCGAGGTCGGAGCTGTTGAAGACCTCGACAGCAGAGGCGTGGGCGAGGGAGAAACCTCGGTACGCCTGCGGATAGCCCGGGCTGTCCATCAGCAGCTCTCCGGACGCCATTGGCAGGATCGATGCCAGCCCAACCCAGACCAGGCGGCGCCCGTTCACACCAGACGCGAGTGCTCCCGCGGCAGCGCGAAAGAAGTCCGATGAACCAGGGTCGTAGACGGCGGCAACGACCGCATCCGCCTCCCCCGCGATCCGTTCGACATCGGCGACCGAGGTGACATCACCTGCGACGCCGGCGAGATCCTCGTGATCGGCTGGGTTACGAACGACGGGAACGACCTGATGCCCGCGACGAAGGGCCTCGGCCACGACAGCACGACCGGCGCGCCCACCGGCGCCGAAGACAGCGATTTTGCTCATGGCGAAGACCGTAGAAGCAGGCCCGGTATCCGAACGGGTACTGGCTACCCTGTCCCAATGGAGCCGTTGCGCGCGGACATGTTCGAGGAGATCTGCCCGTCCTCGCTGAACCCCTTCCGGTTCGGCCGGGACAAGTGGGCCGCACTGGTGATCCGTTGCCTGGAGGACGGCCCCCGCCGGTACTCCGAACTCCGCGTCCCCCTGCACCGGGTCACGCCCAAGATGCTGACCCAGTCCCTGCGTTCACTGGAGCAGGACGGCCTGATCAGCCGCACCGAGTACGCCGTACCGGTGCGCCGCGTCTTCTACGAGCTGACCCCGCTCGGGCGCAGCCTGCTCGAGCCACTTCGCATCGCCTGCGAGTGGACCGCCGACCACTGGGACGAACTCCTGGACGCCCGCGAGGCCTGACCCTCGTAGACTCGCGGCCGTGGACGAACAAGCGCCGAGCGTGCTCAAGGAGACGCCGAGCTGGTTGCTGACGCAGAGTGCGATGCACGCGCAGCGGATCGTCAGCGAGATGTTCGGCGTCGGCGGGGCACGCGGGTACCACTACCGCCTGCTCGCGACGCTGGCCGAGTTCGGCCCGGCCAGCCAGGCCTCCCTCGGCCGCCGGACCGGAATCGACCGAAGTGACGTCGTCGCGGCGATCAACGAGCTGGCCGCGGACGGCTATCTCGACCGTTCGCCCGATCCCGACGACGGCCGGCGCAACATCATCACCCTCACGGCGGCCGGCAAGCGCCAGCACAAACGCCTCGCCGAGCTGGTCCGCAAGGCCCAGGACGAGATCTTCGCCCCGCTGTCGGCCACCGAACGCGACCAGCTCACCAAACTCCTGACCAAGGTCCTCACTCACCACCGATCCAGCTGACCCATCCGACCCCATCGGCGCTCCGAATGCGTCTGCGGGGGGCCGACTTGGCGCCTCACGGGGACGACGGAAGGATGAGTCATGAGTGAAGCCAGTCGTCGCGGCTTTCTGGTGATCGCCGGCACGGGGGCCGCGGCCACCGTGGGCGCCGCGGTCGCCGGGACGCAGTACTTGCTGGACAACGACAAGAACGAGTTGCAGCCGAAGGTGCAGGATCTGAGCGCCGCCGACCTGGCCAGCGCCGAGTCGTTCGTGGTGCACGTGAAGGACGTCAGGACCGGGCAGCTTGCCATCCTGGTCGACCAGCGCGAGGTGCTCGTCACCGATCGCGAACTCGCCGCCCGCCTCGCCAACGCGACCAGCTGAGGGGCCGGCCATGTCTTCACACCGCGAGGCCCCGGAGATCTCCAAGGACCCGGTCGCCGACAACACCGACGTGTACGCGTTCGTCAGCCCGGACAAGCCCGGCACGGTGACGCTGATCGCGAACTTCATCCCCTTCCAGAACCCGTACGGCGGGCCGAACTTCTACGAGTTCGGTGACGACGTGCTCTACCAGATCCACATCTCCAACCGCGGCGACGCCAAGGCGGACATCAGCTACCAGTTCCGGTTCCAGGCGAAGATCCGGAACAAGAAGACGTTCCTCTACAACACCGGTCCGATCAACTCGCTGGACGACCCGGACTGGAACCGGCCGCAGTACTACTCGGTCACCCGGGTCGAGACCGGCCGATCCCGGGTGCTGGCCCGGAACCTGGCCGTCCCGCCGGTCAACATCGGGCCGCGCAGTACGCCGAAGTACGCGAAACTGGCCCAGAAGGCGGTGCACACGATCGGGGCGGACCGGAAGGTGTTCGCCGGGCAGCGCGCGGACGGGTTCTTCGCCGACCTCGGCAGCATCTTCGATCTCGGCACGTTGCGGCCGTTCCAGATGGCGCACCTGATCCCGTCCGCGGCCGCGATGGGCGTCAACGGGTTGCAGGCGCAGAACGTGCACACGATCGCGTTGCAGGTACCGATCCGGGACCTGACCCGCGACGGCAGCACACCGAAGAATGTGCTCGATCCGAGGGCCGTGATCGGCGTCTACGCGTCGGCGAGCCGGCAGCAGTCGCGGATGATCAGTGGCGGCGAAACGCTGTGGCACGGGCCGTACCGGCAGGTGTCGCGGCTCGGGAACCCCTTGTTCAACGAGGTGATCGTGCCGATGGCGGAGAAGGACAAGTGGAACAGCCGGGCGCCGAAGGACGACAAGGCGTACGCGGGATTCGTGACGAAACCCGAGCTGGCCGGGCTGTTGCCGGTGCTCTACCCGGGTGTGTTCCCGCGGCTGGCGGCGTACAAGAAGCCCCGGGCGGACCTGGCCGCGATCCTGCTGACCGGGATCCCGCAGGGCGTCGTACCGGGGTTCCAGAACTTCACCGGGCCGGTGCAGGCGGACATGTTGCGGCTGAACGTCGCGGTGCCGCCGGCCAAGTCGCCGAATCCGCTCGGCCTGGTCGCCGGTGACGCGGCCGGGTTCCCGAACGGCAGGCGGGTGTTCGACGACGTGGTCACAGTCGAGCTCCGCGCGGTCGCGGGGATCACGATCCCGCTGGTCGATCCGTCGTTCACCCCGGACGACGCGGCCGGCGCGATCAAGGACGGGACGTCGAACACGAACTCCGACTACCTGACCTGGTTCCCCTACCTCGGCGTACCGGCGGGTGGTTACCAGACCAAGCCGGGCATCCCGGCCGTGTCATGACCACCGTCGAGAACCCGCACGCGGGCAAGGGCTCGTCCGTCCTGCTGGACATCGGCGACGACATCGGCGCTCTTGTCATCGGTACGCCGTCCACTTTGGCCGGCCAAGAGATCGAACTACGGCCGCTTCACCACCACGGCCATGGGCACGGTCATGGGCACCACCACCTGCCACATGTGGGCGTTGTCCCAAGACCGGCGCCCAACGGGGAGTTGCTCCACTCAGCCGTCTTCTTCGAGGTCCCAACGGGCTCGTACGAGCTGTATGTACGCCCCAACGGACCCGTCCGGCTGACCGTGCACGTCGAAGGCGGGGTCGTCACGTACGCCGACTGGCCCGCCTGACCCTCTGAGCTGGGGGGACGGGGATCCTTGTGACGCCGTTCACTTGGATCCCCGTTCGGCGCAGAAGCCGGTCGACTCGTCGAGGCACCAGTACCGCCACTGGTCCCGCGTTGGTAGAAAGGTGCCGACCAAGCTATCGACGAGGAGTCCGCGACGTGACCAGTTCCGAGTCACCCCAGTCCGAAGCGCTGTCGAACCTGATGCACGAGGAACGCCGGTTCGACCCGCCGGCCGACCTCGCTGCGAACGCGAACGTGAAGGCCGACTCCTATGACCAGGCAGCCGCCGACCTGGAGGGGTTCTGGGCCGAGCAGGCGAAGCGGCTGACCTGGGCGGTCGAGCCCACCCAGATCCTGGACTGGAGCAACCCGCCGTTCGCCAAGTGGTACGCCGACGGCAAGCTGAACGCGGCGTACAACTGCGTCGACCGGCACGTGGAGAACGGCCTTGGCGACAAGATCGCGTACTACTTCGAGGGCGAGCCCGGCGACACCCGCGAGATCAGCTACGCCCAGCTCAAGGACGAGGTCAGCCAGGCCGCGAACGCGCTGCTCGAGCTCGGCGTCCAGCCGGGTGACCGGGTTGCCATCTACATGCCGATGATCCCGGAGACCGTGGTCGCGATGCTCGCCTGCGCCCGGGTCGGCGCTCCGCACACGGTCGTCTTCGGCGGCTTCTCCGCGGACGCGTTGAAGGGCCGGATCCAGGACTGCGACGCGCGGATCGTGATCACCTCCGACGGTGGTTACCGCCGTGGCGCCCCGGCCGCCCTGAAGCCCGCCGTCGACGCCGCGCTGGAGGAATGCCCGGACGTGCGGAACGTGCTCGTGGTACGGCGTACCGGGCAGGAGACCGCGATGGCCGACGGCCGGGACCTGTGGTGGGAGGATTTCGTCGGCAAGCAGTCGACCGAGCACACCCCGGAGGCGTTCGACGCCGAGCACCCGCTGTACGTGATGTACACGTCCGGCACCACCGGCAAGCCGAAGGGCATCCTGCACACGACCGGCGGCTACCTGGTGGGCACGTCGTACACGCAATGGGCCGTCTTCGACCTGAAGGCCGACACCGACGTGTACTGGACCGCCGCCGACATCGGCTGGGTGACCGGCCACAGCTACATCGTGTACGGCGCTCTCGCCAACGCGACCACGTCGGTCCTCTACGAAGGCACGCCGGACACCCCGCACAAGGGCCGCTGGTGGGAGATCGTCGAGAAGTACAAGGTCTCCATCCTGTACTGCGCGCCGACGGCGATCCGCACGTTCATGAAGTGGGGCGATGAGATCCCGGCCAAGTTCGACCTGTCGACGCTGCGGGTGATCGGATCGGTCGGCGAACCGATCAACCCGGAGGCGTACATCTGGTACCGCGAGCACATCGGTGGCAACAAGGCGCCGGTGGTCGACACGTGGTGGCAGACCGAGACCGGGATGCAAATGATCTCCCCGCTGCCCGGTGTAACCGCGGGCAAGCCGGGCGCGGCGATGCGTGCGCTGCCGGGCGTCAACGTGGACGTGGTGGACGACTCCGGTAAGCCGGTGCCGAACGGGTCGGGCGGTTACCTGGTGCTGACCAAGCCGTGGCCGGCGATGCTGCGGACGCTTTGGGGCGACGACGAGCGGTTCATCGAGACGTACTGGTCCCGGTTCGAGGGCATGTACTTCGCCGGTGACGGCGCCAAGAAGGACGAAGACGGCGACCTGTGGTTGCTCGGCCGGGTGGACGACGTGATGAACATTTCCGGCCACCGGCTGTCCACCACCGAGATCGAGTCCGCCCTGGTCTCGCACCCGAAGGTCGCCGAGGCCGCCGTCGTCGGCGCGTCCGACCCGACCACCGGCCAGGCGATCGCGGCGTTCGTCATCCTTCGCTCGGAGGCCGGTGACGGCGGCCCCGACGTCGTCCAGGAACTCCGCAACCACGTCGCCAAGGAGATCGGCCCGATCGCCAAGCCCCGGCAGATCATGGTCGTGGCCGAACTGCCGAAGACCCGGTCCGGCAAGATCATGCGCCGGCTGCTCCGCGACGTCGCCGAGAAGCGCGAGGTCGGCGACGTCACCACCCTGGCCGACAGCAGCGTCATGGACCTGATCAAGACCGACCTCGCCGCCGGCAAGGGCACCGACGAGGACTGATTTCCTGCCGCGCGCCCGCCCACCTCTTCGTGGGCGGGCGCTGCCCCTTCCCGGCCCTAGCCTGAACCGGTGAACGCCGTCACCGCGCTGGTCGCGATCGCCCACGCCGGCCTGGCCGCCGCGTGGATAGGCGGGATGACCTACTCCCTGTTCGTCATCCAGCCCAAGCTGAAGAAGTTCTACGCCGCCGACGAGGAATCCCGCGAGGCCCTCACCACGGTAATTGCCTCAGGCAACCGCTGGATGGTGCTCGGCCTGATCGCCGCGATCGCGTTGACCGGCGTTGGCCTTCTACTGCTCACCCACACCAACTGGTGGATCCACGCCCTCAAGGCCGCCCTGCTCCTCGCCGCCACCACCATCTTCTGGTACGTCTCCTGGCACCACTGGCCCCACCGAGTCTTCGCCACGTCCACCGAACGCCCGGCGTACCAAGGACAGCTCCGCCTCCTCGCCACCGTCATGCTGGCCCTGACCTCACTGGCCTTCGCCCTCGGCGTCGCGTCCGTCCACCTCACCTGATCTGACAGCAGCCTGTGGGGGATCGAACGGCGAGCAACCGGCCGCGGTGACGACGGTGACCGTCACGGCGATCGCACCGACACCGACCGTTGGGAGTAGCTCGACGACGACACCGGACGGACCGCTGGTGGACGACTCGATCGGAGCTTCCGAGCCGGTCGAATCGGAGACGCCGACGGCGCTGGCCGCGGACGTCGCGGGCCGGCCGCTGACCTTGAGCAACGTCTTCAAGTATCCGGATGGCTGGAAGGACGGCCGGTACGACGTCGCGGACCAGAAACAGGCGACCGGCATCGGAGGCCTCACCACCTCCTGCGGCGACTTCAACCAGTCCGTGCTGGAGCTACGGCTCGCCAACAACTTCAGCCGGTTCAAGCTGGAATTCGGTGAGAGCAACTCGTCGATCAGCTCCGATGAGGTGCTCGTGGTCCGGATCGACACCAACAGCCAGTACCGGGACCAGAAGAGCACGAAACTCAACCAGATCGCGGCTTTCGACCTCCCGGTCCAGAAGGTCAACGCACTGAAGATCATCGTCACTCTGAAGGAGTCGACGACCTGTGGCTCCGGCACGGTCGAGGCGGTGCTGATGAACATGGTGCTGTCTTGACCGATCCGCCTCCGGCCGGCCAGTCCAGCGGACTCTTCAAGCACCTGGACAGGATCACCGAGAACCGGTGGCTGAAGACGCTCGTCGCCATCGGTGAGGTGGTCGGGCTGTTCGTGCTCGTCGGAAGCGGAGTGAGCTGGCTGGTCCGGCAGGTCGGCGATGACGACCCGACGACCGCGACGACCCGCGGCCCCATCGGTCGTAGTACCCAGTGGAGCCAGCCCTACGACAGCTCCGGCTATTCCGTCGCTATCAGGTTCACGATCGACCCAGCCGGCAGACGAGCAACTGTGCTTTTCGTCGACCAGTACTGCGGTCGACTGCCGGGAGAACCATCGGTTCGAGGCACTCGCGACCTTCGGTGCCTGCGACCAACGGATGGTGATCGACTATGTCGGCGGCCGGGCGGCGTTGGATGTCACGATCGCCAAGGCCCTCAAGCAACCCGGCGGACGGTGCTGGCTCGCCGCGGGCCGCGACGTCGCCGGCACCGCCAAGGATGTGCTCCAGGGCCCCGACTCCGCGAACTGGCGGCGTTGCTACGACCGCCGCACCGGGACGAACGTCTCCTGCGGCGTACTCCACAGCGGCGAGTACCTGGCAGCCGGCAACCTACTGCGAGCGACCGACGTAGAGTGCCAGGTCGCCGCCGCAACCTACCTGGACCAGAACCCCGGCAACCTACTCGAGGACCTCGAAGTCCGCCCCCTCCCGGTCGAATCCGGCAACCCCGACACGGCCCGCTGCATACCTCGGCTCCCGACCGGTCCCGATCTACTCGCAGTAGGCACCCAATCGCGGTGACGGCCCGCGCGTTCGGGGGAAACCTGGTCGAGGTTCCAGGCGCTGTCGTTGCTCTGGGCAACACCATCGCCTTCTCGACCTCCCCCTGCCGAAGCAGGACCCGAAGCCTCAAGTTGATGGGGTGCGGGTCGGGTGGGTGCCGGTGTGGTCGACTCGGAAGGTGAACTGGTGGGGGCTGGTCCATTCCAGTGCGCCGTCGTCGAGTCGGCGGACTTGCCAGCGTCCGTGCGTTTTCAGGCGGTGGGTGAACCGGCGCAGCGGGGCGAGGTTGGTGGTGGAGGTCTGTTCTGTTGGTCCGAGGGGATCGTAGGGCTGGATGTGGTCGAGGTCGGTGGTGTTGGTGGTGTGTGCGGTGCCGTAGGGGAATTGCTCGACCGGGTAGGTGAGCTTGATCCGTTCCCGGATCCTCGCCGGGATCTCGTAGGCGTCGACAGCGATCTTGTGGTTGAGATCGATCACCGGCTTGACGATGTAGGGGCGGTGGCCGATGAGTTCGGCGAGCTGGTCGGCGAGGAGTGGGCCGAGGTTCTCCACCCGCAGGACGCCGGTGCCGGTGGCGAGGGTCTGGTCGGTCAGGTGGACATAGACCACGGTCCTGCCCGTGCCCGCGCCTGCGCGTGCACGTCGGGTGGGACCGCGCCCACTCGCACCGGGCTCGGTTGCACTCCCGAGGCTGGTGCCGGGGGCGATGCCGTCGAGCCGGTTGAGGGTGGCGTTGAGGGCGCGGCGTGCGGCGGTGTCCATCGGTTCGGCGGCGTCGTCGTCGATGGTGGTGGGGGTGGGGTTGCCGGGGTCGGGTGGTGGTCGGCGGGGTGGGGTGTCGAGGGGGTCGGGCAGGTCGCTGCTGGGGTGTGGTGTGTCGCGGTCGGTCTCGTCGTCGGGTTCCCGCATCCACCATTCGCCCAGGTCGGTGTCGTCGACGGGGTCGGTCGAGTGCGCGGATTCAGCGGGATCGACCGGGTTGACCGGGGCCGCGGGATCGGCCGGGTCGTTGGTGGCGGCGGGTCCGGCATGGACCGGGGTGGTGGCCAGGTCGTCGGCGGGGCGGGTGGGGCGTGCGGGGTTCGCAGAAGTTGAGGGATCGGTGGCGTCGACCGGGTCCGCCGGGTGGGCGGGGTCCGCGGTGTGGGCAGGATCCGCGGAATCGACCGCGGCCGCGGGGCGCGCGGCCGCACTGGGGCGGGCGGCGGCGGTGGCCGGGGAGTCCGGGCGCCGGTGGCTTGCGGGGTCGGTCGAGGCGGTGGGACGCGCGGACGGTGCGGGGGCGGCCGCCGGGTTCGTGGCCGCCGGGTTCGTGGGCGCGGCCGGATCGACGGGCGCGGCGGCATCGGCGGGCGGATCGGCGGAATCTGCGGGCCGGGACGGGGTGGCGGGGGCGGTGGCTGCGGTGCGGGCTTCGTGGGCGGCGGTGAGGAGGGCGAGGGCGTAGTCGGGGTCGGCGAGGATGCCGATCGCCTTGGCCCGGCGCAGGCGCAGCGGGTCGGTGTCGCCGAGGGTCTTCAGGGCGTCGGCGATCGAGTTGATGGTGGCGTCGAAGCGGATCACGTCACCGGAGGCGGCCAGCACGTACATGGCCTTGGTGCCGTTGTCGTCGGATTGGGCGACGTAGACGCCGCGTTCGCGGGCCTTCTGTTTCGCGGCGGCTGCGGCGGCTTCGGGGTCGGCCTTCCAGAGGGCGGCCTTGACGATGGTGGTGAGCCGGGCCGGGGTGACCGAGTCGATGATGCCGGCGACTTCGTGGTCGACGAGCGCGGCGGCCTCCAGGGACAGGTCGAGGCAGGCGGTGGCGATCTTGCGGGCCTTCCACGGGGTCGCCTCGTAGGCCTGGACCATGGCCCAGCAGCGGGGGAGGCGGTGCAGCAGGGCCAGGGCCTGGCCGACGAACTCGGCGGCGACGCCGGCGGAGACGCCGGCGGAGACGCCGAGCACGACGGCGCCGAACTCGGCCGGTGCGAACTCCGCGATCTCGGGGCAGCCCGCACCGCCCAGCACCACACCCCGCTCCCGGCCACGCGCACTACCCCGCACACCGTCCCTGCCGCCGCCCGACTCCCCATCGCGGGCGCCGCCGCGGCGGCACTGGAGGGATTCGACGCTGTGGAGGGCGGCGAACTGCTGGGCATGGACAAGGACACTCACCTCGTGCTCGCGGGCCATGGCGTGGTGCTCCGCGGCCGAGGCGAGCACCTCGGCCGCGGTGAGCCCTGACAAGTCTCCTTCGAACATGCACCAATTCTATCGAACATACGTTCGATGCCCAAATCGAGAGCGCTCCGTTCCTCCTTGTTTTCAAGGGGAAGTCGCGGTCGCGGGCAGGCGAAATGCCTGCCGGCGCGGACTGCCGCACGGCGGGCACCCCTTGGGCAACTGGGCAGAATGACGAAATCATTGCCTTAGGCCCCTATTTGACCTGAGGGGGAGTGCCGCGGGTCATCTGTGCCGGTAGGCGGGGCCGCCGCCGATTGGGGACTCCCGGGGCAGTGACCACGATGGCTCGTGGAGTCCTCACGCGAACCGGCGGCGGAGGAGACGCGAGGCCCGGGTGGGTGGAGCAGGACGGTGGAGAGGGGCGGCGGGGCGGCGGGGCGGCGGCGGCGGCGGCGGCGGCGGCGGCGAACGTACTACCGCAGTACACAGATTTGATCAGGTATCACGGGCTGGTGTGTGAAAACCGGTTCAGGGGGTGCGGTAGGCGATCGTGAGGTTGTAGCGGTCGGAGCGGTAGATGGAGCGGCCGAATTCGATGACTTCGCCGGTGGCGGTTCGGGGCGCCGAGGTGATGATCAGGCAGGGGGTGGTCGGAGTGACGTCAAGGAGGGCCGCGTCGTCAGAGGACTCGGGTGGGGCGGCGATGATCGAGGCGGAGACCAGGCCGAGGGTTACGTCCCAGCGGGCCGCGAGTTCGGCGTACAGGGAGAGGCTGCTGAAGTCGAGGTGCTCCAGGCCGGGGTACCGGCGCAGGGAGAGGGCGGTGCGCTCGATCGCGGTCGGTTCGCCGTCGGCGGTGCGGAGGCGGACCAGGTGCAGGACGGGCGTGCCGACGGGTTCCTGGAGTTCGGCGGCGAGGGTCTGGTCGGCGGCGGCGACTCGATGGTCGAGCACCTTCGCGCCGGGGGTGATGCCGCGGGCGCGCATGTCCGCGCTGAAGGACGAGGAGAACATCCGGTTCGGCCGGGCATCGGCGACGAAGGTGCCGCCGCCGGGACGGCGGGCGGCGAGGCCCTCGGCAACGACCCGGTCGACCTCCTGGCGGACCGTCATCCGGGCGACGCCGAAGCGCTCGGCCAGGACCCGTTCGGACGGCAGCACGGTGCCCGCGGACAGGCTGCGGGTGAGCGTGTGCAGGATCTCGCGGATCTGGTCACCCTTCGGCCGGTCGGCGCGGAGCTCGGTCGGCAGCTCGGCTAGGTCACCGGGGTTGTTCCTGGGGCGGGCCATGATGGTCAGTATCCCTGCGTGTCTGGCCCGGCAAACCGGTTGCCGGGGGCGCGAACAGTTACCGCGAACAGTGACTGCGTGTGAGTCGGACCGTTCAGCCGACAGTACTGTCCGGCCCCCAGGACGGCCAGCGACCATCTTCGCACCCCGGGTAGTTTGGCCGGCATGACCCGCGCACCGTTCGCGAAGGAAAGTTCGTCCACCGGCGAGTGGAAGCGGCAGGCCAATCGGTTCACCGGCCGGATCAGCACCGCCTCGAAGTCCGCGCCCGGCGAGGGTCCGGACGCGGACGGATTGTGGCCGGTCGAGCCGGGCCGCTACCGGCTGATCGTCAGCCTCGCCTGCCCGTGGGCACACCGGTCGGTGATCGTCCGCAAGCTGCTCGGCCTGGAGGACGCGATCAGTCTCGCGATCGTCGATCCGATCCGGGACGAGCGCGGTTGGCGGTTCACCCTCGACCCCGACGGCAAAGACCCGGTGCTCGGGATCGGGTACCTCTCCGAGGCCTACCTCGCCACCGACCCGCAGTACGACGGACGCGTGACCGTGCCGGCGATCGTCGACACCGTGACCGGGCTGGTGGTGACCAACGACTACCCGCAGATCACGCTCGACCTGTCCACCGAATGGCGGGCGTATCACCGCAACCACGCGCCTCAACTGGTCCCAGCGGACCGGACCGAGCTGGACCAGTTGATCGCGGAGATCTACGCGGACGTGAACAACGGCGTCTACCGATGTGGGTTCGCGACCAGCCAGGAGGCGTACGAGGCGGCGTACGACGCGCTGTTCGCCCGGCTCGACGAGCTCGAGATTCGGCTGATGGATCGCGAGTACCTGCTCGGGGACAGCTTGACCGAGGCGGACATCCGGTTGTTCACGACGCTGGTCCGGTTCGACGCGGTGTATCACGGGCACTTCAAGTGCAACCGGCAGAAGCTGACCGAGTTCCCCAACCTCTGGGCGTACGCGCGACGCCTCTACCGGCGGCCGGCCTTCGGCGAGACCGTCGACTTCGACCAGATCAAGCGGCACTACTACGTCACCCACGACACCATCAACCCGACCGGCATCGTCCCGAAGGGCCCGGACCCCCGCGCCTGGGAAAGCTAGGCGCGAGGGTCGAACCGGCTAGGGAACGTCCAGGTCGCGGCGCTCGAAGGTGGTCCGTCCGATCATCAGCAGCGCGGCCGCGATCGCCGCGAGCAAGATGAGCGGGAGTGCCTCGATCCGATCCAGCGGCATCACCGTGAGGTGATTGAACGGCGACAGGTCCGCAACGACGTCCGGCAGTTCGAGCAGGGCGCCGAACATGCCGAAGAAAAAGGCATAGACGATCAGCAGCCAAGCCCACACGGCCACGCCCGGGCGGAGGCCGAACAGCGCGGCGGTCAGACCGATGACGACCACCACGGGCGGCAGGTAGGCGATCGTCGCGAGCAGCACCTCGCCGATCACGCCGGCCCCGGAGCCACCACTCACCGCGCCGAGGCCGACGCCGAGCCCACTGACGAGCAGCAGGAACGCCGACGCCGCGGTGGTGAACCCGAGCCACGAGGAGATCCAGCGCCGACGGCTGACCGCGGTCGCGAGGACGGCTTCCGCGTGGCCAGTGCGCTCCTCCGACCGCAACCGCAGTACGGACGTGATGGCGAACGCCGCGATCATCAGGGCGAAGAACAAGGCCATCCGGGCGAAGAACCCGTCGGTCGGTTCCTGACCGTTGGCGGCGAAGATCTTGGTCATCTCCGGGCTCTCCGCGGCCGCCTCGGTCACCGAGCCGCTGAGCGAACCAGTGGCAACCGCGAAGATGAACAGCCCGATCGACCAACCCACCAACGCCACCCGCTGCTGCCGGAACGCCAGCGCGAACGGCGTCGACAGCGATGGCGCCGCATCGGCCCGCCCGAGCCGCGGCGGAACCAGGCCGGCCCCGACATCACGGCGCCCCGACAACGCGTACGCCCCGCCGACCGTCAGCCCGGTGACCGCGACGGACAACAACATCGGCCACCAGCGCAGCTCCACGAACGGCCGCATCTGCTGAATCCAGGCCAGCGGCGACAACCACGACACGAGGCTCCCACCCGGCTCCGCGGCATCACCGATCGCGCGCAGCAGGAACGCCCCGCCGACCACGGCCATCGCCATACTCGACGCCGCCCGGGCATGCTCGGTCAGCTGCGCCGTCACGGTCGCGACACCCGCGAACACCAGCCCGGTCAGTCCGATTCCGATGCCGACGGCAACCGAATCCGTGACGGCGAGATCGCCGCTCAGCATGGCCAGGGTGGTCAGTACGGCGATCCCGGCGTTCGCGATCAACGCGACGATCAACGCGGCCACCGGTGCGGCATGCCGGCCGACCACCGCGGACCGGATCAGCTCGGCCCGTCCCGTCTCCTCCTCGGCGCGGGTGTGCCGGACCACCAGGAAGACGCTCATCATCGCGGCCGGTACGGCGAGCCAGAGCACCATCTCGTTGGTGATCATCGCCCCCAACGTGTAGTCGTCCAGGCCGTACCCCGGCCCGGACATCATCGTCGCGGACGGCGAATCCATCAGCCGGGCCCGGACCTGGCGCTCCTCGGGCGTCTTGTAGACGGTCGGCAGCACGGACACGGCGTACAGCATCCCCAGGCCGATCGCACCCACCCAGATCGGCAGCTTCACGCGGTCGCGGCGCAGCGCGAAGCGGACCAGATCCGCTGTGGCCGTAAGGCTCTCCCTCATGCCGACACCTCTTCGGCCACCAGTTCGTCGCCGTACTGACGCAGGAACAGTTGCTCGAGCGACGGCGGCGCACTGTTGAGACTCCGTACGCCGAGCGCGCCCAAAGCCTGTACTACGGGGGCAAGCTGATCGTGGTCGACGTCGAACGTCACCACGTCGTCGGTCAGCCGCAGATCATGGACACCAGGCAGCGCGGCGAGCCGGCCCGGAGCTGCGTCGACCGTGGCGGTGATCGTGGTCCGGGTGAGGTGCCGCAGCTCGGCGAGGGTCCCGGCCTGGACAGCGCGACCGGACCGGATGATCGTCACCGTGTCGCACAGCTTCTCCACCTCGGCGAGGATGTGGCTGGACAACAGCACCGAACGGCCGGCCGCCTTCGCCTCGGCGATGCACTGCTGGAACACCGTCTCCATCAACGGGTCCAGGCCGGACGTGGGTTCGTCCAGGACGAGCAGCTCCACGTTGGCCGCGAGCGCGGCGACCAGGGCGACCTTCTGCCGGTTGCCCTTGCTGTACGTGCGGCCCTTCTTGGTCGGGTCGAGTTCGAACCGCTCGAGCAGTTCGGCCTTGCGGGCCGGGTCGGCGCCACCACGCAGCCGGCAGAGCAGATCGATCGCCTCGCCACCGGTCAGGTTCGGCCAGAGGTTCACGTCACCGGGGACGTAGGCCAGCCGGCGGTGCAACTCGACCGCGTCGTCCCACGGGTGCAGACCGAGCACCTCGACGTACCCCGAGTCGGCGCGAAGCAGGCCGAGCAGGACGCGAATAGTGGTGGACTTGCCGGCGCCGTTGGGGCCGAGGAAGCCGGCCACCTGACCGGGGCGGACCACTAGGTCGAGGCCGTCGAGCGCCTTCACCTGGCCGAAGGATTTTTGCAGTTGGTTGATTTCCAGGGCAGCGGTCATCGCTGTTCCTTTTCTGGGTGTACCCGGGATCGTCCCGGTGTGATGTCGTCTGACTCGGTACGCCGTCGAAGGCGTGTCTCCGCTACGGTCGGGCGTCGCCGTGGCTGGGCGGATCGGTGACATACATCAGGTACTGGTCCAGCATCGAGCGGTCGGTGAACAATCCGTCGGTGAACAACTCGAGCGCCGGGAGGGTGGTCTCGTTCGAAATCTGCCGCAGCTCCTTGCGGAAGTCGTCGATCTCCCGGAAGCCCGGATGCAGCGAGATCCACAGCATCAGCGAACCCATGCCCTGGAAGACCAGGTACCGCGCCCGGGCCGCCGGGTCGCGGCTCGGCTTGACCTTGCCGCTCTCGACGGCGGCCGCCAGGTAGTCCTCCGCGTCCCGGACCATTTGCTCCATGAACGCGGTCGCGAGCTCACCGCCGGCCTGCATGCTGCGCAGCGAGTAGAGGGCGATGGGTGCGTACTCCTCCACCGCGGCCAGCTGAGCGATCATCCCAGCCGCACTGCCGGTGACAGCCTTCAGTTTCTCCGACCGGATCAGGTCGAGCACATACGTGTCACAGGCCTGGCGCAGCCCGTCCTTGGAGCCGAAGTGGTGCACCACCAGCCCCGCGGTGACACCCGCGTCGGCCGCCACCGCGCGCAGCCCGGCCGAGAACCCGTCCCGGCCGAACCGGAGGATCGCGGCATCCCGGATCCGGTCCGGTGTCGACTGCCCGGCCGATCCCGCGGAGGCCTCCATTGAACGCACGTTCAATGCTAAACACGTGTTCAACGCGTTGGCAAGCGGTTAGCTGAGGACGAAGTAGCGGAGCCAGAGGTAGGGGACGGCGACCACGATGGTGATCGCGGTTATCACGATGCCCTTGCGGGTGAAGGCCCAGAAGCTGATCGGCGTACCGGCGCGCAGGGCCAGGCCGATCACGACCACGTTGGCGCTCGCTCCGACCGCGGTCGCGTTCCCGCCGAAGTCCGCGCCGATCGCCAGCGCCCACCACAACGCGTCGGCCTGGCCGGGATCCGGGATGCTCCTGCTGAGTTCGAGCACCACCGGGCTCATCGTGGCGACGTACGGGATGTTGTCGACGATGCCGGACAGGACGGCCGAGACGAACAGGACGAGCATCACCGCGGCCAGCGCATGCCCTTCGGTGACGTCCGCGACCTTGTCCGCGAGATCCCCGATCACGCCGGTCTTCACCAGTGCGCCGACCATCACGAACAGACCGGCGAAGAACAGCAACGTCTGCCACTCGACGCTGGTCATGTAGTTCTTGGTCGGCATCCCCGAGATCAGCACCAGCAGACCGGCGCCGAGCAGCGCGACGATCGACGGCTCGATGTGCAGGGCGGCGTGACCGACGAACCCGACGAAGACGGCGGCCAGGACCACCCCGCACTTGATCAGCAGCGACCTGTCCTCGATCGCCTCGCGCTCGTTCAGCCGAAGGACGTCCTCGACCCGGGCCGGATCGACGGCGAAGGAACCCTTGAACAGCCGTGGCAGCACCAGGCAGAAGACGATCAGCTCGATCACGACGAGCGGCGCCATGTGCAGCAGGAAGTCGTTGAAGGTGAGCCCGGACCGGCTGGCGATGATGATGTTCGGCGGATCACCGATCAGCGTCGCCGCGCCGCCGATGTTGGACGCCATCACCTCGGCGATCAGGAACGGCACCGGGTCGACGCCGAGCCGGTCGCAGACCAGCAGCGTGACCGGCGCGATCAGCAGCACCGTGGTCACGTTGTCCAGGAAGGCCGAGGCGATCGCGGTGATCAGGGTGAGCAGGATCATCACCCGCAGCGGCGACCCCTTGGCCCGTTTCGCCGCCCAGATCGCGATGAACTCGAACACCCCGGTACGGCGCAGTACGCCGACGATCACCATCATCCCGAACAACAGGAAGATGACGTCCCAGTCGATCCCGGTGTCGGGCGAGTAGAAGGCATGCTCGGAATCGGTCACGCCGAGCGCCAGCAGGACCGCGGCGCCGCCGAGTGCGGCCAGCAGTTTGTGGACCCGCTCGGTCGCGATCAGGACGTAGGCGATGACGAAGACGGCGACGGCCACGACCGTCATACCGCGGACCCCGTCTGGATCAGCGCGGGGCGACTGCCAGCTCGAGCAACCGGGACGCGGTGATCGCGCCGAGGATCTGGGAGCCCTTGGTCACCACAACCAGCGGACAGCGCAGCCGGGCCATGATCGCGGCGATCTCCAGGATGGTGTCGTCGTGATTGACCACCGGCAGCTCCGGCAGCTCGGCGGGCAGCATCTTGCGCACTGTGGCACCCGACAACTTGTCCGCGACCCGGTCGGCCAGCGACTCGTCGATCACCCGGGCCAGCGACGGGTCGTCCTGGACGTAACTCGGCACCAGGAAGCGAACCACCTGCGACGCCGGCAGAACGGCGTACGGCCGGCCTCGCTGGTCGGCGACGATCAGGCCGGGCAGATGTCCGGCGGCCAGCAACTTGACCGCCTCGAGGGCGTTCGAGTCGATGCCGACCACTGGGAATTCCTCGGCCATCTGCTGTCCGTGCACACTCGCAGGGTACGCCGCACGCACCGGTCCGACGGGAGTTTCTGACGGGACTCTGACGCGTCGACATCCGGACTCCTTCGGGCACGCTCGACCGACCCACCCCGACCCGGGTGAGCGATGCCGACCAGACTTCCCGGCGCTCCGTACGAAGCGTCTCCCATCGAATCGTCAAGAGCAAACGGGGCGCGCAGACGATAGAATCCCGTTTGAGCCTCGGCTCGGTGTGCCGGGAAGTCTGGTCGGCGATGTATCCGACGACCCCGACCGAAGGGCCCCGCATGAGCCCCGTGAACCGCCTGCTGCAGAAGCGCCGCGCCTTTCCCCGGATCCTCGGTAGCGAGCGCGCCTTCCTGGCCGACACCCTGCGTGCCGAGACGACCGGCGGTCTGCTGCTGCTCGCCGCCGCGACGATCGCCCTGATCTGGGCGAACTCGCCATGGCAGGACGCGTATCACCACCTGCGGGACCTCGAACTGGGCCCGTTGACCGCGGAGGGCTGGGCCTCGGACGGCGCGCTGACGTTGTTCTTCTACCTGGCCGGCCTGGAGCTGAAGCGTGAGCTGATGGTCGGCACGCTGGCCCGGTTCAGTGAGGCCGTCGTTCCGGTGGCAGCGGCCATCGCGGGCATGGTGCTGCCGGCCCTGATCTACCTGGTGATCAACGTCACTGTTGCCGACGGCAAGCCTCACGGCTGGGCGGTGCCGACGGCAACCGATATCGCGTTCGCGTTGGCCGTGCTGGCCATCGTGGGCTCGTCGCTGCCGAGTGCGCTGCGGGCGTTCCTGCTGACGCTGGCGGTGGTGGACGACTTCGGCGCGATCCTGGTCATCGCCGTGTTCTTCTCGCACGGCCTGCACCTGATCGAACTCGTCATCTCGCTCGCCCTGATCGCCGTCTTCTACGTGCTGCAGCGCCGGCGCGTCCGGTCGCCGATCCTCTACGTGCCACTGGCGATCGGGGCCTGGTGGTTCATGCACGAGTCCGGCATCCACGCGACCATCGCCGGGGTCGCTCTCGGCCTGGTCACCCGGGTGCTCCCGGACCCGACCGAGACCAAATCCCCGGCAGAGCATCTAGAGCACGTACTCCGTCCGTGGTCGGCCGCCGTCGCCGTACCGGTGTTCTCGTTGTTCGCGGCCGGAGTGACGTTGAGCGGTGACACGATGCGGGAGATGGTGACCGACCCGGTGGCGATCGGGGTGGTGGCCGGGCTGATGCTGGGCAAGTTCGCCGGGGTGTTCGGCGGGTCCTGGCTGACCGCGCGGTTCACCCGGGCCGAGCTGAACTCCGACCTGGCCTGGCGGGATGTCGGCGCGGTCGCGGTGCTGGCCGGGATCGGCTTCACCGTGGCCCTGCTGATCGCGCAACTGGCGTTCGCCGGTGACACCGCCCAGGTCGAACGGGCGAAGGCGGCCGTCTTGGTGGCGTCGTTGCTCGCCGCCCTGATCGCGGCCGTCCTGCTGTTCCGCCGTAACCGTGCCTACAGCTAGTAGGGTCGGATCCACGGACGGAAGGAGCGCCATGTCGATGGGGCAGAACCAGGACGAGCCCACGGTCGGGCAACTGGTCGCCAACGCCAGCCGGGACCTGTCCACCCTGGTCCGCAGTGAGATCGAGCTGGCCAAGACCGAGCTGAAGAAGACCGCGGCGGCAGCGGGTATCGGAGCGGGCCTGTTTGGCGCCGCCGCGTTCCTCGCTCTGCTGGCGATCATCCTGCTCTCCATCGCCGCGGCGTACGGCGTGAGCGCGATCGGCCTGCATCCGGGCTGGGCGTTCCTGATCGTGGCCGGCTTCTACCTGCTGATCGCCCTGGTGATGGCGCTGATCGGCAAAGCCCAGCTCGGCAAGGCGAAGGGCCCGCAGCGCGCGATCGAGACCTCGAAGGAATCGGTCGAGGCGCTCAAGGCGATCGGCAAGGGCGACTGAGTCCCGCCGGCGTCTCCGACCTGCTCGTCGACGGTCCCTGGTCGCACTCGTTGGTCGCGGCCAACGGAGCCCGGTTCCACGTCGCCGATTGCGGGTCGGCCGACGATCCCCTGGTCCTGTTCCTGCACGGCTTCCCCGAGTTCTGGTGGGCCTGGCGGCATCAGCTGCCGGCGGTCGCCGAGGCGGGGTACAGGGCCGTCGCCATGGATCTCCGCGGCTACGGTGCCAGTGACAAGACACCCCGTGGGTACGACCCGTTTACGGTCTCCGCGGACGTCTCCGGGGTGATCAGGTCGCTCGGAGCCACGGATGCTGTCGTGGTTGGTCACGGCTGGGGCGGATTCGTCGCCTGGTCGGCCGCCGTACTCGCGCCTCGGCAGGTGCGGGCTCTGGCGGCTGTGTCGGCACCGCATCCATTGCAGCTGATGCGGTCTGGACAGTTGAGCTCGGCCTTGCAAGTGGGTTGGTACCAGCTGCCGATCTTCCCGGAACGCCATCTGCTGGCGCAGGACGGTATCCACATCGAGCGGTTGCTGCGGGCCTGGTCCGCCCCGGGCGGGACGTTCCCGGACGCCGAGGCCTCGCGGCGGTACCGGGCTGCGCTCCAGGTCTGGCCCGCTCCGCATTGCGCGCTGGAGTACCACCGGTGGTTCGTCCGGTCCCGGCTGCGCACCGACGGACGCCGGTACTCCGCCCGCATGCGGACGCCGGTCGCAGTACCGGTCTTGCAGGTGCAAGGGGCCCTCGACGGGGCGTTGGCGCCGACCATCACGACACCGCCCGACCTGGTCAGCGCCCCGCTACGGCATGAGCTACTGACGACGGTCGGGCACTTCCCCCACGAGGAAGCGCCCGACCAGTTCACCGCTCTGCTACTCGACTGGCTCAGCGCCCTAGGAGATCGCCTCGGGACCCGTCGTTCCGGTGACCTTCCAGGTTGATCCCTGCTGGGCGAGGGTGAAGGTGACCCAGCGGGCGTTGAGGCAGTCGCGCCAGATGTTCACGCCGACCTCGACATGACCGGCCCGCTGCTCGATCGGGCCAACCATGATGAACGGACCGCGCGGATTCGCCGGGCAGTCACCCGAACCGTCATCGCGTTGGCGGACCCACTCGATCGGGGCGACACCGGTGAGCGCGTTCTCGATCCCGATCCGCTCCGCCTCGGTGAAGGGGACCCCTCGGGTTTGCTTGGTCGTATCCCCCGCGTTCTCGTACGGAGCGTTCAGTACATAGAGAACGGGATCCTTCGTCGGGTTCTGCTCGCGGTCCAGGATGCCCTTGATCGTGGCGGCCCAGATCAGCGACTCGTTCGGGATCACCTGGGTCGTCTGGTTGGTCTGGGTGCCCGACCCGGTCGCACCCGCCGGTCCCGGTTCGGACCCGCCGCGCGGATTCGCGGCGTACAGGACGCCGGCCAGGATCACCAGGACAGCGGCCGCGGCGAGCAGGATCGGCGCCCGTCGCGGCCTGGTTGCCACCGGCAACTGATCGGCCGTCTCGGCGCGCGCGAACTGGCTGTCGAGGACCAGATTCTCCTTGTCGGCAAAGGTTTCCTTGAGCAGCCGGCCCAGTTCGTCATCGGTTCGGTTCGTCATCCCACAGCTCCTCGTCTCGGGCCGCCAGGTTCGCCCGCAGGCCGGCCAGGCCCCGCGCGGCGTTGGATCGGACGGTGCTCGCCGAACACCCGAGGATGCTGGCGATCTCGTCGTCCGGAAGGTCTTCGTAGTACCTCAGCACCAGTACGGCGCGCTGCCGCCGCGGCAGCTCGGCCAGCAGCCGCCAAGTGGCGTCCCGCTCGGCCTGACGGCTGCTGAAGTCGTCAGTGGCGACCGTCTCGTCGAACTCCGCGATCGGCAGCTCGCGGTTCTTCAGCCGGCGCCGCCAGCTGAGGAACTCGTTCACCACCATCGTCCGCAGGTACGCCTCGGGATGGTCGAGCGAGCCGATCCGGCCCCACTGCCAATAGGCCCGGGCGAGCACGGTCTGCACCAGGTCCTCGGCGCTGTGCACTCCACCGGACAGCATCAGCGCCACCCGCAACAGCCGCCGCTCGCTCGACTCGACCACCTCGTCGAACGTCAGCCTGTTCACCTCGCCCGTCACCGTCACACTCTCCCAACGCCGCGGGCCGCCCGTTCTGCTGCATCGCCGGGCGGATCAGGTCAGGTGCAGGTTCGGGTGGAGACCTCTTGGGTGGTACGGGTGCCGGCTGTCGCGTCGTCAGCTACCTGGGCGGCGGTGAGGACGTAGCCGGTGCGGCTGTCTTCGACGGAGGCGGCGAAGACGACTCCATAGACGTTGCCCTGCGGCGAGATCAGCGGCCCGCCGGAGTTGCCGGGGCGGACCGAGGCCCAGATCGAGAAGGCTCGCCGGGTGACCGTGCGGTCGCCGTAGATGTCGGGACCGCGGAGGCGTTCCTCGGAGCGGATCCGGGCCGGCTCGGAGTCGAACGGGCCGTTCTCCGGGTAGCCGAGGACGACCGCGGTGGCGTCGGCCTTGCCGGTCAGGTCGAACTTGAGCGGCTGGATGTTCAGGCCCGGTACGTACAGCACGGCGACGTCCACCTCGGGGTCGAACAGAACCACGGTCGCGTCGTACTGGCGGCGGTTGACCTCGACCTTGGGATCGCTCACCCCGGCGACGACGTGCGCGTTCGTCATCACGCGCTCCGGGGCGTAGACGAAGCCGGAGCCCTCGAGACCGCGGGAGCAGTTCGCGACGCCGGTGATCTTGGCGATGCGGGAGTAGGCATCCTTCACCGCCTGTGTCTTGGCGATGCCCGCGTCCGGCGGCTGCGTGTCGCGGATCCGCTCGGGGACGAACGGATCGAGGAAGCGCGGGAAGAGGTCGGTGTTGACGACGTCGTTGAACGCCTGCAACGCCCGGTCGGCCTCACCCGGCAGCACCTCGTCGACCTTGGCCAGCACCTGCGAACCACGCACGGCCGACGTGACACTCGGGATCCGCGCGCCACTGACCGCGACCCCGAGCACCCAGGAGACGATCAGCACCGACACGGCCGCCAACGCCGCTCCACCGAGCGCGTCGACGGCCCTCACCGGTCGCCAGGAGATCTGTCGTCTCAGCTTCGAACCGAGCAACGCCCCGATCGTTCGCCCGATCGAGGCCAGCAGCACCACCAGGACCAGAGCCGCGAACGAGACCTGGACGCTGGGCGAGAAGTTGTCCAGCACCCGCGGTACGCCGTACACGCCGATCGCCGCACCGGCCAGCAGCCCGATCGTGGCACACGCGCCCAGGACGAATCCCTCGACGTATCCGGAGATCGCCACCAGCCCAGTCACCACGAGTAGCGCGATATCGAGACCGCTCACTCCACACCCTCCGGACGCCCCAGGTCGTGCTCGATGGCCGTCAGCCGTCGCGCCTCCTGCGACCGCTGCCCCTCACTCCGCCAGGCCGCTTCGACCAGCCGGTCGGGCAACGGTACGACGTTCGCCGGGTCCCAGTCGCGCGCCCAGCCGCCGAGAACGAGCATTTTGTCGAGCAGACCGGCGGTGAACCCCCAGATGAAGAGGTCGTCGATCAGAAACGCCGGACCGGTGAACCCCGACGGGTGCAGACAGCTGACCCGGTTCGCCGGATCGGCCAGCGCGCTGATCGCGACCCGGTGCACGGACGCCACCTCGGCCGGGTCGACCACCGCGACCGGCGACGGCTCCCGCCACCACGCCACCACCGGGGACACACCGAAGTTGCTGACCGGGACCCAGAGCGCCGGCCAGACCGCGAACACCTCGACGCCGGCCGGATCCAGCCCGGTCTCCTCCTCGGCCTCGCGCAGCGCCGTCCGGACCACTCCCTCGACGCCGGTGCCGTCCTCCTCGTCCAGCCGGCCGCCGGGGAACGCCATCTGGCCCGCATGCGACCGCAGCGTCCAGGCCCGCTCGGTCAGCAACACATCGGGGCCGTCGGCATCGTTGCCATCAGCAAGCAGGATCAGTACGGCGGACGGCCGCACCGACGGATCGTCCGGTGGGACGAAGCGGGAGAGTTCCAACGGATCGACCGTCTTCGACGCGGCGGCCAGGGTCTGCAGCCAGCCGGGCAGTTCCGTGTCGAAGCTGACACTGGTCCTCACCATGTCACTCCCAGTTTGTCCTTCACCAGCTCGTCGAGCTGATCCTGCGAAGTGAAGACGCCACGGTGGACGTGGACGACGGCGCCGGACTTGTCGACGAAGGCGGTCAGCGGCGGTCCACCGATCTTCAACGCCTGCTGGGTCACCTTGTCCGAGTCGACCAGATGCGGGTAGGCCAACTGGTGCTCGGTCGCGAACTTCACCGCGAGCTCGGGGCGGGGGTCGGCGTAGTCGATGCCGAGGAGCTGGACCTTGCCACTTGCCTTCTTCGCCAGCTCGGCCAGGAACGGGGCTTCCTCACGGCAGGGGCCACACCACTGAGCCCACACGTTGATCACCAGCGGGCCGCGGAGATCGGCGAGCCGGATGTCCGGGCCGTCGCCCAGACACGGCAGGCTGACATCGGGCAGGCCGTTGGTCACCGGCGGTCTGGACGGCGTAGCTGGACACGGCTTCAGCTGACCGGCACCCTCGACACTGCTGCTCGTCGGACCGGCCTGCTGGTCTGTCCCGTTCCCCGCCTGCTCAGGCCCACAGGCAACCAACAGCCCCAACACCACCACCAGCCCGCACCCGGCCCAACCGCCCCGCCGCCGGATCCCCCCGAATTTCAACAGCGCTACGCGCGCGCGGCGGAGCGGCGTACGGGGGTGGGGCGAGTGGTTCACGCGGGGACCTTCACCAGCTTCGCGGCCAGGTCGGGGTCGGTCGGGCCGAGACCGAACGACGGGCACCACTGGGCGATCGGGCAGGCGCCGCAGGCCGGCTTCTTGGCATGGCAGCGGCGGCGGCCGTGGAAGATCAGCCGGTGCGACAACATGGTCCAGTCCTTCTTCGGGAACAGCGCGCCGATCAGGTGCTCGACCTTGACCGGATCCTCCTCCTCGGTCCAGCCGAACCGGCGGACCAGCCGGCCGAAGTGGGTGTCGACCGTGATCCCCGGGACGCCGAACGCGTTGCCGAGCACCACGTTCGCCGTCTTCCGGCCGGTGCCGGGGAGCTTGACCAACTCCGCCAGCTTGCCGGGCACGACGCCGTCGTAGTCGTCGACCAGGGCCTGGCCGAGCTTGATCACGCTGTTCGTCTTGGCCCGGAAGAAGCCGGTCGGCTTGAGGATCGCCTCCATGTCGTCCCGGTCGGCCTCGGCGTACGACTGCGCGGTCGGGTACTTCGCGAACAGTGTCGGGGTCACCTTGTTGACCGTGACATCGGTGGTCTGTGCGGACAGGATCGTTGCCACCAGCAGCTCGAGCGGCGTACTGAAGTCGAGCTCGCAGTGAGCATCCGGATACGTCTCGGTCAGCACCTTGTGCATCTTCCGGGCGCGGCGGACGAGCTGGGTCGGCGTCTCGCCGGCGACCACCGGGGCCTTGCGGGGCAGCTTCACGGGCGGGTTCAGAACCGGCGCCGGGACCGGGTGCGGGTTCGGGTCCGCGACACGCTGGATGGACATGGATGCCAGCCTACGTGGCGGTGCCGACACCGGAGGGGCTACGGTTTTGGGGCGACCGGGTGTGATTGACCCGGTGCCGGGCCGGTCCAAGACACCATGGGGGCCGCCCGAATCTGTGTGGTCGAGGTCCGAGGAGGCCCAACGTGGACGCCGCAGTGCTCCGACAGGCACCGCTGTTCAGTCAGCTCGACGACGAGGCGGCCGACGCGCTGGCCGCGTCGATGACCGAGAACCGGCTGCGCCGCGGCCAGGTGCTGTTCCACGAGGGCGACTCCGGGGACCGGCTGTTCGTCGTGGTCGAGGGCAAGGTCAAGCTCGGCCGCACCTCCGCCGACGGCCGGGAGAACCTGATCGCCGTCCTCGGCCCGGGCCAGATGTTCGGTGAACTGTCCCTGTTCGACCCGGGGCCGCGCTCGGCCACCGTCACCGCCGTCACCGACGCGTCGCTGATGTCGCTGACCCACGACGAACTGCTCCGCTGGCTGGCCGGCCGGCCGGAAGTTGCCCGCGGCCTCCTCCTGCAGCTCGCGTCCCGGCTCCGCAAGGTCTCCGACGTCGTGGCCGACCTGGTGTTCTCCGACGTCCCCGGCCGGGTCGCCAAGGCCCTGCTGGACCTGGCCAGCCGCTTCGGCCGAACCGCCGACGACGGCGTCCACGTCCACCACGACCTGACCCAGGAGGAGCTGGCCCAACTGGTCGGCGCCTCCCGCGAAACCGTCAACAAGGCCCTGGCCGACTTCGCCTCCCGAGGCTGGGTCCGCCTGGAACCCCGCTCGGTCGTCCTCCTAGACGTAGACCGCCTCCAACGCCGAGCCCGCTAACCCCCGGCCCGACCAAATCTGTCGCGGTCAGCCCGCTCACCTCGGTCAGATCGGCCGGCGCGAGGAGACCGTGATGATGCCGCACACCCGCGATCGGTCCACCCCGATGGTCGTCCAGGCGGGTGAGGTGTGCCTCGGCCAGGTCCAGTCCCCACACCGGCGATCCGTGCAGCACCAGAGCCGATTGGTGGCTAACGGCAACGCTGCCGGCCTTCATGGAGTTCATCGCCGCGTGGACGAGTTGCGTATGTCGGATCTGTCGCTGCTCCCAGGTCGGCCGACTCCCGAGGTCCAGCGCCACGGCGTACTGGCCATAGCGGATCCGCTCCCAGCGGCCGTCGCCGAGCCTGCGCTGGATCTGTTGAGTCGTGTAGCCGCAGGACAGAGCCTGACCGCGGCTGAACACACCACCTTGTGCACTCGCCAGCATGCTCAGTTTCGGATTCACCGCACCAGGATTGCCGAAGTCGGTCGGCCTCACGCGTCACCAGCCGCCGCCTGTGGATAACTCACCTCTCGACATCTCGGAGGCTAGCCTTCGAGATAGTCGAGTTGGGCGCGGACTGAGCGGGTGGCGGCGGGCCAGAGGGATGGGTCTACGTCGGCGTAGACGTGTTCGACGATGGATTCTGGGGTGGTGTGGCCGGCGGACAGGGCGGCCCGGATCTGGTCGAGGCGTTCTCGGCGGTGGGTGAGGTAGTACGTGAGGACGGCGGTGGGGTCGTCGATGACGGGGCCGTGGCCGGGGAGCAGGCGGTCTACGCCGGCGGGTGAGTTGGCGAAGGCGCGTAGGCGGTCGAGGGACTCGAGATAGGGGCCCAGGGCACCGTCGGGGTGGGCTACGACCGAGGTGCCGCGGCCGAGGACGGTGTCGCCGGTCAGGAGTGAGCCGTCCTGGGGAAGCCAGAAGCAGACCGAGTCGAGGGTGTGGCCTGGGGTCGGCAGTACTTCGACGCGTAGGTCGCCCGCCGCGATCACGTCGCCCTCGGCGAGCCCGTGTGCGTGGTCGGTCGGGATGCGGAATGCGGGGTCGACCGAGCGGACGACACAGTTCGCCTGGTTCGCGAACCAGGCGGCGCCCTCCGAGTGGTCCGGGTGCTTGTGCGTCAGCAGTACGACGTCCACCGTGCACCCGTACGACGCGACTGCGTCGAGCACGGCCTGCAAGTGGTCGGTCAGGAGCGGACCCGGGTCGACGACGACAGCCCGATCGGACGAGGGGGCGCGGAGGATCCACGTGTTGGTGCCGTCCAAGGTCATCGGACCGGGGTTCGCGGCCAGCACCCGAGCGGCGTACGGGGTCACCTGGTCGGCGGTCATGGGGTCTCCAGAAAAATCCGGTCGTCCACAACCCGGACGGTGGGCAGGACGGGGCGGATTTCGCGGGTGGCGGCTGCGGTGAGGATGTCGGGGACGGTGGCGTAGGGGATGAGGTCCCGGCAGCACAGGTAGGTCGGCGGGAGCATCAACAGGTCGCCGTTGTCCACAGCGGAGACGGCGTTGGCGGGGGGCATCCAGGCGACCTGGTCGGATTCGGTGGTGACGTCGCGGGTCACCTGGCCGGCAGGGAGGGCGGCGACGAAGAAGCGGGTGTCGTAGCGGCGGGGTTCGAACTCGGGGGTGATCCAGTGCGCCCAGACGCCGAGCAGGTCCGCGCGGAGTACGAGTCCGCGCCGGTGCAGGAATTCGGCAAAACCGAGCTCCCGGGCTTCCAGCGCGACCCGGTCCGCCTCCCAGTCGGGGCCGGTCGTGTCGTCCACGACCGATGAGGTCGACGGGCCGGCCAGGAGTACGCCGGACTCCTCGAAGGTCTCCCGGACCGCGGCCGCGACGTACGCCGCTGCGGTCTCCTCCGAGCATCCCATCCGGGAAGCGAACCAGGACGGTGGCGGACCCGCCCAGGAGTCCGCGATGGTCGAGTCGGTGGGATCGACGCGGCCGCCGGGGAACACCGTCATCCCGGCGGCGAACGCCATCGACCGCTGCCGGCGCAACAGGTAGACCTCAGGCCCCCGGGCGGTCGAGTCCCCGGCGGCCCGGAAGTTCGGGTCGGGGTCGCGGAGCAGGATCACCGTCGAGGCGGGCCGCGGTTCGGCGGCGGGACGGCCGTCCCGGACGAAGGACAGCGCGGCGTCCGCCATCGGCCCGGTCAGCGCCCGCGATTCCACCGTCAGGCGACCTCGACGATCAGCTCGACCTCGACCGGCGCGTCCAGCGGCAGCACCGGTACGCCGACCGCGCTGCGGGCGTGCTGACCGATCTCGCCGAAGACCTGGCCGAACAGCTCGGACGCGCCGTTCGCGACCTGCGGCTGACCGGTGAAGTCGGTGCTGGAGGCGATGAACGCGACGGCCTTGACCACGCGGGTCACGTTCGCCAGGTCACCGATCTCGGCCTTGACCGCGGCCAGGGCGTTCAGCGCGCATTGCTGGGCGCACTCGCTCGCCACCTCGGCGGTGACGTCGGCGCCGACCTTGCCGGTGGCGATCAGGGTGCCATCGCGCAGCGGCAGCTGGCCGGACGTGTAGACGAGGTTGCCGGTGCGGATCGCGGGGACGTACGCGGCGACCGGTTTGGCCACGTCGGGCAGCTTCAGCCCGAGCTCGGCCAGCTTCTCCTCCGGGTGGCTCATTTGTCCTCGATCTCCCGCTTCAGGTACGCGACCAGGGTCTCCGGGTTCGGGCCCTGGATCACCTGGACCAGCTCCCAGCCGTCCTGGCCGAAGTTGTCGAGGATCTCCTTGGTCGAGTGGACCAGCAGCGGCGCGGTGAAGTACTCGAACTTCTTCATGGGGTGGACTCTACTGATACTTTCCCCGCCCCACCGCCCCGGTCAGGAACGGTGTGCTCTGCGCCACGCCCTACCCTGGGGAGCATGGCGAGGCTGCACGTGGTCACCGGCAAGGGCGGTACCGGGAAGACGACCGTTGCGGCCGCTATGGCGCTCTCGCTGGCTGAAGCGGGTAAGCGGGTGCTGCTGTGTGAGGTGGAGGGGCGGCAGGGGCTGGCCCAGCTCTTCGACGTTCCGCCGCTGCCGTACGTCGAACGGCGGATCGCGGTCGGCCCGGCCGGTGGTGAGGTGTTCGGCCTCGCGGTCGACGCGGAGGCCGCGCTGCTCGAGTACCTCGACATGTACTACCACCTCGGCCGCGCCGGGAAAGCGCTCGACAAGGTCGGCGCGGTCGACTTCGTCACCACCATCGCCCCCGGGCTGCGCGACGTCCTGCTCACCGGCAAGGTGTACGAGGCCACCCGGCGCAAGTCGCACGGCCGGCTCGCGTACGACGCGGTCGTGCTGGACGCGCCTCCGACCGGACGGGTCGGCCGGTTCCTCAACGTGAACCACGAGGTGGCCGGGCTGGCCAAGGTCGGCCCGATCCGGAACCAGGCCGACGCGATCATGGGCATGCTCCGCTCCGACGTGACCAGGATCCACCTGGTCACGCTGCTGGAGGAGATGCCGGTGCAGGAGACCCTGGACGCGGCCGAGCAACTGGAGGCCCTCGACCTGCGGGTCGGCTCGGTGGTGGTGAACATGGTCCGGCACAGCCCGCTCGACGATGACGCGCTCGCCCTTGCGGTGAAGGAGAAACTACCCGTCGCCGAACTGACCCGAGGGCTGAAGGCGGCCGGGATCACGGCGAGCAAGGAGATGGTGGGGACGTTGGTCAAGGAGGCCCGCGACCACGCCGTACGGGTCGGGCTGGAACGGGAGAACCGGGACCGGATCGATGCCCTGGGCAAGAAAGTGACGGAGCTGGCGCTGGTACCGGACGGGATCGACACGGGCGCGTTGTTCGACCTGGCCGAGGAGCTGCGGTCGTGACCCGGCTGGACCTGGACGCGCTGATCGACGACCCGGCGACACGCATCGTGGTGACCTGTGGCGCGGGTGGCGTGGGCAAGACGACGACTGCTGCGGCGCTCGGGTTGCGGGCCGCCGAGCGGGGGCGGAAGGTCGTGGTGCTGACGATCGATCCGGCCCGGCGGCTGGCGCAGGCGCTCGGGCTGACCGAGCTGGACAACACCCCGCGGGCTGTCGCCGAGGTGGACGGCTCGAACGGCGGCCGGCTGGACGCGATGATGCTGGACATGAAGCGCACCTTCGACGAGGTGGTGCTCGCGCACGCCACGCCGGAGAAGGCCGAGCAGATCCTGGCGAACCCCTTCTACGTGGCGCTCTCGTCGTCGTTCGCGGGGACGCAGGAGTACATGGCGATGGAGAAGCTCGGGCAGTTGCACAAGCAGGCCGAGCGATCCGGCGACTGGGATCTGATCGTGGTGGACACCCCGCCGTCGCGATCCGCGCTGGACTTCCTGGACGCACCCGAGCGGCTGGCGTCGTTGCTGGAGGGGCGGTTCCTTCGGTTGCTGCTGGCTCCGGCCCGCGGACCGCTGCGGCTGATGTCGGCCGGGGTGAACCTGGCGATGTCGGTGATGAACAAGGTGCTCGGCGCTCAGGTGCTGACGGATGTGCAGACGTTCGCCGCGGCCTTCGACACACTCTTCGGCGGATTCCGGGAGCGGGCCGAGCAGACGGTGGCGTTGCTGCGGGAGCCGCACACGGTGTTCCTCGTCGTGGCCGCGCCGCAGAACGACGCGCTGCGGGAGGCGTCGTACTTCGCGGAGCGGCTGCGGGAGGAACACATGCCGCTCGCCGGCGTCGTACTGAACCGGGTGACGACGACACACGCACCCGAACTGTCGGCCGAACGGTCCCTCGCGGCGGCCGAGAAGCTCGAGGAGGGGGAGACCTCGGACCTGACCGCCGCCGTACTGCGGTTGCACGCCGACCGGATGCAGCAGGTGGTCGGCGACAACAAACGCGCCGACCGGTTCCGCCGCGGCCACCGCGCGATCGCCACGGTCGACGTGCCGGCCCTCCCCGACGACGTCCACGACCTCACCGGCCTGCGCACGATCGGAAAGCTGCTCGTTTCACCCTGAGCGAACGTCCGCCGGTCCGGGGAATGAAGCGGAGGCTCCCTTCGGTTGAGCCTGTCAGACTCAATCTTCGGACAGAGGGTGTGACAGCGTGACTGAGACGTTGAATCTTCCTGTACTGCCGCTCGACGACGTCGTGGTCCTGCCTGGAATGGTCGTGCCCGTGCGGCTGGCCGACACCGAGGCGCGCGCGGCGATCGACGCGGCGCAGGCCTCCGGCCAGGACCAGGTGTTGCTGGTACCGCGGCTGGACGGGAAATATGCGAAGGCCGGGACGCTCGGTGAGATCGAGCAGATCGGCCGGCTGCCGGGCGGTGCCCAGGCGGCCGTGATCCGGGGTACCGCCCGGGTCCTGATCGGGGCCGGCACGACCGGTCCGGGGGCCGCGCTCTGGGTGGGCGCGACCGTTCTCGACGAGATCACCGACGCCCGGTCGGCGGAGCTCGCCCGGGAGTACAAGTCGCTGGTGACTTCGGTGCTGGAGCGCCGTGGCGCCTATCAGGTGATCGATTCGGTGCGGCAGGTGAACGCCCCCGCCGAGCTGTCCGACCTGGCCGGCTACGCGTCGTACCTGAGCAACGAGCAGAAGTCCTGGCTGCTGGAGAACGCGGACGTCTCCGAGCGGCTGACCAAGCTGATCGGCTGGGTGAAGGACCACCTGGCCGAGCTCGAGGTCTCCGAGACGATCCAGAAGGACGTCCAGGAAGGCATGGAGAAGCAGCAGCGGGAGTTCCTGCTGCGCCAGCAGATGGCCGCGATCCGCAAGGAACTGGCCGAGCTGGACGGCAAGGCCGAGTCCGAGGAAGAGGATTACCGGGCCCGCGTCGAGGCCGCCGACCTGCCGGAGCACGTCAAGAAGGCCGCGCTCGCCGAGGTCGACAAGCTCGAGCGGACCGCTGAGCAGTCCCCCGAGGTCGGCTGGATCCGGACCTGGCTGGACACCGTCCTTGAGTTGCCGTGGACCGAGCGGACCGAGGACAACTACGACATCCGCGAGGCCCGGTCCGTACTGGACGCGGACCACGCCGGCCTGGACGACGTGAAGGAACGCATCACCGAGTACCTGGCCGTACGCCGCCGTCGGGCGGACCGTGGTCTGGGCGTGGTCGGTGGACGCCGAAGTGGCGCAGTACTGGCGCTTGTGGGTCCTCCCGGTGTGGGTAAGACCTCGCTGGGTGAGTCCGTGGCTCGTGCGATGGGTCGGAAGTTCGTCCGGGTCGCGCTGGGCGGTGTGCGGGACGAGGCCGAGATCCGCGGTCACCGGCGGACGTACGTCGGGGCGCTGCCCGGGCGGATCGTTCGGGCGATCACGGAAGCGGGTTCGATGAACCCCGTCGTACTGCTGGACGAGATCGACAAGGTGGGCGCGGACTACCGGGGCGACCCGACCGCGGCGCTGCTGGAGGTCCTCGACCCGGCCCAGAACCACACCTTCCGGGACCACTACCTGGAGGTCGAGCTGGACCTGTCCGACGTGGTGTTCCTGGCGACGGCGAACGTGCTCGACTCGATCCCGGCTCCGCTGCTCGACCGGATGGAACTGGTTCAGCTGGACGGATACACCGAGGACGAGAAGGTCACCATCGCTCGCGACCACCTGCTCCCCCGGCAACTGGAACGCGCCGGGCTGACCACCGACGAGGTGGCGATCGACGACTCGGCACTGCGGTTGCTGGCCGGCGAGTACACCCGTGAGGCCGGCGTACGGCAGCTGGAGCGGTCGATCGCTCGCGTACTGCGGAAGGTCACCGCGCGGCTCGCGTTGGGCGAAGACGTCGGCAACCTGGCGATCGGTGCTGGCGAGTTGAAGAGCTACCTGGGTTCACCGAAGTTCACGCCGGAGTCGGCGGAGCGTACTGCGCTGCCGGGTGTGGCGACTGGTCTCGCGGTGACGGGCGCCGGTGGTGATGTGCTCTTCGTCGAGGCGTCGCTGGCGGACAAGGAGACGGGCCCGACCGGAGTCACGTTGACGGGACAGCTCGGCGACGTGATGAAGGAGTCGGCGCAGATCGCCCTGTCGTACCTGCGCTCGCACGGTGCGGAGCTGGGTCTGCCGGTCGGCGACCTGGCCGAGCGGAACGCACACATCCACGTGCCGGCCGGTGCTGTCCCGAAGGACGGGCCGTCGGCGGGTGTGACGATGACGACCGCGCTGGCGTCGCTGCTATCCGGACGGCCGGTCCGTTCGGAGGTCGCGATGACCGGTGAGGTGTCGCTGACCGGGCGGGTGCTCCCGATCGGTGGGGTGAAGCAGAAACTGCTCGCCGCGCACCGGGCCGGGCTGACCACGATCCTGATCCCGAAGCGGAACGAGCCGGATCTGGAGGACGTGCCGGAGTCGGTGCTGGCCGAGCTGACTGTCCACCCGGTGAGCGACGTCCGGCAGGTGCTCGACCTGGCGCTGGAACCAGCTCAGGTCGACGCCAGGCAGTTCGCCGCCTGACCTCGTCCACGGCCGGCGGATCCCCTGTCTCAAAAGGGGTCCGCCGGCCGTCCTACTTTTGGATGAAATCTGCCGGCCGCAGCCCGCCACAGACCCGCAGTACAGGCCTCCCTGACGCCTGAAACGACGCTCAGGTTGACGTGAGGTAGATCACATCTGTGACCGCGGCGTGGCTCTGCGATCACGTAGGCTCTCCCCCATGCGCGTGAGGGAGAGGGACGATCGGGGCGTCGTCCAGTCGGTGGTTCTGTTCTTGGGAGTGAGCGTGCTGTCCGGCGCGCTGGCGGCCGGTCTGGCGATCCCGTTCGCGGGACTGGCCGGCTACGGCACCGAGAAGACTTCGGAGACCCTGCAGGATCTGCCGCAGGAGCTGAAGACCGAGCCGCTGGCGGTGAAGAGCCGCATCCTGGCCGCCGACGGCTCGCTGGTCGCCAACCTGTACGAGCAGAACCGCGTCCCGGTGAAGCTGGATCAGATCAACCCGATCATGCGCAAGGCGATCGTCGCGATCGAGGACGACCGGTACTACGAGCACGGCGCCCTGGACGCGAAGGGCACCCTGCGCGCCCTGATCCGCAACCAGAGCCAGGGCGACGTGCAGCAGGGTGGATCGAGCATCACCCAGCAGTACGTGAAGATGAGCCTGATCGAGAAGGCGCGCACCGAGGAGGAGGTCAAGGCGGCCACCGCCGAGACCTACGAGCGCAAGATCGCCGAACTCCGCTACGCCGTGGCGGTGGAGAAGGAGTTCTCCAAGGACGAGATCCTGGAGAAGTACCTGAACCTGGCCAACTTCGGCGACGGCGCGTACGGCGTCGAGGCCGCGGCCCGGCACTACTTCTCGACCACTGCCGCGAAGCTGAATCTGGCGCAGGCCGCGACCCTGGCCGGCCTGGTGAAGAACCCGACCGGGTACGACCCGACCAACAACATGAAGCGGGCCAAGGACCGCCGCGACGTGGTGCTCCGCCGGATGCAGGAGCTGAACGTGATCACGGCCAAGCAGGCCACGGACGCGATCAAGACTCCGGTGATCGACCCGAAGAAGGTCAACAAGGTCCCGAACGGCTGCGCCAACTCCCGCTACCCGTTCTACTGCGAGTACGTCGTCTCCCAGCTGCTCAAGAACAGCGCGTTCGGCCGGGACGCGAAGAGCCGCGAGCACTACATCAAGACCGCCGGCATCACCGTGAAGACATCCCTCGACCCGAAGATCCAGGCGGCCGCGCAGGCGTCGATCAACGAGCACTCCCGCGCGAACGACCAGGCGATCGCGGCCATCACGATCGTCGAGCCGGGAACCGGGCTGGTGAAGGCGATGGTGCAGAGCCGGCCGTACGGCAGCGGCAGGTTCCAGACCGCCTACAACTACAACGTCGAGAAGTCGTACGCCGGTGGGTACGGCGGCTTCCAGAACGGTTCGACGATGAAGGCCTTCACGATCGCCGCCGCGATCCAGAAGGGCTTCCCGCTGAACCACCGGATCATGTCGCCGCGCACGATCGACCTGACCCGGAAGAAGTTCAGCACCTGTTCCGGCACGACGCAGTCCTTCGACACCTACCGGCCGAGCAACTCGACCGCGGCGCAGGGCGATCTGACCATGATCGACGCCGCCCGCGCCTCGACGAACACCTACTTCCTGCAGCTTTCGCAGCAGACCGGACTGTGCTCGATCGCGACGATCGCGGCCGGCCTGGGGATGTACGACGCCCAGCAGGAGAAGCCGCTCGAGCAGGTCGTCTCGATGACCCTGGGCGTCGGCTACGTGACGCCGCTGATGATGGCGAACGCGTACGCCACCTTCGCCGCCCGCGGCAAGTACTGCACGCCGCTGGTGGTGACCGCGGTGAACGGCGCGGCCGGCAAGCCGATCGCGACTCCCGGGATCAGCTGCAAGCAGGCGCTCAGCCCGCCGGTCGCCGACGGTGTGAACCGGGTCCTGCACGAGGTGATGGAGCCGGGCGGTACCGGTGCCCGGTTGAAGTTCGGCCCGAGCGACCTGGCCGGCAAGACCGGAACGATCAACGCCAACAAGGCCGTGTGGTTCGTCGGCTACTCGAACCGGCTCGCCGCCGCCTCGGTGGTCGCCGACGCCACTCTGCCGTACACGAACCTGATCAACCAGACGCTCGACGGCAAGAAGATGAACGACGCGTCCGGTTCGGGCACCGCCGGTCCGCTCTGGGAGACCGCGATGCGGAACGCGCTGAAGGGCATGCCGGAGACCCACTTCGTTGCCCCCAGCGACAAGACCATCCGCGGTGACGTCAAGGACATCCCGTTCGTCACCGGCATGAGCCCGCAGGACGCCATCAACCGGATCCAGCAGGCCGGCTTCACCGCCCAGGTCGCGCCGGGCATGGTCGATTCAGAGGAAGCCGCCGGCACCGTCGCCTACACCAGTCCGCGACGCCGCGACGGCGCTCCCGAGGGCTCGATGATCACCATCTACATCTCCAACGGCTCCAAGGGTCAGCCCCAGATCCCGAAGCCGCCGACCCCCGGCAAACCCACGATCACCATCCCGACGACCAACCCGGCCTGCCCGCCCTGGCACCCGAAGTACCCCAACTGCAACCGCCGCTAGGCGCCTAGTTGGCGCTTGACTTCAGCGGAGACGGCGCCGCCGTCGGCTTTGCCTTTGACCTTGGGCTGGAGGGCGCCCATCACCTTGCCGATGCCGCGCGGGCCCAGTTCGGCAGCGCCGGTGGCGGCGATGGTCTCGGTGACCAGGGCGGCGATCTCCTCGGCGGTGAGCTGCTCGGGGAGGTACTCGGCCAGGATGTCCGCCTCGGCCTGCTCCTTGTCGGCCAGTTCCTCCCGGCCGGCCTCGCGGTAGGCGGTAACGGACTCGCGCCGCTTCTTCGCCTCGGAGGTGAGCACGTCGAGCACCTCGGCGTCGGACAGCTCCCGGGCCTCCTTACCGGCCACTTCCGCTTTGGTGACGGCGGTGAGCGCCATCCGCAGGGTCGACTTGCGGATGTCGTCACGGGCCTTGAGGGCGGCGGTCATGTCGTCGTGCAGGCGCTGCTTCAGCTCGGAGTTGGACATGCCCACGATTGTGGCAGGCTGGTGAAATGAGTTTCTCCGGGCTTGCCCATACGGGTCTTAGGACCGCTGCCGTCGTCGGTGCGGTTGGTGCTGCCTGCGTTGGGTACGCGGCGGCGATCGAGGTGCGGTGGTTCACGTTGCGCCGGTTCACCGTGCCGGTGCTGCCGCCGGGCGCGGAGCCGGTGAAGGTGCTGCACGTGTCCGACCTGCACCTGATGCCCAAGCAGGAGAAGAAGATCCGCTGGGTGAGCGATCTGGCTGCGCTCGAGCCCGACCTGGTGGTGAACACCGGCGACAACCTCGCCCACCCGGATTCGGTGCTCCCCCTGCTCCGCGCGCACGGCCCGCTGCTCGACCTGCCCGGCGTCTTCGTCTTCGGCTCGAACGACTACTGGAAGCCGCACTTCAAGAACCCGGCGAACTACCTGCTCCCACCCCAGAAGCAGCGGCACAAACCCCACGGCCCGGATCTCCCGTACGAGGAACTGCGCCGCGCCTTCACCGATGCCGGCTGGGCCGACCTGAACAACGCGAAGACCACCCTCAAGGTCAACGGTCTGCGGCTGGACTTCACCGGCACCGACGACCCACACATCAGACGCGACCGGTACGACGAGGTCGCGGGCGAGGTGGATCCCGCCGCCGACCTGTCGATCGGGGTCACCCATGCGCCGTACCAGCGGGTGCTGAACGCGTTCGTCGGCGACGGGTATCCGTTGGTGCTGGCCGGGCACACCCATGGCGGGCAGCTCGCAGTTCCTGTGTACGGCGCACTGGTGACGAACTGCGATCTGGACACGTCCCGGGTGAAGGGCCTGAGCACCTGGGGCTACGAGGGCCGTCAGGCGACCATGCACGTGTCGGCCGGGCTCGGCACCTCGCCGTATGCGCCGGTCCGGTTCGCCTGCCGGCCGGAGGCGACATTGCTCACGTTGGTTCCGCGGATTAACCCGATTTCGTCCGAGCCAAGGGCACATGTAAGCTAACTCCGGCTTCGGGCTGTGGCGCAGTTTGGTAGCGCGCGTCGTTCGGGACGACGAGGTCGCAGGTTCAAATCCTGTCAGCCCGACAGATTGTGATGTCTCAGGACATCGCGGACGGCCGAACCCAATAGATGTGGGTTCGGCCGTCCTTGGTTTTTAGCGGGTGGGGCCTGGTGGTCTGCCGGTGCCTTGGTAGCGGTGGGTTGTGTCGAGGACCAGTTCGCGGAGGAGTTCTCCGGTGGCGGCGTCGATGATGCGGATGTCGAGGTCTTGGACGAGGACGATGACGCGGGTTCGGGCGTGGGTTCGGCCGATGCCGATGGAGTAGAGCGTCCCGCCGTGGCGCAGGGTGATCTTGCCGGACTTGTCGATGCGGTCGTGCCGGATCCGGTCGTGGGTGTCGTCGGTGCGGTCGCCGGGGGTGGCCTTGGGTCGGCTGGTGTAGATCGTGGCCGGGGTGGCCCGGTGGGGCAGGGACCGGTGTGGCCGTCGCTGGTTGTACTCCTCGGTGAAGCGGTCGAGCAGGGCCTGGAGGTCGGCGATGGTCGCGGGCTGGTCGGGTTGGGCGCGGAGCCACTTCTTCATGGTCTGCTGGAAGCGTTCGACCTTGCCCTGGGTCTGGGGGTGCCAGGGGCGGCCGTTCTTCTGGTCCACGCCCAGTCGGCGGAGCTCGGTCTCGAGCTGGTTGCGGCCTCCTTTGCCGCCGGCCAGACGGGTGGTGAACACCATCCCGTTGTCGGTGAGGGTGGAGGCCGGGATGCCGTGGGTGGCAACGGTTCTGCGGAACTCGGTGAGCACGATCGAGCTGGTGACTCGGTGGTGGGCGGTGATGCGTAGTGCGTAGCGGGTGCAGTCGTCGAGCCAGGTCAGGATCTCGGTGTCGGCGCCGGGTCGGCCGTCGGGTCGGGTGAGCCGGTAGTGGGTGAAGTCGGACTGCCAGCACTCGTTGGGCATCGAGGCTTCGAAGCGGATGTAGGACGACTTCGGCCGCTTCTTCGGTTCTGGAGTGACCATGCCGCGGGCGGTGAGATGTCGGGCCACGGTGGCCCGCGACACGGTGATGTCGTGGTGGTGGGCCAGGTGCCAGGTGATCGTCTCCGGGCCGGCGTCCAGGCCCTGGTCGGCCAGTTCCTTGCGGAGCCGCACGATAAGGTCCACGACCTCTACGGGCGTCGCGTTCGGGTTGGAGGCGGGCCGTCGGGAGCGTGGATCGAAGACCGCGTCGCCCACGAGGTTGAGACGCCGTAGGTCGCGGCGACCTCCCGGACAGGACGGTTCTCGACCACCATCGCGGTGATCAGCAATCTATTCGATGTCATGACCGCACGCTCAGCGCGGGCGGCACTTCATCCCGGGATCTCCGGAGACATCAGTCCGGCATGTCGTGAGACACGTGTCCGGGATGTCGTGAACCAGAACACTGTCAGCCCGACAGATGAGGGCGGTGACTCGCGAGAGTCGCCGCCCTCAGTCATTTCCAGCCCGACCTACGCTGGGCGGCGTGAGTGTGCTGCAGCGGGTCGAGTTGGGTGAGGTCGAGTACGAGGTCGCCGCGAAGGACATGAAGACCTGGGTGGCCGAGCGGATCGACGGGGACGCGGGAGACCGGTTGTTCCTGCTGAGCCATCCACCGGTGATCACCTACGGCCCGCGGACGTCCCTGGCCGACCTACCCGCCGAGACGGCCGCGATCCCGACGGTTGCGGTGGACCGCGGCGGCTTCGCGACGTACCACGGCCCGGGCCAACTGGTCGGCTACCTGGTGATCGACCTCAAGCGGCGTGGCCCCGTCGACATCGTCCGCTGGGTCGAGAACGGCCTGATCGAGGCGCTCGGCACCCTCGGCTTCCCCCTGATCCGGCGCGACACCCCGCGCGGCGCGAGCAGCCTGGTCGGTGTCTGGACCGAGGACCACCGCAAACTCTGCTCGATCGGCATGCGCATCCGCCACGGCGTCACCAGCCACGGATTCTCGATCAACGTCGACCCCGACATGACCGTCTTTCACACGTTCACAACATGCGGCCTGCACGACGTGACGATGGTCTCCTTGGCCGAACTGGCCGCCGAGCGCGGCAGGCCGGCGCCGACCGAGGCCGAAGTACGGGCCGCCGTCGCAACCGCTCTCGGAGCTGTCTAGGACGGTCGGTTGTCGGTAGCCTGCGGCCCATGACCGAGCCCGACGACGACAGCGAGGCCCGCCGGTTCGACGCCCCGCCGCTGCCGCCACTGCTGATTCTGGCCGTGGTCGGGGTGCTGAGTGGGTTCGTCGTCATCGCGATGGTTTGGCTCAGCGAGCGAGGGTGCGATCGGTTCCGGGGCGCTTCGAACTGTGGCGCGTTCGGGCTTCCGTTGCTGGTACTGACCATGGTGGTGACGGTGGTGCTGGCGGCGATGGCGTTGAGCCGGCTGGCGATGCCGCATCCGAAGCTGGTGGCGTTTCTCGGCGTAGCGTTCATGGTCCTGATCGTGGTCGGCTTTCTGTCGGACAGCTTGTTCAGCACCTGGACGTTGCTGGTGGTACCGGCGCTGACCGCGATCATGTTCGAAGTCGCCCATCTGATCGCCGGATTCCTGGAGCGTGCCGATGCCTGACCAGTCCCCCCGCTACAAGGCCCACCGGGTCAGCACGCCGCCGCCGATCGACGGCACGCTGAGCCACCCGGTCTGGGCGGAGGCGCCGTGGACCAGCGATTTCGTCGACATCCGCGGCGACGGATCGGTGCCGCGGTTCCGGACCCGGGCGAAGCTCCTGTACGACGACACCCACCTGTACGTCGGCGGTGAGCTCGAGGAACCGCACGTCTGGTCAACGATGACCGAGCGCAACACGTTCCTGTACGAGGAGAACAACTTCGAGCTGTTCCTCGACCCGGACGGCGACGGGCTGAACTACTACGAGTTCGAAATCAACCCACTCGGCACGATCTGGGAGCTCACCCTGCCCAAGCCGTACGCCGAGGGTGGGGTCGCCGTGGATCCGACGAACCTGCCGGGCCTGCGCTCCGCAGTACAGGTGAACGGGACGCTGAACGACCCGAGCGACACCGACACCGGCTGGACGGTGGAGTTCTCGCTGCCGTGGTCCGACCTGGCGCAGTTCAACGAAGGCGGCGCGACGCCTCCGCAACCAGGGGACGAGTGGCGGATGAACCTGATGCGGTGCCAGTGGCCGCACGAGGTCGTGGACGGGGCGTACCGCAAGGGCGAGGAGTCGGACTTCTGGGTCTGGTCGCCGCAGTACGTGGTCGACATGCACCGACCGGCGACGTGGGGCGTGCTCCAGTTTTGACCCCCGTTGTCAGCCCGTGACCGGGGCAGGGTGACAATGAGTTACGTGGAGTTCTGGGGTGACGACGGGTACGACGATGAGGTCGTGAGCGCCATCGAGCGCGCCTGTGACACCGACCCCCGGGCCGCGCTGCGACTGGTTGCGGAGTACTCGACTTACTGGTGGTCGCACGGGATGCAGGACGAGGCTGCGGCGGCGGCGGAGCGGGTGCTGAGCATGCTGGGCCGGACAGTGCCTGTCGGGCTCGACGAGGAGTACTTGCTGGCAGTGCTCCACGGCGCCGCGTCAGCTGAGCAGGAGCAGCTGGAGTTGGCCGAGCAGATCGTGCTGGCCACAACAGGACCCTTTCGGTACTCGGTGACAGTGCTGCTGTGGTCGCTGGTGTTCGGGCCGTTCGAGTCCGCCTCGGTGGTGGAAGAGGTACTGGCGCGGAACGAGGACGGTGACGCCTGGACCAGGGCAGCGGTCGAGCTGTGCCGTGGCTATCCAGGCCTGACCTCCGCCACGCCGGGTGACGCCGCTCAGGCGCTGCGCACGGCGCTGGGACGCTTCCGGATGCTCGACGACCGCTGGGGGATGTTCCTGGCGCTGACCGCGCTCAGAGAGATCGTCGATGACCCTGTCGACATCATCAGCGAGGCCCTGGAGCTGGCCGAGAAGCTCCGAGCGGACGACGAGTCCGGACTGCTGCTGTGCCAGCGCGGCGAGCTCTACCGCCGTCAGGGTGACCTGGATGCGGCCGGCGAGGACTTCAGCTGGGCGCTGGCTCTGGCTGAGCACGCCGACCTGCCGGAAACCGCTGCTGCCGCCCACATCGGCCTGGCCAGGGTCGCCCGCTGCAGTGGCGACCTGCTGACGGCCAGAGAGCACCTGGCCGTCGTTGTGTCCCGCGACTCGGAAGACCTGGAAGACGCCCGCTACGAGGCAATGCACGAGCTGAACCTGCTGATCAACTCCGAGGCCTCCGCGTAGGGCCAGCCCACATACGGCTGTGGGACACCGCCACACCTGTGGCAGCGGCCACAGAAGGTCCCCCTCGCCCGACTCGCACATGGCTGGTTAGAGTCGGGCTGACCCAGCGCAGACCTGCAACGGAGCAGCTGATGGACAAGACGTACGAGTCGCCGCGGGCCGCGGTCGACGACATCGGCGACGGCGCGAGCCTCGCGGTCGGCGGCTTCGGGCTGTGCGGCAACCCGATGGAACTGATCACCGCCCTGCATGACCGGGGGGTGAGCGGGCTCAGTGTGGTGTCGAACAACTGTGGTGTCGATGACTGGGGTCTTGGCATCCTGCTGGCGGACAAGCGGATCGCGAAGATGACGTCGTCGTATGTCGGGGAGAACAAGGAGTTCGCCCGGCAGTTCTTGTCCGGTGAGCTGGAGGTCGAGCTGACTCCGCAGGGCACGTTGGCGGAGAAGCTGCGGGCGGGCGGTTGCGGGATCGGCGCGTTCTTCACCCCGACCGGGGTCGGTACCCAGGTGGCCGATGGCGGGTTGCCGCAGAGGTACAACGAGGACGGCTCGGTCGCCAAGGCCTCGGCGCCGAAGGAGACCCGCGAGATCGGCGGCGTCACCTATGTGCTGGAGGAGTCGATCACCACCGACTTCGGCCTGGTGCACGCGCTGAAGGGTGATACCCACGGCAACCTGGTGTTCGACCGGAGCGCGCGCAACTTCAACCCGCTGGCCGCGATGGCCGGCCGGATCACCATCGCCTCTGTCGAGGAGCTGGTCCAGCCTGGTGAGCTGGACCCCGATGAGATCCATCTGCCGGGTGTCTACGTCCAGCGGGTGGTTGCCGTTGGCAAGAACATCGAGAAGCGGATCGAGAAGCGTACGGTGCAACCCCGCGAGGCCTACGAGGCCGCCCGCGAGAAGCTGGAGGCCTGAGATGCCACTGACCCGTGAGCAGATGGCGGCCCGGGCAGCTGCGGAGCTCGAGACCGGCTCGTATGTGAACCTCGGGATCGGGCTGCCCACACTGGTGCCGAACTACATCCCGGCCGGCGTCACCGTCGTACTCCAGAGTGAGAACGGCATCCTCGGCGTCGGCCCGTACCCGGTCGAGGGCGAAGAGGACCCGGACCTGATCAACGCCGGCAAGGAAACCGTCACCACGTTGCCGGGGGCATCCTTCTTCGACTCGTCGCTGTCCTTCGGGATGATCCGCGGCGGCGCCATCGACGCGGCCATCCTGGGCGCCATGCAGGTCTCGGCCAAGGGCGACCTGGCCAACTGGATGATCCCCGGCAAGATGGTCAAGGGGATGGGCGGCGCGATGGACCTGGTGCACGGCGCGAAGCAGGTGATCGTGCTGATGGAACACGTCGCCAAGGACGGTTCGCACAAGATCCTCGAGGAGTGCGACCTGCCCTACACCGGTCGCGGCGTGGTCGACCGGATCATCACCGACCTCGCGGTCCTGGATGTCACCGACGACGGCCTGAAGCTGGTCGAGCTTGCCGACGGCGTCACCTTCGACGAGTTGCAAGAGAAGACGGGCGCCCCGATCAAGCAGTAAGCGGTACGACGACCGCCGGCCCGGTCGTCGTACGGCGCTTGACATCGACATATCGTTTATCGTTAGTATCGACCAACGATATTATCGAGAAACGATAGGGGGACGCCATGGGGTTCGCCAGCTGGGGCCGTACCGACACCCGTGTTCTGACCGGCATGCTCGGCATCGCCTTCGTCATAGAAGCCTTCTGGGGCCTGGTGCTCCCGTTGCTGCACGTCGCCGGGGCGCTGGACGTCGTGAGCACCCGGGACGTTCTGGTGAACCCGAATGTGGGGACCGATCTCGCTGAGGCGGATGGCATGAAGCTTTCCGTCTCCGAGTCCGCGACGCTGAAGGTTGCCGACCCGAGCCTCGGTGAGCGGGTTCTGCTCGACCTGCCGGCCGTCTTCTACGCCGTACTGATTCTGCTCGGGATCTACTGGCTGTTCCTGGTCGCGCGGACACTCGGCGCGGGTGACCCCTTCGCTCCGCGCAACCCGTTCCGCCTCTTCGGGATTGCCGCGCTGATCGTCGTCGGCACGTTCGGCGACAGCCTGCTGACGGGGATCACGACCCACCAGCTGGTGGCCGGCACGTCGCTCGAGGAACACGTGCCGTTCTCGGTCGACTTCTCGTTCTTGCCGCTGGTGGTGGCCGCGCTCGTCGCCGCGGTGGCCGAGGCCTTCCGGATCGGCGTACGGCTCCGCGAAGACACCGAAGGGCTGGTGTGATGCCGGCCGACGACAGCCACCGGATCCAGGTCAACCTGGGTCGTCTGCTGGCCGAGCGCGACATGACCCTGACCGAACTCGCCAAGCGCATCGATGTCACCGTCGTGAACCTGTCGGTGCTCAAGAACGGCCGCGCCAAGGCGATCCGCTTCTCCACCCTGACCGCGCTCTGCGACGCCCTCGACTGCCAGCCGGGCGACCTCCTGAAGCTCAACTGAGGTCTGGCGTGGGCAATGGCGACCACCTAGTGTGCGGGCACGCCCTGGGTTGAACAGCCCGGGGTGTGCCCGCCCAAGCTCAGGAGTCCGCCCATGCTGCTCAGCTCGTTCCGGCGATCCCGCCGGGCAACCATCGCCGCCACAGCGGCCACCGTCCTCGCCGCGACCGCCCTCAGCCCGCTCCCCTCCGGCGCGGCACCACCAGCACAGTCACGACCCTTCGTCTCGGGTACGCAAACAACGGCCGTCTACGACTACGACAACGCGATCCACGAGCGGGTCTCGGTCGAGGTGCCGGTCGACGCCGACGACAACGGCGTGAACGACCGGGTGATGGTCGACCTGATCCGGCCCGGTGAGGCCGCGCAGGCCGGAGTCGACGTACCGGTCATCATCCAGGCGTCCCCGTACTACGCCTCGAACCCGGCGAGCTACTTCGACGCCGATGGCACCCGGCAGGTGTTCAACACCTGGCTGGACAACTACTTCGTACCGCGCGGTTACGCGGTGGCCTTCGTCGATCTGATCGGCACCTTCCGTTCCTCCGGCTGCGACGACGTCGGCGGCGACTACGAGGTCGCCGGCGGTAAGGCCGTGATCGACTGGCTGAACGGCCGGGCCAACGGGTTCACGCCGTCGGGCAGCCCCGTGACAGCGGACTGGTCCACCGGCAAGGCCGGCATGATCGGCGTCTCCTGGAACGGCACCATCGCCAACTCGGTCGCCGGCACCGGCGTGGAAGGCCTCGAGACGATCGTGCCGATCGCGGCGATCTCGAGCTGGTACGACTACACCCGCAGCTACGGCGTCCCGTTCTGGGGCAAGTACGTCGGCTTCCTGCACGACTACGTCAGCAACGACGTGAGTCCGCGTTGCCCGCAACTGACCAAGGACCTGGAGACCGCGTCCGACTCCGCGACCGGCAGCTACAGCTCCTGGTGGGATCCGCGCAACTACCGCCTCGACGCCGCGAACGTCCGGTCCAGCGTGTACGTCGTGCACGGGCTGAACGACGAGAACGTCAAGACCAGGCACTTCGGCGAGTGGTGGGACGAGCTGGCGAAGAACGGCGTACCGCGAAAGATCTTCCTGCACCAGGACGTCCACATCGACTCGTTCAGCTACCGCGACACCTGGGTGCAGCGGTTGCACCCGTGGTTCAACCACTGGTTGCAGGGTCTCGACAACGGCGTGATGGACACACCGATGGCGATGCTCCAGCGCGAGGACGGCACCTTCACCACCGAGGCGACCTGGCCGGCCGCCGGAGCCCAGCAGACGAAGCTGTCGCTGGCGGCGTCGGCCGGGCGGACCGCCGGCACGCTGACGACGGATGCGGTGACGACGTCTGGCACAGTCAACTTCTCCGATCGGAAGGACTCCGACGACGACTACGTGCTCGACCCGACGACCCTGCGATCCGACCGAGCCGTGTTCCTGACGAACGAGCTGACCAGCGCCGTACGGTTGTCCGGCACCGGCACGGTGAAGGTCCGCGTCCAGTCGTCCCAGCCGTCGGCGGCGATCAAGGCCCGCCTGGTCGATTACGGCCCGGCCAACCGCTACACGACGTACTTCGCCAAGCCGACGACGACGTGCTGGGGAGACGGGACCACGACCGACACCGGTTGCTACGCCGACACCGGGATCGCGACTGCGAAGTCCGACCTCAACGTGGTGGCTCGCACGATGGCGGACATCGGTCACTACAAGTCGCTGACCCAGCGGGAGTCGTTGCAGCGCGGGGTCTGGTACGACCTGTCGTTCGAGCTCAACGCCGACGACGCGGTGTTCGCCGCGGGACACCGGATCGGCCTCATCCTGACGGTCGAGCCGGGCAACCCCGACGATCTCGACGCGCGGCGGGCGCTGACCATCGACCCGGTGGGTTCGTCGCTCACCCTGCCCCTGGCGGGCGCGACGACGACGCTGCGTACTCCCGGTCCGGCCGAGCCGGTGCCGGCGCGGGTGAAGGCCCACCCCGAGCCGGAGAAGGACCCGGCCGAGCTGATCCGCCAGTTCGTCGACACCTCGCGGTAACGCTTTCCGTAAAGAACCTGCGATCTGACCGGTGAACCCCTCGTCGGAGTGGGGGGTTCTCCGGGAGGATTGCGGGGTGGAGCTGGATGTGTTCGTGATCGGTGGGGTCGGGGTCGACACGATCGTGCGGGTGCCGTCGCTGCCGTTGGAAGACGTGGAGACGATCCACGTGCAGCCGATCGAGTCGTACGTCGGCCATACGGGGCACGGGGTCGTGCTCGGTTGCCACCTGCTCGGGCTGCGGACCGGTCTGGTGGACGTGATCGGTGACGACCTGGAGGGCCGGCAGATCCGGCGGCTGTACGAGGATCTCGGCATCCCGTTCGCCGGCGCCTTGCACCCGAGCGGGACCCGGCGGGCGGTCAACCTGGTCGCCCCGGATGGCCGCCGGCTGTCCCTGTACGACGGCCGGCACCCGCCGAACCTGAAGGTGGACCCGGACCTCTGGCGGATGCCCATTCTGCGATCCCGGCACGTCCATGTGTCGATCATGGACTTCGCCCGCCAGGCGCTTCCCGACCTGTCCGCCGCCGGGTGCACGGTGTCGACCGACCTGCACGACTGGGACGGCCACAATCCGTATCACCAGGACTTCGCGATGGCGGCTGACGTCGTCTTCGTCTCGGCCGCCGCACTCCCGGACGACGCGATCGAGTGGATCTTCAAGCACGGACGTGCCGAAGCGGTGGTCGTCATGGCAGGCGCCGACGGCAGCTACCTGTACGCCCGCGGTCTGGAACCGGTTCACGTCCCGCCTGTTCAGCTCGCCGACCGCCCCGTTGTCGACAGCAACGGCGCCGGCGACGCCTATGTCGCGGCGTTCCTCACGACCTGGCTTGACGGCGACAGCTGGGAGCGGGCCGCGGCCGCCGGATCGATCGCGGGCGCGTGGGCCTGCGGCTCGGCCGGGACCCACACCGACCTCATCACCGCCGAGGGACTGGCTGCGCTCAGGCGCGAGTGAGGGGTGGATGCAGGGTGGTCGCGGTGCCGCGCTGGAAGAGCTGCGCGGGGCGGCCGCCGTCCCGGGTGGTGGTGGCACCGGTCGGGGTGACGAAGCCTTCGGTCTTGGTGACCTTGCGGTGGAAGTTGCGCGGATCCAGGGCCTGCCCCCAGACCGCTTCGTAGACACCACGGAGTTCGGAGATGGTGAACTCGTCGGCGCAGAAGGCGGTCGCGAGCGGGGAGTACTCGAGCTTGGCACGGGCGCGCTCGACGGCGTCGGTCAGGATCCGGTGATGGTCGAACGCGAGCCGCTTCGGATCCCCCAGCACGTCGGCCACCCCTACCCAGGACGCCGACGCCGCGTCCGACCCGGCGACCGGGGTGGGCAGATCCGGGACCAAGGCCAAATAGGCCACGCTGACCACCCGGCCGCGTGGGTCGCGCCCCGGTTGGCCGTACGTCGCGACCTGCTCGAGGTGGATCCGGTCCGACCCTAGTCCCGTCTCCTCCGCCAACTCGCGGCGCGCGGCGGTCTCCAGATCCTCCGCCGGCCGGACGAATCCGCCCGGCAACGCCCAGCGGCCCTTGTACGGCGCGATCCCGCGGCGGATCAGCAAGACCTGCAGCGACCCGTCCCGGACGGTCAGGATGATCAGGTCGGCAGCCACGCCCATCGGCTCGAAGTCCATGACGGACCACTCTAATCGTCACCTTGACGAAAAGCGATCACCGGCCTTATCGTCATACTGACGACAAGGAGAGATGAGAGATGGCAGACATCACCCGGTTCCGCTTCATCAGTCACCTACGGGCCAACCCGACCACCCACGTCCGGCACCTGCGCAACGGCAAGCTCAGCCACGACGGGGCCGGCCAGGCGTTCTGGTTCCGGGCGCTGAACTCCTCGCTGAGCGAGGTGCCGATCGACGACCGCGAGCAGCCGCTGCTGTTCCACGGCCGGACGATCGACTTCCAGGACGTCACCGTGCAGGCGACCGTGACGTACCGGGTGATCGACCCGGCGCTCGCGTCGACCCGGCTCGACTTCGGGATCGACCCGGACACGGGCGTGTGGCGGTCCACGCCGCTCGAGCAGCTCGGCGGCCTGATGACCGAGCTGGCCCAGCAGACCGCGCTGGACGTACTGGCCCGGATGAACCTGACGGAGGCGTTGTCCGAGGGCATGGCGTCGCTGCGGCAGACGATGAGCACTGGGCTCCGCGAGGACCAACGGCTCACCGGACTCGGGATCGGCGTGGAAGACGTCCGCGTGGTCGCCGTACGTGCCGAGCGTGAAGTGGAGAAGGCGTTGCAGACGCCGACGCGGGAGATGGTGCAGCAGGCGGCCGACAAGGCGACGTACGAGCGGCGCGCGATGGCGGTCGAGCGGGAGCGGTCGATCGCGGAGAACGAGCTGCAGAACCAGATCGAGCTGGCTCGACGCGAGGAGCAGCTGGTCACCCAGCGCGGGCAGAACGAGCGGCAGCGCGCCACCGAGGCGGCCGCGGCCGGGCGGATCGAGACCGAGGCCGCGGCGAGCCGGAAGCGGGCGCTGAGCGAGGCCGAGGCGGACGCCAAGCGGGTGATCGGTGCTGCCGAGGCGGCGGCCGAGAAGGCGCTGCTGGAGGCGTACGCCGAGCTCGACCAGGCGAAGATCCTGGCGATGGCGATCAAGCAGGGCGCGCTGCCGGAGATCGGCACACTGAACCTGACCCCGGACCTGATCACGCCGCTGCTGACCAGGCTGACGTCCGGGAACCAGGCATGAGCCTGCCACCTCGGGCAGTGCTGGTACACCGGGCGACCGAGCTCACCGAGCTGGTCGCCCGGCACGGCACCCGTCAGCAGGCCGGCTTCTTCCTGACCAGCCGGGGCCGGGATCTGGCCGAGCTGGACGCCAGACATCAGGCCCAGCAGGAGGCGCTGGCCACGGTGTCGGCGGCGATCCCGCTGGACTGGCGGCGCGCTGTTGCCGAGCGCAACGATCTGGACCGGTTCGTGTTCGGGCCGGAGGATGTGGTGATCGCGGTCGGTCAGGACGGTCTGGTCGCGAACGTGGCGAAGTACCTCGACGGGCAATCGGTGATCGGGGTGAATCCGGAACCGGCGCGGAACCCTGGGGTGCTGGTGCCGCACCCGCCGGCGGCGGTGGCCGGGCTGCTGGGGTCGACAGTCGTGGAGGAACGAACGATGGTTGCCGCGAGCACCGATGACGGGCAGCGGCTGCTCGCCCTCAACGAGGTGTACGTCGGCCACCAGACACACCAGTCGGCCCGCTATCGGCTTCGCTCGCCCGACGCGCTGGAAGAGCGCCAGTCGTCGTCCGGCCTACTGGTGGGCACGGGGACCGGTTCGACCGGCTGGTGTCGCTCGGCCTGGCAGGAGCGGCACAGTCCGCTCATGTTGCCGACAGCATCCGAGTCAACACTCTGCTGGTTCGTTCGCGAAGCCTGGCCGTCGCCCGCGACCGGCACCGACTGCACGGAGGGTCTGCTGATGGCGGACCAGCACCTCACCGTCACGGCCGAGTCCGACCTGGTGGTCTTCGGCGATGGCGTCGAGTCCGACACCCTCGTCCTCAGCTGGGGCCAACGTCTCGACATCACAGTCGCCGACATCCGTCTCCACCTGGTCAGGTGACCACCTCAAGTTCTTCTGGGCACCGGCCGGGCGGGTCACAATCGAACGGTGGGCACCAATCTGCGTCTTGCCGACCTGCTGGCGGGACTGTCTCTCGCGGCTGACCTGGGCTACGGGCTGGCGCCGGGCCACGCGATGCGCTCGTGCCTTGTCGGAGTGGCCCTCGCACGAAAGATCGGCCTGTCTGAGCACGAGACCGGCGAAACCTTCTACACCTCGCTGTTGTCCCACGTTGGATGTGCAGCGTTCTCCCATGAGATGTCCGCCGCGTTCGGCGACGAACTGAGAGCGAACCAGGCAGGCGCGAGGACGAACTTCGCGGATCCGAAGGACATCTTCTGGTCGCTGATCCCGGAGTCCACGCGCGGGATGCCGCTCCTGGCGCGGGCAAGAACCGCGGCCTTCATCCTGACCCGGGGCCGCGCGCTGGGACGGCACTACGACTCGGCTGTGTGTGAGATCGCGCGGGAAACCGCACGCCGGATCGATCTGGCCGACGGAGTGCAGAGTGCCCTTTTCCAGGTGAAGGAGGCGTGGAACGGGAGCGGTTTCCCCCAGCGGCTCGAGGGGGACGAGATTCGCGTGCCCGCCCGCGTTGCGCGGGTGGCGTCCGAAGCGACCCTCTTCTACGACATCGGAGGTGTCGAGCTCGCCGTACAGGCGGTGTCACGCCGCAGCGGTTCGCTCCTCGATCCCGCGATCGTCGCGGACTTCGTGGCGAACGCGGATGCGCTGCTGAGGGACGCCGACGCCGGGGATCCGCGGGCAGGAGTACTGACGGCGGAACCGGAACCCGTCGTGAAGAAGCCGGCTGGCGATCTGCCGCTGGTCGCTGCCGCCTTCGGCGATCTGGTGGATCTGAAGACCCCGTTCACCCATGGACATTCGAAGGAGGTCGCCAGGCTGGCCAAGGGCGCGGCAGAGCGCCTTGGGTTCGACGCCGAAGCGACCCAGCGCCTGCACGTCGCCGCCTTGCTGCACGACCTCGGCAAGGTCGGGATCTCCGACCTGCTCTGGGAGAGACCGGGGCCGCTCACCGGTCCGGAGTGGGAGCAGATCCGCCTGCACGCGTACCACACCGAACGGATCCTGGCGACGTCGCGAACTCTCGAGCCACTGGCTCGCATCGCCGGGATGCATCATGAGCGGCTCGACGGTTCCGGCTACCACCGGGGGTGCCGGACTCCGGAGATCTCGATCTCCGCGCGCGTGCTGGCGGCTGCGGATGTCTACCAGGCGATGACCCAGCAGCGTCCTCACCGTGATGCCCTGGATCCTGAACATGCCGCCGAGGAGCTTCGGGCGGCCGCCGACAGGCGCAGGCTCGATCACGAGGCGGTCGCGGCGGTTCTCGAGGCTGCCGGGCAACGGGTCCATCGTCGGCGGGCAGCCGGGCCGGCCGGACTGACCGATCGGGAGGTCGAGGTCCTTCGGCTGGTCGCGAGGGCGTGCTCGAACCGGGAGATCGCCGAGCAGTTGCACATCTCGCCACGAACAGCCGAACACCATGTGCAGAACACCTACGCCAAGATCGGCGTGACGAGCCGCTCAGCGGCGGCACTCTTCGCCTTGGAGCACGACCTGCTGCCCGCCTTGGAGTCTTGAACCACGCCGCGGATCGCCAACATCCCGAGAATGGGTAGGTCCTACCGATGCCGCACGCACACCGGTCATCAACTATGAGGACGTGAGTACCGCGGGGTCCAGGATCACCCGCCCGACAGACCGGAGGCTTGTCATGAGCAACAACGTGCATATCAGCGTCCATGAGCGCCAGACGTCCACCTTCCTCGGCATGGACAACCACATCCTGCTGCGGAACGAACACACCGATGGTGCCGCCGGGGTCCTCGAAGTCTCCGTCCAGCCTGGCGCCGGCGCTCCGCGGCATACCAACACCCGTGAGGCGTTGATGTGGTACGGGATCGAAGGCACGATCGTCCTCGAGACCGAAGACGGCCGCTCGGCGCTGGCTCCCGGGGAGGCGATGTTCTTGCCCAAGGGACGCACGCATGCCTTCGCGAACCTGTCGGACCGCCCCGCTCGGGCTCTGCTCGTCTGTCTCCCCGGCGGATTGGAGGAGTTCTTCCTCGAGCTCTCCGGCAGGCTGCCGACCGACGTCCCCGCCGGGCCTCCTGCCCCCGAGGCGGTCGCAACCCTTGCCACCACGGCGGCGCGGTACGGCGTGATCGTTCACTCGCCCGCCGCGGTGTAGCCGGGAGCGCCACGCTGTCCAGCAGGGGTCAGGCGACCTCGGTGCAGGTGATTGTCGCGTGCCACGCGGAGAACAGCCTGCGGGCTGAGCCACCGATCGGGCCGACCGCCGCGAACACGTCGCCGCGGCTGGCCGGTCGCGCGGCTTCCACAGCATCGGCAGCCTGCTCTGGGCTGTCGATCGTCGACGAGCAGACGTCGAGGATGTAGTCCGGCACCTCCAGCTTCGGGTCCACACAACCGACCAGCGGTACGCCGACCGCGGCCACGATCGGGAACACCGTGCCCGGGATGCCGACCGCGCACTCCGCCGTCGCCGATGCCTGGACCGACGGGACCAGGCTGATCTCGTACCGCTCCCAAAGGGTCCGGTCCTCGCGCGGATGCAGGCCGACCACGATGTGTTTGCCCGCGGCCTCTAACTTCGCTGCGGCATCGAGCAGCAACTCGGTCCCCGGCGCGGCCCCACCGGTCGGGTCGGGCCGGGTCACGCTCGTCAGCACGAGCACCCGATCCGCCTGCGGCTGATAGGCGGGCAGGTTGTCGGTCTGCGGCGAGCCGAGCATCCGGACCCGGCGCTTCCAGCCCAGGTACGCCGCGAACACGTCCGACTCGGCAGGCGACGCGGCCGTGACGAGCTCCAGCCGAGACCGGAACTCCTTCGCCCGCGGCGCCTCCACCGGTTTCTGGTAAGCCAGCGAACTCGCCACCAACGGCATCCGGTTGAGCGCCGCGGCCACATCGGCCGGCCAGTCCGCGGCACCGTTGACGACCAGCAGATCGGCCGGCGGAACGTCGTCCAGCGTGGCCACGGTGACCGGATCGGTCGGCGTGATCCGCGACCGGTCCGGCACCACCTGGACAAGTTCCCAGCCCCGGCGCGCGGCCTCGGCCAGCAGCGGCGCCGCGTGGTACGTCCCCCACGGCTCGTTCGTTGCCAACAGCACCCGAGTCCGGCGCCTAGTCACCGCGAAGGACTGGCCCGGATTGAGCGCGGCCAGACCGATACCGACTCCACCAGCCCCCAGCAGGGCGCGTCGCGTCATAGTCATGCGCCCGACGCTAGGGGCCACCGGGTTCGCCCGAGTGAACAGGCCTTGAAGACTAGATCTCTTTGGCCGGCTGGATGACGACCCGGGACAGGTTGACATTGCGAGGCCGGCTGACGACGTACGCGACCAGGTCGGCCACCTCGTCGGCCTGGATCGCGGGCAGGCTGGTCCGGATCTCGTCGACCATCGCCTGCAGGTCGGCCGGGAACTCGTCGGCCAGTTCGGTGCCGCCGGTCATCCCGGGTTCGAGGTTGGTGACCCGGATCCCGTCACCGGCCACCTCAATCCGCAGCGCACGGGACAGGTAGGTGAGCGCCGCCTTCGACGCGCCGTACGTGGCCATGCCCGCCATGAACCGCTCGCCGGCGATCGACGAGACATTGACGAGGTCTGTGGTCTTGGTCGCCGCGCTTCGCTTTAGCGTGGGCAGGAAGATCCGGGTGACGTTGATCATGCCGTTGACGTTGACGTCGATCAGTCGCCGCCACTGCTCGGCCGGCAACGCCTCGAAGGGGACCACCTTCATCAGGCCGGCGTTGTTCACCAGCAGATCGATGTCGCCGAGGCGCTCCTGGACCTGGGCCGCGGCAGCAGCCACCGACTCCTCATCCACTACATCAGCCGGTACTGCGATGGCGGTGCCGCCGCTTTCGACGATGCGGGCGGCGAGTTTCTCCAGGCGGTCGGCGCGCCGGGCCAGCAGGGCGACGGCGGCTCCCTCGTGGGCAAGACGGGTGGCGATGGCGGCGCCGATTCCGCTGGCGGCGCCGGTGATCAGGGCTACTCGGTTGGTCATGCCTCCACCGTCCGGTGCGTGCTCCGGGCGGACCAGATCCCGGTCGACCGTGGGTCTGGCAGTACCACCCAGGCCGTTGTGGTGGTCGGGGATACTGGGCGACGTGAGTGTGCGCCCCCAGCTCGGCGAGTTCCTGCAGACCAGGCGTGCTCGGGTGCGCCCGGACGAGGTCGGCCTGGCCACGGGACACGACCGCCGGGTCAGTGGCCTCCGGCGCGAAGAGGTCGCGCTGTTGGCGAACGTCAGCGTCGACTACTACGTGCGCTTGGAGCAGGGGCGAGCCAGGCACCCGTCCCCCGCAGTACTGGGCGCTGTTGCCGACGCGCTGCGGCTGACTCCGGCGGAGCGGGAGCACCTCTTGTCGCTGGCTGATCCGCCGGCGCGCGCTAGGCCTGCGCCTGCCGTGGTGCGGCCGGCGCTGGACACGTTGATCCAGTCGATGCGGGACATCCCTGCCGTCGTACTGGACCGGCTGACGAACGTGCTGGCGTGGAACTCCGCGGCCGCTGCCCTGATCACCGACTTCACCGCACTGGACGCCGACGAGCGGAACGTCACCAGGTTGTACTTCCTCGACCCGGCGGCGCCGGCGTTCTACGAGGACTGGACAACGGTGGCCAAGGACGCCGTCGCTCAACTGCGCCGCGCCTCGGCCGAGTACGCCGACGACCCGGAGCTGGCCGAGCTTGTCGAGGAGCTGACGACCCGGAGTCCTCTGTTCGCCCAGTGGTGGCGGGGCCAGGACGTTCGGACGCGGTCGCACTGCCCGAAGGTGTTCAACCACCCGGCGATGGGTCACGTCACCTTCACGCTCGAGTCGCTCGACCTGCCCGGCGACGACGGCCAGTACGTCCTCACGTTCACGCCTGCGGACCCGGCGACCGAGCTCGCGCTGCACGCCCTGCTCTCCACTCACACCCCGGCCTGACAGGCCAAGGCCCCGAGTCCAGCGCGGACTCGGGGCCAAGGTTTCGGTCGCGATGGGGACGCTGACCTGGGAGTTGGGTTAGAGGGTCAGCGACCAGGAGTCGAGGTAGCCGACGTCCTGGGAGTAGGCGTCCCGGAGCTGGAGGCGCCAGGTGCCGTTGCGGGTCTCCGAGGAGACGTTGGTGGTGTAGGTGGTGAGGATGTTGTCGCCGGAGTCGCCGCTGGCACTCTTCAGCCGGTACGACGAACCGTCGGGCGCGAGCAGATCGATCACCAGGTCACCGCGGTACGGGTGCTTGATGTCGACCGCGACCTGGCTCGACGACGACGCCGTACCGGTGCAACCGGAGACGGTCACGGGGCTCGTGACGGCGGCTCCCGCGTCGGGGATGTTCACGTTGTTCGCGTTGGTGAACGGCCCGCACGCACCGGGTCCACCACCGCCGCCGAGGCTGGCCGCGGCCGCCTGGATCGCCGATGCGAACGTGCTCACCTCCGTGTACACACCCGGCGCGCTCGGCCGGGCACACCCGTCGCCGTGCGAGACGATGCCGACCTGGATCCACGCGTTCGCGGAATCCCGGCGGAACATCGGCCCACCGGAGTCGCCCTGGCAGGTGTCGACCCCACCGACGTCCATCCGGCCGGCGCAGAGTTCGGCCGCGAAGATCAGATCCGAGTAGTACGGACCCGCATCGCGACACGTGACGTCGTCGACGTACGGCACCTGCGCCTTGAGCAGGTACCGCTCCTGCGGACCACCCTCACTCGCCGCACCCCAGCCGGCGACGGTGAACGTCCCCGTGTTGTACGCCGTGGTGGTGGCAATCGGCAGCGTCGCCACACCGGTGATCGGGGTGGCCAGCTTGATCAGCGCCCAGTCGCCACCGGTGCTGGTGCCGTAGGTGGGCGAGCGGTGGATGTACGTCGACTGCCGCTTGATCGCGGACGAGTCCTGCAGGTCGACCACCCCGACGGTCGCGGTGATCGAACTGTTGTTGCCGGTGGAACCCACGCAGTGCGCAGCGGTCAGCACGAGCTGATTGGTGTACATCGCGCCACCACATCCCATGGACAGCCTCACCATCCACGGAAACTCGCCTAGCGCTGCGCGGGTTCCACCGACGACTCGGGGGCTCGGTTCACCTTGGGCGGAGGTGGACTTTGCACTCGCCGAGTGGGCGGGCACGATGACCAGGGCGGCGGTCATCGCGCACAAGCCGGCGGACCTGAGCAACCTGCTCAGGGATCTGGTGCCCCGGTGGGGGGCAGCTGGGGACTTGCGAAGTCTGGAAAGAAGCATGGGCGGTGCCTCCTGAACGGCCTCGGATGCACGATTTGTACACCCTCCGGCACAGCCGGTGATGGCACTGGAGTGCTAGGGCACCGATGCGCCGGGATCGAGACCCAACCGAAACGGGCGCCGCTGACGGGTCGGCCAACTCGGGCCAGAATTGGAACAGCAGCCCGGCGGCGCTCAGGTGGTCCGTCGCCGGGCTGCTGGACCTCAATTCTCGCTCACGACTGCGCGGAAATGGTGGCCAGATGGTGACACGGCACAAGAATGCTGACGAAACAACAAATGTCGCACGGCGCAGCCGCCGGATTACGGACCGTACGGTCCGGTCTTGGCGGTTCGCCTTACCCTGTAGTAGCGGTAGCCGCAGGTGACCGCAGTGGGGAGGGAGGGGAAGGCCATGAGCTCGACCGACACGGAGCGTGCCGATCACTTGCGCGTGCTCGGACTCGAAGACGACGAGATCCAGATCTATCAGTACCTGCTCCGCATCGGGCCGTCCTCGATCACCGAGCTGGACCAGGCGGTGACCGGACGGACCACCCCGATCGAGACCACTCTCGGCGGACTCGTCCAGGCCGGGCTGGCCCGCCGATCCGGATCCGACCACTCCCGCTTCCTGCCGGTACCGCCGGACGCCGGCCTCGAGGCGTTGACGTTGCGCCGCGAGTCCGAGCTGAAGCAGGCCCGGATCGAGGTACTGAACGCGTACGACGAGTTCCGCCGGACCGTGCACAACGAGTCGACCACGCATCTGGTCGAGGTGGTCACCGGGACCGCGATCGTCGAGCGGATCCACCAGATCAAGGACAGCGCGCAACGCGAGATCCTCGCCATCGACAGCCCGCCGTACTACCTCGGCGCCGGCCCGAACCAGCACGAGATCGACCAGCTCAAACGCGGTGTCTCCTACCGGGTCGTCTACTCGCCGGAGTCCGTCGAGGTGCCCGGCTACCTGACCGAGAACATCCTGCCCTGTGTGGAAGCCGGTGAGCAGGCCCGCGTTCTCCCCGACGTACCGGCGAAGCTGACCATCATCGACGGCTCGATCGCGTTCGTGTCGATGTCGGTGCGCGACACCGACGTGAACCGGTCCCTGCTGATCATCCGGCCGAGCAGCCTGCTGACCGCGTTGCTCGGCATGTTCGAGCTCTGCTGGCGCAATGCGCTGCCGCTGCACGCGTCCGTCGGCACCGAGGACGACCGGCTGGAACCGATCGAACGCCGCCTGCTCGCCCTGCTGGCGACGGGTGCGGCCGACGACACGATCGCCCGCACCCTGGGCATCAGCCGCCGGACCTTCTTCCGCTACCTCGAACGCCTGATGAACCGCACCGGCGCCAGCACCCGCTTCCAGCTAGCCCTCCACGCAGCCCGGGAGAACTGGCTGTAGGGCTACGTTTTGTAGGGCTAGGCGGCCGGGGTGAACTCCTTGGCGACGACCTCTGCGATCTGGGCCGTGTTCAGGGCGGCACCCTTGCGGAGGTTGTCGCCGCAGACGAAGAGCTCCAGGGCCTGCGGGTCGTCCAGGGACTTGCGCAGCCGGCCGACCCAGGTCGGGTCCGTGCCGACCACATCGGCCGGGGTCGGGAACTCACCCTCGGCCGGGTTGTCGAACAGGATCACGCCGGGCGCGTCCCGCAGTACCTCGCGGGCGTCGTCGACGTCCACCTCGCGAGCGAACCGCGCGTGCACGGACAGGGAGTGCGTGGTGATCACCGGCACCCGGACGCAGGTCGCGGACACCTTCAGATCGGGCAGGTTGAGGATCTTGCGGGACTCGTTGCGGACCTTCAGCTCCTCCGACGACCAGCCGTCGTCCTTCAGCGATCCGGCCCACGGCACCACGTTCATCACCAGCGGCGCCGGGAACGGGCCGAGGGCGTTGCCGATCACCCGCCGGACATCACCCGGTGTGGTGCCGAGCTCGCGGTTGCCGGCCACCTTCATCAGCTGGTCGTAGAGCGCGTCGATGCCTTCCTGACCGGCACCCGAGGCCGCCTGGTACGACGCGACCACGAGCTGCTCGAGCTCGTACCGGTGGTGCAGCGCGCCCATCGCCACGATCATCGACAGGGTGGTGCAGTTGGGGTTCGAGATGATCCCCTTCGGCCGGTTGCGGGCCGCCTCGGCATTCACCTCGGGGACCACCAGCGGGACGTCCGGGTCCATCCGGAACGCGCCGGAGTTGTCCACCACGACGGCGCCCTTGGCCGCGGCGATCGGTGCCCAGTGCGCGGACACCTCGTCCGGGACGTCGAACATCGCCACGTCGATGCCGTCGAAGGCCGCCGCGCTGATCGCGACGACCTCCACCTCCTCGCCGCGGACCTTGAGTCTCTTGCCCGCGGAGCGCTCGGACGCGATCAGCCGGATCTCCCCCCACTTGTTCTCCCGGGTGGAGAGCAGGGCGAGCATCACCGTGCCGACGGCGCCGGTCGCACCGACCACCGCCAGCGAGGGGAGGCCCGTCCGGTCCTCGGTCGTCTGGTCCAAAGCGCTCACAGGGGTCACCGTCCAGTTCCTCCGTACACGACAGCTTGGGTGTGCTCGTCGTCCAGGTCGAAAGCAGTGTGCGCCGCGGTCACGGCTGCGTCCACTACGTTCTCATCCACGACCACCGAGATCCGGATCTCGGACGTGGAGATCATCTCGATGTTCACGCCGGCATCGGCCAGCGCCGAGAAGAACTTCGCCGAAACACCGGGGTGCGAGCGCATCCCGACGCCGATGACCGAGACCTTGCCGATCTGGTCGTCGTAGAGCAACTGCTCGTAGCCGACCTCGTCCTTCATCCGGGCGAGTGCGGACATCGCCCGGGCGCCGTCGGTGCGCGGCAGGGTGAACGAGATGTCGGTGCGGTTGGTCGAGACCGCCGAGACGTTCTGCACGATCATGTCGATGTTGGTCTCGGCGCCGGCGACCGTTTCGAAGATCCGGGCGGCCTCACCGGGCTTGTCGGGTACCCCGACGACGGTGATCTTGGCCTCGCTCCGGTCGTGGGCCACGCCGGAGATGATCGCCTGTTCCATCTGATCCAGTTCCTTCGCATCGACGACCCAGGTGCCTTCCTTCTGGGAGAAGGAGGAGCGCACATGGACGGGGACGTTGTAGCGCCGCGCGTACTCGACGCAGCGCAGGTGCAGCACCTTCGCGCCGCAGGCGGCCATCTCGAGCATCTCCTCGTAGGAGATCTTCGGGATCTGTTTCGCGGCCGGCACGATCCGCGGATCCGCGGTGAAGATGCCGTCCACGTCGGTGTAGATCTCGCAGTAGTCCGCCTCCAGCGCCGCGGCCAAAGCGACCGCGGTGGTGTCGGACGCGCCGCGGCCCATCGTGGTGATGTCCTTGGTGTCCTGCGCGACGCCCTGGAAGCCGGCCACGATCGCGACGTGACCTTCGCTCAGCGCGCTCTCGATCCGGCCCGGCGTGATGTCGATGATGCGCGCGTTGCCGTGCGCGGCGGTGGTGATCACACCGGCCTGCGAACCGGTGAACGAGCGCGCCTCGTAGCCCAGGTTCGCGATCGCCATCGCCAGCAGGGCGGCCGAGATCCGCTCCCCCGACGTGAGCAGCATGTCCAGCTCACGCGGTGGTGGCAGCGGGGAGACCTGCTGGGCCAGGTCCATCAGTTCGTCGGTGGTGTCACCCATGGCGGAGATGACCACCACCACGTCGTTCCCGGCCTTCTTCGTCGCGACGATCCGTTGCGCCACCCGCTTGATGCCATCGGCGTCTGCGACCGAAGAACCGCCGTACTTGTGCACGACGCGTCCCACAGCTGTGTCTCCTCAAAGCTTGAACACCAGCAGCTCACACTGGTTGCGGTACGCCGTGCGGCGTTGCACCAGGCGCGTTCTCCGGGGTCATTCTAGCCGTGACTCGCCTGTTGTCTGCGGGCCGACCAATGCGTGACCAGGACCGGGCGGCCTCTTCCGGCCCGCTTCCGCCGGTGCTGGACGAACCGTGGCCGCGCTTCGATCAGGCCGGACAACTTCCGGCCGGCCGGATCTCTTGCTTATATAAGTCTTCGCTGAAATACTCGGTGCATGCACGCCTTCGACATCCTGGGCGACCCGGTCCGGCGCCGGATCCTCGAACTCCTCGCCGACGGCCAGCTGCCGGCCGGCAGCATCGCCGCCACGATCGGCGACGAGTTCGGCATCAGCCAGCCCGCTGTCTCGCAACACCTCCGCGTGCTCCGCGACAACGGCTTCGCCACGGTGACCGTCGACGGTACCCGCCGCCTGTACGCCGTCGACACCGGTCCGCTGCAGGAGATCGACGCCTGGCTCGACAAGTACCGCAAGTTCTGGACCAACCGCCTCGACGCCCTGGACACCGAACTCCGCCGAGGCCGCCGCGAAGCCCGCCGCTCCGCCGAGGCGACCCCGCCGGCCGATGCCGGCACCGCCTGACCTCTCCACCCTCACAACTCCCCGCGGTGAAAGTGCGGGAGAAATTGTTTGGTGCAGGTGTCGAATCTCGACGGGTTCGGCCGACGCGTCGGTGAAGGCAACCGAACCGACCGAGGAGCTCACCATGAGGAAGATCATCGCCAGCCTGTTCATCTCGCTCGACGGCGTCGTCGAAGCGCCGGAGACCTGGCACTTCCCGTACTTCGACGACGAGATGGGTGCCGCGGTCGACTCCCTGGCAGCGCAGTCCGACACCATGCTGCTGGGAAGGAACACCTACCAGATGTTCGCCGGCTACTGGCCGCACCAGGGCGACGACGTCGAGATGGCGGCACACATGAACGGCGTCGACAAGCTCGTCGTCTCGCGCACACTCGACAGCGTCGAGGAGTGGCAGAACTCCACGCTGGTCAAGGGTGACCCGATCGAGCAGCTGACCGCCCTCAAGGACGGGCCGGGCAAGAACATCAACGTCGTGGGCAGCGTCACCCTGGTCCGCTCGCTGCTGCGGTCGAAGGTGCTGGACGAGTTGCACCTGCTGGTCCACCCGATCGCGGTCGGCCACGGCGTACGCCTGTTCGACGACGGCGAGACCGTGCCGCTCGAGCTGATCTCCAGCACCACCTTCACCACCGGCGTCCTGCACACCGCCTACCGGCCCGCCTGACACTCCGGGGTGGGTTGACCTGGAGTGGGCTCCAGGTTGCATGCTGGCGGGGTGATCCAGGACGAACTGACCGGCGCCGTGACCATCGGAGAGGCCTCGCGGATCTCCGGCCTGCCGATCGAGACCCTGCGGTACTACGACCGTGAGGGCTTGTTCGGCGAGTTGCCGCGGGACGCCGGTGGGCGGCGCCGCTTCACGCCGGACGCGCTCGGGCTGCTCGACGTACTGCTGCGGCTGCGGCGGACCGGGATGCCGGTCGAGCAGGTGCGGGAGTTCGCCGAGTACGTGCGGGCCGGCGATCACCTGCGGGCCGGCCGGCTGGCTTTGCTCCGGGCCCACCGCGAGCGCGTCGCGATGGATCTGGCCCAGTTGCAGGCCGATCTCGAGGTGATCGACTGGAAGATCGCCGCCTACCAAGCCGCCGAAGACGGCAACGACCCGCCACCCCGAGACTCGATGACCACGAACTAGGCCGTGGCCGGAACCTCCTGGACTGCGACCTCGGCGGGCTCGTGTGGGGGGATGTGCAGTAGCGACAGGGTGGCGAGCAGGGCCAGGCCGGCGGCCAGGGCCCAGACGTAGCGGACGCCGAAGGTCTCCACGACGAAGCCGCCCGCCGCGGAACCGATCGCGCCGCCGACCATCGCGCCGCTGCCCATCCAGCCGAAGACCTCGGTGCGGACCGAGTCCGGTGTCATCGTGCCGAGTCGTTCGTAGAGCGCACCGACCGTCGGCGCCAGCACCAGCCCCGACAGCATCAGGGCGATCCCGAGCGCCACTGTTGATCCGGTCGCGAAGACGCACAGCAGCATGCCGGCCGAGACCAGCAGCGCACGCCGCCAGACGTACGAGCGCTGGCGACCCGGCAGCGCGCCGACGACGAGACCACCGACCAGGCTGCCGACCGCCCACAACGTCTCCAGCACGCCGGCGATCAACCGGTTGCCGTGGTCGTCCGCGAACGCCACGATGCCGAGCGACACCGACGAGAAAGACGTGACGAAGAAGCCGAAGGCGAGGATCAACGGCAGCCTGTACCGATGCCACAACAGCTGCGGCGTGGTCAACCGGACCGTTTCCTTGTCGTGCTTCGGCGCGGGCTGTTGCTGCATGCCGAACCACCAGATCGACACCGCGGCGGCGGCCGCTGCCGCCAGCAGGCCGGCTCGCGGGCTGGCGAAGCTGACCATCACCGCGCCGAGCATCGGGCCGACGACGAAGAGGACCTCCTGCGCGGTCGCGTCCAGGGCGTACACCGCCCGGAGCCCCGAGCCCTGGACGAGTCGCGGCCACGCCGCCCGCAACGTCGCGGTCACCGGCGAGACGAACGCGCCGGCCAGCGCGGAGACCACCGGCATCACCCGGAACCACTCGAACGGGAGCAGCGCGAGCACCGTCATGACCACCGACCACGCCATCCCGGTGCCGATCACGATCCACTTGCCACCCCGGCGATCGGCCAGCCGGGACCAGATCGGCCCACCGACCGCCATACCGATCGAGTAGGCGCCGGCCACCACGCCGGCCCAGCCGAAGTTCCCCGCGGCGTCCTTGGCGAGGAACGAGACCGGGACCAGGGTGGCCATCACCGGCAGCCGCGCGATCAGTGCCGAAGCGAGCAGTTGGGCGACACCTTTGGTCTGCCACAGGGCGCGATAAGCCGACAGGTCCATGAACCGCATTCTGTCCTGACATACCCGAACCCCGCCTCCGGATTTATCCCTATCTGAGACCGCTGCGCTGACTAGGTTTCTGTCGTGAGCTTATGCGAACATGTGTTCGTGTCACAAATTGGCAGCGCGAGCATCCTGCATGCCGACCTGGACGCCTTCTACGCGTCGGTCGAGCAGCGGGATGACCCACGCCTGCGTGGCCGGCCGGTGATCGTCGGCGCCGGCGTGGTGCTCGCCTGCAGCTACGAGGCGAAGGCGTTCGGCGTGCGCACCGCGATGAACGGTGGGCAGGCGTTCCGCCGGTGCCCCCAGGCGATCGTGGTCCAGCCGCGGATGTCGGCGTACTCCGAGGCGAGCAAGGCCGTTTTCAAGGTGTTCGAGGACACCACCCCGCTGGTGGAGGGGATCTCGATCGACGAGGCCTTCCTCGACGTCGGCGGGCTGCGCCGGATCGCCGGGGAGCCGGTGGAGATCGCCCGGCGGCTGCGAGCCGAAGTACTGGAGCGGGTGGGCCTGCCGATCACGGTCGGGGTGGCGCGGACGAAGTTCCTGGCCAAGGTCGCGAGCGGGGTGGCGAAGCCGGACGGGTTGCTGGTGGTGCCGCCGGATCAGGAGCTGGAGTTCCTGCATCCGTTGGCGGTCGAGCGATTGTGGGGCGTCGGCGAGGTGACCGCCGAGAAGCTGCGCACCCGTGGGCTCACCAAGGTCGGGGATATCGCGATGCTCCCCGAGGCGGCGCTGATCGCGATGCTCGGGCGCGCGTCGGGGCGGCACCTGCACGCCCTCGCGCACAACCGCGATCCACGCCCGATCGAGGTCGGCCGGCGGCGCCGGTCCATCGGTTCACAACGCGCGCTCGGCCGATCCCCGAAGTCGGCGGCGACGCTGGACGCCGTGCTGGCCGGCCTGGTCGACCGGGTGACGCGACGGATGCGGTCGGCGGGCAGGGCCGGTCGGACGGTCACGTTGCGGCTGCGGTTCGACGACTTCAGCCGCGCGACCCGGTCCCATACGTTGCCTCAGGCAACCGGTCAGACCCGGGCCATCCTGGTCACCGCGCGCTCCCTGATGGCGACCGCGCGCCCGCTGATCGAGCGCCAGGGCATCACCATGGTCGGTATCTCGGTCGCCAATCTGGAGAACGAGTCGACCGTGCAGCTCGCGCTCCCCTTCGACAAGGCCAGCAACAACGAGCTCGACAGCGCCCTCGACCACGTCCGCGACAAGTACGGCACCAACGCCATCACCCGCGGCATCCTGCTCGGTCGCGACCAGGGCCTCACCGTACCGATGCTCCCGGACTGACGCCGATGAACAGGGAATCAAGATCGGGGGTAGCCGATCTCGGCGATGTCCTCTTTGAGGTCGGGGAGGCGGCGGTCGGGGTTGAGGGAGGTGACGACGTACTCCGTGAGGGGCATCAGGGCGTAGACGTGACGGATGGCGTCCAGGTCGAGGGCGGTTTCGTAGTAGTCCTCGGCGAAGGTGAGGTAGGCCTCGGGACCGTCGGTGAGGAGTTCGAAGAGGGTGTCGGCGCCGTCGCTGGCGTCCGACGGGACGGGGCCGCAGGTCCAGGCGGAATCGGAGGTGGAGCGCCAGAAACAGACCGTGGCGTTGAGGATTCCGTCCTCGTCGCGGAAGGCCGGCTCGTCGCGCGCGGAGTGGAAGTGGGGTGGCAGGCCGTCGAGCAGGCCGGGCCAGAGTTCGCCGTCGTTGGCGTACGGCGACATCGGGGACTCGTGGGCGAATCCTCGGGCGAAGGCGCCATCCGGTGAGAAGACAATCGAGTACGCGTCGCCGGAGCCGTTGTCCATCAGGGCCGCCTCCTCGGTGGCCGACCAGCGCGCGTCGAAGACGTAGTACCGGGACTCGGGTTCCTCACAGAGGATCAGGTCCAGTACTGCGAGGGCGCGGCTGACCCGGCGAACGGTGGAGAGGTCGGGCAGTCGACGGATCACTTCGTGAACGGACACGTGACTATCCAAGCGGGTCAGGGACTCAGGTCGTGCAGGCGGGCTGCGTACCAGGTGAGGGCGGCGCGGAGTTCGGCGTACAGGCGGGCTCGGCGGGACGACGAGAGTTCGTGACCGACGGGGTAGATGCGGTGGGCGCCGTGATGACGACGCCTGGACACCGGGAGGTCGCCGGGTGGTGCGTGGAACCAGATGACGAGCCAGGGGCGTCGGAGGTCGCCGGCGATGCGGAGGCGGGCGATTGCGGCCCATGGGACGTTGCCGGTTCGTGATCCTCTGGTGATCGTCAGACCTTCGGCGGTCAGTTGGAGGCGGACCCTTCGGCGCAAAGCGAGACGGCCGCGGGTGATCGCGATCCACCAGGCCGCGGGGCAGACGATCAGGGAGAACCACGCCGCGATCGGTTCGTTGGCGGTGGCCTGTGCCGAGGAGGCTTCGCCTGCGGACAGGGCCACGACGGTGGCAATCGCCGCGATCACCGCTGGGCGGGCGCGGGTGGTGACGAAGGTCGTCCCACCGACGGGCGGCGGCTCCACGATCACGGGCTGACTGACCGGAGGGTGGTGGATTGGAACAGGCTCGACAGGTGGCCTGTCGAGCAAGGTAGGAGGCAAAGGCGGCGGTGCGGCAGGTGGTGGCGGTGCGATGAGGGTGCCCGCAGCCGGCATCGTTGTGGTGCTGACCGGCTCCAGTTGCTGGAGGACGTCTTGAGGTGTGGGGCGGGCTTCGGGGTTTCGGGTCAGGCAGCGGTGGACGATGGTGTCCAATCCGTCAACCAGGACAGGGATTCGTGGCTCTTCGTGCACCACGCGATGCGCCAACGCGGCCACTGGTCCACTGCCGAATGGGCCGTGCCCGGTCGCGGCGTACACGACGACGGCGCCGAACGAGAACATGTCCGACGCCGGTCCGACCGCGGCTCCGGTGATCTGTTCCGGCGACAAGTAGCCGGGGGTGCCGATCACGAGACCTGTCGCGGTCAGGCTCACGTCTTCGAGTGCGCGGGCGATGCCGAAGTCGATCACGCGCGGGCCGTTGTCGGTGAGCACGATGTTCGACGGCTTCAGATCACGATGGACCACTCCACACCGGTGGATCGCGAGCAGGGCCTCGGCCAGCCCCGCGGCCACATACCGCAGTCCGCCCGCCGCCAACGGACCATGGGCTTCCACCGCCTGCTGCAAGGTGGGACCAGGCAGGTACTCGGTCGCCAGCCAAGGACGCTCACCAAGCGGATCCGCATCGACGACAGCGGCCGTGAAGGCACCGCTCACCTTCCGCGCCGCCTCGATCTCGCGCGCGAAGCGGGCCCGGAATCGGTCGTCACCGCCGAGTGCCCCGCGCACCACCTTGACCGCGACCAGCCGTCCACCCGGCGACTTGGCCAGGTAGACGGCACCCATCGCACCCCGACCGAGCCGCCCCTGCACCACGAACGGACCGATCTTCACCGGATCGTCGTCCTGCACCTGCGCCCTCCCTCGGGTCGCGACCGAGGGCTCAGGTTACCTGTGACTCAGCGGCGTTGGACTGCCTCTTCGGCGACCTCGACCAGCTCGCGATCCGTGGCCTCGGTCTCGGCGTCGTGGGCCGGTTCCAGGCGATCGTGAGCGATCAGGGACTGGACGGCACGCAGTACTGCGCTCGCGGCCGCGCCCCACGTGGACACGTAGGAGAACTGCCACCACCACAGCGCCTCGACGATCCGGCCCTCCTCGTAATGGGCCAAGCCGTGGACGAGATCCTGGGCGATCGCGGTCAGGTCGTCGGACAGCCGGTTCACGGTGATCTCCGGCGGCGCGGCGTACGGGTCGAAGACCTCGGCGTACTCGTCCAGGCCCTCGAACAGGATGGCGAGCCGGTCCCGCATCGCGTCCAGGTCCGGGTCCGGACCCGCGTCGCTCTCGAACCGCTCCTCCGGGACGAAGTCCTCGAAAGCGCCGAGCCGGCCGCCGGCAAGCAGCAACTGGCTCACCTCGAGCAGCAGGTACGGCAGCGAGGCGAGGCCCTCGTCGACCCCGTCCTCATCGGGTTGCCCGGCGATGTCGCGGACCGAGATCAGGAAGCTCCGCACCTGGTCGGCGATCTGCTCGGCGAACTCGGCCAGGTCGTCCGCGTCGGTCCCCAGTGCCCGTTCGGCTATGTCCACGCTGCCCGCTTTGTCGGTGGTATCAGTCATCGATCGATCGTCGCCCTTCAAACGCCCGTCCGAGTGTGACCTCGTCGGCGTACTCGAGGTCACCGCCTACAGGTAGTCCACTGGCCAAACGGGTGACGCGCAACCCCATGGGCCGGAGCAACCGGCTCAGATAGGTGGCGGTCGCCTCACCCTCCAGGTTCGGGTCGGTGGCCAGGATGATCTCGGTGACCTCACCGCTGGCCAGCCGCTGCATCAGTTCCCGGATCCGCAACTCGTCCGGCCCGATGCCCTCGATCGGCGAGATCGCGCCGCCGAGCACGTGGTACCGGCCGCGGAACTCGCGGGTCCGCTCGATCGCAACCACGTCCTTGGCCTCCTCGACCACGCAGATCAGCGCGAGGTCGCGGCGCGGGTCGCGGCAGATCCGGCACTGCGTCTCCTCCGAGACGTTGCCGCAGATCTCGCAGAACTTGACCTTCTCCTTCACCTGCACCAGCACGTGGGCGAGCCTGCGGACGTCGGTCTCGTCCGCGGCGAGCAGGTGGAACGCGATCCGCTGGGCGGACTTCGGACCGACGCCGGGGAGCCGGCCGAGCTCGTCGATGAGGTCCTGGACGGCCCCCTCGTACACGTCAGCCCGGGTTCTGACCGGACGGACCGGTCGTGCCACCCGGGTTCGCGAACCCGATCCCAGGACCGCCCACCGGGCCGTCCGAACCGCCTGCACCGCCCGCATCGAGGCCCGGCAGGCCACCGCCGAGACCCGGAAGGCCGCCACCGAGACCGCCGGCCAGCGGGCCCATCGCCCGGGCCGCGACCTCCTTGGCGTTCTCCGAGGCGTCCCGGACGGCGGCGACGATCAGGTCGGCCAGCGTCTCGGTGTCGTCGGGGTCGACCGCCTGCGGGTTGATGGTCAGGCTGAGCAGCTCGCCGGTACCGGAAACCAGCGCGGTCACCAGGCCACCGCCCGCGGTGCCCTCGACCTCCTGGTTCTCCAGGTTGGCCTGCGCCTCCATCAGCTGGTTCTGCATCTCCTGCGCCTGCGCCAGCAGCGCGGACATGTCGAAACCACCGGCCCCGCCCTGCGCACCGCCACCGTCGAACACCGCGATCTCCCGTCGGACTGCCTTTCGCTTGGCCCCGAGCCTAGCCGGTCCGCCGGGCAACCCCACCGGGAGGCGGCACCGGGAAGGAAACCGATGAGTCTCCCAAGCCTTATCCACAGGTTGTGGACATCCAATTCCACACCTTGTGGGCGATCCCCGTACGCCGCCACGTGACACGGTCGCGCCCCGATAACCACAACCCAACCGCCCACCTGTGGAAGACACCCGCCACTTTGGGCACCCGCCGGGTGTCATCGAGGGGGAAACGTGACTGGCCGGTGCCCAAGGTCGCGCCCGGCACGTCGGCCGGGCCAGGCGTGCCTGCAGATGGTCCGGGGAGAGTTCTTCGCGGTGACCGGGGAGAGGATTTGGCTCAGGACGGTCAGGAACCCGCCCCGAACGCCGAACGCCACGAACGCCGAGCATGCCGAGCACGCCGAGCAGCCGAGCACGGCTTGCCTCGTGGGTGGCGGTGGATTAGGTGGGTTCTTCGGTGATGATCTGGGCGCCGAGGGTTTCGCGGAGGAGGTCGGTGTGGGACTTGGAGTCGTCTTCCAGCACCAGGTCGTCGTCGCCGATCGCCTCGGCTTCTTCCTCCGGGGAGAGCGGGGGTTCCTGGCTGTGGTGGGCGGGGACGCGTTTGGCCTGCTCGGCGGCGACGGCTGCCTCGGCGGCACGGCGCTTGCTGGCGGCCTGCCCGCGACGGTTCGCCATCGCGGGCTCAGGCGCCTGCGTTGCGGCCGCCGCCGAGGACGGGGCCGAGGTCGCCGAGGTCGTGCCGTTCGCCTGCTGACCGGCGTGAGCCTGTACGGCGGGGCTGGTGCCGGCGGTTTGGTCCGGGGCGTCCTGTACTGCGACTGCGGCGTGCTGTGCGTACGCGGCTGATCCGCCTGTCAGGTCGCCGCGTCCGGCTGACTGACCCGTTGTGTGCTGCGAGTCGGTGGGGGCGAGGCCAGCGTTAGCCGGGTGACCAGATCCGGAGATACCGGCCACGGACTGGGCTACACCCACTTGCCCTGCGCCAGGCTGACCTCCGCCGCCGGCGTGCCCCGTTCCGGACTCCTCGGTGCCGGGGCGTCCTCCGCCCACCTGGCCCGTTCGGGACTGCCCGGTGGGCTGTCCTCCGCTCGGCTGCCCCGCTCCGGACTGGCCGGCGCCGGGTTGTCCTTGGTCCGTCTGGCCGGGGGTAGGGGGCGTTGGGCCGGTGTCTGCGGAGCCAAAGTGTCCGGGAGCGTGATGTGACCTCGTGTCCGGGCCGCCTGCCGAGCCGGAGGTGGTGGGGTCCGCGGGAGCGGGGCCGCCGGTGGGGCCCGCGTTGGTGGGGGCTGGGGTGCTGGGGCCGGAGGTGCTGGGGGTGGGGCGGTCCCAGGAGGAGGGGGGTGGGGTGTTGGGGGGCGGCGGGGAGGTGTGGCCGGTGCCGGGGTCGGTGGAGGGGTCTACTACGGCTTCGACGCGGCGGTTGAGGCCGATGGTGTCGATCATCGCCTGGCGGAGGATCTCGTCGCTGCCGGAACGGGCGAAGCTCTCCCGGGCACCGGCGTTCACCAGTCCGAGGGTGAGGGTCTGGTCGTCGACGGCGATGACCTGGGCGTTCTGGCTGAGCATGATCCAGGCGAACCGGCGCTTCGCCTTCACCGCCTCGAGCACCTCTGGCCACAGCCGCCGGACATCCGCCAGGCCCATCGACCCGGCCGACACCGGAGCCGCCGCAGCAGCAGCCGGAGGAGTCACCGCGCCGGCTGGAGAGGCGGCCCGCGCGGGAGCCTCCGGAGAAGTTGAGGAAGGTGTTTGTGGAGTTGGGGCGACTGGTGTCGTCGACTCGTCGCCCCAGGCGCCGGTACGGCCGGTGCCCCCAGAGGACTGCGCAGGTGCGGAGCGATCGCCTGGCTGCTCGGTATCCGGTATCTGCGGGCCTGGGTGCGACCGCGCAGGCGAGACGACCTCCGCGGCGGCCTGACCGACAGATGGCGCGGACTGCGCGACCGGCGCCGGTTGGGCTGACACCGCGGGCTGGGCAGGTTGCGACGCAAGGGGGACGGGTGGGGCTGGGGCGGGGCCACCAGTTCCGGAGCTGATGGTCAGGCGGCGTTCTAGGCGATCAAGCCGTGCCTGGATGCCGTTGGTGGAGTCGTCGGCGCCGGGGAGGAGGACCTTGGCGCAGATCAGTTCGAGTTGGAGGCGGGGGGCCGTCGCACCGCGCATTTCCAGCAGGCCGGCGGCGACGATGTCGGCGGCCCGGGTGAGCTCGGCCGCGCCGATCCCCGCGGCCTGGGTCTGCAGCCGCTCGCCCTGGTCCTCGGCAACCTCGATCAGGCCCGAGGCGACCGCATTCGGCACAGCCGACAAGACCACCAGGTCGCGCAGCCGCCGGAGCAGGTCCTCGGCGAAGCGCTTCGGGTCCTGTCCGGTCTCGATCACCTTCTCGATGGTCTCGAACACGGCCCGGCTGTCGTGCGCCGCGAACCCGTCCACGCACGCGTCGAGCAACGAGTCCGGCGTGAACCCGAGCAGCGCCACGGCCAGCTCGTACGTCACCCCATCGGGACCGGCACCGCCGATCAGCTGGTCGAGCACGCTCAGCGAATCGCGCACCGAACCGGCACCAGCGCGCACCACCAACGGCAGCACGGCCGGCGCGATCGCGACCCCCTCCGCCTCGCACAGCGTTGCCATGTAGTCGCCGAGCACCTTCGGCGGCACCAGCCGGAACGGGTAGTGATGGGTGCGGGACCGGATCGTCCCGATCACCTTGTCCGGTTCGGTGGTGGCGAAGATGAACTTCAGATGCGGCGGCGGCTCCTCGACGAGTTTCAGCAGGGCGTTGAAGCCCTGCGTGGTGACCATGTGGGCCTCGTCGATGATGTAGATCTTGTACCGGCTCTCGACCGGCGCGAAGAACGCTCGCTCACGCAGATCGCGCGCGTCGTCGACACCACCGTGCGACGCGGCGTCGATCTCGATCACGTCGATGCTGCCGGGACCGCCGCGGGCCAGGTCCGTACAGGACTTGCAGACGCCACACGGCTCGGCGATCGGGCCCTTCTCGCAGTTGATCGCGCGGGCCAGGATCCGGGCGCTGGTGGTCTTGCCGCAGCCGCGCGGCCCGGAGAACAGGTAGGCGTGGTTGACCCGGTTGTTGCTCAACGCGTTCCGCAGCGGGGCGGTGACATGGTCCTGCCCGATCACCTCGGCGAACGTGTCCGGGCGATACCGGCGGTACAGCGCAAGGGGTGCTTCCACGACGGCCACCCTAGCGCCGAGGACCGACAAAACCTCAGCCCAGGCGGCCGGCCTCTTCCAGCAGGCCGAGCAGGTAGTTGCCGTAGCCGGACTTGGCCAGCGCGTCGGCCCGGGCCTGCAAACCGGCGTCGTCGATGAACCCGCGCCGCCAGGCGATCTCCTCCGGGCAGCCGATCTTCAGCCCCTGCCGCTCCTCCACCGCACGGACGAACTCACCCGCCGCCATCAGCGAGTCGAACGTCCCGGTGTCGAGCCACGCCGTCCCGCGCGGCAGCACCTCGACCTGCAGCCGTTTGGCGTCCAGGTAAACCTCGTTCACCGTCGAGATCTCCAACTCCCCCCGGGCGGACGGCTTGATCTCCTTGGCGATCTCGACCACATCGCTGGAGTAGAAGTACAGCCCCGGCACCGCGTAGTTGCTCTTCGGCTCCTTCGGCTTCTCCTCGATGCTCAACGCACGCCCGTCGGCGTCGAACTCGACCACGCCGTACGCCGTCGGGTCCGCCACCCGGTAGGCGAACACGACCCCGCCGTCGACGTAGTTGAACGTCTGCAGGTGAACACCCAGTCCGGGCCCGTAGAAGATGTTGTCGCCCAGCGCCAGCGCGACCGGTTGGTCCTGGATGAACGACTCACCGATCAGGAACGCCTGCGCGAGTCCGTCCGGGCTCGGCTGTACGGCGTATGAGATCTCCATGCCGAACTGCGACCCGTCACCCAGCAGCCGCTGGAACTGGGTCGCGTCGGACGGCGTGGTGATGACGAGCACCTCGCGGATGTTCGCCAGCATCAACGTGGACAGCGGGTAGTAGATCATCGGCTTGTCGTACACGGGCAGCAGTTGTTTGCTGGCTGCCATCGTGAGCGGGTGCAGTCGCGTGCCGGAGCCGCCGGCCAGGATGATCCCTCGCATGCGACCGCACCTTACCCAGGTTCGCGGTCCATGCCACATCGGCTACCGGTTACTCCAGGTGATAGTCAGCGAAGCGAGTCCGCAAGTCCTTCTTCGAGAACTTGCCCACCGACGTCTTCGGCACCTCGTCGATGAACTCCACCGCATCCGGCAGCCACCACTTCGCCACCAACGGTTCCAGGTAGGCCAGGATCTCCTCGCCCGTCGCGGTCTGCCCTTCCTGCAGTACTACGCACGCCAGCGGCCGCTCGTCCCACTTCGGATGCGGTACGCCGATCACGGCGGCCTCCTTCACCGCCGGGTGGGCCATCAACAGGTTCTCCAGTTCCACCGAACTGATCCACTCGCCACCGGACTTCACCAGGTCCTTCGTCCGGTCCACGAGCCGCACCGATCCGTACTGGTCGACCGCTGCCACGTCGCCCGTCTTCATCCAGCCGTCCTCGGTGTTCAGCTCCACACCCGCGTCGGGCCGGTAGTAGTCGGCCGCGATCCACGGACCCCGCACCTGCAACTCACCGGTCGCCTCGTCGTTCCACGGCAACGGTGTGGTCGACCCCGGCTCCACGATCCGTACTTCGACGCCCGGCAACGGCTGCCCTTGTCTCGCTCGCAGCAACGCCTTCTCGTCCTCCGGCAGACCCTCGTTCCGCGCCGGGACATGGGCGGCCGTCGCGACCGGGCTGGTCTCGGTCATCCCCCACGCCTGCAGGATCGGCTTGCCCAGCTTCGCCCGGAACGCCTCCGACAGGGCTTGCGGTACTGCGGAACCGCCACACGGGATCCGCCGGAGCTTCGGCAACTCAACCCCGTCGAGCAACGGCAGCAGGCCCTGCCAGATCGTCGGAACACCAGCGGCAAGCGTGACCTCCTGCTCCTGCAGAAGTTTGAGGATGCCCTGCGGCGACATGTCCGGCCCGGGGAAGACCAGGCTCGCCCCGGCCATCGGCGCCGCGTGCGCGAGACCCCATGCGTTCGCGTGGAACATCGGCACCACCGGCATCACCGTGTCGGTCTCGTGCAGGCCGATCCCCGCGTTGGTGAGCACGCCGATCGAGTGCAACCAGGTGGACCGGTGCGAATAGACCACGCCCTTGGGGTTGCCCGTCGTACCGCTCGTGTAGCACATCGCCGCGGCCTGGTTCTCGTCCTCGACGTGGAACTCGACCGGCTCGGCGGCGGCCAGCAGCTCCTCGTAGTCGTGGAACCGGTCGTCGTCCGGTACTTCGACCGCGGGTGCACCGGCCGGCAGGTCGTTCATCACGACGACGTGCCGGACCAGCGGCAACCGCTCGAGCAGCGGAAGGAACAGGCCGAGTAGCGAGCGGTCGACGAAGACGACCTCGTCCTCGGCGTGGTTCGCGATGTAGACGACCTGATCGGGGAACAGCCGGATGTTGAGTGTGTGCAGGACTCGCCCGGTGCACGGCGCCGCGAAGTACAGCTCGAGGTGCCGGCCCGAGTTCCAGGCGAAGGTGCCGACCCGCCCGTCGGCAGTGATGCCGAGCGTGTCGAGCACCCCGCCCAGCCGTCTGGTCCGGTCCGCCCATTCGCCGTACGTCGTCGTGGTCGGCGCGGGCCCACCGGTGTGCACGGTTTTGTCGGTGAAGAACTGCTCAGCACGCCGGAAGATCGCGTCCAGGGACAACGGGTAGTCCTGCATCAGACCCTTCATGGGCACACTCTGCCAGTCCCGATGTCACGTTGGCCATGGTCGGCGCGTCACACCGGCGGCTCGTCATACCAACAACTCGTCCCCCTGCTCGGCGGTCGACTCCGACGAACGGCCGCGGTACAGGCCGACCAGTAGATCGAGAACCAGGAAGGCCAGCAAGGTCACGCCGAACAGCGGCAGGAAGATGCCGATCCCGATCGCGACCACCACCAACGCCGCCAACGCCGGGATCGGTGCGCCGCGCCACGTACCGCGTCGGGCCGGACGGCCGAGCCGGAAAGCATGTCCCCGGGTCGGGCGGCGCTGCCACCACATCCGGTAACCCCAGATCACCATCGCCACGATGACACCGGCGACCATTGCCAGCAGCAACTGGTTCGGCAGCCCGAAGAGCAGACCCATATGGCCGTCGATCCCCCAGCGGGACAACTTCGCGGCCAGCGGGTAGTCGTCGAACCGTTGGACGTCGAGCACCTTCCCGGTCGCCGGGTCGACCGCGACCGAATCGGCCTGGGTCGGCCACTGCTTGCCGATCTCCTGGACGACGAAAGTGGTACCGGCCTTCTTCGGCGCGGCGATCTCCACGGGCCCGTCGAGCTGAGCGGACCGGGCCGAGGCCAGCGACTGATCCCAGCTGGTGACCGCGGGATCGGCACCGGCCGGCATGGTGTGCCCTTCGTGCCCGCCATGACCAGTCGCGTCGAGCTTCGTGCTCACCGTCGGCGTGGTCCAGTCGAGCGCGGCTTTCAGTTCGCCGACGTTCTCACCGGCGAACCGCGACCAGGTGAGCCCGGTGGCCGACAAGAACAGCATCGCAAGGATCACCCAGGTCCCTAACGCACCATGCCAGGACAAGGTCCGCCGACGCGCGCTCCCGGACCGCTGTGGCTTCCGTCGAGAGCCGTTCCGCCGACCGGTGAACCAGAGCACCAGACCGGCCAGGGCGATCACCCACAACCACGACGCGGCCAGCTCGCTGTAGATCCGGCCCGGTTCGCCGAGGTGCAGACTGCGATGCAGATGGGACAACCAGGTCCGGAACGGCAACGCCCCGCTGGAGCCGTAGGCAGCGATCTCTCCGGTCACCTCCGCGTTGGCCGGATTCACGAACACCGCAAGGCGTTCACTCTCACCGAGCCCGGGGACACCGAACAGCACACGCGTGGTGTCACCCGGGCCGGGAGCCGGCCGGACGGCGAGCAGGGTGCCGTCCGGTTGCTGTTGCCGCGCCGCCGCGACCTGTTCGCTGACCGGCACCGTCGTACTGGAATCGCTGTCCACGAAGAGGGTGTCGCGGTAGATCACGTTCTCGATCGTCGGCGCCAGCGCGTACAGGAATCCGCTCGCGGCCACCACCAGAAGGAACGGTCCCACCAGTACGCCGGCGTAGAAGTGCAGGCGGACCAGCAACGCTCGCAGACCGCCACGAGACGTTCGGCCAGCCGCTTCGCTGGTCGGGACTTCGCTGGTCGGGACAGGCTCGGTCGTGACAGACGACTCTTCAACTGTTGCCATGGCGACCCACTTCGGGTTCATGTCGGAGCGTCAGCGGATGCGGACTCCCAGTAGCGTGGCGGTCGCCTGTTGCGACGAAAGGCCGCGATGGTTGCATCTCCGTTTCCGCTCGCTCTCCCGGACCCGGCAGCATTGAGAGGTCTCAGTACCGGCGATAGCGTCAGCGGCAACTGTGAGCTCTAGGGTAGTTTCCGGTTATCGGTCACGAAGGGGGTCGGCCATCAAGCAGTCGACTGTTCGCGTCGCCGGCATGGTCCTGGCGCTCTGGATCGTGCTGGCCTACATCGGCCTGGCCGCGGACTTCCAGACGCAAGTCACCAAGCCGCTCTTCTACGTCGGAGTGGCCCTCGGCATCGTGCTCGGCGTGTACCAGATGGTGCTGCGGGCAAGGGATCGCCGCCCGCCGGAGCAGTGAGCGAGATGTCCGAATCCCTGCCGGTGACACCGCTCAACGAGAACGATCGGCTCGTCCTCCGCGACCGCGTGTACGACGCGGTCATCGACCTGCTGATCAGCGGCCGGGTCGAACCCGGGCAGGCGCTGCGGATCGAGCACTTGGCGAACCTGCTCGACGTGTCCCCCACGCCGGTCCGGGAGGCGCTCGCCAAGATCGAGGCGACCGGCCTGGTGACCCGCGTCGCCCAGAAGGGCTACCGGGTGGCGCCGCTGCTCGCCGCCGCGCAGATGTCCGAGCTGATCGACGCCCGGGAGATGCTGGAACTCGGCGCGATGGAGCTGATCTCGGGCGAGCTCGACACCCTCGTGCCAAAGCTGGTGACCGCGCAACAGCGGCACGAGGCGGCAGCCCAGCGCTTCGCGGAGCTGGCCCCGGACGACCCCGCCACCCTGGTCGTACTGCGCGAGTACTTCGACGCCGACTGGTCGTTCCACCTGGCGATCCTTCGCCATCCGGGCAACCGCTACGTGCTCCAGATGGCCGAGGGACTCGGCGGCCACCTGCACCGCCGGCGCCAGGGTGTCGTCGTCGGGGTCAACGACACCCAGCACGCCGTCCGCGAGCACGCGGCGATCCTGGCCGAGTTCGAGAAGGGCGACCTGCGCGCGGCCATCGAGGCGATGCGGGTCCACATGGAGCAGATCCGGCACCGCTCGATGAAGGACCTGTCCGCTCAGCCGCCGGGTCGCTGACCGTCTCCACTTCCCCCCACCGGACGACCTTCGGATGAGCTCCGGATAACCACCGAGTGGCCACCGCCGCCGTCCGTCGTCCTGCCATGCCTCGACTCGCCTGTGACGCAGGTCACACATTTCTCCCTCTGGTTCGCAAAATCTATTTCATATAGATTTCGCGACCAACCGGTGAACCGACCTTCCGCGCAAGGGTCCCGTAACCAGCCCGACACCTTTGTCGAATCGAGGACTTGCCATGACCAGACCACCGACCGGCGTCGCAGCCGAGGCGACCCTGGGATCGATCATGGGCAAGGTGCAGAAGCGCCTCGTCCCGGTCCTGCTCGTGATGTACACGCTGGCCTTCCTGGACCGGGTGAACATCGGCTTCGCCAAGACCGAGTTCATGGCCGACACCGGCCTCACCGAGGCGTCGTACGCGCTCGGGGCCGGCATCTTCTTCATCGCGTACGCCGTCTTCGAGGTGCCGTCGAACCTGATGCTGCACAAGGTCGGCGCCAAGTTCTGGCTGGCCCGGATCATGGTCACCTGGGGCGTCATCTCGGCGCTGATGGTGTTCGCGACCAACGAGTGGATCTTCTACGGGGTCCGCGTCCTGCTCGGTCTGGCCGAGGCCGGTCTGTTCCCTGGTGTCATCCTCTACATCACCTACTGGGCGGTGGCCGAGTACCGATCCCGGTTCACCGGGCTGTTCATGATGGGGATCCCGCTGGCCTACGTCTTCGGCGGACCGGTCTCGGGCGCCTTCCTCGACCTGCACGGCACTCTCGGTTTCGCCGGCTGGCAGTGGATGTTCGGACTCGAAGGACTCATCACGGTGCTCTTCGGGTTCTGGGTGTACTTCTACCTGGACTCCAAGCCGGACGACGCCAAGTGGCTCACCGCCGGCGAGAAGAAGGTCCTCAACGCCGCGATCGCTCTCGACAACGACGAGCGGGCGGCGGCCGGCGGCGGTCACCACGAACCCTGGTACAAGCCGCTGACCAATCCGAAGCTGGTGTATATCGCGGCCTGTTCCTTCACCATCCAGATCTGCATGTACGGCTTCACCTTCTATCTGCCCAGCCAGGTCCAGGCGCTGACAGGTCAGAAGGTCGGCCTCCTCGTCGGCCTCATCACCGCCATCCCCTGGGTGGTCGCGCTGGTGATCACCCGCTACACCACGCTGCTCTCCGACAAGACTGGTCAGCGACGCTGGATGGCGGTGTTCGCCTACTCCCTGGCCGTGATCGGCCTGTCCGGCTCGGTGCTCTTCAAGGACAACCCGGTCGTCGCGATCGGATTCCTCTGCCTGGTCGCCGGATCGCTCGTCTCCGTCCAGCCGATCATGTGGACGTTCCCGGCCTCGATCCTCACCGGCGCCGCTGCCGCGACCGGGATCGGCCTGATCAACTCCCTCGGCAACCTCGGCGGCTTCTTCGCTCCGAACATCCGGGCCACCGTCCTGTCCGTCTACGGGTACGTCGCGCCTCCGAAGACGGGAACCCTGGACGGCGCCCAACTCGCGATCAACTCGCACGCCCAGGACATGGCGACGTACACCATCGCCGGGGTCGGCGTACTCGGCATGATCCTGTTCGCCTGCATCACCTTCGTCGGCTACCGGGGCAAGATCGAGCCGGTCGGCCGCAAGCTGAAGGTCGACGACAAGGTCCCCGCCGGCGCCGGATCGGTGCTGACATGACCCTCATCACTCTGCCTGCCGTACTCGAGATTCCCGGGGCGGCGGCCAGGATCCGCGAGCACAACCGGCGTACGGGCCGGCGGCTGGCCGCCTTGGACGACGACCCGACCGGCTCCCAGGCGGTACACGGGGTGTCCGTTGTGACCGTGCTGGAGAAGGCCGAGTACGCCGGTGGCCTGGCCGACGCGGGAGACACCTGCTTCATCCTGACCAACACCCGGGCGATCGACGAGGGTCAGGCGGTCTCGTTGAACGCAGCCGCGGCACGCGATCTGTACACGCTCGCAGCCGAGACCGGGTCGACCGTCGAGATCGTGTCCCGCAGCGACAGCACGCTGCGCGGGCACGTCTTCGCCGAGATCGAGACGATCGCCGCCGAACACCTCGCGGTCACCGGGCGGCCGGTGGACGGCGTGCTGTTCTGCCCGGCGATGCTGGAGGCCGGACGGTTCACCGTCAGCGATGTCCACTTCGCCCTGGTCGACGGCGTTCCGACTCCCGTTGGCGAGACCGAGTTCGCCAAAGACAAGTCCTTCGGCTACACCTCGTCGAACCTGCGGGAGTTCCTCGAGGAGCGGTCCGGCGGAGCAGTCGACGCGGCTGACGTCCATAGCCTGTCGCTGGAGGACATCCGGCTCGGCGGTCCCGAACGGGTCGCCGAGATCCTGGCCGGGGTGTCCGATCTGGGGTGGGTGGTCGTCAACGTCACGGAGTACGCGGACCTCGAGGTCGTCGTACTCGGTCTGCAGCTCGCTCAAGATGCGGGCAAGACCTTCCTGGCCCGATCCGGGCCGTCCTTGGTTCGTGCCCTGGCCGGTATCGAGGCCAGAGATCCGCTCGGTCCCGGCGACATCGCCATCGACCGGTCGCGAGCGAATCACGGTCTCATCGTGGTGGGGAGTCACGTCGGGCTGACCACCCAGCAGGTCAAGGCTGCAAGGGATCGCGGCGGCCTGGTCGAGGTCGAGCTCGACGTTCCGGCCTTGCTCGACCCGGCGACGTCCAAAGCGGTTGTCGATGCCGCCACCGAGCGGGTGATCGCCGCATTGAAGGAGTCGGACGTCCTCGTCTACACCAGCCGCGATCTCATCGCCGTGGACGACGATCCGGCCGCGAGCCTGACCATCTCCCGCTCGGTCTCGACCGCGCTCGTGACCCTGGTCCAGAAGGCCCGGAAGGCCCGCCCGGCGTGGGTCATCGCCAAGGGCGGCATCACCTCCCACGATGTCGCGGTGCACGGCCTGGGCATCCGCCGGGCGAAGGTCGCCGGTCAGTTCCTCCCCGGCCAGATCTCCCTGTTCACCCCCGTCGAGGCGCCACCGGACGTCCTCGGCTGCCCGTACGTCGTCTTCCCCGGCAACGTCGGCGGCATCGAAGCCCTCGCCGACGTCCGCGACCGACTCGTCGCCGCAACTCAAGGAGTGCGTTGATGCTTGCCCGCGGCACCGATCTTCTCAAGTACGAGCAGGCTGCCGGTACCGCCGTCGCCGCCTTCACCGTCTATACCCTCGAATCGATCCGCGCTGTCGTCGACGCCGCCGAAGCCACCGCACGACCGGTGCTGATGAGTTCCGGGTCGAGCTCGTACCGGGTCACCGGCGCCCCGGAGCTCGCGGCCGCCGCCCTGGCTGCGGCCGAACGCGCGTCAGTACCCATCGGCGTCCACCTCGACCACTGCACCGACGAAACCGAGATCGCCCGCGCGATCCGGCTCGGCTACACCTCGGTCATGTTCGACGGTTCCGCCCTGCCGTACGCCGAGAACCTCGAGCGAACCAAGGCCGTGGTGGCCCTGGCGCATGCCGAGGGTGTCTGGGTCGAGGGGGAACTCGGTGCTCTGCCCGGTGACGAAGACGCGTCGACCGATGCGAGCGCGGTGGAGCTGACGGATCCCGCCCAGGCCGCCGACTTCGCCGCCAGGACCGGAGTCGACGCGCTCGCGGTCGCCGTCGGTACGGTCCATGGTTTCAGCGCGACTCCGATGTACGTCGACCTCCCGCGGCTGGCCGCGATCGCAGCCTGCACTGAAATACCCCTGGTCCTGCACGGCGCGTCTGGTCTTCCCGACGCGAACCTGGCCGCCGCAGTCAGGACCGGCATCGCCAAGGTCAACGTCAACGCCGAACTGCGCAAGGCCCATCGGGAAGCGATGGAGCACGCCCTCGCTGAACAAGGCGATGACCTGCTCCGCATCCAGCGAGCCGCCGTCGCGGCGATGACCATTACTGCCGCCGAGAAGATCGGCGTCCTGTCCGGCAAGGAGAACTGACATGGTGACAACCACGACGGTCGGGTGGATCGGCCTTGGCGCCATGGGCGGACCGATGGCCCAGTGCGTCGCCCAGGCCGGGTTCCCGGTCTCGGCGTACGACGTGTCGGTCGAGCGGGCGCGGTCGCTGGCCGGTGGCGGTCTGAGCGCAGCCGGGTCCGTGCAGGAAGCGGTCACCGGCGCGAAGGTCGTCGTACTCATGGTCGCGACGCCGGACCAGGTCGAGTCGGTCCTGTTCCGCTCGGACGGCGCGGCTGCGCAATTGCAAGCCGGCGCGATCGTCGTCGTGATGGCGACGGTCGGTCCGGGTCCGATCGAGGGCTGGGCTCGTCGGCTGGGTGACATCGGGGTGGGCCTGGTTGACGCGCCCGTGTCCGGCGGGGTCGCCCGGGCAGCCAAGGGCGACCTACTGGTGATGGTGTCCGGCTCGGCCGAAGCTCTCGCGGTGACCCAGCCGATCATCGACGCGATGGCATCGACTGCGCCGGTGGTCGGACCACGACCCGGCGACGGGCAGAAGGTGAAGGTCGTCAATCAGTTGCTCTGTGGTGTGCACATCGCGGCCGCCGGCGAAGCACTGGCACTGGCCGACTCGATGGGACTGGACGTCGAGTCGACCTGGCAGGTGCTGAAGTCCGGGGCGGCGAGCTCGTTCATGTTCGGCGATCGTGGCGAGCGGATGGTCACCGGCGCCTTCGACGACGTCCGCAGCGCTTTGGACATCTTCGTCAAGGACATGGGCATCGTCACGGCTGCCGCGAAGTCGGTCGAACAGCCGACCCCGCTCGCCTCCGCGGCCGAACAGCTCTACCTCACCGGCCGCCGCAAGGGCCTGGGCCGCAAGGACGACTCGATCGTCTTCGAGGTTCTCCGCCATCCGTGAGCGACCATACGGCGGATACGTAGCGATCTAGGTATTTCCCCGGTCCCCGAGCCAGCTGCAGGTGGTGATAGTGATCGGGAGGGCTCCAACCGAGAGGCGGCTCATATGGTTCAGGCCCGGCGGCCCGACAACGGCCGAGACAGCGTCGCCCAGTACCTCGACGAGATCGCCCGGACCCCCCTCCTGACCGCGCAAGAAGAAGTCGAGCTCGCTCAGACGGTCGAGACCGGCCTGCTCGCGGAGCAACTGCTGGCCGAAAGACGGGGTGGACGCAGTACGGGCAATGCCCCCGGTTGTGCCACCGAGGAAGAACTCGAGTGGCTCGCAGACGATGGCCGACGCACACAGCAGCAGTTCGTGACCGCGAACCTGCGGTTGGTGGTCTCGATCGCTCGCCGCTACACACGGTCCCAGCTGCCGCTACTGGACCTGATCCAGGAGGGCAACGCGGGTCTGATCCGCGCGCTGGAGAAGTTCGACTACCGGAAGGGATTCAAGTTCTCGACCTACGCGACCTGGTGGATACGGCAGGCCATCAGCCGTGGCATCGCACTGCAGTCCAGGATGGTCCGGATACCCGTGCACCTGGTGGAGCAGCTGAACCAGATCGAAACCGCCCGGCGCACACTGGCGGCCACGCTCGGCCGCGAGCCGGAGGTCGACGAGATCGCCGCGGACCTCGGCCTGGACCCCGAGCGAGTCACAGAGCTGCTCCACCTCAGCCGCGAGCACCTCAGCCTGGACAGCCCGATCGACGACGAAGGTGACGGCTGTCTCGGCGACCTGATCGCCGCCGAGACACTTCGCGGTCCGGACCAGCTCGTCGACGAGGCGTCGGATCGCTCGGACCTGTTCGGCTTGCTCGATCAACTCGACCCGCGGTCGGCAGACGTGGTCCGGCGCCGCTACGGCCTGCACGACGGCCAACCGGCCAAGCTGGCCGAGGTCGGCGCGGTCCACGGCATCTCCGCCGAGCGGGTGCGCCAACTGGAGAAGGCCGCCCTGCGCCGGCTGAAACAGCTCGCCGACCCGTCCCTCGCCGCCTGACCCCGCCGCCGGAACAGCTGCACGACAAACAGTTGACACGACATATATGTCGTGTAATGTATCTGCCATGGAGATCAGCAGCGTCAGCGCAGTCAGCACCGGGAACGTCCGGATCCGGCCTGAACATGTCGGACCGACGGACAAGAACATGTACGTCTGGCTCGCGACCTCGAAGAGCTGGACCCCGCCGCGCCCGATCAATACCTACATCGTCGAGCACCGGGATGGCCTGGTGCTGTTCGACACCGGCCAGGACCGTGCATCGGTCACCGAGCCCGACTACTTTCCGGGCGGACTGAACGGCGTGATCTACGACCGGCTGGCGGCCTTCGAGATCGGGCCGGAGCAGACCTTGCCGCGCCTGCTGGCCGCCAACGGGTACGACGTCCGCGACGTCCACACGGCTGTGCTCTCGCATCTGCACCAGGACCACATAGGCGGTCTGCCCGAGCTGAGCAAGGCGCGCATCGTGATCGCCGACGAGGAGTGGAAGTCGATGCGCCGGCCATTGGCCGCCGCCCGGGGCTATCTGCGGCAGCACATCGAGCGCCATGACCTGCAGTGGGAGCGGATTCACTTCGAGTCGCTCGGCTCCGGGTCGGTCGGGCCCTTTACCGATGGACACGATCTCTTCGGGGACGGGAGCCTGCTCGTGCTGCCGACTCCAGGACACACGCCCGGATCGCTGTCGATGCTGGTACGGCGACCGGACGAGGCGCCGCTGTTGATGGTCGGCGACCTCACGTACGACGCGAACCTGCTCGCGGCCGGCGAGGTCCCCGGGATCGGCAAGAAGCCGGAGCTCCGCCGGTCGGTTGCCAAGGTCAACCAGTTGCGGGAGTTGTTCCCGGATCTGGTGGTCCTCGCCGCCCACGATCCCGCCGCGGCCGGGCGCATCGCAGTACGAGGTGTGGCATGAACGTCGCGGAGGAGCTGCGGTACTTGATCCTGGCGATTCAGCGGGAGGGCAACCGGCTGCTGGCGGCAGAGCTTCGTCCGTTGGGATTGACGCCTTCACAGGCTGAGGTGCTGAGGGTGCTGCGCGATCACGGACCGCTCACGCTGAGCGCGCTCGGCGGGATGCTCGTCTGCGAGACCGGTAACAGCCCCAGCCGACTGGTGGATCGCCTGGTCACACAAGGACTGGTCCAACGAGACACCGATCCGGACGACCGCCGCTACCTGGCCCTGAGCCTGACCGCTGAGGGCAAAGCGCTCAGCAAACGCATCGTCGCAGCCGAGGACGCGCTGCACGACGCCATTGATCAGCTGGTCGCCGGACAACCGGTCGACGAGACCATCACCACACTGCGCGCTGTCGCAAGCGCCTTTCCCGCGGGACAGGCTCTGGCTCGGCGGCTTGCTGCCCAGGAGGGTTGAACCATGGAAAAGGCGAGTCTCGCCATCAACGGATCACCTGCCGACGTACTGCTCGACCCGCTCGCTCTGCCGTTGTGGAACGAGGCTTTCCTCAGCATCGACGGTCCTGCCACCCCTGCGGTCGGCGTGCGGTACACGCTGCGGGTTCGCCCCGGGCTGAGCGGCTGGCTGGAGTACACCGCGATCACCCCGGGCCGGATCGAGATGAGCTGGCAGGTTCCGGGCTTCCGCGAGCGCGGTGAGTGGTTGCTCGAAGACGGCCCTGAAGGCAGCATGGTCACCCACTCGTTCGAACACGGCGGCCCGTTGGCCGCAGTACTGCGCTCTGCCTACCGCGGTATCGCCGCAGTACGCCTGGAGCGGCTGCGGGATCGGGTCCTAGGCGTTGCCTGAGGCCCGCAAATAGGTGAGCACCGCATGCACCCGGCGATGCGTGGCCGCCGATTCGTCGAGCGCCAGCTTCTGGAAGATCGAGCGCAGGTGACTCTCGACCGTGCGGTCGGCGACGAAGAGCTTGCCGGCGATCGCGGCGTTCGAGTGGCCCTCGGCGACCAGACCGAGTACCTCCAGCTCCCTTGGTGACAAGGGTTCCAGCTCCGATCGCCGGGGAGCGAGCAGTGCCGAGACGACGGCCGGGTCGAGCGCCGATCCACCGGCTGCGACCCGTTCGAGCGCGTCGAGGAAGTCCTCGACCCGGAGCACCCGATCCTTGAGCAGATATCCGAACGCCCCGGTCGACACCAACTGCACGGAGTGCCGGGTCTCGAGATGCTGCGACAGCAACACGATCGGCTGCTCCGGTCGACGCTGCCGGATCTCGCGGGCCGCGTCCGCTCCGTCGTCGGTCATCGTCGGCGGCATCCGCACATCGATCACCGCGACCGAGGGCTCGTGCTCAATGACCGCGTCGATCAGGCCGTCCGCGCTTGTCAGGGACGCTACGATCTCATGCCCCGCGGCGGTCAGCAGCCCGACGAGACCTTCCCGGAACAGCGCCGAGTCCTCCGCGATCAGGACGCGCACGGCAGCACCGCCTCAACCGTCGTACCGCCCGTTGGCCCACAGGTCACACTCAGGCGGCCACCGACGGAACCGACGCGATCCCTCAACGCGGTCAGACCCGCACCGACCGGGACGCCGCCGATCCCGTCGTCGATCACCGCGACGTGCAGACGGTCGCCCTGACGTTCGACGGTGATGCCGATCCGGGATGCGCGAGCATGCTTGAGGACGTTCGCCATCGCCTCCGCGACGACGAAGTACGCGGTCACCGTGACGACTTCGGAGCTTGCCGTCTCCTCGACGACGAAGTCGACCGGCAACGGGCACTCGGCACCCAGCCGGGCCAGGGCGGCGGGAAGCCCGTCGTCCAGGCTGGCGGGTCGTACGCCGTGGGCCAGCCGGCGGAGCTCGCCGACCGTTGCCTCCAGTCGTTCGACGGCCAGTTCGAGATCGTCGGAGACTGGGTCATCGGGTCGGAGCCGGTACTGCGCCGCCCGCAGCTGCATGCCGATGGCAACAAGTTGCTGCTGGGCGCCGTCGTGCAGGTCCCGTTCCAGTCGGCGGCGTTCGTCGATCGTGGCCGAGACCAGGCGTCGACGGCTCTCGTCCACCTCGGTCAGCGCCCGCCGCAGTCCGATCCGGAGCCGGCTGACCTCGATCGGCAACCGCGCGGTCGACGCGGCCAGCTTGGCCCGGCGCAGGCGGCGCATCGAGCCGGGACGAACCAGGATGACGCCGATGTCCGCACTGGCGGTCCGTAGCGGCACCCCGACCCGGTCGTTTCCCGCCACCTGCCCGGTGCCCGTCAGATCCACCAGCCCGGTCCCGGCCGGATCGGTCAACAGCAATGTCAGCTCGGGATCCCGGACCGCGGACCTCAGCACCTGCTCGACCTCCTCGGGCTCGGCTGATCCGTCACGCACCTGCTCGACGAAGCGCTCGATCTGCGCGACCAGAACGGTCCGGTAACGGTCGAGCAGCCTTCCGACCGCACCATGAATCCTTCGATACAAGGGCAGCACCAGGATTGCCACCAGGAACACCGAGCCGGTCAGCCCGATCACGGAGTCCCGTCCGGCCAAGTAGCCGGTGAGAACGACACCAGCCGCCAGCAGCGCGGCAGCGATCAGCGTCGTCAGCACCCAGGCCACCGAGTCGCTCAGGATCCGGTCGATCTCGAACAGGTCGTACCGCAGTACGGCGATGGCGACGGCAGCCGGAACGAGGACCAGAATCCCCAGCAGGAAAGCCGAATAGGCCGCCTCGCCGATCAATCCAAAGGAGTTGACGATCCAGCTGGCCACCATCAAGGCCACCACGGCACCGGTCGCCAGAATCAGCCAGCGCAGCTGTTGCTTCGTCCGCTCGTCCCCGCGCCGGTAACGCAGCACGACGCTGATGCTGCAGGCAACTACCACGGCCAGCAGGAACGTCAGCGCACCGATCATCAGCGGCATCGCGATCGGCTCCGGCACGAGCAAGGGCGCCGTGAAGTAGCGGGGCTCGCCGTAGTCCATCGTGACGGTCATCGCCACGCCGACGCTGAGGGCCGACACCGGAACTCCGACTGCGATGACCACCCAGCGGCGACCGGCGAGCAACCCGTCTGGGAAGAGCAGTAGCAGCGCCAGAAAGCCGGTGAGCTGCCACGGCCAGCCGACCACGCTCAGGGCATCGACGAAGTCCGCCGCCGGCCAGGACATCTGACCTCAGGCATTGAGCGCGGGGACGACGAGCAGGGAGGCGGCCAGCCAAGCCACTGCCGCGCCCACAGGTGAAGCAGGAGCACGTACTGCGAGTAGCCAGCCCAGCGCGAGAGGTACCACCCCCAGCAGGTAGACGGCCGCCGGCCACCCCTCGCCAGCCGGGTGGAACGCGTTCAGGGCAAGGACCAGTTCGGCGGCGACGCACACGGCGGTCGCGAGCCAGATCGGCCAGAACCTGCGGCTCATGCCCGCATTGTCCACTGGAATCGCCGATCCGGTGATCAGTACCTGTACTGACCTTCGGATCAGCGCAGACCACGATGCGCCGGACGACGCCGGCGAGCGACCTTGGAACCTCCACCATCTCCGGGAGGGATCACCATGATCGCCATTCTGACCATCCTCGTCGCCCTGCCACTCGGACTCCTGGTCCGCAACCGGCTGGCCGCCTACCTGACCTACGCGATCCTGTTCGCGCAGGTCTTCACCTTCCAGACGGCCACCTTGCTGATGGAGTGGGCCAAGGGTTCCACGGAGGCCTTCCCAGCCGACCCGACCAAGGGCTCCTTCGGCTACCTGGCCTTCACCAGCACCATCTACGCCGTCGGCTTCGGCCTCATCACCCTCGGCCACTGGCTCCGCAACCGCCGCCGTACAGGCGCTGACGCGGTACTGCTGGACAGCTGACTCTCGGCAGGCCGTGGGGTCAGCTGAAGTGGGCGCCGGGTTTGCGGTGGCCGCGGAGGAGGTCCCGGGCGATGATCAGGCGCTGCATCTCGTCGGTGCCTTCGAAGATGCGCCAGAGGCGGAACTCGCGGAACCAGCGTTCGATCGGGAGTTCCTTGGTGTAGCCCATCCCGCCGTGGATCTGCAGGACCCGGTCGGCGACGCGGTTCACCATGTTCGTGCCGTAGAGCTTGGCGATCGCGCTGTCGTGCTGGGGATGCCGGCCCTGGTCGACCGTCCAGGCGGCGTACAGGACCAGCCAGCGGGCGGCCTCCAGTTCGACCTCGGAGTCGGCGACCATCCACTGGATCGCCTGGTTGTCGCCGATCGGGGTGCCGAAGGTCTGCCGGGTGTTCGCGTGGTCGATCGCCAGCTGGAGGAGCCGTTCGCAGGCACCGATGCCGCGGGCCGGGATGATGAAGCGGCCCTTCATGATCCAGCGCATCGCCAGCTCGTACCCCTGGCCGATCTCGCCGAGCACGTGATCCTGCGGGACCCGTACATCGTCGAAGTTCAGCGTCGCCGGGACGGCAGGGCCCATCGTCACGATCCGGTCGGAGGTCCAGCCGCGGTCCCGGTCGACCAGGAACGCGGTGAACCCGCCCTTCGAGCCCTTCTCCGGATCAGTGACGGCGATGACGATGGCGAAATCGGCTTCGTTACCTCCTGTAATGAAGGTCTTCTCGCCCCGGATGACCCACTTGTCACCGTCGCGGCGCGCAGTGGTCCGGATCGCGCGGGTGTCCGAACCGGCGCCGGGCTCGGTGATCGCGAAACACGACCGCCGCTCACCGGAGATGGTCGGCAGGAGGTAGTCGTTGCGCTGCTCTTCGTTGCATTCGTACAGGATGTTGTCGGCCTCGCCACCGAACGAGAACGGCACGAAGGTCCGGCCGAGCTCGCTGGTGATCAACACCTGGTCGACCGCCGACAGGTCCATCCCGCCGTATTCCTCCGGCGTGCTCAGACCCCAGAACCCGAAGGACTTCGCCTTCAGCCGAATCTCCCGGACGACGGCCGGCTCCACCCCCGGCAGCCCTTCCCGCTCCCGCCTGAGCACCTCGCTCTCCAGCGGCATCAGTTCCTTCCGGACGAACTCGCGGGTCGTCTCGCGAATCGCCCGCTGTTCCTCACTGAGCGAGAAGTCGACCATGAGCCCCTCCAGCCGTTCGGTGTTCAACCACCGTAGATGGTTCTGGTCACCGACACCCTTGTAAAGGCTGCTCCCCAGCTCCTGCCCGGTGTGGAGTTCCGGTGCACACAGGTCCGGCGACGAAGAACCCAACCTGTGGCAGCCGATCAGGTGGAGATCAGACGGCGAGGGGCACGGCCCGTTTGTGGGCGGTACGGCGGTGGGCCGCGATGATCGTGGCGGCCGCCTTGTCGTCGACCTCACGCCCCTCCAGGAAGTCGTCGATCTCGTCGTACGTGACGCCGAGAACGATTTCGTCCGGCACGCCCGGGTTGTCGGTCTCCAGGTCGGCCGTCGGCACCTTGCCGGTGATCTCGTCGGAGGCACCCAGCCGCGACCCGACCTCCCGGACCCGGCGCTTGGTCAGCCCGGACAACGGCGTCAGGTCGCACGCACCATCGCCGTACTTGGTGAAGAAGCCCATCACCGCCTCCGCCGCGTGGTCCGTCCCGACCACGAGCCCGCTGCGCGCGCCGGCGACGACGTACTGCGCGATCATCCGCTGCCGCGCCTTGATGTTGCCGGTGTGGAAGTCCGCCCGGTCGCCGAGACCCGCGTGCTGGACGGACTCGACCATCGCGTCCGTCGCCGGCTTCACGTCCACCACGAGCGTCTCGTCCGCCCGGATGAACTCGAGCGACTGCTGCGCGTCCGCCTCGTCGGCCTGGACGCCGTACGGGAGCCGCATCGCGATGAAGGTCGCCTCACCGCCCTCGGCGCGGACCCGTTCGACCGCCAACTGGCACAGGCGTCCCGCCGTACTGGAGTCGACGCCGCCACTGATGCCGAGCACGTACGACGACGCGCCCGTCCGCCGGAGTTGGTCCGCCAGGAACTCGATCCGGCGCTCGATCTCCACGTCCGGGTCGAACGACGCGGTGACGCCGAGCTCGGCGATGATCAGTTCCTGCAGGTAGCGGCGTTCGTCGCTCATCGGGCTCCCTTGCTGCGGTGGGTCGGCCCGTCCAGCCTAGACACGCCCGTTCGGGGTCCAGACATGAGGATTCCCCGCGCACCCGGAAGAGCTCACTTACCCTTGCTGCCTTCCGGCCCTGGGGGAGTTGGGCGAGATACCGCCACGCGGGGAACCAGCCAGCAGTGTACGCGATCACCAACCCCAAAGCGGAATCCGACCCCACCTCCGCCGGGCCCCGGTTGAGTGGCTAGGACATACGCCGGGTGCGCCGGGCGGACGGGGCAGCGCGGGTTGAGCGGCGACCTAGGCTGGCGGATGTGAGCAGACTCGCTTTCGGCCCGTTCGGGATCACCACCGGCCTCACCAGCTCCCCAGAGTCCCTCGAAGCCGCGACCGCTGCCGAAGAACTCGGCTACCCCGCGATCTGGTTGTCCGGTGGTCCGCTGCCCGGCCTCAGGACCGTCACCGACCTGATCCAGGCGACCAACACGATCAAGTTCGTGCCCGGCATCCTCTCGGTCGACAAATACGGCCCGGCGGACATCACCGCGACATACGAGACACTCGAAGCGGAGTACCCGGGTCGCTTCACAGTCGGTCTCGGCGGCGCCCACGGTCCTCATCCGCTCGCCGTACTGGGTCGCTTCCTGGATCGACTGGACGCCGTACCAGCGGACCGCCGCGTCCTCGCCGCCCTCGGCCCGCGGATGCTCGAACTCGCCCGGGACCGTACGGCGGGCGCGTACCCGTTCCTGATCACACCCGCCTACACGGCCGAGGCGCGCGCGATCCTGGGCGACGACAAGCTGCTCGCGGTCAACCACCTCGTCGTCGTGGAACCCGACGCCGACCGTGCCCGCGCGATCGCCCGGGACACGATCAGCTTCTTCACCCGGATACCCGCGTACGCCGCCTCGCTGGAGCGGATGGGCTTCCCGAGGTCCGACTTCGCCACACTCCCGGACCCGATGATCGACGCACTAGCCGCCTGGGGAACCCCCGACCAGATCGCCACCAAACTCCACGAACACCTGGCCGCCGGCGCCGACCACGTCGCGATCAACGTAATCACCGGCATCACCGGCCCCCAGCCAGTCAACCAGTGGCGCACCCTGGCCCCCGCCTTACTGACCTAGCCGACCTTCTTCTCGTACAACCTCACCGTCGAGACCAGCTTGTCGTACTGGTACGTCTTCTCCTCGCCCGTCGGCTCAAACCCCTGCCGCCGCCAGAACCCCTCGGCGACCTCGGCATTCGTGTCCACTACCGCAAGCCGCAACGTCCGCACTTCCGGCCACGAGTCCCCGACGTACCGCTCCACCAACCCGTACGCCGCTCTGCCGACACCGCGCCCTTGGTACTCCCCATGCATTTCCAGCAACCCGATGAACGCCTTCCCTTCCACCGGATACCCGCGCAACAGATCAGCCACGGCCACCAACCGCGCCCCGTCGAACACCCCAAGCACAACCTTCGCGTCCTCGGCAACCCCCTCCGGCCGCCCCATCAACAAACTCTGCGCATCGGCCGCGCCCGGCGGATACCCCGTGATCCGCTCGGTATACCCCGCATCCGACTCGATCAACTCCTGCACCTGACCGACGTCATCGATCCCGATCGCCCGAATTTCCATGCCGGGACCCTAAATCAGCACCCGGCCACCTCCCCTCCCCCTCCACCCCACAGTTCACAGCTCCCCAACCCCGATTTCATCCCACGCCCCCGCCTCGCGTATCCTCTCCGCTTGGAGGATTCGCCTAGAGGCCTAGGGCGCACGCTTGGAAAGCGTGTTGGGGGCAACCCCTCACGAGTTCGAATCTCGTATCCTCCGCCACTCTCCGAGAGGCACACAGAACCACGTTTCCCCAGGTCAGAGCGTGGTTCTAACCCTCAGAGGGACGAACACAAGGTGGGCCGGTCGCAACCGCGACCGGCCCACCTTTTCGCTCAGGGTCTCAACGAGGGTCTCAACAGCCCTCTCAGGCCGACGCCAACACCCCGGCAACCCCGTCCTCCGGGTCCTCGTTCTCGCCCTTCGGTTTGCTTGTCGGCTCCGCCCAGAGCAGGCCGCCAACCCGCTTCGCGATGTCCATTCGTACCGGCGCGGTGATGTGCTGGTATCGCTTCACCATCGCTGATGAGGACCAGCCCATCGCATCCATGACCGCTCGCTCTGGGACGCCCAAGAGGAGGAGCACCGTAGCGGCAGTGTGCCGGGCATCGTGCAGGCGGCCGTTCCGAAGGCCAGCGGCGGCCAGCAGAGCTTTCCACTCCCGGTAGTCCATGTTCGGGCTGATCGGCTTGCCGGTTCGTCCGGCGAACATCCAATCCTCGTCGTTCCAGAGTTGTCGCGCTAGCGCCTTCTCGGCAGCTTGCTGAGTCCGGTGCTCTCGTAGGATTGCGGTTAGCTCGTCTGGCAGACCGATGGTCCGGCGGCCAGCTCGTGACTTAGTCGGTGCGGCATCCGGCCGCGCCTTCTGTCGGTCCGGGCAGAAGTCGGGCTTGCGTCCGCACAGCGGCTTGCAGCCGTGAACGTATCTCGGTCTATTGAGACTCCGGCGAACCTTCAGAATTCCCGTGTCTAGGTCAACGTCTGACCACTTCAAGCCGAGTGCCTCTCCTTGCCGTAGGCCCAGCGCTAGCGCGATCGCCCACCGAGCGCTATTCCGCCGCTTGCTCGCCTCGCCCATCAGTGCCTTGATCTCTTCCACCGTGTAGGGCTCGATCTCGTCCTCTTCCTCCAGGTCGAGCCGTGGCGGCTTTGCCTTCTCCGCCGGGTTGCCTGTCGTGAGCGCTCCGCGCGCCTCGGCTTCACCGAGTGCCGTTCGTATGGTGCGGTGCGCCTGGTGGGCCGTTCCCGCGCTGGCTCCCTTCTCCTGCATTCGCGTGTAGAAACGCTCCAGGTGCTCAGGCTCCAGCTTGTGCAACTTGTGTGCACCGAGGCCGGGGATCAGATGGACGCGCACGGCCACTTCGTAGGCGGCGTATGCGCCATCTCGGAGGTTCGGCCGGGCGATCGTCAGCCAGTGGGTGAGCCATCCCGCGACTGTCCATTTCTCCTTGCCGACTGGCTTGACCTTCCCGCTGTCTCGCTCCTTCTCCAACTCCTTGACGCGGTCGACTACGTCCGACTTCGACTTGCGCTTAACGTGGCGCCGGTCCGGCGTTCCGTCGTCCTTCACCCCCATCGTGACGCGTCCGTGCCACTTGCCGTCTGCGCCGAGGTAGATGGTTGACCGGCCGTCCGGGTTCTTGTGTCGCTTGTCCACTTGAGCTTCCTTCCTAGGCGGCTTGGTTGTTGGCGCGGGCGGCCGCTCGGAGACGGTCGATGTACTCGGTGATGCACTCGGCAGGAATGCGCCGTAGGCGACCGAGCGGGATCGATTCCAGTTCGCCGGACTTCACCAGTCCAAAGACGGTCGTACGTCCGATGCCGAGCCGTTGCGCGGCTTCCTCCACCGTCAGCAGCAAGGGACCAGCGGTAGCGGTCGAACCCTCGTTGATGCTCATCGGGAAAGGTCTCTCCTTCGATCCTGATTTACGGTTGGTTGCTGGGACATCTGGGACAGGGCCTTGGTCGGGTTGTCCCAGGTGTTTGCGCTGGTCAGGCGGGGTTCTGGGACAGTGGGACACCTGGGACAGGTAGCTGTTGCTCGGTGGCTGTCCCAGGTTCGGCCGGGAAGTAGCGGCCTCCGTCACGGCGCCGTAGTTGGCCGTCGTCGGCCATACGGGAGCAGGTCCGGCGGATGGTTTCGCGGTCTTCTCCGAGGGCGTCAGAGATGGCCTTTGGCGTCGCGCCAGGGAACTGACGTACGTAGGTCAGGATTGCGGCGCGGGTCGGCTGCAACGTGTGGTCCATCGCGGGTCCGGCGAGCAGTTCCCAGGTGCCGTTGTCGGGGTGGAAGCGCATGGCGCGTTCGGCTTCGTCGACGTCGCGGCCGGTGATGTGGAGTACGCCGTCAGCTTCACCGCGCGGCCTCTTCAGCGCCATGATCGTGTCGGCTGATCCAGCGACTCCGTTGGTGCCGGAAAGCTCAGCGGTGAAGTCGTCGGCTGCCATCTTCCGCAAGTGGTGCACAAGGATGACGGCGATACCGAATCGGTCGGCGATGGCCTTTGCCCGGCCCATTGCCGCGTAGTCCGCGTCATAGGGATTCACGCCGGGAGCGTTGTTCCCGCGCACCTTGGCGAACACGTCAATGACGACCAGGCGCGCGTTCGGCCGGGCTTCCAACCAGGCACAGATAGCGTCGGCTCCCCCGCTGGGCAGGGTCGGGAACTCCGTCAGCAACGTCAGTCCGGCCGGTGCCGGTTGGTCTCCGAGGATCTTGCGCATGCGGCTTTGCAGACGGCGGGGAGTGTCTTCGAGCGCGAGGTAGAGAACGTCTCCGGCGTCGACGTGGATCTCTCCAAGGACCGTTGTGCCGCTCGCGATTGCCAGCGCCAAGTTCAGCGCTAGCCACGATTTCCCGGCCTTTGGCGCCCCCGCGAGAACCGTGAGACCTTCGGGGATCAGCCCGCAGACGGCCCAGCGCGGCGGCGGGAACTCTTCGGCCAGTAGTTTGTCTGCGGTCCACGCGTTCGCGAACGGGTCGGCCTTCATCGGCTTGTCTGGTACGGCGTCGGCCAAGTCGTAAGGCGGTTCCCATTCGTCTTCGGGCGGGGGCTCGACGGAGTGCAGCGGCCACACGTTGTCCGGGAAGTCTTCGGCCACACTCATGCCGCCACCTGCCGGGGACGCTTGGCCCCAGCTCGGAGCCCGGAGCTGATTGTCTTGTCCGCCTCGCGAGCGGTGTAGGCACCCGCCGCGATTTGGCCGGCCGCCGCATCACCGAGCACCGCGCGGACCTCGGCATCGGTTAGAGCGCCACCGGCCACCAGCTGTCCGAGCGCGACCGCAGCCTTGTAGAGGTTGAGGTTGCGCTTGCCCTCGTCCGGGGTTGCGACGCGTTCGGTTTCGGCACGGATCGCGGCATCTAGGTAGCTCGACCGGCGGGCGGTTGCCAGCTGGATCGGTGCCGTCAGTTGAGCCGGTGGCGGTGCGGCCGTGAGAGCGTCGGAGAGCCATCCCGGCAGCGCGGCCGGGGTGATGTCGTGGACGGTGCGGTAACGGCGGCCAGCGGCCGTAGAGCCAGCCCCGACGACATAGCCACCGGCTGCACGGGAGTCGATCAGCCATCCCAGGCGCCCCTGTGTGTTCCGCAGGTCAGCACCGGTCGGGGCGGCGAAGTACAGATGCTCACCGCCCCGGCCGGTCATCACCGTGTGCGTGTTCCAGGGGTAGCGCTCTCCGGCCTCGTCGGCGCGGTCAGCCAGCACGTCCGCACCACACGTCATCCCCGGCCGTCTCCATTCCTTGGGTGCCGTCTGGCCGGGCTTGGGCTGGTCCAGGTCGACCACCACCAGCCGCGACGGTCCGCACGCGATGCCGACGCCGTAGGGACCCGCTGACCAGCACCGCTCGATCCGCTTCGGGTCGGTGGTGGCGCGGTTCTCCCAGTCTTCAACCGCGGGGCGCTTGCCGTCCGGCACGAGCGGGAACACGTGCCAGCCACGTGCGGCGGCGGTCAGAGCGGCAGCCAGGTAGACGTTCACGATGGGTTCTCCTTTGGTGTGGTCAGGCAGCGGGCGCGTAGGCAGGTGCGGTCATGCAGTCGACACAGCGGCCGTCAGAGGTCGGGATGCAGTAGTCGGCGACGGTCCCGCAGAGCTGGCAGCGGCGCCGGGCTTCCATTGCCTTGTCGAGTGCGTTGAGCTGGGCCGGTGACGGGACGCGGGAGGGCTTGGCGAGGTCGAGCCGGTAGAGCCAGGCCCACCGCTGCCCGTGCCTCCACACGAGAACGGCGTACGGCTCGTGTCCGCCCGGACACATGCGCATGGCTCGGAGCTGGCGGCGGGTGGCGAGTCCTGCCGGCGCCCACTTGAACCGGAACACCGGGGTTCCGTGCAGATCCCAGCCGAGCGCCTGCTTGCCGTTCCACAGCTCGATCCACCTCGAGGCGGCCGGGTGCAAGCTGGCCCGATCCATCAGCGGGCCGGTCACCGGAAGCTCCACCAGCGACGGCGGTTCCGGTCGGCTTTGTCGAAGCGGTCGCGGGCGTCGACGGCTTCGGCGGTCTCGTTGTTCTCGGAGTAGCGGTTCAGTTCGTCCAGGGCGGCGCGGTACTCCTCGCGCGGCGTCTGCGGCCGGTCCGGGTCTTGCTTGCCTTTGACAACGGGCTTGCGGTGCTTGCGTGGGGTGGTCATGGGCGCGGTCTCCTCGGGTCAGCGGTTGCTGTTGCGGTCGAGCAGGCGGCGACCGAGGCGGGTCCGGCGGCCGGTGCCTTGGCAGCGGGGGCAGTTGCGGAAGGCTTTGCGGGTCGGTGATCCGGACTTGCCGGAACCTGCGCAGCGGGTGCAGTTGGCGTAGGGCCAGATCCGGCAACCTGCCAGGTAGCCGACGACCATGACGGCGACGAACGCGGCGAGCAGCAGGACCGATCCGGCGGTGACGAGTGCGACTAGCGGCGGCACATACTCAGCCATCTCTGTCACTTTCTGTAGTCGGATGAGGGTGCGACGGGCCAGGCCGGGCACCTTGCGCGGTGTCCGTCCGGGAGGTTTCGGGATGTAGTTAGCTGCCGGTGATCGGGTTAGGTTCGTCACTCGGCGGGTGAGGTGGGTTGATTGCGGCTCTGACCTGCGGAAAGTTAGGGAGTGAGCCGAGTTAGACGGGGGTCGGAAACCGCTGGTCAGAGCCGCTCAGAGCGGTGTTCCGACCCCCGGCCGTGGGTTAACTCGCGAGCTGCCCCGTGCCGTCGTCGGCCTCGTCCGTGTCCTGCTCGCGCCGGACGATCGCGTCACGGATCGTAGCTGGATCGACCGGCCAGCGGTTCCCGGTCGAGGGGACCTTGACCCCGTGCCCCCTCGCGAGCTCGTCGCGAAGGGACTTGCCTGTCATGCCCTGGTATGGCGCCCAGGTCGGCGCGAGCCGCTTGAGCAGCGCGGGCACGTCAGCGCTCGGCACCGGGTCATCTCCGAGGACTTCGTCCAGGTCGGCGAGCAGGTCGCGGGTCTCGATCTCGATCCGCGCGGTGCCCGGCTTGGAGCCGCCGCGTTCGGCGATGGCGGCCATCGCCCGCTCGATCAGCGGTGTCACTTGGTCGTTCTCCCTCGACACATCGAGGAAGTACCACTGCAAGATCTCCGAGCGCTCGCCGCTGAAGCCCTTGACGATCGAGGTTCCCCGGTCGGTGCCGGGGATCAGCTCGGTTGCGCGGTGCCCGGCGGTGTAGGCGCCCTGCCCCAGCAGTGCATCGTTGGCGACGTGGTCGCTGACCGCGAACGCGATGCCGTTGGAGCAGTTGCGGGTCACGTCACGCGGCATGGACGTGGCCGTGGGCGCCTGGGTGGACACGACGAGGTGGATACCGCGCTTGCGACCGAGCTTGACGATCTCGATCACGTACTTCTGAATCTCCTTGCCGTACGTGTCGTCGTACAGCGCAACGTGCGCCTCTTCGAGCAGCCCAACGAGCGGGTGCAGACCTACGCCCTTGTTCGCGATTTCCCTTGTGACAGAAGGGATTTCGTACTTCACGAGCAGCGCGCCGCGCGCCTGAACCTCGTCGTACAACTCCTTCAGATCGTCGCGAATCTTCTCAATCGCTTCGGCGTCGGAGCCCATCACGTAGCGGGAGCAGCGAGGCCGGAACACCTCGAAGTCGTAGTTGGTGTCCGGAACCCAGATCCGCAGCTCTGCGGTCGGGTCGAGCGCGGCACCGATCATCATCACCCGCGCCGACGCGGACTTGCCCTGACCGGGAATGCCGCCGGTAATGGTGTTGCGCTCCGCCATCGGCGCGAGCATCGGATCACCCCGCAGCGTCCGCCCGGCCGGAACGCCCTTGAAGAAGTCGACCAAACCTCCCTCCAGCAAGGGATACTCGCCCGCACCTTCGGCGAGTGCGCCCTTGTCCGCGACCCACAGATCCAGGATTCCGGCCTCGCTGCCGGTGGTGGGCCAGACCTCCTTCGCAGCCCGGCTAAGCCCCGTGGCCAGCTCCGCGCGGCGACGTGCGATCTTCTCTGCCGTGACACCGGCAGGCAGCCGCACGACCGCGTGGGTGCCGCGCCCGTCGACGCGGGCCGGGGTGATGAACTGCAGCTTGAGCCCGGACTTCAGGTATTGCGTGATGGACGGGATCCGCAGCGCGTTCAGCGCGCTCGCGATCGTGGTTTCATCGATCGCGACATCCCACGCCTGATCCCCGGTCGTGACCAGCCAGGACGGCGGTTCAGCGCGCCGCTTGCCTTCCCGCCATGCGGCCAGCACCAGCAGGAACGGTGCGGCGATCGTAAACAGTCCCCACACGAACGCGACAGCAGCGATCACGAACCCGATCAGTCCGAAGAACCCCAACCACACACCCGTGAACGATCCGTTGCCGGTGGCCTTGGTGAGCACCGCGATCACGAACACCGCCAGCGGGACCCCGAGCACCAGCGCAGCGAACACCTTCACGACACCGACGAACAGCTTCGGCAGGTCCATCAGGCGGCGGTGACGGCGCTCGGTGGCCATCTCCTTGCGGTCAGCCCACTCCTTCAACTCTTCGCGGTCACCGGCCGCCTCAGCGGCCTTGATCTGACGGCGGTAGACACCCATGGTCGAGGCATCCCACAGCCGCTTCGCCCAGGACTCCACGCCCTGCACGACCGTGAACGACTCCCGCAGCACGACCTTGCCGACCGTCTTGGTCCGGTCATGGGTGCTGACCTTGACCACGGCGCGGGTCGCGACCTGACCAGTGGTCACGGCGCGGCGGACCAGCGCGCCCCGGTTCGCCAACCGGCGGTCCAGGTCGGCCGACTCCTCATCGGTCAGGATCTCGCCCTCGATCACTTGCACTTCCGCCGCGCCGTGAACATCCTCGGCGGGCACCCGCTCAGCGTCCTCGTGAACGATGTCCTGAACCTCGTCCTGAAGGTTTTCGTGAACGCTGTCCTGAACAGTTTCGTGAGCATCCTCACGGCTGTCGTCGTGCAGCTTGTGGACGTTGTCCATGAACCTGCCTCCTGTCTCGATCAAGCCGCCGCACGGGCGAGGTCGCCCGCATCAGCCGCGTCGTCAGTGGTGGTCTCGACGGCCGCCGAGGCGGCCGTGGTGGTTCGGTTGCTCAGCTCGGCGCGAACGGCGGCGGCGACCTTGGCCGAAAGGCCGGCCGAACAGCCACTAACCCGGCGAGCCCACGCGGGAGTGATCTCGACGTCCGGCTCAACGGCCGCCAGGGCGTCGGCCACGTAGTCGGCCAGCAGCTTGCGGCCGTGCTTCGCCGTGGCCTTCTTGCGGGGCTTGCCGGGCTTGCGGGCCACGTGGGTAGGTTCGGACTCGGTCGGCGCCGCAGGACTCGCCACCAGAGCTGCCGGAGCGGGCGGGGTCCCTGCCCCGGCCGGTGGCATCTCCAACGACTCAGCGGCCTTCACCGGGTCAGCCAGCGCGGCCGCCTGCTCGGCCCGCAGCACCGCTTCGGTCAGCCGGTCCCGCAGAACCGGGGCGGTCTCGGCAGCACAGAACACCAACAGCGGCGGCACCGAGTGCAGCACGATCCCGGCAACGTCGAGCTTCAGGAACGACGACCACGTGTTCATCGCGTAGGTCGCGGCGAACGCGAACCGCTTCGTCCGACCGATCCACGGACCGACATCGCTCACCTGATACCGGGCGGTGATCTGCTCGGCCCGAAGAACCGCGATCAGCACCAGCGACACCATCGGGTCGAGCAGCCAGGCGGCGAACCATGCCAGCGAGAACACCGCCGCGCCACGGGCGGCGAAGTCCTGAACGTTCACCATCGTGAACGCCAGACCGAGCACGATCCCCAGCCACATGCAGCGATCCACCTGCGTACGGATCGACTCCACCCGCAGCGCGACCACGTCAGGGTGAGTGGACAACGCACGGACCTGCGATGCCTCAGCCGCGGCGACCCGCAGCCGCTCGACACCGGACCGCTTCGCCTTGCCGGACTCACCGATCTCAGAGGTACGAACCAGGGTGCTCATGACTGGGCCTCCCGGATGGCCAGCTCGCGCCGGGCGTCATCAACAAGCCACCCCAGCGCCCACAGGTCGCCATAGGCGGTCGCAACCTCCGCAGAATCAGCCGGTGCGTCACCGCTCACCGTGTCCAGCAACGACCCGAGCCGGGCCTCAAGCTCGTCGTACAGGTCGGTCTCTTTGACGCCCAGGCGGTTCGCCAAGATCTCACCGAAGCTCAGCGTCCGAGCACGTCTCATCGCTGGTCCTCCTTGACTCCCGTGTGGCCTTGACCGGAGATCGCGCTCTGCGCGGTGGCCAGGCACTCGCCGACCCGGCGGGCATGCTGCCCAGCCAGCAGGAGCGCATCGACGGCCAGCGCGACGCTGGCGGCTGGGTCGCCCTTGTCGTCGTACACGTCGTACGTGGTCAGCGACCGGACCAGCCCGGCACCGAGCTGGCGCGTCAACTGGTCCAGGGCGAACCCGACCTGCTGCAAGCTGCCCAGCACGTCATAGGCCACCGGAGCAGGCACCGTGCGAGAGATGGTCTCGTGGTTCAGGGATCGGATCGCCTCGTAGGCGGCATCACCGGCGCGGGCCATGTCAGCGGTGCTCATGCCGCACCATCCGCAGCGGTCTCGTAAACGGCCAGCTCGCGGCTAGCAGCCAGGACCTTGCGCTGAGCGCGGCGGATGCGGCGGCGGTCCAGAACCGAGGCGGCCGGTCCAGCGGTGATGAAGGAAATCTCAGCGTCGAGCAGGTCCAGCTCGGCCGCGATCAGCGGCCATTCCTGCGCGATCTCGGCCAGCTCGGCGGCGGTCGGACCCTCGCTGTCGGCGGCCTGAAGGTGGATGATCTTCACGGGTTGTGCTCCTGTTCGTAATGGGACGGGCGCGACCCAGACGCCTCGGCGGGTGCCACCGCCGGGGCGTCGCTTGTTTGCTGCCTATAGGCCTTGGTCTACCTATGTGGCTTGTAGGAACAAGTTGCTTGAGTGACATGTTGGAACAAGCCGCATAAGCTTGTCAAGCAGCAAACGAGAGGAATGTGGGATGCCAGAGACGTTGCAAGAGCGAGTGGCGCGCTTGATTCGCGCCTCACTCGGCGAACCGGGGTCAGCCCTGCCCAGCGAGGCGGAGCTGGTGACCCGCTACGGCGCAAGCCGGAACACGGTTCGGGCCGCGCTGGCCGCTCTGGAGGCCGAAGGTCTGATCACCAGCAGCCAAGGCCGGACCCGCCGCGTCCGCGAGATCCGCCGCTGGGAATGGAAGATGGCCGAGTGGGAGAAGGCCCACAACAACGACGGTGACGCCTGGGCGAACACCATCAAGGCTCAGGGCGGGAAGCCCGGGAACGACCTGCAAATCCTCACGATCCAGGCGCCGGCCGATGTTGCCGAAGCGCTCCAGATCCCTGTAGGAACGGCGATCCAGGCGCGCAACCGCCTGCGCTGGGTCAACGATGAGCCGCACCAGCTCAGCGACTCCTACTTCCCACCGTTCGTCACGGACGGAAACGATCTGTTCTGGAACCCCAGCGACCTCGGTGTCAACGGCGGCCTTCTGGCGGCAACCGGACACACGCAGGTCCGCTGGCACGACACCCTCACTGCTCGGATGCCAAGCGCCGATGAAGCTCAGCGCCTGATGATGGCCCCCGGCACGCCTCTGCTCGTCCACACTCGCGTCGGCTACGACGCCGAAGGTCGCCCCGTTCGCTACATGGTCTCCCGCATGGCGGCCGACCGCGTCGAAGTCTCCTACGATGTGGACGCCTGATGCTGATCACGCTCGACGAATCCCACCGCCAGCTCGTCCACCAGGTCCGCGACGAGGCGGGCGAGTGGCTAGCAACAAAGGGCACCGACCAGTACCGAGGCGGCCTCGACATGGCCCAGGTCCACGCCAATATCGACAGCGACTTCGACGCCTACCCTTTCGTCGGCTGGGTGGTCAATGGCCAGGTTGTGGCCATGATGGCTCTCATTGAGCCGGAGCCTGAGTTCTGGTCACCTGAGGAACTCAAGGAGCCACAGACGTACATCAGTCGGTTCTTCGTTGTGCAGCATGGCAAGGGCTACGGTTCCGCCCTGCTGCGGGCGGTCATCGAGCAAGCGCGGCGGGAAGGCAAGCACTGGATCCGCCTCAACTGTTGGAGCACCAACACCGAACTGCATAGGTACTACACCGCCCACGGTTTCGAGCACGTGCGAACGTGCAACGAGCCGGGCCGAATGAGCGGTGCCCTGTTTCAGTTGCCGCTCACTAGCTAGGTCGTGACCGCGTGTGTCCCGCGGAGGCAACCCAACAACAGTTGGGCCACTGCTGGCAATCGCTCTTCGAGCCAGTACCAGATTGCAAGTTGGAGATGCTCTAACAGTTTCGTGAGGTTCTCGACCATCCGCTTAAGATCCGAGGGCCTCTTGCTGCGTCCCACGTCGACAGGATCCGCTTTCCAGTGAGCAACATCGTTGCGCTTTTCTCGAATTTCCCTCAAGAGCAGGGCGTCATTCGGATGATTGCGCCAATCACCGGTCAAGCCGAGTAGTGCCCAGATCGCCTGGAAGTGCGTACCGTGAATAGTTGTCCCGTCCGCCAATACGAACAAACTGGCTCTTCGATCTTGACCGGGCACGACACGCGGTCTCTGCCTGCGGGGTAGGGGCTCGTGGCCTCTGAACACTGGCTGTTGTCGAGACAGTTCA
>NZ_SNWQ01000022.1 GCF_004361855.1 Kribbella caucasensis
AACCAACGCCGCCGAGTACGGTACTTCTGCACCCGGCAATCACGCCGGAGCACAGCCAGACCAGAATCGCTGCCCGGTCAAGTTTGAAGAGCCCGTTAGGGCCTGTCTGACGGTTCCCTGCGTGCTGCGCGGCACGCTCAGGCAGGCCCTAGTCGAGCGTGCGGAACAGCAGCCCCACGCGTGGCTTGGGGCCGAACGAGGTCGCCTTCTGCGGCAGGACGACGCCCCGCACGGCTGAGCGGAGTACCTGATCCATCTTGGGAGCGGTCAGCTCCACAGCGACCTGTGTGGGACCGGCGAGGGCCAGCGCGTCGCTCAGTGCGTGGTGGAAGCCGATCTCATTCACGTCAACGCCCCAGGCCGGCAGGAGTTCACCGTGCAGCAGGGAGACCGTCGGCTCCGGTCGGTGGTCGGTGGACCGCAGGGTGACCCACGTGGAGCCGTCACTGATCGCGATGCGGTCCGGTACGCCGTCCACGCGTCCGGGCAGCACGTCCCAAGTCGGAGGAGTCCGCTCCGACACCGTGGCCAGTGACAGACCAGGGACCACTCGGTGGATCGGGTCCAGGGTTAGTGGGTGCCGGTCGTTGTCCACCAGCATCGCGAGACCAGACCGCGTACCGGGTCGCTCTGGTTGGCGGCGGGACCTCTCCAGGTACGCCGCGTACCGGTGGTGGCCGTCCGCGATCAGGGCGTCGTGCCGGGCGAGTTCCGTTGCGATCTGGCGTAGTACTGCGGGGTCGTCGATCCGCCAGATCCGGTGGTGTGCGCCGTTCTCGGTGTCGGCGACCAGCCACGGCGTACCGGAGCGGGCGGAGTCCACGGCATCACTGGCGGCCCCACCACCGGCGTACGCGAGCAGGATGGGCTCCAGGTCGGCGTCAGTCGCCTCCATCAGCTGGAAGCGGTCGTCGACCCAGTGCGGCATCACGTCCTCGTGCGGGAGCACCACCCGACGGGCCGGGTCGAGTCCGAGCGATCCGACCAGACCACAGAGCACTGCGCCCTGGTACTGCTGCTCGTAGACGTACAGTGCGGGCCTGGTGTCCTGCACCACGATGCCGTCGTGCTGCCAGCCGGCCAGGCGTCGCGCCGGTTCGTCGTACCGGGCAGGGCCGAGCTCGGGGTCGCGTGGAAGGATGAGCCTCACCATGTTGTGCAGATCAGCGTCAGTCAGCCGCCGGACCAGGGCGGGTTCCAGTACGTCGTACGGCGGCGAGGTCACGGCGCCGAGCGCGCTCACCTTGCCGGCGACGAATCGCCAGGCACGGAACGGCTCCAATCGGAGCACCGGCGCCGCAGGCATGCGGGGCATCGTACGGGGGGAAGCATGACCGCGAAACGGGAATCGCCCGCGCCGCTCTCGGAGTGTGACGAACCGCTCGCCAATCGGTACGACGTGGCGCTGCTCGACCTCGACGGGGTCGTGTACGTCGGCCCCGACCCGGTCCCGGACGCACCGGATAACCTCCGTAAGGCTGCGAAGGAGGGCATGCGGCTCGGCTACATCACCAACAACGCCAGCCGGCCGGCCTCGGTGGTCGCCGAGCATTTGGCGTCGTTCGGGCTGGATGTGATCGCCGATGACGTGGTCACCTCCGCGCAGGCTGCCGCGAAGCTGATCGCGGACGACTTCCCGGCCGGGTCGCCGGTGCTGGTGATCGGCGGTGAGGGGCTGTACGCCGCGCTGGAGGAGTACGGGCTGAAGCCGGTCCGGTCGAGTGACGCGGATCCGGTGGCCGTCGTACAGGGGTTCCACCCGGACGTGAACTGGGTGATGCTCGCCGACGGGGCGCACGCGATCAACGAGGGCGCGAAGTGGTACGCGACGAACCTCGACCTGACGATCCCGACCGCGGGCGGGATGGCGCCGGGGAACGGGACGCTGGTGCAGGCGGTCCGGGCGGCCGTCGGGCGGGACCCGATCGTGGCGGGCAAGCCGGAGCCGCCGCTGCTGGAGACGAGTATCGAACGGCTGAAGGCGAAGCGGCCGCTGATGATCGGCGACCGGCTGGACTCCGACATCCAGGGCGCGAATGCCGTCGGGATCGCGAGTCTGTGGGTGGCGACCGGCGTGCATGACGCGCACGACCTCGCGCGGGCGCCGAAGGACCAGCGGCCGACGTACATCGCGGAGGGGTTGACCGCGCTGCTGGACAAGCAGCCGGGCGTGGTGGTTGAGGGCGGCAAGCACACGTGCCGCGGGTGGACGGCCGAGGTGGTCAACGGGTCCGCCGCGGTGAAGGGCGAGGGCGAGCCGTACGACGGGTTGCGCGCGATCCTGTCGGCCGTGTGGACCGCGGTGGACGAGCCGGCCAAGCCCACGGCGAAGTCGGTCAGCCGCGGCCGCCGCCCGCTCCCGAAGCCCACCCCCAAACCCGGCACCATAGCCATCGACACCGCCCTCCACCGAGTAGGCCTGGACAAGTAGGGCCTCCCCGCCTGACACCCACCGGCCCCGGCGGCATTTCGGAGGCTAGCCCATGAGGTGAATGGTTAGCCCATCGGATTCTGAGGGGGGTAACCATGAAGGTGCGAGGTTAGCCTCTGAGATTTCGGCGGGGCGGGTCTGGTTGTTGGGTGCGGGGTTGGGGTGGTGTTGGGGGGTTGGCGCGATACCGTTGCTGGGACGGACCGAGGAGGTAGTCATGGTGATGGATGCACTGCGCGGCTATGTACAGCTGGCGAACGGGCTGACCGAGGTGACCAAGCAGCGGGCACAGCAGGCGGCGAAGGCACTGTTGCAGCAGACCGGTGCCGACGCGCTGACCTCCGGGCTGACCGCCAAGGTGTCCGACCTGGCCGACGAGATCGTTGCCACCAGCAAGAGCAATCGCCAGTTGCTGCAGGCGATCGTGGCGAACGAGGTCGAGGGTGCGGTGGCGCGGCTCGGGTTCGTCCGGTCCGAGGAGGTCGCGGCGCTGACCCGGCGGGTGAACCTGCTCCAGCAGGAGCTGGCCGATGCGATGGCGAACGCGGCCGCGGCCCCGGCAGCTCCGGCCAAGGCCGCACCGGCGAAGAGCGCACCGGCGAAGAAGGCGCCGGTGAAGAAGGCGACCGTGAAGAAGGCGGCGGCGAAGAAGACCGCGACCAAGAGCACGGCGAAGAAGGCGGCCAAGAAGGCCCCGGCTAAGAAGGCCTGACGTGACTGAGCACCCCGGCGAGCAGGTACCACCGGCGTTCGACCCGGACGTCGAGCCCGGGTTCGGTCCCGAGCCTGACGAGCACACCCCGGACTACGACACAGAGCCCGAGCCGGAGAGCACCTACGACGAACCACCCGCCGACGACTTCCCCGGCGACTCCCCGACCGACCAGGCCTCGTATGGCGACCCGGCGGGCGATGCGGCGTACGGGGAGGCGGTTGAGGAGAGGGTGGGTGAGGGGGCGCATCCGTTGGTGGAGGAGACCATGGCTCGGCTGGATGGGTTGCGGGAGCGGCCTGTTGGTGAGCATGCCGAGGTGTACGCGGACCTGCACGAGCGGTTGCAGAACGCGCTCGTGGAGGCGGACGCCGAGTCCGGCGACCGTAACTGAGTGCCTAAGGGAGCTGCCAAGCGGCTGAGGCTCGACGCGGAGCTGGTACGGCGCGGGCTGGCGCGGTCGCGGGAGCATGCGAGTGAACTGGTCGCGGCGGGGAAGGTGAAGGTCTCCGGCACGGTCGCCACCAAACCGGCGACCGGTGTCGGCGCGGACGCCCCGATCCTGGTGGACACTTCTGAGACCGAAGACCCGGGATACGCGAGCCGTGGCGCGCACAAGTTGCTCGGGGCGCTGGAGGCGTTCAGCGGCGTACAGGTGAAGGGCCGGCGGTGCCTGGATGCGGGCGCGTCCACCGGCGGATTCACCGACGTGCTGCTGCGGAACGAGGCCGCGAGCGTGATCGCGGTCGACGTCGGCTACGGCCAGCTCGTCTGGTCGCTGCAGAACGACGAACGCGTCATGGTGATGGACCGTACGAACGTTCGCACGCTCACCCTGGACGATATCGGCGGCGACCCGGTCGACCTCGTGGTGAGCGATCTGAGCTTCATCTCGCTCACCCTCGTCCTGCCCGCCCTGATCGGCGTGGTGAAACCGGACGGCGAGCTGGTGCTGATGGTGAAACCGCAGTTCGAGGTCGGCAAGGAGCGGTTGGGCAAGGGCGGCGTCGTCCGCGACCCCGAGTTGCGCGCCGACGCGGTCCGCGGGGTAGCGGCGAAAGCTGCCGAGCTGGGCTGGGGCGTGGAGGGTGTCGCGGCGAGTCCGTTGCCTGGCCCGTCAGGAAATGTCGAATACTTCCTGTGGATACGCAGGTCGGCGTCACCTCTCGATGAGACGATGCTGCAGACCGCGGTCGAACGCGGCCCGCAATAACTAACCGTGAAACCGAGTGAATCGGCCCAGTGAGCCGATCGAAGGCAGGTCGGAGTGGAAGAGCGCGAGCCGCGGCGAGTGCTGCTGGTGACCCACACCGGCCGCGACCATGCGGTCGAGGTCGCCCGGGAGGCGCACCGGCTGCTCACGGCCGCCGGTCTGCTGGTCCGGCTGCTCGGTGAGGAAGCGGACGCGCTTGCCCTGGACCCGGTCGAGATCGCCAACGACCCGGAGAAGGCCGCCCTGGACGTCGAGCTGATCATCGTGCTCGGCGGCGACGGCTCGATCCTGCGCGGTGCCGAGCTGGCCCGCCCGCACGGTACGCCGGTGCTCGGCGTCAACCTGGGGCACGTCGGGTTCCTGGCCGAGGCGGAGGTCGACGATCTGGAGCGGATCGTCGACGTCGTGGTCGCCCGCACGTTCACGGTCGAGGAGCGGATGACGCTCGCGGTCGACGTGTTCGTCGGTGACGACCTGATCTTCGACACCTGGGCGCTGAACGAGGCGAGTGTGGAGAAGGCCGCGCGGGAGCGGATGCTCGAGGTGATGGTCGAGGTGGACGGGCGGCCGTTGTCGCGGTGGGGTTGCGACGGGGTCGTGGTCGCCACCCCGACCGGTAGTACGGCGTACGCGTTCTCTGCCGGCGGGCCGATCGTGTGGCCTGAGGTGGAGGCGATCCTGATGGTGCCGTTGAGCGCGCATGCGTTGTTCTCCCGGCCGATCGTGGTGGCGCCGTCTTCCCAGTTGTCGGTCGAGCTGGTCGCGGCCTGGCACGGGCGTGGTGTGGTGTGGTGCGACGGGCGGCGGATGGTCGAGGTGCCGCCGGGCGCCCGGATCCAGGTTCGCCGCGGCAAGCATCCGGTCCGGCTGGCGCGGGCGCACGAGGCATCGTTCACTGACCGGCTGGTGGCCAAGTTCGACCTGCCGGTGCTCGGCTGGCGCGGCACAGCGGCGGCCCGGAACGAACGCAACGCGGCGGCGCGCCGGCAACGCGATGAAGGTTCACAAGAGGAGACCTAGGACATGCTCTCGGAGATCCGTATCACCGGGCTGGGCGTGATCGAGGACGCCACCCTGGACCTCGATCCGGGCTTCACCGCGGTCACCGGCGAGACCGGCGCCGGAAAGACGATGGTCGTTACGGGTGTGAACATGCTGCTCGGCGGCCGCGCCGACAGCGGCCTGGTCCGGCACGGCACCCGCCGGGCGCGGGTCGAGGGCCGGGCCAGTTCGGTGCCGAGATCGATCGTGCAGCAGGCCGAGGAGCGCGGTGGCGAGCTGGACGACGACGAGTTGCTGATCGCCCGCGAGCTGTCGTCGGAGGGGCGCTCCCGGGCGTTCCTGGGCGGCGCCTCGGTGCCTGTGTCGGTGCTCGCCGAGGTCTCCGGTGACCTGGTCGCGATCCACGGGCAGGCCGAGCAGTGGCGACTGCTGCAGCCCGCGCGGCAGCGGGAGACGCTCGACACGTTTGCGGGCAAGCCGGTTCTCGTTCCGCTGGGGGAGTACGCCGCGGCGTACCGGCGGCATCGGGAGGTCGAGGCGGAGCTGACCGAGCTGACCACCCGGCAGCGCGATCGGCTGGCGGAGGCGGATCTGCTGCGCTTCGGGCTGGACGAGATCGCCAAGGCCGAGCCGCTGCCCGGTGAGGATGCCGAGCTGGCCGCCGAGGAGGATCGCCTCGCGTACGCCGACGGCCTCCGTACTGCGGCCACGACGGCGGCCGACGCTCTCGCCGCGGAGGACCTGGATTCGACCCGCCCGGGCGACGTACTCGGTCTGCTGGCGCTGGCGAAGCAGGCCCTCGAGGCGGAGCGCGAGCACGATCCGAAACTCGCCGAGCTCGCCGACCGGGCCAGCGAACTCGGGTACCTCGCGGCAGACCTGGCCGGCGAGCTCTCGTCGTACGCCGCTGACGTGGACACGGATCCCGCCAGGCTCGCCGTGGTCAGTGATCGGCGGGCCGCGCTGACGAACCTGGTCCGCAAGTACGGCGCGGACGAAGGCACGGTCGACGAAGTACTCGACTGGGCGAAGCGGTCGGCTGCAAGGTTGGCCGAGCTGGACGGCAGCGACGAGCGGGTCGAGCTGCTGGCCGGCGAACTGGACGAGTTGCGGGCCAAGCTGGCCGACCTCGGGCAGCAGGTCAGGCAGGCCCGGATCGAGGCCTCCGAGCGGCTCGGGGTGTTGGTGTCCGAGGAGCTGACCGGGCTGGCGATGCCGCACGCGAAGCTGACCGTCGAGGTGCACGAGACCACGGCCGGTCCGTTCGGGATCGACGAGATCGAGTTCTGTTTCGCGGCGAACATGGGCAGCCCGGCCCGGCCCCTGCAGAAAGCGGCTTCGGGCGGTGAGTTGTCCCGGGTGATGCTGGCCCTCGAGGTGATCCTGTCCGACACACATCCGGTGCCGACGCTCGTGTTCGACGAGATCGACGCCGGGATCGGCGGCCGGGCGGCGGTCGAGGTCGGCAAGCGGCTGGCCCGGCTGGCGGAGAAGGCCCAGGTGATCGTGGTGACGCACCTGCCGCAGGTGGCCGCGTTCGCGGATCGTCACGCGGTGGTGCTGAAGAGTGACGACGGCTCGGTCACCACGAGTGGCCTGGTCGCGCTGGACGACGACGGGCGGCTGAAGGAGCTGTCCCGGATGATGGCCGGCCTGGAGCACTCCGACGCCGCCCAGGCCCACGCCGAGGAGCTGCTCGCGCTGGCGGCGGAGCGGCATACCAGGCCGCGGAAGAAGTCTCGCCCAAAAGGATGATTTAACCCAACGCCACACGGGTATTCCTACGGGATTGACCCTCGCAGGCCGCAAATAGGCGGGCGTGGGGCTCTTGACATGGCAGGATGAGAGCGCGATGAAACTGCCCAGCCTGCGGAGAGCACGCCCTACTGAACTGCCCGGGACCGCCGGGGTGGTCCGGCTGGATCGCCGTACCAAGAATCTCACCAAACGGCTCAGGCCGGGCGAGATCGCGGTGATCGATCACGTCGACCTGGACCGCGTCAGCGCGGAGGCCCTGGTGGACCGCCGGGTCGCCGCCGTGGTCAACGTGGCCGACTCGATCAGTGGCCGGTACCCGAACCTCGGCCCGGAGATCCTGGTCGAGGCCGGCATCCCACTCGTCGACGGGGTCGGCCGCGAGGTCTTCTCGGTCCTGCACGAGGGTGAGCGGGTCCGGCTGCACGACGGCACCCTGTACCGCGGTGAGGAGGTCGTCGCCAAGGGGATCGCCCAGGATGACGAGACCGTCGCACAGCTGATGGACGACGCCCGTGCGGGTCTGTCGACCCAGTTGGAGGCGTTCACCGCGAACACGCTGGAGTACCTGCGCCGCGAGCGCGACCTGCTGCTCGACGGTGTCGGCGTGCCGGAGGTCCACACGGCGATGGACGGCAAGCACGTGCTGATCGTGGTCCGCGGGTACGATTACCGGGAGGACCTGGTCGCGCTGCGGCCGTACATCCGCGAGTACCGGCCGGTCCTGATCGGTGTGGACGGCGGCGCCGACGCCCTGGTCGAGAACGGCTACGTGCCGGACCTGATCGTCGGCGACATGGACTCGGTCAGCGACGACACGCTGAAGTGCGGCGCCGAGGTCGTCGTGCACGCCTACCGGGACGGGCGCGCGCCCGGTTCGGAGCGGCTGGAGCGGCTCGGCGTCGACTCGATCGAGTTCCCGGCCACCGGCACCAGCGAGGACGTCGCGATGCTGCTGGCCGACTCCAAGGGCGCCTCGCTGATCGTCGCGGTCGGCACCCACAACTCGCTGGTGGAGTTCCTGGACAAGGGCCGCTCCGGGATGGCGAGCACCTTCATCACCCGGTTGCGGGTCGGTGCCAAGCTGGTCGACGCCAAGGGTGTCGGCCGGCTGTACCGGAGCCGGGTCTCTACCTTCCAGGTGGTCGCGTTGATCGTGGCCGGCCTGTTCGCGCTCGGGGTGGCGATGGTCGCCATCGGCGCCGACGACGTGCTCTGGTCGATCCTGCGGGCGCGCTGGAACGACCTCGTCTACTGGATCCGGGAGCTGTTCACGTGATCGACTTTCGCTACCACATCGTCTCGATCGTGGCGATCTTCTTCGCACTCGGCGCCGGCGTGGTGCTCGGCGCCGGCCCGCTGAAGGGCACCGGCAGTGAGATCGTCCAGAGCCAGGCCGACCGGGACCGGGCCGCGCTCGAGGACGCCCGGGCCGAGCTGATCGAGGTCAAGGCACTGGACAAGTACCGCGACGACTACGTGGCCAAGGTGACCGCCGGGCTGACCGACGGCAAGCTGACCGGCAAGAAGGTCGCGATCGTGACGATGCCGTCCGCCGACGGCGACATGACCAACGCGGTGTCCGACGCGATCGAGAAGGCCGGCGCGCAGGTGACCACCCGGGTCTCGCTGGACAGCAAGCTGTTCGACCCCGGTCAGCGCCAGCTGGTCGAGCCGCTGGTGAACGAGCTCGTCACCGCGGACGTCACGTTCCCGAGCGACAGTACGACGTACCAGCGGGCCGGCCTGATCCTGGCCCGCGGCATCGTCGCCCGCGAGGAGGGCAAGACGCTGGACTCGGAGTCCACCAAGATCCTCAGCGGGCTGACCGATTCGAAGCTGCTGTCGCTGAAGCCGACGCCGAAGGACCGGGCCAGCCTGGTCGTCGTGATCGCCGCTAAGCCGCCGACCCCGGCCCCGGACAACTCGTCGTACGACGACGCGGTGAACTTCATCACCGGGCTCGACCTCGGCAGCGCCGGTTCGGTGGTCGCGGGCAATCCGGACAGCGCGCAGAACGGCGGCCTGGTGAAGGCTCTGCGCGGCAACTCCGACGCGACCGAGGTCGTCTCGTCCGTGGACGTCGCGAACATGCCGAGCGGGCAGGCGACCGTCGTCTTCGCGCTGGTCGAGCAGACCGGCGGCAAGGCCGGGCAGTACGGCGGCGTGGACGCGAAGAACGGGGTCGCCCCGTCCGCGGTGCAGGCGAAGGAGAACTGATGGGCTTCCTCGGTGCTGTGGTCGCGGCTGCGGCCACGGCGGGACTCGAACGGGCCGCTGCGAAGCTGCCTAAGGAGAAGCGCGAACCTTTCGAGCGGACAAACCATCGCGGTGAGACGGTCACGCTGCTCGAAGGACCGGTCGCCGTTATCGGCGCGCTCGCTGGTGTCGCGGCGGGTGGTTCTGACGGTCGGGTGAAGGCCGCTGCCCTGCTGGCTGGGTCTGTATCGGGTGCCGTCGGCGCGTATGACGATCTGGCGGGAACGACTGATACCAAGGGATTCCGGGGTCATCTCTCGGCTCTTCGCCGCGGTGAGGTGACCAGCGGGGCGGTGAAAATCCTTGGCGTCGGCGCGGCTGGGTTGGCGGCTGCGGCTTTGTTGCCTCGTCGCTCCAAGGGGGTAGGTGCGGTCGCCGGGATCGTTGCCGACGGCGCCTTGATCGCCGGTGCGGCGAACCTCGCGAATCTGCTGGATCTCCGTCCGGGCCGGGCGCTGAAGGCCGTCACCGCGGTGAGCGCACCGGTCGCTCTGACCGGAAGTGGTCCCGCCGCAGCGGTCGTCGGCGCGGCGGCCGCAGCGGCTCCGTCGGACCTGGGCGAGCGATCGATGCTGGGAGACTGCGGTGCCAACGGACTCGGCGCGATCACCGGTACTGCGCTGGCGGCGTCGCTGCCGCGTCCGCTCAAGGTGCTGGCGCTCGGTGCGGTGGTGGCGCTCAACCTGGCCAGTGAGAAGGTCAGCTTCACCAAGGTGATCGCCGGGAACCCGGTGCTGGACAAGATCGACCAGTGGGGCCGACGACCCAGGTGAGCGGGCCGGCTTCAGCCCAGCCGCTTCTCCAGCCCCGATGAGGTGAGCGGACTGTGAGCACAGGTGGCCGGGTCGCTCGGGCGGCCTTACTGGTCGCCGGGGTGACCGTGCTGGCTCGGGTCGTTGGGTTCGGCCGGTGGCTGGTCTTCTCGAAAACGGTCGGCGCGGGGTGTCTGGCCGAGGCGTACGCGACGGCGAACCAGTTGCCGAACGTGCTGTTCGAGATCGTCGTCGGTGGTGCGCTGGCCGGTGCGGTGATCCCGGTGCTGGCCGGTCCGGTGGCTCGTGGCGATCGGGCCGCGCAGGGGCGGATCATCGGTGCGCTGCTGACCTGGTCCGTGGTGTTGCTGGCCCCGTTCGCCTTGCTGGCTTGGCTTTTGGCCTCGCAGTACACGTCGGCCATGCTTGACGCGGGGCCGGAGTGCGGTGGGTCCGCGGAGACGGCGACGCGGATGCTGGTGATCTTCGTACCGCAGGTGTTCGGGTATGCGGTGGCGGTGATCGCGACCGCCGTACTGCAGTCGCACCACCGGTTCGCGGCCGGTGCGCTGGCGCCGTTGGTGTCCAGTGTGGTTGTCATCGGCACCTACCTGATCTTCGCCGCGCAGGCTCCGCGTGCGGATGAGGCGTCGCGGTCGGCAGCCGATCTGCTGGCCTGGGGAACGACTGCCGGTGTGGCGGCTCTGGCGCTCACCGTCCTGCTGCCGATGCTGGCCTTGCGCATCCCTGTGCGGCCGACCTTCCGGTTGGATCCTGGTGTCGGCCCGGTACTGCGCCGGCTGGCTCTGGCCGGTCTCGCGGTACTGGTGGCGCAGCAGCTCGCGTTCCTCGCCGCGACCTACCTGGCGAACCATCGGGGCATCCCGGGCAGCATCGCCGTCTACACGTGGGCCAACGCGGTCTACGTGCTGCCGTACGCCGTACTGGCCGTGCCGATCACGACTGCGGTCTTTCCGCGGCTCGCGGCTGCCTTTGAGGCTCGGGACACGGCAGGCTTCGAGCTGTTTGCTTCGACCTCCACGCGGGCCGTCATGCTGGCCGGGGGAGCTGGGGCTGCGTTGCTGGTCGGTACTGCGGTGCCCGTGGCGCGGGTCTTCGCGTACGACGACGGGCGGGTGCAAGAGGCGCAGGCGTCGTCCCTGGTGGACGGACTGTTTGCCTTCGCGCCGGCCCTGATCGGATTCGCTGTGCTCATGCACGTCGGCAGAGTGCTCTACGCACGCCAGGCAGGGCGCAGCGTCGCAGTGGTCACCGGTACGGCGTGGTTGGTGGTGGCCGCGGTCGGCTTCCTGCTGTCGCTGCGGTGGGACGGCGGTGGTGTGGTCTTCGCCCTGGCCGCGGCGATGTCGGTCGGGATGCTCGCCGGAGCGGTCGTACTCCTGGTCGTCCTGCGTCGCGCGGCCGGACCTGCTGTGCTCAGTGGGCTTCCGCGGGCAACGGTCGCCGCTCTGGTTGGTGCGGTGCTTGCTGCAGCAGTCGGCTGGTTCATCTCGCTGCCGTCCGGTGACGGAAGTTGGGGCAGTGGACTGGTGTTCTCGGTCCTGTCCGGGTTGGCTGTGGTGATCGTGTACGCCGGTGTCGTGGTCGCCCTGGATCGGCAGGACGCCCGAGCCCTGTTGCGCCGGGGCGTGCCGACAAGTGCTGTTACTGGAGAGGAGAAGCGATGAGGATCGGCCTGCTGCTGGCGGAGTCCCGGGGCGGGATCGGTCAGCACGTCGCCTCGCTGGTGCCGCGCTACCTGAACGCCGGCCACGAGGTGCTCGTGTGCGCACCGCCGGGCACAGCCGACCACTTCGACTTCAGCGGCGCCACTGTGGTCGGTCAGGCCGTAGGGCTGCGTGGATCCGACGTGGTGCACGCACACGGCTACCGGGCCGGGATGACCGCTCTGCGCGACCGGTCGCACCTCCGGCCGCTCGTGGTCACCTGGCATAACGCGGTCATCACCAGCGGTCCCCGGGGACTGGTGATGCGGCTCGGGCAGCGGTTGGTGGCCAGGGGAGCTGACCTGACCCTCGGGGCATCGTCCGACCTGGTCGAGCTGGCCCGGAGCCTCGGCGCTCGGCAGGCCAGGTTGGCGCCGGTTGCCGCGCCTGCGATCCCTGAGGTCCGCAAGCCGTCCGCGGCTGTGCGGGAGGAGTTGGGGATCGGGGATGCCCCCCTCGTACTGACTGTGGGTCGTCTGGCGCCGCAGAAGGACTACCCGACGCTACTGTCCGTGGCCGCGGACGTTGCGAGGGGCAACCCCGAGGCAGTGTTCGCCGTGGTGGGTGACGGACCGCTGCGGGACAACCTGCAGGCGCGGATCGATGCGGAGAACCTCCCCGTACGACTCCTGGGCCACCGGGACGACGTACCGGATCTCTTGGGGGCGGCTGACGTGTTCCTGCTCACGTCTCACTGGGAGGCGCGGGCTCTGGTGCTGCAGGAGGCCCTCCAGGTCGGCGTACCGGTGGTGGCGACCGCTGTCGGGGGAGTGCCCGAGTTGGTCGGCGACAGCGCGGTACTGGCGTTTCCAGGCGATGCGGGCGGCCTGGCGGACGGCGTACGGAAGGTGCTGGCTGATCCGGAGGCCGCGGCCGCTATGCGGACAGAAGGACTGCAGTTGGCCGCTGGATGGCCGGACGAGGACACGGTGGCGAAGAATCTGCTCGATATCTACGCGGGTCTCGTCGCGACCAGTGCTTGACAGCAGGTAGGCTGAAGGCCCGTGGACAGGGCTTCGAACTCCCAGCAGACCAAGCACGTATTCGTCACCGGTGGCGTGGCATCCAGTCTCGGCAAGGGGCTGACAGCGTCAAGCCTCGGCAGTCTGCTGACGGCGCGGGGCATCCGGGTCACCATGCAGAAGCTGGATCCGTATCTGAACGTGGATCCCGGCACCATGAATCCGTTCCAGCACGGCGAGGTGTTCGTCACCAACGACGGCGCCGAGACCGACCTGGACATCGGGCACTACGAACGTTTCCTCGACCGGGATCTCTCCCAGGTCGCCAACGTCACCACCGGCCAGATCTACTCGTCGGTGATCGCCAAGGAGCGGCGCGGCGAGTACCTGGGCGACACCGTCCAGGTCATCCCGCACATCACCAACGAGATCAAGGACCGGATGCTGGCGATGGCCGGTCCGGATGTCGACGTCGTGCTGCACGAGATCGGCGGCACGGTCGGCGACATCGAGTCGCTGCCGTTCCTCGAGGCGGCGCGCCAGGTCCGGCACGACGTCGGCCGCGACAACGTGTTCTTCCTGCACATCTCGCTGGTGCCGTACATGGCGCCCAGCGGTGAGCTGAAGACCAAACCGACCCAGCACTCGGTCGCGGCGCTGCGCTCGATCGGTATCCAGCCGGATGCCATCGTGTGCCGTGCGGACCGGCCGATCCCGGACAGCGTGAAGCGGAAGATCTCGCTGATGTGCGACGTGGATGTCGAGGCCGTCGTCGCCGCGGTAGACGCGCCGAGCATCTACGACATCCCCAAGGTGGTGCACGCCGAGGGCCTCGACGCGTACGTCGTACGCCGGCTGAACCTGCAGTTCCGGGACGTCGACTGGACCCGCTGGGACGAGCTGCTCCGGGTCGTGCACCACCCGAAGGACCACGTGACCGTCGCCCTGGTCGGCAAGTACATCGACCTGCCGGACGCCTACCTGTCCGTCGCGGAGGCGCTCCGCGCGGGCGGGTTCGACAACGACGCGAAGGTCGAGCTGCGCTGGATCGCGTCCGACGAGTGCGCGACCCCGGAGGCGGCCGCGAAGCTGCTCGGCGACGTGGACGCGATCTGCATCCCGGGCGGGTTCGGCGTCCGCGGGATCGAGGGCAAGATCGGCGCGATCCGATTCGCCCGCGAGGCCGGCATCCCGATCCTCGGGCTGTGCCTCGGCCTGCAGTGCATGGTGATCGAGGTGGCGCGCAACCTGGCCGGCCTGCTGGAGGCGAACTCCAGCGAGTTCGACCCGGACGCCGACCAGCCGGTGATCGCGACGATGGAGGAGCAGAAGCACATCGTCTCCGGATCCGGCGATCTCGGCGGCACCATGCGGCTCGGCCTCTACCCGGCGAACCTGGCCGACGGCTCGATCGTCCGCGACCTGTACGGCGCTCCGTCGGTCCAGGAGCGGCACCGGCACCGGTACGAGGTGAACAACGCGTACCGGGACAAGCTGGAGACGGCCGGCCTGGTTTTCAGCGGGTTGTCGCCGGACAACGAGCTGGTCGAGTTCATCGAGCTGGAACGGTCGCAGCACCCGTACTTCGTCGCCACCCAGGCGCACCCCGAGCTCCGGTCCCGGCCGACCAAGCCGCATCCGTTGTTCTCCGGGCTGATCGCGGCCGCACTGGTTCGGCAGCGCGAGTCCCGGCTGCCGGTGGAAGAGGTCCCCGCCGCCAAGGAGCCGGTCAAGGTTCCCTCTGGTCGCGGAGATGCGGTCGCCGGCGCCGGTCGGGCGAAGGCTCGATGACGGATCGGCCGGAGCTCCGGTACGGTTCAGGACTCGCCGACGAGCGCGAGTCCTGGCCGGTACTGGACTCGTCGACCGTGCACGAGACCGGCCGGGTGATCTCGGTACGCCGGGATCACGTGTCGCCGCCGAACGGGGGTGAGACCTTCACCCGTGACGTCGTGGTCCACCCCGGCGCGGTCGGCGTGGTCGCGCTGGACGGGGAGGACCGGATGCTGCTGGTCCGCCAGTACCGTCATCCGGTGGGTTATCGGCTGTTGGAGCCGCCCGCCGGGTTGCTCGACGTACAGGGCGAGGCGTACCGGATCGGTGCCGAACGCGAACTCTGGGAAGAAGCCGCCACCAAGGCCGCCGACTGGCGCATCCTAGTCGACGCGTTCACCTCACCCGGTCTGACCAGCGAGGCGGTCCGCATCTTCCTCGCCCGAGACCTGTCGGCGGCAGACGAAACCTACGACCGCCTCCACGAGGAAGCCGACATGGAAACGGTCTGGGCTCCCTTGGAAGACGTGGTCAAGGCGGTACTGGCGGGCGACCTCCACAACCCCGTCCTGGTGATGGGCTCCCTCGCAGCCTGGACCGCCCTCCACGGCAAAGGCTTCGACGCCCTCCGCCCCGCCGACTCCCCCTGGCCCGCCAAAGACAGCTGAGCTGTTTTGGGTTGGGTGGGATCATCTGGGGGTGAGCACAGCGCGGCAGCCGGAGGTGCGGCGCCGGGTTCTGGGGGGGGAGGTTTGGCTGGTTCTTGCGCTGTCGCTCGGCGCGTCCGCGGTGGCCGCATCCATCACCTTCATCGGTGTGCTCACCTCGGGCCAGGGGTTGAGCAGCCAGACGGCCGTGATCGTGGGTTCGCGGGCGCCGGGGCGTCCGTGGCTGAACCTCGCCTGGCAGCTGTTCGCGCTGGTGAGGGCGCTGGTACCGGTCGCGTTGGTCGCGCATCTGATGGCTCGTGGTGGTGAGTCGCTTCGGACGTTGGGATTCGACCTGCGCGACCGCAGACGTGACCTGATCCGCGGGACCGTCATTGCCGCCTGTGTCGGCGGGGCCGGCCTGGCGTTCTACCTCGCCGCGTACGCGTCCGGCGTCAACCTGACCGTCGATCCCGCGCAACTCCCGGGCGCTTGGTGGCGGATCCCGGTCCTCATCGCCGTCGCGGTACAGAACGCCATGCTCGAGGAGGTCATCGTCCTCGGCTATCTCAACCGGCGGCTGGACCAACTGGGGTGGTCGACCGCTCGCAGTACCACGGCCAGCGCGGTACTGCGCGGGTCGTACCACCTGTACCAGGGACTCGGTGGCTTCGCCGGCAACGTGGTGATGGGCGTCCTCTTCTGCCACCTGTACCGCCGGTGGGGACGGGTGATGCCGCTGGTCGTCGCCCACACCCTGATCGACACCGCCGCCCTGATCGGCGCCACCTACCTCATCGGCAAGGTCGGCTGGCTCCCCGGCTGAACGGCGAACCCGGGTCAGCCGAACAGGTACTGGTTGGCGATGTCGATCATGGCGGGGGCGCGGTAGTCGGGGTAGCGATCGACGATGGCCTTCTTGTAGGCCTCGCCGTCGTCGCCGAGAAGTTCGCGGGCGTCCATCAAGTACTGCGACAGCTCGGCGTACACGCTTCGGTTCGCGGGCAGGCCGTGTCCGGCCAGGATGATGTCGTACGCCGGGTCGGCGGCGAGCCGGTCGATGGCGGACTGCCAGCCGGTGATGTCGTTGTTGCCGAGGAACAGGTGTGTGCGGTTGAAGACGAGGTCCTGGGCAACCAGCACACCCTGTTCGGGGAGGCGGATGACCAGTTCGTCCGAAGCCTCACCACCGGAGTGTGCCTCGAAGACGAACGGCACCCCGTCGATGACCTCGGTACCCGGCTCGATGACGTGAGTCGGCGTGAAGTCGGCGACGGGGATGACCGTACCGCCCGGGTCCTGGCCGTCGCCTTGGGCAACGATCTGGTCCCGCACCACGGCCAGCGCGTGGACGGGTGCGCCGAAGCGGGCCGCGCCGTGGAAGTGGTCGGGGTGCGCGTGGCTGATCACCACCCGGTCGAGAGGCTTGCCCAGACCCTTCGCGTACGCCACCACCTCGTCGGCGTACCCGAGGGCGTACTGCGCGTCGACCGCGATGACGCGACCGGGTGTCTCGATGAGTTGCGTGGTGACGTTCAGGCTGTCGTCGGGCGACATGTAGCTGTGGACCCGGACCGGGCCGGCGTCGATGACGGTGATGGTGCCGTTCATGGTTCTTCCCTCATGGTCTCTTGGCGACCCCTCGTCGCCGTACACCATTCAGCATCCCTGTGAATACGCGGGCCGACGAGGTACGCTGCCAACCACCAATGGTCAAAAACGGACATCCGATCCCTGGGTTCGGATTCAGCGCGGAGAGTGCGCGGGTCCCCGGTTTCGAGGTGATGGACCTCGCCGAGGTGCACCGGCGCATCCCCGACGGCCGTCTGCAGCGCGTCCACCGGACCGACTTCCACAGCTTCTTCCTGATCACCGGGGGCAGCGGAGAACACGTCGTCGACTTCGTGAGCTACCCCTGCCGCCCCGGCACTCTGTTGTGGGTCAGGCCGGGGCAGGTCCAGCGCTTCGACCAGGCCGGCCGGATGGACGGCCGGCACCTCCTGTTCACCGCTGCCTTCCCACCCGAGTTCAGCGCCGCTGATCGCCTGGTCGCGGACTGGTCAGGCGTCACCTGCTGGCAGCTGGGCACCAGCCGGGACTACGCGACCGCGGCCGGTCTCTTCGCCCAGCTCAGCGCTGAGTACAGCCGCCCGTCCGGGACCGTGTCGCGGGAGATCCTCCAGTTCCTGCTGGCCACCTTGATGCTGCAGATCGACCGGCTGTCCGACGCCGGCGGTGACGGGCCGCGCCAGGATGCCCGCCAGGTGTACGCCCGCTTCCGCACCGAGCTGGAACGCTCCTACCTGCACACCCGCCGAGCCGAGGACTACGCCGCGAAGCTCGGCTACACGGTCAAGACCCTCACCCGCGCATGCCAGGAGGCGACCGGGCAGTCGATGAAAGGGGTCATCGATGCCCGCGTCGCCCTCCAGGCCCAGCGGCTGCTCGCCCACACCGACGACCCCGTCGCCGCGATCGCCCGCCACCTCGGCTTCTCCGAACCCACCAACTTCGGCAAGTTCTTCACCCGCCACACCGGCAGCACCCCAGGCGAATTCCGCCGCATCCAACGGGCCGAGGTGTGACCGCCGAGCGGATATGCGTGGTGCGGGGGGAGGTCAGCGGCCGACGGGGGAGAGGCCTAGTTGGCGGCCGAGGAGGCCGCGGGGGCGGCCGCCGAGGCGCTGGGCGATGTCGGCGAGGATCTGGGCCGCCGGGGTGGTCGGGTCGGCCGCGGTGAGCGGCTGGCCGAGGTCGCCGCCGCTGCGGAGGCGCTCGTCCAGCGGGATCTCGCCGAGCAGCGGGATCGGGTACCCGAGCCGCGCGGACAGCGTCTCCGCGACCCGTACTCCGCCGCCTGTCCCGAAGATCTCGATCCGGTGCTCCGGACCGCAGTGTGGGCAGGGCAGGAACGACATGTTCTCGATCACGCCCGCGACCCGCTGGTGCACCATCTGCGCCATCGTCCCGGCCCGCTCGGCCACCTCGGTCGCGGCCTCCTGCGGCGTCGTCACCACGATCACCTCAGCGCTGGTCAGCCGCTGGCCGACCGAGATCGCGATGTCACCGGTGCCGGGTGGCAGGTCGAGCAGCAGGACGTCGAGGTCGCCCCAGTACACATCGGCCAGCATCTGCACCAGCGCGCGGTCCAGGATCGGCCCGCGCCAGGCGACCACCTGGTCGCGCTTCGGCTTCAGCATGCCGATCGAGATCACCTTCACGCCGTGCGCCGGCACCGGCATGATCATGTCCTCGACCGCCGTCGGCCGCTCGTCCGCGACACCGAGCATGGCCGGCACCGAGTGCCCGTAGATGTCCGCGTCCAGTACGCCGACCGACAGGCCCTTCGCCGCCATCGCGACGGCCAGGTTCACCGTCACCGACGACTTGCCGACTCCGCCCTTGCCGGATGCGATCGCGAACACCTTGGTCAGCGAGTCCGGCCGGGAGAACGGGATCTCCTTCTCGGCAACCCCACCGCGCAACTGCGTCTGCAGGGCCGCCCGCTGCTCCGCCGACATCACCCCGAGCTCGATCTCGACCCCGGTGACACCTTCGAGTTTGCTCACCGCCGCCGTCGTATCGCGCCGCAACGTGTCCTTCATCGGACACCCCGCGACGGTCAGCAGGATCTTGACCGCGACCACACCGTCGGTCCGTACGACGACGGACTCGACCATGCCCAGCTCGGTGATCGGCTTCTTGATCTCAGGATCAAGCACACCGCCAAGCGCAGCGGTCACCTCATCAGTAGTGGGAGCCATACGTACAGGCTACGTGTTCCACCGCCCCCACCCCACCACGATCCCCTGTGACCTACCCCCGGCAAGGCAACCCTTACCTGCTCCACCCTTTCTGCCGGATCGAGGGCACCAAGCCGACAGCCCACTGGCCGCATCTTGCCATCGGCGGGCTGAGCTTCCTGGGCTGGTTAGTGTCGTGCGGTGATCATCCGGTTACTCGTTGCCCTCCTGGCCGTCGGCGCGCTCGTCGGATGCGGTCAGTCGTCCACGGCGTCGGATCAATCGCCGACCGGCGGCGCAACCCCCAGCCCCGCACCGACCGCGAGTCGCACACCTACCCCCACGCCCAGCCCCACCCGCAGTGCTTTCGAAGTCGCGGCCAGTGGACCGTTGAAGGTCGGGAAGGGGATGACCAAGCCGAAGACCCGATTGCGGTTCGGGCAGCGGGCGATTGTGCCCATCGAGTTCACCGGCGACGCGGTCCGGTTCCGCGGCGTGGTCTCGATCGTCGCCCAGGCTCCCCGGAAGGCGCCGGCGAGCGTGGTGGCCGCGCTCCCCGAGGACTCCCGGCCGGCCCGGGGACAAGTCGTGTACTACGTGCCGATCGTCATCACCAACGAGTCGACCAACAATCTGGTCGGCTACTCGGCGCCGATGCTGGTCGCCAAACTCCGCAGCGGCCGCTCCACGGCGTACCTGATCGGTGTCGGTGGAGTCGCCGAGTGCGACCCACACGGAGGACAACTCCAGTTGCCGGCCCTCGGATCCGCCGACCGCACCTGCGTGATCGCCGCGACCTCACCCAAGGACCCCCTGGGCGAGATCCAGTACGTCGACCCGCCGTACGGTTACGACAACGAGTTCACCGGCGACGAGCCCGACTACAACAACTCCTACAACCTCGGCCCAATCACCTGGCGCTGACCTTGTCGCATCACTGACTGAGAAGTAATTATTGAGTATTTGTTGCTCTCTGGCGTATATTTAGTCGACAGATGTTGCTTTCGCTGGATGAGGTCCCGGAGTTTCGCGATGAATGTTGCCCAGAACGCGCCGCACCCTGCAGGGCGTCTCGAGTTCGCCACCGCGACCAATCGCGCCTCATTGTCCCGGTTTCACCGGTCTGGTCGCGCCATCCGGCTCGCGTCAGGTCTATACGCCATCGACGCGACGCTGCCGCCGGAGAAGGTCGCGCATCATCACCGGTTTGCGGTGGCGGCGCACACCTGGCCCGCCGCGGTCATCTGCGACAGATCGGCGTTGAGTGGAGGTGAGCCGGTCGACGGCTGGCTGTTCCTCTGCCATCCGGAGCCGCCGCGTACTTCGGATCTGTCCTTGCCTGGTCTCACCCTGTCCGCACGAATCGGTCCCGGCCCACTGCCCGGTGACATGCCGATGCCCGACGGGCTGCACTTGTCCGGTCCAGCACGAGGGCTGGTCGAGAACGCAGTCACCCGTGGTCGGCCGCGGGAAGGTAAGCCCGCCAGGTACGCCGGACTGCGTGCGGTAGAGGACCGGATGGACGAGGAGGCCCGGATCGGTGGGGCCGGCCGCATCAGCCGTCTACTGGCGCAACTCGATGTCATCTCGGGACACTTCGGCAAACGTCAGGTCGAGGACGTCCGGTCGCGACTCGCGGCCCTGCTCGGGACATCGGCGAACACGCGGCTGACCTCGACCCGCCTGGCCGCCCGACTGGCCGGAGAGCCGTACGACGAACACCGGCTGCAGTTGCTCGAACGTCTGACCCGCTACCTGCAGACGATTCCGCCGGTACCGCGACCGGCCGTCGGCGGTGAGAGCCGTTGGGAGTGGCTGCCGTTCTTCGAGTCGTATTTCTCGAACTTCATCGAGGGCACCCAGTTCGGCGTCGAGGAGGCCCGCAGGATCGCCATCGACGGCGAAGTACCCACTACTCGGCCGCAGGATGCGCACGATGTCGCGGCCACCTACCGGATCGCCTCCGATCCGGTTCTCTCGAAGACCATTCCGGCCTCGGGAGACCAACTCCTGGAGTTGCTGGTGGAGCGGCATACGACCCTGATGGCCGCCCGGGACGACAAACGTCCGGGTCAGTTCAAGGTCGCCCAGAACTACGCTGGCGGATACGCCTTCGTCGCGCCGGAGATGGTGCAGGGCACGTTGGCGCGGGGCTTCGAGGCGATCGTGCCGCTGACCGACCCGCTCCAGCGTGCGGTGGCAGTCATGCTGCTCCTGACCGAGGTTCATCCCTTTGACGATGGCAACGGACGGATCGCGCGACTCTTCACGAACGCCGAACTGGCCGCGGCCGGACAGGTGCGGATCATCATTCCCACTGTCTATCGCAACAACTACCTAGCCGGTCTCGTCGGTGTCAGCAACGGTGCCGGTGACGGTCAGACGTTGTATTCCGTGCTGGACTTCGCTCAGCGCTGGACGGCGATGATCGACTGGAGCAGCTACGAGCGAGCTGACGCGGACCTGCGGAGCACCAACGCGTATCTGGACTCCGGAGTCGCCGAGTCCAGTGGGATCAGGCTTCGGCTGCCCGGCTGATCAGAGGCCGGGGGCGTTGTAGATGGGGAACCAGCGGGCGAGGTCTGGTTCCAGGTTCAGGTCGGTGGTGAGGAGGGACTTGATCTGGAGTTCGACTGTGTTGTCGCGGCGGTCTGGGCCGGTGGGGACGAAGGGATACCAGGAGCCGCGTTTGTAGAGGTAGACGAGGCCGAGGGACTTGGTGCCGTCGGTGAAGGCGACCAGGGTGCAGAGCAGGGCGGAGCCGAAGCCGGCGTCGACGAGCGAGGTGTTGACCGCATGCAGGTCGGTGACCAGTCCCTCGAGGTCGTCGGCGGAGGTCTGGCGGACCAGCCAGGTGAAGCCGTACGCGTCGGTGTGGCTGGTGAACTTCCCGTTGTCGAGCGCGAGCAGCTTGTCGACCTCCTCGCGCAGGGCCGAGAACCCGCCGCCCTCGGCCGTCTTGAAGCAGACCGAACCGCTGCCGGTCGCGCGGTAGCCGGCTGCGGTCTCCAGGGTGATCGCGGCCGAGGGGAGGGAGAAGAGCTGGTCGAGGTTCGGCGGGACGGCTTTGCTCCGGCCGAGCAGGATGTCGAGAAGGCCCATGGCTCCAGTGTGTGCCGAGTGCCCTAACAGGCGCGGCCTAGACCTGCTCACCCAGCTCGCGGGCGATGGCGCCGAGCCGGTCGAGGCGCTGGTCGAGCGGCGGGTGGGTGGAGAACAGCGAGGACAGGCTGAAGCCGCCCGATCGCGCCGGGGCGAAGAAGAACGCGTTGAATGCCTCCGCCTGCCGCAGGTCGCGGGACGGGATGCGGGCGATGTCGCCACTGATCTTGGTCAGCGCGGACGCCAGCGCGGAGGGCCGGCCGGTCAGCATCGCGGCCGCCCGGTCCGCGGCCAGCTCCCTGTACCGGGACAACGCACGCGTCAGCAGGAACGAGATCGCGTAGACCGCCGCGGACACCAGCACGACCGTCAGGACCACCACCGCCGTGTTCTGATCCCGCCGGCCAAAGCCGCCGTACAGGCCGAAGCGGGTGACGAGCCCGGCCAGTACGCCGAGGAACGAGGCGATCGTCATCACGGCCACGTCCCGATGCGCGACATGGGACAACTCGTGCGCGAGCACGCCTTCGAGCTCATCAGCGTCCAGCCGGCGCAGAACCCCGGTCGTCACGCACACGACCGCCTTGTCCGGATTGCGCCCGGTCGCGAACGCGTTCGGCAGGTCCACATCCGCGATGGCGACCTTCGGTTTGGGCATGTCGGCCAGCGCGCACAACCGGTCGATCGCGCCGTGCAGCTCCGGCGCCTCCTCGGGACTCACGACTCGGCCGCGCATCGCATAGAGCGCGATCCGGTCGGAGAACCAGTACTGCGCAAACAGCATCCCGCCAGCGATCACCACCGCGAGCACAGCACTCTTCGTCAACGCGATCAGCAACGCCACGAACCCGACGTACAGGAGGCCGAGCAGGAAGCTGGTCACCACCATCCGGCTGGTCAACCCGCGATCTGGCTTGAACCGACTCTTCATTTCACATCGATCCTTTCGCACCTGCTAGCGAGCGTAGCTCGGTGCGAAAGGGCTTCAGACGCGGTCGTCCTCGCGGGATCTGAGGTCGAGATCGGCGAGCAGGGAGCGGAGTTCGGAGCGGATGAAGTCGCGGGTGGCGACCTCGCCGATGGAGGTGCGGAGGGAGGCCATTTCGCGGGCCAGGAACTCCATGTCGGCCCTCGATCGGGCGTCGACCTCGCGATCGCGCTCGTACTGGACCCGGTCGCGGGCCTCCTGGCGGTTCTGGGCGAGCAGGATGAGCGGCGCGGCGTACGACGCCTGCAGGCTGAGCGCGAGCGTGAGGAAGATGAACGGGTACTCGTCGAACCGCACGCTGGCCGGGGCGAAGATGTTCCAGCCGACCCAGAACAGGATCGTCGCGGTCATGTAGACCAGGAACTGCCCGGTGCCGAGGAACCGCGCGATCCGCTCGGACAGCCGGCCGAACGCGTCCGCGTCGTACGCCGGCCGCGGTACGAAGGTGCGGCGCAGTTCGCGGGGCACGTCCAGCCGGGCGACGGTGCGCAGCCAGCGGCGGTCGTCGGTGCTGCGATCGTCACGGGGCATCGCGGTCCACCTCCTGCGGTTCGTGCGATAGGGATTCACGCTCGTGCGACAGGGAATCGCGCTCGTCCGATGGGGATCCGGGCTCGTGTGGTGGGTCGGGCTCGTTCGGTGGGGATTCGCGCCAGTCCTCGGGGAGCAGATGGTCGAGTACGTCGTCCACGGTGACCGCGCCGAGCAGCCGGCCCTCGTCGTCGAGGACGGGCGCCGCCACCAGGTTGTAGGTGGCGAGGTACTTGCTGACCGTCTGCAGGCTGTCGTCCGGCCGGAGTCCGTCCAGGTCGGTGTCGAGGATGCCGGAGACCAGCGCCGACGGGGGTTCGCGGAGCAGCCGTTGGATGTGGCCGATCCCGATGAACCGGCCGGTCGGCGTCTCCAGCGGTGGCCGGCAGACGTAGATCATCGCGGCCAGGGCCGGGGTGAGTTCGGCGTTCCGGACCTGGGAGAGTGCGTCCGCCACGGTCGCGTCAGCGGGCAGGATCACCGGCTCCGACGTCATCAGGCCGCCCGCGGTCCGCTCCGCGTACGTCAGCAGCCGCCGCACGTCCTCGGCCTCCTCCGGTTCCATCCGGGTCAGCAGTCGTTCTGCCAGTTCGGTCGGGAGGTCGGCGATCAGGTCGGCCGCGTCGTCCGGTGACATCTCCTCGAGCACGTCCGCGGCCCGCTCGGTGTCCAGATCGGCCAGGATCTCCACCTGATCGTCCTCGGGCAGCTCTTCCAGTACGTCGGCCAGCCGCTCGTCCGGCAGCGCGGCCGCGATCTCCTTGCGCCGCTTCGCCGAGAGTTCGTGCAGTACTCCGGCCAGGTCGGCGGCCTTCATCGACTCGAACGCGGCCAACATGTGCGCCGCACCCTGCCCCTCCTCGGTCTGCGCGATCCCGCTGACATCGGCCCAGTCCAGGACATGCGTCTGGCCCCGCCGGCGGAACCGTTTCGCGCCCTCGGTCACCGCGACCTTCGTCAGCAGCCAGTCCCGGTTCCGGACCTGCTCCATCGCCAGGTCGAACACCACCGCCTGCGCGTCGGTCTCGCGGATGGTGACCGTCTTGTCCAGCAGTTCGCCGAGCACCAGCACCTCGGTCGGCCGCTGCTCGAACCGGCGCATGTTCACCAGGCCGGTGGTGATCACGTGCCCGGCGTCGACCGAGGTGACCCGGGTCATCGGCAGGAAGATCCGCCGCCGGGCGAACACCTCGACGACCAGGCCGAGTACCCGCGGCGGCTGGTCGTTCTGCCGGAGCATCACGATGACGTCGCGGACCTTGCCGACCTGGTCCCCGTTCGGGTCGTACACCGGCAACCCCGCCAGTCGGGCGACGTACACGCGCGCCGGAGATCCGCCCATACAGCGAGGCTAACCGCCCGAGCACTGATTGACGTGGAGGGTCGGGTCTCAGCTGAGTTTCGGGCGTCGCCAGGCTCGGCGGTGCAGGGTGATCGGGCGCTTGCCCCGGGTGGTGGCAGGGGAGCCCGGTGGGGACTCGGCACGCGGTGTGGCATCGAACGAACCGCTGGTCTCGGTCAGCTCGCCGGTGGGCTCCAGGACGAGCAGGTCGGCCTCTGTCTTCCAGCGATCCAGTTGCTTGTCCAGTTCCGACGCGTTGAGCCGTTCGGTCCGCAGTACTTGGGCTGCTGTGGTCCACTCCTCGCTGCCGGGCTCCAGCCGCCGTACGGTCGCAGTCCACGCCGCCAGGCGGTTCGTCGCAGGCTTTGCCGGTACTACGACCTGCACGGTGCCGGCGTCGGCCAGTCCGGGCAGTGGTTGTTCAGTCCCACCGGACCGATCCGCGAGGACGACGTACGAGCCTTCCACCGCGGCGAACCAGGCTGGAGCCGGCCGGCCGCCGTTCCACGACAGCCAGACGAGTCCCGCCTTCTTCATCACACCGGCGATCTCGGCAGCAGCCTCTTCCTCGGTCACAAGCCTAAGACTGTCACACGGACCCGTTGCCGAGGTCACGGATCGCGGCCTGCGCGCCTGCCTGGAACCGGGTGTGCGCACCGAGGTCCTGCATCAGGGTGGCGATCTTGCGCTGGGCGGTACGAGCACTGACCCCGAGCTGGCGGGCGATGGCCTGGTCCGTCAGCCCGGACAGGAGCAACGCGACGAGTGCCTCGATCCCGTCGTCCGCCGACTCGGCCGGTAGCGAGTGGACCGGCAGGGCGCGTTCCCAGAGTCGTTCGAACAGCTCTGCATAGGCGTCGAACAACCCGCACGGCTGGAGGATCACCGCCGAGTCCGGAGCGAGCAGCACCAGCGCCAACCGGTCGTCCGCGAGGTAGAAGTGGATCGGCACCGACGGCAGCACTCTGGCTTGCTCGGCCGTCGTGAGCAGGTCGGCAACCTCGTTGCCGTCAGCATCGAGTACGGCGTGCTCGTACACGGTTCTGCAGTCGGCGCGGTGGACCGGTGGTGCACCGAACGGCGCCTTCACCAGTCGTCGCAGTTCGGTCCGTGCGGCCTGCTGTACCTGCCTGATCCGTTGCTGGACCGATGCGGTCCCGGTGACGAGCTCCAGCAACGTCGACGTGGGCGTGCCGGTGTGGTTGCGGTAGTCCGCAGCCAGTTCGTCGATGCGGGCGCGTGCGTCGCGCAGGAGTCGCTCCTGGTCGAGTAGCAGCACCTCCAACGCGATGTCCGGTGACACAGCGACGTACCGCCCCTCAACCTCACTGACCAGACCTTTGGCGACCAGTCCGCCCAACGCAGGTGACATGTCCAGTTCTTCAGCCGTTGCGGGTGGACGACCCACCAGGGCGCAGTACGTCGCCTCCTCCGATGGACTGAGTCCCAGTGCGGTCAAGTCACCCACGGTGCTCCAACCAGCCACGCAGTACGGCCTGATAGCCGGCCTGGAAGCGGGTGTCGGCGTCCAACCGGTGCCGCATGCCGTCGATGTGCTTGCGGACGGTCCGCTCACTCCAACCGAGGTGAGCGGCCATCTCCAGGTCCGTGAAGCCCGACATCAGCAGTGCCAGCAGGTCCCGCTCCTCGGCCGTCGGACGGTCCGCGGCCGGCTGTTGACCGTCATACGTGGCGAGCGGGACGGCCCTGTCCCAGTACAGCTCGAACAGCGCGGCGAGTCCGGCCACCATCGTGGGGTCGTGGATCAGGAGTGCCGTCTGGTGCCGCGTTGCCCGTACGTCGAAGGGGACGAAGGCCAGGGGTGCGTCGCTGATGGTCATCTTCAGCGGTACGTCGCCCACTCGGGCCTGCTCGCCGTCCGCGATGCCCTGGATGAGCGCGGCCAGTCGTCCCGGTCGGTCCACCGAGCCGCGTCGGTCGTACACCACCCGGAACGTGACACCACGCTTCAGCTGGTCCAGCTCCAGTTGGTTCACCTGGTTCGGGTCGTCCCGGTACGGCGGAGCGTCCCAGCCGCAGACCTCGTTGCGGGCACTGAGCAACAGCCTGGGCATGATCTGTGCGATCTCCTGATCGCCGTGTAGCACCTCCACCAGGTCCGCGGGCTCCCGGCGAGCCGTACTGCCGTGGAACCGGACAGTCAGCTCCACCATCTTCCGACGGGCATCGGCCAACTCCCGCTCCCGTCGACGCGCCAGTACGTCGAGTGCGATGTCCGGCGGCAGTACGACGTACTTGGCTGGGTCGGTGTCGACCAGTGTCACCAGGTCGAGCTCCACCAGCCGGGCCAGCGCCGTACTCTCGTCGATCAGTTCAGCAGCCGCCACCGGTCGACGGGACACGAGCGACTCGTACAGGTCCTGTTCCTGGCGGGTCAGACCGAGCGGCTCGAGCATTGGTCGATCATCGCCGGTTTCCGCCATTGGCGTGAACTGCTCAACCGGACCGCTTCCGGACATGTCGTACCCCTGCCAGGGTCTGTTTTGGATTCCTTCCCCGCTCACAGGTCCCGCTCGACCTCAGGAGATGCTCATGACCCGATGGCGGATGCCGGTCGCTGCGATCTCGGCGCTCTCGCTCCTGCTCGCCTCGGCCACGGCCGGTGCTACACCGCCGACTCCGATGCCGGCAGCCGCCCAGCCGCCTGCACAGGCTGCCGAGGTCGCCGGCCCGACGGGTAGCGAGAAGATCACCCTGATCACCGGCGACCAGGTGACCTACCGCTTCACCGCGGACGGTACGCTGGTCGACGCCGACGTCACCGCCGCCCGCCGGGAGGACGGCAGACCGGTCGTCTTCACCCAGGTCCGCGAGCGCGACCAGTACTACGTCTTCCCCTCCGACGCGACCGAACTCGTCCGGACGGGCCGCCTCGACCGCCGCCTCTTCGACGTCTCCTACCTCACCAAGTACGGCTACACCGACACCAGGTCGTCAACGCTCCCACTGATCCTCCGGTACGGCGCTACGACCGCCAAGGCAGCCACGTCCGCAGACGCACTCCCGGCGACCAGCAACGTGCACGCGCTAACCAGCATCCGTGCAGCCGCTGTCAGCGTCGGCAAGACCCAGACCGGCAGCTTCTGGGCAGCTGTGGACACTCCGAGCGCCCGGATCCTTGCCGGTGGTGTGGTGAGCGTCTGGCTCGACGGCAAGGTCCAGGCGAGCCTCGACGTGAGCGTGCCGCAGATCGGCGCACCGGAGGCCTGGCAAGCCGGATACACCGGCAAGGGCGTCAAGGTCGCCGTACTCGACACCGGAATCGACGACACGCACCCGGACCTGGCCGGCAAGATCGCGGCCTCACAGAGCTTCATCACCGGGCAGACCGTGACCGACGGACACGGTCACGGCACGCACGTCGCGGACACCATCGTCGGGTCCGGTGCTGCGTCCGGTGGCAAGTACAACGGCGTCGCCCCGGACGCCACGCTGCTCGTCGGCAAGGTGTTGGACAACACAGGCACTGGTCCGGAGTCGAACATCATCGCCGGTATGCAGTGGGCGGCAGCGCAGGGCGCCGACGTCATCAGCATGAGCCTGGGTGGCTGTTGCACCGATGGCACGGATCCGATGAGTCAGGCCGTCAACGACTTGTCGGCGCAGTACCAGACCCTGTTCGTAGTGGCTGCGGGCAACGAAACCATTCAGATGACCGTCGGCTCGCCGGGAGTCGCTGATGCGGCCCTCACTGTCGCCGCCGTCGACAAGCAGGACCAGAGGGCGTCGTTCTCCAGCCAGGGACCGCGGGTCGGCGACTACGGCCTGAAGCCGGACATCGCCGCGCCCGGTGTATCCATCGTCGCGGCCCGCGCCGCCGGAACCTCGCTGGGTACGCCGGTCGGAGACAAGTACGCGAGCCTAAGCGGTACGTCGATGGCCACGCCGCACGTGGCTGGTGCTGCCGTCCTGCTGGCCCAGCAGCACCCGGATTGGACTGGTCAGCAACTCAAGAGCGCACTGATCAGCAGCGCGAAGGAGATCGGGAGCAGCGCCTACGAGGTGGGCTCCGGCCGGGTCGACGTAGCCCGTGCTGTCGGCCAGGGCGTCTACAGCTCAGGCAACGTGGACTTCGGCATCCTCCCGCCGCCGTACGACGCTCCGGCCACGAAGACGATCACCTACGTCAACACCACCCAGCAGCCGGTGACGCTGAACCTGACCGCGTCGATCAAGGCCAACGAAGGCACGGCCCCAGCGGATGCGCTCAAGGTGCCCGAAACGATCACTGTGCCTGCGGAAGGCTCCGCACCGGTCGCTGTCACGTTCGACCCGAGTGGGCCGGGCACCTGGTATCAGGGCTCGATCGTTGCCACCGCAGACGATCTCCGGTTGCACAACGCAGTAGCGGCGTACGTGGAACCCAAGCGGCACGCGTTCACCGCGAACATCGCCCTGCCGGCCGGTGCGACCGACGTGCGCTACAACACCTGGTACTTCCAGCGGCTCGACGACCAGAAGGATCTGGATCTCTGGGACAACCAGCTGTTCGCCTCCGCCGCGCCGAGCGTGGACGGCAGCCTCGACGAAGGCACCTACAGCGTGCAGACCTCGATCAACTGGCGGGACGCACACGGCAACCCCCAGATCACACTGCTGATCGATCCGCAGGTGAACGTCCGTGCCGACACGAACGTCGCCCTCGATGCCCGGACCGCCACGAAGGTGAGCACGCGGACTCCGAGGGCGTCGGCGGCCGCGGAGGCGCAGTACGGGTATGCGCAGACGTCGGCGAGTGGCCTGCGTGGTCTGCGGGTCAGCGCGTCGTCGCCGTACCGGCAGGAATGGGGGCTGTGGGCAACACCGACCGAGCAGGTCACCGTCGGCCAGTTCCTGTGGCGGGACGACCGTCTGCTCACCACACCGCTGGTCGCGATGACAGTCGGCGGTATGGCCCTCGACCCGAAGTACTTCAGCCTGCATGTGCAGGACGCCCGGTTCAACGGCCTTCGGCGTCTGCCGTTGGTGTTCGGTGAGCCGGTACCCGGTGCCGTCGTACTGCTTGATGTCTCAGACCTGTGTCCTGCGATGGCGTGGTCCTGCCGTACCGGCGTCCTGGCTCGGGTGACTGAGGCGCAGAAGGCCGGTGCGGTCGGGATACTCGTGTACGGGGCGATCGGACGCGCCATACCTGTCGACGATGCGCAGGACGACATCGCAGTACCCATCCCTGCACTGACGTTGCCCGCTGAGCAGGGGCAAGCGTTGCGCGATCGGCTTGCGGGTGGGCCTGTGACTCTGACAGTGGTGGGTACGGCGACCATCCCGTACGTCTACTCGCTCTCGTACCCGGTGGAGGGCCGCATCCCTCGGCTGCAGCAGTCGGCGAGTGCACGGGACCTCTACCAGTTCGACAGCCGGTATCACGCGGACGCACCCGGTGAGCTCGACCTGAACTGGGGTGCGTCGATGAAGACCAACCGGCTTCTCGGTTCGACGAAGCTGACCATGCGGGCACCCGGAACGCTCACGGAGTACGTCGGCCCGATGCAGAACGGCGTACTGCGCACCCGCGGTGCCACCCTCATGTACGACGGACCGCCCGACATGGAGGCGTTCCACCGCAACGGTTGGCTGCAGAGTCGTGCGGACGTGCTGACGCGGACTGGTCGTCGTACGGACACGTTCGGGGCGCAGCCGCTGGTGCACGCCGCGCCACGGACCGTCACACCCGAGATGAACGACTACTACTGGCGGCTGTGCCAGGCGTGCCGCAGTGGCAGCGTCTTCATGCCTTGGCACATCATGGACAGCGACGGACTCGGCGGTGGAGCGCAGAGCTACCACTCCACCCAGGTACTGCGCGGTGAACCACAGACCCAGCTGCGGATGTGGGGACCGGACGGCCAGGAGATACTTGTCCAGGAGGGCTTCTGGTTGTTCTTCATCGCCTTCATCTTCGTTCCGTACTTCGTGTTGCCGGACGAGCCGGGTCGGTACCGGCTGAGGGAGACCTACCCGGCGCCGTACAAGCCGCAGCGCTGGGCGCGCACCGTGGAGTCGGAGTGGACGTTCACCACCGCCAAGCCGACCACGGGCTTCCCGTACCGGCCACCGAAGGGGTACGGCGTGCACTGTGGGACGTGGGACACCTTCACGAGTCTCGGCAGTCCAGACAAAGGCAGTTGTGAGGCGAACAGCCAGTTGTACCTGGGCTACGACCTGGACCTGCGACTGGACAACACCCTGCCGGCCGGACGGGACCACAAGATCACCGTCAACGGCTACCACCACTCGTACCGCAGCACCGATCCGGAGCTGACCAGCCTGAAGCTGTCCGTCAGCTACGACGACGGCACCACCTGGCAGCCCGTCAGGACAACGAAGTCCGGCCGCAGCGAATACACCGCCACCCTCAAGCACCCCCGCCTCCAGAACACCACCGGCGCAGTAAGCCTCCGCACCGAAGCCGTAGGTACCGCCGGCAACACCGTCACCCAAACCATCACCCGCGCCTACGGCCTAACCGCTCGCTAACCCGCCCACCCGCAACGCCGCCGAGTTGGCTGATCTGGCCTGTCGTCAAGCTCGGCGGCGCGGTGGCGGGTTGGCCGGCCGAGCATCTGGTCGAGTGGGCGTGCGTGGGACCGTGAACAAGTTGTCGGGGGCTCGGACAAGGTATTCCGTGTTCACGGTCCCGCGATGTTGTTCAACGTCCCGCGAGGTTGTGTCCCGCGATGTTGTTCAAGGTCCTCGGTGTCGGGCCGACGGTGAAGCAGTTGAGTCCGCGCGACCTCACCTTGAGCACCCACCAGCCGCAAACCGGCGCGAGACGTGACCAGTCGGTGCCCAAGGTCGCCCGCAGTCCGTCCACCGAACCAGCACGCACCTGGTGCCCCGATCTGATGCGGGCGGGCCGGGCGGTGAATCGGGACACACTGGGGTGCGAAGTGAGCGGGGTCACCGGAGGCGAGGGTGGTTTCGCCGTACGCTGCCGGTGACCGGCGGGTAACCCGAGCAGAGGGACACGGTGTGATGGCGGATCAGAAGTCGTTGCGTAGCAGGCGGTCGTGTTTGGCCACGCCGGGGTCGAACCCGCGGTTCCTGGCCAAGGCGAAGGGGCTGGACGCGGACCAGGTGTTCCTCGACCTGGAGGACTCGGTCGCGCCGATCGCCAAGGTGGACGCGCGCAAGAACATCGTCGCCGCGCTGAACGAGGGCGGCTGGGGTACGAAGCTCCGCGTGGTCCGGGTGAACGACTGGACCACCGAGTGGACGTACGCGGACGTGATCGAGGTCGTCTCCGGCGCCGGTGCGAACCTCGACTGCATCATGCTGCCGAAGGTGCAGACCGCCGAACAGGTGGTCGCGCTCGACCTGCTGCTCACCCAGCTGGAGAAGGTGCACGGTCTCGAACCCGGCCGGATCGGCATCGAGGCGCAGATCGAGAACGCGCTCGGCCTCACCAACGTGAACGCGATCGCGACCGCCTCGCCGCGGGTCGAGACGATCATCTTCGGCCCGGCCGACTTCATGGCGTCGATCAACATGAAGTCGCTGGTGGTGGGGGAGCAGCCGCCCGGGTACGACGTGGGCGACGCCTACCACTACATCCTGATGCAGATCCTGATGGCCGCGCGGGCGCACGGGAAGCAGGCGATCGACGGTCCGTACCTGCAGATCAAGGACGTCGAAGGGTTCCGCCGGGTCGCGGGCCGGTCGGCCGCGCTCGGTTTCGACGGCAAGTGGGTGCTGCACCCCGATCAGATCGCCGCCGCCAACGAGGTCTACTCGCCGCGGCAGGACGACTACGACCACGCCGAGAACATCCTCGACGCCTACGACCACTTCACCTCCGCCGCCGGCGGCGCCCGCGGTGCCGTGATGCTCGGCGACGAGATGATCGACGAGGCCTCCCGCAAGATGGCCCTCGTCATCTCCGCCAAAGGCCGAGCCGCCGGCATGCCCCGGACAAACGTCTGGACCCCACCCACCGACTGACCCCGTACCGCGGACGCCCGGCCGCCGATCCATCCCGTACTGCGGACGCCCGGGCCGGCCGATCCAGCTCGTGCTCCCGGTCCGGCCAGGCCGATCCAGCTCGTAGTCCCGGTCCGGGCGACCGGGTCAGTCCTCGGCCGGTGGGACCTGTGCCATCAGCGCGAGCAAATGGCCGTCCGGGTCGGGGAAGAAGGCCATCCACTCCTCGACGCCGTTGTCGTGTTTGTGGATCAGGTGCGGGGCGCCCTCGAACTCCACTCCCCGCGCGCGGAGTTCGTCGTACGCGGACTGGATGTCGTCGACGCGGAAGTAGAGCACCGACGGCTCCTCGACGCGATTCGGCTCCTCGGTGGCGCTCAGGTACAACCTGGTGCCGCCGCAGTCGAAGAACGCCAGGTCGCCGAAGGTGTACAGATGCGGGAGGCCGAGCACCTCGCCGTACCATTTGACGGCCGTCGGGATGTCGCTGACGGGCCGCGAGATCTGCCCGATGCTGCCTAGCCGCAACGGTGATCGTGCCATCGCACTGCCTCCTTCCCGGGAGTCACTTGGCGGGCGGGTTCGGAGCGCGCTGCAGTTCGGCACGCCGCGCCAGGTGCGGAGTTCGGCCCGCCGTTCCAGGCCGAGCTTCAGCAGCGCGTTGGCGACGTGGAACTTCACCGCGTCGACGCTGATCCCGCGCCGAGTCGCGATCTCCCGGTTCGACATCCCGTGCCGGACCGCGTCCACAACCCGCCACTCACCAGGCGTCAACACATCCGGATGCCGAGGCCGCCCACGCTTCCCGCCCACCCAGCCAACCTAACCGCGAACCCCTCGAATTACCCTCCCCCAACGCCGACTCCCAGTCCCGCCCCCACCGCCCCCTGGACCCAACCCTCGGCCTCTCGCCCCTCGGCCCACCGCCCTCGGCCCACCCTCGGCCCACCGCCCCGGCCCTCGACTCCGGCGCTGCCCACAGTTGGGGTCAGGTGCTGGTGCGTAGGCGTTCGAGGCCGTCCAGGAGGAGGTCCAGGGCGAACTCGAATTCGAACTGGTCGTCGCAACCGGGGCCGACGACGGAGCCTTGTTCGTGGGTGATCGCCGTGACCAGTTCGGTGATGTTGGGATACCGCGCGGCCATCTCCTGCGGCGGCGGCGCATCCGGCATGGGATCCGCGCTGGGGGAGTCTTCGAACAGTTCCTGGGAGAACCCCAGCAGCCGGCTGCCCATCGCGTGCAGCGCGTGATGGGTCAGGTCGATCGAGAAGCCCCCGGCCCGGAGGATCCCGACCATCGATTCCATGTAATCCATCACCGCGGGGGTCGGATCGGGTCGCGCCCTGGTCCGCGCCTCGATCACCCGGGACGCCCAGGGGTGACGCAGGAGCACCTGGCGGGCCGACAGAATCCGCTGCCGGATGGTCGTCTTCCAGTCGATGCCGACGGCCGGCGGGTCGATCTCGCCGACGATCGCATCGACCATGCCGTCCAGCAGTTCGTCCTTGTTACGCACGTGCTTGTACAGCGCCATCGGTACGACGCCGAGCGCCTGCGCGATCTTGCGCATGCTGACCGCGTCGATGCCGCCTTCGTCGGCCAGGGCGACGGCGGTGCCCAGAATCCGCTCCTTGCTCAACGGCAGGCGAGGTTGCGCGGCGGCTTCGATCTGCGTGGCGATGTCCCCTGTCTCCTCTCGTGCGCTGCGGACCGCGGCGGTCGGCCCATCGTTCCCTTGACAGGTGTACGGCGTCCACCTACCGTAAAACGTACCCCGGTGTACGCCGTACACCGCCTCTTTCGTTCGGGAAGCATGGAGTGTGAGTGATGGTGACTTCCGACTTCCGCAATGACGCCTCCGCCGCGTACGAGGTCAGCAAGGAACTGGGGCCTGAGTACGAGCGCGCAGTACTGGAATCCTTCGTCGCCAACGCCACGGAATCCATCAACCAGCAGGTGGACGCCCGCCTGGCACAGCACGGCGTCGGTCCGGCCATGCAGCAGGCACCGAGCCAGCTGCCGATGTCAGGCCAACTCCAGATGCCAGGCCAGCAGATGTCAGGCCAGCTCCAACCGCTGGGCCGGAATCAGCCTGCCCAGAAGCAACCGAAGGGCGGGCAAGGGCAGCCCGACAACTCGCATCTGGCCGTTCCGGTGTTCTCCTTGCTCTTCGGGGTCGGCGGCTCGATCTGGCTGACGGCCGGCGCTCACGCCGAATCGGACTCCGTGTTCGCCATGTGGTTGGGGATCGTCCTGGTCAACCTCGTCTTCGGGCGAATGTTCAAGCGCATGCGCTGAAGACGGCGGGTCAGCCGAGGGTGAAGGCCTTGTAGATGTGGACCGGTTTGGCCGGCGGGCCGTCCTGGTCGGGGTCGGCGATGCCGGCGGCGACGATGCGGTCGAAGGTCGACATGCCGTGGATGACCTGGCCCAGGATGGTGTAGTTGGGGGCGATGTTGGCGTGTGAGTGGACGACGAAGAACTCGCTGCCGTTGGTGCCGGGACCTTGGTTGCCGTAGGCAACTGTGCCGCGGGGGTAGGTTTCCTGGCCGGTGACTTCGTCGGGAAACTTGTAGCCGGGGCCGCCTTCCTCCTGGCGGTAGATGTCGCCGCACTGGAGGACGCCGAGGCGGGCCGAGTTGGTCAGCCGGAAGCACTGGGTGAAGTCGTAGAAGCGGCTCTTGGTCAGGTGGACGAAGTTGTGCACGCCGCAGGGGGCGGTGGCGCGGTTCATCCGCACCACGAAGGGGCCGTAGTTGGTGAAGAAGTAGACGTCCACCTTGCCGCGCGCCTTGGCGGTTGAGGATGGAATGGTGACCGGTTTCGCGGCAGGGTTCTCCGGGGTGGGAGTGAACTCACACTGGACGGTCGGTTTGTCACCGCCTGCCGGGGCGGCTGCCGCGGGGGCGGTGGGCAGTGTCGCGGCGAGCAGAGTCGTCGCGATCAGGGCGGCGGGGAGGAATGATCGCTTCATGCAATCAACCTAATACGCATGGTGGTCGGCCGCACTGTGGTTCTCCGCAATCCTCTGCTGTGGTTGACCGCAGGTAGCGGACGTGTTGGCTGCAGGTAAAGGAAATGGTCAGGACTCGCCCTCGTCGGCTGGGACGCCTAAGGTGGGGCGGTCGATCCGGCCACGGGCGAAGGTGTTGGGGTGTTGGTGTGAACGGCGAGCTACTCGCAGGGCGGTACCGGAAGGTCGAGCTGCTCGGCCGCGGCGGTGCGGGCGAGGTGTGGCGGGCCGAGGACGAGGTACTGGCCCGGCCGGTGGCGTTGAAGCTGCTGCGCCGGCTGGACGGCGACCCGATGGACGAGGTCGAGCGGTTCCGGATCGAGGCGCAGGCGGCCGCCCGGCTGACGCACCCGAACGTGGTCGCCACGTACGACGTGGGGACGACGGACGACCAGGTGTTCCTGGTGATGGAACTGGTGACCGGCAAGGACCTCGCGCAGTTGCTGAAGACCAACGGGCTGCCGGCCGCGAAGGTGATCGCCGACGTCGCCGTACAGGGTGCCCGGGCCTTGGACGCCGCCCACGCGGCCGGGATCGTGCACCGGGATGTGAAGCCGGGCAACCTGCTGCTCGCGACCGACGGCACGTTGAAGATCACCGACTTCGGGCTCGCGCATACCGGTGGGCTCAACGGAGCGACCGGACCTGTACTGCTCGGTACTGCGGCCTACATCTCGCCCGAGCAGGTCCGTGGTGGGCAGGCGACTCCCGCGAGCGACTGGTACTCGTTCGGTTGCGTCCTGTACGAACTGCTCGAAGGCGTACCCCCGTTCGTGGGTGACAGCGCCGACGCAGTACTGCGGCAGCACCTGGAGACCACACCGATCCCCGTACGCCGCGACGACGCGTCCGACGGGCTCGCCGAGTTGGTGATGCGCCTGCTCGCCAAGGACCCGGCAGAGCGGCCGTCATCGGCGGCGGACGTCACCGGTCTGCTCAGCGGCGACGGTCAGCTGACGGCAGCCCATTCACCGGTCTTCGAGCCGGTCGGTAACGCCACCCAGGTCCTCCCGTTCGTGGCGCCGGCCGCTGCGCTGAGCGGTGGGCAGCCGGCGCAGGACGGGCTGGATGCGGATGGCGGTCAGGGGCATGGCAGTCACGCGGCACCGCGTCGTCCGCTGCCCTTCGCGAAGGCGATCATCGGTGTTGCGGTGGTCCTGGCCGGGATCGTGGCGGCGGCCTTCCTCCGGGAAGGTGTCTCCGATCCGTCCGCCCAAGCCGGTGCGCCACCGTCGACGCCGCCGGCCGCGAAGGCGACCGCAAAGCCGAGCGCACTACCGACGACCCCGAAGCCGACGCCGACGAAGACCGCCCCGAAGACACCGACGGACCAGCCCAGGACCGGCCTGGCGGCGCTGCGGAACCTTGCTCAGCAGCTGCGGGACAACGCACCACCAGGCAAGCGGGGCCGGGTCGCGCGAGAGGCGGCACAAGATATCGACCAGGCGGCCAACGCGGTGGCCGAAGGCGACACCGACAAGGCGGCCGAGAAGTTCCGGGATGCGCGGCGGCGACTGCTGGAGGCGCAGCGCGAAGGGCGGTGGGAGTCCACCCCGCAGATCACCGCGCTGATCGTGAGCCTGAACCAGTTGCTGCCCAGCCAGGACGGCGATCGCCAGAACTCCGAGGAGTGATGGGGACCCGGAGCGGCCGCAGTACAGGAGCGTGAGGCACGCGGGGCTCCGCGGGAGTATGCGCCGGCCTTGCGTTCGTCGTACGGGAGCGTGAGGCACGTGACGGGCTGGGGGTGGCCGGTGTCACAGCGGGTGTCGGGGCTGGACGGGATGCTGGGAGCCGCGATACTCGCGGGTAGGGCACCACGTCTCGATGCAAGGAGCCGCAGATGAGCAGGTTGCAGCAGACCGACGGACTCACCGACATCCAGGAGGAGATCCTGAAGACGGTGCGCGCGTTCGTCGAGTCCGAGATCCTGCCGGTCGCGACCGAGCTGGAGCACAAGGACGAGTACCCGACCGAGATCGTCGAGGGCCTGAAGGAGCTCGGGCTGTTCGGGCTGATGATCCCGGAGGAGTACGGCGGGCTGGGGGAGTCGCTGCTCACCTACGCGCTCTGCGTAGAGGAGATCGCGCGCGGCTGGATGAGCGTGTCGGGCATCATCAACACGCACTTCATCGTCGCGTACATGCTCCTGCAGCACGGGACCGACGAGCAGAAGCGGAAGTACCTGCCGCGGATGGCGACCGGTGACGTGCGGGGCGCGTTCTCGATGTCCGAGCCGGGCTGTGGTTCAGACGTGGCCGCGATCAAGACGAAGGCCGTCAAGGACGGTGACACGTACACGATCAACGGCCAGAAGATGTGGCTGACCAATGGCGGTACGTCGAACCTGGTCGCCGTCCTCACCAAGACCGACGAGGGTGCCGGCTCGGTCTACAAGAACATGACCACCTTCCTGGTCGAGAAGGAGCCGGGCTTCGGCGAGGTGGACAAGGGCCTCACGGTGCCGGGCAAGATCGAGAAGATGGGCTACAAGGGCGTCGACACCACCGAGCTGGTGTTCGACGGATACCGGATCGACGCCGGGCAGATCCTTGGCGGCGTACCGGGCAAGGGTTTCTACCAGATGATGGACGGTGTCGAGGTCGGCCGGGTGAACGTGGCCGCGCGGGGTTGCGGGGTGGCCCGGCGGGCGTTCGAGCTGGGGATCTCGTACGCCCAGCAGCGGGAGACGTTCGGCAAGAAGATCGCCGAGCACCAGGCGGTGCTGTTCCGGCTGGCCGACATGGCGGTCAAGGTCGAGGCCGCGCACGAGCTGATGGTGAAGGCGGCCCGGAAGAAGGACGCCGGGTCACGCAACGATTTCGAGGCCGGGGTCGCGAAGTACCTGGCCAGCGAATACTGCTCGCAGGTGGTGGAGGACTCGTTCCGGATCCACGGTGGCTACGGGTTCTCCAAGGAGTACGAGATCGAGCGGCTCTACCGGGAGGCGCCGATGCTGCTGATCGGCGAGGGGACGGCCGACATCCAGCGGATGATCATCGGCCGCCGGCTGCTCGAGGACTACAAGCTCTGACCATCCGCACAGCGCGGGGCCCGGTCGGATCATGGCTGCCCCCTATGCGATCGGGTGCCGGCTGCCGTCCAGGACGAGGCGGCCGAGGTTGGTGAGGTCGTGGCGGACGGCCTGGCCGACGCGGCGGGTGGTGATCAGGCCCGCATCGCGCAGGATGGCCGCCTGCCGGCTCGCCCCGGCCAGTGAGATCTGGCAGCGCTGCGCGAGCTCTGTCGTCGTACAGCCCTCCGCGATCGACTCCAGAGCCGCGGCCCGCGTGTTGCCCAGCAGGGCGGCCAACGGGTTCGACCGGCGCTCCGTAGTGGTCGGGTGCAGCGATCCGGGAGCGTGCTGCACCGGATAGACCAGCACGGGTGCCAGCTCCGGGTCCCGCAGCTTCGTGGGGGTCTGCCAGCAGAACACGGACGGCTGCAGGCGAAGTCCGCGCCCTTCCAGATAGAGGTCCTGGTCGAGCAGCCCGGCCACCTTGAGCACCGGAGCCTCCCACTTGACCGACGGATGCAGCTTCCCGAGCAGCTCGTCCACGCCGGCCCCCGACAGGTGGTTGACCCGTCGCTGGTGGTCAGCGCGAACCAGGGACCGCATGGCATCCCAGTACGGCGCGATGCTGACCCGGTGGTACGCCCGCAACGCGTGGCCGAGTCCCTTCACCGCGTCACCACGTCCAGCGGCCAGCTCACGGGTCCAGGTCGACCGCGGACGGCGTACGGCGAGCAGGTCGAGCTCCCGTACGAAGCGGTGGCGGGACGTGGACAGCACCCGCTCGACACCGTCGTCGAAGCCGCGCTGGTGGGTGGGGGTGAGGAAGTCCGGGGAGTAGCCGCGTGGGGGAGCGAGCTGCAGCAACTGGGCGGCGGCCTGCCTCGGCAACTGCCGACGGGTCCGTTCCCGCCAGTGGCCGTAGTGCCCCGAACCGTCGCGCACCTGGAGCTGGTGGATGCTCAGCAGCACCTCCCAGAGCGGGTCCGGCTCCTCGGCCAGGGTCGTCCGGGCCAGATCCTGACCAGTGAAGTGGATCCGCAGCATCGGCACCGTCCCCTCCATAGCAGTCCTGTGACCATCCTTGCGCGTACCACCTGTCATGACCCTGTCACGGAGCTGAACACCCGGGGTAGTCTGCGAGCCTGCGGCTGGGGAGCGGAGGGCGATGACAGACGGAGGGCTGGCGCGTCCGCAGATCGCGGTTGGGTTGCTCGGGAACGTCGGCCTGCACATCGACGGCCGACCGGTGGAACTGGGCGGCGAGCGGGTGCGCACGCTACTCGCCGTACTGGCCCTGTCGGCGGGAGACTCGCTGCCCACCACGGTGATCGCCGAACGCGTCTGGGGCGACGACCCGCCCGCCAACATCGGCCCCAGCCTGCACACGCTGATGACCCGGTTGCGGCGAGCGGTCGGTGTGGACCTGGTCAGCACCGGTTCGGCCGGCTACAGCCTGCGGATCGACCCGGACGACGTGGACGCGCTGCGGTTCTCCCGGCTGCTGCGGTCTGCCGCACAGGCCGTCGACGCAGAGCACGAGCATGCGCTGATCGTGGAGGCCATGTCGCTGTGGATGGGGCAGCCGTTCGAGGGCATCCGCTCGGCGTGGCTGGAGTCGGGTGAGGCACCGCGGTTGGTGGAGCAGTACCTGGCCGCGGTCGAGCGCCGGGTCGACCTACGCGTCGACGACCGCCAGTACGGCGAAGTACTGGCCGAGCTGCGCGAGTTGACCAACGCTTACCCATTGCGTGAATCCCTGTGGGTGCGGTTCCTTCGTGTGCTGGCGCAGTGTGGCCGCACTGCCGAGGCGCTCGAGCTGTACGAGTCGGTGCGGCTCCGGATCGCCGACGAGCTCGGGGTCGACCCGGGCGTCGAACTACGTGCTCTGCATGCCGAACTACTCGCCGGCGATCGCCCTCGCCCCGTCCGCAAGATCGTCCCGAACCAGTTGCCCGCCGACGTCCCTGGCTTCACCGGTCGGAAGTCGGTAATGGCGGAGCTCGACCGGATCCTGGCCGGCCGTGGACCGGAATCCCTGGTGACGTTGGTGCTGCACGGTCCGGGCGGAGTGGGCAAGACGAGTCTGGCCGTGCACTGGAGTCACCAGGCAGCCGCGGACTTCCCCGATGGCACGCTGTTCGTGGATCTCGGTGGGTACGGTCCAGGCGAGCCGGTCGACCCTTCGGTGGCCCTGGGGTATTTGTTGCACGCGCTCGGCGTACCGGCTGCTCGGATACCGGCGGAGGTGGACGGGCGGAGTGCGTTGCTGCGGTCCACTCTTGCGGGGCAGCGGGTGTTGCTGGTTCTGGACAACGCGCGCAATGCCGAACAGGTGCGACCGTTGCTGCCCGGCACAGGAGCCGTTGTACTGGTCGCCAGCAGGAGCCGACTGCGTGGACTGGTCGCGCGGGAGGGAGCGCAGCAGCTCCCGGTCGAGCAGTTGTCGACAGCGGACGCGCGGACCTTGTTGTCCGAGCGGCTTGGGGAGACCGGCGAGTCCAAGCTGCTGGACCAGTTGGCGGACAGCTGCAACCACCTCCCGCTGGCCCTGGTGATCGCGGCCGAGCAGATCGCACGCCGCTCCGGTGCAGGGCTCACCGGACTGGCGGAGCTGGTGGAGGAACTCGACGAGCAGCACCTGGACGCGTTCGACACCGGTGACGACGTCGCGACCGACCTGCGTGCTGTCTTCTCCTGGTCGTACCGGGCACTGGACGACGAGGCGGCCCGGCTCTTCCGGATGCTCAGCCTGTACCCGTTCCGCCGGTTCGCGCCGTCGGCGGTCGCGGCGCTGACCGGTCGGGACGAGCGGGCCGCGACCAGACTGCTCCGGCGCCTGACCGATCTGCACCTGACGGTCGAGACCGGTCCGAACCGCTTCCAGCTGCACGACCTCCTGCGCGCGTACGCCGCCGAGCGGTTCGGCGAGACCGACACGCCCGAAGACGCCCGCGTTGCCTGGGAGCGGCTGCTGGACTGGGCGGTCCACTCCGCTCATGCGGCTCGGCGGGTCCTCGGTGAGCCCAACCGGCTGAAGTACCTGGCTGAACCGTTGCCCGACACCGTGCCCGAGTCGTTCGCCGACCAGCAGGCCGCCCTCACCTGGTTCGACGTGGAGTTGCGCGGGCTGATGGCGATGGTGAAGGAAGGGGCGGCCCGGGGTCTGCACGCCGGCGCGGCCAGCCTCGGGCTGTTGTTGTGGACGCACCTGGGCCGCCTGGTGAGCCCGGACGAGTCGATCGCGATCCAGCAGATCTCCGCCGAGTCCGGCCGGCTGGTCGGCAACCGGATGATCGAGGCGCTCGCCCATAACCAGCTCGGCACCAGCTACGGCGCCCGGGGCGACCTGGACCGGACCGAGACCGAGCTGACCCGTGCGCTGCGGGCGTTCGAGGCGATCGGGGCCGAGGCCGGCATCGCGCTGGTCCGGGGCAACCTCGGTTTCCTGTACCAACTCCGCGGCGAGTACGACGAGTCGATCCGGCAGCAGGAGATCGCCCTGGAGATCAACCGACGAGGGGACGACGCCCACGCCGAGTCAGTCGTGCTGAACAACCTGGCGATGACGTACGTCGAGTCCGGCCGGTACGACGAGGCACGGCGTACCGCGGTCGAGGGAGTGCGGCTGAGCGAGAACCTCGCGGATCGGCGGGCACTCAGCTACGTCCGGGACACGCTGGGGCAGGCCTACGTCGGTCTGGGCGAGGTGGAGCTCGCGGCAGAGCAGTTCGAGGCCGCGGTGGTGCTCAACCTCGAGCTGGGAAGCGTGGCGCCGGCGGTCAACGCGCTGGTCCGGATGGGGCAGACGTGGCTTGGCGCGGGCGACCGGGCAGCAGCGCGGACGGCGTGGAACCGCGCACTGGAACTCATCGACGACCACGGCCTGGGCATCCTCGAACCCCGCCGCCCCGAAATCACCGCACTGCTCGAGGATCTCTAGGGGACTTTTCGTCGGCCGCCGGAGCCGTGGCCGGAGAGGAGCCAGATGCCTAGTTGGGTGATCTCATGGCGGACCGACGCGCCGGCCCGCCGGGTGGTGATCAGCCCGGCCTCGCGCAGTACGGTCGCCTGGTGGCTGGCCGCGGCCGCGGAGATGTTGCATCGCTTGGCCAGCTCCGTCGTCGTACAGCCCGACACGGCCGCCTCCAGCGCGGCCGCCCGGGTGGAACCGAGCAGGGACCCCAGCGGGCTGCCGGGCGCGGACTGTTCGCCGGACGACTGCCGCAGGATGCCGGGGCGTGGTGGATCGGGTAGACCAGGATCGGCCTCAGCTCCGGGTCGCACAGCTTGGTCGGCACCTGCCAGCAGAACGCGGACGGCTGCAGCTCGATCCCGCGGCCGTCCAGGTAGAGATCACGGTCGTTCATGTCCAGCACCTGCAGCACCGGCGCCACCCACCGGACCCGCGGGTGCAGCGTCGACAGCAACCGGTCCACGCCGTACCGGGCCAGGGCCTCGCCGCGGTGCGCGTGGTCGGCGGAGACGTGCGCGCCGATGGCCTTCCAGTACGGCGCGATCGCGGCGTCGTGGTACGTCCGGATCGCCCGGCCGAGCTTGTTCATCGTGGCCCGGTCGCCCTCGGCCAGCTCCCGCGTCCACAACGAGGCCGGGCGGTAGTTGCCGAGCAGTTCGAGCTGGCTGCGCAACTGTTGCCGTGGAGTCGCCAGCGTCAGCTCCAGCGACGTCTCGAAGTCGGGCGCCGACGCGTCCGGGGTGAGGAAGTCGGGGGAGTAGCCCCACGGCGGGGTGAGCTCGAGCAGCAGCCGCATCTGGTCCGGCGCGACCGTGGCCCGGACGTGCCGGCGCCAGTCGTCGAACACCAGCGGGCCGTCGGACTGCTGGAGCATGTGCAGGCTGAGCAGGATCTCCCAGGCCGGCGCGGGCCGGGTGGAGATCGTAGTGCGCGCGAGGTCACGCGGCGTGAAGTGGATGCGGAGCACGATGCCCTCCTTGAGCGTCGCGGACCGTGCCGCAGTGCTGACGCTACGCGATGCCCGGGGGCTTCACAGCCATCGATTGCGCTTGAACAGCAGGTAGAGCGTGCTGCACGCGGCCGCCATCACCGCGAGCACGACGAAGTACGCGTACTTCAGCTTCAGCTCGGGCATGTTGTCGAAGTTCATCCCGTAGACCCCGGCGATCATCGTCGGCACCGCGAGGATCGCCACCCAGGCGGAGATCCGGCGCATGTCCTCGTTCTCCGACACCTGCACCTGGGCCAGCCCGGCCTGCAGGATCGAGCTGAGCAACTCGTCGAACGAGACGACCTGTTCCTTCACCCGGAGCAGGTGGTCGTCGACGTCGCGGAAGTAGTTCCGGGTCTCGTCGCTGATCAGCGGGTGCCGCAGGGTCGACAGTGCCCGCATCGGCCCGGTCAGCGGCGCCACCGCCCGCTTCAGCTCCAGCACCTCGCGCTTCAGCTGGTACACCCGGTCGATGCTGTGCCAGCCGCGCGGGGAGAACATCTCGGTCTCGATCTTGTCGATGTCCGCCTGGACCGCGTCGGCCACCTCCAGGTAGGTGTCCACCACGTGGTCGGCGATGGCATGCAGCACGCCGCCCGGCCCGGCCGCCAGCCGGTCCGGCTCCTGCTCCAGCTGCTGCCGCAAACCGGTCAGCTCACTGTGTTCCCCGTGCCGCACGGTGATCACGAACCCGGGCCCGCAGAACACCATCACCTCACCCGACTCGACCACCTCGCTGGTGGCGGTCAGGTCGCCGTGCGGCACGTAGCGGACCGTCTTCAGTACTGCGAACAGGGTGTCGTCGTACCGCTCCAGCTTCGGTCGCTGGTGGGCCTCGGTGGCGTCCTCGAGGGCCAGTGCGTGCAGGCCGAACTCCCCGCCGATCATGGCCAGCTGCTGCTCGTTCGGCTGGAACAGGCCGATCCAGACGAACCCGTCATCGCGCCGGGCCCGTTTCAGCGCGTCCACGTAGCTGGCGATGCGCCGGTCCCGGCGGCCGTCGCGGTAGTACGCCCAGTCGACCAGGGCGCCTTCCAGCTCGCCGCTGCCGACCAGGTCGAGCGGTGGCGGGTCGGCCGGCGCCCGGCGGGTGAAGACCCGTCCGACTCGGCGTGTCGCGCCCAAGTCCCACTTCCGCTCGCTCATCGACGCGAGGCTATCAACGTGCCGTGGCCAGAACGCTCCAGCGGGCCCGTGAGCCAGCAGGGTGACCACCCGTCGGCAATGATGGGAGGAAGCAACAGTGGAGAGGAACGACGATGACCACCCAGGGCATGCCCTCGATGGACCCCCGGCCGACGGGCCTGACGATCGGCACGTACGACACCTACCGGGAAGCGCAGCGAGCGGTCGACTACCTCTCGGACGAGAAGTTCCCGGTCGAGCACACCACCATCGTCGGCAACAACCTGCGTCAGGTCGAGAAGATCACCGGTCGGCTGACTTGGGGGAAGGCGCTCACCGCCGGTCTGGCCAGTGGCGCCTGGTTCGGCCTGTTCGTGGGCGTGCTGCTCGGCCTGTTCACCACCGGCGGCGGCTGGCTCGCCGCGGTGATCACCGGTGTGGTGCTGGGCGCGATCTTCGGGATGGCGTTCGGCGCGATCGGGTACGCCCAGCTGGGCGGCCGCCGCGACTTCACCTCGCGCACCGCGGTGGTCGCGACGACTTACGACGTGCTGTGCGACTTCAAGTTCGCCGAGGAGGCGCGCAACCACCTGGCCAAGCTGGCGCTCAAGGGTGAAGTGGCCCCACGCCTGCCGGAACAGTCCAACTAGACCGGGGCGCTGCCCTCGAGTAGTGCATGGCCCAGCTGGGTCGCCAGGTGCTGGACGGACTTGCCACGCCGGCGCGACTCGATCAGCCCCGCGTCCCGTAGTACTGCGGTCTGGTGGCTCGCCGTCGCCAACGTGATCCGGCAGGCGGTCGCCAGCTCGGTGGTCGTCCGGCCGTCGACCGTCATCGCCAGTACGGCCGCCCTGGTCCGGCCCAGTAGCGCCCCCAGCCGTTGCTGGGTATCAGCGGACGACCGGTCGGCGAGCAGCAGACCACGCGCGGTCCGGATCGGGAACACCAGCACCGGTGGCAGCCCTGGATCCCCCAGCTTCGTCGGGTGCTGCCAGCAGAAGTACGACGGTTGCAGGCGCAGACCACGACCGTCCAGGCGGACCTCCTCGTCCCGGAACGCCGCGATCTCCAGTACCTGGCCCCGCCACCGTGCCTGCGGGTGGATCGCCTCCAGCGCGGCCCCCACCCCACCGGTCACCATCTGGGTCATCCGCTGCCGATGGTCGGCCCGGACAGCGTTCGTCAGCGAGCCCCAGTACGGCGCGAGCGCGGTGCGGTGGTAGACGCGAGTGGAGTGGCCGAGTCGGTGCAGTGCCTCCGGCCGTACCTCGGCGAGGTGCCGGATCCAGGTGACCGCACTCTGCCGCGCCGCCAGCTTCGACAGGTCGTGCCGGACCCGATCGCGGGGCGCTGACAACATCCCGTCCAGTCCGGCGTCGAACCCGCCCGTACTGGCCGCCGGGGTGAGGAAGTCGGGGGAGTAGCCGACGGGTGGGGCCAGGGCGGCCAGGGGGCCTACCGATTCGCGGGGGAGCTTCCGGCGCATCCGCTGCCGCCAGGCGCCGTACGGGACCGGGCCGTCCTCGACCTGCAACATGTGCAGGCTGAGCAGCACCTCCCACAGCGGATCCGGATCGGCCGCGAGCGTCGTACGCGCCAGGTCCTCTGCGGTGAAGTGGATCCGCAACATGCCGTCCTCCCGGATTCCGGTCGTCTCTGCTCCAGCGCGAACACTGACGCCTGAAGCGGGCGGGATGGTTGCACCTAGGTTGAAGGAGCTCCGGTGAGACAAACGCCACGGCTGAGAGGCAGGGCATGTTAGGAAGGCCACGCGCGCGTCATCTGCCGACCGCGGGCCGGATCAGGTAAGCATTGCGGTGACGGAAGGAGCGGGAATGCAGTTCGGGCGCAGTTACGAGGAGTTCGAGGTCGGTGCGGTCTACAAGCACTGGCCCGGTAAGACGGTCACCGAGTACGACGACCACCTGTTCTGCCTGCTCACCATGAACCACCACCCGCTGCACCTGGACGCGAACTACGCCGGCGAGACCACCCAGTTCGGCAAGAACGTTGTGGTTGGCAACTACATCTACTCGATCCTGCTCGGCATGTCGGTCCCGGACGTGAGCGGCAAGGCGATCGCGAACCTGGAGATCGAGTCGCTCCGGCACGTCGCGCCGACCTTCCACGGCGACACGATCTACGGCGAGACGATCGTGCTGGACAAGTGGGAGTCGAAGTCCAAGGACGATCGCGGCGTGGTCTACGTGGAGACCAAGGGCTACAAGCAGGACGGCACCGTCGTCTGCCTGTTCAAACGCAAGGTCATGGTCCCGAAGAACAACTACCTGGACGCGCGTGGTGGCGAGCAGCCCGGCCGTCCCGTTCCGGCCGAACCGCCCGCCACCAACTGACAATCAGGCCAGGAACAGCTCGATCACCGGTACTGCGACATCGGGCTTCTGGATCGGGAGTTCGAGGGTGAGGGTGTCCGCCGCGAGGCCGCCCATTCGGGTGTTCTGAGCGGTCTGGTGCGGGTCGTTGACGATCTGCTTGATCTCGGACGCGTCGTTCAGCAGTTGCGCGTACTTCACCTTGCCGGCCAGCCCAGGCAGGTGCACGTGCTGCATCGGCCAGGAGAACAGGTGCAGGTAGAGCCGGTCACCGCGTTGCGTGTACCGGCAGTCGAGCGGTGCGGTGAACTCGCTCGGCCTGGCACCCCGTACCGACCGCTCGTGCACCCGGAACCACTCGCCGATCTGCGCCAGCGTGTCCAGCGCCCGCGGGTCGAACTCGCCGCGCCCGGTCGGGCCGACGTTGAGCAGCAGGTTGCCGTCCTTGGAGACCGAGTCGACCAGCATCCGGACGAGCAGGTCGGGTGACTTCCAGTCCAGGTTGTCCCGGTCGTATCCCCAGCTGCCGTTGAGGGTCTGGCAGGCTTCCCAGATCAGCGGCTTGCCGTCTCGCTGCATCGGGCCGCTCGGCTGGTACTGCTCCGGCGTGACGAAGTCGCCCGGGATGTCCAGCCGGTCGTTGATCAGGATGTCCGGCTGCAGTTCCCGGACCATCGCCATCAGTTCCTCCGACCGCCAGTCGTCGCGGCCCTTGCCGTGACCATCCCGGCCGTCGTCGTACTTGCGGCCCGGGTAGGAGAAGTCGAACCACATGATGTCGATCGGCCCGTAGTTCGTCAGCAGCTCACGGGTCTGCGCGTGCAGGTAGTCGGCGTACACCTGGACGTCCCGGCCGGCCGCCTTGGCGATGGCCTCCTCGTCGTCGCGCTGCGGGTGGACGAGGTCGATCGGGAACTCGGGGTGGTGCCAGTCGATCAGCGAGTGGTAGAACCCGACCCCGAGCCCTTCGGCCCGGCACGCCTCGACGAACGGCCCGACCAGGTCCTTGCCCCACGGAGTCTTCGCCACCGTGTAGTCGGACACCGCGGAGTCCCACAGGCAGAAGCCTTCGTGGTGCTTCGTCGTCAGTACGGCGTACTTCATGCCGGCCGCACGCGCCGCGGCGGCCCATTTCCGTGGATCGTAGAGATCGGGCTCGAAGTGGTCGAAGTACGGCTGGTAGTCCTCGTCGGTGAGCCGCTCGCGGTTCTTCACCCATTCGTGCCGGGCGGGCAGCGAGTACAGCCCCCAGTGCACGAACAGGCCGAACCGCCAGTCCTGGAACTTGGCCACGGACGATGCGGGCGGGAACGACGACGGGGCGTCGGTCATGTCAACACTCCTTGGATTTCGACGTGGGTTTCACCGGCCGCCGAGGCCGGTGACGAGCAGACCGCGGACCAGGTGCTTCTGCAGCAGGACGACGAGCAGGATGGTCGGCAGCATGGACAGCACGGACGCGGCCATCATCAGGTTCCACTGGGTGCCCTGCTGGCCGATGAACTGGGCCAGGCCGAGTGGCACGGTGCCCTTGTCCGCGACGCTGTTCACGATGATCAGCGGCCACAGGAAGCTGCCCCAGAAGCTGATGAAGGTGAACACGGTCAGCACGGCGATGGCCGGCCGGGCCAGCGGCAGCATGATCCGCAGGAACGAGCGGAACGGCCCGCACCCGTCCACCCGGGCCGCCTCTTCGAGCTCGACCGGGACGGTGAGGAAGAACTGCCGGAGCAGGAAGGTGCCGAACGCGGTGAACGCCCAGGGCAGGATCAGCGCCCAGTAGCTGTCCACCCAGCCGAGCGACTGCATCAGCCAGTACATCGGCACGATCAGCACTTCCTGCGGCACCATCAAGGTGCCCAGGAACAGCACGAACAGTTGCTCACGGCCCCTGAACCGCAGCCGGGCGAACGCGTACGCCGACAAACTCGACGCGACCACCACGACCAGCGTCCCGGCCACCGCGACGAACAGGCTGTTCAGGAAGTAGCGGCCGAACGGCGCGAAGGTGAACGCGTCGGCGTAGTTCTGCCAGCGGATCTCGGAGCCGAACAACTCGGGCGTCGGCGTGAACACCTCGTCGGCCGGCTTCAGCGAGGTCGCGACGGCGTACACCAGCGGGCCCATGAAGACGATGGCGACGGCGATCAGGAGGATGTGCGAGACCCCGTTGCGCACCTTGGCGACGGGGCTGTTGGCATCAGACGTCATAGTGCACCCACCGCTTCTGGCCGAAGAACTGGATCGCGGTGATGCCCATGATGATCACGAACAGCACCCAGCCCGCGGCCGACGCGAGTCCCATGGTCAGGAACTGCCAGCCCTGGTTGTAGACGTACATGACGATGGTCTGGGTGGCCACACCCGGACCGCCCTGGGTCAGGATGAACGGCTGGGCGAACACCTGGAACGAGGTGATCAGCGTCATCGTGGTGGCGAAGAAGATCGACGGCGTGATCATCGGCCAGGTGACGTACCGGAACCGTTGCAGCGGCCCGGCACCGTCGATCTGGGCCGACTCCAGCTGCGACTGCGGCACCTGGTCGAGTGCGGCGGAGAAGACCAGGAAGTTGTAGCCGAAGCCCTGCCAGACCGACATCGCCACGACCGCCGGCATCGCCCAGTTCGACGACCCGAGGAAGTTCGGGGCGTTCACGCCGAACCAGCTCTGCATCCCGCCGTCGATCAGACCGCCGGGCTGGAACAGCAGCCGCCAGACCATCACATTGGCCACCATCGGCGTCATCACCGGGATGAAGAACAGCACCCGGAACGCCTGCCGGCCCCTGATCTTCGGCCCCAGCCAGACCGCGAGCCCGAGCGAGACGACCACGTTCAGCGGTACGTACAGCACCACGAACAGCGTGGTGTTCAGCACGACCCGGCGGAACACCGGGTCGTTCAGCAGGTGCGTGTAGTTCTCGATGCCGAGGAACTTGCGCTCGCCGAACACCGGCCAGTCGAACAGGCTGATCCCCAGCGCCATCGCGGTCGGGAACAGCGTGAACAAGGCGAGGCCGACCAGGCTCGGGGCCAGGAAGACCCCGGCGTACCGGCCGTCCTTCCGCAGCGCGGGCCGCCGCCCCACCGGGCGGCCGCCGGAGGGGCGGCCGGCCGGCGGAGCGACGGTCGTGGTTTGAGCGGTGGACATCAGGACCCAGCGCCCGCCTGGTCCTGGATGGTCTGCAGCGCCTGCTCCGGCGGGATCTCACCGTTCAGCGCCTGAACCCCGAAGCGGGTGAGCAGGTCGGACACCTGGACCCAGTTCTTCGAGGTGACCAGCGGGACCGAGTTCTCCGAGGCGTAGTCGATCGTCTCCTTCGCGCCGTCGATGCCCGCCGCGGTGAACCAGGCCGGGTGCGCGGCGATCCGGGCCGGGTACGCCCGGCCGGCCGCGGCCAGCGTGGTCAGCGGCTTCTCGCTCGTCATCGACATGATCGCCTGGAAGGCGGCGTCCGGGGTCTTGCACGACCGGGAGATGCCGAAGCCCGAGCCGGCGGTGTACGTCTTGGAGCCGTCCGGTCCGGCCGGGATCGGTGCGATGCCGAGCTGGAACTTGACCTTGCCCTTGGTGTCGATCAGCGACCACGGCCCGTTCAGCTGCATCGCAGCCTTGCCGGCGACGAACTGCTGGGTCTCGAAGTCGGGGTTGCCGCCCGGCACCTGCGGCGCGATCTTGTCGGTCTTGACGAAGTCGGCGTACTTGGTGAATCCCTCGACGAACTTGCCGTCGGTGAGGTTCAGCTTGCCGTCGGCGAGCGGCTCCGCGCCGGTCATGGTCCGCACCCAGGACGTGACGCCCAGGTCGCCGGGTCGAGTCACCAGCCCGGTCTTCCCGCCGGCGGTGAGCTTCCTCGCGGCCGCCGTGAACTCGTCCATCGTCCAGCCCGGCTTCGGCTCGGCCACACCGGCGGCCTTGAACAGGTCGCGGTTGTAGAAGATCACCATCGGGCCGGAGTCGTACGGGATCGCGATCTGCTTCCCGTCCACCTTGAGGCCGTCCATGATCGGCTTGTCGAAGTCCTCGGTCTTCAGGCCGTACTTGCTCATCAGATCGTCCAGCGGCAGCATCGCGCTCGCGTACGACGTGGTCCGCAGGCTCTGCATGCCGATGATGCAGGGAGCCTTTCCGCTGGCCAGCAAGGTGCCGATCTTGGACCAGTAGCTGTCCCAGTCGGTGCCCTGGAGCTTGACGGTGATCCCGGCGTGATCGGTGGTCGCCTGGTCGGCGACCTTCTGCCAGGCCGCCACATCCTCGGTGCCGCCGACCCAGAACGACCAGGTCAGGTCGGCCTTGTCGGCGGACCCGGATCCGTCGCCGCTACCGCCGCTGCCGTCGTTGCCCCCGCACGCAGCCACGGCCGTCAGCGCGATGGCCGACAAGGTGGCGATCGCCCAGCGGCGGGCTCGCGCTGGTTTTCGGTACATCCTGACCTCCAGGGGAACTGATACCTCGAAGAAACGAACTGATTCATCCGATCTATATGCCGTCCCCTTGACATGAGTCAACAGTTCGTGTCCTTAATTCAGGGTCGAAACGTAATGGTGAGCGTGAAAAGCGCCCCAGACGTCCGATGTATGCGACGCTGACATCGGATGTTTCCACCGTCAGGCCAGGAGGTGTACGTGCGGGTCACCGACGAGGCGATCGACCGGATCAAGCAGATGATCGTGACCGGCGAGCTGCGGCCCGGCGACCGGCTGCCACGCGAGCCGGATCTGGCCGCGCGCCTCGGCCTGTCCCGGAACTCGCTGCGCGAGGCGGTCAAGGCGCTCGCGCTGATCCGGGTGCTCGAGGTCCGGCAAGGTGACGGGACGTTCGTGACGAGTCTCGATCCGGCGCTGCTGATGGAGACGATGGGGTTCGTGCTGGACCTGCACCAGGACGCGTCGGTGCTGGAGTTCTTCGAGGTACGCCGGATCCTCGAGCCGGCCGCGGCCGCGCGGGCCGCCCTGCGGATGCCTGGCTCGGACATCGCCACGCTGCGCAAGCTGCTCGACGAGCTCGGCCCGGAGCCGTCGGTGGAGGACCTGCTCGCCAGTGACGTGGAGTTCCACCGGCTGCTCGCGGTCGGCAGCGGCAACCGCGCGCTCGCCTCGATGATCGACAGCCTGCGCCAGCCCACCTACCGGGCCCGGATCTGGCGCGGCCTGACCCAGAACGACGCCGTCGCCCGGACGCTGGCCGAACACCGGGCGATCCTCGACGCGATCGAGGGGCGCGAGCCCGAAGTGGCCAGGTCCTGGGCGACGGTGCACATCGCCGGCGTCGAACGCTGGATCACCGAGGCGGTCAGCCTCGACCCGGACCTGCTGGAGCACGAGCTCGAGTCGGTCGAGCCCGAGCTCGGCGAGCTCAGCGGGCGCGGAACTCGAGCAACACCGCGGAAGGCATCGGCAGCGTCAGCTCGACGGAGGACAGGTTCCAGGTGAGTGGAGTGCTGACCAGCTGGCTCCTCCGGGCCAGCTCACGCCAGTGCTGATCGGTCGCCGGCCAGTCGCCGATCCCGAGGTCGGCGGCCGCCGCCACCAGATCACCGGACCCGGACGGCGGGGCGCCTGATCCGTACGGCGGGGTCGAGTCGCCTGATCCGGTCGCCGAATTGCGGGTAGTCAGGTACGTCGCGGTGCCCTGCCAATCCCCGGCGAGACCAGGGAGATCGACGCGGATCCGGCGGGTCAGCTCCGGTGCGCCGGAGGCCTTCGTCTGGTCGAGCGTGAGGTTCCACAGCAGGATCGCGATCCGGTCCTGGTCGCGCGACGCCCAGGCCTCGACCAGACTGCCGCCGCCGTCACCTTCCACCGTGATCGGCAGCTCGACCGGACCGAGCCGGCTGAGCAGACTGAGCGCGTGGTACCGCGGTTTCGGCAACCCGCCGACCGTCTGCAACCCGAATCCGCCGTGCAGCAACCGCGGCGGCCGCCCGAGTTCCTCGAAATGGTCCGAAGCGACCCAGTACGCGAGCGCGTCCACCCGCCCCGCCGCCGACCGCATCCCGCGCACCAGGAACACGCCCGAGAACACCGAGTCGCTGATCGGATTGAAGTGCGTCGGCGTGACACCCCACTCGGTCCACAGGATCCGCGCCTCGCCGAACCCATGCCGCTCCAGCGAAGCCCGTACGTCGAGCGGCGGACTCCCGTACGTGTGCGTGGAGACGAAGTCCACCGGCGAACCCACTTCGGCCGCATGCGCCAGCAGATCGTCGACCCAACCGGCCGCGGCCGACGACGGACCACCGACCGCGATCCGCTCGTCCACCGACTTCACGGCGGCCGCGCTCACGTCGTACAGGCGCATCCATTCGGCCTTGGTGCCGGACCAGAAGACCTCGAGGTTGGCCTCGTTCCAGACCTCGAAGTCCCAGGTCAGCACCTCGTCCTGGCCGTACCTGTCGATCAGGTGTTCCACCAGTTTCCGGACGAGTTCGCCCCACCGCTCGTACGACTTCGGCGGCGAGATGATCGCGCCGTACTCGAAGACCACTTTGGACGGATCACTGGCCAGATCCCGCGGCATGAAACCGAGTTCGACCACCGGGCGCAGGCCGATCGCGAGCAGCTTGTCGTAGATCGTGTCGACCACGGTGAAGTCGTACACCGGCTGTCCGGCTGACTCGGTGTACACGCGGGTGTCGTCGTGGAAGATCGCGTGCGCGCGCACCGTCCGGACGCCGATCTCGTCGTGCATCCGGCGCAACGCCTGTTCCAGTTCGGGACCGATCTGGCGGCCGCCGGTCACGTCGGTGCAGAGCAACTGGCTGAGCCGCTCGCTGCCGATCATCGGAACCCAGGGCCGGTGCAGCTCGGTGCCCTCAGCAACGGCATCCACCGTCACCGTCACCACTGGAACCGTGCCGTCGGCAACCAACGGTACGGCCCCGGCGGTCTCACTCGCGCGACCCGCGACCGTCACCTCGGGCACGCTCACCACCGCATAGCGGTACGGCGTACCGGGGGTGCAGGTGGTGTCGACATACGGCGGGGCCGGGACCGACAGGACGTCACCGCTGTGGTGGTCCACCGGTTCGAGTGGACCGTCCTCTGTCGCCCGGAGGATCAGGTAGCCGACCGCACCGGGAACGGGTTCCCAGTCGATCGTCACCTGCCCGATCCCGCCGACCGCGGTCACCTCCTTCGGCGGATCGAGATCCGGGAACTCGAACTCGCGGTCCTCGTCACTGCGGACCGCGATCCGAGCGTCCCAGTCGGCCTTCGCATCGCTCTGCATCAATCAAACTCCAGCTAGCTGTCGTCGTTGCGTCCGAAGAACCTTGCGTCATAACCCAAGGTTCTTCGGACGCAAGCGGTCAAGGGGTCAGTCGAGGCCCGCGGTGAATTCCTCCATGGCGATCAGGGGGCGGATGTGCTGGGTGGGGCCGCCGGGGGTGAAGTTGCGCCGGATCACGTCGCCGGCGAAGACGTTGCCGATGGCACCCATCACCATCGCCTGGTCCAGCGAAAGGTAGCGCTTGGCGATCAGGCCCGATCGCACCGCCACCGAGTCGTAGAACCCGCCGGCGCTGTAGGCGTGCAATGTCGACTCGATCTTCGCGAGGTTGTCGATCGCCTGCCGCGGCGCGTACTGCATGGCGAGGAAGGCCGCGTGCGGCGTGACCACACCGTCGCCGAACGTCGGGTCGGGGTTCGTGCCCTCCCGGCAGCCGTCGAAGCCGGCGTCGTAGTTCGTCGCCTCCAGGTCGGACGGGTAGCCGCCGGGGTCCATCCCGATCGCGTCGACGCCGTACACGGAGTACCCGCCGCGTGGATTGCTGGCCGGCGAGAAACCCCAGTAACCGTACTTCGCGTCGTACAGCCCGTGTTCGATGTGGATGCGGACCGTGAGCGGGTGGTTGAGTCCCCAGCTCCGCGGCGCCCAGCTCGACTCCGGCACGAACAGGTCGGGCATCAGCGACTCGAACATGTCGCCGCCCCACGACGGTACGAGCCGCATCCCGCGGTAGGAGTAGGAGCCCTCGAACACGTCGATACCGAGGTACGTCCGGTGCACGCCGACCGGCCTCTGCTCCACCCAGGACCAGTCGCAGGACTCCGGGAAGGTCCGGTACGTCGCGAAGTACTGCTGCGGCGGGACCTGTCCGCGGGCGATACCGATGTACGGCGCGATCCGTGCCTCGGTGTTGCAGGTGTCGTAGTGGAACTTGCGGTAGTACACGTCCGGACCGATGCCGGCGTGGTTGCCCTTGTCGGTCGCCTCGTCCGGCGGCGAGGTCTCGAAGAAGCCGCCACGCATCAGCCCCGCGCCGAGTCCGGGCCGGGCGTCGGGGTTGTAGTAGAAGGCGAAGTTCATCTTGTTCAGCAGGGGATCCGCGAGCCGGCGGGCGCCCGGTACGGCGTTGCGGACGACCATCAGGGCGGCCGCGAACCAGCCGTTGTCGACGCTGGACACGAACGGCGTGATCGGCCGGGTGCCGTCGGGATCGGTGTACAAGACCTCACCAGTGGCCTCGTCGTACCAGTTGAAGTACATCCCGCTCGGGTCGTGATGGTCGACGCGGGTCATCGTGGTCAGCGTCTGGTTGATCCGGTGCAGCGCCTCGGCGGGCGAGATGATGCCGAGCTCGCGCGCGACCAGGCTGCGCCAGGTGTCGCGGGCCCAACGGCCGACGACGGCCCGGTCCTGGCGATTCGGTTGCCACCCTCCGCGCAGGATCTCGGCCGGGCTGCGCGGACCGGCGTACGAGGTGCTCGCGGCGCCCGCGGTACCGATCAGAGCGGCGGATCCGGTGGCGGCGAGCAGGGTGCGGCGACTGATGTTGGCGGTCATCTTGTCTCCAAAAAGGGGGTCTATTTGATGCCGGTGATCGCTATGCCCTTGGTGACGTGCCGTTGGAAGGCGAGGAACATCACCAGCACTGGGATGACGACCACGACCGCGCCGGCCATCAGCAGGCCGAAGTTCTGCGCGTTCTGGCCGGTCGAGTACAGCGCCAGGGCGACGGGCAGGGTGTACTTGTCCTCGGTCTGGGCGATCACCAGCGGCCAGAGGAAGTTGTTCCAGGAGCCGAGGAAGGTGAGGATGCCGAGCGTGGCCAGGGCCGGCCTGGTCAGCGGCAACATGATCCGGGCAAATATCCCCAGCTCGCTGCTGCCGTCCACCCGGCCGGCGTCCATCAGGTCGTCCGGCAGCCCGGAGAAGAACTGCCGCATCAGGAAGACGCCGAACGGCGACACCAGGAACGGCAGGATCAGGCCGGGATAGCTGTTCGCTAGCCCGGCGTTGGTGACGAGCACGAACAGCGGCACGAAGGTGACCATGCCCGGCACCATCAGGGTGGCCATCACCAGCAGGAAGAGCGCGTTGCGGCCCTTGAACCGCAGCTTGGCCAGCGCGTAACCGATCATCGAGCAGAAGACCAGATTGCCGGCCGTCACCGCCAGCGCCACGATCGTCGAGTTGAGGAAGTAGCGCGGGAAGTTCGCCTTGTTGAACAGGTCGTCGTAGTTCTGCGTGGTCGGTGCCTCCGGCCACCAGGTCGGCGGCACCCGGAGCAGTTCGCCCTGGGTCTTGAAGCTGCCCAGGAACATCCAGGCGAACGGCGCGGCCACCGCGATCAGGCCGAGGACGCCGATCAGGTAGATCCACCAGGTACGGCGCATCATTTCTCCCTCAGCACCCGGAACTGGATGAACGTGACGACGGCGATCACCACGAACAGCAGGTAGCTCATCGACGTGGCCAGGCCGTAGTTGCCGAAGCCGAACTGCTGGTAGGTGTACATCGACACCGAGATCGTGCTGTTCAGCGGACCGCCCTGGGTCATCACGAACGGCTCCTCGAAGAACTGCAGGTACCCGATCCCGGTGACCACGCTGGTGAACAGGATGGTCGGCCGCAGCAACGGCAGGATGAGGTACCGGAATCGTTGCCACGGGCCCGCACCGTCGATCTGGCCGGCCTCCTCGACGGACTGCGGGATGCCCTGCAGCCCGGCGAGGAAGATGATCATCGCGGAGCCGAAGTTCCGCCAGGCCGCCATCACGATCAGCGACGGCATCGCCCAGGTCTTCGAGGCCAGCCAGTTCGGCCCGTCGATGCCGACCCAGCCGAGCACCGTGTTCAGCAGGCCGGCGTCCGGCGCCAGCACGAACCGCCAGATCACCGCGATCGCGACGATCGAGGTCACCACCGGCAGGTAGTAGCCGACCTTGAACACGGCCGTGAATCGCTTGAGACCGCGGTCCAGGAGGACCGCCGCCGCCAGCGCCAGCACGAGGGTCAGCGGCACCCCGACCACGACGAAGTACGCCGTGTTGAGCGCGGACCGGCGGAACGTCTCGTCGGACAGCGCCTTCACGTAGTTGTCGAACCCGACCCCGTTCACCGACAACGGCGTCCGCAGGTCGCGCTGCCGGATGTCGGTGAAGCTCATCCCGAGCGAGCCGAGCACCGGCCCGGCGGTGAAGGCCAGGAACAGCACGACGAACGGCAGCACGAGGATCCACGCGGCGGCGGTCTGATGGTCGAGTTTGCGGCGCCCCCGCCCCGGCGGCCGATCAGGCCTCCGGACGCGGGTAGCCGGTTCCCGCACAGTGGTGGACGACATCAGCTCAGCTGCCGGTCCCGATCGACGCGGCCTTGGCTTGGGTGGCCTTCGCGGTGTCGGCCGGCGACTGCCCGGCCTTGGCCAGCTTCTCGATCTCGGCGTCGAACGCGGTCGCGACCTGCTCCCAGTTCACGATCGCCGGCGGCGCCTTCGCGGTCTCCAGCTGCTTGCCGAACACCGGCAGCAGCGGGTCGCTCGCGATGCTCGGGTCCTGCCACGCGCTCTGTACGGCGGGCAGATCGGTGGACTGCTTGAACCACTCCGCCTGCGTCTTCGGGTCCGACAGCCACTGGACCAGCTTCCACGCGCTGTCCTTGTTCTTGCTGGTCTTGAACACCACGAAGTTGCTGCCGCCGACGAACGAGGTCGAGGTCTTGTTCTTCGGGATCTCGAAGACGCCGATGTTCTGCTTCATCTTGTCGCCGCCGAGCTTGGCGATCGAGCCGACCATCCACGGCCCGGAGATGAACATCGGCACCTGGCCGCTGACGAACTGCGCCTCGGTCTGGTTCGGTGGCAGGTCGGTGCCGGCCAGCTTCTCGGTGAAGAAGGACTGGTAGTACTTCAGCCCCTCCTGCATCTCCGGGGTGTCGAAGGTGAACTGCTTGTCGTCGTCGGTGGTCAGGTTCGCGCCGGCGGACCAGGCGAACGGCATCACCGTCTGCCAGGAACCCTGACCGCCCGGCTGCAGGTTGATCCCGTACTTCGCGCCGGCCTTGTCCTGCATCGCCTTCGTCATCGCCTTCAGGCCGTCCCAGTCCGTCGGCGGAGTGGTGATTCCGGCCTTCGCGGCGAGGTCCTTGCGGTAGTAGACCAGCCGCGTCTCGACGTACCAGGGGACGCCGTAGCTGACGTCACCGACCTTGGTGGTGTCCAGCGCGCCCGGGAAGAAGCCGGACGTGTCGATCGAACTCGGGGTCGGGTCGAGCGCGCCGAGGTCGGCGAACTCGCCCATCCAGGTGGTGCCGACCATCGCGGCGTCCGGCAGGCTCTGCGCGGTGATCGCGGTGGTGAACTTGTTGTGCGCCGCGTCCCACGGGATCGGCGTCACGGTGACCTTGACGCCGGGGTTGGCCTGCTGGAACGAGGTGAGCAGCTTGGGCAGGTTCTCGCCCTCGGTGCCCATCGCCCACACGGTCAGCTCGCCGGTGGCCGGGCCGCTGCCCACGCTGGTGGTTGCCGTGGGCGCCGATTCGGGGGAGTCCTCGGACCGGCCGCAGCCCGCTAGCGCGAGTGCGGTGGCAGTAAGGGCAGCGCTGCCGATCACCAGCCGGCGGCGGATGCTGTTGGTCATTCTCGTCTCCTCACTCGGTTACTGCTACTTCCCCCGATGCCGTGCCGCAGCTGTCCCGCAGCACGAGTTGTGTTGCCAGTACGTCGTTGCGCGACCGGGTCCGTTCTCCGGTGACCCGCTCGTGCAGTCGTTGGGCGGCGAGCCGGCCGAGTTCCGCGATCGGCTGCCGCACGGTGGTCAGTCCGGGCGTCACGTACCGGGCGGCCATCACGTCGTCCCAGCCGGTCACCGCGATGTCCTCCGGTACGCCGATGCCCGCCGCACGTAGTACTTTCATCACAGCCAGCGCGACTTCGTCGTTGCCGCAGACCAGTGCGTCCGGAAGCGTCTTTGCCTTTAGCAACTGGTTGGCGAAGGCGGCGCCGGATTCCTCGGTCAGCTTGACCCTCGGCGGTTCCGCCGCGCGGAGGCCGCGATCGCGGTGCGCGTTGCAGAAGCCCGTGTACCGCGCGGTGGCGTCGTACGGCGTCGCTGGGTCGCCGACGAAAACCAGACTCTTGCGGCCGTTGTCGAGCAGCCGGCCGGTCAACTGTTCGGCGCTGTGCAGGCTCTCGCTGCGGATCGAGTCGCAGCCGGTGACCGGGGGATGGGCGATCACCACCACCGGCACCTTGGCCCGGCGCAGATCCTGGATCAACGGCAGCTCCACCGCGTCTGCGTGGGCGACGATCCCGTCGACCCGGCTGGCCAGGTCGCGGATGCTGCGGCGCGGATCGGGGTTGCCGTGTGTGACGGTGATGATGACGCTCTGGCCGTGTTCGCCGGCCCAGCGTTCGTACCCCATCAGCAGGTCGCCGTAGAACGGGCCGGCCAGGTCAGGCAGTACGAGCCCGTGCGCCTCATGACGTTGCACCGCGAGGCTTCGGGCGGCTCGCAGCGGAACGTAGTTGAGCTCGTGTGCCGCCTGGTCGACCCGGGCCCGCGCCTTCGCCGACACCGGTCCGGTGCCCTGCAGGACGCGCGAAACCGTCGCGATGGACAGCTTCGCCAGCGCGGCGACGTCGTAGATCGTCGCCGGCCTGCCGGTCGGGCCGGAGGGCATCGGGAGAGCTCCTCGGTGTCGGGCGGTTGCCGGGGTTCCAGGGCCTGTCTGGGGTCCTGTCTGTGCCTTTCTGGGCGCTTCCCGGGTGCTTCGGGGCCAAAATGGAAGCGCTTACAGTTTTCGACCCTGCCCTGTCCGGGGTGCATCGGTCAAGACCTCGTGACCCATCTGGGACGATGAATCCGTGACCACATACGAAGAGTCAGCGGACCACGGGGACCGGATCTGGCTGGTCCGGCACGGTGAGACAGAGTGGAGCAAGAACGGCCGGCACACGTCGACGACCGACCTGCCGCTGACGTCGGAAGGCGAGCGGATTGCTGCCGGACTACGGGACCGGTTGGCGGAACAGAAGTTCGCGCTGGTGCTGACCAGTCCGCGGCAGCGCGCCCGGCGTACGGCGGTGCTCGCGGGCTTCCCGGATGCCGAGGTCGACGAGGATCTGGTCGAGTGGGACTACGGCGACTACGAAGGCATCACCACCGCCGAGATCCGCAAGACCGTGCCGGGGTGGACGATCTGGGCGCGCCCGGTACCCAACGGCGAAACCCCTGCTGCGGTTGCCGCCCGGCTCGACCGCGTGCGGCGGCGCATCAATGACGTAGCCGGCGACGTCCTCGTCTTCGGTCACTCACACGCCTTACGCGGCCTCACCGCCCGTTGGCTTGAACTGGATGTCACCGAAGGCCGCCACTTCGTCCTCAACACCGCCACCGTCTCAGTCCTGGGCTGGGAACGAGGCTCCCCCGCCATCCACCGCTGGAACTCCTGAGCTCCACTCGTACAGGTCGATCTCGCAATACGTTTTGAAACCGAGCGACTCGTAGACCGATCGACCTGCGGGGGAGGAGCCGAGTACGGCGTACGGGATGCCCGAATCCCTCGCCTCACGGAGTGCGTGCAAGGTGATGGCGGCGCCGATGCCTTGACGTCTGGCGGTCGGCACCGTCATGACGAAGTAGACCCCGGCTACTCCGGCCGCGAGAAAGATCGTCGCCGTCGCAACCGGTTCGTCATCGCGATAGGCGAGGTAATGACGCCACGGATCGTCGAAGCCCTCGCTCCCATACACCTCGGCAACCCACTCCGCCTCCTTCGGCCCTTCCCCGAATCCCTGGGCGAGCGTTGCCGCCCAGGTCGCCAGTACGTCGGCCGCCCGCACCCGAACGATCCGCAGTACGGGCCTCGGGTCACTTGGGTCGGTCAGCTGGGTCAGGTCGATGGCCATTCCCGGTTCGCTGCCGCCGTGGGTGAATCCGGCCGTCAGCAGGCGATCGCCGAGGTCGCTCGGTCGCATCGAGGGGCCGACGTGCCAACTGCCGGGGACGCCGTTCGCCTCGAATCGCTTGATCGACTCGGCGATGACCAGATCCGCTTCGTCGTCGGACAGGTCGGCTGCGACCACCGCATTGTGATAGTCGATCGGCGAACCACCGATCGTCCACCGGACCTTGTCGTCGCGCTGCTCACCACCGCCGGCCGCGCCCATCCGCAGCAGGAGCTCAGCCGCGTTCTCCTCGATCGCCCGGATCAGTTCCACCCGACCAGTATCAGCGGCCCTGCTCACTGCAGCACCCGAATTCAGCCCGGGAGGGCGTTCCATTGGGCGAGGGTGGAGGCCAGCAGGGTGGTGGTGGGGAGGGCGTCGAACTCGTTGCGGTCGACGAAGCGGGCGTCCGTGGCGTCGTCACCAGGTGTGAGGGTCCCGCCGACGGCCTCGGCCTCGTAGTCGCGGATGACATACAGCCTGCCGCCCGGCGCTTCGCGTTCGACCTCGCCGACGAGCTCGCCAACGGACACCTGGAGACCGGTTTCCTCCTCGACTTCCCGGGTCACCGCCGCAGGGTCGTCCTCACCTGGCTCGACCCGGCCGCCCGGCAGCGACCACAGGCCGCGACCGGGTTCGTTCGCCCGCTGGACCACCAGCAGCCGGTGCTGCTCGTCGTACACGAGCGCCCCCACACAGTCGATCCGGTCCTGCTCTCCCATGCCCGGCAACGATAGATCCGCCGTCCCACCACCACAACGCGGTAACAAATTGTCACGGACGGGTGCGATTAATAGTTACCGCGCGGTGAGCCTCGGGACACGGCGGAGCGGGCGTGGTGTGCGGAGGGTCGCTGAGCCCCGTCACTCCACCACTCATCAAGTGCGCCGAGCCTGCGCCCGCCACGCTTGAGCGGCGCCGCAGAAGGCGCGTTAACGGTGGTTGATGAGTGGTGCAGGCACCGTGTCGGTGTTCCGGGGGAGGTCTGGGCGGGCGTGGTGCGGGGCGGGCGCGGGGCGGGGCGGGGGTGTGCGGGGCGGGCGCGGGGCGGGGCGGGGGTGTGCGGGGCGGCGGCGTGTGTGGGTGGGGGTTTGGGTTGGGTGGTGCGGGTTGGGTGGTGCGGGTTGGGCGGGGTGTGGACAGTTGGGCGGGGAAAGGGGGTGGGCACGGATAGCATCAGCGGCGAGAGATGTCCGGAGAAGGGATCCTGATCGCCTGTGCGCATCGACCTGCACACCCATTCGAACCGCTCGGACGGCACCGACCCGGTCGACGTCCTGATCGCGCATGCGAAGCGGGACGGCCTGGACGTGATCGCGGTCACCGATCACGACACGGCCGACGGCTGGGTCGAGGGTCGCCGGGCCGCCGAGCAGCTCGGGATCGGGTTCGTGCCCGGGATCGAGATCTCCTGCAAGCTGAAGGGGATCTCCGTCCACCTACTCGGTTACCTGCCGGACCCGGCGTACGGGCCGCTGGCCGAGGAGTTGAAGATCGTCCGGGACGGCCGGACCGACCGGATCCCATCGATCGTCGCCCGGCTGAACGGTATGGGTGTCGCACTCACCGTCGACGAGGTGCTGGCCCAGGCGACCGGTACGCCGTCGGTCGGGCGGCCGCATGTCGCCGACGCATTGGTTGCCAACGGCACCGTCGCGAACCGGAGTGAGGCGTTCGACAGGTTCCTGGCCGACGGGAAGCCTGGGCACGTGTCGCACTACGCGATCGATCCGGGCCGGGCGATCGACCTGGTCCGCGCGGCCGGCGGCGTACCGGTGATCGCGCATCCGTGGGGCCGGTCCAGCCATCGCGTCATCACCGTGGACCTACTCGCGCGCCTGGTCGCGGATCATGGGCTGGCCGGGATCGAGGTGGACCACCAGGACCACTCGCCGGAGTCGCGGGCCACGCTGCGAGGAATCGCGACGGACCTCGGCCTCATCTACACCGGGTCCAGCGACCATCACGGCGTCGGCAAGGTGGATCACGACCTGGGGGTGAACACGACCGAGCCGGAGCAGTTCGAGCGACTGCTCGACGTGGCGAAGGCGAACGCGGCGGCCAGCGAGGCGAACGTTCCAGAGGCCTACCTGCCGTGAACGACATCATCAATCTGGCGCTGCTGAGCGAGGTCTTCGTCACCCTGTTCGTGATCATGGACCCGCCCGGCACCGTGCCCGTGTTCATCTCGCTGACGGCCGGCCAGTCGCGCGCCGTCCGGAAGAAGGCGGCCTGGCAGGCCGTGCTGGTCGCCTTCGGGGTGATCGTGGTGTTCGCGGCGTTCGGGCAGCAGATCCTGCACAACCTCGGGATCACCCTGCCGGCGTTGCAGTGCGCGGGCGGTTTGCTGCTCCTGCTGATCGCGTTGCAGCTGCTCACCGACACGGCCGAGGATCCGGTTCAGACTAAGAACGTGAACATCGCCTTCGTCCCACTCGGTACGCCGCTGCTGGCCGGACCGGGTGCGATCGTCGCGACGATGGTGTTCGTGCAGCGTGCCGACGGGTCGGTCCCGGACGTGGTCGCGATCTCGGTCGGCATCGTGCTGATCCACATCGTGATGTGGCTGACGTTGCGGTTCTCCGGGCTGATCATGCGGATCCTCGGCGAGAACGGCGTCCTCCTGGTCACCCGGATCGCCGGTCTGCTGCTGAGCGCGATCGCGGTCCAGCTGGTCGCCGACGCGGTGGCGGACTTCATCAAGGCGGGCTGAATCGTGGCTGACGACCTGCTGCCGGGGATGCCGTCGCGGCTGTTCGTGGCCACGCCGACGAAGCTGCTGACGTTCGCGGACTGCAAGCGCAAGTACCGGTACACCTACCTGGAGACGCCGCGGCCGCCGAAGGGACCGCCCTGGGCGCACAACACCGTCGGCGCGATCGTGCACGAGGTGCTTGCCGACTTCTTCGGCCGGTGGCAGGCGTCGCGTCGTACGCCGGACGAGGTGGTCGCGAAGATGCGGTCCAGCTGGCGGAGTGAGGGATTCCGCGACGAACGGCAGTCACTCAGTTGGCGCGATCGCTCGACCGACATGGTGCTCGGCTACCTCCGCGACTCCGACCCGTACTACGAACCGCTGGGCGTCGAACGTACGGTCGCGTTCACCACCGAACGGGCCAGCCTGCGCGGCCGCGTCGACCGGATCGACGAGCGGCCCGCCCGCGACGGCAACGGCGGCACCGAGCTCGCGATCGTCGACTACAAGACCGGTCGCCGGCTCCTGACCAGCACCGATGCGCGCTCCTCACTCGCGATGGCTCTCTACGTCCTGGGCGCCCGCCGAGTGCTCCGCCGTCCGTGCACCCGCGTCGAGCTCCACCACCTGCCGACCAACACGGTCGCCGCCGCCGACCATGACGACGACTCGCTCGCCCGGCACCGGCGCCGAGCCGAGTCCATCGTCAACGACGCGGCCGCCGCCGAAGCCCGCTGGCAGGAAGGCCTCACTCCCGCCGAGGCCGACGCCGTCTTCCCACCCGAACCGTCACCGCTCTGCGCCTGGTGCGACTTCTCCCGCATCTGCCCGCAAGGCCGCCGGGTAGCCCCACCCCGAGACCCCTGGTCCGGCCTCGACGACTCCGACACCGCCACCCCGGCCCCCGACATCGCCGAAGCCGGCTGACCCTCCCCCGAGCCCCGTGGTCCGGCCTCGACGGTCCCGGCACCACCACCGCAGCCCCTGACCTCGCCGAGGCCACCTGACCCAACTCGCCGGCGGCACCCTCGGTTCCACCCGCTGCGGGTTGCGACTTTGGGCACGGAGCAGTCGTATTCCGCTCGGGGGTGTGCCTGGCGGGTGCACAAGGTGGGCAGGGAAGCGTGTCAGCGGCGTGTGCGTGGGGTGCCAGCGGGGGTGTGCAGGCTGGTGTCACCGAGGATGAAGGGGTGACCAGATGAATGCGAAGACCGTGAACAAGGTGAAGGTGCCGGGCGCGACGCTGCACTACGAGGTGACGGGTTCGGGGCCGGTGCTGTTGCTGATCGCGGGTGGGTTCACGGATGGCGGGGTGTTCGAGTCGATCGTGGGGCAGCCAGTGTCCCGTGTCGGAGATTCCTTGACGTGGGCGGCGCCCAGGCACGCACCTCGCGGCGTTGGAGAAGCGGCCACGATGAACCCCGCATCGAGGCCGCTTCTCCGCCTTGCGATGCACGCACCTGGACACCGCCCACCATCAAGCAATCTCCGACACGGGACACTAGCCGCGGAGTACACGGTGGTCGCGTACGACCCACGCGGCAACTCGCGCAGCCCGTACGACGAGGCGCCGGTCGACGAACGCGTGGATCGGTCGGCCGCGGACGCGTTGGCCGTGCTCGACGTGGTCGGCGGGGACGAGCCGGCCTACGTGTTCGGGAGTAGTTCGGGGGCGATCACGGGGCTCGAGTTGCTCGCGCGGTACCCGGATCGGGTGCGGATACTGGTTGCGCACGAGCCGCCGGCGGTCGAGGTGCTGCCGGACGTGGAGGTCGCGCGGGCGTTCTTCGAGGATGTGCACGGCACGTTCCGTACCGACGGGGTCGAGGCCGCGCTGCGGCTGTTCTCGGGCGGGCTCGGGTTCGATGAGGAGGATGAGCCGGCGCCGGAGGACCTGCGGCCGGAGTACCGCGAGGTGATGGAGCGGATGGGCGCGAACATGGCGGTGTTCTTCGCGCACAAGTTGCTGCCGTTCACGCGGTACCGGCCGGAGCTGGCGGCGTTGAAGGAGGTCGCGCACAAGCTGGTGCCGGCGGCCGGGATCGAGTCGGCGAAGCATCTAGTTGTCCCGTGTCGGAGACAAAATCGGCGCAGCCGATCGGGGTGATCGCGGGCGAGGTGGGCTGGCCGGTGGTGAGCTTCCCGGGTGGGCATGCGGGGTACGCGAGTCATCCGGTGCCGTTCGCGACGCTGCTCGCCCGCGTGCTGGAGGCCGAGCTCAGCTGACACCCCAGATCGGCGGAATGCAGTTGACGCCCGTCGGCGGATCGGCGTAGCGTCGCTGTTCTTCCCTTGACAACGGCAGCTTCTTCGGCGTGCCGACACAGTGGTGTCCGAACCCCCCGGGTCCTGATGGATCCGGGGTAGTTCTGTGTGCCGCTGGACCCCCGGACACCGCCTCGACAGAGTGAAAGGAGGTTCGGGTGGGCGTGTACTGGGCGATCGCGGTGCGCTCGTTCCGCCGGTTCTCGACGTACCGGATCGCCACCTTGACCGGCGCGTTCACCAATACCGTCTTCGGGTTCATCTTCTGCGGCGTCTATCTCACGCTGTGGGAGCTGCGGCCGGGCCTCGGCGGGTACGACGTGTCCGACGCGCTCACCTTCGTCTGGTTGCAGCAGGGGTTGCTGATGCCGATCGGGATCTTCGGCGCGTCGACGACGGTCGAGCTGGGGGAGCGGGTCCGGACCGGGGAGATCGCGGTGGACCTGTACCGGCCGACCCAGTTGATGCTCTGGTGGTTGTCGGTCGACGCCGGGCGGGCCATGTTCCAGTTGATCGCGCGGGGCGGGCTTCCGCTGCTGGTGGGGTCGCTGGTGTTCGATCTGAACTTCCCGTCCTCCGCGGCGCAGTGGGTGGCGGTGGCGGCCGCGCTGGTCTTCGGGGTGGTGGTGAGTTTCGGCATCCGGTATCTGGTCGCGCTGTCCGGGTTCTGGATCACCGACTCGCGCGGGGTGGAACACGTGGCGATGGTGCTGTCGCTGTTCTTCTCCGGGACGATCCTGCCGCTGGTGGTGTTCCCGGGCTGGATCGGTGAGGTCGCGCGGGCGACACCGTGGGCGGCGACCCTGCAGGTGCCGATCGACGTCTGGCTCGGGCGCAATCCGGGCGGGGTCGGTTCGGCGCTTGCGTTCCAGCTCGGGTGGATCGTCGTCCTGCTGGCCGCCGGGAGCCTGGCGACGGTGTTCGCGACCCGGAAGGTGGTGATCCAGGGTGGCTGAGTCGCTCACCAAGGCCGAAGAGAGCTGGTTGTCCAAGGCAACGGCCTGGCCCGGGCAGTACTGGATGCTCGTGGTGATGTGGATCCGGTCCTCGCTGGCCTACCCGGCGTCGTTCGCGCTGATGCTGCTCGGTTCGGCGCTGGTCACCGGACTGGACTTCGTCGCGGTGTTGCTGATGTTCAGCCACATCGAGACGTTCGGCGGTTTCACCCTGGCCGAGATGGGACTGCTGTACGGGACCGCGTCGATGACCCTCGGCCTGGCCGACCTGGTGATCGGGTCGATCGATCGGATCGGGCAGCGGATCCGGACCGGGGAGCTGGACGTCTGGCTGATCCGGCCGGTGTCCGCGTTCCTGCAGGCCGCCGCGGACAACTTCGCACTCCGCCGGCTCGGCCGACCACTGCAGGCCGGACTCGTCCTGGTGATCTCCGTTGCCGCCCTGGAGATCGACTGGACCGTCGCCAAGGTCCTGCTGCTCGCGGTGTCGCTGATCTCCGGGTCGGTCATCTTCGCCGCGATCTTCGTGCTCGGTGGGGCGTTCCAGTTCGTCTCGATCGACTCGGCCGAGCTGGCGAACTCGTTCACCTACGGTGGCCAGCAGTTGACGCAGTACCCGTTGGCCATCTTCGGCAAGGACATCGTCCGCGCGGTCACGTTCGTCGTACCGCTTGCCTTCGTCAACTACTACCCGGTGCTCCAGGTACTGGGCAAACCCGCCCCGCTGGGCCTGCCGTCCTGGATCGGCCTGCTCGCGCCCGCGGTCGCCGTCGTGATGGTCGCGCTGGCGTCGCTGGCCTGGCAAGCCGGTCTCCGTCGTTACCGCAGCACAGGGAGTTGAGTCGTGCCAGTCATCGAATTGGAGAACGTGTCCCGCGCCTTCACCGTGACCAGCCGCACCGGGCTACGGCGTACCCGGCGGGAGGTCCGCGCTGTCGACGGGCTGTCCTTCACCGTCGAACCAGGAGAGGTGATGGGCTACATCGGCCCGAACGGCGCCGGCAAGTCCACCACGATCAAGATGCTGACCGGCATCCTCGTCCCGTCCAGCGGTTCGATCCGGGTGGCCGGCGTGGACCCGTCGCGGCACCGGTTGAAGCTGGCCAAACGCATCGGCGTCGTCTTCGGCCAGCGCACCACGCTGTGGTGGGACCTGCCGCTCAAGGACTCCTTCGCCGTCCTGCAGAAGATGTACGCCGTACCGCGGGCGCGCCATGCCGAGAACCTGGCCACCTTCGTGGAACTCCTCGATCTCGGCGACCTCCTCGACGTACCGGTGCGCCAGTTGTCGCTGGGCCAGCGGATGCGCGGCGACATCGCGGCCGCGTTGCTGCACGATCCCGAGATCGTCTACCTCGACGAACCCACCATCGGTCTGGACATCGTCAGCAAGGCCCGGCTGCGTGAGTTCCTCGCCCAGGTGAACGCCGAACGCGGTACCACGATCATCCTCACCACCCACGACCTCGACGACATCGAGGCGCTCTGCTCCCGCGTCATGGTGATCGACCACGGCCACCAGGTCTTCGACGGCACCCTCCCCGTCCTCCGCGCCTCCCAGAACGCCCCCCGCACCCTGATCATCGACCTCGCCACCTCCCATCCCCCCATCACCATCCCCGGCACCACCGTCACCAAGACCGACGGCCCCCGCCAATGGCTCACCTTCCCCACCACAACTTCAGCGGCCCCTCTGGTAGCCCAAATAGCCGCCACCTACCCCCTGGTCGACCTCACAGTCACCGAACCCACCATCGAATCCATCATCACCAACCTCTACGCCCAAGCCCACAAGTAACCCACAGACGAGTCAGATCGGGAGGTCAGCGGAGGTCGGCAATGACGGAAGCGAAGACCTGTTCGGGGTCGAGGGCTTCCGGATCCTGAGACCATTTGCTCAGGTGGTCGGCCATGGTCTGCTCGTCGAGAGGTGTCAGGCCGGCGTCGATGGCGTCCTTGGCCTTGGTGACGGTGACTTCCTCGTACGTCAGATTCCTGGTCATGAAGAAGTCCTCGCGGAGGCCGTCATTGCGGTGGAACTTGCCGGTGTTCGGGACATAGGTATAGATGTCCTCGGCAATCACAGCCGCGATCCAGAGGAACTCGCTGTCGTCCCGGACGACGTACACGCTCATCGTTCCCTTGCCTCCTTGAGGTTGAATCCCTGGTCGGCTCCGCCGATCGCGCTCGATCTCGTACGGCCGGGTCGTCGTCTCCGTCACCGCGATCGACGCGGATGAGTGCAGCGGTACTTCGATCCGCCAGCCGCCCGGTTCTCCTCAGTGACCCTCACGGGTTATGCCCGGCCGCCATCGACAGCGTCTCGGTCGGATCCAGCGACCGCTGATCGGCACGCCACTCCGCGAGGATCTCGGCGTACTCCTCCTCGTCAAGTGGCTCGACCCCGGTCTCGATCAACCGGCGAGCCTCGGCGATACCGCTCTCCGCGTAGGTGAAGTCGCGGTCCATGTAGAAGTCGTTGCGCAAGGCATTGTTATCGTGGAAGCGACCCGTGTTGGCGACATATCCGTACATGTTCTCGTGGGCCAACGCAGCCACCCAGACCATCCGGTCGTCTTCCATGACGCGAAAGAGCCTCATCATCTCAGCGACTCAGTCGAGATCGGCCGTGGCGGAGGCGAAAACCGTCTCAGGCGGAAGCGGGCTGCTGTCGGCACGCCAGGTCCTCAGCGGGACTGTGCTCTTCTCCTCGTCCAGGAGGCCCACGCCGTCTGCGATCGCGCGGGCAGCTTCGCGCACGCCAATCTCCGTGTATGTGAAGTCGCTCCCCACGAAGAAGTCGTCCCGCATCGCCTGATTCTTGTGGAACATCCCGGTGTTGGCGACGTACGTCCAGATCTCCTCGTCGATCAATGCCACCACCCAGACCGCTCGCTCGCCGTCGCCGGCCAGAAACAACCGTGTCATTTCGCCATCCCGCCGTTCTCGATGCGCTTGTCGTCATCCGATTGTCTATTGCTGGCAGATGCGTTCTGCGGACGCCGCATCTGACGTTGCTTTGTCTGCCGGTTTGAAGAACCGTAGCTTCTTGCCTCGACCGGTACGCCGCCGAGGTGTGTCAATCCGACGAGGCCGGCCGGTTGGGTCATCGCTGCCGAGAGGCTGATGGCCTCCGTAGCCGCTTCATTGCGGGTCTTTCTGCTTTCCCGAGGATCTCGATTGACGTGGTACAGACGGGTGGTCGCCATCTTCACGCGGATGGACTCGGGCGAGTGAAACTGGACCTCGACCTGAACGTCTTCGCGGGCACGCAGGATCGCGTGGATGCCGTTGTAGCGGCTGCCGTCGACGTAGGACTGGTGGGCGGACTCGACCCTCCACCCGTTAGCCTGCAGCCGATCGACCGTCTCGCGAGCTGACTCGACCACCTGTGCGGGGCTCTTGGCAACCACTGTGAAGCGCAGTAGATCGTCTGTCAGCGGCGTACGGTTCCGGTGCCAGGCCGACCAGATCTTGCGAGCCAAGGATGACGGCGATTTGACGCGGTGGTCCAGTTCGTGAGTGGTATCGCCTGGGCGGATCGAATCCAGCAATTGACGGGTCACCTCGCGCTGGTGCGTTACCAGACGGCAGAGGAGTTCGAGGCTTTCTGCCGTCGCTTCCGGGCCGAACTCAGCCGCTATCTGCGCGGCCGTCGGGATCGGATCGCCCCAGTCGAGGTGGTGTTCTGGGGAGAACTGGGCGTGCAGATCGGCTGGTTCGGGTGGGTCGGGTGGCATTGGTCCCCCAGATCGTCGTTTCTTCGAACGTAGTTATTGGGGGACGGGCTGTGGGGTGGTTTTCGGGATCTGTGGATAAGTGGGGTGACCTGGGGTGGTGGGGGTCGTTGGAAGGAAAGTGGGTGCGTGGGCCAACCGGAGAGGGTGGGCAGCGGGTAGACAGGGTGTGCCGACGACGATGACTGGGCAGGTGAGCGAGGTGGTGCCGCCTGCCGACGGGGCCGGGTTCGTCGAGTGGGTGCGGCCGCATCTGCCGGCGATGGCCCGGGTGGCGGCCCGGTTGGCGGTCGGGGCGGACCGGGACGACATCGTGCAGGAGTCGTTGGCGCGGGCGTGGACGAAGCGGCAGCAGTACGACGCGGGGCGGGGCTCGGCGTCGGCGTGGTTGCTGGCGATCACGGCGGACCAGGCGCGGAAGGCGGCCCGGCGGATGCGGCCGGTCGCCGCGTTGGAGGACCACGACGCGGCCGAAGTGCGGCCGGACGTGGATGCGCGGCTGGATGTGGATCAGGCGTTGGGGACGTTGTCGGCGCGGCAGCGGCTGGCGGTGGACTGCTACTACTTCGCCGATCTGTCGGTGGCCGACACGGCCGCGGTGATGGGGTGCTCCGAGGGCACCGTCAAGTCAACTCTTTCCGATGCGCGGGCCCGCCTGCGCTCCCTGCTGGAGGTCAGCGAATGAAGCCTACAGACGAGGTCGACGACCTGCTGGCACAGGCCGGAGCTCGGTGGCGGGCGGGGCAACCGCCCGCGCCGGAGCCGGATCTCCAGCGGATCACCGGACCGCGCAAACCGAAGTGGCGCGAGCCGAAGCGCTGGGTGCCCGTGCTCGCCGCGGCGAGCGTCGCGGCCATCGCCACAGCGGCGCTGATCGTGCTGCCCGGCAACGGCGACCACGAGACCGTTGCCCCCAGCAATGAGACGCCGCCCAGGGAACACCCGATGCAGGTCCGCGCGGGCGACAAGGTGCAGGTCACCGGACAGGTCGTCGCCGCGCCCGGAGCGCCGGTGTACTACTGCATTCCCGTGCCTACCGTCGGCCTGCCCGAAGGGAAGCCCAGGCCGCCGGCCTGCCTCCCGGGGCAGCAGATCGAGGTGACCGGTGTCGACGTGGCCCGACTGACCGGGCTGGAGACCATCCTGGGGGTCAAGACCGGCAGAGCTCACCTGGTCGGGATCTGGAGTGGTGGGAAGATCTCAGTCGAGCAGCAGTCCCCACCCCCACGCGGTCCGGGCGCGCCGGAGAAGGTGCCCTGCTCACCCCCGGCAGGCGGCTGGAAGCCGGCGTACGCCGCCGACTCGATCACCCCGGCCGTCGACGCCTTCATCAAGGCGCGGCCCGGCGAGCTGCAGGCGCCGTGGATCAGCTGGCCGGAGGGGTCGCCGACAGATGCGACTCCCGGCGCGCCGCCCAATAAGCCGAGTGTGCTGATGATCGGGGTCGCTCACGGTGACCTCGACCAGATCCGGACGGCGATCGACCCTCTCGTGGCCGGCAACCTCTGCGTGACGAAGGTTCGGTTCAGCCAGACCGAGATCAACCAGCTGCGAGCCGCGGTGGCAGCTTTACCTCTTGACGATCTGGATCTGGACATCCTCGGCGTCGGAACCCGCATCGGCGACACGCCGGTGACCATCAGCCTGCGCATCGTTGACGAGAAGGTCGTCGACGCCTTCCGCTCGATCGGGCTGGACAAGCTGGACTTCAATCCGGTGATCAAGCCAGCAAACTGACCGTACTGCGGGCGTCAGCTGAGCAGGTCGACCAGGGCGTCGCCGCGGGGTGTGCGTTGGATGCGCACCTCGCGGCCGACGCGTTGGCGGGTCACCAGGCCGGCCGCGGCGAGCTGGACGCAGTGGTACGTCGCAGTGCTCGGTCCGGCGTTCAGGTGTTCGGCGATGCGGCCCATGCTGCTGGGGTGGTCCAGGGCACGCAGGATCGCCGCGCGGATCGGTCCGATCAGCAGGGTGAGGTTGTCCGGGCTGTCCGCAATGTGGTTGGCCGCGCCCGGGCTGTCCGCGAGCCGCGTCAGGCCGGGAACGGGATAGCCGAGCCAGACCCTGTCGGGTTCGTCCAGGTTGAAGACCGACGCGCTCGTACCGGACACCAGAGGGACCAGGGTGACCGGCCGGTCGTTCAACTCGACCCGGTAGGGATGCCGGTCGGACAGGTAGAGCGTGCGATCGGCGTACCGGGCACGGCGGCTCAGGTTGCTCAGCAGGACGTCGAGGCCGCCCGTCACGGAGGCTGCGCCGATGCGCTCGGTCTCGCGGGTGCGCAGTCCGGTCGACTGCTTCCAGATCGGTGCGTACGCCTCCCACGCGGCGTTGAGGACCTTCACGTACTGCTCCAGCCACTGCGTCGGGCGTCGGAGCGCGCCGCGCCAGGGCAGTGGTGGTTCGCCGGGTTGCAGCTGCTCGACACCTTCGCTCAGCACGTCAGGCGTCACGTCCGCGACCTGGGCGAGCTGGTCCGCGACCGGCTCGCCGTTGATGCCGAGTGGGGTGAGGCAGTCCGGCAATAGTGCTCTGGTCCGGTCGAACATGGGCAGTACGGCCTGCGCCGCGTCCCCCGGCAAGCTGTCGCGAATCGTCCGGAGCCACTCCGGCGCGACCCCCTGCCGAGGCCCACCCAGTACGTCGACCACGAGCGACACCAGGCTCGCCATCGGCGCCGGCGCCACCGAGATCCGCAGCCGCCCGAGATCCCCCAGGACCAACTCGGTATGTCGCGGACTCACCGTCGCCGGACCCACCTCACCCCCACTCACGAAGGAACCTCACGCGAGTGAAGACGTCCCCCACCCCGTTTTGGTTGCTTCCGTCCGCAACAACCACACCCCATCCGCCCGGGCACTGCGTTCCCCCACACCCGCCCTGTCCCCTCCGCCATGCCTCAACCGGGGAGGGTTTTCGCGGCAACCGGGGTGAGGTTTTGCCTCTGAGCGGGCAGAAACTCACCCCGGACTCATGGAGTTCAGCGGTCGTGGAAGAACTCGGTGAGGAGGCGGGCCGTGGTTGCGGGCTGTTCGATCGCGGGGGAGTGGGCGGCGTCCGGGATCACCTTCGGGCGGACGCCGAGCAGCTCCGCCATCCGGTCCTGCACCGGCAGCGGCCAGCCGTCGTCGGATTCGCCGTACAGCACCTGCGCCCGGACGCCCGACGCGGCCAGCTTCTCGGTGCGGTCCTCGGCGTCCATCAGCCGGCGGGTGATCTCCGCGAGGCTGATCGGCACGTTCTGAGTGAACCGCTCGCGCAGGAACTCGGCGATGTCCGCGGGCGGCGCGATGTACTGCGGTGCCTCGCTGTCGTGCGACAGCTTCATGTCGTACACCTGCTCGATCGGCAGGTTGTCCAGCCCGAACGCGAGCAACTGCAGCCCCTGCAGCGTCACCTGGTCCGTGAACGCACCCGGCCCGGAGCAGAGCAGCGTGATCGTGGAGAACACACTCGGCTCGATCAGCACCGCCTCCCGCGCGACCAGCCCGCCGAACGAGTGACCGACCAGTTGGCTGTATCCGCCGAGCGCCTCGCTTATCGCGGCCACGTCGGCGCCGAGCGCGGCCAGCGTGTACGCCGAGGGGTCGGCCGGGCCCGGGGTCTCGTACTGGCCGCGCTGATCGACGGCGACGGTCCGCCAGCCGTACCGGGCCAGGTGATCCACCAACGGCGTGAAGTCCTCCTTGCTCCCGGTCCAGCCGGGAACCAGCAGCACCGTGCCGAGCGGCGTACCGACGTCCGGCACCGCCATCAGGGTGGCGAAAGTGCCACGGTCGGTCTCGAGGTTCGCGGGGTGCACCCCGTCGGGCAACGTCAGCGTGCGCGGCGTACTCACAGGTACACGGTATCCGCTGGTGGTCCCGCACCCCGGATCGACGGCCCGATCAAGCTGAGACTTCAACTATGCTTGAACTTTTGAGACACCCGGATCGGCCGCTGTTCGACCGTGCGGCACAATGGCCGGGTGCCTCGCACACTAGCTGTCGCCAACCAGAAGGGCGGCGTAGCCAAGACCACCACGGTGGCCACGCTCGGCGCTGCCCTGACCGAGCTCGGCCGGCGCGTCCTGTTGGTGGACCTGGATCCGCAAGCCTGCCTCACGTTCTCGCTCGGCATCGATCCGGAGGACCTGGACAAGTCGATCCACCATGTCCTGCTCGGCGGTGTGAAGGCGCGCGACGTGCTGGTCTCCGTGGACGACGGCCCGGATCTGCTGCCCGCGACGATCGAGCTGGCCACGGCCGACCTGGAGCTGGCGCGTGAGGCCGGTCCCGAGCAGGTACTGCGAACCACACTGCGCCCGCTGGCGTCGGCGTACGACTGGATCATCGTCGATTGCCCGCCCACACTCGGGCTACTGACCGTCAACGGTCTGTCGGCGGCGTCCGACGTACTGATCCCGTTGCAGTGCGAGACCCTCGCCCATCGTGGTGTCGGTCAGTTGCTGGACACCGTCCACGATGTCCAGCGCCTGACCAACCCGGGCCTGGAGGTCCTCGGTGTCCTCCCGACCCTGTACGACGGCCGTACGACGCACGCCCGCACCGTCCTCGAGACCATCGCGGACACCTACTCGCTGACCGTCCTGGCCCCCGCGATCCCGAAGTCGATCCGCTTCGCCGAAGCCCCCGCCGTCGGCCACACCATCCTCACCACGGCCCCCTCGACGCCCGGAGCCACGGCGTACCGCGAACTGGCGACCAGCCTGGTCTAGACCTGGTCCGGCTGCTCTAGGCCTCGTCCGGCCCGTCCGGGTGCTTCGGCAGACCCGAACCGGCGGTCGCGGTTGCCGTAGCGGGCACGGGTCCCGGCGTACGGCGGAGGCGGTTGCGGAAGCGCCAGATCGGTACGCCGATCAGGGCGAACAGGATCGCGAACGGCAGCACCGCGCCGACTCCTGTCGCGAGCGCGGAGAACGTTGCGGTGAAGGCGTTCCAGCCATCCTTGAGACCGGCCACGAATCCGGTGTCGTTCTTCACCACGTCCTGCGGCACCGGCCCGTTCTTCTTGACCAGGAGGAGGTTGAGGGTGGCGAGCTCGGTCTGATCGGCGAGCGCCTTCTGCTTCGCCAGCAGCGATTCGAGATCCGCCTCCCGCCGGGTCAGCTCGGTCTCGATCGAGACGATCTCGCCGATCGTGTTCGCCTTGGCCAGCAGGGTCCGGATCCGTTCCAGGCTCGCGCGCTGCGACCCGATCCGGCTGTCCACGTCGACGACCTGCTCGGTCACGTCACTGGACTCCTGGTGGATGGCGGTCCGTACACCGAGCACCGACAACCGCTGGATCGCGGTCTCGTACGACGCGGTCGGCACCCTGAGTACCAGGTTGGCCCGGGTGATCTTGCCGTCTGCGTCGCCACCGGTGTCCTCGGAGGCGACCAGACCGCGCAGTCCGGTGACCACGGTGATCGCGGCCTGCCGTTGCTTGTCCACGTCGTCGGCCTCGACCGTGAGCGAACCGGTCTTGATGATCGCGCGGGTCACAGTCGGCTGCTGCGCGGCGCCACCTGCCCCGTCCGTACCGGGTGCTGCCTTCCCGTCGGTGGTCCCCTCTTTGGACTCCCCGCTGCCGCTGCTGTCGTTCTGTGGAGCCGCGGCGCCGGACGTACTGGCCTCGTCCCCGCCTGCACTGCAACCCGACAACACAACGGCCGCGGTCAGCAGAACCCCCGCCACCGCGGCCGTGATACGCGTCCTCGTCATCGCCACACCTTTCCCTCTCCGACCACTGTCGGACGAAGGACGGCCCACCCCGGCCCCGGTGTTGCACCCCCCGATCACCTTTCAGCCACGACCCGGCGACGAACTGATCTCGCCACTACACCCCGCACATCTCCAACCACTCAGCGCGGCATGGTTGGTGTACCGGTGTGTTTGCTACTCCGGAGCGGTGAAGGTCGGGATGGTCGGCGCGGTCCGGGGTGCGGGTGCCTTGGCCGCCGTCTTCTTGGTGGCGGTCGCTGCCTTCCTCGCCGGCTTCTTCTCGGCAGGCGCTGCCTTGGTGGCCGGCTCCTCGCTGGGTGCCGTCGCCTTGGCCGTCTTCCGCGCTCGGGTTGTCTTCTTGGCCGGCGCCTTTGCGGGAGCGTCCGCTTCGGCCGGCGCGGATTCAGTGGCGCTCGCCTCGGCCGGGGCGGTTTCCGGTGCGCTTGCCTCGGCGTCGGCCGGCTTCGGCTCCGCGGTCTTGCGGGTACGAGACCTGGTCCGCTTGGCCGGCTTGGCTTCCGCCGATCCCTCGACCTCAGCGGCCGACTCGGCCGGCTTGGCCTCCGTCGCTACCTCAACCGCAGTCGCCTCAGCCACCGGGGCGGCCTCGGTCGACCCACCAGCGGCGGTTTCGGTCGCGCCGGCGGCGGTGGTACCGGCCGCGCCAGTGGTGGATGCGTCCGCGGCTTCGCTGGTACGACGACGGCGGGTGCGTTGGCGGGGTTTGCGCTCGGTGCTCTGCGCTACCTCAGCGGCCTCGGTGGACGACTCCGGCGTCGGCGGGACCTGGGTCTTCGCCGTCACGTCGGCCTCGGACTTCTCCTCGACCTGTTCGGTTGCCTCGCCGACAACGCCCTCCAGCGACCGGCCGCTGCGGGTGCGGCGCCGGTTCCGGTTGCGCTTGCTTCGGGCCGAACGATCGCCGGCCTCCTCGCCCTCGGTCCGCCGGGCTGTCTCCTGGCCCTCGGTCCGCCGGGCCGGCTTCTCGCGCCTCGGCTTCTCCTCGCGCTCGGGTTCCCGCGCCGGCTTGATCCGGCCCTTGGCATCCGTCGGGATACCCAGATCGTGGTACAGCTCCGGCGACGTCGAGTAGATCTCCTGCGGCTCGTCGTACGGCAGATCCAGCGCCTTGTTGATCGTCTTCCAGCGGATCACGTCCGCCCAGTCGACGAAGGTGACGGCGATCCCGCTCGCCCCGGCGCGACCGGTACGGCCGATCCGGTGGATGTAGGTCTTCTCGTCCTCGGGGCAGGTGTTGTTGACGACGTGCGTGACGCCCTCGACATCGATTCCGCGCGCGGCGACGTCGGTACAGACCAGTACGTCGATCTTGTCGCCGCGGAATCGGGTCAGGGCCCGCTCCCGCGCCTGCTGGTTCAGGTCACCGTGGATCGCGGCGGCCTTGAACCCGCGGTCGGCCAGATCGTCGGTGAGCCGGGACGCCTCCCGCTTGGTCCGGCAGAAGATCATCACCCGGCCACGGTCCTCGGCCTGCAGGATCCGCGCGACCACCTCGGGCTTGTCCATATCGTGTGCCCGGTAGACGAACTGCGCGGTCGCCGGCACGATCTGGGAATCGTCGTGCGACTCGGCCCGGATGTTCAGCGGGTGCCGCATGTGCGTGCGGGCCAAGGTGATCACGGCCGACGGCATCGTTGCCGAGAACAACATCGTCTGACGCAGCTCGGGCGTCTTGCGCAGGATCCGCTCGACATCGGGCAGGAAGCCGAGATCGAGCATCTCGTCCGCCTCGTCGAGGACCAGCACCTTGATGTGGGACAGGTCGAGCACGCCACGGTTCGCCAGGTCGAGCAGCCGGCCCGGCGTACCGACAATGACGTCGACGCCCTTCTTCAGCTGGTCGAGCTGTGGCTCGTACGCCACGCCGCCGTAGATGGTCAGCACCCGCACGGTCCGGACCGTGGACGCGGTCTCCAGGTCCTTGGCGACCTGGATGGTCAGCTCGCGGGTCGGGGTGACGACCAGCGCCTGCGGCTTGCCGGGAGCGGCGAGCTCCTCGTAGTCGGGTTCGCCGGGGGAGATGGTGCGCTGCAGCAACGGAATGCCGAACCCGAGGGTCTTACCGGTTCCGGTCCGGGCCTGACCGATCAGGTCAGTGCCCATCAGCGCGATGGGGAGCGTCATTTCCTGGATCGGAAACGGCTCCACGATGCCGACGCGCTCGAGCGCGTCACAGATCTCGGGCAGTACCCCGAGCTCTCGGAAGGTGGTCAGGCTGATCGCCTCTCACATGCTGGTACGGACAGATGCACAATGGGCCGGCGCCGAGGGCATAGGGGCTGCCCTGTCTGTGAGGCGCGGGACACTGTGCAAGCGGCTCGCACCAGCTGCCCATCATGGGCGTGTCACCGGCGAAACGCCTTCCAGTGTAGCCGTAAACCATCTCGTGCTATTACGCCCCGATTTCCCACCCCTCGGACGCCCATTCCACTGCCACGTCCCAGTTGTGGTCCGTGCGCTTTCATCCGGCGGTCCCGGTGGGCCGATATGGTGCCGACCATGAGTGAGACGACGGCCTTCGATGATCCCGCCTACCGGGCCGCGGCGGTGGATCTGCTGGGCGTGCTGGCGTACGGCGAACTGACGGCGTTCGAGCGGATCGCCGAGGACGCGAAGCTCGCGCCGACCCTCAACGACAAGGCGCAGCTGGCCCAGCTGGCGACCACCGAGTTCGGCCATTTCGTCCAGCTCCGGGACCGCCTGGTCGAACTCGGCGTGGATCCGATGGACGCGATGCAGCCGTTCGTCACCCCGCTGGACGCGTTCCACGACCACACCGCGCCGTCGGACTGGCTCGAGGGTCTGGTCAAGGCGTACGTCGGGGACGGGCTGGCCAACGACTTCTATCGCGAGATCGCCTCGTTCGTGGACGCGGACACCCGGGCCCTGGTGCTCGAGGTGTTCGGCGACTCCGGCCAGGCCGAGTTCGTCGTCGACCGGGTCCGCGCCGCGATCGAGGAGGACCCCAAACTCGGCGGCCGGCTGGCGCTGTGGGGTCGCCGCCTGGTCGGTGAGGCCCTCAGCCAGGCCCAGCGCATCGCCGCCGACCGCGACTCCCTGGCCGCTCTGCTGGCCGGCTCCGTCGACCGCCCCGGCCTCGATCTGGCCGCCATCGGCCGCATGCTCACCCGCCTCACCGAAGCCCACACCGCCCGAATGACCGCCCTGGGCCTCCAGCCCTGACCCCACCGCCTGGGCGAAGGCCCCGGTACGCCGAGCGGCCGCCTGCCCGGGATCGGGTGGCGGCCGCTGTATTGGGGGTGGTCAGGCTGCTGTCTTCGAGCCTTTTCGGGACGAGATGATGGCGACGACGACGGCCGCGCAGGCGATCTGGATCAGGTACTGGATCCAGTCCGGGCCGCTGGTGTCCTTGACACCGAGGGCCTTGGCGATCAGACCACCGGCGAAGGCGCCGATACCGCCGCCCAGGATGGTCCAGCCGAGGCTGATGTTCTGCTTGCCCGGCAGCACCAGACGGGCCAGTGGCCCGAAGATGACTCCGGCGATGAGACTGACGATGAGCATCCAGACCCAGTACACGGTTCCTCCTCCGAAGGATGGACGACCTGCGCCGGTCAAGTGCCCCGTGCTAAACCGGCCGGCTACCCGTGCCGAAGAAGCAGACCACCTGCACGCAGGTCTCACCCCTCATCGTGCCCGCTTCGTCGCCCTTGGCAACCTGGACACGCGGACCCGTGTCCGGACCGATGCCGAATCAGGGCGTATCGACAGACACGCCCTGGGCCCGGACCGGCCTCAGATCGCGCCGAAGCCGACCTTGCGGATCGACACCTCGCCGATCTCGACGTACGCGAGCCGATCGGCCGGGACGATGATCCGGCGGCCCTTCTCGTCCGTCAGCTGCAACAGGTTGGTCTTGCCGGCGAGCGCCGCGGCCACGGTCGCTTCGACCTCTTCCGGGGTCTGCTCGCTCTCCAGCACCAACTCACGATTGGCGTGCTGCACGCCGATCTTGACCTCCACGAAACCCTCCGGGGCACGCTCCTACCAGCGGCTCTCGCCGGTACCGCTTCGAGCCTATCCGCTACCGGCCCCCAGCCCGCACCCGTCCGCCAAGAGCAGAACCTCGCGCGCCTTCCCCGTACTACGTCCCGCCGGCTGCGCCCCTCCACGCCCTGCCGGGGCACGGGGTCAGGTGTCGGTTCGGGGAAAGCCTCGGATGCCTCGCCAGGCGAGGCTGGCTACCAGCTCGGCGGCTTGGTCCTGGTTGGTGGTGCCGTCGCCGGCCGCGAGCCAGTAGCGAGCGCTGACCTGGGCCATGCCGACCAGGCTGACGGCCAGGACCATCGACTGTTCCTTGCTGAGACCGGCGTCGGCGCTGATCACCTCGGAGACGGCCTCGGCGCACGCGTGCGTCACCCGGTCCACCCGCTCGCGGACGGCAGGCTCGTTGGTCAGGTCGGACTCGAACACCAGCCGGAAAGCGCCCTGGGCGTTCGCCACATAGTCGTAGAAGGCGTGAATCGTCGCTGCGACGCGTAGCTTGTTGTCCTCGGTGGAGCGCAGCGCCTCGCGCACAGAGGCGATGATCGCGTCGCAGGAGGTGTCCAGCAGCGCCAGGTAGAGGTCGAGCTTGCCCGGGAAGTGCTGGTACAGCACCGGCTTGGAGACGCCGGCCCGGTCGGCGATGTCGTCCATCGCGGCGGCGTGGTAGCCGTTCGCGACGAAGACTTCCTGGGCCGCCTCGAGCAGCTGCGCGCGACGGGCCAGTCGCGGCAGGCGGCTGCCGCGTTTCGGTGCGGTCTCCGGTGTCGTCGACACGTCGGCTCCTTCGCTGGTGCGGCACCGACGGCTCGCGCCGACGGCGGTATACCGGCGAATCCTACCCAGCGGTGTGTCTCGCCAGTAGCTTGCTACCACCCCTTGGCGCTCCGGGGACCTGATTACTGGTAGTCGTCCTCGTCATCAAGGCGTACCGAGCGGCGTTGGTCGACCACGTCGGCCGGGTTGGCCTCCTGGGGTACGTCGCTGTCGAGGTCGTCGTCCTCGTCATCCAGGGCGGCCGGTGACTGGGATTGGGCCAGGACGTCCGCCTCCGGAGCGTCCAGGGGTACCTCGATACCGGGCTCGGTCATGTCCGTCTCCTCTCCGCGAATCGGTCCTGCTCACGACGGTAGCGGCCGCGGGTCGTCGTACAAGCCCGCGAGCACATCGCCGTACTCCTCGACCCGCGCCAGTACATCGTGCGGCAGGAACGTCAGCTCCCGAGTGTCTGTGGCCGCGGCGACCTCGTCCCAGTCGATTGGCGTCGACACCCGGGGTTCGTCGGACCCGCGCAGCGAGTACGGCGCGAGCGTGGTCTTGGCGCTGGCGTTCTGGCTCCAGTCGATGAACACCTTGCCCGGCCGGAGCGCCTTCGTCATATTCGCGGTGACGTTCTCGGGCAGGGCCTCGGCCAGTTGTTCCGCGAGCATCTTGGCGAACGCCGAGGTGGACCTGGACGACGCGGGCTCGATCGGCACGTACAGGTGCATCCCCTTGTTCCCCGACGTCTTCGGCCAGCCCTCCAGCCCGTAGTGGCTCAACAGCTCCCGCAGTGCGAGCGCGACGTCGCAGCACTCGACGATCGTGGCCCCTGGCCCCGGGTCGAGGTCGAACACGATCAGATCGGCCTGCGGGTCCTTGCCGTCGTCGGACAGCCCGATCCGCCACTGCGGCACGTGCAGTTCCAGTGCCGCCAGGTTCGCGAGCCACACGACGGTCGGGATGTCGTCCGCCACGACGAAGTCGGCCTCGTCCCGCCCGGTCGAGCTCCCGGGGGTCGGCAGGGTCACGGTGCGCACCCACTTCGGCGTACCGCGGGGTGCGTTCTTCTCGAAGAAGTACGCCGCGCCGGTGCCGTCGGGCCAGCGCTTCCGGGTCAGGGGACGGTCGGAGAGGTGTGGGAGCAGCAGGGGAGCGATCTGGTGGTAGTAGTCGATCACCTCGGCCTTGGTGAAGCCCGTCTGTGGGTACAGGACCTTGCCGAGGTTGGTGAGCTTCATCGTCTGCCCGTCGACCTCGGTGGTCAGTTGCGTTTCTCCGGCCGCCATAGTCCCCAGTGTCCAGTGTCAGGGCGCTCTAACATTGCTTTGTGGAGAGTTACGGGGCGGTAACCGGCATTTCGGTGCCGTTGGGCGCACAGCAGTGGCCGGCGCGGACAGTGCCGGTCGCCGGTGTTGACCTGCTGGTCAGGGAACTTCCGGGGGCTCCGGCGGATCTCCCACCCGCGCTGTTCGTGCACGGGCTCGGCGGGTCGTCGCTGAACTGGACGGCGTTGGGTCTGCTGCTCAACGACACCATCCGCGGGATCGCACCCGATCTCCCGGGCTTCGGCCGTACGCCGCACGTCGGCCGCGCGGGAATCGCCGAACAAGCCGATGTCCTGGAAGAACTGATGGACCGGGAGCTGGACGGCAAGGCGCTGCACTTGTTCGGCAACTCCATGGGCGGTGCGGCCGCAGTGGCTCTTGCAGCGCGACGCCCCGAGCAGGTGCTGTCGCTGACACTGGTCTCCCCGGCGCTGCCGCATCCACGTGCGTCGGCCAGTGCGCTGTGGTTCGCCGCGCTGGCGACTCCACGGCTCGGCAAGGTCGTGCTGGAGCGAACCAAGCGGATGCCGTTCGAGCGGCGGTTCCAGGCGTCGCTCGCGATGGTGTTCGGCGATCCACGTGCGCTGCCGCCCGAGGTACGGCAGGCGTACGAGGATGAGTTGCACCGGCGGGACACGCAGCCGTGGGGGACACAGGCCATGCTCGACGGGGCGCGCAGCCTGTTGTTGTCGTCACTGGCACGGCCGAGGCGGTCTCTGTGGGCCGACGCAGCGCAGCTCACCTGTCCGGTGCTGCTGATCTACGGCGGCCGGGACCGGCTGGTCGACGCGAGGATCCGGACCAAGGCGCAGCGCACCTTCCCGAACGCGCGACTGCTCTACCTCCCCACCTCCGGCCACGTCGCCCAGATGGAACACCCCCACGAGGTCGCCCTAGCCTTCCGCCAGCTGATCGCATAACCGGGCGCCCCCGGTTGGCGGCGTTGGAAGCACCGGTGCGTACCCCACTCGTATCGGCGGCGCGACATACCTCGGTACGGGTCCGCGAAGAGCCCGTCATCCTCTGGGATGATCTCCGCACCCGATCCGCTGACGAGGGCAACTTTCCGCCGGACCACGACGTCGGACGGTTGCTCTGTTCGCCGACGAAAGGACACTCGTGCGGATCATCGGCAGAATCACACTGTCGCTGGGGATGGTCGCACTACTGGGGTCGGGTCTGACCGCGCCGGCCGCGTTCGCCGCCCCGCCGCCACCAGTTGCCCAAGGCAAGAACTGGATCACCGAACCGGTTGCCGGCGGCTACCGAATCACTCTCCGGCTGGACGCGCCGGCGCCACTACGCGACGCCCTCCCGCTGCTCTCGGTGGACGGCGAGACCATCGGCGTCGCCCGCCAATCGGCCGACCGCCGCACCGTCTCCCTGATCACCAAGGACCCGTCCGTACTACGCGCACGCGACGTGCGGCTGGTGTGGTCGGGCGAACCCGCCGAAGGGCGCAAGCGGTCCAGGGAGGGCGCGGGCCCGACTGATTCGTATTGGCTCAAGGCACTGCGTGGTCCCGCGCTCGCCGAGGACCCGGCGACCCCCGGCAGGTACCAGGTCGCGACGTCGGAGTACAACCTCGGCGACGAAGCCGTGTACCTCCCCGGGCTCGGGCACAAGTCCGAGGTCCGCGGCAAGGTCTACACGCCGCGCGGCGCGTTCGGGCCCCGTCCGCTTGTGGTCTTCCTGCACGGCCGTCACCAGGTCTGCTACGGCGACGAGGACAACCCGTCGGAAGTCCCGTGGCCTTGTGGCGGTAAGTCGAAGGCAGTGCCGAGCTACCGGGGGTACGACGGTCCCGCACAGGCGCTGGCCAGTCACGGCTACCAGGTGGTGTCGATCAGCGCGAACGCGATCAACGGATGGGACAGCGACGCATTCGACGCAGGTGCTCAGGCCCGCGCCGAACTGGTGCTGCACCACCTCGACCTGTGGCGGAAGTGGTCGACGATCGGCGGCGGCCCGTTCGGTTCGCAGTACGTCGGCAAGGTCGACCTCGGCAACGTCGGACTGATGGGACACTCGCGTGGTGGTGAGGGTGTCGCCCGCGCGGCCGTGCTCAACACAGACCGGGGCGGCCGATACGGCATCCGCGCTGTCCTTCCACTGGCGCCGACCGACTTCGCCCGTGCGACAGTGCCCGGAGTGGCGATGAGCGTGCTGCTGCCGTACTGCGACGGCGACGTGTCCGATCTGCAGGGGCAGAAGTTCTACGACGACACGCGGTACTCGGTGACCGGTGACAGTGCGCCGCGCTCGACCGTCACGGTGCTCGGGGCCAACCACAACTTCTTCAACACCGAGTGGACTCCAGGGCAGTCGGTGGCGCCGTCCAACGATGACTGGTGGGGTGAGGAGAAGACGTCGCCGTGCGGCGCGAAGTACGCGGGCCGGTTGACCGCGAAGGAACAGCAGGCGGTCGGAGCGGCGTACATCGCGGGGTTCTTCCGTCTTCAGCTCGGGCACGAGGCGAAGTTCCTGCCGTTGTTCGACGGGTCGGATACGAGGGCGACCTCGGCCGGGCGCGCCGTCGTACGGGTGGTTGCACAGGCGCCGGCTGGTGATCGGCGGGACGTGTTCCGGTTCGACCAGGCACTGCCGGCCGGTGCGGTCAGTGGGAGTGCGAAGGCGGCCGTGTGTGCGGGGGTGCGTGTGCCGCAGGCGCCCGCGGGCGTTGTCCGATCGCGGCGTCCGGCGGCAGATCGCGGCGCAGGACGGCAGGCGGCTGGTCCGTGCGTGACGAATGACGACAGCAGCCAGTCGCCGCACTGGGTCGAGGCGTGGTTCGCGGCGCGGACCCCGACGACCGCAGTCACCAAGCTGACCTGGACGGGCAAGAGCGGCGTTGTCCGGATTGTGGTGCCGGCGGCGCAACGTGATGTCCGGCGGTACTCCGCGCTGACGTTCCGGGCGGCTCCGGATCCGACGAGTGCGGCGCGGACCGACCTGAGCATGCGGGTAGTCGACGGTCGCGGGCGGGCCGTGTCCGTACCGGTGTCTAGTCTCGGTGACGCCCTGGTCCGGTTGCCGGGCGCGAACGACAGCGGTCTGCCGAAGAACCTGCTCAGGACCGTACGGATCCCGGCTGCTTCCTTGAAGGGGATCGATCTGCGGGATGTCCGGGCGATCGAGCTGCGGACGGATCGGGCTTCGAGCGGGTCGGTGTTCGTGAGCGATCTGGCGTTCTCGCGGCCCGGGCTCGGGTGGTCGGGGCCGGCCCGGTTGCTGCCGCGGTTGTCCGCGTCCGACGTGAAGACGCAGGAGGGCAACAGCGGGGTGAAGAACCTCGACTTCTGGGTGTCGATGTCGCGGCCGAGCATCCGTCCGGTCACGGTGTACGCCGAGACCAGCGGCGGTGAGTTCGGCGACGTCATCGGGGATGTGGCGCGGCAGTTGGTGTTCAAGCCCGGGCAGACGCGGCAGAAGGTGACCGTGCCGATCAAGGCGAACACCCGGGACGGGGACGACCTACCGTTCAACCTGGTGCTGTCCGCGCCGCGGGACGGGTTGCTGGCCGACTCGTTCGGGTCCGGTCTGGTGCTCGACGACGATCCGACGCCGACGGTTTCGTTCGGGTCTGCGTCGGTGGTGGAGAAGAACGGGTTCATCGAGTTCCCGATCCGGTTGTCGGCGCCGAGTGATCGGTACGTGTCGGTCAGCGGTCTGCTGAAGGACGGGACGGCGGTGATCCGGAAGGACTACCGCAGCGTGTACGACGATGGGTCGAACCCGGCGGACCGTGCTTTTGACGGGTACCTCGAACCGGGGCAGACGACAGGCGTCGTCCAGGTCCAGGTGGTCGACGACAAGGTCAAGGAACCCACCGAGACCTTCACAGCGACGGCCACCACAGTCGACGGCGCCACCCTCACCGGCCCCAAAACCGCGACCGGCACCATCCGCGACAACGACTGACGCAGCCCCGTACTACGGCCCGCCGGCGGGCTCGTAGCGGCCGGCGGGCTGCACTGGGGACCTCGACCACCAAGGCGGGACCTCGGACAAGGTATTCCCTGTCCGGGGTCCCCGCTCCCTGTCCGGGGTCCCCGCTCCCTGTCCGGGGTCCCCGCTCCCTGTCCGGGGTCCCCGCTCCCTGTCCGGGGTCCCGGTTCCGGTTCCGTGTCCGGGGTCCCGGTTCCGTGTCCGGGGTCCCGGTTCCGGTTCCGTGTCCGGGGTCCCGGTTCCGTGTCCGGGGTCCCGGTTCCGTGTCCGGGGTCCTGGTTCCGTGTCCGGGGTCCTGGTTCCGTGTCCGGGGTCCCGGTTCCGTGTCCGGGGTCCCGACCCGCCGGGAGCCGTGGAGCCAGCCGGATCCCGCCCGTCGGGACTGTGAACAACAACGCGGGACCTCGGACAGGGTGATTACCTGTCCGAGGTCCCGCCTTGTGGTCCGAGGTCCCGCTTTCCGGTGGGAGGATTCGGGTGCACCTTGAGCGTGGGGAAACCGGCTGGGTGTGAGACGGGTGTCCCGGGATCCGGACGCGGCGGGCCTGGGCTGGGGTGGTGCGGGAACATGGACGAGGGAACGATGGTTGAAAACCGGAGATCCCCCGCAATTTCCCGCTGACGAGGAGCCGACAAGTGTCATTGCCCCCGCTGGTCGAACCGGCCGACGAGCTGACCATCGACGAGGTCCGCCGGTATTCGCGGCACCTGATCATCCCCGAGGTCGGGATGGCCGGCCAGAAGCGGCTGAAGAACGCCAAGGTGCTGGTGATCGGCGCCGGCGGTCTCGGCAGCCCCGCGCTGCTCTACCTGGCCGCGGCCGGCGTCGGCACCCTCGGCATCGTCGAGTTCGACACCGTCGACGAGTCGAACCTGCAGCGCCAGATCATCCATGGTCAGTCCGACGTCGGGAAGTCCAAGGCGCAGTCGGCCAAGGACTCCATTCTCGAGACCAACCCGAACACGAACGTCGTCCTGCACGAGACCCGGCTGGACAACGACAACGTCTTCGAGATCTTCGAGCAGTACGACCTGATCGTCGACGGCACCGACAACTTCGCCACCCGGTACCTGGTGAACGACGCGGCGGTGCTGCTCGGCAAGCCGTACGTGTGGGGCTCGATCTTCCGGTTCGACGGCCAGGTCAGCGTGTTCTGGGCCGAGCACGGACCGTGTTACCGCTGCCTGTACCCCGAGCCGCCGCCGCCCGGCATGGTCCCGTCCTGCGCCGAAGGTGGCGTGCTCGGCGTGCTCTGCGCGTCGGTCGGCGCCGCCCAGGTGACCGAGGCGATCAAGCTGCTCACCGGTATCGGCGACCCGTCGCTCGGCCGGCTGAACATCTACGAGGCGCTCGACCTGAACTGGCGCGCCCTGAAGGTTCGCAAGGACCCGAACTGCGCGATCTGCGGCGAGAACCCGACCGTCACCGAGCTGATCGACTACGAGGACTTCTGCGGCGCGATCACCGAGGAGGCGGCCGACGCGGCGGTGGGTTCGACCATCTCGGTGAAGCAGCTGAGTGAGTGGATCAAGCTCAAGGACAACGGCGAGAAGGACTTCCTGCTGATCGACGTCCGCGAGCCGAACGAGTACGAGATCAACCGCATCCCCGGCGCGGTGCTGATCCCCAAGGCCGACTTCCAGACCGGTGTCGCGCTGGAGAAGCTCCCGCAGGACAAGCAACTCATCTTCCACTGCAAGTCGGGCGTCCGTTCGGCCGAGGTGCTCGCCATCGCCAAGGGTGCCGGCTTCTCCGACGCCGTGCACGTGGGCGGCGGCGTAGTCGCCTGGGTAGACCAAATCGACCCCAGCCAGCCGTCCTACTAGCCCGACCGACAGACCCCGTACGCCAACGCTCCCGCTGGACCCATCCGTGGATCCAGCGGGAGCGTCACGTCGTGCCGCCAGGCGTATCTCCACCACTCAGTAACCTCGGCCGGGGCGGACGCCCAGCCCATCACAATGCGATCTGGCAGGCCGTCCTGAGCGTGGGCGAGCGTGCGATGGACCGATTGTGATGGGCTGGCCGTCCGCATCAACCGCGCTTGATGAGTGGTGCAGATACGGGTGGGCGGGATCAGAACGGCATTCGGCATCCTGCGACCGCGTCGACCCCGGCTGGATCGCCCGAGACGAGCTCGACTGCCGGGTGGTCGTCGCGGCCGGACACGGTTCGCATGTAGCCGACAGCGTCGGTCCGCAGCGTCGCGACTGGTTCGCCTGATCCGAGGTGGTAGATCCCGCCACCCTGCCCGGTGAGTTCGAGGACCACGGTCGGTCGTGCGCCCCAGAACGGTCCATCCACGAGATCGAGCATGACCTGGGCGACCACCTCCTCGGCGTACGGGCCGGCGTCGAACTCGCGGCCCAGCGCCTGGCACACGTCGTCGCGGTGCATCCACAAGTCGCGCGCGAGCAGGATGTCCTGGACGTAGCCGAGCTCGATCCTCTCGAACCCCGGGATCCCGTCCACCTTGAACTGGATCCGCCGGATCAGCCCCGGATTGCGGGAGATGATCCGCGACGCCTTCGCCCACAATCGGTCGAAGCGCGCCCGCAGCTCGGCAGGCGGCGTACCGCGATGATCGTCGGCCTGCACCATCATGTGCGCATCGAGCAGCACGACATCCGGGTAGACCCGCTTGGCGCGCCGGTCCCGGAGTGGGAACGACCAAGGCCGGATCACGTCCTCAGCCTGCCCGCACAGGTGCCCCGCGATGTCGGCGACGTCCCACTCGTCGCAGACCGTCCGGCGATGCCAGTCGTCGCCGTCGAGTGATGCGAGCAGGTCGTGCCAGGCCTGGATCTCGGCGTCGCGGTGCAGTCTGCAGCGCGACCGATCGGCCCGGGCGATCTCCCGGGCAAGTACTGCGGTCATCTCTTCCGCCCCCATTTCATCTCTTCCCCCTTGTTGGTGCGTATCGCTGGTGAAACATCTCCAGTACGACGGGCAGCAGTCGCGTGAACCGTCCGTCCTCGAACGCTGCGTCCGGCTCGTTGGCCAACTGCTGCGACATCACGCCCGCCGTGATCGACGTGTAGAGCGCGACGCCTTCCTCGGTCGCGGCGTCCGGGTGAAGCCGACCGGCGTCCACGGCCGCCTGCAAGTGATCGCGCAGATCCTGCAGGGATTCCTGGGCCGGTGCGAACGCCTCCGGACTCGGTTCGAACCCCGGCACGGTCCGCCAGAACAACAGCTGCGAGTACACGGGATTCGCCATGCACCAGCGGCTGAACGCGGTCAAGTTGATCAGGCCCTGCTCCAGTACGTCGTCCGTGGTCGCGGTCCGCTCGGCCTCCCGGCGTACGTCGCGGAACTGCTCCGCGCCGCGTTGGAACAGGGCGTCGTAGATCGCCATCTTCGACGGGAAGTACTGGTAGAGCGACGGCGGCTGCATCCCGACCTTCCGCGCGACCGCCGACAAACTCAACGCGGCAACCCCCTCGCTCGCCATCAGTTCGACAGCCACGTCGAGGATCTCGTCAATCGTCTGCTGCCGCCGCTTACCCCGACGATCCACCGCTGCTGTGCTCACCCCCTGAGGAAAACCTAATACCATTAGGAAAGTCAATACCTCGTAGTCTCTGTTGTGGGTCGTGTGGGTTGTCCCCGGGGACGCGTACCGTCTTCTGGTATGTGCCGAAACATCACCGTTCTCCGCGGCCTGGAGCCGGCCGCGACTTCTGAAGAGATCTACGCCGCCGCCCTGCAGTACGTGCGCAAGGTGAGCGGTGTGGGGTCCCTGAGCGCGACCACCCGCGAGCCGATCGAACGGGCCGCCGCCGAGGTCGCCAAGATCACCGAGGCCCTGCTCGAGGAACTCCCCGAACGCCGCGTCCCCCCGCAGAAGGTCCCACCGCTGCGCCGCCCCGAAGTAAGAGCCCGCCTCGGCCTCGACTGACGCCCAGCCGGCGCCGCGTCCGCACAGCCCTCCCCCTGCTATCCAGCTCCGGCGCACCCGGTTGGGCGGATTGGCGAGGTTGGTGGTCTGACCCGGAGCGGGTTGGTGGGGTGGTGGTACGGGGCGTGCGTTCGTGGGTGCTGGGGCGCGGGCGAGGGATCGGCGGTGCGCGGGCGTGGTGGAGGATCGCGAGCGGTGTCGGGTTAGAGGAGGGGGTAGGTTGCGGGGAAACCCTTTACCCGGGAGGCGTGCGATGCGGTTTGCGATCAAGACCAGGCCGGAACACACCACGTGGCAGCAGATGAGGGAAATGTGGGTCGCGGCGGACGAGTTCGAGATCTTCGAGTCGGCCTGGCACTGGGACCACTTCTACCCGTTGAGCGGCGACATGGCGGGTCCGAACCTCGAGGCATGGACGACGCTGGCCGCGCTGGCACAGGCGACGCGGCGGATCCGGGTCGGGTGCCAGGTGACCGGGATGATCTACCGGCATCCGGCGGTGCTGGCGAACATGGCCGCGACCACCGACGTCATCTCCGGCGGCCGGCTCGAGCTTGGTGTGGGCGCGGGCTGGAATCAGCTGGAGTGCGACGCGTACGGCATCGAGTTGCCGCCGCTGAAGGAACGCTTCGACCGGTTCGACGAGGGCGTGCAGGCGATGATCGCGCTGCTCACCGAGAAGGTCGCGAACTTCGACGGGCAGTATGTGAAACTCACCGACGCGTACTGCGAACCGAAGGCCGTCCAGACCCCGCATCCCCCGATCACCATCGGCGGCAAGGGCCCGAAGCGCACGCTGCGATCCGTCGCCCGCTGGGCCCAGCAGTGGAACGTGATCGTCCCGGGCCCGGCGGAGTGGAAGCCGCTCAAGGACATCCTGGTCCAGCACTGCGAGGACGTCGGCCGCGATCCCGCTGAGATCACGTGTTCGGTCAACGTCCGGATCGACCCGGACCAGCCCCTCGACAGGGCCGTCGCCGACGCCGCGGCGTACGGAGAAGCCGGCGTCGACCTGGTCATCATGAACCTCCCCCTGGACGCGTCCCCCTCCGTCCTGGAACCCCTCGCCAAGTCCCTCGCCTCCCTCACCTGACCCCAACACCGGCCCGAACTTTCCGCGAAGAAGTCAGCGGCTAGCGTTGGCGTGTGGATCGGGAGGAGTATGTCGAGGCTGTGCTTCGGGCGGTCGAGTCGATTCCGGAGGGGCGCGTCTCGACGTACGGGGACATCGCGGCGTATGTCGGGCAGGGCGGGCCGCGGCAGGTCGGGGCGGTGATGCGCGAGTACGGCGGCGGGGTGCCGTGGTGGCGAGTCATCCGGGCCAGTGGGGTGCCGGCTGACGAGGTGGGCGACGAGCAGCTGCAACTCCTGCGTGGCGACGGTGTGCGGATCACCGACGGCAAAGTCAACCTTCGCGCCGTGCGCTGGGATCCCGACGAGTAGCGACGATCTGCCCGTCCCTCAGACAGCGTCCGGATTGCGGGTAGAACCGGGGGTTGCGGCGGGTGCGGCGGGGGATTGTCGGTGGGGTCTGATGGGATGAGGCGGTGGTCAGCAGAACAGGGTCCCGGTACCGGCTTGTCAGGCCGGAGGGACGGCAGGCGGTGGCACCGCCGGCACCTGTTCTCGATGCTGATCAGCAAGCTGTGGTGGACCATCCAGGTGGTCCACTTCTTGTGCTGGCCGGCCCCGGCACCGGGAAGACGACGACCTTGGTCGAAGCAGTCGTCGACCGAGTCGCCAACCGCGGGCTGACGCCCGACGAGGTGCTCGTGCTGACGTTCGGGCGGAAGGCGGCAACCGAGCTCAGGGATCGGATCACCGCGCGCCTCGGGCGGACCACGCGGGTGATGCCGTCGATGACGTTCCATTCGTTCTGTTATGCGTTGTTGCGCAGGTTCACGCCGGCGGATGCGTTCGACGTGCCGCTGCGGCTGCCGTCCGGGCCGGAGCAGTCGTTGCGGTTGAGCGAAGCCCTCGGAGGCAGTCGCGAGGTCGGCGCCGTGCATTGGCCGGGGAGTCTGCATCCGGCGTTGAAGACGCGCGGATTCACCGACGAAGTGCAGGCGGTCATCGGCAAGGCGCGGCAGCTCGGGCTCGATCCGGAGGACCTGTCGGCGATCGGGCATTCGGCGAGCCGGCCGGAGTGGGTCGCGGTCGGCGACTTCTTCGAGGAGTACCTGCAGATCCTCGACCACGAGCAGGTGCTGGACTACTCCGAGCTCATCCACCGCGCGGTGATCCTGGCCCAGCAACCCGAGGTGCGGGCGAAGTTGCGCCAGGAGTTCAAGGCCGTCTTCGTCGACGAGTACCAGGACACCGATCCCGGCCAGACCAAGCTCCTGCAGGCGCTCGCCGGTGACGGCCGCGACCTGGTCGTGGTGGGCGACCCGGACCAGTCGATCTACACGTTCCGCGGCGCCGAGGTGCGCGGTCTGCTGCGCTTCACCGACGAGTTCCGTACTGCGTCCGGCGAGCCCGCCCCGCAGATCGCGCTCGCGACCACCAGAAGATTCGGTACGACGCTGCTCCGCGTCTCCCGCAACGTGGTGAACCGCCTCGGCGTACCGGGCGCACTCGATCGCGACACGTTCGAGCGGTTCCGCAATCCCGATGGGAGTGGATGCGTCTACGGCCCGGGCAAGGTGGAGGCGAACCTCTACTCGACCAGTGGCGCCGAGCTCGAGCACATCGCCGACCTGCTCCGCCGGGCCCACGTCCAGGACGGCGTCGGCTGGCACGAGATGGCGGTGCTGGTCCGATCCGGCAGCCGGTCGATCCCGCCGTTGCGTCGCGCGCTGGCGGCCGCGGGGATTCCGGTCGACGTCGCCGGCGACGAGTTGCCGTTGTCCCGCGAACCCGCAGTACGGCCGATGCTGCTGGCCCTGAGGGCGGTTGCCGATCCGTCGACGCTCACGGTGGACGTCGTCCGGGCGTTGGCGTTGTCGCCGTTGGGGGCGATGGATGCCGGTCAGCTACGGCGGCTGGCCCGGGTACTGCGGAAGCGCGATCGCGAGGCTGCGGGTGGTCAGCGGTTGCCGCGTTCGTCGGACGAGTTGTTGCGTGAGGCGCTGCTGGATCCGTTGCTGCTGGACGAGCAGGCGTCACCGGCCGAGGCGCGGTTCGCGGCCCTGGGGGAGAGGTTGCTCAAGGCAAGGAACATCGTGATCGCGGGAGCCGCGCCGGACGAGGTGATGTGGTCGCTGTGGTCGGAGTCGCCATGGTTGCGTCGACTCCGCGGTCAGGCGAACAGCGGCGGTGAGGTCGCGCGGACGGCGAACCGGGATCTGGACTCGTTGTGCGCGCTGTTCGACGCGGCGAGCCGGGCCGAGGAGCAGGTCGGGTTCAAGGGCGTCTCGGCGTTCCTGAGTGAGTTGGAGTCGCTCGACATCGCGGCGGACAACCGGTTCGATGCGACGTACCGCGAGGCCGGCGTACAGCTGATGACCGCGCACCGGTCGAAGGGTCTGCAGTGGCGGCTCGTCGTCGTGGCGAGCGTGCAGGAGGGGCAGTGGCCGGACCTCCGGCGCCGGGGTTCGCTGCTGGAACCGGACCGGCTCGGCCCGGACGGACTGGTGGAACCGCTGTCGGCCGGGGCGTTGCTGGCCGAGGAGAGACGGTTGTTCTACGTCGCGATCACCCGGGCCCGGGAGAGGTTGATCGTAACGGCGGTGCAGGCGCCTGAGGCGGATGGCGATCAGCCGTCCCGATTACTTGCCGAGCTGGACATTCCTTTGAAACTGGTCGCCGGACGGCCGCGCCGACCGCTGTCGTTGTCCGGGCTGGTCGCGGATCTGCGGTGCGTGCTGGCGGATCCGGCTTCGTCTCCGGCCTTGAAGCGGGTCGCCGCCGATCGGCTGGCGTTGCTGGCGGATGCGGTGGACGAGCGTGAGTACTCGCTGGTCCCGACGGCGGATCCGCAGCGGTGGTGGGGTGTGCGGGAGCGGACGAGGTCCGAGCGGCCGATCGCGGATCCCGATCTGCCGGTGCCGTTGTCGGGGAGTGCGCTGACGACGATCGTGGACTGTCCACTGCGCTGGTTCCTGCAGCGTCGCGCGGGTGGGGAAACACCCAGTACGTCGGCGATCGGGTTCGGCATGGTTCTTCATACGTTGGCGGACGCGGTCGCGACGGGGACGCTGCCGCCGTACGCGGACGAGTTGAACGGATGGCTCGACAAAGTGTGGACGCAGTTGGAGTTCGAGTCGTCCTGGATCTCTGATCGTGAGCGGGTGGAGGCGGAGCAGGCGTTGCGGCGGTTCGTCGCGTGGCACCAGGGGCGGCCGGATCGCACGCTGCTCGGTACGGAGGTGGACTTCAGCGTGCTGCTGCCGGACACGGACAAACCGGCCGTGCAGGTGAAGGGCCGGATGGACCGGATCGAGCAGGACAGCGACGGCGCGGTCCGGGTGATCGATCTGAAGACGGGCCGGTCGATTCCGACCAAGCCTGCGCTGGAGCGGCATGTTCAGCTGGCGATCTACCAGCGGGCGATCGCGTCTCGGCAGCTGGAACAGCTCGGCGAGGATCCGCGCAGTGGTGGTGCCGAGCTGGTCCAGCTCCGGCATGACGACAGCGGGCTGCCGAAGGTGCAGCCGCAGGCGCCGTTGGAGGCCGACGAGGACGGCCGTACCTGGCTGGACGAGGCCGTCGAGGACGCCGAGGCGATGGTCCGCTCCGAGGAGTTCGTTGCCAAGCGCAACGACGGCTGCACCCGCTGCGAGGTCCGCGGCCTCTGCCCCATCCAGCCCGAAGGCCGGGAAATCGTCTGATGCGCGCTCAGCTGACCTCTACGGCGGATCTCGTTGATTTGCTGGGAATTCCGTTCAGTGATCAGCAGTTGGCGGCGATCACCGCGCCGCTTGCGCCTGGGGTGATCGTGGCCGGGGCGGGTTCGGGGAAGACGACTGCGATGGCCGCGCGGGTCGTCTGGTTGATCTGCACGGGTCAGGTGAAGCCGGAGGAGGTGCTCGGGCTGACCTTCACCAAGAAGGCCGCCAACGAGCTCGACGTGCGGATCCGCGAGGACCTGACCAAGGCGGGCGTGCTCGGCTCGACCCTGCCGCCCGAGCAGCACCCGATCCTCGCAGCCCACCTGCGCAGCAACATCCCGAACTGGGAGCCTGAGGAACCAGGCGAGCCCGTCGTCTCGACGTACCACGCCTTCGCCGGCACGTTGATCGCCGAACACGGACTCCGGCTCGGCCTCGAACCCGACGTCCGGGTGCTCGCCGACGCGACCAGGTTCCAGCTCGCCGGCCGCGTCGTACGCCGATCCGCCGGGCCGATCCGGCACGCATCGCACCACGTGCCGACGTTGGTCAACAGCCTGCTCTCGCTCGACGGTGAGCTGGCTGACCACCTGCTCCGCGCGGACGAAGTACGGGATCACGACGAGGCGGTACGCCGTGAGGTGGCCGCGGCGCGGAAGCAGACCGTCGAGGTGAAGAAGCTCGCCGAGACGTCGCTGAAGCGGGGCGAGATCCTGCAACTGGTCGAGGAATACCAGGCATACAAGGCGGATCGCGGTGTCGTCGACTTCGCGGACCAGATGGCGCTCGGGGCGCGACTGGCGGAGGAGTGTCCCGAAGTCCCGGTGATCGAGCGGTCGCGGTACAAGGTCGTGCTGCTGGACGAGTATCAGGACACGTCCGTCTCGCAGCGGCGGATGTTGACGGCGTTGTTCGCCGGGCCGGATCCCGAACACGGTCGCGGGCACCCGGTCACGGCTGTCGGCGACCCCTGCCAGGCGATCTACGGTTGGCGCGGCGCGTCGGTCGCGAACCTGGACGAGTTCCCCGAACACTTCCGGAACCTCGACGGTACGCCGGCCAACCGCTACGTGCTGAGCGTGAACCGGCGCTGCGGCAGCCGGATTCTCGCCGCGGCGAATCAGCACGCGACCGAGCTCTACGTACAACACCCCGGTGTGATTCCGCTGGAGGCGCCTGAGGGTGCTCCGGAGGGCGCGATCACGGTCGGGCTGTTCGAGACGCGGTCGCAGGAGATCGAGTGGGTCGCGGACTCGATCGTCGCCGCGCACCGGACGCCGAACCGCCGGTGGAAGGACATCGGCATCCTGATGCGGACCAACGTCGACCTCAGCGCGGTGCACGAGGCGTTGATCGCGCGCAAGGTCCCGGTCGAGGTGGTCGGGCTGGGCGGGCTGCTCACGTTGCCCGAGGTGGTCGACGTGGTCGCGACCCTGCAAGCGGTGAACGACCTGACCGCGAACGCGGCGATGCTGCGGATCCTCACCGGGCCGCGGTACCGGATCGGGCATCGCGATCTCGCTCTGCTCGCCAACCGGTCCCGGGCGCTGGCCGACGGCGGCGAACGACCCGCTGCCGACGATCTGGTCGCTGCCCTGGATGCTGCCGTCGCGGGGATGGATTCGACCGAGGTGATCTCGCTCGCCGAGGCCGTCGACGATCCGGGGACGGCGGCGTGGGGGTATTCGCCGGCGGCGCTGGAGCGGTTCCAGGAGCTGTCGGCCGAGCTTCGCGAACTGCGGGCGCATGCGGCTGAGCCGTTGCTGGATCTGGTCCGCCGGGTGATCAGCACGATCGGGCTCGACGTGGAGCTGACCGCCACCCCGGATCACGTGGACTCGGGTCGCCGGGATCACCTGGCCGCGTTCTTGGATGCCGTGGGCAACTTCGTGTCGACCGAGTCGGACGGCTCGCTCGACGGGCTGCTCGCGTATCTGGCCGCCGAGGAGGAGTACGCCGCCGGCCTCGACCTCGCCGTACCGAGTGAGGCCGATTCGGTCAAGCTGCTCACCACCCACCGGTCGAAGGGGCTGGAGTGGCCGGTCGTGTTCGTGCCGACGCTGGTGTCGAAGGTGTTCCCGTCGGATCGCGGCCGGGACAAGTGGACCACGAACGCGAAGGTGCTGCCGTGGCCGTTGCGCGGTGACGCCGACACGTTGCCCGATTTCCACGACCTGTCGAACGCGGGGCTGAAGGCGTTCGCCGACGAGTGCAAGGACGTGAACGCGCTGGAGGAACGCCGGCTCGGGTACGTCGCGTTCACCCGGGCGAAGGAGATCCTGGTCGCCACGGGGCACTGGTGGGGGCCGACGCAGAAACGCCCGCGCGGACCCTCGGCGTACCTGGAGATGCTGAAGAAGCACGCGGGCGACCGGGTCGTCGAATGGGCGCCGCAACCGGAACTGTCGGCGGAGAACCCGGAGCTGGCGGAGCAGACCCGGGCGCCGTGGCCCGCGGCGTACGACTCGGCGGCGTACCAGCGTCGGCTCGAAGCGGTCGCGTTGGTCGAGCGATCCCGGGCGGAAGGGCCGTCGGTCGAGGCGGAGGAGTCGTTGCTGCTGGACGAGCAGGCGACGGTCGCCCGGTGGGACTCGGAGATCGAGCGATTGTTGTCCGAGGCAAGGGAAAGCCGGAGCCGGAAGGCGTACGACGTGGAGTTGCCGCGCGCGTTGTCGGCGACCCAGGTGATGCGGCTGGCCAAGGACCCGGACGGCCTCGCCGCCGAGCTGGCCCGGCCGATGCCGCGCAAACCCAACCGGGCCGCACGTTTCGGGACCAGGTTCCACGCCTGGGTGGAGAGCTACTTCGGCCAGCAGTTGCTGCTCGATCCCGACGACCTGCCCGGCGCCGCGGACGAGGGGATCGTCGACGACACCGACCTGTTCGAACTGATGGACGCGTTCCGGATCGGCCCGTTCGGCGAGCGCACACCGTACGAGATCGAGGCGCCGTTCGCCTTGTCCCTCGGCGGTCGGGTGATCCGCGGCCGGATCGACGCGGTGTACCAGGTGGTCCGGCCGGACGGTTCCCGCGGCTACGACGTCATCGACTGGAAAACCAGCCGCACCGAGGCCGCCGACCCCCTCCAACTAGCCATCTACCGAGTCGCCTGGTCCGAACTCCTCGGCATCCCCGTCGACCAAATCGACGCCGCCTTCTACTACGTCCGCACCGCCGACATAATCCGCCCCGAAAACCTCCCCAACCGCGAAACCCTCATCAGTTTGCTGAACGGCTAGCCTGCGCCTGCACCTCCCGGCCTTACGACCGAACGTGATCCGGCATGCGACGTGCCCGGCCGGCTTCCTTGGCCGCTGGCGGGTTGTGTCGCCACTGCCGAGTCGTTGGACCGATGTCGCGCTACAACACGCCACCGGCAACACAACCCGGCAGTGGCCGGCGGTAAGCGGATAGTCGAGGGACCGTGAACAGGATGCCGGGAGCTCGAACAACCTGTGCGGTGTTCACGGTCCCGCGATGTTGGTCAAGCTTCGGCGTCGGTGCCCGTCTTGGCCGTCGGATCGTGTTCGCGTTGCGATGGGTGGTCCGTCAGTCGGCCCGGGACGACCTCGACTGGGAACGGTAGGTCGGCCGTGAATACCTCGCCTCCGGTGACTACGGCGCGTTCGGCGTACTGGCCGTTGACCAGTTCGAGGACCGTCAGCGTCTGCTCGGTCGGATCGAGCATCCAGTACGAATCCACGCCTGCCTTCTCGTAAAGCGAAGGCTTTAACGTGGTGTCCGTGGTGCGTGTGGCGGACGACAGGATCTCCACGGCGAGGAACGGCGGATGTTCGAGGATGTGTCGCCCGAGATCGTCGCGATGGCAGACCAGTACGTCCGGCTGCAGCGATACCCACTCGGACGGCCGGAAGTCGACCGGCCCGGTGAGCACCCTCAGATCGTCAGGTCGATGCTGCCCGAGCAGGGTGGCGAGCTCCGTCGCGATCGCCTGATGGGCCAGGGTCGGCCGATGTGAGACCAGCAGCGCGCCCTCGATGATCTCGAACCTGCCTACGTATGGCAGGGCATCGAGCTCCGCCGGGCCAAATGCGCACGTCGCCCGGCGGGGAGCCCAGTCAAGAGACTGCGGGTCCGGATGCGGCTGGTTGGCGGGGTGCTCGCCGGTGCAGGTCGTCGTCGTGTCGGTCATGCGCGTCAGCGTTGCGTGGTTCGGCGGTGGGGCGGAGGGCTGATGCGGATCTGCCCTGGGGTGCCCCGGTCATCCCGTCAAGCCCGCCGGGGTTAGGTCGATGGAGAAGGGGTGTGTGGCGTGGAAGGTTTCGTTGTGTTGGAGGACGGCTTGGCAGGTGTAGTGGGATTCGGTCAGGGCGAGGATGGTGAGTTCTTGGGTGGTGGGGTCGAGGATCCAGTACGACGGGACGCCGGCTTGTTCGTACAGGGCTCGTTTGTGGACTACGTCGGTGATTCGGGTGCTGGGGGAGGTGACCTCGACGGCTAGGAGCAGGCGGGTCGTGTACTGCGGGCCGGCGTCCTCTGCGCGGCAGACGAGGAGGTCGGGGCGGAGTGAGAGGTGCCGGGTGGGGCGGAAGTCCAGCGAGTTCACCGCGACGCGGAGGTCTGGTGGGCAGGCTTGTTTGAGCTGCACGAGGACGGCGACGACGGCCGCGTGGTGAGCAGGTGGTTGCGCACCCGTCACCAGCAAACGGCCGTCCGCGATCTCGTACCGCCGCCCATCCGTCCGCGCGTTCCCCAGATCGTGCATCACCTCATCAGCATGACCGAAATCGCCGATGCACCGCGGGAGTTATCCACAGATGGGGTTCTCCAGGGTGCCGATGAAGACCAGGGAGCTGGCTACGTCGGTCAGGTCGACCATTTGCTGGTTGTTCCGCAGTTGCAGCCGGTTCAGGCACGACAGCGCGAACTCCGGCGCGAACATGTCGTACTTCGCGAACGCGTCCGCCAACTCCGGTGTCGCCGCCTGGTAGTCGCGCACCGAGTCCCGCACGACGGCCCAGAACTCCTCCGGCGTCAGCAGTCCCTCCCGATCGAGCAACGGCGAGAGGAACCGGAAGATGCAGTCGAACACATCCGTGAAGATGCTCAGCAACTTCTCATCGTCGGGTACGTCGGCGCGGACCCGTTCGGCGTCGGCGGAGAGCTCGGTCGAAGGACTCAGGACGGCGATCTCCTCCGCGATGTCCTTCATGATCACGCGGCTCGGCACCGCGTCCCGCAGTACCAGGATCAGGTTCTCCCCGTGCGGCATGTAGACCAGTTCGTACGCGTAGAAAGAGTGCAGCAACGGCACCAGGTACGCGTCGAGGTAAGCGCGCATCCACGCGGCCGGCGCGAGACCCGACTCGCGGATCAAGGCGGCCGCGAGCGGCGTACCGTGCCGGTCGACGTGCAGCAGGCTCGCCATCGTGGCAAGGCGTTCGCCCGAGTCGAGCGCCGGTAGCGGGCTCTCCCGCCAGAGCGCGGCCAGCATCTTCCGGTACGGCGAGATCTTCGGCGTCGCGGCCTCGTAGTACGTGTTGTGGTACCCGACCGCGGCGATCTCACGCAGTACCGAGAAGCCGTACCGCTTGAGTGTCACGTCGTTCTCGACCAGCCCGTACACCCAGTCGTTGATCGCCGGCGTCTTCTCCATGTACGTCGGTGACAGGCCGCGCATGAATCCCATGTTGAGCACCGACAACGCGGTCTTCACGTACGCGCGTTCCGGGTGCGACCGGTTGAAGAACGTCCGGATCGACTGCTGCGGCTGGTAATCGTCGTCGCTGGCGCCGAGGTGGATGATATGTCGCTGGGCGATGTCCGCGGCGAACGTGATCGACGTCTTGTTCTCCCACTGCCACGGGTGCACCGGCATCAGTCGATACCCGGCCGGGTCCTCGCCGACCGCGCGGATCCGTTCGGCGAATCGCTGCAACGTGTCCGGACCGAGTTCGTCGCGCAGGAACTCGTCGTAGGAGATCGTCGTGCTGTGCGACACCGTCGTACGGTCCGCGCGGGCGGCGATCCACGTCAGCCGGACTGCCGCACCCGTCTCCGGTGCGAAGGCGCGGTAGTCGTTCACGCCGAATCCGAGCCGGCCGTTGTTCGCGACGAAGCACGGGTGCCCCTCGGTCATCGCGGCCTCGATCGTCTGGAAGTCCGCGTGGACCAGGTCGGCCGCGATCAGGTCCGGCTTCGCCAGTTTGTACGCCGAGCTCGCGAGCGTGCTGCTGATCTCCTCGAGGTACACGGGCAACATGTCGGCACCGATGCCGAGCTGCTCGTGGAACTCGGTGATGAAGTCGAGCGCGTCCACCGGCGCCTCGGCCCCGTCCTTGGTCCGCCGGATGCTGGCGGCGTCCACCTCCCAGTGGTGCAAGGGGTAGAGCTTCGCCTCGAAGTAGTAATTGCTGACCGGGTTCGCGAGCAGGAAACCGTTGCCGGTGGCAATGGGTTCGAAGATGCGTTCGTGGGTGAACTCGGCCAGCGCCTTGCGGACCAGGGCGCGGTTGGCGACGGCCCAGACGTCCGGCTGGAGGTGTGCGGTCGGTTCGGTCATCTCAGCCTGCCTCATTCAGATCTGGAGTCGCGGCGGAAACCGCTTCGGCGTACTGGTCGCGGGTGCAGAAGCTCAGCCAGGACTGCTTGTCCGGCAGGTCGACGATGCTGTGCTTGCGGAAGCCCGTCCGTTCGTTCAGAGCTTGGATCTTGGTGTTGTTCACGTCGGGTTCGACCACGACGCGGTCCACCAGCGGATCACTGAACAGGAAGTTGAGGATCGTCTCGAACACGGCTCCGGTGAAACCCGGGATGCGGTGCTCGGGCGGTGCCACCAGGACGTGCATGCCGATGTCGCCGGGCGCGGGGTCGTACACCTTGCCGACCGGATCGTGCTTGGGTTCGTACCGCTCCATCAGGAACGCGGGGCGGCCGTCGTGCTCGCCGAGGAACGCCTGGTGATATCCGGTCTGCTCGATCCGCCGGTATTCCCTGCGCACGTCGGCGACCGATGCCTCCGTCAGGCCCCAGTACCGTGCGTACGGCTGGGTGACCCAGCTGTGCAGGGTCGGGGTGTCGGCGTCCACGTCCAGCGGGCGGAGGGTGAGCGCGCCGACGCCGGCAGTGTGATGCCGGTAGAAGGGCTGTCGTTCTGGCGCAGCACGGTTCATGGCGGATTCCCTGCTTTCGAGGTGGGCGACTCCTGTTAGCTAAGGCTTACCTTAGTAGATAACTGAGAGGGCATCGAATCCGGTCCGCATCCCGGCGCCGTCCGGGCGGGCGCCACTACTGAAGGGGGATGCAGCGGGTACACCGCGAGGCTGATGTTGGCTGATCGATCGGCGGCCTACGTTGGAGGCATGTTGATCGCCGAGGATCTCCTGTTGCTGCTGTACGACGACGCGAGTGGCAAGCCGATCGCTGGGTCGCCGGGGCTGGACTACGCGCTGGCCGGGGCGGTCGTCATCGAGTTGACGATGCTGGGCAAGGTGAACGTCGCCGGGCCGGGAGAGGACGTCAAGGCAAGGCCGGTTGAAGGTGCTGGACACAGCGCCGACCGGCGACGCCGTACTGGACGAGCGGCTGGCCGTCCTGGTCGGGAAGGCGGGCCGGAAGCCCAAGGACGTGATGGGGAAGCTGTCGAAGAAGCTGCGCGACCAGGTGCTGGAGCGGCTGGCCGGGCGGGGAATTCTTGAGGCGGACAAGGACAAGGTGCTCGGGCTGTTCCCGGTGACGCGGTGGCCGGCCAAGGACGCACAGCACGAGCTGGAGGTCCGGGCGGGGCTGGAGGGCGTACTCAAGCTCGGGATGCAGCCGGATGAGCGGACCGGTGCGCTGATCGCGTTGCTGAGCGCGTTGAACGTGGTGCCGAAGGTGGTGACGGACGCGGTCGACAAGAAGGCGCTGAAGCAGCGCGCCAAGGCGATCGCGGAGTCCGATTGGGCCGCGGACGCGGTGCGCAAGGCCGTGCAGGAGATGCAGGCAGCGGTCACGACCACGATCGTGGTCTCGGCCGGGGGAGCAACAGCCGGAAACTGACCTGGTGGAGGTGTCCTCCACCTGACGATTGCCGGTCTACTCCGCTTGGCAGTTGGCTGTGCAGAGCTTGTCCATCAGGCTCAGGTGCGCGCCCGGTTCTTCACTGTCCACCTCGACCGACCAGTCGATCTGCCAGTCGCCCTCGGTGGTCTGCGCCGCCGTCTCGTCCGCCTGCTCACCGAACCAGTCGACCATCGGCTGAGCGGGGCTGACCTGTGCCAGCTCCAGCGCCTGCGGCAACACCTTGCCGATCGCGGCCGCTGCGACGTCTGCGGATCCCTCCGAATGCAGTGACACGACCGGCGGCCGAGTGTGGTTGCCCGTGAGTACCCACACCGCCACCGCGCCCGTAGTACAGATCGCGTAGTCGCCGTCCCTGCCGCACGTGTACCCGGCGCCCGACAAGCGGGAGATGACCTCCGTCGGGGTCACCGTCGACACCTCACTGGACGGGGTGTCGACGGCGGCCGGTGTCTGCTCGGAGGACGGTGTCTCTTCGGGCGGGTTGTCGTTCGAGCAGGCCGTGGTACCGACGAGCAGGGCGATGCTCGTCAACGCGATGCCGATGCGGTTCAGACCGGTACCTCGATCGCTGCGTCGAGTGCGATGGTGATCATCTCGGAGAAGGTGGTCTGCCGCTCCTCGGCGGTCGTCTCCTCCTTGGTGATCAGGTGGTCCGACACGGTCATGATGCCGAGCGCGCGACGACCGAACTTGGCGGCCAGCGTGTACAGCGCGGAGGCCTCCATCTCGATCCCCAGGACGCCGTACTCCGCGGTCCGCGCCACCAGGTCGGGGCGGTCGTTGTAGAACAGGTCGCCGGAGAACACCTGGCCGACGTGCACGTTCAGCCCGGCGCGCTCCGCGTTGTCCACAGCCGCACGGAGCAACTGGTAGTCGGCGGTCGGCGCGTAGTCGATCCCGTGGAACCGGAGCCGGTTCATCTGCGAGTCGGTGCTGGCGGACATCGCCACGATCACGTCGCGGAGCTTGACCTTCTCGGTCAGCGCGCCACACGTACCGACCCGGATCAGCGTCTGTACGTCGTACTCGGCGAACAGTTCGTTCGCGTAGATCGAGGCCGACGGCTGACCCATCCCGGAGCCCTGGACGGAGACCTGCTCACCCTTGTAGGTGCCGGTGAACCCGTACATGTTCCGGACCTCGTTGTACCGAGTGACGTCTGACAGGTAGGTCTCGGCGATCCACTGGGCCCGCAGGGGATCCCCGGGGAACAGCACGCGCGGAGCGATCTGCCCCTTCTCGGCGGCGATGTGAATACTCATGGACGGGATCCTCCCACGGAGGGTCCCCAACTGCGCCCCGGGCGCGGTGAGGACCCTTGCCGCGCGGGATAGTTTGTGGCTGTGGCCTACTCGATCAGTCCTGGTTCGCTCGCTCTGTCCCGTTCCGTCCTGGACCGCGCCGCTGACCGGCGACGGGACACCGAGTGGCTGGAGAAGGTGTGGGCCTCACCGGACACACAGGTCGCGGTGGTCGCCAAGGACAAGTTGGTGGTGACAGCAGAGCGCACCGCACTGAAGCTGGTGTCGCCTACGGAGGCGCCGGAGGGCATCCGGATCTTCCTGGGCATCGACCGTGAAGCAGGCGCCGGCCAGACCGCCGACGGGCGCGCCGTGTTCGCAGTACTGGTCGAGGGCGAGCCGGACGAGTCGTACGCCGGGCTGCGCGAGATCGGCGGCATCCTGGACGACCGGGAGGCCGGGATCGCGGTCAACGTGGTCGGCCTGTCCAACTGGCACGGCGTACACACGCACTGTGCGAACTGCGGCGAACACACCGAGGTCGTCGAAGCCGGTCACGTCCGTGAGTGCCCTACCTGCGGTGCGCACCACTTCCCGCGGAGCGACCCGGCGATCATCGTGCTCGTGACGGACGACCATGACCGTGCACTGCTCGGCCGCAACCCGAATTGGCCGCCTGGCCGCTTCTCCACCCTCGCCGGCTTCGTGGAGCCCGGTGAATCCCTGGAGGCCGCCGTACGCCGCGAGGTCCTCGAGGAAAGTGGTGTCGTCGTCGGCAACGACGTGTACTACGCGGGCAGCCAGCCCTGGCCGCTGCCGTCGAGCCTGATGCTCGGGTTCTACGCGGTCGCGACCGAGTTCGACATCGAGGTGGACGCGGACGAGATCGTCGACGCCCGCTGGTTCAGCCGGGACGACCTGCGCGCGCTGATCGAGGAGGGCTCGATGGCCCTCCCCGGCAACATCTCCATCTCCCGCCGCCTGATCGAAGGCTGGTACGGCGCCGAACTGACCGGCAGCTGGTAGTACTCAGGCGACGAGCTTCTCGGCGACCTGCGCGAGGCTCGGGTTCGTCATCGCGGTGCCGTCCGGGAAGACCACCGTCGGCACCGTCTGGTTGCCGTTGTTGATCTTCTCGACCAGCTTGGCGGCGTCCGGCACCTGCTCGATGTCGACCTCGGCGAACGCGATCCCGGCCCGCTTCAGCTGACCCTTCAGCCGGTGGCAGTAACCGCACCAAGGGGTCGAGTACATCGTCAGTGCCGCCATCGTGGCTTGCTCCGTCTCTCGTCGTCACCGGGCCGCGAATTCTGTCCGCCGACCCGTCTAGGGTGGTCCTCGTTGTATCCGAACCACTGCGACGGGGGTCCTGTTCCCGCATGTCTCAGCCCGTGAGCGACTTCACACAGGTCGTGGCGAGCCGGTCCGCCGACGCCCTGCTCGAGGCCCTCGACCCCGAGCAGCGAGCCGTCGCGACCGCGCTGCACGGGTCCGTCGTGGTGATGGCTGGCGCCGGAACCGGGAAGACCCGCGCGATCACCCACCGGATCGCGTACGGCGTGCGGACGGGCACGTTCGACCCGGTCCGGGTGCTCGCCGTGACGTTCACCCAGCGTGCCGCGGGGGAGATGCGTGGCCGGCTCGCCCAGCTCGGCGCGGACGGCGTACAGGCCCGGACGTTCCACTCCGCGGCGTTGCGGCAGGCGCGCTTCTTCTGGCCGAAGGTGTACGGGTCGGAGTTGCCGCCGATCGTGGACCGGAAGTTCCCGCTGCTGACCGAGGCGGCGTCGCGGTGCCGGGTCCGGGTGGACACGCCCGCGTTGCGCGACCTGGCCGGTGAGGTCGAGTGGTCGAAGGTGAGCAACGTCCGCCCCGACGACTACGCCCGGATCGCGCCGAAGTCGGGCCGGACCCTGGCGGCCTTCGACCCGGCCACGATCGCCCGGATCTTCGCGGCGTACGAGGACGTCAAGCTGGAGCGCGGCCGGATCGATCTGGAGGACGTGCTGCTTTGCGCGGTCGCGCTGCTCGCCGAGGACGAGCGGGTCGCGGCCGAGATCCGGCGGCAGTACAGGACCTTTGTGGTCGACGAGTACCAGGACGTCAGCCCACTGCAGCAGAGTCTGCTCGACCTGTGGCTGGGTGGGCGCGAGGACGTGTGCGTGGTCGGTGATCCCGCGCAGACCATCTACTCGTGGGCCGGCGCCGACCCGCAGAACCTGGTCCGCTTCGCCGCGCGGCACCCGTCGGCGACCGTGATCAAGCTGATCCGGGACTACCGCTCGACCCCACAGGTGGTGGAGGTCGCCAACAAGATCCTCGACGCCGCCGGCACGGCCGGGCTGCCCGGGCAGGTGACTCTGCGTTCGCAGCGCGAGCCCGGCCCGGCGCCGACGTACCGGGAATATCCCGACGAGGTTGCCGAGGCGGACGGGGTGGCCCGCGCGATCCAGCGCTTACAAGACTCCGGTACGGCGCTGCGCGACATCGCCGTGTTGTTCCGGACCAATGCGCAGTCGGAGAACTTCGAACAGGCGTTGGCCGAGCGGCGGATCCCGGCGGTGCTGAAGGGGGCCGAGCGGTTCTTCGAGCGGGCCGAGATCCGGCAGGCGGCGATGCTGCTGCGCGGTCAGACCAAGGCGGGGGACAGCGGGGGAGACCTCGCTGAGACCGTTCGCGGGGTGCTCGCCGGGGCCGGGTGGTCCCCCGAGCAGCCAACCGGCAAGGGCGCGGTCCGGGATCGGTGGGAGTCGCTCAGCGCGCTGGTGACGATGACGTCGGACTTCGCGGCCGCGCATCCAGAGGCGGGGCTGGCCGAGCTGATGACCGAGCTCGACCGGCGCGCGGCGATCCAGCACGCGCCGCTCGCGGAGGGTGTCACGCTCGCGACGCTGCATACCGCGAAGGGCCTGGAGTGGGGCTGCGTCTTCATCGTCGGCGCCCACGAGGGGACGCTGCCGATCAGCTACGCCCAGACCCCGTCTCAGGTGGAGGAGGAGCGGCGGCTCTTCTATGTCGGTGTCACCCGGGCGAAGGACCAGCTCTCCGTCAGTTGGTCCACGTCACGCTCTCCGGGTGGCCGTGGCCAGCGGGGGCCTACTCGTTTTCTCGATCCGCTCGGCGTCCGCGGCTCGTCCCGCTCGGCGTCGGACTGGCAGCCGTCGTCCCCTCGTACCGGCCGGGAGCGCTCGGACAAGCCGATCCCGAAGTGCCGCGTCTGTGGTCGCGCCCTGCTCGACGCGGGCGCGCGCAAACTCGGCCGCTGCGAGGACTGCCCGTCGACGATGGACCAGAAGCTGTACGACGCCCTGTTCGAATGGCGCGCCGAGCGAGCCGCCGAGGAGAGCGTGCCCGCCTTCGTCATCCTCACCGACGCCACGCTCACAGCCGTCGCCGAAGCCCGCCCGACCGACGAACGGTCCCTCCTCCGCCTCCCCGGCATCGGCCGCACCAAACTGACCAAGTACGGCGAACCCATCCTCAACATCTGCACCCGCTGACCGCACCACAGCTGCACCGCCCCGCCGGCCCGGCCTGCGGGCGGCGCAGGCCGGTTCCGGGGGGACCTTGAACAGGAACCGGGGAGCTCAGACAGGTCCCGAACCTGTCCGAGGTCCCCGGTTCCCGTCCGAGGTCCCCGGTTCCTGGTCAAGGTCGCAGCGGCGACCCAGCGGTGCAGGCCCGCGTCGTACCGGCGAAGCTGCCCCATCGGGCAGGCCGCCGGAAAAGGCCTTGCGTGGTTGACGGCGGCGAGCGCACAGTGGACGGGTGTGATTTTGCTGAGAGCAGACAGATCGCGGCGCGTGGCATTTAGGTGACACAGGCAACGATCTCGCAGGGTGCCGGTGAGGCCCCGGAGCGTGCCGGGTCGGCGCGGCGGCCGCAAGATGAGGCCGCTTCGGCGGCAACTTCCGGCCAACTTCGGAAACTGGCGATAAATAGTTTGCGGGCCTCGCATGCCTCGGCGTACTGTTCTTTCTGCGGTCACCGGTGTGGCCGAAAACTTCAAACCATAGCGATCGAGCTTGCTGCCCGTTCGTCACAACGAGAGGAGGTGCCCTGGGATGAACACCATGATTCGGAAGCCTAAGTCCGACATGACCGCGCTGCCGTGCGCCCTGATCCAGGGTGCCCCGTCGCGTCTGCACGTCGCGACCGTTGTGCTCCTGGCGCCGGATTACGCCCAGTTCGAGGGCGGAGCTGTCGCCGATGTGAAGCGTGGCGGTCAGGGTTCTAGAGCATGGAGACCACCGGCCTGACTCTCAAGTCAGCCGGCACCTCCGAGGCCGCGGAACCCACCAAGGGTCCCGCGGCCCTTTTGTTTGTCAGCACAGATTTACCGGCCACCAACCGGTGGTCGGAACGGACGACAAGAGATCAGCACGACAGTCACTTGGAGGTGACCGGAATGAGCGTGAGCTTCCTCGATGCATTCACCGAGGTGGCCTCGTCGCAGGACCTGCCCTGTCGGTCCTACGCGCCAGAACTCTTCTTCGCCGAATCGCCGGCGGACGTCGAGTACGCCAAGTCTCTCTGCACCACCTGCCCGCTGAAGGCGGAATGCCTGGCCGGAGCGCTCGAGCGTTCCGAGCCGTGGGGAGTGTGGGGCGGCGAGCTGTTCGTCCAGGGAGTGGTGGTTCCGCGCAAGCGGCCCCGTGGGCGTCCCCGCAAGAACGACACCGTGACCGCTGCCTGAGACCCACCCATCCGAATCGAGACTCGAACCATGAACCCGAATCAGACTTCGCACAGGAGAACCGAAATGCATTTACTTCACGAAGATCTCGCCCGTGCTCATTGTCGATCCAGACTGAGTGACGCGGAGCAGAACCGGCGCTTCCGCCTGGCGCAGACCGTTGCGCGGGCGCAGAAGCAGGCCGAGCGGGCCACGGCGCGTGCGGAGAGGGCCAGCGCAAAGGCGCGCCTCACCCTCGCCCGCCTGGTCTGATCCACCCCGGTGCCGAACCACCGGCCGGACCGCCAAGGTCCGGCCGGCCGGCGCCACCCAACCGGCCGACCACCCAGGAGCCGATCTCCCAGGGCCCGGCCGCGCAAGAACCCGGCCGCGGTATGAGCACGGCCGGCGCAGAACCGGAGCAGGGGGCCGAGAGCTGCGCCGGCCGAGTACACACCCCGGCCGACAGCTGAAACACCGAAGGGGCGGCATCCACCGAGACGCCGCCCCTTCGCCACGCCCACCGTGGCCCACCGCCGCCACCCCCGCCCACCGCCGCCACCTCCGCCCACCGCCGGCACCCCCGCCCACCGCCGGCACCCCCGCCCACCGCCGGCACCCCCGCCCACCGCCGCCACGCCCACCGCCGCCACGCCCACCGCCGCCACCCCCGCCCACCGCCGCCACCCCCGCCGACGGTCGCCCCGCCCTTTGCCACAAGCTGCCCCCACCTCCCGGTTTCGGCCGCCTCAGGGGTTGTCCTAGGAGTTCAGCAGGGTTTGCTGGAGGCCTACGAGGGTGATGGCGCTGACGATCTCGCGGCGCTGGATCAAGCCCGGTACGTCGGACAGCGGGATCCACTCGATTCGGTCGGACTCGTTTCGCTCGACCGGGTGCCCGATCCAGGTCGCCGTGGTGGCGCGGTACACGTGGTGGGCCGCGTCCATGATCCCCGCGCCCGGCTGGGAGTAGATCAGCTCGCTCAGCGGCCCCGGACGCCAGCCGGTCTCCTCCTCGACCTCCCGCGCGGCCGCCGCGATCGGCGTCTCACCGGGCTCGACGATCCCCATCGGCAGTTCCCAGGCCCACGTGTCCGTCAGGAACCGATGCCGCCAGAGCAGCAGCACCCGATCGTCGACGTCCGTCACTACCGCAGCGGCCACGTCGCTCAGGCGGATCGCGTGGTACTCCGTCCGCCCTCCATCCGGCTGTTCGACGTCCAGGGCGCGCACGCTCAACCACCGACTGCCCCAGAGCTCCTCGTCACCGTGGATCCGCCAGCGCATGGTTACGGACGAACCCTATGTCGATCCACGGTTCGTCCGTACGACGCACTGGTATCGGACGGATCGTCGGAAGGACTGGACGGATGGACATCGTGGCGGCACCCAAGGCGGGTCGCAGGGAGTGGATCGGACTCGCAGTACTCGCACTGCCCACCCTCCTGGTCTCACTGGACACGTTCGTGATGCTGCTGGCGCTCCCACCGGTCGCCACGGCGCTCGGCGCGACCAGTAGCGAGCAGCTGTGGATCATGGACGTCTACGGGTTCATGGTCGCCGGGTTCATGATCACGATGGGGTCCCTGGGCGACCGGATCGGGCGACGCCGGTTGTTGCTCGCGTCAGCGCTCGTATTCGGGGTGGCGTCCGTGCTCGCGGCGTACGCGAACAGCCCGGAGCTCCTGATCGGCGCCCGCGCCCTGCTCGGTCTGGCCGGTGCCGCGATCACGCCGTGCACGCTCTCCCTGGTGATGAATCTGTTCCGCGATCCCCGGCAGCAGGCCTCCGCGATCGGGATCTGGGGCGGCTGCTTCACGGTCGGTGCGGTGATCGGTCCGGTCGTCGGTGGGGTGCTGTTGGAGCACTTCTGGTGGGGTGCGGTGTTCCTGATCGGGGTGCCCGCGATGGTGGTGCTGCTGGTCGCCGGGCCGCTGTTGCTGCCGGAGTACCGCGATGCGTCAGCCGGGCGGATCGACCTGCCGAGTGTGGCGCTCTCGCTCGCCGGGATCCTGCCCTTGATCCAAGGGCTGAAGCAGTTGGCGGCGTCCGGTTGGGGTGCTGGGCCGGCCGGGTTCCTGGTTGTCGGGCTGGTGTTCGGGTGGTTGTTCCTGCGGAGGCAGCGGCGGCTGGTGGATCCGCTGGTCGATCTGGGGTTGTTCCGGAAGCGGACGTTCACGGTGACGTTGGGGAGCATGATGACGTACTCGATGCTCTCCGGCGGGGTGATGGTGTTCGTCGCGCAGTACTTCCAGCTGGTCGACGGGTTGTCGCCGCTGAAGTCCGGGCTGGCACTGGTGCCGGGCATGATCACGTCGACCGTGAGCTTTCAGGTCGCTCCTTTGCTGGCCCGGTGGATCCGGCCGGGGCGGTTGATCGCGGGGGCGCTGGTGTTCACCGTGGTGGGGATGGGGTTGGTCGCGGTGGCTGACAGTACGGCGATGCTGGTGGTCGCGTTCGCTGTCACCTGCCTCGGGGTTGCGCCGTTGATCGTGCTGGGGACGAACCTGGTCGTCGGGTCCGTTCCGCCGGAGAAGGCGGGGACGGCTGCGGCGCTCTCACAGACGGGCAACGAGTTCGGGTACGCGCTGGGCATCGCAGTACTGGGCTCTGTCGTCACCGCGGTGTACCGGAGTGGCGCACCGTCGTCGGGTGGCGACTCGCTCGCCGCTGCACTCTCCGCCGGGCTCCCGGACGCCGTACTCGAGCAGGCGAGGGACGCGTTCACCAGTGGGCTGCACGTTGCCGCTGTGATCGCCGCCGTGGTGATCGCGGGGATGGCGGTGCTGCTGCGCGTCGTACTGCGCAAGCTTCCTGTACTAGGTGGCACCGACGGGCACTAGATGCAGACTGGTGCCATGGCCAATCCGACCTGTGCACTGTGTGGTCAGCAAGCCGACAGTGAGGACCTACCACTCACCTGGGTGACGTCGCTGGAGAACGGCCGGCAGCTCGTGTACTGCGACCGCTGTGCCCGCGACAACGTCCGCAACATCGAAACCAAGCTCGACAGCGCCTGGTGGTAGCCAGACCGGCGGCCGACAGCTCGACCGACGGCCGGGGTCAGTCGTCGGCTGTCGTGAAGCCCGGCAGGAACTCCTCGAGCACCTCGCGAAAGGGAGCTTCCGCCTCCAGCTGGGCAAGAACCGCCATGCCACCGATCCACAGTCGGTGGATGAGCACGTACGACGGCGGCATGTTGAGCTTGAAGGCCAGTGAGGCGTTCGGGGAGCGGAAATCGCCGGTGCGGCTCGCCTGTTCGCGCATCCAGGCCCGGCTGAACTGGAACGTCTCGGACCGGGCCGGCTCCGCGAACGGCGCCAGGTAGTCCATCAGCTGATCCGGGTCGATCTCCATCCGCGGCTTGACGAACCCCTCGTCGCGCAGCCCCTTCAGCACCGCGGCGCCGTCGCCGTCCAGCGAGATCCGCAGCAACCGCCCGATCGCGGGCGGCAGCCCGTCCGGGAGCCGTGCGCAGAGGCCGAAGTCGACCACGCCGAGCCGTCCGTCCTCCATCACCCGGAAGTTGCCGGGGTGCGGATCCGAGTGCAGCAACCCGGCCAGCCGCGGCCCGCTGAACATGAACCGCACGTACTTCAGCCCGATCTCGTCGCGCTCCTGCTTGGTGCCGCTCGCGATCACCGACGACAGCGGCTTGCCCTCGATCCACTCCGACACGATCACCGAAGGGGAGTGCTTGATCACGCGAGGTACGACGAATTCGGGGTGCCCCTTGAACGCATCGGCGTACTGCTGCTGGGCCTGCGCCTCGCGGTCGTAGTCGAGTTCTTCGCCGATCCGCTCCTGCAGTTCCGCGACCAGCGGCTTCATGTCGAGCCCGGGGACCAGCGTGCCGAACGTCCGGGCGAACCGGCCGAGCTGCCGCAGGTCCGCCCGCAACGCCTCCGCGGCGCCCGGGTACTGCAGCTTGACGGCGACCTCGCGCCCGTCCTTCAGCACCCCGCGATGCACCTGCCCGATCGACGCGGCCGCGGCCGGCAGGTCGTCGAACTCCTCGAACCGGTCCCGCCACCGCCGGCCCAGCTCACGCGACAGGATCGTGTGCACGGTCGAGGCCGGCATCGGCGGAGCAGAGTCCTGCAGCTTGGTCAGGGTCGCCCGGTACGGCGCCGCGAGCTCCTCGGGCATCGCGGACTCCATCAGGCTCAGCATCTGCCCGAACTTCATCGCGCCGCCCTTGAGCTCACCCAGGACGGCGAACAGCTGATCGGCGGTCCGGCGCTGGAACTCGGCCATCACCGCCTCGGCCGGCGCCCCGCCGATCCGCTTGCCGAGTCCGACGGTCGCCCGCCCCGCGGCACCGAGCGGCAGGCTGGCGAGCTTCGCAGTACGGCTCAACGCCTTGCGAGGGAGGTCCGACACTCTCCCATTCTGTCGGGTCCCCCCAAGCGAACCCCACCCCGGGTCGTCCCAAGCGCCTGCCAGTTGTTCCGGCCGTTAGACGCGACGAGGGGCGGTGGTCCGACCTGGTGGTCGGGCCGCCGCCCCTACGACTTGGTGCGTCAGGCCTTGCCGAGGATCCGGTTCAGGTTCGTACCGCACTCGGGGCACTTGGCCTTGGCCATGCGCGTGCCCTTGTCGTTGACCTTGACCTCGCCGTCGGCGGTGCGCTTGGCCTTGCACTTGACGCAGTAGAACTCGCCGCTCCAGGTCTCTGCCATGAGGGCCCTCTCCTTGCTCTGAATACCAGCCGGGGCGTTGGCCCCAGGCCGTCGTGGATGCTAGTGGCAGACCGTCCTGCCGTAGGCCGTTCGGCCCAGTTCGGGATTCACCCTACGGCAGGCTGAGCGCGACTCAAGCGCACTTCCCGGCCCGCGTGCCGCGTGGAAACCCCTTTCCGAGATCACCGCCGACACAGAACAGGCTCCCGGAGATCCGCCTGCGGAACCGCTCGGCTTCCCCTCCGAGCGGCCCCGGAGGCGGTCCGGGAGCCTGTTGCAGACGACGCTAGAAGGCGCTCGGCGAACCGGCAACCCCGGATTGTCCACCCCTGTGGATAAACCTGTGGGCAAGCTGTGGGACGCGCCGACGGACACTGTGGACGGGCGGGGGAACAGGATGTGAACAAACGGCGTCCATGGAACCGCTATCGGCCGTCTGACCTGCGAAAACGTTCGTGCACAGGATGTGGACGGAAGAAAGTTGGGGGTTTCGGGCGATACGGTTTGCTCCATGGCCGACTCTCCGCCGCGACCGATCCCGCCGTACGTGGACATCCGCCGCAGCAAGCGCCGCAAGCGCACCGTGAGCGCCTACCGGGACGGCGAGCGGGTGGTCGTGCTGATGCCCGACCGGCTGTCCGCCGCGGAGGAGGCGCGCTGGGTCGAGACCATGCTCCAGCGGCTCGAACGACAGCGCAGCCGGTCCCGCGTGTCGGACGAAAAATTGTTGGCCAGAGCACATGAACTCGCGTGTCGCCACCTGCCGGAAGTGCCCGAACCTGCGTCAGTTCGCTGGGTTTCGAACCAAAACAGACGATGGGGATCCTGCACTCCGGCGGACCGCTCGATCCGCCTCTCCACCCGGTTGCAGGCGATGCCGGCCTGGGTCGTCGACTACGTCCTGGTGCACGAACTCGCCCATCTGGTCGAGCCGTCGCACAACGCCGCCTTCTGGAACCTCGTCCACCGGTACCCCAAGGCCGAGCGGGCCGAGGGCTACCTGGAGGGCATCTCCGCCGCCGCCAACCTCACCCTCGACGACTTCTGACCCTCCCGGATACGGCGAACCGGGGTTCACCGCAGGGTGGGGTGTGGTCTACCCCAGGGTGGGGGTGGGGCTGGCCCCAGGGTGAACTCGGTGGTCTCCTGCATGGTGGCGAACTACTGCTCTCCAGAAGGCTTGGACTCGTGACCAGCGACGGCGACCGGCCGGGCTGGGCGGGTGCGCCTGAGGGGGCGCAGAGGGGCAGGGAAACCAATGGCCAGGGGACAACTCACGGTGCGGATGGCACGCTGGAGCGCCACCCATCCGTGGCGGGCGATCGGGATGTGGGTCGTTGTGGTCGCCGCCTGTTTCGCACTCGGGTCGATGACCGGGACCAAGGAGTCGACCAACGAGGGCGACATCGGTGAGGTGACCCGGGCCGACAACATCGTCAAATCCGGCAACTTCGAGGACCACGACGTCGAGAGCGTGCTGATCACCGCGCACTCCGGCCAGCTCGACCAGGCCGAGGCCGGCCGGGTCGCCACCGTGGTGACTGAGCGGATGCGCGCCCTCGGTGGGGTCGCGGAGGTCGCCCAGCCGATCCTGTCGCCGAAGAAGGAAGCGCTGATCGTCAGGGTCACCCTGAAGGACGGCGACGACGACAACCGGGTGCAGCCGCTGCTCGACACGACCGCCAAGGTCCAGCAGGACTACCCGGGACTGCGGGTCGAGCAGGTCGGCGGCGAGTCGATCGACAAGGCACTGAACGAAACGCTCGGTGAGGACTTCAAGCGGGCCGAGATGTTCAGCCTGCCGGTGACACTCGCGATCCTCCTGATCGCGTTCGGCGCACTGATCGCCGCCTCGGTACCGCTGCTGCTCGCCCTGTCGTCGGTCGCCGCCGCGATCGGGTTATCCGCGGCCGCCTCCCAGCTCATTCCCGCGGTCGACGCGGTGAACAGCGTCATCCTGCTGATCGGTATGGCGGTCGGCGTCGACTACTCGCTCTTCTACGTCCGCCGCGAACGCGAGGAACGGGCCAAGGGCCGTGGTCACATCGACGCGGTCGAGATCGCCGCTGCCACGTCTGGCCACGCGGTCGTCGTCTCCGGTACCGCGGTGATCATCTCGATGGCCGGGCTGTTCCTCGCTCGCGACGCGGTGTTCTCCTCGTTCGCGGTCGGTTCGATCCTGGTTGTCGCGGTCGCCGTGGTCGGGTCGCTGACCGTCCTGCCGGCGGTGCTGGCCAAGCTCGGTCGTTGGGTGGACCGTCCGCGGATCCCGTTGCTGTGGCGGCTCACGGCTCGTAACAGCAAGCCCCGGTTCTGGCCCGCGGTCCTCAAGCCGGCCATCAAGCACCCGGTCGCGACGCTGCTGGTCTCCGTCATCGCGTTGCTCGCCGTGGCATCCCCCGCACTCGGTATGAAGCTGAAGTTCCCGGGGACGGAGGACCTGCCGCGCGACACTGCGGTGATGAAGGCGTACGACCGGCTCACCGCGGCGTTCCCGAGCACCGGCACCAGCCACGAGGTCGCAGTACGGGCTCCGGCGGATCAGCAGGCGGCGGTTCAGGCTGCGCTGACTCAGTTGGTCAAGCGGACCCAGTCCGACCCGCTGTTCGCGCAGGACGGGTTGGAGGAGCCGCAGGTGTCGCAGGACCGCACGGTGACTGTGCTGGAGGTCGCGACGCCGTACGAGGGTGGTAGTGAGCAGGCCCGTGATTCGCTGACCAAGTTGCGCACGGAACTGATGCCGCAGACCGTCGGCAAGGTGCCGGGCGTCGAGTACGCGGTCGGCGGGTTCGTCGCGGCCGATGTGGACTATGCGGCGCACACCCGGGCGAAGCTGCCGCTGGTGATCGGGTTCGTCCTGCTGCTGACGATGATCGTGATGATGGTGACCTTCCGGTCCGTGGTCGTCGCGTTGACCGCGATCGGGCTGAACGTGCTCAGCGCCGGCGCGGCGTACGGGGTCGTTACCGCGGTGTTCCAGAACACCTGGGCTGAAGGGTTGCTCGACTTCCGCTCGAACGGCGCGGTCGTGTCGTGGCTGCCACTGTTCCTCTTCGTGGTGCTGTTCGGGTTGTCGATGGACTACCACGTCTTCGTGGTCAGCCGGATCCGGGAAGCCGTACTGCGTGGGGTGCCGACCCGCAAGGCCGTTGCCGACGGCATCACCGGTTCGGCCGGTGTGGTGACGAGTGCGGCCGCGGTGATGATCGGGGTGTTCGCGGTCTTCGCGACGCTGAGCACGCTCGACATGAAGCAGCTCGGAGTCGGCCTGGCGGTGGCGATCCTGATCGACGCGACGATCATCCGGGCGGTCGTACTGCCGAGCGCGATGATCCTGCTCGGCGAAGCCAACTGGTGGGCACCGCGATGGTTGCGCGGTCGCCCCGCCAAGCACGCGGCCCCGACCGCCGCCCCCGAAGAAGAACGAGAGCTGACCCCAGTCGGCTGAACACCAGGTCGCGCCGGCTGACCACGATCGGCTGATCGACAACTGAAGAAGACAAGATCCCTCCGCCCCGGCCCGAGACGCATCCCGCCGGGGCGGAGGCCTGTATGGCGCCGGCTGGATCGCGACAGGAACCGGTCGTCCTGGATGACGATCAACCCGCTGGCCGCTGGCCGCTGGCCGCTGGCCGCTGACCGCTGACCGGGGACCGCTGACCGGGGACCGGCGACCCTGACCCGGGCGGTCTCGATGCCGGCGTGCTCGGCGTCCGGGGCGGATTCTTGCCCGCTGCGAGCCAGAAACCCTCCGCAGTCGCCGCGAAAACCCTCCCCGGTCGCCGCGAATCGTCCCGGTCCATCGAGTGTTCCGGCGGACGGACTGCGGAGCGACCTTGGGCACCGGCCAGTCACATATCGCGCCGGACTACGCCTGGTGGGTGCTCAAGGTGGGTCGCCGGCTCCGGGCGGGGCTGGCGCTGAGGTATCCGTTGGGACCGGGGCGTGGCGGGGCCGGGTGAGGTTGGAGTGAGGCAGGGTCGGTGAGGCGTGGTCGGGTGAGGCGAGCGGGGTGAGGTGGGTGAGGCGGGCGGGGCGAGGTGGGGAGGCAGGGCCGGGTGGGTGAGGCGGGGCCGGGTGAGGTGAGGCGTGGGGTGGGGGGTGCGTCAGATGGTGGGGGAGTGGCGGGAGCGGTGGGTGGCGGCTTTTACTCGGCTTTGGCATTGGGGGGAGCAGAAGCGGCGCTGGTTGTTGCGGGAGGTGTCGACGAAGGTGCGGTCGCAGAGTGGGGCGGCGCAGATGCCGAGGCGGCCGGCCAAGGTGCTGCCGAGGGCTAGGGCGAGACCGGCGGCGCAACCGGCGGACCAGCCGTTCGCCAGTGTGTCGTCGGCGCCGTGGAAGTGCAGACTCCAACCGGGTGTGGCGCCGCGATCCAGTTGAGGGCGGGCGTTGGTGTCCAGGAGCATCCGGTTCACTTCGCGAGCGGCCGCGTCGAGGTCGCCGGCGTGTACGGCTTCGAAGACGATCCGCATCCGCGCTGAGAACTCGGCGAGCTGTTTGGCTTCGGCGGAGGTGACCGCTGGGCGCGGGCGGCCGTCGATGCTCAGTGCGTCGGCGACGGCGTCGACCTGGGCCTGGCCGGTCGGGGCGACGAAGACCGTGCCACCGAGGTGGCCGTCGGTCAGCCGGTTGACCAGTTGGACCGCGGCCGTGAGCACGCTGAAAACGTGACTATCGAATGTCACTTGACCAGTCATGTGATTCCTTCCTAGAGTCAACAGACGTGACTGATCATATCGAGTTTGCTAGTCACGCTCGGGCCGCAGGTGCGGCATGTCGGGCGGCGGAAGGCGCGGGATGACGGCGGCGGGGTCGGGGTCGGCGGGGCAGGAGTCGCCGTCTGCGGAGGCGGGGTCGGCATCCGTGGGAGCCGGGTCGGCGAGGTTGCCGGGGTCGGGGGCGGCGGCTGCGGAGGCGGTGTCGGCGAGGTCGGGGTCGGCGTCCGCGGGGTGGAGGTCGCCTTGGCGGGGGTTGTCGGGGGCCGTTTGGATTTTGGTCGGGGCGCGGGCGGTCAATCGGCTTGGTGCGTTCACGTTGCCGTTTCTGGGGGTGGTGCTGACCGTTGAGCTCGGTGCGAGTCTTGCGGAGGCCGGGCTGATTCTGGCGGCGTTCGGGGCGGCCACGATTCCGTCGCGGGTCTTCGGGGGGTACCTCGCCGATCGGCTCGGGCGCAAACCCACGATCGTCCTCGGGCTGCTCGGGTGTGCGGTGGGGCAGACCTGGATCGCCTTGTCGGGCACGCTTTGGTCGGCGATACCGGCGGTGGTGGTGCTCGGGCTGGCGTTCGAGATCTACGAGCCGCCGAGTCAGGCGATGATCGCCGATGTCACCGAGCCGGCCGACCGCCCGGCGGCGTACGGGCTGTTGGGGGCGGCGATGGCGGCGGCCGGGGTCGTGGCCGGGGTGCTGGCTGCTGCGTTGAGCGGCTGGGATCTGCGCTGGCTGTTCGCCATCGATGCCCTCACCTGTCTGACCTGCGCGACCCTCGTCGCCTTCGCTCTGCCCGAAGGCCGCCCGGCACGCCACGAGGCGACGCGCCAAGCGGCCCTCGCTCTGCCTGCAGGTCGCCCGGCGCGCCGCGAGCCGAAGCGCCAAGCGGCGGTATGGCGGGACCGCCGGCTCCTCCTAATGCTCGGCAGCGGCACCGTCTTCGCCACGCTCTACATGCAACTCGTCGCCGGCCTGCCACTGACCTTCATCGAACGGGACCTCCCGGCCTCGGGCATCGGCATCGTCCTCGCCGTCTCGGCCGTGACGCTGATCCTCGGCCAACGCCTTCTACGCACCAGCCTCGACGACTTCACCTGCATGGCGATCGGCCACGGACTGCTCGGCGTCGGACTGCTATGCAACGGATTCGCCCAAAATCTGCCTGGATTCATCGCAGCGGCGGTCGTGTGGAGTCTGGGCGAGTTGCTCCTGATGGGCCGCTACTACACGATCGTCTCCGCGCTCGCGCCCGACCACGCGCACGGGCGCTACCTGGCGTTCTTCGGCCTCAGCTGGGGCATCGCGACCATCATCGCGCCGTTGGCCACAACCCAGTTCCTCAGTGCAACGGGTCCGACCGGACTCTGGATCACCTGCGCCGCGGCCGCCGCCATACTCGCCTCAGCCCAGCCGGCGATCCGTCGCCGCATCAGCGACAAGACGCTCAGCTCTGTGGCTCCAGCCGGATCGTGATGCCCTTGGCGACAGGAGTGTTGCTGCCCTTGGCCAGGTCGTCGGCCGACATCAGCACGTTGGTTTCCGGATAGTACGCCGCCGCACAGCCGCGAGCCGTCGGATACGAGACCAGGCGGAAGCCAACAGCCCGTCGTTCCTCGCCGTTGAACTCGCTCACGATGTCGACAACCTGACCGTCAACCAAGCCGAGATCATCCAAATCCAAGGGGTTGACGAAGACCACCTCACGAGTCCCGTGCACACCTCGGTAGCGATCCTCCAGACCATAGATCGTGGTGTTGAACTGGTCGTGGCTGCGCATGGTCTGGAGGAGCAGACGGCCGGATTCGGTCGGCAACCAGGTGAGTTCGTTAGCGCTGAACTGCGCTCGAGCGTCCGACGTACGGAACTCGCGCCGGTCCCGGGCCGCATGCGCCAGCAGGAAACCACCTTCACCAGAGCGGAGCCGATCCTCGAAGTCCTCGTATCCGTCGCAGACGCGGCCGATCCGCTGCCGGACCAGGCTGTAGTCCTCGGCGAAATCCGCCCACGGGATCTCGCCGACGTCCGGCACCAGTACCGTGGCCAGCCCGCAGACGATGCCGACCTCCGACTTCAGGCCGGCCGCGGGCGGGATCAGGTTCCCTGTCGACAGGTGTACGGCGCCCTGCGAGTCCTCGACCGTCACCGACTGCGGACCGGCCGCGGTGTGGTCGTGATCGGTCCGCCCGAGCGTCGGCAGGATCAACGCCTCCCGCCCGGCAACGGTGTGCGACCGGTTCAGCTTCGTCGACACGTGCACGGTCAGATCGCACGAGCGCAGACCGCGTTCCACCACAGCCGTATCGGGTGTCGCCGCGGCGAAGTTCCCGCCCATCGCGAAGAACACCCGGACCGATCCCTCCCGCAACCGCTGGACCGTCGCCGCCGCGTCCAGCCCGTGCTCGCGCGGCGACGTAATGGCGAACTCCGTGTCCAGCCGATCCAGGAACGCGTCCGGCACCTTCTCCCAGATGCCCATACTGCGGTCGCCCTGTACGTTCGAGTGGCCGCGCACCGGACACGGACCGGCGCCGGGTTTGCCGATGTTCCCCTGTAGTAGCAGGACGTTCACGATCTCGGTGATCGTGGCAACGGCCTCGCGGTGCTGGGTCAGCCCCATCGCCCAGCAGATCACTGTCGCCTTCGACTTGATGAACCGTTGGGTGAACTCCTCGATCTCGGCCCGGGTCAGCCCGGTCGCCAGCTCGACCGCGGCCCAGTCGAGTTCCGCGTTGTGCTTGGCGTACAGCTCGAACCCGCTGGTGTGCTGCTCGATGAACGCCTTGTCCACAACGGTTCCGGGCGCGGCCTTCTCGGCCTCGAGCAGAAGGTGGCCGACGGCAAGGAACAGGGCCTGGTCGCCGCCGATCCGGATCTGCAGGTGCTGATCGGCCAGCGCGGTGCCCTTTCCGATCCAGCCGGACGCGCGTTGCGGGTTCTTGAAGTTGATCAGGCCCGGCTCGGGCAGCGGGTTGACCGAGACGATGCCCGCGCCGTTCCGCTTGGCGATCTCCAGGTGGCTGAGCATCCGCGGCGCGTTCGTCCCCGGGTTCTGCCCGACCACGACGATCAACTCTGCCTGTTCGAGCATCTCGAGCGTGACCGCGCCCTTACCGCTGCCGATCACCCGCGTCAGCGCAGTACCGGATGACTCGTGGCACATGTTCGAGCAGTCGGGCAGGTTGTTCGTGCCGTACGCGCGGACCATCAGCTGGTAGAGGAACGCGGCCTCGTTGCTGGTCCGGCCGGACGTGTAGAAGACGGCGTCGTCGGGGGTGTCGAGGCCGCGCAGATGCCGCGCGACCACGTGGAACGCCTCGTCCCAGCCGATCGGTTCGTAGTGGTCGGCGCCGGCCCGGAGCAGCATCGGCTCGGTGATCCGGCCGAGCTTGCCCAGCTCGTACTCCGGGATCCGCTGCAGGTCGGCGATCGTGTGCTCCGCGAAGAACGACCTCGGCACCCGCTTGCGGGTGGCCTCCCAGGCGACGGCCTTGGCGCCGTTCTCGCAGAACTCGGCGGCGTGCTTGCGTTTGTGGTCGGGATCGGGCCAGGCGCACGAAGGGCAGTCGAAGCCGCCGTCCTGGTTCATCTTCAGGAACACCTTGCCGGTCCGCACCGGGCCCATCTCGCGGAAGCCGAACTTGAACGACGAGAGCACGGCCGGAACCCCGGCGGCCTTCTTCTTCGGCTGTTCGATATCGACCATGGTTCAACCATAAATCGTCCTATCAGCCGGGGCAGCTTTGATAGACCACGTCTTGCTACCTCAACGGGCAGGTGAGACCGCGTCACATGACCGGCTATCGAGCTGTGTGTCACGGTCACATGGTTCGCGGCACGACGGTTTCCTTATCGTCTCCGCATGACCCGAGCATTGGTCACCGGAGCCGCATCCGGTATCGGCGCCGCCTGCGCCCACCGGCTGGCGGCCGACGGCGTCCACGTGATCGCCGTCGACTTCGACGCCGACGGACTGCGCGCGGTGGCCCGGGATGGCATCGAACCAGTGCAGGCCGACCTGTCCGACCTGGATCGGCTCGGAGACCTGCCGACCGATGTGGACATCCTGGTGAACAACGCCGGTATCCAGCAGGTCGCGCCGATCGAACAGTTCCCACCGGAGCGGTTCGGGTACATCCTGCGGCTCATGCTGGAGTCCCCGTTCCGCCTGATCCGGCAGACGCTGCCCTACATGTACGGTCGCGGCTGGGGCCGGGTGGTGAACATCAGCTCGGTTCACGGGTTGCGCGCCAGTCCGTTCAAGGCGGCGTACGTCGCGGCCAAGCACGGGCTGGAAGGGCTCAGCAAGGTGGTCGCCCTGGAGGGTGCGCCGCACGGAGTCACCAGCAACTGCGTCAACCCGGCGTACGTCCGCACTCCGCTTGTCACCGCGCAGCTCGCCGACCAGGCGGCCACACACGGCCTGACCGAGTCGGAGGTGCTGGAGAAGGTGATGCTCGAACCGGTCGGGGTGAAGCGGCTGATCGAACCGGCCGAGGTGGCCGAAGTGGTCGCGCTGCTGTGCGGCCCCACCTCGGCATCGCTCACGGGGAGCTCGTTCGTCCTCGACGGCGGCTGGACCGCCCACTGACCGCAAGGAGCCATGTGACCACCTCAACCGACACCGCCCGGACCAAGACCCCGATCGCCCGGGTCGTCGGCGCCAGCCTGGTCGGCACCACCGTCGAGTGGTACGACTTCTTCCTGTACGGCGTCGCCGCGTCAGTCGTCTTCGGGGATCTCTTCTTCCCCAAGGGCGAGCAGCTCACCGGTACGTTGCTGAGCTTCGCCACCTTCGCCGTCGGGTTCTTCGCCCGGCCGATCGGTGGCGTGGTGTTCGGCCATTTCGGTGACCGGATCGGCCGCAAGAACCTGCTCGTGCTGTCCCTGCTGATGATGGGGCTGGCCACGTTCGCGATCGGCCTGCTGCCGACGTACGCGCAGGTCGGCGCGCTCGCCCCGATCCTGTTGACCGTGCTCCGGCTGATCCAGGGGTTCGCCCTCGGCGGTGAGTGGGGCGGTGCGGTACTGATCGTGTCGGAACATGGTGATCCGGCACGGCGTGGGTTCTGGGCGTCCTGGCCGCAGGCGGGTGCTCCGGCGGGTCAGTTGCTCGCGAACGGCGTACTGGCGGGGCTCGCGGCCTTCCAGAGTGAGGCCGCCTTCGACTCGTGGGGCTGGCGGATCCCGTTCCTGCTGTCCGCCGTACTGGTGTTCGTCGGGCTGTGGGTGCGGCTGCGGATCGAGGAGTCGCCCGTGTTCCGTCAGGCTCGGGAGAAGCAGCAGCCGACCGATCGGATGCCTTTCGTCGAGGTGATCACGCAGTACCCGCGCGAGGTGCTGACCGCGATGGGCGCACGGATGGCGGAGAACGTCAGCTACTACATCTTCACGATCGTCATCGCGACGTACGCCAAGGAGCAGCTGGGCCTGGGCAAGTCGTTTGCGCTGAACGCCGTGCTCATCGCCGCGGCCGTGCACTTCTGCGCGATCCCGCTGTGGGGTGCCCTGTCCGACCGGGTCGGCCGGCGGCCCGTGTACCTGTTCGGCGCGGCCGGAGTCGGGATCTGGGCGTTCGTGTTCATCGCTTTTATCAACACGAAGAACTTCGCGCTGGCGACCCTGGCCGTGACGATCGGACTGGTCCTGCACGGTGCGATGTATGGGCCGCAGGCATCGTTCTTCACCGAGTTGTTCGGCACCCGGGTCCGGTACTCCGGGGTCTCGGTCGGCTACCAGTTGGCCTCGATCCTGGCCGGCGGTCTCGCGCCGTTCATCGCGGTCGCGTTGCTGAAGGCGTACGACTCCGGGTACGCCATCGCGATCTACGTCGCGGCCTGCTCGCTGATCTCGTTGATCGCGGTCACGTCGTACGGCGAAACCCACAAACGCGACCTCACCGCCGTCTGAGGTTGTCGTCGGGGGCTTGCGTCCGAAGAACCGAGCGCCATAGGCCACGATTCTTCGGACGCAAGGGCGTGGGAGGGACGCAAGGGCGTGGGAGGGTGGTGAATGTGAAGGAACTGCTGCGGTTGCTGGCGGAGGATGCGCCGGGGAGTGAGCTGGCACGGGCCGCCGGGGACGACTCGGTGGCCCGTGACCTCGCGCTGCGGATCCGGGCGGGCATGGACGCCAGCAAGAAGCGCGAGGCCGAGCTGTCCGCCCTGGTGGACGTCGCCCGCGAACTGGCCTCCGCGCGCGACCCGGGCAGCGTCCTGGACACGATCGTCCACCGCGCACGCACACTGATCGGCACCGACGTCTCCTACCTCACCCTGTACGACGCGGCGCGGGGCGACACGTACATGCGGGCAACGGATGGATCCGTGTCGGCCGCGTTCCAGCAGTTGCGCCTCCCGTTGGGCGCGGGACTCGGTGGACTGGTCGCTGAGACGTACAAGCCGTACTGGACCGCCGACTACCCGGGCGATCACCGGTTCCGGCACACGAACCCGATCGACTCGGCAGTGGGCGAGGAGGGGTTGGTGGCGATCCTCGGTACGCCGCTGATCGTGGACGGCGCGTTCGTCGGGGTGCTGTTCGCGTCCAACCGCACCCGCCGACCGTTCAGCCGGGAGGAGGTGTCACTGCTCGGTTCGCTGGCCGCGTTGGCTGCGGTGACCATAGTCCAGGTCCGGGCGGCTGCGGAGACCGCGGATGCACTGGAACAGTTGTCGGTCGCACATGCGGGCGTGGAACACGCGGCGGCCGCGCATGATCGCTTCGCCGACATCGTGTTGTCCGGTGGGGATGTGGACGCCATTGCGGCCGCGCTGGCAGAGCTGCTGGACGTCTGGGTTGTCCTGGTCGATGCCCTGGGCAATGAGCTGGCCGTGGCCGGCGAGGTCGACAGTGAACTGGCTCGGAAGGCTTCTGCTGTTGCGGGCGAGTCCGGGCGGTTGGCACGCGTCGGTGACTGCTGGATGGTCGCGGCTACGGCCAAGGGTGAGCGGCTTGGTGCGCTGGTGATCGGTGGTGTCGACGAGTTGTCCGGAGCCGACCAGCGCATCGTGGAACGTGCCGCGGTGGTGACCGCGTTGGTGCTGTTGTTCCGACGGCAGGCGGCCGAGCAGTCGCAGCGGGCGCAGGCGGACATCCTCGCCGATGCGTTGAGCGGCAGCGGCGATCCACGGGCACTCGCGGATCGCGTCCGGCTGCTCGAACCGACCCGGCGTCTGCCGAACCAATTGGTGGTCGCCGTTTGCCGTGGCGACCACAGCGCCGTACTGGCTCGATTGTCAGCGCCGGTGGGGGAGCGGCTTGTGCTGTCTGGGTCGTACGCCGGTGACCTCGTGCTGCTGCTTGCTTTGGATGATGCTGTGGCTGGTGCGCGTGCGCTGGCCGAGGTGGCTCGTCGTGCTGAGGTGACGATCGCTGTGACTGGTCCTGCGGCGTGGGGGCAGGCGCTGGTTGATGCGCACCAGCAGGCGACTCGACTGGTCACCACGATGCTCCGTCTGGGCAAGTCCGGTGAGGCTGCGGCTCCCGATGACTTGGGTGTCGCCGGGCTAGTCGGTGCGGCCGCAGTCGACGTACGGGCGCATGTGGATCACGTGCTCGGGGCGGTGGTCGACTACGACAACCAGCGCGGGACCGACCTGATCGGGACACTCCGGGCGTACTTCGCTGCCGGGAGCAGCCCGACTCGAGCCGCTTCCGCCCTGCACATCCACCCCAACACGGTGCAGCAGCGACTCGACCGCATCACCGCGCTGCTTGGGGACGGTTGGCAGCAACCAGAGCGCGCCCTCGACGTACAGGTCGCTCTCCGGCTGCACACAGCACTCGAGTGAAACCTGCGCAGTCGCAGTCCGGCTGAACGTAGCACTGAAGCCAACGCTCGCTTGTCGGTCGTTCGGATGACACGTGTCGGCCGAACGATCAGCTCTGTCATCCGTTCACCCGCTGTGACGAAACTCGCCCGTGGATCACTCTTCTTGCGGGGATAGCCCGGAAATCGTGACACAGAGTGGCTATCTCCCCGAGTAGACACGGGGGAGGTGCGGGATGCCGGACGGCCGGATCATCACGGTTTTCGCCGCCAAGGGCGGCTGCGGCAAGACCACGGTCGCGACGAACCTGGCGGTCGCACTCGCCGCGCGCGGCACCCGCCGCGTCTGCCTCGTCGACCTGGACCTGCGCTGCGGTGATGTCGCGGAGGCGCTCGGACTCCGGCCGCGGTACACCTTGCGGAACGCCGTCGGCTGGGCCGGCGAGCTGACCGCAGGCCGGGTCGCTCTGCTGATGACGAAGTTCCGGCCGGGACTGGATTGCCTGCTGGCGCCGACGGCACCGGGCGACGGTGAACGGATCAGCGGCGCGCTGGTCAGCGAACTGCTCAGCCAACTGCCCGCGGCGTACGACTTCGTGGTGGTCGACACTCCCGCGAGGTTCGACGGGGTCGTGCTGGCGGCGCTCGATGCCGCTGACCACCACGTGCTGGTGACCACGCCCGACCGGCCGGCGTTGAAGAGCCTGCGCCGCACGCTCGACGTACTCGATCTGCTGATGTACGACCCGGACGCGCGATCGGTACTGGTGAACCGGTCGGCCAACGGACTGCCCGCGGCGGACCTGGATCAACTGATCCGGAGCCCGATCACGTGGCAGTTACCGAGCCGGGACGACGTACCGGCGTCGATCAATCGTGGCGAGCCGTTAGCCCTCACCCAACCGGACCATCCCGTCAGTCAGGCGGTCCGGAGGCTGGCCGACGCACTGCTGCCGAGCGACGGGAGGTGCAGCCGCGATCCGCCGCCCGGGTAGCGACACCTCGTCCGCAGTACTTCATCAAAACCTTAATCCAGAAAGAGAAAAAACATGTTGAACCGCATCCGCGAAGCCCGCAAGAACGAGTCCGGCTTCACCCTGATCGAACTCCTCATCGTCATCGTCATCCTCGGCGTCCTCTCCGCAGTCGTCGTCTTCGCCGTCGGCGGCATCACCGACCGCGGCGAAGCTGCTGCCTGCAAGTCAGAGGTGAGCACGGTCGCCGTCGCGCAGGAGGCGTTCTTCGCCAAGTCGAACCCCGGCGTTTACGCCGCCAACCTGACGGCCCTGAAGACTGGTGGCCTGCTCCGCAGCGACGTCACTGAGTATGTCGCGTCCACGGATGCCACCGGCAAGATCACCCTGAAGGCGGGCCCACCGGCGGGCTGCACGGCCGACTTCGTCGCGCCGTGATCTGACGTCACATCACCGATCCACTGCCGGGGAGGGTCCGACCCCAAGCGGCCCTCCCCGGCAGTGTTCCACTCACCGGAGGAATGGAATCCCCATGAACGGTCTTGCTCGCGGTAGCCGGGTCGACGGACTGCTGGAAGAGCTGTGGAACGCCGGCGGCACCGACCTGTTGCTGACCGCGGGCATGCCCCCTCAAATCCGCGTCCACGGTGACCTGCACCCCGTCCTCGGCGAACCTGCCCTCACCCACGACAACACCGACGAACTCCTCGCCGAGCTTCTCACCCCGGCGCAGACGGATGCCTGGTGCAACAACTACGAGCTCGACTTCTCCTTCTCCTGGCGCGACGAGGCCCGGATCCGCGGCAACGCGTTCAGCCAGCGCGGCGACACCACGATCGCCCTCCGGATGATCCCGAGCGCCATCCCGACCATGGCCGACCTCGGACTGCCGCCGATCCTGGGCGACTTCGCCCGCCGGCACCAGGGCCTCGTCCTGGTCACCGGCCCGACCGGTTCCGGCAAGTCGACCACCCTCGCCGCGGTGATCGACCAGATCAACACCGATCGCGCGTGCCACATCATCACCGTCGAGGACCCGATCGAGTACGTCCACCAGCACAAGCGATCCGCCGTCAACCAGCGCGAGGTCGGCAGCGACACCGCGTCGTTCCCCGACGCCCTGCGCTCCGCTCTTCGCGAAGACCCCGACGTGCTGCTGGTCGGCGAGATGCGTGACCTGGAGTCGATCCGGTTCGCGCTCACCATCGCCGAGACCGGCCACCTGGTCTTCGCCACCCTGCACACCAACGACACCGCGCAGTCCCTGGCCCGCATCATCGACGTCTTCCCGCCCGAGCAGCAGGCCCAGGTCCGGGTCCAGCTCGCGGCCGCGCTGACCGGAGTCGTCTACCAGCGCCTGATCCCGCGGATCGGCGGCGGCCTGATCGCGGCGTACGAGGTGATGGTCGCGAACACCGCGATCCGCAACCTGATCAAGGAAGGCAAGACCCACCAGTTGCGCAACTCCCTCGTCACCGGCCACCGCGAGGGCATGGTCACGCTCGAGCAGTCCCTGTCGACCCTGGTCCAGGCCGGTGTCGTCCAGTACGACGATGCCGCCGCGCGCAGCCTCTACCCGAAGGACATCGAGACGCGGCCCCGGCTGCGGGCGGGAGTACCGGCATGAGGCATCGCAAGCGTGACTCCGAGAGCGCCCCGGCCCCGGTCGTCCGTACGACGCCCCGGCCGGCCGTCAGCCAGGAGGACCTGCAGATCGAGCGGACCCGGGCCAGGCACCTCGCCACGCAGTACGGGCTGGACGTCGTCGACCTGCGCAGTGTCAGCCCGGATCCGGAGGCGACGGCGCTGATCGACGAGCAGACCGCGCGGGACCTGGTCATGATTCCGCTGGAGGTCGTCGGGGACGCGGTCGTCGTCGCGGTCGCCGATCCCGAGATCGGGACCGAGCTCCGGGAGCTGATCGGTCCGGGGCTGATCATCAGGCTGGCCGGACCGTCGGACATCCTGACCGCCATCGGTACCGGTTACCGCGCGCTGACCGGGATCGACTCGCGGGTGAAGGTGTTCGAGGCGCGCGACGCGGTCCGCCGCGATCTGCGCCAGGTCGACGCGGCGACCGCGAACGACGAGGCGCCGGTCGTCCAGGTCGTCCAGCTCGTCATCACCCAGGCGTTGCGCGACCGCGCCTCGGACGTGCACATCGAACCGCACGACGACAAGGTCAAGGTCCGGTTCCGGATCGACGGCGCGCTGCACGACCAGCTGGATCTGCCCGGTTCGATCGGGCCGGCCGTGGTCAGCCGGATCAAGATCCTCGCCGATCTCAACATCGTCGAGCGGCGGCGCCCGCAGGACGGCCAGATCAGCATGGCCGTGGAGGGACGTGAGGTGGACATCCGGGTGTCGACCACGGCCGTCGTCGGCGGCGAGAAGGTCGTCCTCCGGCTGCTGGACAAGAGCCGCCCGCTGTTCCGGCTGGAACAACTCGGTATGCCGGAGGCGATGGCGGACCGGTACTCCGCGCTGCTGCGTTCGCCGTACGGAATGGTGATCTGCGCCGGCCCGACCGGTAGCGGCAAGACGACCACGCTGTACGGATCGCTCGGCGAGATCAACACCCCCGAGCGCAACATCATGACCATCGAGGATCCGGTCGAGTACACGTTCTCCTCGATCAACCAGATCCAGATCAACGAGTCGGCCGGGATCACCTTCGCCGGTGGGCTGCGGTCGATCCTGCGGCAGGACCCGGACGTGATCCTGGTCGGCGAGGTTCGCGATGTGGAGACCGCACGGATCGCGGTCCAGTCCGCGCTCACCGGCCACTTCGTCCTCTCCTCGTTGCACGCGACCGACGCGGCCACCGCGCTGCACCGGCTGCTCGACATGGGGATCGAGAACTTCCTGATCGCCTCGTCGGTCACCGCGGTGGTCTCGCAACGGCTGGTCCGCAAGGTCTGCCCGAACTGCCGCGAGCTGTACCAGCCGCCGGCCGAGGAGATCGCGTTCCTGACCACCTTCAGCGGTGACGTCCCGGACGGCGGGCTGGTCCGTGGGGCGGGCTGCAACTTCTGCGCCCATACCGGATTCCTCGAACGGACCGGCGTGTACGAGCTGATGCCGGTGACCGACACCATCCGCGAACTGGTCGTCGACCGGGACTCGCACGACGACATCCGCAAGGCCGCCCGGTACGAGGGGATGCGGACCCTGCAGGAGGAAGCGGTCCGGCTGGTCCAGACCGGCGTCACCACGATCGCCGAAGTGATGCGGTCCATCTACGTGGCGGGGAGCTGAGATGACCAGATACGCGTACGTCGCGGTCGCGCCGGACGGGGCTCCGGCCAAGGGCGTGACCAAGGCCGAGACCAAGGAAGAGGCCGAGCTGGCGCTGTACGAGCGTGAGCTGCGCGAGATCCGGGTCACCGAGAAGCCCAGCGTGCTGCAGTTCGAGATCACCGCCCGCCGGGTCAAGCGGGAGGAGGTGATGCACCTGTCCCGCCAGCTCGGCGCCTTCATCCGGGCCGGGCTGCCGCTGATCGACGCGGTGCACAGTCTCGGCCAGGAGGCGGACAACTCGTCCGTCCGCCGGATGATGGCCGAGGTCGAGGAAGGCCTGCGCGGTGGTGACAAGCTGTCCGACTGCTTCGACCGGCACCCGAAGATCTTCCCCGAGTACTACCGCGGCATCCTGCGGTCCGCGGAGCTCAGCGGTCAGCTGGACACCGTGCTGGCCCAGCTCGCGAAGTACCTCGAACGTGATCTCGAAGCACGTCGCAAGGTGAAACAAGCAATGATCTATCCCTCGATGGTCGCGGTGATGTCGATGGTCACCGTGGTGGTGCTGGCCGCCTTCGTGCTGCCCCGGTTCGAGGACTTCTTCGCCGGGCTGGACGCGGAACTGCCACTGCCGACCAGGATGCTGCTGGCCGTCACCGACTTCGCCACCGGCTGGTGGTGGGCGCTGGCCGCGGGTTTCGGTGCGCTGGTCCTACTGGTCTTCGCGATCACCCGCGCACAGGGCGGCCGTTACGCCCGGGACAAGCTCTTCCTCGCTCTGCCGGTGCTCGGCAGCACGATCCAGTTCGCTTTGGTGGAACGGTTCTGCCGGATTCTGTCGTCGATGGTCGGTGCGGGTGTCCAACTGCCCGAGGCTCTGCGGGTGGCGACCGAATCGCTGCCCAACCTGGTCTTCCGGCGAGCGCTCGGCCAGGCGGGGGAGGCGTTGTTGGAAGGCGAAGGGCTGGCCCCGCCGCTGGCGGCAACCGGTCTGTTCCCGTCCACCGCCGCGCAGATGATGCGGGTCGGCGAGGACACCGGCACGCTCGACGTCCAGCTCGAGGTCACCGCGCAGTACTACGAGGGCGAGCTCGACTACAAGCTGAAGAAGCTGATCGGGTTGTTCGAACCGGTCGTCATCATCGTGATGGGCGTGGTCGTCGGATTCGTCGCGGTGGCGCTGGTATCGGCGATGTACGGCATCTTCAGCCAGGTCCAAGCGTGAGGACCGCCTGATGGACGGCGTGATGAAGCGCGTGATGAACCGCGTTCGGAGTGAGCGCGGCGAGAGCCTGCTGGAGGTGCTGATCGCGGTCGCCATCATGGGCGTCGCCGTGGTCGGGATCATGGCCGGGCTGACCAGCAGCGTGCTCATCTCGGGTTTCCACAAGCAGCAGGCAACTGCGGGCACCGCAGTACGCGACTACGCCGAGGCGCTCCAGAACTACGTTGCCGACGGCCACTATGCCGAATGTGCCGCCACGTACGACGTACCGTTCGCGGAACCGGCCGGCTACCAGAAGTCGGTGGTCGCGGGATCCGTCCAGTACTGGAACGGCAGCGCCTGGCAGGCGAGTTGTGGGACCGACAAAGGCCTGCAGCGCTTGACTCTTCAGGTCCGCAGCGACGACAACCGGGTCACCGAGAAGATCGACCTCGTGGTCCGCAAACCCTGCCGACTGGAGGATCCGCTGTGCAGCTGAAACGGTCGGAAGCGGGCTTCACGCTGGTGGAACTGCTGGTCGCGGTCGTGATCCTCGGAGTCATCACGATCCCGCTGTCCGGCGTCGTCGTCAGCGCGCTCAAGCACACCGGTACCAGTGAGGACCGGCTCGCGCTCTCGCACGACGCGCAGCTGAGTTCGTCATACTTCGCCCGCGACGTGGCCGCGCTCGGCGTCCGCGACTACGACGCCGCCCCCTCGGAATCCGTCCCGTTCAAGGCATCGGTGCAACTGGACGCCGTCCAGGATGCGGGCGGGGTGACCTGCGGCCCGGCTCCGGAAGCGGCGATCAGGCTGCTGTCCGATCGATGGGACGGCTCGTCGATACCGGCCGTGCACGAGACCGACGTCGTGGCGTACTACGTCGAGGGCAGCGAGCTTCATCGGCTGAAGTGCGCGGGTACGACGACCGACGTGGTGATCGCGCACAACGTGAAACCGGGCTCGCTCACCGTTGCGTGCTCCAGCACCTGTACGTCCGACGACCCGCCGCAGCGGATCACCATCAGCTTTCTGACCAGCAAACCGTCGGTCGGCGACTACCCGATCACCCTGATCGGCCAGCGGAGGCAGTCATGACGAACAGGTTGCGCCGGGCCCGCGACGAGGACGGCGCCGCCCTGGTCCTGGTGCTGATCGTGATCACCGTGGCGGCCCTCGGGATCTCGGCCCTGCTGACCCGGGCGGACACCGGTGTCCGGGCCACTGTCGGACTGCGTGACCAGGCGGCCGCGACGTACGTGGCGGACGGCGCGATGCAGGCGGCGATCAACAACCTTCGCAACAGCGATTACAACCACACAACGGGCCAGCACTGCTTCGGGTCCGCCGACACGCTGGAGCTGAAGAACTTCGTCGGCAACGACTCCGCAGCCGTTACCTGCAACGCCGATCCGAACAAGGTGCTGATCCAGTGCCCGTCGCTGTCGAACTGCAACCGCCCGGGCAACGCCATCCTGACCCTCGGCAAGGTGTCCGGTGAGGACGGCCTGAACATCCAGCAGCCGACCGGATCCACCTTCCGGGTCCGAGGCAACATCTTCTCCAACTCGAACATCAACGTCGTCAACGGAACGCTGAACACCAACGCGCGCATCTGGGCGCGCACTTCCTGCGCCGGCTCGATGCAGAGCACACCGGGCCCGTCCTGCAACTACGGATCTACGCCGAACGTCCTCGGCGACGACCCCGGATACGTGCCGGCGGCAACCACTGTGCCCGAGCACCGATCGTTGCCGGCCTGCACGACGCAGAACTCCGTGGTCACCTTCCAGCCCGGGTACTACGACGACGCGGTCGGGCTGTCCAAGATGATGTCGGGCAGCAGCGCCTGCCGGCACAGCACCTGGTGGTTCAAGCCGGGCACGTACTACTTCGACTTCCACAACGACGGCGACGGCGCCAATCCGGTCCTGCCGTCCGGCTCCAACGTCTGGTCGGTTGACGACGGTTACCTGGTCGCGGGCCGTCCGGTCGACGGGGCAGGGAACGTGATCGCCTCGCCGCCGGTCCCGGCCACGATCCCCGGTTCGTGCCAGAACCCGATCAAGACCGCGTCCGCCGTCGGGGTCCAGTTCATCTTCGGCGGCGACAGCCGGCTGGAGGTGAAGGCCGGGCAGGCGGAGATCTGCGGCACGTACAGCGTGGACAAGCCGCCGGTGGCGGTCTATGGACTCTCGTCGGGTGCCGAGACGCCGACCACGTTCACGGCCAAGCCGACCTCGATCCCCTCGCAGGGCGGCTACAACCCGACGGCCACAGTGGCCGCGCTGGAGGATGTCGGTGGTACCGCCGCCTCCTGGAAGAGCAACAAGAAGAACGACTCGACCGTACTTCGCCTGCGGGGTTTCGCGCCCCCGAGTGCGATCCCGGTCGGATCGGTGCTGCAGTCGGCTGTCGTCGAGGTAACCCACCGGCATACCGACGTGGCGACCAAGGACAGCTTCAGTGCCAGGTTGACGACCGGTTCCGGCGATGACGTGACCGGTACGAGCTCTGGTCAGTTCGGCAGCCCCACGACGTACCAGACCGAGTCGATCCCGTTGGACGTGAGCGACGAGAACGGTCTGTCCCAGGCCGTGTACGACGGCACGTACAGCGAGGCCACGATCAACCTCACGACGAACCTGGTCGAGAAGGACGACACGGAGTACCTGGACCGGGTCCGGCTCGTGCTGACGTACCGCGCTCCCGCCTTCCGGGCCGGATCGGGGTGTGTCACCAACACGCCGTACATGGGTGTCGGCAGCGACGACACCTGCGCGATGGTCAGTACGGTCAACAACTCCGGCAACCAGTTCTACGTCCAGGGCACGACGTACGCGCCGTCGGCCGCGATCGACGTCACGCTCAACAACGCGGCCGAGCAGGTGTTCCGGTTCGGCGTGGTGGCCCGATCCCTGTGGGTGAAGGAGACCGGGAGCTTCTCGTACACCGGAGTCGTCATCGAGGTACCGGACGACTCGCCGGGCTTCGTGTTCACCCTCTATCTGAACGTCTATCTCTGCCAGGGCGCATCGACCTGTACGCCGGGTGGCGCGCCGACGCTGACCTCCAGAGTCGCGTTGGTGGACTCCGATCCCACCATTCCTGATCCGGGCCGTCGGCAGGTCACCGTACTGAGCTGGTCACGTCCCGGCTGAGCTGAGCAGGCTGTTCCAGGCCCGCGCCACCGGATCGGCTACGAACACGGCCAGCAGGGCGGCGGCGATCATGAACGGCCCGAACGGCAGCGCGGTCTTGCGCCCACCCTGTCCGGTGGCCATCACGACCACGCCGACCACAGCGCCGAGCAGGAAGCCGCCGAACGCACCGACCACGAGTGCGGACCAGGACAGGTACGCCAGCACGCCACCGATCAGCCCAGACAGCTTCACGTCACCCCAGCCCATCCCGCCTGGAACCACGAGAACCAGCAGGAGGTAGAAGGCGAACAACACGACCGCGCCGATCGCGGCCCGCGCGAGTGGCCACCACTCCTGCTCCACCAGCGCGGACACGGTCAGCAGTACGGCGAGCACAGGGTACGACGGGAGCACGATCGCGTTCGGCAGCTTCCGCAGGTCGAGGTCGATCAGGGCCAGTGCGACGCCGGCCGCGGCGAACCAGGCGTACGCGGGGAGCGCGGAGAGCAGGTCGAGCTGCTGTAGTCGCCAGGCAAGGGCAGCGAAGAGCAGGCCGGTCCCTGCCTCGACCAACGGGTACCGCGCGCTGATCGGCTCTCCGCAGTCGGCACAGCGTCCGCGGAGCAGCAGCCAGCCCAGCACGGGGATGTTGTGCCTCGGCCGGATCGGGTTACCGCAGCGCGGGCACTGCGACGGCGGTCGGCTCAGGGAGAGCCGGCGCGGCACCCGGTGGATGACCACGTTGAGGAACGAGCCGATGGCCAGTCCGAAGACCGCAGCGAGTACGACGACCATCCGGACCTCCGCAACCGGGTAACCAAACGCTCAACAATCAAGGTGAAAAGCACCCGCCGGAAACCCGTAACGGATTGTAGGCGTCAGCCGATCGTAGTGACAGAAGGTGATATCCGCCACGTGCTGGGGCGGCTAGTGGGCGGGGGACACATGAGCAGCTCGACTGCGGTCGTCGTCATCGACGGTCACACGCTGATCCGGTACGGACTGGTTCGGCTGGTCGGCAACGATGCGGAGATCACCGTCGTCGGCGAGTGCGGTCTGGCCGCCGAGGCGCCGGCGCTGGTGGCCGCGACCCGGCCCGACGTGGTGGTCCTGGACGTCAGCCTGCCGGACGCCGACGGTCTCACGCTGGCCCGGGAGTTGCGGGACCGGAATCCCGGCCTCGGCATCGTCATCCTCACCTCGCATGCCGAGGACGACGTCCTGTTCCGGGCGCTCGAGACCGGGGTGTCGGCCTTCGTCCGCAAGACCGCGCCGAATGCCGAGTTGCTCGGCGCGATCCGGCATGCGGCCGTCGCGGCGGACTCCTTCACGGCGACCGGTCTGGCGGCGGCGCTGGCCCGGCGTACCCGGTCCGTCAGCGGTGTCGTGCTCAGTCCGCGCGAGCGGGAGGTCCTGCTCCTGCTGGCCGCCGGCCAATCGGTGCCGGCCATCGCGGGCGTGATGTTCGTCAGCGTGTCGACGGCGAAGACCTACGTCGGCCGCGTCTACGAGAAGCTCGGCGCGGGCAACCGGGCGACCGCGATCATGACCGCCCTCCGCCTCGGCCTCATCCACCCCGAGCCAGTCCCCGCCTGAGCTACTCTCTGGCGGTGAGCGACCAACGGTTCGTCGTACTGGTTGTTCCTGCGCGGGGGACGTGGGCGCCGCCTGGGCGGGATCCGGAGGTGTGGCGGCTCGCGCTGGCGGAGGACACGTACGAGGTACTCGCCGCGCTGGATCGCGTCGAGGTGGCTGTTGCGGTTGCCGGTGGGGACGAGGCCGCGGTCGCTGAGGTGGCGGGGCTGACGTGGCCCGGGACACCCGTGTACGCCGTGGACGCCGGGCGACCGGTTCTCGAAGCCGTGGAGAAGGTGGGGCCGGCCGCGGCGGTCGTCGCGGTGAGCTACGACGTACCGGATCTGCCGGGGCTCCTTGTCGGCAAGCTGTTCCGGGCACTGGGGGCGGCCGATATCGCGGTGACGCCGGCCGAGGACGGTTCGCTGGCTGCGATCGGCGTACGGCTCCCGCTCGCCCCATGGCTCACCGATCTCGCCCCGACCTTCGACACCACGCTCGCTGAACTGGACGACCAGAAACCCCGCCGCCACGCGGTCGCCCTGGGACCAGGCTGGCACCGGCTCCGCGCCACCGCCGACATCGCCCGCCTCGATCCCGGGCTCGAGGGCTGGGACGCGACCCGCGCCCAACTTCGCGGAACCTGACCCGTCACTTTCTCGACGCCGACTCGTTGCACAAGCAGCGAGACATGGGGGTTGTCCACGAGGACAGCGTCGCAACTGGTCTGTCGGTGCCGTTCAGGGGCGGTCCGACCGGCAGCACCAGCGAAGGGGGGAGCGACGCCGTCCAGGGGGATTGATCGCACCGCACGTGTGCGGGCCGGAGTACAGGGACCGGCCCGCACACCCTGCAAATCATGCCCTCAACTGACCTTGCGGTAGGCCCGGTTCACCAGACCTTCGACTGTCTCGTCGATCCCGTCCGGCAGCGCGTCGACGCCGAACCAGCCCAGATCGTGCGACTCCTCGCTGACCAGGTACTCCGTGCCCTCGGTCGCCGTCACCAGGAACTGCACGTCCAGGTGATACCCGCCCTTACACCCACCGACGAGCAATTCGTGCCGGGACAACTGCAGCGGCGCCGGGTCGATCATCAGCCCCGGCAACCCCGACTCCTCAGTCGCCTCGCGCAGCGCCGCACCGGCCAGCGTGGTGTCGCGCGGCTCGCAGTGCCCGCCGAGTTGCAACCACCGTCCGACCGTCCGGTGCAACGTCAGCAGCACCTTGCTACCCGACAGGTCCACCACCAGCGCAGACGCAGTCACGTGTTCAGGCCGGCAACTCCGTGCCAGCCCGTCCTCGTACTGCGCCAGGTGGCGGACGTAGTGATCGCGGAGCCCGGCCTGTTCGGCGTCCGGGGGATTCCAGTTGGTCAGGAGGTCGGTCGCGTCCTGGTGCAGTGTCACTTGTCTTTGTTGCCCTCGTCATCCTTCGACTCACCCGGACCGGAGTCACCCGGAGCAGAGCCGCCCGGGCCGGACTCACTCTGGCCGGAGTCGCTCTCGCCGAGGAAGTCGGTGATGTCGATGTCGGACAGCTCGCCCGAGTGCTGGGCGAACCCGATCGGGTCGTCCAGATCGGTGGCACCCGGCAACAGATCCGGGTGCGACCACAGCTCGTCGCGCCCCTCGAACCCCCTGGCGTCCCGTACTGCGGCCCACAGGTTCGCCGCATCGCGCAGCCGACGGGGGCGCAACTGGAGCCCGACCAGCGTGGCGAACGTCTGCTCGGCCGGACCACCCGCGGCCCGCCGGCGGCGTACGGTCTCGGCCAGTTGGACGGCGGAAGGCATCCGGTCCTTGGTGGCCTCGCGGACCACGTCGTCGACCCAGCCCTCGACCAGTGCGAGCGCGGTCTCCAGCCGGGCCAGGGCGGCCTTCTGCTGCTCGGAGTCCTCCGGCTCGAACAGGCCGCCCGCCAGCGCCTCCTGCATGGCCTCCGGGTTCTGCAGGTCAACGTCGGCCATCGCCCGCTCGATCTTGCCGGTGTCCACCTGGATCCCGGCCGCGTAGTCGGCGACGTGCGAGAACATGTGCTGCCGCAGCCACGGAGCGCCCGCGAACAACCGCTGGTGGGCGCACTCGCGCAGCGCGAGGTACAGCCGCACGTCCTCGTCCGTCACGCCCAGACCCTCGGCGAACTTGGCCACGTTGTCCGGCAGCAGCACCGCCTGCCCCACCGGCCCGAGCGGCAGCCCGATGTCGGACGAGCTCACCACTTCACCGGCGAGCTCACCGAGCGCCTGTCCCACCTGCGCGCCGAAGATCGAGCCGCCGAGCTGCCGGAGCATGCCGGCCATCGGACCGGCCAGCTGCTGCGCCTCGGCCGGCAGGGCGCTGCCCATCGCACCGGCGACGTGCTCCGCGACCGGGTCCACCACCGTCTGCCAAACGGGCAGCGTGTTCTCCACCCACTCGGCCCGGCTCCACGCCGCGGAGTTGGTGGACGCCTCGGGCAGTGTGGTCGACTGGTCCAGCCAGTGCTCGGCCAGCCGCACAGCGTCGGCCACCCGCTCGTGGTCGGTGGGCGTGACGGACCGGTCACCGTTCGCCGCGACGGTCTTGCGGGCGATGTCCTTGGCCAGGTCCCAGTTCACCGGCTTGCCGTCCGTGGACCCGCTGAGCAGCTGCTGGACCTGGGCGAAGATCGCGTTCAGGTCGGGCGCGCCACCGGCCGCACCGGAGAACTGCTGGAACATGGCCTCGAACGGAGTTCCCTTGAACGGGTTGTCCGGTTCGTCGCTCATCGGAGTGGCCTTCCTGTGCGGTGGGGCGTACAACTCCAACGTACTGGTTCATCCGGACCGTTCCGCCCTCGGTGAACGGTTTCACGCTTCCCTGTTCGCGCCGGGCAGACCCGACCGGTCCGGCTGGGGCAGATAGGCTGTTGAGTTCCGGGACAGGTAAGGGATGGTCATGACCGTTGCGATCAGGCTGCTGGACATCCGCGACACCGCGCTGTCCAGTGACGAGGTGCTGGCCGCGATCGCGGACCCGACCGCGGGCGGTACGGCGCTGTTCATCGGCACCGTCCGGAACCACGACCACGAGCGACCGGTCGACGAGCTCGGCTACGAAGCGCATCCGGACGCCCTGGAACACCTGCGCAAGGTCGCCGAGCGGGTCTGCGAGAACCAGGCCGTGACCGCGCTCGCGGCGGTGCACCGAACCGGTTCGCTGAGGATCGGGGACGTCGCGGTGATCGTCGGCGTGGCCGCCTCACATCGGGACGTGGCGTTCGCCGCCTGCCGGCAGTTGATCGACGATCTCAAGGCCGAGGTCCCGATTTGGAAACACCAGCACTTCACCGACGGTGCGAGCGAGTGGGTCGGCGCCAGTTGACACGTACGCTGGGCGCATGAACGGGCGTAACCACAGGCAACTGAAGGTGACCGGGTGAAGGTTCTGGCCTGGCTGCTCTTCCCGCTGGCCGCCACCGTCCTGGCGATGTGCTGGGCGGCCTGGCGCGGGCGGAGCCGTGGCTCGCGCCGGTCCGGTACCGCGTTCGCCTCGGTGGAGGAGTTCCGCCGGTTCACCGACGCGCTGGCCGCCCCCGGTCCGCGCGCCACCCCCGAGCCGCGCGGACGGCTGCGCGGCCTCGTTCACAAGTTCAGGCCGGCCAAGGTCAAGGCGGCAAAGTTCAAGATCGCAGGGCAGGGTTCGTGACACGTCGTACCGCCACGCTGGTCACCTCGATCGTCGTGCTCGTCTTCTCGCTCGGACTGGTCACCGTCTTCCCGGTGCCGTTCGTGTCCTTCAGCCCCGGGCCGGTCAGGGACACCCTCGGCACGGCCAAAGACAAGCCGGTCATCGAGGTCACCGGTCACGCGACGTTCCCGACCACCGGGCAGCTCGACCTGACCACCGTCTCGGTCACCTCGCCGGACCGGGAGCTGACCCTGCCGCAGGCGATGCGGAACTGGCTCGACCCGCACCACGACCTGTTCCCGCGCGACATCATCTACCCGCCCGACCAGAGCGCGGACGAGGTGGAGCAGCAGAACACCGCGGAGATGACCGGCTCGCAGGACAGCGCGCTCGCCGCGGCTCTGCAGGCTGCGGGCGTCCCCTTCCACCCGAAGGTGGCTGTTGTCGGCAAGGGCACCCCGGCCGACGGCAGGCTCAAGCCGGGCGACGTAGTACTGAAGGTGGACGGTGTCGCCGCCACTCAGGTGGCGCAGGTCGGCGAGCTGGTCCGGAAGAACAAGGTGGGTGAGGACGTCAGCTTCCTGATCCGCCGCGGCAGCGACGAGCAGACGGTCGTGGTCAAGACCGCGGCGGCGCCCGGCGACGCGACCCGGCCGATGGTCGGGATCGAGGTCGGTGTCGACTCGGCGGTCAAGGTGACCGTGAACCTGGGCCAGGACATCGGCGGCCCGAGCGCCGGTACGGCGTTCGCGCTGGCCATCTACGACAAGCTCACGTCGGGTCCGCTGCTCGACGGCAAGCACGTCGCCGTCACCGGCACGATCGACGCGCTCGGCCAGGTCGGCGCGATCGGCGGGATCCAGCAGAAGATCGCCGGCGCCCGGGAGGACGGCGCGACCGTCTTCCTGGTGCCCGCGCCGAACTGCGAGGCCGCCCGGCACGCCGATGTCGACGGCATCCAGCTGGTCAAGATCGGCACCCTGTCCGAGGCGATCAGCGCCTTGAAAGCACTGTCCAGTGGGACTGGAGACGTTCCGGCATGCACTCCGTGACACCTGATGCTCTGCCCGCCGACGCGCTCAGCCGGGCCGTGATCGAGATCGAGAAACACGTCAGCAGCGCGGGCTGGGACCAGCCGGCGCAGCTGTTCGCGCTGGTGCCCACCGCCGAGCTGCTCGCCGCGGAACCACAGCTGGCCGCCGAGCTCGGCGCCGCCGACGCGACCCAGCCGCTCACCCCGGTCGCGCAGGGCGAACTGCCCGGTGGCGTCGACGACTCGAACCTGGCCGATGTGCTGGCCCGGATCGAGTGGCCGGACGGCGTCAGTGGTTGTGCCCTCGCGGTCGAGCGGATCGTGCTCCCGGCCGCGGTCGAGGCAGGGCTGGCCAGTGCCGAGACCGACGCGGAACTGGCCCGGATGGCGGGTAGTGATCCGCGCCGTCACGAAGTACGGATGGTGGCTGCTGTACTGCGCGAAGGCGACCGGTTCGGCGCGGTCCGGTTGCGCGCGCACGACGAGGACAATGCAGTACTGACCGGGGAGGACTTGGTCCCCACGCTGTGCCAAGTACTGTCTTTGACATTCGAACCGTCGGAGGCTTCCGGCGGTGACCGGGCTGCTGGTCCGGTGAACGGCACCTCGGACGACGGTGTCTGGGGCGACGACGAGGAGAACCGATCATGAGCGACGGCGTCTACGACCTGCCGGAGGAGCCGCGCCGGGCGCGGCGTACTCCCGGGCAGCGGCCACGTGCACTGCTTCCCACTATCGCCACCCTGATCGTGCTGCTGATCCTCTTCAGTGTCTTCACCGACGTCTGGACACAGCGGCTCTGGTACCGGTCGGTCGACCTCGGTTCGGTCTTCAGCACGGTCCTGGGCACGCGGGTGCTGCTGTTCTTCGTGGTCGGCCTGCTGATGGCGGGTGCCGTGGTGGCGAACGTGATCATCGCGTTCCGCACCCGGCCACGCGTCGCCCTCGCACCGTCCCCGTCGCCCGGCTTCGAGCGGTACGGCGAACTGCTGCAACAGCGCGGCAAGATCGCGGTCGGCGTGCTGGGCGCCCTGATGCTGGTGTTCGGCGGCTCCGCGGCGTCGGGGGAGTGGAAGGTGTTCCTCGCCTGGCGCAACCAGACGCCGTTCGGGGTGACCGACAAGCACTTCAACATGGACATCTCGTTCTTCGTCTTCGACTATCCGTGGCTGCGCGTCCTGCTCGGCTTCGGCTACTCGATCGTCCTGTTGTCGCTGGTCGCCGCGATCATCACCCACTACCTGTACGGCGGCTTCCGCCCGTCGGCGAAGGGGCAGAAGGCGTCCGGCGCGGCCCAGGTGCAGTTCTCGGTCCTGCTTGGCCTGCTCGTCCTGCTCAAGGCCTTCAGCTACTGGCTCGACCGGTACGGGCTGACCGTGGAGGACAGCCGGCTCTTCACCGGTATCTCCTACACCGGTGACAACGCAGTACTGCCGAGCAAGGAGATCCTGGCGGTCATCGCGTTGCTCTGTGCCGTTCTGTTCTTCGCGAACGTGGTCCGGCGGACGTGGTTGCTGCCGGGTGTCGGGACCGTAGTACTGATCCTCTCGGCGATCCTGCTTGGTGCACTGTGGCCGGCGGCTCTCCAGCAGCTCCGGGTGCGACCGAGCGAGCCGGTGCGCGAAGCGGCGTACATCACCAAGAACATCGAGGCGACCCGGCAGGCGTACGGCCTGGAGAAGACCAAGGTCACCAACTACGACGCGGAAACGAATGCCACGCCGAGTCAGCTCAGCAAGGACGCCGAGTTGCTGCCCGGGATCCGGTTGATCGACCCGAGCGTGGTCGGCCCGACGTTCGAGCAACTGCAGCAGGTGCGTGGCTTCTACTCCTTCCCGACCGACCTCGACGTCGACCGGTACAAGATCGGCGGCACCGTCCGGGACACCGTGATCGCGGTCCGCGAAGTCCAGGTCGACCGGTTGCCGGCCGGCCAGCGCAACTGGAACAACGACCACACGGTTTACACCCACGGCTACGGCGTGGTGGCCGCCTTCGGCAACCAGCGGGCCAACGACGGGTCGCCGGTGTGGTCGGAGCACGACCTGCCGCCGAAGGGTCAGCTGGGCGAGTACGAGCCGCGGATCTATTTCGGCGAGCAATCGCCGGACTACTCCATCGTCGGTGCCCCGAAGGGCAGTCCGGCGGTCGAGCTGGACACGCCGGAGGGCCAGAACGGCGGCGACCCGACGCTGAACACGTACGCCGGCAAGGGCGGCGTACCGGTCGGCTCGTTCTTCAACAAGTTGCTTTACGCCACCAAGTTCCGGGACGCGAACATCCTGCTGTCCAGCCGGGTGAACAGCGACTCCAAGATCCTCTACGACCGCAACCCGCGGGAACGGGTGGAGAAGGCCGCGCCCTGGCTGACCCCGGACGGCGACCCGTACCCGGCGGTCGTGGACGGCCAGGTGGTCTGGATCGTCGACGGCTACACCACCTCGGCGAACTATCCGTACTCGCAGAAGGTGGCGCTGGACGACAGCACCCGGGACACCACCACCGGCCGTGGTTCGATCGCGCAGCAGCCGAGCGAGGAGATCAACTACATCCGCAACTCGGTCAAGGCGGTCGTGAACGCGTACGACGGGTCCGTGAACCTGTACGCGTGGGACGAGAACGACCCGCTGCTGAAGACCTGGATGAAGGCGTTCCCAGGCACGGTCAAGCCGCGGTCCGAGATCTCGCCCGACCTGATGGCGCACCTGCGCTACCCGGAGGACATCTTCAAGGTCCAGCGCGACCTGCTGGCGAAATATCACGTGCAGGACTCGACCACCTGGTACCAGAACAGCGACCTGTGGCGGGTGCCGGCCGACCCGACCGCGGGCGCCAGCACCGCCGACTCGTCGGTACAGAAGCAGCCGCCGTTCTACCTGTCGCTGCGGATGCCCGACCAGAAGGATCCGAAGTTCTCGCTGACCTCGGTGTACGTGCCGAACGCGGAACGGGAGAACTTGACCGGCTTCATGGCGGTCGACGCAGAGGCTTCCTCACCGACCTACGGGCAGTTCCAGATCCTGCGACTACCGGGGAACGTGCAGATCCCGGGTCCGGGACAGGTAGCGAACAAGTTCCAGACCGATGAAGGGATCCGGACTGCGCTGCTGCCGCTCAACCAGCCGAGCAGTGGCGCCCGAGCCCAGTTCGGCAACCTGCTGACCTTGCCACTCGGTGATGGTCTGCTCTACGTCCAGCCGGTGTACTCGGTGCGGACGTCTGGCCCGGGTAGTTATCCGGTACTGCGGTACGTGCTGGTCGGGTTCGGTGATCGCGTCGCCTTCGGGGCGTCCCTCCAGGAGGCGCTGAGAAAGGTCTTCAACGCCGAGGTCGAGACCGAGGAACAGCCTGGCAAACCGCCAACGACCACTCCGCCCGCCAACCAGACGATCACGCAAGCGTTGGCCGAGGCGCAGACGGCGTACAACAGCGCCCAGGCGGCGCTGCGGGCCGGGAATCTGGCCGAGTACCAGAACCAGGTCAACAGGATGAAGGCGGCGATCGACCGAGCTGTGGCGGCGGGTGCACAGGTGACCCCGCCACCGACCACGACGCCGTCGCCGACGGGAGCACCGACGACGACGCCGCCGGCACCTACGAGTCCACCGACATCACCTACGGGCTGATGCTTCTGGCGGCGACTTCCTTCGTTGGGAGTCGCCGCCTTCGTTTTGTCTCCTTCGTTTGTCCACAGCATGCGAAGTCTTTGCCGGATCGGGCCCGGAATCGCTGCACCTTCTCTGGTGAGAGACACCACCGAAGGAGGCACCCATGTTCCTGTCCCGTCCCCGCCGTATCGTTGCGGCCGGCGCGCTCGTCCTGTTCTGCGCCGGCCTCGCAGTTCCGACGCCGACCGCCACCGCCCAGCCGTTTTCGTCGACCACCACCCAGCGAGAGGTGTGCACCTTGGACGGCTTCGTCATCGACCACCTGCCCAACGGCCTCGGTACCCCGACCGACTTCCAGTACGAGTGGGAGGACGTCGTCTTCCGCAGCCGCGTCTGGGAGACCGGCCCCGATCCCGAGGGCGCCACCAAGGTCGACCTGACCGTGAAGACCATGCGCGGCGATGGACTCATCGACCTCGAGACGCTGCGCACGTTCCTGACCGAGTACCACGAGAAGGACCCCGAGACCTGGCAGCTGACCCCACAACAGCTCGGCTCCTACGGCGGTTACGTCGCCGAGGACCGCGTCTTCTACTTCATCTCCCCAGGCCTGGCCGCAGAAGTCTCCATCGACCCCACCCGCTTCACCCACGACGACCTCCTGGAGACGGCCGTCGGCTTCCACCCCGAGAACCCCTAGAAGCCAACCCGGGGCATCGGCTGGTCAGTACCCGATCAGCCGATGCAACCGGTGGAACGTCTGCTCGAACCCAAGCCGCGGCCAGGTCCTCGACGACAGCAGATTGGTCACCCGCCAGTCCGTGACCACGGAGTTGTAGGCGGCCTCCGCACACCACTGCAGCACCGCCTCACCCAGTGCCCGCCCCGCACCCAGCCCCCGCGCCTCCGGAAACACCGCCGCAAACCCCAGGAACCCAGCGTTGTCCGGCCGCGCAAGCCCACTATGCGCACTCGACTTCTCCAGCGAACACCCAACCGCCGACCCGATCACCCGACCGTTGTACTCAGCAACAAACGTCGCGTACTCCGGATCGTCGATCGACTCCTCCCAGTCCCGCAACGCCTCCTCATACGTCGGCAACACCCCAGCCGAAAACACCGGCGCTAAACCTTGATGCCTCGGCAACACCAAATCCAACTCAGCCAACACCGAAACGTCACCGCGCGAGGCCCGCCGTACCGTCAGCTCCGGGTTGTGCGGCACCGCTCTCTCCGGCACGGCCTGATCCGGCACCGCCCTGATCGCATGCGCGTGCTGCGACCCAAACCCCAACCGGAACCACGCATCGATCAACCCACCGTCATCCGGCACCACCGCGTAGTGAGCCGTACGCCCCTCATCCACCCACTTGGCCGCCGCTACCGCATACAGATCCCGCACCCGCTCCGGCTCCCGCACCGCGAACCCAGCCGCCTCCACCCACACATTCGGTCCCCAGACCGCCGACTTGGGTGCCCCCAGCAAGTACCCCGTGACTTCGTCCCCCTCCACAAGCACCGCCCCAGAGGCCCCCTCGCTCTCCCACGCACTCGTCACCTCGACCAGCGCCACCTCAGGATCCTCAAACTCACCAGGCAACAAAGAGTGCCTCTTCCGATGCTCCCCGTGACGCCCCGCCAGCAACTCCGCCGCCGCCCGCAGATCCCCCACCCTGAACGCCCTGATCTCCATCCCGCCCATACCCCGGACGATACGACCACCCACCCCACCACGACACGCCTTTTCCCACCCCCACCCCCGATTTGGTTCTCCTCCCCCCATCCCCTAAACTAAAGACACAACGACGCGGGGTGGAGCAGCTCGGTAGCTCGCTGGGCTCATAACCCAGAGGTCGCAGGTTCAAATCCTGCCCCCGCTACAGATGTGATGTCTCAGGACATCGCGGACGGCCGAACCCAATAGTTGTGGGTTCGGCCGTCCTTGGTTTTAGCGGGTGGGGCCTGGTGGTCGGCCGGTTCCTTGGTAGCGGTGGGTTGTGTCGAGGGTCAGTTCGCGGAGGAGTTCTCCGGTGGCGGCGTCGATGATGCGGATGTCGCG
>NZ_SNWQ01000023.1:0-104408 GCF_004361855.1 Kribbella caucasensis
GTGTGGGTGGTGTAGGTGGCTGGGCCCAGGAAGAGGTAGGGCGCGGTGCCGAGTTCGTCTTCCTTGTGTTGTCGGGCGAAGATCAGGATGCTTGAGCCGCGCTTGTGGTGGTTGAGGTAGCGCTGACCCGTCGCCGAGGTGATGGAGGTTGTGCTCTGCGATTCCCAGTGGAACAGCGTGGGGCTGATGGCGTAGTCGCGGTACATCGTGGTTGGTGAGTAGTCGGCCTCGGACTTGGTGAGGGTGACTAGGAACGCGTCGGTGCCGGCTTCGTCGGAGTACAGGACGCCTTGGCGGAAGATGCTGGGGCGGCGGTTGAGGTTCGCGTATTTGAGGGCGGCAAGGATTTCCTCCCGCTGGTAGCGGGCGTGGATTCTCAGTGGGAGAGCACCGAGCGCGCCGGAGAGTTCGAGGGTGCGGTGCCGGGCACGGTCCATTGCAAGGTCGATGACCTCGATCAGCTCGTCGCGGATTGCCTGCTCTGACCGAAGTGCTTCGAACCCCTCCTCGTAGGACGCGAAGCCGCCGCCGTCCGGCCAAAGTGAGAAGAAGAGCATGCGGGCATAGTCACGTTCAGTCGAACCCAAATCTTCGTACGACGGGCAGTCGTCCTTGAGGAGCAGGCGATACCCGTGCATTCGCTGCGGGTCATCGACATGAGCGAGGGCGCGGATCCGTCGAAGAAGGGTTGCCTCGCGATCACCGCCCGGACGAGTTGGGAGGCCGGCATCCCGGCGGAGGGCTGTCCAGCTACGGCGGTTTCGCAGTACATCGCTGATCTCGGTGCCGGACTCGGTGAGGAAGGTGGCGAGGTCAGCGTCGCCGTGCGCGCGCAACTCACTGACCATGTCGCTCCAACGGCCAGAAATCTGGGCGCGTAGGTTGTCGAGTACGGCTTGCTGGGCAACCTTGTCGAGGACGATCTGGCAGCCAGCTGGAAGGAACGGGAACCCTCGCTCGATCTGGCGTTCGAGCCCTCGCCGAGTGTCTCCAGTCAGTGCCCGGAAGCGCTTGTCGAACCGGAACTCCCTGCGTTGATGTCCGACGAAGTCAAGTGCAGTCAGGACTGCCTTGCCGTGGGATTGGCGCAAACCGCGGCCGAGCTGTTGGAGGAAGACCGTCGGGCTCTCGGTGGGCCGAAGGAAGAGGACGGTGTCGACCTCCGGAAGATCCAGACCTTCGTTGAACAGGTCGGCTGCGAACAAGACGTTGACCCGGCGCTCCTTGAGGTCGCGAAGTGCCTGGTCGCGCTCGACTGTTAACGAGTTGCCTGATACCGCGCGTGCAGGGATGCCCGCATTGCTGAACACGGTTGCCATGTACTCGGCGTGCGCAACTGACACGCAGAAGCCGAGGGCCCTCATCCCGTGAACATCCGTGAGCTTGTCGCGTACCTCTCGCAGCACAATCGCGGCCCGGCCGTCGTTGCCGGTGTAGAGGTTGTCGAGCTGCCGCTCGTCGTAGCGGCCGCGCTTCCACTCGAGACCCGCGAGGTCGGTGCCGTCGGCGATACCGAAGTAATGGAATGGGCAGAGGAGATCATCCGCCAGGGCGTCCCAGAGTCGAAGCTCTACCGCAGTCCGGCCGCCGAAGTACTGCTGAATGTCGAAACCGTCGCTACGTTCGGGTGTGGCAGTCAAGCCCAGGAGTTCGCGCGGTTGTAGGTGACTGAGCAACTTCTGGTAGGTCGGCGCGGCGGCATGATGGAACTCGTCGACGACCACGATGTCGAAAGCGTCGGCCGGCACGGACGTGATGTCGTACGAGGTCAGGGCTTGGATCGAAGCGAAGACATGGTCCCAGCGCTCTGGCCGCGCCCCGGAGAAGTACTCCTCCCCGAAACTGGCGTCAGAGAGGACTTCTCGGTACGTCCGGAGCGACTGCTGGAGGATCTCCCGCCGGTGGGCGATGAAGAGCAGCGATGGTGCCGGTTGGCCGCGCTCCGCGGCTGCATCGCGCAGACGCCGGTAGTCGAGTGCCGCGATCACCGTCTTGCCAGTACCGGTTGCTGCAACCACGAGATTTCGGTGGCGATCGTGGACCTCGCGCTCGACCTCGATCGTTTCGAGCATCTCAGCTTGGTACGGCCTCGGGCGGACCTCCAGGCCAGCGAGTGAGATGGTGACTCGCTCAGATGGTTTGCGGTTGCTGGCTTCTGCCAGCGCATCGTCGAGTCGGTCGCGGTCACGTTCTGGGTCATAGGGCTCGAAGGTGGAGTCGTTCCAGTAGGTGTCGAAGGTGGCACCGAACTTGTTGAGCAGGCCTGGCGTTGCGATCCGCGACAGGCGGACATTCCACTCGACGCCATCGAGCAGGGCTGCACGCGAGAGATTTGAGGAACCCACGTACGCCGTGTCGAAGCCGGTGTCGCGTCGAAAGAGCCAGGCCTTTGCGTGGAGGCGAGTCCGGAGTACGTCGTACTGGATCTTCACCTCAGCGCCGAAGTCCTTGACAAGTCGGTCCAAGGCGGATCGGTCGGTCGCACCCATATAGGTGGTGGTGATGACGCGGAAAGGAGCATCTCGCATTCGAAGGCGCCGCAGTTCGGGCTCAAGCAGCCGGAGGCCGTACCACTTGACGAAGGCGCACAGGAGATCGACCTCGTCGGACGTGTCGATCTCGGCTCGCAGCTCGGAACCGAGGGCAGGTTCGCCATGGGCGTTGGTGAGCAGAGCGGCGTCCGACAGGGGAGTGCTGGGACGAACAGCACTCCGCGGAGTGATCCCCGGCCCGGCAGGCGGGCGCAACGCGAGCAGTTGCCGTGGCGAGTTGTCCGGCAGGGAATCTTCTTGCAACGTCAGACGCGTGAGCAAGTCGTTGACAAGTGCAACTCGCTCGCCCTGGTCTCGGGTGCCACCGAGGACCCGAAGTACTGCGTCTCGAACATGCCGAGCAAGCACGTCCGGCTGGTCCGCCTCGTCGACTGCCTTCAGGACATGTTCTAGCCCGTCGGCTTGATCGAGCGCCTCGAGCAAGCCGTTCGTGATCAGCGCGTCGTAGATTCCTGGCTTCATCCGGTGATCACCACACAGCGAGCTTGCCAGATGGCCCCGACAACTGCTGTCCGCGGCGCAGTCTCGAGCGTGTCCACCCGCCAACAGCCTGGAGCTTGTTCGCTGAGGCTGAAGTGCGGACGAGATTGTCCTCGACTACTTGGTGGAGGGCGTGGCGGGTTTCGGGGTCGGTGGCCCAGAGGGCGGCTGGGGGAGCGTCGCCGACGGCGCCTGTGGAAGAGTTTGTGCGTAGCGATCTGCGGAACGCAGATCATGTCGCTTTGTGAGCCCGAGTTTCAGACGCTGACCGCGAAGTACGCGGCTGGATAGATGGGGTGACTGGTGCCGGTCGAGTATGAGGCGAAGGTCCTTGATGTGGAACCGAACGGGCTGGCTGAGCGGATCGTCGGGCTCGGTGGTCGGCGCACGGCGTACGGACTGATGCGGCGCTATGTCTATGACGTCCGGGCGGGGGACGAGTCGAGGTGGATTCGGTTGAGGGACAACGGGACGACGGTGACCTTGACGGTGAAGGAGATTGCGCACGACGGGATTGACGGTACGACGGAGACCGAGGTGGTCGTCGGGGACTTCGATACGACGAACGAGTTGCTCGGGCGGATCGGGTTCGAGCCGAAGTCGTACCAGGAGAATCGTCGGGCCAGCTTCGAGCTTGGTGGGGCTCGGTTGGAGATCGACTGGTGGCCGTTGATCCCGCCGTACCTCGAGATCGAGGGTGACTCCCGTGAACATGTCGTGGAGGTCGGCAAGCTTCTCGGTGTCAGCGAGGATCGTTTGACTGGTGAGAACACCATCAAGGTCTATGCACGTTATGGGATCGACCTGGGCGGGATTGACGATCTTCGGTTCCCGCCGGAGTAAGCCCGGTCCGGGGCCGCGGTCGAGGGCTTGCTCGGGCGACGGCATCGCGGAAGCGAACCTACGTCGTAGCTAAGTACGGACGAGGTCGGCTGTGATGAGTTGGTGGAGGGCTTCGCGGGTTTCGGGGTCGGGGGAGTAGAGGACGGTGCCTACCATGCCTCGGGTTAGTAGGACCTTGTAGGTGTTGCGGACTAGGCGGTCGAAGGTGGGGTCGTCGGTGGTCTTGCGGTTGCGGAAGGCTGGGTCTTTGTTGGCGTCTCGGGCGGTGGTGAAGCGGCCGTTGCGCCAGAGGAGGTCGGGGCCGAGGATTACGCCGCTCCAGTCGTATTCGAAGCCCTGGGCGGTGTAGATGCAGCCGACCTGGCCGAAGCCGTTCGGGTCGGTGGCCCAGAGGGCGGCTGGGGGTGCCTCGCCGACTGCGCGGTCGCCCTTGAGGTTCCAGGGGCGTGACCAGTCGCCGATCTGGACGTCGGGGACCAGGGTCTTGTCGGGGCGGGGATCGCTCCATGGCCAGCAATAGCCTGCGGCGATGCGGGCGCCGTAGCCGGCGGCGAGCTTCTCCTGGAGGATCGCTTCCAGTTCGTGCGGGGTGTCGGCGATCTCGATCTGGAAGGATGGATCGCCGGTCCACGGTTGTGGATCGCCCTCGGTGAGGCCGAGGAGGCGGAGTACCCATTGGACGTACTCCTCGCTGCCGCCGCAACGGAACTGGGCGTCGAGGTCGACCCGATGAACCGGCAGGTTGAGCGCAGCGGCGTACCGCTCGATTTCGGCGACGGTGCCCAGCTCGCCGGGCTTCACCACTTGGTTTTCGTCGAGCAGGAACACGGGAACGCGTGCGGCCGCGATCAGTTCGTCGACTTGTGGGCGGCCAGTGCGGAATTCGGCCTTCGTGTAGCGGTCGACTGAGGTCTCGCGGATGCGGTGGGCTTCGTCGAGGATCAGGACGTCGAGGTTGTTGGGCTCGGCGTCCATGAACTGGTTGAAGTACTTGAATATCCGTTGCACCTCAGGCCGTCGGTGGCCGGCGACCTTCCGAAGTGTCTGGGTGAACGAGCGTGATCCAGTCGCGTGGAGAACGCTTCGGCCGCGGCGGGCGAGTTCGCCGAGCAGGGACAAGGCGATCACGCTCTTGCCGCTACCGGGACCTCCGGTGACGATCACGACGGACTTGTGGTTTGCGCGGCGAGCTCGTTCGACTTCGTGGAGTACGAGCGAATGCGCGAGCTTCTGCTCGGCGACGAGGACGAACTGCTCCCGCCGCTGGACCTCCTCCGCGGCAACCGCGAGCAGTTGCTTCGACGGTGCTACTGCCGACTGGATTAGCTGGTCGGCGTACGGGCTGCCGGGGACCGCTGGGTCGAGGCGGTCGCGTAGGAAGTCGACGAACTCCGCCCGGCGCGCGCCGATGAAGAGGTGTCCGCGGGAATCCTGCGGGTAGTCGAAGAGATCCTGGACGTCGGTCTCGGAGGTCGCGTTGTGCAGGTAGGCCGCGCCTGCGAGCGGATCCTTCTGGCCGTCGAGGAACTTGGTGAAGTCGGCGAGGTAGTCGCAGTACCCGCGGACCTGGGCGACCGGGTGCAGTCGTGGAGCGTTCGGGTAGCTGTCGATGAGGACGAGTTCGCGGTCGTCCTGCCACGCCACTGCTCGGCTCCACTGCTTGAGCTCGATCACCACGTACGACGGTTCGCCGGTGCGTGGGTGGCGACCGGCGAGTACGACGTCGGCGCGTTTCGAGGTCAGCGGCAGGTGGTGCTCGATCAGGACCTCGACCTGGTCCAGACCGGCCTGGATCAGGTCCTGCGCCAAGATGGGCAGACTGCGTTCCCAGGAGCGGATCTCGGCTGGAGCGGCACGCCTGCCGGTGTGGTGACGCATCTGTTCGGCGATTCGTAGGGCCAAGGTTCCGTCGAGGGTCAGCTCGGCGAAACCGACGGCGGAATGGCGAAACAGCGTCACGGGTGAGATCCCCCAGGCAGCACGAACAGAGTCGTGCGGGTGGGGGCGTGTCCTGTGAACGCATATGTTCGGCGGAAGCCCGTCGGGCCGCGCCACCGACTTTATCCACTGGCCGGGGCCCGTGGGGTTCGTGGCATGCTCGGCGGCGTGTCAGATCTGATCGAACTGCGAGACCGGATGCGTGCCTTTACCGACGAGCGCGACTGGGCGAAGTTCCACGACCCGAAGTCGCTCGTCCTCGCCCTCGTCGGTGAGGTCGGGGAGTTGGCGGAGTTGTTCCAGTGGTTGCCGGCGGATCAGGCGGTGGAACGGGTCGGCACCGATCCTCTGCGACGGAGGGTGGGGGAGGAGTTGGCTGATGTCCTCGCCTATCTCGTCCGCCTGGCTGATGTTTTGGACATCGACTTGGCCGAGGTTGCTCGCGCCAAGCTTGCGGACTCGGCTTTGCGGTTCCCCGCCCACGACGTACGGGGTGAGGCGCCCGAGAAGGGCTAGAGGCCGTGAGGGGGTGGCTACGGAGGGGATTGGAGGGGTGAAGGGTCGAATGTCGGCTCTTTGGGTGGGGTACCCGGATGTATGGCCAAAGGCAAGAGGCATGCCAAGAAAGGCAAGGGTCCAGCTGTTGCTGCGGGGGTTGCTGGGGTCTTGTTGATTGGCGGGGTCGTGGCGCTGGGGCAGTTCGACCTGCGGGTGGGCTCGCGGCCGGGGGCGGGGGTGACGCCTACTCCTGGTTACAGTGCGTCGGGACCTTCGAGCTCTGTGGAAGCTACGCACGGTCCGACGGCATCGCATAGTCCGGTGCCGAGCACAATGACGGGCTCGCCGACTCGGGCGACACGTAGCCCCGGTGCAAAAGGTAGCCCGAGTAGGGCTACGGCTGCGGCGTGTTCGCGGGAGCTTGCTGCTGGCGAGACGGCCGTGCAGGCTGCTGGTACTGCGGCTGACGGGTGGCGCGTGCATCTTCGGACGCGTGACGAGCTGTTGGCCGGGAGGATTTCGAGGGAGACCGCGCAGAAGATCTGGGATCGGACCATGGTGGCCGGGCAGGGCCATCTGGCCTTGCTCGCTTCGGCGGCTGCCGCTCGCGCCGAGGATCGTGGAAGCTGCGAGAAGATCACTGGTCCCGCGGCGAACTCGTGTCGGCAGCGGATGGATGCGCTCGACGCTGCCGTTTCAGCGGGGCGAGCCACCGCCGATGACTGGGACGCGCATATCGAGAAGATGAAGGCGTACGCCGCTCACCAGTTCGGGCGGCAGCATGCGCAGGCGTTGTGGGTCGCGGCCTGGACGGGCGCGCCGAAGAACCTCAACGCCTTTTCGAGGGCCGAGGCCGCGGTAGCGAAGGCACCACCTTGCCGCCCCCTCTGAGTTGTGTGTCCGCGACTCACATCGTTTGGTGCACGGGTATGTTCCGCGCGCACGTGTCGGTGTGAGGCGGCCGTGCTTAGCGTCAGGGGATGAGGAATGATCTGGCCGGCCGTTCGGCTGTCGTCACGGGCGGGGCGAGCGGGATCGGCGCGGCGTGTGCGAAGCGGCTTGCCGACGCAGGCGCCGAGGTCGTAGTCGTCGACGTGGACGGTGTCGGCGCCAAGCGGGTCGCGGAGGAGGTTGGTGGGCGGGCCGAGGTTGTGGATCTGGCCGACCTCAAGGCAGTGGACGCGCTCGAGCTGCGCTGCGACGTTCTGGTCAACAATGCCGGGCTGCAGCACATCAGTCCTGTCGAGGACTTCTCTTCGGAGCGGTTTTCGCTCATGCTGCGGGTCATGCTCGAAGCGCCCTTTCGGCTGGTCAGGCAGGTGTTGCCGCACATGTATGCCAAGAGGTGGGGGCGGGTTGTCAACATTTCGTCGGTGCATGGGTTGCGGGCTTCGCCGTTCAAGGCGGGGTATGTGGCGGCTAAGCATGGGCTTGAGGGGTTGTCGAAGGTGATTGCGCTGGAGGGGGCGGCGCATGGGGTTACGTCGAACTGCGTGAACCCTGCGTATGTGAGGACGCCGTTGGTTGAGGGGCAGGTGGCGGCGCAGGCGGTGGCTCATGGGCTCAACCCCGATCAAGTAGTCGAGCAGATCATGCTCAAGCCGGTGGCGGTTAAGAAGCTGATTGAGCCGGAGCAGGTGGCGGAGTTGGTTGCCTATCTGTGCAGCCCGTACGCCGACCAGATGACCGGCGGCTCCTACCTGATGGATGGGGGGTGGACTGCACGCTGACTGAAGCGAGGTTTTTGAGTCTGCTTGCTCGGGATGCTCCGGCCGAGGAGTACGACGAGCCGGTGCGTGCTGCCGTCGCGGAAGGGGCCGCCCCCGAAGAGATCGAGGAATTGCAGCGGGCGAAGGTGCTTGCGCTCAGGGTACGGCGGGCGTTGGAGCATCGGCGTCGGCGGGAGATCGAGTTGGAGGCGTTGTTCGAGACGGCCGGCGATCTTGCTGGGTTGCAGGATGTTGATGCGGTGCTCAATGCGATCGTGCGGCGGGCGCGGACGTTGCTGCATACGGATGTCGCGTACCTCACGTTGATCGATCCCGATCGTGGGGATACGTACATGCGGGCAACGGCCGGCGTGGTTTCGGCGACCTTTCAAAGGGTTCGGTTGGCGATGGGAGCCGGTCTGGGCGGCCTGGTCGCCGACACCTCGTCGCCGTATGCCACTGACGACTACGCCGCGGACCATCGGTTCGATCACGTCAACGACGTTGACAGTGCTGTCGCCGATGAGGGGCTAGTCGCGATCCTTGGCGTGCCGCTGTTGTTGGGGCCGCAGGTTCTTGGGGTGTTGTTTGCGGCGGATCGGAGTAGGCGGCCGTTCGCGCGGGACGAGATCTCATTGCTGTGTTCGTTGGCGGCGCATGCGGCGATCTCGATCGATGGTGCGAGGTTGCTCGAGGAGGCGCGGGCCGCCGTACGGGAGTTGGATGCGGCGAACACGTTGGTGCGGCGGCACAGTCGGGCGGTGGAGCGGGCGGCCGAGGCGCATGACAGGTTTGCCGATCTTGCGCTGAGGGGCGGTGGAGTCGATGAGGTTGCCGCGGCGGTTACGGAGGTGATCGGTGGCGAGCTGATCGTGCTGGAGGGTGTCGATGACGCACCGGCCGCGTGGAGGGAGGCTGTTGCCGCGTCGCGTGCCGAGGGAAGGGCGGTCTGTCGCGACGGTACGTGGGTCGCGGCCGTGGTGGCTGGTTCGGAGGAGTTCGGAGCGCTCGTACTCCGGGGTCGGAGGGATCTGGAAGGTGCGGATCAACGGGTGCTGGAACGTGCTGCGTTGGTGACTGCGCTGCTGCAGTTGATGAACCGTACGGCGATGGAGACCGAGAACCGGATCCGCGGCGAATTGATCTCAGACCTGGTCACGAACGGCGAGCGAGCCGGTGATGCTTTGAGGGAGCGAGCGAGGCAGGTCGGGTTCAACTGCGACGGCGAGTTCGCGGTGGTGGTCGCGGAGACCGATCGCGAACGCCTGCACCGGTTGGCGTTCGCGGCCGGCCATCTCGCGTCGCAGTCGGAAGGGATCGCCGGGCTGCACCAGGAGCGCGCAGTACTGCTGCTGCCTGGTGAGGAGGCGGGTGCGGCTGCGCGGCGGCTTGCGAAGGAGTTGGCGGTGGCGATCGGTCAGCCGGTGACAGTGGGCGCGGCGGGGCCGGTGTCGGGGCCCGAGAGGGTTCCTAAAGCGCATGCTGAGGCGCAGAGGTGTTTGGAGGCGTTGACGGCGCTCGGCCGGTGCGGGGATGGGACGAGCAGCCGCGAGCTCGGCTTCATGGGGGTGTTGCTCGGTGAGGCCGAAGGCGTCGAAGGGTTCGTGAACAACGTGCTCGGTCCCGTCCTCGAGTACGACGAACGCCGGGGGACCGGGCTGATCCAGACGCTGGAGACGTACTTCGCCAACGGTGGCAACCTGACCCGCGCCAAGGACGATCTCCACGTACACGTCAACACCGTTGCCCAGCGCCTCGATCGGGTATCGCAACTCCTCGGCAACGACTGGCACGAAGCCGAGCCCGCGCTGGAGATCCAGTTGGCGCTCAAGCTCCATCGCCTCATCCGGTCCTAATCGATGAGGCCGGCGTTCCGCGCGGCCAGGGTCGCCACCACGAGGTCCTCCACAGCAAGACCGGCTGACACGAAGATCGTGATCTCGTCCGCGGTCTCGCGCCGCACCTCACCGCGAGCCAGCCCGACCAGGTCGTCGACGAGCCGACCACCGATTTCCTGCGGGTAGGGGGCGATGGCGTTGATGTGCGTGCCGGCCGCCACCTTGTCGCCGATCAGCACCGGCTCCGGACCTGACTGACACAAGCAGATCAGGTCGGCGCTGGATGCATCCGCTGCGCTCGCCACACCGACCGGATGACCCTCGCCCCGGAGCATGGCGACGAATCGCTCTGTCGCCACTGGCTCGTCTCCGACGATGTCGATCTGTTCCAGCGAAGGGCGGACCCAGCGCATCGCGCGGACGTGTTCGCGGGCCTGGACGCCGGTGCCGAAGACCGCCAACCGTTGTACGTCGGACCGTGCGAGCGAGTCCGTGGCCAGGGCTGAGACAGCCGGCGTACGACGGGCCGTCAGCGCGGCGCCATCGAGCGTTGCGACCGCAGCGTCGCCATCGCCGAGGAGCACATACAACCCCGGACGATTCACCCCGGCGTTCCGGTCGACGGCCGACATGGTCACCTGCTGGCCGTTGCCTAGCGCAACACTTTGCGGCAGAGCCATCGACGGGCCCTCGGCGAGGCTCTTCCGTAGTTCGGCGACCACCTCCTCGAAGGGGGTGAGCCGGTAGATCCGGCCCGCGTCGAGGTGCGGAGGACCGTTCATCTCATGACTTCGGCGCCACGGCCGGCTCCTGCTCGACCGCCGGCGCCGTAGTGCCGCTGAGGTGCGGCTCTGCATCCGGAACGGAGCGGCGGCGGCGCAGCAAGTGCGCGACCGTTCCCCAAACCCCACGGCGGAAGAGCAGCACGACACCCACGAAGATCAGTCCCGTGATGAGCCCAGGACCAGTGATCTCCAACGGACCGATGTTGATGCCAGAGGTAGCGACATAGTCCTCGACCTGCACGATCACAGCAGCACCGATCACGCTGCCCCACAGCGTCCCGATCCCACCGAGCACCGTCATGATCACGACCTTGCCCGACGTCGTCCAGTACACCTCCTGCAACGACGCGAACCCATGGCTGATCGCATAAAGCCCACCCGCGAGCCCCGACAACCCCGCCGAGATCACGAAGATCATCACCTTGTACCGATCCACCGGGAACCCAAGAGACCGAGACCGAGCAGGGTTCTCCCGGATCGCGACCAGCACCCGCCCAAAGGGAGAGTGCACCACCCGCCACGCGATCAGCAGACCAACCAACGCGATCGGCAACCCGGCGTAGTAGAAGTAGAACGGATCCGACAAGTCCAGCCCGAACAGCTCCTTCGGGATGCCCTGCAGCCCGTTCTCCCCACCGGTAACGCCGCTCCACTGGTTCGCGACGAAGTACACCATCTGGGCGAAAGCCAAAGTCACCATCGCGAAGTAGATCCCGGTACGCCGTACCGCGAGCAACGCGATCGGCACAGCCAACACCATCGCGACCACCGACCCACCAAGAACCGCCACCGGAAATGGCAGACCAGTCTCGATCGCGATCGTGCCGGCCGTGTACGCCGCACTGCCCCAGAACGCCGCGTGCCCAAAAGACAGCAACCCCGTAAACCCGAGCAGCAGATCAAGCGCAACGGCGAACAACGCCCACGCCACGATGTCCATCGCCACCGGCGGGTAGATGTACCAAGGCAGAGCCAGCGCGACCAGCAGCCCGCCAACCACCGCCAGAACTCGCCACAACAAAGGCAAACCCGCCAGTTTGCGGACCACCATGACCGTCATACGGCAGTCTCCTCACGGCCGAACAGACCGGCCGGCCGCCAGAGCAGCACGACGGCCATCAGGATGAAGACCGACGTGGTCGCCAGTCCGGGCACATAAACGTTGCCGAGCGCCTGCAGCATGCCGATCAGAAACCCGGCGGCCACCGAGCCGAAGATCGACCCGAGCCCGCCGATCACGACCACCGCGAACACCAGGATGATCAGGTCCGCCCCCATCAACGGGCTGACCGCCCGCATCGGGGCCGCGAGTACGCCGGACAACGCGGCCAGCGCGATCCCGAACCCGAACACCGGCGAGATCCACCGGCCGACGTCGATCCCCATCGCCCGGGTCAGCTCGGGCCGTTCGGTCGCCGCACGGATGATCATGCCGACCCGAGTCCTTGCCAGCAGCAACCAGGCGCCGACCGAAACCAACACAGAGAACACCAGCACGAACACCTGGTACGCCGGGAAGTCGAACAACCCGAGGTCAACCGTGCCACGGAGTCCGGCAGGTTGCGGGTACGGCTGCGGCTGGGATCCGTACTTCATCCGGAGCAGATCCTGGAAGATCAGAGTCAACCCGAAGGTGAGCAAGAAGTTGTACAACGGGTCCAGCGCGACCAAGCGGCGTACCAGCAACCGCTCCAGCAGCATCCCAACTACCCCAAGAGCAAGAGGCACCACGAGCAGGGCGATCCAGAAGGAGACCCCGGCCTCGTTGAGCAGGATGAACGCGCCGAACGCACCCAGCATGAAGAACGCGCCGTGGGCGAAGTTGACCACACCGAGCATCCCGAAGATGACCGCCAGGCCGAGCGCGAGCAGTGCGTAGAAGCTGCCGTTGACGAGTCCGTTGAACGCGTGCTGGAGCAGATCGCTCATCCCTGGCCCATCTTGCAGGCGCTCTCGGACAGCGGCTTGAACGCCTTGTCCGCGGGGATCGTGGTGACGATCTTCTCGTAGTCGTAGTCCTCCTTGACGTCGCTCTTCGGCTTCACCTCGGCGAGGTAGACGTCGTGGATGACCCGGTGGTCCTCGGCGCGGATCTTGCCGTTGCGGAGGAAGAAGTCGTTGATCTCCTTGCCTTCCAGGTTCTTCACCACGTCGTCCGAGGCATCGGTGCCGGCGGCCTGGATCGCTTCGAGGTAGTTCATCGCGGCGGAGTAGTTCCCGGCGTGCGCGAACGAGGGCCGGGAGCCGGTCTTCTCCTTGAACTTGTCGGCCCAGTCACGGTTCTGCTGGTCGAAGTTCCAGTACCACGCGTCGGTGAACCGGGTGCCCGCCAGCGCGTCCGGTCCGAGCGAGTGGATGTCGGTGATGAACATCAGGCCGACCGACAGGCCGACGCCCTTGTCCTTGAGCTTGAACTGGTTGTACTGCTTCACCAGGTTCACCAGTTCACCACCGGCGTGCATGGTGCCCAGTACGTCGGGCTTCGCGGCCGGCGCCTGCAGGAGTTGCGAGGAGAAGTCGCCACTGGTGTTCGGGAACTCGGACGACTTCTTGCCGACGACCTTGCCGCCGGACGTCTCGATCGCCTTGCTGAAGCTCTTCTCCATGTCCTGCCCGAACGCGTAGTCGGGGTAGACGATGTACCAGTTCTTCGACCCGGCCTCGGTCACCGCAGTACCGGTCCCGTTCGCCAGCATGTAGGTGTCGTAGGCGTAGTGGAAGGTGTACTTGTTGCACTTGTCACCGGTCAGCGCGGTCGTCGCGGCGGTGATGTTGAAGTACAGCTTCTTCTTCGCCAGCGCCTGGCCGGCGACCGCGAGCGCGGCCGACGACGTCGGTACGTCGAAGATCGCGTCGGCCTGCTGCCGGTCGTACATCTCCTGCGCCTTGGTGTTGGCGACCTCGGGCTTGTTCTGGTGGTCGGCGACGACCACTTCGATGTTCTTGCTGACGGCATCGTCGGCGTGCTTGGCCTTGAAGTCCTCGACGGCCATCTTCACCGCCTCGACCGCGTTCGGGCCGGACAGCTCGCTGTAGATACCGGTCTGGTCGTTGATCACGCCCAGCACGATCTTGTCGTCGCTGATCTTCCCACCGCCACCGGACGGGCCGCCCGCCCCGCCGCCACAGGCTGCCAGCAGCGAGACGACCGCCAGGGTCGAGATCGCCGGGATGAGGTTACGTCGCATCAGTTCTCCTCCGATGGGTTTAGATCCCCGTCAAATGCCCAAGTACTCGAGCAGCTCGTGCTCGCGTTCCTTGACTTCGGCGTTGTCCAGCGTCTGCGCGACCCGGCCTTGGGCGAGCAGGTAGTGGCGGTCGGCAACGGTCGACGCGAACCGGACGTTCTGCTCGACGAGCAGCACCGTCACCCCGGCCGCCTTGACGTCGCGCAGGATGTCGCCGATCTGGTGCACCAGCACCGGCGAAAGACCTTCGGTCGGCTCGTCGCAAAGGAGGAGCCGCGCGCCCATTCGCAGTACCCGGGCGATGGAGAGCATCTGCTGCTCGCCACCGGAAAGCTTGGTGCCTGGGAATCTGCGGCGTTCCTTCAGTACCGGGAACGACTCGTAGACCCGGTCGACGGACCACGCGCTGTCGCTGACACCGGGTGGCAGTTTCAGGTTCTCCTCGACGCTGAGGCTGGCGAAGATGCCGCGGTCGTCCGGTACGAGGCCGAGACCCCGTCGGGTGCGTCGATGGGCCGGCAGGTGCGTGATGTCGTTTCCGTCGAGGGTGACCGTGCCGGCCGTCGGGCGATGGAGGCCCATCAGGCAGCGCAGCAGGGTGGTCTTGCCGGCGCCGTTCCGGCCGACCAGAGTGACCACTTCGCCCGTTGCGACCTCGAGCGACACGTCCCGCAGTACCTGCGCCTCGCCGTACGACGCGTTGACGCCCTGCACGCTAAGCAGCGGACTCACCACCAAGGTAGGCCTCGATCACTCGCGAATCGTTGCGAACCTCGTCGTACGTCCCCTCGACCAGGATCCGGCCGAACTGCAGCACCGTGACCCGATCGGCGAGACCGGCCACGACACTCATGTTGTGTTCGACCAGTACTACGGTGCGGCCGGTCCGGACTCGTTTGACCAGCTCGACTGTCCGCTCGACGTCCTCGAGACCCATACCGGCTGTCGGTTCGTCGAGCAGCAGGACCTTTGGGTCAAGGGCAAGAGCGAGGGCGAGCTCGAGAGCCCGTTTCTGCCCGTAGGCGAGCGTTCCGGCCGGTACGTCGCGGAGTTTGGCGAGGCCGACCTCGTCGAGCAGTTCACCGGCGCGGTCGTGGAACTTGGTCAGCACCCGGTCCGATACCCAGAACCGGTGACCCAGCTTCGTCGTCCCCAGCAGGGCCAACTCGACATGTTGCTGCAGGGTCAAGTGCTCGAACAGATTGGTGATCTGGAACGACCGGGCCACACCGAGTCGCGCGATCCGCTCGGGTGGCGACCCGGTGATGTCGTGCCCGGCCATGCTGACCCGGCCGGCCGTTGGTTTGAGGAAGCCGGTCAGCAGGTTGAACAGCGTCGTCTTGCCGGCGCCGTTCGGGCCGACCAGAGCATGCACGTGACCTTCCTCGACAGCCAGGTCGACGCGGTCCACGGCAGTGAAGCCGCGAAAGCTCTTACTCAGCCCGCTGGTCTCGATAACCATGGGTGGAACTTAGGCGCGCGGCGAATTCCGAGCTATGTCGTACAACTACACACTGATCGCGCGTTTAGTGTGTCAGCGGCCTACCGGTTCACCAGGCGGAAGAAGGCGCGGAGGTCTTCGACGAGCAGTTCGGGTGCTTCCATGGCGGCGAAGTGGCCGCCTTCGGAGTGGTCGGCCCAGAACGGCATCTTCTCGTCCGGGTCCATCATGCGGCGCAGTACCGGCGAGGTGTTGAAGACTGACCAACCAGACGGGACGGCTGACGGAGCCACCCAGTCGAGGCCGGAGTGCATCGCCTCCCACAAGAAGCGGGCCGCTGACGCTCCGCTACGGGTGAACCAGTACAGGGAGATGTTGGTGAGGAGTTGGTCGCGATCGACGGCCTCGTCCGGCGTCGCCGCGGCCGGGTTGGTCCAGGTGGCGAACTTCTCCGCGATCCACGCCAGCTGGCCGACGGGGGAGTCGGTCAGCGCCGCGGCGATGGTTTCGGGCCGGTGGGACTGGAGGTCCAGGTAGCCGCGTTCGGCCTGCCAGGATTCGCGTTCCGTGGCGATGACCGCTCGCTCGTCCTCGTTGAGGTGGTCGGGGATGGGGAACTGTTCGCCGGCCAGGCCGAGGGAGCCGCGGTCGCTGTTGACGAGGGTGCCGATGACCTGGTCGGGATGGGTTGCGGCGAGGCGGCCGGTGACGCCTGCGCCTACGTCGCCGCCGTGTGCGCCGTACTGCGAGTAGCCGAGGCGACTCATAAGTTCGGCGAAGGCGGCCGTCGTACGGGCGACCTCCCAGCCGGCCGACGAGACCGGGGTGGAGAAGCCGAAGCCGGGGATCGAGGGGATGACGACGTGGAAGGCGTCCTCGGCCGATCCGCCGTGGGCGACCGGGTCGGTGAGGGGGTCGATCAGGTCGAGGAATTCGCCGATCGAGCCGGGGTAGCCGTGGGTCATGAGGAGCGGGGTCGCGTCGGCTTCCGCTGAGCGCACGTGGATGAAGTGGATGGTCTGGCCGTCGATCTCGGTCAGGAACTGCGGGTAGGCGTTGAGCCGGGCTTCCGCGGCGCGCCAGTCGTAGTCGTTGGCCCAGTAGGCGGCGAGGTCCTTCAGGTAGTCGAGGGGTACGCCGCGGCTGAAGTCGGTCGCCGCGCCGGGAGCGGGGTCGGGCCAGCGGGCGATGGTGAGGCGGGTGCGGAGGTCTTCGACCTCGGCCTGGGGGATGTCGATGCGGAAGGGGCGAATCTCGGAAGTGTTCATGAGTACGACACTAGAAGTGATTGCGGAAAGGTTTCTTCCGCGATTGGTGAGAAGATTCTGGAATGTTGGAGACTTCGGCGCGATTGCTCCGGCTGCTGTCCCTCCTGCAGGCGCGGCGTGATTGGACCGGGCAGGAGTTGGCTGAGCGGCTTGGTGTCACCACGCGCACGCTCAGGACGGATGTCGAGCGGCTTCGCACGTTGGGGTATCCGGTGGAGGCTCGGCCGGGCGTTGCCGGTGGGTATCGGCTGGGGGCGGGGGCGGCGCTTCCACCGTTGTTGCTGGATGACGAAGAGGCGGTCGCGGTTGTGGTCGGACTCCGTACTGCTGCCGGCGGGAGCTTGGCGGGTATCGAGGAGTCGTCGGTTCGCGCGTTGGTGAAGCTGGAGCAGGTGTTGCCGTCGCGGTTGCGGCATCGGATTGGCGCCCTGCAAGCCGCGACGGTCGCGGTGCCTGGGACCGGGCCGACGGTGGATCCCGAGGTGCTGACCGCGGTCGCGAGTGCGATCCGGGCGAACGAGCGACTTCGGTTCGATTACGAGAGTCGGGGTGGGATCAGTAGCACTCGTACGACGGAACCGCATCGCCTCGTCGCGTGGGGACGCAGGTGGTATCTGGTTGCCTGGGACAACGAACGTGAGGACTGGCGTACCTTCCGGGTCGATCGGATCACGCCGCGTACGCCGACCGGTCCGCGCTTCGTGCCTCGAGAGTTGCCGGAACAGGACGCGGCGCAGTACGTGCAGAGCAATGTGGGAGTGGCCGCCTGGCATTACCGAGCGCGGGTGCGGGTCCATGCGTCAGCGGAGTACGTGAAGGCACGGATGCCGATCCCGATCACTCCCGAGGTGGTCGACGCCGACACGTGCGTGATCGAGGTCGGGTCGGACGCGCCGCATCAACTCGCCCTCTACCTCGGCCTGCTCGACGCGGACTTCGAAGTACTCGACAACCCGGAACTGGCCGAGGCCTTCAAGAACCTGGGGGACCGCTACTACCGCGCGGCTGGCGTGATCTGATCGTGGGCATGGTTGAGACGCGACGAGTGGGATTGGTGACCGGGAGTTCGCGGGGATTGGGGGCGGTGATCGCGCGGCGGCTCGGGCGGGACGGGTACGCGGTGGCGGTCAACGGGCTGCCGGGGGACGGGTTCGCCGAGATGGTTGCCGAGGACATCCGTACCGCGGGCGGGGTGGCGTCGGGAGGTGGTGCCGGGGATGCGCGAGCGGAAGTACGGGCGGATCGTGCAGATCGACTCGGAGGTCGCGTTCCGGTCGCCGCCGCACCGGTCGGCGTACGCGACGGCGAAGAGCGCCCAGGTCGGCCTGACGCTCAGCTGGGCTCGCGAACTCGCACCGGACGGCATCACGGTGAACACGGTCGCGCCCGGGTTCATCCCGGTGGAACGGCATGCGGAGGTGCCGGCGGCCGAGCGGGCGGAGTACCTGGCGTCGATTCCGGTCGGGCGGATGGGGACACCGGACGACATCGCGCACGCGGTGAGCTTCCTCGCCTCCGAGGGCGCCGGCTTCGTCACCGGCCAGCGAATCGTCGTCGACGGCGGCCGCGAACTGCTGCCGTAGCAGCTGGAGCGACGGACCCGGGGGCCGGTCGGAGGAGGGGCGGCCGCCGGGCCCGCCGGATCAGGGTGGAGCGGCGGACCCGGCGCCGAGTCAGGGGTGCTCAGGGGCGCCGGGTCCGCCGGTTTATGGGTGAGCAACGATGACGTGAACGCTGCCGTGGTGTTCCAGCTGGTTCGTCATTGCCCGGTGGCCGCTGGCGATCAGGTGTTGCGGGGTCGGTACCAGAACGGCCCAGACGTCGTTGTCGCGTCGGATCTCCTCCAGCAAGGCGTGGAACGCGGCCGGCGCGGCGTTGGCGTGGTCGACGTACACGGTGCCCAGGGCGTACCCCTCGGAACCGGCGTACGCGGCCAGTGTCAGCTTCGCCGCGGCGATCTCGTCATCCGTCATCAGGAGGTGGGCGCGGATGTAACCGAGGAGCAGCGGTCGGATTTGGGGATCGGCCACGGTCATCGGTCCATCACGTCCCGCGCGACGTCGCGCACCATCAGGACGACCAGGACCCCGGTGAGGAGCATCAGCACCCACATCTCGGCGATCATGCGGCCTCACCGACTGATTCAGCGGCGGCCAGGAGGTACCAGGCCGCGGTGTCCGGTGGCAGCTTCCCCTCGTCCACCGCAGAGTCGCTCGCACACAGGAGGTCGCCTTCTACCGGCGTACAGACCCACCTCGTCGAGCAGTTGACGACACAGGCGAAGTTGTCGCCACGGGTGAAGGCGAGCACGCCGGGCTCGGCCGGCAGCCAACGAAGATCTGACGAGCCGAAGAGCTGCCGCATGGACAAGGCTGAACGGTAGAGGTGCAGGATCGAAGAGCCGGCGTCGAGCAGCTGCCGATCCACGGCGTGATCGGCGAACCACTCAGGCTGCGGCAACCAAGGCCTGCCGAACGAACCAAGACCACCAGCCGAGAAGCCGAAGGAGTCCGCTTCAGCTGCCCACGGCATCGGGACCCGGCAGCCGTCCCGCCCGCGCCGCGCGCCCTCGGTGCGGTGGAACATCGGATCCGTCAGAACTTCTTCCGGCAGGTCGGTCACCTCAGGCAGCCCTAGTTCCTCGCCCTGATACAGGTACGCCGATCCCGGCAACGCAAGCATGAGCAAGGCGGCCGCGCGGGCACGTGCCTGGCCCAGTTCGAGGTCACCCGGGCCCAGACCAGGCGCCCCGCCGGCATAGCGAGTCGCGGATCGAGGCATGTCGTGGTTGTTCAGCACCCACGCGACCCCGGAGCCTGCGCCCACCGTTCCGAGCCCTCGGTCGATCACTTCACGGAACACCTCGTCGTTCCACGCGGCCCGGAGGAACTCGAAGTAGAACGTCTGGTGGAGCTCGTCGGGTCGCTGGTACAGCGCGAGTTCCGCCGCATCCAGAACGCCGACCTCACCGACAAGGGCCGCGTCGTACTCCGCCGCGATCGATCGCCATTTCCGCCAGACATCGTGCACCTCGGGTTGGTTCCAGGCGTGCGGGTTGACCGGATCGCCGGTGAGTTCGTCCTGTACGGCGTGTTCGTGGTCCGGCAGTCCATCGGCTTTGTGCAGTCCGTGGGCAACGTCGATCCGCAGCCCGTCGACCCCACGGTCGAACCAGAACCGAAGGACGTCTTCGAAGTACGCCTCGACCATCGGGTGGCGCCAGTTGAGGTCGGGCTGCTCGGGGGCGAACGTGTGCAGGTACCACTGACCCGGCGTACCGTCCGGCTCCACGATCCGCTCCCAGGCGGAACCGCCGAAGATCGATCGCCAGTTGTTGGGTGGCAACTCGCCCGACTCCCCGCGCCCGTCAGCGAAGTGGAACAACGAACGCTCCGGACCACCGGCCAGCGCGGCCGCGAACCACGGGTGCTCGATCGAACAGTGGTTCGGTACGACGTCGATCATCACCTTCAACCCGAGCAGATGCGCGTCCCGGATCAGCCGATCGAAGCTGTCCAGCGTGCCGTACGCCGGGTCGACCGCGGTGTAGTCGGCCACGTCGTACCCGTGATCGTGGCCGGGCGACGGGTAGAAGGGGTTCAGCCAGAGGCCGTCGACGCCGAGATTCAGCAGGTACGGGAGCTTGGCGCGGACGCCGTCCAGGTCGCCCACCCCGTCGCCGTCGGCATCGTGGAAGCTGCGCACGTAGACCTGGTAGATGACGGCGGTCCGCCACCATTCCGGCGTACTGGTGAGCATGGGATACCTCGGCGTCGGTCTCGAGCTGGAGTGGTAAGACCACGCTGATTGACAACGGTGGACTGAGGCATCGGGAGACCTACGGGTTTCACTACGTACTTCGCTGCTCGGTGACCCAGCTCGCGACCTGGGCGCGGGAGCTGAAGCCGAGTTTGCTGAGGATGTGCTCGACGTGCGTCTCGGCCGTCCGCTGGGCGATGACGAGCCGTGCGGCGATCTCGCGGTTGCTCAGCCCCTCGGCGAGCAGTTCGGCGATCTCGTACTCCCGCCGAGTCAGCCCACCGGCCGGCCTGGCCTTGACACCGGGGCGCTCCTCTTCCGAGCCGAGCGCCAGCGCGACCGCCTGCTCGAACGAGTACGCCGCCGCTTCCGCGTACGCCTTCTCGTAGGTGGCCGGCCCCAGCGCCTGCCGTACTCGCTCAATGGACTGATTGTCGAATTGGCTGTACGGCGTGGTCTGGTTGACGTGCGCGCCGCTGGATCGCCAGACCGCGCGCGATGCTCCGAGCAGCTTGGCGGCGTGCTCGTTCGGCGCCGACGAGCTCGCGCACCAGGAGAGGGCCTGAACGGCGAAGCCGATGCCGGTCCGCTCGTTCAGCGGCAGCCACAGCCGGATGGCCTCGCGTAGAGATCGCGCGGCCTCCTCGTTCCGGCCCTGGTCACGCCACTGGACGATGGCGATCCCCCACAGCGCGTAGCCCTTCGATGAAGCAGCGTCGTCGGCCACGTCGAGCGCCTCGGCGCTGAAGCGGTCCGCGCGCGGGTCACCGAGGAAGAAGGTGGCGGCTGCCAGCAGGATCAGGGTGTCGAACTCGCCGAGCCCGTCACCGATCGCCCGGAAGCGGGCCAGCCCGTCCTCCAGGCGCACGATCGCGGCGGCGAGATCACCCGCGTAGATGAGGGCATGACCGGAGATCTCCGCGATCCTGGCTCGCAGCAGGTCGTCGTCGAATCGCTCGGCGAGGGTGTCGCACTCGGCCAGCATCCGGTACAGCTGTTCCGTCTCGCCGGCGAACAGTGCGAGGTAGCAGCCGGACCACAGCGCCATGGCCCGGGAGTGAGTCTGCTCCGGGGCGAGTGCGAGCGCCCGGACCAGATACCGGTGTCCCTCGCGAAGGAACCCGGCGAACCAGAAGTTCCAGATCGGGCCGGCGATCTCCAGGGCTTTGGCCGCCTCGCCGGGTTGCTCGAGGCAGAAGTCCAGCGCGGCGCGGAGGTTGCCGTGTTCGGTGCGCATCCGGATGAACCAGTCCGCCTGGCGTGGGCTGAAGCAGTCCTCCTCCCACCGGGCCGCCAACTCCCGGTAGTAGTCGCGGTGCCTCGTCCGTAGTACGGCGGTGCCTGCCTCGCCGAGCCGGGCGGCGCCGTACTGCCTGATGGTTTCGAGCATGGTGTACCAGGCGGACGTGTGGTCCGTGGCCGCGGTGCGGACGATGATCGACTTGCTGAGCAGACCGGCAATCAGGTCGAGCACAGCGTCGGGTTCGATGCCGCCACCAGAGCAGACCGCTTCCGCGCCCTCCAGGTCGAATCCGCCGGCGAACACCGAGAGCCGGGCCCACATCACCTGCTCAGCCAGTGAGCACAGGTCGTAGCTCCAGCCGATCGCCGCATCGATCCCCTGTTGCCTTGCCGGCGCGGTGGGCTTTCCCTTCGTGAGCAGCCGGAATCGATCCTCGAGCCGATCCAGGATCTGCGACAGTGACAACGTCCGCATCCACACCGCTGCGAGCTCGATGGCCAGGGGTATGCCGTCCAAGCGCCGGCACAGCTCGATCACCTGGGCACGGTTGGCGTCGTCGATCCCGAACTCCGGCGAGACGGCTCGGGCGCGATCCGCGAACAGCGCCACGGACTCGTAGTGAGTGGCGTCGCCGGCCGCCACCTCCTCAGTCGGAACTGACAGCGGCGGAACCGGGAGGATCTGCTCGCCCTCGACGCCGAGCACGTGGCGGCTGGTGGCGAGGATCCGCAGCTGCGGGGCGGCCGCGAGCAACTTGCTCACCAATACTGCGCACGCCTCGGTGATCTGCTCACAGTTGTCGAGCACGAGCAGTAACTGCTTGTCCTCCAGGTAGTCCGCCAGATCCGCGGCCGGCTCGGCGGACACGTCTCGCAGTTCGAGCGCATTGGCCAGAGTGTGGGCGAGCAGGCCGGGGTCGCGAAGGGCGGCGAGTTCGACGAACCAGACACCGTCGGGGAACGTACGCCGCAGCTCCGCTGTCATCCGCAGCGCCAGCCGCGTCTTGCCCACCCCGCCGACCCCGGTCAGAGTCAGCAACCGGCTGCTCGACAACAGCCGCCGGGCGTCCGCCAGCTCGCGCCGCCGTCCGACGAAGCTGGTCAGCTCCGCCGGCAGCTTGCCACGCCCCGCCGTGGGCTTCACATCCGCCATACCGTTGCTCCGAGCGTTGACCGCATCCTTCAGCGTAGGACGGATCCAGCACGCCGTAGCCGCGGCAGGCGGGCTTACCGGGAGTAGCCTCGGTCTGTGACCCGCCCTGCTCCGGCTGAGGAAGGTGATCGACGGATGATCAGTACCCACGTTCTCGACACGACGACCGGGCGCCCGGCGGCCGGGGTCCAGGTGATCCTCGAGGAGATAGACCCGTTCACCGTCATCGGATCGGCGATCACCGACGAAGACGGCCGGGCCGGTGAGCTGGGCCCCGCGATCGGGCGACCGGGCAACTATCGGCTGATCTTTGAGACCTCGCTGTACTACGCGAAAGCCGGCCAGACCTGCTTCTACCCTCAGGTCATCGTGTCCTTCAGCGTGACCGATGCGTCGAAACACCTGCACATCCCGTTGTTGATCAGCCCGTTCGCGTATTCGACGTACAAGGGGAGCTGACTAGGACTCTCCCGACCGCATCCGGCTCGGGACCGGGATGCGGCGCTGGCTACTCCAGGTCGGGTGTCGGCCAGGTCGGGTGGGTGCCGGTGTGGTCGACCCGGAAGGTGAACTGGTGCGGGCTGGTCCATTCCAATGCCCCGTCGTCGAGGCGGCGGACCTGCCAGCGTCCGTGCGTTTTCAGGCGGTGGGTGAACCGGCGTAGTGGGGCGAGGTTGGTGGTGGAGGTCTGCTCTGTTGGTCCGAGGGGATCGTAGGGCTGGATGTGGTCGAGGTCGGTGGTGTTGGTGGTGTGCGCGGTGCCGTAGGGGAATTGCTCGACCGGGTAGGTGAGCTTGATCCGTTCCCGGATCCGGGCCGGGATCTCGTAGGCGTCGACAGCGATCTTGTGGTTGAGGTCGATCACCGGTTTCACGATGTAGGGGCGGTGGCCGATGAGTTCGGTGAGCTGGTCGGCGAGGAGTGGGCCGAGGTTCTCCACGCGCAGGACGCCGGTGCCGGTGGCGAGGGTCTGGTCGGTCAGGTGGACATAGACCACGGTCCTGACCGTGCCCGCGGCCGCACGTCGAGTGGGACCGCGCCCACTCGCACCGGGCTCGGTTGCACTCCCGAGGCTGGTGCCGGGGGCGATGCCGTCGAGCCGGTTGAGGGTCGCGTTCAGGGCGCGGCGTGCGGCAGCGTCCATCGGCTCGGCGTCATCGTCGTCGATGGTCGTGAGGGTGGGGTTGCCGGGCCCGGGTGGTGGTCGCCGGGGTGGAGTGTCGAGGGGATCGGGCAGGTCGCTGCTGGGGTGTGGTGCGTCGCGGTCGGTCTCGTCGTCGGGTTCCCGCATCCACCACTCGCCCAGGTCCACGCGGTCGCCGAGGTCGCCAGGGTTGGCGGGGTTGTCGGGCCGGGCCGCGGACCGCGTGTTGCCTGCGGGGTCGGTGGAGTCGACCGGGTCGGAGGCATTACGGTCAACCGGGTCTGCGGGGTCGGCGGGCGCGGCCGGATCGGTCGGCGCGGTCGGGGCCGGATCGCCGGACGCGGCGGGATGCTTCGACCTTGCCGAGGCGGCGGGGCGCGCAGACGCAGCGGGGTTGGAAGGCGCGGCCGGATCGGCGGGGTCAGCGGGCCGGGACGGGGTGGTGGGGGTGGTGGCTGCGGTGCGGGCTTCTTGGGCGGCGGTGAGGAGGGCGAGGGCGTAGTCGGGGTCGGCGAGGATGCCGATCGCCTTGGCTCGGCGGAGGCGGAGGGGGTCGGTGTCGCCGAGGGTCTTCAGGGCGTCGGCGATCGAGTTGATGGTGGCGTCGAAGCGGATCACGTCACCGGAGGCGGCCAGCACGTACATGGCCTTGGTGCCGTTGTCGTCGGATTGGCCGACGTAGACGCCGCGTTCGCGTTGCTTTTGTTTGGCGGCGGCTGCGGCGGCTTCGGGGTCGGCCTTCCAGAGGGCGGCCTTGACGATGGTGGTGAGCCGGGCCGGGGTGACCGAGTCGATGATGCCGGCGACTTCGTGGTCGACGAGCGCGGCGGCCTCCAGGGACAGGTCGAGGCAGGCGGTGGCGATCTTGCGGGCCTTCCACGGGGTCGCCTCGTAGGCCTGGACCATCGCCCAGCAGCGCGGGAGGCGGTGCAGCAGGGCCAGGGCCTGGCCGACGAACTCGGCGGCGACGCCGGCGGAGACGCCGAGCACGACCGCGCCGAACTCGGCCGGTGCGAACTCCGCGATCTCGGGACAGCCCGCACCGCCCAGCACCACACCCCGCTCCCGGCCACGCAGCCGGCCAGACTCACCGCCGCGGTCGCGGCGAGGCAGCCTGTCGACGCTGTGGAGGGCCGCGAACTGCTGGGCATGGACAAGGACACTCACCTCGTGCTCGCGGGCCACGGCGTGATGCTCCGCGGCCGAGGCGAGCACCTCGGCCGCGGTCAGCCCCGACAAGTCTCCTTCGAACATGCTCTAATTCTATCGAACACATGTTCGAATCACCAAATCGTCCGACCCCTGATTTCCCCTTGTTCTCAAGGGGAATCAGGTCAGGTGGGCGGCGCGCAACGCGGGATGGGTGCTATCGGCAACGAAGTTTATGGTGGGTGGTGTGCTGGTGTTGAAGACCCGGTTGCGGCCGGATGCCTGGCGCGGTTGTTCCAGCCGGCGCTGGGGTTCTGCGGGCTGACAGCGTTGGACAGGCCGGGTGTAGCCGGGTTGTGACGGTGGGTGAGATTGGCGCGACTGGTTGGCGGGGGGTTCGGGAAGTCGTTCACTGTAGTGAGACGTACCGGGGGACGAGATGGAGTTCCTGACACCGGAGAGCTGGGACGAAGCGCTGACGGCCAAGGCGCTGAGCCCCGATGCGCTGCCGCTCGCGGGTGGGACTGATGTGATGGTCGAGCTCAACCTGACCGCGCGGCGGCCGCCGTTGCTGCTCGACTTGACCAGGATCCCGGAGCTCACGACCTGGTCGCTCACCGATGACGGCCGGATCCGGCTCGGTGCGGGCGTCACCTATCGTCAGGTGATCGAGGAGCTGAACGACGAACTTCCCGGTTTGGCGATGGCTGCGCGGACTGTTGGATCTCCGCAGATCCGCAACCGGGGCACGGTCGGGGGCAATCTGGGTGCGGCGTCGCCGGCCGGGGATTGCCATCCGCCATTGCTGGCCGTCGGCGCGGAGGTGGAGGTCGCGTCGGTGGTCGGCAGCCGGTTGATACCGATCGACGAGTTCTTCACCGGCGTGAAGCGCAATGCCCTGTCGCCGGAGGAGCTGATCGCCGCGGTGATCGTGCCGACGGCGCGCGGGCCGCAGCAGTTCAGCAAGATCGGTACCCGCAATGCGATGGTGATCGCGGTGTGCTCGTTCGCGATCGCACTCGATGCCCACCATCAGACGGTCGGTACGGGGATTGGCTCGGCCGCCCCGACCCCGATCCGCGCCCACGGAGCCGAGCGGATGCTGACCCACGCACTCAAGAGCCTATGGCAACGGCGTGGTCCGCTGCCTGAAGACCTAGTTCAGCAGTTCGCCTTGAATGTCGCGACGGCCGCTAAGCCGATTGACGACGTTCGCGGTACTGCGGCCTACCGGCAGCACGCGTTGACCGTGATGGCCCGGCGGACCCTGACCTGGGCCTGGGACGAGTACTGGTCGACCGGCGAAGCGGCAGCCTGAGGACGGTGCCGAATGCGGATCACCTGCACGGTCAACGGCCAAACTCACCAGGCCGACGATGTCTGGGAGGGCGAGAGTCTGCTCTATCTCCTCCGTGAACGTCTCGGCCTACCGGGTTCGAAGAACGCTTGTGAGCAAGGCGAATGCGGCTCATGCACCGTCTTCATGGACGACGAGACGGTTTGCGCCTGCCTGGTCGCGGCCGGCCAGGCCGAGGGACGCGAGATCCGGACGATCGAGGGACTGTCCGAAGGGGATCGGTTGCATCCGATCCAGCAGGCGTTCGTCGAAACGGGCGCGGTGCAATGCGGATTCTGTACGCCGGGCCTGCTGATCCAAGTGGCGGATCTGCTGCGGAACAACGCGAATCCGACCGACCTGGAGATCCGCGAGGCGTTGGCGGGGAACCTCTGCCGGTGTACGGGGTACGAGCAGATCATCGAGGCCGTTCGGCTCGCGGCGGCCCGGATCCATCCGACAGGCGAGTTCGCGCGATGACGACGACACAGACCATCACCCACACAGGGCGAATCGGAGACAGCGCCCAACGACCGGACGGGACGCTCAAGGTCACTGGGCAGTTCGCCTACTCCTCGGACCTCTGGATGGACGGGATGTTGTGGGGTGCGACGCTACGCAGTCCGCATCCGTCCGCGCGGATCCGTTCCGTCGACATCGGGCCCGCGCTCGCGGTGCCAGGCGTACATGCGGTGCTCACCAAAGACGACGTACCGGGTCTCAACGCATACGGGCTCGACCATGCAGACCAGCCCGTACTGGCCGCAGATGTCGTGCGCTACCAGGGCGAACCGGTTGCGCTCGTCGCGGCCGACCATCCGGAGACCGCGCGGCTCGCGGCCGAACGCATCGTCGTCGACTACGAACCACTGCCCCCCGTGACGGATGCGATGCTTGCCGTCGGCCACATCTCGTGGGACACGCCCGGGCAGACCGGCGTACCACGGGTGCATCCGGAAGGGAATCTGGTTCGCCACGTCAAGATCCGCAAGGGCGACCCGGATCCGCAGGCCGACGTGGTGATCACAGGTGAGTACGAGGTCGGCATGCAGGACCAGGCGTTCCTCGGTCCCGAGTCGGGGCTCGCCGTACCGGCTGAGGACGGTGGCGTCGACCTGTACGTCGCGACGCAGTGGTTGCATGTCGACCAACGGCAGATCTGTATCGCTCTCGGTCTCGGTCCCGAAAAGGTGCGCCTCACGCTGGCCGGAGTCGGCGGAGCGTTCGGCGGTCGCGAGGACCTGTCGATGCACGTACACGCGTGCCTGCTCGCGTTGCACACGGGTAAACCGGTCAAGATCGTCTACAACCGCACCGAGTCCTTCCTCGGCCACGTACACCGCCACCCGGCCCGGATGCGCTACCAGCATGGCGTACTGCGCGACGGCACGATCGTGTACGTCCGCGCCAGCATCTACCTCGACGGCGGCGCCTACACCTCCAGTACGCCGGCCGTCGTGGCGAACGCCGGCACGATGGGCATCGGCCCGTACGACGTACCGAACGTGCGCGTGGATTGCTACGGCGCCTTCACCAACAACCCACCTTGCGGCGCGATGCGTGGATTCGGGACTGTGCAGGCGGCGTTCGCGTACGAGGCTCAGCTCGACCGGATCGCCGCCGAGCTCGGCCTGGACCCGGTCGACATCCGTTGCCGCAACGCGATGCGTGAGGGGTCGCGGATGACGACCGGCCAACTGGTCGACAGCGCCGCACCGGTCGATGAACTGCTCCGCCGCGTGCAAGCCCTGCCTCTCCCACCACCCGTCGACCCGACTCAACTCGACCTACGCGAACAGCCCGGAGGCGTCTCGAACACCACACACGGCGAAGGGGTACGCCGCGGTGTCGGCTATGCGGTCGCCTTCAAGAACGTCGGCTTCTCGGAGGGCTTCGACGACTACTCCACGGCACGGGTGCGGCTGGAGGTCGTCGGTGGCGAACCAGTGGTCACGGTGCACACCGCGGCGGCCGAAGTCGGGCAAGGGCTGACCACCGTCATCCAACAGATCGTCCGGACCGAACTCGGCGTCGAGAACGTCGTCCTTGCTCCCGCGGACACGCAGATCGGCAACGGCGGCTCCACGTCGGCGTCCCGGCAGACCTACGTGACCGGCGGCGCCGTGAAGGCCGCTTGCGAACTGGTCCGAGGCGAGGTGTTCGACATCGCCCAGACGTGCTATGGGCGGGCTGTTCGCGATCTGCATCTCGTTGACGGCAAGGTCATCTCGCCCGCGGAGGGCGGAATCGGCAGCCTGGCCGACTTGCTGATCGGTACGCCGGTGGAGCGCACGATCGAGTGGCGCCACCGCCCGACATACCCGCTCGATCCTGAGACCGGTCGCGCCGACGCCCACGTCCAGTACGCCTTCGCCGCGCATCGTGCAGTCGTCGACGTCGACACCGAACTCGGCCTGGTCAAGGTCGTCGCGCTCGACTGCGTGCAGGACGTCGGCAAGGCGATCAACCCGCAAGCGGTCCGCGGCCAGATCTACGGCGGCGCCCTCCAAGGCCTCGGGCTCGCGCTGATGGAGGAGATCGTCACCACCGACGGCATAGTCCGCAACGCCTCCTTCACCGACTACCTCATCCCCACCGTCCTGGACGCCCCACCCATGCAGGTCGAGATCCTCGAGTACGCCGACCCGCACGCCCCGTACGGCCTCCGCGGCGTCGGCGAACCCCCCACCATCTCCGCCGGCCCCGCCATCCTCGCCGCCCTCCGCAACGCCACCGGCCTACCCCTGACCCGAATCCCGGTCCGCCCCGAACACCTGATCGGCTCAGTCGGCCGTTGAAAAAACGTTTGGGCACGCGCTCTTGACAGCTCCGGGTGTGCGGGGTGACAGTGTTCGCCACAGGTTGGAAAAACGATTGGGCAACACGATGTCGCAGCGCAAGGTCTCGATCAAGGATGTGGCGGCGCACGCCGGCGTATCGGTCACCACGGTGTCGCACGTCCTGAACGAGGTGCCGGGCAAGCGCATCACCGAGTCGACCCGGGACCGGGTCCGGCGATCGGCCGGTGAGCTCGGATACGCGCCGAGCAGTGTGGCCCGGAATCTCCGGCTGCAGCGGTCGCAGATGCTGGCGATGATCAGTGACGAGATCGCCACCACGCCGCACGCGGGCCGGATGATCCTCGGGGCGCAGGAAGCGGCGTCGAAGGCGGGCTGGCTGCTGATGCTGGTCAACACCGGGTTCGACAGCGAGTTCGAGGCGGCCGAGATCCGGGCGCTCCGGCAGCGGCAAGTGGACGGGTTCCTGTACGCGACCATGTACCACCGGGAGGTCGTCCTGCCCGAGGCGATCGGCGACGTGCCGACAGTGCTGCTGGACGCGCGTTCGAACGACGCGTCGGTGCCGTCGGTGGTCCCGGACGAGGTCCGCGGTGGCCGTACCGCGACCGAGGAGCTCATCCGTCACGGGCACACCCGCATCGGCTTCATCAACAACATCGACGACATCCCGGCGAAGCGCGGACGGCTGGCCGGATACCGGGCCGCGCTAGATGACGCCGGACTGGCCTTCGACCAGCGGTTGGTGGTCGATGGAAGATCCGAGACCGAGGGCGGACTGCAAGCCGCCCGTAAGTTGCTGTCGGCAACCGATCGACCGACCGCGTTGTTCTGCTTCAACGACCGGATGGCCATGGGGGCGTACCACGCCGCGGCCGAGCTCGGTCTGCGTATTCCGGAGGATCTGTCGGTGGTCGGGTTCGACAACCAGGAACTCATCGCCGATGGACTCCGGCCCGTCCTCACCACAGTCGCGCTGCCGCACTACGAGATGGGCGCGTGGGCCGTGGAGACATTGATAACCCAGATCGAGGGACGAGAACTCAGCGGACCGCGGCAGGTGGAACTGAACTGCCCGCTGGTTCCCCGGAACTCGGTCGCCTAGCACCTCGACTTCGCCAGACATCCCGCTGCACAACGCAGTACGGGCAGCTTGGCCCTGCCCAAACAGCACCGCCCAAACAGCACTGCCCAAGAAGCACTGCCCAAGAACGAAAGGGAAACAGACCATGTCACGCACACCGAAGCTGGTTGCCCTGCTGGCCGCCGCGGCCGTCGGACTGACCGGCTGCTCGTCGGGATCCTCCGACAGCGGCGCCAGTAACGAAGGCGGCGTCACCACCCTCGAGTTGTGGACCCACAACGGCGGCAATCCGACCGAGCTCGCCGTGAACAAGAAGGTGGTCGACGCCTTCAACGCGAGCCAGTCCAAGTACAAGGTGAAGCTGCAGTCGTTCCCGCAGGCGTCGTACAACGACGCGGTCACCGCCGCGGCGTCGGCGAAGAAGCTGCCCTGCGTCATGGACATCGACGGGCCGAACGTCCCCAACTGGGCCTGGGCCGGCTACCTGCAGCCGCTCGACCTGGGTGCCGGATTCTTCGACAAGCAGCTGCCGAGCACGCTGGGCAAGGTCGACGACAAGGTGTACTCGTTCGGCCACTACGACGTCGCGATGAGCTTGATCGCCCGCAAGTCCGTCCTCACCCAGAACGGCATCCGGATCCCGACCCTCGACCAGCCGTGGACCGGCGACGAGTTCGACGCGGCGGTCGGCAAGATCAAGGCCGGCGGCAAGTTCGCCTTCCCGCTCGACATGGGTACGGCGGGGACGGGCGAATGGATCCCGTACGCCTACTCGCCGTTGCTGCAGAGTTTCGGGGGAGACCTGGTGAACCGCGAAACCTACCAGAGCGCGACGGGTGTGCTGAACGGTCCGGAGGCGCTCGAGTGGGCGAGCTGGTTCCGCGGCCTGATCACCAAGGGCTACGCGCAGCAGAAGTCCGGCAAGGACTCGACCGTCGACTTCGTGAACGGCAAGTCCGCGATCATGTGGAACGGCAGCTGGGCGGCCGACGCGGTGACGAAGAAGTTCGGCGCCGACGTGGTCTTCCTGCCACCGCCGGACTTCGGCAAGGGTCCGAAGATCGGTGGCGCGTCCTGGCAGTGGGGCATGTCCTCGTCCTGCGCGGCCAAGGACGGCGCGCTGGAGTACCTGAAGTTCTCGGCCAAGCCGGAGTACTACGTCGACTACGCGACGGCACTCGGCCTGATCCCGGCGAACACCGATGCCGCGGCGCAGGTGCCGAACTTCGCCCCGGGCGGCAAGTACCGGTTCTTCCTCGAGCTCTCCCAGAAGCATGCCCTGGTTCGCCCGGTGACACCGGCATACCCGTTCATCGCCTCGACGTTCCAGAAGGCGGTCTCGGACATTCTGGCCGGCGGTGACGCGCAGAAGATCCTCGACAAGGCCGCCAAGGACATCGACAACAACATCAAGTCCAACGGCAACTACGAGTTCTGACATGTCCACGACCACGGCTCCCGAGCAAGTTGCCGAGGATGTCCTGCCGCGCCAGCATCGGCGCGGCGGGACCCGGACGGCGCGAACGCACGAGACGCTGATCGGCGCCGCGATGGCCTCGCCGGCCGTCATCTTGCTGATCGTCTTCTTCCTGGTCCCGGTGCTGCTGGCGTTCGGGCTCGCCTTCACCAACGCCCGGCTGATCTCGCCGCGGCCGCCGCACTTCGTCGGCGCGGACAACTTCATCAGGCTCTTCGGCGACAGCCTGTTCTGGGCCTCGCTGCGCAACACCGCGTACTTCGCCGTTGTGGTGGTTCCGGTGCAGGCCGGGCTGGCGCTGGTGCTGGCCTTGCTGGCCAACGCGAAGGTCCGGGGAACCAACTTCTTCCGGACCGTGTACTTCGCTCCGGTGGTCACCTCGATGGTGGTGATCTCGCTGTTGTGGCGGTTCATCTACCAGCCGGACGGGCTGTTGAACAAGATCATCGAGGCGGTGTCGTTCGGCCAGTGGCACGGAACGGACTGGCTGAACAACCCGTCCACGGCAATGCCGGCCATCATGTTCATGTCGATCTGGCAGGCCGTCGGATTCCACATGATCATCTGGCTGGCCGGGCTGCAGACCATCTCGCGTGACCTGTACGAGGCGGCCGCTCTGGACGGGGCGTCCACCTGGAAGACGTTCACCCACATCACCTGGCCGGGCCTGCGAGCGACGCGCACGTTCATCCTGATCACGATTACGATCGCGGCACTCAGCCTCTTCACCCAGATCAGCGTGATGACCCAGGGCGGCCCGCTCGACTCGACGACCACGGTGGTCTTCATGGCGGTCCGATCCGGGTACGAGCAGCAGTCGACCTCGTACGCGGCGGCCGTCTCGCTGGTGTTCTTCGTTCTGGTGCTGGCGGTCTCGGGCGTCCAGCGCTTCCTGACCAGAGAGCAGGACTGACATGACGACCTCCACCGCCAGGCGCGGCCGGCTGATTCAGGTGGCGCGATCGGCTCTGGTGATCTTCTTCGCGTTCCCACTCCTCTTCATGTTCGTCGCGTCCTTCAAACCGGACGCGCAGATCTTCGCCGACCTCGGTTCGATCAAGGCGATCCTGCCGGTGGGTGACGTCTCGCTGGAGAACTACCGGGGCGTGTTCGACCGGGTCCCCGCCGCGCGGTTCCTGGTCAACTCGGTGCTGGTCTCGGCGGTGACGGTTGTGCTGGGCATCTTGATCAACAGCATGGCCGCGTTCGCGCTGTCGAGGATGCGCTGGCGCGGGCGTCGCGTCGTACTGGCCGCCATCATCGCGACGCTGATCGTTCCGTTCGAGACCTTCGCGCTGCCACTGGTGTGGTGGGTCAACAAGCTGCCCTGGCTGGAGATCCACGGCTTCCAGTTGCGGCTGACCGAAGGCTGGCTCGACACCTACCAGGTGCAGATCCTGCCGTTCGTCGCCAACGCGTTCTCGATCTACCTGTTCTACCAGTACTTCACCAGCATCCCGGTCGAGCTCGACGAGGCCGCGCGGATGGACGGTGCCGGGTGGTTCGGCATCTACCGGCGCGTCGTGATGCCGCTGTCCGGGCCGGCCATCGCGACCGTCGCGATCCTGACCTTCCTGCCCGCCTGGAACTCCTACCTCTGGCCCCTGATGGTGGTGCAGAGCGAGGAACTCCGCCCGGTGATGATCGGCATCCAGTACTTCTTCCAACTCAACGTCTCTTGGGGACAGATCATGGCCTACGCCTCGATGATCACCGTGCCGGTGCTCGTCCTGTTCGTCGCGTTCCAGCGCGCCTTCATCGGCAGCATCGCCTCGGCGGGGGTCAAGGGCTGATGCTCGAGCTTCCCGACTCGTGGGTGTGGGACTTCTGGATCGCGCAGGACGGCGATCAGTACCACCTCTTCTTCCTGTACGCCTCCCGCGCGCTGCACGATCCCGACCGGCGTCACGGCCGTGCGTCGATCGGGCACGCGGTCTCGGATGACCTACGGCACTGGACGCGGTTGCCGGACGCCTTGGTGCGGGGCGAGGCCGGGGACTTCGACGAGACCGCGACCTGGACCGGTTGCGTCGTGCAAGGGCCTGACAGTCGGTGGTACATGTTCTACACGGGCGGAAGGGACGAGGGCGGGGCGATGATCCAGCGGATCGGGCTGGCGACCTCGGACGACCTGATCACCTGGCACAAGTACACCGGCAACCCACTCCTCGAGGCCGATCCGCGGTGGTACGAGAAGTACGACGGAGCCTCGTGGTTCGACGAGGCCTGGCGAGACCCCTGGGTGTACCCGGACCCGGACGGCGACGGGTGGCACATGCTGATCACCGCCCGCGCCGGCCACGGACCGGTCGACGACCGTGGCGTCGTCGGCTACGCCCGATCCAAAGACCTGCTCCACTGGGACGTCCAGCCCCCACTCAGCCGGCCGGGCGCCGGATTCGGGCACCTGGAGGTCTTCCACGTCGAGGAGGTCGACGGCCAAGTCGTTCTGCTGTTCAACTGCCTGCGCGGCGAAATGGCGGCGTGGCGAAACAAGACCGCAGGCAGCGGCGGTATCTGGTCCCTCGTGACCGATAACCTCACCGGACCATTCGACATCGCCAAGGCAACCCCACTCACCGACGACTCCCTGTACGTCGGGCGTCTGGTGCGGGATCCCGACTGCGCGTGGGTGCTCCTCGCCTTCCACAACGAAGGCCCCGACGGCTTCATCGGCGCCATCAGCGACCCGATGCCCGTCTTCCTGGCCGCCGACGGCCTGACCCTCAAACCCTCCTGACGTGACCACCGTGCCGTCGGCAAGCCTCTGCCGGCGGCACGGTGGTCACACTCGCTCGGGATGAGTCAGCTCTTGCGGAGGCCGGCGAAGAATTGGCGGAGGTCGGCGACCACGTCGTTCGGGCGTTCGAGGGAGGCGAAGTGGCCGCCGTCGGGGAAGTTGGACCAGTGCACGATGTTGGTGTTGTCGCGCTCGGCCAGGGGGCGGATGGTCTTGAAGTCGTCGGCGAAGACGGCGACGCCGGTCGGCGCGTTGTTGACGGCTGGTTCGGCGCCGGAGTGCGCCTCCTCGTAGTGGTAGCGGCCGGCCGTCGCGGACGTGTTGGTGAACCAGTAGAGCGTGACCTCGGTGAGGATCTGGTCCCGGCTCACCAGGCTGGTGCCGTTGCCGAAGTTGTTGAAGAGTTCGTTCCAGGCGAGCTGGCCGACCGGTGAGTCGGAGATGCCGACGGCAACGGTCTGCGGGCGGGTCGAGTTGATCGCGTTGTAGCCGCCGACCGACTGGAACCACTCGAGGTGCTGGAGTGCCGCGTAGTCCTCGGGGGTGAACTTCTCGAACTCGGCCGGGTCGCCCGACGGGAACGAGAACAGTTGCAGCACGTGCAGCCCGAGGAATCCGGGCGGGTTCAGCACTCCGAGCTCGCGGGAGATCATGGCGCCGCCGTCGCTCCCGTGCACGCCGTACGACCCGTACCCGAGCTTGCGCATCAACTTGTCGTACGTGCGGGCCACCCGCGCCATCGTCCAGCCGCGGTCCGCGACCGGAGTACTGAATCCGAAGCCGGGCATGGACGGTACGACGACCGAGAACGCGTCGGCCGCATCGCCGCCGTGTGCCTCCGGATCGGTCAACGGGCCGATCAGGTCGAGGTAGTCGACGAACGAACCCGGGTACGTGTGGGTCAGCAGCAACGGCGTCGCGCCCTCGACCGGCGACGGGACGTGGATGAAGTGGATGGTCTGCCCGTCGATCTCGGTCAGGTAGTGCGGGAACTCGTTCATCCGCTTCTCCTGCGCCCGCCAGTCGAAACCGTTCTGCCAGTGGTCGACCATCTCGCTCAGGTAGTGGTTCGGGGTGCCGTAGTCCCAGTCGTCGCCGGGTACGGGCTCGGGCAGCCGCGTCCGCGCGAGGCGGGCGAGCAGATCGTCCAGGTCAGCCTGGGCGATGTCGACGGTGAAGGGCCGGATGTCCGTTGTCGTGTTCATGGCTTCACCGTAAAACCCGTATAGGAACGATAGATTCCTATTTGTGCGACAATTCTTCGCATGCGTGAAACCTCGTCCAGATTGCTCTCTCTACTGGCCCTGATGCAGACGCGGCCGGCCTGGACCGGCGCGGAACTGGCCGAGCGGCTCGATGTCAGTACGAGGACGATCCGCAACGACATCGACCGGTTGCGCGAACTCGGTTATCCGGTCGACGCCGTACGCGGCCCGGCCGGGTACTACCAGCTCGGGGTCGGCGCCAAGTTGCCGCCGCTACTCCTGGACGACGAGGAGGCCGTGGCGGTCGCGGTCGGCCTGCGGACCGGTGCCGGTGTCACCGGGATGGAGGAGAGCAGCGCCCGCGCCCTGGCGAAGCTCGAACAGGTCCTCCCGCACCGCCTCCGCCGCCAGGTGAACGCGATCCACACGACGATGTCGAAGGGGCCCGACAACACCGGCTCCAACGTCAAGGACCCCGAGGTGGCGCCCGAACTCCTCACCACCATCGCCGCCGCCATCCGCGACGAACACTTCCTCCGCTTCGACTACGCGACCCTGGACATGCCGATCCTGGTTGAGCCTTATCGCCTCGTCAGCTGGCAGCGGTACTGGTACCTCGTCGCCCGCGACGAGTCCGGCGACTGGCACACCTACCGCGTCGACTGGATCACCCTCCGCATGGCCACCGGCCGCCGCTACAAGCCTCGCCCGATGCCCGATGGCGACTACATAGATTTCGTACTCCGCGACGTCGCGTCGACCGGCTGGAAGGTGCACGCCCGCATCACCGTGTTCGCCTCCGCCGACGAAGTCCTCTCCCGCATCCACGCGGCCGTCGGCATCGTCGAGTCGATCGACGACCACACCTGCGTCCTCGTCACCGGCGCCGACTCCCTCGAAATCATCGCCGTCTACATCGGCATGCTCGGCCTCGACTTCCACGTCACCGCCCCGCCCGCCCTGGTGAAGCACCTGGAAGTCATCGGCACCCGCTACCGCAAGGCCATCGAACCCCTCCGGCCACGCTCCAACCAGTAGCTGTGGGCGGGGGGTCCGCCAGGGGTTGCGTTAGTGGTCGCCGAGGCCGGCGTTGCGGGCTTGGATGATGGCGGAGGGGCGGTCGGCGACGCCTAGTTTGGTGAAGATCGAGGAGACGTTGTTCGCGACGGTCTTGGGGGACAGGGACAACCGGTCGGCGATGGTGGCGTTGGGGAGGCCGGCGGCGAGGAGGTCGAGGATCTCGCGTTCGCGGGTGGTCAGGTCGGGGAACGGGTCGGGCGCGGTCGACGGGGGAGCGGAGAAGAACGTCAGCATCCGGCGGGCGACCCCAGGGCCGAAGATCGCTTCGCCGGCCGCGACGGCGTGGATGGCGCGGGCGATCTCGTCCTGTTCGGCGCCCTTGACGAGATAGCCGCGAGCACCCGCACGCATCGCGGCGAACACCGAGTCATCGTCCTCGAACATCGTCAGCACCAGAACGGCGACCGAAGGAGCGGTGCGCGCCAACTCGCGTGTCGCCGCGAAGCCGTCCAGGTCGGGCATCTGGAGATCCAGTACGGCGACGTCGGGCTTCAACGTCACCGCCTCACGCACCGCCTCCCGCCCGGTCGACGCGACGGCCACAACCTCGATCCCCGGCAACGACGAGAGCAACGCGGACAACCCGGCCCGCACCACCGGATGATCGTCCGCCAACAGCACCCGAATGCTCATCTCTCCATCACCACCAGAGGAAAGCTAGCGTGCACTCGGCCGCCATTAGGGGATGGGCCCGCTTCGAAGAGGCCGCCGAGTTCCGCTGCTCGTTCGCGCATTGCCTGGAGGCCGACGCCGGGGATCCAGGCGCCGTTGGGTGGTCCGTCGTCGGTCACCTCGATCTCCAACTCGGAACCACAGCGCACTGACACGACCGCGGCCGTCGCGCGCGAGTGGCGTACGACGTTGGTGAGCGCCTCGGTGGCGATCCGGTACGCCGCGACCTCGAGCGCGGCCGGCAACGTCGGCAGGCTGTCGGCGGCAACCTTCACCGATACCGATGCGCCGTCCGCCCGCCAGGACAACTGGTCCGCTCGCTGCTGTAGTGCGCCGACCAAACCGAGTTCGTCCAACGCGGATGGTCGCAGGTCGTCGATCAGGCGGCGTACGTCGGCGATCGCGGTCCGCGTATCCGTACGCAAGGTGCCAAGCAGCGACGACGCACGATCCGGATCCGCCGAGACCAGGTTCGCGGCGGCGTCGGCGGTGAATGCGACCCCGGTCAACGTCGGGCCGAGTCCGTCGTGCAGATCCCGGCGCAACCGTCGACGTTCCTCCTCGCGTGCGGCGACCAGTTTCTCCCGGGATGCTTGGAGTTCGGCGGACAACTGCGTCGCGTGGACGGCGACGGCCAGCGGTACGGCGACCAGGGCGAGCACGTTCCGGTCGGCGACCGACAACGCCGATTCACCCGGCCGAAGCCCGATCAGCAGTACCCCGACCGGGCTCCCGCCGTAGGAGAGCTCCACCGGTACTACGCCTGGCGGCGCGAGTGGTGTGGTGGTGTCTGGCCGGCCTGGTTCGGGTGAACCCGCTGTTGCGATGAGTTCACCGTTCGACGAGAGAGCGACGTACGGGAGTCGCAGGGCTGAGCGGATTGCGGAGACGACGCCGGTCATACCGCCTTCGGGGTTGGCGGACAGTTCCTCGCCGACGCGGGACGCCACCCTCGCGGGATCGCGCCGATCGCCGTACATGGCCCGGTCGACCAGCCGTTGGAGACGCGGTAGGACCGGCGCGATCAGCAGCGCCACGATCACCGTCAGCGCGGCCGACCGACCGAACCGCGAGGAGATGAACGAATCCGTCACCGCGACCAGCGCCGCATAGGAGCCGATGGCAACGATCGACAACAGCGCCCACGCGATCGCCCGCGACACGACCAGCCGGATGTCGAGCAACTGGTGCCGCACGATCGCGACCGCCACCGCAGCGGGTACCAGCGGGATCGCGAGCAGCACGAAGATCGGCGTACCCGCCACCAGAGCCCAGGGAATCATGAACGCCACCGCGATCACGGCTGCCAGCAGCAGCCAGAGCAGCTGACGCCTACCGGTATCGGAGGCCCGGCGATAGCGGATGACCAGGCAGACGATCGCGAGCGCGAACGCCAGCAGACCGCGGAGCTCGGTCGCAATCCACAGTGGTTGCAACGTGTCATAAGAAGACAGGGTCAGGTACCCGCTCGGCCCGCCTTCGAACGGCGACTCGGGCGACAAACCCATCTCCAGCGCGAACAGCGGCGAGGTGAGGACGACTGCCCAAGCCACCGGTCGCCAGCGCGGCGAGACCAGCCGGCCGTCCGGGAACAACAGCAACGCGAGCGGCAGGAACAGCCCGATCGACCACGGCCAAGACCAGGAGAAGATCGTCAACGCCAGCCGCTGCAGTTCGACCGGCGCGGAGTTGTCGTGGAGGAGCTGCGCGAGCGGTGCGCCGACTGCGGTGGTGGCATGACCGATGCCGTCGGCCACGAAAAGCCAGCCGATCGGGTTCGACGGCCGGTGCCAGGCGATCACCGCGCCGCAGATCGCGAACGCACAGCCCATCAGGCCGTTCGTCACGACGAAACTCTCGAGTGCGTCCTGGAACGACCAGCCGACCACGACCGCCAGCACCACCGCTGCGATCACCTCGAGGACGGCGAACGTCCCCAGCCCGGCTGCCAGCCGGCGCCGGCCCAGCGCGGCCGCCAACGGACGCCGCTCCGCCAGCCGCTTACTCAGCGACACGGTCCCTCCCATGGGAATCAGTGTGCGCCTTCAAGTGTCCCGGCGTCCCGGGATTGCGATCCCGCCGCGCCCGGGCGATCTCCCGTACGCGAGGGACGGCCGCCTCAGGCGAGGGGATCGCTCCCAGCCCAGGGTGGTGGCGTGACTTACCAATTTGGGGAGGTAGTGATGTCTCGTACGTTCCGGGCCGGACTGATCGCGTTCGGCGTGCTTTCTGTGGGGGATCTGGTTACGCCGCTCGTCACCGACGGTGAACACCCGCCGATGGCGATCGCGCTGGTCGCGGCCGCGCTGGGTCTGATCAGTCTGGTGCTGGTGGTGTTCGCGTGGCGGGGGAGCCGGCGGGCCGCCGTACCGCTGATCGTGCTGAGGTTGGTGTCGGCGCTGGGCGCGGTCCCGGCGTTCTTCGAGCCCGGTGTCCCGGCCGCCGCGATGTTTGCTGCCGGCTTCGGGATCGTGCTGACGATCGCCGGTACCGCGCTGGTGCTCGTGCCTGCGCGTGAGTTGGCAGGTGCACGATGAGCGCGACAGCGGTGCAACCACGGACGAAGCGTGATGTCCGTACTGCGAGTCGGTGGCTCGCGGCGTTCGTCGTACCGATCGGGGCGGCTGCGATCGCGCTGCTGCGGTACTTCCTGCCGTACGACACGGCGGACGACAGCGCGACGATCGTGAGCAAGGTGATGGCCGAACCGGGGCGCTCGTCGTTGGTGCTCTGGCTCGCGTTCATCGGGATCCTGACGCTCGTGCCGTCGGCGTACATCGTCGGGAAGCTGACCCGCCGTCGGGCGCCTTGGCTGACGGGGGCCGCGCTGGTCCTGCTGATCCCGGGGTACCTCTCGCTGGGGTGGTTGGTGGCAGGCGACCAGGCGCTGTGGACCGGCACCGAGGCCGGCCTGGACGCGGGCACGATCACCAAGCTGTACGACACGATGCACCCGACGGGGGGTTTGGCGGCCGGGATCTTCGTGCTCGGCCATGTCGTCGGGACGATCCTGCTGGGCATCGCGCTCTGGCGCTCCCAGGTGGTTGCGCGGTGGGCGGCGGTGGCGGTGATCGTGTCGCAGCCGATCCATTTCGTGGCCGCGGTGATCGTCCCGAATCACACGCTCGACCTGATCGGCTGGGGTCTGCAGGCAGCCGGGTTCGCCGCGGTGGGGTTGGCGATCCTGCGACTGCGCAACGACGAGTGGGACCTGCCGACGCTGCCCTAACGGGCAAATCAGGTCGGGGTTGCGGCGAGTCCGGCGCTACATTGAGTCAGGTTCAACGAGGGGGAGAACATGACGGAGATGGCAGCGCCGGACGAGTCGCTGGGTAGTTTCAAACTGGAAGACGCGCACGAGCAGGACGCGGCCCAGCTCGCGATGATCCTGGATCTGCTCGCCGCCAAACCCGCTATCCAGACCTTGAAGGCCTGGGCGGTGGAGCAGCTCGATCCGCGACCGGGGGAGACCGCCGCCGACATCGGCTCCGGCACCGGCGAGGACGTCGCCGACCTGGCCGCCCGGGTGAGCCCCGGCGGCCGAGCTGTCGGCGTAGAGCCCAGCCCCGGCCTCCGCGCCGAAGCCGCCCGCCGCGTTCCTGGGCTGGACTTCGTCGACGGTGACGCGTTGTCCTTGCCCTTCGAGGATGAGGCTTTCAATTTGATCCGCTGCGAGCGGGTACTGCAGCATCTAAATGAACCGTCGAAGGCCGTCGCCGAGATGGTCCGGGTCCTCAAACCCGGCGGCCGGATCGCCCTGATCGACACCGACTGGTCGACCGCGATCCTGCACCCGGTCGACCCGGAGGTGTACGGCCGCATCGTCGGCATCTTCTTCGCCGAAGCCGCCAACCCGTACTCCGGCCGCACGTTGCGCGGCCTGCTCGCCGAGACCGGCCTCACCATCACCGGCGAGACGGCGGCGACCTGGATCGAACCCCAGGAAGGTGGCCGCGAGGGGTTCGTCGCCATGCTCGGTCAACGGGCCGCGGCGGCCGGCGCGATCACTCAGACGGAAGCCGACGCGTTCCGGACCGGCATCACCGAAGCAGCCGGCCGCGGCGCCTTCCACCTGTCGGTCACGATGTTCGCGGTCTCGGCGATCAAAGGCCCTGCTGCTTGAGGAAGCTGACGGTGCGCGCCATCGAGGTCGGCCAGGCCGGTCCGAAGGCGTGCTCCTCGCCCGGATAGGTGTACATCGTCGCGTTCTTGCCGGCCGCCTTGAGTGCGGCGAGGGTCTCGCTGGACCAGGCGATCGGGCAGGTCGAGTCGGATTCACCGTGGTGGATCAGCACCGGCTCGGTCACCCGGTCGAAGAAGTTGACCGCCGACAGGTTTCGCCAGAACGCCGGGTTGCGCGCCGGCTCGCCGTACGTCCGCAGGATGGTGGTCGCGATCGGCCGTTCGTTGCGGACCCAGCGGTTGAAGTTGTCGATGGCATCGGAGCTGACCGGCGCGAACACCACGCCGGCCTTGACCAGCCCGGGTTGCGCGACCAGGACGTTGTACGTGATCCCGCCGCCCATCGACCGGCCGAGCAGCCCGATCCGCTCGGGGTCGACGTACTGCGAGGTCCGCAGCGCGTGCACCGCGTTGATCACGTCCTCGGTGTACCCGAGCCGCAGGTCGAGCTCGGACTGTGGATCGTCCGACGACTGCGCGTGGTTGCGGTAATCGGTGTGCAGTACGACGTAGCCGCGGCGGGCCAGGTAGTCCTGCTCGCGCATCAGGCCGCGTCCGTTCGTGTAGATCGCGGGGTCGATGTATCCGTGGTTCAGCACGAGGGCTGGATGGGGTCCTGGCGTGCTCGGGACGTTCATGATGCCGGAGATCGTCAGCGAACCACTGGAGTACGTCACGTAGTACCGGGTGTACGCCGCGTTGCGCGCGAGCACCCGGCCGAGGCGGAGATTGCGGCCGTCGTACTGCTTCGTCATCAGCGCTTGTAGCGAGACGGCGTGCGGCGGCGCGGTCGTCTGCGTTGCGGACGGGGTTGGTGTCGGTGTTGATGGGGGCGGAGCGGATGACGGGGCAGGCGTGGAGGGGGCCGCGCTCGGCGATGGCGCAGGGGGTGCCGCGTCGTCGGTCGAAGTACAGGCGACAGCAGCCGCCATCGCGAACACGGTGAGGCCCGCCCACGTCATCCGCCGCTTCATGCCCCAAGTCTGCGGCTGCCCCTCCGAAAGCCGACCGAAAATCCCCACAACGATCACCGTTCACAGAAAGACTAACACCAGCTCTTGCCTCTCATGCAATCTTGTCTAACAATCTGAGGATCACCTCGCCGACCTGGAGGTTCCGCCGATGCGTACTGAACCCGAGCAGACTCTGACCCACGGCGGCGGCCGGAGCCCGGATTGGCCGGAGCGGGCGACGCGCTGGGCGCAGATCACGCTCGCCGAGGACGATCCGCTGCACTTCGACGCGGACTTCTGGCTGGACCTGATGCGGGACAGCAAGTCGAACGCGACCTGCATCAGCGCGGGCGGCTACATCGCCTACTACCCGACCCAGCTCGAGTACCACTACCGCAGCAAGTACCTCGGCGACACCGACCCGTTCGGCACCCTCGTCGAGGGCGCGCGCCGGCTCGGCATGAGCGTGATGGCCCGCGTCGACCCGCACGCCGTCCACGCCGACGCGGCCACGGCGCACCCCGAGTGGCTCGCTCGCGACCTCGACGGCAACCCGCGCGAGCACTGGTCGTATCCCGACATCTGGCTGACCTGCGCGTTCACCGGCTACCACCGCGAGTTCATCACCGAGGTGGTCCGCGAGATCGTCCGCGAGTACGACGTGGACTCGGTCTTCGCGAACCGCTGGGAAGGGTACGGCGGCATCTCCTACAGCGAGTCCGCGCGCAAGTCGTTCCGCGACGAGACCGGCCTCGACCTACCGGTCAAGGAGCACGCCGAGGGCTGGCACGAGTACGTCGATTGGCGCCGTCGGCAACTGAGCCGGCTGGTGACGATCTGGGACCGCGCGGTCCGCGACATCCGCCCGCACGCCCGCTTCATCCCGAACCTCGGTGCCCTCGCGGCGCGCGACCTCGACCGCGACCTGGTCGAGGACCACTGCCCGATCTTCATCATCGACAAGCAGGGCCGGTCCGGGATCGAGGCGCCCTGGGCGGCCGGCCGCAACGGCAAACGCAATCGCGGCGTCTTCCCCGATCGCCCCGTCCGGCTGATCACCTCGGTCGGTCCCGAGCACCACGAGTACCGCTGGAAGGACTCGGTCGCACCCGCCGAAGAGGTGAAGACCTGGATCGTCGACGGGTTCGCCCAGGGCGCGTTGCCGTGGTTCACCAAGTTCAACGCGAGCGTCCCCGACCAGCGCTGGGTGCCGCCGATCCTCGAGGCCTTCAACCTGCACGCCCAGGTCGAACCGGTGCTACGGGACTTGAAGATCACTGCCGAAGTCGCGCTCCTCGATCCCAGCCGCGCGGGCCAGCTCAGGGTGCTCGACCGCACCGGCCAGCAGCACGAGGACGGCTTCTACCAGGCACTCGTCGAGGCCCGGGTGCCGTTCGAGTTCATCTCCGACCAGATCCTCTCCGCGGAACGCCTCAGCCCGTTCAAGGTGATCGTGCTCGCCAACGCCGAACAGCTCAGCGACGACCAGTGCGCAGTACTGAGCCGGTACGTCGAAGCCGGCGGCTCCCTCGTCGCGGCGTACCAGAGCTCCCTGTACGACGAACGCGGGGAGGCGCGCGACGACTTCGGTCTCGCGGACGTGCTCGGGGTTCGGCTGAAGGAGCCGGGCCGGGCGGTGAAGAACAACTACATCGCGTTGACCGGCGACCATCGGCTGACCGAGGGCTTCGCTGACACGACCCGGATCATCGGCGGCACCGAGATCCTTGGGGTCGAGGCGAAGCCGGGCGCGGTGGTGCCGTTCCGGTTCATCCCCGACTTCCCGGACCTGCCGATGGAGGAGGTCTACCAGCGGGCGGATCCGGATCGGCCGGCGGTTGTCTGCCAGGAGTTCGAGGCCGGGGGCCGGGTCGTCTACTTCCCCTTCAACCTGGGCGCGATCTTCTGGGAGGCGCTGCAGTCCGACCACGGCCGGCTGATCGCCAACGCCGTCGCCTGGGCGCTGAACAAAGCCCCCGAGGTGACGGTCGAAGGCGCTGGGCTGGTCGACGTCGCAGTACGCCGGGGGGAGGCGGAAGTGGCCGTTGCCTTGGTCAACCTTACGAACCCGATGGCGATGCGCGGGCCGATCCGCGAGACCCTCCCGCTGCCGCCGCAGACGGTGTCGGTTGCGATTCCGCCCGGCCGGCAAGTCAAGGCCAGGCTGCTCGTCGCGGGAGTCGACGTGGAACCGAGCATCGAGAACGGCCGGGCAGTCGTCACGATCCCGACCGCCGGACTGCTGGAGATCGTGCATCTGGACTGGAGGCAGCGATGAGGATCGGCTTCGTCGGGCTCGGCGTGATGGGCCGGCCGATGGCGGCGAACCTGGTTGCCGCAGGCCACGAACTGTCCTTGTACCGAGGCAAGCCGGGTCTGGACGGTCACCACTGTGAGTCGGCGGTGGAGGTCGCCGAGCGGGCTGAGGTGGTCGTCCTGATGCTGCCGGACACGCCGGACGTCGAGGGTGCGTTGTTCGGTGCGGACGGCGTCGCCGAAGGGCTGAAGCCGGGGTCTCTGGTGATCGACATGAGCTCGATCTCGCCGACCGCGACGAAGTCGTTCGCACAGCGGATCGAGGCCCTCGGCGCGGACTACCTGGACGCGCCGGTGTCCGGCGGCGAGGTCGGCGCGCGGGATGCCACGCTGACGATCATGGTCGGCGGCCGGCCCGAGGTGTTCGAGCGGGCGCAACCGATCCTCGAGACACTCGGCAAGAACATCACATTGATCGGCGGGACGGGCGCGGGCCAGACCGCGAAGGTGGCGAACCAGATCATCGTCGGGCTGACCATCGAGGCGGTGGCGGAGGCGTTGCTGTTCGCCGAGAAGGCCGGCGCCGACCCGGCCGTCGTACGGGAGGCCCTGATGGGCGGGTTCGCCTCGTCGCGGATCCTCGAGCTGCACGGCGAGCGGATGATCAACCAGACCTTCGAGCCGGGCTTCCGGATCCGCCTGCACCGCAAGGATCTCGGCCTCGCTGTCCAGGCGGCCGCGGAACTCGACCTGGCGTTGCCGAACACAGCCGCGACCCAGCAGTTGATGAATGCGGCGATCGCGGACGGCGACGGCGACCTTGACCACTCAGTCCTATATCGGACGTTACTGCGGGGGCGGTCATGACGCGGCTCTGGTGGCAGGACCCGTTCCGGATGTTCCAGACCAACCTGCGCGAGATCGACGCCGGTCTGGACGTGGAGGAGGTGCTGGACTACCTGGTGGAGTTCGGCGCCGACACCTGGCTGCTGAGCGTCGGCGGCATCCTGTCGAACTACCCGACCGATCTCGAGTTCCAGACCCGCAACCCGTACCTGGCGCAGCGAGCGTCCGGCGACCTGGTCGGTGACGCGGTGAAGGCGGCGAACCGGCGCGGGGTCCGGGTGATGGGCCGGATGGACTTCTCCAAGATCGACCACCGCCGGGCCGAGCAGCACCCGGACTGGTGTTTCGTGGACGCCGCCGGTGATCCGCAGGTCTACAACGGCCTGACCAGCGTCTGCCCGAGCGGCGGCTACTACCAGGTGAAGCTGTTCGAGGTGCTCGACGAGGTGCTCGACCGCTATCCGATCGACGGCTTCTTCTGCAACTGGATGTCGTTCAACGAGGTCGACTACAGCCGCCGGTACCGCGGGGTCTGCCATTGCCTCGCCTGCACCACCCGGTACGCCGAGTACGCGCCGGGCGAGTCGCTGCCGGAGGGCAAGGAGTCGCCCGGGTACGAGACCTGGCAACGGTTCGCCCGGGAAGTCCTGGCCGACCTGACCGGGCGGATCCGGGACCACCTGGCTCGCCGCCGGCCCGAGGCGCCGCTCGTGCTGGGGGATCGGGCGGACATCGTGTTCCACGAGGCGAACAACGCGGTCGGGCGGCCGCTGTGGCACCACCGGACCAGCGAACACGTCAGCGCCGCGAAGACGTACCGTCCGACCGTGCCGGTGCTGACCAACTCGGTCGGCTTCGTGGACATGCCGTACCGGTCGGCGGGGGAGGAGCCGCACCACTTCGCGCAGTACTTGCTGCAGGCAATCGCTCGTGGGGCGAACCCGTCCACCTACATCATGGGGACGCCGTCCGACAGCCCTTATGCGTGCTTGAAGATCGCCGGTGAGCTGACCAGGTTCCACCGGGATCACCACGAGGTCTATCGCGAACTCGTGCCGGCGGCGGAGACCCTGCTCGTCCGGCCCGACCAGTTCAAGCATGGGGCGGCGCGCGAGTTCCAGGGGCTGTACCTCGCGTTGCTCCAGCGGCACGTGCCGTTCGACGTACTCCCCGAGGAGCGGATCGCGGAGGTCGACCTGAGCCGCTACCGAGCTGTCGTACTGCCCGATCTCGGCTCGCTCTCACCGTCGGCGTCTCCAGCGATCGACTCGTACTGCGAAGCCGGTGGCGCAGTGGTTGCTACCGGCAACAGTGGAGTGGTCGCGGACGCGATTCGGTTGCGGTGTCTGCCGGCTCGGCGGCGGCTGGCCAGTCACGACACCGAGGAGGCGACGCGATCGCTGCACCTGCGCGGTGATTCGGAGATCGTTCCGGTGGTCGGCGCGTTCGATCTGGTCGAACCGAAACCGGAGGCCGAGCTCGGACTGCTCGCGCTGTCGAGAGCGCCGTACGGGCCGCCGGAGAAGTGTCACGGTCACTGGGAGCTTGACCATCCGGGGCGGCTCCGGGCGCGGTACGGGGAAGGCCGGGCGGTGATGCTGCCGTGGACCGTCGGACGTGCCTATCGGGAGGTGGGGCTGTCGGCGCATCGCGACCTGTTCGTCGACGACGTGATGTGGGCGGGTGGGCCGCAGGTCGAGTCGGGGCTGCCGGAGCAGGTTGAGATCGTCGTCGGTCGGTCCGCGGCCGGCACAGTGATCCACCTGCTGAATCGGTCCGGCGATGCGGACCAACGCTTCGCCGAGCCGTTGCCGATCGCGCGGACCTGGCTGGCGGTACCCGGAACTGCGGTCGAGGTGGAGGCGCTGCGAGCCGGCGAGCGCCTGCCGGTGGTTGACGGGCGGATGCAGCTGCCCGAGATCGGGCTGTTCGAGGTGCTGGTCGTCCGGTCGTAATCCGGACAGACTTGCAAGATTGTCAAACAACTATGCATGACCTCTTGACCGTCATGTGATCGAAACAAACAATGATCGGAAACCGCCTGCCCGGGGGTCTACAGGGCGAACCCGACAGCTGAGGAACGGGAGATCGTGATGACCGGACTTGATCGGCGAGGGTTTCTGAAGCTCGCCCTGGGAACGACGGCGGCCGGACTGTCGGCCGCTGCGGTGGCCGGCTGCGGTGGTAGCGGCGGTGGTGCGGGGTCGGGCGGAAGCGGCAAGACCACGCTGCGGTACGCCTGGTGGGGCAACAACATCCGGCAGCAGAACTACACCAAGGCGCTGCAGCAGTTCAGCGCGGCGAACAGCGAGATCGGGATCGAGCCGGAGTTCGCCGAGTACACGGCGTTCCAGGAGCGGATGACGACGCAGATCGCGGCCCGGGACGTACCGGACATCTTCTGGATCGCCTCACCGCAGGTGATGACCTACCACAAGAACAAGCTGTACCGGAAGCTGGACGACATCCCGACGCTGAGCTGGGCCGACTACAGCCAGCAGGACCTGGACACGTTCAAGCTCGGCGGTGAACTGAACACGCTGCCGTTCGGGATCTTCGTCCCGGTGATCCGCTACAACGAGACCGTCGCGAAGGCCGACGGCGTCACCTTCCCGGCCGAGGGTTCCGGCTGGACCTGGGACTCGCTCGCCGAACTGCTCGTTGCCTACAGCAAGGACAACCCGGGGAAGCGGAAGGGAGCGGCGTACCTGCCGGACCACGACCTCACCTTCGAAGCGTGGTTGCGGCAGCGCGGCGAGCAGTTGTGGACCGAGGACGGGAAGGTCGGCTTCACGGTCGAAGGCGTGGCCAGCTGGATCGACTGGTGGGAGAAGTTGCGCAAGGCCGGGGCGACGTTGTCGCTCAGCGAGCAGGAGGGGATGGGCCCGGACTGGGCTCTGGTCGGCAAGAAGACTCTGGTTGCCTTCGGCAACTCGAACCACATCATCGACGACGCCAAGATGTTCCCGAAGGAGCGGTTCCGGCTCCGCGCGATGCCGATCGACGCCAGTGCCGTCGACGGCCACAAGTACCTGTACTTCCCGCGGATGGCGATCTACCAGCGGGTCGACGACGACAAGCTCGAGGCGGCCGGCAAGCTGCTGAACTACAACGTCAACACCGCCGAGATGCTGAAGACGGTCCGGCTGACCATGGGCGCGCCGGTCAACCCGAAGGTCGCCGAGGCGTCGAAGGAGTTCGCCAGCCAGGACGAGAAGGAGATGCTGGCCGTCGTCGAGAAGGACCGGGCCGCGCAGCGCAAACCGCGGTACGAGGCGCCGCCCGGGTCGAGCACCTGGCGGACCACGATGGCCCGGGTGTGCGAGGAGATCGCGCTCGGCCGGACCACCGTGCCGGACGGGGCGAAGAAACTCGTCGAGGAGATCACCGCCGGGATCAAGCGGGCCGAGTGATCAGCCGATGCTGACCCAAGAGGAGCGCCCGGTCCTGGAAACACCTGGTGAGGACCCGGCGCCGGAGCGGAAGCGGCCGGCCTTTCACCTGAACCGGCAGGGCCGGGCGGCGCATGTGTTCCTGATCCCGTGGCAGCTCGGGTTCCTGCTGATCACCGCGATCCCGCTGTTCGCGTCGCTCTACCTGGCTTTCACCGACTACGACATCCTCAATCCGCCGGAGTGGGTCGGGCTGGAGAACTTCCAGCGGATGGTGCAGGACGAGCAGTTCTGGGCGGCGGTCAAGGTGACGCTGGTCTACGTACTCGTTTCGGTGCCGCTTCAGCTCGGCTTCGCCTTGTTGCTGGCGTTGATCCTCGATCGCGGGCTGAGCGGACTGGCCTTCTACCGCAGCGCGTTCTACCTGCCGTCGCTGCTCGGGACCAGTGTCGCGATCGCCATCCTGTGGCGGGAGATCTTCGGCGACGGCGGTCTGATCAACCGCGGGCTCGCGCTGATCGGGATCGACGGCGAGAGTTGGCTGCAGAACCCGAGTACGGCGCTGGCGACGCTGATCGTGCTGAACGTCTGGACGTTCGGGTCGCCGATGGTGATCTTCCTGGCCGGCCTGCGGCAGATCCCGGACGAGCTGTACGAGGCGGCGCGCGTCGACGGTGCCGGGGTCATCAGGCAGTTCACCAACGTCACCGTGCCGCTGCTCACGCCGATCATCTTCTTCAACCTGATCCTGCAGACGATCGGCGCGTTCCAGACCTTCACCCAGGCGCACATCATCAGCGGCGGCACCGGTGGGCCGGCCAACTCGACGCTGTTCTACACGTTGTACGTCTACCAGCAGGGGTTCGTCGCGTTCGACATGGGTTACGCGTCCGCGCTGGCGTGGGTGCTGATGGTGGCGATCGCCGCGATCACCGCGCTGCACTTCCTGGTCTCGAAGTACTGGGTCTTCTACGGAGACAGCTGATGGCAACAGAAGCGATCACCAGCCCGCTGCCGATTCGGCAGCGCCGGATCAAGTCCGCGCTGAAGCACACGGGACTGCTGATCTTCGTCGCCTTCATGGTCTACCCGCTGGTGTGGATGGTGGTGAGCGCGTTCAAACCGGCCGACCAGATCCTCACCGAGCCGGGCATCATCCCGACCGACCTGACGCTGGACAACTTCCGGGACGGCTGGCACGCGCTGAACCGGCCGTTCTCGGTGTTCTTCCTGAACTCGCTGCTGGTCACCGTCGGTTCGATCGTGGGCAATCTGTTCAGCTGCTCGCTCACGGCGTACGCGCTGGCCCGGTTGCAGTTCCGGATGCGGCGGGTGTACTTCGCGATCACGCTCGCCTCGGTGATGCTTCCGTTTCACGTGCTGGTGATCCCGCAGTACATCTTCTTCTCCCAGTTCGACCTGGTGAACACCTACTGGCCACTGCTGATCCCGAAGTTCCTGGCCACCGACGCGTTCTTCGTCTTCCTGATGGTGCAGTTCATCCGGACGCTGCCGCGCGAGCTGGACCGGGCCGCCTGGATCGACGGGGCCGGGCCGTTCCTGACCTTCTGGTACGTCGTCCTGCCGCTGATGCGGCCCGCCTTGGTGACGACCACGATCTTCACCTTCATCTGGACCTGGAACGACTTCTTCGTGCCGCTGATCTACCTGACCCGGACGCAGGTGTTCACCGTGCCGGTGGCGCTGAACTCCATGGTCGACTCCGAGAGCCAGAGTGGGGTGGGCATGCTGTTCGCCATGTCGTTGCTGTCGCTGGTCCCGATCCTGATCTTCTTCGCGGTGGCGCAGAAGTACTTGATCCGCGGGATCGCGACGACAGGGCTGAAGTGATGATCGTTGTCCTGGGCAAGGAGTCGGCGGCCGTTGTCGCCGCTGCCGACGGTGCTGAGGTGCGGTTCGTCCCGGACTGGTCCTCGGTCGGCTCGGACGTGGTCGAGTCGATGGAGGCGGTGGTCGGGCGGGTGCCGGCGGAGGTGTTGGCGCGGGCTGCCAAGTTGCGCTGGGTGCACAGCCCGTCGGCCGGGGTGGACGCGGACCTGACGCCGGAGATGCTCGCCTCCGACGTCGTGCTGACCTCGTCGGCCGGGAACGGCGCGATTCCGTTGGCGGAGCACGCGATGTTGCTGATGCTGATGCTCAACCGGGAGGTGCCGCGCTGGGTGCGGGCCCAGTCGGAGCACCGATGGGACCGCTTCACGCATGGCGAACTCGCTGGGCTGACGCTGGGGATCTACGGGCTCGGCAACTCGGGGATCGACCTCGCCGCGAAGGCGAAGGCGTTCCACCTGCGCGTGCTCGGCGTACGGCGGCGGCGCGACCAGCCCTCGCCGTACGTCGACCAGGTCTTCGGCGAGGAGGGGTTGCCGGAACTGCTGGCCGAGTCGGATTTCGTGGTGGTGACCGCACCGAGTACGCCGGCCACGATCGGGCGGTTCGGGCCGGCCGAGTTCGCGGCGATGAAGCGGACGGCGTACTTCGTCTGCATCTCGCGCGGCGGGATCGCGGACGACGACGCGTTGCTGGCGGCGCTGCGGACCGGGGAGATCGCCGGGGCCGGGCTGGACGCGCACGGGGTCGAACCGCTGCCGGCGGAGAGCCCGTTCTGGGATCTGCCGAACGTGATCGTGACCCCGCACAACGGCGCGACCAGCCACGGCACCGCGCGGCGTGGCGAGCAGATCGTGCTGGAGAACCTGCGACGCTTCCTGGCAGGTGAGGACCTGCTCAACGTCGTCGACAAGTCAGCCGGGTACTAGTACTGGTTGACCAGTACACTTGCCTGACTATTCGACGTGAAGGGGGTGCCCGGTGGGTACCGATGCGAGTCTGGAGCTCGGACCGTCCTCGCTGACCGAGGCGCTCTACGAGTCGGTGCGCAGGCGGATCGTCAACGGTGACATCCCGCAGGGGGAGAAGCTCACCGAGGTCCGGCTGGCGACCGAGTACAACGTGGCCCGGCCGACCGCGAAGGCGGTGCTCGAGCGGCTGACGGCGCTCGGCCTGCTGCGCCGGACCGCGCACAAGACCGCGATCGTCCCGACCCTGGACGAGGACGAGATCCGCGATCTGTTCTTCAGCCGGGTGACGATCGAGCGGGCCGCCGTGTCGTCACTGGCCGGCGCCGGTCAGGTCCCGCCCGCCGCGGCGAAGGCGCAGGTCGCGATCGAGTACGCCGCCCGCGACCGGTTGTTCGAGAACCAGGTCGAGGCCGATATCGCGTTCCACTCCGCGCTGGTGGCCGGGGTCGGCAGCCGCCGGCTGTCCCGGATGCACGAGCTCATCATCGGCGAGGTCCACCTGACCATGGGCCAGTACCAGGCACACCGCACGGCCGACCCGACCAACGTCGCCGAGGAGCACGCCGCCATCCTGCAGGCGATCGAGGACGGCGACCCCGCGGCCGCGGCCGAGCGGATGGCCTTCCATCTCGAGCAGGCCCAGGGCCGATTGCTGAAAGCGCTCCGTAAGGACTGATTCCGTCAGCAGGCATTGACTATCCGCGGGTGGAGCGGGAGTCTCGCTGGCGTAGCCGCCTGGGGGAGGTCCGGCGGTCCGGGGGCAAGCACTCTGTCCGCTGGTCGGGTCGGCGACGTACTGAAGTGCGTGCCGACGGCAACGTGTGATGCCCGTACGACGGTGGAGGAGTCATGGGCGAGTACACGATGGAGGATCTGCGGGACCGGGTCCGCGGAGCGGTCTTCACCGACTCCGACGAGGGGTACGACGAGGCGCGCAAGGTCAACAACGCGATGATCGACAAGCACCCGCGGGTCGTCGTGCGCTGCGAGAACGCGGGTGACGTGATGGCCACGGTCGGCTACGCGGCCGCGAACGGGCTTGATCTCGCGGTCCGCGGCGGATCGCACAGCGTGCCGGGGTTCGGGACCTGCGACGACGGCGTGGTCGCGGATCTGAGCGGGATGCGCTGGGTCCGGGTCAACCCGATCAGCCGGACGGCGCGGGCCGGTGGCGGTGCGACCTGGGGCGACTTCAACGCGGCCACGCACGCCTTCGGCCTGGCCACGACCGGCGGCATCATCTCGACCACGGGTATCGGCGGGCTGACCCTGGGCGGCGGGATCGGGTACCTGGCCCGCGGACTCGGGCTGTCCTGCGACAACCTGATCTCAGCCGACGTGGTGACGGCCGACGGGCGGTTCCTGATCGCCAGTGAGAAGGAGAACGAGGACCTGTTCTGGGCGATCCGCGGCGGTGGCGGTAACTTCGGCGTACTGACCGCGCTGGAGTACCGGCTGGCACCGGTCGATCAGATCTACGGCGGCCCGATGTTCTTCGAGCTGTCCGACGCGGCCGCCGTACTTGCTGGGTTCCGGGACCTGATCAAGGACGCGCCGGAACAGCTCGGCGGCTTCCCGGCCTTCCAGATCGCACCGCCGTTGCCGTTCATCCCGGAGAACCGGCACGGCGAGCCGTTCGTGGCGATCGTCGGCTGCTGGGCGGGTGACCTGGATCGGGGTGAGCGGGAGATCGCCAAGTTCCGCGAGTTCGCGCCGGTCGTGGCCGAGATGGTCGGGCCGATGCCGTACCCCGCGCTGAACAGCGCCTTCGACGCGTTGGTGCCGCCAGGACTGCAGCACTACTGGAAGGCCAACTTCGTCACCGAGCTGACCGATGAGGCCATCCAGGCGCACCTTCAGCACGCGCCCGGGCTGCCTGCGGTCAACTCGACCGTGCACATCTACCCGATCGACGGCGCCTGTCACCGGGTCCCCGCCGACGGCACCGCCTTCGCCTACCGCGAGGCGAACTTCGCGACCGTGATCGCCGGTATGTGGCCGGACCCGGCCGAGAACGAGGCGAACATCGCATGGGTTCGCGGGTACTACGAGGCGACCGCGCCGCATTCCGAGGCCGGCGGCTACATCAACTTCATGGCCGGTGACGACCAGACCCGGATCGCCGACAACTACATGGGCAACTACGACCGGCTGGTAGAGGTGAAACGCAAGTACGACCCCGGCAACCTCTTCCACCTCAACCAGAACATCGCGCCGTAGGCCTGTTCTCCCAGATCATGGCGTGGGCATGGCCGGGTGCGGCCGGGACTCTGGGACCGGCCGCACCCGGGGTACTGCTACAGCGTCAGCAGACGCTGGAAGAACGACCGGTACTTCTGCAGAGCGGAGCGCAGGTCCTCGGTCGACGGCTCGCCGTCCGACCACTGCTTCTCCAACTCTTGGTGCTGCTCGTCGAAGCTTGCGGCCAGCCGCTTCAGTACGTCGTCCACCAGCTTGTCCGCCTCGGTCACCGAGTTGCGCGGATCGTCGACGAACCCTTGCTGGATGACCTCCCAGCGCGCTTTGAAATCGACAGCCTCCTGCTGCGGGACCAGGTGCTCGTCGGCGGACAAGTCCCGCCCACTGTCCATCCCGCCAACCGATTGGTCACCCCGGGCGGTGTCGTCGGCATCAGTGCTGCTGGTGCCCATGCTGCCGGCAACGGTGCTGTCCGGGACACCCGTGTCGGCGCGGGTCGCGTCGGCCGTGCCCTCGTCCGAGTCCAGACCTCCGGCCTGCCGATCGGCGTCGGTGTTGTCAGCGTCGGTATCGGTGCGGTCGACGTCCGAGCCGTCGAGGTCGGCCCGATCGCCTTCGGTGCTGTCGAAATCGGTGCGATCGTCGGCTGACGTGTCGGTCCTGCGCTCATTCACCGGATCGGTGTCATGAGTTGTCATTTCTGCTCCCCTGGTGTCTGTTGGCCGTCAGCCCGTGGCTGTTCCCGACGAACACCGTCCGTCGGCGTCGCGCGATGATCCCCTTCGCCGTCCGGGCGGTCGGCCAGCAGCACGTCGACCAGTTGCCGGTACTCGGTGACAGCCAGGCGGAGATCTTCGGTGTCGGCCTCGCCCTTGGTCCGGGCGACTGCCACGCGGTGCGCCTCGCGGTAGTGCAGAGCGACCTCCGGGTGATCCACTGAGATGTCGTTGGCGCGCTGGTCGAACTCGTCGACCGGGTAGCCCTCCTCGCGCATGATCCGGATGACGAGCCGGTCGGCTTCGTCGACCGCGGTGTTGGGCTCGTCCACGAAGCTCTGCTGCAAGGTGTTCCACTCGGCGCGATAGCGCTGTGCGGACTCGCCGCTCAGCGGGTGGATGTCGAGCTTCGAGACCCGGCGTTCGCGGCCGCGTAGCTCGCGCTCGGCCGCCCGCCGGTCGCCCGACTCCTCGATCGTGCGCTCGTACTCCGGGCCGAACCGCTCCTGCAGTCGGCCCGAACGCCGTCGCTGGTACGCGAACGCCAGCGCGGCGGCCGCGATCACCACCACGGCGATGACGATGACCATGACGATGGTGTCCATCAGACCTCCAGTCCGTAGGCCGATCCGGTACCCAGGGCCAGTCCGGACAAGCGTTCAGCCGGTCACCGATTCGTTGCGGTGACCGGCTGAACGCGGATCGTCAGGCCTTCGGGGCGAGCTTGTGCACGATGATGCCGGACTTGAAGGTGGTGGAGCCGAGCAACTCGAGGTGGGTGATGTCGAGTCCGGAGTTCTGGAACATGTGCTCGCCGCTGGCCAGCACCGGGAAGATCCAGAAGTGGTACTCGTCGACCAGTTTGTGCTCCAGCAGCGTCTTGGAGAACTCGCCGGTGCCGTACTTGATCAGGTTGCCGCCGTCTTCCGCCTTCAGCTTTCGCACCGCCTCGGCGACGTCGCCTTCGAGTGGCTGGGCGTTCCAGCTGAACTCGGTCAGTGTCCGGGTGGCGACGTACTTGGGCATCGCGTTGAAGTTGTCCGTGAACGGGTCGCCACTGCGCTGGGTCCAGGCATCCCTGAAGCCTTCGTAGGTGACGCGGCCGAGGACTTGGGCCTCGACACCCTCCATCAGGCCCCCGGCGTAGGCGGAGTGCTCGTCGTCCCAGTACGGGCCGCTCCAGTTCTGCGGGTTGTCGATGACGCCGTTCAGGGTCATGAAGGTGCTCTCGATCAGCTTGCGCATTGTCTTCTGCCTTTCTTACTTACGGTTGGTATGGATGTTTGGTGCGCGCTTCCCGGAGCGCTTCCGCCCACCAGGCCAGCTGGTCGAGCGTCGTCTTCGCCGAGGCGTCGTAACCGGCGCCCGGCCGCGGCCAGCTGCCGTCGGCGGCGAACTGTTGCCAGTAGCACGGCAGCGTGACCGTGTGGTGGATGGTGACCGCGTGCAGTTCGGTGAAAATCTGCCGCAGCTGGGCCGCCGCGTACAGACCTCCGCTCTCCCGGCCGTAGCTGACGATCGCGACCGGCTTGGCGTGCCACTCCTCGTAGTACCAGTCCAGCGCGGTCTTCAGCGGTGCGGGGAAGCTGTTGTTGTACTCCGGTGTCACCACCGCGAACGCGTCCGCGGCAGCCAGGCGGGGAGCCAGTACTGCGACCTCGGCCGGCGTCGGCTCGTCACCGTCGGTCAGCGTCGGTGGGAGGTTCGCGGTGGCCAGGTCGATCAGGTCCAGGTCGAAGTCGCCCCGCTTGGCCGCCCGGCCGGCGAACCAGTCGGCGACTGTCGGGCCGAACCGGCCGCTCCGGGTGCTCCCGACGATCACCGCGAGTCGTAGTTTCATCTTCACCTCCTTGCTGGTCTGTGCTGATGACTCTGCCGGGAACCGTTTACGGTTTCTTTCCGGTCCTGTCCGGCGGCCCAGAATGGGCGCGGAAAGATAGGGTGCGGCCATGCGCTTCGGGGTGCTCGGACCGGTCACGGCCTGGACGGACGGCGGGGAGCCGGTCACGATTCCTGGGCTGAAGGTGCGCGCACTGCTCGCGGACCTGCTCCTGCACGAGGGCCGCCCCGTCCCGGCCGACCGGTTGATCGACGACCTCTGGGGCGACGACCTGCCCGGCAACCCGGGCGGCACGCTGTCCGCCAAGGTGTCACAGCTCCGGCGCGCCTTCGAGGACGCCGAGCCCGGCAGCCGCACCCTGGTCGTCTCCGGCCCAGCCGGGTACTCCGTGAAGGTCGACAGCGACTCGTACGACGCTCTGCAGTTCCAGTCGTTCCTGGAGCAGGGCCGGCTCGAGGATGCGTTGGCGCTCTGGCGCGGCCCGGCGTACGCGGACTTCGCGGACGAGGCGTTCGTCGAGACCACGGTCGCCCGGCTGACCGAACAACGGCTCACCGCGCAGGAGCAGTACTACGAATCGCGTGGCGACAACATCGGTGAGCTCGCGGATCTCGTGGCCCGGCATCCGCTGCGCGAGCGACTCCGCGCGGCGTACATCAAGGCCCTGTATCGCGCGGGCCGACAGAGCGAGGCACTGGACAGCTACGAGCAGTTGCGCGTGTTGCTGTCCGAGGAGCTCGGCCTGGACCCGAGTCCGGAGTTGGTTGCTCTGCAGCAGGCGATCCTCACGCAGGAACTGCCACAGCGACGCAGCAACCTCCCTGCGCAGCTCACGGACCTCGTCGGCCGGGCCGATGCAGTTGCGGAGATCCAGGCGCGGCTGCCGGAGAACCGGCTGCTCACACTGACCGGTCCCGGTGGAGTCGGTAAGACACGGCTCGCGCTGGCGGTCGCGGAGGACCTGGCGGGCTCGTTCGCCGATGGTGTGACGCTGGTGGAGCTCGCTGCTGTGTCGCCCGACGCGCTGGACGTGACCAGCTCGCTGACGGACGCATTACAGGTCGCGTTGGATCTGCGAGAGGCCGGCCCTGGGGAGGCCGCGGTGGATCGGCTTGCTGCGGTGATGGGCGATCGGCTGTTGGTGCTGGACAACTGCGAGCACGTGATCGACGAGGCGGCTGCTTTGACGGACCGGCTACTGGGCGCTGCGCCTGGGCTGCGGGTGCTTGCGACGAGCCGCGAGCCGCTGGGTTTGGCTGGCGAGGCCGTTTGGACTGTGCCGACACTGGTTGTGCCTGGTGTGAGTGACTCGCTGGAGGCGTTGCAGTCGGCCAGTGCGGTCGAGCTGTTCGTTGCCCGGGCTGCTGCGGCGGACAGGGCGTTCAAGCTGGACGAGTCGACCGCTCCGGCCGTGTCAGTGCTCTGCCGTCGGCTGGACGGTATCCCCCTCGCACTGGAGCTCGCCGCGACTCGGGTGCGCGCGCTCGGCGTGACAGGGCTGGTCGCGCGGCTCGACGACCGATTCCGTCTGCTCGCCACGGGACATCGGGGTGCTGCGCCTCGCCAACAGACGTTGATGGCCATGATCGACTGGTCCTGGGATCTCCTCAGTTCTGTCGAGCAGACCGTGCTCCGACGACTCGCAGTACACGCGGACGGCTGTACTGCGGACGCCGCCGAGCAGGTGTGTGCCGTGGACGACGATGTGCTGGACATCCTTGTGCGGTTGGTGGATCGGTCCCTCGTGGTCGCCGTACACGGGACGGACGGACCGCGGTACAGACTGCTGGAGTCCGTCGCGGCGTACTGCGTGGAGAAGCTGCACGAGGCGGGGGAGTACGAGGCGGTTCGCTCCCGGCATCGCCTGTACTACGTGGAGTTCGCCGAGCGCGCCCGGCCCGGTCTGTACGGCGCGGAACAGGCACTGTGGTTGCAGCGGCTGGACGATGAGACCGGCAACCTGCGGAGTGCACTGGACGGTTGCGTGGCCGCCGGTGAGGTCTCGTTGGCACAGCGGCTCGTGGACGCGCTCGCGTGGTACTGGTTCCTCCGGGGACGTGTCGGCGAGGCACGGCGGTCGCTGGAGGCCGTACCGGAGACGCCTGCACTTGCTGCGTGGCTTGCGGGATTCATGTACTTGCAGGGCGACAGTGACGCGGCTGCTGTGCGGGCTCGGTGTGTTGCGGAGGTCGACGCGCGGGCGCTGTGGTGGCTGGCATTCACCGGTGTTGACTCGGGTGACCTGGTGGTGTGCCTGGAGCTGCTGGAGCGTTGCCTTGCCTCCTTTGACGAGTCGGGAGATCGGTGGGGTCGTGCGGCGGTGCTCGCTGCTCGGGCGAAGCATGCCCATGTACATGCCGACCTTGTTGCGCTGCGGGGCGACGCGGAGGAGAGTGCCCGGCTGTTCCGGGAGCTGGGGGATCGCTGGGGGCTGTTGCAGGCGATCGGCTGGCTCGGTGCCCTTGCCGAGCTGACCAGTGACTTCGCCGAGGCCGCGCGGCTGCACACCGAGGGCCTGCAGATGGCAGAGGAACTCGGGCTGTGGCCGGACGTGGCCGGCGAGTACGGATGGCTCGGCTGGACCGCGATCCGCGAAGGCGACTACGCCAAGGCCACGACGTACGGCGAGCAGGCGTACCGGCTCGCGACCGAGCAGGGCCACCGCCCGACGCAGTCCCTGGGCGAGATCGTCCTGGGATTCGCGGCCCGCCGTTCCGGCGATCTGGACGTAGCCGAGAAGCGCCTCCGCACCCTGATCGACGCGGCCCGTCGCCAGGACGAACCGGTCCTCTATCTGTCCATGGTGCTGGTGGAACTCGGCTTCACCCTGGAGCTCCGCGGCGAACTCCTGGAGGCCCGCCAACTGCACGCCGAAGCGTTCCGGCTGTCCCGCGACTACGAGTCCCGCCGATCCATGTGCTGGGCACTGGAAGGGTTGGCCGCCACCCTCGCCGTCGACGAACCCGCCATCGCGGCCCGCCTGCTGGGCACCGCCGCCCGGTTCCGCACCGCCGACGGCTTCGAACCGTCTGATGGTGAGGCGACCGACGCCGACCGAGCCGCCGCGGCCGCCCGTGTCCGACTCGGCGCCGCCTACGACACGGAGTACGAGGCAGAGCTGACGATGGAAGAGGCCTACGCGTTGGTGCCCGGCGTTTGAATTGGGCTCAGCTGGCGAAGACGGCCGGGGAGTCGGCGACGATTCGCCGGAGGGTGCGGGTGAAGCGGTCGCGTTCGGCAGCCGGCAGTTGGTCGACCAGCTGATCCAGGCGCTCGGTCACCTCCGCGTGGAACCGGTTCAAGGCCGCCGTCCCCGCCTTGGTCAGGCACACCCGCACCGCGCGCCGGTCGGCTGGATCGGCCTCCCGTACGACGAGTCCGCGGTGCTCGGCGCGATCCACCAACCCGGTCAGGCTCGACTTCTCCAGCCCCAGTGTGGCCGACAACTCCGCCATCCCGACGCACCGGTCGGCGATCGAACACAGCATCTGCGCCTGCGCCACGGTGAGATCACACCCGCGCCCGACCTCGGCGTACAGGTTCTGCACCATGAACGTCAGCCGCACCAGTCCGCTCGCGGCGCCCAGTCCCTCGTCCATCGGCTCCACCTCCTCCCGGCTTGTGAAAGTTCGTGCCACGAAGTAATTTGTTCGCGAGACAAATAGTACGTGACGCGAACGAACCGTCGCAATCCTTGAGGGTGGAGCATGGACTACGGGCACGAGCTGGTCTTCGGCACGTTTCTGACGCCGGCGGTCGAGCAGGCCGAGCGGGTGATCGCGTTGGCGCAGCTGACCGAGCAGGTCGGCCTCGACCTCGTCACGCTGCAGGACCACCCGTACCAGCCGCGGCTGATGGACGCGTGGACCCTGCTGTCGGTCATCGCCGCGCACACCCAGACCGTGAAGGTGTCGACCAATGTCGCGAACCTCCCGCTGCGGCACCCCGTAGTACTGGCCCGGAGCGTTGCGGGGCTCGACCTGCTCACTGGTGGCCGCGTCGAGCTCGGTCTGGGTGCGGGCGGCTTCCGCGAGGCAATCGCCGCCAACAGCGGTCCGCAGCTGACCGCCGGGCAGAGCATCACCGCCCTGGAGGAGGGCATCGCCGTCATCCGCGAGATCTGGAAGCCGGAGGGCGGAGGGATCCGGTTCAACGGCAAGCACTACCAGTTGAGTGGCGCCAAGCGGGGGCCGGCTCCGGCGCACGACGTGGAGATCTGGCTGGGCGCGTACAAGCCGCGCATGCTCGCCCTGACCGGTCGGTTGGGGGACGGTTGGCTGCCGAGCAGTGGGTACACGGGACCGGACCAGCTCACTGCGATGAACAAGCTGATCGACGAGGCTGCTGTCTCGGTGGGACGTGACCCGGCGGCTGTGCGGCGGCTCTACAACGTCGGTGGGCGCTTCGATGGGCGCGGCGGCTTCCTGCAGGGTCCGGAGTCGCTCTGGATCGAGCAGTTGACGGAGCTGACTCTCACTGAGGGCATGAGCACGTACATCCTGGCGTCGGACGATCCGGATGACATCCGCCGCTTCGCCGATGTCGCGGCTGGTGTGCGTGAGGGGGTCGCCGCTGAGCGTGCGGGTTCCCGGTCGGTGGAGTCGAGCGGCTCGGCCGGGGCGGACTCGGTGTCGGAGCGGGTCGGGGCGGGGGATCGCGGTGGCTTCACGGTCGTGCCGACGCCCGCGCCCGCCGTACGGCGTAGTGCGGTGCGACCGTGGGACGAATCGGACCGACCCACTGGTCCTGCGTTGGATCCTGAGCGGACGTACGCGCCGCATGAGCTCGCGTCGGGGCAGCACCTGGTCGAAGTACACGATCACTTGCGTGCGGAGCTGGAGCAGATCCGAGACCTGGTCGAGCAGGTCGCCGCCGGATCAATCGGAGTCGGCCAGGCGCGCTCCCACATCAACACGATGACCATGCGGCAGAACAACTGGACCCTGGGCGTGTATTGCGAGTCCTACTGCCGACTGGTCACCACACACCACTCGATCGAGGACGCCTCACTCTTTCCACGCCTACGTCGCGCGGACCCGCGACTGACCCCCGTCGTCGACCGGCTCGAGCAGGAGCACCACGTCATTCACGACGTCCTGGAAGGCGTCGACAAGGCTCTGGTCGCCCTCGTCGACGGCTCCGGCACCATCGACAACCTCCGCGACGCTGTCGACCTCCTGGACGACACCCTGCTGTCGCACCTGTCCTACGAGGAACGCGAACTGGTGGAGCCGTTGGCCCGCCTCGGCGTCGTCTGAAGCTTTGGCTACTTCGCCTCGCCTAGGAGGGACGCGAGGATGTCGAGGAGGCGGAGGGTGGGGGCTTCGGCGAGGACGCGGGCGGCCGAGGTGGACGGCTCGGCGATCAGGCGGGTCTGCAGCATCCGGAAGTCGCGCGTGTTGGCCGGGTTGACCAGGTCGCGGTGCACGGCGGCCAGGAACTCCGCGCCGGCCGACGCGTCGCTGTAGGTCATCCGGATGAAGCTGTCGCTGACGGGGAAGAGGAACGGCCGCTTGAGGTGCAGCAGCTTCGCCTTCTTGGCGTGCCCGAAGCCGCGGTGACCGGAGAACTTGTCGTCCAGCGCCATCGCCGCCTCGAACAACTCCGACCCTGGCGCCGCGTCCTCGAGCCGCGCGTCGACCGGGATCGCGGCGAACTCCTTCTCGGCGTCCACCTCGAGTAGCCAGGGGATGTCATTCGCGCGCAGGTCGGATCCGATCACCATCGTCCGCGCCAGATCCTCCAACGTGACCTGATCTGGATCGGAACCGCCGACGTTCGTCATCCCCGGAAGGCCGTCGTAGTACTTCAGCACAGCGCCGTTCGACTCGCAGTACAGCCGTAGCTGCGCGATTGCCTCGTCCACGACGATCTTCCGACTACCGATGTTCATGAGCCACACCCTCACACTGTTCGTGGCGAACCCGCCAGCCGGACTGGGCGATCCGACCGGGAATCCGATCAACATCCGGATGCCGTGCATCGTAGGGGACGCCCGGCCCGCACCGCCCATCCGGCACAGGGTGACATGCCCACTTGTCCACAGCCTGTAACCAACGCGCCGGAAGAGACCCGATCGCCAATAAACTCTCTGTGACAACCACCCCACAGAGCGGAGGCGACGAGCCTGATGACTTCCTCCTTCCGCCGGGCCTTGTGTGCCATCCTCGCTCTGCTCCTTCTCATCCCTTGGACAACGCCGCCGAGCGCGACGGCCGAGGACGGCACCTGCATCCATGTCGACGTGCGTGTGTCTGCGGGCGGTGAGCTGCTCAGCAAGGGCGCGGAGATCGCCGGCGACGGCGGCTTCGGCCACGCCGGGACCGGGCAGACCTTCACGTTCCAGGCGCAGCTGTTCCCGACCGCGCCGCAGGACCAATGCAACCTCTGGTTTGCCGACGCGCGGAGCTGGAGCGTGACCTCCTGGCCGTGCGAGAACTACCCGAAGCCCCAGCCGGCTCGCTCCCAGTCGTTGGTCTGGTCGGTGACAGTGCCACTCGATTGCCAGGTCTTTTCCTCACCCGGCCTACTCGCCGCCTCAACGACGAACGGTCGCGCTTCGGCCGGCGGAAACGTCCTGATCTACGCGGGTGCTCCCGGCTTCGTCCTTCCGTATCAGCAAGCGCGGGGCCTCTTCGGGCCGTTCGCCATGCAGTCGGACCCGGTCAACTCCTTGACCGGCGCCCTGGCCACGGTCTCGACAGACGCGGCCGCACCCGGTCTCGGCGTACCACTGACCGCGACTCGCACGTACAACTCGAACGACACGGACCCCGGTCCACTCGGGCCCGGCTGGCGTCCGTCGTACTCGGACCGCCTTGTGCTCGAGAGCGGCGGCGCGCGGTACCTCGCGTCGGATGGCCGGCAGATCGCGTTCAGCCGGAAGGGCTCTGGTTTCGCCATCGAACCCGGAGCCGCGCGGTTCACCTTGGCCCGATCTGGCGACGGCTATGTGCTGACCGACTTCGATCAGTTGCGGATGCGCTTCTCCGCGGCCGGCGAGCTGCAGTCGATCCGCGATCGCGACAACCAGGGTGTCGTGGTCACCCACTCCGGTGGGCGGGTCGCGTCGGTGGCCAACGGGCGGCGATCGCTGACCTACGTATACAACGAGGTCGGCCTCATCTCCACGATCACGCTGACCGGTCCCGGTGTCGAACCGCGAGTCATCCGCTACGACTACGCCGGCGGTCGTCTGACCGGTGTGACGTCACCTGGCGGTGTGAAGACCCGGTACGAGTACGACGGGGCCGGGCGGCTGCGGAGCGAGTGCCACGGAGACGCAGCCCGGGCAGCCGTGACCACCGAGTATGACCAGGACGGCCCGGGTGACGGCTCAAACCGACGGCAAGGGTGCGGGGAGCACGTGGACCTGGGAATCGGCCGGCATCCGCGGCAAGTCGACGATGACTGATCCGACCGGCGGCAAGTGGATCAACGAGTACGAACGCAACTGGCTCGTCCGGCAGACCGACCCCACCGGCGTCAAGGTGACGTTCCACTACGACTCGTCCGGCAACCTGATCCGTGTCTTCGACGCCCTCGGTCACGGCGCACGCCATACCTATGACGCTCTCGGCCGGGTCACCAGCTCGGCCGACGCCGGCGGCAACGTCACCCGACGCTCCTACAGCGCGACGAACGACCTGGTCGCCGTCGTAGACCCACTCGGCCGTCGTACCAGCTTCACCTACGACGCACGCGGCAACCTCCTCAGTACGACGTACGCCGGGCGCGCGTCGTCCGCTATGTATGACGCTCGCGGGCTGGTCACCGCGGCCCGAGACGTCCTCGGCCGGACCACCCGGTTCTGGTACTCGTCCGACGGTGACCTGGTCAGCACCGCCGACCCAGCCGGACGCATCTCGAGGTATGAGGTGGACGGCTGGGGTCGATCGGTCAAAGTCACCGGACCGCGCGGTCAAACCTCGACCGTGAAGTACTCCGACGACGATCAGCCACTGGAACAACGCGGCCCCCTCGACGTCACCACCAGCCAGACGTACGACGGCCAAGGCCGCGTCGCCACCAGCACGGACGCCCGTGGGGGAGTGACCCGCTTCCGCTACGACGATGCCGGCCAAATAGTCGGCGTCACGGCTCCTTCGTTGCCCGAGGCCACGGCCGAGTTCGACGCCTCCGGCCGGGTGGTGAAGCAGCTCGACGCCAGCGGCCGCACCCAGACCTTCAGCTACGACGCCGCCGGCCGGACGACCGCGACCACGTTCGGCGGCCGTACCTGGCGGTTCGCCCACGACAAGGCCGGCCGACTCGTCCGTACCACGCTCCCGTCGGGCAAGTCCGCATCGTTCACGCTCGACGCGCGCGGCGCGATGACCCGGATCGACTACTCGGACAAGACCCCGTCCGCCTCGTTCACCTGGGATGCGGCAGGCCGCCGTACTTCAATGACCGACGTCACGGGAACCACCCGCTTCGCCTACGACACCTCCGACCGCCTGACCTCGGCAACCCGGCCCGGCTCGTCCGTCACCTACCAATGGGATCCCGTCGGCAACCTCCTGGCGCGAGCCGCCGCAGGCCGGACCGAGTCCTACACCTGGGACGCCGTCAACCGCCTGACCTCCGCCAAGTCAGACGGCAAGCCCCTGGCCACGTACACCTACAACCAGTCCCGCGGCTCCATCACCGTCACCCGCCCGGGCGGCCTCACCGAGACCCACCTCCTCGACCTCCGCGGCCGCGAAACGGACCTATGGCTCACCCGATCCGGCAAGCCTGTCCGCACCATCACCTCGTCGTACGACGCCGCCGACAACCTGATCCACACCACCGACTCAACCACCGGCAAGACCGCCTACACCTACGACGCCCTCGACCAACTGACGGCGACCTGCTACGACGCCGACGAGTGCGCCGACGACGCCAAGGACTACATCCGCTACGCCTACGACCCGGTCGGCAACCGCACCTGGGAACAACGCCCCACCGGCAGCACCTGGTCCCTCTACGGCCCCGCCAACGAACTCCAGGCCTCCATCACCGCCCCCGCCCGCTACCCCCGCGTCCCGCCAACCACCCGCGCCTACACCTACGACCCCGACGGCAACCTCACCTCGGACGGCATCACCACATACACCTGGTCCGCCGCCGGCAAACCCACCACCTCCACCACCGGCCCCACCCAAACCACCTACACCCACTCCGCCGACGGCCGCCGCACCACCTCAACCACCGGCGCTGGCAGGACGCACTACCTCTGGGACCCGCTTTCACCGCAGATCCTCTCGACCACCAACGGCCCCACCCCCGGCGCCAACTCCACGACCGGCACCCCTACGACCCGCTACCTCTACGGAGCCGGCCTCTTAGCCCAAACCACCGCCCGCACCACCACCGACCTGACCACCACCCCCACCGGCTCCATCCTCACCACCGGCACCACCCAAAGCACCTACGAACCCTTCGGCATTCCCCGCCCACCAACGCAAACCTCCCCCCAACCCACACCAACTCCCACCACCCCGGTCCCCACGACCCCCAGCACCCCGGGCCCCACGACCCCCAGCCCCACAACGCCCGTCCCCGGATCCCCACCCCAACCCCCGCCTTCGCAGGCGGCCTCCACCTCCCCAACGGCAACTACCTCCTGGGCCAACGCGAATACAACCCCTCCGCCGGCACCTTCCTCTCCCCAGACCAAGGCCCCGGTACCCACCCCTACACCTACGCCTCAAACAACCCCCTAACCCGAACCGACCTAACCGGCCTCACCGACATCAACGGCACCCTGACCAACGTCTCCAACATCTCCGGCTGGGTCTCCGCAGGCACCCTGCTCGCCTCAGTCGGCTGCACCCTCTACCGCCCCTGCGCCCCCTGGTCCCCGTCCTCCTGCAAGTCTCCTCAGCCACCGGCGTCGTCTCCGGCGGAGCCCTAGCCGCCGAAGCCTGCGTCCTCAAAGGCAACTGCTCCGACCTAGCGGTGAACATCACCATCGCGGCAGCATCGAGCCGGTTGCCGGCGGCTGCGTCGCCTCGCCGTCTGCCGACGATGTCGGGGGTGGCGATTTTTGGGGGTCGGGACAAGGCGATACAGAACATGAGCAAGTACTCGGAGAGGTATCCCCTTGATGGCTATTACGATGTCATAGGACACGGCTCTCCGAACGACATTGCAGGGCAGTCCGCTCAGGAAATAGCGAAAAAGATAGGACCGGTGACCGAAGGCCAGAACATCCGACTGCTGTCGTGCAGCACAGGATGCCCGAGCGGCAGCTTCGCGCAGGAGCTTGCCGACGAACTTGGTGTGACCGTTATGGCGCCAACCACAGAAATTGGCGCGTCTGGAACCGGGAAGTCGTTTGTGTTCTACGACGGAGGTGAATGGAGATGGTTCCAGCCGAAGAAGGTACGCTGAGGCTCATCGGCTACTGGCGTGGGCCTACGTCCCCGCAGTGGCCTGACCCGGCGAACTTCGTTGATCCTGACTGGGATCTGCACGAGCGAGAGACGGTCGTACAGTATCTCCAAGGAGGCTTTATCTTCCGGGCATTCGGCGGGTTGTCCCCTTGTCGATTCTGTGGTAAGGCAAATGGTGCTCTCGAATTGACCGATGGCACCTGGTATTGGCCGGATGGGCTCGCCCATTACCTGACCGATCATCATCTTCGCCTCCCACGGGTCTTCGTAGAGCACGTCTATGAAGAGTTGGATCGCCTGGGAGACTTCCGTCAGGACACTGAGTGGTGGGGCAAGCAAGGCGGCCTGGATTGAGAACGCGCTACCAAATATGTCAAGACGTTGGAATTTGATCAAAGTGGGACGCGCCCATGGTTCTGGCGATTGATTCTGTGAGCAGGTAAGGATGTTCAATAGGGAGCGCTCGCTGGGCTTCACCCGGATCGGTGACGGGAACTGATGGATGTGGTGCATCTCTGTGGGACGCCTTCGATTCTGGTGATCCAGTGGTTACGTAAAGCGGGAAGGCTTTGCCGGAGAGGCTCATCTTGTGGGTTGGGGGCGGAGGTGGAGGGCTTGCTCGGGAACCCATTGGATGCGAACGGGGGATTGTTGTTGTAGGGCGGTGCGCCAGGCGGCTTCGAAGGGGTGGTGTTTGGGGTCGTAGTGGCTCAGGCAGCTGTGGGACAGGTGCCAATTCGAGGCCGGTGCGGGTTAGGTGGATGCGGAGTAGTCGGGTTTGGTCGGGACTTGCTAGCCCAGCCGGAGCGGTGAGCCATCCAGTGGAAGGATGGCTTGATCCAGGTCATGTGGGTGGTGCTGGAGGGCGGGACGAAGCGCGGGCACAGGCCGAAGTGGTCAGCTTGTGCCCGCGTTGGGTTAGAGGGTGGAACGGAGGACTTGGAGGGCTAGGACGGTGATGAGGGTGCTGGAGGTGAGGGCGGTTATGAGGCGGGCTCTGGGGGTGGTGAGGAGGCGGCCCAGTACGGCGCCGCCGGTGGCTAGGAGGAGTTGCCAAGAGGCGGAGGCGAGGTAGGCGGCGAGTATAAAGAGGGATTGCTGGAGGTAGCTGGGGGTGGTGGCGGTGGCTTGGGCGCCTAGGACCACGGCGGTGAAGTAGATGATCGTGGTGGGGTTCAGAAGGGTCATGCCGAGCAGGTTGAGGTAGGCGCGGGTCGGGTTGGGTGGGGTTTGGGCTGCGTTGTTGGTGGATTGGAGTCGGCGGTACTGGGTGATCGCTCTGGTGGCGCCGCGGGCGGCCATGGCGAGGAGGACCAACACCGAGAACCACTTGAGTGGGGTAGTGATGGGAGTTAGGGCCGGGGCGATTGCGGAGCCGGCGACGGTGGCGATCAGGGCGTAGAGGCCGTCGGCGGTTGCTACGCCTAGAGCGGCTGAGGCGCCGACTTTGAGAGTGGTTCGGGCGGTGAGGGCTACCAGGTAGGTGCCGATGGCACCGACTGGGATAGCGATTCCGTAGCCGGCCAGCAGGCCTGCTACCAGAGCCGCGATCACGAGGGGGAGTGGATAGGCCTCCGCGCCGGGCCGGTCTGCTGCTGCGCCGCCACCGGGAAGGTGGAGGTCAACAGGAGAAGGGCTTTCGTCGTGGTCATGACGAGATGGTGCCGTCGCCAGGCGGGCGGTGTCCAGTCAATTTGGTAGGGGGTTCGGGGGTGCGGGGGTGCCTGGTGGTTAGAGGGGGTGGGTGATGGCGGTGGTGGGGTTTAGGAAGAGGAGGATGGCTCGGTTGGGGGTGGGGAGGAGAGCCGTGTAGGCCTGGAGTTGGGGGGCGTAGTGGGCTATGCGGGAATCGAGAGCGGCGGTGGGGACGGCATCCGTCTTGTAGTCGACGATGGTGAGGGTGCCGTCGTCTTCGCGGTAGATGAGGTCTACGAAGCCTTCGAGGATGGTGCCGTCAGGTTGCTGGCCGCCCAGGTACGACTCGCGCCAGTGGTCTCGGGTGGCGGCGCGTTGGATGATTTCGGAGTTGAGGGCTGAGCGGACCAGGGCGGTGACGACGTCGGCGTACTCGACGACGCCCTCGGCCAGGCATTGGGTGGCGACGGCGGCGTCGAGACCGTTGCCGGTGGCAAGGTCGATGACCTGGAGGACACCGTGGACGGCGCGGCCGATGGCGGTGCCGTAGCGGCCCTTGGACCAGGGTGGGAGTTCGATGTCGCGGGCGGCCTTCGCGGATCCGGGGTCGGCGCCGTCGAGAGCTACGTCGGGGCCGGTGCCTTCGAGGCCGGAGGCGCTCTGGGCGGATCGGCGGCGGCTGGATTGGCGGGCTGCGCCGACGCGTGATTCCCACTCGGCTCGGTTGAGGGGTGGAGTGACCTCGGTGGAGGGCTGCCGACCGGGGGTAGGTGGGGTCGCACCACGCTGCTCGGCCGGGTCTGAGCCGGTTGCGACGGCTGTGGCGGTGGGTGCTGCGGTCGCACCAGGCTGCTCGACGAGGACCGAGTCGGGCGCGTCTGCTGTTGGTGTCGGTGGGTGGAGGTGTACGCCGGGGACGTCCACGGCGTCAGCGGAGGAGAAGAGTTCGGCGTTGCTGGAGTGGCGGCGGGTGGCTGAGCGGTGGAGGGAGACGACGAGGTGGTCGCGGGCTCGGGTCGCGGCGACGTAGAGGAGGCGGCGGCGTTCGTAGTCGTCCATCTGTTCGTCGACTGGTTGGACCAGGTCGAAGTCTTCGGTCTGGACTGACGCCTTGAGTTTGACCGCGTAGCCGCCGGCTGGGGGCCAGAGAACCTGTACGCCGCGTTGGCGGTTCGGGGACGCGGTCATGCCGGAGAGGATGACGATGGGGAACTCCAGGCCCTTCGCGGCGTGGATCGTCATGACGCGGACGGCGTCGGCGTCGGTCTCGGGCAGGACTGCTTCGGCGACGCGGGAAGTTTCCTCGCCTTGGTGGGCGGCCCAGGCGAGGTACGACCGCAGGCCGCCGTGTTCGACCTCCGACCAAGCCCGCGCCTGGTCCACGACGAAGCGGACGCGTCGCCAGGCGTCACGAGCGCGTGGACCGGTTGCGGCGACCTCGAGCATCCGGCGGTCGGCGACGATCTTCGCGAGGACTTCGGATGGGGTCAGCCAGCGGGTGGCGTAGTACGTGCGGCGGAGCCATTCGATGGCCTCGCCGACCGGGTGGGTGAGCAACGAGTCGGCGACCGGTGCGGTGAGGTTGAAGGTGCCGCCGGATCGCTTCCAGGTGAAGAGGTCGTCGTCGCCGCAGCCGAAGAGTGGGGAGCGGAGCGCGGTGACGAGGGCGAGTTGGTCGCTCGGGTCACCGAGTGCGCGGGCGCAGGCGAGCAGGTCGCGGACTTCGGCGGTCTGGTAGACGAGGGAGCTGGCCTCGGCGCGGTACGGGATGTCGGCGCGATCGAGGGCGTCTTCGAGGAAGGGCAGCGACGTCCGAGCGGGAACCAGTACTGCGATGTCGCCGGCACCGGCTGGTCGCCAGATTTCGAGTTTGTCGTCGTACACCTGCCAGCCGTCGCGCAAAGCCTGCTCCACCACGGCGGCGACGTCGGCGGCCTCGCGTTCGCGGAGGACGGAGGCTTGTGCGCGGGGGAGGTCGTCGTGGGGTTCGGCGCCGAGAATGGTGATGGCCGGGCCGGAGGTGGAGTCCGGTGCGGAGATCGAGGGGATGGCGGGCGGTGCGGAGGTGACGACGGTCAGCTCGGGGCGGATGGGGGTGACGGTCGCGAGTGAGGGTTCCGGCGCGGGCTCGTCGCCGTTGGAATCGAAGAGGGACAGCTGGTCGCCGGTTGTGGGGGATCCGGGCAGGTGGATCTCGGACTCCAGGTCGGTGGGCGATGCCCCGACGCCGTCGCCCGCGGCGGTGATCGGTACGGCTGGGCTGACGGTGGGGGCAGGTGACGCCTCGTCCGGGGGTAAACGGTGTGGGGCGAGTGGGTGGTACGTCGGCTGGGCGTCTTCCTGGGCGGTGATCAGGGTGCCGAAGACCGTGTTGATCCAGTCGAGGATCGGGGAGACCGTGCGGAAGTTCGTGGTCAGGTTGACCGTTTCGCCGAGCAATGACTGGGCGGTCAGGTAGGTGGCGATGTTCGCGCGCCGGAAGCGGTAGATCGACTGCTTCGGGTCGCCGACCACGAAGATCGACCCGTCCGGGACCTCCACCTCTCGCCAGTCCTCGGCGTCGGCCGCGGCGCCGCCGGCGATCCGGACCGCGAGCTCGATCTGGATCGGGTCGGTGTCCTGGAACTCGTCCAGCAGCAGGCGCTGGTACCGCTCCTGCAACGCCGATCGCACCGTCGCATCCCGCCGCAACAGATCGCGCGCCAGCACCAGCAGATCGTGGAACTCCAGCCGCCCCTCGGCGCGCCGTAGCTCGGCCGACTCCAGCACCCGGACGGCGATCCAGTGCGACAGGTGCCGTAGGCAAGCATCGAGCAGTAGATCCACCAGCGAACCAGCAACCTCGACGATCTCGGTGCAGTCGCCGCGGACCTTGTTGATGTCCGGCCAGTTCTCCTTGCGCCCGATCCGGCCGACCTTCAGGCCGCGCAGGTTCTGCAGGATCGCCAGCTGCGTCTCGGCGTCGGTGGCCGCGGCCAGCATCGCCCCGAGATCCTTGATCTGCTGCACCTTCGGCAGCAACCGATCGTCGGCGTCGAGACACGAAGCCGCCGTCGCACCGACAGCAGCCGCCGCGGCGACCAGCCCGTTGAGATCAGGCATCTCCACCAGCTCGGGCGGCTCCACCAGCACCCGCTCGCCGATCAGGTCCCAATCATTGCCGAACAGCCTCGCGAGCGACCGCAGATGCTTCAGCTCCACGCCGACCGCCATGGCCAGCAGCAACGGTTCCGCGATCGAGTCGTCGTCCAGCAGTTGCTGCTGAAGCTCCGCCCAGCGTTCCTCGAACGCGACCGACGATCCGACCTCGTCCAGTACGTCGATCAGCGGTGGCAGCCCGGCCTCGATCGGATGCGCGAGGAGAAGTTGTTGCGCGAACGAGTGCAGCGTCCCGATCGAGGCCGAGTCCAGATCGTCGAGCGCCTCGTCCGCCGACCGCCCGGCCGACCCCTTCCGCGCCCTCTCGAATTCGACCCGCAACCGATCCCGCAGCTCCGCTCCCGCCTTCTCGGTGAACGTCACGGCCGCGACGGTCCGCAGGGGCACGCCGTCCCGCAGTACCAGGGTGGTCACCCGATCGACCAGCGCGCGCGTCTTGCCCGAACCCGCACCCGCCTCGACGAACAGGGTCGCCGACGTGTCCGACCGGATCAGCTCCCGCGCCTCGGAATCCAGCAGCTCAGTCATCCAGCGCCACCTCCTCGAACGTCGGCAGCGCACCCGGATCGATCAGCCGCACCAACCGCTCCAACGTCGGGTCGAACCGCTTCCGGTCCCACCGCGCGCGCACCTCGCTGTGCCCGATCCCATCCGGATTGCAGTACGGACACTGAACCCACGAGAAGTCCGGAACCTCGGGCGCCTTCGCCGGAAAGTACCCGGCCGCGATCGACGACACGATCACGTCCAACGCCTGCACATACCGCTCCGCGACCTCCGACGTCAGCGGCACCGGGATCCGCCGCCCACCCTTACGGACAAACCAGTACGCCGCTTCGACGGGCGTCGACTCGTCGCCCAGGCGGGCCCGCGCCGCATACGCATAGACCGGCAGCTGCAACTTCGTCCCCGCCGCCACCGGATCCGACTCGATCGCCTCATACCGCGAGAAGCCACCAGTTTTCACATCGGTGACGTAGATCGTCCCGTCCTGACCCAGGTCGACCTTGTCCGCGGATCCGCGCAGCAACACCCGCCCCGACGGTACCGGGATCTCCACCGGCGGCTCCCCGTCGAACCCGAACCGCAGCTCGCTCGCCACCACCGACGCGTCGTGCCTCGCCCGCCACTTGTCGTCGTCCTCCAACAGGACCAACAGGTCGCCGAGGATCCGCAACCGCTCGCGCTGCCACAACCTCGGATGCCCGGTCAGCCCTTCGGCCTCGAACCGTTCGGCCAGCTCCGCACCGGTTGCCAGCAGCAACGATCGCTGCTCGGCCGTCCACGCCTCGCCGAACCCTGGCAAGGACCCGGCCAAGCGGGACACGAAGGCATCCAGGCTGTGGTGGATCAGGTTCCCGATCTGCAGCGGCGAGATCACCAGCAGGTCCTCCGGCGCCTCCAACGGTTCGACCTGCAGCAACCGCTCGACGAAGTACGCGTGCGGGCAGGTCGCGTAGGACTCGAGCGACGTCGGCGAGGCGATCCGATCCTCGACCGCGTAGTCCGGCAGTCCGTCGACGCCGGACAGATTCCCGTCAAACCGGGTGAACTCGTCCAACGCCCGCGCCCGCAGCAACACTCGCGCCCGATCGACGACGACATCGCTCAACGACAACCCCGCAGCCGCCGCCCGTACCTGCCAGTCCTGCTCGGTCGCCGGCATGGTTGCCGTCGTCAACGATCCGGCGTACGACGCCGACGTCAGCAACCGGTCGCCATAAGAGACCTGATCCCACACCGTCGCGGCCAGCTGATGGTCGCCGCTCAGCTCGCGCAAGGTGCCGAGCAACCATCGCGTCGGCAACCGCCGGCTCGACCGCCTCAGATCCCCGCGCGGGAACGACGCGACCACCCGCGATCCCGCCGAGAACGCGACCAGCAGGTGCCGTTGCTTCTCGTCCAGCCGATCTCGAGCCGACGCCAGCTCAGGCGCCGCGGCCTCGCGGACCCGATGGGGGAGCAGCGCATCCTCGTGCACGCGCCCCGGATAGAGGTCCTCGGCCAATCCGACCACGTAGACCACATCCGCGGACAGCCCGATACTGGCGGACAACGGAGCCACGAGCACGCCGGCCCCGAACGTCCCGACCCGAGGTAGGGACTGCTGAAGCTCCAGATCCAGCACGTCCCGCAGTACGGTCAGGCTGGCCGGTGTCCCGAGCTCATCCAACGTCGACAGACCGCGCAGTGAGGCCTCGACCGCAACCGCCGCGTACTGCTCCTCGACGGGCAGCGACGAATAGTCCCCCAGCAGATCGCGGAACAACTGCAGAACGATCTCGGCAAGCTCCGACCACGACGACAACGCAGCCGCCGCATCAAGCCGTCGGCGCAACTCGACCGCAAACCCATGAAGGCGCCCGGCATGAGACGCGTTGTACTGCGCGCGCCGGATCACGGCCGGCCGTGGATCCTCGGCAAGCTCCTCCTGCGACGCAGTCCGGCGCTCCGATTCCACATACCGCGCGAGCCGTTGGTCCCAGTCATCACCCCGTACTACGCCCGCGACGCGGGACAGACGCTCCCACTGCGGCACGGGGATCCGTTCACCGGTGAAGTCCCGAGTCGGCGCGTTCGCCAGGGCGCGGAACAGGTCGGCCCGAGGCAGATCGTGATCGACGAGCGCGAGCACCTCGAGCAACGTCCGGGCCAGCGCGCGTTCGTGGACGGGACGCGTCCCCGGCCCGTTGACCTCGATCCGCGCGGCCGACAAGTGCTCGTGCAACAACCGCGCATACGGCGTCGGCGACGAGTAGAGCACAGCGATCCGGTGCGCCGGGATGTGTTCCAGTGAGGCGACCACATCGCGCACGACGCACCGCACCTCGTCGTCCGCGTCCGACGCGTTCAGCACCTCGGTTGCGACCGGGTAGTTCTTCGAGATCGACGGTGGCAGGTCGATCCCGATCCGCTCGAGCGATCGGCGTACGGCGCGGTCGGCGCGGCGTACATCGGTGAGGCCCACGATCACGGTGAGGTCGGCGGCGGCGAGACCGAGGGACGCGACGAACGACGCCTCCGCCTGGCTCAACTCCTGCGGTAGATAGAGCACGAGGGACCCGAGTTCGGCGACCGCTTCGGGGGAGGACGATGCTCGCGCTGAAGCGGCCCGCAACAGGTCGGTCTCGTCATACCACTCGGCACTGAGATCGGTGCAAACGTGGCGATGCAGCCGGACCAGGTCAGGGCCGAGCGCCGACGCACCAGCAACCCGGTCGAGCGCGGGATCGCTGAGATCGCGGAGCTCCCGATGCGCTGCAGCAAGCGCTTGGATGGTCGACGGGTGATCCGCGACCTGCTCGAAAACGCCCGGCGCCTTCGACAACGCCGTACGCCAGGTCGCTGCGACGATCGGGCGGGTCGCGGGCCGGCGTGGAGCTAGTGGACCGGCGGCCAGTTGCTCGGCCAGCCGCGGCAAGGTCGCCAGATACAGCGCCGCGATCCCTGACAGAGCGAGGAAACGGCGCGCGACGACACCGGAAAGGTTGTTGGGCAGCAGCAGCGTGACGGGCTTCATCGGGTCGTCGGCCTTCAGCCGCGTGACGACGTCACGCAGCCGATCCAGCGCGGCCGCACCGTACGCCGTGGTCTCGATCCGGGTCCCGCTCACCGTGCCCCCGATCTGTTGGGCCTTTGTCAGGGAAGACGCTAAACCCTCCCACAGACAAAAAACCGAACAGTCCGCAGACCTGTGCAAAACCGGCTTGAAACGAGGGGAAGGCGCGCCCGTGTCGCTGCGAGCACGGCGATCGGCTCGGACAATGAAGTCATGACCAAGGAGACCTCGATCGCCCGCGTGCTGCTGGTGCTGGTCTTCGCCCCGGCCGGTGGGCTGTTCGGCAAGGCCGCCGCGGAGGTCGCGGCGGGCCGGCACTGGTGGCCGTGGCTGCTCGCCGCGCTGGTCTGGCTGGTCGTGTCCGGGCTGGTCTCGATGGCGGTGTCGAGCCGTTTCGACGAGCACAGATAATGCTCCGATGGCCGCCGCTGTGCATCATGTCGAGATCTGGGTCCCGGACCTCTCCCGAACGCTGACGAGCTGGGGCTGGGTCCTCGGCCGGCTCGGCTGGAAGGAGGCGGACAGCTGGCCCGGTGGCCAGATCTGGACCGCCCCGGACGGCAGTTACCTGGTCTTCGAGCAGAGCCCCGCGCTGTCCGCCACCGACCACGACCGGCTCAGGCCCGGGATGAACCATCTCGCCCTCAATGCGGCCAGCCGGGCCGAGGTCGACGCGATCGTTGCCGAGGCAGACTGCGCTGGCCGAGGTGGATGGCACGGCTGGACACTGATGTTCGCCGACCGGCACCCGTACGCCGGTGGCCCGCAGCACTACGCCGCGTTCCTGCACGACGAGGACGGCTACGAGCTCGAGATCGTCGCCCCGGACTGACCGGTCGGAAGGTGAGACTTCTGGTGCCTGAAGTGACACATGGGGCTGCTGGTGTGACATGGTTGACCCCAGGCATTAAGGGTCGCGGGGCGAAGGTGGAAGGACGGTGCTCGTGACGGAGCAGCCTGACGGGGGAAGTGTGCCCGGACCGGTTTCTCCGGAGGTGCTGGAAGCTCGGATCCGCGGTCTCCAGCACGCCCTCGGGCAGTTGCTCGAGAACGCCCGGTCGCTGACCAGGGGCGAACATCAACGAGCCGTGAAGTTGCATCGTGAGATGCAGGAGCAGACGGCCGCCGCCCGCCGCGAATCCCGCGGACTGGTCGAGGCCGCGACGGCGGAGGCCCTGGCCTCCGCCGAGCCCACGGCGCGTCTGCTGGCGGACAAGCTCGCGCCCGGTCTGGCCTCGATCCCGCCGAACGACGCACGTTGGCGCTCGAGGCAACTAGTCGGCGCCGGCGTCCCGTCGTACGTGCGGGTCGGCGAACTGGATGCCGGTACTCCGGTTGTGGCGCCGTTGTTGCGGACCAGCGGCTGGAAGGTGACGGCGGATCGCAGCGAATCGGCGCGGCAACTCCTGCAGAGTGTGGCGTTGCGGTTGGTCGCGGCGGCGGAGCCCTTCCGGTTGCGGATCGACGCGTTCGATCCACGGCTGACCGGGAAGATGGGGCTGCTCGGGCACCTGACCACGAAGTACCCCCAATTGGTGCCCAGGGCAACACACACGGCCGAGCAACTGCATGCGGTTCTGACCGGCCTGGTGGACGTCTCGTCGTTGCGGGCCAGCCGGCAGGCGCAATTGGGTCACAAAAGGTTCGAGGAGCTGATCCGGGAGACCGGGCGGGCCACCGATCCGTACCGGCTGATCGTGCTGTTCGACTACCCGGCCGGCATCGACACTCTTGCCCAACGGGACCTGGTCCGGCTCGCGGCGACCGGAGCCGATCGGGGGATCTGCTTCCTGATCCACCACGATCCGTCGATGGCTTCGGAGACCGACGTGGACGCCCGTCAGCTGCTCGACCTGCTCACACCTGTTGCTATTGCCAACGAAAAAGTCGAAGTCGCGCAGTTGCCGAACGTACCGGCCAAACTGGATCCGCCGTTCGACGCGAATGTTGCCACCGGCATCTGTGATGTGGTCGCGGAGCTGGCCGAGATCGCGGTGCTGCCCACGATCGAGTTCGGCCGGACCCTCCCGGACCGCTCCACCTGGTGGCAGCCGGTCGTCGACGAGCTCAGCACGGTGATCGGGTACGACGACCGCACGCCGGCTGTGATCCGGTTGCGCAGTGGCAACCCGGCGCTGCCGCACATCCTCGTCGGCGGTGCCGTCGGTCAAGGCAAGTCGAACCTGCTGCTGGTGATGATCCACGGACTCGCGGCCCGGTATTCCCCGGCGGACCTGGAGATGTACCTGCTCGACTTCAAGCACGGGGTCGAGTTCTCGGCGCTGGGTCCGAGTGCGGCGCGGGAGCACTGGCTGCCCCAGGTCCGGGTGCTCGGGGTGCACTCCGACCGCGCGTTCGGCCTCGCCATACTGCGGCACCTGTCGGACGAACTCGCGCGGCGCAGCGAGATCTTCAAGTCGCACGGCAACGTCGCCGACATCGCCGAACTCCCGATCGGCCCCGACCGGCCGCCCCGGATCCTCGCCGTACTGGACGAGTTCCAGGTGCTGCTGGAGGACGACGACGACCTTGCCGACGAGGCGGCCAAGTTGCTGGAGCGGCTGGTCCGACTCGGGCGCGCGTACGGCGTTCACGTGGTGCTCGCGACCCAGACGATCGAGGGTGTCAAGCGGTTGTCGACGCGGCGCGACTCGATCTTCGGGCAGGTGCCTTACCGGATCGCGTTGAAGACTACTCCGGCCGATGCGCAGGCGATCCTGCGGACCGGGAACACGGCCGCGGCCGAGTTGCAGTTCCGCGGCGAGGCGGTGCTGAACGCGAACTTCGGTTCGCCCGACGACAACCAGCACGTTCTGGTGAGCTTCGCGGAGAAGACCGTGCTGGACGATCTGCGCCGCGAGCTGTGGGAGAGATCCGGTACTACGCGGCCGCCGCGCGTGTTCCACCTGGCCGAACCGGCTCGCCTGACGGACACGGCGGCCGCGGTGAAACCGGAGCTCGGCCGGCCGTGGATGGGGCTGCCGATCGCGGTGACGGAGGAACCGGTCGCCGTTGAGGTCCGGCCCGAACCGGGGGCCGGAGTACTGGTGCTCGGTGATGGTCCGGCGGATGCCCTTGGAGTCCTCACCGGGCTCGCGGTGTCGGCCGCTGCGGCAGCCGTAGTACCGCCTCGGTTCGTGTTCATGGACGGAACCGACTCGTCGCCTGCGGTTGCCGAGGGCAAGGGGGCGCTGATCCAGGTGTTGCGGCAACTCGGTTGCGAAGTGGAGACGGTCGACAAGCACGAGGACTTCGCGCCGCGACTGTTCTCGCTGCGGGACTCGGTCCGGGACGGACACGTGGGTGGGGACACGTATCTGCTCGGGTTCGGGTTCCACGGAGTACCGAAGATGCAGGCGCATGCTGACGGGTTCTTCGAGTCGCCGGCGAACGCGCTGCAGGACATCGTGCGTGACGGGCCGGCGCAGGGGCTGGTCACGTTCGGCTGGTGGAACCGGTTGCACGTCTGCACCGAGCAGTTGGGGTACGGGCGGGCCAACGTGGCGACCCACTTGTTCCTGCGTCACCCGCAGGACGGTGTGCGTGCTGTCTGCGGACCGCTTGCGCGGTGGGCTTCCGAGCCGCACCGAGGGCTCCTGTGGGACGGGTTGCACCCGGAGGCGCAGGTCGTCGTACCGTTCGCGCCGCTGCATGCGGACGAGGTCGACAGGTGCCTGGAGTTGATGCGGCGATGAAGACCGAAGTGCAGGAGTGGGCGGAGTACACCAGGGCGCTGCGGCAGGTCGCGGGGGCCCGCGCGGACGCCCAGCAGGCACAGGACCGGATGACGGCGAACCGGTCCCAAGCGGAGGCGACCGCTGCTGCGGAAGCGGCTGCGATGGCCGAGCGCGGCCGCAAGCTGGAGGCCCGGCTCAACGGGCTTGCGGAGAAGGCGGCCGTGAGCCTGCAGCGGGCCGGGCTGCCGCCGGACGGAAAGCGGGCGAACGTCCCGTTGCCGCAGATCCGCGGGCTGACCGACATCGAGACCGCCGCGACCAAACTGACCAAGCAACTCGGTGACACCGTCGACCAGCTCGAGGAGGTCCGGGCAAGCACCCGGGCCGAGCAGGAGCGGCGGAAGCGCCGTACGATCAGCGCCGCCCTGATGCTGTTCTCGTTCGTCATCGTCTGGGTGGTCACCGGGTCGTTCCTGTCCGGCGTCGAAGCCGCGGCGATCGGTGCGGTGACGATGCTGGCCGCGTCACGCGTCCTGGGCCTGCCCCGGCTGCCCGGAGCGCGCTGGTGGGGCTGGGGTGGTGCGGTCGTGGTCGTCATCGCGATGGTGGCCGGACTGCCGTGGTGGCTGGCGGTCATCGTGCCGGTGGTGGTGTCCGGGACGGCGATCGTGCTGCCGAAGAAGCGCGACAACCAAGGAAGAGGCAGTTGAAGTGTCCGACGTACAGCGGCTCAAGGAACAACTGCACCAGGTCTCGGCCGAGGCCAAGCAGGCGGCCGGCGGCCTGGTGGGGTTCAAACTCCGGTTCACCCAGCACAGCGCCCTTGTGGAGAGCCTGATCGCCGGTACCGCGACCGGGGTGGACCGCGACATCACCGAGATCCTGGAAGCGGCCGGCAAGGCGGTCGAACAGGCCGCCGAGGCGCTGGAGATCGCCTCGGCCGGGTGCAAGAGCTACGCCGACCAGATCTGAGCCATGCCGTCGGACCTGCAGCGGGTGGCGCGCGGCCTGGTCGACTGTCTCGACGAGGTACCGCAGGTGGTCCTCCACCTGCAGCGCACCGCCGACCGCTGCCGGGAGAACGCCGCCCTGGCCATCGCCGCCTCCCAAGGCCGCGCGACGGTCGCCGCCCAGCAACTCGACGCGGCCGCGCGCGCTTGCGAGGCAGCCGCCCACTACCTGTCGATGGCCCCGCCCAAGGCCAAATCCTGGGCCGAACGCCTGATCGGCGACTCCCGTACGACGGACCGCCCGTCCGCCGACTCCGCCGACCGCAACAAGGCCACTCTCAAGGTGGGCGACGTAGCGGATCGCGATGCCCAGGGCCGTACCAAACGCCTCTCCGCACCCTTCAAGCCGTCGGAACCTGTCGAGGAGTCGTCAGAGCCGCCGCTCATCAAGGTCGCTCGCAAGGCCTTCGAAGAATTCCGCAAGCAGCAGGAGAAGGACGAGGAGTCCCGCGAACAGCCGGAGGAGCCGCTGGAGTTCGAGATCCTGGTCGAACACGACGGCAAGATCGCCCTCCTGGAACGCGACGAGGACGAAGAAAAAGACCGAGAACAACGCGAAGAACGTGCCCGCCAGCCCATCGAGATCACGGTCGACCTGGGTGAGTCCATCCAAGAACTCCTCAAGGCAATGGCCGAATCCGCCAAAGAGACCTGGAACCACGCCACCTTCCTCATCACCACAGACCGCATCACAGCCACCTTCGACTACCCGGAGGAGCCCCCCGTCGTCGACATCGAACTCCCCGACCTGCCGCCAGTTTCTTGGTGACGGACGGTTGGTCAGCTTGTCAAGGAGCGTTGATGTCGGATAGCGATGAGATCTTTCTGGCCCTGGATGAGCCGTTGATTGCGGCCGCTCAGCGGGTGGCCGATGTGCTCGGGTTGGAGTACCTCGGGGTTATGCCGCGGACCGGCGAGCTGCAGTACAAGGTCCGGGCCAGGACGTTCGATGGGTGGATCGGCGTTTTCGTCGGCCCGAACAACTACGGTCCAGAACCGGATGAGGTTCAAGCCATGGACGGCTATCCGATCACCGTGGACGTCCAGAGCCGCAACAGGAAGGCGAATCAGGCGGACGAGACACGGCTGGCCTTCGAGGAACTGGTTGCCGCGCTGCCGGAGACCCCGGCTTTGCTGTCCCACAACATGGAGCTGCTGGTCGCCGCCTACCTGCCCGATGCGGGGACGCATCGCTTCGAACCAGGCATCACGCTCGACGACCCGGACCTCGAAACCTGGCGCCCGTGGGTGAGACCGACTTCGTGATGCCCGGCGATCACCCGTGACGGACGTTCTGAGTCGGCCGCCGGTGCTCGTGCCGCCTGTGGCATGCCGCTGCGTACCGGGGCGGTTGGGAAAGAAATCCGGAAGTCGCGTCATGAAGGGTTGGGGCGTTCGTCACTTCTTTGAACCCATCCCCACAGCGAAGTGGAAGTGATCGAAGTGGAGTACAGCTTTTCGACGCCGCCGATGGGAACACCAGCGGGTGGCCGGTCCCGCCGTCAGGTTCGTCCTACTCGCCGGGTGCACTGATGTCCGGCGATGAGGTGGGGCCGCAACGTCGCCGCGTACGAGTGTGGTTCGGGGACCACGTCGTCGCGGACTACCGGGCGGCGGCCGATGTGGCCGACCGCTATGCAGCTGCCATGGAACGCCGGTTCGCTGGGTTGCGGGTGACCAACGAGCCGACCCCAGACCCCGATCCAGGCCCGGACCGTGTGCTGCCGGGTGAACGGCTCTGGGAGGTAGCCCCGAAATGACCGCGCGTCGCTTCCGGCTGATTCGCCATCATGACGTGTCCGGCGTGAGCGGTACCGGACCTGTTGCCGAGGGCGTCCAGTTCACCGACGGGGCCGTCGCGCTCCGCTGGTACGGCGACTACCCGACCACGACCGTGTGGGACAGCATCGACTCGGTGATCGCGATCCACGGTCACGCGGGCGCCACGGAGGTCGACTGGCTCGATCCCGAAGGGGGCCCGGATCCGGAGCTGCCGGTGCGCAGCGATCTGCCGCCCCGTCCGTGGCCGGACCTGCACTCCGCGCCCGAACCGGATCCGGCCGACCTGTACGGCGGACCCGATCCGCGTGGTGCACGTGCTCCGTACGATCCGGTTGATCCGTACGGCGGGGCCGACCGCCGCGGCGTACCGGGTCCAGGCGACGAACCAGGGCCGGGCACGCCTGATCGTCCCCAGTCGGATCCTCCTCAGATGAGCCGTACGCCGATCGGCCGCCCCCAGCTCGGTCGGTCGCAATCGGGCCGCACCGAATCGGGTTGGCCCCAACTGGGCTCAGCGACCACGACCGGATCCGGCGCCGCGGACCTGGTCTGACCTGAGCGGGCCGGGCGCCGAACTCCCTCCGGCGTCCCGGTCCGCTCGAACCCTGTCAGCTCTTGTACTCCTGGACCTGCATCAGGTCCAGGTTGTAGAACTTCACCGGTCCGTCGCACATCGCCGCCATCTTCTCGGCGAACTCGTTCGTCTCAGGCCGGTCGTTGTTCTCCATCGCCGCCTCGAACGACTCGAACTCGACGACGATGAAGTACCGCCCCGGGTCGTCCCGGTCCGCGCACACGATCACCCGGCCCGGAGCGGGACCGTCCTGCGAGGCCTCGCGGCTCTTCCGGAATTCGTCGCTGAGCTCGGCGATCTCGTCCGGCTTCGACGTCCGGTACTCGATGATCTGAACGAAACCAGCCATGTTCTCCCCCTCTGGTAGTGGTGCGTTCTGATCTCGACACTGCGCTCGTCGGGCGCGGTCCGCAAGAGGTTGCCGAGGGCGATGACTCGGTGCAGACACCCCACACACCCGGCGTGCCCGGCCGAAGGCCCGCAGTACTCCGGCCGAAGGCCCGCAGTACTCCGGCCGAAGGCCCGCAGTACTCCGGCCGGCGGGCGACCGCGAAACTGAGCAAGCTCTCATTTGCGGTTCACCAGGGTCTCATCGCGTGGTTCAACGCTGTTTACATGGCGGATACCGGCACGACGCTCCTGATGCAGCGGACAAGTGTGCAACCCGGTCGGCCCCGAGACGCCTTCCGAGCGACAAGGCTGCTCGCCGCCGTCGGTGTCCTGTCCGTTGTCGCAGTGGTGCTGCCCGGGCCGGATGCAGGTCTGCCGACGGAGGGGCGGCTCACGCTTGTGGTGTTCACGGCCGCAGTACTCGGCTGGGTGCTGGGCGGCTTGGACGACACCTTTGTGGGCCTGGTCGCCGTGGTCGCGCTGACCGTCGCCGGTGTGCTCGACCCGGCACAGGTGTTCGCGTCACTCGGCGGTGACATCGTCTGGTTGCTGATCGGCGCATTCGTCATGGCGGCAGGGCTCTCCGCGACCGGTCTGCCCGCGCGGATCGCAGTGGGGCTGGCTGCCAGGGCGCGTACCGTGCGTCAACTGGCTCACCTGTGTACAGCGGTAGTGGTGGGCAGTGCGCTGGTGGTGCCGTCCACTGCGGGGCGGGCGGCGTTGGCTATGCCGGTGTTTCTCGCCCTGGCGCGGGGGCTGGCGGGCCGTACCCGGGTGGTGCGGGCGTTGGCTGTGTTGTTCCCGACGGTGATCCTGCTGTCTGCGGTCGCCACGTTGACCGGTGCCGGCGCACACCTGATCACCGACCAGTTGGTCACCGCGGCGACCGGAGACGGGATCGGGTACGGGCGATGGCTCCTGCTCGGACTGCCGTTCGCGGTGGTGTCCAGTCACGTTGCGGCCGAGGTGGTGCTGGCCGTGATGTGCCGCCGCACCGACCGGCGTACCGCGTTGTGCTTGGACCGGGCCGACGTTGCCGATGCGGCAGGGGTCACGGTCGACGGGGCAATGAGCTGGCCCCAGCGGCGGGCGTTGGTGATCACCGGTCTGGCAGTGGTCGGCTGGTGCACTAGTGGGCTGCACAGTGTGCCGACAGCGTTGGTCGCACTGATCGCTGGTTTGGCCATGTGCGCACCACGTGTCGGCACTGTGGAACTGAGCAAGGCGCTGGGTACGGTGCCGTGGCCGCTGCTGATGTTCATGGCGACCACCATGCTGCTCGGTACTGCGCTGAACAGCTCGGGTGCGGCCGGTTGGCTCGCCGGACTGCTCCCGGCCAACCCTGGTGGATCGCTGGTGTGGTTCCTGGCAGTGGTGGTGGGCGTCTCGGTAGCGGCGCACCTTGTCCTGCAATCCCGTTCCGCCCGGTCCGCAGTACTCGTGCCCGTGCTCATCCCGGCTGCTGTTGCCGCAGGCCTCAATCCGGCAGCCATCGCGTTCGCATCCACCGCTGCGGCCGGGTTCTGCCACACGCTGCCGGCCTCTGCCAAGCCGATGGCCGTGTTCGCGACCGTCGATGACGTACCCACCTTCGGCAAGGCGGATCTGGCCCGCCTGTCCGTCCTGCTGGCACCGCTGCTCGCAGTACTGGTGATCGCCTTCGCGCTCTGGGTATGGCCGCACCTCGGCCTACCCCTGCAGCACTGAAAAGTCAACCGCCCCAACCAATGAAGGAGCCGGCCATGACCACTCCCGCTGTACTGCGTTTCGTGATCGCCCCGAGCGGATTCAAGGAGTCCCTCGATGCTGCCGCCGTCGCCGCTGCGATCGCGGCCGGGATCCGTCGGGTCATCCCGGATGCGATCGTGGACCGCGTACCGCTGGTCGACGGTGGTGAGGGTTCCGCTGCCGCCCTGGCCGCGGCGACTGGCGGAAGGCTGGTCCCGGTGACCGTCACGGGACCGGTCGGGAAGCCCGTGCCCGCACACTTCGCGATCCTTGGCGGACGCGGGCCGCGTACTGCGGTGGTCGAGATGGCCGCCGCGGCCGGACTGCGCCTGGTCCCCGCTGACCGACGCGACCCAGGCCGGACCAGTACTACGGGTGTCGGGCAGCTGATCAGCGCCGCACTGGACTCTGGTTGCGAACGGATCATTGTCGGCTGTGGGGACTCCGGTACCTGCGATGGCGGGGCCGGTGCCCTCACGGCGCTCGGCGTACGGCTGCTGGACGCCGACGGCCGTCCTGTCACGCCTGATGGGCACCACCTGGGGGAGGTCGCCACGATCGATGCCGCCGGCCTTGATCCGCGCCTGTGCCACACCCAGGTACTGCTGGCGTGCAACCCGCACAACCTCCTGACCGGTCCTAGGGGTGTTGCTGAGGTGTTTGGACCGCAGAAGGGTGCTACACCCGAGCAGGTCCGCCTGCTGGGCGCGGCGATGGCCCACTGGGCGCGTCTGCTGCAGCGAACGTACGGAGTCGACGTCGCCGCGCAGCCCGGCAGTGGTGCCTGGGCGGTCTCGGAGCCGGACTCGCTGCTGTCCTTGGCGCGCAGCTCGTACCCCGGTACCAGTTGATGCTCGACAACGCCGACCTGGACTCCAGACTGGCTGCTGCCGACCTGGTCATCACCGCGGAAGGCGCCATCGATGCACAGACACCGCACGGCAAGATCCCTGGTGAGGTCGCGCGCCGCGCCAAGCTCCACGGGAAGCCGGTCATCGCCCTGGCCGGCACGGTCGGTGCCGATGCCTGCCGCAACTACACCGCCGGAATTGACGCCTACACGAGCATCGTCGCCGCCCCGATCACCCTCACGGACGCCATCACCCACGCGGCAGCCCTGACCACCGACGCCACCGAACGCGCGCTACGACTCGTCCTCGTCGGCGCCACCCTCGCCAACACCGTCCGATCGCTGTAGTTGAAGCGGGTGTCTGCCCTCAGCAGAGCGTTATGGGTTTTGTCGGCGAGGCCTGCTTGGCTTGGGTTCGTGGACATTCTGATTCTTGGTGGGACTGCCTGGCTCGGCCGGGAGATCGCGACCCAGGCGCTCGGTCGCGGCCACGCTGTCACCTGTGTCGCGCGGGGTGAGAGCGGTGCCGCGGTCGACGGCGCAACGCTGATCTCGACCGATCGGAGCCGCCCGGACGCGTACGCCGAAGTACCGGAGCGCGAGTGGGACGCGGTGTTCGAGGTGTCGTGGCAGCCTGGGTTCGTGCGGTCGGCCCTGGACGTGTTCGGGAGCCGGGCCAAGCACTGGACCTACGTCTCGTCGGGGAATGCGTACGAGAAGTACGACACCCCCGGTGCGGATGAGTCGGCACCGTTGCGGGAGGCAACTGATCAGGAGATCGTCGACCGCGACCTGTACGGCGAGGCGAAGGTGGCCTGTGAGCAGGCTTCGGTCGCGGCCGTGGGGGATCGGTTGGTGATCGCGCGGGCCGGGCTGATCGGCGGGCCCGGCGACGCCAGCGATCGGGCCGGCGCGTGGGTGGCGCGGGCCGCGCGGGCGCCGGAGGATCCGCTGCTGGTGCCGGATACGCCGGATCTGGCGACCGCGGTGGTCGATGTGCGGGATCTCGCGGTCTGGTTGCTGGACTGCGCGGAGCGGGGCGCGACCGGGACGTTCGACGCGGTCGGGCCGGTGGTGCCGTTCGGCGAGTGGATCGACCTGGTGCGGTCGGTCGGCGGTCATACGGGGCCGGTCGTGCTCGCGCCGCAGGAGTGGCTGGAGGAGCAGAAGGTCGAGCAGTTCATGGGGCCCGAGTCGTTGGCGATGTGGCTGACCGAGCCCGGGTGGGAGGGCTGGTCCTGCCGTAGCGGGCGGGCCGCGGTCGAGGCAGGGTTGACGCATCGACCTCGGGAGGAGTTTCTCCGGGACACGCTTGCCTGGGAGCGTGAGCTGGGGCTGGACCGCGAACGCCGGGCCGGGCTCAGCGCCGAGCGGGAGAAGGAGCTGATCGCGGCACTGCCATAGTTGAACGATGAAGCTGGTACTGATCTCGGACACGCATCTGCCGGTGCGGTCCAAGAAGTTGCCCGTGGCCGTGTGGGACGCGATCGACAGCGCCGACGTGGTGATCCACGCCGGCGACTGGGTGAGCGTCGACCTGCTCGACGAGTTGGAGACGCGCGCCCAGCGGTTGATCGGGTGCTGGGGTAACAACGACGGCCCGGAGCTGCGCGCACGGTTGCCGGAGGTCGCGCGAGTAACGCTCGACGGGGTCTCGGTCGCGGTGGTGCACGAGACGGGCGCGGCGAAGGGTCGCGAGGAGCGGTGCGAACGGGCCTATCCGGACGTGGAGCTGCTCGTGTTCGGACACAGCCACATCCCGTGGGACACGACGACGCGCCGCGGTCTCCGGTTGCTCAACCCGGGATCGCCGACGGACCGACGATCACAGCCGTACTGCACCTACCAGACCGCCACAATCGAATCCGGCCAGCTCAAAGACGTTGCCCTACACAACCTCTGAGCGGGGCCGGGTTGGCATGCGGGATCGGGCCGGGGCGGGCGGCTGTAGTACCGGCTGAGCCAGGCAGCACCTGGCGCAGGTGCGCCAGGCACGCGGTCTCAGGCGTTGGCAGCTTCTTTGACGCGGGTCTTGAGGCGGTCGCGGACCTCCTCCGGGGTGTACGCCTTCCGCTTCCGCTCGCCGCGCGCGATCACCACACCGGTGGCGGCTACGCCGACGATGCCCGCAAGTCCTACGACCTTCCATACCTTCATGACCATTAATCTAGCGACGTGGAGACACGGATTTCGCTGGATGACGCTACGGAACTGACACGAACAGGTGACATTTGGCTGTTCCGCGGTGAGAGTACGGCCGATCGCGCGATCCGGTTGACCACCAACAGCCCGGTCAACCATGTCGGCATGGCGATCGTCGTCGAGGACCTCCCGCCGCTGATGTGGCACGCCGAACTCGGCCGCTCCCTGCCGGACATGTGGACCGGCAACCACCAACGCGGCGTACAGCTGCACGACCTGCGCGACGCCGTACTGACGTGGGGCCGGCGGTACGGCCAGCGGGCGTGGCTGCGGCAGCTGGACCATCCCGTGACCCGCGAGATGGAGGACGCCGTACTGCGTACCGTGGCGCGCCTCGACGGGACACCGTTCCCGTCCACCGCGCGACTGGCGTCCCGGTGGTTGCGCGGCCGTGTCCCGGCGTTCCGACGTGGTCACCGTGAGCTCGAACTGGAGACCGCGTACTGCGCGGAGGTCGTGGCCGTCACCTACGAGGAGATGGGCCTGCTGCCGGGCGGGCGCCGCCCGAACTGGTACGACCCGGGCCGGTTCTGGAGTGGCGACGACCTCGACCTCGCCCTCGGCGCCAAACTCGGCGACGAGATCGCCGTCGACATCCCGGCCGATCCATCCGTCTGACCACGGACCCCCCGCCCCCGGAAATTGCCAGACCGGGGTGGTGGGGTGGGGAAGGAAATTTGTCGGTGGGCTGTGATTGGGTTGTCACACGTCGGAATCGACCCGGAGGAGGCGCTGGATGTACGCCGTCATCGACACCGAGACGACCGGCCTGCTGCCCTCACATCGGCATCGGGTGATCGAGGTAGCGGTCGTGCTGCTGGATGCGGCCGGCCAGGTCGAGGGCGAATTCGTCACGCTGCTCAACCCACAACGCGATCTCGGGCCGCAGCACATCCACGGGATCCGGACCGCCGACGTGCTCGCCGCACCGGAGTTCGGCGATATCGCGCGGCAGCTCGCCGGACTGCTCGCGGGCCGGATGGTGGTGGGGCACAACGTCGAGTTCGATCTCGGGTTCCTGCGGGCGGAGTTCGCCCGGCTCGGGGTCGACGTACCGCTGATCACCGAGCGGTCGATGTGCACGATGGCGCTCGCGGGATACCTGCATCCGGGAGCGAAACGTACGCTCGGTGCGTGTTGTGCGGCGGCCGGAATCCCCTTGGAGGGTTGGCATTCCGCGCTCGCCGACACCCGGGCGACCGCGCAGTTGTTCGCGACTTATCTGCGCGAGTTCCCGTCGCCGCCGCCCTGGCAGTGGGTGTACGAGGAGATCCGCGGGCTGCAGTGGCCGGACCTGCCCGGTGGGGAGATCCGGCCGACGGTGCGACCGGTGCACGCGGGCGGCCGGCACGGGTGGATGAGCCGACTCGTCGACCAGTTGCCCCGGGTGCCGGAACCACCCCAGGCCGACTCGTACCTGGCGCTCCTCGACATGTTGCTCGCCGACCGCGCGATCGATGCCGCCGGCGCGGACCAGCTCGTGGAGGTTGCGAGGGAGCTCGGGTTGAACCGGGTGCAGGTGGATCATCTGCACGGGTTCTACCTGGCCGGGCTCGCATCCGCATTGTGGCGAGGCGGCGAGATCACCGACGACCAGCGCAGCGACCTCGACCGCGTGGCCGTGATGCTCGGTCATCGGGCGTCCGACGTCGACGAAGCGTTGCTCGCGGCAAGCAACGGGCGGTACGTCGTACCGGCGCGGCCCGGCGCTCGCGGGTTCCCGCCGGGCAGCACGATGGTGTTCACCGGCGACATGGTGGAGCCGCGCGAGGTCTGGTGGGATCGCGCCGTGGCGGCCGGATACTTCCCGGGGGACATGGTCGGGCCGGACACGACCTTCGTCGTCGCGGCCGATGTGGACAGCTTGTCGGTGAAGGCGCGCGCGGCCCGGGAGCTCGGGGTACCGATCATCGGGGTCGAGGATTTCCGGCGGCTGCTTCCACCGCATCTGCTGCCCTCGGACGAGCGGAAGGTCGGGTGAGACCTAGTGGAGAAGATGGAGCTGGGCCGGCGGATTTACGAGGTCGCGCATCTGACCGGTGAGTTCGTACTGCGGTCGGGGATGGTGGCGACCGAGTACTTCGACAAGTACCGGTTCGAGGCCGATCCCGTGCTGCTGGACGAGATCGCCCGGGCGATGGTTCCACTGGTACCGGCGGGGACCGAGGTGCTGGCCGGGCTGGAGATGGGCGGGATCCCGGTCGTCACGGCACTCGGCCGGCATACCGGACTGCCCTGTGCTTTCGTGCGCAAGGAGGCGAAGGCGTACGGGACGCGCCGGCTGGCCGAAGGCGCGGATCTCGCGGGGCGCCGGGTGGTCGTCGTTGAAGACGTCGTCACCAGCGGCGGCCAGATCGTGCTGTCGACGAAGGAACTCCGCGCGCTGGGCGCCGACGTCCGCGAAGCCCTCTGCGTCATAGACCGCCAACAAGGCGGTGCAGCCGCCCTAGCAGCAACCGACCTCACCCTCACGTCACTCCTCACCTCCGACGACCTCAAGACCGCCGCCCAATAACCCCGTCACCCCACCACGCCCCGGCGCGCAACGACCCGCGCACCGGCCCCGCCGTCCCGCGCACACCCGAGAAGCCCGCAACCTTGAACAACAACCCGGGGCCTTGAACTGGCAATTTCATGTTCAAGCCCCCGATTCCTTGACCGAGGTCCCCACCTCGCCCGGCCAGCGCGGTCTCAGGTTGGGGGCCGGTCGAGGTGGAGGACCATTTCGGGGGTGATGGGGGTGAGGATGGTGCCGGTTGCGGGGTCGCCGAAGTGGTGGACTTGGGTGGGGCGGGTGGTTGCGTAGGCGGCGATGTAGGCGCAGACAACGGCGTCGATCGCGTCCTCCAGGCGTTTGAGATCGGCCTTGAGATGGGCGTCGGCCAAGGCGCGGCGGATTCGGCGCCACTCGGGGCTGGCCTTCAGGAGCAGGGGAGGGGAGGCGTCCGCGAGGGATTCGAGGAGGTCCGTCAGGCGGAGCATCTCGGCTTGCAAGTGGGTGAAGTCGCGGCCGGGTTTCGCCTTGTACTGAAGGATCTTCGGCAGGTCGAACAAGGCGATCAGAGCCGGATGTGGATAGACCTCGGCAGCGCGACGGGGTGCCGGTGCGAGGGGATCCGTCGAAAGGCCGAGTGCCGTGATCAGGCGGAGGGCGCGGGATCCATCGACGAAGCTGGGGTTCGAGGTGTTGGCCGCGTGGCAGGACGCGTCGTACCGGCCGAAGTACCGGGAGATCAGTCGCTCGCAGGGTCGGTGACCGGTCGGGTTGACGACGATCACCGGCGCGTCGAAGGCGACGAAGCACGGCCCGTCGGTCCACTTCCGCAACCAGTCGAGGATCTCGTCGTCCGTACGCCGGGTCGTCACGTCGAGCAACGCGCCCGCCTCGTCGACAACCGCCAGACCGGTCACACCCCGCTGCCCCCAGGCGAGATCCACCCCGACGAAGAATCCACCCATCACACCAGCCCCGCAGAGCTCGACCCGGGACGGAGCCGGGTCGGGTCGAGACGGAATCGGGCCGGACCCCGCGGGGTCAGCTTTCGACGCGGTCTTCGCCTTCGTGGTCTTCGCGTTCGATCTCGAAGCGGAGGGTCTTGCCGGAGCGGATGCGTTCGACCGCGGAGACGCAGGCCTCCAGGCTCATGTGAACGCCGATCTCGCCCAGCCGGTTCCGCAGGATCAGCGCGGCGTCCTCGGGGGAACGGGAGCTGGACTCGTTGATCGCCTCGATGGTCGTGGCGGTGAGCTTCTCGCGGATGTCCGGGTGGACCTCGTGGATCTCGTGGGTGATTCTGAACTCCGTCATCGCGACCTCGCTCCTGTCGTGCTGCCCTCACGTCCAGATTAGTTCGCCGGGCCGGTGAGTCGATTGTGGCGCTCCGGTCGGGTTCAGGCGAGTACTCGGTCGACGAAAGTGGCCAGCCGCGTGCCGAGCCGTTCGACCCGGATCTCCGGCGCGACGGTATCGCCCTGCGGGACCTCGAGCTCGCGGAGTCCGCGGAGGTAGAGGGAGCACGCGAGGTCGGCGCAGATGTAGGTGCCGACCGTGTCTCCCTTGCGTCCGGCGGGTCCGGCACGGCGGGCCGCGAACAGCGCGACGTCGGTGACCTGGTGCGCGGTATGGCAGAGATCGCACAAGCCGGTACCGCGCCGGGGCTTCCCGGTCGCCGCGGTCTGCAGCGCGATCCCGGTCAGGCCGACGTCGCGTCGTACGACGAGGTAGGCGCGATTCGGCGCTTTGGGGTCACGCCAGCCGAGGTAGTCGAGTGACTCCCAGGGCAGTTCGGTGAACTTGGGCGGTAGGGTCATCGCCTTGATCTGGCTCCTGGACGAGTTGACGAAAGAGCCCCTGATCTCCTCCGCGCTGACCGGCTCCATCGCATCCTCCCGTGACCGTTCGACAACCCTCCAAGCCAACCCGCCGACCCCGCCCGGCCGCAACCGATTAACTCTCGTTGCCCCCAGCAACCACGTGTTTCGTGCGGACCGACAGGCAGTAGCCCTCTCGCCGGCCGCCTTCCACGCTTGATGTCCACCGATTGCCTGCCCCGCTGCCGACTACTGCCTGTCCGTGTGTACGACGACGGTCCGTGTCCGGCAACCCGGCGTTCGTTGTGGTTGGGTCACGATTGGTTGACGACGTGACGGACGGGGTTTGGTGACGGGCTGTGCTGGAAGAATTTCGGTGAGTGCTGGCCAGTTCAGGGAGTCCGCCGATGATCGACACCACGCTGTATCGCTGGCTGCGGCCGTTGCTGGGGCAGAGGGGTTTCGCCAGCCGGGTGCCGGAGAGGTTGCGTCCGCGCGGAACCAGTTCGCGGGTGAGCCGGCTGGCCGCCCGGTACGACGCCGACGTGGACGCGGCGATCCAACGGCTCTGGCCGAAGGCGCGGGTGTACCACGATCGCGAGTTCGCGCAGGATCGCGCCGACTTCCTGCTCGTGGTTCGCGGCCGCGGGGTGATGGTGGAGACGAAGGTGAAGAGCGATCCCGGGTTGTTCCGGGGATCGACCTTGCCGCCGTTGCTCGATCGGCTGCAGCGAGACGGCCGGCGGCTCGTCGTACTGCTGAATCAGGGCGACCCCACGCCGGCCCGTGAACTGGTCGCCGCCAAGCTCGGCGACAAGGCCCGCATCGTCGTCTGGTCCGGGCCGGAGCACGATGCCGAGCTCCGTGCCGCTGTCGAAGAACTCATCCGGATCGAGTGCCGCCATCCTTGACGCGCTGCCGGGTCGCAGCGGCTCATTGGCATAATCCCGCCCGTGGATGCGAGTACAGAGGCAGACGAGATGCGTGCGGGGCGGGTGGTGCCCGGCGTCGAGTCGGACCGGACTACGGAATGGGCCTTGCGTCCTGCGGAGCCGGCGGATGTCGAGGCGATTGCGGAGTTGCGGGCCGTAGTGATGCGGCCGGATCTGGAGCGGTTGGGGCGGTACGACGAGCATCGGGTTCGGCAGCGGCTGCGGGATTCGTTCTCCTCGCAGTACACGTCGATCATTCTGAGCGGTGATGTCTTCGCGGGGTGCGTCACGTTGCGGCCGGCCGAGGATGGGCAGTTGCTGGAGCACTTCTATCTCGACCCAAGCGTCCAAGGGCGGGGGCTTGGCTCGGCTGTACTGCGAACGCTGCTGGACCGGACCGATGCCGACGGGCTGCTCGTGCGCCTGAATGTTCTGCAGGGCAGCGCCGCGCGGCGGTTGTACGAGCGCCACGGATTCACGCTGGAGACTCAGGATCCGATCGACGTCTACATGGTGCGACAACCGGGCGCCGTCGGGACGTGACGACCAACAGCGCGGAGAGTCTTGGGCGACTCTCCGCGCTGCGAGTTACTCCGGGCCGCGAGGTGTGTCCGTGGTGGGACAGCGATCCGGAGTCGTCTGGGGTGGTGCCTGGCCGGGATCAGCAGGCGACCGGGGTGGTGCGCCCGCCGTCGACCACCCAGCGGCCGTCGTGCTGCTCGACGCGCATCTCGTCGACCCAGCGGGTCGGGGTCCTCGCGGGCAGCACGCGCTCGCCGGCCGCATTGACGGTGCTTGCTTGTCTGGTGTCGTAGCAGGCGCGGACGATGACGCCGTCCGCGACCAGGGTGCGCTTGGCCCAGATCACCTTGGTGGCGCCGGTGTTGTGCAGCTTCCTGGTCCGGTAGTACTTCGCCTGCTGGGTGATCGAGCGGTAGAGATCCGGGGTCATCACCGGGATCAGTTGTTTGGTGGACTTGCCGCCGCTACGCATCATCGTGTCGAGCGCGACCCGGTAGGCGTAGTACGCGTTGACCACCGGATCGTCGGAAGCCGGCCCGCCCTTGGGCTGGCCGGAGCCGCCCGCGATCGGGTCGGCGAGATCTTTCTCGGCCGCCTTGTGGGCGCCCGGGGATGACGCTGCCACATCGGCAGAGTCGTTACCGCAGCCTGCGAGCATCAGGACCGGGATCAGCGTGGCGGTCACCGCCAGGTTCCGAATGCGCATAGTGTCCGAACCTCCTGTCGGGCGCCGGCGCTGCCGCACACACCTACCGGCACTGACCGTGTAACGCCTCGACACAGACCGTGGTCACTGTGACCTGAGTCACAAAGCAGTCAGTACTGCGTCCCCAGCCGTTGACATGGCAGGGGTGTGGAGTGGATTGGATTGGTCGGATCCAGGAGTGGGAGGTTTGGGTGGTGGATGGGGTGGAGCGGTTGCGGGGGTTGTGTCTGGCTTTTCCGGAGGTGACTGAGCGGTTGAGTCATGGGGAGCCGACGTGGTTCGTCCGGGGGAAGAAGACGTTCGTGACGTTCGCCAATCAGCACCACGATGATCGGGTCGGGTTCTGGTGTGCGGCTCCCGAGGGGGCGCAGGAGGCTCTCGTCGGATCGGATCCCGAGCACTTCTTCCGGCCGCCGTACGTCGGGCATCGGGGCTGGCTCGGTGTCTACCTCGACGTGGACGGGGTGGACTGGGCCCACCTCGAGGACATCGTCGAGGACGCGTACCGGCAGATCGCTCCCAAGACCCTGATCGCCCAGCTCGACCAGCCTCAGTAGGCCCAGTCGGCGGATGCGGTCGCGTGGCCGCTGTGCGCTGCCAGGAACGCTGGACCGGGTTGGTAGTTATCCACAGATAGGGTTGCGCGGGTGAGCGACACTGAAGCCCCCGCCCGTGGGATCGGACAGAAGTTGGCCATCGCCCTGGCGCTGGGCAGTTCGGCCGCCGTCCTGGTCCTCGAACTGGTGTCGCTGCGACTGGTTGCGCCGTACCTCGGGCTGACGCTGGAGACGAACACCGCGATCATCGGCGTCGCCCTCGGTGCGATCGCGACCGGTGCCGCGTTGGGCGGGCGGTTCGCCGACACCGTGCCGCCGGTGAAGACGCTCGGGCCCCTGATCCTCCTCGGGGGAGCGCTTGTTCTGTTGATCCTGCCGGTCGTGCGGTGGACCGGCGAAGCGGTGCGCGGCGGCGACCCGAACACGGTGTTCATCGCGCTCGCGGTCGCGTTGTTCCTGCCGGCCTCGTTGCTGGCCGCGGTGACTCCGATGGTGACCAAGCTGCGGTTGTCGACGCTGACCGAGACCGGCACGGTGGTCGGCCGGCTGTCGGCGTGGGGGACAGTCGGGGCGATCGCCGGGACCGTGCTGACCGGGTTCGTGTTCGTCGCACAGGTGCCGACCAGTGTGATCGTGTTGTGCCTTGGCGGAGTGCTGGTGGTCGCCGGCGCAGTACTGACGATCGTGCTGCGGGGTTTCCGGTCCGCGACCAGGCCGCTGGCGCTCGCGTTGATCGGGACGACGCTCACGTTGGTCGCGCCGAGGCCGTGTGAGGTCGAGACGGCGTACCACTGCGCCAAGGTCGAGAACGATCCCGCCCGCGCTAGTGGCCGGACGTTGTACCTGGACCAGCTGCGGCACTCGTACGTCGACCTCGCGGATCCGACGTATCTGGAGTTCGACTACACCCAGGACTTCGGCGCGGTGATCGACAGCAAGTGGCCGGGTGGCGAGCGGCTCGACGCGCTCCACGTCGGTGGTGGCGGGCTCACCATGCCGCATTGGCTGAAGGCGACCCACCCGGGCACGCAGAACAAGGTGTACGAGATCGACCCGGGCGTGATCCAGGTCGACAAGGAGCAGTTGGGCGCCGAACCCGGGCCCGAGCTCGACCTACAGATCCGCGACGGGCGCCTCGGCGTACGGTCGGAGCCCGCCGACAGCCGGGATCTGATCATCATGGACGCGTTCGGCGGCGTCGCCGTGCCGTGGCATCTGACCACACGGGAGCTGATCGCCGACGTACGCCGGGTGCTCCGGGCGGACGGGATCTACACGATCAACGTCATCGACTTCGGGCCGCAGGCGTTCCTGAAGGCTGAACTGCAGACCGTGCTCGCGGAGTTCCCGCACGTCGCCATGGCGTCGGACGAGTCGGCGTTACAAGGCGGCGCCGCGGGGAATTTCGTCATCACCGCATCGGATCAGCCGCTGCCGGTCGACGTACTGCGCGGCCGGCTGCGCGCGGGCGCCGGCGTGATCAGCGACCGGGCCGAGCTCCGGTCGTACGCCGGTGACGCGCCGATCCTGACCGACGACTACGCACCGGTCGATCAGCTACTCACCCCGTTCTCCAGCTGAATATTCCTTGCCCGCCCCACCCCCCCGGTCTGGAACAAACCGTCCGGAGTTGTGCTCGTCGGCTTCTGCTTGTTGCATGTGCTCATGCACCCACGCGCAGGTCAGCCCGCTCAGCCCGAGGATCTCGTCGACGTCGACGCGCTGCTCGCGGCGTACGAGGGGATCACGCCGGACGTCGAGAACCCCGCCCAGAAGGTCGTCTTCGGTACGTCGGGCCACCGCGGCTCGAGTCTGGACGGCGCCTTCAACGAGGCACACATCCTGGCCGTCACCCAGGCCGTCTGCGAGTACCGCGCCGGCGAGGGGACGAGCGGGCCGCTGCTGGTCGGCCGGGACAGCCACGGGTTGTCCGAACCGGCCTGGCGGACCGTGCTCGAGGTCCTGGCCGGCAACGACGTCCAGATCCTGGTGGACAGTGCCGACCGGCTGACCCCGACGCCGGCCGTGTCGCACGCGATCCTGGGGCTGAACCGGGGCGCGGGCGCCGGCGCGGACGGCATCGTGATCACCCCGTCGCACAACCCACCGCGGGACGGCGGCATCAAGTACAACCCGCCGCACGGTGGTCCGGCCGACTCCGACGCGACCGGCTGGATCGCGTCCCGCGCGAACGAGCTGATCGCCGGCGGCAACCGCGACGTACGCCGGAAGCCGTTCGACGCGGCTCGCGCGCAAGCGGGTGACTACGACTTCCTCGGTCACTATGTCGACGATCTCCCGTCGGTGCTCAACCTGGACGCGGTCCGGGCGGCCGGGGTGAAGATCGGCGCCGACCCGCTCGGTGGAGCGAGCGTGGACTACTGGGCGGCGATCGCGGAGCGGCACGGACTCGACTTGACCGTGGTGAACCCGCGAGTCGACCCGGCCTGGTCGTTCATGACGCTCGACCACGACGGCAAGATCCGGATGGACTGCTCGTCGCCGTACGCGATGGCCTCGCTGGTCGCCCAGCGGGACCGGTACGACGTGGCCACGGGCAACGACGCGGACGCCGACCGGCACGGCATCGTGACGCCGGACGCCGGGCTGATGAACCCGAACCACTACCTCGCCGTGGCGATCTCCTACTTGTTCGCCAACCGCCAATGGGGTCCGGAGGTCGCGGTCGGCAAGACGTTGGTCTCGTCATCGCTGATCGACCGGGTGGTCGCCGATCTCGGCCGCCGGCTGTGGGAGGTGCCGGTCGGCTTCAAGTGGTTCGTGCCCGGGCTGATCGACGGATCCGTTGGCTTCGGCGGTGAGGAGTCGGCGGGCGCGAGCTTCCTGCGGTTCGACGGCAGCGTGTGGACGACGGACAAGGACGGCATCCTGCTGGCGTTGCTGGCGAGCGAGATCACCGCGGTGACGGGGGAGACGCCGTCCGAGGCGCACGCGAAGTTGGTGCAGCGGTTCGGCGCGTCGGCGTACTCGCGGGTGGACGCACCGGCGACCCGGGAGCAGAAGGCGAAGCTGTCCGCGCTGTCGGCGGACGCGGTGACCGCGACCGAGCTGGCGGGGGAGCCGATCGTGGACCGGATGACGAGCGCGCCCGGCAACGGGGCGTCGATCGGCGGGCTGAAGGTGACGACGGAGTCGGCATGGTTCGCGGCCCGGCCGTCCGGGACCGAGGACCTGTACAAGATCTACGGCGAGTCGTTCAAGGGCAGCGACCACCTCGAGCAGGTGTTCGCCCAGGCCCGCGAGGTGGTCTCGACCGCACTCGGCTAAACGGGCTAACGGACGAAGGCGTCCAACAGACGGTCCAGATCCGCGGCGGGGTTGTTGGTGAGGCCGCTGTGGATCGGGCTGGGGTGGACGACCGTACTGCGGGGCGCCGCGAGCCAGCGGAATCGTTCGCCGATCCGGGTGGCCGCGGCCGGACCGCCGGCCGGATCACCCGCGCAGATCGCGCGGATGTGCTCCAGCGACGCGCAGACCACGTCGACGTCGACCGCCGGATCGAGCGCCTTCAGCCGATCCGGCTCGACGTCCCACGCGGCGCCGAGGAAGTCGAGCGCCCGGCAGTAGAGGACCGCGCCGACGTTGACGAACTCGCCGCGCTGGATCCGCGGTGCCGCCCGCAGGATCACGTAGTCGAACGGGACCAGGTCGCCGCTGCCCTCTTGATTCATCGTGCACCGCCCGGCAGCCAGGCCGTGCGATCGGCGAGGCGGGCGGTCAGGTGGCCGAGGTACCGCTCCCGGTCGCCGTCCGCGATCCACTCGTCCGGGATCAGGCCGATCACCTCGGTCAGCAGGTCGGGGGTGATCGCCGCGGCCAGTTCGGCGTCGATCCCGGGCACCGCGCGCGCGACAGTCGAGAACACATGGTCCGAGGCGTCGTACTTGAGCCCGGTGAACTTCTCCGCGGACATCCACGAGTGGTGGAAGTACAGCGCGGCGCCGTGGTCGATCAACCAGAGTTCCTTGTGCCAGACGAGCAGGTTGGTGTTGCGCCAGGACCGGTCCACGTTCGCCACGAACGCGTCGAGCCAGAGGATCTTGGCCCGGGTGGCGTTGTCGGGCACGCCGCTGGAGCCGTCGTACCCGAACGAGCCGGGCAGGAAGTCGACGGCCAGGTTGAGCCCGGCGCTGCGGACCAGCAGTTCCTGGATCTCCTCGTCCGGTTCGGACTTGCCGATCGCCGGGTCCAGCTCGCACAGCTTGAGCTCGGGCACCCGCAGCCCGAGCCGGCGGAACAGTTCGCCGACGATGACCTCCGCGACCAGCGCCTTCGGTCCCTGCCCGGCGCCGTGGAACTTGAGCACGTAGGTGCCGAGATCGTTGCCCTCGACAACACCCGGTAGGGATCCGCCCTCGCGCAGCGGCAACACGTACCGGGTGGCGGTGACGATCGGCAGACTCACGCGGCAGAGCCTAACGGCTGTTTCCCGTGCTACGGCGCCGGGTACCGATCGGGCGTGAAGCATCCGTCCATGGGCGTCGAGGAAGAACTGTTGCTGGTGTCCGCCACCGGCGAGCCTCTACCGCGGAGCAAGGCGGTCCAGGCTGACGTCCAGGGCATGGACATCGCGCTGGAACTGACCAGGGCACAGGTCGAGCTCAACACCCCGGTCTGCCAGACCTCCGCCGAAGTCCGTGAACACGTCCAGGCCATGCGGTCGGCGCTGGCTGTCGCGGCGGTCGAGGAGGGCGGGCGGCTGCTGGCGATCGCAGCACCGCCCAGCGGCAAGGCCGCTCAGCTGATCACGAGGAAGGCGCGCTACCAGGAGATGGCCGCGCGCTACGGGTTGCTGGCGCGGGAACAAGGGGTCTGCGGATGTCACGTCCACGTCGAGGTGCCGGACCGCGACGCGGCCGTGCGGGTCAGCAACCACCTGCGGCCGTGGCTGCCGGCTCTGCTGGCGCTGACCGCCAACTCGGCGATCTATCTGGGCGAGGACACCGGCTTCTGCAGTTGGCGGTGGCTCATGACGTCGCGCTGGCCGTGCTCCGGGCAGCCACCGTACTTCGAGTCCGCGGAGCACTACGACGCACTCGTGGCGATGCAGTTGGCGGCGGGCAGCATCATGGACGAGAACATGATCTATTGGGATGTCCGGCCGTCCACGCACGTACCGACGGTGGAGGTACGGGTCAGCGACGTACCGCTGACTGTCGACGAGACGGTGCTGATGGCGACGCTGGTCCGCGCGCTGGTGATGACCGCTCTGGCCGAAGGCGACCAGGGACCGACGCTCGAACCGGCCGTACTGCGCACCGCGTACTGGCTTGCGGCCCGCGACGGTCTGAGCGGAGACGGTCTGGAAGTACTGCACGCCGAGAGGCTGCCGATGGTCAAGCTGCTGGATCTTCTGCAGCAACACCTCGCTCCGGCGCTCCAGGAACTCGGTGACGCCGACCTGGTGGCCGACACGATCCGGCGGCTCCTCACCGATGGCAACGGAGCTGACAAGCAGCGCAAGGCCTTCCGTGAGGGCGACGACATCATCGCCCTCACGGAGGTCAAGCCCTAGCCCCGAAGGAAGTCCTCCAGGCCGTGCAGGTCGTCGGTGTTGAGGTGGTCGACGCCGGCCGCGACCAGCTCCGACCACAACGCCTCACGGGCGGCGCCGCGCACGTCCGGGGTCGCCCAGAAGCGGACCCGGTAGCCGGCCTTGTGCGCCGTCGTGACGATGTCGCGGAGCTTGGCGCGCTCGGCGGCCGGGAAGGCGCCGACGCCCTGCCAGGTGAAGTTGTTCGTCCAGTTGTCGCTGACCAACGGCATCAGCGAGGCGGGCATACCCGACTTCAGATCCGCCAGCCGGCCGTCGTACCCGGCGTACCGGATGTTCTGCGCCTTCAGTACGTCGAGCGGGCGGTTGCCGCTGATCACCGAGGTGACCGCGCCTTCGTAGACCCGGCCGTTGGCGAAGATGGTGCTGATCCCGCGGTACTTGCGCAGCGCCTGGTCAACCGCGGCGTACGTGGACGGGCCGTCGCTCTTGATGTCGATCAGCAGCTGGAAGTCCTTGCTGTCGCGGTAGACCCGGCCGTGGTTCGCCTTGATTCGGTCGGCCAACGGCTGGAGGTACAGGCTCTCCAGCGTGCGGCCCGGGACGGTGTTCACCAGGTCATGGGCGACCAGCAGCTCGCCGTTGACCAGCCAGACGTCGGCCTCGACGCTGGTGAAGCCCCGGTCGAGCGCGTCCTGCAGCGGACGCCGGTGCTCGTAGTCGTTGTGCGCGTGCGCCTCGGGAAGCGCCCGGACCGCCGGCGCGTCGTACGACTTGGGCAGCTTGTAGCCGTTGGCGGCCGCGACCGTCCGGAGCCGGTCGGGGTAGTCGGAGATGATGCCGTCGACACCCTTGTCGATCAGCGACTGCATGGTCGCCGGGTCGTCGACGGTCCACGGCACGACCTTCATCCCGGCCTTGTGCGCGTCGTTCACCATCGCCGTGGTGACATACGGCCGGTACGCCGGGTCGGTGATCTTCCCGTCCTGCGGGAACCCGTGTACCGGGCTGATCGCGTCGGCGCCGAACGACTTCGTCGCCTTCACCAGGTCGCCGCCGAAGTCGTCGACGTCGATCCCGCCGAGCCACGGCGACTTACCGGGCTGACCGGTCTGCAGGAAGTCGTAGTTGGTCAGCGCGACGATCGGCAGTTCCGGCGCGACCTGGCGCATCCGCATCAGTGCGCCCCAGTCGAAGCTCTGGACGGTCACCTGGCGGCCGATCCGCGCCTTGCGGACCTCGGCTGCGACGACCTGGACGAACTGCTCGCGCGGTGCCGTCTCGCTCGGGGCGCCGGCCTCGACCTTGGTCTCGATGTTGAGCTTGACGCCGTACGCGTGGAACCGCTTGACCAGGTCGAAGACCTCAGGCAGTTCCGGCATCCGGGCGCCCGGGTCGGGGGTCTGGCCGGGGAAGTTCGGCAGCGTCTGGGTACCGCAGTCGAGCTGCTTGACCTGCTTCAGGGTGAGCGTGTTGATGTACTTGCCGACGTACGGGTACTCCGGGTCGGCCGGGGTGTAGGGCGCGGTGTCCTTGCACTTGGCGCCGCTGATCCGGCGGTCGTGGGTGACGACGGCGTGGCCGTCCTCGGTGATCTGGACGTCGAGTTCGAGCGTGCTGACACCGAGCTCCAGGCCGCGGGTGAACGAGGCGATCGTGCTCTCCACGGTCAGGCCGAGACCGCCGCGGTGAGCCTGCAGGTCGAGCTCGCGGCCGCCTGCCGACGCGGGGACGGCGACCAGGCTCTGGCCGACCAGGCCGGCGGTCAGGGCGAGTGGGAGCAGCGCGCGGGTAAGGCGGCGCATGAGGGTTCCCTTCATCGGGCGGGTGGGGGCGGTGCTGAGTTACCGTCGCCGATGCTGTCCGGCCAACGGTTACCTCGGCCTTCGCGAAGGTAGCCCAGAGTTGGCCGACAGGTAACCGCTCGACTTTCTCAGGGTGCCGAGCGCATTCGAATGACAGTGCGTGTATTCCGAGGCGCACAGAGTAATACTGGAGGTGTTGAAGGATGTGGTGGTATGGCGCGCGACGACCTCCGTGCCGGAACTCGGGCAGCATTCGTCGCCGCAGGCCTCGGACTGATCGGCCTGGCGGTACTGCTTGCGCTGTGGACCGACCACGCCATGACCTCGTTGGCAGCCCTGCTGGCCGGTGTCCTGCTCGTCGTGGTGGCGGCCGCCGGGCGCCTGCCCGAAGAGATCGGTCTACAACGGATCTCGTTCGGTGCCTCCCGGCAGACAGCCCGTGAATACAGAGAGGCCTTGTACGACGCGGTGCAGACGGCCCTTCCTGAACTGGAGCCACCGAGCCGCGGATCCGACTGGCATCCGGACCGGCCGACGTACTGGGTGGACGAGTTGCGGCTCCGGATCGTCGTCACCTGGGCACCAGACGACTCGTACCGGATCAACGTCTCCCGGATCGATCCCGCTGCGCCGGCCAATCCGGACATCGGCGTACTGCTGGTCACCAACGTCGAGGAAATCGACGACCTGCGTGCCGCGTTGCGCTCCCGAGTGGGGGAGCGGACCGCAGTCGTGCGCTGGCGCTCGTCCGACGACAACGACGCCCTGCGCCGCACAGCCCGCGAACTCCAGGCTCACAACGGGAGCTAGCGTCCGGGCCATCAGGTTGTGCACAGTCTGTGTGTTGCTGTGGACAACTTGGCGAAACTACTCGATCCCGAAACCCCTTATCCACAAGGGCTTTCCAGGCCCAGAAATTGTCGGCGGCATCGTCTAGGGTTCTAGCCATGGAACGGCTGGAGCAACGGCCCGTGTGGTCGATGAGCGGCAGCGACATGCTGGCCGCCCTCGACACACTCCAGGCCGACCTCAACCGGATCAACACCCGCCGCCTCGAACTCCTCGCCGCCCTCGACGCCAACGGCCACGCCACCGAAATCGGCGCCCGCAACACCGTCCAACTCATCGCCATCCGCCACCGCCTCGACCCCACCGCCGTCCGCCACGACCTCAAAACCGCCAAAGCCCTGCCCAGGTACGAGGCCGTCAACACCGCCCTGCACACCGACCCCACCACCAACGCCAACGCCAACACCGACGCGGGCACGGGCGCGGACTCGGACACGGGCTTGGGCACGGACGCCGGCGCATCCACGGGCACCGACGCGGACCCGGGCGGCACGAACGCGGGCACGGACGCGGGCACGGGCGCCGACGGTGACGTGGGTGCCGCGGCCGGCGCCGCCCCGGACGGTGGTGCGGAGGGGGGCCCGCTGGTACTGCATCCGGGCCAGGCCGAGGCGATCATCGACGCCCTGGAGCGGGTCCCGGCCGCGGCGAACGTGCCGGTCGAGAACCTGCGGGTCGCCGAGGAACAGATGGTACGAGCCGCGCAACTACTCCCACCGGGCGAACTGCGCAAGATGGGCAAACAGGTCCGCGACCGCCTCGACACCGACGGCGCCGAACCGGCCGAGAAACGCGCCCAGGCCAAGGAGACCCTGTGGCTGAAACGCCGCGACGACGGCATCCAGTTCGGCGGCTTCCTCGCCGCCGACAACGCCGAACTGCTCCAGACCGTCATCTTCGCCGGGGCGAAACCCCACAAGACCCCCGACGGGCGGCCCGATCCCCGCCCCCGCGGCAAACGCCACGCCGACGGCCTCGTCACCGCCCTCACCGTCGCCGCCGGCACCGGGGCGGCCGCGCCCGGACACGGCGGCATCAAACCCCACATCACCGTCACCATCAACCTGGCCGACCTGCTGGCCGGCACCGGCACCGGCGACCTCGCCCACGGCGGCACCCTGTCGGCGGCCGCGATCCGCCGGCTGGCCTGCGACGCCGGCATCATCCCCCTCGTCCTCGGCGCGAACTCCGAACCCCTCGATGTCGGCACCGAAGAACGGTTCGTCAACCGCGCCATGCGCCGCGCGTTGAACGCCCGGGACAGGGGCTGCGTCGTCTGCGGCGCCCCACCCGCGATGTGCGAGGCCCACCACATCATCCACTGGGCCGACGGAGGCCCGACCCGCGTCGAGAACTTGGTGCTGTTATGCAAGGCCGACCACATCGACGTCCACCACGGCCACTGGACCATCACCATGCTCAACGGCCGCCCGGTGCTGTCCCGCCCCGGCTGGGCTGACCGCCCTCCCGGCCCCAACCCGCCCCCGGATCCCTGGGCCACGAGCCCACCGGGCACCAGGCCGCCCGCCACCAGCACCGCCGCACCCGACACTGGCGTCGCCCCACCCGACACTGGCGTCGCCGCACCCGACACTGGCGTCGCCGCACCCGACACTGGCGTCGCCGCACCCGACACTGGCGTCGCCGCACCCGACACTGGCGTCGCCGCACCCGACACTGG
>NZ_SNWQ01000023.1:104503-114116 GCF_004361855.1 Kribbella caucasensis
ACTGGTGTCGCCCCACCCGACCCTGGCGTGGAAACACCCGACGCCACCCGCCCAGCACCCGGCCGGACCGGCATCCAGGCACCCGGGTCGACAGGCCACGCCGTCGGTGGAGTCGCTCATCCACTGGGCAACGCCGCACGCCCACTCGGCAACACATGGGCCGACCAACTGCGCCGGGATGTCGCCGACTACCCAGACCCCTGGGCCGACAACCAGCCCACACCCACGCCGGCCGCCGACTCCCCGCCGCCCGCCACCACCACGATCGGATGACCAGCGCCCGACATTCGCGCAGCCACCCCCCGGTTGCGTCGCACCTCACCCAGCCGACGATCCGTCCAGTGAGGTGCGGCCGGGTGCTGTCCTGTGGCGGCCCTGCGCACCCGGCCGCCACATACCCGGCTGCCATTCGCGTGGCCGCCATACGCCCGGCCGCCTCGGGCGGGCCGGTTGGCGGGAGCTTGAACAACAACTGGTGGCCTTGAACTAGCTGCAGCGGGTCGACGGTCCCGGTTTCTTGTTCAAGCTCCCGACGGGTGCGGGTGCGGGTGCAGGTGCGAGGGCACCAGGGTGCGGGGGGATGCGGGCGGTTAGGGGGCTGAGGTGAGCTGGCGGGTGGACTGGGATTCGGCTCGGATGGAGCCGTCTTTGAAGGCTGGATCCAGAGTGCCGTCAGATCGCCTGGTCACGGTGATGGCGATCTGACACGTGCCGGGAGATGCGGCGGGGGACGTGGTGGTTCCAGTCGACGGCCGGCCGGTGGGCTTGATCGACCCGCGGCTGATCGTCGCTGAGGTTCGACCAGGCTCGAGCTCGAGGCTGCCAGGTTCGATACATTCCCCGGCCCAGGTGAGCACGGTCGAGGCCGACCCGCTGGTGAACCGCACGCCGATGTCTGCCGAGCGCCGCGAGTACGACGTACCGGCGGCCGGCGCCGTCAACCGCACGGGCTCGGGCAACGTCACCGTCGACCGCGGCGCCGAATCGTCCTCACCGCCGCGCTGCAAGGCGAACACGATCTCGGTCCCAGGCTTCGTCACGCCGTCGAGTCGAGCGCTGTAACTCGTCGAACCCCCGAACCGCCCCCGCTTCAACGTCGCTGTCTGCCCACCACTGGATGCCGTCAAAGTCTCCCCGTCACCCAGCTCCACGAAGGTCAACGTGCCGACCCGCAACGACCCGCTCACGACCGCGGCGGATCCGTCTTCGGGCACGCTGACCGTCAGATGGGCGGTCATCCCGCTGGTCCGGATGTCAGCGGAGTCGACTGTCGAACACCCAGTCAGCAAACAGAAACTAGCCAATGCGGCAACCATGCGGCGGTCCACAGCCGGGAACCTAGCAGCGCGCCAGATCACCCAGCCTGAGCAGAACTACTCATACTGCAAGGCTTCCAGTGGATTGAGCCGGGACGCGCGCCGGGCCGGCCAGATCGCCGCGAAGATGCCGACGACGACCGAGACCGCGGCGAAGATGATCAGCTGACCGGTCGGTACCGCGAAGCTGACCTCGTCCAGCCGGGCGGCCAGCAGCAGGGCCAGGCCGAGTCCGAGCAGGATCCCGATGACGGCGCCGATCAGCGCGGTGATCACGCTCTCGTGCCGGATCATCCGTTTCACCTGCCGCCGGGTCAACCCGATCGCGCGCAGCATGCCGAGCTCGCGAGTCCGTTCGAAAACGGTCAGCACCAATGTGTTGACGATCCCGAACAGGCTGACCACGACCGACAGCGCCAGCAGCACGTAGAGCACGTTCAGCAGGCCCCTGATGCCGTCGGACTGGGCGTCTTTGAACTGCTCGCGGGTCTGCGCCTTCGCGTTCGGGAACGTCGCCAGCGCCTGTTCCAGTGCCGCCGTGTTGGCCGCGGTGACACCGCCCTGCATGCTGGCGAACGAGTACACGTTCAGCGGTTGCGGGTTGGTCGCGTCGAACGAGGTGGTCGAGATCGTCACGTTGCCGAACGGCGAGCCACCGGCCGGCGGCTTGAAGATCCCCGCGACCTTCAGCGGCAGGGTCTTGCCGCCGGCGGTCTGCAGCGGCAACGACGAGCCGAGTTGCAGGTTGTGGTCCTTGGCGTAGGTCTCGTCGACGACCGCGCCGTCGGCTCTCAGTTGGCCCAGTACGTCCTGCGAGCCGGCCTGCCAGTCGAAGCTGAGGACGCCGGCCGCCTGGCTGTCGACCGCGGTGATGAAGATCGTCTCGCCGAAAGCCTGGGCCTGTCCGCCCCGCACGCTGGACACCGACGTGACACCCGGCGCCGCGGCGGCCGCCTGGGCGACAGCGGGTGGCAGCGGGCTGAAGTTGTTCTGCGCCGTGATCGCGTAGTCGCCGCTGAAGATCCGGTCGACAGCGTCCTCGAACGGCTTGATGATGCCGGCCCCGAGCGTCGCGACCAGAGTGACCAGCGCCAGCCCGATCATCAGGGCGGCCGCGGTCGACGCCGTCCGGTGCGGATCCCGCTTACTGTTCTGGCCGCCGATCTCGGTGGCCGGCCGATCCGGCAGTACGCCGGGGAAGTCGGCGGGCCACTCCGGCTGCCACGAACCGGCACGGCGTCGTACCGCCATGATCAGCACGATCAGCAGCAGCACCGGGTTGAGCACAGCACCAAGGACAAATCCAGCCGTACGCCGTCCGCTCGACCCCGGGCCCCAAACGCCTCGGCGGAGGAGCCAGTAGGGCAACGAGAAGAACGGCCAGGCCAGCACCGTCAGGATCAGCACCGACCAGCGCGCGACCGGGTTCGAGAACGCGGCCAACGGGCGCACCAGCCGGGACGAGAACAGCGCGATTCCGATGAAGATCAGCAGTACGCCGACGCCGAGCGAACTGAGCACGGTGGTCGTACTGAGTCCGTCCACGAACAACCCGACGACCACGAGCGCGACACCGGCGATCGCGAGCAGAGCAGCGCCGACCGGCCGGAACCGGTGGAACCGGGTCGGGGCCAGCGTCGCGCCTTCCCGGACGGCCGCGATCGGTGGCACGCGGGTCGCCCGCCACGCCGGTCGCAGGCTCGCCAGCAGGGTCACCAGAACGCCGACGATCAAGGCCACGATCACCGTGCGGGTACTGAACACCAGACCGTTGTTGGGCAGCGTGAGTCCGGCCGCATCGAAGACCCTGAACAGGCCGGTGGCGATCCCGAGCCCGAGGAACAACCCGACCACCGAGGCGAGCAGGCCGGTCACCAGCGCTTCCAGGACCACCGAGCTGAGCACCTGGCGGCGGGACGCACCGAGCGTCCGCAGGGTGGCGAACTCCCGGGTTCGCTGCGCGATCGTGATCGACAGCGAGTTGGCGATCACGAACGAGCCGACGAACAACGCGATCCCGGCGAACACCAGCAGGAAGGTCCGGAAGAAGTCGAGGAATCCGCTGGTTCCTTCGGCATCCGCGGTCGCCTGGTCCTCGGCGGTGCGGACCTGCGTTCCCTCCGGCAGGACCTTCTGGATCGCGTCGATCAGCTGCTGTTCGGAGACGCCGTCCTTCTTGGCGACCAGGATCTGGTCGAGCTTGCCCTCCTTGTCCATCAGCCGTTGCGCGGTCGGCAGGTCGAACCCGGCCAGCGTCGCGCCGCCGATCGAGGACACCTGACCGAACTCGACCAGCCCCGAGATCCGCATCCGCTGAATCGGCCCGCGAGCCTGGACACCGATGGTCTCGCCGGCCTGGAAGCCCTTCTTCTCCGCGGTCTGGGTGTCGATCACGACCTCGCCCGGGGCGGGCCAGGCGCCACTGACCAGCGCGAGCGTGTTGAACTCCGGCCGGTCCGGAGTCACGCTGAACGCGAGGTTCGGCGCCCCGCCGAACACGATGGTCTTGCCGTCCTTGCCGATCAGCTGCGCCTCACCGAACACGCCGCCTTCGGCCACCCCGGCCTCGGGCAGTGCCTGCACCTTCGCCAGCAGCGACTGGTCGAACGGCGGGGCGACGCCCCCGGCGGCCTCGTCCTGGCTCAGATCGATGGCGGACTTGCCGGTGATCGCGGCATCGGTGTTCTTGTAGTTCTCGGTGAAGATCGAGTCGAACGCGGACGAGATCGAGTCGGTCAGCACATAGGTGCCGGACACCAGGGCCACGCCGAGGACGACGCCGATCGCGGTCAGCGCGGTCCGGAGTTTGCGGCCGAGGATGCCCTGCAGCGCGAACCGGATCATGACAGGTCCAGCGTGTCGATGATCCGCAGGATCTCGTGCTGGCTGGTCTTGCCGGTCTCCTTGACGATCTCGCCGTCGGCGAGGAAAAGCACCCGGTCGGCCATCGCCGCGGCTTTGGCGTCGTGGGTGACCATCACCGTGGTCTGGCCGTACTTGTCCACCGAGGCGCGGATCAGCTCCAGGATCTCGCCGCTGGTGCGCGAGTCCAGGTTGCCGGTCGGCTCGTCGGCGAAGATCACGGTCGGCCGGGAGACCAGGGCGCGGGCGATCGCGACCCGCTGCTGCTGGCCGCCGGACAACTCGGCGGGGCGGTGCGTGAGCCGATCGGCGAGACCGACCCGGTCGATCAGGTCGGTGAAGTACTCCTCGTCCGGCTTCTGCCCGGCGATCGACAGCGGCAGCAGTACGTTGTCGCGCGCGGTCAGCATCGGCAGCAGGTTGAAGAACTGGAAGATGAAGCCGATGTGCTTGCGGCGCAGCCGGGTCAGGGCGTCGTCCCCGAGCGTGGTGATATCGGTGCCGTCGATCTTGACCGAGCCCGTGGTCGGCTTGTCCAGTCCGGCGAGGATGTGCATCAATGTCGACTTGCCCGAGCCCGACGGCCCCATCACCGCGGTCAGTTGCCCGGGCGCGATGTCGACGCTGACCCCGCGCAGCGCGCGCACTTCCGTATCACCTGCGCCATAGACCCGTACCAGGTCCTCGGCACGCACCACAGACGTAGTGCCTTCGCTGTACCCCTCCATAGCCGATCGCCCCTCCTGGCTGATCAGCGGCCTCCCCAGATGGCCGTTTCGACGCCTCCGAGTCTGCGGTACTTGGGTCGCCACCGGAAGGGGGATCACCCCGGCTCGACCCTGGCCGTGACTCAGATCCAGCCGCGCCGGGCGGCGTGGAAGCCCAACTGGAGGCGGGTGTCGGCGGCAACCAGATCCATCAGCGCGCGGACCCGTCGCTGGACCGTGCGCATGCTGAGCCCGAGCTGGTTGGCGACGGCCTGGTCGGTCAGACCGGCCAGCAAGAGCCCGAGGATCCGCGCATCCAGCTCAGCCGGCCCGTCTCCACTGTCGCCTTCGACCACTCCGTCAGCCCCGAGTACCAACGGCAGCCCGTCTCGCCAGACCCGGTCGAACAGGGCGATCAACGCGTCGAGCATGCCGCTGCGGTGCACGATCAGCGCGCCGATACTGCGCTCCGAACCCGACACCAACGGCACCAGCGCGATCCGCCGATCCACGATCAGCATCCGGATTGGCAGCTCCGGAACCACCCGGACCTCCTCGCCGGCCTGCAACGAGTCGGCCGCGGCGGCGAAGAACCCGGGCCGGTCGAAGGCGCTCCGCTCGATCATCACCCGGTACCGAACGCCTCGGTCGACGGCAGCGTCCTCCTCGGTGTTCTCCTCCGGCGGGACGACCGCGATCTCGGCCTTGACGAAGCCGAGCACCTCCTCGCGGGCCGACATCTGCAATTGTGCGAAGCGCTGCCCGACCGCCTTCGCCCCACGCACCACGTCGACCACGTCGCTGACCGACCGCTCGGTGTCCGTGCCGCGGTAGACCTCGCTGAGCGACTCGATCTCGCGCTGGGCCCGGCGCAGGTCCTCCTCGCGCTGCACCGCCAACGCGGCCAGCGCGACCGAGGGCGGCGAGGCGACGTACCGGTCGGTGCTGCCGCTGGAGCGCGCGGCCAGGCCGAGGGACTCCAACGCGGCCAGCGACCGGGCTGCCTCGATCGGATGGCAGCCGAGGCGCGTGGCGAGCCCGGCGGCGTCGTACGAGGGCACCTCGACGAGGGCGCGGTAGGCGAGTTCTTCGGAGTCCTGGAGTCCGAGCACGTCGAGCACTGTGCCTCCCTGACGGTCTCTGATCGGCGGTCTCCCGCTGGCGGATTCCTGAATTGTCGCAATCTTGCCAGCATCGGGCCGAGTCTGGCTGGCGGTTTTGCGATGGACTGTCGGGCAGCACTTCCGCCCTCCCGAAGGTGGTCCACCGATGGTTCCCCGCTTCCTGGCCGACCCGCCGCAGCCGTTCTGCTTGCCACCGCATCCCTGGTTCCCGCCGCGGCCGCCCCAATCTCGCAGCCGGCGGCCGCCGCCTCGACAACCGCGCCGTCCCTGCCTGTCCAGGTCGACAGCGCCAAGACGATCACGCTGCTCACCGGCGACAAGGTCTACCTGACCCCGGCCGGTTCAGGGCGCTCCAACGTGCGCTTCGTGCCCGTCGACCCGGCAGCTGCGGGATACGAGACCCGCACGGTCGGCAAGGACCTGTACGTCGTACCTGACAGCGCGGCCCGGATCGTCCAGCGCGGCAAGGTCGACGAGGCGCTATTCAACGTGAGCGCGTTGATCCGGCAGGGTTTCGACGACGCCAGCACCGACCGCATCCCGGTGATCACGACGTACAAGGCAACCGCGCGTTCAACGCAGCAGCCCGTGCCGAAGGGCGCGACCCGCACGCGGTCGCTGCCATCGGTCGGTGCGGCCGCACTGCGCACCGAGAAGACGCAGGCGCACGACACCTGGTCCGCGCTCACCACTCCCACGGACCCGGCCGGGCGCGAGCTGGACAAGATCTGGCTGGACGCGAAGGTGAAGTCGACCCTCGACCACAGCGTCCCGTACGTCGGGGCGCCGCAGGCGTGGCAGGCCGGATTCGACGGGACCGGCACCACGGTCGCCGTACTGGACACCGGTGTCGATGCCGAGCACCCGGATCTGGCCGGGGCGGTGAAGGCGGAGATGAACTTCACCGACAGCCCTGATGCCGCTGATCACGACGGCCACGGCACCCACACGTCGTCGACCGTCGCCGGCCGCGGTGTCGCGTCGGACGGCAGGAACAAGGGTGTCGCACCGGGTGCCCGGCTGCTCTCGGGAAAGGTACTGAACGACTTCGGCAACGGCGACCTGTCCTGGATCATCGCCGGGATGGAGTGGGCCGTTGCCGAAGGCGCCGATGTGGTCAGCATGAGCATCGGCACCTCCGAGCCGGTCGACTGCACCGACCCGATGGCGATGGCCGTCGACCGGATCAGCGCCGCCTCGGGTGTCCTCTTCGTCGTTGCCGCGGGCAACCTGGGTGGGCCGAGCGAGACCATCACCAGCCCGGGCTGCGCGCCGTCCGCGTTGACCGTGGCCGCGACGGACCTGACCGGCTCGACGGCATACTTCTCTGGTCGTGGCCCGGTGATGACGGCGCACACGGTCAAGCCGGACATCGCCGCGCCTGGGGTCGACATCACCGCGGCTCGTGCGGGTGGGCGCGGCGACTCGGCGTACACGGACATGAATGGCACGTCGATGGCCACGCCGCACGTGGCGGGCGCGGCTGCGATCCTGAAGCAGCAGCACCCCGACTGGACCGGCGTACAGCTCAAGGCTGCGCTGCAGAACACGGTCCGCTCGGCCACCAGCGCCGGGATCTACGAGCAGGGCGCGGGCGAGCTCGACCTCGCGAACGCGGTGACTCAGCAGGTGACCGGTCCCGGTACGACCGACGTCGGCACGTTTGCCTGGCCGCACACGCCGGCCGAGAAGGTGACGAAGCAGCTCGCCTACACCAACACGGGCAGCAAGGCGGTCACGCTGCGATTCAGCACCGATGCCCGCGGCAACAACGGCAAGACCCTGCCGCGCTCGGTGCTGAAACTGGGCTCGACCAGCCTGACCGTCCCGGCGGGCAAGTCGGCCAGCCTCCCGTTGATCGTCGACCCGTCCGTCAAGCTCGACTACGGCCTGTACGGCGCGATCGGCGCGCGCGTGGTTGCCACCGGCAATGACGGCCGGACCGTGGTCACGCCGATCGGCTTCTACCTCGAGCCACAGCACGTCGACGTGACGGTCAAGCTGATCGACCGCAACGGCAAGCCGGCTTCGTCGATCACGTTCCTCGACGTGTTCGACCTGGACAGCATCGCGGCGCAGCGGATCGGCTTCGAGGGTGCCGACCAGACCCTCCACCTCCGGGCCGGCACGTATTCGCTCGCGGCCAGCGTCGCGACCGACGGCGCCGACGGCCTGGTCGAGTCGTACGCCTTCCTCGGTGATCCCGAGATCACCCTGACCAAGAACACCACGATCACGTACGACGCCCGCCGGGCCGCGCAGACCAAGGTGAGCACCGACCGGCCGGCCGAGCGACGGGGCGGCAGCCTCAGCTACGGTCGCGTGATCGACGGCTGGGTGCTGGCGAGTTCGCGCTCCTTCGGCCCGACCGTGAAGGCGATCTACCTCGCCGACACCAAGACGCGGGCCCGGCGCGGGACGTTCGAGGTGGTCGAGGGCTGGCAACTCGGATCACCCGCCGCCGCGCCCTCGCCGTACCTCTACAGCCTGGCCTTCACCCACAGCCGCCGGATCGACGGCGACACGGTCCACCGGGTCCGGGATCGTCAGCTCGCCACGATCGACGCGACGTACAACACACCCGGGAAGGCCTACACCTACTCCGAGTACGTCGACGCGTGGCGGCCGTGGAGCCTCAGCCTGATCCCGGTCGGTCCTCGCCGATCGGTCGCGGCGCCGGGTCGGGTCGAGCACCTCGTCACCGCCGAGCGGGACACGAAGATGAGCCAGATGGTCGGGCACTCCGACGCGATGGCCTGGCCGTTCGCGACGCTGATGACGTCGACCGCGAAGGCGTACCGGGCTGGTAGTCATCACCGGGAGACCTGGTACAAGGCGGGGCTGCGGCCGGGCATGGTGCGCGACCAGACGACCGGGACGGCCGTCGTACCGGCGGCTCGGGAGGGGAACGCGATCTGGTCCAACTTCCCGGCCTGGGCGGACACGGAGGCGGGACACTTCGCCTGGCAGGGATTCCTGGATCTGGGGAACACGGAGTTGTTCGCCGACGGGGTGTCGCTCGGGCAGTACGGGTACTACGGCCAGGGCTGGTGGGACGTGCCGGCTTCGTCGACGTCGTTCGAGTTGGTCTACAACCTGCTGCGGTGGCAGCGCGGCAACTACTCGTGGGAGTCGCCGGCGAACGCGGAGACGCGCTGGCGGTTCACGTCATCGTCGACCGCGTCGGGTGCGCTGCCGCTGCTGTTCCCGGACTACGACCTCGAGGTGGACGCCAACGATCGCGCGCCGCGGGTGAAGGACTATCCGGTCTCGGTGACCGTTTCATCGGGGGAGTGGTACCAACCCGGGTCGTTGACGACGGCTCGCGCCTGGACCTCGTACGACGACGGCGTGACCTGGGTCGACGTACCGGTGACGAACGACGGCAAGAAGGTGGTCGCGTCCGTGGACAACACGGCGGCCACGGACTTCGTCACCCTGAAGGTCGAGCTGACCGACGCGAACGGGGTCGGCGTGACGCAGACCCTCAACCGCTTCTACGGAATCCGCTAGGAGGCCGCTGAATAATCCGCGTGTCGTCGCGGTGTCTGCTGTGCGTGCTGAGAGGGTTTTGGCATGCAGGGTGTGGAGCGGGTCGATCGGG
>NZ_SNWQ01000024.1 GCF_004361855.1 Kribbella caucasensis
AACTGTCTCGACAACAGCCAGTGTTCAGAGGCCACGAGCCCCTACCCCGCAGGCAGAGACCGCGTGTCGTGCCCGGTCAAGATCGAAGAGCCCCATTGCCAGCCCCAGGTTCCACCCGTGCCGTGCCTGCCCGCACTGCGTCAGCAACGCAAGTTGCTGCGCGGGAGTCGGGTACATCCGGAACCGGGACATGGAACATACCTAATCAGCCGGAACCGACAATCCCAAATCACCGAAAGGAGGCAGTCGCGGTTCCTCCCAGCTCTGAAGAGCTGGGGATTCCCGCGACCTATCCAATGAGTGCTGGCAGTGACATGAACGGCGGTGGGAGTGGCCGTGGCGGCCACCGACCGCGCGATGAATCGGATGGGGAGCGGCAGCATCCGGTGTTGACGCCGCTGACGGTGACCCAGGCGGACCGGCTGGCGCGGCTGGCCGAGGATGCGGTCGCGAAACGCGGACTGCCGATGCGATACGACGGTGAAGGTGCGCTGGTGCCGGTCGGCCCCGACGGTGTTCCGGTGCAGGACGGTATGTTCGCCGGCCTCATGAACCTCGCTCGGACAGTCGCCGAGTTGCCGCGTCAGCAGTGGCGCTCGGCGGTCGTGGCGCATTTCGACCAGTTGACCTCTTCGGGCGGACCGCCGCCCATTCCGGATGACCTGGAGAGCGAGCTTTACCTTCGACTGGTCTGCGCGTCCACGATCCAGCCCAGCTGGGCCGAACGCATGCCCGAGTTCGCGCCAGGCGTACTGACCGTGCCGGCCACTTACACCGGCCGTGCAGTCGCGATGCATTTCGACGTCGACAACCTCGGCGTGACGTCGGAGGAGGCCACCCGGATGGGCCTGGCGAACCTCCGCCGTCTCCGGGACGAGGTCGAGCACGTGCAGTGCGACGATGCGGAGATCACCACCTTGTCCGGCAGTATGTTCACGGCATCGCGGGCACTGGTGTTCGACACAGTGCTCCGCGAATCGTTGCGGGTCGAGAACCCTCCGTTCGGCTGCCTCGTCGCGATGCCGGTCCGAGACTCCCTGCTTGTGCATGTGCTGCGAGATCACACGGTGGCCACCGCTCTGGACATCCTGCCCACTGTCGCCATCACGATGTTCAGCAGCCGGCCTGGCCCGGTCAGCCCGCACATGTACTACGTCGCGGACCACGAGTGGCAACAGGTGACCGACCACAGCACCGGCAAGATCCGTGTGCAGGCCGACGGCCGGTTCTCCGACGCCCTGCAGAAGCTGGGGATTCGGTCGGGCAGCATCTGACCATGGCAGAGTTCGACGAAGACATGTGGGACCGTGCGGCGCTACGCCGGTTGCACGCAGGTGAGACCGAGGTGCTGTTGGAAGGTCGTCCCCTGGCGCCGGTGCTGCAACACGCCGGACAGGCGCTGCTCGACGCAGGTAGTGCAGCCGACGGTGACCTGGTACGACGTTGCGTCGCCGGCCTGCGGGAACGCGATGCCGCGGGCGATGACGTGCTGGCCATGGAATTGCAAGCCATGCTCGGGGAAGCGGTCACCAGCGAACATGTGCCATGGCCGCTGACTCCGATTCCGGTCGACCTGGACATCCTGGCTGGTCTCCTCGACGGCGATCCGCTGGCAGGCGATGGAGCGATCGACCTCTTGACCGGGAACATCTATCCGCCGGGCTCGCTGGACTTTGACCTACCCGAGGAGCTCGACGAGGACAGCGAGTCGTTCGATCCGGACCGATGGCTGCACTTCCACCCGGAGAGCGGCGAGGGCTACCGAGACATGCGCGACTTCGCCGCCGGCCTACCGGACGGACGGCTCCGGGAACAACTGTTCCAGGCGCTTGAGGGCCGTGGCGCGTTCCGCCGGTTCCGTAACGTGCTGCACGACGACGCCCATGAGGTTCAGCTCACGCGCTGGAACCTGTTCCGGGACGAGCGCGAACTCGGCCGCGCCCGCGAGTGGCTCGGTCTGAAGGGCTACCGCAGTGCGATCCGATAGGTTTTCAGGGGTGACCGGAGCGCTCGACTCGTCGTATGCCGTTCTCGTCGATTCAGTGGCAGAAGTTCTCGCTGCGCGTGGGCCGTTGACGGAGGATCAGATCGTCGCGGAACTGCGGGACCGCGGCATCGACCTGGGCGAATTTCCCCAGGAATTGCTGGAGGACGCCTTCGACGAGGCGATCGCGCCGGTGGTGCTCCTCGCCGACGAACGATGGGCCTGGTTGCCTGCCCTGCTCGCCGGGCGGACGTTCACGCACCGGTTGACCGAGTTGGAGGTCGCCCACGATCTGCTGTTCGTGACTCCGGACCTGGATCCTGCGGACCTGCTGCTCTTCGACGACGTCGCTGGGCTGTCCGACGGCACGGAGGTCAGGTCTCTCCTGCTGCCCTTCGACGCCGAGGAACTCGGTGAGCGTGGCGCACCCGTCGACGACGTCCCCGACGATGCAGTCCTGCTGCTTCCAGCGGGTTACTTGAGCGGACGGCACATCCGCCCGGATGACGTGATCGGGCTGCGGGTCACCGCCGACGGTGTCTCCCTTGACGTCGTCGACGTACCGGACCGATCAGCGGCGACGGCCGAGTTCGCACGAGCGATCGCCACGATCCTAGAGAGGCATGAGCCCGAGGAGCTCGGGGCGGCGATCTGGAGCGTGTGCGCCGACCATGACGATCTGTTCCGCGATCCGTTACCTCCTTTGAGGGCCCTACTGGCAACGTGTGGACTGGTCCAGAACGGCGACTGGGTGGCGTGGGAGGGCTTCGACTTCGGTCGCTGGCGGACGGATCTCCGGCGTGACGGTCTGATGCGCCGGCACGACTTGAGCAATGACGAGGCGCTCGCGGTACTCGCCGGTGTAGCGCTGTACGAACGGGTGGCCCAGCTCTACGAGGCCGCCGCGCAGAACGCGGACGATCCATCGTCGCTGGTCGAGGTATTCGAGGAGCTCACCACCGGGCAGCCGACTGAGCCAACCGACGAGACCAGCGAATTCCGCATGACGATGAAGGACGCACTCACTGGCCTGGACGAGCCGGCGATCGTCGTGGCACTACTGGCAGAGACAACGGGCTACGACGCGACCCGGGCAGCTCCGCTCGGCATGTTCGCCGAGACGCTCGAGCCGCTGATGCCCCGGAGCGCACGACCGCCGCTGCGATGGCTACGTGCCAAGGCCCACGAACTGCTCGGCGAGATCGCGACGGCCGAGCAGGTCCTGCTGGACGCCGAGTCGCTGGATCCCGATTGGCCGATGACATTGGTCGACCTCGCCCGGTATGCCTTCGATCGCGGCGACGCCGAGCGTGGCCTGTCGCTGCTCCGCCGCGCCGGTGCTCCGGCCGACGACCCGATGGTGCACATGCTCGAGCGGTTCCAAGGAGCGCCGCCCCGAACGGATCTCGGACGTAACGACGTGTGCTGGTGCGGATCGGGCCGCAAGTACAAGAAGTGCCATCTCAACAGCGAACAACTCCCGCTGGAGGATCGCGCGCTGTGGCTGTACGAGAAGGCCTCCCTGTTCGTGATGGACGAACCGCAACGCGAGCTGCACACCGACCTGGCGGCTGAGCGTGCTCAGTACGCCGACTCGGAGGACGAGATCTGGGCGGCGGCGACCGACCCGCTGGTTGTCGACGCCCTGTTGTTCGAAGGCGGAGTGTTCGAGGACTTCCTCACCACCCGAGGTGTGCTTCTGCCGGACGACGAGCGACTGCTCGCACAGCAGTGGCTGCTCGCCGATCGCTCGGTGCACGAGGTCACCGAGATTCACCCGGGCGACGGCCTCGTCCTGCGCGACCTGCGCACCGGCGATGTCTTACTGGTCCGCGAGCGCACCGCCGGCCAGTACCTGACGACGGGTCAACTGATCTGCGCCCGCATCCTTCCGGCCGGTGAAACCCTGCAGATCTTCGGCGGCCTGGAACCCGTCGCCTTGCATGAGCGCGACGAGCTGATCGCCCTGCTCGACTCCGAGCCGGATCCGCACGAGCTGGTCGAGTTCCTCACCCGGCGCTTCGCACCGACCGTACTGCAGAACATCGAAGGCGATCCACTGGTGTTCTGCGAGGCCACTCTGCGCGCCGACGACTCGGTTGCGTTGGTCAACATCCTCGACGACACATACGACCGGGCCGATCCGGCGGCAACGGAATGGCTCGAGCACGTGACCACCAACGGCATGCAACGGATCAGCGCGACCCTCCGGCTGGAAGGCGACGACCTGCACGTCGACACCAACAGCGAGGAACGGCATGAGCGCGTCCTCGCCGAGCTACGCGAACTCGTCCCCTCGATCGCCCTGGTCAGCGAGTCACGAAAGCCATTCCGGGACACCCGCGAGGCCGCCGTACTGGCAGCGGGGGCAGGCCCCGGCGGCAGCTCGGCCCTCGATCCAAGCGATCTCGATGTCGCCGCGCTGATCGAGCAGGTCGTCCGCGACTATGAGCGGCGGTGGCTGGACGAACCGATTCCGGCGCTCGCGGGAGTCACGCCGCGCCAGGCGGCAGACGATCCCACCCGCCGTGACGACCTGATCAAGCTCCTCGACTCCTTCCCCGCCGTTGACGCGCCGGACGCGATGAGCCCGGCCCGGCTACGCGCTGCACTCAACCTGCCACCGCGGTGAAGGTCGGCTGATCCCCGGCCTGGGCGGCGGCAACGGAACGCTCAGGTTGTGTTTGCCGTGGTGCCGTTGGCCGGGTGCAGGATCGGGTGGCGGCAACGGCCGGCTCGGGGGAACCCGCCCGCAGTACCGCTGAGCCGGGCGCACGTCCAGAAGGCGCCCGCAATCAATGCCCAAGGAGTTTCACCATGTCTCTCGATCGTCGTTCTGTACTCCGCGGTGCCGCCGTCGGCGCGACCGGTGTCGGCTTCGCCACCGTCGGCGCGGTTCCCACCCTCGCCGAGGCGGCCCCGGCGTCGTCGCAGCGCGGGACGTACCCGACCCACCGCCCGTTTCCCCCGCTGATGGACGACCCCAAGGGCGTCCTCGCGTTGCCGCCGGGCTTCAAGTACACGATCGTCACCCGCGCCGGTGAGACCAAGCTGAAGACCGGCCAGCCGACCCCGGGCGCGCACGACGGTACCGCGGTCTTCGGCACCGGCAAGGACTACCTGCTGATCCAGAACCACGAGATCGGCAGCAACAACGCGCTCGGCGTACCGCAGATCGAGGGCACCGTCTACGACTCGGGCGTCGGCGCCGCCGGCGGATGCACGGTCATCGCCACCGACCGTGACGGCAACAACCTCGGTGAGTGGGTCGGCATCTCCGGCACGCTCACCAACTGCGCCGGTGGCCACACGCCGTGGGGCACCTGGCTGACCTGCGAGGAGACCGAGAACAAGGCCAACGGCACCACCCGCCTCAAGGATCACGGCTACGTCTTCGAGGTCTGGGGCGACGGCGAGACCGCCCACCCGATGCCGCTCAAGGCCCTCGGCCGGTACGCCCACGAGGCCTGCGCGGTCGACCGGGACAAGGCCCACATCTACCTGTCCGAAGACGCCTCCGGCCCCAACGGACTGTTCTACCGCTGGGCCGCGCCGGCCGGCTACCGGCTTGGCAAGAACAGCTGGCAGGACCTGGCCGACGTCAACTTCGGCACCCTCGAGGCGATGGCCATCCTCGGTGACGACGGCAAGCCGATCCCGGACGTCGCCTACCTGACCTCCGCCCAGTTGCTGCGTCCGTTCCGGGTCGCGTGGGTGCCGGTGCCCGACCGGGACGCGGTCTCGGTCTCCTGCCGCAAGCAGTTCACCGACGACCAGGTCACCCGGGGCAAGAAGTTCGAGGGTGTCTTCGGCACCGACGAGGGTGTGTACGTCGTCAACTCGTACGCCGAAGCGGGCACCACGGACCTGCCGGGCGACGCCGTTCCGCACGACGGCATGGTGTGGTTCTACAACTACAAGTCCAAGACCATCCAGCTGGTCACCTACTTCCCGGACAACGCCGCCGCCGACAAGGGCTCCGAAGCGAAGTACGACGACTACAACTTCGACAGCCCGGACAACGTCACCGTCACCCCGTGGGGCTCGCTCGTCCTCGCCGAGGACGGCAACGCCACCAGCCACGTGCTGAGCTCGACCCCCGGCGGCCCGACGTACGCGATCGCCCGCAACCAGCTCAACGACTCCGAGTTCACCGGGCCCGCCTTCTCCGCGGACGGCAAGGTGCTCTTCGTCAACCTGCAGAGCCCGGGCATCACCTTCGCCATCACCGGCCCCTGGCGCGACTACCTCGGCTGACGAGTAGTAGCCCTTAGCCGATCCCCAGGGACCGGCTAAGGGCTACGTAAGTACCGATTTAGGTAATCTCCCTCATGCGCTCGAACTTTCCACCTGCGAAGTTACTCGTAATGGGTAACCGAAGGCCGTGTGACAGCCCGTCGCACCACCCCTCAGGCAGGAGAAAGACCATGCGCCAGATCCAGCTCCAGGTTCGCCGAAGGCCGGTGCGCACGCTCACGCGCAGGAACACGCAGGGCCTCGACCTCCGTACGCCGTCCGGCCGCCCGCTCCCGTTCTGATCCCATCCGATCCGCCCACCTCGACGAACCAACGACCATGAATCTCAGACTGCACGTCCACCACGCTTTCACCGGCGGCTGGTGCGCCGACATCGACGACGACACCGACCGCCAGCCCGACGACCCCTACTGGTGCGTCGACCAATGGCCGACCCTGCAGGACGCGATCACCGCGGGCTGCCACCAACTGGCGAGACTCACCGCCACCCTCCAGACCACCCAGTACCTCCCCCGCGTCAGCGGCCACTTCGACGTGCCGCAAGACCTGCCGGCTCTGGCCGCCTGACCGTCGCCGCCGCCTCCGCCGGTCCGGGTCGGTCAGCGCTCCTCGAGCCAGGGGTCGTCCGGCCGTGGCCGATCGAAGGTCGGCCGTGCTCCTTTCCAGTGGCCCCGGGTGAAGTCCGGAATCTTGACCGGACGCAGGTGCGGCGTCTTCATCGACTCGTGGCTGAGTGGGATCACCGAGCACCACGCCGCGGAGTCGTACACGTCGATGTCCGGAGTCATCCCGAGCCGCATCAGCTGGACCAGCCGGAAGATCGCCACGAAGTCGCCGCCGCCATGACCGCCGTACTGCTCGGCCAGGCGTTGCAGGGCCGGCCACAGCCAATGATCGTGCTGGTCGAGGATGCTGCTGTAGCTGCTGCCGGTGCGCCACGTGTGGTTGTCGTGCCCGAGCGACTCCAAGTAGACGCGGGCGTTGTCGAGCTCGATGGAGCCCCGGGTTCCGGTGAGGGTCGTCTCCCGGGTGTAGGGGTGCGGCGAGTTGACGTCGTGCTCGACCCGGATGAACCTTCCGGACGCCGTGGTGACGAACGCGCTGTGCCGGTCGCCGGAGATGTACGGCGCGTCGTCCCATGACGAGTGGTCCGGCCCGACCCGCGAGTCCTCGGATCTGAACAATGCCAACGCCTTCGGCGGCGTGGACACCGCGACCAGCTCGTCGAACCGGTCGCCTCGGTTGATCCCCATCGCGGCCGAGACCGGACCGAGGCCGTGCATCGGGTAGTGCAGGGCGTTCATCCGGGTCTGCCAGCGCCGCCGCCAGTACTCCGGGTAGTACGCGCCGCCGAACAGGTACGGCCAGCGCAGGTCGTGGATGTAGCCGCCGGACGCGTGCTGCACATCACCGAACAGGCCGGCCTTGACCATGTTGAACATCTGCAACTCGGGCCGGAAGTAGTTCACGTTCTCCAGCAGCATGCAGTGCTTGCGGGTGCGTTCCGACGTACGGACCAAGTCCCAGATCTCGTCCAGGTGGGGCGAGATCGGCAGCTCGATCGCGACGTGCTTGCCGTGCTCCATGGCGGCCTTGGCCTGCGGGTAATGCCACTCCCACGGCGTCGCGATGTACACCAGGTCGATGTCGTCCCGCTTGACGAGGTTGAGGTAGTCCTCCTCGCCGTTGGAGTACCCGACCGGCGGAGTGTCCTGGAAGCCCTGCGCCATGATCCGGCTGATTGTTCGGGTGACCTGGGCGGGCCGGATGTCGCACGCGGCGGTGACCGTGGAGACGGCACCGAAGCGGACATCCTGGCCACCGCCTCGGTTGCCCAGGCCGATCAGGCCGACCCGGACGTTGTCGAAACCTTCGAACGGAACGTCGACCATCGGCTGCTCGCCCTGGTCGCGAGATGGCTCCCAGGCGGTCGCGGCGGAGGCCGGTCCGCCGGTGGCGGCACCGACTCCGGCGCCGGCGGTGAGTACGGCGCCGGACCTCAGCAGGTCCCGGCGCGAAGGGCTGTAACGGCTCGGAGACGACACAGTGATCACTTCCTTGGGCGGTTAGACGTGACTGAACTTGTCTCGTTGCTTGTTGTATCGAGCAGTATTGATCACTCGCTCGGCGGTGACAAGGTCATAGCCGTCAGTAGTAGGCAGGCCCCGCATCTCTGCGTGATCAGATGTGTGCGGTCAGCACATGGCGGGGGTAGGCGGCGGCGACAACTATCAGTTCTGAGATCCGTACGAAGCGACGGAGGTTCAGAAAATGTCTTCTGCTGATGGAATCCGGCGGTGGAGTGCCTTGGGCGCCGCGGTTCTCGCGGTTGTGGCCCTCCTGGTCGCCGCACCTGCACCCGTGGCCCGAGCGGCCGGGTTGGAGGAGGTCACCGGATTCGGTACGAACCCCGGCAATCTCAGGATGTTCCGCTATGTCCCGTCGGGGCTTGCCGCCGGCCGACCACTTGTCGTGGCGTTGCATGGGTGTACGCAGTCGGCTGCTGCTTTCGACGCAGAGCCGGGCTGGATCGAGGTCGCCGAGCGGATGCAGTTCGCTCTGCTTCTGCCGCAGCAACAGAGCGCGAACAACGCGAACTCCTGCTTCAACTGGTTCGAACCGGCCGACACCAGCCGCGGATCCGGTGAGGCGCTGTCCATCAAACAGATGGTCGACCGAATGCGGTCCGACCAGGGTTCGGACGCAGCGAAGACCTTTGTGACCGGCTTGTCCGCCGGGGGTGCGATGACCGCGGTGATGCTCGCGACGTACCCCGAGGTGTTCGCCGCCGGAGCCGTCGTCGCGGGTCTCCCCTACCGATGCGCCGGCACCGTAGTACAGGCGTTCAGCTGTATGTCCCCAGGCACGAACCTCACTCCGCAGCAATGGGGCGACAAGGTCCGTGCCGCATCGAGTCACACCGGCCCATGGCCGACGATCTCACTCTGGCATGGCACGGCGGACTCGACGGTTGCCTACAGCAACCTCAACGAGCTGACGGAGCAATGGACCAACGTCCACACCACCGATCAGACCGCCGACGTTTCGGACACCGTCAACGGCTATCCCCGCAAGGGCTACCGGGACAGCACCGGCCGACTCGTCGTGGAGACCTACTCGATCACCGGGATGAACCACGGCCAGCCGATCAACCCCGGCAGCGGAGCCCCGTACTGCGGGACGCCCGCCCCCTACATCCTCGACGTCGACATCTGCGCCGCCGGCCACATCGCCGGTTTCTGGGGACTTGAAGCTGACCCAACAGCACCACAGACCCAGACCTTCAGCGGCATCGAGAGCCAGGACGGCTACGTCAAGGCCAACCAAGACGGCTCCAGCCCCAGCGTGGGCACCCTCGCCAACCTCGCCGTCGGCCGCGGCACCGACGGCAAGCACAACCGCGCCCTGCTCTCCTTCGACACCTCGGCGATTCCCGACGACGCCACCATCAGCCGGGCCTGGCTGACCGTCACCCACAGCAGCGGCTCCGGCGATCCCTGGGCCGGCGGTAACCGCCTCCTGGCCGACCTCCGAACCGGTTGCTTCGGCGCCTGTGCGACGGAGGCGTCCGACTGGGCGGGCACGCCGACCGCGACGGCAGTTGCCAGCCTTGCGTCGTTCAGCTCCGGATCGCGCGTGTCCAGCGACCTCTCCCCCGGCGGACTCGGCGCGATCAACCGAACCGGAACCACCCAGCTCAAACTCCGCTTCGACCAGCCACCGGCCAGTACGGCGTACCGCTTCCTCCAGTCCGGCACCGGGGTCACCCTGACCATCGTTTACGGGTAACGGACGCCGTTGACGAATTTGCTCGTCGAGTAGTCGACTGGGTGGTCATAGCGAGCAGGGAGGGCACGCTGATGGACCACTCGATCTGGGCGGAAGGTTTGGCCAAGCGGTTCGGCGACACCCGGGCACTGGCCGGTGTCGACCTCGCGGTACCGACTGGCAGCGTCCTGGGTCTGCTCGGCCCGAACGGCGCGGGGAAGACCACCGCGGTCCGCGTGCTGGCGACGTTGCTTCGGCCGGACGCGGGGCGGGCCACGGTGGGCGGGTTCGACGTACTGCGGGAAGCACACCAGGTCCGTCAACTCATCGGGCTGACCGGACAGTACGCCGCTGTGGACGAGAACCTCACCGGCACCGAGAATCTGCTGCTCATCGGCCGGCTGCTCGGCCGGTCCCGCCGCGAGGCGCGACGACGCGCCGGTGAACTGCTCGAGGACTTCGGCCTCTCCGATGCCGCGGACCGCGCCACCAAGACATACTCGGGCGGTATCCGGCGCCGGCTTGACCTCGCCGCGAGTCTGGTCGGGCGTCCGCGCATCCTGTTCCTCGACGAGCCGACGACGGGGCTCGACCCGCGCGCCCGGCTGGAGCTCTGGGACATCGTGCGCGGCCTGGTGAGGAGCGGATCCACGGTGCTGCTGACGACCCAGTATCTCGACGAGGCCGATGCGCTGGCCGACAACATCGCTGTCACCGACCACGGGAAGGTGATCGCGACCGGAACTCCGGACGAGTTGAAAGCCAGAGCCGGTGCCCAGTCGCTCGCCGTTCGCGCCGCGGATCTGTCAGACCTGCCGACCGTCGTGTCGGTCGTCGGTGAACTCGCGAAGACCGAACCGGAGGTCGACCGCGAAGTGGTGACCGCTCAGGTCACCGACCCGGCCATCCTGCCGGCCGTCGTCCGCCGGCTGGACGATGCGGGTGTCGTGGTCCGCACACTCACGCTGCGCAGTGCGAGCCTGAACGAGGTCTTCCTCTCGCTCACCGGACATCCGGCCGAGGAACCGGAGGATGTCAGCGGGACACGGGAAGGGGTGCAGGCATGAGAAGCACAGCAGCGAACCCCGACGCGGCCGAGGGCATCACCCCTCGGGTCACTCCGGCGCAAGGGCTGCAGCAGTCCGCCACCTTGGCCTGGCGCACGATCGTGCAGATCAGGCACAACCCGTGGGAGCTGGGCGACTACAGCTTCCAGCCGATCCTGTTCGTGGTCCTGTTCACCTACATCTTCGGCGGCGCCATCGCCGGCAGCACCGGCGACTATCTCCGGATCACCCTGCCGGGAATCATCGTGATGAACATGTTCTTCGTCACGATGTATGTCGGTACCGGGCTCAACACCGACCTCACCAAGGGCGTCTTCGATCGGTTGCGGTCACTGCCCATCGCCCGCTGGGCACCGTTGGCGGGCCGGATCGCCGCCGATTTGGTCAAACACGCCTGGTCGGTCTTCCTGCTGCTCGGCGTGGGGTACCTGATGGGCTTCCGGGTGGAGACCTCGGTTCTGGAACTGCTGGCCATGGTGGGCCTGGTGCTGATCTTCGCACTGGCGTTCTCGTGGATCTCGGTCCTGGTCGGCGTGCTCGCCCGTGATCCAGAGCATGTCCAGCTCTTCGGGTTCACGGTGCTCTTCCCAGTGACCTTCGTCAGCAATGTGTTCGTGCCGACCGAGACGATGCCCGGCTGGCTGCAGCCCGTCGTCGAGGCGAACCCGGTAACCATCCTGTCCGATGCCGCGCGCGGTCTCCTCGTCGGCGGACCAGTCGCCGAGCCGGTCGCCTGGACCCTGCTCTGGGCCGGCGGGATCATGCTGGTCTTCGCACCCATCTCGGTACTGGCGCTGAAACGAAAGGTCTGACGACTCCGCACCGGACCGCGGGGGACAGGCGCCACGCCATACCGAACTCGATCAGGAGTCACTCATCCAGGTCAGGTCGACGAGCTGGACGCCGTACGGCTCGAGCGGAACCGGCTCGATCTCGTCCGAGCCGCGGGTGCGCAGGTTGACCTTGAGAGCCTCCGGTGACTCACTCACGACGAGGGCGAAACGCCTGCCGTCGACATGCTCGATGATGTCGGCGAACGCGTTCGGGTCGTCGATCACCACGTCGGGCAGCGCACCGGCGAGCTCGGCGGCCGCTCGATAGAGCCTGACGGTGTCGTCCGGGTTGACCCGCGGGGTGCGCGCGGCGAAGTACTCCACGGGGTAGGTTGCGAGGACGATCCGGCCGGCGCCGACATCACGAACGAGCAATGCCGGACGGTCATGCGAGTCTCGCGCGACCACGCGGGCGTCGACCGGCTCTACTGGCAGCATGCAGCGACCGTCCGGCGTGCCGCCGGCGATGAAGGTCAGGCTGTCCCCCGGTCCGAGATTCCCGAATCGTTCGGTGATCCGCCAGGTCACCACCGGGTCGGTCACTGGCTCCGTCAGTCCGTAGCGCAGCAGCTTCCGCACGCCGGCGAACTCGTCAAGCCCGGGCCACCACGGCCCGCGCTGAAAGGACGTCTCGCCGCTCGAGTAGGTGATCAGCACTGTGGAGCCCGCCTCGGCCGCCTCGGCGAGCGCTCTCCAGGTGGGCGCGGTCAGCGCCTTGACCGATGGCACCAGCAGGAGCTTGGCCGCTGGTACGCCGTCCAGCTCGTGCAGCATCGCGGGGGCGAGATCGGCAAGCCGGGCGCTGACATAGCTCTGCAGCAGCGAGTCTCGGACGGCGGGGATGTCGGCCTCGGCGACAAAAGGGTGGTCGCCCTCGAGGTAGCTGCTCACCAAGATCCCGGTGTTGGTTGGTGCCCGGCGGCAGCTCGGCAGGTCGACCCGGTCGAGCAGCTCCCGGAATCGTTGCAGCTCGAGGAGCTGTGGCTTCGGTCGCCCATCAGAGGTGGTGATGCCGAAGTGCATCTCGAACGGGTGGTGCCGGTACGGGTCCTGGTCCGGCAGGTCGAGATCGGTGTTGTTCCACGCGATCCAGCCGGTCGCACCGGCGAGCAGTGTCGTGTGCAGGACTTGACGGTAGTAGTCGGCCGCGCCCTCGTCGGAGACGAAGTCGCTGCTGAGGCCGAACTCCTCCATGACGACCGGCCGCCCGAACCGGGCCAGCAGCTCGGCGTGGATCGCCGGGACGAAGTGCTGGCGGACGGGGTCGTCGGTCATGTGATAGTTGTGCGGCCCCAGCCAGTCCACGAGTGGGGACAGGTCGCGGATCCGGAAGCCGTTGTCGGAACCGGTGACCTCGCGTCCCCAGGCACCGTCGCCGATCGACACCGGTTGGCTGCCACCACCCGCGCGCACCGCCTGCACCATCAGGCCCGCCCACGCGGTGACCGCCTCGTGGCCGCTGCTGCCAGGGGTGTCGGCGTCCGCTGTCAGACCGCCACCGCCGTACAACGGCATCTCGTTCGAGATCAGCCAGCCCACCACGGCGTCATGCCCGTGGAAGCGACGGACCATCTCGCGGATGAACCACGCTTGCCGATCCACCATCCAGACGTCGCGGTAGAGGTCCCGACCGTTACGCCACACCGGATCCCAGTTCTCGCCGGACATATGGCCGACGATGAATGTCGGGATGGTGCTCAGGCCGACCTCCGTGTGCAGGTCGAGAAACCGGCCGAACCGAGCGCACAGCTCCTGATCGACCCGGTCCGGCGCCGGCTGGAGGTCGGGCCAGTAGAAGAACGACCGAGTCAGGTCGAGGCCGTGGTCCACCAGCACGCCGAGTTCCTCGCGAACCAGGGACTCGTCGAAGGTCCGCCACATCAGCGGACCGCCGAGCCGGGACCAGAAGTTGGCGCCCAGCCAGGGACGTCCGCCGGTCGGCAGCTGGACCGTCGGACGCGGCAGCGGGAGCAATTGGGACATGTGGTCAGCCTCCGGTGGACCGTCGAAGCCGCAGCTCGGCGCCGATGGTGAACTGCTGCACGACCTCCTCGCCGCGGAGGCGGCTGAGCAGCATCTGGGTCGCCACCTGGCCCATTCGGCGGTAGTCACAGTGCACCGTCGTGAGCGCCGGTGTGACGTAATTGGCCAGGCTGATGTCGTCGAAGCCGGCGACGGCGATGTCCTCGGGCACCCGGACACCCTGCTCCGCAAGAACCGACATCCCGGCGATCGCCATCAGGTCGTTCGCATAGAAGATCGCGGTCGGCCGCGTCGGGTGGTCCAGGAGTTCACGGGTCGCCCGACCGCCGCCGTCGGCGGTGAAATCGCCGACCACCACCGGGCCGGGTGTCAACCCCCCGGCCCGTGCCGCCTCCGCCCACAGTTGCTGACGCCGACGGGCATGCCGCAGGCCTGGCGGGCCCGACACGTGCGCAATTGTGCGATGGCCGGTGGCGATGAGATGCCTGACCAGGGCGTGGATCTCGCCTCCCGCACCGGTACGAACCGACGGAAACGGGCAACCGCGACCTGGGGAGCCGGCCACCACGGCGGCGGCATCCAGTCGGGTGAGCCATTCGAACCGGGGGTCGCGATGCCGCAGGTCGGTGAGGACGAAGCCGTCGACGCGTCGCTCACCGATCAGCTCGGCGTAGCACTCGCGCTCCGTATTCGCGTCGTTGACGAATCGGAGGACCGCCGCATAGTTCGCCTCCGACAGCACGCTCTCCACCCCGGACAGCAACGCGGGAAAGAAGGGGTCCAGCTCGAGCAGTTCCGCGGGTCGGCGCAGGACCAGGCCGACGGCGCGCGCCGGGCCGCCACTCACGGCGCGAGCAGCCGTGCTCGGTATCCAGTTCAGCTCGGCAGCGGCGGCACGGATCCTCGTCATCGTGTCAGGGCTGATGCCCTTCCCACCGTTGAACGTCTTGGACACCGCGCCCTTGGAGACACCGGCCAGGGCGGCCACATCCGAGATTGTCGGGCGTCGCCGCGCGTCCTGCTCATCGGTCATGCGAGGTGTCTCCCCCGGTCGGTTTCTCGGTGGACCTGGTCGGTCGTCCTCCTGCCCTTGAGAGTATACCGGTTTCCATGCACCTGTCGTGAGCCGGGCGATGGGAGTGGCCGGATCTCCACCGGAAGCCGAGGCACAGCGTGGGAATCGACTTCCTGAGTTGGTGGTGAAGAGCAGGTATTGACCCGAATCAGCGCCGATGCTAGCTTCCAGTTCAACCGGTTTACAAGATCAGCTGATCCGCGATTCGGATACACGAAACATTGCGTCGGTCGCCGCCCACTCACACTTTCTCGACTTTCACCGGCGACCCACGCCAAACCTGGTTGTTCACACTTCTGAATGGAGTTCAGCGAATGAGAGCGCGATGGGTGAGAATTGTCGCCTGCGGCGTCGCGGGCGTACTGGTACCCGCGCTGTCGGCATGCTCGTCGGCAGAGCCGGCCGATAGCTCGGTGACCATTACAGTGGCGGATCTGCCGCCGACGACGCAGGCAAAGTCCCGCCAGCAGTTCCTGGACCAGGTGGCTGCGTTCGAGCGCGACAACCCGAAGATCAAGATCAAGCCCACCGACTCGCAGTGGGAAGCGAAGACGTTTGCCGCGCGGCTGGCCGGTGGCCAGCTCGAGACGGTGTTCATCGTCCCGCTGACCGAGCCCCCCGGACTGATCAAGCGACGTCAGGTTGCCGACATCACCGATGAGACCCGGTCGCTTCCGCACGCCGACAAGTTCGAGGAACGCGCTTTGAAACCGGGGACAGGCACGGACGGCCGCATCTACGGCCTGCCGACCAGTGAGTGGGCGTTGGGCCTGATCTACAACCGTCAGCTCTTCACCAAGGCGGGACTGGATCCGGACAAGCCGCCCAAGACCTGGGACGAGGTCAGGGTGGCCGCGAAGGCGATCTTTGCGAAGACCGGCATACCCGGTTACGCGCAGCCGACCACCAACAACACCGGTGGATGGACGCTCACAGCGATGACGTACACGCATGGCGGCCGGGCCGAGAAGGAGGTCGACGGCAAACAGGTCGCGGCCTTCAACGACGGCCCCGCACGACGGACGCTCGAATGGCTCAAGGCGACGCGGTGGGAGGACAACTCGATCGGCCGGCAACATCTGCGCAACGGCGCCGACGTGCTGAAGGACTTCTCGGCCGGCAGGATCGGCATGACGATCGCAACGCCGAGCACGTACGGCGATCACATCACCAAGTACAACGGCGATCCAGCGATGTTCGGCGTCACCGCGTTGCCCTCGGGCGGCACGTCCGCGACCCTGCTGGGCGGCAAGATGGCCGTGGTCAGCCCGAAGGCCAGCACGGCTGAGCGCGCCGCCGCCGTGAAGTGGATCGACTTCCGCTACCTGCGACCTAAGTACGACGCCGCGGCCGCCGAGGAGCGTGCGAAGGCCAACGCGGCGGACGACATCCCCGTCGGCGTGCCGGCCGTGCCGTTCTACCAGCCGGACGTCGTCGACCCCGTCCTGAAGGTCGAGCACCGGCATGCCAACGTTCCCCTGAACAACTTCAAGTCGTACACCACGGGCGTGGCGAGCCAGGACTTCGTCGCGGAGCCGCCGATCGCCGGGCAAGACATCTACGCGGCCCTTGATGTGGCGGTCCAGGCTGTGCTCACTCGCAAGGATGCCGATCCGGCAGCCGAGCTGCGCAACGCCGAGGAGAAGGTTGTCCCGATCCTGGAACGGGCCCAGCGGTGACCGAAGTGCAGCAGCGGTATACGCCGACGCGGGCCGCCGACACGGCGACCCCGTCGGCGGACCGTCCGCGACCCGCGAGGCGACGGTCCCGCCGGCGCCTCGGTCTCGGCGGGCTGGTCACCCTGCTGCCGCTGTTGCTGGTCTTCGGGTACTTCGGGTGGTGGCCGATCGGCCAGAGCGTGGTGCTGAGTGTGCAGCAGACCAACCTGGTCGACCCGCCGGCCTGGGTCGGAGTCGACAACTTCCGCTACTTGTTCACCGACCCGCTCTTGTGGACCACGCTGCGAAATACAGCGTGGTTCGTCGTCCTGGCTTTGCTGTTCGGCTTCCCCGTACCAGTCGTGCTGGCGCTCTTCGGGTCGGAGCTGCAGCGGCTCGGCGGCGTGTTTCGCGTCCTGGTGTACCTCCCCGTCCTGGTCCCGCCGGTTGTCGCCCTGCTGCTGTGGAAGTGGTTCTACGACCCGGACTTCGGTCTGTTCAACCAGGTGCTCGGCGTCGCCGGCCTCGACCCGCGTCCGTGGCTGCAGTCGACCGCGACCGCGATGCCCAGCCTGGTGCTCGCGACGACGTGGGCCCATGCCGGCAGCACCGTGTTGATCTATCTGGCGGCGTTGGCCGGCGTGCCGTCGGAGCTGTACGAGGCCGCGGAGATCGACGGAGCCTCGATCTGGCGTCGTCTCTGGCACGTGACCATGCCGCATCTGCGCGGCGTCCTGCTGATCATGCTGCTCCTGCAGATCATCGGGACCTTCCAGATCTTCACCGAGCCCTTCATTCTCACCGACGGCGGTCCCGAGGACTCGACCGTGACCGTCCTGTTGCTGATCTACCGGTATGCGTTCCTCAACGGCGACTACGGCACCGCAGCCGCGTTGAGCGTGCTGCTGGCCGTGGTTCTCGCCACGCTGTCCGCGGTCTATCTCCGCCTGACCCGGAAATGGAGCACCACATGAGCACCGAACCCGCCCGCAGCGTCCTCTCGGCAGCAGACCGGCGTCGCCCCACCGTCCGTTGGACCTTACGGGTAGCCCAGGCCGGGCTGCTGCTCGCGGTCGCGATCGCTGGAGCCGGTCCGATCCTGTGGGTGGCCAAAGGCGCGATCTCGCCGACTCTGGAGCTGCTTCAGGAACCGCTGCGGCTCTGGCCAACGGAGCCGGAATGGGAGAACCTGCTGCTCGCGTGGCGGGAGTTGAGGGTCGGCCGCTACCTGTTGAACACCGTGGTGCTCGTTGGCGGGTCGTGGTTCGTCCAGCTCCTGGTGGCAACGACCGGCGCGTTCGCTCTGTCGGTACTGCGCCCACGGTACGGGCGACTCGTCTACGCGGCGGTGCTCGCCACCCTCTTCATTCCCGGCACCACCTCGCTGGTTGCGCTCTACCTGACCATTCTCGACCTGCCGATCACGGGTGGCTCGATCGCGAACACACCTTGGGCGGTATGGCTTCCCGCGGGAGCACAGGCGTTCAACGTCTTGATCATGAAGCAGTTCTTCGATGCGTTGCCCAGAGAGCTGTACGAGGCGGCAATGGTCGACGGGGCTGGGACGTGGCGGCTGTTCTGGCTGATCGTGATGCCGATGTCCGGCCCGATCGTCGCGGTCGTCTCACTGCTGGCCGTGATGGGTGCCTGGAAAGAGTTCCTGTGGCCGATGGTCGCCATCTCGGACACCGAACAACAGCCACTCGCCGTAGCACTGCCGCGGCTGGCCGAGAGCGCGGAGCAGAACCAGGTGATCGCGGGGATGCTGATCGCGACCATTCCCCCGCTGGTCATCTTCTTCGTGTTCCAGCGTCACATCGTCCGTGGCATCGGTTTCACCGGCCTGAAGGGATGACCTGATGACATCGTTACGGACTCACATCCTGCGCGCACTCGTCGCAGCCCTGATCTTGATGGTCAGCGTCCAGATCGCCGCCCCCACTGAGGTCGAGGCCGAGACAGGAACGCCGATCGGTACCGGCAGTTACGTCTATGACCAGGCCCCGAACGGCGGCGCGAGTCCCGACCGAGCGAACACCGGACTCGTCGCCCTCTCCGAAGGGGCGCTCACCGACGGGTCGACGGGCACCGGTGCCCAGTGGATCGGGGACGGGCAGTTGAAGTACAAACAGGTGTCCATCGTTTTCGATCTTCATCGTGACTACCCGCTGGCACGGCTGACGCTGATCAGCAACGCCCCCAACCGCTACTACGGCATCGCGTCGTTCTCCGTCCGGGTGCGCCCGGAGGCCGATCCGGACTTCACCGCCGTCCATGCGCAGGCCTGGTACGGCACGGCTGTACCGCTGCCCCAGGGAACGGCCTTGAACCACTCGGTCACCGTCGAGCTCGGAAACCGCAGCGCCCGGTTCGTCATCGTGACGATCGCCAGACTGCACGAGTATCAGCACCTGCCGCTGAACGAGATCTCCCTGATCCACGGCAGCGGCGACGCCGGCGTCGATCCGGCGCCACCGCTGTCCGCGACGGAGCTGATCGCCCAGACCACCAAGCCCGTCAAGCAGATTCCGCGCGATGGCATGGTTGACGTTGGCAACTACTATGCCGGCGTCGCCCCTGATGACGGCGTACCCGACAAGACCGGTGGTCTGATCGGCTTCCAGTACGGCGCGCTGTTCGACCGCAGGCTCAGCGACGGAGCCGGCTGGCGCGGACACGCCACCGCTCCGAAGAACGTGACCGTCGTCTTCGACCTGCTGCGGGATCAGCCCCTCGAGCGGATCACGATCTTCAGCAAGGCGCCGAACCAGTTCTGGGCGTTCGACGAGGTCGCCGTGACCTATCGGCCTGAGTCCAGCGCCACGTACCGCGTCGCCGGCCGAGCAGTGCGCGCCCGGACGGATCTGGACTACCGGCTGGACATTCCGATGGGGAACAAGACGGCCAGGTTCGTACGCGTCGAACTGACTCGCAACAACCAGTACCTCCACATCCCGCTGTCCGAGGTGGAGTTCGCCATCGGCGGCGGTCCGGTCGGGCCAGACCCGGCGCCACCGGCGACGGTCGACGGCATGCGGGAGGAGCTGAGGCGCTACACCAGGCTCGCCGACGAGTACGGGCAGTACCTGTACCAGGACTGGCCAGGCAAGGTGACCTCAGATGCTCAGCTGCGGGACGAGTCCCGGCAGGAGGCCGAGCGACTCGCCGACGTCGCACCGGACACCGTTCGCTACGACCGTTACGGCGGGCTGAGGGCCCTGGGCAACCACCGAGCCACCGGCTTCTTCCGGTTGCAGAAGATCAACGGCCGGTGGTGGTTCGTGACCCCGGACGGACACCCCTTCTTCCTCAAGGGCGTCGACTCGATGTCCGACGAGGAGTGGGGGTACGGCACGGTCTACCAGAACCCGGACGGCAGCCGGCGAGATGTGTTCGATGCGCTGCCCGACAGCAGCCGGTACGCCGGGGCGTACGCGGTGACCGAACGCGGCCACGTGGTGAGCTTCGTCAAGTCCAACCTGATGCGCAAGTACGGCGCGGACTACAAGGACGCATGGCGGGACATCACCTACCGCCGGATGCTGGACTGGAGCTTCAACGCCCAGAGCAAGTGGGCACGCGACCCGAACATCGTGATGCCGCATATCGACCAGCTGACCGCCCCGAGCGACGTGGTCCGGGTGTTGTGGGGCATCGACCCGTTCGACCCGGAGTTCGCGGCGAAACTCGATCGCCACTTCGACATCAGGTCTCGCAACCGCGACCCGTGGCTGATCGGATACTTCTTCGACAACGAGCGTGGCTGGGACCGCGAAGTGGTCGCCGAGGTGCTGCGTCGCGACAGCAGCCTGCCGGCCAAACGCGCGTTCGTCTCCTACCTGTCCGACGCCTACGACGGCGACCTGACCCGGGTCAACGACCTGCTCGGCACCAACGCCAATTCATTCGAGGCGCTCGCCGGGATCGCGGTCGAGATCGCAAGAGTTCCCGACAGCGACATCAGGAACTTCATCACCGAAGCCTCGAAGGCTTATTACTCCGAGATCCAGCGAGCGATCAGGAAACAGGATCCGCACCACCTGTTCCTGGGCTCTGCTCTCGTGCCGAACTGGCGCTCGTCGGTGGAGTGGATCGTCGGAGGCCGCGATCACCTGGACGCCATCTCTCTCGACGTCTACACCGACGACGCGAGCTATCTGACCGGCTACGAGCAATACGACAAGCCGGTGCTCAACCTCGAGTACTCGTTCAACACCAGCGACCGCGGGCTGCGGGCGATCAATGCGGCAGCGCGTGCGGGCACAGTCGCCGAGCGAGGTGCGAAGTACCAGGCCTTCGTCGAGGCGCAGGCCGCAAGCCCGGTGTTCGTCGGGTCGGGCTGGTTCGTGTACTACGACCAGGCGGTCACCGGCCGGCCGGGAGATGGCGAGAGCTACAACTTCGGCCTCCTCAACCAGCAGGACCAGCCCTACACCGAGATGACCGACGTGATGCGCGACGCCAACCTGACCTTGGAACTGGTGCACCACGACGGCACGGCCGACCTCACGGCGGAGGTCGTGGCCGACTCCATCACCCGGCTCGCGCCGGTGGACGAGCAGGCTCCGCGGCTGCGGCTCCCTCGGTTGCCTCGCCAGTACCGGCTGACCGTCGTGTCAACAGATCATCCCGACGTCATCGCCCCAGACGGTGCCGTCACCCTGCCGCCGCAAACAACCGTCGTCACGCTCGTTCTGAAGGTAACCAGGACAGCCGGTGACACCTCCGCGCTGACGCGTCCGTTGCAGGTGCGCGTTCCCGCCGGCTCGTAGCGCTATACCCAAGACAAGGAGACAGCGCCCCCATGACATCACTGACATCTCGTCGAACCTTCATCCTCGGAGCATCCGCGATCGCGGCCGCCGGCACGCTCGGCCAGCTTCGTGCCACCCACGCGACCGCCGCACCAGCAACCGAGACGAGCACGTTGCTAGTGGACCGCTACGGCCAATACCTGCACCAGGATTGGCCAGGAAAGGTCCGCTCGGATGCGCAGTTGCAACGGGAGTACGCGGAGGAGGCGGCGAACCTCGCCGACATCACCTTCGACCACGGCACCTACGACCGGTACGGCGGTCTGAAGAGTCTGGGTCAGCACTCGGCGACCGGATACTTCCGCTTGGAGAAAGTGGACGGTCGTTGGTGGTTCGTCACGCCCGCCGGTCATCTCTTCTTCCTCAAGGCCGTCGACGCGTTCTCCGAGGAGGAGTGGGGCTACGGCACCCTGTACAAGAACTCCGACGGCAGCCCGCGTGAGGTCTTCGAGGAGCTACCCGACCCGGACCGGTTCGCTGCCGCCTACGCCGTCGTCGAGCAGGGGCTCCACACGGTGAGCTTCCTCAAGGCGAACCTCATGCGCAAATACGGCGACGACTACAAGGACAGCTGGCGCGACATCACCCGGCGTCGCCTGATCGACTGGGGTTTCAACGCCCAGGGCAAGTGGCACCGCGATCCCGCCGTGGTCATGCCCTACATCGAACGGGCGCCGACCCCCACCGATGTCATCAAGGTGCTGTGGGCGATCGATCCGTTCGACCCCGACTTCTCCGCCAAGCTCGATCGCGCCTTCACCGCCTTCGGTCTCCGGACGTTCCGCACCGACCCGTGGCTGATCGGATACTTCTTCGAGAACGAGCGTGGCTGGAACCGCGACGTGGTCGCCGCTGTCCTGAGACGCAACGCCGAGCTACCGGCGAAGCGAGCCTTCGTTCACTACCTGGCCGACGCGTACGACGACGACCTCGCCCGCGTCAACGAGATCCTGGGAACTGGTGCACAGTCGTTCCGTGCCCTGGCGGACGAGTCGATCGAGATCAGCCGGCTGCCCAGCACGGATCTGCAAGCGTTCATCACCCTGGCCTCGAAGGAATATTTCAGGAAAGTGCGGAACGAGCTGCAGAAACACGATCCGCACCACCTGTTCCTCGGCTCCTGCCTGGTGCCTACCTGGCGGACGAGCCCGGAATGGAATGTCGGCGGAGCCGAGTTCCTCGATGCGATATCTTTCGACTGGTACTCCAACAGCGCGGACTACCTACGCCAGTACGGCGTACACGACAAGCCCATCGTCAACCTGGAATATTCGTTCTGCTATCCCGACCGTGGGTTGACCTCGCACAATCCGTCGATAACGGCCACGAGCATCGCCAATCGTGGAGAGAAGTACAAGGCATTCATCGAAGCGCAGGCCGCAAGTCCGGTCTTCGTCGGCTCAGCGTGGTTCGTTCACTACGACCAGCCGGTGACCCGGAAGCCAGGTTCGACGGAGGCGTTCAACATGGGGTTGGTGAATCAGCAGGATCAGCCGTACCACGACATGACCGACATCATGCGGGCCACGAACCGCAACCTGGAGGCCGTTCACCTCCGTGGTTCGGCAGCAGGGCGCTGATAGCGATGCCGACCCACAACGTCCGCGAGTTCGGTGCGACCGGCGACGGCGACACCTTGGACACGAAGGCCATCCAGGCGGCGATCGACGCCGCGCACGAAGCAGGTGGCGGCACCGCCTACCTGCCACCCGGCAGATATCTGTCCGGCGGGATCGAACTCCGGACCAATGTGACGCTGCATCTCGAGGCCGGAGCGACACTCCTCGGTAGCACGGACCTTTCGGACTACCAGGCGCACGTTGGACCACCAGCCCACGAAGACGCCAACCAGCGCCACCTGATCTTCGCCCGCGGCGCCGAGAACATCGCCATCTCGGGCCTGGGCACCGTGGATGGCCAGGGACAAGCCTTCTGGGAACCGGCCGATCGTCCCGAGAGACCGGAACTCTGGGCCGATGTGGCGACCCACGACTGGAAGCCGATCGGCGACAACGACCGCCCCTCCCCCATGGTCGAACTGGTCGAATGCCGCAACGTGCGCGTCGAGGGCGTCACCCTGCTCAACTCCCCAGGCTGGACTCTGCGGCCGATCGCGTGCGACACGGTGATGATCCGAGGGATCGTGATCCGCAATCCGATTCACGGCATCAACACCGACGGCATCGACCCGACCGCCTGCCACAACGTGCTCATCGCCAACTGCGACATCGAGACCGGCGATGACGCGATCTGCCTGAAGAGCGAGAACCCGTACGGCCCACTCCGCGTCACCCGCAACATCACCGTCACCAACTGCGTGCTCTCCTGCTGCTGCAACGGCTTCAAGCTCGGAACAGCGACCAGGGGCGGGTTCGAGAACATCACCTTCAGCAACTCGGTCATCTACAACCGTGATGTCCCACTGAACCAGCGAGTCATCGCCGGCTTCGCCATCGAGATGGTCGACGGCGGCTGGATCGACGGTGTGTCGATAGCGAACATCCGGATGCAGAACGTCCGGACGCCCATCTTCATCCGACTCGGCAACCGGGGGTGGGGGCAGCCGACCCCGACCCCCGGAAGGCTGCGCGGGATCAAGATCTCCGGTGTCCACGCCACCGGCGCCATCCTCACCTCGTCGATCACCGGCATTCCAGGCCAACCGGTCGAAGACGTCACGCTCTCCGACATCCGCATCGAGACCGACGAAGGCGGTGAGCGCTCCTGGACAGATGCGCCTGTACCGGAGGAGGTTGCCGCCTATCCGGAAGCTCGTATGTTCGGTCGCCTACCGGCGTACGGGATGTACATCCGCCATGCCCGTGATGTTCGACTCTCCGATGTCGACATCCGATCCACCGTGCCCGATCGACGACCACTACTGGTGACCGATGATGTCGAGCAACTCACCCTTCGTTCGTTGGCCGGAACAGGCCCGGGCCCAGACATTCCGCTGCTGGACCTGCGCGACACCCGTGACGGCAGCCTGCAGGGCTCGACGGCCCCGCACGGAACCGACGTCTATCTTCGGGTCAGCGGTGGCCGATCGGCAGGAATCACCATGGTCGGCAACGATCTGACCCGGGCAAGCACCGTACTCGAGGTCACCAGCGGGGCGCCGACAGATGCCGTCCGCTGTGGAGGAAACCTCCATTGACAGCCACGCCCGGGTCAGGCGATCGGCAGGCCGGCGAGAGCGGCGGCGCCGCCGAGTGCGGCGCAGATGCTGAGGACGCGGAGGACTGGCCATTTCAACCTGAACGTCAGTATGGCCGCGGCGAGGGTGATGGCCGCCGCGACTGGCTTGAAGGTGTCCAACTGAGGCAGCCCGATGGTTACCAGGCCGAATCGGGCGGTGCTGATTGCGCCGAAGAGGGTGTGCAGTGCGAAGTAGAGGCCGAGGTTGGCGATGACACCGACCACGGCGGCAGTGACACCGGTGAGTGCGGCTGACAAGGTGCGGTTGCCGCGGAGCCGCTCCACCGATGGTGCGCCGAGCAGGATGAACAAGAAGCAGGGCACGAAGGTCACCCATGTGGTCAGCAGCGCCGCAATGGTGCCGGCCGCCCATGGGTCGAGACCTGCAGGTGGGTGGTGGAAGGCGCCCAGGAACGCCACGAACTGTACGACCATGATCAATGGCCCGGGCGTGGATTCGGCCAGCGCGAGTCCGCGGACCATGTCGGTGGCTGACAGCCAGCCATACACCTCGACCGCTCGCTGCGCGACGAACGCCAGCACCGCATACGCGCCGCCGAAGGTGACCACCGCTGTCCCGGAGAAGAACAAGCCCTGCGTGGTGAACACGCTGCCCGCTCCGGTCAGGACTGCGGCCGCGGTCACCGGCGCGGCCCACACGACCAGCCCGACGCTGAGCACGACCACCGACCGGCTCAGGCTTGGCCTTTCGTGGTGCAACGCGTTGTCGGCGATCAGTGGAGCCGGGGCGCCGTCGGCGGGGGCTGTCGTGTCTTGGCGGTGCATCACGTCGGGGGTGAATCTGCCCAAGGCCCACCCGGCTATGGCCGCGCCGGCAACGACGAGCGGGAACGGGACGGCGAAGACGGCCAGCGCGATGAATGCCGCTACGGCGAGTCCGACCCGGGCGGGGTGGCCGAGTGCCTTCTTCCCGACCCGTATGACGGCCTGGGCCACGATCACCACCACCGCGGGTCCGACGCCGGCGAACACGGCCGTGACTGCCGTGGTGTCGCCGAAGGCGACGTAGATCATCGACAGCACCAACAGCGCGAGCATGCCGGGCATCACGAACAGGCTGCCGGCGATCAGGCCGCCGCGCGTGCCGTTCAGCAGCCAGCCGACATAGATGGCCAACTGCTGTGCCTCCGGTCCGGGCAGCAGCATGCAGTAGTTCAAGGCGTGCAGGAACCGGCGCTGCCCGATCCACCGCTTCTCCTCGACCATGGTCCGCTGCATCACCGCGATCTGGCCTGCCGGGCCGCCGAAGGTCTGCAGCGAGATCAGGAACCACGCCTTCACTGCCGTCCGCAGCGGCACCACATCGCGGCCCACCGTCGTCCCCTCGCTCATCGCTGACTCCCTCCGCGTCGCTCCCGGTTGGACGATCGTGAGCAGCAATGTAACCATGGTTGCATTGCCTGCCGGTCGATGTCCGGGAAGTGGGACACCGAGGACGAAAGTGAGCGTCATGAGCACCGTGCGCATCAGCAGCCCGGGTGAATGGTTGCTGTTGTCCTACCGGATGCCGCGCGAACCCTCGACGCCCCGGATCGGCATCTGGCGCAAGTTGAAGCGACTCGGTGTCGCCCAGCTCGGCGACGGTCTCGTCGCACTGCCCGCCGACGCGCGGACCCGGGAACATCTGGACTGGATCGCCGACGAGATCACCGAGGCCGGCGGCGCGGCCGGCGTCTGGATCGCCCGGCCCGCTACCAAGGCGCAGGAACGCCAGCTGGCCCAAGCCATGGCCGATGCCCGGGCCGCGGAGTACCGCGAACTGCGCAAGACCGCCGGCGAGCAGGCTGACGCGACTGCCGCCGGCTCAGCGGAGCGGGCCCGGGCGGTGCGGCGGCTCCGCGATGAACTGCGGCGGATCCAGCGTCGCGACTACTTCCCGCCACCCGAGCGGGACGCCGCCCGCGCCGCCGTCGACGCGCTCAGGTACCCCGACGAGATCACCGAGGACACCGCATGAAATGGGCCACCCGCGCCGGAGTTCACATCGACCGTGCCGCCTGCGCCTGGCTGATCCGCCGCGACATCGACCCGGACGCCGAGTTCGTGTTCGTCACCGATCCCGAAGAGGTCCCCGACGAGGCCACGCCGTTCGACATGCGCGGCGCCGAACTGGGCCACCACCACGACGACTGCAGTTTCGAAACGATCCTGCGGCGCTACGACCTCACCGACCGGGTCCTGTGGGCCATCGCACGCATCGTCCATGAAGCCGACCTCGACGACGGCCGCTACGACGCTCCCGAGGCCCACGGTCTCGACGTCATCCTGCGTGGCCTGTCCATGATCGGCGACGACAGCCACACCCTCACCGCCACGAAACCGCTGTTCGACGGGCTCTACGAGTACTACCGCCGGCGCAACCTGCTGGGCCGCGAACCCGCCTAGCGCCTGAACTCGGCCCCATCAGCCGTGTGGCTGATGGGGAGCCGCCGAGTCCGTGGTCACGCGTCGTGGCAGTGGGTGAAGAAGAACTCCGTTCCGTTCGGCGTGACGTTGAAGTGGTCGACGAGGTTGACGCGGAAGGTCGAGCCGTCCGACCCGGTGCCGTGCGCATTGAAGGTGAACGTGCCGTTGACCACCTTGCCGTTGGCGTTGAAGCCACCCCAGACCGTGAACTTGCCGGTGAAGCTGGGCAGGCTCGGGTCGTCCTTGGGTACGGCGACGAACGTCCCAGTGTCGGTGAACGTCACATGCACCCGGCCATCCTCGAACTCGGTGATGTGGAGCACCCGGTTGCTCGTCGTGGTGACCACGTACAGCGGCCCGCCGAACTCACAACTGGGCACGACGTCTTCGAAAGTCTCGACGACGCCCTTCTCGTGCACGGTCTCGGTCACCGGCGGCTGCGCGTAGGCCGGCGACCCGATCAGTAGCAGTCCTGCGGTCAGAACGCAGGCGAACAAACGGCGCAGCATGCAACATCCCCCAATCGAGAACCATGTGCCGCCCGTGCGGCGCATCCTTTGGCTGACGGCACGCGAGCCAGTCCCGGTCCTCCCCGATGGTCTCCGCGCACCACCTTCCACCGTGCTCTCACGGGATCGCATGGTCAAGGCTTGGGGCCCATCGCCGTTGTCGCCGACCACCTGGTCGCAGTCGAGACCGGACTACGGCACGTCGTCGGTGCATGCCGCGCACAACGAGCCGCCGAGGCGGCGGGGAGTCATGACAGGACTGGCCCGGAAGTGGGTTCGGTGTAGGCGGCTGCTTGCAGGGTGAACAGCTCCGCGTAGTGCCCGGCTGCGGCCATCAGCTGTTCGTGGCTGCCGTGCTCGGCGATTCGGCCGTCGCTGAGTACGTAGATGCGGTCCGCGGCGCGGACGGTGGAGTAGCGATGGGAGATCAGCAGCACGGTGCGGCCTGTGTAGAGGGCGCGGATGCTGGTGAACAGGTCGTGCTCTGCACGCGGGTCGAGGGCGGCGGTGGGTTCGTCGAGGATGACCAGCGGCGCGTCGCGGATGAACGCGCGGGCGAGCGCGACACGTTGCCACTGGCCGATGGACAGGTCGCGGCCGTCGGCGAACTCCGGTGACAGGATCGTGTCGTATCCGTTGGGCAGCGCGGTGATCACCGGTTCGGCGCCGGACCGGACCGCCGCGGCGCGCACCGCGGCGAGGTCGTCAACCTGGTCGATCGCGCCGAAGCCGATGTTCTCCCGTGCGGTCAGTGCGTAGTGCAGGAAGTCCTGGAAGATGACGGCGATGCTCCGCCGCAGGCCGTCAGGGTCGACCGCGGCGGTGTCGGTTTCGTCCCAGCGGATCGCGCCCTGCTGCGGCAGATAGAGGCGGCAAAGCAGCTTGGCTAGCGTGGTCTTGCCCGAGCCGTTCTCGCCGACCAGGGCGATCACCTCACCGGCGTCGATCCGCAGCGAGACATCGCGCAACGCGGGCTGCTCGGCGGCCGGGGTAGGTGAAGGTGAGGTCTTCGACCGTGATCCGGCGGAAGCGATCCGGTGCGGGCTCCGTCGGGCGTGCGGCGATAGCCGCGGGGCCGAAGGCAAGGAAGGAGGTGAAGTCCTCGACGAACAGCCCCGACTCGTAGATGTCGCCGACGCTCATCACCGTCATCATGGTGCGTTCGGCGAGCACGAGCAGCGCGGCGCCGGCGGTGGCGGCATCCGCCAACTCGATCCGGCCGGACAGTGCGAGGTGCAGCAGTACGGCGAGCGCACCCGCGAGAGTCGTAGCGAGGGCGAGGTTGCCCGCGACGGCGATACGGAAGCGCTGACGCGCGGTGCGACGCAGCTCGGTCATGTGCGCGTCGTACAGGTCGCCGTGCCGACGCAGCAAGTGCGCGGTGAGGCCGAACGCGCGTACCTCGGTGGCCGACGGTTTGCCGGTGAGCAGCTCGAAGAGGTAGTTGCGGGCCCGGGTGGCGGCGGTCATCCGCAGGTGGAATCCGAACAGCGATTGTCCGGCCTTGAGTACCGCGGCGGTGAGTGGCACCGCGGCGACGATGACCATCGGCACGAGCCAGGGCTGAATCGTCAGCAGTGCGATGATGATCCCGGCGACCCCGGCCAGTGCCCCGATCGTGCCGATCAGGCCGTCGACGAGCTGGATCGGCCGATGCTGCCCGGTCGCGGCTCGCGCCAGCCGGTTGTGGAACGCCGGGTTCTCGTACGCCTGCAGTTCGACTGCGGCCGCGACGTCGACGATCCGCTCCTTGGTGTGCCGCGCGACCGTCTCGGACAGCACCTCGCGAACTTCGCGCCCGGCCACGGCCACCAGGCCGAGAGCGGAGATCAACCCCGCGACGATGAGCACGCGAGGCAGGATCTCGGCGGTTCGGGGCATCGGCCCGTCGGTGAGCAGCAGGGCCATGAGGTTCTTACCGACCAGGAAGACCAGCGCCAGCCCGGCACGGCGCCCGCGGCGGGATCTGGTCACTGGACTCGTCGACACTCATTGCCCGGACTCCGCTCTCCTGGATCCCATCGAATCAGCATCAACCCAGAACCTTGGCCCAGGTCAACGCCGGCGATAGGTGGCCGCGAGCGCCGCCACGATCCCGACAGAACGGCAGCTAATAGCGTCCTCCTTGTCCCCTCCCCATGGATCGACAGATGGTCGCCGTGATGAGCGCGAGGACCCGCGACCGTTGACGGTGACGCAGGCGGTGCGTGCGTACAAGCTCGTGCTGTCAGCGGACGGACACGACGTACAGGCCGTAGTTGATGTCGCTGAGATAGCTGAGCCCGCCATCGAGGTGTACTCCCCAAACGAATGGGTAGGGCTTGTCCTTCGCCCCGAAGCCCTGGAACACACCCGTTGGATCCCGGGTCGGCTGCGGCCGGTACGACGCGACGCGCCGCGGTGTACGGGGATCGGCAACGTCGAACACCTGCAATCCATCGGAGTACCAGGAGACGTAAAGCCGGTCGCCCAGAAACACCGGGTTGTGGGCCGAGTAGAACGCGTCGGTCTTGTTCGTCAGCGAGTGCGGTGTGGTCACATCAGACAGGCGCACCGGGTGGGCGGGGTCGGTGATCGACCACAGCCGCGCGAAGCCCCAGGTGTCGCCGGGCTCCTTCGATTCGCCGGCGGCGACGAGTTCACCCGGTGAGAAGTCCTCGTCCGTGGTCGCGAGCAGGGTGCCTGCCGCGTTTGGCACCGACGAATGTGTGTCTCCCTCGCTGTCGGCGGGGTAGACCGCGCGGCCCACCATCTGGAGGTCGGTGGGGTCGGTCATGTCCAGGACGATCGCGCCGGCGTCCCAATAGGCCACGTACGCGGTACGGCCGTCGGCGCTCGGCGTCGCACTGTGACCGAACACCGCTGGGAAATGCCCGCGGCACAGCTGCGGGGTGCCAGGCGGCGGGGTGCAGTCGAAGGGTGCGGGGAGCCCGAACACCGGTGAGCCGTAGGCCAGACCCCCATCTTTGCCGGCGCCCCAGTCGTCGGCGAGCACCGGAGCGGACGGATTCGTGACGTCGATCAGCTCGAAGTCGCCGCGTGGCGTAGCCGTGAACGCAGTCGAGATCACCTCCGCGAAGTTCATCGCGGTCAGCGCGTAGACGCGCGGCTGTCCGGCGATGGTGCGGCTGGTGAGGGCGAGCTCATGGACGCCGAACGAGTAGGCGCCGGAGTCGAAGAAGCCGAGATGCGACGGGTGTGCAGGGTCGGTGACGTTCCACAGGTCGAGGCCGGCCTTGCCGGGAGGCTGGTCGGGCAGCCCGCAGTCCTGCAGTCCAATGGCGAGCAGGTCGCCGGTGAACGCGGCGGTGCTCACGGTGAGCACCTGCATGTCCTCGGCCGAGCTGTTCGGATACCCGCCTGCGGTGGTTACCAGGCTCGGTCGCGACGGGTCGCGCACGTCGATGATCTTCACTCCGGTGCCTGGACACGGGCCACTCCACGTACCGATGTAGGCGAAGCCGCGGTAGGCGTACACGTCCCCATGAAGACCACCCGCAATGCCGAGCGACCCGACCAGACGGGTGTGATCGCCAGCGGCGGGCGCACCCCCTGACGGGCCCGAACCACCGACGCCCTGCGCCGCGCCGGCGAGCCGAGCCTGCGCCACCTGCTGGATGGCGGCCCTGACGTCAGGTTCGCCACCGCGGCCGCTGCCGCCGACGGCAGGTGCGGCCGCCATCGATGCCAGCACCAGCGTGGCCGCACCGAGCGCAGCGATCGACCTGGGCATCCCTGGAAGATATGCGCGAGACATGCTCCCCACCCCCTTGATCGGCGGTCGCACACCGCCGTACACCGCCGATGTTAGGAACCCCTTCAGGGGGCGTCCATGCCGCAGAACAGCTCTCTCGCACAGACTTCGCGAACGGATCGCCGCCGGCTACGCCACGCAGCCATCGTGTGGCGTGACGTAGCCAGATCACTCGCTCCACACAACGTCGCAGGTGAAGGGCACCATCGCGCGGAAGATGCCCTTCACGCCTATCTGAAGCTCCCTCCTACTGCGCGAAGGCCTGGAACTCGGCCACTCGCACGTTGCGCGCCTGCGGGCTGGCGGTGGCGCAGTCTGTATTCGCTCGTGGGTCCGCGTCCTGCTCACCTGCGTAGTCCGGCGCACCCGTGCACTGGTTGGTCAGCACCTCAAGCCGCAGATGCGTCGCCGTGACATCCGGTATATCGAAGGACCTGATCGTCAGCTCCGGCGCTCGCGGCCGCGGCGCAATCGACGCGAACGCGTCCGCCGGACTGGTGAAGACGACCTCGAACTGTGCTGGGTCAGAGCAGGCGACCGCGCCACCTGCCGTGCACGCCAGCACCCGGAACTGCCGCAGTGCGGAGAACCGGCTCTGAGTCGCAGCGTCGGGGTCGGTAGCGATCGGCGGCCGCAGCAACGCGCTGACCTGGATGCGCCCGACCTCCTGGACGCCACCGGCCAGGTCGACAGTGACCTGCTTGCCGGCTACCGCGCTGCCCAGCGACGCCCAGTTGGTCGCTTCGTCGTCGTCGACGATCCTGGCCAGGTTGATCCCCTGGCCACTCACGGTGGCGCCGCCAGCGCTCGATGCGAAATTGCGCGGCATCTGTACGACCAGGTCGCTTGCCTGCCCCGGGGCAAAGGAGGTCGCACCGAGTCGCGCATGCCCGAATCCCGGGGCCTGAGCGATGAAGGTATACGAACCCGGCACCAGGCTCACCTGGTTGGTGAGAGGCGTGGCGGGGTCCGTATCCGCCACCGGGATCGCCCGGGCCTGGTAGTCGCCGACGAACAACCTCGCACCGGGAACGGCCTGCCCGTTCTCGTCCACCGGACGGAAGGTGATCGTCGCTTCGGTCGCGAACGGCGACGTGAAGCCGGGCCTCGGGTTGGGGTCACCGGCGCCGTTGCTGAACGCCGCCTCGCCGAGCCCGCGCTTGGCGAACGCGTTCCACAGGATGTCCTGGTTGGCACCGCCGAAGCGGATCTGGTCCGCCCCGAGCAGCGCGTCCCGCGCGTCGACCATACTGTTGGCGCTGGTCGCCATCAGGAGGAACGAGTCGAACACGAGCTGCACCCACCGCCGGTTGCCCGGGCAAGAGGTCACCGGAGTCTGGCCGTTGGCACACGACTTCTGCAACGCCGGCGTTCCGGCGCCGTACCGCTGGATCATCGCGGACCGGATGTCGACGTTCGCCGCGCTCCACAGCTCGCCCGAGGCATGGACCTGCAGGCCGACGAAGTCGTAGTCGACGCTGCTGTAGTTGAGCGGGCTGCTGCTCATGTTGTAGTTGCGGATACCGGCGATCGGGTCGGTCGTGACGTACTCGCCGATCGTGAACGCCCGGATGCCGGCCGGCGCGTAGCCGTGCTCGATGAGGTACTCCATGGCCAACAGGTCAGACCAGCTCTCACTCATGCCTTGGGGTGAGCTGAGACCCATGTCCGGACCGGCGACCATCCGGTTGGTGATGGCGTGGGTGTACTCGTGGGCGATGACCGACATGTCGAAATCGCCGTCGACACACGGTGCGTAGAAGGCACCCGCGATCGGCTGCCACAGATACATGTTGGTGATCGGTCGATGCCCGTCGGGCGGCGTGATCTGGTTGGCGTTGTCCCGCGCGGCGAACGCAGGCGGTCCACCCGTTATGCCACCGGCTTGCGCGTTGCCCTGCTCGGGGTCGTTCTGCTTGCCGCCCCGCTTGAAGTTGTCGTCCTGCAGGTTGAACGTGGTCTCCGTGAACCCGAGGTGGTACGACCAGTCGTGCATGCGGTTGTGCCCAGCGAAGAGGTTGGCCCGGGCGGCATCGATGTCGTTGCGCGGGGCCGTGTCGAAGACGGCTGGTGAACACCGCTCCCTGAGCCACTGATTGGTCCATGGATAGTCGTACTCACGCGTCGGGCTTGGCGTCGCGAGCTCGTGTCCGACCTTGAACGGATTGTTCGTGAACCAGTTGTGAACGGCGAAGGAGTTGTTGCCGAGCGTGGTCTCGCTCGTCTTGCCGTTCTCGGGCTTGATGTCCCAAGCGAGCGGAGATGCAGGGGTACCGACGATCTCGTCGCAGCCCGGCCCATCGGCGAAGCACCAGCGCTGCCTGGTGTCGACCGATGAGTAGTCGGTCGGGGGCGTGTTGGGGAAGACCTCCCACTCCGGGTTGTCGGTGTCCGAGTCGACCAGGTTCTCCCGGATGAGGACGCTGCCGTCTCTGGCGTCGACGTAGGTCGTGTACGCGACTGGCTCGGCGCGGTCGAGGTCAGAACCCAGGGTGACTTGGTACGTGGCGCGCGCACCCTGGTCCGGCGTCGGAACCGCGACCAGGCTGGTCCCCATGATTGTCGGATTCGAGACACCCGCATCGGTAGCTGCGATGCGCTCGGCGTCGGCTGCGGAGATCGTTGCCGGCTGCGGTACAGCGGCGTCGCGGGCAAGAGACGAACTTACGTACCACACCTTGCCTTCGTGTACGCCCACCGAGAGCAGACCGTCGCGGCCTGCGACGAGGCCGCCGAATCGCTGCCTGAAGACGACCGCCGCGCCGTTGCCGATGGGTGCGACCGTCAGGACCTCGAGGGCGTCCGCTCCGCGCTGGCTGAGTCCCAGCAGATCGCGGTTGGCCGCGACGTAGGCCTTGGCCGCCTGGACCGGGTCCGCACCGAGGCCGGTGGCCAACGGCGCCCCGGTTTTGGCGAGCACGGCCGGTGTGCCCAGGCGGTTCCAGCGAGCCCGAGCGTCCAGTGCGGCGGCGCGCGCTAGCTGGCGAGCGGTCGGCGCGACCACGCCCTTCCTGTTGTCCTTCTCCTTGCTGGGTTGATGATCCCCCGGGATGGCGCCGTTTGGTACGGCGTCTTGTGAGTCGGAACTGGCCGCGAAGCCAGCCGGCCCTGCCGCAAATGCAAGGGCGGTTACCGTCAGCAACGCGGTTGCCGCCACTAACGCACGGGATGGTGTGCGCACGTTCCTCACCTCCGGGTACCGCCCCGGTTCCCGCGGAACCGGGGCGGTGCCGGCTGTTGGTCCTTTACTTCCTGAAGATCTCGTAGATCGTGCCGGTCGAGAGTGACACCACGAACAGGTTGCCGTTCGGGCCGGTCTCGATGTCGGTACTGACGCCGAAGCCGCTGCCGAACAGCAGGCTCTCGCTCTCAGTGATGTCGTGCTTCGCGTTGTTGTCCGCGACGCGGTCCTCCAGACGTCGATCGTCAACGGCGATCATGCGCCGGTTGCCGGTCAGGTTGAAGCGGAACAGATGGCCGCCGACGGTCAGCGGCGTCGCCGCACCGACGAACAGGTCGTTGGCGTACTGCGGACCGAGCGCGCGACTCGACAGGAAGCCGATGGCCGCCGGGGGTACGGCGAACTTCCAGCTGAACTCGGGATCGCTGTACCGCGAACCGGGCAGCACGAACAGCCGCGACAGGGCCTGCTCCGGGCTGTCCGCGATGTTGGTCGCCGGCCACCTGATCTGCTGCAGCTGCGCGCCCGCGAGCCCACCCGACGGTGGCAGCGTGAGCTCGATCTCCTTGAACTGCGCGATCCGGGACGCCGGACCCATGGTCTGGATCCACCCGCCGTTCATGCCCCGCTCGACCCGGTTCAGCTCGTCGAACGCGTCGTCGGCGTTCTGCTGGTCCCACAGGCTCCCCGAGACGGGGTCGACCGCGATCCCGAAGGTGTTGCGCAGACCGTAGGCGAACACCCGTTGGATGTTCGCGCCTGCCTCCCCGCCGATCTGGGCTCCGACGCCGAAGAACGGGTTGTCCGAAGGCGTCGACCCGTCATCGTTCACCCGGAGGATCACGCCACTGAGGTGGGCGTTGTCGGGAGCAGGTCCCCCGAACTGGTCGTCAGCCGTTGGCGGCGTCGGCCCCAGCGGGAGATTCTGCATCTGGCTGCGGCGCCCCAGATCCCCGACCGGGACGTACAGCTTCCCGTCGGCTCCGAATGCGATGGAGCCGCCGTCGTGGTTGCCCCGCGCCGGCTGCGCCGCGTCGTTCTGGCCGGCGGGCTCAGGTGCGCCGTCGTGCTGGAACGACCGCAGCATCAGCAGGTTGTGGTCGAAGACCAGCGCCGAGCCGGTCCACTCGAAGCGATCGACGCGGTTTCCGAGCAGCGGCACCGCGAGAATGTCCGCGCTGTCAGCTCCCAGCTCCGGAATCTCGGTGCACCGCGGCTGCGTCGGAAAGAATGGATTGCTCGTGTCCGGAGGTGGGGCCAGGCAACTCCAATACAGGTAGACACCGGGATCCTGGGGGAAATCCGGGTGCAACGCGATACCCAGCAACCCTCGTTCGGATGCGGAGTTCACCGCGAGGTCGAGCACGACCCCCTGCACCGCCCCGCCGACAACGCGCTTCACGTTGCCTGTGTTCTTCTCCAGCACCAGGAAGTCGTTCGGACCCAGGAACGCCATCGTGGACGGCGTCACCAGCCCGCTGATCACGGTCCTGACGCCGAGATCGGGATCGACCACCGTCGGCCCGGCCTGCGCCGCCACCGGCGACGTGGCGGATCCCACGACAACTGCCAGCCCGGCCATCACCGCCAGCCATGAAGTCGACGCGCGTAACCGGTTCATGAGGCACCTCCCTGCCTCGATCGAACCGGGCTGCAAGGCCCCCAAGCGATCCGGGTACGGCGCGACTGGGCACGCGGAACCCCTGGCCCCATGCCGCTCGGCTCCCGCAGCCTAAATCGCCGAGAACCGGGCGACAAGACCACACGACTCGCATCTTTGTCCTGCGACGGCGATTCGCATGATCAGTCGTTCGAATGATTCGACGCGCTACTCGAGGCTGCCGGCGGCGAGTGTGAGGGCGTCCTGCAGGTTGGAGTTCCCCTCGAGGAACCCGATGGCTCGGACCTCGTCGGCCCGGGGTCCGGTGTAGCGCAGCACGTAGAGCCCGTTGCGGATGTCGACGACGTAGATCAGGCCGTTGCGGACGATGGGGAAGCTCCACATGACGACCTTGATCGGGCCGCGGCTGAGCGCCGGATCCTCGAGCGCGACCGAGGCGAGCGGCGCGGGTGAGAACCAGCCGGACTGGGTAGGGCTGCCCGGATCCTCGATGTCGATCGCTTGGAGGCCGCCGGAGTGCCACGCGTCGAGCGCGACGTTACGCGTCAGCGTGGGGTTGTGCGAGCTGTAGCTGGTGAACTGCTCAGTTGCGGGGTCGACGGAGGGACGGAATGCCTCGGTGTTCTGAAGCAGCTTGTACTCGCCGAGGATGTGCGGGCGCCTGGGCTGGGCGACGTTCCACGTCCGTGCCCAGCCCCATGGCCAGCCGAACGCCGGCGTGGTGAACGTCCCGTAGACCTCATCGATCGTCAGCGCGAACGGCCGCCCGGGGAACGGCACCGCGGAGTGGCTTTCCGCGCAGCCCTCGGCCGTGTGGCCGGCGCAACGGTTGCCCGCGCCCCAGGTCGGGAACGGCGCGGGTGTCAGCAGATCGTCGTTCAGGTTCTCGACCGTGCCGGCGGGGATCAGGTTGCGAGCCACCTTGCTGGTGTCGAGAATCCCGAAGCCGCCGCGCAGATACGCGAGGTAGGTTCGGGTGCCGTCCGCCGATGGAGTCATGGAGTGCAACGCAAGGTCGAAGTCGTAGTTGGCCGGATCGGCCGCACCGGGGAAGAACTGGTTCCAGTTGCCGCGAGCAACTTCCCTGAAGACGCCCGAGTGGGCCTTGCTGATATCGGTGATGATCAGGTTGGCCGTGGCCGGGTTGGCCGAAGTGGTCGGGGTCGAGAGCCACAGCAGCGCCCGGGCCGGGTTGGTGGGGTCGATCCAGAGGTACATCTCGTGCGGGAGCCGGGAAGGCGTGTAGGTCGCGATCAGCGGTGGATCGGTCGGGCTCGCGGCGAGGTCGAAGAAGCGCACGCTGAACCGCTGGTCCGTCTGGGGACAGGCGTGGATGATGCGGCTGCAGCGGAAGTACATGACCATCAGCAGCTTCTGCTCGGGCCAGACGCGCAGCTCGCGCGCGGTCTGGCCGACGTCTGCCCCGCTCACGAACTCCTCACCCAACTCGCCGACAACCGCGGGCGCGGCCGGGTCAGCGATGTCGACCACGAGAATGCCAGGGTGAACGTGGGTGCAGGTGCCGTCCGGGTTCGTCGGCTCGAGCACCGGCGTGACGCCGGGCCCGGGGTCGGAATCGCCGCACGAGTCGGATCCGTCCGAGCGGTTGCCGACATATACGTAGTTGTCGAAGATCGCCGGCGCCGCGTTCATCCCCCGGTTGAAAAGCGGATCGTGCCCAACGAGTTCGAAGTTCTGTGAGGTGCCAGGAGTGCCGCCACCCGGACCGATCCCGACACCACCGCTCGCTGTGCCCCCGGCAGTTGCGAACAAGGCCACAATGACCACGGCAACCAGCGTTCTGCGCCTCACCACCATCATCCCCTCCGAAGGAGGCGACACCATTCGACCGTCTGCGCGACCCATGACCGGGTCTTTGCCCACCCTGATAACAGCTCCATCTGAGCCCTCCCGCAGCAGACAGGTCAAGAGCGAAGCCGGATCAATGCGAATGCGGCGGCCAGGGTTACGACCGACGGCGCGGGCCGGCGTCGTCGGCCCGCGCCGTCTGTGCGCCCAGCTCCCTATGGGATCGATACGTGGTTGGTCTGCGGGTTGAGGTGGTCCAGCATCACCACGGGACCGCGGACCTCAGGCGCGCTCACGTCCCAGATGTAGAGGCCGCGCCTCGTGTCGCTTTCGTAGATGCGCCCGTTGTACCAGTACGACGACCAGTCGCCGCCGCGGAAGTTGATACGGCCGCCTGGGCTCGTGTCGGATGGTGGATCAAGCGGGTCGGGATCCATCCAGGCGACCTCGTAGGCGTTCGCCGGGTCGGTGAAGTCCACAAGCGCCGTACCTGACTGGTATGAACCGTGGACGAGGAGATTCCTCGTCGGGTGCGCGACGACGTTGTAGTTGTGCATCGTGCAGTTCTCGTACTGGGACTGCGGGCGGGGCAGGACGTGCCGGCCGATCACCTCACCCGTTGCGCCGTCATGGAAGAAGATCGTCTTCATCTCGTCCGTCTGCACTGAACTGCCGGCTGTGGGCGGGCTGATCGGAGTCCCCGTCGCCTGGCAGCGCGGCAGCGTGCCGCCGCCAGGCTCCCAGCCGGTGACGAGGATCGAGCCATCCCAACTCCAGGCCGCGGAGTGGAAGCCCGTGACCGTCGGAGCCGTAGTCGCGTAGAGGAACACCGGGTTCTCGAGATCGGAGATGTCGAACACAGGAACCCCGGGGTTGCCCGCGCAGGCTGCCCGCTTCACCGAGCCGAGGATCACACCCAGGTCGTGGCAGGTGGTGATGACCCGACCGTCTGGCAGCTGGCCGAGCGAGAACGAGCCGATGACGCTCGCCGAGCCCGGGTCGGACAGCGGAACCTCCACGATGTCCTCACGGTTGAACGGCAAGCCCGGACAACGGTTGCCATACTTGCCGGGATTCACTTGGAGACCCGCTCCGCTCACGCTGTTATAGATCAGGACGCGGTCCCGGTCTGAGTCAGGAACCACTGTATGGGTGTGAGATCCACAGTCGAGAGGGACCGACGCGACGAGTTCGATGTTGCTCAGGTCGCTGATGTCGAAGATCTGGATGCCTTCGAAGCCCGTACACGGCGCAGCCACAGGTGCGCAGTCGGCGTCGGGCGGATTCCCTGACTGCGCCACGTCAGTGCACTGGTCCGTTCGCTGAGGCGAATCGACCGAGCGGAAGACAAGGTTCCCGTAGACTCCGACGTCACCCTGTGGGCTGACGCAGGTGAAGAACGCCCGTTCCACCGGGTTCCCCGGCGCTCTGGCGTCGATGACCCGGAAGCCGTCGTAGCGCCCCTGGATCACGGTGTCGCCCCAGAACGCCAGATCGGTGTTCCGGGTGTCCCATGGAACATCGCCAGGACCAACGGGCGGCGGACCGGTGACCGCACCTGCGCGGAGGCTGGAACCAATCAAGTGCATGTTCTGGCTGTGCGGCCGGTCAGCCGTATCGTCCGGCGGCGCAGCCGCAGCCCACAACGGTATGGCCAGGGCAGTGACGACACCGCAAACGAGCGCCGCTAAGTACCATCCTTTCCAGGCATGCATGAGCGGACCCCCTTCTCCTCTGGAGGTGACCGCCCAGGGGCGGCACGCCCCCCGCCTCGGAACCGAACGTCGCCGAGATCTACGTCTGCCCTACCATCGAGGTGGAACGAAATCAACGCTCGGCTCTGCTGAGAAATCACTTCCGGATCAATGCCCGCCACCGTTCCCCATCGGCTGCGGGAAAGTGCCAGGCGTCCTGCCGTTCGGCGTCTGGGCAGGGACCCATTGAATCCGTGGCAGCTGCTGGTGCGTACTACCAGCGTGGGCCTCTCCGACGAGTCGCTGCTGGCCGGCCTTGCTTCGGCCGACCCGGATACGGCCGCGGCGTTCGTCCGGAGGTTCCAGGGCCGGGTGTTCGGTCTGGCGTACGCGATCGTCGGGGATCGGGAGGTGGCGACGGAGGTGGCACAGGAGGCGTTCGTGCGGGCTTGGCGGCACGGCGCGGTGTACGACGCGCGTCGGGGAACGGTCGCCACCTGGCTGCTGACGATCACTCGAAACCTTGCGGTGGATGCGGCCCGGCTGCGGCGCGCGGTGCCGGTCGACCCGATGGTGCTCAGCGCGTTGGAGCTGCCGAGCAGCGACCCGGCGCCCGGCGAGGACGTCGTCAGCGCCGCGGAGCTGGACCGGCTGCGTCGCGCACTCGATCGACTCCCGGCGGCGCAGCGGCGCTGCCTGCTGCTCTCGGTGTTCCACGGCCTCTCCGGCCGCGAGATCAGCGAGCTGGACGGCGTACCGCTGGGCACGGTGAAGACGAGGATCCGCACCGCGCTGCTCACGCTTCGGTCATCTCTGGATGTGAGCGATGACTGACTCCCGGCGGTGCGCAGAGGTGCGGGAGCTGGCGCACGAGGTGGCGCTCGGCGTGGCGTCGGTCGAAGATCGCGCGTTCGTGCTCGGTCATGTCGCCTCATGCGCGGACTGCCGCGACCACCTTGCCGAGCTGTCCACTCTCGCCGACGACCTGCTCACCCTGGTCCCGCAGGCTGAGCCGCCCACCGGGTTCGAGACGGCGGTGCTGGGCCGGCTCGGCGGGCCCGCGGTCCCAGTCCGGCGGGCGTGGCGTCGGCTGCTCGGCCTGGCCGCTGCGCTGCTGCTGGTCGGGTCGGCGTCCGGTGGGGCGGTGTACTGGTCCGGGCATGAGGATAGGGAGGCTGCGGCCGGTCTGCGGAGCAGCCTGCAGACGGCGAACGGCCAGTACTTCGTCGCCTTCGCGCTGCGCGATCTCGGCGGCGTGCAGCGCGGTGCAGTGTTCGGCTACCAAGGCGACCCGGCCTGGATGTTCGTCACGGTGACCGAGGTGCTGCCGCCCGGCCGGTACGCGGTCGAGCTGGTGATCCGCGACGGCACCTCCCAGCTGCTCGCGGCAGGTGTCGACCTGACCCGATCGCGCGGTTGGGGCGCCGCGATTCCGGTCGCCGTACACGACGCGAGGCTGCTACGCATCCTCGACGGCGACGGCCGGCTGGTGCTGTCAGCGCGGCTGACTCGCTGACAAACCAATCCGCCCGGGCTCCTCCGCCCGTACTACCTAGGGAGCTCTCGTCCACAGTGGGGTGATCGTCATGCGCCGTACACCGAACCTGCCCGTGTTCCGGCTCCTGGTCGCGGCGGTGATGGCGCTCAGCGTCCTACCCGGCGGGACCGCTGTGGCCGCCGCCGACACCGACGCCCCACAGGTGGTCCGCTTCCACGGCGGGGGCTACGACCGGGCCGACTCACTCGCGATCGACGCAGCAGGCAACGCATACGTCGGCGGTTCCGTGGACAGCGCCAGCGGCGGCTCCACGTTCGCGGTGGTCAAGCTGAGCCCGCAGGGCACCGTGCTGTGGACCGGCCGGTACAGCGGGTCCCGCGGCGGAGTCGGCGGCAGCGCCCTGGCCGTCACCGCCGACGGCGCGGGCAACGTGTACGCCGCCGGATGGACCGGTGATGGGGTCATCTTCAACAACAACATCGACTACCTGGTGGTGAAGCTCGGCCCCGACGGTGCCGAGCGCTGGGCACAGCGGTACGACGGCCCGGCCCAGGGCTTCGACCAGGCCACCGAGGTGGCGGTCGACGGGACTGGGAGCGTCTACGTCAGCGGGTTCTCCTACGGCCAGAACCAGGGCCAGGCCTTCGACTGGACGACCCAGAAGTACAGCGCCACCGGCGCGCTGCTGTGGGAGCGCCGGCACAGCGGACCGGGGTCGAACGACGACCGGGTCGCCGACCTGATGCTCGCGCCGGACGGCAACCTCGTCGTCACCGGCTTCACCAAGAACACCGGCGACGGGCTGACAAACGACCTGGAGACGCTCACCTACGACCCGGCCGGGAACATCGTCTGGCAGGCCCGCTGGACCGACACCGCCGGAAGCCACGAGACGCCGGCGGACCTTGACATCGATGCCGCGGGCCGGATCACGGTGACCGGTACGACGGCCGAGAGCGCCAGCCCGTACGCCGTGCCGACACCGATCACGCTGCGCTACGACCGCACCGGGGCCCTGCTGCAGACGATCCGGGCCGGCGGGGCGAGCGTCGACGCCGACAGTTCTGGTGCGTTCGTGCTCGCCGGGTTCTTCCTCGAGCCGCCGGGAGTGTCGTCGGTCGCCAGGTACGACGCGACCGGCGCCCGGGTGTGGTCGACCCCGCTCATGGTGAATGCCGAGGACGCGCTGTCCGGGCTGTCGGTCGGGTCCGACTCGGCCGGGGCGGTGACGCTGGCCGGAACCGTGAGGAACGTGTTCGTGCACAACGACGACTACCTGACGGTGCGCTACGCCCCGGACGGCCGGGAGCTGTGGCGGCACCGGTTCAACGGCCCGGTCGGTGGGGACGACCGGGTCGCCGGGCTCGCTGTCGATGGTGCCGATACCGCGGTGGTGACCGGCACCTCGTGGAACGGCTACTTGTCGTACAAGGGCACGGCCGACGACATCGTGACGCTGCGCTTCCCCGCCGCGGCCGCGCCGACGCTGGTGGCCCCCAGCAATCTGACCGCGACCGGGGTGTCGGTAAGCCAGATCCGGCTGACCTGGCAGGACAACGCAGGCACTGAGGACGGATTCCGGATCGAGCGCTGCCAGGGCATCGGCTGCGCCGGGTTCGTACAGGTCGCCACCGTCGGGCACGATGTGACGGCCTACACCGACGGCGGGCTGGCGCGGAACACCCAGTACAGCTACCGGGTCCGCGCGTTCGACGCCGACGAGGTCTCGGCGTACTCGAACACTGCCACCGGCAAGACCCGACGGCGCTGACCGCCGGCCTGCGGTGGGCAACCGCCTTGTGGAAAGGTCCGTCACCAGCTCGCGACCCGTGCCGCCCTGCGAAGTGGGTGCTTGATCCCTGTTGACGCCGACCGTGCCCGGAGTGAAGATCCGCTCAAGCGACCAGTGTGTCCGTAGGACTAGAGGATCGCATGCGCGCGAAGACTGCCTCCCGAGCGGCCGCTTGGGGATACGCTGAGGAGGCAGAAGGTTTGGGCGTGGTGCGAAGTGACGCAGCAATATCTCGCCGGCGAGCTGTCGCTGCTTCTGGCGCAGCTGCGGGCGGCGGCGACTGACGAAGCCTCGGCCCGCGACGTCTTCGGTTTGCGCCGGGAGGCCGAGACACTGCCGCTGAGCGCCCTGGTATCGGTGACGATCCGTGCGATCGCACGTGCCGACTTGATGTGCTGGGACTCGGTGGCCCGGGGAGACACAGCGGCCTTCGATCGTCAGGCCGCGGCCGCCGCCAAACTGCATGAGTTCGGCGTCTGCGCCGGCCTACTGGCGGGCGTCTCGCTTTCGCAGCCACCGTCGAGCAAGAGGTAGAGCCATGGCCGCACGACCGGAGGATCAGGTATCCGAGGCGCAGATCGCCGTTCACTGGCGGGAGGAGGCGTACTACTCGCCGCCACCACAGTTCATTGCGCAGGCGAACGCGGCTTACCCGGACATCCTCGAGCGCTTCAGCGAGCAGCGCTTCCCTGATTGCTTCAAGGAGTACGCGGACCTGCTCACGTGGGACTCCTACTGGCACACCACGCTGGACACCAGCAAGCCGCCGTTCTGGAAATGGTTCGTCGGTGGTCGCCTGAACGCCTGCTACAACTGCGTCGACCGGCACCTGCGGACCAGCCGGAACAAGGCGGCCATCATCTGGGTTCCCGAACCGGAATCCGAGGACACGAAGGCGATCACCTACCAGGAGCTGTACCGGCAGGTGAACGAGTTCGCGGCGCTGCTGCGAGATCACTGCGGGGTCAAGACCGGCGACCGGGTGACCTTCCACCTGCCGATGGTTCCAGAACTTCCCGTGTCCATGCTGGCGTGCGCTCGGCTGGGCGCCATCCACTCCGAAGTGTTCGGCGGCTTCAGTGGCGCAGCGTGTGGTGGCCGGGTCGCCGACTCCCAGAGCCACGTCCTGGTGACGATGGACGGCTACCACCGCAACGGTGAGTTGGTCGATCACAAGGTCAAGGCCGATGAGGCCGTCGAAACCGCCCGCGAGCTCGGTCACGAGGTGGACAAAGTCCTGGTCTGGCGGCGGAATCCCGGCAGCTACGCGTCGCAGAGTCCGATGGTCGAGGGCCGCGATGTCTTCGTGGACGAGCTGCTGCCCGACTACCGCGGCACGGTGGTCGAGCCGGTGTCGATGCCCGCCGAGGCGCCGCTGTTTCTGATGTACACCAGTGGTACGACGGGACGGCCGAAGGGCTGCCAGCACTCCACCGGCGGATACCTCGCTTACGTGGCCGGCACCTCGAAGTACTACCAGGACATCCACCCCGAGGACACGTACTGGTGCGCAGCGGACATCGGGTGGATCACCGGGCACTCCTACATCGTCTACGGACCCCTCGCGCTCGGTGCGACGAGCGTCATGTACGAGGGCGTCCCGACGTACCCGGATGCCGGCCGGGTCTGGCGGATCGCCGAACGACTCGGGGTGAACATCTTCCACACCGCGCCGACGACGATCCGGATGCTGCGCAAACTCGGCCCGGACGAGCCGAACAAGTACCACTATCACCTCAAGCACATGACCACGGTGGGCGAACCGATCGAGCCCGAGGTATGGCGCTGGTACCACGACGTGGCCGGCAAGGGCGAGGCGGTCGTCGTCGACACGTGGTGGCAGACCGAGACCGGCGGCTTCCTGGGCAGCACCCTGCCCGCGCTGCAGCCGATGAAGCCGGGCAGCTGCGGGCCCGGGGTCCTCGGCATCTACCCGGTGATCTACGACGAGGAGGGCAGCGAGGTCGAGGCGGGCAGCGAGCGGGCCGGCAACATCTGCATCCGCAACCCGTGGCCGGGAATCTTCCAGACGATCTGGGGACAGCCCGACCGATTCGTGCAGATCTACTACCAGAAGTACTGCCGGAATGCCGACAGCCAGGACTGGCGCGACTGGCCGTACTTCGCCGGCGACGGCGCCACGCAGGCAGCCGACGGGTACTTCCGGATCCTCGGCCGCGTCGACGATGTGATCAACGTCGCCGGCCACCGGCTGGGAACCAAGGAACTCGAATCCGCCTGCCTGACCGTCGACGAGATTGCCGAGGCCGCCGCGGTCCCAGTCATGGACGAGGTGCGCGGCCGAGCGGTCGAGATGTACGTCGCACTGAAGCCCGGTGTTGCCCCGAGCAAAGACATCGAGGCCACGGTGGCCGAGGCCATCGTCCGCGAAATCGGCAAGATCGCCCGGCCCAAGCACGTGTGGATCGTCGCCGACATGCCCAAGACACGCTCGGGAAAGATCATGCGGCGGGTGATCGCCGGCATCTCCAACTTCACCGACGTCGGCGACGTCTCGACCCTCGCCAATCCGGAGATCGTCGACGACATCCGGCACCGGATCCAGAGCGAGAAGCTCGCCCACGGTGAGGTGCCCCGCGAACTGACCCCACAGGAAGCCGAGGAGGTCAAGGCGTTCGGCCACACCGACTGAACGCCGGCACGATCGCTCGGCCGACAGTGCGGGTCTCACGAAACCCCCAGGGCGGTTCGGACGGAGACGGCGGTGCTGGCCGCTGTCGCGGCGGGTGACGTCACGATCACCCAGGTTGCCGAGAACGACTTCAAGTGCCCGATCCAGTTCTGACTCTCCACCGGCTCCGGTCTGCGCGACTGGCCACCTCTCGTTGACCTCGCCGTACAGGACGAGCAATCTGGGGGCAGACGCACGCCCACGCGACAACGACGACCGGTGGATTGCTGCTCTGCGAACAGGAGGTGGATACCAGACCTGCGTCCTGCGATGGCTGGCGCGACCGATCCCACTCCAGCCCGTGCGTCGGTACCGGCCGCCGACTCGTTCCGTACGAGGCCGAGGGAGGGACCTACGGTGAGGCGATCACTGACGGTTCTGATGGCTTTCCTGCTAGCGACGACGGCAACGGGGGCCGCCTACGCACACGATCCCGACGAGATCAAGAGCGGGGAGGACGTCAATGACTTCCTCCTCCACAGCGATCAGCACGGACCGCTGACCGGCCATCTGCCACCCACGCAGAAGGACGTCGAACTGGTCAGCAAGCTTGAGCTCACCGATCTGGAGAGCGGCATCGCCGATGTGGGCTACTTCAACGACCACGCCTACCTCAATGCCTGGGCGCCGAACTGCCCGAACGGCGGCGGTGTGCACGTGGTGGACGTCGGCAACCCCGCGGAGCCGCGGAAGGTCGGGTTCCTGGCGGCGAATCCGAACGAGTACCCGGGTGAGGGCATTCACGTCATGCACGTGGATACGCCGTACTTCACCGGCGACCTGCTGCTGCACAACAACGAGGCGTGCAGCTCGGCCACGCCATCGACGCTGGGAATGTCGATCTGGAACGTCACCGATCCCGCCAACCCGGTCAAGCTGAATCAGTTCGGCGATGCTGTTCCCACCCCAGCCCTGTTCAGCACGGGGACCTACCACAGCATCCACAGCGTCCAGGGCTTCACCCAGCCCGGCAAAGCCTTCGCGGTGATGATCGACAACGAGGAAGGTTTTGGGCCCCCGTTCAAGGATGTCGACATCGTTGACATCACCAACCCCGCTGCTCCGGTGATCGTCGCCGAGGTGGGGCTGGAGGACTGGCCGGCCGCACAGGCCCCGCTGGCCAACGGTGACACCGTGTTCTTCCACGACGTCCAGTTCAAGCGGATCCGCGGCCACGACTTCCTCGCCGTCTCCTACTGGGACGCCGGACAGGTCCTCCTGAACGTGGACAATCCCGCCAACCCGGCGTTCGTCGGCGACTCCGACTACCTCAGCCCCGACCCGGAGACCGGGTTCACGATCTCCGAGGGCAACAGCCACGAGTCCTACTGGAGCAGCAACAGCAAGTTCCTGCTGTCAACCGACGAGGACTTCTCCCCCAACCGGACGCTCTTCGAGATCACCACCGGAGCAAACGCCGGCGCCTACGGCGCTGGGGAGTTCGGGTGGACGCCTCCGATCGCCAATGAACCAGGCGGGATGATCAACGGTCCAGTGGTCTTCGGCGGGCGCGGCTGCATCAACGCCGGCCCCAACGCCGGTCCCGACACGGTGCCGGGAGAGCCATCGCCGCCACCGGCCAGCGCGATCCCCGCGGGTCCCGGCGAGGAGAAGACCGTGGTCTTCTCCCGAGGCACCTGTTTCTTCTCCACCAAGGTGGCCGCGGGCCAGGACCTCGGCTATGACGCAGTGATCATCGGCCAGAGCCACGGCGCGACCAGGAACGGCATCCTGACCGACGGGTTCACCTGCGGTGCCCAGGGACACAACTACGACGAGCAGATCCCGGCGATCTGCACCGGGCACCGCGCCATGCACGTGCTGTTCAACGACCCGCCGCAGTACACCGGTCCGGAAGGAACCGACATTCCCGTTGGGACGATCGGTGAGAAGTACCAAGCCCGCGGCGTGTTCGACGGCTGGGGCTACCTGAACCTGCACGACGCGACCAAGCCCAACCTCCCGATCATCGGCACCTATGCGGTCGCGGAGTCGCTTGATCCCGCCTTTGCCAGCGGGTTCGGGATCCTGTCCATCCACGAGATCAAGACCGACCCCCGCGAGGAGAACCTCGGCTACATCTCGTACTACAACGCCGGATTCCGGGTGGTCCGGTTCAACACGAAGGGGATCTCCGAGGTCGGGCGCTTCATCGATGTCGGCGGCAACGACTTCTGGGGCGTGTTCCCGATCGGGGACGAGACCGTTGGACACGGCTACTCCGGCCCGACCACGGGCGAGAGTCCGTTCGTCCTCGCCAGTGACCGCGACTTCGGCCTTTACATCTTCCGGTACACCGGGTGACCCCCGGCGCCCGAACGAGGAGGGCCCCCGGATGGCCCGTGGGCCCTCCTCGCGTTGCTCGGAGAACTGCGATACGCCGGGACTCCGGCCGCACAACCCGACGGTCGGAGCGCAGCGCCCGAATCTCAGTCAGAGGCATGCTCACTACCACCGACACAGCGTGAGGACCGCGCCCCTCAACTCGTCGGAGTCGGGCAGGCGATCGGACCGCTCGTCGTACACGCGATCCGGCCCTGGATCGTCGGCGAGACGGTGCCCGCCGTGGCGATGTGATCCGCGACGACCTGGTCCATTACGTCTCGGGTCGTCGCCCGGCTGCGGAAGTCCGGGTAGCCGTCGCCACCGGCCACCATGAAGTCGTTCTCGGCGATGGTGTACGTCGCTGCGGCGCTCAGGTCCACCGCGGCGCCGGTGCACGAACCGTCGGCAGCCTGGCGAACCGCGCCGGTCACCCGGCTGCCCGCGGGCCGCGCGATGTCGTAGCCGACGCACAGGCCCGACACCTGCGGGTAGCGGCCGGACACAGCCGGCATCGCGGAGACGCCGTTCTCCAGCATGGTCTTCAGCTCGGCTCCGTTGACCTGCAACGTGACGACGACGTTCCCGAACGGCAGCACACCCAGTACCTGCCCGCGGCTGATGGGGAACGGCGGCGGTGTGTATGCCGGGCAGAAGTCGTCGGGACTGTCGGTCGTCGGGCAGGTGAGGTCGGCGCGCAGCCCGCCGGAGTTCGTGATCGCGAAGTCCACGCCGTACGTCGTCCGCATCGCGTCGGCGACCACATTGCCGACCAGCGACTCGCAGGTCCGGCCGGCCGTGTTGCCGCAGGAGTCGGTGCGTGGCACGAAGACGGTCGAGTTCCCGATGACTGTGCCGAGGATCGGGCTCAGCTGGGCGTTGAGTTCGTTCAGGCGGGCCTGGATCCGCGCATCCGGTGTCACGCCGATGTTCCACGGCTGGTGGAAGTCGGCCGTCTGGTAGACCACGTCACCAGTGGCGGCGTCGACAACGAGGCGGACCCGGGTGAACCGGACGCCCTTGCTGCGGTTCTCGACCACCAGTACGCCGTTGGCGCGGCTCGACAGCACCTGGAAGTCGGTGTGGTCACCGATCACGGTGTCGACCTTGCGGGCCCCGTCGGCCAGGTCGACGAGCGGACCCGCCGGGTTGGTGAGCGTGCCCGACGTGGCGCCAAGGTGGCCGAGGGCAACGATCGTCCGCACGCCTTGCCGTTCGAGCTGCTCGGCTCGCTGGTTCACGGCGGTGAGCGGATCGGAGACGACGAACGGTCCGAGGACGCCGGGCTTGGTGAGCTCAGGGATGTCGGGGTTGGAGAACCCGACGAAGGCGACCTGGATGTCACCGAACCGGAGTACCCGGGACTTCGACCACTCTTCCGGGGTGTCCCCGGTCCGCACGTCGAGGATGTTCGCCGACACGTACTTGAAGTCGGCGAGCGGGATGAGCTCGTCCCGCAGGTACTGCTCGCCTCGGTCGAAGTTGTGGTTACCGAGACCGTCGAGTCCGAACCCCATCAGGTTCATCAGCTCGATCGTCGGCTTGTCGCCGAAGAAGGCCGAGATCGGCGGAGTCGCGCCGACTGCGTCCCCTGCCGTGAGCGTGATGTGCCCGTCCCGGGCCTCGGCCCGATAGGCGTCGAACCACGGCTTGAGGAACGCGGCACCACCGATTGCGAAGGACGGGTTGCTCGCCCCGCCACCGGACAGGGTGTCGGCCGCCTCGGCCAACGGCACCAGCTGACCGTGGTAGTCGCTGATGTCGAGCACCGTTACCTCGCGCAGCGACCCGGTGCCCAGGAGAGCGTCGTACAGGATCTTCCCGCGCGCGTTCTGCGGTCCGGGGATGCCGAGCAGGAAGGCGACTGTCGGCGCGACATCGATCGCCCGTACGCCGGGCAGCGGCGCGCGCTGGCGGATCCCCGGCCCGGCGGCGATGAAGGTGCCGTGCATGTTGACGTTGCGGGACAAGTCGACGAGACCCGGCAGATAGCCGTGCTGACCGAAGAACTGCGAGAACGCGAACGTCTGCCCAGGGACCGCCGCGTCGGTCTGGTACGGCGGCCGGAACACCACGACCACATCGCCGCTGCGGTTCGGATGCAACGAGTCCGAACCGTCGACGTTGCGCAGGTCCTCCTTGCGCAGCACGGTGGCGACCACCTGCTTGCCTGGGTTCTCCGCATCGGTCAGGCCCTGGAACGCCGCGACGATCTGGTTGCGGACGGCGTCGTACTGGCTTGCCGGGATCACACCGCCCGGGTCGCGGCCGGCGACGCTGAGGTAGATCTGCGCGGTCCCGCCGGCGTGGCACTCCTTCGCCCGTGCGCCCGGCGCAGCGCGGCAATTGCTGATCTGCTCGGCGCCCAGCCCCAGGTCGGCCAGCACTTTGCTCACGTTGACGGCCCGCCACTGCGGCGCGAAACCGTGGTCACTCGACACGAACGTCGTCGGGGCGCCGCCCATCAGCGACCTGGCCAGCGCGAGCGTGTCATCGGCCTCGACGTACGCCGACCGGATGTAGCCCTCCCGTACCGCGAGCCGTCCATCGGGGACGTCATCATTCGTCGCGTCGTCGAAGTACGGGTTCGGGTCGCCGTCCAGGTCGGTCGGCGTTACGAGCGCCATGAACTGGTGGCTGAACTCGTCGGTCACCGGGGTGCCTGCGAGCAGCAGGTCCGGTCGGACGCCGAGGTCGTCGGCGATGAACCGCAGGTAGGCGAAGTGGGCGTCCTTCCACATCAGGCCCTGCTCGACATAGGTGTCCTCGTCGACGATCCCGGCCTCCAGGGGCGCGAAGTCAGCCGCCGTCGAGCTCGGGAACCGCGCGTTCAGCGTCTCCTCGAAGCCGCCCGGCGCCGAGCAGCCCGGCGCATAGGTACAGCCGTTGTACGTCGCGTTGGCCCGGGCGATCGAGGTGAAGTAGATCCGGAACTTCGACAGGTCGGGCGCCAGGTCGACCGCCTTGAGGTAGTACCCCGCGGTGAGCCCGGCGCGGCCGCCGGTGAGGCTGACCTTGACGTCAGCCCAATCGCCCTGGCCGAGATCGGCTGCCGCTGCGTCGCCGTCCTTACCGGCAGTGGCCGGTACGACGAGCACATGGTCGTAGTTGGTCGTGGCATCGTCGGTGGAGTCGAAGATGTACAGGTCGTAGAACCGGTCGATATTGTCGGCTGCCGGGAAGGCGGTGTTGGTCAGCTGCAGCCGCTCCTGCTTCGCGGGACTGTAGGTCGTCGGTACGTCGGTCCAGCCGGTCGCCGCATCGAGGTCGACCCGGTTGTAGGTGACGCCGAACGCGTTGGCGCCGGCGGGCTGGCCGGGCAGGTCGTAGTTGAGCAGCACCCCGCGATCGGAGAAGAAGGTGCGGAAGTCGACGACCGGGCCGCGCAGGGCAGGCACGTAACTGCGGGCCCCCACCCACTCGACCGCGGCCACCGTCTTCCCGGCACGCTCCGCCGCCTGAGCGACGGTGTCGCTCTGCAGGATCCCGGTCGCGGCGAACGACGTCCGGTTGTTGAAGTTGCCCTCGCCGGTGCGGTGGAACGTGTTGTTGGTCGAGCCGTGCTCACCGGGCCAAGTGCCGGTCGCAAGGGTCGCCCAGCCGACACCGGTATTCGGCGGGAAGCCCTGGGTCAGACCATTGACACCCTTGACCCCTGCCGCCTGCAGAGCCGCCATCGTCGGTACCGCACCCTCCGCAGCGTACCGGTCAACCAGATCCGGACGCATACCGTCCGCGGCGAAGAGCACCACCCGACGATCGGGCAGGTCGACCGCCTCCGCGAGAGGCTGCGTCGCTCCGGCGGGCACACCACCGGCTACCCCCAGCCACGAAACCGACACCGCCAGAGTCGTTGCCACAGCCAACAAGGCATCGTTCGTACGGCGCATCTCCGACCTCCGTAGGACGCCCACCCCGAGAGACCGATCTCTTCGTGACGTTAGCCCCGCCACAGATGTCTGGAAAGCCCTCGGCCCGATGCAAACCTAAGACGCGTCCTTGCCTGGGGAGTGGGAGGGAACCATCCACCGTCGGTGACTGTGTGCGAGGTGTCCGCTGCCGGGTGTGATCACGTGACCTGGGCACCGCCGACTCGTTGATCAGTCAGATTCCGCCCGAATCCCGTCCACCGCCCGTTGGACGAAATCAGTGAGGAGCAGCAGCGATGCGCACTTCCCTCATCACAAGATCCCTCGCGTTGTTCGCCGCGGGGCTGACCGCCACCGTAAGCCTTGGTGCCGGCGCAGGAGCCGTGACAGCCCCATCCGCAGATGCAACCGCAGCGCCGGACACGATCACCGACATCCGCACAGCCGCCACGGCCCTCGTCGCTCCGACCGCAGAGCAGCTCACCGAGGTACGTCAATTGCTCGCGGCTGCGGGCCCGGGTGCCCGGGTGAGCTGGGATGGGCGCTACGGCACCCCGCGCACGATCCGGCCCGCGGTCGGTGGCGCGTTGTCGGGGCCTCTGCCGGGTTCCGCGGTCGAGGTCGCCCGGGCCTGGCTGACCGAGCACCGCGCGATGCTCGGCCTGGATGCCGTGGACATCGCAGCGATGGTGATCCGGCGCGACCACCAGTTGCCAGGAACCGGTACCCACGTGGTGAATCTGACCCAGGTGTTCGGCGGACTGGCTGCGGCCCGCGGCGGATCCGTGGGTGTCATGGTCGCGTCCGACGGCCGCGTCCTCGGCTATACAGGCTCGACCAGTCGCGGCCGCGGCTTGCTCGGCTCGTTCGTCCTGTCCCCGGAGGTCGCCGTCGGCAAGGTTGCCGCCACGCTCGCGCCGGTGACGACGTACACCGCGTCACTCACCGGCGCCACGCAGGCCGGCTACCAGGTGGTTGCCCGCGGCCCCTTCGCGGCCGACTCCTATGTCCGCAAGGTGGCCTTCGGTACCGCCGGCGGTGGGCGCGCGGCGTACCAGGTGCTGTTCGTCAAGGCGCAGCACGAAGCGTACGACGTGGTGGCGGACGCCGCGTCAGGTGAGATCCTCTATCGGCGCAGTCTTGTCCAGCACGAGGGTCCGCTCGATCCTGAGGGCACCGTGTACCGGAACTACCCGGGCGCGCCGGCGGGAGGCACTCCTGAGCGGGTCTCGTTCGGCCGGACCGCCGAGTCGCCGAACGGCTGGGTGGACCTACTCGGTCTCGCCGGCACCGGCGTGACGACCTTCGGCAACAACGCCAACTCACACGCCAACTGGTCGAACTTCATCGGACCGATCGACCCCGGCCCGCGCCCGGTGAACCCGCTGGGCAAGTTCAACTACGCCTTCACCGATCAGTGGGGCGCGCAGCAGTGCGCCGTCCCGTCGTATGCGCAGGACGTCGACCCGTCGGCAACCAACCTCTTCTACCACCACAACCGGATCCACGACGAGTTCTACGATCTGGGCTTCACCGAGACCGCCGGCAACTTTCAGATCAACAACTTCGGCAAAGGCGGGCTGGGCGGGGACGCGATCCACGGTCTGGTCCAGGCCGGTGCGCTGAGCGGCGGTGCCCCGACGTACACGGGCCGCGACAACGCCTACATGCTGACGCTGCCGGATGGCATCGCGCCGTGGAGCGGGATGTTCCTCTGGGAGCCGATCAACGACGCGTTCGAGGGCAAGTGCCGCGATGGTGACTTCGACGCCGGGGTGATCGAGCACGAGTACGCACACGGCTTGTCCAACCGGTACGTCGGGACCGAGGACGGCGCACTCGGCGGTCATCAGTCCGGCTCGATGGGTGAGGGCTGGGGCGACTGGTACGGCCTCAACTACCTGCACCGCGAGGGGCTACAGACCACCTCTGAGCTCGGCGCCTACGCCACCGGCAACACCAACCGGGCGATCCGGAACTGGCCGTACGACAAGAACCCGACGACTTTCGCCGACATCGGATACGACCTGACCGGCCCGGAGGTGCACGCCGACGGCGAGATCTGGACCGCGACCCTCTGGGACCTGCGCAAGGCGCTAGTGCAGAAGTACGGCCAGGCGCTCGGCTCCGAGATCGCGGCCCGTGGCGTCACCGATGCGATGCCGCTGTCGCCGAACGACCCGTCGATGCTCGACATGCGCGACGCGATCGTGACCGCGCTGGACAACCGGTACCACGCCCGCCCGGACGCAGGCGACCTGATCGATACCGTCTACACGGCGTTCGCCCGGCGCGGCATGGGCCTCACCGCGAGCAACAAGGCGACCCCCGAGGATCCGACCGGCGCGAACGACATCGACCCGGTACCGAGCTTCGAGCATCGCAGCCCGGCGCTCAACGGGCGTCTCACCGGGACCGTGCTGAACGCGTCCACCGGGAAGCCGGTTCCGAACGCGAAGATCATCCTCGGCATCTTCGAGGCTAAGGTGAGCCCGGTCGCACGGACGGGCCCGGACGGCCGGTTCACGATCCCGGCGACGGCCGGCAGCTACCCCGTGACCATCCAGGCCGCCGGCTTCGGCGCACGGACCTTCAGCGGGCTCGCCGTCACGGCCGGGAAGACCACCGCGCGACAGTTCAAGCTGGCCCCCAACCTGGCTTCCGCTGCCAACGGTGCCGCCGTGGTGTCGACCACCAATCCGGACGGGGCCAAGTCACTGATCGACGACACCGAAGGCACCACCTTCTCGGCGGCGCCGGGCACCGGCAACGCCGTGGTGAGGTTGGCCGAACCCGCCGCGATCTCCGCGGTCCAGGTCTCGGCCTACAGCTCGTCCAGGTTCGAGGCACTGAAGTCGTTCACGCTGCAGACCAGCCCGGACGGCGTGACCTGGACCACCGTGTCCGGTGCCTTCGGCAACGATGCCTTCAGCTACCAGGCACCGCGTCCCGTCGTACCTGACGTGCACAACAAGACGTTCAAGCTGGCCAAGCCGGTAACCGCCGGCTACGTGCGGTTCTGGACCGACGAGGCGATGGGCGAGACCAAGACCGCCGTCCAGACCGGAGACCTGCAGGTCTTCTCCGGCACGGTCCAATCGGTCGAACCGCTGCCGCCCACGCCGCCGGACGCGCCGGTCACGGAGGAGTTCACCATCGCCACGGGCGACCCCGCCAACGTGACCATGCCAGGTGTCACCGGCACGGAGTTCGTCCAGACCTGTAAGGCGCCGCCGGCCTCGCAGAACGTCGACGGTCACGTCACCACGCTGACCGGGGACGCTGGCGACGGCGCCCACGCGATCTCGGTCAAGGGGCAGGGCACCGGTGTTTGGGACCTGGACGTGTACTTCTACAACTCGTCCTGCCAACTTCTCGGCCAGGTCGCGACAGCCGCGGCCGACGAGACCGGAGTGATCCCCTCGAACGCGAAGTACGTGGTCACCCATCTCTTCCTCGGAGCGGCTGTGCCGGTCACACTCACCATCACCGACACTCAGTAGCCGGAGTCGTAGCACCTCAAGGCCGGATCAGGCGCTCACGTCGGCTGGTCCGGCTGTGAGGTGGAGGACCTCAGGCCGTCGCGGGAACCCGTTTCAGGATCCGCCGGCTGCTGTCAGGGATAGCTGAAGGTGCGTCGGGTGAGGTGTTTCGGTGCGGCCAGGGTCTCGGTCAGGATGCGGTAGGCCGGATCGACCTCGAGCTCGACGTGGATTCCCTCCGCGGGGAGTCCGAACGTGAGTTCCAGGTTCCCGTTCGGGCTTCGGAACATGGTGATCTGGGGATCGGGCGGGTTGCCGTAGGGCTCGCTGTCGAGAAAGTCCTGGCCGCTCACTGTCGCGGTCTGCGGCTTCGGTGCGGGGCGGGAGGTGTCGCTGGTGACGGTCTCGACGATCCGGATCGTCCGTTGCTCGAGCATCGCTGCCCGAACGCGAGACAGGAGGCCATCAGCGGCCTGGGGCGCCCAGTGGATCGGGAACACCGCGGCGCCACCGTTCCAGCCGGCCGCGTCGACCCGGACATCGAGGTAGCTGGTGCCTGGCCGCCACGACAACGGGCCCACGAAGCAACCAGGTCCGCACGGCTGGAGTGGAACAGTGCCGGCGGTGCCCACGCGTGCGCTGACCTTGTACGGCGGCGGCTGGGCCTCGCCGAGCTGAACCCGGTCGTCGGGCACTCGCAGTCGCACCTCGAGTTGGTTCTCGCTGGCGGCGACGGCGACCGCGATCTGGCCGGCGAGGGTTCCGAGTCTGACGACCGGGCCGCGGGCCGGCAGCGGGAAGCCAAGGTCGCGGGTCGCGGGCGCGGGGGTCGGCAGCGTCACCAGGATCGCGGTGGCGACGAGAACGATGACCAGCGTGGTTGCCTCGGCGCGGGCCGGACCGCCGATCGGGCGCCGCCCGGGCGTCAAGCGTCTTCGGCCGGTGATTGCGAAGCCAGTGGCGACAACGACGATCGCCAGTTTCACGCTGAGCGTCCAGCCATAGGCGGTGGTGATGAGGTCTCGCGGCGTCGGAACCAGGAGCACTGCGCCGATCGTGCCGGTGACGACCACCAGTGCGAACAGCATCATGGCCACGCGGGCGTAGGCGACGAATGCAGGCCGCACCCGGGCCGCGCCGCGGTTGGCGTGCGCGACGCGGAGCAGGTGCGCGAGCGTGCCGATCCAGATCGACACCGCGGTCAGGTGGGCCGCCAGCAGCAGCGCGCCCATGGCACCGTGCTGGGTGCCGAGATGGTTGCGCAATGCTTCGGCACCGATCACCACGAGCAGCGCCGGACCGGCGAGCCAAGGGGCCCGCTGGCCGACCACGGCCACCAGCGCAAGGCCGGCTGCCTGGATGGCGAGCAGGGTCGCGGCCCGGCCACCGCCGATGGTGATCGTGAGGTGGGTGAGGAGGCCGCCCACCGCCACCAGGCCGATTCCCGCTGCGGCTCGCACCACGGGTCGCGGGCGAGCGGCGTCCGGCACAGTGCGGTCGGCGATCCGCGAACCGACCAGACCACCGATCGCGCCGGCCAGGCCGAGGAACAGCAGCCACCGCAGGATGACAACGATCGGAAAGCCTGCGGTGTCGGCCGTCTCGCGTCCCCGCAGGCCGGCCGCGCTGGTAGCGACGGCGAAATCGAAGCCGGAGTCCACGACGTCGCCGTCTTGCGCGGTGACCCGCCAGCGAACCACGTAGCGACCGGCGGCGGGAACGCTCAAGAGGCGGACTGTGAGCCTTCGGCCGCCTTGGTCGGTCACCACGGGCGACGTACGGATCTCGTCGCCGCCGGCGCCGAGCACCCGCACGCCGTGTGGTTCGACGCTGACCGGTTCGTCGAAAACCATGGTGACCTGCTCTGGTGCGGTGCTCACCGAGTACCCGGCCTCGGGTGTGGTGCTCAGCAGCGTGGGGTGTGCGCTGGCTGGCAGTGCAGTGGCCAGGAGCAGGACCGGTATTGCTGCGGCGCCGAGCAGCAGCCGGCGCAGGGTTTGCCCGATCGTCACCGGAGCAACAGCGGGCAGGCCGCGAGACCGGCAGCGACCGCCGCTAGGAGGACCGCCAGCAGACCGGGGAGCGCTACGAGCGTGGCAGCGACACCTGCGCCGCTGAGCCGTGCAGTCAGAGGGAGCGGAGGGGCCGGATCAAGCAGCCGCTCAACACGGACCGACACCTGCCCACCGGTTGCCGCGAGCCCTGCGCTGAGGGCAACGCCGTCGGTGAACGCGGCGATCGCGCCGACGAGTTCGGCACGCCCGCTGCGCCGCACGGCGCGGTCGTCGGCGAGCAGCTCGACGAGGTTCGCCGTCGCGGGCAACAGGTCCCGGAACACCGGTACGCCGGGAAAGGCGTTCGCCAGGATGCCGGCCCAGGCCACCAGCAGATGGTGGCGCCCGGCCAGGTGCGCACGCTCATGGGCGAGCGCTGCCCGGAGTTCGGCGGGCTCCAGCCGGTGAAGGGCGCCGCTGGTGAGCACGACCTTGTCGGTGCCGGGCACACAGTAGGCCGCGGCGCTGGTCGATGAGACGACCAGGACGCCGAGATTGGAATCGTGGCGGCCGAGAACGCTCAGCAGTTCGAGGTGCCGACGGCGATCTGCGCGCCTCCGGCGGGCGCCGGCGATCGCGACCATGGTCAGCCGGGCCAGCAGGAGCACCGGGGCGAGTAGGCCAATGGCCACGGTCAGCACGCCCGTGGCGCCGGTGTCGCCGACCAGCGCGGCGATGCAGGTCTGAATGAGGCCTGGAGACGTCACACAGGTGGCGGCGGCCAAGACGAGCGATACGAGCACGCTCGCGGCGGAGGCGTGCCACAACGTCATGGTGAGTCGAGGCGACCGAAGCCTCCAGGCGCCGGCGAGTGCCCGCGGCGCGAGTGTCGCGACGAGCGCGGCGTAGCCGAACAGGGCGATGGCGAGTGTCATGGCTGCTGCGACTCTCGACGCGCGCGCCGCTGCAGGGATCGGAGTGCTCGCCGGACCGCGTCGACCTCGTCGGTGGTCATCTCGCCGACGAAGTGCAGCAGCGTACTCGTGTTGTCGCCGCTGCTGTCGAGTGCTTGCCGCATGAGCTCCGCGCTGTACTCCTGGCGCGACGCCACCGGACGGTAGCGGTAGGCGCGGCCGTCGAGCTCCCTGGTCAGCCACCCCTTGCGATGCAGGTTGTCCAGCACTGTCATCACCGTCGTGTAGGCCAGATCACGGTCTCGCCGCAGATCATCGAGCACCTCCCGCACGGTCGCCGGCTGCTCCCACGCCCACAGCCGATCCATCACGGCAGCTTCAAGGTCCCCTAGGCCGCGCACCTACCAACTCCTTTCGACCCGAACAATGACGGAAACTTCGTGGCCAAGGCGGCTCGTTAGCCCCGGCCAGTTTGTCAACTATCGTAGATAGTAGCCGGGGGTCGGTTGACGTGGCAGGGAGGTCGAATGCGTCCCGGGAGCGAATCCCCCACCCGACCGTATGTACTATGCAGACTAGTACTAACCAAGTTCGGACTCCTGTCGTTGGGCCGGCCTGCGCCTCCCGCTCGATCGCCGACCCGGCGCCCAATCGCCCGATCGAGGGTCCAGGTAGATCGCAGAACAACTCGAGGAGGTGTCAAGGCACAGACGGTGTATGTCGCGGAGGGCCTCTACGCGCTGGCTATCTTGGCCTGTCCGGTCGGGATGTGCCTGATGATGTGGTTGATGATGCGGGGCAACAAGCGGGCCGACAGACCCCAGTCAGGTCCCGGCACGTCGCAGACTGACGCCGAGGTGGCACAACTGCGCGCCGAGCTCGACGTGCTGCGCGCGACCGCCCGCGATCGGCAGGCCCCACCAGCGGACTCGGGTCGGCCACACTGATACCCAGCTGGTTCCGTGACAGAAGCGATCGGCCCACTACTATCCTTCTTCGTAGATACTGCTCAGCACGGTCGTCGACTTATCCTGAGGTCCAGTTTGGAGGGGTGCCGCATGGCCCGCACCGGTTCACGGCAGGCGGCGGGGAGGAAGCCACCTCCGGCGGCTGCCGCTCGGACGAACGAAGCCGACCATGGTAGACGTTGGGCAGCGCCCGTGGTGTTCGTCGCCGTCCTCGCCGTCGTTCTCGCGGTGGCACTCCCGTTTCTGTTTGGCTCGGACGACAAAGCCGGTAGCCCGGCCGCGGGATCGGACCCGGGAGTGGCGCACGTTCATGGCCTCGGCGTCGACCCGAAGGATGGGACGCTGTACGCCGCGACGCACCATGGCGTGTTCCGGATCCCGGCTAGCGGGACGGCGACCCGGATCGCAGACCGATACCAGGACACGATGGGTTTCACGGTGGTCGGGCCACGCCACTTCCTCGGCAGCGGGCACCCCGACCTGCGCGAGGACAAGCCCAGCCGACTCGGGCTGATCGAGAGCACCGATGGTGGCGAGACCTGGCAGTCGCTGTCGCTGGAGGGGAGGGCCGACTTCCATGTGCTGGCAGCCGCTCACGGCCGGGTCTACGGGTTCGACGCGGCCAGCTCTCAGTTCATGGTCAGCACGGATCGGCGGTCCTGGGAGTCGCGCGGACTGACCCCGCTGGTCGACTTCGCCGTCAGCCCCACCGAGGCCGACACCATCCTGGCCACCCTCCAGGACGGGCTCGCCCGAAGCACTGACGGCGGCCGCTCGTTCGCCATCGTGACGGGAACACCGCCCCTGGTTTTCCTGGCCTGGCCGGCCGCCGACCTCGTGTATGGCGTCACCGTGACAGGGGCAGTGATGGCCAGCAGCGACGGCGGAGCGACCTGGGAGCAGCGAGGCTCGCTCGACGGCCGCCCCGAAGCCCTCATCGCAGACGGCAGCCAAATCGTCCACGCAGCCACCGAGTCGGGCATCTACACCTCGACCGACGGCGGCCGGACCTTCCGGCTGCGCTACCGCGGTTGATCCCGCCGCCGCAGGCCCCACCCGATTGGCCATAAGGCCGCGGACGGCGGCAGGTCGGCCTCAGGCGTTGTCCGGTTCGCTTTCGAGGATCCAGCAGACGGTCGAGCTGTCGTGGTCGGTGTCGTTGTCCTGCTCGGCGTGGGCGAGCAGTGCCTCGAGGTGGGTCTCGAGGGTGATCAGCTCGGCGATCTGCGCCCGGACCTGGTCCAGCCGCTGGCCGAGTACGCCGCGGACGTGACCGCAGGGCGCTTCGCCGCGGTCGTGGATGGCCAACACCTGGCGGATGTCGCGCAGCGAGAGGCCGGCGGCCTGGGCGCGGCGGATGAAGTGGAGCCGCTCGATGAACTCTGTGCTGTAGTCGCGGTATCCGCTGGGCCTGCGGGTGGGCTCTGGCATCAGGCCGGACTGCTCGTAGAAGCGAATGGTCTTGGCGGTCGTGCCGGTGTGCGCGGCCAGTTCACCGATCTTCATGACGCCTCCCTTGACTTTCCAGCGTACTGGAAGGTTGACACTGGTGCCAGAAGCCCGCGACCTGGCGCGGGGACACTGGGCGGAGGAGCACCATGAGCCAGACCACCTACATCGTCACCGGGATGACCTGCGGCCACTGTGTCGACGCGGTCAGCGGCTCGCTGCGAGCACTCGCCGGAGTCCGCCAGGTCGACGTCGACCTGGCCACCGGCCGAGTCACGGTGACCAGCGACGACGCACTGCCGACCGACGAGGTGCGAGCCGCCGTCACCGAGGCTGGCTACGAGCTGGCCACAGACAACGGGGGCCGATCTTGACCATCGAATCGGACGGGGACCAACCGAACGCCAACGTGCGCGACGAGACGGACGCTGCGCCGGCCGTGCAGCAGGTCGAGCTGTTGATCGGCGGGATGACGTGCGCCTCGTGCGCGGCGCGGGTCGAGCGCAAGCTGAACAAGGTCGACGGCGTCGCGGCGACGGTCAACTTCGCCACCGAGAAGGCCCGGGTCAGCTTCCCGGCCGACCTGGATCCGGTCGAGCTGGTGAAGGTGGTCGAGGCCACCGGCTACACCGCCGAACTGCCCCGGGCGGCCACGGCCCCGGACCGCGACGCGGCCGAGGACGCCTACGACGAACGCACCCTCTCCCTGCGGCAGCGGATGATCGGCTCGCTGACCCTGGCCGTCCCGGTGATCGCGTTGGCGATGATCCCGCCGCTGCAGTTCACCAACTGGCAGTGGCTGTCCCTTGCCCTGGCGGCGCCGGTCGTGGTGTGGGGTGCCTGGCCGTTCCATCGCGCGACCTGGACCAATCTGCGGCACGGCGCCGCCACGATGGACACACTGATCTCGGTGGGTGTCGCGGCGGCGTTCCTCTGGTCGGTGTACGCATTGTTCTTCGGCGCCGCCGGCAGGCCCGGTCTGCGGCACGAGTTCACCTTCACCGTGCAGCGCGGCATGGCCGCCGAGAACATCTACCTCGAGGTGGCCACCGGCCTGACCGCGGCGATCCTCAGCGGCCGCTTCTTCGAGGCCCGCTCCAAGCGCCGCGCCGGCGCCGCACTCCGCGCGCTGCTCGAACTCGGCGCCAAGGACGTCGCCGTACTGCGCAACGGCCACGAGGAACGCATCCCGGTGGACCAGCTCGCCGTCGGCGACCGGTTCGTCGTCCGGCCCGGGGAGAAGATCGCCACCGACGGCGTGATCGAGGACGGCAGCTCCGCCGTCGACGCCAGCATGCTCACCGGCGAATCCATCCCGGTCGAGGTCGCCCCCGGCGACACCGTCATCGGCGCCACCGTCAACGCCGGCGGCCGGCTGATCGTGCGGGCCACCAAGATCGGCGCCGACACCCAGCTGGCGCAGATGGCCAAGCTGGTCGAGGAAGCCCAGAACGGCAAGGCAGAGATCCAGCGGCTCGCCGACCGGATCTCCGCGGTGTTCGTGCCGATCGTGATCGTCCTCGCCGTCGCCACGCTCGCATTCTGGCTCGGCAACGGCGCCGACACGTCGACAGCGTTCAGCGCCGCCGTCGCGGTACTGATCATCGCCTGCCCCTGCGGGCTCGGCCTGGCCACCCCGACCGCACTGCTCGTCGGCACCGGCCGCGGCGCGCAGCTCGGCATCCTGATCAAAGGAGCCGAGGTCCTCGAATCCACCCGCCGGATCGACACCGTCGTGCTCGACAAGACCGGCACCGTCACCACCGGCAAGATGAGCCTGGTCAGCGTGCACACCGCCACAGATGTCGACGCTCAGCACGCCCTGCGAATCGCCGGCGCCCTGGAACACCCCTCCGAACACCCCATCGCCAAAGCCATCGCCGCGGGCGCCGCGGAACAAACAGGACGCCTGCCGGCCATGACCGACTTCCGCAACCTCGAAGGACTCGGCGTACAAGGAGTCGTCGACGGCCACGCCGCACTCATCGGACGCGCAGCGCTGCTCCATCAGCACGGCGTCGACCTGCCCGAGGAACTCGAACTGGCCCGGAAACAGGCCGAGGCACAAGGCCGCACCGCCGTGGTCGTCGCGTGGGACGGCGCCGCCCGGGCACTGCTGGTGGTCGCCGACACGATCAAACCCACCTCGGCCGACGCCATCCGCGGGCTGCGCGACCTCGGGCTCCGACCCGTGCTGCTCACCGGCGACAACGACACCGCCGCCCGCGCCGTGGCCGCCGAGGTCGGCATCGACGAGGTCATCGCCGAGGTCCTCCCCAAGGACAAGGTCGACGCCGTCAAACGGCTGCAAGACGAAGGCCGGGTCGTGGCGATGGTCGGTGACGGCGTCAACGACGCCGCCGCACTCGCCCAGGCCGACCTCGGACTGGCCATGGGCACCGGCACCGATGTCGCCATCGAAGCCAGCGACCTCACCCTTGTGCGCGGCGACCTCCGCGCCGCCGTCGACGCGATCCGGCTCGCCCGCCGCACACTACGCACCATAAAGGGCAACCTGTTCTGGGCCTTCGCCTACAACATCGCCGCCCTGCCACTGGCGGCCCAAGGCCTGCTCAACCCCCTCATCGCCGGCGCGGCCATGGCCTTCTCCAGCGTCTTCGTCGTCTCCAACAGCCTGCGCCTCCGGCGCTTCAGCAGCGCCCAACCCAGTGGACGATGGTGACCGAGCGCCATCGGAGCTGACTGAATTGGTCTTGACTCGCTCCCGAACCAGGGCGACCGTGAGGTGATCAGGGGATTGCGGCCGTTGCGATACCTGGGGCGTCTTGACGGCCGCCGAGGGGGCGATCGCATGGCCGCCGCGCCAAGATCTGTTGTGCTGAGACCTGCTGGTGGTGACGCGGTCTGGGTGCTGACGGACGTTGCCGGCGGCGAAACGGGCATCCTGGTGTGATCGCTCCTGAAGCGACGGTGTTCCGTATCTCCTCGTCCGAGCCGGCGATGCGCCTTTCTCCGGCCCCCCGAATGATCGATGGACCAACCGGCTTCACAGGGAGGGGAAGTGTCATGAACAACGCCACGCGTCGAGGATTCCTGGCGATGGCAGGCGCAGGCGCTGCGATTGCGGCGACACCTGGAGCGGTCGCCCAGCCGGTGGCTCGCGCGCACGCCTCGAGCGGGCCGCTGGTGGCCTACGCGAGGGACGTCAGTAGCTCTGAGCTGTCCATCATGGTGGGCGAACAAGAGGTCGTGGTCCACGACCCCGACCTGGTCGCCAGGCTCGTCCAAGCGGCCCGCCCGGCCGGCCGCGACTGATGGGGGCATGTCATGTCATCGCATCGCGAGGCTCCCGAGATCTCGAAGGACCCGGTGGCCGACAATACCGACGTCTACGCGTTCGTCAGTCCGGACCGGCCCGACTCCGTCACCCTGATCGCGAACTTCATCCCGTTCCAGTCGCCGCAGGGTGGCCCGAACTTCTACGAGTTCGGTGACGACGTCCTGTACGGGATCCACATCTCGAACCGTGGTGACGCACGCGCGGACATCAGCTACCTATTCAGGTTCACGACCAAGATCCGTAACAACAACACGTTCCTCTATAACACCGGCCCGATCGGCGCATTGGACGACCCGAACTGGAACCGCCCGCAGTTCTACTCGGTCACGAAGGTGACCCGCGGCTACGAGAACGAGCCGCAGGTGCTGGCGAGATCGCTGCCCTGCCCACCGGTCAACATCGGGCCGCGCAGCACGAACGACTACGCGCGCTTCACCGCGCTGGCCACGCACCACCTGACCGGCGGCCGGAAGGTGTTCGCCGGGCAACGGGCCGAGGGGTTCTTCGTCGACCTCGGCAGCATCTTCGACCTCGGCACGCTCCGGCCGTTCCAGCACCTCCACCTGATCCCATCCGCGGCCGCCGTCGGCGTGAACGGCACCCAGGGCCTCAACGTCCACACCATCGCCATCCAGGTACCCCGCCGCGAGCTGACCCGGGACGGGACGACCCCGACCGATCCGCTGAACCCGAAGTCCGTCGTAGGGGTGTGGGCCACGGCCAGCCGCCGCAAGTCCCGCATCTACGACACTTCGACCGGCCGGACCACCGGGCACGGCCCGTTCAACCAGGTCTCGCGACTGGGGAACCCGCTGTTCAACGAGGTGATCGTGCCGATGGCGGCCAAGGACCGCTGGAACGCGCTGCCGCCATCCAAGGACAGCGAGTTCGCCAAGTACGTGTCCAGGCCCGAGCTGGCCGGATTGCTGCCGGTGCTCTACCCCGGGGTGTTCCCAAACCTGGCCGCCTACACCAAGCCACGAGCCGACCTGACCGCGATCTTGCTGACCGGCATCCCACCCGGTGTGGCGCCCGGGTTCCAGAACTCCACCGGGTCCGTCCTCGCCGACCTGCTGCGGCTCAACCTCGCCGTACCGCCGGCGACGTCGCCGAACCCGCTCGGCCTGGTTGGCGGCGACGCGGCCGGATTCCCCAACGGCAGAAGGGTCTTCGACGACGTCGTCACAGTAGAGCTACGAGCCATCGCCGGCGCCACCATCCCGCTGGTCGACCCGTCCTTCACACCGGACGGCGCCGCGGCCGCGATCAAGGACGGCACCTCGAACACCAACGCGCCGTACCTGACCACGTTCCCGTACCTGGGTACGCCGGCAGGCGGATACCAGACCAAGCCCGGCATCCCGGCCACATGATGTCCAGCCAGGAGAACCCGTACGCCGGTCAGGGCGCCGTGCTGCTCGACATCGGCGGCGGTGTCGGCGCACTGGTCGTGACCATGCCGGCCTCCCTAGCCGGGGCGGAGATCGAGGCCCGGCACGTGCCCGATCACGGCGGCCACCTATCGCATGTCGAAGTGCTGCGGCGGCCCTCGCCGGCCGGTGCGGTCTGCTCGGCGGTCTTCGGCGAACTCGAGGCCGGGACCTACGAGTTGTACCAGCGCCCGGCCGGCCCCGTCCGCGTCCGGGCAACCGTTACCGGCGGCCGGGTGACCCAAACCACCTGGCCCAACACCTGACACCGCCACCATCCAGCTCATTTCCAAATCGCCTTGTCGAGGCCTGAAGCACGCTGGATTGCCCAGTTTGCGAAAGATCGCATCGGTCTGGCCTTCGCCGAGCCTTGACATCGCAGGGAGGCGTGCGGATCGTCGGTAGAGGTCGTGGTCTGAGCGAGTCCGCTAGGTTCCGCCGATGCCTCTCGCGCGGGGTGGACGCCAGCCGCTGACCGACCACGGGGAGAGAACCAGAGTGAATCGGCCCATCAGCCGATCACTACAGGGGGCGGAGTGCCGGCGGTTCCGGCGATCCTGCTGCGGCGTCCCGCCCTCACCGGCAGTGGCGGCAACGCCACTGCGCGTCTCTTGAGAGGAGTTCGGACATGAGACGGCGATGGCGTCTCCTGTCGATCGGGATGGCGGTCGCGGGCTTGCTGCTCGTCCCGATCACGGCGGGCGCACACGATCCGGACGATCACGGCACCCACCCGCCTACCGGCGGTGGTGCTCCGGATCTGCACAGCGACAACATGACGCTGCTGAAGAACCTGCCCAAGGTGGGCACGGCGACCCAGTCGGATCTGGCGTTCGAGGGCCGGTACGCCTACGCGGGGTCCTTCTCGGGCTTCCGCATCATCGACATCTCGAATCCGGCGAGCGCACAGCAGGTCACGTTCTTCCCCTGTAACGGCGGTCAGGGCGATGTGTCCATTTACAACGGCCTGCTGTTCTCGTCCGTCGACACACCGCAGACCAAGTCCAGCTGTGACAGCGCCAACACCACGGCGGCGAACCCCGCCGCCTGGGAAGGCGTGCGGATCTTCGACGTACGGGATCCGAGCAACGTCAAGCACCTCGCGTCGGTACGCACCGACTGCGGCTCGCACACCAACACGCTCGCACCGGCGGGCACCGGCAGCCTGTTCGTCTACGTGTCATCGTTCGGGCTGACGGCGACGTCGATCGGACCGCACTGCCAGGCGGACCACGGCAAGATCTCGGTGATCCACGTCCCGCTGCGGAACCCGGAGAAGGCAAAGGTCGTGGCGACGCCGGCGACGACTGACGTGCCCGTGTTCGACGCGTCCCGGTTGGAGCTCGACGATCTCGTGCCGCCGGGCTTCCTGCTGGACACGACGGGTTGCCACGACATAACGGTGCTGAAACCGCTCGAGCTTGCGGCGGCAGCGTGTCTCAGCGTCGGCCAGATCTGGGACATCAGCGACCGCACCGCTCCGAAGGTGCTGCACACGCTGTCCACTGAGGAGGTCCGGGCCTGGCACTCGGCGCAATTCACCTGGGACGGCGAACGCGTCGTCTTCGGAGACGAGGCGGGCGGCGGCTCTCTGCCGCGGTGCCGCGCGCAGGACCCACCGACGACCGGTGCCGTCTGGATCTACGACGTCACCTCGGGCGCGGAGCTCGGGCACTACAAGCTGCCACGCGCCGAGACCGGCATCTGCACGATGCACAACTTCAACTTGGTGCCAGGGGTGAGCCGGGACATCCTCGTCTCGGCCGCCTACACGGCCGGTACGACGGTGGCGGACCTGACCGACCCGGCCAACCCCGTCGAGATCGGCTTCTACCGGGCCGGTGACCCGATCGCCGCGGATACCTGGTCGTCGTACTGGCACAACGGGTTCATCTACGGGAACGACATCACTCGTGGTTTCGATGTGTTCTCCCTCAACCATCCGGCGGTGGCCGGCGCGGCGAACCTAGGCCGCGACAACCCCCAGACCCAGGAAGTCCTCTTCCGATGATGACCTGCGGCCGGCCCTCTATCGCTGGGGCCGGCCGTCCTGGTCCGTGCCTGACACATCCGACAAGACTTGGAGGCAATCCATGTCACGGCACATCCGTCTTGTCCTCGGCGCGATCCTGAGCGCCGGGCTGTTGATCGTCCCGGCGACGGCGCTCGCCGACCACGGGACCAACCCGCACACACCGAACATGCATGCCTTGGGCCACAGTCCACACCCGGCGACATTCCTGGGGGAGCCGGATGGCGTGCGCCACATCAGCTCTGACATCGCCTTCCGCGGGAGGCTGGCGTTCCACGGCAACTACGACGGCTTCCGGGTGATCGACATCGCCGACCCGGACAATCCACAGGAGATCCTGCACCAGCGGTGCAACGGCGACCAGGGAGACATCTTCGTCTCCGGCGACATCCTGGTCCGGTCGTGGAACTCCAAGAAGACAATGCCCCGCCTCTGCGACGGCCAGACCGTCCCGGCCGGATGGGAAGGCGTCCACGTCTTCGACATCAGCAACCTCGCGGACCCCGCGCTCGTCGCCTCCGTCTCGCTTCCCTGTGGCTCGCACACCCTGACGGGTGCCGGGGTCTCACAGGGACGCCTGATCATCTACAGCAACAACTCGAGCAGCGCGGGCTGTGTCGACGGCACGCGCGCACTCGATGACCCGGTCGGTGACTTCATGGACGTCATCGCGGTTCCGGTGAACGACCCGGCCGCCGCGTCCCTGATCCACCGCGAACCGCTGGCCGGACCGACGACGGACGTCCGCACCGGATGCCACGACGCCGGCGCCATCCTTGGCTCGGTCAACAAGGTGGTCTGTGCGAGCGCCGACACGATCAACGTGTTCGACATCGGCGCAAACAGCACGCCCGGCGGCAGCCCCGAGGATCCGGTGCTCCTGTTCACGATCACCGAGCCAGGTGTCGGGCAGGCCGGTACCAACGGTCGCTGGCACTCCAGCGTCTTCACATGGGACGGCAAAGTGATCGCCGCCGGTTGGGAACCCGGTGGTGGCGCGGACACTGAGTGCCAGACCGCCGACCCCGCGGTGGACAAGAGCATGTTCTTCTACGACGCCACCACTGGCGCCAAGCTCGGCCAGTGGACGCTGCCGCGGGGCCAGGACGGCGTCGGCGAGAACTGCACGATCCACAACTACAACATCGTGCCGCTGCGCAGCGGCCGCTACGTCGCAGTCGGTGGCCACTACCAGGCCGGAACCTGGGTCACCGAATTCACCGATCCGGCCAACCCGGTCACCGTGGGCTGGTCCGATCCGCCCGTCATCGCTCCACCAGACCTGGGCGGAGCGTGGTCGTCGTACTGGTACAACAACTTCATCTACGAGTCGAGCATCACGGAGGGCTTGAACGTCTTCCGGCTGAGCGACAGCACGACCGGTGGCGCCCTGCGCCTCGGCCATCTCAACCCACAAACCCAGGAGTTCTCACTTCCGTGACCCGCTCCCCGGCCGGGCCCGCCTCAGCGCGCGGGCCCGGTCGGATTACCGCCGGGGCTACCTACCGCGTAGCTGGACGATGCGCTCCTCGAAGTCGATCCCACACTCGAACGGCCCGCAGGCGAACGCGAACGTGACGCTCGCCGCCTTGCCACCGGCGAACTTGCCGTTGTCCGGCAGCACCTCGACACTCCACAGCCGCGGGGTGCCGTCGCACAGGATGTCGGAGAAGCCGATGCCGCGCACGGTGAACCGCCCAACCTGCTGCGACAGCGTGGTCTCCACTGCCGTGAAGTCCGGCTCACCGGTGCAGATCGCAGACCCGCTCACCGTCGCCGTGCCCGTCCTGCTGTTGAACTGCGCAAACCGGTTCACGGTGATGTCCACCGTTGGCGGCGGCGGGATCACGCCGATCGTGAGATTGAGCGTTCCACCGTTACCGCCACCGTCGAGCTGGTCGTCAAACACCAGCACCGTGTACGTCGTACCAGCGGTCGCCATCCACGCGACTGCTCCAGGTCCACAGGCCACCAAGCTCCAATTACCCGGGCTGCCGGTCGCCACGATCGCGCCGGCCGAGTACGTCGACGAAGACACGTCGACCGCGATGCCGTCGTCTGCGCCGGGGGTGAACTCGTACCAGACACTGGCATCGTTCGCGGGTGCTCCACAATTCGCGTTGATGTCGGTGTCGTCGCTGTCGGTGGTCGCCTCGGTGGTGTCGAGGCTGTCGGTGAACGGGACGGCCCCGACCACCGTGCGGCCGCCGTACGTGTCGTTGCCCGGCGCCGCCGCGAGCGCTGTGCCCGCGGACGTGATCAGGGTGCCGAGCACGAGCGCGGACAGAACCGCGCTTCGAAGGTGTCTCATCTTGCCGCTCCTGCTGGGTGCTCGCGGGCGCAAGCCTGCGCCCGCAACTGGACGCTGTTCCCGACGGCCGTCGCCCGGCAGGCCCGTGATCCCTCCCCCGGCCCAGAGCGGCGCCGGCATCCTCACCCGGCAGGTCATCCGCCCACCGGGGCGCCCCTCGCATAATTGACGCACCTCCGAGGCGATTTGTTCGGGCCGGTGGAGCCTGGCCGGTCAGAGTTCGCCGAGGTACGCCGTCCGCATGCGCTGATCGCTCAGCAGGCTCTCGGCCGTGCCGGACAGCACGATCCTCCCGGTCTGCAGCACGTAACCGCGGTCGGCGATCGAGAGGGCCATGGTCGCGTTCTGCTCGACCACGAAGACGGTCGTCCCCTGCTCGTTGATCTCGCGGATGATCTCGAAGTTCTGCTCGACCAGGACCGGAGCCAGGCCCATCGAGGGCTCGTCCATCAGCAGCACCTTCGGCCGGGCCATCAGCGCCCGGGCCATCGCCACCATCTGCTGTTCCCCACCCGACAGTGTCCCGGCCCGCTGCCCGAACCGCTGCCGCACCCGGGGAAAGAGTGCGAAGACCCGCTCGAAGTCCTTCGCGACTTCCTCGCTGTCGTTCCTGAGATAGCAGCCCATTTCCAGGTTCTCGCGCACGGTCATGCGTTTGAACAAGCGGCGGTTCTCCGGAACCATCGACACCCCCAGGCCGACCAGCCGCTGCGTCGGCAGGCCGGTGATCCGCCGGCCGTCGAGCAGCACCTCGCCGCGGGTCGGGACGACGTACCCGAGGATCGTCTTCAGCATCGTGGTCTTGCCGCTGGCGTTGCCGCCCAGCAGGCAGACCACCTCGCCGGCGTGAATCTCCAGGTCGATGTCGCGCAGCACCTGGATCGCGCCGTAGTGCGTGCTGACGCCGCGCAGGCTGAGCAACGGCTGGGGATCGGTCATGCCGGGCTCGCTTTCCGCCCGAGGTAGGCCTCGATCACGCGCTCGTTGCTCGCGACCTCGTCGTACCGGCCCTCTGCGATCATCTGCCCGTAGTCGAGTACGACGACCCGCTCCGACACTCCCTTCACCAACCGCATGTCGTGCTCGATCAGGACGATCGTGACGTCGATCTCGTCGCGGATCCGCCGGATCAGGCCGATCAGCTCGCCGGTCTCGTGCGGGTTCATCCCCGCGGTCGGCTCATCGAGCAGGAGCAGCTTCGGGCCGGACGCGAGGGCGCGGGCGATCTCCAGCCGTCGCCGGTTCGCGTACGACAGCGACCGCGCCGGAGTGTCGAACCGCCACCCGACCAGCCGGGCGCCGAAGAACGCCAGCGCCCGCTCGGCCGCCTCCCGGGTCTCGGCCTCTTCCCGCCGGAACGACGGCGGCCGCAGCACCGCCTTGAGCATCCCCGACCGGGTCCGGCAGTGCCGGGCGACCATGACGTTCTCCCGCACGCTCATCTCCGGGAAGAGCCGGACGTTTTGGAACGTCCGGGCGATGCCGAGCTCGATGATCTGGCTGGGCCGCAGACCCACGATGCCGTGCCCGTCGAAGACGATCTCACCCCGGTCGGGCCGGGTCATCCCGGTGACGAGGTTGAACAGCGTGGTCTTGCCGGCGCCGTTCGGACCGATCACCGAGACGATCTCGCCCTCGGCCGCGTCCAGGTCGAGGCCGTCGACGGCCCGGACCCCGCCGAAATCCTTGGTCAGACCGCGAATCTCGAGCAGTGCCATGCCGGTCCCCCTCAACTCGGCTCGGGGCGAGAGCCCGGCTCTGGCCGAGAGCCCGGCTCTGGGCGAGAGCCGGTGTCCTGGGTCTTCAGCCATTCGTCCTGCGCGATCTCCTCCTCGTGCAACTCCTCGGCCCGGCGTTTGCTCGGGATGAACCCCTCCGGCCGCCGCAACATCATGAAGATCAGCAGGGCACCGTAGATCAGGAAGCGGTACTCCTCGAACTCGCGCAGCAACTCCGGCAGGCCGACCAGCACCATCGTGCCGAGGACGACCCCGGGCACACTGGCCATACCGCCGACGATGATCACCACCAGCACTGTGATCGACACGATGACGTTGAAGCTGTGCGGGAATACCGAGCCGATCTTGGTGGCGAACAGCGCGCCGCCGAACCCGGCCAGCACGGCACCGACGATGAACGCGGACAGCTTCGCGGTGACGATATCGACCCCCATCGCCTCGGCGACCGACTCGTCCTCACGCATCGCCATCCAGGCGCGCCCAATCCGGGAGTCCTGCAGCGCGTACGTCGCGTACGCCGCGAGCAGCACGAACACGAAGATCACGTAGAAGAACGCCTGCGGGGTGCGGACCCCGACCGGCCCGACAGTGATGTCACCGACCTGGATGATCCCCTGCGCCCCACCGAAGGTCGGCTTCAGCCAGTCGGACAGGAACAGCAGCCGGGCGATCTCACCGAAGCCCAGGGTCACGATGGCGAGATAGTCGCCACGCATGCGCAGTACGGGCGTACCGACGAGCAGACCCGCCACCGCCGCGGCGAGAACCACGAACGGCACCGCGAGCCAAAAGATCCATCCGACTCCGAGGCTCGACTGTGGAGAGGTCAGCAGCGCCGTCGTGTAGGCGCCCACGGCGAAGAATGCGACGTAGCCGAGGTCGAGCAGGCCGGCGAAGCCGACCACGATGTTCAGTCCGAGTGCCATCAGCAGGAAGATGCCGGCGATGTTGAGCACCTCGCTGAGGAACGAGCCGAGCACCTGGGGCAGCAGCCCGAGTAACAGCAGGGCCGCGGCCAGAACTGCGACCCTGACGATCCGGCGAGACCGGTCTGTGAGTCGCTCGAGCCGGGCGTTGACCAGGGCGCGAGGCTTCCGCGATCCCAGCAACTGCAGGCAGAACCCGAGTACAGCCACAACGGTGATCCCCGCGATGCTGAGGGCGCCGCTCGTGTCGTATAGGAAGTCGGCGAGCGGTTCGGTCCAGATCCGCAACTGTTGCTGGAGGCCGCGGAGCACCTGGCTGACCACGGCCTGCATCAACCCGAACGCCAGCACCCATCCCACCGCCGCCAGGACCGCCCGCCGCCAAAGGTCGGGCAGCACCTGGATCGCGCCGGCCAGACCACCCAGTACGGCAAACAGACCCACCAGCAGGCCTGCCCCCGCACCAGGCTCAAGCCCGAACGTCAGGATCCGTGGATCGTCGCGGACGAGCTCAGGGGTGACGTTCAGCAGGACGCCGCGCAGATCGACCGTCGCGATCAGCAGCACGAACGCGCCGATCGTCACGCCACTGATGAATCCCGCAAGCAGCCCGGTGGCAGGGTTCCGCCAGCCAGGGGGCCGGGTGGCGAAGCCCTCCAGCTCCGGCTGCCGTCGCCCGGCGACGTACCCGACCAGCAGCGGGATGGACAGCAGGAGCACCGCACCCAGCGTCAGACCGTCGAGCAACTCGCGCTCCGAGAACGCCTCGACCATGCCGTTGGCGGACACGAAGACGGCCACGGCGCCGCCGACGAGTCCGATCATGACCACTCTGGAGCCGACTGCGGCAGCCGGTGCCTCGACGACTGTCGTCATGCTCGGTCCTCGCGTACCCGCTCGCCGAGGATGCCGGTGGGCCGGAAGATCAGGACCATGACCAGGGTCAGGAACGCGACCACGTCCTTGAGCTGATGGGCGGCCGGGATGCCCAGGCCGACGAGCACCAGGCTCGGTCCCATCGACTCGACCATGCCCAGCGTCAACCCGCCCACAGCGGCGCCAGGGATGTTGCCGATGCCGCCGAGCACCGCGGCGGTGAACGCCTTGATGCCCGGCAGGAATCCGCTGAGGAAATGCACGTTTTGGAAGACGAGCCCGAACAGCAGACCGCCGGCGCCCGCCATCGCGCCACCGACGCCGAAGACCCGAGCGATCGTGCGATCGACGTCGACCCCCATCAGCCGGGCGATCTCAGGATCCTCGGCGACCGCCCGCATCGCCTTGCCCGCCCGGGTCCGCTCGACGTACAGATACAGGCCGGCCATGATCGACAGGGCGGCGACGATCACCAGCAGGTGCACCCGGAGGATCCGGAAACCGAGGACATCGAACGTCCCGCTGAGAATGTCCACTTCCGGGTAGGCCTTCACCGACGTACCGAACAGGCTGGCCATCGTGTACTGCAGGAAGAACGACGCGCCGATCGCGGTGATGAACGGGATCAGCCGCGGAGCACCCCGCAGCGGCCGGTACGCAACCCGCTCGAGCAGCAGGGCGACCAGCGCCGACACCGTCATGCAGCAGATCAGCGTGATGAGCAGCGCCAGGATCGGAGCGGCGTCCCACAACGCCGTACGGGCCAGTCCGTCGGTCACGAAGTAGCCGGTCATCGCGCCGATCATGAACACCTCGCCATGGGCGAAGTTGATGAACCGGAGCACGCCGTACACCATCGTGTAGCCGAGCGCGACCAACGCGTAGACAGAACCCTGGGCAATACCGAACACGACGAGATCGCGCCACTGCTGACCGCTCAGCCGGGCGCTGCTGATACTGCTGACGGCACCGATCAGGAGCAGCGCGATCGCCGCGATCCGGACCAGCCAGAGGAATGCGTCGACGACCGGAAGCCGTCGTACCCGTCGGGCGGCCACCGGTCCGCGTCGTAGCGAGTTGGTCCTGGCCATGTGCCTCCTCGCACGTCAGCCGAGCATGACCGGGCACCCCGCTTCCTTGGGATGCCCGGCCGTGCGCTCAGCGGGCCGGTGGCTCGAACGTGAACAGCACGTTGCCCCGGACCTGGTCGATCGTCTTCTGAGCCGCCGTGTTCTGGACGATGTCGATCTTCGGGTTGGCGCAGTCGCCGAACTCGTCGCAGCTGAGGGTGCCGGTCAGACCTTGGTAGTCCTTGGTCTGGTAGACCGCGTCCATCAGCTTCTGCCGGTCGATGTGGATCTTGCCGTTCTCCTTCACCGCCACCTTCTCGATAGCGGCGAAGACCATGTTGGCCGCATCGTAGGAGTGTGCGTGGAAGGCCTGGATGGGCTTCTCGCTGAACTTCTTCTCATACTTTCCGACGAAGTCCGTGTACGTTGCTCCGGTCGGGGTGGCCGGTCCGGAGAAGTACATCCCCTCGGTCTGGCCGATCACGATGAACGTGTTGGACAGCAGACCGTCGGCGCCGAACAGCTTCTTCGTGTCGGCCAGCAGCGGGAACCCCTTCGCCTGCTTGACGATGAAGTCGGCCTCTGGCTGGAAGATCGGGAAGAAGACGATGTCCGGCTTGGATGCGACCACCTCGGTCAGGACCGGGCGCATGTCGGTGTCACCCTTGCTGATGGCGGTGGCCAGCGTGACGGTTCCGCCCAGTTCCTTGAAGGAGTTGCCGAACGCATTGGCCAGCCCCTCGGTGTACGGATCACCGTCGTGGATCGTGGCCGCCTTTTTCGCTCCGAGCTTCTGGAACGCGAAGTTGGCCGCCGCCTGGCCCTGGATGATGTCGTTATGTGCGGTGCGGAGGTATCCCTTCTGGTTGGCGGTGCCCTTCTTACCTCGCAGATCCGACGTCAGGATCGGCGAGGTGTTCGACCCCGAGATCATCAGGATTCCCTTGCCCGAAAGGATCTCCATCGCCGGCACCGCGGCACCGGAACAGCTGCTTCCGATGACTGCGACGATCTGGGGATCGGCCGCGAACTTCTGACCGGCGGTGGTCCCGCCCTCGGCCTTGCACAGGTCGTCCTCGACCTGGGTCCGGATCGGGTGCTCGAGAAGATTCCCGCCCTTGTCCTCGATCGCGATCTCCACCGCCCGCACCTGGTCGGTGCCCAGGCTGGCGGTGTCGCCACTGATCGCTTGGAGAAGCCCGATCTTGATGGGTGCGCCCGTGTCGACGGTGACCGCACCGAGGGGGCCGGGCGTGAAGCCCGCGCCCTTCTCCTCCTCCGGTGCGCACGCGGCGCCGATGAGCGCCAGCACTCCGACGAGACAGGCTGTGAACTGCTTCCTGCGTGTACTCATCGCACCTCCTCCAGGAGGCTCTTGCTCCGCCACGCGAGTTCCGTGGCGATGTGGCTGATGCTACTCCGAGTGGACCCCGCGAGATGCGGTCCGGCAGCAGATACTCCCTGTGCGAACACGGCTACCAGGAGATCCCGCACTCCCCCGGCGTAGCCTCGACCCGAACGACGGTTCCGGACGGGATCTCCCCATGCTCCGGTGGTTCCACCAGCAGAATCGGCATCTCGAGACCGTAGAGCTCAGCGGCGACGATCGCACCGAGGACGACGATCGCGTCAGATCTGGCCAACACGATCGCCGCTGGCGCGGCCCGCGAGCGGATCTGCTCAGCCAGCACGCTCGAACTCGAACTCGATCCACGACCTGACTCCATCACAAGCACGCGGCCCGCCAGCGCAACACCGTACTGCGGATGGCGCGCGTCGACGATCCGCCCGCGGGCGTCCGTACCGCCCCAGAATGACAGCGGTTCGGTCAGCCGGATGGTGCTCCCTTCCGCGGTGCCACTGGTGAGCGCCTCGGCATGGATCATCACCTGGATGCCTCCCCGAACAAGGCGTCATCGAGGACGACACGACCCAGCCGAGCGGATGCCACACACTCCTCCACAGATCCGAGCACGACCTCGGCCCCGATGTTGGCCGGCGCGTAATAGGCCCACTTGGCCGAGTTCGTCATCACGCGCTTCGCCGCCGGCGACAGGATCGCCGTCACGTACGTACAGGTGTCGACGACAACCGTCACTCCGGCGGACTCAAGGATCGGCAGTACGCCGGTCTTCTCGGCGAGGGCCAACGTCGCCCGGGCGGTCGACAGGTAGAAGCGGACATCGTCGCGGATCGGCGGACCGTCGCGGAGAAGATCTGCAAGCACCACGCACTCGGCATAGGAGGCGTGCGGCGTCCCGACGCTCACCGCGTCAATGCGTCCCGACGAGAAAGTCGACAGCTCGGCCCGCGTCGCCCGCAGATCCTCTGGACTGACACCATGGACGCTGAGCGGTTCTCTGCCCTTGAGTGCATCCTCAAGTGTGGCTGCCTCCGGCGTCACTCCCACAGCGTGGAACATCGCCACTCCACCGGAGGACGCCGCCGCCGCACCCAACGCCTTCAGCCTGTCCTCGCTGACGTCCGCCGGTATGCCAACGAGGACTGGGATCTCGCTACCGGCGACCGAACCGACGTATTGGCCCAGGAGTGGATAGACCAGCTCGGATCCGAGGAGGGCGCGTTCGAGGTCGCTGCAGTCGAACACCACCGTTCCTCTGCGGGCCTCCTCGGTCTGGAGGCCGGAGAAGGGCACCCGTCCGGTGATCGCGGCACAAATGTCCACGAAGTCGCCGTAGCGGTCGGTGCGCGCACCGAGCACCGAGTTCGCGAAGACGATGGCGTTCGACTCCGCCCAGGCGATGTGATCCCCCAGGCCAGGCCTAGCCGGAAGCTGGTACGGCGCGCAGGTCCAGGTCGCCGCACATCCGAGCGCCAGATACGCCGACATCAACCGCCGCCCACCGGCTGCGACCTCACGCTCGGCCTTGGTATTCGTACGAATCAGGCCCGGGTGGAGCAGATCCATCGACCCGACGTTCAGCGTCGTCGGCACCCGCACGGAGGCACCGAGTTCGACGAGCCGGCCGGCGAAGTCGAGACTGACCTGGCCGTGGTACAGGCACGAATCGACGTGGGCCGAGGTAATCTCCACCATCCGCTGCGCACCCACGATCCGGCCCAGGCCGACCACGATCCGCATCGCCATCGCGATCCCCTCGCCGTACTCGCCGGACAGCATCCGCAGCTCTTCTGCAGTGAGAACGAGCTCGGTCCTGGACAAGTCGCGTCACACCTCCAGCCCCCAGTATGAGGCTGCGCACATGGGCGTGCCGGTGCCGCGGGCCTAGGATGAGCGCATGGCCACCAGCTCATTGCGGGGCTGGCAGGGCGGGCTCCAGGAGGCTCTCGCGGCGCGCCTTGGTGAGGCGCGTGCCATGACGACAGTGGTTCGGTACGGCCGGGCGTTCCCCGAGGGGTTTCACGCAACGCACCCACCCGCGCTCGCCTGCGCCTGGGTGGCGGCGCTGGAGGAGTACTCCGGGGTCAACGAGCCGTTGTTGCGACTGGTGGTGCCGGATCAGCTGGCCGCCGAACAGCTTGACCTGGATCTGGACGACGGCACCCGGTTGGTGCTGTTCTGGCCGAGCCCGGCGCCGGCGTTGCTGGCGGACGTGTTCCCGGTGCTGGAGAACCTGGCCCTGCGGATCGCGGGGCACGAGGCATACGAGGTCCGCCCTGCCGGGCACGCAGCGGTCCGGGCCGAGCAGTTCACCCTGCTGCCGCGTGACGTGGCGGCGCTCAAGCTCGACCCAGCGGTCCGCAACGAAGTGGCGGACGCCTTTGCTGCGGTGTGGTCGGGGCTCGCCGAGAACGACGCCTTCAACCAGCTGGTTCTGCGGGCAGGGCTGTCCTGGCGCGAGGTGATGGTGTTGCGGGCCGGCTTCGCCTACCTCCGGCAGGCGGGCCTCGCCTTCAGCCAGAGCTACGTCGAGCGGACGCTTTTGACCCACAAGCGGGTGACCCGACTCCTGGTGGAACTCTTCCACGCCCGACTGGACCCGGCGTACGCCGGCAGCACCAGGGAGGCAGAGGCGCTGGCCGAGGTCGAGGGGGCGCTGGCGACGGTGGAGAACCTGTCGGAGGATCGGCTACTGCGCGCGCTGGTGGAGCTGGTCTGCGCGGTTCTCCGTACCAACTACTACCAGCGCAACGAAGGCGACGCTCCGAAGCCGTACCTCGTGCTCAAGCTGGACTCGACCGCCCTCTCGTTCCTGCCCGCGCCGAGGCCGATGGTGGAGACGTTCGTCTACTCCACGCGGATGGAGGGCCTCCACCTGCGCACGGCGACCGTGGCGCGGGGCGGGCTGCGCTGGTCGGACCGGACCGAGGACTATCGCACCGAGGTGCTGGGCCTGATGAAGGCGCAGCGGGTGAAGAACGCGGTGATCGTTCCGCACGGCGCGAAGGGCGCGTTCGTGCTCAAACGGCCGCCCGCCGCAACGCATGCCGAGACGATGCGACAGGAGGCGCGTTCGGCGTACGAGACGTTCGTCCGTGGGCTGCTCGATGTCACCGACAACCGCGTCGAAGGGACGGTGGTCCCGCCGCCGCAGGTGCGCTGCCGCGACGACGCCGACACGTATCTGGTGGTGGCCGCCGACAAGGGCACCGCGACGATGTCGGATTTCGCGAACGAGATCGCCGAGGAGTACGGGTACTGGCTGGGCGACGCGTTCGCCTCCGGCGGTGCGACCGGGTACGACCACAAAGCCCTCGGCGTGACAGCGCGAGGCGCGTGGGAGTCGCTCCGACGGCACCTCGGCGAGCTCGGGCTCGACCCGGCGAAGGACGAGATCACGGTGGTGGGCATCGGTGACATGTCCGGCGACGTGTTCGGCAACGCGATGCTCCTCTCGAACCGGATCCGGCTCAAGGCGGCGTTCGATCACCGGCATGTCTTCCTCGACCCCGATCCCGACCCTCATGCGTCGTACGCCGAACGGGAGCGACTGTTCCGGCTGCCCGGATCGTCCTGGGCCGACTACCGGCCCGAGCTGATCTCCGCAGGCGGCGGGGTGTTCTCACGGACAGCGAAATCCGTGCCCCTGTCGCCACAGATGTGCGCCCTCTTGGACCTGACAACGAACCACGTTCCGGCCGACGAACTGATCCGCGCGGTACTGCGGTCCCGCGTGGATCTGTTGTTCAACGGCGGCATCGGCAGTTACGTCAAAGCGTCGACGGAGTCGCATGCCGACGCCGGCGATCGCGCCAACGACACGGTCCGGGTGGACGCGCGCGAGCTGCGGGCCCGGGTGGTGGTCGAGGGTGGCAATCTCGGCGTGACCCAACGCGGCCGGGTGGAGTACGCCCTGGCCGGCGGGCTCATCAACACCGACTTCATCGACAACTCGGCCGGTGTCGACACCTCCGACCGCGAGGTCAATCTCAAGATCCTGCTCGACGCCGCGGTCAAGGGCAGACGGCTGTCCCGGGAGCGGCGCGACGAACTGCTCCGCCAGGTCGCACCACAGGTCGTCGAGCAGGTCCTCGCGAACAACGCCGCTCAAGCCCAGGCGATCAGTGTCAGCCACTCGCTCGGCGCGGCCTGGCTGGACAAGCAAGTGGAAGTCATCCGGTTCGCCGAGGAAGCCGGCGTGCTGGAGCGCGCGCTCGAGTCGCTGCCTGATGAAGAGGCGGTCGCCCAACGACAGGCGGCCGGCCTCGGACTCACCCGCCCCGAGATCGCCGTACTGCTTGCCGTCAGCAAGGACATGGTCACCGACTACCTGATCGGATCGGGAGTACCGGACGACGCGTACGTCGGCTCCGCGGCCCTTGCGCGGTACCTCCCGCGGACGCTGCGAGCCGAGTTCAACGATCTCCTGCCCCGGCATCCCCTGCACCGCGAGATCGCCAGCAGCATGCTCGCCAACGAGGTGTTCAACCGGATGGGCTCCGGGGCACTGCTGCGAGTTCAGGAGCTCACCGGCCGGGATCGGGAGGACCTCGTCCTCGTGTATGTCGCCGCGCGTGACGTGTTCGCCCTTCCGGCTGTCTGGGCGGAGATCGACCGCCTCGACGTCGCCCGGCACGCACGCCTGCAGACTCGGCTGCTGGGCGAGACCAGACGCATCGTCGAAAGCGCGTCCCGCTGGTTCCTGAGGCACGGGCACGCCGTGGACCCAGCGATCGAGGTGGCCCGCCTTCGCCCCGGTATCGACAAGCTGAGCGGCTGCCTCGACGAGTTGATGCCCCCGCTCACCCGGCGTCGGCTCGATGAGCGGATCGCCGAGCTGGTCGCGGACGGTACGCCGCCTGAGCTGGCCCGTGCCGTCTGCCTCCTGGAACCACTCACTCTGACCTTGGGCGTGGTGGAGGCCACTGAAGCCAGCGGCGCCGACCTGACCTTCCTGACCGGCATCTTCGCGCTGGTCGGCGAGGAACTCCAGATCGACTGGCTGCGCGAACAGGCCGCCGAACGGCCCACCGACGACCACTGGTCGATCCTGGCCAGGGTGGCCTTCGGCGACGACCTCGTCATCGAACAACAACGCCTGGCGCTCGCGATCCTCCGCGAAGTAGGCGCCGCCGAGTCACCAGAGGACGCGGTCGCGGCCTGGCTTCAGCCCCGTCAGCGGCGGATCGCGCTGCTGGAGCACACGTTGCAGCAGTTGCGCGCGGCGGCCGAGGTCGACGTCGCCATGCTCGCCGTCGCGCTCGAGGGTCTGCGCAGTCTTCAAGGCGCAGACCCCGGCGCGGGCGCCCGCTCCAGCTAACTCGTCGGCAGGCCTCGCTCGATTGCGGCGATGAGTTGGGGGCGTAGTTCCTCCGGGCGGATGACCGCGTCGACCGAACCGACCTGGACGGCGCGCTGGATGCTGTGCACCCGGTCGAACTCGGCCGCGACCTCGCCCAGCTTCTCGGCGCGGACAGCCGAGCGGACCTCGGTCAGCTCGGTCGCCAGCGCGGCCCGCTCGGCGCCGGCCGTCTCGGCCAGCTTGGCCACGATCGCGGCGACCCGCGGGTCGGCCGAGGTCCGGGCGTCCACCTCACCGGAGAACACCACGGCCGCCGCCGGCGCACCGCCGATCACCGAGGCGTACGACCCCTCGACCGCGAGCACGGTCATCCCCGGGTTCAGCGCCTTGGAGAACACGACGAACGCGCCACCGTGGTACCGCGACACCACACAGAACACGATCGGGCCCTTGAAGTTGACGATCGCGCGGCCGATCTCGGCGCCGTACTCGAGTTGCAGGTTGCGCATCGAGTCGGGTGAACCGTCGAACCCGGACAGGTTCGCGAGCACCACCAGCGGGCGGTTGCCGCTGGCCGTGTTGATCGCCCGGGCCGCCTTCTTGGACGAGCGCGGGAACAGCGTCCCGGCCGTGTACGTGTCCGGGCCGTCCGTGGGAGGGAATCCGCGCCGCGGTACCGGCTTCGACTCGATCCCGAGCAAGCAGACCGGCCAGCCACCCAGCCGGGCATCGGTGACGACCGCGGTCTCCGCGTCGGCCATCCCCGCCCAGCGCTCCAGCATCGGGTGATCGGAGTCGGCGACCGCGCGCATCAGGGTGCGGATGTCGAACGCCTTCTTGCGATCCGGGTTGGTCGCCGCCGAGAAGATCTCGCCGACGGTGCGGAACCCGCCGTCCGCCGGGTTGTGCGGGTACGACGTGACGTCGCGGTCATGCGGATCGCTTGTCGCGGCCCGCCTCGGACCGGACTCCCCCGGTACGACGTACGTGTGGTCGTAGTGCGCCATCAGCACGTCCCGCGCGCCGGCCAGGTCGGCCGCCCAGTACTGCGCTTGGCCGTTCGGACCCATCACCCGGTCGTAGCCGCCGATGCCGTGGTTGTCCTCGGCCGAGACGCCACCGGAGAAGTCCAGCGACTGCTTGCCGGTGAGCACCATCGCGGAGTCCGGCGTCATCACCAGGATCCCCTTGGTGTGCATCAGCATCGTCGCCTCGGCGTTCCAGTACGGTTGCGCCCCGACATTGATGCCGGCGACAACGACGTTGATCTCGCCGCCGTCCTGGGTGAACTCGACGATCCGCTTCAGCGCCTTCGCGACCCAGTCCATGTTCTCGGTACCGGAGTCCATCGAGATCCGGGCGCCCGCGGACACCGCGAACCACTCGACCGGGACGCGCATCTTCTCGGCCAGGTCCAGCGCCGCGATGATCCGGGCGCACTCGGCCTCCGACACCGCACCGAGCGCCTTGGTCGGGTCGCCGCTCAGCACCACCCGGGTGACGCCCTCGGGGTGCCGCCGGGTCGGCGTACTGATGACTCCGGCGATCAGGCCGGCCTTGTTCAGGCCGCGTGGCCGTTCGACGGGCACGAGTACGCCGGCGTCGTTCAGGTCGTGCTCGAAGTACGAACCGCCCGGACCGGCGACCATGCCGGCGACCTCGTACGGGTAAACCGTGTTCCGGCGGCGCGCGCGCAGCACCTTCTGGGCGTAGTCGTCGAGCGGTTTGAGCAGTTCGGTCGCTGGCCGCTCGACCGCCGCGACCACACCCGCGCCAGGCTGGTAGTGGAACCGGCCGACCACCGGGAACGGCGTACCGTTCGACCCGGTCACCCGGCCGGACACGACGACCTCCTCGATCCCGGCGCCCGCGGTCAGCGGCGCGATGTTGCGCTGCAACGCGGTCAGCTCGGCGACCTGCGCGTCCAGGACCGGCCAGATCGTCACCCAGACGTGGTTCATCTCCAGCCGGGCGCCGGCCGACCCGCGCGCGGTCCTGGCCCGGCGAATACCCTCCAGGCAGTTCGCGATCGCGCGCTCGACGTGCGGCAGCGAGGTCACCTTGCCCTCGTCGTCGCGGACCACCGCGAACTGCCGGACCTGCGCCAACGCCACCAGCCGCTCGTCCGCTTCGTTGTCACGGGCAACACAGTGGTACAGCAGCACGTCCTCGGGCGCGTCCAGCCGGGTGATCCGGAAGTCCCGCAGCCGCCAGAGGTTCAGCCGCCGGCCGACCATCGGGTGCACGCCGCGGACGTTGTCGTCCTCGACCACACCCTCGTGAGTCGGCCGGTAGGTGAAGTACGAGACCGGCTGATCGTTGCCGGGTGTAACGGCAATCGCGATCCGCCGTACCCGCTGCATGAAGGGAATGGATGCGACGACCGACTGCAGCCGCTCAGTCGACAGTGCCGCGGAGTCCGGCGCGTCTGGCCAACTCAGGTAGAGGTCGAGCACCGCCTCGTGGCCCGGCGGCCGCGCGTCCACCTCAGTGGCGAGATCGCTCACCAGGTCACTACCCGGATCGGCCAGCTCGGCGACCGTGCCGATCGTGGTGATCAGGCGCCTCGGACGCTCGTCGAGGGTGTAGTCGGCGGTGGTGAAGGCGCGGCCGTGGATCGTGGCGTTGCGCAGGTCGTGCAACTCGTGCTCGAGGTAGTGCCGGCGAACCAGCACCTCCAGCATCGGCTCGGTCTCGGCGATGCCGGCCTCGAGCCGCTCAGCCAGGAACCGCACGATCTGCTCGGGAATCGTGGCCAGCGCCTCGACCCGCTCGGCGTGGTCGGTAGCGGTCGGGTCTGCGGCCAGCGCGGCCAGTTCGTCGGCCACCCGGGCCAGTACCTCGGAGCGCGCCTGCTCGACCAACGGCTGGTCGAACCAGCGGAACCGAACACTCCGGGCCAGGTCGCCGATCACCGGGAACCGCAGCTGCGTGGCCAGCACCAGGTGGTCCAGCATCGCGTGTGCGTCCTCGTCCAACGGAGCGTCCGGCCGGGGTTCCGCAAGCCAGCGCTGCAGCAGCGAGGTCACCAGTACTACGTCGGGAGCAGTCCGCTGCTGAGCCAGGAAGATCCGGAACACCGCATCGACCAGCTCGTCGGTACGGTCCAGCTCGGCGACCCCGTAGTACCCGAGCACCCGGCGGAGCCGCTCGGTGAATCCCTCGGGCAGACCGGCCCGCTCACTGTCGAGGGTCTGCAGGTACTTGTGGAAGTGCTCCTTGGGGCTGTGCACCCGCAGCTCGGTGTTCAGCTCCTCGCCGGCCGGGCGGTTGCGGCTCAGGTCGGCGAAGTCGGCGAACAACCGCAGTACGACGATCTCCTCGGCGACCGGGGCCTGGTCCAGCTCGGCGCGAGCGGCCAGGTATCCGGTCAGGGTGCGGTCCTCGTCCCGCGGGTGGATGTCGAACCCGAGCAGCATGCTGCGGAGATCGTCGAGCCCACGGGCAGCGCGTTCGGAGGCAGTCGGGGCCGCATCCGGCTCGGGCAGGTCGAGCTCGACCCCCGCGGCGGCCTCGGTCTGCGTCGCCTCATCGTCGACCGGCTCCAACCGCAGCAGCGGCGCACCGGTCTCCACCTGGCTCCCGGTCGACACCGGCAGCTCGCGGACGATCGCCTTGAACGGCGCGTACAGCACCGTCTCCATCTTCATGCTCTCCAGCACGAGCACCGGATCGCCCGCCGCCACCTCCGCGCCGGCCTCGACCGGCGTCGCGACGACCAGCGCAGGCGACGGCGCCCGCAGTACGCCGCCCTCGTCCCGGCTGACCCGGTGGGTCACCCCGTCCACCTCGATCAGGTGCACCGGCCCGTGCGTCGCCATCACCAGCCGGAAACGCCGGCCCGAGACCACCAGCCGCGCGTCGTAGCCGCCGAGCCGCTCCAATTCGGCGTCCAGGAACTGCAGATCGCCGTTCGAGCCGACGCCGATCCGGTACCGGTGCGGGCCGATGCGGGCGACAGTCACCTGGTAGGTCGCTCCGCGCAGCTTGAGCGCGATGAGCCGGCCGACCTCGTGCTGCACCTGCGGCCGACCACCCCGAGCCGTCTCGAGCAACCGCTGCCGCTCGACCTGTTCGGCCTCCTGGTACGCCTCGATCGCCGCGGCGACCAGGGCGATCCCGGAATGCCGGTACGAGACCAGCCTGCCCTCGGCGCGGACCCGATCGATCCAGCCGGTGTCCGCACTTCCGTCGATCACCTCCGGCTGGTCGAGCAGATCCAGTACGAAGCTCTTGTTCGTCGTACCGCCTTCGAGCACGACCGTGGTGTCGGCGACCGCGCGACGCAACCGGCCGAGCGCCTCATCCCGGGTCCGCCCGTAGGCGATGATCTTGGCGATCATCGAGTCGAAGTCCGCGGGGATGCTGTCGCCCTCGCTGACCCCGGTGTCGACCCGGACGCCGGGACCGCTGGGAAAGTCCAGTCGCGCTATCCGGCCGGGGGCGGGGGCGAAGTCGCGGTCCGGGTCCTCCGCGTTCAGGCGGGCCTCGATCGCGTGCCCGATCTCCTGCGGCGGCGCGCCCTCGAGCCGGCCGCCGGCCGCGACGTGCAGCTGGGCCTTGACCAGGTCGACACCCGTGGTCACCTCGGTGATCGGATGCTCCACCTGCAGCCGGGTGTTCACCTCGAGGAACGCGAACAGCTTGTCCGCGGGGTGGTACAGGAACTCCACCGTGCCGGCGCCGCTGTAGCCCACCGCCAGTGCGAGCCGCTCGGCCGACGCCTTCAGCTCGGCGGCCTGCTCGGGTTCGAGGACCGGCGACGCGGACTCCTCGATCACCTTCTGGTTGCGCCGCTGCACCGAGCAGTCGCGCACGCCTAGCGCCCAGGCGGTTCCCTGCCCGTCGGCGATCACCTGTACTTCGACGTGCCGCGCGCCGGTGACCAGCCGTTCGAGGAACACCACACCGCTGCCGAACGCCCGCTCGGCCTCGTCCCGGGTGCGCTGGTACGCCTCGGCCAGCTCGTCGTCGCTCCCGATCACCCGGATGCCCCGGCCGCCACCGCCCGCGGTCGCCTTGAGCATCACCGGGTAGCCGATCTCACGCGCCTTGGCCTGCGCCTGCTCCAGCGTGTCCACAGGACCACGGCTCCACGGCGCGACTGGTACGCCGACCTCCTCGGCGATCACCTTCGAGCCGATCTTGTCGCCGAGTTTGCGCATCGCCTCCGGGCTCGGCCCGATGAACGTCACGCCGATCCGCTCACACAGCTCCGCGAACGCCGGATCCTCGGCGACGAACCCCCAGCCGACCCAGACCGCGTCCGCCTTCGTCTCGGTCAGCGCCCGCTCGAGCTTCGCGTGGTCCAGGTACGGCCGGTCGGCTGCCGGACCCAGCGGATAGGCCAGGTCGGCCTCCCGCACGAACGTCGCGGTGCGCTCCGCGTCCGTGTACAGCGCCACGGTCTCGACCCGGCTCCCCCGCTCCGCGTTGAGCTCACGGACCGCGTTGATCAGCCGCATGGCGGCCTCTCCCCGGTTGACGATAGCGATGCGTTCGAACACCGGGCGGGTCTCCTGTCGTCGGGGGGCTACTGCTAGGCCACACGATCCCAGGCCCCGGCCGTTACCGTCGAGTCGGGGGGCGGGGAAACCCTGATCACGCCATGGCCCGGATCGGTGCGACGCGCCGGCCGCGGATCACGAGCCAGAGCGCAAGCAGGAACTCACCGATGAAGGTGTACGTCGAGATCTCGCTCCAAGGACCCAGATCGGCCAGGTAACCAAGACCCGCGACGGCGAGCAGGACACCCAGAACCCTGGGGACGTATCCCGATCGGTACGCCAGATACCCGATGACCAGCAGGTGACAGCCGAACAGGCCAAGACCGAGGCCCCACAGATCGGTGAACGCGTCGATCTCCAATAGCACCTGTTCATCCGGGCCAGTGCCGAGCAGGCGAAGTGCTTCGAGAAGCCGGCCGAGGGCGACCAGGAAGACACCTGACATCGTCTTCAGCGAGATCGACCTGCCGTCGGTCGGCGGCGACTGGCGCTCGGAGCTGACCAAGCGGGCCGACTCCGCCCGTCGCGTGCTGGCCCGCCACCCCTGGGCGATCGGGCTGCTCGAAACCCGAACCAGCCCCGGCCCGGCGACCCTTCGACACCATGACGCGGTCCTCGGCACCTTGCGTACGGCGGGGTTCTCTGTGCAGCTGACCGCCCACGCCTACGCCCTGCTCGACAGCTACGTGTACGGGTTCGCACTGCAGGAGACCTCGCTCCCCTTCGACGGACCCGACACGGTCGCCGACGTCGCCGAACCGATGATGGCGCCGTTCTCCACCGGCGAGTACCCGTATCTCGTCGAGCTGGCCACGGAGCACGTCCTCCAGCCCGGCTACGACTTCGGCGACGAGTTCGAGTTCGGCCTCAACCTCATCCTCGATGCCCTTGCCAACGAAATCCCCGTTCAGCCAAGAGTCACCGAGCTGTGACCCTTTGGAGGGACTTGCGCCCTTAACCTGGAAAGGTGCGTCCAGCCCAGCAGGAGGGTGTTCGCAGTCGCGCTCGGTCGATGATCGTGTTCCTCGGCGTGAGCGTGATGGCGGGTGCGCTGGCGGCCGGGCTCGCGATTCCCCTGGCCGGCTTGGGCGGATTCGTCACCGAGAAGGCCGCGGTGACGGTCCAGAGCCTGCCGCAGGACCTGAAGACAGAACCGCTCGCGGTGCGGAGCAAGCTGGTCGCCGCGGACGGCACCTGGATCGCCACCCTGTACGAGCAGAACCGCGTCCCGGTGAAACTGGACCAGATCAGCCCGATCATGCGCCGGGCGATCGTCGCGATCGAGGACTCGCGCTACTACGAGCACGGCGCACTGGATGCCCAGGGCACCTTGCGCGCGCTGATCCGCAACCAGACCGTGGGGTCGGTCCAGCAGGGTGGTTCGAGCATCACCCAGCAGTACGTGAAGATGAGCCTGATCGAGAAGGCGCGGACCGCCGAGGAACGGCTCGCGGCGACGGAGGTGTCCTATCAGCGCAAACTGGCCGAGCTCCGGTACGCCATCGCCGTGGAGAAGGAGTTCTCCAAGGACGAGATCCTGGAGAAGTACCTGAACCTGGCGAACTTCGGCGACGGCGCGTGGGGCGTACAGGCCGCCGCCCAGCACTACTTCAAGACGACGGCGGCCAAGCTGACCCTGCCGCAGGCCGCGCTGCTGGCCGGCCTGGTGAAGAATCCGACCGGCTACGACCCGACGAACAACCTGAAGCGGGCCAAGGACCGCCGGGACCTGGTGCTCCGCCGGATGCGGGAACTCAGCCTGATCACGACCAAGCAGGCCGCCGACGCGATCAAGACGCCGGTGATCGACCGGACGAAGATGCAGAAGGTCCCGAACGGCTGCGCCAACTCGCGCTACCCGTTCTACTGCGAGTACGTCGTTTCCAAGCTGCTGGACAACCCGGCCCTGGGCAAGACCCCCAAGGAGCGGGACCACTACCTGAAGACCGGCGGCCTGACGGTGCAGACCTCGATCGACCCGCGGATCCAGGCCGCCGCGCAGGCGTCGATCAACGAGCACAGCAGGTTCACGGACACCGCCAGCGCCGCCATCACGGTCGTCGAGCCCGGTACCGGCCTGGTGAAGGCGATGGTGCAGAGCAAACCGTATGGCGCCGGCAGGAACCACACGTACTACAACCACAACGTCGAGAAGTCGTACGCCGGCGGGTACGGCGGATTCCAGAACGGCTCGACGATGAAGGCCTTCGTCCTCGCGGCCGCGATCCAGAAGGGCCTGCCACTGAACTACCGGATCAACTCACCCCAGCAGATCGACCTGAGCGGGAAGAAGTTCAGGACCTGCACGGGCTGGACCCGGGACCCGGACTACCGCCCGCAGAACTCGACCCGGGGTGGCAACCTGACCATGATCGACGCGGCCCGGTACTCGACCAACACCTATTTCCTCCAGCTCTCCCAGCGAACCGGTCTCTGCGCGCCGGCCACGATCGCAGCCAAGCTGGGCATGTACAACGCACAGGCAATCGCGCCGCTCGACCAGGTCGTGTCGTTCACTCTTGGCGTCGGCTACGTGACGCCATTGATGCTGTCGAACGCGTACGCGACCTTCGCGGCTCGCGGCAAGTACTGCCGGCCCACCGTCGTCACCGCAGTACAGGACAAGTCACGCAAGCCGATCAAGACGCCGGGCATCGGGTGCAAGCAGGCCCTCGCGCCGGAGGTGGCCGACGGAGTCAACCGCGTCCTCAGCGCCGTGATGGAACCCGGCGGCACCGGCGGACGACTCAACTTCGGCAACTGGGACCTGGCCGGCAAGACCGGAACCATCCAGGACAACCGTGCCGTCTGGTACGCCGGCTACACCCCGAACCTGGCGGCGGCCGCCGTGGTCGCCGACGCGAACCTGCCGTACACGAACCTCATGTACGGCCACACCCTCGACGGCCAGGACATTTCGGATCCGACCGGCTCGGGCACCGCCGGGCCGCTGTGGCAGACCGCGATGCGGAACGCCCTGAAGGGAATGCCGCTGCGGCGGTTCGTCCCGCCGACCACCAAGATCACGCGTGGCGACGTCAAGAACCTTCCGCCCGTGAGCGGCCTGAGCCCAGAGGACGCGGCCAACTCCCTACGGCAGGCAGGATTCGAGGTCACCGTGGCCGACAAGCGGGTGAGGTCATCCGAAGCTACCGGCACAGTCGCCTACACCGATCCCCGAACCAACGAGGGCGCCCCGCAAGGCTCACTGATCACCCTCTACCTCTCCAGGGGCTCGAACTAAGCAGCATGTTGTTTGACCTGACTTTGTTTCCGATTGTGCGGAGCGGCCCCCGGCCATTGACTCGATCCGGCGCCGTGGCTAGCCTCCAAAATGGGGGAATTGCCATTTCTTTGGGGGGAGCATTGTCATGCCACCGGCAACGAAGAAAACCAGCAAGAAAGCCACCGCCAAGCGCACTCGGAGCGGTGCGCCCGGAGCGGCCGAGAAGATCGCGAAGGACGCCGAAGGATTGCCCCGGCTGATCTACGCGCAGGCATCGCCGGTCTCCGTCGGTGGCCGCTCGATGTTCGAAATGGGGTCGGTCACTGCCGACACCGCGACCGCGGTGATGTCCGAGCCTGAGGTGGTGATCGCCGCGGCGAGCCGGCTGCAGACAGCCGGCTTCCAGATCCTGCAGATGTCCTCGACCACGATCAACATCGCCGGTCCCGCGGATCTCTTCCGCAGCGCCTTCGAATGCAACCTGGTCAGTGAGGATCGGCCGGTCATCAAGGAGCAGGCTCGCGAGGACGTCGCCCAGTTCGTCGAGTGTCCCGACACCGACCTGCCCGGACTCATCGACACGGCCGGAACCGCCTTCGCGGAGCTGATCGAAGGTGTGGCCCTCGAGGAGCCCCGGTACTTCATGGCCGCGAACCAGTTCCCGCCTCCGGTCAAGTACTGGCATCTGGACGTTCCCGGCGACGTGTCACTCGGCTGCAACGCCGACAAGGCCCATCGCGGTGGTTCCACCGGCCGCGGCATCAAGGTGGTGATGTGCGACAGCGGGCATTTCGCCCATCCGTACTTCGGTGCGCGCGGCTACCGGGTCGGTCCGGTCGTCCTCGGACCTGGCGCGGCGAATCCGGCGGCTGACGAGAGCGGGCACGGTACCGCCGAATCGGCGAACATTTTCGCGGTCGCCCCGGACGTCGATTTCACGATGGTGAAGATGAGCTTCGTCAACTCGATCGGCTCTTTCAACGCCGCCGTCGCCTTGGCCCCGCACGTCATTTCCTGTTCCTGGGGTTCGAGCAAGCGGAATCCGCCGCTCAGTGCGGCCGACAACGCCCTTGCCGCCTCGATCGCGGCGGCCGTCGCAGGCGGAATTGTGGTGGTCTTCTCGGCCGGCAACGGGCACTTCGGATTCCCTGGCCAGCATCCGGATGTGATTTCGGCCGGCGGTGTCTTCCTGGAATCCGATGGCGCGATGCAGGCCTCCGACTACTCCAGCGGGTTCGCCAGTGCGATCTACATCGGGCGTAATGTGCCGGACCTCTCCGGTCTCGTCGGTATGCGGCCACGCGCGGCGTACATCATGCTGCCTGTGGAACCCGGCGACCAGATCGATGTCGGCCTCGGCAACGGCCAGGCGCACCCCGACGGCGACGAGACTGCCGCCAACGATGGCTGGGCTGCGATCAGTGGGACTTCGGCGGCCGCGCCCCAACTCGCCGGGGCGGCAGCCCTTGTCCGGCAGGCCTGCCCGCGGCTCACCCCCGCTGAGGTTCGCGATGTGCTCATGTCCTCGGCGCGTGACGTCACGGCCGGTACCTGCTTCGTCCAGCCAGACATGGGCCATGCCGCCGTTGCCGGCCCAGACCTGGCAACTGGGGCCGGCCTGATGGATGTGGCCCGGGCAGTGATGTTCGCGAAGCTGCGCTGCATTCGCCAGCCGATCACCCCGATCACCCCGATCTCTCCGATCACCCCGGTCCGGCCCGTCACTCCGGTGACGCCGATCGTGCCGATCAGCCCGGTTCTTCCGATCACCCCGATCAGGCCGGTCACCCCGATCACGCCCATCACCCCGGTACTGCCGATCACCCCGATCCGGCCGGCGCCGATCACGCCCGCCGGCCAGGTCGCTGAGCCGCCACAGGCCGAAGGGCTACCGCTCACCGACGACGATGTGGCCGCGCTGGAGCAGATCATCCGCACCACGGGCGACGACCTCGACCTGTGACCCCGACGGCGGGCAGGCCGATGCGAACCCTGTTGGTGAGCATGCCCTGGCATGCACTCGACCGTCCCTCGCTCGGGCTGAGTCTGCTCAAGGCCGGGCTCGAGCGAGGTGGCCACCGGTGCGAGGTGCGCTATCTCGGCTTCGACTTCGCGGACGCCATCGGGCTGGACGACTACCTGTGGGTGCACGGCGAGCTGCCGTACGTGGCCTTTGCCGGCGACTGGCTGTTCACTGAGTCCTTGTACGGCGCCCGCCCGGCACTCGACCACGAGTACCTACGGACCGTCCTGCGCAAAGAGTGGCAGCGTCCCGAGGCCGACATCGAGCGGTTGCTGCGGATCCGGCACCGGGTCGAGCCGTTCCTCGCGCACTGCGCAACGCTGCCCTGGGGTGAGTACGACCTCGTCGGCTTCACCTCGACGTTCGAGCAGAACCTCGCCTCGCTGAGCCTGGCCCAGCGGGTCAAACGGGATCACCCGGAGGTTCTGATCGCGTTCGGTGGTGCGAACTGGGAGGCCGAGATGGGCCAGGCCCTGCACCGCCGTTTCGGATTCGTCGATCTGGTGGCCAGCGGCGAGGCGGACGTCTCCTTCCCGGCGCTGGTCGACGCGCTGGCGGATGGGCGAGATCCGCAGGACGTACCGGGCCTGGTCGTGCGCGACGCGAACGGGTCCACCGTCCCCACCGCGGAGCAAGCGATGGTGGGTGATCTCGACGCACTCCCCGTTCCTCACTACGCCGACTATCTCGACCAGTTGCAGGCAAGCCCTTCCTCGATCGACGTGCTGCCGACTCTGTTGCTCGAGTCTTCCCGGGGCTGCTGGTGGGGAGCCAAGCACCACTGCACGTTCTGCGGGCTGAATGGTGGCTCGATGGCTTACCGCAGCAAGTCTGCGGACCGGGTGCTGATGGAGATCGAGTCTCTTCGCGCCCAGGGGGCCGGGGCGGTCGCGGTGGTGGACAACATCTTGGACATGCACTACTTCCGAACCGTGCTGCCGGCGCTGGCCGAGCGCGGTATGCCACTCGACCTCTTCTATGAGGTGAAAGCGAATCTGACCCGCGAGCAGATCCAGCTCCTCGCCCGGGCGGGCGTCCGGCACATCCAGCCCGGGATCGAGAGCCTCAGCGACGCCGTACTGGGGCTGATGCGCAAAGGTACGACCGCACTGCAGAACATCCAGCTGCTCAAGTGGTGCGCCGAGTACGGCGTGGTGCCGGAGTGGAACTTCCTGTACGGCTTCCCCGGAGAGGACCCGGCTGAGTACGCGCGAATGGCCGAGCTGGTCGACTCGATCCGGCATCTGCCGCCACCGACCGGCCACGGGCCACTGCGGCTGGACAGGTTCAGCCCGTACCACGAAGACCCGGCCGGTTTCGGCATTACCGACGTCCGCCCGTTCGCACCGTACAAGTACCTCTACCAGGTCGACCCGGACCAGCTGATGCAGATCGCCTACTACTTCGAATTCGGCTACGCCGATCGACGCAGCCTCGACTACGTGGCACCAGTGCTTCAGCGGATCGGTGCCTGGTCGGAAGCAGGCCTTGGAGAATCGCTGACGGTAAGTCGGCAACAGGACGGCTCGGCCGTCGTACTCGACAGCCGGGGCGGGTCGGTACGCGGGCATTCGCTCGAGCCCTGGCAGGCCGACCTGCTCGACAGCATGGACGCCGTGACGTCGGAGAAGGCGGTGTTCCGGCACGCCGCAGCCGCCGGAATAGCCGAGGACCAAGCGGCTGGATTCCTGGCAGCCTGCCACGAGTTGCGCATTGCGTTGCAGGTCGGCGACCGTTGGCTCGGACTCCCGGTGCACAATCCGCCCAGGTGGGATGATCTGTCTGTACCGCGTCGCCGCCTGGAGATGACCCGATGACCGAGGAACAGCAGTCCGCGCAGGTCGTGCTCCGCCACGGCCCGTCGGTTGGGACTGATGAGGTGCGGGCCGCCGAGGCCCCGCCGCCGGCCGAGGTCGCGGACCAGGTGGCGAGCTGGTTTCAGGCGAAGGGCTTCGACACCGGCCCGATCGTCGGGATCTCATTCGCCATCAGCGGTCCCGCGTCGCTGTTCGAGCTGGTCTTCGGCACCACGCCGGCGTTGGGGAGGTCATTGGAGCTGCCGCTGACCACCCTTGCCGACGACGTGGTCGAGCACGTGGACGCCGTCATCGTCCCACCCCCGCCGGACTTCGGGCCTGGTAACCCGTGACAGCACTCGACACCGCCGAGCTGGATCAGAGGAGGCGGTTGTCCCGCGTACGCGAACGATTGGCCACCAGCAGACTTGTGCGCGGAGGAGGTCTGCTCCGGTTGCGGATGCTCGATGGCGGCCAATTGGGCGGGCTTGTCGCGGACGCCCTTGCGTCGCATGCGAACGCCACCGAGTCGAGGGTGCAGTCCTCGGAGTCACGAGGTCGTGGCGACCCGGACCGATGGCTCGAGTCCGCACCCGGTGGTCAGGTGCTGAATGACTTCGTCAGCTCGGTCGACATGGCCGGCGCACTCCACGCGCTGACCGGAGTGGACTGGACGCCGGCAGGTCCGGGTAGTTGGTCCTACTACCGATCCGAGGGGCATCATCTCGGAATCCACCGTGACGTCGCCGTTTGCGACCTCGCGGTGATCACCTGCGTGTTGGACGAAGGTCGCAGTGGTATGTCGGGGCTGCTCCGGGTGTGGCCGACAAGGAGCCGCGCGACACCGGACGAGCTGAGGCGGTCAGCGCACGGTCATGTCGACCTCCATGTCTCGGCCGGCGACACAGTGGTGCTCCTTGGCGGCCTGCTACCGCACTGCGTGTTGCCGTTGACCGTCGGCCACCTTCGCATCGTGGCGCCAATCTGCTACCAGCCTCGAGCTCTGGCGACCGAGAGCAGGGCGCTCAGTCGGTGAAGGTGAACCTGGTCGCGTCCTTGGGGAACGACGACCAGGCGATCACCCGTCGTGGGTGCAGCACCCCCGGCTCGGAGTACGAGCTTGCGTCGTACTGCATCCCGTACTCGGCGTACTTCTCGTTCGCGTGATCGGCCAGCCGCTGCGCCAGCTCCGGCGACGGCTTGGTCACGCGGACCTCGCCCTCGACCACCACGACCTTCCACGGATCGGGAAGGTGGACCGTCACGTGTGGATCCGCCCGAACCATCCGCACGTGGACGGTCTCCGGGCTGCCGCCGTAGTACAGCAGGTCGTCGATCCACAAGCCGTCCACCGGCACCAGGTGGGGACTGCCGTTCGCCCGGTTCGTCGCCAGCCAGTACTGCTTGGCCTCCGTCAGCTGGGCGCGCACGCTCTCCCAGCTCAGTGTCTTCGTCGTCCGCCCGTACCCCTCAGGCAGCACCAGCTTCTCCTTGGTCGGCATGGCGGCCACCTCCTCGTCGTCGATCTTCCAGGAGTACAGCAGGTGCCACCGACAGGGAATCGGAGGTGGCTCGTTCGCGACGGGCCAGGAAGATGAGCGGCAGGGCGAGGAGCTGAAGGCCGGCGCTGATGAGATAGGCGGGACCGTAGCTCCAGGCGTCGGCGGCCTTGCCCAGCGCGGGCTGGATGACCACGCCACCGGCGGAGCCGAGCAGGCTGTCCGACGACAGCACCGTCGCGCGCTGCGCCGACGGAATCAGACCGTTGATGAGCGCCTGCCTGACCGGCATGGCGGCCGCGAACATGACTCCCCAGACCGCCAGGGCCGCGAGCGCCATCCAGAAGCTTGCCACCAGGCCCATCACCAGCAAGGCCACTGCGCTGACGCCCGAGGTGATGAGCAGCACCGAGGTTCGCCGCCGGAACGCCCTGGCCACGACCGAGGCCGAAGCGCCACCGGCGATCTGCGCGCCTGCGACCAACCCTGCCGACAACCCGGCGATCGCATAGGAATCGCTACTGCCGTAGAGCTGGAGCAGGTAGGGCTGGGCAGCGTAGAAGCCGTAAACGCTGATACCTGCGCCGACGGGAGCAGCGAGCATCAACCAGCGCACCGGCGGATTGAGCAGCCCGTGATCCAGCGAGGCGCGCAGGATGCCGCGCATCTCCGAAGTGATCGACACCCGCGGTTTCGGCGCGAAACCGACGTCACGCATCGACCGCCAGGCGACCACGAAGGTGAGGCCGAGCAGCACCGCCCTGACGAGGTACGGAACACCGAGGTTCGTCCACTGGGCCAGCAGACCGCCACCGATCGAGCCGCCCAGCATCGCGATCCCGTTCGCGATCTGGCCCTTCGCGAACGCCGCCTCCAGCGAGCCGCGATACCCGGTGGCGTTCAGGCCGTCCACCAGCCACGCCTCGGTGGCGCCGCTGAAGAAGGTGAAGCCCAGGCCGAGCAGGATCGACGCCCCCGCCCAGGCCGCGAACGGAGCACTTGTCTGCCACAGCAACAAATAGAGCAGGGTGGACCCGACCAGGGTGGCCGCGCCGAGCAGGTACGACATACGCCGGCCGACCGTATCGGCGACCACACCCGTCGGCACCTCGAACAGCACCATGCCCACGGTGAAGAACGCGTTCGCGGCAAAGGCCTCACCGATGCTCAGCTCGGCGTCGAGCAGGAACAACGTGTTGATGCCCCAGATCATCGACGACGCACTCGTCGACACCGCGACAAGGTGATGTACGTCCGTAGTACCTGATCCGAAGCCGACCTCATCGGGCCACCTCTTCCGTAGCATCCGCAGCACGTTCTTCCGCGCTGTCAATTGCTACGTCGGAGCCGCCCCGCTACTTCTCGACGTCACCCTTCAGGCGGGCTGCCTCCTTGCGGACCTCGGCCTGGGTGGCGCGCTCCCGTTCCAGCCACTCGGGGTTGTCGGCCTTCAGCGCATCGATCTCATCCGTGGTCAGCGGATCGGTGATTCCGCCGCGGGCAAGACCGCTGATGGAGATCCCCAGCCTCGCCGCGACGACCGGGCGCGGATGCGGGCCGGTACGGCGCAGCTCCTGCAGCCACTCGGGCGGATCGGTCTGAAGGGCGTTCAACTCGTCGCGCGAGACGAGGCCCTCCCGGAACTCCGCGGGAGTGGCTTCGAGGTACACGCCCAGCTTCTTCGCCGCTGTCGCGGGCTTCATCGTCTGGGGAGTCTTTTGCGACGTCATGACCGAAGGGTATCGAGCGGCCCCGTAACCTGGCCCGGTGACCGCATCCTTCCGGCTCGGGTACGTCCCCGGGGTGACGCCCGCCAAGTGGGTGCGGATCTGGAGCGAGCGGCTGCCCCGAGTCCCGTTGGACCTCGTCCAGGTGGCAGCCGCCGAAGCCGCCGACCTGGTGCGCGACGGAGGCGTCGACGCGGTGCTGCTGCGGTTGCCGATCGACCGGACGGGTCTGAATGCGATACCCCTGTACGCCGAGACGACGGTGGTCGTAGTACCGAAGGACCATGTGGTGACCGCGGTGGAAGAGGTGACCATCGAGGACCTGGCCGACGAGCTCATGCTGCATCCCCTGGACGACACCCTCGACTGGCAGGGTCCGCCCGGGCGCCTGGTGGATCAGCGTCCGGCTACGACAGCGGATGCCATCGAACTCGTCGCGGCGGGGACCGGGCTTCTCGTAGTACCGCAGTCGTTAGCTCGTCTGTATCACCGCAAGGACCTCACCTATCGACCGCTCGTGGACGCCCCGGAATCGCGCGTCGCGTTGTCGTGGCCGGAGGGCGAGCCGACCGAATTGATGGAGCAGTTCATCGGCATCGTCCGCGGCCGGACCGTCAACAGCACCCGGGGACCCGCACCGGCCAAGGCTCCCGTGAAGACGCCCGCCAAGAGCCAGGGCGGCGGCAAACGCGGGAAGCCTCGGCGCCGGTCATAGCTGTCGGCGAGCAGACGGTTCGCGTCAGGCGTTGACCAGGCGTGCGCTAGACGAGATCCTCAACTCACATCGCGCTCCCGGGGGGATGAGATGGGGCAACGCAGCCCTTTGGTCACGCTTGCGGCAGCAGCCGCAGGCTTCGTTGTCCTGCTCGTCGTCAACAGCACCCAGAACACCGCCAGTACTGCGCCGCCGGCAGCGGGCGAGGCGACCACGGCACCCGCTTCAACCGCACCCGCCACGACCGCACCCGCCACTCCCCCGCCGTCGTCACCGCCAACAAGCGCTGCCACCACTCCGACGGCCACGGCCACGAATGAGGTAGCCGCCGTCTACGCCGGCCGCACCGACGGCCGTGAGGCGACGCTGGCGGTCGCGGTGAAGGGCGGCCGGGCCGTCGCCTACGTGTGCGACGGCCGCCGGGTAGAGGCCTGGCTGACTGGAACCTACGTCTCCGGCCGACTCGCTTTGCGATCCCGCGCAGGCGACGTACTCACCGGCAATCTCGCCGGTGACGCCGTCTCCGGCACGGTCACAGTGCGCGGTCGCGACCTGGATTTCGCGATCGACAAGGCAGATCCACCGGCCGGCCTCTACCGGGCGAAGACCACCAGCAGCAGCGTCATCGGCTGGATCGTCCTGCCCGACGGCACCCAGGTCGGCATCGAGAACGACGGCACCCCAGGCCCGGCACCGCAGCTCGACCCAGCCAGTGGCAGTGCGACCGTCGGCGGCACCACGGTCACGGCCGACTCGATCGCCGGCGACGAGACGTTCTGAGGAGAAGCATGACGATCGCACCCGTCCAAACCGCAGGCCGGATCGCGATTCCACTGTCGGTGGGTGCCGCGGTCGCCGTCGCACTCGGTGTCTACGGCCGCGTCCACGAGCCGACCGGCGTCGCCGTGAACGTCGCCGGCTTCTCGAGCCCCCAGTCCGTCAAAGCCTGGCTGGCCACACTCGCCCTCGTACTCGCGGTGGTGCAACTCGTCTCCGCACTGGCCCTGTTCGGCCACCTACGACCGCTGTCCGGGCAACCCTGGATCGGCCCCCTGCACCGCTGGTCCGGACGAGCCGCCGTCGCGGTGACGCTCCCCGTCGTCGCACACTGCCTGTACGCGCTGGGATTCCAGTACGACGAGCCGCGGGTACTGATCCACTCGTTGCTCGGCTGCCTCTTCTACGGCGCGTTCGCCACCAAGATGCTGACCCTCAGCCGGCCCGACGCGCCATCCTGGCTGTTACCGCTGATCGGCGGAGCCGTGTTCGCCGGCCTGGTCGGCTTGTGGCTCACGTCGTCGCTATGGTTCTTCACCACCTTCGGAATCACCCGTTGAAAAGGACAGCCCGTGGATGACCTGAGTCGCCGTACCCTCCTCGCCGCCGGTGCCGCAGGCCTGGCCGCCGTCGCCGGCTGCAGCTCGTACGGCGAGCCGAAGAGCGCCCCGGCCACGTCAGCCCCGGTAGGCACCTCCATCGCCAAGACCGGCGACGTCCCGGTCGGCGGCGGCCTCATCGTCGCCGCCAGCCAGATCGTCATCACGCAACCCACTGCCGGCACCTTCAAGGCGTTCACCTCGATCTGCACCCACCAGCAATGCCCGGTCGCAAACGTTGCCAACGGCACCATCAACTGCGACTGCCACGGCAGCAAATTCTCCATCACCGACGGCTCGGTAGCCTCACCCCCGGCCCCCCAGCCCCTGGCCGCCAAACAAATCAAAGTAACCGGCGACTCCATCACCCTCGCCTGAGGGTTGCTCAGTCGATCGACTTGATTCTCTTCAGAACCGCGCTGGATTGTTGATATACGCGAAGCCACTCAGGAACGGTGCCGAAATTCATTGCGGCCTCGCTTTCCGATCCAGGGCTCGCCTCAGCGATCACCTAGCGTTTGACGGCCTCGACGTACGTCTGTGTCGGCAGTGTCGACGGAGTTGTCCGCAAGTCGGCTGCCACAGCCGTTACGGCGCCATCCGTGGCCGGCGGCGGCGGTGCGGGTTGGGCTTGCTCGCGGGCCAGCAGGCCTTTGCCGAGGGACGAGATCGTGGCGAGGAAGGCCACGTCGAACGCCGTACCCCAGTCGAAACTCGTGATGTCAAAGACTTTGTCGGCGGCCACCGAAGCTGCCACGGATGCCAGGAACGTCTTCGCGAGGCGCGCAAGCGTGTCGGGCCAGAACTTCAGATCTGTCCACCGGACCAGGTATTGCAGAGCTGTCAGAACGAGGGATGACACGGCTGCGCTGATAGCGAGTGTCGATGCATACTTCCACGGAAGTCCGGTAACGGCGACTGTAGTGCCGCCGGCGAGTAGTGTCGCGAAGAACACCTGCCCGGCCGACCAGCCCGACCTTTCCAGCAGATCGAGCAATACGGCCCGCCATTTCGATCCGATCCCCGCCATTGTTCACTCCCCCTGGTAAGAAGACCACCCGAATACAGGGTCCTCGCGGCAGTCTCCGATAGCAATACCTGAAAGCCAGCCCGAGAAATCCACATGACATATGTCGAAGAGGGCGTTATTCGGACGCGGACTCAGCAGGCCGCTCGGCAGGCCCCGCCACCCAACCACTAGTAATACAGCCGTAGATCGTGATCGCGTTCCTGTCGCGCTTGGTAGTTGCAGTGTCTGGCTCGGTGTTGGTGGCGTCGGCGGAATCGGCTCCATCGGGCGATGTGCAGCTGGTCGTGGATGGGGCGGGTGAGTGCTGTGCGGAGGTGCCGGATCTCGTTGCAGGTAAGGGGAATCATCGCTGTTTGGTGTTCGGTGTCGCTGGGTGTGGTGCTGGCGGTGTGGGTGGTGGTTGGCTGTCGGGCTCGTGCGGCGGTGACGGCGAGGAAGGCATGGGCGAGCATGGCGAGGGTGGTCCAGCGGTGCCAGGAGGTCCAGGTGCGGACCTGGTGTTCGTCCAGGCCGGCGCAGCCCTTGCCGGCTTGGAAGTTCTCCTCGACCCGCCAGCGGGTCCCGGCCCTGACTTGTGCCACGTTTGGGAGTCTCGGCTGAGCTCAGCGCGTTGACCTGCAGGTTTGTGCCGATTGCTGCCTGGATGTGTGCACTAAGCGGGTGTCTTTAGGCTGTCGGTCGTGGCTCCGTACGTGCGCACGGTGAAGACGGCCTCGGGTGCGACCGCGGTCCAGATCGTGTATTCCTCGCGGCGCGGTTCGCGGGACATTGAGCACATCGGGTCGGCGCACGACGACGTGGAGCTCGAGCTGCTGAAGGCCGCCGCGCGACAGCGCATGGCGGCAGGGCAGGGTGAGCTCGATCTCGGTCTGGACGCCGAACCCGCTGAGAGTGTGGGTCGTGGTGGACCGTTGGCGATCACCTCGGCGCGGATGGGGCACCTGTGGGACGCCTTGGCCCGCGGCTACGAGGTGCTCGGGTTCGACGAGGCCACCGGCTCCGACGAGGTGTTCCGGGCGCTAGTGCTGGCGCGCATCATCGAGCCCACGAGCAAGTTGGACTCACTGCGGGTGCTCGAGGAGGTCGGTGTCGATCCTCCGGCCTACCGGACCCTGGTCCGTCGGTTGCCGGTATTCGCCGAAGCATCGTGGCGGAAGAAGCTCGCGGCGGCCTGTGCCGCCCAGGTAGACCTGGGCCCGGCGAGCCTGGTGTTGTACGACGTGTCGACGTTGTACTTCGAGACCGACGCCGGTGACGGGTTCCGTGAGCCCGGGTTCTCCAAGGAACGTCGGCTGGAGCCGCAGATCACCATCGGGCTGCTGACCAACGAGTCCGGGTTCCCGTTGATGGTGAACGCGTTCGAAGGCAATCGCGCCGAGACGACCACGATGCTGCCGGTGATCCGGGAGTTCATGAAAGCTCACCGGTTGGCGGACGTGACGATCGTGGCCGACGCGGGCATGGTCTCCGATGCGAACAAGCGTGCCCTGGAGACCGAGGGCTTGTCGTTCATCCTCGGAGCACGTGTCCCGGACATCCCTTACGTGGTGAAGAAGTGGCGACAGAACCACCCCGATACCGAGATCCCGGACGGGCACGTGTTCACCCAGCCATGGCCCGCCGCGCGCAGCGATAAGCGCCGTGACCAGATCTTCTACTACCAATACCGCGCCGACCGGGCCCGGCGAACCCTGCGCGGGATCGACGAACAGGTCGCCAAGGCCGAGAAGGCCGTCCAGGGCTTGGCCTCGGTGAAGCGCAACAGGTTCATCAGCGTCACCGGCGGCACGAAGAAGGTGAACCGTGAGCTCGAAACCAAGGCTCGCGCGCTGGCCGGGATCAAGGGCTACGTGACCAACCTCGACGCAGGGCCGGAGTTCGTGATCGACGCCTACCACCGGCTCTTCAACGTCGAGAAATCCTTCCGGATGTCCAAAAGCGACCTCGCCGCGCGGCCGATCTACCACCACAAACGCGACTCGATCGAAGCCCACCTGACCATCGTGTTCGCCGCCCTCGCGGTCTCACGCTGGATTGAGGACACCACCGGCTGGTCGATCAAGAAGTTCATCCGCACCACCCGCCGATACCGCACCATCGAAATCCAGGCCGGCGCCCACACCATCACCGCCGCCGACCCGCTACCCAACGACCTGCGCGAGATCCTGCGAACGATCCACGGCCACGACGGTGCGCACTAACTTGGCACAAGTCAGGTTGCAGTGTCTGGCTCGGTGTTGGTGGCGTCGGCGGAATCGGCTCCATCGGGCGATGTGCAGCTGGTCGTGGATGGGGCGGGTGAGTGCTGTGCGGAGGTGCCGGATCTCGTTGCAGGTAAGGGGAATCATCGCTGTTTGGTGTTCGGTGTCGCTGGGTGTGGTGCTGGCGGTGTGGGTGGTGGTTGGCTGTCGGGCTCGTGCGGCGGTGACGGCGAGGAAGGCATGGGCGAGCATGGCGAGGGTGGTCCAGCGGTGCCAGGAGGTCCAGGTGCGGACCTGGTGTTCGTCCAGGCCGGCGCAGCCCTTGCCGGCTTGGAAGTTCTCCTCGACCCGCCAGCGGGTCCCGGCCACCCGCACCAGAGTTGCGAGCGGAGCGGCGCTGGTGGCGTGGCAGAGGAAGTAGGCCAGCTCACCGGTGTGCAGGTTGCGCCGCAGCAGCAACCAGCGGTGATGGGTCGGCTCGCTGTCGCTGATGCTGGTGAAGGCCCAAGCGTAGAGCCGTTCGCCTTTACTGCCGCGGCTCGCGGAGAGGATCTGCCAGCCGTTGCATGGGATCTGTTCGACGAACCTGTCGGCGCGTAGCTTGCCTGCCGTGGCCGGCATGCTCGGCCAGGCTCCAGCAGTTCTCGCGTCACACAGCCACGCCGATCCCAGATCCCTTACCAGGAAAGCGAATCAGCCAAGGCAACGATCCACGGCTGTAGTACTGGGCGGCCCAGGCGCATTGCATGGGCCAGGGCAGTTCTCAGAAGCCGTGCTTGTGCCCATCGTCACGACGCTCGCTCACACCAAGCCGTCATCCCGCCGCCGCGCCGACCATCGCCTCCATGAGATCGGCAGCCTCTTCGCTCGTGAGCGATCCCTCCCGGACGAGCGAGTGCCATGTCACGAACGAGATCGCGTGGCCGACGGCTGCCGCCGTGCGCACGCGCACCCGACCTCGCTCGCGGCGTCCCGTCATCAGTGAACGAGCGACGTGGCGGAAGTATCCGACGAACGCCTCGCGGGCCGCCGGCGGGACAGCATCGATGTCGCGGATGCCTACCGAGAGCATCGCCTCCGTTTCCTCGTACCACCGATACAGTTCGCGCACCGCGACGCGAAAGCGCTCGTTGGGTGAGGCGATGCCGACCCACGACGTCGGGTCGGGCATGGGGTGCCGCTCGTAGTAGTGGGCGTTGCACGCCTCGAACAGCACCTGGAGATCGGGGAAGTGGTTGTACACCGTGGCGCGCTGCACGCCCGCGCGCTCGGCGATGGCCTTGATGGTCGTCTTCGCGGGGCCGAGCGTTTCGTGGAGCTCGACCGTCGCTTCAACGATTCGTTGCCGGGTCTCGGCTTCGGTGAGCGCACGCTTCGTCTTCCGGTAGGGGCGTGGCGACGCTATGTTCGCTGAACACATATGTTAGCCAATCTTGACAGGGCACTTCGCTGCTGCTTCATTGTACGCATGTGTCAGCCAAATGGAGGTGCGGCATGAGTGCAGGGACTGTAGCGGCCACGACCGTCAAGGTTGTCCAGCCCGGTGAAGGTCGGCGCGGCGGATTGATGCCCGGCGTCGGGGTGATCTTCAAGATCGACGGTGTCGACTCCGGTGGCGCCCTCGCCGTCGTCGAACACCCCTTCGAGGTCGGCGGACTCGTCCCGCCCCACGTCCACCACCGCGAGGATGAGATCTCCATCGTGCTCGAGGGCGAGATCGGCTTCCGGTCCGAGGACAAGGAGATCGTGCTCGGCCCGGGCGGATACATCGTGAAGCCGCGCGGCGAGGTCCACGCGATGTGGAACGCCGGGCCGACGCCGGCGCGCATGATCGAGATCATCTCGCCTGCCGGACTCGAAGAGCTCTTCCGGACGGTCGTCAGCCTGACCGAGCGCGGCGAAGCAGAGATGTCGAAGATCGTCGAGCTCGCGAACCGCTACGAGGTCCCAATCGCGGAACCCGAATGGTTCGCGGACGTCATCCAGCGCTACCAGCTCTCCATGCCGACGCCTTAGTCCGGGGCCGCCTGGACGTAAGCCAGGCGGCCTACACCCGTTCGCGATGGACTACCTGCTCGACAGGAACACGATCACGATCTACGGCTGTAGTACTAGCCCCAAACAAATCAAAGTAACCTGCGACTCCATCCACTCGCCTAATCCTGAATCCGTGGACCGGGAACGGTGGTTCGACTTCAGGGGTCTGGTGTGGGGTCGGTGATTCGGTGGGTGCCGGTGGGTGTGACGTGGAAGCGGTAGCCGTGGGGTGTGGTCCACTCCAGCGTCTTGCGGTCCAGGCGCCTGACCTTCCAGCGGCCGTGGGTCTTGACCCTGTGGGCGTAGCGCCGCAGGGGTGCGAGATTCTCGGTTCCGGTCTGACCGGGTGGCCCGAGGGGGTCGTACGGGCGGATGTGGTCCAGGTCCATGGCCCGGTCGGTCTCGCGGGTGCCGTACGGGAACTGCTCGATCGGGTGGATCAGCTTGACCCGTTCCCGGATCCGGTCCGGGATCTCGTAACAGTCAACACCGACCGCGTCGTTGAGGTCGATGACCGGCTTGACGATGTAGGGGCCGTGGCCGATGAGTTCGGCGAGTTGGCTGGCCAGCAGCGGGCCGAGGCCCTCGACCCGCAGGATCCCGTCGCCGGTGGCCAGGGTGTGGTCGGTCAGGTGCACGTAGATCTCGGTCTGCCCGGGCCGCACCCGCCCACCCGAGCGACCCCGACCGGCTGCGGGCGCGGTGGCGTAGGCGTCGTGTTTGATCTGGGC
>NZ_SNWQ01000025.1 GCF_004361855.1 Kribbella caucasensis
GCCGCCAAACACGGCAAGCACTTCTTCGACACCCTCGTCATGCTCGCCGAGGGCCGACCCTGGCTGCCCACACTTTCAACAACCTGACCAGTTACCTCGAAGAAAAACCTCGATGCCGAGCCCAGCACTCCGCCGATGAATCCCGACACGAGAAGCCAGGCCACGCTGTACTGCTCGAACGAACTCGTTAGCCAATCCATGGTGGAAAAGTGACCGATGAGCAACTCCGCACCCCAGCCGGGTGAAATCGCGACCGGGCATGCCTAACAGCCGGACACTACTCCCGCGTGTAGCCCGGCGACAATGCCGAGGCCATGAGTTGGTTTGCCGCCGCACTCAGCCCGTGTCGGTCTTGGGCACCGCGACCAGGCTGGCAACTTGTTCACCGGTCCAAAAACCACATCCTGTGCCGCCTGCATCGTCCGCGGCTATGCGCGGGTTACCGGAGCATGGTGCGGCCGGCGCGACCGAACCGATAGCCGTGGCCGACCGCCGGGGCGAACGGAGCCGTCGTCCCCCCGGCTGGTGCGGTGGCGTCAGCTCCGCAGTCCCGAGTTGAGATAGCTCGCCACGCTACCCGCCCTCGCGCAGGCCGGCTGCGACTCCGTCTCGATCGGCTCTATAGGCATCGACGAGCTCGGGCGGGGCGATAGCGCCCGCGTCGTGTCGGTCGCTCCAGCTCATCAGTTCCAGCAGTACCGGGATCAGGTCGCGGCCCTTGTCGGTGGGGTGGTAGGTCTGCTTGCCCGAGCGTGGGTCGTCGGTGGTCTTCTCGATGATGCCGCACGATTCGAGCCGGTCGGCCAGGACGTTCGTGGCGATGCGCTCCTCCGATGCGAGAAACTCGCGGGAGTGCCGCTTGCCCACGAGCAGCAGATCGCGCATCACCAGCAGGGTCCACCTGTCGCCGAGGACGTCGAGCGCCGAACTGATCGGGCAGGTCGAGCCCATGAGTCGCTGCGTGGCGCGGTTACTCGGCGCTCGCGCACGGTCGGTGACGCGTGGGAGGACAATTGACACCAGCTGAAGCGACCGGTAGGAGGAACCAGTGAATCCCGACGACTTCCCCGCTCCCAAAGAGGGGTTCGTGCTCACCCATTTCCTGGTGGTGTCCGACCAGGAACGTTCCCGCGAGTTCTATCGCTCGCTCTTCGACGCGCAGGTGCTGGTCGAGCGTGATCCGGTCATCATGAAGGTCGCCAACAGTTGGCTGATCCTGAACGCAGGTGGCGGCCCGACGGACGACAAGCCCACCGTCACGCTTGAGACTCCGGCCGACCCCGACCGTACGAGCGCCTTCCTCAACGTCCGGGTGGCCGACATCGAGCAGATCTACGCGGACTGGACGGCGAAGGGGGCCGAGTTCCTCACCGAGCCCAAGGACCACGGGCGCGAGATCCGGGCGTACGTGCGCGATCCGGACGGTCACCTGATCGAGGTCGGCCAGACAACGGGTCTGCTCGCCTGAGCCGCCCCGGAGAGTCCCGAGGCTTCGTTCGGTGACAGCCTGTTCAGGCGAGGCCGGGAATCGCCGGTCGGTCAGCCGTTGCCCGTTGCCCGCAGCAACAACCTGCTCCGGAGACAACAACAGGCGGCACCACCGGCGGCGCATGCCTGAGTTGAAACGACTGTTCCAGTGTCCGAGGAGGGACACGCACCTTAACCACACGCTTTGAGCTCAACGTCTGAGCGGCCACGAGTTTGCTCAGACGAGCTCCGAATCGGCTGGCTCCGGCTTAGGGGAGCGGCCGTCGACAGCACGGCCTGATGCTTCTGCTCCCGCATGCTCAACTCCCAGCAGATCAGTCGTGGCCGGGCTTGATGGAGTTCACTCGCCTTTGCGCCAGCGGGCGCGCAGCTGGAAGGCCGCGGTCTTGGGCCGGCGGTCGCGGGTGAAAACGCCCTTCTTGTTGCCGTCGACGCGGAAAACGCCCGGCATGGTGGCGAAGTCGGCGAAGCTCCAGACGTGTTCGCCCACCACCGCGTCGACCCGGTCGAAGACACGGTGATACACGTCGAGCAGGTCGGTCTGGTACTCCTCCGTCCATGGGCTGGGCAGGATGCTGCGCAGACCGGGATAGGTGTCGGCACCGTACTCGGTGATGATGATGGGTTTGTCGTGCATCTCTGCCCACTGGCGCAGTTCGGCCTCCAGCGCGGTCTCGGCCGTTTCCAGGTCGCCGGTATCCCAGTACCAGCCGTAGTAGCGGTTGAGCAGGACGACGTCGAACAGCTCGGTGATCACGCACTGGTCCGGCGTCGCAAGCAGTGCGTTGGCGTAGGCCACGGGCCGGGTCGGGTCGAGGCGGCGGGTTTCTGCGGCCAGTGGCGCGAAGTAGTCGCGCGCTTCTGGTTGGACGTCGTCGGGCTCGTTGGCAACGCACCACAGCACGACGCTGGGACGATTCTTGTCGCGGGCGACCAGCTCCTGGATCGCCTGCAGATGGACGCGCTGGGTGTCGTCGCCGACCCTGTCCGGGGAGAATGTCGGCACGCGTTTGCCGGAGTTGAAGACACCTCCTCCGATGTTGAGGTTGAGGCCGACGGCTGGCGTCTCGCCGATGACGACCACGCCGTGCCGGTCGGCGTAGTCGAGAACCTCCTCCGCGTAGGGGTAGTGCGAGGTACGAAAGGAGTTGGCGCCGATCCACTCCAGCAGCGCGAAGTCATGCACCATCAGCACGTCGTCGTGCCCCTTGCCGCGCACCGCCGCGTCCTCGTGCTTGCCGAACCCCCTGAAGTAGAAGGGAGTTCCGTTGATCAGGAACTGCCTGCCGCGTACGTCCACCGTGCGCACGCCGACCGGCTGTTGGTAGCTGTCGATGACCTCCCCGGATGTGTTGAGCAGCGAGGCCTCGAGTTCGTAGAGGTAGCCGTCGCCGGGCGCCCACGGATGTACGTCGGGAACCCGCAGGGTGCCGACCGCGCCGCCGGCGGCGGCCACCTCGGCGCCTGAAGCGTCGCGCAGTACCACGCGGAGTGAGGCCGCCTCCCCGGTGCTGCTCTCCACCCGGTAGTCGATCACGCCGGTGCTGTCGTCGAAGGTCGTAGCCACGGTGATGTCGCTGATATGCGCCGCGGGCGTGGTGTAGAGCCAGACCGGCCGATGCAAGCCCGCGTAGTTGAAGAAGTCGTGGAAGTAGCGCTGCACCCGACGGCCGTCGGGACGTTGCTCGATGGTGCCCGGTGGGATCGTCGACCAGCTCAGCTCGTTGTTGACCACGAGGGTGACACGGTTCTCGGCGTTCGGTCGCAGGTGTGCCGTGACGTCCGCTTCGAAAGGGGTGTAGCCGCCCTCGTGCTCGGCAACCTCGGTGTCATTGACCCAGACGGTCGCGCGGTGGGTCGCGGCGTCGAAGCGCAGGACGATGCGCTGCCCGGCCCACCGAGCCGGTACCCACACGCTCGTCTGATACCAGGCGTCGCCAACGTGGTCCCGAACTGTCGCGTCGGGGTAGATGTCGTTGTAGCTGGCCGGTACTGGGATGTCCACGCCCCTCGTGAGCGGCGAGCGCCACCAGCCTCCGGTGCGGCCGGCTCCCTCGGCGTCCAGCCGGAACCTCCACAAGCCAGCCAGAGAGCGGCGTTCGCGAGTAGGTCCGTCCTGCGGGCGAAGCATCTTCGGTTCTCCATTTCTCCGCGAGGTGGTCACGCGGTGGTCGAGTCGTCGAGCGTCGGGCCGCTCGCTGCGATGGGTGTTCCGCCCTATTTCATGCCGGTGTTGGCGATGCCCTGGATGAACTGTTTCTGGAGGGCCAGAAAGAGCAGCACGATTGGGGTGACGACGGTGACCGCACCGGCGAGCAGCAGACCGTAGTTGGTGCCGTTGGCGCCCACCGAGAAGAGGGCGAGCGCGACCGGCAGCGTGTAATGATCTTCGGTCTGCGCGATCACCAGCGGCCACAGGAAGTTGTTCCACTGGGCGAGGAAGGTCAGGATCGCAAGTGTCGCCAGAGGGGGTCGACAGAGCGGGACGATGACTCTGAGAAAGATGCCAGTCTCACCGGCGCCGTCAAGGCGAGCAGCTTCGACGAGAGAATCCGGAATGTCCTGGATGAACTGGCGCATGAGAAACACACCCAGCGGTGTCACAAGGAAGGGGAGAATCAACCCGAGATAGGAGTTGCTCAGTCCCATGTTGCTGACGAGGACGAAGAGCGGCACGAAGGTGGTGACGCCGGGGATGATCAGCATCGTGAGGACGAGGCCGAACAAGAGCCGTTTTCCGGCGAACTCCAGCTTCGCGAAGGCGTACCCGGCCATGGAGCTGAAGAGCAGGTTCCCCGCGACGCACGTCACGGCGACCAGCGTGCTGTTGAAGAAGTACACGCCGAAGTTCTGCTTCGACAGCAACTGTTCGAAGTTTCCGAGCGTCGGGGAGCGGGGCAGCCAGACGCTCGGATTCGCGACGATTTCCCCGGTCGGCTTGACCGATCCCAGGAACATCCACGCGAACGGGGCAAGGGTCGCGAGCAGGCCCAGCGAGAGGGCGCCGTACAGCAGGATGCGGGCGGGCCGGATGGGACGGGATGCGCTGCGGGCGGACGTGGCCGCGGCGGTGCTCGCGATCGTCGTCATGTCATGCCTTCGCTCGGAAGATACGGAACTGCAGGAGGCTGAGCAGCGCGATCGCAGCCACCAGCACGTACGAGGCGGCGGAGGCCATACCGTAGTTGCCGAAGCCGAATTGCTCGTAGGCGTAGTAACTGATCGATGTAGTGCTGCCCAGCGGGCCACCGCTCGTCATCACGAACGGCTCCTCGAAGAACTGCAGGTAACCGATGCTCAGCAGCACCGCGACCACCAGCGTCGTCGGCCTGAGCAGCGGCAGCGTGATGCTGCGGAAGGCTTGCCAGCGGGTGGCGCCGTCAACGCGAGCCGCCTCGAGCAGATCCGCTGGAATGGACTGCAGACCGGCCAGGAAGATCACCATAGGAATGCCGAAGTGGCGCCAGACCGCCATCAGGATGAGCGCCGGCATGGACCAGTTCGGGTCGTTCAACCAGTCCGGCCCGTGGATCCCGACGACGGCCAGGATCGAGTTGATCATTCCATCCGGCTCGTACAGGTACCTCCACACCACCGCTATCGCCACGACGCTTGTCACGACTGGAGCGAAGTAGGCGACCCGGAAGAGTCCCTTCGCGCGATGGATCCCGGAATTGAGTGCGACGGCGAGGGCCAAGGCGATGCCCATCGTCAGCGGGATTCCCACGGCGACGAAGTACAGCGTGTTGGCGGCCGCGCGTAGGAAAGTCGGATCTCCGAAGAGCGCGGTGTAGTGCGCCAGGCCGACGAAGTTGACACTGAAGGGGGTCCGTATGTCCCGGGCCGTGATGTCCGTGACGCTCATCGACAGCGACGAGATGACCGGCCACACACCGAAGGTGGCGAACAGCGCGATGAAGGGTCCGCAGAAGGCCCACGCGATCAAGGTGCGCCGGGCATGGCCTCCAGCTCGCGGTGGCCTCATTCGCTCCGGTCCAGCGCCCAGGCTCGATGCGGGTTGGGCGGATGCAAGCGAGGTCATTCCTACTCTCCGGTTCCGATCGCAGACGCCCTCTTCTGGATTTCCCGCAGGGCCGCTTCCGGCGACGAGACGCCCTTTGCGACCTTCTCGAACTCGGCATCCAGCACGGCCGTGACCTGCCGCCATGTCGTGGTGTTGGGTCCGGACTGTGCCGTCTTCAGCTGGGTACGGAAGACAGCCAGAGTCGCGTCGGTCGCGAGCTTCCCCTCGTTCCAAGCCGACTGGACGGCGGGCAGGTCTCCGGATAGGGCGTACCAGGTCTTTTGGACCTCAGGAGTGGCCACCCACCGGATGAACTTCCATGCCCCTTCCCGGTTCTTCGCGTCCTTGAACACCGACCACTGGCCGCCGCCGATGTAGCTGGCATTGGACTTCGGTCCCGACGGGAGCGGTGCGATGCCCACCTTGTCGTCGACGAAGGCTGCGCCGCCAGCCGATTTCAGTAGGTTCTCCTCCCAGGGGCCGGAGATGAGCGCGGCAGTAGACCCGGCGACGAACTGCGGCTCGATCTCTCCCAGGCTCACCGGGCCGTTCGGACTGGAGATCTTCGAGGTGATGAACTGCTGATAGAACTCGAGCCCATCGAGCGCCTCAGGCGTGTCGAAGGTGAACTTGGTCCCGTCCGCACTCATGATTTCGGCTCCCGCCTGCCACATGAACGGCACAACGGCCTGCCAAGTCCCGGTGGCGCCGGTAGGCAAGGAAAGACCCCACTTGGCTCCTTGCTTCTGGAGGGCCGTGAGGAACGGGCCGTACTCGTCCCAGGTCTTGGGTGCGGAGACCCCGGCGGCCTGTGCCAGGTCCTTGCGGTAGAACAGGGAGCGGGTTTCGACGTACCAGGGGACGCCGTACTCGGCTCCCTCGAAGGTGGTGCTCTGGACGGCGCCGGGGTAGAACGAGCTGGTGTCGACGAGGTCGGACGGGACCTTGTCCAGCCCGCCCGTGGACGCGAACGCCGCGAGGTCCACCGCACCCACCATGGTGGCGTCAGGCGTGTCTCCCGAGGCGATCGCGGTCTGCACCTTCTTGGCGTAGTCCTGCCAGGGAACAGCTGTCACCTCGACCTTCGCGTCAGGATTTTCCTTGCTGAACTGGGCGGCCAGCTTGGGCAAGAGTTCGCCCTCGGTTCCCATCGCCCACACGGTGATGGTGCCGCTGGCGGGCTTGGTGTCGATGGGCGCGCCCGCCGCGGCCTGCGCCGGCCGGGCGTCGGACCGGCCGCAGCCGGCCAGGAGCAGTGCGACAGCCATACCGCCGACGAGTGTCTTCGCAACGCTTGAGGTGAACATCGAGGTCCCGTTCCTCTCGCCCGGGTCGAAGCGTCGCCGCTTCTTCCGTACGTCGTGTTGTGGGTGAGCAGGACCCTACCGCGAAAACCGAACAGGTGCCATAGTTTCGATCGGATGGATTCACCGGCGACGCGCGCACGGGCACATAGGGTTGGTTCCATGAGCGATGAGACAGCGAGTCGACCAGGCACTCGGCGCGGGCCCTACGCCAAAAGCGCGCACCGCCGGGCCGAGATTGTCGCCTCCGCGACGTCCGTCTTCTCGACGCGCGGTTACCGAGGCGGGTCACTGCGTGAGATCGCTAAGCAGCTCGACCTCAGTCTGACCACTGTCGTTCACCACTTCCCAAGCAAGAGCGCTCTCCTCGTGGCCGTCCTCGAGAGCGCCGATTCCGCGCACACCGACTCGTTCCAAGTGGATAGCCAGAAGGAGGGCGTGGCGTACGCCGTGCTGCAGTACGTGCGCCGGAACGTCGACCGACCCGAAATGCTGAGGCTGCTTGCTCTCATGGCCGCAGAGTCGTCAGCTTCGGACCATCCGGCGCATGAGTGGTTCCGTCACAGGTATGAGCTGACGATCGGCATGCTGGCGATCGCCGTCCGCCGAGACCAGGAGGAGGGTCGTATTTCCAACGCCCGGGACTCGCGGGGCATCGCCGAGTCCCTTGTGGCCCTATGGGACGGACTCCAACTCCAGTGGCTCATCGACCCGCACCGCGACATCGTCGCGACGATGACGGCCGCGCTGAAAGATCTGCTCGGACCCCACGCCCTCCCCGACGCGTAGACGCCGGGCGTCCCAAGGGAAGTAGCCCCAGAACGCCACCCGCGGCGGGGCCGGCCACGGTCTTCGTCGGAACCGCGGGGGATGGACGACGCCTCGGCCGCAGCAGCTGGCGGGGGAATCGGGCCGCCCGAGTAGAAAGCCCAGTGATCCGCAGCTCGCCACCGCGCAGCAAAGCCTGCAACCGCCCGAGCCTCGCAGCTGCTGCAAGTTGGCGGAGTGTCGAAGCACACCGCGTCAGCAGCCGGGGTTCGAGTTGAGGACGGTGTGTCGTACGGCAGGAATGGGCGCGACGCCGCCTTCCGCCAGGGCGTCGAGGACGGTTCCGAGGATCGGGATCGCGTGCTGGGTGACGACGTTCACCTGTGGGACCTTGCAGGGCAGCTCGCGCAGGATGGCTTCGCGGAGGATGTTGTCGGCGGCAACCACGGAGCTGCCGAGCGTGACCGTGAACTGGTCGTCCGATCGTAGGCCGGCTGCCATTCATGATCTCGCCCGAGTGCAGCTTCACGACTGGGGCCACCTATCTCCGCGAACCCGGCGTGATCGGCGGCGGCCCAGCAGAGGTGACGATGCTGGTGGCGGCGTCAGCACGGTGCTCTCGATCGAGTCGTTGCTGTGGATCCCGAGCAGATGAGGTAGCGCGTGCGGCGGTGGGGAGATCCCCATCTGGGCAGACACACTGCACGCGTTCATGGATGAGGTCCCTGGCGGCGGCGCGGGAGGAACATGCCGCGTTCGTCCAGCCCGGCGAGCAGCGTGTCGGCGCGGCCGTCGACCCAGTCACGCCCAGCGCGAGCCGTCGAGGTTCCGGAGCATCTGTCGACACCCCCACGAATGGTGCGCGAGCCGGAAGACATGACCGCTGTCCGTGGCCATGAAATAGTCCTCCGCCGCCTTGGACGAGCCGAGCAGGGGTCATCGAGGCCCGCTCCGAGGCCTTGCACAGTTCCAGGAGTCCGGGATCGCTGTACCGGGTTGAGACCTGCTCGGCGTACGGCGAGATTTGGTGAGAGAGACCACTACCGCCTGGCGACGATGAGACGACGAGAGATGAGGAAAGGGTTCGTATCCCCAGGAACATGAACCCCCACAGTGTCCGAGGAGGGACACGCACCCTGACCACACGCCTGGAGGTCCGAGCGTAACGTGCGTGTCGACGGGCAGTCGGCCTGCTGAGGAGGTGCTGGCCAGTGAGGCGATCATGTGCTGGTTCAGTTGAGGGTGTGGACTGCCAGTACTGGACGCACACCTGTCGAATCGAGGCGAACGTGTCACGCGCTTGCGTTCGAGACAACTGAGGTATGCCTGTTTCTGGGCCCAAACCGGCCTGACATGCTACAAAGTATTGACGGACCGCCAGAACTGCGTAGGGTAATCGGCAACTTGGGTGCCCATGCGGCCCGCTGATGTTCCGCCCTTCGGAGAGGTGGTCCCATGACGGACGAGAAATTCAACGCGGCCACCTACTTGGTTGATCGGCATCAGTCGATCGGCGCCGGTGATCGGGTCGCCGTGCGTGGTTCGCGGGCGTTGACCTACCGCGAGCTCGGTGAGCTGACCGGTCGGGTGGCCGCGGCGTACCGTCGTCTGGGCCTGCGCCGTGACGATCGGGTGATGTTCCTGATGGCCGACGATGTGGAGCTGCTGGCCGGGATCCTCGGCGCGTTCCGGGCGGGCCTGGTCGCGGTCCCGGTGTCGACGATGCTCACCGGCGCAGAACTTGGGAGGCTGCTGGCCGACTCCGGGGCGCGGATGCTGGTCGCCGGCCACGAGTTTGATGGGGCGGCAGCGGCGGCGATCGCGGCCGCACCGGACGTGGAGCACGCCGTACTGTGCGGTCCGGGCGAGCTGCCGACTCCGTCGGGCGTCAGCTCCCGTTCCTGGGACGAGCTGATTGCCCTCGGCAACGATGCGCCGGCGGAGCTGCGCATCGCGGCACCGACGACGGACGACTCCTGGGCCCTGTGGTTGTACACCTCGGGCACGACAGGCCACCCCAAGGCGGCGATGCACCGGCACGCGAACATCCGCCACGTCTACGAGACCTACGGCGCTCAGGTACTGGGCATCGGACCGGACGACCGGTGTCTGTCGGTGGCGAAGCTCTTCTTCGCCTACGGAATCGGCAACTCGGCGTTCTTCCCGCTGGCGGCCGGTGCGACCACCCTGCTCGAGCCACGCAGGCCAACAGCGGCCGTGATCGCAGAGCGGCTGCTTGCCGATCGGCCGACGCTGTTCTTCGGCGTGCCGACCTTCTTCGCCGCGCTACTCGCCAGCGAATTGCCGGACGACGCGTTCTCCTCGGTTCGTCTGGCGACCTCGGCTGGTGAGCCGTTGCCGGCCGCCCTGCAAGCGCGGTTCACCGCGCGGTTCGGGGTCGAGATCATCGACGGCCTCGGCTCGACCGAGGCGCTGCACATCTTCCTGTCCAACCGGCCGAACGACATCCGGCCGGGCACTACCGGGCGGCCGGTTCCGGGGTACGACGTGGAGTTGCGCGACGCGGCCGGAGTCGTCGTACCGGTGGGTGTGCCCGGTTCGCTTTATGTGCGTGGCGCTTCGATGGCGCTGGGGTACTGGCGTCGTACCGAGGCATCCCGGGACGCGTTCCAAGGTGAGTGGCTGAGCAGCGGGGACACGTACGTCGAGACCGCCGACGGCTACTACACGTGCCTGGGGCGCAGCAACGACATGCTCAAGGCGGGCGGTATCTGGGTCTCGCCCGCCGAAGTCGAGGCGCGGCTGCTGGAACATCCGGCTGTGGCGCAGGTGGCCGTCATCGGCGTGCCCGACGAGAACGGTCTCGACAAGCCGGTCGCGGTCGTGGTGGCCGCCGAACCAGTGACAGAGGACGCCCTGGTCGGGTGGTGCCGCGAAGGCCTCGCGGCGTTCAAGCGCCCCCGCCGGGTGCTCTTCGTCGACGAGTTGCCGAAGACGGCGACCGGCAAGATCCAGCGCTTCAAGGTGCGCGACCTGGTGGCGACCGAGTCCGGCGTACGGGCCTGAGGAGGAGTTGCATGCCGTACGTGATCGCGAGTCCGTGCATCGACGTTATGGACAAGTCCTGCACGGAGGAGTGCCCGGTCGACTGCATCTACGAGGGGGAGCGCAAGCTCTACATCAACCCCAAGGAGTGCATCGACTGTGGTGCCTGCGAGCCGGTCTGTCCGGTCGAGGCGATCAGCCAGGACCGCCGGGTGCCGGCGGACGACCACGCGTTCGTCGAGGACAACCGGAGTTTCTTCGTCGCCGTCCTGCCCGGCCGCGACGAGCCACTGGGCGCGCCGGGCGGTTCGAACAAGGTCGGCCCGGTCGGGATCGACACTCCGTTGGTCGCGGACCGGTAGGACGCGTCGTGCTCGACGGCAATGTACTGGTGGATGCACACGTGCACGTCCCGGTGCTCGGGACGCTGCGCCCGGCCTGGCTCGACTGGGCGCGAGACTTCGGACCGGCGGGACAGCTGGAGACGCTGTGGGACATCGCCGGCCGACCGCGGCCCGAGCGGCTTGATGCCGTCTTCGAGGAGCAGGGTGTCGACGTCGCACTGCTCTTCTGCGAGTACAGCCCGAAGGCGACCGGCCTGCAGATCTTCGACGACCTGCTTCCGCTCGTCGAGCACAATCCGCGCCGGTTCCGGCCGGTGGCGAACGTGAACCCGCATCTGCACTTCCCGATCGCCGACGAACTGGAGCGGCAGCTCGACCACGGTGCGGCCGCACTCAAGTTGCATCCGGTGCACGGTGGGTTCCGCTGCGACGATCGCGCGCTCTATCCGGTGTACGACGTACTGGCCGGGCGCGGTGTACCGCTGGTCGTGCACTGTGGCACCAGCTCCTTCCCGGGGTCGATGAACGAGCTCGCCGATCCACAGCTGCTCCTCTCGGTGCTCCGCGACTTCCCCACCCTTGACGTGGTTCTCGCGCATGGTGGCCGGGGCTGGTGGTACGACGCGGCCGCCTTCCTCGCGCTGTCGAACGAGCGGGTGTGGATCGAGCTGTCCGGGCTGCCGCCGAAACGCCTCCCGGAGTACTACGCCCGGTTCGATCTGGCCAGGCTGGCCCGGAAGTGGATCTTCGGCACCGACTGGCCGGGTGTGCCCGGGACCGCGCAGAACGCCCGCGCGGTTGCCGGGTTGGGGCTTCCCGACGAGGTCGTAGCGGCGGTCCTCGGTGGCAACGCGCTGTCCGTCTACGCTGGAATCGAGGTCTGAACCGTGCCTGTCTACGCCCTCGGAGATCTCACCCCCGAGATCCATCCGGAGGCCTACGTCCACCCTGACGCGGTGGTGATCGGGGCGGTCACGATCGGCTCCGAGGCCTCGATCTGGCCGGGCGCCGTACTCCGGGCCGACTTCGGCCGGATCGCGATCGGGGCGCGCACCTCGATCCAGGACGGCACAGTGCTGCACACCACGGAGGAGTGGCCGACGCTGATTGGTGCCGACTGCGTCGTCGGCCACAACGCCCACCTTGAAGGCTGTACGGTCGAGGTCCGTTGTCTCATCGGGTCGGGATCTGTGGTCCTCAACCGGGTGCTGGTACGGGCCGGCAGCGTGGTCGGCGCCGGCGCACTCATCCCCGAAGACACCGAGATACCGGCCGGCAGCATGGCGCTCGGCGTACCGGCCCGGCTCCGTCCACTTGATCCGGGGCAGCAGAAGAAGTGGATCGACTTCGCCGTGCGCGAGTACCGCGACAACGCCCGGCGCTACCGCCGCGAGCTCAGGCTCATGGACTGAGGAGCACGCCAATGACCACACCCGATCACCTCGGCAGGCCGGCGGCCGAACTGACCGACGCGGAGCTGGAGCAGCAGGGTACGAACGCCCACGCCACCCGCAACTGGGTCTTCCTCCACGGAACGGCCGAGCAGTTCGCCACCCACACGGCACGGATGCTCGAGCTCGAGCAGGAGTATCTCCGGCGGTACCCCAAACGCACCTGGCAGGGATCCGGCGCCGCAGACGGGAGTCCGTCGTACGACGATCCCGCGGCTGAGTTGCTCCGTCGCCTGGCGGCCGCTCCGGGCGGTCGCCTGCACAAGCTGGAGGTGCACCAGCTGGCCCGCGAGGTCGGATTGGACCGCGCGACGCTCGCGAAGCTGTACACCGCCGACCCGCCGCTGCTGACCACCGAGCAGCAGGATCGCGTCGTCACCGACGCCGGCCAGGAGTGGCTCGCCACGCACTGAGCCGTGGCGCTGATAGTCGACGGAGATCTACCAAATCACTGAAGTTGTGTAGACCATTGGTTAGCGCCGGAGGCTCGCGTAGCCCTGGATCGAGGAGTGTCGATGGTGCTGGAGAGCTTTGTCGAAGGCCGGTGGAAAGCTGGTGTGGGGGACGGGCAGGTGGTTCGCGATGCCGTCACCGGTGACGAGGTCGTCCGGGTCAGCAGCGACGGGCTCGACCTCGAGGGCGTGGCCCGGTATGCCCGCCAGGTCGGTGGGCCGACGCTGCGGGCGATGAACTTCGGGCAGCGTGCGGCCGTGCTGAAGCAGGTCGCGGCAGCACTCGATGCGCGCAAGGACGAGCTGTATCTGCTGTCGGCGCGAGCCGGCTCGACTCGCCGCGATGCCACCGTCGACGTCGATGGCGGTATCGGTACGACCTCCGTCTACGCGAGCCTCGGCCGCAAGGGGCTGCCTGTCGGCTCGGTCGTGGTGGAGGATTCGCAGGAGCCCTTGGGTAAAGGCGGAACTTTCGCGGCGCAGCATGTGCTGACCTCGCCGCATGGGCTCGCGCTGCAGATCAACGCGTTCAACTTCCCCGTCTGGGGCATGCTCGAGAAGTTGGCCCCTGCGCTGCTGGCTGGTGTCCCGACAGTGGTGAAGCCGGCCACCCAGACGGCGTACATCACGGCGCACGCAGTGCGGATCCTCGATGAGGCCGAGGTGCTTCCCGAGGGCGCGCTCCAGTTGATCAACGGATCACTCGGTGACTTCCTCGACCTGCTCGGCGGGCAGGATCATGTCGGTTTCACCGGCTCGGCGAGCACCGCGGAGTTGCTGCGCGGCGATCCGGCGGTGACGGCCAGATCGGTCCGGTTCAACGCCGAAGCGGATTCGCTGAACTGCTCGGTGCTCGGCCCGGACGCCGTACCGGGAACGCCTGAGTTCGACCTGTTCGTCACCGAGCTGGTCCGGGAGATGACGGTTAAGGCGGGGCAGAAGTGCACCGCGATCCGGCGGGCCTTCGTGCCGGCCGCGGGCCGGTCCGACGTCGCCGAGGCGTTGGTGGATCGCCTGTCGAAGATAGTCGTCGGCGCACCGGGCGTCGAAGGCGTGACGATGGGAGCGCTCGTCAGCACCGGCCAGCGAGACGACGTCCGCCGGGCTGTGGATTCGCTCGCGGCCGCCGGGCGGATCGTGTCCGGCGACCCGCGCCGGGTCGAGGTGGTCGGGGCAGACGCCGAGGTCGGTGCGTTCATGGCGCCGGTGCTGCTCGAGGTGATCGATTCCGCGCGGCCGGAACCGCACGAGATCGAGGCGTTCGGCCCGGTGAGCACGTTGCTTCCGTACGACGACACCGCCGGACTGCTCGACCAGATCGCGCGGGGCGAAGGCTCGCTGGCCGGCTCGGTCGTGACTCACGATCGTGGGTTCGCGCGAGACGTCGTACTCGGCGCTGCGCCGTACCACGGACGTTTGCTGGTGCTGGACCGCGACGACGCGGGGGAGTCGACCGGGCATGGGACACCCATGCCGCAACTGGTCCATGGCGGTCCTGGCCGGGCCGGCGGTGGCGAGGAGGAGGGCGGCCTGCGGGCGGTCTACGGCCATCTCCAGCGGACCGCGGTGCAGGCCGGCCCGGACCTGCTGGGTGAGTTGTTCGGCGACAAATAGTCGACAGCAACTTGGCAAGATCGCCAAGGAAGTGTAGAACGTAGAGAGTTCAGAACTCACCCATCCGAGGAGACCCGCGATGTCCATCGACCCTCGTACCGGGCCCGCGCCCGCTCCGACCGGACCGCTGAGCACGATCGACTACAGCGAGCGCATCCCGAACAACGTCAACCTCGCCGAGGACCGGCGCCTGCAGCGCGCGCTGGAGGGCTGGCAGCCGAAGTTCCTCGACTGGTGGAAGACGCTCGGCCCGGCGCTGCCCACGAAGGACGTCTACCTGCGGACCGCGATCGCGGTCGGCCGGGACGGTTGGGCGCATTTCGACCACGTGCCGATGGAGGAGTACCGCTGGGGCATCTTCCTGGCCGAGCGCGACCCGGACCGGGTGGTCAACTTCGGCAAGCACAAGGGCGCGCCGGCCTGGCAGGAGGTGCCTGGTGAGCATCGTGCGGACCTGCTGCGGCTGATCGTGATTCAGGGCGACACCGAGCCGGCGTCGGTCGAGCAGCAGCGCATCCTGGGCGAGACGGCGCCGAGCATCTACGACCTGCGCAATCTGTTCCAGGTCAACGTGGAGGAGGGGCGCCACCTCTGGGCGATGGTCTACCTGTTGCACGCGTACTTCGGGCGGGAGGGGCGCGAGGAGGCCGAGCAGTTGCTGAAGCGAAACTCCGGCGATGTGGACGCGCCCCGGATCCTCGGAGCGTTCAACGAGGAGACCACGGACTGGCTGCAGTTCTTCATGTTCACGTACTTCACCGACAGGGACGGCAAGTACCAGCTCGGCACCTTGAAGGAGTCAGCGTTCGACCCGCTGGCGCGGACCTGCGAGTTCATGCTGAAGGAGGAGGCGCACCACATGTTCGTCGGCACGACGGGCGTGCAGCGGACGGTGGAGCGCACGGCCGAGCTGATGAAGGAGCACGGCACCGCCGACATCCTGCCGTACGGCGGGATCCCGCTGGCGGTGATCCAGAAGTACCTCAACTTCCAGTACTCGGTGTCGCTCGACCTGTTCGGCTCCGAGCAGTCGACCAACGCCGGCAACTACTACACCTCGGGCGTCAAGGGTCGCTGGCAGGAGACCCGGCGCAAGGACGACCACGTCCTGCTCGACGACACCCGCGAGATGCGCCTCGTCGAGGACGGCCGGATCGTGACGAAGACCGTGCCGATGCTGAGCGCGCTCAACCTGGACCTGCGCGACGAGTACGTCGCCGACTGCGCCAACGGCGTACGGCGCTGGAACCAGGCGCTGGAGGACGCCGGTCTCGACGAGCGGCTGACCCTGCCGCACGAAGGCTTCAACCGCAAGGTGGGGGTGTACGCCGGCCATCACGTCAGCCCGGACGGTGAGGTGCTCGACGAGGCGGCCTGGCAGGCCAGCGAAGGTGAGTGGCTGCCGACCGCGGAGGACCGCCAGGCGGTCGCCGCGTTGATGGTGCCGGAGTACGAGTACGGCAAGTTCGCCGGCTGGATCGCGCCACCGCAGACCGGTATCAACGACCAGCCGGTCGAGTTCGACTACGTCCACCTCGCCGAGGAGGGCCTGGTCTGATGACGTTGACCACCACCGAAGGGGCCGCCGTCGACTTCGACGCGGCGCCCGACCGTTACAAGCACTGGCGGCTGGACCTCGACGGCGAGATCGCCACCGTCAACCTGCTGGTCGACGAGGCGGGCGGCCTGGTGCCCGGCTACCAGCTGAAGATGAACTCCTACGACCTCGGCGTCGACATCGAGCTCTACGACATAGTGCAGCGGTTGCGGTTCGAGCACCCCGAGGTCCGGTCCGTCGTGATGACCGGCGGCCTGGAGCGGATGTTCTGCGCGGGTGCCAACATCCGGATGCTGGCCCAGTCCTCGCACGCGTGGAAGGTGAACTTCTGCAAGTTCACCAACGAGACCCGCAACGGGATCGAGGACGCCACCCAGAACTCCGGCCAGACGTGGATCGCCGCGCTGAACGGCACCGCCGCCGGCGGTGGTTACGAGCTGGCCCTGGCGTGTGACCAGATCGTGCTGGTCGATGACGGCTCGTCGACCGTATCGCTGCCCGAGGTCCCGCTGCTCGGCGTACTGCCGGGTACCGGCGGACTGACCCGGGTGGTGGACAAGCGGCATGTGCGCAAGGACCGGGCCGACCTGTTCGCCACCAAGTCGGAGGGGTATCGCGGTGCGACCGCGGTCGAGTGGGGACTGATCGACGAGACCGTCCCGCGAGCCCGCTTCGACGAGGTGGTCCGCGGCCGAGCCCAGGCGGCTGCGGCGAACTCTCGGCGGCCACGGCAGGCGACCGGCGTCGTGCTGACGCCGCTCGCACGAACCGAGGACCGCGACTCGATCAGCTACTCGCATGTGACGGCGCGGATCGACCGCGATGCCCGGCGGGTCGACATCACTGTGCAGGCGCCCGCCGAGCGGCCGCCGGCTGATGCCGCGGCCGTGCTGGCGCTGGGCGTCGACTACTGGCCGCTCGCTGTGACTCGTCAACTGGACGACCTGATCCTGCGCCTGCGGACCAACGAGCACCTGATCGGTACGTGGGTCCTGCGCACCGCCGGCGACAGCGGAACAGTCCTCGCGTACGACGAGCAGCTCGCCGAACTGGCCGACGACTGGTTCGTCAACGAGGTGCGGCATTACTTCAAGCGGACCCTCAAGCGTCTCGACGTGAGCAGCCGGAGCCTGATCGCCGTGATCGAGCCGGGCAGCTGCTTCGCCGGGCTGCTGCTCGAGCTGGCGTTGGCGGCCGACCGGCAGTACATGCTCGCAGGCGTGTACGAGGATGTCGACCCGGACGCCGAGCCGGCGACGATCGTTGTTGCCGCGAGCAACGATGGGGCGTACCCGATGGGAAACGGCCTGTCCCGGCTGGAGTCTCGTTTCTGGGGACACGGCGACGGGCTGGCCGCCGTACGGGCCGAGCTCGGCAAGCCGCTCGATGCCGAGGCGGCGGATCGGTTCGGCCTGGTGACGGTGGCACTGGACGACATCGACTTCGCCGACGAACTGCGGATCGTGCTGGAGGAGCGGGCGTCGTTGTCGCCGGACGCGCTGACCGGGATGGAGGCCAACCACCGGTTCGTCGGACCGGAGACGATCGAGACCAAGATCTTCGGCCGGCTGACCGCCTGGCAGAACTGGATCTTCATCCGGCCCAACGCATCCGGGCCCGACGGCGCCTTGCGACGCTTCGGCACCGGGCAGCGTGGTGACTACGACCTCAACCGGGTGTGACATGAATGCCATCGAAGTCGATGTGCTGATCGTCGGCGCGGGCCCGGTCGGTCTGTTCGGCGCCTACTACGCGGGGGTGCGCGGTCTGCGGGTGGCTGTCGTCGACTCGCTGAGCCAGGTCGGCGGCCAGGTGAGTGCCATGTACCCGGAGAAGCAGATCTTCGACATCGCCGGATTCCCTGCGGTGTCCGGTCGCCGGCTGGTGGAGAACCTGGTGCGGCAGGCGTCGCGGTACAAGCCGATCTACCTGCTCGGCCAGGAGGCGCAGCAGCTGGATCGGGTCGCTCAGGACAGGTTGTTCGTCGTCAAGACCAGTGCTGGTACGGAGATCGCCGCCGGCGCCATTGTGGTGACCGGCGGGATCGGCACCTTCACGCCGCGCCCGTTGCCCGCCGGCGAGAGCTTCCTCGGCCGTGGCCTGGAGTACTTCGTCCCTTCCAGCGACGAGTACGCCGGACGCGACGTGGTCGTCGTCGGCGGTGGAGACAGCGCGGTCGACTGGGCCCTCATGCTCCACCCGGTCGCGGCCAGCGTCACCTTGGTCCACCGGCGCGAGGCATTCCGGGCGCACCATGGATCGGTCGAGCTCCTGCGCACGTCGCCAGTCGAGATCATCACCAACGCGCAGGTGACCGCGGCCTCGGGCAACGGGGAACTCGCCAGCATCGATGTCGCGGTCACCGGTGAGCCCGCGCCGAGGACCATCCGGTGCCAGCGACTGGTCGCCGCACTCGGCTTCACCGCAAACCTCGGGCCTTTGCGCGACTGGGGGTTCGAGCTGCACGACAACCGCCATCTGGTGGTCGACGCGGCGATGCGAACCAACGTTCCGGGCATCTTCGCCGCCGGCGACATCAGCGAGTACGACGGCAAGGTACGGCTGATCGCCGTCGGGTTCGGCGAAGTGGCGACGGCGGTCAACAACGCCGCGGTGCACCTCGATCCGGACGCGCAACTCTTCCCGGGTCACTCGACGGACAACCCGATGCCGGTCTGAGCCTAGGGCTTTGGGCCGCCCTCGGTGTCGAACGTGGACCAGGCCGACTGGGCGGCGCGATGCCAGCGGGCGTGCCGGTCGTGGAACGCCGCTGCCGCACGGGGGCCCGGCCAGTCGTGATCGAGTAGCTCGGCGGGCAGATCGGGATCCAGGAATGGGAAGCGTCGCCATTCGTGAACCATCTCGACCTGAGCGATGAACGCCTCGAGCGTGCCGTCGGCACGCCGGTCCTCGAAGTCGGCCAGGAACTGGAGGTACCGGTTCTCCACTTCTTCCAGATCCCACGCGTCGGCGAGCAGTCGGGCCTCGTCACCGATGCCGCCGGCTGGCCCGACCCAGGAGAACGCCTGCTTCTCCAGGCCGAGTTCGCGGATCACGGTCTGGACGTCGTCGTGTTTGCCGGCGTCCGGGCTGATCCAGAGCCCGGAGCCGGGGGAGCCGAGACCGAGCCAGGTCAGCCGGGTGCGCAGCCGGTGTCTGAGCTGTCGTTGTGTCTCCGGGATCGCGACCGTCACGACCAGCCAGCGACCGTCCCAAGGATGCCGCTCCCGCATGAACCCGTAGATCCGGCGGGTGCCCTCCTCGAGCAGGGTGCGGCCCTCGGTGGTGAGCTCCCACAGCACACGGCGGCCGTGCCTCGAGGACTCCAGCAACCCCTCCGCCGCGGTCCGGGTCAGGGCCTGCCGGGCCGCCTTCTCCTCCACGCCGAAGGCTGCCAGCGCTTCGACCAGCGTCGCGGTCCAGACCGAGTCACCGCGCGGGTGCACGAACTCGCCCAGCAAGGTCAGCAGCAGTGACCTGGCGCTGGCGGACCCGAGCTGGCGGCGCCTGTTCGGCGGCGCGGTCTGGGGCACTCCCGCGCTGCGCTGTGCGGGCACACGGACCTCCGATAGGTATACGACATGAGGCTGGCGGTACGGAACCGATTGTGTCATGCGTGGAGGTCCGCGGGCTGCTCATTCCTCCGGTTCGTGACCTCGCAGCGTCCGTGAGCGGGACGGGGTCATTCCGAAGCGAGCGCGGAACGCGCGGGTGAAGTGTGCCTGGTCGGTGAAGCACCAGCGGGCCGCGAGCGCGGCGATGCTGCGATTGGCCAGCAGTGGGTCCGCGAGATCGCGGTGGACCGCTTCCAGGCGGAGTGACCTGATCTGGTCGGTCACCGTCCGTGGCTCGTGCTCGAACAGCCGGTGGAGGGTACGTGGGCCCAGGTGGTGGGCGGCCGCGACCTGGTTGTGTGACAGGCCGGAATCGGCGAGATGGTTCCGGATGTATCCGAGGATCTGCAGCCGGAGTGCGTCCGCGGTGTCCTCGTGCGCCATCAGGGCCGACTCGCTCAGGGTCGCGGCGACCAGGTGAAGGCCCGCCTCGCCGAGCCGCTCGGCCGCTGCCTGATGAACCGTGCCACCTGCCACGGCCGATGCCACGAAGCCGGCCAGGACCGTTCCGGGCCCCTCGTTCAAGGCGTAGGCGTGATGCATCGCCGCCGCGACGATCGGCTCGGGCAGGCCCAGTGCGTACCGTGGGAACGCCATCACCGCGCAGGTCCAGGTTTGCTCCAGCCGCAGCTCGTACGGCTTACCGGTGTCGTAGATGGCCATTTGCCCGGGTTCGAGAACCACCTCCCGGTCGCCCTGGCGAACCGTCGCCCGCCCGGCCTGTTGCACGCAGAGCTTGTAGAGGTCGATCGGCACGGCCCGGATCGCGGTGGGTGTCCGGCGGACGATCTGCGGGGTGCCGCTCACCTGGTAGGCGGCCACCGAGCCAAGGTGCTGCCCGGCGAACCGGCCGTCCAGGGACCGCTCGCCGATCGCCACCGGCGTCAGTTGCCCGAACGCGCCGCCGAGTTCCGCCCGCCATGCCTCCGCGCGGCCCGACAGGGCCGAGTGGGGCATGTCGACCGGCATCCGTTCCTCCCGACAGAGGGGATGACGTGTCGTCATCCGGCAAGAACCGTGGCGCGAAAAGTCAACACCAACGTAACAGATCTGACAAGACTGTGTAGCAGATCAAGGCTGTGTTGCCCTTCAAGGACTGCGGAGGTACCTGATGTCCACCCACTACGACTACGTGGTGATCGGGGCGGGCTCGGCCGGCTGCGTACTCGCCGCAAGGCTGTCGGAGGACGGCGACGCGCGAGTTCTGCTGCTGGAATCGGGACCGCCCGATGTCAAACCGGAGATCTCCGTGCCGCCCGCCTGGCCGGCGCTGTGGGGAACCGAGGTCGACTACTCGTACGACACCGTCGCGCAACCAGGTACCGGAGGTGCCGTCCACAACTGGCCGCGCGGCCGGACCCTCGGCGGTTCGAGCAGCATCAACGCGATGGTCTACCTGCGGGGCCATCCGGCCGACTTCGACGCGTGGGCCAAGGCCGGCTGCGTCGGTTGGGACTACGACTCGCTGGTGCCGTACTTCCGACGTATGGAGACTGTCAGCGGCCGGAACGCCCAGTTCCGTGGCGACAGCGGCCCGATGTTCCCGGCGCCGTCGGCCCAGCCGAATCCGCTGTCCCAGGTCTTCCTCGACGCGGCGGCCGCGGCCGGTTACCCCCTGACCGAAGACTTCAACGGTGCGGTGGCCGAAGGCGCCGGCTGGCACGACCTGTCGATCTCGGGCGGTCAACGGCAGAGTACGGCGGCCGCGTACCTCGCCCCGATCCGGGGCAGCCGTCCGAACCTCACCATCTCGACGGAGTCCCGTGCCCGGCGGCTGCTGTTCAGCGGCACCCGCTGTACCGGAGTCGAGTTCGAGCGGGGCGGACAACTGGTGACCGCCAACGCCGACGTCGAGGTCATCGTCAGTAGCGGGGCCGTGGACTCACCTCGGCTGCTCTTGCTGTCGGGTATCGGTCCGGCCGACGACCTCGACCGGGCCGACGTCTCGGTGGTCCACGATCTGCCCGGTGTCGGCCGCAACCTGCACGACCACCCGTTGTGCGGAGTGGTGTACGAGGCGAGCCAGGAGATTCCGGCCGGCCTGACCAACCATGCCGAGGTGTCGATGCAATGGCGGAGCGATCCGACACTGCCAGGGCCCGACATGCAGCTGATGTTCATCCACGTGCCGTTTCATCCGCCGACCCTGCAGGCGCCACCGAACAGCTTCACCTTCGGCATCGCGACGGTGCCCGAAGCCCGCGGGTCCGTCCGAATCAGTGGCCCGGATCCGGAGACACCGCCGCTCATCGACCCGAACTACCTCGGCGCGGAGTCCGACGTACGGCGGATCGTGCACGGCATCGAGGTCGCCCGGGAGCTGGCGGCGACCGAGCCTTTCGCCGCGTGGCGCGGTCGTGAGGTGCTGCCCGGCTCCGACGTGTCGGATCTGCGCGACTTCGCAGCCCGGGGGACCGGTACCTACTACCACCCGGTCGGCACCTGCGCGATGGGCATCGGGGCCGACGCCGTCGTGTCCCCCGATCTGCGGGTGCACGGCCTCGACGGCCTCAGAGTGGCCGACGCCTCGGTGATGCCGAGGATCGTCTCGGTCAACACCAACGCCGCCACGATCATGATCGCCGAGAAGGCCGCGGACCTGATCCGCACATCCACAGTGCAGAAGCAGACAGATCAGATGGAGAGTGCGCGATGACCGAACTCCTCGACCAGGTCGACTGGCAGGGCAAGCTCTACAGCAATGGATGGCGGGACGCGAGCGGCGGCGTACTCGACAGCACCGAGCCGGCCACTGGCGCCGTACTCGGGCAGGTCGGTCAGGCCGACGCCGCGGATGTGGCTGCCGCGACCGCACGCGCGGCGGAGGCACAGCCTTCCTGGGCAGAACAGACCGGGCCGGCTCGTGCCGCACTGATCCGCAGGGCGGCCGCGATTCTGAGCGACAACCGCGCGGAGTTCGAACGATGGTTGGTGCGCGAGGGTGGCGCCGTACCGGGCAAGGCGGCCTTCGAGGTCGAGCTTGTGCTCGGGGAGCTGTGGGAAGCCGCCGCGCTGCCGACGCAGCCGTGGGGGCATTTGCTGCCGACGAGCGAGCCGGGTCGCGAGAGCATCGCGCGCCGAGTGCCTCTTGGTGTGGTCGGCGTCATCAGTCCGTGGAACTTCCCGCAGATCCTGTCGGTGCGGGCCATCGCGCCCGCGCTCGCCCTCGGCAATGCGGTGGTCCTGAAGCCGGACGCTCAGACCGCCATCTCCGGCGGCGCTCTGGTGGCAAGACTCTTCGAGGCTGCCGGTCTGCCGGACGGCCTGCTGCACGTGCTACCGGGTGACGCCGAGCCCGGTGCGGCGCTGGCCGCCGATCCGAGCGTTGCCATGATCGCCTTCACCGGTTCGACCGCGGTTGGTCGCGAGGTCGGGGCTGTCGCGGGCCGGACGCTGAAGCGGGTCTCGCTCGAGCTCGGCGGCAACAACGCGCTCATCGTTCTCGACGACGCGGACCTCGAAGTGGCGAGTTCGGCCGGTGCCTGGGGCGCCTTCCTGCACCAGGGCCAGGTCTGCATGACGGCAGGACGCCACATCGTTCTCGAGTCGATCGCGGACGAGTACCTCGAGCGGCTCGCGAAGCGTGCGGCGAACCTGCCGGTCGGCGATCCGCACACCGAGCAGGTCGCCCTCGGCCCGCTCATCAACGAGCGTCAACTGGCCAACGTGGACCGCATCGTCACCGAAACCGTTGCCGCGGGCGCCGAGATCCGTGCCGGGGGCAACTACGAGCGGCTGTTCTACCAGCCGACCGTGCTCGCCGGCGTCACGACCACCATGCCGGCCTTTCGCGAAGAGATCTTCGGTCCGGTCGCTCCGGTCGTCGTCGTTCGCGACGAGGCCGAGGCCGTGCGGGTTGCCAACGACACCGAGTACGGACTCGTCGCTGCCATCCAGACCGGCTCGGTCGACCGCGGCCTGGACCTCGCCCGCGGGCTCCGGACCGGGATCGTCCACGTGAACGACCAGACCCTGAACAACGACGCCTACGCACCCTTCGGCGGTACCGGTGCCTCGGGCAACGGAAGCCGGTTCGGCTCACAAAGCAGCTGGGACGAGTTCACCCAGTGGCAGTGGGTCACTTCTCGCAAGGAGGCGCACGGCTTCCCGTTCTGACGCCGTACCGTCCATCCCCTGTGAAACCGAGGAGGCCCTGTGCCCGCCCTTGAGGTGCCCGGAGCAACGTTGAGTTACCGCATGGCGGGCCAGGGTCCTCCGCTCGTTCTTGTCCACGGCTCAGGAACGGACCGGACGACCTGGGACGGCGTCGTCGGGGAACTCGCTCGTGACCGCCGTGTGGTGACCTATGACCGTCGTGGCTATGGGCAGTCCCGGCACAAGCCGGTTCGTGATCACCGCGTCCACGCACGCGATCTGACAGCGGTCCTCGAGAAGGTGGCCGGGGAACCCGCCGCGGTCGTGGCATGGAGTTCGGGCGGGAACATCGCCCTGGCGGCTGCGGCCCGGCACCCCGAACTGTTCTCTGCGCTGATCGTCGTCGAGGCGCCCTTTCACGGAATCCGCCACGCCGACCGATCGGTGCTCGCCACAGCGTTGCGACTCAAGTTCACTCAGCTGCGCGGCAGACGGCTGGAGGCAGCAGAAACCTTCTTCCGCTTCGGATCCGCCCTGCGGTCCGGCGGCAACAGCTATGACGATGCCCCTGAAGACGTCCGCGAGAACCTGCGGGCGAACGCCGAGCCCGTGCTCGCGGAATGGGATCCGCATCCCTTCGGCGTCATGCACGAGCACCTGCCGCTGCGCTCGGTGGTCCGATTGCCGTTGCCCGTGACATGGATCCTCGGCACGGAGAGTTCGCCGTGGATCGCCGGCTTGCACGATCGCGTCGTACGGCGTCGACCGGACATCCGCACGGTCTTGGTTCCAGGAGCGGGGCACCTCGTTCACCTCGACCGGCCGAACGAGTTCATCGCGGCCGTACGAGAGAGCTGGGCGCCGCTAGCTTCGGCCCCACCGCGCTGAGATGCAGCGGCATGGCATCGGCAGAGTCAGGCGTCGTCGCTGGAGCTCGTTTCCCGGAGCCCGGGCGAGCGCTCCAATGCGACGGCGAGCGCCAGAGGGTGCTGTTGACGACCAGGCCTGATGATGCCAATCTTCATGCCCGTGGGTAGAGCCTGACCTGCCGCCGGAGCTCGGCCCTAGCTCAAGGAGTTCGTGGTGGCGTAGTCGGCCTGGTGATTACCGTTGCTGACGGCAATCCCTGATTGCTCATTCGTCGTCTGCCTGCCACGAGCAGCACCGGGCGGCCACATCAGTGCCGCCCGGAAGGCTGAAACAATTGTTTCAGTGTCCGAGGAGGAACACGCACCTTGACCACATCCATATAGCTCAACGCCTGACTGAGAGTCGGATGCGTCATTAGGTGCATTGGGCACTGGCGATCGGACGTGCTGCTTTAGGCGGTGTGGTTGGTGATGGTTGTGGTGAGGACGTCGCTGACGGTGTCGAGGGGGTCCAGGGTGACCCATTCGGTGGTGGCGCGCTCCGGCTCCTGACCTCGGCGAATCCGGAGGGCGATGGGTTGTGTGTTCGTACCCGACTGCAGGAAGATCTGGCCGTAGGTGTTTGCGACATGCTGCCTCCGCACTCGACACCGGTCACGAGCTGCTGTCTTGCGGCGCGGCGGCCAGCAGCTCGTGACCAGTCTTGAAGGGTCGCGGCGGTGTCGCCTTCAGTCGACGCGCAGCTCGCGGATCGTGAGGTCGCGGAAGGTCGCCTCTCCGTCGTTGACGAACAGCCGGATGCGGTCATCGCCTGGCAGTGGGAAGGCACGATGGGAGTGCACGTCACGGCCGTCGTCGATGAAGTACTCGACGCTCGATTGGTCGACGAGTACGCGGATCGCCAGTCGACCCGCCTTGGGGTCGATGGGCGTCTGCGACTCGCCGCCAGTCGGGTTCACGGTCGGGCGCCGATTGACGTAGGCGTAGGGTCCGTTGAGGAAGGCGCCGACTGCAACGTGGCGGCCGCCTTCCGGTCCGCGACGCAGCTCGAAGCCGATGTTCGATGGCGCCGACGCAGGATCCCACTCGAGCTCGCACGACAGCTCGTATGCGGTGGCTCGGACGTCGATGTCGCGCACACCGGAGAGCCGTACGTCGCCGATCCGGTGCGTGCGAGTCACATAGTCGTGCAGTGCTGCCGTGGGCGACGAGGCGAGCGCGTAGCCTGCGCCGGTCCGCAGCAGCCGGACGTCCCGCGTGATCATGTCGTCGCCGTTGTAGCCGTCGGTTACGAGCGAGGGGGTGTTGTGCGGGTAGTCCCAGAAGTTGGCCCAGCCGATCGCGTGCCGGAGCGCTGGGTCCTCGTTCCCGTCTGCGTCATGCTGCGGATAGGTGACGGCACCGTAGAAGTCGAAGCCGCGGTCGAGCCACTGCGGTTCGTCGGCGTCGGGTACGAAGGACGTGCCGTCGAATGTTCCCGTCCAGTACGCGTATGTAGCGGGTAGACCGCGAGCCTTGCCGTTCGCGCTGACGCCGAGCACCCAGTGCTGCGTGCCGTCGTCCGCGGTCATCTTGAACAGGTCGGGGCACTCCAGCAGGCCGATGTCCGTGCGCACGAACTCGCCTACAGACTGCCATGAGTGCAGGTCGGGCGAGGCATAGAAGCCGATGCGTTGCCCCTCGGCGTTGGCGAGGATCCAGCGCGAGCGGTCGGTATCCCAGATGATCTTCGGGTCGCGGAAGTCGCGAACGCCGGGATTCGGCAGCACCGGGTCGGTCGGACCGGGCTGGAAGGTGCGGCCGCCGTCTGTCGAGTACCACAGGTACTGCGCCTGCACGCCCTTTGGCGCCTGCGTGACGAGCGCGATGACCGCGCCGCGCCCGTAGCCGGCCGTACCGTGCTCGTCGACGACGAGGCTGCCCGACCAGCAGTCGCCGTTGCCGTCGCTGCTCTTCGGGATTGCGATGCCGCGGTCGCGGAACCGCACGTGGTCGCGCGTCGTCGCGAGCCGCCAGGCGGTGCCTGGCCCGCCGTCGATGTAGTCGGCGTTGTACAGGTAGTAGTACAGGTATTCGCCATTGAGGTAGATGGGCCGCTGGGGGTCGTTCTTCCAGTTGTCGGGCACACTGAAGTGGAACGCCGGGCGGTAGCTTGGCCCGCCGGCTCTACCGGGTGCGCCCGCTGGTTCGCCCGGTCTGCCGGGTGCGCCCGCCGGTCCGCTCGGTCCGGGCGCGGCGTTTGCCGGCGCGCTGAAGAACACTGCGGCCGCGCCGCCCAGCGCGAGGCCGCCGACGCTTGCCACCACGCCGCGGCGGGAAATGTGCTGGGGATGGGTCATCGGATCGCCTTTCGGGTTGCTTGCACTGCGTGGGTGTTGCGGCGCGGCTCACGGGTCAGATGCCGCGCCGTACCTGCTTGACGCACTCCAGGCGCCGGTCTCGAGCCGCGTGACACCGGACCGCCGAGCGCACCAACCGCGACATTCAGTGGTGGCCGCCTTCCCCACGCAGCGGCGCTGGTGGTAGTCGGCGCTGTGTAGGCAGTAGAAATCCCGTACCTGGCGTCTCTGCGGATTGTTTGTTCGGCGGTGAAGTGATGTCTGCTGCGCTTGCCGTCGGTCAGCGTGGCCTCCGCTCGTTTCTGCTGGGGAATGGTGGGAACGGCGCATGTGGCTCGATCTGGTACCAGTAGGCGACGGACGAGACGTCGTCGCTGCGCTCGAACAGGTCCGGTCCGACCTGGCCGATCTGCTGGATGGTGACGCGCAGATCGTGCTCGAAGTGGATCGGGTCCGGGAGGTGCCACCGGTACATGCCATGCACGGGCGCCATCGCGGTCGCGTACACCGCCTGTTTCGAGGTGTCGCGGGTGGCGTATTGCGGGTACCCGGAGAAGGGTGCGCTGAAGGTGAGGACGTGGGGCTCGACGGTGGAGCTCAGCTGATCTTGGAAGGCCCAGGCGCCGCCGGCGTAGTCCTCGGTGCCCGTTCCGCAGATCGTGGGGTGCTCATCGTCGCCGTCGATATAGAACTTCACCTCGCCCTCGCCCCACCAATAGCGCTCGAGGGCGGTGATGCTGAGAAAGGTGCCGACGTAGGCTCCGCGGCCGCGGACGCCGTCCAGGATGGTGTAGTCGATACCCGGTTGGGTGGCGTTTTGCCGTCGCCATTGGGCATGAAACCGACCGGTGTCGGCGGGCAAGGACTCGCCGAGCTGATAGTCGATCTGGAAGAAGAATCCGCCGATTTCTACCGGATGTTCGTTGGTGATCGTGATCCGCGCGGAGGTCCCGAACGGCATGGGGAAGTAGCAGTTCATGCCGCCGGTCGGCGCGACTGTGATCGGCGCCGATGTGACTAGCGCCCGGGTTCCCGCGCCACAGCAGAAGAAGTCGCCGATGGGGACCTCGACCGACGGGGTGTCTTCGCCGTCCCAGTAGGCGCGCAGGACGAGGTCGCGGAGGACGAAACCGACCGCGTCGGTGTGGTCGGGCAGGGTGAACCAGAGGTGGGTGATCCGGCCGCTGCCCTCGATCTGGGCGAGCTCGGTTGTTTCGCCCGCGGGCAGGGTCAGGCACGGCCTGCCCTTCCGCCCGGCGCCGAGCTGTGAAGTTGCCTGGCCGCCGGCGCCTTTGGATCCGGTCGGGTTCTCGGCGGTGATCGAGCGGCTGACCACGCCCGGCCGGATGAGTGGTGCGAACTCGTACAAGTCGTTGTCTCCTTGTCAGGGCCGCAGTGGGCGCGGGCCGGTCCAGATGTCGGCCATGGTCCAGGCGTCGAGTTGCTCAAGCCGGACAGGGCCGCCCGAAACGAGCAGGGATACGCCTGTGGCGTCCGACCGGGTGGGATAGATCCGCGCGGTGAGAGCCCGGCCGTTGGCGAAGATCTCCAGCACTGAGTGGTCGATGATGATCCGGACTTCCACTTGCCCGTCGACCGGGATCGGTAGTGCGCCTGCAAGCGGTGTCCGGTCGACGTCGGGATCCTGGCTGCTGTTCGCGCGGTCGAGATGAAGTTCGCCGGCTGTTCGGTCCAGGGAGATGACCGTGCGTTCGGAGCCGTCCGGTGAGCAGCGAATCGCGATTTCGGCGCGCGCGCCGTCGGGAATGACGAGCCTTGCATGGATGTCTAGTTGGTCGCCTGCGATGTCGTGTAGGTCGATGGCTGGTCCGGGCTCGAGCGTCTGCGGCTGCACGGGCACGTGGTCGCGTCGTAGCGCCGTGATCTCCGTGACGGGTGCCTGAACGAGTTGGCCGTCGCTGCCGATGGTCAGCTGTCTTGGAAGCGACATCGCGCCGGACCAGCCAGCCCGCTGGGTGGCGGCCTCGGTCCGGCCTTCCTGGATCCAGCCAAAGGCAATCCGGCGCCCGTTGGAGTCCGTCATCGACTGCGGGGCGTAGAAGTGGCGCAGGCCGTAGTCGAGCTGGTGCAGCGAGGCGGCGATGAATTTGCCGTCGGCGTAGTCGCCGACGTAGTAGGCCGGGTAGTGCGTCGTCTCGTTGTCCCAGACCGAGAAGAGCAGGATGTGACGCTCGCCGAGCGCGAATAGATCGACGCATTCCCACATGGTTCCGGTCCACAGCGTGCCCGGCACGTCGACATCGGCGGAGTGCAGCGGGCCCTCGTATTGCCAGTCGCGCAGGTCGGGGGAGGTGTAGTGCAACGCCGCCCCTCCGCGCCCGGTGATGCCGGCGCCGATGAGCTGGTGCCACTGGCCGCCTTCGTACCAGACGCAGTGGTCACGGTAGGCGACCAGGTCGAGGTCGCTCGGAGTTTCGGGAATCACCGGGTTGCCGGGCTCTTTGCGCCAGCTGCGTAGGGTTGGATCACCGGTGGCCAGGCAGGCGCGTTCTGCGCCGTCGCGGCGGCCTGAGTAGATCAGGGTGGGGACGCCGCCGTCGTTCACGAGGACGCCGGACCAGCAGCCGTCCGCGTCGGGTCCATCCTCTGGGGCGAGGGCGATTGGTTCGTCGTGCCAATGCACGAGATCTTTGCTCACGGCGTGGCCCCAGTGGATGCGCTCGTGCCGCGTGGAGTCGGGGTTGTATTGGTAGAAGAGGTGGTACGTGTCGCCCCACTGGGTGACGCCGTTGGGGTCGTTCAGCCAGCCGCCGGGCGACACGAAGTGGAACCGCGGCCGGTGGGGGTCCAGCCAGGCCAGCTCGCCGAGGTCGGCAGCCTTCGGGAGCTCGGTCTCGTGCGTCATCGCACTCCTCGCCGCAGGCTCGGAGCGGTGGCGGTGACGGTGGCGCCATCTGCGTACAACCCGACCCGTCCTGGTCGTGAGGTGTAGAGCCGTCCGCTGAGCGCGACCTGGTCGTCGACGTAGGCGACCAGGGCAGTTCCGTCGACGACGATGCGGTACCGGATTGGGATGCCTGGCTGGATGTGGAGTGGCCGGTCGAGTTCGGGCATGTGGTCGACGTACCAGTCGCGGTAGCCGCCGATCTTCCCGAATTGGACAGCCTGTCGGTCGGGATTGAAGCGCAGGAAGTATCCGGTGTCGCCGGTGGCATCGACTCGTAGGAGGACACCCGCTTCGCCAGCGTTCTTGTTGAAGGTGAGTTCCCCCTCGATGAGGCAGCTCGCCGGCATGTCTTCGCCATAGGCCGCCGTGTAGGCATGGGGGGAGTCCGCGCGGTAGCCCTGTGGTGTGGAGACCCAGTTTGAGCCATTCAGCTGAAGTTCCTGCCGGCTCGGCTGCCAGAACGCAGCCGCCAGGGTCTGGGGCATCCGGACACCTAGGGTTCCGTCGTCGTTCTGCACGATCTCGTGCACAGTGAGGTTGCCGCCCCACTGCCAGTCGCCGCCGTCGGCGTCGCCCACCTTGCTTGGGTTCCAGCCGAACAGGTATCTGCGGCCTTGCTCGTCCCCGGCGGATTTCGCGGCGTAGAAGGCACGGTTGTCGAACAGGTTGTCGAACGGCGTGAGCCATGGTCCTTGCAGTGAACGGCTCATCGCGTACCGGGTGGCGGTGCGTGTGGTGTATTCGGAGAACACCAGGTAGTACCAATCGCCCATCCGGAAGAGGTCCGGGCACTCGTGACCGTGATACCGGCCCGGAGCGTAGAACGGCTTCTCGACAGTCCAGTTCGTCAGATCATCGCTGGTGAGGAGCGCTGTGCAGCCTCGGCGGGAGACAGGACCGCTCGCCGTACGTGCAGCGATCAGCATGTTGTAACGACCGGTGTCGGGGTCCTGGTAGACGAACGGGTCGCGCCAGTCGTGGCGCTCGTAGAGCGTCTCGTCGGCGTAGGACACTTCGCCAGCCACCTTGGTCCAGCTGATCAGGTCCTTGCTGGTGGCGTGGAGGATGGCCTGCTCGCGGTGGACGGCGTCGCGAAAGTATGGGTTGATTCCGGTGTAGAAGATGTGATGCAGCCCGTCGTCATCGGTGATGACCGACCCGGTGGCGACGGTGAGGTCCTGGTCGTCGATGGTCTCCTTCGACAGCGCTTCGCCGTGGTCGGTGAAGGTGACGAAGTCGTCGGTCGAGACGTGATGCCACGGGCTGCCGATGCCGTAGGAGTCCTTGTCTCGATAGTCCCTGAGGTAGAACACGTGGTAGCGACCGTCGGCGTAGAAAGGGATGCAGTCGCCGACGACACCGGGGACGGGCTTGTGAAAGATCTGCATGGAGGTTTCCCAACCGTTCGAGGGCTCAGCGTGAGTACGGGTCGGCGGCGTCGCGGAGGCCGTCGCCGACGAAGTTGAACAAGACGACGGCGAACACCAGGAAGGCGGCCGGCGCGAGGAGCCAGGGGTAGTTCGCCACGACGGTGACATCCTGGGCTTGCTGCAGCAGGGTTCCCCAACTGACGTCCGGGGCGCTGATGCCTAGCCCAAGGAAGCTCAGCGTGGTCTCGCCGAGGATCATGCCCGGGATCGCGAGGGTGACGTGGACGACGAGGAAGCTGGTCACACCCGGCAGCAGGTGTCTGCGGATGATGGACAGGTGCCCGGCCGAGGAGATTCGTGCGGCCGTCACGTAGTCCTCTTCGCGCAGCGACATCACTTTGCCGCGCACCACGCGCGCCAGCCCGGTCCAGCCGACCAGGGAAAGGATCAAGGTGATCGCGAAGTAGGTCTGGATTCCTGACCAGCCCTGTGGGATCGCCGCGGACAACGCCATCCACAGAGGGATCAACGGGATGCTGATGAGGAAGTCGATCAGCCGCTGGATCACAGAGTCGGCCAGCCCTCCGAAGTACCCCGAGATCCCACCGAGCACGACGCCCAGCACGAAACTGAGCGCTACACCGCCAAGGCCGATCAGCAGTGAAACCCGGGAGGCATGGACCAACCGGGAGAACAGATCCCGGCCCAAGTGGTCACTGCCCAGCAGGAACACCGGTCGCCCTTCGGTGCCGAAGAGCCGGTGCTCCATTGACACCACGCCGGCGAGCTTGTACGGCTCCGTCTTCACGAACAGCTTGATCGGATAACGCTGCGCTTCCTCGGGCACCTTCTGCTCGTACTGGAACGTTTCCTGGTTCAGCTCGTTCCGCGTCTCGTAGATGAAGGGCCGGTGCCAATTGCCCTGCTGGTCCATCAGGTGCACACGGGTGGGCGCGGTGTACTGCGCGTCGTCGAACCGCTGGAGCTTGTCGTAGGGCGCGACGAAGTCGGCGAACAGCGCGATGCCGTACAAGGCTGCGAGCAGGATCAGACTCGCGGTCGCGAGGCGGTGCTTGGTGAACCTCGCGCGCACCAGTCGCGCTTGCGATGCCTCCCTCAGCCGCTCTTCGATCCGCCGCTGACGCCGACCGCGTGCCGACCTCTGCTCCTTGAGCAGTTCAGCGCCACGGCGGTTGACGTAGTGCCGGTCGGCTCGGCTTCTGGTCTGCCTTTTGCCGGAGCCCCCGGATGGGGGTTGGGGTTTGTGAGTTGCTGTCTCGGTCATCGCGTGCACCTCACTCGTACCGGATGCGCGGATCGACGACGGCCAGAAGGACGTCGGATGCCAGCGTCCCGATGACCGTGAGCGCGCTCAGGATCATCACCAGCGCCCCGGTGAGGTACATGTCTTGGGACAGGATGGCCTCGAGAAGCACCGGCCCGGTTGTCGGGATATTGAGGACCTTCGAGACGACGACCTCGCCGCCCACCAAGGCCGGCAGCATCCACCCGATCGTGGAGATCAGGGGGTTGATAGCGATCCTCACTGGGTAGCGCATGACCAGCTTCCATTCCGGCATGCCCTTTGACCGCGCCGTGGTGACGTACTGCTTCTTGACCTCGTCCAGCAGTGACGCCCGCAGCACCCGGATCACCCCTGCCGCGCTGGTCACTGCCAGAACCAGCAGCGGCAGCCACAGGTTCTTGAGCATGTCGACGAACTTCGCCACCGACCACGGCGCGGCCCGGTACTCCGGCGAGAACATGCCGGTCACAAGCCACCCGGTCTTCTCGTAGACCACGTACATCAGCACCAGGGCGAGGAGGAATCCGGGGACGGCCAGCCCGACGAAGCTGATGAAAGTGAACAGGTGATCCCAGACCGAGTACTGCCGCAGCGCGGAGTAGATGCCTATCGGGACGGCGATCACCCAGGTCAGCAGCATCGCGGCCAAGGCGATGCCGACGGTGCGCGGTACTCGCTCCTTCAAGATGTCGCCGACCGGGCGGTCGTAGAGGAACGAGTTGCCGAAGTCGCCCTGGGCGATGTGCTTGACCCAGATGCCGTACTGGATGTACACGGGCCTGTCCAGGCCGTACTGGGCTTCGATCGCGGCACGCTGCCCCTGGTTGACCGTGCCGCCCTGAACCTCCAGGTTGCGCACGTAGGTATCGACGAAGTCGCCCGGGGGGAGCTGGATCACCGCGAACGACACGACCGAGATCAGGAACAGGAACGGGATGAGCATCAGCAGACGGCGGAGCACGAACCGAGCCATCAGAGTGCCTCCCTTCCGGGTTGGTCTGACTCACTCATCGGCGAACCACAACGCCTCGGCGTTGATGTAGGTGTCCAGCTCGTACGGCGAGCCCTCTTTCGGCACGTTCCGCAGCCGGGTATCGACGATGTTCGGCGTGACCCGCACGCCCGCTGTGGGGATGAAGGCGTAGTTCTCGCGCAGCCAGGTCACCAATTCCTCGTACAGCTTCTTGCCCTCGGGCGACTCCGGCGGGAACGCCTTGCGCGCGGTCGCCAACTCGTAGAACTTCTGCATGTTCGCCGGCGGCTTGCGGCCCTCTTTGCCGTTGGAGGTGAAGTACGTCCAGGTAGCGGGCGACCAGGGGCCCTTGCTGGCCGGCAGGTAGTCCTCAGAGATGCCCGACGCCCAGGCCGGGCCGTCGTTCCAGGCCATCGACGCCATGATCTGGTTGGCCGCCTTGCGCTGGTCGAATAGGGTGCCCTCGACTCGTTCGATCTCGACCTTGATACCGACCTGCTCCAGTTGTTCCTTCAGCAGTTCTGCGACCGGGTCGAAGTCGGGGGATCCTGCCGCGTGGGTCAGCCGCAGGACGAAGGGCTTGCCGTCCGGGCCGAGCCGGAACCCCTTGCCGTCCGTGCGATTCATACCCGCCTCGTCGAGTAGCTGCTTCGCCAGTCCGGGGTCGTGCCCTTGCCACTCGGGGCCCAACTTTTCGTACAGCCCGAAGTACACCGACTTGCTGATGCCTTCGGTATCCACCGCGGCCGCGACAGCCTTGCTGAACCGGTGGGCTGGATCGGCCATCAGCTTCTGCCAGGCGCCAGCCGGGTTCTGGTACTGGTAGTCCTGGTTCAGGAACAACAGCAGCGGGTTGTTGAACGACTTGCTGGTAAAGACCCGGAACTTTGAGCGTTCGGCGTTCTGCTTGTAGACCGGCATCTTGTTCAGGCTCACCTCGCCGCCCGAGGCGAGGGACACCTGTCCTGCCAGAACTGCGTTGGTCAAGGCATCGGGGTCGACCACCCGGTCGATGACGACCTGGTCGACGTACGGGAGCTGATGCCCAGACTTGTCGACGTGCCAGAAGTACGGGTTGCGATCGTAGACGCTGCGGTTCTCCGTCGACTGGCTCAGCACCCACGCGTTCAGCGTCGGCAGCCCGAGCGCCTGGGGAGCACCGACGTCCCAATGAGGCACATCCTTGTAGGTGATGAGCTGCACCCAGTTGGCCCGCCGGTTCTTCTTCACCAGGGCGGCCAGCGCATCGGGCTTGGCGTACTTCTGGTGGAACTGCTTCAGGTAGTGGGCCGGCTTGAAGAGCATGTTGTAGTACGGGATCCAGGAGTTCAGGTTGGCGATGAAGTAGCCGTAGGGCTTGGAGAACTCGAGCTCGAAGCTGTACTTGTCAACCACTTTGAGCTTGGCCGGACCAAGCCTGGCGTCGCCCTGTGTGAAGAGCTCGGTCGGCCACGGCAGCTGCACCTCCTTGTCCTGATACATGTCCTCGAACGCGAACCGCACGTCATCAGTCGTAAGCGGGACGCCGTCGGACCAGCGCAGTCCCTTGCGAATGGTGAACTTGAACGTCTTGTAGTCATCGGTGTAGGAGAACTCGCTGACGATGTTCGGAGCGCTGACTCCGGTCGACTGACTCGGCGATCTTAAGATGGTCGCGCCACCGGCGATGTTCACCCAGCCGGTCGGGAACGTCGCGGCTCCCTTGAACGTCCCGCCGTACTTACCGTCCTGCCAGTCCATGTGCTCCTTCTGCAGGAGCGTTCCATCCCCGACAGCAAAGGGTTGCTCCGGCAACCGCTGGTCGATCGGCGGCAGCTTGCCGGCGGCCACCTTCGCCGCCAGCGCCGGCGGCTCGAGGAATCCGCGCGCCGACTTCGGTCCTTCATTCACTGCGCTGGCGCCCGCCGGTTCGTCATCCCCCGTCGACTGGCGTACCACCACGAAGGCGAGCACGAGCGCCACGAGTACACCTGGCGCGATGAAGCGCCTCAGCTTTCGGTTCATCTGCGATGCAACTCCTTGATGATCAGCGCCTGCGCCGGCGGCTGTCAGAGAACGGCGGACCACGACGGTCCTCTCCCGAGAGGCCCGACCTGCGCGCCTTCGAGGTCGCCCGCAACGGGGGTGGTGGCGGGCGAAGTCAGCTCCGCAAGGGTCCTGCGGGGTGAGCTAGGTGTTACGATTTAGTAAATTGATACAGTGGCTTGCTCAGCTCGTCAAGAGCTGGACACGTCTGGGTTATCTGAGTGACACATGTCGGTGCCCAGCGCTTGACACCGGTGCTGCCTGGCTGAATCCTTTTACTAAATCGCATTAGAGGAGCTGGCATGGTGTCACAGAAGACCCCGCGGCCCACGATGGCTCAGGTGGCCAAGCTGGCTGGAGTGTCGCCGACCACGGTTTCGATGGTGATCAACGATGATCCACGCGCCACCAGCATCTCCGCGCCTACCCGTGATCGGGTCGCCGAGGCGATCAGGACGCTCGGCTACCGGCCGAACTACGCGGCACGTGGGCTGCGGACGCAGAAGTCCGAGACGCTGGGGTTCATCACCGACGAGATCGCCACGACGCCGTTCGCCGGTGACACGATCCGTGGCGCTCAAGAGTATGCATGGAAACGCAACCATCTGCTCACTGTGTTCAACACCGGCGGCGACCCATCGGTGCAGGAGGCCGCTATCGAGATGATGCTGGGGCGCCAGGTCGACGGGATCATCTTCGGTGCGATGTACACCCGTGAGGTGTCACCACCACCACGAAGCTTGGAGCGAAGCCACGCTGTCCTGCTGAACTGCTACGCGCCCGGAACCGACTACATCTCAGTCATACCGGCTGAGCAGGAGGGGGCACGCACCGCCACGCAGATCTTGACCGACGCTGGCCATCGCAGGATCGGTTTCATCAACGGACCCGCTGGTTACGCTGCCAAGGAGCGCCTCAAGGGTCACCGTCGGGCGCTTAAGGAGTTTGGCATCCGCTACGACCCGAGCCTGGTGCGGCAAGGCAACTATCAATCGGACGGCGGTTACGAGCAGGCGTTGACGCTTCTTCGTAGGGATGACGCGCCAACAGCGTTGTTCTGCGCAAACGATCGCACAGCGGTTGGCGCCTACTACGCGATCATGCAGCTCGGTCTCTCGATCCCAGGTGATGTTTCTGTTGTCGGCTACGACAATCAGCTCGAATTGGCCGCCTACGCCAGCCCGCCGCTGACGACGATCCAGCTGCCTCACTACGAAATGGGCTACGCGGCGGCCCAGTACCTGCTCGAAGGAGCACCCTCGAACGGACAGGCCAGCACCGTCCACGAGATCGACTGCCCGGCCGTCCTTCGCGACTCCGTGGGACCGCCACCCAACTGACGGGAACGACGACTTATGAACCTACTCGAGCTCCAGGATCTCAAGACGTACTTCTTCACCGACGAAGGTGTGGTCAAGGCAGTCGACGGGGTCAGTCTGAGCGTCGGCGAACGCGAAATCGTCGGTGTGATCGGCGAGTCTGGCTGCGGCAAGAGCACGATGGCACATTCACTGCTGCGCCTCATCGTTCCGCCAGGGGAAGTAGTCCAAGGCAGCGCGGTACTCAGCCGCAAGGACGGCGGAACCACCGACGTGTTCTCCCTCGAGCCGGACTCCGCTGAGCTCCGCTCGATCCGGGGCAATGAGATCTCGATGATCTTCCAGGAGCCGATGACCAGTTTCTCCCCGGTGCACACCATCGGCTTCCAAATCAGTGAGATGATCGGCCTGCACACCGATCTGAAACCTGCAGAGATCCGTGACCGGGTGCTCGAACTGCTCGCGCGAGTGGGGATCTCGAGTCCCGAGCAGCGCTACGACGAGTACCCGCATCAGCTGTCCGGTGGCATGCGGCAGCGCGCGATGATCGCCATGGCACTCGGATGCAAGCCTCGGATCGTCGTCGCGGACGAACCGACCACGGCCCTCGACGTCACCATCCAGGCGCAGATCCTGGAGCTGCTGAAGGACCTACAGGAGCAGGAGGAGCTGTCTGCGATCTACATCACCCACAACCTGGGCGTCGTGGCCGAGTACGTCGACCGCGTGTACGTCATGTACCTGGGTCGGGTGGTCGAAAGCGCCAGCACCGAGCAACTCTTCGAAAAGCCCCTCCACCCCTACACCCAAAAACTGCTCAGATCGGTCCCCCGGCCAGGAAAGCGCGTCGACAGGCTGGATGTCATCGAGGGGTCGGTGCCCACCCCGATCGGCTTGCCGCCGCAGTGCGGTTTCGTCTCACGCTGCCCCAGTGCACTCGAAGGCATCTGCGACGGCGCCGTCCCAGCGTTGACCGAGGTCGAAGAAGGCCACTTCGTGCGGTGCTTCCTCTACGACGAACAGCAGGAGCCGAAGGATGACTGGGCAGATGTCTGACGAAACCGATGACCGGCGCGTGCTCGCCGTCGACGAGCTCACCAAGTTCTTCCCGATCCGGAAGGGTCTATGGCGCCGCCATTCCGCGGTGGTCCGAGCAGTCGATCGAGTGAACCTGCACGTCGACAAGGGCGAAACGCTCGCACTGGTAGGAGAGTCCGGATCCGGCAAGACGACGCTGGGCCGAATGATCGTCCGGGCGATCGAACCCACCAGCGGCCGGGTCAAGCTGCGTGGTGACGATGAAGACTGGCTGGACCTGACGGCCGCCGAGGGCGACCAGCTCAGGGCAGCGAGGCGCAACTTCCACATGATTTTCCAGGACCCCTACTCCTCCCTGGATCCCCGGATGACAGTTCAGGACATCGTGCTGGAGCCACTCATCCACAACCATCTCGCCCGCGGCGCCGTCGCCCGAAAACGCGTCCTGGAAACCCTTGAGCTCGTCGGTCTGAGCAGCCAGCACCTGCACCGCTACCCGCACGCATTCAGTGGTGGCCAGCGGCAACGGATCGGCATCGCCCGCTCATTGGTCTGCGATCCAAAGCTGATCGTCTGCGATGAGGCCGTTTCCGCGCTCGACGTGTCGATCCAGGCCCAGATCCTCAATCTCCTGAAAGACCTCCAGGCGCGGCTCGGCATCTCCTACCTATTCATCGCCCACGACCTAGCCGTCGTCGAACACATCGCCCATCGCGTCGCGGTGATGTACGTCGGCCAGCTCGTCGAGCAAGCACCAACCGACGAACTCTTCAGCCGGCCACGGCACCCCTACACAGAGGCCCTGCTGTCGGCAGCGCCTATTCCCGAGCCCAACCGGCACCGCGAGCGGATTGTGCTGCGTGGTGAGGTTGCCAGCCCGTCCGCACCACCGAGCGGCTGCTACTTCCACCCCCGCTGTCCCTATGCAATCGACCGCTGCCGAGTCGAAGCACCTGTATGGCGAGAGATATCACCGGCACATCACGTGGCATGCCACCGCGCCGACGAACTGACTCTTACCAGCGGATGGACAGACCCCGAACCCCACGCGACCAAGGTGCCGGTCTGAGCGATGGCACAGGGCGACCTGCACACCTCAACGGGCTCATCCGCCTCAGTAGCGCCACTTGCGCTCATCGTCGGCGAGGCACTGGTCGATATCGTTGGTTCAGGTAAGTTCGACGACGGGCCCCAGGCAACGCCGGGCGGATCTCCAGCCAATGTGGCCGTAGGGCTAGCCCGACTCGGCATCCCCACCGAATTGGTCACCCGCCTCGGAACCGACCCACACGGCAACCAGCTCGCCGCGCACCTGCTCTGCAACGGCGTCCACCTCGCGGCCGGATCGGTCGAGCCGGGCGTCCGGACCAGCACGGCGACGGCGACACTCGACCCGGCGGGCATCGCATCGTATGAGTTCGACATCGTCTGGGAGCCGCCGACGCCCATCCTGAAGCCCGGATGCCGGGTCGTCCACACAGGTTCGATCGCAAGTCTGCTCGAACCGGGTGCCAAAGCAGTCCGCGAGTTCGTCCGCGGACTGACGGAACAACCCGTTACAGTCACCCTGGATCCGAACGCACGCCCGACGATCACCCCAGACCCCGCGGCCGCCTGGTCGGCAATCCAGACGCTTGCCGCAGCGTCAGATCTGATCAAGCTCAGCGATGAGGATTGTGCATTCCTCTTGCCCGGGGCTTCGCTCGGAGAAGTCGCAGCGGAGTTCCTTATGGCGGACCGAACCAAATGTGTGGTGATCACCCGCGGCGGTGAAGGCGCGATCGGTCACACTCGAACGCTTCGCGTTGAGGTCGACGCACCGCCGGTCGAGGTGGTTGATACCGTCGGTGCGGGCGACTCCTTCATGGCCGCACTGATCGCTGGCCTCCTCTCGCGTGGACTGCTCGGCGGTACCCGGCTAAACGGCATCGACGAGTCTGCGCTGCGCGAGGTCATCGCCTACGCGGTCAAGGCCGCCGCGATCACGTGCACACGACACGGCGCCGACCCGCCAACAGGCACCGAACACACAACCACCCGGATGTGAGCACCGGGGGTGAAGGGGGTGACCGAAAACATCGACGCAACGGCGGGGCGGCAGCTGCTGCTTGACGACCACGTGTTCCGCAGCCACAACCTGGTCAGGACCTGGCACCCGGTCGAGGTCAACGCCACGAACCCAGTTCTTCATCCGAGTTCGGACTCCGATCTCAACGGCGGGCGCTGCCCCATTGCCGCGCCGTTCGACGACGGCATCGCGTTCGATCGCAGTACCGGTCTCTGGAAGGTCTGGTACATGTCTGGATGGTTCGACCGTACGCATCTGCGTGAATCCGTCGACGGTGTCGACTGGTTCGCCGATGAACCGGTCGACCTGCTCGGACTGCCGTATCGCCGCGACGGTGGCCTGCTGCAACGAGATGGTGTCAGCGTCTGCGTCGACTACACCGGAGCCCGCAGAGAATATCGGCTGCTCCGCTACGTCCGCCAACGCCCGTCCGACTTCGCGGTCGACACCCTGCCCCATCACGCTTCGCCGGTCGTAGCCGAAGGAGCAGACCTCTACGGCAGCTCCGATGGCGTCAACTGGAATCATCTGACCGCGGTCGGGCCGTGTGGGGACAACACCACGTTCTTCTACGACCCGTTCAGAAAGGAATGGGTCTTCAGCATTCGCACCCATCTCGGTCGCTTCGGCCGTGGCCGCGGCTGGCACTCGGACTCCGACTTGGCCACAGCGGCCACGTGGTCGCCAGAAGAGGTCGTCCCCTGGGTGGCTAGTCACGGCGCTGGTCACGAGAACACCGTCGAGGACCTGCCGTCGCCAGAGATCTACAAGGTCACTTGTATGCCCTACGAGAGCCAGATGCTGGGGTTCTTCGCGATCTATCGGGGACCCAGCAACGACTGGGCCGAGGAGCGAGGTACGCCCAAGATCATCGACCTGTATCTCGGCTCATCCCGCGATGGGTACCACTACAGCCTGAGTCCCCGCCCGCTTCTGGTGTCGTCGCGTCGTCCCGGTAGCTGGGACCGGGGCTACCTGCACATGGTGAACGGCGGCCTGATTCCCGTCGACGACCTGGTGCGGATCTACTACACGGCCTTTTCCGGTGTTTCGCCGTCGCTCGGTGAGCACATGTACGCCGGCGGCTCGATGGGACTCGCGCAGCTCCGGCGTGACGGGTTCGCCTCGCTGGGAGCCGATGCGACCGGTCATGGTGGCGCGGAGTCCAAACGCCTCCGCGTTCGAGGAGAGCACTTGTTCGTGAACGCGACGACGGGTCGCGGCGGAATCGGCGTCTCCGTGCTCGATCACCGCTCGTCGACCCATCACACCGTCACGCTCGGACCTGGAACCGACTCCACCGCGTTCGGTCTGCCGGTCGGGCTCGACGGCGCATACTCGGAGCATGACGTCACCCTGGAGTTCGAGCTCACTGGTGACGCCAGGCTCTACTCGTTCTGGTTCAGCGATCGCTCGGGCATCAGCGGGGGATTCTGTGCGAGCGGCCCGATCGACTGAAGCCTTCCCTGCTCCTTGCCCGATCCGGCAGGCGATGACTCGACGCCCGCGAGGTGCAGTTCAGCGCCGCGATGGCACGCGATCAGGTGGCCAGGAGCTGACGCTCGAAGCGGCGGTGGCTCGTGACGACAACGTTCCTGGACGTACGGGCAGCGGGTCTGGAACGGGCAGCCAGGCGACGGGTTGGCCGGCGAGACGCTGCCCTGGAGAACGATGCGCTGAGGTCGAACATCGGGATCCGGAGTCGGAATCGCGGAGGGCAGCGCTTCGGTGTAGGGATGGAGTGGGCGTCCATAGACGTCCGGTACCTCACCGAGCTCCACGACGTGGCCGAGGTAGATGACCGCGACCCGATCCGCGAGGTGCTCGACGACGCCGAGGTAGTAGGAGACGAACAGATAGGTCAGGTCGAACCGCACCTGCAGGACGGTCATGAGGTTCAGCAACTGGCCACGGACCGAGACGTCCAGGCCGGACACGGGTTCGTCGGCGACGATCAGCCGTGGCGAGAGGGCCAGCGCGGGCGATGCCGATCCGCTGGCGCTGCCCGCCGCTGAACTCGTGCGGGAACCGCCTTCGCTGCTCGGGCCGGAGGCCGACGATCTGCAGTAGGTAGGACACCCGTTCCTCGACCTCGGCCCTGCTACCCAGCCGATGGATGGCGACGATCATCTGCGGCACGGCGAGGCTGCCGACAACGGTCAGGTGGCTGGCGATGTTCGGCATCAGGTAGCGGCGCACGATGCGGGAATGTCTGCTCCGAGCGTCTGGGCTGCGACGACGAAGTCCCTGTCCCGTAACGACAGCACCACGCCGCGGACCTGTCGCGCCAGGCCTCCCCAGGAGACGACGGCCAGGAACCGCGATCATGAAGTAGATAAGCAGCGGCGACCAGTTCTTTGGCGTGGGCCCAGCGGATGAGCCGGCCTGCTTCCTCGCGGTAGGTGGCTGACTCGTCGGTGAGCCAGCGACCGAGGTCGGCTTGCTGGCAGTCGCCGAGGGTGAGGTCTTGCGCATGAAGCCAGTCCAGGAACGCGATGGCACCACGGGCGAGCGCCTGCATCTGGGTTGCGTCCAGCAGAGTGGTGTACGACGAGGTGGCCGGCCCAGGCGTGGACGTGGGTGCGGTCACCGCGTGATTCTTCGAGGAATCTCTCACAACCCACTCGAAGCGAAGAGCACTGCGATGATCGCACGGCCCAGTATCGACCCTGCCGAGTTCTTGCACGAGCATCTGGACCAGGCCAGCCCGGAGTGGCGGTCCGGGTGCTGGTCGAGGACGGCTCGCTGACCAACCTGTCAGTGGAGCTGACCGAGGCGGCGACCGTCGAGCAGGTGAGCCAGCTCGAAGCTGTGGTTTGTCTGGATGGTCGGAATGTGGGTGGCGTTCTTCGTCCTGACGCGCCGACCGGTTCGAGGAGTTGTCGACCTCGATCCGAGACCTGCCGTTCCTCGTGGAGATCGTCGTCTGGTTCCAATTCTTCCGAGGGGTTCTGGGCACAGCCGTCTATACCGGGAACCGGGAGCTGCACCCGAGGCGAGGGCCAGCGGGTGCGGTCTCCGCCGTCGCAGCCCACTAGTAGTACTTTGTTAGGTCGGCGTGTTTGCGTTGCTGTGCAGGGATTTGGTGTTGGATCGGGGTGTGGATGCTGCTGGGTTCGCCGCGGTGGGGGATCGCCTGGATTCCTTTGTGGAGCAGGTGTTCTCGTCGTTCGCGCGGTCGGATCAGCGGGCCGTGGGTGGGTTGTATCTTCGCGGGCTGATGCTGGACGGGCGTCGTAAGTCGATGCAGCCGATGGCGGCGCGGCTGGGGGTGGATCATCAGCGGTTGCAGCAGTTCATCACCGATTCGCCGTGGGACGTGACCCCGGTGCGCAGGGCGCTGGTGGGTCTGGCGACCGCGGTGGTTCACCCGGACGCGTGGGTGATCGATGACACCGGGCACGCCAAGGACGGTGATTCCTCGGCCTGCGTGGCCAGGCAGTACTCCGGCACGTTGGGCAAGGTCGGGAATTGCCAGGTCGCGGTCAGCGTCCATGCCGTCACCGACGCCGCGTCGGCGCCGCTGGACTGGCGGCTGTTCATGCCGGAGAGCTGGGACGACAAGCTCGCCGCCACGCCGGAAGAGGCCGAGGCGGTACGCAGGCGCAGAAGCAAGTGCCGGATCCCCGAGACCGAGCGGCACCGCCGGAAATGGCAACTGGCGCTGGAGATGCTCGACGAGCTTGGGCAGTGGGGGCACCGCCCGCCGGTCGTGGTCGCCGACGCCGGCTACGGCGACGCCACCGCGTTCCGGCTCGGCCTGGAAGAACGCGGCATCGGCTACGTCCTGGCGATCAAGGGCACCACCAGCGCCTACCCGGCGGCCGCCGAGCCGGTCACCGCGCCCTACTCCGGCCGGGGCCGCCCACCCACAGCCCGCTACCCCGACCCGCCGGTCAACTGCAAGGACATCGTCGTCGCTGCCGGCCGAAACGCACTGCGGCAGGTGACCTGGCGCCACGGCACCAAGACGACCCCCGGCAACCGGACCGCGGCAATGCGCTCGAAGTTCACCGCCGTGCGGATCCGGCCCGCCAACCGCGACATCGACCGCGCCGCCGACGGATCACTGCCCGAACGGTGGCTGATCGCCGAATGGCCACCCGGCAAGACCGAACCCACCGACTACTGGATCTCCAACCTGCCCGCCGACACCCCGATCGCCACCCTGGTCCGCCTGGCCAAGATCCGCTGGCGCATCGAACATGACTACCGGGAACTCAAAACCGGCGTCGGCCTGGACCACTTCGAAGGCCGCAGTTGGACCGGCTGGCACCACCACGCCACCATCGCTACCGCCGCCCACATCTTCCTGACCACCCTGCGACTATCCCGCCCAAAAGAGGCTGGGCAGGCCTGACCTTCTACGCCCTACTGCACAAACTGCAGCAACTCCTGGCGTACTGGATCGGCGCCTGCCCCACCTGCCACCAGCACTACCCAACCTAACAAAGTACTACTAGGGGTGTGGAGGCAGTCGATGGTGAACGCGCGTTGAGCCTCTGCGCTCTGATTTCGGCTGTTCCAGGAGTCCGGGATCTCCGTTTCCGGGTTCGGAGCCGTGCGGCGTCCGGCGATAGTGGTGCCGTAAACAAGCAGCGGAGTGCGGTAGGCGTGGTGCAGCCGCAGCGACGAAGGTGCGCTGAGAGATGAGAAAGGGTTCATGTCTCTAGGGACATGAACCCCAAGTGTCCGAGGAGGGACACGCACGCTAACCACACGTTTGGAGCTAGGCCAGATATTCGGCGGCTTCAGGTGATGCGGGCGCCGGCGAAGGCTGCGCAGGGCCGTCCAGCGCCACGGCGAGCATCGGGACGTCGACCTCCGCCGCCGCGTGCAGCTGCTGCCGGGTGTGCTCGAAGAGCGTAGGTCGGCGTCTGCGGAGCTCAAACCTGGCTGTCACTGCCGCCTTGTCACCGAAGGAGGCAGGAACGACAGCGCAGTCGAAATCCAGCTTGAGTACGAGGTACGGCTTTGGCGCGTCGTCGTACTGGTAGCAGTTCGTGCGGACAACGGCGCTTACCACGCCGCTGGCGACCCCAGCCGCTCCCAGCTGAGCTGATTGCTCCGGGCCACGATCGGGCGCCGGGCGAGTATCGTGACAGAGCGTGGCGGGAGCAGTGGAGGTCGGGTCGTGGAGCTGGGCGGCGCGGTGGTGTTGGTGACCGGCGGGTCGGCCGGGATCGGGCGTGCTGTTTGTCTGGAGCTCGCGGTGGCGGGGGCTGCGGTCGTGGTGCATGGGCGCGACGGGCGGCGTACGCAGGATGTTGCGGACCAGGTGAACGGCGTCGCGGTGCTGGCCGACCTGCGTCAGAACGACGCTGTGCAGGCTCTCGCCGGGCAGGCTCTGGCTGCGCATGGTCGGGTGGATGTGCTGGTGGCAAACGCCGGGCTCGGGTGGTCCGGGCCGTTCGTTGAGATGAGCGACCAGGAGATCGCGGAGTTGATCACCGTGGATCTCGTCGCCACCATGCGACTGGCTCGGTTGCTGTTGCCGGGGATGGTCGAACGTCGTACCGGCTGTCTCCTGCTGGTGGCCTCGGTCGCGGGGCGAACCGGCGTTGCGGGGGAGGCGGTCTACGCGGCGGCGAAGGCGGGCCTGGATGCGTTCGCGGAGAGTCTGCGGCTGGAGCTGACTGGTAGGGGTGTCCAGGTCGGCGTCGTCGTTCCCGCTGCGGTCTCGACCGGCTTCTTCGACCGGCGCGGTCGCGCCTACGACCGGCGCGTACCCCGACCTGTGAAGCCTGAGACGGTCGCGCGTGCCATCGTCCGGGCGATCGAACAGGACCGGGCCGAGACCTGGATACCGCGCTGGATCCGGCTCGCTGCCGTCGTACGGGTGGTGTTCCCGGGCGGTTACCGGCGGCTTGCCGCCCGCTTCGGAGAGTCGATCCGGTCTGGGTGATCCGGATCCAGGGTGTGCTATGAAAAGTGCGTGGCCGTCGACGACGGAGGATCGATACAAAGGTTCAGGGTTTGGCGCCAGGTGGTGCTCGGTCTGGCGCTGTTCGGCGTCTACCTGCTCGTCGACCGGCCCGGATCGACCAGGCAGGCGACGGCAGACCGTCACGGACGCGACCTCTACGCGCTGGAGCAGCGCCTCCACCTGGACATCGAGCGGCCGCTGAACGACTGGCTCGCTCCGCACAAGGTTCTGTCCACGCTCGCGAACTACGGGTACGCCTTCACCTACATCATCGGCGCGTTCGCCCTGCTCGTCTGGATCCTGGTACGGCGCCCCGACGCCTTCCGCCAAGCCCGCGACTCGTTCGTCGTCCTCAACGTGATCGCCATCGCCTGCTTTGTACTCTACCCTGTGACGCCGCCCCGTCTGCTGCCCGAGCTCGGGCTCGTCGATACCGTTGCCCAGGGCAATGCATGGTGGTCGGAGCTGGTCGACCACGCCAACCAGTTGGCGGCGATGCCATCCCTGCACGTCAGCTGGGCGGTGTGGGTCAGCATGGTCCTGTTCCGGCTGGGGCGCGCCTGGGTGCAGGTGGTGAGCGGCATCCATGTGATAGTGACCGTTCTGGTCGTCTTTGCGACGGCCAACCACTACGTGCTGGATGTCGTTGCCGCCGTCGTACTGGTCGCGCTGTCAGTCGTGATGGCGAATGGTTGGCACGATCGCGTCGCCCGCCCGGGGGTGGTTGTCCCGTCGCATGACGCCTTCTTCCTCCATGTCGAGACCGCTGCCGCGCCTCAGCATGTCGGTGGGCTGGTCGTGTTCGAGCCGAGTGATGGCGATGCGTTGTCGGTCGAGCGCGTGACAGAGCTGGTGAAAGGTGAGCTCGACCTATTGCCCCGGTTCCGCCAGCGGCTGGGGCCTGCGTCGCGCTGGCGCCGTCAGCGCTGGATCGACGTCGCCGAGATCGACTGGCCGCTACACATCAGCGATCGTCACTCGGCGGACGGCCCGGCCGGCCTACGGCGGATCGTCGCAGAGTTGGCCGAGACGCCGATGGCAAGGGATCGCCCGATGTGGCGGATCGTGATGGTCCGCGAGGTGGCGCCCGGGGTGTCGGCGATGATCCTGCTCCTGCACCATGCCGTCGCGGACGGTATCGGCACCGTGATCCAGGCGCTGAACCTGCTCCGTCCGCGGATCGAGCTGCTCGGCGTGCGCGGTCCGGCGCCGCGCCGCGCACAGTTGCTTGGAGCAACGATCACGGGGCTGGCCCAGCTGGCCACCGACGGCGGAGCGGGCGCGCATCTCGACTGCGCGTCGACGCGACGGGAGTTCGCCACCGCCGATCTAGAGCTGGCCGCCGTACGACGTGCCGCGTCCAGCCGGGGTGTCCGGGTGACCGATCTCGTCCTCGGCCTGATCGCGGACGCGGTCGCCGCTACCCATCCTGACGTCGCCACCCGGCTTCGCGGCCGGATGCGGGTCGCGGTGCCGCTGATGGTGCGCGACCCCGGTGCGGCCGCGGAGACCAACGCGACCGCGGCCGTGATGGTCGACATACCGCTGGACGGCCGCCCGTTCGAGGAGTTGCTCGCCGAGATCAGCCGTCGCACCGCGCGCCTGAGGACGCCGAGCCGGGCCGTGGCCTCGCGGTTCGTGATGGCGACCGGGCTGCGCGCGTTGCCGGAGCCGTCGGCCGGATGGTTCGCGCGGACCGTCTACGGACGCCGCTTCTTCCACGCCATCGTGTCGAACATGCCCGGCTCGACGCAGTCCCTGTCGATGGACGGGGTCCCGATTGCGTCCGTTTACCCGATCTTGCCGCTGGCGCCCGGGTCGCCGCTCGCGGTGGGCGCCCTGAGCTGGGCCGGCTCGCTCGGGATCGGTCTGGCCACCGATCCCGCGGTATTGGACGCAGGTGTTCTGGCCGCGCGGATCGAACAGGTCCTCGGCGTCTCACCGGAACGGCCACACGAGCGCGAGGAAGAGTCGCGCGCGTGACCGCGGCGAGTCCAGCTGATCGCCGTACCGTTCCCGCAGCTGGGCGACCCGGTAGCGCACGGTCTGCGGGTGGATGTGCAGCTCCTCGGCGATCGCCGTACGGTCGCCCATGTGCCGCAGCCACGCGGTCAGCGTCTCGATCAGCCGCGCCCGCGCTCCGGTCGGGAGGTCGTCGAGCGGCGCGAGCAGCTGGTCGCGCAGGAACCCCATCAGGCGCTCGTCGCGATAGACGATGATCGTGTCGAGATGCTCGTCGGCGAACACCGGTTCGTCGGTCAGGATGCCCTGTTGCTTGAGCCGTACGGCGATCTGCGCGATCGCGACGCTTCGCGGCAGGTGCTCCAGGGCCACGGTGTGGCCGACCACGGCATTGGCGCCCCGGAGTGCGCGGCGGAGCTGGTCCCGGCGGCCCGGCAGCCCGGGGTCGGGGACGATGGTGCCGGACAGTTGCTCGTGCCGCACGGGCAGGGATCCCGCATCCACGTGGGCCAGCACGCGCCGGGCGACGTCGGTGTTTGCGTCCACCAGTACGACAGCCCCGGTCGCGGGGATCGGCCAGTTGGCCCGGGCGGCGGCCTCGCGGATCGCGTTCATGCTCGAGCGATCTGAGAGCAGCAGCTCGGCCAGCTCCTCACGGTTGCGCTCCCGAGCCGACGCGTCCTCGCTCTGCTCCAGGACATAGCCGCGCGCGGATGCCGAGGAGAGCTGGTTGACGAAGTCGAACACCGCCTCGGCGAGCGCCGCCAGGACACCTGGCCGGACCCCGAGTGCCAGCGCCGTGTCCGAGACGTGCCGCCAGGCGGTGCGGGCGCCGAGCTGGTACGCGGTCAGCAGGCGGGTGAGGTCCTGACCGGCCTGCCACTGGCGGCGGCCGATCTGCTCGAACACGATCTGGATCGTCTGCGCGCCCTCGAGACTGTCGTCTCGCGACGCCGACCGGCCGTGCTCGGCCATGTCGAGGAGTCGGTGTATGAACAGCTCGGCGGCTTCCCGCATACCGTGCGGATTGTGTTCGAGGAACGCGGCGTACTCGGGCATACCGTCGGCGAGCAGGTCCCGGACCTCGGCCAGCAGCTCCGGCAGACGGTTGTCGAGGGCAAGCTCCAGTCTCGCCCGGCCCTGCGCCGCGTCGGTGCCCATCGCCCGCCCCCCGTAGTGCTCTAGACAGCCCTGTCGCGCCCTGGGACGTCCTGCCGCTCGTCCAGCTCTGAACGCCCAGCCGCGCTCTGGATTGTACGGTCGTGACAATTTTCGGGTCCAGGAATCACTCCGGCAGCGGCAGACCTGGCGATTGGGACGGACCGAAGATTGCTGACATGGCCAGCTCGCGTCACCGGCCGCCCAGAACTGCTCCCTCGTCAATCGACGAGGGAGCGTTGCGCACCCGCGAGAACGCCGAGAATTTCCCCGTCGCGCTGCGATTCCTGCCGCGTCAGCATCGCGACGACCTGCACGCGATCTACGCCTACGCCCGGATGGTCGACGAGATCGGCGACGCGTACACCGGCGACCGCACGGCCCGGCTGCGTGAGGTGGCGGCGGACCTCGGCACGATCTGGTCAGGCGGTCAGCCGTCGGACGCCATAGTCCGGAAGCTGGCCCTGACAGTGCGCGAGCGGGGGATGTCAGCCGAGCCGTTCGAGCGGCTGATCGAGGCGAACCTGCTGGACCAGGTGGTGTCGCGGTACGAGACCTTCGACGACCTGCGCGGGTACTGCGCTCTGTCCGCCGACCCGGTCGGCCGGATGGTGCTGGAGATCTTTGGACAGGCAACCCCGGAGGCCATCGCGCGATCCGACCAGGTCTGCACGGCGTTGCAACTGCTCGAACACTGGCAGGACGTCGGCGAGGACCGGCGCGCCGGTCGCGTGTACCTACCGCAGGAAGATCTCCGTCGGTACGGCGTCAGTGAGCGTGACCTGGATCAGTCGAGCGCGGGCCGACGGCTCCGCGAGTTGATGCGGTTCGAGATCGAACGGGCCGCCGGACTGCTCGGTGAAGGGACGGCGATCGTGCAGCACCTGCAGGGATGGGGGCGGATCAGCGTGGCCGGCTTCGTCGCCGGGGGACAGGCGACTGTGTCGGCGTTGAGGCGCGCCGACGGCGATGTGCTTGACCGGTCCGCCCGGCCGTCGCAGTTGACCACAGCGATCCGGATCCTCGGCCTGCTGGCGAGCCGGCGGTCGGTGCGATGAGCACGATCGAGCAGGCGTACGCCACCTGCGAGCAGATCACCCGGACCGAGGCAGGCAACTTCTACTACGGCATCCGCCTGCTGCCGCCATCCAAACGATCCGCCCTGTGCGCGGTCTACGCGCTTGCGCGCCGGATCGACGACATCGGCGACGGCGATGGCGCGACCGCTGACAAGGAGACGGCCCTCGCCGCGGTCCGCAAGGACCTCGGCAGGCTGGACGAGAGCAGCGACCCGGTGTTCACCGCGGTGAACGACGCCGCACGCCGGTTCCCGGTGCCGCTCACCGCGTTCGAGGAGCTCATCGACGGTGTCCAGATGGACCTGGGCGAGGTCAGGATCGCCGACTTCGACGAGCTTGTCGTGTACTGCCGCCACGTCGCCGGCTCCGTAGGCCGCCTGTGCCTGTCGATCTTCGGCAGCAGCACAACGGACGCGAGGACTTCGCTGTACGCCGACCAACTCGGGGTCGCCCTGCAGCAGACCAACATCCTGCGCGACATCCGCGAAGACCTCGGCAACGGCCGCGTCTACCTCCCACAGGACGAGCTCGACCGGTACGGCGTGGAACTGCGTGTCGACGACCTCGGCGCGCTGGACGACCCAGCGGGCAGGCTGGCCGCCTACATCCGGTACGCCGCCGGGCGCGCGGGCGACTGGTATTCGCTCGGCCTGCGGCTCGTCCCACACCTCGACCGGCGCAGCGCGGCATGCTGCCGGGCAATGGCCGGGATCTACCACCATCTGCTCGACCGTATCGCTGCCGACCCGGTCCTCGTCTACGACCAAAGGTTGTCGCTCAGCGTCGCCCAGAAGGCGCGCGTCGCCGTGACCGCCCTGGCCGGGGGAGGACGATGACCGCCCGGCGCGTCGCAGTCGTCGGGGGTGGCCTGGCCGGCCTCACCGCGGCACTGCGATGCGCCGACGAAGGCTGTGCTGTCACGCTGTTCGAAGCACGACCCCGGCTCGGTGGGCTCACTCACTCGTTCCAGCGCGACGGACTGTGGATCGACAACGGCCAACATGTGTTCCTGCGGTGCTGCACGGCGTATCAGGGATTTCTGGAGCGGCTGGGCGTCGCTGACCGGGTCACCGTGCAGGACCGGCTCGACGTACCGGTCCGCAGTGAGCTCGATGCGCGAGCCGGGCGACTTCGCCGTACGGGATTGCCGGCGCCACTCCACCTCGGGTCTACCTTGGCGCGCTATCGATGGTTGAGCCCGACGGCTCAGGCGCGAGTGGTGCGCGCCGCTTTGGCGCTTGGTCGGGTGGATCGCACAGATCCCGAGGTCGACCGTCGGTCCTTCGGTGATTGGCTCACCGCGCACGGTCAGGATCGGCGGGCCATCGAGGCCGTCTGGGACCTGATCGGCATCGCGACGCTGAACGCTCCGGCTGAGCGTGCGTCCCTGGCACTCGCCGCGACGGTCTTCCAGGTCGGCCTGCTGGAGTCAGCCGCCGCAGCCGACATCGGTTGGTCCCTGGTACCGCTCCAGGAGTTGCACGGCGACGCGGCCTTCCGTGCGCTGACCGCGGCGGGGGTGACCGTGCGAACCCGGTGCAAGGTCCGTGACGTCGTACCGGCCGGTGAGGGCTGGACGGTGGACGGTGGCGCCTTCAACGACGTCGTACTCGCCGTTCCTCCAGCGGCCGTGGAGACACTCACCCCGCCAGGCGCGATTGAGCTGGAGCCGGGCTGGGCAGAGGAGCTCGGTAGCACGCCGATCGTCAACCTCCACGTCATCTACGACCGGGTCGTGCTCGACGAGCCGTTCTTCGCGGCGGTCGACAGCCCGCTGCAGTGGGTGTTCGACCGCTCCAGCCAGGCTGGACTCAGTCAGGGGCAGTACATCGCGGTGTCGCTGTCGGCGGCGGACGACATCGTCGATACACCGGTCTCGGCGCTGCGCGACCGGTTCCTTCCACACCTGGAACGTCTGCTGCGGGTCTCCGCCGAGACCCGTGTACTGGAGTTCTTCGTCACCCGGGAACGGCAGGCCACCTTCCGGCAGCGGCCGGGCACCGTCGGCCTGCGTGCGTCGGCGCGTACGGCGCTACCCGGGCTCTACCTGGCCGGTGCTTGGACCGACACCGGCTGGCCCGCAACCATGGAGGGCGCTGTCCGCAGCGGAGCGGCCGCAGTGGCCGCGCTGCTCCAACGGTGCCCAGCTGAACGTCGGGAGGCAGTGGTATGACGATCACCGCGGAAACCCTCGACCGCAGTCGCGGCCTGGTCGCGCCGGCCCTGCGCCAGGCCGTCGAGCGCCTCGATCCCTTCACTCGGCTGGTCGTTTCGTACCACCTCGGCTGGTCGGACGAGCACGGGAGGCCGACCGAGGCCAACCCGGGCAAGAGCCTGCGACCCGCGCTCGCCCTGCTCGCGGCCGAAGCGGTCACGGGCGTGCCCGAACCGGGATTGCCGGGCGCAGTGGCGGTCGAGCTCGTCCACAACTTCTCCCTGCTGCACGACGATCTGATGGATCGCGACACCGAGCGCCGCCACCGCCGGACCGTCTGGGCTGTCTGGGGCGACGCGACCGCCGTACTGGCTGGTGACGCGCTCCTTTCCCTTGCCCACGAGGTGTTGACCGAGAGCGAATCGCCGTACCGGCAAGCAGCCGGCCAGGCAGTGGCGATCGCCACTCGGGAGCTGATTCGCGGGCAGGTGCTGGATCTCGCCTTCGAGCAGCGGAACGACGTGACGCTGGACGAGTGCCTCGAGATGGCGGCCGGCAAGACCGGCGCCCTGCTCGGGGTCAGCGCGGCGATCGGCGCGATTCTGGCCGGGGCGCCGCAGGCGGTGGTCGCCGGGCTGTCCAGGTTCGGTGCCGAGCTGGGGATGGCGTTCCAGCTCGTCGACGACCTGCTCGGGATCTGGGGATCACCTGTGGTCACGGGCAAGCCGGTGTTCGCCGATCTGGTCGCGCGAAAGAAGACGTTGCCGGTGACCTGGTCGCTCGATCACGGTGGCGAGGCCGGGCGGGAGCTGGCCGCGTGGCTGCGCCGCGACGGCGGTCTGACGGAGGACGAGCTCCGGTACGCCGCTCAGCTGATCGAGCGTGCCGGTGGTCGGGACTGGGCAACTCAGGAAGCGCGGGACCGCATCGGCCTGGCCGAGCATGCTCTCGACCAAGCAGGGCTCGACGACGTCGTCCGGAACCGGCTCGGTCAGGTCGCCCGCTTCGTGATCGAGAGGCAGTCATGACGGCTGGGGAACGCATCGACCCACCTGCCGCAATCGGTACGGCGCCTGACGCGGTTGGTGCGGCGGCCGACGCGCGGGCGGCCCTGGGCGCGGCGGTGGAACACCTGCGGGGGCAGCAGCACGAGGACGGCTGGTGGAAGGGTCTGCTGGCCACCAACGTGACGATGGACGCCGAGGACCTGATGCTCCGGGCGTTCCTCGGCATCGCGACGCAGCGGACGAACGAGGAGACGGCCCGCTGGATCCGTTCCCAGCAACGGGTGGACGGGTCATGGGCGACGTTCCATGGTGGGCCAGGCGACCTGTCGACCACTGTCGAGGCGTGGGTCGCCCTGCGGTTCGCCGGTGATCAGCCCGATGCGCGGCACATGCGCCAGGCCGCCGAGTTCGTCCGGTCCAAGGGTGGGGTCGAGCGGGCTCGCGTGTTCAGCCATATCTGGCTCGCGCTGTTCGGGCTGTGGAGCTGGGACGACTGTCCTGCGCTGCCGCCGGAGATCATGTACCTGCCGGCGTGGGCGCCTCTCAACATCTACAACTGGGGTTGCTGGGCTCGTCAGACCATCGTGCCGCTCACCATCGTCAGCGCCCTCGAGCCCGTGCATCCCGTGGAGTTCGGCATTGCAGAGCTGAAGACCGGGGCACCGCCGCCGCCACGACGACCGGCGTACAGCATCGCTGGGTTCTTCCAGCGGCTCGACCCTGTGCTGCACAGCTACGGGCGTCGGCCGCTCAAACACCTGCGGCAGAAGGCGATGCGCCTCGCCGTCGAGTGGATCCTGGCGCGTCAGGAAGCCGACGGCGGCTGGGGCGGCATCCAGCCGCCGTGGGTGTATTCGCTCATCGCGCTGCACCGGATGGGGTACTCGCTCGACCACCCGGCGATGCGTGCCGGGATCGAAGGGCTCGAAGGCTTCACTGTCCAGGCCTCCTCGTCCGACGGACCTGTGCGGTGGCTGGAGGCGTGCCAGTCGCCGGTGTGGGACACCGGGCTCGCACTCGCCGCCCTGCTCGACGCAGGCGTTCCGGCGGACGATCCGGCCGTCCTCAGAGCGACCGACTGGTTGCTGGACGAGCAGATTCTGGCCGGTGGTGACTTGCAAGTGCGCCGTCCCAGGCTGCCGCCGGGCGGGTGGGCCTTCGAGTTTGCCAACGACAACTATCCCGACACCGACGACACCGCCGAGATCGTGTTGGCCCTGCGCCGGGTGGATCACCCGGATGCCGCGCGGGTGCGGGCGGCGATCGATCGTGCGGTCGTGTGGACGACCGGGATGCAGTCCGGTGACGGCGGGTGGGGCGCGTTTGACGCGGACAACACCCACACGCTGGCGAACGCGTTGCCGTTCTGCGATTTCGGTGCCGTCATCGATCCACCGTCGGCCGACGTCACCGCACATGTGGTCGAAATGCTCGCCGCCGAAGGCCGTACGGCCGAGGAGCCGTGCCGGCACGGCGTACGGTGGCTGCTCGACGCGCAGGAGGCTGACGGATCGTGGTTCGGTCGCTGGGGTGCCAATCACGTCTATGGCACCGGCGCTGTCGTGCCGGCGCTGATTGCGGTGGGGATACCGGCCGGCGCGCCGGCGGTGCGAGCAGCCGTGAGGTGGCTCGAGGATCACCAGAACGATGACGGAGGTTGGGGCGAGGACCTGCGCTCGTACGACGATCCGGCCTGGATCGGTCGAGGTGAGTCGACCGCCTCACAGACCGCCTGGGCGCTGCTCGCTCTGCTTGCCGCCGGTGAAGACACCGCCTCGGTCGACCAGGGTGTGGAGTACCTCGTCCGCACTCAGCTGGCGGACGGCGGCTGGGACGAGGAGCTGTACACCGGCACGGGCTTTCCGGGCGACTTCTACATCAACTACGAGATCTACCGGCTCGTCTTCCCGATCTGGGCGCTCGGCCGCTTCGTCGCGCGGAGTACCCGATGACCGGAATCGTCAGTACGCCGTTGCTGTCCGAGTGGCTCGCACTCCGCGACCGGCTCACGGCCGACGTTCTCCGCACCGGACGCTCCTCGGACGGCGGACTCGGGCAGACCGGAGAACCGGAGGAGAAGGGTGAGGCGGAGCTGGCCGGACCGCCCGGCAGGCGGCCGGTGCTGGTGGCCGGGGTGGCCGGTGGTCTCGGCAACGAACTCCGGCCCGGCGACCTGGTCGTCGCGGACGAGATCCGGGGTGGCGCCGAGCCGATTCCAAGCTATGCGTCCCCGTTCCTCGTGGGTTCGTTGCGGCGTGCCGGCCTGCGGGTACACCACGGGCCCGTCGAGACGACCCCGCGGATCGTCGATGCGCCGGATGCCCGCCGTACGCTCGGAGTGACCGGCGCTCTCGCTGTCGACACGGAGTCGGCCCTGCTGGCCGCTGCCGCACCACCAGGACAGGCAGCCGTGATCCGCGCCGTCGTCGACACGGCGGGCCACCGGCTACTCCGTCCAGGGACGCTGGTTCGCGGGCCGAAAGCCTTGTGGGCCTTGCGTCGCGCGGCGCCGGTTATCGATGCCTGGGCCGCCGCGACCGATGATCGCGAGGTCGTCCTCGCGGGTCCGCGGTCCTTCTGCGCGGGCGTCGAGCGCGCCATCGAGATCGTGGAACGTGCGCTGGCGAAGTTCGGGCCGCCGGTCTACGTACGCCGTCAGATCGTGCACAACATCCACGTTGTCAGTGAGCTGGAGCGGCGCGGCGCAGTCTTCGTCGAGGAGGTCGCAGAGGTGCCCGAGGGCAGCATCACCGTGCTCGCCGCCCACGGCGTCGCCCCGCAGGTCCGTACCGACGCCGCCGCACGCAACCTCCGGCTGATCGACGCCACCTGCCCGCTGGTCGCCAAGGTGCACAGCGAAGTACGCCGCTTTGTTGCTCGCGGCAACACCGTGTTCCTGATCGGTCATCGCGACCACGAGGAGGTCGTCGGCACTCAAGGTGAGGCGCCCGGTCAGGTGATCGTCGTGACCGATCCCGACGAGGCCGGGCGGGTGAGCGTCGCCGATCCGCGACGAGTCTCCTACGTCATGCAAACCACCCTCGCCGTCGACGAGGCCGAGCAGACGGCGACCGTTCTGCGTGACCGGTTCCCCGCGCTGACCGGTCCGCGCAGCGACGACATCTGCTACGCCACCACGAACCGGCAGCAGGCGGTCCGCGCCGTCGCGCGAGACACCGACCTTGTCCTCGTGCTTGGATCTGCGAACTCGTCCAACTCCCATCGGCTCGCGGAGGTCGCCGTGGCCGAGGGGGTCAAGGCGCATCTCGTCGACGACGCGAGCGCCGTAGACCTGCACTGGCTGCGCGGCGTACGACGTATCGGCGTCACCGCCGGAGCATCCGCACCACCCCGGCTCGTTGACGACCTGGTGCGGTGTCTGTCCGGCCTCGGCCAGGTGACTGTCACCGAGATCAGCGTCGTCGACGAGCACATCCGATTCACTCTGCCCCGGGAGGTGAGCTGACCGTGGCCATGCCGCTGCGTCAGTCGATCCGCCTCGGTAGTTTTCTGCTCAAGCAGAAGCTGCTGCGACGGGAGAAGTTCGCACTGCTGGTCGAACTCGAGCCGCTGTTCGCCTGCAATCTCGCCTGCGCCGGCTGCGGCAAGATCCAGCACCCCGCCTCGATCCTGAAGCAGCGGATGCCGGTCGAGCAGGCGGTCGCCGCGATCGAGGAGAGCGGCGCCCCGATGGTGTCGATCGCCGGCGGCGAGCCGTTGATGCACCAGCAGATCGACGAGATCGTCCGGCAACTGCTGGCCCGGCGGAAGATCGTCTTCCTGTGCACCAACGCGTTGCTGCTGCCCAAGCATCTGCACAAGTTCACGCCGCACCGCAACTTCGCCTGGATGGTGCACATCGACGGGTTGCGCGAGCGCCACGACGCGTCGGTGTGCAAGGACGGTGTCTTCGACCAGGCTGTCGCCGCCATCAAACAGGCCCAGGCCGCCGGGTTCCGGGTGATGACCAACACCACCTTCTTCGACACCGACACGCCGCAGGACGTCATCGACGTACTGGACTATCTCAACGACGAGCTCGGCGTCGACAACATGCAGATCTCGCCCGGGTTCGCGTACGAGAAGGCGCCGGACCAGGAGCACTGGCTCGGTCCCGAGGAGACCCGGCAGCTGTTCGCGAAGGCCTTCGCCGGTGGGCGCCGGAAGAAGTGGCGGCTGAACCACTCGCCGCTGTTCCTGGACTTCCTCGAGGGCAAGGTCGACTTCTCCTGCACGGCGTGGGCGATTCCGTCGTACTCGCTCAAGGGCTGGCAGCGGCCGTGCTACCTGATGGATGACGAGTACGTCGCGACGTACAAGGAACTGCTCGAGGACACGGACTGGAACGCGTACGGTCGCGGCAAGGATCCGCGGTGCGCGAACTGTATGGCGCACTGCGGCTACGAGCCGACGGCTGTGGTGGCGACCATGCGGTCACTGCGGGAGACCATCCGCGCCGCGGTCGGATCATGAACCGGTCGCGCGGGAGCGTCGACGATCGCCCCCGCCCGGAGACCCGGCTGGACACTCTGGCCTCACCGGCCGATCTCCAGCGGTTGCCGGCTGCTGCTCTGCCGGGCCTGGCCGACGAGATCCGTGCACAGCTCGTCAGCCGGGTCACGCGGACAGGCGGGCATCTGGGGCCGAACCTGGGCGTCGTCGAGCTGACGATCGCACTGCATCGGGTCTTCAGCTCGCCGCGAGACGTGATCGTCTGGGACACCGGGCACCAGGCGTACGTGCACAAGATGCTCACCGGTCGGCTTGATCGCTTCGACACCTTGCGACAGGCGAGCGGGCTCTCCGGGTACCCGAGCCGAGCCGAGAGTGAGCACGACGTCATCGAGAACTCGCACGCCTCGACCGCGCTCTCGTACGCCGACGGTCTGGCGAAGGGGTTCCAGCTCACCGGCTCTCTCGAGCGACGGGTTGTCGCGGTCGTGGGTGATGGTGCGATGACCGGTGGGATGTGCTGGGAGGCGCTCAACAACATCGCGGCGGCGCCGGACCGGCCGGTCGTCATCGTGCTCAACGACAACGGGCGATCGTACGAACCGACCGTCGGATCGCTGGCCGTCCAGCTGCGGGCGTTGCGGACAGGGACGGCATGGGGCAACGTCTTCGAGCAGCTCGGTTTGGCATACCTCGGCCCTGTCGACGGCCACGACACCATGGCCCTGGAGACGGCGTTGCGGACTGCCGCTCTGCTCCAGCACCCGGTCGTCGTCCATTGCATCACCCGCAAAGGTGCCGGCCATACCCCCGCCGAGCTGGATGAAGCCGACCACCTCCACACCGTCAACCCGACCCCTACGGCGGCCATGAGCCAGGCGCACGGACCCGCCTGGACGGACGTGTTCGGCGATGAGTTGGTCGCGATCGCAGGTGAGCGGACGGATGTAGTCGCGGTGACGGCAGCGATGATGCGGCCGACCGGGCTGTTTCCGTTGGCCTGCCGGTATCCGGAGCGCGTGTACGACGTCGGGATCGCCGAGCAGCACGCGGTGACGTCAGCTGTCGGGTTGGCGGCTGCGGGGCTGCATCCTGTGGTGGCGATCTACTCGACATTCCTCAACCGCGCTTTCGACCAGGTACTGATGGACGCGGCGCTCCACCGGGCGCCGATCACCTTCGTGCTCGACCGTGCCGGTATCACCGGTCCGGACGGGCCGTCTCACCATGGAATGTGGGATTTGGCTCTGTTCGGGTTGGTTCCCGGCATGCGGGTCGCGGCGCCTCGGGACGCGCAGCAGTTACGTGTGTTGCTACGCGCCTGCATCGCTCACGAGGTTGGGCCTACCATGCTTCGGTTTCCACGAGGGCGTAGCGGAGTTGGCATCCGCGCCCGGGGAACCGTCGGCGCCGCAGAGTTGCTGACGGAGGGCCGGTCCAAGGTGCTGCTCGTGCCGGTCGGTCCGCTGGCGGGCGCCGCGCTGGAGGCTTCCCGTCGCCTCCGCGAGCTGGGAATCCGCGCGACGGTCGTCGATCCCCGCTGGATCAACCCAGTCGATCCCGAGCTTCTCCGCTACGCCGGCGAGCACCGCCTGGTAGTGACGATCGAGGACAGCGCACTGCCGGGAGGGTTCGGGGACGCCCTGGCGCGGGCGCTTCGCCGCACGACGTCACGCCCTCAGCTCATCACCCTCGGCCTGCCCGGCGACTTCATCGCGGCGGGGGAGCGCGCGGACCTTCTCCACGCGCACGGACTCGATGCCGAAGGCATCACCGAGGCCGTCGTCGCCGGTGTGTGAGTCCAACGCATGCCCTCGACGCCTCCGCGACCGGCCTTGCCGCACCTGATGTGCCGGTGCGAGACCTACTGTCAGCGCAGCCAGCCCGAGTGGGCTGTACCGCCCAGCCTGCGCGTCCTCCGTCGGGCAACCATCTCTTCCCCCGGTTGGCTTGTGCGCGCCTCTCGGCGCGCACAAGTGGTGTGCTTCTACTGAGCTTGATGCGCCGGCAGCGACGGAAGTTGCGTCCTTCGCCGAAGAGCATCGGCGGTGGTCGGTTCAAGGGATGACTCCCGCTACCAACAGAGCAGCCGCCATCGCTACTCGCGCACTTCGCTGCCGAGTGGACATGCCGAACCTCTCGTTGGCCCGACTGGTGCGCAGTGCTTTCACGGCGCCGCCCTTACCAACGGTGGGCGACGTCGACGACGACGCGGCTCGTGGTGCCTGGGCCGGTGAGGGTGAAGACGCGGAACGGGAGTCGGGCGCGGACGCCGAGTCCGATCGTGGTCTCGCCCTCGAAGCTGCCTGCGCTGACGACTTGCCGGAAGGTCCGGTAGCCGCGCACGTCGGTCAGTTCGTCGTAGTTCGCCGGGTCATAGGTATAGCGGTTGGTGTCGTCGTAGGACGGTGCCAGCAGGACGATCTCCAGCTTGGCGCCGCCGCGGAGCGGAATGAGCTTGCCCTCTCCCACGGTGGAGATGTCCTGCACGTACTGCACGCGGAACCAGGACGGCTTGCCGTCGATGTCGAACACGACCCGGTCGAAACAGGCGTGCTGTCCGGTCCGGACGTTGGTCAGGTGACCTACGCCCTGGAATGTGCTTGCCTCAGGCAACGAACCCCAGCCGGTCGGGCACGTGGCGGCAGCGGTCGTGACTGCTGCTGCCTTGGACGGGCCGGCGAGCGCCGGTACAGCGACCGCTCCCGCCGGTACTGCGGCTACTGCGAGCACCGCGAGTGCGGTGCGGATCGGTCTGCGGATGTTGATGGTGGGAATACATTTCACGATGCCCCCCTTAAGGACACCTGTTAGATGCGCCCCGCAGGCCCGAAGTTGTCGATCGGCGTACTGAACTCGGTCAGGAGGACGGCGGGCACCAGTTGTCTAGGTGACCGGGAGGACGCGGCGCCAGCCCTCGAAGACGAGGGTGGGATTCATGCCGACCGACAGGTAGAGGCCGAGGGCCGGAGTCGGGTTGTTGGTGTCGACGAGCAGGATCGTGCCCGCCCGTCCCGCGGCTGCGTCCAGGGCGAAGGCGTCGCGCAGCAGGAACTTCGCCAGACCACGCCCCCGGTACTCCTCGAGGACACCGAGCATGGCGATGTGGCCGCAATTGTCGGACTGGATGAACGAGTCGCTGCAGTCACGCAACGCGACCGCCTTTCCGTCGACCTCGAGCAGCGTGAGCTGGGACCAATCGATGGTGGACCGAGCGTCGCGCTCCGCGATCCATTCGTCGTGCGGGCGAGGGACGAAGCCGAACTGGCCTCGGAAGGAACCGAGCAGGACTTCGTGAGCAGTCGATCGGGTGGCATCATCGAAGGCGCCGCGACGGACCACCACGCCCCGGGGTGTCTGCGGAGCGGCGACTGGCTCGGAGTGGTCGATCCACATCCGGTTGTACGTCGTACGGGCGGCGAAGGCGTGGTCGGCCAGCAGAGCGCGTAGTGGCCCGTCGGCGTGGTAGGCAAAGGCATCCACGGTGATCTCGGCGTGGCCGCCCAGGCGTCCCATCTCCAGTGCGCGCTGCATCGTCCGCTCGTACAGCCAGGCGGCGACCGACGGATGCTGAGAGGTCACTTCGATGCCGATCATCTCGCGATCGCCCTTGCCGAACGTGGTCCCATACCCGACCGGCAGGCCGTCCGCGGCGAGCACCAACCAGCCGTCGGTCATCCGGTCAAAGCCGGGCTCGACGATGCAGTCGGCGACGTCGCCCAGCGTGCAGTCGGCGAAACCGACCATCGCTGTGTTGTAGGCCGAGATGAGATCGAAGATCCCCTCGGCATCTGTCGGCTCAGGACGCCGGACGGTGTAGCGATCCGCCAGAGAATCCAGCGCTCGCCTCCGTTGCTGACGCGGCGCATCGTTCGCGGACGTTGCCAGCCAGTGCCAACAACTGTTGTCGCTGTGCGAACCAATCCATCGGAATGCGCTCCGCCGTCCCGGCAATAGCCCACGAGCCGGTGCCGCACTACTCTTGGCGCGCCGAGCCCTCGCGGTCGCGATCGGCGGAGGGATGCCGGGTGGCCGATGCTGCCGGTGTCGTGAGAGCGTCAAGGATGAGGTTGAGTCCCCACGCGAACTCGTCGCCGAAGTCGTACCCGGGCTGGAGGTAGTAGTCGGTCGCCATCTCCACGAGGTGGGGGTACTCGCCGGTGGAGAATCTCTCCATGATCGGCTCGGCGACGTCGGCGACGGTGTCCGAGCCGTCGAAGGGCAGACCGACCTCTTGGAGCGCGAAGCCGTACGTGTAGCTGTCGAGCAGGGCGTAGGCGTGGGCGGTCAACTCGGGGGAGAAGCCAGCGGTTCGCAGGGTGGCGATGACCGCGTCGTGGTGCCGCAGAGTCGCCGGGCCCGGACTGGTGCGCGATTCCATCAGCCCGATCGCCCACGGGTGGGCACGCAGTACCCGGCGGGCCGAGTCAGCTCGTCGGCGGATCTCCGTACGCCATTCACCGCCGGCCGTGGGCAGCTCGATCTCGCTGAACACGAGGTCGACGATGCCGTCGAGGATCTCGTCCTTGCTGGCGACGTAGTAGTAGACCGACATCGGCTTCACGCCCAGGCTCTGGGACAGGGATCGGATCGTCAGGGAATCGATGCCGCCTGCATCGGCCACTGCGACGGCGGCCCGCAGGACGCGTTCCCGGCTGAGTCGGGGGCGTTCCTCGCGGTTGTCGTCCGAGCGTTCAGACATCTCACTCCCAATCGTCACCAGTCACGGTTCGTCTGATCAGCCGAGCCATAGTGCTTTCGTACTTTGTACTGTACCGTCCCGTACTAAGTACGACTACCACCGAGGCGAGGACACCCCATGAGCAGCACCACCATCGAGGGCCACTCGGCTCCCGTCCCATCGACGACGCGCGAACGGGCGGCCGGAGGTCCGTCGATCCGGCAGGCCGGCCTCATCGCCGGGGTCGGGATCCTGGCCATGGCCGCCCTGTCGGGCTTCGGGATCTTCTACGTCGGCGAAGGGCTGGTGACGCAGGGCGATGCAGCCAGGACCGTCGAGGACATCGCGGCCTCCGAGGGCCTGTTCCGCTGGGGGACCGCGAGCCTGTACGCAGTGGTGGTGCTCGACGTCGTGGTCGCGTGGGCACTGTTCCGGTTCTTCAGTCCGGTGAGCAGCGGGCTCGCGAGGCTGGCGGCCTGGTTCCGGCTCGCCTACGCGGGAGTCTTCATGCTGGCCATCGGCCAGCTAACCGGCATCCCCGACCTGGTCGCCTCCGACGAATACTCGGGCGTCTTCACCGCCGAACAGATCCAGGGCCAGACCCTGCTGAAGATCGATGCGTTCGAAGACCTCTGGATGGCCGGGCTGATCCTCTTCGGGATCCATCTGGCGCTCGTCGGCTACCTGACCTACCGCTCGGACTATGTCCCGAAATTGCTGGGCGTCCTACTCATGATCGCCGGGGCCGGCTACCTGTTCGACAGCGTCGTCTCGACAGTCCTCGCGAGTCCTCCGGGCAGCGTCGCCACGGTCACCTTCCTCGGTGAGTTCCTCCTGGCGCTCTGGCTCGTTGCCCGCGGTCGCCGTATCTCACTGGAAGCAGATGATCATGGTCTCTGAGCAGCTGGGCCAAGTAACCGCCCACATGCGCGCAATTGTTCAGGATGCGTACGGCGACGCCGGCGTGCTGCGCCACGAGCGCATCGGCCGTCCTGAGGTCGCCGACAACGAGGTCCTGGTCCGGGTGCACGCGGCGGGTCTGGACCGTGGCACCTGGCACCTGATGACAGGCAAGCCGTATCTGATGCGGATCGCGGGCCTGGGCTTCCGCGGCCCGAAGGACCGGGTACCGGGGCGTGATCTCGCCGGAACGGTCGAGGCCATCGGGTCCGCGGTGACCAGGTTTGCCGTCGGCGACGAGGTGTACGGCGTCGGGCGTGGCTCGTTCGCCGAGTACGCCGTGGCCGTCGAGGGCAAGCTGGCCCACAAGCCGGTGAGCCTCTCGTTCGAGCAGGCCGCCGTGGTCCCGATCTCAGCCGGGACAGCACTCCAGGCCCTGACCGACCACGGCCGGATCGAGACGGGTCAGCAGGTGCTGGTCATCGGCGCGTCCGGCGGAGTCGGCAGCTACGCCGTGCAGCTGGCCAAGGCCTTCGGGGCAGAAGTCACCGGCGTGGCCAGCACAGCGAAGCTGGACCTCGTGCGCTCCCTCGGCGCCGACCGGGTCCTCGACTACACCCGCGACGACTACGCCGGCGGCAGCCACCACTACGACCTGATCCTCGACATCGCCGGGAACCCCAAGCTGTCCCGTCTGCGCCGCGCACTCACGCCCAAGGGGACGGCCGTGCTCGTCGGCGGCGAGGACGGCAGCAACCTCACCGGCGGGATGAACCGGTCGCTGCGGGCTCTGTTGCTCTCGCCGTTCGTGGGCCAGCGGCTGGCCTGGTTCGTCGCCAAGGAGCGGGCCAGCGACCTCGAGCGGCTGACCAACCTCATCGAGACCGGCCAGGTGACGCCGAGCATCGACCGGACCTATCCGCTGGACCGGGTCCCCGACGCCATGCGCCACCTCGCGTCCGGACAGGTCCGGGGCAAGGCCGTCATCACCATCTGAGCACCAACCGGCGCCGTTGGCGCTCCCATCTTTCAGGTCCGATCTCCAGAGACAGAGGCACGACACATGACCACGACCGCAACACCACCGATCTCGGGCGACCGCGGCCGCGGCGTCGTACCCACCGAAGCCAGAGACCCACGGACCGGTTCCCGGATGTGGACGTCCCGGCTGATCGGAGCCCTGTTCCTGGCCGGGTTCCTCATCTACGGCGCCGGTTCGATCCTGGTGAACTCCGTCGTCGGCGCTCCCGACTTCCTCGCCGGCGTCGGCGCGCAGCAAACCACCCTGGCCCTCGGGGCGTTCCTGATGATCGCGACCACCGCGGTCGACATCGGCAAGGCCGTCCTCTTCTTCCCGGTCCTGGAACGCCACGGGAAGCGCACCGCAGTGGCCTACCTGGCCACGATGATCTTCGAGATGGCGATGATGACCGTCGGGGTGCTCGCGCTGCTGATGATCATCCCGCTCGCCGACCAGGCTGACGGCGGACAGTTGGGCCCGGACGCCGCCCAGGCTCTCGGGTCGCTCGCGGTCGACGCGAACGAGACGGCGTACCAGATCGGCCAGCTCTCGCTCGCGTTCGGATGCCTCTTCCTGTGCGCGCTGCTGTTCCGCACCGGGCTGGTCCCCAAGTGGCTGGCGGGCTGGGGCCTGGTCGGCTACGCGCTGCACATGGCCGGCGCAGCCGCCGAGGTCTTCGGCGCCCCCATCAGCCTGGTTCTCCTCATTCCCGGCGGCATCTTCGAGGTGACGTTGGCGATCTGGCTCCTGATCAAGGGGTTCACGCCGACGGCGTACAACCGATCACTAGTGACCCAGGCCGAAGAATGAGCAGGGCTCGCCAATGACACCGATGACCGGTAGGACGGTGCTGGTCACCGGCGGTACCGGAGGGATAGGCAGGGCCACCGCCCTGGGACTGGCCACGATGGGCGCGAACGTTGCGATCACCGGCAGGGACGCCGCCCGCGCGCAGGAGGCGGCTGCGGAGATCCGCTCCGCCACCGCCGCGACGGTCGACGTCTTCATTGCGGATTTGTCCAACCAGTCGGAGGTGCGACGGCTGGCGGACGAGGTGCTCGAACAACTTCCCCGCATCGACGTCCTGGTCAACAACGTCGGCGGGTACTGGAACACCCGCCACGTCACCACTGACGGACTCGAGCGGACCCTCGCCGTCAACCATCTCGCGCCGTTCCTGCTCACCAGCCTTCTCCTCGCCCGGCTCGAGCAGAGCGGCCACGCACGCGTGGTCACAGTCTCCTCCCACGCCCATACCCAGGGCCGGATCGACTTCGACGACCTCCAGTGTGAGCGGTCGTACTCCGGTGCGCGCGCCTACAACCAGTCCAAGCTCGCCAACGTCCTGTTCAGCTACGAGCTGGCCAGGAGACTGCGGCCGAGCGCGGTTGCCGCCAATGCCGTGCATCCCGGTGTCGTGAGCACAGCGTTCGGAGCAGAGGACCCCGGCAGGACGCAGCGGCTGGTGGTGCCGTTCCTGCGACCCTTCATGAAGACAGCGGCCCAGGGTGCCGCAACGTCGATCCATGTCGCGTCCGCTTCTGGACTCGAGGGCGTTACGGGCCGCTACTTCACCAACAGCCGGCCGAGGCGATCGGCCCAGCGCAGCTACGACGAGGCCACGGCGGCGAGGCTTTGGCGGCTGAGCGCCGACATGGTTGGCCTGGTCCCGGGAAGTAGAGGGTAACGAGTCGTGCCGTCGCCGATGTCCAGGCGCGCCAGAGAGTTCGCCGACGACGGCGTCGGCATCGCGGTGGCCCGCCGGCTGCTGAGCTGTCGCGGCGGGCTACTACGAGTGGCGAAAAACGTGGACTACGTGGAGGCCCTGCTTTCGCAAGCCGGGCTCGAGTCGCGCAGGTACGAAGCGGCGCCGGGGCGGGTGAACCTGATCGCGCTTGGCGTGGAACCGCCCGGACCCTGCCTGCGCTCCTTCTCCACGCCCACCTCGACGTGGTCCCGGCTGACCCCGCCGACTGGTCCGAGGATCCTTTCAGTGGGGTGATCCGTGACGGCGTCCTCTGGGGGAGAGGAGCGGTCGATATGAAGAACATGGCGGGGATGATCCTGGCCGCCTTAGGCGATCTCTCGGGGCGGGTCACCCCCGACCACGCCCAGGGTGTCGATGACGGCCTTGACCAGCGAGCCGTCAAACGGTGCCTCCATTGCGATGAGGCCCATCTCGATGTCGATCGTGATGTCGGGACCTGCGAGCTGCTTGATCCGTTCCAGGACGAGGTCCCGTTGTCCCGGGAGGAAACGGACGTCGACCAAGGCCGATGCCCGTTCGGGGATGACGTTCTCTTGTATCCGCCGTGGAGCATCGTGACATTGGAGACGTCTGCAGCCCCGCGGTCACGAACCGGGCGCCGAAGCCAAGGGCGTTCGCGACCGTCATCGGCGCTGGTTCGGCTCAGCTTTCACTGTCTTCCCCTCGTCGTCGATGAATCGCATCAGAAGCAGGCTCGCCGGGCTACGAGAGTTCGCGCAGCCAGTTGCGGAGCTGGGCGTCGGTGGCTTTGCTGGCGAGCGTCGCGCGGGCAATCGTGCCGTCCGACCTCACCACCGCGATGGCTACCAAGGTCTCGAAGCCTGGTTGCCCTGGCTGCATCTCTGGGACACCATTTGTGATCGCGTAGCCCGCGGCGCCCTTGATGTCGATTCCAACCGGTACCTCGAACCGCCCGGCAGTCTTGGACACGGAGTCCGCGAAGGCCTTCGCGTCCGCGGGATTGAGCAGTGAGCCCTTCCAGTCGCTGGGCGGAACAGCGATCAGCAGTCCGATGACCGCAGGTTGGCGCCGCCGTCTGTCATTGGCAGCAACCGGCTGAGTGCCGATCTGATCCCGGCCGCAGGTCCTGTGACAACGACGAACGGCTTGCGGCGGTACGACGCTGCGGTGAGTTCACCACCGCCGACAGCCGGCACACGGAGGGTACCGAGCTGGTCGGGTGCGGTCGTCTCGGCGTCCGGCGGCAGGTTTGTAGAGTCGATCCCGTCACTGCCCGGCGGCAGCTTTGTCGAGAAGGTGTCGGCGTTGATCGGCGGTCCGAACGTCACTTCGATCGGTATGGATGGTCCGTTCACCAGCATCAGGCCGGTCTGTTCATCCAGCGCTATCTCTCGGGCGTCCATCTCCACTTGCCCGGTTTCGCCCGGGTCGACCTTGTCGCAGGCGTAGCGCACCGCGCTCCTGCCGTAGAGCGTCTTCAAGCCCAATCTGCGGGCGTTTGGGCAGGTCTGCATGAACTCGTCCGTACCGTCCTTGAAGAAGAAGGTCTGCTTGACGAACGCGTCCTCGCTCGGATTCTCCTCACGCATGTACTTCGGCTCATCGTGAGGGTTGTAGATCAGGATCGCCACTCCGTCCCAGACCAGGACCAACCCGGCGTCCGGCCCAGTGAAGGTCGTGATGCGATACCGACGGTTGCCGTCAGCAATGATTTCGCCCGACTCGGATCGCCACCGCAGCCAACCACCGCCCCGATCGCGACAGCCGGGCCCCCAGGTCAGTCTGCGCTCCGAGTGCCCCGCGCGCACGAGCCAGCGTCCTGAAATGCCAAGGAGCCTCCGCGGAGTGCCCAGCGCAGTGGCGGCTGCTGATCCGGCGCAACAACGCCACCCCATCCGACTCGACGGCGCTCTCCGGATGCCGCCGTGCTGAGACTTGGCCTTCAGCGCCACTTGGGCGGGGCGGGTCCGACCACGAGTTCGTACAGGGCGTGGCTGTAGGTCGTCTGGCGATGGATGCCGGTGAGGATCGGTCGCAGAACGTCGGCGGTCAGTCGCCGGAGGGTCACACCGTCGTCGATGCCGTTGAAGTGACAGCCGCTGTACCGGATGAGCACCTCTTGGTCACCGTTGCTGCCGTGGAGCTTGAGGACCAGGATCTCCGATCCGTACGTTTCTAGGCAGTCTGTGTCGTCCGGTCCGCCGCCTTCCGGCGCGCTGGTGATGGCATCGACCAGGGCATCCGCGGCCCTGTCGCGGACGACCGAGCTCGCGATCAGTGGCGCGCGCCGACGGGCTGCGGGGGCGCCGATGGCGTACCGGCAGAGCGCGATCGACTCGACGGTGCCGAGCGATGCCGTCCCACCGCCCGAAGGCCGTCCTTGCGGCTGGCGGGCGAGCGGATGGTCCGGCGCACAACCGTAGGCGTCAGTACCGTCGATCACCCGCGCCGAATCCAGGATCCGTCGCCTGATGGAGTTGTCATCACTGACCACCGTGACCTGGACGCCGTCCACCAGCCGAATCTCCTCGACCCAGCCGTGGTCGGCTGGATGGACGCCCGGCGTGTCGGCGGGAATTCTGCGTACGGCGTCGAACCACAGATACGAGGCTCGATACGCAAGCAGCGGTAGCCGAGTCCCGCAACCGATGGCTCGCACCGCTCCGGGGCGCCCAACATAAGGGCGTTGCACCTTCTCGACAAGACAAGGCGGTGAGCCGGTGGTGCCGTAGCCCCAGTCGTCCGGGACCTGGAGCTCGATCGTTTCGTACGACTCCCACCGCCAGCCGTCGCCGGGGGGCGAGGCAGCCGGTCGGGAGTCAGCGGGACGGCTGGCCGCGTTGCCGGAATCGTCACCTTCGAGTACTGAGCTCACTCCGAAGATGCCGGCCGCAACGGCCGCACAGACCAGTACGACGGCTCCGACCGTGCGCCCAATCTGCACGCGTCGACGCATCCCCCTCAACTCCCTCCCCGGTTGTATCGAACGGTGCACCCGAAAACCGGACCGCGCAACAGTTGGTCCGTGCTGTACGCGTCGGGGCCTGCGGCGCCCCGACTACCCGACCCTGTCAGGCAAATGGGCCGCAGGTTTGCAGGATCGCCACCTCTCCCGCGAGCGACGGGTCGATCCAGGCCTTCCAGTACGGGTAGACCTGGGCTTTGTCGTCCTTGCCGTCGTACACCTTGGTCGCCTCGAACAGCCGCCGATCGAGGTCGGCACCCCACCACCGGCGGTCGTCTGGCTGTCGTGTTTCACCGCGGGCGCTGCTGGACCTCGCACTGGGGGCCGGCGGGGGTGAGCTCGCAGACGATGTAGGCGTCGGTGGTCGCGTCGGCGGCGGGAAGCCACGGCATGACGGCATCGCCGCCGAGGAGAGCGGCCAGGGTCTGGAGCTCGGGGTCGCGCGGTTCGGGGTGATGCCGGTAGCCCGCGGCGCCAAGGGCCAGGGCGATCGCCATACCGAGCAGGTTGACCTCGGTCGGCTGCTCCGGTGGGACAGTCCCCTCGGCCGGCTCGAACCGGATGCCGTGATCGGGGACCTGGACGATGCGCGCGACGTAGCTGGCTGTCATGAGGCTGAGCGTAGACCGCGACGGCAATGGCCGCGGCAGGTCAGTTAGGTTAATGGAGGCTGACGCCGATGTCCTGATACATCATTGATTCGTATCCCCAGGGACTTGAACCCCCATGGTGTCCGAGGAGGGACACGCACCCTAACCACACGTCTGGCTAACCACACGTCTGGCTAGCCACCGTCTGGCGCTTGCGGTGTGATGGATGGTTGGTACTAGTCGAATGAGTCGCGGGGGAGCTCGAGGGTGACGTGGGACTTGGCGAGTTGGTCGCGGATCGAGGGTGACGGTGCCCGGTCTGTGACCACGGTGGTGATGCGGTCCCAGGGGCACAGCAGGACCGGGGCGGAGGTCGTGAACTTGGTGTGGTCGGCCAGAAGGACGACCTGGTCGGCGATGTCGATCAAGGCCTGCTTGGTCGGCCGCTCGATGTCGGTCGCGACGTACACGCCTCGGTCGTCGGCGGCGGCGGCGCCGAGGAAAAGGGTCCGCACCCGCAGCCGGGCGGTGGCGTCCACCGTCATCGGCCCCACGAAGGCCTGGCTCTCGGGCAGGACATCGCCACCGAGTCCGACGATGCGACCACTGCCGCGGTTCAGCATCAGTTGAATGACGGGCACCGAGTGCGTGACCACGGAGCCGCGGAACGTCTCGGGGAGCGCCTCCGCGAGCGCATAGGTCGTGGTGCCGGCGTCGATCGCCACCGTGTCGGTCGGGCCGATCAGCTCGACCGCGGTTTCGGCGATCAGGCGCTTCGCGGCTGCTGCGATGCCGGCCCGGCTGACGAACGCAGGGGCGTGCAGCGGGCCGTGCGGAACGCTGACGCCACCGCGAACCACGCGCACCTCCCCGCCCTGCTCGAGTTTGCGCAGGTCGCGGCGGATTGTCATGTCGGAGACGCCGAGTTCGCGGGTGAGGTCTGCGACGGACACGAAGCCCGAGGTCCGGAGTGCCTCGAGGATGGTCCGGCGGCGTGCCGGAGCGCTGTCGTAGCGCATCGATCCCTCGGACATCCGCCCTCCTATCTGCGGCCAGTGTTGAGATTCTATCCCCAGACTATGTTGACTTTCCAACATTAATTGTTAGTATCGCAACATCGATGGTCAGAGGAAGGGGACTCGGATGAGTGCCGACCCGCCGGCGGTCTTCGCCGGGGCAGTGACGCTCGACGCGATCGCGCTTGTAGATCGCTTCCCAGACCCGGATGAGCGGCTGGTCGCCGAGCAGCTCGACTATGCAGGCGGCGGTCCTGCCGCGACTGCGGCGGTCGCTGCTGCTCGGCTCGGTGTGCCCGCGGCCTTCGTCGGGACGGTCGGAGACGACCCCGAGGGCCGACGGATCGTTGAGGACTTGCGGGCCGAGGGGGTCGACGTCTCCGGTGTCACCGTGGCGGCCGGCCAGTCGTCCGGCGCGAGTGTCATCGTTGTGGATAGGCAACGCGGGACCAGGGCCATCTGTACCCGGCCGGGTCCGGCGCCGGTCCTGACCTCGGCCGCGGATTTGTTGCTGTCGGCCGAATGGGTGCACGTCGACCACCTCGGCTGGTCTCCCGTCCAAACCCTCCTGGGCGGAGCCAAGGAGCGGCGCCCGATGCTCGCGGTCGACGCGGGCAACCCGATCCCCGGGTTCACGTTCACCGGCGTCGATCTCTACGTCCCGACGGTCGAGGCGCTGCGGCGCGACCACGGCGATGCCGACATCGACAAGCTCCTCGACGCGGCCTTGGCGGCCGGCGCGGGCAGCGTCGTCGCGACCGATGGCCCCCTCGGCTCGTACGCCGCGACAGCAGCCGGCGAGCGGTATCACGCACCAGGACTGAAGGTAGAGGTCATCAGCACCCTTGGTGCCGGCGACGTGTTCCACGGTGCGCTGATCGCGGCGCGGATGCGGCGCCTGCCGCTGGGCCAGTGCCTTGCGTTCGCCAATATCGCGGCCGCGTTGTCGTGCCGTGGCCTCGACGGTCGTTCAGCCATTCCGCAGTACGACGAGGTGGCGGCGCTCCTGCCGTCCCTGACGTGGACCGAGTCTCAAGGAGAGTCACGATGACCAGCGCCCAGACCAGCCGGCCGGACCAGACCGGGACGGCGCCTGACTTGTCTGTCCTGGCCAGGCCGAGTGGTGGTTTCGCGATGCTCGCGGTGGACCAGCGGGAGGCGATGCGAGCGATGTTCGCCGCGCATCAGACCACACCGGTCACCGACGACCAGGTCACCCGATTCAAGTTGGCCGCCGCGTCGATCCTCACGCCGTACGCGTCCGGTGTCCTGATCGACAAGCAGTTCGCCTTCGACCAGGCCGTGGCGGAGCGAGTCGTCGACCCGGCCTGCGGCTTGATCGCCGCGGCGGACCACTTCATCGCCGGACCGGACGAGTTCGTCGCCGACGTGGAGATCGACCGGGCGGTCGTACCCTCGGAGGTGCGCGACCAAGGTGCGGTCGCCCTGAAGCTGCTCGTCATCCATCGCCCGGACGGCGATCCCGCAGCCCGGATCGCGATGGTCGAGGAGTTCGTCGGCCGGTGCCGGGCGGCGGGCCTGATCAGCATCATCGAGCCGGTGTCGAAGGCGCCGCGCGACGGACGTGAGTGGAACTGGGACGATGGCGTTCTCGCTGCCGCCCGCGAGCTGGGCGCGCTCGGTGCCGACCTGTACAAGGCGGAAGTCCCGCTGCATGGGGACGGTGATGCCGACGAGATCCGCCGGCGGTGCGAGGCGATCACCGAGGCGGTCGATTCGCCGTGGGTGGTGTTGTCGTCCGGTGTGCCGCACGAGCTGTTCCCGGAAGCGGTTCGGATCGCCTGCTCCGCCGGCGCCTCCGGCTTCCTGGCCGGTCGCGCCATCTGGGCTTCGGTGATCGGCAGCGACGATGTGGAACGCGATCTTCTTGAGATCTCGGTACCACGGTTGGAGCGCCTCGGCGCTGTCGTCGACGAGGCGCTGGGAGAGAGGTGACCGGCATGACCGTCCGCCCGAAGGTCGTGGTCGTCCCGACCGCGCGACCAACCTTCGCCGTCGAGGTGGCCAAGGTTCGCGCTGTCGCCGCCAGAGCGTTGCTGGTCGAGCTCGGCGCCGACGTGACCGGTCCGGCCGACCTGGTGATGACGCCCGAGGACGTGGCAGCCGCGGCTGAGTTCGTGACCGCCGACGCCGACCTCGTCATCAACATCTGCGCCTCGTTCTCGGACGCGTCCCCAGCGCTCGAGTTGTACGCCGGTCTGGACCGCCCACCGCTGCTGTGGTCCTTCCGCGAACCCGGACCGGTCGGTGACCGGCTCTGGCTGAACTCCTTGTGCGGTGCCAACCTGTTCGGTCACGCGCTGCTGGTCCACGCCGGACTGTCCGCTCGCTTGGTGTACGGCGATCCCAGCGAGCCGGCCGTTCGTGACGCCATCGGCGCAGCTCTTCGTGGCGACCTGCCCCCGGCACCGGACGTTCCGTCGGTAGTCCGCGAACGCGGTGACACCGACGAGGTGGCCGAGGCACTCCGCGGGCTGCGCGGACGCACGATCGGCCTGGTCGGCGAGGCTCCGACCGGCTTCACTCCCAGCCGGTACGACGCGGCGCTGGTCGACAAGCTCTTCGGACTCGCCATCGAAGAGATCGGTGTCGAGGCCATGTTCGACCGGGTGGACGAGGTTCCGGCCGCAGAACGCGACGTCGAACGGGCCGACGCAGTCGCGGCACAACCGTCGTTGGCGACGCTCGACCCGGCGCAGGTCGCACTGTCCGCCAGCGTGACGACCGCACTCAAGTCGTGGCGGGACCAGGCGGATCTGAGCGCGATGGCGATCCGCTGCTGGCCGGAGTTCCCGGCTTCCCTCGGAGTTTGCCCCTGCTCGTCGCTGTCGCGGCTGGCCGACGCCGGTACGCCGACGGCCTGCGAGCGGGATGTGTACGGAGCGGTCACGATGATGCTGCTCGAGGCGCTGGGCGCTGGAACGACCTATCTCGTCGACACCGTTGACCTCGATGCCGAGCGCAACGTCGTACGGCTGTGGCACTGCGGTGCGGCAGCCACGTCTCTGGCCGCCGATCCGTCGGCGGCGACCCAATATGTCCACTGCAACCGCAAGATCGGTGTCGCGGGCAACTTCCCGCTCAAGACCGGTCCGGTGATGATGGCGCGGCTCACGGAGAACCCCGGAGCCGCCGGCCTGCGCCTACTGATCGCCGCGGGGGAGTCCGTCCCGGAGCCGAATCGCTTCCAGGGCAACACCGCGGCCGTCCGCCTCGATGCCGACGCCGAAGACTTCGTGCACGGCCTCGTCAGCGGAGGCTTCCCACACCACACCGTCCTGGCCTGGACCGACGTCCGCCCCGCACTACGGACCGCCGCCGACCAGCTCGGGATTCCCGTCGTCGAGTGGTGAGCCACTCGTCTGTGAAGGAGTGCCGCACATGTCTCAGCACCAGAATCATCCGGAGATCGGCCGCCGGCGACTGCTCCAAGGGCTGACCGCGATCGGGCTCGGTGGCGCGGCGGCAGGCTGCGCCGGGCCGGGAACGGTTCGAGGCAACAGCGCCCGCTCCGGCGCCGTGCCCAATGCGCCCGCCCCGGTGGCCAGTACGCCGGTGAAGGGCGAGATCTCGTTCGCCCACTGGCGGGCCGAGGACAAAGCAGTCTTCGACCAGATCATCGCCGGCTTCGCCAAGGCGAACCCCGGAGCCTCGGTCACACAGGACATCTCGCCCTCGAACGACTACCAGAGCACCGCGCTGCAGAAGATCAAGGGCGGTGCCATCGGCGACGTGTTCACCGCGTTCCGCGGTGCGCAGTTCGTGAACATGGTCAAGGCCGGGGCCTTCCTCGACCTGTCGGCCCAGTTGTTCGCCGACAACTACCTGCCGAAGATGACCCGCGGTGGCAAGGACGCGAACGGACGCCAACTCGGCCTGCCGTACCAGCTCGTCTTCAACATGCCGATCTACAACGTCGACCTGTTCGAGCGGGCCGGTATCTCCGAGCTCCCGCAGGACTGGGACGGCTTCCTCGGTCTGTGTGACAGGCTCAAGGCGGCGGGCGTGGTCCCGATAGCGTGGCCGGGCGGAGAGCCGGCCAACGCAGGGCAACTCTTCAACGCGATGGTGATGAACAACCAGCCTGCCGACGACGCCTGCGCAGGGATCGAGGCCGGCCGGTACAAGGTGACCGACGACTGGTTCCTCAAGACGTTGCGCCAGTACGCCGAGCTGCGGCCGTTCTTCGAGCCGAAGGCAACCGGGACCGCCTCGGAACCACTGCAACAGCTCTTCGCCACCCAGAAGGCCGCGATGCTGGCCACCGGCTCGTTCCACCTGGCGGCTGTCCGCAAGTTGGGAGCGACTTTCGCGATGGACCTGATCGCGCCGATCACGGTGCCGAAGGACCAGGTCAAGTACGTCGGGATCCACAACGCCACCTTCATCCTCGGCGTCAACGCCGCATCCCAGCAGCACCAACAGGCGCTGAAGTTCGTCGAGTACCTGTCCGACCCGGCCGTCGCGAGCATCTACGCGAACGGAACCGGTCAGCACCTCACGGTGTCCGGGGTCGAGTACACCAACCGCGATCTGAAGGCGACGGCGCCCTGGCTCGACCGTAAGACGCTGCTGGCGCCCAGGTTCCAGTTCGAGGATCTCGACCTGCGCGCCGCCGTCGAGAACGCCTGCACACAGGTGGCCGGCGGAACCGCACCGGAACAGGCCGCGGACGCGGCCCAACGGATCGTCGAACAGCGGAGGCGGTCACGATGACGAACTCCGGCATCCTCCTCGACGCCCCGGCCCGAGACGAGTCGCCGACACCGGTGCCACCACGTCGCCGACGCTCAGGGGTGAATCGGACGCATCCCGCGCTGTTCCTGTTTCCGCTGCCGGCCCTCGTCCTGTACGTCGTCTTCTTCGCCATGCCCACGTTCGAAGGTGTGCGCTACTCGGTCACCGACTGGGACGGGTTCAGCGCCGAGTACAACAACGTCGGTGCCGGCAACTTCAGCACGATCGCCACAGCGGACGATCTCTTCCGCGGGGCACTGTTCAACAACCTGAAGTTCATGCTCGTGGTGGTCGTCTTCCAGACCCTGATCTCGCTGGCGCTCGCGGTCTTCCTGGTGAGGAACTCGCGGTCGTCGATCCTGCTGAGGGCGCTGTACTTCCTGCCGACGATCCTGTCCTCGGTCTCGGTCGCCTTCATCTGGAAATTCGTCTACGACCCGAACTTCGGCCTGATCAACACCGCGCTCGGGGCGGTCGGGCTGGACGGCCTCAAGAGCTCGTTCCTAGGCGACGACGGCAAGGCGATCTTCTTCGTGGCGGCCACCCAGGTGTGGTTCCACGTCGGCCAGATGATGGTCATCTACGTGGCCGGTCTGCAGCAGATCCCGGCCGACCTGTACGAGTCGGCCGACGTCGACGGTGCCTCCCGGTGGCGGCAGTTCCGGCACATCACCTGGCCGCTGGTCGCGCCCGCCTCGGCGATCGTGATCGCCTACACGACGGTGCAGAGCTTCAAGGCTTTCGACCTGATCCTCGGGATGGGCGGCAATCCGCCCAAACCGTCGCTGGACATCCTGTCGACCCGCATCTACGCCGGCTTCGCCAACTCGCAGTTCGGCTACGCCGCCGCGGAGTCGATCGTCTTCATGGTCGTCATCGCACTCGTGACCTGGCTGCAGCGGCGTGCGGTCGCGCTGGCGCAGAGCCAGGCCTGAGAGGAGATCGACATGGGCTTCAATCTGACCCGCCGCACGGTCCTGTTCGTCTACGCGGTGCTGATCATCGTCCCGATGGTGGTCGTGCTGGCAGGAACCTTCAAGACGACCCAGCAGTTGTTCTCCTCGCCGTTCGGCCTGCCGGACAAGCTCGATGGCGCGAACTATCGGCAGGTGCTCGGGCAGGGCGGCCTCGGCGGCGCGTTCCGCAACAGTGCGATCGTGACCGCGTGTTCGGTGCCGATCACGTTGTTCGTCGGCAGCCTGGCGTCGTATGGCATCGCCCGCATCCGTGGTTGGGTGGGACATCTGATCTACGGCTTCATCGTGCTCGGCATGGCGGTCCCCGCGCAGGCGAACATGATTCCGCAGTACGTGCTGTTCGACGTGCTCGGCCTGACGAACAGCCTGATTGGTCTGGTCCTGATCAATGTGGTCGTCACGTTGCCGATCGCGGTGTTCATCATGACCGGCTTCCTCAAGACGATCCCGGGGGAGATCTACGAGGCCACCTCGATCGACGGTTCCGGGCCGTGGCGGACCTACCGGTCGGTGATCCTGCCGCTGTCGACGCCCTCGCTCGCGGCCACCGCGATCTTCCTGTTCGTGATCCACTGGAACGATCTGCTCTATCCGCTGCTGTTCATCCAGGAGCCCGGCAAGAAGACGCTGCCGGTGGCGCTGCTGTCGTTCCAGGGCGAGTTCCTGACCGACTATCCGCTGCTCTTCACCGGCGTCGTGGTCGCCTCCGCGCCGATCGTCGTCGCCTATGTGTTCCTGCAGCGCTACTTCGTGGCCGGTATCACCGCCGGCTCGGTGAAGGGATGAGTGCGGTGGACGGGACGCTGCTGCTGCGCCGGGTGACCTCGGTACGGCGGACCCGGGCGGGCGCGGCGATCGGGGTCGACGCGCTGCCCGGCGTACAACTCGGCGTCATGCCGGGCTGGCTCACCGGTGAATCGCCGGAGGACCAGGGCATCGAGACACAGATGCCGAACCTGCCGGAACTGGACCTGCCACCTGTCGATCCCACGGCGTACGAGCTGAGGGTGAGCCTGCCATCCGACTCGACAGTGCGGATCACCCTGGCCCCGGCCGGGGCGGCGGTCCTGGACGACGACGGCACCTGGCTGGGCATCGTCACCGATCCCGGACGGGGCGAGGCGCCATTCGAGCTGACCGAGGCGGACGCGGAGATCGTCATCGCGTCCTCACAGGTGCGGGTGCGGATCGGCCGTGCGCCGTTCACGCTCGCCGTCGAGGATCTCGCGACAGGTGAGCGGCTGCTCCGCACAGCGCACCGGCTGCGGCAGGTCGCCGGCCTGCCGATGGCTCCTGCGGTGGTTGCTGATGGCAATGGGATGACGCTCAACCTCGAGCTCGGCACGGACGAGGACGTGCTTGGCTTCGGTGAGCAGTTCGGCCGGCTGGTGAAGAACGGCCAGCAGCTCGTCCTGCGGAGTGAAGACGCCTGCGGCACCGGGACCGGGATGGCGTACAAGCCTGTCCCGGTGTGGCACTCGTCGGCGGGGTACCTGGGCTTCGTCAACACCGGGGCCGTGGTGACAGCGGACGTCGGCCACACCCGCCCGTCCGTCCTTGGCCTGACCGTTGCGGACGAGGCGATCGACCTGTACGTCGTCGCGGCGCGCTCACCCAAGCACCGGCTCACGGCGTACACCGCTCTCACCGGACGCGCAGATGTGCCGCCGCTGTGGGCGTTCGGCTACTGGATGGGACGTTGCCGGTATCACAGCCGTGACGAGATGCTCGACGTGGTACGGACGATGCGCGAGCACGGCGTACCGCTGGACGTGATGCACTGCGACCCGGACTGGCTGGTGGTCGACCGGCTCAACTGTGACTTCATCTGGAACGAGACCCGCTTCGGTGACCGCAAGTCCTTCGTCGACGCGCTGGCGGAGTCCGGTGTTCGCCTCTCGGTCTGGGAGCTGCCGTATCTGGATCCGGCGTCGCCTCGCTTCGAGGAGGCCCGGGACAAGGGCTACCTGGTCCGTACGTCGACCGGTGAGCTGGCCGCCATCCAGAAGACGCCGACCTCCGATGGCCGGATGCGGGCGCTGATCGACTTCACGAACCCCGATGCGCTCGCCTGGTGGCAGGGCATGCACGAGGAGTTCCTCGCCGATGGGGTCGCGGTGTTCAAGACCGACTTCGGTGAGGCGCTCCCGGACGACGTCGAGCTGTTCGACGGCACGCCACCGGCGCACGCGCACAACCTCTACCCGCTGCGGTACAACGCCGCGGTCAGCGACGCCATCCGGCGGTACGCCGGCCGGAGCCCGTTGGTGTGGGGACGTAGCGGTTGGGCCGGCTCGCAGCGCTACCCGGGTCAATGGGGCGGGGACGCCGAATCCACGGTCGCAGGCATGCAGGCAACGGTCCGCGGCGGCCTGTCCTACGCGATGAGCGCACCCGGCTTCTGGAGTCACGACATCGGCGGCTTCTTCGGCCCGGAGCTGACGCCGGGCCTGTACGTCCGCTGGACTCAGCTGGGCGCGTTGTCGCCGTTGATGCGCGCCCATGGGCTGCGACCGCGTGAGCCTTGGCAGTTCGGCGCCGACGCTCTCGAGATCAGCCGTCGCTGGGTGCGGCTTCGCTATCAGTTGCTGCCGTACCTGTGGCAGGTGGCGCAGGAATCTGCCCGCAACGGCTGGCCGGTGATGCGGCCGCTCGGCCTTGAGTTTCCCGACGATGTGGTGGCCCGGTCGGTCGACGACTCGTTCATGGTCGGCGGCGACCTGCTCGTCGTACCGGTGTTCGACGACGGCACGAAACCGGTCACCCGCCGGTTCTATCTACCGGAGGGACGGTGGGTGGATCTGCTCGAGGGGACCGTCTTCACCGGCCCTGGCTTCCACCAGGTCGAGGTGCCGCTGGACCGCTTCCCAGTACTGGTCCGCAGCGGCGCGGTCATCCCGCAGGTGCCGGTGGACCCCGCCGTCACCGGAACGACAGATCTTGAGGATCGTCCGTGGGTTCTGCACGCGTACGGCGAGACGCCGCGCGAGCTGACGCTCTCCGGATTCGACGGTACGCCGACCAGCGTCGTACTGGAGTCCGGCCGAACGATTGCCATCGGCACCCAAGCCGTTGCCGGAGAAGTCGTGGCGCACGATGGGTGATCGCCGGATCGACTTCACCGACAAGCTCGGACGGCTGGCCGCGCTCGGCACGGAGCAAGGCCTCGAATCGCTCGTACTCCGTACACCAGCATCGCTCACCTGGTTGCTCGGAGCACGGGTGCATGTTCCCCAGACATTGGACTCTGCCTGCCTCGACGTCGTCGTCGATCTCTCCGGACAGACGCCGACGGCAACAGTCGTCACCAACACGATCGAGGCGCCCCGGCTCCGAGACACCGAGTTGTCCGGTCTGGACGTCGACTGGCGGATCGTGCCGTGGTGGCAGCCACGTGACTCGGTGCTGCCGACCGGGCCCACGGTCGGCAGCGACGGCTCTGTGGCAAGAACGATCGATGTGGCCGTGCAGGTCGCGACTCTTCGCCGCGTCCTCACCATGCATCAGCAGGCGCTGCTCGCACACCTGTGCAGCGATGCCGCGAGCGCAGCCACCGAGGCCGCGTACACCATCTCACCCGACATGACGGAGTACGCCGCGGCCGCTGTGCTCGCGGCGGCGTTGCTCGGCCGCGGGCTCGATCCGATCGTGCTGATGGTCGCGGGTGACGACCGCCGCCGCGAGCATCGTCATCCACTGCCCACCGACGCGCCGATCGGCCACCGGGCCATGCTCGTCTGTTGCGCCCGCCGCCACGGCCTGGTCGCCAGCGTGACGCGGCTCGTCGCGTTCGGCGACCTGCGCGCGGAGGAGAAGGCTCACTATCGTGCGCTGCTCGAGGTCGAACGGGCGTTCCTCGACGCGAGCATGCCAGGCGTGCGGCTCGGTGACGCGTTCGCCAGCGGCACCGCGGCGTACGGCGCCAACGGCTTCGAGCCGGGGGAGTGGCACCGGCACCACCAAGGCGGGTTCAGCGGCCTTCAGCCGCGTGAGTTTCCGGCCCACCACGGCTCGGACGCCGTCGTGCCGGCCGGTTCGGTGCTCGCCTGGAATCCCAGCGCCGCCGGCTGGAAGGTCGAGGACACCGCGGTCATCCGGCCGCACGGCGCCCAAGTCCTGGTGCACGACCCGAGCTGGCCAGTCGTCAACGTGGGCGGCCGGCATCGCCCTGGCGTCCTGGTGCGCTGACCCCCGACTGAGGAGAGACATGACGGAACCCGGTACAACCCTGATCGACGGCCAGTGGCACCGCCAGGCTGACAGCCTGGAGGTGATCGACCCCGCCGACGGCTCCGTTGTCGACCACATCGGCTGGAGTACTGCCGAGGACGCCGTACGGGCCGCCGACGCAGCTGCCGACGCACTGACAAGTTGGGCCGATGCGCCGGCCAGGCAACGAAGCGACATCTTGCTCAGGGCAGCCGACCTGATCACGGCACGGGCCGAGGAGATCGGCACCCTGCTCGCCCGCGAGGCGGGCAAGCGCCTGCCGGAGGCGATCGGCGAGGTGAGCTTCTCCGCGGAGTACTTCCGCTGGTTCGCAGAGGAAGCCCGCCGGCCATCCGGTCACGTCGTACCGCACGAGCTCGCGGACCGGCGCCACCTGACCATCCGCAGGCCCGTCGGCGTTGTCGCCACGCTGACGCCCTGGAACTTCCCGTGCTCGATCCAGGCCCGCAAGCTGGCGCCCGCGCTGGCCGCAGGCTGCACAGTTGTCGCCCGGGTCTCGGAGAAGGCACCGCTCGCCGTCACCGAGATGATCAGGTGCCTCACCGATGCCGGCATCCCCCGAGGCGTGGTGAACCTCGTTCACGGTCCCGCGCGCGAACTGACCGGTGCGCTGCTGGAACACCGGGCTGTCCGGGCCGTCAGCTTCACCGGCTCGACCGGCGTAGGGGCGCAGATCATGGCCGGAGCGGCGCGACGGATCGTCAGGCCGCTGCTGGAGCTCGGAGGCGACGCCGCCTTCATCGTCTTCGAGGACGCCGATCTGGACGCGGCGGTCGAGGGCGCGCTGCTGGCGAAGTTCCGTAACACCGGTCAGTCCTGCATCGCCGCGAACCGCTTCATCGTGCACGAGGACGTCTATGACGAGTTCGTCGCCCGGCTCGTCAACGCCGTCGACAAGATGACCGTCGGCAACGGGCTTGCCGAGGACTGCCCCGATCTCGGACCGGTGATCGACGCCCAGCGGGCGGCAGCGGTCGAGGCGATGGTCAAGGAGGCGGTGGCGGGCGGAGCCCGCTTGCTCACCCGTTCCTTCGAGTTGCCGGCTGCCGGCAGCTATGTGGCGCCGGCCTTGCTGGCCGACGTACCGGACCACGTCGCGCTCGCGCGGGAGGAGGTGTTCGGTCCCGTGGCCGGGATCTTCCGGTTCCGTGACGAGGATGAGGCGATCGCTCGTGCCAATGCGACCGAAATGGGTCTGGCCGGCTATTTCTGGTCGCGCGACGTCAGCCGGGGCTGGCGGGTGGCGGAGCGCCTCGAGACTGGGATCGTCGGGATCAACAACGCCTTGCCGACAGTGTGTTTCGCGCCCATGGGTGGAGTGAAGCAGTCCGGTTTGGGCCGTGAAGGAGGAAGTCTTGGCCTCGAGGAGTTCCAAGACGTTCGTTACCTCGCTGTCGGTGTCTGAAGTGCCGCGGCGGTGGTGATGGACACGCAGGTCGTGCTGCTCGCCGGCGGCGTGGCCGCGGGTGCGGTGACGCAACGCGTGACCGGCGTGGGGTTCGCGCTCGTCGCGTCGCCCCTGCTCGTCCTGGTGGCCGGTCCCTTCCAGGGCGTGGTCTTGTCGAACGTGCTCGCGCTGCTGACCAGCCTGGCCGTGCTCGCGGCGACCTGGCGGGACGTCGACCTGAAGCAGGGCCTACAGCTTGCCGTGCCCGCGCTCGCGATGATTCCGCTCGGAGCCTTCGTCGCGAGACGTGTGCCGGCGCCCCTACTGATGGTTCTCGTCGGGACGATGGTGCTGGTCGCACTGCTGGCTGTTCAGTTCAGTAGAAGGGCGCGGATGCCACGAGGGATGGCCGGAACGCTCGCAGCCGGTGCGGCGAGTGGGTTCATGAACGTGACAGCTGGGGTCGGTGGACCGGCGATCGTGCTGTACGCGGTCAGTACGAACTGGGACCACCGCAAGTTCGCTGCCACCTTCCAGCTGTATGCGGTCGTCATCAACCTCGCCTCCTTGGCCGCGAAGGGCGGCGTACAGGTCTCGGCGTCGACGCTGTTGATCTCGGTCGCTGCTCTGACCGCAGGGCTTGTCGGCGGACACGTCTTGGCCGTCAAGCTAGGAGGAGAACACGCGCGCCAGCTCGTCATCGCCCTGTCGGCCATCGGCGCAGCCGCGATCGTCGTCAAGGGCCTCCTCTCCTGGTGAACGAACCGCGCCTGGACCAGCCTCTGCCTCCGGCGTTCGGGACATTCAGGACAGCAGTCCGGCGACCGCGTCGGGGCGAGCGGTCGCCTAACGGTGCGCGTCGAACGGGCGAAAACGGCCGCCTGCGCCGCGTTGCCGCGCAGTTCACGCGAGATCGTCGACGGCGCCCGGCCAGACGATCCGCGATCTTTCGGACGCTCACACCGGCATGACGCAGATCCGCAATCTCGATCCGATCCTCTCTTGCGACAGGAACCGCGAGCTGATCTCCCGATCCGCGAGCCGGTCAAGTGAAGCGACGAACCCGACGACCTGGCCCTTGCGGTAGGTCTTGTAGCCGCAGGACCAGTTGTTCCTGGTGGTCCTCGAGACACCGACCTCGCGCGCTGCGGCCACAATGCTCCACCCGCGACCACGCAACTCCATGAACCGTAGGCGCTTGGCCGACTGCGGCCGACGACCCGGCCCCTTCCTCACACGACGAGACGAAGACAACACAACCTCCCAATCCAGGACGAAGTGTTGCAACCGTCAGCAGAAACCACCTTGCCGCCTCCTGATCAGCTTTCAGTTGCTGTCGACATCCTCGACTCGCGCGCCGCAGAATCCGTGCCGTGGGACGAAGAATCTCGAGGCCGCATACGCCGCGGACCTCGCACTGGCGGCCCCCACCGGGTCCCGGACGGACCGAGTTCCGCTCCTTTGAGCAATTCCAGGAGTCCGGGACTTGCTCTTCTGGGTTCATACCTGTCCGGCGGACGGCGAGATTGGTCCCACAAGCACGAACGGTCATCCGCGGGCTAGTCGGCGCAACTGTCGGACCGCGCGGTCACCCGCAGGGAGGTCTGGCGGCGCCTGACGGCTGCAGACGCGTGAAGGAGGAATGGGGATACGCCTCGGCAGAGGAAACGCGACAACCGAACGCCGACAGATGACGAAGGGCTCATATCCCTAGGGATATGAACCCCCACGTGTCCGAGGAGGGACACACACCTTAACCACACGCTTGGATCTGCCCGGCGCCCCCCTGACGTGCTGCCGTACGACGCGTTGCCGCGGCGAGGGGCTGTAGAGGCTCGCCCTTCGTGTTCATCGCCCGCTGAGGGCATCAGTAGGCCTGGGCTGAGGGGTCTTCGAGTGGGAGGTCGATGGCGAGGCGGGTGCACTTGCCGGTGGGCTCTGTGCGGCGATGGTGCCGTCGGCGGCTTCGACGCGGTCGCTGAGGCCGACCAGTCCGGAGCCGCGCTGTCCTCCGGCGACTTCCGCTGGTTGCGGACGGAATCCGGCGTACTCGCCTTCACCAGAGGTGACGGCTTCTCCTGCGTCGTCAACTGCTCTTCCCGAGTGGTCGCGGCGCCGGTCGGCGGCCAACTGCTGCTCGCCAGTCACCACGAAGCCGGCGACAAGCTGCCCGAACAGCGCCGCGTGGTACCTGTCGGCGTCGGTGGCAGAGTCGGCAGGTGACGCGGCATGAACGCCCGCCAGTGCGTACGACGTGCTTCCTCGGTAACCCCTCCAGGCCGGTTGGACCTGGCTCTTGAGCTTCCCCTCACTCGGCGCCAGGTCTGCCGTTCCACGACGCCGTGCCCCAGAGGTATGAGATGCGACAGGTACGTATCACGAAGGTGAGCCGGACCAGGACTCAGCGCCGCCAGGCCCTCCTGGATGTGCTACCCCTCGACCCCAGAGACCCCGACATCAGCAGGGCCAAACAACGCCAACGCGAGCGCTCCCCGGCGATGAACGTCCGGCAGGGCGGTGAACATGCCGGCAGTCATGGACGGCGATCTCGGCACCGCTGCCGTTCATGCACTCGACCTTGTCCTGGAGGCGGCGCAGGTTCGCTAGGCCCGCCCGGGCGATTTGCGCCCAGGGCGCACCGAGGCTGTCGATATCGAATGCATCGCGACCGTGCGTCCGGCATAAGTGGCCGGCACGGCGAGGACACCTGGCACGAAATCAGGCATGTGCTCGGCCCGGCCGGGCTCGATCGTGAACGCACACCGGGCGCGCGCACAGCTCGCTCGACTTCGCAACCTGTGGGGAACTGCGGGCGTACGCGCTCGTCGATGTGCCCCTCGACTGCGGGTGCCGCCGGAACGTCTGGCCATCATGGGCGCGACGAGCGCCGGCCGGGAACTGGTCGCCGATCACCGGGTGGACGTGATCTCGTCCATGGGCGGTCCGGCCACCGTTGATCGGATCGCGGCTTGTGGCCTGGGTCGGAAGCTGCTCATGGAGCAACCCGGCAGATCGGCGACACTCCGGTACTCGGTGCCGGTGCCGGGGTCGGGGTCGGGCAGACTGGCCGGGTGAGTCCAGTGAGCCGTGCGCGGAAAACCAAGAAGAACAAGAAGTCCACCCAGCGGCCGACCCGGCCTGACCTTCTCGGCGGACGGGATGAGTGTGATTGCCCCGTGTGCTCGGGTGCGGACTTCGACCCGCGGCAACTGATCGATGGAGTGGTCGCGGGCGCTGCGGACCTGGCCGAGTCCGACGATCCGCTGGACGCGGAGATGCTGGGCGCGGCGTTCGTGTCGATCGGCGCGCTTAACTGGGAGGCGTTCGAGCAGGCGCTGATCGAGGGCTTTGTCCCGCAGTTCGAGGACAAGGCTTCCACCGGGGCGCTGGCGATGCTGCTGGCGATCGGTTCGGTCGCCCCCGGCCAGGCCGGCAAGGCGGCGTCAGCGGCTGCTGACCGGCTCGTCGAAGCCGGTGTCGAACCGCCCAGGTGGGCAGCTGAGCTGGCTGAGCCGGTGAAGATCGCAGACTGCCAGCACCTTCAGGATGCGCAGGGCGCCGAGGCGATGCTGGCATGCGTGTTTCATCGAGCCGGACGCTCGCACGCCGTCATGGTCAGCGTCGACAATCTCGACTGCGGAGCCGCCGGCGATATTCTTCTGCTTGACTCCGACCAGTTGCCCGCGGCGCTGGAGATTACGCGAGCCGACGCTCGGGCCAGCGGCGTCGAGCTGACCACGGAGGTGCTGGACGCGGCGGAGTTCCGCTGGCAGGTTGAGCGGGCGCTGGACACGCGGGCGGTGCATGATAGTGAGCTGGACGACCTCGACGGAGTACCGGACGACGAGGACGGCCCGGGCTACCCGGTCCTGGCGATGCTGATGCGGGCCCGGATGACGGCCCTGCCGACACCGAACAAGCCCCCGGCGTCGCACGGGGACGGGGAGACTGGGCTCACAACGCTGCAGATGCTGGCGCAGCTCGTCGGCAGCGGCGGCCCGTTCGGCGCCGGGGGACCGGTCGCGCGGCGCGGACGGCCGATGGTGGCCGAGCTGCCGGCGAAACCCAAGCGGTCCGGACGCCCGGCACCGGTCTATCAGATCAAGGTGGGGCTGCGGGGCGCGAAGCCACCGATCTGGCGGCGCCTGGAGGTGCCCGCCGACCTCAGCCTCGCTCGACTTCACCAGGTGATTCAGGTCGCGTTCGGGTGGTACGACAGTCACCTGCATGTGTTCGAAACGCCGTACGGCGATTTCGGGCTGGCCGACGTGGAGCTCGGCCATCGGGCAGAGGCGCCGGTGACCTTGGAACAGGTCGCCCCCAGAGTCAACGCCAAGCTGCGCTACACCTACGACTTCGGTGACGACTGGCAGCACGACATCCTGGTGGAGAAGGTGCACAACCGCGACGCAGCGGCCTATCTGCGGTGCACGGGTGGACGGCGCGCTGCTCCGCCCGAGGACTGCGGCGGTGTTTGGGGCTACGCCGACCTCGTGGAGATCCTCAACGATCCCGACCACCCTGAGCACCAGGAACAACTGGAGTGGCTGGGTCTCGACTCCGCGTCCGAATTCGACCCCGGCAGGTTCGACGCCGAAGCGATTACCAAGGCATTGTCCAGCCTGCGCTGACGTCCGACGACCATCACGACGCCTGCTCGGCCACCCGCACCGTGGTCGACGTCGATACCGAGCATGGGCTGGTCAGGTTGGTGGACTCGACACCGCCCAGGACGTCTCCGATCGCCGTGGCGCTGCCGGCCGCTGACCGATCCGGCCGAGGATCGCATCCGGTCATGACGTCGACGCTTGAGTGCTCTGCCGCTGATTGCTGATCTCCTGTGCGTGAGGTGGGAGACGTGCGCCGATCTCTGCCGCGAAGTCGAGGAACTGCTGATGACCGGGCAGCTTCTGCAGGCAGTCGTGCACCAGCTCGCGGGCCCGGCTGGTCTCGCCGCGCCGATGCGCGAGGCGCGCCTGTAGATGGGTCAGCTCGGGCCCGGCGAGTGCGGGATGTGTGGCCAGGCTGGTGAGCTGGTCGTCGGCCTCATAGTCCGTAAGCTTGTCGAGTAGCAGGAGATGCCAATCGGCGAGTGCGGCGGTCCGCTGCTCCTGGTCCCACCCTTTGCGGCGCCACGTGTTCTGCTGACGTGCAGGGGCGTGTGCGGCATCGTCGAGTGCGTCGAGGTAGCGGTCGGCGAACTCGATCCACATCTCGGGCGTTCGCAGCATTCCGGCGAGCACGCCGGCGAGCGAGGTCTCCTTTTCGCTGAGCGGACCCCACCCGCTGCGGGTCCAGCCATGCCGTGAGGCCCATCGGATGAGCTGTGGTGCCGATCGTTGGGCGAATATGGACAACCCATGCCGGTCTCGTACAGCGTTCCACAGCAGCGCTGCCGCGTCCGAGACGACGAACCGTGCCGCCTCAACCGGATCCTCGGAGCGGAAGTAGTCGTACTCCCGGGTCGCGCAGGCCAGATCGATCAACTCCGCCACCGCCGCTGCTGCGGCATCGGACTCGTCTGTGCGTAAGGCATCCTGGGCCTCGGTGACCAGCCGCCGGAAGGTGAACCGCCAGCGTGTCCGTTCCTTCGGCGACACGCGCCGGTCACCGCCGAGGTGCGCGCCCGAGCGCGCCAGCGAAACGAAGTCACGGACCTCGGCCAGCACACCCTCAGGATCAACAGATGCGATCGAGGCGTCCTTGCCACGATCGTGCTGGTCGGGGTCGATCGCGGCTTCGATGCGTGCCCGCATCGGTGCTGAGCCGCGCCAGTACAGGTTCCACAACACCTTTGCGAGGCGATCCTCGTCGAGCGTCGCCAGCTTGCCGAAGAACTGCTCGCGGTTCATCCGTCGCATCTGCATGCCAGCCGATAGTAGCCGGGACAGATCTACCGCTTGTGCTTGCGCCGGGGGCGTCTGCGTTGCGACCTGCTCAGCCTGCGTTTGGGTCGGCGGCCCTCTATGCCGTTGTTCGCGCGAATGCTGGCGGTCAACGGATCCAGGTAGCGACGCGTACGAAAGCCACCTGCTACGAAGCCTCGGGCATACGCAGCCAGGACCGCTCAGGGTTTTCGCAGGCTGGACCAATCGGCTGCTCGACCGCTGCTGCTTCGATGTCGGATTCATCAGCGCGCAAGGCATCCCGTTCCTCGGTGCCAGGCGCGGAACGTGAACCGCCCTATCTCCTTCGCTTGCGTTGCGACCGACTCTGCTTGCGTGGTTGACGGCGGCGCTGTTCGTTGGCTCGTTCGCCCTCACTAGGCCGTCTACGGCGGCTCAGCTGCCGAAGGCGGCTGATCGCCTCTCCCAGTCGCTCGAAGTCGTCGGCCGCGTCGGCTATCTCCACGGCTGTTTGGAGGTGCGCCTCGGCTTCGTCGAGGTCGCCGAGTGCTGCCAGTGCGTCGCCGGCGTGAACCCGGACCCAGAAGTCGTCGGGCCACCGGGTCAGGTTTGCCGCGATCCGGTCGCGGGCCTGCTTGGCCAGACCTGCCTCAGCCAGTGCGACCGCGACGTCGGCGTCGTAGATCGCCTGGCTCTCCGGGTCGACCTGCGCGAGTGCGTCTCCGACGTGGGCGGCCTCGGCGCCCAACCCGGCGTGGCCGAGGTCGAGGATGAGGTTGACCAACCACTCGGGAAGCCGACCTGCCAGGTCTGGATCTTGCCCGAGCGCGATGGCAAGGTCGTCGCGGCGTCCGGGAAACCAGCTGGCTGCCTGGATGACGAGTTCGGCGCGCTGCGCGAGTTCGGCCGGCTCGCTGCGGACGTACATCGAGTCGTCGGAGCCGGTGAGTTTCGTGGCCAGCCCGTTCGGTAGGTGCGGATGCTCGCGCCGGACTGTGGCATCGATAAGTGCTCCCCATCCGTCGGGGTTGCTGGCGTTCGCCCTGGCCAAGCGCCGGTTGATGACCGACTCCGCCTCGCGCCGGTGCGTCGTACACATCCTGTCCCGCGCCTCGGACAGGTCGGCGGGGAAGCCGAATCGGCGGCCGGTACAGGCCGGGCAGCCCGGGCGTGATGCGGAAGCTGCGGCGAGTTCCACCGGCGAACGGTCAAGGTCGACCGAGCCGAAGGAATGTTGCACGGCGTCGGTGATGGCGCCGAGTCCGATGTCCTGCCATCCAGGCGACACCAATCGAATGTCGGCTGGACCGAGTGCCGCGCCGGCCGAGGTGTCGCTGAGCAGGTCCGGCGGGACGCCCGCGGTGGTCAGACCGGGGTAGTCGCCGGACAGCACCGGCTCCGGATGTGTCGCGGCGGTCACGACCGCGGAGCCGGCCACCCGGGCGAGGACTGCGGCAAAGGTGTCGTCCCATTTGGTGGCCAGCTCGAGCAGTGACCACGACGGTACGTAAATCGCGATCTCGAGGGGGTCGAGGTTGACGGTTGCGAACCCGTCGGGTCGCGGCGCGATGCTCTCGAGGGGATCCCAGGTGATCACGAACAGCCGCACCACCTCCGCCAGCCGAGCCTGATCAGGCGGGAGATCAGCCCATCCAACGCTGAGTTCCAGCAGCATCTTCTCCGTGACGGGCGGTGCGCCGAGCAACCGCTGGACGTCGTCAGGCAAGCCCGACGCCAGGCCGGGGTGCATGCCGGTCATCTGCCAAATGTACACAGCTGAGTTGTGACGATGCATGGCCAGCCCCGGGTCATCATGCCGACCACCCTCGCCGGATCAGATTAACCTCGACACCGCGCGGCGCGTCGGCCACCCATGCTCACCACGTCGCGGGTCCGCTTCGCGCATCGACTCGTTGCCGAGGGCAAGGTATGCCGATCCGAGGAGAGCGCAGTTCCGGCCAGGGCCAGCTCCCTTTGCGGCGAGCGCTACGGGTAACCGAAGGATTACAATGGTGTCCGAGGAGGGACACGCACCCTAACCACACGCATGGATCTGAACGCCTGAGGCATTGCTGGAAAAGTACCTCCTGCAGTCGGGGTGGTGATGTAGATGCGGACTCACCCGCCGCCCGCGGTCGTCCTCCACCTGTGGAGCTCGTTGAGAGCATATTGACGGCGTACTGCTGCCGCATGATCGCAGGTGAGCCGGGCACGCCCGTGGGTCCGTCGGACGAGGAGGATGCTGAGTGGTCGGGTTCGTCACAGTGTCCGAAACGTTCAAGACGCGGGGTGTTGGGTCGAGCAAACTGATCGCATGACTGTCGATATCGGCGCTGCGGGCGCCTTCCTCGCGGGACATGGCCGCATCCTGGACCGGCGGAGGTTCGAGCTCATGACCGGTGCCGGTGATGTGGCAGCGGTACTGGCCGCGCTGGACGCCTACAGGAACCCCGACGGCGGGTACGGATGGGGCCTCGAGCCGGACCTGCGCGACAGCACGAGTCAACCCGGGGCGGCCCTGCACGCATTCGAGGCGCTGGCCGATGCGGCGACGGCAGCAACGGCACCTATCCCGTCTGGACGCGCGCGTGAACTGTTTGACTGGCTCGACTCGGTAACGCTGGCTGACGGCGGGCTTCCGTTCGCGCTACCCCTGAATGACCGGGCTGGATCCGCGCCGTTCTGGGCGGATGCCGACAGCACCGCGTCGTCATTGCAGATCACTTCGATTGTCACCATGCAGGCGCTTCGGATTGCACGCCACGACCCCACCGTGAGGTCACACCCATGGCTGGCGCGCGCAACGTCGTACTGTGTGGAGCACGCCGCAACGACGAGTCCGGCGATGGAGCTGGCGTTCGTGGTCAGCTGTCTGGACGCGTTGGCCGAGTCCCGGCCGGACGTCATTCCGCTGATCACCCAGCTCGGAGCCGCAATCCCGCCGGACGGCGTCATGCCGGTCATTGGCGGGCTTCCGGACGAGGCGATGCGACCACTGGATTTTGCGCCGTATCCCGATCGGCCGGCGCGCGAACTGTTTTCAGCGGAGGTGGTCACGGCCGACCTTGACAGGCTCGCGTCCGCACAACGCGAGGATGGCGGCTGGCCGCTGGAGTTTGCCGCGTACTCCCCGGCTGCCGCTCTCGAGTGGCGCGGCTACATGACCGTGCATGCGATGTCGATCCTGCTGGCGAACCGCGCGATCAGTGGTCTTCCGCCCGGGTTTTGAGGAGTACTCGCGAGGTTCTTAGCGAAGGTGTCGGGCCGAGGGTTCGTCGCCGTAGCCACGCCGATACGAACCATCTGTCAGGACGTGGCCTTGCGGACTGTCATCCGACTCGTGGATCGGCGCTGGTGACGAGATCGAGATCCTCGAGCGCCTGGACGACAGCAGCCCTGATGACCAGTTAGTGACTGTCGGTCGCCACGACCACTGTCAGGTGTGCTGCGGCGGATCAGTCGCCTGCTTGTTGCCTTTAGCCACAATCATCGCGATGACTTCCCGTTGCGGCGGTCCTGCCGGTACAGCGGTATCGCTGCCTGGGTCGCTGTCTCGCCACCGGCAGGCCGGTGCCGTACTTCGACCACAAGCGCGACAGCTGAGCCGTGAAGGGCGTAGCCTCAGGCGGGCGACGACCTCAGCGTCGTACCGGATCTCTACCGGCGCCTTCGCGGGTTCCCCTCGTCTCTGTCAGCGGGAGAAGGTGCGCCACGGCCGCACCCTGGCGTATGACACCACGTCAGGATCACGGCCGTGGCCGGGCCTTGCATCTCTTATCGGTCGCTGGTTTGGGCCTTATGGGCCAACCTCCGCGTAGTGCTCGTTCGCCGGATCGGCGGCCCTGGTTTCGGTGTAGAGGGGCGTGAACGTGTTGCCGATGTTGTCCAAGCCGACGTAGTCGCCGAGGAAGAAGCCTCGGGCGACGGGGGCGAGTCGGCTGTTGAAGGAGGCTGCCGTAACGCGTGTCTCCTCGTCCCAGCTGCTCGCCGAACTGCAGTCCTCAGTGGCGTCGCAATGCGCCAGCCAGTGGTCGGTGTCGGTGCCGCCGCCGGCGGCGTTGTTGCGGAAGTCGTAGTAGCTGACACCGACGGTGCCGTCGTCCGCCACGTGGACCGACGGCGTGAACGCCTGGTCGTTGAGGTTGCCGAGCGACGGGGTCCGGCTGGCCTTGATCGGCGTCGACCAGGTGCGGCCGCCGTCTGTGGACCTGGAGAGTGCGACGGCCGCCCGGCCGGTGAAGCGGCGGTCCTGCCAAGCCACGTAGACGTCGCCTGAGGTCATGTCGACGGCGATGTCCGGAAGGATGTCGCCGGTGCGGTGCGGCTGCCCGGTGTCGGGATCGGCGACAGGGGCGACGAAGTGCTTGTCGATGATGATCGGTGACGACCAGGTGACGCCCTTGTCCGTCGAGCGGATCACCGCGACGAAGATCTGGTTCGACGGCTGCACGCCCGACCCCTTGAAGAGGGTGAAGACGTTCACGAGCGTGCCGTCCGGAAGGACCGCGATCTGGTTTCCGATCGTGAACAGATTCGCTTTCGGCCTGAAGATCGCCCGCGCCGGCTCCCAGGTCGCGCCGCCGTCCGTGGTGCGCGCGAACATGATGTCCGACCGGAAGGAGAACGCGTGGAGCGCGTTGAAGTCCGGGTGCTCGAGGCCGGGGTGGCGGCTGCGGTCCCAGACGGCGTACACGAAGTTCGCATCGGTCGGGTCTGCGGTCAGCGAGTTCTTGTCGTTCAGGCTGAAGTCCGACGTCTCGTCGATCAGGGTCGTCGGACCGCCCCAGGTCAGGCCGCCGTCGGTCGACTTGCTGACGAGCATGGCCGACCTGCGCAGGTCGGCGCTCAGTGACAGGCTCATCGCGTACAAATGGCCATTCGGGGAGAACGAGACCCAAGGGTCGGTTGCTCGTGCGAAGTTCGGATTGCCCGAGCAGGCGCTTACCTGTGGGAGCACGACCTTTGTCCAGCTGGTCCCGCCGTTCATCGTGACACCTGCGACCAGGCCCCTGGCGCCGCCGTTCGACCAGCGGTCCTGCTGCCACAGCCCGACGACGTTGTCCGGGTTCGTCGGGTTGACGTCGACCCAGGGCTCGACCTCGCTGTTGGGGAAGTTCGTGCCGACCTGACCGGCGACGTTGTCAGCGGTACACGAGGCGAATGGGCTTACATCCGAGACCTGGATCGATGACGTGGTGACGAGCGGGTTCGCCACCGCGAGTCCCGCCGTACACAGCAGGAGCGACGATCCGATGGCTACGAATCTGATCCGATGCATGGTTCCTCCAGATACGAGCTGGCTGCACGGTTTGCGCTCGGCCGGCGCCTCCGGCCGTGAACCCCCTACCGCGGCTGTCACATCCCGCGAGGCAGCGTGGAACCGACGTGCGCAACGCGTCTGGGCGAACCACCCCCGAGCAGGCTGACCCGTGGGCCATTCCGCTACTTCCGGTCTAATGCCTTGAACCGTAGGTGTCCAGGGGGAGTGCAACCTGGAACAGCGACCAGGTTGGACAAGGCGGATCTGTTGCCGGGTGTCGGGTCGCGGGTCCACGATGGTCGAGTCCGCGTTGAGGAGGGGGTGGACATGAGACGCCTCGTTCTAGCCGGTGTCGGGCTTCTGCTCGCGGTGCTCGTCCCTGCGCCGGCCGACGCCGCGCCGCCGCTGTGGAAGAGCAGCGTCTCGGCCACCAACACGGTGGTGAGCCGGCCGGCGGAAGGCGGCGGTTACCCGGTGCCGCCGGGCCAGACCGCGCCCGATCCGGGCTCGTGCCGCGCCGGGTTGTACAACTCGAATTTCTCGGAGTCGTGGCTGGCCGTGAGGCCCGGCACCGAGGACCTCGTGGGGACGTCGAAGTTCTTCTTCGAGAAGTACTCGACGTTCTACGACTTCCATCTCGGCTCGTTCACGATCAGCAACGGGCAGCCGCTGGCCGCCAACCAGGTGCAGGGCTACGACTGCGTATCCACCGGAACGCAGGACATGCCGCCGAGCTGGACCAACAACACCGATCCCAACGCGGACTTCGACACGCAGGGGCGCGTCTACCAGGTGACGTTGCCGTTCAACGCGTTCTGGGCCAACCTGCACCCGAACTCCAACATCGCGATCTCGTACAGCGACGACCTGGGGCGGACCTGGGTCAAGGGCAACGGCGGCAAGCCGCTCGAGCACGTGCCCAACTGGTCGAGCCTGAGCTTCGGCTTCGTCGAGGACAAGCAGTGGGTGGCCGTAAACCACGTTCCCGGCAACCGTTACCAGGACCACGTCTACGCGGCCTGGGCCGTCTACAACGGCAGCACGACGAAGATCCGGGTCGCGGTGTCGCGAGATCGCGGTCGGACGTTCTCCAAGGCGGTCACGATCACCAAGCCGAACCAGACCGGACCGACGAACGAGTTCGTCTATCCCGCGGTGGACGCTGCCGGCAACGTCTACGTCTCGATCGCCGGCGATCACCCCAGCCCCGACAGCAAGACGATCTACGTCGCGCGTTCCAGCGACGACGGCGTCACCTGGTCGGAGTTCATGCCGGTGGCCGTGGCGCGGCAGGTGCCGGGCTGCTGTCTGCCCAACACGACGTTCCGGGACGGCATCCTCGAGCACTTTACAGCCAGCCCCGACTATCCTGGACACCTGTACGTCGTGTGGGAGGACTGGGACGGCAGCCAGTACGACGTCAAGTTCTCGCAGTCCACCGACTTCGGCCGCACCTGGTCGCAGCCGATCATCGTCAACGACAATGCGAACCGTACGGCGTCTGACCAGTTCCAGCCGCAGGTTGCGGCCGGCCCTGGCGGGGCAGTCGCGGTCAACTTCTACGACCGCCGGGCCGCGTGTCCAGACGACCCGGCCATCCTGCCCGAGCATGTCGGTCGCCAGAACTTCTGCGTCGACGTGTCGCTGCAAGCGTTCAAGGACAGCGGCGACGGCGCTGTGCCGGTTGGCGACAACGTACGGGTGTCCCAGTTCAGCTGGGATCCCGAGCAGCCGGGACAGACCATCGACGGGATCGACCAGATGGCTTGCGCCGCCCATAGCGACCCGTGCACGATCCGCTCGTTCATCGGCGACTACTTCGGGCTGGCGATCTCGAACTCGTATGTCTACACGCTCGCCGTCTCGACTCACTACCCGTCGGGTGTGATCGGCGACCAAGGCGAATCCGTCTACTACCAGCAGCAGGTGCTCGAGACGGTCTCAAGAGCGGACCTCGGGATCTAGGCCGATCAGAGCGACCGCGGTGGCCCGACCCATCGCCCTCGGTCAGAGGCTTCCCAAGTGAGCGCAGGCGCCTGCCATCGCGGGTATCAATGCGCCCCACGCGTTCGCCGATCACAAACAGCGGCGGCCACCGATGCGCTTCCGCGGACAGCCGCCCGTGAACGACTGGTCGAGGGTTGACCAATCGCCCAGGCGTCCATGCCCGGTGATGGACAACGTGACGCGAGAGGCCGCTCGCCGAAACGTCGAGCTGCCGCGGTACACCCTGCGACACGCCGCTGAGACCGTCCAAGTGCTCGTCCGGCAGGCCGGGCGCCAGCATCACGCCGTCCAGCGTCACGAACTCAGTGCGCTCGATCGGTGGCGGGTTGGAACAGTTCGATGAGGTTGCCGGCGGGGTCGTGGACCAGGATCTGTTGCCCGCCGGGTCCGGTGACGACGTCGCTGCGGAACGCTATGCCGGCGGCGTTGAGTCGGTCGATCTCGGCGCGGAGGTCGCCGACGATGAGGTGGATGCGGTTGCGGCCGGCGACGTTGGCGTCTTCGGGAGTGGCGCGGGCGCCGGAGCTGGCCGGGCCGGACAGCAGCACGCGGAGTGGTCCGCGGACGATGTCGGCGAACGCCGGGCCGGCGCTGTCGCGCAGGGTGAAGCCGAGGTGGGTGGTGTAGAAGTCGACGGCAGCGGGCACGTCGTCGACGATGTAGCGGACGCTGGCGAACTCCTCCGGGGTGACGGTCATGACTCCTTCTCCTCCTCGGGTTGGTGGGACGTAGCCAGGACGGGCAGCAGGTAGCGGATACGGGTGTCCAGTTCCCTGGCGACGCCGCGCAACGCGGCATCACCGGCGTTGGCACCGCCCGTGATGTCGGTGGGGTCGTGGATGCTCCAGTGAACGGGTTCGGGGTGGCCAGGAAATTCCGGGCAGATCTCGCGGACTTTGTCGCACAGGCTGATCACGTGGTCGAAGCGCTGTCCGGTGAGCGTGTGCAGGTGGGTGGGCCGGTGGTCGGCGAGGTCGATGCCGTATTCCTCGCGCAGCACGCGTACTGCGCCGGGGTGCAGCGGTTTGGGATGGCTGCCGGCGCTGGCCGCGTCGACCCAGGCTCGGCCGTGGTGGCGTAGCAACGCGGCGGCGATGGGGGAGCGGGCGCTGTTGCCGGTGCACAAGAACAACACCCGCACCCGCCGTCGGACCGGACGATCGGCCTCGGCCGTCACGGTGGGGTCTGGGCGCAGGGCCAGGGCGGGGTGCAGCGCCGCCCCGGTGGCGGCCAGCGCATCGGCGCAGCGGGTCAGGTCCAGGTGGTAGTAGGTCTCGCGCGCATCGAAGCTGGAGCGCCGTGCCGTGACCAGTCCGCCGGTGCGGAGTTGGCGCAGGTGGTAGGAAACCAGGTTCTGCGGTGCCCCCAGGGCGACGACCAGCTCGCCGACCCGCCGGTCAAAACCGGCGAGTTCGCCGATCAGCCGCCACCGCAACGGCTCGGCCAACAGCCGCACGGCCGGTGGGGCAGGTGACTTGTTTCCCACCCCGGCATATTACATCAACGCAGATTGATCGAAACCGTTTGAGGTGGGCGCGTCGAGGAGGTCAAGACCTTCGGCCAGGCCTACTGACTCCTCCGAGTTCCTGCAGACTGCCTGCTTCACCGCCGCCGGCGGCGACGCTTGTGCAGTCAATTGCCTGTGAGTAATCCCGCTGTCCTGAGCCGGGAATAGTTACACAGCGAGAATTCTAAATTCGAATACCAGCCGTGGCGCGTCGAATACCTGCAGTAAGCAATTCACAATTCACCCACATCGGATCGTTTGACACTTGCCTTGTTGCTGCGGTAGAAACTCGCGAGCATGCCGGTATGGTCCGGTATTTCGGAAACGGGGATTTCCGTTATTTGGGGGGGACTGTGGGGAGATCGGATTCAGGTACTGGGCGGGTTTCGCGCCGGGGTTTCATCTCGGCGGTCGGTGTGGGGGCGGTGGGCGCGGGGGCCGGTGCGGGCGCTGTGCTCGAACCGGTTGCCGCGTCCGACCGGACGCGGGCGGCCGGCGGGCTGGCCGGCGGTCAGATCACCTCGGACCACTTCGGCCGGATGTTCCAGCTGCCCGCGTTCGCCGAGCCGAGCGATGAGCTGACCGCGGCGCTGACAGACCTTGGCAAGCCAGGTGGCCTGCTGGATGCGAAGGACGACCTGGCGAAGGGGCCGGTCGCGCTGATCACAGACCAGTCGCTGCTGGCCGGCAACCGGGACAACACGACACAGACGGCCGGGACGACCTTCCTCGGCCAGTTCATCGATCATGACATCACCCTCGACCAGGGTTCGAAGCTCGGCCTGCCGACCGACCCGACCACGTCGAAGAACAACCGCACGCCGGCGCTGGACCTCGACTCGGTGTACGGCGGCGGGCCGCTGGTCTCACCGCAGCTGTACCGGACCGACGACCCGGCCAAGTTCCGGGTCGAGAGCGGCGGGCTGTTCGAGGACCTGCCGCGCAGTCCGACGACGCTTCAGGCGGTGTTGCGCGATCGGCGCAACGACGAGCACATGATCATCGCGGGCCTGCACGTGGCATTCCTTATTTTTCACAATTCCGTGGTCGACCGGTTACGCACCGAAGGCGTCGAGAACGAGTTCGACGAGGCCCGCCGGATCGTTCGCTGGCATTATCAGTGGATCGTCGTGCACGAATTCCTGCCGCAGTTGGTCGGCCCGGCGATGGTCGACGACGTGTTCGGAGGAGGCCGCAAGTATTACACCAGCGCGATCGGTTACATGCCGGTGGAGTTCCAGGGTGCCGCGTTCCGGGTCGGCCACAGCATGGTGCGGCCGTCGTACCGGGCGAATCTGGCCGGTGATGCCGGGAAGCCGTTCTTCGGGTTCGTGTTCGACCCTGCCCAGCCCGAGGGCGAGAGCGATCCGGCCGACCTGCGTGGCGGCGCTCGGGCGCTGCGCCGGTTCATCGGCTGGCAGACCTTCTTCGATTTCGGCGACGGCGAGGTCAAGCCGAACAAGCGGATCGACACCCACATCTCGACCCCGCTGATGACGCTCCCGGCCGCGGCGATCCGTGCCTTCGGCAACGGCCCGACCTCGCTGCCGGCCCGGAACCTGCTGCGCCAGGTGACCTGGTCGATGCCGTCCGGTCAGGCGATCGCGAAGCAGCTCGGAGTACCCGTGCTGTCGTCGGCCGACCTGTCCGAGCTGCGTTCTTACTCGCTCGGCCTCGAGCGCAGTACGCCGCTGTGGTACTACGTCCTGAAGGAAGCCGAGGTCGAGGCCGACGGTCTGCGCATGGGCCCGGTCGGCGGCCGGATCGTCGCCGAGGTCCTGATTGGCCTGCTGCAGAACGATCCCACGTCGTACGTCGCAGTCGCGCCGGACTGGCGTCCCAGCCTTCCGAGCACGGCGGGCACGGGCGAGTTCCGGATGGTGGACCTGCTCACCGTCGCGGGTGTCGACCCGGCCAGCCGTGGACAGTGACCATGCCGGAACCGTACGGCAGGGACCCGAACCCGGTGCCCGGAAGCCGGCTGGACCGGCTCAGCCAGCGGCAACGCGCCCGGCGCCGCAAGCTCCTAGGGCTGGCGCTCGCCATCGCGTCGGTCGCCGCAGTGGCCGGCCTGGTCGCGTTCGGGTCCGACGATGGTGACGGCACGGCAACCAGGGCGACGAAGCCTGGTGGCGCCGGCTCGAAGGCTACGAGCCAGACCGAACATCGCACCGCCAGCGCGGCGATCGCGGCCGCCGTCGCCGATTGCCATAAGGCGTGGCAGCTGCAGGGCGCGTCGCGCTCGGCTGCGAAACGCTCATTGGCCCAGTGGCGGGTGCACATCGACGCTATGAACAAGCTCACCGCAGGCAAGCTCACTCTTGACCAGGCCAAGCAGTTCTGGCAGCAGTCCCGAATCGGCGCCACCGCCAACGCCACCGCCTTCAGGGCCGCTGTGCGGCAGTACACGAGCTCGCCCTCACGGTGTCAGGCGCCACCTGAGACCGAGGGCGACGACGTACGGGCGCTGGTGGACTGCCACGACGCGGAGGCGGCGGCGAACAAGGAACTGGACAGCGCCAGCGCCGCGATCGCGACCTGGGAGACCCACATCCGCCACATGGAGATGCTGCGTGCCGGACAGCTCGTCCCCACGCACGCGCTGCATCTATGGCTACAGAACTGGCGCGCCGGCGCCGCCCAGGTGGACGCGTACGACAAGGCGACCATCACGACCGAGTGCAGCCTCTGAGAAAGCAGATGGATGAGGCTGCGGTGGCTGCCCTCGGCCGCGATCGTGGGCGCGACGATCGCGATGGTGGCGGCCGCCCGCCCTGGGTCTGCCCGCCCCGGCTCGGTCGTCCTGCTGACAGATGCGGCGCGCGTGACCGGGTACGCCGGGGTGACACTGTTCGTCGGCACGCTGGCGTTCTGGTGGCTGGTTTGGCCGTCCGGGCGGGGTGACCGCAGTCTGACCAGACTGGCGTGGCTCGGACTTCTGCTGGTGGCAGTGTCCGCGCCGGCGGGCCTGGTCGCGACACTCGCCGGGGCCGGACCGGAGTCGGCCGTGCACCTTCTGGAGCGACCGGCGGCGCCACTGATTGCACGGATCGTGATCTGTGCGGTGGCGGCGGCGTGGCTGGCCTCGTACGCGCGGCAGTCGGCCACTGGCCTCGCGGTCGGCGCCGTGGTCGTCTTCTCGCTGGCCCTCACGATCGTCACGGCCCGCCCTGGCGAGGTACAGGTGCCGGCCATCGCGCTGGCCGAGCTGCATGTCATCGCCGCCGCCGGATGGGTCGGCGGCCTGGCGGCGCTCGCGGCGGCCCTGATACCGAGACGCGACCCGGGCGTCCTCCATGCAACCGTCGGCAGCTTCTCCTGGCTGTCGATGGCCTGCGTCGGGACGCTCGCGGTCACCGGTACTGCGCATGCGCTGATCCATGCGGGCGGCCTCGCCCCTCTGATGACGTCCGCGTACGGCGCTGCGCTGCTCGCGAAGCTGACCGCCGTCGCCGGCATGCTCGGCGCTGCCACAGGAAGCCACGAGTACGTGCGCCGGCTGCGGTCCGCGGCCCCACCCCCGCAGGTCATCGGACTCTTCGTCGGCGCCGAGTTCGCGTTCGGCGCCGTTGCCCTCGTGCTCACCGCAGGCCTTGTGAGAGTCCCCGGGTGAACCTCACCCGTGGAACAGCAGGAACTTCAGGCCGATCGCGAAGGTGGACCATTCTCCGGAGACCCCGTGCCAGACCCTTTAGCTGGTACAGGACGTCTGAGCGCCTTCGTCTCGGCAAGGATGTGTTGAATCCGTGGCAGCTGCTGGTGCGTACTACCAGCGTGGGCCTCTCCGATGAGTCGCTGCTGGCCGGCCTTGCTTCGGCCGACCCGGATACGGCCGCGGCGTTCGTCCGGAGGTTCCAGGGCCGGGTGTTCGGCCTGGCATACGCGATCCTGGGGGATCGGGAGGTGGCGACGGAGGTGGCGCACGGTGCCGGTCGACCCGATGGTGCTGAGCGCGTTGAAGTTGCCGAGCAGCGACCCGGCGCCCGGCGAGGAGGTGGTCAGCGCTGCGGAGTTGGACCGGCTGCGTCGCGCGCGGCGGAGCGGCAGTGGCTGGAGGCTCCCGGAACCGGGCCGTGGAAGCCAGTGAACGGCATGTCGAAGGCGTACAAGGCCGCGGCCTCCTGACCTCGTCCGGAATGGGGCAAGGGCGCTCTCGAGCAGATCGTCAGGTTCTTGAGCGGAGGCCAGGACAGCGAGGACCTGCGAGACGTTTTCCCTTCGCCGGCATTGTCCGGATCAGGTGTCTGGGGGTCGCCCTTTGGTCCTAAGATCGTCAGGCCTCTCAGCCTTTCGGCTCCCTCGCCCGCCTCGCAGGCCACTTCCATCTTGGCGCCGGAGACAGTTGGCGTCAACAGGGATCATGCCCTCCTTCACAATGCGCACGCCGGGGTTCCTGGGCATCTGTCGGGTGCGCCGATGTACGCCGGCAGACCGTACCGACTCCCTCGATCCTGCATGGCGGCGGTCAGCGGTACGGCGGACCGAGCGGGCAAGGACCGGGGATTCAAGCCGCCGCACCGGCTCCGCTGGGAACGCATCTTCCGAACCACCGGACCGAGATCCTTCATGGCTCGTCGCAGTTGCCAAGGTCGCTTCTGACCCTGCGCATTTGACGGCCAAGACCTCCGTCAGCGCACGGCCACGACATAGAGGCCGTAGTTGATGTCGCTGCGGGCTGACCGTCACCGCGATGGTGCCCAACCCTTACGAGTTCAGCTCCGAGCGGGCTCGTGATGCCAGCGTCCGCTACGGCGTGAAGAGCATCTCGCTGCTCGCGGTCAAACCTGCTGGCTGAGGTACAGAGCCCGGCCAATTAGTTGAGGTAGGCAACAATCATGGCAACAGCTGCGCATCGAACGGCGACCATTGCCGAACCGGCCGCGCTTCGCGCAGGTTCGGTGCTGATGGCGGTCGCCGGTCTGGCGTTCATTGGTTACGCGGTGATCTTCTTCTTCCGGAACTTCACCGGCGCGTTCCTCGAACTTGGTATCGGACCCGAGCAGGTCAATGTCGGCCGGGACGAGATCCGTGCGCTCAACGACGACCTGTACCGCTACGTGTCGCACCTGCATATCGCGGTCTCGGGCTTCATCTTGTCGACCGGACTGGCCACCGCTGCCCTCGCCTGGTTTCGGCGTACGGCTTGGTCTGCTGTGGGCGTACCTGACGGCGGTGGCCGCACCGGTCCTGGGTCTTGCCGTCGCATTGCCGGCGCACTACCCGTGGGGCCCGGACACAATTGGTCACCTCGGCCTGATCTATCCGGCCACGGCGATCTTCGTCGTCGGCGCCACCTTGGCGCTCAAGCCACTGCTGGCGTTACGCACGGCGCGCGGAGGCGAGGCAGCATGACCGCCACGTCCGTCGACACCGATCGCGGGGAGAACGCAGTCGAGCAGCTCTTCCACGCGGCGATCAGGGCCCTCGAACTGCTGCACGTCTACATCGGCGACCGGCTCGGTCTGTACATCGCTCTCGCAGAGGTGTCCGACGCAACACCTGCCGAGCTGGCCGTCCGCGCCAGGATCGCCGAGAGATACGCACGTGAATGGCTGGCGGAGCAAGCGGTCGCCGGGTGGATCGACGTCACCGAGAAGGTGGCGGAGACGTTCACGGCGCCCGGCGACGAGTTGGAGCGGTTCAACTACGGCTGGAGTGCGCTGCACTGCCTGCCCGCCCGCGCTCATCGAGCCGGGCTCGGTCGGAACCGGCACGGTCATGCAACCGGAGACCATGCGTCGTTACGCGGATGCCGCGGGGTTCGCCACGACAGCCGTGTTGCCGATCGAGCACGATTTCTGGCGGTTCTACCGCCTCGACCCATGACCATCCATTCTCACCACCTGATCGACGCCGCCTCCGTCACGCGTCGAACGCTCGAGCCCTTAGCCGAACTGGGTGGGTCTGGCACTGCGCACCGCTCGACGAGTGGGACGGCACCATCCCGCGCCAATATCCGAGCCCACCGAACAGAACCGAACCAGACCGCGCCGTATCCGATCAGGACCAGGGCGCACTGCCGGGGGCGAGAATCATGCTGGTCGGGGGGGCGGGTGAGTGCGCCGCCTGCGGAGCCCGGAGGTAGGGGTGCCGATCTGGGCTACGCCGATTCGTCGGCGGCTGACGATGGTGGGTCGAGCCGGTCGTAGATCCGGATGATCAGGGTGCGGGCCACGTCCCCTGTTGGGTCGGCTCCCCGGGCCGCGATCAGGTCTTCCAGCAGGTGAATCACTACGAGCGCCTCGGCCTCGGTGAGAAGCGGCAGCAGGGTGGCGTCACGCTTGTCGGCTAATTGATCTGCGAGGCGGGCTGCGCGAGCCGCCCGCTGTGCATACCGAGCGTGCCTGAGTCGCCTACTGATCATCGACTGGAACCTCCCTCCCATTGTCCTCCGGGCGGGAAGGAACTCCAAAGACTTCCCCTACGGCGCTGGATTGGAGAAGGTGACATGCTCGGCCAGCTCCATCGCCCAGACGACCAGGACAGTGCCGATGAAGGACGCGAGGAGGACATCCGCGGCTGGGGTGCCGGCGACCGCCTTGTCGAGTACGATCCCGGCGCCGGACACCGGGGTGACCAGCAACTGTTCGAGTGTGCCCTCTTCCTCCTCACCCTCCAGAGTCTTCGCGCCACACCGTGCCCGCCAGACTCGCCCGGCCCCAACGCCGTCCGGTCCTCCACCTGCCCGCGCACTGGCCCTGGGCCGAGCAATGGACCGCCTTGTGGACAAAGGTGTTCGGCCCCACCACCGGACCACCGATCACCGCATGACCACCGACTACCCGCCGCACGCGGCACCAACCCGGAGTGTTGACCCGAACGTGGAAAGGCTGGACAAACCAGCAGGCCGCCACGCCTTGCCCCACCGATCACCTATCACCGCAAATCAAAGATCACCAGGTCGGCCCGTCCACGGATCGAGGCTGAGCCTCGGTCACGACGCCATCCGGCGGGAGCAGCGAGCTGAGTCAGATCAGGGCCGGCTGCCACCAGGCCCCTTCCTGGGCGGCGCGGACTGCGAAGTCGACGACGAACACCACGACGACGGTGAGTTTGATCGTCATGTGGGTGAGCCCAGTCTTGAAGGCCCGCGTACGGCGCGGGATGGTGAGCAGGTCCAGCAGTCCGAACAGGGCAGCCAGTACGGGGCCGAGGATCGTGGTACGGCTCGCGATGGCGCTCGAGATTCGAATGCTCGGACATACTTCCTCCTCGTCTCGACCCGCGGCGGACAATCGCGGGGCCTCGAATGCTCAGAGTCTGAGGAGCGTCACCACACCTTCTTGACCCCTGCGGCCCAATGGGTCAGGAGGTCTATCTGCCGGACCTAGGAGGCCGCTGAAATAGGTGCGTTTCCGGGTCGGTCTCGACGGACGGGTTTGGGTCGAGCGGGTCGGTTTCAGTGGTTTGGGGTCGTCGCA
>NZ_SNWQ01000026.1 GCF_004361855.1 Kribbella caucasensis
ACAGGACTCAAAGGTCCAGGACGTAGGAGTGCTCACCCACCGGCGGCTTACCAGTCCCGAGTCTGCCGGACGGCGACTCGGTAACTCTCATTAGGACGTAGTCCGCGGATCGCAGCCCCGCCCCGCCTGCTCGAGCGCCGGCCGGCCGCGTTTTGACGGACTACCTCCTAATCGAAATGCACACACCGATCAGTTCTAGTGCCCCCTTGCGCGGACCCGGTAGCGTCAGGGGATGCGCGACATCGTCTATCCGCCGGTGGTCGGGTTCGCCCGGGCGGCATTCAAGGTGCTCGACCTGCGGTTCACCATGACCGGGACCGAGAACGTGCCGCGGACCGGTGGGGCGGTGATCGCTCTCAACCACATCAGCTACGTCGACTTCATCCTCGGCGGCTACGGCGCGGTGCCGAGCGGGCGGCTGGTCCGGTTCATGGCCAAGGAGGTGCTGTTCCGCAACCGGTACTCAGGTCCGCTGATGCGCGGCATGCACCACATCCCGGTCGACCGGAGCGCCGGGACGGCCTCCTACCAGCAGGCGGTCCGCTACCTCGGCGAGGGCGAGGTGGTCGGCGTGTTCCCGGAGGCGACGATCTCCCGGTCGTTCGAGCTGAAGGAGTTCAAGTCGGGCGCGGTCCGGATGGCGGCCCAGGCCGGTGTGCCGGTGATCCCGTTGATCCTGTGGGGTACCCAGCGGATGTACACCAAGGACCACCCGCGCGACTTCACCCGGCACCGGCCGATCTCGATCACCGTCGGCGAGCCGATCACGGTCACTCCGGAAGACGACGCGACGGAGGCGACCGCCCACCTGCGGACCACGATGGCCGGCCTGCTCGACCAGACGATCCGGGCCTATCCGGAGCAGCCGGCCGGCGCCTGGTGGTTGCCCGCGTCGTACGGCGGCGGCGCGCCCACCCCGGAAGAGGCCGAACGCCTCGACCAGGAGGAACTACGCCGCCGCGCCGCCAAAAGGTCCGGCCGGAGTTAGCGGATCAGTTCCTAGGCTCGGGTGATCTGCTGCCGCAGACTGTTGCCGGCAGGATCCTTCATCACGAGCTTCAGGACGCCCGTAGTACGGGGAGTTTGACCGCCTGCCCTCACTCCGGGAGTGGGAGCCCGCCGGGCACTTTGGTGTAGCCGAGTTGCTCGATGACGCGTCCGCTGCTCACCCGGGTTACGTTCACGCCGAGCACTGATTCTGCGTCCGTAGGTCCGAAGCGGTAGCGCCACCGGACCGTTGCCCAGGCGCCATCGGCGAAGACGTGCTGGACCTCGAAGGTGCTGGCCTCGTCGGCCATCAGCTCCGCCCAGAAGTCCACGCACGCCTCCTTTCCGACATACGCGGTGCCGTCCGGTGCCGGTTGCGCAGACACCATCAGGCACTCGTCGTGGACCAGTGCGGCCATCGCCTCGGTGTCGCGGCGCCGGAAAGCGTCGCTGAACAGGCGGATGGTTTCGGCGGTCTCAGTGGTCGAAGGAGCGTCCGGTGCAGTCATCTTGAGGTTCCTCCAGAAGTAGACTGATTGGTCTATGCGGTAGCATATAGACCGATCGATCTACTGGCAAGGAGAGCCGAGCATGAACGGGAAGGCCGAGACCGCGGGGCCTCGGGAGCGACTGCTCCTCGCTGCCGAGAGGCTCCTCTACTCGCGTGGCGGCTCGGTCGGCGTGAGCGCCCTGCTGGAGGAGGCGAGCGTCGCCCGTAGGTCGCTCTATGAGCACTTCGGCGGCAAGGACGGCCTGGTGGCCGCTGTTCTACGTCGCACCGCCGATGAGGATCTGGCGTGGTACGAGTGCGCTCTGGGCGACGGTGATTCGCCCCGAGGCCGGCTCCTGACGCTGTTCGACCGGCTGGATGAGCTTGTGTCGGACGCGGGCTTCCGCGGCTGTCGGTACCTTGCGATCGACCTTGCCTTCGCGGATCGGGACCATCCGGCTCATGCTGAGACGGATGCGTACCGGCGGCGGATCCGTGCCCTGCTGGTCCGGGAGCTCGAGGCCCTCGGTCATGCCCGGCCCGAGCACGCTGCGGAGCAACTGCACCTGCTGCTCGAGGGGACATTGGTCATGGGCGCCACCCAGAATCATCAGCACCCCGCCCGGGTCGCACGAGACCTCGCCGCGATCGTGCTGGACGGCTGAACGTCGTCCGCTTGATGTGTGACGCCTCTGAGTCGGCGTGTTGGGCCGAAGTGAAGACTCGGAAATGATTGACGCGTCAGGCTTGACCGGGGGCCGGGGACCGGAGTACCAAGGGCCTTTGGTGTCGTACCGGATCTGGGGGATCCCTCTCGACAGAGCCGACGGTCCCGGGCGGGGGCCGCCGGTCAAGTCAGCAGGGCGGGGGAAGGTCGTTGTTTCAATCTGGCGAGGAGTTGCATCTCTTCGAGCCGGGAATGCTGAAGATTCCCGCACATGTCGCGGAGGAGATTCCGGACGCGGGCGCGTTCTTCCTGTCCTGGGCGACAGCGGATCTGCGCCCGGAGCAGATCCGCGAGGTGGAGTCCGCGGTGAACGGGCGGCGGTGCCAGAACGGCTGGTTCCCGCTGGAGAGCCTGGACAACATCGGCAGCCGCGGGTTCTGGCGCGGCCCGCTCACCTATCTGGCGAAGATGACGGCCAACGACGCCGCCGTACTGCAGGCCTGGGCGACGCAGGGGCTGGAGGGGTCGAATGCCGACTCGGTACGCCGGATCGACGCGACGGCGAACCACCTGCTCTTCACCCAGGGCCACGCGGCCGCCGCGACCTGGGTGCTGGCAGTCCGCCCGCAGGCGTTCCTCAACATCTCCCAACTAGGCGACGCCCTGGCCGGCAACTGGGAAACCTGCCTGTCCGGCCTCCGCACCAAAGACGTAGCCAAGGCAATCCGCCGCTGGAACCGCTGAAACCAAACCACCGGGCCCGCACCGCCCCGCCCGCGCGCCAGGCGGCTCGTAGTACGAGAGGGCGGTCTACTCGAGGATCAGGTGGGCCAGGGCGTAGCAGCCGGCGGCGACCAGACCGGCGGCCGGGATGGTCAGGATCCAGGCGGTGATGATGCCCCTGGCAACACCCCACCGGACCGCCGACAACCGCTTCGTCGCGCCCGTCCCCATCACCGCCGACGTGATGGTGTGCGTTGTCGAGACCGGCGCGTGCAGCCCGATCGCCATCACATACAGCACCGTGGCAGCGACCGCCTCGGAGGCGAACCCCCGGGCGGGATCGAGGTGGATGATCCGCCGGCCCAGTGTGCGCATGATCCGCCACCCACCCGAGTAGGTGCCGAGGGAGATCGCGGACGCCGCGGCGATCTGCACCCAGAGCGGAATCCCGTCGCCGGCGTCGACATGCCCGGTCGTGAGCAGGGCGAGGAACATCACCCCCATCGTCTTCTGCGCGTCCTGGAGCCCATGGCCGAGCGCCATCGCGGCCGCCGACAGCGACTGGGCGAGCCGGAACCCCCGGTTCACCTTGCCCGGGTTGCTGCGCCGGAACACCCACAGGATCGCCGTCATCAGCCCGAACGCGCCGAGGAAGCCGACGGCGGGCGACACCACCATGGGGATCACGACCTTGTCCACGATGCCGGACCACAGCACCGTGCTGGCCGAGGCGAGCCCGGCTCCGACCAGGCCCCCGATCAGCGCGTGCGACGACGAGCTCGGCAGGCCGAAATACCAGGTGATCAGGTTCCAGGTGATCGCGCCGACCAGGGCCGACAGCACGATCACCAGGCCGTGCTCTCCGGTGGGTGTGTTGATGATGCCCTTGCCGACCGTCTGTGCCACCTCGGTACCGACGAACGCGCCGACGAAGTTCATCACCGCGGCCATCGCCAAAGCGACCCGCGGCGTGAGCGCGCGGGTCGAGACCGAAGTGGCGATGGCGTTGGCGGCGTCGTGGAAGCCGTTGGTGTAGTCGAAGACCAGCGCGATCGCGATGACCACGACGACGAGCGCGAGCTCCACGCTCAGCTCTCCTTGACTGCGATCTGCTCGACCGTGTTCGCGACGTGCTCGAAGGCGTCGATCGCGGCCTCCAGCAGGTCGACCACGGTCTTCACCTTCATCACCGTGAGCGCGTCGAACTCGCCGCTGAACAGCTTGGCGATGAGCCGGCGGTGCACCGCGTCACCTGTGTTCTCCAGCCGGTTGATCTCGATCCAGTACTCGGCCAGATCCTTCATCGTGCGCAATCGTGGCATCGTCTCGGCGGTCAACGTCGCCGCCCGCTGCAGGACCTCGATCTGCTCAGCGATCTCCTCCGGCAGCTTCTCCAGGCCGAACAGGTGGACCGAGTCGACGGCCTCCTCCATGAAGTCCATCACGTCGTCCAGATCGGACGCGAGCCGGTAGATGTCCTCCCGGTCGAACGGCGTGACGAAGGTGGAGTTCACCCGGCGGATGATCGAGTGGGTGGTCTCGTCGGCCGCGTGTTCGGCGTCCTTCATCTGGGCGGCGATCTTCTGGCTGGCCGACAACCCGGTCCCCGCGGTGCTGCCGAGCAACTCGGCCAGGATGCGGGCGCCTTCGACGAGGTGGTTGGCGGACTCGGTGAAAAGGTCGTAGAACGTCGGGTCGTTCGGACGCAGACGTAACGGCACTTCAAGCTCCGGGTGAACGAGGGACAAACCGTGAACATGCTAAGTGCAACGGATCGCCTACTTCGCATCCGCCCCGGTCAACGTATCGCGAGTTCGTGAACAAGTTGACGATGCACCTACATTGCGCAACCAATCCGTAACCAGTTGATGTCAGCGAGTGAAAACGGCGTACAGGTCGAAGACGCCGACCACCAGAACCACGCCTGCGGCCGCCTGCAAGACGCGGTCGTGGCCGAGGGCCCCTGGAGCCTGGGACGCTCGGGCTGCCCGGCGGAAGACCGCGCTCACGGCCGCCCAGCCGAAGAGCGCCAGCACCAGGACGACGATGCCGAGCCCGAACCGCACACTCGACGTACCGTGGCCGGAAGCAAGCAACAGGATCCCGTTCGCGATCAGGCCGAGTGACGTCCGCCGCCACGCGAGCATGGTGCGCTCGGGCTGCAGGCCGGGATCCGGTGTCATCGTCATCGCCAGAGGGTGAACAGCAACCCGATCGCGCCGACCACGGTGATGGTTGCTCCGAGCATCAACGGCAGCCGGGTCACCGGGAGCCGTCCGCCCCGGCGCATCGCGGTGATGTTCTGCTGCCACCGGAGGAACGCGCCCGCGGTCGTGACGATCCCCGCCGTCACCAGCACGATTCCGATGATCCGGGCCGGCCAGCGGTCATTGCCGAGGTCAAGGAACTGTACGGCGGACAGCCCACCGGCGTAACAGGCCAGTGAGGTCCGCAGATAGGCCAGGTACGTCCGCTCGTTCGCCAGCGTGAACCGGTAGTCCGGCTCCTGGTCGGGCTCCTCCTGGGGCTGCCCGGGCTGATCCGTCACCCGCAGGTCACCAGGCCCCGGTCATGCTTCAGCGCGAGCACCCGTCGGACGCTGGTCCGCAACTGGGCCGCGAACGCCGGGTCCTGCTGGGCCTTCGTGACGAGCGCCCCGACCATCACGGACGTGAGCGACGCCTTGGCCGTGATGACGATGTCGCCACCAGCCGCGACGAAACGGGTGGCCCGCGCCCCGACCGGCACCGACGCAACCTCAGCCGCCGCGCCGACGTCGTCGGTGATCACCACCCCGTCGTACCCGAGGTCGCCACGCAGCATGCCCTGGATGATCGTCGGCGAGAACACGGCCCGGTTCTTCGCGTCGATCTTGGTGTAGGTGGCCGTGGACACCATCACCATGTCGCTGCTGGCCTGGATCCCCGCGGCGAACGGCGCCAGGTCGTCGTCATCGCGAACCGTGCTGCTGTCCACCACGCCGGAGGAGAAGTCCGTGTTCCCGCGCACGTGTCCGAGCCCCGGGAAGTGCTTGACCGACGTCATCACCCCCGCGGCATCCATCCCCTTGATGAACGCGACCACGTGCTCCCCGACCGGACCAGGCGTACTGCCATAACCGCGATCCAGTGCACCGATGGGCGCGTTGGCGTCTCCCATCGACGCCGGTACTACGTCCGCGACCGGCGCGAGGTCTATGTTGATGCCCGCCCGCTTGAGCTGAGCGCCCCAGTCCTGCGCTTCGCTGGTGAGCTTCTGCGTGGACCAGGTCCCCTGCACCGTTGCCGAGGGGATGCGGTCGAATCCGGACCCCTTCAGCCGCTGGACTTTCCCGCCTTCCTGGTCGGCGGCGACGAACGGCTTGATGCCGTCCGTAGTACTGGCTGCCGATGCCGTGGCCATCGCAGTACGGGTATGGGAGGCGCTGCCACCGGAACCCATCAGGAGGAGACCGCCCGGTTTCTGCGCGCGGACGACAGAGCGCTCGGACGAGGTCATGCCCTGCGCGTCGATACCGGTCATGATCAGCTGGGCCGCCTGCTCGCGGAGGGTCAGTCCGGTCAGCTTCTGGTCGACACAGCTCGGCACCGGGGTGCTCGGCGTCGGGCTCGGTGTCTGGCTGGGCGTCGTCGGGGTACTGGGCGGGGTGTCGGTCGAGGGGGTCGTCGTCGGGGTGATCGGGACCGTCGACGAGGGGATCGTGCTCGGACCGGCCGTCGGCGGAGCGGAGTCACTGCAGCCGGCCAGCAGCAGTACTGCGGCGGCGACCGCCAGTGCGCCTTGGAAGGTCTTCATCGGCGTCATTCTTGCTGATGCGCTCACCAGCTGTCCGGGCCGATCTGCGAACGAGCGAACGTGCTTCTTCAGCGCTGCTCCAAGGCCGGACTGTCGGACGTGTCCTCCGAGTGCCGCGCCAACGTCGCGCAGATGTCGTGCAACTGTGCGACCTGCTCCTCGCTGAGCGCGTCGAACACCGCTGCCCGGACCGTCTCGACATGACCGGGCGCGGTCTCCTTGAGCTTCTGCCGGCCCGCCTCGGTGATGATCGCCACCTGACCGCGCCGGTCGGACTCGATCCCTTCCCGGCGGACCCAGCCGACCTGCTCCAGCCGGTTCACAGCGTGCGACAGGCGGCTGCGCGAGCCCAGGGTGGCGACGGCGAGCTCACTCATCCGCAGTCGTCCGTCGGTCGCGTCGGACAGCCGGACCAGGATCTCGTAGTACGTGTGCGGCATCCCCGCGTCGCGCTGCAACTGCTGCTCGATCCGCCCGTTGACGACCCGCTGGGCCGCGATGAACGCTCGCCAGGCCTGCTGTTCGCTGTCATCCAGCCATCGCGGTTCCGCCATGCTCGCAGCGTAACCATCTCTCGGACGCTCCGCCTGTTCATCGCCGGCCGCGCCTCGCAACTAGGGCCCGTCAGACAGGCCCTAACCGACCCCTGAACCGGATCAGCAGTACTGCGACGGCGCAGACCACCATGCCGGCCAGGGCGAGCAGTCCGATCGTCTCGTTGAAGGCGAAGAAGGCGATCACCATCGTGGTCGGCGGTACGAGGTACATGAGGCTGCTGATCCGCGTTGCTCCCGACAGCCTCAGGTTGACCAGGTACAGCCCCCATCCCCCACCAGTGGACAGCACCACAAGCCACACGGCCGCACCGTAGAAGCCCGGCTCGCCATGGACCGTCATCTGGCCGGTGGCGGTGGCGACTGCGATGAACATGACGCAAGAGGCCAGAGACTGCAGACAGAGCGCGTCGACCAGTCCGGCGGTGGGCTTCCGCGTTCTCTCCAGACAGGTGCCCGCGACAAGTCCGAGCAGACCGCCCAGGGGAAGCAGGAACAACAGCAGTGAGGTGTGGCCCTCGCCGAGGTCCTCTGCGACGACAAGACCGACTCCTACAAGTCCCAGGGCCAGACCGATCCACTGGCGCGGGGTTACGTGCTCGCCGAGCAGCGGACCCGCGACCGTGGCGATCAGTAGCGGCTGGAGCGAGCCGATGAGGGCAGTGACGCCGGCGGGGATGCCGTGGTCGATCCCGATGAAGATGAGGCCCAGGTAGACGAACTGGGTGAGGAGCGCCATGCCGAGGTGCGTGACGACGTCCCGCTGAGTGAACCGAGGTCGTCGTACGAGCAGGACCATCGCAGCCAGTCCGCCCGCGATCAGGAAGCGCCAGGCGAGCAGGTCGACCGCCGACGAGTACTCCGTCCCCCAGCGCGCGCCGATGAAGCCGGAGCTCCAGAAGACGACGAACCCGGCACCCGCGAGGAACGGGATCGCGCGGCCGGCCGCGGTTCGCAGTACGGGCGTCTGGAGCGTCTCGGTTGTCATGGCCGGACTGTAACCACACCGGTCGGTATACTGTCAGTATGGTAGTTCAGCAGGTGAGACCGGGACTGCTGGTGGAGCGGACCGGCGTCGAGGAGCCGGCCAAGCCGTTGACCGCGGCCGGCGAGCGGATCCTGACCGCGGCGTCGACCCTGTTCTACGAGCAGGGCATCCGCGCGGTCGGGGTGGACGCGATCGCCATGGCGGCCGAGGTGACGAAGAAGACGTTGTACGACCGGTTCGGGTCGAAGGACCGGCTGATCGCGGCGTACCTCGACCGGCGGAACCGGGTGTGGCACGCGTTCCTCGACGAGCAGCTGGAGCGGCGCCGGCCGGGTGGCCCGGAGGAGGTCATCCTGGCGGTGTTCGCGGCGCTGACCGACTGGCTGGCGGAGTCGCGGCGCGGGTGCGGGTTCATCAACGCGAGCGTCGAGCTGGCGGCTCCGGATCATCCGGCGATGCCGGTGATCGTGGGGCAGAAGCAATGGCTGCGGGCCGAGTTCGTCGCACAGGCAAGGCTGGCCGGGTTCGCCGAGGTGGAGGAGCTGGCGGATCGCCTGTTGCTGCTGCACGAGGGAGCGCTGGTGAGCTTCCGGGTGGCGGCGATGGAGCACGCCCCCGAGGTCGCCGAACGCGCGGCCGCGGACCTACTGGCCGGCTGGCCGCGGGGTTAACTGCCCTGTCGCCTCGCAATGGTGAAGACTGTCATTCGGCTTTGTCGCCGTTCGCCTGCCGGGACTCGATGATCGCCTGGCGCCGGGCCAGCCGGTGACTGCGGCGGATCTCGGCCTCGCGGGTCCGGCGGCGTTCCTCATCGGTCTCCGGCACAACCTGCGGGACCGGGCGCGGCTTGCCCTCGTCGTCGACCGCCACGAACACCAGGTACGCCGACGCCACGTGGACCTGTGGACTGACCGAGTCCCAGCGATCGGCGGTGATCCGGACACCGACCTCCATCGAACTGCGGCCGGTCCAGTTCACCTGAGCGCTGAAGTGGACCACGTCGCCGACCCGGACCGGGACCAGGAAGACCATCTCGTCCATTGACGCGGTGACCGCCGGACCGCCCGAATGCCGCGCGGCGACGACTCCGGCGACCGAGTCGACCAGGGTCATGACCACGCCACCGTGCACGGTGCCGAGCAGGTTCGTCTCGTTCTGCGCGGTGATGTGCGACAACGACAACCGCGTCGCCGAGGTGGGACGGGACTGCGGCTCGTCGGCCATGGCTCTCTGCTCCTTGCAGGGTGCGTTTCGGGCGAACACCCGCCGAGTTTTCCACAGGCTCTCAATTCGCCGCCGGGCAACGGGGTGAACACCCGTACTTTCTCTGGCGAGGAGGTGGAGAACATGATCATCCACGACGAATCCACCGAACGGGCCGCGGGCAACCATCACCCGCTCGCCCCACTGACCCAGGCCCAACTGGCCCACCTGGTCCGGCTCTGCGTGACCGCCGCGGCCGAGCGCGGCCTGCACGCCACCTACAACGGCTCCGACGCCCTCTTGCTCGAGCCGCGCACCGAGGCGTTCGCACCCGGCTTCTCCCCACCCCTGATCGCCGGCCTGACCAACCTGGCCAGAGTCGTCGCCCGGAACCGCCAGCGCGACTGGCCCCACCTCGTCGCAACCCACTTCGACGAGCTCCGGATCAACCTCCACACCGGCCCACCACCACCGCCGGCCGACCCCGAGCGCGATCTGCTCCTGAGCCTGACCCCGAAGACTTCACTCCCGCCCGACTGGACGGCGCAGACCCCCGAGTTCCTGCCCAGCCTCCTCGCCGTCCCCTGCACGTACGACGACAACATCGCCACACTTCATTGCGACCCATCTGATTACGGCATGACCCCCGCCGAAGCCCATCAGGCCGGTTTGGCCAACCTGTGCCGCCTCACCGACACCGTCGAGTACGTCGAGAACGACGGCGCCCAACTCGCCGTCCTCAGCGACTCCCCTTTCGCCGCCTCCCGGGCCTTGGTCCTGGACACCGTCCTCCGCGAAACCCTCCACATCGAAGACCCACCCCATGGAGTCCTGGTGGCTCTACCCGTCCGCAGCGTCCTCCTCATCCACGTCATCACCGACCTCTCCGTCCTCCCCGCCCTGGCCTCCCTGCTCGCCATCACCCTCCGCACCCACACCGAACTCCCCGGGCCCTTGACGCCCTGGATCTACCTGGCCGCCCCGCAAGGCTCAGGAGCGCCGATGGTCGCGCCCCCGTGGACTCCCGCCACCACCCAACCCGCCAACCTCCGAGACCTCCGCCCGTCCCCCGCCTTCCTGGCCCTCGCCCAAACCCTCAGCAACCTCGAGTAGTTCTTCATCGGCAACATCGGACAGACCTGGGAGAGTCGGATCATGGGAGACAAAACACCGGATCTGCGCAAGCTGTTCATCGACGCGGCCGGCCACGCCGCGGCGTACCGGGAGTCGCTCAGCGAACGGCGCGTGCGTGCGCCGAAGCCAGTGGGCGAAGTGCGTGCGGACTTTCATCGTCCCTTCGGCGATGCACCGCGGCCGGCGGATGAGGTGATCGAGGAGTTGGTGTCGGTGGCCGATGGCGGTCTGGTCGCGACCGCCGGTCCGCGGTACTTCGGTTTCGTTGTCGGGGGTGCGCTTCCGGCCGCGACCGCGGCCGACATCCTCGCGGCCGGCTGGGACCAGAACGCCTTCAACAGCGTGCTCTCTCCCGCCGCCGCAGCCGCCGAAGAAGCAGCCGGCACGTGGCTGAAGGAGCTACTCGGCATCCCACCAACGGCATCGGTCGGATTCGTCACCGGCGCCCAGGCGGCCAACACCGTCGGCCTCGCCACCGCGCGCAACCACGTGCTGCTGCAAGCCGGCTGGGACGTCGAGACCGACGGCCTGACCGGTGCGCCCAAGGTCAGGATCCTGGCCGGCGAAGAACGTCACGCGACGATCGACCGATCACTCCGCCTGCTCGGCTTCGGCTCGGCAAACCTCGAACTAGTGCGCTCAGCGCCCAACGGTGCCGTCGACCTGGCAGACCTGAGAGCCCGGCTCGTCGACCATGTGGGTCCACTGATCGTCTGTCTCCAAGCAGGCAACGTGAACACCGGCGCCATCGACCCACTCGGCGAGGCTTGCGAGCTCATCCACGAATACGGCGGCTGGGCGCACGTCGACGGCGCCTTCGGCATCTGGGCGTCGGCCAGCCCCACTCTCCGGGATCAGGTCACAGGCGTCGAACTGGCGGATTCCTGGGGCTGTGACGGGCACAAGTGGCTCAACCTGCCGTACGACAGCGGGTTCGTGTTCACCGCCCACCCCGATAGCCATGCCAGGGCCACCTCCTACAGCGCCTCGTACCTCATCACCTCAGGTGCGCCCGAGCCAGGCGACTTCACCCTTGAGTCGTCCCGTCGCGCCCGCGGGCTGGCGGTGTGGGCCGGCCTCCAGGAACTGGGCCGTGACGGGGTCCGCGAGATCATCGACCGCTGCTGCCACCTGGCCCGCCGATTCGCCGTCCAGCTCGCCGAGGCCGGGTACGAGATCGCCAACGAGGTCAACCTCAACCAGGTTCTGGTCTCCTTCGGCACCGATCAGGAGACCGATCGGGTCATCGCCGCGACTCAACAGGCCGGCGTCTGCTGGCTGGCCGGCACCACCTGGAACGACCGCCACTACGTACGGATCTCGGTCTCCAACCATCTGACCACCGAATCCGACGTAGACCGATCAGTGGCCGCGCTCCTCGCTGCCGCCCAGACCACCTGAGGAGTTGGCTGAATAGTGGCCGGGCCAGTCGGTGTAGCGGATGCGGGAGATGGTGCGAACTTCGCCGAGCGTGGACCACTCGTCTTTGCCGAGGCGGGCGAGTGGGCGGAGTTTGTGGATGTCGGGATGGTTGCCGTCCATCACGGTGGACGCGATGGCGAGATGACGGACGCGGCCGATGACGACGGTGGAGTCGCCCAGTTCGAGGGTGGTGTGCAGGGTGCATTCGATCGCGACCGGGGATTCCGCGACTCGGGGTACCGAGATCGTCCGGGACGGCTCGGTGGTGAGGCCGACCGCTTCGAATTCGGAGATCTCGGGCGGGAAGTTCGTCCCCGTCGCGTTGACCTTCTCGAACAACGCCTCGGCCGCGAAGTTGACCACGAACTCACCGGTCGCCTCGACGCTGTTCAGGCTGTCCTTGCGGCCGACGGAGGTGAACTGCACCATCGGCGGGCGCACACACGAAACGGTGAAGAACGAGTGCGGCGCGAGATTCAGTACGCCGCCGGCCGACCGCGACGAGACCCACGCGATCGGCCGCGGTACGACGACCGCGTTCAGCGCCGCGTAGAAGTCCCTGCCACCCACGACTTCCGGATCAAGGTCCACTCGCACCCCGTCAGTATCCAGGCGAGCGAGGAAAACCGTGGGCCGGCATGACGCTGAGGGAGCAGACTGCGGGGGGTGGATGTCGATGTGGTCGCGGCTCGGTATGGGGTGCAGCCCGCAGGTGTTCGTGAGCTGGCGGGAGGTGTTGCGAATCGGGTCTTCGAGCTTGGCTACGACCTCGTACTGCGGGTTCCGCGCGCGGCGGAGTTCGAAGGGGATCTGCGGAAGGAGGTTGCCGTGATCCCCATTGCTCGGCGAGCGGGAGTGCGGACGCCCGCGATCGTGGAGTTCGACGAATCCCGCGCGCTCATCGACGCGCCGTACGTGGTGATGGAGCGGGTCCACGGCAACGAACTCGAGGCGACCCCCCGCACCACCATCGCCATGGGCCGATCTGACGTAGATCAAGAAGGTGGATCGCTGGCACTCATCGACCCCGTTTCTGCAGTAATACAAGGGTTCGCGGACATGTCCTGGCATGAGGCAGACTGGGTTTCCGTGACTGACTACGTAGCTGCCCAGGAACGGTACGACGACCAGATGGCCTACCGGCGGACCGGCCGCAGCGGATTGCAGCTGCCGGCGATCTCGCTCGGGCTGTGGCACAACTTCGGCGACGACAAGCCGTTCGCGACCCAGCGCGACATCCTGCGCCGCGCGTTCGACCTCGGCGTCACCCACTTCGACCTGGCGAACAACTACGGGCCGCCGTACGGCTCGGCCGAGACCAACTTCGGCACCCACTTCGCCCGCGACTTCAAGCAGTACCGGGACGAGCTGATCCTCTCGACCAAGGCCGGCTACGACATGTGGCCGGGGCCGTACGGTCAGGGCGGCGGCTCGCGGAAGTACCTGCTCGCCTCGCTCGACCAGTCGCTGTCCCGGATGGGCCTGGACTACGTCGACATCTTCTACTCGCACCGGTTCGACCCGGACACGCCGCTCGAGGAGACGATGGGCGCGCTCGACGCCGCCGTCCGCTCCGGCAAGGCGCTGTACGCCGGGATCTCGTCGTACTCCGCGGACCGGACCCGCGAGGCAGCCAGGATCCTGCAGGAGCTGGGCACCCCGTTGCTGATCCACCAGCCGTCGTACTCGATGCTGAACCGCTGGATCGAGGAGGACCTGCTCGACGCCGTCGGCGAGCTCGGCGTCGGCGTGATCGCGTTCTCCCCGCTCGCGCAGGGCCTGCTCACCGACCGCTATCTGGACGGTGTCCCCGCGGACTCGCGGGCGGCGCAGGGCAAGTCGCTGAGCACCGACATGCTGACCGAGGAGACCCTCAAGCACGTCCGCGCGCTGAACGAGATCGCCAAGCAGCGCGGCCAGTCGGTCGCCCAGCTCGCCCTCGCCTGGACCCTCCGTGACGAGCGCGTCACCAGCGCCCTGATCGGCGCCTCCAGCGTCACCCAACTGGAGGACAACCTCGCCACCGTCCGGAATCTCTCCTTCACCAAGGAAGAACTGGACGCCATCGACGCCGACGCCGTCGAGGCAGGCATCAACCTCTGGAAGAAGAGCTCCGACAGCTGACACAAGCCGCACGTGCGGTGGCCAGGAGACCCGTCCCGGCCACCCGCCCGCCGCACTGCCGAGACACGAGGCCGCGGGACGGTCGCCCAGTGCGGATGCCCAGTGCGGATGCCCAGCGACGGCGCAACACGCGATGCGGGATGCGGTGCTGGGTGCGAGGTGCCGGGTGGGTGCGAGGTGCCGGGTGGGTGCGGGGTGTGATGCGGGGCTGTGGGGCGGGGTGGTTCACGGTAGGGGTTCGGTGTGGTTACGGGGTGTGCGGGGGCGGTTGCGCGTGTTCCGAGACAGGCGCAGGCTGGGGGTAACCCCCGGGAGGTGGTTGTCATGACCCCTTCGACGCTCGAACTGGCCCTGACCTACGAACACGACAGGATCCGCGAACTCGCGGCGCCGGCCCATCAGCCGGACGCGGCGAAACCGGATCGCCGGCACCAGACCGACTGGTTCTACGCCATCGCCGCCCAGCACCTGGCCGCGGCCGAGGACATCCTGTTGCCCCACGTCCGCAAATTGCCCGACGGCGAGAACCTGGTCGCGATCTATGTCGGCAACGCGAGGGAACTCGAACGATCACTGCGCTTCCTCAAAGGCCGCCAGTACGGCGACAGCCGGGCGCAGCACCTTCGCCCGGCCGACGTGTGGGAAGTGATCGACAGGCTGCTCCTTGAACACGAGCAACTGGAAACGGAGTACGGCCGGATGCTCGGCGAACGACTGGACAGCGAGGACGTAACCACGCTGACCGAGAAACTGCTCACCGCCGAGGAAGTCGCGCCGACCCGCGCGCACCCGTTCTCACCACACACCGGACTCCCCGGCCGCCTCGCCCACCGCTGGTGGAGAGTCGCTGACACCGCCTGGGACAGCGCCGAGGGTCGAGTCGTCCCCACCAAGTACCACGTCCACCCCAAGCGCGACTCCACGCTCTCCCACTACCTCTACGGCACGCCTCTCCCAGAAGCCAACCTCGAAGAACGCGAAAACCAAGCCGAGTAGGCGGCAGGTACTCGAACCACCGGCCGACGGCCGGCGCTGTTACACGCCTTCGCGTGCGGTCAGCGCTCCTGCGGCTCTCCTCAGACGGAAAGAGCGGAGTGGTCGGGCGGCCGGTGAAGTGGGGCGGACGGGCGCGGAAAAGAGCGGCCGGGCCCGTGGTCCCTTTGGATGCCTCCGCAGGGCGCGGGCCCGGCCTGGCCCTTCCCCACTGCGCCTGGTTGTGGGGGAGGGCGTACCCGCCCTCGCTGCGCCTGGTTTGCGGGGGTGGGTGTGGTTCCCGCCTCCGCTGCGCCTGGTTTGCGGAGGTGGGACCTTGCGTCCTCCCCCGCTGCGCCTGGTGTGCGGGGAGGACGGATCCGAGGGTTACTTGAGCGAGTCGATCGCCTTCTTCGCGCCGGGGTGCAGCGGCACCGGGTCGGTCTGGGTGGCGGTCTCCAGGGTGATGCCCTTGGCCGCCGCGTTCACCTGGACCAGGCGGTCCTTGTTCTCGAAGATCACCTTGGTGAGCTTCTCGGCCAGCTCGTCCGGCATGTTCTTCCGGACCAGCAGCACGTTCGGGACGATGATGGTCGCCACGTCGGCCGGCTGCTTGTACGTCGCGCCCGGGATGGTGCCCTGCGCATAGATGTCGCCGTACTTCGTCTGCAGCGCGGGAAGCAGATCCGTGATCGGGATCAGCTTGACGTCCTTGCCGAGGCTGGTGGTCAGGTCGGTGATCCCACCGGTCGGCAGGCCGCCGGACCAGACCAGCGCGTCGATCGAACCGCTCTTCATCGCGTCCACGGACTCCGGCAGGCCGAGCCGCTGGGCGGTGACGTCGCGGACCGGGTCCAGCCCCGCCGCCTCGATCAGCCGGCGGGCGATCACCTCGGTGCCGGAGTTCGGCGAACCGGTGGAGACCCGCTTGCCCTTCAGGTCGGCGATCTTGGTGATCCCGGACGACGCGCGAACGGCGACCTGGGTGTAGTTCGGGTAGAGCCGGGTCAGCGCCACCACGTCCTGCACCTGCTTGAAGCTGTTCTGCCCCTTCACCGCGTCGGTCGCGGTGTCACCGAGGGAGAAGGCGATGTCATAGTTGCCGGCCACCAGGCCCTGCACGTTCTGCACCGAGGCGCCGGTCTCGCTCGCGGTCGCCTTGTACCCCTCCACCTTCTCCGAGATCACCGACGCCAGCGCACCACCGAGCTGGTAGTACACGCCCGTTGTGTTGCCGGTGGCAATCGTCAGCCGGCCGCCATCGGTGCCGGCTCCACCTTCGTCGGGTTCACGCTGACCACCACAGGCAACCAGTGAGAGGACGGTGGCGAGCGCGACCACAGCAGCGGGGTAGCGACGGGTTCTCATTCTGTGACGGATCCTTCCGTGGGTCCGGCCTGGCGTTGCCGCCGGACCAGATTGATGACGACGGCAACAATTAGCAAACCGATTCCGGTCGCGATGGTTACGGGGGCGAGGTACAGCAGGAGTGCGGCGGAAGGCACACACAATGCCCGTTCGATCCAGCCGGCGCCAGTCACGATCCAGCCACCGGTCACGACGGCCAGCGCGGCGACGGCCAGCGCGGACACCACCAGCGTCCACAGCATGCCGACGAAGTTGCCCTGGCCGAGCAGGGACGCCCCGTTGTCGGTCAGCACGAACGCGAACGGCACCAGGAACGCGGGCAGCGTGTACTTCCACGCCTGCCACATCGTCGGCATCACCTTGCCGCCGGTGATGGCGGACGTGGCCACCGCCGCCAGCGCGGTCGGCGGCGACACCTCGGACAGCACGGCGTAGTAGAAGATGAACATGTACGCCTCGGCCTGGGTGACGCCGAGCTGGATCAGCGCCGGCGCGATGATCACGGCCGCGATGATGAACGACGCCGTCACCGGTACGGCGAGCCCGAGCACCAGCACTGCGAACGCGGACAACACCACCGTCAGGATCAGTACGACGGTGTGGTTGTCGGTCAACCCGCGAGCCGCCTCCACGATGATCTCGGCCAGGTTGAGCCCGAGTCCCGTCTGCGTGGTCACCGCGACGATCACGCCTGCGGTCGCACACGTCGCCGCCACCGGCAGAACCGAACGGGTGCCCTGGGCAAGCGCCTTGAACAACGGGCCGGGAGTCAGCCGGTGCTCGCGGTCCAGGAACGACAACGCGAGCTGGATGATCACGGCGTACACGACGGCCTTGAACGGCGGGACGTCGATGGCCATGAAGCCGACGATCACGAACAGCGAGAGGAAGTGGTACCCGAACCGCAGCAACAGCTTCCAGGCGGACTGGATCGACGCCGGCTCGGTCGACGTGGTGCCGTGCCGGCGGGCGTCGATCTCGATCGCGAGCAGGATGCCGAGGTAGTACAGGATCGTCGGGATCACCGCGTAGCCGAGCACGGTCAGGTACGAGACCTGGAGGAACTCCGCGATGATGAACGCGGCCGCACCCAGCGTCGGGGGCGACAGGATCGCGCCGATACCGGCGGCCGCGAGCATCCCGCCGGCCGGTTCGGCCGGATACCCGGCCCGGCGCAGGATCGGCCAGGACACGGTGCCCAACGACACCGCGGTCGCCGTCCCCGAACCCGACACGCTGCCGAGCAGGAACCCCGCGAGCGTCACGGTCCGCCCCGGCGCAGTACGGCTGCGTTTGAAGGCGGCGAACGACAGGTCGATGAAGAATTTGCCGGCGCCGGAGTAGTCGAGCACCGCGCCGTAGATGGTGAACAGGACGATGTAGCTGGCCGCGACGTTCAGCGGGGTGCCGTAGAACCCGGCGGTGCCCATCGTGAACTGCGCGATGATCGCGTCGAAGTTGAACCCTTGGTGGGCCAGCGACCACTGGTACGGGAGATAGCCGCCGTAGTACGCGTACGCGATGAACAGCAGGCTGAAGAGCGGCAGCACCCACCCCGTCGTACGGCGGCATGCCTCGAGCAACAAGATCAGCAGGATCGCGCCGGCGACCACGTCGAGAGAGGTCGGCGCCTGGCGGCGTTCGAGGAAGCCGTCGAAGTCGCGCAACGGGTAGAGACAGACGACCAGCGCGACCAGGGCCAGCGCCCAGTCCAGCAGACCCGGGTCGTCATGCGTCCGACCCTTCAACGGGTTGACGAAGGCCGGCACCTTCCAGCCCCGGTAGCACAACAACGTGATCGGGAGGACCGCTGCGAGAAAGATCACTAAATAGAACTGCGTGCCCTGCGCCAGCGGGAAGAACACCTGCAGCAGCACGCCCACGCTGATCACGGCGCACCACGCCGAGATGACCAGATCCAGGGCAGGGCGAAGCCGCCGAGCTGGCCTCTCTTGCTCGAACTCGGCTACTTCGGACTCGGAGAGCGCGGCAGAGCCGCCCCCCGTGTTGATACCGACAGTCATCGACCGGTTCCCTCCTGTGGTCGAAGGCTAATGTCGGCGACCACTCCATGGAGTCGCGTGATTACGTCTTTACCAAGATCTGATACAGATGAGCGCCTCCTGCCCTACGATCTCGGCATGAGCGGCGCCGTCAGGATTCTGTTGGTCGAGGACGATCTCGATATCGCGAACGCTCTGATACCTGCGTTGCGCCGGTACGGGCTGATGGTGACGCATGTCCGGACGGCCGCGGACGCGCTCGCCGCGGACCCCGGCGACCTGGTCCTGCTGGACCTCGGCCTGCCGGACGGCGACGGCATCAACGTCTGCCGGCAGATCCGTACGGTGTCGGACGTCCCGGTGATCGCGGTGACGGCGCGCGGCGAGGCCGCCGACCGGGTCCGCGGTCTGCGCAGTGGCGCCGACGACTACGTGGTGAAGCCGTTCGCCATCTCCGAACTACTCGCCCGGATCGACGCGGTGCTGCGCCGGACCGGGCTGCTGCAGCCCCGCCCCCGGGTGACCGTCGGCGACCTGACCGTGGACATCGAGGCACGAACCGTCCAGGTCGCGGACAAGCCCATCAGCCTGACTCGCAAGGAGTTCGACGTGCTAGCTGTGCTGGCCGCGCACCACGGCCGGGTGGTGCCGCGCGAACAGGTCGCCCTGTATGCGTGGCAGTCAGTCTTCGAGGCGTCCTCGCGGACGATGGACGTCCACGTCGCGAGCCTGCGGGCCAAGCTCGGCCGGCCGGAACTCGTCCAGACCATCCGCGGCGTCGGTTACCGCCTGGGCTCGGACTGACCGTTGCGCCGTCGCCTGCTGCAGTCCCTTGTTCCGATGGTCGTGATCCTGGCCATCGTCGCCGCCGTACCGCTCGCCAACTACATCGCGACCAGCACGTCCCGGACGCTGTTCCTTTCCCGCAGCAACGACGCGGACTGGTTCGCCACGATGGCGGAGTCGCCGCTGCAGTCCGGTGACATCGCCAGCCTGCGCGAGCTCGCGGTCCGCTACCACCAGCTCTACAACACCCCGGTGTTCGTAGTGGACGTCGACCGCCGGGTGATCGCCACCTCCCGGTCCGGAGTCGACGTGAAGGCGCCCGACCTAAAGGTCGCGCTGGACAGCACCCTGGCCGGCCGGCTGCCCGCCGAACCGCCCGCGCTGTGGCCGTGGCGGACCGGCGAGATGGTCGTCGCCCGCCCCGTGGTGAACAACGGCCGCGTCCTCGGCGCCGCCGTACTGCGGGTCCCCACCGAGAAGGGCCGGGACCAGGTCGAGCGAGGGCTGCTCCTGTTGCTCGGAGGTCTGCTGATCGCCATCGGCGCGGTCGTCATCGGCATCGTCCGCCCGATCACCCGCTGGGTGCTGCGGCCGCTGAACGACCTCGACAACGCGACCCACCAGATCACCCGTGGCGCACTGGATACGCGGGTGTCGACGGACGGCCGTGCGCCAGAGCTGCGCCGACTGGGTGACAGCTTCAACTCGATGGCGCTGAGCCTGCACCAGGCCCGGCAGCGCGAGCGGGAGTTCGTCGCCGACGCGTCCCACCAGCTCCGTACGCCGCTCACGTCGGCGCGGATCCACATCGAGGGTCTGTCCCGGTTGTCCCCGACGGCGCGGTTCGCGCTCAGCGACATCGACCGGCTCGGCCGGATCGTCCAGCGGCTGTCCCGGCTGGCCGGTTCGGACCGCCCAGGCGATATCGAGGGCAGCGAAGCGCCGCTGGACCTGGCCCAGGCAGTGAAGGAGCGGCTGGTCGGCTGGAAGGCCGTGTACGCCGCTGACGACCTGGAGCTGATCATCGGCGAAATGGTCCCCGGTGGGGTCGCCGCCGAACTCGAGGTGGACGACATCCTCGACGTACTGCTCGACAACGCCTCCAAGTACGGCGCGCCGCCGGTCGAGGTGTCGGTCACCCGGGACGGCACCGAGGTCGTCATGTCGGTCCGGGATCACGGGCTCGGGCTGGGTTCGCGCGATCTGAAGAAGGTCGGCGAGCGCTTCTGGCGGAGCGCGCACCACCGGGAGATGCCAGGCACCGGACTCGGCCTGGCAATCGTCCGCTCCGAGGCAGCCCGCGTCGGCGGCCGCGTAGTAGCCCGCCCCCCGATCGGCGGCGGCCTCGTGATCGAAGTCCGAGTCCCCCTGATCGACGACTACGAAGACTGATCCCAACCCGGGCGATCAGATGTGGTTGTTCTTGTACCAGCGTTCGGCGGCTGGGTGGAGGGGGATCGGCATGGTGGCGATCGCCGATCGGGCGTCCAGCGAACCGGCTTCGGGGTGGATGGCCATCAGGTCGGTCTGGCGGCGGAACATCGTGTTCAGGGTCCACCAGGCCCATGAGTCGGACAGGCCGCGGCGGGCCAGCAGGTAGTTCGGGATCGACAGGGTCGGCACCGAGGCGGACAGCGAGTAGACCGACGGCGGGATCGACGACAGCACATAACCGCCGAACCGCTGGTTGGCCAGCTTCTGCGCGGCGCCACCGATGTCGACCAGCCGGAACCCGAGGGACTGCAGTTCCTGAATCGGCTTGGTCGGCAGACCGCCACTCCAGATCAGCGCGTCGACGCCCTTCTTCGGGTCCTTCATCCGGTCCCTGAGCGCCTGAACGGCGGTCTCCAGACCGTAGTGATGCGGTTTGACCTTGATACCCGCGGTGCCGAGGATCCGCTCCGCGACCACCCGGGTGCCGGAGTTCTTCGGGCCGATGCTTACGTCCCGATCCTTGAGGTCCTTCAGTTGGTCGATGTCGGAGCCGGTCGGCACCACCACGTGCACGTAGTTGTCGTACACCCGGGCCAGTGCGCTGAAGCGGAGCGCGCCGGAGGCGAACTGGGTCCCGGGTGCACCCTCCCAGGCGTCCAGCGCGGAGTCGGACAGGCTGAACCCGACGTCGGCGTTCCCGACCGCGAGCATCTTCAGGTTCTGCACCGAGCCCTCGGTCGGGAGCGGCGTCATCGCCACCCCGGTCACCTCGCTGACCAGCTTCGCCAGGCCGGCGCCGTACACGTTGTACACCCCGCCCGCGTTGCCGGTGGCGAATTTGGCCGGGCCGGCCGGAGCGGGCTCGTCCGAGCGGCCGCGCGAGCAGCCCGGCGTCACCATGGCCGCCGCAGCCGCGGCTCCGAGCCCGAGCACGCTCCGTCGATTCAGCTGGCGGGGACGATCCATGGGGGACAACTTAGAGGGCGGGAGGTCCGCACCGGTAGTTTGCCGCCGCGAGCGGGAACGGAGCGCAATCAGCCGAACACCAGGGAAACTGCGTCTGGACGGGCCCCCGGAGTATGTGACAGCGTTGTCATGCAGTCGGCCCGCTGGGTCGCGGAAAACGTCATCGGAGGATGATTTCGTGCACGACGATCGACAACTGATCGAGGAGCGGTTGTACCGCGCCCTGCGGGAGCGGATCCGCCCCGCGATCTATGGTGCCTCCGTTCCGCTGGCCATCGAGGTGTGGCACGCGCCCGGTGAGCCGGTATCGCCCGCCGAGGCGCTCGCCGCGAGCTACGAGCCGGCCGAGATCGGCCTGCCCTGGGGTCCGGCCTGGGGCACCGCCTGGTTCAAGTTCAGCGGCCAGGTGCCCGCCGAGTGGGCCGGTTCGCAGATCGAGGCCGTGATCGACCTCGGCTTCAGCGGCGGCCCGGGCTTCTCCGCCGAGGGCCTGATCCACACCACCTCCGGCGTCCCGCTGAAGGGCCTGCACCCGCGGCAGACCTACGCGCCGCTGTCGATCCTCGGCCCGGACGGTACGGCGGCGTCGGCCGGCGACCGGATCGAGTTCTACGTCGAGGGCGCCGCCAACCCGGAGGTACTGGGGTCGAACGCCTTCGCGCCGACCGACATCGGCAGCAAGCCGGAGCCGGGCGGCCGGCCGATCTACCGGCTGGCCCGGGCCGACCTGGCCGTCTTCAACCCCGAGGTCTGGGACCTGATCCTCGATCTGGAGGCCCTCGACGGCCTGCAGAAGGAGCTTTCGCCGCAGGAGCCGCGCCGCCGCGAGATCCTGCGCGCGCTGAGCCGGGCCCTCGACGCGCTCGACTACGAGAACGTGGCCGGGACCGCGACGGACGCCCGCGCCCAGCTCACCGACGTACTGAGCCGTCCGGCGCACGCCAGCGCGCACCAGCTCTCCGCGGTCGGCCACGCGCACATCGACTCCGCCTGGCTCTGGCCGCTGCGCGAGACCCGCCGCAAGGTGGCCCGCACGGTGTCCAACGTGGCGACCCTCGCGCAGGAGTACCCGGAGCTCGTCTTCGCGTTCTCGCAGGCGCAGCAGCACGCCTGGGTGAAGGAGAACTACCCCGAGGTGTGGGAGCGGCTGAAGAAGGCCGTTGCCGACGGCACCATCGTCCCGGTCGGCGGGATGTGGGTGGAGTCCGACACCAACCTGCCCGGCGGCGAGGCGCTGGCCCGGCAGTTCGTGCACGGCAAGCGGTTCTTCCTCGACGAGTACGGGATCGACACCCAGGAAGTCTGGCTGCCGGACTCGTTCGGCTACACCGCGGCGCTGCCGCAGCTGGTCAAGCTGTCCGGTTCGAAGTGGTTTCTGACCCAGAAGATCTCCTGGAACAAGGAGAACAAGTTCCCGCATCACACCTTCTGGTGGGAGGGCCTGGACGGGACCCGGGTGTTCACCCACTTCCCGCCGATCGACACCTACAACTCCGACCTGTCCGGCCGCGAGCTCGCGCACGCGCAGCGCAACTTCGCCGAGAACGGCGCGGCGACCCGGTCGCTGGTGCCGTTCGGGTACGGCGACGGCGGTGGCGGCCCCACCCGCGAGTTCGTCGCGACCGCTCGCCGGGTGGCGAACCTGGAGTCCTCGCCGCGGGTGACGATCGAGTCGCCGACCGAGTTCTTCGCCGCCGCCGAGGAGGAGTACGCCGGGCACGCGCCGGTCTGGTCAGGTGAGCTCTACCTGGAGATCCACCGGGCGACGTACACCTCACAGGCCAAGACCAAGCAGGGCAACCGGCGCAGCGAACACCTGCTCCGCGAGGCCGAACTGTGGTCCGCCGCGGCGGTACTCGCAGGCAAGCTGGACGCGTACCCGTACGAGGAGCTGGACCGGATCTGGAAGGCCGTGCTGCTGAACCAGTTCCACGACATCCTGCCCGGCAGCTCGATCTCGTGGGTGCACCGCGAGGCCGAGGCGACGTACGCGCGACTGGCCGAGGAGCTCAACGCCATCATCGCCAAGGCCCAGCAGGCGCTGGCCGGCGAGGGTTCGACCCCGATCGTCTTCAACGCCGCGCCGCACGCTCGGAACGGTGTCGCCGGTATGGGCGCCGGGGCTGTCTCCACCAATGCGCAGCTCGCGACGATCGACGGCAACATCCTCGACAACGGGCTGATCCGCGTCACCGTCGACCAGCGCGGCCTGATCACCAGCCTGTACGACGTGGCGGCCGAGCGCGAGGTCATCGCACCGGGCAGCGCGGCCAACCTGCTGCAACTGCACGTGGACACCCCGAACCACTGGGACGCCTGGGACGTCGACTCGTTCTACAAGAACAACGTCCGCGACGTCACCGAGGTGGACACCGTCGACTTCAGCACCGTCGACGGGGTCGCCACCGTCGTGGTCAAGCGGTCCTTCAACCGGTCCAGCATCACCCAGACGCTGCGGTTGCGGCCGGGCACGAAGCGGGTCGACATCGAGACGTCCGTCGATTGGCACGAGTCGGAGAAGTTCCTCAAGGCGGCCTTCCCGGTCGATGTGCACGCCGACCGGTCCGCCTCGGAGACCCAGTTCGGCCACATCTTCCGGCCGACCCACCAGAACACCTCGTGGGACGCGGCCAAGTTCGAGATCGCGGCCCACCGCTGGGTGCACGTGGGCGAACCCGGGTACGGCGTTGCCGTGGTCAACGACTCGACGTACGGCCACGACATCAACCGGACGGCGCGCGAAGACGGTGGCACGACCACCACAATCCGTACGTCGCTGATCCGGGCGCCGCGGTTCCCCGACCCGCAGACCGACCAGGGCGTGCATGTGGTGAACCACGCACTGGTGGTCGGCGCCGGGATCCCCGAGGCGATCGAGGAGGGCTACCGGATCAACCTGCCGGAGCGGGTCGTCACCGGCGCCGACGGCGTCGAGCCCATCGTTGCTGTGAGCAACAACAACGTGGTGGTCGAGGCGATCAAGCTGGCCGACGACCAGTCGGGCGACGTGGTTGTTCGGCTGTACGAATCCACCGGCGGCCGCTCCCGCGCGATCGTCACCCCGGGCTTCGCGGCCATCTCGGTCGCCGAGGTCGACCTGCTCGAGCGCCACCTGGCCGACCGCGAACTGACCGACGACGGAGTCTCCTTGGAACTCCGCCCCTTCCAGATCCTCACCCTCCGCTTCAAGCGTTCCTAGCACCACCCCAAGGGACCCGGTCGGAAGCCGGGGACCACAGGCGGCAGCGCCACTCCGCCCGCGGTCCCCACTCCCGACCCCCGGCAACCACGGCTGCGGCCAGCAGCAACAGTCGACGCGGCCTCATGATTGCGCGGCTGTTGCGACGATCTGGGCGCCTGCCCGAAGGCTGGTGCCGTCGCAGCGATCCGGGCCGCCAGTTGGTCCACGCCACCTGGCCTTGATCCGGCCCACGCGGATCAGCTCCCCAGGCTTGTTGCCGCACTGGCCGCCTACGACGCCTCGTGAGTTCACCGTCCTGACGTAGCGTTGTCGTACCGACTTTGGTTCGCGGATCGGGAGGTGGCCAGTGGCCGCACAAACACCGTTGCTGGGCTCGCGCACGCTCGATCGGCAGACCGCCCGGACGCTTCCACCCGGGCCGCGGCTGCCGACGTTGGTGCAGACGGTGTTGTTCGCCAGTCATCGCAGGACGTTCTTCCCGCGGATGCGCGAGCGGTACGGCGATGTCTTCACGATCCGGCTGGTGCCGTCGAGCCGGGTGGTCGTCGTACTGAGCCGGCCGGAACACTTCAAGGAGGTGTTCACCACGCCGCCGTCGGTGATGCACGCCGGCGAGGGCAACACGGTGCTCGCGCCGATCATGGGGAACCACTCCCTGCTGCTGATCGACGACGAGGACCACGCCCGGATGCGGCGGCAGTTGATGCCCGCGTTCATGGGCAACGCACTGCGCGGGTACGCCGGGATGATCGCGGAGCTGGCCCGGGCCGAGGTGGAGTCCTGGCCGATCGGCGTACCGTTCAAGCTGCACGACCGGATGCGCCAGCTCACCCTGGAGATCATCCTGCAGGTCGTGTTCGGGGTCACCGACGACGACCGGCTGGCGCGGTTGCGGCCGTTGGTCGACCGGATCGTGTCGGTCCCACCGGTCATCATGCTCGGCGGCTTCTACCCACGGCTGCTGAAGTTCCCGCCCTGGAGCCGCTACCTCGACACCCAGCGGCAGGTCGACGAGATCCTGTACGACGAGATCGCCAAGAGCCGGGAGAACTTTGCCGGACGCAACGATGTGCTGAGCCGCCTGCTCGAGGCCGGCACCTGGTCCGACGTCGAACTGCGGGACCAGTTGATCACGCTGCTGCTGGCCGGACACGAGACGACGGCGACCGCGCTGGCCTGGGCGTTCCACGAGCTCGCCCGCCAGCCCGAGCAGCTCCGGGCAGGACAGCTGGCCGCCGACGAGGGTGACGACGAACGGCTGGACGCGATCGCCAAGGAGTCGATGCGGCTGCACCCGGTCGTCTACCAGGTCGGCCGGCGCGTCACCGAGACCGTCGACATCGCCGGCTACCGACTCCCCCGCGGCACCACGATCATGCCGGCGATGGGCCTGGTCCACGCCGACGGCGAACACTTCCCGGCCCCGGAAGAGTTCCGCCCCGAACGCTTCCTGTCCGAAGACCCGCCGGCCCCCGGCACCTGGCTCCCCTTCGGCGGCGGTGCCCGCCGCTGCATCGGCGCCGGCTTCTCCCTCCTCGAAGCCACCGAAATCCTCCGAGCCTGTCTCACCCGCTACAACTTCCAAGCCCCCAACCCAAAGCCAGAATCCGCAAAGCCAAAAAACGTCACCTTGATCCCGTCCCGCGGCGCCGAAGTCCTAGTAACCCCGCGCACCTGAATAGCAAACGGGTTTGTCAGTCCTCCGGGTCGCCTATGTCACCGAGGTCTACGTCGGACAGGTCTTCGAGGTCTGATTCGTCCTCGTCATCCAGTTCGAAAGGTTCTTCGTCGTCGACTGTGTGGACGGCTGCTTCCTCGGCGCTGGCGGCTGAGCCGTCGATACCGACATCCTCGGCGATCAACTCGGACTCCTGGTCCTCGTGCGCACCCTCATCCGGCGCGACCAGGCGCCCCGAACGCTCCACACCGACCTCCGGACCAGCCACGTTCTCCGGGTCCTCGGCGTACGGGTCGACGTCGGGTTCCTCCTGGGCCAACCGCTGGTCCAGTGACTCGCCCTGCACCGCCTCGTCGGCGGTGGTGCCGAATCCCTCGCCGGCCGACCACTTCTCCGGCGGCGAGTAGCCCTCGTCCAGCAGATCGTCGACGCCACGGTCGTTCAGCGTGTCCTGCGGCTGCAGCTGGTCCTCGTCGTCGACGCTGTAGCTGCCGTAGTCCTCGCGGTTGTTCTCGGTCATGGCACCACCCTGACCGTCCACCGGAGACGAATCAAGACGGAGCGCAGTACGCCGCCGCGCCCGCGACCGTGGTACCGGAGATGATGGGACCGTGGACCCGGTCAGGCTGACGCTCGAGCAGTTGCGGGAGTTGCGCGACGACATCGCCCCGCAGGCGGCCCGCCGATCCAGGGCGTCGGTCCGCCGCCGGGTGGAGCGCTGGCGGGACCGGGTCTTCTTCATCATCCAGTGCGCCCTCGCCGCCGGTGTCGCCTGGACGGTGGCCCGGCACGTCGTCGGCCACCCGGAGCCGTTCTTCGCGCCGGTATCCGCGATGGTCTGTCTCGGGTTCAGCTACGGTCAGCGGCTGCGCCGGGTGGCCGAGGTGATGGTCGGGGTTTCCGTCGGGGTCGGCGTCGGCGACCTGTTCGTGAAGTTCTTCGGCACCGGCCCCGCCCAGATCGTTTTCGTCATCGCGCTCGCGATGAGTATCGCCGTGCTGCTCGGCGCGGGCACCCTGATGACCACCCAGGCCGGCGTCCAGGCCGCGATCGTCACTACCCTGCTGCCGAACGCCGGCGCCGGGTTCAGCCGCTGGCTGGACGCGGTGATCGGTGGCGTGGTCGCGTTGGCGGCGGCAACGATCGCGCCGGCCGCGGCGATTCGTCGCCCGAGGCAACAAGCTTCCGAAGTGCTGAACGAGCTGGCCGCGATCCTGATCGAGACCGCCGAAGGTCTGCGCGAGAGCGACGAGGACAGGGTCACCGACGCACTCCGCCGGGCCCGGGGCAGCGAATCCCTGCTCGACGATTTGCGCAGCGCGGCCGACGAGGGGGTCGCCGTGGTCCGGCTCTCCCCGTTCCGCCGCCGGCACCGCGGCCGGGTCCAGCAGATCGCCGATCTGGTCGTCCCGCTGGACCGCGCGATCCGCAACATCCGCGTCCTGGTACGCCGCTGCGCCGTATCGGTCTGGCGCGACGAGAAGATGCCGTCGGAGTACCCGATGCTGCTCGAACGACTGGCCGACGGGGTCCGGCTGATCGCGGAATCCCTGTTCGAGCCGCACGCCGACGTCGCCGCCCACCGGGTCCTCGGCGAACTCGGCCGCCGCACCGCCGTGATGCCGATCCCCGGTTCGCTGTCCGGAGTCGTGGTCCTGGGCCAGATCCGGTCGACCATCGTGGACCTGCTCGAGCTCACCGGTACGTCGTACGACGAGGCGCGCGAACTCGTCCCGCTGCGCGCCGACGGGTTGGACGAAAAGTAGCCCCATCGCTGCGGAGAGCACCGAATCAGGAGCCCTCGGCAACGAATGAGAAGTAGGTCACACGAAAAGTTCTGTCAGATCGCCGTCATACCCGCCATCGGCGTGCGTCTCACCGGCATGACGATCCACCGACTGATGGCAGCCATCGCGAGCGAGCAGGTCAGCCTGCGTGGCGAAGACGAGCCCACCCAGACCACCGACGACCGGAACGACGCCGCCGCCGAGCAGCAGTAACGCTCAAGGCACGTGCCGGACGGACGGACCCGGCGGCGCACCCGGACGGTCTTCCCCACCGAGGTAGACCGCACGGATGTCGCACAACGCAGAGGCGCCCTTGCGAAAGCGCCGCCGCGGTCCGTCGAGTGCACCGCCACAGAGGTGCACGGAAAACCACCCGCCGGCTGTCCTGACGCCGCTTGCGCGAGGCTCAGGGCAGCCGGCCGGGTGGTTTTCACGTCCCGGCCGGTACGCCGACAACCGGCGTACCAGTGGCTAGCTTTCGACCGTGATCTCGGTGGTCACCGAGTTCGCGATGAAGCACTCCTGGTGGGCCAGGTGATGCATCCGCTCCAGCGTCTCCGCATCCGGCGTCGGCCCCGCGAAAGTGATCTTCGGGTGCAGGGCGACCTGGGTGACGGCCATCCTGCCGCGCTCGTTCTTCGACATCACCCCGACCGCGTGATCGTCGTACGAGTCGACCACGATCCGCTTCCGCGCCGCGATCGCGAGGAACGTGAGCATGTGGCACGACGACAACGCCGCCACGAACGCCTCCTCCGGATCGACCGGCCCCGGGTTCCCCAGGTACGTCGGATTCGCGGACGCCGGCACCGTCACGCCACCGTCGAAGCGCCACTCGTGATCGCGGTTGTAGGTCTGGTAGGTGAACTCGTGCTCACCCCTGGACCAACTGACGTCGACCACGTGCTCCGACATACCCTCACCTCTCCGAAACGTCGCCCCGGCACCAAGCGGGAGATGACACAGGGTTGCATCGTACGGGAGTGTCGCCCGGCAGTTTGGCCACGAATTCACTGTCGTACCGAGCGGCCATGCCGACCACCGGGAAGTCGGTGGTGACGTACTGCGCACCGCTCTCCAGCGCGATCCCGACCCGGCTGTACTCCTTGTTCAGCACGGTCGACATCGGCTCGTCGGACCGGGTCCGGACCAGGTAACCCTTCCGGACCAGCCGCTGGATCTCGGCCTGGTTCGCGCCCCGCGGGTCGTTCACCATCGTCACCGCGGCGTCCGGCTGACCCTCGGGACCGCGGGTGAAGACGGCCCGGCCCTCCAGGCTCGGCTTGCCCTCGCGGTAGGTGTCGCGGATCGCACCGGGCCCGCCGTTGTCGAAGAAGAACATCACCTTGCTGCGGGCCTGGTCGACCGTCGGCCAGCCCTTCTTCAGCACGGACTGCTCCAGCGTCAGACCCGGCTTGCGGACGTCATCCGGAGACAACAGCTGCTTCTCGCTGAACACCGACCGGATCTCGGTGTCGATGCTGTTCAGGTTGCCCAGGTCCCACGGCGGCGCCTTCACCCCGCCGGCCGCGACCAGCCGCGGATCGGACTGCTTCAGCTCGAGCTGGATCACGATCGGAGCGTGGCTCGGGTTGGCATCGGACCAGGTCTTCACCTGGTTGAGGCACTTCGCGAACGTCGAGCAGGTGGTTCCGTAGTCGAAGTCTGCCCAGTGCAGCACCTTGATCCCGGGCTTGGCCAGGTCCGGATCCGTCAGCGGGCCCTTGCCGGCCAGCTTGCGGATCAGCGGGTAGGTGTAGAGCCCGCCGGCCGGGTCCGGGAACAGGTCCAGCTCGACCATCCGGATGTTCTGCTGTTCGAGCTGGTCCGGGATCGACGCGTGCGAGTAGAACAGGCCGACCGCGCCCGGGTCCTGGGCCAGCTGGATCTTCTTCTCGTCGTCCGGCGCCTCCCGGTGGTAGGCGTTGTGGGCGCCCATGACCTGGACCTGGTTCATCCGCAGACCCGAGCCGTTCCGCGCGTCGTACTGCGTGGCCGTGGTTGGCGCCTGCGCCTGGCTGCCGGCCTGGCCGGTGCTGAGCGCGGTGCCGGCCAAGCCCGCGGCGGCGACGGCCGCGGACGCGAGTCCGGCGGCCAGTTTGCTGCTGATCCGCATGCTGGTGTTCCCCTCGATTCGATCGGGCGGGTGTTCCTCCGGCCGATTCTGCTCGAAGTGAGGTTCCAGGGAGCTGGCGGAAAGCTGTCATCAAACTGAACAGCTCGGGTGGCAACGTTGTCCCTCTGCCACATGCACAATGACCTCATGGTCACCACTACTGCCGGTGAGGAGCCGGGTGCCTACCCGCTGCGCCGGACGCCGACCCAGGACCGGGCCAGCCGGCAGGTCGAGCGCATCCTGGACGCCGCCTGCGCCGAGGTGGTCGAACGCGGGTACGACGCGGCCTCCACCAGCAGCATCGCCAAGCGCGCCGAGATCGCCGTCGGCAGCGTCTACCGGTACTTTCCCGACAAGCGCACCCTGATCCAGGCGATCGAGCGCCGCAACCAGCACCGCTACACCGAGGCCGTCCGCGAACGCCTGGCCTCCGTCGGCGACTGGCGCGAGGCCGTCACCGTCACGCTCGAGACCTTCCGCGAGATGCATCGCACGGATCCCGGCTTCCGGGCCGTCGTGCTGAGCGGTCTGGGCGATCCGGAGCTGGAGGCCACGCCGGGCGAGTTCGACGACCAGCACGCCGGCGAGTTCGCGGAGCTGCTCAGCCAGCGCTTCGGCGCCCGGGACGGTCGCGAGTTCCGCCTCACCGTCACCCTGACCATCACGATGGGCGAGGCCCTGTCCCACCTGGCCGACCGGCTCCCGCCCGAGGATGCGGACCACGTCCTGGCGCAGGGGATCCCCACGCTCCACCGCCTGCTGGAGCCCTACCTGCCGTAGTAACCACGAGAACCCTCGCCTTCTCCCAGGCGAGGGTCCGACCGACGGCGTACTGCAATGAAGAGTCAGGGCATCGGGACCGTAGTGGATGATCTCGGTCCCAGCTGCGGCCAGTGGCTGACCCGGCCGGCCAGTCTGGCCCGGCGCGGAGTCCTGACGTCGTAGCTGACGATCACGCGGTCGTCCACTGCGTACGGATTCCTGCTGCCCACCGGCATCCGGCGGTGGACCTCGAACGGTCCCTCACCGTGCCGGGTGTAGTACTCGACGGTGATCTCGACGTAAGCCGCCGGAACCCCGCCGTCCAGCTGACCACGGACCGGGCCACGAACCCGGGTCACGCGTCCCGCGGTCTTCTCCTCACCGAGGACCAGGCGTCGCCTGGACCCCGCCACCACGTCAGCCAAGATGCATGCCGCGACCAGCAGCACCAGGCCGAAACCACCCACAACAGCGATAGTCAACATGGCACTCCCCCGACGCGCCGCCCGCAAGCAGCGCGGTCGTCGTAGTCGATCCTTCTGCGCGGCCCTTGCCGCACATCCATGAGACGCCAGCTGAAAGGCGTTGGTTCCAGGTTCTGACAAACTGGTTTCAAACGCCGCGTGTCGGGTGTCATTCGAGTGATTGCGGTGTCCAGGTGCGTGCATCGCAAGGCGGAGACGAGGCCTCGATGCGGTGTTCATCGTGGCCTTGTCTCCAACGCGGCGAGGTGCGTGCCTGGGCGCCGCAAGCGCCGAATGACACCCGACACGCGGCGTTAGCGATCTCCGAACATGCCGAACTCGTACTGCGCGGGCACCGGGCGGTCGGTGCCGAGAAGCTCTTGAGTGCGCTGCCAGTACTCCGCGAGCGGGTTCGCCCCTTCTCGTACACCGGCCAGCTCGATGCCCTCGTCCAGCAACCTCTCCGCAGCCGCTGCGTCACCGAGGGCGAGCAGATACCGCACCTGCACAAGGCGGATCCGCGGATCGCTCGACACGTCGGCAGGCAACCGGTCCAGGATCGCCCGGGCCCGCTCGGGGTCCACTTCAAGCGCAGCGTTCACGGCCTCCGCGACCAGGGGCACCAATCGCGGGTTCAACTCGACGGCGCGTTCGTAGGAAGCGAGTTCACCCGTCGTCAGCGCGAGATTACGTAACGCCCACGGGTTCTCCCCCGACCTCTTCCACGCCTCGACGGCGCCAGCCTCATCGCCGTGATGCCAGCGCGCCACACCTCGGTGGTACCAGACCAGCCAGCTGTCCTCCGCGTCCTCCAGCAGGTCCGTCCACCCCACCAGCGTCCCGTCCGGATCCCCGTCGCCCGGCAACCGCCCATCCAGCAACGGCAACCACGCCAGCTCCCGCGGCCCCATCGTCTCCTCCGCGAACGGAGTCCCCGCCGACACCTCCCATCCGGTCCGTCGCAGCTCCAGCGCACCCCACCCGGATCCCACGGCCAGCTGCTCGGTTGGCGCGGAGTCCGCGACCGCCAGCCACTCCCGCTCACGGTCAGCCAGGTCCTCGACCAACGGCTCCAGTACCGCGCCCGCTCCGCGTCGCGCGCTCTCCCAGTCCCCGTGCACCACGGCCGGATCCACCGAGAGCCGCCCGTACGCCTCCAGCCAGCTCCAACTGGTTGCGCCCGGCAACTTCAAGTGTTCCATCTGGGTCCGAGCCAGGCCGGCCTGGATCTCGCAGTACCCGGGTCCGTCCAGCCCTGGCGACAACCACTCCTGCCAACGGCGTCCACCCTTGCCTTCGCCCCAGACGAACAGCTTGCGCCCCCGCAGCGCTTGACTCGAGCCCCGCCCCGCCGCCCCGGTCAGGGTCTGATTCGAGCCCCGCCCCGCCGCCCCGGTCCGGTCCGGCGATCGGTCGACGCCTGGACCAATCCGTTGCCTTCAGCATCGAGTGCGGCGATCCAAGGGTGCTCGACGGGTTCCAGTTCGAAGAAGAAGTCGACTGCCCGGCGGTGCCGCATCGGGTAGGTCAGATCGATCCCGTCGTACTCCGGGACGTCGACGAGGTCGAGCCGGTCGCCGTACCCGAATCGCCAGGCCTGGTCCGCCGGAACCAGGACGCGGGTTTCCGGCGACTGCTCGACGGCGATGTTCGACCACCAGTACGCCGGGACCACGTCGCTGGACGGATTCTGGATCCGCGCGCCGACGTACAGGAGTTCCGAGTCTGCTGGCAGCCAGAGGTCGAGCTGGAGGACGAGGTTGCGGGTGCGCTCCCATTCCCACAGGCGAAGGATCGGGGTGCCGTCGGGTCCGTCGACGCGGGCGGCGTGGAGTGGGGCGTACGTGCCGGTCCAGTGCCCGGTGCTGCCGAGGTTCCACTCGACACCGCCTGCGAACCACGCGTTGCGGAGGGCGAGGTTCGCCGGTTGGAGGACTGGGTTGCGGTAGAGGAGTTCCTGACCGCTGGCCTTGTGGATCAGGGAGTAGAGCCTTCCACCGAGACCGGGGAGGACGGTCGCGCGGAGGTGATCGTTTTCCAGCACCAGGGATGGCAGGGTTTGCTCGACGAGGTGACGGTCGTACCCGTCCTGGTCGAGGCAGGGCAGCATGCTTTGTAGGCCGCCGTACTGAATGTTCTCGCGCAGATCGTCCGGCAGCGAGTCCAGGTTCTCGACCCGGTGCAGCTCTTGCTGGCTGCGCAGCGGAGGCAGTGGGTTCTCCTCGCCAAGCGAGGCGGCAGGCAGGACCAGATCTTGCGCGGAAAGGGTCGTCACACCGCCGATTCTTGCAAGTTTGCGCATGTCCGTCCATCGGGCAGCGGTGTCCGATATATATGGACGACCGAATCAAAGGGGATGGGCAGATGGACGCTGAGGTCATCGTCGTCGGAGCCGGGCTGGCCGGGCTGGCCGCGACCGCTGAACTGGCCGATGCCGGCCGGAAGGTGCTGCTGCTCGACCAGGAGCCCGAGACGTCACTCGGCGGGCAGGCCTTCTGGTCGTTCGGCGGGCTGATGTTCGTCGACTCACCCGAGCAACGCCGGATGGGGATCAAGGACTCCCACGATCTCGCGTTGCAGGACTGGCTCGGATCGGCCGGGTTCGACCGGCTGGACGACGAGGACAAGTGGGCCCGGCAGTGGGCCGAGGCGTACGTCGACTTCGCGGCCGGCGAGAAGCGGTCCTGGTTGCATGCCCAGGGAGTCCGCTGGTTCCCGGTGGTCGGCTGGGCCGAGCGCGGCGGCTACCTCGCCGACGGACACGGGAACTCGGTCCCGCGGTTCCACATCACCTGGGGGACCGGGCCGGGTCTGGTCGCGCCGTTCGAGCGCCGGGTCCGGGAAGCCGTCGCCAAGGGACTGGTGGAGTTGCGGTTCCGGCACCGGGTGGACGAGCTGACCGTGACCGGTGGAGTTGTCGACGGCGTCCGCGGGAAGGTGCTGGAGCCGAGCAGCGTGGCTCGCGGCGAGGCCAGCTCCCGAGATGAGGTGGAGGACTTCGCGCTGACCGCGCAGGCGGTGATCGTCACCTCCGGCGGTATCGGCGGCAACCACGACCTGGTCCGTGCCCAGTGGCCCGCCCGGATGGGCAAACCGCCGGAGAACATGATCTCCGGCGTCCCGGCGCACGTGGACGGCCGGATGCTCGCGATCACCGAAGCGGCCGGCGGCCGGTACGTGAACCGCGACCGGATGTGGCACTACACCGAGGGCATCCGGAACTGGAACCCGATCTGGCCGATGCACGGCATCCGGATCCTGCCCGGCCCGTCGTCGCTCTGGTTCGATGCCACCGGCCACCGGCTGCCGGTCCCGCTGTTCCCCGGTTTCGACACCCTGGGAACGCTCGAGCACATCATGAAGACCGGGTACGACTACAGCTGGTTCGTGCTCACCCAGAAGATCATCGAGAAGGAGTTCGCCCTCTCTGGCCAGGAGCAGAACCCGGACCTCACCGGCAAGGACATCCGGGGCGTGCTCGGCCGGGCCCGCGGCGGCGCGACCGCACCTGTGCAGGCGTTCATGGACAAGGGCGCCGACTTCGTCGTCCGGGACAACCTCGCCGACCTGGTCCGCGGGATGAACGAGGTGGCCGGCCAGGACCTGATCGACGCGGCCGAGTTGGAACGCCAGATCGTCGCCCGAGACCGCGAACTCGACAACACCTTCACCAAGGACCTGCAGATCACCGCCCTGCGAGGCGCCCGCAACTACCGCGGCGACAAGCTGATCCGGGTCGCCTCACCGCACCGCATCCTCGATCCCAAGGCGGGTCCGCTGATCGCGGTCAAGCTCAACATCCTCACCCGCAAGTCCCTCGGCGGCCTGCAGACCGACCTGGACTCCCGAGTACTCCGCGCCGACGGTACTCCGCTCCCCGGCGTCTACGCGGCCGGCGAAGTCGCCGGCTTCGGCGGCGGCGGCGTCCACGGCTACCGATCCCTCGAGGGCACCTTCCTCGGCGGCTGCCTCTTCAGCGGCCGAACCGCAGGCCGCGCCGCCGCAAAAGCAGTCGGCTGACACATCCTGTGTCCTTGAACGACACTCGGCGGGGTGTGGGTGTGTCGCCGGACCATCTGTCTGTGTGGGGGTCCGGCTTCTAGCGTGGCGCGCAGCCGACTCCGGAGGTATGTCGATGCGCCGCCGTCTTGCTTTGCCCGTTGCCGTTCTGCTGCTGGTCAGTGGTTTCGCCTTACCAGCCGAGGCTCACGGCTGCCCCCGGCCGCGGGTGCCGGGAGCTGAGTACCAGGAGGTCGCCTGTCTGGCCGACCTGACCACCGCCGGGACCGTCGCCTCGGGGCACACGAATCCGGCGGACTACGCCGGGCTGACCCATGCGGGGTTGCCGCAGCAGTCGAACGTGCCGGGGGTCCAGATCGACGGGTTCTTCCCCGACACGTCGTACACGAACAAGAACCACGGGTGGAACCACGACTCCCAGTTCGTCATCCGGCTGCCGAAGAAGTGGAACGGCGGGCTCGTGATGTCGGGTTCGCCCGGCGTGCGAGCGCAGTACGCGAATGATCGGTCGATCTCCGACTACGTGCTGGCGAAGGGGTACGCGTTCGCGGCGACGGACAAGGGCAACACCGGCGTGGAGTTCTACCGCGACGGCGTACGGCCCGGCGACGCGATCGTGGAATGGAACCACCGGACGACCCAGCTGACCAGGGCGGCCCGGGCGGTCGTTGCCCAGTACTACGGTCGCCCGGCTCGCGAAGTCGTTGCCGCGGGCATCTCGAACGGCGGCTACCTGGTCCGCTGGCAACTGGAGAACCACCCGGAGCTCTACACCCGTGGCGTCGATCTCGAAGGCACCCTCTGGTCCGCCGACGGGCCGAACCTGTTCACCTTCCTGCCGCCGGCGATCAGGGGCTACGAGCAACAAAACCCCGCGCTGATCACCGGAGCCGGTTTCGATCCGGGATCGGCCTTCCTCTGGGACTTCCACTACACCGTCTACTGGAAGCTGACGCAGCGGATCTACGCGGCCGAGCTCGACCCGTCGTACCAGGGCACCGAGGCGGACTACGACTACGCCAGCCGCCCCGAAGCCCAGCAAGCGGTCAAGCGGATCGCGCTGACCGGGAAGATCGGGCGACCACTCGTCACCTATCACGGCACGTTCGACAGCCTGCTGCCGATCACGCAGGACTCCGATGTGTACGCCGCGATGGTCCGGCAGGCAGGGCGTTCGGCCTTGTTCCGGTACCAGCGGGTCGAGGCAGGCAACCACGTCGACGGTCTCGTCGACGCCTACCCCGACCGGCTGGTCCCGTTGGTACCTCTGCTGCAGCAGGCGATCACGCGTTAGAAGACCATCGTCAGGAGGTCGGCGAACAGTTCTTGTTCGTCGACCTCAAGGCCGCGGTTGGTGAACCAGGTCGCCATGTTGTGGCAGTCCCGGAGGAGGAACTCCATCCCCTTCGGGTTGCCGACGATGTCGATCACCTGCGGCAGGTCGATCATCACGATCCGCTCGCCCTGCGCCAGCACGTTGTACGGCGACAGGTCTCCGTGGGCCAACCCCGCCCTGGCCAACTCGCGCATCCCGTCGCGCACCTGCTCGAAGTACTGGTCGAGCAGCCGTTTGTCCGGACGGACCTGAGCGAGCCGTGGCGCGGCACCACCCTCACCGTCGTCGATGAACTCCATCAGCAGCTCGGTGCCGTCCACCTGGACCGGGTACGGCACCGGGACTCCTGCTTTCCAGAGCCGGCAGAGTGCGTCCCACTCCGCGTAGGCCCATTGCCCGGCGGCGACGCCACGACCGTGTGCGGTCTTCTTCGCCAACGCCCGGCTGTCGCGACTGTTGCGGGTACGCCGGCCCTCGACGTACGCCGTACTGCGGTGAAACGTTCGGTGTTCCTCGGTGCGATACCGCTTGGCGGCGAGCAGTGAGGACTTTCCCGGGTTGTCGCCGATGGCGTCGACAGCCCGTTCGAGCAGGAAGACGTCGGCCTCCTTGCCGGTTTTGAGGATGCCGAGCTCGGTATCGATCGCGGCCTGTTCCGTCACGACCCAATCGGGTCGCGGATCCGGGCCGCGAGAACCGCGCTCGACATCCAGCCAGGTGGTCCAGCGCTGATCGGGACCGAGTTCCTCGTCGACCTGGTGGAACTGGAAGACGAACGCGTCGGCTGGATCGGGCTGGGACTCGTCGCTGGTGAACTCGCCCCAGCGCGCGTCGAGGTCAGAGAATTCTGATTCGGTACGAAAGACGTCGGAAGACATCCGGGGTGCTCCTGAACCTAGAGGTGTGATGGGCGCGGACATGCCGCAGCACAGTGATGGCCATCCGTCAGCCCTCCTCAGGTCCAGGCAGCACTTGTCGCTGCACGAGTCCGACCCAGGATGCCGGGCCGGCTCGGGCAGCGCAATTGATTTATCGCAGCTGGGATCGCGACGTCGGCCGCAGCCGGAGTTCCTGTGGCTTCCGCGCCAGCAGTTCGGGCAGGATCTTGCCCTGCCAGGCCGGCGAGGCGGCCAGTTCGCGCCGATGCTCCTCGTACGCCGCGTCGTCGCGGAAACTCGTCAACCAGACGAGCACGACCTCATCCCGCAACGGCAGCGCGGGGAAGTTGTTCTCCACCACCAGACTCTCGAAGATCGCCACCGGCTCGGCGCCCGTGTCGGCAAGAATCGGCACGACCTGATCCGTGAAGAACTGAACGAAACCGTCATCCGCGGACGCGCGATGGTAGACAGCACCGCCGACGATCGACTGCGGAATCTCAGCCACCCCGACCGGCGGCCTCGGCGACTCGAGTACCGGATAGCGCGGACCCAGCTCGACCGGCTTCAGCAGCAACGCATTGTCGGAGTCGATCATCGTCGCATTGGCCTCCGGCCCACGCGCCCTCCACACGGGCCCGGTGTAGAACCCCTCCAACGCCTTCGCCCGAGCGGGCAGATCGGCGAACCCCCGCAACCAGACGAACCGATCGGGCTGGTCCAGATCCCGGAACTGACCGACGATGTGCATCCCCCACTCTTCCTGCCCCTCCACGAACGCCTCGTCGAACACCCGGATCAGCTCGTCCCGCCGCCCCGGCACCAAGGTGTACTGCCGAAGATCCACAACCGCACAGCACTCCATCAACCAGCCCTCACTCGTCGCCCGTCAGTGCTCCCAGTCAACCCCCAAAACCTGACAAGTGCTGGCAGTGATCCAAAGCAGAGGACTCGACGGCCGCGAGGTGATCGCGACCGCCGAGGACGATCTCCGGGTCAGGTGAAGATGCTCACGCCACCGGGGCCCACCAGCAGGCCGATGACGATGAGCGCGGCACCCATCAGTACCTGGCCACGGACCAGGGAGACGATTCCGGAGATGACGAGGATCGCCGCGATGATCCAGAGCACTAGGCCCATGATCGTTCCTTTCGTGTGGGCCGGGCAGGGTGCCCGGCGGCTGTACCCCGTGTTCTGGCGGTTGGTCGCCGCCCACTCCGGTGCCCCGTGACCAGCGGCGCAAAACGGTCGGGATGCCTTGGAACCAAAGGAAACGCCCGCTCGAGACGCTCCGTGCACCACCCGCCACGCAGTACGGCGAATGCGGTGCCGGCGGATGGGAACCGGGCGGGCATACCCACTCGCGCGAGGTGGAGGAGATGTCGTGAAGTTCGGGTACTTCCTGTCCAGTGAGGAGTTGACGCCGGCGGAGCTGATCGAGCAGGCGCGACGGGCCGAGGAGGCCGGGTTCGATGCGCTCTGGATCAGCGATCACTACCACCCGTGGAACGATCAGCAAGGCCAGAGTTCGTTCGTCTGGTCCGCGATCGGGGCGATCTCGCAGGTCTGCGAACTGCCCGTGACCACCGCGGTCACCTGCCCGACGGTCCGGATCCATCCGGCCGTGATCGCGCAGGCCGCCGCCACCAGCGCAGTACTGCTGAACGGGCGCTTCGTCCTCGGAGTCGGTACCGGTGAGGCTCTCAACGAACATGTGCTCGGCGACGTCTGGCCGACGGTCGACGTCCGGCTGGAGATGCTCGAGGAAGCGGTCGAGATCATGCGCCGGCTGTGGACCGAGGACGGCTTCGTCTCGCACCGGGGCAAGCACTACACCGTCGACACCGCGCGGATCTACACCAGGCCGGACACCCCACTGCCGATCTACATGTCCGGGTTCGGGCCTGAGGCGACTGATGTCGCTGCCCGGATCGCCGACGGCTACATCACCACGTCACCGGACCAGGAGTTGCTCGATCGATTCCGGGCCAACGGCGGCGGCGACAAGCCCGCGCAGGCAGGCTTCAAGGTCAGCTACGCACCGACCGAGGAGGAGGGCGTCGAGCAGGCGCACCGCCTCTGGGCCACCTCCGGCCTGCCCGGCGAACTCGCCCAGGTCCTCCCGTCACCGAGGCATTTCGAGCAGGCCTCCCAGCTCGTCACCAAGGAGTCCACCGCGCGATCCGTCACCTGCGGTCCAAAAGCGGACACTCATCTCGACGCCTTCATGCCGTACGTCGACGCCGGGTTCGACGAGATCTACGTGGCCAACATGGGCCCGTATTCGGTCGACCTGCTGAACCTGTATCGCACCGAGATCCTCCCCGAGCTCCGGGCGCGGTCACTGATCGGCCGGCAGTAGCGCGACGGCGGCCTTGAGATCGTCGACGAAGAGGGCGAAGTCGCGGCGGAACTCCTCCGACCGCACCACCGCCGACGGATGAACGGTCGCCATCGCCGGCGTACCGTCCGGGAGTTCGACCGCCTCGCCACGGTGCTGGGTGACCTTGAAGCCGGTGCCGAGCAGAGCGCGCGCCGCGACCGATCCGAGTACGACGACGAGCGACGGCCTCACGATCGCCTGCTCTGCCCGCAACCAGGGGCTGCAGGCAACGATCTGCCCGACCGACGGGGTCTTGTGGATCCGGCGTTTCCCGCGGGGTTCGAAGCGGAAGTGCTTGACCGCGTTCGTCAGGTAGACGTCGGCGCGATCGATCCCGGCCTCCACCAGCGCCTTGTCGAGCAGTCGCCCGGCCGGCCCGACGAAGATCCGGCCCTGCTTGTCCTCGACGTCCCCCGGCTGCTCGCCGACGAGCATCATCCGCGCTCGCACCGGACCCTCGCCCGGCACCACTTGCTCGGCGTACGACCACAAATCGCAGCCGCGGCATTCGGGGAGCGCGGCCTTGAGCGCGCGCATCCCGCCGCGGTCCGGGACCCAGCGTTGCGCGCCGGTGTGCTCGTTCATGCACACCCTGTTCCCTCGGGGGTGACACCGGACACATCGGCCCGATTTCAAACAGCTGTAACAACCGAGGGGTTGAAATCAGGCAGCCAGGTTTGATGAGGTGGGGAGCAAGTGGTTCAGCCCCCCGCCACCGACCGCAGGCCGACACACGACGAGGTCTCTCCCGTGACGATCGCACCTGTCCTCGCTGCCGACTCGCGGCAGCACATCGCCGACACCACCCAGGAGCTGCTCGAACAAGCCGACGGCGTACCGGATCCGTGGCACCAGCAACTGCTCGACCAGGTGATCATCCTGAACGCGCCGGTCGCCCGCTCGATCGCGTCCCGGTACCGCAGCAAGGGCGTCGACGCCGACGATCTCGAGCAGGTCGCGTACCTCGGCCTGGTCAAGGCCGCGAACGGCTACCGGCTGGACACCTCGACCGCGTTCCTCTCGTACGCCGTCCCGACCATCCGGGGCGAGCTGAAACGGTACTTCCGCGACTGCGCGTGGACCGTCCGGCCGCCGCGCCGGGTCCAGGAGATGCAGGGCAGTATCGCGGCCGCCGAGCCCGAACTGACCCAGCGGCTCGGTCGTCTGCCTAGTGATGAGGAGACCGCCGAGGCGCTCGGCACCGAAGCAGTGGAGATCGCCGAGGCGACGTCGGTGCGCACCTGCTTCAACGCTCTGTCACTGGACGCTCCGGGCGCGGCCGAGGGTGGCACCACACTTGGAGAAACGGTCGCGGCGGCCGAGGACGGCTACGAACTGGTCGAGAACGTCCACACCCTCACTCCGGCGGTGTCCGAGCTGGGCGACCGGGATCGGCGGATCCTGGAGCTGAGGTTCTGCGACGGCCGCACCCAGGAGGAGATCGGCCGCGAGCTCGGTGTCAGTCAGATGCACGTGTCCCGCCTGCTCCGCGGCATCCTCGACCGCCTCCGCGCCGAACTCACCCGCCCGCCGGACCGGCCCGCCCGGCCTTCGACAGCGCGGAGCTGACCTCCAGGACCACACACCCGAGCACGGCACTCACCGCGAACAACTCGCCACCGTCCTCCAACAGGTGCAGCAACTGCAGCCCGGAATCCCCGACCCCGGTGGCGAGCCCGTCCACGAGCATCCCGAACACCGCGAGCTCCAAGCTGACGACCAGCAACCGCCGGTACGCCGTACGGGTGCGCGCGGTTCCGCGGCGATAACCCCATGCCAGCAGCGCCAGCAACACCAGCCCGACCGATCCGGCGAACACGAGCTCGCCCAGATCCTGCATCCGCAACCCGCCGAAAATCAGGTGTTTCGGCTGCTCCCCGACGGCGTGCACGAGAGCGGTCCCGGCCGACTCGTGCAGCGCGAGCAGGTCATCGGCCAGGAGATAGGCGAACAGCAACGCCCATGGCAGAAACGACCGCCGGTTCCCGAACAGCCCGACCCACAACAGCAGCACGACCACCCAGAACAGCTGCACATACCCGAACGACTCCGCGATCCCGTGATCGCCCGAGATGTTGAACGCCTGCGACTTCAGCACCGGCACCCGGGTCGTGACCTGGACACTGCGGTGCGCCAGATGCAGCACGATCATCACCAGATCGGTACACACCAGCAGCCCGATCACCACCGCCGCCGGACCGACCCGCGCCGGCGCCAACCGCTCGGCCAGGCGCCCCGTTGACTCGGTGAAAGTGGATGCGACCATAACGGCACATCCTGCAGGCACAACCAGGCGAGTTACCAGCAGGATCCGATGAGAAAACCCTCATCCGAGCAGGCGCGCGTATCGCAGCCCCGTCGGGGTTTCCGCGTCAGCGGCCGACCGCTTTCTCCAGCTCGGCCTTGGTCATCTTCGAGCGGCCCTTGATGTTCTTCTGCTTGGCCTCGTTGTAGAGCTGGTCCTTGGTCCGGCCCTGGGATCCGCTGTGCGACCGCAGGCCGCCGCGCCGGCTCGAGGAGATGTCGTGCGTCGAGGAGCGGCTCTTCTGCTTCGCCTCGCCCGACCGCGCGCGCTCCTTGTTCACCGTCCGCGCCGCGATCTCCTCGGCGGTGTCCTCACTCCGGCCGCGCTTCTTCAGCCCGGCCTTGATGTGCTCGTACTGCCGTTCACGCTTCTTGCTCGACCCTGCGGGCATGTTGAGCTCCTTTCACACACACTGCCGCCCCGGTACCCCATGCGCAGTCGGGCAATCGGCCCCTATCCGTCCACTTTCAGCAGCCGGGCGACCGAGCGCTCCAGGCGCTCCCGGACCTTCTCGCTGCCGAGGTCGTCCGAGCCGGTGCGGCTGATGGCCGGGGCGATCGTGCGGCCCTGCTCGAACTGCGTGATCACCCTCGGGTCGACGTATGAGCTCCGCGCGACCGAGGGCGTGTTGCCGAGGTGGTCGGAGACGTCGCCGAGCATCGTCCGCACCGAGGATTTCAGCGCCTTCTTGGTAGTCGGCGGGTCTTCCTTGGCCAGGGCAACCGCCGCGTGAACCGTGGCGTTCCAGGTCCGCAGGTCCTTGACCGTGTACCCGTTGCCGACGAGTTCGTGGAACCGCTCGTTGATCAGGCCGGCGTCGATCTCGTGCCAGCCGCTGCGGTCGGTGTAGACCAGCAGCAGCGGGCTGTGGTGCCGGCTGCGTTTGAGCGCACCGACCGCAACCGCGAGCTTGTCGTCCTCAAGCTCGATCACCCGATCCACCCCGCCCTTCGCGGTGAAGTCGAACACCAGCTTGCCCCGCTTGATCCGTACGTCGTCGCGCAGCAGCGTGGCCGCTCCCCGACTGCCGTAGTCCTCGGCGTACTCCGAGTTGCCGGTGCGAAAGACCCCGTGGTCGAGCATTCGCAGCGCCACCGCGAGCACCCGGTCGGGGCCGAGACCCTTGCCGCAGAGGTCACGGTCCACTTGTGCCCGGAACGCGGGCAACCGGCGCGCGAGCCGCCGTACCCGGTCGTGCTTGTCCGCATCCTGCTCGGCTCGCCAGTCGTCGTGGTACAGGTACTGCCGCCGGCCGGCGTCGTCGGTACCGACAGCCTGGATGTGACCGTTCGGATATGGGCAGATCCAGACGTCCTCCCAGGCCGGCGGGATCGCCAGCGTACGGATCCGGTCGAGCGTCTCCGGGTCGGTCACCCGCCCGCCGTCCGCGTCCAGGTAGCTGAACCCCTTGCCCCTCCGGCGCCGGGTCAGGCCGGGCCGATCGGGGTTGCTCCGTCGTAACCGCACACGGCCTCCCTTCTCCCGGCGGACCGGTACCCCGGGCTAGTCCTCCTCTCCGGACGGGGTGAACGTGGTGCGGAAGATGTCGCCGTTGCCCAGGTTTGTTTGGGTTGCGGTGTTGCCGGCGGTGAGACCGGAGACGTACGTCGCGCCGGCGCGGGTCGCGACGTACAGGTTGGCCTCTGCGAAGGCGTCGGCGCCGTCGTCCTCGGTCGTGCCGAACTGGCGGATCCAGGTGCGGGTGTGGTCGGCGGAGTACCTGGCCAGGACCGCGTCGAACTTGCCGAGGCTCGTCTGCAGCGGTCCGTCCGTGAAGGCTGCGACGACGAAATCGCCGGAGGAGTCTCGGGTGATCGCCGCGCCCTTGTCGTTGCCCGGCGTACCGAACTGGTCCTTCCAGGAGATGGTGCCTGAGTCGTTGAGCTGGGCGACGATGATGTCCTTGTCGCCGGCAAGAGTCCCGGCGAAGTCGCCCGCGGAGTAGCCGCTCAGGTAGGTGCCGCCGGAGCCGTCGGCGGCCAGCCCCCAGACCTCGTCGGCGGCCGGCGTACCGAGTTGGTTCAGCCAGGTTCGCGTCCCCGCCGCGTCGAAGCGTGCGACGAAGCCGTCGATACCGCCGGCGGGTTCGCCCAATGAGCCGGCCGTCATCCCGGCCAGGTAGACCGCGTCGCCGCTGGTCGTCAGGGCCATACCTTTCTCCTCGCCGGCGCTGCCGAACTGCCGGGTCCAGACCGGCTGGCCCGATGGGTCGAGCTTGATCAGGATGACGTCCTTGTCGCCCTGGTTCCCGCCGCCGCCAAGGTCGCCCTTGGTGTAGCCGCCGAGGTAGATCGATCCGGACTGATCCGTTGCGATCGCGTAGCCCCGGTCGGCCAGTCCCGATGCGCCGAGCTGGGTGGCCCAGCCGCGGTTGCCGTCGGCGTCGTACTGGACCGCGAAGACGTCGTCCGTGGTGTTGCCCGCATGGTTCCCGTCGAGGTTTCCGGTGGTGTAGCCGGTGACGATTGGTCGGCCTTGCGGGTCCAGCGCCACGCCGTACGGGCGATCCGTGCCGGACGTGCCGAGTTCGCGGGTCCAGAGGCGTGAACCGTCAGGCGCGTACTTCGTCAGGACCACGTCCTTGCCGCCCGCGTGGGGCTGACCGTCGACCGGACCCTCGGCGGCGATCGCCTGGTAGGTGTTGCCGTCCTGGTCGACCGCCAGGCCGCCGGCGCGGTCCTCGCCCGGCGTACCGGACAGGGCCGCCTTCATCGGCGTGGCCGGCGGCTTGCCGATGAACTGGAAGATGTACTTCGCGCCCTCGACGAACTCCGGCTCCCAGATATCCCAGTCGTGGCCGCCGTCGACCACCCGGAACTCGCTGGTCAGGCCTGGCACCCGGACCGCCTGGTTGAAGACCACGTGCGCCTCGAAGTCGAGGTCGTGGGTGTAGTCCTTCGGTTCGGGGTTCTTGTACTCGTCGTCGCCGACCGCGATGAACAGGTGCGACTGCAGTCCCTTACTGGCGAACTGCTTGAAGGCGGTCGGGTAGTTCAGCCGCCAGTAGACCGACTCGGAGAACAGGTCGTTGCCCTTGCCGTAGGCGCCGAACTCGCGCGTACTGGAGTCCGCCGGCGGCAGCGGGAAGTAGACGGCCGGGCTGAGCACGATCGACGCGCCGAACACCTCCGGGTGAACCATCGAGTAGCGCAGTGCACCGGCACCACCCATCGAGTACCCCGCGATCGCACGGCCGCTCCGATCGGCGATCGTCCGGTACGCCGCGTCGACGTGCGGCACCAGATCGCGCAGGTACGCGGTCTCGACCGGACGGCCCGGGTCCGCACCCTTGTACGCCGAGTCGACGTAATAGCTGGCCCGGTTGCTCCAGGGCGCGTCCGGCATGACCGCGATGGTCGGCGGGATCTCGCCGGTGGAGATGAGTTCGTCGAGGCGGCTCTTCACCTGCGTCCACGCGCTCATCGAGTCGCCCCGGCCGTGCAGCAGGTAGATCACCGGATAGCGGCTCGAGGAGGACTCGTATCCGGCGGGCAAATAGACGTTGTAGTCGATGTCCTCACCCAACGTGGCCGACCGCATGCTCGCCGTACCGATCGTCCCGGGTGCGACCGCCTGGGACGTCGCGAGTGGTGCGGCTGGTTCGGCCGTGGGCAGCAGGAAGTTGACCACGAGCGCAGCCGCCGCGGTCAGGCCAAGGGCCGGAAGTCTCGTACGCACGGCATCTCTCCAGTCTCAGTTCCGTCCCCACGCCACCGCCCCGGTCGGGCCCGCTGACGGATCAGGCTCTTTGTAATCGGTTACGTAAACGATTACAAGAGGTCGATAACCGAACTGGCGGGAATAGGCCGGCGAGTCCGGGGCACCAGGACAGGGTCAGATCCGGCACCACAGAGGAGGAAACCGCTACTCCCCACCGGCCTGTCCCGTCGGTGGGGAGCCGTCTGCCGGGCACGAATCGCTCCGGCCGAGCTGATGAACAGCATGCACACGGTCCTGTAGCGTCGTACGGGTGGACTTCGAGGAGGCGGCAGACGCGTTGTACGCCGCACCGGCCGCTGACTTCATTGCCGCTCGCAACGAGCTCGCGAAACAGCTGAAGGCCGACGGCGACCAGCTCGGGTCGACCCGGCTGAAGGCGCTGCGCAAGCCGACCGTGGCGGCCTGGCTGGCGAACCTGGTCGCGCGGGAGCAGCCGGACGAGCTGGACGACCTGGTTGCCCTCGGTGACGAGTTCCGCGAGGCGACGGCCGACCTGGACGGCGAGCGGCTGCGAGAGCTGACACCGAGGCGGCACAAGCTCATCGACCAGCTGGTCCAGGCCGCGGGCAAGCTGGCAGCGGATCAAGGGCAGAAGGTCAGCGCGGACGTCGGCCAGAAGCTGCGCGAGACCTTCGATGCCGGACTGGTCGATCCGGCCGCAGGCGAGGCGGTTCGCGAGGGCCGGTTGAGCAGCGCGCTTCGTCACGTCGGCTTCGGAGTGGTCGACGAGAGCGGCGAGCCGTCTAACGTCACGCCGCTGACGGACGAGCGACGACAGCGGGCGGTGGATCGGCGGAAGGCGTCGAAGGCGGCGGAAGAGGAAGAATCGGCCGCCGCCCGGACCGCACGGGAGCGGGCCGAACGTAAAGAGGAAGAACGCGAGGCGGCCCGTCGCGCCGAGGCGAAGAAGCAGCTGGAGGACAAGGTCGCCGCCGCGGAACTCGCCGAGGCGGTGGTCGAGGACCTGGAGAACCAGCTCACCGAAGCGCAGGACACCCTGGAGGAGATCCGGGTGACGATCCGGCGCCTGACGGCCGAGCTGGACGACGCGAAGAAGACCGCCCGGGAAGCGCAGAAGCAGAGCCGCGAGGCCCGCAAACGCTACAACCGCCTCTGACCTGGGTACCAGGGGTCTGGAGAGGAGCTGACCAATGGCGCGGTCGATCTGGAGCGGGTATGTCAACTTCGGGCTGGTCTCGGTCCCGGTCGGCCTGTACTCCGCGACCCAGGAGCACGAGATCGACTTCCACCAGTTCCAGCGTGGGACGTCCGACCGGATCCGGTACAAGCGGGTCAACGAGCGCACCGGCCGTGAAGTCGACTACGGCAAGATCGTCAAAGGCCATGAGGTCGGCGACGGCGAGTACGTGATCGTCGAACCCGACGAGCTCGACGACATCGCGCCCGGCCGGTCCAGGTCGCTGCAGATCGACACGTTCGTCGACCTGGACGAGATCGACCCGATCCACTTCCAGAAGAGCTACTACCTGGCCCCGTCGGATCAGGAGAACGCCTCGTCGTACGCGCTCTTCCGCGACGCGCTGGAGAAGACGAACCGGGCCGGCATCGCGACGTTCGTGATGCGGGGCAAGGAGTACCTGGCCGCGATCCGCGCGTCGGGCAAGGTACTGGTCCTGGCGACGCTGTTCTTCGCCGACGAGATCCGCGATTCGACCAAGGAGATCGGCGACCTGCCGGTCAAGTCGAAGGCGGACAAGCAACTGAAGATGGCGGTCGACCTGATCGAGGCGATGAGCGGCGAGTGGCGCGCCGCGCAGTACAAGGACAGCTACACCGAGCGGGTGAAGAAGCTGGTCGAGTCCAAGCACAAGGGCAAGGACGTCGTCGTCACCGAGGAGGAGCCCGAGGCGACCGCGACCACCGATCTCGTCTCCGCGCTGCGCGCCAGCGTCGATGCCGCCCGGGCCCGCCGCGCCGGTGGGACCAAGAAGTCCGCCGCCGCGAAGAAGTCGACGGCCAAGAAGGCCACGACAAAGAAGACCGCGGCGAAGAAGACCGCTGCTAGGAAGAAGACGGCCAAGAAGAAGGCCGCTTGAGCAACTCGGTCGGTTTACTCACCGGGTTTGGGGAGGAGGTAGGTGCCTGGGTCGGCTGGGGCGCCGGCTTCCAGCCAGCGGTGGAAGCCTTCGGGGTTGCGGCGTTCGAACTCGTCCAGGCAGATCCGGCGGACCTCGGCGACGGCCTGCCGGTCGCGGGATCCGGCGCCGGCGGCCAGGGTCCTGGTCGTCTCGGACCAGACTCCGCAGAGTTCCTCGATGGTGAGCGGGCACTGGAGTGAGGCGATCAGCTTCTCGTCCTCGATCTCCTGCGTCCGGGTCAGCAGGACCAGTCCCCCGTACTCGGGCTTGCGGCGACGGAAGAACCGCCGGTCCCGGCCGCGACGGTTTGCGCGGCGTTCCCGGCGGGTGCTCGGCAGGATGAAGTCGAGGCCGACGAAGAGCAACGCCGTCAGCATCGCGACCGACAGCCCGGCCGCACCCCAGCCGAGCAACCGCACCAGACCGGGCAGGCAGAGCACCCCACCGGCAGCGCAGACGGCGATCAGGAACGGCGACTGGTACGGCGCTTCGTCGGAGAGGCGCTTGATCACCGCCGCCAACGGCCAGACGAGGGCGAACACCACCGCGAGCACAATCGTCGACACGAACGGTCCGAGCAGCAGCACCCCGGCCAGCAGCCCCGCGGTACCGATCCCCAGACCGGCCGCGATCGCCATCCGCTGAACAGCAGGAGAAAGCCGCATCGCCGCGCTCGCTCATCGTCGCCAGGGAGCACCCTCATGGGCACCCCCGCCGACGCCCGGCACCCCACCCGGCGTCGACACCCTCAGAACGAACAGCCGCCGCCGGAGGTTCCTGACCCAACAGGATCGGCTGGAGTGGAAGGCGGGGCGAACCGCCGAAATTGGTGGCTGGTGCGGTGGTTGTGGGGTTCTTCGCGGATCATGTTCCAAGTGAGGAGCTTTGACATGCCGCGGGCAGGCGGGGTGTTGGGGGCCGGGAACAGGGAGAGTGGTTGGTGAGTCAGGTCGACGAGTTGTTCGCCAGTCGGGTACGGGCGCTCAGACCCGCGCTCGGGACGCTCCCGCTCGAGCTGGTCAAGCAGCTGTACGACGCGCAGCTCGGTAGCCGGCACGCGGATCTCGCCGCGAGGTGGTTGCAGGCCGAGGGCCATGGGTTCTACACGATCGGGTCGTCCGGCCACGAGGGCAACGCAGCCGTCGCGGCCGCTCTGCGTCCGACCGATCCCGCTCTCCTGCACTACCGATCCGGTGCGTTCTACCTCGCCCGGGCCGCTCAGCACGGCGACAAGGACGCGTTGCGCGACATCCTGCTCGGCGTGACCGCGGCGACCACTGAGCCGATCGCGGGCGGCCGGCACAAGGTGTTCGGCCGGCATGACCTGGCCGTCATCCCGCAGACCTCGACGATCGCGTCGCACCTGCCCCGCGCGATGGGGGTCGCCTTCTCGATCGCCCGAGCGGCCAAACTCGGCGTACCGTGCCCGTGGCCGGCCGACGCGATCGTGGTGACGAGTTTCGGCGACGCCTCGGCGAACCACTCGACGGCCACCGGGGCGATCAACGCCGCCCTGCACGCGTCGTACCAGGGGCACCCGATGCCGTTGCTGCTGGTCTGCGAGGACAACGGGATCGGCATCAGCGTGCGCACCCCGGAAGGCTGGATCAAGCAGGCCTGGGGACAACGCCCGGGACTCCGGTACTTCGATGCCGATGGCACCGATCTCGCGGCGGCACTGGAGATGGCCACCGAGGCAGCGACCTTCGTACGGCGAAACCGGCGGCCGGCCTTCCTTCGGCTGCGAACCGTGCGCCTGATGGGGCACGCCGGGTCCGATGTCGAGGCCGCATACCGCTCACCGGCCGAGCTGACCGCCGACGAGGAACTCGACCCCTTGCTCGGTACTGCCCGGCTGCTGCTCTCCGCGGGATGCACCCCGGCCGAGATCATCGAGCTCTACGAGAACAAGCGTTCCGAGGTGATGGGGATCGCCCGCGAGGTCGCCGGACTCCCCCAACTCACGACGGCCGAGGCGATCGCGGCACCCCTACGACTACAGACCGTCGCCGCCGACACGTTGCCCCCGCGATCGTCGTACCAAGGTGAACCGCTGACCCTGAGCCAGTCGATCAACCGAGCCCTCGCGGACGTGCTCACGGCGTACCCGGAAGCGCTGGTGTTCGGCGAGGACGTGGGGCGCAAGGGCGGCGTGTACGGCGTGACGCGGGGGCTGCAGAAGACGTTCGGGCCGGCGCGAGTGTTCGACACGTTGCTGGACGAACAGTCGATCCTCGGACTCGGTCTCGGCGCCGCGATCTCGGGATTGCTGCCGCTGCCGGAGATCCAGTATCTGGCGTACCTGCACAACGCGGAGGACCAACTGCGCGGCGAGGCGGCGTCGCTGAAGTTCTTCTCGCAGGGGCAGTACCGGAATCCGATGGTGGTGCGGATCGCCGGATACGGCTACCAGAAGGGGTTCGGCGGCCACTTCCACAACGACGACGCGATCGGCGTACTGCGGGACATCCCGGGCATTGTGATCGCGTCACCGTCACGCCCGGACGACGCGGCCGCGATGCTGCACACCTGCGTCGCGACCGCTCGGGCCGATGGCGCCGTCTGCGTCTTCCTCGAACCGATCGCGCTCTACCACCGGCGCGACCTGTACGCCGACGAGGACGGCGCGTGGCTCGCCGAGTATCCGGCCGGCCATGTACCGATCGGGCGCGGGCGGACGTACGGCGATGGCGATCGGCTGACCCTGGTCACGTTCGGCAACGGGGTGCCGATGAGCTTGCGCGTGGCGGCGCGGCTGGACGGCGTACGAGTGCTCGACCTGCGCTGGCTCGCGCCGCTGCCTCTCGACGATTTGTTGCGCGAGGCAACGGCCACCGGACGGGTGCTCGTGGCAGACGAGACTCGGCGGTCCGGGGGCGTGTCCGAGGGCGTGCTCGCGGCGCTCGTCGATGCGGACTACTCCGGCCGGATGGCGCGGGTGACCAGCGAGGATTCCTTCGTCCCGCTGGGCGACGCGGCCCGTGAGGTCCTGCTCAGCGAACAGACCATCGAGAACGCCGCCCGCCGCCTGCTCGCCGATTGATTGCTCGCCGATTGATTGCTGGCAGCAACGATGCGGGAGTCAGCTGAAGAGGCGTTGCCAGAAGGAACGCTTGGGTTCCGGCTCGGGCTCAGGCTGGTCCTGCTGCACTGAACCCGGCTCGGGCCGGTCCCGCAGCCACTGCTCGACGATCTCGTCCTCGTCGACCGGGCCGACCGGGACCACCACGCCGGTGGCGTCGCGCACCTGGATCCGGATCCGCTCGTTGAGATCCTTCAGGTAGTCGCGCACCTCGGTCTCGGTGCGCAGCTTCGCGACGGTCTCCGGTATCCGTTCTTTCTCCTTGCGCAGCTGGACCGACGCCGGCAGCAGGACCTCGGTGTCGATCTGCTCCCGGCGGATGAAGTCCTTCACCCACCAGTCCGGATCATGCGCCTCGGCCAGCTTCGGCAGCGGCTTACCGGCGAGGGCCAGATTGTCGAACTCGCCTCGCTCGTCCGCCTGCCGCAGTTGCAGGTCGACCCACTCCTGGGCCTTCATCCCGGGCGGCTTCCGCTCGGTCATGTACGCACCTCCCAATGATCGGGTCGCTGTACGCCACAGAGCCTAGGGCCGTCAGACAGGCCCTGGTCCGCGTCAAAACCAAGCCAATCATATTGTGAACGCATTCACAATATGCGATTCCCGGCCGCACGTGCGACCGCCCGTGCCCAAGATCGCCCCACCCGCCTCTGGGGAGGGTTTTTCCGGCGACCGAGGAGAGTTTTTGCACGCGGAAGACGACATTTCCCTCCCCAGTCGCGCCGCATGGGGAGGATGTCGTCGGTCAGCTGTGCGCCGCTCCCCCGGCGAGCAGAGCATCAGCGCACGCTCACATGAGAGGCTGGTTGGCACCGAGATCGCCCACCGAGAGGACCCACCCGTGTCGTCTGCCATCCTGTCCGTCGTCGCCGGGGAACGGGTGCCGAACCCGGCCCGGACCATCGCCTCGACCAACCCGGCGAACACCGCGGAGGTGGTCGGTGAGATCGGGATCGCCGGTCCGGAGGTGTTCGTCGCGGCCGCCGGGGCGGCGCGATCCGCGCAGGCCGCGTGGGCTGCGGTACCACCCCCGCAGCGCGGTCAGGTGATCGCGAACGTCGGCCGGCTGATGACCGCGAACAAGGACCGTCTCGCCGCCCTCGTCACCCGCGAGATCGGCAAACCGCTGGCCGAGGCGCTCGGCGAGGTGCAGGAGATCATCGACACCTGCGACTTCTTCCTCGGCGAGGGTCGCCGGCTCTACGGCCAGACGGTGCCGTCGGAGATGCCGGACAAGCAACTGTTCACCTTCCGCCGCCCGGTCGGCTCGGTCGCGGTGATCTCGGCCGGCAACTTCCCGGTCGCTGTCCCGTCCTGGTACATCGTGCCCGCCCTGCTCTGCGGCAACACCGTGGTCTGGAAGCCGGCCGAGTACTCCGCGGTCGTGTCCGACGCGTTCCACCAGCTCTTCGCGCACTCCGGCGTACCGGCCGGCGTCTTCAACGTCGTGTACGCCGACGGGCCCAGCACGTTCGAGGGGCTGGAGCGGTCCCTCGAAGCCGGGTTGATCGACAAGGTCGGCTTCACCGGGTCGAGCGAGGTCGGCCGCCGGATCGGCGAGCTCTGCGGCCGTCACCTGCAGACCCCGTGCCTCGAGCTCGGCGGCAAGAACCCGATGGTGATCACCGAGGACGCGGACCTCGAGCTCGCCGTGGAGGGCGCCCTCTTCTCCGGCTTCGGTACTGCGGGTCAGCGGTGCACGTCGCTCGGGACGGTGATCGTGCACGAGTCGGTGCACGACGAGTTCGTCCAGCGGTTCAGTACTGCGGTCGCGGCCGCGCGGATGGGCGATCCGGCCCAGGACGTGCTGTTCGGCCCCTTGCTGGACGAGAAGTTCGCGGCCGGATTCGAGAAGTCGCTCGGCTGGATCGCGGCCCACCACCGGGTGATCGGCGCGGTCGGCCGGGTCGGCACGGACAGCCCGCGGGACGGATTCGTCGGCGATCCTGCGGCTGGGTTGTTCTACCACCCGGTGATCGTCGATGGCGTCCGGCCGGACGACGAGTTGTTCCTGAACGAGACGTTCGGGCCGATCGTCGGAATCACGACGTACGCCGAGCTGGACGAGGCGATTGCTCTGGGCAACAAGTCGGGATACGGATTGTCGAGCTCGATCTACACGACCGATCCCACGAAGGCGTTCCGGTTCGCCCAGGGGATCTCGGCCGGGATGGTCAGCGTGAACAACTCGACCTCCGGCGCGGAGGCGCACCTGCCGTTCGGCGGCAACGGGAAGTCGGGGAACGGGTCGCGGCAGAGCGGGATCTGGGTGCTGGACCAGTTCACCCGCTGGCAGTCGCTGAACTGGGACTACTCGGGCAAACTCCAGAAGGCCCAGATGGACACCGTCACGGTCGAGGCCGACTTCGACTTCCGCCTGCCGGACCGGTCAGACCCGGCGGACCCCGCGGACCCGGCCGACCCGGCTGCCTGATGGTCGCGTCTTTGCCCGCTGCTGCCGAGGTGGTGATCGTCGGCGGCGGCGTGATGGGGACGAGTATCGCGTTCCACCTCGCCGAGGCCGGGGTGGAACGGGTGCTGCTGGTGGAGAAGGCGGAGCTCGGTTCGGGCTCGACCTCGAAGGCGGCCGGCGGCGTACGGGCGAACTTCTCCGACGAGCTGAACATCGCCCTCGGCATCCGCAGTCTGGCTGCCTTCGAAGCCTTCGGCGAACGCCCCGGCCAGGAGATCGACCTGCATCGGGTGGGCTACCTGTTCCTGCTCTCGACGGCCGATCAGGTGGCCGGCTTCGAAGAGAGCACCCGCCTGCAGAACGCGTCCGGCGGCCCGACCCGGATGATCTCGGTCGACGAGGCCGTCCAGTTGGCGCCGCTCATCTCCCCCGACGGACTTGTCGGCGCCTGCTTCTCCCCCGACGCGGGCCACTGTACGCCGGAGGCCGTCGTACTGGGGTATGCCACGGCGGCCCGGCGACTCGGGGCGACCCTCGTGACCGGCTGCGAGGTCACCGCAATTGATGCCGTAGGCAACCGTATCCGTGGAGTCCAGACCAGCAAGGGATTCGTCGAGACGTCGACGGTCATCTGCGCAGCCGGAGCGTGGTCGGCGGAAGTCGGGGCGCTCGCCGGGATCGAGCTGCCGGTGACTCCGTTGCGGCGGCAGATCGTGGTCACGTCGGAGGTGCCGGGGTTGCCGGCCGACCTGCCGATGACGATCGACTTCGACAGCACGTACTACTTCCACCGCGAGGGACCGGGGTTGCTCATCGGAATGTCCGATCCGCTTGAGGAACCCGGGTTCCACCTGGAGCGGTCGGATGCGTGGTTACCGCGACTGACCGAGGCGATGGAACGCCGTACGCCGAGTCTGCTCGACGTCGGGCTGACAAGCGGCTGGGCCGGACTCTACGAGATCACTCCGGACCACAACGCACTGATCGGCGAGGCCGAGGAGCTCGGCCGGTTCCTGTACGCCACCGGCTTCTCCGGGCACGGGTTCCTCCAGGGACCGGCCGTCGGCGAGGTGATCCGCGATCTCTTTCTCGGCCGCGCGCCCTTCGTCGACGTCACACCTCTGCATGCCCGGCGCTTTCATCACGCCGCCACCCGAACCGAGCTGAATGTGGTCTGAATGACACTACTGCTGACCCGATCCGACATCCTCGGCCTGGTCGACATCCCTTCCGTGCTTGGCGTACTCCGCGCGGGGTTCGCCGCTCCCCAGACGTTCGAAGCACAGCGGATGCGGACCGACCTTCCAGGGCCCGGTACGGCGACCGCGCTGTTGCCGGGTGTGATTCCGGGGATCCCGGCGTACACCGTGAAGGTCAACGCGAAGTTCCCGGGGGCGACGCCGGCGCTGCGTGGTGTCGTCTGTTTGCATGACCTGACCGATGGGTCGCTGCTCGCGCTGCTCGACTCGTCCACGGTCACCGCGTGGCGGACGGGACTCGCCGCGGCGCTGGCGACCGACGTACTGGCTGCTCCTCAGTCGTCCACGGTTGGCGTGGTCGGGGCGGGGGCGCAGGCCGAGATGGTGGTTCGCGGGCTGGCGGCGTTGCGGTCGATCGAGGGATTGGTCGCGCATGACATACGGTCCGGACGTGCTGAGGATTTCCTTGCTGGGTTGGAGATTCGGGGCGCGGTTGCCGATGACGCGGCGACGGTGGCGGCGCGGGCGGAGGTCGTCGTACTGGCGACGTGGTCTCGGGAGCCGCTGTTGACGGCTGGTGACGTGCGGCCGGGGCGGCACTTCACTTCGCTCGGTGCCGACGAGCCGGGGAAGGTAGAGCTCGGGGCAGATCTGCTGGCCGGCGCCCGGGTGGTGGTCGACGACCTCAGTCTCGCGGTACAGATGGGTGCTGTCGGCAACGTTTCACTCGGTGAGTCGGCCGTTGCCGCGACGTTGACCGACGTCCTGACGGGAGCCGTCACGGGGCGACAGTCAGCCGATCAGGTGACCGTCTACGCGCCGGTTGGACTGCCATGGCAAGACCTGGCGCTCGCCTGGCCCGTCTACCAGGCCGCAGTCGCCACCCGCACCGGCCACGAAATCGACCTCCTGGCCTGACAACCGCCCGGGGGCAGCGGGTGCGGTTAGCGGTAGGGCGGCGGAGTTTCGGGGTCTTCGGGTTGCTCGGGCCAGTTGTCGGGGTCGCACCATTCGGGGTCCCAGCCCTGTTGGCGGCAGTACTCCTCGAGGAGTTCCTCGCGGGTGGGCGGAGTAGACGTCGAGGTGCGTGGCGGGCGGACCGGCTTCGTCACCGACTTGGTCGGCGTGGGAGTGCGGGACTCCTCGGTCTGCTCGGGTTTCCTGCTGGTGCGCGACTTGGCCGGCTTGGCGGTCGGCGTGACCGTCGTCGGCGTCACCGCCGGCGGGGTCTGCGTCGTCCACGGCGGAGTCGGCGTCGGGGTGGGCGTGAGGGTCGGCGTCGGGCTCTTGTCGTCGAGGACCGGCGCCGCCTGCATCGTCGACCGCCGGCCGTCGTCGCCGTCGAACAACCCGATCGCCGACAACGCCCAGATGTTGATCGCCAGGAAGACCATGAGTCCACTCGCCCCGGCGAACACCGCGCGCCGTGACGTCCCGCCGTACAGGCCGACCGGGCCGCGGACCGCGTTACCCTTGCCGTCGTCCCAGAAGCGCCAGCCGGCCGGTGCTGGCGGCCAGGACGGATCCGGGCGCCACGTCTTCGGCGGCACCCAGCTGCGTCGGGGCGGTGTGGGCCAGCCAGGCGGTACCACGAACCGCTTCACGAATCCTCCACCTTCGCCGACGCCCAGGCTAGTGACCGATTCAGCACACTAGTACACCGTCGGAGTCCCCAACACCTGCCAAACCTCAGCAGAAGGTCAAGAACCCACCCCACTCAACGAGCCAACCACCCGGAAAGCTACTTCCTTCGTCAGCGAATCAGGACTTTGCGGTGGCGACGAGCTTCTGAGCCTGTTCGAGTAGGTCGGCTGCGAAGCGTTCGCTGAAACCGGCGGCAAAACCGGCGACAGCGAAGACGGCGACCGAGGCAGGGGTGGTGCCGGGGGTGGCGCCGCCGGCCAGCACGCCGGCTAGCAGCGTGAAGTAGGCGAGGGATCCGAAGATGGCGCCAATGCCGGGGCGGAAGGCGCCGAGTAGTTTCCGTTGGGCGCTCGATGCGACCCGGTAGTTCATCACCAGCGAATCACTGGACATCCGCTGGATCACACTGATCGTGGCACCGAGGGCGGACATCGCGATCGCGGCGACGAGTGCCGACGGGACCAGCGCACTCTTCCACCACGCGGATGCGGCGAGACCGAACAGCGCGACGAGGACGAGGGTGGGTATCACACCGAGGAGGACACCGCGGAAGTAGTCGACGCCCGCCTGGCGCTGCAGGAGCTTCTCGATCCGGCTCTCGATCAGTGCGTACTCGTTCTGGGCTGCCGCGATGGCCTCGGCGATCTCCAATTCGGACGACGCCCGAGCGCCGACCAGGTCGGCCGCGACCATCACGCGGGTCAGCCCTGAATACGCGTGGTCGGTCGCCTCCTCTAACTGCTGAGCCACATTGGCGTCCCGCAACCCATACCCCGCTTCCTTGGCCAGCACCTTCAACGACACCTCGGCATCGACCAGTTCTGGCGGTGGTGAGTTGAGGATCGAGTAGACCGTTCGATCCTTGGCCAGCAAGCAACCACCGGTGACATGCTGACAGTAGTACTCCTTCTCGATCCCCCCGTGCACTTCGCTGAACTTCTGCGCCAGGTGCGTGATCAACCAGTGCCCGGCATCGGACGCGATCTGGTCGTTCTTCGCCCGGGCCAGCTTCTGCGCCTGCACCAGGTGCCGGAAGGTCGCCGGCCCGTTGACCGCGGCCTGATACAGATCCGGAAACCTTCTCGCGCTCTCCTCGCCGCTCAACCGCTTCGGCAGCGAGGTCGGCTCCGGCGCAGCTTCCGCGGGCAAGGCTCAACCCTCCCGACGTGGATCGTCCACGGCCTCTCCTGCTGTATCGTCGCCCGGCTCATCGGGCCTTGGTTCACGCCTAAACCGCGGTTCGTCCACAGCCTCTTTCCGGAGACCATCGGACTCATCTAGCGCTCGTTTGTTTTCCCCACCAGGTTCCATGCGAAAACCGTACGGCCACCGCTCGTTCGCCGGAAGCCCTCAGATGGTCGGGGGTGGGGCGGTGGTTTTGCGGAGGTGCAGGGTCATCGGGAGGTAGACCGGGTCCGCGTCATGGCCGGTGACGAGGAGTTCCTCGAGGATCTCGCCGCCGCGACGGCCGAGGTTGTCGCGGGAGACGGAGACGGTGGTCAGCTCGGTGTGGGCGACCCGGTCGAGCGAGAGGTCGTCGAAGCCGACGACGGACAGGTCGGCCGGCACGGATATCCCGAGTTCCTGCAAGCGGGACAAGGCGCCGAAGGCAACGAGATCGTTGTAGCTGAGGATCGCGGTGACGCCGGCGTCAAGAGCAGCCGAGGCAGCGTCGTACCCGGCCTGGCTGGTGGCACCACATTCGACAACGGTCACCTCCAGCCCGAAGGCACGCGCCCCCTCGAAGGCACGGATGCGTTCCGCGTTCGCCCACGAGGCCGACGGCCCACTCAGGTACGCCGCGCGCCGGTGCCCGAGTTGCGCGACGTGCCCGCAGACCTGGGTCATCCCGCCGTGGAAATCGACCGAGATCGACGGCACCGACAGGCCCGGGACGACGCGGTTGAACAACACCATCGGGTGCTTGCGGCCGGCGAGTTCGACCAGCTCGGCCCGATCCATCCGCGGTGAGCAGAGCAGTACGCCGTCGCAGCACCGCATCAGGTCTTCCACCAGGTCGTGCTCGGCGGCCGGGTTCTCGTCGGACTCCATCACCATCATCCGGCGGCCGTGCGCCCGGGCGACCGTGGAGACGGCCTTCAGGATGTCGGGGAAGTACGGGTTCGCCAGATCCGGAACCAGCACGCCGATCGTGCCCCATTCACCGCGCGCGAGTCCCTGCGCTGCCGCATTCGGCCGGTACCCGAGCTGGCGGACCGCGTCGTGCACCCGGTCGACGAGGGACGAGTCCACCTTGGCGGTCCCGTTCAGCACTCGCGACACGGTGGCCGCGGACACTCCAGCCGCCGTACTGACGTCGCTGATCGTGATCCGCGGCGGCCGGCCCGGGCGGTTCTGCACGCACTCCTCCCAAGATTAGAAAGCGTTTGCACAGCGTGGACCAGAGACGGGTCAGCTAGCAAGCCCACAAGCAACTTCGGCTCGGAGCAATTTCTGAAACCGCTTTCAGACGAGGTCTTGCCAGCCGCCCGGAGGAGGACTACCGTCCCTGGGCAAGCGCTTACCAACCTCGCCGAGACCCCGCCCCGAGGAGGGCTCCGATGAAGGCATTACGGCGCGCGGCGAAGACCGCGACCACGGCGGTCGCCTTGACTGCCACACTCGCCCTGATCAGCACCGCCTGCGGCACCGATCCGAACCGCGCCTCGAACGGCGGCGGTGATGGCAAGGGCGTCACCCTGAAGATCTGGGACTTCTCCGCCGAGCAGGTCGACTTCCACAAGCTGGTCGCCGCGGAGTACCACAAGCAGCATCCGGACGTGACCATCGAGTGGCGGTCGATCACCCAGTCGGAGTACACGAAGACGCTGCCGCTCGCCTTCCAGAGCAACCAGGCGCCGGACATCTTCTACTGGAGCGACTCCGGCACGAACAACATGAACCAGCTGCTCGAGCAGCAGTGGATCAAGCCGCTGACCCCGAGCGGCACGGTGCCGGAGAACTTCCTGAAGCGCTGGCCGGCCGGCTCGTTCGTCGACGGCATCAACCAGTCCGGCGGCAAGACCTACGGCTTCCCGTTCTCGGAGAACCTTTACTGGGGACCGGGCTACATGTTCGTCAACAAGAAGGTGTTCGGCGACGCCGGCCTGGACGTGAACAACCCGCCGAAGACCTGGACCGACCTGAAGAACGCCTGCGCGGCGGTCAAGGAGAAGACCAAGGCGCAGTGCATCGCGTCGCCGAGCAAGGGCAAGGAACTGCAACGGATCTGGGGCGGCCTCGCTCCGGGTCTGCGCAACGAGCAGTTCTTCGACCTGAAGACCGGAAAGTTCTCCATCGACGACCCGGCCGCCGTCAAGACGTTCGAGTTCATCCAGGACCTGAACAAGTCCGGCTACCTCGCTCCCGGCACCAACGACAAGGACTTCTCCCGGCAGCAGTTCGCCGCCAACCAGGCCGCGATCTACTTCGACGGCACCTGGATGCCGAGCGTCTGGAAGAGCCAGGGCTTCGCCGACGACCAGTACGTCGTGGCGCCGCATCCCAACCCGGACAGCGGTGCCACCGGTGCGCTCTCCCGCCAGCCGGACGGCAACAAGTACTGGATCAGCTCCAAGAGCGCCCAGCAGGAGAAGGCCTGGGACTTCCTCAACTGGATGACCGAGCCGGACGGGTACTTCGTCAAGGAGTACTACAAGGCCGGCTTCGGCACGCTGGCGTTCGCCGACAACAAGAAGCTGGTCACCGATCCCGCGCTGCTGAACATCATGAAGATCGCCGAGACCCCCGGCTACCGGGTGAACCTCCCGGTCCCGGTGCTGAAGTGCCCCGATCTGGCCAAGTCCAAGGCGTACCTGGACGCCACCGCGAAGCGGCCGTCGGGTGAGTACGAGGTGATGGTCGAGGCCCTGGTCGGCAACAAGCCGCTGCAGCCGCTGGCCGCCCAGCTGGTCAAGGAACGGCAGGACATCTTCGAGAAGACGCTGAAGGAAGAGGCCGCCAAGGGGCTGAAGGTGTCGAAGGACTGCTACACGTTCCCCGACTGGAACTACACCTCCGACTACAGCCTGGACAAGTACAAGAAATGACCGCCACCCTCGAGACCCCGGCGCCGCCTGACGCCGGGGCGACACCCCCAGCCCGCAGACGGACCCGCCGCCGTACGCCGGATCCGAACCGGGACCAGGTTCGCGGCTTCGACAAGCTCTGGGTGTTCGTCTTCCTGCTGCCGTTCCTGCTGCTGTACCTCGGGTTCACGCTCTGGCCGCTGGTCGCCACGGTCTACTACTCGTTCTTCGACTGGGACGGGATCGGGCCGATCGACAATTTCGTCGGCGTCGGCAACTACGGCTCGATCCTGAACGACAAGCTGTTCTGGCTGGCGGTCGTCAACACGCTGATCTTCGCCGTCCTGAACACGGCAATCAAGTTGCCCCTGTCGTTGCTGATGGCAATCGTCCTGACGCGGAAGTGGCTGAAGGGCACGAAGGTGTTCCGGACGGTGTTCTTCGCGCCGCTGATCATCCCGGTCGCGATGGCAGGACTGGTCTTCACGTACCTGTTGAACCCGTCCAACGGCGCGCTCAACGCGTTGCTGCTCGACCTGCACATCGTCGACCAGCCGGTGGACGTGTTCGCGAACCGGTGGAGCGCGCTGCTGGTGCTCGTACTGGTCTCGATCTGGCAGATCTTCGGCCAGTACATGATCTATTGGATGGCCGCCCTGCAGAACGTGCCGGAGGAGGTCTACGAGGCCGCCGACATCGACGGCGCGAGCGAGTGGCAGAAGGCCACCCTGATCACGTTGCCGATGATCAAGCCGGTCGCGGTGGTGATCCTGCTGCTCGCCTTGGTGAACGCGATGCACGTCTTCGGCCTCGTGGTCACACTGACCGGCGGCGGCCCCGGGACGAGCACGTATGTCGTGTCCTACTTCATCTATCAGGAGGCCTTCGGCAGCGTGCCGTTCTCGTACGGCTACGCGTCCGCGGCGGCCCTGCTCTTCTCGGTGATCGCGTTCGTACTGGTCACCAGCCAGGGCGTCTTCGTCCGCCGGGCCCAGCAACTGCGGAAGGAGTACGGCGTCTGATGTCGGCCAAAACGATGCCGGCCAAACCGATGTCGGCTGAAAGGATTCTTTCCCCACCCCACCGCCCCGGTCAGGGGACCCGGCGGTTGCGCCTCAATCTGGTGGCGATCCCGATCCTGCTGCTCATCTCGCTGGTCTGGGTCTACCCGTTCCTGTGGACGGTCTCAGCCGCGTTCAAGACCCAGGCCGGGGTCTTCTCCGGTGGCGCGAGCCTGATCCCCGACCAGCTCAACTTCGAGAACTTCCGCCGCGCCTGGGTGAACGCCGGGTTCTCCCAGTTCTTCGCCAACACGGTGCTCTACTCGGCCGTCTCCACCTTGATCGAGGTGGTCAAGGCGGCCCTGTGCGGCTACGTGCTGGCCAGGTACGACTTCCCCGGCCGGCAGTTCCTGCATCGGCTGATCATCGCGACCCTGTTCATCCCGGTCGCCTCGATCATCGTGCCGCAGTTCGTCCTGGTCGAGCAGCTCGGCCTGCTGAACACCCGGGCGGGCGTGATCCTGGCGATGTCCGGGTCGGCCGGTGCGCTCTACGTGCTGATGTTCACCGGCTTCTTCTCGACCGTGCCGAACGAGCTGTTCGACGCGGCCAAACTGGACGGCGCCGGGTTCCTGCGCACCTTCCGGCTGGTGCTGCCGCTGGCCAGACCGGTGATCGCGGTCGTGGTGATCTTCCAGTTCGTCAGCAACTGGAACGAGTTCAACATCCCACTGGTGTTCACCCTGGGCCAGCCGGAGCTGCAGAATCTGGCCGTCGGGATGTTGTCGTTCCGGGGTGAGCACTCGGTCGACTGGTCCGGGTTCGCCGCCGGGATGACGATCTCGTTCGCTCCGATGCTGATCGTGTTCATGCTCTTCCAGAACTACTTCGTCCGCGGCCTGGCGGGCGCTACCAAGGGGTGATGTATGAGGAACGGCGTCTTCGCGTACACCTGGGACCTGGTCGGGGACCCGGACACGGCCGCGCGGTTCGCGGACCTCGGTGCCGACACGGTCACCCTGCAGGCGTCGTACCACTCGGTGCGGGCCACGACGGCGTGGCACCCGCGGCATCGGGTGGTGCACGCCGAGCACGCGGCGGCGTACTTCCGGCTTCGCCCGGAGAGCTGGGGTGGGCTGAGGCTGCAACCGCCGGCGCCGTCCTGGGGTGTCGAGGACGAGGACCGATTCGGTACGGCGACGGCCGCGCTGACCGCGGTTGGTCTGCGGACCGAGGCGTGGGTGGTGCTCACGCACTCGTCGGCGCTGGGCGGGTCGGCGCCTGACCTCACCGTGCGGAACGCGTACGGCGAGCGGTTCGGGTATGCGTTGTGCCCGGCGCAACCGGACGTGTGGGAGTACGCGTTGATGCTCGTACGGGAGATCTGCGAGCAGTACGACGTACCGGCGTTGGTGCTGGAGGCCTGTGGATGGTTGGGGTTCGAGCACGGGAGTCATCACGAGAAGACGTCGGGCGCGGACCTGTCGACATGCGCGAAGGACTTGCTGTCGATCTGCTTGTGCCCGGCCTGCGCACGAGGGCTGTCCGTCGATGTCGATGAGTTGGCGGCGGACATCCGTACGACGATCGACCGGGAACTGCAAGACGGCATACCGGCCGGCCAGAACCTGGTCGAGGCGCTCGGCCGGGATCGTGCACAAGCGGTGTACGACCATCGCCGTCAGGTGATCACGGGGCTCGTCGCGGAGGCGGCGTCGATCGCTCGCGGGCGAGAAGTGTTGCTGATGGCAACCGATGATCCACAGGTGACCGGGCCTGACGTCGGTGTCGACTTGACCGCCTTCGAGGTTCAGCGGCCGGACGGGTTCGTGGTGAAGTGCTGGGATGACGAGGAGGCCGCGATCGCCCGGGTGAAGGCGGCCGCGGCCCGGACCGACGTACCAATCGTCGCCAATGTCAACGCTCTCGGTGAGCGGCCGGCCGAGTTGCCCGCGCTGGCGGCCCGACTGGTCGCTGCGGGTGCGTCGGGTCTGCGGTACTACCACGGCGGTTTGGCTTCGCCGGCTCGCCAGGCGGCGATCCGGGCCGCTGTTGAAGAGGTGCAGTGATGCTGACCGGCCTGTACGTGATGGACCTCGCACGCTTCCCCGAGGTGTACGGCGAGGACGCGCGCGCCGCGATCGAGAAGCAGGTGCAGATCCTCGCTCCACCGCTCACAGCGGATCTCTTGACGCCCGAGTTGCTGGCCGAGGTCGACGTACTGGTCACCGCTTGGGGTGGTCCGCAGCTCACCGCTTCGCTGTTGGCGGCAGCGCCTCGGTTGAGGCTGGTGCTGTACGGCGCGGGGTCGGTCCGATCCGTCGTGACTCCTGAATCCTGGGCTCGTGGTGTCCGGGTCACGACGGCCAACGAGGTGATCGCCGCCTCGGTCGCGGAGTTTGCGCTGGCGCAGGTGCTGTATGCGCTCAAGCACGGCTGGCGATATGTCCTCAGCGCTCGTTCTCGCGGATCGTTGCCACGGGCCACCGACGAACCTGGCGCGAGCGGATCGGTGATCGGCCTGATGTCGCTCGGCGCCACCGGCCGGGCAACAGCTCGCCTACTCGGCCGCCACGACCTGGTGTTGCAGGCCTACGACCCGTACGTCGATCCGGGTGCCGCGGCCGCGTGGGGTGTTCGGCTGGTGTCTTTGGAGGAACTGTTCGCGACCTCGGACGTGGTCAGCCTGCACGCGCCGGTGTTGCCCGAGACGCGCAAGATCGTCGGGTTTGAGTTGCTTCGGGCAATGAAGCGCGATGCGACACTGATCAACACCGCCCGTGGCGCGCTGATCAACGAAGACGCGCTCGTCGACGTGTTGCAGGAGCGCCCGGATCTGTTCGCCGTGCTCGACGTCACCCACCCGGAACCGCCGTTGCCTGGCTCACCGTTGTACTCATTGCCCAACGTGGTGGTGACGCCGCACCTGGCCGGCACGCTCAACACCGAGCGCCGCCGTCAGGGCCGCTTGATGGCGGAGGAGTTGGCCCGGTTCGTAGCCGGTGAGCCTCTACAGCATGAGGTCTTCGAAGCCGGGCAGGCGACGTCGGCATGAAGCTGGTCCTGGTCCCTCCCCAGTCCGAGAGCACCGCGGACTGGCCGGAACAGCTGATGTCCGCGGTCCCCGGGCTGGAGGTTGTTCGGCCTAGTTGGGAGGACGCGGCAGAGGCCTTGCGCGACGCCGACGCGGTGTACGGCGTACTGCCCGCTGAGCTGCTCGCGAAGACCACGCGCCTTCGGTGGTTGCAGGCCGAGCAGGCAGGACCACCGGCTGGGTTCTACTACCCGGAGCTCGTCGCGCATCCGCTGCAGGTGACCAACATGCGCGCCACCTACACCGATCACGTCGCCGAGCACACGCTCGCGATGGTGTTGGCGCTGACCCGAGGGCTGCCCCGCTACATCCGCGATCAGCAGCGCGCCGAATGGAATCCGGACTGGACCCCCGAGTCGATGTTCCCGTTGTCGGAGGCAACAGCCCTGATCATCGGAGTCGGCGCCGTCGGAGCCGAAATCGGACGCCTACTGGCCGCCTTCGGAGTACACGTAGTGGGCGTCGACTTGCAACCGTCGAACAACCCCGGATTTGCATCCGTCTGGCCGATAGACGCTCTGGAAGAACAACTGCCCGCCGTAGACCTGGTGATCTCGACGGTGCCGCACACCCCAGACACCGAGGGCATGGTGGACACCCAGCTGCTGAAGTCGTTCAAGCCGTCGTCGCTCTTCATCAACGTAGGCCGCGGTCCAACAGTCCACCTGGACGCACTAGACGCCGCCCTGGCCGACGGCCGCCTCCGTGGCGTGGCACTCGACGTCTTCGAACCCGAGCCCCTCCCCCCGGACCACCCCCTCTGGCGCCGCCCCGAAGTCCTGATCACCCCCCACGTCGCCGGCGCCGGCCCCCACGAATCCGAACGCCGCTACGCAGTCCTCCTAGAGAACTGCGAACGCTTCGTTTCCGGTGAGGACCTGATCAACGTCGTCGACAAGACGAAGTGGTTCTAGTCCGCCACCGCTGCCGGTGTCGTGGGGTGGCTGGGTGTTCGGGGAGGGAAATGTCGCGCCAGAGGCCAAGGACCCTCCCAGGTTGGTGGAGAAACAGTCCCCGGTCCGGATGTGCTCCACATGGTGCCGCAACCAGATTCCCTCGGCCATCCGGCCTCCGCTCCAGTCGGCAACTTTGGTCTAGTTCCAGGGTGTCAGGCGCCGACTTCGGTATCGCGAACCGTCTCAGTCACTGACCGCGCTGTCGTTGCTAGCTTCCAAGCAACTGTGACGGATAAGGAGCGGGAAATGACCACGGGGACCAAGACCGTGATCGGGCACTCGGCGTCCGACAAGGCCGTCTTGTTCGGCGGGCTGCCGCTGGCCGGGGCGGTACTCGGGTTCTTCCTGCCCCGGATCGCCGACTGGGCGAGCGGCCTGCGCTGGGTGCCGTTTCAGGGACCGCTCGAGCTGATCGCCGGCTGGGACGCGTGGCGGGTGGTCGTGATCACCACGGTCGTCGGCCTGGTCGCGGGTGTGCTGCTCGGGGCCGTCGCGCTGGACGACACGCTCAAGGTGACGGTGACCGACGGCGACGTCGAGTTCCTGAAGAACGAGAAGACCAGGCGGGTACCGCGGGACCAGGTGTCCGTGGTCTTCCTCGACGGCAAGGACATCGTGCTGCAGGACCGGACCTCGCGGGAGCTGGCCCGGGAGCGGCACGATCAACTGAAGTCGCAGGTCAAGGAGATCCCGGCGGCATTCCGTGCGCACGGGTATCCGTGGTCCGACGGCGGCGACCCGTACGGCGACCGCTTCCGCCGGTGGGTGGAGGACGATCCCGACCTGCCGGGCGCGGTCAACGCCGTACTGCGGGCGCGGTCGAAGGCGTTCGCAGCCGGCGGCGAAGGCAAAGCGGATCTACGCGAACTGCGCGAAGAGATCTCGAAGCTCGGCTACGTCGTCCGAGACCAGGACAAGAATCAGTACTGGCGCGCGATCCAGCGCCCTGCTGGGTTGTGAGGGGACATGCCGTCAGACTGGCAATGGTGACGCGTCACCTATAGGATTCATGACATGACATCTAGCGACTATGCCCCGAGCCCGACCGACTGGGTTCGCACTCAGGTAGAGAAGGTCGAGGCGGCCGGGACCACGGAAGTGGTCGACATCATGGGCATGCGGGTCGTGCTGCTGACCATGCGCGGCAACAAGTCGGGCAAGCTCCGCAAGGTCCCGTTGATGCGGGTCGAGCACAACGGCGTGTACGCCGCGGTCGCGTCGCTCGGCGGCGCGCCCAAGAACCCGGTCTGGTACTACAACCTGAAGGCCGACCCCAAGCTCACCCTGCAAGACGGTGAGACCACCAAGGAGTACGTGGCCCGCGAGATCGAGGGCGCGGAGTACGACGAGTGGTGGGAGCGGTCGGTCGCGGCCTACCCGCCGTACGCCGAGTACCAGACCAAGACGACCCGCAAGATCCCGCAGTTCGTTCTGGAGCCGGTCGGCGAGTAGTACGTGGGCCTTCAGGCTTCCAGCAGGTCCAAGAGGGCGACGGCGTAGGCCTGTTCGGCGTCCTCCGCGGTGTAGCTGCCTTGGGCGGTCTCGACGGTGTAGCCGATCGGGGCCGACTCGAGGCGGCGGAACTGGGAACCCAGGAGCGCGCGGAGCTGGTCCTCGCGGGGAAGCCAGATGACCTCGCGTTGTTCGATGCTGTCCAGCGCCCATTCGGTGGTGCCGTTGAAACCGATCACCTTGCCGCCCGGATAGTCGTGCACCTCGACGGTCATGTCGCTGACCACGAACACGTCGTCGTCCATCCCGCGGTCCGGTACCACGAACCGATCGCCGGCGCCGGGCACCCACAGGGCGCCGGCCTTACGTAGCCGCTTCGCCTGCTCAACCGTGATCACCCTTCCATCCTGCCCGCCCCGGCAAGCCCTTTCACGTTGCCGCGAGTCGGTCCCGGAACGCGAGACGGCCGGCGGGTCCGCAGGGGGCCCCTCAGCCCTGGCGAAACCGGCCGGCCGCCGCCGGTGGTGGCACTTCCTCCTTCCGCTCGGGGGTTAGCGGACGAGGGCCTTCCGGAGCTCGTCGGCACGGAGGGCGACCCGGTCCCGGGTGCCCGCGGTGAACCGGTGCAACGGCAGGTCGACGATCGCGACCGCCTGCGCCGGACGGATCCCGAGCAGCTCGCCCAGCCGGCGTACCGCGGTGTCCCGGTCCGGTGCGGACGCGATCGTCTCCAGCACCTCCGCACGACGGTCGAAGGCGCTCAGCACGGCGTCGTAGATCTCCAGCTGCGTGAACGCCGAACGGTCTGGTTCCGGCTGCACAGTTCGATCGTCCTCCTTAACGGCTCCGCGCACCACCTGCCGCCACAGGGCGGGCACGACGAGGCGCTTGCGGGGCCGGAGGGGGTACGCATAGGTCATCGTCATCGGAGTCTCCTCAGCTGTCAGTTCTTGGGGAGTGAGTACGGTTCGCGGGCCGGGCATTTGCTGCCCGGCGTGGTGAGCGCCTCGAAGTGCCAGGGCTCGTTGTCGTAGCGGCGGCAGAGGCCGTAACGCCAGCCGTTCGCGTTCAGCCAGCGCTGCCCGGCCTGCGGGCCGATGTCGACCGCCTTGCCCTTGACGTGCGCGGAGTACTCCGGCGGCAGCACCCAGCGGGTGGCGGCCTTGTACGAGCCGTACCGCTCGATCGCTTCGTCGAGGAGTTGTTGCTGTTTGGCGGCACTGCGGCGGCCGGACGTGATGGTGATGACGACCCCGTCCCGCTTCGCCGCCGCCATCGCCTTCAGCAACCGGGTCCGTAGCGTCCGGGTCAGCCCGTCCACCGAGGATTCGTCGTACGACGGGGTGGTGGGCGACGTCTTCTTCGGTTTCGGCGTGGCCATCGATGGGGTGCGCAGCCGCTTCGGCGGCGTGGTCGGGGTCGCCCGCGGGCTCGGCCTCGCGGTCAGCGTGGCCACCGGCGTCGTACCGCTGACTCCGGATGCGCCGACCACCGGCTTCTCGTCGGCGGACGTGATGCCGACGAACTCGGCCAGCTCCGCGTGCCAGACCAGGACGGACGCCAGCACCGCAAGACCGGTCACGGACAGCAACCGGGTTCGCATCGACAGGGTGCGGCGCGGCGAGTCGTTGGTCATGGGCTCTACCCTCCCCCGTCGGCAGTGCTCTTCGCATCCGTCCCAGGGACCGTTGTCGGTCGGACCCAGGTATGGGGTCGGACGCCCACTCTCCTCCGAAAGTTGGAGACAGTGCCCGTTCGGGCGAAGGAACCTCTTGCTGGGTCACGCCCATTACTCTGAGCAAGGTGTGGAGCTTATGGCGTCGGTTGCCGACAACGCAGCAGGATCTGCTGCTGGCGGCGCTGATCGGCGTTGCCTGGTTCCTTGCGCTGAACGTGATCAGCAACAGCAACCTGCGCCCGGCGAACCCGAGCGTGTCCGCGATCACCGGGGTGTTCCTGATCATCACCGTCGCCTTCGGACGCCGGCTCCCCCGGACGACGCTCGTCCTGGTCTCGGTCGTCTACCCGTTCATGTACGCCGCGGCCGGGACCGGGCTGGCCGAACAGATGGGGCTGCGGATCTTCGGCCAGCCCCGGATCAGTGACGCGGCCCTGCAGTCCGAGATCCACCTGGTCCCGCTGCTGGTGGTCGGGTACCTCGCGGCGGCCGCTGGAGTCCGGCGATTCACCTGTCTGTTCTGGACGATGGGCAGCCTGGCCGGCCTGATGATCGGATTGCCGGCCGCGGTGGCGATCGTGCTCAGCCAGACCAGCGGGATCACCAGCCTCCGGTACCGGTCGCTGCCGCGGGACCTGGCCAGCCTGTACTCGTACGTGGACGTGTCGCTGTTCGTGTTCGCCGAGGCGCTGACCTGCGGCATGGTGCTGCTCGGCGCGAACGCCCTCCGCCGCCGCAAGAGCCTGCTGGTCCTCGAAGCGCGCAACACCGAACTGGTCCGGCTCCGCGCGGTCGAGGCCGAACGGGCCGCGGCCGCGGAACGGACCAGGATCGCGCGGGACCTGCACGACGTGGTCTCGCACCACATGAGCGCCGTGGTGATCCGGGCCCAGGCCGCCGACCGGGTGGCCGATCAGAACCCGGCGGCGCTGCGCGAGGCGGTCCGCTGGATCATTGCCAGTGGCAAGGAGGCGCTGACCGCGATGCGGGAGACGGTACGGGTGCTGAACACCGCGTCGCCCGGGGCCGGCGCCGAGACCGCGCCGGTACCCGACCTGGCCGATGTGGCCCGGATGGGTGACCGGTTGAAGGCGGTCGGCGTGGACGTCACGATGAACCTGCCGACCCGGAGACGGGAGCTCACCTCCGCCACCGACCTGACCGCGGTACGGATCATCCAGGAGGCGCTGACCAACGTGATGGTGCATGCGAAAGCGACCGCCGCCCAGGTGAGCTGGCAGAGCGGGCCGCAGGGCGAACTGCTGACGATCGACGACAACGGTGCGGGCGGACCGCCGCCGGTGAACGTGCTGGAGACCGCCAAGCGGAGCGAGACCGGTCGCGGTAACGGGCTGACCGGGATGCGAGAACGAGCCATGGCCTGTGGCGGCACCCTCGCCGTCGCGGCCGGACCCCTGGGTGGATGGAGAGTGCAGGCATGGTTGCCGCCGCAGAAGTAGCCGACCCGATCCGGGTCTTGGTCGCCGACGACCAGGGCGTGATCCGGATGGGTCTGGCGATGATCCTGGACCACGAGCCGGACCTGACCACGGTCGCGCAGGCCGGAGACGGTGAGGAGGCGCTCCGGCTGATCGAGCAGTACGACCCGGACGTCGTGCTGATGGACATCCGGATGCCGGTGATGGACGGCCTGGTCGCGACCGAGCGGATCACCAGGGCGAACCAGGAATCCGGGCGCGACCGGCCCGCGGTACTGGTGTTGACGACCTTTGACGACGAGGCGTACGTGTTGAGCGCCGTACGGGCTGGGGCGTCGGGGTTTCTGTTGAAGGACACGGATCCGGATCTGCTCGTGTCGGCCGTACGGGCCGTGCATCGTGGGGACTCGCTGGTGGATCCGGCGTCGACGCGGGTGTTGCTCGAGCGGTGTGTGGAGTTGGAGCGTCAACTGGGCAGCAGCGCCGACGGACAGCCCGCGCCTGCTCCGGCGATGACCGCTGGGCGATGGGCGGGGTTGCTGGCTCAGTTGAGCGAGCGGGAGCGGGACGTGCTGGTGTGGATGGCGCGCGGTCTGTCGAACCGGGATCTTGCGGCGAAGCTGTTCGTCAGCGAGACGACGGTCAAGACGCACGTGAGCAGCGTGCTCTCCAAGCTCGGTCTGTCCAGCCGTGTGCAGGCTGTTGTCGTCGCTTACGAGGCCGGCGTGGTCCGTCCCGGCGAGGCCGATGTGCGCTGGGACGCCTAGTACCGGGACCGCACGGGGTGCTGGCTGGCCGCTGCTCAGCGCAGGCGGATGGTGACGAGGGTGGTCTCGATGCCGCTGTCGTTCAGGTTGCCGGCGGCATCGAAGGCACCGGGGCCGTCGGTCATGCCGAAGTCGTTGTCGTTGATGACGACCAGCGTTCGCGGGTTGACGAGGGCGACACCTTCGATCTTCTTCGGCGCGCCGGGGATGGTGTTGAGGTCGATGAAGAGCTTCTTGGCCAAGACCGGAACGCCGGCGGCGGCCGGGTCCGGCAGGGCCTCGAGCGACGGGGTGGTCGCCTGGGAGTCCCACTGAGTGCCGAGGATGTTGTTGCTGCGGTTGAGGACGACGCGGTGCAGGCGGGCGGCGTTGTCGGTGCGCTCCTGGACCAGTAGGGTTTCCGGGCCGACGGCAACGAGTGAGGAGATCTTCAGTTCGGGAGTGTCGGTCTCGCCGGGGTCGACCACGCCGACCGGGTCGAAGCGGTAGGCGTACTCCGCGGTGACCTTGCCCTGGCGCGGCGAGAAGCGGAGCAGCCGGGTGTTGAGCGACGCATCACCGATCGCCTTCGTGGGGTTGAGCAGCGGACTCTGCAGCGCCAGCACCAGATCGCCACCGGGCAGCTGCGCCAAGCCCTCGAACCCGCGATTCCCCTTGCGGGTAAGGAAAATCGACGGCAACCCCTCGATCACCGGGTAGTCGGCGCCGGTCAGCGACAACCCCTTCGGCACGTAGCGGGCAAGCACCTTGCCACGCGCGGAGACGTGCACCAGGGACGGGCTGTACTCGTCGACCAGCCAGAACGTGCCGTCGTGCGCACGGACGATGCCCTCCGTGTCCAGTCCGTTCGCATTGAGGCCCAGCCGGGTGGAAGCGTCGTACGTGTAGGGGAGCTCGTCGCGGCTTTCCTGGTTCGACAGTCCGGTCACCGGCGCGCCGCTTCTCGTGGTGATCGGGATGGCCGTGAGGACCTGGAGCCGGCCGCCGATCACCTTCACCTTGACGATGGCCGGGTCGAAGCCGGGGACCGGGAAGGTCCGCCGGTTGACGCCGTCGATCTTGATCTGGCCGTTCGGGCCGCGGTCGGTCACGGTCCAGAACTCACCCGGTCGCCCGGTGGGGAAGATGTCGCTGCCGATACCGCCCAGGTCGACGCCGCGATCGTTCGTGACGGTGCCGGGCAGCAGTGCGTTGGAGAACGCGCCGAGCGGGATGTCAGGGAGCGTCGCCGTACCGATGAGCCGGGCCTCCGGAGTCGTGGCCTGCGCGGCGCCGGCCAGCAGCGCCGCGGCCGCCAGCACCGAGGTACCGGCAAGAGTCAGTCGGCCAAATACACGAGACATGAACGTGCTCCCCTCCACCAGACGTCATCGCGACGTTCCTCGGGAGGGGTGAACGCCGACTGTCGCCGGGATGAACGTCAGCACAAGCAGTCGCGTACGCCGGGAGCACCTAGAAGAAGGCGTACAACGCAACTGCCGCGATGGTCAGCAGAACTACAACCGTCACTACCTGTGCCCGGACCGACGCCCTCGGGCGCCGGGGCAAGAAATCACCCGTCATGCCATCAAGCCTGCTGGCTGCGGCCGCGCCGGACATCGGCCCACAGGACGGTCTCCCTGCGACGTCAGTCACCCCCTGGGGGGTCTGGCGTCATACCAAAGGACTAGTTGCCCGCGGCCCCTGATCGGAGACGGGCGATCACGATCACCAGGTCCACCACCCCGACCGCGGCCAGCACCACCGGTATGACGACCACCGCCACGGGCGCGTCCAGGCCGAACAGCAGAAACGCCAGCAAGACGAAGCCCAGTATGCCGATCGCGGCCAGCGCCAGCCGTAACCGCAACGCACTCCGCGCCGGCGCGGCACCGGTTGCGTCGGAAAACCTGTCCTCGTCGGGCATCCCACTCACCGCCTTGGATCCAGGTTCTCACCAATCAGCGCTCGTGGGTGGCGAGGTACTCAGCCGCGACCTTCTTCGGGACGCACATCTGCCAGGCGTCGAGGACCAGTTCACGGAGTTCGGTGGTGTCGATGGCGTCGAGGTGGACCTGGATCCACCGGAAGCGCTCGTCGGACGGGATCGGCCGGAAGAACTTGTCCGGCTCGGCGGCGATCGCGGCGTCGCGTTCCTCCTTGGGAAAGCCGACGCCCATCGAGAGCTCGTCGGGCGCGACCGCCAGGTAGACGATCTGGCCGACCCGGAACTTGATCCGGTCCCGGACCAGCACCTCGTAGCTCCGCGGCAACCCCTCGGTCGCCGCCCGGATATCCGCCAAGTCGACCATCATCTACCTCCTGCCCCCGACGTTACCGGCGAAACCTGACAGTGCGTGTCAGCCTTCGCATTTCGCCATGATCACGTGACGTCAGCACTGCGGTACTCCCGGTGGATGTGGCGTTGGCCTCAGGGTTCTTGGTCGGCAAGGTCCAGGCCGTACCTTGGTCGGATGTCCAAGAAGGTGGTCAGCGCGGTCGAAGGCGCCGAGGTGGTGTTCCGCCTCGGTGATCCCGAGCATGGGCTGACCGGTGTGCGGTTGTGGGAGGAACTTGGTCTGGCGGCCGAGTTGCTCGAGTTCAAGCCGGTCGACTTCGGCTGGGAGCTGCGGTTGCCGCGGCCGTCGGTGCACCGGATGGAGTACATGTTCGACATCGCCGGGACCGGGCTGCGCACGGATCCGACCAACCCGCGCGTGGTCGGCGGTGCGTTCGGGGAGCACTCCTGGTTGCCGCTGCCCGGGTACGTCGAACCCGCGTGGATCCAGGTCGATCCGATCGCGTCCACGCTGGCCCCGCTCACCGTGGACCCGACGCCGGTCGGCCCGGTCGACGTACAGGTGTGGGCGCCGGACGGGATCGCGCCTGGGTTCGAGTTGCCGTTGCTGCTGGCGCATGACGGGCCGGAGTTCGCGTCGTACGCCGGCCTCACGCACTACGTCGGCGCGATGGTCAACGAGGGACGGCTGCCACCCCTGCGGCTTGCGTTGATCCGGCCGGGTTCGCGGAATCTCTGGTACGCCGCCAACCCGCAGTACGGGATCGCATTGACGGAACACGTGCTGCCTGCGATCGGGGCGCAGTACAAGAGCAAGTTGCCGGTACTGATGGGCGCGAGCCTCGGTGCGCTGGCGGCCCTGTACGCCGAGTGGAACCACCCAGGGACGTTCGCCGGGTTGTTCCTGCAGTCGGGATCGTTCTTCACCCCGGAAACCGATCCGCAGGAGTCGGGGTTCGAGTTCTATGCCGAGGTCACCGGTTTCGTGAACCAAGTGCTGACGGCAACGGCCGCGCCGAGCACCCCGCCGGTCGGGCTGACCGCGGGAACGCCTGAGGAGAACGTCCACAACAACCGGGTGATGGCCGCCCACCTGACCTCCCTCGGCCTGGACGTGGCGTTCGACGAGACCCCGGACATGCACAACTTCACCGCCTGGCGCGACGTCCTCGACCCGTGCCTCACCGACCTGCTGAACCGCGTCTGGTCCTAGGGACTCGCGGAAACACGCAGGCAACCACCTGACATGCAAGGGTGTGCGGCAGGACACTAATGCCGGGGGTGACCGCATGGAGCGTGAGCAGGTCGAACTGGAGGCACCCGGTCTGGACCGGCCGGGCACTCTGATCCGCTATGGCCACTACGGCCGCCCGGTGCTGGTGTTCCCGAGCGAGCAGGGCCGCGCCTGGGACTACGAGAACAACGGCATGGTCGGCGCCGTGTCCGACCTGATCGAGGCCGGCCGGGTCAAGCTGTACTGCGTCGACTCCTACGACCACGTCAGCTGGTCCGACCGAAGCATCCAGTTGGAGGACAGGGCCCGCCACCACGGGCTGTACGAGTCCTGGATCGTCAATCAGGTGGTCCCGACGATCGGGGCCGACACACCCGGCGCGTCCGACATCATCACCACCGGCTGCAGTCTCGGCGCCTTCCACGCGATGAACTTCGCGCTGAAACGGGCCGACCTGTTCCCGATCGCGATCTGCCAGTCCGGCAACTACGACGCGGCCAGTTGGCACGCGTGGGGTGAGCGCGGTGACGCGGTGTACTTCAACAACCCGGCCGACTACCTGCCGAACCTGTCCGGCGATCACCTGGATTGGTTGCGGAGCCGGGTGTTCCTGGTGCTCACGGTCGGCCAGGGCGACTGGGAGACGAACCCGACCGGTTCATTGCCGTCAGCGCGCGCCACCGCCGCAGTACTGGCGTCGAAGGGCATTCCGTACGAGCTGGACCTGTGGGGTCACGACGTGGCCCACGACTGGCCCTGGTGGCGCAAACAGCTCGCACATCACCTACCCCGATTCTGTTGAGGAGGATGACCCCGTGTCGAACACCGCACAGCATCTGATCGGGTTGTTGCTCGGCGCCGAGGAGGACTGGCCGCAGGCGTTCGAGGCGCTGCTCCGGCGGGTCGGGCCGGTCGCGGACAAGACCGGGACGACGCACGAGTTCGGCTCCGAACGGCTCACCATCGAGCCGTTCGACCTCAACGATCCGGTCCGCGTCGGGCTGGTGATCGACCGGCTCGCGTACTGGTACTACCACCCGCGGGAGTGGCTGAAGAAGGCCGCGCTGATGAACGGCACGTATCTGCTCAATTCACCGTTCACGTTCCAGTCGATGGAGAAGCACAGCGCGTATTGCGCGATGCTGCGGCTGGGGCTGAAGATCCCGCGGACCGTGCTGGTGCCGTACAAGAACCCGGTCGACAACGTGCGCTGGGCGTACACGTCGGCCAAGTACAACAAGACCTTCGACCTGGACGCGATCGCGGACGATCTGGGCTATCCGATGTACATGAAGCCGTTCGACGGCGGCGGCTGGCGCGGGGTGTCCCGGATCAAGAACCGCGACGACCTGCATCAGGCGTACGACGAGTCCGGCGAGATGCTGATGCACCTGCAGGCGACGGTCGAGTACGACAAGTTCGCCCGCGCGCTGTCGATCGGCGCCGAGACGATGGTGATGGATTTCCGGCCGGACGAGCCGATGCACAACCGGTACGCCGTCTCGCACGACTTCCTCAGCCCGTCGGCCGGCCACCAGGCGGTCGCGATCAGCCGGATCGTGAACGCGTTCTTCGGCTGGGAGTTCAACTCCTGCGAGATGCTGGTCAAGGGCGATTCGGTGCACCCGATCGACTACGCGAACGCCTGCCCGGACGTCGCGGTCACCTCGTTGCACTACTACTTCCCGTGGGCGATCGGCGCGCTGGTGAAGTGGTCCGTGTTCTGCCTCGCCACCGGCCGCCGGACCAAGGTCGACCTGCACACCGAGCGGTACTTCGCGATCGCCGACGACGAGTCCCTCGACTACGACGCCAAACTCGACGGCTACCTGGCACTGGCCGACGAGTACTTCGAAACCGCCCGCTACCACGAATGGTGCGCCGAACACCTCCCGCACTTCGACGAGCAACTGGTCGACTGGGTCTCCAGCCCCGACTTCGACCGGCTACTCCGCGAAACCGTCGCGGCGACCTACCCCGCGCACGAGCAGGAGGAGTTCCTCGCCCACTTCCGAGGCCTCATCGGTCTGTGGGTCAGCGAGCAGTCTCAGCCGTGAGCACGGGGGTGATCGCGTCGCGCAACTTGTCTTCGAAACCGAGCCGCTACCCGGCTCACCCCCTCTGCTGGCACCGCCCCGAAGCACTGATGTCGCCGGCGCCGGTCCCCACGAACCGAGCACCTACGCCGTCCCACTGGAGAACTGCGAACGCGTCATCGCCGGCGAACCCCTGATCACGGCGAACCCCTGATCAACCTCGTCAACATAACCAAGTGGCTCTAACCACCCCTGAGAGGCATCCCCGCCGCCTTGAACAACAACCCGGCACCGTGAACAAGAACCCGGGACCTTCAACTGGCTACGTCATGTTCAAGCCCCCCACTTCTTGACCGAGCTCCCCAGTTCCTGTTCAAGGTAAGGGCCCTCGCACCGCACCACTGCCGGACTGCCCCGCCACTGCCAGCTCGCTCAGCGATTCAGGTCTCCAGCGCGGCCAGGATCGCGAGTAGCGCCGCGCGTTTGTTCGGGGGGACGGCGAAGACGCCGCGGGTGGGGGTGTGTAGCCAGTCTTCGGCGGTCAGGTGGCGTAGGTGGTGGTAGATCTGGCCGGTCGTCCCGAGGCCGTCCACCTCGCTCAGCGCGTTGACCGTGGTCCGTCCGTGCAGGATCTCGCGCAGCAATGTGAGCCGGACCGGATTGCCCAGCGCGGCCAAGGTCGAGGCCCGCGCCGCCCAGTCCGATGCCAGTACGTCGGCCGTGCGCGCCGCCAGTACGTCGGCCGTGGTCGTTGGTACGGCGCGGAGTACCGGATCGTCAGCCGGATCCGCCTCGTCCGGCAACACCTTCTTCCGCTGTGGATGCGCGGACTCCAGCGCGGCGACTCGCCGCTCCAGCGCCGCCAGGCGGTTATCCACAGCCTTCTCCACATTGTGGATAGTACGTAGCTACGTAGTTCTTGCAAAGACACGGCGTGTCCAGTGCCGACGCGGGGCACTAAGGTGGTCGGCGTGCGCGATGAAGACGTTCCTGGGTGGTGGCAGCGGCTGGGGCTCGATGGGCTTGTCGACGTCCACGTGCACTTCCTGCCGGATCAGGTGATGGGCGCGGTCTGGGCGTACTTCGACCGGGCCGAGCAGCACTACGGCGTCGCCTGGCCGATCAACTACCGGACCAGTGCAGCCGAACGCCTGCAGACCCTCGACGCACTTGGCGTACGGCGCTTTCCGGCGCTGGTGTATCCGCACAAACCGGACATGGCCACTTGGCTCAACGCCTGGGCCCGGGACTTCGCCGCGACGACACCTGGTTGCGTTGCGAGCGGGACGTTCTACCCGGAGCCCGGCGCCTCGCAGTACGTGAAAGAGGCCCTCGAACTGGGCACGCGGATCTTCAAGGTGCACGTCCAGGTCGGCGACTACGACCCGCGCGACGACGAGCTCGACGCGGTCTGGGGTCAGCTGGCCGAGGCCGGCGTACCGGTCGTCGTGCACTGTGGATCCGGGCCGATCCCGGGGCGGCACACCGGACCAGGGCCGTTCGGTGAGGTACTACGCCGGCATCCGCGGCTGACGGCGGTGATCGCCCATCTGGGCATGCCGGAGTACGCCGAACACCTGGCGATGGCGGAGACCCATCCGAACGTCCACCTGGACACGACGATGGCGCTGACGCCGTTCACTGAGGCGATGATGGAGTTCCCGCGCGAGCTGCGGCTGCGACTGGCCGCGTTGCAGGACCGGATCGTGCTCGGCTCGGATTTCCCGAACATCCCGTACGAGTACGCGATCCAGTTGGAGTCGCTCGAACGACTGGATCTTGGCGACGACTGGTTGCGGGCCGTCTGCTGGGACAACGGCACAAGACTGCTTCGCTAGATCTGCTAGGCCTGGGCCAGTTGGGAGGCGAACCAGGCGAGTGTGAGCCCGGTGAGCAGGGCCTCACGGTCGAGCTCCAGATTGACCAGTTGGGCGTTCCACGCGAGCAGGGCGGTGCTCAACACCAGCGCGGAGATCTGCCGGCCCTCGTTGAAGGCGTTGAGGTTCTCGTTGAACCACCGCACCTCGGCGAGGTCCGCCGGATCCAGTCCATGCTGCTCGGCCACCGCCTCGGTGACAGCCGTGTACGCCGGTGTCGCGGCCAGGCCGTCGCGGTCATCACCGACCTGGTACTCGTCATACCCAAGTCGCTGCATCAGCTCGTCCCAGCCGGCTGCGGTACGACGGCTCGGTGAACCGCCCTCGGGTCCGGTCAGCGCCGTCCAGGCGATCGACGGGATCACCAGGTGATGGTTGCCGGCGGCCCCCAACGGCAACGCGGTGTCGAGGACCTCCATCACCCCGCTCGGCCAGGCGTGGGTGAGCAGCGCGGGCCGGGCGGACGGGTTCGCCGATCGGAGGTGCAGGAAGTGCACGAACTGGCCGGCCACCTCGGTCGCGTAGTGGTGGTAGGCGGCCAGCCGGGCCTCGTGGATCCGCCAGTCGTACCCGCCGACCCAGTAGTCGATCAGGTCGTCGGCATAGGCGGCCGGCACGATCCGGTCCAGGCCCGCAGCGATGTAGCCGCCGCCGTCGCGGAACTCCCGCAACCGCCGGTACAACGCGTCGAGATCGGCCTGCGGCACGCGCAACTGAAGCTCGCGCACCTCCGCCGTACGCTCAGTGCCCACCCATCACCCTTTCGCCTCTCCCCGTGCCTGACCATCATGACGTCGCTGACGGACAGATTGTTGATCACCGCGGCTGCCAGTTGCTGCAGATCACGTCCCCGGGCAACAGATTGACATCACCGGCTACCCGTTGCCGAGCCTATTCCAACGTTGTACTGTCGTTGCCGACCCCGCTCAACCCGACCATCCCGGGAGCCCATCGATGCCCAGCACCCAGCCGCGCCCCGAGCACCCCCGGCCGCAGTTCACCCGGCCGGACTGGCTGAATCTCAACGGCGAGTGGCAGTTCGAGATCGACCGCTCCGACTCCGGCCTGGAACGCGGCCTGCGGGACCGGGACCTGGCGCAACGGATCACAGTCCCGTTCGCGCCCGAGTCGAAGCTGTCCGGGATCGAGGACGTCGACTTCCTCGAGGCCGTCTGGTACCGCACGACCGTGACGATCCCGGCCGACTGGACCGGCAAGGACGCGGTCCTGCACTTCCAGGCCGTCGACCACGACGCCACCATCTGGGTGAACGGCGTCGAGGTGGTCCGGCACCGCGGCGGCTTCACCCCGTTCAGCGCGAACCTGGCCGGCGTCGCGGGACCGGGCGACGAGGCCGTGATCGTGGTCCGCGCCCGGGACAGCCGGTACGGCGTACAAGCTCGCGGCAAGCAGACCCAGACCTACTTCAACTACAGCTGCCTCTACACCCGGACCACCGGGATCTGGCAGACCGTCTGGCTCGAAGCGGTCCCGTCGGTCCACCTGGGACGGCCGCGGATCACCCCGGACGTCGCGGGTTCGGCGTTCCACCTCGCCGTTCCGGTGTCGGCGAACAAGGCGGGCTGGAAGGTCCGCGCGATTCTGTCCGACGCTGATGGTGAGGTGGTGTCGGCCGAGGTCCGGGCCGATCTGGATCTTGCGCCGCGGTTGGTACTGGCGATCCCCGCCGACCGGGTCCGGTTGTGGGACACGTCCGACCCCCACCTGTACGGCGTACGGGTGGAGCTGGTCGACGCCGATGGGGCTGTTGTGGATGCGGCGGACAGTTATGCCGGGTTGCGATCGGTGTCGATCGACGGGCAGGCCGTGCTGATCAACGGCAAGCACGTCTTCCAGCGGCTCGTGCTGGATCAGGGGTACTGGCCGGAGAGTCTGATGACGGCGCCTTCGGAGGAGGCCCTGCTCGCCGATCTCGAACTCAGTCTGGCGGCCGGGTTCAACGGGGCACGGTTGCACCAGAAGGTGTTCGAGGAGCGATTCCTGTACCAGGCGGACCGGCTCGGCTACCTGGTCTGGGGCGAGTTCGGTGACTGGGGTGGAGCTGTTGCCGATGGCACCCAGAAGGACAACCAGCAGCCGTCCGCGTCGTACGTGACGCAGTGGCTGGAGGCGGTCGAGCGGGACTACAGCCACCCGTCGATCATCGGCTGGTGCCCGCTGAACGAGACGCATCAGCTGCTGCACGACCGGATCACGCAGCTGGACGACGTGACCCGGGCGATGTTCCTGGCCACCAAGGCGGCGGACACGTCCCGGCCGGTGCTGGACGCGTCGGGGTACTCGCACCGCGTACCGGAGACCGACGTCTGGGACTCGCACAACTACGAGCAGGATCCGGCCGAGTTCGCCCGTCAGCTGGCCGGCCTCGCGGACGGGACGGCGTGGGGGAACAGGGGGACGGAGGACCGGCCGATCTCCCAGGCGTATGCGGGTCAGCCGTACTTCGTCAGTGAGTTCGGCGGGATCTGGTGGAACGCGGAGGCGGCCACGGCGGACGGGACCAACCGGGACGAATCGTGGGGCTACGGGGATCGGGTGGCCAACCTGGAGGAGTTCTACGCGCGGTTCACCGGGCTGGTCGACGTACTGCTCGACAACCCGTTGATGTTCGGCTACTGCTACACGCAGCTGACCGACGTGTTCCAGGAGGAGAACGGGATTTACCGGTTCGACCGGTCCAGCAAGCTCGACGTACCGCGGATCAAGGCGATCCAGACGCGCGCGGCGGCGTACGAGAAGGACTAGGGCCAGTCAGACAGGCCCTACAGCGAGCCGGTGAGGAACTGCAGGCCGAGGCTGCTGGCGGCGACGGAGAGCCAGAGGACGGCACCGAGCAGGACGGGACGGATCCCGCCCTCGCGCAGCTCCCCCGGACGCACTGACAGACCGATCGCCACTAGTGCGCTGGTGATGAGGAACGTGCCGGTGAGGGAGAGGCCGGACTGCCAGGCTGTCGGCACCAGACCGGCGCTGCGCAGTCCGGCGGCGACGATGAAGCCGACCAGGAACAACGGGACCATCCGGCGCCAGGGCAGCTTTCCTTTGATTGCCGCTGCTCCTGGTGCTGCTGGGCTTGCCGGCCGGCGGGACTTGAGGATGACGAGGGCGAGGACGATCGGGATCAGCATCAGCGAGCGGGTGAGCTTGACGACGAGCGCCTGGTCGCCGGCCTGCTGGCTGTAGGCGTATCCGGCGGCGACGACCGAGGACGTGTCGTTGATGGCGGTACCGGCCCAGAGGCCGAAGGCTTCCGGGCTCAGTCCGAGCAGGTGGCCGAGCGGCGGGAAGGCCAGCACGGCGACGACGTTGAAGGTGAAGATCGTGGCTAGCGAATAGGCCACCGAGGACCGCTTCGCGCCGATCGCGGCCGTCGCTGCGGCGATCGCGGAACCGCCGCAGATCGCAGTACCGACGCCGATCAGGATCTGCGTGTCGCCGCGGACCTTGAGGAGCCGGCCGAAGAGCCACGCGCCGCCAAGCGCGACCGCCAACGTACCCAGCATCACCGGCAGCGAGCTGCCGCCGACCTTCACGACCTGCTGCAGCGACAGGCCGGTGCCGAGGACGACGATGGAGACCTGGAGCAGGTTCTTCGCGGCGAAGTCGTAGCCGGGCCGGGCCCAGCTGTTGTGCAGGGCAGGCATCAGTACGCCGGCCGCCACGCCTAGCACGATTCCGAAGACCGGACCGCCGACCACCGGGACCAATCGCCCCAGCGGCACCGCGACGGCCGCCAGCGCGAGAACCACGAGCAGGCCGGGAACCCGGTCGATGAGGTGCGGCTTGGCAGGTGCGGCCGGCCCGAGTGGCCTAACCTCGACCTGCACCATGCCGGTTTCCCCTCTTGCCTAGAAATGTACGCACATTCAAGCTATGAGATGACCGGACATTTGGCAAGCTGTTCTTCGGAGCGGGAGCCGCAGGCGGACGGAAAGGGCAGGATGAGCGGGCGCGGGCTTGAGCGGGCCGGTGGGCAGCCGCTGTGGAAGCAGCTGCAGCACGACCTGGTCCGTCGGTTGCGGGCCGGGGAGTTCGCCGACGCGTTCCCGGGCGAACTCGTGCTGGTCGAGGATTACCAGGTCAGCCGACACACGGTCCGGCAGGCGCTCAGCCAACTCCGCGCCGACGGCGTGATCGTCGCCGAACGCGGCCGGCAACCACGCGTCGCGACCGCCCCCGAGATCCGCCAGCCGATGGGCGCGCTCTACAGCCTGTTCTCCTCGGTCGAGGCGTCCGGGCTGACCCAGCACAGCACCGTCCGCGCACTCGACATCCGCGCCGACGGCGTGATCGCGAGCCGGCTCGACCTCGAAGGGTCGAGCCCGCTGGTCTACCTCGAACGCCTCCGCTTCGCCGGCGACGAACCCCTCGCACTCGACCGCGTCTGGCTCCCGGCCACGCTCGCCGAGGGACTGCTCGAGGCCGATTTCAGCCACACCAGCCTGTACCACGAACTCGCCGAGCGCACCGGGCTCCGGCTGGACCACGGCCGCGAGGACATCCGGGCCGTCACCCCGACCGCCGCTGAACGCGCCCTGCTCCACTGCCCGGCCGACGCCGCCGCCTTCTCCATCAACCGCGTCGGCCACGCCCAGGGCCGCAAGGTCGAATGGCGCCACACCTTGGTCCGAGGCGACCGCTTCGCCCTCTCCGCCGAATTCTCCGCCCACCAGGGCTACCGCCTGACCCCCGCCACCACCACGAACCCCCTCGGCTGAACCGTCCGCCGTACCCCCACCACTCACCAACCACCCGAATTCGCTCAATCCTGGTCCCACCCAAGCGCGGTCGGTGGACCTGGAAGCAGGTTGGTGAGTGCTGCAGGTACGGGCCTAGTCGGCGACGATCGCGTAGGCCTCGACTTCCAGCAGGATCTCGGGCCGGAAGAGCGCGGTCACCTGTACGGCGGTGCTTGCGGGCGGGTACGCCGTGTCGACGTACTTGTCCCGGGCAACCCGCACCGCGGGCAGGATCGCCACATCGGTGACGAAGAAGTTCAGCTTCACCACATCCGCGAAGGTCGCACCCGCCGCGGCCAGACAACGCTCGAGATTCGCGAACACCTGCGCAGCCTGAGCCGCCGCATCACCGGCTCCGACCAACTCGCCATCCGCATCGAACGGCACCTGCCCCGAGATCGCCACCCAACGCCCGCTCCCGGTCACGACCTGGCTATACCCGTTGCCCGGGGCAACACCTTCGGGCTTCGGATAAGACAACTCACCCACAACAGTCCTCCCGATCGAAGTGTCTTCATCCTGCCACGCGGCCGCAGCCCGAGTGGGACGCTTCGGCTGGGGCCGAACTGTGGGCGGGGCAGGATTGGGATATGGCCACGACTGAAGGGCAGGAGCTTGCCGCTTGGGCGAGGATGCTGGCGGACTCCACCAGGGCGACCGTTTGCCTGGCGCTGATCGACGGACGCGCGTGGACGGCGACCGAACTCGCCCAGCTGGCCAAGGTTTCCCGGCCGACCATCAGCGAACACTTGAACGTACTGGTCGACGGCGGACTGCTGACCGAAGTACGGCAAGGGCGTCATCGGTATGTGCGGTTGGCCGGACCCGAGACCGCCGAGTTGCTCGAAGAACTCGCCGCGCTGGCACCGCGTAGTACGGAGGTGGCGACCAGCCTCGCCGCGGCGAGCAAGCGGGACGCGTTCGCGCGGGCGCGGACCTGTTACGACCACTTCGCCGGGAAACTGGGCGTCGCACTCACCGACACGATGACAGAGCGTGGTCTGCTGGACTGGTCCGAGGGCGTCGCGATCACGTCGAAAGGCCTGCGCTGGCTGGACGAACTCGGCATCGTCGTCGACTCGCACCGGGGCCGGCCCGCGGTACGGTCCTGCCTCGACGTGACCGAACGCCGGCCGCATCTCGCCGGCGCGGTCGGAGCCGCGTTGTGCCGGCACGCGCTCGGGCACGGTTGGGTGACCCGGATCCCCGGCGGACGTGCGCTTCGAGTGTCCGGCGCCGTCGCGGAACTTGGTCTGCCCGATGGAACTGTGCGAGAACTCCGTTCCAGGGTGTGAGATCCACGGCGGAGAACACGCGCTGGACAGGCGCCCGTCATCTGGTTCGCCTACCCTTCGGCCATGACTGGATTCGAGCCCGACACCGAGTTGGTGTCCCGCCTCCCTCTCCCCAGCCATGTCGTCGTCCTGGTGGATGACGTCTGGCGCCGTGGCTGGCTGATCGGCCGCGAGCACGAGGAGACGGGCTGGACCGGCATGGTGCAGTACGAGGGCGACGACGGCGTCGAGCGGACCGAGCGGCTACCCGCCGACCGGATCGCTCTGCCGGAGTCGGACCGACCGACTGAGCGAGCGTCGTAGGAGGGATTCGCAGAGATGCGACGGGCCCCGGGGAATCCCTCGGGGCCCGTCGCATGTAACGGCACCGTGCGGAACGGGCTCGGGCGCCTCTGCGAACGAGATCCCGCTCCAGGTCCTTCGGGCGGTCGGCCTGGAGCGGGACTCAGCGTTACACCCTCTGTATCGGAGACACCACGGCCGGTGTTACACGCATCAGGTAATAAGTTTGCAAGCTCGCCGCCACCGGCCCGCTTTCTGACGGCGACCCCGGTTCCGGCGTACGGGGCTCAGAAGTGGACGGCGAGGAGGATGCGGCCGGTTTCGGAGCTCCTGATGTCGAGGGCCTTGATCTCGCTGCGGCGCAACTTGGTCGTCGCGGCCGGCTTCACCGTGGTCCCCGGCGACGCGGTCCAGCTCGCGATCAGCGCGGCCTTGCCGGACTCGTCCGTGACGTACAGGTCGTATCCGCGAGCACGTTCGCTCGGCGTCGCGAGTTCGTCGTACCGGCAACTGATCTCGATCGTGGTCCCCCACCGCTCCTCGACCAGCCGCGCATCCGCCGTCAGCTTGCTCGCGACGGTCTGCGCCAGCACGACGTAATCCCCCTGCGGCTCCTCCCGCGCCAACGGGATCGCCACCACCACACCGATCGCGGCCGCGGTCGCCGCCACGCCCGCCAGCACCCCAGCGAACCGGAACCGCCTGCGCCGACGGTCCTCCTGTACTGCGCGCACGAGCCCCGGCAACAAGTTCGGCGGACTCGCGCTGAGCGTGGCGAGGGCCCGATCGTCCGGCACCAACGCCAACGTCCCCGGGACCCCCGCCAGCGATCCCACTTCCGCCGAACACTCAGCACACGTGCGCAGGTGTTCCTCGTACGCCCGCCTGTCGCTCGCCGACAGCGCGCCAAGCAGGTATGCCGCGTCCCAGTCCCGGTACGGATCACTCATTCCTGCGTCACCCCCCTCTCCTGCAACGCCAGCTTCAGCGCCCGTAGTCCATAGTGCAACCGCGATTTCACCGTGCCCGGCGGGATGTCCAGCTCCTTGGCGATATCCGTCACCGTCCGGCGTCCGTAGTACGCGCGAACGATGACCTGCCGATGATCGTCGGACAGCTGGGCCAGCGAGTCCGCGACCAGCCACGCATCCAGTACTGCGTTCGCGTGGTCGGCGCTCGGCCGTTCCGGCAGGTCGTCGCTGGCCACCTCCCGGTTGACCCGGGCGCTGCGCCGATCGTCGATGACCAGATTGCGCGCCACCGTGAACAGCCAGGCCCGGGCCCCCGCCTCGTCCTCGGCCAGGATCTGCGGCCGCCGCCAAGCCCGCAGCAGCGTCTCCTGTACGACGTCCTCGGCGAACCGATCGTCCCCGGTCAACCGCACCACGAACCGCCACAACGCCGGAGCATGCACGTCGTGCAACTCACGCAGCAGCGCCGCGCGATCGTCGGCCATCGGCGCTCCTGCTCGCTCGGGACGTGTCATGGTCGGATGCCCGGGTTCACCGTGTCCGGATCAATCCGACGCCGCGGCCAACTCGCGCTTCCTGAGGGAAAGGCTACTTTCCAGTGCCCAAGCCCCGTTACCGAGGAACGCGATCAACAGGAACGCGAACGCGAACAAGGCCGCCTTCTCCCCACCGTTCTGCACCGGCAGCAACGCGTCCACCTGATGCACGCTGAAGTACGCGTACGCCATCGATCCCGAACACAACAACGCCGCCACCCGCGTCCCGAACCCCACCATCACCAGCGCCCCGCCCACCATCTGAATCGCCGCAGCCCACCAACTCGGCCACACGAACGCCGCGACCCGCTCCTCCCCCAACACCCCGAACAACCCCGCGGCCCCATGACAGGCGAACAGAAACCCCACCACGATCCTGAACACCGCCAACACCTCATCCCGCCAGCGCTCCAGCACGTTCATTTGGATACTCCTCACGTCGAACGGACGGCGCCGCCCCGGACCCACCTCACGCCTACGGCCCGAACCGGCTTCTCACCCCACTCAACGACCACCCCACCCATCCGGTTCAACGCTTCGTGACTCTCTCACTACCCTCCGAGACCACTTCTCCCACTGGTCTACCCCCAATCCAATTCGCACTTCCCACCCCGCACCTGCCAGACTGTCTCCGACACAAGGGGCTCTAGCTCAACTGGCAGAGCAGCGGACTTTTAATCCGCGGGTTGTGGGTTCGAGTCCCACGGGCCCTACAAACGCCCAGGTCAGGGCGGCGCCCGCCCCCTGACCAGGTCTCCAACTCACCCTTTACGCACCCTTTTCGGCCCGAACCCCTCTGGCACCCGGTACCGCGCTGCCTCCCGTTCGGCACCTCAGCGACTCGACAGCGCCAGATGGCGGTGTCCCTCAGCACCGTGGTGCACCATCACACTGCGTCACATCACGTGCGTGATTCCTGCCCCGCGCTGATCCAGGTACCCGCGGCCAAGACGTTGAGCAGTCTCCGACCCACCACGTTGGAGGCGTGAGATGCCGAGGCCACCATTGCCCATCGGAACCTGGGGCAGCATCCGCACCCGAGTCGTCAAGACAAACGAAAAGGGCAAGGCTGTCCGGCACCAGTCCCGGGCAAAGTTCCGTGACTTCGACGGCCGCACACGCCCCGTATCCGCCGAAGGCAAGACCGCAACAGCGGCGGAGAACAACCTGCGGAAGAAGCTTCAGGAGCGAGCCAAGACCAGCCGCACGGGCGAATTGACGGCGATGCATAGGGTCAGGCAGGCATACGACCTCTGGGAGAAGAAGTTCGCGGACAAGGTCGCCGCAGGCGAACGCTCACCCGGCTCCCTGCAGGCGTACCGCAGCGTGGCAGCAAAGCATGTGCTGCCCCGAGTCGGCGAACTTCGCATCGGCGAGGCGAACACGCCACGCATCGACAATGTGATCTCAGAGATCAAGACAACGGTCGGCGCCCCGACGGCCAAGACCTGCCGGAGCGTCATCTCAGGCCTGATGGGCCTCGCCGTGCGGTACGGCGCCATCTCCGCGAACCCGGTCCGCGACGTCGAGTCCATCGAGAACAAGGCCAAGAAGTCACCACGAGCGCTCACCGCCGAAGAGGTGCAGCTGGTCCGAAAGCAACTCGCCGCAGACGAACGTGCCGCCCATGCCGACCTGCCCGACTTGGTCACGTTCATGCTCGGAACCGGCGTGCGGATCGGCGAGGCCCTGGCGGTCCTCTGGTCACAGGTCAACTTCGACACCGGCGAAGTCGAGATCACGGACACCATCGTCCGCATCACGGGTGAAGGCCTGATCCGCAAGATCACCAAGTCGGACGCAGGCCAACGCGTACTCCCGCTACCCAACTGGGCACTGGCAATGCTGCGCGCGAGGTTCGCTGCCGGCATCCGCCTCGACGAGCCGATCTTCGCCGCCACGCTCGGCGGCTTCCGCGACCCCTCCAACGTCCGACGCTCCCTCCGCGAAGCCCTGACACCCGTCGGCAGCGCCGCCCGCCGCGACCTCGGCCTCACCCTCCGCAGCCTCCGCCGGCAGACCCGACTGACCCGCAAGGAGGTGGCCGAGAAGCTCAACTGGCCCCAGAACAGACTCGCCCTCATCGAAACCGGCCGAATCAAGGTAGACCGCGCCCTGGCCACAGAACTTCTTCGCATCTACGGCGTCCATCAGGACGTGTCCGAAGCCCTACTCAACGAGGTCGACGAAGCGGCCCGGCCAGTTCCCGCGGACACCCTGGCGTGGATCAGATCCCACGCCTTCCGCAAGACCACCGCCACCGCCCTCGACGGCCAAGGCCAAACCGCCCGCCAGATCGCCGACCACCTCGGCCACTCCCGCGTCTCCATGACCCAAGACAACTATCTAGGCCGCAAATCCACCAACCCAGCCGCGGCCGAAGCCCTCCAACGCGCCTTTGACGACCCCGATCTCGAACTCCCGTAAGGGAAGGGGACCCGTCGGGCCGGAAACACCTTTAGACGGACAGTCCCCCTGTGTGTTTCCTACCTGCCTGTTCTCGCACTGTCCGCCAGCTCGCATCTAGTCGTGTCGGCGACGGAACGCCTTGGGCGCAAGAGGTGTGGCGGTGCTGACCTATCCCGGCAAGGCCGAGTGGCGATGGCGGAAGGCAAGGGTTCGTCTGCCGCTGCCAGGCTCGCACTCAGGCGTCGTGGTACTGGTCCGTGAGTGTCGCAGTTCCGAGGCCGGTCACAAGTCGCAGTCGTGGGGTTCGATCGGGGGCGAAGGTTGAGTCCACCGTGGCTGCCTTGAGTGCGTCTGCCACGGCCGAGATGCTGGACGGCTGCCAGTCTGGTTGGGTGGTGGCAAGGAGAACCTCGTCAGCGCGAAGTACCGCGGCCCAATGGACCCGCTTACGGGCGGCGTCGGTGCGTTGCGCCCTGCTGGCGAGGGAATTGCTGGTTTTGACCTCGGCCGTGATCAACTTTCCGTCCACGTGCGCGATGAGATCAACTTCAGCGAGCGAGGTGCGTGTCCCGGCTTTGAGAAGGTTGAGTTCAGCGCAGTCGCTGTAGGCACGAGCCTGGGTAGCGAGATGGTGAGCGAGCCAGAGGGGTGCGTGGCCGTTGTCCTTCACGAAGCCACGAGCGACCTGGTGAAGGTCGTAGAACCATGTCGGTTCATCGACGGGTTGCCGCCACGCGCCTAGAGTCAGATCCGTGAGCGCACCGCATCTAGCGCAGTTGTTGCGTTGCCCTAGATCTTGGATGGGAACGAAGTTGGGCTGTTCGCAGGTGGCGCAGACGAGAAGGAGTCCGCGCCGGATGATTCCCCGTCGGACGAAGCTGTCGATGCGGGTGCGGGCGACGAGGCTTCGGTCTGCTGGCGGCTCATGACCGGCGGCGGGCGTCGTGGTCGACTCGGGAGCAAGGACGCTGCGGAGGCCTTTGAAATTCAGAAAGCCGCCGACGCCGCGGATCAACACTCCCTCGGCATCGGGGTACGCCTGGTTCGTGCCTGGAGCGGTTCTATTGAATAGCTCGGTGAGTTCGACGAAGTCGCGGGCGAAGTCCTTGACTAGGTCCGGGCGACCTCCCCACATCTGCTCCAGGAGCCTGGCGCGCCGGCCCGCGTCAGACCAGCCGATGTCGTAACCGGCCTGCGCAGCCATGGCTCGGCACCAGGCGAGGAGTGTCAGGAATCGAATTCTTGGGCGGGCAAGCTGTTGTTCGAGGTTGGAGCCCGCCGGCACAAAGTCCCATCTCCGGTTCTCGAAGCTCACGCCTCGGTTGCCGGAGCGGATCCATGTTTCGTACTGCTCGTCGGGGGTGGCAGCGAGGACATGGCCATCTAGGCCACGCCCACGAGGCATTTCTGTTCCAGAGAGGCGGATATCGACGTGCCATGCCAAGCCGTCATTTGCTGCCAGCCGAGGTTCCGATGGGCGCAGTACCGGAGGAGTCGTTGCGAGGACTACAGCCTCCTCGTCGCGGAGCACTGGGAGAGCTATCCGGGTGGCGAAGTCGTCGGCTGCAGCGAGCATGATCTTGCCGCGAGCTCCGAAGTCGACTGGGACCTCGATCAGAGGTGTTCTCGGTGGCCGCGACCGGTGGTGGACTGGCGTTTGCGCTTCTTTTGGTTCGGCCTTACCGTCGGTTGGCTGCGGCGCATCCGTCAGATTGTCGGCCTCATCTGAGGGGTTAGATACCTCCAGGGAGAGCGACACATGCGATTGGGGTGCCAGCAGCTGGACGATCTTCTCGACGTCCTTGACCGACTTCGAAGCAGAGGTGAAGACGACCTGCCCGACACCGCGTACACGCCAGCCGATATGTTGCAGTCCTCGCCGTGCGGTAGCGCCTACTTCCCCAGCCGCATCGGGCGACCAGTCCGAGTGCATCCAGAGGCTGTTGCCCCACACTCGGTCGCAGATGAGGGCGAGCGCAAAATCCTCGGCCGTATCGCCAACGACGAGCGTGGTGCGACGGCCATGAAGCGCTTCCCCGACCGCTGCGAGGCCGGTCGTCGTCTTGGACCAGGCTGCTGGGAGGGTTGTTGTGTCGACACCAAGTTTCAAGCCGTCGTGATGATGTGCGAGCAAGGAAGGCGGCCTGGCCTTGAGGTCTGCTGTCGTCCGATCGAACCGACCGTAGAACCAGGAGGCTAGCTCCTGTGCCTGATCCGGCGCTGGACCGCTGGCACTTCCTGGTGGTGACGGTCGCCGTGCGGCTCCGACGATAGCGGCGGTCATCGCGCCCCAATGCCCCGTGAGCGAGTCGGGCGCTGCCAGACACATGTCATCGCCTATGCCGAAGGATTCGACACGGGTCAGATTGGCATCACGCAGGAACCGCATGGACTCGTCCGGTTCCTCCCATGGACCGTCCCATCGTGGCAAGGTTGGCCCGGCAACGGCGCTTGGCTGCTCCGTGACTGCCGGTTGAATATTGCGACGCCGATACACCTCACACACTGCGGCCACGGCATCACGAGCCCCGTCGGTTGCCCAGTCTGCGGCGTCCTCGTCTGTCATGGAGGCGAGCAAGTCGGCACGCCGCTCCGGGGAAACGGGGATGCCGGCGCCGTCGACGATCTGCGGCATGGCATTTGGCTTGCCAGCGAGTAGTTCATGCCACGTCACTCGGTGCGCCACGACGTAGTCAGGGTCGTAGGCGGCGACTGCCTGCAGGAGGTTCACCGACACCTTGCCGTCCTGGTGGGGGACAAGCACGAACCCCGCGCCGCCCCAGATCTGGTTCGCCTCCCACAACGCGGCCTGGGCAAAGAAGATCCAGTGTTGAGTATCCGCTGGAAAGACAATTGCCACCCGCGGAGCACGGAGCCCGAAGAAGGCTTCTGCGTAGCCGGGCACGGCGCCGTCCGGGTCGTCTAGCGTCACATCCCGAACCTACGGGATGGGTCGCCTGCTATCCCGAGCTACCCCAGACATGGAGCATCGGTCGGTCGCCAGCTTTTGGCAGTGGCGTCCAGCAGAGTGGTGTACGGCAGGCCCGGATGGGCGTGGCGTAGACGCTTGAAGGCGGTCATCGCGTGATCCTTTGGAAGACCTCTCACAGTGCTTCTGAAGGAGAACTCACGCGATGACCGCGAACACCAGTATCGACCCTGCCCGGGCCCGGATGGACATGGACGCAGCAAACGCGGTGGTGAGGGGACCGGAGGTCTCAGGCACACTACTTCTGGGCTCGACCCTGTCCGTCGAGACGGGTCAAGCCCAGCTGGCGCCCATCCGAAGATGACTGCTGGTGTGACCTCTTGCGCCCGTCCTCCGTTCTGTAAGGTGAGGTCAGGAGGACCGTTGAGCGATCGATCGAGTATCGAATGGACAGAGGCGACGTGGAACCCGTCGACCGGATGTGATCGGATCTCGCCCGGTTGCGACAACTGCTATGCGCTGACGTTGGCAAAGCGCCTGAAGGCCATGGGGTCAGCGAAGTATCAGACCGACGGGGATCCTCGCACGAGTGGGCCGGGCTTCGGACTTGCGATCCATCCCGACTCGCTCGATGTGCCACGACACTGGAGACAGCCGCGCGTCGTGTTCGTGAACTCGATGTCGGATCTGTTTCACGCAAGGGTGCCCCTGGATTTCGTGCAGCAGGTGGTCCAGACGATGCGGGACACTCCGCAGCACACGTACCAGCTGTTGACGAAGCGGGCGCGGCGTCTCCGGCTGCTGTCGAGTCGGATCGAGTGGCCGAACAACGCCTGGGTTGGCACGTCAGTCGAGTCGGCGGATGAGCTTCATCGCATTGATGACCTTCGGCAGGTCGAGGCGGCGGTGCGATTCTTGTCGCTGGAGCCGCTGCTTGGCCCGTTGCCCGATTTGGACCTGACAGGTATCGGTTGGGTCATCGTCGGCGGAGAGTCCGGGCCCCGTGCGCGGCCGATGGACGTCGGTTGGGTTCGTGAGATCCGCGACCAGGCGATTGCGCAACGCGTGCCGTTCTTCTTCAAGCAGTGGGGTGGTCGGACCCCGAAGGCTGGTGGACGCGACCTCGACGGTCGAACCTGGGACGGCATGCCCGAGCGATCCGGTCGCATAGCAGTCTGATCAAGCGCCCTTGAGAAGCCGGACGGTGCTGGCCTTAGTGATCCGGCCAGACGGCTCGATCACGACCTGCCCTTCGCCGTGGAGGTGCTGTACGGCGCCTTTCGCGTGCATGGCTCGCCAACGAGCTGTCTCGAGGAGCAGCCACTTTCCGAGTTCCTCGAGCGTAGTGAGTGGCTTATCCGTCAGATGTTGGCGTACGAGCTCGAGTAGCTCGGGATCGACCATCCCTTCTGAACTGAAGAGATCCAACTGGCCAATCGGTACCGCACCCCTAACCCGTGGATCGAGAAAACGCATGCCGTCGGAGCCATCTACTTTCCACATTGCGTCCTTGATCGCCTCAACTCCACTCTCGTGGTTCGTGCCGAACACCAGGTTGAGCGGCTGGCCCGTTCTTGGCACGACCATGAACTGAAGTTGATGGGCGAAGCCCGCTCGACGCAATGCGGCGCGGTAGGTCGCAAGCCAGTTGCGCCAGCGCTCGTCAGTGTCTTGGCTCGGATCGGACGGGCTCCAGAACTCGCGCCCACCGAAAACATCGTCCAATTGGTCCGGGTCTTCGCCCTCGCGCCGGCTGAACCAGTTGGGCCCGAAGGTGACGATCACCTCGCTGGATTGGTTGCGGGCGATGCTGGTGATCACAGGAGAGAGCGGGATGTTGACGTTTCCCCAGCTGTCGAAGACGGCCAGGATCGGGTGCAACCATGCGCCGAACTCGCTGAGCAACGGAATGGTTAGCCGCGCAGCGTCGCCGTGCCGCACGATAACCGTGACTGGCAGGGCGTCGAGATCTCCGAACCGCGCCACTAGCTCTGCAGAGAGGTGCTCGAAGCGTGCCCGGTCATTCTCGGTGAATATCAGCCGAACACGGTCACGGCGTAGCTGCATTCGTTCGACTGCGGTGTGGTGAAGTAGGCGGTCGAGCACGAAGATGGGAGAGCCTTCTTCTCCGCCGAGATAGCGTCCTGGTCCGGCGAAGGCGTCGAGGTAGGTGACTCGTGGTCGGAGGTAGCCGCGTTGCGTGGGCTGCAGCATGATCGGCCACCAAGCGTCTAGATAACGCTTGTAGAGCTGATGCTTGGCCGCGGTCGCCGGTTGGAGTTCCCAAAGCACGTCGGACATGCCGCAGCCTCCCTTGTGCGCTCGTGAATATCCAATCACGCTACGTCATCAGCGGTAGATTCGCGCGGCTTATCGTTGTGTCGGCACCTCGGCACCTCGGCACCTGACACGCAGGGAGAGGCGCCCGGTCACGGCAGCGTCTGCAGTTCCTCGACCTCCGTACGGGCCTCGTGTAGTGCAATGACAGCACGTTGAATGAGATCTTCCAGGCTCTCTCCCCACTGGCTCCCAGACCCAAGTCTGGGTCTCGCCGGTGTCCGCGTCGCTGGAAGTCATAGGAACTCCGCTCGTCAGTCGAAGCGCGGGCCGTTCCCGTCTGTCGAGGAAGTGCCTTGAGTCTGCGTCCATTTTCGACTTACACCTGGCACAGAGGTTGGACGGCAGCCTGCCGTCGCTGCGGGAGCTGAAGCTCATGCCGTGACCGCTGATGCCGCACTTGGTCCGCGCCTCCGTCGCATGTTGTCCTCGACGTGAACGACATCGCTGGTCGACTTCCAAACAAAACCGGTCATGACTAAGCTCTCAGCGCTGTGCACTTTCGACTAGCGTGTAGGTGAATCCCCAGGTGCAGACTAATCGCATGGGATCTTTCAAGGACGTGTGGGATCGCGTTGAGCGGTGTGCCGGCCAGACCTTCACGACCGCAACTGGTCTGGAGTTTACTTACCGCGTCCCAGGCAACTACCTGCGTGTCACCCGAGACGGTCGGGAGATCAACCGCTCTCTCTCGCGAACCAACTTTGAGAAGGCAACGTCGGCCATGCCCGCCGAGAAGCCGAGTGACCTCAAGGATCGGCAAGGCTCTGCCTATACGTGGGCGATCCTCATGGACTCGCGCATACGTCGCGACGACTGGTAGCTCCTCCAAGGTTGCGAGACAACTGCAACTCCCACCCCAAGGCAGGTCGACCATCGGGCGGCGGCACGACGGGCAAGCCCCGCCAACGTGCCGGAGGTGGCGTACCTGCCCAGGATACGGCTGGGATGGCGGTCGAGGTGGTCGCAGGCTCGACCGAAGCGGCATGGTTCGCAATAAGGGCTGGCGGGCAGATGGCCGCTTCCGCGCGAGGTCTCGCATTGGAGGTCTTGATGGATTCGCCCGACAGGGGACTTGCTCGTCTATCGATGTTCCTCACTGCGCACGCTGTGAGCGGGAGTCGGAGACAGAGACCAATCCCGTGGCGTAGAGATCGGTGGCTATCATGGTGTACGGCGCGGCCCGATCTCGAGCGCTCAGCGCGTCTGCTCCCCGCTCAACCACAGCCCCGCGGAGTCCTCACCGTCACGCCGCGCAGATGCTCGGGCTGGATGCGGTCGAAGTCGCTTCTCCTGAGGTCCACGCCACAGCGCGATCCCAGCGGGAGCCGAAAATTCACATCGAGCACGGGTCCTGGCACCGGGCGCGCCTGGAGGCCGCTCAGCGCGTCATTCGACCGCATTTGGACGACGCTGATTACTTCGACTCGAGCGGTCCGATCAGGTAGGCATCGACGCTAACACTCAAGCCCCATTGGCATCCGCCGTCGATCTGGAACCGCCGCCACGGTGCATCAAACTGGACGAGATCGGCCTCCCACATCTGTCGAGCTCGTGAGCCAACCAACGCAGCGTCGCCGTCCTCGCTTGCAAGCGCGGCTCGGATACCGCTGCTGTACTTCACCACATTTCTTCGCAGGTGCGGTGCGATCGAACCGTCAACGTGCGTGATTAGCGCTAGAAGGAGGGCCGCGCCGCTGGGAACCAGCGCCACCATCTTCAACCCATCGCTCGCCAGCTTCGCCAGGAACTTCGTTCGGGATTTCGCACTTAGCACATCGAATGCGTACATGGCCTTGGCCTCAACCTGGACCAGCGGTTCGTCACCGCGCAATAGCGCGATATCGGCGCGACGCCACTCACGCGAGACCACGTAGGGCGCGCCTAAGGCAGTCTGAAGCCTCCAGGCGAGACGATCACGGATGGGCAGTTCCGCCTTGCTCGTGAGCGCCAGATATGCCAACTCGTTCTGCTCGTAGGCTTCAGACAGCGACGAGAGCGCGCTCTCGAGCGCCCAAGTAATGTCGTGGTCATCGCTCATGGACGCTCCTGAGGAGGGGTTTCACTCTGTGACGCTGGTCAGCGTAGTCAAGCCGCCGCTCACGGCGTCACCTCGAGCGTCACGTGCGTCATTTCGCCGCCTCTGCCCGGTTTGGCTCTCACACTCTCCCGGCGCGGTTAGCGCCCGGCGAGCCCCGCGGTGTGGATGATCGGACACATGCGCTATGTCCTTCTGACTTGGAATCCCGGGCCACACAACGAAGAGCAGTACACGCCCGAGCAGTGGCTCGAGGAGATGGTCATCCCGCTCCGTTCTGGTGACCAACCGGAAGGCGATCGCTGGAGTATCGGCACGAACTGGCATGTGATCGGAGAAGCCGATCCAGTGTGCATGTTGCGCCAAGGCGTCCACGGACGCGGGATTGTTGCCATGGGCGTAATCACCAGGGGCCCGTTCACCGCCGCACACTGGAATACAGCGAAGGACGGGGACGCGCACTATGTAAACGTCGCTTGGCACCGAGCGATGGACCTGAACCAGATGATCACTCTTGACGAGCTAGAGCAGGCGGTCCCCGGGTTCGCCTGGAACAAGGTTTACAGCTCGGGGCGGATCATTGAAGGTGAGCCAGCGGATCAACTCGCTGCCCTGTTGGGGCAGGCACCTCCTGGGAAGCAGCCGAGGAAGAAGGGTCCCGGCCCTCAGTACGGGTCGGCGGAACACAATCGCCTTGTGGAACTTGAGGCGATGGCAATTGTCACGGGTGGCTATGAGGACGAGGGGTGGACGGTCAGCGATGTCTCCAAACAGAACCTTGGATGGGACCTGGAGGTGCGGAGAGGTAGGTCCGTCAATTGTGTCGAAGTGAAGGGCGCGACGGGACCTCTTCCGGAATTCTTCTTAACGCCCAACGAGCACCGAGCGGCCGCCGAGAAGAGCAACTGGGTCGCCGTGGTCATCACAGACATCTTCACTGGCGAGCCAGGTTGGCACGAGCTTTCGGGTGCCGATGTGGTCGCTGCCGCTGTGCCGACTCAGTTCAGAGTGACGAGCTGCTCGAGCGTCATTTCGGCCGCGAGCGACTACGCGGGTGCAAGCCGCGCGGGGGCCGATACGCTGCGGAGCACTCGGTGGCGGCCGCGACATGACACGTGAGCGGTGCGCGACACACGTGGCCGCAGATGCAAGGGGGAGCACATGTACACGACCAGGCAGACGTTGTTGACGTGGATGGCGTCCTCGAGCGGGGTCGGCTTGGAACGCAACTGACTCACGGCGAACCTCGAGCGCGGCCGAGCCGGAGGCGATTGGCAGATAGCGTCAACAAGGAGGGGCCGAGGAGGTACAAATGAAGTACACCCACCTCAACAACGACCAGGTCCACCAAGTGGGGATCTACATCGCGGCAACGGAGGCCGTCCTGCAGGGACACAGTGTGGAGGTCGTTCCAGAGGAGCGTCGATATCGACTGCGGGTAGACGGAAAGCTAGTCCAGGTCTTCACGAGACGGGCAGGCGACTGGCAACCGAACGCGATGCAACCGGTTGCTGACGACACCGAGGGCGTGATTTTCCTTGACCTGGCTGCTGACGAGCCGGAGTTCTATGTCGCGGCAGGCGACTGGTTGCGCGACGACGTCGCAAAACACTACGGACATTACCTAGCGGCCCACGGAGGTACGCGGCGTGATAATCCCGAGAGTCGCCACCACAAGGTGACGACCAGGCGCGTTGCCCAGTGGCGAGATCGATGGGACGTACTGGGAAGCGGGTAGGCGTCCTATGCGTTTCGCGGGCCGGCCAAGGGCGTGGTGTGCCGCGCCAACGGGCGCCAGGTCTAAGGTGGCCGGATTTTGGCTCTCCGCTGCGCACATGGACCGCCGGTCGTGACACCCTCACCACGGGCGCCGACTCGTCCTTCGGCGCCCTAGTGTCAGTCGCGTCCTGTAGATGTTTAGGCGCGTGTCCGTTAGCGGCAAGAGGACCTCATTTTGAACCAAGACTCGACAGACGGCACCGCGGCTGGCACTGCAGGTGTCTTGGCGGTTATGCGGAAGCGGCCCCAGTGGCCCCAAGCCGTCGAGCGCCTTCGGAACCTCGCTGCTTCGCGTGGGGACGGACCCCATCGGGCCGCTGAAGCGTACGGCGAGGTGTATCGCGGACGCCGCGGGGCGATGGTCTTCGATGTGGTCGTCTCCCGGCAGCGGAAGTACCAAAGCGTCGTCTTGCCTCGCGTCGAGAAGTGGGCCGCGGCAGGTGACCCCTCCTTGGCGAGGCTGGCGCAGAGCGAGGTGCGGGCCGAGCAGTTCGGGCTGCAGCGCACCGAGCCGGTAACACTTCAGACGGTGGCCGCCAACCTCCTCGCCTTCTGTCGTGACCAGGGGCTTTCGGAGGACGAAGGCTGCCGAGCATGGGCCGACGGGGTTCAGGATCTCGAGCACGCTCCGAAGTTGGACCCGATCGTTGGTGGAGTGTCGGGGATCGGTCCGGCACTATTCGCCTACATGCGTATGCGATGTGGATCCGACGCGTTGAAGCCGGACCTACGGGTCGCCGGCACACTCCGCAAGCTGGGCTTCGACGTGCCCGGCGATGAACATTCCATCCTGGTTGTGGCGCGGGCGGCGGCGGCCGAGCTTGGCGTCAGTCTGCTCGTCCTCGATCAACTGCTGTGGGGCCGCGACGGGTGATTCTCACTGGCCAGTCACACATGTAGCGCACCCCTGCCCTAAGTCCGACAGCCTCCTGGCGACCCTGCGCGAATCCTCCGGTGCGTCAGCCGGCAGCTCCACTCCGCAGCTTCGGCGCGGGCAGTCGCGCTTCTTTTCGCGGCTTGAAGCCGCTGCGCGGCTTGGTGCAGGCATCTCGGTTGCTGAGTTTGCCTCTAACAGATCAAGGGCGCGCCTTCGGCGCGCGGCCCCGGATAGCCCCGTCCCCCCGGCCGCCCGATCGTACGGCCACCACGACCCATATCAGAGCGCCTACGGCGTCCCTACGGGAGCGGCAAGCCGACTCTTGACATGCGCCGCGCTGGCCTGGGTTTGGCAGCTATCGGGGGACGGGCCAGGAATGGCGTTCGACCATTACACGCTGACGGCGCGAGATGATCCCGGTCATGTTGACTGAACAGCAGCAGCGCGACTGGTTCCTCCGCGAGATCACCGAGGAGATCAAGCGGTACCCCGAGCAAGCCGAGGAGAGCGACTACCAGGCAGGGTTCGTCAAGGGCGTCATCGACGCCTACGTGCGGGCAGCCCACCACTTCGACCTCATCGACGGCGACATGCTCGGCGACTATATGGCCAACGAGCTTGGCGAGGTACCCCACGAGTTCGAGAACCTGCTCCCGCGCGCCGACGAGTCCTAGGCGGCAGCCCCGGCGTGTGCCCTCCACATGCCCTAAGTGGTGGTCATGGGCGGGCACTGACGGGTCGAGCGGGGGTCGGTTTCAGGCGCGGAAGCCCGTCCTACACAGGCGACGGGCCGCGCTTCCAAACCGGCTACGTGCTAACGGCCCCGCTAACTGCGGGTCTGGATCGGACCGGATGCCGGTGGACGATCGAGCCGGATCGAGCGGCCGACAAGGTGTGCGACAGACCCTGGACGATCGGAACTCGACGACGGGATCAGGAGGCCGGCGCCCGGCCGCACCCTAGCGGTGGTCGAGATGCGTAGCATGACTCGTGGCACGAAACGACTGATACGCATGGGGAATCTCGCGCTCGCTGGGGCCGGCCGTGTTGCTAGAAACGCTGGTAGAGAGCAGATGCGAAGATGTAGTTCTTCCTCGTAATGAGAACGTCGGCAGTCGCATTGCTGGGCTTACCGGGCAAACCCAGCAAAGTTGATCCGCCAGCAGGTGCGCGACACATGTCCGCCAACTGATTCGCGACCGGCTGGAAGCCTGGCGACCCAGGGGCACCGGCCAACGCACGCACATGCCGATGAGAGGATGCGTCCTACCGGCCAGATAGAACTCGACCAGGGTCGACCTTTGCGCGCCGTCCGGGTACCGTGCCGAACGCCTCAGCAACATCCGCACCGACGGCGTCGGGTGCACCGCCTAGGCGGCACCATCGTCTGGCCACCAAGGCCGGACCGCTACCTCCCCGGCAGCAGCAACTCCGAAACGAGAGCGAGCGAAACCCACGGCAAGCGAGTCCTGCCCCATATGCGGCGAAGAAGCCGACGCCGACGAAATCGACCCGCACGGCCACTTCTCCGGCGACAACGACGGCGGCGACGACAGCGAGGACATCGTTCACCTGCTCATCCTCGGGTCGCGAAGGGACAGGACCGCCTGCGGTGAGGACCCCGACGACAGTAGCGACGGGGCAAGCACGGACGAAGGTAGCGTGACCTGCCCCGAGTGCCGCGCCGTCATGTGACACTTCGTAGCCGTTGCCGCCGAGAGGTCTGCCGAGAGTGACCGCGATGTTCGGTGCCGATTGGCTGTGCTCGGCCGCCTCCTGGATCTCGCGGCTCCGTAGGGCATCTCGGCAGCTTTCCTCTTGGTGTAGAGCATTGCGAGTGTGGAGGCGACGAGGCGGAAGACTGACACGGCGAACGCCGCAACAACCATGTCGGCAACGTACTGCACCGGACACCCGGCGGAGAGGGGTCGACCGACCGATTGTGGCGGGTGATGTCTCGCTGAGCTAAGGCTCCACGTCACCGATCAAACGGAACAAACGATAGGTGCGAGTCCGGCGCCGAGTCCGGGTCCGGATTCAGTCAGGGAGCACAACCCTCAACACCGCCGAGGCCGTAGCCACACCTCCCTGCCCGTCGGGTGCCGTCAGCGTGATCGTATGCGCTCCTTCTGAGAGGCCATCTGCGATCAGCTCGAATCCGCGACCGAGCACTCCGTCGACGTTCGAGCTCCACACCACGTCTTCCGGCGCTCCCAGCCCATAGTCCGACGAGAAGGCGCCGCCGCGAAGGAGCGCCTGGCCAGTCGAAGTGGTCTCGGATGTGGATTTGGGCGAGAGGATGGTGGCGCTCCGAGGCTCCGATGGGACGGAGAACGGCTTAGTCTGCGCGACGTGTGTTCGGATGCCCGATGACGCCACGACCTGCAGCAGGCATTGTTCGCCGCCGGGCAGCTGACGCTGCCGTAGCACGCACTCTGACTTGCTCGAATTGACAGCCACGACTCGCCAGGTCCGCCCAGCGTCACGGCTGTAGCGGACGAGATAGGTCACAGCGCGTTCCGGATGGTGCCCTTCCCATTTGAGAGTCAGCCGCTGTTCCGAGGAGCGGAGTCCAGAAGCGGGCAATTTCACGGTAGGCGCTAGCGCCTCGATGTCGTGGAGGTGGAGCACCTCCTTGTTGCGCAGGAACCGGATCGCTGTAGCCTCATCAACCCACGGGATCGCCTCATGGAAATCGATATGGGGGCCGTCGGGATCGACGTGCGATCCGCGCGCGCGGCATCGGTGGAAGCCCAGCACCTGCCCCTTGCCGTCGAGGAGCTCGCAAGACACATCCGACGTGGACGTGTGGTCAGGCGGTTGGGCTCGGGCGGGGAGGTGGAAGCTAGGGTGCACTTCCACACTCCCGTCGCGGTTGACGCGGAATGAGAGGAAGAGTGTCTCCTGCGACGGATCGCCTGACGGGCTGAAGCGCCCATCGGCCAACCCGGCGAATGATGCATCGCTGAACCGCTCGACGATCTCGTTGCGGAGGCCCACGTAGGTGTGTGGCGAAACCCATCTGTCACTTCCGTAGCTCATGAAATCGTGCGATGTATTGGGGTCGTATACCTCCGAGGTCACGACGTCGAACCCATACTCGCCGATGCTGCCCAACGGGTAGTCGCCGTACTGAGGAAACGGGGGCTCCTCCTGCTCCCATCCAGGGGCATAGGGCGCGTGCTTGCGGTCCAATGCGTGGCCCATCTCCTGCGCCAGCGTTGCCCCGCGACCGTCTTGCGCAGCGGCTATGTTCTTGTTCCCGCACCCCCCGACGCACATCCGCGCGTCGGACGGAATCAGAGCTACGCGGATAGCCGGCCTGTCGCTGCTGTCATCCAAGTCTTTGAGGATCACCATCAGTCCTCCCGGGCCCTCAAAGCCCGGCCCACACCCGCCACCACAAGTACTCAGGTTCTTGTCGAAGTCGATCTCGATGCAGTCCTCGAACTCGAGTCGACCAATCGGGAACGTCTTCAAGACGTACTCAAGTGTGTCCGCGAAGTCGAAGCCGGTCGGTGCGGGAAGGTTCTGCCCGCCCCCCGTGTAATGGACGAGCACGGCCTGAACGCGGAAGGTCGGAACGGGCTCAAATCGTCCGTGCACCTTGAGTGAGAATGCGGCGGGTGCGGCCGCAGTCGTTGTCGCAGATCCGGGCAGCCATGTATCGCGTTCCGACGGACGTGGGGCATAGATTGCGCCAAGAACGTCGTCGATGACCACCGGACCTTGCTCGAATACGGTCACAGTGAACCGGAGCAGCCCCTGGCAATCACTCGCGGCCACCCGGAAGTTGAGGGTGTGGTTGGGGTCGCCGCGGTCGATCGAAGCGGAGGACCTCGCTGCGATCGGTCCGTTGATCGGTTTCAGTGTCGCCACTCGGGTGACCGATCCGTTCGTTCGGATTCGGTCTACGATGACACTCCCGGAAATGTGGATCGGGAGATGCTGGGGCCCCTGCTGCTGGACTCGTTTGCAGTCGACGTACACCCGAAGGATCAACGTGCGTTGCGCGATCAGGGGCACGCTGTTGTCCGGCGCGTAGCCGCTGCCCTGGCCGTTGATGGAGAAGAACTGAATCCCCTGAGTCTTTTCGACCCCCACGATGGTGATGTCGGAGAGGCACAGGACCAGCTCCTGCCTAAGCCTGGCGAGCGTGTTTCGGTCCTGGTACAGCTGCTGTTGGATGTGCGCAATCTGTGATGGCGAGAGGTCCGGCTCGGAATCCAGGATCCGCTGAAGCACCTCGACATGGCGCTCGAGATCGGCGATTCGATCCGCAATCTGTCCGCAATCTTCCCGAGACCCTTCCGGTAAGTAGGTCGGGATTCCGGCAGCGATGAGGGATTCTTCCTCTATCCTTTGCACGATGACACCCCCAATTCCACCGGGCGTGAGTGTGTTGAGTCTAGTGCTCCGACGAGCGGTTCGAAAGGCTTGTGAACCCCGTGACGCGATACGACGGCCATGTCATCCTCCAAGGCGTGAACTTAGGCCAGTGAGAGGCTCCCACCATAGAATGGAGGGTGGCCATTTTACGGACATCGCTGTGCAGTGCGCGGTATATTGAAATCTTCGTCTCATCTGCCGCGACTCCCATGGTCTAGTGAACTGAATTTTGTAGTTAACTCGAGTTTGGAGTCGTTCTTGAACCGGTTCGCGGGCCCTGAGTCTCGTCGGTCGGTGCCTCGTTGGTGACGTGGGGTTATTGCGCCTCCTCACCTGATGGGACTCATCGGTGTGGAGCAGTCGATTACCACTGAGTTGGCAGAGAGCGCCTCGGGCGCCCGTTGCGTCCTTCCACTGATGTTTCAGGGAGTTGGACTCTTGTGCACAGTTGCGGGAACCACGTCGCGAGCAGCGATGTCAGCGAGTCGATCTGAACAACGGTGCGATACATCAGTTCCCTCCAGATCGTTCGATGCCTTGCACCTGCTCCTGGAGCCAGGCTCTTGCCGAGTCGTCGCTCTCCACCATCTCTGATGCCAGCGGGCCGCACCAGAAGCGCCTTATGCAGGTGCACCTCATAGCCGTCCTCAAGCAACCGCACGCATTCGTCAGCGGTCAGGGCCCCGGCATAGTCGTGTTTCAGCAGGTCAGGAGCAGGTTGAGGATGGTTTCGGGGTCTCGGGCGTGATGTCGTAGGCGTTGGGCGATGTT
>NZ_SNWQ01000027.1 GCF_004361855.1 Kribbella caucasensis
GAGGTGACACCCAACACCGACCTCAAGGCGCTCAGCGCCTAACCAACCAACGGATCACGCGACACGACCGCTACACCACGCGAATGGACTTGACCGCCAGCGATGGCCGCGCTCGCCAGCCAACCACGTCGCCGGGCAGGTAGCTCACCAGTTCCCATAGCGCGCCCTGATAGAGGGTCCAGCCGCGCTCGCCGTCCAGCGGTAGTGGTCGAGGCGCGGGAAACGACGTTCGACCCAGGCGGGCCAAGAAGTCGTGCAGCCACTTCAGTTCGCAGTGCACATCGCTGTCCCCGGCCGGCCACAAGACTGGGTCGAGTCGCCGTAGCACTGCCATTTGCCCGTCACGGCGCACCAGCCACGCGACCGACTCCCGCGTCGGCAACGTGGTCCCCGACGGCTCAATACCGGCCTGGCGACGAAGGACTAGTGGGATGTCCATATCCCATTGTCAGAGCAGAGAAGCACTGACCAGGGTCGACTGAAACCGAGCGGCGGCCCTTGAGGCAGACTGACCAGGCCGCCACCCCGTATGTCGTACTGGGGTGGACCGTGCAACGTCTTGCGTTCCTCCGGCGTGGTAGTAGGTGTGGGAGGGGTAAATGGCAGCTGACGGGGACTCACCGCCGGACTTCGACGCCTGGGTGTCGCACCGCGGCGCGCACCTGCTCCGGTTCGCGTACCTGATCACGCGCGACCGCAACCGGGCCGAAGAAGTCGTGCAGGACGCGCTGGTCGCGGCGTACCCACGCTGGTCGCGGATCGCGTCCGACCCGGACGCGTACGTCCGGCGGTGCATCGTGAACGCGAACATCTCGGCCTGGCGGCGCATCTTCCGCCGCGAGACGCTCGTCGACGACCCGTCGATCCTCGGTGAGGCCGGCCCCGACCACGCCATCGCCCACGCCGATGCCGACTCCGTCTGGCAGCTCTGCGCATCCCTCCCAACCAAGCAGCGAGCGGCCGTCGTCCTCCGGTACTACGAGGGCCTGCCGGACGCGGAGATCGCCGAGATCCTCGGCTGCTCCGCGAGCACCGTCCGCTCCCAGATCCACCGCGCCCTCGCGTCCCTCCGAACCACCCTGAGCAGTTCCGAGGAGGTCCTGCGTTGATGAACGACCCCACCGAAACCCTGCTCGCCCAAAGCCTGGCGAACCACGCCACCGAGGCGCCGTCGGACACGTCGCTGTTGGCTGACGTCCACACGCGCCTCGGCCGTCGCCGCCGGGCCCGCACCGCCGGCGCCGCAGTACTGGCTTGTGCTGCTGTTGCGACCGCGATCACCGGGATCAACAACCTGACCAACGAGGTCGCGCCCTCGCCCGCGCCGGCCACGGTCGCCCAGCCGGCGAAGGGGTGGCACTGGGAGTCGTACTCGAACATCCAGATCCAGGTACCGGACAGCTGGCAGGACGGCACCTTCAGCCACCTGTGGACTTGTCGTGGTGGGAAGCCGGCAGGCCCGACCGTCGGGCGGCCGACGACGGGGATCGTGCCGATGATGGCGTGTGGATCCCTGGCGCCACCGGTCGCGGAGCGGGTCTCCCACGCGTTCTTCGATTACAACCTGCAGCCGGGAGTGTTTGCCCGGGGCAACGGCTGGACCGAGGAGGCCAAGGTCTTCGGCGCTGTCGGGGTCAGCGTCTTCACCGACGACGACGCAGTCCGGCGGCAGATCATCGACTCCGCCCAGCTGATCACCGGCACCGATGCATACGGGTGTGCTCCGTCCTCGCCGGCTGTCGGGAACACGCGCTGGCGGCCCGAGACCGGTGACGGCGTCGCGGCGATGGGCGAGGTCAAGTCGATCCAGATCTGCGCCTACCGAGGCACCACCTCCGCAAACCAGCCTCCGCCGCTGGTCGCCAGCGCCCAACTCACGGGCGACGATGCCCGAGCAGTCGGCGAGGCCCTGCGAGAAGCCCCGGAGATCCCGGACCGAGGAGTCTTCTCCGGCAACGTCACCGCGGCCGAGGGCTGCCAGGTCAGCGACTCGGAGATCCTGGTACTCCGGCTACGGGGCGACTCCGGCGAGCAGGAGGTCGTCAGCCGCTTCGCCCAATGCGGCGCCACTGGATTCGACGACGGCTTAATGGTCCGCCAACTGACCAAGCCAGTCCTCAAGCCGGTGGTCGACGCCATCAACCGCCCCGAGTTCATCCCCCCTGCCCTCCAACACCTCCTCCGCTGAGCGGATCCCACCATGACCTCACGTGTAAATGGTTCTGCGGTCCTGGCCGTCGTCGCTATCGCGAGCGTCCTCACTGGTGTGAACGGGCTGACCGACCGGCAGCAGGCCACCTCGGCCGACCAGTCGATGCTGCAGCCGGCGAAGAGAGCCGAGATTCCGTTGGCGCCGGGGTGGCGGTGGGAGGGTTCCAGGACGTTCACCTGCAGGTGCTGGGTACGTGGGATCGGAGCCTCTGGCAGGTCCGGCCAAGTGCACCGAGTTCACGTCGGAGCCCAAGCCGATAGTGCGCGCCCCGGTGGCGCCACGTTCGCGATGCTGGTCGAATGCCCGACGCCCGCGCCCGTAGTCCGGCACCTCGCCCCGTCACTGGAGTTCACGGGCGAGCGGCCGGAGGTGATCAGGTACCCCGACGGCTGGACCAAGGAGACCCGCCGGATCGGCAGTCTGCTGATCACCGTGACCAGTGGTGACGACGCCCTCCGGGAGAAGATCTTCGCCTCGGCCGACGTCATCCCCGAGATCGACGGCAACGGTTGCGATCCAGTGCCGGCCCTGGCCCGCGACGAAGTGGTCCGGCCACCTTCCCAAGGCGGTCTCGTGTCAGTCGGTCCGGTCCACTCGGTCAGCGTCTGCCGCTACTCGACCTGGACCTCGCCGACCCCCACGCGTCATCTGACAGCTCGACTCTTGTCCGATCCGGTTTCCGGGTGCAGTGTCTGTTCAACCGAGACGGGAGTTGAGGGGGATGCGTCGATGGCGTTCGACCGGATCCGTCGTCCTGGCGTGTGCGGCCGTCGCGGCCGGCATGATCGGGGTGAGTGCTCTGGTCAGCGGTGACGATTCCGGCCGGTCGACTGGAGCCGGCCAGGGCGCCTCGTCGGCGGATGACGGCTGGCGCTGGGAGTCGTACCAAACCATCGAACTCCAGGTCCCCGAAGACTGGGGCTACGGCATCACTGGCTCGCCGCCCTGCCTCGTGGAGAAGAAGCAGCGCCCTCATGTCGGCCGACCCGGCCCCGTGCGGACGATTGGCTGCTGGGGGCTACCACCGCTCGCTCACCGCGCACCCTATGTGTGGTTCGACACGAAGAGCAGGAATCCCGCCGGCGATGGGATGCGAAAGCTGGGCGTCCAACCGGCCGACCACGGCTGGGTCGAGGAGACCCGGCTCGTGGACGGCCTGCATGTCACCGTGCTCAGCGACGACGACTCCCTCAGACGACGGATCCTGGACTCAGCGAGGGTGATCGACGGCTCGGATGCCAACGGATGTACGCCGGACCACCGGTTGGCGCACCAGCCGGATGGACGGCCCGCGTCGACCGGCGGCCTCGCATCGATCGGCACCGTCGAGTCGATCAAGGTCTGCCGGTACGCGATCACCCGTCGGGATCCCGATCGGCGCGCACCACTGATCGCGAGCTCGATCTTCACCGGCGACGCCGCCGGCGCGCTGGTTGACGCCATCACCAGCGCACCGGAGGGCAGTGGACCGAACGACAAGGAGTGCATCGACACATACGGCATGTACATCCTGGTGCTCACAGTCCGCGGCGGCAGCCGCGATCAGGAGGTCTCCGTCCGGTACGACGGCTGCGACTTCAACGGCACCGACGACGGACAGACGCTCCGTCAGCTGACCGCACCCGTCCTACGGCCCATCCTCACCGGCATCCACCAGCCCTGGCACTACCACGGCTCTCTGTACGAACTCGTCGTTGGCCCGCAACCGTCCAAGTAGTTCCTACCGGTAGACGCGGACGTAGTCGACCTCGAAGGCGTTGGGGAAGACCGTGGTTTCGTCGGGCGGTCCACCTCGATCCGCGTTTGCCCACGTGCCGCTGTTGAGGACGACGTACATCGGCTTGTCGGGGACCTGGGGGCCGGTGACGGTGTAGGTGGGGATGCCGTCGGTGTAGATGGTGAGGCGGCCGGGGGACCACAGGACGCCGTACTTGTGCCAGCCCTGGGTCGGGGCGGCGCCGTAGGACCAGTGGCTGTCCCATCGCACGTCCGGCCAGTTGCCGGAGGCGAGGCCGCTGTGCATGCCCTCGATACTGCCGAACCACTCCGCGACGTCGATCTCCGGCGGCCAACTGCGGTCCTGTGGGATCAGCCAGAACGCGGGCCACAATCCCTTGCCGGCCGGGAACTTCGCGCAGATCTCCCAGTAACCTCCAGCCTGGAAGAATTTGTCGTGCGACGAGATGAAGCCTTCGGTGTACTGATACGTCCCGGCCGGGTCCGTGCCTACGACGGGTTCGTCTTTGGCGATCAACCGCAGTCGTCCGTTGGACAGCACCACGTTCTCGTCGACGGCGTAGCTGCCGTACGACGTGTTGTGGTAGTGGCCGCCGGCTCGACCGGGGAAGTCCATCACGGTGCTCCACGAGCGTTTGTCGAGGGACTCGCCGCCGAACTCGTCATTCCACGCGAGCCGCAGACCGCGGGCAGCAGGTGAGGTGGCTTGCGTGCAGGTCCGGTTGGTTGCCTGCGGCATCTGATCCACTCCGGCCGTGGCGGTGCCGCCGCCAGTGAGGCAGGCCGCCGCCAACATCATGGCGCTACCAAGAGCCAACGCCCGGGCTCGTGTCGTCGTCATCTCAGAACCCCTTCCATCACTTGATTCCGGAGGTGGAGAAGCCGCTGACGAAGCGCTTCTGCATGAACATGAACAGAACCAGCACCGGCAGGACGTACATGACCGCGCCCGCGGCGACCAGGTTGTTCAGCGGTAGGCCCTTGTCGTTGACATAGCCGGTCGCCATCGCAACCGCCAGCGTGGTGCTGTCCTGGCTGAGGAACATGGCCGGCCCGACGAAGTCGCCCCAGGCGCCGGTGAAGGAGAGGATCACGCTGGCGGCGATCACCGGCCAGGACTGCGGCAGGAAGATCCGCCAGAAGATCCCGACGTAACCGCAGCCGTCGATGATGGCGGCCTCCTCCATCTCCTTCGGGATGCCGGCGAAGAACTGCCGGAACAGGAAGATCAGGAACGCGCTGCCGCCGAGCCCCCAGGCCACCCACGGCCAGTAGGTGTTGACCATGTGCAGCTTGGCGAAAATCAGGTACGTCGGTACCAGCGTGACGATGCCGGGCAGCATCATCGTCGACAGCAGGATCACGAACAACTGCTTCTTCCCCGGCGCGGTCAGCCGGGCGAACCCGAACCCGACCCAGGCCGAGCTGAGCGTGGTGAGGGTGGTGGTGATGAAGGCGATGGTGAGCGAGTTCTGCAGGGCACCGACGAAGTTGACGCTGCTGACCGCATCGGAGTAGTTCGCGAACCGCGGCGCGGACGGCCACCAGGTGGGTGGGAACGACGCCATCTCGGCCGGCGACTTCAGCGAGGTCTGCACCAGCCAGTAGATCGGACTGAGCATCGCCAGTACGACGGCCAGCAGCACGATGTACAGCGCATAGCGGTAGGACCTGGTCATCGCTTCCCCTCCGGCTCGACGGTGTAGAAGACGGTCTTGGCACTCACCTTGATGATGATCAGGGTGACGACCAGGATGACCGCGAACAGCAGCCACAGCATCGCCGAGGCGTAGCCGAAGCGGGACGCGGAGAAGTACTGCGCGAACACGTGGATCATGTACATGTAGTTGCCCTGTGGCACCGTCCCGGCCCCGCTGAGCGAACCCGAGGACAGCAGCAGCGGCGCGAACGACTGCAATGAAGCGATCACCCCGGTGATCACCTGGAACAGGATCACCGGCGACAGCAACGGGATGGTGATCCTGGTGAACGACTGCCAGTACGACGCTCCGTCGACCTGCGCCGCTTCCACCAGCTCACGGGGTATGTCCTGCAGCCCGGCCAGCGAGATGATCATCGCCCCGCCACAACCCCACATCACCAGGCCGTACAGGACGTAGCGGGCGTTCGGATCGACCAGCCAGGTGATCGGATCCGCGCCGAAGGTGCTCAGGATGCCGTTCGCCGCACCGGCGTCGCGGTCGAAGATCAGACGGAACGTCAGCGCCGCACCGACCGGCGGAACAACCGCCGGCAGGTAGATCAGCGCCCGGAACAGTCCGCGGGCCATCAGCCGCTGGTTCAGCATCACCGCGAGCAGCAGCCCGGCGAAGATCGACAGCGGCACCGTGATGAGGGTGAACACCCCGGTCTTCGCCAGTGAGCTGATCGTCAGCGGGTCCTGGAAGATCTCGACGTAGTTGGCGAAGCCGACGAAGTGCGTCTTGGGCGAGAGTCCGTCGGAGTCGGTCAGGCTGAGCCAGAAGGCATAGCCCAGCGGGAAGACGGTCAGCGCGACGAACCCGATGATCCACGGCGCGACGAACAGGTAGAAGGCCCGCGCCTGGCGCAGGCTGGGCGGTTTCTGCTTGCCCTGGGCCACCGGTTCCGCCGCGGCCGGCGCGGCGGAACGTCGTACCTCGGTCAGTGCGGAGCTCACCGCAACCGCTTCTTTCCGTCCTCGAGTTGCGCGTTGATCTGCGAGTTCAGCGCGTCGGCCAGCTGGCCCGCCGAGGTCGTGCCCTTGATTGCCTTGGGCAGCTCACGGCTGATGATGGTGTTGATCGCGTCCACCCGCACGTACGGCGTGAACGACGTCACCGAGAAGTGCTCCTTCTCGGCCATCTGCACCTCGTACGCCTGCTTCTGGTACGGCAGCTTCTGCGGCATGAGTGTCTGCAGCGACTTCAGCGGCGGGATGCCCCAGCCACCGGACGCCCGCGCCTTGGCCGGGGCACCGGCCAGGAACCACTCCATCACCGCCCACGCGGCATCCTTGTTCTTGCTGGCCCTCGGGATCCACAGCCCGGTGCCGCCGAAGCACGGGCTGACCCGGCGGTTGGTGTCGAACTGCGGCGCCGGTGCGAAGCCCGCCACCTTCGCGGACTTGGGGTCTTCGGAGAACAATCCGCCGAGCCAGTAACCGCTGAGTGTGGTCGCCATCCGGCCGGCCTGGAACGTCGGCCCGTCCCAGCCGTTCGGGTCGGGGTTGAGCACCGTCGGGCCGATGCCGGCCTTGGCGTACTCCAGATACCAGGTCAGTGCCCGCTGGGCCTCCGGGCTGCTGAAGTCGACCGACGCGAGGTCGTCGGCGGTCAGCTTCCCACCGGCCAGGTCGGTCATCCAGGACAGCTGCTGGAACAGGCCCAGCCCGTTCGGGTTGAGGCCGTAGACACTGACCTTGGCGCCCTGGCGCTTGGTCAGCTTGTTGCCCTCTTCGAGCAGTTCGTCAAACAGCAACGGCGTGGTCCCGCTCGGGCGGGTCACCTGCGCGGCGTCGTACAGCCCGCCGTTGTACCAGATGGTGCAGTCCTGCGAGTAGTCCTTCGCGAACCCGTACCGCGGGCCGGATCCCTGCTTCTCGCCGTCGTACCGCCAGACGTCGTTGACCGGGTCGATGTCGTCGGCCTTGATCAGCGTGCTCTTCTCGAAGTACGGATCGAGGTTCTCGGCCACCTGCCGGGCCACCAGGTACGGCGTCTCGGTCGCGCCCAGACCGCGGACGACGTCCGGCGGGTTGCCGCTGGCCAACATGGCGGTCAGCTTGGTGAGGTCGTACTCGACGGTCTTCACGGTGAGACCGAGCGCCTGGGCAGCCGCCTTGGCCTCCTTCGGGCCGAACTCACCCGACTGGGACATGACGGTCACAGTCCCCTTGGCGGCCGAGCCCGCGCTCGATCCGGCGGCCGGACCGGTGTTCGTCGAGGACGCCGGGGAGCAGCCGACCGCGACCGCGGTGCCCGCCGCCGCACCCGTGAGCGCCAGGAACCTCCGCCGGGACAGCCCGTGGTTCGTTGTGATCATGTCATTTCTCGCCTTCTTCAGGGGTCTGTGATTCGTCGAAGAGACGGCAGACGGGACCGGACGACGGTCCGGTGGCGTCTGCCAGTTGTTCGCTGTCGTCCTGCGGCCGGTAGCCGAGTTCGGTCCGGGCCGAGGTGATGTCCCAGTGGTTGCGGGTGTTGGCCGAAACGCCGAAGTGCACGCCGTACGGCTCCCGCGCCTGTAACGCCGCGAGCACCAGCCGGCCCGCGTCGCCGTCGGAGAGCCACTGCCCGAGGTAACGCCGTTCGGTCAGCGGCCAACCGGTCAGGCCGAGCCGCAGGCAGGTGACCGAGGCGCCGGTCCGGTCCGCGTGCGACCTGGCCAGTGCCTCCACCACGACCTTGCCGAGGCCGTACGGACAGCACGGCCGGGGATCGAGCCGCGGACTCACTGGCCAGTACGCCGGGCGGTTGTACTCACCCATTGCATGGATCGAGCTCGCCAGCACGATTTTCGGTACGCCGTGCGCCGCGGCTGCCTCCACCACCACCTGTGCGGATCGCACGTTCGCGGCGTACACGCTGTCCCAGCTCTGCCACGGGCTGCTGTTCGCGGCCAGGTGCAGGATCGCGTCGGCTCCGTCGAAGGCCTGGTACGCCGTATCGGGGTCGCCGATATCGGCGTGGAGGACCTCCACGTCGTGTTGAGCCGGGATCGAGCCGACCTGGATGGCCCGGTCGACCAGCCGCAGCCGGTACTGCGCCCGCAGGTGGGGCCGCAGCACGGTGGCCACACGGCCCAGCCCGCCGGTGATCACCACCAGCGGTCTTCGGTCGTTCCGCAGTGCGTCCATGTCGTTGTCCATGTCGTCACTAACGTCTGGCCGGGATCGACGCCCGAACTGTGACCGTGATTGTTCGAGTACTTCTGGGTTTGTGTCAAGAGTGTGAACGCTCCATGTCAAAATCGTTGACTCAATCGATGCGCTGGTCGATACTCGACGACGTGGCAGCGAAGGACACGGGATCCCTGCGAGCGCTCCGGCGTACGAACTCCGAACGGCTGTTGTCGGCCCTGATGGAGCACGGTGCGCTGCACCGCGCTGAGCTGGCGCGGATCTGCGGGGTGTCGCGGACGACCGTGTCGACCATCGTCAGCGACCTGGTCGCGGGCGGCGTCGTGATCGAGGCGGTCGGCGACCAGGTCGCCCAAGCCGGTATCGACGCCTCGGAGGTCGACGGCCGGGCCCGCGGTTTCCTGCAGGCGAACCCCGGCGCGGGCGCGGCGGCCGGCCTGGACTTCACCCTCGAACGCGTCTGGGGCCACGTCACCGACCTGTCCGGTACGTCGCTCGCCAGCGCCGGTGTGACCGCGGCCCGGGACACCCCGTGGCAGGAGCGGCTGACGGCAGGGCTCGACCTGCTCGACGACCTGCTGACCTCGGCCGGACTCGATCGGGGCGCCCTCGTCGGCGTCGCGATCGGCGTACCCGGACCGATCGATCTGCTGAGTGGCGTGGTCGGCCCGTCCCTACCCGGTCAGGCGTGGGCGGGGGTGAACGTCGCCGCCGAGTTCGGCCGCCACCTCGCCGTACCGGTGCTGGTGGAGAACAACACCCGGCTCGAGGCGGTCGCCGAGTTCACCTGGGGCGCGGGCCGCGGTTCTCGGGATGTCCTGTATCTCGGGTTGTCGACCGGGATCGGCTCCGGATTGCTTGTCGACGGCAACCTTCATCACGGTGGTGCGCGCGGCGGTGGCGGCGAGATCGGCCACATCTCGGCGGACCCGTCCGGTGCAGCCTGCCCGTGTGGGAACCGAGGTTGCCTGGTGCAGTACGCGTCGCTGTTCGCCGTACTGAAGGCGTTGAGCCCCGTGCTCGGCGATGACGCCGGCATCGACGAGGTCCTCGCCGCCGCGGAGGCCGGACAGGAAGACACCGTGCGGGTGCTGCGCGAGGCCGGCGAGGTGACCGGCCGGGTGCTGGCGAACATCTGCAACCTGCTCAACCCGGAGCGCATCATCGTCGGCGGCGAGCTCGCCCGCGCCGGCGACCTCGTGCTGGAACCGATCCGCGCCACCCTGCGCCGATCCGCGATGGCACTCACCCGCGACGTCGAAGTCATGGCCGCGGAACTGGATCTGGGCGCCCGGGCGGGTGCTTCCGGCGCCGCCGCCCTGGTGCTCCGGCAAACCGACCAGCTCGTCGCCGCGCTGCTGGCCGGCGCGGAACTTCGACCGAATGAGGCAGTGTGAAGATCGTCGGGTACGAGACCTTCCTGGTAGCACCCCGCTGGCAGTTCCTGCGGATCGACACCGACGAAGGCATCAGCGGCTGGGGCGAGCCGATCGTCGAGGGCCGGGCCGAAGCCGTCCAGGGTGCGGTCGCTGCTTTGATGGAGTACCTCGTCGGCACGGATCCGCTGCGCATCGAGGACCACTGGCAGACGATGGCCAAGGGCGGCTTCTATCGTGGCGGGCCGGTGCTGTCGAGTGCGCTGGCTGGGATCGATCAAGCATTGTGGGACATCAAAGGCCGGTACCACGAGACGCCCGTGCACGAGTTGCTCGGCGGTCCAGTCCGCGAGCGGATCCGGATCTATACCTGGATCGGCGGCAAGGACACGGCCGCTCTGGTGGACGATGCGCTGGCGAAGGTGGCCAGCGGTTTCACGGCGGTCAAGCTCAACCTCGCCGACGCGCTACCGCCGGTGCCGAGCGCCGCCGAAGTACGGGCGATGGTGCATCGCGTGGAGGCGTTGCGCTTCGCCTTGGGTGACACCGTCGACATCGCGCTGGACTTCCACGGCCGCTTCAGCACGGCGGCGACCCGGCGGATCCTGCCGCTGCTCGAACCCATGCTGCCCTTGTTCGTCGAGGAGCCGGTGCTGCCGGAGTTCGCCCGCGACCTGCGCCCGATCACGGAGTCGACCAGCATCCCGATCGCGACCGGCGAGCGGCTCTACTCCCGCTGGGACTTCCGCGATGTACTGCCCACCGGCATCGCCGTCGCCCAGCCGGATCTGTCCCACGCGGGCGGAATCTCGGAGGTACGCCGGATCGCGGCGATGGCCGAGACGTACGACGTGACGGTGGCACCGCATTGCCCGCTCGGCCCGATCACGCTCGCGGCCAGCCTGCAGATCGACCTGGCGACGCCGAACTTCCTGATCCAGGAGCAGAGCCTCGGCATCGAGTACGGCGGCGGCAGTGCGCTGCTCGACTACCTGATCGACCCGCAGGTGTTCACCTTCGTGGACGGCCACATCGAACGTCTCGCCGGCCCCGGACTCGGGATCGAGGTCGACGAGTCCGCGGTCCGGGCCGCGGCTGCGAAAGGTCACAGCTGGCGCTCACCCGTGCTCCGCCGGCCGGACGGATCCTTCACGGAGTGGTGATCGCCCCGTTGGTGATCGCCTTGGTGGTGATCAGCGTGGTGGCATCCGGAGGGCGCCGTCGAGGCGGATGACCTCGCCGTTGAGGAGCTGGTTGTCGATGATGTGGGCGACCAGCGCGGCGTACTCGCTCGGGCGGCCGAGTCGGGCCGGGTGCGGGACCTGCTGTTCGAGCGCGGTGCGGGCCTCTTCGGGCAGGCCGGCAAGCATCGGGGTCTCCATCGTGCCGGGGGCGATCGTGACGACCCGGATGCCCTTGTCGGCAAGGTCGCGAGCCGCGGTCAGGGTCAGCCCGACGATGCCGCCCTTGCTCGACGCGTACGCCGCCTGGCCGACCTGCCCGTCGTACGCCGCGATCGAGGCGGTCATCACCACTACGCCACGGTCGCCGTCCGGCAGTGCGTCTAGGCCGATCATCCGCTCGGCGGCCAGCCGGAGCACGTTGAAGGTGCCGATCAGGTTGACCTCGATCACCTGCCGGAAGGTTCCCAGTGGCAATGGCCCCTTGCGGCCGACGATCCGGCCAGGGGTGGCGATCCCGGCGCACGTCACGACCACGCGCAACTCACCGAGCTCCGCCGCGGCGTCCAGGGCAGCGGCCACGGCCGCCTCGTCGGTGACATCGGTCGGGACGAAGACGACGCGCTCGCCCAGCTCCTCGGCGATGCTCTTCCCGGCCGACTGCGGCAGGTCGCAGATCACCACCCCGGCACCCGCCGCGGCCAAGCGGCGTACGGTCGCTTCACCGAGGCCGGAGCCACCACCGGTGACCAGAGCGACATCGGTCGGGCCTAGCTTCATCGCACACTCCTGAGCAGGTCGCGGCTGATGACGAGCCGCTGGATCTGGTTGGTTCCTTCGAAGATCTGGGTCACCTTGGCCTCGCGCATGTACCGCTCGACCGGGAACTCGCGGGTGTAACCGTAGCCGCCGAGCACCTGGACGGCGTCCGTGGTGACCTTCATCGCGGCGTCGGTGCAGACCAGTTTGGCGATCGCGGCCTGCCGGGTGAACGGCTTGCCGAGGTCGCGGCGCCGCGCGGCCAGCAGGTACGTCGCCCGCGCCGACTCGACCGCCGCGTCCATGTCCGCGAGCAGGAACTGCATCCCCTGGAACTCCGCGATCGCGTGCCCGAACTGCTCCCGCTCCAGCGCGTACCTGGCGGCGACCTCCAGCGCGGCCTGCGCCAGCCCCGTCCCGCAGGCGGCGATCCCCAGCCGGCCCGAGTCGAGCGCGGACAAGGCGATCCGCATACCGTCGCCTTCGGAGCCGATCAGGTTGGCCGCGGGGACGCGGACCCGGTCGAAGTTGACCAGGGTGGTGGTGGAGCCGGTCATGCCCATCTTGCGTTCGGGTGCGCCGAAGCTGAGCCCCTCGGCCGACGCGGGCACGTGGAAGGCGGAGATGCCGTGTTTCGGGTCGGCCGACGTCCGGGCGAAGGTGGTGTAGAAGTCGGCGTGCGAGCCGTGCGAGATCCAGGCCTTCGTACCGGACAGGACATACTCGTCGCCGTCGCGGACCGCCTTCGTGGTCATCCCGCTGATGTCCGACCCGGCCTGCGGCTCCGACAAGGCATACGCGCCGAGCAGTTCGCCGCCGACCATGTCGGGCAGCAACCGGTCCCGCTGCTCGTCGGTACCGAAGGTGGCCACGGCGTAGCTCGTCATCGTGTGCACGGACAGGCCGACGCCGACCGACATCCAGGCGCCGGCGATCTCCTCCAGCATCTGCAAATAGACCTCATACGGCTGGCCGGCGCCGCCGTACTCCTCCGGGTAGGGCAGGCCGAGCAGGCCGGCCTTGCCGAGCGTGCGGAACGCGGCTCGCGGGAACGTCTCGGACTCCTCGGCCTGGGCCGCATACGGCCGCAGCTCGTGGTCGCAGAGTTCCCGGACGAGTCCGAGCAGGTCGGTTGATTCCTCGGTCGGAAGCAGACGATCGACGGCCATCAGACACCCCTCTCAACAGCTATCGAAACGATACTAGCATCGATACTGTCGACTCAAGTTCAGTATCGTTCTATGCTGTCTCGATATGACAACAGTCGTCCCGGGGCGCCGTACCCGTAGGCAGTCCGAGCTGCTCGACCGGCTGCTCTCCCTGTTTCTCGCGCAGGGCTTCAGCCGGTTCACCCTGGACGACCTGGCCGCCGAGCTGCGCTGTAGCAAGACGACGCTGTACGCCCTCGCGCCGAGCAAGGAGCAGCTCGCCGTCGAGGTGGTGAAGCACTACTTCAAGAATGCCACCGCGCAGGTGGAATCGGCCGTCGCCCGGCAGACCCGGCACGACCGCCGGATCGCCGCCTACCTGAACGCCGTCGCCGACGCGCTCCGGCCGGCCAGCCGGACCTTCCTGGACGACGTGGCGACCTTCGCCCCGGCCCGGTCGGTGTACGAGCGCAACACCCGGATCGCGGCCGACCGGGTCCGCTCGCTGATCGAGGACGGGATCAACGGCAAGACGTTCCGGCAGGTCGACATCGGGTTCGCCGCCGAGATGGTCGCGCACACCATGCAGGCGATCCAGCGCGGTGACATCGCCCGCCGGACCGGCCTGAACGACGCCGAGGCCTACCGCGAGCTGGCCTCGTTCGTGTTGCACTCCCTGCGCACCGACTGAGGGTTGCGCTGACCGATAGCTTTTGTGGATGCAACTGAAGTTGGGTCCACTCCTGCGGTACGTCGACGAGACGCGGGCGACCGTTTGGGTGGAGACCACCGGCCCGTGTGAGGTGGAGATCCTCGGCCATCGCGCGACCACATGGTCCGTGCACGGTCATCACTACGCGCTCGTGCTCGTCGAGGGATTGCGGCCGGCCACCAGTACGCCGTACGAGGTGCTGCTGGACGGTGACGTGGCGTGGCCGCTAGCGGATTCGCCGTACGGGCCGAGTGTGATCCGGACGCCTCGGGCCGACGGGACGTTCCGGTTGACGTTCGGGTCGTGCCGGCGGTCGGCGCCGTTCGACGAGGAGGGTCTCAAGCGGTTCGGCCCGGATGCGCTGGTCGCGTTGGCCGAACGGATGGCGGCGCACTCGGAGGAGAGCCCGGACGCGATCCTGCTGCTCGGCGATCAGGTGTACGCCGACGACCCGTCGGACGCCGTACTGGAGCAGTTGCGGGAGGCGCATGGTGGTCGGCACGGGTCCGAGGTGGCCGACGAGATCGGCAACTTCGAGGAGTACACCTGGCTGTACTACGACGCGTGGACGAATCCCGCGGTCCGCTGGCTGTTCTCCACTGTCCCGCTGTGCATGCTGCTCGACGACCACGACCTACGGGACGACTGGAACACGTCGCTGACCTGGCGTCGCTGGGTCACCTCGCAGCCGTGGTGGCATGACCGGGTGGTCGGCGCCTACGCGTCGTACTGGGTGTATCAGCACCTCGGCAACCTCTCGCCGGAGCAGCTCACGCAAGACGCGACGTACCGGGCGATGCTGACGCTCGACGACGAGGACGAGCGGACGGCCTACCTGGACGCCTTCGCCTGGGAGGCGGACGAGGACCCGGCGTCGACGCGGTGGAGCTTCTACCGCGACTTCGGCGCTCGATCCCGTGGTGTGCGGCTGGTCGCCGTGGACTCGCGCTGCTCGCGGCACCTGGAACCCGACGAACGGGCGATGGTCGACGCGCACGAATGGGAGTGGGTCCGGCGGCACACCGTGGACGCGACGCAGCCGATCAACCATCTGCTGCTCGCCTCGACCCTGCCGTTCCTGCTCGCACCCGGGCTGCACCATCTGGAGGGGTGGGACGAGGCGATCTCGGCCGGCGCCTGGGGACCGCGCGGGTCCAGGGTCGGCGAGAAGATCCGGCAGGAGATGGACCTCGAGCACTGGGCCTCGTTCCGGAAGTCGTTCGACGACGTGACCGATTTGCTTACCGACCTGGTCCGGGACGAGAACCCGCCTACGTCGATCCTGATGCTGTCCGGCGACGTGCACTGCAGCTACGTGACCGAGGCGCGACTCACCGCCGTCGACCACCCCGGTACGGCGATCCGCCAGCTGACCATGTCGCCGTTCCGGAATCCGGTCGGCAAGCACATCCGGGTGGCGAACAAGGTGCTCGACTCGCGTTGGATGACCACGTTGCTGCACAAGCTGGCCCGGTCGGCGGGGGTCCGGGACGTCGCGGCGACCTGGCGGACGGCGTACGGGCCGTGGTTCGGGAACGGGGTGATGTCGGTGACGATCGCCGGGGAGGACTGGGAGGTCGAGGTCGATCACGCAGCGGTGACGGCCGGGCGCCAGACGCTGGAGCGGACCCTGACATACGGAGGTTAACCCTCACCGTCCGAAGTTACCTGAATACTCAGGGATAAACCTGGGTAAAGGGGTCTTCGGTTGAGTCAAGGACGCACCCCGCCCCGGGGCGTCCTCATCGTGAGGAGGCACAACCATGCGAATCCGTCCCCTCGTGGCACTACTGGCAACCGCCGGTCTTGCCGCGACCACCGCAATGCTCAGCACCCAGGCCCAGGCGGCCAAGGGTCCCGAGGCGATCGCCTCGGCGAGCACCATCACCTCCGCCCTCTCCCGGGATGCGTCGATCCCGGGTACCGCGTGGATGACCGACGAGAAGACCGGCCGGATCATCGTGTCGTACGACGACACCGTGACCGGCGGCAAGTTCGACGCGCTCAACGCCGTCACCAAGCGGTTCGGCAGCCAGGTCACGCTGGAGAAGCTGCCCGGTGTACTCAGCAAGCGCATCAACGGCGGGCAGGCCATCTACGGCGGTGGTTACCGCTGCTCGCTCGGCTTCAACGTCCGGAACGGGAGCACCTACTACTTCCTGACCGCCGGACACTGCACGAACCTCTCCAGCACCTGGTACGCGAACTCGTCGCAGTCGACCGTGCTCGGCACCCGCTACGGGACCAGCTTCCCCGGCAACGACTACGGCATCGTGCGGTACAGCACGTCGTTCACGAACCACCCCGGTACCGTGAGCCTCTACAACGGCTCGAACCAGGACATCACCTCAGCCGGTAACGCGTACGTCGGTCAGGCCGTCAAGCGCAGCGGCAGCACGACCGGCCTGCGGAGTGGTTCCGTCACCGGCCTGAACGCCACCGTCAACTACGCCGAAGGCACTGTCACCGGCCTGATCCGCACCAACGTCTGCGCCGAAGGCGGCGACTCCGGCGGCTCGCTGTTCGCCGGCACCGTGGCCCTCGGCCTCACCTCCGGCGGATCCGGCAACTGCTCCTCCGGCGGCACCACCTACTTCCAGCCCGTAACCGAAGTCCTCTCCCGCTACAACGTCAGCGTCTACTGACCCCAGCTGTCGGAACTGGGGACCCAGCACCACAAGCCGGGACCTCGCACCACAAGCGGGACCCAGCACCACAAGCCGGGACCTCGGACAGGTTATTTCCCTGTGCGAGGTCCCGGTTTCTTGTTCACGCCCTTTATCCACAGGCGGGAGATTGGCGTGAAGCGGAGGGGTGGGCGACGGCATATTGCCGGTATGAATCCGAAATTGGAGGTGCTGGCCGGGGCCAGGGATGGCTGGTTCACGCGGTCCGACGCAGCTCATGCTGGTTACAGCGACAGCGAGATCCGCCAGCGCCTGAAGTGCGGTCAATGGACCCGGCTCTGCCGTGACGCGTACGTCGAGTCAGGTGCCTGGCCGGACGGGGAGCTCCCTTGGGATCGCGCCATCCGTCTGCACAAGGTGCTGACCCGAGTCGTCCTCAGCCGGATGACCAGCGCAGTGGCGGTCAGCCACCAGTCGGCCGCCATCCTGCACGGACTCCCGGGATGGGGATCCGACCTCAGCCGGGTGCAGGTGACCCGTTCGACGGGACGAACTCGATCCGACCGCGTGACGCAGACACATCGCTCGCCGCTTTCACCGGGCGACACCACGGTGGTCGACGGACTCCAAGTCACTGGCGTTGCGCGGTGCATCGTGGAGACCACCTGTTTGTCGTCCTACGAAGCCGGTGTGGTGCTGTCGGACGCGGCGTTGCGGGCCGGGCTGGTCGATCAGGACGAGTTGATCGCGGCAGCCGACCGACTCAAGCACTGGCCGGGTTCGCCCGCCGCCGGGGCAGCCACGCGATTCGCCGACGGCCGCAGCGAGTCCGTCGGGGAGTCCCGATTGCGAGTGCTGATGGCAAATCAGGGACTACCCGCGCCGACCCTCCAAGCCGAGATTCGCGACCCGGACGGACATCTCCTCGGACGGGTGGACTTCTTGCTCGACAGGGTGTTGATCGTCGAGTTCGACGGAGCCCAGAAATACTCCACGGACGGGGCGAACGTCCTGGTCGCGGAGAAATGGCGCGAGGACCGGATCCGCGAGCTCGGCTACTCCTTCGCCCGATTCGGCTGGGCGGACCTCGCGCACCCGACCCGAACCGCCAACCGCATCCGCCGCGCCCTCACCCACGCAGCCGCCGCCTGACCCCCGCACTATCCCCGGGAAACCTGACCACCAAGCCGCCGCCCCGCCACCTTGCGGAAGCATGACCGATGCGGCCCCGACCCGCGCCATCTTGCGGGACCGTGAACAAGCAATGGGGACCGTGAACTGGATATTTCTTGTTCACGGTCCCCATTTGTTGTTCACGGTCCCTGCTGGTTAACCGAGGTCCCCATGCGCGGCGGCCAACCACAGGTGACCCGCTGGGGCCGGTTATGCGGTGCGGCGGCGGGAGATTTCGTAGAGGGCTACGCCGGTGGCTATGCCGGCGTTGAGGGATTCGGTGGCGCTGGTCATCGGGATGGAGACGATCAGGTCGCAGTTCTCGCGGACCAGGCGGGCCAGCCCTTTGCCTTCGGAGCCGACGACGAGGACCAGGGGCTCGGTGGCTGCGGCGAGCTCGGGGAGTTCAACTTCGCCGCCCATGTCGAGGCCGATGATCAGCATGCCGGCGTCCTTGTAGGACTTGAGCGCGCGGTTCAGGTTGGTGGCGCGGGCGACCGGGATCCGGGCCGCGGCGCCGGCCGAGGTCTTCCAGGCGGATGCGGACATCGAGGCGGTCCGGCGCTCCGGTACGACGACGCCGTGTGCCCCGAAGGCCGCGGCCGACCGGGTGATCGCGCCGAGGTTGCGCGGATCGGTGACGCCGTCGAGCGCGACGATCAGCGGCACCTGGCCGGCGTCGTACGCGCGGCTGAGCAGGTCGTCCGGGTGGGCGTACTCGTACGGCGGGATCTGCACGGCCAGCCCTTGGTGCGAACCGTTGTTCGTCAGCCGGTCGAGCTCCTGCCGCGGTACTTCGAGCAGCGAGATGCCGTGCTCGACCGCGATCAGCAACGCCTCCCGCAGCCGCGCGTCCCGTTCGGTGCCTTCGGCAACGTATACGGCGCTGACCGGGACGCCCGCGCGGAGCGCCTCGACGACCGGGTTGCGACCGTACACCCACTCCACCGACGCGTCGGCGTCCTTGCGGGCGGGCCGGCGGGCGGCGGTGCGCTCCTGCGCCTTGGCCTTCGCCTTGGCGCGCTTGTACGCCGGGTGCTTGACCCGCTCCTCGGCCTTGGGCGTCGGGCCCTTGCCCTCGAGCCCACGACGAACCCGGCCGCCGGATCCGGCGGTCGGGTTGCCACGGGGCTTCTTGCGGATCGCGCCCTTGCGCTGACTACTGCCTGGCACTTCAGTTTCCTTCGGTTGGTTGGTGCGGGGCGATCGTCCAGCGAGACCCCTGCGGGGTGTCCTCGACAACGACGCCGAGCGCCTTGAGCCGGTCGCGGATCTCGTCCGACGCGGCATAGTCCTTGCGTTCGCGGGCGGCCTGCCGCTGCTCGAGCAGCGCGCCGACCAGCCCGTCCAGGATCTCGGTGAGCTCCTCCGACGCACCGGTCCGCGACACCCACGGCTCGGCCAGCGGGTCCAGGCCCAGTACGGCGAGCATCCCGCGCACGGCGGCCAGGTTCTCCCGCAGTGCGGGCGAATCCCCGTCCTCGATCAGCTTGTTCCCATCGTGCACGGTGTTGTGCAGTACGGCGATCGCCGCAGGCGTGCTGAGATCGTTGTCCATCTCAGCGACGAACTCGACGGGCAACTTGGTGGCCGGCTCGACCCCGCCGGTGACCTCGGTCGCCCGGGCGATGAACCCCTCGATCCGCTGGAAGCCGGTCGCGGCCTTCTCGAGCGAGGCCAACGAGTACTCCACCACAGACCGGTAGTGCGACTGGACCAGGTACCACCGCAGCTCGATCGGCCGGACCCGGCGGACCACGTTGCGGACGATCGCGCCGTTGCCGAGCGACTTCGACATCTTCTCGCCGGCCGCGGTGACGAGCGCGTTGTGCATCCAGAAGCGGGCGAACTTCTGCCCGACCGCCGTCGACTGGGCCAACTCGTTCTCGTGGTGCGGGAAACGCAGGTCGAGCCCGCCGCCGTGGATGTCGAACTCGGTGCCGAGGTACTTCCCCGCCATCGCCGAGCACTCCAGATGCCAACCCGGCCGGCCGCGACCCCACGGAGTCGGCCAGGAGGCGGTCCGCGGAGTGTCCTCGGTGTGCCCCTTCCACAGGGCGAAGTCGCGCGGATCCCGCTTGCCCCGGGGATCGGCGTCCTCGGCCGGCTCCATGTCGTCGATCTTCTGGTTCGACAGTTCGCCGTACGCCGGCCACGACTTCACGTCGAAGTACACGTCACCCGACCCGTCCGGCGCGACGTACGCGTGACCGGAGTCGATCAACTGCTGGATCATCTCGAGCATCTCGGGGATGTGCCCGGTGGCGCGTGGCTCGTACGTCGGTGGGCGGCAGCCGAGCACGTCGTATGCCCAGTGCAGTTCGCGCTCGAACTCGTAGGCGTGCGCCCACCACGGGACGCCCCGCTCGGCGGACTTGGCCAGGATCTTGTCCTCGATGTCGGTCACGTTCGCGATCACGGTGACTTCGTAACCGGCGTACTCGAACCAGCGCCGCAGGACGTCGAACACGACCTCCTTGTAGATGTGCCCTACGTGCGGGGCACCCTGCACCGTCAGCCCACAGTGGTAGATCCCGACCTTGCCCGGATGAACGGGCTCGAAATCTCTCACTGCTGCTGTCGCGGTGTCATACAAGCGAAGTGTCACCGATCAAGGGTAACGGTCGGATGAGACTGCTCTTGACAGTTATCCCCAGGCTGGTCATCGGCTTGCCGTCAAATTCTCACAACGAAACTGCCAAGTCTTGGTTATTTCCTACCTCGACCCGGGTAAAACCTTCGCCGAGCGCTCTGTCCGCCCCTTTGCGTTCTCCTGGAGGTTCCTCGTGAAGTCCCTCGTCACGGGTGCCGTCGTCACGCTCGGCCTGCTCACGGCCTCGCTTGCCGGCCCCACCCTCGCTACAGCACAGTCAACCGCCCCTCACCAACCGACCGCCGAGGCCCGTGCGCACGGCATCACCAAAGCCGGTGACGCCTACATGGGCTGGCGCCAGACCAGTACGGCCGTCACCACCGCGGTGATGGCACCGGCCGCCACGGTCGAAGGCATCGACGTCTCCAGCCATCAGGGCAATGTGAACTGGGCCGCGCAATGGACCGCCGGCAAGCGGTTCGCCTACGTGAAGGCGTCGGAAGGCAACTACTACACGAACCCGTACTTCGCCCAGCAGTACAACGGTTCCTACAACGTCGGCATGATCCGCGGCGCCTACCACTTCGCCACCCCGAACGACTCCAGCGGCGCCAACCAGGCCAACTACTTCGTCGACCACGGCGGCGGCTGGTCCAAGGACGGCAAGACACTGCCCGGCGCGCTCGACATCGAGTACAACCCGTACGGAGCGACCTGCTACGGCAAGACCCAGGCCGCGATGGTGACCTGGATCCGCGACTTCCTCAACACCTACAAGGCCCGCACCACCCGGGACGCAGTGATCTACACGAACCTGGACTGGTGGACCCGCTGCACCGGTAACACCACGGCGTTCAACAGCACCAATCCGCTCTGGGTCGCGCGGTACGCCTCGGCACCCGGGACGCTGCCGGGCGGCTGGCCGTACTACACGTTCTGGCAGTACAGCTCGAGCCCGATCGACCAGAACCGCTTCAACGGCGACCAGACCAGATTGGTTGCCCTCGCCAACGGCTGACCCAGCGACGGACTCGCCGGGTCCAGTTTCGCCGGCGCTCCGTTCCGGATCCGGGGAGAGGAGACGGGCCCTCCTGACGCGACTCAGGAGGGCCCGGGCCGCTGTGCTCCTAATTGACTTGCCGGGGTGCGGTGGTCGCTTAGGGCCTGTCTGACGGTTCCCTGCAGTCGCGAGCAGGTGCTCGGTGCGGTAGCTCGGTGTGCTGGAGTGAAGGCCTCGATGCGGTGTTCATCGTGGCCTTTGCTCCAGTGCAGCGAGATGCCGTGCCGAGTGCCGCGCAGCACGCAGGGAACCGTCAGACAGGCCCTAAGCTCGGGATGTGAGCCTTCCGCTGCCGATCGAGACCGAGCGGCTGACCCTGCGCCGCTACACCGAGACCGACTACGACGACCTGCTGAAGTTGCAGTCGAACGACGACGTCACCCGTTTCTTACTTTACGAGTCGAAGACACCCGAGCAGGTCCGGGATTCACTCGCACTCCGGCTGGCCGACGTACCGATGGATGCGGATGGACAGGCGGTGACGTTTGCCGTCGTACTGCGGGAGACGGGGCAACACGTCGGCGAGGTGACGATGTTCGTGCAGTCCGTGGAGCACAAGGGCGGCGAGATCGGCTTCGTCTTCCACCCGGACTTCCACGGCCGGGGATACGCGACCGAGGCGGCAGCCGCGCTACTGCGCCTGGGCTTCGAGCATTTCGGCATGCACCGGATGATCGGGCGGCTGGACGGTCGGAACGCCGGATCCGCAGGAGTGATGAAGCGACTCGGGATGCGGCAGGAGGCGCACTTCGTCTCGAACGAGTTCCTCAAGGGCGAGTGGACCGACGAGCTCGTCTTCGCGATGCTCGCGGAGGAGTGGAAGGCCGGCACGCTCGCCGCGGAGTAGCACTCCGGTACCGAAAGTAACTAACGGCGACGACACGATCGACGGCACGCGTTCACCGCGACAGGACGTGGTACCAGGTCTAGCGTTTTGGCATGACCGCCTCCCGCCCACTTGCCGCCCTGGTCTCCGGGGTGGTCGTGCTCAGCCTCGCCGCCGTACCGAGCGAGGCCGCCAAGGTGCCGCAACAACGCGACATCGCCTACCACGCCTGGACCTCGACCACCGAGTTCCTGGCCGGCGAACCTGCCGGCACCGTGGTCGCCGACGGCAGCCTGACCTTCGGCACCGCAACCGGCACCACCTCGTACGTCGACCCGTTCGGCGATGGCACGGCCAAGACCTACGACCGCACCACCTGGACCTCACCAGAAGTCCAGACCAGCTTCGGCCTGACCGAGCTGATCGCGTCGTGGAACGCCACCACTCCGCCCGGCACCTGGGTCGAGGTCGCGATGGCGGGCCACACCGACCTGGGTACGACGACCAAGTGGTACGTGCTCGGCCGCTGGGGTAGCGGCGACGACACCTCGGCCGGTGACATCCACCGGACCTCGGTCGCGAGCCAGGGCGACTCGAACGGCTCCGTGGCGGTCGACACCTTCGTAGCCGCAACCGGGCGGTCACTGGATCGCTGGCAGTTGAAGGTCTCGCTCTACCGGCTCGCCGCGACGACCGGCACGCCGTCTGTACGCAGTGTCGGTGCGGTCGCGACCAGGCTGCCGGACGAGAAGAAGGTCCCGGTCAGCCCGCTCGGCGGCGCGGAAGGTGTCGTACTGGACGTACCGACGTACTCGCAGGAGAAACACATCGGGCACTACCCGCAGTGGGACGGCGGCGGCGAGGCGTGGTGCTCCCCGACCTCCACCGCGATGGTCCTCGACTATTACGGCGCAGGCCCTTCTGCCGACGAGACAGCCTGGGTCGATCCGGCCGACGCCGATCCACAGGTGGACCACTCCGCCCGCTCGGTCTTCGACTACGCCTACGACGGCGCGGGCAACTGGCCCTACAACACCGCGTACGCCGGAACTCGTGGGCTCGACGCCTTCGTCACCCGACTGCGTTCGCTGACGGAGGCGGAGCAGTACATCAAGGCCGGCATCCCGTTGATCGCGTCCCTGTCCTTCAAGAAGGGCGAACTCCCCGGCGCCGGCTACGGCACGAACGGCCACCTGATGGTCATCGTCGGCTTCGACGCGGCCGGCAACGTCGTGGTCAACGACCCCGCCTCCCACCTGATCCCGAGCAACGACCAGGTCCGTACGACGTATGACCGCGAAGCCTTCGAAAACGCCTGGGTCCCCCACTCAGGCGGCCTCGTCTACGTCATCCACCCGCCGTCGGTCCAACTCCCCCAAATCACCACCTAGTAGGCCTCCCCAGCCATCCCCGCTGGCGGGTTGTCTCACCAGCGGCGGCCGCGATGCGAGTGCCTAGAGGGCGTTGGCCCAGCCGGCGGGGTCGGGGCCGGGTGGGATGGCGGCGATGCCGCGCCAGAGGACGAGGGCTTGGAGCCATTGGGCTTCGGGGTTGGTGAGTGGGCGCACCGACTCGTAGCCCGCGAGGAAGGTGCGGCGTACGTTGGCCGGGGTCGGGTTCCAGTCGGTGAAGCGGGTGTTGAGGAAGACGAGCGTGCGCGCGAGGTCGCAGACCGCGTAGTCCCAGGCGATCTCGTCGAAGTCGACGACGGCGACGATCTCGGTGTCGGCGGTGAGGATGTTGGTCGAGCGGTAGTCGTTGTGGATCAACTGCGGCTCGGTGTCGATCGGCGGCAGCGTGGAGATCTGCTCGCGTAGTCGGTCAGAGGCTGCGGGCGCGATCCGGGAGTCGTCCTCTGCGAGCCACTGCTCTATACGCTGTCGAAGATCCGCAGGCGAATTCGGCTCGGATCCGATCAGGCGATGGTCCGGGTGGAGAGCCAACGCGGCGTGCAGCTCCGCAAAGGACGCACCGGCCGCGCGGACCGTGGTTTCGTTGCCGGTATCAAGCGGTTGACCGTCCACCGCCTGCTGCACCGTCATCGACAACCGGGACGAATCAGAGCTGACGATCTCCCGATACCGGCCGTCCACCGACTCCAGCGGCGGCGCCACCGGCACACCTCGCTGGTGCAACGCGTTGATCAGATCCGCAGCCGCGGCAAACCGTACGAACTGCCCCTCAGCCCGAGACCACTTCGCCACGAACGCTCCCCGATCGCTGCGAATCCACGCGATCGCATTGTGGCCGCTGATGAGGATCCGCTCGCAGCTCTCGACGTCGACGCCCCAAACCTCAGCCAAAACCTTGGTGAGCCAGAGAACGGCCTCGTCAAAGCCGTAGAGCCCGAACCTGTCCCGCAGGGCGTCTTGTGGATCGGTCGATTCCCAGAGCATCGACAGTCCGGTTGGAAACATCTCCGGTCAACGGGTGAAGAGGGCGCCGGTTAGGTTCGTGGTGAGGTTGCGGAGGGAGTCGGGGAGGTACTGGAGGTGCCAGCCGCGGGGGCCTCGGTACCAGTGGAAGCCTTCGTCCTCGTCGTCGTCGGCGTCTGTGGCTACGAGGGCGTCGATCCAGCGCTCCGAGCCGCCCAGGACCACGGCGTACGGGAGGGCACGGGAGCAGAGTTCGGCGTGCTGGTCGGACGGGAGTTCGCTGACGTCCATCTCCAGCAGCTCGCCGCGGATGGCTGCGACCTGGCCGAGGACCCGGCCGGCGGCGGGGGCCTTGGCGGGCATGTAGCGGCCGATGACGAGCAGGCCGAGGCCGACGGCGGTGACGGCGAGACCGAGCAGGCCCCAGGTGGTGAAGAGGGCGAGCAGGACAGTGCCGATCACGCCGAGGACGGTCACGGCGATGCCGATGGTGGCCCAGGTGGATCGGGTCCGGTCGGGGCGCTCGGTGAACCAGCCGCGCTTGACCACCCCGTCGTACAGGGCGTCCTGGACCTGGCCGAGGTTGGCCCGGACCTGCTTGCCGAGTTCGGAGACCAGGACCGTGTCGTTGTCGCCGAAGATCGCGCGGACCAGGACGTTCTCGTACCGCTGCAGCTCTTCGGACGGCGCGTTCGCGATCCGCTTGAGCTCCCAGTCGGGCCGGGAGTACTCGGACTCGTGCTCGAGCTCGGTGATGGTGAGGTGTCCGCGGACGGCGAGGTCGATGATGGTGGCGGTGACGTCGACCGGGTCGATCCGCTCGTCGATCAGGGTGCCGACCTCACCGGGGCGCAGGTCGGCCGGCGGGGTGAAGTCGATCCGGGTGTCCTGGCCGAGGCTGAACAGCGACGCCGGTACGACGCGGCGCGGGTCGACCTGGTCGCGGCCGCGCAGCCGGTACAGGACGAGCAGGGCCGCGGCGCCGAGGACCAGCACCAGCAGCGAGGTGATCAGTTGCGCGGTGTCGGTGGAGAACGCGCGCTTGAGGGTCTTGCGGTACTCGACGATCGAGTTGGCCGCGATCTCGCCCTCGGGGAAACCGATCGTCATCCGGACCGTGTTGCCCGGCGGCAGGCCCTGCTGGCGGAACGTCGGGCCGGCGGTCTCGCCGATCTGCGCCAGGGTGCACGGGGTGTTGCTGTCGATCGCGCCGGCGAAGCAGGAGACGTGCGAGACCTCGGGGGTGCTGTAGACGATGTTCGCGTCCTGGACGGTGAGCGCCAGCCCGGTCAGCGGCGCGAACCGGACCTCGGTGCCGTTCAGCGTCTTCGCGACCGCGCCGCGCACGGTGTACGTGAAGTCCAGCTGAGCGTCGCCGGCGACATCCGCGACCGCGATCGAGGTGACCTCGCCGTCGGTGGTCAGCTCGGTCTGCTTGGTCTCACCGCCCGCCTTGACCTGCAGGTCCTCGATCCGCTGCACGTGATCGACGTCGTCCGGCAGGTGGTCGCGAGTGACGACGAACCGGGTGAAGGTCCCGGACACGTTGCTCAGCTTCCACGATTCGGACACCTTGAGCGCACCGTCGCGGTCCACCCGGATCTCGCTGTCGTAGTTGGTCACCACCGGGTCAGCGGCGTCGCCCATACCGGTCGCACCGGCCTGCCCGCCCGTCAGGGTCAGGAAGCCGAGCGCACAGAGGGACACCCCGAGCAGACGTAGACGCATCGCCCAATCACACCGTATCGAGAGGTCAGGAACGGATCGGCCCGCGCCACCGGGCCCCTGCGAGCCACCGGGCGGGGCCACAGGTCGTACACAAGTCGTTGCCGTGATTGTTGCCAGGGGGCACCTTACCGCTACTGGTGGCCACCGCCGCCACGTGCCGCCACAACCTGGTCCGTATGGTGGAAGGCCGCAACCTGGTCCGTACTGCGGGTCGGCGCCGCCCTCTGGATTCACCGGGGCACCGCAGTTCGGCGGACCACCTCAGCCGGGAACCACGCGGTACCGCCAAGCCAGTACGCGGTCCCGGACAACGGTCTGGGCTGGGGGCAACTGCCGCAACCGCCGAAGCAGCGCGGTGGCGGCCGTGCGGTGTTCGCCGTCATCGCGGCCAGCGGCAACGTCCCGGCCGAGCGCAACCAGACCGATCGCGACCAGACCGGCCACCAGTTCACGCCGCCCGGAATGATCGTCGTCAACAGTTACGCGTCCTCGCCGTGCGGCGGCAGCAGCGGCCGAGGGGTCTCGTTCTACTGCCCGTGGAACCACACGATCTTTGTCGCGGGTGAGCTGAGCGAATCACCGGGCGAGCGGTCCGGCTGGACCGAGTCTCGGATAGCGTCAGGCGATGCGTGGTCGCGCCCCGGACCACGTCGGTGTCCGCGGTCGGGGCAGTGGAGAGCGCGTGTCGGACAACCAATGGGGACCACCGGGTCAGTACCCCCAGCAGCCACCACCCCAGGGGCCGTACCAGCCGCAAGGCCCGTACCAACCGCAGGGCCCGTACCAGCCGGGCGCGGGTGGTCCCTACCAGCCGGGCGGCCAGGTTCCCCCGCCCGGTCAGGTCCCCCCACCACCCGGTCAGGTGCCGCCGCCGGGGCCGATGGGGCCGCAGCCGTGGCAGACGCAACCAGGCCGGCCCGGGTACCCGCAGTACGGTGGTGCCCAGCCTCCGATGCAGCAGCTGCCGCACGGACTCGGCTGGGGCGGACCGCCGCCGGGTGGGCCGCAAGGCCCGAAGAAGAAGAGCAAGGCGCCGTTCATCGTGGTGCCGATCCTCCTGCTCGTCCTCGGCGTGGTCGGCCTGTGGATCGCCGGACTGGTCGACAAGAAGAACGACCTGGACGACTACTCCGCCCCGACGCCGAGGTCCTCGACCAGCAACAGGCCGACCATCGAGCCGACAAACGAGCCGTCGCCCACACGGGCGCCCACGACCCGGCCGACCACCACCAAGCCGGTGGTCAAGCCGACCGCGCCGCGGACCAGCAATCCACCCGCACGCCGTGGGCCGACCGACTACGAGGTGGTCAGCCGGAACCGGATCTACCGGGTCGGCACGATGGCATCGGTCGGCTGCCGCGAGTCGAACGCCAGGCAGTCGACCACCGCCGGCGCGCGGGCCAACTACGTCAATCTGAAGGCCTGCCTGGGCCGGGCGTGGCCGGCGATGATCCGTAGTTCCGGGGCCCAGTTCCGGCAGCCGTCGGTGATCATGTTCAGCGGGACCGTCCAGTCGCCGTGCGGCTCGATGAGCGACTCCGGACCGCCGTTCTACTGCAGCACCAACGAGACCATCTACATGAACCTGCGCGAGGACATCGGCAACTACAACCAGTACTCGCAGTCGTACGCGAAGGTTTGGGCGCGGATGTGGATGCTGCACCAGTTCGCGCACGAGTACGGCCACCACATCCAGCACCTGACCGGCATCCTCGAGGCCAACCACGACATGCGCTATGACGCGCCGACGCGTACGGCCGAGCTGGAGATGGCCCGGCGGCTCGAACTGCAGGCGTCCTGCTTCAGCGACGTCTTCATCGGCGCGAACCGGCGGACCTACCCGGTCACCGGGCAGTCGCAGCAACAGTGGCGCTACCTGATCGGTCACGTCACCGATCTGAAGAACGACCACGGTGACGCGAACAACCACGAGTACTGGGCGCTGCGCGGCTATCAGACCCGTAACCCGGCCGCGTGCAACACCTTCACCGCCCCGTCGGGGAGAGTGCGCTAGCTCATGTCGTCGAGAACGCGCTAGTCCATGGTGGGTCCCGGTGGTTAGCCTGGTCGTCCGGATCACGCCCTGTGCGTCCCGGGGGGATGAGGAAGAACCGTGTCGAATCAGGACTGGAGCGAGCCGCCAGGAGCGCATCCGCCGCCGGGACCACTGCCCGACGGCTCCATACCGCTCTACGCCAGTTACCCGCTGCCCGGTACGCCGGGCGGCGGTCCGGCACGTCCGGAGGTCGGGTGGGGACCCGAGTTCGGCACCGGCCGGGACTACCACTTCCGGCATGGTGGGCCACCGCGCCGGCGCCGGACCGGACTGGCCGTCGGCCTGTTCGTCATCGGCGGACTGGCCGTCGCCGTGGTGATCGCCGCCCTCGCGTTTCGTGGGGGCGATTCGCAGACCGCAGTCCCGGCATCCGGTACGACGCCGCCCGCCGCGGCGTCCACCGAGCCGGACGACAGCTCACCCACGCCCGACCCGACCGGAACCCCGGGCCAACTGGAGCCGTCGCAGGACAGTGCGAAAATCGTCCAGGCCGACGCCTTCTACGCCACGGGCGTCCAGCGCTCGGTCAATTGCCGTGAAGCGCAGGTCGCCTTGACCAGCCAGGCGGCCGTGCAGCGGTACTACGCGAACCTGGTCGGCTGCCTGAACCGTGCCTGGACACCCCGGGTCCGCGCCGCGCAGGACACCTTCACCGCGCCCCGGGTGGTGTTCTGGGCCGGGACGGTTCAGTCACCGTGCACGAGCGGCTCGTCGGTGTCGTTCTACTGCCCGTCCAGCCAGACGCTGTACCTGAAGTACGAGGACGACATCAAGCTGTGGACCCGCTCCGCCGACACCGCCAACCGGGCGTTCGCGCGGATGTGGGCCACCTACACGGCCGGACACGAGTTCGGCCACCACGTACAGCAGCTCACCGGCATCCTGCCCGCCGCCGCACGACTCGAGTACGACGCGCCGAACCGCGAGGCGCGACTCGAGCTGAGCCGCCGGATCGAGCTGCAAGCGTCCTGCCTGGGCGCTGTGTTCATGGGGGCCAACAAGCTCCCGTACGGCATCACCGGTCTCGACCTGACCGTCTATCGACGTTACGTCGAGGCTCAGACCGGGGATGAGAACAACCGCGGCGGTCCGCGGGATCACGGCGCCCGGTCCAGTCACCAATACTGGACCGCGCGCGGCTTCAATACGCTCAACAGCGCGAATTGCAACACGTTCACGGCTTCGGCCAGCAAGGTCTCGTGAGGAGTATCGATGTCGGACAACTGGAATCCACCCCCGCCGCGGGACCCGTCGGAGCCGGAGGGCGAACAGCCCAGCACCGGTGAGGGAACGCCGCGCAGGGATGGCCAGTCTCCCCAGTGGTGGACCGAACCCGCCGAACGGCCGCAGGAATACATCCAGCCCGGCCCGCCGACGCCCCAGCAACCGGGTCAGAACCCAGCCGGCCAGCCGCCGGGTGAGGGCGCCCCGGGCCCCGACGCCGCGGGCCAGGGCGACGCTGCTGGACAGGGTGCTGCTGGACCGGGTGCCGCTGGACCGGGTGCCGCTGGTCCGGGTGCCGCTGGTCCGGGCACTGCTGGTCCGGGTGCTGCGGGCTCGGACTCCGCCGGGCAGGGCTCGTCCGGTCAGACGTCGAGCGGCAACCAGGGATGGAACCTGCCGTCCAGCGGCCAGCCGGCGACCCCGGCCGACGGCGTTGGCGGTTCACAGGCAACTCCCGGCGGTCCGTCGCAGAGCACCGGTCCCACCCCGCCGAGCTCCCCCACCTCCGGCCCCGGCTCCTGGGGTCCCGGCACGTGGAGAACGTCGGCCGCAGCCTCCTCCGGCCCAGGCGATTCCAGCACGAGCGGCTCCGGCTGGGGTCAGCCCGGTCAAGGCGAATCCGGCACGAGCAACTCCGGTTGGGGACAGACCGGTCCGGGTGAATCCGGCACGAGCAACTCTGGCTGGGCGCAGTCCGGCGCGGGCGAATCCGGTACGAGTGGGTCCGGCGCGAGTGGGTCCGGTTGGGGCCAGACCGGTCCGGGTGAATCCGGTGCGGGTGGGTCCGGCTGGGGACAGACTGGCGCGGGTGAGTCCGGTGCGGGCGGGTCCGGGTGGGGTCCGGCGGCTGCGGGCGCCTCCGGGGCGAGTGGTGGGTCCGGCTGGGGACCGTCCGACCAGGGGCAGCCTGGGCAGGGGCAGTCTGGTTGGGGCGCTGCTGGGGGGCAGGAGGGGGAGTCGACCAGTAACTGGCCTAGTAGTTCTACTGGGCCGATCACGCCGGGGCCGACCAGTTCTTGGCCGGCTGGGCCGTCCAACGCGCAAGGGGGCAACCCCTCCAACCCGTGGTCGAACGCGGCGCAGAACTCATACCCGCCGTACCAGCAGCAGGGTGGCGGAAACTGGCAGCAAGGCGGCCAGGGCGGTTGGCAGCAACCCCAGCAGGGCGGCCAGCAACCGAGCTGGCAGTACCCGCCGATCCCGATCCCGAAGCCGCCCGGTGGTGGACGCAGGCGCAAGCCGCGTCGGCTCTCGAAGGGCCTGCTGATCGGCCTGGTCGTGCTCGCCGTCCTCGTGGTCGGCACCGGTGTCACCTACGCCCTGCGCAACGCCGGGGGCAACGACACCCCCGTCGCGATCGACACGCCGACGGAGACCCCGACGCCGACTCCCACGCCGACCCCGACTCCCAGCCCGACGCCGACTCCGACTCCGACGGTCAAGCCGAAGCCGACCCCGAAGCCGAAGCCCAAGCCGCGGCAGCCGACGGCGTACGAGCTGGTGGCGAAGAACAAGATCTACTCGGTGGGCGCGCTGCAGCCGACGAAGTGCGTGGAACCGGTGTACCGGCCGACCACCTTCCCGGCGACGAAGGCGTACTACCAGCGGCTGCTGCCGTGCCTGAACCGGACCTGGTACCTGGCGCTGAAGAAGGCCGGCATCCCGTTCCGGGCGCCGAACCTGATCGTGTACGCGAACCAGGTGAAGACCCCGTGCGGAGTGGAGCGCGGCACCCGCGCCTACTACTGCGGCGCCAACCAGGCGATCTACATGCCGTTCAACGTGGACTACCGGAACTACCGGATCAACCCGATCTACACCCGCGCGTGGATGCTGAACACGTTCGCGCACGAGTACGGGCACCACATCCAGTCGCTGACCGGCATCTTCGGCGCCAGCTTCGCCCGGCAGGCGACGATGGCGGACCCGAACCTGCGGCTGCTGGAGTCCCGCAAGCGCGAACTGCAGGCGTCCTGCTTCGGCTCGGCGTATCTCGGGACGAACGCGGCATACATCCCGATGCGCGGCGAACTGCTGACCGCGTGGAAGTTCGCCGTCGCCAACGCCGGTGACGAGTTCTCCAACCCGAGGATCCGCGACCACGGGTCGAAGGCGAACCACAACCTCTGGTCGACCCGCGGGTTCAACTACAAGAACCCGATCTTCTGCAACACGTTCAGCACCAGACCGCAGTACACCAGCTAGCGGGCAAGCAAGAAGGCCCCCGGATCCCTGTCAGCAAAGGGATTCCGGGGGCTTCTTTACGTCGGGGAACCTCAGAACAGCCGGCGCGCCGTGGTCAGCGTCCCGCCGAACGAGGTGACGAAGTTCGACAGGGACTCGCCGATGTCGGACAGGTGCCAGTCCGCCGGACCGGAGTACCAGCCGATCCCCGCGTCGGGGTCGTCGTCCGTGTCGGTCGCGGCGATCTCCAGCGCCCACTTCTCGGTCAGCCCCAGCACCGCGGCGTACGGCAGGCACCGAGACGCGAACTCCAGCCTGTGACTCTGTGGCAGATCCGCCGAGCTCTCATCGGCCAGGTACCGCTGCAGCCCCGCAACCCGGCCCAGTACGGAGGCTCCGCGGGCAGTACGGGCGGGCGCGACCTGTCCGGCCAGTGACAACGCCACCCCCGCGAGCATCACCGCGAACCCGACCAGCCCGAACTTCGTCGCGATCGCCAGCACGATCGTCAGCACCACGCCCGCCCCGAGCAGCACCAGACCGGCCGTGGTCCAGCGGTTCCGTACGGCGTCCGGCCGGTTGGCGAACCAGCCCTGCGTGACGACATCGGCGTACAGGTGCTCGCGGACCAGGTTCAGCCTTGGCCGCAACGCCTGACCAAGGTTGGAGACCACTACGGTGTCCCCGTCGGCGAACACGGCGTCGAGCAGGGCCTTCTCGTACGGCAGCAGCTCCGGACCGCCCGCGTTCAACCGTTGCAGCTGCCAGTCGAGCTTGCCGAACTGGCTCTCCCGCGGCAGCTCCACGATGGTCAGGTAGTTGCGCACGGCAAGGTCGAGCAGAGTCGCCGTCATGTCCACCACGTCGGCCGTCTCGTCCACGACGGTGCCGACCTGGCCGGGCCGGATCCCGTCCGGCGCGGCGAACTGCGGCCCGTCGGGACCGTCCAGCACCGGACGCTCAGACCCACCGAGGCGGCTCTTGCCCGCGTCGCGACCTTTGAGGAACCACAACGCGGCCGCGGCCAGCACGCCCAGACCGAGCAGCAACGCGCTCAACCCGATCGTCGCCGTGTCCACCGTGAAGGCGCGGTGCAGGGACCACCGGGTCTTGAACTCCGCGTTCGGCTGGACCGTCGCCTGGTTGCCCAGCCCGGTCAGGAAGGTCAACCGGCCGCCCGCCGGGACGCCGTTCTGCTCGATCTCGAGCGCGGCCGACTCGGCCAGCTGCGACGAGGTACAGGGCATGCTCGAACCGGTCCGCCCGGCGATACAGGTCACCCAGGTGGCGAACGGCACGTTCACCGTCACCGACGCCTTCGGGATCGAGGTGCCGAAGCCCTGGACGATCGGCCAGCTCACCTCGCGACCCTCGGTGGAGTCGGCGACCACGTTGTCCACTTCGTAGCTGTAGACGATCTTGGCCTGACCGGACGGCCGCACACTGATCCGGCGGCCGTCGTCGGTCTCGGCGTTCTCGAACCCCGCGGCCGGCTGCCCGTTCACCGTGGCCGACACGTTGCGGACGGCATACGTCCGGTCCTCGTCGGCGTTCGCCCGGACCCGGGTGGTGAGGGTGCGGCTGAAGGTGTCGCCGCCGGCGGTCAGGTCGACGGTCTCCTGGACCTTGAGCACCCCGTCGCCGGTCAGCGTTGCCTCGGCGGCGTACGCCGTGATCTGGTCGTCGGCGGCCTGGGCCGGCAACGTGCCGAGGGCAACGAAGGGGGCAGACAGGGACAAAAGCAGGGCTACCGGGAGGAGGCGGCGCTTCAGTGACATGGGTCGAGAGTAGTCTCGTGCCGGTTCGCCTTGCGAACCGAAACAAGGACGATCGTTCGAAGAAGGGGCCAACGACCAGTGAGCAATCCTTACGGGTACGACCGGCCCCAGGACGTCCGCCGGCCCGCGCCACCGCCCGGCGTACTGCCGCCGCCGCAGGCCGCACCGTGGCAGCAACAGCAACCACAGCCGCAGTACGGACAGCAGCAGTATCAGGGCCAGCAGTACCCCGGCGGGCCGCAGTACCAGGGCGCACCGCAGGGCCAGTACCCGCCGCAAGGGCAGTTCCCGCAGCAGGGTCAGTACCCCGGCCAGTGGGCGCAGCCGTACTACGGCGGTCCGAACCAGTTCAACGGGTTCCAGCCGCAACGGCGCCGGGGTGGTGCGGTCAAGTTCGTCCTGATCGCGTTCGTGGCGATCGCCTTCGTCGGGATCTCGCTCGCGGTCGTCGCCGGGATCCTCACCGGCAGCAACACCACCGCGGACCCCGGCCCGACCGGCCCGTCGATCGTGCCGACGGCGACCACCAAACCGGTCGAGGGCTCGGCCGAGGACTTCCTGCTGAACAACCCGCTCTACCAGTCCGGCAGCCTCGGCGAAATGAACTGCCCGGCGGAGGAGCTCGGCGACGGCAGCCTGGCCGCGCAGAAGCGGTACTACGAGAAGCTGTTCGGCTGCCTGAACGACGCCTGGCGGCCGGTGTTCCAGAAGCTTGGCAGCTCGAAACCGGACCCGGGGCTGGTCGTCTTCGACAAACCGGTGGTCACCCCGTGCGGCAACTTCAAGCCGTTGTCCGGCCGGGTGCTCGCGTTCTACTGCTATGGCAACCAGGTGATGTACACCGACGTGGCGCAGATGAACAAGGCGTTCGGGCCGAAGGAAGACCTGGCGTTCCTGATGACGATCGCGCACGAGTACGGCCACCATGTGCAGGGCGTCACCGAGCTGGCCTACGCCCGGTACGCGTACGTCCAGGACCATCCGGACCAGAAGCTGGAGAGCTCGCGGCGGAACGAGTTGCAGGCATCTTGTTTGGCGGGTGTTTTCAGCAAGGCGGTGGAGAAAAGCTATCCGTTCACCCGCCGGATGAAGGAGTTCGAGCACCAGGCGAGCAACAGCTTCGGCGAGACCAAGGACAGCCCGGCCGACGAGCGGACCCATGGCCTGGCCACCAGCCAGGGCTTCTGGATCATGAACGGCCTCAACATTGGCGAAACCAAAGCCTGCAACACGTACGCCGCTCCGGCGAACCTCGTCCAATAGCCGGGCGGGGGGCGGCACGACTCCACCCGGCCGTAGCTGAAACAACATCGCGGGACCTCGGACAGGTTATTTCTTGTCCGCGGTCCCGCTTCCTTGTTCAAGATCCTTCCGTACGAGACGTAACGCGACCTGTTCAGAAGATCCGCGTATCATCCGGCGCGTGACGTTGCGACGGGGGGACAGTGCGCCACCCGAGCGCACGCTGGTCGACATCCTGCAGGAGACGGCGACCAAGTACCCCGATGAACCTGCGCTGGACGACTCGCATGTCAGTCTGAGCTACAGCGAACTGCAGGCTCAGGTGAAGAAGTTCGCGCAGCGGTTGATCGAGCTCGGGATCGGGCCGGGCGACCGGGTCGGCGTGCGGATCTCGTCCGGGCACAACGACTTGTATGTCGGGATCCTCGGCACCCTGCAGGCCGGCGCGGCGTACGTGCCGGTGGATGCGGACGATCCCGATGAGCGGGCCGAGTTGGTGTTCGGCGAGGCGCAGGTGGCGGCCGTGGTCACCGACGATCTCGAGATCGCGAGCACACGCCCCAGCGGGCCGAGTTCCCGCCCCGACGGACCGGACGAGGACGGGTACTACGACTTCCCGTACTCCGCCCGGATGGACCAAGCCGCCCCCGACCCCAGTACGCCGTACCCCGGTTCGTCCGACCCCATTACGCCGCACACCGGCACCCCGTACGCCGCTTCGCCGTACCAAGATCCGTCGAGTGGTCCGATGCCGGAGGACGACGCCTGGATCATCTTCACCTCCGGGTCGACCGGGGTACCGAAGGGCGTCGCAGTCTCGCACCGATCCGCGGCCGCTTTCGTGGACGCCGAGGCCATGATGTTCCTCCAGAAGGAGCCGATCGGTCCGGACGACCGAGTGCTCGCCGGCCTGTCGGTGGCCTTCGACGCGTCCTGCGAAGAGATGTGGCTCGCCTGGCGATACGGTGCCTGCCTGGTCCCGGCACCGCGGTCGCTCGTGCGCAGCGGGATGGACCTAGGCCCGTGGTTGGTTGCCCAAGGCATCACCATCGTGTCCACCGTGCCGACGTTGGCCGCACTGTGGCCGGCCGACGCGCTGGATCAGGTCCGACTACTGATCTTCGGCGGCGAGGCCTGTCCCCCAGAGCTGGCCGAGCGCCTCGCAATCGACGGCCGCGAAGTCTGGAACACGTACGGCCCAACAGAGGCGACCGTCGTCGCCTGCGCCGCGCAACTGACCGGCGAGGGCCCAGTCCGCATCGGCCTGCCACTGGACGGCTGGGACCTAGCCGTGGTGGATGCCCAGGGCAACGAAATTGAGGAGGGCGGCAACGGCGAGCTGATCATCGGCGGCGTCGGCCTGGCCCGATACCTGGATCCGGCCAAGGACGCGGAGAAGTTCGCCCCGATGCCGTCGCTCGGCTGGGAGCGCGCGTATCGCAGCGGCGACCTGGTCCGCAAGGAGTCCGAGGGACTGATCTTCCTCGGCCGTGCCGACGAGCAGATCAAGCTCGGCGGCCGGCGGATCGAGCTCGGCGAGGTGGATGCGGCTCTGCAGGCCCTCCCCGGCGTCACCGGTGCGGCAGCCGCAGTACGAGCGAGCGCCGCGGGGAACCAGTTGCTCGTCGGCTACGTAGTACCGGAGGATCCGGACACGTTCGATCAGAAGGCCGCGACCGAGCGATTGCGGGAGGCGTTGCCGGCTGCCCTGGTTCCGCTGCTGGCGGTGACGGACACGCTGCCGACCAGGACGTCCGGCAAGGTCGACCGGAACGCCCTCCCCTGGCCGTTGCCGGGGATGGAAACGGGCGGCCCCGCAGCCGAGTTGGAAGGTACCGCGGGCTGGCTCGCCGAACGCTGGACGAAGGTGCTCGGCGCCCAGGTCACCGGGCCGGACAACGACTTCTTCCTGCACGGCGGTGGCAGCCTGGCCGCGGCCCAACTGGTGTCGGTGCTGCGCGAGCGGTATCCGGAGGCGACGGTCGGCGACATCTACGAGTACCCACGACTGGGCGCGCTCGCCGATCGGCTGGACTCCTTCACCACGTCCGCCGAGCCGGTGGAGATCAGGGAGATCAGCCCGATTCCGCGGCGGATCCAGTTGCTGCAGACGGTGCTGACGCTGCTGCTGCAGACCGTGGTCGGCGTTCGCTGGCTGGTCTATCTGTTCACGATGAACAACCTGCTCGAACTGACCGTCGGCCGGCAGCCGTGGATGCACACCGTGTCGTGGTGGTGGATCCTGGTCGGCTGGTTGCTCCTGATCACCCCGGCCGGGCGGATGGGCATCGCCGTGATCGGCGCCCGGATCCTGTTGCGCGGTCTCAAGCCGGGCATCTACCCGCGCGGCGGCAACGTCCACGTCCGGCTCTGGGCGGCGGAGAATCTGGCCGACGCGGCGGGCGCGGCCAACCTCGCCGGCGCGCCCTGGATCGCGTACTACGCAAGGGCGCTCGGCGCGAAGATCGGTCGTGGTGTCGACCTGCACACGTTGCCGCCCGTGACCGGCATGCTGACGATGGGCCGGGGCGCCTCGATCGAGCCAGAGGTCGACCTGGCGGGGTACTGGATCGACGGCGACCGCCTGCACGTCGGGTCGGTGACCGTCGGGGCCGAGGCCGTCATCGGTTCGCGGAGCACGTTGCTGCCCGGCGCTGAGATCGGCCGGAACGCCGAGATCGTCGCCGGCTCGGCCGTGTCCGGCAAGGTCCCGGCCAACGAACGCTGGTCCGGTTCCCCCGCCACGCGCGTCGGTCGTGCCCGGCACCCATGGCCGGACGAACGTCCCGCGCGAGCCCCTTGGTGGGTCCTCGCGTACGGCGCTGCCTCGGCGCTGATGTCGTTGCTCCCCGTGGCGGCTGCGGTCGCGGCGATCGTCGTACTGGGTCGGGCGGTCCGTGACACCGAGACGATCGGTGCGGCCGCGTTGCGGGCGTTGGCCGCGGTTCCGCTGATGACCGTGGTCGCGTTCGTGACGTTGGCGGTGCTGACGCTGATCGGCGTACGGTTGCTCGGGCTCGGGATCAAAGCGGGCCACTATCCCGTGCGCAGCCGGATCGGGTGGCAGGTGTGGGCGACCGAGCGGTTGCTGGACTCGGCCCGGACGCTGCTCTTCCCGTTGTACGCGAGCCTGTTGACGCCGTTCTGGCTGCGGGCGCTCGGGGCCAAGGTCGGCCGCGACGTCGAGGCTTCGACCGTGCTGTTGCTGCCGAAGATGACCACGGTCGGTGAGGGTGCCTTCCTGGCCGACGACACCATGATCGCGTCGTACGAGCTTGGTGGCGGCTGGTTGCACGTGGCCGGCGCGAAGGTCGGCAAGCGTGCGTTCCTGGGCAACTCCGGGATGACCGCGCCCGGCCGGTCGGTGCCGAAGAACGGCCTGGTCGCGGTGCTGTCGGCCGCGCCGAAGAAGTCGAAGGCGGGCACCTCCTGGCTGGGCAGCCCACCGGTCAAGCTGCGCCGGCAGGCCGTCGAGGGCGACCAGAGCCGGACGTTCAACCCGCCGCTGCGGCTGAAGATCGCCCGCGCGCTGGTCGAGCTCTGCCGGTTCATCCCGATGATGGGCACGGTCGTGGTGGCGCTCGGTGTGCTGTTCGCCCTGCAGGCGATGGTCGGCTGGCTCGGGCCGTGGCCGACGCTGCTGCTGTCGGGCGGCGTGATCCTCGCCGCGGGCGCGGTCGCGGCCGGGATGGCGACAGCCGCGAAGTGGGTGATCGTCGGCCGCACCCGCGCCGTCGAGTACCCGCTGTGGAGCTCGTTCGTCTGGCGGAACGAGGTGGTCGACAGCTTCGTCGAGCTGGTCGCCGCACCGTGGTTCGCCAACGCCGCGGCCGGTACGCCGGTGCTGGCGCTCTGGCTGCGCACCCTCGGGGCGAAGATCGGCAAGGGCGTCTGGTGCGAGTCGTACTGGCTGCCCGAGGCCGACCTGATCACACTCGGCGACGGGGCCACGGTGAATCGCGGGTGCGTGCTCCAGACGCACCTGTTCCATGACAGGGTGATGTCCATGAGCACCGTCACCTTCGGGCCTGGATCGACCCTGGGGCCGCACGGCATCATCCTGCCGGCCGCGTCCGTCGGCGAGGGTGCGACCGTAGGCCCCGTCTCCCTGGTGATGCGTGGTGAGAGCGTGCCGACCGGATCCCGCTGGGCGGGCAACCCGATCGCCCCGTGGCAGGGTTGATGATTGGTCATGACAAGGGCCGACCGGGTGCGGAGAGTGCCGGAGATCCGTATGTCCCCAATCACGGCAACGGCGGCTACCAAGTCACGTGGTACGAGCTGGACCTGGACTACCGGGTCAGCAGCAACCGGCTGACCGGCAAGGCGACCATCAGGGCGACCGCGACCCAGTCGCTGTCCCGGTTCAGCCTCGACCTGACCGGCCTGCGGGTGTCGAAGGTGTTCGTGAACGGCCGTCGCGGCGCCCGGTACGTGCACCGTGGCCACAAGCTGCACATCACGCCCGTCGTGGACATCGCCGAGGGCGCCGACTTCGTGGTCGACGTGCACTACTCGGGCAACCCGGCGCCGGTCGACAGCCCGTGGGGCGAGCTCGGCTGGGAGGAACTCACCGAGGGCGTGATCGTCGCGAGCCAGCCGACCGGCGCGGCGACCTGGTTCCCGTGCAACGACCACCCCAGCGACAAGGCTCACTACAAGCTCACGGTCACCACCGATTCGCCGTACCAGGTGATCGCGAACGGGCGACTGGTGTCGCGCCGGACGAAGGCGAGCCGGACCACCTGGGTGTACGACCAGACCGCCCCGATGGCGACGTACCTGGCGACGGTGCAGATCGGCCGGTACGACGTACTCGAGCTGGCCTCGTCGCCGGTCGTCCAGCGGGCCGTGTTGCCGGTGGCGCAGATCAAGGACTTCCGCTCGGACTTCGGCCGGCAGCGGGACATGATGAAGCTGTTCTGCAAGCTGTTCGGGCCTTATCCGTTCGGTTCCTACACGGTGGTGGTGACCGACGATCCGCTGGAGATCCCGTTGGAGGCGCAGGGGATCTCGGTGTTCGGCAGCAACCACGTGGACGGCCGGCGCGGTTCCGAGCGGCTGGTCGCGCACGAGCTTTCGCACCAGTGGTTCGGCAACAGCCTGACGCCGTCGAGGTGGCAGGACATCTGGCTGAACGAGGGATTCGCCTGCTACGCCGAGTGGTTGTGGTCGGAGGAATCGGGCGGATTGTCGGCCGTGCAGCAGATCTCGAAGGCGCACAGCCGGCTGGCCGGGCTGCCGCAGGACCTGGTCATCTCGGATCCGGGGCCGGAGTTGATGTTCGACGACCGGTTGTACAAGCGCGGCGCGATCACGCTGCATGTGCTGCGGGAGCAGTTGGGTGACGACGCGTTCTTCGAGTTGCTCCGGGCTTGGACTCGTGCGCATCGACATGGGTCGGTGACGGCGGTGGAGTTTCGCGCGCTGGCGGCGAGCTCCGCGACGGATGCGGACGCAGTACAGGCGATCTTCTCGGCCTGGTTGGACTCGGCCGCACTGCCTCCGTTGCAGCGAACCGCCCGTCGGCGGCGGGGTCGGTTACGTCGTTGACGTTTTCGTCGTTCAGGTTCGGGCTGCTTCGGTGGCGGCGGCCAGGAAGCGGTCGACCAGGAGGGAACGCTCGGACCAGGCAGCGCCGATCCACCAGGAAGCGGCTCGACCGCGGAGGGGAATGAGGCGGACCGCATCGGGCGCGATCGCGTCCGCACTGGCTGGTATTACGGCCGCGCCGACGCCCGCGGCAACCAAGGCGAGCACCGTCTGCAGATCGGCGGCCTCTTGCAGAACAAGCGGCCGGCACCCGAGTTCGGCGTACAGGCGATCGATCTGGCCAGTCAGGCCGGGACCGCGATCCGGGCGTAGGCGGATCATCGGGCGGCCGTCCAGCCAGGCCGCCACCGACCTGGGCGGATCGACGGTCGACGGTAAGGCGAGCGATAGGCGATCCCTGCGCAGGCGAAGCGAGTCGACGCCGACCGGCGCGGGCAATCGGATGAAGCCGATCTGGAGGGTGCCTGCGAGTAGCCGTTCACACTGGACAGCCGAGGACATGTCGTCCAGGGATACGGCGACGCGCGGATAGCGGCTGCGGAACAGCGCCACGGCCTGCGGCGCGAGCTGGATCCCGGACAGCCCGAAGCCGATCGCGAGCGATCCGTCGTCACCCGCTGCGACCGACGACGCCCGGCGCTCGAACGCATCGGCCCGGTCGAGCAGGTCGAGGGCGTCAGGCAACAAGGCCTTACCCGCTGTGGTGAGCCGCGCCCCCTGCCGGCCACGGACGAACAGCATCGCCCCGACCCGTCGCTCCAGCACCTGGATCTGCTTGGTCAGCGCCGGCTGGCTGATCGACAGCTCGATCGCGGCGGTGCCGTAGTGCCCGGCGCGCGCGACCGCGACGAACATGCGCAGCAACCGGAGATCCATAACCACAGGATATGGAAAACCCTGTGGATAACATTGGACGGCATGTAAAGATTCGGCTTACCTAGACAGAAACCCCTGTCAGGAGAAGTCGATGCTGCGTCGCGCCGTGGTCCAGTTCGAAGCGATTCCAGATCAGCCGGCGGAGAATCTCGCCATCGTCGACCGGCTCGCTCGCACCGCCGTCGAGGGTGGGGCCGAGCTGGTCGTGTTCCCGGAGCTGTGCCTCCTCGGCTACTGGCACCTCCGTCGGCACACCGCCGAACGCCTCCACGAACTGGCCGAACCGCGCACCGGCCCGCACGTCAGCGCCGTACGAGCGCTCGCCCAGGAACTCGGCGCGGGCATTGGCGTGGGCTTCCTGGAGTACGACGACCTGGCGGACCGCGGACGTGGCCGACTCTTCAACTCGTACGCCGTGTGCTTGCCGGATGGGTCGATTCACGTGCATCGCAAGTTGCACGCGTTCGAGCACGAGGCGATCTCGAGCGGGTCGGAGTTCACCGTGTTCGACACGCCGTGGCAGGCCAAGGTCGGCGTACTGATCTGCTGGGACAACAACCTGGTCGAGAACGTTCGTGCGACTGCGCTGCTCGGCGCAACCGTGCTGCTCGCACCGCACCAGACAGGCGGCACGAACTCGCGCAGTCCGCAAGGGATGAAGCCCATCCCGCCGGAGATCTGGGCGAACCGCGAGCACGACCCGGCCGCGGTCGAGGAAGCCTTCAACGGTCCGAACGGGCGTGGGTGGTTGATGCGATGGTTGCCGTCTCGGGCCCATGACAACGGAATGTTCGTGCTGTTCAGCAACGGGGTCGGCCTGGACGACGATGAGATCCGGACCGGCAACGCAATGGTGATCGACCCGTACGGCCGGATCATCGCCGAGACCCCGGTGCCCGACGAGGCCGTGGTACTGGCCGATCTCGACCTGGATCTGGTGCCCAGGGCAACCGGCCGCCGCTGGATCCGCGGCCGCCGACCGGAGCTCTACACCATCCTCACCCAAGCATGCGACGAGCTGGACCCACGAGCCGCCCGCTTCTCGGAGGACCCAGTCAGCAGATAGACCTGGGTCAGTAGATGAGGGCCGTGGCGATGGCGGCTATGCCTTCGCCTCGGCCGGTCAGGCCCAGGCCGTCGGTTGTCGTGGCGCTGACGGAGACGTCGGCGTCGCAGGCGGCGCTCATGGCCTTCTCGGCTTCTTCGCGGCGGGCGGCGAAACGGGGCCGGTTGCAGATCACCTGGACGGAGATGTTGCCGATCTCGAAGCCGGCCGCCCGGACCCGGCGAGCGGCCTCGGCCAACAGGGTCGCGCCCGAGGCGCCGGCCCACTCCGGTTCCGCAGTACCGAAGTTCGACCCGAGATCGCCAAGCCGCGCCGCCGCGAGCAACGCATCGCACGCGGCATGCGCGGCGACATCCCCGTCGGAATGCCCCGACGGACCGGCCGTCTCCTCCGGCCACAGCAGACCCGCGAGCCACATTGGCCGGCCTTCTTCAACCGGGTGTACGTCGACCCCGGTCCCGACCCGCGGTCTCACGTCGACCTCCGCTCGGCCAGCAACCACTCGGCCAACTGAAGATCCCGCGGCCTGGTGATCTTGAAAGCGTCCTCGGATCCAGCGACCGTCTGCACGGTCACCCCGAGCCGCTCGCACAACATCGCGTCATCCGTCGCCCCGGCGCCCTCCAGCGCATGCGCCCGGCGCAGCACCGACGGCTCGAATCCCTGCGGAGTCTGTACGGCGACAAGAGCAGACCGGTCGGGCGTGTCGACCACACGACCGTCCGAATCGACCCGCTTGATCGTGTCGGTCACCGGGACCACCGGGACCACAGCAGGAGCACCACCTCGTACGGCGGCGACCACGCGCTCGATCACGTCGACGGGGACGAACGGCCGGGCCGCGTCGTGCACGAGGATGCAGTCGATCCCGTCGACCGGCACCAACTCGAGCGCCATCCGGACCGAGTCCGTCCGCTCCGCCCCACCGGCGACCACATGAAGCTCCGCGGCACCGGCGTACGGCTCGAGTTGTTTGCCTACGACATCTTCCGTGCCGGGTGGAACGGCGATCACAAAACACGAAAGGCCGGTGGCGGTCGCTGCGGTCAGCCCACGCACTGCGTGGACCAGCAGCGATTCGCCACCGACCTCTCGAAATGCCTTTGGTTCCGCGCCACCGAGCCGGAGTCCGAGACCGGCCGCCGGGATGATCGCCGCGGTGTTCACAGCGAACCCCTCACCCTGAAAACAGCACAGGGCAGTACGGTCACGCGTTCCAACTCGGCCCGACCGGGGTCAGGACGCGAGAACCTCATCGAGGATGGCTTCCGCCTTGTCCTCGTTGGTGTGTTCGGCCAGGGCAAGCTCGGAGACGAGGATCTGACGAGCCTTCGCCAGCATCCGCTTCTCACCCGCGGAGAGACCACGGTCACGCTCACGGCGCCACAGGTCCCGGACGACCTCGGCCACCTTCATCACGTCACCGGAGTGAAGCTTCTCCAGGTTCGCCTTGTAGCGACGCGACCAGTTGGTCGGCTCCTCCGTGTGCGGTGCACGCAGCACGTCGAAGACGCGCTCCAGGCCGGCCTGATCCACGACGTCACGCACGCCGACGAGATCGAGGTTGCACGCGGGGACCCGGACGACCAGGTCGTTCTGAGCGACGATCCTCAAGACCAGATAGGTCTTGTCCTCACCTTTGATCTGACGGGTCTCGATGTCCTCGATGACGGCCGCACCGTGATTGGGGTAAACAACCGTCTCGCCGACTGTGAAAGTCATATGTCACGTGCCCCTTTCCGAGATCTATCCTACCACGCGGTCGCTGGTCCGCTGGGGGCGTTTGCGCTGGTCAGAGGCCATTTCCCACCTTGACAAACGCTGTCCATCGTGCCTCGCGCGCGTGATTTGGTTGCCCGGGACACCTCGAAAAGGTGGTGCCGCCGTCGGCACCGGCGAGCCCGGTCGCTACGCTTTGCTGCGCCGGAGGCCGCTGCCTGACGGCGTCCACAGCATGTAGGAGAGGGATCCCAGTGCTCATCACGTTGCCCCCGCAGGCCCGCCGCCGGGCCGCCGCGGCCGGTGCCGCCGTCACGCTGAGCATCGCGCTGGCCGCCTGCGGCGCGAACTTCAACGCCCAGACCGCGAAGCCCTACCAGCCCTCCGAGGGCACCAACGCGGACTCCGGGTCGATCGCTGTCCGCAACCTGCTGGTACTCGCCGCCGAGGACGGCAAGGGTGAACTGCAGGGCGCGATCGTCAATCGCGGCCGGACCGACGACACCCTGGTGAGCATCGCGTCCGCCCCCGCGGAGGGTTCCAGCTCGACCGAGGAGCCGGCCACCGTCACGTTCGGCAACGTGCGCCCGATGACGCTGGCGACCGGCGCCGTCCTCACCCTGCCGCCGGCCACCGGCCAGCCGTTCACGGTCACCGGCGGCAAGCCCGGCGACATGATCAAGGTGACCATCACCTTCGCCAAGGCGGCTCCGCTGACCACCGACATCCCGGTCCTCACCCTCGACCACTACTCGCCGACTCCCCGCGACGACGCCGAAACCCACGGCTGACCAGACACGAACCGAGAACGGGCCACCCCCGGCGCGGGGGTGGCCCGTTCTGTTCGTACCGCGGACCTGTGGCCGAGGCCGCAGTACGGACGCCGGCCGCCGCCCGCCCTGGTGAAGCGGGCGGAGACCTGCGCGATCAGGAAGCGGCCTGGGCGGCCTTGGTCAGGCCCGGGAGGATCTTGTCCATCACCCACGGGACGCTCAGGACGCTGACCGCGCTCATCCCGGAGATGACCTGCTGGTCCTCCATCACGTAGGCGCTGCCCTTCTTCACCGAGCCGAGAGCGGCGTACACCGGGTCGGCGTTGAACTTCGCCGTGGTCAGCCCGTCGACGTACGCGACCAGCACGTCGGCGTCGATCTCGCTGACCTTCTCCTTGCTGATGGTGAGGGCGAACTCCTTCTTGGTGTTCGTCTTCTCCAGCGCCTCGACCCCGGGCGCGTTCTTGAAGCCCATCTCGTTCAGGATCTGCACCCGCGGGTCGCCCGGCATGTAGACGTAGTTCTCCGCGCCGAACGAGCCGACCGTGATCGTCTTGTCCTTGAACTCCGGGTGCTCGGCCGCGACCTTGGCGATCCGGTCCTTGATCCCGGCGATCAACTGGTCCGCCTCGGCCGACTTGCCGAGCGCCTTGCCGATCAGCGTGGTCTGGTCCTGCCAGGTGGTCTGCCACGGCGCACCCGGGTACGCGACCGTCGGCGCGATCCCGGACAGGGTCTTGTAGACGGTCGCGTCGAAGCCCTCGTACGGCGCCAGGATGACGTCCGGCTTGAGCGCCGCGATCTTCTCGAACGGGTAGCTGTCACCGGCGTCCAGCAGGGTCGTCTTGGCCGGGTCGAACTTGTCCGCGTCCCAGGCGGTGACGCCTTCCTTGGTCGGGCCGTAGGTGACCTTTGGCATCCCGACCGGGGTCTCGCCGAGCGCGTAGACCACGTCCTGGGCGTTCCAGCCGAGCGTGACGATCCGCTCCGGCTTCTTGGTGATGGTGGTGTCGCCGAAGGTGTTCTTCAGCGTGACCGGGAACCCGGCGGCCGCATCGGGCGCCGAGGCGGCGGGCTCGTCGGCATCGCTGCCGCACGCGGCCAGCGTGGTCGCGACCACCAGGGCAGCGACCGCCAGCGCGGCGGTGCGGGCCGGCCGCAGGGCCACCCGGGAACGACGGGACCAGGACATGTGGTTCTCCTTAGCTGGTGATGCCTCAACTAAGGAGAGCCTAAGCTAACCGTCCAGGATGACCTACCCCGACCGGGTGTGACCCGTACTACGGACGGCAGCCCGCCCGCGTACGGCGTACCGGGGTCAGGCCTCGAACTTGTAGCCGAGGCCCCGGACGGTGACGAGGTGGGCGGGGTTGGACGGGTCCTTCTCCAGCTTGGATCGGAGCCGCTTGACGTGGACGTCGAGGGTCTTGGTGTCGCCCACGTAGTCGGCGCCCCAGATCCGGTCGATCAGCTGACCACGGGTGAGCACCCGGCCGGTGTTCCGAAGCAGCATCTCGAGCAGCTCGAACTCCTTCAGCGGCAGCCGGATCTCAGTGCCGGAGACGGTCACCACGTGCCGTTCCACGTCCATCCGGACCGGTCCGGCCTCCAGCGTGTCGGGCAGCAGCTCGACGTCCTGGCCGCGACGCAGCACGGCCCGGATCCGGGCCAGCAGCTCGCGCGGGCTGTACGGCTTGGTGACGTAGTCGTCGGCGCCCAGTTCGAGCCCGACCACCTTGTCCACCTCGGTGTCCTTGGCGCTGACGATGATCACCGGCACGTTGCCACGACTGCGCAGCGCCCGGCACACCTCGGTGCCGGACAGACCCGGCAGCATCAGGTCGAGCAGGACGATGTCCGCACCGGCTCGGTCGTACTCGTCCAGCGCGTCCGGCCCGGTCTCCGCGACGGCGACCTCGAACCCCTCTTTGCGCAGCACGTACGACAGCGCGTCGCTGTAGCTCTCTTCGTCTTCGACGACCAGCACTCGGGTCACGAAGCTGCCTCCTTGGTTCTCTGACCAGACGGGATGGTCAGGGTTGGTGTCGACTCGACCTGGCTGGCGGAGTCGGCGGGTTGCCCGGTCGCGGGATCGAGCCGCAGCGGGAGTCTGACGGTGAAGGTCGAGCCTTGGCCCTCGACGCTCCAGACCCGCACGTCGCCGCCGTGGATGGAGGCGATGTGCTTGACGATGGACAGGCCCAGGCCGGTGCCGCCGGTCTCCCGGCTGCGGGCCCGGTCGACCCGGTAGAACCGCTCGAAGATGCGTTCCAGGTCGCTGCTCGGGATGCCGACACCCTGGTCGCTGACGGTGATCTCGACCAGGTCGCCGATCGGGTGCGCGGCGACCGCGACCCGGGTGCCGTCGGGGCTGTAGTTGACCGCGTTCTCGACCAGGTTGCCGATCGCGATCGCGAGCTGGTCCTCGCTGCCCATCACCTCGAGCACCGGATCGGTCTTCACCACGATGTTGATGTCACGGTCCTCGGCGTCCACCCGGCAGCGGTCCACCGCGGCGTCGATGACACCGTTGATGTCGACCGGTCCGGGGTTCTCCAGCGGGTCGTCGCCCTGCAGCCGGGACAGCTCGATGATCTCCTTGACCAGCCGGCTCAGCCGGGACGCCTCGATCCGCATCCGGTTCGAGAACCGCTGCACCGCCTCCGGGTCGTCGGATGCCTCCGAGACCGCGTCGGCGAGCAGGATCAGCGCCCCGATCGGGGTCTTCAGCTCGTGGCTGACGTTCACGGTGAAGTCGCGCCGGATCGCCTCCAGCCGGCGCTCCCGGGTCCGGTCCTCGACCAGGACCAGCACCAGCTGGCTGCCCAGCGGCGCCACCCTCGCGCTCACGTACTGCGTGGCGCCGAGCCGGCCTCGGACGATCTCCAGGTCCTGCTGGCGGATCTCGCCGTCCCGGCGGACCGCGCGGACCATGGTGAGCAACTCCTCCACCAGCAACCGCTCACCCCGGACGATGCCGAGCACGTGGGCCGGGGCGCTGGCCTGCAGCACCTGGTCCTCCGGACCCATCACCACGGCAGACGAACGCAGTACGGACAGCACGGTGGCGACGCCGATCGGCACGATCGGGTCGGGGGATTCCGGGATCTTCTGCTGGGCTCGCTCGCTGAGCATCATGGCTCCCAGCGAAAGCAGGGCCAGGGCCGCGCCGATGACGCCGCCCAGCACCGCAGCCAGCGTGGGGTCCACGGCAACGATGCTACGCGGGGAAATCATGGGGAAAGACCGAATGATCACAGGATGGCCTACACGCGTCATAACTGTTCATCGGCCGTTCACCACCCGTCGCCAACCGGCAACCTCAGGGGCATACCGTCGCCCGTGGGCGGGTACTGGACCCATGCCCCGGCAGAATTCGCCCTGGCAGCGCCGGCATCCACAGATCGGACACAAGCATGCGTGACACCTACCACGAGCAGCTCGACGACATCCTCGTCGAGCTCGAGCGGATGACTCGGACGGTGTCCACCGCTGTCCGACGCTCCACCGCCGCGCTGCTCGCGGCGGACATCCGGCAGGCCGAGGACGTGATCGCCGCCGACATCGAGCTGGACGCGGCCGGTGAGGGCGTCGAGGAGAAGGTCTTCGAGCTGATGGCCCGGCAGGCCCCGGTCGCCAACGAGCTGCGGATGCTGGTCGCCGCGCTCCGGATGGTCGCCGACCTGGAGCGGATGGGCGACCTGGCCGCGCACGTCTCCAAGATCGCCCGGCTGCGCTACCCGCAGCCCGCCATCCCGGCCGATCTGCACTCGGTGATCGAGCAGATGGCGTCCGTGGCGGGCAAGATGGTCGACTCCGCCGGTGACGTGATCAAGTCCCACGACGTCGAGGCGGCCGGCAAGCTGGAGCTCGTCGACGACGAGATGGACAAGCTGCGGAGCAGCCAGTTCCGGCTGATGATGGACGCCTCCTGGCCGCACGGCGTCGAGGTGGCGGTCGACATCGCCCTGCTCGGCCGGTACTACGAGCGCATCGCCGACCACGCCGTGTCGATGGCCCGCCGGGTCGTCTACCTGGTCACCGGCGAGCTCCCGGTCGCCGTCGGCGGCACCGCGGCCGGCTCCGGCGCCGGCGCATCGGCGCCGTCCCCCAACGGCAACAACTGAGCCCTTCCGTACTGAGCTCGGCAAAAAAGTAGCCCTCGGCAACCACCTGGTCGCCGAGGGCTTCTTGCCGTCCGCCGTCAGCGGCCCTGGTTCTTGACGGCCTCGATGGCTTCCTTGGCGGCCGCGGGGTCGAGGTACTCGCCGCCCGGCGTGACCGGGTTGAAATCGTCGTCGAGCTCGTAGTACAGCGGGATGCCGGTCGGGATGTTGAGGCCGACGATGGTCTGCTCGTCCAGGCCGTCGAGGTGCTTGACCAGGGCACGCAGGGAGTTGCCGTGGGCCGTGACGAGCACGGTCTTACCGGCTCGCAGGTCCGGCACGATCGCGTCGTACCAGTAGGGCAGCATCCGCTCGACGACGTCCTTCAGGCACTCGGTCGACGGCAGGATCTCGGATGGGAGCCCGGCGTACCGCGGGTCGCCGGCCTGGTCGAACTCGGAGCCGCGCTCGATCGCCGGCGGCGGGGTGTCGTAGGAGCGGCGGAACAGCATGAACTGCTCCTCGCCGAGCTCCTCCAGCGTCTGCTTCTTGTCCTTGCCCTGCAGGCCGCCGTAGTGGCGCTCGTTCAGCCGCCAGGACCGGCGGACGTCGATCCACTGGCGGCCGCACTCCTCGAGGGCGATGGTCGCGGTGCGGATGGCGCGGCGCAGTACCGAGGTGTGCAGGACGTCCGGGAGCAGGTCGCGCTCGAGCAGCAACTGGCCGCCTCGGTGCGCCTCCTCGACGCCCTGGGCGTTCAGGTCGACGTCTACCCAGCCGGTGAACAGGTTCTTGGCGTTCCAGTCGCTGTGGCCGTGGCGGAGCAGGATCAGGCGATAGGTCATGTGCCCAGCCTATCGAGGCTCCAGCCAGCCCTTGAACGCGTCCAGATTCCGGGTCGACTCGCCGCGGGACAGCCGCCACTCGTACTCCTTGCGGATCGAGCCCGCGAAGCCGAGTTCGAGGATCGTGTTGAACGACGAGTCGGCGTACTCGAGCACGGAGCCGAGCAGCCGGTCCACCTCGACCGGGTTGATCGCCTGGAGCGGGACCCGGCCGTCCAGGTGGATGTCGCCGTGATGGTCGACGGCGAACGCGACGCCGTACATCTTGAGGTTCCGCTCCAGCAGCCAGCGGTAGACGGCCTCGTGGTTCTCGTCAGGCCGGCGGGCCACGAACGCGTGCACGTGCACCGCCTGCGGTCCGACGGTCAGTCCGACGGTGGTCTTGAGTTTGCGCTCGCCTGGGAGATCCGCGCTGAACACGCCCGGCGCGGACTCGGTGAACTCCAGCGCGTTCTCGGTCAGAACCTGGCGGATCACGTCCGCCGCCGACACTCTCATCCGGCCACCATAGCGTCGAGCCTCACCACACACTGGACACTTGGTCAGCCGCCATCGTCTCCGCCGCCGTCCGGTACGCGGCCAGCGTCTTCGCCGCGGTCAGCTCCCAGCCGAATCCCTGCGCGTGCTGCACCGCGGCCTTGCCCATGCTCTCGCGAGTGTCCGGATCCGTCGCGATCCGGCCCAGCGCGTCGGCGAAGTCGGCGATCTCGTGGCCGGCCACCAGCAGCCCGGTGAGACCGTCCTCGACGGCCGTGGTGAGCCCACCGACCGCGGCCGCGACCACCGGCGTACCGCAGGCCTGTGCTTCCAGCGCGACGAGCCCGAACGATTCGGAGTACGACGGGACGCAGACGACCGACGCGGCTCGGTACCAGTCCACGAGACCGGTGGGGGCCATCGGCTTGACGAATCGGGTGACGTCGTCGATCCCGAGTTCGCGGGCCAGTTCGGCGTGCGACTCGGGGTGCTCCATGCCGTTGCCGGACGGGCCGCCGATGATCGCGACGACCAGGCGGCTGCGCAACGACGGGTCCTGGTCGAGGAGCCGGGCGGCCGCCCTGATCAGGATGTCGGGTGCCTTCAGCGGCTGGATCCGGCCGACGAACGCGAGCACGATCGCGTCCTCCGGTACCCCGACCGCCTTGCGGGCCAGGACCTGGTCGCCCGGATGGAACACGTCCAGGTCGACGCCCGGGTGGACCACTTCGACCTTCGCGGGATCCGCGTCGTACAAGGTGATCAGCTCATCGGCCTCGTCGGCGGTGTTGGCCAGCAACCGATCGGCCGACTCGACCACCTGCTCCTCACCGATCAGCCGGGCCGGCGGTTCCGGTACGTCGTCGTCGGCCAGGCTGGCGTTCTTCACCTTCGCCATCGTGTGCATGGTGTGGACGAGTGGAACGGCCCATCGGTCCCGGGCGAGCAGGCCGACCTGGCCGGACAACCAGTAGTGCGAGTGGATCACGTCGTAGTACCCGGGTTCGCGGATCGCCTCGGCGCGGAGTACGGCACGGGCGAAGGTGCACAGCTGTGCGGGCAACTCGTTCTTGGAGAGGCCTTCGTACGGCCCGGCGGCCACGTTGCGCACGGTCACGCCAGGCATCAGCGCGACCTTCGCGGGCAGGGCCGACGAGGTCGCGCGGGTGAACACGTCCACCTCGATCCCGAGGCCGGCCAGCCGTTTGGACAGCTCCACCACGTACACGTTCATGCCACCGGCATCACCGGTCCCGGGCTGGTCCAGCGGCGAGGTGTGCAGGCTGATCATCGCGACCCGCCGAATGGGACGGCCAGCCGAGGATTCGGTCACCCGGCCAGCCTAACTCCGCTGCCTGTCTGCCCGTCCGGTCAGCCAGCGTGCTGCGGGGTGAGACGGGTGCAAGGTGGGCATCACTGGTTTGGGAGACTCGGGGTATGAGTCGTCCGCTTGCTGTTGTGACCGGGGCCAGTAGTGGGATCGGGGCCGCCTCCGCGCGGCACCTCGCGCAGGCGGGGTTCGAGGTGATCTGTGCGGCCCGGCGGCTGGATCGGGTCGAGGAACTGGCCAAGGAGATCGAGGGCCGTGCGGTGCGGTGCGACGTGACCTCGGCCGATGACGTGGCGTCCCTGATCGAGGCCGTTGGAGACCGGCTGGACCTGCTGGTCAACAACGCGGGCGGTGCCTTCGGGTTCGAACCGGTGGCGGATGCGGACCTGGACGCCTGGCGCCGGATGTACGAGGTGAACGTGATCGGCGTCGCCGCCGTCACCAAGTCGTTGCTCCCGGCCCTCATCGCCGGCCGCGGCACGATCGTCGTGATGGGATCGACGGCCGGCCAGGTCGCGTACGAGGGCGGCGGTGGGTACGTCGCCGCCAAGCACGCCGTCAAGGCTGTCGTCGACACGTTGCGCCTCGAGCTCTACGACCAGCCCGTCCGCGTCTGCGAGATCGCCCCGGGCATGGTCCGCAGCGAGGGATTCGCCCTCACCCGCTTCGAGGGCGACCAGTCCAAAGCCGACGCCGTGTACGCCGGTGTCGCCGAACCCCTCACCTCGGACGACATCGCCGACATCGTCACCTGGGTCGCCACCCGCCCCGCCCACGTCAACATCGACCGCCTAACCGTCCGCCCCCGAGCCCAAGCCGCCCAACACAAGGTCCACCGCGTCCAGTAGCCACGAGCTAAGTGGTCCACCGCCAGCGCGCCGGATCCCAGACGCGCCGATCGTCGCGGACCAGCGGATCGGCGAAAGCCGAAACGGCGTCGACCACCGCGCCGAAGTACGTCGGCAGGTGGTCGCCGTCCCGCCCGAGACCGCGGCGATAGGCCGAGTAGGTCGCCGACCTCAGCTCGACGATGTTGCCGACCACTTCGGACAGCGGGCGCAGCGCCACGCCTCGGAATGCGACAGTTGCCAGCAGGGCCGCCTGGGTCGAGCTGTGCAGAAGCGGATATGTCCCGGCCAAGGTGTAGAGATCGGCGTAGTCCCGAACCCGGGTGCTCGCCGGCCCGAGCGATATCGCCGTCGTGAGCTTCTCGGCCACGACCGTCTCGACGGGATAGCCGAGGATCCAGATCGGATCCGTGTTCGGCCGCAGGGCGGGCAGTTCGACCAATTGAGGCTCCGGTGTCACCGGGTCGCCGAAGTTGACGTCCAGCCGGAACTTCACCGCAGCGGTGGCGATCCGGGCGTCCATGGTGACCCGTACGCCGGAGTACAGAGCGTCATCACGGATGACCGAGCTGCTGACCGTGTTGGCGAGGAACTCGACGCCGTCGGACGAGTCGGGCAATGCGGCGATCTCGGCGACCCTCGAGGCGACCGCGAACTGGTCGGCGTCCAGGTTTCGCGCGAGTGCGTCGGCGTCGGCTGTCGGTCGTCGCCGGCCGAAGGCGGCGAGCAGCATCCCGCCCTTGAGTACGAAATCGTTCACGTATGGCGATCGGCCCAATCGCGCGAGCCAGCGCTCGACGACGTACAGAATCAGCAGTTCTTGCGTCCCACGCCCCTCGCGGCGGGCCCGATTCTGAAGGTCCAGATATGCGCGACCGGCACGGCTCTCGCGCGTCGGGCGGGTCATCCCGCGGTCGAGATGTCGAGAGCCTGCCGAACCGGGCCGTACACACCGAGCTTCGCCGCGAACTCCAGCAGCAATCCTGGCTTCGCTGCCCGCGAGCGCAGGTAGCGGTTGAGCGCCGCGTAGGCGATCGGTTCACCCAGCCTGCTCCTCAGCCGCATCAGATCCACCACGGTTCGGGTTGGGCTGTAGATCCGCACCCACTCTCCTGGCGCTGCCTCCAGTCGGGACAGACCGAGCTCGAATGTCGCTTGATCGAAGCGGAACGAGGTGACCGGTGGGAAGTCGATCCGCGGCGCTGCCGAGCTGTTCGGGACGGCGATTTGTACTGCGCTAACCAACTCGTCCGTCAGGTCATGCGCGGCTGCCGCCGAGACACAGCACACGACCGCACGCGGCACACGATGAGCGACCGCCAGCAGATCGGGGAACGTCGCCGGTGCGGCTTCCGCCCGGCGAAAGACTCCCCGGGACAGCTCGATGATGCGGCCGTCGTCCCGCCAGGCGTACAGATCGCGGGGATGCACGCCGAACTCTCTGGCCACCTGCGTGGTGAAGGTACTGGGCAACCTCGCCTCGACCTCTTTCATGGATAAAAGTCTTACACGCTACCTGCTTCCGTGTATGACTTTTATCCAAGTTGCCGTCCTTCGTCCACTCGCTTGTCCACAGCCCGCGGTTACGCGCGAGGCGGCGGGATGTCAAAGGCTCAACCGGATTCGTGGACACGAACGGTGACCGGTAGGATGGGATGGCTGCGCCCTGCGTCGAGTGGCACGTAGATCCCGTCGTAGCCACCGCCTGACTTCTTCGAAAATGCTTGGAGCGCTTCCGCATGCCCCTCCGTAACGATCTGCGCAACGTGGCCATCGTGGCTCACGTCGACCACGGGAAGACCACCCTGGTCGACGCGATGCTGTGGCAGTCCGGCGCCTTCGGGGCCCATCAGCACGTGGACGAGCGGGCGATGGACTCCGGCGACCTCGAGCGCGAGAAGGGCATCACGATCCTCGCCAAGAACACCGCCGTCCGGCACAAGATGGCCAACGGCGAGCAGATGACGATCAACATCATCGACACCCCCGGCCACGCCGACTTCGGTGGCGAGGTCGAGCGCGGGCTGTCGATGGTGGACGCGATCGTGCTGCTGGTGGACGCCTCCGAGGGCCCGCTGCCGCAGACCCGGTTCGTGCTGCGCAAGGCGCTGGCCCGGCAGATGCCGGTGATCCTGGTGGTGAACAAGGTGGACCGTCCGGACGCCCGGATCTCCGAGGTCGTCGACGAGACCTACGAGCTGTTCCTGGACCTGCTCGACCACGACGCGGACCAGAGCGCGCTGGACTTCCCGGTCGTCTACGCCTCCGCCCGGGCCGGCCGCGCGTCGCTGACCCAGCCGGCCGACGGCGGGATGCCGGACTCCGACGACCTCGAGCCGCTGTTCGAGACGATCCTGGCGAACGTGCCGGCTCCGAAGTACACCGAGGACGCCCCCCTCCAGGCGCACGTCACCAACCTGGACGCCTCGCCGTTCCTCGGCCGCCTCGCGCTGGTCCGGGTGCACGAAGGCACCCTGAAAAAGGGGGCCCAGGTCGCCTGGTGCCGTCACGACGGCTCGATCCAGAAGGTCAAGATCACCGAACTGCTGGTCACCGAGGCGCTCGAGCGGGTGCCCGGCGACTCGGCCGGTCCGGGTGACATCGTGGCGATCGCGGGCATTCCGGAGATCATGATCGGCGACACCCTGACCGACCCGGACAACCCCAGGCCGCTTCCGCTGATCACCGTGGACGAGCCCGCCATCTCGATGACGATCGGCACCAACACCTCGCCGCTGGCCGGCCGGGTCAAGGGCACCAAGGTGACCGCGCGGCTGGTCAAGGACCGGCTCGACCGCGAACTGGTCGGCAACGTGTCGCTGAAGGTGCTGCCGACCGAGCGTCCGGACGCCTGGGAGGTGCAGGGCCGTGGCGAGCTGGCGCTGGCCATCCTGGTCGAGCAGATGCGCCGCGAGGGGTACGAGCTGACCGTCGGCAAGCCGCAGGTGGTCACCAAGGAGATCAACGGCAAGCGGCACGAGCCGGTCGAGCGGCTGACCATCGACTGCCCGGAGGAGTACCTCGGTACCGTCACCCAGCTGCTCGCGGTCCGCAAGGGCCGGATGGAGCAGATGACGAACCACGGCACCGGCTGGGTCCGGATGGAGTTCCTGGTGCCGGCCCGCGGCCTGATCGGCTTCCGTACCGAGTTCCTCACCGACACCCGCGGTACCGGGATCGCGCACCACGTCTTCGAGGGCTACGAGCCCTGGTTCGGCGAGCTCCGCACCCGGCCGTCGGGTTCGCTGGTGTCGGACCGGACCGGCGCCGCCACGTCGTACGCGATGATCAACCTGCAGGAGCGCGGCACCATGTTCGTGGAGCCGACCACCGAGGTGTACGAGGGCATGATCGTCGGTGAGAACTCGCGGTCCGACGACATGGACGTGAACATCACCAAGGAAAAGAAGATGACCAACGTCCGGTCCAACGCGGACGAGTTCGAGAAGCTCATCCCGGCCCGCAAACTGTCGCTCGAGCAGTCGCTGGAGTTCTGCCGCGAGGACGAGTGCGTCGAGGTCACCCCGGACGCGATCCGGATGCGGAAGGTCGCACTGACGCAGGTCGAGCGCGCCAAGCTGGGCCGCAAGAGCAAAGCCTGATAAAACACTTCAGCGGTTGGGCGATCCGGCGGGGGAAGAACGACCCGGATCGTTACAACCGGCTGGACGCGCATGGCGTCTGAAGATCGGAAGAACATTTCAGCAGGGGGAAGGACAAAAGGAAACATGGGGATTCTGCGTAAGCTCGGCGCCGCCACGACAGCGGTCGCGATGCTGGGGGTTGGTGTGTTCGCCGCGACCGGTTCGGCCGGCGCCGCCACGACCCAGACCGCGAAGGCCACCGCGGTAGCACCGAAGGTTGCGCCCAAGACCACCGCGCCGAAGCCGCTGGCTCCGGCCAAGACCACCAAGAGCGGCCTGGTGCCGGGCAAGCTGCGGCTCGACCGGCGCTGCATGACCGGCCGGATCATCTGCGTCAACAAGAAGACCCGCAAGGTCGCATTCCTGTACAACGGCAAGCTGCTCGCGACCGGCGACGCCCGGTTCGGTGGGCGCTCGACGCCGACCCGGCAGGGCATGTTCAAGATTCAGCGCAAGTCGAAGAACCACGTGTCGTCGATCTACAAGTCGCCGATGCCGTACGCGATGTTCTTCAGCGGCGGCCAGGCGATCCACTACTCGGCCGACTTCAAGGCGCGCGGCTACAACGGCGCCTCGCACGGTTGCATCAACATGCGCGACAAGAGCAAGATCGCGTGGATCTTCGCCCGGGTCAAGGTCGGCGACCGCGTGCTGGTCTACAACGCCTGAGCTCAATCTGTACTACGTCTGACGGCGGCCGGGATCACTTCCCGGCCGCCGTTGCCTTTGTGAAGGCTTTGAACAGCCGCGGCTCGACCAGGCAGAAGGTCGCTCGCTCCACGATCGTCGGCCGCTCCCGCAGCGTCTGAACGGCGATGTCCGCGGCGGACTGGGCCGGCCAGCCGTAGATGCCGGCCGACACCGCCGGAAGCGTCAGGTGCTTCACGTCCAGGCCCTCCGCGAGCAGCAACGCGTTGCGATAGCAGGACTCGAGCAGGGCCGGATCCCGTTGCCCTGCGTTGTAATTGGGCCCGACCACATGGATCACGTACTGCGCGGGCAGGTTGCCCGCCGTCGTCCAGCCGGCCTGGCCCGTCGGTACGCCGTCCGGGTACTTCGCGATGCACTCGGCCAGGATCTCCGGTCCACCTGCTCGGTGGATCGCCCCATCCACGCCGCCTCCGCCGCGAAGGGCGCGGTTCGCGGCGTTGACGATCGCGTCGGCCGCCACGGTGGTGATGTCCGCGGTACTGAGCACGATCTCCATCGGAACTCCTGGTGTGGAAGAGATCACGAGTTGCAAACGAGACGTGTACTCACTGCGGTTAGCAACCTACGCTGACCCGGGCACGCAGGGAAACCGAACGGTACCGGGCGCCAACCAACAGGCCGGTGCGGGCGTCCCATGTGTGGCAGGGGAAGGTTTCGACCACGAGGGGTTTCCGAGATGCGCGCGCGGAACTGGGTTCGCAGGTTGTACGCCGTCAGGCACGTCCTGGCCGCGGCCGTCGTCACGGCGGCGATCGCCGGGATCGCGGGTTACGGACTGAACGGTTCCGAAAGCGTGACCAGCGCTGGAAGCCTGTCCGGTTCTGGTGATACGGCGGCCGCGACGCCGGTGTCGACGACCGATCTGAAGACCGTGCCGTTCGAGGTCAGCGGTGAGCTGCCGATCTACCCGGAGGCGCTGTGGCGGAACGGATCCACCAGCGCGGAGGTCCGCAAGGTCGAGGCCCGGCTGATCCAGCTGAAGCTGCTGGAGAAGCGCTGGCTGGACAACGAGTACGGCACGATGACCCGGTCCGCGGTGAAGAAGTTCCAGACGTCGAAGGGGATTCCCGAACTCGGATACGTCGACCAGAACACCTGGGACCAACTCAAGTCCGCGACTCGCGAGCCGACCCAGGTCGAGCTCTACCCGCCGGCGCCGGTCGTGAACGGCAAGCGCCTCGACCAGCGGTGTGCGACCGGCGTGGCCCTCTGCATCGACAAGACCACCCGCAAGCTGCGGTACGTCGTCGACGGTGTCGTGAAACTGCAGTTCGACGTCCGGTTCGGCGCCAAGAAGACTGCGACCCGGGAGGGTAGCTTCACGGTCGGATGGAAGAGCCGGGACCACGTCTCCAAGCTGTACGACTCGCCGATGCCGTTCGCGATGTTCTTCAGCGGTGGGCAGGCGGTCCACTACTCGTCCGATTTCGCCGCCCGCGGCTACGCCGGCGCCTCCCACGGCTGCGTGAACGTCCGGGACCTGGCCAGGATCAAGTGGCTGTTCGACCAGGTCAACCTCGGCGACAAGGTCATCGTCTACCGCTCGTAGTACTCCAGCGGGTGGGCGTTCGTAGTACCGGAGGCGGGCGTTCGTGGTACTAGAGCGGGCGGGGGCCGCGTCTCCTGCGGATGCCCCAGCCGCCGCGGCCTCGGCCAGCCGCGGCGCGGAGGGCGGGGCGGGCGTCGACCAGGTAGACACCGGCGGCGACGATCCCGATCAGGCCGAAGAAGCTGAGCCAGCTCTGGAAGATGTGGGACAGCGTGAACGTCGCCAGAATCAGCACCCAGCCGGGCTTGGTCAGCTTGTCGGCGGCCACGAACACCGCACGCGGCCGGAGCGCCGCGTCCAGCAGGGCGACCAGCTTCAAGCCGAACAGCACCCACCAGATGATGGCGAAGGGGTCGCCGAACCCCGGGAACAGGGTCGGGAACGTAGCGAGTGGGAGCATGCGTACGAGCGTAACGCAGTAGCCGGGTGGCCCACCTCTGCTGAGACGCAGATTGGGACCACCCGGCTTCGAATTTCAGCGCGCGGGAGCGCGGAAACTACGCTCAGTCGCCGACCTTGGTGGCGGCGTCGGCGGCGGCCTTGGTCGCGGTCTTGGCGGTCTTGCGGGCGCTCGTCGTGGTCGCCTTGACGTTCCGGGCGGCCGAGTCGGCGGTCTTCTTCGCGGTGGTCCGGGTGGCCTTGGCCTTGCTCACGGTGGTCTTGGCCTGGGCGACCAGGTCCTCGGTGGCCTTCTGGCTGCGGATCCGGGTCACGATCTCCTCGCCGCGGGTGGCGAGGTCGTCGTAGGTCTCCTCGACCTGGCCGCGGACGGTGGTCAGACCGGCCTGCGCGGCGGCGGGCAGCTCGCGGAGCTTGGCCGGCGCGGTCTTTGCGTCGGCGACCAGCGCCTCGAAGGCCTTGGTCAGCTCGGCCTGCGCCTTGCCGATCTCGGTCTGCACGGACGACTGCAGGGTCTTCTGGTCCAGCTTGGCGAACCGGGCGGTGACGTCCTCGCTGACCGCGCGGAACTTCTCCACCGCCAGGTCGCCGGCGCCGGCGATGACGTACAACGGGGTGACGGGCGTACGGGTAGCCATCAGGCTGCTCCTTGGGGTTTTGGTCTCGGGGTACGGCGTACTACGGGGTGATGCGTTTTCTTGCAGGGGTCCTTGGATCGGGCTCAGCGGCGCTCTTCTTGGCCGCCGCGGACTTCTTCGCCGGCGCGGACTTCTTCGCCGGGGCGGGGCTGGTCGGGGCGGGGTTGGTCGCGGGGTGGTCGGGCTCGGGGTCGGCCGGGCCCTCGTTCTCCCGGACGAACGATGCGTAGACGTCGAGCAGGACACGCTTCTGCCGCTCGCTCAGCGCGGGGTCGAGCAGGATCGCGTCGGCGACACCCGACCTGCGGGTGCCGTCCGAGGTCTCATCGGGGTCGAGGATGCCGGCTCGCACGTACAGGGTCTCCGCGGAGATCCGCAACGCCTTCGCCAGCTGCTGCAACACGTCGGCCGACGGTTTCCGCAGGCCGCGCTCGATCTGACTCAGATACGGGTTCGACACCCCGGCCAGGTCGGACAACTGACGCAACGACAGCTGCGCATGCCGTCGTTGCTCGGCGAGGTACTCCCCCACCGATCCCACCGCACCAGCGGCGCGATCACTCAACCTGGCCATGCGCCCAGTCTGCTAGCAGCTGCTTGCAATTGCAAGCAGCCCCACCGTGAGCCCGCTCACCCCGCGCTGAGCTGATGCTTGAACAAGAAACCGAGACCTTGACCAAGAAGCCGGGACCTCGGACAGCATCCATTCCTGTCCGATGTCCCGGTTTCCTGTTCAAGGTCCAGGTTCGCTGGCCGAGGTCCCGGGAGCTACGCGAAGACTCCCGCGTGGGGCTGGACTGCGCCGACCTCGATACCGCCGCCGAACAAGGGGAAACGGGCCTGCTGCTCGATGACGTCGTTGTCGACGCCGAGCTTGCGGAGTACGGCGGCCATCACCACGGCGCGGGCGCGCGGAGTACCGTCCTCGATCTTCACCGCGATCCCCCGGCCGTCCGCGAGACCCGCGGCGTACACGCTTTCCGCGCCGGCCTTGCAGAACAACCCCGGCACGGCCCACATCAGCTCGGCCTCGTCGCGCGTACTCCCGCTGGCGTACTCCGGGAACGCCCGGAACGCATCCGCCACACGCGCCTCCAACGTCCCCGCGGCCGCCGACGCGAACAGGCCGAACGACCGGGCCAACCCCGCCAGGCTGATCGCGAGAATGGGGGCGCCACAACCGTCGACCGCGACGTACGAGACCTTCTCCCCGGCCGAATCCTCGACCGCGGTCCGGATCGCTTGCTGCAACGGGTGTCCGGGCGATCGATAGTCGTTCGGGCCCCACACCCCGTCCGGGCTCTCCTCGCGCTCAGGATCGTGGAACGGCCAGTCGTTCGCGGTGCACGTGGCGATCATCGCGGCGTGCTTGCCGGAGCAGTTCATCGTGATCCGCTCCTTGCCATGCCCGGCCCGGACCCACTCATCGCGTGCGGTGTCGTCCAACGGGTACGCCGCCGGGGTGCGCAACGCCGACTCGTCCAGGTCGACGCCGGCCAGGATCCTCCGTACGCCGTCCAGGTGGAACCCCTCGCCCGAGTGGGACGCGCCCGCGAGCGCGAGCAGTTCGCCGTCCAGGTCCAGCCCGGATCGGAGCATGCCGAGTGCCTGCATCGGCTTGTTCGACGAGCGCGGGAACATCGGCTGGTCCACCACACCGGCAGACCACTCGACGGAGCCGTCCGCGTTCGTCACCACCACGGAGCCGCGATGATGCCCTTCCGCGAATCCGCTGCGGACGACATCGGCCAAGATCACAGGTTCGGTCACGGCTGAACTGTAAGGCCCAGACGTCAGTACCAAAAACCCCAATAGGAGATGATTCCCCTCACAATGCACTTCTGCCCGGTGCGCGGGTGTGGGTGCGGTAAGCGGTGCGCGCAGGCGCGCGATGGGGGTGGCTGGCGGTTACAGGCGGGCGCGGACGTGCAGGCCGACCTCGGGATCGACCACGAGCTCCTGGGTTGCGGTGACGGTCGGCTGGTCTTCGGCGACGACGGCCAGGTCGGCTGCTGTGTCTACTGAGCGCTTGACCAGGGCGAGGGCGATTGGGCCGTACTCGTGGTGGCGGGCGGCCGAGCCGATGAAGCCGACTTGCTTGTCGCCGACGTGGACGGCGTCACCATGGGCAGGGAGGCGGTCGACAGAGCCGTCCAGGTGGAGGCGGACGAGGCGACGTGGCGGGCGGCCGAGGTTGTGCACGCGGGCGACCGTCTCCTGGCCGCGGTAGCAACCCTTGTCCAGATGTACGCCGACGCCGAGCCAGCCGAGCTCGTTCGGGATCGCGCGCTCGTCCGTGTCCAGCCCGAACCGCGGTGCGCCCGCCTCGATCCGGAGCGCCTCGTACGCCCAGATCCCGGCCGGCGGTCCAGCCAGCTCGGCGAATGCGGACAAGTCGTCCCGCGGCAGGAACACCTCGTGCCCACCCAGCGAATCCGCCCCGCTCCGGATCAACGCCGTACCGTCCGCGGCCGGCGTACCAGGGCGCCAAACGATCGCGTACGACGCGGTGACGTCGGTGATCTCCACCCGCGACAGGAACACCATCTTGCTCAGCCACTCGACCATGGCCGCGGCGGCACCCGGCTCGGTGTGCAGCCAGAAGGTCTCGCCGTCGTCCACGCCGTACATGACGTGCTCGACGTGACCGGTCGGCGAGAGCAGCAGGGCCGTGGTGGAAGCACCCGCCCGCAGGCCCTCGAAGTACTGCGTCGTCAGCGCGTGCAGCCAGGTGAGCCGGTCCGGGCCTTTGATCGTGACCACATCCCGGTGCGAGAGGTCGACGAATCCCTTGCCCGCGACGAGTGCCCGTTGCTCCCGCAGGTCGGAGCCGTAGTGGGCCGCGACACCCGCGTCGACACCATCCGCCTCGACGGCGCCCGCCAGGTCCAGCAAGGGACTGCGATTCCGTGACATGTCACCAGCGTACGTCGAGCGACGTACGCCGAACGCCTCCCGCTGTGGGATGTGGACAACCCACAGCCTCGACCAGGCTGAACACACAACCTGCGAGAGGAGAAGGCGATGAGCGACAGGCGATTCCGATTCGGCGTCGTGGCGAGCCCGGACCGCGGACCTGACCAGTGGCAGACGACCGCACGCCGGGCCGCGGACCTCGGTTACTCCAGTGTCCTGATGCCTGACGGGCTCCAACTGCTGTCGCCGTTCCCCTCACTGGCAGCAGCCGCTGCCACGACCGACATCCGGGTCGGAACCTTCGTAGCCGCCGCACCCCTCCGCACGCCGCGGGCGGCTGCGTGGGAGGCCCACACCCTGACCACCCTCACCGACGGCCGGTTCGAGTTCGGCATCGGTACTGGACGACCTGGCACCGAGCAGTACGCCGCAGAACTCGGCCTGCCGTTCGGTTCAGGCAAGGAGCGGCGGGACCAGATCCGGCAGACACTGGATCACTTGGACAAGCTCGACGGTGATCGGCACACGCCTGTCATGCTCGCGGCCGGCGGACCGCGTTCCCTTGCCCTGGCCGCTGCCCGAGCCGACATCGTCACGCTGGCCGCCGGACCGATGTCACCACCGGTCGAGGTCTTCCGGATGGCTCGCGAACTCCGTGCGCTGGCCGGGCCGCGGGCAGCTGAGATCGAGCTGGCGATGAACCTGTTCGCCGCCGGGGACGGTGACCTGCCGCCCTGGACCCGCCAGGCGACCGGTGTGGATCCGGACCAGTTGCGCAAGACCGACTCGCTGATGCTGCTCCCCGGGAGTCCTCAGGAGATGGCGGACGAGCTGCTGCGCCGCCGCGACACCCTCGGCACGTCCTACATCAGTATCAACGCCACCTACTTGGATGTGCTGGCTCCAGTGGTCGAACTGCTGGCCGGGCGTTGACCGCCAGCCGAGCCCGCCCGGCGGCGTACCAGAAAGAGTCCCAGCAGGCCGCCTGCGCCACATCCAACCGCCATCGCCCCGAACAGAAACCACCCCACGTTGCCGGTAAGCCGGGCGATGGTGGCGATCACCGCTCCAGCGACCAAGGCGGCGCCATTGCCCAAGAAGGCGAGCATCGCGGTCGGCAACATCCCCGCCATCACTCCGGTGCCGTAGAAGACGGCGCCTGAGATCGCCAGCAGGCCGACGCCAAGGTCGATCCACGGTCTCGGGTCGGCGGCGATCCCGTAGACAAGGGCCGCGAAGCCCGCGACGAAGACGACGCCGAACGGGGCCAGCTGCCACCCGCCCAGAATGTAGAGGCCGAGCACGGCCCCGATGAGGAGTGACAGCCCGATCGGGACCACCAAGGCGATGATGCCCGCGGTCATGGCGTACTTGTACGGATAGACCTCGGCTGCGCCGAGGGCACCGACGCCCAGGCTGAGCACGGGTGCCAGCACGACAAGCCAGATCGTCAGCCTGGACACCAGTTTGTGATGGCCCCCAAGCTCGTACCGTTCCCGTGCACTGTCGGGCATCTCAGCCTCCTCCGGGGGCCGCCCGACGTACGCCGGGCATCGGGTCCGACCGCGACGGTACCAGCGGAAAGGCCCGCTGCCCGTCAGGTCGAGACCTGACGGGCAGCGGGGAGGGGTGGGACGGTTGGTCAGTGGGCAGGAACCTCGGCCGTCTGCTGATCGGTCGGCCCGGGGACGTCGCCGGCGTGGGTGTCGCCCGCGGCGAAGGCGGCCTCGTCGAACGGATCGTCACCGGCGAACACCTGCCGGACCTGATCCTTGTCCAGCGCGCCGACCCAGTGGCCGACCAGTACGGTCGCGACCGCGTTGCCGGCGAAGTTGGTCAGCGCCCGCGCCTCCGACATGAACCGGTCGATCCCGACGATCAGGCCGACACCATCCACCAGCTCCGGCCGGTGCGACTGGAGACCACCGGCGAGCGTGGCCAGACCGGCACCGGTGACCCCGGCTGCACCCTTCGAGGCGACGATCATGAACAGCAGCAGGGAGACCTGCTGGCCGATCGAGAACGGTTCGTTCAGCGCCTCGGCGATGAACAGCGAGGCCATCGTCAGGTAGATCGCGGTGCCGTCCAGGTTGAAGGAGTAGCCGGTCGGGACGGTGATGCCGACCACCTGCTTGCCGACGCCGAGGTGTTCCATCTTGCCGATCAGCCGCGGCAGTGCGGTCTCCGACGACGAGGTGGACACGATCAGCAGGAACTCGCGGCCGAGGTAGCGCAACAGCTGGAAGATCGAGATCCCGGTGACGACCCGGAGCAGAGTGCCGAGGACGACGATCACGAAGATCAGGCAGGTGGCGTAGAAGGCCAGCATGATCTTGCCGAGGCTGAGCAGGGCGTCTCCGCCGGCCGAGCCGACGACGGCCGCGATCGCGCCGAACGCGCCGATCGGGGCGACCCACATGATCATCGACAGCACCTTGAAGACGAGCCGCTGGAGGTGTGCGATGCCGTTGAGGATCGGCTGGCCGGTGCGGCCCATCGCCTGCAACGCGAAGCCGATCAGCAACGCCACCAGGACGGTCTGCAGCACCTCGCCCTCGGTCAGCGCGGAGACGACCGTCTTCGGGATGATGCCGAGCAGGAAGTCGGTGGTGGTCTCGTGTGCGCCGGCGGCCTGCTTCTGGCCGGTCTCACGCAGCGCCTCGGTCAGGTTCAGGCCGGAGCCGGGCTTGACGATGTTGCCGACCACCAGGCCGATACCGAGCGCGACCGTCGACATCACCAGGAAGTAGCCGAGCGCGAGACCGCCGACCTTGCCGACGCTGGCGGCCTTCCGGACCGAGCCGATGCCGAGCACCAGCGTGCAGAAGATGATCGGGCTGATCATCATCTTGATCAGGTTCACGAACCCGGTGCCGAGCGGTTTCAGCTCGGCGGCGAAGTCCGGGAAGAGGAAGCCGACGCCGATCCCCAGCAGGACGGCGACCACGACGGCGATGTAGAGGAAATGGGTCCGGTCGTTGCGGACCGGCGTTGGGCGGGGACTGCTGGCGCTCGACATAGGGGGACTCCTAGATGGGCCGGGCGGTGCTTGTTTCGAGTAACTGTGACGTGACGCACAAGCCAACAGCGCATTTCGTTCATATCGTTCGCCATCGCCGTCTCAATCAGGCGGGCGCACTCGCCGTGGTCTACCACTGGGGCGACTGGTGTGCACAATGTCGGCATGAAACGTCGGCCGTGGGAGCTGCGGCGCCAGGTGCTCTGGCTGCAGACGGTCACGGTCCTGGTGCTGATCGCGATGGTCTGGATCACCCTGGCCAGCCGCGCCCGCGCCCAGGCCGACCGGGACGCCGCCGCGGCCGGCCTCACCCCGCCGGGCTGGTGGGAGCTGCTCGAGACCGAGATCCGGACCATGCTCGGCATCGGCAGCCTGATGCTCGGCATCGCGATCGCCGGCAACGCCCTGGTGTCCTGGCGGGTACGTCGCGCCACCCGCGGGATGGGGACCGGGGCGCTGGCCTGGATGCTCGACTTCTACGAAGGCGTCCTGCACGCCGCCCGCGAAGGCCTGCTGCTAGTCGACGTCGACGGCCGGATCCAGCTGGTCAACGACGAGGCGCTCCACCTGCTCGGCCTCCACGAGGTCCAGCCCGGCGCCGCCATCGACGATCTCCGGCTGCCCGAGGCCCTGGCCGAACTGCTACGCGCCGGGCGGCCGGCGTACGACGAACTGCATCTCGGTGCACACGGGGTCGTCGTGGTCAACCAGCAGCCGACCCGATCCGGCCGGATCGTCACCCTGCGGGACCACACCCAACTGCAGGCGCTGCTCGGTGAACTCGACGCGGTCCGCAGCCTGGCCGAATCCCTGCAGGCGCAGAACCACGAGGCCTCGAACCGTCTGCACACCGTGGTCAGCCTGATCGAGATCGGCCGGCCGGAACGGGCTCGCGAGTTCGCGGTGTCGGAACTGCAGTTCGCCCAGGCAATGACGGATCGCGTGGTCGGCACGGTCGGCGATCCGGTGCTCGCGTCCCTCCTGCTCGCCAAGCTCTCCCAGGCGCAGGAACGCGGTGTCGTGCTCACCCTCGACCTCGGTTCGGAATCGCTCACCACCAAGCTCCCGGCCCAGGACGTCGTCACCGTCGTCGGCAACCTGCTCGACAACGCGATCGAGGCCGCGCGAGGTGGTCCGGCGCCCCGGCGCGTCGAGTTGAAGGCGCAGACTACGACCGATGCGATCGACCTCGCGGTGACCAACACCGGCTCCGAACTGGGTTCGGCCGAGCTGGCCCGGATGTTCGAACGCGGCTGGACGACCAAGCCCGAGCCGGGCCACGGACTGGGGCTCGTCCTGGTTCGCAGTACGGTCGAACGCTGGCAGGGCACGTTGATGGTCGACCCGGATTCCGAACTGGCGGAGGTCCCGGCGCTGACGGTCCGGGTCCGGCTGCCGCGGGCGGTGAACGCGAGTGCCTGAGCTCCGGGTCCTCGTGGTCGAGGACGATCCGGTGGCGGCCGAAGCGCATCGCACGTACGTCGATCGCCTGCCGGGCTTCACCTGTCTCGGCGTCGCCGGTACTGCGGCTCGCGCGCTGCAGGTGCTCAGCCGGGAACAGGTCGACCTCGTGCTTCTGGACATGAATCTCCCGGACGGGCACGGCCTCGATGTCGTCCGGCGAATGCGGGCCGCAGGCAACCAAACGGACGTGGTGGCCGTGACAGCAGCACGTGAAGTGGCCGCGGTTCAGGCAGCGGCGCGGATCGGCGTGGTGCAGTACGTGCTGAAGCCGTTCGCCTTCGAGACGTTGCGCGACCGACTGTCGGCGTACCTGCGTCAGCGTCGGGCCGCCGAATTGGGCCAGGTGGTCGCGGACCAGGACGAGGTGGACCGGTTGTTGCATCCGGCAACCGTCTCGTCGGTGCCGAAGGGGCTGGCGGGATCCGTTCTGGACCGGGTGGTGCAGCTGCTCGGCAACCGGGAAGGGTGGACCGCCGAGGAGGTCGCGGCCTCGTTGGGGACGTCCCGGATCACGGCCCGCCGGTACCTGGAACACCTCGCCGACCAGGGCCAGGCGCTACGGACGCAACGGTACGACGGACGCAGCGGGCGGCCGAAGGTCGAGTACTCCTGGGTTTCGGAGAGCTAGCTGCGGACCAGGGTGGCCCAGAGGTGGGGCTGGAGCGGCTGACCCTCGGCAGCCATGTCGTAGGCCCAGAGGAGCTCACCCTTGACCAGGCCGTAGAGCCGATGGCCGGCGCTGACCTCCTTGGCGGTCACCGTCCGGGCGACCACGTCGGTCTGCAGCTCGATCTTGGCGCCGTCGATCTCGCCGTACCAGATCTCCGCGATCCCGGTCGGGTGGGCCAGCACGACCTCGATCTTGTTGTCCGGCTTCGGCCGCCAGAACCCGGTCTCCACCGCGAGCGGCCGGACCTTGGTGCCGTCCTCGCCGACGACATAGGTCTGGCTGACGTAGTGCAGGTACGGCTTGCCGTTGTGGCTGAAGTCGAGCTGCTGGCCGAACTCGAACTTCTCGATCGTCGGGTAGTCACCGTGACCGCGGCCCTCCCACCGGCCGAGCAGCCAGGCCAGCGGTACCAGATCGGGGTGCAGGTCCTGCGGGATCTCGAACGCCATCGTGTCGTCCGGTCGTCAGTTCGCGCCGCGACCGCGGTACAGGCGGTAGACGACGAACGCCGAGAACCAGCCCATGAACACACAGACCAGCACCAGCAGGGAGGTGAAGATGACGTGCAGCACGTTCGCCAGTCTAGGGGATGCCCGGGCGGGGTCTGGGCTACCGTGGCGTGATGTCCCGCACCCTGGTGATCAAACTGACCGCAGGCGCCGACGAACCCGAACGCGCCAACCAGGCCTTCACCGTCGCGGCCACCGCCGTCGCCTCCGGAGCCACGGTCTCGCTGTGGCTGACCGGGGACGCCGTGTGGTTCGCCGTACCGGGCAAGGCCGAGGAGTTCGACCTCCCGTACGCCGCTCCCCTCGCCGACCTGCTCGCCGGCGTACTGGCAGGCGGCCAACTGACCGTGTGCACCCAGTGCGCCAAGCGCCGCGACCTGACGGAGACGGACCTGGTGCCGGGCGCGCGGATCGCCGGCGCCCAGGCGTTCGCCGAAGAGATCCTCACCGACAATGCCCAGGCCATCGTTTACTGACGACCCCGGCCGGGCGTTGGCGCCGACCGGGGTCACCTGGGACTACTCGCTCCCGCCCCGGCCGGCAGGTCCCTTGGCCGGGCTGTCCTGGCGGAGTTCTTTGGCCCTCGCGCCGGCGTTCTTCCCACCGACGCCCGCCTCGACCGGGGTCCGGTCCTGCCTCGTGGCACCGGCCGCCGGCGCAACTCCCGCCTGCGTCTGCTTCGTCAGATTGGCCTTCTCGGAGGTCGGTATTTCCTTGCCGTTGCCACTGACCCGCTCGCCGTTGACCCGGCTCGGATCATTCAGCTGCTCCTGCTTGATGACCTTGTCCAGCGCCTCCGGACGCCGGTTCTCCTGCCCGGGGCGCTCCTGCCCGGGGCGCTCCTGCCCAGGGCTCTCCTGCCCGGGGCGCTCCTCCTCGTTGCGCTCTTCGGCTTCCGCCGCGGCCCGCTGATCGCCGGCCGTCGGCAACGCGACCTGCTCGGCGTTCCCGTCCCGCTCCGGCTCGTTCTGCTCGGCTTCCTGCTCCAGCCCAGGCTGGTTGTCGTCGCCGCGCTCCGGCTGGATGGAGCCCTCTTCGGCTACGTACGGGCTGACCTCCGGCTCATCCGCCTCGAAGTCGCGCTGCTCGTCACCGACCTCCGGCTCACCCTGCTCCAGATCGCGCTGATCCTGGGCGACCTCCGGCTCGACCGCGCCCTCCGCGGCCACGTACGGGTTGACCTCGGGCTCATCCGGCTCGAAATCACGCTGATCCTGTGTGACCTCCGGATCGCCCTGCTCCAGATCGCGCTGATCCGCATCGATCTCCGGCTCAGCCGCGCCCTCTTCGGCGACGTAGGGGCTGAGCTCCGGCTCGTCCTGTGCGACCTCATCGGCCTGCACAGGCTCCTCGGCCTCGGCTTCCTGAACCTGCGGGGTCTGCCCGTCCTGGGTCTGTTCCGCCTGCGCGTCGGCTTCCTGAGCTTCTAGTTCCGGGGTCTGCCCGTCCTGGCCCTGCTCGGATTCCTGCGTCTGGGCGTCCTGGGCTTGCTCGGCCTGATCGCGGTCCTCGCCGAGTTCGTCGCCGACCTCGTCCACCACCGCCGCAGTACCGGCTGCCGCCCCGGCTGCCTCAGCCGGTCCGACGTCCGGCCCGTCCCCCTCGCGCTCCCGTCTCCGCTGCTCCTCTTGCTGCTGCTCGGTGCGCTGCCGGTCCGCCTCGGCGCTCTCGTCCCGCTGCTGGCCGGCCTCCGCGGTCTCCTCGCCGCGCTCGGCGTCCTGCTCGTCCTCGAGGTCCTCGTCGCGGTTGTCGTCGATGTTGTTGCCGTCGTCGTCGACGCGGTCCTCGATCTCTTGCTGATCGAGGTCCCTGTCCCGCCGGTCGTCGATCTGGTTGTCGTCGAGGTCATTCGGGTCCCGTTCGCGGTCCTGGTCCTGCTGGAGCTCGGTATTCGCCTCCCGGTCCTGCCGGTCGTAATCCTGCTGAACCCGTTCGGCGAGCTGGTCCATCGCCTCCTGCCGCTCTTCCGGCGACAGCTGTGCCAGCAGCCGGTCGGCCTCCGACTCGAGCTGGGGATTCTGCGCCATGCTGTCGCGCAGCTCCTCCGCGATCGAGCGCCGCTCCTGCTGCCGGGAGAGCCGACGCGAGAGCCGACGATTGCGCCGTCGCTGGCGCAACCTCTGGAGGATCGGGCCGAACAGCCGGTTCAGGTCCCGCAGCAGTTGTTCCTCGACAGCCATCAGGCCACCTCGCTCGCATAGACGGAGTACCCGAAGCCGGCCGCGGAGTTCGGCACCTCGGCATCGGGCTGGGTCGCGTACAGGTGGATCTCGGCGCCCGGCCGCAACCACACCGCCAGGTGCCGGCGCCGGCCGCGCCACTCCTCGGGGATCCGCAGGTCGTCACCGGGGCCGACGAACACCGGCTCACCCCAGTGCTTACGCGCCAGCTGCAGCTGTCCTGGCCAGTAGTCGTCCAGCCCGTCCTCGACAGCCGGCACATCCGCCCGCCCGAACCCGTACGCCGACCACCCGCTGCGCGGACTGTCCGGCAGCACGGCGTCGGGCAGCACCAGCATCACGGTCTGGCGCTGGGTGACCAGGCCCCAGGTGTAGCGATTCGGGTCGATGTTGCCGGGCGCCCACGGACGCCAACCGGTAGCCTCGGTCACCCGCATCACCAGGGCCCGGATCGCCTCCAGCCCGGTTCCCGGCGGGCCCCAGAGGCGGCGCCAGTCGGATACGTCCGCCAGGTCGGCCATAGCGCGTTCGTCATCGTCCGACGACCGCAGCTGTGTCCTCACCTGTGCCTCTCCTCTCACCCCAGCCCAACCAGCCTAGGCCCTCCCCGGTGCACCCGGCCTGGGACGCACGCCACCCCACCCCGGATCCACCCCGACCGAATACCTTGTCACGCACCCAGCCCACCCGCGAGCCGGCAAAACCTGCAATCCGGCAACAATCCCGCCCCCTCCAGCCACAAGCCATCCCGCACCGCCCACCCCAACCACCCGAACCCGCCACCCTCGCACCGCCACCCGCCCCAACTCTCACCCCGCCCGGGCCCTTGACGGCACCCCGCTGTTTCCGATCCGTAAGCGGTCCCGCGTCCAAACCTGGAATGACTGCTCCGGATCACCCGGATGTTCGTGGGCGGTAAGCGTTCGGGAGGTCCGGGTCGCGGTTTGTGGCGTTGTGATGGGGGACATGAAACTGCCGGCGCTCCCGACGGAGAAGTCGTTCCCGTCTCCGCTGCACCACCCACGCGTGGCGACCGTGATCGGCCGCTGGCTGGGCATAGCGGTGACGATCTGTTTCCTCACCGGCCTGTTCAGCCATCTCCAGCAGGCGACTCCCGACTGGCTGCACATCCCGAGCCGACCGTCGTCCCTCTATCGAGTGACCCAGGGCCTGCACATCCTCACCGGCACCGTCGCGATCCCACTGCTCCTCGCCAAGCTGTGGACCGTCTACCCCAAGCTCTTCGCCAAGCTCCCTTGGCCACCCAGCCGCCAAACGCTGGGCACGGCACTGGGCACGGTGCTGGAACGCCTCTCCATCCTCGTCCTGGTATCCGCGATGGCACTGGAACTCTTCATCGGATTCCTGAACACCCTCCAGTGGTACCCCTGGCCGTTCCCCTTCAAGGAGACCCACTACGCGCTCGCCTGGATCATCGTGGGCGCCCTCCTCGTCCACCTGGCGGTCAAACTCCCGCTGATCCTTGCGCACTGGAAGAAGACCCCAGCCGACCGTACGCCGCTCCCGCAACCCGCCGACTCGTTGCCGCCAGCAATCACCGGACTCAGCCGGCGCGGCCTGTTCCGTACGGTCGCCGGCGCCGGAGCCCTCATCGGAGTCGCCTCGATCGGCCAATCAGTACCAGCCCTCGGCCCGATCGCCGTACTCGCACCACGCAAACCCGGTATCGGCCCACAAGGTCTCCCGGTGAACCGAACCGCCCACGATGCCGGCGTCCCGCGGATCGGCTCGGACTGGCGATTCACCATCGAGGGCCCTCAGCAACTTACTTACTCTTTGGAAGAATTGAGAGCACTCCCCCAGAGCCGCTCTGAACTGCCGATCGCATGCGTCGAGGGCTGGAGCCAGGGTGCGCACTGGGAAGGCATCCGCATCCGCGACCTGCTCAGATTCTGCGGCGCACCGGCGGCCTCGCGCGTCCGGGTCGTCTCGATGGAACAGGGCGGTTTCCACGCGACCAGCGAGTTGCCGCCGCAGTTCGCCGACGATCCACTCACCCTGCTGGCCCTCCGCCTCAACGGCAGCGACCTGGACCTCGACCACGGCTTCCCCGCCCGCGTCATCGCCCCCAACCGCCCCGGCGTCCTCCAAACCAAATGGGTCCACCGCCTGGAGATCCTCCCATGACCCCCAACAGCCAGTCCCCCAATGACAACACCACCACCAACCCAACCCCCATCTCACCCGACGCAACACCCCGCCCGCCCAACGCAGACCGCACCCCGCCCGACTCAGACCACAGCCCGCCCGACCCAGACCACAGCCCGGACGACGCAACACCCAGCCCGTCTGTGGTTGTTGTCCGTGCTGCGCTTGCAGTGGTTGGGGTCGGATTCGGGCTGTGGGGGTTGCGGCTGTTGCTGCACAGTTTGAGCACCGACGCGTTGGTCCGGTTGCCGCTCTGGTTAGGCGGAGCCGTACTGGCAGACGACTTCCTCCTGGTGCCGTTGACGATCGGCGCCGGCTGGCTCCTTACCCGCTGGTCGATCGGCCCGGATCACCACCGCACCGTGACCACCATCCGCACGACCCTTCTGTATGCCGGGATCACGACGCTCGTGGCGATACCCCTCCTGCTCCGGCAGGGCAAGGGGATCAACCCGACCGTGCTTCCACGCGACTACTTCCGCGACTGGTTGTTGCTGGAGGCCACGATCGTCGCCGTCGGCGTACTGGTGGTCATGATCCAGCAGCGGCGACCGGCCCGACCGTCGCAGTCCCCGGTGAGAACTCAGCGGCGTTTGATGTTGAGGAGGTCTCGCGCCTCGTCGGGTGACATGGACGGACGCTGAGCGAGGGTTGCCAGGGCGGCGGCGCGTTCGACGAGTTCGGCGTTGTGGGTGACCGGGCGGCCCTTGGCGAGGGTCAGCGTGTCCTCCATGCCGACGCGGAGATGACCGCCCTTCGAGAGCGCCGCGAACGCGACCGGCAACGTCGTCCGGCCGACGCCCGTCGCCGACCAGGACGTGACCGCGTCGGGCAGACCGTTGACGGCGGCAACCAGAGCGTCCGCAGTACCGGGCATGCCGCCGGGGACGCCCATCACCAGATCGCAGTGGACCTTGCCGCCGTACGGCAGGCCGAACTTGTCGAGCAACCGCTGCAACGCGGCGACCTGACCGAGATCGAACAGCTCGAACTCCGGAACGATCTCGCGTTCCTGGGTGAGCTGGTAGAGCTGGGTGACGAACGGCCAGGGGTTCATGAAGACGTCGTCGCCGAAGTTCACCGTGCCCATCGTCAGCGAACAAGAGTCCGGCGCGGCGTCGAGCACCCGGAGGCGGTGATCGTACGGATCCGTGACCGCGCCGCCGGTGGAGAGCTGCACGATCAGCGCGGTGTTCTCGCGGAGCGCGGTGACCGTGTCGGTCAGCCGGCCGAGATCGAGGGTCGGGCGGTGCTCGGCGTCGCGGATGTGGACGTGGATCATCGCGGCGCCGGCGGCCTCGCAGCGCTTCGCGGTCTCGACGAGTTCGTCGAGGGTGGTCGGCAGGGCCGAGCAGTCCGCTTTGGCGGTCTCGGCGCCGGTCGGGGCAACGGTGAGCAACGTCGACGTCATGAACGAATCGTGCCAGATCCCCGCCCGATACGGGATATTCCCCGGTAACTGGGGCCGCTTACCGGACAATCTCCCGTCGCGGCGGGAGGCGCGGGCAGGCGGTCCGGTGATGGCCGTGGTCTCGTCGTCCAGCGAAGACCCAGGGGATCGCCGGCGGCATGGCGGCCGAGGGGGTTCGGACAAGACACGGGGACTTCGGACAGGACAGGACGTGTCCGAGGACGCCAGGTGGTGTTCAAGGTCCCGAGAGCATCCCGTGGATCGGAGCCGCTCCGGGCGGGGATATGAGGCTTGGCAGACTGGGCGGCATGAGAGCGGTGGTGCAGCGGGTCAGCCGGGCGTCGGTGACGGTCGGGGGTGAGGTGGTCGGGGCGATCGGCGAGGCCGGGCTGGTGGTCCTGCTCGGGGTGACGCATGTCGACACCACGGAGAAGGCGACCGCGCTGGCGGCGAAGATCTGGACGCTGCGGATCCTGCGGGACGAGCGGTCGTGCGCTGAGGAGCAGGCGCCGATCCTCGCGATCAGTCAGTTCACCCTGTACGCCGACACTCGCAAAGGCCGGCGTCCTTCGTGGAGTGCCGCGGCACCCGGCGCGGTTTCGGAGCCGTTGTACGACGCCTTCTGCACAGCACTGGAGTCTCTCGGCGCCAAGGTCGAATGCGGCCGCTTCGGGGCCGACATGTCGGTCGAACTGGTCAACGACGGCCCGGTCACCCTCATCCTCGACACCTGACGCAGCTGTGGGTGAGGCCGAGCGAGAGCCGTGGTCGCTGCACCGCTGGTGGGTCGTTGCGTCGCTGGCGGGTTATACAACTGGTCAGCGGTGAAGCACGGCGTCACCGGCGCGGCCGCCGCTGGGCGTGGATCGGCCCCCCGGCTGGACTTGGGGTCCGGCCGGGGGGCCGTCGTGTTGCCCGGCTGAATCGGTGAGGTTCGGCTCAGCGGGGAGGGGTGTGGGGCTGGATCAGCCGATCACACCGGCGGCCGAGTGGCCGACGACTACCTTGGTGTTCAGGCCGTGGACCCGGATCACCAGAGCGTTCACGGAGACGTAGCGGCTCTGCTTCACGACCTCGTTGAAGGTCAGGGTGGCGATGCCGGGGATCTCCAGGGTGGTGTTCGGCTCGGTCGGGACGTTGTAGACCTTCTTGCCGACCTTGATCGAGGCGATGCTCGACGACGAGTGCGTGCCGAACTTGCCGTCCTTGGTCTTCCACGCGAACGCGGAGGACTCGATCGCGCCGATGGACAGGTTGCCGACCTTCACGCCCGCGACGTGGGAGGTGAACTTCACGGCCGACTTGTCGGCGCCGACGATGCCGTTCTTCGTGGTGTAAACCGCACCCACGTAGGCGACCTTCGGGATGACGACCTCTCCGACCGCGACGCGAACCGTCTTTCCTTCCGTGCCCTGGCAGGTGGCCTGGTAGGAGGTCGGGCCCGAGACGACCAGCTTGTCGACGTTCGCCTTGGTGCCGTAGGCGTCACCCATCACCATCGCGGTGGCGGGCTTGGTGATCTCGGCGCGGGTCTTCAGAACCGCGACGTCGACGCCCTGCGGGATGTACTTGTTCTTCACGGTCGCGTGCAGCACGACGGCCTGCGCGTACGAGTAGATGCCCGTGCTCGTCTTCACGCCGCCCACGCGGTTCAGCACGATGTAGCCCAGGCCCGGGATGGCGACCTTGGTGTTCGGCTTGGCCTTCAGCAGCGACGGCACCGGGATGCCACCGATCTTCACGGCCGCGAAGGTGGTGCTACCGGTGTAGTACAGGTTGCCGTTCTTGTACCACGCGGTGGTCGTGGTCTTGGCCCCGGTGAGCGACAGCAGCCCGCCGACCCGGATGTCCGCGGCGGTCGCGTTGCTGGTGACGCCGTTGCCGTACTTGTTGTTGAAGGCATGCGTGTCGGTCGTGACCGTCTTCGCGATGGCCTGGTTGTTCACATTGGCCGTGGCCAGGTCGTTCCTCGACTGCCGGCTCGGGTCCGTGGTGCAGCTGATCTGGCTGATGACCTGCGGGCCGCTGTTGGCCAGCCCGGTCTGCACGTCGGTGCCGAACGCGTAGCCGCTGTAACCGAAAACCGGCGCGGCGGACGCCGAACCCGAGGTCAGCGCGATCGTAGAAGCAACGCCGACAACCGCCGCGACACCGACGGCAGCGAGCTTCTTGTATCCGATGCGGGGTCTCATGACCCCTCCTCCCTGAGTGATGACGTGACCCGTTGGGCGGGCCAGGACACAGACACAACTCGGCCGGTCGCGGTAGGTAACGAGCCAGACCCTCTCCGAGATCAAACCGTTACATTCGGCCCGGCGGTCGAGAAGAACGCGGTCTTGCGAGAGTGTGGAGATTGTGCAGTTGAGAAGCACCCGGAACACGTGACGGCATAGAAAGATCCCTACGCCACAAGGGAAATCGGCGCAGGGATCGACGAATCACCGGCGTGGCGACTGGACACCATCCAGCCGGCCGGAGACAGGCCGAGGGCCCGAGCGCGCAAGGCCCGGGCCCTCGGAGACTTCACAGTTCGTAACCGGGGGCTCGGCGATTCACCACCGTGGCTAGTTGCTCAACGAGCGCCCGGCCACCGGGTTATCACCGAACCACCCAGAGCTTGGTTCAGACGGAGACGGCCACCTCGGCCACCTCGCCGTACTGGGCCACCACCTGGCGGTCGACCGGCTCGGCCTTCGGCGCCAGCGTGCGCAGCGTCCAGCTGCCCGGCGCGGCGAAGAACCGGAAGTGCCCGGTCGCCGAGGTCGGCACCTCGGCCGTGAACTCACCAGTCGAGTCCAGCAGCCGCACGTACGCGCCGCCGACCGGCTCGTCGCCGCGCAGCACCTGGCCCTGGATCACGGCTTCCTTGTCGATGTCGACGCCCTTGAGGTCAAGGCCGCCTTGCTTTGCTCCGCACATGTTCAGGCCTTTCCGGGCTCGTCGCCGAGGGCAACGGGTACGCCGACCAGCGAACCCCACTCGGTCCAGGAACCGTCGTAGTTCTTGACGTTGGCCTGACCGAGGATCTCGTGCAGCACGAACCAGGTGTGCGCCGAGCGCTCGCCGATCCGGCAGTACGCGATCGTGTCCTTGCCGAAGTCGACGCCCGCGTCGGCGTACAGCTGCTTCAGGTCGTCGTCGGGGCGGAACGTGCCGTCGTCGTTGGCCGCCTTGCTCCACGGGATATTCGCCGCGGTCGGGATGTGCCCGGCCCGCTGCGCCTGCTCCTGCGGCAGGTGCGCCGGGGCGAGCAGCCGGCCGGCGTACTCGTCGGGGCTGCGGACGTCGACCAGGTTCTTGACGCCGATGGCCTCGCCGACCTCGTCGCGGAAGGCGCGGATGTTCAGGTCCGGCTCCTGCGCGGTGTACTGCGTGGCCTCGCGCTTGACCACCTCGTCGGTCAGTTCGCGGCTGTCCAGCTCCCAGCGCTTGCGGCCGCCGTCGAGCAGCTTGACGTCACCGTGGCCGTAGAGCTTGAAGTACCAGTACGCGTAGGCCGCGAACCAGTTGTTGTTGCCGCCGTACAGGACGACCGTGTCGTCGCTGGCGACGCCGCGGTCGGACAGCAGCGCCTCGAACTGCTCCTTGTTGACGAAGTCTCGGCGGACGTGGTCCTGGAGGTCTTCCTTCCAGTCCAGCTTGATCGCACCGGCGATGTGGCCGGCGTCGTACGCCGAGACGTCCTCGTCGACCTCGATCAGAACGACACCGGGGTCGGACTTGTGTTCCTCGACCCAGTCGGCCGAGACGAGAGCGGATTCCCTGCTCATGTTTGCTGCTCCTCAGGTGGTAGTAGCGGTGGATGGCGTACGAATACGTTGGATCAGCAGATAGGCCTCGCAGCCGAGGCAGAGCCCGACCGCGGCGTTCACGAACGCGGCGACCAGGGCGAACCCGGTGGCGACGACGCCGAGCACCTCGGCGCCGGTGAGGTAGCCGATCAGGCCGAGCACGGCGAACACCAGCCCGACCAGCTGGGCGAACCGGGGCGGCGTCGCGTCCTCCAGTTCCTTCGGCGGGCCGAGCCGGGGCCGGATCAGTCGTTTGAAGATCTGGCCGTACGGCGACGCGCTCACGCCGAAGGCGACCGAGATCGCGAACACCAAGGCCTGGACCGCGAGTGGCCACGGGTTGTTCAGCACCAGGGTCAGCGCGAGCACGACCGTGGTGAGCGCCGCGGCGAACCGGAGTCCGCGCGGATCTACCTGGGGTTTTGTTGCCGTCTTGTCAGACATGGCGACTCCCGGAAGGAGTGGGGATCGAGCAAGATCCCGCCCAGAGGATGCGGGAGGCGGCGTACTGCGAACCGTGCTCAGCGACCGGTTCGGAAGCGCTCGGGACGCCGCCTGGTCAGCGGCGACGACACAGCGACGAGCGCATCCGGCAGTTGTCCACTGCCCTGCGCTTGGTCAGCCACGTCGTGTAAGTCACGCACTGAGAGTACGGAACCTGTCCGGCATCGCGAGCCGTGGTCCCACCCAGCGAGACAATTGATCAATATTCGGACAAGTTGCCTGATCCCGAAGGAGTTTAAGGCTGGCTGAAGAACGCGGCCGATGCTGGTGGTCAGACGAAACCACGGGAGGAACCGATGTCCGGTGAAGTGACCGAGCCGACCCGCAGCGGCTGGAACGCGCAGACCACCTTCTCCGCTCTCGACCTGGATGCCTTACATGCGCTGGCGGCGATCCGCGGCGGGCAACCGAAGGTATTCGGCCATGTCAAAGCCGAACAGGTGTACGACTCGCATGCGTGTGGCGGAGAGATCTACACCGATCTCTACTTCGACGAGGCGGACGGACACATCCACGCCGGTGTGTCGATCTGGTACCCCTGCGAGCACTACCTCGAGGTCCTCGGCGACGTGGTGGTCGCCTAGCGACGGGGCTGGGGGCCGAGTACGACGTTCGTCGCGGCGACCTTGTCGTGCAGGGCCTGCTTCTTGTCGTCCCAGAGCGGCCAGAGGTCGTTGAGCAGGCTGAGCAGACTGAAGAGGCTGCCGACGATCGGGACCCCGCTGAGCAGCGACAGCGCGGAGTACAGGCCGAACCGCTTGCAGACCGCGAGCGGCGGCGGCGGTCCGGGGACTTCACGCAGGCGGACGCTGATGCCGAGCGCCTTCTTGCCGGGGGTCGCGCCGGAGCGGACCAGGAAGAAGTACTCGTAGACGAAGTTCACCGCGAGCGCGATCAGCGCGGCGGGGATCGCCCATTGATAGACGTCCCAGGGCGGCGTGGCGTTGAAGTTGGTGGTCTCGCCGGCGACGGCGCGGTCGAAGACCTCGCTCTGGTAGTCCACCAGGGCACCGATGTAGTGGTACCAGAAGTAACCGGTGAGCGGGAGGCTCACGATCAGCACGATCAATCCGTCGAGCAGCCGAGCCCAGACCCGCTTCCACCACCCGGACAACGGCACGCCGTCCGGCGTCGACGGCACCATGGATCCATAGCCGAACCCAGGACCTTGGTAGGCGGGCGCTCCTTGGTATTGCGCCCGCTGCGCATCTTGGTACTGCGGCGCGCCGGTGTGCTGTGGCGCACCTTGGTACTGCGCTGGCTGGTTCGACGGGAGAGGGGGTTGCGCCTGGTACGGCGGTGGACCTGGGCGGGGACGGCGGTGCTCGGTCCACGCCGCACCGTCCCAGAACCTCTGCTGAGACTGGTCTCGTGGATCGTCGTACCACCCGGCCGGGAAACTCACCGCCAAAGCATCACCTATCTGGGCCGCCAACACCATCTAAGGCAGGTTGCTGCCGCCCAAACTCTGGACTCAGCTGGCCAGCGCGGTGCCCAGTGCGGCGATGACGGCCGGCTTGTGGGGCTGGCCGCTGGCACGGGTGACGACCGCGCCTGAGCTGTCGAGGACGAGCACAGTAGGCGTCCGCAGGATGTCGAGGCGGCGGACCAGGTCCAGGTTCGACTCGGCGTCGAGCTCCACATGCCGGACCCCGTCGACCATCGACTCGACATCGGCCAGCACCCGCCGGGTCGCTCGGCACGGCGCGCAAAACGCCGACGAGAACTGCAGCAACGTCGCCCGCTCACCGAGCTCCACACCCAGATCACTCGCGTCAACGCGATCCTCGTCCACCGCTGCTCCCCTGACCACCGGCGACTCGCGGAACCGCCCGTCGTACCAGGTCTTGAGCAGGCTCAGCAGCACGCCGGCAACCAGCGCGACCACGAGCACGGCAATCCCTGGACTCACAGCAATCCAGACTACGTCGCTCGTCTTACCTTTCAACCAACCGTTTCACATCCCGGTCAGCGGGTGGCGACGGTGATGACCACGCGGCGGTTCTTCTGGCGGTTGGCGTCGGAGGTGTTGGGGACGGCCGGGGTGGTTTCGCCGAAGCCCTTGGTGGTGATCAGGGACGCGGGGAACTTCTCAGTGCGGATCAGCCAGGTGGCGACGGCCTGGGCGCGGCGTTCGGACAGACGCAGGCCGTACGTCGCGTCACCGCGATCGTCGGTGTGGCCTTCCACCCGGAGACGGGCGTTCGGCGAGCCGGCCTTGATCTTCAGGGCGATCGCGTGCAGCGCGCGGGCCGCATCCGGCCGGATCGTCCACTGCTCTGAGTCGAACAGCACGTCCCCCGGCGCGACGTACGAGATCTTGCCCTCGCCGGTGAACACGTCGACCTTGTCCTGACCCGGCAACTTGCGCGACTCCAGCCGGGCCGGGTCCACGTCCACGTCGGGCAGCCGGGCCGGCTCGAGCTTGACGGTCTCCACCTTGACGCCGTTCTCACTCCCACCGGGTCGCGCCGTACCAGGCCGCGAAACCCCACGCCGTACTACGCCCTTGCGGGTCACGGTCGGCAGCACCCCGTTGGTCTCGACCTGGCAGACCTGGGGTGAATTCACCGCGGGCGCATCCACCCCGGACACCGTGACGGCCGCGTACACCTTGTCCGAGTCGGACACCCGGCTCTCCGGGATCGTCGCGGCCGGGATCGAGGCGCCGGTGATCCGGATCGCGCCCAGGCAACCACCCGGGGCGTCGTACTGGATCACGCAGCCGGCGTCGATCGTCTGCGCGGGGATGGTGAACCCCTCGACCACGGTCTCGTCACCCGAATTCACCGGCGCGATGGTCACCGCGGGCACCGTGATGTCCGGGAGTTGCCGGATCGTCTTGCCCGGACCGGCGACGCAGTCCGGATTCTCCGCGGGCACGGTCGGCGTGCTGGGGACAGGTGTCGGAGTGGTTGCTTCGACAGTGCTTGCCTCGGACGTGGGCACACTGCTCGCCGACGGCGACGGCGCCGCCTCACCACCGTCCGAACAGGAAATCAAAGAAAACACGAAACCAATAGCCAGCAAACACCGGCCGACTTGTCCCACCCGCCCACTCATTGCGTAAGTGTCCCATGCCCATGGGTCACCAGAAATATCCCCGCAACGTGTGTTACCCGGTGATTAAACTTTCGTGAACGATCTTTGGGACAGCGGCTTCCCACTTCCCAGCCCGCTACTTTTCATTCTGGCCGTTCCACCCGGACAGAACCCCGGCGGATGCGGTTCGCAAGACACCGACCGGTCAGTGAGGCCCGGCCGGAGGGGTCATCGGTTCCAGGGGTGGGGCCGATGAATTCGACCGCATATGCGGTGGGGGGAAACAAATGATTGTTTCAGGTATTCCCATGAGCCGGCTCAGCCTGAGCGAAATCTGGGACAAAGTCACTGGAATCAGCTTTTCCGGTAACGATCTGTCGCAATGGCGCAGCCTCGTTCCGCTGGCCCTGGCCGGAATCATCGTGTGGGCCTTGTGGCTCTACCGGTTCGTGCTGTCCCGGCTGGCCCGGCCGATCGTCAACGACTACACCACCACGACCTCGGTGGTGGTGCCGTCGTACCACGAGGATCCGGACATCCTGATGCGCTGCCTGGAGAGCTGGCGGGCGCAGAACCCGGACGAGATCCTGATCGTGCTGGACGTCGCCGACATCGAGGCGTACGAGCGGCTGGTCGCGCTGGACGATCCGCGGGTGCACCCGATCCTGTTCAAGCACGCGGGCAAGCGGTCCGCGCTCGGCGTCGGGATCCGCGCGGCGAAGTACGAGATCCTGGTTCTCACCGACTCCGACACCAGTTGGCAGCCGGGCCTGCTGAAGGCGGTGCAGCACCCCTTCGTCGACGCGACGGTCGGTGCCGTGAGCACCCAGCAGAACGTGCACGAGCGGACCACCAGCATCTGGCGGCGGGTCGCCGACTGGCTGGTGAACCTGCGGTACTACGACTACGTGCCCGCGATGGGCCGGGCCGGCGCGGTCGCTTGCGTGTCCGGCCGGACCGGTGCATACCGTCGCAGTGTCGTCCTGTCGGTGCTGGACAACCTGGAGAACGAGTTCTTCCTCGGCCGCCGTTGCGTCTCCGGTGACGACGGCCGGCTGACCTGGCTGGTCCTTGCCTCCGGCTACAAGACCGTGCACCAGTCGTCGGCGCGGGCGCTGTCGATGTTCCCGGCCTCGTTCCGGGCGTTCGTCAAGCAGCGGATCCGCTGGAGCCGGAACTCGTACCGCTGCTACCTGACCGCGGCCTGGAAGGGCTGGCTGTGGCGGGTGCCGCTGGTCACCAAGGTGACCGTGCTGCAGATCCTGCTCACGCCGGTGACGATGGGGATCACGATCGGCTACCTGATCTTCAGCCGGCTCGAGCTGACCTGGCAGAGTTACACGCTGGCCGCCGCCTGGCTGATGATCGCGCGCGGGATCCGCGGTATCTCGCATCTGCGCCGGCACCCGTTCGAGATCCTGCTGCTGCCGGTGGTGACGCTGACGGTGATCCTGATCGCGCTGCCGATCAAGCTGTACGCGTTCGTGACGATGAACAAGCAGGGCTGGCTGACCAGGTCCGCGACCATGGTCGGCGGCGAGGGCCAGAACGCCGCCTCGCTGCGCGGTACCAGCTCAGCGCCGGCCGTTCAGGCCCCCCGGCACCAGGCTGCCGCGCCGGCCGCTGGGATGGCGAGGCAGTCCACCAGTTCGGCGCTGGAGACGGAGTCGGTGGCGTGAACAAGCCGCGGAAGGTTCTCACCGCAGGCGTTCTGACCCTGGCGATCCTCGGGCTCGCTCAACCGGGCGCACTCGCCGCCACCCCGACTCCGACTCCTCCCAAGCCATCCACACCAAAGCCATCGAAGCCCGGTACGAAGGCTCCTGCTCAGCCTTCCGCCAAGGCCACCGAACCGCCCGACGCGACCCAGCCGTCCGTGCCCGGGAAGACACCGGCTGCCGAGGACAAGGTGATCGACCGGCTGCCGTATCCGGGCGACCCCGAGGCCGAGGCGGCGTACGTCGCGGACGAGGACCGGCGACTGGTCGAGGTCCGGACCGTCGACTCGCTCACCCGGTGGAGCAAGACCTCGCTGAACACGCCGTACCGGATCGCCACCGGGTCGGCGTACACGCTGGTGCTGACGCCGCGGCGGGAGGTCTACACGATCAAGGACCTGCTCGGTCTCGCGCCGCAGACGTTCATCCGGCAGCCGGACGGCGGGTACCTGCTGTCCGAGCACGTCGTCGTCCAGTCCGGCGCGACGCTGAACCTGTCGTCCGCGGGCGGCCTGAGGCTGCGGCTGGCCAGCGATCCCGACGGATTCGTGTCGATCGTGAACTACGGCGGTGTGCTCAACGTGCAGGGCGCCGAGGGCAAACCGGTCCGGATCACCAGCTGGAACCGCGACACCGACAGCCCGGACACCCTCACCAACGACGGTCGCGCCTACCTCCGTTCGCTCGGCGGTCAGGTGCGGGTCCGGTACGCCGAACTGTCGGACCTCGGGTTCTGGAGCGGCCGGACCGGCGGACTGTCGCTCACTGGTACGGACCGGCCGAACTCCGGTTCGCTCGACAAGCTCGGCGAGACCATGCGGGTCGGTAAGCGGGCCAACCAGGAACGCGCGGCTGAGAAGGCGACACAGAAGAACCAGCCAGGCGTAGGGCTCGACGGGGCCGGCAAGAACACGCTCAGCCAGGTCCTGCCAGCCGGCGCGCTCCCCCTGCCTGAGGTGGACATCGCCAACCCGGAGTACAGCTTCGTGTCCGCGCTGATCCAGAACACGGTGATCCAGCGGAACGCGTTCGGCCTGTTCGCGGCCAGTGCCAACGGTCTGGACATCCGCGACAGCAAGTTCGACGAGAGCCTGGTCGACGGCCTGGTCATGCACCGCTACGTCACCAACGCGGTGGTGGACTCCAGTACTGCGAGCCGCAACGCGGGTGACGGGATCGTGTTGTCCCGGGCGACGACCGGCATCGTGCTGTCCGAGATCGAGGCGACCCAGAACCACCGCAACGGGCTGACCATGTCCGGTCTGCCGCTCGCCGACGGACCCAGTGCGACCGGTTCGAGCCTCGGCAGCTACGGCAACAACACAGTGTCGAACAGCAAGCTCAGTGACAACGCCCGGTACGGCGTGGAGGTGATCGGCGGCGCCAACATCGGCGTCAACGCGAACGACCTGCACGGCAACGACATGGGCGTCGTGGTCCGTGGTGGTGCGAAGGACGTGTCCGTGGTCGGCAACCGGGTCACGGATCCGGGTCGGCAGGGCATCGCGGTACGGGACGGTGTCGTCTCGTCGGTCGTGTCCGGCAACATCATCAGCGGCGGCAGTACCAGCGTGTACGTGCGCGACTCGGCCGCCGCCGTACAGCGCAACACCATGTCGGACGCGACGTCGCACGCGGTGTCACTGGTCGGCACGGTGAACGCCACGAAGGTCACCGAGAACACCATCAGCGGACGGGGGCCCAGCGCCATCGACACCAAGCGGGCCGCCGACGTGAACATGCGCAGTTGGCGGAACGACGACGGCAACTGGCACGACACCACGCCGTTCCTGGTTACGCTGAAGCGGTTCCTGCAGCCGCTGACCGCGATGTGGCTCGCCTTGGCGGCGCTGCTGATCTTCACGGCGGCACGCGGAACCAGGAAGATCCGGCGAATCGTTCACCCCTACGCTGACAAGGGACCGGTCTCCGACGGACAACCGGTGCCCGCGACCGCAGTACAGATCGACAGGCAGGGAGCGCAATGACGAGGCGAGACCTGATCATCGCCGGCGCCTCCGCTGCTGCCGTGCTGCTGGTCGGCGGCGGGGTCGTGGCCGCGGTCTGGCCGTCGTCGGACTCGCCGACCCCCAGTGCCGACTCGTCGATCCCTTCGGTGCCGCCGGCTCCGACGATCACGTCGCTGGAACCTACCGGCCCTTCTTCCGACTCTCCATCTGACACTCCGTCGTCGTCGTCGTCGCCGGAGAACGAGGAAGAGGAGGAGGGGAACGGCAAGCGCAAGCCGGAGGACGCGCCGCTGCTCGCCGATGCGCCGGCTCCCGGCAAGGGACCACTGCCGTCGTCGTCGCCGGTCTCCTGCCCGGCCGCCACGGTCACCGTCTCCGACACGAACGGGTTGACCGAGGCGCTGAAGAATGCCGCGCCTGGAACCAGCATCGCGCTGTCAGACGGCAAGTACGCCGGGAAGTTCGTGGCCGAGGCCTCCGGTACCGCGGAGCAGCCGGTCTGGTTGTGCGGCGGGGCGGGCGCAGTACTGGATGGCGAGAACATCAAGGGCGGTTACGTCTTCCACCTGAAGAAGGCGAAGTACTGGCGACTCGTCGGCTTCACCGTGACCAACGGGCAGAAGGGCGTGATGGCCGACACCACGGTCGGCACGGTCGTCCAGGCGCTCACGGTGCACGACATCGGCGACGAGGCGATCCACCTGCGCTCCAACAGCACGGACAACGTCGTCCGGGACAACACCATCAGCAAGACGGGCCTGCGCCGGGAGAAGTTCGGCGAAGGCGTCTACATCGGCTCCGCGGTCAGCAACTGGTGCACCAGCAACGACTGCAAGCCGGACCGCAGCGACCGCAACGTGGTCAGGGACAACAAGATCTCGCAGACCACGTCCGAGGCGGTCGACATCAAGGAAGGCACCACCGGAGGGTTGCTGGAGGGGAACACCTTCGACGGATCGGCACTCAGCGGCGCCGACTCCTGGGTGGATGTCAAGGGCAACAACTGGTTGATCAAGGGCAACACCGGCACGAAATCAACCACTGACGGCTTCCAGACCCATCAGATCCTGAAGGGCTGGGGCGACCACAACCTGTTCACCGGCAACACCGCTGCCGTGGACGGGCCCGGGTTCGGCTTCGCGCTGCGCCCGACCGAGGCAAATGTCGTTGCCTGTGACAACAAGGTCACCGGCGCCGGCGAAGGTCTGAGCAACATTCCCTGCCGCTGATATTCCCTGCACAAGTCGATTTGGGGGGACACCCATGTCTGCAAAGCCACGTCTCACTGTCCTCGGCACCGGCTATCTCGGTGCCACACACGCCATCTGCATGGCGGTGCTGGGCTACGAAGTACTCGGTATCGACACCGACGCGGCCAAGATCGCCGCGCTGTCCGACGGCCGGGTTCCGTTCTACGAACCCGGGCTGCCGGAGATGCTCCGCAAGGCGCTCGATTCCGGGCGGCTGCGGTTCAGTACTGATATTGCCGAGGCCGGGGGTTTTGGCGATGTCCACTTCATCTGTGTCGGTACGCCGCAGGCCGCCGACTCGCCCGCAGCGGACCTCCGGTACGTCGACCAGGTGGTCTCGTCGCTGGCCCCGCACCTGACGCGGCCTTGTCTGGTGGTCGGCAAGTCCACCGTGCCGGTCGGTACGGCGGCCCGGCTGACCTCGATGCTGCAGTCGTCGGCACCGGCCGGGACTGCTGTGGAGCTGGCCTGGAACCCCGAGTTCCTGCGCGAGGGATTCGCCGTCGAGGACACGATGCGACCGGATCGCCTGGTCTTCGGGGTCTCGTCGCCGTGGGCGCTGTCGGTTCTGGAGTCGGCCTTCGCACCGCTGCTGGAGGCTTCCGTGCCGGTGGTGGTCACGGACCTGCCGACGGCCGAACTGGTCAAGGTGGCCGCGAACTCGTTCCTGGCCACGAAGATCTCCTTCATCAACGCGATGGCCGAGGTCTGCGAGACCACCGGAGCCGACGTACAGCAGCTCGCCGCATCGCTGTCCTACGACCCGCGGATCGGCGGCCGGTTCCTCCGCCCGGGTCTCGGCTTCGGCGGCGGCTGCCTGCCGAAGGACATCCGCGCCTTCATCCACCGGGCCGACGAACTCGGGGTCGGCCAGGCCGTCTCGTTCCTCCGTGAGGTCGATGCGATCAACCAGCGTCGTCGGCAGCGCACCGTCGACCTGATCCGCGCCCAGGCCGGCGGCTCGCTGGCGGGGGTCACCGTCTGCGCGCTGGGCGCCGCGTTCAAGCCCGACTCCGACGACATCCGCGACGCCCCCGCCCTGGACGTCGCCCGGCTGCTCGTCGCCGAGGGCGCGATCGTCCGCGTCTACGACCCGCAGGCGATGGACAACGCCCGGCGGGCCTACCCCGACCTGCACTACGCCGACAGCGTCGCTGAGGCTGCGACCGGCGCCCAGGTCGTCGCCCTGCTCACCGAATGGGACCAGTTCCGCGAACTCGACCCCGAATGGCTGGGCGACTACGTAGCCGTCCGCAACATCGTCGACGGCCGCCACGCCCTCGACCCCACCACCTGGCGCCAAGCCTCCTGGGACTACCGAGCCCTCGGCCGCGCCGCCTGAACCCCCACCCCAACAGCAGGCGCGGGCCGTCCCACGGCCCGCGCCTGCACCCCAGCCTGCACCCCCGCCTGCACCCCCGCCTGTCCCACACCTCGTACCCCCGGGGGCCCGCACCACGCGGCGTCCCGCCCCGCACACCCGCCTGTCCCACACCCCGTACCCCCGGGCCCGCACCACGCGGCGTCCCGCCCCGCACACCCACCCGCCCTTAGTCGGCCGGGGGGTTGCGGAGGCGTTTGGTTTCGCCGCGGCGCTTCTTGTCCTCGATCCGGCGCCGGATGGAGTTCTTGCTGGGGCGGGTCGGGCGGCGCTGCCGAGGCGGCGCCGCGATCGCCTCTCGCAACAGGCTGGCCAGCCTCGCCAGCGCGGCCTCCCGATTGCGCCATTGTGAACGGTGCTCGGAGGCGGCGATCGTCAGCACCCCGTCGACCAGGCGGGAGGCGAGCCGCTCGACCGCCCTGGCCCGCAGCGCCTCATTCAACGCGGTGGTCGAGCTGACATCGAAGCTGAGTTCCACCCGGCTGTCCGTCGTGTTCACCGACTGCCCGCCCGGCCCACTGGACCGCGAGAACCGCCAACCGAGCTCGGCCTCAGGGATAACCACCCCCGCCCGCACCGTCAGCCCGCCGTCCATGCGCACATTCCATCCGATCAGCCCCATCGCGTCCAACCGGTTCCACGACCCACCCGGCCCCACGACCGACTCGGCTCCACGGAGACTGCGGTTCGTCGACACGTACGGTTCCTGGAAGGCGTGCGGTGGGCCTTGCTGTGGTTAGGCTTCGCGTGTGTCAACGGGGAACAGGGAACGGGCGGACCTGCCCGACTTGCGGGATGTCCGGGTTCGCGGCCGGTCGGTGCGGACCTGGGCGATCGGGTCAGGTGCCGTGGTGCTGGCGATCTCGGCGGCGTTCGGCGGACTGGAGAAAGCCGCCGACGAGACCCCACAGGCGGCAGCCGGTACTGCGATCGACGCGGGCCAGTTCGAGGTGACGATCGACCGCGTGGTCACGACAAAGGACCTGGAGCCGTTGTTCAGACCCGACCCGGGCGGCGCGCTGATCGCAGTCGTCACGAAGATCGAGCTCACCGACGACATGGGCACGATCCCACCCAGCGACCTGATCCGCCTCATCGACGTACCAGGGTTGGACTCCACCGACGCCCCGCTCGGTACGACGAACCTGCGCGACCAGACCCAGGGCCCGGTGCTCACCCCCGGCCAGGCCGAGGACGTCGCCTACGTCTGGAAGTTGCCCAAAGCGACGGAGCTCCCGAAGGAAGTCAAGCTGACCGTCCAGCACTACGAGCACATCGAGGAATCCGTGCTCGACCACCACGAGAAGTGGACCCCGGACAAGACCGCGGCCGAGAGCACCGTCAAGGTCAAGGACAACACCAAATGACCGGCCGCAAGCTCGTCAACATCGGCCTGACCGTGCTCGTCCTCGTCGCGATCATCGGTCTCTACCGGCTGACCCCGTCGCAGCAGGACTTCCAGCAGCCGGTCGCGGTCAAGGGCGCCGTCGGCAAGGCGGTCGAGACGCCGCGGTTCGAGCTCACCGTCGAGGGGGTCCGGGTCAGCAAGAAGCTCCGTATCCCCCGGACGAAACCCGACCGCGACACGTTGACCGACTTCGTCGTGATCGACGCGCTCGTCAACGCCACCCGCGAACCGATCTTCCTGCAGAAGGTCGAGATCCGCACCGACGACGGCACGACCTACCTCGGCGCGAACCGGAGCGGCCTTCGAGAGGCCGATCTCACCGGGACCCAGCTCGCCCCGGGTATTCCTGTCCGCGGCTCGTTCGTGGTCGAACTCCCGGCCGATAAGCTGCCCGGCGCGATCCTGCTGGTGACAGAGAAGAAGATCTTCACCGAACTGGAGCCGCAGGCCACGATCCCGCTGGACGTCAAGGCCGATCAGCTCGACTCGCTCCGTCAGGATGTCGCCGTCCTCACCCGGGCGAGCACATGATGACGGCCCGCCGCGCCAAGCCGAACTGGTTCCGCAAGAACACGGTTGCTCTGGCCGCTCTCGTGCTCACCGTTCCCGTACTCGGCTGGTGGTCGACCCGGTCCGACTACAAGTCGTGGTACGACAGTGAACCCCGCGACCCAGTCGTCGTCGCAGCCGGCGGTACGGCGTACCAGGACGCCACCTGGTACAACGCGAGTGTCGAGGTGGATCCCCAGCCCAAGTCCAGCGCTGCCCCCGAACCCCCGCCGGAAGGCACGACCCGCGTCCGCGTGTATCTCCGCATCCGCGTGGACAACTTGGCCGCACTCGAGACGCTTGGCGGTTGCAGGGTCCACCTTCGCGCGCCGGACGGGCGGATCTGGGACGAGTCGAACCTCGAGAGCGCGTTCCACGACCGCCCAACGGGTTGCGCCGGCGGTTCCGACGACAAGCTTCAAAGGTTTCGGAACCCACGGATCGCGCAGTACTACTTGACGCCGCAAGCGGGCAAGCCGTTCGAGACGGTCGCCGTGTTCGTCGTACCGACCGAGGTCGCCGAATCCGTCCAGCCGACGATCACCTGGGCTACGAAGCTCCCTGAGTATCTGGCATTCCCGAGGTAGCCGCGGTCAGGTCGGTCACCCCCTTGTCCTCGGTCGCATCCCCTTGTACTGCGCGGATCCGCGGCTGAAGGTATCCCGCGAGCCCGCCCACCATCCGGTCGTACGCGGCCGCGAGCAGACTGATCTGGAGCATGATCTTCAGCCCCTCCGTGACCAGGTTCAGCGGCTCGTCGATCACCTGCCAGAACGCCAACGAGTGCGGCCCGAGCACGTAGTCCCGCAGTACGATCCACACCGCGCTGGCCAGGTACGTCACCACGGCCCAGGCGAGGAAGTACCCGAGCAGCGGGCGCAGCCCCGACCGGACCACCAACCGGAACGCGTCCGCCACTGGGGTCCAGCGATCCCGCCAGTCGGACACCATGGAGTTGCCGGCCGCGCGCACGATCGGCGGGGTCTGCTGCCAGCGATGCGTGATCCGGTCGAACCGCCAGCGCAGAACCCGTGGCTTCCGTGCCTTGTGCACGGCGCGTCCGTAGATCACCGCGGTCATGGTGATCCACATCAGCGGCAACACGGCCGCGTTCCACAGATCGCCGATGCCGGCGGCAACGAATCCGGTAACGGCGTCCCAGATCTCCCGGATCCGCTCGACCCCGAGAACCTGGTCGAGCACCCAGACATAGCCGTCGTGCACCCAATCGGCGACCCGGCGTTCCTTGATCCAGTCCTTCGGCGACGGGATGTACGCCGACGCCTGGTAGGCGACCACGAAGATCCACAGCGCTTCGAGGTAAGTGATGAACAGCTTGCGCACCGGGCCGCCGTCCTCGCCGCCCCTGCGCTTCTTGAAGAACAACCGCAGCAGGTACGCCGCGACACCGAGGCCGATGAACAACCAGGTGGACAGCGACTGGAGCCCCGTCGACTCCTGCGAGACAACGCCTCCGCCCAGCACGTCGGCGACCGTCTGGTTCACCTTGTGGACGGCCAGCTCGTACTCGTACTCGAGTGCCTCGGCCTGGAGAAACTTGTACGCCGCGTAGAACGCCAGGAACGGCAACAACGCCGCCGCGAGCGCATCGATCGGCCGATGCTCCTTGCCCGGCTCCATCCCGTCGGGCGCCAGCACACCTTCGTCGACCGCACGCCGATGGAACGGCAACTCGCCGCGGAGGACCAGGAACATGGCGACGTACATCGCCAGTGAGATCAGCACGAGCAACGCCAGCAGCGCGATCCCGGCCGCTTCCGCCTTCGCCCCCGCCTGCACCGCGACCCACTGGACCCCGCGATGAGCCAACTGCGCCACCACGAACACCGCCAGCAAACGTGGCCAAGCTCTGCCGAACAACGCACCCGCCCGCCCGACAGTAGTCAGCAGGCTCCCCGTATCCCGTGCCACGACCGAAACCTATCCTGCCCGGGGTCAGCGGCAGGCTGAGCCGATTGGGCGGACGGGGCATTGAAGCTCGATCGCGTCGTCGGGGGACGGTAGCTCGACCAGGCGGTAGACGCCGTGGGATTCCAGGCCGCGTTCTTCGAGCGCGACATCCAAGGTCATCCAGGCATCGCCGACATCGACCCCTGGGCCGCGGTGGACCACCGAAACACCACGCTCCTCCGCCGGCAGATCGAAGATCTCAAGCCCGCCGAGCCGGTCGGGATGGTTGGCGCCGTCGGCACGGTCGGCACCACCGCCCCCGCCTGCCCCGTCGAGATCGGTGTCGATCGGGACGGCGACGGCGACTTCGATCTTCGATCCGTCCGGGCGGCCGTAGTAGGTCCTGATCCCGGGGCCGGCGCCGGTGATGCCTGCCGCTGCCAGCCGTTGGTTCAGGGATTCGACCAGTTGCCCGGACACCCCACTGATCTCGGTGGTGTCGTTCACCTCGGCGGTGACGCGGGCCAGCCTAAGCGCGGGCAGAGTCTTGAACGTCAGCGTGTTGTTCGTCATGGTCAGACCTCTCTCGATCGATCGGAGCCGTCGTACTCCGGGACGACCAGCCGTTGAGTGAGTCTCAGCGATGTACTCGCTTCGGCCCTTCCTGCTTCGCTGACCGCTGCCGACTCCGGAGAGTGAGGTCTTATGTGGTCTCCACAGGCGTTTCGGTTCTCCGGGCAACTTCCCGGCGAGGTCGTACATGGTCGGTCTGCGAGCATAGCGGCGAGCAGGTTGCCTGCCGCGTTCTGGTCTCGGTCGTGCAGGACGCCGCAGCCGGGACAGACCCAGGTGCGGTCGGCGAGGACCAGGGCGCGGTTGATGCGTCCGCAGTCCCCGCACGTTTTGGACGACGGGAACCACCGGTCGGCTTTCCATACGGTCGAGCCGTACCAGTCGGCCTTGTAGTCCAGCTGGTGAACGAACTCGCCGAACCCGGCGTCGGAGATGGAGCGGGCGAGCCGGCGGTTCTTGATGATGCCCTTGACGTGCAGGGTCTCCACGGCGATGGCCGACTTGGTTCTCGTCAGCCTCGTGGTGGTCTTGTGCAGGAAGTCCCGGCGCCGGTCGGCGACCTGAAGATGCAGGCGGGCGACACGCTGGCGGGCTTTGGCCCGGTTCTTGGAGTCGTTCGCGCTGCGGGCGAGCTTGCGGTTGGCGCGCTTCAACGCGCGCTGTGCGGCCTTGAGTGGTTTGGGGGCGTGGATCTCCTCGGTGGTGCCGTCGCTGTTCTTGATGACGGCGAACGTCTTCAGGCCCAGGTCGATCCCGCACGCTGGGGCCTCGGCGTCGGCCTGACGGTGCTTGTTGAGGTCGTCGCGGTCCACCTCGATCTGGAACGAGATCCACCAGCGCCCGGCCTGCTCCCGGACAGTGGCGCCCAGGATCCGGGCGCTGCCGTTCTCCATCCGGCCGGTGAGCCAGGACATGTCCTCACGGGTTGCGACATCGCCGATGGCCGGCAGGCGCACGGTGCGGGCATCCAGCGGCTTGGCCCGGTCGGCGTCGTAGCGGAACCGGGAGCCGTGCTTGCGTTTGCGCCACGAGGGGAAGCCCATCTTCGCGCCCCGGCGTTCGCCCTTCTTCGACTTGAGATAGTTGGAGAATCCGGCGGCACGGACCCGGCAGGCTTCCTTGGGGACGCGGGAGGACAGCTTGTTCTCGGCGAACCATGGGAAGCGTGCGGGGTGGGCGGCGCGCCACTCCTTCTCCAGCGCGGGGGCCGACCACGGAACCTTGGTCAGGTCGTCGCCGGTGACGCCGTAGGACTCCTCCGCCTTGCGCTGCGCCCACTTCTTACGCACCGTCTCCAGGCAGAAGTTCTCCACCACCCGCGACAGGCCACAGTGCCGGCCCATGACGATGGCCTGCCCAGGGTCGGGGGCGAGCTCGACCCGGAAGCCCTGCCGGTGGCTCACTCGCTAATCTCCCGTCAGTTCACAGCCCGAGCGTGTCGTAGTACCGGAGCATGCGGACGGAGACGCGCGTATGGCGGGCCAGATCTCCGATGCTCAACATGCTGACCACTTCACTGCCTGACACCGTGTCAGGGTCAAGCCCGGCTCGGCGGACAGTTTGGGTCAGCCGCCGGCGAAGGGCGGGAGGGCGTCTACCAGAGCACCAGGGCGGAGGGGCGTTTCCAGGTCCACGCGCTCGCCATCGACGAGGAAGGAGCAGATGCCGAGGACGCGGGCCAGCTCCGGCCGATCGGCGGACACGGTGACGACGAGATCCTTGACCGAGGCGGCGTCGGCGGTCGCGGTGGACTCGCCCGCCGCGGCGCGTGCCGCGGCAAAGTACCTGATGGTTACTTCCGCCATGTGGGAGAGCCCTCACTAATCGGTTAAGTCTTGGAGTATTATGTCAGCTTGCTGTTGCATCCAGTGTGTCTCGGGCCCCCGGCAATGACGCCGCTGGGGCCTGACGTGCATAAGGACCGGATCACTGACTCGGGATCCGACGACCCGCACAAGGAGACAGCGTGAGCACGTTGTTACTGCTGACGAACGCGCTGCAGGCCTCCACCGAGGTGCTGCCCTCGCTCGCCCTGCTGCCCCACCAGATCCGGATCCTGCCCGCCGAGGTCGCCGCACTCGTCGACGCACCCGATGCCGACGCCGTCCTCCTCGACGCCCGGCGCGACCTGGTCAGCGTGCGGGGTGTTTCCCGCCTGATCCGGACCACTGGGATCGACGTACCGCTGCTCCTGGTCGTCACCGAAGGCGGCCTGACCGCGGTGAACGCCGACTGGGGCGCCGACGACGTCCTGCTCGACACCGCGGGGCCGGCCGAGATCGAGGCGCGACTGCGCCTGGTGATCGGGCGACTGGCCGCGGTGCGCAACGAGGACCCGGACACGTCCCTGATCCGCAGCGGCGACGTGGTGATCGACGAGGCGTCGTACACCGCCAAGCTCAACGGACGCGCGCTCGACCTCACCTACAAGGAGTTCGAGCTGTTCAAGTTCCTCGCGCAGCACCCGGGCCGTGTGTTCACCCGGGAGCAGTTGCTGCAAGAAGTCTGGGGCTACGACTACTTCGGCGGTACCCGCACGGTCGACGTCCATGTCCGCCGCCTGCGCGCCAAGCTCGGCCCCGAACACGAGTCCCTCATCGGCACCGTCCGCAACGTCGGCTACCGCTTCGTCATCCCACCCAGCAACCAGCGCGAAACCGCCGACGTAACCGTCTGACGCTCCACCACCCACCCCGCGGGCTCAGGGCCGGCTGCGGCTGCGGGCTGAGCGGCGGGCTTGGGGCGGGCTGCGGCTGGGCTGCGGGGGGCGGGTGGCTGCTGCGGGCTGGGGCTGCGGGCTGGGGGGCTGCGGGCTGCGGGCTGCGGGCTGCGGGCTGCGGGCTGCGGGCTGCGACGATTATTCGCCGGGACGGCGGGGATTCTGGCCTGGACCGGCTCGAGAAACGGGTCGGGTTCGGTGCGCGAAACGGCCTTGGACCAGAGCGTGGTCAGGGTGCTACCTTGCGTATTCGGTCTATTCACGGAAGGTGACCGATGGCGCACGTTGCTCCGACTTCGCATCGCCGCGGTGCGCACGCATCGCATCGCAGCGACCCGGCCGACGGACCGGTTCTGACGACGACCTGGATCGGGTTGACCTTCGCGATGATCCTCGGTCTCGTACTGAGCGGCCGCGACCACGTCGGCGTCCGGGCAGCCGGGATCACCTTGCTGGTCATGCTGGTACCGCTGACGGTCGCGGTGTTCGGCACGGCCGTCCGTCGCGGGTTCGGTTCGGGCAAGGCCGCCTTCGCCACGGCTGCAGCCCTCACCCTGGTCGCACTGAAGTTCTTGCTCTGACGCCAACCGCCCGCTTCTGACCAGCGGCCCGACCCGGGCGCGGCGTCCGGCCACCGGTGGTGGGCGCCACGCCCGGGTCTTGTGGATGGTCGACCCGGGCGCGGCGTCCCGTAGTACGGGTCAGGAACCGGTGGAGATGCGGTCGGTGGCAACTGGGGTGTACGGGTCGTGGGCGGTCAGGTAGTTGGCGAAGGCATCGATGTCGAGACCGCCGAAGAACTTGTCCGTGGCGGTGGTGAAGGCCGGGAAGCCGTCACCCCCGTCGGAGAGGAAGTTGTTCGTGACGATCCGGTACGTCGTACCGTCGACCAGCGGCTGACCCGCGATCTTGATCGAGCCGGCCACCACCTTCGAGCCCGCCGGAGCAGCCGGGTTCCACGTGTAGGCGATGCCCGCGACCTGGAGCACCTTGAACTTCGGCGCCTCCGGACCGTTGACGCCGGAGAACTGCTGCTCGAGCAGGGCCTTGATCTGGGTGCCGGTCATGTCCATCGAGACCAGGTAGTTGTTGAACGGCTGCACGGTGAACGCCTGCCCGAAGGTGACCTCCCCGCCGGTCGAGGCCAGATCGGCCCGGATGCCGCCAGGGTTCATGAACGCCGCAACGGGGGTCTTGCCGTTCGTCACGGTCGACGCGTCGGCCAACTGCGCGTCCGCGATCAGGTTGCCCAGCGGCGACTCCAGTGAGTCGTCGGCAGTCCGCGACACCGACGGCGTCGTCAGGTGGCCGATCACCTTGTTCGCGATCGGCGCGACCAGGGTCTGGTACTTGGTGATCAGCGCGGTGGTCCGGGGGTCCTTCGCCACGTCCTGGGTGACGATCTGGTTGTTCGCCAGGGTGTTCACGCGATCGACGTCTCCGGTGGCGTTGTCGATGCTGAGCCGCACGTCGGTGATCAGCTTGCCGAAGGAGGAGGCGCTGGTGATCAGCCGTGGCTGCTTGTCGCTGTCGGGGAGCGAGCAGTTGTAGCCCTGGTGGGTGTGGCCGGAGATGATCATGTCGATCTCTGGGCTCAGGGCGTTGTTGATCTCGACGATGGGGCCGGAGATACCGGGGCAGCTGTTGTATGCCCTCGGGTCGGCCGGGAAGCCGCCCTCATGCAGCAGCACCACGATCGACTCGACACCCTTCTTCTTCAGGATCGGCACCAGCCGGTTCGCGGTCTCGGCCTCATCGGTGAACTGAAGGCCCTCGACGCCGGACTTGGTGACGATGTTGGGGGTGTTCTCCAACGTCATGCCGATGAACGCGACCTTCCGGCCGTCCTTGAAGGTCTTGATCTTGTAGGGCGCGAACAGCGTGGTCCGGGTGTTCTCGAAGAAGACGTTCGCCGAGAGGTACTTGAACTTCGCGCCCGGGAACGGGTGTTCCGGGTCGGGACAGGAGTTCTGGTTGTTCTGTCCGTCGCCGTCGGGCAGGCAGCCGCCGGACTGCATCCGGAGCAGTTCACGCCAGCCCTCGTCGAACTCGTGGTTGCCGACCGACGCGGCCTCCAGGCCCATCCCGTTCAGCGCCTCGATCGTCGGCTCGTCGTGGAACGCCGCCGACAGCAGTGGTGAGGCACCGATCAGGTCACCAGCCGCGACAGTGACGCTCTCCCGACCCTGGGCCGCTGCGGCCGCCCGCATCTGCTTCAGGTGCGTCGCGAGGTACTCCGCACCGCCTGCCGGCACACCGTTCACATTGCCGCTCGAGCTGGTCGGGCTGTTGGGCGCCAGGTTTCCATGGAAGTCGTTGAGCGCGAGCAACTCGATCTGCGTGTGCGTCGGCTTGGGTTTCGCCGTCGTCGCCGCCTGGGTCACGGTTCCCCCCGTGGCCAAGCCGAGTACTACAGCGGCTCCGGCAGCCAGCAGGCCAACGGCCCGCGGTCCCCTCAGCCAAGCCCTGCCTCGTCCTGTGTAGGCCATGTCTTCTCCGTCGTCGATTCGGTCACCGCTGGTGTGCGGTTCCGGGAAAATTACCGGACCCGGCGTGGCCGTACCAAGGACCTGGCCATGAACTGCCAAGGACCTTTTACGGTAGTCCAGTGACCCTCGAAGCAGTTCCCTCACCGTTGCCCCCGGCCACTGCCGCCGCCGTCACCGAACTCGCGCGCGCCGCAGCACAGAGCGACGGCGTGAATCCGCTGTCCGAGCGAACCCTGTTACACCTGGACGGCGAGCATCCGGGCGATCTGCACGTCCTCGCGTACATCGGTGAGCCGGGCACGCTCGGGGTATCCGGCCTGCAGACAGTCGGCGACCTGGTCGGCTACGCATCACTCGCACCGGACAGCTCGGCCCAACTGGTCGTGGCACCGCGCGCACGACGACAAGGCACCGGTACTGCGCTGCTCCGGTTGCTGCTCGATCACGGCGGACCGGGGCTTCGGGTTTGGGCCCACGGTCGACTGCCTGGATCCGACGAACTCGCGGCGCGCCTAGGGCTCGGAGTGACCCGCGAGCTGTACTTTCTGCGCCGGATGAGTGGACCGCTTCCGAAGCCGGTATGGCCCGACGGCATCGCAGTACGGACGTTTGAGCCCGGGCGAGACGAGACTGCTTGGCTGGGGGTGAACGCTCGGGCCTTCGCGGAGCATCCGGAACAGGGCAGCTGGACCTCGTCGGATCTGGCGGACCGGATGGGGCAGCCTTGGTTCGATCCGAGGGGGTTCTTCCTTGCCGTGGAGAGCGAGACGGGGGCGGTTGCGGGGTTCCACTGGACGAAGGTGGAGGACTCCGTGGGCGAGGTCTACGTGGTCGGCGTCGACCCGGCGTACCAGGGATCCGGGCTGGGGAAGGCGCTCACGATCGAGGGACTGCGGCACCTGCAGGAGGACCGGGGGCTGTCGAGCGTCGTGCTTTATGTCGACGGGACGAACACCGCCGCGCGTGCGCTCTACGAGAAGCTCGGCTTCACGACGGCCGCGCTGGATGTCCAGTTCGGGCCCTCGGACGCCTTGTGAGTGGTGTCACACCGAAATCAGTTCCTCACTTCGCGTCATAAGTCGCTCGTAGCCCCGTCCCACCATCAACCAGGAGCCGTCCGAGCCTCTCACCCCCCAGCCGGGCGGCTCCTGGCCCCCAGTTATCCACAGGGCTGCTTCGCAGCCCGGCCTCGCGGCCTCACGCCCAGTTACGATCGACTCCGACTACGGAGGGCTGACGCTCGTGACCAACCGCAACCGGCTGACCATCCTCACCGCAGGCGCCTGCCTCCTCGGTGCCCTAACCGCCTGCACCACCCCCAGCCAGGGCCCCGGCAAAGTCGTTGCCTGGGGCTCTGGCCTGCGGGTTTACGGCCGTGTGACCGGTGTGGCGTGTGTGACGGGTGTGGCTCGTGAGG
>NZ_SNWQ01000028.1 GCF_004361855.1 Kribbella caucasensis
GGACTGGACATGATGGATCGATTCCTGTTCTCGCCCTACGTCATCCGGCGGACTTGCTGTTAGCTGCTGGCCTCACCCAACCCTGACACGTAGGGGCCTGGGCCGCCACGTGACTTTCGAGCCGGACTCGAAACAGGTGAGGTCGTGTCGGGTCTCACGGGCTCCCGTGCGGCAAGCGGACCGGCGGTATCGGTGGCGGCTCGACTGCAACAGGGCGCACAGCCCGGTGAGGTGCTGATCGGACCGCAGGCCATGAAGGTTGTCCGAGGTGCCGCCGTCGTGGAGCGGGCCCGAGAACTCGCCAACACCACTGCTTGGCGTCTGGTTGACGTTGATCCCGAGGCAAAACTGATGTCTCGTGACTTGCACGCGCAAATGGTCGGCCGCGAGGCAGAACTCACCCGTCTGAGGACATCGTTCGGCCGGATGGTGCGGCGAGGAACGCCGTATCGGATGACGGTGCTCGGCGAGGCCGGCATCGGCAAGTCACGCCTCTCCGGAGCGTTCGCGGACTCCATTGCCGGAAGGGCTCGGACGATCACTGCGACCTGCGTTGACGCCGGTAGCGGCCGGACGTTTGGCCTGCTCCACGACCTGCTCATCCAGGCCGGCGGTGGGTCCGACTGGGAGTCGGTTGCCGACCTACTGGACAACAAAGAGCCCGGGCTGGGCGGCCGCCTGGCCGGTGTGCTCGGACCAGGCGACCTGAAGGGCCCGCCGCAGCAGTTCTTCGGCGACCTCCGCCGTGCCTTCGAGCTCCTCAGTGCTGTGCAACCGTTGGCCGTGATCGTGGACGACATCCACTGGGCGGAGTCGACCCTGCTTGACCTGTTCGAGTACGTCAGCGAATCGCTCACCGGGCCTGCGTTCTTCCTGTTCCTCGCGCGCCCAGAACTCGTCGAACTACGCGCCGAGTGGAGCGTGGGAGGCGAACGTACAGACGTGCTCTACCTCGACCCGCTGGGTGTCGACGCCATCGCGCAGGTGGTCAGGAACCGCGCCTCCGTCGACCTGCCCCCAGCGGACGAACAACGGATCATCGAGACGGCACAGGGCAATCCCCTGTTCGCTGAACAACTGCTGGCCGCGTTTGCGAACGCCGAGACGGACGCGATCCCTGCCTCGCTACGAGGGCTGCTTGCCACCCGGATCGATCGACTCGGGCCCGGTGAACGTGATCTGCTTCGGGCCGCGGCCGTGGCAGGTGACCATCTGAGTAGCGAGGCGCTCGAGATCCTGGCGCCCGACGAGGCACGTCCCTTCCTGGCGAGGAACTTGGAGTCGCTCGCTCGGAAGCGACTGCTTCGACACACCGAGCAGAAGGGCGTGGAGTTTCCGCACGGACTCATCCGTGAGGCCGCCTACCAAAGCCTCACGCGACGGGACCGGGCACGCCTCCATCTCGCCTTCGCAGAATGGCTCGAGCGCACCGGAGATGCTCCGAGGGACGAGCTGGACGCTGTCGTCGGCCACCACCTCGAACAGGCAGTGGTCAACCAGCGGCGCGTCGGCCTGGCAAGCGATGCCGCGCTCGAGGCGCGGGCGGGCACAAAACTGGCGTCCGCAGGGTCACGGGCGTACACGCGCATGGACATGTCGGCTGCGTCGAACCTGCTGGCGCGGGCCCTGGACCTGCTACCCGACGGGCACCCGCTGGTACCCACCGCCACCCAGAGTCTGGCCGAGGTCTCGCTGCCACTCGGCGACCACGCCCGGGCTCAGGAACTCCTGCTGGAACTGAGCAACATGCCGGGCGTGGACCCGGTCGACCGCTGGCTCGCCCGGCTCGAACACGCGCGCAGCATGTGCATCACCGGTCCTCATGGCATGACCGCAGACGACCTAGTCGCCATCGCATGGCAGGCAGCGGGCTTCTTCTCCGAGGCGGGCCACGACAACGGGCTGGCTCAAGCGATCTTCCTGCTCGGCTGGCTGGAGCAACGCGGCGGAAATCCCGTCGGTGCGGTGAACTCCGGTCGTCGCAGCCTCGAATGCGCGCAGCGTGGCGGCGCACTGCGAGAACAGTTCGCCGCGGCCTTCCAGATCTCGCGAAACCTCATCGGCGGGCCAACTCCGGTGCCGGAGTGCATCGAGGAGATCGAGTCACTCATGGGCGAGCGTGGCGAACCCAACCCCATCGTCATGGGAATTCTGGCTCGCGCCTACGCCATGACCGGCGAGTTCGACGAGGCAAGAAGACTCCTCGACCGCGCTCGCCCACTGCTCATGGAACGCATGCGCGTACGTCGGCTGCTGGCATTCATTGCCTGGGACAGCGCCGAAATCGAGACCCTTGCCGGCGACGCCGCCGCAGCCGTCAGCGCGTACCGAGTCGCGCTCACCCCCTTCCGCAACGGCAACGAGGCTGAGCATGTGGGAGAGACGTCTTCCCGTCTCGCCCTCCTGCTTGCGGCTGAGGGACATCTGGAGGAGGCGAGAGAACTCGCCAACGAGGCCCAGGCGGTGACACCAACTGACTGCGTGGTCGTCCGGGTCCTGGCGATGATGGCGGCAGCACGAAGCCTGCCCCCGGGCGAGATCGAGGCCTCCCTCGCCAAGGCAGCCGCAGCCATCAACCTGGTTCCCGAGCTGATGCCGAATCTGAAGGCAGACCTGCTCGTCGAACAGTCGCGGGTGCAGGCGGCCGCTGCGCTGGCCGAGGATGCTCGATCCTCGGTCGATACGGCGATCACCCTCTACGAGAGGAAAGGAAACGTCGCCGCCCTCAGACTCCTCAGAGCCTGAGCTCGGCGTCCTCGGTGCCGCCCTGACTCTCATCCGTCACTGGTTTGAGAGCCGCCGTCAAACCCGCGGCGATTCAAACAGTGAGCAGGACAGGCGATCAACACCCCACGATGGTGGGTTAGGCGGGGTGGCCCAGGGAGCGGCGGTGGGTGGGGGTGAGGCGCCAGCCGGATGAGTTGTATTCGATGAGGTTCAGGTCGGCGAGGGTTTCGAGGCATTCCTGGACGGTCTCTACGGACAGGCCGGCGGTGGCGGCGATTCGTGGGGCGTGGGCTGGGCGGAGGACTGGTACTGCGTCGAGGGTGCGCCGGACTTCGAGGTCCAGGGCGTCGAGGGGATCGGCGGGGGCGTGCGGGTAGGCGGTCAGGTGTTCGCCGATGGGGGAGATGGCTTCGAGGATGTCGGCGACGCTGGTCGTCAGGGTGGCGTTGCGCTCGCGGACCAGCAGGTGGGCGCCTTCCGACATACGGGAGGTGATCGGGCCTGGGACCGCAAGGACGGCGCGGCCGCATTGTTCGGCCCAGCCGGCGCTGTTCAGGGCGCCGCTGCGGATCGCGGCCTCGACGACGACAGTGCCGAGGGTGGTGGCCGCGATCAACCTGTTGCGGGCGAGGAAGCGGAGTTTGGTCGGCGAGCAGCCTGGTGGTAGCTCGCTCACCAGGAGGCCAGTTGCGGCGATGCGGTCGAAGAGGGCCGAGTTGCTCCGTGGGTAGCTGACGTTGGCTCCGCAGGCGAGGACCGCAACCGTGCTGCCTGAGACGCTCAAGGCGCCCCGGTGGGCCGCTGCGTCGATTCCGTACGCGCCCCCGGAGACGACAGTCACGCCGGTGTCCGCCAGCCCGCTGGCCAGGTCGGCGGCGGCGTGTTCGCCGTACTGGGAGCAGGCTCGGGCGCCGACGATGGCGACTGATCGTTCGAGAACCTGGCAGAGGTTGCCCTCGCCGCGGACCCAGAGCCCGTAGGGGACGCCGCCACGGCGGCTGAGTTGCCCAGCCTCGGCCAGTACTTCGATCTGCGCGGGCCACTCCGCGTCGCCTGGGATGACGAACCGGCATCCGGCTGCCGCCGCGCGTTCGAGGTCTCGCTCCGGAGCGGCCTCGTCCATCCGCGTGGACCAGCGATCCAGTCCGGGTGCTCCGCTGGAGAGGAGATCCCAGGTCTCCTGGGGAGAAAGTCCTGCGAAGGCAGTCAGGGCGGCCGGGTCGCCTGGCTCGATGACGCGGGACAGGGCTGCCCGGACGATGCGGTCGCGATCGTCGTCGTGGCCTGCGACCGGGGCGATTTCGGTGATGGTCATGCTGCTGAATCCCCCTTGATGGGTCGGACGTCGGAGAGCTCGGTCAGTAGGGCACCGCTGCGGAGCTGGAAGGCTTGATGGGTCAGATCGACGGTTGGGCGCTCGACGCCGGCCAGATCGGCCAAGGTCCAAGCCAGTCGCACCACTCGGTCGAATCCGCGGGCCGTCAGGCGGCCGCTGGAGTAGTGCTCCTCCAGCAGCCGTTGGCTGGCTTCGTCCAACGGGTAGTCGCGTCGCAGGATCGGACCAGGGACCTCGCTGTTGAGGCGCCACGGGGTCTCGCGGTAACGGAAGGACTGACGGTCCCGAGCCACTTGAACCCGGGCGGCCACCTCGGCCGTCGATTCCGGTCTCTCACCTGTGGTCGCACCCCGGGCGGTCGGCAGGATCTGGCGCTGGATGTCCATCCGGTCCTTGATCGGCCCGCTGATGCGCTGGCGGTAACGGTTCAGGACCTGCGGAGTGCAGGTGCAGACTCCGGTCGGTGTGCCGGACAGGCCGCATGGACAGGGATTCGCAGCCAACACGAGCAGGAATCTGGCGGGGAACTTGGCCACGGCCTGAGCGCGGTGCACCTCGATGTAGCCGGACTCGAGGGGCTGCCGCAGCGTGTCGAGCGTCAGCGGATGCATCTCCGGCGCTTCGTCGACGAAGAGGATGCCGCGGTGGGCGCAACTGATCGCGCCGGGCCGGGGCATGCCCGAACCGCCTCCGACCAGGCTGGCGAGCGAGGCGGTGTGGTGCGGCGCGATGAAGGGCGGCCGGACAACGAGCTCGGCGTCGCTGGTGAGCAGGCCGGCCAGCGAGTGGACTGCCGATACCTCCAGCGATTCCTCCGTGCTCAGGTCGGGCATGAGGCCCGACAGCCGCTCGGCGAGCATGGTCTTGCCGGAGCCGGGCGGGCCGTGGAGGTAGAGGTGGTGCCCGCCCGCGGCCGCCGCCTCGATCGCCCGGCGGCCTTCGCGCTGACCGAGAACCTCTTCGAGGTCGACCTCCGGGACTCGGGTGAGCGACTCGGACATCAGTTTCGGCTCCGCGCGTGGCGGTTCCTCGTCGGGGATCTCGGTGCCTCGGAGCAGAGCGAGCACCTGCCGCAGCGACCGCGCGCCGTACACCTGGATGCCGGGGACCAGGCGGGCTTCGCCGGCATTGAGCTCGGGGACGATGATCCGGGCGAAGCCGGAGCGGGCCGCGGCCAGGGTCATGGCAAGAGCGCCGCGCACCTCGTGGATGCGGCCGTCGAGGCCGAGCTCGCCGATCATCACGATCCGGCTCAGTTCGTGGAAGTCAAGCACACCGCTTGCCGCGAGCAACGAGCTGGCGATGGCGACGTCGTAGTGGGAGCCGGTCTTGGGGAGGGTCGCGGGGGACAGGCCGATGGTGACCTTCCGGTCGGGGAATCTCTCGCCGCTGTTGACGACCGCGGAGCGGACTCGATCGCGGGACTCGGACAGGGATGCGTCCGGAAGACCGATCAAGGTGGTCTTGGGCAGGCCTTGGGCGATGTCGGTCTCGACCTCGACGAGGTGCCCTTCGAGGCCGACGAGGGCAACCGACCAGGCGTGTGCGAGAGCCATCAGGCCACCCCCCGAACGTGCTCGACGGTGGGGGCGCCGGTGCGTGGGACGAGAACCGCGACGACGTCGATCCGCACCTCGGCGGGGCGGACGCTGTGTTGTTGCAGCCAGCGGCCTAACAGTTGACGCAGTTTGCTGAGCTTGCGATAGGTGATCGACTCGAGCGGGCTGCCGTAGCCGAGCCCGCGGCGGGTCTTCACCTCACAGACGACCAGCGCGTCGCCGTCGCGCGCGACGATGTCGATCTCGCCCAGCTCGCAGCGCCAGTTGCGCTCGAGGATGGTGAAACCGGCCTTCGCGAGATGTTCCGCGGCGAGCTGTTCGCCGTACTGCCCGACTGCATCCTTGGTCCGCATCGATGACCACCTCCGACAAAGAACATGCCGGGAAAGTGGTCGATTTCAGGATCGACTTCGCAGCCTGTGGAAAACCCCCCAGGTTGGGGGCCTGGGCGGGTGGGTCAGCTGCGCATGTGTTTGCCGCGGGTGGGCTTGGGTGGGGTGCGGACGGCTCGGAGTTCGGAGTCGGTGTCCTGGCGGACGGCTTGCAGGCCGCCGGTGCCCGGGTCGGTGTCGCCGACCTCGAAGTCCCAGCTCTCCTCGTTCGCCAACCGGCTGTGCCAACGTCCGTACAGGCCGTAGATCGCCAGTCCGAGCAGCATCCAGACGCCGAACTTCAGCCAGGTGCTCGTCTTCAGGTTGAGCATCAGCCAAAGGGTCGAGGCCAGCGAGAGAAGGGGGATCAGTGGGACCATGGGGACGCGGAAGCCGCGTTCGAGGTCTGGCTCCGAGCGGCGCAGGGTGAGCACGCCGACCGCGCAGAAGGCGAAGCAGAACAGGGCGCCGATGACGAGGAGTTCCTCGAGATCCAGGACGCCGGGGTACAGGGTGAGCGCGACCGCCGCGAGGCCGGCGGCCGTCGCAGCGCGGGCGGGGGACGAGTAGACCCGGCTGACCCGGCCGAGGCTCTTCGGCAGCAGGCCGTCGCGGCCCATGTTGAACAGGACGCGGCTCTGCGCGATGAGAACCACCATGATCACGGTCATCAGGGCTAGCAGCGCGCCGAGGTTGACCACGTCCGCGGCCCAGCCGACTCCGACCGCCTCCATCGCCTCCGAGACGGGTGCAGCACCGCCGAGCTGGGCGTACGGCCGCAGACCGACGAGGACCACCGCCATGGCGATGTACAGGATGGTGACGGCGCCGACGCCGAGCAGCATGCCTTGCGGGACGGTCTTGCGCGGGTTCCGGGCGTCCTCGGACGCGGTGGCGATCAGGTCGAAGCCGATGAAGGCGAAGACGATCGCGCTGGCTGCCGTGAAGATGCCCATCACGCCGAAGGTGCCGAACGACGAGTCCAGGATCCAGCCGAGCAAGGTCGGGCTGGCGGTGGCGGGCGCGGCTCGCGACATCGGGATGAAGGGGGTGTAGTTCTCCCTGTTGATGTGCGTGGCGCCGACGACCACGACCAGCAGGATCACGGCGACCTTCGCCAGGACGACGACGGTCAGCACCCGGGCCGACAGCTTCGTGCCGGTGACGATCATCGCGGTGAGGAGCAGCAGCAACAGCGGCGCGACCAGGTTCACGTTTGCGTCAGGGCCGAAGAACCGCGCGAGCCCTTCGGGGACGGACGCGCCGAATCCGCTCAGGGTGGCCAGGAAGTACGCCGACCAGACTCTGGCGACGATCGCGGCGGCGGTGACGAGCTCGAGGACGAGCGCCCAGCCGACCAGCCAGGCCCACATCTCGCCGAACGTGACATAGCTGAACGTGTACGCGCTGCCGGAGACCGGGATGGTCGAGGAGAGTTCCGCGTAGCAGGCCGCGGCCAGTACGCAGACCACGGCGGCGATCACGAAGGACAGGATCACGGCAGGGCCAGCCACGTTGGCGGCTTGCTTGCCGCTCAGGCTGAAGATGCCGGACCCGATCATCACGCCGAGGCCGAGCACGACAAGGTCGCGACGACCGAACAGGCGCGGCAGTCGGTGCCGCGCATCCTCGACTCGAGTGAACGCCGACTCGACCGGCAGGCGCCGGCCGACGGTCTGTCCGTTCGCTGAGGGGGCCATGGTCAGGGGTGCCTCCGTTGCTACTAGGGCAATCGGGCCGAACAGTAGTCGACCAGTGGGCTACGGACCAGACCTCCTCTCTCACGCCCCCGCGCGGTGGCTTGCGCCGCCAGGCCCACTCCCGCATGGTCAGGGCATGGCACCGGATGCTGTCAGCGGGAGACCCTCACTACCGGAGGGTTTCACTGCGTTACTTGCTGACTACGAACGGCACCTGACGGCGGAAAGAGACCTCAGCGAACACTCGGTGCGAGCGTACATCGGCGACGTCGCGGATTTACTCGAACATTTGAATCGGCTTGGTCACGATGATCTGAGCAGGCTCGATATCCGCGGGCTGCGGTCCTGGCTGGCCAAGCAGCAGAGCCTCGGCAAGGCCCGAAGCACGATGTCGCGGCGAGCGACCGCCGCCCGGGTGTTCACGGCGTGGGCGCAGCGGACCGGGCGCATCGAGACCGATCCAGGTGCGTTGCTGGCGAGTCCGAAGGCGCACAAGACCCTGCCTGGTGTGCTCGGGCAGGCCGACACGCGCGCGGTGCTCGACGCCGCCGCGATCGCCGCCGACGATGGCAGTCCGGTCGGACTCCGGGATCTCGCCATCATGGAAGTCCTGTACGCGACCGGCATCCGGGTCGGCGAACTCTGCGCGCTGGACATCGACGACCTCGACACGTCGCGCCGGGTGGTCCGCGTATTCGGCAAGGGACGGAAGGAACGGTCAGTCCCGTACGGCGTACCGGCAGGGGCGGCTGTGGATGGTTGGCTCGCGGTGCGGGCGACGTTGGTCCGGGGTGGGAGTGGGCCGGCGTTGTTCCTCGGTGCGCGGGGTGGACGAGTCGACCAGCGGACCGTACGGCGGGTCGTTCATGCGCGGATCGGTGCGGTCGACGCACCTGATCTGTCGCCGCACGGGTTGCGTCATACGGCTGCCACGCATCTGCTCGAGGGCGGGGCGGACCTGCGGAGCGTGCAGGAGTTGCTCGGGCATGCGTCGCTGGCGACGACGCAGATCTACACCCACGTGTCCGGCGAGCGGCTGCGGAGCGCATACGAACAGGCCCATCCACGCGCCTGACGGCCGCAGGCATGCCGCGAGGTGGTTGGCCGGTGAGGTGCGGGGTGGTTTGGGGTGTGGGCGGGGCGGATGCGGGTGGTTGGTGGGGGAATGCGGCAGACTTCGGGGCATGCGGGTTTCGGCGAAGTCTGACTATGCGTTGCGGGCGTTGATCGAGATCACCCAGCGCTGGGTGGCGAACGATCCGACGGTGGTTTCGGCCGAAGAGCTCAGTCGCGCGCAGGCGATTCCGCACGGGTTCCTGCAGGGGATCCTGGCCGATCTGCGGCGGGCCGGGATCCTGTCCAGCCAGCGTGGGCAGTCGGGTGGGTGGAAGCTCGCCGTCGACCCGAACGAGATCTCGGTCGCCGACGTGATGCGTGCGGTGGACGGTCCGATCGTGAGCATCTCGGGGGTGCGGCCGGAGAGCGTGGCGTACAACGACCGGGCCGTCGTGCTGCAGCGGGTGTGGATCGCGGCGCGGGCGAGCCTGCGGGATGTGCTCGAACACACGATGCTGACGGATCTGGCCAAGGGGAAGCTGCCGAGCGGGGTCGAGAAGCGGTCCCGGGACGAGGACGCCTGGCAGGCCCGGGTTCCCGGGAGCTGACCGGGCGGCATTCGCGGGCCGAAGTCGACCGGGCTTGAAGTTGGCGGGGTCCGAGCCGGCAGGGCAGGTGAGGGCTGGGAGTGGGCATCAGTGTCGCTCCGTGAGCCAGCGGCCGCCGAAGACGAAGATGGCGGCGATGCCGACCATGGTGGCTGCGAGAAGGCTGCCTGGGACGGATTCTGGGCTCGCTTGTGGTGGACGCGGGCGGTCAGCTTCGGGTGACGTGCTAGGAGAGCCAGGGCTGGTCGCTGCGGGCGGCTGCTGGCCGAAGAGCATGTTCGAAGTTGGCTGTGCCGCCGCGCCGGGGAGTGGGCTTGGCGTCGGCTGTGCGGTGGGGCCGGCGAGCGGGCTTGAGGTGGACGGCGCGGGGTTGGTGGGGGATGTCGGGGGTGGGGCTAGGGGGAGTAGGCGGACTGCTTTGTGGGGGAGTAGGGATAAGGGATCCACGTAGGTGTCGGCTTGGCGGAGGCCCCAGTGCAGGCAGGTGGCGGGTGGGCAGTGGGAGCCGGCGGCTGAGAGGTGGCCGATGGGTTGACCGGGGGTCACCGGGGTGCCTACTGGGAGTGTGGCGATCACGGGCTCGTAGGTCGTGCGGAAATGGCCGGTGGTGACGACGATGACGCCGCGGCCGGCCAGCGGAGCGGCGTACGTGATGGTGCCGGCGGTGGCGGCGCGGACTGGTTGGCCGGGGGTGCCGGAGAGATCGATACCGCGGTGGCCGGGGAGCCAAGGCTTGGCTGGTTGGTCGAAGGCGCGGATCACCTGAGGGCGGGGATCGAGTGGCCAGACCGCGGGGTGGCCGGGCGCGGCGGATGCGGTTGGGCTGAGTTGGGCGAAGGACAGGCAGAGCACGAGGAAGAGCAGGCGGAGGAGACGTCGGTACGGCGGTCGTCGGAGGCGGGGGTGGGGGTCGGTGGTTGAGGGGTTCATATAGGGAATTTGCAGTCACGGGGAATGGGTGGCGGGGGTGAGTTTGGGGGTTGTGGATGACCGGGGGGCGGGATGGGGGTTGACAGGGGCGGCCGGTTCGACCAGGGGTGGGGGTCTCGCGTAGACTTCTGGCGGCATCTCACGTGAGTGGGATGACTACGCACGCCCGCACTTACTCGAATCCCATCGGTCCCGGTTCGCCGGGGAGGGGTTCGCGCGGGTGTCAGGCGCGGTGGGCCGACCGGTCCAGCGCGGGACAACCGAGACAGCGCCGTACCGGAGGACTGAGCCGGACGGGCGCGACAGGAGGAACACCTCATGGCCGTCGTGACCATGAAGCAGCTGCTCGAGAGCGGCGTCCACTTCGGGCACCAGACCCGCCGGTGGAACCCGAAGATGAAGCGATTCATCTTCACCGAGCGCAACGGCATCTACATCATCGACCTGCAGCAGTCGCTGTCGTACATCGACCGCGCCTACGAGTTCGTCCGCAGCACCGTCGCCTCCGGTGGCGCGATCCTGTTCGTCGGCACGAAGAAGCAGGCCCAGGAGGCCATCGCCGAGCAGGCCACCCGGGTCGGCATGCCGTACGTGAACCAGCGCTGGCTGGGCGGCATGCTCACCAACTTCCAGACGGTGAACAAGCGGCTGCAGCGGCTCAAGGAGCTCGAGCTCATCGACTTCGACGACGTGGCCGGCTCCGGTGTCACCAAGAAGGAGCTGCTGCAGAAGCGGCGCGAGCACGACAAGCTGCTGAAGACCCTCGGCGGTATCCGCGACATGGCCCGGGTTCCGTCGGCCGTGTGGATCGTCGACACCAAGAAGGAGCACCTCGCCGTCGACGAGGCGCGCAAGCTGAAGCTGCCGATCATCGGCATCCTGGACACCAACTGCGACCCGGACGAGGTCGACTTCCCGATCCCGGGCAACGACGACGCGATCCGCTCGGTCGGCCTGCTGACCCGCGTGGTCGCCGACGCCGTCGCCGACGGTCTGATGTCGCGTGGCGGCCAGGGTGCTGCCGCCGCCGGTGAGGAGCTGGGCGCCGAGGAGCCGATGGCCGCCTGGGAGCGCGAGCTGCTGGAGAGCCAGACCACCGCCCCGGCCGCCGACGCTGCCCCGGCCGCGGAGGCCACCCCGGTTGCGGACGCTGCCCCGGCCGCCGAGACCGCCCCGGTCGCGGAGGCCACCCCGGCCGCCGAGGCTGCGGAGACCGCCGAGCCGGCGGCCAAGGCTGACGAGGCCGAGGCCACCGCCGAGAGCACCGAGGCGCCGAAGACCGAGGCCTGACCGGCCCACGGCCGCCCGGCACCGTGCTGGGCGGCCGTTCCAACCCCAGCTGACGCACCGAGTAGACGAGAGAACGAGGAATGGCGAACTACACCGCCGCTGACGTTAAGAGGCTCCGCGACGCCACCGGCGCGGGCATGATGGACGCCAAGAAGGCGCTCGAGACCACCGACGGCGACTTCGAGAAGGCGATCGAGGAGCTGCGCATCCACGGCGCGGCCAAGGCCGCCAAGCGGGGCGCCGAGCGCTCCGCCACCAACGGCCTGGTGGCCGCGGCCGAGAACGCGCTGGTCCAGCTGAACTGCGAGACCGACTTCGTCGCCAAGAACGAGCAGTTCCAGCAGCTCGCGGCCGACATCGTCGCGCACGCCGGGGCGAGCAAGGTGGGCGACGTCGAGGGCCTGCTGCAGGAGAAGCTGGCCGACGGCAAGACCGTCGCCGAGAACATCGAGGCGCTCGCCTCCGTGATCGGCGAGAAGCTCGAGCTGGGCAAGGTCGCCGTGTTCGACGGCAAGGTCACGGCGTACATGCACAAGCGTGCCGCGGACCTGCCGGCCCAGGTCGGCGTACTGGTCGAGTTCGAGGGCGACAACATCGACGCCGCCCGCGGTGCCGCGATGCAGGCCGCCGCGATGCGCCCGCTCTACACCACCCGCGACGAGGTCCCGGCCGAGACGGTCGAGAACGAGCAGCGGATCGCCGAGGCGACCGCCCGCGAGGAGGGCAAGCCGGAGCAGGCCCTGCCGAAGATCGTCGAAGGCCGGGTGAACGGCTTCTTCAAGGAGGTCGTGCTGCTCGAGCAGTCGTCGGTCCAGGAGAGCAAGAAGACCGTCAAGGCCGTGCTCGACGAGGCCGGCGTGACCGTGAAGCGGTTCGCCCGCTTCGAGGTCGGTGCCTGAGGCTCATCGCCGAAGGACAAACAGAACATCATCGACGAGGAGGCCGGAGTCGTGACGGAAACCCTGGGTACCGAGACGAAACCGGCCTCTTCGCCGTTTCCGGCCGCCTACCATCGGGTGCTGCTGAAGCTGTCGGGTGAGGTGTTCGGCGGCGGCAAGCTCGGCGTCGACCCCGACGTGGTGAACTCGATCGCCAAGCAGATCGCCGAGGTGGCCCGGGCCGGTGTCCAGGTCGCCGTGGTGGTCGGCGGCGGCAACTTCTTCCGCGGCGCCGAACTGCAGCAGCGCGGGATGGAGCGCAACCGGGCCGACTACATGGGCATGCTCGGCACCGTGATGAACTGCCTGGCGCTGCAGGACTTCCTGGAGAAGCTCGGCATCGAGACGCGGGTGCAGACCGCGATCACGATGGGCCAGGTCGCCGAGCCGTACATCCCGCGCAAGGCCGAGCGGCACCTGGAGAAGGGCCGCGTGGTGATCTTCGGGGCCGGCTCCGGGATGCCGTACTTCTCCACCGACACCGTCGCCGCGCAGCGCGCCCTGGAGATCGGCGCCGAGGCGCTGCTGATGGGCAAGCAGGGCGTGGACGGGGTATACGACTCCGACCCGAAGAAGAACCCGGACGCGGTCAAGTTCGACCAGCTCTCGTACGACGACTTCCTGGCCCGCGGTCTCCGGGTCGCCGACGCCACCGCGATCAGCCTGGCCCGGGACAACGCGCTGCCGATCGTGATCTTCGGACTGGAAGAGGGCAACATCGCCCGCGTCGTCCGGGGTGAGAAGATCGGGACGGTCGTTTCACCCGGTCAGTGATCTGACCCCGTCGGCTGGGCGGGAAGGGCCGCGGGGTGGGGCGGCCAGGCACTAGGATCGTCCGACACACGGGTTTTGACGTCCGTTATCTGGTAAACCAGCGTTCGTAGGGTTGGCAGTGGCCGCATCGACGCGGCCCCGAGGAAGCGAGGAATGTCGTGATCGACGAAGCACTCCGCGAAGCCGAGCAGAAGATGGCGAAGGCCGTGGAGGTCGCCAAGGACGACTTCGCGGCGATCCGCACCGGCCGGGCGCACCCGCAGATGTTCGCGGGCATCCTGGCCGACTACTACGGCACCCCGACGCCGCTGCAGCAGCTGGCCGGCTTCCAGGTGCCCGAGCCGCGTACCGTGCTCATCTCGCCGTACGACAAGGGCGCGATGGTCGCGATCGAGAAGGCGATCCGCGACTCCGACCTGGGCGTCAACCCGGGCAACGACGGTTCGGTGATCCGGGTCATCATGCCGCAGCTGACCGAGGAGCGGCGCAAGGAGTACATCAAGGTCGCCAAGACCAAGGCCGAGGAGGCCAAGGTCTCGGTGCGCAACATCCGCCGGCACGCGATGGACCAGGTGCACAAGACCGTCAAGGACGGCGAGGCGGGCGAGGACGAGGGCAAGAGTGCTGAGAAGCGGCTCGACGGGTTGACGAAGAGGTTCGTCGACTCCATCGACGAACTGCTCAAGCACAAGGAAGCCGAACTGCTCGAGGTGTGATGGGCGTCGACCAAGACACGCCCGCACCCAGCCGCGCCGGGCGTAACCTGCCCGCGGCGATCGCGGTCGGCGTCAGCCTCGGCGTGATCATCGTCGGATCACTGTTCTGGCAGAAGGTGCTGTTCGTCTTCGTGGTGCTGGCCACCGTGCTGGTGGCCGTCGAGGAGATGATCCGCGCGCTGCGGGCCGGTGGCGCATCCATCCCGCGGATCCCGCTGCTCGCCGGTACGACGGCGATGCTGATGGCCGCGTACTTCGGTGGCCCGATGGCGCTCCTGGTCGCGTTGGCGCTGACCGTGCTGGCCACCCTCGTCTGGCGGATGCCGGCCGGTTCGATCGGATTCGTCCGGGACGTGTCCGCCGGGGTGTTCCTGATCGGGTACGTGCCGATGCTGGCCGGGTTCGCGATCCTGCTGGTGCAGCCGGATGCGGACGGACCGCAGCGGGTGGTGACGTTCTTCCTGGTCGTGGTGGCCAGCGACGTCGGCGGGTACGCGGTCGGCACGCTGTTCGGCAAGCACCCGATGGCGCCGACGATCAGCCCGAAGAAGTCCTGGGAGGGCTTCACCGGTTCGACGCTGGCCTGTATCGGCGCGGGTATCGGTTCGGTGGTGTGGCTGCTCGACGGCAACTGGTGGGTGGGCGCGATCGTCGGCGCGGTGGCGGTGCTGACGGCGACGGCCGGCGATCTCGGCGAGTCGATGATCAAGCGCGACCTCGGGATCAAGGACATGTCCAACCTGCTGCCGGGTCACGGTGGTGTGATGGACCGGCTGGATTCCTTGCTGGCAACGGCTCCGGCCGTCTGGCTACTGCTGCATCTCCTGACATGACGACAGCTCCCGACGGACGCCCGTTGATCGGCGAGGTGGTTCGCCTCGACCGGCTCGTTGCCGCTGACATCGATCAGTTGTACGCCGCCATCGGCAACGAGCAGGTGTATGCGAGCGGGTTCGGCGGCGGACCGGCCGGCCTGCCTCGCGATGCCGATGAGATGCGCGAGCAGTGGGTGGAATCGTCGGCCAAGCGGGTCGCCTACGTGGTCCGGCTGGTCGCCGACGGCAAGGTCGTCGGTACGACGAGTCTCGGCGACGTCGATCTCCCCAACGAGTCCGTGCACCTTGGCTGGACTGGTTACGCCCCGGCGGTCTGGGGGACGGTGGTCAACCCGGAGTGCAAGTTCCTGCTGCTGGAGCACGCGTTCGAGACCTGCGGGTTCGGTCGGGTCAAGATCCAGACCGGCCTGGAGAACACCCGCTCGCAGGCGGCGATCGCCAAGCTCGGCGCGACCCGCGAAGGGGTGCTCCGCCGGCACAAGAAGCTTGCAGGAGGCACCTTCCGCGACACGGTGGTGTTCTCGATCCTGGCCGACGAGTGGCCGGCCGTCCGCAAGGGCCTGCTGGCCCGGATCAGCGGCTAGGCTCGTCTCGGGGGTAGCGGAAGGTCGAGCTGCAGCAGGACAGTGGCGTCGGCGGCGGTCAGGCCTGGCTGCGAGGTCAGACCTTCCCGGTACTCGCCTGCGCAGCGCTGCAGGGCCGGGTCGAGCAACGGGCAGAAGAAATTGCGTGCCCTGCCGACGGTCAGCAGGGTCGGAAGCGAGCCGTCGACTTCCGCCGTAAGGGGGGCGATCAGACCGAGTGCACGGCCAGGCTTCGACGGCGAGTTCCGGATGACCGAGCCGGTCAGCCGGTAGCGCAGCTCGATCCGGTTGGCGGGGGAAGCGAGCAGGAGCACACGCCTTGTCCCGACCACCGGGGGGCGCAACGGCACGGGGCGGCCACCTGCTCGCACCACGACGGAATCCGCGCGCGGCCGTGAGGCTCTGAGGGCCGTGAAGGCCGCTTCGGTTCGCGCGGCGACCGGGGGCGAGAGGACGAGCCGATCGGTGGGAGTCCGGACCGTGATCGTCTCGACGACATCGAGAGCTCCGTCGCTCCGAGGGTTTGCGACCAACTGGATGCCCGGCGTGGGGGACAGACCGCTCGGTGTGGGCGACACGGTCGTTGGGAGCGGCGGCGCGGTCGTGGGGAGGGGCACAGTCGTGGCGGGTGGCGTGGTTCTGGAGTGCGGCGCGACGGCGGCGCCGGGCGGCGACGAATCAGATCCTGGGCGAACCGGGTCGGTGGCCTGGAACGCGATGGCCAGCACGCCGAGGCCGATGACGAGCGCGACACCCAAGAGCACGCGACCCATTACGGCTCGATCTGGTTTCGGCGTCGTCACGCTTCACCCTTCCCACCGGCGTTCCGCCGGCACTCGCCCTCCTCGAAATCATTGCGCGAATGTTTCGCAAGCACCAGAGAAATGGGGATGGATTGGCCGGCGCCGGCGGCCGTCGAATCGTCTCCGGGAAAACGGCCACAAACCTCCGCTAACTGTGGCGAATGAGGGTGACTGCTTCCGCCGCGCTGTGCACACCCAGCCGGTGACAGAGATTCTTGACATGCGTCCGGGCCGTGCTCGTGGTGATCGACAGCCGCCGGGCGATGGCGGCCGGGTCGCATCCCTCGGCGAGGCATTCGAGGACCTGGCGTTCCCGGGCGGTCAGCCGGGAGGCGACGCCGCCGTCGAGCTGATCGAAGACACCGGACGCTTGCCGTCCGCCGGTGTGGCCCGCCGTCACGGCTGCCCGCACAGCGGCGATCAGACCGTCCATCGTGTAGTCGTCACTCACCAGCCGGATCATGCGGTCGAGTCTCGCGGGTAGCGTGTTTGTGTCCGCCGTAATAACCACCAACCCGGAGCGGCTCGAGGCGTTCACGAAGGCGGCGACCACCGTGCCGAGTGGCCGCCCGAGCAGATCCGGTTCGACGACGATGGCGTCGGGTTGCCTGGTCGCGACGGTGTGTAGGGCTTCGACGAAGTGTGTCTCGACCGTGAGGACGCTTGCTCCAGCGAGGCGCGCCAAGCCGACCGCCACCGCCTCGCCAACGGTTCGGTGCGGATCGCACACTACAATGGAGGGTCCCGTCACTGAATGCATTCTTGCCGTTTGCGTGGCATTCTTGGGACCTTCGAATGGTGGAATACAGCTCCTCCAGATTGTGGATATCCGCGGGCCCCCACCGGCGTACCCAGAATTGATGAGACGCGTCAGCACAAATGGTTGAGGCCAGTCAGTCGGCGGTGCGGTAACAACGGTGGGTAACGCCGGAGACATTCGGCGGTGCGTAGCCTGCTCACCGACCTGCCTGTGCGCCCGACAGGGGGAGATGCGCCCACCACAACTCACGCCGGGGGCGTTGGGGGGAAAGATGACGCTCACAGTCAAGGCCGCCGCGCCGCTGGCGCCGGTGAACGGATCGAACGGGAACGGCCCGGATAGCGTCAGCCAGCTTCCGGAGCTGTACCAGTCGGTGGTGTTCGCTCCCGCGGTCGCACCGTCGGTCTCCGTCGTGGTCCCCGCCATGAACGAGGAAGACAACATCGGCTGGGTTCTGGCGCGCATTCCGTCGTGCGCGAGCGAGGTCATCGTGGTCGACGGCTACTCCACCGACCGGACCGTCGAGGTGGCCCGCGCCACCCTGCCCGACGTCGTCGTCGTTCCACAGCGAGGCCGGGGCAAGGGGGCCGCGCTGCGCACTGGGTTCGAACGGGCGACCGGCGACTACATCGTCGCGCTCGACGCGGACGGGAGCATGGAGCCCGCCGAGATCGAGTACTACGTCGCCGCGCTCCAGCAGGGGTACGACCTGGTCAAGGGCTCCCGGCAGTTGCGGTCCGGCGGATCACTCGATCTCACGCTGGTACGGCGATTCGGCAACAGCGCCCTCGTCGGCACCGTGAACCTGATGTGGGGCAGCGCGTTCAGCGATCTGTGCTACGGATACTTCGGCCTCCGCCGCGACAAGCTCGGGGTGCTCGGACTGACGTCCGGTGGCTTCGAGATCGAGACCGAGATCGCTGTTCGCGCCGTCGAGGCGGGTCTGCGGATCGCCGAGGTACCGAGCGTCGAACTGCTCCGGCAGCACGGCATGTCCCACCTGAACGCCTGGTCGGACGGCTGGAAGATCTTCCGGCTGCTTGCCCGGGAACGGCTGCCGCTGCCACGCCGGCCACTCGTCGACGCGCTCGACCGGCGCGGGCTCCACCTGGTGGCTTGGCCATGACTCGTCGACCGCTTCGCGCCGCCGGCCTGGCCGGGTTGACACTCTGCCTGCTGCAGCTGTTCCTGCCCGGCCAGGCCTTGGTCAATGCGGCAACGGATAACGTCTCCAGCCCCACCGCGACGGTGGCCGACGCGGGTTTCGTCGGACCGGCGTATACCGGGACGACCGCACCGACCGGCCAGAAGCCGCAGAGCAAGCTCTGGGTCGCCGATGGGATCTGGTGGGGAAGCCTGTGGGACACCTCGACCCGTAAGTTCACTATCTTCCGGTACGACTGGGCCGCCAACAGCTGGACGAACACCGGCGTCCTGATCGAGGACCGCGCCGGCAGCTACATGGACACGCTCTGGGACGGGTCTCACCTCTATGTCGCCAGTGCCGGCCAGACAGCGTCCAACTCCGCCCAGAGCCCTCGCCTGACGCGATTCAGCTACGACCCGGCAACCGACCAGTGGTCGCGGGACGCCGGGTATCCGGTCACGATCGGCAACGGAGGCGTCGAGGCCGTGGTCCTGGCCAAGGACAGCGACGGTCTGCTCTGGATCACCTACACGCAGGGCGCGAAGGTGTGGCTAACCCACTCGGTCGCGGGGCTCGACGACGTGTGGGCGCCGAGGTTCCAGCTGCCGACCCCCGGGAACGAGTCGAACGTCGACCCCGACGACCTCAGCGCGATCATCGCGTACGACGGCGACAAGATCGGCGTGCTGTGGAGCAACCAGCGCAGCCACATCATGTACTGGGCGTCGCACACCGACGGGACCCCCGACCAGTCCTGGACGCTGCAGGTCGCCTACCAGCAACCCGAAGGCGCCGACGACCACATCAACCTGAAGGCCCTGGTGGGCGACTCGGCCGGCCGGGTTTTCGCGGTGGCCAAGACGTCCATGGACGCGGCGGCCGAGCCGTTGTTCAACCTGCTCGTGCTCACGTCGAGCGGGCAGTGGACCAGCACGCTGATCTCGACCCAGGTCGACGACCACACCCGCGCCATCCTCCAGATCGACACCCAGGCGCGCGAGCTGTACTTCTTCGCCGCGGCACCGTGCTGTGCCGGCGGCACGATCTACTACAAGAAGGCAAGCCTGGACAATCCGGTCTTCCAGCCGGGCCTCGGTACCGCCTTCATCCACAGCGCCGCGCATCCGGAGGCCAACAACCCGACCTCGACGAAGCAGAACCTCACCGGCGCAACGGGGCTGCTGGTGCTCGCGGGTGACGACGAGACGCGCCGGTACCTGTACAACCGGCTGTCCCTCGGCGGTACCCCGCCGCCCGACACCGAGCCACCCGAGACCACGATCACTTCGGCGCCGCCGGCAACGACCTCGTCCAGCGACGCGTCGTTCGCGTTCTCGTCGAGCGAGTCCGGCTCCACCTTCGCCTGCGGCCTTGACGGGCAACCCGCGGAGTCCTGCACCTCGCCGAAGGACTACACAGGTCTGGCCCTCGGCAGTCACACCTTCTCGGTCGCCGCCACCGATGCGGTGGGCAACACCGATCAGAGCCCGGCTACGCACACGTGGTCGATTCAGCAGAGCAACCCGGCGATCTTCGCGGACGATTTCAGCTCCGGTGGATTCACCGCGGGCGGCTGGACCGTCCACACCGGTGGCGGCGGAACAGCCACCGTCATCTCCGGTGCCGTGAACGCCGGAGACCTCGGCGCCCGCCTGACGTCCACCACGGCGACCGGAGCGACCGCCTCGATCAGGAAGGCCCTCGGTACGTCGTACGCCGACCTCACGCTCGCGTTCGACGCGAAGGTCGCCGCCGGCGGTAGTACCGACACCTACTTCGCCCTGGCCAAGGTCTACAACGGTTCCGGCACCCGGCAGTTGAGCCTCCTCCGCGTGGCGGGCGGCGAGTTGCGAGTGCAGTTCAGCGCTTCGACCGTGACGACGGGCGGGACTCTCGGGGATGGCCAGATCGCGCGAATCTCCATCCGGATGGCGCTGGGTGGCACCGCCGATACAGTCGTGATCACCGTTGACGGCGTGTTGATCTACAGCTCGTCGTCGGCCGATCTCGGCTCGGTGGGCTTCGCGACCTTGCGCATGGGGGACGACAGCCTGCGACGGAACCTGGACTACCGGTTCGACCAGGTCGAGGTGACCGAATGAGCGCGGTGTCGGTCAGCGTCGTCATCTGCGCGTACACCATGACCAGATGGGCGCAGCTGGTTGATGCTGTCGGCTCGGTGCGGCAGCAGACCCGCCCGGCGGACGAGATCGTCGTCGTGATCGACCACTGCGACGACTTGCTCGACCGTGCGAAGAACGAGCTGGGAGCGGACGTGCGCGTGCTCGCGAACGACGCGGCCAAAGGGCTCTCCGGTGCCCGGAACACCGGCGTCGAGGCGGCGTCGGGTGACGTTGTCGCGTTCCTCGACGACGACGCGGCCGCCGAGCCGGCCTGGCTCGAGCGACTCACCGCGCACTACGCCGATCGCGACGTCATCGGCGTCGGCGGGCTGGTGGTTCCGGCGTGGGCGACCGGGCAGCCGTGGTGGTTTCCGGCGGAGTTCGGCTGGGTCGTCGGCTGCTCGTACACCGGGCTGCCGGTGACCACAGCGCCGGTACGGAATCCGATCGGCGCGAACATGTCCTTCCGGCGGGAGCCGGTCCGCACGGTCGGCGGGTTCTCGACGTCGGTCGGGCGGGTGGGCGCCGATGCGCTCGGGTGTGAGGAGACCGAGCTGTCGATCCGCCTTGCCCGCCGCTTCCCCACGACGCGGATCCTGCACGAGCCCACGGCGGTCGCCCGTCACCACGTTCCGGCCGAGCGCGCCAGCTGGCGGTACTTCGTGCGCCGCTGCTGGGCGGAGGGGATCAGCAAGGCCGAGGTGAGCAGGCTTGCCGATGCGCACCAGGCGCTCGCCAGTGAACGCACCTACGCCCTGCACACCATCCCGGCAGGTGTCGCGAGAGACCTGGCCGCCGCGCTGCGCGACCTTTCCCCCCGGTGGTTGGCGCGCGCGGCGGTCAGCCTGGTGGGTCTTCTGGTGACCGCGACCGGATACCTGAGCCGGCGGGTTCGCATCCGCACCGTGCCCTCGATCACTTCCAAGGGGAGGTCGTCATGGCCGAAGCACAGGACTGGCTGAACTTCCACGTTCACGGCCGGATAGGCATCCGGGTAGCGGCCGCTGCGCCGGCCGCCGCGCAGCTCCGGGCGATGCTCGCGTGCTTCGCCACCGACTATGAGGTTCCCGCCGACCTCGTGGTCACCGCGCCACTCGAGCCGATGCCGGAAGCGGCGGTGCTCGAGGACGAGCTCGCCTACACCAGGGACACCGTTCGCTTCGTCCGGGAGCGCGTGCAGATCGTGTGCGCTCCGGACCAGTACCGGATCCACGGCCCGGGCGAGTTGCTGACCGCGCTGGTACCGATCCTGGACCATGCGATGGTCACTCGAGGCGCCGCGATGATCCACGCGGCGACGGTCGCCTACCAGGGCCGGGCGATCGCGCTACCGGCCGCGGGCGGTACCGGAAAGACGAGTACCGTCGCGAAGCTCCTGCGCCGCGACGGCTTCTCGTTCATGGGCGACGACTGGGCTTTCCTCACCGACGACTCGATGCTGCTCGGGTACGACAAGCCGATGTTCATCAAGCCCCACCACAAGTCGATCTACCCGCACCTGTTCGAGGGAGCCCGCAAGCCGCTCGTCCCGGTGGCGATGTCCCGTGTGGTCGGCCGGTTCACCACCGCTGTCCACCCGGTCGTCATCCGGTACCCCAGGCTGGCCGACTTCTCCCGCCGTTGGTCGCCGGAGCACCGGATGGTTCCGGCGACGCGGGCCTTCCCCGGCCGCCAGGTGACGGCCGCCGCGCCGCTGGCGCAGGTCGTCTACCTCGAACGCTACGAAGGCGCGCGGACCAGGCTGCGGGAGTGCGACGAGGGCTGGATGGTCGACCGGATGATGGGGAACTTCCAGATCGAGCTGGCCGGTTTCTCGCAGCGCGTGGTGACCGGCCTGGCGGCCGCATCGGTGCTGCCCTGGAGACAGTTCGTCGAGGAGAAGGCCAACGTGCTCCAGAAGGCCGTCGACGGACGCCCGTGCCATCTCCTGCAGGTGCCCAGCGTCTACTCGCCCGACGACGCCTCGGACGACATCGTGACCTTCCTCGAGGAACTGCTGCTGGCAGACGGCGAACGGCCGGCCGAACCGTGACGCACCCGGCCCCGACCGTCCGCGACGTCACGGCCGTGGTCCCGGTCCGCGACGGCGAACAGTTGCTGCCGGGATGCCTGACGGCGCTGCGGCAGGCCGGCGTCGGCGGGATCGTCGTGGTCGACGGCCTGTCGCGAGATCGCTCCCGGGAGATCGCGGCGGAATACGGAGCCGTGGTGATCAGCGACGAGGGTAAGGGGCTGCCGCACGCCAGGACAGTCGGTGCTGCCGCGGCGACCACCCGATGGGTACTCCTGGTGGATTGCGACGTGGTCTTCCCGCCGGGCGCGTTGGCCGGCCTGCTCGAAGAGTTCGCCGGCCAGGACTACACGGCTCTGCAGGCCGGCCTGAAAAGCGTCGGCGGGCCGGGCTACTGGGGTCGCGCGTTGGCCCAGCACCACCGGACGGGTCGGAGCCGGCAGTGGTTCGGACTCGTCGCCACCGTGTTCGAGCGTGACGACCTGGCGAGGATCGGATTCGACGACAGCTTCGTTTCCGGAGAAGACATCGAGCTGCGCTGGCGCCTTCGAGCCGCTGGGCTGCGCACCGGGGTCTCCCAGCGGGTGCTGGTCGAGCATCGGTTCGCCGGCGACGACTTCGCCTTCGCGCTGGACCAGTTCCTGATGGACGGCAGTGGCCTGGGACGGATGGTCCGCAAGCACGGCCGGCGGGGGCTTCGGCTGCTCGTGCTGCCGCTGGCAGCCGCCGTTCGGGGAGTCGCGATCAGCCTGCTGACCGGGCAACCCCAGTGGATTCCGTACTACGCGGCGTTCGGCTGGTTCAACTACGTCGGCCTGGTGCGAGGGCTGGTGCGGTGACACTCGGCACGATCCGATGGCATGCCGCACCAGGGTCGCGGTCGCTGGCCGGCGGCTCACTCGGGCTGCTCATCGGCAAGATCCTGCAGATGGGATGCGGGTTCTTCTTCTGGGTGATCGCCGCGCGCGTGGTCACTGTCACGGAGCTCGGCATCGCTGCGGCGACACTGTCCGCGGTGATGCTCTGTACCCAGCTCGGTCAGCTCGGCAGCGGGTCGGCTGCCATCGTCGCGATCGGCCGGGACGAGGAACCGGCGCCGGTACTCGACACCGCGCTCACACTGCTCGCCGCTGCCAGTCTGCTCATCGGGTCCGGTTATCTGGTGATCGCCGCCGTCGCGACGGATTCGCCCACCACGCTCGTGTTCGTTGCCGCTTTCCTGGCGGCAACGTTGTTCGGTACGGCCGTGATCTGCCTGGACCAGGTCGGCGTCGCGTTCGGCCGCGGTGGCAGTGCTCCGGTCCGGTACGGCGCTGGAGGTCTGGCCGCGCTCCTCGCGATCGCCGGCGTCTGGTGGTTGCGGGAGGCCGCGAGTGTGGTGACGGTCGTGGCGTGCTGGTCGTTGGGAGGCGCGGTCGCGGTTCTCGTCGGCGCCGGACAGCTACGCCGGATCGCGGGCTACCGGTACCGGCCCGCGATGCACCTCGCCCGGTGCCGCGGTGTGCTCGGGATCGGGCTACCGAACCAGCTGCTCACCCTGACCGAGCGGGCGCCGGCGCTCCTGGTCCCGGTTCTGGTCGCACACACCGTGTCGCCGGAGGCCACCGCCTACTGGTATCCCGCCTGGATGATGGCCTGGATCGTGTACACCGCGCCGGTTCAGGTGGGGCTCGTCCAGTTCGCGGCCGGTGTGCGCCACCCCGACCGGCTGGCGCAGTTGACGCGGGTCGCTGTCGGCTGGTCGCTGGCGCTCGGCGGTGTGATGGCCGCCGGCCTGCTGGTGCTGGCGGATCCGCTGCTGCGGCTGATGGGCCCGTCGTACGCCGAGACGTCGGTCACCGCCCTGCGGCTTCTCACCATTGGTCTCGTGCCCTACGCGGTTCTCCAGGCCTACAACGCCGTCTGCCGGGCGCGCGGGATGCTTGCCGAGGGCATCGGAGTTGGACTGGTGCTCGGGACGTTGCTCTGCACCGCCACGGTGGCCGTCGCGCCCCGCGGTGCGACCAGCATGGCGGTCACCTGGGTCGTCGGTCTCACGGTTGGTGCCGGTTGGGCGATCCTCCGGCTCGTCCGTGTTCTCCGGAGCGGAGCGACCGATGGTTAGCGTCGAACGAGTGGCGCAGCCGAGATTCACGTGGACCGTACCTGAGGGCATCCTGCCGGCGGTGATCGCCGTGTCGGCGACCGTCGTCGCGGGCTACACCGCGAGCACCCTGGAGACGCCGATCACCAGTGAGGTAGGCCTGGTCGCAGTGCTACCCCCGGCGTACTGGATCGGGATCGTCACCCTCAACGTGATCTTCGCGGTGTCCCTGGGCCGGGGCCGGCCGAATCCGTGGTTGCCTGCGGTGCTGCTCGGCTGCCTCGTCGTCGCCCTGTACGGCGCCGCGTCGCTGGCGACGCCAGTACCGCGCGCCGAGGTGGCGTGGCGGCACATCGGCATTGCCGACACCTTGCTACGCAACGGGCAGCTCGACCCGGGTCTCGACGCCTACTTCAACTGGCCCGGCTTCTTCGCCCTGCTTGCGGTGCTGTCGAGTGCGACCGGCCTACCGCCCATGCAGCTCGCACTCTGGGCGCCGGTGGTGAATGCATTGCTTTGGCTCGCGGCTCTGGGGCTCGTGGTGCGCACGCTGACCACGGATCGGCGCCTCGTGTGGCTGACGTTGTGGCTGTTCTGCCTGGCGAACTGGATCGACCAGGACTACCTTGCGCCGCAGGCCTTCGGTTTCTTCTTGTATCTTGTCGTTCTCGCTCTGCTGCTGAACTTCCTCGGCGCCAGGACGTCGCCCGGGTGGTCCTGGTCACCGGCCGGACGATTGGGATGGTGGCGCGAACGGCTGCCGACGGACCCATTGGCCGCGCGGCGGGTAGCGGCGTTGCTGGTCGTCACCGTGCTGGCCGTCGTGATCGTGGTCAGTCACCAGCTCACGCCTTTCATGCTGCTGGCCTCGGTGACGGCGCTGGTTGCCACTGGACGCGTCTGGGCGTCTGCCCTGCCACTCGTGATCGCGGTCATGGTGATCGCTTGGCTGGTTTACCCGGCCAGCACCTATCTGGCCGGCCACCCTCCACTGTTTGTCAACGGGGTGGAGGCCGCCGCGGCGGCCAACGTGAGTGAGCGGCTCGCCGGCACTGCCGGGCATCTACTCGTCGTCCGGATCCGGATCCTGCTGACCGGCACGATCTGGATCCTCGCGGCCGCGGGTGTCCTGATCGCGCGACGGCGTGGCCCGCACGATGCCCGGCCGGTGGTGCTGGTCCTGGCCGCGGCCCCCTTCGCACTGCTGCCGGCGCAGTCGTACGGCGGCGAGATGCTGATGCGGGTGAATCTCTTCTCCTTGCCGTTCACGGCATTCCTGGCCGCGAGCGCACTGCTGGCCATGCAACCCGTGCTGAACCACATCCGGGTCGTCGCGCTCGCCGTGCTGTGCTCGGTCCTCGCCGTCGCGTCGGTCTCGTCGAGATACGGAAACGCCCAGTTCGACATGTTCACCGCGGCCGAGATCGACGCCGCGAAGCGCCTGTACGAACTCGGCCCGGCCGACGCGATGTTGATCGCCGGCGGACATCCGACCCCGTGGCGTTACCGGGAGTACGAGCAGCACCGCTACCGCACCGTCCAGGACATCTGCGAGTCGGCGCCGGATGCGGCCATTTGTGCGCAGCTCGTCCATGCGTCGGCCCGACGCGAGCAGAGTGGGGCGATGGTGCTGCTCAATCGCGCTGTCAAGTCGTCGCTGGTCATGCAGGGTGCAATGAGCGACATCGAGATCGACGGGATGGAGAAGACACTGGCGCGCCTGCCGGGCGTCTCCAAGGCGTTCGAGAACGAGGACGCCCGGATCTATCGGATCGAACCGTACCGGCAGGTGGGCTGATGAAGCGGGTGGAGTGGATCGCCGCGGCCACCGGGATCTCGGGGCTCGGGCTCCCGCTGCTGCTCGCGGCCGGGCTGCCGCAGCCCTTGCGGGCGGTCGTGGCCTTCGCGCTGATCGGGTTCGTGCCCGGGTTCGCGGTGACGCGCCTGCTGGGTTTCGGTGACAACGTCATGCTGGTCGTCGTGTCCATCGCCTTGAGCCTCTCGCTGACGGCGGCTGTGTCCACCCTGCTGCTCTCCCTGACCGCGTGGTCCTGGCTCCGATGCGTTTACGTGCTGGGTGCGATCACCTTGGTGGCATCGGCCGTCCGACTGGGGAGGCCCGCATGACCTACATTGGCCTTGCAGCTCTGCTGACACTGCTCTGCCTTTTGATCGTGCGGGAGATCCGGCAGGTGTACGCCCCAACTGCCGAGCGCCGCCGCCAACCGCTCATGACGTACGCCGAGCTGGTGATGTGGGGTGCCTGTGCGGTGCTCGTCCTGCCACGCCTCGTGGAGTTGCTGACATGAAGACCGACACCCGATGGTGGTTCGTCAGCGACCTGCATCTCGGCCCGGACGAGCCGTCGCCGCGACGTACCGGGGAAGCGTTCACCGACTTCCTGGGCGCCGTGGTGCTGCCCGACGACTCGCCGTCGCGTCATCTGGTGCTGCTCGGCGACACCTTCGACCTGCGGGAGCCGGAGGCTGCCGGCGCGGCCGGGATCGAGGCGATCGGCGTGCGATACCAGGACCTCTTCGCCGCACTCCGGACCTGTGTCGTCGAGGGAGTGACGCTGGACTTCGTTTGCGGCAATCACGACTCGGTTCTGGCGCGGGCGCCGGTCCGCTCGGCGCTGAGGCGTCTGGCCGGCCGGGGAACGGGCGATGACCTTCTCCGTGTGCACCCATGGATCCTGTACGAGCCGGGTGTCTTCTATGCCGAGCATGGCCACCAGCACCACGCCGTACATCGGCAGCCGGCCATTCTGCTGCCTGATCCGGTTCGCACGCCGCTGGCGGCCTGGGCGGGGAAGGGGCAGCATCCGCCGGCCCGCGCACGGGCGCTTCTCCGGGCGGTCGGCGCGGTACGCCGGGCTGAGCGGGTCGTGCCGACAGCGCGCTACGCAAACCTGCTCGACGAAGAGGCGTTGAGTATCGGCTTGTCCGCCGATGCTCTGCGAGCCCTTGCCCGGATCTCGCGGTTCAGGCCAGTACCAGCGGCGGCGGCCGTCCTGGGAAGGGTGCTGGCTCGCTCGGTGGGGCGCGATCGGGGTGGGGCTTACCTCGAGTCCGCCGCCGCAGAGGTGCACCGCACGTTGACCGAGCACGGATGTGCCGTGCCGTGGTACTTGTTCGGTCATACACACCGTGCCCAGTGGGCGTTCGTCGAAGGCGGGGACAGTCGCTACCTCAACTCCGGCACGTGGTCGGCCGATGTCCGCGGCAGCGGGCCGGACAGTGCGGACACCACGCTCTTTCCCGTGGCGACAATCGGGATCTCGGGGTCGCGGGTGCGCGGCTGGCTGCGGTACTGGCGCTGGTCACCACACCATCAGTGGCAGCTTCGTTCGCCCTGGTCGGAGAACTCCTTGCCATCGCTGACGACGAAGCGCCAGCGGTAGGACGTCCGCCACAGATCGAGGCGGAGCACGCCGAAGCTCTCATCCTGCCGTGCCTCGCTGTTCGCCGCCTTTCCCGTGAACTCGTACAGTCCGATGCCGCCGGTGCCGACGACGAACGCCTGGATCCCCGCGTCGTCGCGCTCGTCTGTGGGTGTCTGCGGGGCGAACCGCTCGTAGTTGTGATTGCTCGCCTGCAGCAGTATGTCGACGCCGTACTCGTGCATGATCTCGATCCAGGGCCGAGAGGACTCGTCTCGATCGTGGATGTCGGTCGGTGACGTCCAGTACGGCTCATGCATGTAGGCGAGCGTGCACCGGGCCCGACTCCGGGACAGGTCGTCGCGGAGCCAGTCGGTCCACCGGCCGGGGTCGCAGTCGTCGCGCTGCCAGCACGACGTGTTGAGCGCGACGAAGTGCCAGCCACGGCGGTCGTACGAGTACGACCACTGGGCCTTCTGCCGGATCGGGGTGCGGCCGTGCCCACCGGCGCTACCGCCGTTCCAGTAGTCGACGTAGTCCCCGGTGCCGAACAGGTCGTGGGTTCCCCCGTTGATCGGGTAGGTGCGGGAGATGAAGCGGCCCCACGAACGGTCATAGGAGGTGTTGAAGGCTCGCAGATTCCCCTTCTGGTACTGGAAGTCGCCGAGACCGAGGACGAGCTCGGGGTCGAGGTCGGCGACGACGCGAGCGGTCCCCACCTGCCGGCCCTTCGCCGACGGTGACGCGATGTCGCCAACGGCGGCGACCACGAGCACGTTGCCGCGTGGTGTGCGCGAACTGGTCGTCGGCCGGCTGCTGGTTCGGTCGCTTCCATTCGCCGGCTCGTCCACCGAGCATGACGAGATCAGCTGAGGACCGACCGCGAACAAGATCGCGGCGACCGCGAGACCGACCCTCGAAGCGCGTGCCGACCGATCCTCCATAAGCGTATGGTCAGCGTTCGCCGCGCCCGCCGCCTCATCCATTTTGAGGTCTTCCGGGCGTCCCCGCAGTTACGGCCTGTCGTCCGCTGAGGGCGGGTCGACGATCCCGTGCGAGAGCGCCCAGGCCGCCGCCTCCAGCCGTGAGTGGACGTTGAGTTTCGACAGGACGCCGTGGATGTGTGACCGCAGCGTGGTCACCGAGATGCCCATCTCGGCGGACATCCGGCTCGTACTCTCGCCGCGCACGATGCGCTCGAGCACCTCGCGCTCGCGGCTGGTGAGGTACTTCGCGATGCGACGGGCTTCAGTGATCTGATGTGGTTCCGGCGTCAGCGCGCGGCGCAGCAGTTGCGCATCGACGTAGGTCTCGCCGGCCGCGACCCGTTCGAGCGCGGCGATGACCTGGCTCAGTTCCGACTGCTTGGTGAGGACGCCGGCCGCGCCGGCCCGGATCGCGGCTGACACGACTTCCGGATCTGTGCGCGCCGTCAGGACGAACACTGGCGGATGGGACGGCATCCGGTTCAGTTCCGCCGTGCCATCGAGTCCGTCGCCGTTGGGGAAGCCGAGGTCCATCACGATGAGATCGACGGGCTCCCGGAGTGCCGCGGCGACAGCCGCGTCCGGCCGGGTGGCGATGAGGACGATCTCGTGACCCAGGCTCTCCAGAACCCCCGCCAGCGCGTGCCCGAACACCTTGTGGTCGTCACAGATGATGACGCGCACCAGTAACTCACCGCCCCCCACGAGCCCCCGCGATCGGAGGGCTCGAAACCTGACAGATCAGGAACCCTCGTGCCAGTAGGTTACGGTACGCGATCGGTAGTGGCGAGGTTGACGCAGAGTCAATGTTCGGCACGGCTATGGACAGATACTTGTCCTGTTGTTCTCCTGATATTCATCAGGTGGCCAGTCTGAGATCAGGCGCGGCCGAGGGTGGGGGAACATGAGCGTCGCGGACACACATCGTGATCGGGAAGACGACCCTCGGGCAGCCGAGTCGTGGGATGGGCTCCGGCTGCTTCGCGGAATCTGTCATGACGTGGGCCAGGAGCTGGCGGTGGTGCAGGCCCTCGCCCGCCTCGCTGCGCTCGAGGTCGGCTCTCCCGAGCGGGTTCGCCAGCGACTGGAAACGATCGGCGAGCACGCGGCGTACGTCGCCAGGATGATGAGTGACTCAGTCGAGGGCTTCGCGGACATTGCCGAGTTCGATCTGGCCGAGCTGGTCACCCGGATGGTGGCCGACACCCGCCTCCGGACCCAGACCAGGTGCGAGGTGGTGGCCGGCCCGCTGCGGGTGGTGGCCGATCCCATCCTGCTCCGCCGAGCGGTCGTCAATCTGCTCGACAATGCCGTCCGCGCCGCCGGTCCGGACGGCACGGTCCGGGCTCGCGTGCTGCGCGACGGCGGGCTGGCCGTCGTCGAGATCGAGGATGACGGTCCCGGCTGGGGGCACGTCCGCCCCGGTGTGGCGTCCCTCGGGCTCGGCGTCGCGCACAGCTGTGTGGCGGCACACGGAGGCGATCTCGAGCTCGGGGCAGGTCGCCTGGGTGGCGCCCTTGTTCGGCTGCGGCTCGCCGTCTGTGCTGGACCGGCGCCGGTATTCTCCCAAGGATCAGTGGCCGGCGAGTGACAGCAGCCCGGCCACCTCGGCGAGCAACTGGAAGGACTCCAGCAGTTCGGCGCGGTCGTACATGTTGGTTGTGAGTAGTACTTCGTCCGCCGCCACCCGCTGTACCAGCCCGCCGAGCGCGGCCTCTACCTCGGCCGGGGTCCCGTAGATCTGCCCCCGCAGTGACTGCTCGAAGAACCCGCGTTCCTTCTCGGACATGTCAAGTCGCAGTACCTCCTCGACCGGCTGCAGCGGAGTGAACACCCCACGGGTCCTCGAGTAGGCGCTGGACCATGCCTCTGGCAACAACAGTCGTCGTGCTTGCTCAGTAGTGGCAGCTACGGCCGCTGTCACAGCCAGTACGACGTACGGGCGTTCGGCCCAGGCAGACGGGCGGAAGGTGCTGCGGTAGCGGTCGAGCAGGCTAATGAGCTCCTGCTCGCCCCTGACGCCGGCGATCACCAGTGGGAGCCCGAGTGAGGCGGCGAGGAGTGCGCCTTCGCCGACGGCCAGGATGTACGGCGGGACGCGCAGGCCCTCACCGGGTCGGGCGTGCACCTGTGGATGGTTTCGCTGCGTGCCGGTGAAGTAGCCGAGTAACTCGTCGACCTGTGCGGCGAAGTCTTCGGCCGCGTCCTTCTCCACGTCCAGGGCGCGGCGGATCCCGTTCGTGAAGCCGACCGAGCGGCCCAGGCCCATGTCGATCCGGCCGGGGAAGAGGGACTCCAGTACGCCGAACTGCTCGGCGACCACGAGTGGGCGGTGATTCGGCAGCATCACGCCTCCGGTGCCGACCCGGATCCGCGAGGTCGCGGCGGCGATGGCGGCTGCGAGCACGGTCGGCGCAGAGCCGACGACACCGGGGACGCTGTGGTGCTCCGACACCCAGAACCGGTGATAACCGAGTCCTTCCGCCTGCTGTGCGAGCCGGACGGTCTCCCGCAATGCCTGCGCCTCCGTCTCGCCCGTTCGGGTCCGCGACCTGTCCAGGATCGACAACGGCACGCCGAGCCCCGGCGTACGGGCTGGTTGGTCGGACGTCACATCTAGTGGCAACTGCCGCGCCGGCGACGGCATTCCGCCGGGGCTACTAGTGGGCTGGAGTCGCGGCAAGCTTGTCAGTCTTGCCGAGAGTCTTCCAGGAGGGTCTGCAAGAACTCACCTTCGGTCTGAAGACCACGCCGATGAATGTCCCGTACGCCGCGATCCTGCGGGTGTGGCGAGAGGCGGACGAGGTTCCGCAGTTCCGCGACGCCTGGTTGTGGGATCACTTCCTGCCGATCGTCGGGCCGAAGGACGGCGAGGTGCTCGAGGGCTGGACCCTGCTGACGGCCCTCGCGGCCCAGACGACCCGGTTGCGCCTCGGACTGCTGGTCACGAGCAACCGCGTCCGCCCGCCCGCGGTACTGGGCAAGATCGCGAGCACGCTCGACGTGATCTCAGACGGGCGACTGGTGATGGGTCTGGGCGCCGGTGGCACTCATCAACCGCCGGATTCGGGTGGCATCGCGGGGGAGAACCCGGCCGCCGCCGAGTACGCGGCGTACGGGCTGACGCTGGTGCCGCCGGCGGAGGGGCTGGCGAGGCTGCGCGAGACCGTCGCGATCCTGCGCGGGATGTGGGCGGAGGACGTGTTCGACTTCGACGGGCGGTACTACCAGTTGCGGCAGAACCGGAACGAGCCGAAGCCGATCCAGCGACCGGGACCGCCGTTGCTGATCGGTGGTTGGGGCGACCGGATGCTGCGGCTGGTCGCGGAGCACGCCGACATCTGGAACATCCCGGGGCTGCCGCACAACGACTTCGTCCTCCTCGCCGACCGGCTCGCCGTACTGGACCAGGCCTGCGCGGCGATCGGCCGAGATCCGTCGGAGCTCAGCCGCTCGGTGCAGGTGACCGTGTCGTACGACGACCTCGGCGGCACGCGGTCCGTCGTACGGCGCCTGGTGGAGCTCGGCTTCGACCACATCGTGCTGAGCCTGCCGCGTCCGTATCCCATACGAGCGGCACAGCTCCTCGCCGACGAGGTGATCGCGCCCGTGGTCGATGCGCTCCCAGCCGCCTAGCCCAGGCCCATCGCCGCAACCGGGGGTATACCAAGTTGTCGCGGGTCACACCCGGGTGGACCAGGGGGAAACCCGCCCGAGCTGGGGCTACCCGGTTCGGGGGAGGTGCGGGTCGTGCGGGGTGCGGGTGGTGCGGGGTGCGGAGGGATGTGGTGGGGTGCACAGGATGTGAATTTGTGAAGGGGGTGGGCGGCAAGGGACAATCGAGGACGCTTTGACGTCCTCCCCGTCCTGAAGGGCGGGGATTCCAGCCACTACGCGGAGGTAGCAGTTGAGGTTCACGCTTCGGCGAGACCCGTACGGGCGTCTCTCGGCGTGCGCTGACGGCCCGTCCGGCCGCGATGTTGACTGCCGCGTTCACGTAATATCCGCAGGCTGCGCACCGGAACACCGCTTGGCTCTCACGGTTCTCCGGTGCGCAGTGCCCACAGACGCCACAGGTCTGCGACGTGTACGCAGGATTCACTCTCTGCCCGCAGTGCTCCAGCAACGCGGCTTGCTGCGCGGAAGTTGGGTACATCCGGAACCGGGACATGGAAGCCATCCAATCAGCCAGGACCGACAGTCCCCAGCTTCCGAAGGGAGGCAGTCGCGGTTCCTCCCCGCCCTGAAGGACGGGGTTTTCCCGCGACCAATCCGATGAGTACTTCCCTGCCGCTTGTCTTCGACGAACCGCGCCGTGCCAAGAAGCCGCCGCGGCACCTGGCCGACCTCAGTGGTGAGGAGCGGCGGGCGGCGGTGACGGCACTGGGCGAACCGGCGTTCCGGGCCAAGCAGCTGTCGAATCACTACTTCTCCCGCCTGGTCGCCGACCCCGCGGAGATGACGGACCTGCCCGCCGCGACCCGGGACAAGCTGGTCGCCGAGCTGATGCCGCCGCTGCTGAACCGGGTTCGCGATCTGGAGTGCGACAACGGCCAGACCCGCAAGACGCTGTGGAAGCTGCAGGACGGATCGCTGGTCGAGTCGGTGCTGATGCGGTATCCGGATCGCGTCACCATGTGCGTCTCGTCGCAGGCCGGCTGTGGGATGGCGTGCCCGTTCTGCGCGACCGGCCAGGCCGGGCTGACGCGCAACATGACGACGGCGGAGATCGTCGAGCAGGTCGTCGACGGAGCGCGGGCGCTGGCGCGGAACGAGATCGCCGGTGGGCCCGGCCGGGTCAGCAACATCGTCTTCATGGGGATGGGCGAGCCGATGGCGAACTACAAGGCCGTCATCGGCGCGGTTCGCCGGTTCACCGACCCGTCGCCGGAGGGGCTGGGGATCTCGGCCCGCGGCGTGACCGTGTCGACCGTCGGCCTGGTGCCGCGGATCAACCAGCTCGCCGATGAGGGGATCCCGGTCACGCTGGCGCTCTCGCTGCACGCGCCGGACGACGAGCTCCGCGACGAACTCGTGCCGATCAACAACCGCTGGAAGGTCGACGAGGTCCTCGACGCCGCCTGGGCGTACGCCGAGAAGACCAAGCGCCGGGTCTCGATCGAGTACGCGATGATCCGCGACATCAACGACCACGCCTGGCGCGCCGATCTGCTCGCGGAGAAGCTGGCGGCTCGCGGCGACTGGGGCTGGGTGCACGTCAACCTGATCCCGCTGAACCCGACCCCCGGCTCCAAGTGGACCGCCTCCGACCCGGCCGACGAACGCGAATTCGTCCGCCGTCTCCAGGCCGGCGGCATCCCCACCACCGTCCGCGACACCCGCGGCCAGGAGATCGACGGCGCCTGCGGTCAACTGGCCGCCGCCAACCGCGACTGACTCGGTGCTCCGGCCGGAGGGGCTGCGGCAGCCGCCCAGGTTCAGCACGGTTCGGCTGCGCCAGGGGTACGACATCGAGCAGGTCGACGAGTTCGTCGGTCGGGTGATGGCGACTGTGAACGGCCAGCCGGTGCAGCGGCCGGTCACAGCGGACGAGATCCGCACCGTCGCGTTCGGCTCAGTGTGGATGCGGCTGGGCTACGACGTCGCCCAGGTCGACATGTTCCTGGACCAGGCCGAGGCCTGGCTGCGGCTACGAGACGGCTTCCAGCGGTAGGTCGTTGCCGCGCCAGGTGGCTGCCAACTCCTGAACCGGCATGTTGAGCGCCTCGCCGAGGCAGACGATCGTGCCGAATCCGGGGGAGGGCAGTCGTCCGGTCTCGATCTTGCGCAGGGTCTCTGGCGAGATACCGGCCGCGTGCGCGACTTCCGCGAGCTCGCGACCCGCCCGCGCGCGGCGCAGCAGGGCGCCGAGACGCCGGCCGGCTTCGACCTGCTCGGGCGTGAGCGGTTGACGGACCATGGGCTCAGGATACGGCTGGTATTTCTATACCGGCAAGCGCTAGGGTGTCGGTATAGAAATACCGACAGCCTAGCTACGTGAGGTACTCGTGATCGAACTCAAGACGCCTACGGAGATCCAGCGCATGCTCGTGGCCGGGCGTTTCGTCGCCGAGGTGCTCTCCGAGGTCGGCCAACTCGCCGACGTGGGCGTCAACCTCCTGGACCTGGAGCACCACGTGCGCGGCATGGTCAAACGGCGCGGGGCGGAGTCGTGCTACTGGGACTACGCGCCGTCCTTCGGCAGGGGCCCGTTCCGCAACGTCATCTGCCTCTCGGTCAACGACGCCGTCCTGCACGGATTGCCCCACGACTACACGCTGCGCGACGGGGATGTGCTCAGCGCGGACCTCGCGGTCAGCATCGACGGCTGGGTGGCCGACTCGGCGCGCACGGTCGTCGTCGGGACCGCTGCCGAGGAGGACCTGCGGATCATCCGCGCCACCGAGGAAGCGCTGGAGGCGGCGATCGAGGTGGCGCGTCCAGGCAACCGCCTGGGTGACATCTCCGCGGCGATCTGGGCGGTGGCCCGCGACTACGGCTATCCGGTCAACAACGAATTCGGTGGCCACGGCATCGGCCGCACCATGCACGAGGGGCCCCACGTTTCGAACACAGGCCGGGCAGGACGCGGCCCTACGCTCCGGCCAGGCCTGACCCTCGCGCTCGAACCTTGGTTCGCCCGTACGACCGACCGGATCGTCTACGACGCCGACGGCTGGACCATCCGGTCCGCGGACGGCTCGCGCACGGCCCACTCCGAGCACACGGTGGCCATCACCGAGGACGCCCCCATGGTCCTCACCCGGCGCGAACCGGACTAGTGGCCGACCAGTTTGGCGGCTTCGGTGATGGTGTTGACCAGGTGGATGGAGGTGTCCATCGGGCGGTCGGTGGCTAGGTTCTGGAGGAGGGGCCAGACGGGGAGTTGGCGGGTCCAGTGGTCGATGCCGACCAGGATCATGGGGATCTGGGTGGCCCGGTCGCCGTAGTAGTTCGGTGTGACCGCCTCGAAGATCTCCTGGACGGTGCCGGCCGCGCCAGGTAGGTAGATGATGCCGCCGCGCGCCCGCCGGAGCAGGACCTCTTCGCGCTGCGCGTTGGAGAAGTACTTCGCGATCGCCCCGGCGAACACGTTCGGCGGCTCGTGACCGTAGAACCAGGTCGGGATCGACACGCCACCGTCGCCCGGGAAGTCCCGGCGTACCCGCATCCCCGCCGCGGCCCAGTCGGCGATCGACGGGCGGAACGAGGGTACGGCCGCCAGGATGTTCAGCGCCGCGCCGACCGCGGATTCGTCGTACGACGCGAGCGCGGAACCGAGGTTGGCCGCCTCCATCGCGCCAGGCCCGCCACCGGTCACCACGGTCAGGCCGGCCCCGGCCAGCGTCCGTCCGAGCTCGACCGCCGCACGGTACGCCGCGTCGCCGCGCTTGATGCCGTGACCGCCCATCACGCCGATCCAGGGCCGCCCGTCGGGGAGTTCGGTGAGGGCGTCCGCGATCGCGTGGTCGTGCAGTGCGGCCGCGAGGGTCCGACCGGTATCGCCCTTCTCGTCGTGCTGCCGGGACCACGCGTAGATCCGCGCGTCCGGGGTCGCGTCGTACCCGGACTCGAGCCCGGCGTACAGCTCGTCAGCGTCGTACAAAACACCGCGGTACGGGTCGAAAGGCAGCTCGGGGATCGCGGGGAAAACCAGCCCGCCGCCGTCCCGGATCCAGTCCTCGGCCCCGTGTTCCAGCACGCAGCCCAGGAACACGGACCCGTTCGGCGCCAGCTCCAGCAGCGCGGCGGTCCGACCGGTCAGGTCGACCGACTGGACCCGCCAGCCGGTCATCGAGGTCGCTCCGGCCGCCACGATCTGGTCGAAGTGCGCGAGGGACTCGATGTCCACATGCGGGATGCTCGGCAACGTCACGGGAGCACACTAATAGGGCCGCACTATCAACTGCCCGGCCGGATGAGGTAATGCTTAGGACATGACACATGCGGAGCTCTGGGAGCGTCACAAGGCCGTCCTGCCGGCGTGGTTGAGCCTGTACTACGAGGAGCCGATCGAGATCGTCAGCGGATCCGGCCGCCGGGTCACCGATGGCGAGGGCAACGAGTACCTGGACTTCTTCGCCGGCATCCTGACCAACGCGATCGGGTACGACATCGCCGAGATCTCCGACGCGGTCCGCGAACAACTGGCCAGCGGTGTCGCGCACACCTCGACGGTGTACCTGATCCGCAAGCAGATCGAGCTGGCCGAGAAGATCGCGGAGCTGTCCGGCATCCCGGACGCCAAGGTGTTCTTTGCCAACTCCGGCACCGAGGCGAACGAGACGGCCCTGCTGCTCGCCACCCAGAACCGCCGCTCCAACCAGGTGCTGGCGATGCGCAACTCCTACCACGGCCGCGCGTTCGGCACCGTGGCGATCACCGGCAACCGCGGCTGGTCCGCGAGCAGCCTCTCGCCGGTCAACGTGCAGTACGTGCAGGGCGCGTACCGCTACCGGAGTCCGTTCAAGGATCTGCCCGACGCGGAGTACATCAAGGTCTGCACCGACGACCTGCGCAACGTCATCGAGACCACCACGGCCGGCGATGTCGCCTGCCTGATCCTGGAGCCGATCCAGGGCGTCGGTGGGTTCTCCTCACCGCCCGACGGCCTGTACGCCGCCTTCAAGGACGTGCTGGACGAGTTCGGGATCCTGCTCATCTCCGACGAGGTGCAGACCGGTTGGGGCCGGACCGGTGAACACTTCTGGGGGATCCAGGCGCACGGCATCATCCCGGACGCGATGACGTTCGCCAAGGGACTCGGCAACGGGTTCGCGATCGGCGGCGTGGTCGCGAAGGCGGGCCTGATGGACAGCCTGAGCGCCAACTCGCTGTCCACCTTCGGCGGCAACCCGATCTCCACCAGCGCGGCGAAGGCGACCATCGACTACCTGCTCGACCACGACCTGCAGGCGAACGCGGCCAAGCGCGGCGCCCAGCTGGCCGACGGGTTGCGCGGGATCTCCGAGGAGTTCCCCGAGCTCGGCGACGTCCGCGGCAAGGGCCTGATGCTGGCCGCCGAGATCGTCCAGCCGGACGACAACGGCCCCGACCCGAAGACCACCGCCAAACTCCAGCAGGAGACCAAGAACCGCGGCCTCCTGCTCGGCAAGGGCGGCCTCTACGGCAACGTCCTCCGGATGGCCCCACCGATGACCCTGACCGAGGACGAGACCGCCGAGGCCCTGGAGATCATCCGAGACTCCTTCAACACGCTCCGCTAGACGCCGGTACGCCGGTACGCCGGGTAGGCCGGGTACGCCGGTACGCCGGTACGCCGGGTAGGCCGGTACGCCGGGTAGGCCGGTACGCCGGTACGCCGGGGCCGCGGCGTACCGGCGTACCGGAGGTCAGGTGCAGGTTTTACACGGGAACCAGCCGAGTTCTTCGCGGAACTCGTTCTCCCAGAGGTCGCCGGCCTTGTAGGTGACCTTGGCCCAGACGTAGTTGCCGCGGCGGTCGTTCGGTTTCGGCATCCGGGGGACGTCGACGGTGATCCAGCGCTCGCCGACGCCGGGGATCCGGCCGCCGGTGCCGTACGCCCACCACTCGCCGTTGACGTAGACGTCGATCCGCCAGGAGTCGGCCTGGGCTTCGCAGTGGGCGAGGATGCTGACCTTGCCGCTGCGGTTGCCCGTGCTGGAGCTCCAGCTCGCGTCGGCGTCCCAGCAGAAATCCTGGGCCGGCCGGGCCTGGGCCGCTGTGGTGCCGGTGGTGAGCAGGAGCACGGAGGCAGTCAGGGTACAGAGGATGCGTTTCATCGCCGTCCTCCTCAGGCCGGAGAGCTGAGCGGGAAGCAGTCGCGCAGCCGCTGGGAGTCGAGGGGATCCGTGTCCGGCCCGTAGATCGTGGCCGAGGCGTCGACGCAGGCGGACTCCCGCGCGCTCGGCGGGGTCGACGGGATCGTGATCACGCGGTGGTAGGAGGAATCGGTCGTGGGGTCGGCGTCGAAGTAGTAGCTCTTGTGGGTCCTCCGGTTGTACACGGAGAGGATGTACTCCTTGGTGTACTTCCAGTTGCAGGTCATGTCGACGGTGACGGCCCACCAGCCGCCGGTCTGGTCGTGATCGAACTTCCAGGTGGCCACAGGTACCGCGCATTTCTTCGGCGGCACGGCAGTGGCCGTCATCGGCGCGGTGGTTGCCGTCAGCACCAGTCCGCCGGCCAACAGGGCCGCGGCGATCCGGGACGATCTCATGGATGCACCTCTCACTCGACAGATCACGGAGCGCAAGCGTACAGACACAGATCGTAGTCATTGCCGAGGGCAAACGAAAGGGCCCCGAGCAAGATGCTCGGGGCCACTTCCGGTGTCCGGTGGGTCAGGCGGTTCCGCCGCTGCGCGGGTCCGCGGCGGCTGCGGCGATGGCGACGGCGGCCTGGTCGATCTGGTCCGGGGGCAGCGGAGGAGCGGCCGTGTGGCCCCGGCGGCGGGTCCGGGCTTCGACTCTCTGCGCGATCACACCGACGAAGTAGTTGACGATGACGAAGATCGCGCCGACGACGATCAGGGCCGGCAGCAGGTTCACCTTGAAGTTGCCGATCTGCTCCGCCTTCCGGAGCAGTTCCTCGTAGGTGATGATGTAGCCGAGCGCGGTGTCCTTCAGGACGACGACCAACTGGCCGACGATCGCGGGCAGCATCGCGGTGATGGCCTGCGGCAACAACACCAGCCGCATCGTCTTGCCGGTGGTGAGACCGATCGCCATCGCCGCCTCGCTCTGCCCCTTCGGCAGCGAGTGCACACCCGAGCGCACCAGTTCGGCCACGACCGAGCCGTTGTACAGGGTCAGGCCGGTGACGACGGCGGCCAGGGCCAGCCGGTCCGGCGGGAACAGGTCGTAGTTGGCGTACAGCGCGTAGGTGAACAGCATCATCAGCAGCACCGGTACGGAGCGGAAGAACTCCACGACCACACCGCAGGGCAGCCGGATCCAGGGCTGCGCGGAGAGCCGGCCGACGCCGAGCAGGGTCCCGATGGTGAGCGCCAGCACCATCGCGATCGCGGCCGCGGTCAGGGTGCCGATCAGGCCGGGGATCAGGTACTCGGTCCAGATCTCGCCGGTCAGGAACGGCTTCCACTTGGCCGCCGTCAGCTGGCCCTTCTCGTCCAGCTTGCCGATCACGAACCACAGGGCCAGCGCCACCGCGACGATACTGGCCACGCCGACCAGTCGGTACGTCCGCTTGGCCCGCGGGCCGGGGGCGTCGAACAGAACGCTGCTCATCGCTTCACCGCCAGGCGCTTGGACATCGAGGTGAACAGGATGCCGACCGGCAGGGTGAGGATGACGAAGCCGATGGCGAAGATGCCGAACACCACGAAGATCACGTCCGGCCGGTTCTCCATCATCACCTTCATCACCGCCGACGCCTCGGTCACACCGATGACGGAGGCAACGGTCGAGTTCTTGGTCAGCGCGATCAGCACGTTGCCGAGCGGCGCGATGGCGCCCCGGAACGCCTGCGGCAGCACGACGTACCGCAGTGTCTTCAGGAACGGCAGGCCGATCGCGCGGGCGGCTTCGGCCTGGCCGAGCGGCACGGTGTTCACGCCGCTGCGGATCGCCTCGGCGACGAACGCCGCGTGGTACACCGACAGGCCGAGCACGGCCAGCCGGAAGTTGTTGTCAGTGATGAAGGTGTTGGAGTCCTTGTTCGCCAGGGAGACACCGAGCTGCAGGAACAGGCCGAGGTTGCAGAACACGATCACCAGCGTGAGCGGGGTGTTCCGGACGATGTTCACGTACAGGGTGCCGATCACCTGCAGCACCCGGATCGGTGACACCCGCATCACCGCGACGACGGTGCCGATCAGCAGCGCGAACAGCGCCGAGACGACGGTCAGGTAGATCGTCGTCTTGAAGGCTCCGAGACCGTCGTACTCGGAGAAGAACTCGGAGATCACGTCCATGTTTCTCCTGCAGGGGAACGACCGGGGTGGTGGGGCGGGGAAGGTATCGAGGAGGTGGAGACCCAAGCGCGTGGGGAGGGACCGGCCCCGGTCCCTCCCCACGGAGGCTGTCAGGTCAGGCGCACGCGTCGAACGACTTCGGCGGGTTGGTCGCAGCGTCGAGCTTCAGGCCGGACGGGCCGACGTTCTTGTCGACCGCCTTCTGCCACTCGCCGGAGTCGACCATCTTCTTCAGCGCGTCGTTGACCTTCGTGCAGGTCTCGGTGTCGCCCTTCTTCAGGCCGACGCCGTAGCGCTCCTCGGAGAAGGTCTCGCCGACCACCTTGAACTTGCCCTGGTTGGCCGCCTGGGAGGCGAAACCGGCCAGGATCGTGTTGTCCGTGGTGACCGCGTCGATCGCGCCGGCGCCGAGCGCCTCGACGCACTTGGAGTAGGTGTCGTACTCCTGCAGCTGCACGGTCTTGGCGAACTTGTCCTTGACCTTCTGGGCCGACGTCGAGCCGGTCACCGAGCACAGCTTCTTGCCGTTCAGGGCGTCCGGGCCGGTGATGTCGGTGTTGTCGGCGCGGACCAGCAGGTCCTGGCCGGCCACCAGGTACGGACCGGCGAAGGAGACCTTCTCCTTGCGGGCGTCGGTGATCGAGTAGGTCGCGAAGATCATCTTGACCTGGTCGTTGCCGAGCAGCGTCTCGCGCTGGGCCGACGGCGACTCCTTGAACTCGATGTTGCCCTCTTCGTAGCCCATCTCCTTGGCGACGTACTTCGCGACGTCGACGTCCAGGCCGGTGTAGTTCGAGCCTTCCTTCAGGCCGAGGCCGGGCTGGTCGTACTTGATCCCGATGGTGATCTTGTCGCCACTGCCGCCGGAACCGCCGGCGCCGTCGTCGCCACAGGCGGTCAGGCCGGTCGCGGCCAGGACCGTGATGCCGAGGGCAGCGATGATTCGCTGTCGCATTTTCTTTCCTCCAGATTCGGTACTGCGCTGGGAACCGCGGGGGCGGTCAGTGGGTGAGGATCTTCGAGAGGAAGTCTTGAGCCCGCTTGGTCTGCGGATCGGTGAAGAACTTCTGCGGCTCGGCCTCTTCGACGATCTGGCCGTCGGCCATGAAAACGACCCGGTTGGCCGCCCGGCGGGCGAAGCCCATCTCGTGCGTGACCACGACCATCGTCATGCTCTGGCTTGCGAGGTCGACCATGACGTCGAGGACCTCCTTGATCATCTCCGGGTCCAGCGCCGAGGTGGGCTCGTCGAACAGCATCACCTTCGGGTCCATCGCCAGCGCGCGGGCGATCGCCACCCGCTGCTGCTGGCCACCGGACAGCTGGGCCGGGTACTTCTCGGCCTGTGCGGTGACCCCGACCCGCTCGAGCAGGGCCCGGGCCTTCTTCTCCGCCTCGGCCTTCGACAGACCACGCACCTTCATCGGACCGAGGGTGACGTTCTGCAGGATGGTCTTGTGGGCGAAGAGGTTGAAGGACTGGAACACCATGCCGACGTCGGCGCGAAGGTTCGCCAGCCGCTTGCCCTCGCTGGGCAGCGGCTGACCGTCCAGGGTGATGGATCCCGAGTCGATCGGTTCCAGCCGGTTGATCGCCCGGCAAAGCGTCGACTTGCCGGACCCGGACGGGCCGATCACCACGACGACCTCACCGCGGCCGATGGACAGGTTGATGTCCTTCAGAACGTGCAGGTCGCCAAAGTGCTTCTGGACGTCCTGCAGGGCGACAAGACCGGTTGTCGTCACGGTGTCGACGGAATCGCTCATGGCGTGAACCTAGCGGAGGGTGGGGTTGGGCCGCACGGAATCCGTGGTTCCACGGTGGTAACAATCTGCAATACAACGAGCAGGCTGTGACCGCATCGTCACAGCCTGCGCGCTACTGGTTGTTACTGTCCGGGAGGACGTGTTCCGCAGCAGCCACCCGCAGGAATTGCGGCCGTGCCCGGGGGGTCCTTGACGGCCGCCTCAACGTCCGCGAGCATGCGCGATCGCGCCTGCGGGGAGATCACCCGGCCGCGCGTGACGACCGAATGGATCCGCCGGGTGTTGCGGATGTCGGTCAGCGGGTCCGCGTCGAGGACCACCAGGTCGGCGATCGTCCGGGGCGTCACCGAGCCCAGGTCGTCGCCGAGACCGAGGAACCTGGCCGGCTCCACCGTAGCGGCGTACAGGGCCTGTCTCGGGGTGGCACCGGCGCCGACGAGCAGTTCGAGTTCCTGGTGCAGGGAGAAGCCGGGCACCGAGTACGGCGTACCGGTGTCAGTGCCGGCGAGAACGGGGACGCCGTGCGCGAACAGTTCGCCGACGAACCGCTGCCGGTAGGCCCACATGTCGCGCTGGCGGGCGATCTCCTCGGCGGTCCGGTTCGGCTTGTAGAGCTGTTCCACCGCGTAGTCGAAGCCCCAGAGTGCGTCGGCACTGAGGTATTTCTTCAGCGCCGGGTCGAGAGCGGCGTAGTCCGGCATGTCGAGCACGCTGTGCATCGTCAAGGTCGGGGTGACCCGGGTCCGGTTGCGCCGCAGCGTGCCGAAGACCTCCGCCGCGCGGGACTGGCTGAAGCTGTTCGCCGCGATCCACTCGATCGGGTGCAGCTGGCGGAACCAGGAGTTGTAGCCGCCCGGCTGCACCGAGATCGCCTGCAGCATTCGCCGTACCTCGTGCTCGCGGCTCGACACGGACAGGGCAACCGCGTGGATGTGCTCGATGCTGCGCTGTCCGGCGGCGCTCGCTTGCTCGATGGTGACCTGGTCCGGCCCGTGTCCGTGCACGGTCAGCCCCTGCCGCCGCGCCTCGTCCAGGATCGCCCGGTACGCCGTGGGATTGAGGCGCGAGTACACCTTGATGAAGTCGGCGCCATAGCCCTTGGCTTCCCGTACGGCGGATCGGGCGGCGGCCTCGTCCTTCACGACGTGTACGTCGATCACACTCGTGTCCCACAGGGTCGGGTCGCCGTCGATGATCTTGGAGCCGACGATCATCCGCGGTCCGAGCAGAGTGCCCGCGTCGATCCGGTCGCGCCAGCCGTAGACGGTGTCGTTGCCGGACATCTCGCGCACGGTGGTGAGGCCGTTGGCCAGGTAGAGCGGAGGCGATATCCGGTCGTCGCCGACGCTGTGGACGTGCATGTCGGCGAGACCGGGGATGACGTATTTACCGGTCAGGTCGATCGCGGTGGCGTCATGGGGGACGGGCAGGTTGCGGCCGACGGCGATGATGCGGTCGCCGCTGATCAGTACGGTCTGGTGGCGGGCGCGGTGACCGGTGGCGACGTCGATCACGGTGACGTCGGTGAGCGCGATCCGGGTGGTCCCGACGGCCGCGAGCGGCCGGACCAGGGCGGATGCCGAGGACGTGAGGGAGCCACCGGCAACGACTGCTGCGCCGGCGACCGTGGTACGGGCCAGGAACTGACGGCGAGAACTGTTCATGCCCTCCACTATTCTGCTCTCGAGCCGCTGGGTCAGGGGTAGCACCTGCCCTATCCCAGGTAGGGAAAAGTCCACCACGAGACGTACTCTTGGTGGCTGTCATGCGTACTTATGAGGTCCGCACCTACGGGTGCCAGATGAACGTCCACGACTCCGAGCGCCTGCGCGGGCTGCTGGAGGACGCTGGCTATGTCCGCGCGCCCGAGGGAGACCAGGCCGACGTGGTCGTCTTCAACACCTGCGCGGTTCGCGAGAACGCCGACAACAAGCTGTACGGCAACCTCGGTCACCTGGCCCCGGTGAAGGCGAAGCGGCCGGGGATGCAGATCGCCGTCGGCGGCTGCCTGGCGCAGAAGGACAAGGCGACCATCACCAAGAAGGCGCCCTGGGTGGACGTCGTCTTCGGCACCCACAACATCGGCTCGCTGCCGGTGCTGCTGGAGCGCGCCCGGGTGCGGGAGGAGTCGCAGGTCGAGATCCTGGAGTCGCTCCAGGTCTTCCCGTCCACGTTGCCGACCCGCCGCGAGTCGCCGTACTCCGCCTGGGTGTCGGTCAGCGTCGGCTGCAACAACACCTGCACGTTCTGCATCGTCCCGGCGCTGCGCGGGCAGGAGAAGGACCGCCGTCCCGGTGACGTCCTCGCCGAAGTGGAGGCGCTGGTCGCCGAGGGTGTCCTCGAGGTGACCCTGCTCGGCCAGAACGTGAACTCGTACGGCGTGGAGTTCGGCGACCGGTACGCCTTCGGCAAGTTGCTCCGCGCCTGCGGGGGGATCGACGGGCTCGAGCGGGTCCGGTTCACCTCCCCACATCCGCGCGACTTCACCGCGGACGTGATCGAGGCGATGGCCGAGACGCCGAACGTGATGCCGTCGCTGCACATGCCGCTGCAGTCAGGTTCGGACCAGGTGCTGAAGGCGATGCGCCGGTCGTACCGCCGGGATCGGTACCTTCGCATCATCTCCGACGTTCGCGCGGCGATGCCGGATGCGGCGATCACGACCGACATCATCGTCGGCTTCCCGGGTGAGACCGAGGAGGACTTCCAGGGCACGCTCGACGTGGTCCGGCAGGCGCGGTTCGCCGGGGCGTTCACCTTTCAGTACTCGAAGCGGCCGGGGACGCCGGCTGAGTCGATGGAGGACCAGGTCCCGCGAGACGTCGTCCAGGATCGGTACGAGCGGTTGGTCGCGCTGCAGGACGACATGGCCTGGGCGGAGAACAAGCTGGTCGTCGGGCGGTCGGTCGAGGTGCTCGTGGCCGAGGGGGAGGGGCGCAAGGACGCCGCGACTCATCGGCTTTCGGGGCGTGCTCGGGACAACCGGCTCGTGCATTTCGCTCTGCCGGAAGGCGTGGAGGCGCCGCGGCCGGGCGATCTGGCGACGGTTGAGGTCACGTACGCGGCGCCGCACCACCTGGTTGCGGATGTGTTCGGGTCTGTACGGCGTACTCGGGCCGGCGACGCTTGGGAGGCGGCGCAGGGCGCACCGTCATCGGCCGCGCCCGGCGTGATGCTGGGGATGCCGACCATCGGCGCGAAGCCCGTGGAACCTGCCGTCGGCGGCTGCCAGATCGGCTGATTCTTGCTGCCGCCCGAGCCGATTGGGTCCGAGCCGTTCGCTTCGGAGCTGTTCGCGTCCGGGGCGATTGCGTCGGAGCCGTTCGCGTTCGGGCGGGATGCGGATGTGTATGCCCTCGGCGAGGATCGGGTGCTGCGGCGGTACCGGAACGGTCATCCGGTGCGCGACGAAGCGCAGTACATGCGGCACGTCGCGCAGCATGGGTACCCGGTGCCGGCGGTCTATCAGGTCGACGGGCCGGACATGATCCTCGAACGGCTCAATGGACCGACGCTGGCGGATGCCGCCCGGGCTGGTGACGTCGGCCCCGTCGAGGTCGGCGAACTGCACGCGGACTTGCACCGGCGGCTGCACGCCATCCCGGCGCCCAGCGGTACGGACGGTTCGGTCGTCGTGCACGGCGACCTCCACCCGGAGAACGTGATCCTGACCGCCGACGGCCCCCGGGTGATCGACTGGTGCAACGCGGAGGAGGGGCCGCCCGAGTTCGACGTCGCGATGACCGCGATCATCTTCGCCCAGGTAGCCCTCGATCCCGCCTTCGCAGCCCTCTCCGGCCTGCTGCGCAAGGCACTTTCGACCTACCTGGCCAACTCCATCGACCCATCGCCGGGTTTGTCCGCGGCACTCGCGGTCCGCGGCCGCAATACAACCCTGACTGCGGAGGAGCTCGCCCTGTTACCCGCCCAGGAAGAGCTCATCCGCACCCACCTGCCGTTTACGCGTTGAGGAATTGGTTTGTGGACAAGGGCCGGTCGACGATTCGGAGTTCGCCGATGTGGCCGGCGAAGGCTTGTTCGATCACGTTGTCGTAGTGGTTGGCGCCCAGCAGCCAGGGGTGGTTGGCGGTGGCAAGGCCGTTGGAGCGGGTGCTGGGGTTGCGAAGGAGCGGGGACGAGTCGACGTACAGGGTGCTGTGGCGGCCGTCGTTGACCACTGCCAGGTGGAACCACCGTCCGGCGACCTGTTCGTGGCCCCAGTTGGTGAAGGTGTCGTTCTGGTCGAGCGGGTAGACGGCCCACTGGACCTGGCGACCGCCGGAGTAGCCGAGGTTGACGACCGGCTCGGCGGGGTCGCTGCCGGTCTTGCCCGCGTCGGCGCCGGTACCCATTCGGCTGAGCAGGCCCATCCAGGCGTGATCCGCGCCGTCGTCGGCGAGCTTGACGAAGGCCTCGATGGTGTAGCCGTTGGTGAACGTCATCCGGTTGAGGGGCGCGGAGTCCGCCGTACGGAGGTAGCCGCCGCGGGCCGGATTCTTGCCGCCGGCAAAGAACCAGCTGGCGTGGCCGGGCTGGTCCGGGTGGAACTCGGCAGCGGTGCGCAGGCTGGCGGCGGGGCTGCCCGGAAGCAAGGCGGTGGTCAGGTGGTTGCCGCGGCCGGAGTGGTCGGTGAGCTGCTGCGAGACCGGTCCGTCGAAACGCCAGTACGCCACGGTTCCCGGGATCACCAGCTGCGAAGCCGGTCGGGCCGGGCGGACGGGTACCGGGTCGAAGGCAGCGAAGCGCTCGGCGAAATCGATCGGGACGCTGAAGCGGTTGGCGTCGCCGGTGAGTTCGAGTTCGACCTCGGCCAACTCGGTCCGGCGGGACGCCTTCTGGCTGAGGATCCAGGGGGAGATGGTCTCGACGTCGATCACGTTGCGGGCCAGGTCGAAGTGGTACAGCCGGATCATCCCGCTGCCGCCGTAGTACCGGTCCTGGTAGTTGGTGAGGTGCAGGTGTACGTCGCGGCCGGCCGCGTTCTTGCGGGTCACCCGGCCGGGCGGCCAGAAGTGGCCGTTCAGGGTGAGGAAGATCTGGTCGCTGCCGTTGACCAGTTGCTCCCAGACCCGGGTCCCGTGGCCGCTGAAGTGTGCAGCCGGGGCGCCGGGGTTGTAGTCCACCAGGTCGTGGATGGTCAGGATGACCGGCAGCTTCGGGTGCTCGGCGATCACCTTGCGGGCCCAGGCGAATCCGGCGTCCGACGGGCGCCAGTCCATCGCCAGCAGCAACCACTGCCGCCCGGCCGCGCGGAACACGTGGTACGAGTTGTACCCGTCCGGCGTCGACCCGCCGTACGTGCTCATCCGGCGGAACCGGTCCGGGCCGAAGGTGCGCAGGTACGCCGAGTCGCCGCGCTGGTCGTCCTTCGAGCCGTCGATGTCGTGGTTGCCGGCCAGCACGCTGTACGGCATCCGGGCCTGGTCTAGAAGCTGGAAGACCGGATCGGCCTGGGCGAACTCGGACGCCTGCGCGTTCTCCACGACATCGCCGAGGTGCGCGGTGAAGACGATGTTCTCCGCGGCGCGCTGGTCGATCAGGTACTTGAAGCTCGCGGTCAGCGGCGCGGCGTCACCACGATCCAGGTCGAACAGGTACTGCGTGTCCGGGACGACGGCAAGCGTGAACCGCGGGCTCTCCGGGTCGGGCTTCGCGTTGCTGGATTCGGTGGCGCCGGGGACCGTCGTACCTTCCGTGGCACTGGCTGCGGCCGTGCCCGGGATCAGGGCGGCGCCGGCGCCGAGGGCTCCCGCCTGCAGGATCCGCCGCCGGCTGGTCCCGTCGTACTGCTGCTCCATCGAAGGCCTCCACGAGTTCCCATGCGTTCACTGACAACGCAGGCACTGTAGAGCCGGCCAAACCGCCCGAGCATGAACAGCACAAAAACGCCCCAAAAACCATGCCCCATCAGCCAGCGCCACCAGCCCCCAGAACCGCGTGGCGATCAGTGGAGCCCGCCCCGCCGTCCAGAACCGGGCGGCGATCAGTGGTATTGGCGCAACCGTCTAGAAGCAGCGTGGCGATCGTGCGGAGGTGGTGCAGCCGTCCGGCCCCGCGCGGCGATCGGCGGAGGTGGGCAGCCGGCTAGAAGCCCTGCGCGATCACCGCGGGAATGCTGCCGTCGCGGACGCCGGCCAGGACGCGGGCCTCGTGCGGTACGACGGGATCGGGCAGCTTGTCGAGCGAGAACCAGTCGAGCCCGGCCGCCTTGGTGGGCTCCAGCAAGGTGGGTTCGCCGGTCCAGCGGGAAGCGGTGAAGAAGAAGTCGACACGTTCGTCGATGGGGTCGCCGTTGCCGCCGGTGCGGTGCATCGCCGTGAGCGGGACCAGGTCCGCCGGATCGATCTCAACGCCGACCTCCTCGCGCGTCTCCCGAAGCGCCGCCTCGAGCACCGACTCGCCCTGCTCGACATGACCGGCCGGCACCGCCCAGTACCCGTCCATGTAGCCGGTGTTGGCCCGAAGCAACAACAACACCTCGTCCCCACGCCGAAGCACCACATACGCCGCAGGCACCACCCGAAACCGATCCATGCCGACACCTTAGAACCCACCCCCGACAACACCCCGCCCGTCCCGCCGCCCGTGCCGTCGCCGCCCCACGATCGTCTCGTCCCCGCCCACGTTGTCCCGGCGACGACCCCCGGCCCGGCGCCGCGCGGCTCGCATTCAGAGGCTGACCTTTGAGCTGCATGGTTGCCCCACCAGATTCTGACCGGAACCATGCACCCGAGAGGTTGACCTCTCAAATGCGAGCCAGTGGCGGGGGATGCGGGTCGGCTGGGGTGGGGGGCGGGTCGACGGGGCGGGCAGACAGAAGGGCCGCAGGTGGTTTCCCTGCGGCCCTTCGTGGGATCGAGTCAGACGGCCTTGGGGCCGTTGTCGATGTCGTCGTCCTGGCCGTCGAGGCCGTCGAGCCGGTCCTTGGCGACGTCGACGCCCTGGTCGATCTTGTCGCCGTACTTGCCGCCGGTCTTCTCGTCAACGACGTCGCCGGCCTTGTCGAGTCCGTCGCCGACCTTGTCGCCGTGCGAGTCGACGACCTCGGTCGCCTTGTCCTTGAGGTCCTCGGCCTTGCCCTTGAACTTGTCGAAGATGCCCATCTCGGGGCTCCCATTCCTAGCGTAGTGAACTACTGACAGACAGTCAGCGGTGATCCTTCCACCAACCGGGGCCCAGGTGTGGGAGATTCTCTCAGTTTCCCCCGGTCGGTTCGGACTCGATGTCCCCGCCGGACTCGATGTCGCCACCGCTCTCGATGTCCCCGCCGGACTCGATATCGCCACCGCTCTCGATATCGCCACCGGACTCGATGTCGCCGCCGCTGTCGTCACCGTCGCCGCTGGACTCGATGTCCCCGCCGCTCGCCTTCAGTTCTGTGTCCCCGCCGCTGCGCTTGGCCGCGTCGAATCCGTCTTCCAGGTCCAGTGCTTCCTTGGCGGCGTCGGACTCTTCCTCGAACTGATTCGTCACTGCGGTTCCCTCCGAGTCGGTGCTGGCGATGTGTTGCGGCCCCCCGGATTCGCACCAGATCTTTGCGGTCCGGACCGTAACTTGGTTGCCAGTCGTTCCTATCCGACATCGGGGGTCACCACAAGGCCGGATCAGCCCTCTTGGCCCAGAGTTCACGCCCGTACGCCGCTCGCCGGCGTCCCTCAGTCCACGCCCGTACGCCGCCCGCGGGCGTCCCGGAGTCCGCGCCGGTACGCCGGCCACGGCCCGTCACTGTCACACTGGTCGGATGGCCGCACCACTCGTCGTCGCCGTCGTCGGACCGACCGCCGCCGGCAAGTCCGACCTGTCCGTTGCCATCTGCAAGCACCTCCACGGCGAGGTGGTGAACGCCGACGCGATGCAGGTCTACCGCGGCATGGACATCGGCACCGCGAAGATCACCCCGGCCGAGCAACTCGGAGTCCGGCACCACCTGCTCGACATCCTCGACGTGAGCCAGACCGCCACGGTCGCGGAGTTCCAGCAGCTGGCCCGGCAGGCGATCGACGACTGCCTGAACCGTCACGTGCTGCCCGTCCTCGCGGGTGGTTCGGCGCTCTACGTCCGAGCGATCCTCGACGATTTCTCCTTCCCCGGCACGGATCCTGCAGTACGAGAGCGGTTAGAGGCCGAGCTCGAGTCCGAAGGATCGGGCGCGTTGCATCGCCGCCTTGCCGACGTGGATCCGGCGGCCGCCGCGCAGATCCTGCCTAGCAACGGTCGCCGGATCGTCCGCGCGCTGGAGGTCATCGAGATCACCGGCAACCAGTACGTCGCGACTCTGCCCGAGCACCGGTACGTCTACGAGGGCGCCGTACAACTCGGACTCGACGTACCGCGGCCCGAGTTGGACGAACGGATCGGCCGCCGGGTGGACCGGATGTTCGAGCACGGCTTCGTCGACGAGGTCCGCGGCCTGCTCGACCAGGGCCTGTTGGAAGGCCGTACTGCGAACCGCGCGCTCGGGTACTCCCAGGTGATCGCGTTGTTGCGCGGGGAGATCTCGGAGCAGGAGGCACGCGAGCGGACCGCCCAGGCGACGCGACGGTTCGCCCGGAGGCAGGACTCCTGGTTCCGCAAGGACCCCCGGATCACCTGGTTGCGCTATGACGACCCCGACCTGCTGGCGAAGGCCGTGACCGTGGTCGAAGGCAACCGATCCGCGGCGCGCGACGTAGTCGGAGTGGAAGAAGGCCTGGGGGCTGTCGATGCGAGGGGGTGACCGTGAGGCCGAGTTCCGCGAGTACGTGCTCGCGGATCGCAGCAGACTGATGAGAACGGCGATGTTGCTCACCGCGGGGGATGTGCACACCGCCGAGGATCTGGTCCAGACCGCCTGCACACGGGTGTACGTGCACTGGCACCGGATCCGGCATGAAGGCGCCGGCCCGTATGCGCACCGCATCCTGGTCAACGCCTTCCTGGACGAGCGTCGCCGGGCCGGCCGCCACCCCGAGGTGGTGACCGCGGAGACGTTCGAGCCGCGGCTGTCCGACGAGGCGGATCCGGCGGACCTGCTGACGGTCCGGCGGGCGCTGCTCGACCTGGCGCCGCGGCAGCGCGCAGTACTCGTGCTGCGCTACTTCCAGGATCTCGACGTGGCCACCTGCGCGCGGATCCTGGACTGCACCGAAGGCACCGTGAAGAGCCAGACCGCGAAAGCGCTGAGACGACTGAAGGATCTGATGGGCGACGACACCGCCGGTGACAGAGCCCGGGACACAGCAACGGATCCGGCGACCGGGAGTAGTTGAGTGGACGAGGTGAAGAAGCTGCTGGAGCAGTTCGCCGACCATACGGTCGACGGCCTGCCGCCGGCGGACGTCGACGCGGACGTGGTCCGCGGGCGCCGCGCGTTGCGACGGATCAGGGCGCGCCGTGGGGTGGCTGGCGTGCTGTGCGCGGCCGCGGTGACCACGGCGGTGCTGATCGTGGGGAACCAGGCGGACTGGTGGGTCGGCGGCGAAGCGGAGGTCGCCACCGAGTCAGCCACGCCTAGCGTCCCCGGCGTACGTCCGAGTCCGACGGCCGCGGCGACACCTGCGCAGTCCGGCGAGACGATGTCGATGTACGACGCCGCGGTGGTCCAGCTGGTCACGAACAAGGAGACGTGGAATCCGATCTCCTGCACCCTCGTACCGCAGGGCTGGACCGCGACGCCCGGCGGCGAGCGCGTAGTACTGACTCCGCCGAGTGTGCGGACGTCGGATACCGCGGCCGGGCTGGAGTTGTTCGGAGCGGCCGAGGCGCAGCGGCTCACCGGGATCCGGGCGACAGAGGCCGACGGGAAGGTGTTCCATCTCGGCAGCCTGGACGGGCGCGCGGTCGGCCAGGTGAAGCTCGGCGATCGCTGGCTGGTGGTCCGGTTGCCGGTCGAGCACCAGGACTGGACCGACGAGCTGGTCCAGCGCTTCCTGAATTCCTGCACGCTCTCCTGACGCGCCAGAACTGGCGTTCACCTCGCTGACGGGGTAGGCAAGGGGCTGTCCCCTGTACGCCGACTCCGCGGAGGTCCCCGGTGAAACCGAAGAAGCTGGCCGCATCCCTGACCGCGGGCGCGCTCGTCCTGACCGCCCTCACCGCCGGCGGCGCGCAGGCCCAATCACAGACCCAGGTTCAGTCCCAGGTTGCCGACTCGCCGCAGCCCCCGCCGAAGGTCCCGACGGCCATTGGTTTCGGCGGCGCCGTGTCCTCGGTCGACCCCGACGCGACCAAGATCGGCCTGTCCGTACTGCGGCGCGGCGGCAACGCGGTCGACGCGGCCGTGGCGACCGCCGCAGCGCTCGGCGTGACCGAGCCGTACTCCGCGGGCATCGGCGGCGGTGGCTACTTCGTCTTCTACAACGCCAAGACCCGCAAGGTGCACACCCTCGACGGCCGCGAGACGGCCCCCGCCGACATGCCGACGGACGCGTTCATCGACCCGGCGACGGGCGCGCCGTACCGGTTCTTCCCCGAACTGGTCACCTCGGGTGTCTCGGTCGGTGTCCCGGGCACCCCGGCTACCTGGGACGAGGCGCTCGACCGTTGGGGCACGTTTTCGCTGGGGAAGGCGATCGCGCCTGCGGCGAAGCTGGCCGACCAGGGGTTCGTGGTCGACCAGACGTTCCGCACCCAGACCCTCGACAACAAGGACCGCTTCGCCGCGCTTGTGCCAACGGCCAAGCTGTTCCTGCCCAATGGCGACGCCCCGCTGGTCGGCACGGTATTCCGCAACCCGGAGTTGGCGAAGACCTACGACCTGCTCGGCAAGAAGGGTGTCGACGCGTTTTACGGCGGCCCGCTGGCAGCGGAGATGGCCGCGACGGTCCAGAACCCGCCGAAGACTCCGGGAACCACCTTGCCGGTGATGCCGGGCCACCTCACCACGGCCGACCTCGCGGCGTACGACGTGGTGGATCGGATGCCGACCAAGGTGACTTACCGCGGGCTGGACGTGTACGGGATGGCGCCGTCGTCGTCGGGCGGCACGACCGTGGGTGAGGCGCTGAACATCCTCGGCACCACTGACCTGGCGGCGAAGTCACCCGCCCAGGCGCTGCACTACTACTTCGAGTCGTCTGCACTGTCATTCGCCGACCGCGGCCGCTTCGTCGGTGATCCAGCATTCACCCCCGTGCCGACGAATGAGCTGCTTTCCAAGGGATTCGCGGCCGAGCGGGCCTGCAACATCGACCCGGCCGCCGCTCTGACCAAACCGGTTGCACCTGGTGTTCCGGATGGGGACTACAGCCCCTGCGCGGCCGGCGTGGCCGTCGGTGAGCGGCCCGATACCGAGGGGCTGTCCACGACCCACCTGACCACGGCCGACCGGTGGGGCAATGTGGTCGCATACACGCTGACGATCGAGCAGACCGGCGGCAGCGGCATCACCGTGCCTGGTCGTGGTTTCATCCTGAACAACGAGCTGACCGACTTCACCACGGTGTTCAACGCGACCGACCCGAACCGGATCGAGCCGGGCAAGCGGCCGCGGTCCTCGATGTCGCCGACGATCGTGCTGCGCAACGGCAAGCCGTTCGTCGCACTCGGCTCGCCCGGTGGCTCGACCATCATCACCACAGTTCTGCAGACCCTGACGAACCGCGTGGACCGGGGGATGACGCTGCCCGAGGCCGTCGCCGCACCGCGAGCCTCGCAACGCAACACGGTGAGCGTGACTGCCGAACCGGGCTTCCTTTCGACGGCAGTGGTGCCTGAACTGCAGGCACTCGGACACACCTTCGTGCAGTCGGGTGCCCCGGGCACCTCAGCCGCCGACATCGGCGCCGTCGCCGCCCTGGAGTTCCTCCCCGGCGGAGCCGTCCTAGCCGCCGCCGAACCCACCCGCCGAGGCGGCGGCTCCGCCGGCACAGTCTTCCAACTCTGGCCCCGCTGACCCCCCACCCGCCGCGCCCCAACCCGGGGCGCGGCGGCGTCGCCCGCCAACCGCCCGCTGCTGCGGCCCGCCTCCGCATGTCCCAACCTCGCGCCCCGTGCCCGGTGGGGGTATGCCGCTGCCCGCGCCGCCGCAGCGCCGCCAACCGCCGCGTGGACGGGTGTTAGAGGGTGGTGATGATGGCGGCCGTGAGAGCTGCGCGATGGGGGAGGCTGGCGGCTACTACTTGTTCGTGGCGGGCGTGGGCGCCTTTGCCGAGTGGGCCGAGGCCATCGAGGGTGGGGACGCCGAGCCAGCCGGTCAGGTTGGTGTCGGCGGCTCCGGCCGCGACCGCCCCGCCGATCTCCTGACCCAATGACCGACTGGCTGCCGCGACCGCCGCGAGTAGCTCGGCGCCCGCCGCGGACGGCTGCCAGGCCGGGCGGTTCGACAGTACGGAAATCTGCAACTTCGCCTTGGCTCGCAGAGGCTGCAGCTGGGTGACGGCGTCGAGGACGGCGCGCTCGGTGTCCGGATCGACGAAACGGAAACCGAGTTCGGCCGCCGCGAACCCTGGTACGACGTTCGTCCGCCCGCCGCCGGTGATCGTCCCCACATTGCACAACACGTCGTCGTACTGCGTGACCAGGGAGCGAACTGCGATCAGCTGGTCGACCAGCTCATCGATCGCGGAGGCACCGCTGCCGGGGTCGAGGGCAGCGTGCGCCTCCCGCCCGGTGGCCTCGATCCGCACTCGGCTGCTACCCCGGCGGGCGGTCTTCAGGTCGCCGTTCGGGTGCGGCGACTCGAAGCCGAGGGCTGCGACCACGCCGGCCGATTCTGCGCTGACGAGATCGCGCGCGGACGGAGAACCGACCTCCTCGTCTGCCGTGACGACGACCCGCACCGGCCGATGATCGAGGCTCAGCTCACCGACCAGTGCGAGCGCGGTCTCCAGGACGACCAGCCCGCCCTTCATGTCGAAGACGCCGGGCCCGCGGAGTACACCGTCCTGCTCGCGCCAGGGCATCGGGCCGTCGAGCTGCCCGATCGGCCAGACGGTGTCGTGATGGCCGAGGAACAGCACCGGTGGTTCATCAGCACGCGGTCCCCGGCCCGGGAAGTTCGCGACCACGTGATCACCTGTTGCCGCCGGCTCCCGTCGTGCGGTTCCGCCGAGCTCGGCGTACCGGGTCAGGAGGCGATCGGCGAACCCATTCAGCGCCTCGGCGTCACCCGTCGGCGTCTCGTGCTCGACATACTCGCGCAGCTGGGCGACCATCCACCCCGCCCGCCGAGCGGCTGCCTCCTGCAATCCGGCCCTCATGGATAGAAAACGTATCATCAATCGCCGCCGACCGGTAATGCGCTCGGTATCGCTTGCTGAACAGAGTTTGACCCCGCGCCGGCCGACGATGTTTACTCAGATCGCGAGCAAGATCCGTTACGTATCTTTGAAGCGGAGGTTCGGATGGCCGAGAGCGAGTTCCGCACCGTCACGCTGACGACTCCGGCGCAGTTCGCGGAGGCCGCGCAGCTCTACCGCGCTGTGTTCGGCTATCAGCATCCCGACTACGGCCTGAATCCGAGGCTGCTCGGCGCACTGGCGGCCAACGGCGGCTCGGTGGTGGGCGTGCTGGACGATGCGGACCGGATCGTCGCGTTCGCCTACGGGTTCTGCGGCACGGACGGCCAGGCGTTGTACCACTACTCGCAGTCCGCCGTGGTTGCTGCGGACCAGCAGGGCCGAGGTCTCGGGCGGCGCCTCAAACGTGCGCAAGGCGAGGTCGCCCTGCAGCACGGCATGACGCAAATGCGCTGGACCTACGACCCGTTCCAGACCCGCAACGCACACTTCAACTTCGACGTCCTCGGCGCGCGGGGGCGCTGGTTCAAGCAGGACCTGTACGGCCCGGGCACCGACCGCGTGATCGTCGAGTGGGACCTGCGCGGGGGAGATAGGCCGCCGCAGCCGAGACCAGTACCTGCGGTGACCGAGGCGGACTGGGGCATGCCAGGTGGGGACGCCAACGATCTGTGGCTTGCCCTGCCCGCCGACTTCTACGGTCTGTCCGCAACCCGCCCGGAGACCGCCGAGCAGGTACGCCGCGACGTACGGTCGGCCTTCACCGATTTGTTCGGCAAAGGCCTGGTCGCCGTCTCCTGCAGCCGAGTGGATCCGGAGACGGCGATCTACTACTTCGAGCCGGCCCTGGAGGCAAGCGATGTCTGAGCCACGGAGCCAACGAGCCCGCGTCACGACCGGGGCTGAGGATCAGCGGGCGCGGAACAGGGACTTGGCCAGTCCGCATCTGCGGTACGACGCTCGCCTGCAACGGCGCTCGTCGTCGATGCTCCAGCAACGTGTTGTCGAGCAGGAGCGGGCCTCGATCGCCGAGGCGCTCGACCTGATCCTCGCCGACGACTCGATCGCCCAGGCAGCCGCCCGGATCGTCGCGGCCAGGCGCCGGTTCATCGTCGGCTCGAGCAAATCGTTCTCCTACGCGTCGCTGCTCGCCTTCGATCTCAGCGCCGCCCTCTCGCACGTCACGCTGATCGACGGCACCGTCGTCCGCAGCATCGACGTGCTGTCCGATGTCCGTTCCAGCGACCTGATGGTGGCGTTCTCGCTGCGCCGCTATCGACGCGACACCGTCGAGATAGCGCGCCGCTTCTCCGAGGCCGGCGGTGAACTCGTCGCGATCACCGACTTCGACGACGCCCCACTCGCCGACATCGCGGACCAGTCCATCTACGTCGCCACTGGCAGCGCGTCGTACGTGGACTCGCCGACCGTCGTCGCGGCCGTCCTGTACGTGCTCGCGACCCTGACCACCGCGAGCGCGAAGGGCGCCCGCCGCCGCCTCGGCGAACGCGACCGTCTGAACACGGAGCTGGGTCTCTATGTCGTCGACTGAAACCCCGATCCGAATCACCGCGGCCCGCCTGCACAGGGTCCGGCTGCCACTGGTGCACGAGTTCCGGACCAGCTCGCACCGCAAGACCGAGTTGGACCACATCCTGGTCGAGCTGGAAGACGCGTCCGGCGCGGTCGGCTGGGGCGAGATCGCCTCCCCGTCCGACCCGTACTACGCACCGGAAACGGTGGAGTCGTGCTGGCACATCGCCGAGCGCTACCTGCTGCCTGCGTTGGTCGGGCAGGAGTGGGGTACGCCGGAGCAGGTGCCGCGGTTCTGGGCGAAGGTCCGCGGCAACCAGTTCGCGAAGGCCGGTGTCGACGTCGCCGCGTGGGTGCTCTGGTCCGCAGTGCAAGGTGTGCCGCTCGCGAAGGCCCTAGGTGGGACCCGGTCAGAAGTCACTGCGGGCGTCTCGCTCGGTATCGAACCGACCATCGACGACCTGCTGATCGAGGTACGCCGCCAGGTCGACGCGGGCTATCCCCGGGTGAAGCTGAAGATCGCCCCCGGCTGGGACGTCGAACCCGTTCGCGCGGTCCGGGCGGAGTTCCCGGACCTGGATCTGCATGTCGATGCCAACGGCATCTATTCGGAGTCGGCCGATCACCTGACCGCGCTGGTGTCGCTGGACGAGTTCGGGCTGACGATGATCGAGCAGCCTTTCGCACCCCGGGACCTGTTGGCGCATACCCGGCTGCAGCGCGCGGTGCAAACCCCGGTGTGCCTGGACGAGAGCGTGGAGACGCTGGGGGACTTGGAGACCGCGCTCTCGCTGGAATCACTACGCGTGCTCAACATCAAGGTGTCGCGGATGGGTGGGCTGACCGTCGCCCGCGCGGCGCACGACCTCGCTCAACAGTCTGGTATCGCTGTCTGGTGCGGCGGCATGCACGAGTTCGGCATCGGCCGCGCCGCCAACGTGGCGCTGTCCAGCCTGCCCGGGTTCACCTTGCCGTCGGACGTCTCCGCCTCGGACAAGTACTACGCCCGCGACGTCATCACGCCCACCGTGACCGCCCACCAGGGCGTAGTACGAGTCCCGGCGACGCCAGGTCTCGGCCACGCCGTGGACACCGAGTTGATCGCCGCCAACACGATCTCCAGCACGACCTGCGTGGCGACATGATCGGTGCGATCACAGGCGGCCTGGTCGTCGACGGGACCGGCGCCGAGCCGATCCCCGCAACCGTGCTGCTCGCCGACGGCCGGATCACAGCGGTGCTCCCTGCCGACCCCGAGCGGCGGTCCGGGACTGGGCTGCCGGCCGGGGGTGAGGTGATCGATGCCGGTGGCAACATCGTTGCGCCGGGGTTCATCGACCTGCACTCGCACGCGGACTTCTCCGCGGAGGCGAGCCCGGAGGCGATCACCCAGTTGCATCAGGGCGTCACGACTCTGGTTACCGGGAACTGCGGCTGGTCGCCCTTCCCGATCGCGGATCTGGAGCAGATGCGTGCCGGCACGGCGTTCCTGGCGCCGGAGATCAGTTGGTCGTGGCAAGACGCCCAGGGACTTGCGGACACCTTGGACGGCGTCGGCCTCGCGATCAATGTGGCCTTGCAGGTTGGCCATTCGGCGCTCCGGCTCGCCGTACTCGGTGGTGCCGAGCGGGCGCCGACTGAAGCTGAGCTGCACCAGATGCAGGCACTGCTCCGAGAGGCAGCTCAGCAAGGCGTATTCGGCTTCTCCACAGGTCTGATCTACGCTCCCGGCACCTTCGCGGAACCGTCCGAAGTAGCCGCACTGGTCGCGACGGCTGCAGAATGCGGCCTGCTCTACTCCACCCACCTCCGCAACGAGGGTGCACGGCTGCTGGAGGCGCTGGACGAGGCGATCGAGGCCGCCCGGGCCGGTGGCGCCAGGCTGCAGGTGTCCCACCTGAAGGCAATGGGACCGGCCAACCACGGGAGGGTTCACGCTGCCCTCGAGTTGATGGACCAGGCTCGGGTGGAGGGTCTGGACGTGGCCTGCGACGTCTACCCGTACACAGCTTCCAGCACCACCCTCACGGCCCGGCTCCCGACCTGGACGATGGAAGGCGGTGCCGCAGGCCTGCTGGCGCGCCTCGCCGACCCCGCCGAACGCGAGCGGGTCGCCGATGCCATCCGGGACCAAGACATCCTCGATCCCGGCAACGTGATGATCGCGTCGCTACCGCCCGGGCCATACGAGGACGGTCGCGGCCTCAGCCTCGCCGAGATCGCGCGACGTGAAGGCGTGGATGGGGCGGAGGCGGCCCTGCGGGTGCTGGAGAACCACCAGGCGGCGGTCAGCGTGGTCAACCACGGGATGAGTGAGCAGGACGTCGTCACCGTCCTCCGCCATCCGTGGACGAGCGTGGTGAGCGACGGCTGGATCCTCCGAGCGACCGGCAGCGGCCGTCCACACCCGCGGAACTTCGGGACCTTCCCACGAGTGCTGGGTCGCTATGCGCGCGATCGTGGAGTGCTGACCCTGGTCGAGGCGATCCGCCGGATGACTTCACTGCCGGCTTCACGGCTCCGTCTGGACGATCGCGGTGTGATCAGACCAGGCGCCGTGGCCGATCTCGTGGTGCTCGATCCGGGGAAGGCCGCCGACCGTTCGACGTACGACGATCCGTGGCAGTTATCGGTCGGCATCGAGCACGTGCTGGTCTCGGGGGAGCCCGTACTGCGCGACGGCGTACCAACCAACCTCCGCCCAGGCCGCGTCCTGCGGAAGAGCTGAGAAGGGCGAGCGCAGTGCCGGGAGGTGGGATCGGGCAGGCGGGGATCGGTCGGGCGGGCCGTGGGGTGAGGTCGGGGCGGCGGGTCAGGTGGTTGGCGGATTCTTGAGGCGGCGGGGTTGGTTGGGAGGGGGTGCGGGCGGGGCGGCGGGTCAGGTGGGTGGGGTGTGTTTGAGGCGGCGGGGTTGGGTGGGGAGGGGTGGGGGCGTGGGCGGCGGTGGCTCGGTGGTGGGGGATTCGAGCCAGCCGTCGTGGCTGTGGAGAAGGGTTTCGAGCTGGTCGGAATCGGTGGGCGTTGGCAGGAGGACGACCCACGGGTGGTCCTCGTCGTCGTCCTCGCCGTGGAATCGCTCCCGCCGGACCTCCCCACCGAGCGCCTCGGCGACCGCGTCGGCGTCCTCGCGGTCCCAGAAGTACGCGACGTGCTCGTCTGCCATGCGTCAAACCGTACGATCTCCCTATGGGCGAGCGAAGCGAGGCCATCAGGCACAGTGCATCTCGTGTCTCATCCGCGCCCGGAGCGAAGCGAGGACGTGGATGAGCACCAGCACCTTCCCCTGGCTGAAGGGGCACGGCACCGAGAACGACTTCGTGCTGCTGCCGGACCCCGACGGCACGATCCATGGAGACCTCGACGCGGGGCTGGTGCGGTTCCTGTGCGACCGGCACGCCGGGATCGGGGCGGATGGCGTTCTCCGGGTGATCGAGGGGTCCAAGCAGTCGTACGTCGAGGACGGCGGCGACTGGTTCATGGACTACCGCAACGCCGACGGATCGGTCGCGGAGATGTGCGGCAACGGGATCCGGGTGTTCGTCCGGTACCTGGCGGACGAAGGGCTGGTCGGCGACAAGCCGGTCCGGGTCGGGACCCGAGCGGGTGTGAAGGAGGTCGTGCTGAACGACGACGGCACGTTCACCGCGGACATGGGCGAACCGGCGCTGCCCCGGCCGAGCGGCATCGTGGTGGAGGCGAACGGACATCAGTGGCCGGCCCTGCACGTGGACATGGGCAACCCGCACGCGGTCGCCTTCGTGGACGATCTGCGCGAACCGGGTTGGTTGCTGGAGCAGCCGGGTTGGTCTCCAGTGGAGGCGTTCCCGGACGGGGTGAACGTGGAGTTCGTGGTCCGGAAGGGCCCGAACGAGGTCGAAATGCGAGTGCACGAGCGTGGGTCGGGGGAGACCCGGTCCTGCGGGACGGGGACCTGTGCCGTGACCGTGGCATCCGCCCGGGCCGCTCGGCAGGAGCTGCCGGTCACGTACCGGGTCGGCGTACTGGGTGGGGCTGTGACGGTGACTTGGCGGGCGGACAACCACCTGGAGTTGACCGGTCCTGCAGTCGTTCATGCACGGGGAGTGTTCGACCGGGCCTGGCTGCCTGCCTGAACGGGAATTCAGCACGATCGTTGGGCGTTGGTGACTGAAATCGGGTCGCCTGTGTCGGTGGCCCGTGCCACGATGGAAGGTATATGACGACCCATTCGAATTCTTACGACGAGACCACCGACGTCGAACTCGACCTGATTCAGGGCGGTGACGAGGACGATTCGTCGACGGGTCACGACCACGACAATCACAACCACGACAGCCACGACGACGAGTACGACTCGGGCTACGACCGGGGCGAGCTGAGCACCGAAGGCCTCGATCTCGAGGAGCGCCAGGCGCTGCGCCGCGTCGTCGGGATGTCGACCGAGCTGACCGACATCAGCGAGGTCGAGTACCGCAAGCTGCTGCTCGAGCGGGTAGTGCTGGTCGGTGTGTGGACCGAAGGCACCGCCGAGGACACGGAGAACTCGCTGGCCGAGCTGAAACTGCTCGCCGAGACAGCCGGCTCCGAGGTGCTCGAAGGCGTCATCCAGCGGCGCAAGAAGCCCGACCCGGCGACCTTCATCGGCTCCGGCAAGGTGCAGGACCTACGTCAGCTGGTCGCCTCGCTGGGCGCCGACACCGTGATCGCCGACGGCGAGCTCGCGCCGGCCCAGCTGCGCAACCTGGAGGATCGGCTCAAGGTGAAGGTGGTCGACCGGACCGCCCTGATCCTGGACATCTTCGCCCAGCACGCGAAGAGCAAGGAAGGCAAGGCCCAGGTCGAGCTGGCCCAGCTGCAGTACATGAAGCAGCGGCTGCGTGGTTGGGGTGGCAACCTGTCCCGCCAGGCCGGTGGTCGCGTCGGTGCGGCCGGTGGCGGTATCGGTGGCCGTGGTCCCGGTGAGACCAAGATCGAGACCGACCGGCGCCGGATCAACACCAAGATCGCCAAGCTGCGCCGCGAACTGAAGGACCTGAAGGGCTCCCGTGCGACGCTGCGCCAGGAGCGCCGCCGCAACTCGATCCCCTCGGTCGCGATCGCGGGCTACACCAACGCGGGCAAGTCCTCGCTGCTGAACAACCTCACTGGCGCAGGCGTCCTGGTCGAGAACGCGCTGTTCGCGACTCTGGACCCGACGACCCGCCGTACGACGACCTCGGACGGTCGGGTGTACACGTTCACCGACACCGTCGGATTCGTCCGGCACCTGCCGCACGACATCGTCGAGGCGTTCCGTTCGACGCTGGAGGAGGTCGCCGACGCGGACCTGCTGCTGCATGTCGTCGACGGGTCGCACCCGGACCCGCTGGCCCAGATCCAGGCGGTGCGCGGGGTGCTCGCCGAGATCGGCGCCTCGGACGTCCCGGAGATCATGGTGATCAACAAGGCCGACCTGGCCGACCCGATCGCACTGGCTCCGATCCTGCACCGCGAACCGCGCGCGGTCGTGGTCTCGGCCCACACCGGCGAAGGCATCGACAAGCTGAAGCTCCTGGTCGAGGCGTCGCTCCCGCAACCGGACATCGCCATCGACGCGCTGCTCCCGTACGACCGTGGCGACCTGGTCTCCCGGATCCACTCCGAGGGCTCAGTCGACCAACTCGAGCACACCCCGGAAGGCACCCGCCTCGCCGCCCGAGTCCACCCGGGCCTCGCCGGCGAACTCGCCCCCTACCAGGTGGCCCCGACCCACTGACCCGCAGTACCGAAGGCCGGCGTTCGCTAAGGACGCCGGCCGTCGCTTTGTGGATCCGTGTCGGGTCGTGCGGGTGGTTGCGCGGTACAGCGCTATGTGGCAATTCGTTACCGTGCTGTGGCGTTGGCGGGCTTGCTTGCGCCTGTCCCGGGGAATCACGTGACCAGCGCTTGAGGAATTGCTCGCACCCGGCGTACCGGCGTACCGGTTGCAAACGGGAGGCGGCCCGGAGATGGGTTCTCCGGGCCGCCTCTATTTGTTGCTTAGGGCATCAGTTTCTTGCCGAGACCTTGACCGTCATCGTGGTTCCGGTGCGGGAGACGACGCTGATGTTGACCTTGTTGTTCGGCACCTTGACGCCGGCGGTCGGCTGCTCCGGGTACCAGTAGGTCTTGCTGTCGTTGAACGTCTTCACACCGTTCTGGCCGCGGATGTAGCTCGGCTGACCGCTCACGTTCAGGTTGAACGAGTCGGCCTTCTCCAGTCCGAACGGTGCGTCGTAACCGCCGACCCGCGGGCGCCAGAGCTGACCGTCGAGACGGTTGATCGGGACCGGGTGCGAGTCGACCGGCAGGACCAGGCCCTCGCCCGGGTGCACGTTCGTGTTGTTGTCGGAGTGCGAGGTGTCCCAGTACCAGATCAGCAGGCCGTCCTGGTACGGGAAGTGCTCCACCTTGTCCGGCAGGGCGGGACCGAAGCCGAAGTTGTACGGGCCGGTCTTGAGGTGCGCGTCGTAGGCGACGTAGTTGATGTGCGACGCCAGGTAGTAGTTGTCGTGCAGGCTGGTGAAGCTGCCCTCCACCGAGCTGAACCCGTCCAGCGTCCAGCCTTCCGGCGTGGCCTCCGCCCCGGAGTCGACCACTGTGGTCGCGCCCGAGGTCACCTTGATGTCGTCGGCGAAGAAGCCCTTCTCGACGGCCGCCGGGTCGGTGGTGTAGCGGAACCGCAGGCCGATCGTCTTGCCCGCGTACGCGGACAGGTCGAACTTCGCCGGCTTCCAGCCTTCGCTGAAGCCGTCGATGCCGTTGCCCTCGGCGGGGTTGGTGATGGTGCCGGTGATCGGCGCGTAGCCGGTGCCCTCGTCCACCTCGACGTAGGCGTAGTCACACGCCGTCGTCCCGCAGTCCTCGATCGCCCAGTTGGCCTGGAAGTCGAGGCTGGCGGCGGCCCCGGCCGGCAGGGTGACCTGGCGGCTCATGGTGTGGGTGAACTGGTTGCCCTGGCCACTCCACCAGGTCTTCGTGCCGGCGAACGGCGGGACCAGTTCGTTGACCTTCTGCTTCTTCGGCAGCGTGACGACGAGGCCCTGGGCCTTCTTGGAGTTGTACTCGTGCGGGCCGAGCTCCAGGGTCCGGTTCTGACCGGCCGCGACGATCTCGTAGTCCAGCCAGCCGAGCTGCAGCTTGTCCCAGGCACCGAAGTCGGCGGCCTGCTCACCGATACCACCGTCGGACGGCTTGCCGACCCGGCTCTGCGCCATGATCGTCCACCAGTTGACGTTGTTCTCCACCGCGGCACCCGAGGTGTCGTAGTGGTCCGGCAGACCGAGGTCGTGACCGAACTCGTGCGCGAACACGCTCAGGCCACCGTTCTCGGGCTGGATCGTGTAGTCGCCGACCCACAGCCCGGTGTCGCCGAGCTGGGTGCCGCCGGCCGGGTTGTTCGCCGGGCCGCCGGCCAGGCCGACGTACCAGCGGTGCGACCAGATCGCGTCCTCGCCCTGCCACGGGTCGCCGTCGGCCTGGTCGCCGCCGGAGTGCACAACCTGGAAGTGGTCGATGTAGCCGTCGGCCTCGTTGAAGTTGCCGTCACCGTCGAAGTCGTAACGGTCCCACTGGTCGAACGTCTTCAGCTCGGCGGTGATCTCCGCGGTGGTCCGGCCGGCCGCCTTCTGGTCGGCGACCCACTGGTTCACCGAGTCCCGGACCAGGGCCCAGGTGTTGTTGCAGACGTTGCCGGCGCACGGGAAGCCGTTGGACCGGCCGTAGCGGGCCTCGTTGTACTGAACCTTGACCCAGTCTGTGACCGTGCCGTCGACCGAGTAGCGGCCCGAGGACTGCTTTTCGTAGTACTTCTTCACGGAGTTGCCGCTACCGAAGTAGATGTCCTCGAAGTACCCGCGGTTGTAGTCCGGGTTCCAGACGGTGGAGTTGTCCACCGACCGGTCCGGCTCCGGGATCTCGTTGTGCAGCGGTCCGTCGAACCGGGCCGGACCAGGGAAGTTCGTCGACGTGTCCTGGTCGGGGTAGCTGGGGTGCCGCTCGTTGCCGAACTCGGCCAGTACGACGAAGATCCGGTCGGTCTTCTCCCGTGCCAGCTCGACGTACTGGTCGACCCGGCCCGTGGTGGCGTTGCGCTGACCCTTGGCTCCGGCCGCCTTGGTGCCGAGCTTGACCACGGTGCTGGCACCGCGCTTCTCAGCCTTGGCCGAACCGTTCAGCACCTTGGTCAGGGCCTCCTGGCGCAGCGCGCGGCGCTTGTCCTCGAGCGGGCTGGGCAACTCGTCGGGTCCCGGCGCGACCTCATTCGCGCCGGTGGCCGGGGCGGTCCCGGCGGGTTGGGCGGCGGTGCCGGACGAGGCGAAGCTCAACCCGATCGTCACCGCCACTGCCAGGCTGAGCAGCCCAGCGGATACTTTGCGCACGATTCCCCTCCTGCGGAGTATTGCGGTCCGGTACGCCGCCGCGGTGGCGTGACGTAGCGTGACCATGGCTCCCCCGAGCGTGTTATTTCTGCGCGAGAGTACGGGGAAATGCCGCGTTACTGAAGTGGTTTCGGCCAAATTGCTCAGCAACAGCGGGGAATCATGCGCAAGCTCCCTGAGTAATACCACTCAGCAGGGTGGAGTACTGCGGCTCATGGCATCGGCCCCGCTGGTTGACACACTGACGGGATGACGGACGACCGGCAGCGCGGTGACTCGGCAGGGCTGCTGCTCCCGATGTGGCGGGCGCTGGTGGTGTTCCGGTGGATCACCTGGGCGTTCGCCTGCTTCGGGGTGTGGAGCCGTTGGGACGGCATCCACCGGCCGTCCGGCGCCGTACTGCAGATGGCCATCATGGGCGTCTGGACGGTGATCTCCTCGATCGGGTACAGCCGCCAGTGGGGCCGCCGCAACACCAGGCTCGCCTTCGCCGACCTCCTGGTCACCGTGGGCTGCATGTACGCGACCCTGTTCGCGCAGCCGCTGATCGACATTCGTGGCGGTGCGTCGGTGCTCACCTCGGTCTGGGCTGCCGGACCCGTGATCGCGCTGGCGATCTCCCGCGGCCGGGACGGCGGACTCCTCGGCGCGGCGACCATCAGCCTCGCGCTGTTGTCCCTGCGTGGATTCGACAACGCGGCGGCGGTTCTCAGCAACGTGCAGCTGCTGCTGGTGGCCGGGCTGGTCGTCGGATATGCCGCGACGTCGTTGCGGCAGGCCGACGTCCGGCTGCGCAAGGCGATCGCCGCCGAGAGCGCGACCGCCGAGCGACTCCGCCTAAGCCGGTCGATCCACGACGGCGTACTGCAAGTGCTCGCCCAGGTTCAGCGGCGCGGCAACGCGATCGGCGGCGAGGCGGTCGAGCTGGCCGCGCTCGCGGCCGAGCAGGAAGTTGCGCTACGCAACTTGATTGCCGCCGCCAGGCCGACCGCGCACGACGGCCAGACCGATCTGTGCGGGTGGCTGTTGCCGCTGGCCACCACCCGCGTCGACGTCGTGGTACCGGCCGACCCGGTGCTGCTCCCGGCCGCGGTCGCCGGCGAGTTGGTTGCCGCGGTCAAGGAAGCCCTCAGCAACGTGGAGAAGCACGCGGGACCGGATGCCCATGCCTGGGTCACGGTGGAGGACCTCGGTGCCGACGTACTGGTGTCCGTCCGCGACGATGGAGCCGGTACTACGCCGGAGCGGCTCGAGCAGGCCCGGTCGGACGGCCATCTGGGAGTCAGCCAGTCCATCCGGGGCCGGATCACCGACCTCGGCGGCAGCGTGACCGTCCGGACAGCGCCGGGCGAGGGGACCGAGTGGGAGCTGAAGGTGAGCAGGACATGACGATCCGGGTGATGATCGTGGACGACCACCCGATGTGGCGCGAAGGGGTCGCCCGCGATCTCGGCAGTCGCGGGTACGACGTGTGCGCGACCGCGTCCGACGAGGCGAGTGGTGTCCGGATCGCACTGGCGACCAGGCCCGACGTGGTGGTCATGGATCTGCAACTCGGCGACGGTTCGGGCGTCGACGCGACCCGGGAGATCACCACAGCGCTCCCGGACACCCGGGTGCTGGTGTTGTCGGCCAGCGCCGAGCAGAGCGACGTACTGGCCGCGGTGAAGAACGGTGCGTCCGGGTATTTGGTGAAGTCGGCGTCACTGGACGAGTTCGACGACGCGGTACGGCGTACTGCCGAAGGGGACGCGATCTTCAGCGCAGGGCTGGCCGGGTTGCTGCTGGGGGAGTACCGGCGGTTGGGGGCCGGTCCGGAGGTTCCCCAGCTGACCGAGCGGGAGACAGAGGTACTGCGGCTGGTCGCGCGCGGGTTGACGGCCAAGCAGATCGCCACCCGCCTGGTCCTGTCGCACCGGACGGTGGAGAACCACGTGCAGAACACCCTGCGCAAACTGCAGCTCCACAACCGCGCCGAACTGGTCCGCTACGCCATCGAGCACGGGATCGACACCGAGGACACGTGAACGGCCGCAGTACCGGAGTACTGCGGCCGCTTAGGACTTAGAGACCGTTCGAGAAGAGCAGGCGGTTCACCGTGCCGCCGGTGGTGCCTCCGTTGATCACGTTCGGCGTGGCGTTGCTCTCGAGGTACGACTTGACCGTCGCGGGCGTGGCCGACGGGCTGGTCTGCAGGTAGAGCGCGGCGACACCGGCGACGTGCGGCGTGGCCATCGAGGTGCCGTTGTACGACCCGGTCGTGTTGCCGGGCAGGGTGGAGACGATGGCCGAGCCGGGTGCGTAGATGTCCACGCAGGAACCCGTGCTCGAGTACGACGCGCGGGCGTCGGTGCTGGTGGAAGCCGCGGTAACCAGGGCGGTCGAGATCTTGCGCGGCAGCCGGTCACACGAGTTCGCGCCGGTGTTGCCGGCCGACGCGGCCAGGAAGACGCCGGAGTTGATCATCGCGCGGAGCGAGTTCTCCAGCGTCGTGTTCGGGCTGAAGTTCCAGGACGCGTTGGCCACCGCGGGCTTCACCGCGTTGCGGGTGACCCAGTCGACGGCCGCGATCGCCGAGGACGCCGTACCGCCGCCGCTGCAGTTCAGCCACTTCACACCGTGCAGCCGGACGTTCTTGGCGATGCCGTACGAGGTGGAGCCGATGGTCCCGGCGACGTGGGTGCCGTGGCCGTTGCAGTCGGTGTTGTTGGAGTCGATGCCGTTGAAGTCGAAGCTGGCCCGGCCGCCGAAGTTCGGGTGGCTCGGGTCGACGCCGGAGTCGATGATGTACGCGTGCACGCCGGAGCCGGTCCGGGTGTAGGTGAACGAGTTCGACAGCGGCAGGTTGCGCTGGTCGATCCGGTCGATACCCCAGGACGGCGGGTTGTTCTGGGTCGTGTCGAGCGCGTCTTCGACGTACACGTCCTGCGAGATCGCGACGACGTCCGGGTTCTTCTGCAGCTCGGCGAGCTGGCCGGCGGTCAGCTTGGCGCTGAACCCGTTGACGGCGGTGCTGAACTGCCGCTGCGGGGCGATCCCGCGCATGCTCTTCAGCTTGACGCCCTTCTTCAGCTCGACGATGTAGGTGTCCTTCACCGCGCTGACACCGGGCTCGGCGGGCGCGGCCTGGATTCCGATGATGCGGCCACCGGGCTCTGGCGCCGGTGCGGCGGCACTGGTCGTGGCCAAAGTGGCGGACAGGGCGACGGCCGGCACGATCGCGGCGGCCAATGACAGACGGATGCGACGCACGGTTCCTCCTCAGGGAACTGTGATCACCCACCGGGGCGGAGGGGTGATCACACTCGGTCCACGGGCGGTCACGGAGCGAGTGTGGTGAGAAGTTAGGGCCTACTCAGCTGAGGCGTCAATCAGTTCGGGCGCCCGCTGATGTCATGGCACTGTGCTGCCGCCCGTCCGGAGGCCATTTGCAATGATGGCTGGGCGTTGACGGTGTTCGTACACTGTCCGTTTCGATCTGTCTGTTCAGCTGTGCCACGACATCCGCACCGAGTGGATGCCCATCTCCCGGAGGCTTTTGGTGAAGCGGTCGTCCCTGGTCCGTGCGGTGTTCGCGTTGCTCGTGCTCGCGGCCTCGACATACGCCGTACTGACGGCTCGGCCCGAGCTCGGTCTGGACCTGCGCGGTGGGACCCAGATCGTCCTGGAGGCGAGTGATTCGCCGACGGTCAAGGCGAACCGGGAGACCACCGACAAGGCGCTCGAGGTGCTCCGCCGCCGGATCGACGCCCTCGGGGTGAGCGAACCGAGCGTGACCAGGCAGGGCGAGAAGCGGATCATCGTCGAGCTGCCCGGCGTGCAGGACCCGCGCGAGGCGGCGGCCGTGATCGGCAAGACCGCCCAGCTCACCTTCCACGAGGTGCTCGACCAGGTCGCGGAGAAGCCGGCCAAGCCCGCGGCCGGTGAGCTGTACCTGCCGAGCGACGACGGCGCCGGGCTGCTGCGGCTGGCCAAGCCCGCGATGACCGGTGATCTGGTCGGCGGTGCGGACGGCGTGATCGACCCGCAGCAGGCCGCCCAAGGGTGGTTCGTCCAGATGGACTTCAAGGGTGACGGCGGCAAGATCTGGGCCCAGCTCACCGGCAAAGCGGCCTGCGAACCGGTCGGCGCGCCGCAGCGGCGGGTCGCGATCGTGCTCGACAACGAGGTGATCACCGCGCCGCAGGTCGACCCGAACGGCGGCACCCAGCTCTGCAACATCGGCATCGCCGGCGGCCAGAGCACGATCACCGGACAGTTCACCGAGGAAGCGGCCAAGGACCTCGCCGCGCTGATCGAGGGCGGCTCGCTGCCCGTCCCGGTGAACGTGATCGATCAGCGCGTGGTCGGCCCGTCGCTGGGCAAGGACGCGATCGAGGCGAGCGCGTGGGCCGGCATCATCGGCGTCGCGCTGACCGCGCTGTTCATCATCTTCGTCTACCGGCTCGTGGGTCTCATCGCCGTGATCGGCCTGATCGCCTACGCAGGCATGTCGTACGCCGCGCTGACGGCGATCGGGGCCACCCTGACCTTGCCCGGACTGGCCGGTTTCGTGCTGGCCATCGGTATGGCCGTGGACGCCAACGTGCTGGTCTTCGAGAGAGCCCGGGAAGACTTCATCGGCGGCCGGACCGATGGGTTGCGTCGATCGCTGCGCAGCGGTTTCCAGAACGCGTTGTCGGCGATCGCGGACTCCAACATCACCACCTTGCTCGCGGCCGGTCTGCTGTTCTTCCTGGCCGCCGGTCCGGTTCGGGGCTTCGGCGTCACGCTGAGCATCGGTGTCCTGGCCTCGCTCCTGTCCGCGCTCGTGGTGGTCCGGGTGATCGCCGAGTTCGCCGTCTCGCGGAAGTTCGTACTGAACCGGCCGGCGCTCAGCGGGATCGCCGGCCACGGCCGGGTGCGGACCTGGCTGGAGGCCAAGCGACCGGCGCTGATGAAGCACAGCCGGCGGTGGCTGACGATCACCGCGGTCGTGATCGCGATCAGCGTGGCCGGCGTCATCGTCCGCGGGCTGAACCTGGGGATCGAGTTCACCGGCGGACGACTGCTCGAAGTCAGCACGGCCCAGCGGATCACCCCGGACCAGGCGCGCGCCGCGGTGGCCGAGGCCGGCTACCCGAACGCGGTGGTGCAGGCATCCGGCACCGACGACATCACGGTCCGGACCGGCACGATCAGCAACGACGAGGCGGAGAAGATCCGCGAGTCGATCAGCCGGATCGGCGGCGGTACCGAGCTGATCCGGAACGAGAGCATCGGCCCGTCGCTCGGCAATGAACTGCGGAACAAGGCCCTGATCGCCCTCGGCGTCGCGCTGCTCGCCCAGCTGGCGTATCTGGCGGTCCGGTTCCGCTGGACCTTCGGCGCGGGCGCGGTCCTGGCCCTACTGCAGAACGTCGCGGTCGTCATCGGCCTCTTCGCCTGGACCGGCAAGCCCGTCGACGGCATCTTCCTGGCCGCGCTGCTGACGATCATCGGTTACACGGTGAACGACTCGGTCGTCGTCTTCGACCGGATCCGGGAGACCCGCAACGCGCGCGCCACGGAGACGCTCGGCCCGGTCGTCGACACCGCGATCGTCAACGTGCTGCCGCGAACCATCAACACCGGTATCAGCACGCTGTTCATCCTGACCGCGTTGCTGTTCCTCGGTGGCGATTCGCTGGCCGACTTCGCGCTCGCACTGCTGCTCGGCATCGTCGTCGGCACCTACTCGTCGAACCTGACCGCCGCACCGCTGCTGGTCGAGCTGGAGAAGCGGTACCCCGCCCCGCCGCCGCGCCCGAAACGCGTCCAGCGGGACCGCGACGCCGAGCCGGATCGCGGCGCCGTCGTCTGACATTCGGGGGCTCTGTTGTCCACAGCCCCCGAAAATCTGTCCGCCGATCCCGCTAGGGTGATGCGGTGGGTGTTGATGTGCACGAACTGCTCGAAGCCGCGGTCTCCGGTTTGAACGGACAGACCCGTCCCGGCCAGGTCCAAATGGCCGAGGCGGTGAACGACTCGATGCACGACGGTTCCCATCTCCTGGTCCAGGCCGGCACCGGCACCGGCAAGTCCCTCGGCTACCTCGTCCCGGCCCTGCTGCACGCCATCGAGGACCGCCGGGTCGTCGTCTCCACCGCCACGCTCACCCTCCAGTCCCAGCTCGTCGATCGCGACGTCCCGGCTCTCCTCGACGCCACCGAGAAACTCCTGCCCCGGCGTCCGAAGTACGCGATCCAGAAGGGCCGCAACAACTACGCCTGCCTGCATCGCATCCGCGAGGGCGCGCCCGACGACGAGGGCATGCTGGTCGACGTCCCACCGGCCGGCCCGATCGGTCAGCAGGTGGTCGAACTGCGCGAATGGGCCGAGCAGCAGCTGCAGGACGGCGCGGCTGGTGACCGCGACCATGCCCCGTCGCACCAGTACCAGGCGTGGCAGCAGGTCGCGATCTCCGCCCGGGAGTGCCTCGGCGCGCAGAAGTGCCCGTACGGCGAGGAGTGCTTCGCGGAGAAGGCGAAGGAGCAGGCGCGCAGGGCTGACATCGTCATCACCAACCACGCCCTGCTGTCGATCGACGCGTTCGAGAACCGTTCGGTGCTGCCCGAGCACGACGTGGTGATCGTCGACGAAGCGCACGAGTTGCCGGCCCGGGTGACCGGCGCGGCAGGCGACGAGTTGTCGCCGCAGATGGTCGAGCGGGTGGCCAAGCGGTCCCGCCGGTTCGTCGACGACGACCACGCGGACGACCTGATCGACGCGTCGGACGCCTTGCGGGCTGCGCTGGACCAGTCCCGCGAGGGCCGGATCGAGGCGACGAACGCGGTCGTACTGGAAGCGGCCGCGCTGATCCGGGACGCGGCGCGCGCGGTCTACTCCGACCTGAACAAGAAGTCCGACGACAAGGACGACGACCCCGACGGTGCCAAACGTCAGTCGAAGGGCGCCGTGAAGGAGATCTTCGACGTCGCCGAACGGGTCGCGGCGCTGAGCGACCTCGACGTGGTCTGGCTGGTCGATCGCGATCGGTTCGGCCGGGAGCTGCGGATCGCGCCGCTCACCGTGGCCGGGCTGCTCCGCGAGCTCGTACTGAAGGACCGTACGGTCGTGCTCACGTCCGCCACCCTCACGCTCGGCGGCGACTTCGACGCGATCGCCCGTCAGGTCGGCCTCCGTCCTTCTGACAAGCTCGACGACGGCGATGAGATGCCTGCGGTGGACGACGACTCCGAGACCGCGCCGCTGCCGTGGCGAGGGCTCGACGTCGGCTCCCCGTTCGAGTACGAGAAACAGGCGATCCTGTACGTCGCGAAGCACCTGCCGCCGCCGCATCGGGACGGGCTCGGCCAGAAGCAGTTCGACGAGATCATCGACCTGGTCAAGGCCGCGGGCGGTCGTACCCTCGGCCTGTTCTCGTCCCGCCGGGCGGCCGAGGCGGCGACGGCCGCGGTCCGGGAGGCGACCGATCTCAAGATCCTCTGCCAGGGCGACGCACATCTCAACGAGCTGTCCCGGGAGTTCGTCGAGGATCCGGAGACGTCCTTGTTCGGCACGCTGTCGCTCTGGCAGGGCCTCGACGTGCCGGGCTCGACCTGCAACCTGGTGATCATCGACCGGATCCCGTTCCCGCGACCCGACGAACCGTTGATGGCCGCGCGGCAGCGAGCCGTCGACGAGGCCGGCGGGAACGGCTTCATGTCGGTCGCGGCGACGCATGCTGCCCTGTTGCTCGCGCAAGGGACCGGGCGGCTGATCCGGCGTACCACCGACCGCGGGATCGTCGCGATCCTCGACCCCCGGATCGTCACCGCGCGGTACGGCGGTTTCCTGCGCGCCTCCTTGCCGCCGATGTGGCCGACCGCCGATCGTGAGAAGGTGCTCGGCGCGTTGAAGAGACTGCAGACTTCATGAGTCCCGCGACCAGTCCGCCGGTGCTGCCGATGATGGCGGCGCTCGGCGAGATGCCGTCCGGCCCGGGCTGGTCGTACGAGCTGAAATGGGACGGCGTCCGCGTGATCGCCGAGGTCGACGACGGCGTCTGCCGGCTCTGGTCGCGGAACGCCCGGGACGTGTCCGGCGGCTATCCCGAACTGATCGGCCTCGCGCAGGCGCCCGGGCTCGAGCTCCCCGCCGTTCTGGACGGTGAGATCGTCACCCTCGACGAGAGCGGCGCGCCATCTTTCGGGCTGCTCCAGCGCCGGATGCACGTTCGCGATCCGCGCCATCTGGCCCAGTTGATCAACCAGGTTCCCGTTTCCGTGCGACTCTTCGACGTACTCCGGTTCGCCGGCAAGTCTTTGCTGGAGGCAACGTACGACGAACGCCGTGGCCTGCTTGACTCCTTGGACATCGACGACCCGTTCTGGGAGATCCCCGCGGCCTACGCCGACGGCGAAGAGGCACTCGACATCTCGGCTACCACTGGCCTCGAGGGTGTCGTGGCGAAACGCCGGAAGTCGCGGTACCTGCCGGGCAAACGCAGCTCCGACTGGATCAAGGTCAAGCCCGTTCTGACCCGTGACGTCATCCTGTGCGGCTGGCATCCCGGCGAGGGTAACCGCACCGGCATGATCGGCTCGCTCTACTGCGGCGCGTACGCCGAACCTGGCGGCGAACTGGTCCTGATCGGCAAGGTCGGCTCCGGCCTCGACTTCGCGATGCTCCAGATCCTTGGCGCCGAACTTGCTGACCTGGAGATCGACCAGCCGCCGTTCGATGCCTCGTCGATCCCCACGCCCGACCGCCGGGTGGCCCACTGGCTCGACCCGATCCTGGTCGCCGAAGTCACCTACTCCGGCTGGGCCGCCGACGCCCGCCTCCGCCACCCCGTCTGGCGAGGCCTCCGGCTGGACATCGACCCAGAGTCAGTCGTCCGCTAACCGCTGGCTGGGCGCGGGCATCGTCAGCGCCGCCTCGATCTTGTCCGCCAGCTTCTCCGGCGTATGTGTCGGCGCATAGCGCGCGATCACCTCGCCGTCGCGGCCCACGAGGAACTTCGTGAAGTTCCACTTGATCCGCCCGCCGAGCAGCCCGCCGGCCTCTCGCTTCAGCCAGTTGTACAACGGAAGGGTCTTCGACCCGTTCACGTCGATCTTGGCGAACATCGGGAACGTCACGTGATAGATCGTCGAACAGAAGTTCGCGATCTCGTTCTCGTCGCCAGGCTCCTGGTGGCCGAACTGGTCGCAGGGGAATCCGAGTACCGAGAATCCCTGCCTGCGGTATTGCTTGTACAGCTTCTGCAGTCCGGTGTACTGCGGGGTCTGGCCGCACTGCGAGGCTGTATTCACCACCAGGAGCACCTGGTCGCGGAAGTCGGCAAGAGACTGTTCATTGCCTTCGATCCGGCGCGCGCTGAAGTCATAGACAGTCGTCATACCTTCAATGCTGACACGACACGCCCGACTTCGCGCGTCGTCTGAGATGTCAGACCCGCCGCAGAACTGTTACGACCTTCCCGAGGATCACCGCGTCCTTGCCGTCGATCGGCTCGAACGCCGGGTTGTGTGGTAGGAGCAGAATCTGGTCCTTGGTCTTCTTGAACGTCTTCACGGTCGCCTCGTCGTCGATCATGGCAGCGACGATGTCACCGTTCTCCGCGGTCTGCTGCTGGCGGACCACAACCCAGTCGCCGTCGCAGATGGCGGCCTCGATCATCGACTCGCCCTTGACCTTCAGCATGAACAGCGTTCCTTCGCCGACCATTGCTCTGGGCAACGGGAAGATCTCCTCGACGTCCTGCTCGGCGAGGATCGGCCCACCAGCGGCGATCCGGCCGACCACCGGTACGTACGCCGCGGCCGGGTGCGCGTCGCCCGCACCGGTCTCGTCGAACGCCGTCTGCCGAACCGAGCCCAGCGTGGACCGGCGGGCAGCGTCGGCGACCTCGCCGGGGTAGCGGACCTCGATGGCACGTGGGCGATTCGGGTCGCGGCGGAGCAGGCCCTTCTGCTCCAGCACCCGCAGCTGGTGCGACACCGACGACGAGCTGGTCAGGCCGACCCGCTCGCCGATCTCCCGCATCGAAGGCGGGTAGCCGCGGCTGTCCACCGAGTCCCGGATGACGTCCAGCACGCGGCGCTGCCGCGGGGTCAGACCGGTCGCGTCGGCGGGTCCGTCGGGCAGCTCGGTGACGGTCTGGTCGGCCGCGCTCTGATCGCGCTGCCCCGCAGTCTTGCGCTCGTCCTTGCTGGAACCGCTCGGCGTCCTGGCCATCGGTGGCAACTCCTCGGGTCGGGCCGGAAACGAGCCCGGCCTTGCTTTGTCGACTGAGATGACCGTAGACCGAATCCTGAGATTCTTCAAACATCTGTTCGAAGGCGTGTCGGTTCGCACGTCTGTTCGTGTGTCAGGTTATAGGCGCGCGCGTAATCGGGAATTTCCCGGGCGTGTCCTGGTTGGAAGAGGTTGCAATCACCGGGCCTGTCGGTTAATCATTCGTACAGGCGTTCGATCGAACAGGTGTTCGGCTCGCTCGACGGCCGCCGGGAAACCGGTCCGGCAGCCCGCTCGCCGAAAACTGTCGGCGGCGGCCGGTAGACAGAGATCGACAGCGCAGGACGAGGTCTGGACGAAGGGTCTGGAGGATCCGATGAGCACAGCGGCCGTGGCACAGGCTCTGGAGACAGACACACCGGCAACAAGCCGGCCGACCACCCCCAGAGCGCCCGAGCTCACCCCACCTGTAGCGCCTTCGGCTGATCCGGTCCGGCCGACTCGGCGTCCGAGGATTGCTGGGATGACGACCGAGCGGCTGCCGGTGCGCGCGTGCTCCGGCGAGGACCTCGGGCGGCACGTCCAGCCGCGCTTGGCGCGCACTGCCGTCCGCCGTGGGGATTTCCGCTACCCGACCGTCGCCGAGGCGGAACCACCGACACTGCGGCTGACCCGCCGAGGCCGCGCTCTGCTCACGACCGTCTCGGTGCTCGTCTTCGGCGCCGCGATCGCCGTCCTCGGACTGCGCGTGGCCGGCGTTCTCGAGCCTGAGCCCCAGTTCACCCGCACGATCCAGGTCGAGGTGGGCGCCGGGCAGACCCTCTGGTCCATCGCCCAGGACACCAACCCCACCGACAACCCGGCCTCCGTCGTCGAGCAGATCGCCAACCTCAACAACCTCGACAACGCCGCCGACGTCACCCCCGGCCAAACCCTCCAAATCCCCGTCCGCTGACGCGCGCGGGACCACGCCCGCCGAGCTGAAGCGCGCGGGGAACACGCCCGCCGAGCTGAAGGGCTCTCCCGCCCGCCCGACCATCCGCGAACCGGAGGCGGAGCGAGCCCTCGCGCACCAGACCGTCTGGTCCCCGGAGGCGATGCGATTTCTCGCCGCGCTGAGCCGCCGGTACCGCTCGGCCGCGCTTGCTGTGCCGCCTGCATCTGGAGACGGAGCGATCTCCCGCGCATCAGACGCTCTGTACCCAGTGACGTCGTGATTGCCCGCGCCAGCCGTTCGCAGCGTAGAGGCGGCGCGATCCCCGCACCAGACCGTCTGCGATCCGGAGACGGACCGGTGCTCCGGTTCAGGTTTTCGCATCGTTGGCCAGCGTCCGGCCGGTGAGCGCCCGCATGTCAGGGCATCCGCACCCTTGGACCAGCACTCCGACCAACGCCGACAAGTCGGCGGTGCGCCGCGCACGCCCCGGGGACCTTGGTCGCTGCAACCAAGAGTTGGATGAGGCCTTCGCAAACCGGAGTGGCTCGGCACCCGCCGTCTCTTGTCAACGCCCCGTCCCGGTCCCCGTGCCCGTCCGCGTGCCCGTCCCGGTCCCCGTGCTCGTCCGTGTGCCCGTGCCCGTCCGCGTGCCCGTCCCGGTCCCCGTGCTCGTCCGTGTGCCCGTGCCCGTCCGCGTGCCCGTCCCGGTCCCCGTGCCCGTCCGCGTCCCCGCCGTCGCCGTCGCCGCGCCCCCGACCCGCTCTGCGCATGAACCCTTTGCCGTCGGCACCTTCGCCGCTCGCCCCCGCCGTGCTGATCCGCGCTGCAACTGGGTCGCGTCATAGATCGGTCCGTGCGTCGGTGGTTCGGGGAGGGAAATGTGTGCGGTCAGGCGGTAGAAATCCGCCCACGTTGAGCGAAAAGGTCTCCCCATTCTGGGTGGTGGAACGGGTATTGGCCCGGCATGCGCGTCGAGGGGGACCTTGGGCACGGGGCGGTCATGAACTGGGGCTGAACGTGGCCGGTGGGTGCTCAAGGTGCGGCGAGCTCCTGGCGGACCGGCGATCGTTGCCCATGGGTCTGCCATCGGGGTCGGCGAGTCGTGGATTTCGTGGCTTGGCAATCGAATTCCGAGCCTGCCAATCCACGACTCGACGGTGCACGGGCGGGATCGTGTCGGCGCACAGGCGGGATCGTGCCGGCGCGTGGGCTGGTCGTGTCGGCGGGGGCGGTGCGATCGAGGTGCGCGGGGTGGCGTGATCGGGGGCAAGGGTGGCGCGATCGCGGGGCGGGGCGGTGCGATCGAGGTGGGCGGGGGGCGGTGCGATTGGGGACGATCGGGGGCGGGGCGGAGCGATCGAGGTGGGCGGGGTGGTGCGATCGAGGCGGGCGACGGTGGTGCGATTGGGGGCGGGGCGGGTTATTGGACGGTGTTTAGCCAGAGGTTGGTGTAGCGGGGGCCGTCTACCGCGGTGGCTACCTGGACCACCGGGGGTGGGGGACCGTAGGGGTCTGAGGTTAGGTCGCCGGACCAGTCGCGGGTGTCGACGATGGTGCGGCCGCGGGACCAGCTGCCGGAGAGTTCGACGTGCAGGGGGTAGGGTTCGGTGGTCAGGCCGGACGGGTCGATCACGGCGCAGACCGCGCCGCCGTCACCGATGCTGGCCGCATCCGCCTTGTAGAGCTCGCTTCGCTTCTCGATCAGGCGGCGGGCCAGGTCGGCGGAGGGGGAGCCGCCGAGTGAGCGGGCCTGGTCGAGGGTGATGGGGACGTCGTAGAAGACGTCCAGGCCGTACATGGTGACTCCGACGCCGAGCCGGCCGGCGGTGCTGAGGACGATGGCGGCGGCTTCGGGGTCGGTCCAGATGTTGAACTCGGCCGAGGCTGTCGCGTTCCCGATCCCGGCGGCGCCACCCATGAAGACGATCTCGCGGAGTCCGGCTGCCGCTTCCGGGTAGGTCCGGAGCAGCAGGGCGATGTTCGTCATCGGAGCCAGCGGGATCAGGGTGATGAGTTCGCCGGTGCGGGCCGCCTCGCGGAGGTTGTCGCGCAGTACTTCGACCGCGTGCGCGCCGACCGGCGTACGGGTTGATTTGGGCCAGTCGATGTCGCCCAGGCCGTCGACACCGTGGACGTGTGGGGCGGAGCGGACTGGTTGCAGGAGGGGCAGGGCGGCGCCGCGGGCCACGGGTACGTCCTCGCGGCCGGCTGCTTCGAGCACGGTCAGGGTGTTGACGACCACCTCGTCGAGACCGACGTTGCCGCCGACGCAGGTGACCGCCTTCAGATCCAGATCCGGGTGCTGAGCGGCGAGCAGCAGCGCGCAGGCGTCGTCGAGCCCCGTGTCGACATCAAGGATGACCGGCTTCATACCGCCATCCTTTCCCATCCCCGGCTCCACCGACCCCTTCCACCGCGATCCACCGACCTCACCTCACCGGATCCACCGATGCACCCACCGGCTTCACCGCCCTCCGGCCTCCGGATCCGGCGGGCCTCGTTTGCCGGGTCTACCGGGCGTTGGCGGTCAATTCATCACCAGCTTCGCCGGTGTTAGCGGGGGTTTCCTACGTTCGGTGACCATGAAGCTGACAACACGCCGCCCTCGTGCTGTGCTGACTGCCCTCGTCGCAGGTGCCACTTTGACCGCACTGATCACCCCGAGCGCCGCTGAAGCCGACCCGTTCGCGCCCGCCGCGCCCCAGGCCGCCGACGCACTTACAGCCGACGCCTTCACGGCAGACGCCCTCGCCGCCGACGCGCCGACCCCGACCGTCGACGAGAAGTTCGACGGGTCGAGCCTGCCGACCGGCTGGACCGCGGTCGAGGGGACCTGGAAGGTCCAGGACGGCCGCCTCGTCGGCACCTCGACGAGCTCGGCCCAGCAGAGCCGGATCACCTTCGGCACACCGCTGACCGACTTCCGGATCGAGAGTCGCCTGCGCTTCGAGTCCGCGCTGGACGCCGCCCGCTGGGTCGCCTTCGGACTCGACCTGGCTCCCACCGGCGCGGTTCCGTGGTCGATCGCGACCTTGCGCAACGGGTCGACCGCGACCAACGGACTCGAGTTCGCCCAGCGCACCGCGGCAAACACCTGGAACGTCACCGACACCGCCGCCGCCCCGCTCCAGGTCGGCATCGGCAAGGAGGTCGCGGTCGCCGTCGAGGTCCGTGGTACTCGCGCCACTTGGTACGTCGACGGCCGCGAAGCCCTTCGTACGACGATGGTGAACCGCAGTACGACGGGTGTGCAGGCGTTGATCGTCAACGGCGCGACCGTCTCCTTCGACGACCTCCGGGTGACTCCGCTGGCCAAGGAGTCGTTCATCCGCAAGACCGGCGACCCCCTGAGGGTATGGGCGCACCGCGGTGGATCGAGTGCCGCGCCGGAGAACACCGCGGCCTCCGACGAGGTCGCCCGTCGCGCCCGTGCGGAGTGGATCGAGAACGACGTCCAGCCGACCAAGGACGGCGTACCGGTGATCCTGCACGACACCTCCGTCGACCGGACCACGGACGGTACCGGCGCGATCCGCAACCTCACGCTCGCCGAGGTCGCGACGATGGACGCGGGCTCCTGGTTCGCCCCGGCCTTCACGGGACAGCGGGTGCCGACCCTCGGGCAGCAGTTGGACGGCCTCAAGGCCCGCGGCGGCAACCTGCTGCTGGAGGTGAAGGGCGTGCACACCAGGGACTCGGTCGCGCGCATCGTCACCGACATCCGCAGCCGGAACATGAGCAGCCGGGTCTTCGTGCAGAGCTTCGAGCCGCAGCACCTGCGCTGGATGCGTGAACTCGCCCCCGAACTCCCGCTCGGCCTGCTCCGCAGCACTCTCGACCCCGACCCGGTCGCGATCGCCAAGGACCTCGAGCTGTCCGCGTACAACCCGTCCGACGCGGCGTTCCAGACCCGCCCGGGCATCGCGGCCGAGCTGCACGCCGCCGGAGTCGCCATCAACGTCTGGACGGTCGACGACGCGACCCGCTGGAACGCGCTGGAGAAGGCCGGTGTCGACGGCATCATCACCAACCGCCCCGCCGAGCTGTACGGCTGGAACGCCGCCTTCCTGCAGCGGACCAAGCCCAGCGCCACCGTGCTCAGCCCAGCCGCCGGTCAGCGGATCGACCGGGCCCAGCTGCTCCGAATCGCGGTTGGCAACAACTCGGCCGAGCCGGTGACGATCACCCTCGACGGCCGGCCGATCGCCAACGGCGCCGCGGTCGATACGACGGAACTCACGGCCGGCGAACACGTGATCAAGGCCGTCATCGGTGAGACCGCCACCGAGTCGAAGTTCGAGATCGTCGCCACCCCGACCGGACTGGCGAACCTGATCCTCACCTCCGGCGCATCACCCGCCACGGTCTCCACGCTGACCACACTGCTCGGCCAACGCCAGTACGCCGTACTCGCGGCGTACGCGAACACGCCGGGCGCGACCGGCCTGACCCCGGTACGCCGCCAGCAGATCGTCACCGAAGCGCGAGCCCTAGCCACCCTCTGATCCCGTCCACACCAACCCGGCCGGGCCCCACAACCAGGGGTCCGGCCGGTTCTGTTTGGGCGCTACCTGAGTAGTCAGCGGGACGTATTTTGCGCCTCGACAGGGCCAACGTGTGGACGCCACGCGGGAGTACACCGGGCCGCGCAAGTGTTGGAAACAGTGAGACGCGCGCGAGATCCGGGCGTTCTTGCAAAGTGTCGGAGCCGGGACGTAGCATCCCTAGATGTAGTGGTTACACGGGTGTAATTTTCCACAGGTAGTGGTCAGTTACTCACAGGTCATACACAAGTTGTCCCCAGGTTGATCCACAATCGCCGCCCCCGCGGCGATCTACGGGAGGAGTGATCCGTCGTGCACTGTCCGTATTGCAGGCACATCGACTCCCGGGTCGTGGACAGCCGGGTGGCCGAGGACGGCGGAGCGATCCGCCGCCGGCGGCAGTGCCCGGTCTGCGAGAAGCGGTTCACCACCGTCGAGCAGATGCAGCTCACGGTCGTGAAGCGCTCCGGCGCGACCGAGCCGTTCAGCCGGGAGAAGGTCATCAACGGCGTCGGCAAGGCCTGCAAGGGCCGGCCGGTCGACATGGACGCGCTGGCCCGGCTGGGCCAGAAGGTGGAGGACGCGCTCAAGGCGAGCGGTTCGCCGGAGGTGCCCGCGCACGAGGTCGGCCTGGCCATCCTCGGGCCGCTGCGGGAGCTGGACGAGGTGGCGTACCTGCGGTTCGCCAGCGTCTACCGGCAGTTCGAGTCCGCCGACGACTTCGAGACCGAGATCGCGCTGCTCCGGGCCGAGAAAGAGCCCCAGGGCACCGAACCGGACCCGTTGCGGCCAGCGCAGCAGACGTAAATCGGGGAAGCAGCAACACCAGGCAGTAGCGCAGCACCAGCACGATCACAACGGGGCGGCCCCGACAGGCCGCGCAGTGCAGACACAGGGCGAGGAGCAACCATGACAGAGACGGTGACCGGCCACTCGGGGCCGACCAAGCGGTCGGCGGCCGGGTTCCGGGGGCGCAAGAGCGCGCCCACGGGACTCACCATCGAGCGCATCTTCACGACCGAGGGTGTTCACCCGTACGACGACGTGACGTGGGAGCGTCGCGACGTCGTACAGCAGAACTGGAAGACGGGTGAGACCGTCTTCGAGCAGCGCGGGGTCGAGTTCCCCGACTACTGGAGCGTGAACGCCTCCACCATCGTCACCACCAAGTACTTCCGCGGCGCCGTCGGCCACGACAACCGCGAGTGGAGCCTGAAGCAGCTGCTCGACCGGGTGGTGAAGACCTACCGCAAGGCCGGCGAGGACTACGGCTACTTCGCCACGCCCGCCGACGCGGAGGTGTTCGAGCACGAGCTCACCTGGATGCTGCTGCACCAGTACTTCAGCTTCAACTCGCCGGTCTGGTTCAACGTCGGTACCTCGTCCCCGCAGCAGGTGTCGGCCTGCTTCATCCTCGCTGTCGACGACTCGATGGACTCGATCCTGAACTGGTACAAGGAGGAGGGCCTGATCTTCAAGGGCGGCTCCGGTGCCGGTCTGAACCTGTCCCGGATCCGGTCGTCCAAGGAGCTGCTGCAGTCCTCCGGCGGTACGGCGTCCGGCCCGGTCAGCTTCATGCGCGGCGCGGACGCGTCGGCAGGCACGATCAAGTCCGGCGGGGCCACCCGGCGTGCGGCCAAGATGGTCGTCCTCGACGTGGACCACCCGGACATCGAGGAGTTCGTCGAGACCAAGATGCGCGAGGAGGAGAAGATCCGGGTCCTCCGCGACGCGGGCTTCGACATGGACCTCGGCGGCCGCGACATCACCTCGGTGCAGTATCAGAACGCGAACAACTCGGTCCGGGTCACCGACGAGTTCATGCGCGCGGTCGAGGAGAAGGGCAGCTTCGGGCTGCGCGCCCGGCTGGACAACTCGGTGATCGAGACCGTCGACGCGCGCGGGCTGTTCGACAAGATCAGCCAGGCCGCGTGGGCCTGCGCCGACCCGGGCCTGCAGTACGACGACACCATCAACGACTGGCACACCACCCCGGAGACGGGCCGGATCACCGCGTCCAACCCGTGCTCGGAGTACATGCACCTGGACAACTCCTCCTGCAACCTGGCGTCGCTGAACCTGATGAAGTTCCTCCGCGACGACGACCTGTTCGACTCGGAGAAGTTCGTCAAGGCGGTCGAGCTGATCATCACCGCGATGGACATCTCGATCTGCTTCGCCGACTTCCCGACCGAGGCGATCGGCGACACCACCCGCGCGTACCGGCAGCTGGGCATCGGGTACGCGAACCTCGGCGCGCTGCTGATGGCGACCGGGCACGCGTACGACTCCGACGGTGGTCGCGCACTGGCGGGCGCTATCACGTCGCTGATGACCGGTACGTCGTACAAGCGGTCGGCCGAGCTGGCCGGCGTCGTCGGCCCGTACGACGGGTTCGAGCGGAACAAGGACGCGCACACCCGGGTGATGCGCAAGCACGCCGCGGCCAACGACGCGATCCGGACGATTCACGAGATCGACAAGGACGTCCAGAAGCACGCCACCGCGGCGTGGGACGGCGTCCTCAAGATCGGTGCGAAGAACGGCTGGCGGAACGCGCAGGCGTCGGTGCTCGCGCCGACCGGCACCATCGGCTTCATGATGGACTGCGACACCACCGGGATCGAGCCGGACTTCTCGCTGGTGAAGTTCAAGAAGCTGGTCGGCGGCGGCTCGATGCAGATCGTCAACCAGACGGTGCCGCGGGCGCTGCGGCTGTACGGCTACACCGAGGAGACGATCGAGGCGATCGTCGAGTACATCTCCGAGCACGGCCACGTGGTGGACGCGCCGGGCCTGAAGCCGGAGCACTACGAGATCTTCGACACCGCGATGGGCGAGCGGGCGATCAAGCCGATGGGCCACGTCCGGATGATGGCGGCCGCGCAGCCGTTCCTTTCGGGCGCAATCTCGAAGACCGTCAACCTTCCTGAGACAGCAACAGTCGAAGAGATCGCCGACGTCTACTTCCAGGGCTGGAAGCTCGGCCTGAAGGCGCTGGCCGTCTACCGCGACAACTGCAAGGTCGGCCAGCCGCTGGCGGACGCGAAGGCGAAGAAGGCCGCCGACACCGTCGCCGCCGAGGCCGCCGTCGCGGAGAAGATCGTCGAGAAGGTCATCGAGTACCGGCCGACCCGCAAGCGTCTGCCGAAGTCCCGCCCGTCGCGGACCACGTCCTTCAGTGTCGGCGGCGCCGAGGGCTACATGACCGCCGGCTCGTACCCGGACGACGGTCTGGGCGAGGTCTTCCTGAAGATGGGCAAGCAGGGCTCGACCCTGGCCGGGGTGATGGACGCGTTCTCGATCGCCATCTCGATCGCGCTGCAGCACGGTGTCCCGCTGGAGACCTACGTGCAGAAGTTCACCAACCTGAAGTTCGAGCCTGCCGGTCTGACCGACGACCCGGACGTCCGGATGGCGCAGTCGATCATGGACTACATCTTCCGCCGGCTGGCGCTGGACTACCTGCCGTTCGACGAGCGGGCCGCGCTCGGCATCTACTCCGCGGAGGAGCGGTCCCGCCAGCTCGACACAGGTTCCTACGAACCGGCCCCGGTCGAGATCTCCGAGGCCGAATCGCTGAAGTCGATCGAGCCGGCCGCCGAGAAGGCCCACTCGGTCGAGGAGGCCGCGGCCAAGCCGATCGACACCTCCGAGGTCCGCACCACCGCCGAGATGTTCGAGCTCATCACCGGCACCTCGGTCGACGCGCCGCTCTGCTTCACCTGCGGCACCAAGATGCGTCCGAGCGGCTCCTGCTACGTCTGCGAAGGCTGCGGCTCCACCTCTGGTTGCAGCTGACCTGTAGCTGACAGCACCACGGCCCCCGGGACTTCCCACTTCCCCCGGGGGCCGCAGTGCGTTCAAATCGCGAGTACCGTCGGGGTTGTGGAGGTGGGGGAGCTCCTTGCGGCGGGTGGGGTTGCGCTGGCGGCGGGGGAGTGGGTGAAGGCGCGGGAGGCGTTCGGCGAGTCGGTTGGGGTTGAGGAGACCGCCGAAGGTCTTGCCGGGTTGGGTACTGCGGTCTGGTGGCTGGGGGAGGTTCGAGAGGCCTTCTCCTGTTGGGAGCGTGCGTACACGGGCTTCAGCCGGTCGGATCCGGCGCAGGCGGTGTTCATGGCGGTCGGGCTCAGCGTGCTGTACGACGCGAACTTCGGGGATCGGGCGGCGGCCAAGGGGTGGGCGGCGCGGGCGGTTCGGTTGGCCGAGACGGTGGGCGATCCGGTCGTGACGGCCTGGGCGTCGTTGGCTCGGGGAGGGTCCGCGGATGACCCCGAACAAGTCGCGGCGTGGTCCGAGGAGGCACGCGCGGTCGGCGTACGGGCTGAGGATCGCGATCTCGAGTTGTGTGCGCTGAGTCTGTCGGGGTCGGCCCTGATCGATCTCGGCCGGATCACCGAGGGTGCGGCGTTGCTCGACGAAGCGCTCGCGGGGGCGCTTGGGGGAGAGGGCAACCTCGACACGGTGGTGTACACCAGTTGTCTGCTGATGAGGTCGTGTGTCCGCGGTGCCGACTTCTTGCGCGTGGTGCAGTGGACGCGATCGCTGGATGGCTTCATCGATCGCTACGGTTGCCCGTATCTCCATGCGACCTGCCGGGCGTCGTACGGCGCGGTGCTGGTGTCGACTGGTGATTGGGCGCGGGCGGAAGGTGAGTTGGCCGCTGCGGCCGAGTTGGCTCGAGAGTCGTTGCCTGCGATCCAGGCCGAGGCGGCCGCGTGCCTCGCCGAGTTGCGGCTCGCGCAGGGACAGGTTAGTGAGGCGCAGCGGTTGTTGGTCGGCTTTGAGGATCACGCCATCGTGCGGCCGGTGCTGGCGGCCGCGTACCTCGCTGCAGGTGAGCCGGCGATGGCGGTCTCGTTGGCGCGGAGGCACTTGGCTGCGGTCGAGACGCGGCGGCCGGAGGAGGCACGGCTGCGTGAAGTCCTCGGTCAAGCCCTCCTGGCGAGCGGTGACGCCGAGGCGGCGGCTGAGGAGGCTCGACGGCTTGCTGAGCTCAGTGCGGACAGCGCTTTGATTGCGGCACGGGCCGAGCGGCTTGCTGGTCAGGCTCTGTTTGCTCAGGGCAAACATGCAGAGGCCGTACTGCGACTGTCGGCCGCGCAGGAGTTGTTCGGTCGGTTGGAATTGCCGCTGGAGGTGGCGCGGACCCGGATGGCTCTCGCGACCGCGCTTGCCGTCGAGGAACCCGGGCCGGCGGTGAGCGAGGCACGGATCGCGTTGACGGTTTTTGAGGACTTGGGCGCGTCCAGCGATGCCGACAAGGCCGCTGCCTGGTTACGCGCGGCCGGTGCTGCCGCGGCACGGGTCGGACCACGGGGCGTCGGTCTGCTCACCAAACGCGAGCGCGACGTCCTCGGCGTACTGGCTGAGGGTTTGTCCAACCCGGAGATCGCGGCCCGCCTCTACATCAGTCGCCGGACTGTGGAGCATCACGTCGCGAGCCTGTTGTCGAAGTTGGGCCTTCGAAACCGGACCGAGGCCGCCGCCTACGCAGCTCAGCATTTGGGTGAGTTCACCGATGCTCGACGCGGCCCGCGCGCGGATGCTCGGAGCACCGACTGAAGGAGGTCGCAATGAGCGACACCCAGATTTTCGACCAGACGCGCGCCGAGGCCTTCGGTGCGGAGTTGGCCGGTGTGCTGAACCACGGGACCCTGGCGTTGCTGCTCAGCATCGGGCACCAGACCGGTCTCTTCGACACGCTCGCGACGTTGCCGCCGGCCACCAGTCACGAGATCGCCGGCGCCGCGGATCTGCAGGAGCGGTACGTCCGGGAGTGGCTGGGCGCGATGAGCGCAGCGCGGATCACGGAGTACGACGCGACCGAGCGCACGTATCGGTTGCCGCCGGAGCACGCCGCGTTCCTGACCAGGGCGGCCGGGCCGGACAACCTGGCGAAGGCAACGCAGTTCATCGGGTTGCTGGCTGGGGTTGAGTCGAAGGTGGTCGACTGCTTCCGGCGAGGTGGCGGCGTGCCGTACTCGGAGTACGGCGAGTTCCATCGGCTGATGGCAGAGGACAGCGGCGCGGTGTTCGATGCGGCACTGGTCGACGGGATCCTTCCGCTTGTCCCGGGGCTGTCCGATCGCCTTCGGGCTGGGATTGATGTGGCGGATGTCGGGTGCGGTAGTGGTCATGCGATCAACTTGATCGCTCGCGCGTACCCGAACAGCCGGTGCGTGGGCTATGACTTCTCCGAGGAGGGGATCGCTGCGGGTCGGGCGGAGGCTGAGCGGTATGGCCTGGCCAACGCGGAGTTCGTACTGCGGGACGCGGCTGAGCTGGCCGAGTTCGAGAGATTCGATCTGGTCACGGCGTTCGATGCCGTTCACGACCAGGCGCATCCGGCGAAGGTGCTGGCGGGGATCGCGGCGTCGTTGCGACCCCGTGGGGTGTTCCTGATGGTCGACATCGAGGCGTCCAGCAATCTGGAGGACAACATCGATCATCCGTTCGGGCAGTTCCTTTATGGGGTGTCGACGTTGCATTGCATGACGGTGTCGTTGGCACTTGGCGGGGACGGACTCGGCACGGTCTGGGGGCGGCAGAAGGCCGAGCAGATGTTGGGTGAGGCGGGGTTCTCGTCGGTCGAGGTCACCCACGTCGAGGCTGACGCCTTCAACGCGTACTACATCGCGACGAAGGGTTAATCCGGAGCGAAGGTGGTGGGATGCGCGGGGGTGAGGTTTGGTTGCGCGGGCTATCGCAATTGGCCAGACCACCTGTCAACCTGTTCTACACTTCTCTTTGTGACCAGCTCAGCAGGGCGTCCCCAGCCGAACGAGAGCCCCTTCGCCCCGGTCGTCGTGCCGCGGAGCGCACCTGCCCAGGTAGCAGACCAGGTGGTCGCGGCCATCCGCGAGGGCCGGATCAAGCAGCACGAGCGACTCCCGTCCGAGCGTGAATTCGCCCGCATCCTCGGCGTCAGCCGACCGACGCTACGCGAGGCGCTGGCCGGACTCGAGCTCGCGGGACTCGTCCAGGCGCGGCAGGGACACGGGACGGTGGTGATCGCCTCGCCGGCCCACGTCGCCAACTGGGGCGCCGAGGTCACGCCGACCCAGGTGTTCGAGGCTCGACTGGTGATCGAGCCCGAACTCGCCCGGCTCGCGGCCGAGAAGCGCTTCCCGGAGGACATCGCCGCGCTGCAACAGGCCGGCGCCGACCTCGAGGAGGAGTTCGCGCGCACGGGTGAGTACGAGAGTGACCTCCCGGTCCACCGCGCAGTCGCCCGGGCCGCCCGCAATCCGGTCCTGGAAACCGCGCTCGAGGAGGCGCTCAAGCACACCGAATCCGACCGCTGGATGGAGCTCAGGTCGTCCGCCCTCAAACCGAACATCACCCGCGAGGGCCACGTAGACGAAGTACGCCGCGTCATCCGCCACATCGTCCTGGGCGAAGCCGACCAGGCGGCCGAGATCTGGCGCCAGCACCTAACCGCCTTCCGCGACGAAATGCTCATCGGCCTACAAACCGACGCCTCAACCGACCCCACCACCTCAACCCAACCAACCGACTAACCGCCGACCGGCCACGTCGTCTGTACCGATCGACATGAGGTGGTCCTCCGCCAGGGGGCCCGCCACGCCTGAAGCCCACCCAATGAACACCCCGGCCGCCGACCACCTCATGTCGAGCGGTACGCCAGCCACAGCGCGTCGCGTTCCAGGCCGGATGCCGTTCGGCGCAAGGGGTGTTGTGACGTCTTGACCTCGGATTGGCGGCATCGGAGGGTGGCGATGAAAGCGCTCTACCTCCTAACTCGCCCGAGGAGAAGTCATGCGTTTGAGCCAATCACCTCTTCGTATCCGGGCCCGCCGGACGGTCCTCCCCGCCGTCCTGGTGCTCGCCCTCGCCGCCACCCCGGCCGCCACGGTCGCACCCGACGACGGGAGTACGGCGTACGCCGTCGGCGGCGCGGCGTACGGGACTGATGCATTCGGCCGTCCGCAAATCAGCAACACCGGACAGGCGTACCTCGACGCCAAGCTGCCGATCCGGCACCGCGTCGAGGACCTGCTGCTCCGGATGACGCTGGAGGAGAAGGTCGGCCAGATGACCCAGGCCGAGCGAGGCGCCGTCACCGGCGACGCGTCACTCATCAAGGTCTGGGGACTGGGTTCCGTACTCTCCGGCGGCGGATCCGTTCCGACCCCGAACTCCCCGCAGGGCTGGGCGGACATGGTCGACCGGTTCCAGGCGGAGGCGCTGAAGACCCGCTTGCAGATCCCGCTCCTGTACGGCGTCGACTCGGTGCACGGTCACGGAAACTTGCTCGGGGCAACGGTCTTCCCGCACAACATCGGTCTCGGTTCCACCTGGGATCCGGACCTGGTCAGGCGGATCGCACACGTGGTCGCCGAGGAAACCCGCGCGACCGGTCCGCAATGGACGTTCGCACCCTGCGTTTGCGTGGCGCGCGACGCAAGGTGGGGCCGGACGTACGAGAGCTTCTCCGAGCATCCCGGGCTGGTGACCCGGTATGCGTCCAGCATCGAGGGCTTCCAGGGCACGCGATCCGGCGAGCTGCGCGACAACGACCGGGTGCTGGCCAGTACGAAGCACTACGCGGGAGACGGCGACACGAGGTTCGGTTCGGCCGCCGGCGACTACACGATCGACCAGGGCGTGACGGTGACCAACCGCCGCGACTTCGTCCGCATCGACCTCGCGCCGTACGTCGACGCCGTCGGCCGTTACGACACGGGCACAGTGATGCCGTCGTTCTCCAGTGTGGACTGGACCGAGGACGGTGAAGGCAACCCGATCAAGATGCACGCGAACCGCGAACTCATCACCGACGTACTCAAAGGCAAGCTCGACTTCGACGGCTTCGTGATCTCCGACTGGGAGGGGATCCACCAGTTGCCGGGCGACTGGGCGACCCAGGTACGGACCGGGGTGAACGCCGGGATCGACATGTTCATGGAGCCGAACTCGTACCAGTCGTTCGAAATCACGTTGCTCGACGAGGTCCGGGCCGGCCGGGTAGCGCAGCCGCGCATCGACGACGCCGTCCGGCGGATCCTGACGAAGAAGTTCGAACTCGGTCTGTTCGAGAAGCCGTACACGGATCGCACGCATCTCGGTGACGTCGGATCGGCTGCGCATCGGGCGCTCGCACGCGAGGCGGTCGCGAAATCCCAGGTATTGCTGAAGAATTCCGGTGGTGTGCTGCCGCTGAAGAAGAACGCCAAGGTTTATGTTGCCGGACGCAACGCTGACGACATGGGCAACCAGGCCGGCGGCTGGACGCTCAGCTGGCAAGGGGCGACTGGGCAGGACCGGATCCCGGGCAACAGCATCCTCGAAGGCATCCAGCAGGCGGGCGCGCAGGTCACCTACAGCAAGGACGGTTCGGCACCGACGGCCGGCAGTGATGCCGCTGTGGTCGTGGTGGGGGAGACCCCGTACGCCGAGGGCTTCGGCGACGTCGGCGGTCCGGAGTGGCCCTGGGACCCGGAGGACGGCGGAGTGCCGCGCGAGGAGAAGAGCCTCGAGTTGCAGCCTGTCGACAAGGCCGTGGTGGACAAGGTGTGTGGCGCTGTCGCCAAGTGCGTTGTGCTGGTGGTGTCCGGGCGGCCGCAGGTGATCGCTCCGGCGCAGCTGGCCAAGATCGACGCGCTGGTGGCGTCGTGGCTTCCTGGTTCGCAGGGTGAGGGAGTCGCGGACGTCCTGTTCGGGAAGCGGCCGTTCACGGGCAAGCTGTCGCACAGTTGGCCGCGCAGTGCGGACCAGGAGCCGATCAACGTCGGCGACCGCAACTACAACCCGCTGTACCCGTTCGGTTGGGGGTTGCGTACCAAGTAAGGCCCTGTGTGGTTGTAGGTCCTGCGTGGTTGTCCAGGCCTTGTGTGGTTGGGGTCAGTGCCCGAACCGGTCCGAGTCGGCCGGGACTGACCCCGACCCGTCGAGTGCCGACAACTGCGCCATCTCGTCGTCGGTGAGCTCGAAGTCGAACAGGGCAAGGTTCTGCTCGAGCCGCTGCCGATTGGCCGACTTGGGGATCGGTACTACGCCCAGCTGGACCTCCCACCGCAGTACGACCTGCGCGGGTGTCTTCCCATGTGCGCGGGCGATCTCCAGGAGGACCGGGCGCTCCAACAAGTCGCTGCCCTTGCCGATCGGGCTCCACGCCTCGGTGACGATCCCGTGCTGCGCGTGGAAGTCGCGGTTCTCCTGCTTGGTCCACAGTGGGCTCAGCTGGATCTGGTTCACCTCGGGGGCGACCCCGGTCTCGTCGATCACCCGTTGCAGGTGCGACGGCTTGAAGTTGGACGTACCGATCGCGCGGACCAGTCCTGCCTCACGCAACTCGATCAGCCCGCGCCACGCGTCGACGTACCGGTCCTGGTCCGGGTTCGGCCAGTGGATGAGCAACAGGTCGAGGTACTCGAGCCCCAGTCTCTCCGCACTCGCCTCGAGCGTGGTCCGCACGCCGTCCACGCTGTGCCACTGCTTGTTGAACTTCGAGGTGACGAACAGCTCCTCGCGCGGCGTCCCCTTCAACCCGCGCCCGACGCCGACCTCATTCCGGTACGCCTCAGCCGTGTCAACCAGCCGAAAACCGGCCTCGAGCGCCTCAGCCACAGCGCGCTCAGCCTCCGCATCCCCCATCGGCGAAGTCCCCAAGCCCACCCGCGGCATCACGGCCCCATGACTCAACGTAACCATCGGAACCAGACTCATCGACCCTCCTCCGTCAACACCACCCCGACACCGTAGCCCCACCGCACCACGCCGTACGTCGTACGGTTCAGCGCGCCCGGAGCCGACCGTCTCAACACTGCCTATTGGGGCGGCGGACTGTCGGCGGCGTGGTTCATCATGGGTTGGCGGGATCGGAACGCGAGGAAGGGGTGGGGCGATGAAAAATCGGCTGATCACACTGGTGGACCTCGGTCTGGACAGCTCGTTCGACGCGTCGATGTCGTTCGTCCAGGGCATCGTGGGCAACGTCAACGCCGGCTGGAACGACCCCGTCATCGACGTGAACTTCATCCGCTCCCGCGACCACGAGACGGCGTTCTCCGCGCTCACCACCCCGTCCAGCGTGCTGCACGTGATGGCACACGGTGACCACAGCGAGGAACCCTCTTTCCTGTCCACCGACGGCCAGACCCAGGTGTCGCTCAGCGCCCTGGCCGACTGGTTCGTCGACCGCCAGTACGGCATCGCCAGCGGTGTCGTGATCGCCGACGGCTGCAAGACCGGCATCGGCAAGTGGCAACGCGCCATCCGCGACTGCCTGCAGGACGACATCACCTACATCGGCACCAGCGCCGTCATCGGCTGGTACGAGGCGACCGTCTTCTGCTCCGCCTTCTACGGCGCCCTGATCCGCAACCGTGGCCTCGGCAAAAGCCCCGCCGAACAAGGCTGGGACGCCGCCGACCGAGCCATCCGCGCCTACGAAACTCTCACCGACGCCCGCTGCCCCTACAGACCAGTCCTCCTAACCCCCTCCCGCCGAGCCCTCCGCTCCCTAGCCGGCTAGCCCCGCCGCCCACAGCCGCGCCGCCGATCCAGCGACACGCAGTGCGGTGGCTGGGAGTGGCGGGACATGTGAAACTTTTTGTGCGTTTTACCGCCCAGGTGACCAACAGCGGGGAGCACGATCAGCCGGTCCGCCGGGTGTTGCTGCCTTGAAGGAAACCCCGATGAAGCTGGACAAGAGCTCGCTCCTGGCCGCTGCGGCGGTCGTCGCCATCCTCTATCTGCTGGGTCTCGTGCTCGGGCTGCCCGGCTGGGTGGCGGTCCTCAGTGCCATCGTCCTCCTGCTGGCCGCGGCCGTTCTGCTGAGGGAACCGGCCAAGAAGCCCTTGCCGATCGCCATCACCGCCCCGTCCACCTCGGCTGGCTCATCCGGGTCGAGCGCCCAGCCTGGGCGGTCCACGCCGGCCCCCGTGGCGCGCTATCCGGACCAGGATCCGGTGTTCAGCTTGCCGCCGACGAGGACGATCGCGGATGTGCGGCTGCCTTCGGCATCACCTGACTTCCAGTTCAGTTTTTCGGCTGTTGTGCACTGGTCGGCCGTTCTGTCGGGATCGCGCCATGGGGATCTCGGCAGTGTGGCCGTGGATGCGCTGCTGGCTCGTGCGAAGGTGCTCACCGCAGGCCAGCGACCCACCGAGGAAGCTCTGAACCAGCACCGGCTCGCGGCCCTGCTCGGCGAACCGGATCTGGACGAACGCGGCCAAGTCCGCACTTGGGCGACCGAAGTCCGGCTTCGTCTCCCCGACGCCGACAGCAAGCACCTCCAGGTCCTGGCCGCACTTCACCGTCGCGAGCAGACCACCCTGCTCGAACGCCGAATGGAGCGCGATCAGCGCGCCTACCTGACGGACGACGTCCTGGCCACACCTGGTTCGGCCGCAGTCTGGTGGTTGGTGAACAACCCAGGCCAGGTAGAGGAAGCCGTCAACCTGCTCGGCACCCTCTCCCAACTCTCAGCCGTCGCCAACAACCTCGAAACTGCCGACAGCAACCTCGACACCACCGCTGACAAGGGCCCCGGCACCACCGCCGACAAGAGCCTCGACCGCGCGCACGAGACCGCCGGCCGCGACCCGCGTCTGGCTGTCACGTCCGCCACCGAACTAGCCGCTCTCCTCTCCAGCGCCTCTCAACCTCCTCCCGTCGAATTCACCTCCAAGACCTCACCACCCTCCGAACCCGCCAACCCCGAGGCTTCCAACACCGAGACCTCCAACCCGTCCGCTCGAGTTGCTGGAACGACCACCTCGGCCGACCCGAAGGCGCCGGCGTCTGGCGAGCCTGACTCCCCATTGGCCGACGATTCGCCGGACGTCACCCGGAAAACGTCCGGTGAACCAGACCGCCAACCTGGCAACGGGATGCCGCGGCCGGATGCCGCGGACAACCGCAACGGGCGGTACCGCGAGGAGTTCTTCTCCGATTGACCTCGGCACGCGTCTCCCAGCGACGGCGACGCATGTCTCCAGCGACCTCAGCCTTTTGACCGGTAGGGCCGGCGCGCCTGAGCGCAGGGGATGGCGCCGGCCCTACCGGGGTCAAGTGTCGAGCCAGCGGATCGTCGTCGCGCCCTGATGGCCGTGAACTGCCAAGAGAGCCTCGACGCCGTCCTGCCACACGGTGGTCGTCGGGTACCTCCCAGCCCAGTGCAAGGCGACGCTGCCGTCGGACCACTCCACTCCTTCGGCGACGACACCCGTGCCACTGACTCCGGAGACGTCGAGATACCGCACCAACTGGAAACACCGCGGGCCGGCCCTCTGAGCCAGCCTCAGATGACGCCGCCGCGGCAACGTCGCCGTACTGCCACTCGTCTCGTCCATGGCCCCAAGTCAACGTCCCAGAGGACCCGCTGCCCATGAACTGACCGAGTATCCACAGGGCACTGATCGTGCACCCGGAGGGTCACGGAATCGCCGTACTCTGATTGCACAGGGTGATCAAAGGAGGCTCGATGAAAGTGATCGAAGAGTGGACCGGCAGACATGCCCGTGCACTGCAGGCGGCCATGCGGCTGACCAACGAGGCGTTCGCCGGGCATCTCGGCGTCGCCCCGCGCACGGTGTCCAAGTGGCGCAAACGACCCGACATGGTGCCGAGCCCGCAGCTCCAGGAGGCGCTCGACACCTCGCTCGGCCGGGCGAACAGCGAGACCCGAGCCCGATTCGCCGCGGGCCTGGGCGAGGAGCTCCCGGACCCGGTCGAGGAGGAGAAGCTGGATCAGGCGGTGCTGACCGAGCTCAACGTCGCCGTCACCGATCTCGCCCGCGTGGTCGCCCGCCTCTTGCCAAGAGAGGAGACCCCGGCACACTGACTACGGCGTACCGAAGGGAGCCAGGGATGCGGCGTCGGCCGGTGAACTCGTCAAGCGTGCGATCGGTCGGGTGGCAGGACGGCACCCTCGAGTTGGAGTACGTGGGCGGCAGCGTCTATCAGTACTACGACGTGCCGCAGCCCACGTACGCCGGACTCCTCGCCGCGGAGAGCATCGGAAACTATGTCAACACGGAGATCAAGCCGTACTACGAGTTCCGCGAGATCTGAGCGGTCCTACATCGGCTGGATCTCGAAGATCTCGACCGCGAACCGGCCCTTGCCCTCGGACAGGAACGGGTGTCCGTCCAGCAGTGCCCTGGCGGCGTCGAGGTCGGCGGCCTCGACGATCGTGTAGCCGTTCTGGTCGCTCGGCTCGGTGGTCGAACCGTCGTCGCGGACCGACGCCCGCGGCGTGAGTGGGTTGCCCTGGTCGGTGATGGCGGAGCCGGCTTTGCCCATCCACTCCGTCCAGGCCTTCATCTGCTCCTCGCCCTGTTCCGGAGTGAAGTCCTCCATCGGTGTCGCCGGTCCCCGGTACAGGTACAGGTACTTGCTCATGGTGTTGCCCTCCCTTGTCTCGCAAAGCGCCACGCGCCCGCGGAATCGCCCCCTGATGAGCGTTCTCTTGGCTGACGAACGACGACCCGACGAATCGACAAGACCGCGCAAGGGTTTTCGCTGCGTCGCCGACGGGCACCGGAGAGTGGATCCACGGGGGTGCCCAGCACCAGGAGATAGACCATGGTCACTCGCAGAGCCACGACCAGCTCACGTGTCGTCACCGTCCTTGTCGTCATCTGGCTGCTGATCGGCTTGGCCGCGGCCGCCCAGCGGAACTACTTCGCCGGTTCGGACGCGACCTGCGCGAAGGTGGGAACCACCCTGGTCACCATCGTCGCCGGCCCGCTGAACTACGTCGGTGCCAACCCGAAGATCGACTGCGAGGCGCCGCAACCGTCGCGATAACGCCGTCGCAAAACCTGGGCTCGGGACCAGGCTCAGTTGGGCCGTGGTCGACGGCGGCGTGGAGAATAGGCGGGATAGGGGTGCGGTTACACCTGGTGCCGTCCGGTGTATGACCCCCGGGCCTCACCTTCAGCCGCTACGAGCGGCCACTCGCCGAGAGGCGTCTACTGGGCGGTGCGGTACGTGGCGGGTGGGAGACTAGCGATCGTCTTCCCACCCGCGCTCCGCGTCTTTGGACCTGAGTCAGTCGTCCCGGCCAAGGCCGTTCCCCGAGATCCTGTCGGGCAAGACCCCTGGATCCGAGGTTGGCGTCCCGCCCACCGCGACGACGGCGGCTGCACTCGCGCGACCCGTCTGGGACCCGGGCTTGAGTGGTGGGGGACCATGGAAGATGTGGCCCGCGGTGACGCGGGAGACGGGTGTGACCTGAGGGACGATGCCGGCATCGCGACGGTGCTGCCGGGAGGGGTCTGCAAGGGTTCGGTGAAGGTGTCCGACCCCGATTTGCATCTCCACCGCGAATGTCAGTAATGTTCTTCTTGTTGGAGCGAGCGCGGGACGCGAAAGCGGCCGGACGCTCCGACCACTCCCTGAAGGTCAAAGGAGCCGAAACACGCCCTCGGCGGGTTTCGGTCACTAAGACGCGCAGGGGGACTGGGACGAAAGAGGCCGATTTGACCGGCCCCGGACGAAACAGTAAAGTTGGGCGAGTTGCCCCGGAGCTTCAAACGAAAGTCTGAAGCGCGGTGTGCGTCCGATTCTTGAGAACTCAACAGCGTGCCGAAAGTCAATGCCGAAATATGCATTAACCCCGTTCACAGGCATTGGACGATCTCTTCCACCCCGGGTCTCTTCGAGATTTTGGGTGCTGGGTTGTCTGTTGTTCTGTGGCGGATTCCTTTGAAACTATTGATTCAAGTCAGTTTGATTGTTTCTGATTCAAAGGATCTACTCGATGTGTCGACTCACCACTTAGTGGTTTGTCATATTATTCAACGGAGAGTTTGATCCTGGCTCAGGACGAACGCTGGCGGCGTGCTTAACACATGCAAGTCGAGCGGTAAGGCCCTTCGGGGTACACGAGCG
>NZ_SNWQ01000029.1 GCF_004361855.1 Kribbella caucasensis
CGGGAGCAGCTCCGCGGACCGGGATGGTCTGGTGTCTGGTGCCGCCGACAGTCCGTTCGACGGTGACGATGCCGATGAGTTGGGTGGGGCGGCTGGCGGCGCCGATGCGATGGTGGTCATCCACGCCACCGGGGCCGAACTCCAAGCCCTGATCACCGGACAAACAGGCACCGGCGGCGAGGCCGAACACTACGGGCCGATCCCGCAGAACTCGCTCCGCAAACACCTCCTCAAAGCCCTCACCGACACCCTGCTACCGAACCTCGCCGACGCCGCCACCGGAGCCGGAGCCAGAGCCGGTGCCGGAGCCGGCGCCGGAGCCGGTGCGAGTGCGGGGGCCGGTGGAGCCAGAGCCAGTGCCGGACCGGGTGCCGGTGCCGGACCACCATCTGGCCGGGGCGGCTCCCGGCTCGATATTCGGGTCACCGACCAGCCACCCGCCAGCGATCCGAACCGGTACACGCCGTCGGCTGCGCTGGACCGGTATGTCCGGCTCCGGGACCGCACCTGCAGGTTCCCCGGCTGCAACCGGCCGGCCGAGTTCACCGACCTCGACCACCGCATCGCCTTCGGCGCCGGTGGCCGCACCACCGCGGACAACCTGCAGTGCCTATGCCGACACCACCACCGCCTCAAGCATGAAGGCGGCTGGAAGATCCACCAACACCCCGACGGCACCCACACCTGGATCAGCCCCACCGGCCGCCGCTACCGCGAGAACAGCCCACCCGCCAATCGGACGCCGACCGGCCCAGCGTCACCCGGCCCACCATCGCCCGGCCCACCATCGCCCGGGCCACCATCGCCCGGGCCGGCAAATGAACTGATCCACCACGAGCGCCACAGCGTATGAGGCTGTCTCCGTGAGGGGATGTCCGGCGTGGTGGACTCAAGGCGGCTCAGGGCTGGGGCGGTACGGCGTGCTCCAGGGCGGCGAGGAGGACGAGGGGGCGTTGGTCGGGGGCGGGGCGGACCTCGTTCATCAGGTAGGAGAAGGCGATCTCGCGGCTCGGCCAGGCGCCATGTCGGGAGCCACCCGCTCCGGCGTGCCCGAAGGCGTCGGCGGGGCGGCCGAGATTCGCGGCAGGCACTTGGAGTTCGAAGCCGGCGCCGTAGGCGATCTCGCTCCCCCACGTCGGCTCGATTCCGCGCCGGATCTCCCGCCGGCCGAGCTCGACCGTCTCCGGGGTCAGGACCCGCAGGCCGTCCACCACGCCGACGAGCGAAGCATAGAAACGCGCCATCCCCCGCGCGGTCCCGAATCCGCCGACCGCGGCGAGGCCGGCGCTGCGGTACTCGGGGCTGTTCCAGATCTTCTCGGCGCCGGGCACCCATAGCGGATTGCGGTTGAGCCGCAGGAGTGGATCGCTCTGCGACTCATCCACAAGTACGCTGTCGGGCGCCACCATCGTCGCCGCGCGCCAGTGGAGGTCGTCCGGTAGCCCGATCCACACTTCCAGGTCCAGCGGTACGGCGAACTCCTCGGCGAAGAACCGGCTCACGGTTCGCCCGTCGATCCGGCGTACCAACTCGTCGACCAGCCAGCCCCAGGTGATCGCGTGGTACATGAACGCGGCCCGCGGATCCGCCGACGGAGCCTGGCCCGCCAGGTGCGCGGCCATCACGTCATGGTCGAGGAGATCGGCGTACCCGGCCTCGACCCACGGCAACCGGGCCTGATGTGAGATCACCTCCGCCACCGTGATCGCCCCCTTCCCCGCGGCTGCGAACGAAGGCCAGTAGCGGCTCACCGGAGCGTCGAGCGACACCTGACCACGCTGGACCAACAGCAGAACGCAGGCCGATGCGAGCCCCTTGGTCCCCGAGAACATCAACTGCACCGTGTCGCGATCCCACTCGCCTCCGGTGTCGCGGTCCGCCGTACCGCCCCACAGGTCGACCACCAGCCGACCATCCTGGTACGCCGCGAAGGCCGCCCCCAGCTCATCGCGCTCGGCGAAGTTCCGTGCGAACGCCTCGGCCACATCCTCGAATCCCGCCGCTGTGTATCCGTCCATGCGCGAGATAGTACCGATCGGTCTCATCTAACACCAACGATCCTTCACCAGATGAGACAGATCGGTATCCTGTTCGGCGGAGGTGGTGCACGATGCCGGTCAAAGCCGGTGAGCGACTGGATCCCGAGGCGACGAAGACCCGGATCCTGGCGGCGGCGTCCGACGTCTTCATCCGGCGCGGCATCCACGCGGTCGGGATCAACGAGATCGCCGAGGCGGCCGGCGCATCCAAGCTCACCATCTACAAGAACTTCGGTTCCAAGGACGGCCTGGTCGAGGCGGTGCTGACCGACCGGACCCGGCGAGTGCGCGCGTGGCACGAGCAGGCGGTCGAGCAGGCTGAGACCGGCCGCGACCGGATCCTGGCCGTCTTCGACCTTGTCGCGACCTGGTACGCCGAGGCCGGGTTCCGCGGTTGCGCGATGATGAACGCGGCAACCGAGGACCGCGGCCGGGACGGCACCCCACGGCAACTGGCCCAGGATCACCTGAACTTCTACCGCGACCTCTTCAGTCGACTCCTCTCCGAGGCAGGCGTACGCGATCCCGAGACCACGGCGCGTCAGCTGGTCGTCGTACTCGAGGGCGCGACCCTCATCAGTGCGGTCGATCGGGATCCCGGGCTAGGAGCCGAGGCGCGGGCGATCGTGGAGACTCTGCTCGACGCGGCTTGAGGTACCCCAGACACACGAACACACAGGCCGCCGCAACTCCCGCGGCGACCAGGAACGCGGTCGAGAATCCGAGCCGCTCCGCCACGAGTCCACCGAGCGGACCCGCCGCCATCACACCGAGATCCCAGAACGATGTCATCACGCCCATCGACACGCCCGGCCGCAACCCACGCACCCGGTCGAGCGTGATCGACACGCAGGCCGGGTAGATCAACGCCAACCCGAGCCCGGCCATCGCGGTGAACACCAACGCACCCACAGCCCCGTCGGCAAAAGCGATCCCGATGAGCGCCACCGCCTCGATCGCGACCGTTGACGCTGCCACCGCACGTCCGCCGTGCCGATCGACCGCAGGGCTCCCCGCAAACCTGACCACCAGGAACGCCGCCCCGAACACCGTGAGCGCGACGCCATCCCCATCGATGCCGTCCGCCCGCAATCGCAGGACCAGCAACGCCGCAACCGTCCCATAACAGTACGCCGCCAGCCCGATGGTTGCGCCTGGCAACGGTACGCCGACGGGCAGCAGATCACGGACCCGGCGGATCCGGACCAACGGCTCGACCCGGCCGGGATCCCCGCGGGTGGTGAACACCAGCACCATCGACACCCCCGCGAGGCCGACAACGGTCCACCAGACCCAGTCCCCCACCAGCGACGCGATCACTGGCCCACCAGCCAGACCACCCCACATCGACAACCCGAACCATCCCGCGACCCGCCCGCGCTGAGCCACCCGCGTCCCGGTCAGCACCCACGGCAACGCGGCCGAGAACAACGCCGCCTCCCCCGCACCCATCACCAGCCGCGCAGCCAGCAGAGCCACCAGATTCGGCGCGATCAACTGCCCGAGACCACCGGCAGCCGTCAGAACTCCGCCGGCCAGTACGACGGGACGCGACCATCCACCATCCGCCAGCCAGCCGGCGAACGGCCGCCCGCAAGCCGTCGCCAGGAACGCGATCCCTACCGCGGTCCCGCTGGCCAGCGCACCCCCGCCGAACTTCTCCGGCACATACGCCGGTAACGCCTGCAACGCGGCCCCGAACGCCAGGTACCCACAGAACACCGCTGCCCACAACCGCCGTACCGGAACCGCCATGCCGGAGATGATACCGGTCGTTCTTATCTCCGGGAACCGTCTATCCGCTGGGGCTGACCAGGCCGGATTCGTAGGCGACGATGACGGCTTGGACTCGGTCGCGGAGGGCGAGTTTGGCGAGGATGCGGGCGACGTGGGTCTTGACGGTCGCCTCGGACAGTTGGAGGCGGGCGGCGAGTTCGGCGTTGGTCAGGCCCTGGGCCAGCAGTTGCAGTACCTCGAGCTCGCGGGCGGTCAGCGTGGCCAGGTCGCGATGGATCGCGGTCGAGTCGGCGTCCCGGCGGGCGAACCGTTCGACCAGGCGGCGGGTGATGGCCGGCGCCAGCAATGCGTCGCCGTCGCGGACCATCCGGACGGCGGCGACCAGGTGTTCCGGGGTGACGTCCTTGAGCAGGAAACCGCTGGCACCGGCGGACAGGGCCGCGTAGACGTAGTGGTCGAGGTCGAACGTGGTCAGGATGATCACCCGTGGTTCACCGTTGCCGCCGGCAAGTATGCGCCGGGTGGCCTCCAGCCCGTCCATCTCCGGCATCCGGATGTCCATCAGAACCACGTCAGGCCGGGTACGGCGTACGGCCTCGACGGCGTCGGCACCGTTGACCGCTTCGGCGACCACGTCGATGCCGTCGCTGGTGAGGATCATCCGGAAGCCGGCCCGGACCAGCGCCTGGTCGTCGGCGACCACCACTCGCAGCGGCGCGGTCCCTGGGCCTGTCACTGTGCCTCCAGAGGGATCAGTGCGGTGACCCGGTAGCCACCGCTGAGGCGTGGTCCGGTCTGCAGGGTTCCACCGTAGACGGCGAGCCGTTCGCGGAGGCCGACGAGCCCGTGTCCGTTGCCGGTGGCGGCCGCGGCGGTCGGCGTACCGCCGGTGTCGGTGACCTCGACCCGGAGACGGTCGTTGCCGTAGTCAACCAGTACCGTGGCGGCCGCGCCCGCGGCGTGCTTCATCGTGTTCGTCAGCGCCTCCTGGACCACCCGGTAGGCGGCCAGCTCGATACCTGAGGGCAGGGCGCGAACCTGCCCGACCGTCGACAGCTCGACCGGTACGCCGATGTCGCGCACCCCCAGCACCAGCGCCTCCAGCCCGTCGAGACCCGGCTGCGGCGCGAACTCGGTCGGGTCGGTCGGCTCGGTCTTGGCTGCCGGATCGTTGCCATCGCCATCCATCGTGAGCAGGCCCATCACGTTTCGAAGCTCGGTCATCGCGGCCCGCCCGCCGGCCTCGACCGCCAGCAGCGCCTCGCGGGCCTCGTCCGGGTTGGCGTCCATGACTTTGCGGGCGGCGCCGGCCTGGATGACCATGACGCTGACGTTGTGCGTGACCACGTCGTGCAGTTCCCGGGCGATCCGGGCACGCTCGTACTCCGCCGCGCGGCGGAGCGCGTCGGCCTGATCGCGTTCCAGCGCGGACACCCGCTCGCGCCCCTCGTCGGCATGGCGTTTCCACCGGCGCAGCCCGTCGGCCGCGACCGCGATCGGCACCAGGATCAGAAACGGGACCGAGCCCTCCGGGACGGTGGGCACCGCCGGTTCCTGGAGCTGGGTGTACAGGAATGCCGCCAGCGGCAGGCTCACCAGGGCCGGCACCCGGTAGGGGCTGTAGACGGCGGCGGTGTAGGCAGCGATGACACAGACATAGAACGAGAGCCTCAGCGCGGCGTTGGAGTCGGTCACAAACGGCGCGATGGCGAGCACAACCCACAGGACCGCCAGCGGATACCGGCGGCGCAGTATCAGCGGCAGCACCACAACCAGCATCAGCAGGACCGCGAGGCCGACGTGATCTTGGTCTATCGGCGGGAACGGCTCCCTGATCAGGCCGGGCGGCTCCCCAGGCACAAAGACGACGTCGGGCGCAGGGCGATCGCCGCCGTCACCACCACTGAACTTGAGCGCCACCAGGCCGAGGCCCAGCGCGAGGACCACGTCGAAGATCTGGCCGCGCCGCGACAACGGCGGCAGCTCACCGGACGGCCGCATCAGCAGCCTGACTCCGGCCCGCAGCCGTTCGGCCACCGCTACCTTCATCGGATTCGTCGCCGGCAAGCTCCGTCGTTGAGGGCGGGGAGGTACCGCGACTGCCTCCCTTCGGGAATCGGGAATTGTCGGTCCCGGCTGATTGGGTAGATTCCATGTCCCGGTTCCGGATGTACCCGACTCCCGCGCAGCAGATTGCGTTGCTGGAGCAGTGCGGGCACGCCCGGTACGTCTGGAACCTGGCGCTCGAGCAATGGTCCATGTGGACCCCCGCCAAAGGCCCGACGCCGGGCTTTGCTGAGCAGTGCCGGCAGTTGACCGAGGCGCGGGCCGTGTTCGGCTGGTTGCGGGCCGGATCCCAGACCGTGCAGCAGCAGGCGCTGCGGGACTTCGACCAGGCCGTCAAGAACTTCTACGCAGGCACCCACCGGCGGCCGACCTGGCGCAAGGCCGGGCTGCACGAGGGTTTTCGCATCGTCGGCGCGCAGACGTCCAGGGTCGTCAAGCTGAACCGCAAGTGGGCCGCGGTCAAGCTGCCCAAGATCGGCTGGGTCCGGTTCCGGCTGTCCCGTGCCGTTCCCGACGCGAAGTCGTACCGCATCACCTGCGACCGGATGGGCCGCTGGCACATCGCCTTCGCCGTCATCCCGCCGCCGGTCCCCGCACCCGGCACGGGCGAGGTCGTCGGGGTGGACCGCGGCGTCACCGTCTCGGCGGCCCTGTCCACCGGCGAGCTGCTGACGTGCCCCGGGCTGACGGACCGTGAACAGGCCCGGCTGAAGCACCTGCAACGTCGCCTCGCCCGGTGCCGTCCCGGCTCCAAGCGCCGTCGGCGGGTGCAGGCCGCGATCGCCAAGCTCCATGCCCGGGCCGCCGATCGGCGCAGGGACTGGGTGGAGAAGACCAGCACCGACGTCGCCCGACGCTTCGACGTCATCCGCGTGGAAGACCTGCGGGTCGCGCAGATGACCCGGCGCCCCAAGCCGAAATCCGATCCCCAACGACCAGGGAGATACCTGCCGAACCGCCGCCGCGCCAAAGCCGGACTCAACCGCGGCATCCTCGCCAACGGCTGGGGCGACCTGGTGACCCGGCTGGAGCACAAGGCCACCGGCCGGGTCGAGAAAGTGAATCCTGCGTACACGCCGCAGACCTGTAGCGTCTGTGGGCACTGCGCACCGGGAAACCGCGAGAGCCAAGCGGTGTTCCGGTGCGTGGCCTGCGGACATCAGGCGAACGCGGACGTGAACGCGGCAGTCAACATCGCGGCCGGACGGGCCGTCAGCGCACGCCGAGAGACGCCACCGCGGGTCTCGCCGAAGCGTGAACCTCAACACGCTACCTCCGCGTAGTAGTTGGAATCCTCGTCCTTCAGGGTGGGGAGGACGTCAACAGCCCATTCTGACCGACTGCCCGGCCGGCGGCGTCAGCCTCGCTGACCATCTGGGATACATCGCTCGACTACATCGCAGGGATGACACCGGCCGGTCTCATCCATTCGCGGTACGGCAAATGCCTCCGGAGGCCGACGCGCCCGCTCCAGGACCGGACCTAGCGTCGGGCCGACGGAAGCAGACGAGCTCTGAGGGGAGCCATGATGACCGTGCCATTGGTCGAGTTGCGTGAGGTCAGCCGCAGGTACGACGGAGGTCCGCCGGCGTTGGACGGTGTCTCGCTGACGATCACCGCTGGGGAGGCAGTCGCGATCCTCGGGCCGTCCGGGAGCGGCAAGTCCACGCTGCTGAATCTGGTCGCCGGACTGGACCGGCCGAGCAGCGGCGCGGTGACCGTGGACGGTGTCCGGGTCGACGAGTTGGGCGAGGCCGGCTCCGCGCGCTATCGGCGGGCCAAGATCGGCATGGTGTTCCAGTTCTTCAACCTCCTCGACGACCTGACCGTAGCCGACAACGTCGTACTGCCTGCACAGCTGGCCGGGATGGCCCGCGGCAACGCACAGCGCCGCGCGACGGAGTTGCTCGGCGCGCTTGGTGTCGACCGGCATGCCGGTGCCTACCCGGGCCGGTTGTCAGGTGGTGAACGGCAGCGCGTCGCGGTGGCCAGAGCCTTGATGAACCGGCCGTCGCTGCTGCTGGCCGACGAACCGACTGGTGCGTTGGACACCGCCTCCGGCGAAGACGTTCAGCAGCTGCTCAAGGATCTGCACGCCGACGGGCAGACGATCGTCATGGTTACCCACGACCTGGCCCTGGCCGAGTCGTGCGCGACCCGCACAGTCCAGCTCGTCGACGGCCGGGTCGCCGCGGACACCCTGGAGCGCGTCCGATGAGCGCGTTGGGAAGTGTGGTCCGCTCTGGTGTCGGGCGCCGCCGCGTGCAGACGGTCGTGATCACGCTGGTCGTGGCGATCGCGGTGACCGCCGCCGTTCTCGGTGGATCGTTGATGGTGGCTTCGAGTGCGCCGTTCGACCGGGCCTTCTCCCAGCAGCGTGGCGCGCATCTGACCGCGCAGTTCGACGCGACCAAGACCACGGTCGCGCAGCTGTCGGCGTCCGCGAAAGCAACCGGAGTGAGCGCGGCGGCCGGCCCGTTCCCGACCGCGTCGATCAGCCCGGTCAGAGACTCCGGCGGAGGCCTGCCACCGATGACGGTGGTCGGACGGGCCGATGCAGGTGGGGCCGTCGACGCGGTCACCCTGACCGAGGGGCGATGGGTGAACGGACCCGGCGAGATCGTGCTGTACTCCGACGGCCGGCTCAGCGAAGGTGGACCGCTGTCGAAGGTGGGTGACGTACTGCGCCTGCCGGACCTTCCCGGCAGCCCGACGCTGACGGTGGTCGGCATCGCCCGATCGGTCAGCGAGACCGCCGGCGGCTGGGTGGACCCCGGGCATATTGCGGCATTGACCGCACCGGGCGCGGCCGGCGGCTACCAGATGCTCTACCGCTTCACCGCGGCCGACACCACCGAGCAGGTCGACACAGGCCGCGCCGCCGTACAGGCCAGCGTTCCCGCCGGGGCCATGACCGCATCGACCTCGTGGCTCCACACCAGACTGGAAAGCGCCGGGAACACCTCGCTGTACGTACCGTTCCTGATCGCGTTCGGCGTGCTCGGCGTACTGATGGCGATTCTCATTGTGGGCAACGTGATCGCCGGCGCGGTCAGCACCGGCACCCGCCGTATCGGCATCCTCAAGGCTCTCGGGTTCACCCCGAACCAGGTCGTCCGGGCCTACATGTTCCAGGCGTTGATCCCCGCTGTGGTCGGGGCCGCGCTCGGTGTTGTCGCCGGCAACCTTTTGACGGTCCCGGTGCTGTCCCAGACCAACAGGCTCTACGGCACCGTCGACTCCGGCGTCGCGCCGTGGGTCGACGCCGGAGTAGTCGCCGGAGCCCTTGCCCTGGTGGCTGTCACCGCTTTGGCAGCGGCATCCCGGGCGGGACGGCTGCGTACGGTCGACGCGCTCGCGGTCGGCCGTACTCCGAAGCCCGGCCGTGGCTACTGGGCCGCCCGGCTGACCGCGCGTCTGCCACTCCCCCGGCCGGTGAGCCTCGGTCTGGCCCATCCGTTCGCCCACCCCTTCCGATCCACCACGATCGTCGCGGCGATCGCGTTCGGGGCCGCCGCCGTGACGTTCGCCGTCGGACTGGGCGCCTCCCTGAACCAGGTGCAGGCCACGCAGCGGCACGCCGACGTCATCATTCACCCCGGCGCGCCCAACACCGGACCTCCGCCCGGTGGTGGACCTCACATGATCACCGACGAAGAGATCGCGGCCGCCGCGCCCGACCCCGCCGTGGTCGCCAAGGCAGTCACCGGCCAAGCCGGGACCAGCGGCTACAGCGGAGTCGCCCAAGCCGAGGTGACCGTCCCGGCATGACCGATCAACTGCAGGCCCTCGCCTTCACCGGCGACAACTCGTCGTACGGGTATCGGATGGTCTCCGGCCGCTGGTTCAGCGGGCCCGGCGAGATCGTGGTGTCGACCCCGTTCCTGACCGCTACCCACACCAAGGTCGGCGACACCGTCGTACTGACCTCTCACGGCAAACAACTCACCGTGCGGATCGTCGGCGAAGCCTTCAACCCCGAGAACCGCGGCCGGCAGGTTCTCACCGACCTCGGAACTCTCAGGGCCGCCGAACCGCAGCTTCGGCCCGACACGTACAACATCGTGCTGAAGCCCGGTACCGACAAGGGCGCCTACATCGAGGCCCTCAACACCGCGCTGGCATCGACCGCGACCGGCACCCTGTCGCAGGCGATCGCGGAGGCGGCCGAGACCGAGATCGAACCGTTCATCGTCATCATCAACGCGCTGACGGGTCTGCTCACCCTGCTGCTCATCACCGTCGCGGCCCTCGGCGTACTCAACATGGTCGTCCTGGAAACCCGCGAACGAGTCCACGATCTCGGCGTCCACAAAGCGCTTGGTATGACCCCGAAGCAGACCACCGCGATGGTCATCTCCTCGGTCGTCGTCACCGGCCTGATCGGGGGCGTGATCGGCGCGCCGGTCGGAGTGATCCTGCAGCGGATGACCGTGACCGACATGGGTCACACCGCCGGCTTCAACCTCCCGGCTTCGGTCCTCGACATCTACAGCACGGCAGAACTGGTGCTGTTCGGTGTAGGCGGCCTCGCCATCGCCGTACTCGGCTCGCTGCTACCCGCCGGCTGGGCGGCCCGCACCCGCACCGCCACCGCCCTGCGTACCGAATAGCTATTGGAGAACAGGAGCGATCGTCTTCGACCGTGCACCTTCGTAGGCGGCTAGCAAGATCCCGAGTACGGCGATGCCCTCGTCTTCCGTGTGCAGCGGACGGGTCTTGCCGGCCAGGGAATCGGCGAAGTGACCGATCTCGGCTACGAAGGTGTCCACGGGTTCCAGGTCGAAGGTCTGGGACTCACCGGACCGAAGCTGGTACGTCAGGGAGTTGCCGTCACTGGACAGGGATCCGAGCTCCCCGACGACGGAGAACCGCTCGGTGGCCACGGCCGGCTGATAGGCCCAGCTGGTCACCAACTGCCCGACGACACCGTTGTCGAACCTGATCAGGACCTGCGCGGAATCCTCCCCCTCCATGAACTTCAGCCGATGCGTCGACAGCATCGCGGTGGCCTCGACCGGGGAACCGCCGGACAAGTGCAGCATCAGGTACGTCGGGTGGTACCCGGTGTCGATCAACTCGCCACCGCCACTCGTCTTGCTGCTTGCGCGCCAGCCCATGGAGCTCGGATCGAAGTCGTTGTAGAAGCTGTCGGTGGTCCGCACCTCATAGACGGTTCCGATGGTCCCGGCGTCCAGAAGCTCCTTCGCCTTGGCCACGGCCGGCAGGAACAGCTGGTTGTGCGCGCACATGAGCGTCACGCCGGTGGCACTGACCGCCGCGCGGACCTCCGCAGCCTCGTCCGCGGTGAGGCAGAGCGGCTTCTCACACAGGATGTGCTTGCCGGCCTGGGCAGCTGCGACGATCGCGTCCCTGTGCAGGTGATGAGGCAGGCAGATGTCGACCGCGTCGATGTCCTCGGCCTCGAGCATCCGGCGATAGTCGGTGTACGGCGTGGCGCCAAGCTCAACGCCTCGCGCGGCAGCCGTCTGCTCCACCGCGTCCGCCACCGCGGTGATGCCGATCTTCTCGGCGTGCTCGCGATATCCCTTGATGTGGGCGGATGCGATCCCGCCGCCCCCGATGAGCCCGACCTTGATCATTCTGTCCTCAGCTCTTCGTGGCTGGATAGGGAACTGCCCGCCCTTCGCCCGCCGCCTCGTTGGCGGCGACGACCAGCCGGGTCAGCTCCACCGCGCGACTCAGGTTGTCGTCCGCCCGGGTGCCGTCGTTGATGTGGTCGACCCACTGCGCGAACGGATCCTTGCCGTGCTCGGGGACCGGTAGCTGTCGGCCGGCGATCGTCAGGACGTTGCCGTCGTCGGTGTAGGTCAGGCCGGCGTCGGTCCCGAAGAGCTCGATCGTGAACGGGTTCGGGCTGGCGAAACCGGCCTCGATCACCCCGATCTTCTGATCGGCGTACCCGGCGACGACGACCGCATTGTCCTCGAGGCCGCGCCCTGCCACCGAACGATAGGTCGCGCTGATGGTCTCGGGGTCGGCGCCCAGGAACAGCTGCATCAGGTAGACCGGGTGACAGCCCAGACGCCGTCGATGTCGTCGCCGGCCAGTAGTGCGTCCAGGTCGTCGGTGAACGGGACCCCGAACTCATCAGCACCGGCCTGCCCGAGAGCCAGGTCGTCATCCCAGACGCCGACCAACTCCGTATCGGGATGTTGTTGAGCCTGCCTTGCGTAGTCCTTCGCGTGAACGTGCCAGAACCCCAGGACCGCGATCTTGAGCGGTTTCGACACCTTCTCCTCCTCGAACGAGGCGATCGGCCGCCACCCACCGTACTAGCGGAGTTCGCGGAGAACCATTTCAACCAGAGCGTCGGCTTCCTCGTCAGGTCCAGTCGCCGGTGTTCTCGAGGCGGAGGCTCAGCAGTTGTTCGAGGGGCATGGATTCGCCGTCGCGCGCGCCGAGGCCGACTGTGATCGGCGGGTCGGACGGCGAGATCCGTAGCCCCAGCAGCCGCGCCTTCAGGCTGGCGGACGCACCAAGGCTGTAGTAGTTGCCGTTGGTGTCGGCCCCGAGGGTGCGGTTACGGCGGAGATACCAGCCGGTGACGTTGGTCCGATAGCTCGCACCCGATCCCGCGACCTGCGCCCGCAGCGGCCGAGGCTCGATGCCCGCAGCCTTCATCTTCCGGACGAATTCGGCCAGCAGCCCGCGGGCCTGCGCGGTCTCGGCGGCCTTGCGGTGTTCGAGGGCAGCAGCATGTGCGACGGCCGCCTCCCGCCGCTTCTCGCGCCAACTCGGCTCGTTCTCCACCCTGCCACCCTACGGTCGGCCCAGTACGGCGTGGCATCGTGGTGCCGTGACCATCGAAGTCCGGCCGGCTTCAGTCTTCGAGGATGTTCGTGCTGTGCTCGGCCCGAAGTCGCCCGGAGCCAACGTCTGCTGGTGCCTTAGCTACCGGATCCCGTCCAAGCTCAACAACGAACTGCAGGGTCCGGCCCGCGGTGAGTACGTCGCCGACCTCTGCCATGCCAAACCCGCTCCGGGAGTGCTCGCCTACGACGGCGACGAGCCGGTCGGCTGGGCCGCGGTCGCACCGCGCTCGGACACCTCCTTCGCGCGCAACCGCAAGATCCCGCACCTCGACGATCTGCCGGTCTGGTCGCTGTGGTGCGTCCGCGTCCGCCCCGGTCACCGGAAGACGGGGATCTCGCACGCCCTCATCGCTGGCGCGGTCGAGTTCGCCCGAACCCAGGGTGCACCGGTGATCGAGGCGTACCCCATCGACAACGGTGACGCTCGCATTGATCTCACGATGGCGTACGCCGGGATCCGGAAGAACTTCGAGCGCGCCGGGTTCACGAAGGCCGCCGACACCACGTCGGTACTGGCCGGTCATCCCCGGATCCTGATGCGGCTCGACCTGCGCTGAGCCTGCGTTCAGCCAGCGGGTTTGGTCAGGCAGGTGGTCGGTGTGCTGGCGGGGCGGGTGCCGATCAAGGGCTCCGCACGGTGACGGCCGAGGTTCCACTCCAGCCAGTCGTCGTCACTGACCTCGCGACCGGCCAGTGCGCAGTCGGCCACATCGGCCGGAAGCTTGGCGAGCACCGGGACGGCATCGTCCGAAAGGCCTTGCAGATAGATCCAATCCACCTTCCCCGTCTCGGTGTAGCGGTCCACGTTGTGCTGAGCGATCCAGGCGTCCGGGTTGATCGCCGCGATCGCCAGCAGAAGGCTGGCCCCACTGAGCAGCGCGGCCCGGGGCAGCCAGGTTGCCTTCAGAGTCAGGCCGGCCGCCATCACCCCGATCACCAGCAGTCCCAACCAGCCCTCGAAGACGTCGACGAGCAGGCGGAGCTCGGTGAAGCCGTACGCCTCCTGGTAGACGTGCATCCGGTAGAGAGCGGATGCGACCACGACCAGGGTCAGCACGCAGAGCAGTCCGAGCGATCCACGCAACCAGGCGACGTCCGCGGTCGTAGTACGCGGCGCCTTGCGAGCAGCGGCCCACACCACGAGCAGGGTGAGTGCAGTGGCCACAGTGAGCTGGCCGAAGCCCTGGTGGACGTACTCCGCGTAGGTGAGACCCGTGATCCGCTCGACGTAACCGTGCCCGCCGAAGTTGGCAGTCGCCTGCGCCGCAAGGAAAACCAGGAAGACCGCATCCACGAGCAGCACCGGCACCAGCCACTCGTAGCGGCGCGCAACCGGCCGCGCCGTACCAGCGCCCGCCTCGACGTTCGGCGGGTTCAGCCCGAGGTACGTCGCCGCCAGCACGATGCCACCGACGAACACGGTGATGAACGCCCGCAGTACGAACGAGTCGAGTTCCAGGTCCGGGACGATCGCACCCGCCCACTCCGCGAAGATCGCATCGGCCGAGGCGAACAGCAGTCCGAAGACGAGGACCCCGAGCAGCGACCACAGGATCGTCCGCAGCGCCGCCGCACTCGACCGCAGACCTCTGACAGCCTGCGCGGAGCGACCCAGCCACGGCAGTCCCCGCAGCCCGGCGAGCGGCCATGCGATGCCGGCCAGTACGAAAGCGGGCATCGTACGGCCGTTCACCAGCCCGGCAACGCAAACCGCGCCACCGGCCAGCAGGCACAGAACCGCGATCCACTCCGCGTCCCGGACGACAACGGTCGCGGCCAAGAGCAGGCACAGCGCGGCACAGGCCTGGGTGAAGCGGGACTGGCGGTTGACGCTGAAGGCGAGGATCGCTCCCCCGGCCGCCAGCAGTACCGCGAACGTGCCGATCCCGAGGTCGCGGAACGGCAGCACGATGCCGGCCAGCAGACCGACCCCCAAACAGGCGAGCACCGCGGCCACCTTGCCGGGTACGCCGGCGTCAGGCCAGAACTTGCCGAACAGCATGTCCATCCCCGACTCCGGCGCCCGCGTCGCGGCGGGTGCCGGCGGCACGGGTTGGGCGGGATTGTCGACCGGCTTCGTCATGACTTGCTCCTGTACCTTCCTGGTGACTTGAGTGCGTTGCCGAGGTTCGTGCGGTAGCTCGAGGCGGACCCGGGCACCGGTACTGCGCGGCGCGGGGTCGACGAAGTGGATGGTGCCGCCGTGGAGATCGGTCACCCAGCGGGCGATCGCGAGACCGAGGCCGGTGCCCCCACCACCGTCGGCGTCCGCCAGCGTCCCGAACCGCTCGAAGACGCGGTCCCGGCCGGCTGCAGGGATGCCTGGCCCCTCGTCGGCGACCTCCAGTTGCCATCCCGTGGCCGTTGTTTGGGCGGTGATCTGGACCAACCCACCGGCGGGGCTGTGCCGGGAGGCGTTGTCGAGCACGTTGGCGATCAACTGATGGAGCCGGGCCGGATCGGCCGGGACAGTCAGAGCCGGCGGCGTGACCTGTACGTCGTACCGGACGTCCCGACCAACCACACGTGCCTCGGCGACGGCGCGCTCAAGCAGTTCGAGCACGGGCACCTGAGTGGTGGACAGTCGGGCCTCGCCGGCATCCACGCGGGCCAGGTCGAGCAGGTCGTTGGCAAGGGCGGAGAGCCGCTCCGCCTGATCAAGCGCCGTCCGCAGAGCCACAGGATCCGGCTCGGCGACGCCGTCGACGAGGTTCTCGAGCACGGCGCACAAGGCGGCGAGCGGCGTACGGAGCTCGTGGCTCACGTTCGCCACCAACTCGCGGCGCTGGCGATCGACGGCTGCCAGGTCCTCGGCCATCCGGTTGAAGGCCCGGGCCAGCTCGCCCACCTCGTCGCTCGAGCTCGCGGTGACCCGGGCGGAGTAGTCGCCGCGGGCCATTCCACGGGCCGCGGCGGTCATCTCGCGGAGCGGCGACGTCATCCCGACGGCCAGCAACTGGGTCACGCCGAGGGCCAGGGCAACTGTGACCGGAACGCTGAGCCACACCGGCACGCTGCCGACGGCGCCGACCGCCGCGACGATCGAGGCCACGGTGACACTGACGGCGACAAGCAACCCGAGCTTGACCTTGACCGATGTGACCTGGTCCAGCAGGGGGCTGCTCATGTGGCGCTCCGCGGTTCGAGGGCGTAGCCGACGCCATGCACCGTCCGCACCCGGTCCGCGCCGATCTTGGCTCGCAGCGCCTTCACGTGGCTGTCGACCGTCCGGGTCCCGGAGGCACCCGGCCAGCCCCAGACTTCGGCGTACAGGTTCTCCCGGGTCAGGACGACACCCGGGCTGGCGGCCAGGAAGAGCAGCAGATCGAATTCGGTGGGCGTCAGGTGGACTTCGGTGTCGGCGACCCAGGCCCGGCGGGCGGCCGCGTCGACCCGCAGGTCGCCCAGCTGGATGGCTGAGCGGGCGGCCAGCTCAGCCGCGCGGTCGACCCGTCGGAGGAGGGCGGCCACCCGAGCCACCAGCTCCCGCATCCGGAACGGCTTCGTGAGGTAGTCGTCGGCACCGACGCCGAGACCCACCAGGATGTCCGCCTCGTCGTCGCGCGCGGTCAGCATCAGGACCGGCACCGGCCGCTCCGCTTGGATCCGCCGGCACACCTCGTGGCCGTCGAACCCGGGCAGCATCACGTCCAGGAGGACCAGATCCGGCGAGGTTTCGGCGAACTGCGCGACCGCGCCCGGACCGTCCCAGGCCTGGACGACCTCGTACCCCGAGCCGCGGAGCCGGTCGGTCACCGCCTGATTGATGACCGGCTCGTCCTCGACGACGAGGATCCTGTGTTCGTTGACTGACACAGTTCGAGACTAGGAGCGAACCTGGTCAGGAGTAGCGGACGACTCGTGAAGGTTTTGTGCAGGTCTCACCCTGTTGTTGAGGGGGAAGATATCCGCGCTACCAGGTGCTCCCAGGCTCGGTCGAGCCCGGCGGCGATGCAGCCGGCCACGACCGTGTCGGTGCCGAGCACGCTCGCCTTCACTTCCGGCAGCACCGGAGCCAGCTGGCGCAACTGGTCGACGACGGCCTCGAGGAAGCCTGGCGCCTGCCCGATACCACCGCCCAGCACGATCAGCTCCGGGTCGACGACCGCGATGACGGTGCACACCGCCTTGGCCACGAGCAGCGCCTCTTCGGCCACGATCTCGGCCGCGACCTCATCGCCGCGAGCCGCCGCCGCGAACACCTTCTCGGCCGACGACGCACCCCGCACCCCTGCACGTCTGGCAGCTCGGACCACAGCGGCGGCCGAGGCCGATGCGTCGAAGCTGCCCCGTTTGCGGGCATCCCGCGCATCACTGCCATGGCCTTCGGCGAAGGGCAGGTAGCTGATCTCGCCGGCCACACCATGTGCGCCGTGCCGGAGCTTGCCGTCGAGCACCAGGCCCATACCGATACCCGTACCGACGGAGACGAACGCGAAGCTGTCGACGTCGCGACCATGACCGTGCACCCGTTCGGCCAAAGCAGCCGCATCGACGTCGTTCTCGACCATCAACGTCGACCCGAACTCGTTGCGCAGCGCCGGCAGCACGGCCGGGGAATCCCAGCCGGAGAGTCGCCCGGTCAACGTCAGGGTGTCGAGCCTCGGGTCGTAGACACCGGGACTTCCGATCACGGTCTGGGTCAACTGCGAGGCGCTGATACCGGCGTCAACCAACAACGTCGTAGCGAGCCCGGCCAGCTCCTGGACCCGGGCCATCGCGTCCCCGGCTTTCGTACGCACGCTCAGCCGACTGCGAACCGCACCGGTCATATCGGCAACAGCACCGCGCAGGAACTCGCGCCCGACGTCCAGCCCGAGAACGAACCCCGCTTCCGGCCGCACCTCGTACAGGACCGCGGCCGGACCCGGTACGCCCGTGCGCTGCCCGGTCGCGTGTACGAGTCCGACGCGCTCGATGGTGCCCAGCGCCGCGGACACGGTTGGCTTCGACAGCCCGGAGAGCCTGGCCAGCTCCGTCCTCGACACCGGCCCGGACCGTCGGATGTGATCCAGCAGCACCTGCTCGTTGATCGCGCGGATCAGTTGCGGGCGGGCCGCGGATGGACCTCCGGCGACAACCGTCACGTCGAACTCCCTCCGTCGCGAGATCTTAAAGCTGCCGTCACACCAAGCCCTTGTGCGGCCGGGATTGTTAAGTTAGTTTCCTAACGATTCTATTGGTCGGCACTTGGAGGTGCCAAGCCATGACTCGTTCGCCGGTCGTTCTCGGCCTCGACTTCGGCGGTACGAAGATCGCTGTGGCGGCTGGCGATCTGACCGGTCGGCGTCTTGGCGTCACGACGGTCAACAGTCTGGCCGAGGCCGGCGCCGAAGCGGCCATGGCGCGCGGACTGACTGCGGCGCGGGAACTACTGGCGGACGTCGCCCCCGAGCGGGAGCTCGCAGCGGTGGGCGCGGCCACCCTCGGCATACCGTACGACGACCGGGTCGAGCTCGCGCCGACCTTTCCGGGCTGGGGCGAAATCGCCTTCGGACAGCTGGTACGGGACGCCTTCCCCGGTGTCCCCGTCCGACTCGGCACCGACGTCAAGGCTGCCGCCGCGGCCGAACTGCGATGGGGTGCGCTGGCCGGCTGCGATCCGGGCATCTACCTCAATCTCGGTACCGGGCTGGCGGCGGCGATCGTTGCCGGAGGCACCGTGATCTCCGGGGCGCACGGGGCATCCGGCGAGATCGGCTACAACCTCAGAACAGCCGTAGACGTGTGGATCGAACCGGCCGAGCGCACGATCCTGGAGCACGTTGTCAGCGGTCAGGCGCTAGATGCGACCGGCAGCGACAAGTTCGGGCGACCGATGACAGCGGCTGAGATCTTCGCGTTGGCGGAGACCCAGCCGGACGCCGCCGTGCTCGCCGACGAGTTCAACCGCGAACTGGCGATGCACGTCGTCAACCTCGCGATAGCCATCGACCCGGTCCGGATCGTCGTCGGCGGCGGGCTGGTCGGTTCGTGGGCCCGGATCGCACCTGATCTGCGCCGGGCCCTCGACGCGGCCGTCCCCTTCCCACCGGAACTGATGGTGGCCCGTTTCCCTTCGGACGCGCCGCTCGTCGGTGCGCTCGCCCTTGGCGTCGAGGCCGCCGGCGCCGTCCTCGGCGAGGAGGCATTCACATGACCAGGACTTCGAGCAGTGGAAGGCAGGGACGATGAGGAGCATCAAGCGTGTAGCCGTCACCGTGGTGGCGGTGGGCTTACTGGTCGCGGGATGTGGCGGCGGCAGCAAGCCGGTCGGGGACGCCGCGTCGAGCAATCCCTCGGCTACGACGAGCAGCGGCGCCGGTCAGGGGTCGGGAGCCTTCAAGAAGGGCGGCACCGTCACGATCGCCAACGTGGCCGGGCAGACCTGGCCGTGCCAGTTCAACCCGTTCAACCCATCGGTCAACCAGGTGGCACTCGGCTTCGTGTACGAGCCGCTGACCTTCGTCAACGTGCTCAAGGACGGTGGCGCCACCCCGATGCTGGCCACCGGCTTCAGTTGGTCGCCGAAGAAGGACTCGATCGTCTTCACCATCCGCTCGGGCGTGAAGTGGAGCGACGGGCAGCCGTTCAGCGCCGACGATGTGGCCTACACGTTCAACCTGATGAAGCAGCAGCCGGCCCTCGACCTGTATTCGCTGTGGACCGGCGCCGGCCTGACCAGCGTCACCGCGGCCGGTGACAAGGTCACGCTGAAGTTCAAGGCACCGGCCGAGCCGTACTTCTTCAACTTCGCGAACCAGGTCGGCATCGTGCCCAAGCACATCTGGTCCACCGGTGAGGCGGCGTCCAAGCCGGCCACCTGGGCGAACCCGAAGCCGGTCGGCACCGGGCCGTTCACGATCGGCTCCTGCACCAGCAACGTCATCTCCTACGTTGCCAATGGCACCTACTGGCAGCCGGGCAAGCCGTATCTGGAGAAGATCCAGTACCCGGCGTACCTGGACAACAACCCGGCCAACCTCGACCTGCAGAGCGGCAAGGCGCAGTGGGGCGGCCAGTACATCCCGAACATCGAGCAGTTCTACAAGGCGAAGTCCCCCGACAACAACTACTGGTTCCCGCCGACCGCGAGCGTGGCGATCGTCCCGAACCTCGACCCGTCGCACAAGGCGACCAGCAACCTCGCGGTCCGGCAGGCGATCGCCTACGCGATCGACCGGGAGCAGATCTCCAAGATCGGTGAGAGCGGATACCAGCCGGCCGCGAACCAGACCGGCGTGGTCACGCCGACCTTCGACAAGTACTTCGACAAGGACGCGCTGACGGCCGCCGGCTACGACAAGCCGAACCCGGACAAGGCCAAGCAGTTGCTGGAGGGCGCGGGCTACTCATCGTCCAACCCGCTCAAGCTCACCGTCATCACGGTCACCGGCTACACCGACTGGGATGCGTCGCTGGCGGTCGTCAAGCAGCAGCTCGCGGCTGTCGGCATCGAGCTGACCATCTCGGACCTGCAGCAGCAGGCGTACAACCAGAAGCTCTTCACCGGTGACTACGACCTGGCCTACTCCAGCCAGTCCGGCGGCCCCACGCCGTACTACGAGCTGCGGCAACTGCTGTACTCGAAGAACAGCGCCCCGATCGGCCAGCAGGCCAGCAGCAATTACCAGCGCTACCTCAACCCCGAGGTGGACAGGCTGTTCGACCAGTACGCGAGTGCCGACCCGGACACCCAGGTCAAGCTGATCAAGCAGATCTCGGGGTTCATGATCAAGGACGTGCCGATCATCCCGACCACCGAGTCGGTCAACTGGTACCAGTACAACACCAAGGACATCGGCGGCTGGCCGACGCAGGAGGACCCCTACGCCCAGCCGGCGCCGTACAACATCCCCGACGTCGGTCAGGTCGTGGCGAACCTGTACTCGAAGTCGGCCCAGAAGTAGTGCGCAGAAGTAGTAGTGCCATGGGAGTGAGCACGAGGAGCTGGTGGCCTTGCGGTACCTGATTCGTCGTCTCGGTTTCTTCGCGCTCACTCTCTGGGCGGCGATGACGCTGAACTTCTTCATCCCGCGGATGATGCCCGGAAGTCCCGAGCAGGCGCTGCGGGAACGGTTCAGCAAAGGCGGCTCGGTGGTCTCGCCGGAGCAGTTGCGCACGGTGCTGGCCGAGTTCGGCTTCGACCCGGACAAGAACATCGTGCTCCAGTACAGCGAGTACCTGAAAGCTATGGTCACCGGGCACTGGGGGGTGTCGATCGGCAGCAGCCTCGGCGTCCCGGTGACCACGCTGATCGGTGACGCGCTGCCGTGGACGCTCGGCCTGGTCGGCATCGCCACCGTCATGGCGTTCGCCCTCGGCACCCTGATCGGCACCATCGCCGGCTGGCGCCGCGGCGGGCTGATCGACGGGATCGTGCCGCCGGTCTTCATCGTCACCTCGGCGCTGCCGTACTTCTGGGTGGCGCTGCTGCTGATCTCGTTGTTTGCGATCGGCAACAATCCGGTGCTGCCGAACGACTTCAACTACGACCACGGGCTGACGCCGGGGCTCAACTGGGCGTTCATCAGCAGCGTCCTCGAACACGGGATCCTCCCGGCCGGCACGATCCTGATCACCGCGATCGGCGGCTGGATCCTGACCATGCGCAACAACATGGTGACCACGCTGGCCGAGGACTACGTCCGGATGGCCCGGGCCAAGGGCATCCCGAACCGGCGCATCATGTTCGGCTACGCGGGCCGGAACGCGTTCCTGCCCAACCTCTCCGGTTTCGCGATGTCGCTCGGCTTCGTCATCTCCGGAACGATCCTGGTCGAGTACGTCTTCAACTACCCCGGCCTGGGTTACATGTTCTACAACGCCACGGTGAGCACGGACTACCCGCTGCTGCAGGCCCTGTTCCTGCTGGTGACCCTGGCCGTGCTGATTTGTGTCCTGATCTGCGACTTCGCGGTGTTCCTGCTCGACCCACGAGCCCGGACGAAGGGGTAACCGATGAGCGCGATCGTCGCCGGTACCGCCGCGCCTACACCGACCGCGGGCCGCCGCCCGCGAGGCGGCCTGTGGCGTGCCGTACTGCACAACCGCAAGGCCATGCTGGGTGCGGTTCTACTCACCCTGTTCTGCCTGCTGGCCGCCTTCCCGCACCTCTTCGTCCCGTGGCTCGAGCGTGATCCACGGGCGATCGGCGACATGCCCTTGCAGCATCCCTCGTCCGAGCATTGGCTCGGTACGACGGGCCTCGGCCAGGACGTGTACGCACAACTGGTCTACAGCACCAGGGAATCCCTGATCATCGCGGTCGTCGCGGGTCTGGGCGCGACCATCCTGTCCGTCCTCATCGGGGTCTCGGCCGCCTATCTCGGCGGTGTCGCCGACAACGTGCTGTCGATGTTCACCGATGTGTTCCTGGTGCTGCCGACGTTCCCGCTGATCATCGTGCTGGCGACGTACGCCGGCAAGGGCAACCTCACCGTGATCATCATCGTCCTGATCGTCACCGGCTGGTCCTACGGCGCCCGGCAGATGCGCTCGCAGGCACTCTCCCTGCGCAACCGTGATTTCCTCGAGTCGGCCCGGGTCCGGGGTGAGCGCCGGTCGTACATCATCGTGGTCGAGGTGCTGCCGACGATGACCTCCCTGATCGTCGCAAACTTCCTCGGCGCCGCCCTGTACTCCGTCCTGACGGCCGCCGGTCTGCAGTTCCTCGGGCTCGGCGACCCCAACTCGCTCAGCTGGGGCACGATGCTCTACTGGGCGCAGAACCAGGGGGCGCTGGTGAACGGCTTGCCCGCCTGGGCACTGTCGCCGGGACTGGCGGTCGCGCTGCTCGGCGTTTCCTTTGCGCTGCTCAACTACGCGTTCGACGAGATCAGCAACCCCGCGCTGCGGCCGGTTCGGAGGCGACGTGCACGGTCACATTGAGGGCAAGCCCATTCTCGAGGTCCGCGGTCTGACCGTCGAGTACGACACGGGAGCGCATCCTGTCGTCGCGGTCGACGACGTGGATCTCGACGTCCATGCCGGTGAGTTCGTCGGTGTCGTCGGAGAGTCCGGCTGCGGCAAGTCGACGCTGTTGTTCGCCATCGCCCAGCTGCTCAGCCCACCGGCCGCCATCACCGGCGGAAGCGTGCGGTTCCAGGGCCAGGACCTCGTCGCCATGAGCGAGAAGAAGCTGGCCGCGTTGCGCTGGCGCGACTTCTCCGTGGTGATGCAGAGCGCGATGAACGCCCTCAATCCGGTGAAGAGCATCGGCAGTCAGTTCCGGGACGCGATCATGGCGCACGACGAACCGGTGGCGGACGATCGCCCGGCCGAAGTACTGCGCCTGGTCGGCATCGATCCGATCCACCTGAAGAGCTATCCACACCAGCTCAGTGGTGGCATGCGGCAACGAGCCATGATCGCGATGGCGCTGCTGTTCACACCCGATCTGATCATCATGGACGAGCCGACGTCCGCCCTCGACGTGGTGGCCCAGCGGTCGCTGATGCTGCAGATCAAGGACCTGCAGCAGCGGCTCGGCTTCGCGGTCGTGTTCGTCACCCATGACATGTCGCTGATCAGCCACTTCTCCGACCAGCTCCTGGTGATGTACGCCGGCCAGGTGGTCGAGCTGGGTGCCACTCGTGCGGTTTTCGATCATCCGGCGCATCCGTACAGCAAAGGGTTGCTCGACGCGTTCCCGTCGATCCGCGGACCGAAGGTGCCGCTGACCGGGATCCCGGGGAGCCCTCCGAACCTGGCCCACCCGCCGAGCGGCTGCCGCTTCAATCCGCGGTGCCCAGAAGCGTTCGCCGACTGCACAAAGGTCGAGCCTGAGCTCTACCGAGTCGGATCCGTTCAGGCCCGCTGCCTGCTGCATGCCCCCAGCAACAAGCCGGCGCCCGTCCAGGAGGCGACCTCATGACCGAGCTGAGCGTCTCCGCCACCGACGCCGATACGGCGGCCGCACCGACGGCGCCGCTGCTCGAGACCAAGAACCTGACCCGCCACTTCCGGATCGGCCGCGGGTTCTCCCCCAAGATGCTGCACGCCGTCGACGACGTCAGCATCACCGTCGATCGGCAGGAGATCGTCGCGCTCGCGGGCGAGAGCGGCAGCGGGAAGAGCACCATCGCCCGCCTGCTCGCGGGCGTCTACAAACCGACCGGCGGCGAGATCTACTACCAGGGCCGCGCCCTGTCGAGCATGCGATCGCGACGGGACCAGCTGGCCTACCGCAGCGATGTGCCGATGGTGTTCCAGGATCCGTTCAGCTCCCTCAATCCCGCCTTCCGCGTTTCCCACGGCATCCTGCGCAGCCTGAAGCTGCACCGCCCCGACCTCACCCGGGCTCAGCGAAGTGAAGAGGCCGAGCGAGTCGTCGAGGCGGTCGGACTGACACCGTCCGCCGAAATCATGCACCGCTACCCGTATGAGCTCAGCGGCGGACAACGGCAACGCATCGGCTTCGCACAAGCCCTGGCCCACAAGCCCAAGCTCATCCTGGCCGACGAGCCGGTGTCGATGCTCGACGTGTCGATCCGCATCGGCCTGCTCAACCTGATGGCCGAGCTGCGCAGTTCAGCCGGGGTCTCGTTCCTCTACATCACCCACGACATCGCCAGCGCCCGGTACGTCGCCGACCGCCTCGTCATCATGTACGCCGGTCACATCGTCGAATCCGGTCCGACAGAAGAGGTACTGGCCAACCCCAAGCACCCCTACACCGATCTACTCCTCGGGGCCGTACCCGATCCCCGCGCGCCGCTCAGCCTCGGCGTCGAAGGCGATACCGGCGAGCCGCCGAAGGTCATCGACCCGACCCCCGGATGCCGGTTCCGGTGGCGTTGCCCCCTCGTCGTCGACGAGTGCCACCACACAACACCCACACTCCGCCGGCTGGGCGATGGGCACAACGCAGCCTGCCACGTCGCCCAGCCGGCCCTCGGCACACCTCCCGATCAGCCGAGTCAGCGGTAGGCGCGGGCCTGTAGTTCGAAGAGTTCGGCGTAGCGGGCGCCGGCGGCGAGGAGGTCTTCGTGGCTGCCTACCTCCTCGACCCGGCCGTTGTGCATCACCACGATGAGATCGGCCATGCGGACGGTGGAGAAACGGTGTGAGACCAGGACGGTGACACCGCCGGTCTCGGACGCCGCGATCCTGGCAGCCGCGGCGTACTGCTCGTACAACCGGTGCTCGGCATCCGGGTCCAACGCCGCGGTCGGCTCGTCGAGCAGCAACAACAGTGGCCGTTCGCGCATGAACGCCCGGGCGAGCGCGAGCCGCTGCCATTGGCCGCCGGACAGTTCGACACCGTCGGTGAACTTCTTGCCCAGCTGTGTGTCCAGCCCGAGCGGCAGTCCGGCGACCACGGACTCTGCTTCACCTCGCGAGATCGCGGCCCGCACCGCGTCGTCGGACTCACTTGAGACGTCGCCGATCCCCACGACCTCCCGGGCGGTCAGCTCGAACTTGACGAAGTCCTGGAACCCCGCCGAGAGCTGTGACCGCCAGGAGTCCGGTGAGATCGTCGCCAGGTCCACGCCGTCGACCAGGATGTGACCGGTCGTCGGGTCGTACATCCGCGCGAGCAGCTTGACCAACGTCGTCTTGCCGGCGCCGTTCTCGCCCACCAATGCGACGGCCGAGCCCGCCGGCAAGGTGAGACTGACATTGCTCAGTACGGCGGAATCCGAGCCAGGGTAGGAGAATCCGACGTTGCGCAGCTCGATGCCGGAGCTGAGCCGGGCCGGCGCGGGATCGGTGCTGGTCCGCCACGAGTTGTCCTTCGCGTACTCCCGCAGCCAGTCGTAGCGGCTGAAGCTCCGCACGACCTCGCCTACCCAGTGGACGTTCTGCGCGATCCCGCCGGTCATCTGATCCACCTGCGGCGCCAGCAACAACACGAGCACGACGTCGCCGGCCGTCTGCAGTCCATCGCGCGCCCGGACGATCACCCAAACGACGGCCGCGGCGTACGCGAGGCCGAACGCCAGTCGCACCGTCCCGTCGACCTTGCCGCCCCAGCGCGCCGCTTCGACCCGTCGCCGGTATCGCTCTGTCTGCAGCGAGAAGATCCTCTCCACGAGCACCCGCCCGAGCCCGAAGACTCGCAGCTCCAGCCCCGTCCGCGCGTCCTTCGACACCTCGATCAGCCGGTCCACCAGCCGCTCCTGCGGCAGCGAGTCCTCCCAGGCCTTGTGCTGCCGCGTGCTGCTCACGTACGCCGACCAGATCCGGGACGCACCGAGCAACGGCAGCAACAACAGCAGCGGATGCACAGACCCGAGCAACCCGAGCACGGTCACCGTGTTGGCCACTGTCGCGAACGCCCACAGCAGTACCTCGGCACCGACCCCCATCCGCCAAGCGCGTTCGCGGACCAGCTCCAGCCGGTCGGCGACATCGGGCCGCTCGTGATGTGTCAGGCCTGGAATGCCTGTCGTCACATCCAGCAGATCGGCGTGCACGCGACCGGCCATCCGTTCCTGCGCGGTGTCCTGCAACGGCCAGCCCACGACATCGGCGACGAACGAGACCGCCAGCCCGCCGACGATGATGCCGATGCCCAGTGCGATCGTGCTCGACCGGTCCCCCGCCAGCCCGTCGACGAGCAGGCTGACGCCATAGGTCTGGGTCGGCGCCGCGACCGCCCGCAGCGCGACGAGGACCGAGGAGATCGTCATCAGCAACGGCGCGGCCTTGAACGACGTGGTCATCCACAGCCAGGCGATCCGCAGGCTACGCATCGAGGACCTCGCTCTCCGGGTCTTCCGGAGCAGTCACGTATCGCTCGGCCTGTAAGCGGAACATCGCCGCGTACGTCCCGCCCTGGTCCAGGAGTTGTTCGTGTGTGCCGTCCTCCGTGATCCGCCCGTCGGCGAGCACACAGATCCGGTCGGCGTTGCGGACCACCGAGAACCGGTGGGAGATGATCAACGACGCCACGCCAGACGTCAGCTCGAGGTAGCGCTCGACCAGCTCGGCCTCGGCACGCACGTCCAGCGCGGCAGCCGGCTCGTCCAGCACGAGCACACCGGCCCCGGCATGTACGGCGAACAGCGCTCGCGCCAGGGCGATCCGTTGCCACTCCCCACCGGACAGGTCGACGCCACCGTCGAAGGTCTTGTCGAGCACGGTGTCCCAGCCGTCCGGCAGGCGGCGTACGAGGTCGTCGATGCCGGACTCCCGCGCAACCTTGGCGAGCGCGATCTCATCGTCGGCACGTTCGACCGCGCCGAACACGACGTTGTCGGTCACCGACAAGGGGAAGCGGAGGAAGTCCTGCACGATCGCGGCGATGCGCCGCTGCCAGACGGCCAGGTCGAGCTCCGAGAGGTCCACGCCGTCGACCAGGATCCGGCCCTTGGTCGGTTTGTACGCGCCGCCGAGGAGCTTCACCAACGTGGACTTGCCCGCACCGTTGACGCCGACGAGCGCGAGCGCCTCGTGCGCGTGGATCGTGAGGTCGAGGTCGCGGAGCACGTCCTTGTCGGAGTCGGGATAGCGGAAGCTGACGTTCTCGAACCGGACCTCGCGCGCCGGCATCGTCTCCGTCCGGTGTCTGCTCGTCGCGACCGGCTCGGGGTGGCGCTCGGCGATCGTGTCGGGCAACTCCTGCATCGCCCGGTACGCCGACAGCCCGCGCCGCACCTGGACGACGCCGTACCCGTTCATCGACACGCCGATGGCGAGGATCGCCGGAACAGTCGTCGCGACCTCGGTCAAGGGCAGTCGACCGTCGAGGGCGGCGCGGCCGACGAGCAGGATCGCGAGGCCGTTCGCGGCCAGATGCAGGCCGCCGGTGAGGACGGACCACTTCACGTTCTTGCGGCGCCGCTCCCAGACCGGGCGGAATCCCGCGGTCCACTCACGGACATACCGCTCGACCAGCCAACCGTGCAGCCCGAAGACGCGGAGTTCCTTGGGCGCGTCACGCATGCCGAGGTTGAACAGGTATTCGGCCCGCCGCTGTTCCTCGGTGTTGCCCCACCAGACGTCGATCTCGCGCGCTATCAGGCGGCCGCCGTACCACTCCAGCAGCAACGTCACCGCGACCAGCATCGCGGCGACGAGCCAGGAGAACATCACCCCGACGATGACCGCCGAGCCGACCAGCGTGACCCGGCTGGCGAGCAGCCAGGGCAGATTCCCCAAGCCCTGCGCGAGATGGAATCCGCCCTTGCCCTTCGCCCGTTCCTGCATGTCCAGCACCTCGGTGTCCTCGAGGTGCGCGACGCTGCGCGGGCGGAGCAACGGCTCGGTGATGCCGACGCCGATCTCCCGGACCAGCGCCGCGTCCATGATCATCATCGCCACCTGGTGGATCGCGGGCGTGAGACTCTGCAGGACGAACACGGCCAGCAGCGCCGCGAGCAGCCAGCTGAACCCGGCGACCGACATGGCACCCGGGGCGTCATCGATCACACCTGGCACAGCCCCGACGACCTGACCGGTCAGCAACGTGACCGCCATCCCCAGCACCGAGCCGAGCACAGCAAGACCCATCGTCAAAGCAGTACTACCAGGCGAAACCCGAACCGCATACCGAAGCAGAGTCAGCACTCAACCGACCGTAACCACCCCCACCGACAAAAGCACCCGAGTTTCCTCCCGGCAGAGCCGCTAGGCCACTCCGACCACCGCTAGACCCCTCACTTGAGGCCGGAGTGGGCTAGGCCTTCTACGAAGTGGCGTTGGGCCAGGACGAAGACGATGAGCATGGGGAGGACGGTCATGGTGGCGGCCGCGAGTTGGGTGTTCCACATCTGGCCGCCGTACGCGTCGGTGAATCGGGTCAGGGCCTGGGGCAGGGTGAACATCTCGGGTGAGGTGAGGTAGACCGTGGGTTCGAGGTAGAGGTTCCAGGACGCGAGGAACGTCAGGATCGCGACTGCGGACAGGGCCGGCTTGGCCAGCGGCAGGCAGATTCGCATCCAGATCGCCGGGCGGCCGAGACCGTCGAGGCGGGCGGCCTCCTCCAGCTCGAGCGGTAGCGCGATGAAGAACTGCCGCATGATGAACGTGGCGAGCACACACGGCGCGGCCAATGAGGTCACCAGGATCAGTGGCCAATGGGTGTTGATCAGGCCGGCCCGTTTGAACAACTGGAACAGCGGCACGATGGTCACCTCGCTCGGGACCAGCAGGCCGGTCAGCACCACCAAGAACAGCGCATTCGCCCCGGGGAAACGGATCCGCGCGAACGCGTACCCGGCCAGGCTGGAGACCAACAACGTGATCGCGGTGACGACGACGGCGATGTAGACACTGTTGACGTACTGCCGGGCGAACGGCTGGAAGGTGAACGCTTCGGCGTACGCGGACAGGGTCGGCGAGTCGGTCCACAGCGACGGCGGGGCATCGAAGATCTCGGCCAGTGGCTTCACCGATGCGGCCACCATCCAGATCGTCGGCACCACGAACGGGACCGCCAGCACGGCCAGCGCGATCACCAGTAGCGCCCGCCGCACCCTCCGCGGGACGGCCACCGCAGACGAAGTACGAGCGTCAGTCCTCATAGAACACCCACTTCCGGCGCAGCTGCCATTGCAGCAAGGTGAGCAGCATGACGAAGCTCAGCAACATCAGCGCCAGCGTCGACCCGTAGCCGATGTCGTTGAACTCGAACGCCTGCTGGAACACGTAGTACACAAGGACCGTGGTGGACAACTCCGGCCCACCACCGGTCAGTACGGCGATCTGCGCGAACGACTGCAGTGCCCCAACGACCGTGACGATCACCGTCAACAACAACGTCGGTGAGATCAGCGGCAACGTGATCCGAGCGAAGACAGAACGACTACTCGCACCGTCGATCCGGGCAGCCTCGTACAGTTCCTCCGGTACGCCCTGCAGGGCAGCCAGGAACAGCACCATGTTGACCCCGACACTGCGGATCACCTGAGTGATGACCACCGACACCATCGCGGTATCGCCGTGCTGCAACCAGTTCGGACCGTCGATCCCGACCGCGCCGAGCAGGCCGTTGATACCGCCGTTGTCCTGCAACAGAAAGCCCCAGACCAGAGTCCACGCGACTACAGACACAACCACCGGCGAGAAGAACAACGTCCGGAACAGAGTGACACCGCGGAACCGCCGATTGAGCAGTACGGCGATCAGCAGCCCGAGCGTGATGTTGACGACCACGACCCCGCCGGAGAAGATCACCGTTGCCAGCAGCACCTTCGGCAGTTGCGGATCGTCGGCCAGGGCCGCGTAGTTCTCGCCACCGACGAAGGTCTGCTTTCCGGTGAAGACGTTCCAGTCGTTCAGGCTGTACCAGATGGCCATCCCGACCGGCAGCAGCACGAACACCGCGACGCCGGCGAGCTGCGGCAGGATGAACAGGTAACCGGTCAGGACATCCCGGCGACGAGTCGTCCAGAAGCTCGGCCCGGATGCCCGTCTGGCCTTCGCGGCAGCCGGTACTACGACCTGCTCCGGCGGCTGTGTCGTCGTGGTCATCGTCGCGGTGTCACTTGGCCAGGATCGGTTCGATCGCGGTGCAGACGGAGCGTAGTACGGCAGGGATGTCGGCGTCGGCTCGCCACATCGCGTCCAGCGCCGTCTTACCCTTCTGGGCGATCTCCGCCGGGCTGGTGTGGTTGGGCAGGGTGACGGCGTTCGGCAGCTGGTCGACCACCGCGGTCTGCAGCTGGGTGGCGTTCAGCACCTTGTTGTTGGCGGCAAGCTTCGCACCGGTCAGCAACGACTTCCGCGGCGGCGGGAAGAACTGAGCCAGCTTCTCGGCATTCACCGGATTCGTCAAGTACACAAGGAAGTCCTTCGCCTGATCCTGGTGCTTGCTAGAGGCAAGTACGCCGACCCCGGCCTGACCGAGTACGGCGTACTTACCGGCCGGCCCCGTCGGCAGTGCGTAGAGCCCGAACTTGAACGAGCCGGTCAGCAGCGACGCGCGGGAGACCTGCGCGATGGTGAACGCGGCATCACCGGCGAAGAAGTCGGCCGTGGTGCCCGGACCGGGCATCGCCTTGGTCTTGAACGCCGCGTCGTGCAGGAACGTGAACGCCTGCTCCATCTCGGGACTGGCGAACGTGCAGGTCTTGCCGTCCGCACTCCACGCCGCCGCGCCCCACCCGGTCCACACCGTGGCCAGCGTGTTCCACGACTTGTAGTCGAAGTCGCGGATGACGAAGCCGGCCTTCCCGGTCTTGGCGTGTACGGCGGCTCCGGCGGCCGCGACCTGGTCCCAGGTCAGCGTGGCCGGGTTGACCTTCTGCCCGGCCTTGGCCAGCAGATCGGTGTTCACGTACAGGGCGAACGGCGAGTTGGAGAACGGGTACGCGTACAACGTGCCGTCGCGGCTGAACTCCGCGGTCACGCTGCCCAGCAGATCGTCGTACTGCCAGCCGTCAGTGGCCTTCAGCTTGTCGGTCAGCCCGACCAGTGCGTCGGAGGCGATGAGATCCTTCGACAGGTCCCCCATCCAGGCCAGGTCCGGGGCGTTGCCGCCGGCGATCTGGGTGGTGAGAGTCGTGTTGTAGTCGGCGAACGGCAGGCTCTCGAAGGTGATCTTCGAGACCTCCGGGTGGTCGGCCCGGTAGGCGTCGCCGATCGAGGTGAGCAGCTTCAGCTGAGCCTCGTTCGAGGTCCAGACCGTCATCCGCAGCTCCGCCGCCGTACCCGGCGCCTCGGGTGAAGGCCCGGCACACGCCGCGGCGAGCCCGAGCGCCGTCGTCAACGCGACAGCGGTCAGCACCTTCTTTGCTCTGATCATGATGTGGGTCCCTACTGTGAGATGCGGCCTTGACATTGCTCAGTAGCCGACGACTTCGGGCCAGTGCAGTTCGACGCCGGCCTCGACCAGGCGGCGCTGGAGTTGATCGACGAGCGCCGGATCGGTCGCGACCTGTTGCGGGCTGAGCCCACGGTCGAGGCAGAACGCGGTGAGCTCCCCCGCGGACTCACCGATGTTCCACTCGACCGGATGCAATCGATAAGCGCCGTTGGTGATGTGCGTGGTGCCGATGTTCTTTGCCGCCGGCACCAAATTCTGGGTTCGGACGGGAACCAGGGCACCGAGCGGGATCTCGAACGGCGCCGACTCGACGTCGATGTAGTTGTCGCCGCCGGTCGAGGGATGCAGGTCGATCCGGTACATCCCGACCCCCACGGACCCGTCGAAGCGGGCCGGTCCGTCGTACCCGCGAGCCTTGATCGAGATGTCCTGCTCGCGGATGGTGGTGAGTGCCTTGATCCGGCGGGATTCCCGGATGTACGGCGCCTGCGCGAACCCGTCGGCGGTCCCGACCAGATCACCGCGCAACCGCAATCCGGGCCACCCGCGGCCGCCATCGGGACGAGGCGCCTCGGTCTGCAGCCAGTGGACGTACGCCCGGGACTGCGCTTTCGCCGCGGCCAGGTGCTTCAGCCGTTCGTCGGTATCGATGATCGAGCCGCCGACGTAATCGAGCTGCGGCCAGTTGGCCAGCACGATGTCGCTGTCGTACAAGCCGTCCGCGAACGTCTGCCGGGCGGCGATCCGGCGGAACTGCCACAGGTCCTGATCACCCGCGTCGAACCGCGGATCCCCGGAGACGTCGTGGTCCGGATTGACGAACATGGTCCGCTCTTCCGGCACCAGCGTGCGTGGATTCGGCGCGGTGAAGGACAGCATCGGCGCGCCCCAGAACGGCAGTTCGAACGCGCGCCACTCGTCAAAGTCGTCCGGCCGCGGAATCGTGTGATCACCAGCGACGTGATCGAAGACGAAGCACCACGCGATCGACTGCACGTTGGCCGGGTCAGCCACCTCGGCTGCACTCGGCTCGCCGGTGTCGGATCGCGCCTCGGCACCGACCACGTACTCGGTCCCGGTCAGCGGTAGCAAATCACCGGTCTCGGTGCCGTCCAGGACGTACTCCGCCTTGATGACGGTCTCAACCCCGGTCCGCGGGTCCACCACAGTGACCGTCCGGACCACCCCGTCCGCGACCTCGGCCGCGACCGGAACCGCAGGTTCCAACACCGTCAGCCGACCGGCCGACCGGTACGGCGCGAGCATCGCAGTGATCACCGCGAGCGCTACCCGCGGCTCGTGGCACAGTCGGCTGACCCGGCCGCGACCTGGGTTCAGTTCACGATCGGCGCGGGCCGACGACGACAGCGGATAGTGGTCTCGGTAGTAGCGGCGGATGTCGTCCCGCAGCGTCCGGTACCGCGCGGTGACGCCGAACTGTTCGACCCAGATGTGCTCGTCCGGCGGCACGGCCTGAGACGTCAACTGGCCGCCCAGCCAGGCGTACTCCTCGGTCAACACCACGCGGCGACCGCGCTGCAGCAACGCCAACGCGGCCGCAACAGAGCCGAGACCGCCACCGACGATGGCCACCTCGGTGGTGATCACGAGGACACGCCCACGATGGTGTCGCCGGCTTCGACCTCGGCCACCAGGAGCCGCTGCGCGTCCAGGCCGGCCCACTCCTGCGGGTCGGTGGTGATCAGCAGCTGCAGCAACTCCAGCGCTTCGGATGCCACCTGTTCCCTCGGCACATGGAAGCCGGTCAGCGCCCGTCCGTCGGTGCGATGTCCACGGACCTCGCCGAGCGCGGCGACGGAAATCTCGTCCGGCACCGATACTCCGGCGCCGACGAGTGCGTGGACGACATCCTCGGTGAGGAAGGCATCCTCGGCGATGATCAAGGTGGCGCCGGTGGCTCTGGCCAGCCGGGGCAACTCGGGGACGAGTTCCTCACCGACCAGCATGAACGCAAGGCGGCCCGCCGACGAGGCTGCCTCGACCGCACCGCGCCGGTCTCTCGCAGTCGGCGTATTCCGGCCGCGATGCACGTACAGGGCTTGCCGGTGTCCGCTGTTCACCGCCTGGTCGATCACGGCGGCGGTCGGGGTGACGTAGTCGATCCCGACGTACGGCACGGGCGCGGCCGTCTCGTCCCGGCGGCCGACCGCGACGAACGGGAACTGCTCGGCGACCAACCGCTCCAGCTCGGATCCGACCATCTGCTGACCGAGCAGGATGCAGCCGTCGGCCAGCCGGAGCCGGGTCTTGCGGTGGAACAGGCTGCGGGTGCCGTTCTCGACCGGGGAGGACGTGAAGAACAGCAGGTCCCAGCCGATCCGCTCGGCCGCCCGCTCGATGCCGTTCAGCAACGGACCGTAGAAGTCCATGCTCTCGGGTGACAGGGCCGCCTCGTAGGTGAAGACGCCGATGATCTGGTTGTCCAGACCGGCCAGCCTTCGGGCCGCCGGATCGGCGACATAGGTGGCCTGCTCGAGCGCCCGCTTGACCCGCGCCCGGGTCTCTTCGGGGATGCGCACGTTACTGCCGTCGCGGTCGTTCAGCACCACCGAGACGGTGGTCTGACTGACGCCCGCGATCTCGGCGATCTCCCGCTGGGTCACCCGGCGAGGCTTCGGCGGCATCGATCCTCCAGTGATAATGCCTATCTGCATCGAACACCGGTGACCTTAATCCGCTGGAAACGAAAACGCAACTGCCCCTTGACAGTCAGGCGATCCGCTTGAGAGCGTCCGTGTCACCGCGATGCAGATAGGCATTATCAAGGACTCGCGGTCGGACAGGAGTAGACGATGGCACCCCAGCACCCGCAACTCCCCCACCTCAGTCGCCGCGGCTTCCTCGGCGCGGCGCTCGCGGCCGGCGTGGTACTGATCGCCGAGCCCACCCCGGTGACGGCGTACGCCGCGGCCGGCGACGTCACCCTGACCGCCGGCGGGATCAGCCTGCTGGCGAGCATCGGTGGCCGGCTCGCCATTCGCGACGCGGCCGGCGTCACCCGATCCGCCGGATCGAGGTTCCAGCTCAAGGACCAGCTCACCGGCATCCACCTGTCCACTGGTGGTACGCCGGCACTCGCCCAACTGCCCGACGGTACGCCGGCGATCCGGATGGACTACACCTTCGACGCCGCGGCCGGATCGACCACCGTGGTCGGCTGGTTCAGCGTCTCCACCAACCACGCCACGCTGGAATGGCGGATCACCGGCGCTGACACACTGCTGCCGGACGGCTTCCTGTTCAGCCGGGCGATCCAGGCGCCGACGGCGCCCGACGCCTACATCCCGGTCACCGAATGGATCCGCGACGCCGGTGGCGGAATCCCGTACGAAGACACCGTCGGGGTGGCGCACACCTCGACCTGGGGCAGCAACCTGGACGGGCTGTTCCTGCTGGACCGATCACGTCAGGCCTGGACGAACGCGACGTGGATGCACGCACCCGGCGTACCGGACCCAGCCGGCGGCTGGACCAGCCGGGCCGACTTCTTCTTCTCCGAGACCAGACCATCTGCAACGGCCACGATCGGTCGCGGTCGCGAACTGGGCCTCGAACTGACCACCAACCGCCCCTTCAACCTGTACGACGCCGGCGGCGAGCCGATGGAGCTGACCGCCTTGGTCGCGAACGGCGGCGCTGCCCGGTCGGCCGAACTGCAGTTGTCAGTGCGCGACTTCGATGGGATCCAATTGGCCGGGACCACGGTGACGGGCAGCATCGCGGCGGCGGCAACGTGGCAGTACACCTTCACCGTGCCCGCGCCGGCCGCCGGGATCGCGATGGCCGAGGTGGTGGTCCGGTCCGGCGACGACGAGGCGTTCGCCCGGACGAACCTCGCCACGCTGCCGCCGTACGACTATCTATCCGCAGACAGCATGTTCGGGATCGCCAACTATCCGTGGCTGCAACGACCGAGCGCCGATGCCCTGCTGGACCTGTGGGAGCGGGTCGGCATCAGCATGGTCCGCATCGCGTACGACGGTGGCCCGGGTCTGCCGCCATCCGCGTTCGACGCGCGGGGCATCCGGCACAACATCGAACTGCAGCCGTCGCTCGAAGTGACCGATGCCGTGGCGGCCGCGTGGGCCGCCGACAAGTTGTCGGTGGCAACCGGTGCCGGCGCCGGCTACTTCGAGGTCGGCAACGAACTCAACCGGCCGTTCAACACCGGAGTCGCCGCCCAGGCCTACCTGGACAAGGCGCTGCGACCGGTATTCGACCGGAGGGCCGCCACCGGCGCGACCATCAAACTGATGAACAACGGCCTGGCCGGGATGGACAAGCCATGGGTGCAGAACTTCATCGCGGCCGGCGGCTGGGACTTGATCGATGCATTCGCCTATCACCCGGGACGCGGCAATTTCACCCCGGACTACGTACCGCCGGGCGATGACTGGGGATCCGGACCCGAAGGCAGCTACTGGAACTTCTACGGCGGACTGAAACAGCTGAAGACTTTGATGGCACAGTACGGCGAGAAGGAAATCTGGCTGACCGAGGCCTACGCGGCGACCAAGCCGAACAGCTGGTGGCATGACACCTACCGGCACGCGGCGGAGAACATCCTGCTCAGTCTGGCGCTGGCGAAGGCCGAAGGCATCAAGTGCGTTTGCTGGTACCAGTTCCACGACAGCGTGCTCGGCATGCCGCAGATCGCCGATCCGGACAATGTCGAATACCACTTCGGCCTGATGAACCGCGATCTCAGCCCGAAGCCATCGCTACTGGCCTACGCGACGGCCGCCCGCCGGCTCGACCTAGCGACGTTCCGGGGCTGGCTGACCTTCCCTGACCCGAAGACATTCGGCCTGTGGTTCGACACACCCGACGGCCCGGCGACGGTGCTGTGGAACCGGGCCGACGGCTACCTACTCAACACCACCGGCCAACGAACCGACTGGCACTTCCCCGCACCGGAAGTCTGGATCGACCCCTGGCCGACCAAGACCCCGCTCACAGTTGCCGCTGGCAACGTCGTACAACGGGTGGACGCGATCGGCCGGACCCAGCAACTGTCGCCGGCCCACGGCCAGGTGACCCTCACCCTCGACGGCGCACCCAGGATCTACTACGGCCTGACACCGCAAGCGAGGCGCGGCGTCAACACGCTGCCCGGCTGCCGCCAAGGACGCCCCCGCCCTGTAGTCACCGTGGGGTGAGCCGGACGACCGGGTATTGCCGGTCGGACTTGCTTTGGTACTTCCCGTAGCGGGGCTGGGCGGCGGTGATGCGCTGCCAGGCCTCGTCACGATCGGCGCCGGCAAGCTGGTACGGCGTCACCGGCGCGGCGTCGTGTCCGGGCAGCTCGACCGACACGCTCTCGGGGTGCGCCATCAAGTTGCCGTGCCAGTCGGGGTGCTGGCTTCCACCACCCGATGCGACGACCAACCACGAGTCACCGTCGGCGAACCACGCCAGCGGCGTCTCTCGCGGCTGTCCGCTCCGGCGGCCGACCGTGTTCAGGATCAGCAGATCCATGCCCATCATCTTGCTGCGTCCCCGGCGGATCTTGACGCTCGTACGAGCGTTCATCTTCCGTTGAATCCACCGTGACAACGGCCCAGGCGTACCGGGCTTGCGCTCTACTCGACTACCGACTTGCTGGTTCTTGGTCTCCATGGCGATAACGCTAGTTCCGGCCCGACGACCGGTGCTTCTTGATTCCTGACCACTCTTGACAGGAGTTGGTAAACGTTTGCCATGATGGCTTCCGTGATCTACGAGCTGAATCATGTCGGCGGCAGGATCAGGGACCTCGATGCCAGTTTGGCCTTCTACACCGAGACGATCGGCGCGGAGGTGGTCGATCGGCTGTTCATGTCGAGCTCGCGGGTCGACCGGGTGCACGTCCAGCTCGCGACCGGACTGGTGGAGTTATTGCACAGCCAGGCCGCCGATCCGGAGGCGACGTACGGCCTGAACCATGTCGCCTTCATGACCGACGATCTGGACGGCGACTATGCGCGGCTGATCAATGCGGGGTACGCCGAGCTCTCCGCGCCCCGGATCGCGAGGAGCGGCCAGGGCAGACTCGCATTCCTCGCCGACCCGAACGGCACGCGCATCGAACTCCTGCAGCGTTCGGAAGACTTCCGCGTTCCACCAATCACTTCAGGTCCGGTACGTCGCCTGTCCTTCGTCGCGCTGGTTGCACCTGATCTCGAAGCGGCGATCGAGTTCTACGGCGGCCACCTCGGCATGCAGCGCTGGACGCCGGACCGACCAGACGACGCCGTCTACTTCCGGATGGGCGACGACACCCTGAAACTCTGCCCATCGTTGCCCTCGGCCACCACCCTCGTCGACCACCTCGGTCTCGAAATGCCCGCCCCCAGAGAAGACGCGCACGACCCAGACGGCAACCGCCTACCTTCGTCACCCCGCCAAGCCCGGCGACGATCAGGGCCGTAGGAGGGTCTTGATGGCTCAGCGTTCGTCCGTCGGCTGGTAGCGCTCGGCGGCCTGGTCAGGTGGGAGTTCAAGGTCGACCTGGGTTGATCTCCCGCGCCCTGCTCGACCTTGACCGCGGCCGCCTGTGGATAGTGGCAGGACCTTGCCATTCCATGGATCCCTTACCTGAGTGCCGTGCTCGCCGGCGGCCTCCTCGGCGCGCTGCCCTGTGGATAGTGGCAGGAACTTGCCAATCCTCAGATCCCTTATAGATAAGGCCTTCTGAGCTCAGAAACTGTCGGCGGCATCATCTAGGCTTTTCGCATGGACAGGTTGCGTGAACGGCCCGTGTGGTCGATGACCGGCAGCGAGAAGCTGACGGCCCTCGACACACTGCAGGCCGACCTGACCCGCCTGTCCACCCGCCGCCTGGAGTTGCTGGCCGCGTTGGACACCGACGGCTACGCCACCGAACTCGGCGCCCGCGACACCGTCAACCTGATCGCGATCCGCCACCGCCTCGATCCGACCGAGGTCCGCCGAGACCTCAAACTCGCCCACGCCCTCCCCAAGTACACAGCGGTCTCCGCCGCCCTCCACACCGACCCCACACCACCCGACACCGAAACCCCAGCACCAGCAGAGGAAACCGCGACCGACGTGACGGCGAACGCGACGAGCGGCGAGACGTCTGCGCACGCGGAGGCGACCGCCGACGCCGACCGGGACGGACAGACGGCGGCAACCGATGCGGATGCGGAGACAGCGGCGGGCGCGGACGCGGCGGAGCAGACCGAGCACGCGGACGCGGCGGAGCTGGATGGGGAGCCGACGGCCGGTCCGCTGCTGCTGCACCCTGGCCAGGCGGCCGTGATCGTCGATGCGCTGGACAAGATCCCGTCCTCGGCGCGGGTCTCGGCCGAGAGCCTCCGGTTCGCCGAGGAACAGATGGTCAAGGCCGCCCAGGTGTTGCCGCCCGGCGAGCTGCGCAAACTCGGCCGGGAGGTCCGCAACCGGCTCGACACCGACGGCCCCGAACCGGCCGAGAAACGCGCCGCCGCGAACGAACGGCTCTGGTTGAAGCGGACCGACGACGGCATCAAGTTCGGCGGGTTCCTGGCCGGTGACAACGCCGAGTTGCTGCAGACGATGGTGTTCGCCAACTCCAAACCGCACAAGACCCCCGACGGGCAGCGCGACCCGCGCAGCCGCGGGAAACTCCAGGCCGACGGCCTCACCGACATCCTGCACACCGCCGCCGCCACCGGTGCCGCCCCGGCCCACGGCGGCATCAAACCCCACATCACCGTCACCATCTCGCTGGCCGACCTGCTCGCCGGCACCGGCACCGGCGACCTGGCCCACGGCGGCACCCTGTCGGCGGCCGCGATCCGCCGGCTGGCCTGCGACGCCGGCATCATCCCGCTCGTACTGGGCGCGAACTCCGAGCCCCTGGATGTGGGCACCGAGGAACGGTTCGTGAACCGGGCGATGCGGCGTGCGTTGAACGCCCGGGACAAGGGCTGCGTGGTGTGCGGCGCCCCACCGGCGATGTGCGAGGCCCACCACCTCGTGCACTGGGCAGAAGGCGGCCCGACCCGCGTCGACAACCTGGTCCTGCTCTGCAAGCGCCACCACATCGACGTGCACCACGGCCACTGGACCATCACCATGCACAACGGCCAGCCCCAACTATCCCGCCCCGACTGGGCCACCCCCACACCAACCCGCACCCCCACACGCACACCAGCCCGGGCCCCCAGCCCAACCCGGACTCCCGCACCGCCGCCGGATCCCTGGACCGCCAGCCCACCCGACGCGCCACCCGCCCCGAGGCGACGCGGTGGCTCACCCGAGCCTGCACCAGAAACTCCACCAGGTGCCGGGCCAACCACACCCGAGCCCAGGCCAACCACACTCGAGCCCAGGCCAACCACACCCTGGGCCGACGAGCAAACCACACCAACCACACAGCCGGACACCCACACCACCCGGCCACGCCCGCCTGGCACCGGTCCGACCAGCCCAGACCCCTGGCCGGACAACGATTCCACCGCGCCAGCCACCGCCGGCGGGACAGATCACGTCATCGCGCGCCCGCCCGGCCGATCTGCGAGTCCGCTCGGCGACAGCCCCCACCCACTCGGCGGTACCGCCCGCCCGCTCCCGATCTACGAACAGTTGCGCCGCGAGTTCGCCGACTCCCCGGATCCCTGGGCCGACCCACCGGCGCCACCACCAACGACATCACCAGCTGATTGGCAGCCGCACGCGCCTAACACCAACTCCCGACCAACCACCACACCCGGCGGTTGACAACACAGCCTCATCAAACGGCGTGCGGCGCGCCCCCGCCATGCCGCAACACCCGGGCAATCGAAAACGCCGCCGATCCAACTCACCGCGCCAACTCACCTGGACAGGTTCGTCGGCAGCACCGGACCTGGGCAGCACACCAATATCCGAGCGCTCCGGCCACCGCGGCATCCAGGCTGTTCACCCGAGCCCGCCGTACGTACTGCGCCAGTCGTGGGAGACCGTACGCCGCAAGCGTTTGGACCGTTATGTCTGCCGTGATCTACGAGTGAGGTTCGCCACCACACCGAAGACCGCCCGACCACGGGCCAGGCATGGTGGAGTCGGCACGTTGCGAGGCGGCCAAGGAGGCGAGGAAGTGGGGTGCCTCGTCCGACGAGGATTCCGGGGCATAGACGGTCAGGGGTGAGGCCAGCCTCGGCGGCACGCGCGCCAGCTGCCATCTCCAGGCCTTCGTCGGCGAGGGTGAGGTGTGCCGACGATGCGGCCTGCGTGTTCGGTGACCTGGGTGCGCGAGTGGTGCACCGTCCACCAACGGTGAAACAGCCGATCAATTGTATTGTTCGTTTGTTTCCAGCAAACAATGGAATGACTTCTTGACCGATTGACACCCTGGCCGCGGTAATGCACCGTCAAGCTATTAGGTCACCGGAGGGACGGGCGGCACATCGGGCTTGCCCGGGTGGCCTTGTGGGGGTTGCCATGAGTGCCAAGCGTTCATTATGCGGTGCCGTATCGGCAATACTGCTCGCGCCATTCTTGATATTCCTGTCCGCAGCTCCAGCCGCGGCCGCCAACGTGACCGCCACCCTGGTCAGAACCGTCCAGACGTCGAACTTCGACCCGCCCGTACCGGACCCGTCCGGCATCACCTACCTCAGTGGCCGTGACCGCTTGCTGATCTCGGACGCGGAGGTGGACGAGGTCAACATCTTCGACGGGGCCAATCTGTTCGAGACCACCCGGGCCGGCGTACTGCAGGACACCGGCCTCACCACCGCCTACACGAAAGAGCCGGCCGGCGTGGGCTACAACCCCGGCAACGGGCACATCTTCGTCTCGGACGACGACCAGTTCCGCGTGTACGAAGTGGTGCCAGGGCCGGACGCGCGTTATGGGACGAGCGATGACACGCGTACGTCGATCAACACCGCGGCCTTCCAGAGTCAGGATCCGGAGGAGATGGAGTACTTCCCGCCGACCGGTGAGTTGTTCGTCCTGGACGGCGCGGACACCGCCGTCCATCGGCTGTCTCCCGGACCCGACGGCGTCTTCAACGGCGTCGCGCCGACCGGCGACGACATCGACACGGAGTTCGGGATCGGGCAGTACGGCGTCCTGGACCCGGAGGGGATCGGCTACCACCCTGGGCGCAACACCCTGCTGGTCATCGACAGCTACTCGGACACGGCGTACGAGTTCAACCGCAACCTCATGCTGGTGAACCGGATCAACATCGCGGCCTCGAACGAGGTCTTCGCCGCCGGCATCACCGTCGCCCCCGCGACGAACAACCCGTCCCAGTGGAACCTCTACATCGTCGACCGCGGGGTCGACAACGACGCGAACCCCAACGAGAACGACGGCAAGCTGTACGAGATGGCGGTCGACCTGCCGCCGATCCCGAACCTGGCCCCGGTTGTCGGCGTGGGACCTGATCGGCCCACGCACGTCAACGCACCGCTCGCTCTACAGGCCGTCGTGCGGGATGACGGGCTGCCGACCTCCTCGACGACGGTCGACTGGCAGGTGGTGAGCGGACCGGGGACCGTCACCTTCGGAACGCCACAGTCGGCCGAGACCTCTGCGACGTTCAGCACCGCGGGGACGTACGTCGTACGCGCGGTGGCGAGCGACTCCCTGCTCACGGGATCGGACGAGCTGCGGGTCACCGTCGTCGCTCCCGGCGGGGCACTCCCCCTGGACACTCCGGTGGCAAGGGCGTTCGACGATGTCGAGCAGCGTCCCACCGGATTCGCCGAGTGGGCCACCACCACGCTGAACATCCCGAACGCAAGCGGTACGACCCAAACGGTCGGAATCCGCTTCGACAACATCGACGTACCCCAGAACGCGACGATCACCGAGGCGTGGATCCAGTTCACCTCGAGCGGAGCGAACTCTGGCGGGACCACGGTCCAGATCGCCGGCGTCGCCGAGGACGACACGCCATCCTTCAACGCGCAGCCCACGACCGTGTCGTCGCGACCACGGACCCAGGCACGCCCCACCTGGAATCCACCCGCCTGGACGGCAGCCGGCCTGGCGGGAACCGCGCAGCGTACGTCCAGCCTGAGCGCCGTGGCACAGGAGGTGCTCAACCGGCCCGGGTGGCGCCGGGGAAACGCGTTGGCATTCGTCTTGACCGGCAGTGGTGAGCGCCGTGCCTCCTCCCAAGACGGCGCCGCTACCCCGGTACTGCACCTGGCCTACACCGTGCCCACCGGAAACACGCCGCCGGTCGCCGCGTTCACGTCCGCTTGCAGCGGCTTGTCCTGCACCTTCAGCGGCTCCGGCTCGTCTGATGCCGAGGGCCCCATCACCGGGTATGCCTGGGACTTCGGGGACGGCGGCACGGGGTCGGGAGTCCAGCCGGCCCACACATACGCTGCAGCCGGCACGTACAACGTCGCGCTCACGGTGACCGATTCCGCCGGGGCGACGAACCAGGTCACTCATCCGGTCACGGTGGTGGAATCGTCCACCGGCATCGCGTTCCGCGGCGCCGCGGGGTCTGTGGCCAACACGACCGCCCCGGCCGTCACGGTCCCGAGCACCGTGAGCGTGGGCGACACATTGGTGCTGTTCGCGGCCCTCAACGTGACTACCACGTCGGTCGCCGGACCGTCGGGGGTCGGCGGGTGGACCGCCATCGCCAATGTCGTGTCAGGTTCGCAGCGCACCATGGCATGGTGGAAGATCGCGTCCGCGGGCGACGCGGGCCAGGCCGTCCGCCTGACCCTCGGCGCGTACACCAAGGTCACCCTGCAACTGGCGGCGTACGCCGGTACGTCGGCTACCCCGTTGAGCGCGGTGAGCCAACGATCCGACGCCACCTCTATGACCGCACACGTGACCCCAGTGGTGAACGCCACCGTCTCGGGGTCGTGGTTGCTGTCCTACTGGGCGGACAAGTCGTCGACAACAACCGACTGGGCGCCGCCCGCAACCGCCACGCCCCGGGACGAGCGGATCGGATCCGGCAGCGGGCGGATCACCTCGCTCGTTGCTGACAGCAATGGTCCGATCCCCACCGGCAGCACCGGCGGTCTAACGGCAACCACCAACGCCGCCAGCCGCGCCACCATGATCAGCATCGTCCTCGCCCCATCCGGCTAAGGGCGCCTTCACCTCGACAGCAGTCTGATGCTCCGCAACCAGGTCGCCACCTCGGCGCCTGCGTTGCGGGCTTCCTCGCCGCGGATCGCGAGGGCATTACCGATCGTTGATCGGGGGCATAGCCGGGTGTAGTCGTCGACGGTGTTGCCGAGGCCGCTGACGGCGTACGTGACGAAGGGGTAGATCGTCTTGCCACTGAGGTCGACGTTCTCGACGAAGGTGCGCATGATCATCGGCGGGCGCACGTTCCAGATCCCGCTGCCGAGCAACACGGCGTCGTAGGCTGCGACGTCCGGCAGGGTGCCTGCGATCGCGGGGCGGGCCTCGCTGTTCTGTTCCCGGCTGTTCCGTTCGACCGTCGCCTCGTAGCTCTCGGGGTACGGATCCGCCGCCTCGATCCGGTACGTGTCCACCCTGATCGCGGATGAGATCAGCCCGGCGACGATCTCGGTGTTGCCGACCTCCAGCATCGTTCGGTCGCCGTAGTAGTAGTTCTCGCCGGCTCGGGAGAAGTAGGCGAGCAGCACTCGTGACCCGGGCGCCGCCGGCGTACCGCGAGACGGCGATGGCGTGGAGGTCTCCGACGACGTTTCAGGTGGGTTGCAGCCGGCGAGCTGGGATCCGAGCAGGGCAGCCCCACCGAGGGCGATCGGGGTCTTCAGGAGGGTTCGGCGGTTCACGGAATCAGGCCTCGGGGATTTCCCGACCAAACGTTTCGAGGGTGATGCTGTCCGGGTCTGGGCCGCCTCGTACGCCGGTGTCGAGGCCATCGATCGCGGCGAGCTGCTCGGTGGTGAGCTCGAAGTCGAACACGTCGAAGTTCTCGGCGATCCGGGCGGGTTTGGTCGACTTCGGAATCACAGAACGGCCCTGTTGCAGGTGCCAGCGGAGCATCACCTGCGCGGCCGACTTGCCGTACTGGCCCGCGATCTCGAGCAGCGTCGGGTCGTCGAAGGTGCTCTTCTCGGCATCGCGGTACGACGTGATTCCGCCGATGGGTGACCACGCCTGGGTCAGGATCCCCTGCTCGGCGTGCACCTGCTGCAACACGGCCTGCTGGAAGTACGGGTGGAGCTCGATCTGGTTCACGGCCGGCACGACGGAAGTCTCGGTCAGCAGCCGGTCGAGGTGCTCGGGCATGAAGTTGCTCACCCCGATCGCACGTACCTTGCCGTCGGCAAGCAGTTTCTCCAGCGCGCGGTAGGCGTCGAGGGTGCGGTCGAACGACGAGGACAACGGCTGGTGGAGAATCAGCAGGTCGAGCTGGTCGACGCCGAGTTTGCCGGCCCCCTTGTCGAACGCGTGCAGCGTCGCGTCGTACCCGTAGTCGCTGATCCAGACCTTCGTCTCGATGAACACCTCGTCGCGGGCGATGCCCGAGCGGCGGATGCCCTCACCGACCCCCCGCTCGTTCATGTAGGCGGCGGCCGTGTCGACGTGCCGGTAGCCGACGCGGAGGGCCTCCTCGACCGCGGCGGTCGTGGCATCGGGCGGAGTCTGGAAAACGCCGAGACCGATGGCCGGCAGCTCGACACCGTTGTTCAGTGTGATGGTGTTCGTTGGCATGCCTCGACGATAGGTACGCGTCCGGCGCGGGTGAGAGTCACTGTCATTACCCCCCAGCCGCCCCCGACCGAGCCAGGCGGTCAGCTCGGGAACTGAGGGTGGTAGTCACGGCTGGCCCTGTGGACCTTTCGGTACGCCACGCCGCCAAGCGCCACCACGGTCGCGACCGCGACGACGACACCGGCGACGGTGCGCGCCACGACCCCGCCGCCCACGGCCTGGCAGACGATCGCGGCCAGCACGCCGGTGACGACGGCGTCGATGATGCCCACGATGACCGGCGACCCCGAGAGCCAATGGGTAACTCCGACCCGGTTGCGAAAGGCGTACGTCTGCAGCATTCCCGGCCCGTCATCGTGGTGGCCTGCGACGAAGTACGGTTCCAGCTCCGGCGCGAGTTCGAGATAGGCATGCCGTAGCCGGTTCATCGCGATCACCAGCCAAGCGTCCTCGATTTCCGCCTCGATCAGGCGGAAGTACGTCCCCAGCCCGATGAGAAGAACAACGGGAAGGACCAGCAGCGCGAACGTCCGGAAGTCCGGCCCGAAACCGGTCGCGTTCGCCACCAGCGAGAGTGCGACGACGGTGGCCGACAGAACGGTCAGATAGGTGCCGGTCCGGCTGAAGATCTCGTTCCAGGTCATGCTGCGGGTCGCGAGCAGGCTCCAGTGCTCGGTCGCCAGGAACTGCGCATGCGGCGTACCGCTGACATCAAGCCCGTCGAGCGACGGCGGCCTGCTGACCGGCGGCTGCCCCCTCATCCGATCTCCCATGTGGTAAAGGTAGTCGGATGAGTCAGAGTCGCGAGCGTGAGTTTGTGCAGGTTGACGTGTTCTCCCGCATTCCCTACCTGGGGAATCCGGTCGCGGTGGTGCTCGACGCCGAGGGCGTGACCGACGAAGAGATGCAGCGCCTCGCTCGCTGGACGAACCTGTCCGAGACCACCTTCGTACTCCCTCCGACCACGCCGAACGCCGACTACCGGCTCCGCATCTTCACCCCCGGCGGCGAACTGCCCTTCGCCGGGCACCCCACGCTCGGGTCCGCCCATGCCTGGCTCGAGGCAGGCGGCGCGCCCCGCAACGCCGGTGTCGTCGTCCAGGAGTGTGCCGCCGGCCTGATCGACGTACGCCGTGGTGACGACACCCTCTCCTTCGGTGCTCCGCCGACCATCCGTACCGGACCGCTCGACGAGTCGTACGTCGATGAGGTCGCCAAGGCGTTCGGTATCGACCGGGAGCGGGTGCTGGCTCACCAGTGGGTCGACAACGGACCCGGCTGGGCAGTCGTGCAACTCGCCACGGCGGAGGAGGTACTGGCGTTGGAGCCTGATCTGTCAGCCATTCCGGACGCGATGATCGGTGCCATCGGCGCCTATCCGGACGGAGCTGATCACGCGTTCGAGCTGCGGACCTTCGCGCCGGGAGTCGGAGTGCCCGAGGATCCGGTCTGCGGCAGCATGAACGCCAGCACCGCCCAATGGCTGACCTCGAACGGAACCGCGCCCGCCTCGTACCAGGTCAGCCAGGGCGCGCGCGTCGGCCGAGCCGGCATCATCACCATCACCGCAGACTCCGACGGCCAAATCTGGGTCGGCGGAGCCACCACCACCTACATCCGCGGCACCATCACCCTCTGACCGCCGGGCCCGCGGGGGTGGTTGCGCGGGTGAGGAAGACGAGGTTGGTGATGATGCCCGGGAGCAGTACGAGCCAGAGTGGGATGAGCAAGTCCCTCGAGATCGACGGTGCAGCGGACAGCTCACCCCAGCGGGCGATGGCGATCGAGACCGCCAGCGATGCCCACAAGACCGTCTCCAGACTCGCCAGCCACTCGCGGTTGCGGAGGTGGAATCCGCTGGCCATCAGGGAGATCACAGCGATACCGACGGCCGCTAGCGGAGTCGTCCACCTGAGTTCGTCGATCAGCAGCGGTACGACGAGAGCCGTCGCGGCCCCGACCTCGGAGCATCCGATGAGGATGGTCAGACCCCTGGGAACCTGGTCGAAGCCGATCCACCGCTCGATGCCCCTACCGATGATCTTGGGCAGGCCGGCCGCGAGAAAGAAGAGGGCAAGAAACCCCTCCGCGATCCAAACAACGATGTCGAACAAGGCAATCTCTCCTTGGATGTGAAGTCCGTACGACCCAAAGAGATGCATGCGTTCGCCGATGTGACATCGACCGTTATCGCGTGGTGGGTGGAGTCTCGGTTCGCTCTCGCTGGAGCTGCTTGGCTCTGACGACATCCATGTCCCGGGGATCGAGCGGCAGCAGTTCGTCATACCGACGCTGAGTCCTGGTGCGATGGACCTTCGCGATCTGTACCTGTCGCATGTCAGACCTCCTTCCCCGGTGTTGGAACGGCAGACCTGGCACCGAGGGGTGGAGGGGGCTCAAGATGCCAGGTCCGCCGGTCTGGTGGGGTTGAGGGCACGTACCAAGCGGCGCTGTTCGGGGGGAGCTTGTCCCCTGCCTCGTGGTGACTGGCCAGCAGCAGTTCGCCGTCGACCGGTGCCGCGACGACCCGCGTGGAACAGTTGACGACGCAGCAGAAACCGTCGCCTCGGGTGAAGGCCAGTACGCCTGGTTCGGTCGGCAACCAGCGGAACTCGTGTGAGGCCAGCGCGGGGAGCCGGCGGCGCAAAGCGAGCGCGTCGCGGTAGAGATGCAGCATCGACTCGCCCCAGCTCAGTTGCCGGTCCACGGCGTGGTCGGCGAACCAGTCCGGCTGCGGCAGCCAGGGTTCGGCGGAGGAGAAGCCGAACCCGTCCTGACCGGCGGCCCACGGCAGCGGGATCCGGCAGCCGTCCCGGCCGCGCCGGACGCCTTCGCTGCGATGGAACATCGGGTCGGTCAGCACCTCGACGGGGAGATCTGTGACCTCGGGCAGGCCGAGCTCCTCGCCCTGGTACAGGTACGCCGAACCCGGCAGCGCGAGCATCAACAGGGCGCTCGCCCGCGCGCGTATCGTGCCGAGATCGACATCGCCGGCGTCGATGCCCGGAGCACCGCCGCCGTACCGGGTGACCGACCTGGGCATGTCGTGGTTGTTGAGCACCCAGGCGACCGACGAGCCGGAGTCCGCGATCGTGCCGAGTCCGCGATCCACGACGTCGTACAGGATCTGGTCGTCCCAGTTCGCGCGCAGGAACTCGAAGTAGAAGCTCTGGTGCAACTCGTCCGGGCGCTGGTACATCGCGAGCTGCTTGGCGTCCAGGACACCGACCTCGCCGATCAGCACGCGTTCGCGCCCGGTCGACGCGCTGTACTCGTCGGCGATGCTCCGCCACCGGCGCCATACCTCGTGCACCTCGGGCTGGTTCCAGGCATGGGGGTTGAGCGGATCGCCGGTGAGCTCGTCGTCCACCGCGTCCTCGTAGTCGGGAAGCCCGTCGGCCTTGTGCAGGCCGTGCGCCACGTCGATCCGGACACCATCCACGCCACGCTCGAGCCAGAAACGCAGTACCTGCTCGAAGTACGCCGCTACGTCCGGGTGCCGCCAGTTGAAGTCGGCCTGCTCCGGCGCGAAGCTGTGCAGGTACCACTGGCCAGGCGACCCGTCCGATTCGGTGACCCGCTGCCAGGCCGGTCCGCCGAAGATCGAGCGCCAGTTGTTCGGCGGCAGCTCGCCGAACTCGCCTCGACCGTCAGCGCTGTACACATTTTTACCTTCGGCAAAGTGGAAATACTCGCGTTCCGGGCCGCCGGCCAGCGCCGCGGCGAACCACGGATGCGCCGTGGAGCAGTGATTCGGGACGATGTCGATGAGCACCTTGAGGTCGAGCCGGTGCGCGTCGTCGACCAGGCGGTCGAAGCAGTCGAGGGTGCCGTAGTCCGGCTGCACCGCGAAGTAGTCGGCCACGTCGTACCCGTGGTCGTGCTGCGGCGAGGGGTAGAACGGGTTGAGCCAGATGCCGTCCACGCCGAGGCCGCGCAGATACGGGAGCTTCGCCCGCACCCCGGCCAGATCGCCGACACCGTCGCCGTCGGAGTCCTGGAAGCTGCGGACATACACCTGATAGATGACCGCGCTCCGCCACCAGCCGGCTCCGTGCCCGGTGCTCGCCGTGGTGACCATCGCAATCAATCCCTAGACGACCAGCCATTCGCTGATCCTGTAATCACCATCCCTTCCGGGTCTCGTCGCGTCTGCACCGCCAGCGTCCACGCCCACTACCTGCTAGCCGGAACCCCGGAGTACCGCTGACCAGCACGGGCGCGGTCAGCGGGTCTCGAGGTAGGTGATCACGGCAAGCACCCGGCGATGGTCATCACCGGTCTCGGGCAGGCTCAGCTTGGCGAGGATGTGCCGGACGTGCTTCTCCACGGTCGCCTCGGTCACCCAGATCCGGCGGGCGATGCCGGCGTTCGACCGTCCCTCCGCCATCAGCGCGAGCACCTCGTGCTCCCGCGGGGAGAGGCCGGCCAGCGGGTCGTTCTGCCGCCTGGCGCTCACCAGCTCCTGTACCAGTGCCGGGTCCAGCACCGAACCACCCCGGACGATCCGCTCCAGCGTCTCGATGAACTCGCCCACATCCGTCACGCGACTCTTCAGCAAGTACCCGACCCGCTGGCCGGACGCCAGCAGCTCCATCGCGTGCTCGACCTCCGCGTGAGCCGACAGCACCAAGATCCCGGTGGCCGGGAACTCGGTGCGAATCTCGCGGGCGGCGTCGAGTCCTTCCGTCGTGTTCGTCGGCGGCATCCGGATGTCCACCACCACCAGTTCCGGCTTCAACTCACGGACCAGCGGGAGGATCCACTCACTGTCGCCGGTCTGCCCGACGACCTCGAACCCCGACCGCTCGAGCAGACTGGCCAGCCCCTCGCGCAGAAGGACGTCGTCCTCAGCCAGGAGCACGCGGGTACCGGCTGCGGCGTCGCTCCCCCGTAGCTCACCTGACGGCTTGATCGTCATTCCGTCAGTATCGCCCCGGTGTCCGGGCTGAGATCTCAGGGACTACGCGGGCCGCTCTGGTCCTGGGTTCCGTCGAGGATCCGGCGGATGGCAATGGCCGACAACTGCGACTTGGGCAGGTACGCCGCAGCCGGGGCGGCCCCTAGCAACTCCCACAGGTCTTCCTCGGCATAGGTGGAAATCAGGATCACCCTCGACTGGTCCACGGTCGCCTCCCGCTGGAATCGCTGGGCGAGGTCGAAGCCGCTCTCGCTGCCCAGATTCACGTCGACGAGGACGACATCGGGATCGGCGTCCGCCATTCGTCGCAGGGCCTCCTCGGTCGTCGAGGCAACGCCCACCACGGCGCACCCTTCCCGTTCGAGCAGGGTTTGGGCAGCGGTGAGGAAGTGCGGGCTGTCGTCGACGATGAAGCAGCGCAGGGCCATGGCACTAGGATCGCGTGCCTCAGGTCCCCCGCACATTCCCGCTAACTGGACTCTTCCGCCGAGCCGACTACTGACAGTGCCGATTGACTGCCTCCCTGAGTTCACCACGATCGGTTGCTGCTGCTCATTGAGTGGCGGCAATGGCTCTTGTAGCGTCAAGAGCGGAGTCGCTGGTCAGGGCTCCCGCGGTGCGTGAGGGGTGGCGTGCAAGCTGCTCGGTGGATGGCAGTCGGATCCGCCCACGGTCTCGAGACGCGAGCCGGGGCGCGGGCGCTCGACGATGCGCTGGTCCGGGACGACCCGAAGCTCCTGATCGTCTTCTGCTCCCAGTCGCACGACCTGCACGCTCTGCTGGCCGAGATCCGGGAGCGGGCACCCGGCGTACCGCTGATCGGCTGTACGACCGCAGGCGAGATCGCGACGTCCGGACCGAGCGAGGCGAGTGTCGTCGTCACCGCACTCGGCGGCGACGGCTTCGCGGCCCAGACCGCCGCCGCCACCCAGGCATCGCGGGATCTTCGGGCAGCCGGAGCGCGAGTGGCCCGATGTCTGCCGATCCGGGAAGACCTCCCGCACAAGGTTCTCATCCTGCTCACCGACGGGCTGGCGGGCGATCAGCAGGAGATCGTTCGAGGCGCGTACGGCGTACTCGGGGCTGCCGTGCCGCTGGTAGGCGGCTGTGCCGGTGACGACCTGAAGATGACCCGCACGCACCAGCTGCACGACGACCAGGTGCTGACGGACTCGGTCGTCGCCGCCGGGCTCGCCTCGGACGCGCCGTTCGGGATCGGTGTGCGACACGGCTGGCGAAGGGTCGGCGAGCCGATGCTCGTCACCGCCAGCGCCGCCAACCGGGTGTACACCCTCGACGACCGGCCGGCGCTGGACGCCTACCTCAAGCACCTTGGCCTCGATCCGTCGATCAGCAGCAATCACCGATGGCTGGCGCGACTGGCGCTCACCCACCCGCTCGGCCTCGGCCGGCCGAGCGGTGAGGACGAGGTGCGCCTGATCAGCGGCGGGGACTTCGTCGAGCGATCGCTGTCCTGCATGGCCGAGGTTCCGCAGGGCGCCCTGGTCTGGATCATGGAGGGTGACGAGACATCGGTGCTCGAGGCAACCGAAGCGGCCTGCGGCGACTCACTTGCCGCACTCGAGGGGAAGCAGCCGCTGGGCGTGATCGCGTTCGACTGCATCGCCAGGCGCGGCGTCCTCGGGGACGCCGGGATCAGGACCGAGATCAACCGGCTCGCGGCGGTCACGGTCGGCGCGCCGGTCGCGGGCTTCTACACCTATGGCGAGATCGCGCGGACGCGCGGCCTGCGGGGCTTCCACAACCAGACCTTGGTTGTTCTGTCGGTCGGCTGAGATGGACGTCGCGGCCTGGTCGACCCAGCAGCTCGCCGAGTTCGTCGCCATCGTCTCGACCGCGCGGAGCGAGAAGGAGGCCGCCCACGTGGCGGTCGAACGGGCGGCCGAGGCCTTGGACGCCGATGTGGCCGCGATCGTGTGCGCCGGCGACCTCATTGCGGCTGTCGGCTATCCGGAGGGCGCCGTGCCCGTCGGCGACCTCGCAGCCGCCAGGCCCGGTACGACGTACGCGCGGCAACTCGAAGTACCGGGAGTAGGCAAGTGCGAGGCGGCGTCGGCCCTGCTCGAACATCCACCGGGCGCGACGATGGTCGTGGCGCGGCTGGACCGCCTGACCCGTGAGGAAACCGGCCTGATGCGCGGGATGGCCAGGGTCACCGCGATCACGATGCGCATGCTCCGGGTGCTGGACGACGAGCGCACCGCGCGCAAAGAGATCGAGCGACTCGCCCACGAGCAGGCGGCCTTGCGCAACGTCGCGACGCTGGTCGCCACCGGCCCCTCCCCCGACGAGATTTTCGCGGCGGTGGCACAGGAGGTCGGACAGCTCTTGAATGCGGACTTCACCGAGCTGACCCGGTTCGTCCCCAGCGCGGCCGTCGCCGTGGTGGCCGCCTGGAGCAAGACCGGCGAGCCGGTCCCCCTCGCCGGCCCCAAACCTCTCGGCGGGCACAACCTGACCACCCTCATCCACGAGACCCACCGGCCGGAACGGCTCGAGTACGACGACAGCGGACCGCCGGCCGCCGCGACCGGCGGGGTCCGGATCCGGTCGGCGGTCGGGGTCCCGATCAACGTCGAAGGTCAGCTGTGGGGAGTGATAGCCGTCGGTACGGCGGGCTACGAGCAACCGCCTCCCGATACCGAGTCGCGACTGGCCGACTTCACCGAACTCGTGGCGACCGCGATCGCGAACGCCGGAGCACAGACCGAGCTGAAGGCGTCCCGCTCGCGGATCGTGGCCAGCGCCGACGAGACCCGGCGCCGGATCGAGCGCGATCTCCATGACGGCGCGCAGCAACGCCTGGTCTCGCTCGCACTGCGACTGAGGGCGGCTCAGGAAACCGTGCCACCCGAGCTGGACGAGCTCTCCGCGCACCTGGACAGCGTGGCCGGCGAGCTGACGACGGCACTCGACGAACTCCGGGAGATGGCCCGCGGCATCCATCCGACGATCCTCGCCGAAGGTGGACTCGCCCCTGCGTTGAAGAGCCTTGCTCGCCGTTCATCCGTACCGGTCGACCTGCGGGTGGCGGCGAAGGGACGCCTCCCCGAACGGGTCGAGGTGACGGCGTACTACGTAGTGTCCGAAGCACTCACGAACGCGGCCAAGCATGCGCAGGCCTCCGCCATCCACGTCCAGGTCGACCCGATCGACGGCATCCTGCGGCTCGCGGTCAGCGACGACGGTATCGGCGGAGCAGATCCCGAGGGAGGCTCCGGCCTGGTCGGACTCAGGGACCGGGTCGAAGCCGCCGGCGGCCGACTAACCGTCCAGAGCCCTCCCGGCCAAGGCACCCGCCTCACCGTCGACCTCCCACTCGGACAGTAGCCCGCCCGGACCTATTCAGCGGGCGCTCCCCCGGGTCTACTCTGAGGGAGTCCGAAGGATCTGTGAGTTGCCATGGCTGAGCTCGTGGTGGGCGCGATCATGACGCGCAATCCGGTGGCCGTGCGTCCCGGCACCTTGTTCAAGGATGTCGTGTGCGCCCTGCTGGCAGGCGAGGTATGCGCTGTCCCGGTGATCGATGAGGGCCGCAAGCTCGTCGGCATCGTTGCCGAGGGCGACATCCTGGCCAATCTCGAATTCCATGGTGGTCTTGACCCAGCGCCGATCCTCCGCACCGGCGACGGGCGCAAGCGTTGGCGCATGGCCGCGGCAACCACCGCTGCCGAACTCATGGCGAACGCACCCTGTGTCGTCCGCGTCGATACGTGCACCGATCGGGCGGCCCGCGCACTCGCTCACTCGCGACAGCACTTGCTGTGTGTCGTCGATAACGAGCTGCGACTGGTCGGAGTGGTCACCGCGCGAAACCTGCTCACCCTGTACCAACGATCCGACGACAGCATCGCGGCCGAAGTCACGGCCCTTCTGACCGCTCACCAAGGCCGCCCAGCCCGAACACCAGCCGACATCACGATCAACGTGTGCCACGGGGTCGTCGTACTCGCCGGCTCCCTCACCTATCGCAGCCGGGTGGAACAAGCCGGTCTCGTGACCTCACACGTCGCCGGTGTCGTTGCCGTTCACAACCAGCTGACCTACGAAGTCGACGACATGCTGGTCACCGGCTTCTGAGCACCTGGTGACGTGCCAGCACCTCACCGATGCCGATGGCCGGTGGGCGCGGTGTGCTCGCTGCGAGATCGCTGAGCCGGACGGCGAACGTCGTCCGATCGTCGAGGGTCGAGGCCGTACGGCGCCAGCAGGTGAGCACGATCGGATCCAGCACCGCCTTGCCGAATGACCGGCGAATCTCCCACAGCGCGGTGGCCCATTGCAGCCCGGTCAGGTGTGAGCTGTCGAAGGTCTTCTGCATCAGAGCGGTTCCACTGGTGAGGTCGATGAACCCCGAGCGTGGGTCGTCGGCGTAGCTGCAGGGCAGGTAGTAGGCGAGCCCGGCCTCGATCGCCTGGACGTCACGGGTCCAGGCGTCCCGCGGAACCCCGATGAGTTCCTCCAGCATCCAGTGGCTGTACTCGTGCAGTACGACGCCCTGGTACCTGGCGGCCTGTGCACCGAGGACCAGCCGATCCATCGCCGGCTCGGGGTAGGCGACCTGTTGGGCCGGATCGATGTGGAGAATCGGCACTTGGCCGAGTGGAGCCCGGCAGTCGGCGATGAACTGCCGGTAGCCGCGCAGTACCGAGGTGAGGTCGGCTTTCAGGTCATCGGTGGCGGCACCGCTGAATCTCACGATCGCGTCAGCACCACGCTCGGATTCCGTGAGGGGTGCGAAGATCCGGCGGGCGGAGGCCCTTGCAGCTTTGTCGCTCCAGAGTTCGGCTTCCTTCGACTTGGTCTTACTTCCCTGCTGTCGTAGTAAGGCGCTGAGCCCGTACATCGCGGCTGGATCGCCGGCGTCCGCGGCTGCCCGCCACCAGTGTTCGGCCACCGCCTGGGACGCCTGGTCATCCCGGCGATAATTCAGCAGACCGAGGTTGAACAGTGCGACCGGGTGCTGCGACCGTTGCCAGATCGTCTTGGCCTCGTCCAGATCGCCCAGCCTGGTCGCCGACAGGCCGACGTTGACCAGGGCGTCGGCGCCGGTGTTCTCAGGGATGAGTCGCCACAACAGCTCCGGGATGGGCCGCCGCTCGGCCGTCACATGGTCGACCACGTAGTCGGGCGCCCGATATCCGTCCGGCAGGCGATCCAGCAGCGCAAGCCCGCCGGCCAGTTTGCCGGTTGCCCACTCGAAGGCGGCATCCTGTTCGGCCGCGTCGCCGGCCAAGGCCGCCGACCGAGGCGGCAGGTACGCCGGCAACAGGTCGACCAGCACTTGGCGTGGCGCCGGGCTCGGAACCCCGGCGCGTCGCCAATCGGCCGCGGCCCGCACCAGCGCGTGCCCGATCGGTCGTTGGAGGACGGCGACGTCGAAGGTGCTCAGTGCCGGCGTGGCACCGCCGAGGAAGGTCGGCAGGCCGTGCTGATGGGCGCCGTCCCGTACGGCGGCAGGCAGCGCGACGTCTGCGCTATCGAGTTCGCCATCGGCCCAATCCACCACGACCGGATGGCCGAACCATTCGAGGACGTCGGAGTCGACGGACTGCAAGCCATCGTGAGGCAGTAGCGCTTCGTAGGCGTTCAGCCGGACCGTGGCGATGACCACCGTTTCGTCCTCGCAGAACGCGCGGAGGTCGTCGACGCTGAGCCCGGCCGAACCCAGGAACAGATCCAGACGGTCGAGCCACACGACCAATCGGTTGGGCTTGATCCCCTGGCTCAGCAGGTGATGCAGGGCAGCGCCGTCCTTGGGCTTGAACAGCTGATGGTCGCCGAAGAGCGTTTGGGCGACGTGCACTGCCATTCGGGTCTTGCCCGACATCGCCTTACCAACAATCAGGACCCGTCCACGCTGCTGTACTGCGTCAGAAAGCTGCGGCTCCGCAGCGCGGGCGACGTACCCCACTTCGACCAGCGCCGGATGGACGCCTGCATAGCCCAGGTCTACATTCCCCACTCGTGGCAGCTCGTCCAGCGCGCCCGCCACGTGCGCGCGCCTAGCCGATGCCACCGTGTCATCCAGCAGCCGTCCGGCCCGCAACTCCGCAACGAGCAACCCTGACATGACACCCAGCGCACCCGCCAGCGCTTCCAACCACGGCGGGCTGTCCGTGAAGCCGGCGAGGACCACAGCCGGAAGGGCACCGCACACAGCCACGACCAGCAACCACCAGGAGCGCTCGCGCCCCTTGGTCGCAAGCCACAGCCCTGGCCGGTGCCCCACCTACCTCACCCCCACCGTCCCCTCGAGTATGCACCGCAACGACCCTGCCAAAGCGAGATCGCCGAAGCGGCACACCCGAGCAACACCGGGTCACGGGTCGAGGCGGTAGAACCGCCAGAAGTCGTGCTCGATCGGCAAGACGGTCGTCGTTGCGAATCCAGCCGCATCCGCGTAGCGGCGCAGGGTGTCCGGACGCATGACCGAGCCTGTTCCCGCCGAGCCCGGCTCGGTGAGCGCAGCGGGTAGGCAGTGCAGCGCACTCCAGCCGTAGTTGAACCGCTCCAGCTCGTCGCCGGGCGCGATGAACGTCTCCGCCACCTTCTCGTCGGCGACCAGCACCGCGCCGGCTCGGGTGAGCAGCGCGCGGGCCGCCCTTAACGCTGCGACCGGATCGGCCATGTCGTGCACGGTCTCGAAGAACGTCACCAGGTCGTACCGGCCGGCCAGGTCCGGGCTGCCGGCGTCCCGGTTCCCGAAGGAAACCCGGTCCGCGACGCCTGCGATCGAGGCGTTGCGGCGGGCCTCGGCGACCGACGCCTGGTCGAGATCGATGCCGTCGACCAGTACGGCGGGATAGGCCCGTGCGAACGCGATGCTGGACCAGCCGCTGCCACAGCCGAGATCGGCGACGCGGGCCGGATCGACCGTGCGCCGCAGCCGTGCCTCAATGTCCGGCAGTGCCGAGATCCAGTCGGCGGCCAACTGGTGCAGGAACATGGGCCGATTGAGCCGTGCGATCCCAACACGCAGATCAGCGCCGTACGCCGCATACGGCACCCCGCCCCCGGTCCGGAACGCGTCGAGCACCGCCGGCATCGTTTGGCCGAGGCTCGCGAACAGGGACGCCAGCGGCACGAGGTAGTTCAAGCTGTCCAGGTCCGTCATCACCTCGGCCACCCCGCTCGGCAGGCAGTACCGCCGGGTCAGCGCGTCACCGTCGTCGACGGTGACGTCGATCAGCCCGGCGACCGCCTGCTCCTCCAGCCACTCACGCGCGTATCGCTCGGCGATTCCAGCACGGGTGGCCAGCTCGACAGGTGTTGCGTCGGGCACCTGCGCCAGAGCCGCGTACAGACCGAGCCGGTCACCGACGTACACGTGCAAGAGTTCCAGGGCACCGATCGCCGCGTCGAAGAGCTGCTCGATGGCGCTGTCCCGGCGATCGGTGTCGACGGTCGTCGTGCTCATGGTGCCTCGGCTCGGCGGGCCGAACGCAATGCCAGCAGTGGCCTGAGCGCAATGGCCGCGCCGGCGACGAAGATCGCCGTGGCCAGATAGATCAGGCCGAGGTGGCCGATCGTGTCCAGGCCCCACGGGTAGTGCGCCGGGAGTGCGACCGCGAGTCCCAGCACCGGTGTGGCAACCGCTGTCACATAGGCCCACAGCAGGCCACGCCGTACGCCGAACCAGGCCAGCGCCGCGGTCGCCAGTCCGGCGGCTGCGATGAAGCCCGACACGGCGATGTGCAGGTGTGACACGTAGTGGTAGAGGTCGTCGCTGAACGTGCGGATCTCGTCCCGGGTGACGTCGACCTGCTCAGGTCCGATGCCGAGTTCGAGGAATGCGCCGGTGAAGTTGCGGACGAAGAAAATCACTGCGTACCCGATGAAGGCGAGGCCGGCCAACGCCATCAGCGCCGACCCCGTCCGCAGCGCCGCGGATTCGGCGGCGATCGATGCGTGGTGTTCCCTTGTTGACATCACAGATCCTCCCGATCTGCTCGGTCGAGGTCCTCGACCTGACCTCAGTTCTTCACGGCGAGTAGCGAGATGCTTTTGACGCCGTACCTGGCGCTCGCATCGCGGGCTCGGTCGGAGATGAACTCGTAGCCGTTGCGCCACATGGCGGTGACGGTGAGGCCCGCGTCCTCGATCGCCGCCAGGAACGAGTCCTCCTGTGAAGCGCCACCGATGCAGGCGGCCCACAGATCGGCGTCGCAGACGATCGAGTCCTTGAGTTGCCGCTCGGTGACGATGTCGGCGATCGCCAGCCGGCCGCCCGGCCGTAGTACCCGGGCCGCCTCGGCGAATACCCGGGACTTGTCCGGTGACAGGTTGATCACCCCGTTCGAGATGACGCAGTCGAACGTCTCGTCGTCGGCCGGGATGCTCTCGATGCGGCCTTCGCGGAACGCGACCTGGTCCAGTCCTGCCGCCGTGGCGAGCCGACGGGCACGGTCGAGTTGCTGCGGTGTGAAGTCGATGCCGACGACCCGGCCGCGAGGACCGACCAGCTGGGCGGCGTAGCAGGCGTCCATGCCCGAGCCGCTCCCCAGGTCGATCACCCGCTCCCCCTCCACGAGCTGTGCGAGACCGAATACATAGCCAACCCCGGCGAACGAGTCAACCGCACCACCAGGTACCCGGTCCAGCAGATCCCGGTCATACCCGAGCCGATCGGCAAGCCGCCGACCCATCTCGAAGTGGTACGCACCGTGTGGCGCCTCGGCCACCAGGCGGTACATCTCCTTGACCTTGGCCTCCAGCGCCACCACATCCACGATCGTCATTCCCTGCTCCTCTCCCCTTTGAACAGGAGACGTGGCGAGGCGTTCGTCTTATTGCCGATGGCACCAGATGCAATAAAGTGAAGGTGCGCAGCGTCTACACGATGTGACGCTGCTGGGTGTCAGGCCGGGGGAACCGATGGACGCCTCCCGAACGGAACAACGGGAGAGCTTCCGCGCGCTCGCGAGTGCACAGCTTCCACGGCTCTACTCGATCGCGCGGCGGCTGGTCGGGGACGACGCCGAGGACGCCGTACAAGACTGCCTGCTGAAGGGCTTCCAGCGGTACGACCAGCTGAAGTCGGCCGAATCAGCGCCGGCCTGGCTGACGAGCATCCTGGTGAACAGCTGCCACGACGTCGGCCGTGCCAGCGCCCGCCGGCCGCAGGTGATCGATTTCGAAGAGGTCGAGAAGTTCTCCCTGTACCGCAAGATCGCCTACGAAGACCCGTTCCCGTACTCCGACTCGTTGCACCTGGACTTTCTCGGTGAGTTCGGTCCGGAAGACGTGCACGCCGTACTGATGCGGCTCCCGCCGCTCTACCGCATCCCGTTGGTACTGGTCTATATGGAGGGCTTCCTGGCGAAGGAGCTCGCCCGGCGACTCGACGCACCGCTCGGGACCGTACTGGCGCGACTGCACCGGGGGCGGAAGCTGTTCGAGAAAGAGCTGTGGGAGTACGCCCGGGAGACCGGGCTACTGAAAGAGGGCGCACGATGATCAGCTGCCACGAAGCGGTCGGACAACTGTGGGAGTACCTCGACGGAGTTGTCGACGAGGCCGACCGCGCGCTCGTCGAAGAACACCTGTCCCGCTGCCGGCGCTGCTGCGGCGAGATGGAATTCGCCCAAGAGTTGCGCAGAACGCTGGCCGGATCGGTCCGCACCGAGATCCCCGCCGACGTGCTGCTCCGGCTGAACCAGACACTCGAGGAGCTGGACTGATGACCCGCGACCTGATGTACGGCGAAGAGGTGAGGACTCTGGTCCGTGCCGCCTACCGCAACGTGCCACCGACCACCGCCGCCGTCGCTCACAAGATCTACGCCGACCAGGAACTGGCGGGCGTTCCCCGATCGGCAATCGACCGGGCACTTGGCGTGGCGAACCACCTAAGGTTCGCCGACATCCGGCCCGGCGAGACGATCCTCGACATCGGCTGCGGAGCCGGCATCGACACGATCCTCGCCGCTCAGCGGACCGGGCCGTCCGGGAGAGTGATCGCCCTCGACTTCCTGCCCGAGATGCTCGACCGTACTGCGGCCGCCGCCCGCGAGGCCGGTTTGCCGAACGTGGAACCGCTCGAGGGCGAGATGGAGGCGATCCCCCTGCCCGACGACAGCGTCGATCTGATCATCTCCAACGGAGTGATCAACCTGTCCGCTCGCAAGGCGAGAGTGATGGCCGAGTGCGTCCGCGTCCTACGACCCGGCGGCCGCGTGTGCGTGTCGGACTTGACCGTAGAACAGGATGATCTGCCGGCCGAGATCCTCACCCAACCGGCTGCGTGGGCCGGGTGCATCGCCGGCGCACTGGCCGAGGACGATTTCGTCTACAAGCTGGAGAAGGCCGGCTTCGCAGACGTCGAAGTACTGCACCGAGAGCCACTCAGCATCGACGACTGCGCGCTCTATCCCCTCTTCTCCACAGACGTCATCAAGCTGATGAAGCGGCTCATCCCAACCGATCGGCACGACCGCGTCGCAGTAGCGATCGTGGTCAGGGCGTGGTCGCAGCCTGCGCGCTGAGTACGGCGTACCGGCTGGCAAGGAGGGCCGCGGCCTGGTCGACTTGGTCAGCCGTGGTCCAACGGCCTAGCGAGAGGCGGATGGCTGAGCGAGATCGTTCGGCGCCCAGCCCCATGGCGGTGAGCACTGCGGAGGGCGTATCGAGCCCTTCGTGACAGGCCGATCCGGTAGCCGCCGCGATCTGCGGGGTGGCGGCCAGTAGGTCGCGGCCGTTGACGCCGGTCAGGCTGAGGTTGAGCGTGCCTGGCAGTCGCTGGGTCGGGTGCCCGTTGAGGCGGATCAGACCTGGCATCAGCGCGTCGAGGCGATCGTGCAGCGCGTCACGCAGTCCCACCAGGTGCTTCCCTTCAGTCGGGAGATCATCGGCGGCGAGCTGTGCTGCCGCGCCGAGAGCGACGATGAGTGCGACGTTCTCCGTACCCGCCCGCAGGCCGCGCTCCTGACCACCACCGCGGATGACCGGTTGCACCGCGGTGCCGGACCTGACGTACAGCGCGCCGACACCTTTCGGCGCGTACATCTTGTGGCCGACCACGGTCAGTAGGTCGACACCGAGATCCTTCACGTCGAGTGGAATCTTCCCGGCAGCCTGGGCCGCGTCCGTGTGGAACAGCGCGCCATAGCGATGCGCGATGGCGGCCAGTTGAGCGAGCGGCTGCAGGGTGCCCGTCTCGCTGTTGGCGGCCATGATCGAGACCAGGACGGTCCGGTCGGTGATCGTGGCTTCCAGTACGGCGGGGTCGACCTGGCCGTGCTCGTCGACGGGAAGCCGCGTGATGGTGAATCCGTCGGCCTGCAGGCTGTCGCAAGCCTCGAGGACGGCAGGGTGCTCGGTGGCTTGAGTGATGACCTGGTCGGCTCGGCCGCGGGCCGCCAGGGCCACACCGCGGACGGCGAGCGTGTCGGCCTCTGATCCGCCCGCGGTGAAGACGATCTCGCCGGGCGCGGCGCCCAGCAGGTCCGCGACCTGGCGGCGGGCCTGCCCGACCGCGGCACGCGGCGCATCTGCGTAGGTGTGGCTGCTGGACGGGTTGCCGAAGTGGTGTGTCAGGTAAGGCAGCGCAGCGTCGACGACGCGTGGGTCGACCGGAGTGGTGGCGTTGTAGTCCAGGTAGATGGGTCCGTTGGTGAGACCGGGGTGAGTCACCTGTTCCTCCTGGGGTGGGTTTCGTACATGCGGGCTGCGGCGATGAGGCCGGAGGCGGCGGTGAGGGCTGCGACCGTCCAGACGGCGACCGGGATGCCCCACAGGTCGGCGAGTATCCCGGCCAGCAGGGCGCCGACGGCGAATCCACCGTCGCGCCACAGCCGGTAGACGCCAACGGATCTGGCTCGCCAGGCCGGGTGGGCCACGTCCCCGATCGTCGCCAGCAACGTCGGATAGACCATGGCGGTGCCGAGTCCGAGCAGGCTCACCGCGACCAGCCACTGACCGAAGCTGTTGCCGGCGGCCACCAGGGCCAGGGCGACCGCCTGGAGGAGCATGCCGGCGGTGATCAGCCACTTGCGACCCCATCGGTCGGACAGCGCGCCGGTGGCCAGCTGCGCGAAGCCCCAGACAGCCGGATACAGCGCACCAAGGAGACCGATCCGAGCCAGCGACAGGTGCTGGGTGGCAAACAGGATCGGGAACAGCCCCCAGGCCAGTCCGTCGTTCAGGTTGTTGACCAGCCCCGCCTGCGAGGCCGACGACAGTGCCGGTTCTTTGAAGCTGGTAAGGGTGAACACCTGCCTGGTGGTCATGCCCTGGTGCTCGGTACGACCTGCTTCGTGGTGGGCATGGCCGCGGGTCTCACGAACTGCCAACGTCGACAACCCCAGACCGAGCGCGGCAAACGCGGCACCGAGCAGGAACGGCGCGGGTCGGAGGCCGTACTCCGCTGCCAGGTAGCCGGTGGCCATCGCGGTGGCGGCGACGGCGACGTACCCCGCGGCTTCGTTCAGCCCCATGGCCAGTCCACGCCGCGCCGGACCGACCAGATCGATCTTCATGATCACGGTCGTCGACCAGGTCAGGCCCTGGTTCATCCCGAGCAGCACGTTGGCGGCGATCACCCAGCCCCAGTTCGGCGCCCAGATCAGCAGCAGCGGGACCGGCAGGCCGATCAACCACCCGGCGACCAGGACGGGTTTGCGGCCGTAGCGGTCCGACCAGGTTCCGGCGAAGAAGTTCGTGGCCGCCTTGACCGCGCCGAAGGCCAGGATGAAGGTCAGGGCACTGGTGTACGCCGTCAGGTGGAACGTCTGCTCGGCGAGCAACGGCAGCACGATGCGTTCCTGGCCGAGCATCCCGCCGACCAGCGCATTGATTGCCACCAGCAACAGGAACTGCGCGAGATTGGTCCGCAACCCCAGTCGCGGAGCCCTGACCGTGCTCATTCCAGCTGCCGGCCGGTCGCGGCGGACCAGTCCGCCGCGCCGCCTTCCAGCACCGCGAGCTCGTGATGACCGGCCCGCTGCAGCAGGCTTGCGGCGGTCATCGCTCGCTCACCGTGCCCGCACATCACCACCACCGGCCCTGCCCCGACCCCCGCAGTACGGTGGGGAAGGTCTCCTAGTTCGATGTGCTCCGCCCCCGGAACGTGTCCGGATTCGAACTCGTTGTCCTGCCGGACATCCAGAACCCGGGCGCCACCAATCTGATCGGCACGCAGCAACGGTGTCACCACTGACTGGCCATCCCAGCCGGCCATCCCCCCGGCCAGCTCCCCGATCGGGAGGGTGAACCCGATCTTCAACGCCTGCCAGGCCGGCTCGGCCAGATCCTGGTCACTGTCGCGGACCACGACGTACGGCGTGGCCGGGTCGAGCAGCCAGCCGAGCCAGGAAGCGAATTGGGCGCGCAACGGAATCGAGACCGCGCCCGGGACATGCCCGGCCGCGAACGCGCGAACCGGCCGCACGTCAATCAGGACGGCCCCCTCGGCCATGGCGCGAGCGAATTCACTGGATGGCAGCGCGCGCACATCCACCTCGCTCACCGCAGCGGGGCCGCGGCGGTTCACCTCGGGCAGGTGCAGGAAGTACGGCGGGAAGCTGCCCAGCCCGGCCAGCAACTGCTCGACGAACGCATCCTCGCTCGGTGCCCGGAGCAACGGATTGTCAGCCTTTTCGCGCCCGATGGTGGACACCCGCTCGGCACCTCGCGGAGCCGAGCAGAAGGATCCGGCGCCGTGCGTCGGCAGCACGGTTGTTGCGTCCGGCAACGTACTCAGCCGCTGCAGCGAGCGGTACTGCAGTCGCGTCAGCCGCTCGGTCTGCTCCGCACCGGCGAGGTCTGTGCGGGCAGCGCCGCCGACGATCAGCGAGCCGCCGGTGAACACTCCGAGCGGCCGGGATCCGTCGAGCAGCTCGAACGCCAGGTGCTCGCCGGTATGGCCCGGTGTCGCCAACGCGCGCAGTGTCAGACCGCCGAGGTCCACCTCATCGCCGTCGGCCAGGCCCTGGTGGTCGAACTCTCGACGCCCATCGGCCGACGCCAGCAGCCGGGCACGATCGACCGCCGCCAACTGCACCGCACCGGACAGGAAGTCGGCGTGCAGGTGTGTGTCGGCGGCGAACGCCACCGTCAGACCACGCCCCTCTGCCTCCGCCCGAAGCGCCCTCAGGTCCAGGCAGGGATCGACAGCCAGAGCGCGTCCGTCCCCGAGATCGACCAGGTACGACGAGTTGCCCAACCCTTCGTCGACCAGGGGAACGACCATCTTGCCTACCTCAGCATCCACTCCTACACTATTCCATGAATCTCTGGAGGAATGTCAATGGGTGATCCGGCCGGCAAGGCGGCGTTGTTCGAGGAGTTCGCGCAGGTCGGCAAGGCGCTCGGCAGCCCGAAACGGCTCGAGCTGCTGGATCTGCTGGCTCAAGGCGAGCGCTCGGTCGAGATCCTGGCCGGGCGCGCGAACCTGGGACTCACCACCGCCTCCAACCACCTGCAACTGCTCCGGCAAGCGGGATTGGTGTCGACCCGCAAGGAAGGCACCAAGGTCTACTACCGCCTCGCCGGCGAGGATGTCGCCACGCTGTGGGCACAGCTGCGCGACGTGGCCGCAGCGCGGGTTGCCGGCGTCGACCGCGCCCGCCGTACCTATCTGGGCGACGACGACATCACCGAGATGACCCGCGACGAGCTACTGCACCGCCTCGAAGCCGGCGACGTCACCGTGGTTGACGTACGCCCACCCGAGGAGTACGCCGCCGGCCACATCCAGGGCGCCATCTCCATCCCGGTCGACGAGCTGGCCGACCGGCTGGCCGAACTCCCCAGCGACGCGACGATCGTGGCCTACTGCCGCGGCTCGTACTGCGTCATGGCCCACGACGCCATCCGCATCCTCACCACAAAAGGCCTCCCCGCCCTCCGCCTCACCGACGGCATGCTCGAGTGGCGCCTGGCGGGCCTTCCCGTCGCGGTCTGAGCGGCGCACTATCGAAGAACTGGGGCAACTGCACCACATGGGGGGATCATGACCATCGAGGAAAGCCTGGCCAGTGCGCGGTCACACCTGCGCCGCCTGGACCCTGCCGACGCGTACGCCGCCACGGCCGAGCAGGACACCTTCATCGTCGACATCCGGCCGGACTTCCAACGCCGCGAAGCCGGCGAGATCGCCGGAGCCATCGTTGTCGAACGCAACCACCTGGAGTGGCGGCTGGATCCGAGCAGCGACGCACGAATCCCGGAGGCCGTCCACTCGGGCATCCGCTGGATTCTGATCTGCGAAGGCGGCTTCTCCTCCAGCCTCGCCGCTGACGCGTTGCACAAGATCGGCCTCCGGCGCAGTACCGACATCATCGGCGGCTTCCACGCCTGGACCGCAGCCGGCCTGCCAGTCGAACGGCCCGCCTCCCCCGCCATACCCCGCAGACCAGGCGAAGGAGCCACAACCCCGGTCTGAGCCGGTCAGGTCACGTCGAGGCGAGTGGTCCGCCAGAGCCCGGCGACCTCAGCCAGCAACGCATAGACAGCGAGCAGTACGCCACCCTGCCACGGTTCCAGGAAGTCTTGGTCGGTCAGGGTGATCTGGCTCAGAGCGCTCGCGGACGGACCGGGGAGGAAGATCGACCAGTCTTGCAGCGCGGGGATGCGGGTGACGATCGGTTCGGCGACGAACAGGTAGACCAGCAGACCCACGACAGTGGCGACTTGGTCGCGGAGTAATGCTCCGAGACCGACGCCGAGCAAGGCGAACAGGGTCACCGCGACGACTACTCCGGCAAAGGTCGCCGGGATGCCGTTGCCGGTCAGGGTCGGCTCGATCCCCCGGGCTTTGAGCCACGGCCAGGCGATCGCGGTCACCACCGCGATGCAGAGCACCGCGTAACCGGCGCCGACCATTCCGTAGCTGACCAGCTTGGCGGCCACGACCCTGCCACGGTGGGGTGTGGCGAGGAAGGTCGTGGTCGCGGTGCGATGCCGGTACTCCGCGGTGATGCCGATCGCGGCCAAGATCGCGACGAGCGTCTGCGCACCGCCTGCACTGGTCCCGAACAGCAGACGTTGTCCGGCGGCAGTGGCAAGCGGTGGCGCGAGGGTGTCGGGGTCGTCATTGAAGGCGATGTTGAGACTTGCGAACAGGGCAGTCAGACTCATGGTTGCCAGCAGCAACCACAGCCACAGCCGAGTGGATCGCAGCTTGGCGAACTCGCCTTGAATGAGGGCAAGCATCAGACTCCCTCCTTCGGCGTCCAGGCGGCTCGTACCGGCGAGGGCGATCCGGAAGTGAGAGCGAAGAACAGCCCTTCCAGATCGCCGTCCACCGGCCCCTGATACAGGAGTCTGCCCGCGCTGATGATCACAACTTCGTCCGCCAGATGCTGCATCTCGGTCAGCACGTGACTGGAGACCAAGACCGTTCGGCCCTCGGCGGCGAGATCGCGCAGCAGGCGGCGCATCCAGACGATTCCCTCGGGATCCAGCCCGTTGGCCGGTTCGTCCAGCACCAGCACCTTCGGGTCTCCGAGCAGCGCTACCGCCAGCGCGAGCCGCTGCCGCATTCCCAGCGAGTAGCCGCCGATCTTGCGCCTGCTTGCGTTAGACAGTCCCACCAGTTCCAGTACTTCGTCCGCTCGCTGCGGCGGGCAGCCGGTGACCGCGCAGTACACCCGCAGATGCGCCAACCCCGACCTGGCCGGGTGGAAACCGGTCCCATCCAATGCTGCGCCAACGACGGTGGTCGGAGCAGAGAGGTCACGGTACGACCGGCCTTCGATCGTCGCCGTGCCACGGTCGGGCCGAACCAGACCGAGCAACATCCGCAAGGTGGTGGTCTTGCCGGCGCCGTTGGGACCGAGGAACCCGGTCACGGTCCCGGCGGCCACGTCGAAAGTCAGCGCGTCGACAGCACGGACTTCGCCGAACGACTTCGTCAGCTCCCGGACCTCGATGCTCGCGGTCGTCATGGCATTCCGCCCTCGTTCGCCACACGGACGGCTCGGCCGAGGATGTGGGGTGAGGCAGGCGATGGCTGGTCCGGCGGAAAGTCGAATCGATCGATCTCCTCGATGTCGAAGCCGGCCGTGGCGATAGCCGTCGCGGTGTCGCGGCCCACGTGGCAGCCGCCCATCAGAAGGGGCCACAGCGTCAGATCGGCGACTCGTTGCACCCGCGCCAACCGACTACCTCCAGGCGCAGCGACGTGCTCGTAGAACCGCAGTTCACCACCTGGTCGCAGTACTCGACATGCCTCGCTGAGCGCTCTCTGCTGATCGGTGACGGAGCAGAGCACCAGCGACGCCACCACAGCATCGGCTGAGCGATCTTCGACCGGCAACCGCTCTGCCGAGCCGTCCACGACCCGCACGGAAACAGTCACGTCCTGAGCTCGGGAGCTCGCCTTGGCGCGCAGATACGGCTCCGGTTCCACGGCTACGACCTCACTGACTTCGGCCGGGTAGTGCGCGAAGTTGCCGCCCTCCCCCGCACCGACCTCGACCACCCGACCGGACAGCCCGTCCATCAGTCGGCGGCGATGCTCGTCTGCTCCCTGGCGGTCCATGACCGGCCTGAGCCGGGCGTACACACGGGCGAACAGCGGATGCGATATTCGTGCAGGCATAGCACTACGATGGAGTGTTAACAGGCAAGTGTCAACACACATGTAAACACTTTTGGAAGGAGGGCTGCTCGTTGACCACCCCCACCGAGGGCAAGTTGATGAAGCGCCCCGAGCGGCGCCGTGCGCTGATCGCGGCCGCGGCGCGCGCTTTCGCCCGCAGCGGTTACGCGGCGACCAACCTCGAGGACGTCGCCGCCGAAGCCGGTGTCAGCCGGGTGCTGATCTACCGGCACTTCGAGTCCAAGGCCGAGTTGTACGAAGCCGTCCTCGCAGACGTCAGCGACAAACTGCGCGACGCCACGGGCCACCCCAACCACACGCCGGCAAGCCTCGATGCACTCGTCGCCGTCGCCCAGGAGATCCCGGACGGGTTCCGCCTCTTCTTCCGCCAATCCGCACAGGAACCCGAGTTCCGCCGGCATGCCGACGAGCTCCGCGCCGCCATGACCGCCACCGCCGAACCCTTACTGCGCGAGGTCATCCACGACGAGGACCGGCTCCAATGGGCTGCCCAGCTCATTCCGACCATCGCAGTCGAGGGCGTCATCGCCTGGCTGGACGCCGGAAAGCCGTCACCGGCCACCGCGGCCGAAACCATCACCAATCTCATCGGCGCCGCCGTCAGGACCATCGCGTCCGCACCACCCGAGGACTGAGGCTGGACGTTCTGGGGCGGCGCGAGGACAGTCGGTGGTAGTGGAAGGAGTCGCATCATGAAGATCCACACCACGTATCTGGACCATGTCGTTCTGTCCGTCTCCGACGTCGCTGCGAGCAGTCGCTGGTGGTCTGCCCTGACCGGCGCGCGGACGACCCAGGACTACGAGGGCGAGGTCTCGCTCCAAGTGGGCGGACAGGCGATCCGGCTGCGGCAAGGGACGCCGGCGCCGAGTGGTTCTGTGAGCATCTGCCTGATCGCGGACGCCTCGATCCACGACCTTTACGAGCGGGCCGAGCAGCTGCACGCCGTCCACGGTTCCATCCATCCGCGGACCGCCGCCACCGCACCCGTCCAGGCCCTCACCCTCGAAGACCCGGACGGCTACAAGGTCGAGCTCGCCACCTACACCCCAGAGGGCGCCCCCATCCGGTAGCGGACTCAGGACTGCGGTCGGTTCAGAGCAGCGAGAGCAGGTGGTCGACGAGATCACCCGGTTCGGCGTGGAGGCTGAACTGGGACTGGATCTGAAGACCGTCGGACACCGCGATCAGGAGGGTGGCGATCTTGTCCGGGTCGGCCGCCGTACTGATCGTCCCGGCCGACTGCCGCGCCCGGACCCCCTCGGCCAACGCCTCGCGAAGGTTCCGGTAGCGCTCGACGAAGTAGTCGTGAGCGCTGTGCTCCGGATCGCCCGCCTCCGCGGAGAAGGTCGAGTAGAGCTGAACCAGGCCAGGGACACCGCTGTTGTGCCGCACGATCGCGCCGAGCTTGCCGATCGCATCCGGCTGATCGCTCAGCCTCTCGGTGTCGGCCGCGTCGCGGGCGCGTAGTACGGCCTCGAACAGCTGCTCCTTCGACCCGAAGTAGTGCAGGAGACCCGCCTCGCTCAGACCGACGGCACTCGCCAGCTCACGCGTCGAGGTCTTCCGGTACCCGTGCTGGGCGATCACCCCGAGCGCCGCCGTCAGGATCTCCTCGCGCTTGGCGACGCCTTTCGCGTACGGACCTCGGGATGGCATGACCAGGATGCTACTCACACCGGAAACGAAAACCTAGCGCTACTCGGTTTTGGCGCGTACAGTCGTCCGCATGAGCCCCAGCCCTGGTGATTTCGAAGCCCTGCTCAGCCGCCTCGCGCTCAAGGAGAAGGTCCGGATTCTGACCGGACAGGACTTCTGGTCCACTCATCCCCTCCCCGGGATCGGCCTGCGGTCGATGGTGCTGTCGGACGGCCCGAGCGGCGTCCGCGGTCCGGTCTGGGACGAGCGCGACCCGTCGCTCAACCTCCCGTCGGCGACCGCGCTCTCGTCGTCCTGGGATCTCGGGATCGCTCATCGGTACGGCGTGGTGTCCGCGCTCGAAGCACGTCGCAAGGGTGTGGACGTCGTGCTCGGGCCGACGATCAACCTGCATCGGTCGCCACTCGGCGGGCGGCACTTCGAGGCGTTCAGCGAGGATCCCGTGCTCACCGGTGAACTCGCCGCCGCCTATGTGGCCGGCGTCCAGGAGCTCGGCGTCGGCGCGACCCCGAAGCACTACGTCGCGAACGACTTCGAGACCGACCGCTTCACCGCGGACGTGGTGGTGAGCGAGCGGGCGCTGCGCGAGGTGTACCTGCTGGCGTTCGAGAAGGCCGTCACCGAGTCCAAGGCGTGGCTGGTGATGAGCGCGTACAACTCGATCAACGGCGCCACCGCGTCCGAGAACGAGTTGCTCGAGACTCCACTCAACACCGACTGGGGTTTCGACGGCGTCGTCGTCAGCGACTGGACCGCCGTACGCAGCGTGGAGAGCGCCAAGCACTCGCAGGACCTGGAGATGCCGGGACCGATCGGGGCGTGGGGGGACGCCCTGGTCGAGGCGGTGCGATCCGGCGAGGTCAAGGAGGACGCGATCGACCGGAAGGTGCTGCGCCTGCTCACGTTGGCCGCTCGGGTCGGCGCGCTCGAAGGGTTCGAGAAGCCGGCCGAGGTCCCTGCTGTAGACGGCGTTGCCTTCGCGCGCACCGCCGCGACCGAGGGATCGGTGCTGCTGCGCAACCATGGCGAGCTGCCGTGGCAATCCGAGACCCTGCGGCGGGTGGCGATGATCGGGCACAACGCACGAGACGCACGGACCCAGGGTGGTGGTAGTGCGACCGTCATTCCGACGTCCGTGGTCTCCCCGCTCGACGGACTCCGCGCGGCCCTCCCCGATGCTGAGATCACCTACTCGATCGGCACGGTCGTCCAGGAAGGTGTTGCCGAACTACCACTGGCCACGATGACCAACCCGGACACCGGTCGGCCCGGCGCAAAGGTGCGCTTCCTCGCCGCGGACGGCACCGAGCTGTACGCCGAGGACCGATTCTCCAGCGCGCTGGTGTACCTCGGCGGGAACGCACCGATCGGTGACACCTCGGTCTTCGAGTTCCGTACGACGTACACGCCGGCCGAGTCCGGCTCGATCCTGCTCGGCTTCGCCACGGTCGGCCGCGGCCGTATCTTTGCCGACGGCAAACTTCTGCGCGAGGACGTCGCCGTACCGGTGGGCACGGATCTCGGCGCCGCGTTGCTGTCACCGCCGTTCATCTCGACCCCGCTCGACGTGATCGCCGGTCAGCCCGTCGACGTCCGGGTGGAGCTTGAACTGCCCGAGCGGGAAGGCGGCCTCAGCAATGCCCTGAGCATCACCGTCGGCGTCCAGCCCGACCCGTCGGATCCGCAGGCCTTGATCGACGAGGCGGTCGAGGCGGCGCGTACGGCGGACGTCGCGGTCGTTGTCGTCGGCACCAATTCCAAGGTCGAGTCCGAGGGCTACGACCGCAGCACCCTCGCGCTCCCCGGTCGTCAGGACGACCTGGTCCGTGCCGTGGCCGCCGCCAACCCGCGGACAGTCGTGGTCGTCAACGCAGGCTCGCCCGTCCTGCTGCCATGGCGTGGCGAAGTTGCCGCACTCCTGGTCACCTACTTTGGTGGCCAGGAGTACGGCAACGCTTTGGCCGACGTTCTGCTCGGCGTCGTGGAGCCCGGCGGTCGGCTCCCCACGACGTGGCCGCGCGAGGAGTCCGACGTACCGGTCATCGACGTCACTCCACAGGACGGTGTCGTCCGCTACGACGAGGGCATCCACATCGGCTACCGCGCCTGGCTCCGCGCCGGCACCGAACCCGCTTTCCCCTTCGGTCACGGCCTCGGCTACACCACCTGGGAACTCACCGACCTCCGCGCCATCGACCCGTCGTCAGTAGCGCTGACCGTCCGCAACACCGGTGGGCAGGCCGGCAAGCACGTCATTCAGGTGTACGCCGAACGCCCCTCGTCGACCGTAGACCGTCCGACTCGCTGGCTAGCCGGCTTCACCGTCGTACGCCTCGATGGCGGAAGTGCCCGGGAGGTCACCGTGCCACTGCACCAGCACACCTTCGAGCACTGGGACAACGGCTGGACCACCGAACCCGGCGAGTTCACCCTCCACGCCGGCTCCTCGGTCACCGACCTCCCCCTCACCACCCAAATCCACCTGCCATAAGCCTTACGTCCGAAGAAGTGTGGCCTATACCCTCACTTCTTCGGACGTCAGCAATCGGGAGGAGGGGTCAGGGCGCGGGTGGTGGGAGGTCGTCGAGGCTGGGGAGCGGGGTGTGGGCGAGCTTGTTCGCCTTGGCCGCGGATACGCCGAACATCCGCAGCAGGTCCTCCGCGATCTGATCGGTCGCCGCCGCGTCGTCGCGATCCGGGCGGTCGAGTAGCAGCTGGCCGAGACCAAGCAGCGCTCCGGCTGCTACCACCATGGCGAGCTCCGGGTCCTCCACCTTGAAGCGACCGGAGTCGATCGCCGCCCGCAGGTCGCGGATCGCGCGCGGCGCCAGGCCGCGGTCGGACGTGATCAGCTCGGTCCCGCTGCGGAGCAGCACGCGGCTGAGCTGAGGCGCCTTGCGGTGTAGCCGCCCGGTCAGCCGGAAGCTGCGCGTGAAGGTCTCGACCGGATCGTCGGACGGCTCGCCCAGCGTGTCCAGGACCGCACCGTGCGCCTCGAGCGCGTCGTCGACGGCGGCCTGGAACAGCTCGTCCTTGGTCTGGAAGTGGTTGTAGAACGATCCCATCCCGACGTCCGCGGCCTTGGTGATCTCCAGGATCGGGGCGTTGAGGTTGCCCTCGGCGATGAACGTCTGCGCGGCGCGTACGAGCGCCGCCCGGGTCCGCATCTTGCGGCGCACCAGGCGGTTCGGCTCCGGCTTCGGCTCTGACTCGGGATCGGCTGCCATGCCCGTCACCCTAGCAGCTGTCGTCAGAGATGACGATATCGTCAGTTTTATGTATGCTGACGATTGCCTCGTAAATGACGATATCGTCAGCACTGGCCGCGGGGCCGGATCGAAGGAGTCTCCGTGTCGTCGTTCCTCTACCGCCTCGGGCGGGCCGCGGCTCGCCTCCGGGTACTGGTCGTCGCCGTGTGGGTGCTCGTCCTGGCCGCGGCCGGCGGTGGCGCGGTCGCCTTCAACCAGGGCACCGACGACACGTTCAGCATCCCCGGCTCGGAATCCCAGGACGCGCTCGACCATCTCGGGCGCGTCTTCCCAGAGGTCAGTGGGACTTCGGCCCAGCTGGTCCTCGTCGTACCGGACGGGCAGAAGGTCGACACGGCCGCAACTCGTACGGCGGTCAACGCCACGGTCGCGCGGATCGGGGAGGTCGACCAGGTCGCGACCGTGGTGAACCCGTTCGGGTCGGACGTGTCGGGCGCCGTGTCGGAGGACGGCCGGGCCGCGCTGATCGCCGTACCGATGACTGTCGACGTGGCTCAGGTTGAGCCGTCCTCCAAGGACGACCTGACCGAGATCGCGAACGACCTGGCATCGACGGTGGGCGGCGGGGCGCACGTGTACACCGGCGGCGACGCGTTCGCCGACAAAGTGCCCAAGCTCAGCCCCACCGAAGGGATCGGTCTGGGCATCGCACTGATCGTGCTGCTGCTGATGTTCCGCTCGATGATCGCGGCGGTGATGCCGCTGCTGACCGCGGTTCTCGGAGTGGGCATCGCGGTCGGGCTGATCTATCTGGCGACGCTGGCGATACCGATCTCGTCGACGGCGCCCATGCTCGCGGTGATGCTCGGCCTGGCCGTCGGGATCGACTACGCCCTGTTCCTGTTGTCGCGGCATCGTGACCAGCTCGCCGAAGGACTGGAGGTCGAGGAGTCGGTCGCCCGGGCCACCGCGACGGCCGGATCGGCGGTCATCTTCGCCGGCCTCACCGTCGTCATCGCGCTGCTGGGCCTGACCATCGCGGGCATTCCGTTCCTGACCACGATGGGTGTCGCCGCCGCGGTGGCCGTCGCGTTCGCAGTGGCGATCGCCGTGACCCTGATCCCGGCGCTGATGTCATTCGCCGGCGACCGACTGCGTCCCAAGACTCCAAAGGGCGCTCCCAAGGCACAACGGCGCCGCCGTATCCGTCTCCCCAAGCCACAGATTGCCCGGGCATGGGTCCGTACGGCGACCAAGGTGCCGCTGCTGACCGTCGTCATCACAGTCGTAGGGCTTGCCGCATGCGCCATCCCGGCGGCCGAGCTGCGCCTGGCGTTGCCGGACAACGGCAGCGAGGAGCACGGGACACCCGCCCAGGTGACGTACGAGGTGGTCAGCGAACACTTCGGCCCCGGCTACAACGGCCCGCTGATCGTGACCGCCGACATCATCCAGAGCACCGACCCGGTCGGCCTGATGAACAAGCTGGCCGCCGAGATCCGGACGATGCCCGGTGTGGCCTCGGTGCCGCTGGCCACGCCGAATCCGAAGGGCGACACGGGCATCATCCAGGTTGTCCCCACCACCGCCGCGGACTCCGCCGAGACCGAGGACCTGGTCAAGCGGCTCCGCGACCAGGAGCAGCATTTCCTCGACGAGTACGGGACGCAGACGGCCGTCACCGGGATCACCGCGGTCGGCATCGACGTCTCCGCCAAACTCGGTCAGGCGCTGCTCCCGTTCGGGATCCTGGTCGTCGGGTTGTCGATGGTCCTGCTGGCGATGGTGTTCCGTTCGATCTGGGTGCCGGTGAAAGCGACCTTCGGCTATCTGCTGTCGGTCGGGGCCGCGTTCGGTGCCACCTCGTTCGTCTTCCAGCAAGGGCATCTGGCGGAGCAGTTGCATGTCGCGCACACCGGCAGCGTGATCAGCTTCCTGCCGATCATCCTGATGGGCGTCCTGTTCGGGCTCGCGATGGACTACGAGGTGTTCCTGGTCTCCCGGATCCGCGAGGACTACGTCCACCACGGCGATCCGCAGCACGCGATCGAGTCCGGTTTCGTGTCCGCGTCGCGGGTCGTGGTCGCGGCCGCGCTGATCATGTTCGCGGTCTTCGCGGCGTTCGTCCCGGAGGGCAGTGCGACGATCAAGCCGATCGCGTTCAGCCTGGCCGTCGGTGTCTTCGTCGATGCGTTCATCGTGCGGATGACCCTCGTACCGGCCGTACTCGCCCTGCTCGGCGAGCGTGCCTGGGGTTTGCCGCCGAAGCTGGATCGCGCGCTGCCCGTGTTCGACGCCGAGGGCGACGCGCTGGTGCACGAGCTGCGGCTGGCCGACTGGCCCGGTACGGACGAGGCGATCAGCGCCCGCGAGCTCAGCCTCGAAGATGATCGCGGTCAGCCGATCTACCACGACGTCGAGATCCACGCGCCGCGCGGCGACACGCTCGTGCTGCACGGCTACGGGTCGGTCGGCAAGACCGCACTCCTGTTCACGCTGGCCGGACGGATCACCAAGCACAAGGGAGATCTGAAGGTTCTCGGCCGGGTTCTCCCCCAGCACAGCCACGCCCTTCGCCGCGAGGTCCATGTGATTCGTTGCCGCGACGTCACCGACCCAGGCGCCGAGGCCGCCGCCGCGATCGCGGACGGCGTCGGCCTGGTGCTGCTCGACGACATCGACGTCGTACTGCGAACCGACGCACGCGACGCACTCCGGGACGTTCTCGCTCGCCCAGGTACGGCGTCGTTCGTGGTCAGTTGCCAAGACCCGGAACGGATCCGGGACCTACTCCCCGCCACCACCCAACTGTTCGGACTGGCTCCTCAGCCAGCGGAGGTTCACTGATGTTCAAGCCATTCGCCAACTCCGCGCGCGTCCCGGACGCCGGGCCACTGACCTGGCGGACCTGGGCCGGGCTGATCGCTGTACCCATCCTCGTCATGAGCCTGCTGACCTGGGCGTTCTGGTCGCCGGACACCAACCACGACACGGCCACCGCGGCCGTCGTCAACAACGACGAGCCGGTCAAGGTCAACAACCAGACGATCCCGCTCGGTCGCACCCTCGCCGGCAACCTGATGAAGAGTGAGGACTCCCCCTACAACTGGGTGCTCACCGACGCCGCCGACGCCGAGGACGGTCTCGCCGACGGTAAGTACGCCGCGGTCGTGACCATCCCGAAGGACTTCTCGGCCCGGACCACCTCGTCCGCGACCGGCAAACCACTGCAGGCATCACAAGCCGTCGTCGACGTGCGAACCTCCAGTACTACGGGAGTCGCGGATCCCGCCCTTGCCACCGAGATCGCGCGAACCACGCAGCAGTCGCTCGATCAACAGGTCGTCGAGACGTACCTGGACAACGTCTACGTCGGGTTCACCAACATCCACGGCCAGCTGGTCAAGGCGGCCGACGGCGCCACCGAGCTCGCGAGGGGCACCAAGCAACTCGTTCCCGGAGCCCAACAGGTCGCGACGGGCTCGAGCAAGTTGTCCACCGCCGCGAACCAGCTGTCCACCGGCGCCAAAGACCTCGCCTCCGGGACCTCGCAGCTCGCGAGCGGGTCGTCGCAGCTGTCGAAGGGCCTCACCCAGGCCGAACGCGACACCGCCCAACTGCCCGCGCTCACCCGGCAACTCGCCACCGGCGCCGAGCAGGTTGCCCAGGGCAATCAGAGGATCGCCTCGACCGTCGTCCCGCTAGCCAACCGGGTGATCGCCGCGCTGGACGCCCTACCGTCGGCCAAGGCCGAGGCCGTCAAGTTCCAGCGGCTGTCGAACCAGTGCACCGCGAACGGCGGGACGCCGCAGTTCTGCCAGCAGCTCGCCAAGGCCTCCCGCGACTTCACCGCGACCGCCGCCAAGATCGACGCCACCAAGACCAAGGTGCGCGCGAACGCCGTACAGATCCGCGACTCCGTCCAGGCGCTTGCCACCGGCTCCCGCAAGGTTGCCAACGGCAACGCCCAGCTGGCCAAGCAGGCCGTGCCACTCACCCGCGGCATCGCGTCGGCGGCACAGGCATCGCGCAAGCTCGCGACCGGCGCGGCGAAGGTCAACACCGGGGCTCAGCAGCTCTCCACCGGGGCACGCCAGCTGTCCACCGGGGCCGCCCAGCTCGCCAAGGGGTCGCAGCAGCTCTCCACAGGCGTGGTCAAGGTCAACACCGGCACCCAGCAGTTGGCCACCGAGCTGAACAAGGGCCGCAACCAGGTCCCCACGTATACGGCCGATGAGCGAGCTCACCTCAAGACGATCGCCGCCGACCCCTCGACCGCCAAGATCGACAGCAGCTCGATTGGTCCGATGGCGCTCACCTTGTTCGCCGCCCTGGCTCTGTGGGCACTGGCGCTGGCGACCTACATCGTCACCCGCGCGGTGCCGGACGCCGTACTCATCGCACGCGAGGCGACCTGGACCATCATCGCCCGTGCCGCCCTGCCGGGAGCGGCCGCGGCCGCGCTTGCCGCCGCGGTCATCACGGCAATCGCCGTACCGGTCCTGGGACTCGGCTTCGTCGCGACGCTGGGCTTCCTCGCGGTGGCGCTGCTGGCCGCGTTCGCCTTCGTCTCCCTCAACCAGGCGGCAGCCGCGATCTTCGGCCGGAGCGGGCGGCTCGCATCCCTCGCCGTCCTCATTCTCGCCGCCGCGACAGGCGCCATCTCAACGCTGCCGTCGCCCTTCTACAGCCTCGCCGACTACCTACCCACCCACGGCGCGGTCCTCGCCCTGCGAGCCGTAGCCACGGACAGCCCCGGCCTTGCCGGCGGTATCGCGGAGCTCGCGACCTGGCTAGTCGTCGGCACCCTGGTCAGCGTCCTCATCACCGACCGCCGTCGCTACCTCTCTCCCCGTCGCCTCCGCCCGACTGCAGTCCTGAGAGGAGCCTGATCATGACAGAGCACGGCACGCACAGCGGCCTCCATACCGAGCAGGGCGCCCTGCCCGATGAGCACTCTGGTCGCGGGAAGAACCCGGTGATCAAGGTCGAGGATCTGGCCTGGCTGGAGTTCGAGAAGCCCAACCTCGTTCGCGCCGAGACGTTCGCGCGGGCGTTCGGATTCGCGGTCGCGGCCCGGACCGCCAGTGAACTCCAGCTGCGCGGTTCGTACGCCGGCTCGCCATGCGTGATCATCCGCCGTGGCCCCAGGTCGCGGTTCGCGGGTGCCGCGTTCCGGGCGGCCGATGCCAAGGACGTGATGCGGCTGGCCAACGCGACCGGCGCGCGGGTCGAGCGACTCCCCGAGAGCCTCGGCGGAACGGTCGTCGACCTCCGCGATCCGAGTGGCGCGCGGGTCCGCGTGGTGAGCGACACGCACCCCCTTCCGGAACTCCCGGCCCAGCAGCCGCACACCTTCAACTTCGGTAGCGAGGTCAACCGGACGAACGCCACCCAACGCCCACCGAGAATCCCGGTGACGGTGCAACGACTGGGCCACGTCGTACTGCAGACCACCCGCTACCGTCAGGCCCTGGACTGGTACCTGGACCATCTCGGCCTGATCGTCAGCGACTTCCTGTACTACGAGGGTCAGCGGGACCGCGGTCCGGTGATGAGCTTCATCCGCTGCGACCGTGGCTCCGTCGCCGCCGACCACCACACGCTCGCCATGACCCTGGGCCCGCGGAACCGCTACGTCCACTCGGCCTATCAGGTGTCGGACCTGGACTCGCTCGCCGCCGGTGGCGAGTATCTGCGCGACCGCGGCTACCACCGATCGTGGGGTATCGGGCGGCATATCCAGGGCAGCCAGATCTTCGACTACTGGCGTGATCCCGACGGATTCCTCGTCGAGCACTTCACCGACGGCGACCTGTTCGACAACACCCTCGAACCGGGCTGGGCGCCGATGACCGCGTCCGGCCTCGCGCAGTGGGGCCCGCCGGTGACCAAGGACTTCATGGGTATCGGCTTCGGCCGGGAGTCCATCGACGAGCTCCGGTCCATCGTGACGTCCCTGCGTGAACCCAACGAATTCGACCTTCGCCGCCTCCGCGGCCTGCTGAAAGTAGCCTCTTCATGAGCATCTCCGTCCTGCGTACCGCCAACGGCGCCTGGTGGGCGCAGACCCCGACCGGCGCCGCGAAGATCCAGACCGCCGCAACGACTACAGGCGAGCTACTGGCGGACCGTGCCGCCATCGACAGCGCAGCCTCCGGGCCTGGGACAGTCCCGGTCGAGAGCTTGAAACTGCTCTCCCCCGTCACCGCGCCCTGCCGGGTGGTCGCCCAGATGACCAACTTCCGGTCGCATCTGAAGGACTCCGGGATGGACCCCGACACCGTCCCGCTGACGTTCTTCCGAAAGACCTCCGGCTCGATCAGCGGCCCGTACGACGCCGTCGTCAAACCGTCACACGTCAAGTTCCTCGACTACGAGGTCGAGATCGGTCTCGTCATCGGCAAGGCCATACCGGTCGGCACCCGGATCACCACCGACAACCTGGCCGAGTACGTCGCCGGCCTCGTCGTCACCAACGACGTGAGCGCGCGCGATCTGCAACTCCCGAAGACCCAGTTCTTCGAGTCCAAGTCGTATCCGACGTTCACGCCGGTCGGTCCCGTCCTGGTCCTGCTCGATGGCGACGAGCTGAAGCGGTTCCCCGATCTGCGGCTACGTCTGACGGTCAACGGCGAGGTCCGGCAGGACAGCACTGTCGAGGGTGACATGGTCTTCCAGCCGGTCGAGGCGCTCCAGGCCCTCAGCCGATTCCAGCGCCTCGACGCGGGCGATCTGTTGCTGACCGGGACGCCGGCAGGCACCGCGCTCCGCGCACCGGCCAAGCCGATCGAGATCATCGGCAGCCTGTTGCCCCCGGCAATGAAGTGGAAGGCGTTCTTCAAACGGCAGGCCGGAAACCCGAGGTACCTGGCCGACGGCGACGTCGTCGAGGTGGGAATCGGCACCGACGACGGAGCGATCGTCCTCGGCACCCAGCGCACGATCGTGCGTGATGCCCGATGAGCGTGGAGCTGCTCTGGCCGGAATTCACCAGTACGGAAGGTCCTCGACAGTTACGCCCTGTCCTGGCGCATCGTTGGGGGGCTCTCGTGACCTCGGTGAACCTCGTCGCCATGCCCCTGGTTGTGCTTCTCGGCGCACTCGGTATCGCCAAGGTGCTCGCGGTCCCGGCGATGCGTGCCGCAGCCGCTCACGCGCACCTCAGCGTGACCGTCTACCGGACCATCGGGGCTACCGAGCTCGCAGCGGTCGCCGGTCTTCTGATCGGGTTCTGGTGGCATCCGGCCGGCGCGTCCGCGGCTGTCGGTGTCGTGCTGCTCATGGTCGGCGCCATCACAGTCCATGTCCGCAACCACGACGCCTTCCTCCGTTGGCTTCCGGCGATCGGAACCGCAGCACTCGCCGTCGCCTACGTGGTGCTGTTGGCGGGAGGGTGGACGTGAGCCTCCCGGTTGTCGTGGTCGGTGCAGGGCCGGCCGGGATCACCGTTGCCACGTTGCTCGCGTCGTACGGCGTCGAGGTGCTGGTGCTGGACCGCTGGCGCGAGGTGTACCCGCAACCGCGGGCGGTTCACCTCGACGACGAGATCTACCGCGTCCTCGCGCAGCTCGGAGTGGCCGACGAGTTCGCCCGGATCTCCCGTCCCACCCAGGGCCTTCGCCTTCAGGACTCGCGGCACCGGGTGATCGCCGAGTTCCGTCGCAACGAGCGCACCGGGCGACATGGGTATCCGCAGGCGAACCTGTTCGACCAGCCCGACCTCGAGGCATTGCTGCGCGCCAATCTGAGCAAGCAGCCGCTGGTCACCTTCCGCGGCGACGTCGAGGTTGTGGCGGTCCACCAGACCTCGGCTGCGGCAGTTCGTCTCGAAGTCCACGACCGTACGAGCGGCGAGTCCGAGACACTGTTCGCGGAGTACGTTCTGGGCTGCGACGGCGCCAACAGCGTCGTACGCCGGTCCATCGGCGCCCGGATGCGTGATCTTGGGTTCAAGCAGCGTTGGCTCGTCGTCGACCTCACCGCCGACCATGAGCTCGGCCAGTGGGACGGCGTGCACCAGGTGTGCGACACCAACCGCGCGGCGACGTACATGCGGATCAACGATCGGCGTCACCGCTGGGAGTTCCAGCTCAAGGATGGTGAGACCAGCGCCGACTACGACTCTCTGACCACGCTGCGACCGTTGCTCCGACCGTGGATCGGCGAATCTTCCGGAGTCGAGATCGTCCGGGTCGCCGAGTACACGTTCCGTGCCCAGGTCGCCGATCGATGGCGCGACCGCCGGGTCTTCCTCGTCGGCGACGCGGCGCACCTGACCCCGCCGTTCATCGGGCAGGGCATGGGCGCCGGGATCCGCGACGCCGTGAACCTGTCGTGGAAGCTGGCCGGCGTGCTCGACGGAACCCTGCCGGAGAACGCTCTCGACACCTACCAACGGGAACGGCGACCGCATGCGACCCAGATGATCCTGCGGGCGGTCGCGGTCGGCACAGTGATGACGTACGGCGGTCGTGTCGGGGACGTACTTCGTCGGCTCGTCACGCCTCGACTGCACCTGATTCCCGGCGTACATGCGCGACTGCTGGACAGCGTCACACCACGCCTCCGTCCGAGTCTCGTCGTACGGCGTCGCTGGGACCGTGGACCTGCCGGTGCACTGTGCCCGAACGCACCAATCAGTGGGACCACCCGATTCGACGACCACGCCGCCGGACGCTTCGCCCTCGTCTCCACCCAACCCCTCTCCGCAGAACAACAAGCCGAAGCGGAGTCACGCGGCATCGTCGTACTCGAGTCCCAGCGAGGCGAACCGCTCAACTCCTGGCTCACCCATGCGCACAAGACAGCCGCCCTGGTCCGCCCTGATGCAGGGGTACTGGTCTCATCAGAGCGGCTCCAAGACACCCTTCGAGTCGCCGCGGAGCTCGGAATCCGGCGCAGCCTGACTTCTCGATAAGGAACCAGGCCAATTCAGGTCATCGGGGGCATGAACGACGGTCCGACCCGGTGGTCGGCGACGAGTGACGTTGCGAGGTCCATCGTCGCTGCGTCCAGGGCGGTCGGCTCGAGCGGGTCGGTTACGGCGTAGGCGGCCAGGATCCGGCGCTCGACTGTCGCCGCGTCCACGCCTGGCACCTCCGCCGACACCGAACCGACCGACGTCGCCTCGAAGGGGAGCTCCAGATGGCAATAGACGTCGGTCAACAGCGGCCGGAGCTGCTGTTCGTCGCCGACTACGATCAGCGCGCTGAACAGCCAGCCGTTGCGGACGACCCGCTGCCCCGTGCCCACCAACTTCGCCACACCACGCGCGTTGACGCTGTGGGCGCCCGGACAGTACTCGCCTGGCACCGCACCTACCCTTGCGTCCGCGCCGAGCTCGCGCAGTACGCCGGCATACAGCTCACCGAACTGCCTGAAGCGAGACTCCAGCCCCTCCGGTGCCAGTACTTCATGCTTGACGTGGTCAACCACGAGCGCCGAGGGCGTATAGGCGACCGGGCGCCCGCCCACCGCCCGCACCAACGGCTGGAAGCCCGCCGAGCGAGCGGCACCCACCGCGGCCCCAAACCCAGGATGGTGCGTGTCCCGCCGCCCGAAGACCAGCACCGGAGCAGCCGGCCGGTAGATCCGCAGCGCCTCCGTCACCTCAGCAGACGAAGCACGCCTGACCAAGGCATGAGCAACCGCCAACTCCACGGCCTCATCGCCACCACCCACCGCACCCGAGAAGAACCGCACCCCCGAATCGTGGCACGCCTGGACCACGGCTCACTGCTCGGGTTCGCTGCCGTCCTCGTTGAGCCCGAGGTCCGACATACCGAGGACGGTGTCGGCGAAGTGCTGGTGCATCCAAGCAAGGTGGTCCCATCGGCTGTCGACGATCCGGTGGGTGTCCCATGCCGGGATGTCCTGCTGTCCGAAGATCGCCATCTTGTCCGGATCGACCTCGTAGATGTGGTCGAACCGCATCACCACGTCGTCGGTGATCCGCCGCGGGTCGGGCGGTTTCTGCGCGGAAAGCCGGAAGCCGAACATCACTCTTCAGTCCTCGTAGGCCTGGTCAAGCAGGTACTTGCCAGGATTCATGACGTTGTTGGGATCCAGCGCGCGCTTGATCTTCTTCATCACGTCGAAGGCCCCGCCGAGCTCCTGCGGCACGTACTCCACGTCGCCGGCTCGGCTCGCCCCGTGGCAGGCGCTGATCGACCCGCCGTACCTCAGCGTCACCTCGGTGATCTCGCGCTTGCAGTTCAACCAGGCCTCCCACATCTCGTCATCGAGCTTCTGCTCCCAGATGCCGATGTCGATCTCGACGAGATAGTCGCCCCACGGCTTGTACGCCCCGTTGGTGTAGGCGAACATGCCCCAGTCGTCGAAGATGCCGTACCGCCGGATGTAGTGGTCGGCGATCGCGTGCCACTCCTCCCGGACGCGCGGCAGCACGCTGTAGTTCAGCGCCGCGTCCTCGCAGTGCCAAGACATGGGTGCGACCTCGCCGGTACGCAGCCGGCCGTGCAGCGGGATCGCGTACCTGTCGTGGCGGGCCGCCCAGTCGCCCTGGCTGATCTCGTCGCCCAGATAACTGCCCCCGGACTCCCGCCCGATCCGCATGATCTCCCGTGCGGCCGGGACCACCTCGGCCTTGTTGCCGTACATCGCCACCGCCACCACGCTCTTCAACCAGTCCGGCTGCTCGATGTAGGCCTCGTCGTCCCGGCGAAGGTACGCGAGCTTCCACTCGTCGAAGAGCACCACTCCGGCGAGGGTCGCGAAACCGGACTTGGCCAATGCTCCGGTGCTCCGCCACGCGGTGTCGTAGTCGCGGTAGCCGAAGAACGCGGCGAACTCCGCCTGCGGGCGGGGCACCAGCTCGAGCGTTGCCTCGGTGACCACGCCGAGCGTACCCTCGTGGCCGAAGAACAGCGGCTTGATCGTGTACCCAGTGGATGCCTTGCGCAACTTACGCCCGCCGCCCTCGCCGACGCGGATCACGTCGCCGGTGGGGAGCACCACCTCCATCGAGCAGACCAGGTCGCGGGTATGGCCGTAGCGGGCCCCGATCAACGACCAGCCGCTGGTGCCGATCCGGCCGCCGACCATCGAGCAGGGGTAGCTCGCCGGATTGTCCGGGAACATCACGCCGTGCGGCTGGAGCACCTCGTTGAGCTTGAGCATGTTGATGCCCGGCTGCACCGTGACCGTGCGGTCCACCAGGTCGATCTCGCGGATCTCGTTCATCCGCTTCACATCGAGCAGGATCCCGCCCCGCAGCGGAGTGGCTCCATCGGTCAGACCCGTCCCGGCCGCCCGCGGCACCACCGGCGTACCGGTGCGGTTCGCGAGGCGGACGATCTCGGCGACCTGCTCGGTGGTGCGGGGCAACACCACAACGTCGGGGACGTACTCCTTCCAGCGGTGCACCGGGAACGGCGCCGGCGTCCGAGTCCGGTTCCATCGCGCCGGCTTGCCCGTCAGGACGCCGTCCTCGCCGAGGATGCCGACCAGTTCGTCGTACAGCGCATCGGAGATCGCCATCGTGGTCATGTCGTCACCGCCGTCACCTCGAGCCCGGCGGACTCAGCCACCAGCTCCATCAGGTCGCGGACCTCGATGTCACGCGTCTCCCCAGCTGCGGCCAACGGACGCTCCGACCAGACGCAAGCACTGACCAAGAGGTCGACGTCCAACGCGGCCGCCCGGTCGAGCCGCTGCTGGCTGATCGCCGCGGTGATCTCCGGCCGTTCGATACTCAGTCCGCCGCCCGCACCTGAGCAGTACGACCACTGCGTCACATGATCGACGTCGCGGAAATCCAGACCCGGAATCGCTCGCAGGATCTCCCGCGGCGACTTGTGGATGCCCTTGCGCTTGTTCAGCCGGCAGGGATCGTGGTACGTCGCCACGCGCTCGATCGGCACCATCAGCGACAGCTTCCCGTCCCGGATCAACTCGGCCACGAGCTCGGTGATGTGCACGATCTCGAACTCATAGTCGACACCGAAGTACTTCGGATAATCCTCGGTGAACGTGATGTAGTCGTGCGGGTCGAGCGTGATGATCCGGCTGGCCCCGATACCGCGCCAATCGGCCACATTGTGTACGGCGAACTCCCGGGACCGAGCCACATACCCCATCTCGGCAGCCGGTCCGCCGCAGCACCACTGTTCTCGCATCAGCCCGAAGTCGACCCCACCCTTCTGCAGGATCCGGGCTACCGCGCGAGGCAGCGTCGTACGGTAGAATGCCGCCTCGCAGTCGACGAACAGCACGGTCTCACCGCCGACGCCGAGACCGAGTCCGTCTGCCCAGTTCGCGACGTTCTCCTGGGCGACCGGAACATCGAGCACCGGTTCGTTCTTCCGGTCCACGGTCGCCTCGACCCAGCGCTTCCAGTTCGGCTGCTCGATCCCCGAGTCCACGGCCAGCGCCCGCATCGCTTTGACGACGTCGACCGTCCGCGTCCGGGCCCGGTAGAAGTCGCCGGCCATCAGCGTGTTGGGGCAGCGCAACTCGCAGGCGCCGCACTGGGTGCAGTGGACATAGTCCTCGGCGACGTCGGCCACGGTGAGCGCGCCTTGCTCCATCGCCACGATGTTCGCGTGGAACGCCGTCGGCGAGTGGTTCTCGTTCTGCGTGACCTGCATGACCGGGCACACGTTGCGGCAGAACTTGTGGCCAGAGCTGAAACAGCCGTACGCCGGGTCACGCCACCGCTCGACGAACTCCCGCTGCTGGTCCTCGGCTTCGGTGGTCATGATTCCTCATCCGAGTTCGGGCATCACCTTGTCGTGGATCAGGCGCAGCTGTCCCTGGACGTCCGGGACGCCGGAGATCTCCTTGCCGCTGAACGCCTTCACCATCATCGGGTCGGTGACCGCGGCGATGATGTGATTGACGCCGGTGGGCAGGATGTCGGTCTTGAGCTTGGCGACACATTCCTCCGGCGTCCCGGACACGGACAGCGTGGCCGCAAGCTCCGGCGACGTCAGTTCGATGGCCCGGTCGATCTGGCCGGCACCGAGGGCGTCGATGATCGGCTGCAGGTCGTCGCGGTTGAGCCCGTGCCGGGCGAGCTGGTTGGCCGGCATCGACGAGATGTAGAAACCGACCATGATCCGCGCCGCTCGCTTGGCCGCCTCGGAATCCTCGGCCACGGCGAACACCACCCACGCGCCCAAGTCGAAGTCGTCCAGACTGCGGCCGGACTTGTCCAGGCCCAGCTTGACGTGCTCGGCGACGTATTCGTAGTTCTCCCGTGAATAGCCGAGCGCGTGGTGCATCCCGTCGGCGATCTCACCCGCGACCTCGAACGAGCGCGGTCCGCCCATCGCGCCCATCTTCAGCGGGATCTTCTCCTGCACAGGGCGTGCGAAGGTGAACAACCCGGAGTACTTGAAGAATTCACCGTCGAAGGTGATCGCGCCGTCGGCGAGGAAGCGGCGCATCACTTCGATACCCTCCCGGACCCGCGACAGCGGTTTCATCGACTTCCAGTCGATCTGGTACTGCTCGAGCAGGCCGAGGTTGCCGAAGCTGACGACTGCCTCGGCTCGTCCGCCGGACAGTTCGTCGAGCGTGGCCAGCATCTGGCAGATGTGGGTCGGCTCGCGCAGGATCACATGCGTGACGTTCGGCCCGAGGCGGATGTTCTTCGTCTTGTCGGCCGCTGCGGCGAACAGCAGCCACATGTCCTTGTGCCAGGTCTCGTCGACGCTGTACGCGGCGTAGAACCCCAACTCGTCCGCGGTCTTGATCATGTCGATACAGTCCGTGAGCGGGTAGTCGGGAAGCTGGACGTAACTGAACCGCACCATCAGTTGCTCCTCTCAACGCCGAGCGCAAGGGGCGGCAGTGAAAACGGGCGGCAACTGCATGGCTCGGACCCCATTCAGAATCTTTTCACTGTAGCCAGCCGATCACGATTTTGTCTGTGCCTGGTCGTCGTCCGTGACCATGGACTTTCCGCGACTTTTCCTCAACCCTGGCGATGTGGGCGAGTCATCGGAGGGTCCTGATGAGCGCGAAGCGAACGGTCCGCAATTTCGTCGACGGTGAGTTCCGAGACGCCGCCGACGGCCGTACGACCGACCTGGTCAACCCGGCGACCAGCGAGGCGTTCGGCACCGCCCCACTGTCCGGACCGGCGGAGGTCGACACCGCGATGCGGGCCGCGGCCAAGGCTTTCGAGACCTGGCGGGAGACGACACCGAGCGAGCGGCAGCGGGCGCTTTCGAAGCTCGCCGACACGATGGAGGCACGCGCGGACGAACTGGTCGCGGCCGAGTCGGAGAACACCGGCAAGCCGATCGGGCTGACCATGACCGAGGAGATCCCGCCGATGGTCGACCAGCTCAGGTTCTTCGCCGGCGCCGCGCGGGTGCTCGAGGGCAAGGCGGCGGGCGAGTACCTGGCGGGACACACGTCGTTCGTCCGGCGGGAGCCGATCGGGGTGTGCGCGCAGGTGACGCCGTGGAACTACCCGATGATGATGGCCGTCTGGAAGTTCGCGCCCGCGCTGGCGGCAGGCAACACGGTGGTGCTCAAGCCGAGCGACACCACGCCGGTGACCACGGTGATGCTGGCCGAGCTGGCCGCGGAGTTCTTCCCGCCGGGCGTGTTCAACGTGGTGTGCGGCGACCGGGACACCGGGCGCGCGCTGATCGAGCACGAGGTGCCGCAGATGGTCTCGATCACCGGCTCGGTGCGGGCCGGCATGGAGGTGGCAGAGGCCGCGACGCGCGACCTCAAGCGGGTGCACCTGGAGCTTGGCGGCAAGGCGCCAGTGGTGGTGTTCGACGACGCCGACGTGGCGAAGGCCGCGGAGGCGATCGCGGTCGCCGGCTACTTCAACGCCGGGCAGGACTGTACAGCCGCCACGCGGGTGCTCGCCGGGCCGCGGTTGTACGACGACTTCGTCGCGGCGCTCACCGAGCAGGCGAAGAACACGAAGACGGGCATGCCCGGCGACGAGGACGTGCTGTACGGCCCGCTGAACAACCCGAACCAGCTGGATCGGGTGAGTGGCTTCGTGCAGCGGCTGCCCGATCATGCCCAGCTTCAGGCCGGCGGCACGCGGGTGAACGAGCGCGGTTTCTTCTACGCGCCCACGGTCGTGTCGGGGCTGCGCCAGGAAGACGAGGCCAGCCAGCAGGAGATCTTCGGTCCGGTCATCACCGTCCAACGGTTCAGTGACGAGGACGAGGCGGTGCGTTGGGCCAACGGCGTGCGGTACGGCCTGGCGTCCTCGGTCTGGACCCGTGACCACGGCCGGGCGATGCGGGTCGCGAAGAGTCTCGACTTCGGCTGTGTCTGGATCAACTGCCACATTCCGCTGGTCGCGGAGATGCCGCACGGTGGCTTCAAGCACTCGGGTTACGGCAAGGACCTGTCGATGTACGGCCTGGAGGACTACACCCGGGTCAAGCACGTGATGACCAATATCGAGGCGTGACCGTGCTGCCCCAGGAACGCCGAGTCGTCACGGAGATCCCCGGTCCCCGGTCGCGGGAGCTGCTGACGCGACGCGAATCCGCGGTGGCGCGCGGGCTGAGCATCATGCTCCCGGTGTTCGTCGAGCGGGCCGGTGGGGGTGTGCTCATCGATGCCGATGGCAACTCGCTCATCGACTTCGGCTCGGGGATCGCCGTCACGAGCGTGGGCAACAGCGCCGAGCAGGTCGCCGCCGCGGTCGCCGAGCAGGTCAGGCGGTTCACCCACACCTGCATGATGGTGACGCCGTACGAGGGCTACCTGGCTGTCTGCGAGGAGCTGAACGCGCTGACTCCCGGCGACCACGAGAAGCGGTCCGTACTGTTCAACTCCGGCGCCGAAGCGGTGGAGAACGCCGTCAAGATCGCCCGCGCCCACACGGGCCGGCGGTCCGTGGTGGCGTTCGACCACGGCTACCACGGCCGCACCAACCTGACGATGGCGTTGACCGCGAAGAACATGCCGTACAAGCACTCCTTCGGCCCGTTCGCGCCCGAGGTCTACCGCGCCCCCGTGTCGTACCCGTTCCGTGAGCCGCTGCCGATCAGTGGCGAGGAGGCGGCCGAGCGCGCGATCGCTGTGATCGACACGCAGGTCGGCGCGGATAACACCGCCTGCCTGGTGATCGAGCCGATCCAGGGCGAAGGCGGGTTCGTTGTCCCGGCACCCGGGTTCCTGCCGCGCCTCGCGGCGTACTGCCGGGACAACGGGATCGTCTTCGTCGCCGACGAGATCCAGACCGGGTTCTGCCGGACCGGCGACTGGTTCGCCTGCGAGCACGAGGGGGTGGTGCCCGACGTGGTGACCACCGCGAAGGGGATCGCCGGCGGCCTACCGCTGTCCGCCGTGACCGGGCGGGCAGAGATCATGGACGCGCCGCACGCCGGCGGCCTCGGGGGCACCTACGGCGGCAACCCGGTCGCCTGCGCCGCTGCTCTTGGCGCGATCGCGACAATGCGGGAGCTCGATCTGTGCGCCCGCGCCCGGCGGACGGGTGAGTTGCTGCTGACCCGGTTACGGCAGCTGGCCGATCGCCATCCCGTGATCGGCGATGTGCGTGGTCGCGGCGCGATGGTGGCGATCGAACTGGTGCACCCCGGCACCAAGCAGCCCAACCCGATCGCCACACAGGCCGCCGCGAAGGCCTGTCACGCCGAGGGTCTCGTAGTCCTCACGGCAGGAACTTTCGGCAACGTACTGCGATTCCTGCCGCCGCTCGTCATACCCGAGGACCTGCTCGCCCAAGGCCTCGACATCGTAGCCAAGGCACTCCCCACCGACTGATCGGGGAAAACGCCCGCCTGCCACGTCGCCTAGGGCAACGGTTTCGCTTCGGCGATGCAGCTCGGATCAGCTGCGGCAGGTTTTCCACAGGTTGCGAAGTCGTCCGTTCAGCTCGTCGGAAAGCCCATATGTTCTTGGGCAAGGAGGTGCTCGTTGACGTCCTCCCCGCCCGTGAAGAACGGGGATTCCAACTACTACGTGGAGGTAGCGTGTTGAGGTTCACGCTTCGGCGAGGCCCGTGGTGGCGTCTCTCGGCGTGCGCTGACGGCCCGTCCGGCCGCGATGTTGACAGCCGCGTTCACGTCCGCGTTCGCCCGATGTCCGCAGGCCACGCACCGGAACACCGCTTGGCTCTCGCGGCTTCCCGGCGCGCAGTGCCCGCAGACGCTACAGGTCTGCGACGTGTACGCAGGATCCAGCTTTTCCGGCTCTTCAAACTTGACCGGGCAGCGATTCTGGTCTGGCTGTGCTCCGGCGTGATTGCCGGGTGCAGAAGTACCGTACTCGGCGGCGTTGGTTGT
>NZ_SNWQ01000030.1 GCF_004361855.1 Kribbella caucasensis
GAGCGGAGGGTGTGGGATTCGAACCCACGATGACGGTCACCCGCCATACCGGTTTTCAAGACCAGCGCACTCGGCCACTATGCGAACCCTCCAGGTGCGTCCGCGCGTGCGGGGCCACCGATCGTCGAGGATAGCGCCCCTCGTACTGCGTGGTGCGGGTTGGTGTCTGCGGGTGGGAGAAAGGGGGTGCTGGGTGGGTGGGGTGGCGATAGGGTCTGCGGTGACTGGGTGGAGGGACTGCCTGGTTGAGGTGATGGACGGGAGGTGGAGCAATGTCTCGGCTGTTCGAGGACGTGGCCCGCGCCGTTCGGTTCGCGCGCTGATCATTCGCTGATGTAGCGGAATCCAGGGCGCCGACTGGGCGAACCGCCGACGTGGATTGACGTCGGCTGTCCTGTTCTGCCGTCATGCCCTCTGGAGCACATGCATGCGATCCCTCCGTTCTGTCCTGTTGCCGATCGAGCTCGGCAGCGACTTCCGCAAGATCTGGCCGGCCGCGGCCATCTCGAACCTCGGCGACGGTGCCCTGCTCGCCGCCGGACCACTCCTCGTCGCCTCCATCACGACCGAACCCGCTGCCGTCGGCGCAGCGGTGTTCGTGCAGCAACTCCCGTGGTTGCTGTTCGCGTTGTTCAGTGGGGCTCTGGCCGATCGGCTCGACCGTCGCCTGATGGTGGTTGCCGCCGACATCTTCCGAGCCGTAGTGATGGGCGCACTCGCAACCGCCGTACTGCTGGACGCGTCGCCGTTGTGGGCGGTGTACGTGACGCTGTTCCTGCTCGGGTCGGCCGAGACCCTGGCGGACAACGCGGCCGGTGCGCTGCTGGTGACCGCCGTACCGAGGGAGCACCTCGGTCTGGCGAATGCGCGACTGTTTGCGACTGGCACACTGCTCAACCAGTTGGGCGGTCCACCGATCGGCGCGCTCCTGTTTGCGGTTGGTGCGGGTGTGCCGCTCGTGCTGAATGCGGTGACGTTCGGCGCGGCCGCAGTACTGATGTCCCGCGTCAGCGTCCGACCAGCTGCATCCGACACCCGTACCGCGCTGTGGTCCGACGTGCGCGAGGGGATCCATTGGGTGTGGAACCACTCGGGCGTACGGACGTTGGCGTGGGCGATCCTCGTCATGAACATCACCTTCATGGCCGCCTTCGCGACCTGGGTGCTGTACGCCAAGGAACGACTAGGGCTCACCGATACGCAGTACGGGCTGCTGGTGTCGGTGGGAGCGATCGGGGCGATCGCGGGGACTCCCGTGTACCACCTGCTCGAGCCCCGGTTCGGCAGTCTCACCCTGCTGCGAGCCGGGCTCGTCATCGAGACAGCGGTGCACCTGATCCTGGCGCTGACCACTAGTCCGTGGGTGGTGGGCGCGACGATGGTCGTGTTCGGGGTGCACGCCGTTGTGTGGGGCACTGTGTCCACTACTGCTCGTCAGTTGGCTACGCCCGATGTGCTGCTGGGACGGGTGAACAGCGTGTACCTACTGGCGTCTGTGGGTGGTGCGGCACTCGGGTCGCTGCTGGGCGGCGTACTGGCTCAGCGGTTCGGACTGGTTGCACCGTTCGCCACTGCGTTTGTCGGAATGGTCGTGATGACCGCTGCTGCGTGGCGGCCGTTGCGGCATGTGTCTGTGCGTGCGGTGACCCAGCAGAGCTGACCCGTTGGTCGGAAATGCGTTGGAGGCTCGCGGCCGGGAGTTGTTACTGTCGGCCGCGAGCCCATGTCTACTGCCTCCTCCCTCGGTCTGCCGAACGTCCGCGGCCGCGTCCCGCTGCTCGCCGGACTTGCCATCGACTCCTTCGGCGGCGGGTGTGCCGGTCCGCTGGTGCTGCTCTTCTTCGTGCGCGTCGCTGACATCCCACTCGGTACTGCGGGTCTGTTGCTGACCGTCGCGACACTGTTCTCCCTCGCTGCGCCTGCGGCGGTCGGTGTGGTGATCGACCGGGTCGGCCCGCGGAACCTGGTGATCGGGGCGCAGTTCGCGCAGGGGTTGGCCTTCGTCGGGTTCTTCTTCGGGCGATCGCTGTGGCTGCTGTTCCTCGGTGCGCTGGTGATGACGACGGGGCAGCGGGTGTTCTGGTCGTCGATCTTCAGCCTGCTGTCGGACGTCGCGGATCCGGGTGACCGGGATCGCTGGTTCGGTCTGGGCGGGATGATGCAGGCCGGTGGGTTCGGGCTCGGCGCCCTGGTGGCCGGGGCGTTGCTCAGCTTCTCCGGCGATGGGCCGTTCCTGGTGGCGATGGCGGTGAACGCCGTGACGTTCTTCGCCGCCGGCCTGTTGCTGCTGCGGATCCACGCCAGGCACGCCGGGCGATCCGTCGAGGACAGCGGGCCGGCACCGTTGCTGCGGAAGGACAAGGCGTTCCTGGTGCTGATCGGGGCGAACACCGTGCTGGCGCTGTGCACGATGGTGATGGGCATCGGACTGCCGGTGTACGTGACCGAGGCGCTGCCCGCTCCAAAGTGGCTGGTCGGTGTGCTGCTGGCCGCGACCTCGGTGGTGCTCGCGACTGGGCAGACGCTGGTGGTGCGGCACACGGAGAGGCGGCGGCGGACAACCGTGATGATCGTGGCCGGTCTGCTGTGGGCGCTGTGGGGCGTCCTGATGGCTGGGCTGCTGCACATCCCTGCCGGGCTGGTGGTGCCGGGGCTGATCCTGGCGACCGCCGTCTTCGCCAGTGCGGACGTGCTGCATGCGGCAACATCGAACGCGCTGGCCGCCGCGGTCGCGCCGGTGCGGGGGCATGGGAAGTACCTGTCCTATTGGCAGTACTCGTTCACCTTCGCGAGCGTGCTGGTACCCGCGTTCTTCGCCCAGCTCTTCGAGGTACGCCGGGAGTTCCCGTGGCTCGCGATCTCGGTACTAGCGCTGCTCGCCTCGCTGACGATCCTCGTACTCGACCGGGCCCTGCCGAACGCGACGACACGGCGTACCTGATCGGCCTCATCAACGCTGGTCGGGGCAGGAGGGGCGCTGGGACACTCCGATAGCGGTCGGCGGCTATGCGGGGAAGGCCTTCCAGTGCCCTTCGGAGATGACCTCGACGGTGCCGTCGGTCACCTTGATGGCGGTCTGGTCGTCGATCGCGTACGCCGGACCTGCGATGTCGGCGGCCCATCTCTCCGCATCGGCCATGGTGTTCCCCGGCATCTGCTCGTGATCCAGGTGCGGGTAGATCGAGAAGTCGACGACCCCGAGCGTGCGGTCGTCCAGGGCAGACGGCCACGAGACGAAGTCGTCACCGATCCGCGGTGTCATCACCATGCTGCCGGCACTCATCCCTACCCAGACCGTCTCGGGCAGCGACAGCATGACCCGCGACAGCCCTGACTCCCGCATCCAGTGGCACAGGTACGTCGTTTCGCCGCCGTCCACCAGCAGCACGTCGGCCTCTCGGACCCACGGCACCCACCGCTCCTCGCCGATGCTGGGCAGCGCGGTGAGCTCCAGGACGCCCAAGGACGCCCAGCCCAGGCTGGTCATCATGTGCCACGGAGGCTCGCCGGCGACGAAGCTTCGCACCGAGGCGGGCCCGAGCATCGGCTGGCCCCACTGCGCCGTGGGGATGCAGAGCGCACGGGACTCGGAGATCGGCTTGCCCAGCAGATCGACCAGCGCATCGCGGATGCTCTCGTTCGTAACGCCTCCGGATGTGAGCAGGAGCTTCACAACGCCTCCCGAGTTGAGTGCGACGGATTCGTGTGACGTATGCACCGCGGACGCGTCATCGCCTGACTCCTTGTCTCGCCCTGTGGCGCCCTCGAATGGCCGCCATTCACCTGTTCTACGCACACTACGTTCCGGATCCGACAACCTCCGGAGCGTGGACAACACCCCAGATACGACAGTCGGTGACCACAGCTGCACAGCACCTGATCTTCGTCGGCTACATCAAAGACATCGTTACGAAGGCTTAAGGGAACACGTGTTCTAATGTTTGCCTGTAGTTCCTGGTTCTCCCTTCCATCCCAGACCTTCGTCCCCAGCGGCCGAACCTCCCACCTCCGACGTGGACGGCCGGTGCCGGGCGATGGCCGCCCGGGGAGTGAGGCCCCGGGCTGTGGTGGTTGTGAAGTTGCTGGTTGTGAAGTGCTGTGGAGAACCGCGCGAACACGACGGGTAAAACTGCGAGCAGGAATGTCGAGGTGGTAGGTAACGAGAGGATTCGCCATGTTGGTGGAACACCGCGGCCGTCAGCCGGTCGTGCCGGAGTCCGCGTATGTCGCGCCGTCAGCCGTGCTCTGTGGAGCAGTCGTGCTGGGCGAAGGCAGCAGAGTGCTGCATGGCGCCGTACTGACCGCAGAGAACGGTGAGATCCGCGTCGGCGAGAACAGTGTGGTGATGGAGAACGCCCTGGTGCGCGGCCGGGCGGACCACCCCGCACTGATCGGCAACGCGGTCCTGGTCGGTCCGCACGCCCACGTGAACGGCGCCACGGTCGAGGACGAAGTCTTCATCGCCACGGGCGCCGCGCTCTTCCCCGGTGCGGTCGCCGGTGCCGGTGCCGAACTCCGCATCCACAGCGTCCTGCACGTCAACTCACACCTGGCCTCCGGCGCTGTCCTGCCGATCGGCTGGATCGCGGCTGGCAACCCCGCCCAACTCTTCTCCCCCGACCAACACGACGAACTCTGGGAGGTCCAACGCACTCTGGATTTCCCCGGCACCGTCTACGGCGTCGCACGAGGCACGTCCATGCGCGACATCATGTCCCGCCAATCGACCTTCTACGGAGCCCACTTGGAGGACCGCTTGGTGAACGACACGCCTTAACGCCTTAACGGCTGAGCCCTTCAACGACTGCGCCCTTCAACGACTGCGCGCTTCACGGCTGAGCCCTTCGAGCGTGAAGCGGCGGACAGTGCCGGACGGCTTCGACGAACAGGTGAGCTGGCCGTCGACGGTAATGATGCGAGAGGCGACGTCGACGGTGACCCGGCGGCCGTGGTCATCCAGTGCGACTCGCCAGCGGTCGGGCGCCAGGTGGTCGACCGCAACCGGCCGGAGAGCGTCGATCGCCGTGGAGAAACCCTGTTCCCGGGCGAAGTGCTGTGCGGCCTGGACTGGCGACGACATCGCACCTGATCCGCGGAAGCAGTCGGGCACGATCTCGCCTGCGTCGTACGCGCGGACCAGTTCGGCGGTTCGGCTGAGCGGAACATGACCGTAGAAGAGTCCGTGTGGCAGGAGTACGAGATTTGCCGCGAAGCGATCGCCGCCAACATGGCTGCATTCCCACGTGCGGTCTGGGTACGCCGCCGACAATGCAGCCGCGGTGGGCCGACCGCGGACAGCGCAGCAGGCGTCATGCCGGCCGTGCGTGCAGACAAGATAGACGGGCTCACTGCTGGGCGTACCGGTGTCAGCTCCGATGAGCACATCAAGCAGATATTCGTCCGACGGCAGTTCGCCCCACCGCACAGCCTCGTACCCGGGTCGGCTGTCGACCATCGCCCACTGCCTCGGCGTACTCCGATCCACCCGCCCATGCCGACGGATCAGCACCGGCCGGCACCGCAGTACCGAACACAACCGTGCTACCTCAGCCCCGAGACTGCCCGCCGCCGAGAGCCGTTCGCTCGCGGGCGAGTGATCGTTGCCCTCGGGATCCGTCGGCGAGTGCCGGAGAGCCGCCAGCGCATCCCGCGGCCACGCTTCGCGGCACTCGATCAACAACCACCGCTCAACCGGCGGCGCCGTGGCAACCAGCAGATCCCCGCGCCGCTCGGCCAACGCCGCGCACCCTGTCTCCGCCTGATACTTCTCCACCACCCGCACGTCCTCCACTCTCGCCCCCACCCCGGTAGCCCCCATCCTGACCGTCAGACCTTCGGCAGATCACCTTCCGACCGCGCTCGGTGGGCCGCGCGGAGTGCCGCAGCTCGCCTACGCGGTGCTTGAGACCAGGACGCCTTCGGTGAGGAGGCGGCGGGTCAGAACCAGCTGATCGGCGGGGTCGAGGGCGGGGAGGTCGCCGACCGTGAAGGGCTCGCCGGAGCAGGCACGTGTCACCGCGTCGACAGTTGTCTTGGGCAAGGAGATGGTGCGATCGGGGAGGTGGAGGCGGACCGGGTCACCAGGGACCAGGCGATGGCGGAGACCTGGACGGAGGCGGAGAGACGTACCGAGCGCGAGGTTGGCGATCGATGCGGCGTGGGCCAAGGGCGGCAACGGGGCAGGGCGGTTGCCGGACCAGGTACGGCGTTGGAGGCGCGCGGCGACATCGTCGGAGGAGGCCGTCCGGAGGTGGTCGGTGAGGAGAGCAACGACCTTGTCCAGCTCGGTGGCGACCTGGGCGGGATCGCCCGGGTCGAAACCGAGTGGGAGAGCGGTTCGGAGCTCGGGCTGGTCAGCGGCGAGTGCGGCCAGTTCCTGGACGAGCAGGTAGCGCGTCATCGTGTGGAGGCCGACCGTCAGGTGAGCGCTGACTCCACCGAGCGCCTTGGCGGAATGCAGGAAACCGCGCGGGACGTAGAGGGAGTCACCCGGCCGCAGTACCGCGTCGACGACCGGCTGCTGGTCGCGCGCTGCGGCGGCAACAGCCTGGGAGTGATCCGTCCACGGTTGGTTGCGGAGGGGGTCGACGTGGACCGGTTCGTGGACAGTCCAGTGCTTCTCGCCGGCGATCTGCAGGACGAACACGTCATGTACGTCGTAGTGGGCCGAGAAGCCCTGCGACTCGGCCGGGGTGATGTAGGCGTTGATCTGTACGGGATGACCGGCATCGGCCGACAACTGCGTGGCGAAGTCGATCAGCGGCGGCCAGGTCCTGTGCAGTGCCTGTAGTACGACGGTATGGCCACTCGCGAACAGCGCGGCCACCTTGTCGTCGCGGACCTGGTCGCCGATCTCCGCACCGACACCTCCGGCACCGGTGAACTGGCTGTCGCCCACCACCGAACCGTTCTTCGCGATGCGCAGGAACGGAGTACGGAGCCCGCGGCGCGACAGCAACTCGTCAGCGGCCTCCAGGCTGAACAGGTCGTCGAACGAACCGGACAGCTCGGCAGCAGTCGAAAACAACGCCCGCGAACCCCAGTAGTTGCTCGCGAACTCTTCCGCATCACCCGCGAAGCAGCGCCGGAGAGCCGGGCGCCCGTCCGCCAGCCACCCGGCCCCCGGCACCGGACTCACCAACTCCCAGAGTTCCCGCCGGCACCACTGTCCGCACCACCATCGGCACCGCCGTCACCGGAACCAGGCGCTGCGCCACCGTCGGCGCCACCATCCGTCGCACCAGGCGTCGCCCCGCCGTCAGCCGGACCCTCATCGCCACCACCAGCGCCACCATCGGCACCACCGTCGGTCCCGCCAGGCGTCGCCCCGCCATCGGCCGGACCCTCACCCGAACCGCCGGCTCCGCCGTCAGCACCGCCGTCACTCACGCCGGGCGCCGCGCCACCATCTGCCGGACCTTCCTGGGATTCCTGGCCAAAGCCGCCCGCACCACCGTCGGCTCCACCATCCGCGCCTCCGTCGGTCGCACCAGGGGTCGCGCCCCCGTCCGCCAGACCTTCGCCCTCGCTCGACGAGGTGGTCATGTCGTCGTCGTTCAAGCCCATGATGATGCTCCCTTCGAGACGCCGTGTGGTCCCCCAGTGCGCAAAGTAGATCGGCCTTAAACCCAATTCCGGGTTACAACCACCCCACGGTTCCACCCCGATCCGGCGGTCGGCTCAGGCGAGGAGGTCGTGCCAGGTTTTGAGGAAGGCGTCGGTGGTGGGTTCGGGGCGGACGGCTATCCGGAGCCAGTCGGGGGACAGACCGGGGAAGGTGTCGCCCCGGCGTATTGCGAAGCCCCGCTCGCGGAGGCGTTCCCGGTGGGCGTCCGCGCCGGGGAGGTGGACCAGGACGAAGGGGGCGCGGGGTTCGCCGTAGATCTGCAGGCCGCCGGGGCCATGGCGGACGACCCCAGAGGGCTCGTGCGTCGCAGGCGCGACGGTTGGCTGAGGCAACGGGCTGCCGGGGTGGAGGAGGCCGGTCAGGAGGTGGGTGCGGTGGTGGGTCAGGGCGTGGGCGGCTTCGGTGGATTCGGCGAGGGCGGCGGGGGTGGTGCACGCGAGGACGGCGGCCAGGGCGGGGGTGGAGACCGGCCAGTGGGGTTGGACTGATGCCAGTTGGTCGATCAAGGCGGGCGACGCGAGGACGTAGCCGACGCGCAGACCGGCTAGGCCCCAGGTCTTGGTGAGGCTGCGGATGACGATCAGGCCGGGGATCGCGGCGCCGGCGAGGGATTCGGGCTCGCCGGGGACGGCGTCCATGAACGCCTCGTCGACGACCAGAATGCGGTCGGGGCGGGCCAGGTCGCGCAGGATGCCGGCAGGATGCAGGACGGAGGTCGGGTTGGTGGGGTTCCCGATCACGACCAGGTCGGCGTCGGCCGGGATCGCCTTCGGGTCGAGGACGAAACCGTTCGCGGGGTCGAGGATCACCCGATCGACCAGGTGGCCGGCGGAGCGGAGCGCGGCCTCTGGTTCGGTGAACTGAGGGTGTACGACGACTGCATGGCGCGGGCGGAACGCTCTAGCGATCAGCACGAACGCCTCGGCCGCACCAGCGGTCAGCAGCACCTGGGCCGGCTGACAACCATGCCGGCTGGCGACGGCGGAGACGGCGGCATCCGCTCTCGGGTACGCCGCGAGCTCGGTCAGGCTGCTGCTGATCTCGTCGATCAACCAGGCCGGTGGAGTCCCGGCCCGCACGTTGACCGCCAGATCCACCAGCCCGTCGCCGACCTCGACGTCACCGTGATGATCCAGGTCGAATCCATCCGCTCGCACCCCAGGAGGCTAACCGCCCACACCCAGTCACCCCATCCGGTCCACCCGCCGGACACTCAGCACGCGATCAATCCGGCGGTGGCCTGCGCCGACGCGGTGGCCTGCGCAGACGCCAGAGGCGTTGGCGTGGTGGAGGTGTCGTGCGGTGGAGCGGCTGCGGCACCATGGTGGGGTGAAGATTGCCGTGGTTCAGACCGCCAGTAGTAATGACAAGGCTGCCAATCGGGAGGCCGTCAGGCGGCTGGTGGCTGAGGCGGCGCGGGAGAGGCCTGAGTTGGTCGTGTTGCCGGAGGCGATGATGGCTGACTTCGCGGCCGAGGGTGGGTCGGTCGGCGAGCAGGCTGAAGCGTTGGATGGTGAGTTCGTCGGCGTACTGCGCAAGGCGGCCGTCGAGCACGGGACGGCGATCGTGGCCGGCATGTTCGAGCGGAGCTGCGACGAGGGCCGCCCGTACAACACCCTGCTCGCGGTCGGCGCCGACGGCGAACTGATCGGCGCGTACCGGAAGATCCACCTGTACGACGCGTTCGGCTACAAGGAGTCGGACCAGCTGACCGCCGGGGACGTCGCGCCTGTCGTGGTCCGGATCGGGGCACACAAGTTCGGGCTGATGACGTGTTATGACCTGCGGTTCCCCGAGTTGTCCCGGGCGCTGGTGGACGCGGGCGCCGAGGTGCTGGTGGTCCCGGCGGCGTGGGTTCGCGGGCCGTTGAAAGAGCACCACTGGACGACGTTCCTGACGGCCCGGGCGGTAGAGAACACTTGTTATGTAGCCGCGGCGGCGCAGAACGGGAAGAAGTACTCGGGCCTCAGCCAGGTGATCGATCCGCAGGGCATCGCGATTGCGGCGGTGGGTGAGGCCGACGGGTTCGCGACCGCGGAGATCTCCGCCGAACGTCTGGCCGAGGTCCGCAAGCGAAACCCGTCGCTCCAGAACCGCCGGTTCACCGTCACCCCGCGCTGAGCGACGTGGTGGAGCAAGGCGTGGGTGGAGGCGCTCACCAGGTGGACTTCGACGCGGTGGGGCAAGGCGTGGGTGGAGGCGTTGCTCGGGTGGACTTCGACGCGGTGGTGCTGGCGGGTGGTGGTTCGACGCGATTCGGTGGTGTCGACAAAGCGATGCTCGTGCTGGAAGGCGTCTCGTTGCTCGATCGGGTGCTCGAGGCAACAAAACAGGGCCGGATCACCACCGTCGTGGGCCCGCACCGGAAGACCAGCAGAGAAGTCGCCTGGACCAGCGAGCAACCACCCGCAGGCGGACCGGTCGCGGGGATCGCCGCCGGCCTGCGTCAAGGCGATTCCCCCGTCGTCGTGTTGGTTTCCTGCGACCTCCCCTGGCTCACCACGACGGACGTGGCCGGCCTCGTCGCCGGAATCACCGACCACGACGGCTACGGACTCCGTGACTCCGACGGTCGCGAGCAACCCCTGGCCGCGGCGTACCGGCGTACGGCGTTGACCAGGGCACTCGACAAACTGGGAGACCCCAGGGACCAGTCGGTACGGCGACTCCTGGCCGGCCTCGATCTGGGCTGGAGCGAACCAACCAGAGCAGGCGACGACGTCGACACCTGGGCCGACTTCGACGACTGAATCCGGTCGCCATCGACGCCCGGATCCCAATACCGTAAGGCCGTGCGCGTCGAGGACCTGACCCGCAAGGCCTACCCAGACAGCGAGATCGTGCCGCGATCCGGTGGTGAGCTGAATACGGTCTTCGAGGTACGCCGATCCGCCGGCCCTCAGCTCATCGTCAAGGTCTACGCGCCCGAGTCGACCTGGAGGCAGGCCAAGGAGATCCACGTCTACGGACTCCTCGCACACGAGCTCGGCGACGCGATCCCGCAGGTCGTCCACGCCGAGCCGCCCGACAAGACCGATGAGACAGACGAGACAGACGCGTTCACCGTGCTCACCAAGCTCGACGGGGTGCCGCTGTCCGAGACGAGTCCGCCCGATTGGCGACCCATCTACCGACAACTCGGCGCGTTGCTCGCCAAGATCCACAGCATCCGGCAACCGGCGTACGGGTATCTCACCGACCACATCATCGACCCGTTGCCGACGAACTCGCAGTACATGCGACGCCAGTTCGCCAAGAAAATAGACGAGTTCCACGGAGATCCGGAGCTCAAGCAACACATCGCGCAGTACGTCGACCAGCGCGCCGCCCTCCTCGAGCGCAACGTTCAACCGGTCCTGTGTCACAACGACTTCCACGAGGGCAACGTGCTGGTGGACCCCAACACCTGGCAGGTGCGCGGATTCGTCGACGTCGAGAACGCGATCGCCGCCGACCCGCTGATGGATCTCGCGAAGACCGACTACTACTCGATCCACGACGACAAGGCCAAGCTCGACGGACTGCTCGACGGGTACGGCGAACTCCCACCCGAGTGGCGTGAACGCACCACCCTCTACCGCCTCTACCACGCGCTCGAACTATGGGACTGGCTCCACTCGATAGGCACCGTCGATCCGCTCGACAGCATCGCCGGCGACCTCCGGTCGATTCTGGGGATAACTCGCAACCGGCACTGACTGAACCCAGTACCGTGGCACGCATGCGAGCTGTCGTGTGTGATGGTGCTGGTGGCATCGAGGTCCTGACGATCGGCGAGATCGAGGACCCGATTCCGGCAGCGGACGAGGTCGTCATCGACGTGGTCGCGGCCGGGGTGAACCGGGCCGACCTGCTCCAGCGGCAGGGACACTACCCACCACCGCCGGGTGCGCCGGGGACGATCGGCCTGGAGGTGTCCGGCACGATCGCCGCAGTCGGTGCCGACGTCGAGGGCTGGTCGGTCGGCGACGAGTGCTGTGCGCTGCTCGCGGGCGGCGGCTACGCGGAGAAGGTGGTCGTCCCAGCGCCGCAGGTGATGCCGGTGCCGGACGGCGTGGACCTGATCAGTGCGGCGGCGTTGCCCGAGGTGGTCGCGACGGTCTGGTCGAACGTGTTCATGACCGCCCATCTCAAGGCGGGCGAGACGCTGCTGGTGCACGGCGGCGCTTCGGGGATCGGCACGATGGCGATCCAGCTCGGGGTCGCGCACGGGGCGCGTGTGCTGTGCACAGTCGGCAGCAGGGACAAGATGGATTTCTGCACCCGGCTCGGCGCGGACGTCGCGATCAATTACAAGGAAGCCGAGTGGGCCTCGGTGGTGAACGAGGCGACCGGGAAGGCCGGGGCCGACGTGATCCTCGACATCATGGGCGCGAAGTATCTGGCCGACAACGTGAGGTCCCTCGCCTTCGACGGCCGGCTGGTGGTGATCGGGATGCAGGGTGGCGCGAAGGCGGAACTGGATCTCGGCCGGTTGCTGTCGCGGCGCGCGTCCGTCACGGGGACCGGGCTGCGGTTCCGCTCGGTCAAGGACAAGGGCCGCATCCTCGAGGAAGTGGTCGGCCACGTCTGGCCGCTGATCGAGGCGAAGAAGGTGCGCCCGATCGTGCACACCACCTTCCCGCTGGCCGACGTCGCGCGAGCACACGAGACCCTCGAGCAATCCACCCAGATCGGCAAGGTTCTACTCACCCTCTGAACTCCTTCCGTACTGCGTACCGGTGGCTGGCGGCCGTCGGTACGCAGCACGGGGTGACCTGGCTCATGAGGCCGGCATGTTGGCGGCGAGCCATTCGGGGTCGGGGGCGACCAGCTGGATCACGTCCAGCCAAGTGCCCTCCGGATCACGCACGAAGAAGTGCCGCTGACCCCAAGGCTCGGTGACCACGTCGACGGCCAACTCGACGCCGGCCTCGGTCAGCCGCGCAGCGACCGCGTCCACGTCGTCGACGACGAAGCCGAAGACGTTCGAGCTCTCCGTGGTCGCGGACACCGCCGCCGGTACCGACGCGTGCCCACGTTCGGTGATGGCCAGCTCCCAGTCGGCCTCGCCGCGGCGTACACAGATGAACCAGCCCAGGTCGATGGTCCTCTTCAGGTCGAAATGCTGTTCGTAAAAGTCGGCGACCTCCGCTGGTCGTGCGGTGACAACGGTCGCGCCGAAGGCTGCGGGTTGCATACGAGCTCCTGACTACTACAGGTGTTGTGATTGACAACGACATTTGTAGTGGATAGCTGCTACGGTGTCAACCATGCCGAGGAACCCCGAACGTCGCGCGCAGCTAGCCGACGCCGGCCTGGCCGTGCTGGCCGAGTCGGGCGCGCGCGGCCTGACCCATCGAGCTGTCGACGCCGCTGCCGGACTGCCCGCCGGGACGGCGTCGAACTACTTCCGCTCCCGCGACGCCCTGCTCGGCGCACTCGGCGAGCGCATCTTCGAGCGACTGGCCCCCGACGAAGAGCGACTCGCGCCGCTGGCCGAGCGGGAGCCGTCGGTCGAGCTCGTGGTCGACTACGTCCGGTACATCGTCGAGCGGCTGCTCGGCCGATCCGAGCTCACGCTCGCGCTGCTGGAGCTGCGGCTGGAGGCGACCAGGCGGCCGGAGTTGCACGAGATCCTGACGCGCACGCTGCAGCAGGGGTTCGACACCGACATCTCGTTCCACGTTCAGGCCGGACTGCCCGGCGGCGCGGAGGAGGTTCGCCTACTGCGCTTCGCGATCGAGGGTCTCGTCCTGGACCAGCTCACCCCCGGCACCGGCCGCCGGTACGACGTCGACGCCATCACCGCACGCTTGGTACGCCGCCTGATCCGCGCCGACGAGTAAACACTTGTTGGACAGCCAATCGCGTTACTGTCTGTAGTGTGAACGGGGAACAGCAAAGGCGCGGGGTCCACGTGCTGGCGGCGGTGCTCGAGGTGATCGCCGATCGAGGGCTCGAGGCGGCCACCCTGCGTACGGTCGCCGCGGCCGCGGGGATCTCGCTGGCCCAGGTCCAGTACTACTTCCGGAGCAAGGACGAGCTGGTCGCCGCGGCGTACCGGCATCTCACTGAACGCTTCGACGAGAAGCTGGCCACGATCGACCTTTCCGGTCCGCCCCGCAAGGTTCTCCGCGAGGCGCTCGACCTGTGGTTGCCGCTCGACGAGGAGCGGGCCCGGGACGCGCGCGTCTGGCTCGCGTTCAGCGCGGCCGCGGCGACCTCGACTCCGCTCCGGCAGATCGCGGCGGCGACGGACACCGAGCTGAGGTTCGCCTTCGCGCGACTGCTCGACGCCGCGATCGCGGACGGCGAGCTGGCCGAGGTGGCCGACACGGAGGCCGAGGCGGCGTTGCTGCTCGCCGTGGTCGACGGACTCGTCATCCAGGCGCTCGCGCTGCCCGAGACCGAGCGAGCAGAGTTCGTCACCTTCTCGTTGGACACCCACCTCGCCCGCCTATTCCAGCACTGACCGACGGCACTGACCGACAGACCGACCGACCTTGGCAATTGACCCGGGGATACCGGGTATGCATACTCAGTATCCATGTCGATCAAGCATGGACTGCTGGCACTACTGCGAGCGGAAGCGAAGTACGGCTACCAGTTGCGCGCCGAGTTCGAGGCGGCGACCGGATCCACCTGGCCGCTGAACATCGGGCAGGTCTACACGACCCTGACCCGGCTGGAGCGCGACGGCCTGGTCGAGGCCGCGACGGGTGACGGCGGTGACGGGCGATCCATGTACGAGATCACCGACGCCGGCCGGGCCGAGTTGGTGAGCTGGTTCGAGACCCCGGTCACCCGCGAGGCGCGACCCCGGGACGAACTCGCGATCAAGCTCGCTCTGGCCCTCGCAGTACCGGGTGTGGACGTGGCCGCGGTGGTCCAGCGGCAGCGGATGGCGACCATGCAGTCGCTGCAGGAGCTGACCCGGCTCAAGCGGGTCAGCGCGGACGGCGGCATCTCCTGGTTGCTGGTGATCGAGTCGATGATCTTCGCCGCCGAGGCGGAGATCCGTTGGCTGGACCACTGCGAGGCGATGCTCTCGCGGCAGCACAAGCCCAAACCCGGGCAGCAGAAGGCAGCGCAGCAAATCCGCAGTGACCGACACCAAACCGACGCGGGGGCGAAACGATGACGACGACGATCCTTGACATCCGCAATCTCACCCGGGTGCACGGCTCCGGCGAACAGGCCGTGCACGCACTTCGCGGAGTCGACCTGTCCGTCGGGTCCGGCGAACTGGTCGCCGTGATGGGACCGTCGGGTTCCGGCAAGTCGACCCTGCTCACCTGCGCCGGCGGCCTCGACCAGCCGTCCGGCGGCGAGGTCATTGTCGACGGCAACGACCTCACCACGCTGAGCCGCAACGCGGTCGCCGCCCTGCGCCGACGCAGGATCGGCTACGTCTTCCAGGACTTCAACCTGATCCCCGCCCTGACCGCCGCCGAGAACGTGTCCCTGCCGCTGGAGCTCGACGGCATGCGCGCCCGGGCCGCCCGCAAGTACGCCGAGGCCGCGCTCGGGGAGGTGGCCATTCCGGAGCTGGCCGACCGGTTTCCGGACGATATGTCCGGTGGTCAGCGGCAGCGGGTGGCCATCGCCCGCGCGATCGTCGGGGAGCGCCGGCTGCTGCTCGCTGACGAACCCACCGGCGCACTCGACTCCGACACCGGTGAGGCCGTCCTCCAGTTGCTCCGCGACCGGTGCGACCAGCACGGCATCGCCGGTGTCCTCGTCACCCACGACGCCCGGCACGCCGCGTGGGCCGATCGGGTCGTCTACCTGCGCGATGGCGTGCTGGTAGGTCAGTCCGGTCCGCTGCCGGAGGCCGACGTTCTGCTGGAGACGCACTGATGGGCAACTGGGGTCCACCACTCCGGATCGCGCGGAGAACCACTCGCCGCGCGCTCGGACGAACGCTTCTGGTCGCGGCACTGATCGGCGTGCCGGTGATGGCCGCCTCCTGGATCCAGGTGATCGATGGCGCGACGAATCCGGACGGCGAGGCGCTCGCGGGGACGGTGATCGGACCGGCCGACGCACGGCTCGACGTCTCGCCGTACAAGGCCTTCGCGCCGATCACCAATCCACCAAGTCTGCAAGGGGGTGACCAGCCTCCGGCAACCGGAGCGGAAGACCCGGTCCGCGATCCGGCGACCTTCGACCCGCGGCCGCTGCTGCCCCCTGGTACGCAGCTGGCTCGCCAGTTGGTGGAGGCCGGCACTGTCGAGATCCGTGGTCCGCAGGTGAACAGTTCAGCCCGGGTGACCACCGGCGATGGGCAGAGCCCGTTGACCAAGGGCACTTATCGCCTCGACAGCGGCCGGTTCCCGGCGAAGGCCGACGAGGTCGCGGTCACGCCGTCGCTCGCGAAGTACCTCGGGATCCTGGACGGTGACCAGGTCCGGGCCGGTTCCGCACTCGTCACCACCGCGGACCAGCGATTCACCGTGGTCGGGATCGCCCGGACGTGGAACGAGCCGAACACCCGCATGCTGTTCGCCGTTCCGGACGCGCCGCTGGTCAAGGCGGATCCGCGTACCTATGCGCGCTACTTGGCCGATCTGCCGTCCGGCGCTGATCCGGCTCAGCTGGTCGAGCAGCTGAACAGCCAAGGTGTCACCGTGTTGCCTCGGGCAAACATCGTGAACCCACCGCCGGACCCGTACGGCGGTGGCGGCGGCCAGGACGCCGGTGGTGTCGCGGTGGTCGCGTTGGTCATCGGCTTCGGCATCCTGGAGATCGTCCTGCTGGCCGGTACGGCGTTCGCGGTCGGCGCCCGTCGGCAGACCCGTGAACTCGGTCTGGTCACCGCGGCCGGTGGCACCCCTCGCGACGTACGGCGAATCGTGCTGGCGCAGGGGTTGTTCGCGGGGATCGTCGGCGCGGGTGGTGGCATCGCACTCTCTCTGGTGGTCGCGTTCGCGGGCAAGTCTCTGTGGGAACGGATGACGGCGACGTTGTTCGTGTCCTGGCAGATCCCGTGGCTGAATCTCGCGGTGATCGCCTTGCTCGGCCTGCTCGCCGGCCTCGCGGCAGCCGTGATTCCAGCGATCAGCGCCGGCCGCCAGGCACCACTGTCGGCGCTCGCCGGACGTTTCGCGGTGACCGCGGGAAAGGCGCGGATCCGTCGTCCGGCGCTGCTCCTGCTGGCCGGCGGACTGGTCTGCGCGATCCTCGGCAGCGGGCTGATCGCGGCCGCTTTCGAGGAGGCGAAGCGGACGCACACGGATCAGAGTTACGCCGCGACCGTGACCCCGACGGGTCCGATCGCGCTCGTCCTGCTCGGCATCACCTCGGTGGTCGCCGCGTTGATCTGGCTGCTGCCAGGGCTGATCGCCAAGACGGCCGCTCTGGCCGGTGTGATGCCGTTGAGCGCCCGGCTGGCCCTTCGCGACGCGGCCCGGCACCGCCATCGCACCGGTCCGGCGGCAGCCGCGATCATGATGGCCGTGGCCGCGACGGCGGCAATGTCGTTCGCGATCGCCAACATGGTGGCCGCGGACGCCAAGGGCTACCGACCGAACGCTCGGCACGGCGACGCGGTGCTGAACTTCGCCACCGGCGATCCGAACTGGCCCTCCTACTCGGAGAGCACGGTGGAGCGGACCGCCGGCCTGCTCCCGACCCGGCACACCTGGGAGCTCGGCAGCGTCTCGCTCTCGACCGCCAAAGCGACCTACGGCTACCTGCCGTCCCTGATGACGGTGGCGCCACCGACCACCGACGGCGCGTACAACAACAGCTTGGTGGTCGTCGATCCCGCATATATAGCCCGCTTCGAAGGGTTCGGGCCGAAAGCGGCCGCCGAATTGCGGGCCGGCAAGATCCTGGTGCCGCAAGCCGACCAACTGAAGGACGGTACGGCGGCGGTGACCGAGGACTCCGACCCCGAAGGCAGGAAGCCGTTCCGGCATCCGGCCGCCTTCGTGGGGACGCCGCCCGACGTCGGCCCGCTCTGGATGGCTGCCCTGATCAGTAAGTCGGCCGCGGAGAAGCTCGGCAACGTGGCGGTCTTCGAGGCGCAGTACGAGCTGACCCGGGAGCCGAACAAGGAGGAGCTGAACGCGGTCGTTCGACTGCTCGGCCGTGAGGAGGCGCTGACCGTCGAGCGCGGCTACCAGAGTCCCGCGAGGGCCTGGTTGATCGGGCTGCTCAGCACGGCGGCCGTGGTGACCCTGCTCGGTGTCGCCATCTCCGTGTCGTTGTCGGCGGCGGAGGGGCGGGCCGATCTGGCCACGCTGGCCGCGATCGGCGCACCACCGAGGCGACGGCGGAACCTGGCTGCGGCACAGGCCTGGGTACTCGGTCAGCTGGGATGCGTGCTCGGCGTCGGAGTGGGCGCGCTCTACGGCTACACGGCCCACGCGGCCTTCGGTTCGCCGCACTTCGCGGTGCCCTGGCGGGAGATCGTCGGCATCATCGTGGTGGTCCCGTTGATCGCCGGACTGCTGGCCTGGGTGCTGACCCGGTCGCGGCTGCCGATGGTGAGCCGGATCGACTGACACACCGTCGACGGCGGGCCCGGATCTTTCCGGGTCCGCCGTTTTCATTGCTTCAGGCCCCTATCGATTCGGCGACATCCGGATAGGCAACCGGATAGGCCGGAGTACTCGCGATCCGCCAGTGGCCGCAGTCGCAGCGCTGGTACACGACCATTCCCTCACTGACCTGGTGGGACGAGGCCACCTGCCAACGGTGCCGATGATGTTCTTCTCTGGTGGTCATGGATCCATCGTGATGTAATGCCATTGTGCATCTCAACCCTTACGGAGCCGACGCCGTACTCCTGGCGGTGAACCTGGTCACGCAACCCGCGACCACACCCGCCGAGCTGGCCGATCGGTGCGAGGAGAGCGGCGTCGAGAGCCGCCTGGTCCGGGATCGACACGTCACGCAAGCCGACCTGGCCGCCGTACGAGTCGCCCTGGACGAATGGCTCGCGGTGGTGGACGCCACCGACGACAGGAAGCGGGTCGAACTGGTCAACGCGATGCTCGCGAAGTACACCGAGCATCCGCGGCTCACGAACCACGCGGGTGACGGATGGCACATGCACTACCGACCGGACGACGTACCGGTCGGGCGGCTCGTGGCGACGCTGATCAGCACCGGTACGGCGCTGCATCTGGCCGGCCGTGGCATCACCCGACTGGGCCGCTGCGCCACCGACGGCTGCAACAACGTGTACGCCGATCTGTCGCGCAGCGGTCGGCAACGGTACTGCAGCCCCGCCTGCTCGAACCGGGATGCGGTACGGCGGCATCGTGCGCGGGCCGGATCCGCGGAAGCCGGCGGCGGCAGCGGGCGCACTACGATGGGGGAATGACCGAGAGCAGCGAGGGCCGCCAGGAAGTCCCGATGGCCGGGGCCCGGACCGAAGACGGCAAGGTGCTGATCGTTGGACCGGACGGGATGGCCGTCGAAGGGCCGCCGCGGGACGACGACGAGCAGAACGACGAGCCGCGCTCGGTGACCGAGCTGGTCGAACAGCCGGCCAAGGTGATGCGGGTCGGGAACATGATCCGCCAGCTGCTCGAGGAGGTGAAGGCCGCGCCCCTGGACGAGGCGTCCCGGCAGCGGCTGAAGGAGATTCACAAGGCCTCGATCAAGGAACTGGAGAGCGGCCTGGCGCCGGAGCTGGTCGAGGAGCTGGAGCGGCTCAGCCTCGACTTCACCGATGACGAGAGCACGCCCACCGAGGCCGAGCTCCGGATCGCGCAGGCCCAGCTGGTCGGTTGGCTGGAAGGCCTGTTCCACGGCATCCAGACGGCGTTGTTCGCCCAGCAGATGGCCGCACGCCAGCAGCTGGAGCAGATGCGGCGCGCACTGCCGGGCGGCCAGTCGACGCACCACGAGGACGGCGTTCCGTTCCCGGGCGCACCGCAGGCCAACGGCAACACCGACGGGCAGGGCAGCGGTGGGATGTACCTGTAGCTACTAGAGGTTGAAGACTTCTTCGAGGACGGTGGCGACACCGTCCTCGTCATTTGTGGGGCATACCCTGTCGACTATGGCCAGCACCTCGGGGTGCGCGTTGGCCACGCCGTACGACGTACCGGCCCAGGCGAGCATCGGGAGATCGTTCAGCGAGTCACCGAACGCGATCGTCTCGGTCGCCGAAATCCCAAGCTCCGCAGCGAAATCGGCCAGCATCGCGGCCTTCGAGACCCCGCTCGCGGAGATCTCCACCAGGCTGTGACCGCCGCTGTGGCTCGCGGCGACCCGTTCGCCGACCAGCGGCGCGATCTTGGCCAGCAGGTCGTCGGAGTGCCAGCTCGGATGCCGGACGAGCAACTTGGCCGCGGGCTCGGCCAGCAGGACATCAATCGCCGCGACCAGAGTGTTCTCCGGAGTCGGCCAGCGGTTCAGGTACCGCGGTTCCTGTCCGTAGCGATCGGTTCGCTCGATGGCGAACTCCACTTCGGGGATCTCGGCCCGGATCGCCTGCGCCACGTCGAGCGCGACCACGGGATCGATCAGCCGGGTCCGGATCGCCTTGCGCTGCGTGACGTCGTACAGAATGGCGCCGTTGGCAACTATCGCGATCCCGTGTGCGCCGACCAGGTCGGTCAGGTCGTGCAGCCAGCGGGGTGGACGGGCGGTGACCATCACGAAAACAGTGCCTGTCTCCTGAATGGCCAGCACTGCTCGTTTGGTCCGGGCCGAGATCGAGTAGTCGCTGCGGACCAGGGTGCCATCGAGATCGGTGGCTACCAGACGGGGTGTTCGGCGGTGTGGCACGCCCCTACCGTATCCGGCCGCGGGACACCCCATTACCCTCCCGGAGGCCCTTCGCGCAACGGGGCGGACATCGCTTTCCGGCAACTCTCCTTGACCTTTGAACTACGTCACCAGACCGTTACGGCAGGATGCTGCAAAGGCAGCAAGTTCCCATGCGCTGAAGGGTTTGCGCATGATTTCATGCGGTGGCTGGCGGGGAACCAAGGGCGTTTCGGCCGCGTCGTACGCCGTGTTCCGGACCACCGTGCCCGGGGCGACCCACGCCAGAGGTTGAGGAAACTGTTGCGGAATTGGGTGCAACCAAAACCGTACTGGTGACGTCAACAGTGCAGGATCGGTGCGTGCTGCGCCGGACGACAGGGTGGGTCGGCAACACAACGTTCGGTCCATCAGCTAGTGGGCTCGCGTGTACGAACGGCATTCATCGTTCGTTCATACGGGTCCTGGAACTTGGGGAGCCACGATGACTGTCAACACCGCCAATCTGCCGCGGCCCAGAGCCGCAACCTCCCGAGCGGCTGTCGACACATCTTCCATCATGGAAGGGGCAATGACCGGCTGTACTGCTCGATCAGACATTTTCCAGCACCGACTGATGGAGGATCCGCCGCCCGCATCGGCGACTCGGCGGACCAGAGAGCGTTACGAACAACTGGTTCGGGAAGCCAAGAAACTGTGTGCCTCCTGCCCGTTGTTCACCGACTGCCTGTTCAGCGCGGTGGCCGAACACGACGTCACCGGCTTCGTCGCCGGGACGACGGCGGCGCAGCGGCGTTCGATGCGCAACCTGCTCGACGTCGAGGTGCAAGCCGACGATTTCGACCAGCTCGCCGGGGCCCGTGGGACCCGACGGCCGGTCAGCCACGAAGAAGTGCTGCGGCTTCGGACGCAGTACCCGAACGACAGCCTGGAATCCCTGGCCATGCGGCTGGGATGCTCGCTGTCCACAGTGAAGCGGCACCTGCGCAGGGCCAGGCGGGGGCAGAGTCCCGCGACCAAGGCACCGCGTGTCCGTCCGGAGGTCAGCGCCGTCCTGGACGCGTTCGACACCGTGGTGGACCAGCCGTCCCCGCGGAGCGGGAGCACTCGCGTCGCCTGAGTTGATGATCGGCCCGCCAGCGGACCATCAACTCGTGGAAGATCTGGCCCGGAAGCCCTGTAGCAGCAGGGGTTCCGGGCCTTTTGGTTGCCTGGGTTAACTATCCGGAAGTCGTCCGGGCGGCTTGGGGGATCAGAACCAGCGGTTGAGGACGGCCGCGACGCCGTCGTCCTGGACCGACTTGGTCACCTCGTCGGCGGCCGCCTTGACCTCGTCCGGGGCGGCGCCCATCGCGACCCCGTGACCGGCGTACACCAGCATCTCGATGTCGTTGCGCCCGTCACCGATGGCGAGCAGGTCCGCCGGGGCCAGGTCGTACTGCGCCAGCGCGACCTTCAGGCCGGTGCTCTTGTCCACGCCCTCGGGCGCGATGTCGAGCCACGCGGTCCAGCCGACGAAGTAGCTGACCCCGTGCAGGCCGAGGCGTTCGGCCAGCTCGACGAACTCCGCCTCGGACTGGTCGGGATCGCGGATGATCAACCGGGTGACCGGCTCCGGCGCCAGCTCCTCGTCGGTCACCACCCGGATCCCGCTCCCGTCGCCGAGATCGCCGTCCGGGAAGTGTGCGGTCACCCGGTAGCCGAAGTCGTGCTCCTCGACCGCCATCCGGGCGTTCGGCGCGTGCTCGCGGACCGAGGCGATCACCGTCCTCGGATCGAAGGTCCGCTCGTCCACCACCTCGCCGCCGGGGTACCGCAGCGTCCGGGCACCGTTGCTACAGACAACGAATCCGTCCGGCAGGTCGAGCACGTCCGCGACCGGCTTGGTGGATTGCCAGGACCGTCCGGTGGCCAGGATGACCGGCACCTGCGCCGCGGCCCGGCGTACCGCGTCGACGACCGCCGGCGAGAGGTTCTCGTCGTGGTCCATCAGCGTTCCGTCGATGTCGAGGGCAACGGCCCCGGGCCGTGGACCTTTCGTCATCTGCCGACCGGTTCGAGGACCTCGCGCCCACCGACAAAGGGCCGCAGCGCCGTCGGTACCCGGACCGAGCCATCCGCCAGCTGATGCGTCTCCAGGATGGCGACGATCCAGCGGGTGGTGGCCAGCGTGCCGTTCAGCGTCGCGACCGGCTGGGTCTTGCCGTCGGCGTCGCGGTGCCGGATGTTCAGCCGGCGGGCCTGGAAGTCGGTGCAGTTCGACGTCGAGGTGAGCTCGCGGTACCGGCCCTGCGTCGGCACCCAGGCCTCGCAGTCGAACTTCCGGTACGCCGAGGTGCCCAGGTCACCCGTCGCGGTGTCGATGATCCGGTAGCTCAGTTCCATCTTGTCGAGCATCTCCTTCTCCCAGCTGAGCAGCCGCTGGTGCTCGGCGGCGGCGTCTTCCAGGCTGCAGTAGGAGAACATCTCGACCTTGTCGAACTGGTGGACGCGGATGATCCCGCGCGTGTCCTTCCCGTACGAGCCGGCCTCGCTGCGGTAGCAGGAGGACCAGCCAGCGTACCGCTTCGGGCCGGCGGATAGGTCGAGGATCTCGTCCATGTGGTAGCCCGCGAGCGGGACCTCCGACGTGCCGACCAGGTAGAGGTCGTCGGCCTCCAGCCGGTAGACCTCCTCCGAGTGAGCGCCGAGGAAGCCGGTGCCGTCCATCACCTCGGGCTTGACCAAGCTGGGCGTGATCATCGGGGTGAAGCCCTTCTCCACCGCCTGCGCGATGGCGAGCTGCAGCAGACCCAGCTGGAGCAGCGCGCCGACGCCCTTCAGGAAGTAGAACCGGGCGCCGGAGACCTTCGCACCGCGCTCCATGTCGATCGCGGCGAGCAGCTCGCCGAGCTCCAGGTGGTCACGCGGCTCGAAACCCTCGGCTGCGAAGTCACGCGGCTTGCCGATCTCCTCGATCACCCGGTAATCGTCCTCGCCCCCGACCGGGGCCTCGTCGGACACCAGGTTCGGCAGGGCGCGGGACAGCTCGTCGAAGCGACGCTCCGCCTCGTTCGCCGCCGCCTCGCGCGCCTTCACGTCGGCGGCCAGCGCCTTGGTCCGCTCCAGCAGCGCGGTCCGCTCGTCGCCCTTGGCCTGCGCGACCTGCTTGCCGAGCGTCTTCTGCTCCGCCCGCAGTGCCTCGAAGGCCGCGATGGACGATCGACGCTCACTGTCGGCGACCAGGATCTGGTCGACCGCCTCCGGGTTCTCACCGCGCTTGGACAGAGCCGCGCGGACGACATCGGGGTTCTCACGGAGCAGTTTCGCGTCAATCACAAGGGTCAGGTTAGCGGGGTGTGTCGAAGGCGCGGAATTTTATTCGGGATGATGAGCTTGCACCAGTCGACGACCAGGGGGAATCGAGCAGGTCATGAACCACCATCCACCCAGTCACGTCGGCCGTGCGCTGACGGTCGTGCTGGCGTGGTTGCCGTTCATCGTGATCACCCTGCTGGTGGTCGGCGACTGGCCGCCGCTGCGCCGGTGGGACCTGTCCGTCGCCGACCGCATCGCGGCGTACGGCGCCTCCCGGCCGGGCTGGGTGGACTTCTGGCAGGTGATCGGGGCGGTGGTCCTGCCGTGGACCTGTCGCGGGCTGATCGTCGCCGTCGCGATCTATCTGTGGCACCGGCGGGCCCGGCTGCTGACGATCTGGCTGCTCGTCACCGCCGGGGCGGAGCTCGGGCTGGACCAGGCCATCAGGCACATCTTCGACCGGGCCCGGCCGGCCCAGATGCTGGTCGAGAACGAGTCCTGGTCCTATGTGTCCGGCCATGCCTCCGCCGCGTTCGTGATGGCCGGTGCGCTCGGCGTCGTACTGCCCTCGGTGCGCGGTTGGCGGCGCCGGTTCCGGCTGCTGGTGAGCCTGCCGGCCCTCGCGGCGGTGTTGATGGCCTCGAACGGCCGGATCATGCTGAACGTCCATTACGTGTCCGACGTGCTCGGCGGCTGGGCGCTCGGCCTGGCGATCCTGACCACCACCTCGATCTGCTTCGGCCTGCGTCCGGGGCTGCGGCGGCTCCGTCGGCGTACGGTCGAGCCGGCCGAGGAGGGTGCGGTGCCGCCCCGGGCCGCGGTGATCGTCAACCCGATCAAGGTCGGCGACGGGGTCGCGTTCCGGCGGAAGGTGGGCCGCGCGCTCGAGGTCCGGGGGTACGACGAACCGTTGTGGCTGGAGACCCGGGAGGACGACGCGGGCAACGCGATGGCCAAGCGCGCTATCGAGTTTGAGCCGGACCTGGTCCTGGTGGCCGGTGGTGACGGGACAGTCCGGGTGGTCTGCGCGGCGCTCGCGTACACGGGAATCCCGGTCGGAGTGATCCCGGCCGGCACCGGGAACCTGCTGGCCCGGAACCTGCAGATCCCGCTGGACTTCGACGACGCGCTGGAGCGGATCCTGGACGGCCGGGATCGGCGGATCGACCTGGTCAGCGTGCACGGCGACGGGCTGGACACCGACCGGTTCGCGGTGATGGCCGGGCTCGGGCTGGACGCGGCGATCATCTCGGACGCGCCACCGCACCTGAAGGCGCAGATCGGGTGGACGGCGTACCTGGTGTCGGCGGCGAAGAACATCAACCACCCGTCGGTGAAGGTCCGGGTCGCGCTGGATGACGCCGAACCGCTGGAGCGCCGGGTCCGGACCGTGGTGGTCGGGAACGTGGGGATGCTGCAGGCGAACATCCCGCTACTGCCGGACGCGCGGCCGGACGACGGGCTGATCGACGTGGTGGTGATCGCGCCGCGCCGGGTGACGCAGTGGCCGCTGCTGTTCTGGCGGGTGATGACGCGGACGAAGGGGACGGATATGTACCTGGAGCGGTTCACCGGGCGGAAGGTGGAGATCACGGCCGCGGTGGACGTACAGCGGCAGCTGGACGGCGACGGAATCGGGCCGGGGCGCTCGCTGTCGGCGGAGGTCGAGCCGGGGGCGCTGGTCGTTCGGGTGCCCAAACGGCGCTGAGTGCTGGTCATGCGGTGCCCGGGCTGAGGGCCGGGGCCGGCGCGACTTAGGGCTGTTCGGGGTTGGTTGGGAGGGGGGTCGCCTCCTTGCGGAGGGTTTCGATGGCCTCTTCCTCTTCCGGTGAAAGCTTGGTGTCGCTCTCGAAGGCCTTGACCTCCTTGGCGTACGAGCGGGCGTCGTTCCGGCTGTTGATCGAGGTCAGCACGACCCCGTCACCCTTGTCGTCCAGCAGCGCCATCGACCAGGACAGCCGCCCACCCATGTCCCCGTAGGCGTCGTACCGGACCACGGCCAGGTGCTGCAGCGTCTCCCGCATCTCCCCGCGCGCCGCCTCGAGCTCCTTGCTCAGCCGGCGCAACTCCGACTTCACCGTGCCCGGTTTGGGCTCCGGCTGCGGTGCTTGTTCCGGCTCCGGCTGCGGTACGACGGGCGGGGCGGCCGGGGTCTTGGGCGTACCGGTCTGCCCGCGCAACGCCTGGATGGCGAACACGAGGGCGAGCACCGCCACGAACAGAGCGGCGATCCCGAAAGCACCGGCTAACGTCGAAGACACGCACCGCAGCCTAACCGTTCGGTGTCGAGTCACGTGCTTTGAGCGACCGGGGAGTGGGCGGAATCGGCGGATCGGGGTGACGGCACGTAGATTCGCAGCGTGACTCATTTGCCTGATCCCGGCCCTCAGCCGGGCGTCCACGACCTGGGGTACGCGCGACTCGACACGGACCGGCTGGAGCGCACCGGCGACGCCGAGGTGGTCTATGGCGCCGGCAAGACGCCCGCCCAGATCGTGGAACTGCTGCGTACCCTGCACGCAACCCATCCGGGTCACCCCGTCCTCGCGACCCGGCTGAGCACTTCGGCGCAGGAGTTGGTCGTCGCTGAGCTTCCCGCCGCTGTCGTCGACCCGGTTGGTCGTACTGCGGTCCTGGGCGAGCCGCCGTCTGCCAGCGGCACGGTCGCGGTCGTGTCCGCCGGCACGTCGGATGCGCCGGTGGCGGCCGAAGCGGCGACGACTGCGCGGGTTTTCGGCGCGGGGGTCGACCTGATCACCGATGTGGGTGTGGCCGGGTTGCACCGGGTGATGGGCGTACGCGAGCGGCTTGCTGCGGCGGATTGTTTGGTCGTCGTTGCCGGGATGGAGGGGGCGTTGCCGAGCGTGGTCGGCGGGCTGGTTGGTGTGCCGTTGGTCGCAGTACCGACGTCCGTGGGTTATGGGGCGTCGTTCGGTGGAGTCGCGGCGTTGCTGGCGATGCTGAACTCGTGTGCGCCGGGGGTGACGGTGGTGAACATCGACAACGGCTTCGGGGCCGGGGTGTTCGCCGCCCGGGTCGCGCGGCGGGCGGCGCCGGCGGAGGTGAAGGAGCGATGAGGATCGCCTGGATCGACTGCTCGGCCGGGGCGTCGGGGGACATGTTGCTGGGGGCGTTCCTGGACGCTGGAGCCGATCTCGCGGTGGTGAATGCGGCGGTGGGGGCGGTGGATCCGTCGCTCTCGGTCCGGGTCGAGCGGGCGATGCGGCACCAGATCGCGGCGACGAAGGCCTCGGTCTTCGTCGGCGAGGACCCACACCCAGAAAACGACCCGAGCGCCGCCTACTTCACACCCGGCCCCTCGGACAGCGGGCACGGACACGGTCCGTACCAGGCGGTCGGCCACGGACATGGGCACGGCGCCGGTGAGGGTCAGGCGGTCGGGCATGGGCATGGTGCGGGCGGGACTCGGACGTGGGCTGAGGTTCGGGGGGTGATTGAGGGGGCGGGGCTGGATACGGCTGTGCGGGAGCGGGCGCTGGATACGTTCGCCCGGCTCGCCCGGGCTGAGGCGTCGGCGCACGGGGTCCAGCCGGACGCGGTGCACTTCCACGAGGTCGGCGCCCTCGACGCCATCGCGGACATCGTCGGCGTCGCTGCCGCTTCGGTATCCCTCGGCCTGGACCGGATCGTCGTCTCCACCATCGCGCTCGGCGGCGGCCGCCAGGTCCGCGGCCAGCACGGCGGAATCCCGGTCCCCGGACCCGCCGTACTCCATCTCCTGACCGAGGCCGAAGCACCCGTCACCGGCGGCACCGCGCCGTACGAGATGACCACGCCGACCGGGGCCGCCCTGCTCGCCACGCTGGCGGACGAGTTCGGGCTGATGCCGCCGATGCGGATCGAGCAGACGGGCGTCGGCGCCGGCGGGCGGGATCCCGTCGAGGTGCCGAATATCGTCCGAGTGGTAGTCGGCGAGTCGATCCAGCAGGCCGCGACCGAGCTCGTCTACGAGACGAACGTGGACGACCTCGATCCGCGGATCTGGCCGCAGGTCCTGGCCCGGCTGATGCAGGCCGGCGCCGCCGACGCCTGGCTGACCCCGATCCTGATGAAGAAGGGCCGGCCGGCGCACACCCTGTCGGTCCTGGTCAGCAGCGCGAACGCGGAGGTGGTCCGGGCGGTGATCCTGACCGAGACGTCCGCGATCGGCCTGCGCGAGTTCGGAATTCTCAAGCACGCCGCCGATCGGGAGTTCGCCACCGTTGAGGTCAGCGGCCAGCTGATTCACGTCAAGATCGCCCGGTACGGCGGGCAGGTGGTCAACGTGCAGCCCGAGTACGAGGACGTCGCCGCCGCCGCGACCGCCCTCAACCGGCCGGTGAAGTCCGTCCTCGCCCAAGCCATCGCCGCCGGCCACGACCTCTGGGGCTGAACCGTCGTCGGCCGACGCGTCCGCTCACCGGCCGGAGTACGGCGGGGCGAAGAAGACCAGGAGGGCAAGGTCCTCGGTGACTTCGGTGAACCGGTGCTCCTCCTCGGCCGGGACGAAGAGGACGTCGCCGGGGCCGACCAACTCGGTCCCGCTCGGGGTGACCAGGGTCGCGCGGCCGGTGGTGACGACGTAGATCTCGTCTTCGTGGTGTGGGGACTGGTCGTCGACACCGCCGACCGGGATCGAGTAGGTGCCGACGGACATCGACCCGGTCCGGAGTTGTTCGACGTAGTCGTTCGGTTCGCGGCGTACGAAGACGCCCGCCCCCACCAGTTTCTTCACGCGCCGAGGTTAGCCTTCTCCGGCACGGTTTTCTGCTTGCGTTTTGGCCAGTCGTACGGCCACCACTGGGCGCCGCCGCGGCGGGCCCAGATGATCAGCCCGACCAGCACGGCCAGCTCGATCGCGGGGCAGATCGTGTCCCGCAGCCTCGCGCTGAACCACTCCAGCGAATCCGACAACGACGCCGCGACCTGCCGGGCGTTCGGATCTCGCCCTGGCACATAGGCGATCGCGAGCATCGTCGTCCGCACCACCATCAGCTTGTCCACTTGTGAACCCGCCACCGCTGCCAGCGCGATCCAGGCGATCAGGTCGTACCAGGGCAGCGTGTACATCGCGGTCAGCAACCAGGCGACCGCGTAGATCGCGGTGTAGCGGATCGCGTCGGGCGTCCGGTCGTCCGGGTGGGTCTGCGGCACCAGCGACTTGGGGAACACCTGCGAGATGAGGATCGCGACGAACACCAGCCCGACCCACGCGGCGATCCCGATCACGGTCCGGACCAACGGCCCGGGCAGGAACAGGTCGAACAGGCTGAAGATGACCTTGTGCGGCGTCCCGGTCGAGATGAACGACGTCTGCGATCGCGCCTGCTGGAACGCCTGCAGCCCGACGATGCTGTACAGGCCGGCCATCGCGATCCCGCCGCCGAGGCAGAACTTGATCGCCCTTCGCCGGTCCGCGCGCAGCGACCAGAGCATGGCGACGCCGATCAACCCGATCGACAGCTTGGTGCAGCCCGCGACCCCGAGCATGATGCCCGCCCAGAACACGTGCCGGCGGAACAGCACGAGCGCGATCACCGCGAACATCACCGCGATCGCGTCGTTGTGCGCACCGGCCAGGACGGTCCAAAGGATCAGCGGGTTCGCCAGGCCTAGCATCACCACGCGGCGGCGGTTGACCAGATCCGGGCCGACCAGCTTGAGCAGGAGCAGACCGGAGACGATCAGGCTGACCGCGACCGACAACTGCAGCATCCACACCGTCAACTGCATCGAGTCGCCGCCGACCCAGGAGGAGAACCACTGGATCCAGGTCGCGATCGGGCCGTACACGCTCTTCGCGCCCTGCCACGGCCGCTCGGTGGCCGCGATCACCGGGTCGTACCCGAGCCGGATGGTGTCCGCCGGCGCCGTCGTGTACGGGTTGCCGCCGAGCGACATGATCCGCCCGTACGCCGCGTAGATGAGCACGTCGCCGGACGCCATCGGCGGGACCAGGGTGATGGCGGCCGTCGTACCGATGCCGAGGGCAACCAAACGGTCGACGCGTGGCGCCCAGCCGTTCTTCAGCGCGCGGACGGCCAGGAACACGCCGTACCCGCCGAGCAGGATCGCCACGTAGATCATCACCGTGACGAGCCAGTCGTTCGACTTGGTGTCGAACCAGTAGGACGGCAGCCAGTCGTGCCGGTTGGTCAGGGTCAGGACGACGACGGACGGGCCGAGCAGCCCGGTGGCCACGATCAGCGCGGTCGAGGCCAGGTACAGCCCGACGGCGCGACGGCCGTCCCGGGTGGCCTGCTCAGGGGTCGCGGTGGTGGTTTCGGTGGTGCTCATCTGCCCGGCTTTCGGGCCGGCAACGCACTACGGGCGGCCAGCGCGCGGCGTACGTGCAGGAACTGACGGCCACGGTGCAGCTGACCGCGCAGGTCGGTCCCGGTGGCGCGGTGGCGGACGTCGATCGGGACCTCGACGATACGGAAACCCTTGCGCCCGAGATCGATGCTTAGGGCGGTCTCCACCCCGAATCCGGCGGCCAGCGGCAGGGCGGCGTCGAAGGCCGCACGGGTCAGGCACCGCTGACCGGACAACGGCTGCTCGGGCGCCCAGCCGGTGGCCTGCTCGATCCCCGCCCGAGCCAGCCGTACGACGAATCCGTGGCCGCCGGCCTTGCTGCCATCGGCGCGGATCTGGACCGGCAGAGTGCCGATCGTCATGTCGGCGCGGCCGGCCTGGATCGGCTCGATCAACGGCTCGGCGCCGGTCGCGGAGTCGGTCAGATCGGCATCCAGGAACAACAGATGCCGCGCCCTTGCCCCATCTCGCCGCGCCACCTCGGCCGCACCGGTCTCCATGGCGGCAGCCTTGCCCTTGTTCTGCTCGTGCCGTACTACGACGGCGCCGGCCCGCTCGGCCGCGTCGGCCGTGCCGTCGGTGGACCCGTCGTCCACGACCACGACGAGATCGACGCCGACGATCTTGCTGACGGCGTCAACGGTCGCCGCGATCCGCGCGACCTCGTCCTTCGCCGGAATCACACACGCGACTCCACGCTGCTGCTCGACCGACGGCTGATCATTCCCGGACACAGCACCGCAGCCTAATTGCTCCCGAGCCGATCGCTGTCCTCAGTACCCGGTGGCTGTGGATATCTCGTCCTTTCGAACGATCAGGCCGCGGACCTGTGGATAACCGGCTGGGGCCGGGCATGTTCGGTGCATCTTCTCTGTCAAGAGGTTGGTCGACGCTGTGGCCGAGTTGGCAAGATCGGTACATTGTCGGACAATCAGACATATTCGCGTGGTTTCCCGCATCCCCAGCGGGCCTGCCGTAGCTTGGTGGGACGGACTCGAAAGAGAGGGCACCGGCATGACTGAGGCTTTTGGCGTCGACAGCGAGGTCGGGCCGCTGCGGACCGTGATGCTGCACCGACCCGGTAACGAGCTCCGCCGGCTGACCCCACGGAACAACGACAAACTCCTGTTCGACGGCATCCCCTGGGTCGGCCGGGCCCAGGACGAGCACGACGCCTTCGCCCAGGCGCTGCGAGATCGCGATGTCGAGGTGCTCTACCTGGGCGAGTTGCTGACGGCAGCCCTCGCCGATCCGGAGGCGCGAGCATCGGCCGTCGAGGGCGCCATCGAGGACCTCCGACTGGGCGACACCTTGCGCGACTACCTGCGGACCAGTCTGACCTCGCTCGACCCGGCGAGCCTCGCCGAAGCCCTGATGGCCGGCGTCCGGAACGACGAGGTGCGCGCCGGCGGGCTCGTGACCTCGCTGCTCGCCCACGAGGACTTCCTGATCGACCCGCTGCCGAACCTGCTCTTCACCCGCGACTCGAGCGTCTGGATCCGCGACGCGGTCGCTGTCACGTCCTTGGCCATGCCCGCGCGGGTCCGGGAGACGCAGCTGACCGAGCTGATCTACCGGTACCACCCACGGTTCGCCGGGGCGGACAAGGTCTACGACCACCAGCTCGAACACGTCGAGGGCGGAGATGTGCTCGCACTCGGCCCCGGCGTACTGGCCGTCGGCGTCGGCGAGCGGACCACTCCTGCGGGGGTCGAGCGGTTGGCGCGCCGGGTGTTCGCGAAGGGGCTGGCGCACACCGTTCTCGCCGTACCGATCGCCCAGCAGCGCGCGACGATGCACCTGGACACGGTCTGCACGATGGTCGACGTTGACGCTGTGCTGATGTACCCGAACATGGCAGAGGAGATGCGCGCCCTCGCCGTCACCACGGACGGTGAAGAGCTGCACGTCGCCGAGCCCGAGCCGTTCCTGGTCGCCGCGGCCAAGGCGCTCGGGATCGACACCCTCCGCCGGATCGACACCGGCCTCGACCCGGTCACCGCCGAACGCGAGCAGTGGGACGACGGCAACAACACCCTCGCCCTGGCCCCACGCGTCTGCATCGCCTACGAACGGACCGTCGAGACCAACGCCCGGCTGGAGGAGTCCGGGATAGACGTCATCCGCATCTCCGGCTCCGAACTGGGCTCCGGCCGGGGCGGTCCGCGCTGCATGTCCTGCCCGATCCACCGCGCGCCACTCACCACCGGCTGACGGTTCGTCACCCCCGGTAGCGGCCGGTCAAGTGAGCCCTACGACACGCGCAGTGAAAATCGGGGGTTGTCGGCGGCCACTGTTATGAGTACTCTTCCTGTCTAGGCCCAGGCCCTGTTGCTCCCCCGTCAGCAGGACTTGGGCCGTCCACGTTCGTGAGTCCGCTCACGCGCTCGAAGGGGCCCACGCCAAGCGCGGGCCCCTTCGTCATGTACAGACCTAGCCGATCGCCACCCCACCCAGGCGTTGTGTCGGCGTGGGCAGGGCGGGGACAGCGGGTTCAGCGGATGGTGAGTTGGCGGCTGGCCAGGCCGGCTCGGGCGGCGCGTTCTTCGGTGCTGAGGGGAGCCTCGGTGGCGAGGGCCTTCTCGAGGGCGACGGCGAACTCAGCGGCGGGCTTCTCCAGGTCGGCGGCTTCAGCATCGGCGGGGAGCTCCCAGACCGGGGCCAGGACGCCGAGGGCGCGGAACGAGCCGATCAGGCGACTGCCGTCGGTCAGCGCGGAGGAACCGGCCGCGTGCAGGCGGGCGAGTGCGTTGAGGAGGGTGTCCTCGGAATGCGGAAGCACCCAGCGGAGGTAGCGACGGTCGCCGATCTGCGTCCAGTACGCCGCTTCGACGGACTCCAGCCGGACCGTGGGGGACGCGGCGTCGTTGGCGCGTTCGAGACCGGCGGCGACCTCGCCCGTCGGGTCCTCGACGTTCTCGCCGACCCAGTAGTCGAAGCCCTCGTGCACCTTGACGGCGATCGGCTTGCTGGTGTCGATCAGGTCCTGCAGCCGGGGCCCGTCCTTCATCAGATCACCGAGCTCGATCGGGTTGCCCGGCTCGGTGGCGAGCGCGGCGGTGATCGCGTGGCCGAGGTCGCGGCTCGGGTCGCCGGAGGCGGCGTGCGTCTGCAATCCGATCCAGATCGACTCGTCGTCGCGGACCAGGCCCGGCATCGCCATCGGCAGCAGAGTGACCAGGGTGACCTTCTTGTCCTTGTGTTCGCCGGCCAGCGTCACCTCGGCGGTCCCGGCCGGCACGATCTCCCGGAACGCGATCAGGTCGCACTCGGACGGCAACCCCTCGAACGGCCGGACCACGAACGTGTCCGCGGCCTGCGCCTGCTCCCGGCCGTGGCACTGCTTGAACCGCTTGCCCGAACCGCACGGGCAGGGTTCGCGCGGACCGACGTCGACCAGGTCGGCCGGGTCGAGCGTCACGGTGGCGGTGTTCTTGGCGCGGTTACGCGACTTCTTTCCCATGCCCGCAGTCTTGCAGCAACTCGCCGCACCCGGTTAGTCAGCGGTGCCGTGAACAGCGACGCGCGCCGAGGTACGCAGTACGAGTGGGGGCGCTGTGGGTGGCGACCGCCGCGGGTGCGCAGTACAGGCGGGTGGGCGTCAGCTGGGGAGGACGGCGTAGACGGTGCGTTGGGTATCGGCGGTGCGGACGCCCCAGTTGGAGGCGAGGATGTCGACGATGGCGAGGCCGCGGCCGCCGACCGATTCGGGGTGGGCGTCGGTGATCCGCTGGGGTTCGGTCTCGCCGCGGCCGTCGGTCACCTCGAGGTGGATCCCGGCCTTGTCGACCCACCAGGCGGCCCGGACGTCGCCGGTGGGGAGGGCGGGGGCATAGCGGATTGCGTTCGACAGCAGTTCGGAAAGGACCAACTGCGCGTCGTCGCGGGCGTTCTCGGCAACCCGAGCCCGTTTGAGATAGCCGGCCAGACGGCGGCGGGCATCCGCTACCGCGGACACTTCGTGCGGCAGGACGACATCCACAACGCTCACGTCGGCGGGCAAGGTCGCAGAGGACAAGCAGGGTCTCCTCATCATCGGAACAGCACTTAGCCTTCTGCCCACGATCAAGCCCTTGAAAACACCGGCGGGTATTCCGTTACACATCAGCGCGGAAGATCACACGTTTAGCAGAGAAACCGTGATAAAAGCCCCGGGATTTAACGTGCAAATAACCCACTGCATTCAGATGACTACGCAGCACGACAAGTGAGAGACAGCGCACGAACGGGCCGCAATCGCTGACCAGGCAGGCTTTTCGCCGGGTCAGGGGGTGTCGGCGGGCGAGTCGGGGCTTGTCAGTACCAATTGGTGTACTACGGCCTCGCTGTTGGTACTGCAACTGAGCTGATCCCGGCTGAGATTGCGGGAAAGGGCGGTGCGGGTGGGCGAGGGGTTAGGCGGAGCGGGGGTTTCGGCGGAGGCGAGGGAGTAGGGGGTTGGGGCGGCGGAGGGGTTGGGGCAGGCGGCCGGAGGAGGCGGCGGCGGGTGAGGGTTCGGCGAGGGTGGTGAGGGCGAGGTCGGGGCGGTCGCTGATGATGGCGTCGATGCCGATGTCGCGGCAGTGGCGGACAGCGTCGGGAGTGTTGACGGTCCAGACGTGGACCTGGTGGCCGTGTTTGTGGGCGCGGTCGACGTACTCGGGATGAGCGGTGACGATCTCCAGGCTGGGTCCGGCGTGGGAGACGCCGGTGGGCAGGGAGCCGTCGCGGAAGCGGAGCGGGACGCGGTCCATCAGGAGGACGGTGCGCAGGCCGGGCGCCATGGTGCGGAGGCGGCGGAGCGAGAGCCAGGAGAACGACATGACGCGGGCGGGTGACTCCGTGCCGATCTTGGGGTGGGCCCAGCCGAAGCGGTCGAGGGTCTCGATCAGGCGGCGTTCGACCAGGCCGGCGTACCGGGTGGGGTGTTTGGTCTCGATGGCGATCTCGAGTGGGCGGCCGGCGTCGCGGACAGTCGCGAGCAGATTCTCCAGGGTGAGGACCTTGGTGAGATCGGGGTTGGGGAGCTCGGCGTCCTCGTCGAGGTCTGACCAGGGATTCTTCCAGGAGCCCCAGTCGAAGTTCTCCAACTCCTCCAGCCTCATCGTGGACAGTACGCCGCGGCCGGTGGAGGTGCGCTCGATCCGGCGGTCGTGGACGCAGACCAGGTGCCCGTCGGAGGTGAGGCGGACGTCGCATTCGAAGCCGTCGACGCCGAGTTCGAGTGCTCGACGGTACGCCGCCAGCGTGTGCTCGGGACTGATCTCGCTCGCGCCGCGATGGGCCAGCACGCTCGGGCGTTTCGCCATGAGGACAACTCTGGCACGGTCCGCGGTACGCAAGTCACGCAGGCTCGCCGAGGCCGGAAACCGGCTACATGAGCAGCCCGGCAGAGGATTGTGGTTGGGGTAGGTGGCGGAGGATGGTGCGGGTTAGCGGTGTGATGGGCTGGGGCCGCCACCCCAGCCCATCACCGCCTCATGCCGTTGCTTCTCGCAACGACTTGGCGCGGCCACCTGGACGCGCCAAGCCATAGTGATCCCGCAGGGTGGTTCCCTCGTACTCCGTCCGGAACAGCCCTCGCTTCCGCAACAACGGGACCACGTGGTCCACAAAGGTGACCAGGCCGGACGGGAGTACCGCGGGCATGATGTTGAAGCCGTCCGCCGCGCCACCCTCGAACCACTCCTGGATCGCGTCGGCCACCTGGTCCGGCGTACCGCTGAAGGTTCGATGCCCACGGCCACCACCCAGCCGGCCGATCAGCTCGCGGACGGTCAAGTGCTCCCGCCGGGCCAGCGTCACGATCAACGTGTACCGGCTCTTCGCGCCCTCGATCTCGTCCTCGTCCGGCAGGTCGGCCGGCAACTGCTGGTCGAGTGGCAGATCCTCAGGCGCCACCCGCAACGTGCGAGCCAACTGCACCCTCGCGTACTCCGGCTTGATCAGCTCGTCCAGCTCGCGTTCCAATGCGAGCGCCTCGGCCTCCGTCGACCCGATCACCGGGACGATCCCGGGCAGGATCTTCAGCCCAGCAGGATCACGCCCCAACGCGGCGGTCCGTGCCTTCAGGTCCGCATAGAACTCCTGTGCGTCCGCCAGGGTCTGCTGCGCCGTGAACACCGCCTCGGCGTACCGAGCGGCCAGGCCCTTCCCGTCCTCGGATGAACCGGCCTGCACGATCAGCGGATACCCCTGCGGCGAACGAGGCACGTTGAGCGGTCCACGCACCTGGAAGTGCCGTCCCACATGGTCGATGGGCTCCACCTTCGCGTTGTCGCCCCAGACGCCGGCCGCCTTGTCGGCGATCGCGGCGCCGTCCTCCCACGAGTCCCACAGCTTGAACGCGACCTCGAGGAACTCGGCCGCCCGGTCGTACCGCTCCGCGTGGGCCGGCTGGTCCGCGAGGTTGAAGTTCTTCGCCGCATCCGGTCCCGCGGTCGTCACCACGTTCCACCCGGCCCGGCCGCCGCTGACGTGGTCCACACTGGCGAACCGCCTGGCCAGGTTGAAGGGATCGCTGTACGTCGTGGACGCGGTCGCGATCAACCCGATCCGGGAAGTGGCGGCCGCGATCGCGGTGAGCAACACCGTCGGCTCGAGTGATCCGGCCGGACGGCGACCGACATCGCTGAACAGCACCGGCGAGTCGGCGAAGAAGATCGAGTCGAACGTACCGCGCTCGGCGATCCGGGCCAGTTCGCGATAGTGCTCCACATCGGTGTTCGCGAACGGGTTGCTCTCCGGCAGCCGCCACGACGCCTCGTGGTGCCCGGTGCTCATCAGGAACGCGTTCAGGTGCAGCCTTCTTGTAACAACACTGCTGGTCACAACGAAACCCCCAAAGCATCCAGCAACCGGGTCCGGACCGCGGCGAACCGCGGGTCGGCCGGACTCCGGGGTGTGGACAGGTCGATGTATTCCTCGGCGACGATCCGCCCTTCGTCCAGCACGATCACCCGGTCGGCGAGCACGATCGACTCATCGACGTCATGGGTGACCAGCAGTACGGCGGGCTGGTGGGCCTCGCAGAGCTTCCGCAACAGCACGTGCATCTTCAACCGGGTCAACGCGTCCAGCGCGCCGAACGGTTCGTCCGCGAGCAACAAGGCCGGCTCCCGCACCAACGACCGCGCCAACGCGACCCGCTGCTGCTCGCCACCGGACAACTCGTTCGGCCACGCCTTCTCCCGGCCGGCCAGCCCGACCTCGGCCAGACTCTGCCGCCCGCGCTCGTCGGCGCTATGCAGTCCCAGTACGACGTTCTCCAGGACACGGGCCCACGGCAACAACCGCGAATCCTGGAAGACCACGGACACGTTCTCCGGTACGACGAGCTCGCCGCTGCCGGACACGTCGTAGTCGAGTCCCGCGAGCGCCCGGAGCAACGTGCTCTTCCCGGAACCACTCTTGCCGAGCAACGCCACGAACTCGCCCGGCGCGATGGTCAGGTCCAACTCGTCGAGTACCGCGCGATCGTCGTACGAGCGGACCAGGTTGCGCACCTCGACCGCCGTACCGTGAGCCGTCGTGCCGCCGCTAGCCGGAGTACGAGTCAGCGTCAGTCCGCCAGTGTGCGTCGCCATGACAGCGCCCTCCTCTGAATCAGCCGGACGGCACCGTCGGAGAGCAGACCCAGCGCTCCGTACAGGACCAGGCCGACGATGATGATGTCGGTCTGCCCGTACGTCCGGGCCAGCTCCATCATGTAGCCGATACCGCTGGTCGAGTTGATCTGCTCGACCACCACCAGGGACAGCCACGCTCCGGTCACCGCGAACCGCAGACCGAGCAGGAAGCCCGGCAGCGCACCCGGCAGGACCACCCGGCGGATGAAGTCCCAGCGGGACAGGCCGACGGTCTGGGCGAGTTCGACGTACCGGCTGTCGATGGTGCGCAGGCCGTTGTGGGTATGGATGTAGATCGGCACGAAGACGCCGAGCGTGATGGTGGTGATCTTCATCGATTCGCCGATGCCTAGCCACAGGATCAGCAGCGGCAGCAGCGCGAGCGACGGGATCGCCCGCTTGATCTGGATCGGCCCGTCCAGGATCGCCTCGCCGAGCCGGGAGAGCCCGGACAGCAGGGCCAGGACGACCCCGAGCAGGACGCCGAATCCGAGACCGACGAAGGCTCGCTGAGTCGACGTGAGCAGGTTCGATTGGAGCCGGCCGTCGGCGATCAGATCGCCGGTCGTGGTGACGACTGTCCACGGTGCCGAAAGGACGCGGGGGTCGAGCCAGCCGGTGGCGGAGCCGATGCTCCAGATCACCAGGAGAAGCACAGGTCCGATGGCCGCGCCGAACTTGATCGGTTTGCCGGGGCCGAGCCGGCGGCGTCGTACCGGCCGGCTGACGATCTGCTCACGGTCAGCCCGTACGCCGGTGAGGGTGGCTGCCTGGCCGCTCATTTCGCCACACCTGCCTTGATCGCGTCCGCGGCGACGGACTGGAAGCGCAGGTCGTAGAGGTCGGCGGCCTGGATCACCGGGTTATCGGTCTCCTTGGCGAGCAGTTCGATGGTCTCTTGCTGCCGCTTGATCGCGTCACTCCAGTCACTGCTGATATCCGGATGGCCGACGTTGTCCACCAGCCATTGGCCATCCGCTGTGGTCAGGCCCTGGTCCTTCACGTAGTACCCCTCGATCCATTCCTTCGGATGCTTGTCGATCCAGTCCTGGGCGACGCCCCAGGCAGCGACGTACGCGCGGATCGCGGCAGCCTTCGCCGGGTCCTCCAGCGACTCGGTCGCCACATACAGGTGACCCGCGTCGTCGCGCAGACCGTGGTCGATCGTGGTGGCGCCGTCCTTGCCGTACTTGGACTCGTACCGCTTGATCGAGACGCCGCCGATCGGGGCGACCTCGACCTGCTTGGCCGCCAGCGCGTTCGGGTAGACGTCGCCGGTGCTCGGCAGCTCGATCAGCTCGACGTCCTCCTTGGTGAGCCCCGCCTTCTTCAGCACCTTGAGGATCAGGGCGCCCTGGGCCTGGCCGGGGCTGTACGCGACCTTCTTGCCGCGCAGGTCGGCCAGTGTCTTGACCTCGACGCCGGGCGCGATGCCGAGCTTGTAGATCGGGTGGTTGATCGGGTCCTGGCGGAACTTCGAGGCGACGATCTTCACCTTCAGCCCGGTCCAGGTCGCATGGATCGGCGGGATCTCGGCCACGGAGCCGACATCGAGAGCCTTGGCCCGGAACGCCTCGGTGGTCTGCGGACCGCCGCTGAGGTTGGCGAACTGGACGAACTTCGACACCTTGTCGACCTGTCCGGACAGCTCAAGCGCCTTCTGGGTCTGCGGGTCGCCGACGATGATCTTGGCGCCGTCCGGGACCTCGGTGGGCAGGGCCGCGTCGAGCGCGAGCTTGGGGCCGCCCCCGGCCTCGGCATCACTACCGCAACCCGCAAGCAGCGTCACTGCTGCTACGGCTACGGCGAGTACTGCGAATGATTTCTTAGGCATGGGCGGTTGCCCCTCCTCGGGTCTTGAAGGTTCAGGTGGTGGTGACGTACTGGCCGTCGTGGTAGAGCAACGGGCTGTGCTCGCGGCGTTCGGCGTGGGTGGCGAGACGAGCCACGACGATGTGGTTCTCGCCGACCGCGAACCGGTGCTCGACCAGTGCGCGCAGGTAGCTCGGGGCGTCGTCCAGGACAGGCTCACCGGACCGCAGCCGGGACCACCGGGTCGGGTCGGCGAACCGGTCGATCCCGCTGGTGGCGAACCGGCCGGCCAGGTCGCGCTGGCCGGCGTCCAGGAAGTTGATCACCAGGCTGTCGGCCGCGTTGACCGTCGGCCAGCTGGACGCGGTGGTTGCGATCGAGAACGACACCAGCGGTGGCAGCAGGCTGACCGAGACCAGCGAGGTCGCGGTGAACCCGACCGGGCCGTGACCGGAGTCGGCAGTGATCACCACCACCCCGGCCGCGTGCCGGCGGAACACCGACCGGAACACGTCGGCGTCGACCGGCCGCTCCTCGATCCGGTCGGGTACGACGCTGAGCCCGGGCCGGTCTGTCTGGTGGGCAGGGTTGAACGCGTGAACGGACATGTCTCTCCCTCGGGCAGGGACGAACCGGCCGCGGACAGGCAGGAACACCGCAACCGGACAGGGTGGGATTCAGCGGGCCTCAGCGAGGCCTTGGATCAACAGGCGGATCAATGAGCGGGCCGCGACGGGCCGCGAGAGCGACGGATCAGCGACAGGTCGCGGAGGCGACGCGCATCTGGTCGATCACGCGCCGGCGGGTCAGCAGACTGCTCGTCAGCACCGGCAGCAGGTGGTCGCACCGGCGGCAGGACGCCACCGATCCACCCTCGTATCGCTGCCGGATCTTCGTCATGTCAACGACTCTCTCATCAAAGTCGACTGAAGAACTAGACAATCTCGCCATCCGGGACAGCCGTCCCGAATTGCCCACTGGCTGAAACGACACGCCGCCCGGTTGCCCTCACACGGTGGCCGGCGGCTGCGTTCTACTGGCGTGATGGTCAGAGAGCAGGTTTCGTTGCCACCGTTCCAGGTGCTCGTGGATGAGCACTGGCGGGACGTGGCCCGGTTGGCGCGAGCGCTGGCGGGGGCGGTGGACGGGGACGATGTCGCCCAGCGGGCCTGGGAGAAGGCGTTCGCCGCCTATCCGAAGCTCACCTCCGCGAAGAACCTGCGTAGCTGGCTGCTGACCATCACGGCTCGCTGTGCCACCGATCTGCATCGCGCACGCAGACCGCAGACCCCACTGGAGGACGCTCCACCGGTCACCGTGGCCGGTCCGGACGCGGCCGACTGGCCCGATCCGGACCTCTGGAAGGCGGTGAACGAGCTGCCCGAACGGCAGCGGTTCGCCGTCACGCTGAAATACGTCGGCGATCTCGACCACCATGGCGTGGCCGCGGCCCTGGACACCACCCCGGCCGCGTCCCGCCGGCTCGTCAGCGACGCGCTGGCGACACTGCGCACCAAGTTCGGAGAAGACCATGAATGACCTCGAAGCCCGACTGACCCGACTGGGCGGTCCTGAGTTCAAGCCGCCGGTAATGCCGGACGGGGACGTCTCCTACGCCCTGCACGACACCCCGATCGGCACCATGTTGCTCGCGACCGCGGCCGGGAAGGTGGTGGCCAGCTCGTTCGGCGACGAGGAGACGATGACCAACCGACTGGCCCGGACCATCTCACCCCGCGTACTCCGGCAGCCGGCGCGCCTGGACGACGTCCGCCGCCAGCTCGACGAGTACCTGGCCGGCCGGAGGCACACCTTCGACCTGTCGGTGGACCTGACCCTGGCCACCCCGTTCCAGCGACTGGTGCTCACCGATCTGCCGGCTCACACCAGCTACGGCCGCACCACGACGTACGGCGAACTGGCCGGCGAGATCCACCGGCCGAAGGCGGCTCGCGCGGTCGGTACGGCGCTCGGGGCGAACCCGCTCTGCGTCGTACTGCCCTGCCATCGGGTGATCGGCGCGAACGGCGCGCTCACCGGGTACGCCGGCGGACTGGATGCGAAACGCTTCCTTTTGAATCTTGAATCGAAAAGCTGAGTTTTCCGCGAATCACCTGACAGCATTTACACTGAACGAATAAAGGAGCAGATCCCCAGTGTGGAGTGGGGATCTGCTTCTTGTTTTCCCCTTGTCTGCAAGGCGATCCGGCCCACCGAACCAGTCGGAAGAAATCCCTTCGGCAACAATTGACCGGATTATCCCGGCGGAGGAAACTGACACGTCAGGAATCCGGCCCAAGTGCAGCCACTAGTTTGCGCATTCCGGTGCGTGCAGATTCCGTCGCGGTCCTGTCGGTGGTGGGATCTAGGTTGGGGGCATGAATACACCTCTGCTGTTCCTCAGTGGCGCTGGGCTGCCGGCGTGGATCTGGGACGACGTTCGGACTGTGGTCGACCGCCCAAGCACGGTCGCGGAGTACGCGAAGGACGGTTCACTGGCGGACTGCGCGACAGGTGTGCTCGCCGCGGCACCCGAACGATTCGTGGTGGTCGCGCACTCGCTGGGCGGCGTGGTCGGCTCCCAGCTCGTCGCGCAGGCGCCCGAGCGGGTGGAGGGTTTCTTCGGGATCGCCGCGCTGATTCCGCAGGCCGGTCAATCCTTCCTCGGCGCGCTTCCCTTCCGGACCAAGCTGATGATGAGCCTCGTGATGCGGCTGGCGGGCACCCGTCCACCGGCCAGCGCCCTCCGCTCCGGCTTGGCCGGCGATCTCAGCCAGGAGCTGGCCGACCGGATCGTCGAGGACTTCTCGCCCGAGTCGCAGAGCCTCTATCGCGACCCCGTCCCGGCCCGGACCTTCCCGGCGTCTCGCGGCTACCTGCACACCGCCAACGACCCTGGTATGCCGCTGGCGCTGCAGGAGAAATTCGCGACCACTCTCGGCGCCACCTGGACCCAGACCCTGCCCACCGGACACCTACCGATGCTGGCCGACCCGAAGGCGGTGGGTGCCGCGCTGACCGCCTTCCTCGACTGAATCAACTCAGTCTGGGACTGGTTTACTCGGCCGCCGGCTGGTGGATCTCCAGGATCAGGCGCCGGCGGCCGCCCCACTCGCGTTTGTAGACCTTGTAGTCCTTGATGCCGGCCGCCGCGCAGAGCCGGCCGTAGCTGGTTTCGTCGTGGATGAAGTGGATGCTGCTGGTGCCGAAGTGTTCGGTGGTGACGATCCGGTGCTCCGGTCCTTGGCGCAGGCCGTTCGCGATCTCCGCCGCCGTGGCCGGCCCCCAGACCGGGCCCTCGATGATGGCGAGCCCGCCGGGCCGCAGTACTCGGGAGATCTCCCAGATCGTCGACAGCTGCTCGTCCTCGGCGAACAGCTCGTGGAAGGCCGTCCACAGGCAGATCACCGCGTCGAAGGAGTCCGACTTGTACGGCAGATCGGTCATCGAGCCGATCGCCCAGTCGATCTGCAGTTCCTCCTCAACCGCCTTGGCGCGACCGGCCTCGACCAGGCTCGGCGTGATGTCCAGCGCCCGGACCACCTTCCCGGCCCGGCGCAACGGCAAGGCGATCCGCCCGTAACCGCAGCAGAGGTCCAGGACGGACTCGCGACCCTCGAGCAGTTCCTCGACGGCCTTGACGGTGGCGGCGTCCCGCTCGGGTGTGGTGCGACTGGCGAGCCCTTCCACCCCGAGTTCTTCGTACTCGGCCCGGCTGCGCAGTGCGGAGTTCAACATTGCGTAAGTATCTCGACGCAGCCGGGTCAGGCCAAAGGGCAGGCAAGATTTTCCAACGGCCAGTCGCGTTTCAGGTCAACATGGTGACCAATTCGTCCACCAGGTCGTCGTCGAGCGGGCGGTGATCCGCGAGCAGGCGGTACCAGAGAATGCCGAAGACAACGTCCACCATCACCTCTGTCGACGCCCGGTGACCGCCTGACCGGTCAAGCACCTCCCGCAACGCTTCCCGCCGGCTGTGCAGAAACGACTCGCGGAAGCGCTGCCCGAATCCCTCGTCGATCTGCGCTTCGGCCATCAACGACCGCAGTACCGCGACGATCTGCCGATTGCGGGCCAGCTTGAACGTCGCCGCCAGGAAGGCGCGCAAATCGGACGCCAGGTCACCGAGATCCGGTGCCGGGATGTGCAGTTCTGCCTTCAGCGCAAGGGCTTCCAGCAGCACGTCGGCCTTACCCGGCCACCAGCGGTAGATCGTCTGCTTGCCGACCCCGGACCGCGCGGCGATCCGCTCGACGGTCAGCACCGAGTAACCCTGCTCGGCCACGATCTCGAACGCCGCCCGGAGGATCGCCTGCCGACTCTCCTCACTGCGCTTGCGGCCCGGCCGGACCGGCTCTTGGGTGCTCACGGACGCGATGCTAGCCTATTTTGAAACGAGACGGTTCGGTTCGAATTAGGAGAAACAATGACAGCTCGTACTGCGCTGGTGGTCGGCGGCACCTCGGGCATCGGCCTGGCCACGGCCCGGCAGCTCCAGGCGCTCAGCCACGAGGTTCACGTCGCCGGCCGGAGCCGGCAGACGCTCGACGGCCTCGCGGAAAGCGATCCCGGCCTCATCCGGCACCACGCCGACGGCGGTGATCGCGACCGGATGGCCGCGGTCGCCGAGGAGATCGGCAGCATCGACTGGCTGGTCCTCACCCTGAGCGGAAGCGAGGGTCAGGGGCCGATCGCGGACCTGGACCTCGGCACCCTCCGGCGGGCGTTCGACGCCAAGCTCTGGGCTCAGCTCACCACCATCCAGGCTGTGCTGCCGCGGCTCACCGCCGACGGCTCGATCACCGTGCTCGGTGCCATCACGGCCCGGATGGGGATGGCCGGGACCGCTGGACTGGCCGCCCTCAACGGCGCGATCGAGGCGCTGGTGAAACCCCTCGCGATCGAGCTCGCCCCGATCCGCGTCAACGGTGTCTCTCCCGGCCTGGTGGACACGCCTTGGTGGAGCGCGCTGCCCGAGGAAGCCCGGCAGGACTACTTCGCCGCGGCCGCCAAGGCGCTCCCCGTCGGCCACGTCGCCAGCGCCGACGAGCTCGCCGAGGTCGTCGTACTGGCTGCCACCAACGGCAATCTCACCGGCACGGTCCTCGAGGCCGACGGCGGCGCGCGCCTGATCACGCTCGGATAGTCGGCGAACGGTCATCATCACCTGACCGAGGGCAGGTTGTTTCGGGGACGGCTCTCAGCCCGCGGCAGCCCGGTCACGCCCGGCACGGAAGAACTCCAGCACGGCCGCCGCGTCGGGCAGCTCGCTGAGCAACTGGCTCGCGCCGAACGGCGCGTTCCAGAAGTCGCCGGTCCGCGGGGTCCACGGCCCGACGTAGGCGTACGGAGTACTGATGCCCTCGTCGCCTGGAGAGACCCCATAGTTGACCTCGTCCAACGTGATCCCGACGTCGAAGTGCTCAGGCCAGAGGATCGGCTGCTCGTCCGGCGCGAGCGCCCGCAGGGCAGCGTCGCCCACGGAGAACGCGTCCGCGAGCAGCCGGGCCGCGGCTGGGTCGAGCTGGATCCGGTCGTCCGGCTCGATCCCCGGTCCACCCGAGTAGACGTCGTCGAGCTTGCTCGCCTCCACTCCCGCCGCGGTCGCCCGCTCGGCGAAGGTGCCGCCGGAGAGGTCCAGCGGCCCGGAAGGGATGATCAGCTGGTCGCCGTCGACCCGCAGATCCGGCCAGGCGACTGTGCTGAACCCTCCCGGCACGACGCGCAGCCTGATCCCACCACCCCGCCGATACTGCGGTCCCGCCAGGATCAGCTCGGCCACCCCATGCAGGGCTCGCCGGCTACTGATCAACGTTTGTTCGTCCATGGTTCCAGTCTCCTCGTGTAACGCCTGGCCGCCGGCCGGCACTGATCCTTCAGACACATTCGTGTCGCCGAGGTGGGGAGGCGTTACATGTCGGAGGGAACCAGCTGGCACCGGGTCGACCCGGTCGACGTGCCGGCCGACGGACGGGTCCGCAGCGTGGTGGTCGACGGCCGGAGCGTCGCCCTGGCCCGCTGCGGCGCGCGACTGGGGGCGTTGGAGAACCGTTGCCCGCATCAGGGTGGACCACTTGGTGAGGGCTCGATCGAGAAGGGTTTGCTGCGCTGTCCGTGGCACGGCTACGACTACGACCCGATCACCGGGCAGCCGCCGGAAGGATTCTCCGACAGCGTCACGGCGTACTCCGTCGACGAGCGGCCGGATGGGCTTTATGTCCAGCTACCCGAGTTGCCGGACCAGGGCCGGACGGTCTCTGACGTCCTGGTGGAGACCTTGGTGGCCCACGGCATAACCCACGTGTTCGGCATGGTCGGGCACTCGAACCTCGGGTTCGCCGAGGCGATGCGCCGCGCCGAGGAGCGCGGTGAGCTGACCTACATCGGCATCCGCCACGAAGGCGCCGCGTCTTTCGCGGCCAGTGCCTACGGCAAGCTCACCGGCCGTCCAGCGGCCTGCTTCGCCATCGCCGGACCCGGATCCACGAACCTGCTCACCGGCCTGTACGACGCCAAGCTCGACAGCTCGCCGATGCTTGCGATCTCCGGCCAGGTGCCGTCGAAGGTGCACGGGCGCGGTGCGTTCCAGGACCTCGACCTGACCGCGGTCTTCAAAGACGTCGCAGTGTCGAGCACCGCGATCCAGGCCGGCAGCGACCACGCGGAGCTGGCCGGGCTGGCAGTGAAGCACGCGATCGACGGTCGCGGAGTCGCCCATCTGGTGCTGCCCGACGAGGTCCAGGTGCTGCCTTCCGACGCTCCACCGAAGTCCCCGAATGGGCGATTGTCGGCTCGGCGGATCCGCCCGGACCAGGACGCGCTCGACCGCGCCGCCGCCTTGATCCGCGACGCCCGCCGGCCGGTCTTCGTCGTCGGTCATGGGGCACGCGGTGCCGAGCGGGAGGTCCGCATGCTCGCGGAACGGCTGAACGCTCCGGTGCTGACCACCTTCAAAGCCAAAGGACTGGTGCCGGACACCCATCCGCTGGGCGCCGGGGTCCTCGGCCGCAGCGGTACTCCGGTGGCCAGCTGGCTGATGAACGAGTCCGACCTGCTGATCGTGGTCGGTGCCTCCTTCTCGAACCACACCGGCATCGCGGCGTACAAGCAGATCGTGCAGATCGACGACGACCACGCCGCGATCGGGCGGTTCGACGCGGTCGCGGTCGACGTACTCGGCGACGCCGCACTCACGCTGACCGCACTGGCCGGACTGGTGACCGACGCGAAGGCCGAAGACCAGCGACCCGATCTGGCGGAACGCTGGGCGATCTGGCGTGTTGAGAAGGCCCGCCGGGTGAACGACGATCGCGGCCGGGGTGTCTCGGCGGCCGCCGTCTTCGACGCGCTGTCCCGCCACCTGCCCGCGGAGGCCGTGGTGGCCGTTGACGTCGGCAACCATGCCTACTCGCTGGGCCGCTACCTGGAGTCGAAAGGCCAGCCGGTGCTGATGTCGGGCTATCTGGGCTCGATCGGCTTCGGCTATCCCGCCGCTCTCGGCGCCTGGGCCGCGGCACCCGGCCGGCCGATCGTTGCCGTCACCGGTGACGGTGGTTTCGGCCAGTACGCCGCCGAGCTCACCACCGCGGTCAAGTACGGCATCGGGATCAAGCACGTCCTGCTCGACAACCACGCACTGGGCAAGATCAGCAAGGAGCAGTTGGCCGCCGACTATCCCGTCTGGCACACCGCTCTGCACAACCCCGACTGGGCGGAGTACGCCCGGCTCTGTGGCGCGACCGGTCTCCGGGTCGAGCGCCGCGAGGACCTCGAGACCGCCATGACCGACCTGTTCGCGGCGTCCGGACCGGCCCTGCTCTGTGTCGAGCAGGACGCCGAGCTGCTGTGACATCCCCATCGTTGAAGGAGAGTTTCGTGATGCCCGAGTACGCCGACCTGCGCGCGTTGTTCATCAACTGCACGCTGAAGCGATCACCAGAACGCAGCAACACCGAGGGACTCGTCGAGGTCAGCCGCAACATCATGTTCAAGCAGGGTGTCGAGGTGGAGACGATCCGCCCGGTCGACCACGACATCGCGACCGGGGTCTGGCCGGACATGACCGAGCACGGCTGGCCGGTCGACGCGTGGCCGGCCATCCAGGAGAAGGTGATGGCGGCCGACATCCTGGTGATCGCCGGGCCGATCTGGCTCGGCGACAACAGCTCCGTCACCAAGCAGGTGATCGAGCGGCTCTACGGCAACTCGTCGATTCTCAACGAGCACGGACAGTACGCGTACTACGGACGAGTCGGCGGCTGTCTGATCACCGGCAACGAGGACGGGGTCAAGCACTGTGCGATGAACATCCTCTACAGCCTGCAACACCTCGGGTACACGGTCCCACCGCAGGCCGACGCCGGCTGGATCGGCGAGGCCGGCCCAGGTCCGTCGTACCTGGACCCGGGCTCGGGTGGTCCGGAGAACGACTTCACCAACCGCAACACGACCTTCATGACCTGGAACCTGTTGCACCTCGCCCGGATACTGAAGGACGCGGGCGGCATCCCTGCACACGGCAACCAGCGGTCGGAGTGGGACGCCGGCTGCCGGTTCGACTTCGAGAACCCGGAATACCGCTGACCAGCGTCGCGGTCCGGTACCGTCGCCCTGTGGCGACGGCGCTGCCCTCGGACGAGGTCCTGATCGCCGGTCTCCGGGCCGGCGACGAGGAGACGTTCGCCCGGCTGCTGGACGGCTGGTCAAGCTCGATGCTGCGGCTGGCCCGCACCTTCGTGTCCACCGCCGCCAGTGCCGAGGAGGTCGTCCAGGACACCTGGCTGGCCGTCTTCCAGAGCATCGGCACCTTCGAGGGCCGGTCCGCGTTGCAGACCTGGGTCTACCGGATCCTGGTCAACATCGCCCGCAAGCGCGGCGCCCGGGAGCAGCGGACGGTGCCTTGGACCAGCCTGGTCCCGGATGGAGACCCGACCGTCGACCCGAGCCGGTTCCGCGGTCCCGAGGACCCTGACCCCGACCACTGGCGGGCCTTTCCGGAGCGCTGGCCGACCACCGAGAGCGAGGTGCTCGCCCATGAGGTGCGGGCGACCGTGGCCGCCGCGATCGATGGGCTGCCACCCCGGCAGCGGGTGGTGCTGACCCTGCGCGACATCGACGGGCACAGCGCGGACGACGTGTGCGCCTTGCTGGAGATCACGACCGCCAACCAGCGCGTCCTGCTGCACCGAGCCCGCGCGGCGGTGCGCAGCCATCTCGAGCGGTACTTCACCACCACCGGAGGCGACTCATGACCTGCGCCGAACTGGTCGAGCTCGTCACCGCTTTCCTTGAAGGCGCGCTGGACAATGAGACTGAGCGCCGGTTCCAGGACCACCTGGAGATCTGCGACGGCTGTGAGACGTACGTCGAGCAGCTGCGCCGGACGATCGAGGAAGTCGGCAAGCTCCCGCCGGAGAGCCTCTCGGACGAGGCTCGCGACCGGCTGCTGGACGCCTTCCGGAGCTTCCGCACGGACTGAAGATGTAACACCGACGTGGCTCGGCGGCACTGAACCGGTGTGGGCGTCGTACGGCGGCGCCTGGGTCGGGAGGGGACCTGATGCCGGACGTCGAATTCGTGAATCTGTTCGCGATCACGCTGATCGCGTTGCTGGCACCGCTGCTGCTCGGGTTGAGGCCGTCGTTGCGGATCCCGGCCGTGGTACTCGAGATCGTGGCCGGCATCGTCGTCGGACCGCACGGTCTGGGGCTGGTCGAGGTCGATCTGCCGGTCGAGATCGTGGCCTTGCTGGGACTGGCTTTCCTGCTGTTCCTCGCCGGGTTGGAGATCGACGTCCATCAGCTGCGCGGACGGGTGCTGCGATTGGCGTTGCTCGGTTATGTGGTGACGCTGGTGCTCGGGAGCGCCGCGGGGTTCGGCTTCTCGGCGGCCGGATGGGTGAACAGCCCGTTCCTGCTCGCGGTCGCGTTGTCCGCGACGTCGCTCGGCCTGGTGGTGCCCGTGCTCAAGGACGCCGGCCAGTTGGACGGGAAGGTCGGACAGTTCACGATCGCGGCGGCATCGGTGGCGGACTTCGCGGCCGTTCTGCTGCTGTCGCTGGTGTTCTCGACCGAGGGCGGTACTGCGGGCGAGCGGCTGATCATGGTCGGCCTTTTCGCCTTGCTGGTCGTCGTCACCGGTCTGGTGGTGGCGGCCGCGGGCAGGTCCGAGCGGATCGAGATGACGTTGTTCCGGTTGCAGGACACGACTGCCGAGATCCGGGTACGAGCGGCGGTCGTGCTGCTGGTCGCCTTTGTCGCGCTTGCCGAGCAGTTCGGGCTGGAGACGATCCTGGGAGCGTTTCTGGCCGGCGCGGTGGTCGGTCTGGTCGATCGGGACTCGAGCTCGCACCCGCGGTTCCGGATCAAGTTGGAGGCCTTGGGCTACGGATTCCTGATCCCGGTGTTCTTCGTGACCAGTGGGCTGCGGCTCGATCTGGGTGGGCTGGTGGAAGATCCGGCCGCGCTGGCCCGGGTTCCGTTGTTCCTGCTGGCACTCCTGGTGGTGCGCGGCGTACCGGCACTGCTGGCCGTCCGGGAGCTCGGGTCGAGACCGGCGGCCGCCGCGGCGTTGCTGCAGGCAACCTCGTTGCCGTTCATCGTGACCGCGACCCAGATCGGCGTGGTGACCGGGTTGATGGCTCCGGTTACCGCCGCCGCTCTGGTCTGTGCGGGCCTGCTGTCCGTGCTGGTGTTTCCGGCGCTCGCGCTCGGACTGCTCAGGGGCGGCGACCGAGTCGGCCCAGGAGTACCGCGGCCAGCATCGAGATGATGATCGAGGTGTAGGTCGCGCCGAGCCAGCCGGGGACGGGCTGGTTGTCGAAGATGCGCTGCTGGAGATCCAGCCAGAACGGGGACCAGCCGGAGACCGTGCCCGGGTTGACGAGCTGGTAGGCGACGAAGCCGATCACCCAGGCGACGGCGGGTTGCCAGCGGAAGCGGGCGGTGTCGCTGACGTTCCAGCGCATCTTGCTGACCACGAAGAAGTCGGCGATCGCGACCGCGAACAACGGGACGAACACGGACCCGATCAGGTAGAGGAACTGGGTGTAGTTGCCCAGGTCAAACACCAGCGCGAGCACCGTGGCGAGCACGCCGATGGCGATCGAGATCCAGCGCCGGTCGATGTGGCCGATCAGGTTGTGCGCGGACATCGTGGTCGAGTAGACGTTCGCGTACGCCTCGTCCACCTCGTCGACCAGCAGCACGAACAACGCGATCGCGCCGGCCGGGAGGGTGACGAGTGCGGTGATGACGTCGGCGCTGTTGGTCTGCAGGGTCGCGACCGCGAGCACCCCGAGTCCGTAGTACAGGACCGCGGCCAGGCCGTAGCCGAGGGCTGAGCCGGCGAAGGCGGTCCTGTTGGTCCGCGAGTGCCGGGTGTAGTCGGCGGCGAGCGGCGCGAACGAGACGACGCCGGCGGCGGCCAGGTCGACGCCCGGCCAGAATCCGAACACGCTGTCCTGCGGGAGATCGTGCACCGGCTTGCTCAGCACCTGGATGAACAGGTAGACCGACGCGATCAGCACCAGCCAGACCATGAACTTGCGCAGCAGTTTGACACTGCCGAGCGGCCGGACCGCCATCGCCGTCGCTATCACCCCGGCCAGGATGACGAACAACCAGCGCCAGCGCTCACTCGTCACCGCGACCGCGGCCTGGGAGATGACGATGATCTCCATCGTCGCCCAGCCGATGTTCTGCGCGATGTTCAGCACGGTCGGCGCCATCGATCCACGCCGGCCGAACAACCCACGCAGGCTGGCCATCGCGGGCGCACCCGTCTGCGAGCCGAACACGGCCGCGCCGCCGAGCACCAGCGCGCCGATCCCGCAGCCGACGACGACCGCGAGCAGGCCTTGCACCAACGAGCCCGTGTACGCCGCGACCAGGGCGCCGGTGACCGGGCCGAACAACGAGATCCCGAGATTGCCCCAGAGGGTGAACTGATCGAGGAAACCCAAGGTGCGAGGGGCGTCCGTCGTCAGCACCAGCGGTGCCTCGGTCGAATCCCCAGGATTGCGAACAGCAGTCGTCGACATGTTGACCTGCTCCCTACGCCGGCATTACCCGGTCAGGTTCAGGCGGTCGGCGACCCGGCTGCTTCCAGCTCGTCGCCCTCTCAGCCCGCAATCCGGTGCGAGCTCCCGCGGAGGTGTGTTGTTACCTCGTCAACGATAACCCTTCAGCCGTCGCCGGCCACAGCCGCTGCTCGCAGGATGAACGCGGCCAGCTCGCGGCCGTTGGTCAGCACCGGCAGATGTGAGCCGGTCGGCAGGGTCCATGCCTCGCCGCCGGTGAGGTCGGCGAGCTGCTGGGTCCAGAGCGCGGGCGCCAGCTTGTCGTGGGCCGAACGGATCACGACGGTCGGCACGGTCGGCCTCGAACCGTCGGCCGAACCAGCGGCCAGCTTCGAGGCGGCGGCAGCGAGGTCGTAGGACCGGGCGGCCTCGATGGCGCGGGTGATCGACGTGACACCGGTACGCCGGTACTGCTTGGTCAGGGTCGGGATGAGGGTCGGCGGACTCCACAGCGCGGAGCGGAGCCAGCGACCGGTCATCCTCGGCCAACTGGATGCGGTCAGGTCGCCACTCGGCGCGATCAGGACCAGCGCGGCGACCAGCTCGGGATGCTGGAGGGTCGCCTCGACCACGATCTCGCAGCTGGCCGAATGCCCTACCAGGACGGACCGTTCCTTGACCTGCTGGACGAGTCGCTCGGCCAGCGCCTCGATGTGAAGGTCATCGTCGCGGCCCGCCTTCATCCCGTAGCCCGGCAGCGCGACGACCTCGTACTGCGCCTGCAGGTGCTTACACGTCGGGGCGTACGACTCCGGCCCGAGACCAAGCCCGGGCACCAGGACTATCGGCGCGGTCATTCCCACGGCGGCCGGTCGGGGGCCGGCTGAACCACTGGGTTCGCCACCTCCGGCCGGAGCTCGCGATAGCCGAGCGCGAACCCGGCGGCCAGGATCAGCAGGCCGACTCCACCCCACCCGTACGCCGTGGGCAGGCGGTCGAGCGAATCGTCGATCGCGCCCATCCCGGTGCTCAGCACCATCACCGCCCAGAACAGGATCGGGATCAGTGAGACGCCGACCAGGCCGAGTCCGACGACCTCCACCGGATCAGGTTGGTGGCCGGCCCGGCGACGGCCGGTGAGGTCGCGGAACCACATCACCAGCGCGGCCAGGCCGACGATGACGAGGAGCAACTGGCCGATCGTGTCGATCACGTCGGTGCGCAGCGGGTGGTTGAGAGGTGAGCCGGGGGCCTGGGCGATCTCGCGGAGCGACACCCGCTGGACGGTCAGCACCAGAAGTCCGTAGACAGCGGCCAGGATCGCGGCGATCAGGACCACTCGCGCCGCGCGGGGATCGCGGGTCGGCGCGGGTCGGCCGTACGTCGGGAGCTCGTGCTGCTGGGGATGCGCCGGAGCGCCGTACGGGTGGCCGGGACGGTAGGTAGGCGGCTGCGTGTACCCCTGCGGTTGCTGTGCGGCGTACGGCGGCTGTTGCCCGGGGTACGGCTGCTCTGGGTACTGGGGTGGCTGTTGCCCGGGGTACTGCTGGGGAGGGTAGGGCTGCGGCTGGTACTGCGCCGGTGGCTGGGGTGAGCCCTCGCTGTAGGTGCCGTGCCCGTACGGAGCGGGTTTGGCGTAGCGCTCATCCTCGTTGGGCTCGTCCGGGTCGTCGCCCCGGCCGTACGTGGGGAACTGGGGTGACGACATCGGTGCTCCCTCGGACTCGGTCTATCGACAGGTTCTCACGAGCCGAGCGGAATTAGGTGGCTTTGATCGTGGGCCACGCGTTCGGGAGGCAGCCGCCGAGGCCCTTGCTCTGCTGCATCATCACCGGCGCGGGCGTGTTCGCCTTCGCGCAGGTGGAGTGGCCGTGGCCGAGGGCGTGGCCGACTTCGTGGTTCACCAGGTAGTTGCGGTAGAGCTCGACCTTTCCGGCGTACCAAGGGATGGCGTACATCCAGCGCTTCGCGTTGAGCACCACCCGGTCCTCGACCCGGCAGGACAACTCGCCGCCGGTGTCGAGCGGCAGGCACAGCTTGTCGGTCAGCGTCGGCGTCGCCACGATGATGCGCAGGTCGGCGTCCGGTTTGTCGGTCCGCTCGAAGTTGACCGGGTGGACGGCCTGCCAGCCGCGCTCGTCGGTCAGCGTCTTGTGGATCGCCGCGGCGACCGCGGTCCCGTTGAAGGAGAGTCCTTCCTCGATCTCGACCCGGTAGGTGAGCTTGTCCCGCATCCCCGACGCCTTGTTGAACCCCGGCACCACCGCGAGCCGCCCGGTCGAGACTGTCACGTTGGGCTTGGCGCCCTTCGGCTTCCGGGTCAGCGTCGGCGCCGGTCGCTGTGGAGTGGTGAACGTTGCCGTCGGCGTCGGAATCACGGTCGGCGTCGGGGCGGGCGGCTGCGCGACGTCACGCACGGCTGTCCCGCCCTCACTGAACTGCGCGGCCAGACTCTGCCGACCAGTGGCGCCCGGGTGCACGACCATCACCATGCCGAGCACGGCCAGCGCCGTCACCGAGAACCACTGCGCTTTGTGCGGTTTCTTCCGGCTGTGCCGCCCACCGCGCCGACGCCGACGCGCAGCCGCGCTGCGCTGGCCAGTCCGCCCGGTGGTCATGTCGATTCACCCTAGCGACTCTCACCAAGATCACGAAAGTGCATCTTCCTGCCAAGTCCACAAACGAACCGTCGGCCGGGCACCGCTGAGCTCACCCGAACCGAAGGTCAGGCCGTTCGGGTTCGGAGGAACTTGCCGAAGTGGGGGACGGTGAAAGCTACTGTGCCGCGTTCGGCGGAGAAGACCAGGCCCTTCTTGATCAGGCCGTCGCGGGCCGGGGAGAGGGACTGGGGTTTGCGGTTGAGGTTGCTGGCGACTTCTGCGGTCGGGACGGAGCCGTCGCCTACGCCGACACCGAGCTCGGCCATCGCGCGCATGTACTCACGTTCGGCTGGGGTCGCGCGTTCGTAGCGGGAGCCGAAGAAGCCGACGGTGAGTTCGGCGGACGCCTCGGGGCCCGCGACCGCGACGTCCTTGATGGTGATCGGGTTGGTGGGCGCGTGGTCCCAGGTCGCGTGCGCGAAAGCCTGGACGAAGTACGGATAGCCGTCGGTATGCGCGTAGAGCTCATCGAGGGCCTCGTCCTCGAACTGCACTCCCTCGCTCTCGGCCGGCACCATCAGCGCACGGTCGCACGCGTCCCGGGCGAGGCGGTCGACTCGGATGTAGCGGAACAGCCGTTCGGAGTATGACTTGCTGGCGGACAGTACGGCGGGGAGGTGGGGCAGGCCGGCTCCGACAACGACGAGCGGCGCACTCTGCTGGGAGATCTCATGGCACGCGGCGCAGAGCGCGGACAGGTCGTCGGCGCAGATGTCCTGCATCTCGTCGATGAACACGCCCACGCCGACCGACAGATCGTTCGCGAGATCGGCGGCGTCGGTGAAGAGCTCGATCAGATCCATCTCGAGGTCGCCGGAATCCGCGCGCCCCTTCGCGGCGATCACGTCGACCGGTGGATGCCAGCGGACTCCCTTGCGATCGTTCTGCGCGGTCCGCAGCGCGAACGCCTTGAGCACCGAGCTGAACTGGTCGACCCGGTCGTCGTCACGGTGCCGGTGACCGAGCTCGCGCATCGCGGTGTGCATCGCCTGCGCGATCGGCAGCCGGATGCTCTGATCCGGCCGGGCCTCGATCTTGCCGGTACCCCAGGCCCGCTTGATCGCCTGGCTCCGCAACGTGTTGAGCAGCACTGTCTTGCCGACGCCGCGCAGCCCCGACAACACCAGGCTCCGCTCCGGCCGGCCCGCCGCGACGCGTTCGAGCACCACCTCGAACTGCCGCACCTCGGTGTCGCGTCCGGCCAGCTCTGGCGGTCGCTGACCGGCGCCGGGCGCATAGGGATTCCGGATCGGATCCATGCATTTCACTGTATGAGCGCGTCTAGCGTTTTCCTTAGATTTCGCTAGCGAACCCGAGCGCGTGTCGCTGTTCTGTCGGTTTCCTGGGTCGTCTAGCGAATTCCGTAGATTCCACTAGACGCGGATATCGACTCCGAGAGCACTATGGTCGGCGCATGGTTGGGGTCGAGGGCCACGGTTGGGCCGAGCAGGCGGCCGCGCAGTACGAGCGGATGCACCAGCAGTACGTCGGTGGCGCGCGCAAGCTGGAATCGCTGATCAACGAGCTGATCGGCGAGGAAGAGGGCATCAACTACCTGAGCGCGACCGCCCGGGCGAAGGACCCGGAGTCGTTCCTGGCGAAGGCATCGAAGGCGCAGCCGGGGGATCCGGGCCGGCCGAAGTACGACGATCCGCTCGACCAGATCACCGACCTGGTCGCGGCCCGGGTGATCACCTTCCTGGTGGAGGCGGTGGACCGGGTCTGCGAGGTGATCGAGGCCGAGTTCGAGATCGTCGAGCACACCGACATGGGCGCGCACACCCGGGCCCAGGGCGTCTTCGGGTACGCGAGCAAGCACTACCTGGTCCGGTTGAACGCGCATCGCCGGGACCTGCCCGAGTACGCCGTCCTGCGGAACCTGACGATGGAGATCCAGGTCCGGACCGCTGTTCAGCACGCGTGGGCCGAATTCGAGCACGACATCCGGTACAAGCTGGACATCCCACCGGACCGCAAACCGGAGTTCGACCGGCGGTTCCTGCTCGCCGCGGCGTTGATGGAACTCGCGGACAACGAGTTCACCGAGATCGACCGGCTGTACCGCGAACTGGCGGCGGCCGGGGCCGACGAATCGCCGAAGGATCTCACCGCGGCGACGCTGACCACCTACCTGACCCGGCGCTACCCGGACGCCCCGCACGCGAAGACGAACCACTACGCGTGGATTCTCGGCATCCTCGCCAGGCTCGGCGTGACCACCGAGGAGCAGCTGACCGATCTCCTGCAGGGCATCGACAGCGCCGCGGTCCAGGCCGCCATGACGCATCGCTTCCCGGCCGGAACCGTACGAAGGCTGGACGACGATCTACTCGCGGCCCGCGGTTCGCAGTACGTGGAACTCTTCCCCGAGGAGGACCGGCGGCAGAAGATCCTCCGCGGCAGACTGAAGGCGCTGGCCCGGGCCGGCCTGATCGAGCCCTGACGCATCGGCTGGGACGCGTCTCACCAGCTGGCGGAGAGGCCGTCTCAGCAGGCGAGAGGACGCCGTGGGCCACTGGCTGGAAAACGGTTGGCGGGGCCCGAGCGAAGCGACCTAGGCTTGGTCTATTCGCCTGCTCAGGTGCCTCACAACCTTTCACTACGCCTCGTTTGGGACGTCATGTCGCTGCGTCTTGTTCCGTTCGCCGACCCTGGTGTGCCAGACACCCGGTCCGGTCTCCGACTCATCCTCTGGCTCGAGCACCAGCAGCTGCGCGGTCAGGCCGCCGCGGTGGGCTGGGGCCTGTTGTACTTCGGCGGTATCGCGGCCGCCCCGGTCGCGGTCGGCCTCGCCGTCCAGGCCGCGATCGACAAGTCCTGGCCCAAGCTGATCCTGGCCGGTCTGCTGCTGCTCGTGTTCGGCGCCGTCAAGGCCGGCTCGGACGCCTTCTTCCACCGCGCGGTGGTGACCAACTGGATCGGTACCGCCTCCCGGCTGCAGCAGTTGCTGTTCCGCAAGGCCGCCGAGCTCGGTTCGCTGCTGACCCGGCGGATCGCCGCCGGTGAGGTGGTCGCGGTGAGCAGCGGTGACGTCGAGAAGATCGGCTGGTTCGTCGAGGTGCTCGGCCGGTTCACCGCCGCGCTGCTGACCTGCTTCGCCGTCGTCATCGGACTGCTCTTCTACGAACCGCAGCTCGGCCTGGTGGTCGCGATCGCCGTACCGATCCTGGCCTTCTCGATCGTGCCGCTGATGGGTCCGGCCGAGCGCCGCGCGGATGCCCAGCGGGCCAAGGGCGGCCGGGCGACCGAGCTCGCCGCCGACACAGTCGCTGGTTTGCGCGTACTGCGTGGCATCGGTGGCGAGCAGTTGTTCCTGGACCGGTATCGCGCGGCCTCGCAGGAGTACAGGGCGAGCGCGGTCCGCAGTGCGCGGATGTGGTCGATGATCGCCGCGTTGCAGGTGCTGCTGTTCGGGCTGTTCCTGGTCGTCATCGTGTGGTTCGGTGTCCGGCTTGTGCTGGCCAACCGGATCAGCGTCGGCGAGCTGGTCACGACGTACGGCTTCATCACCTTCATGCTGGTGCCGCTGCACACGTTCGAGGAGACGGCGAGCGCGTTCATCTTCTCGAAGGTGTCCGCGCGGCGGGCAGCCCGGGTGCTGTCCCTGCGGCGGACCAACGAGTCGATGGGCAAGGACGAGGCCCAGCTGCCGTCGGGCGACCTGGTCGACCCGGTGTCGGGTCTGGTCGCGCCCGCGGGTCTGCTGACAGCCGTGGTGTGCGGCGACCCGGATGCGGGTGGTGTCCTGGCCGATCGTCTCGGCGGCCACAGCCCGGAGGCGGAGCCCGGTCAGGCGTCGGTGCTGCTGGACGGCGTCGAACTGGACGGCCTTCCGCTGGAGTCGGCACGGACCGTTGCATTGGTGCAGGACAAGGACCCGGTGCTGCTGTCCGGGACGGTGCGCGACCTGTTCGACGTACCGGGCAGTGGGGCTGTGTCGCCGGAGGCTGCGCTGGATGCAGCACAGTGCGCGGACATCCTCGACGTACTGCGTCAGACGCTGCCGGCCGGTGCGTCCGACCCGATGCAGGCCGTGCTGACTGAGCGCGGGCGGTCCCTGTCGGGTGGACAGCGTCAGCGGGTCGCCCTAGCTCGCTCTCTGTACGTGGACCCGACCGTGCTGGTGCTGGACGAGCCCACCAGTGCGGTGGACGCGCACACCGAGGCGCGGGTCGCGGAGAGTCTGCGGTTGCTCCGGTCCGGCCGGACGACAGTGGTCTTCACGTCGAGTCCGTTGATGCTCGATCGCGCGGACCGGGTGGTGTTCGTTCCGGACGGCCGGGTCGATGCCGTCGGCACCCATCGCGAACTGCTGCACAACAACCCGAAGTACCGCGCTGTGGTCACCCGTGAAGAAGAGCCCACCCTCGAGGAGGAGACGGCGTGAAGCGCCCCGAGTTCGATCCGGCGGCCCCGCAGGAGGTTGCTCGCCTGCCAGTGGCGGGCAGCACGACCGTGCGGGCGTACTTGAGGTCCCTGTTCCGCAGACATCGCCGTGCCTTCTTCTGGTTGACCTTGGTGAACGCGGTGGCGGCACTGAGCGGCATGGTCGGGCCCTGGTTGCTCGGCAACGTCGTGGAGAAGCTGTCACTCGGTGAGCGGGACGTGGACCTGCCCTACGTGGTTCTCGGCTTCGCGTGTGCGCTGGCCGTGCAGACGGTGTTCGTCCGGCTCACCCGGCTCCGCGGCGCGGTGCTGGGCGAGGAGATGCTCGCGGACCTGCGCGAGGACTTCCTGGTCCGGTCGGTCGCGCTGCCGCCGGGTGTGCTGGAGCGGGCCGGGACGGGCGACCTGCTGTCCCGGATCACCACCGACATCGACCGTCTGTCGCACGCGATGCGGGACGCGGTGCCGCAGCTGACCATCGCGGTGATCTGGGCCGCGTTGCTGATCAGCGCGCTGATCGTGACCGCGCCCGAGCTGGCGATCGCGGTGGTCATCGCGGCGCCGATCCTGATCATCGGCGGCCGGTGGTACTTCCGCCGCGCCCCTGCGGCGTATCGGTCGGAGGCGGCGGGATACGCGGCAGTCGCGTCGGCGCTGGCCGAGACCGTCGACGCCGGCCGGACGGTCGAGTCGCACCGGCTCGGCGACCGCCGGATCCGGCTTGGCGACACCCGGATCGGCCAGTGGGTCGGCTGGGAGCGGTACACGCTGTACCTGCGGATGGTCCTGTTCCCGGTGATCAACATGACCCACACGGTCGCGCTGGCCGCGGTCCTGGTGATCGGCGGCGGCTTCGCCATCCAGGGCTGGCTCACGGTCGGCGCGTTGACCACCGGCGCGCTCTACATCCAGATGCTGGTGGAGCCCGTCAACATGATGATCCGCTGGTACGACGAGCTGCAGGTGGCCCAGGTCTCGCTGGCCCGGCTGGTCGGGGTTCGCGAGGTCGAGGAGGCCGCGAGCGGTGAGGAGAACGAGCCCGAGGGCCGGACCGTGCTCGCCGAGGAGGTCCGGTTCGGTTACCTGGAAGGCCGCGACGTCCTGCACGGCGTGACGTTGACGGTCGAGGCGGGTGCACGAGTGGCGCTCGTCGGACCGTCGGGTGCGGGCAAGTCGACCCTCGGCCGGTTGCTGGCCGGGATCTACTCGCCACGCATGGGCGACATCACGTTGGGCGGTGCCGCGCTGGACAAGATGTCGGCCGAGCAGGTCCGAAGCCACGTCGCTCTGGTGAACCAGGAGCACCACGTGTTCGTCGGTAGTGTGCGGGACAACCTGCGACTGGCTCGACCGAGTGCGGCCGACGCCGAGTTGTGGGCGGCGCTGCGATCGGTGGACGCCCACGCGTGGGTGGCTGGGTTCGAGCACGGGCTGGACACCGAGGTCGGCTCGGGCGGGGTGTCGTTGACTCCGGCTCAGGCGCAGCAGGTTGCGCTGGCCCGGTTGGTGCTGGCCGACCCGCACACGCTGGTGCTGGACGAGGCGACTTCGCTGATGGATCCGCGAGCCGCGCGGCATCTGGAGCGCTCGTTGGCCGGCGTACTGGAAGGGCGCACGGTGGTCGCGATCGCGCACCGGTTGCACACGGCGCATGACGCGGACGTGATCGCCGTCGTCGAGGACGGGCGCATCGTGGAGCTCGGTGGGCACGACGAGCTCGTCGATGCGCAGGGTGCGTATGCCGCGCTCTGGCGTTCCTGGCACGGCTGATCACTGGTAGTCGTGGGTAGGGTCGGCAGCATGCTTCAGACGTTGCTGGCCCTACCCTCGCTGGTTGCCTTCGACATCGACGGCGAAGGGCGATTGCTGCTCGGGTACGACGGCAGCGGCGTCCGGCAGGTCCACGAAATCGGGGCGGACGGTTCGTGGCGGACGCTGACCGCGTTGGACGAGCGGGTGGTGAACGCCAAGTACGTTCCCGGCAGCCGCGAGGTCATCGTCGAGCACGACACCGGCGGCGACGAACGCGGCCAGCTCTCGATCCTCGACCTCGACGGGGATGTGCCCGAGCTCAAGCCGCTCGTTCACGACCCGGCGTACTTCCACCACCTGATCGCGGCCCGCCCCGGCCGGGTCCTGTTCACCACGAACCGCCGCAACGAGATCGACTTCGGCCTGATCGCACTCGACCTCGGCAGCGGTCTCGAAACCGTTCTGTACGACGGTGGCGGCTACCTGATCGACGTCGTCCCCTCGCCCGACGATCGTTGGGTCCTGATCACCCGTGCCGGTGGTCCGGCCAACTCCCAGCAGGCCATGCTGGTCGAGACCGCGACCGGCCGGATCACCGAGATCACGTCCTTCGACGATCAGGTCTGTCTCGGAGCATCCTCCTGGTTGCCGGACTCCACCGGGCTGCTGCTGTCGGGCGATTTCGACCGGGATCGGCTCGCCGTCTTCCGCTATGACCTCGCTACCGCTGCGTTGACCTCGGTGGTCGCCGACGACGCACGCGATCTGACCGGTTGGGCCAGTCCCGAAGGCGATCACCTGTTGGTCGGCGCCAACGAGGACGGTGCCGTCACCCTCGCTCTGCACCACCTCGACGGCCGGCCAATCGCCCCGATCGAGCTGCCGCCGGGTGGATGCGGCGCGATCCTCGTCGACAGCAACCCGGTGTGGTCCGAAGACGGGAACCACGTCGTCATCACGTACAGCAGCCCGGTCGAACCGCAGTACGTGATCCGGTACGCCGTGGTAGGCGGCGACACGTTCGCAGTACGGGCGCCGGATGCACCTTCATTGCCTGCGGGGCTGGAGCATCCGACGACTCACCGGGTGCCGTCGTTCGATGGGGAACCGGTGCCGCTGTTCCTGTATCGCCCGGTCGACGGTGGAGACGGTTCGGCCGTCGTGCTGGTGCACGGTGGACCCGAGTGGCAAGCCAGCCGGATCTGGAACCCGTTGATCGCCGGCCTGGTCGAGCAGGGGCACACCGTGCTCGTGCCGAACGTCCGCGGCTCTTCGGGCTACGGCAAGCGCTGGTACTCGCTGGACGACCGGGACCTACGACTCGACTCGGTGCGGGATCTGGCCGCGATCCACGCGTGGCTGCCGACGATCGGGCTGGACCAGGATCGCGTCGCGCTGTGGGGCGGCTCGTACGGCGGGTACATGGTGCTCGCGGGTCTGGCGTTCCAGCCGAAACTGTGGACGGCCGGAGTGGACATCGTCGGGATCGCGTCGCTGGTCACGTTCCTGGAGAACACGTCGGCGTATCGGCGGGTGATGCGCGAACGGGAGTACGGCTTCCTGGCCACGGATCGCGAGTTCCTGGAGCTGGCGAGTCCGCTGAACCAGGTGGACGCGATCGAGGCGCCGTTGTTCGTCATCCATGGCGCGAACGATCCGCGGGTGCCGTTGTCGGAGGCTTCGCAGATCACGGACGCACTAGCCCGGCGAGGGGTGATCTGTCAGTTGCTTGTGTATCCGGACGAAGGGCACGGGCTCGCCAAACGGAAGAACCGGCTGGACGCGTACCCGCAAGCCTTCGCCTTCTTGAAGGACCAATTAGCTCAGCGGTGACATCAGTGGGGTGAGCGTTCCGGCGGTCGCGTCCAGGCGGACGGGGAGGCCGAGCGGGACGGCGAGGTTGGTGTCCTCATGACCGATCGCGGCGCTCTCGACCATCGGTACACCGAGTGGCTCGAGTCGTTCGTGCATGACGTCGGCGACGAGCCCCTGGTCGTCGCTATCGCTGAAGTCGCCGATCACGATCCCGGTCACCTCCTCGAACCACCCGGCGCGCAGCAACTGGGTGAGCAGGCGGTCGACGCGGTACCCGTCCTCGGTGATGTCTTCCAGCACGACGATTCCACTCGGGCGCGCGAAGGTCGGCGTACCGAGACTGGCTGCGAGGAGGGCCAGGTTTCCGCCGAGCAGGCGACCCTCCGCGGTACCGGGGATCACTGTGCGGGCGCCGTTCGGGGCCAGGAGGTCGGTCACGGTTTCCGGCTCGAAGAGGAGGGCGCGGAGGCGGTCGCGTCCCGTCTCGTCGCCGAGCTGTTCGACCGCGGCCGCCATCGGACCGTGGATGGTGACCAGCCCGCGAGCGTTGAGGCCCTCGTGCAGCGCGGTGATGTCGCTGAAGCCGACGAACACCTTCTCCACGGCGGCCAACTCGTCGAGGTCCAGCAAGGGCAGCATCCGCTGGACGCCGTACCCACCGCGTCCGCAGAAGACCGCGGCGAACCCCGGATCGAGCCACGCCTTCTGGAAGTCGGCCGCTCGGGCCTCGTCGCCGCCGGCCAGATACGTGAGCTGCTCGTGCCGGGCCAGTGCCGACGGCATCACCTCGACCTCGAGCCCCCACTCGACCAGGTACTTCGTCCCCGCCTCCAGCCGCTCCGCCTTCAACGGCCCCGCCGGCGCCACCACCGCAACCCGATCACCCGGCTGAAGCCGCCCCGGTCTCCTCACATCAGTCACGACCCGACGCTATCCTGCCGCCGTCGCATCAGACCTGTTTGTCCAGTTGCAGGGGTGGCATCTGCCAGCCTCGGGCCAGGGACGACTCGTACGCCGGGGTGCCGCCGGCGAAGTACTCGGTGAACTTCATGATCAGGGGATCCCAGCGGAGTGGATCGATGTACCGCTCGTTCGCCATCAGCAGGTCCTCGCGGACGTGGACGCGGTGGATCGTCATCTCCAGGGCGCGCAGGTTGGAGCCGGGTTCGCCGATCGGGTGGATCGCCTCGATCCGGCCTTCGAGGTTGATCGGGCTCTCGTGCACCAGGTCGACCTCGACGAGCTCGGCCGGGGTACGGGTGAGGCCGGCCGCGGCGAACTTGTCGGGTTCGTAGCGGTAGCCGCGGGCCCATTTGGCGTCGGACATCTCGCGCGATCCGGTGAGCAGGGCGATCCGGTCGAGGGCGGCGACCATGTCCGGGTCGACCAGGTTGAGAACGCAGTCGGGGCGCTCGGTGAGGTTCCTGACCGTCTGCGAGCCGGCGCTCATCCCGAGCATGGCGGTGTAGCCGAGCCACCAGGCGGACGACATCGGTCCGAGGTTCGTGGTGCCGTCCGGGTTGCGGGAGCTGATCAGCACGACCGGGGTGCCGAAGTACAGGACCTTGGGTTCGACGATTCGCTTCATGTGAATGGAACGGTCGCCGGACTGAAGGTGTGAGGGCGGATCTCCAGCACTACACAACCGCCAGCGGCGACCCCCTCCCACGCTCAGGAGGTGGCCGCCGGCCGAGGTTGTGTAGTGCTGGCGGTCCGCCTACCAGTCGACTCGGATCGTGGTGCTCTTGCTGACGCCGTTGACGGTGACGCCGAGTTGGGCCGTGCCGGGGTGGAGCGCGGTGAGCTGGCCGGTGGCGGGGTCGAAGGCGGCGACGGCCCAGAACGGCGCCGTGTTCGCCGGGCCGATGTGGAGTAACGTCGAGCCCCACCAGTCGGCCGAGACCGGGAACGCGACCGGGACCCGCCGGGCATCCTGGACGACGGTCGCAGCGGCCGGGGCGGTGTCGCCGCGGCGGAGCGAGGTGGGTGCCGCGAGTTCGAGCGAATCCACGTGCGGCCGGAACTCGACCTGGAACCACGCCCGCTCCGGCGCCGACCAGCGCCGCTCACCCGCAGCGGCCGCAGTCGACGAGGGGTCGACCCCAACGAGCGCCCAACCGGTGAAGCCGCCCGCGTCCGGGGCCGCCGCCGGGCCCTTGCCCGAGTTGCCCGTCAGCGGGAGCAGGACGCCATCGGTCCGGGTCGCCGCGAACGTTCCGGCGTGCGCCGCCATGTAGGCCGCGCCCTTGCCGGTCGAGGCGCGGAAGTCGGCCAGCCAACGGACCAGGAGTTCGGCCTCCTTACGGTCGGCCAGTTGCGAGTTCGCCGTCGGCAACGGGTCGTCGATCGGGTGGTGCGCCATCACCACGACGTTGCGGATCGCCGGGTTGCGCGCCGCGTCGTCGAGCTGCTTACGCAGATCCAGGATCTGCGCGAACCCACCGGCCCGGAGCGACCCGAGCGAGGAGTCCCGCAGTACGAACCGGGTGCCCTTGTGGTCGAGCGTGCTGCTCGGCGGGCCGAAGACCTTGGTCCACTCCGACAGGTCACCGGGTCCGTAGCTCTCGTGGTTGCCCGGCACGTAGTGCACCGGGACCTTGCCGGCCACCTCTTCGTCGATGATCCGCTTCGCCAGCGCGATGTCGTTCGCGAACCCGCGATCGACGAAGTCGCCGTTGATCACCAGGAACTCGGGCTGCTGCGCGAGCGCCTCCCGGATCGTCCGCCGGGCCTGCCGAGCGTACTCGGACTCCGGGTCGTCCGCGGTGAACTGAGCATCCGAGAGCACCGCGAACTTCCAGCGCTTGCCATCCACGTTGCCATCAGCAACGACCATCGGGTCGACCACCTTGGCCGGGGGAGCGACGTTCACCGGGGGCGCGCTGCGGACGGTGAGGTCGTCGACCACGATCCGGCCTGAGTACTGCCGGGTCGGGACAGTCTCCACCACGTAGATCCGCCAGAACTTGAGGGGCACGGTGAGCCCCGGCGGGATGTCGGCCTCGACGTACTTCCAGCCGGTCCAGTCGACCGACGCGGCAACGTTGAGCGTCTTCGCCGCACCGCCCGCCGCGTCGTACGCGTTCGCGCGCAACCAGGCACCCTTGCCGTCGCCGTACACCCACGCGCCGAGCTTCTGCGGCTGCCCCGGCAGCGTCAATTGCGGAGTCACCGACAGGTACGCCGCTCGGGTGGCGGTGCTGCCCGTCAACGAGTAGTCGAGCGCAATCGCCTGTCCGCCGTCATGTCCTTCGGCAGCCGACCTGGATGCTGTCGCAGCCCCGACCGGTACCGCGTTCGCCTGCCAGCGAGTGAGGTCGTCCACCTCGTCGACCACTTCGCTGCTCAGGCCGGCGATGACGGTGAGCTGCGTGGTCAGGGTGCCGACCTTCGCGGTGATCACCGTGGAGACACCCTCGGCACCGGCGGCGCTGACGTCGAATCCGTTGTCACGGGCAACCACGTTGATCAGGCCCGGGTCGTAGCTGAGCTCGATGTCGCGCGGCTCGACCCAGGTGGAGAACCCGTCGGCGTCGTACCCGTTGATGCTGAAGAAGCCCTTGGTGGTTGCGCTCGGCACCGACACCTGCCGGGTCGACGGAGCCAGCCGGGCCGGCGTACCGAGCACCGTCATCGGGAAGCGGCCGAGCGCCTGGCCCTGCGCCGCGGTGACGACGACATCGCCCGCTTTGCGACCGGTGACGATCCCCTGGTCGGAGACGCGCGCGTTGCCACCCGACCACCAGTACGGCGTACCGGGGACGGCCGCATACGTCTCGTCGTGGCCGCGGGCGGTCAGGACCCGACTCAGGCCGGTCAGGACGCGGGCGCTCTTGGTGAGGTCGGTGTCGGCCGGTTCGGCGGCGGTGCCGGGAGCCTCGATCCGGAAGCCCTTGAGCCGGCCGGATCCCTTCACCGGGAGCAGGCCGAGACCGTTCGGGGTCAGCCGCTCGCCACCGTCGGAGGGCTTGTTCACGACCTCCGGAGTCGCTTCGCCCGGAGCCTGCCTGAGCATCGTCGAGGAGCCGCCACCGTCGAGGTTGAGCACGTCGTCCGCGCCCAGGTCGAGCATCAGCCGGCCGAGTTCCTTCTCAGTCAGCCCGCGCGAGTCCGCCATCCGGCCGTCGACGGTGAGCAGCACCATCCGGCGGCCGTCGTCGGAGAAGCCGATCGCGGTTCGCGGGTGCATCACGGTGTCGTCGACGTCGAGGACCTGGCCGTCCCGGGCCAGTTGCATGTTGCCGGACACCGCGACCGCCGCATCGGCCGCATCCGCGCGCGGTCCGTACTTCACCTCGACCTTGTCGCCGGGCTCGAACGCGGTCAGCGCGGTCGCACCCGCCTCGCGACCGATCAGGGCCTGCTCGTTGGCGGCGAGCGGAGTCGTCGTCGGTGTCGTGGCCGACGAGACGACCACGCCGTCGCGGAGGATCACCTCGCGGACCGTCGGCAGACCGTCGACCGTGCGGGTGCGGGCCGCCGCACCCCACTGCGGCGTGTAGAGACCGATACCGCCGCTGTTGACGGCCGGCGAGTTGAGGTTGCTGAGGTTGACCGTGCTGGCGTCGTCGTCGGTCGCCGTTCCTTCGAGGAATACCTGGGCGATCCTGCCGAGGCCGTCCTTGCCGATCACGGCGCTCTCGTTGTGACCGGATGCCGGGCCGTTGACGAACCGGCCCGCACCACCATCGGCGTCGCGCTCGATCCCGATGCCTAGCGGGGCGCCGGTGTCGTTGATGTCGAAGAAGTCGCCGTTGACGCCGGCGATCGCACCCTTGCGGGCGACCTGCTGACTGAGTACCTCTCGGCCGGAGACGGTGCCGGGGTTGAGGTAGTCGACGGTGACGCCGCCCGCGTCGAGGTCGGTCACCAGGATGTCGCCGCGGAGCCAGCCGCGGGCGTCCAGGCGGTCGAAGCTGGTGTAGTTCACGCCCGGCGCGACCGGCGAATCATTGCGCCGGGTGATGATGCCCTCGCCGGCGGACGCGATCGCGATATCCGGGATATCGGAGACCGCTGATGAACCGCGGCGCGCTTCGGCCGCCTGCAGGGCGAGGCTCTGGAGCCGGGCCGGGTCAGGGGCCGGCTGTGCGGCCGCAGGGTTGACCGCGACGGTCGCGAGCAGACCGCCGGCGACCAGGCCCAGTGCGATCGCGCGATTGGGCTTCGTTGCGGCCGTGCGACGGGCCGGAAGGTTCGGTGAGGCGATCGCGCGATGGGCCGGTTTTGCTGGCCGGACGGGGGCAGGCGTGGACACGTGGCCTCCTGAGCGTGGACGGACGCGGCCATCCGACGCCGCAAGCCCTACCGCCCGATGAGGCGCAGGTGTACATCGAACGACCGACCGGTGACAAAGTAACGCCTCAATGCCCTCACCGGAAGGTTTCTGTCCACGATTGCTCACGGCCAGTCATAAATAGTCCCCAGGCACCCGCTCGTACGCCGTACCGAACCGTCCTGCGAGGCGCCGACCGAGTTGTCCTGCCGCTCGGCTGGGTCAGTCGGTGCTGACGGGGCGGCCTTGGGCCTGCCAGGCGTACATGCCGCCGTCGAGGTTGATCGCCTCCCGCCCCTCGGAGGCGAGGAACTGGGTCGCCATCCCGGACCGCCCGCCGACCGCGCACACGCAGAGCACCTTGCGATCGTCGGGTACCTCGCTCACCCGCGCCTGCAACTCACCGAGCGGGATGTGCTGCGCCCCCTCGATATGACCACTCGCCCACTCGTCGGGCTCGCGCACATCCAGCACGTGCACCTCGGCGAGCAACTCGTCGCTCAACTCACCCACCACGACAGCAGGAATCTGCGGATTCGAGAACATACCCCCATCATCCCAGCCACCCCGAACCCCCGACCCCAGCCCCTGCTTTCGGGTTACCAGCCACTCGTGCGACGTCCACGCGCACCCCGCCAAAGCGGCGACATTGAGCACCACGCAGTCGGCTTGAGTACGTCGGCGACGACCACCCCGTGCACAAAGTCGGTGGAAGGGGCACGGGAATGCGGCTGCCCGAGGGGTGGATCGGGCGTTGACAGGGGTGGGAGGGGCGGCGAGGGTCGTCGGCAGGGCAGGCCCGGCAGACGGTAGGGAGTGCTGCCGACTGGATGCCGGGCGGCGGTCTGCGTCGCTGCCGTGGACGGTTTAGGGAACTACTTCAGCAGCTTGGAGAGGCGGCGGTCCGCGAGCGGTTTGCCGCCGGTTTGGCAGGTTGCGCAGTACTGCAGGGACGAGTCGGCGAAGCTCACCTCGCGCACGACGTCCCCGCAGACCGGGCACTTCTCGCCCTTCCGGCCGTGCACCCGCAGACCGCTTTTCTTCTCCGACTTGAGGTCCCGCGCGGCCAGCCCCTTCGACCGGTCCACCGCGTCCCGCAAGGTCTCCTGCATCGCCTCGAACAACTGCTGGAGCTCGTCCTCGGACAGGTTGGAGGCGGGCTTGAACGGGCTCATCTTCGCCACGTGCAGGATCTCGTCGGAGTACGCGTTGCCGATCCCGGCGATGACCGACTGGTTCCGCAGCACGCCCTTCAGCTGGACCCGGCCCTCGCGCTTCAGGATCGCGCCGAACTCCTCGGCGGTCAGCGTGAACGGATCCGGCCCGAGCCGCGCGATCCCGGGCACCTGCGCCGGGTCGCGGACGACGTACACGGCGAGCTTCTTCTGCGTGCCCGCCTCGGTCAGGTCGAAACCGGAGTCGTCGTCCAGCACCACCCGGCAGGCGATCGGGCCCTTGCCCGGCCGGAGCAGCGTGCTCGGCTGCTCCTCCTTCCAGCGCAACCAGCCGGCCCGGGCCAGGTGCATCACCAGATGCACGCCCTGCGCGTCGATGTCGAGGAACTTCCCACGCCGGGTGACGTCGTCGATCAGCAGGCCCACCAGCGCGGAGATCGGCGGGTCGTAGGTCTTCAGCGCACTGATCGCGGTGATGTCGGCACGCACGATCGCCCGTCCGACGGCACGTTCCCGCAGGAACCCCGCCAACGATTCAACCTCAGGCAATTCGGGCACCCCAACAGTGTGCCCGACAGCACGGACACTTCCACGGGTCCGTTCCCGGGGAAGTTCCGGTGGATCACCCATAGGTCGCGGTTGACCGGACCGCTACCTTCGGAGGAAGTAGAGAAGGAGGCCCCCGATGGGTTTCGTTAAGACGTTGGTCAAGGGCGCGGTGGTCGCCAAGCTGGTGCAGGTCGCGCAGCGCGAGCTGAGCAAGCCGGAGAACCAGCGGAAGGCTCGCGAGATGTTCCAGAAGGTGCAGCAGAAGCGGGCGCGCTGATCCACAGCCGCTGACGACCAGTTGCGCTGACGACTACCCGGCCCGGCGAGTGGCCCACCGCACCGCCGGGCCTGAGGTGTGTCCGCCGAGGGCTGGTGGCCTGTCCGCCGGCCCTTACAGCTTGACGGCCTGGAGGGTGTAGCTGGCCGGGAGGCGTTCGGGGCGGTGGGTCAGGCGCCATTCGCCGGTGTCGGAGTCCAGGGTCATGTGGCCGGGTAGGGCGCACCACGGGACGCTGTCGTGCTCCTCCAGGGCGGTGAGCTGCAGGCCCGCGCCCATCAGGGCCGTGATGATCTCCGACAGGCCGTGGTTCCACTCGTGGGTGACGTTCTGGGTGAACTCGACGTCGGTTTCGACGTAGGTGCCGCCCTCGTCGAAGATCAGCGGTTCCTCGGTTTCGAAGTACGCGTAGTCGAGCGTGATCAGGCCGGGGTGGTTCGAGCCGTCCAGCGCCCACATCATCGGGTGGCCCTCGCGGATGAACAGCCGGCCACCCGGTTTGAGCAGCCCGGCGACGGTCCGGGCCCAGCGCTCGATGTCCGGCAGCCAGCCGAGCGCGCCGATGCCGGTGAAGACCAGGTCGTACTGCGCCTCGCCGAGCACCTCGACCGCGTCGTACACGTCAGCCTGGTGGAAGTCGATCTCGTGGCCGAGCCGGTCCGCGAACGACTGCGCCTGCTCGATCGCCGGACCGGAGAAGTCGAGCCCGCTCATCCGCGCACCGAGTCGCGCGAGCGAGACTGTGTCGGTGCCGATGTGGCACTGCAGGTGCACCCCGCGCAGCCCCGAGATGTCCCCGAGTCGCGGCAGGTCGAACCGCACCACGCCACCGATGAACGACGGGTCCTGCTCGTACTGCGCCACCTTGTAGTCGGGCGAAGCCGCGTGCGCCGGCACTCGCTCGTCCCAGTTCGCCCGATTCACCTCGCGATAGTCGTCCACGGCAGGACTCTGACAGATCCCCGCCCAGCCCGCCTTCGGTTTTCCACAGGAGGGTAGGGGGTAGGGAAAACTCCACCCTGACCGAGGGCTCAGGGTGACTGTGCGGACGGTAGCCGGCTGGTGTCCTGAAGGACATGAGCCAGAATCTCGCCAAGCCACGGACGCGGATCCACGACGTCGACGCCCTGCGCGGATTCGCGCTGCTGGGCATCCTGATCGTCAACATCACCTTCGCCGCCTCAGGTTTCCCGATCCACGTCGCCGAGGACCCGGCGTACCAGTCGGGTCTCGATCACGTTGTCCACTGGCTCAGCGCCACCTTCGTGGACATGAAGTTCTACCTGCTGTTCTCGTTCCTGTTCGGGTACAGCTTCCAGTTGCAGATCGAGGCGGCGCAGCGGGCCGGTGCCGCCTTCCGGCCGCGGATGTTGCGCCGGCTGGGCGGCCTGTTCGTGATCGGCTGGCTGCACATGATCTTCCTGATCACCGGTGACATCCTCACCGTCTACGCGCTGCTCGGCCTGGTCCTGGTCGCGATGCGCGGGGTGAAGGACAAGACCGCGCTGACCGTGGCCGGCGGGATCTACCTGTACCTGCTGGTCTCGCTGGGTTCGACCGTGCTGTTCATGGACACGTCGTCCTTCCTGAACCCGGCCGAGGCGGTCGCCAACGCGCAGGCGACGACGGCGAACCTGGCCGGCTCCTTCGGCGACGTCATCCACGAGCACGTCGCCGCCTTGCCGCTCTACGGTCTGTCGCAGTTGACCGTGCAGGGTCCGACGACCCTCGCAGTACTGCTCCTCGGCATGGTCGCCGGTCGTCGTCGCCTGCTCGCAGGAGTCACCGGCCGCGAACCCGTACTGCGCCTGGTCCAGCTCGTCGGCTTCGTCGTCGGCATCACCGGCGGCATGATCTACGCCGCCGGCGGCAACGGTGACACGGGCGCCGTACTCGCCAGCGTGCTGACGGCACCGTTCCTGGCCGTCGCGTACGTCGCGACGATGCTGCGGGTGATGCACAGCGATCGCGGTCGCGCTGTCGGCCAGGTGCTCGCCCCGGCCGGCCGGATGGCCTTGTCGAACTACCTCGGCCAATCGGTCGCCACGCTGCTGATCTTCACCGGCGTCGGGATCGGCCTGGTCGGTCAGGTGTCGCCGCTGGAGACGTTCGGGATCGCGCTGGCGATCTTCGCCGGCCAGGTCGCGCTCAGCCACTGGTGGATGGCCCGCTTCGGCTACGGCCCGGTCGAGGGCGTCCTCCGCGCGGTGACCAACGCGGCCCCGCTCACCTGGCGGAAGACCAGCTAGTACTGCACTCGGGACAACAACCGGGCGAGGGATTCACTCCCTCGCCCGGTTCAAGTTGTCTTGTTCAGGCCGCGTGCCGGCCGTGGGTGTGGCTGAAGAGGCGGGCGCGGCGCAGGGTCACGACGCTGCCGGTGTCGGTGGCGGGCTTGTGGGTGAAGGGTTCGGCCTTCTCGCCGAGGGCGAGCAGGTCGAGCTTGGTCCTGGCCAGATCACGGTCGTCGGCAACCCAGGATCCGTCCAGGCTGGACTTCAGCCCGGTCGAGTGACGCCTGTTGCTGCTTTCCAGAGCCGCGATCACGGCCAGCGCGAGTACTGCGAGGACGATGATTTCGGTCATGGCAGTAATCATCCTATCGTTCAGATCCCGCCACAACTGGCACTATTGACAACCCTCATCAAATTTCTGCCATACTGGTCGGCATGCTGCAGAAAGTCGCCGTGGTGCTGATGGAGGACGTCGCCCTCTTCGAGTTCGGGGTGCTGTCCGAAGTGTTCGGGATCGACAGGACCGACGACGGCGTGCCCAGGTTCGACTTCAAGGTGTGCTCGACCCGGCCGGGTGAACCACTACGGACCACCAGCCACTCACAGGTGGTCGCGCCGTACGGGCTGGAGCAACTCGAGGACGCCGACCTGATCGGCCTACCGGCCACCACCTGGCGGCACGCGTACGACGAACGCATCCTCGACGCACTCCGCAAGGCCGAGGCGCGCGGGGCGATCCTGCTGACGGTGTGCTCGGGCGCCTTCGTACTCGGCGCGGCCGGCCTGCTCGATGGACGCAACTGCGCGACCCACTGGCGGTACGCGAGCCTCTTCCGCGAGCAGTTCCCGGACGCCAAGCTCGACGCGGACGTGCTGTTCGTCGACGACGGCAACATCATCACCAGCGCCGGCACCGCGGCCGGGATCGACGCCTGCCTGCACCTGGTCCGGCGCGAACTCGGCAGCGCGGTCGCGACCCGGATCGCCCGCCGGATGGTGGTCCCGCCCCAACGCGACGGCGGCCAGCGCCAGTACGTCGAGGTCCCGGTGCCCGAGTCGACCGGCGAGAGCCTGCAACCCGTGCTCGACTTCATGGTCGACAACCTCACGGTCGAGCACACCGTCCCCGACCTCGCCCGCCGCGCACAGATGTCGGACCGCACCTTCGCCCGCCGCTTCGTCGCCGAGACCGGCACCACCCCACTCAAATGGGTCACCACGCAACGAGTCCTGCACGCCCGCACCCTGCTGGAGCAGACCAAACTCGGCATCGAGCAAATCGCCTCCGAATCCGGCTTCGGCACAGCCGCCCTCCTACGCCACCACTTCCGCCGCGTAGTAGGCGTCCCACCCCAGGACTACCGCCGAACCTTCCAAACCACCGCCTGATCCTCTGCCTCAGGCAAGGTTTAGCTGGAGGAGGACTTTGCCGGGGGTTTGTTTGGTGGCGGCGGCTGTCAGGGCTTCGGGGGCCTGGTGGAGGGGGAAGGTCTGGGTGATCAAGGGGGTCAGGTCCAGGCCGTTGTGGATGAGGTCTACTGCTTCGGTGATTTCGTCGATGAAGCGGTAGGAGCCCAGCCAGGTGATCTCCCGGGTGACGAGGTCTGCGAGGGCTGCGGGGGTTGGGGTGGCGGGGAGGTTTCCTACCTGGATGACGGTTCCGGCGCGGGCGGTTGCGCGTAGTACGGCGGCTAGGGCAGCCGGTACGCCGGATGCCTCGACGACCAGGTCGGACTCGGGCAGGACGTCTCCCGCGGAGAGGTCGCGGGTGTCGTCGGCGCCGAGGGCGAGGGCGAGCTTGAGGGCGGCCGCGTCGACGTCGGCAGCGATCACGCGAGCCGCGCCGCGAGCCTTGGCGGCGGCGACCACCAACGAGCCGATCGACCCAGCGCCGTTGACGAGGATCTCGCGACCCCGCACGTCGCCGAGTCGGCCGACCGCGTGCAAGGCGACCGCGAGCGGTTCGGCCAACGCGCCGGTCCGGGTCGAGACGCCCTCGGGAAGAGCCCGCAGTTGCGAAGCGCGCAGTACCTTCGCCTCGCAGAAAGCGCCGTCGACATGCGGATCGAAGGCCGCCGACCCGAGATAACGGACCTCGCGATGCAGATTCGTCCGCCCGGCCAACCGGCTCGGCAGGACGTCGTCCGACGGTGTGGCGGGATGCACGGTGACCGCGTCCCCGGTCTGGAACCCCGTGACCCCAGGTCCGAGTTCAGCGACCCGACCGGCGATTTCATGACCGAGGACGAGCGGGTTGCGCAGTACGGCGGTCCCGGACGCACCGTGGACGGCGTACGAGATGTCGCTGCCGCAGATACCGCCCCACTCCATCGCGACCAGGACCTCACCAGGACCAGGCGACGGCAACGGCCGCTCCTCGACCCGGACATCACCGGGACCGTGCACGACGACGGCTTTCATGCGGCATCTCCAACTGGACCAGGCCCCGGCCGCGGGTCTCCGGTGCGAGCCAGGCCGAGACGAACGTGACCAAGGCGTAGCACATGTACATCGCCACCAACGACACCCGCCCCACCCGTCGCAGCATCACCAGCTGGGACTAGGCAGGGCGGGTGGTTCACTTACACAGATCGTTGGTACGTGCGGAAGGCGCGGGTCGACAGGTAGCCGACCAGGAGCGTGAAGGCCAGCAGGTAGGAGGAATGCCGGCCGACGGACGCCCAGTCGGGGTCGGCGGACAGCGCCTGCCGCGCCGCGACCGCGGCCCAGTCGACGGGGTTGTAGCGGGCCACCACCTCGACCCAGTGCGGGGCGAGCTTCGGGTCCATCATGATCGACGACAGGAACGTCAACGGCAGCGAGACGAACTGGAAGATCGCGATCAGCGCCTCCTGCTGCCGGGTCAGCAGCGCCACCGCGTTCGACAACGAGCCGAACGCCGTCCCGACCAGCACGGACGCCCCGATGGTCACGAGGTACCCGGCCACACCCCCGTCGTACCGGGCGCCGGCGGCGATCCCGATCGCGAACACGAGGATCGTCTGCAGGATCGTCGTGGTCGCGTTGCTGATCAGCTGCCCGGCCATCAACGCGCCGCGGCGGACCGGCGAGGCCAGCATCCGGTCCATCACCCCGCGCTCCATGTCGGCGATGAACGTGGTGCCGTTCCAGCCGCTCGTCATCAGAGCGGTCATCATCACGATCCCCGGAGTCAGGAACGCGATGTACGACGAGTCGCTGAATCCCGGCAGGTTGACGACACCCTTGAACAGCTGACCGAACAGCAGCAGCCAGATCGCGGGTTGCACCAGCGTGAAGGCGATCAGCGCAGGCGATCGGTACTGCGCCCGCAACCACCGGCCGACGATCAACCCGGTGTGCGCGAGCATCCCCTTGCGCTTCACGACCCGGCTGGGCGTAGTACGAGTGGCGGTGCCTGACCGGGGCGGTGGGGTGGGGCTCGAATCAATGCTCGTGCTCATCAGGCGGCCATCCCTTCGGTATCGGCGGACTCGGCCGCGCGGAACGACCGACCGGTGTAGCGCAGGTAGACGTCGTCCAGCGACGGCCGGGACACGGTCACCGCGGTGACCGGAACCGCCTTCTCCTCAAGGGCTCCGAGCACAGCCGGTACTGCGGTCGCACCGCTGTCGACCCGAGCGCGCAAGGTGTTGCCGTCGACAACTATTTCACCGATCCCGGGGAGCCGTGCGAGCAACGTGCGGACGGTTCCGTCGGTATCGGCGTCCACCAGCTCGATGCTGACGGAGTCGCCGCGAAGCTCCGCCTTCAGGGCCTCGGGGGTGCCCTCGGCAACGACCTTGCCGTGGTCGACGATCGCGAGTTGGCCGGCCAGCCGATCCGCTTCCTCCAGGTAGTGGGTGGTGAGCAGCACGGTCATGCCTTCTTCGCCGGCGAGCCGTTCGACCTCGATCCAGAGGTCCGCTCGGGCTTCCGGGTCCAGGCCGGTGGTCGGTTCGTCGAGGAACAGCACACGGGGACGGTGGACGAGGCCGAGGGCGACGTCGAGCTTGCGCTGCATGCCGCCGGAGTACGTGCGGACCTGGCGGCCACCGGCTTCTTCGAGGCCGAACCGCTGCAACAGCTCGGTGGCCCGGCGGATCGCATCCGATCGGGACAGGCCGTAGATCCGGCCGCTGAGGAGGAGGTTCTCGATCCCGGTGGCCATCGGGTCGGCGCTCGGTTTCTGCGGGACGTACCCGATCGCGCGGCGGACCTCGTCCTGGTCCCGGATCACGTCGTGGCCCGCGACCCGCGCCGTACCGGAGTCCGCGCGGGACAATGTGGTGAGGATCTTGACGGTGGTGGACTTGCCGGCGCCGTTAGGGCCGAGCAGCCCGAGTACGACGCCTTCCGGCACGTGGAAGGTGAGGCCGTCGAGCGCACGCAGCGGGGGCTTCTTGCGGGCACCCCGATACGTCTTGACCAGCTCGATCGCCTCGAGGGCAGGCTTTGCCATAGTGATGTGACTCCTTCGAAGGTGAGGAGTCGGTCCACGGCTGGCTATCCTGATGAGTGCGCCTTGGGTATCAGGTCCAGCGGACCGACTCGAGGAACTGCGGCCCTCGACCAGGTGTTGCCGCACCTGTGCCGGGGGCCGTTTCTATCGGGCTTCGGGCGGGACCTCCTGCAACCAGGGAAACTCCTCGCCGAAGTACTTGACCGGGTCCCTGAGCAGGTCGGTCATCGGGATCCCCAGTTTCTCGACCAACTCGTACCCCTGACGCCAGAAACCGGCGCCCTCCAGTTCGTCGTTGCGGATCCGGTCGGCCAGCCGGCTGGCGAACTCCGCCTCGGTCCGGATCAGTTCGAGCCGGAACTCCGATTCGACCCAGAACAGCTGCGGCAGCCCCATGGCCCGCAACTGCTCGTGCGTCGCCTCGAACTGCTCGATCTCGGCGCGCAGCACCTCGGCCCGCTGCTCGAGCAGCTCGATCACCTTGGCCGGCGGGAAGGCCGGCAGGTAGGCGAGACCGGCTTCGAGCTGGCTGAAGTCCTTCTCCGGCCGGGCCAGCAACTCGGTGAGCCAGTCGGCGAACTCGGCCTGACCCGCCTCGGTGATCGCGTAGACGGTCCGCTCCGGCCGGTTGCCCTCGCGCAGGGTCTCCACGGCCTTGATGAAGCCGTGCTTCTCCAGCGCGCTGACGACCGAGTAGAGCGAGCCGTAGTTGAGCCGGATGCTCAGGTCTTTGCCGCGCGACTTCAGCATCGTGGAGATCTCGTACGGGTGCATCGGACGCTCACCCAGGCTGCCGAGCACGGCGAAGGCGAGCGGGTTCGCCACCTTTCGCTTGGCCATGACAGCCTCCTCGATCTCGGTTACTCGAAATCGAGTATTCGCATCCGGCTACCCGGTGTCAAGTACTCGGGTACTGCGGATAGCTGGGGCGCGGCGGGTTGGTCAGGCGCGGCGAAACGAGTTGGGGCGGCGAAACGAGTTGGGTCAGCCGAGCTGTTCGGCGTACCAGGGCTTGATCACCGTGTCGATGATCGCGAGCCGCTCGTCGAAGGGCAGGAAGGCGGACTTCATCGCGTTGATCGCGAACCAGCGGACGTCGGCCAGGGTGTAGTCGAACGCGTCGGCGAGCAGGGCGAGTTCGCGGCTCATCGACGTGCCGCTCATCAGCCGGTTGTCGGTGTTCACGGTGACCCGGAACCGGAGTTTGGTGAGCAGCCCGATCGGGTGCCGCGCGATCGAGTCGGCCGCGCCGGTCTGCAGGTTGCTGCTCGGGCACATCTCCAGCGGGATCCGCTGGTCCCGGACGTACGCCGCGAGCCGGCCGAGCTCGACCTTGCCGTCGTCGCCGGCGGACTCGTCGTACCTGATGTCGTCGATGATCCGGACGCCGTGCCCGAGCCGGTCGGCACCGCACCACTGGATCGCCTGCCAGATCGACGGGAGCCCGAACGCCTCGCCGGCGTGGATGGTGAAGTGGGCGTTCTCGCGCTGCAGGTACTCGAACGCGTCCAGGTGCCGGGTGGGCGGGTACCCCGCTTCGGCGCCGGCGATGTCGAACCCGACCACCCCGGAGTCCCGGTAGGCGACGGCGAGCTCCGCGATCTCCATCGAGCGGGCCTTGTGCCGCATCGCCGTCAGCAGTTGCCGCGCGACGATCGGGCGTTCCGCGTGCGCCATACCGTGCTCGAAGCCTTCGCGGACCGCGTCGACCACTTGTTCCAGCGTGAGCCCGGCGGTCAGATGCTGCTCGGGCGCGTACCGGATCTCCGCGTAGACGACTCCGTCCGCAGCCAGATCCTGCACACACTCGCTCGCCACCCGGCGGATCGCCTCGGCGTTCTGCATCACCGCGACGGTGTGGTCGAACGTCTCCAGATACCGCTCGAGCGACCCCGAATCGGCCGACTCCACGAACCACTCACCCAGCTCGTCGGCATCCGTCCGGGGCAGCCGATGCCCGAGCTCACCGGCCAGCTCGAGCACCGTCCCCGGCCGCAACCCACCATCCAGATGGTCATGCAGCAACACCTTCGGCGCAGCCGTCAACTGCTCGTGCCTGATCATCCCGCCATCTTCTCAGGCGAGCTCACAATCTGCCCCAGACTGCCCCACGATGCCCCGCAAAGGTGGTCGTGTCGGGCGCGCCGCCTGCGAAAGCCTTGACCCTATGGACGAAACCAAAACCGCTCCCCGCTTCGAGAGCGCACCCGCCCGATCCTCACTCCCCGACTGGTACCCGGACCTGCTGGACCGCATCTCGGCGCATGTCGCAACCGGCCACAGGCGTGCGGTAACTGCCGCCAACAAAGAAAGGCTCGGGAGTTACTGGTCGATCGGCAAGGAGATCCTCGACCGCCAGCAGGCCGAAGGATGGGGCAGCAGGGTTATCTATCGCCTTTCGACGGACCTCAAGTCGCGGTTCTCGGGAGCGAAGGGCTACTCGCCTCGCAACCTCAAGTACATGCGGACTTTCGCGGCCGCCTGGCCGGACCCCTCATTTGTGCAACAAGCTGTTCTCGGTACCTCCAGCACTCGCTCTCGACTGTGACCTGCGGCTTTACGTCCGCAAGTGCACTAGTCGAAGTGGAAGAGGGAAGAGTGGCTGCGTAGGCGTTTCCTGACACCGGTTGGTGATCGGATACGACACCGTCGGCGTTGTGGGTGGAGTTGTGGTGATGACTTCCGACACTTACCAAGCGGATCAGGCGTTTCCACTGGTTCGTCGGCTCATGACCAGAAACAAGCCGCCAGCGATCGTCTGGACGGCCGCGGCCGTCGCAAGGACAGTCAACACGCCAACCCCGTCAGCGAGGACGCCGCTGACGCCCGCGCTCGACAGCATCGCCACCGCGTAGACGTTGCCCGTCGTACCAACCGCCCGTGCGCGATGTTCGTCTGGCACTGACGTCACCAGCAAAGTGTTGGAGGCGACCCACGAGATGGTAAGCGGAGCGTTCTCCTCGCTTCCTCCGTCTACTCCTGCCGACGCCGCAGCCATTCCATCAAACTCTCAGCGTCTCGTTGGGGCTCCAATGCCTCAGCTGCGGAGCAACGTGAGCACTGCCAGAACGCGGCGGTTGACGTCCGGTGATGGCTCGAGACCGAGCTTGCGGAAGACCTGGGCACAGACTGTTTCGACCGTGCGTTCGCTGACCGTGAGCTCGCCGGCGATGCCGGCGTTCGACCGGCCCTCGGCCATGAGAGCGAGAATGTCTCGCTCGCGTGGCGTGAGGTGGCTGAGCGGTGAGTCCGGGCGCCGACGCTTCATGAGCCGGTACACGATGGTGGGGTCGACAACGCACTCACCCTCGGTCACCCGGCGCATGGCATCGACCAGGATCGCGATGTCTGAGACACGTTCCTTGAGCAGGTAACCGAGCCCGCTGGGTTGATCGGCAAGCAGCCGCAGGGCGTAGCGCGCCTCGAGATATTGGCTGAGCACAACGACTGCAGTCGCCGGGTAGCGCTCCCGGATGCGGCGAGCCGCGACCAGACCCTCGTCCTTGTGGGTCGGCGGCATCCGGATGTCTACGGTCGCCACATCCGGCCGTTCCAGTGCGACCAACTGCATGAGTGCATCGGAATCGGCCGCCTCCCCGACGACCTCGACGCCGGCATCGGTGAGCAGTCGGGCGAGACCCGACCTGACCAGCATGACGTCGTCGGCGACTACTGCCCGCAAGGGATCACCGCCGTGACTACTGTCGCACCGGTTGCAGCTTCCGCCGTCGTCAGCCGTCCGCCGAGCGCACCGACGCGGTCGGCAACATTAACGACGTCTGCTACCACGAGCGTTCCGACAGCGCCTTTGACCTCCACACTGACGGTCAGTGTGTCACCGTCCCGGTCGACCAAGATCACCGCGCGCGTGTTTGGCCCCGGGTGCTCCACCGAGTTGAGAACGGCGGCGACCGTTGCGTACGCAGCCATTGCGGTCTCCATGCCGACATTGTCGCGCGTACGGACATCCAGCGTGGTTGGAACATCGGATGCCGCGGTCAGTTCGTCCAGGGCCGAGGCCAGTCCCTCGTCGGCGAGCACGCTGGGGAAGATGCCATGCGCGAGTCGGCGCAGTTGCCCGAGCGCATTTCGAACCCGACTCTCTGCTGCCGTCAGGCGAAGAGAAGTCGATGGATCGGCGCCAGCGAGCGCGACTTTCAGATGGAACGCGACACTGACCAAGCGCTGCTGTGCACCGTCGTGCAGGTCGCGCTCGATGCGCCGTCGCTCACTGTCGGACGCGGCGACCACGCGTCGCTGAGAGGCCTGAACGTCGGCTAGCCGCGCCTTCGCCACCGCCGAGAGCTGGGCATTCTGCAGTGCTAGCCGGGTGGCGGGTGTGAGCGCAGCGATCAGGTCGCCCTGGTCGGTACCCCGTGCGACGAGGAGACGAAGCACTGGGCCGGACTCATCCGACAGAACGATGTACTTATCTTGGCCGGGCAGGTCAGTGGCGTCCCGACCGGCGACGTCTACCCACCGCGCCTCTCCCGGGACGGCGAAGTGCACCCCTTGTACGCCACTGAGTGCCGCCACCGGTCCGGACAGCCGAGCCGCCAACCGGTCGACGGCGGTGCGTACGCGAAGGGTTCGAGCCACAACAATGCACACAGCGATAGCTGCGATCGCCACGGACACAGCCGGGAGTACAAGCAGCAGGCCTGCGGCCGTGTTGTCCCCCCAAGTCGCCAACCGTATGCCGGCTGACACAACCTGCAAGCACAGCGCCACAATCACGGCGCCGATGATCAGGCGAGGGGTGTGCCGATCGCTATCCCTCAGAACGATGATGGCAGCGAGGACCGCCCCGACGATGGTCAGCGAGGACGACACCACCACCGCGGACCTGGTCGACATCAATCCGTCGAGGAGCGGCGTGACATTCACACAGGTGACCGTGCATCTGGAGTCAGCAAACGGGTTGTAGCCGAGGAGGTGGACGACCCCGCTGGCGACGACGAGCGCGACCACGATCCGCATTGCCGTGGACGGATTGCTTGAACCCGGTGCCGACCAGTTCAGCGCAACAAGCGCAACCATGATGGCGAACGGCGTTGCCGCAAGAACACCGGCCTGGATCCGGTCGGGAAGCCAGGACCAGGCGGCCCACAACGGAAGGAGCGAGCCAATCGTTGCCACCGACAGGCCACCGGATGCTCCCGGGCGGGTCCTGGTCGCCCAAAGGCCGCCGACGATCAAGCCGATGAGAATCAGGCCGACCACTGTCAGCCAGGCTGGAAACCGCCTGCCGGCATAAGCGAAAGGATCGTCCCCGGCGCGAACTGCCAAAGCTGACACCAGCACCGTCAGCACCGCCACCCCGGTGGCGATCGAATTGATCACAGCCCTGGCCTGACGCGCGCGCATCTGCCTCACGCGTTGCATCGAGCCGGATCGGGCCATATGCGCCGTTCTGCGGGGGTAGGTTGTGAGGTTCTGCAGTTCAGTGTTATCCACATCCGAGTACCGAGGAAACCCGGTGGGCCACGCCGAGCCCGGCCCCTAGCGTAAAAGCATCGGACGACTAGGAGCACATTATGAACACAAGATCAGCTGCCACTGTGGCCGCTCTCACAGCCTTCGCGTTGATCGTCGGCGGGTGCGGCGGTGGAAAGATCGCCGACCAGGCAGCGGCTGGCCCGGCCACCCCGTCGACGGCGCCTTCGGCCAACCCCGCGAACCCGGTCGGTGTCATTGCGATCGGGCACTCCGGCCTGACCGGTGAGAACTCCGATCCGAAGCATCCTGGCCAGATCGCCCTCGAGAACTCGTGGGCGACTGGCGCGTCGCCTCAGGTCAACAGCATCTACCGGCGGCTCGTCGCCGTCCGTCCAGAGACCGAGGGCCACGTTGCCAACACCGCCGAAGGTGGTGCGCCCGCATCCCGGCTGGCGGAGCAGGCGCAGGATGCTCTCGTAACCGTTCCCACCCCTGCGCTCGTCGTGGTCCAAACGATCGACAACGACATCCGTTGCGACGGGACCGATCGCACGCACGTAACCGAGTTCGGCGTCGCCCTCGCAGACGCCTTGCAAGTCGTGACCATGGCGTCACCCAATTCACGGATCCTGGTGGTCGGACAGCTCGGACGACCCGGTCCGTCGGTTCGGTGCGACCCTGACCCTTCCGACACCCTGATATCCATCATCGAGAAATATGAGACCGAGCAGTCCCGGGTGTGCGCCACGGTGCCCAATTGCCGGACGGACGACGGAGCCCGCGCCGCGTACGTAGATCGCCCCGAGAACTTCTCCAGCGATCAGAACCACCTGAGCGTGCGCGGACAGGCGGAGGCCGCAGAGATCGCATGGCCTGCGGTCGCTGCTCTGTTGGAGGTGTCATGACCTCCGCTGACGCCAATGCAACACTTGACAGAACGCACTTCCAAGCGTGTACGGATCAGAAGGGCGTCATTAACACAAGATCAATTGGCCGATGGATCGCGGCTGCGGCGACGGTGGCATTAGTGGCGGCTTGCTCGGTCGCGCCCCCAACGGACAAGTCTGGGAGCGACACGGTTGCGCTGCGGTTCGCAACCATCGATCGTGTCAACAACAACGGCCAGTCGTACGGGCCGGAGGCCTTCGTCGAGAACCTGGAGAAGTTCTCCGACGGCCGGATCAAGGTCGAGATGACGATCGAGTACGGTGACGCTGCCCCTGACGCGGAATCCAATCTGGTGAAGGCGATCGCCTCCGGTGAGGTGGACGGCGGCTGGCCGTCGACTCGCGCCTTCGCCAACGCCGGCATCACCGGCCTTAAGGCCGTCGAGGCTCCGATGACGGTGACGAGCTACGCAGCCGAGAAGACTCTGGTATCAGGCCCCGTTGCCGACAAGCTGTTAGCGCAACTCGACGGGACAGGTGTCGTCGGGCTCGAGCTCGCGGTGGGTCCGCTGCGGCGGCCGTTCGCCGCGAAGGCACCCCTGCTCGGGCCGGAGGACTGGGCCGGTGCCACGTTCCGGGTCTACAACTCGCCGGTGCAAACGGACGCGGTGCGTATGCTCGGCGCGACGCCGGTAAACCTAGGCTTCAAGGGATGGGTCGACGAAGTCCAGGCTGGACGCCTGCGCGGCTTGGAGTTCGACATTGCCCAGTACGCAGAAAGCGGCAACACGACGGAGGCTGGCAACGTCACGGCCAATGTCGTGCTGTGGCCGAAGGTCTTCGTCTTGGCCATGAACCAAGAACGATTCGACGCGCTCACCGACAAACAGCAGGACTGGGTACGCGAGGCCGCTGATAAAGCGATGCAGGTCTCAGTCGATGCCAGCTACGACGAAACCACCATCGCACAACATCTGTGCGGGCAAGGCGCGCGCTTCATGGCCGCAAGCTCAGACCAGATCGCTGCTCTGCGCACCAGGCTGCAGCCGGTGCTGGATGGCCTCGCCGCCGACCCGGTCAGCGGGGCTCTGCTCAAGGAGATCCAGGCAATTGCCGCGAACCACCCGAGGCCCGACGTCCCCACCGTCCCAAAGGACTGCCAGCAGGGTAAAGCAGATAAGAAATCCACGGGCGCCGTTCCCGACGACATAGCCGATCTGCCCGACGGCGAATACCGGGTAGAGATCACGACGGACGACCTAGCGGCCGCTGGATTGGACAACAGTGATGGCAAATCAGGTACGTGGACGTTAACGATCCACGAAGGCACCTATGAAGTGCGGTGCCGTCCACTCGACGATCCGGGGATTGACTGCGGACACTCTGTCGAAGATGACCCGCTCGACGCCGGCTACCTGCGAGGAACCGGCAACACCGTCACCTTTGTGCACGACCCCGAACTGGTCTCCAAGCTGACCGGATGCAAGCTTCCTGTCTCCGAGACGCTGCCCGATCACTGCGGGCCGGGTGGTCGCGCCACGCTGACGTGGGAGATCAAGGGCGACAGCCTCACGTTGAGTGGCGACCTCGAACCGTGGACGAAGATCGGCTAGTCCGGAACTACCGCTGTCACCGTCGTGCCGGCTCCGGGTGGACTTTCCACCCGGAGCCGGCCGTTTAGTGTTGCCAGCCGGTCGGCGAGCCCCTGCAGCCCCGACCCGGTCGGGTCCGCGCCGCCACGCCCGTCGTCGGAGATGACAGCCTCCATCGCACCATTGACCCGCCGCACGGTGATGTCGATCCGCGTCGCGTCGGCGTATTTGACCGCGTTGGCCAAGGCCTCCGAGCAGAGGTAGAAGAACGCCGCCTCTATGTCCTGGTCGCTGGCCGCGTCAGTGGCAACGGTCACCGACACCGGAACCGGACTGCGCCGGGCCAATGCCTGCAGGGCCTCCTGAAGCCGCCCGCTCCCGAGACGCGCCGGAGGCACTCCTGCGACGAGTTCGACAATCTCTGTCTGGGCAGTGGCCAACTCGCTGACGACGATGTCGAGTGACCCGACCGCCGCGGTATTCCCGGCCGCGTTACGCACCGCGCTCAACTCGGCCTGGGCGAGCTCCAGGGACATTCCGACATTCTCCCGGAGCTGTATCGCGGCTCGCTCCCGCTCGCGGTCCGCGGCAACGACGATCCGCGCCCGGGACGCTTCGAGCTCGGCGAGCTGCTGCTGTTGCTCGTGTTGCAGACGCTCGTGTCTTACTGCCAGCCGGACCGCAGCCGCAACCGCTTCGGCCGTAACCGGATCGTCCAGGGCGGGCGATTGGTGCGCGACGACCGCAACCGGCCCGTCGGCATCGACGACGGTGAGCCACCTCCGATCGTCGCCTCCTGTCGGGACTGAGCGACCTCGTTCGTCGACGTACCCCGCATTAGCGTCGTGCCAACGAAAGACCTGAACACTGGGGTCGCTGACCGCACGCCCCAGTACGACGGCGAACCCCTCGAGACCCGCAAGCCGCTCGTCGGCGAGCAGGCGGTCGGCCAGCCTTGCCCAGCTCCGGATGACTGCCTGGGCGGCGACCGGGAAGGCCACCGCGACCGCCAGGAGCACCAACTCATAACCCACCAAAGCGAGGGACGGATCGAAGGCTTCCGCCCGCAGACGCGAGACCGACCACGACGCGCCGAGTACGGCCGCCACTCCGATAGCCGCGACCGTCGGGTAGCCCGTAGCGGTATCCCGGCCTTTGATCAGAACAAGCAATGCGACCAGAACGAACACCGCTGCCACACCGATCTGCGGCAGTAACCCGAACCCGACCGGCACGGCCAGACCGACCAACAGCCAGCGACTCAGCCCACGTACCCGCCCGGCCGGGAACGCGACTAATGACACAACCAGCACTGCCTGGTGTAGGGACCGGGTCGCGGGCAGGAATGAAGCCGTCAGCCAGGAAACACCGACTACCGCCATCAGCACGCGTTCTGCAGATGGTCCGCGCGCGACTGCGGCCGCAACAACGAAGGCCAGCCCACTTGCCAAATCCAACGTGATCAGCCACGGGCTCGCATGTGGTGCAGCGGCATCAGCACGTATTGCGAAGACGGCAAGCACCCCAATAGCGATGGCGACAAGGAACCACACTGCAGCTCGTCGGAGCCTGCCAGCCCTGTCAGCCCCCACGCTGGAATCATGGCACCGGCATGCCTGAAGGACCAGTGTCGAGGGCGCGCTCAATTGCACAAGTGGCGACTGTCCGAGACGCCACGGCTCGATCACCAGAACCGTGGGCGCCACATCCACCATCTGGACCCCCGGGGGACGCTCGCCCAAGCTTTCGCACCAGGCGGTCAGTACAGCAGTAAAGTACAGCAACGACTGCAGTGTCCAACGCGTTCGGCTTCATCCAGATGCGTCCTTGCCAGCGTGAATAAGGCTACGAACGGCCACTGCGCGGAGTTCGGGACGAAGAGGTCGCAGGTTCAAGCCCTGAGTAACCGACGA
>NZ_SNWQ01000031.1 GCF_004361855.1 Kribbella caucasensis
GCCTCACGAGCCACACCCGTCACACACGCCACACCGGTCACACGGCCGTAAACCCGCAGGCCAGAGCCCCAGGCAACGACTTTGCCGGGGCCCTGACTCCGCGACCTGGTGCGCGGCGCCGCGGGACAGGTCCTTGTCCCCGACCGCGATCGCATGCACGTGGTACGGCCAGTTGCCCTGGGCCGGAGTCCGCAACCAGGCCGCGAAACCGACCTGACGCAAGGCCAGCACCACGGCCTTCCGCTGCGCCGCGTTCAGCTGGTCGGCGGCGACGTCGATCGCACCGCCCCCGTCGTGCGTCCCCGCGGAGGCGGTGACGCCGCCCGAGTTGTACGAGCCCTGCATGATCGTGAACTGGAACCTGGCCAGCTTCTCCGCGGCCTGGATCATCGCCACGGTCCGCTTGTTCAGCTGCTTGTCCCGCCAGGTGATCCTTGCCTCAGGCATCTGTCTCGCCCCCGAGATCACCGAGAATCCGGTCCGCGTCCTCCGCGGCTGCGAGCGCTTCCAGCTCGTCCAGATCGTCCTCGGTCAAAGCGTCGTCGAAGAGTTCACCGAACACTCCCGACATCGTTCACCCCTTCCCCACCTCACGTCCGTGGGCCTCCCCTGCCGACGGAACCGAGTTTCAGATTAGGTGCGGCCGGTGTCACTCGTCCACGAAGATCCGCCCTGATCGGCAGGCGGAACGTCAAGTTTTCGCAAACCGGCGGGTGTGAGGCGCACGGGGTTGGGTACGTGTTGAAGTGTCCCGCGGTTCAGTCAGCCCCATTCGGGCATGGGTGGAGCTCACTAAGCCGCGAGTTCTCCCACTGAGGGGCGGGAGAACGACCGATGGCGGCGGGCGTATCCCACGATGCGCCCGCCGGCGCGGGTCAGATGGCTGAGGCGACGAAGAGGTAGCGGTTGAGGCTGAAGAAGTAGCCGGCCGCGAGGTTGCGGAGATCGCTCGCCCAGGCCTCGGCCTCCTCCCCGGTGATGTCGGCGCGGCCCGGGACGAAGGCTGACACGATGTCGATCAGCCCGGCACTGTACGTGTTGTAGTCGAAACCCGCGTTCAGCAGCGGGACCACTTGCAGATGGGTGCGGGTGAAGCCGGCCTTGCTGAGCGCGTCGCCGAGGGTCCGGGGCAGATGCGGGTCTTCCAGGTGCTCCTCGAAGGCGGCCAGTACTCGGGTCATCCGCTCGTCGTCGCCCGATCGCCAGACGATCGACCCCCAGTCGGTATCCAGCAGCACCACGCGCCCGGCGGGCCGTAGTACCCGGCGGATCTCCGCAAGTGCACCCGCCACGTCGTCGAGGTACTCGAACACCTGGGTCGACACCACCACGTCGAAGCTCTCGGCGCCGTACGGCAACTTGTACGCCGACGCCTGCTCGAGCTCGATCTCGGGTCCGTCCGGAACCTTGGCGCGGGTCGCGGCGATCGCCAGCATGCTCTCGCTGAGGTCGATCCCGCAGACCCGCCCGTCCGGCCCGACCTCGGCCGCCATCTCGGCGGCGAGCAAGCCAGGCCCCACCCCGATGTCGAGCACCCGGTCCCCCGGCCGGAGCGCCAAGGCGGTCCTCACCACCCGGCGTTGCTCGATCACGTCCGGTGTCGTGTAAACCATCTCGACCTGCCGCGACACCACCGGATCGAACTGCAGGTTGCCCATCACCCACCCCCTTGTCGACACATGCCCTTCATCATGGTCCGCACATCCGCCGACGGGGAGGGCCAACACTCAAGACGACACAAGTGCTCCGACACGGGCCACTAGTGAGCCGGGGCGAAGTCGAGGAAGCCGATCACCGCCTGGATCTTGCCGTCGGCATCGAGGGTGACGACATCCGTTCCGCCGGCGACCGCGGGTTGACCGTCGGCCGCGAGCTCCCAGGTCCAGCGGAGCCGGTTGTGGTGCTTGTCGACTTCACCGGTCAGGGCGAACCGGTGCCCCGGGAACATCTCCTGCGCGGTCGCGACCATCTCGGTCAGCCCGTCGTGGCCGGTCGTCTCGAAGCTCGGGTCGACGTACGAGGCGTCGGCGGACCAACTGGCCTCGATGATGCCGGCCCGGCGGTCGACGTCGGTCTCGTTCCACATCGCGAAGTACTGGTCGGCAAGGTTCATCTCGGGTTCCTCCTCGGAATCTGGTTGATGCCAGGAAGATTGCCGTCAACGATGCGCGGCTGGCGATAACGCCGGAGGTAATGGCGGCGATCACGCCAGCGGTTACGGTCGGGGTATGACCGCGACCGTCGAGCAGACCTTCCAGCGCCCGGTCGGCGAGCTGTTGCGCGGCTGGCGGGAACGTCGTCGGCTCAGCCAGCTCGACCTCGCGAACCGGGTCGAGGTGTCCACCCGGCACGTGAGCTTCGTCGAGACCGGCCGGTCCAAACCGAGCCGGGAGATGGTGTTGCGGCTGGCCGAGCATCTCGACGTACCGCTGCGGGACCGCAACCAGTTGCTCCTGGCCGGTGGCTTCGCGCCGATCTACAGCGAAGCGTCGCTGCATTCCCCGGCGATGCTGGCGATCCGCCAGTCCCTTCGCCGGCTGCTCAAGGCGCACGAGCCGTACCCCGCGCTCGTGGTCGACCGCTGGTGGAACATCGTCGAGGCGAACGCGGGCATCGACCTGTTCACCGAGGGCGTCGCGCCCGAGTTGCTCGCCGCCCCGGTCAACGCACTCCGGCTCACGTTGCACCCCGACGGACTCGCGCGCCGCATCACCAACTTGCCCGAGGTCCGCGCAAGCGCCCTCACAACATTGCAGCGACAAGTCGCCAGTACGGCGGATCCCGACCTGCAGGACCTGTACGACGAGCTTCGGGCGTACCCCGTCGGACCGGGCGAGCCCAACGGATCCGGCGAACACGGGTCGGCCGAGGTCGTCGTACCGATGAAGCTTCGGCACGGGGATCGGGAGTTGTCCTTGCTGACCACGATCGCGACATTCGGTACGCCGCTCGACGTGACCGTGTCGGAGTTGATGATCGAGCAGTTCTTCCCGGCCGACGAGCAGACCGCCGCGTTCCTCCAGGAGCGCTGAAGCCCGTGGGGAGATACGAATCGCCGGGACCGGTGGAAGCTCGGTCCCGGCGATTCGCTCGATGGTCTCCTCAGTCAGCTGAGGGCTGAGGGCTGAGGCGACCAGGAGATTGTGACCGCAGCTGATCTCGGTGTATCAGCTGCGGCCGGCGGCAGATTCAGCGCCGATGAGGAGTAGCCGACGCCGAACTGGGTCTCAGGTGGTGCAGGACTACGCCCGGCACGTCGGCCGGCTCGATGTCGCCCTCGAGCCGACCGACGGCCGCACCGGTGAAATAGAGGAGGGGTTCTCTACCGGTGGGTCGGCAGCCCGGTGGGCTGCGTGGTGGGCAGTGACGGAAGGCTCGGCTTGGTCGTCGGAAGCGAAGGCTTCGTCGTCGGCAGCGAGGGCTTCGTCGTGGGGATGGTCGGCAGCGAGGGCTTGCCGGTCGGGACTGGGAGCGAGGGCTTGCCCGGCAGGGACGGCTTGGTCGTCGGCAGGGTCGGCTTACCCGGCAGTGACGGCTTCGTCGTCGGCACCGACGCCGGCGGCAGCGACGGCACGTGCTCCGTCACGCAGTCCGGCAGCGACGGCTTGCCCGGCAGGGAGGGCTTGGTCGTCGGGAGCGACGGCTTCCCCGGCAGGGACGGCTTGCCCGTCGGGACCGGCAGCGACGGCTTGCCCGGCAGAGAGGGCTTGCCGGTCGGAACCGGGAGCGACGGCTTACCCGGCAGCGACGGCTTGGTCGTCGGCACCGGCGGCAGCGAAGGCTTCGTGGTCGGCAGCGACGGCTTCGTCGTCGGGAAGGACGGCTGCGTGGTCGGGAAGGACGGCTTGGCCGTCGGAATGGTCGGCGTGCCCGGCAGCGACGGCTTCGTCGTCGGGAACGTCGGCTTGGTCGTCGGCACTGACGGCAGACTCGGCTTGCCCGGCAGAGAGGGCTTGCCGGTCGGAACCGGGAGCGACGGCTTGCCCGGCAGCGACGGCTTTGTCGTCGGCAGGTTCGGCTTACCCGGCAGCCCGGGCTTCACCGTGACCTTCACCTTCGCCGAGGCCTCGCCCTTGTTCGAGGCCTCGCCCTGCACCGTGATCTTGACCTTGTCCGGCCCTTCCGGCGCCTTCGGCAGGCAGGTCGGGTCGACCGACGGAGTCGGAACGGACGGCTTGTCGCCGCCCGCCAGCAGGTTCCCGACAGCCGAGGGTCCGCCGACAGCGGCGGACACCGTAGCGACGGTGCCGGCCAGCGCCGTCACGCCTGCCGCGGCCAGACCACGGCGAAGCCAGGCCAGCTTGCGGCCCCGGCGCATCAGGTCGGCCGGATCGGGCTGCCACGGCTCCAGGTCGTACTCGAGCGCGCTGCGTACCCGCTGCTCGTCGCTCATCTAGTTCCTCCAACTCCTGTTTCGATCAGATCGGGTGCCAGACGCAGCTTGGCCAGGGCCCGGGACGCGGTGCTCTTGACCGTCCCGGCCGCCATACCGAGGAGCTCGGCGGTCTCGGCCTCGGAGAGATCCTGCGAGTACCGCAACGCGACCACCGTCCGCTCGCGCATGGTCAGTCCCGCGAGCGCCGACAACACGGCCTCCCGGGTCTGCACCTCAACGGAGAAGTCGGCGACCGCCCTTTGGTCCCAGTCGTTCTCCACCGGATCGCTGGGAACTTCGTTGTTCCAGCGCCGGCGGGCCTGGGAGAGGAACCGGTTCACCAGCACCCGGCGGACGTAGCGCATCGGATCGCCGTCCAGCCGGTGCCACTTCGGATAAGACCGCATCAACGCCTGCTGGACGAGATCCTCCGCGGTGTGCCGATCACCGCAGAGCATCTCCGCGAAGCGGAGCAACGGGGTGGACTGCGCTTGCACGAACCGCTCGAAATCGGCGTCCGCGGTCCGGGTCATCGATTCTCCTCTGCCTCTGTCACATCGCTACAAACCCGCTGGGTAGCCAGTTGGGTTCTGTCCGGTCACCAAATCCTTCGAAGAAATTTATTCACGCGCTATGCAAGAGGACAGTTTGTTTGTCACATTAGGTGAGCCGGGTCTCGCGCCCGGTGACCACCTCACCGCCCCGGAGGTACCGCCCATGCGTATCACCCTCAGGTCCAAGGCGGCTCTATGCGTCGCCACGGCCCTGGCCGCAGCACCACTTGCGGTCACCGCCCTCCCCAGTTCGGCCGCGTCGCCCGACCAGGTCAGCGTCGCCGCCCAGCCGCTCGAGGGATCCAGCAACGTGCGCGTCGAAGGCAGCCGGATCATTCTCGGCGACGCCCCGGCCACGATGGGGTCCGTCGAGATCCGGCAGCGTTCCGGTCTCGCCGAACTCGATCCAGTCCGCTTCCCGTCGGCCACCTCTGCCGTGATCGTCGGCTACACCTCCGGTACGCCGGACAAGTCGAGCGCCGAGGTCGACGTACGGGCTCTCGTCAACTCCAAGTGGTCCGAGTGGACGCCGGCGAAATCCGGTACGCCGACCGCGTTGCCGGGCGCGAGCGATCTGGTCCAGCTGCGGATCATTGTCAGCGCGCCGATTTCTGGCGGCAAACCGTGGGTCGGCGATCTGACTGTGCAGCCGACCGACCAGGCTGCCGCCGGCCAGATGGTGATCCAGGCTGCTCCGTTGAAGTCGCGCGTGTTCGCCACTCGTGAGGGTTTGGTCGGCGGTACGACGGCCAACGGGCACGTCATCATCCAGCGGGACCACTTCGTCGCCCTGCCGTCGCGACGTGGTCTGTCGAGCAACGATGGGGGCAGCTACTCGGTCAAGGTGTGTACGACGGCCGGCACGCTCCGGTGTGCGTTCGAGCCGGTGTGGGACGTCGGACCGTGGAACACCAAGGACGACTACTGGAACCCGAGCGCGATCCGGGAGATGTGGAAGGACCTTCCGCAGGGCCGGCCCGAGGCGCAGGCGGCGTACCAGAACGGGTACAACGGCGGGAAGGACCAGTTCGGCCGGACCGTGCTGAACCCGGCCGGGATCGACCTCGCCGACGGCACGTTCTGGGACGCGCTCGCACTGACGAACAACGCATGGGTCGACGCGACGTACCTGTGGACCGGTGACGGCGGTCGCGGCACGGTCGCCATCAGTTCGGGCTACCTGAACGTCCGCAACGCGGCGAGCTCCAACGGTGCGATCGTCGGGATGGCGGGCAAGGCGGCGCAGATCACGGTCGAATGCCAGACGACCGGCCAGAGCGTGACCGGCTCACAAGGCACCACCAACGTGTGGCTGCGCGTCCACACCGGCATGTACGTCTCCAAGGCCTGGATCTCAGCCGGCACCTTCGGCGCCTGCTGACCCACGACAACCGCGGGGTTCCTTGTGTATGAGGAACCCCGCGGCTCGTTGTCACTTGGCGAGCGGGTTGCTTTTGCTGTCGGGGAATTGGGCGAGCAGCTTGCCGGCGGCGTCGTACGCGAAGACGGAGGTGTCAGGTCCTTGGGGGCCCGGAGTCGACTTCGGCTCGGGGTCGCTGGCGGTCAGGTCTGCGGAGGACTCGACCCAGCCGGGGATACCCGCCAGGCGGTAGACCTTGCCGTACCAGGCCTGGTTGCCGCGCGTGTAGACGACCGTGCTGACCTTGGCGTTCTTGAACACCGAACTGGTGACCGGCCCCACGCTCTGCAGACCGGGCGACGTCCCATCCCCGATGTTGTCGTTGCCGACGGTCCTGCGCCAGCCGAACGGCTCGTACTCCGGTTCGCCGGGGACGCGACTGATCACGGCCCACTGGGTGCCCCGCGTCGCGAAGTACAGGTGCTCGGCGATCTTGACCTCACCACCGGCCGGCAGTGTGCCGACCTCGGGACGTTCGTTCTGGAAGACGTACTTCGTTGCCTTGGGCGCCTTCCTGGTGATGGCGCCGGCCTGCTTCTCCTTGGCCGGCGCGGGAATCGCCGGCGGGGTCGGAGTACTGTTGGGTGATCCGGCCGGCCCGCTGGAACCCGCGACCGCCGGTTCGCTGGAGCCTGCGGCCGCCTGATCGTTGTTACCGGTGACGGCGGCGGTGATGATCGTGACGCCGGCTACCGCGGCGGCCGCGAGACCCGTTGCGAGTAGCCGGATCACTCGTTGCCTCGGCGTGCTCTCTTGCATGTCGTTGCCCTCCACAAGGTTTTCTCGAGGTTGTGTCGGGCTGAAGGACGCAGTTGGAGCCGCGATGGTTCTTCAGCTGTGCAAGGGATCCGGGGCTCCACCCGGGTACTGCACGAGCAGCTTGCCGTTCTGGTCGTAGACGAAGATCGACACCTCGTTCTGGTTCGGACCTGGGGTGACCTCCGGAGCCTTTCCACCGGTCAACTCGACCGAGGTCTGCACCCAGTCGGGGATACCCGCGAGCCGATACACCTTGCCGTACCAGGCTTTCCGGCCTTGGACGTAGACGACAGTGTGCGCCTTGGCGTTCTTGAACACCGAACTGGTGACCGGCCCCACGCTCTGCAGACCGGGCGACGTCCCGTCACCGATGTTGTCGTTGCCGACCGTCTTCCGCCACCCGAACGGCTCGTACTCAGGTTCGCTGGGGACGCGGCTGATCACGGCCCACTGGGTGCCCCGCGTCGCGAAGTACAGGTGATCGGCGATCTTCGTCTCGCCATCGCGCGGGAGCGTGCTAATGGGCGGTTCGGCGTTCTGGAAGGCGTAAATGCTCTTGGCGGCCGGTGTTGTCGTCGGCGTGGTCGAGACCAGCGGGGCTACGGGAGGCTGACTCGCTCCGCCGGCGCTGGAGATGACGCTGACGGCGACGACCGCGACCACTGCCGCCGACGCGACCACACCGGCGGTGACTCCACGAACCCGGCGGCGGTGGTGTGCCCCGGCAATCACCTTCGCGGGGTCCAGCGGCTGGGTCTGCTGGGGCTGCGTCCGTAGTACGGCCCTGATGTCGTCGTCGTTCATGCGTGCTCTCCTACCTGGGTGCCGCTCAACTCGGGGGCGGCGCGCAACTTCTGCATCGCCCGGGAGGTCGCGCTCTTCACCGTGCCCACTGCGACACCGAGGACGGCTGCCGTTTGGGCCTCGGTGAGGTCCTCGACGTACCGCAGTACGACGACGGCCCGCTCCCGGCGGGTCAGGCGGTTCAACGCGCCCTCGATCGCCAGCCGGCGGTCCACACCCGCCGTCGAGTCCGTCAGGGTCAGCGAGTGCGCCTGGTCGAGCTCGGTCGAGCTCCCACTCGGCCGCTCGCGCCAGGGCCGACGCCGTACCCAGGACAGGTGCTGGTTGACGACCGCCTGGCGTACGTACCCGAACGGGTCGCCCAGCTCGATCCGGTCCCAGCGCAGATACGCCTTCTCCAACGCTGTCTGCACCAGGTCCTCGGCGAGTGCCGCATCACCGCACAACATCCGCGCGATATGCACCAACCGCCCCGACCGAGCCACCACGAACGCCGTGAAGTCCTCATCCCGCCTCTCCACCCGCCGCCCTCACCTCCTCCCCCCAAAAGACGCCACCCACCCCCCAAAAGGTTCTCCCACCCCCAAATCCCACCCACCAACTGGCGTGTGTTGTGCGGTTACCGCGGGTGGCGCTCGGGGCGAGCGAGAGCGGCCGAGGAATCGCGGGCGAGGTCGCTCGGGAGGACCCGGGCGCCCGACGAGGAGTCGCGTGCGGGATCGCGAGGGAGGACGCGCGCGGCCTGGTTGGGTGCGGCGCGGTCGGCGTCGGGTGTGCGGGCGCGGGCCGAGCCGGTGCGGACAACCCGGGTGGGTTCGCCCCGATGAAGGCGAGCTGGGTCGCGCGGCGCAGCGCTTTCGGCGGGGAAGGCGGACGCTGGCTCGCCGCGGACAGCGCGGGCCGAGTCCCCGGGCAGGGTACGGGCGGGCTCGCCCTGAAGAGTGCGGGCGGGGTCGCCGGGCAGGACACGGGCAGGCTCGCCGGGCAGGGCGCGGGTGGGGGCGCCCGGGAAGGCGCGGGTGGGGTCGTCGAACAGGGTGCTGGCCGCGGGGACTGAGGATGGGGCTAGGGCGGGGTTGGGGAGGTCGGCGGCCAGGCGGACTCGGTCTCGGCCGGCGGACTTGGCGGCGTACATGGCGCGGTCGGCTCGGAGGAGCAGGGCGTCGACTGTGAGGCCGTCGGTGGGGTAGACGGCTACGCCGATGGAGACGGTGAGGTGGAAGGTGTCCGGGTCCAGGCCGGGGTCGTCGAGGACGCCGGCGCACATGGCGGCGAGGGGGCTCGCGGCGACCGCAGTACGGAGGCGGTCGGCGGTGACGGTGGCGTCGGCGAGGTCGGTGTCGGGGAGGGCGATCACGAACTCCTCGCCGCCGAACCGGCCGATCACGTCCTTGGCCCGGATCGCGCTGCGCAGGATCGTCGCGACCGCGCGCAGGGCCTCGTCACCGACCAGATGGCCGTGCCGGTCGTTGACCTGCTTGAAGTGGTCGATGTCGATCAGCAGCACTGCCATCGGCTCGCGCTGGGTGCGGGCGGTGCGGACCATCTCTTCGGTCCGGCGACGCCACCAGTCGACCCGGCCGAGTCTCGTCTTCGGGTCGGTCTGCGCCTCCGACTCCAGCTGACCGAGCAGCAGCGCACGCTGGGCGGTCAGGGTGACCGGAATCGCCACGAACGCGAACCACGGGCTCACCAACGCCGCCCCCGCCAGCAGGCAACCGAAGGTCGCCGCGGTCGCGTCGACGCACAGGTCGTCCCGGCCGCCGATCGTGTCGCGCCGCGTGCTGCCCGGGACGATCAGCGAGATCGCCAGGCCGCACAGCAAGGTCTCGGTCGTCACGTAGGCAAAAGCACCGGCGGTCATCGACACGACCAGCCCGAGTGCGCCGCCGCCGAACAGGTCACGCGCGGAGACGAACACCGCATGCGCCGCGCCGACAGCGAGGACGTGGACCGCGGTCGAGAACGCCCACCGGTACGGGATGCACTTGCCGGCCCGGATCCGCCACCAGATCCGCAGCGACATCGCGACCAGGATCGCGAGTGCGGGATGCAGGATGAGGGCCGCCGCGATCATCCAGGCCGGCGCGAGGTCCTTGTGCAGTGGGCCGCCACGGCGACGCCGGTTCTCCACCCGGCGCGCGCCTTCGACCGAGATCAAGGCCGAAACGGTCAGCGCGAACACCAGGTCGATCCCACGCCACGAGGGCAACTCCGAGAACGCACGTACGCCGTACCCGATGGCCAGCAGATCAACCAGCACGACAAGACCGAACGCTGGGACCGTCAGCGTCCACAGCGCCCAATTCCGTACCGCTCGCCTACTCTGCGCAACCATTGCCCTCAACGGTACGACGTGTGAGGGCCCGGTCCCAATCGGTGTCGGCGAGCTGTGGATGACGATGTGGAAACGAACCCCGACCGCTGCCGATTCAGGCGTTTGATCAACGATCAGATACCGGACACCTTTGCACCACAGTCGAAAGGTGCGGCAACGCGGAGGTCAGCGGCGGCGGCGGGCGGCGCCGAAGAGGCCCCGGACGATCTCGCGGCCGGCCGAGCGGGCGAACTGCTTGAAGGCCGACGAGCCGACCACCTGCTCGACCATCGACTTCTCCTTCTTCTCCGCCTGTGGCCTGGGCTCGGCAGGAGCCGGCTGCCCCTGTGCTTCGGCCTCGGCCTGTTCCGCGCCCGCCTGGACCTTGGCCGCGAGCTTCTCGTACGCCGACTCGCGGTCGACCACCTCGGTGTACTTCGCGTTGTTCGGCGACCCCGCAACCGCGGCCGCCAGCGCCTCGGCCGGAGCGGGAGCCATCAACGACTGCGGCGCCCGCAACCGGGTCCACGCGACCGGCGTAGGCGCGCCCTTCTCGTTCATCACGGTCACGATCGCCTCGCCGATCCCGAGCTGGGTCAGCACCTCGCCCAGGTCGTACGACGAATTCGGGAACGTCGACACGGTCGCCTTCAGCGCCTTCGCGTCGTTCGGGGTGTGCGCCCGCAACTGGTGCTGGACCCGGGACCCGAGCTGCGCCAGCACGTCGTCCGGCACGTCCTTCGGGGTCTGGGTGACGAAGAAGACGCCGACACCCTTCGACCGGATCAGCCGCACGGTCTGCGCGATCGAGTCCAGGAACGCCTTCGACGCGTCCGCGAACAGCAGGTGCGCCTCGTCGAAGAAGAACACCAGCTTCGGCTTGTCCACATCGCCGACCTCGGGCAGGTCGTGGTACAGATCGGCCAACAACCACATCAGGAAGGTCGAGAACAGCGCCGGCCGGTCCTGCAGGTTCGGCAGTTCGAGCAGCGAGATCACGCCCTTGCCGTCGCGCTGCTGCAGCACGTCGGCCGTGTCGAACTCGGGCTCGCCGAAGAACGCGTCCGCACCCTGGTCCGCGAACCCGATCAGCGCCCGCAGGATCACGCCCGCGGTCGCCGCCGACAACCCGCCGAGGTCCTTCAGGTCGGCCTTGCCCTCGTCGCTGGTCAGGTGCTGGATGACCGCGCGCAGGTCCTTCAGGTCGAGCAGCGTCAGGCCCTGCTTGTCGGCGTAGTGGAAGATCAGCCCGAGCGACGACTCCTGGACGTCGTTCAGCCCCAGCACCTTCGACAGCAGCACCGGCCCGAACGACGTGATGGTGGCGCGGATCGGTACGCCGGTGCCCTGGCCGCCGAGCGCGTAGAACTCGGTCGGGAAACCCGCCGCGGTCCACTCCTGGCCGATCGTCTTCGTCCGGGCCAGCAGTTTCTCGCTCTCCTCACCCGGCTGCGAGATCCCGGACAGGTCGCCCTTGATGTCGGCGGCGAACACCGCGACCCCCGCGGACGAGAGCTGTTCGGCCATCAGCTGCAGGGTCTTCGTCTTACCGGTACCGGTCGCACCCGCGACCAGACCGTGCCGGTTCACCATCGCCAGCGGGATCCGGACCGCCGCCTCCGTGTTCGGCGTACCGTCGACCAGCAGCGCGCCCAGCTCGACGGCCGGCCCGCCGAACGCGTACCCCTGCTTGACGGTCTCCACGACGTCCAGTGTCTCGGCCATGTCAGCACTGCCTTTCGAGCGAAAAGTTCCCCGGTTTCCCCTGCGCTCGGAATGCTAGTGCCCCGCGTGCGCTCTTGGGTGAACGCGCACGCGGGGCTGTGGAAAACCCTGAGGTCAGCGGAGAACGACGACCCGGGTGGTGCTGACGGTGAAGTTCCAGATTGTGTCGGACATCGACTTCTGCACCCGGATACAGCCGTGCGAGGCCCGCATGTTGGTGCCCAGCAGCCAGTCGCCGTGGATCTGGGCGCCGTTGCTCTTGTACGTCGGGATCTGGTGGAACCCGATCCCGCAGGGCGCGAACCGGACGAAGTTGTTCAGGTACAGGCTCCCGCCGTCGGTGTTCCGCTTGATCCGGCCGGCCCGGCCGCACTTCGAACCGGTGGTGTAGGAGCCGGGACTCAGATAGGTCGGATTGTCGATGATGCCGCCCTGCCGGACGACCTTGCCACTGGCATCGATCAGCCACAGATAGTTCTGACTCTGGCTGAGCACGATCCGGCGCCCGCTCCCGCTGCCCGCCGGAACCGCCCGGATATCGCATCTCTTCGCCGAGCTCGCCAGCAGCCGGCTGTACGTCGTACCGCCGAGCGAACCGTTCTGCGTCATCTTGTTGGCCGCCTGGAACCGGACGGTCGCGGCCTGGGTCATCTGCCCGACTACGCCGTCCACCGGTCCCGCGTAGCAGCCGAGTTTGTTCAGTTTGGTCTGGGCCGCCTTGTTCTGCGCGATCGTCAGCGCCTCGGCCGGAATCGTCGTACCGGTGATCGCGACGACCAGTGCGGCCGCGCCCATCCCCAGCCTGGTCAGAGCCTTCATGTGCACCCCCTTGGCGACCCGCGGCACGGGCCACCTTCGTCCCTATCCTGAGTGGACGCACGAGCGGGCGTAAAGGTTGAGTCTTGATATCGACCTTTTCGGTGACATTCCCGACCTCTCCGTGAGACCTTTTCCCCCGCTAGACTTCGAGGGGTGATCTTCAAGCGCGTCGGGGAGGAACGGCCGTACCCCGATCACGGGTACAAGGCCAAGGACTGGTCCGTGCTGCCACCACGACAGGTGCGGCTGGACGAGCTGGTCACCACCAAGGGCACCCTCGACCTGAACGCGCTGCTCGACGAGGACTCCACCTTCTACGGCGACCTGTTCGCGCACGTGGTGGAGTACAAGGGCGAGCTGTTCCTCGAGGACGGGCTGCATCGTGCCCTGCGCGCGGCCCTGCAGCAGCGTCTGGTCCTGCACGCCCGGGTCCTGGTAATGGACTAGCGCGATGACCGCCCTCTATCCGCAGCCGAGACCGCACTCGCGGATCCATTGGCGGACACCGATCACCTTGGTCGTGCTGCTGGCGGTGCTGGTGGGTGGCTTCTGGTGGGGCTGGAACTCGCTGACCAACAGCAGCGCCGAGCCGAACTGCGTCGAACAGAAACTGCCGAACAACCGGCTGGTGCCCAAACAGGTCGTGGTGAACGTCTACAACGGCGGTGCCCGGGCCGGGACGGCGGCGCTGGTCGGCGAGGCGCTGGAGAAACGCGGGTTCAACGTCGGCAAGATCGCCAACGAGCCGAGCGGCGACAAGATCGACGTCGTCTCGGTCCGCGGTACGACGGACAACGGGCCGGAGATCAAGCTGGTCGCCGGCCAGCTGAACCAGAAGGCGCTCACGGTTGCCGACAACCGCCCGGATCACACCGTGGACATCATCGTCGGCCCCGGCTTCACCAAGCTGAACACCAAGGGCCTGCCGTCCGTCGCGGTCCCCAAGGACAGCGTCCACTGCCTCCCGGTGGTCCGCCCCTCCCAACCCATTCCCTCCGGCCAAAACCCCAACTAACCGGCCCGGGGCTCCCTGACCGCGGGTGAGGCTGGTCAGTGCTGTTCTCGGCCTCGTTCGCCGAACCAGCCGGCCAGGCGGCCGGCCCGGGAAACGGCTCGGAGGCGGCGGACCGTTTGTTCGCGGAGGGGGTTGGGGGCGACGACGAGGACGGCGTCGCCGGCCCGTAGTACGGTGCGGCGCTCGGGGACGAATGCCTTCTGGTCACGGATCACCAGTGACACCGACACCCCGTGCGGCAGCCGGAGCTCGCCGATCTCGACGCCGGCCAGCCGCGACTGGCTGGGGATCTGCACCTGGAGCATGTCCGCGCCGAGCGTCTCCAGCGGCGCCACGTCGATGTCCACCTCGTACGCCGCGTTGTCGTCGAGCACCTTCAGCCGCTTGGCCAGCCACGGCAGCGACGGTCCCTGCAGGAGGGTGAACAGCATCACCAGCACGAACACCACGTCGAACACCCGTTCCGCCTGCGGCACGTGCTCGGCCAGCGGGATGGTCGCCAGCACGATCGGTACGGCGCCCCGCAGCCCGGCCCAGGCGAGGAACGTCTGCTCGCTCCACGGCATCCGAAACGGCGTGGCCGACAACGCGACCGAGGCGAACCGCCCCACCACGGTGACCGCGATCCCGATCACCAGCGCGACCAGGACGTCCTCCAGCCGGATCCGGCCCGGCGACGCGAGCAGGCCGAGCATCACGAACAAGCCGATCTGGGCGAGCCAGGCGAACCCGTCCACGAACGACTTCGTGGCCAGCCGGTGCGGGAGCTCGGCCCGGCCGAGGACCAGACTCGTCACATAGACCGCGGCGAACCCGCTGACGTGCAGCAGCACCGTGCCGCCGGCGTACGAGACGACGGCGAGGGAGACGATCGCGAGCGGGTAGAGACCGGCCGAGCCCAGCGCGACCCGGCGGAGCAGGCCGACACTGGCCCAGCCGACCAGGAGACCGAACAATGCCCCGACGATCAGCTCATAGGCGACCAGGCCGGCGAAGTAGACGATTCCGTGCTCGCCGACCTCGCCGGTGCTGACCAGGGTGACCAGGAGCACTGTGGGAGCGTCGTTCAGGCCTGACTCGGCCTCCAGCGCACCCCGGAGTCGCGGGCGGATCGGGACCTTGCGCAGTACGGAGAAGACCGCCGCCGCGTCGGTCGGCGAGGTGACCGCGCCGAGCAGCACCGAGATCTGCCAGTCCAGGCCCAGGACGTAGTGCGCGACGCAGGCGACCACGCCCACGCTGACCGCGACGCCGACGGTCGCGAGGACGACGCCCAGTGGCATCACCGGACGGACTTCGTTCCAGCGGGTGGTCAGGCCGCCCTCGGTCAGGATGATCACCAGGGCGGCGAAGCCGAGGGCGTGGGCGAGCTCGGCGTCCTCGAACTGGATGCCCAGGCCGGACTCGCCGAGCAGCAGGCCCATGCCGAGGTAGATCAGCAGCGAGGGTAGTCCGAGGCGGCCGGACAACCGCACGGCGACGATCGCCACCAGCAGCACCGCGGCGCCGGCGAGCAGGATCCGGTCGAGTTCGTGCACGTCCACAGCGGCCCTTAGGTCGGGGCCTGCATCTTAATTGAGCCGTGCCCCCGGCAACGAATCATCCGCACCTTGAGAAGGGCTTGGTTTGCCTGCTGTGCGGGCGGTGGCGAGAGCACTGATGAAGGGCGGGAGGGTGTTGGGTTGAGAAAGGCGAAGACCCTGACGCATCACACAGCATCAGGGTCTTCGGTACTACGTCCGCCGCGGCGGACGGTTGGCGGTGGCGGAGGGATTTGAACCCTCGGAAGGGGGGTACCCTTCACGCGCTTTCGAGGCGCGCTCCTTCGGCCGCTCGGACACGCCACCGCCGGAGAGGCTATCAAGATCTGTGCCCGATGAAGAAATCGCGGAGCCGGGCGCCCGCCTCGTCGGCCATCACGCCGCTCACCACCTCGGGCCGGTGGTTCAGCCTGCGGTCCCGGACGATGTCCCAGAGCGACCCGACCGCGCCCGCCTTCTCGTCGTACGCGCCGAACACCAACCGGTCCAGCCGGGCCAGCACGATCGCGCCGGCGCACATCGTGCACGGTTCCAGCGTGACGACGAGGGTGCAGCCGGTGAGTCTCCATTCACCGACCTGCCGCGCGGCGTCGCGGATCGCCAGCACCTCGGCGTGCGCGGTGGGGTCGCCGGTGGCCTCGCGCTCGTTGTGGCCGCGGCCGATCACCTGGCCGTCGGCGTCGACCACGACGGCGCCGATCGGTACGTCGGCCGTCCCGCGCGCCTTCTCGGCCTCGGCGAGGGCGAGCTCCATCAACCGGGACCAGGCCCGGTGAGCGGGGTCAGCCAATGGCTTCGATCGCCTCGTGGAACTGGGTGCCGAACCCGAGCGCCTCGGCGATCTCCTCGAGCATCTCCTCCGGGTAGAGGTCGACGTCGTCGATCAGCGCGCCCAGGTCCATCGCGCTCATCCCCAGGTCGGCGATGATCGCCAGGTCGCCGGCCGGTACCTGGTCGTCGTCGTCATCGGCGAGCGGGATGTCCAGTTCGTCGACCACCTGCTTGGCCAGCGGCCACTCGGTGGCGGCGGTGACATCGGACATCAGCAGCCGGGCCCGGCCGCCGATCACCCGGATCAGGATGAAGAAGTCCTCGTCGACCGAGACCATCCCGATCACCCCGGCTTCCCCGGGGTAGCGCCGCAGCGCCGACACCAGGGTGGACAGGTCGGGCTCGCCGCGCAGCGCCAGCGGTGTGACCGTCCAGACCCCGTCCTCGGTGTAAGCCGCGAGCGCGAAGTCGAGCTCTGTCGTCAACATCGGCCCAGCCGTGGGATCAGACACCGGTTCATCGTCGCAGAATCGGGCCGCACGTGGGAGGTATTACCGGTTGCGACGAGATATCGGTGCCGCCCCGGTTCCCGCACGACCACCCACCGCAATCCCGCAGCCACGCCTGAGACACCCACTCGACAGCCCGTACTACGTGCCGCCTCCGCCCCTGCGGCACGTAGTACGGAGTTCGGTTTACGGCTGGACGGTGAACGGGCCGAAGGTGGTCGAGGTGGTGCTGGCGGTCCTCGGCAACGTTGTGGTGTAGCGGAGAACGGCGGTGAAGGTTTCACCCGCGGCGAATCCCACCTGCCAGTTGTTGTAGAAGTAGCCGCTGCTGGTCGTGTACGAGCCGCCGACAACGTGCCAGCCGGCGTCGGCGGGGCGCTTGGCGAGGACGTCGACCCGCGCGTTCGCCACCGGACCGAGTGAGCCGTCGGCGCGGCGGATCTTCAGGAACCCGAAGCTGGACATCTTGGTCAGGTACTTGACCGGAGGTCCGGCCGTTGGGGCGATCGTGCCGGTCAAGTAGGTCGGTTGCTGCGGCAACTGCTTCACGGTGACGGTCACCTCGCGGCTCCAGGGCGAGTTGTCCAGCCGCGGTCCGGACACGACCACCCGAAGTCGGAAGGTGCCCGCCCGGTTCGGCTTCCAGTAGCGCGCGTACGAGCCGTTGGCAGCGGTGTAGCCCGCTGAGCCCGCCGCGGACCAGGTTTTGCCGTTCCAGAGTTCCAGCGCGGTCCACAGCTTGCCGGGGAACACCGTCCCGGAGACCTTCCACAACGTGTTCACGTTGGCCGTCGTAGCAGCGGTCAGGTAGCTCATCGCGAGCAACTTGTGCGCGGTGACGAAGTCCGTGTACGCCGGGCCCGCGGCCGCCGTCGCCGCCATGGTGGCGCGGAGACTGGTGTTCTGGGTGAACGCCACCGTGGCGCGGTATCGGCCAGTGGAGTCGGTCGTGGCCGTGGTGAGCCGGAAGCCGGCCTGGTGCATGATGTCGACCTTCCGGTTGGCGCTCGGAGCCTGCGCACCCGTGCTGGTGTACTGCCGGGCAACCCCGGTGATGGTCGTCCTGGCCGTGCCACTGGTCCGGGCCGGCTGCTCGACGGTCAGCGTGCTGGTGCGGACCACCCGGAAGGGCACGCTGACATCGAGGAACTTCGCGCCCCAGGTGACCTTCGTGACCACCCAGCTGCCGGCACCGTCGGCGACAGGCGCCGACAGGTACCCGTACTTCGCCCAGACCGGCGGTCCCGACGAGCTGTCGGCGTTCCTGTCCAGAGGTACGACGGTCCGGTGGCTGCCGTCCGCCTTCTGCACGATTGCGGTCATACCGGTGCAGATCTCGAAAAGGGGGCCGGTGATCAACCGGACCCGGATCGGGACCTGGAGCGGTGTGTCGGACAGCGTCCCCTCGAAGGATGAGTGGGTTTCACTGACGCTCGGCGTCCCGAGACACCACTCGTCCGGCACCGGCTCAGCCGATGCCGTCCCGGCCATGGAGGTCGTGAGTAACACAGCGGCGACGAAAGTACTGACAAGACCGCGCATGACAGCTGCTCCTAGCAGAGCGTCGGTGGGAGCGAGACCGCTTCCAGTCAGCTAGATGCAGGTGCAGCGGCGAATGTTGCGCTTCTGTTAGTGGTGGTAGGTGGCTCGGCGCATGGCTTCGCGGAGCTGGCGGACTCGGGCCCGGCGCGGGGCTATTCGATCGCGGAGGGCGCGGGCCTCTTCCAGCTCGCGCAGGAAGGCGGCGCGGCGGCGGAGGCGGTCGAGTTGTTCGGGCGACTTGGCAGGGCTCGATTCCTTCCCTACCCCGCCATCCCGGTCGTTTTCCGTCACGGGCGCACGTCCTTCGTCGGTTGCGGCAACGCGCCCGGGGGCGGGCGGGGCACTGACCAGAATCGACTCCGTTTTCGACCGTAACAGCGGGCGCGCTTTCCGGCAGCGAATCGCCGACGGTACCGTTGCCAGCCATGCAGATCCTCGTGGTGGACCACCCGCTCGTCGCCCACAAGCTCACCGCCCTGCGGGACGAGCAGACGGACTCGCCGACCTTCCGGCGGCTGACCGAGGAGCTCGTCACGCTGCTGGCGTACGAGGCGACCCGGGACGTCCGGACCGGCCCGGTCACCGTGCAGACCCCGGTCGCCGAGGCGCAGGGCGTCAAGCTGACCGCGCCGAAGCCTTTGGTCGTACCGATCCTGCGCGCCGGTCTCGGCATGCTCGAGGGGATGACCCGGCTGCTGCCGACCGCCGAAGTCGGTTTCCTCGGGATGATCCGGAACGAGGAGACCCTCGCCGCCTCGACGTACGCCGAACGGCTGCCCGAGACCCTGCACGGACGGCAGTGCTACGTGCTCGACCCGATGCTCGCGACTGGTGGCACGCTGGCCGCGGCGATCCAGTTCCTGGTGGACCGCGGCGCCGACCACATCACCGCGATCTGCCTGCTGGCCGCGCCGGAGGGCGTGGAGCGGATCGAGCGCGAACTGGCCGGCCTGGACGTCCCCTGCAACCTGGTCATCGCCGGGATGGACTCCCACCTCAACGAGAAGGGCTACATCGTCCCCGGCCTCGGCGACGCCGGCGACCGCCTGTACGGCGTCGCCCACTGATGACCCCGTTGCGTCCGAAGAACCGAGCGCTATAACCCACAGTTCTTCGGACGCAACGATCCGACCCTTTAGTTGCGTCCAGCAACAGTCAGAAGGCGTACGGGTACGGTGACCAGTCGGCTGGGCGCTTCTCCAGGAACGAGTCGCGGCCTTCGGCGGCCTCGTCAGTGCCGTAGGCGAGCCTGGTCGCCTCACCCGCGAAGATCTGCTGGCCGACGAGTCCGTCGTCGATCAGATTGAACGCATACTTGAGCATCCGCTGGGCCGTCGGCGACTTCGCGCAGATCTTCTTGCCCCACTCGAGCGCGACCGCTTCCAGTTCGGCGTGCGGGACGACCTTGTTCACCATGCCCATCCGGTACGCGTCCTCGGCGGAGTACTCGTCGCCGAGGAAGAAGATCTCCCGGGCGAACTTCTGCCCGACCTGCCTGGCCAGGTACGCCGAACCGAAGCCGCCGTCGAACGACGCGACATCCGCATCGGTCTGCTTGAAGCGCGCGTGTTCGGCCGACGCGATCGTCAGGTCGGCCACCACGTGCAGGCTGTGTCCACCACCCGCGGCCCAGCCCGGTACGACGCAGATCACGACCTTCGACATGAACCGGATCAGGCGCTGTACCTCGAGGATGTGCAGTCGTCCCGCGCGAGCCGGGTCGATCGTGTCGGCCGTCGTGCCCTCGGCGTACTTGTACCCGTCCTTGCCACGGATCCGCTGGTCGCCACCCGAACAGAACGCCCAGCCACCGTCGCGCGGGGACGGGCCGTTACCGGTCAGCAGCACACAGCCCACGTCGGTCGACATCCGCGCGTGGTCGAGCACCCGGTACAACTCGTCCACGGTCTGCGGCCGGAAGGCGTTGCGCACCTCGGGCCGGTTGAACGCGACCCGGACCACTCCTGCGTCGACGGCCCGGTGGTACGTGAGGTCGGACAGCTCGAACCCGTCCACCTCTTTCCAGGCCGACGGGTCGAAGATCTCGGAGACGTTCACGGGTTCGGTCACGGTCCCGAGCATATTTCAGCGCTTCGGAGTGCTCTCCCGCAGGACGACCTCGGCCGGGAACGTCTCCACCTTCGGCTCGCCGCCTTCGATCGCGAGCTCGAGTGCCCGCCGCCCCATCTGCTCCAGCGGCAACCGAACCGTCGTCAGCCCCGGCCAGACGTCCCGCAGGGTCGCGATGTCGTCGAATCCGGCCACCCCGAGCTCGCCCGGTACGTCGACGCCCCGCGTCCGTAGTACCGACATCGCGCCGACGGCCATCACGTCGTTGACCGCGAACAGGCAGTCCAGGTCCAGCTTGCGATCGAGCAACTCGCCGGCCGCCGCGTGACCACCGTCGCGGGTGAACTCGCCGGCCAGCACGGCCACCGGCTCCAGCCCCGCCTCGGCCAGCCCGTCGACGAATCCGTCCCGCCGGTCCCGCGCGGTCGCCAGATTCTCCGGACCCGCCAGTACGCCGAACTTCCGCAGCCCCTGATTCACCAGGGACCGGGCCAGCTCGGCGGCACCCTTGCGGTTGTCCGGCTCGATCGTGTGCGCGGGCATCCCGGCCTGGCTGACCAACGCGAGCCCGGCCCCGGAACCGAGGAACGACTCGATCTCGGTCGCCGTCCGGGCCAGCGCCTCGGCATCGGTCCGGCGGCTGCCGATCATCACCGCGGCCCGGGCCCGCTGCGCGCGAAGCGAAGAAAGATAGGCAATCTCGCGATCGGCATCACGGAAGGTGCTGGCCATCATCACCAGCAGCCCGCGCTCGTCGGCGGCCCGCATCACGCCGTTCGCGATCGCCGCGAAGTACGGGTCCTCGATGTCGTGGACCAGGATGCCGACCACGTTGGTGGACGACTTCGCCAGAGCCTGGGCCTGCGCGTTCGGCGTGTAGCCAAGCTCGGCCGCGGCCGCGCGGACACGTTCCTGCAGCTCCGGGCGCGGCACCCGGTCGCCCCCGTTCAGCACGCGGGAGGCGGTCGCCACCGACACGCCGGCCCGCTGCGCCACGTCCAGCAATGTCACCGGTGCTCGAAGATTCATCGATTACCCACCTTCCGGACAGCTCCCCCTTGGGTGCAGGCACCCTATCGGAACCGAGACCATCATCACGCTGCGTGGCAGTTTGCGGGTACGAATATCGGCAGAACCTGGCATCTGCGCGCCTGGTTGACTAGCCTTCCGAGCCATGACGACCGTCCGCACCAGGGTGACCGTCCTGGTCTCGTCCACCGTGGTCTGCCTGGGGACAGTCACCGGCACCGCCACGGCCGCCCGCATCCCGGACGGACCCGGAACCCCGGCCGGCGGCGTACCCCAGATCGCCGGAATCTCCGGATCTGGACTCGCCACCGGTATACCGCCGCACGTCGACCCGCGGACGCGGAGTACTCAGGCCGCCTACGACTACGCCGACGCGATTCGCGAGTCCGTGTACGTCGACACCAACCTGGACACCGACTCCGACGGCCAGACCGACGAGGTCGCGGTCGACATCGTCCGGCCCCGCGAGACCGACACCGCCGGCATCCGGATCCCCGTGATCATGGACGCCTCGCCGTATTACGCCTGCTGCGGTCGGGGTAACGAGAGCGAGAAGAAGACGTACGACGAGAGCGGCGTCATCCAGAAGATGCCGTTGTTCTACGACAACTACTTCGTCCCCCGCGGGTACGCCGTCGTCGGCGTGGACATCGTCGGGACCAGCCGTTCCACCGGTTGCGGTGATGTCGGCGGCAAGGACGAGATCGCCTCGGTCGTCGCGGTGATCGACTGGCTGAACGGCCGCAACACCGCGCACACCCTCGGCGGCGAACCGGTGCAGGCGACGTGGACCACCGGCGCGGTCGGCATGATCGGCAAGTCGTACGACGGCACGCTGGCCAACGGGGTCGCCGCGACCGGCGTACAGGGGCTGAAGACCATCGTCCCGATCTCGGCGATCTCCTCGTGGTACGACTACTCCCGCTCCCGCGGCGTGCCGTACTCGATCGACTACATGCCCTGGCTCGGCGGCTACGTCGGCCACGACACGCCCGCGTGTGAGGCGGTCCGCGCGGATCTCGGCGAGCAGGACGACGACGAGACCGGCGACTACACGTCGTTCTGGGCCGACCGGGACTACGTCAAGGACGCCCGCAAGGTGAAGGCGTCGGTGTTCGTGACGCACGGGCTGAGCGACTACAACGTCCAGACCAACCACTTCGCCCAGTGGTGGGACGCGCTGGCGAAGAACAAGGTCCCGCGGAAGATCTGGCTCGGCCTTGAGGACCACGTCGACCCGTTCGAGTTCCGCCGGGACGAGTGGGTGGACGAGCTGCACCAGTGGTTCGACTACTGGCTGCAGGACCTGCAGAACAACGTGATGGGCGAGCCGATGGCCTCGGTCGAGGTGGCGCCGGACGTGTGGCGTGACTACAAGACCTGGCCGGCCGCGCCGAAGACCGTCCCGGTACCGCTGGCCGACGGCAAACTAGGTGCCTACGGCAAGGGAACCGTGACGGTGACGGACGACCCGGCGCTGACCGAGGACGACATCGTGGCCACGCCGTCCGAGGTGATCGCCGGCCGGCAGATGTTCCTGTCCGCACCACTGCCGGCCTCGATCCGGGTCAGCGGGACACCGACCGTCACGCTGCGGATCAAGGCCGACTCGGTGACCACGCCGGTGACCGCGCGACTGATCGAGTACGGCGAAGGTGAGCGGTACGCGGGAATCCGGCGGACCCAGATCAGCACGTGTGAGGGCGAGAGCACGGAGTACGACGACAGCTGTTACTACACGGTCGACAAGCTCACCGAGATCAGCGACCACGGCATCGTCAGCCGCGGCTGGATCGATGCCGCGCACAACAATTCGATCAGCAAGCCGAGGCCGTTGACGCCGGGCCAGTGGGCGACTGTGACGGTCCCGCTGCGAGCCCAGGACGAGGTGATCCCGAAGGGCAGGATCCTCGGCCTGGCAGTGACCTTGAGCGACACCGAGTGGACGACGCCGAACGACACCGGCGCCACTATCGACATCGACCTGGCGCACAGCAAGCTCAACCTCCCGGTCACCGTCGGCAACGTCCCGGCACCGACCAAGGCCGAACCCCTCGACGTCCGCATCACCAACCCGACCGAACGCCCCGACCTCCACGACCCGCTGGGCTAACTCGGGGTGCCGTCGGCAACGAACCGCATGGGGTCGCCGAAGCCGAGATCGGTGATGCCGGCGGTGTGGAATGCGCCGACCAGGAGCGACCGACGATGGGCCGCGAAGGTGATCACGTGCGCCACCATCCCGCCGTACGTGAAGACCCGTGGTGGTTCGCAGGTGGTGTCGACAAAGCTCTCGTCGAACCGGCCCTCATCGTTCAACCGGTTGACCAAGGCAACGAATCGGGAACCGGCCGAGGCGTGCCGCTCACGCAGCTCCGCAATCGGCGTGGTCACCTGACGGCCGCACTCGGGCACCTGGAACGGCCGATCCTCGACCGAAGCCAGCCACATCTCCTCCTGCCAGACCAGCCGGTCCAGCAGGTACCTGATCGACACGTCGTCGTCGATCCCCTCGACCGACAGCTCGATCGGCCGGTCGAGGGTCTCGGCGTCCAGCCGGGCGCCGCGCTCGATCATCTCGCCGGTGAGCCAGACGTGGTGTTCCACCATCCTGACCAGTACGTCCATCCCCTTCGCCTCTCTTCTGGCCGGCAGCCGCAACCCCGCCGGTGGCTGAAAATGCACCCCGCTGGGCGCATCCAGGAAGAACACCCGCGACGGTTCGCGGCGCCAGTCCCGCGGGCACATCCCGTACGCCCGGCTGAACGCCCGCGTGAACGCCTCGTGCGACCCGTACCCCGCGTCGATCGCGAGCTCGAGCACCCCGGCGTCCTCGGCAAGCAGCCGGTACGCCGCCCGCTCGAGCAGCAACCTGCGCCGGAACGCCGACGGTGATTCCCCGGCAACAGCACCGATCACCCGGTCGAAGTGGAACCGGGACAGATGCACTCGCCGAGCGAGGTCGGCCGCACTCGTCGCCGGCTCGTCCAGACTCTCCGCCACCACCGAGACGAACGCCGCGTAAACGTCTTCCATGCCTCCACTCTGCCCCGGCGAGCGCCCGCCCGACTTGATCGATCTTGCGGACCCCGGCGGCGCTGCTTGGCGCAGTACTCCGCGATGTGTAGTAGTGTGCTCCGCGGATGACCTAGCCGGGAGGGACCATGGATCCGAGTCAGTTGCTCAAGGGAGTGCTGGATCTCGCCGTGCTCGCAGTACTGCGGGACGCCGACGGCTACGGGTACGACGTACTGCGGCGGTTGCGGGCAGCCGGGCTCGAGGACGTGGCGGACGCCTCGGTGTACGGGACGTTGCGGCGGTTGTTCGCGGGCGGCGCGCTCACGTCGTACGTGCAGCCCAGCGAGGAAGGGCCGCACCGGAAGTACTACGGGCTGAACCAGACCGGCCTCGACCTGCTGGCCGAGTCGACCAAGACCTGGAACCACTTCTCCGACACCATGTCGGGCCTGCTGCGCAAGGAGGCGGCGTGAACAGCACTGTGACCGGAGCGGTCGCGACCTACCTGGCTCAGATCCGGGCCGAGCTGAACGATCTGCCGCCGGGCGAGCTGGAGGACGTGCTGGACGACGTCTCCGGCCACCTGACCGAGGTCGCCGCGGAGTTCGACGGCGAGCCGACGGCAGCGGCGCTGCAGGAACGCCTCGGCACGCCCCGCGAGTACGCCGATGAACTGCGCAGCGCGGCCGGCTATCCGCCGAGGACCCACTCGATGGATCACGCGTCGGCGCAGGCGTCGGCCGGGCAGGCGTTGCGCTGGGGTGTGATCGCCGGGACGGTCGGGCCGTTCTTCCTGGTGGTCGGGATCTTCTCCTGGTCGCGCGACGCCAGCGCGTTCTTCGGGCTGATCGGGCTCGCCGTGCTGTTCGGCGCGGCGTACCTCGGCGTCCGGGCGCTGCGCGGCAACGACCCGCGGACGGTGCTCGACACCCCTCGCGGGGTCGCGGCCGCGAACTCCATCCGCGAGCTGATCCAGCAACTTCCGCCTCACCTGCGCCAAGAGCTGGTCGCCATCGGCCAGCCGGTCTGGTGGGTCGCGCGGGGTGTGGTGGGCGGTGGCGGGTTCTTCGCGCTGTTCGGTGCGGGCGCGGTCACCGTGGTCGGCGCGCTGGCCGGCGCCGCGGTGTCGATCTGGATCGGCCGCCGGACCCAGCAGGACCGCCGCTGGCTCTGGTACCTCGTCCCGCTGAACGTGGTCGCCGCAGTCGCGGTGCCGGCCGGGCTCGCGGCCAGCTTCATCCTCGGCAGCAACGGCCCGTTCCTGTTCTCGAACGGCGACGACTCCCGTGGTCGTAGTTCCGGCTACAACTACCAGAACGGCCTGACCCTCGACGGCGAGCAGATCACCAACATCTACCCGTTCGACGAGCAGGGCCGCCAGGTCAAGGTCCTGCTCTACACGCAGAGCGGTGCGGCGCTCAGACTCGACCTGCAGGACTGCGCGACGCTTTACCCCGGCACGGAGTCGCACTCGGGGGTGAGCAACTTCTTCCCGCTCCCCGAGGTGCAACACGATCCGAACGGCACCACCGACGCGGAGAACTGCAAGGACTCCACCAAGGCGCCCTTCACCCCGCGCCTAGCACCGACAACCACCCCAACCCCGACGCCGTCAACGCCCAGCCCCAAACCAAGCTCAGGCGTAACGCTGACCGTGTCCCCAACTCGCTGACCAATCGGCGGGCTGTGCGCGTCGGCCGGGCTGGCTGGGCGATCGGGCCGGCTGCACCACGGACCCCGCCGACCCGGCCCGTACTGCGGACCCCGCGGACCCCGCCGACCCGGCCCGTACTGGGGACCCGAGGCGGCCTTGTCCGGCCCAGACGATCATCGGGTCGTTGCCGGAGGCAGCCATCAGATCGGCGGTGGTCAGGATCTCGCGCACCCGACCATTGTCAGTCGTCGGCCCGCTGGAGCGCATACGGGATCAGGTGGTGGTACCCGCGGACCGAGACCCGGCGGAGGCGGCGGAGCCGGTAGTCATCGTGACCGTCCAAGGCCGCGGCCATCTCGCGATCGGCAAGCACTCGCCCGGGTCTGCACTCGGCCGTCAACCGGGCCGCGATGTTGACGGTCTCGCCGTACACGTCACCAAGACGGATCAGGATGGTGCCGTACGCGAGCCCGATCCGCAGCTCAGGCAGATCCCCGACGGCGGCCACCGCGTCCTGCAGCGCCAACGCGACCGCGGCTCCCTGAGCGGCTGTGTCGGTCACGAACAACACCTCGTCGCCGATCGACTTGATCACCCGGCCGCCGTTCAGCGCGACCACATCCGCCGCCGTACCCTCGAACCGCTCGATCAGCTCACCCAACTCGGCCTCGGTGAGCCGCCGCGTCAGCCGCGTGTAGCTGACGATGTCGGCGAACCCGACCGCACGGATCCCGCGAGCCAGCTCATCGGACCCGGCCATCGCCCGGCCGGCCGCGGCGGCGAGATGCCGGCGCCACGCGTACGTCTGCAGCCGTTCCATTGCCGGCAGCAACAAATCGGCGACCTCGATCGCCTCATCCACCGGAAGTTTCGACTGCCCCAGGAACTCCAAGAACATCGCCGACTGCCACGACGCCAGCCGGGACTGCGTCTGGCCGAGCTTGCGAGCCAGCGACGACTCGATCGCCGGGTCGATGAACCCGTCGTCCTCCAGCGCCACGACCAACCGGAGCGCCTCGACATCGGCATCGGTGAACGCGACCTCATCATCCGGCACGGTCGCGAACCCAAGCGCGTGCCACATCCGCTCGGCCCGCTCGATCGAGATCCCGGCCCGCTCCGACACCTCGATCCGAGTGAACTTCCGCTCCCCACCCAGCAACGACCGCTCGAACCGCTGCTGCAACGCCTCCAAGTCCGGCGCCGCGTCGCCCGACAGTTCGGCCGGGGAGCGGTCGTCAGGAGCTGGAGTTGTCACCGCGGCGCTCGGCGATGGTGGCGTCGATGGCGTCGCGGAAGCTCGGCAGCCGGTTGGTCAGGTCGTCGAACTTCTCCCGGGTGAAGTGCAGCAACTGCAACCGCGACTTCGCCGTCACCGTTGCCGTCCGCAACCGGTTCTGCCGGACCGCGACCTCACCGGCGATGTCGCCCGGCCCGAGCACGGCGATCTCCTGCCCCTTCACCCGCACCGCCGCCGTCCCGGACAGGATCAGGTACGCCGCGTCCGGCGGGGTCTGCTCCAGGATCAGCGACCAGCCGGCCGGCACCGAGACCTCCTCGCCGGCCCGGAAGACCTCCTTGATCTCCCGTCCGGTCAGATCCGCGAACAGCGGCAGGTCCCGCGGGGACGTCCTACCCAATGCCACGTCGATCCTCCGAACCCGCCGGGCGGAACACCCAGCGCTAGCAGCCGATGTTTCCAGTCGGTAACTCTAACGGCTCACAGTTCCCGAGGGTCACTTGCGTCCGAAGAATCGAGGGTCAGAGCGCTCGCTTCTTCGGACGCAACGGCCGAGAACAGCAGCAAAGGCGGTCGACGCCGGTGAATTGCCAGGTGGGGATGCTGCCGGACCTGATCGAGGGTGGGCTGCAGTTCGTCGAGCGTTTCCAGGCGGAACCCGCACCGGCCCAGCGTGGCAACCATCGACCCGATAGTCCGGTGGTACTTCACCACCCCATCGACGAACCACTTTCGTTGCCGCGGTCCCTCGTCCGCGTAGTTGTCGATCACCCCGTCCGCCTCCCGCTGCGGCGCCGTCACGACCGGATGCTCCACCGAGAACACGAACCGCCCGTCCCGTACCAACCAGTCCTGGATCCGCGCGACCAACCCCGCGAAATCCTCCACGTAGTGCAGGGCCAGGCTGCTCACCACGAGCTCGACCGTGCCAGGAGCAAGATCGAGGTCCGCCAGATCCGACCGCACGTATCGCACCCGCGGATGCCGCCGCGCAGCCGCCAACATCGCCTTCGACGAATCCACCGCGACGACCTGAGCCGCACCCCCTTCAGCCAGCCGTACGGCGAGCTCGCCCGCACCACATCCCAGGTCGACCACACGCAACCCGCGGACGGGTGGCAGCAACGCGGCCATCGCCGGGATCTCCAGTACGTCGTTGAGTCCGCGCTTCGTTCGTCGGAGTTCGCGATATCCCGCGAGGAACACCGGGTCGTCGTACAGGTCCGCGCCTTTCACGGCAGCCATCGGGCCAGCTCGTGGATGTCGATCATCGGCAGCTCCCAGCGCAACGCGAACTGCTCCAACCAGGCCGCGTCCGCCATCACACCGTCGGGACGCATCACCTCGCAGCAAACCCCGACCGGCGCCAGTCCAGCGGCGAGACTCAACGCCACCGTCGCTTCCGTGTGTCCCTTGCGTTCGGCAAGCAACCCCCGCCGGGCCGCCAGCGGGAACACGTGGCCGGGCCGGAGAAAGTCGGCCGCGGTGGCTTCGGGCGAGGCCAGCCGCCGGATCGTCGCAGCACGTTCGGCCGCACTCACCCCGGTGCCCAGCGCCGCCGCCAGGTCCACCGACACGTGCATCGCCGTTCCCTGCCGATCACCTTCGCCGGGCATCGGCGGGATCTCCAGCCGGGCCAGGATCTCGGCGGCACACGGAATGGTCGTATGCCCACAGGCCTGGGTGAGCAGGAACGTCATCGCCTCCGGCCGGAATGCCGCGCCGGCGAAGATCACGTCACCTTCGCCTTCCACCGTCGGATCCCACACCACGACGCCACCGCCGGCCGCCACCTGCGCCACCACCTTCTGGACGCCGATCGGCCCGCTGAGGTGACCGGCCCACGGCAGCCGGGCCACCGCCTTGAGCAGCTGGGGGCCATGACCGTCGCGAGCCATCCGGGCGAGCAGGTCGCTCTCCAGGTTCACCCGGTCGCCGGAGACCAGCTCGCCGAGGTTGGTCTTCAGCAAGGTGTTCGGCACCAGGACCACGGAGAACCGGTCCTTCAGCACCTCCGCCACGGTCAGGCTGACGCCGTCGAGCGCCACCGAGGACTTCGCCACCAGCCGCGCGAGGAACCGGTCGCCCGGCTTGATCCACACCCGGCGCCCGGCCGGTTCCTCGTCGACCCGGAGCACCTTGCCGACGCCGTCGATATGTCCCTGGACCAGATGGCCGTCGATCCGGTCCCCGGCGGCCACCGGCAGCTCGAGGTGGACCGACGTACCGGCCGCGATCCGGTCGAGGGTGGTCCGACGGCGGGTCTCCTCGGTGATGGTCGCCACCAGCTCACCCGGTACGGCGGACTGCATGGTGAGGCGGACACCGTCGATACAGACCGCTCCACCCGCGGACAACGGGACGGCGGCGTCGAGCTTGATCCGCAGCGCCTCGTCGCCCACCTCGGCGACGGTCGCGGTCCACTCGATTCTTCCTGTGAACATGCTTCAGCTCCTGAGCCTGGACTGGCCAGGGACCCGGCCGGGTCCGAGCAGGAGCGGGGTATCACCGCATGGCCCCGGTCGCAGCCGGGTCACTCCGCGAACCGCACGAAGCCGGCGGGCCCAGGATCAACTCCCAGCCGCCACACCTTGGAATCACACCGCCAGCAGTAAACCACAACCACCCCACCCAGACCCCAACCTCGCCGCCACCCCACCCAGACCCCACCCAGACCCCGCCCACCCAGCCACCCCACCCAGACATCGACCTCCCACCTCGGCAGCACCTCCCCACCTCCGCCTCGGCAACGCCTCCACCCCACCCCGCCCAGACGTGGCCCCGCCGACCCACCCGGCCGCCCCGTCGACGCGACGCGCGGCCACCCCGCCAGCACCTTCACCCCACCCCGCCTCGCTGAACCCCCTCGCCGCATGCCGGTCGCCGTCGAGGCGTTGACCTCGGGTGGTGGGCGGACTATCGTCGCGAGAAATCGATTTCCTGTGCGTCCGCCCCCGCTGAGGAGACTCGTATGCCGACGCGATTCGTGCTCATCCTGCCGCTGCTGCTCGGCGCGGCCCTACTACCGGCCAATCCGCCGCCCTCCGCTCAGGCTTCGGCTGTACCGTCACCGGCCAAGCAGATCGCCAAGTTGACCGGACCCGGGTCGATCAACGACACCGAGGCGCGGTTCCAGTTGAAGGCGACCGATCTGGGGATCCTGTGGGACAACGGATCCGGCGAGATCCTGACCGCGTTCGGCGACAGCTACGGCAGCGGGTGGACCGGTCCCGGTGGTGGCGTGGGTGATCCGGCGACGATCGACTGGCGGTGCAACCTGCTGTTCCGCAGCAAGGACCGCAACCTGGCCGACGGGATGACGCTGGACAGCGCGGCCGAGGACCGGCCCGGGCACGCGAAGCAGTTCCTCGACTGCAAGAAGGTCGACCGGGACGAGCACACGGTGATCCCGACCGCGGGGATCTCGGTCGGCAACCGGCAGTACGTGCAGTACATGTCGGTCAACTACTGGGGTCCGGCCGGCAGCTGGTTCACCAACTACTCCGGCTTCGCGTACTCCGACGACAACGGCGAGACCTGGACCAAGGACCCCGGCGCCCGCTGGCAGAACACGCCGGAATGGGACAACAACTTCCAGATGACCGCACTGGTACGTAACAACGGTTATGTATACATGGTCGGTACGCCGAACGGCCGCTTCGGCAACGCTCATCTGGCCCGGGTCCCGGAGCGGCAGGTGTTGTCGAAGAAGGCGTGGCGCTACTGGGACGGCAAGACGTGGTCGACGAATGAGAGCGCGGCCGCACCGATCGCCATCGGCCCGGTCAGCGAGGTGTCCGTCCAGTGGAACGCACACGTCGGCAAGTGGCTGATGATGTACCTCGACGAGCAGCGCGCCTCGGTCGTACTCCGATCCGCCGGGTCCCTCACCGGACCGTGGAGCGGTGAACAAGTAGTTGTCCGGGGCACCGACTTCCCCGGTCTGTACGGCACCTACATCCACCCGTGGTCGTCCGGGCCGGATCTCTACTTCACGATGTCGCAGTGGGATCCGTACAACGTCTTCCTGATGCACACCAAGCTCACCGACGACGGCGCACCCACCAACCTCGTCACCGATCCCGGCTTCGAGGACCAGCCCGGCGCGACCCCATCGGCCCCGTGGCAGCTCAACGGCCGCGGCGGTGTCGACCGGACGAACCTGGGCCACACCGGCCAGAACAACGCCTACCTGCGCGATTCGATCGGCGCCCACGCACTCCAGCAGAACGTTGCCGTGCGCCCCTATCACCGGTATCGCCTGTCCGCCTGGATCCGGACTGCGGACAACAACCGCGACACAGTACTCGGAGTCCGGACGTTGCACGGCACGACGATCGCGAAGAGGCCGGGCGGCGCGCATCCGCAGTACACGAAGGTCAGTGTGGAGTTCGAGTCCGGGCGGGAGTCGCTGATCCAGCTGTACGCCGGGTTCTTCGGCCACGGCCAGGACGTCTGGCTCCAACTCGACGACGTGGTCCTGGAAGAGATCCGATGATCCGCCCCCTCGGCCTCGTCCTAGCCCTCCTGGCCTCCGGTCTAGTCAGTACTACGCCCGCCCAAGCAACTCGGCCCGCCCAAGCAACCCCGACCGCCCAAACGGATCCGACCGCTCAGCCGGACCCGCGCACCCAGGCAGACCGGGCGCCAACGTCCAGATCTGGACCTGCAACCACCTACAACCCCAAACCTGGCGCCTGGAACCCCGCTGAACCAGCTCCCGCGACGGGCTAGGGCGGCCTTGGGCACCGGGCGGGCGTCTGGCGGACAGGAAAGCGACTGGTCGGTGCTCAAGGTCGCCTGGACCTAGGTTGAGCGGCGACTGCGACCGCCGCGGCGGGGTCGGGTTTGGCGGGGACGGATTGGGCGGCGGGGGCCGACGAGGCGGGGGCCGGCCAGGCGGTCTTCGAGGCGGCGGGCTTCGCGGCGGATGGGCTGCGCGACGTACTCGCCGAGGATGACACCCGAGGCGAGGGCGACGCCGATCGCGAGCGCGGTGGCGAGGCTGACGATGCCGATGAGGTTGCCTGATCCCATCAGTTCGTACAGGCCTTTGTAGATCGTGAGGCCGGGGAGGAGCGGAACCGTACCGGACACGACCACGACCAGCGGCGGTACGCCGGACCGACGGCCGAGGGCGTACGCGCCGAGGCCGACCGTGAACGCGGCGGCCGCGGTCGACCAGGCCGGCCCGAACTCGGCGCGCCCCATCAGCGTGAACACCAGCGACCCGGCCGCCCCGACCAACCCGACCGGCAGCAGCGATCGGAGCGGTGCGTACGACGCGAAGGCGAACGCGACCGCCATCAGCGCGCCGGCGCCGGTCATGATCGGCAGGTTGGCGAGCTGGATCGTCTGCGCCTCGATCGCGACCGGCAGGCCGAACCTGATCCCGAGCGTGATCCCGAGACTGACTCCCGCGATGATCCCGCCGGTGAGCAACATCGCTTCGAGCAGCCGCGCGGACGCGGTCACGTAGTACCCGGTGATCGCGTCCTGGACAGCGCCGGTGAGCGCGATCCCGGCGAGCAACATGATGATGCCGGCGGCAACGACCAGGGACGGTTTCACCGGCGCGTGCACGGCGTACAGGATCAGGGCGACCGCGGTGGCGACGAACGCGCCGGCCACCTGCTGGTAGAACGCGGGCAACCGCTGCCGATGAAACCACCGGTTGCTCAGCTCGATCACGACCGCGGTGACGACGGCGACCAGCGTGATCAGCCAGCCACCACCGAGCAACAGGGTCGCCCCGCCGGCCATCACGCCCCACGCGAGCACCGAACCCCAACGCGGGAACGGCGGACCGGCCGACACCATCCGGGCCAGCTCGCGGCTCGCCTCTTCGCGCGTCACCTCGGCGCGGGCGAACCGCTGGACCAGCCGGTCCACGCCGGTCAACCGGGAGAAGTCCTGGCCGCGATACCGGACGATCCGCAGGTGCGTCTCGGGGGCGGTGTCGGGCGTCGCCTGGTACGAGATCGCGATCGAGGTGAACGTGATGTCGACCTCGCACCCTCGCAACCCACCGGCGGCCGTCACCCCGAGGATCGTCGCCGTCGTGTCCGCGGTACCGGCGCCGCTGGACAACAGCACCTCGCCGATCCGCAACGCCAGATCCAGCGTCCGGTAAACCTCCCGCTGCTCGTCCACCGACTCCCTTCCCGCTTCCCACTCCGCAATTTGAGGGGCTAACCCCTGAGCTGAGGGGTTGCCCCCTCGGATTCTCAAGGGGCAACCCCCGATCCTGGAGGTTAACTCCTCAAATTCCCGATGGGCGGGCCGGTGCAGACGGTTGGCCGGTGCGGCGTCGGCGGCGCAGCGGGTACGGCGTACGCGGCCCGCGCGGCGGGTGGGGCCAGACGCCGCGCAGCCGGTACGGCGTACGCGGCCGCGCGGCGGGTGCGGCCAGGCACCGCGCAGCCGGTACGGCGTGGGTGGTGCGGGGGGGTGGGGTTAGGCGGTGGCTAGGCGTTGGGCCATGGACAGGTCGGTGATGAGGATGTTGACCCAGCCGCCGAGGAGGGCGGCGCGGATGGCGGAGAACTTGCGGGCGCCGCCGGCGACTCCGATCCGGCGGGGGACCGCGAGCAGTTCCTTCGGGGTGACACCGATGACCCGCTGGTCGAACTTGGATCGCACCGGCTTCCCGGCCTCGTCGAAGAAGCGGAAGCAGACGTCCCCGACCGCGCCGAGGCTGCGTAGTTCGTCCTGGTCGGACTCGGCGACGGCGTTCCCGCTTCGCTGCAGCAGGGGCGACGGTTCGAGGCTGCCGATCCCCACCAGCGCGTCGGTGAGCTGACCCCAGGTACCGATCACGTCGCGCACCGAGACGTCGTTCATCATCGCCTTCCGGACCGCCGGCGTACCGACCAGCCCGGGCGCCGGCAGGTACACGGGCATCGCCCCGGTCAGCTCCGCGAACCGGGCCGTCAACCGGGTCGCCTGCATCTGTACGGCCGCGTCGCCGAGCCCGCCGACGATCTGCACGACCCGATCGACCGCCGGCACGCTCTTGCGCGGCATCCGGTCCACCGCGCTGATCAGCGTCTCGCTCCAGGACGAGATCCCGATCACGTGCCCGCTGGTCAGCGTCATGTCGAAGTACGCCGCGGCGGCGGACCCCAGCGCGGGCAGCACCTCGTCGCCCGCGCCGATCGTGTCGACGACGACCGCGTCGCGGAGCCCGTACTTCGTCTGCAGCGCGTCCTCGAGCTCGCCGTGCACGCCGCCCGGCATGGTCACCACGGTGTGCACGATGCCGACGTCCACGGCCTGCTTCAGCATCCGCGACACCCGGGCCTGGGACAGGTTCAGCTCGGTCGCGATCTGCGGCTGCCGGATGCCCTTCTCGTGGTACATCCGGGCGACCTTCGCCAGCAGCCGCAGCTCGTCCAGCCGCGGCTGGCGTACCGACCGCCGGCCGTTCGCCCCAGCCATGACGCCGACTCCCTTCGGGACGGTTCCTGCTCCCCCGAGCCGCTGCTCATGGAGTCTCAGAACCAGGACTATAGGTCAGCCGACGGCAGATCCTCGTCGGCCAGGCAGATATACACCCGCGGAGCACCACCGGCATCCGGGATCGGATCGCGGGGCGACTCCCGTACCCCGACGGCGACCACCGACCCGTCCCGCGGGTCCACGATCCGGTAGTTCAGCGGCACCGAATCGTCGAAGACCATGATCGGACCACCGTTCTCCCGATACGCCAGGAACATCCGGCCGTCGACGCTCAGCGCGCGCCCCGCGATCGCCCGGGTCCAGTCGGGCGCCATGTCCGTGGTCGGCAGCCCATCCAGGATCTTCGACACCATTCCCACGTACACCGAACCCTCGAAGTCGAGCGCCTCGCGCCAACCGGCGCCCGGCGCCACGAAGTACGGCTCGTGCCCGCGTTCGTCCGGATGCAGCCGCCACTGCCAGAGGCTGCCGGCACCGTAGACGACGCCCATCGTGCCGCCCGCGCAGAGGTTGCTCCACGCCTCGTGCCCTTGCCACCAGCCGGTCGCCTTGCCCGTGACACCGGAGTTCTCGTACGTCGGTTCGCCGTTCGCGACCGCCTTGATCGGCAGGTTCCGCCACATGTCGGCCACTCGCTCAGCCACGTGTTCGCCTTCGTGCCCGGTCTGGCACCACTGGAAGTCGAGCCACTCCGCGTCCTGGAACGCGTCGCTCCGGATGTGCGGGCGATAGTGGATCCCGGTGGGTTGGCCGTAGCAGTCCCAGGCGTGCACCTCGGCTCCACCGGCCGGGATCTGCGGCTCCTCCCCGGATCCGTCTGCGCCGACCAGGTAGAGGGCCGGCCGAGCGCCGTACCGGGCAACCAGGTAGCGGCAGTACCGCGCGTACTCCACCGGCGGGACGACCGGACCGGCCACGTCGAGACCCTTCCAGCCGAACCCGTGGAACACGGGCTGGAGGACCGGTACGAGGTGGTGCTCGACGAGGATCGCGATCAACTCGTCGAGGTACTGGAAGTAGCCGATCTCGATCCGGTTCAGGTGTCCCTCGCCGAGATCGTCGAAGCCGACGCCGAATCCCTCGTCCTGCGTTCGGTCACGTGGTCCGACGGCTCGCATGTCGGGCTGGATGGTCATCAGCAGGACCGCGTTGAAGCCCTTGGCCTGGCGATCGGCCGCGTAGACCCGGACCTGCTCGGGGGTCGCCCGCCACGGCAGCGCCCAAGGGGTGTCGGCGGCCAGGATCGCCGGGGTCCCGTCGGCGTGCACGAGGCTGCGCCCGCCTGGGGACATCCGCCAGAAGCCGTGGGCGTAGAACGGATTCGCCTCACCGGGCTCGGCGGCGACCGCGTCGAGCTGACCGCTCTGCTCTGGGAGCGAACCGGCGCTCGTCCACTTCCAGCTGCCGACCTCGGGCGGAGCGAACCGGACCCGCCAGGTGCGCCCGCCGTCCCAAAACGCCGGCCGCCGCAGCCGGATCCCGGTCTCATGCTCGAAATCGACCCAGACCTCGACCTCGGTGTACGGGTTACCGCCGCCGTCGACCTCCGGGCCGCTGCCCTCGGTGTCGGGGCCGTCGGTCAGTACGAGCTCCAGCTCGCGCCACACCGGGGTTCCCATCTCGCTCACGGCAGCCTTCCCTTCATGAATATCGGATCACTTACGACTGACCGGGGCGGTGGGGTGGGGCTCGAATCGATAACAGCACACTCGCAACCGGCGGGCGGGCTGAGACGGACACGACACTGCGGTTGGCGGTTCGCGCGGATAGACTGAGCGGTGACGTAGACAACACGTGCTCTGGGGTCGGTGAAATTCCGAGCCGGCGGTAACAGTCCGCGACCCGTACATCCGCGAGGGTGTCCGGTTGATCCGGTGTAATTCCGGAACCGACGGTGAAAGTCCGGATGGGAAGATGCACGTGGCAGTCTTCGCGACGCCCTGTGGACGTGCCTGTCCGCGTAGAGGGCGTTGCGAGGTTTGTCGTTGCCCCGGAGCGCCATGCCGAGAGGAAGCGCATGCAGGGCTCCGTGAAGACCCGGCTCGACACCGTTCAGCGAGCCGTCGACGAGATCGCTCTCGGCCGGCCGGTCGTGGTGATCGACGACGAGGACCGCGAGAACGAGGGCGACCTGACCTTCGCCGCCAGTCTCGCCACTCCCGAACTGATGGCGATGCTGGTGCGCTACACCAGCGGCTACGTCTGCGCCCCGTGCGCGCCGGAGGTGCTGGACCGGCTCGAGTTGCCGCTGATGGTGCCGAACAACCAAGACAGCCTGCGGACGGCGTACACGGTGTCGGTCGACGCGAGCACCGGCGTCGGGACGGGCATCTCCGCCGCCGACCGGGCCCGGACCGTTCGGGTGCTGGCAGATCCCGTCGCGCAGCCCGCCGACCTGATCCGGCCCGGGCACATCCTGCCGTTGCGGGCCGTCCCAGGCGGCGTACGGCACCGGTCCGGCCACACGGAAGCCACAGTGGAACTGGTCCGCCTGGCCGGACTGCCTCCGGTTGGGGTGATCGGTGAGCTGATGAACGACGACGGCACGCTCATGTCGGGCGATCAACTGCGCACCTTCGCCGACACCCACGGCCTGGCGATGATCTCCATCGCCGATCTGGTCAACCACCTCAGCTAACCAGCCGGCGGGCGGTGTCGGCGATGCCTTCCGGGGAGAGGCCGTAGCGGTCGAGCAGGTAGCCGGCCGACCCCGTGGGCGCGAACTCGGGAATCCCGAGGATCGACACCCGCGCCGGATGGTGCTGCACAACCGTCTCCGCCACCGCGCCACCCAGACCGCCCGCGATCGTCGACTCCTCCGCCGTGACGATCCCGGCTGTCTGCTCGGCCGCCGCGACGACCGCCTCGACGTCCAGCGGCTTGACCGACGGCATCGACAGCACGCGCGCCGAAATCCCTTCCGCCGCAAGCTGTTCGGCCGCGACCATCGCCCGCCACAACACCGTGCCGTTGCTGATCAGCGTCACGTCGTTCCCCGCGCGCATCGTGATCGCCTTGCCCGGCTCGAACGTGTACGAGTCGGGGTACACCTGCGGCACACTCATCCGGCTGACCCGGATGAACACCGGACCGTCGACCGCCGCCGCCCACCGCAACGCCGCCGCGGTCTCCACCGGATCGGCCGGCACGATGATCGTCATCCCCGAGATCGCCCGCAACCACGCGATGTCCTCGATCGAGTGATGCGTCGGGCCGAGTTCGCCGTACGCGACGCCCGGGCTCATCCCGCACAGCTTCACGTTGGTGTTCGAGTAGGCGACATCGGCCTTGATCTGTTCCAGCGCCCGCGCGGTGAGGAAGCAGGACGCCGCCGAGACGAACGGGATCCGGCCGCCGTTCGCCAGCCCGGACGCCACGCCGACCATGTCCTGCTCGGCGATGCCGACGTTGATCAGCCGATCCGGGAACGCCTTGCGGAAACTGTTCAACTTGCTTGAGCCGACCGAGTCGTTCACCACCCCGACGATCCGGTGATCCTCATGCGCGAGCTCGGCCAGCGTCTCCACGTAGGCGTCGCGGCAGTCGTACCGCGGCTGGTCCGCGATCGAGGTGTCGACGACGGTCATCGCAGCTCCTTGTCGAGTCGAGGGCTCACCGCGAGCCGGGGTTGCCCGACGGTCTCCAGTTCGGTCATCGCCTGCTGGTACTCCGCCGGGTTCGGCACCTTGTGATGCCAGGCGACGTTGTTGCTCATGAACGAGACCGGATGCCCCTTGTGGGTATGGGCGATCACGAACGTCGGCTTGCCCGGCCGGAACGGTACGGCGGACAGCACATCCAGGAGCTCGCCGTGATCGTGGCCGTTCACCTCGACCACCGCGAACCCGAACGCGGCCGCCTTCTCCGGCAACGGGTCGAGGTCGTTCGTCTCCTTGGTGGTGGCGCCCTGCTGCAGCCGGTTCCGGTCGACGATCACGGTCAGCCGGTCCAGCTGGTACTGCGAGGCCGCCATCATCGCCTCCCAGTTGCTGCCCTCCTGCAACTCCCCGTCGCCGACGAGCACATAGGTACGCCGCAACGACACGTCGAGCTTGGCCGACAACGCATGGCCCACCGCGATCGGCAGACCGTGCCCGAGTGGTCCGGTGTTGGCCTCGACCCCAGCGACCTTGGTCCGGTTGGGATGACCGTTCAACGCGGACAGGGGTTTCAGGAACGTCGCGAGCTCGGTGATCGGCAGGAACCCGAACGCCGCCAGCGTGGTGTAGAGCGCCCCGGCGACATGTCCCTTGCTCAGGATGAACCGATCGCGTTCCGGGTCCGCCACGGTCTCGGGGCCGATCTCCAGCACCGCGCCGTACAGGGTGGCCAGGATGTCGATCGCGGAGAAGTCGCCCCCGATATGGCCGGCGCCGGCGTGGTACACGAGTTTGAGGTCCTGGATCCGGATCTGCCGCGCCGCCTCGGCGATGTGCGCGACCTGCTCGGCCCGGCTGCTGTGCGCGGGCAGCCGGCCGAGCAGCGGCATGGTGGTGTGCTCTACCGAGAGAGCAGCCTTACTCATGCATCCTCCAGGCCGGCCATCGAAGTCAGCAGCGCCCGCTGGATCAACCGCTGGGACGCGAGCGCATCGTGAGAGGCCTGCGCCGCGGCGAGCGCCTCCTCGTCCAGCGTGTCGAGGGCCAAGTGCACGGCCTTGAGGAACCGGATCGCCTGTTTTGCCGCCTCGACGCTGTCCTCCCGGAACGGGAACTGATCGAGTTGCCAGACGCCCTCCCAGTTGTTCTTCCGCAGGGTGTGGAAGAACTCGAAGGTCTCCACCAGGTGGACGGAGCCGACCACCATGTCGTCGTCCCAGCCGCGCAGGTTGTCGTTCACGTCGATCGCGAACAGCCGGCCGTAGTCGATCGCCAACTGGGCCGCGTCGGCGGGTGTCTCCAGCCCGTACAGGGAATGGCCGAAGTCGAGCAGGATGCCGAGGTTGGGCAGCCCGATCTTCTCGATCCCGAGCAGCGTCCTGGCCACGTTCGGGAAGATGATCTTCACCCGTGGCTCGCGTGGCTTGTACTCGATCACGAAGTTGATGTCGGGATGGGCGGACACGAGTTCGCGCAGGCCGTCCAGCGCGAGGTTCCAGATGTCGTGGTAGTTCACCTGGAACGGGTAGTCCCAGCCGTCCTGCCCGGGCCACAGCTTCACGTACGAACAGCCCAGGTCCTTGGCCAACTCGGTTGCCTCGTGCAACAGCTCGATCGCCCGCTTGCGGATCGCCGGATCAGGGTTGGTGATCGAGCCCTTGACGAAGTCCCGGGTGTAGATCTCCGGGGTGATCGCGATGGCGCGCAACCCGTTCCGGTCCAGGGCCGCCTTGACGTCGTCCAGGGTGCCGTCGTACCCCGCGAACGGCCAGTTCAGGTCCACCACGGACAGATCGCCGACGGCGCCCGCCCGGTCGATCTGTTCGAGCAGCCCGACCGGGTCGCCGTAGCCGTCGGTGGCGTAGCGGTCCTTGTAGGTTGCGAAATGCCAGATACCCGCGCCGAACACCGGCAGGTCGGTCATGGTGATCTCCTCCATATGTGGTCAGCCCTTGGTGGCGCCGGCGGTCAGCCCGCCGACGATCCAGCGCTGCAGCAGCATGTACGCGATCAGGATCGGCACCACGGCGATCAGGATGCCCGCCGCGAGACCGGTGTTGTTGTTGGCGAACTGCCCCTGGAAGTTGAGCAGCCCGACCGGGATCGTCTTGTTGGCATCGGAGTTCAGCAGGATCAGTGCGAACAGGAACTCGTTCCAGGTCGCCACCGCGTCCAGGATCGCGACCGTCACCAGGGCCGGCGTGGACAGCGGCAGGACGATGGTGAAGAAGATCCGCCAGTCGCCGGCCCCGTCGACCTTGGCCGCCTCGATGATCTCGTCCGGGATCTGCCGGAAGAACGACTGCAGCACGAGCACCTCGAACGGGATGCCGAACGCCAGGTACGGCCCGATCAACCCGAACAGGCTGTCGGTCGCACCGGCACCGCGCATCATGATGAAGACCGGCACGATGGTGATGTAGATCGGGATGGTCAGCCCGAGGAACACCGTGAACATCACCGTACGCCGGAACTTCATCCGCAGCTTGGCCAGTGCGAACCCGAGCATCGCCGAGATCGCCACGCCGAGCGGCACCTTCATCAACGCCAGGAACGCGCTGTTGCGATAGGTGGTGGCGAAGTTGCCGATACCCCAAGCGTCCTTGAAGTTGGACCAGGTGAACTCATCCGGCCAGGACAACGGCCCGTTGCCGATGAAGTCCGCCAGCGGCCGGACCGCGGTGATCACCAGCAACGCCAGCGGCGAGATCCAGAAGATCGCCGTCACCGCCAGCACCAGCGTCATCACCAGCCCGCGACGACCCTTCGACGGCCGGCTCACCGGTTCCGGCTCGGTTGGTACGGCGGCCTCCACCCGAACCGGTGCGATCGTCATGACGCCTCCCTGGTCTGCGACCGTACGTACGGGATGCCGACCGCGATCGCCACCAGCGTGATCACGACTGCGATGGCCGTGCCGTATCCGGCCTGGTAGTACTGGAAGACGTTGGCGTACATCCACGTTCCCATCACCTGCGTCGCCGTACCAGGACCGCCGTACGTCATCGCGTAGATCATGTCGAAGACCTTGAACGAGTCGATCAGCGACAACGCCAGCACGATGTAGTGCGCCGGCCGCAGACCCGGCATCGTGACATGCCAGAACTGTTGCCATCGGCTCGCACCGTCGACCGTCGCGGCCTCGTAGAGCTCGTTCGGAATCCCTTGCAGGGCAGCCAAGTAGAGCAACATCGGGAAGCCGGTCCGCAACCAGATGGCCGGCACCATCACCGCCCACAACGCGGTCGAGTCCTGCCCCAACCACGGCTGGGCCAGCCCGTCCAGACCGATCAACCGGAGGAACGAGTTGATCGCGCCGTACTGCGGGTTGTAGAGCCAGCCCCAGATCGAGGCGATCGACACCAACGGCAGCACGGCCGGTGTGTAGAAGACCATCCGGAGGATCGGCTTGCCGTGCACCTTGCCGTTCAGCGCGATCGCCAGAGCCAGCCCGATCACGGTCGGGACGATGATCGTCACGATGGTCCAGATCAGGTTGTTCCGGACCGCGGTGGCGACCACCGGATCACTGGGCAGCTTGGCGTAGTTGTCCAGCCCGACGAAGTTGTACGTCGCGCTCAGGCCGTCCCAGTCGGTCAGGCTGAACCACAATGAGGACACCGCCGGGTACACCAGGAACGCGACGTACACCACCAGTGCGGGCAGGGCGAACAGCCAGGGCGACCACTTGCCACCCCGCTTCGCGCCCTTCTTCGCCGGGCGCCTCGTTGCCCCGGGCTTCGATCGTGCGATCGCGACAGTCGCCATGACGCAGACTCAGCCCTTGGCCCAGGCGGAGACGATCTCCTGCATCTTCTTCGCCGCCGCGTCCGGTGTCACCGAACCCTGCAGGATGTCGCTCTGCACACTGAAGTACTGGTCGGCCTGCTTTTTCGGGAACGCCTGATCCTGGATCGTGTAGAACGGGTTCGAGCCGTACTTCTGGGACCACTCGTAGGACAGCGGCAGCGACTTCGCGTCCGGCTCGGCGCCCTTCACCGTCGAGGCGCTGACCTGCAACGCCTTCTGTGTCGCGGGCTTGACGATGAAGTCGATCAGCTCCGCGGCCTTGTCGGCGTTCCCCGACTTGGCGTTGATCATGTAGCCCTCGACGAAGCCCGAGTGGCGGGCCGGACTCTGGTCGGTGGGCAGCTCGAAGCTGCCGAAGCCGGCCGGGTTCTTCTTCGCCGACAGGATCGAGGCCGCCTCGGTCCACGGTCCGGTGATCGTGTACGCCGTCTTGCCCTGGACGTACGCGGGCTCTATGTCGGCCGGGTCGAGGCCCAGCGCGCCCTGCGGCAGCCACTTCTTGTCCTGCCACTTCTTGAACAGTGCGAACGCCTCGACCACCTCGGGCCGGTCCCAGCTCTCCGCGCCGGTAAGCAGCTTGTCGTGCAACTCCGGCCCGGCGGTGTGCTCGAGCAGGTACTCGAACAGCCGCATGATGTCCCAGCCGTACTTTCCACCGAGACCACACGGCGTCACGCCGACCGCGACGAGCTTGTCGTTCATCGCCTCCAGCTCGGCGTACGTCGTCGGCGGGCCGCTCACGCCCGCCTTGGCGAGCAGTGACTTGTTGTACCAGGCACCTATTCCGAGGGAGACGAACGGCACCCCGGACTTCACCCCGTCGAAGGTCATCCCGCTGATCGCCGCGGTGTTGATCTTCGAGTCCCAGCCGAACTTGGAGTAGTACGGGCTCAGGTCCAGCGCCTGCTTGGCCTTCGCGAACGGTGCTCCGATCTGACCGCCCCAGATCCGCCAGACATCTGGGCCTTTGCCACCGAGCAGTTGCGTTCGCAGCTTGTCCGGATACACCGCCGCACCCGATCCCGGCAGACTCTCGACTGTTGTCGTCGTACCGGCCTGCTGGTCGAACGCCTTCATCTGCGCCTTGAACAGGTCGATCGTCTCGTCACCCTCGTAGGTGAACACGCGCAGGTTGTTCGTGGCCGCGGCCGTCGCACCGCTACCGGTGGACGCGCCGCCGCCGGTGCAGGCGGAGAGACCGACGCCGGCGACAGCGGCGGACGTGAGGCCGAGGAATCCCCGGCGGGTGAACGAACTGCCTGTTGTCCGGGGCGGTGGGGTGGTGGGTTCTGTGGTCATGCTTTCCTACTCCTTTTACCGAGCGAAACGGCGGATCTTGGCGAACATGTCCTCCAGCAGGAACCGGACGTCGACCTGCTCGCAGACGCTGATGGGGTTGTTGGTGCCGGGCAGGTACCAACCGTCGGACCCGAACCGCGGCGCGGGCCGGACCCGCATGGCACCGCTGGACGGGTAGAGCATCAGGGCGATGGCCGGTGAGTCACCGAGTGAGCGGGACTCGATCGGCTCGGGGTGGTAGGTGGCGTTCCACTCGTGCAACTGCTCGATCAAGTACTTGCCGAGTGGTCCGGCGTCGCCGATCTTCTCGTCGAGCTCGGCGTAACTGACCGACACCTTGGTGTAGACGTCGCTCGGCACCTGCCAGACGGTGATGCCGGACCCGAACACGACGTTGGCGGCGGGGATGTCGTTGGACAGGTTGAACTCGATGCCCGGGTACGACGTCAGGCCGTCGTACCCACGGCCGCCGATCCAGATCACGATCACCTCGCGGTGCACGATCTCCGGGTCGAGCAGGATCGCCGAGGCCATGTCGGTCAGCGGGCCGAGGAAGGACACGTAGAGCGGATCGCCCTTCGACGCCAGCTTGGACTCCTCGATGATGAGCCGCGCACCGGGTGAGTCCAGCGGGGTCTGCTCGTCCGGGATGCCGGTCGGCGCACCGTTCGCGACCGGCACCTGCCCGGTCATGCCGAGCAGTTCGAGCAGCAGGTCGACCTCCTCGCGGGACTCCTCCATGCTCCGGTCCGACCGCCGGGTGCCGAAGTGCGCGGGGATCAGCCCGCGGTTGTCGAACGTCGGCGACAACAGCGCGTGCACGATCGCGAACTGGTCGTCGGCCTCGTTCTTGGCGTCGGTGTTGACGATCACCCGGCGCTTGGTCGGCTTCATCTGCGCACTCCTCCGGTCTGTCGCGGTCCTGGTTCTCAGTCGTGCATAGATATTCAGTACTGCATAGACTGTCGCTCTTGAGTCTGCTCACCGGCTACAGTCCCGTCAAGAGGTCAGCCGAAAGTCACCGAGGAGGGCCGTGATGTCGCCGATCAGTGAGCACGGGGCAGTGCTCGCCATCGATCAAGGCACCACCAACACGAAGGCGGTGCTGGTCGACCCGCAGGGCGTAGTACTGGCGACGGCGTCGGCGCCGGCCGGGCTCTCGCTGCCGCGTCCTGGTTGGGCCGAGCAGGATGCGGACGAAATCTGGGCGAGCGTGCTGACGGCTGTGTCGCGGTGCCTGGCAGCGGCGGGTTCGGTGGAGATCGCTGGGCTGGCGTTGTCCACCCAGCGGGAGTCCGTGGCCGCCTGGGATCGGCGGACCGGGAAGCCGGTAGGTCCGGTGATCGGCTGGCAGGACGTGCGGACGGCCGAATGGTGCGAGACATTGCCGACCTCGGTCAGTGAGTTGGCGCGCGGACGGACCGGGCTACGAGTGGACGCGATGTTCTCCGCGCCCAAGATCAACTGGTTGCTGTCATCCCTGGCCGACCTCACCGACGTCTGCGTCGGCACGATCGACTCGTGGTTGATCTGGAAACTCACTGGTTGCCGTGAGCACCTGACCGAGGCCGGGAACGCGTCCCGCACTCTCCTGTACGACGTGCTCGCGCTGGACTGGTCGGACGAGTTGCTGGCCGCGTTCGGCGTACCGGGATCCGTACTGCCGGAGGTGCGCGCGTCGAACGCCGGCTTCGGGGTCACGTCGGGGGTCCCCGGTCTGCGGGACGGGATCCCGGTGGTCGCCGTACTCGCTGATTCACACGCGGCGATGTACGGCCAGGGCTGCACCGAGCCGGGGATGATCAAGGCCACCTACGGCACCGGTTCCTCGGTGATGACGCCGACGGCCGCCTTCGCACCGGATCAGTCCGCGCTGACCTCGACCCTCGCGTGGCTCACCGACGAACCGCTGTACGCCCTCGAAGGCAACATCATCTCCTCCGGCGCCGCCCTCGCCTGGACCGCAGGGATCCTCGGCCTCCCCGACGTCGGCGAACTCGCCACCTTGGCAGCCACCGTCCCCGACGCCGGCGGTGTCACGCTGGTCCCCGCGTTCTCCGGCCTCGGCGCACCCCACTGGGACCGGAACGCGCGCGCCACCTTCACCGGCATGAGCAACGCCACCACCCGCGCCCACCTCGCCCGCGCCTCGATCGACGCCGTCGCCCACCAGATCTGCGACATCACCGAACTCACCGGCACGACGCCCCACTGCCTCCGTGCGGACGGAGGCGCCACCGCCGCCGACCTCCTCATGCAAACCCAGGCAGACCTCCTCGGCTACCCCGTAGAAGTAGCCAACATCCCCGAACTCTCCGCCCTAGGCGCAGCCCAACTCGCCCACCAAACCCTCAACGCCCCCTGGCCCCCCGCCAACACACCCGCCCGCACCTTCACGCCGTCAATCGACGCCCCCACCCGCCAACACCTCCGCACCACTTGGTCAACCGCCCTAACGGCCGCCCTGGCCCCCGGCTCCTAGTACGACAGCTCCAGCGCCCTGCAGGTGGATCCCAGGGCGCTGGAGCTGATTGGCTGTCATGCCGTTCTCTACAGGCTGCGGGCCGTGATGTCGCCTTGCTCGGTGGTCGCTTGGATGGTCAGGCCGGCTGCGGCGCCTTCGGTGTTCTTCAGCGCGTTGTTGATCCGGCCGTAGCCGGTGCGGGCGTCCAGGGAGGCGGAGACTCCGTTGGCGGCGCCGACCGTCACGTTGCCCATCTGGGCGCGCAGCACGACCGTGCCGGAGGTGGCCTCGGCGATGTTGATGTCGCCCTTCTGGGTGCTGATCTCCGCGGGGCCGGTCAGGCGGCCGACCGTGACGTCACTGGCATAGCCGGCCACCCGCACGCTCGCGGCCTCGTCGATCTTGACCGCACCGCTCGCGCCTTCGCAGGCGACGTCGCCGAGCCGTCCGACGCTCCGGAACTCTGCGCCTGCCGCCTTCGACTCGACGCTCGAGCCGGCGGGCAGCTGGACCGTCACCTCGATGGATCCGGACGGGCCGAGGAGCTGGTTCTTCTCCGCCGGGCCCGTGATCCGCAGGACGCCGTCGACGAATTCGACCTTGGTCTGCTCGGCCGCCTTCACGTCGCGGCCCTTGGAGGCCTTGGTGGGCAGGATCTCGACGGTGGTGTCGGCCCGGTCGGCGGCGATGACCTGGATGCGCCCGGCGGGGATGTCCACGACGGCGGAGATCGCGGCAGGGGTCTCGAACTTGTTCATCATGCTCTCCTTGTGTGCTTGTTGTTTCTAACACCGGAAACGCTACGTTGCGTTCGACAATCTGGCAAGCACATCGTTGCGAACAATCTGCATTCGTGCAGGTCACAGGCAAGATATCGTTGCAACTGGTATGAATCTAACGCAACGAAAAGCTTCCTTGCCGTTGCATAGAACTTGAATGAACGCTACGCTGACGGCGCTAGCGACACACGAAGGGAGATCACCGTGCCGGGAGGCAGGCTGACCCAGCAGGAACGTCAGCAGATCGCGCTGGGGCTGGCCGACGGCCTCGCCTACGCGGAGATCGCCCGACGTCTCGACCGCCCCACCTCGACGATCACGCGTGAGGTGATGCGCAACAGCGGCCCCACCGCCTACCGCGCCGACTTGGCCCACCGCGCCACCGAACGCCGCGCCCGCCAGCGGAAGCCCAGCCCACCCCGAGGACACGGTGCGCCGGCGCAGAGCCACGGGCGCGACGACGAGGCCGTGCGCGAGTACGAGGAGGCGTTCACCACCCTGCTGATGCAACAAGGCCTGCCCAAGATGACGGCTCGGGTGCTGACCTGCCTGTTCGTCGCCGACGCCGGCAGCCTCACCGCATCCGAACTCGCCCAGCACCTCCAGGTCAGCCCGGCGTCGGTCTCCAAGGCGATCGCGCTCCTCGAGGATCAGGGCCTCGTCCGCCGGGTCCGCGACGAACGCCGCCGCGAGCGCTACTTCGTCGACGACGGCGTCTGGTACCAGTCGACGATCGACAGCGCCCGCGGCATGGCCCAGGTCGCCGAGATCGCCCGGCAGGGCGTCGACGTCCTCGGCCGCGACCGCCCGGCCGCCGCCCGCCTGGAGAACATCGCCCGCTTCAGCGACTTCATCAGCGAGGCCATCCTCCGCGCCGCGGAACAGGTCCGCGAAGTCCTCTACACAAAACCCGAAGCGAGCCCAGACGGCACTGCCACGCCAGGTTCGGACCGCGAATAGACCCGGGCTGCCGGGCCGCTGCCGGGCAAGAACCCACCCCGGTCCCGCCAGGAGCCCTCCCCGATCTGTGCGACGGTGCGTGTGGTCGGCCAGGCGGCCGGGCTTACCGAGTCGTGGATATCGGGGCTCGGCAACCGATTGCCCCGCCTTCTGATGCACGACTCGACGCCCCGGATCCCCGATCCGGGCGGTGCACGGGAGTACGACAGGCGGGGAGAGTGCAATCGCTTTCCGGCCGGAAGCGGCATCGGGTTGACTCTGCCGGGAACGCACACCTAAGGTTGCCGCACAAGCCTTGGAAAGCCCTTTCCACGGCGGATGCGGGAGGCGGAACCATGTGCGAGTTCAGTCCGGGCCCGTCCACGGCCCTGCCCGGCGGCATCGGCGTCTCGCTGCTCAAGGTGTACGACATCGAGGCCCCCGACGGTCTGGTCGGCGGCACCCCGCACGTGCACCTCGCCTGTTCCGAGGGCTACTACGTGATCGCCGGCTCCGGTGCGGTCCAGACGCTCAACCCGAAGGGGTACACCGAGACCCCGCTCCAGGCCGGCACCGTGGTCTGGTTCGACCCCGGCACGATCCACCGGCTGGTCAACGGCGGCGGCCTGCAGATCCTCACCCTGATGTCGAACTCCGGCCTCCCCGAGGCGGGCGACGCCGTCCTCACCCTCGCACCCGAACACCTCACCGACCGCGAGACCTATCTCAAGGCGACCACGCTCATCGGCGAAGGCGAGGCGCGCACAACGTCCGCGATGGCTCGCCGCGACCTTGCGCTCGAGGGGTACGCCGCCCTGCGCGCGGCGTACGAGGTGGACGGGTCGAGTGCGCTGGACGCGTTCTACCAGGCGGCGATCGGGCTCGTCCGTCCGCAGCTCGCGGACTGGCGTCGCCGCTGGGAGCAAGGCGCTCGCCGGCTCGCTGACGAGACCGGGCAAGCCCTCGACGCTCTGGAAGCCGGCGAGGCCCCCCACCTCTGGACCGCCGAACTCCACCAGCTGCCCAACCCGACGGAGTACGGCCGGCACGGGATGTGCGGCCGCCTCGACGTGTACGACCTCGGCACCACCTGACCATCCGCAGTACGGAATCCGGCCCGACCTAGACAGAGCAGAGCGCAGACGAAGCGCCGAAGAGAGGCAGCACAGTGAACGAGCGACACGTCGGCATTGTGATGAACGGAGTGACCGGCCGGATGGGCCTGCGCCAGCATCTGGAGCGCTCCATCGTGGCGATCCGCGAGCAGGGCGGCCTGCAGGCCGCCGACGGGTCGATGATCATCCCCGAGCCGATCCTGGTCGGCCGCAACGAGCTGAAGCTGCGCCGGATCGCCGAGCAGTACGAGCTGACCCGGTGGACCACCGACCTGTCCGAGGCGCTGGCCGAGCCGGATGTGGAGATCTACTTCGACTCCCAGCTCACCCAGCTGCGGGAGAAGGGCGTCCGCGCGGCGGTCGAGGCCGGCAAGGCGATCTACTGCGAGAAGCCGATCGCCGAGGGCCTGGACGCCGCGATCGACCTGGCCCGGCTGGTCCGCGACTCCGGGCTGAAGAACGGTGTCGTCCAGGACAAGCTGTCGCTGCCCGGTCTGCGGAAGCTGAAGCGACTCGTCGACGGCGGGTTCTTCGGGCAGATCCTGTCGGTCCGCGGCGAGTTCGGCTACTGGGTGTTCGAGGGCGACTGGCAGGAGGCGCAGCGGCCGGCCTGGAACTACAAGCAGGAAGAGGGCGGCGGAATCATCGTCGACATGTTCTGCCACTGGCGGTACGTGCTCGACCAGATCTTCGGCCCGGTCCAGTCGGTCTACTGCCAGGGCGCCACGCACATCCCGACCCGGTACGACGAGCAGGGCCACCCGTACGACGCGACCGCGGAGGACGCGGCGTACAGCGTGTTCGAGTTGGAAGGCGGGATCGTCGCGCAGCTGAACTCGTCGTGGACCACCAGGGTGTTCCGGGACGAGCTGGTCGAGTTCCAGGTGGACGGGACCGAGGGGTCGGCGGTCGCGGGGCTGCGGAACTGCCGGGCCCAGCACCGGTCCGCGACCCCGAAGCCGGTGTGGAATCCGGACCTGCCGGCGACCGAGAACTTCCGCGACCAGTGGTCCACCGTGCCGGACAACGAGGTGTTCGACAACGGGTTCAAGGTGCAGTGGGAGATGTTCCTGCGGCATGTGGTCGACGACGCACCGTTCACCTGGGACTTCGTCGAGGGCGCCAAGGGTGTGCAGCTCGCGGAGCTCGGGCTGCAGTCGTGGCGGGAGGGCCGCAAGCTGGAGGTTCCGGCGCTCGACATCGAGGCGAAGGCATGACGCTGTCGCTGCGGTTACCCGCCGCCGGTGGACTGGAGACCTATCAGCTGATCGGCACACCTGTTGCCCAGGGCACCTATGAGCCTGCCCGCAGCCGGCTGGCCTTCGCGGCGGCGCATGTGGTGGCGGATCCGCTGGGGGACAACGCGCCCGGTGCGCCTGCGGTGATCGACTGGGAGCACACGCTGGAGTTCCGGCGGCACCTGTGGTCGCTCGGGTTGTCCGTGGCCGAGGCGATGGACACCGCTCAGCGCGGGATGGGGCTCGATTGGGCCGCGACCCAGGAGCTGATCCGGCGGTCTTCGGCTGAGGCCCCGGACGGCCGGATCGCGGTGGGTGTCGGGACGGATCAGCTTGCCCCTGGCAATCATTCCCTGGAGACGGTGATCGCGGCGTACGAGGAGCAGTTGGCCGTCGCCGAGGAGGTCGGTGCGCAGCCGATCCTGATGGCCAGCCGCGCGTTGTGTGCGGCGGCTTCGTCCCCGGACGACTATCGGAAGGTCTACGACCGGCTGCTCGCGCAGTCGTCGCGTCCGGTGATCCTGCACTGGCTGGGGTCGATGTTCGATCCCGCGTTGACCGGGTACTGGGGCAGCGAATCGCTCGACACCGCGGCCGATGTGGTGGTCGACCTGATCGCGGAGAACACCGCAAAGGTCGACGGGATCAAGGTCTCGGTGCTGGACGCCGCGAAGGAAGTTGCCCTGCGCAATCGCCTACCGATCGACGTACGGCTCTACACCGGCGACGACTTCAACTACCCGGAGCTGATCCGCGGCGACGACCAGCGGTACTCCGATGCGTTGCTCGGGATCTTCGCAGCGATCGCACCGGCCGCGGCGGCTGCGCTGAAAGCACTCGACGACGGCGAGCTCACGCGGTACGAGGAGATCTTCGCGCCGACCGTACCGCTGGCCCGGCACATCTTCGCGGCGCCCACGTACTACTACAAGTCCGGAATCGCCTTCCTCGCTTGGCTGAACGGGCACCAGCCCGGGTTCACCATGGTCGGCGGACTGCAGACCGGACGGTCGCTGCCCCATCTGGCCGAGACGTTCCGGCTGGCCGATCAGGCCGGCGTACTGACTGATCCGTCCCTTGCCGTGAGCCGCTTCCGCCAACTGCTGGCCGTGAACGGGGTCGACGCGTGAACCGGTACAGCCTGAACCAGGCGACCACGAAGTACTGGCCGCTCGAGGACGTCGTTGCGGCCAGCAACAAGGCCGGGCTGTACTGGATCGGGCTCTGGCGGGAGCCGATTCAGGAGTACGGCGTGGAGCGGGCGGCCAAGTTGGTCGCGGACGCCGGGTTACGGGTGTCGTCGTTGTGCCGCGGCGGATTCTTCACTGCGACGGACGAGGCCGAACGGCGGATGAAGATCGAGGACAACCGGCGCGCGATCGACGAGGCGGCCACGCTCGGCACCGACGTACTGGTGCTGGTCAGCGGTGGGCTGCCGGCCGGTTCGCGTGATCTCGACGGGGCACGGGCGATGGTTCGGGATGGGTTGGCCGAGCTCGCGCCGTACGCGGGTGAACGGGGAGTCCGGCTCGCGGTGGAAGCGCTGCACCCGATGTTCTGCTCGGACCGGTGCGTCGTGTCATCGTTGGGCGGGGCACTCGATCTCGCGGAGCAGTTCCCGGCAACGCAGGTGGGCGTCATCGTGGACGCCTATCACCTGTGGTGGGACGCGGATGTGTACCGGCAGATCGAGCGGGCCGGTGAGCGGATCTGCTCGTACCAGGTGAGCGACTGGATCGTCCCGTTGCCGGTCGACAACCTGCTCGGCCGCGGGATGATGGGCGATGGTTCGATCGAGCTGCGCCGACTGCGCGAGGCCTGCGACGCGGCCGGGTACGCCGGGCCGGTCGAGGTGGAGATCTTCAACCAGGACCTGTGGGACGCACCCGGCCAGGAGGTCTTCGACCTGGCTCTGCGGCGTTATCTGGAGCACGTTGCCTGAAGCAAATAATCACCTGCATCAATAACTCCCCGAAGCAACGACCCCAGCCGAAGGAGAGCTATGAGCGACCGCACCATCCCCGCCGACGGGATCGGGATGCATCTGTACAGCATGCGCGAAGCACTGGCCGCGGACTATCCCGGTACCCTGCGGCAGCTGGCCAAGATCGGCTACCGGTCGATCGGCGTGAGCGGCAGGCACGGCCATTCCGCCGAGGAGATCCGGTCCTTCGCCGATGACGCGGAGCTCCGGATCGTGCTGGAGCACGTCCCGTACAGCCGGTTGACCGACGACTGGGCGGGTGCGCTCGCCGACGTCAAAACGCTTGGCGGCCAGTGGATCGTCGTACCGTCGCTGCCCAGGGAACTGCGGACCCTGGCCGGCTTCCGGGAAGCGGCCGGCGCGTTCACCGAGGGCGGCAAGGCGGCCCGGGACGCGGGACTGCGGCTGCTCTTCCACAACCACGGACACGACTTCGACGAGGTCGACGGCCAAGTGCTGTTCGACATCCTGTGCGACGAGGTCGAACCGGAACTTCTCGGTTTCGAATTGGATCTGTACTGGGTGGTGAACGGGGGCAAGGATCCGGTGCACTACTTCCAGACGTACCCAGGGCGGTTCCCGGCGTTGCACGTCAAGGACATGGCCGAGGACGGGTCGTTCGCGGATGTCGGCAGCGGCCGGCTCGACTTCGCGGCGATGTTCGCGGCGGCCGGGCAGGCCGGGATCGAGCATTGGCTGGTCGAGCACGACGCACCGACCGACCAGTGGGACTCGGCCCGGACGAGCTACCAGACCCTGGCCGAACTGCGCTACTGATCGGGCTTCTGGCTGCTGGTCGGGCGTACAGGCTCGACGCGATCTCGGGTCGGCGGTTGGGGATCGGATCACGGTCGGTGAGTTAGGCTCTGTTGTCGTCACTCACTGCGAGAGCATGCTCTCCGACCGGCACGAAAGTCCGCATTCGTTTGCCGGAAGGCGCTGTCCCAGTGGCCGGATCTGTCACTCTGTAAAGGGGCCCTCACCACGGCGGGGTCCCGGGTGAGGCCGCCGACGCCGTGACGCCGGAGATTCACAGTGCAGAACGAGCCCACTGTGCGGTTGACCGCAGTTCGCCGTCTCTACGAGGTGAGCGCCCGGATGGGTGCTGGGCGGAGCCTGGCCGAAACCCTGCAGGCCGTGGTCGACGGAGTCGTCAACGGGCTCGGCTTCGGGATCGCGGTGCTGAACCTGCGGCAGCCGGACGGCAAGTTCGAGGTGATCGCGGTCGCCGGATCCCCCGAGGCCAAGGAGGCCCTGCTCGGCACGGTCAGCGCGGCGGACATCTTCGACGCGGAGTTCAAGATCGCGGACCAGTGGGGCGGGTTGCGCTTCGTACCGCATGAGCGGTTGCCCGAGGGCGAAGTGGTCGGCTGGGTCCCCGACGTACCCGTGTCGTCCGAGCCGGACGCGTGGCATCCGCTGGACGCGTTGTTCGCGCCGCTGTACTCGTCCGACGGCGAGCTGGTCGGGATGCTGGCGGTCGACCTGCCCGAGGACCAGCGGCGGCCGGGGCCGATTCACCGCGAACTGCTGGAGATCTTCGCGACCCAGGCCGGGCTCGCGATCGACAAGGCGCGGCTGACCGACCAGTTGCTGGCCGAGAAGGCGCGGCTGGAGGCGAGCGAGACGACGTTCCGGCTGGTCTTCGAGGGTGCCGGGAACGGGATGGCGACGCTCGCGTTCGAAGGTCCGGACGCGGGCCGGATCCTGCGGGTCAACGACGCCTTCTGCCGGATCACTGGGTACGACCAGAGCCAGCTGATCGGCAGCCGGATGCTCGACTACCTCCAGGACGAGGACGCCGGGCAGACCCAACGCGAACGCGACCAGCTCAGCTCAGGCCCTGGGCCGCACCGGTTCGAGCGGCGGTTCTTGCGGGCCGACGGCAACCACATCTGGCTCGGCGGCACCGCGGCGATCGTTGACCAGGGCAAGGATCAGCCGGGGATCCTGCTGATCCAGATCGACGACATCACCGCGCGCAAGGACGCCGAGCGCGAACTCCAGCACCACGCCGGCCACGATCCGCTCACCGGGCTGGCGAACCGGCGGCTGCTCCAGCACCGCTTCGACGCCGTCTTGCAACGGTCGCGGCAGAGCGGGCGGCGCGGCGTACTGCTGTTCTGCGACCTGAACCACTTCAAGCAGGTCAACGACCGGTACGGTCACGAAGCCGGCGACCGGGCGCTCCGGGAGATCGCCGAGCGGTTGCTCACCGAGGTCCGGCACGGCGACACGGTCGCGCGTCTCGGCGGCGACGAGTTCGCCATCCTCGCCGAGGAGATCGACGACGACGACCTGACCGCTCTGATCCGCCGGCTCGAGGAGTCCATCCGCCGCCCTCTCACCGGCATCGACGTCCCCGTGACCACCAGCATCGGCACCGCAGCCGTCACCCCTCTCAGCACCGACCTGGACGAACTCCTCCGCACCGCCGACCACGCCATGTACCAAGCCAAGAACCGCACGCGTAGTTAGCTGCCGAGCTTGGTGAGGGCCTCGTCGGTCAGGCGGTAGGTGGTCCACTCATCTTGAGGCAGGGCGCCGAGGGACTTGTAGAAGTCGATGGCGGGGGTGTTCCAGTCGAGGACGGACCACTCGAGGCGTTCGTAGCCGTGGGCGACGCACTCCTGGGCGAGTGCGATCAGGAGGGCCTTGCCGAGGCCGGAGCCGCGTTGGTCGGGGCTGACGAAGAGGTCTTCCAGGTAGATGCCATGGACGCCGCGCCAGGTGGAGAAGTTGAGGAACCAGAGCGCGCACCCGACCACCTCGCCTTCGAGCTCCGCGACGTGACAGAAGACGGCCGGGGAGCCGCCGAACAGCGCGGTCTCCAGCTGCTCAGCCGTCAGCCGGCACTCATCCGGGGCACGCTCGTACTCCGCCAGTCCGTGCACCAGTCCCACGATCGCCGGTACGTCGTCCGGCCGCGCACGCCGGATCCGTTCGTCTGCCTGCATGCCCCCATCCTGCCGGTCCCCGGATCAGCTGCACTGATCTGATGCTGAGCTCTGGTCGATCTACCGGTGATTGCTGTTAACTTACCGAACAACTTCGTTAACCTGCGCGACGGGCGACCGCCGACCGGAGGTCATCTGACGGCTGCAGGCTGACCCGGATCCCCCATCCGCCCAAGGAGGAACCTCATGCCAGTCTCACGTCGCCGATTTCTCGGCTTCGGAGGCGCCGGCACCGCCGCCGTACTGCTCGGCACCGGAGTCTGGGACGCCTCGACCACGTACGCCGCCCCGGCGGGCACCGGGAACCCGTTCACCCTCGGCATCGCGTCCGGCGACCCGCGGCACGACAGCGTGGTGCTGTGGACGCGTCTCGCCCTCGACCCGTACGCCGTTGACGGGCGCGGCGGGATGCCGGACAAAGCAGTGCGAGTGGAATACGAAGTCGCCCGGGACGAGCGATTCCGGCACATCGTGCGCCGGTCGAGTGTGCTGGCGACGTCCGAGCTCGGCCACTCGGTCCACCCGGAGATCCACGGGCTGCAGCCGGACCACGAGTACTACTACCGGTTCCGCACCGGCGGCGAGGTGTCGCCGATCGGCCGGACCCGGACAACGCCGCACCCGTACGCGTCGCCCCGCGAACTCCGATTCGCGTTCGCCTCGTGCAACGCGTGGCAGGACGGGTTCTTCACGGCGTACGACCACCTCGCGGAGGAAGACCTGGATCTGGTCGTGCACCTGGGCGACTACATCTACGAGTCCGGGGTCAAGATGAACCGGCGGGGCGTGGTGACCGACCCGCGGTTCCACACCGAGACGTTCGACCTCGCGCGGTACCGCCTGCAGTACTCGCTCTACAAGACCGAGGCGCCTCTGCAGGCCGCACATGCCCGGCACCCGTGGATCCAGACGATCGACGACCACGAGGTGGAGAACAACTGGGCCGGCGACCTGTCCCAGAAGGACACCGAGCCGGACCAGGACCCGGTGGTGTTCCGGGCCCGGCGGGCGGCCGCGTTCCAGGCGATGTACGAGAACATGCCGCTGCGGCACGACCAGATGCCGTCCGGGCCGGATGTGCGGCTGCACCGGCGGCTGCCGTACGGGCGACTGGCGGACATCACCATGCTCGACACCCGGCAGTACCGCTCCGACCAGCCCTGCGGCGACGGCGACTCCTCGACCTGTGACGACCGGTTCGATCCGGACAACACGATGCTCGGCGGGAAGCAGAAGGCGTGGCTGCTGGACGGTTTCCGCAGCTCGAACGCCCGCTGGCAGGTGCTCGGCAACCAGGCGCCGATGGGTCAGACCGACTGGACGCCCGGCGAAGAGACCCACATCTGGCTGGACCCGTGGGACGGATACGTTGCCGAGCGCAACGAGCTGCTCGGCGCCGCGCAGGACAGCGGGGTGCGCAACCTGGTCGTCATCACCGGTGACCGGCACCAGAACTACGCGCTGGAACTGAAGCGCGACTACGGCAACCCGGACTCGGTGGCCGTCGGCACGGAGTTCGTCGGCACGTCGATCACCAGCGGCGGGGATGGCGCGGACATGACCGACCAGGGTCTGCAGTTCCTGGCCGCGAACCCGCACATGAAGTTCTTCAACTCCCAACGCGGCTACGTGCGCGTGACAGTGGACAAGGACCGCTGGCGCTCCGACTACCGCGTGGTCCCCTTCGTCCAAACACCAGGCGCGCCCATCGTCACCCGGGCGTCCTACGTCGTCGACGACCGCAACCCCCACGTCCACGCATCCTGATCGCTTGCGTCCGAAGAACCTAGTCTCCGACACGGGACACTAGGGTGATAGCGCTCGGTTCTTCGGACGTAAGAGGGGTGCTGTCACGCGATTCAGTGGTGCGGGTGCTTGCTCTGTGCGGATTTTCCTGTTGGATTTCCGGGTTCGGGCGCGCGAGGTTGGACTCATGACGAACAAGACCCGCCGGATCGGCGATCTCGAGGTCAGCGCGATCGGGCTCGGCGCGATGCCGATGTCGATCGAGGGCCGGCCCGACGAGGACCGGTCGATCGCGACCATCCACGCCGCGCTCGACGCCGGCATCACCCTGATCGACACCGCCGACGCGTACCACCTGACCGCGACCGACGACGGCCACAACGAGACCCTGATCGCGAAGGCGCTCGCGTCGTACGGCGGCGACACGTCCGGCGTACTCGTCGCGACCAAGGGCGGCCACCTCCGCCCGGGCGACGGATCCTGGACCCTGAACGGCTCGCCGGAGTACCTGAAGCAGGCCGCGGACGCGTCGCTCAAGCGGCTCGGCGTGGAGGCGATCGGCCTGTACCAGTTCCACCGGCCGGACCCGAGGACGCCGTACGAGGACTCGATCGGCGCGATCCGCGACCTGCTCGACGCCGGCAAGATCCGGCTGGCGGGTATCTCGAACGCGAATCCGGCCCAGATCCAGCTGGCGAACGAGATCCTCGGCGGCCGGCTCGTCTCCGTGCAGAATCAGTTCTCGCCCGCCTTCCGGTCCAGCGAGCCCGAGCTCGAGTTCTGCGACCAGCTCGGCATCGCGTTCCTGCCGTGGTCCCCGCTCGGCGGCATCTCGAACGCGTCCGACCTGGGTTCGAGGCACCCGGCGTTCCACGAGATCGCCCAGCAGCTCGGGGTGAGCCCGCAGCAGGTCACCCTCGCCTGGATGATGGCGAAGTCGGAGCACGTCATCCCGATCCCCGGTTCCAGCCGCCCGGAGACCATCCGCGACTCGTACGCCGCGACCGACCTCCAGCTCACCCCCGACCAGATCACCGCCCTCGACGCAGCCTGATCCGGCCGACAGCCCGATCGAGTCCCACTCGGTCGGGCTGTTTTCGTTGGGCCGCGGGCCTTGTGCTCCGACACGGGGCACTTAGTCCGCCGTACCGGATCATGGAATGGTGAGGGGCCGGGTGGCGTTACTGTGGTCAGAGGTAGTTTAATCGTGAACTACTGAGACTTCGAGGAGGGCAGATGCAGTTCGGTGTGTTCACCGTCGGCGACGTGACCGAGGATCCGATGACCGGCACGACCATCAGCGAGGCCGAGCGGATCAAGTCGATGGTGACGATCGCGCTGAAGGCCGAGGAGGTCGGGCTGGACGTGTTCGCGACCGGCGAGCACCACAACCCGCCGTTCGTGCCGTCGTCGCCGACCACGATGCTCGGGTACGTCGCGGCGAAGACATCCAAGCTGATCCTGTCCACCTCGACCACCCTGATCACCACCAACGACCCGGTGAAGATCGCCGAGGACTACGCGATGCTGCAGCACCTGGCCGACGGCCGGGTCGACCTGATGATGGGTCGCGGCAACACCGGTCCGGTGTACCCGTGGTTCGGCCAGGACATCCGCAACGGCATCGCGCTCGCGGTCGAGAACTACGCGCTCCTGCGCCGCCTCTGGCGTGAGGACGTGGTCGACTGGGAGGGCCAGTTCCGTACGCCGCTGCAGGGGTTCACGTCGACGCCCCGACCGCTGGACGACGTACCCCCGTTCGTCTGGCACGGCTCGATCCGGTCGCCGGAGATCGCGGAGCAGGCGGCGTACTACGGTGACGGGTTCTTCCACAACAACATCTTCTGGCCGGTCTCGCACACCAAGCAGATGATCGACCTCTACCGTCGCCGGTTCGAGCACTACGGACACGGCGCCGCGGACCAGGCGATCGTCGGGCTCGGCGGCCAGGTCTTCATGCGGAAGAACTCGCAGGACGCGGTGCGCGAGTTCCGGCCGTACTTCGACAACGCGCCGGTGTACGGACACGGTCCCTCGCTGGAGGAGTTCAGCCGGGAGACCCCGTTGACCGTGGGCAGCCCGCAGCAGGTGATCGAGCGGACGCTGACGTTCCGGGAGCACTTCGGTGACTACCAGCGGCAGCTGTTCCTGATGGACCATGCCGGGTTGCCGTTGAAGACCGTGCTGGAGCAGTTGGACATCCTCGGCTCCGAGGTGGTGCCGGTGCTGCGGAAGGAATTCGACTCCCTGCGGCCGGCCCATGTCCCGGAGGCGCCGACGCATGCGTCGTTGAAGGCCGCGGCCGAGCGCGCTCGTTCGCTGGAGACACTGGAAACCGTGGAGGCGGGGGACCGATGAGCGAACGCACGATCGCCGTGGTGACGGCCGGACTGACGAGCCCTTCGTCGACCCGGCTGCTCGCTGACCAGCTCGCCGCCGCCGTCCGGGACACGCTCGACGAACGCGGAGTCCCGCGCCGGATCGTCGTCATCGAACTGCGCGACCACGCGCACGACCTGACGAACAACCTGCTCACCGGCTTCCCGTCGGAGAGCCTGCGGTCGGTGCTCGACACGGTTACGCGGGCGGATGCGCTGATCGCGGTGACGCCGACGTTCAGCGCGTCGTACAGCGGGCTGTTCAAGCTGTTCTTCGACGTCCTGGACGACAAGGCCCTGGTCGGCAAACCCGTCCTGATCGGCGCGACCGGCGGCACCGAACGGCACTCGTTGGTCCTCGAGTACGCGATGCGCCCCCTCTTCGCCTACCTCCAGGCCGTCGTCGTCCCCACCGCCGTCTACGCCGCCTCCTCCGACTGGGGCCCCCACGCCACCGCCCTCCGCTCCCGCTCCACCCGAGCCGCGACGGAACTAGCCGACCTCATCACCAACACCGCCCCGTCGACCGGGCCGATCGACCCCTTCGACGACTCCACGCCCTTCGAGGACCTCCTCAAGGGTTAGCCAACAGCTCGACGTGCGCTGTCACCCCGAACCCCCGAACCCCCGGAACACATGAACCTTGAACACCTTCAGGGGGCCTTGAACACGGTATGTCTTGTTCAAGGTCCCCGCTTGTTGTTCAAGGTCCCGGAGTTCGGGCCTCTGCGGCCAATCCAGCTGCGCAGGAACCAAACCAGTTCGCGTTGACCGGTCGGGGTCGACCAGGGAACGAGTAGCTCGGGCGGGTGTGGGTATCGGGGTTGGGTGGAGCTTCGGGATGGGGTTGGGTGGCGGGTTGCGTGGCGGCTGCCGTATGTCGTGGCGCGGGTTGGGGGAGCCGGGGCGGCGCGGCGGGTGGCTCGGGTGGTGGGACGGGTGGAGGGGACGCGGGACGTCGGGGTCGCGCGGGTGGCGGCGAGAGTTTCGCCTCGGTTGAGGAAGCGGAATCCCAGGCTTGTGAAGATCCCGGCCGCGTGGGCGACGGAGTACGTCGAGGTCCGTCGGGAAGGCTTGCGACTGGAGCTGGATCTGCGGGACAACCTGCAGGCCGTCCTGTACTACGCGGGGAAGTACGAGCCGGGCGTGCGGCGGTTTCTCCGGCGGGAGTTGCGGCGTGGTGATGCCGTGCTGGATGTGGGCGCCAATATCGGGCTGCACAGTCTGACCGCGGCACAGCGATTGCGGGAGCTTGGTGGTGGGCGGGTCATCGCCGTCGAGCCGGCTGCGGACTCGGTGCAGAAGTTGCGACGCGCGGCCGAGCGCAACCGCCTCGCCGACCTGATCGAGGTGGTACCGGTCGCGCTGGGTGAGCAGACGGATGAGGCGGAACTGCGGACGGACAGCCGATACGACCAGGCCGACGCCGGCATCCGCTCGTTGCATGGCGACGGTAAGGCGGTGCAGCGGGTGCCAGTGATCCGGCTGGACGACTGGGCGGAAGAGAACGCGTTGTCCCGTTTGGACGTGGTCAAGCTGGATATCGAGGGGTCGGAGGTCGCCGCACTCGTCGGAGCCACGCAGACCCTGACGCGGCTCCGGCCGCGCGTAGTACTGGTCGAGGACAAGCGGAACGAGGAGCGCGGGCGGCTGTACGACGTACTCGGCGGGCTCGGGTATGCGCACAGTGGCGAGGTGTACGACCACAATGCGTTGTTCCGGCCAGTCGGTCGCGATGCTGTCTGAGCGCGGCGTCTCCGCCGATCGCGAACCGGTTGTTGCCTAGGGCATCAACTGGCCGCCGTTCACCTCGATGATCTGGCCGGTGACGTAGGAGGCCATGGCGTCGGAGGCGAGGTAGAGGATGGTGCCTACGCATTCGTGGGGGGTGCCGGTGCGGCCCATGGGGATGGTGGAGAGCATGGCTTTGAGCTGGTCGTCGCCGGTGTGGCGTTCGTGGAACGGGGTGCTGATGACGCCGGGCGAGATCGCGTTGACGCGGATGTTGTCGGGCGCGAGTTCTTTGGCCAGGCCGCGGGTGAAGGTGCTGACGGCGCCCTTGCTGGTGGCGTAGACGACCGAGCCGCCGCCTCCGCCGTGGCGGGCCGCGATCGAGGTGACGTTGACGATCGCGCCACTCCCCTGGGCGCGGAACACCGGCACGATCCGACGGCTCATCGCGAACACCGAGGTCAGGTTCACGTCCAGGATCCGGTGGAACTCCTCGTCCGGTACGTCGACCACGGACGAGCGTCGTACCAGGTCGCCGGCGTTGTTGACGAGGACGTCGATGCGGCCGTGTTTGGCGAGCACCTCGTCGATGAGGGCGCCGGCGGACCCCGGATCCGCGAGGTCGGCCTGGTGTACGGAAGCCTGGCCGCCGGCCGTGATGACGGCGCTCTGCGTGTGCCGTACGCCGGTCTCGTTGGCCTGGTAGTGCACCGCGACCGTAGCGCCGGCCTCCGCGAACCCGACGGCCGCGGCCGCCCCGATCCCGCTGCTCGCGCCGGTGACGAGTACGACCTGATCCGTGAAGTCGAGGAATCTCATGCCCCCATCCTGCCCAACCCGCGCGCTCGCCGGTGCGCGATTCCCGTACTGCGAACGGCCGGGGTTTGGGAGGGGCGTGGGGGAGGTAGATCTGATGAATGGGGTACGACCTGGCGGAGCTGGGGTTGCGGCGTTGGCGGGTGGCTGATGCGTTGCGGCTGACCGCGGCCCACGCCGACCCGGAGATGGCGAACCAGGGTGGGATCCGGGACAAGGCGTCCGCGGTCGACTGGATCGGGCGGGTCGCGGATCTGGACAACGGACACGTGTACGCCGTCGCGGATGCCGAGGATCACCCGATCGGGTGCGTCGCGGTGACGAACATCGACCGCCACCAGGTCGGCTGGACGTGGTACTGGACGATCGCCGACGTCCGCGGTCACGGGGTCGCCCGGGACGCCGTGCGCGCGCTGGTGGACTGGGCCCATCACGACGCGGGTCTGTATCGGCTCGAGCTCGGCCATCGCATCAACAACTCGGCCTCGTGCGGCGTCGCCGGCAGCGCCGGATTCCTGTACGAGGGCCGCGAACGCGAACGCCTCGCCTACGACGGCACCCGGTACGACGTAGAACGCCACGCCCGCCTGGCCACAGACCCGCTAGAACACCCCCACCGCAAAGTCACGATCAGCCTCTAGCCCGGCGGCCGCCCACCACGAACCCCTCGAACACCACAGCGCAGCCGGGCTGTTGTCTGCCGGGACAGGCGTACCTCCACCACTCAGCAAGCGCGGCGGGGCGGACGGCCAGGCCATCACAATCGGCTGATGGCGCACTCTCCCACGCTCAGGACGGCCGGCCAGATCGCATTGTGATGGGCTGGCCGTCCGCCCCGGCTGGGTTAGTGAGTGGTGGGGGTACGCAGGAAGACCGAGACCCGGCCGAAGCTCTCGCCACGACCCGCGCGGATTCCCCAGCGCGCGGCCTCTAACCCGGTGGTTGGAGGATGCAGAACTCGTTGGCGTCTGGGTCGGCGAGGATGTGCCAGGTCCAGCTGTGTTCCTTGATCGGTTCCTCGGTGAGGAGGGTGGCGCCGAGGGCGCGGACTCGCGTTACCTCGGCCGTCAGATCCGGCGTACGGAGGTCGAGGTGGAGGCGGTTCTTGCCCTGTTTCGCGTCGTCGACCCGCTGGAGCAGGATCTCGATCCCGGCGCCGTCGGCGGGGACCAGGGCCAGGTAGCGGTCGCCGGTGGTCGGCGGGCGGACGTAGCCGAGAGCACCTGGGTCCAGAACTCGGCCGCGCGATCCAGGTCGGCGACGTCCACGACTACTACGAGTTCGCCACGCAGGTATGGCTGGGGTGTTCGCACCCCGGAGAGCCTAACGTTGATACCTATGGGGAAACCGACGAAGGTGGAGTCGTTCGTCTCGGTCGTGGTCGGCGTCGGCGCGGGATTCGGGCTGCTCACGCTGACCCGGCGGGCGTGGGACACGTGCCGGGTGGAGGTCAACGACGTCGGCAACGGGCCGACCCTGTTCTTCGTCGGCCTGCCGGTCGCGCTGGTGGTCAACATCGTGCTGTTCAGCTTCGTGTTCCGGTTCTCCAAGGGGCAGGGCAAGTTCGTGATGCCGTTCATCACGGCGGCCATCGCCATCACGATCGCCGACCTGGCCCTGTTCTCCTTCGCCGGTACGCCCGCCGGCCTCCCTGCCAGCGTCTGCGCCGGCAACGTCCCGCCGTGGTGGCCGGAGTGGATCCCGACCTGACCCTCAGCCCCCGTCGCTCCCCTGTACTTCGTCCGCGGTGCCGTCGCCGTCCGGCGGGGCGTAGCAGCGCGGGTCGTCGGCGCGAACCACCTCGAAAGTCACGCCTCATTCTGCCGAATCCGCGCCGACCGAAGCGACCCCGAGCCGAGCAGCCAGGGCCTCCGCATCGAAAGGCGCGCGGACTTTGACGTCATTGTCGAAGTAGGCAAAGACGTCACGCGCACGGCGACGAGCGGGCGGCGCAAGCGTATGACCGTCGGACGGCGTACGACCGGCCTGCCAGGCACGGATCTTCAACGCCCACCGGTCGAGTGATTTGTCGTCATATCCACTGACGTACAGCTCCTCGGCACCGTGCAGCCGCACATAGACGAAGTCCGCGGTGACATCGTCCAGCATCGGCCACTTGCCAGCCGTATCCGCGCAGACCAGCGCGATGCCGTGCGCCCGGAGCAACTCGATGAACTCCACGCGCTCGAAGGACTTGTGCCGTACTTCGAGCGCGTGGCGGAGCGGGATGTCCACCGCACAAGTGGTCAGACTCCGTCCCTCCATCCGATCCTCGTGCGTACCGGCCAGCTCCGCCGCCTCACTCGTTGTCCGTGGCAACTTCTCGAAGAACGCGGCGAGCCGGTCGGCGTCGTACCCGAGTGTCGGCGGCAACTGCCACAGCACCGGGCCGAACTTGTCCGCGAGCGCGAGCACCCCGGAGGCGAAGAAGTTCGCCAGCGGTCCGTCCACGTCGGCCAGCTTCTTCAGGTGCGTGACGAACCGCGGCCCCTTGACCGAGAAGACGAACCCGTCCGGTGTCTCGTCGTACCAGCGCTGGTACGACGAGGGCCGTTGCAGCGCGTAGAACGAGCCGTTCAGCTCGATCGAGTTGAGCCGGCGGGACGCGTACTCCAGCTCGGCCCGCTGCGGCAGACCGTCGGGGTAGTACACCTTCCGCCACGGCGGGTACCGCCAGCCGGAGATGCCGACCCGGTACGGAGTCGCCGCCCAGCCGCTCATGTCCTGCCGACCTCGATTCCTTTTCCGCAGCGCCGGAGTCGGTATCGCCGACCCCAGACTCTCAGGGAAAGGCCATCATGACCCTCTTCAGCGTCTTTCTGCCGACCGGTTTCGGCCAGGAGTTCGCCGGCCTCGACCCGGCCACGGCGTACCGGCGGCTCACCGACGTCGCGCAGGCCGCGGACGATCTCGGCTTCCACGCCGTCTACGTGCCGGACCACCTGCACACCATCCCGCCCTCGCCGGCTCCGCTGTTCGAGGCGTGGTCGGTGATCACCGCGCTCGCCCGCGACACCCGGCGTATCCGCCTCGGCCAGCTGGTCACCTCGAACAGTTACCGCAACCCGGCCCTGCAGGCAAAGATCGCGTCCACGGTCGATGTCATCAGCAACGGCCGGCTCACGTTCGGGATCGGCTCGGGCTGGTACGGGTCGGACTACCGCGGCTACGGCTACGAATTCGGTACGGCGGGCGACCGGTTGCGCAGATTGGACGAAGCGGTCCAGGTGATCCGGGCCTTCTGGACCGAGGAGTCCGTCGACTTCTCAGGCAGCTATTACCGGGCCGCCGGAGGGATCAACCAGCCGAAGGGGATCCAGCGGCCGCACATCCCGTTGCTGGTCGCCGGAGGCGGTGAGAAGGTGACGCTCCGGATCGTGGCGAAGTACGCCGATGCCTGCAACATCATCGACTCGCCCGCGGTGCTGGAACACAAGTTCGACGTCCTGCGGAAGCATTGTGTGGACGTGGGCCGCGAGTACGACGAGATCCACCGGACCGCGACGACGGCGTACATCCCGGGCACGACCGACGAGGAGGCGCGCGCGAAGGTCCCGCCGGGAGCCGAGTTCGCGTATCCCGGGGATCTCGCGTCGTACGGGTTGATCGGGACGACCGAGACGGTGCACACGCGGATCGCGGCGTACGCGGCGGCCGGAGTACAGGAGCTGGTGGTCGGTTTCGCGAACCCGCTGGATGTGGAGGAGTTGCGCGGGTTTGCCGCTGAGTACGTGTGAAAAGGGGGGCGCGTGCGCCCCCTTCTTCAGCCCAGTTTGCGGAGCAGCGGGACGACGTCGGTGGTGAACTGGGTGAGGAACCGCTCCTGATCATGGCCCGGGCCGTGGACGACGAAGTGGTTGAAACCGGCGTCCAGATAGGGCTGGAACTGCTTCACCACCTCTTTGGGGTCGGAGGCAACGATCCAGCGCTTCGCCACCTGCTCGATCGGCAACTCGTCGGCAAGTCGCTCCATCTCGACCGCGCTGTCGACGCTGTGCTTCTGCTCGGGGCTGAGCGACAACGGCGCCCAGAACCGGGTGTTCTCCAGCGCCTGCTCCGGGTCCCGGTCGTACGACACCTTGACCTCGAGCATCCGGTCGACGTCCTCGAACTGCTTGCCGGCCTTCTCCGCGCCCTCCCGGACTGCGGGCATCAGCTTCTCGGTGTAGAGGTCCATCCCCTTGCCCGACGTGGCGATGAACCCGTCCCCGGCCCGGCCGGCGTACTTCGCGACCAGCGGTCCACCGGCGGCAACGTAGATCTTCAGCGGCGTCTCGGGGCGGTCGTAGATCGAGGCGCCGACCGTCTTGTAGAACGGCCCGTCGGAGCTGACCTCGTCCTTGGTCCACAGGTTGCGGATCAGGTCGACAGCCTCCCGCAACCGGGCGAACCGCTCCTTGAACTCGGGCCACTCCATCCCGGACACGGCGATCTCGTTCAGCGCCTCACCGGTACCGACGCCGAGCATGATGCGGCCCGGGTACAGCTCACCCATGGTCGCGAACGCCTGCGCGATCACCGCCGGGTTGTACCGGAACGTCGGGGTGAGGACCGAGGTACCGATCAGCACCCGGTTCGTCCGCTCCCCCACGGCCGCCATCCAGGCCAACGCGAACGGAGCGTGACCGCCCTCGTGCCGCCAGGGCAGGAAGTGGTCCGACACGGTCACGCTGTCCAGCCCGAGTTCCTCGGCGCGGACGGCGTACTCGACCAGCTCCCGCGGCCCGAACTGCTCCGCCGACGCCTTGTACCCGATGCGAATGCTCACCCTCTGCTCCTCCACCTGTCGGTCCGTACTCCGGGGACAACCAGATCACCCGCCTGGTTATGCCACCGTACTGCGGTCCTATGCCGTGCATTTCGACAGGAGGTAGTCCCTTCGTTGGCGGCTGGCTCCGCTTACGCACGCTCGCCCACGGCGTCTGCGGGGCACTACCTCCCGTCGAAATGTACGGTGTGTCGGGGTTTGACCGGGCCGGGTGGGGTGGGTGAGCATAGAGCCCGCGTGGCCTACGCCGAACCTCCGTTGATCGCCCCCAGCGCGGTCATCCCAGGAGGCAAAGGGACTTCTCGTCTCAGGTCAGCTGTCGAGGTCCACCGTCTCGGACGTGTGTCGCTGGGGGGCTCGGTCCGGGATACGGGAGGCCGAATGACAGCCAACAGGAACTTCAAGCGCCGGGTCCGCGCTCGCGCGGCGAAGACCGGTGAGTCCTACACAACTGCCCTTCGGCACTTCCGTCCTCATCCGACTGGAGACGAGATGCCGAAGACCCTGAGGTTGGCCGTAGCGCAGACCACCTACACCGAAGACCCCCGGGACCCCGCGTTGCTGCGGTCGAGCGGGACCGAGATCCGCCGGCTGATGCGGGACGCCCGCGCCGCCGACGCCCGGATTGTGCACTTCACCGAAGGCGCGACCAGTTTCCCCAGCAAGTACGTGATGTCCGAGGACGGGCCGGAGGAGGTCGGGAACGCCGACTGGAGCCGGTTCGCCTGGGAGGTGCTGACCGACGAGCTGGCCGAGATCGCCGGACTCGCACGTGAGCTCGGTTTGTGGACCGTGCTCGGATCGACGCACCGGCTGACGCCCCCGATGCGGCCGCACAACAGCCTGTACGTGATCTCCGATCGCGGGCAGGTCGCGACCCGGTACGACGAACGAACGCTGTCGTCCACGAAGATCACCTACATGTACACGCCGGGGACCGCGCCGGTGACGTTCGAGGTGGACGGATTCCGCTTCGGGTGCGCGCTCGGGATGGACGTGCACATGCCCGAGTTGTTCAGCGAGTACGAGGGGCTCGACGTCGACTGCGTGCTGATGTCGACCACGGGCGGGGTGCCGCACAGCAGCGAGGAAGCCACCGAGGCTCAGGGGCATGCCGCGGTGAACCACATCTGGCTGAGCTTCGCCGTACCGGCCGAGCACAGCCTGGTCACGCCGTCCGGGGTCGTCGGGCCGGATGGCGCCTGGCTTGCCCAATGTCCCGGTGACGGGAGGCCCGCGCTCGTTGTCGCCGAACTGGATCAGGCGGCACTGAGCACGATCGCCCGCACCTGGCGACGTGAAACCCGGCGCGCCCTGCCGGACCGCCCGACGACATTGTCCGACGCACGAAGCACGACCCGCACCGGCTTCTAACGCCCAGACCAGCACGCCGGCCAGCTTGTTGGCGGAGACCGGTTGCCGGGGAGCCCTTGTCCCCGGCAACCACCTCTGCGGGACCGTTGCAAGTGACCTAAGGCTCGATGAACACTGCACCGACACGCAGGCCGACCCCTTGTCCTGGCCGCTGTTCTTCCGATAGGACAGATGAGGGCCATCGGTCCTACCGGCTGTCTCGCCCACGGCCGGTCCATGGGGGAACAACACTCGGAGGCACCATGACAACGTCATACGGTGAGGGCGAGTCGAACGAGAGTTCGTTCGGCAACGAAAGCAGCGGTTTCGGCCAGGAGAGCAGCGGCGGCGGGTACGACGCCGGTTCCGCGGACTCCGGTGACAGCGGTTCGGAGTACGGCGACTCGGGCAACTCCGGCGACTCGGAGAGCTCCGGCGGGGACTCCGGCCAGAGCGAGTACGGCTCGGGTGACTCCGGCCAAGGTGAATCCCGGCAGGGCGAGTACGGCCAGGGTGATTCCGGTCAAAGTGATTCCGGCCAGAGCGAGTACGGGCAGCGCGACTCCGGCTCCGAGGGCTCCTCGGACTTCGGCAGCTCCGAGGGCTCCGGCTCCGACAGCGGCTTCGGCGGCGAGTCCGGGCGCGGATCCGAGGGCGGCGACAGCGAGTTCAGCGGGGGTTCCCGCGACTCCGACGGCGGCTACCAGTGACATCGGCTCACCGAGCCGCGTAGTACCGCACCCACGACAACAACGGCGCCTCGGCGCCGACCCACCTCGGCAGCCCGCGCAGAGTCCTGCTCCGGCCTGCTGACAACACGAAGGGGACCCCATCATGGGCATGTTCGACAACCTCAAGGACGCGGCCGAAGGCCTGAAGGACAAGGCCGCGGGCCTGGTTGACGGCCACGGCGACAAGGTCGGCGAGGGCCTGGACAAGGCCGGCGACTTCGTCGACGAGAAGACCGGCGGCCAGTACGGCGACAAGATCGACCAGGGCGTCGACACCGCCAAGGACCAGCTGGACGGCCTCGACGGCCAGGACGACGACATCTCCGGCGATCAGCCCAGCTGAGCCCACCCCGCCGAAGCGGCCGCGCGACCCACGTCCCGCGGCCGCTTCGCCGTTTCAGGAGTCGCGGAGGCGGAACGCTAGCGCGCCGGCCAGGATCGAGCCGACGGCGTACAGGGCCAGGACGCCCAGCCCGCGCCACGGCGAGATCGACAGTTCGTCGAGCCGCAGGGTGGCCTGTACGGACATTCCAGCGGACGTCGGCGACAACTGTTCGATCCACTCCTTCCAGCGCGGGTTGGTGACGGCGATCGTGATGATCGGCGCCAGGTAGAAGAGTCCGAGCACGAGTGTCACCGTGCCACCCGTATGCCGGACGGCGAACCCGATGCCGAGGGCAACGAGGGCCACCAGACCCAGGTACAGCACCGTGCCGCCATACGCCCGCAGCGTCGACCCGTCGCCCAGCGAGAGCGGCCGGTATCCCTCGGCCGCCGTGAACCCATTGCGCGCAAGGAGTTCCCGGCCCGCCACCAGCGACCCGAGGACACTGAAGACGGAGGCCAACAGCACCACCGACGCAAGCACGGCGGCCTTTGCGGCAACGACGGTCAAACGGCGCGGGCAGGCCGTCAGCGTCGAGCGGATCATGCCCGCGTCGTACTCCGAAGTCACGGCGAGCACCGCTAGCACGACCACGGCAGCCTGACCGACGTACACCCCGGACAGGCTGAGCTTGGTCAGGTCGAAGTCGCAGGACGGGTCCGAGCGGTCGCAGCCCGGCGGTGTGAGGTCCCAGGCGACCAGCGCACCGACCGCCGTCGTCAGCACCACGACCATGAGCAGCGTCCACCCCGTGCTCGATACCGTGCGCAGCTTCGTCCACTCGGCCCGGAACGCTCTTCCGGCGGGCAGCAGGTTCGGCATCAGGCGTCCCGGCGGACGAGCTGCCAGTACGCGAGGCCGAGCGCGGCGACGGCGTACGCGCACATCACGCCCAGACCCGCCCACGGGCCGATCACCTGGCCGGACTCAACGCTCTGCTGTACCGCCAGCCCGGCCAATGGGGTGAGTCGGCTGACCCAGACATCGGCCTCAGGCGAGATCGCCGGCACGATGATCTGCGGCAGCACGACCAACGCGATGACGAACACGATCACCCCGGTGGTCCGTCGCCATACCACCGCGATCCCGAGGCTGAACAGCGCGATGAGCGCCAGGTAGATGGCTGTGCCGATCACCGCGCGCACGACGTCGCCGTCCGTCAGCGAAACGTGCGGGTACGCCGGTGGGTTGTAGCCGCCGTCATGCATCCCGGGCTGCGCCAGCAAGAACGCGGACACACTCGCGATCAGCCCGGCCACGAACACCGCGCCCGCGAGTACGACGGCCTTGGCGGCCAGCACGTGTCCGCGCCGAGGAGAGGCGGCCAACGTGGTCCGGATCAGCCCGGTCCGGTACTCGGCCGTCATGAACAGCACGCCGAGCGCGATGATCGCGATCAGCCCAAGCCGTACGCCGAACAGGCTGAGCATGACCACGTCGTCATCGCCAGGCGACCGCCAACTGGCAATGCCATATCCGGCGATGTCACCCGACCCGGCAAGGGTGAAGGTCCCGCCGGACCGTTCGAGCCCGGCGCCGGCGCCGACGTACGGGTTCTCCTTGGACGGGCCGCTGGAGAGGTTCTGGCCGGCCCAATCCGGTGCCGCCTCGGCGCCTGTCACGGTCACGCTGTCGAAGATCGCCCTACCGATTGACGATTCGACGCTGACCGCCGTACCGCCGCCGGTCCGCTTGATCACGTACTCCGGCGGTGACGCGACGAACAACCCGATCTCGGCGTCCTGGGGCAGCGACACGGTCACGGTGCCGACCTGCTGCCAGCTCTGCCCGTCGGCCGACTCGTACCCCGTGATGGTGTCGCCGGTCCGGGTCAGCTTGAGCCAACGCGGCGCCGTGGTCGTGACGCCGGCGAGGTCGGTGTCGAACATCGCCTGCATCCGGATCCCGTGCCCAGGCGTCACCATGACCGCGGCGTACGGCGATCCGGGAGTGAGGCCGGCCTTGACGAGCAGGCCGGCTTTCGCCCACTCGTTGTCGTCCGGCTGACTGACGACGCGAGCAACGAGCGTGCCGTCACCGCTGAGCGGCTTGTGGACGAAGAACGCCTGGTCCGAGTACGTCGGCTGCTCGTTCGCGTCCGTGGATCCCGCGGTCGACCCGAGCAACTCGAGCAGCACCGTCACGGCGATCGCGGCGAACAGGCACAGCGCCGTACTGCGGACCGACCTGAACTTCGTCCACTCGCCCCGAAGTACCCGCAGGAACGTAGTCATAACGCCTCCCGCGGCCCTGCATGAGCGGCGAACTCGACCGCGTCCTTGGTGAGGTCCATGTAGGCCTCCTCGAGCGACGCCCGGTGCGCCGCGATCTCGGAGAACGGCAGGCTGTTCTCGTTCAGCAGCTTGATCACGCGCTCGGACGTCAGCCCGGTCACCGTCACCCGATCGTGGTCGGTCGCCGCCACCACGGCGCCGGCGTTCGCGAGAAGGGTCATCGCCTCGGTGCGGTTCGACGTACGCAACACGACCCGGTCCGCCGACGCGGCGGCCAGCAGCTCGCGCACCGTTGTGTCGGCGATCAGCCGGCCGCGGCCGATCACGACGAGGTGGTCCGCAGTGTCCTCCAGCTCTCCCATCAGATGGCTGGACACCAGTACCGCCCGGCCCTCGGCCGCCAGCGACCGCAGTAGCCCGCGGATCCAGACGATGCCCTCCGGGTCGAGCCCGTTCACTGGTTCGTCGAACAGCAGAACCGGCGGGTCCCCGAGCAACGCGCCGGCGATCCCGAGCCGCTGCCGCATCCCGAGCGAGAACCCGCCCGCCCGGCGCCGCGCCGCCTCTGCGAGCCCCACCAGCTCCAGGACCTCGTCGACCCGCCGAGCCGGCAGGCCGTTGTACTGCGCCATCCACAGCAGGTGGTCGCGGGCCCTCCGGCCGGGCTGTAGCGCGCCCGCATCGAGCAGGGCGCCGACCTCGCGCAACGGCGTACCGAGGTCCCGATAGCGGCGGCCACCGACCAGCGCAGTGCCGTCGTCCGGCGCGTCCAACCCGAGGATCACGCGCATCGTCGTCGACTTGCCGGCACCGTTCGGCCCGACGAACCCGGTCACTTGACCAGGCTGGACCGTGAAGGACAGGCCATCCACCGCAACGGTGTCGCCGTAACTCTTGCGCAGCTCGTGCACCTCAACGGTGTTCATGTCCTGGGACGCTACGGGCCGCCTGTGCGGGTGTCGTCACCCAGCGGGGCCGTGTTCAGTCCCCCACGAGAGGTACGGCCGTGGGGTGATGCGGGCGGTACGGGGCCGGGCAGACAATGCTCCTGTGAGTCAGGCCCGCGAGCTGGCCGACCGGGTGGTTCTTGCCACCCGCCGGATCGGCGGCGCCCGCGACGCGATGCTCGTCGCCGCCGCCGTCCTCGCGCTGCTCGCCGTCGTGGAGGCCGGCGGCCGCGGTGATCAGACCGGTATGGACCTCGGTACGGCGCTGCTGCTCAGCCTGTGGGCGACCTTGCCGCTGATGTTCCTGACGGCGCATCCGGTGGCCGTGGCACTGGCCATCACGATTGCCAACGCGATCATCCTCGGCGGTAGCGAGCCGCCGTTCAGCGCGGGCGTGCTGGCCGAACTGCTCGCCCTGTACTGGCTCGGGCGGACCCGCTCGCGCAAGATCGCGTTTCCGTTCCTGCTTCCGTTCGTGCTGTACGCGCTCGGCCGGCCGGATCCGGGCTTCACCCTGCTGCTGCTCCTGACCGCCGGCGCGGTGTTGCTCGGCGCGGCCATCCGGGACCGTGGCAAGGCGGTCGCGTCCGCCGCGGCCAGCCGGGCCACCGCCGACACCCTGCTGGAACACGCGGCCCGAGGCGAGCGAGCCCGGATCGCCCGAGAGCTGCACGACGTGGTCGCGCACCACATCTCGATGATCGCGGTCCAAGCGGAAACGGCCCGGCTGACCACACCCGGCATGCCCCCGGACGGCGCGAAACGGTTGCTGGCGATCGGCGACACCGCCCGCACCGCGCTGACCGAGATGCGGCGGCTGCTCGGCGTACTACGTGAGGACGTCAGCCCGTTGGACAGCGGTCCTGTCCGTGCACCACAGCCCGGGCTGGCCGAGCTCAACGCGCTCGTTGATGAGGCCCGTGCATCCGGCGGCGCCGGGACCCGATTGATTGTGCAGGGCAAGGTGATGCCGCTCGACCCCGGCGTACAGCTGACGGCGTACCGGATCGTGCAGGAGGCCCTCACCAACGCGCGCCGGCACGCACCTGGTGCGGCGGTCGATGTCGAGCTCGACTACACCGCGTCGGCTTTGCTGGTACGGGTCCGCGACAACGGGCCGGGACCCGAGTCGTCCGGAGACGGCCACGGCCTCTTGGGTATGCGCGAGCGCGCCGCGATGGTCGGCGGCACCCTGACCGTCGGCCGATCGCCCGGCGGCGGTTTCCTGGTCGAGACAGTGCTGCCGATCCCGGCGGACGAAACAGGACTTCTTCCCGGCGGTGGGGCCGTGACCCCGGCGGAGGAGCCATGATCCGGATCGTGGTGGTGGACGACCAGGAGGTGGTCCGGGCCGGATTCGGCGCGCTGCTGCGAACCCAGCCCGACTTCGTCGTCGACGGTACTGCGGCCGACGGCGCCGCCGCGATCGCCCTGTGCCGCTCCGATCCGCGTCCGGACGTCGTCCTGATGGACGTCCGGATGCCGGTCCTCGACGGCATCGAGGCGACCCGCCGGATCCTCGCGGACGCCGGACCCGACGAGGGACCGCGGATCCTCATGCTCACCACGTTCGACCTCGACGAACACGTGTACGACGCGCTGGCGGCCGGGGCGAGCGGCTTTCTCCTCAAGGACGTGACCGCGGAACGCCTCTTCGACGCCGTCCGGGTGATCGCATCCGGCGGCGGCCTACTGGCACCGACCGTAACCCGCCGTCTCATCTCCGAATTCGCCCGCCAGCGCCCCCACTCCCTCCGCCCCAAAACCATTGCGTTCGGCAACCTCACACCCCGCGAGGTCGAGGTGCTCGGCCTGATCGCCGAAGGCCTGTCCAACCCCGAGATCGCCACCCGCCTGATGGTCAGCGACGAGACCATCAAAACCCACGTCAGCCGCCTACTCAACAAATTGGGCCTCCGCGACCGAACCCAAGCAGTAATAGCCGCCTACGAATCCGGCCTGGTAATCCCCCGCACCAACCACCACTGATCCACCCGCACGACATCATCTACCGGGTGAGCACTCGAATTGTGGTAGCCGACCAAGCCTTGCTCGAGCGGGCGGTCGACAAGTTCATGGGAACCAAAGCCGGCCCCGCCTACGCATCAGCCCCAGGCACCACGGCCCTGATAGCAATCACCGGCCCAGAGATCTCCGGCTGGTGCTGGGGATACCACCTGATCCGCCCCGACGACTCGTCCATGCTGTATCTCCACCAGCTCAAGGTCGACGAGGCATACCGCCGCCAGGGAATCGGCCGGGACCTCCTACGCACCTTCATGACAACAGGCGCCCAAGCCGGCGCCACCAAAATGTTCCTCACAACCGGCGCGGAAAACGCTGCCGCCCGAGCCCTCTACGAGGGCTATGGGCGGCGGCCTGGCCGCACAAGGCCCCACCGTCAACTATTGGTTCCTCCTCAACCAAAGCTTGTGACCTGGGGCTTCTTGAGCGACCTGACCTCGGAGACCTTCACCGTGGTCGGTTATGGCACCGATGCGTACATCACCGGCAGCGCCCTGTCACCGAAGGCGATCACGGTGTACGACGGGGCGCGCAGCTACAGGGACGTTTCGGTGATCACGAACCAGGACCGTCTTCCCCGACCGGTTCGTGAAGATCACGAAGAGCGTCTGTTTCGGCGACTCAGGCGGACCGATGTTCCACGACGGCACGCTCGTTGCGCTCAACACCTGGACATTCAGCCCTCGCTGCGACGGACCGAACCCTGGAGTACCGCACCGACTCCACCCCAGCCCAGACCTTCCTGAACGCCAACCTGTAGACCCCACCGAACTCAGCGACCGGTCGCCCTCGGGTAGGCGTACGTCATTCGCCAGCACGCGGACTGCGACACGAATACAGCGGACGGGGGACACTCTCTTCATGACGTTCGGCGACCGGATGCGTGAGTACCGCGACCATCGCGCGTGGTCGCTGGGGGGATTTGGCTCGGGCTGCTCATTACAGCCGCGGACATCTCAGCAACGTCGAGAACGGTCGCAAGGCACCTACTGAAGAGCTGGTCCGTGCGTGTGACAGGGCGCTGCGGGCGAAGGGTGAGCTGATTGGTGCGTTTGAGGTCGAGGCCGTTGCTCGCCTGCACATGACGCCGTGGGAGACGGCTGAACTGGTGCATCGGTTGCAAGCAAGCGACACCACTTCTCGAACGCTGGAGACGCTCCACGCGACCATCGAAGAGTTGTGCTGCCAGTACAGCCGCCGCGACGCCCTGGAGCTTCGCCGGGAGGCTCACGGCTGGCTTCGGCACGTTGCCGATCTCCTGCATCGTCCGATTGGGCTGAAAGCCCATCAAGAGCTACTGATGGCGGCTGGATGGCTCGCACTGCTCGCCGGATGCGTGGAGTACGACCTTGGTCTGCGGTCCGCTGCCGAGGCGACCCGAACGTCCGCCGTACAACTCGGACTTGAAGCCGAGCACCACGAGATCGTTGGGTGGGGCCACGAGATGACCGCGTGGTTCGCCCTCACACAAGGGCGCTTCCGGCAGGCGGTCGATGCGGCTCAGCGCGGACAGGCTGTCGCCAGATCCTCCAGCGTGCACGTCCAGCTCATCGCCCAGGAGGCGAAGGCCAAGGCCCGGCTGCACGAACCCGGTCTCGAGGACTTGCTGGAATCCGGTCGAGCGATGCTGGAGCGCCTCCCCTATCCCGACCGGCCAGACAACCACTTCAAAGTCGACCCTGCGAAGTGGGATTACTACAGCATGGACGTCCATCGGATCGGCGGGGACAACGATCGTGCTCGCGCCCACGCGCAGACGGTCATCCGGGACAACATCGCTCCGGACGGCTCGGAGCTGAGCCCGATGCGGATCTCGGATTGCCGGCTTACCCTCGGCTTCGTGGCGGGCCGCGAAGGCGACCTCGAGCAGGCCGTAGGACTTGGTCTCGACGGCCTTAGCGACGGACGGCAGAGCCGAGTTCACTTGCTGATGGTCGCGGGCGAGCTGGACCAGGAGTTGCGTTCCCGCTATCCGGGCGAGGGCATCGTCCAGGACTTCGAAGAGGCACTCAGGGTGTTTTGAATTTGCCTTTGAAGGTCGAGATGGTGGTGGCGTCGCCGGCCAGGTTGTTTGCCCAGTCGACCGCATCCCCCAGGGTCGGGCGGGGGCTCTTGTAGGCCTTGTCGAATGACCAGTACAGCTTCCGCTCCTGTGGTGGTTCCTCGGCGAGTTCGACGACGGCCAGCGACGCGGGGATCGCCTTGTGGAGAAAGAGTTCTTGCCATTGGGAGCGCTGCATCTTCAGGTATTGCAGTCCGGTCAGCTCACTCAAGACGGAGATGTCCGCCGCGATCGCATCAGTCAGATCCAGTGCGTACAGGCGAGGGCAGGACAGCAACGGCCGCAGATCGATCGGCTTCTCTGTGTGCAGTGAGACCATCCGCACCGTCGGCAAGGCCGTCAACTCGATGGTGTCCATGGCCAGGTCGACCACCTCAACCGGTGTATCGCACAGGGGTGAGAGATCCGCGCCAGGGCAGTTCTTCACGGAGACCTGCCACAGTGCGGGCGCGCCGCGTACGGATCCGAGGTCAACCCAGGGTGCGTTGGACACCTTCAGCTCGCGGATCTCAGGACGCATTCCGCGTACCGGTGCGGCATCCGGGCCAGAAACCTCGAGCGTGCAGGTCTCGCGGTAGTGGCGCCAGTGGTACTCCGCATCACCGGCGTTGACCCACAGCCCGCCGTCGTCGCCGTGCTCGAAAGAACCAGAGTCCAGCGCATCCACATGCCGTCGGAGTAGCTCGGTCACCGACTCCGCGACGTACGTCGGGCCGTCGCCGTAGTCCCGCCCGATGAGGATCACCTGACCCGGCCGGCCGCGCGGACCGCGTGCCATGTCGACCGCGAGGTAGTTGCCGCCCATGTCAGTGGCAAACGGAATCCAGCCGAGGTGGTCGCTCAGCCGCTGGATCATCAACGGCGGCCCGAACTCGTTGATGAACGGATGGAACACGTACCGCCGCCATCCGCGGATGACCCACCACCGCTCCGCCGGTAGGCAGAACTCCGCCAGCATCTCCAGACCGAACCAGCCATAACCGTGGAGCAGACCTCGCCCACCGTCGCAAACCACCAACACCAACCACGAGCAAGCCGAGCACAACAAGCACAATCAACACGCGCGAAACGCCTCCGACGAAGGAACCTCTACCGAAGCGGAGACCCTAGCCCCACCCCCGGGTCACCGACTGCGGCAACAGAATCAGTTTGTCGGCGGTGGCGTTTAGTCTCCGTTTCCATGATGGATGGATCTGTTGTCGCCGCCACGCGCGACTCGTACGACGCTCTGGCCGCCGAGCACGCCGACGTGGTGTCCTCCGGGCTGGACGACAGGCCGCTCGACCGTGCACTGTTCGCCGCTTTCGCGGACCTGGTACGGGCCGGCGGCAACGATTCCGTCGCCGACGTCGGCTGTGGACCCGGCCGGGTGACGATCCTGTTGTCCCGGCTGGGGCTGGATGCGTTCGGCATTGACCTGTCGCCCGGGATGTTGGCGTTGGCCCGTCGAACGTACCCAGAGCTACGGTTCGAGGAGGGATCGATGCTGGCGTTGGATCTGCCGGACGCATCCCTCGGCGGGCTGCTTGCCTATTACTCGATCATCCATATTCCGTGGGAACAGCGACCGCAGCTCTTCGCCGAGTTTCACCGGGTGCTCGCGCCAGGCGGAGTACTGATGCTCGTCTTCCAGATCGGCGACGAACAAAACCACCGCACCGAACTCTTCGGCACGCCCATCTCCATCCACTGGTACCGGCAACAACCGGACGAAGTCGCCGATCTCCTCCGCGAGGCAGGCTTCGACCTGTGGATGACGGCAGTACGCGAACGCGAGGACACGGAGAGCCCTCCCCGGGGCTACCTCCTAGCCCACAAGTCGAGTTCAACCGGCCAATGAACTTCTACGCAGTACAGCCAGCAGTCAGACGGATTTGATCAGCCGCGAGGCGTCGTACCAGGCCATGCGTAAGCACTGGGGAGTGCCGTGGAGGCGGCTCGGGTCTCCACCGGGCGGCGGTACCGTCGCTGTCTCCACGCAGTCGGCGCCGGACGCGCGATAGAACTGCTGTGCGTCAGTGTTCTGCTGCAACACCCACAAGTACATCGCATTACCAGTCGCCCGCTCAGTGACGGCTCGTGCTGCGCGACCCAACAGCTGGGTACCAACACCGGCCCGCCGCCGGCGGTGGAACACATGCAGATTGTCGACCAGGCTGCCCCACCTCGGATCGTCATCGAACGCGACATGGACAAAGCCCACCAGCTCGCCGTCATCCTCGGCAAGGATCGTGTCAGCGTCACCCGGTACGGCGAGCCGCGCCGCCCACACCGAACGACGATCACCTTCGATGTCGCCATCAAGGAACGAGTCGGCGTACGCGCCCCGATAATGCCGGCGCCAACTGTCGGCGTGCAGCAACGCAACCTGTTCGGCATCGTCGACTCCCGCCGAACGAAACCGCAGCGACGTCACGAGAACACCTCGACCCGCGAGCATCGCCTATCGAGAAAGCGTGACCTGTCGGAGTACGGGACGAACGGCATACACCCTCCACGACGCGGCTTGCCCGACACCCATGTGCCGAGCCTGGTCCTCACCCGGGGCACCCCACCCACGAACCGGAGGGTTGCCGGCCAGCAAGCCGGGGCTACGCGCTGGCACTCATGACCTACGCCCCAAACCGTAACACCGCGGGCCGCCGACGAACCCTCACTCATCGGCAAGATCCGCAGGTTGAGATTCCCAGCATGCCGGTACCAGTTGCTGCCGACCTGGATGATGTTGGTGTAGGCAATTCGAGTGCGCGATCGCCGTACGTTCGCGATGCTGAGTGTGTGCCTGCCACTCCGCGAGTTGTGTTCGTCTTCGCCGATGTCGACTTGAACATGTTCCCGTCGATCGCCGACGCACAGGACTGGATGGAAGCGATTGACGTCGACGATGGCGAGTACACCGCCGCGCTGACGGAGACAGGCCGTGTGCTCAAGATGCGAACGGACAATGGCTTGGTCGTGCTTGAAATGACCGACGAACTGGACCCGGACCTCCTGCAGAGGCTCCTACGTGAACATGGGCAAGCGATCGGACAGCCGGGCATCGAACAGGACCCCGTCGGGTTCGCCAATCAAACTTGGAAGCTCGAGTGGGAGCAGCGCTGGCCGCGCTGGCCACGATGGCTAGACAACCGGCTGCATCCCCACGGCGCGGTGCAGGCGTAGCTCCCCGATTGGAAGACCGTCCGTGTAGATCTGGCCCGCACGCTTGAACCCCGTGCCCACAGCACTCCGTGAGTCGAGCGCTGCGCACCATGCCAGCTAAGGGCCGGGGTTGGCAGTGCCGGTGCTGAAGCGCTTTTCTCCGTACAGGAGAGTGTGCGACGGGCCGATACGTGTTGGCTAGGATGGCCGGGTGCTCAGTGGGGAAGGTCTGGTCGCTCTGGTTACTGGGGCGAATCGCGGCATTGGCTTCGAGGTTGCGCGACAGCTCGGGCGGTTGGGATATGTGCCGATCGTCGCTTCGCGTGATCGCGAACTGGGTACGGCGGCGGTGGAACGGCTGGCCGCGGATGGCGTGGTCGCCCAGTGCGTCGAGTTGGACCTCACTGATGAGGCAACCGTTCGGGCAGCCGCTGAGTGGGTCGATCGTCGGTATGGACGGCTGGACGCGCTGATCAACAATGCGGCTATCGCGGTTGATGGGCTGCCCAGCCAATTGCCGATCGACTCGTTTCGGCGCACGTTCGAGACCAATGTGATCGGCGTCTTCGCGGTGACGACCGTGATGCTTCCGTTGCTGCGGGCGGCACGCAACGGCCGCATCGTCAATCTCTCGTCAGGGTCCGCCTCGCTGAGTCTGACCAGCTCCGACTGGCCCGCCGAGTGGAATGCAGCCGCATATCCGTCGTCGAAATCCGCGGTCAATGCGTTGACCGTCCAGTTTGCAATCGAGCTTCGATCAACCGCCATAAAGGTCAATGCGGTCGATCCCGGGTACACGTTGACGGAGATGTCTCCTGGCGCGACCCGGACCGCAGCCGAGGCGGCCGCAGTCGTCGTGCGGTTCGCAACGCTGGACGCGGATGGGCCGACTGGCGGCTTCTTCAACGCGGAAGGCCCGATCCCCTGGTAAACCACCGCGCAGCCGAATCATGGTTTCCCACTGGCCGGTGGCAGTGCGCCGAGAACGGCCGCGAGGTTATGCGGGTCGCGGCGGGCGATGTTGTGACCAACGGGAATTTCGTGAACCCGCCAGCCTGAGTCGTTGCGTAACCGTTCGGTCAGGGTCACGAACGGGCTACCTGGCCACGCGCCACCACTGATGAACGTTCGGCCGGGCGCGTGCCTGGGGTTGCCTGCCAGCCTGATCGACTGGACGAAGCTCGCCAGCGGGTGCGGTCGCGCGCGAGGGTCGAGCCCATCGGGGACTGCGACCCATCGACCGTCGGTGCGGGCGCCGGCTATGAACAACTCCCGGAAGTTGTCGCTGGTGAAAGACCAACACGAATCCCCGTCGTCCGGGACGTAGGCGTCGATGAAGACGAGCTGATCGAGGCGGTCGCCGAGCCGGTCCGCGACGCCGGCGATCACCATCCCGCCGTAGCTGTGCCCGCACAGCGCGAGAGGCGTTTTGTCGCTACGCTCAATGATCTCGGCTACCTGGTCAATATGGGTGTCGAGGTTCGGCGGATGGTCCACATCGACTGGGCCGTCCAACTCCAACCCTGACAGGGTCACCGACTCGACGTGGTGACCGTCTCGGTGTAGCTCTGCGGCCACCGAGTCGAACACCCATCCGCCCTGCCAGCCACCCGGCACCATCACGAACTTCACCGCGTCATCCTAGGCCCACGCAGAACACCACGAGTCCGGTGATTCGGTCAGGCCGAAGTCGTCCCATTCATACGCGCCGACAATCGACAGGCGCCCGGTGAGGGGCAGGCCCTCAAGCACCACGCAGGGCCTGGCTGTTGCGGCGGGCGATGACTCGGGAAAGGCCGAGCGTTCGGCCGCCGTCGGCGCGGAGCATTTGAGCTTCTTCCCGTCCCGGCGTACCACTGTCGTGGCCGCATGCTTCATTCCACTGCAACCAGTCGCGCCACCCGTCGGGCAGTCGATCAGCGACCTCGACGGTGACCAGGCCGGTCTTCTCCCAGTGCCGCTGCCACCAGGCGGGGCTGTGCCAGGCGCAGAAGTCCCATTTCCAGTAGGGCTCAAGGTGTGGTGGGGGAAGCGTCTCGTGCTCCTCGGCGAGACCGGGCTGAACGATGCCGATCTGGCCGCCGCGTTTCACGAAGCGTGAGTAGTAACCGAGATAGAGGTCGTCGGTGCCGAAGTAGTGGTAGGCGCCGATGCTGATGAGCGCGTCGAAGAAGTCCTCGGCGAAGGGCAGGGCATGGGCTTCCGCGTAGATCGGGTGAACCTGGTCTTCCACGTGTGCCTCGGCCGCGCGGCGCAAGTTCTCGTCGGGCTTGACCCACAGGTCAGTCGCCCACACCTCAACACCGAACTCCTTGGCCAGGAAGATCGAGCTCAGAGCGGTGCCACATCCCATGTCGAGTATCCGCAGGCCGGGCTCAAGCGGCATGAGATCGGTCAAGGCCTCCGCCTGCCAGACAGGGTTTGGCCCCATCCCCCCCGTCGACCATCCACCGAGCCGAGTACCCGGCAGACCGCGGATAGCGTTCGTTCCTCAGCAGCACGTCAAGTTCGGCATCATCCACGCGACCGCAGTGTGGGGGACCACCTGCAACCAGGCAAGCAGTTATTCGCTTGCCCGAACGGGTCGCGCCCTGGATCTCGACGATGCCCACCCGGCGACTCGGGGCGCGCGGTGGTCGCCTCGCCACGCAACCGGACAGCATGGACCAGGACGACGAGGAGGGCGATCCGGAGGCGTCAGGGGAGCTGCGGTGTTAGCAGAAGCGTTAGCAAGATCGCGCCGGGAACGCGAAAACCCGGGTCATCCACCCGGCTGACCTGGGGCTTTGCTGGCGCGCTCGGACCTGCCCCGAGATGCACGCCGTGTCATCCGACCTCGTCCCGGGCTCGAGCTACCGCTGCCACCACGCCTGCGAAACGATCACCTGGCACAAAACCGCTCTCATCTGCCCCTGTGGATCTCAGATGTGTACGCAACGCCTTGGCAGGTCGACAAGCCCCTGCTCGGCGATGTGGCTGACGAGTCCCACGGAGTTCGCCTTGATCGAGCCGCTCCGATGGCGACGGGAACTTCCTGACGTTGGCTGGGCGAGGCACCGAGACTATTATCTGATTAGATAATCGATCTAGGAGTGCCGAGATGGACAAGGATAGTCAGGCGGTCAGTGAACTGCTCAACCGCGCCCTCGCTGAGAGTGGGCTGTCTCAGGCTGCGTTCGCCACTGCCCTCGGCACGTCTGCTTCCCGCTTCTCCACTTACCGTTCTGGCAGGACCAAGCCGACGGCGCAGTTCGTCCTGCGGGCTGGACGGATCGCTCATGCCCTTCATGCAGCGCGTGAGTACCGGATCATGACTGCCCCGGCTACCGCGACGGCTATTCGCGAGGCGAGTGATGAAGATTGGGCATGGCGGATGCTGCTTCAGGGCCGCGACCACCTGCGCTTGCTGTTACGTCGTCACGATGGCTCCGAAGCTGCTTGGGAGGCAGCACCAAGCACCACTGGTCAGGCGGGCTTCGATACCTTGCTCGCCGTCCTGACTGCACACGAATTCAAGGCAGCAGGCGAAGATCCACCCGAATGGAGCAAGGTGAAGGCTCTCTCGGATCCATGGGTTCCCAAGCATCCGCTCCTGGAGCGCGACGAGATCATAGAGCAAACTCCGGACTACTTGGCGCGGGCCAACATCTTTGTTCCTGCTCGCGACTTGGTGACTGCATGAGCGACAGGCGCAACGAATTCACGGCCGGCGAAATCGTCGATCTCCTCTCGGAGCTCGACAAGCGACTGAAAACGCGCGGCATTTCTGCATCGGTCTTTGTCGTCGGAGGCGCTGCAATCGCCGTCACCTCGAATGACAATCCCCGCCGCACGGAGGATATCGACGCCATCACGCGCGACGAGGCCGTGGTCGACGAAGCTCGCGTGATGGCAAGCCAACGCAAGCTCCCCGAAGACTGGCTGAACACCCGAGCCAGCCCGTGGATGCCACCACTGCCGGAAGGCGCATTGCAACGCAGTGATGCGCCCGGTCTGCGCACAATACCGGTAACTTTAGCTCTGGCGCACGATGTTGATCGTGTCCGGCGGGGGTTGGGTCAGGTGGCGGTCGATGGGCTTCTTGGCGGGGAATGG
>NZ_SNWQ01000032.1 GCF_004361855.1 Kribbella caucasensis
AACATCGCCCAACGCCTACGACATCACGCCCGAGACCCCGAAACCATCCTCAACCTGCTCCTGACCTGCTGAAACACGACTATGCCGGGGCCCTGGGTTGCCGTCCCCTGCTGCGCTGTTCCCGGGGCGCGCGGGCCGGAGTACTTTGAAATTCAAGAGCTTTGGGAGGTGTGCGGACATGAGCAACTGGAACGCCATGTCGTACGAGGGCAAGGACACGATCCTCCGCGTGGTCCGGACCGAGGCCGAACAGTTCTTCGACCTGGTCGACCACGAGGAGACCTGGGACGCGCCGACCGGCGCCGGTCACTGGCAGGTCCGCGACGTCGTGGCGCACATCGCCGACACCACCGAGGCGTACTTCGTCGCCTTCGACGCGGCGCGGTCGCACACCGAGGTGCCGGCGGCGTACGGACTGCCGGGGATGGCAGATCGGGTCGACCAGCAGGCGCTCGCATTGCGGGGCGTTCCCCGGGCCGAGTTGGTCGAGCGGTTGCGCGGCGACTTCGACAAGATCATGGAGATCTTCGACGCGCTCGGGCCGGACGAGTGGGGCGGTTTGACGGTGCCGCACTTCTACATGGGGCCGCTGCCGGCGTTCTTCTTTCCCGGTTTCCAGTTGATGGATTACGGCGTCCACTCGTGGGACGTTCGGCAGGGCACTGGGCGGGCGCACGGTCTCGCCGGTGAGGCTGCCGATCTGCTGGTGCCGTTCATGTTCGTGTTGTGGCAGTACACGACCGGCTACAAGGATCCGTGCGAGCTGGGTATCCGGATCACCAGTGGGCCGAACGCCGGTGACACCCGGGTGCAGGTCGGCCCCGAGGGCATGTCGTACGAGTCGGGCGATGTGAGCGATCTGAGTACTGTGCTCGAGTTCGACCCGGGGAGTTTTGTGCTGACCGCTTTTGGGCGGAGTAACGCCGGCACGATCCGTGGCGATCGGGCCACCGCCGACCGGTACCTGAACCTGTTCTTCCGGATCTGAGGAGGGGTTTGATGACCGAGCTCGATTTGCACCGCATCGAGACGGAACGGGAACGGATCAGGGCGACGTACTTGCGCCCGGTCGGCGAGCGTCCCGCCTCGTCCGCGCGGGGGTTGCATCATGTGGCCGTGCTTTGCGCTGATGTGGAGCGGACGGTGCGCTTCTATGAGGGCGTGCTCGAGTTCCCGCTGACCGAGATCGTCGAGAACCGGGACTACAAAGGGTCGAACCACTTCTTCTTCGATATCGGCAATGGGAATCTGCTCGCATTCTTCGACTTTCCCGGGTTGGATCTGGGGCCGTACGCCGAAGTGCTCGGCGGGCTGCACCACATCGCCATCTCGGTCGAACCGGAGCGGTGGGAGAGGTTGAAGAACAACCTGCGATCGGCGCACGTCGAGTACCAGGAGGAGAGCGGGACGTCGATCTACTTCCGCGATCCCGACGGCACGCGGCTGGAACTGATCGCCGACCCCCTCGGCGAGATGTACGGATTGACCGTTTTGTAGGGTTACTCCTCCTCGGGCAGCGGGATCGTGTGCATCAGGGCGATCTGCCACTGGTCCTCGGCCTTGCGGAGCACGACCGTGGTCGGTGACGACACGTGCTGCTGCCTGCCGTCGAACTCGTAGTCCTGCTCGAGCCAGCAGGTCACCAGACCCGTGTCACCCCAGTCGAGTTCGTGTACGTCGTTCAGCTCGCTGCTGATCGCCCCCATCAGGGGACTCAGCTCCGCGTAATACGCGTCGATCTCCTTGGCGCCGCGCAGCCAGCGTCGCGAGACCTCGTCCACTCCTTGTGCGTCCTCGGTCGTCAGCGTCCGGATCGTGTCCCAATCCTTCTGGTCGAACGCGGTCATCATCCTCCGGACCGTCGCCTCGAGCTCGGCCATCGATCCCACCTCCCCTTGAAGAAATCCCCTTCCGCTCACCATCGCACCGGGGCGCTGCGGCGTACAGGCTCGCGGGCCGGGTGGGGGTTCGCGTGGGCCGGATCGGGGCGTCGGTGGGGACCTCGGTCAAGAAGTGGGGGGCTTGAACATGTAATAGCCAGTTCACGGTCCCGGGTCGTTGTTCAAGGTCCCGGGGTTGGGCAGTACTGCGCCGATGACGGTAACCAATTGCCGGATGTTGGCGAAAAGTTGCCGTGCTGTGGATGAGGGGCGCCAGCACCGACGTGGTGGGGATCGGGCGGGGCGAAGAGTTGTCCGTGGGGTGAATTAGGGTCGTTGCATGGTGACGGGTGAGCGGGCTGGCAAGCCGGAGGACACGGTTGAGGAGAAGGGGGAGGGGGCCGGGGAGGGGGCGAGAGTTGAGGAGGGGGCGAAAGTTGAGTCGGGGGAGGTGAAGGGGGCGGCTCAGGGGCCGGTTGACGAGTTGACGAGTACGCAGCATGTGTTGACGGTGGGGCGGCGGAAGCTGAAGTACACGGCTACTGCTGGGCGGATCGTGTTGCGGCAGGAGGTGTTGACGGACGGGAAGTTCGACGGGCATCTGCCGAAGGCGGAAGTGTTTCTGACGGCGTACACGTTGGACGGGGCGGACGCGGGGGAACGGCCGGTGACGTTTGCGTTCAACGGTGGGCCGGGGTCGTCGAGTATCTGGTTGCATCTTGGGTTGCTGGGGCCGCGTCGGGTGGTGTCCGGCGATGCGGGTGAGCTCGCGCCGCCGCCGTACGGGTTGGTGGACAACGCGGAGACGCTGCTGCAGCACAGTGATCTGGTGTTCATCGACCCGGTGTCGACGGGGTACTCGCGCGCTGTCGAGGGCGAGAAGCCGGGGGAGTACCACGGGTTCACGCGCGACCTGGAGTCCGTCGGTGAAGTGATCCGGTTGTGGACGGCGCGCAACGGCAGGTGGATGTCGCCGAAGTTCCTGGCGGGGGAGTCGTACGGTACGACGCGCGCCGCGGGGTTGGCGGCGCATCTGCAGGAGCGGTACGGGATGTACCTGAACGGGGTGATGCTGATCTCGGCCGTGCTCGAGTTCGGCACTATCGTGTTCTCGCCGGGGAACGATCTGCCGTACTCGTTGTTCCTCCCGTCGTACGCCGCGCTCGCGCACTACCACGGGGTCGCGGGTGAAGGGCGATCGCTGGAGGACGTGCTGGCCGACGCGGAGGAGTTCGCCGCCGGTCCGTATCCGCAAGCGCTTGCGCAAGGCAACCGTTTGCCGGCCGAGGAGCGGGCTGCGGTGGTGACCCGGCTGGCGGCGCTGACCGGGCTCTCCGAGGACTACGTCGACCGGGTGGACCTGCGGATCGAGCACACCCGCTTCTTCTCCGAACTGCTGCGCTCGCGGCGATTGGTGGTCGGCCGGCTGGACGGGCGCTTCACCGGCTGGGATCCCGACTTCGGTCGCGAACGGCCGCTCGAGGACCCGTCGTTCAGCGCCATCATCGGGCCGTACACCGCTGCGTTGAACCACTACTTGCGGGCCGAGCTGGAGTACGAGAACGATCTGCCGTACGAGTTCCTCAGCCAGGATGCGAACAAGGACTGGTCGTTCAAGGAGTTCGAGAACGACCACGTCACGGTGGCCGGCAAACTCGCGGACGCGATGCGCGCGAACCCGCATCTCAAGGTGCACGTCGGATCGGGTCACTACGACTGCGCGACGCCGTACTACGCGACGGAGTACACGCTCGGCCGACTGCAGTTGCCGCCGGAGCTGGTGCCGAACGTCGAGGTCCGCTACTACCCGGCCGGCCACATGATGTACGTCCATGATGCTTCCCGCCGTCAGCAGGCGAAGGACCTGGCCGCCTTCATCCACGGAGCATCCAACCGATGAGCGACACACCCGAGGATCTCGCCGCCACCACCCTCGCCTTCGGCCACGAGGTCATCGCCGACGCACGGGCTACGGCAGTGTGACTAAGGCAGGGTGAGGATTTCGGCGCCGGTGTCGGTGACCACCAGGGTCTGCTCGAACTGGGCGGTGCGGGACTTGTCCTTGGTGACGGCGGTCCAGCCGTCGTCCCAAAGGTCGTATTCGTACGTGCCGAGGGTGAGCATCGGCTCGATGGTGAACGTCATCCCGGGCTCGATCACGTCGTCGAATCGCTCGTCGTCGTAGTGCGGGATGATCAGGCCGGAGTGGAACGACGTGGCGATGCCGTGCCCGGTGAAGTCGCGGACCACGCCGTACCCGAAGCGTTTTGCGTACGACTCGATGACGCGGCCGATGATGCTCACCTGGCGGCCGGGCTTGACCGCCTTGATGCCGCGGTTCATCGCCTCCCGGGTGCGCTCGACCAGCAGCCGGCTCTCCTCGTCGACATCGCCGACCAGGAACGTCGCGTTGTTGTCGCCGTGCACACCGCCGATGTACGCGGTGATGTCGACGTTGACGATGTCGCCGTCCTCGAGCGGGCGGTCGTCGGGGATGCCGTGGCAGATCACTTCGTTCACCGACGTGCACAGGGACTTCGGGTAGTCGCGGTAGCCGAGCGTCGACGGGTACGCCCCGTGCTCGACCAGGAACTCATGACCGACCCTGTCCAGCTCGTCGGTGGTGACACCGGGCTTCGCGGCCTCACCGACCGCCGCCAGCGCCTGCGCCGCGAGCCTGCCCGCGACGCGCATCTTCTCGATCAGCTCGGGCGATGTGACATACGAGCCCTCGTACGGCGTGGGCGCGGGCTGATCGACATACTCCGGGCGCGGAATGGATGCGGGGACCGGGCGGCGCGGCGAGATGATGCCGGGAGTGAGAAGCGACATGGTGAGATCATTCTAGTGAGCGGTATCAACGCCCCAGGAGGTGGCCATGCCCAAGGCCGACGATCACAGCAACGAGTGGTACTACAACGTCAAAACCGGCAAGGTCGAGCCCTACCAAGGGGACAGGGCGGCCGAACGGCTGGGGCCTTACAGCTCCCCGGAGGAAGCTGCCCGGGCCCTCGAGAAGGTCCAGGAACGCAACGAGGCCTGGGACAACGACCCGAAGTGGGAAGACGACTGACGCGAACCGACGACTGAGGGGCACCACCGTGAAAGGTGGTGCCCCTCGTTGTTTCGTCAGGCCTTCTTCGCCACCCGGCGGGCCGGGGCCTTGCGGGCCGGCGTGCGCTTGGCGACGGTCTTGCGGGCGGCCGTCCTGGCCGGCGCCTTCTTCGCCGCGACGCGTTTCGCCGGGGCCTTCTTCGCCGCGGCCTTGACCGGGGCCTTCTTCGCGGCCACCTTCTTCGCCGGAGCCTTCTTGGCCACCGTCTTCCTGGCGACGGTCTTCTTGGCCGGCGCCTTCTTTGCCGGGGCCTTCTTCGCTACCACCTTCTTGGCCGCGGCCTTCTTCGCCGGGGCCTTCTTGGCAACGGTCTTCTTGGCCACCGTCTTCTTTGCGGGGGCCTTCTTGGCGGGAGCCTTCTTCGCCACCGTCTTCTTCGCGGCCGTCGTCCTCGCCGCGGTCGTCTTCTTTGCCGGCGCCTTCTTGGCGGGCGCCTTGGAGACCGCCTTCTTGGCCGCACTCACCTTCTTCGTCACTGTCTTCTTCGCCGCGGTGACCTTGCGCGCGGCGGTCTTCTTTGCGGCTGGGGCCTTCTTGGCGACAGTCTTCTTGGCGGGAGAAGCCTTTTTGGCTGTCGCCTTCCCTGCGGCTGCCTTCTTGGCTGGCACTCTGCCTCCTTGGTGCGGCTGAGGAAAACCACGGTGGATTCCTCGTCGTCACGATGATGACAACAGTTGGTGCCTACGTAAAGCACCCGAAACGCCCGCAGGTCAAGGCGTCCAGGCCCGCAATTCGGGCGGTAAAGCCGAAAATCCTTGTGCAGAAGGGATTCCGGTGCAGGTCGAGCATGCCGGACGGCCGCAAATAATTGTTGGCGACACGCGCACGAAGAAGGCCCTGATGTGCCCTCTTCGTGCTTCCGAGCGAAGTGTTGTCCTCGGCAACCTCTCGTCACAACGCACCCGCAACACCCTTCGAAGACCTCTGCGATGCTGGTCTGAACGATGCCTTCAACGAGTTGGAGTGATGGTGCGCGACGACCTCGGCATGCATGTCGAACTGCCCTCGCGAGTACGTCGGGTGGTGAGCATCGTGCCGTCGTTGACGGAGTCGATCGCGGCCACACATCGAGAGTTGCTCGTCGGCGCGACCGATTGGTGCACACATCCGGCCGACCTCGACGTGGTTCGTGTTCGCGGTACGAAGAACCCCGACGTCGACCTCATTCGCAAGCTCGCGCCCGATGTCGTGATCGCGAATGCCGAGGAGAATCACGACCCCGATCTGGCCGCGTTGAGGGACGCCGGTCTGCCGGTTTGGGTGACCGCACCGACGACCGTCGAGCAGTCACTGGAATCACTGAGACGAATGCTCTCGGCAATCACCGGCGACGTCCCCGGTTGGCTCGACGAAGCCCGCGAGGTGTGGCGACCGCCGTACGCCGGTCCGCGCCGGCGGGCCGTGATTCCGATCTGGCGGCGGCCGTGGATGGCATTGGGCCGGAACACCTTCGCCGGTGATCTGCTGCAAAGGATCGGCATCGACAACGTGTTCGCGGATTCGGCCGAGCGGTATCCGCGGATCGACCCGGCCGCGTTACCGGCGTACGAGCTGGTGGTGTTGCCGGACGAGCCTTATGCCTTTTCGCCGGACGACGGGCCGGAGGCATTCGGCGAAAGAGCGGTATGTGTGTCCGGCCGGCATCTGACCTGGTACGGACCGTCACTGGTCGAAGCCCGCGACCTGCTCACCGGACAGCTGACGTGATCAGCGGACGGCCGATCGTGATGAGCGGACAATCGGAGCGATCAGCGGACAGTGGGCGTGAGGTGCGCCACGAATACTGCCTTGTCAGCTAGACGCTTAGGGTTGCCTCACCTACTCTTTCGGCATGCCGTCGATGACCGCGAAGAAGAAGTGCTGCAAGGACAAGCCGAGGTGCAAGAAGTGCCCGGTGGTCCTCAAGCGGCTCGCCGATGCCGGCTGCGCGGAGCGGTGCGACCTGCGGCATTACCTCGTCGACAAGAAGATCCCGAAGAAGCTGCTGAAGGAAGCCCGCAGCCGCTGACTCGCCAGGCTGGTCCCAGGAGGCTGCTCCCAGGAGGCTGCTCCCAGGAGGCTGGGCTCAGGACGCCTGGCGCAGGTTGATGGCGTCGACGGCTTGGCGGAGCAGACCGGGGATGGTGACGTGCGCGGCCTGACCGGTCGCCTCCAGTTCGTCCGAGTACCACCAGCCGTGCGCGCTGATCGTCTCCAGTTCGAGCTGCTCCTGGTTGGCGAAGCTCACCTCGACCCGGTCCACGCCGACGGCGAAGAACGTCTGGTGCTGGATGATCCGGCAGCCGCCCCACTCGAACTCGATCGTGTTCGTCGCCACCGGTTCGCCCAGTGCCTCGGCCGGCAGCTGGATGCCGACCTCCTCGCGCAGTTCGCGACTACCGGCCTGTGCGACCGTCTCGCCGGTCTCGACGCCGCCACCGATCGTGAACCAGTACGGCGTCGTCGGCTTCAGCGGGTCCCACCCGTGCAACAGCAACACCCGGCCGTCCGAGCGGACGGGCAGGACGCGGGCCGTCGTACGCCGGACGACGGTTCCGGGCGGAGGCAGGCGCGATTCGGTCACACCTCAAAACGCTAGAGGACGAAGCCGGTACGGCGACGGCTCCTGCGGCGCGTCTCACATTCGTTGCCCCGTGCCCGCAGTGAGACGATCGAAGACATGGCGCAACGAATCGGCCTCGGCCTGGCCGCACTCGGCCGGCCCGGGTACATCAATCTCGGACACGACGAGGACCTGCCACCCGGCCGGGCCGTCGTCGATCTCCGGCGACGCACCCACGAACTCCTCGAGCAGGCCTGGCAGGCCGGCATCCGGTACTTCGACGCCGCCCGCTCGTACGGCCTCGCCGAAGTCTTCCTCGGCGAGTGGCTGACCCCGGAGCGACGGGCCCAACTCACCATCGGGTCGAAGTGGGGCTACACGTACGTCGCCGACTGGCGCCACGACGCCGAGACGCACGAGGTGAAGGACCACTCACTGGCCACCTTCGAGCGCCAGTGGCCCGAGACGCTCCAGGCCCTCGGCGGTCCACCTGACTTCTACCTGATCCACAGCCTCACCCCGGACAGCCCCGCCCTCGGCGACGTCAAACTGCTCGACCGCCTGACCCAACTCGCGGCCGAAGGTGTCCGCGTCGGCCTCTCCACCAGCGGCCCCCACCAGGCAGCCACCCTCCGAGCGGCTCTCGACCTCAACGGCCCGTTCACGGCCGTCCAATCCACCTGGAACGTCCTCGAACCCTCCGCAGGCCCCACGCTCGCCAAAGCCCACGAGGCCGGCTGGTTCGTCGTCATCAAAGAAGCCGTCGCCAACGGCCGCCTGACCACCCGCGCCGGCGACACCCCCTTCAACACCTTCGCCGCCCACCACCACCTCACCCCCGACGCCCTCGCAATCGGCGCCGCCCTCGCCAACCCGTGGACCGACATCGTCCTCAGCGGCGCCACCACTCCCGCGCAACTCGACAGCAACCTCGCCGCCCGCGACGTCGAACCCCTCACCGAATTCGCGCAGACACCATCTGAGTACTGGACCGAACGCTCATCCCTGCCCTGGATCTAGCAACGACAGAGCTCCCGACCTTTAGCCGAGGTCGGGAGCTCTTGTGGTGCGAGTGGTCAGCCGATGGTGGCGCAGGTGATGAAGGGCTGGACGGTGATCTCATTGGGGGCGTTGTTGGTGAGCGCGATCGTCCACGAGTTCGCGGTCGAGAGGCCCTCCGCGTCCGCTAGGTCGCTCGGGTAGGTGCCGTTCACGACGACGTGCTTCGCCTCGCTCTTGACGCCGGAATCCCACTTCAATCCGCCGGACAGGGCCTTCTTACCGTCGGCGCAGTCGAGCTTGATCTCGGAGAACCCGGTCGGGACGACCTTCATCGGGCTGCTGACGGTGAGGCCGACCACGCCCGTGTCGCCCTTCGGACCCGCGGGACCTTCCGGACCGGCCGGGCCGACCGGACCCCCGACTGCATTCAGCTTGCCCTTGACGGCGTCGTTCAGGTCCGTCTCGGCCAGCGCTCCGTCCTTCACGCTGTCGCTGGTCACCGTGTTGTTGTAGGTGCCGGTGAACCACTTGACCACGTTCGGGTCGATGTCCGCACCGTAGATGGTGCCGTTCTTGAGGTTCCAGCCCGACACCGAACCCTCGGTGTTCGGGATCGGGCCGGCGACCGCTGCCGGATCGGCCGCATTGGCCGACGTCGCCAGCACGATCCCGCCGCCGACTGCCGCCACGACGGCGACGGACAGCGCGATTGCCTTCTTTGTGATACGCAAGATTTTCCCCTCCGAAAGCCCCCAGCTCGTTGCCGGGGCAACCTGAGGAGTCAAGCACTCTGGCGGGTGCTTGGGAAGATCGATTTCTGCAGGGAAACGTAAAATCCACGTTCACCTGACGCAAAAGGCTCGCCGGGTGAAGCTAGAAGGTGTGGTCGTCGGTGGGGAAGGTGCCGGTGGCTACCTCGTTGGCGTAGCTGGTGGCGGCGGTCGTGAGGATGCTGCGGAGGTCGGCGTACTGCTTGACGAAGCGGGGCATGGGGCCGGAGCGGAGGCCGGCCATGTCCTGCCAGACGAGCACCTGGGCATCCGTGTCGCGGCCCGCGCCGATGCCGATGGTCGGGACCGGGATCCGCTTGGTGATCTCGGCCGCGACGTCGCCGGGGACCATCTCCAGAACGACGGAGAAGGCGCCGGCTTCGGCCAGTGCGACCGCGTCGTCGATCAGCCCGGCCGCCTGGTCGCCGCGACCCTGGACCCGGTAGCCGCCGATCGCGTGTTCGCTCTGCGGGGTGAAGCCGATATGCGCCATCACCGGGATGCCGGACTGGGTCAGCTTCTCCACGGCCGGTACGACGGTCCGGCCGCCCTCCAGTTTGACCGCGGCGACGCCTGCTTCCTTCATGAAGCGCACGGCGGTGTGGAACGCCTGCTCGGGCGACGCCTGGTACGAACCGAACGGCAGATCCGCGACCACCAACGCGCGCTGGGCGGCCGTCGCCACCGCACGTGCCAGCGGGATCAGCTCGTCGACCGTGACCCGCAGCGTGGTCTCGTAGCCGTAGACGTTGTTCGCCGCGGAGTCGCCGACCAGCAGCACCGGGATACCGGCCTCGTCGAAGATCTCGGCCGTGTACTGGTCGTACGCGGTCAGCATGGCCCACTTCTCGCCACGGTTCTTCATGTCGCGCAGGTGGTGGATCCGGTACTTGCGCGGCCGCTTGCTGCCGCTGACGGGCGCCTCACCCGATGCGTTGCCCTCGGTCGGCCTACCGGCTTCGCTGGATGCGGACGGGGTCACCGGTTCACCGAGGCTGGCTGTGGGTTTAGCGGCAGCCAGGTCGGCCGCTGCTTGGGCCCGCCTGGCCCGGTGGGAGCCGGTGAGCTCGGCCTGCGCCTGGTTGTGAACCTGGCTGGGTGCGTCCTGCTGTACGTCGGCCCGTCGCCGCGCCCCGACCCGCGCTCCGACCGGGCGGCTGTCGGACGTCGACTCCGGGACGTTGCTCTCGTACTCCGCGCTCGGATCCGTCAGGTAGACGTTGGTGGCGGCGTTCGGCTGTGGCTGCTGCGGCGGGGCAGGCCGGTTCGCGGGCGGCAGGTTCTGCGAAGCCTGCGGCGTCTGCGGTGCGGGAGCCGCCGCAGCCTGGGCAGGAGGCGAGGGCGGCGGTGCTTGTGGCGTGGTCGGTGCCTGACCGGTCGGCGCCGGACCACTGCTGGGGGGCACTAGACGCCCAGTGTTCTGACCGTTGGCCTGGCTCGGTGGCGGAGGCGTGCTGGCCTGCGTGGGTGCAGGCGTCGTCCACCCGTTGCTGGTCGTCCCGTTGGACGCGTGCGGCGCGACGCCGTTGCTGGCCGGCGGCCCTGCCGGACGCGGCGGAGCAGGAGGCGGTCCACTCGGACCCTGCTGCTGCGGGGGAGTGGGACGACTCTGGGGAGTGCCGTTGCTGCCCTGTCCTGGCTGTGGGGCGAAGGGACTCGGACGGCCCTGCTGCTGCGGCGGTGCCGGTGGCGGGCCCTGCTGTGGTTGACCTTGCGGACCCGAAGGCCGGTACGGCCGATTAGTCGGCTCCGGGTGCGACCGGCTGCTCGGCTCCTGCTGGGAGCGACCGGTTGGCTCCTGGTACGACGACGGCGCGAACGGGGACTCGTCGTACCGGCTGCTGGAGTCGCCGTAGTAGTTGGGCCGCGTCGTCTCGTCGTACGAGCTCGGCTGCTGCGGTTCGGAGTACTGGCTCGGGTAGCCGCGCTCCGGGGCGGGCGGCGGGGGCCCGGGCAGGTACGGGGACTTCGGCACGTACGGCTGCTGGGGCACCGGGCCACGTTCGCCGTAGGCGCGGGGCGCGCTCGGCAGTTGCGGGGACGGATCGAGACCGGCCAGACCGCCGGGCGTGCTGTCGCGCCAGCCGTCGCCGGAGTCGTCGGTGTAGCTGTAGTCCGAGCGGTGGTGCTCCTCGGTTGTCCGGTTCTTCGGTCCGGTCCCGTACGGCGCCGGCAGCTCCTCGTCGGCGTCGCCGTTGGTACCGGCCGACATGAAGTTGTCAACCATGCCTTCATCGTCCCACCGTCGCGGTGCGTGAGCGCTACCGGCTGTCGATGAGGGATCACTCACATCGTCGGCGGGCAGGCCGGAGTACCCGGAGTTGCGCCCCGCGGGCGTGCCCCAGGGCGGTTCGGAGCTGTCATCCCAGGAAGGGTCCCCGGAGGGGTCGGAGGAAGGGCGGTTCCGCCACGAGCCACTCAGTTCCCGGCCGCCTTTCTCGCATCTTCACGCCAGGCGGTGGTGATCGGTAGCCGGCGGTCCCGGCCGAACGCCTTATGGGTGATCTTCGGGCCCGGCGGATACTGCCGGCGCTTGTACTCCGCCTTGTCGACCAGCTGGATCACCTTGCTGGCCAACTCGGGGTCGAATCCGGCGGCGACCAGTTCGGCGCTGCCGCGGTCTTGCTCTACGTAATCGTCGAGCATGTCGTCGAGCAACTCGTACGGCGGCAGCGAGTCGGTGTCCTGCTGCCCCGGCCGAAGCTCCGCGGACGGCGGTTTGGCGATCGAGTTCTCCGGGATCGGCGGCTGCTGTCCGCGCGCCTTCGCGTCCGCGTTCCGCCACTTCGCCAGCCGCCAGACCAGCGTCTTCGGCACGTCCTTCAGCGGTGCGTACCCACCGACCGCGTCGCCGTAGATGGTCGAGTAGCCGACGGACAGCTCCGACTTGTTGCCACAGGCAAGGACCAGGTGGCCGTCGGCGTTCGACAGCCCCATCCAGATCACCGCCCGGACCCGGGCCTGCAGGTTCTCCTCGGCCAGCCCGGTCAGCCCGAGCGTGTCCAGGAACGGCTGCACCATCGGCTGGATCGGCACCACCCGGTAGTTCAGCCCGGTCCGCGCCGCCAGTTCGGCCGCGTCGTCCCTGGAGTGGTCGCTGGAGTAGACGCTCGGGTTGGAGATCCCGAACACGTGCTTGGCGCCGATCGCGTCACAGGCGATCGCGGCGACCAGCGACGAGTCGATCCCGCCGGACAGCCCGAGCAGCACCGACTTGAAGCCGTTCTTCTGTACGTAGTCGCGCAGGCCGAGCACGATCGCGCCGTACATCTCGGCCTCGTCGGCCAGCCTGGGCGCCTGCGCCGCGGCGATCGGCTCGTACGCCGGCAACGGGTCCTCGTGCAGAACGGTGTGCACGATCTCGATGCCCTCGTGCTCGCCCTTCGGTGTCGCGGTCGCGGCCGGGAGCTCGAGGTCGACGACCATGCCGCCCTGCTCGAACTGTGGGGCGCGGGCGAGTGTCTTGCCCTCGGCGTCCACGATCAGTGAGTCGCCATCGAAGACCAGCTCGTCCTGTCCGCCGATGAGGTTCACATACGCCAGCGAGCAGCCGGCTTCGCGGGCCCGGCGACTGACCAGCTCGCCGCGGACGTCGTCCTTGTTGGCCTCGTACGGCGAGCTGTTGACGACCAGCAGCAGACCGGCTCCGGCGGCCCGGGTGACCGCGACGGGTCCGCCGTCCTGCCAGAGGTCCTCGCAGATCACCAGCGCGACGTCGATGCCGTGGATCCGGATCACCTGCAGGGTGTTGCCGGGGACGAAGTGCCGGAACTCGTCGAAGACGCCGTAGTTCGGCAGGTGGTGCTTGACCGCGGAGGTGACCACCGCACCCCGGTGGATCACGGCAGCCGAGTTCGTCGGGGAGCCCTTGGGCCGGCCGAGGCGGTCGACGCCCATCGCCGTACCGGTCGCGCGGCCGAGGTATCCACAGACCACGACGGTCTCGCCGAGGCCCTCGTCCTGGAGTCGCTGGGCCAGCTCCTCGACCCGAGCCTGGGAGGCGTCCACGAAAGACCTGCGCAGGGCGAGATCCTCCACCGGATACCCGGTCAGGGCCAGCTCCGGGAAGGCGACCACGTGGGCGCCGCGCTCGACCGCGTTCCGGGTCCACGTGACGATCTTCTCGGCGTTTCCGTCGAGGTCACCGACCGTCACATTGAGCTGAGCGAGAGCAACCCGAAGCTGAGGCACGGGAGCACCTTACTGGGTCGCCGCCCCGCGCGCGCACGCGTAGGGCGTGACCAAGTCACCGGTCCGGACGTTGACCGGTCATGGATGTTCACGGGGACAAAGCTCAGCGGGAGCTGCCAGAGGTCGATCCCGGCCTGGCAGCGGCCGCTCTGGTCGTTTACGCGCATCGCCACGAGGTGGTTCACCTCCTCTATGCCGCGGTCGACGAGGCCGACGCGGTGCACCGGATCGCGCAGTTGCTCCGGATCGACGAGTCGACCGTCGGCCGGGTGCTGCTCCAGCCGCTGCGCTGGATGCTCCCGCAGTTCCGCGACGAGCTCGCAGCGCTGGCCGGCCGCTCCGCCGCCGAGCCCCAACCGGCCGTACCGGCCGTGCTGCCGGAGTCAGCGCCACCTGAACCAGTAGGCCTCACCACCGACTGACGGTAGCTACGAAGGTCGGCGGGACGGATACTTTCGGCGACTGTAGGGACACCACAGCGCCGCCTCACTGATGCGGTGACTACTTCCATGGGTGGGCCGACGGCTGTCGGGGGAGCGAGCGCTGGGCCCGGATCTGGCGCGCGGATTCATGTTGCTCTTCATCGCTCTGGCGAACTCGCACTACGTCCTGCGCGGGTCCTCGGTGCTCGGCGGATTCCCGCAGGACGGGGGAGCCGTGGCCCGGGCGACTCGGTTCCTGCCCTGGCGGCGGAGCCTGGTCCTGGTGGTGCTCGGGTTCCCGCACGCGATGCTGCTGTACGTCGGCGACATCCTCGGTGCGTACGGCGTACTGCTGTCCTCGGCGTCTGGGCTATCCGGTGGGACCGGTGGTTGCTCATCCGAGTTGACTGCACCAAGTCTCTATTCTCTTGCGGGTCGCCTGGTGGTGTGGAGGTCTTGGTTCGTTGGACGAGCTTCGGCAGGAGTTGCTGGATGGCCAAATCGAGTTGCCGCGGGTTGGAGAGGTAGTCGCTGCTGAAGGTCGGTTCCCTCCGTTCGTAGTGGTGGGCGCTGACGGCGCCGAGATCGAGTCAGCGGTTCGGTATCTGCGGGACTTGGCGCTGGGCGATGCGAGTCCGTTGACGCGCCCGGGCTACGGATTCGATCTGTTGCGCTGGTTTCGGCGTGGTTTCTGGGAGCGGGCGACGTCGTCCGAGGTCGCGGTGCTGGTCGGCTGGATGAAGTCAGCGACAAATCCCCATCGCACCCGCCGGCCGGGCGCGACGGCCGTCGGCGCGGTGAATCAGAGGACTGGCAAGCGCATCTTGGCCGCGGGGTACGCGCCGCGGACCATCAATCATGCGTTGACGGTGGTCTCCCGGCTGTCCGGTGTGACGTCATCGGCATCCGGTCGTGGATGTGGCCGGCGCGCGTTGTCGGTGGCCGCTGGTAGATCTGGTGTCCGCCGTCCAGCGAGCCGAAGGAGGCTGTGATGCAGAAGCGACCGCGCGTGGTGGTCAGTGTGGGAGCCAGTGTCGACGGGAAGGTCGCGCTCACCCGGGACGCGCTCTTGATGCACCAGCCAAGTTCGGATCTGTGGGGATCGATGACGCCGCGTGCCGCCGATCCGGTGCCGCTCGACATCCTCGAGGTGCTCGGACAGCAGTACGGCTGCAACGCGATCCTGGAGGGCAGCGGCAGCCTGGTCGCCGAGGACGAGATTCCGGAAGAACTGCCCACCTACGACGGTGACACCGCCGGGCTCTACCAGCACTTCCTCCCACCGGACATCACCGGACAACCGTCCCCGCCGCACATGTGGTTCACCGTCGTCGACAGCCGCGGACGAGTGCGCTGGACCGAGAAACATGAGAACTGGGACGCGCTGGTCCTGGTGGCGCGGTCGACCCCGGCCGACTATCTCGGCTATCTCCGCCGGGAACGCATCTGCTATCTCGTCGTCGGCGAGGAGCGCGTCGACCTGGCGCGAGGGATCGCCGCGATGGGCACCGAACTCGGCATCAGTTGCGTGCTGTCGACCGCGGGCGGCGGCCTCAACGGTGCGATGTTGCGGGCAGGTCTAATCGACGAACTCCACCTGACGCTGGCGCCTGCTCTCATCGGCGGACTCGGCACACCGTCGGTGATGGACGGGCCACCGCTTGCCGTAGGCGAGCCTCCGACCCGATTGCAATTGCTCTCGGTACACACTGACACCGGCGGCTCCGTACGCCTGCACTACGCCGTAACCGAAAGCTGACCTCTCCTGCGACAGCTTGACTAGTGCACAGAATCGTCGCAGCGCTCTTCTTCGCACTGACCGCGTTGCCGAGTGCCGACTCGCTGGCGACGAGCACGGACGCGCCGGACCAGGCGATGCTTCCGCCGGATCTGTGGACGCAGTTCGCCGAGCGGATCACCGTCCACCCGTTCATCGCGCTGCTCGGGCCGATCGGGTTCTTCTGCCCGTTCCTGGTCGGCCTGTGGGCGGGGCCGCGCCGGATCCTGGAGAACCCGGCGCGGCACCGGAGGTTGCTGACCACGACCGTTGTCGTCGGCATCGGCGCGGCCGTGCTCGGCGCGCAGCCCGTCTCGCTCGTGCTGGCCCGCGTCATCGACAGGCCGAGCGACGACGCGCTGAGCGTGTTCGGCCCGCTGCACGATGCGGCCGGCGTCCTCGGTGGCTTCGGCTATGCGGCTCTGATCGCGCTGCTGTCGATCCGGTTCGCCCCGAAGCCCGGTCCGATCACGCTGGCGATCGCGGCCACCGGGCAACGGTCCCTGACCTGCTACCTGGCCCAGTCGGTCGTCTGGACCGTTGCCTTCGCGCCCTATCTGCTCGACCTGTCCGGCCCCCTCGGCGTCACGACCACCGCGCTGTTGGCCGCGGCCACCTGGCTGGCGACCGTCCTGCTCGCCGACCGTATGCGGCGTACCGGCTATCGCGGCCCGTTCGAGCTGCTGATCCGCCGAGTCACCTACCGGAGCCGGCCGAAGCTGACCGCCCGAACGACCTGAGTACTACGGACGGCGCTCAGTACTACGGGTGGCCCCATTACTACGGGCGGCCCAGGACTAACGGCATTGCCGCTCAGCTAGCCGATCTGACTTGTCGTAAAGCTGGTCTGCGTGGTGGTCGGGTTGGGGGCTGGGCATCTGGCCGTGTGGGCGAGTGCGGGGACCGTGAACAGGTTGTCGGGGGGTTCGGGCGTACGGTGCGGTGTTCACGGTTCCGCGATGGTGTTCGTGATCGCGGTGTCAGGCCCGTGGCGACCTGGTTGGTCCGGCTGACCGTCGTACGACGCTTCTGACGGTGGCGTGGTCATCGAGAATCCGCTCAGTGACGCCCGACCTCTCAGACCCGACCCGCGCGACTCGACGTTGAGCACCCATCAGACGTGGGCCGGCGCGAAATGTGACTGGCCGCTGCCCAAGGTCGCCTGTTGGCCGGGTCAGGCGGACCGCTAGGTGGATCCGGGGAGGTTTTTTGTGGCGACCGGGGTGGGTTGTTGGCTCAGGGCGGGCAGAAACCCGCCCCGGTTGCGCTGAGCCCATCGGTGGCGAGACCGTGCCTGGGCGGCGCGGGTCGACTAAACCGGTCGAACGACGATCAGCCTGACGGCAAGCCAGGTGGCCTGACCAAGCGGCATTGGGACTAGCGGATGGTGCTCGAGTCGATTTCCTGGGTGTACGACGTGATGTTGGTCAACGTGCCCTGGACGAACTCGAAGATGTCGCACGAGGAGACGAAGGACGACTGCCACTTCTGGTCGACGTACCGGGCGATCGCGTCGACGGCGACCGCGTCGGCACTGACGATGGCCTTGAAGCGGAGGAACTGGGTGGTGCTGCGGGACAGCTGCTGCAGCGCACCCTCGCAGGCCTGGATCACCTGGTCGCGCCCCTCGAGCCGGGCAGCTCCGACCAAGGTCCAGCTGACCTCGGGATGCAGGAACGGATACACCTCGGAATACCGGTGGGTGGAGAACGCCTCCGCCACCTGCTGGATCGTCGCCATCCGCAAATCCTCTCAGGTCGGCTGGTCAGATCTTCCAGTCCCACGGCGCGTAGATGCTGACCCGGACCGCATCCAGCAGGGTCGGAACGTACTTTGCCGAGCACCCGATCGCGTACTGGTTGCGGGCCCCGAGCACGTTTTTCCTGGTCAGATCCCGGCGCTGGACCTCGAAGGCCGTGACCAGCTTCCACTGGGGCCAGGAGTCCTCCGTGTAGGACCGGGCGATGTACCCGGCGGCGACCGGATCTCCGTGGTTGCCCAGCGCCTCGCCGGAGCGGGTGGAGGTGCGCGCGTTCAGGTAGTCGCCGCGTTGGTCGCCCATCGGGTGTTGACCCGGTGGGTTCAACCTGGCGTCGTGCAGGTTGGTCTCGTACTGCAGGCTCCACTCCTCGTAATCGCAGGCGAGGATCACCTGTGCGTTGCCGGGACCGGGGGCGCGCAGCGCGGATTCGGGAGCATCGAGCCGGGCGACGGTGATCTGCTGGTAGGCGCTCTCGGGCACCGGCGGTCGGCTGGGAAGCTTGGTCGGGAACGGCGCCGGCTGGGTCTGCGTCGGCGTCGCTTCCGGAGACGGCTGACCTGAGGACGGTGAGCCCTGCATCTGCAGGCTGATGTAGGCGGACGGCGAGGCATCGGCCGTCGGAGCCGTTTCGGTGCCGCAGGCGGCGACCAGGAACGGCAGGCAGAGCAGTACCCCCAGTTGCGCATGGACAACTTTTACCGGTCCGGTGTCGTCCGTACGCACTGTGGGTGCGGTGTAATGGCGGTCGTGACGACGGGTGGTGCGGGGGATGTGCGGTTGGGGCGGGCCGGGAAAGGCTTGCGGGTGCTAGTCGCCCTGGTGGGGATCGGGCTGCTCGTGAACGGGTCGGTGCGGGCCACCGATGACGTCTGGCCGTTCGGGCCGATGTCGCAGTACGCGATGTCGGTGCCGGACGACGCGGCGATCACGTACACCCGGGTCAGCGCGTTGACGGACGCGGGGACGACGGTGGATGTGCCGTTGAACATCGAGGGGGCCGGGGTCGCGCGGGCCGAGATCGAGGCGCGGATCGGGGAGATCGTCAAGGATCCGTCGTTGCTGCAGCAGGTGGCGGACGGGTGGGCGAAGAAGCACCCGGACAAGCCGAAGTACGTGAGGCTCGAGCTGATCCGGGACACCACGCAACTGGTGGAGGGCCGGGTCGAGGGTCCGCCGAAGTCCGAAGTACTGGCGACCTGGCAGGTGCGCCGGTGAAGGTCGTCAACTGGTTCACGCCCGCGATCGCGTTGGCCAGGGTGGCGTGGTTGCGGACGGTCCTGTACCTGTTCGTCATCCTCGACATGCACGCGTTCGTCCGGGACACCCGGCTGAAGGGCGAGCACACCGGGCTGTACCAACCGCTGTTCCTGGCTCGCCTGTTCGACCTGCCGAGGCCGTCGGTCACCAACACGACGATCCTGTACGTCGTCCTCATCGTCGCGTGTCTCGTCGGCGCCACCAACTGGTTCCCCCGGATCGCGGGCTGGGTGGTCGCCCCGGCGTTCACCTGGTGGGTGCTGATCGGGATGAGCGACGGCAAGGTGGACCACGACCACCTCGCGCTGGTGGTCGCGTTGTGGGTGCTGCCGACGGTCAAGCCGCAGCAGAAGGGCTGGAGGGCCTACGGGGACCAGAGCAGGTCCGAGGCGGCCGGCTGGGCTGTCAGGTGTGTCCAGCTCAGCGTGATCGCGACGTACTTCCTCTCGGCGGTCGCCAAGCTGCGGAGCGCCGGCTGGGTGGTGACCTGGCCCGGGAGCGCAGTACTGACCTGGGCGATCGTCCGCCGGCCGCACCCGGTCGGGGAGTGGTTGCTGAACCACCCGTGGATGCTGCACGTGATGCAGTGGGTCGGGTTCATCGGCGAGCTCCTGTCGCCGGTGGTGCTGTGGCTGAAGGGGCGCTGGCAGTTGCTCGCTGCGCTGTTCTTCATCGGCTTCCATGTGGCGAACACCGCGATCCTGCTGATCCACTTCCTGCCGACCGTGGTCTGCTGGCTCGCCTTCGCCCCACTCGAGCGGATCGTGCCCTGGTTCCAGCGCCGGAGCAGGTCAGCCGGCGACGCCGGACAGGCCGAAGACCAGGCCGAAGACGGCGGGAAGGCCAAGGAGCAGGCCGGCGCGTAACCGGAACCGGCGGCCGTCCGGTCCCGGCGTCCGGACGATCCGGGACAGCACCGCCCCGGCGTACCCGAAGACCAGCGCGGCGAGCAGGATCTGCTGGGTCGGCAGGGTGTCGCCCTCGTGGGTCAGGCCGAGGGTGACCAGGCCCGGGCAGCAGAACGCGAACATGCCGAACCCGAGCTCCGGGATCGGCAGCCAGCGGCGCCCGAGCACGTCGAGCTCGGCCGGACGCTTGCGCTGGACCGAGCGGACGAACCGGGTGGTGCTGAGCAACAGGTCGCTGATGCAGAGGACGGCCGCGACGACCAGGGCGGCGTGGAAAATCGTCTGCACGGGGAGAACGTTAGGCCCCGCTTGACCGCCTTGTCCCCGCTAACACGTAACGTCTGCTTAACAGAGACGGGGCACACTGTGTGAGGCCCTGTCATCAGCGCCGACAGCCGCAGGACGAGAGAGGTGGACACGCCGATGGACAAGCAGCAGGAGTTCGTGCTGCGCGCGCTCGAGGAGCGCGACGTGCGGTTCGTTCGGCTCTGGTTCACCGACGTGCTCGGCTTCCTCAAGTCGGTCGCGGTGGCGCCGGCCGAGCTGGAGGGCGCGTTCGCCGAGGGGATCGGCTTCGACGGGTCCGCGATCGAGGGCTTCGCCCGGGTGACCGAGGCGGACATGCTGGCCAAACCGGACCCGTCGACGTTCCAGATCCTGCCCTGGCGGGGCGAGACGATGGGCACCGCGCGGATGTTCTGCGACATCAACATGCCGGACGGCTCGCCGTCGTTCGCCGACCCGCGGTACGTGCTGAAGCGGACCCTGGCCAAGGCGGCCGATCTCGGGTTCACCTTCTACACCCACCCGGAGATCGAGTTCTACCTGTTCAAGCAGCCGGCCGGCCCGGCCGGGACGCCGCCGGAGCCGGTCGACTCGTCCGGGTACTTCGACCACACCCCGCAGGGCATCGGCAACGACTTCCGCCGCGAGGCGATCACGATGCTGGAGTCGATGGGCATCTCGGTCGAGTTCAGCCACCACGAGGGCGGCCCGGGCCAGCAGGAGATCGACCTGCGGTACGCCGACGCGCTCAGCACGGCCGACAACATCATGACCTTCCGGGTGGTGGTGAAGGAGGTCGCGCTCAGCCAGGGCATCTACGCCTCGTTCATGCCGAAGCCGCTGAGCGACCAGCCGGGTTCGGGGATGCACACCCACATGTCGCTGTTCGAGGGCGACCGGAACGCGTTCTTCGAGGGCGGCGCGCAGTACCAGCTGTCCAAGACCGGCCGGGCCTTCATCGCCGGCCTGCTGTACCACGCGGCCGAGATCACCGCGGTGACGAACCAGTGGGTGAACTCGTACAAGCGGCTCGCCGTCGGTGACGAGGCGCCCTCGTTCATCTCGTGGGGGCACAACAACCGGTCCGCGCTGGTCCGGGTGCCGATGTACAAGCCGCACAAGGGCCAGTCGAGCCGGGTGGAGTTCCGCTCGCTGGACTCGGCAGCGAACCCGTATCTGGCGTTCGCGCTGATGCTGGCGGCCGGGCTGAAGGGCATCGAGGAGGGGTACGAGTTGCCCCGTGAGGTCGAGGACGACGTCTGGTCGCTGACTTCGAGGGAGCGCCGCGCGCTGGGGATCAAGCCGTTGCCGAGCAGCCTGGCCGAGGCGATCAGCGCGATGGAGGACAGTGAGCTGGTCGCCGAGACGCTGGGTGAGCACGTCTTCGACTTCTTCCTGCGCAACAAGCGGGTCGAGTGGCAGGACTACCGCCGCCAGGTCACCCCGTTCGAGCTCAACAAACTGCTGCCGGTCCTCTAACCAGTTCACAGCTGGCCGCGCATGAGCGGCAAATAGTTTCCTGAGCCGTCATCTATCCGTTGCCCTGGTCACGTGGGATGGGCTCTCATGCGGCGCCTGCTTGCGTTCACCGGTCTGCTCGTCTTCCTGCTGACCACGGGAGCCGCTACCGCGTCGGCGCACGTCATCGCGTCCGCGGGTTACTCGACCGTTCACCAAGACGGCAGTCGCGTGACCTATCAGCTCAGCCTCGAGTACGCCGTACTGGCGCGGGCCGTCGATCTCGGTGCACCGGCCACCGATGACGGGCAGCGGGCACAAGCACTCGACACGGCCCGGCCGCGGTTGGAGGAATATCTCCACGATCGGGTGATCGTCTCCCTCGACGGCGCCGCCTGCGAACCCCGGCTGGAGACCACCTCGGTCAGCAACCGGGCGGAGAAGCCGTACGCCGACCTCGGGCTGGTCTACGAATGCGCCGGCGACGAAGGCCTGTTCCGCCTGCAGTACAAGGTTTTCGACGACTCGGAGGCGGTCGCCGACGACCACACCAACGTGGTCGAGTACACCTTCGGCAACGAGTCCGGCCGGACCATCTTCGACCGCAGCCACCACGATTTCACCGTCGGCGACAACACCCTCGCGTCGTCCAGCCTGCAGTTCGGCAAGCTGGGCGTCGAGCACATCCTGCTCGGCCTCGACCACGTGCTCTTCGTCGTCGCTCTCGTCCTCGGCGCGACCACCTTCCAGAGCCTGCTGAAAGTGATCTCGATGTTCACCGTGGCGCACAGCGTCACGCTCGTCTCCACCCTGCTGGGCGGGATCTCGGTACCGGCGGTGATCGTCGAGCCGCTGATCGCGCTGTCGATCGCCTTCGTCGCCGTCGAGAACCTGCTCGGCTCCACCCGGCACCGGATGCCGGTGGTCTTCGGTTTCGGTCTCCTGCACGGTCTCGGCTTCGCCGGGTCCCTGCGGATCACCGATGGGGCCAGCCCCGAACTGCTCGTCTCGCTGCTCAGCTTCAACCTCGGTATCGAGGCCGGTCAGGCGCTGTTGCTGATCGCCGTGTTCCCGCTGGTCCTGCTCATCCGCCGGAGCCGCTTCTCGGTTCCGGCCGTTCGCTCGGCGACCGGGGTCGTCGCCGCCTTCGGCCTCTTCTGGTTCGTAGAAAGGTTCTTCCTCACATGATCCGCCTGACCCGCTCGTCTCGCGATCACCAACCGACGACGAAGTACCACAAGCTCTTGTACGGCGTGACCGCCGGGCTCGCCGCGCTGGTGATCGGCGTGCCGCTCACCGGTGTGCTCGCCGATGCCGTCGACGCGCCCAACGCCACCATCTCCGGCACGGTCTTCGAGGACCGCGACAACGACAACCGGATCGACACCGGTGAGCCGGTGCTGCCCGGGGTCAGCGTGTCCGACGGCCAGCAGATCGTCGTCACCGACGCCCAGGGCCGCTACACGTTCGGCACCGACGTCGAGCGCCGTGACGTGGACCTCGTCTTCGTCACCCAGCCGGCCGGCTACTCGGTCGGCACCGACGACTCGATGACCCCGAAGTTCTACCGCAACCTCGGCCAGCTCGCCGCCGGAGACACCCGCGAGGTGGACTTCGGCCTGCGCAAGGACCGGGACAACGACGGCGGCCGGTTCACCTTCGGCAACGTCGCCGACCCGCACGTGAACGCCCAGCTGGCCGAGCAGATCACCGAGATCAACTCGACCCGGCAGGAGCTCGCCTTCATCCAGGTCAGCGGCGACCTGACGAACAACGCGACCGACCCGGAGTTCGAGTTCTACAAGGCCGGTACCGCGAACTCGAAGGTCCCGGTGTGGCCGGCCGTCGGCAACCACGAGTACTCCGCCGGCGCGACGTACGCGGTCCGGATCAACAACTACCGCAAGCACGTCGGGCCCGAGTGGTACTCCTTCGACTACGGCGACCGGCACTTCCTGGTGCTGGAGAACAACGGCGCCGCGCCGTTCGCCGAGCAGCTCGAATGGGTCAAGGCCGACCTCGCCCAGAACGTCAAGGAGGGCAAGCGGCTGGTGGTGCTCGCCCACCAGCCGATGAACGTGCCGTTCGGCTCGCCGAGTGTCTACGACGAGTACGGCAAGGTGCTGGAGCAGTACGGCGCCGAGCTGATGCTGGTCGGTCACGAGCACTCCAACGATGTGGAGCCGAGGAGCGACTTCGCCGGCACCGCGAAGCACATCCAGACGGTGTCGAGCTCGTACACGATCGACAACTCGCCGCGCGGGTTCCGGTTCGTGAACATGCACAACAAGACCTTCGACAACCCGTTCCGGATCTACGGCGCGGAGAAGGACCTCACCGTCGTCAGCCCGGCACCCGGTACGTCGATCCCGCGGGACGGCTTCCCGGGCATCCAGGTGAACGCCTACGACAGCAGTGACGCCCCGGTGAGTGTCCGCTACCGCATCGACAACGGCAGCTGGAAGCCGCTCTACTCGACCGGCGAGTTCACCTGGTACGGCACGCTGCCGGACAGCACGCAGTACGGCGACCACACGCTGCTGGTCGAGGCGGCGGACAAGACCGGAGCGATCTGGAAGGCCACCTCGACGTTCACTTTGACCAACGAGAAGGCGATCAAGCCGGTCGCTGGCGCGAACTGGTCCCAGCACCACGGCGACCCGTCGCACACCGGAGTCGCCACCGACAGCATCGCCGCCGGGCAGCGGCTTGCCTGGTCGTACCGGACGAAGGGCACGTTCCTGACCGGCTCGCCCGCGATCGTCGACGGTGTCGTGTACGCCGGGACGCGGGACGAGGACGGTGACGGCAACAGCGCGGTACACGCGGTGTCGCTGGCGACCGGCCGCAAGCTGTGGAGCTACACCGTGCCGTCCTCGGTGCACGGCAGCATCGCGGTGTCGGACGGGCTCGTGTTCGTACCGACGCTGCGCGGCACGCTCTTCGCCGTGGACGCCAAGACCGGTCAGCTGAAGTGGCGTAACGATCCCGGTCCGGCGCCGGAGGGCAACAACCAGCGCACGTACGGGTACTACGGCGTGACGGTTGCCGAGGGCAAGGTGCTGTACCCGTACCAGACCAGGCACGGCGAGGCGAGCCGCGGTCTGCTGGTCGCGCTCGACGTCAAGACCGGGCAGCGGATCTGGGCATCGCCGATGAGCGGTGCCACGATGAGCGACGGTACGCCGGCTGTCTCGAACGGTCACGTGTACGTCGGCAACGAAACCGCCGACCGGGTCATCTCCTACAACCTCGAGACCGGCGCGGTCGAGTGGACCGGAACCGCGGCTCTAGGTGGTTGGCAGGACGGCATCCCGTCCGCTGCCGACGGTCGGGTCTTCATCGGCTCCGGCAACGGGATCATCGCTCGCGACGGCGCGACCGGAGCCACCCTGTGGAGCTACCGCAGCTCCTGGCCGTCACTGGTCAACGGCAACGCCACCCCGGCCGCCGCGGCGATCAAGGGCGACGTCGTCTATATGGGCTTCCCGAGTGGTGAGGTGGCCGCGCTCAACGCCGGTACCGGTGCGGTCATCTGGAAGCGGTTGCTGCCGGGCAAGCAGTACCGCGGTGGGTCGTTCACCTCACCCGTTGTCAGCGGCAACACGTTGTTCGTCGGCTCGAACGGCGGCAGCTTCTACGCACTGGATGCCCAGACGGGTCAGCCGCTGTGGCAGCAGGACCTGGGCACCTGGGTCTCCGCCGGACCGGTTGTCAGCGGCAACACGGTCGTCGTCGGTGCGTTCGACGGCAACCTGTACGCCTTCACCCCGGGCGGTGTCGCGGCCAAGCCGTGGCCCGTGGTGTCCGGCAAGGTGACCAAGAAGGACAGTGGCGAACCGGTCGCCTCGACCGCTGTCACCGTTCTGCAGAACGAAATGTCGATCGGCTCTACCACGACGGATGCCGCTGGCAACTATCGGTTGGCGCTGGAGAAGGGGGCCGGCACCTACACGATCCAGTCGGCCCAGCTCGGCTACGCGACGGCCGCCAAGGAGATCACCGTGGGCGACGGCGGAGCCGCCGGCGTCAACCTGGAGATCTCGCCGGTGAACGTCGACGCGAGCGTCGGCAAGCGGCTGCCCAGCGGCCTGGTCGAGGCCGGACTCGACGACATCGTGATCGAGAACAAGAGGCTCGCCCTGGCGATCGCGAAGGTCTTCCAGGACCCGCAGCTGACCCCGTCCAGCCCCGGCAAGGTGGTCGACATGGCGATCACCGGACAGCCGGACCAGCTCGACTGGATCAACCTGCCGTACGTGAGCACGACCGAGCCGACGGGTGGCAGCGCGTGGCAGCAGACGCAAGTGCGGTCGACGGACATCCGGATCGTCGAGAACACCGGCGAGAAGGCGGTTGTCCAGGTCACCGGCGCCTCGGCCGAGAACCCGAACCTGAAGGTGGTCACGACGTACACGGCGACGGCCGACGAGCAGTTCGTCACCGCGGCGACGACGTTCACCAACGCGACGGGCGCGCCGCTGACGGTTTGGGCCGGTGACGCGCTGGACCACGACGGTGCCGGTTCGCGCTCGGCGGTCTCGGGCAACGCGGTGGTCACCAGCGGCGGGCCGTTCAGCCACGTGCCGGACGCGAATCGCTGGATCGGCCAGTCCGGAACAGGCGCGGACAACCAGACCTACGGGCTGGTCTACAGCGCCGGCAGCGGTGACTTCACCGGGTACTCGCAGTCGATCTGGACGATGAGCAAGTTCAAGCTCGAGTTGCCGGCCGGTGGCGGCCACACCATCACCCGGCGGATCGTTGCCGTCTCCAACGAGGGTGCCGCGGACAAGTTCGCCGTACTGAACCAGTTCGCGTTCTAGTTCCTACGCCCGACGCTGTTACGTCCGGAGAACTGGCGGAACGCCCCGCCGGTTCTCCGGACGCAGGCTGTTGTCAGTTGGCGGCAGCGGTCCAGCGGGTGGCAGCCGTGGAGTGCCGGTACGGCGTGTCGGTGGGCAGCGGACCGATCGTGGTCAGCCCCGTGATCGCGGGCTCGGCCGGCTTCGGCACGGCCAGGGTCCCGTCAGGTGCGAGGGCCTGCACCTCTTCGACCGTGAAGAATCCGACCGGGCGGACCCCTTCGGTGATCACCACGACGCAGCCGGGGACCACCTGCTGGGCACGATGGCCCTGCCCGGGAACCAGAATCCCCTCGGCACCCGACCGCCAGGCGCCCGGCGCGAACCGGCGCAGCGCGATCCCCACCTGCCCGTCCTCGGCTGTCCGTGGCGGCAGGAACGCGGTGGCTGTGTAGTCGTAGTCGTAGTCCGGCTCAGGCGGCCCGGACACTCGCCCACCCTGCTGGGGCGTCAGCCAAACCACCATGCCCCTGATCGAGAGCGACCCCGTCATCATGACCATGACCAGTCATCATGCCCGTCACCGAACGCTTTCGCCAAGCGACTCCGTGTGTTGACCGCAATCCGGTCGCAACCCCACCGCGATCCCCCCGCGACACCCCCCGCCGCTAGGCCGAATCTCAGAGGCCAACCTCCGAGATGGCAGGTTGCCCCGCCGGATTCCCGAGGGGTAACCATTCAGCTGGGAGGTTGGCCTCTGAGATTTGCCGGGGGAATGGATAGCCTGCGGGGGTGGCTGAGTCGCGGAGGTTGTCGGGTGAGGGGCGGCTGGTCCGGCTGGGGTTCGCGGACCCGCAGCGGGCGGCGAAGCTGCTGGACCAGTTGGACGCGCTGGACTCGCACAGCCCGATGGCGACCGACCAGCTGATCAACTCGCTGTCCGAGACGGCCGACCCCGACCTCGCGCTGCACGGACTGCTCGGCACGGCCGAGGCGCTGCACCAGCACGGGTACGACCTGGCCGTGTTCGCGCGGACGCTCGACATGGACGACGGCTTCCGCCGCCGCTTGTGTTGCGTGCTCGGCGCGAGTGAGGCGCTCGGGCGGCACCTGAGCGTGCACCCGCGGCACTGGTACGACCTGGCCGACCCCGCGTTGGCCCGAAGTGGACCGGGTCCGGACGACGTGGCCGCGCGGCTGGTGACCGCCGTGGACGCGGAGAACCCGGTGGACGCGCTGCGGGTCGAGTACAGGCGGCTGTTGCTGCGGTTGGCAGCGCGGGATCTCGCCGAGGGACTGCTGGTCGACGAGGTCGCCGCAGTACTGGCTGACCTTGCCGGTGGCGCGTTGGAGACGGCGCTGCACATCGCGCGGAACGACTACTTCAAGGCACACCCCGGCGCGGCGGACTGCCGGCTCGCGGTGATTGCCATGGGCAAATGTGGTGGGCGCGAACTCAACTACGTCAGCGACGTGGACGTGCTGTTCGTCGCGGAACCGCATGACGGTGAGGCCGAGTTGCCCGCGCTGAAGACGGCGACCCAGTTGGCGTCGGCGGTGATGCGGATCTGCTCGGCGCGCACCGCCGAGGGCACGCTCTGGCCCGTCGACGCGGCGCTCCGGCCGGAGGGCAAGTCGGGACCGCTCGTACGGACGCTCGACAGCCACCTCGCGTACTACCAGCGCTGGGCCAAGACGTGGGAGTTCCAGGCGCTGCTCAAGGCCCGCCCCGTCGCGGGTGACGTGGAGCTGGGCCGGGAGTACGCCGAGCGGACCGGCCGGCTGGTCTGGTCCGCGGCCGACCGGGAAGGGTTCGTCGGCGACGTCCAGGCGATGCGCCGCCGCGTGGTCGATCACATCCCCGCGGCGGATGTCGACCGGCAGCTGAAGCTCGGTCCGGGTGGTCTACGTGACGTCGAGTTCGCCGTACAGCTGCTGCAGCTCGTGCATGGTCGCAGCGACGAGTCGGTGCGGAGCGGGACGACGTTGGTCGCGCTGGAGCAGCTGACCAGTTCCGGGTACGTCGGGCGTACGGACGGCGCGGTGCTCGCGGATGCGTACCGGTTCCTGCGGTCGATGGAGCACCGGATCCAGTTGTACCGGTTGCGGCGTACCCACCAGGTCCCCGACGACGAGGAGGACCTGCGCCGGCTGGGCCGCTCGCTCGGGTTCACGAAGAACCCGGTGGCCGACCTGGTCGCTGCCTGGAAGAAGCACGCGCTCGAGGTCCGGCGGTTGCACGAGAAGCTGTTCTACCGGCCGTTGCTGGCCGCCGTCGCGCGCATCCCGGGCCAGGAGGTGCGGCTGACTCCGGAGGCGGCGCGGCAACGGCTGACGGCCCTCGGGTACGCCGATCCGGCGTCGGCGCTGCGGCACATCGAGGCGCTGTCCGAGGGGGTGTCGCGGCGTTCGGCGATCCAGAAGACGTTGCTGCCCGCGATGCTCGGCTGGTTCGCCGAGTCGCCGGATCCGGATGCCGGGCTGCTCGCGTTCCGGACCATCTCGGACACGCTCGGCTCGACCCCGTGGTACCTGCGCCAGCTCCGCGACGAGGGCGCCTCGGCCGAGCGACTCGCGCACCTGCTGGCCAGCGGCCGGTACGCCGTCGACCTGCTCCAGCGGGCCCCCGAAGCGACCGCGATGCTGGCCGACGAGCGCGAACTGGTCCCGCGGACCCTCGACGCCCTGCAGTCCGAGATGTCCGCGGCCGCCGGTCGGCATGACGATCCCGAGGCGGCGGTCGGGGCAATCCGGGCGGCCCGACGGCGGGAGCTGTTCCGGGTCGCGGCGGCCGACCTCTCGGACCTGGTCGAGGTCGAGGCCGTCGGCGAGGCGCTGACCAAGATTTCGGTGGCGACCCTGACCACCGCTCTCGACGTCGCCCGGCGGACCGTGGCGAAGGGCGAACCGGAACCGACCAAGCTGGCGATCGTCGCGATGGGCCGGTTCGGCGGGCACGAGCTCAGCTACGGCAGCGACGCCGACGTGATGTTCGTGCACGACCCATTGCCGGGCGCTTCCGAGAAGGCCGCGACCGACTTCGCCACCCAGGCCGCATCGGAGCTCCGCCGGTTGCTCGCGCTGCCTGGTGCCGACCCCGCGATGGCCGTCGACGCTGACTTGCGACCCGAGGGACGCCAGGGCCCACTCGTCCGGACGCTAGCCTCCTATGCCTCGTACTACGCGCGCTGGTCGGCCGTGTGGGAAGCGCAGGCGTTGCTCCGGGCCGACCCGTTGTGTGGCGATCCCGCCCTGTGTCAGGGGTTCCGCGAACTCATCGATCCACTGCGCTACCCGGCGGACGGCGTACGGGTCGCCGACGTGATGGAGATCCGCCGGATCAAGGCGCGCGTGGATGCGGAACGGTTGCCGCGAGGCGCCGATCCCGCGACCCACACGAAGCTCGGCCCCGGCGGTTTGGCCGACATCGAGTGGACCGTCCAGTTGCTGCAGTTGCGAGAGGCGCACCGGGTCGAAGGACTGCGAACCACGCGCACCCTCGGCGCTCTCCGTGCTGCCGTCGAGGCCGGACTCGTCACGCCCCACGACGCCGACGTACTACGGAACGCGTGGGAGCTCGCGACCCGGATCCGCAACGCGATCATGCTTGTCCGCGGCCGTCCGGGCGACTCGCTGCCGCGGGACCCACGCGATCTGGCCGCGGTAGCGCAGATCTGTGGCTACCCACCCGGCGAGACCAGCCGCTTCGCCGACGACTACCGCCGCCGCACCCGCCGCGCCCGAATAGTCGTCGACCACCTCTTCTGGGGCGAGTGACATTCATCGCTGAAACGGCCGGGAATGCGTGCTGAAAGCGCTCTGCGAGCACCCTGCACGACTACCGCGTCACGGCTTAAACCAAGCCACATCGGGGCGGGCGCCGTTTGACAGGCAACCATTTGGTTGCTTAATCTCGGAGGAGTGGACCTGGTTTTCAAGGCGCTGGCGGATGGTGGGCGGCGGCAGTTGCTGGATGCGCTGCGGGAGCGCAACGGACAGACGCTGACCGAGCTGTGTGACCAGCTGACCGAGATGACCCGGCAAGGCGTCACCAAGCACTTGCGGATCCTCGAGGACGCGGGGCTGGTGGTGACCGTCCGGCGCGGCCGGAGCAAGTATCACTACCTGAATCCAGTGCCGATCAACGAGATCGCCGAACGCTGGATCGGCAACTACGAACGAGACAAACTCCGCGCCCTGAGCGCGCTGAAAGCAGCCCTGGAGGAGAAGTGAGCAAGCCTGCGATGGTGCATGTCACCTACATCGAGACCACCCCGGAGAAGCTTTGGCAAGCGCTGACCGACGGCGCCTTCACCACGCTGTACTGGTTCGGCCGGCGGATCGAGTCCGACTGGTCCGTCGGTTCGCCGGTCCGGTTCTACGACAGCGCCGACGACAGCCTGACCGACTCCGGCGAGGTGCTCGTGTACGACGAACCGAAGACGCTCGCCTACACCTTCAAGAACGAGTACCTGGACGACCGGAAGGACGACGAGCCCAGCCGGGTCACCTTCACCATCGAGCCGGCCGGCCAGGGTGTGGTCAAACTGCAGGTCGTCCACGACGAGATCGAGGCCGACCAGGTCGAGGGCTGGCGGAACGGCTGGAGCCCGATCCTGGCCAACCTGAAAACCTTCCTCGAGACCGGCCGCACGCTGCGGATCGAGTTCTGAATCCGTGCCTGAGGTTGTCGGGAGGCAGGCGCGAGGGGAATAGGCGAAGGGCGCGGAGCCGCTGGTATCCCGAGGCGAGCGATCACTTCCGGCCGATCTTGGTGAGGGCGGTCTCCACCTCGTAGAGGTCACGCTCGTTGCACTCGACCCAGCGTCGTTCGTCGGCGTCGAGCTCGGCGATGAAGGCATACCGGGTTCGGACGGTCGCGATCCACTCGTCCATGCGGACCGGTCGGGTCAGGTAGCCGATGTCTTCTGAGCGGAAGTCCTGGGTGGTCCGAGCTCGGAGGACCTCGGTGGGATCGACTGGCTTGCCACCCCTGCCGTCGACGACGACGTCACGGTAGACCTTGAGCACCCACAGGCGTCGTACGAGCGGCTCGTACATCGCGCCGGCACTGGCGAACCACTGCAGGTCGTAGAGGTCACGGGCCAGCGAGACCCGGCGGTAGCGGGCGAGCTTCTCGGCGACGGCCTCTTCGATGCGCACCACCGGCGTCGGAGGCAGGGCGAAGTCGTAGCGATCGTGGATCGGTAGGCGTTCGGGTTCGAGCGCCTCGGCGTCGAGACTGAGCTGGTGGCGAGCGAGCTCGACCTTGGCGCCGAGCTGTGGGCGCCCGAATGGGGTCTCGACCCTGAGATCGCCACGCCGACCGTCGTCTCCGAGGTTCTCGATCGCGAAGGAGAAGCCGTCCACTCCGACGCCGTCGAGTGCCTGCAATGCGGCAAGGGCGAGGTCCTCAGCGGGCGCGGCGAAGTCGAGGTCGGTGGAGAATCGACCGGCGTTGCCGGCGCGAAACTTCCGAAGCGCAGTGCCGCCCTTGAACACCAGCCCGCGCTCGAAGAGCCCGGCCTCATGCAGCAGGTGGAGTGCGTGGTCCTGGGCTATGTCGAGCAGCGCGGCATCGCGACCGCCCTTGACTCCCTGGTAATGGCGGACGAGGTGACCCTCGGTGACGCGGGTCATGAGCCGGTCCCGATGCTCAGGTAATTGAAGAGCAGGGTGTCGTTGACCTTGGTGTTGCTGTCGAAGAATCCACCCGCTTCGCGCGGCCCGAGCCATGCGATCTCGGATGGCGGATAGGCCTCGACGATCGCAGCCGCGGCGTGTTCGCTGTCCGAGGCCGCAAGCAGGTACGCCGCCCGTTGGCGAGTGGCGTTACCCATCGGCTGCAGCAACTCGACCACATTCGCGGTGTCGACACCGGGCGCAGCTTCTGCGAGCCACTGTCCAAGGCCGGCGACATCCTTGTAGGCCGAGGGCCGGGCAGCGATCCCGACGAGCAGACCTTCGAGGGTCCACGAAGGCAGGCCGTTGACGGTGGCGATCGCCGAGGACTGCAGCTCAATCCGGACGTAGCGCCAGTCGCCCGCAAGCGCCTTGGGGAACCTCTCGTTATCCGGGAGCGCGACGACCTCCTGCTCGGGAATGCGCTGAGCGAACCCAAGGACTGATGCTGCCGACTCCATAGCGAGCACGCCTCCCCAGGTTGGGTCGACTGCACGCTGAGCACGGAATTCGATGAAGCGGTCGCCTGAGCTGTAAGCCCCTCCTCGCGCGCCTGGAAGGAACTCCCAGGCGTGTCGGGTGCGGAGTCGCCCGAGCCAACCATCACGCTGGAGCTCGTAGGCGAGTCGGCGAGGATCTCCATCCAGGTCGACCTGGTGCAGGACAGTTGCCAGTCGATCAACCGTAACGACGACGTCGCCATCCAGCTCAAGCTGCTCGACCACGTCTGCAACGGAACGAGTGATCACACGAGCCACTGTCGTTCACCACCTTTCTTTGGTCGATATTAGCAAACTACGGGTGTGAATGACAATGATTCACGCTCTAAGGGGAGAACGGCGCGTCTAGGAGCTCAGCCGTCAGTGGGTTAACGCCTCGCTGCGGCGGATGTAACGGGCTGAATCGCCCTTCGACGTCGGCCGTTTAAACTCGCTGGGTGGAGACGGTGGATCAGGTTCGGCAGGTGGGGGTGGTCAGCCATGTCCGGCGCAGTGTGCGGATGACGGCTGGGCAGCAGCGGGTGTGGGACACCCATTGGCCCCAGCTCGGCCGCAAGCTGGAGGAGATGCCCTCTGGTCAGGTCGATCTGGCCGAGTGGTTCGGGCGGACAGCGCCGACCGTGTTGGAGATCGGCTCCGGTATGGGCGACGCGACTGCTCAGCTGGCGCTCGCGGATCCCGATGTCGACCACCTCGCCGCGGAGGTCTACCCGGCTGGTCTCGGGCAGCTGATGTTGTGGGTCGAGCGGTACGGACTGGACAACGTCCGGCTGCTGCACGGCGACGCGCTCGACCTCCTCCGCGACCACTTGGCGCCCGAGTCGCTGGCCGGCGTCCGGATCTACTTCCCGGACCCGTGGCCGAAGAAACGGCACCACAAACGCCGCCTGATCACCGCGCCGTTCGTCAGCCTGGTCGCGTCCCGCCTGCAGCCCGGCGGAACGTTGCACTTGGCAACGGACTGGGCCAACTACGCCGATCAGATGCTCGCCGTGTGCACCGCCGAGCCCAGCCTGGCCAACCAGTATGCCGACTGGGCTCCGCGCCCCGAATGGCGGCCGATCACCAAGTTCGAGTCCCGCGCTCAGGCCGACGGCCGGGTCTGCCGCGACCTGCTCTTCACGAAGTCCGGCTCGTGAAGTTCCAGTGGCCCGCGGCGACGGTGTAGACCGCGTATCCCTCCTTGTGCGACGGCACACCCGCGTACGGCGCCGGCACCGCGCTCACATCGGCGAGGGCCTCGGCCGGCACGTGCACCTCGGCCGTTGATCCCACCGGAACTTGGATTTCCAAGTGCAGCACGCGGCCCACCCGACGCCAAGAAGCCGTGACCCGACCCCGCACGGTGTCAGTCCGAAGCGATGCCGAGTCGACCTCGTCACGCGCATCCGGACGAACGACGATCCGCTGCCAACCGTTGCCCGCGTTCCGCAGCCCGGCCACGTTCTCCAGCAACCATTGGACAACCGTGCCGTGGAAGTAGTGGTTGCGGGATCGCGTGTCCGCCTCCCACATCTCCCACATCGTGTCCGCGCCCTGGTCGAGCCAGTAGCCCCAACTCGGGTACGTCCGCTGCAGCGCGACCTTCGCTGCGACCTCACCATGCCCGTACTGCGTGAGCACCGGCAGCAGTACGCCGATCCCGAGACACCCCGCGTTGTGATGGAACCCGCGCGCTTCTATATCCGCGACCAGGTTCGCCACGACCCGCGGTTCAAACTCGTCCGGGACCAGGCCGAAGGCGAGCGGGACCGCGTTCGACGTTTGCCGGTAGTCCGGGTCGATCGCGGTCCGGTAGAGCCCGGCCTCGCGGTCGAGGAACTCGCGGTTGAGCCCGTCCGCCAGCTCGTCCGCGGCCTTGCGGAGGCGATCCACTTCACCGGTCTTGCCGATCAGCTCGGCGATCTCCGCGACCGCGATCACGGCGCGATGCAGGTACGCCGTACCGGTGAGGCGGCGGTCTTCGGGAGGCGGGCCGTCCGGGTAGCCCGGTGGGAGCCAGTCGCCGAGAACGCTTACGGACAAGCCGTTCTCGACCCGGCCGAGTTCCCAGTCGACGTAACGCAGTACGGCGTCCCAGTGGTCGGTGAGCAGCCGGGTGTCGCCGTACCAGCGGTGCATCTCGCGGAGCAGGAACGGGTAGACGGTCGACCACTCGGTCGCAGGTGCGAGTTCGGTGTAACCCCAGCCCGCCGACGGCACGATCACCGGCAGCTGTCCCTCGTCGGTCTGGCTGTCGCGCAGGTCGCCGAGCCATTTGGTGAAGAACCGGGCCAGGTCGAGCTGGCCGGCCATCGTGGGCGCGCCGACCTGGGCGTCCCCGGTCCAGCCGTTCTTCTCGAAGATCGGGGTGTCGGTGGGGATGCCGTGCAGGTTGTTCAGAACGGTACGCCGCATCGCCTGCTCGAGCTGCTCGTACGTCGGCTCGCCGGCCGTGAACCGCGCGACGCCACGCACATCCGAGTGCGCCTCACGCAAGGTGACCTCGACGTCAGCAGCACCTGAGATCTCGACGTAGCGGAAGCCCTTGTAGGAGAAGCGCGGCTCCCACTCCTCGACACCGTTGCCCGCAGCAACGTATTCGTCACGCTGGAAGCGATCACCTTCCACATGGCGGTTGACGGCCTCGACCGTGCCGTCGGGGCGCAGCGTCTCGCCGTACAACAGGCTGACACGCGTCCCGGCTGGCGCGGTGACGCGAAGGGTGACCCAGCCGGCGGTGGTCCGGCCGAAGTCGGCGACCTGGGTTCCGGGGTGAGGTGAGGTCGAGGAGACCGGCGGGAGTTCGTCGACCACGCGGATCGGTTCGTGGTCCTGCGCCTTGAGTTTGCCGCGCGGTGCGGGCATCGCGACCGCGGGGGACCAGGCGGAGTCGTCGAAGCCGGGGGAGTCCCAACCGGGCTGCTCGAGACGGGCGTCGTACGTCTCACCGGCGTACAGCGAGTCGTCGAGAGTCGGCCCACCCACGAACCGCCAGGACGTGTCCGACACCACCTCGGTGACGCTGCCGTCCTCGTGGTCGATCACGAGCCGAACGAGCAGCCGTGGATCGCCCGTCCAAGGGGCCTGGTGCCAGCGCCAGACGTTCGGAGTCGTCATCCCGAAGAACCCACGGCCGAGTTCCGCACCGAGCACGTTGTCACCCTGGGCCACGAGTTCGGTGACGTCGTGGGTGACGTAGAGCACGGTCTTGTCGTAGGCGGTGAATCCGGGATCGAGGACGGCGTCGCTGACGCGTTGGCCGTTGAGGTTCAGTACGGCGTACGCGAGGCCGCTGGTGTAGAGGCGGGCTCGGACGACCGGGCTGTCGATCGTGAACCCGCGACGCAAGAGGGGAGCGGCGTCACCGGGTCCGCCGATCCACTGGGCCGCGCCGAAGCCCTCGTCCAGCAGACCGGTCTCGAACCAGGCCGGACTGCTCCATCCGCCCACACGGCCCACGCCGTCCCAGAGCCGGACCGCCCAGTGGTACCTCGTCCGCGGCGTCAGCGCAGGCCCGTCGTACTCAACCTGGATGTCGTCAGACAGCACCTCGCCCGAGTCCCACACATCGGCTGTCCCGGCGGTCAGCAGCTCAGCGGAGGACGCGACCAAGACCTGGTACGCCGACTGGGTGGCGCCGTATCCCGGGGCGGTCGCGATCCACGCCAACCTGGGGCGGGCCACGTCGGTGCCGAGCGGCGACTCGGCGTACTCGGTCGTCAACCGCCCAACGGTGAGCGGACCACCAACGGGCCAGCCATCGGACCGGCCATCGGGCAGGGCGGGGTCGGCCATCGGGCTCCTCACGAAGTCGGCGAACAGCACCACGGAGGACCGTATGCAGTCTGTTTGCCCGAGGGCAACACCAGGGTCCGGATTCGGACAGTCGTGGATTGTCGTCTCACATCGCAATACCCGAGCATCCTGGCTGACTTTGTCCTGTTTCATAGAGGGCATGCAGGACACCACGAACGCGCCCGGCGCCGGTCTCACCCGCCGCCGGCACGTCGACCTGCTCCGGGTGAACTCCGCGCGCTGTTGATCTCGCCGCACCACCTCGCCTCGCCCCCCGTCCAGGCCCGTTCGCCTCGGCCCGTTGGAGCAGACCCGTGCGTCGTCTCGTCCTCATCGCCTTACTCGGTACCGTCGCCCAACTCGTCGACGGCACCCTCGGCATGGCCTACGGCGTCACCGCCACCACCGCCCTGCTGATCACCGGCATCACCCCGGCCGTCGCCTCCGCCGCCGTGCACCTGTCCGAGGTGGGCACCACGCTCGCCTCCGGTCTGTCGCACTGGCGGTTCGGCAATGTCGACTGGCGCGTGGTCGCCCTGATCGGGGTGCCGGGCGGTATCGGCGCCTTCGCCGGTGCGACGTTCCTGTCCGGCCTGTCGACCGAATCGGCCTCGCTCTGGGTGGCCGGCCTGCTGATCCTGCTCGGCATCTACCTGCTGGCGCGCTTCGCGACCGGCAAGGTGCGCGCCGTGATGGAGGGCCGGCCGGCTGGGAAGTTCCTCGGCCCGCTCGGCCTGGTCGCCGGTTTCGTCGACGCGACCGGTGGCGGTGGCTGGGGCCCGATCGCGACCTCCTCGTTGCTGAGCAGCGGCAAGCTGGAACCGCGCAAGACCGTCGGTTCGGTCAACACGGCCGAGTTCATCGTCGCGATCGCCGCCAGCGCCGGGTTCCTGTTCGGCCTGGGCCGGCAGAACATCCCGTACGCCGTGGTCGGGGCGCTCCTCGTCGGGGGAGTGGTCGCCGCGCCGATCGCGGCCTGGCTGGTCTCCCGGCTGTCCACCCGTTGGCTCGGCGTCACGGTCAGCCTGGTGCTGATCCTCACCAACGCCCGCAACCTCCTGAACGGACTCGGCGCCACCGCCGGTCTGCGCTACCTCGCGTACGCCGTACTGGTGCTGCTGTGGGCCTCGGTGGTCGCCTACAGCACCGGCCGGCGGCCCACGCCTGTCGTGCCGGTGACGGCTGCGGCCGGTGAGGAACGAGAGACCGTCCGTATCTGACCTGTCTCGGATGACGAGTTTCTCGTCCATATCCTGAAACATAACCATATAAGTCGGTTTTCTTTGCTTTCATGGTCTACAGGCAGGTCGGTTGGACTGCTCCCGCGTCGCCTCCGCGGATTGTTGACCCCCGGTGCCCCCAGCACGAACCGTAACCGCCAGCTCGCGACCACCCGGTCGCCCGCACCTGAAGGTCAAAACTTGTGAGGATCACGAACTTCCGCGCCACCCGTGCGCTGGCCGCCTCGGCCGCCGTCCTGTCGCTCGTCGCCGCCGTGGCCGGCTGCTCCCGGGCCGACGGTAACGAGACACCGGTCGCGTCCACGGACAAGGGCCCGGCGACCGAGCTCCGGCTCGGCTACTTCCCGAACGTCACCCACGCGGCCGCGCTGGTCGGTCTGGACAAGGGCCTGTTCAGCAAGGAACTGGGCAGCACCAAGCTGGTGCCGACCAAGTTCAACGCCGGCCCGGAGGCGGTCGGCGCACTGCTCGGTGGCTCGCTCGACGCGTCATTCATCGGTTCCGGCCCGGCCATCAACGCGTACGCGAAGTCCAAGGGCGAGGCGGTCCGGCTGGTGGCCGGCACCACCTCCGGCGGGGCCCAGCTGGTGGTCAAGCCGACCATCACCAAGGTGGAGGACCTGGTCGGCAAGACCATCGCCACCCCGTCGCTGGGCAACACCCAGGACGTGTCGCTGAAGAAGCTGCTGGCCGAGAAGGGCCTGACCGGCAAGGTGAAGGTCACCAACCTGGAGAACGCGCAGACGCTGGACGCCTTCAAGAAGGGCGATGTGGACGGCGCCTGGCTGCCCGAGCCGTGGTCGTCCCGGCTGGTGCTGGACGCCGGCGCCAAGGTGCTGCTGGACGAGGCCGCACTGTGGCCCGGCGGCAAGTTCCCGACTACGGTGCTGATCGTCCGGACGAAGTTCCTGCAGGAGCACCCGCAGACCGTGAAGACGCTGCTCACCGGTCTGGTCGCCTCGATCGACTTCAGCAACTCCGACCAGGCCGCCGCCAAGACCGTGGTGAACGCCCAGCTCAAGGAGCTCACCGGCAAGGCGCTGAAGCCGGAGGTGATCGACCGGGCGTTCAGCAAGATCGAGATCACCGCCGACCCGGTCGCGGCCACGTTCCCGCAGCTGGCCAAGGACTCGGTCACCGCCGGGATCGCGAAGGAGGCGCCGGACGTGTCCGGCTTCGCCGACTTCGGCCCGCTGAACGAAGTACTGGCGAAGGCGGGCAAGCCTGCCGTCGACGCCGCCGGCCTGGACAAGAAGTGACAGGAGAGAGTCGATGACCGCGACGATCGAAGCCAGGCAGGCCGTCACCGCTGCCACCCAGCCGGTGCGTTTCCACCAGGTCGGCAAGGCGTTCGGCCAGGGTCGGCGCGCGGTGGTCGCGCTCGACCAGGTCGACCTCGAGGTGGCGGTGGGGGAGTTCGTCTGCCTGGTCGGCGCGTCCGGCTGCGGCAAGACCACCCTGCTCAACCTGGTGGCCGGCCTGGACCAGCCGACAGCGGGGGGGATCGAGATCAACTCGTCCCGCCCGGCTGTGGTGTTCCAGGAGGCCGCGCTGATGCCGTGGCTGACCGCCGCGGGCAACATCGAGCTCCCGTTGCGGATGGCCGGCGTGCCCAAGTCCGTACGCCGCACCAAGGCCGCCGAGCTGCTCGAACTGGTTCGCCTCGGCGGGCTCGGGGACAAGCGGCCGCATGAGTTGTCCGGCGGGATGCGGCAGCGGGTCGCCCTGGCCCGTGCGCTCGCGTCGACGACCGACCACACCGGCTCGGGTGCCGGCAAGCCGTCGTTGCTGCTGATGGACGAGCCGTTCTCCGCCCTCGACGCGATCACCCGTGACGTGCTCCAGGGTGAGCTGCTGCGAATCTGGCAAGCCACCGGTACGGCGATCCTGTTCGTCACCCATGACGTTCGTGAAGCGGTCCGGCTCGGGCAGCGCGTCGTACTGCTGTCCTCGCGGCCCGGGCGGGTCGTGCGGCAGTGGGACGTCAACGGGCTGACCGGGCCGGCCGAGATCGCCGCGGTCGACGAGGTGAACGCGGCGCTCCGTCAGGTGATCAGTAGCCATGCCGCTTGACACTGTCGGCTCAGTAGAGGCTGGGCTTGATGCGCTGGACACCCCGGTGGTGGAGGCCAAGGTCAGCCTGCCGCGGCGGATCGTCGGCCGGGTGCTGCCGCCGATCGTCGCCATCGCGCTGTTCGTCGTGGTCTGGCAGATCCTCTGGGCGGCCGCGTTCTGGCCGGAGTTCAAGCTGCCCGCTCCGGTCGACGTCGGCGCGCAGATCTGGGAACTGGTGACGACCGGGGAGATCCTGTCGCTGTTCTGGGTCTCGGTGCACCGGGCCGTGATCGGGTTCGCGATCTCGCTGCTGATCGCGGTCCCGCTCGGTCTCGCGATCGCCAACATCACCGTGGTCCGGCGGGGGATCGGGCCGCTGGTGTCGGGGTTGCAGAGCCTGCCGTCGGTGGCTTGGGTACCGGCCGCGATCCTGTGGTTCGGCCTGAACGACCGGGCGATCTACTGGGTCGTCCTGCTCGGCGCCGTACCGTCGATCGCGAACGGTCTGGTCTCCGGTCTGGACCAGGTGCCGCCGATCCTGCCGCGGGTCGGCAAGGCGCTCGGCGCGGGCCGCTGGGGCGGGATCCGGTACATCCTGCTGCCGGCCGCGTTACCGGGCTTCCTGGGCGGGCTCAAGCAGGGCTGGGCGTTCTCGTGGCGGTCATTGATGGCGGCCGAGCTGATCGCGACCTCACCCGATCTCGGCGAGGGCCTCGGTCAGTACCTGCACAACGGGATGTCGCTGTCGGACATCTCGATGGTGTTCGCCGGGATCATGCTGATCTTCGCGGTCGGCGTCGGGATCGAACTGCTGGTCTTCCGGCCGCTGGAGAACACCGTCCTGCGTGCCCGCGGCCTGACTCGTGCCAGCTGATTCGTACCGATCCAGCTGATCTGACCCCCGCGTTGCGACAAGCGCCGTACTGTTGGAGTGTGGTCCGAACTCTGCCGTTCCTGATCAGCCTGGTCCTGAGCGTCTACGCGCTCTTCTCCTGCATCCAGACCCGCGACGAGGACGTGCCGCACCTGCCCAAGCTGGTGTGGATCGTCCTGATCGTCTTCGTGCCCTTCGTCGGGCCGATCACCTGGCTGCTGCTGTCGAGGCGAGCGGCCGCCGCCTCGGAGCGACGACCGGCGCGCCCGGCCGGCACGAAGCCGCCTGCCCGCCCGGTGGCGCCGGACGACGACCCGGACTTCCTGGCGTCGCTGGAACGCTTCCGCGACCCTCGGATGGGCCCGACCCCGGATGTGCCGGACGCGGACGCGCCGGCCACGGACGCCGCCTCCGGCGAGCAGCCCAAGCCTGAGGACAAGAAGAAACCGCGGGACAAGAAGAAGGCGAAAGACAGCGAGACCGAGGCGCCGACGGACTCCGACGACGGCAAGGCCTGACTGTTCCCGATTACCGCTGAGTCAAAACCTGTCAATTTCCTGGCGTCCGGTCGCGGTCATTAGACAAAGCTGACAAGGCAAATTTCCGGATTCCCGGCAGGTTTCGGAGAGTGACAACCGCCGGCAGATCTGCGCCTTGCGGTTGGAGCCGGGCCCGGCACTGGGCCGGACCCGGATGGGTCTGGTGCCCCGCCTCGGCGACGGGGTTCAGCTCCCGGCCGTCAGGCGGACTTCCGGTGCTCGGCGAGTACGACGTTGTCCCGCTCGGACTCAGTGGTCCCGCCCCAGACGCCGTACGGCTCCCCGACGGAGAGCGCGTGCTGACGGCATTCGGGCTGGACCGGGCAGGTTCCGCAGAGCGACTTGGCCACCATCTCGCGAGCGCGTTTGCGAACGCCACGCTCCGATTCGGGGGAGAAGAACAGCTCCGGGTTGACGTCGCGGCAAGCGGCTTGCGACTGCCAGTCCCACAGATCCATGAGCGGGCGGGGTAGGCGAGGCATCCCTCTCGACATGGCAACCTCCTTGACTCACCGTGAGCGCGGACGGGCGCTCGGTGAAAACTATGCTCGATTCGCGGCGAGTTCAACCCTTATCGTCTCGAAGTTCGGGCCATTCGTTATCGGCCTGTGGTGATGCACGTGCATTTGCAGTTGCGGGTGGCCCGTGAATTGGTTCGCTATTGCCTGCTGACCTGGGGTTTACCGTCTGTGAACGACAGGCCGCCTGCTGTTATCGGCGCCGATCACAGGGTCTCGCAGTGTGACATGCGCCACGTCAGTTGCCGAGGGCATCCGCGCGGTGCTACCTGACGAAGGCTCCAACGGCTGCCGCGGTCAGGCCCACAGCGCCTCGGCCACCGTCAGGCCGACGAGGATCGCGCCGAGTCCGGCGACCACGCTGGCGACGACGTTGGCCGCGGCAAAGAACTTCGCGCCGCTCTCGGCCAGCCGCATCGTCTCGTACGAGAACGTCGAGTACGTCGTCAGCGCCCCACACAACCCTGTGCCGACCAGCAACTGCACCGAGTGCGAAGCCGCGCCGTAGCTGACCCCCCCCGCCAGTACGCCGAGGATCAGACAGCCGGCAACGTTGACCGCGAACGTCCCCCAGGGGAAGACGGTGTCGTGCCTTCGCTGCACCGCCCGGTCGGTCAGATGCCGCAGTGGGGCACCGACAGCCGCACCGGCGATCACCAGCAACCAGTTCACTTCGCCTTCTCCCGGCCCGCGTACCGGATGACCTCGCAGTCGTCCAGGATCACCAGGCCCTCGGCAACCAGTTCGTCCAGTTGCGGCAGGAACGCGCGGATCTTGTCCTCACTGTCGACGATGACGATCGCCACCGGCAGATCCTCGCTCAGCGACAACAGCCTCGTCGTGTGGATCAGCGACGAGGCGCCGAACCCCTCGATCCCGCGGAACACGCTCGCGCCGGCGAGCCCCGCTCGATGAGCCCGGTGCACGATCTCGGTGTACAGCGGCTTGTGATGCCACCCGTCGCTCTCGCCGATGAAGATCGTCACCCGCAGTGCGGTGCCTTGCAATCGCGTCATCTGGACCTCCTGGAGATCAATCGGCGGGTCGCGGCGGCCGAGCACCACACCGCGCCGAGGGCCGCGAGCAGTGTTCCGGCCAGGTACATCAGCGCGGTCCGGGCGTGGTCGGTGGCGACGAGGTGCTGGATGTCGGCCGCGTAGGTGGAGAACGTGGTGAACCCGCCGAGTACGCCGGTACCGAAGAAGGGGCGCACCAGCCGATGCGCGGCCCACAAGTCGGTGATGACGACCAGGAAAATGCCGATCACGGCGCAGCCGATCGCATTGACGATCAGTGTGGTCCACGGAAACTCCCCGGAGGGAGTCGGCCACAGGAGCGAGGCGCCGTACCGTGCGGCTGCCCCTAGCGCGCCGCCGACCGCGATGACGGCGATCACGGGTCCCTGGCGCCCATGCCGCTGAGCAGGTACGTGCAGGTCGATGTCCGGATCGGTCGGCTCACCCAACGCCGGGGAATGCTGGCCACTCATGGACGTACTTCTCCTACTCGCCGGGCACCCTGGTCGTTACGGGCGCGTGCTCTCGCAAGTAGGGACCGTTGGCGGCATCGATGCCGCGGTTCGGGTACGGCGGGCCCCACCGCCGCGCGAGCGGCCTTCACGGGCCGCCGCCATCCACCAGACTACCGCCCGAGATGTGCGCAAGGCCTGGAGTCAGCCATCGGCGGGGTCGTAGCGGTAGTACTCGTGGGCTCCGTGCACGGTGTCCCGCTCACCGGTCAGGGCGCGGATCACCATCGCGTGGGTGACCGCGAGCACTGGACCGTTCGTCCTCGCCGTATGCCGGGCCAGCACAGCCCGGGCCCGTTCGCGGACCTGGGACAGCGGCTCCCACGGCCGCGGAATCCCGTCCGGCCATTCCCCGTCGAACTCCTCGAACTCCGCCTGTGCGGCCCGTACGTCGGCGGCGCCGCGCCACCAGCCACTGCTGTTCGGCAACCAGTCACGCAGGTCGTAGTCGACCCGGACGCCGAGAGCGAGCCGGTGACCGATGATCGCGGCGCTGTGCATCGCCCGGGTGAACGGCGAGCTCACCAGGTACGTCGCGCCGATCCCGCTGAGCAGGTCCGCGAGCTCCTCGGCCTGCTTCATCCCGGCCGTGCTGAGCGGCGCCGTGTCGGCGGCCATCCCCGGCCACCCGCGGCTGTCCACCGGCTCGTAGTCCGGCTCGCCGTGCCGGACCAGATAGATCTGGATCACGGGCCTGTTCTACCGGAGATGCCGCGCACCGGCCCAGCCCCTGGAAAGCTCGTACTCCAGCCAGCGGACCTCTGTCGCCCCCTGGTGCCCGTGCACGGCCAGCACGGACTCCAGGTCCGGCCAGACCGCCGTGGCCGGATTGCTGCCCCGCCACCGCAACGCCACGGACCCGTCGGTGAACACACACCCTTCGGCGACCACGCCCGTCCCGGAGACCCCGCTCAGATCCTGATAGCGGACCAGCTCGAACGTCCGCGGCCTCACCACCGTGCTCGACCCCTTAGCCCTCGACGCCTGTTGCGACCCTCAACGACCCACCCGCCACCCTGGTTACAACTGGTATCAGGCAGCTACAACCCGGTACGCCACTCGCCGCGCCGCCCGGCGGGACCGTGAACACCATCTGGGGACCTTGAACAAGAAATAACCAGTTCAAGGTCCCCAGATCCTGTCCGAACCTCCGGTCATCGCCCGAGCGACGCGACTTCGCGGCGCATGCAGACTCGGTCGGCGGGGTCGAGGCCCAGCGCTGCCTCGGCTGCGAGCACGCCTCGAAGGCCAGGCGTCAGCTCCTCGTCGGCCAGTTCGCGGAAGCCCAGGCGGGCGTAGTACGGGGCATTCCAAGGCACGGTGCGGAAGGTGCTGAGGGTCAGTCCGGGCAGGTCCCGCGCGGCCGCCCAGCCGTCGACGTGGTCGATCAGCGCGCGGCCCAGGCCCTTCCGCGCGTGGGCGGGATGGACGCTCACCTGCTCGATGTGCGCGGCGCCGTCGATCAGCTCCACCAGCACGAAGCCGATCGGGCGATCCTCAGCGTCCACCGACACCCAGGCCCGGCCATCTTGCTGGAAGTGCTCCAGCACCTGCAGGGCCGGCGGCGGATGCTCGGCGACGGTGGTCATACCGATCTCGCGGAAGAGCTCGCCGGCGGCGAGTTCGATGGACTGCAGGGTGGCCAGGTCGTCGCGCCTGGCTGGACGTTCGGTCACGGAGTGAGACAACCACGGGTGGAACGGGCCGTGCCACGGGATTGTGCTGGTACGCTCGGTCCCGTGAAGCGTTGGTATTGGCGATTTTTTGAGCAGCCGGCTTTGGTGCCGGGTCGCTCAGCCGATCGCTGACGCCCACCAAGAACCAGAGCCGGCTCGAAGGCAAGGACAACCGTCCTTGCCTTTTGTCATGTCAGCCGGCGCTGTCCTCGGGTTCTGTGCCGGCGGAAAGGTCCCGAAGGATGAACACCCTGCCGAAAGAGATCTCCCATACCGCGGTCGTCGACCGGCGGATCGAGAAGACCGTCCCGCTGATCACCCCGCAGGCGCTGCACGACGAACTGCCGCTGAGCGACCAGCTCGCCGAGGCAGTCGTCGCCGGCCGTGACGCGGTGACCGATGTGCTGACCGGCAAGGACGATCGCTTGCTCGTCGTGGTCGGCCCCTGCTCGGTGCACGACGCCCAGGCGGCTCTCGAGTACGCCGAACGCCTGCGACCGGTCGCCGAGCGTCTCTCCGACGGCCTGCTCGTGGTGATGCGCGTGTACTTCGAGAAGCCGCGGTCCACACTCGGCTGGAAGGGCCTGATCAACGACCCGGGCCTGGACGGTTCGGGTGACGTGAACACCGGTCTGCGAACCGCCCGCGCCCTGCTGCTCGACGTACTGGCGAAGGGGTTGCCGGTCGGTTGCGAGTTCCTCGACCCGATCATTCCGCAGTACATCTCCGACAGCGTCGCGTGGGGCGCGATCGGCGCGCGGACCGTGGAGAGCCAGGTGCACCGGCAGTTGTCGTCCGGTCTGTCGATGCCGATCGGGATGAAGAACCGGCCGGACGGCAGCATCGGTACGGCGGTCGACGCGATCAAGGCCGCATCCGTACCACACGTGTTCACCGGTATCGCCCATGACGGCGCCCCCGCGATCCTGCACACCCGCGGCAACCCCGACTGCCACCTCGTACTCCGCGGCTCGGACGCCGGGCCGAACTACGACACCGAGTCCGTCGCGGGCGCCCAGGAACTCCTCCGCAAGGCGGACCTGCCGGAGCGCGTGGTCATCGACGCCAGCCACGGGAACTCGCGCAAGGACCACCGGCGCCAGCCGCAGGTCGCCGCGGAGATCGGCGGTCAGGTGGCCGCCGGCAACCCCGCGATCGTCGGCGTGATGCTGGAGTCGTTCCTGGTCGAGGGCCGGCAGGAGCTGGACCCGACCCGCGAGCTCACCTACGGCCAGTCGATCACCGACGCGTGTATGGGTTGGGAGACCACCGAAGCCGTGCTCGAGGGACTGCGCGACGCGGCGCTGGCGAGGCGTCGTACGAGCGCGTGAACATCTGACGAACCAACGCTGCCAGGGATCCCGCCGACCGGCCTGGCTGAATTAGCGTCCGTCGCATGACTGAGATCTCCCGCCGTCTTGTTCTTGGTTCAGCGGCCGGTGGGGCAGCGCTTTCGCTGCTCCCACCGTCGCTGCACACCGCGATGGCGCAGCCGATGAGGAAGGGTGGCCTGCGGGCCGTCGAGCACGTGATCGTGCTCATGCAGGAAAACCGGTCCTTCGACCACTACTACGGCGCGCTGCGCGGCGTCCGCGGGTACGGCGACCGCCAGCCGCTCCGCCTCCGTAACGGCAAGCCGGTCTTCCACCAGCCGGTCACCGGCGGCGGCGAGGTGCTGCCGTTCTCGATCCGCGAGGCGGCCGCGGCGGAGGGCCGGAACGCCGACGACATCCAGTACCTCGGCGCGCTGCCGCACGGTTTCTCCGACGCGACGCAGGCCTGGGGCAACGGCTGGAACGACGACTGGGTGGCGGCCAAGGGCGCGGCCAGCATGACGCACTACGAGCGCCGCGACATCCCGCTGCAGTACGAGCTGGCCGAGACGTTCACGATCTGCGACGCCTACCACTGTTCGGTGAACGGCTCCACCAACCCGAACCGCAACTACCTCTGGTCCGGTACGACGCTCTACGAGCCGGGGTCGACCGCTCGCGCCGTGACGAATGCGGCGTACTCGTACGACCACAAGGGGTACGACTGGACGGCGTACCCGGAACGGCTGGAGCAGGCCGGGGTGTCCTGGCAGATCTACCAGGAGTGGGACAACTTCACCGACAACGCGGTCGAGTACTTCAAGACGTTCAAGGAACTCGGCCACCGGATCCTGGCGAAGGTGCCGGGCGGCTACCGGACCACCGAGGAGTTCTACGACAAGCTGTTCGCGAAGACGCCGGAGGAGCGGGCGCTCGCGCTGAAGCAACTGGACGAGGCCGTCGCGGGGTTGCCCGAGGCCGATCGTCGGTTGTTCTTCAAGGCGATGTACCGGTCCGAGCCGGAGTCGCTGGTGCCGCGGTTGCGGGACGACATCAAGGCCGGGAAGTTGCCGCAGGTGAGCTGGCTGGTCCCGTCCGCGGTCGACTCTGAGCACCCCGGCTCGTCCACGCCGGTCGGCAGCGCCAACCTGATCTACGACCTGCTCGACGCGATCGCCGAGGACCCGGAAACCTGGTCGAAGACGGTGCTGTTCATCAACTTCGACGAGAACGACGGCTACTTCGACCACGTCCCGCCGCCCGTCGCACCGCGCCCTTCGTCGGGCAATGACGACGACTGGTACAACGGCCGGCCGATCGGTCTCGGCCCGCGGGTGCCGATGACTGTGGTGTCGCCGTGGAGCGTTGGTGGGCATGTGAATTCGCAGGTGTTCGACCACACGTCTGTGATCCAGTTCCTGGAGCAATGGACCGGTGTCCGCGAGCCACAGATCAGTTCGTGGCGGCGTACCGCTTGCGGCGACCTGACCTCGGCGTTCGACTTCGGCACGGGATACCGCCAGCCGTCGGTGGACAAGCCCGGCCCGGTCCCGGCCCCGATCTCGCGCTGGAAGCCGACTCCGCCGGTGTCACAAGCTCTTCCGCTGCAGGAACCCGGCAGCCGTCCGGCCCGCGCATTGCCTTACCAGCCGGCCGTCTCCGGATTCGTTGCCGATGGCAAACTTCAACTTCGGTTGAGCAACGACGGTTCGTCGGCGGCGCATTTCGCGATCTACCCGTACGGCGGTGAGCTCGCGGCACCCGAACACCTCGACGTGGCCGACGAGGATTTAGTTTCTCTTGCGATCAGCGGTCCGTACGAGGTCGCCGTACAAGGCCCCAACCGCTTCTGGGCCGAGCTGGCCGGATCCGCCGACGGCGTCGCGGCCGGGCTGGACGTTCGTATCCGGATCAGCCGCGGATCGCTGAGCCTGGAACTGGCGAACCACAGCAGCAAACCACTCACCGTCAAACTGAAATCCCTCGGCTACGGCACCCGCACCATCAAGCAAGACCTCCGGGGCAAACAAACCCGATCCCTCACCTGGCCCACCGACCGCGGCTGGTACGACGTAGAAATCACCACCCCCGACGACCCCACCTACCGCCGCCGCCTAACCGGCCACCTGGAATCCGGCCGCCCCACCATCACCGGCTGACCCCGGCACGTCGCCCGCTGAAAGTCGCGGGCACCTCGCAACCGCGACGTGCCCGCGACCCGGGCTCGGGTTGTCCCCCCGGACAGGCCAGATGGTCGTTGAGATGTCGTGTTGTGCCGTAGTCAGGTCGGGTCTACTTCCCACCAAGGCTCGGTGACTACAACCTGATAATCGGGCTTGAGGGCGTCCCTGGTTCGACGGAGGAGGTTCCTTCCCTCGTTCAGCCAGCGCGCATCACCGAGGCCCCCGAGCGGAATCTTGTGCTCGGCGTACCGACTGTTCCAGGCTTCCAGTTGTTCGATCAGGTCGGCGCTGAGATCCAGGGAACGCAGGTCGACAGGTTTGCCGTCGTCAGTCCACAACGGCCCAGGACCGTAGTCCGGCCAGAACTCCAGCACCGTCACCGCCAGAGTGTCTCGTACCCCAGCCAGTGACGCGAGGATGTCTGTCGCGGTGAGAGCGCTCGGACGGTCGCGGTGTCATGATTCGGCGCGTGACCTGGTTCGAAGGTGCGGCTCCCCGAAGTGAGGCCGAGGCAGAGTTCTTGGCCGCGCTTCGCACTCACGCCGCCAACTGGCAGCTCGACGTTCGGCCAGAGCACACCGGGGTGCTCGCCAGTCTGGCGCCGCTGTACGTGGAGGTGGAGGTACCTGGGCTACCGCAGGGCAGCAACATGACCACCGTTTTGCAGGGTGGCTACTGGACGACCTCGCCGACCGAGCTGGTGCTGCAGGCGGAGTGGGGCGACACCCATATGCTCGACAACGGCGGCCACGACGACGACCTGAGCGTCGGAGGCGTACGTATTGGAGCCGCCGAGGCAGCGGCCGTTATGGCCAACTGGTTCGACACCCAACTGCGCAGGTCGGTCCAGCGGGCCGAATGGATCGGCGACGACGGGAGGGTCGTCGCTACAGACTGGCGACTAGCGGACACAGGCCGGCGACTCGCAGCCGAAGGCTCCTGGCTGCGGAGAAGGCGTGCTCCCACACGTGTAATCCCTGTCCGCCCGCCACGCTAACCGCACTCATCTGCCGCGATTGCACGGAAGCAGCCAACCGACAGCCCCGGGCCGCGGCTGTGCTCAAGGTCGGAGGCTGGGTCGCCCGGCGGGCGGCTCGGATTGCTCGACGGGCTTCAGGTGGGGCGAGTGCAGCCGCAGGATTCTCGGTGCATGATTTCGGCGGGAGGCGGCTGGTTGGGGGTCGGTCATGCGGCGGAGGAGGAGTTGTACTGCGCGGGCGCCGATTGTGGCTGATGGTTGGTAGACCGTGGTGAGGGCCGGGGCTGAACAGGTCGGCCAGACGGTCGTTGAACGCGGCAACCGCGAGTTCCGATGGGACTCGGACGCTAGCGGCTCGGAAGGCGGCGAGGCTCCTAATCGTCGTGTTGTTGCTGGCGGCAAACATCGCGGTCGGTGATTCGGCCAACTCGAGCATGGTGAGGGCCGCTTTCCGGCCGCCTTCGCTGGTGGATGCGCCGTCGCTCACATCAAGCGAGGAGTCGATCGGGAGTTCGGATCGCTGGTGAGGGAGTAGGTTGGCGATCGCGGCGGCCTCGTGCTGGGCGTCGTCCCCGGTATCAACGATTAGCAGGTTCTGCCCGGCCCGGTCTCGGCGTCGATGCCCTGGATCAGGGTGGTTCGGCCGTCCCGTCCCTCGGGGGTGGGGTTTAAGGATCGGGTGTGGGGTCGGTGATTCGGTGGGTTCCGGTGGGTGTGACGTGGAACCGGTAGCCGTGGGGTGTGGTCCATTCGATGGTGTTGTGGTCGAGGCGTTTGACCTTCCAGTGGCCGTGGGTTTTGACCCTGTGGGCGTAGCGCCGCAGGGGTGCGAGGTTGTCGGTTCCGGTCTGGCCGGGTGGCCCGAGAGGGTCATAGGGCCGGATGTGGTCCAGGTCGATGGCCCGGTCGGTTTCGCGGGTGCCGTACGGGAACACCTCCACCGGGTGGATCAGCTTGACCCGCTCCCGGATCCGGTCCGGGATCTCGTAGCAATCCACATTGACCGCGTCGTTCAAATCGATGACCGGCTTGACGATGTACGGGCCGTGGCCGACGAGCTCGGCCAGTTGGCTGGCCAGCAGCGGGCCGAGACCCTCGACCCGCAGGATCCCGTCGCCGGTGGCCAGGGTGTGGTCGGTCAGGTGCACGTAGATCTCGGCCTGCCCCGACCGCACCCGCCCACCCGCGCGGCCCCCACCAGGTGCGGATGGGGTGGTGTGGGCGTCGTGTTTGATCTGGGCCAGGCGGGCGTCGAAGGCACGCTGCGCGGCCGCGTCGAGCGGTTCACCGGCGTCTGTGGCGTCGGGGTCGACGCGCGGGCCGGGCCAGCCGGGCTCACCCGGGGCGCCGGTCGGGGTGTCCAGCGGGTCCGGCAGGTCGCTGTGGCTCGGGTGGGGCGCGTCCCGGTCGGCCTCGTCATCCGGCCCGGGCTCAGGCCCGAACCCGGACACAGGCTCGGACGTGAGCTCAGGCTCGGACGTGGGCTCAGGCTCGGACGTGGGCTCAGGATCAGGGCAGGGCTCGGGGCCAGGTTCGGGCTCAGCCTCAGCCCTGGGGGCAGCCTCAGCGCTGGGGGCAGTGTCGGGGCCGGCGTTGGGGCCTGGTGGTGCCTGCGGTGCGGGTTCCGGGCTGGTTTCGGTTTGGGTGAGGAGCTGGGCGCGGGCCTGGCGGAGGAGTTCTTCGGTGTAGACGGGGTCGGCGATGATGCCGATCGCCTTGGCGCGGCGGTGCGGCAGGGTGTCGGTGTCGCCGAGGATCTTCAACGCGTCGGCGAGGCTGGCGATGGTGGCGTCGAAGCGGATCACGTCGCCGGAGGCGGCGCGGATGTAGACCTTCTTGGTGCCGTGCTCGTCGGACTGGGCGACATAGACACCGCGTTCCCGCGCCTTCTCCTCGGCCGCCGCGCGGGCGGCGTCGGGATCGGCACGCCACTTCGCCGCCTTCACGATGTTCTCCAGCCGCAGCGGGGTCACGCTGTCCACGATCGCCGCGACCTGCTTGTCCACCAGCGCGGCGGCCTCCTGCGACAGGGTGAGGCAGGCGGTGGCGATCCGGCAGGCCCGCCACGGTGTCGCCTCGCCGGACCGGACCCGGGCGAAGGTGAACGGGAGCCGGTGGCGCAGGGCGAGGGCCTGCCCGATGAGGGCGGCCGCCGCGCCGGCGGAGATGCCGAGCATCGCGCCGAACTCGGCCGCCGCGAACTCGGCGACCTCGGGGCAGCCGTCACCACCCAGCACGACGGAGCGTTCGCGGCCCTGCCAGCTGCGGCGGCCGGGGCGGGGTGGGCAGCTGTCGGGGTGGTGCCGGTCGGCGTATTCCAGGGCGTGTTCGAGGAGGCTGGCCTCGCGCCGGTTGGCCTCGGCGCGTTGCTCGGCGGCCGAGGCCAGCAGGTCGGCCGTCGGCAACTCGGTGAGATCCGTCTCGAACATACTGTCGATTATATGTCACACTCCGTGACCCACCAAATTTCCCCTTACCCACAAGGGGAAACGGGACGCTGCAGGCTGGAGTGCTGCAGGACGGTGGGGCCGTCCGGCAGCAGGTCAGCTGGTCGGTTGGGGGTCTTGGAGGTTGGTGGCGCCGGTCATGATGGCTACGCCGTCGCTCATGGTGTGGGAGTCGGGGGTGATGACGCCGGCGCAGCGGCCGAGGCGTTGGATGTGGATTCTGTCCGCGACCTCCCACACGTGCGGCATGTTGTGGCTGATCAGGATGACTGGCAGGCCGCGTTCCCGCAGGCCTTTGATCATTTCGAGGACCTGGTTGGATTCCTTCACGCCGAGCGCGGCGGTCGGTTCGTCGAGGACGACTACCTTGCTGCCGAACGCGGCGGCTCTGGCGACCGCGACGGCTTGTCGCTGACCGCCGGACAGGGTTTCCACCGGCTGCTGGATGTTCTGGATCGTCTGGATCCCCAGGTCGCGCACCGCCGCCGAGGCACGGTCGCGCATGCCGCGATGGTCGAGCATGCGGAAGACGCTGCCGAGGATGCCACGACGTCGTTCCTCACGCCCCAGGTACATGTTGCTCGCGATGTCGAGGGCGGGTGCGACGGCCAGGGTCTGGTAGACGGTCTCGATACCGGCGGCACGAGCGTCCTGCGGCCGTCGGAAGGTCACCGGCCGCTCTTCCAGGACGAGGTGGCCGGCATCCGGGACCAGGGCACCGGTCAGGCATTTGATCAGGGTGGACTTTCCGGCCCCGTTGTCGCCGATGACGGCCAGCACCTCGCCGGCGTACAAGTCGAGGTCGACGCCGTCGAGCCCGATCACCCGGCCGAACGTCTTGACCAGACCGCGTGCGGACAGGATCGGTGCCCGCAACTGCGTGTCCTGCGGACGGTTGACCGTGGCTGTCATGAGCGCACCTTCCTGATCCACTGGTCGACGGAGACCGCGACGATGACCAGGATCCCCACGGCCAGCAGGCGGTACTGCGCGTCGACGCCCGCCAGCGACAGACCGACGGTGAACGCCTGCACGATGAGGGCGCCGAGGAGGGTTCCCAGTAGACCTCCGCGGCCACCGAACAGGCTGGTTCCGCCGATCACCACGGCCGTGATGCTGTCGAGGTTGGCATCGACGATCGCGTTCGGACTCGCGGCTCCGGCCCGGCCGATCAGGATCCAGCCGGCGATCCCGTAGATCAGTCCCGCCACGGCGTAGACGCTCAACAGCAGCCGGCCCGAGCGGATACCGCTGAGGCGCGCGGCCTCTGGGTCGTCGCCGACGGCGTACACATGCCTTCCCCAGGCGGTCTGGGTGAGTGCGTAGCCCAGTACGAGGTAGAGGGCGACGACGAGCACCACACCGGTCGTGATCCGGAACTGGCCGATCGAGAATCCCTCGCCGGTCCAGTTGAGCAGATCGGGCAACCTGTTGTTCTGGATGCTCTGACCGCTCGAGTAGAGCAGGGCGACGGCTGTGAAGATGCTCAACGTCCCCAGCGTCACGATGAACGGCGGCAAGCCGATCCGGGTCACCAGGATCCCGTTCAGTGCGCCGGCGGCCAGGCCGAGAATGACACCAGCCGCTAGGGCGAGGCCGGCCGGCCAGCCGTTCTCGGCCGCCAGGGTCGCCATCACCATCGTCGACAGGATGGTGATGGCTCCGACGGACAGGTCGATGCCCGCGGTCAGGATGATCAGCGTCTGCCCGACCGCGAGGGCGGCCACCACGGCAGTCTGCTGGACCAGCAGCGAAAGGGCTGCGGGGTTGGAGAACCGGCTGTTGACCGCGGTGAAGATGATGACTGTCATCAGCAGGATGATCGCGGGGCTGAGCGCCGGCCGCTGGTGCAGCAGGTGCTGCACCCGTTGGCTGAGGGTGTGCTCGCGACGCGCGAGTTCCTGGGCGGCGGCGCCCGGCGTCGTACTTTGGACGGTCATGGTGTCACCTCCGGCCTGCGGATCGAGTGGTCATCCCCAGCACAGGGAGCTTCCCTCCGTGGTGTCGATGCTGGTGACGCCCTGGGAGGCCTTGTCGGTGACGAGCGCGACGCCGGTGTTGAAGAAGTCGAGGCCGTCGGTCGTCTTCGGCTTCTCGCCGCCGCGGGCGATCTTCGCGATCGACTCGACGCCGAGCGCGGCCATCTTCAGTGGGTACTGCTGCGAGGTCGCGCCGATCACACCGTCCTTGACCGACTTCACCCCGGCACAGCCGCCGTCGACCGAGACGATGAAGACGCCGTTCGTCTTCCCGGCCGCCTTCAGTGCGTTGTACGCGCCGACCGCGGCCGGCTCGTTGATCGTGTAGACGACGTTGATGTTGGAGTTCTTGGTCAGGCAGTTCTCCATCGCCGAGCGGCCACCGTCCTCGGCGCCCTGGGTGGGCTCGTTACAAGCGATCGTGTACGAACCGCCGCCGTACGAACCGGACTTGTCCTCGTCACCGTTCTTCTTGGCGTCCTTGACGTCGACACCGAGACCGGTGAGGAAGCCCTGGTCGCGGTTGTAGTCGACCGACACGACCTTGTCGTTGAACAGGTCGAGCAGCGCGATCGTGGCCGGCTTGCCGCCCAGTTGCTTGGCCGTCCACTGGCCGATCAGTTTCCCGGCCTCGAAGTTGTCGGTGGCGAACGTGATGTCGACGGTGTCCGCCGGGTCCGGCGGGGTGTCCAGCGCGATCACGAACAGGCCGGCGTCGCGCGCCTTCTTGATCGCGGTGTTGACCCCCGGGCCGTTCGGGGTGATGAGAATGCCCTTCTGTCCCTGGGCGATCGCGTTCTCGATCGCCTGAACCTGGCCCTGTTCGTCGCCGTCGGCTTTGCCGGAGGCCACGGTCAGGTCCACGTTGTTCTTGCCGGCCTCTTCCTTCGCGCCCTTCTGCATGGCGACGAAGAACGGGTTCGTCGAGTCCTTGGTGATGAGCGAGACGCCGATCTTGTCGGTCGACGAGGCGGCTTCGGTACCGGATCCGCCGCAGGCCGACAGGGCCAGCAGGCCGGTGATCGCGACGGCGGCGACGCCGAGGCGCGCCGTACGGGAGGTGAGATACATGTCTGGGTCTCTCTCCGGGAGCAAGGTCAGATGATGGTTTACGTCAACGTTGACGTAGGGCAACACAACATCCGCTCATGCTTGTAGTCAAGGGGTCGATCGGAAATACTGCGACTCGTGACGACAACGATGACGCAGGATGGTTCTGACGGCCCGAGGCCGGCTCGGGCGACGATGAAGGACGTCGCCCTGCTGGCCGGCGTCAGCGTCAAGACGGTGTCGAGAGTCGTCAACGGTGAGCCGGGTGCGTCGACCGCCGTACGGCAGCGGGTGCTGGGCGCCGTGGAGCGGCTCGACTACCGGCACAATCTCGGCGCCAGTACGTTGCGCCGCAAGGACGCCCGGTCCGGCATCGTCGGCGCGTTGCTCCAGGATCTGGGGAACAGCTTCTCCGCCGGCCTGCTGCGTGCGCTCGAGGACGCCCTCCGCGAACCCGGCCTTTCGGTACTGGCCGCAAGTCTCGACGAGGAACCAGAACGTGAGCGCGGCATCGTTTCCGATCTGGTGGCCCGGCGCGCGGACGGGCTGGTGCTGATGCCGGCCACCCATCGACACGAATATCTGATCAGCGAACGCCGGGCCGGACTGCCGGTGGTGTTCGTCGACCGTCGGCCACATGGTCTCGACTGCGACTCGGTGACCGTCGACAACCACGGTGGCGCGAAGCTTGCGACCGCCCATCTTGTCGCGGGTGGCCACCGCCGCATCGCCATGCTGACTGACCTGGAGGAGATCGAGACGGCCGTCGAGCGTCGCGCCGGATATCGCGCGGCGCTGGCGGAGAAGGAGATTGGATTCGCCCCCGAACTCCTGGTCCACGACATCCGGAGTGAAATGGCGGCAGCCCAGGCCGTGACCGCGTTGCTCGACCTGGCCGACCCACCGACCGCCATCGTTGCCGGCCGCAACATCATCACCGTGGGAACGGTCCGCGCGTTGCGGGCGGCGGGGGCGGTCCGTGAAGTCGCGGTGGTCGGATTCGACGACTTCCCGATGGCCGATCTGGTCGAACCTCCACTCACGGTGATCCGGCAGGACGTGCAGCAGATCGGCGCAGAGGTCGCCCGGATCCTCCTCGACCGGCTGAACGGAGCAGGCGGTCCACCGCAGCACGTCGTACTCGAACCCACGCTGATTCAGCGCGGCAGCGGCGAAATCCCACCACGAAGGCCCGGCTGAGGTCCCGTACGGCGTGAGTCAGCGGGCGATGTTGGCTGTTTGGGCTGTGGTGATGGCGATCAGGTCGGTGGGGGAGAGGCCGAGGTCGAGGCCGCGGCGGCCGCCGGAGACGTAGACCTGATCGTGGTCGGTGACGGTTGCGTCGATGACGGTCGGGAGGCGGCGCTTCTGGCCGATCGGGCTGATCCCGCCCACGACGTACCCGGTGGTGCGCTCGGCCGCGGCCGGGTCGGCCATCACGGCCTTCTTTCCGTTCAGCGCGGCCGCGACGGCCTTCAGGTCCAGCTGGCGATCCACCGGTACGACGCCGACCGCGAGCTTGCCGTCGACCTCGACCAGCAGCGTCTTGAACACCTGCTCCGGGGCGAGCCCGAGCGCCTCGGCCGCCTCCAGCCCGTACGACTTCGCGGCCGGGTCGTGCTCGTACGTGTGACTGGTGAACGGCAGTCCGGCCTTGGTCAACGCGACCGTCGCCGGAGTCCCTTGCCCCTGTTTCGTCTTCGCCACAAGCCCTGAGACTACTCAGCCGGCTCGAGCCGTACGCAGCAGTGGCCCGGGGAGCCGCCGAGTTTTGCTTCCAGGCCGGTATCGCCGTAGCCGTCAAGCAGACCCTCGACCAGCCGCAGCGTCATGGTGCAGACGAGAGCCGGGTGGTCCTTCGCCAGCGCGCGGAACGGGCAGTTGGCCAGCGCGACCGCGGCGCCTTCCACCCGGGGCTCGAACCCGTGTTCGTCGAGGATCTGTGTCAGCGGCCGGCCGCTCGCGCCGAACGACTTCCCGTACTGGTGGGCTCGCCGTTCGACCGCCTGCCGTGGCGACCCGCCCGACGCTTCGGCGTCCTCCACCGCACCCGCGAGCAGCCGCCCGGCCACGTCGTACTGGCGGGTCGGCAGGGATACCTCGATCTCGGTGTCCGAGCGGCGGTAGAGCTTGGCGGGCCGTCCGGCGCCCGGTCCGGTCCGGCCGGTACGGCGCTCGTAGACGACCGCCAGCAACCCTTCAGTGGCGAGTTTGTCCAGGTGGAAGGCGGCCGTGTTCCGCGGGATCGCCAGCGCGGTCGCCGCGTCGTCCCGGCCGACTGGGACGGACTGGGCGGCGACGTACTGGTACAGCCGTCGCCGGGTCGGTTCGTCCAGGGCGGCCAGGGCCTGCAGATTCGCCTTCCTGTCCACGTGATGATTCTATCTCCAACATTGGTTGACGAAAGAGTAAACTAGCGGCTTCCTCGGTCTCGACGCTGTGAGGAGCGCGCAGATGACATTGATCCGATCCGAATTCGCCGAACCCGTCACGACGGCGAAGCTGCACGTGGTGGGAGGCCGGCCGGGGATCGACCTGCCCGCGGCGGAGCGGGCGGTGGCGGATCTGCTCAAGGCGCTCGGCCGGGACCCGGACAGCGACCACCTGGCCGACACCCCGCGCCGGGTGGCGAACGCATACGCGGAGATGCTGACGCCGCGCGAGTTCGATCTGACCACGTTCCCGAACGACGAGGGGTACGACGAACTCGTGCTGGCCCGCGACATCCCGGTCCAGTCGTTGTGCGAGCACCACATGCTGCCGTTTCAGGGCGTCGCGCACGTCGGCTACCTGCCGGGCGATCGGATCCTCGGGCTGTCCAAGCTGGCGCGGGTGGTCGAGTTGTTCGCCCGCGATCTGCAGGTGCAGGAGCGGCTGACCAAGCAGGTCGCCGACTGGTTGCAGGATCACCTGGCGCCGAGGGGCGTCGGCGTGGTGATCGAGGCCGAGCACCAGTGCATGTCCCTGCGCGGCGTCCGGGCGGCCGGCTCCCGCACGGTCACGTCTTCGGTCCACGGCACGCTGCGCACAAACCCCGCGAGCCGCCAGGAGTTCTTCGCGCTGACCGGTATCTGACTCAGGCTGTCGCGCCCACCGGCGGGTGGTTGTGGGTGTGCCGGCCGGTGGCGAGGATGTGGGCCACCTCGCCGGGGAGCAGGTCGGTGCCGGGGACCGGTTCCATCTCGGAGACGTCGTGCCAGCGGACCACGGTGGCGCCGCAGTGGCCGTGGACGGCGAGGATGGAGTCGAGGTCCGGCCAGACCGCGGTGGACGGGTTCTGGCCGTGCCAGCGGAGCGCGACGGATCCGTCGGTGAAGACGCATCCTTCGGCTACCACTCCGGTGCCGGAGACACCGCTGATGTCGGTGAAGCGAACGAGTTCGAAGGTTTGGGGTTTCACCTGCGGACCTCTGCGGTCGCGGCTGGAACAGTTGCCATGGTCCTTTCCCCGTGTCGTCGTGGCTGGGTTGCTCGCCACAAACCGGGGACAGGTACGCAGTGTCAGCGGGGAAGGACGGTCTGTAGCGACTCTTTGTCTGCAAATCAAGCTAGAACCAAACCGCGAGACACGCCAGTGGTATCTCCGCGTGTCTCAACCTTCGATCCCACTGGCCGCTCGCCGTGATCGAATGAGTCGTGCTCCTGACCATCGCCACCACCTCCGCGGGCCTCGGTGCGCCTGCGTCCGACCTCGGTTTCCTGCTGCACAAGAACCCGGCGCGACCGCAGTCGCTTGAGGTCGCGGGCGGGACGGCGCAGGTGATCTACCCGGAGGCGACCGAGGAACGCTGTCAGGTGGCGCTCTTGCTGGAGGTGGACCCGATCGCGCTGGTCCGCTCCGGCAAGGGCCGCGCCGCCGAGGGATTCACCCTCGGCCAGTACGTCAACGATCGCCCGTACGCCGCGTCCAGTCTGCTCGCGGTCGCGCTCGGGAAGCTGTTCCGCACCGCGATGAACGGCCGCTGCGACGCCCGTCCCGAATTGGCCGCTCGCCCGATAGGCCTGGAGATCGAGATCCCGGCGCTGCCGTGCAGTGGGGGTCCCGAGCTGGCCGATCGGTTGTTCGGGCCGCTCGGCTGGTCGGTCGAGGCGCGCCCGATCCCGCTCGATCCCGAGATCCCGGAGTGGGGCGATTCGCGGTACGTCGTACTTCGGCTGCGGGGTGCGCTCCGGCTCGCGGACGCGCTGAACCACCTGTACGTCCTGCTCCCGGTGCTCGACGATGCGAAGCATTACTGGGTCGGGTCGGACGAGGTCGACAAGCTGGTCCGGGCCGGCGGCGGCTGGCTCGGCGCGCACCCGGAGAAGGAACTCATCACTCGTCGGTATCTGGCCCACCGTCGCAACCTGACCGACTCCGCTCTCGAGCGACTGGCCGAGGCCGACGGCGCCGTGCTGACCGAGGACGTCGATACCGAGGTGGGCGACGACGGCGGGGTCGTGCCGCTCGCGGTTCAGCGGCGCGCGGCGGTCGTCGACGTACTGCGGGAGCTTGGCGCGCGACGTGTTGCCGATCTCGGGTGTGGTGAGGGATCGCTGGTGGCCGAGTTGCTTCGGGACGGCCGGTACGACGAAGTGGTCGCGACGGATGTGTCGGCGAGGGCGCTGACGTGGGCCGAGCGGCGGCTGCACGTGAACGAGATGTCCGACCGGCAACGTGAACGGCTACGGCTGTTCCAGTCGTCGGTGACGTATGCGGATGCGCGGTTGGTCGGCCTGGATGCCGCCGTACTGATGGAAGTGATCGAACACGTCGATCCGCCGAGGTTGCCCGCGTTGGCCCGCGCGGTGTTCGGGACGGCGCGGCCGGCGAACGTCGTGGTGACGACGCCGAACGCGGAGTACAACGTGCTGTTCGAGTCGTTGCCGGCGGGGGAGTTCCGGCACCCGGATCACCGGTTCGAGTGGACGCGGTCGGAGTTTCGCGAGTGGGCCGACGGGGTCGGGCGGGAGCACGGGTACGACGTGTCGTTCCGTGCGGTCGGCTCGGATGATCCTGAGGTCGGGCCGCCGACTCAGCTCGCGTTGTTTCGGCTGAAGGAGGTTGTGTGATGGGTGTTCTCGAGATTCCCGCACTCAGCCTCGTGCTGCTGGTGGGTGCCAGCGGCTCGGGGAAGTCGACGTTCGCGCGGAAGCATTTCCTTGGTACGGAGGTGATTTCGAGCGACTTCTGTCGTGGGTTGGTTTCCGATGACGAGAACGATCAGGGCGCGACGAAGGATGCCTTCGAGGTGCTGAACTTCATCGCGGGTAAGCGGCTCGCGGCCGGGCGGCTGACGGTGATCGATGCGACGAACGTGCAGCCGGAGGCGCGGCGGGAGTTGGTCGCGCTGGCGCGGGAGCACGATGTGCTGCCGGTGGCGATCGTGCTGGATCCGCCGGAGCGGGTGTGCGTGGAACGGAACGAGCAGCGGGCTGATCGGCAGTTCGGTGCGAAGGTGGTGCAGCGGCAGCGGGCGCAGCTCAAGCGTGGGTTGAAGAGCCTGAAGCGGGAGGGTTTCCGCGGGGTGCACGTGCTGGCTGGGGTCGAGGAGATCGATGCCGTCAGCATCGAACGGACGCGGTTGTTCAACGACCTGACCGACCAGACCGGGCCGTTCGACATCATCGGAGACATCCACGGCTGCCGGGTGGAGTTGGAAAGCCTGCTGGTTGAGCTGGGCTACAAGATCACCAGAGATGAGCTCGGCCGCGCAACAAACGCTGCGTACCCCGATGGTGCGAGAAGAGCTGTGTTTGTTGGGGATCTGGTGGATCGGGGGCCGGATACGCCTGGGGTTTTGCGGTTGGTTATGGGGATGGTTGCTTCGGGCAATGCGTATTGCGTGCCGGGGAATCATGAGGACAAACTGCTTCGGGCGTTGCGGGGGAGGGACGTCAAGGTCACTCATGGGCTGGCTGAGTCGCTCGAGCAGTTGGCGGCCGAGCCGGCGGAGTTCCGGGCGGCTGTGGAGACGTTTGTCGACGGGTTGATCTCGCACTATGTGTTCGACGGCGGCAAGTTGGTGGTGTCGCATGCGGGACTGGTGGAGCGGATGCATGGGCGTGCTTCCGGTCGGGTGCGGGCGTTCTGCTTGTACGGCGAGACCACAGGGGAGACGGACGAGTTCGGCCTGCCGGTGCGGTATCCGTGGGCGCAGGACTACCGCGGTCGCGCGATGGTCGTGTACGGGCACGTCCCGACGCCCGAGCCGGAGTGGATCAACAACACGATCTGCCTGGACACCGGTTGCGTGTTCGGCGGTTCGCTCACCGCGTTGCGCTATCCCGAACGCGAACTGGTCTCGGTCCAGGCCGAGCAGGAGTACTACGCCCCGGCGAAACCGTTGCACGTGGCAACTGCGGCGACGCGTGAGCCCGACGTCCTCGATATCACCGACGTGACCGGCCGGCGGGTGATCGAGACCTCGACCCACGGGCGGCTGAGTGTCCGGGCGGAGCAGGCCGGGGCGGCGTTGGAGGTGATGAGCCGGTTCGCGATCGACCCACGGTTCCTGCTCTACCTGCCGCCGACGATGAGCCCGGTCGGAACGTCACCGGAGCCGGGATTGCTGGAGCATCCGCGGCAGGCGTTCGAGGCGTACCGGGCGCAGGGCGTGACCGAGCTGGTGTGCGAGGAGAAGCACATGGGTTCGCGCGCGGTCGTGCTGCTGACCCGGGATGACGACGTGGCCGAGAAGCGGTTCGGCCTGGCCGGCCGTGGTGCGGTCCACACACGAACGGGACGCTCCTTCTTCGAGCCGACGCTGACCGACGAACTACTCATGCGACTGCGCTCGGTGGTGACCGAGGCGGGGCTGTTCGAGGAGCTCGACACCTCCTGGCTGCTGCTCGACGCCGAACTCCTGCCGTGGAGCGCGAAGGCCGGCGACCTGCTTCGCAACCAGTACGCCGCTGTCGGCGCGGCGGCCCGATCCTCCTTGCCCGCGGCAACGGCTGCGCTGGAGTCGGCGGTCGCGGCCGGGCTCGACGTGACCGATCTGTTGGAGCGGACGAAGCGGCGTACGGTCAATGCGGAGTTGTTCAGTGACGCGTATCGGCGGTACTGCTGGCCGACGGACGGGCTCGACGGGGTCAAGGTGGCGCCGTTCCAGGTGCTCGCGACCGAAGGGGCGACGTACCAGGACAGGCCGCACGCGTGGCACCTCGGGATCGCCGATCGGCTGGTGACCGCGGGGTCCGACGTGTTCACGGCGACGCGGCGGCTGTACGTCGACCAGGATTCGTGGGCCGAAGGGATCGCCTGGTGGGAGGAACTGACCGGCGCCGGTGGTGAGGGCATGGTGGTGAAGCCGGCCGCCAACCTGGTCCGGACGGACAAGGGACTCGCCCAGCCGGGGCTGAAGGTCCGCGGGCAGGAGTACCTGCGGATCATCTACGGCCCCGACTACACCGAGCCGGCGAACTTCGACCGGCTGCGCAACCGGAACCTCGGCCACAAGCGATCCCTCGCGCTCCGCGAGTACGCCCTCGGCCTGGAGTCGCTGGAGCGGGCCGCCCGCGGCGAACCGCTGTGGCGCATCCACGAATGCGTCTTCGCCGTCCTCGCCCTCGAGTCGGAGCCGGTCGACCCACGCCTCTGATCCGTACTCCGCGCGGGTGCCCGTGTGTCCGGCCGGTAAATCCTCGCCGGAATCCCTTGGCATCGGTCGAGCGATCGCCTTAAGGTCAGTGCAATGTCACACAGCACTGGACCCGCCCCGATGAATCCGCCCCCTGCAGAACGCCCAGGCGCCGTCCGGACCAGCGCGGGCGCGGTCACCCCGTTGCGGACCGACGCGGTGGAGCTGACCGGCGGTCTACTCCACGAGTGGCAGCGGCGGAATCGCGTTGCGACCATCCCGCACGCCCTCACCGAGCTGCGCAAGGCCGGCAACCTCGACAACCTGCGCCGCCTGTCCGAGCCGTCGCTCGGCGAGTACCGCGGCCGGTACCCGTTCCTCGACACGGACATCTACAAGACCCTCGAAGGCCTGGCCTACGAGCTCGACCGCTCACCGGGCGCGAAGGAGTTCTACGAGGAGGCCGTCACGCTGCTCGAGCAGGCCCAGGCCGACGACGGGTACCTCAACTCCTTCCTCCAGGACCCGGGCCGGACGAAGCAGCCGTGGGAGGACCTCGGCTGGAGTCACGAGCTGTACAACCTCGGCCACCTGATCCAGGCCGCCGTCGCCGCTAACCGCCAGCTCGACGACCCCCGGCTCCTCACCGTGGCCCGCCGGTTCGCCGATCTCGTCGTGCGGAAGTTCGGCCCGGATGGCGAGGAAGCGATCGACGGGCACCCCGAGGTCGAGATGGCCCTGGTCGAGCTGTACCGCGAGACCGGCGTGGAGGACTACCTCGTCCAGGCCCGGCTCTTCGTCGACCGGCGTGGTCACGGGCACATGAAGCATCCGTTCTTCGCGGCCGAGTACTTCCAGGACAACGTGCCGTTCCGGGAGCTGCCGTCGGTCACCGGGCACGCGGTCCGGATGGCCTACCTCGCCGCCGGTGCGGCCGACGTCCACCTGGAGACCGGGGACGAGTCGTTGCTCGCGGCCCTCGAACGGCTGTGGGACGACATGGTCGCGACCAAGCTCTACCTCACCGGTGGACTCGGCAGCCGGCATGCCGACGAGGCGATCGGCGACCGGTACGAACTCCCGTCCGAGCGTGCCTACAGCGAGACGTGCGCGGCGATCGCGACCATGCAGTGGGCCTGGCGGATGTTCGTTGCCACCGGCAAGTCGTCGTACCTGGATGTGTTCGAAACCATGCTCTACAACGCGTATGCGGTCGGGCTGTCGGCGGACGGGACGGCGTTCTTCTACGACAACCCGCTGCAGCGTCGGCCCGATCACGAGCAGCGCAGCGGAGCCGAGAGTGGTGGGGAACCGTTGCGCCGGTCGTGGTTCGGTTGCCCGTGCTGCCCGCCGAACATCGTCCGCTGGATGGCGCAACTCCAGGATCACCTCGCCGCCGAACGAGACGGCACCCTGTTCATCGGCCATTACGCCGATGCGCGGATCGACGGGGTCAGCATCAGTACGGCGTACCCGTGGGACGGCGAGATCGCCATCACCGTAGAGCATGCACCCAAGGCGTTGGCACTGCGGATCCCGGCGTGGGCCAACGATTTCACGCTCAGCATCAACGGCACGTCATCCGCGATCGAGCCACACGACGGCTGGTTGACGGTCGGTGAGCTGGTTGCCGGAGACAACATCTTGCTCCGGCTCCCGATGGTGCCTCGAGCACATGGCTCACACCCCTATCTGGACGCGACCAGAGGATCGGTCGCCGTCGCACGCGGGCCGCTCGTCTACTGCGTCGAACAGCAGGACGTCTCCGCGGCGGTTGACGACCTAGTCCTGGATCCGGCGGAAGTCACCAAGGCCCGAGCCGTGCCGATGGGCGAGGGCGTGGTCGGCCTGGAGCTGACGACCGGCGTGGCCTCGGAGCCGTCGAGTGAGCTTTACCCAGTCCTGCAAGGGCGTTCGGCGCCTGGCGAGCCGGTCGCACAGGTCGCGGCGACGCTCGTCCCCTACTTCCGCTGGGGAAACCGCGAGCCGGGCGCGATGCGCGTCTGGCTGCGCGGCGCGTGACAACCCAAGTCTTTGGGCTCGCCGAGCCCGCAAACGAAACGGATGGGCAGATGAAGAGAACAACCATGCTGGCGGGGCTGGTGCTGTCCGGCACGTTGGTGCTGAGCGCCTGCTCGGGCAACGCGGCCGGCGGCGAGTCCCAGACCTCGGCCGGGCCGGGTGGGCCGGCGGCGCAGGGCGGTACCGTTCAGGTGCTGGCCAACGCGGCCTTCTCGCACCTCGACCCGGTCCGCGGGTTCGACGGCGGCGTGAACAACTTCTACCGGCTGATCTACCGGACCCTCACCACCCAGGGCGCCGCGCCGGGTACCGAGGGCACCAAGATCGGTCCCGACCTCGCCACCGACACCGGTACGCCGTCCGACGGCGGCAAGACCTGGACCTTCACGTTGAAGGACGGCCTCTTCTTCGAGACGGGTGCGCCGATCACGAGTGCGGACGTCAAGTTCGGTGTGTCCCGCGCCTGGGATCCGGAGATCGGCATCGGTTCGCCGTACGCCAAGCAGCTGATCGACGCACCGGCGAGCTACCAGGGCCCGTACAAGTCGGGTGATCTGCCGACGATCGCGACGCCGGACGCCAAGACGATCGTGTTCCACCTGAAGAAGCCGTTCGCCGACTTCGGCAGCGTCGTCGCGCAGAACACCTTCGTCCCCGTTCCCAAGGGTGCTGGCGCCGGGACCGAGCTGGACTCCAAGCCGATCGCGTCCGGGCCGTACAAGGTCTCGGAGTACAAGGCGGGCGCGTCGCTGAAGCTGGTCCGCAACGACAAGTGGGATGCCAAGACCGATCCGGTGCGCAAGGCGAAACCGGACGGCTTCCAGTGGACCTTCGACCTCGACGGCGCCACCATCGACGAGCGGATGATCGCCGGCCAGGGCACCGACGTCGACGCGATCGCGGGTACGATCCAGGCCGCTACGGTCGCCCGGGTGCAGACCCCGCAGCTCAAGCAGCGCACGCTGACCGGCCTCGGCGGTTGTACGACGTACATGGGGCTGAACACGACCAAGAAGCCGCTGAACGACGTCCGGGTCCGGCAGGCGATCAACTTCGCCGTGAACAAGCAGACCGTGCGCGACGCAGTCGGAGGTTCGACGCTCGCCGAGCTCGCCACCAGCATCCAGCCGCCGACCGTGCTCGGCCGCGTCGACTACGACCCGTACCCGAGCCCCGAGGGCAAGGGTGACGTGGCGGCGGCGCAGAAGCTGCTCACCGAGGCAGGCCTGACGAACGGGTTCACCTTCACCCTGGACACCCGGGCGCAGCCGAAGATGCAGGCGATGGCGGTCGCGATCCAGCAGGCGCTGAAGCCGCTGAAGATCGACGTCAAGATCAACATCATCGACACCTCGACGTACTACGAGGTGATCGGGACCCCGTCGCAGCAGCACGACGCGGCGATCACCGGCTGGTGCCCGGACTGGCCGTCCGGCGCGACCTTCCTGCCGCCGCTGTTCGACGGCCGCAACATCGTGGCCAAGGGCAACTCGAACCTGGCCCAGCTGAACGACCCCGCGGTGAACGCCAAGATCGACGAAATCAGCCAGATCAAGGACGTCAACGCGGCCAACGCGGCGTACGGCGAGCTGGACAAGCAGATCATGGCGCTCGCTCCGGTCGTCCCACTGCTGTACGAGAAGGTACTCACCCTGGTCGGCAGCAACATCGCGGGCGCCTACCTGCACGACGGGTACTCCGGTGGCATCGACCTGGTCTCGGTCGGCCTGACGGACGCCGGGAAGTAGCCGATGACGGTTGCTGGTCCTCGGACCCCGACCCTGCTCGAGGTCGAGGAGGTGGGGCTCGCCGGCGATCCGGGCGGCGGGCCCCCGACCTCGACCGGGCGGATCCTCGGCAAGCTGGCCCGGGACAAGGCCGCGCTGCTGTGCCTGGTGTTCCTGCTGATCGTGGTGCTGATGGCGGTCTTCGCGCCGCTGATCACCAAGCTCAGCGGCTGGGGCCCGGACGAGTTCGACTCGGGCGCGATCAACTCCGATCTCGGCGGTGTCCCGCACGGGTCGCTCGGTGGGATCAGCGGTGAGCACTGGTTCGGGGTCGAGCCGCAGAACGGCCGTGACCTGTTCGCCCGGATCGTGTACGGCGCGCGGGTGTCGATCACGATCGCGCTGTCGGCCACGGTGCTGACCGGGATCCTCGGGGTGGTGTTCGGCCTGCTCGCCGGGTTCTACCGCGGCTGGGTGGATCAGGCGATCTCAAGGGTGATGGACTTCCTGATGGCGTTCCCGGCGCTGATCTTCATGATCGCGATCCTGTCGTCGCTACCGGCCGGGAACCGCCCTGTCCTGCTGGTAGTGGTGATCAGCGCGTTCGGCTGGCCGTACCTCGCCCGGGTGATCCGCGGCCAGACGATGACGTTGGCGAACCGGGAGTTCGTCGAGGCCGCGCGGGCCTCGGGTGCGAAGAACGTGGCGCTGGTGTTCCGCGAGATCCTGCCGAATCTGCGCGGATCGATCATCGTGATGACGACGCTCTCCGTACCGGGTTATATCGGCACCGAGGCGGGTCTGTCGTTCCTCGGGGTCGGGGTGACGCCGCCGACCGCGTCCTGGGGGCAGATGATCTCGAGCTCGGTCAGCTGGTACTCGGTGGACCCGATGTTCTTCGCCATCCCCGGCACGTTCCTGTTCCTCACCGTGCTGTCGCTGACCGTGCTCGGCGACAAGATCCGCTCGGTGATCGACGCTGGAGAGGCCACATGACCCGCTACGTGATCGGCCGGCTCGGCGGGGTGGTGGTGATCCTGCTGGCCGTCTGCCTGTTCACCTACCTGATCTTCTTCAAGCTGTCGCCGGACCCCGCGGTGATGATCTGCGGCAAGACCTGTACGCCGGATCGGATCGACTCGATCCGCGACGTGCTCGGGTTGAACCAGCCGCTGCTGACCCAGTTCTGGGAGTTCCTCCGTGGCATCGTCGCCGGCCGGGACTACGGCACGGTGCACTGCTCGGCGCCCTGTCTCGGGTACAGCTTCCAGACCAACGAGTCGGTGTGGAACATGCTCACCACTCGTCTCCCGGTCAGCATCACGGTCGCGGTCGGGGCCGCCGTACTGTGGCTGCTCGCCGGAGTCGCGGGCGGCCTGATCAGCGCGATCAAACAAGGTACGTGGTGGGACCGGAGTGCGATGGCGCTCGCGCTCACCGGGGTGAGTGTGCCGAACTACGTGCTCGCGCTGGTCCTGCAGTACGTGCTGGTGGTGAAGCTGCAGGTGCTGCCGTTCCCGGCCGCGCCCGCGTTCGCGGACAACCCGGTGCTGTGGTTCGAGTCGTATCTGATGCCGTGGACCGTACTGGCGGTCGGCTACGCCTGCCTGTACGCGCGGTTGACCCGGGCGAACGTGATCGACACGCTGGCCGAGAACTTCCTCCGGACGGCGCGGGCCAAGGGGTTGAGCCGGCCGTTGATCCTCCGCCGGCACGCGTTGCGGCCCGCGCTGACCCCGATCACGACGATCTTCGGGATGGACTTCGCCGGGCTGCTCGGCGGCGCGCTGATCACCGAGACCGTGTTCGGGCTGAACGGGATCGGCAAGCTGGCGGCCGACTCGATCGCGAAGAACGACCAGCCGGTGATCATGGCCGTCACACTGCTCGCCGCGTTCTTCGTTGTCGTCGGCAACGTCGTGGTCGACCTCGTCTACACCGCGCTCGACCCGAGAGTGCGGGTGACCTCGTCATGACCGACGAACTGTTCGTGGTGGAGGACCTCACGGTCACGTTGCCGACCAGTCGCGGGCCGGTCGACGTGGTGAAGGACGTCTCCTTCACCGTCGGCCGGGACGACACGCTCGGCATCGTGGGCGAGTCTGGTTCCGGCAAGTCGATGACGGCGCTGGCCGTACTCGGTCTGCTGCCGCCCGGTGCGCGGACGTCAGGGAGTGTCCGGCTGGACGGCCGGGAGTTGCTCGGTCAGTCCGAGGGGGAGTTGCGGAGCGTTCGGGGCAACGCGATCTCGATGGTGTTCCAGGATCCGTTGTCGTCGCTGAACCCTTATTACACAGTGGGTCTGCAGATCGAGGAGGGGTACCGCGCTCATCGGGGCGGCTCGAAACGTGCTGCCCGCCAGGTGGCGATCGAGGCGATGGAGCGGGTGCGGATTCCGGACGCCGCGCGCCGGGTCGACGACTATCCGCATCAGTTCTCCGGTGGTCAGCGGCAGCGCATCATGATCGCGATGGCGTTGTGCTGTTCGCCGTCGCTGCTGATCGCCGACGAGCCGACCACCGCACTCGATGTCACCGTGCAGGCCCAGATCCTGGAGTTGCTGGCCGAACTCCAGACCCAGACCGGTACCGGGTTGATCTTCATCACCCACGACCTGGCCGTGATCAGCTCGATCGCGCGCCGGGTGCTGGTGATGTGTGCGGGCGATCCGGTCGAGTACGGGACGGCCGAGCAGGTGTTCTCCGACCCGCGGCACGAGTACACCCGCACACTGCTGGATGCGGTACCGCGGATCGACGACGAGGTGATGTTGTGACGCTGTTGCGGGTCCGGGATCTCTCCAAGCAGTTCGTGATTCGCGGGCAAGGTGGTCTGCTGGCGCGGAAGGCGTCGTTCACCGCGGTGGATCAGGTGAGCTTCGACGTCGCGCTCGGCGAGACGCTGGCGATCGTGGGGGAGTCGGGGAGTGGCAAGTCCACGACCGCCCGGATCGCGGCCCGGTTGCTCGACCCGACGAGTGGTTCGGTGGAGTTCGAGGGCGAGGACATCAGTCGCGCCACCGGGAAGGACCTGGCCCGGTTCCGGAACGACGTACAGGTGGTGTTCCAGGATCCGTTCTCGTCGTTGAACCCGCGGTACACGGTGGAGCGGATCGTGACCGCGCCGCTGACGTACCAGGGGATCGCGCCGAAGGGCGGCCGGCGGGCGTTCACCCGGGAGCTGATGGAACGCGTCGGGCTGAACCCGGACCACTCGCAGCGGTACCCGGCCCAGTTCTCCGGCGGGCAGGCCCAGCGGATCGGGATCGCCCGGGCGCTCGCCGTGAACCCGAAACTGGTGATCTGCGACGAGGCGGTGTCCGCGCTGGACGTGTCGATCCAGGCGCAGGTGATCAAGTTGCTGATGCGGCTGCAGCGGGAGAGCGGGTTCAGCTATATCTTCATCGCGCACGACCTGGCCGTGGTCCGGCAGCTGTCGCATCGGGTCGCGGTGATGAGTAAGGGCAGAATCGTGGAACTGGGTTCCCGCGACCAGGTGTTCGGCGAACCGCGGGACGAGTACACGAAGACGCTGCTGGCGGCGGTACCACGGATCAACCCGGAGTGGGACCGGCGCCGGCGTTTGAGTAAGGGGCGATCATGACCAGCTACACCATTCCCGGGATGCACGTCCGCGAGCACTTTGTGGAGGTGCCGCTGGACTGGTTCGACGACACGAATCCGGCGCGCATCACGGTGTTCGCGCGCGAGCTCGTCGATCCACTGCGGAAGGACGAGGAGCTGCCCTGCCTGGTGTTCCTGCAGGGCGGTCCGGGTGGGAAGTCGCCGCGCCCGACCGAGCCGGCCGGGTGGATCGGGCAGGCGTTGAAGACGTACCGCGTGATCCTGCTCGACCAGCGCGGCACAGGACGCAGTACGCCGGTCAGCGGGCGGCTTATGTCGTCCTTCGCGACGGCATCTGAGGCGGCCGACTACCTCGCCTGCTTCCGGGCCAACTCGATCATCGCGGACGCGGAGCACTTGCGGCGGACGGTCTTCGGTGATCGTCCTTGGTCGACGTTGGGGCAGAGCTTCGGGGGATTCCTGACGCTGACGTATCTGTCGCGGGCGCCGGAGGGGTTGACGGCTTGTTATGTCACTGGTGGGCTCGCGGGGGTGGATCCGTCCGCGGCCGAGGTGTACCGGAGGACGTATCCGCGGGTGGCTGCGAAGAACCGGGAGTTCTACCGGCGGTATCCGTTCGAGGTCGAGCGGGTCGGGGCGATCGCGGATCGGCTGGCGGTGGGGGACGTGCGGTTGCCCGATGGGGATTTGCTGACGGTCCGGCGGCTGCAGACGCTGGGGATCGACTTCGGGATGAAGCCCGGGTACGAGCGGATGCACTGGCTGCTCGACGAGGCCTTCTCTGGGGACGAGTTGTCCGAGACCTTTCTCAGCCAGGTGATGGTGCGGTCGTCGTACAGTGACGGGCCGTTGTTCGCGGCGTTGCAGGAGAGCTGCTACGGATCCGGTGAGGGCGCGACCGACTGGGCGGCGGAGCGGGAGCGGTGGGCGCATCCGGAGTTCGCCGAGGAGGCGCGGCCGCTGCTGTTCACCGGGGAGATGATGTACCCCTGGATGTTCGAGGAGATCCGGGTACTACGCCCGTTCCGGGCCGCGGTGGAGCTGTTGGCCGCGCGGTCGTCGTGGAGCCCGTTGTACGACCTGGAGCGGCTGGCGGCGAACGAGGTGCCGGTCGCGGCCGCGGTGTACTTCGACGACATGTACGTCGACTCCGGGCTGCAACTGGACACGGCCGCGCGGGTGGGGAACCTGCAGGCCTGGGTCACGAACGAGTACGAGCACGACGGGATCCAGTCGGACCGGGTGTTCCAGCACCTGACCGACCTGGTCCGCGCGGTCGGCGGCGGCGTACGAGCGGCCTGATCGGGTCTGGTTCCGGAACCGTTGATCGGCAGGGCGTGCGCGGCCGGGCGGTGCCGGTGTATCAGAATGTGGGCGGGTGGACTGAGCTGTCTTAGGCGGCAAAACGGCGAGGGAGGTGACCGGATGTCAGAGGCGATCGGGCCGTTGCCGAGTGTGCGGCGGCTCACGCAGCGGGAGAGCCTGCGGGACAGCGTGGCGAACGCGTTGCGGGCGGCGGTGATCTCCGGCGAGCTGAAGCCGGGTGAGGTCTACTCGGCGCCGACGCTCGGCGCGCGGTTCGGGGTGTCGGCGACGCCGGTCCGCGAGGCGATGCTCGACCTGGTCCGCGAAGGACTCGTGGTCTCACTGCGGAACAAGGGTTTCCGGGTGACCGAGATGTCCGACGACGATCTCGACGACCTGGCCGCGCTCCGGCAGCTGATCGAGCCGCCGACCGTCCGGGACATCACGCCCGTCATCCCGGCCGAGGACTTCCCCCGGCTGCGGGCGCTGGCCGAGGACATCGTGGTCGCGGCCAAGGCCGGCAACCTGATCGACTACATCGAGGCCGACCGGGTCTTCCACGTCACGCTGCTCGCGTACAGCGGAAACCGCCGGCTGGTCGACGTCGTCTCCGACCTCCGCTCCAAGACCCGGCTGCTCGGCCTCAGCCCGCTGGTCGAGAGCGGCCGGCTGGTCCAGTCCGCCGACGAGCACCACGACCTGATGGACCTGATCGAATCCCGCGACGCCGAGGGCGCCGAGGCCCTGATGCGCCACCACATCGGCCACGTCCGGGGCCTCTGGTCAGGCCCCCAGTAGCGTCAGTTCAGCTTGAGGGTGGTTGCCGCGGTGGTGGCGGCCGCTTCGCCGTACGCGGCGGCTAGGCGCTTGAGGAAGGCGGGGCGGTCGAGGGTGTACTCCTGGGTGCCGACGGTCTCGAGGACGGTGGTGGCCAGGGTGCAGCCGACCTGGGCGGCGGCTTCGTGGTCGAGGCCGGCCGCGCGGCCGGTCAGGTAGCCGGCCCGGAAGGCGTCGCCGCCGCCGGTCGGGTCGACCAGGCCGGGAGTCGGGACCGCGGGGATCTTGGCGATGATGCCGTCGGCGGTCTCGATCACGACCCCGTCGCCGCCGTGCGTGGTGATCCGGACGCCGACCCGGTCGAGGATCTCGGCGTGGCTCCAGCCGGTCTTCTGCACCATCAGGCCGGACTCGTACTCGTTGCTGAACAGGTACGTCGCCCCGTCGATCAGCTGCCGGATCTGCTCACCCTCCATCCGGGCAAGCTGCTGCGACGGGTCGGCCGCGACGGCGATCCCGTTCGCCTTGGCCAGCGCGGTGTGCCGGAGCATGCCGTCCGGGTCGTCGGCGCCGATCAGGACCAGGTCGAACCCACCGGACGCGGCGTGGATCGCGCCGAGGTCGAGTTCGCGCGCTTCGGCCATCGCGCCGGTGTAGAAGGATGCGATCTGGTTCGCGTCCAGGTCCGTCGTACAGGTGAACCGGGCGGTGTGCACGTTCTCGCAGACGCGCACGTGGGAGACGTCCACGCCGGCCTCGGTGAGTGCCGCGCCGTACTCCGCGAAGTCGGCGCCGACCGAGCCGATCAGCAGCGACGGGTGGCCGAGCTGGGCCATGCCGTAGCAGATGTTCGCGCCGACCCCACCGCGGTGTACAACCAGTTCGTCGACCAGGAACGACAGCGACACCTTGTGCATCTGCTCTTCGAGGAACTGGTCCTTGAACCGGCCCGGGAACGTCATCAGGATGTCGGTCGCGATCGATCCGGCGACGGCGATACGCATGCGAAGGTCTCCTCGAAGGGGTGGCTGTCGAGCGGTTGGGCAACCAGTAGAGACTACAGGTGACCGGATCACAACGCGGAGGGCGGCAGGACTCGATGGGTAATCAGGTACTGGTAACAGACGAGCTGCACGACTACGTGGTCGGCCACAGCATGCCGCTGGACGAGATCGCGCTGGATCTCCGGGAAGAGACGCAGGGCCTCGGTCGCGCGGCCGTGATGCTGACCACGGCCGACCAGGCCGCGCTGCTGACCACGCTGACCCGGCTGATCTCGGCCAGGCGCGCCGTCGAGATCGGCACCTTCACCGGCTTCTCCGCGCTGGCGATCTCCCGCGGCCTGCCGGACGACGGCGAGCTGATCTGCCTGGACGTGAGCGAGGAGTGGACGTCGATCGCCCGCAAGTACTGGGAGCGGGCCGGCGTCGCGGACAAGATCGACCTGCGGATCGGGGACGCGCACGAGTCGGTCGCCAAGCTGGACGGCGAGTTCGACCTGGCGTTCGTGGATGCCGACAAGTCCGGCTACATCGAGTACTTCGAACGCCTGCTGCCGCTGATCCGCCCGAACGGGCTGTTGTTGTTCGACAACACGCTGGCGGGCGGCCGCGTGGTCGGCGTACACGAGGAAGACCCGGTGGACCGCAAGGAGTTCAACGCGCACATCGCCAACGACGACCGGGTCGACGTGGTCATCCTCGGCATCGGCGACGGGTTGACCCTGGTCCGCAAGCGGTGACGAAGCCCGCACCCCGGCTCGCGGTCGAGGGCCTGCGGCACCTGTACGCCGAACGCGCGGTGATCGAGGACCTGACGTTCACCCTCGGGGCCGGCCAGGCAATCGCCCTGGTCGGCCCGAACGGGTCCGGCAAGACCACCGTGCTGCGCTGCATCGTCGGATCGGCCGAGCCGGCGGCCGGGAAGATCCTGCTCGACGGGTTGCCGATCGACGAGCGCGCCGAGGTGGTCCGGCGCGACGTCGCGGCGCTGCTCGACGACCTCGACTTCTTCCCGGATCTGACGGCCGCCGAACACCTGGACCTGATGGCCCGGGCGCACGGCAACCCCGAGCCGGAGGATCTCGTCGACACCCTGCTCGACGACGTCGGCCTGCTCGCGGCCGCCGACCAGTTGCCGGGTTCGCTGTCGTCCGGCCAGCGGCGGCGGCTCGCGCTGGCGACCGCGTTGGTCCGGCCGCGGAAGCTGCTGGTTCTCGACGAACCCGAGGCACGGCTCGACACCGCGGGTGTGGCCTGGCTGTCCGAACGGCTGCAGGAGGAGAAGGCGGCCGGCACCTCGGTGCTGTTCGCGAGCCACGACCCGGAGCTGGTGGAGGCCGTGGCGGACGAATCCGTCGAACTCACCCCGCTGCCATGACTTCTGAGGGGCCGGTCGTCTTCGATCCGGCGGACTTCGGCGCGATCCCGGCGGCGAAGGAACTGCGGCGCTGGATGCGGAAGGTGCGCCGGGGGAAGGCGGACCGGACGTTCTGGCAGCAGTTCGAGGACATCTACCTGGTGATCTTCGCGCTCGTCATGGTCGGCGCGACCGGCGGCAACGTCATCCTGCACCTCAACGAGAAGTCAGCCGCCTGTACGTCGGCCTCGTGCTCCTGGCTGCTCGACACGGTGCCGTGGATCCTGATGCCGCTGCTGACCTCGTGGATGCTGCGCGTCCTGTTGAGCGTCGGCCCGGTCTCCGCGTCTCGCGCCACCGGTTTCTGGCTCCTCGCGACCCCCGTCGATCGCGCGGCGCTCCTGCGGCCGACGTACAGGCTGGTGATCGGGGTGGCAGCGGTTGTGGGCGCGTTGGCCGCACTGATCGGCTTCGCCTTGTTCGGGGCGGCCTGGTCGTTGGTGGGCGAAGCCGCGCTCCTCACCATCGTGTTGCTGACCTGTACCGCGTGCGCCACGGTCTGGGCGCAACAGTCCGCCTCACGCAGCCGGTGGGCCCTCCGCATCGCCGACGGCCTGCTGCTGGCCGCCACTGTGCCCGCTGTGGTGCTCGCAACCCGGCCCGAGGCGAATACCCAGAACACCACCGCGTTCGTGGGCGTCGCCTATATCGGCCCCTATGACAGCACGCAGTTCAGCCCGCCGTTCGTGACCACCTACGGGTTCCGGCTGCTGGTGATCGGTCTTGTCGCGCTGCTCGTCTGTGGTGTGCTGGTTGTCGTCACGGCACAGACACTCGACAAGCTCAGCCGGCAGAGTGTCGTCGCCGGTGGTGAGCTGCTGGCCGGTATGGCGGGCGCCGCGATCACCATGGACGTCGGCCTGCTCGCCGACGTGGTCTCCGGCCGCCACTGGCGTCAGGTGGGTCGCCTGCACTCACGTCGCGGGCGCAGCTCCCACGTCCAGGCGATCATGCATCGCGAGTTCCTCCGCATCCTCCGCTGGCCCCGCCGCCTGATCGTCGGCTTCGGTCTGCTGGTGGTCCCGTACGCCGTCGCCGGCACCGGGTACGACGTACTGGTCCCTCTCGCCGCCGCCTTCGCAGGCTTCATCGCCACGCGTCCCCTGATGGACGGACTCCGATCGGTCAGCCGCTCCACCGGCCTGGTCCGTGCCCTGGGCATGGATCTCCGCGATCTACGCGTCGCCATGTCCCTGGTACCGGCACTCTTCGTCATCCTCTGGACCGCCCTGGCCCTGCCCGCACTCGGGGACGCCGCCACCGCTTTCGCCGTCGGCGCCGGGATCCTCACCGGCGTGATCCGCCAGGCCTCCGCCAAGCCCCCGTCCTACGCCGGCCCTCTTGTCGCCTCGCCGATGGGCGCCATCCCACCCGGCCTCTTCTCCCAACCCATCCGAGGCTTCGACCTCCTCCTACTCTGCCTGGTCCCAGTCCTCCTCAGCTGGAGCCCCACCTGGCGCCTGGTCATCCCCGGCTTCGTCCTGGCCCTGATGTTCGCCATCAAACCGAGACAACCCGCGTAAGAATGGGGGGATGGACGCGGGTGTGAAGTGGTTGCTTGGGTCTGATGAGCCGGCTGTGCGGAATATGGTGCGGCGGGATTTGCTGGGGGAGCAGGCGAGCGAGGACGTGCTGGCCGGGGCCAAGGTGCAGGCGTTGCTGGGTGGGGATCCCAAGAAGAATCCGTACAGCAAGTACTCCGGAGCGCATTGGCGGATTGTGTCGATGGTGGAGCTGGAGGTGCCGGCGGGGGAGCCGCGGGCGATGGAGGCGGCCGAGCAGGTGCTGACCTGGATCGCGAACCCGCGGCGGCGTAAGGCGACTGTGGTCAACGGGTTGCCGCGGCGGTGCGGGTCGATGGAGGGGAACGCGTTGGCGGCCTGCTGCCGGCTCGGGCTGGCGGGCGATCCGCGGGTGCAGTGGCTGGCGGAGGGCCTCCTGGAGTGGCAGTGGCCCGACGGCGGGTGGAACTGCGACACGAAGGCGACCGGTCGCCGCTCCTCCTTCCATGAGTCCCACGCACCCGCCTGGGGACTCCATGAGTACTACGAAGCGACGGGCGACACCGCGGCCCGCGAGGGCGCAATACGGGCTGGGGAGTTGTTCCTGGAGCACCGGGTGTTCCGGCGGCTGTCCACTGGTGCTCCGATCAACCGGCGATGGTTGCAGCCGAGCTATCCGCCGTACTGGCACTACGACATCCTCCAAGCGCTGCTGGTGTTGTCCCGGCTCGGCCTGGCGAAGGACGAGCGGGCGTCCGACGCACTGGACGAGTTGGAGACGCAGCGGCAACCGGACGGGCGGTGGCACGCCAGACTGCAGTGGTGGCGACCCGCCCCGGCCAACAGCAGTCAGGACGTGGTCGATTGGGGTCACAAGGGCCCGAGCGAGATGCTCACCCTCAACGCCCTGCGGGTACTGCGGGCCGCAGGGCGCTGAGGCAAGCAGCTACGGGTAATTGACCCACTCGGCGACGTTGGTGGTCGAGTTGGACGGCCCGCCGGTGTTGTTGATGATGTGAGCGATGGTGCCCCGGCCGCCGAGCGACACGGTCACCATGTTGTGGAACTTCACGCCCGGTTTGTTCGGCACCTCGAACGCCCGCTCCGCGACGATGCTGGCGTCGCTGGTGAAGACGCAGTAGCTGCCCAGCCCCCACGCCTCATGTGTGGTGACCGAGTCCGCGACCTTGTACGCCGCATAGCCGCGGGTCGAGCCGTTCATCCAGGCGGCCTGGTTCGGCGGGTCGTACGGCATCTCGTTCTGGTAGAAGTACGTCCTTCCACCGTTGCCGTTCCAGATCGTCTGGTACTTCTGGTAGTGCTCGACGAACAACCCGTACGCCGTGACGTGGTCGCCGTTGACCACCAGCCCGGTGTCGGCCGTGTTCGTGTTCCAGCCGACGCCGTACGCGTGGTCGCCGCGCCACAACCAGGTGTGGTCGAGGATCACGTCGTCGCTGTTGATCCGCAACGTCTCGGTCGCCTTGCCGACCGCGGAACCCCCGATCCGGAAGTACACATCGTGCAGCGAGGTCGGGTTGGCGGAGTGATCGGCGGACGAGCCGGTCGACCCGAGTTCCATCAGCAGTGGCGAGTTCGTCGGCGCCGCGTCGATCAGCAGACCGGCGATCTTCACGCCGTCCACATCCGCGACCGAGATCGACGTGGTCCCGTTCGTTGGCATCAGGGTCGCCAGGCCGAGACCGAGGACGACGGTGTCGGCGCGGGTGATTCGCAGCGAGTCGCTCAACCTGTAGACGCCAGGGGTGAACAGGAGATCCTTGCCGGCGGCAAGTTCCGCGTTGAGGGTTGCCGCTGTAACACCGGGCTTGGCGATGTAGAACTGGCTGATCGGCAACGACTGGCCGGCCGGGGTGCCGTTGGTCCAGGTCGGTCCGGCCGAGTTCGCCTTCAGTGCCGGGACGAACACCTTGTACGCGCCGGCATTGTCGATGTACAGGTACGGCTTCTCCCGGATGATCGGGGTCTGCGCGATCTTGGTGTACGGCGGATTCGGGAACGTGCCGGCTGGGGCGTTGAGCGCGCCGACGAAGACCATGTTCCAGTTCTCGCCGGTCCAGCTGCCCCAGTTCGTGTTCCGGGACAGCCACTGCTGCTGGCTGCCCGACCGGACCTGGCCGTCGACCACGGTGTCGGCCATGAACCCGCCGCTCGACCAGCCGCCGTCGTCCAGTGCGAGGTTGCCGCGCAGATGCATCCGCCGATACGCCGACGCCTGGCTGACGGCCCAGCGGTCCAGTCCGCCGGGTGGGTTGACGGCGAGACCTTCGGCGCCGCGCCAGAAGTTGTGGGTCGCGTTCTGCGGCGGGAACCAATCGGCTTCGACGTGCACGGCGCCGTTGATGTTCACGCTGTCCGGGGTCAGGCCGAGACCGGCGACCTGGGTGAAGAAGCCGACGTTCGCGCTGACGTTGTAGGTGCCGGGCTTGAACAGCAACGCGTACCGCTGTTCGCCGTACTGGTTGGTCTCCTGCTGGTTGAAGACCTGGTCGAGCCGGGCCTGGATCTGGCTCGCGGGCATCGACGGGTCGAAGACCGACACGTTCGGCCCGAGGTCCGGCGTACCGGGTGGGTTGGTCGGGGGAGTGCCGTCCACAGGCGTGATCCTGAAGGATTGGGCGGCCGTGCCGTTGCAGGTGTACTGCTGCAACTGGACGCTGTCCGCGGTCGAGGCGGACGGGACGTCGAGGCACTTGCCGCTGTTGCGGTTGACGAGGTGGTAGGCGCCGTCGGCCTCCTCGACCGGCTGCCACTGCTGGTTGAGACCGTTGCCGTAGGCCCACAATTGGATCGGGGCGCTGTCGGCGGTGGAGACTCCGGTGACGTCGAGGACCTGGGCGGCGTTGTTGCGCGCGTTGATCCGGACGTAGCCGTCACTGGTCGGCTGGAACTGCCATTGCTGGGCGGTGCTGTTGTTGCACGCGTACTGCTGTACGGCGGTCCCGTTGGGGGTTGCCGCGGCGCGGGCGTCGACGCACTTGCCGCTGTGCTTCGCGGCGACCGTGTTCCAGCCGGTGGGGGAGATCGCGGCGGTCGCGTCGGGGGACGCGACGACGGTCAGGAAGGTCGCGATCACCGCGGCGACGAGGGCTGTGGTGATCGCGACGAATCGGCGACTTCGGGCAGGGGAGGTGGGACGGAGTGGGGCGCCTCCGGACATGAGCGGCTCTCCTCAGAAGCTCTGGGAATGCGCATTCGAGCGCAGTGCTCCCAAGGAAAACCCAACTTCTCTACTTAATTCAAGACCCTGATTAAGTCTGCGGTGGTTTCGGAACCGCTCCCGGATCCGCGGGGTCGACCGGATCGATCGGGTCAACGGGGTCCACCGGGTCCGCGGGGTCCGCCGGCTCTGGGGCGAGCGGCGGGATCGTCGTGGTCTGGGGGAGGGCCTCGAGGATGGCGTTGAAGCGGCGGACGTAGTCGGCGTACCGGCCCGCCTCCTGGTTCACCAGTCCCTGCACCCGGCGGGAGAGGTCGGCGTACCGGCCTTCTTCCTGGTCGATCAGGCCCTGCACCCGATTCGCCAGATCGGCGTACCGCTGCGCCTCCGCCGTCTGGAACTTCCTCAGTTCGGCGAGTACCTCGTCGGCGTTTGCCATGTCATCTCCATCAGGGCCGGCCCGCAGTACGGCGGCCAGGTCGGTGCGGAACTTGTTCATCGGGCAGAAGCCCGGGTCGCTCTTGCGACGGGTGTGCTCGCGGTGCGCGATCACCGACAACGCGGACCAGCCGTGGAAGTCGCAGATCGCGGCCGTATACAGCAACGACGTGCGGTACGCAGCCGCCGACATCGCGCGGGCGCCGTCGTACCGGATCTCGTTGCCGTAGTAGTACATGTTGCCGTTGACACCATCGGGCCCGGGCTGGAGTTCGGCCGCGTAGCCGCGATAGTCCTCGGCCATCACATGGTTCAACGTGGACAGCGAGCCGGAGCCGGCGTGGTTCGCCCGCCCGACCGCGCCCAGATGCAGATCGCCGTCCGCGTCGGTCGCGACGTTGCACAGCGGCCCCGGAATGCCATCCTCGGGACGACCGCGAACGAACAAGAAGTTCAAGTAATCATCGGACTGCGAGTTGCTGCCGGTGTGGTGCAGCATGATCCCGCGCGCGTCCGTGATCCCACCAGGCCGGCCACGAGTCCGCCAGCCCGGATACTCCTTGAACCTCACCCCCCACTTCCGCAGCGCCCCCACCAGTTGATCAGCCGTCATCGGCCTGGCCAAAACAACACCTCACCCATTCGCCTCACGCGACAACCGTTGGTAACGCCCAGTGGCGAGCTTCTCACTCCAAGTCGTTCCCCGTCCACCCGGGCACTGAAACCTCGGGGCCTAAGGAACCTACTCAGCCCCGGGTGCACCGTCGAGCGATTCAGGCAAACTCTGCGTGAAGGATCATCACACCCCCACCGCCAACCGCACCACTACCAGGTCGCCGACGTCGATCCCTTCAGCCCTCCGCACGTCGGCCTTCACCGGCACGATGTAGCCCCCGTCCTTCGGCCACAACGACGTCTTCCACCCGGTCTCACCGATCCGCGCCGCGACTGGGATCATCCCCCACCCGTAACTCACGAACGCCGACGTCGCCTCCAACTGCTGACAGTCATCCTCCGGCACACTCACAAAGTGCCACGGCGCCGGCCCCCGCCAAAACCACAACTCCCCACTGAACTCCAACTCCATCCGCTCAGGATAAGGACCGCCCGGTCATTTGGCCGGTGTCGTGCCGCCAGCCTGTACATTTCGACAGACATCCCAGGAGCTTAGGTGTCAAGCTGCGAGGGTTTCGGCGCGGTGTGACCAGGCGGTTGTTTCGTCGTAGAGGGTGCCG
>NZ_SNWQ01000033.1 GCF_004361855.1 Kribbella caucasensis
GATCCGTCAACCTGTCACCCGATCGGGACTTGACCTGACCAACCCTCGCCACACCCCAACCGTACCGCACCAGACCCTAAGTTACCGGTATTGGGCCGCGCCTTTTCCCACGACGTTCACCACAACGGTCTTCAGCCAATGCAGCTCGGGGTGGTTTAGAGCCTCTCCCCGCAGAGCGGCTCTGGAGGGCCAACAAACCTCCATCTCTCGCACAGCACCGCGTTCAGCGAAGCGCCATCGCTTCTCCACCTCCCGCGTTCATGTTCACAACAAGACCCTGAAGTACCGGCCCGACTTCCCCAACACGTTCGGCTCGATCGAAGACGCCCGGACCTTCTGCCAGCGCTTCTTCACCTGGTACAACACCGAGCACTACCACTCCGGCATCGGCTGGCACCACCCGATCGACGTCCACTACGGACGCGCCGAGACCGTACGCGCTGCACGCGCCGTCGTGCTCTCCGCGGCCCACGCGCGCAACCCCGAACGGTTCGCACGCAAGCATCCCGAACCACCCGCCCTGCCAACAGCAGCGTGGATCAACAGACCCAGCGACCCCGACGAGAAGGAACAGCAACCGGTTGACTCAATGAATCCCTAACCAACCCGCCTCAAAAATCTTGACAGCTTCCGGGGCGACGATGTCGGTGAAGTCGTTGGGTTCCCACTTCTGCTGCGTCTGTCGGTGCTTGGCGCTGCGGAGCACGTTGGTGACGTACCGGGTCGGCAGGTCGTCCATGAACTGGAGAAGGCCACGAGCGGTGAGGCTGCCCTCAAACTGCTCGTAAGTCATGCCGATGTTCTGCAGGGCGGCGATGATGGCAGGCTTGATGTCACCGAAGTCGGCCGCGCGGACAGCGATATCGATCGCGTCGCCGGTGAGCCCGCGTTGCTGGATGGCGGCGGACAGCTTGTTCTCGAACTCAACGAACCGCTCGGCGTGGTTGGAGTCGGCACGATCGAAGCCGAGCCCACGGTATGTCGTGGGGCCGGCACGAAGCAGATACTCCTCCAGGTACTCGCAGAAGGCGTTGTCGAGCTGTGCTCGTACGCCGGGCGGCAGTGCGGCCGCGACTTGGGGGTGACGGCTGAGATCCAGTTCGGGCCATTCCATCCGGTCTCCGGCGATGTGGCGCAGGCCCACGCCGAAGACCTTCTGTTCGCGCGGACGGGCGGGCCGCCCGTAGCGGCGCTGGAGCGCGAGGTCGAGTTCGTGGTCCAAGACTGCAACCGGCACCGCCATCGTGTGCTGCCGGGAGAGTTCGCGCATGACGTCGACGACCTCGTTACGGGAGCGGTCGCTGCCTCGCTTCGAGGTCTCCCAGTACCGGTACATATCCAATGGGAACGACACGATCCCCGACTGGACGGCTGCACGACACATCGCCAATGCGTCCTGAAACGGCTCTCCTAGCGGATGGCCGACCGCGGCGCGCGCCAGATCGACCCACTTGTTCTGGTCCAGGTAGACGCGCAGCATCATGCCCCCAAGTTTCTCGCGGTGGTCAAGCGCGTTTCAGCGTCATTCGGGCGCCGTGCCCTGCTCGTGATGCCCCGGTCGCAACGGGTTGCCCAATAGCGGTGGCATGAACTGGAGTGACCCGCGAGACGATTTCTTGAGCCAAGAAGGTGGCAGGACTTGATCTCGCCGCAGGTTGCGGAGCAGGTGGCGTTCACGCGCTATGCGGCATGACCGGACGTACGGTTGACTTCGCGATCGCGCGCGTCGACGTCGACGACCCGATGCAGACGAGCACGTGGTGTTCGTTGTTCGACGTCCCGCCGGCCGAGAAATTCCGGCGGCAGATCGAGGCCGGCTAGCTCGGCGTGGCCGGGACGAACCGCTTGACGAAGTCGAGCGCGGTCTGCGCGACCTCCTGCCAGCCGTGGTCGATGGTCAGCGAATGGCCGCGGTTGGGCATCTTCTTGATCTCGGTGACGCTCGGGTTGCGCTTTTGCCGCTTGTAGGAGGCGTTGGCGATCGCCCAGGGAACCGTGTGGTCCTTCTCCCCGTCGAGGATCAGTAGCGGGCCCCGATCGGGGTTCTTCGTGTCGACCGTCGACTCGGTCCAGGGGTTGAGGTTGGCGTTCGCCATCTGGGCCAGGGCGATCCCCGACCCGGCCACGTGGTAGGCGTCGTAAAGGCGCTTCGCCTCGTCCTCATCGAGGGCGTTCGTCCAGCCGTATTTGAACTGGTCGGAGGTGAGCGTGATGGCTCGGCCTCGATACCGGGGGTTCAACAGGAAAGGTCCGGCCGCCCTGAGCGTGGAGAGGGGCAGCGGCAGGACGCCGCGAAACACGCCCGGGTCGATGGCAACCGTGGCTGCCGAGAGCCCACGGCCGGCGAGCATCTGGGCGAACAATCCGCCGGTCGAGTGGCCCATCACGGCGGGCTTCTTCTCGAGCTTGCCGATCACATCGGCCGTGTGGTCGGCAACCTGCTTCAGTGTCTTCTTGGCGAGGACGTCCGGGTTCGCCCGCGCCTCTTCGACCGTTTCGGGATCGTCTGGCCAGTCCGGCGTCAGCGGCGCGTAACCGGCCCGCTTGAAGATGTCCGCCCAGTTCGCCCAGCTGCTCGGCAGCAGCCAGAGGCCGTGGATGAAGACGACCGGAGTGGTGCCGGAGGCGTTTGCCGCCTCGATCTCCCTGCTCTCCCGCTCCGAAATGGACGCCATGCCGAACTCCTCTCGGTCGCAGTGGACAGTCATCCGACCTAGCGAACCGACGACGAGCTCATCCTACGCAACCCGTGCCAGCTCCGGCGCTCCCCGATGGTGCCCCTTGTGCCCTACTCACTCACATCGGCATGAGCGCGCGGAACGCGGCAGATGCGGGCGCGGCAGATGTGGGTGCGACCGATATGTCGAGGTCGACTAAGCGCACCGCGATCAGCGTGGAGTCGGCAGGCATGCCTGGCGTCTCGTCTGTTGACGTCCAGGACCGGGTCGGCGAGAGTGCGGCGGTGCACTTTGATGTCTTGCGGCGGGCGCTGCCGCGCTCGTCGCGCTCTGGCTATGGCTCGGCCATGGTCCGTGTCCCGAACTCGACAACGGTGATGTCGACCCTCCCCGGCGGCAAGCTGTACGTCTGCGAGCCTCTCACCGGTGACCTACGGGCAGGCATGCGTCTGGCCGGTGACCTGCGCGATGTCGTCTTCGACGACGGCGAGACCAACGGAGCGAGTGAGGCGTGGGCGCTGGCGACCTTCGGCCTGTGCCGGATTGACGTCGAGTCGTTGACGCGAACCGGTGACAACGTTCGGCGGGGCATTGGCAAGTACCAGGGGCGCATGGTCTCGCTGTCCGAGACCGTGCTGGGCATCTCCGCCTATCACGGCCGGTCCATGCTCCTGGTCTCGCGGCGCGACGGTACGGTGATCCAGCGGCTCCGGATGGGTGCTCCCGAGCTGGTATACGCCTTGGGCGACGGCCGACACCGCTGCTGGTCCCCGTACCACGCGGTCGCGACCGACCTGGACGTGCGGGCACAACGCTGCGTCGCACGGCACCCGCTGCCTTATGGAAAGGGGCCAATCCTGGCCGGAGATCAGGTCGTGGTGCTGTGTGGTGAGCGTCAGGACACGCCCTTTCCGAATGTCTGGAACATCGACCCCACGCACGTGGTCGCCTTCGATGCGGGCACCCTAACGCCCGTGTGGAGTGCCGCGGCGCCCGAGCAAAGCATCGAGGTTCTAGGACGGGACAGCTCCGGCCGGATCGTGATCGCGTCACGACACGCCATCTCCGTACTGAACTCGGTGGCCCTCGAAGTCGAGGGCACCTACGACCATCACAGTGATCTCGGCGGCGCACTACTGATTCCCGAGCACAACTGCGTCGTGGTCCGAGACCCGGTGCACCTTGCAGACAGCTACAGCGTCGTTCGGTGGCAGTGACCGATCTGCCTGGGCTCGTCAGACCGACTGCCATGTCCGGTTAAGCACGACGGATATGTCGGCTGGTCAGCCGATGCCCGCTCGCGCTGAGACCGAGCGATCAGCGGCAGATCCGGACGTTGGCATGAGTACGCGGATCGCGGCATGATCGTGCGACAGCCCGCATCGCGACACGTGAGCTGCTACGTCGTCGTGGACGGCCTTCGTCGGCCGTGAGTGAAGTACGCAATCGGCAGCGCACCAACCGAGTTGATCAGCGTGATGGCGACCGCCCAGCGCAACTTGGACCCTCTGACTTCAGCAGCCGGTCGACGCGCAAGGTCAACCAGGGCAGCGATTTTTAGTGCACCCTCAAGAGCACCGCCCACGATGATGAGGCGACGCCTGCGAGTACTGAGTTCGTCCCACTTCATCCTGGCCACGTCTACACCATGCGCCCACCCAACTTCCGCTGCAAGCAGCAACCCTCGCTTCAGCGCGCACAGCCAGGAGCGCGCGCCCGTCACGAATCGTGCTCCCGTTCACAAATCGGCACGACCGTGGGAGGCGCGGGCTACACGCGCATCCATGTGGCGGTGCCGCTCGACCAGCTGGCGCTCGCTACTGTGGTGAAGGTGACCGACCCAGACAGCGTGCGTGCTTCCGACCGTGAACGGGAAGCAGCTGTCGAGCGCTTGCGGTCCCGGGTTCATGGTTCGTCGGTCGCGGCGGTGGGGACGCGGCCGAGGTCTGGGTCCTTCAGTCAGTCCCGGCGCTGTACCGTTGCCCTCGGCAACGTCGAGGTCCGGGACGGTAGGCGCGACGGCTGCCGGTCGCGGACGCCCCGCTGGACTTCCGCTGGCGATTTGAGCGCCGCGAGGACCTGGAGGCGGTCGTCCGGATCGAGTTCCGGGCCGGCGATCGCCGAGCAGGTCCTCGCGGCGCACCCCGGCGTCGAGGTCGCCTACGCGGTCAACCTGTGGAGCCGGGGATTCTGATCAGAACCCGCCGACGATGACGAGGGGTTCCTGTACTCCGTCGGGATCCGCGGTCCAGTCGAACGTCCCTGCACCCTGCAGGGCTGCCTGCACCTGGGCCGGCGTCGCCGCCGGATGTGTCGACCTGTACAGCGCAGCGGCTCCGGCGACGTGCGGGCTCGACATCGACGTACCGGAGATCGAGCGGTAGCCGCCACCCCGCCAGGTGGACAGCACGCACACGCCCGGCGCCACCAGGTCGACGTCCGCCCCGAAGTTCGAGAAGAACGCGAACTCGTCGTCGGTGCCGATCTGGCAGGTCGGTGTACCCACGCCGCCCGGTACGCCGTCGAAGTCGGTCAACGCGGAGACCGTGATGACCTCGTCGTAGGACGCCGGGACGAAGAAGGCCGCGTCCGCCGCTGCGTTACCCGCGGCGACCGCATAGGTCACCCCGGCCGAGACGGATGCACAGATCGCCTCATGCATCCCGCCGTCCCCGCATGATCCCTCCGCCGCCGAACCGCCGAGGCTCATGTTGGCCACCTCGATCGTTCCGGCGTGCGCGGTCACCCAGTCGATCCCGCAGATGATCGACGAGAAGGTGCCCGAGCCCTGGCTGTTCAGCACCCGGACGGCCCAGAGTCGCGCACCCGGCGCCACCCCGACCACACCGACGTGGTTGTCCTTCGCCGCCGCGATCCCGGCCACATGGGTGCCGTGCCCGTTCAGGTCGTCGTACGACGTGCTGCCAGGGACGCAGTTGACACCGCCCACCACTTTGAGATCCGGGTGTTTCGCGTCGATGCCGGTGTCGATGATGGCGATGTCGACGTCGACCGCACCCTTGCCGTTGCCTGCTGCCGTGGAACTCACGTCGGCGTCGATCCGGTCGATGCCGGGCGGTACCGTCTGGGTGGCGGCGTGCGCCACCCCGTCGGGCACCACCCGCGCCACGGCCGGGTCCGCTGCGAGCCGGCGCGCGTCCGCGGCCGACATCACCGCGGAGTAGCCGTGCAGGGCGGAGCGGTAGACGTGCTCGACGACTGCCGAGTACCGCCGGGCATGCTCGTTCGCGACCGCACCGGGTTCACCGGTCCTGAGGGTCACGATGTACGAGCCGCGGACCGCCCCATCTGGTGGCTTTGCAGCCGCGGAAGCTGCCGCCGTGGTGCTGGTCGCGACGATCACCGCCGCGACCAGCACGGTCGAGCGTCTCGGACGCATCGTCCTCAGCCCTTCTGGCCGGTCAGCCGGACGACGCGCTCCTCGAAGTCGACGCCGCACTCGAAGGTGCCGCACGCCACCGCGAAGGTCACGCTCGCTGCCTTGCCACCGGCGAACGTGCCGTTGTCCGCGGTGATCTCGACGCTCCAGGGCCGGGTCGTCCCGTCACAGGTGATGTCGGTCGTGCTGAACCCGCGGACCACGAACCGGCCGACGGTCTGCGACAGCTGGGTGTCGAGGAAGGCGAACACCGCGGTGCTGTCACACGTCACCGTGCCGGTCACGATGGCCGAACCGGTGCGGGTGAACCGGGCGGTCGGGTCGACGGTCACGTCGATGGACGGCGGCGGTGGCGCGACGTCGATCGTGAGATTCAGCGTGCCGCCGTTGCCCGCGCCGTCGGACTGGTCGTCGAAGACCAGGATGGTGTAGGTCTCACCCGCGATCGCGCTCCAGCCCACCGCGCCGGGCGCGCACGCCACAACGTTCCAGGCACCCGGAGCGCCGGTGGCGACGATCGCCCCGGCCGGGTACGACGACGTGGACATGTCGGCGACCAGACCGCTGTCCGTCGTGGCGGTGAGCTGGTACCAGACGCTCGCGTCGGTGGCCGGCGCTCCACAGTTGGCGTTCAGTTCGGCGTCGTCGGCGTCGGTGGTCGCCTCGGTGGTGTCGACGGTTGCCGAGTACGGCAGCGCACCGATGACCACCCTCCCCGGGTAGGTGTCGTTGCTCGGCGCAGCGGCGTACGCCGAGCCACCGGCGTTCACCACGGTCGCGATCACCAGCGCGGCAACGGCCGCGTAGCGTAGACGTGCAAGTCTCATGGTCTTCCCCTCTTCGTGCCGGGCGCACTGCAGTACGCCCTCGCGTCACTGACGACGTGCCTGGGTAGCCGGAAACCCAGCGGGCCACCATCCCTCCCGCGACCCTGAGCCGCGCCCGACAGACCCACCCGGCAGGCACCATGCCGCCGTGCAGCGCCGGCTCATCTACAACTAGTAGATGCCCCCGCGGCCCGGATAGTTGGCACACCGGGGGGCTTTCTCGACCAGCTTCACCGATCGGCTCGGCCCGCTCGGCGGAAGCGAACGGCGCTCACCAGCAGCGGTCTGCGGATCGAGGTGGTCGGCCGCGAGACCCCCGCGTTCGCGCCCGGCCTGCGGCATGAGCGAGCGATTTCGCCTCGCTGGAGTGCCCTGCCGCGTTAGTGCTCGTGTTGGTCCATTGCCGCCTCGATGGCGGGAAAGCTACCTAGTCGGGCCGCCTACGGCCAAGGCGGCGATTCAGGTCGGGACCCGCTCCATGTGAGGTGCACGATCGCCCAGCTGTGATCAGACCGGCCGAAGACGACGTCACCGCAACCAGCGCACCTGGCCACCGCGCGCAACTCGAGGCCGTGCAGGTCATGCCCAGGACCGATTTCGGCCAGGGCTTCTGTCTCAAGCGCCTTAGCAGTGCGGTCGTTGAGGCCCATCCACGGCTCTCGAAACCTCTCGGCCTGCGTCACGACGCGAGGATTACACGCATCACCCCGCTGCAGCCAGCACGCAATGCGGCATGAGCGGACGGGACGACGTTAGAGTCGCCGCGTGGGGCTTGAGACGTTCGAGGGTGCCGATCTGACTGCGTTGTTTCCAGACTTGTTTGCGGGGGAGGTCGCACGGATGCGGGCTGCCGCGAGAGGAGTCGAAGCGGTGCGATTGCCGGACGCCACCTTCCGATGGGACTGGTGGCCGGAGAACCTGCGAAAGGATCCGGTCGACAAGGGCATCCGGTTGGTCGTTCTTGGGACGACGCTGACGCTCTCCAACAACCTCAGCGACTGGCTGGAGCTCGCGCTTTGTCTTGTTCGGGAGCAGCGGCCACGGCTGACCGTGTCCGCGACGATCGAAGTTGCGTGCTGGTGCGATCCCGACCACAACATGCACGTGGTACGTAGCGAAGAACGGCTCGTCGGCACCGCGACCGCGTTGACTGAGGCGTTCGAGTCAGCGGCGGATGCGGTCGTGCGCTGGGCCGGTGAAAATCGCGACCCGCTTGTCCACAGGACCGCCGCCGGTCTTCCGAACCCAGAACCGCGATGAAGGTCAATCGCTCGGTCATCGGCTGCTTGTTGAATTGCCCGTAGGACCAATCCTGGCGAGGCTTGGTCCAGGCGCTCGGCTCGTCGCTCCCTTTTCGGCTGCCCACGCTGGTCGTGTGGCTCTCATTTGGCCTGCGCGGGCCGGGCGTCGCTGGGGCCAGGAGAGGCTCAAGAGGGGTTTGCGCGGCTCGAAGCAGCGTTGCCCTCCCGGCTCGATAACCAACATCGAACCGAGCATGGGGAGGACCAATGAGCTCCACATCAGGTCGCGTGGTCATCGGCATGGACCCGCACAAGCGCTCAGCCACCGTCGAGGTCATGTCCGCGAACGAGACCATCCTTGGTGGTTGCCGGTTCGGCACCGACCGCGACGGCTACGCCGCCTTGCTGCGGTATGGCAGGCAGTGGCCGGACCGGGTCTGGGCGATCGAGGGCTGTGCCGGGATCGGTAAGCACCTCGCGAATCGGCTGCTCGCCGACGGTGAACAGGTCGTTGATGTGCCGCCGAAGCTGTCAGCCCGGGCACGGGTCTTCGCGACCGGGCAGGGACGCAAGACCGATGCCACCGACGCGCACTCGGTCGCGCTGGTCGGGACGCGGATGACGGGGCTGCGTCCGGTGGTCAATGACGAGCAGCTCGCGGTGCTGCGGATCCTGGTTGACCGGCGCCGGTCGCTGGGTGAGGACCACACCCGGATGGTGTCGCAGCTGCACCAGCTGCTGTTGGAACTGATCCCCGGTGGGGCGAAGAAGGACCTGTCGGCCCGCCAGGCCAAGGCACTGCTCGCGAAGGTCCGACCCCGTGACGCTGCAGGGAGGACCCGACGACGGGTCGCCGCGGAACTGATCAGCGACCTGGAGCGGATCTACGCGCGGAAGAAGGCCGCCAACAAGGAGCTCACCGAGCTCGTCGCCGCCACCGGGACTGGACTGCTGGACCTCAACGGCATCGGCCCATCGGGCGCGGCCCGGCTACTCGTGGAGGTCGGCGACATCACCCGGTTCCCGACCAAGGCGCACTTCGCGTCCTGGAACGGCACCGCGCCCATCGACGCCTCCTCCGGCGACCAGGTCCGCCACCGGCTCTCCCGCGCGGGCAACCGGCAGATCAACCGCGTGCTGCACATCATGGCCCGCGTCCAGATCCGCAACCCCAGCCAGGGCCGTGACTACTACGAGCGGAAGAAGGCCGACGGCAAAGCGCCGATGGAGGCGATGCGATGCGTGAAGCGACGACTCTCCGACATCGTTTACCACCAGATGCTCAACGACGCGCTGGCCCAGACGGGGACGGGCCCGGGAGGACACCGGGGAACGTCTACCGACTCCAGCGTGACCGGCTCACATCCCCACGCCGGTTCTTCGGACAAGTCACTTCCCGGGCCCGCCACCGACGACCATACGCCCACACACAGCCCGTTCTTCACCCCCTCGACCCCGCGCCCACTCAGCAGCGCCGACCCACAGCCGACGTCAAGCGCACTTTGCTTGACACCGGCGAGGACCGGCGCATCCTGACCAAGGCGGGGAACGAGTACCTCCCTTGACACAGAGGGGAGCCATGACCGCGCGATCGGCCGCATGACAGGACGGCCCAAGCAGATTGCCGGGTGGGTGTTCAGGACGCGCCGTCCACCAGCTCCGCGCCTTGGATGACCTCACCGGTGCCAACTAGCTGCGACGGCTCCGCCATCAACGGCTCCAGCAGCCGCCCGACGGCGGGACCCACGACGGGCAGCGCCGCGGTCGCCTGCTCCTCGGACACCCATAGGTTGACGATCGCGTTGCGTCCCCGACCCAAGTCCACTACGAGGCTGCCGAGGAACCCCGGCTGCTCGGAGTGGATCCGGTCGAACTCAGCGACGTCACCGGCCGCCGCAGCCCGCTTGGCGTCGTCCCAGGTGTTGAGCCTCACCACTGCGTACATCTGCCGAACCTCCGTCCTCGATACTTCCCGGCCACGGTATCTTCGGCAGCTCCGCCGATCGACCTCACCGGGTCACGCCTGGCCGCGATGGCACGACAGAGCGGATCCCGGCAGATCCGTGCACTCGCGCCGGGCATGAAGCAGGTTGGGATGCGTGATCGAGTGTCCTGTTTGCGGAGCGACGAGCTGACAACACCGCCTCCAAACGGCGTGGCCCTTGCGCCGCGATACGAGGACGTGTTGGGTGAGCCGTCCTACGAGGTCTGCCGGAACTGCGGCTTCGAGTTCGGAAACGACGACAACCCCGGAACCGCCGCGCCCGTCTCGTTCGAGGAGTACAGAGGCGAGTGGGAGGCAGAAGGACGCCCGCGATTCGATGCGTGAGGCGCGCAACGCGGCATGTCCGGATGACCTCGCCCCGGTAGTCGCTCGCCACGCCCTCGCACGACCGCTGGGCTGACTCGCCCCAGCGGTCGACAATTAGCTGCCGAGCACCTCGTCGTCGTGGCTGGCTTCCCATGCCAGATACTCCCTAAGCAGGGCGACTGGTGCGCGGCGGCGGGCAGGTTGTCGTTGTTGCCTGCCCGATCTCGCTAGGCACGCCGGCCGGCCAGGGGCTGGTCGACGCGGGTCGTACCGGCTGCTCGGACGGCCACTCACGGCCTGGAGGTCGGCCGGGTATGTCGGCTATCTGAGGTTCATGGCGAACGCCGGTTTGGCGTTTGAGAGCACGCCACCAAAGAGGGACGATCGAAGTATCTCCGTCCAACGCGAGCTTTCAGAAGGTGATTGTCGTGACTGGGACGATGTGGGTTCCGCGGAGTCGCGGAGCCGTCAGTGGCACGTTGCTCGTACTGCTCGGCGTGTGGGGCGCTTTCATTCCGTTCGTCGGTCCGTACTTCGACTACGCCTACACGCCCGACAACACGTGGGACTACACAACGGGCAGGCTCCTCCTGGAGATCCTGCCGGGTGCCGGCGTCGTGCTCGGCGGGCTGCTGGTGCTCGGCAGTGCCAACCGCGCGGCGGCGATGCTCGGGGGCTGGTTGGCCGCGTTAAGCGGAGCGTGGTTCGTTCTCGGCGTTCCGCTCTCGGCGGTCTGGGAGAGCCCGACGGTCGGTGAGCCGATCGGCGGCACGACGCGGCAATTCCTCGAGTACGTCGGCTTCTTCGGTGGACTCGGCGTCACGATCGTGTTCTTGGCCGCGTTCGCGTTGGGCAGGTTCGCCGTGGTGGGCGTCCGGGAGGTCGAACGCGCTGCGCAGGCGGTGACGCCGGAGGAGCGCGTGACGACCGCACCCGCGGCGGCACCCGAGCGGGAACGAGCGACCGGCTGGCGCCGCTTCAGTTGGCGCAGGTCCAGGCACGCCAGCACTCGATGACGCCCTGTCCTCGGGGCAAGTCGGCCACCGGGGGAATCGGTGCCGCAGAAACGCAGAAAACCGCGAAACCCAGGCGCGCGCACATCGGCATGACCGCGCGGATCGCGGCATGTCAGGATGTTCAGCGACGTAGAACCGTTTGTGATTGGCGTCGAGGTCGTCGGAGGCAGTATGGGGGTTGTCGTAGTCGTGCCCGGCCAGGCCGAGCCGTGGATGGTGTCGAACCGGGCATTCGCGATGCTCGTGGACGTCGCCACCGAGCTAGTCGAGGATCCTGCCGACGAGGACGTGATGGCCGGCGCTGCTGCGAACCATGGTCTGTTCCTGGACAGCCTCGACCAACCTCAGCGCAACCGCGTTGCCGCTGCGTTGGCCAATGCAGCGGCGCAGCTCCGCAGTCGGCTTCTCGGTCAGCGCCAAGTGGATGGCTGGTCGCTGTCGTTGGCGAGCTCTCTGCCTGTCCTTGAGATGTGGTTGGAGGGGTTGGTTGAGGAGGCGGAGGAAGCTACAGCACACCCGCGAACATCCCATGACCGCGCGGAACGCGGCTACTTGAGCGGAACGCTATGCCGCAGCGCCTGACAGCGGCAGATGCGTGAGGGCCGCAAAGTCGAGGAGTGACGCATCCAATCGGACACCCTGTCGCCAGCCCGGCACGGGTGATCCGGCGCTATCCGTCGGTCTGGTCGGACTGCTTGCGGACGCGGAAGCGGAGGATGGTCGCGTCGCCCGACCGCGTGCTGCTGAGCGGTTCCAGGTCTGTCCTCGCAAGGCCCGGGGACGAGAAGCGGATGCCGTCGCCGAGGAGCACCGGCAGCACATACACCAGGATCTCGTCGACGAGCCCCCGCTGCAGGCACTGGCTGGCCACGTCGGCGCCGAGGATTTCGAGGTTCTTGCCGCCCGCGGCGTCCAGTGCGGTGGCGACGGCTTCCCCGATGTCGCCGGAGAGGATCGTGACCTCCGGGTCCGGCGGCTCCAGCGGTCTATGGGTGAGGAGGAACATCGGTCCGGAGAAGGGGTAGTCGGTGCTGCCCGGCTCCTCGGCCTCCATCTGGTCGCCTACCTCCCAGGTCCGCCGGCCGACGAGCATGGCGCCGGTGGCCGCGGCGACCTCCGCGAAATCGTCCGGTGCCACGAAGTCGGCGAGAGCGCGACCACCGCCCCAGTCCATCGAGTGGCCGGGACCCGCGATGAAGCCGTCAAGCGACATACACCTGTTCACGACTACCTTGCCGCTCATTTCACAGCCGCCATCCTTGGGTCGTCACCGCACGGCTGGCGCTTCCTGAGCTGACACCTGCCGGATCTCAGCGCGCGCCGCCACGAGTTCAGATCTTTGCTCCGATTCGGGGCGTACGGCAAGTGCCGCGTCAGTACCACTCACGTGACGCCTGGCGGCCGGAGCAGTAGCGACATGCAACATCCGCATCTCGGCATGACCGGACGTTGCGCCCTGGCGACGGCGTGGAGCGGCACACCTGTCAAGAGCTGATCCGCCTAGCGCAGTCTATTCATGGAAACAGGTGGGCCACGGCGCCTCATACCCTCGACCTCTCACACCAAGCCGGCGTCAACGGCGGACCGCGTGGCGTGCCCCACTGTTGTGCCAATCCACAACTTACGCTCGGGTACGTTGAGGTTGAGCGGTCCTGCGACAACTGCTGAGGAGATGTCATGGAGCGCATGACTCCCCGAACGGTGACCCTCCACGGCCATGAGCTCTCGTACCTGGACAGCGGCACGGGCCCAGTGGTGCTCTTCATCCATGGGATTCTTGGCTCGCACCGCAACTGGGCCCACCTCATCGACCGCATAGATGACAACCACCGGGTGATCGTGCCGGATCTCTTCGGGCACGGCGAGTCGGCCAAGCCGGTGGGCGACTACTCGCTCGGCGCCCACGCGGCGACAATGCGCGACCTACTGGACCGCCTCGGCATCGAGCGGGTCACCCTCGTCGGGCACTCCCTCGGCGGGGGGATAGCGATGGAGTTCTACTACCTATTCCCGGAGCGGGTCGAGCGCCTGGTCCTCGTCGCGAGCGGCGGGCTGGGCCGGGAGGTCAACCCGGTCCTGCGGTCCGCGACCCTGCCCGGGGCCGAATGGCTCCTGCCCCTCATCGCCTCGGGGTGGGTACGGGCGCGCGCCGAGACCGCCGGGCGGGTCATGTCCAGGGCGGGCTGGAAGCCCGGCTCGGATATCGCCGCGATCTGGCAGGGCTTCACCTCGCTCGGGGACGGCGAGAGCCGGCGCGCCTTCCTGGCCACGACCCGCGCCGTCATTGACCCCGGAGGCCAAAGCGTCAGCGCCCACGACTACCTGCCCGACGCCGTGCCGATCCCGACACTCGTCGTCTGGGGCTCCCGGGACCGGATGATCCCGGCGTGGCACGCGATCAGCGCGCAGCAGTCGATTCCGGCGTGTCGCGTCGAGTTGTTCCACGGAGCCGGTCACTTCCCGCACCTCGATGAACCGGACCGCTTCGCCAAGCTGCTGCGGGACTTCATCGCGACGACCCGACGGGAGAAGCCCCCGAGCGCGTCCGGGGCTTGACCGTTCCGCGCACCTGTGGGAGCCGGTCAGCACACCCGGAACGGCAGAGGCACCGTCGACCGGGTCAACCTCGCGGCGCTGCGGTCCCACGTCGAGCAACTCCACCGGCGCTCTCACGCGCGTGCGACGCAGCGGATACGGGCAGACAGGGCCGACAGGTCCAACCCAACGCATTGTCATCGGCATGAGCGCACACAGCGGCAAATGAGTGCGTTCTGCATGAGGCTCTCAGACGGTCTATGCATGAACTGTGCGACCTCGAACACTTGTACCCGGACGAGATGGCCACCTGGCTGATCGTCTTGGGGCGTGAGCAAGCTCAGGTCGACGATCGCCGACGATGCGTCGGCGGCAGCTGCAGATCTTCGGCTGGCTTCCTCTTAGCATGGGACGCATGGAGTGCCCGAAGGAGCTAGACCCCCGCGATGGCGCCTCCCAGCCGGATGACGGCCACATGGCCGTGGCTGAGTCGACTGCGGAGTGCGCCCCGGGGTTGGTCAGGACGGACTCACGGTGGGTGCTGGCGTGAACGGGGAACGGGACCGTGACGCTGGAGGACGCGCACGTCAGGCTCGTCCTCGCGACGCGCTGGGCCGGCCACTGCCCTATGGCAGCACCGGCGTCGATCCCGTCTCCGAGGAGCCGCTGCCGCCAGCGGAGACCCTGACCTACGCCTGGAAACTCGTGAAGGACGGACGGCCGTTCGCTGCGCATGAGGTGTTCGAGGCGCGATGGAAGGCCGGTCCGCCCGAGGAGAGCGACCTGTGGCAGGGGCTGGCACAGATCTGCGTCGGGCTCACCCATGCTGCCCGCGGCAATAGCGTCGGTGCGATCCGGCTCGTCGAGCGGGCCGTTGCCCGTCTCGAGGAGTACGGCGCGAGCGGTGGGCCGGTGTACGGGCTTGACCTGGGGGCGGTGAGAACGTGGGCGCACGACCGCGTGCGGGCAGGCTCCTCAACGGAGTAGCGCATGGCTTTCCCCGGCTGGCGAGCTCGTCGTAGCTGTCGCCGGCCTTACCGAGTTTGATGCGGGCGAAGGCCTGAGCCCGTTCCGGCAGTGCCTTCACGTCGCGAGGTAGCGCGCCGAGGCGCTTGGCGACGGCCTTGGGTTCGGACCTCAGCTCGGCGGCCAGCCTGACCGGCATCTCGCGCAGCTTCTCAATCTCGCGCAGCTTCTCAATCTCGCGCAGCTTCTCAACCGCCAGGTCGCCTGCACCGGTCACCACGTACAGCGGATTCCGGTCGGTGGGGCTGTTCCTCTTGGTGTCGGCAGTGCGGACCAGGCTGTCCCTCCTCCACGGCGTGGCCTGGTCGCTGCTCGCCAGGCAGGTGGTCACGTCTGCACCACCCCAGTCGACCGCACGTCCCGCCGCCGGGCTAGGGGTTACCGCCGCGTAACGGTTGACGAGATCATGCCAACATCGGTGAACTGGCCGAATTCGCGTTGGGAACCCGCCGACCAGGAGTGTTCCGCGGTGACGGTTCCCACGTCGCCTCAAGGAGAGGGCCAATGCCCGATTCATTTTCACCGTTCCTGCCCTTCGCCTCGATGCTGCTCGTAGTGTTCGCGGCACCGGTGAGCGCGCTGGCCGCACGGGTGCAGCGCGGGTCCGAGCACAACGCGTGGGAGGGCACGTGCGAGGCCAGGGAGCGGTGTCGAGACTGGGCATCACTGACGAACGCGTGACCTCGAGCCGTTCTGGTCGGCGGCTCGAGCCTTCAGCAATCGCCTTCCGATGCAGGGCCGACACGGTTAGAAGGCCTGAGCGGGAGTAGGGAAGCGGAACGTCGTCGTTCTCTCATCGCTCGCGTGCTCTTCGTCGGCATCCTCTTCGCCGGCGCGATGGGCCACCTGGGCGGACCGGCCGTCCGCAGATCGGCTACTTGTTTCCGGTAGCCAGATGTGTAGCCGGGACTGGACTTGACCCGGTTCCGCTCACCTGACGGCATCGATCTGCGCGTAACCGCGGCAACGTCAACACGGGAGGACAGGAGCGCATCGCGCGTGACACCACATCCTCAGGGAATCAGTCAGTCGCCGAGCTTCTCAGCGTAGGCCTTCGCCGCCTCGGTCGCGGCCCGGGCGGTCTTCTTCGCCTCGGTTACGGTTGCCTTCCCGGAGCGTGTGGCGCCCGCCGCGCGCAGAACCACATCCGGTCCGAGCAACGCACAGTAGGCGCCGGTGCCGCCGAACGGCACCCCGACGCTGCCCGGGTTTGACGAACCGGCGGCGGTCGGCGAGCCGATCGAACGGCATGTGGGTGTGGCCGAGCACAACGGTCGGCTCGGCGGTGTCGGCGAAGGCGGCACGGTAGCGCTCCAGTGGCGAGTCCACGAGCATGATCTCGGTGTCGCTGCGGGTGGTGGCGTGGCAGAACCGGACCTGTCCCAGCCCTGTCACGTCCAGGGCCACCGACAGTGGCAGGTCGGCGAGCAGGTCCCGGTGCCGTCGTGCCAGGCGGGACGCGCCGTGTTCGGTGGGCAGCCGACCCGCTTCGGGCAAGTCGGGGTTGAGCGCGCCGTCGTAGGCCGCGACGAGCTCGCGGTCGGCGTTGCCGCGCACCCAGATCGCCCTGTCACCCAGCTCGGCCAGCCGCTCCACGGTCTCGGCCGGCATCGGCCCGGTGGAGAGGTCGCCGTTGAGCACGATGGCGTCCACGCCGGCGGCGTCGATGCCGCGCAGTACGGCCTCCAGCGCGGGCAGGTTGCCATGAATATCGGCCAGTACCGCGACTCGCATGAGGACTCCCCTCGGACCGTCCCACGATTCTTGCCACCGTGGCGGTTCCTTGTGGCGAGAGTTCGCCGACGGCTGAACCCATCGCAGCGCTGCCGATGTGAGTCTGTCGCCGAGCCGGGTCCACCCAGACGCCAGTATCTTGCTGCAAGCGCACTCAGGTCGGCATGTCCGTGCGTTTTGGCAGCGGCCCGACGGCCCGGCGGTGTCCGGTCAGGGGATCCCTACTTGGACAAGATCGCGGCCCGCTGATCGAGCGAGCTAGCGTATTGCACGCCCTCTCCGAGCAGGCGCCGCTGCCTGGCGCAAGATCACCTCGACAGTTCTGGCACCCGCACGGATCTGTACGGGCATGCTCGCGCGGCATAGCGTCGAGGCGAGGGCACCGAAGAGGTGCGGGCCGGTGACCTCGCCCAGGCCACGCTCTTCTGGGTCGACGCCGCCGCTGACTGGTGGGCATGATCAGCGAGGCCGACCCGGCCCGGAACCTCCCCGAGCACCCTCGCCGAGTTCGTCGAGAACGTCTTCGCAGCGCCCTGAGCCGCGCGGCGACCGTGGGTCTAGGAGAAGCGGCATGCGGTTCGAACGATTCACCTTCGGCTCCATCAGCATCGATGGCGTGACGTATCAGCACGATGTGGTAGTCGACTGCGGGACGATTCGTGAGCGCAGCAAGAAGCCGTCGAAGCGATTCCGGGCCGCCTTCGGCCACACGCCGCTGTCAGTCCAGGAGAAGATTCCCTGGAAGTGCCGCCGGCTGGTCGTGGGTACGGGAGTGGATGGTGCCCTGCCCGTGATGGACGACGTGAGGCGGGAGGCCGTTCACCGAAACGTCGAGCTGCTGATCCTGCCGACGTCAGAGGCGATCGACGCGCTGCGGAGTAACCCTCAAGGAACCAACGCGATCCTGCACGTCACGTGCTGATCGGTCTCCTACAAGTGGACGACCGGGCAGGTGATCGTGCGCTCCACGCCGCCGAGTGCCTGCACCCGGGAGACCACCAGCCTGCCCAACTCGTCAATGTTCCGCGCCTGTGCGCACGCGATGACGTCGTACGGTCCCGCCACGATCGCCGCTTCCGAGACGCCCGGCACGTCCTGCAGCGCGGCAGCCACCGCGGCCGCCTGGCCGATCTCGGTCTGGATCAGAACGTATGCCGCGATCACCTGAAACCTGCCGACTCCTTCCGACGGTTCGAACCCGCCGGACAGGTGGTGGCTGGACCGCCGACGAGGACCTCACCCGCCACGGCGCACATCCGTCGCGAGCGACGGGGTCTGATGGTGCATGGAGCACTCAGGGCGCCGCGCACCATCGGACCGCTCGGGACAGGGCTCATCCGACGACTTGCTCGCCGAGTGCTGTCCTGGCCTCCTCGAGCTTGTCTACGGTGACGGCGAAGACGACCTCACCTTGGCAGATCGAGACGGACAGCAGGCCCTCGATGTTGACGTTCGCGTTCGCGAGCGCGCGGCCGATCCTGCCGGCCTCACCGGCCTGATCGAGGCACTTGACCTGAAGGGCCGGACGTTCGGTGAATTCGATGCCGGCCCCCTCCAGGGCGGTGCGGGCGGCGGCCTCATCGCTGGCGTTGAAGAGGATGGTTCCGTGCTCGCCAGTCGTCACCCCGGCCAGCTCCATGTTGACGCCGCGCTGGCCGAGGACCTCGCCGAAGTGAGCGAGCTCGCCGGGCTGGTTCTTCAGCTCGACACTGAAGATGTTCATCGCGATCTCCCTCCTGCCGGGAAACACATTTCGGACGCTACGCCGATCGTGACGCGCCCGGAAGCCGGAGAAGCGATGGGTGCAGTGCAAGACTGGAACTGGTAGAGGCCATGTGCGCGGCGAAGGCATACCAGCGCCCCAGGATCCCGGTGCAGCCCGCTCCGGACCTGGTGCCGCTCCCGTCACGGTTCCGAGTGCGCGTCCGGAAGCGGCGCCTGGTCGGGATGGTGGCGAGGGAGATTCATCGAGTATCGGGGCAACCTCGGCGTCGCCCTGTCGCGGCCGTGCGTCTACGGCGTGTTCTCCGGCAGGCTCGGTGGGCTGCGGCCGCGCGAGGAGCGGTGCGTCGGCTGTCTGCGTTGCACCGTGCAGTACCCGAAGGTCGTACAGATCGAGCCGAACCCGGCGCATGCGGTTGGATGCGTGCTCTTCGGCATGACCGCGCGGATCGCGGCAGATCCGCGTGTTACTCCTGTCCGTGAAGATGGCGCTTGTGACGCTGGAGCAGCCTTGCCTGGGAGACCTCTAACCTGTGATCGGCTACTCGGTCGTGGCTGTCAGGTCTGGGTACGGTGCTTGAGCCAGTTGCCGTAGGAGCGGCGGTTGGCACTCAGGTCGGGGTTGTCGAGGCGAGAGAGCACGAACGCCGCGCGAAGTGCAGCAGCGTCGTCTCCGCCATCCACGATCGTGCCCAGCGCCTCGCGCAGCGGCCTGCTGTCGAGGTGGCGGGCCACGCGCGTGTATCGCCAGTCCTTGGCTCGGTACGGCCCTCTGACCGCGGCCAGCAGCAACTTCTCGCCTGCGGCCCGGTCCGGTTCGCTCACCCCGTGCCAGTCCATCGCCCTGAGGATCGATCCTTTCAAGCCAGAAGGCGACAGGTAGGTGCCGGCGTCTTGATGCCACTCGTCGGGATAGGCCATCTCCCATTCGAGGTAAAGGATCGCGAACTGCTCGCTCGACGGCTTCTCGTCGGCCTGCCGAGACCAGCCCGGACTGAGGTAGGGCGCGATGGGTGCGAGGAAGGTCTCCGCGAGCGCAGCGGCATGGTCTGCCTCGGCCCGCGCCATCTCCGCAGCCATGGCCGGGTCGTCTGGCGCCCATGTTTGGCCGGCTCGCCACCACACCTCGTTGCGCGCCGTGTTTGCCGCGAGCAGTGCGTTGTCTCGCTCTCGGGCGCGTTTGCGCGCTCTTCGGCGACGCAACTCGTCGTCGCTGACGAGGTCGAAGACCCAGCCGTGCCGATCCCACATGGCGCGATCATGCACCAGGTGTGGCAGATCAGTGCGTATTGGGCGGACTGCTCGGGGCCGTCAGCTGAGCGCCGCCGACGTACGTCCTGTGAAGTGGCAAGCCGGGCACTCGAAAATGCCGAAAAGGGCCAGAAGCTGTTTAGCAACCTGCGGTCGCCGGTGAGTGGTTGTCAGTTCGTAGGCACGCGCCTCGCTACCCGTGAGCCGGCCTGGGTCAGACGGCGCAACCGTCGTCACGCCCACGGAAGCATCGTCAAAGTGCTTGACGAGCGCGGGCGAGGTTTCGAGGCCCATGACGAGTTGTTCGTCGCAGCCGGGGCACGCGAATCCCAGCTCCTGATTCGCGAGGGCTTCCAGACGCGTCGCCCACATCGAATCGCTCTCGGTCGCCAGGACGGCCTGCGCTCGGTATATGAAGTCGGTGTCGTCGACGGCAAACGGCACAAGTCCCTCAGCCACTTCATGCAGCGCCCGGATCGTCTCGGCATACCGGGCCCGAACGGCCACTGACTCCTCTGGGCCGTCCGTTGATGCCACGATGCACGCGGCCAGAAATAGGGGCTCGACGAAGCCAGACGGATCCTGGCGTGCCGCCAACTCTGCCAGCCGGGGCAGCGCGGAGTAGCTGGCGCTGTAAACCGTGCCTTGGTGACAAAGCCGCGACCATAGTTCGTCCCAGACGGCGCGATCTTCCGTGTCGCCACGCTCAAGGAGCGCTTCGACGGGCCCAGCCGTACCGTAGGCATCTCGAAGCGACCGCCATTTCGTCACGCGGATCATCCTGACAGCGACTCGCTTCGCCCGACACCGGGCCGGCGAAGATACGTCCCCAATCCGGCATGACCGCTCTTCACACTCGCGGCATGAGAGGGCTACTCGCGCAGTTCGTCGGAGCTAGGGTGACGGCATGACGGAGCCTCGCGAATGTCGGCGGTGCCACAAGCCAGTTGTCGCGTCGGCGGCGGACTACGGGGTCTTCGAGCGCATGCACTACGTCTGCTTCCACTTCGAGTTCGAGCACCAGGGCGACCCCGATGTTGAGTGCCTAGCAGGCGGCTGCCCAGCGGCCGGGATCTCGCTCCCGTCGCGTCATTCGCACTGAAGCCGTCGACATCGTGCAGGCGGGCAACACCGTGGTGCCGGCCATTCTTGTGCTTCAAGAACTCGGCTACCAGCTCGAGCAGCACGACGGGACGTTCGTAGCCAAGACTGGTCAGTCTCGCTTCGCGGCTGACGACCCTGTAGCCGTGCTGGGACTTGTGAAGCTTGCGGAATCACGGCGTCCGTGGCGAGCCACTGATGCGGAGATTGACCAAGTGCTCAGTGAGTTCGACCTCTGACGTCACCGAGACCCGTGCGGCATGCTCGCGCGTTCCGCTCCGACAGCGGCAGATGAGGACGTTGGGCGCGTCGTCTGACACGCTCCATCGCATGGACACAAGAGGCGTCGACCCGCGCGACGAAACCTGGGAGATCAAGCACCCGAAGTACCGGGTCTCTTCCATGACTCCAGAGGCGCCTCCGACGAGCACGAGGTTGAGGGGGCCGATGTCGCCGAGGTGCTGGCCTGGGCTGATACCAGGAGAGGCAACAGTACCTTCGTCCTGTACTTGTGCGTGCCGCGCGACGGGCTCGGATTGCTGCGCCTGCACGGCAGTGATCCCAACGAGCGCTGATCGCGGCATCTGCGGATGCACGCAGGGACAACGATGGGGACGAGAGCACGTCGCGCTGCGTGGGGTCCGGAGTGCCTGACACGCAACCACGTGCACTATCGGCCCGTAGTTCCGACAGCAGGAGAATCGTAGTGCTGGATCGCCCTCTCACCGGCATAACAAGCAGATCCGTGCGTTGCTCGGACACCTGGAGAGCAGACCTCTAGCGCGTCGCACATCCACTGGCGGACATGTGTCGCCGCGTGCGGCGTAGGTCCGACCACTGCGATCATCGAGTCGGTCGATTTGAACGGTCCGGCGGAAGGGCAGGGGATTCGCGGCCAGCCGCCGGGCCGGGTTCAGTTGCGTGGGTCATGGAGCTCGTCGAGCCAGTCCGGGCGCGCTAGGTCTCCGTCATCGAGCCACTCGGCACCGGCATCGTCGCGGTGCGGGCCCTGGTGCTGCCCGAGGATGCAGGGGTCGTCGTTGCGCGGGTTCCGGCCGTAGCACGTCAGGTCCTGCGCCGACCTCAGCGCGGGCCACTGCCGCTGCTGGGTGTGGTTCATCGATCCCCGCCTTCCGATCCGTCTAGGCAGCGACAACGCTAGGCGGGCTAAGCGAGACTCGGGAGAAAATTTCTCCGGATTTCTAACGGCTCCGAAAGTCAGACGGCCGTGGAGAAATCATGGGCTCGAAACCTATGCATCGGCAGCGAGATCGGCCATGATCCGTCCGATGATCTGCCGTGCTGCGCGTCCGTAATCGGCGACCCCAGCGAGCTGCTCGAACGCATCGCCGTACAGCTCGATCTCCTGCGGCTGGCGAAGATCGAGCTCGGCGCTGAAGGTTTCGACCAGAACGCGCTGGTCGTCGTACATCCAGAATCCGTGCCACGGCGAAACGGCGTACTCCGTCGCCGTCGCGATGATGCCGAGCCGCACGTTCGGAAGATGAGAGAGCCCCGCCAGGCGATCCAGCTGACCGAGCATCACCTCTGTCGAACAGAGCCGGAAGCGGAGCGTGGCCTCGGTCAAGACGAAGTGGAACTGCTTCCCTGGGCGGTAGAGGATTTCCTGGCGCCGGAGCCGGGCCGCGACGGCTTCGTCGGCGTCGTCGGCGATCTTGAGACGTCGGACCGACTCGTAGAACCGCGCCCGTGCGTACTCCGCGGTTTGCGCCAATCCGGGCACGACGGTGGCTTCGAAGATGCGGAACAGCCTTGTCTTCTGCTCCAACTCGAGGAGATGTTCCTGCTGGGGCCGGTGCCCCGCGCGCATGAGGTGACGCCACTCCGCGTACTGCAATTCGAGTGTGTGCAGAGAGGCGAGAAGAGCCTCGAGTTCGGATTCCTGATCAGTCGCCCGCGCCCACGCCCGTAGGTCCTGGTCAGTCGGTGTCTGGCGGCCGTTCTCGATCTTCGACACCTTCGACGGCGGCCAGGCCAGCGACTCGGCGAGCTGCCGGCCACTCACGCCGGATGACTGTCGCAGCTCGCGGAGTCGCTTGCCAAGGGCGGCACGCGCCTTGTAGACGCTAACCGCGTCGGAGGTGTTGGCTGGCAAAGTCGTCCCGTCGTACTGCGTGGTTCCAGGCGGCATCCCGCCAGTAATTGTGCTGCGCGACCTCGGCAGGATCGTTGATCACTTCGCTGACGAGGAATGTATCGTTATCGGCGAAGTTCATCCGAACCAGAGTTGTCGAGTCGAACAACCAATAGTCGTGCTTTGGCAGGCCCGAGGCGTCGGCCTGATCGCGGGGCAGGTACCGGATGTCTTCCCCAGCGTTGTTGGTGAACTGCGCGCACCACAGGCCGAAGCGGCTGTAGTCGGTCAGCGGTACGGTCACTACCCGGACCCTGGAGAAGCGCTTCCCATCGGTCGTTGCCTTGCGGACGAGGTCGAACCACTCCTGCATCCAGGACAGGTCGTCCGGCTCGCCGGCCAGGTATTTTTCCAGCGATTCGTGCTCGTCGGGTTCGTCATACCGATCGCGTACTTCGAGCCGGAACGCCGTGTGCTCGAAGGAGTTGAGCAGTTCCCACAATGAGGGACCGGGCTCGGCGCTCAGCTGTCCTCCTGCTGGTTCAGGTAGCGAAGGGCGTACATCTTCAGCACGTCCTCGGGGATCTCGATCAGGGTCTCGTGGTCTGGGACGGGCGCGACGTCGTTCACGTCGGCTAGCACCTGCGGGTCGGTGACCTTCCATCCCTGCGCGATGTAGGTCACGCGGTCGGTGCGGTCGGTGGCGAACAGCGTCGGTGAGTTCTTCGTCTGTGAATCAGGGTCCTTGCCGAGGAAACGAGCGCGCATGGCGCCTCCTTGCTCGAAATGTGGAGAAATGGCGAGATCGATCATTCCGCTTCGTTCCGCGTGACGCAACGCCTACGGCGAGTCACGACGACGGGGCCGGAGGCCACACGTCTCCGTGAGTGGGATGAGCGCGGAACCGCGTCGCCAGATCGGCAAGAACCTCCCGAAGTACGGCGGCCTCGGGCGCGTCGGCGTCCCGCGCCTCGGCGTACCGGGCGAGCACCAGCCGGATCGCACAGCATTGTGCGCGGATGTCCCTGGCATACCGGACGAACGCCGGGCCTAGCGGTTTCGAGTGGTACTCGTTAGCTTCGATGGCCACCTGCCCCTTCCACTGACTGACCTGGAAGTCAACAAGCGGATCGCCGTGTCCGAATACCTCGGACACTCGGATCCCGGCTTCACCCTGCGGACGTACATGCACCTGCTGCCGTCGAGCAGCAAGCGGACGAAGAAGGCTGTTGATACCGCATTGGGCTGTGTACTCGATGTGTACTCAGGGCCGTCTGAGGCCCCAATCTCAGGAGTGACAGGGTCACATGATCAACTTCTGAACCGGTTATGCCTCAGGCGTCGTGCCGCCGCCGGCGGTACGACGCCTGAGGCGTCTCCAGGCTCCAGTGGTACGGGGCCGCAGCCGGCCCCGTACCGACTCAGGTCGTTGAGCGCAGGAGGTAGTCGGTCAGGCGATCCATCACCTGGTTCCTTGTGGCGCTCCCGGTGATGCCTTCGAACCCGAAGCCCAGGTAGACGGTGTCGACGGTCGCCACGGCCGCGCCCTCGCTGATGCCGAGGCCTGCCCGGCGGACCCAGTCGTTGCGGTTCGGCCCCTCGATGCCCAGCTGGTCCTGCGGGGCACCGGGAACGGTCCAGCCGTCGGTTGGGTCGGCGTCGTCCTCGAACGAGGTGGTTCCTTCACCGGTCGAGACTTCGATGTCGTCGACGAAGACGCCGGGGAACTGCTGGAGACCCCAGTCGCTGAGGGCGGTGATCGCGATCTCTACCTGCTGGCCCGCGTAGGGAGCGAGGTCGATCTGCCACTGCTGCCAGCCGGACGAACTGCCGTTGGCGGCGTGCCACGTTCCCGTCGTGCCGGTGTTGCTGCACGTACCGGTCGCCGGGTCGAAGGTCTGGTAGCGCGTCAGGAACGGGTGCAGCACGTTGGTCGGGTCGTTGGGGTTGCTCCACCCGTTGGTGCACGCCAGGTCGTTGCTCAAATCGGACGAGGTGTGTCCGTTCTGATCGGGTAGCGTGGTCCAGTTGTCCTGGCCGACCGTGTGCGCTTCCACGATCATGTAGTCGAAGTCCAGCTCCAGGTTGTAGCTGGTCCAGAACGAGAGCGTCGCGCCGGCGGCGGGCACCGTGATCGTCCGTGTCAGTCGCTTGTACGCTTCGTCCGCCCGGTCGGACCACATGAACTTCTGCCCGGAGTGTGGATCGAACGGACCGGCGATGCCGCTCTCGTACCGGGCCGCCGGCCGGCTGTCCAGGTGGGGGAAGCTGTGCGCCGGGTCGGTCACCCTGAGGAAATCGCCGGTCGCGATGAACGACGAGTCGATCCCTTGGTTCTGGGCACTGTCGGCCCCGTTGCGCCCGAGAGCCAGGCCTGTGAGCGGATCGTCGATCCCGGAGATGGGGAACGGGTCCCCGGTGGCCGGGTCGAGACCGCCGCCGGGCGTCGTGATCGCGGCACCGAAGAAGTACTCGATCGGGTCGCCCTGTGAGTTGCCCGACCCGGACAGCGCCAGGCAGCGCGCAAGCACGGTCGGATCGGCACGGCACTGCCGATTCTCGAACGGGTCGTACAGCTGCGTGCCGAGCGCCTGCGTGTACTGCTGGCCAGCCCGCTGACCGGTGTACAGCACCCGGCCGCCGTCGTTGAGGAAGTCCCGCACCTCCAGCAGCTCCTGCATCGCGAGCCGGGATGCGTTGCCCGGCCCCCAGCCGAGCTCCCGCGTCACGACGTCGTCGCCGGTGTACCAGAGAACCGCGTCGTAGTGGGACAGCACGCCGAGGTTGTCCGGCGCCGTACGACCCCGCGCGTCGACGTCGTACACGTCGTACGCGACGCCGTTCACGTCCAGCGCGGCGGCATAGAACGAGAGGTACTGCGGCGCCGTGACCCCAGGCTTCGCCGGGGACGCGCCGGTGTAATCCTCCGCCGCCACGATCAGCACCCGCCGGCCGGTGTCCGAGGCCACCTTGTAGGTGAACGAGCCGCTTGTCGCGCCGCCGCCCTCGAACCAAACAGTCACGCTGTCGCCGGCCGACGTGCCGGTCACGGTGCCGCGCATGACGCGGTAGTGCTTGGCGTTGCCGGGCCCGTACCGCTCGCCTCCGGTCCACTCGGAGGTCGGCGCCGACTGCACCGGGCCGTCCCCGATCCGGTACTTCAGCGTCACGGCGCCCAGGCTGCGCTTTGCCAGCACCCGCACCTCCTGCGGATCGCCATAGGACACAGCGAAGCGGAAGTCGAACAGCGACTGCTGGCCGTTCTGTGGATCGATGTCGTCCTGGTCCAGGTAGAACGGTTCGGCGTTGATCCCGACCGGCGACACGGGATCGTCCGGGTCAACGGCGGAGCGGGCGAGACCCAGGTGGAACGACAGCGTCTTCTCGAACTCCGCCTGGATCAACGCTTCGTCATCCGGGAAGACGAAGCCGGCGCCCGGGACGCCCTCGCCGAGCTCGGGCGTGTATGCGATGGTGCCGGCGTTGGTGTCGGCGTAGTCGGTCGTCTCGCCGTTGGTGACGTAGAGCGTGTCGGCCGACTGCCCGGGGTTGAAGCCCCGGATGGCCGGATTGGCGTCGGTGCCGCCGAGCGCCACGTACAGCGGGTTGTCCGCGTCGGGCGTGCCCACCTGCCAGCCCTGCGGGTACAACAGCCACTCACCGAACGAGTGCAGGTTCGACTGGAATCGCGGCCGGACCCGGTCGATCAGCCCCGCCAGCGCACGCGTCTCTGGCTCCGACGCGGGGCTGGGGCCGCGGTAGGTCTCGTCGGCCGGATCAGGCGACGACCCCTCGTTGTCATACCCCCAGTGCTCATTGAAGTTCCGGTTCGGGTCCACGCCGTCGCCGACCGTGATCTGGCCGTCGCCGTTGTTGTCGCGCAGGTTCTTGCGCCACAGGCGCTCGTGATCGAACGCGAACTGGTAGCCGTCAGGGTTGGCGGCGATCACGAACCACAGCTCGGTGTTCTTCAGGAGTCTCCTGATCTCCTTGTCGTTCGCACGCCAGGCATCGATGAAGTGGTGCAGCATGCGCCGGTTGACCTCGAGGCTGATCCACTCGCGCGCATGCTGCAGCGACGAGTACAACACGGCCGGCCTCGACCCGTCGGGAACGTCGCGCGCGCCCTGCGTCAGCTTGAGGCCGATGATCTCGCGACCCTGCACGGAGCGACCGAGAACCACGCGCTTGACCAGCTGCGGATTGCGCTGGGCAATGGCGTTCAGCTCATCGCGGATGCCGCCGGGCTCGTCCCAGGACCGGTAGACGTTGTACCCGCCTTGCGCCTGGGCAGCGGCCTGCTCACTGACCGACTGGCCCTTGCTGTTGCGTTTCACTGTGACCTTCACGCCAGAGGCGTCCAGCTTGGCGCGCTGGCCTCGCGTGAGGACGGCGTCGGCCTTGATGCCCGCTGCCGTGTGGCGCAACCCCGCAAGCTCAAGCCCGGGCACGGCCTCCGAGATCATGCCGGCCGACCCTTCGAGCGTGTACATCTCCAGTTCGCTGTCGGGCTGCTGAGCGGCAACCGGCAACGAAATGAAGGTCAGTGCGAGGGCGGCCAGGAACACTACGGTGGTACGTTTCGAGGACATTCTGAACTCCCCTCCCCTGGGATGGGAGGGCGTCCCCCTGGGCGTGCAGTATCGACTGCGGCGGCCTTGACGGCCGGCCGAGGAGACGCCCAATCCGACGGCAACGCTACTCGCGGAGCACGGCTCGTGAAAGAGCGAGGCCAGTGCTGGTTCGTCGCGCCGCGGGCCGTCGCCAGGGACCACCCCGCCTGGACTGACCGGTAGGCAGGATACTCAGCGTTCGGAGAGGTCGCCGAGGACTGGCTTGATGTCGATCAGTGGGGTGCCGTCGAGGGCTTCCAGGTTGTTGACGTGGAGGCGGAGGTTGTCGATGGCGAGGATGGTCACTCGGTGCAGGCCGAGGGGGTTGGGGCGATCGGGGGAGCGGGTGCTGAAGACGCCGGTGACGGGACGGCTGGGGTCGCTGCGGGGATGGACGGCCAGGACGTCGCGGAGGGCGCGGTCGAACCAGGTGATCAGGAGGATGTCCTCGCCGACGGTCAGGTCCTTCAGGGCTTCGCGGTACGCCGGGAAGATGACGAGCCAGGCGTTGGGTGCGCCCTCGTCGCCTTGACGGGGTGCGTCGGCCAGGTTGGTCAGCGGGGACTCGACGTGGCCGATGGGGAGGAGGGTGTAGTCGGTCATGGCAGGTGGAGGAATTTCGTGATGAGCGGGGAGCCGTCCGCGTGCACGTGGAGGGCCAGGCCGGGCGGGGCCGCCTTGTCGGTGATGCCCGCGGCGGGGGCGGGCTCGAACGGGAGAGGAACGGTGGAACGGATGCCGGGGGCAAGTAACAGCGGGAAGCCGGCGAAGGTGGTGGCCAGGCCGTTGTGGAAGTGGCCGGCCAGTAGGGCAGTGATGGGACGGTCGCGAAGTACGTCGGCGAAGGCGTTCGGTTCGCGGAGGAGCCATTGGTCCATCACCGGATGGTGCAGGCTGACCGGTGGCTGATGGAAGGCGATGAAGAGCGGCCCGTCGACCGGTTCGCCGAGGACGCCGCGCAGCCAGTCGAGCGACTCGGGACTGAGCAGGCCGTGGTCCTCGCCGGGGACGGTCGTGTCGAGCAGGACGAAGCGGGCCCCGCCGACGTCGCGCACTTGATGGACCGGATGCCCGTCGCCCGGCGAGTCGACGTACGAACTCAGGCCGGCCCGCAGCGGTTCGCTGACGTCGTGGTTCCCGGGCAGGACGAGTACAGGCACCTCACCGAAGACGGCCAGCTCCGCAGCGACCTCCTCGTACTCCGTCCCGTGGTCCGCGAGATCGCCGGTGACCAGTACGACGTCGACGGGGCGCTGGAACTCACGCAGGTACGACGTGATCCGGCGCAGGCGCTGACGGGCCTCCTCGGTGCCGTCGAGATGTGGGTCGCTCAAGTGGGCGATGACGAACACGGCTGCCTCCTCGGGTCAGCAGCACCCTAGACGTCTAACCGCAGAACGAGCCGGGCAGATCCGAACACGGCACCAGTCCGTCGCGAGCCAGGATCGGCTTCGCCTGCGCGGACCCGAGGTACTCCAGGAAGGCGGCCTGCAACGACTCCGGCTTCGGCGCCTTGTACGTGTACGCGCGCTCGACCTCCCAGAACCGGTACGTATGGTCGGCCACCTTCTCCGCATCCGGTACGACCGTGTCGATCGTGATCGGGGTGAGTCCCGGGAACTTGCGCGAGGTGCCGAGTTCGGCGTACCCGATTGCGCCCTCGATGTCGTTCACCCGGGACAGCAGTTCCTCGGTGGTGCCGACCTCGCAGCGGTGGTGCTTGGCGACCGGGTTGTCCTTGGTCTTGCAGTCGTCGGACGAGATCCCGAGCTCCTGGTCGCCGGCCAGCACCTTCTCCCGGAACACCCGGCGGGATCCGGAGTCCGGCCCGACCCGGCTCACCATCCGGATCGGCAGCTCCCGGCCGCCGAGCTGTTTCCAGTTCGTCAACCGGCCGGCGTAGATGTCGCGCAACTGGTTCGTGGTCAGCCCGGTGATGTCGGTGGACCGGTTGACCACGACCGCGAACACGACCACCGCGATCGCCTTGCCTTGCAGGTCGGGGGCCTCTTCGGCTGATCCGTCGGACATCGCGATCAGCTTCTCCGCGGCGGCCGGGTCACTCTTGCCGGTCTCGTTGAGCGTCCTGGTGCCGTTGCGGCTGCCGTTCGCGGCGATGGTGATGTCGGACTCGGTGCACTCCGCGGCGTACGCGCTGCGCACCTCTTTGACCGTCGCCTCCACCGCGGTCGATCCGATCACCCGCAGCTGGCCCGAGGCGCAGTTGTCCGGCGGCTGCAGCACGTCGACCACGAACAGCGCGACCAGGGCCCCGACAAGCAGCAACGACAACGCCCCGAACATCAACGTACGCCGGCCCGGACCGCGCGGGCGTGGTTCGTGGTAGACCCCGCCACCGGCCGCTCCGCCCGCCAGGTATCCCGAGTGCGTGACGCCGCGGCCGGGCCCGCTGAGCAGCAGCAGGAACTTGAAGCTGTCGCCCCGGTTGATCGCGATCCGCGGGATGATCACCTTGCTGGTGTCGAGGAAGTTCTCCGATTCGAGCCGGTCCCTCAGCATCTCGCCGAGCGACTCGGGCTTCGGCTCGGAGACCTCCAGGCCGACGATCTTGCGGTCCGGGAACGCGAACGACACCTTGTCGTGCATGTGGTGCGGCTCGATGTCCATCCCGCCGGCGTTGTCGACCCGGAGCAGCACCACACTAGGCTCCTCGATCACCGATCCCTTGTGCCGGAACTCGACGTCGACCATCGGGGAGTCGTCCTGGGCCATCGGGGAGTTCACCCCGATCGGCGCGTCCACCTGCACCCGGTAGACCAGTCGTTTGCGGCGCAGGAAGTACCGATCCACCAGCCAGGCGATCGCCGTACCAATCAGCGCTACGGCCGCTATCACGGTCTCGAGGTTGATGTCGCCGAGACCGGAAAAGTCCACTGCCAAACTCATAGCCCCACTTCCACTACGGGCGGTCAGGGTACGGAAGCAGGGTGAACATACTCTGACCTCTGGGTGACCGCCCGGGGCATCGATTACCGAGCGGTGACGCGCCGACCGAAGACTTGGCCAGGGTGGGGGAGTCTGCGAGATTGGGCCGCATGGCTGAACAGGTGGATGTGGTCGTGATCGGGCTCGGTGTCGGTGGCGAGGAGGCCGCGGGACGGCTGGCCCAGGCCGGGTTGTCCGTCGTCGGCCTCGACCCCCGGCTGGTCGGTGGCGAGTGCCCGTACTGGGGCTGCATCCCGAGCAAGATGATGATCCGGGCCGGCAACCTGATCGCCGAGACCCGCCGGGTCGACGGCATGGCCGGTACGGCGACAGTCGAACCGGACTGGGCGCCGGTGGCGAAGCGGATCCGCGAGGAGGCGACCGACACCTGGAACGACCAGGTCGCGGTGGACCGGCTGGTCGGCAAGGGCGTCACCTTCCTGCGCGAAGCCGGCACCATCACCGGGCCGGGCAAGGTCAGCGCCGGCGGCCGAGAGTTCGAGGCGTCCCGCGGCATCATCGTCGCGACCGGCACGGTTCCGGCGATCCCGCCGATCGACGGGCTGGCCGGTACGCCGTATTGGACCAACCACGAGGCGATCGAGGCGGACACGCTGCCGGCCTCGATCATCGTCCTCGGTGGTGGCGCGATCGGGCTGGAATTGGCCCAGGTGTTCGCCCGGTTCGGGGTCGCCGTGACCGTGGTTGAGGCGGCCGACCGGGTGCTCGCGATGGAGGAGCCCGAGTCCAGTGACCTGGCCCGGGAGGTCCTCGAGAAGGACGGGATCACCTTCCGCATCGGCGTCTCCGCGAAGGCGGTCGACCACGCCGGCGGCAGCTTCACGGTGACCCTGGATGACGGCGACTCGGTCTCCGCCGAGAAGTTGCTGGTGGCAACGGGCCGGCGGGTGAACGGCGAGGGGCTCGGGCTCGACGCGGTCGGGATCGACCTGTCGAAGCGGCACATCGAGGTCGACGAGCACGTCCGGGCGGCGGGCAAGGTGTGGGCGATCGGCGACGTCACCGGGGTCGGCGCGTTCACGCACACCGCGATGTACCAGGCGAATGTGGCGGTGTTCGACATCCTCGGATCCGGCGACGCTCCGCTTGCGAGCTATCACGCGATGCCACGGGTGACGTTCACGGATCCGGAGATCGGCGCGGTCGGGCTGACCGAGAAGCATGCGCGCGAACAAGGGCTGGACGTGAAGACGGCGATGAGCCAGATCCCGTCGTCGTCCCGTGGCTGGATCCACAAGGCCGGCAACGAGGGTTTCATCAAGCTGGTCGTGGACAACTCGCGTGGTGTGCTGGTCGGGGCGACGAGTGCCGGACCGACCGGGGGAGAGGTGCTCGGCGCGCTCGCCGTCGCCGTACATGCGGCGGTCCCGGTGAACTCTCTGCAACAGATGATCTACGCATACCCGACATTCCACCGTGCGATCGGCGATGCGCTGCGCGAACTCTGAGTTCCTTGTTGCGATCGGGTCGCAAGTAGATCAAGAATGTCGGCATGCATGTTCCTGACGGCTTCTTCGACGCACCGACGTCCATCGCGACCGGCCTGATCGCGGCCGGCGCCGTCGGGGTCAGCCTGCAGCGCGCCAACCGCGAGCTCCGGGAGACCGGGCCGGCGCTGGCCGGTCTCACCGCGGCCTTCGTGTTCGCGGTGCAGATGGTCAACTTCCCGGTCGGCGCCGGGACGAGTGGTCACCTGCTCGGTGGCGCGCTCGCGGCCGCTCTGGTCGGGCCTTGGACCGCCGTCCTGGTGATGTCGACCGTGCTGCTCGTCCAGGGTCTGCTGTTCGCCGACGGCGGCCTGACCGCGCTCGGCACGAACATCACACTGATGGGCGTGATCACCGTGATCGTCGGGTACTTCGTGACCCGGGCCCTGCTCCAGGCGCTGCCGAAGAGGGTTGGCAGTGTGGTCCCGGCGACCACGATCGGTGCACTGGTCTCCGTGCCCGTTGCCGCACTTGCCTTCACCGGCCTGTACGCCGTCGGCGGCGCCGTCGAGATCCCGATCGGCAAGCTGGCCACCGCGATGGTCGGCTGGCACATCCTGGTCGGTCTGGGGGAGGCCGTCATCACCGCCGCCGTACTCAGCGCCGTCGTCGCAACCCGCCCGGATCTCGTCTACGCCGCCCGCCACCTCCAGAAGGACCTCGTCCTGGTCGATGCCGACGGCAACACCTCGACGGTCGCGCCGGACCGGCCGATCGCTCCGAAGCCCGCGGGCCGGAGCCTCGGCGTCGGGGTCGCCTTCACCTTCCTGATCGCCGGGGTGATCAGCCTGTTCGCCAGCGCCCACCCGGACGGCCTGGAGTTCGTCGGCGCCAAGCTCGGGTTCGAGAGCGCCGCCAAGGACTCGGCGGTGGCAAGCAGCCCGCTCGCCGACTACGGCGTGAGCGGGATCGGCAACACCCAGGTGTCCGGCGCGCTGGCCGGCATCATCGGCGTGCTGGTCACGATCGCGGTCGGCCTGGCGATCGCCAAACTCGCATCCATCCGTTCAGCGGCCCGCACCGAATAGCGCTCGTGACAGCCTCCGCCGGTGACGGTCTGCTCGTCGCGGTCGACAGCCGGATCCACCGGCTGCCCGCGCAGGTGAAGATCGTCGCCCTCTTCCTCTTCGTCCTCGCCGTGGTCGCCACCCCGGCCGCGGTCGTCTGGGCCTTCGCCCTGTACGCCGTCCTGCTGGTCGGCTGCGTGGTTCTCGCCAAGTTGCCCCCAGCAACGGTTATGCGCCGGATGGCGGTCGAGACGCCGTTCATCGTCTTCGCGCTGCTGCTCCCGTTCGTCGCGACCGGCCCGCAGATCGAAGTACTGGGTCTGTCAGTCTCCGAGTCCGGTGTGTTCGGCGCTTGGAATGTGCTCGCCAAGGGAACCCTCGGCGTCGTCGCGGCGATCGTCCTGTCGGCGACCACGGCACCGCGCGAATTGCTCGCCGGCCTCGAGCGGCTCCGGCTGCCGTCCACCCTGATCGCGATCCTGTCGTTCATGGTCCGCTACCTGAGCGTGGTCTCCGACGACCTGCACCGGATGCGGATCGCCCGCGAGTCGCGTGGCTACACCGGCGGCCGGGCCGGTCACCTGAAGGCGGTCGCGGCCGGAGTGGGCGCGTTGTTCGTCCGCAGCTTCGAGCGCGGTGAACGGGTGCACCTGGCGATGCAGGCCCGCGGGTACACCGGGCGGATGCCGCAGCTGACCCACTCCGGCGCCACCCGGAACCAGTGGCTCGAGGGCCTGGCGATCTCCCTCACGGCCTTCGCCATCGCCGTCGCGGCTAGGGTGGTCGGCTTGTGAGCGGTCCTTCGATTCAAGTCGAGCGCCTGGTCTTCGCCTACCCCGACGGCCGGCAGGCTCTGTTCGGCGTCGACTTCACCGTCGAGCCCGGCGAGCGGGTCGCCCTGCTCGGCCCCAACGGCGCCGGCAAGACCACCGTCGTCCTGCACCTCAACGGGATCCTCGGCTCGGTCACAGGCGGCACGGGCAGCGGCCGGATCCGGATTGGCGGCACCGACCTGCACCGCGAACACCTCGCCGAGATCCGCCGCAAGGTCGGCCTGGTCTTCCAGGATCCCGACGACCAGCTGTTCATGCCGACCGTGCGCGACGACGTCGCCTTCGGCCCGGCGAACCTCGGCCTGCGCGGCAGCGAGCTCGACGACCGGGTCTTCGAGGCCCTGTCCGAGGTCGGCATGCAGGATCACGCCGATATCGCGCCGCACCACTTGTCCTTCGGCCAGCGCCGGCGGGTGGCGGTGGCGACCGTGCTCGCGATGCGGCCCGAGGTCCTGGTGCTCGACGAGCCGTCCAGCAACCTCGACCCGGCCAGCCGCCGCGAACTCGCCGACATCCTGTCCGGCCTCGACGTCACGCTCCTGATGATCACCCACGACCTGCCGTACGCGCTGCAGCTGTGCGAGCGCAGTCTCCTGATCGACGACGGCCGCATCGTCGCCGACGGCAAGACCCGTGACCTCCTCGCCGACCCCGACCTGCTGTCCGCGCACCGCCTCGAACTGCCCTACGGCTTCGACCCCCTCTCGGTCTCCGGCCCCGAACGCTGACCCCTGTCGATTTCGCCCTGGCCCGTCCGACGCGTTGGTGAAGACCCACCAACCCGAAGGGACCAGGACCATGACCACCACCACCTACTCCACCACCGCGGTGGCCACCAACCGACTGATCAGCTGCGGAATGGCCGCCGGTCCGTTCTACGTCGCCGTCGTGGTCGCCCAGGTGTTCGCCCGCGACGGTTTCGACCCCACGAAACACGCGGCCAGCCTGCTCACCCTCGGCGACTACGGCTGGATCCAGATCGCCAACTTCGTCATCACCGGCGTCCTCCTGATCCTCGGCGCGATCGGTCTGCACCAGACGGGCGCGTTCGGCAGCCGCTGGGCACCCCGACTGCTCGGCCTGTACGGCGTGAGCATGATCGCCGCCGGCGCCCTCGTCCCGGACCCGGCCCTCGGTTTCCCGGTCGGCACTCCCGACGGCCAGCCCGTCACGATGAGCTGGCACGGCGTCGGGCATTTCGCTGCCGGGGGAGTCGGGTTCCTCGGGTTCATCATCTGCTGCTTCGTCCTGGCCCGGCGGTTCGCGGCCGGCGGTGAGCGCGGCTGGTCGGCGTACTCGATCGGCACCGGGGTGGTGTTCCTGGCCGCTTTCGCCGGGATCGGTTCGGGCTCGGCCGGGGCCGGGGTCACGGTCGCCTTCTGGATCGCGGTGGTGCTGGCGTTCGGGTGGATCACGGCGGTGCTGCGCCAGGCGGACCGGCGTACGGGGGACTGAAGCGGAACACGACCTACTTGCCGGATGGATCGATGGTGAAATTCTCACCTGAACGCTTGCTTGTTACTGACTGGTCGGCGATGGTGACTTTCAGTGGTCTTTGCTCACCCCTTCCAGCGCAAAGGCGGTCCGCCCCCATGAAACCCATCGTCGGCCTCGTCAGTGCCGCGGTTCTCGCAACCGCACTCCTCACCATCCCCGCCACCGCCCAGGCGGCGGCACCCGACTATGTTGCCCTCGGCGACTCCTACGCCTCAGGCGTCGGCACCCGCAGCTACACCTCGGAGAGTGGCTCCTGCCAGCGCTCGACGAAGGCCTACCCGTACGTCGACGCGGCCCGGATCGGCGCGAACCTCACCTTCGTCGCCTGCTCCGGAGCCCGCGTCTCCGACGTCACCGCGAACCAGCTCGGCCCGCTGACCAGCGCGATCGAGTTGGTCACCGTGCAGGTCGGCGGGAACGACGCCGGCTTCTCCTCGGTCATCACCGAGTGCGCGCAGCCGGCCTGGCTCAGCAACTGCGACGGCGCGATCAACACCGCGCAGGCGACCATCAACAACACCCTGCCGGGCCGGCTGAACAGCCTCTACGCGACGATCAACAGCCGCGCCGTCAACGCGAAGGTGATCGTGGTCGGGTACCCACGACTCTTCAACGGCACCGACTGCAACGCCGGCACCTGGTTCAGCGCGGCCGAGATGACCCGGCTGAACCAGACCGCCGACCTGCTGAACTCGAAGACCAGTGCCGCGGCCAGTGCGGCCGGCTTCACGTTCGTGAACCCGACCTCGGCGTTCATCGGGCACGCGGTCTGCGGTAGCCCGGAGTGGATCAACGGCCTGTCCAACCCGATCAGCGAGTCGTACCACCCGAACGTCACCGGCCAGACCGCCTACGCGAACCTGGTCCAGCCCCACCTCAGCTAGGCCTCGCCCCTCCAAATCTCGGAGGCTAACCTCCGAGGTTCATGGTTGCCCACCGAGATTCTGACTGGGCAACCATGAACCTGATGGGTCAACCTCTCAGATTCGGGACAGGGCTGTCGGGCGTCACAGCAGCGGTTGCCGTGTATATGCCTCAAGCGGTATATATGGATCATGACCGAGACGCTGACGATCGAGGACGGGCGGACCGTACTGCGGATGGAGCGGGCGCTGGCGCATCCGCCGGAGAAGGTCTGGCGGGCGCTGACCGAGCCGGCCGAGCTGGCGCACTGGTTCCCGGCCGCGGTCGAGCTGGATCTCCGGCTCGACGGGCGGATCGCCTTCACCTTCGAAGAGGACGAGTACAACGAGAGCTACGACAACACCGGCGGCGTGATCCGGGCGTTCGATCCGCCTCGGCTGCTCGAGTTCACCTGGGGGGAGGAGATCCAGCGGTGGGAGCTGACGCCGACCGCTGACGGGTGCCTGCTCCGGCTGACCGCGACGTACGACGACCACGCGGGCTCGGCGAGCTTCACCAGCGGCTGGATCCTCTGCCTGGACGCGCTGGACAAGTCGTTGGGCGGCGCCGAGGTCGAGCGCGAGGGGTATCCGGTCCTGCACGAGCACTTCGTCAAGGTCTACCGTCTGGACGAAGGGCACGTGCTCGACGACGGCAGTGTCCGGTTCGAGCGGCAGCTGACCGCGCCTAAGGAGGAAGTCTGGGCACGGCTCGCCGGTGCTGCCGAGGTTGCGGTCGGGGCCGCCCCACCGGCCGGGTTCGTTGCCAAGGGCATTGACCCGGAGCCGGTGGAGACGGCTGATGAGCCGACCGAACTGACCTACGGCAAGATCAGCTGGAAGCTGCGGGATGGCAACGGTGGTGCCCGCCTCGTGCTCACCCAGACAGGTCCAGCCGCCGACCACCTCCCGGCCTGGCACGACCTGATCGAGTCACTCGCCACTGAACTGGTCGACTGACACGTACTGCCGCAGGTGTTCGGCGGTGACGGAGGCGCTGCTCTCGACCAGATCGGCGGGGATGCCGGTGAAGACGACCTGACCGCCGTCATGGCCGGCACCAGGACCCAGGTCGATCAACCAGTCGGCGTGTGCCATCACGGCCTGGTGGTGCTCGATCACGATGACGGTGTTCCCGTCGTCGACCAGCCGGTCGAGCAGCTTCAGCAGCCGATCGACATCAGCCAGGTGCAGCCCGGTGGTCGGCTCGTCGAGGATGTAGATCGTCCCGTTCCTGGTCATGTGGATGGCCAGCTTCAACCGCTGCCGTTCACCACCCGAGAGCGTCGTCAATGGTTGCCCGAGGCTCAGATAGCCGAGCCCGACCGCACCGAGCCGGTCCAGGATCACTCGCGCCGACCCGGTCGGGAAGAACTCGCGCGCCTCGCCGACCGTCATCCGCAGTACCCCGCTGATGTTCTTCCCGCGCAACTGGTACGCCAGCACCTCCGAAGTGAACCGGGCCCCGTGGCACTCCTCACACGCCGACGACACCTCGGCCATCATGCCGAGATCGGTGTAGACCAGCCCGATTCCCTTGCAGGTCTTGCAGGCGCCGACCGAGTTCGCGCTGAACAGCCCCGGCTTCACCTTGTTCGCCTTGGCAAACTCGGCCCGGATCGGATCCAGCAGACCCGTGTACGTCGCGGGGTTGCTCCGCCGCGACCCCCTGATCGGTTCCTGGCCGGCCACGATCACGCCGTCCCGGCCGGCCAGCGAGCCGTGGATCAGTGAGCGGCCGGTCAGCGTCCCCGACTTCTTCAGCCCCTTCAGATCGCCCGCGTAGCAGAGTCGCCCACCGGCCAGCCCGGCACCCGGACCGAGATCGACCACGTGATCGGCGATCCGGATCGTCTCCGGCTTGTGCTCCACCACGAGCACGGTGTTGCCCTTGTCGCGGAGTTGCAGCAGCAACTCGTTCATCCGCTGGATGTCGTGCGGGTGCAATCCGACGGTCGGCTCGTCGAAGACGTACGTCACGTCGGTCAGGCTCGACCCGAGATGCAGGACCAGCTTCACCCGCTGCGCCTCGCCACCGGACAATGTCGAGGACTCGCGATCCAGGCTCAGGTACCCGAGCCCGATGTCGACCATCGACTCCAGCATCTCGAGCAACCCGTCAAGCAGCGGCCCGACGGCCGGGTCCCGGATGCCACGGACGAACTCGGCCAGGTCGCTGATCTGCATCGCCGAGCAGTCGGTGATCCCGGTGCCGTCGATCCGCGCCGACCGGGCCGCCTCGTTCAGCCGCGATCCGGCACAGGCCGCGCACTCGACCACCTTCACCGCCCGATCCGCGAACGCCCGGGCGTGGCTCTGCATCGACTCCCGGTCCTTGCCCAGGTACTGCCGTTTGACCTTGACCACGAGCCCCTCGAAGGTGAGGTTGCTCTTGCCGACCTTCACCTTGATGGTCGGCTGGTGCAGGAACTGGTCCCACTGCTCCGCCGGGTAGTCCTTCAACGGCAGGTCCGGGTCGAACATCCCGGACTTCGCGAACAGTTGCCAGTACCACGTGTCGACGCCGAACCCGGGTGCCTTGATCGCGCCCTGGTTGAGGGACAACTCCCGATCGAGGAGTTCGTCGAGGTCGATGTCGGTGGATCGGCCCAGCCCTTCGCAGACCGGGCACATCCCCTCGGCCCGGTTGAAGCTGAACGCCGACGGCGGCCCGACGTACGGCGTACCGAGTCGGCTGAAGAGGATCCGCAACATTGTGTGCGCGTCGGTCGCCGTCCCGACCGTGGACCGGGCGTTCGCCCCGATCCGCTCCTGGTCGACGATGATCGCGGCACTCAGGTTGCGCAGCGAGTCGACGTCCGGCCGGGACAGGCTCGGCATGAAGTACTGGACGAACGCGGTGTAGGTCTCGTTGATCAGCCGCTGCGACTCCGCGGCGATGGTGTCGAAGACGAGCGACGACTTACCGGACCCGGAGACCCCGGTGAACACGGTGAGCCGGCGCTTCGGGATGTCGAGCGAGACGCCGCTGAGGTTGTTCTCGCGGGCGCCGCGCACCTGAATGACGTCGTGGCTGTCGGCGGCGGATTGGTCGGCAGTGGCGAACGAATTCACGGCAGGCATGCCTTCAATCGTCCCATTGAACTGATCCTAGAAAGTTTCTCGCTCCGCCGCTGTGGCCAGGCTGTCGAAAAGTCTCTAGTCCCGACGAAACCTTGAGATCAGTGTTCGAGGCGATGGCGGACGTCGTCGAGCAGGACTTGGAGGCGTCCGGCCAGCAGTTCACGGTCGTCGGGCTTAAGAGAGGAGACGAGTTCGGCCTCGCGGGTGAGGACCTGGTCGACGGTCCGCTCGACCAGGTCGTGGCCAGCCTTGGTCAGCGATACGACGACGGCTCGGCTGCCGTCGCGTTCGGTCCGGCGGAGGACGAGTCCGGCGGCCTCGGCCCGGCCGACCCGTTGCGAGATCGCCCCGGCCGTCACCAACGTGCGGCGTGCCAGTTCGCGGGTGTTCACCTCGTACGGCGGGCCGCTGCGGCGCAGCACGCTGAGCAGATCGAGGGTCGCCGGGTCGACACCCAGTTCGGTGAGCAGCTTGCGCCGGTCGTCCGCGAACAGCTTCGCCAGTCGCCACAGAGGAGTGACGATCCCGATCGACTCGGTCGGGATCCCGGGTCGCTCGCGCTGCCAGGCGCGCGCGATCTCCGCGGCGGGATAGGCGCTGGGCGCATCCAGCGGATAGGCGTCGGACTGGGTGGTTGTGGTCGGCTTGTCGGGCACGGGTCCCATGCTACGTTTAGGCCTAAACATTTAGACCTAAACGATGAGGAGCGGCGTGTCCAGAACGATCGTGGTGACCGGGGGAGCGACTGGTATCGGCCGGGCGGTGGCGGAACGCTTCCGCGCCGACGGCGACGACGTGGTGATCACCGGCCGCCGAGCCGACGTACTGGAGAAGGCCGCGGCCGAGCTCGGTGCGCGAGCGGTGGTGTGCGACGCGACCGATCCCGACCAGATCGCGCGGCTCGCGGATTCGTTGACCCGCGTCGACGTACTGGTCAACAACGCGGGCGGCAACACCGACTTCACCCAGCCGGACGCAGGCAACGACCTCCGCCAACTCCGCCAGAACTGGCTCGCCAACCTGGAGGCGAACCTGCTCAGCGCAGTACTGACCACCACCGCGTTGTCGCCGAAGCTCACCGACGGGGGAGCGGTAATCCACCTCGGCTCGATCGCCGGATCCCGCGGCCCCGGCTCGTACGGCGCCTCGAAAGCGGCCCTCGCACTCTGGAACACAGACATCGCCAAGGACCTGGGCCAACGCGGAATCACCTCGAACGTTGTCGCCCCCGGCTTCACCGCCGAAACCAACTTCTTCCACGGCCGCCTGACCCCCGACCGCCGCAAAACCTTGCTAGAAGCAACGATGACCCACCGCGAAGGCCAGGTCACCGACATCGCCGCCACCATCCACTTCCTAGCCTCCCCAGCCGCCCACCACATCACCGCCCAACTCCTCCACGTCAATGGCGGCGCCCTCCCAACCCGTTGACAACGTAGGCATCCGCGGGGTGGTTGGTGCGTCGGTGAGAATGGGGTCATGCGTGCCACCGTCAAGGACGTCGCCAAGCTGGCCGGGGTGTCCCCGAAGACGGTTTCGAACGTCATCAACGGCATCGTCTTCGTCCGGCCGGAGACGCGCGCCCGGGTCGAGAAGGCGCTCGACGAACTCGACTACGTGCCGAATCTGAGTGCCCGCGGCCTGCGCAATGGTCGCTCCGGCATGATCGGCCTCGCGCTGCCCGACCTCCTCCGCCCATACTCCGCGGAGATCACCCACCTGGTCGTCGAACTGGCCCACGACCGCGGCTGGGGCGTCCAGATCGAGCAGACCGCAGCCGAGCCCGAGCGCGAGTTCCAACTACTCTCGAAGGCGCGCGCGAACCTGGTCGACGGCCTGATCCTCAACCCGGTCAACCTCGACGACAGCGCTGTGATGTCAGCCGGACCACTCCCTGCCGTCGTCCTGATCGGCGACGTCGACCAGGACGTCGTCAGCCAGGTCGCCATCGACAACATCAGCGCCGCCCGGGACATGGCCCAGCACCTGATCGACCAGGGATTCCGCCGGATCGCCGCGGTCGGCACACCGGAAGTCCCCCGTGGTGCCAGCGGCACCGGGCGCGTCGGCGGCAAGACCGATTCAGTCGGGACTGCGGCCTCCCGGCTGCGCGCGATCGGCTACAGCGAAGCGTTGGCGGCCGCCGACCTAGAGCCGATCGAGATCGCGTTGGACCGCTGGAGTCCGGAGGGGGCCGCGACCGTCGTCGGCCGGTTCCTCGAGGAGAACGAGACGCCGGACGCGTTCTTCTGCTTCACCGACACGATCGCGACCGGGACCCTGTCGGCGCTCTGGACGGCCGGCATCGCAGTACCGGCCGAGTGTGCGGTGGCCGGCTTCGACAACATCCTGGAGAGCCGGTTCACCCTGCCGCCGCTGACCACGGTCGACTTCGATCGCCGGGCCTTCGTCTCGGGCGCGCTGGATCTGCTCGCCGAGCGGATGGCGAACAAGGACACCGAGCCCCGGCGGATCGTCATCCCGCACCGGATCGTCACCCGCGCCAGCACCGCGCGACCGTGACACAGCGCTGACGCACTGCCGAACAAGAATCAACAAAAACCATGATCTTGGTCTTGCCACCCCATTCTAACGATGTAATGATCGGTGCCGCCCGCAAAGGAGACGCGCATGAGTCTGCCGAATTCCTTCCCCACCCCACCGCCCCGGACAGGAGATCGTCCGTTGTCCCGGCGCCGGTTGCTGTCCGGAGCGGCGGCGCTGGCTGGCGGTGGTCTGCTGCTCGGCTGTGCGCCGGGCGCCCGGAACTCCGCCGAAGAGTTGACCTATTGGCACCTGATGACCGGCGGCGACGGCACGGTGATGGCCGGCCTGGTGGACGCCGTCAACGCCATGAACGCCGGTTTCAGGACCACCCAGACGGTGCTCGCCTGGGGTCCGCCGTACTACACGAAGCTCGCGATGGCCTCGGCCGGTGGGCGTGCGCCCGATCTCGCGATCATGCACGCCTCCCGGATCGCCGGCTACGCACCCGGCGGACTGCTGGAGCCGTGGGATCTCGACCTGCTCGCCGAACTCGGCGTACGGGAGAGCGACTTCCCGCCGCTGGTGTGGCAGAAGGGCCTGTACGACGGGCAGCTGTACTCGATCGCGCTGGACACCCACCCGTTCGTGCTCTACTACAACACCGAGCACGCCGCGAAGGCCGGTGTCGCCGACGCGATCCAGACGATGGACAGCCCGGAGGCGTTCACCGAGGTCGCCCGCAAACTGCAGCGGGTCACCGGGAAGCACGGCCTCTCGTACGGGTACCTGGGCGACGGCTCGCAGATGTGGCGGCTCTTCTACACCTTCTACCGCCAGACCGGTGCCGAGATGAAACTCGTCCCCGGGTCACCGGCCCAGGTGGACGAGGCCGCGGCGGTCGAGGCACTGAGCTTCGTCCGCTCGTTGCTGGACGACACCATCGCGACCCGCAGCGGCGACGGCGGTACGGCGACCAGCGAGTTCCTGCACGGCGAGAGCGGGATGTTCTTTGGCGGCGTCTGGGAGCTCCCCGTGCTGAAGGATGCGAAGCTGCCGTTCGACGCGCGGCCGATCCCGACCCTCTTCGGCCAGGACGCGGCGTACGCCGATTCGCACACGTTCGTGCTGCCCCGTCAGTCGAAGGTCTCACCCGAACGGCGACGACATGTGTACCAACTGGTCGCCGAGATCCTCAAGCACTCGGTGGTCTGGGCCGGCGCCGGCCACATCCCGGCGTACCAGCCGGTGGTCCGTGGTTCGGAGTACCAGCAGCTCAAACCGCAGTCGAACTACGCGGGCATCCCGGCGTACGTGAACTACGACCCGGACGCGTGGTTCGGCGGCGCGGGCAGTGACTTCCACAAGTACTTCGCCGAGAACGTGCAGAACGTGTACCTCGGCAGCGGGGATCCGGCGGCCGGGTTCGAGGGATTCGTACAGCGGCTGAACAAGCTGCTCGACCGTCCGCAGCCGGTCTGAGAGGAGCTCGAACATGTCGACCGCCATCGATACCCCCACCGACGTCGCCGTAGAAGTTGCTCAAGGCAACGGGAGCGGAGCGGCCCGGGCGAAACGGGACCAGACGCTGACCGGCTGGGCCTTCGCGGCGCCGTTCACGGTGCTCTTCGTGCTCTTCCTGGTGGTGCCCGCGATCTACGGGCTGTACCTGAGCTTCACCGGCGAGACGCTGACCGGCGCGAACAGCGGGCTGATCGGGTTCGCGAACTACACGGAGGCGTTGCAGGACCCGGACATGTGGCGTTCGCTCGGCAATACGTTGTGGTTCACGTTGCTGAGCACGATCCCGTTGGTGCTGTTGTCGCTCGCCTTCGCGCTGCTGGTGAACCTCGGACTGCCCGGACGCTGGTTGTGGCGGCTCTCGTTCTTCATGCCGTACCTGCTCGCGTCGACGGTCGTCGTGCTGTTCTGGGCCTGGATGTACAACCCGAAACTCGGGCTGATCAACGGCGTGCTGGCCGAGTTCGGGATCGCGCCGGTGGCATGGCTGCAGGATCCGAACGTGGCGATGATCTCGGTGGTGCTGACCACGTTGTGGTGGACGATCGGGTTCAACTTCCTGCTCTACCTGGCCGCGTTGCAGAACATTCCGGAGCAGCAGTTCGAGGCGGCCGCGATCGACGGTGCGGGGAAGTGGCGGCAGCTGTTCTCGATCGTGATCCCGCAGCTGGCGCCGACCACCGCGCTGATCGTGACCCTGCAGATCCTTGCCTCGCTCAAGGTCTTCGACCAGATCTACATGCTGACCAACGGCGGCCCGGCCGGCTCGACCCGGTCGATCGTGCAGTACATCTACGAGTCGGGCTTCACCGGCTACCGGTTCGGTTACTCGTCCGCGATCTCCTACCTGTTCTTCGCGATCATCGTCCTGGTGTCGATCGCGCAGTACAAGCTGATCAACCGCAGGAGCGCCTCATGAGCACTTATTCGCTGGCCCGTGGGATCAAGCAAACGCATAAGCCAGGGGAGAACCCATGGAGTGTGTCGCGGATGGTGGCGCTGCTGATCCTGGCGTTCCTGGCGGCGACCTGGCTGGTGCCGTTCGGGTGGGCGGTGCTCACCTCGCTGAAGAGCGAGGCCGATGCGGGCGCGTCGACGATCGACCTGAGCCCGCCGGACGGGTTCAGCTTCGAGGCGTACCGCAAGGTGCTGACGGCCGGCGACATTCCCGCCTGGGCGTGGAACAGCCTGATCACCTCGGTCGCGATCACGTTCATCACGGTGGCGACGTCGGCGCTGGCCGGCTACGCCTTCTCCCGGTTGGACTTCCGCGGCCGGCGCTGGCTGTACGCGGCGATCATCGCGGCCATCATCATCCCGCCGCAGTTGCTGATCGTGCCGTTGTTCCGGCAGATGCTCGCCTTCGATCTGGTCGACACCTACTGGGGGATCATCCTGCCGCAGGCGTTCGCCCCGGCGATGGTGCTCATCCTCAAACGTTTCTTCGACCAGATCCCGGTCGAACTGGAGGACGCCGCCCGGGTGGACGGCGCGAACCGGTTGCGGGTGTTCTGGTCCGTCGTGCTGCCGTTGTCGCGGCCGATCCTCGCCGCGGTGGCGATCTTCGTCTTCATCGGTGCGTGGAACAACTTTCTCTGGCCGTTCATCGTCACCACCGACGCCGACCTGATGACGTTGCCGGTCGGCCTGCAGACGGTCAAGAGCGCGTATGGCCTTCAGTATGCACAGAACATGGCCTCGGCGATTCTGGCCGCGCTTCCGCTGGTCGTGGTGTTCCTGTTCTTCCAGCGGCAGATCATCAAGGGCATCGCGACCACGGGTTTCGGTGGGCAGTAACGAGCGCTTGAGCGGTTCCGCTGGGTGGGAAACCTGTCACGATCCCTTGAAAACACCGTCACTCTCAGCAAGGCTTCCCTGATCAGTGCTGTGCGGTGAGGCGTACAGAGCTGAGGCAACTGTTGTTCGCGTGTGGTGTTGCGAAAAACGTTGTACTGCACGGACAGTTGCGAACATCAACTGTCCCTCGGGGGACCCGAAGAGGAGGGGGATCTGTGTCAGCCATGAAGCGGCTCGCCGAGCAGTGCCGTGATGTGAGGAGTCACGGTACGCGACAACTCGGCCGGGCCTCGGTTCAACCAGCGGTCTGTACCGGCATCCACGAGGTGACCTCGTCGAGTCAGTCGGTACGGTCGCGACGCGTGGCGGTGCTCCGGCTGAGCAACGGCCTGACCACCACGCTGCGTCTCGACGACGGCACCCCGGTGCCGGAGCCGGGCGCGACGGTGTACGTCCGGGGTGGCCGCGGGATGGGTGATCAACCCGCCACAGGTGGGGTCACTCTCGCGCTGGTCCAAACCAGCTGAAGCACCCGGCTGCAGCAGCAGTGACTCGCCGGTCTCAGCTAAACGCCGAGCTGAGCCCGGCAAGTCGCTAAAGGCTTTCGAACGGCTCCGTCAACGCCCGGACCTCGACCGGGGAGTATTTCGCCTCGGGCAACCGAGCAGCGAGCTCGGTTGCCCGCTCCAGGTCGCATTCCAGCAGGTAGTAGCCGGCCAGCACTTCCTTGGCCTCGGTGAACGGCCCGTCCGTGACGGCCGGCAACCCCTCTTTCACCTGCACGACGCGCGCCCGGTCCGTGGTCAGCCCGTCCGCCGCGAGCAACTCGTTGCGTGCCCGGGTCTCGGCCAGGATCTCGCGGTGCACCGCATACACCGCCTCGATCCCCTCGGCCGTCAGCGCGTCCCACGTCTCGGTGTTGCCGTAGATCAAAAGCATGTACTTCACCGGCGTCTCCTCCCAGAAAACCTGCTCAGACAACTGATCAGACAGCTGAGACGTCGGAGTCTGCCACGTGATCTCGACAGCCGCCGCTCTCAGCCCCAGGTGGCGTCGGCGGGTTCACGGATCGTGGTGTTGATCCGGTTGAACAGGTTGGTCAGGCTGATCATCAAGATGATCGCGGACAGTTGCTGCTCGTCGAAGTGGTCGGCGGCGTCGTCCCAGAGCTGCTGCGTCACCGTCTCCGGGTTGTCTGCCAGCCGGGTCGCCGCCTCCGTCAGCGCGAGCGCGGCCCGCTCGGCATCGGTGAACAGCCCGGACTCCCGCCAGGCGACCACTTGAAACAGCCGCTCGGTCGTCTCACCGGCCCGCTGCGCGGCCTTCGTACCGCTCGACACGCACGGCCCGCACCCGTTGATCTGGCTGGCCCGAAGGTGCACGAGCTCCAGCGTCGTCTGCGGTACTCCGCCTTTGTGTACGGCCTTGTAGAGGTTCTGGATCCCGGTCATCGCGTCGGGCAGCACCATCGCCGGGTTCTTCATCCGTGCAGTCATGAGCTTCTCCATCTCGAAGTGTTGCTTGTTGTCCTTCACCTCCCTGACGGATCCCCGCACCAGGATGTGACAACGCAACTTCCATCGAGATCCGTGCATCGAGAGAAGTGACGGAGTTCTATCGACTGAGGGAACAGCCATGCGCAGACTGATGACAGGCTTGGCCGTGGCGGCGGTCTCGACGATCGGGTTGACGATTCCGGCCCATGCGGCCGATCCCGCACCGACCGGCGTGACGGTGGCGTGGGCCGACGCCGCCCACACGCGAGTGCGAGTGACCTGGAACGAGACCGGCGATCTGCCGAACCTCGTCCGGGCGGAGTACTCGGACGGGCAGGGCGCGTGGAGTTCTGTCGCAGCCGGCGCGGCGAACCAGGTCGACTTCACCTCGTCCGATGTCGGTGCCCGGGCGGTCGTCCGGATGGCCGTGTACGCCGGGACGACCACGACCGGGCCGACCAGTGGTGCGGGATTCTCCGTTCCGTTCGACGCCCTTCGCGGCGGCAAACCTGTGATCGACCAGATCACCCCCGTCCCGCCGACGAGGTTCACCATCCGGTGGCATCCGGCGGCGGCTCAGACCGATCCCAATCCCGGGGACCCCCTGGACCTGCCGCCCGCGGCACCGCAGTACCGGGTGATCGCGAACTACAACATCGTCAACATCTACGACTGGGTCACGCCGCTGTCGAGCGCGACCCAGGTGACGTTCGAGCAATGGTCCGCACCTGCGTTCAAGGTGGCCGTTGCCAACTTCAACGAGTGGGGCGCGATCTACTCCAACGCCCTGCGCGTCGACTACGAACGGTTCGGGACTTTGACGATCCCGGCGGCGGCCAACTACGGACAGCCGACGGTGATCAAGGGGCAGATCCAGCGCTGGTCGCAACTGTGCGATCCGGGACCGTGCTGGTCGGAGTGGTTGGGCGAGACGCCACGCCTGGTCGTGCTGCACGCGCGGGCGAACGCCTCGTCGCCGTGGTACGTGGTGGGGACGACGAAGAGCGCGGCTGACGGTAGGTTCACCCTCGCACCGACGACGCTAGGGACACGGCAGTACCGCGTGGCCGTGCCTGACGTGTTCGAGCCCGCGGTCGGCCTGGGGATCGGGATCATCAGCGGTGCGGTGACGACGTTGGCAAAGCCGCGCGCGGCCGCGAGCTTCGCCGATCCGACGGTTGCGTATGGCCAGCGGGTGACGGCGCGGGTGAGTATCGCGCCGCCGGCGACTGTGCGGACGACGTTGCAGCGCTGGGACGGGACGGCGTGGCGCGACCTGAAGTGGGTCTACACCAGCAACGGCGCCGGGTCGTACACGTTCACCTCCACCCAGCGCGGCCGGTTCGCCTATCGGTTCCTGGTGCCTTCCTTCACCTACGCGGGCCGGCCGCTGTCGTGGCAGGTGTCGCCGAACATCGTCCTCACAACAAGCTGACTCCCCGGGCAGCCGCCAGATCCACTCGGAGGCGCTCCTCCACGGGGACACTTGGATCGGAGTACTGCCCGGAGAGGCAGATCGGGCCCTGATAGTTGAGCTGGTGGAGCGTCTCGAAGATCACGGTCCAGTCGGACAAGCCTTCGGTGCCTTGCACGAAATGCGTCTTCCAGGCGCCGTCGGCTTGGAGGTAGATGGCGTTCTTGAGGTTGACGATGCCCAGACGCTCGGCTGCCAACGGAAGGGTCACCCGCGGATCGTCCCCGGCGAGGGCGTCGTGGGCGGCATCCCAAACGAGCTTGAAGTGTTCGGTCGGGAGAGCGTCCAGGAGCTGCATGACTCCGAGCGTCGATGACACGAAGCGCCCGTGATGCGGCTGCACACCGATCTGTACGCCGTACTGCGCCGCATGGCCGGCCGCGTCCTCGAGCAGCACCCGAGTACGGCGTACCGAGGCAACGTATCCGTCAGGGCCGAGGTCAGCCATGATCCGGATCATCGGTACGCGTGCGTCGGCGGCGGCCTGGAAGGTGCTCTCGTCCAGGTCACTCGCGATACTGATCGGCTCGACGCCCTCGGCGCGGAGCTGCTCGGTGAACTCGGGCAGCACCTTGGCCGCGGTCGCGGGCGTCACGAAGGCGGTGTCGCGGACCGGGATCTCGGCGCCGGTGAAGCCGAGCCCGGCGACGAGCCGGCCGAGCTCGTCACCGGGCAGTCCGGCCCAGGGCTTGGTGAAAACGGACCAGATGTAGGCCGACTGGGGCGGTGGGGTGGGGAAGGAATCAAGCACTGTCAGCGGCCTCCGAGCCCGCTCATGGTGATTCCTCGGATGAACCACCGTTGGGTGAGGAAGAACAGGACGATCAACGGGACCGTGGTGATGGTTGCCGCCATCAACAGCAGGTTCCACTGGGTGCCGTTGGTGTCCTGGAAGGCTTGCAGCCCGACGGCCGCGGTACGAGTCGCGTCGGTGTTGGAAATGATCAGCGGCCAGAGCAGGTTGTTCCACTGGCTGATGAACTTGAACACAGCCAGCGTCGCGATCGCCGGGATCGCCAGCGGCACGATCACCCGGAGGAACGCCTGCCAGCGGTTCGCGCCGTCCAGCCGGGCGGCCTCTTCGTAGTCGCGGGGGATGCCGAGGAAGAACTGCCGGAGCAGGAAGACCCCGAGCGCCGTGAACGCGTGCGGCAGGATCATCCCCGGCCAGGTGTCGATCCCGTGCAGCTTCGCGACCAGCACGAACTGCGGGATCAGCGTGACCTGCGAGGGGATCATCAGAGTCGCCAGATAGATGCCGAACAGCCAGCCGCGGCCGGGGAAGTTCAGCCGGGCGAACGCGTACGCCGCGAGCGCCGCCGTGATCGTCTCGAGCAGCGTGGTCCCGGCGGCGAAGATCACCGTGTTGATCAGGTACTTGCCGAGCGGGACGAGTTCGAAGGCGCGCTGCAGGTTCTCCGGGTGCCAGCTGCTCGGCCAGAACGACGGCTTCGCAGCCATCGACTCGCCGTCGGACTGGAACGCGACCAGCACCATCATCACCACCGGGATCAGGGTGATGGCGGAGACCAGGAAGCAGCCGAAGACGACCAGCTTGCGGGTGGCGACCGGGTTCCGATAGAGGGGTGCGAGGGCGTTAGTTGTCATAGTGGACGAGCCTCCGCTGCATCAGGAACTGGGCCGCGGTGATCACCACGATGAACGCGAACAGCACCAGCGACTGCGCGGCCGCATAGCCCTGGTCGTAGCTCTCGAACCCGGTTCGGTAGATGTACATGACGAGCGTCGTGGTCCGCGATCCCGGGCCGCCGTGGGTCATCACGAAGGCCTGGTCGAAGACCTGGAAGGAGCCGATGATCGAGGTCACCACGACGAAGAACAGTGCGGGGGACAGCATCGGGACGGTGACGTTGCGGAACCGCTGCCAGGCCGAACTGCCGTCCACCTTCGCGGCCTCGTAGAGCTGCTGCGGGATCGCCTGCAAGCCGGCCAGGAAGACCACCATGCCGAAGCCGAAGCTCTTCCAGACAGTCATCGCGATCAGGGCCGGCATCGCCCAGGTGTCGGAGATCAGCCAGTCGGGCCCGTTGATGCCGACCAGCCCGAGGACGGCATTCACCAGGCCGTCGTGCGGGATGTAGAGCCAGATCCAGACGAACGCCACCGCGACCGTGATGGTTGCGTACGGCAACAGCAGGAGGGAACGGAAGACCGCGATCCGGCGGACGCCCTGGTTGAGCAGCAGGGCGAGGGCGAGGCTGACCACGATCGTCAGTGGCACGCTGACGAAGGTGAAGTAGACGGTGTTGCCAAGCGCCGACCAGAACGTCGGATCGGGACCGAGCCGGGCGAAGTTGCGCAGTCCGGCCCAGGTCGGCGGGCTGAACAGGTTCCAGTCGAGCAGCGAGATGACGCCCGCGGCAACCACCGGCCCGGCCGTGAAGATGACGAACCCGATGAAGCTGGGCAGCAGGAACAACCACGCGGTCAGGGTCTCGCGGTTGCGTTCGCGCTTCGCCTTCACCGGTTTGGTCTGAGGCGGTGCGATCGAGGTGGTGGGGAGGGTGTCGACGGCCATCGTGGTCACCCCTTCCTGGCCGTGGCCTGGCGGACGGTGTCCTGGTGCTGTTGCATCAGGACGTCGAGGCGTGGGGTCAGGCCGCCGATCACGTCGGCGACCGTGACCTGACCGAGGAACGTGCGCGGCAGATCCTGGCTGAGCAACTGCTTGACCTGATTCCAGTTGCTGGTCACGTCGAACGGGTGACCGCCGGCCAGCTTGCCGGCCAGGATCTGCTGGACGATGCCGAGGTTGTCCGGTGGCGGTTTGAACGCCGTACCGGCCGACAGTCGTGCCGGGTTGTTCCGGCCGGCCTTGGCGTAGATGTCGAGTGCGCCGGTGCTGGTCAGGGTCTTCAGCAACCGCCAGGCCAGCTCGAGATCGTCACCCCGTACTGCGGCCGGAATGGCGAACCCGGATCCGGAGACTCGCGGCGTACTGCCGTTGGCGCCGGCGGGGAACGGCACGATGTCCCAGTCGAACTCGGCCTTCCGGACGTTCACCACCTGCCACGGGCCGTTCTGCATGAAGACGACGTTGCCGTCCATGAAGTTGGACAGCGAGCTCTCCGTGACCAGGTTGGTGATCGGCGGCGTGACCTTGTCCTTGACGAACAGGTCGACGACGAACTGGATCGCCTCCATCGCCTCGGGGTCGCCCAACGTGCTCCGGGTGATGTCGTCGTTCATCACGTTGCCGCCCGCGCAGTAGATCCACGAGACCAGGTCGTCGATCGCGGGTGCGCAGCTGAACCCGTACTGCTCACCCGGCCGGGTCAGCTCGATCGTCAGGTCCCGGAACGTTGCCCACGACATCGGTTCGGTGGCCGACGGTGGCGTGATGCCCTGCTTGGCGAGCAACGTCTTGTTGTAGTACAGGACCGTCGGCGCGACGTCGAAGCCGATGCCGTAGGTCTTGCCGTTGAACGAGTTGATCTTGCGGATCGCGGGGTAGAAGTCGTCCAGTTCGAAGTCGGGATCGGCCGCGATCAGGTCGTCGAGCGGACGATGGGCGCCGCGGGCCGCGTAGGTCTGGAGCAGCTGGCCGTTGATGGCGGTCACCAGGCTCGCCGTCCCACTGACCAGTTGCAGGTCGAGTTTGGTCGGGTAGCCGCTCGACGGAGTGAGGGTCGGGACCGACTCCACCCCCAGTTGCTTTTCGACGTATTGGCTGAAGTCCTCCCAGACCTTGCGTTCGGCGGGGCTGCTGGACCACATGGCCCAGGTCGCCGCACCCTCCGGTGCCGACGAGGCGCACCCCGCGGCCGTAGTACCGACCGCCGCGCCCAGACCGGCCAGGCCGGTGAGCTGGAGCAAGCCGCGGCGGGACAGCTTGGTTGACATTGGCAACTCCTCAGCTGAACTGCAGGTCGATCGACTCGGCGCGGATCCGCTCCTCGTCGACCACGACGCCCAGGCCAGGGGCGGTGGGGACCGTCGCGACGGCCTTGGTGATGGTCAGTCCCTCGACATAGAGGTCGGAGAGCAGCTCCGGCCCGTTCAGCTCGGCCGGCAACGCCAGATCGAGCTGACTGAACAGATGTAGTGCCGCGGCGAACCCGATACCGCAGTCGGTCAAACCACTGGCGAGCAGTTCGAGCCCGCCGGCGAGCGCGACCTGGGCGGTCTTGAGGGCGTTCCGCAGACCGCCGGACTTGCAGATCTTGACGACGACCAGATCGGCCGCGTCGAGTTGCAGCGTGCGGGCGAGGTCCTGCGCGGTGAAGCTGCCCTCGTCGATCGCGATCGGCAGGTCGATCAGGCCGCGGAGCCGGCGCATCCCGAGCGTGTCGGTGCTCGGTACTGGTTGCTCGACGCAATGAATCGTGCGGATGTCTCTGGTGCGGTCGAGCAGTTGGCGCAGGGCGCTCGATCGGTACGACTGGTTCGCGTCGAGCCACAGCGGCTTGGCGCCGGCGACCTCCGCGACCGCCTCGATCGCGGCCGCGTCCTGGTCCGGATCGCCGCCGATCTTGACCTTGTACGCCGCAAAGTCCGACGACAACTGTGCATGTTCGCGGACCGTCTCGGCCGGGCCGACCCCGATCGCGGAGCAGAGCGGGATCTCGTCGTACAGCTTGCCACCGAGCAGCGCGTGCACCGGTACGCCGGCGAGCTTGCCCGCCGCGTCATGCATCGCGAGGTCGACGGCGGCGCGGGCGAACGGGAAGCCGTTGGAGACCGCGGGGCTGAGGCGTTTGGCGGCGCGGCTGTGGAACAGTTCGATGTCGAACGGGGTGAGGTCCAGCAGGATCGGCTCGAGGTGACGCTTGATCACCACCGCGATCGTCTCGGCGGTCTCATAGCTCCAGCTCGGCAGCGCGCGCTGCTCGCCCCAGCCGACCACCCCGTCCTCGGTGGTCAGCTTCACGAACACGACCGCACCGGCCTGGTCGGGCTTCTGGTCGGGCGTGCCGACCGCCCCGCTGCCGAGGACGAACCGGCGCGCGAAGGGCACCGCGACCGGGAAGACCTCGACGGAGCTGATTCTTACGGAGCTGATTCTTGACATGGGGGGCTCTCCTCGCCCGGCCTCAGGCCCCGATCGACCAGACGGCCGGGTCGACGAAGCTGGGGCCGCGGCTGCCGTCGTCGAGCCACTTGAGGACATCGGCCAGGACGTAGCCGGCCAGGGCCAGGTGGCCTTCCTTCGTGTCACCGGCGACGTGCGGGGTGAGCAGCAGGTTGGGAGCCGCGAGGGTCTTCTCGTCGAACTTGGGCGGCTCGGGGTCGTAGACGTCGAGGGCGGCGTAGATCCGGCCGTCGAGGACGTGGTCGAGGAGGGCCTGCTGGTCGATCGCGGGGCCGCGGGAGGAGTTGATCACGACGGCGTTGTCGGGGAGTTGCTCGATCAGCTTGCGGGTGACCAGGCCCTTGGTCTCGGGGACGTCCGGCACGTGCAGGGAGACGAATCCGCTCTGCAGGGTCTCTTCGAGCGAGGCGGTGCGGACGCCGAGCTCTTTGGCGCGGGCGCCGGTCAGGTAGGGGTCGTAGACGACCAGGTCGCAGCCGAACGGCTTGAGGATGGCGATGAGGGCGCGTGCGGTCGAGCTGGCACCGAGGATGCCGACTTGCTGGTCGGCGATCTCACTGCCGCGAAAACCGGTCTGTTTCCATCCGCCCTCTCGGATGGCGGCGTCGAATCGCGGTAGCCGGCGGGCCAGGGTCAGCATCGCCGCCAGGCAGTACTCGCCGACGGACCAGGCGATCCGTCCGCCGGCGGAGAAGACGGCTACACCCTGGTCGAGGACGGCCGGGTCGATCAACCTCTTGACCGAGCCAGCCGCGTGGGCGACCGCCTTCGGGCCGTTGCCGTCCGCCCAGATGGCCTTGTCGAGGTGTGGGGTTCCCCAGCTGGTGAGGAGTACGTCGCTGTCCTTGGCGAGTGCGGCCACCGTTTCTGGGCTCACGTCCTCGGCCCAGCTGACGTCGAAGTTCTGTGCGAGCAGTTCGCGGGTGTCGGCGCTGATCACGTCGTCGGCGCGCTCCGGCGTCATCACCACGGCCAGTCTGGTCAACCTGACTCCTCGGGTCGGGGACGGTCCGGCCCGGGTTCGGGGCCATCGTGCGATTCGGGGGTTGGCTCGACGGTAGGGGTTTTCCGTTATGCTCGTCCAAACCCATTTCCGCATCGACCGATACCGAGGGCGCATGGATTTGACGCTGCAGCAACTGCGCGGATTCTCCGCGGTCGCCGAGGAACTGCACTTCGGCCGGGCCGCCGCGCGACTGAACCTGACCCAGCCGCCGCTGACCCGGCAGATCCAGGGGCTGGAGCGGAGTCTCGGGGTCAGCCTGTTCGACCGGACCGGCAGGGGAGTGCGGTTGACCGCCGCCGGTGAGGTCTTCCTCGAGCACTGCCGCCGGGTGCTCGCGCTGCTCGAGGTCGCGCCCGACGCGACCCGGCGCGCGGCTGACGGCCAGACCGGGACGTTGCGGATCGCGTTCACGGCGATCGGGGCGTACGCGGTACTGGCTGATTTTCTTGCGATGGTTCGCAAGCGGACGCCGGGGGTGAGTGTGGAGCTGACCGAACTGGTGAGCCCGGATCAGCTCCAGGCGCTGGCGGATCTGGAGATCGATATCGGGCTGGTCCGGCCGCCGATTCCTGACGGGTTCGAGTCCTTGCTGGTGCACTCGGAGGACCTGGTGCTCGCCGTACCGGCCGACCATCCGTTGGCGGTCGGGTCTGGGTTGGTCGGGGCTGGGCCGGTGTCGTTGGCTGATGTGACCGACGACTACATCGGGTACAGCCCGGAGGGGTCGCGGTATCTGCATGACATCTGCGCGGCGATGATCGGGATGAACCGGTACGCCGTGAGTCAGCTGGCCTCACAGGTGCCGACGATGTTGGCGCTCGTACGGGCCGGCCTGGGGTGTGCGCTGATTCCGCGGTCGATCGTGGCGATGGGCGTGCAAGGGGTCCGCTATCGGGAGCTGGATGCGGCCGATGCGCACTCGGTGACCTTGCACGCGTGCTGGAGCCCGGACAGTCCCAACCCTGCCCTGCAACGGCTCGCCGAGTCGTTGCGCCAGACCCCACAACTCGACGCATGACCTTGGTGCCCCACATGAATACCTTCGCTTGATCGCGGGCGGGGGAGTTACGGTTTCCTGTCGAAAGGAATCCGTGTCAGTTTTAACTTCCTCCGAGGTCGTCGTGCGGTTGCGGGCTGCTGGGTGTGTGTTCGCCGAGGACGAGGCTGAGATCATCCTGGCGACCGCCCGCGATGAGGCCTCGCTTGCGCGGATGGTTGCGCAGCGCGTCGACGGTCTGCCGTTGGAGCAGGTGGTCGGTTGGGCTTCGTTCTGCGGGTTGCGGATCCTGGTGGATCCCGGGGTGTTCGTGCCGCGGCGGCGTACGGAACTGCTGGTTGCCGAGGCAATCGCTGCCGGTCGGCCCGGGGCGGTGGTCGTCGATCTGTGTTGCGGGACGGGTGCGCTCGGGGTCGCGGTCGCGGCTGGGCTGCCGGGAGTCTCGTTGTACGCCGCCGATGTGGAACCCGCGGCGGTCCGGAACGCGCGGCGGAACGTCGTACCGGCTGGTGGTTCCGTCTTTGAGGGAGACCTGTTCGACGCGTTGCCGTCGTCGTTGCGCGGGCAGATCGATTTGCTGCTGTCGAATGTGCCGTATGTGCCGTCGGACGAGGTTCGGTTGCTGCCGGCCGAGGCTCGGTTGTACGAACCGCTGGTCACTTTGGACGGCGGTTCGGACGGGCTGGAGGTGTTCCGGCGGGTGGCTACGGAGGCGCCGGGTTGGCTCGCTGTTGGTGGTCACTTGTTGGTGGAGACCAGTGAGTTGCAGGCGGCCGGGGTTGTCGAGTACGTCGAATCGGTGGGGTTGAGCGCTCGGGTCGCCACGTCGGAGGAGTTGGGCGCGACCGTCGTGATCGCCACCTTGGTCGAGTAGCCTGCGTCAGGTGGATGGACTGACTCTGCAGGTGACGTCTGTGACCATCATGGCGCCGGATCCGCGGGTGCTGGCCGAGTTCTACTCGCGGTTGCTCGGGCGGCCGGTGACGACCACGGAAGGACCGCGTCCGGGGGAGCCGCCGGAGGACGGGTGGGCGCAGATGAGCTCGGAGACCGAGCCGACGCTCAACTTCGAGTACGAGCGGGAGTGGAAGGCGCCGGTGTGGCCGGCCGAGGCGGGGGCGCAGAACGCGACCCAGCACCTCGACATCTACGTCGACGACCTCGACGCCGCGACCAAGCACGCCCTGGAGGTCGGCGCCCGGCTCGCCGACTTCCAGCCCCAGGAGACCGTCCGGGTCCTCTTCGACCCGGCCGGCCATCCCTTCTGCTTGTTCGCCTAGCCTTTGTTCGCCTAGCCCTTCGGCTGGCTGCCGGTCCGGGGACGGAATCTCGAGCGGAACTTCGAGCCGTACTCCAGTTGCACGTATCCCGAGGAGTGCACTCCCACCGCGAAGAACCCCATGGCCAGGAACACGATCCCCGCAACAATGGACATGTGCCAGAAGGCCGCCGTGATGCCGACGAACGCCGAGCCTTGTGCGACCGACTTGGCCACCTCGACGAGCGCCGTCTTGCTCGCCCGACGACGAAACTCCTCCTGCCGATTCAGCACCAGGAGCGCGGCCAGCAACGGTATCGAGATGGCGAACGCAATGACGCACACCATCGCCGACGGGTCGAGCGAGGTCTCGGTCAGGAACGGCTGCACTATCACCAGGCCGGCGCCCGCCAGTCCGCCGTAGATCAGGTTGGACTGACGGATCCACTCCTGCTGAGCCGCCGGGTCGTTGGCGGCGTCTTCGGCCACCTGCCGGATGCGTTCGGTTTCGGCTTCCAGATGCGCCTGCTCAGCCAGGAAGTCCTCGTCCTCGTTCATGAACTCATTCTCCCGAAGCTGAGGGTGAGCATGCGTTGCGAGATGCCGTCGATGGCCCGTTGAAGCTGCCGGAAACGGCGGGTGCCGTTCGCGAGTTCGACGATGACCAGCACGGACCACTTGTCGCCGACGCGGTCGAGGACGTCGCGGATGCCGCAGTCGGGGTGGTCCGCCTGCCCGCACGGGTCCAGCTCGGCCGCACCAGCGGTTACCTCTGTGTGCGTCGGTGACACGAAACTGCCTCCTTGTGAGCGGGTCAGGGGTGAATCAGGATCACATCGTAGTTACTGAAGAGAACCACGAGGATGGAGACTGCAAACCCATGATCTTGGTGACCGGGGCCAACGGCCAGCTCGCCTCTCGCACGCTGGCTGAGTTGCGGGCGCGAGGGGCCGCCGCCGTAGGAGGTAGCCGCAGTATCGGAGACGGCGTACGGCGCCTCGATTTCGACGATCCGGCCGGCATCGATCTGCGAGGCGTTTCGACTCTCGTCTTGGTCTCGGCCGGGTTCGCCGAGGATGATCAAGTCGTCGCCCGCCATACCGCGGTCATTGAAGCCGCGGTCCGCGACGGGGTCACCCACGTCGTCTACACCAGCTTGACCGGGACCGGCGACCACCTGGGGTTCGCCCTTGCCCATCGCGTGACCGAGAAGCTTCTGAAGGACAGCGGATTGGGGTGGACCATCCTGCGCAACGGCCTGTACGCCGAACTGTTCGGCGCCCTGCTGATGTGGGCTGACGACGGATTGGAGTCGGCATTCGGCACCGGCGCGTTGTCGGCGGTGGCGCGCGAAGACCTTGCGGCCACGGCAGCGGTCGTGGCCGCCGCGCCCGCGGCACACGACCGGAAGACCTACGAGCTGGTCGGCGACCCGATCACGGCCGACGACGTCGCTGATCGTCTCGGCGTCACCCACAGCACGATCAGCCTGGGGGAGTACAGGGCTCGCCTGCTCGCCTCGGATGGGCTGCTGCCGTTCCAGCCGTCGATGCTGTCCTCGATCGCGACCAGTATCCGCCACGGCTTCCTGAACAACAGCAGCGTGGACCTGCGGACGCTACTTGAGCGTTCCCCCGTTGACCCGCTCACGGTCGCCGCTGCCAGCACAACCTCACTGCGCCCCTAGACACGGCGGAGTACGTGGAGTAGGTACTCGCGGCGGTTGAGGGGGTCGTGGTCGGTACGGGCCCTGTTCGGAATCGCACCGGTCACTGGCTGGTAGCGCTCGAACGAGGACTCCAGCACGCCTTCACCGCGCGCGAGGCCGGGCAGTTGCTGCTCCAATTGATAGACGGCGGCTGCCGGGATTTCGCCTTCCAGGACAGAGGATTCGGCTCCCAGTGCAGGGACCTGTGGGATCGCTCGGAGTCGCGCCAACGTCGCGAGTACCGCCCGGACCGTGTCGGTGGGGACCTCCAGCCGGAATCGGTGCATCGGCTCGTACACCGTCGTACCGGCCTCCTGCAGTGCCGTCATCAGCACCAGCGGAGTGAGGTTGCGGAAGTCGCCGGCCGTGCTCGACATGCTCTTGTCGAAGACGGCGTGCGCGTGACTCTGCCGCGCCGAGTAGCCCGAGTGCGTCATCACGACCCGGCAGTCGGGGAGCTGCCAACCGTGGATCCCTTGCTGCAAGGTCTCCCGGACGGTTTCCTCGACGGCCTTGATGAACGCGTACGGCATCGATCCGAGTTCGACCTCCAGCTCGAACGTCACGCCGGCGTTCACCGGAGCCGGCTCGACCCGCAGGCCGATCGTGGCGAGGAACGGGTTCGGGTCCTTCTTGTTGAACTCGACCGCCGCACCGGTCCCGTCGAGCCGCTCGATGCAGATCGTGGTCGTCTCCCGGAAGCCGACCTCGATCCCGAAGTCGGCGGCCAGCGTCGACTGGATGACCTCCTTCTGCACCTCCCCGTAGAGCGAGACGTAGGTCTCCTGCCGGATGTCGTCCTGCCGCAGATTGATCAACGGATCCTGCTCGGCCAATTGAGCCAGCGCGACCTGCAGATTCCCTTTGTCCGAAGGCCTCTCCGGCGCGATCACGGTCTCCAACGTCGGCGGCGCAAAGAACCCACCCTGTACTGCGGCGGCGGGCTGCTCCCCGTCGGCCGCCGTGATGGTGTCGCCTACCTGGATGTCGGCTAGCCCCCACAGCTTGCCGATTTGGCCGGCCGCGACCGTCGTACTGGTGGTCGCCGTCCCATTGCCGAAGACACTGATCGCGGTGACCTTCGCCTCGTGGTCGCCGTGGAAGCGGAGCCGGTCGCGGGTGCGGATCCGGCCGGTGCGCATCCGGACGAACGCGATCTTCTCGCCCGCCGGACCACGCTCGACCTTGAACACCGACCCGGCGGCCGGCGCTTCGTCGCTGTGTTCGGCGGCCGGCAGCAGTTCCCGGATCCCCGCGATCAACGCGTCCGTCCCGGCTCCCGTGATCGCCGACCCGATGTACACCGGATGCACCAGCGCCTGCTTGGTCTGCGCCGCCAGCCGACCCCGCAGGGCGTCGTACGAGAGGGCCTTCTCGTCCTCGACGAAGGTCGCCAGGAGTTGTTCATCCCGCTCGGCAAGCACCTCGACCAGGCTGGTGGAGAACCCCGGATCGCCCGGCCCGTACGGCGTGAACGTGGCCGCGCGCGACCCGAGTCCCGCCGCCGACCCCATCGGGACGACCGCCGCCGACAACTTGTCCGCGATGCTCTTCAGCAACGGCTCGTACTGCGCTCCGCCGCGGTCGACCTTGTTGACGAAGATCAGCGTCGGAATCCGCAGCCGTTGGAGGGTCCGCATCAGTACACGCGTCTGCGCCTGCACGCCTTCCACGGCCGACACGACCAGAACAGCTCCGTCGAGCACGCTGAGCGCCCGCTCCACCTCGGCGATGAAGTCCGGGTGGCCGGGAGTGTCGATCAGGTTGACTGTGACGTCGCCGATCGCGAACGAGACGACCGCCGACTTGATGGTGATCCCGCGCTGCCGCTCCAGCGCGAGCGAATCGGTCTGGGTACTGCCGTCATCGACGCTACCGACTTCGTCGATGACCCCGGCGGCGAAGAGCAGCCGCTCGGTCAGGCTCGTCTTACCGGCGTCGACATGCGCCAGGATTCCCAGGTTCAGTAATTTCACAAAGCTTCATGTCCTTTGAACAGGTGTCAGTGCCAACTACGACGGACATGAAGCGAGGTCGCATGGCTGCACTCCTTAACTGAACACCTGTCTCGAACACCGCCACTACACCAGAACCCCCACTCACCCGGCAACAGAATTTCCCCCGCGCAAGAGGCCCAGCTCGACACACCCTGGAGAACCTGCTGCCGTGGCTTAGCTGATCAGGGTGCCGATTGGTTCGCCCTTGCAGATGGCGGTGGCGGCTGAGCGGGCGTCGATGTCGAAGACGTGGAGCGGCAACCGGTGGTCGCGGGCGAGGATGAACGCGCTCTGGTCCATTACGTTCAGGCCGCGCGCGATCACGTCGGCGTAGGAGAGGCGGTCGAACCGTTCAGCGGTCGGCACCCGGTTCGGGTCGGCGTCGTACACCCCGTCGGTGCCGTTCTTGGCGACCAGGAGTGCGTCGGCGTCGAGCTCGATCGCCCGCTGGACGGCGGGGTAGTCGGTGGTCGTGAACGGCTGCCCGTTGCCACAGGCAAGGATGACGACGGACCCCTTCTCCAGGTGCCGGAGCGCGCGCAACCGGATGTAGGGCTCGGCGAGATTGTTGATCGGGATCGCGGTCATCAGCCGTACGTCGGTCGCGCCGAGCGCGGTGAGCCGGCCGCGGAGGAGTACGGCGTTGATCACGGTGCCGAGCATGCCGATGTTGTCCGCCTCGACCCGATCGATACCCCACTCCTCGGCTCGGTTGCCGCGGAACACGTTGCCACCGCCGACCACGACAGCCACTTGTACGCCGGTCGCTCGGGCGGCGAGAACCTCGGTCGCGAGGTGCGTGAGGCTGGTGCTGTCGAAACCGAAACCGGCCCCACCGGCGATCGCTTGACCGGACAGCTTGATCACGATCCGTTCGTACACCGTGGGCTCCTCCGAAGGCGGTGATGGTGGCGGGGGATTAGGGCAGTTGGATGGTGTAGAGGATGAAGCCGCGGTTTTCGGCTAGCTGGTCGTAGAGGCGGCGGGCTCGGTGGTTGTCTTGGTGGGTTGACCAGTAGAGGCGCGCGCAGTCGTGCGCTTGGGCCCAGTCTGTGACTGCTGCGATCAGGGCTCGGGCGACGCCGCGGCCGCGCGCTTCGTCTGCGGTGAAGAGGTCTTGGAGGTAGCAGGAGTCGGGGGCGGTCGTGCTGGCGTGGGTCAGGAAGTGGGCGATACCGACCAGCTTGCCGTCGATCTTGGCTCCGAGCGCGTGCACCTGTTCGTCCGCGGCGAACCGGCGCCACGCGTCATCGAAGAACTCGTCCGGCATGGTCCGGCCGTAGAACTCGTTGTACTCCGCGAACAGCCGCTGCCAGTCCGCGCGATCTGCCGGTTCCAGTCGACCGATCTCGATCATCTGCCTCGCCTTCTGCTCCGGTGAGCGCCGTCGATCTGGTCAGGCGGCCCGGAGCAAGTCCAGCACACTCTCTCTACGAAACGGGACGCCAGCCGGCCGGTGGGTCTTCGCCGGTCCGGCCGTCGACGGCTTCGCGGAGCAGGTCTGCGTGTCCGGTGTGGCGACCGTATTCCTCGATCAGGTCGCAGACGAGGCGGCGCACACTGGCGTGCTGACCGTCGGGCCCGGAGATGTGAGCGAGCTGGTCGAGCCCGCCGTTGGCCAGGGCAGCGTCCAGTCGCGAACGTGACCGCTCGATCGCACCGTCCCAGAGCGCATAGAGCTGCTCGGGCGAGTCGTCGGCTGCGGAGCCGAACTCCCAGTCGTTGTCACCGGTCCACCCGAGCGCATCCCACGGCGCTCCGATCGGCTCGCCGCTCAGCTTCGCGGTGAACGTGTAGTCCTCCACCGAGGCCAGGTGCTTGAGCAATCCGCCGAGGGTGAGCGTGGATGCACCGATCCGGGCCTGCAATCCAGCCGAGTCGAGCGCGTCGGCCTTCCACCGAAACGTCGTCCGCAGCCGATCCAGCGCCCCGATCAGATGCTCCACCTCGTTGCCGGCCAGTGGCGGTTCCCAGGGGTAATCACTGTCAGTCATGCCAGCACCGTAGCGTCCACCCCGGACGTTCTCCGTCCGCAATTGATCAGTCGGCGAACGTGACCTCCTTCGTCTCCTGTACGCCGGTGGTGCGGCCGGGACCGTCGTGGTACTTCCAGTAGAGGTTGGTGTGCGCGATGACCAGATCCGGCGAGGGAGCACCGTACTCGCTGAGGTCTTCGGTCGTGTGCGCGTCGCCAACCAGCGTCACGTCGTACCCGCGCGTGAATGCCCCGTGGATCGTCGACCGGATGCACGCGTCGGTCTGCGCTCCGGCCACCACCAGCCGCCCGACACCGGCCTTCGCCAGCACGTCCTCCAGGTCGGTCTCCTCGAACGAGTCGCCGAACTTCTTGTGCACCACGGCATCGGACTCAAGCTGCGTCAACTCAGGCACGTACTGCCAGGCGTCGGTGCCCTTCTCCATGTTGTCGTCGGAGTGCTGCACCCACACCACGGGCACACCCTCCCCACGAGCCTTGTCGACCAGTGAGCTGATGTTCCCAACCACCGCGTCCCGCTCGTACGCGCCGTCCACGACACCGTTCTGAACATCGATGATCACCAGCGCGGTGTTCGGCCGATCAGAAAACGTACTCATGACAATCCCCTCCAGAGGTCTCAACCAGCAGGGGACACGCTAACCACCCCCACCGACAATTCTCGATCAGCCGAGTCATCACGGTGCGACGAGGAGGCAGAAGGGGTGGCCGGCTGGGTCGGCGAGGACGTACAGGGGTTCGCCGTCGTCGTCGGTGCGATCGAGGAGCAGTCTGGCGCCGAGTTCTTCGGCTCGCTGTCGATGGAGTTGGAGGGCTTCCAGGGTCGGAACGGCGAAGTCCAGGTGCATTTGCATCGGTACGTCGTGGGCGGGCCAGGTCGAGCGAGGAAGAGTACTCACCTGCTGAAACGCCAACTTCCGGCGTCCATCGTCATCGACCAGGACCAGCCAGTCGGCATCATCGGGAGTGCCGTCGGTCGGGGGCTCGTCACCAGGGCGGTATCGCAGTCCGAGCAACTCGCGGTAGAAGTCCGCCAGACCGCGCGCGTCTGTTGTGTCCAATGCGGTGTGCAACAGCTTCGGATAGATCGACATCTGGCGCTCCAGGTCAGTGGTCGTCGCCGAGTCGGCCGGACTCGCGCAAGAAGGTGAGCACGGCCAGCACCCGTCGGTGGAGCTGGGACTCCTGGGCGAGATCCAGCTTGGTGAAGATCGAGTGCGCGTACTTCTCGACCGAGGACTCGGACAACGTGAGAGCTGCGGCGATTCCCTTGTTCGCCTTTCCCTGAGCCATCTCTCGCAGCACCTCGAGCTCTCTGGGCGCGAGCTGGGCCAGTGGCGAGTTCTCGTCCCGGGTCCTGTGTCTGAGCAGGGCCTCGACCACCGCCGGGTCGATCACGGAGCCGCCGGCAACTACTGCTCGAAGTGCTCTGACCAGCTCGTCGACTTCTCCCAGTCGGTCCTTGAGCAAGTAGGCGAGCCCGCCGGCTCCGTACTTGAGAAGCTCGGCCGCATACTCGGGATCTGCGTGCTGGGAGAGCACAACCACGCCGACCGGGGGATGATCCACACGGATCCGGTGGGCGGCCTCGATGCCTTCGAAACTGTGGCCGGGCGGCATTCGTAAGTCGGTGATCGCGGCGTCGGGGGAGAGCCTGCGAACAGCATCGAGCAGTTCCGTGGCCGTGCCGACGGCGGCCAGGACCTCGACTTCGCCAGAGTCTTCGAGCAGCTTGCGAGTCCCTTCCCGGACCAGATAGTGGTCCTCGGCGATCACCACGCGCAGGCGCTCAGACATGTGCTGCCTCGCGGATCGGTGCCGGCAGCGCGCAGCGGACAGTCGTCCCTCGGCCCGGTTCGCTTTCGAGGTGGAAGTGGCCGCCCAGGGCAGCGGCCCGGTCTCCGAGATTGGCAAGTCCCCGTTTGGGCGTCGTGGCCGGCTCGAAGCCGACGCCGTCGTCGCTCACCTCGACGCTCAGCCAGCCCTGATCGTGGGTGACTGTCAGCTCGATCGAGTCGGCTCTTCCGTGCTTGAGCGCGTTCACAAGCGCTTCACACGCGAAGAAGTAGGCGGCGCCCTCGACATCGTCATCGAAGCGCAGCCGACGCGCCGCCGGATCGGCACTGATGGCGACCGCAACCTGCGCTGTCCTGGCCCTTGCCTCGAGCGCCGCGAGCAGGCCCTTGTCGCTGAGCACGGCCGGATGGATTCCCTGTGCCAGGTTGCGCAGGTCGTTGAGCGTGGCAATGACCGCCTCCTGAAGTCCGGCGAGGGTCGCCCCCGCTGAGACCGGATCGCGCTCGAGCTGATTGCGTGCCAACCTCAGGCTGGCGATCAAGGCGACCAGTTCCTGCTGGGCGCCGTCATGGATGTTGCGCTCGATCCGCCGGCGCTCTGTCTCTTGGGCATGGACGATGCGGGACCGCGACGCGGCCAGCTCGTCAGCGTGGATCCGGATCTCGTCAAGCCTCGCCGAGAGCTCCGAGGCGAGTCCGGCGTTGCGGACCGCCAGCGCGGCTTGGCGAGCTAGCGTCTCGAGCAGGGATCGATCCTGGTCCGAGTACTTGCCCTCGCGCCTGGGGCCGCATTCGATCACGCCCACCGCCGTGTTCGAGTCGGCTACGTGCAACCGCGAGCTCAAGGTCGGCTCGGCGCGCGCGTCGGGCTCGATCCCAGCAGCAGCCCGGGGCACCAGCACCGCGTCTCCGTCCGAACCCTGAGTGACAGAGATCCGCGCCCAGCTTGCGTCGAGTCCGCGCTGGACCGTGCCCGCGAGCCGGGGCAGAAGTTCGTCCAGGCTGAGCGTGCGCTCGAGATCGGCGCCGAAGGCCGCCAGGAGTTCGTAGCGGTTGGTCGGCTCGCCGAACACCCAGCGGTTGGCGAGTTGCTCGAGCCGGCGCCGAGCCGGCTGGAAGGCCAGCGTCGCGACGACCGTGAGCAGGATCGCCACGGACACCGGCAGCTGACCACCTACCGCGACTCCCAGAGCAGCCGCTGCGAGGACATAGACCGCGACGATGAGGAGCCACAGGGTGCCGTACACGAGCGACTTGCGAATGAGTACGTCGACGTTCAGGAGCCGATACCGAAGGATCGCGATGAGGATCGCCACCGGGACAAGGGCCAGGAAGCCGTAGCCGACGATCATGAAAACGATATCGACCAGACCGCTCCCACGGGCCGAGAGCACGGCCAGCCCGATGCCGACCATGAGACCCACGATGCAAACCCACAGCAGCCACCGAACCTGTGCCCGCTGCTCTGCGCCGAGCCGGCGATAGCGCAACGCGAGCAAAGCGACACCCACCGGGAGAAAGCTCGTCGCGAGGCCGCTGAACAGCCCTTCGGGCACCTTCTCGAGGCCCACCCCGTCGAGGATCGCTGCAGGGTTCGGGATCTCCGGTGTACTCCGGTCGTAGGCCAGGTGGAACCGTGGGGTCAGCAAGGCCGCAAGAAGCGGGACCGCGACCGGCAGACTCCACAGAGGACGGATGAACCGGCGCTCATAGGCACGCTGGTAGCGCCCATCGGGGAACAGCGCCAGCAGGGTCAGTGCAACCGCGAAGCAGGCACAGCCCACGCCGAGCAGAACCAGGTTCGCGATCCAGAGTCCCGGAGCATCCGGATCTTGCTCCAGAACCGCTCGCAGGAGGAAGTCTCCTGAAGCGAAGAGCGCCCACAGGGAGCCGGCGGTCAGCAGGAGTCTGGCGACGGGAAGATCAGGGCGCCGCCAGAAGGCGTACAGGCCGGTCGCAGCGAACGGCACGAGGAAGCCACCCGTGAATGCGAACTGCTGTGCGGATATGCCCCGTCCGAGGAGCGCAGCGACAGGGGGAGCCGACAACAGTGCAAGGACACTGACGACGGCAAGGAACCGGCAAACCGGTGCCGGGATCAACATGACCAAATTCTCCCAGCGCCCGGCTGGGCGGTCCAGCAGGCAATCCACAGAACGCACTGCGGAGATCCGGAATGCCGCCTGCGGAAACCAGCACAGAAGACGGGGGCTTGCTTCGATGTGCAATCACTCCGCCGTTCGTAGCGTCGTCAGTGTTCGAGGCGTCATCGCGAGACGGAGGCAAAGGATGAAGTCAGCATCGGTCCCTGGAGAAGGGCTGAAATCCACCGGCAGGGGGCTGGCCCGACGCGCCGCCGCGGCCTGCGGAGCGCTGTTCACGCTCGGCATCGTGATCGGGGATGACACCATCAACCGCGCCGGTGAGCCCCCGGTCCCCATGGATCGCCCGGACGACTCCCTCGCCGCGGTCGAGCGGTACCTGGCGAGTGCCGCTGTGGCTGCTGCCGACGGCAACTACTGGGTGGGACGTGGCATCGGCACCCTCGCTCTGATCGCCCTGCTGGTTTTCAGTGTCTACGTCGCGCAGGAGATTCAGCTCCGCGAGGGAGGGTCCGGGCTTCTGTCCGGCATCTGCCGAGGCGCAGGGCTCGTGGCCGTGTCGCTGGGTCTCGTCAGCTGCACTGCCCAGTTCGCCGCCGTCGCCAGGGCGAGCGAAGGCATCGACGCAGGGACCGCCCGCGCTCTCCTCGACCTCTCCGCCCTCACCTTCGTGCTCATGTGGTTGCCGATAGCGACGTTCATGACCTCGGTGGCTCTGGCCGGCAGGCGTCACGCACTGCTGACGCGGTGGCTCACGATCACCACCGGCGTGATCGCCGCCGCGCTGTTCGCGGGTCTCGCGTCCATGCCGGCCGGCAGCGTCGGCTTCTTCGCCATCGTGCTCGGTTTCGCGTGGTTCATCGCGGTCAGCGTCTGGATGGTTCGGCGGGCGACCTGAGCCTCGCCGACTGAATCGATCATCAACAAGGAGGAAGTGTCATGTCCGAGAACAACGTTCGCATCGCCGAAGCAACCTACGAGGCTTTCGCCCGCGGCGACCTTCCAGCAGTCCTGGAAAGCTTCCACCCGGACGTCGAATGGCATGCCGCCGAAGGACTGCCCTGGGGTGGTGTCCACAAAGGTCGCGATGCCGTGGCGCAGGATGTCTTCGGCGCGCTGATGGCCGCCTTCGAGGACTTCCAGCTGGGCTTCGAGCAGTTCATCGACGGAGGCGACTTCGTGGTGGCGCTCGGGCGTTACAGCGCGACGGCAAGGGGGACAGGCAAGCCGCTCGACGCCGCGTTCGCCCATGTCTGGGAACTCGAGGACGGCAAACTCAAGCGCTACTACCACTACACGGACACGTTGAAGTTTCAGCAAGCCCTGTCCTGAGCTGCGGCGCGCTAGGCAAGTCTTGATGTGACATGGCAACATTTCGCATGTGAGCAACAGACCCGCCTCGGCTCAGCACCTGCGTGATCTCGCGGTATTGCGCCGCGTCAAGGACCGGATCGACCGGGAGTACGCGCAGCCGCTGGATGTCGAGGCGCTGGCCCGTGGCGCGAACATGTCGGCCGGGCACCTGAGCCGCGAGTTCCGGGCCGCGTACGGAGAGTCGCCGTACTCCTACCTGATGACGCGGCGGATCGAGCGCTCGATGTCTCTGCTGCGTCGGGGCGACCTCAGCGTCACCGAGGTGTGTTTCGCGGTCGGCTGCTCGTCGCTGGGCACCTTCAGCACTCGCTTCAGCGAGTTGGTCGGCATGTCGCCCAGCGTCTATCGGAGTGAGGCGGCGCGCGCGACGGCGGGGATGCCGTCGTGCGTGTCGAAGCAGGTGACCAGACCGATCAGGAATCGAGAAGCGCCGGCCGGCCAGCCGCAGTTAGCGTGACTGCCATGGACATCACTATTCACTCGGCTTACCTCCCGCAGGACGATCCGGACGCAGCCCTGGCCTTCTATCGCGACACGCTCGGCTTCGAGGTCCGCAACGACGTCGGCTACCAAGGGATGCGGTGGATCACCGTCGGCCCGCCCGACCAGCCCGGTACGTCCATTGTCCTGCATCCGCCGGCCGCGGATCCCGGGATCACCGACGACGAGCGCCGGGTCATCGCCGAGATGATGGCCAAGGGCACCTACGCCGGCATCAACCTGGCCACCAAGAACCTCGACGAAACCTTCGAGCGGCTGCAGTCCGGCGATGCCGAGGTGGTCCAGGAGCCGACAGACCAGCCGTACGGCGTACGCGACTGCGCCTTCCGCGATCCCGCGGGCAACATGGTCCGGATCCAGGAACTCCGCTAAGCCGGCCGCCTGACCTGACAAGGTGCCCTCGCTACCGGGAAGCGTCGTCCCCACCGCCTACCGGCCGGTGCTCGCCAACCGGGTGTTCCGGCGGCTGATGCTCGGCTTCGCCGTCTCGTACCTCGGGGACGGGATGAGCTTCGTCGCGGTCGCCTGGCTGGCCATAGAGCTCGCGCCGGAGGCGACCGCGGGGCTGTGGGTCGGCGGCGCGGTCGCGGCGTACACGTTGCCGGGCGTGGTCGGCGCGCTGGTGTTCGGGCGCCGGCTACGCCGGATGTCGGCCAGGCGGCTCCTGTTGATCGACAACGTGGTACGCGGCGTGTTCATCGGCGCCATCCCGATCGCATGGCTCGCCGGGCTGCTTTCACTGCCGCTGTACGTCGTACTGCTCGCCCTCTCGTCGCTGCTGCACGCATGGGGGAACGCCGGCAAGTACACGATCCTCGCCGAGCTGCTGCCCGACGAGCAGCGCCTCGCCGCGAACACGCTGGTCAGCACGCTCAACTTCGCTGCCACGATCGTCGGGCCCGCGATCGCCGGTGTGCTGGTGACGTACATGAGCTCGGCGTACGTGCTCGGCCTGGACGCACTCACCTACGTGTTCCTCGCCGTACTCGTCGCGCGGTTGCAACTGCCGGAGACGGGGCACATCTCCGTCGTCGACAAGGCCGCCCGCGGTGGGCTCGGGTTGATGCGATCCCATCCCGAGCTGCTCGGGCTGCTGGCGCTCACCTGGTTCTTCAACCTGCTTTACGGCCCGGTCGAGGTCGCCCTGCCACTCCACGTGACCCAAGACCTGCACGCACCGGGCACGCTCCTCGGCCTCTACTGGATGCTGTTCGGCATCGGCGCGGTGCTCGGCGGGCTCGCGGTCGGCGCGCTACGGCAGTTGCCACTCTGGCCGGTGACGGTCGGAATCGTGATCGCCTGGGGGTTCGCGCTGCTGCCGTTCGGGTTCGACGTGCCGATAGCCGTCACCGTCGCCTGCTTCACGCTCGGCGGCGCGATCTACGGACCGTTCGTGGCGCTCTCGGTGACGCTGATGCAGGCGAAGTCGCCACCACAGCACCTGGCCGCGATGCTCGCCGCCCGCAGCGCCGTACTGCTCACCGCCTCCCCGGTCGGTACTGCGCTCGGCGGACCCCTGATCACGGCACTGGGCCCACGCGCGACGCTCGGCGGATCGGGACTCGCCACCGTCGTACTCGGCGTCGTCGCCTGCGTCCTGCTGCTGGGTCGCCGTCGTACGCCGGCGAGCGGGTGACCAAAACCGATCAGGAATCGAGAAGCGCCGCTCAGCGGTCCGCGCCTAGCGTGACTGTCACAACCGATCCACGACTTCAGGGAGTGACCATGACCGACTCAACCACCCTCGGCATCCAGACCGTGCTCCACCCCGTTTCCGACTTGGCGAAGTCCACCGAGGTGTACGCCGCGCTGCTCGGCGTACGGCCGCAGACCGAGTCGTCGTACTACGTCGGCTTCGAGGCCGCCGGCCAGCAGATCGGACTGGTTCCGAGCGGCGGACCCCAGACTTCGGTGGTGGCCTATTGGCACGTGACGGACATCGAGGCGAAGCTGGCCGAGGTGACCGCCGCGGGCGCCGTCGTGAAGGAACCCGCGCACAACGTCGGTGGCGACCGCCTGGTGGCCACCGTCACCGATCCCGATGGCAACGTCCTCGGGCTGCTCCAGGACTGATGTTCAGACTCGTTCGACAGATGGAGGTGCTTCGCAATGGCTGAGAAGAAGGCGGCAAAGAAGGCGACCGCCAAGAAGGCGACCGCGACGGAGTACACGGGGCTCACTGAGGAAGAACGAGCCGCGATGAAGAACCGCACCCAGGAGCTGAAGGCGGAAGCGCGCCGCGGCAAGGGTGCGAAGGTGGACGAGGAGGGCGCCCTGCTCGAGAAGCTCGCCGAGATGGATGAAGCCGATCGGGTCATGGGCGAGCGGATCCATGAAATCGTCAAGGCCGCCGCGCCCACCCTCACGCCCAAGCTGTGGTACGGCATGCCCGCGTATGCCAAGAACGGAAAGATCATCGTCTTCTACCAGCCCGCGGCGAAGTTCAAGGCGCGGTACGCGACGCTAGGCTTCAACGACGATGCGAAGCTCGACGACGGCGCCATGTGGCCGACCGCCTTCGCACTGATGGAGTTGACCGCCGCAGACGAGGCGAGGATCGCCGAGCTGGTGAAGAAAGCGGCCGGCTGAGGACTGAGGCAACCCCTCAGCCCAGCCCCGCCCGAGAGATGGAGACACGATGAGCACCGCCAAGAGACACGATGCCGACAGCCACGACATGATCCGCGTGCACGGGGCACGTGAGAACAATCTCAAGGATGTCAGCGTCGAGATCCCGAAGCGCCGGTTGACGGTGTTCACCGGCGTTTCCGGCTCGGGCAAGAGCTCGCTGGTGTTCGACACGATCGCCGCGGAGTCCCAGCGGATGATCAACGAGACCTACAGCGCGTTCGTGCAGGGCTTCATGCCGAACCTGGCGCGGCCCGAGGTCGATCTGCTCGACGGCCTGACCACGGCGATCATCGTGGACCAGGAGCGGATGGGCGCCAACCCCCGATCGACGGTCGGCACCGCCACCGACGCCAACGCGATGCTGCGCATCCTCTTCAGCCGGCTGGGTAAGCCGCACATCGGCTCGGCCCAGGCCTTCTCCTTCAACGTGCCGACGCGGACGGCGAGCGGCGTGATGAGCACCGAGAAGAGCGGCGGTCGGGTCGAGAAGGCCGTGGTGCGCAACGTCGTCTACCAGGGCGGCATGTGCCCGCGGTGCGAGGGGATGGGCTCGGTCAGCGACTTCGACCTGACCGCGCTGTACGACGACAGCCTGTCCCTCAACGCGGGTGCGCTCACGGTCCCCGGCTACAGCATGGACGGCTGGTACGGCCGCATCTTCAGCGGCTCCGGCTACTTCAACATGGACAAGCCGATCGCGAAGTTCACCAAGAAGGAGCTGCACGACCTGCTCTACCGGGAGCCGACCAAGATCAAGGTCGAGGGCATCAACCTCACCTACGAGGGCTTGATCCCCAAGATCCAGAAGTCGATGCTCTCCAAGGACGTCGACGCGATGCAGCCGCACATCCGTGCGTTCGTGGAGCGGGCCATCACGTTCCAGACCTGCCCCGAGTGCGAGGGCACCCGGCTCAGCAAGGAAGCCCGGTCGTCGAAGATCAAGGGCAAGAACATCGCCGACCTCTGCTCGATGCAGATCAGCGACCTGGCCGACTGGATTCGGGACCTCGGCGAGCCGTCGGTGGCCCCGCTGCTCACCGGGCTGCAGCACCTCCTCGACTCGTTCGCGGAGATCGGGTTGGGATACCTCTCGCTCGATCGGCCGGCGGGCACGCTGTCCGGTGGAGAAGCACAGCGCACCAAGATGATCCGTCACCTCGGCTCGTCGCTCACCGACGTCACGTACGTCTTCGACGAGCCCACGATCGGCCTGCACCCCCATGACATCGAGCGGATGAACAAGCTGCTGCTGCAGTTGCGCGACAAGGGCAACACCGTTCTCGTCGTGGAGCACAAGCCGGAGTCGATCGTGATCGGCGACCACGTCGTCGACCTGGGCCCCGGCGCCGGTACGGCGGGCGGCACAGTCTGCTTCGAAGGGACCGTGGACGGGCTGCGGAAGAGTGACACCATCACGGGCCGCCATCTGGACGACCGGGCCTCGCTCAAGGACTCGGTGCGCTCGTCCGCCGGCGCGCTGGAGGTCCGTGGCGCGTCGACGCACAACCTCCAGGACGTCGACGTCGACATCCCGCTCGGGGTGCTCTGCGTTCTCACCGGCGTCGCCGGCTCCGGCAAGAGTTCGCTGATCCACGGTTCGGTCGCCGGCCGCGACGGTGTCGTGGTGATCGATCAGGGCGCGATCCGCGGTTCGCGCCGGAGCAACCCGGCGACGTACACGGGGCTGCTGGACCCGATCCGCAAGGCGTTCGCGAAGGCCAACGGCGTGAAGCCGGCGCTGTTCAGCTCGAACTCCGAGGGCGCCTGCCCGACCTGCAACGGTGCCGGCATCATCTACACCGAGCTGGGTGTGATGGCGACCGTCGAGTCCGTCTGCGAGGAGTGCGAGGGCAAGCGGTTCCAAACGGCGGTGCTGGAGTACACGTTCGGCGGCCGGAACATCGCCGAGGTGCTCGCGATGCCGGTGACCGAGGCGGAGGAGTTCTTCGGCGACGGCGAGGCGCGTACGCCGGCCGCCCACAAGATCCTCGATCGGCTGGCCGATGTCGGGCTTGGCTACCTCTCGCTGGGGCAGCCGCTGACCACGCTGTCCGGTGGCGAGCGGCAGCGGCTGAAGCTGGCCACCCAGATGGCTGAGAAGGGTGACGTCTACATCCTCGACGAGCCGACCACCGGCCTCCACCTCGCCGACGTCGAGCAGCTGCTAGGCCTGCTCGACCGGATCGTCGACTCCGGTAAGTCGGTCATCGTCATCGAGCACCACCAGGCGGTGATGGCGCACGCCGACTGGATCATCGACCTCGGCCCGGGCGCCGGTCACGACGGCGGCCGAATCGTCTTCGAAGGCACCCCCGCCGACCTGGTCGCCAAGCGCCCCACCCTCACCGGCGAACACCTTTCCGCCTACATCACCACCTGAGTCCTCAGGGGCGGCGACCGAACGCGTCGAGCATGCGGGTCTGGAGCGGCGCCTGAGGAGACACCGTTCCGCTGGGTCCGTCGCCATACGCGCCGAACGCCAGCATCCAGTCCAAGTGCGGCTCGACGAGCTCCCACAACCCGCTGGCAACGGCAGGCTCGAGGGTCTCGTCGAGGCCGGCCGCACGGAGCAGGTCCCAGGCATGGACGACCAGGTCGACGAGTCTGAAGCGCAGGAAGGCGCTCGCGGGGATGTCCCCGGTCGGAAAGGGGACCGGCTGCTCAGCGGGTGCGGCGGCGAAGGCCTGCGCCTGGCTCGCCGCCGACTCTCTTACCGCGGCGATCGGGTCGTCGCCCAACTGGTCGCCGGCGAGAGCGGCCCGGGCGTCGTCGCGGCTGACCCCGGCGAGCAGGAGCGCGGTGAAGCGGTTGCCGACGACAACATGTTCCACGAGTTCGCGGACGGTGATGTCCGAGGGAGTCGGTAATTCCCAGGAATCTGTTGGCAGCGCCCGTACGACGCGCTCGAACTCCGCTGATGCGGCTGCGATCAAATCCACGATCTGCAGGTTAGCTCACAGTGGTGGTGACCTCGTCCTCGGCGAGAATCCGGGGGCCATGCCTACCCTCAGTCTGATCACCGCGGTCCACCCGTCCGGAGCCGACTTCCTCGCCGAGACCATCGACCACCTGAGGCGACAGGTTCTGCCGCTCGGCTGGACGCTGGAGTGGCTCGTGCAGGAGGACGGTACAGATCCGCAACTCCAGCACCACTTCGACGAATTCCCCGAGGTCAGCTTCGAGGCCAATCGTGGGCAGTACGGTCCGGCCTTGACCAGGAACATCGCACTGACGCGTGCGGCCGGCGAGCTGACCGCAGTACTGGACCAAGACGACGTACTGCTGCCTGGGGCGCTGGCGCGGTTGATCGCGCACTTCGACGATCCCAGCGTCACGTGGGCGGCGGGCCAGGCCGACGACCTGCTGCCCGACGGGAGTCGTCAGGCGTACGAATCAGCCCTGCCGCCGGGCGTCATACCGCCGGGCGCCGTGAACGACTGGGCTGCTGCCAACGGTGGCGTTTGGCCGATCCAGCTTGCGGGGCTGATGGTTCGGACGCAGGCTCTTCGCTCCGTCGGCGGTTGGGGGACTGGGCCTGGTCACGAGGACGCGACGATGTTCGTCGCTTTGTCTGAGCACTCCACCGGCTACAACGACCCCGCAGTACTTTGGCTCTACCGCCAGCACGAGGGTCAGATGACTCAGCACGCCGGCCCGTACCGTCGTGGGGACGGCAAGCTGATGGCGCTCCAACGTCTGCACGCACTCCGCAACCCCAGTGCACCTCCACTACCGAAGACTGATGTCACCTTCATCCAGGCCGCCGCCGGCCAGAAGTTCCCCTCCGGCTGGTGGCGCGCAGAGGATTCACCAGGGACCTAGGAGGTCGATGTGGCCAGTTCAGTGCTCTACATGTCGATGTCGCTCGACGGGTACATCGCGGCGCCGAACGACGGGCCGGACAACCCTGGCGGCGACGGCTTCATCCGGCTGCACGAATGGGGCCTCATGCCGGGGACCGGGACGTGATGGTGCACGGCGGATACACAGCCCAGCGGGCGCTGGAAGCCGGGGTACTGGACGAGCTGCAGATCCACCAGATCCCAGTACTGTTCGGTGGCGGCCGCCGCCTGTTCGACGTACTCCCGTCCCGCATCGAGCTGGGCATCGTCCAAGTCATCGACACCCCAGAAGCAACCCACCTCCGCTACCGCGTGCGCCACTGAGCACAGTTGGCGGACTGTGCCACGGGCTCGACCAGACGACGTACTGGGCCAACGAGGTGTATCGGATCGAGGTCAAAGAACTCGACGGCACGTCAGCTCTACTTCTGACCTGAGTTGGGTCAATCGGGTTAGTGCCTTGGGATCGGTCGATCCAGTGCGTCGAGGATCGCCTCTTGGTCGGGACTGAGGGCGGGCGGGATCGTGGTGATCACGCCATTGATCTCGACGGTGGCTGAGCGAAGTGGCTTGAGGGTGCGCAGGAACCGTCGCAGCGATAGGCCGGTCCGGTTCTGCACGGTGCGGGACACCGCCAGCGCGGTGAACACGATGGTCAGGTGCGCCTCGATCGCGTCGCGGGTGCGGGCGAACATCGGCCGGGCGCGTAGGTCGGTCTTGGACATCCGGAAAGACTGCTCGACGTGCCACAAGTCGTGGTAGCTGGCGATGACCTCTGGCGCGGGCATGATGCTGGCTTCGATGTTGGTGACGTAGCCCTTCAATCCGACCAGCCGGCGTGCCCGCGCGAGTGATGCCTCGTCGAGCTCTTGGGCGCCGTTGCGGGTCTTGACGAACCGAGGTGTCCTCGCGGTCTTCTCGCCCGCGACGACGGCACGGGCCTTGTTCTCCTGCAGGGTCAGGGTCTTGTTGTCGCGCACCGCCCGTTTCGTGGAGTGCGCCCACACCGCTCGCCATGATCGAGGATGGGGCTGCCGATCCCAGACCGGCTCGGCCTTCACCTTGGGGTCACTCGCGTTGCTCGTCATCCCGCGCTGGTCCTTCGGGGTGATGGTGTCGATCACCTGCCCGTCGACGAAGGCGTCACCGTGCCAACGGAAGTGGGACTCCAGGTCCTTTGGGTGCCTTCGTGACCCGGGAGCCGACGATGAACCGCAGGCCCGCCTCGTCGAGCTCCTTGAGGTTGCCCGCTGACAACATCCCGGCGTCGGCCACGACGACCATGTCGGCCAGGCCGTGGCGTTCCTGGAAGGCCTTGATGATCGGGACGATCGTGAGCGTCTCTGCCTTGTTGCCCTCGAAGCAGCCGACCTCGAGCGGAAACCCGTGGCGGTCGACCAGCAGCCCAACAACCACTTGCGGGTCGACTCGGCGTTCTTTGGAGTAGCCGACCTTGCGGAGGTCGTCTTCCTTGTCTGCCTCGAAGTAGAGCGTGGTGACGTCGTAGAGCACCAACGACACATCGCCGTTGGCCACGGCGTGGTTGAAGCAAGCGGTCGCGATCTGGTCGCGGTAGGCGCCCGCGCGGCAGCGACGCAGGGTCCGTTTGCGGGTCGACAGGCTCGCCGATACCCGGCCCATCTCGCCCAGGACGCGGTCGATGTCGAGCAGACTGGTCGGCTCCACGATCCGCGCGATCACCAGATCGCGGACGACCTCATCACCCACGATGTCGAAGCCAAGGCTGGCGTACACCCCAGCGAGAGCGTCGTACAACAGCCCGCAGGAGGTCTTGAGCACACGCGAACGCGGCACCACCTGCCGCGATGCCGGCCCACTCGCAGCGCTCGCGAACAGTCCCGCCGCCGCCGGCGGCGGGACCATCACAGCCTTCGAGCGCGCCGGCGCGATCCCGAGATCCAGCATCCCCTGACGATCATCAGCCAGCAGGCGGTGAGCCTCTTCCAGGAGCAGGCCCAACTCGACCTCATCACGGGCTGAGCCGACGTGCCGCACGATCCGACGCCGACCACCGACCGACTCCGCGATCTGAACCGCCGTGGCCCCCGAGGCCGTACGAACCCGCCGAACCCAGGCCATCCGGCGATCCTACCGACCCGAATTAGTGCCTTGACCGCACACTAACCACGCCCATCGCCGCAGGTCAGCGCGATCTGGTCCCCAAAAACCTGCTCAAGTGACCCAAGTCAGGAGGTGTATCGGATCGAGGTCAAAGAACTCGACGGCACGTCAGCTCTACTTCTGATCAACCCCGCGCCTTAGCACCGGTACTGCAATAGGGTGCGCGCATGACGGTCGTGGGGCAGTACCAGGAGGACTATTACCTGCCGGAGGACGGCATTCTCGTTGTGCGGGAAATGGGGGCAGGGTTCGGTGAGGACGAGATGTCCGCGACCGATGCGCAGGTCAAGTCCATCCGTGTGGTGTAGCGGTTGTGTCGCGTGATCCTCTGGTTGGTTAGGCGCTGAGCGCCGGGATGTCGGTGTCTGTGGTGGTC
>NZ_SNWQ01000034.1 GCF_004361855.1 Kribbella caucasensis
GAGACCACCACAGACACCGACATCCCGGCGCTCAGCGCCTAACCAACCAGAGGATCACGCGACACAACCGCTACACCACACGGATGGACTTGACCATCACCGCAGGCTGACCCGCATGAGTGTGTGGAGTGACCAGAACCTTGACGACAAGGTGGTCGAGGCACTAGCTACCGTTCCAGTGGGATCCGAGACTGAGCATCATTTCGGGCGTCCGTGGATCACGACCTACCAGCTTGCGATCAAGATCGACGCACAGCATCCGGAGATCGCAACCGCTCTGGGTGTTGACGTCGGTGGGCTTGGCACCGGCCGCCAGGTCAGCCTTGCCCAGTACCTCGCAAAACAGCTGTCCGCGCGAATCAAGCAGGGCGGCGAGCACTACCCGATTGAGGGCGCGTTTCTGTCAGGTACGTCGCTGACCGAGCTCTCGTTCGTATCGCAAGACGGGCATGAGATCAAGAGCAGCATGACTAACAGCGGGTTTGACCTGTCGCTGTTTCCGCCTTCGCTGACGATGGCGCCAAACCAGGGCTATCTGCTATCTCCATGCCCGGGCTCAGCATTGCTACACCACAGCCCCGCATAGCAGCCCGGAGGAAGGTGCGCTGTTCCAGGCGCTGCTCCCAGGATCCGGAGCAACCAGGGATGACCATCGAATTGCGAGGACATTCCTACTGAGGTGGTGCCAGCTCGGTCTCACCTCGCAGGAGGTTCGGCGATGGATGAGAGGCGGCCTCCTCCCCGACGATTACGGCCTGCCGCATACCTCTCCGCAGACGGAATCGAGCCAGAGCAGTTGCAGGAATGCTTTCGCCATCTGCGCCTCCGCGAGGACACGACGATCCTCGACATCGCGCATACCCTCATGCTCAATCGCTATCGCTCGCTCGGCGACGCCTTGGATGATGCCGGCGTTGAAGCTGATGTATCGCCAGGATTGCGCGGGAGGTCGCTCGTACGTCCGATTAGCCGATAGCGGCGTTGAATACCGAGGCGGTGACCACGTCCATCCAGTAGTTCGCTCCCTGACCGACTGCCCCTTCGTCGTAATGCACCGGCAATGGACGACGGACGTCGGCCGAGTATCGAGCCGGCCAGGTCAGTACACCGGCGACGCCGAGGATCCCGCCGCGGATCTGATGCGCCTCCGCCAGTTCCAGGGCGACTACCCGCTCCGGCGCGGCGTCCATGAGAGTCCGCATGACTGCTCTGGCGGCGTCGCTCAGATGTGCCCAGATGTACTTGGCAGCCTCGACGTCGTCATCCGTGTAGCTCCACCCGCCAGAGCCCAACTCGTCGATCGGCTCCGCACCTTCAGAGGTGTCGCGTTGAAGGACAACTCGCTGCTCATTTAGACCGACCGTTACCGCACGCCAGCCGGCATCTCGGATGGCGCGACCGAGCGCCGTACCGGAATAGCCCTTCCAATGCGTTTGGTAGTCCCGAGCAGACGGCGGTAATGGCAGACCAAGGATCTGCTCGACCTCGTCGAATGTCAGCCTGACCTCGTCAGCTGAGTTGTCATCGAGCCAACGCCAGAGCGCCTGGTACTTGCCGGCGTGACCGGGGCGAGCCTCTTCTGCATACGCCGTCGACCTCTCCTTCGAGGACGGCGGCCGGGCGGGCTGGGCGACTGTTGCCGGGCACGGCCAGATGCTTGTCAGCACAGTGCTCAACGCCCTCGTGCGGTCGATGATGGCGTGCTCCGTCCACGCTGACGGATTCGCTGTCACCAGGCTCGCGTTCAGCTTGAGCTGGCTGTGCCCGAGGAGATAGTCACGCTTGCCCTGTTTGCCGAGCCCGCATTGCTCGGCCTGTTCCGCGGTCCAAGGTCGGTTTGACATCGAGGGATTCAGCTTGTCGTTGACGAGGGTCAGGTTGCCCAGGGTCTGGACCGTCCGGTCGCGTCGCAAGGCGCCGATCTCATCACCGACCAGGTCCCCGCCCCAATAGTCCTTCCAGGATTGAGGCATCACGTGTTCCACAGTCAGGTTCCGGGGACATGCCTGGCCCTCGCCCAGGGGACCACGTGTAGCGTCCTCGAGCGCCTCCAGGATCATTCGGAGGCGCGGGCGGGTTAGCAACTTGTACACCGGTTCCTCGGCCAGGCTCTGCTGCACCAACGCGTCATCCGGCCAGAACCGGGATTGGGCGGTCTGCCGCGCAAGAACGGCTTCCACTGTGTTGCCGGCGATTGCAGGACCGGCGTAGTTGAGTTCTTGAAGAAGCTCCAGCACGAGTTTGTTCGTGTCCTTGGAGGTGAGCCTGCACAGCGCGCGCCGTACCAGCCAGCTCTCCAGAGCGTTGAGCGCCTTATGCCGCTGCGTTTCTGGGAGATCCTCCTCCGTCCAGCGCAGCAGCCACATGAGTAATGGGCCCACTACTGCTGTATCCATCGCCTTGATGACGCGGTATTGGAATCGACCCTCGACGCTTGCGGGCGGTAGGAGATCCATCTTCCGGTAGACGTCAGCGTCCGATGCAAGCTCGGCGAGGAGCGAGCCAAGGTCCGGTTGTTGTGTGACGATCAGGCCGTCACGGAACTCGGTGAAGATCCGGTCCGTGGGCACCTCGCGCATCAGCTTCATGGTCAGCCAGTGGTTGAGGAAGACGTCGATGCGCGGACGGAAGAGCCGCCCCTGGGCGACCTGCTGCCGCCAGTAATCGCCATCCAGCTCACGCCAATACTGCGTGTAGAGCGTCTCCATGGGAAGTCCGTTTGACTGAGCGATCTGGAACACCAGATTCTTCACCAGATCGGCAGCCAGGAGCGGGGTGCCGCGATGGTTGAGGGTTTCGAAGATGACCTGTGCATTGTCTCCCGGTTCCAGGTCGATGACCACCAATCGCAAATGGGTCCGTAAAGCCGTCACCAGAGCGCTGAGCCGGGCCTTGACCTTGTCCTCGTCGCTGGCGACTTCCGCCCAGTCGCTGATGGCGTCGATGAAGAACGCGTGCGCCTGCGCAATCCGGGAGCCGCTCAGTTCGGCTGGCACGACGGTGTCGTTGTCCATTGCGGCCCGGAACGCAGCTTGGTCGCGGTCAGTAGGCCAGACCTTGAACATTTGATCGGGATGTTGGGCGATCTCAGGGTTGTTCTGCACCAGAACCCGTAGACCGTGGGAATCGGCGGCGTTCCCGTAGTGTTCGACGACCCACTGGGCGGCATCAAGCAGCAACTGCAGAGTTGTCAGGCGTTGCTGGCCGTCAATAATATGCCGAACTGCGATGAACCCGGTCGGGTTGGGTTGCTGGTCCACGACGATCGCTCCAAGGAAGTGCGGCGGCACCGGGGGCACTCCGTACCCGCCGGGCGGCGCCTCGAGGATCCGCTCAGCCAGCGCGCTGACGTCGTCCCAGAGTGGCTGCCACTGGTCCTTTTGGTTCCATACGTACGGCCGTTGGAACAACGGGACGACATAGCGGACGTGGGTCCCGAAAATGTCCGCAGGCGCGTACGGCTTCGCATCCATAAGTCCACCTTGAGTCGGTTCTCCATGCAGACCACAACCACCCGCCCGATACTCGCACGACGCCGCACCATCCGCGTCCCGTGGACCTTCGGAATTGGAGCCGCTTGACCGAGCGCCCACGCCGAATCTGCCGCAAGCCAGTCATGGCTGCAAGGATCAGCCGTGACGCGACGTTGGCGCCAGGATCCGTTGGTGACAACTTCCCTACGTCTTCGCGCCGGACCTACGCACACGCAGCACCCGAACCCGATCTAGAGCACCGTCAAGCTGTGCTCCCAGGCGATCCGCTCCGCGATCACCGCGGACGATGGCGTTGCTCTCCGCCTTCGCGGTGGAGTAATCCGCTTCGTCGATCAACTCGCTGGTGTTGTGCCAGCGGGCGTGGCTCGCAGAGTCGTCCGCTGCCTTGCCGTTCCATTCGTCGGTCATCTCCGGCGCTGCGCAGGGTGAGCCGGAGGCGAGCGGGCCGAGTCGGCGCTTGATGCCGGTCGTACCGGATCTCGAGACTGCAGATCACTGGCCGTTTTACTGACCGCTTTGAACGGCAAACACTAGCCAACGACGCGAGCCAACGCGAAATGAAAATCTGCGTTTCCGCAGGTCACGGGCATCTTCGACAAGCGTTGCGATGTGTCGAAATAGCAGGATTGATGAAGCGGTGGTTAGGGGTTCGAGTCCCCTCGCCGGCTCTCTAACCAGTGCATATGCCCAGCCGGGCATGATCCTCGAGCCCTAAGGGGTGGGTCGATGTCAGCCGGCGTGGAGTGGGGTTGAGGACCGCGTGCCGGAGTAAGGGGGGTGTGGCGGGGAGGTACGGTCGGGGTGCGTTGGGAGCCAGGTGGCGAGCAGGTGGCGGCGGGAGGGGAGCAGGTGGACGCGCCGTACGTCGATCCGGCGCACTGCGTCGCGGCGTAGGCCGAGCATCGGCAGGGCCAGACGTGCCTGCTGGATCGCCATTCCGGTCGGCAGGCCGCGGGTTCGCAGCACCACCTCGCAATCACCGTTCACGAAGTAGAGGACGGACCGAAGCCGCAGTGGCCGCGGCAGGTGGCGCCCAGCGCAGCGCATCGCGTACAGGTCGGACCCCGAAGGGGGCCAACCGGTCCTCACCCGTACGGTCACGTCTGACCGGGCCATAGGTCGATGATGCGTCACGTCACCTTGCGAAGTCCATCGGGGCTGGCGGCTAGGCGAGCTCTGGTGCAGCCGACGGGTCGAGGGAGCGGCCGGCGGTGACGGCTTCGTTGTAGGCGTCGTCGCCGAGGGCGGTACGTGCTGCCTGCTGAGCGGTGTCGCGGAGGCTCACGTCCGGGAGGTAGTACGCGTAGACGTCGGCGCCGACCGTCTCGCGCAGGCCGGTCGCGGCGCCGAGCAGGGTCGCGACGCGGACGTGGTTGTCTTCCTTGGACTCGATGACCGCCAGAGTCTCGACGAAGTAGGCGAGATTGGCCAGATCGCGGGTCTCTCGGGAGAGGACGATGCCTTCCTCGACGCGCTGGCGGGCGAGCTGGTAGTCGGCGAGCGCGAGCGCGGCCTGGGAGAGGTTGTAGAGCGCAACGTATGTCGCCAACCTGTCGCCTCGGCTGCGGGCCAGGCGGAGACCGCGTTCGATCTCAGGTATGGCGGCGGCCGGTTCGCCGCGGAGTAGATGCACAGTGCCGAGCCAAACGTGCACGAGGGAGGCCATCCAAGGCGAGCCGCGGTCCTGGAGGGCGAAGTCGAGGGCGGCACGGAAGCGGCCCTCGGCGGTGTCGAGGTCGCCGTCGGCGAGAGCGGCGAGTCCGGTGCCGGCGCGGGCTTTGCTGCGGACCTCGGGATCGTCCTGGCCCTCGGCGACGAGGTCCGCCTCCGCCCAGTACGCCGCCGCGGCGGCGTGGTCGCCGGCGGCGTACGTCATGGTGGCGCCGGCCAGGTTGACCCGGCTGCGCTCCCAGGGCGGAAGCTCGGTCGCGAGGCACTGTTCGGCGAGGCGGCGGCCGATCGTGAACTGGCCGCGCATCCACCAGTAGAGCCACATGAACCAGGTGATGCGTGCGGCGGTGGGGGCGTCGCCCGCGTCGAGGGAGCGTTCGACGGCAACGAGGATGTTCGCCTCCTCTTCCTCGATCCGCTCGAGCCATTCGACCTGGTCCGCGCGCTCGTAGCCGGCGGCTGCCTGTTCGGCGAGGCCGAGGTAGACGCGAGCGTGGGCGCGCCCGATGCGGGCAGCACGTTCGCCGACGAGGAGGCTTCGGGCGTACTGCGCAACGGGTTCGAGCAGGTCGAGACGGTCGCCGCGGACGCGTACGAGCGAGTGCTCGGCGAGCTCGTGGAGAATTCCGAGGACGTTGCCGGTGGCGATCTCGTCGCCGGCCTCCGCCACCGTCTCGACGGCCTCGAGAGTGGCGCCGCCGCGGAACGCTCCGAGCAGCGTGAAAAGGCGCTGCTGATCGGGATCGAGCAGGCTGTAGCTCCAGTCGAGGGTGGCCCGCATGGTCCGCTGCCGCTCCGGCAGGGTCGCGGGCTCCCGACGTCCTACCTGCGGACTCCAGCCGATCGAGCAGCGCAATGGGCGACAGCAGCCGCAGTTGGGTCGTGGCGAGTTCGATGGCCAGGGGCAGGCCCGCGAGGCGGTGGCAGAGCTCGGCGTACGCCGGGACGTCGTCCACGGATGGTCGTGCTCCGACCGACTCTGCTCGATCCAGCGCGAGCGCCCCGGCGGGGTGTGCGCGGACCTCGTCGACGGTCGTGGACGCGCGCCGGCAGGGCGAGGGGTTCGACGACGTACTCGCGCTCGCCCCTGACCCGCAGTGGTGAGCGACTCGAGATGAGCACTGTGAGCGCTGGACACAGGGCGGTGAGATGCCCGGCCTGGGCTCACGTGTCCAGACCGTGCTCGAAGGCGGAGCGTGCGGTACGAACGTCGAGCGGCCTAGAGCTCGTCGGGGTGTAGGGCGTCGAGGATCAGGGTGAGGCCGAATTCGAACTCGGCGGCGTAGTCGTAGCCCGGTTGCAGGGCGTGCTTGGTGATGAGTTCTGTGAGGTGTGGGTAGGCGTCGGTCGGTAGGTCGGCCAGGATGTCGCCTGCGACCTCGTCGAGTTCGGCAGGGCTCGCGAACGGCAGGCTCAGTTCCTGCAGGACGAATCCGTAGAGATAGCTGTCGATCAGCGAGAAGGCGTGTGCAGCCATCCCGACGGAGAAGCCGCCCGCTCGTAGAGCGCCGAGGACGGCGTCGTGGTGGCGCAAGGTCGCCGGGCCGGGCCGGCTGTTGGAGTCCATCAGGCCGACGGCCCAGGGATGGCGGCGAAGCGCCGTACGCGCGGAGGCGGCACGGTCGCGCATGGCTTCCCTCCAGTCCGTGGTGGACGACGGCAGGTCGATCTCGCCGAACACCGCGTCGACCAGGCCGCCGAGGATGTCCTCCCTGCCGGTCACGTGGTTGTACAGCGACATCGCCTCGACACCCAGCCCAGCGGCGATCGCCCGCATGGTGACCCCGGCTGCACCCTTCTCATCGGCCAGCGCCGTCGCGGCGGTGACTATCCGCTCGCGGCTGAGCGGCGCCCGCTCCGATCTCGTACGCCGGCCGGTGCTGCGCTTGCTCATGGGGCCGCCTCCTCCGCTACCACTTGACTGACTTACGGTGTAAGTCTAGCCTGACTTACACCGTAAGTCTGACGGCAACACCAAGGGCAGGGGTTGGGGACATGAGCACGGACAGGATGCGGAAGATCTGCATCGTCGGCGCCTCCGGAAAGCTCGGGCAGTACATGGTTCAGCAGGCGCTGGACCGGGGCTACGAGGTCGTCGGAGTGTGTCGCGAACGCAGTGTCCCGAAGCTCGCCGCGTTCGCGGACCGGATCACGATCGTTCCCGGACCCACGAACGACCGAGAGGTGATCCGGAAGGCGGTCGCCGGATGCGACGGCGTACTGACCGTGCTGGTCCCGTGGGGCGTGCAGCAGTACTCGTCGGGCACGGCGCAGGCGGTGCTCGACTACGCCGAACCCGACGCGCGCCTGGTCTTCTCGTGCGGCTGGCACATCACCCGGGACGGCAAGGACAAGTACTCCTGGCGGTTCAGGGCGGCCATCCGGATCATGACCCCGTTGGCCCGCCTCGTTCGCGCCGTCGAGATCGACGACCAGGTGGAAGCGTGCCGGCGGATCTTCGCCAGCGACCGGCGGTGGACCGTCGTCCGTGGGAGCGACCTCGAGGAGGGCGAGAGCCAGGGCCTGCCCGTATGGAGCCGCCACGTCGGCGACCCAGTCCTCGCGAGCAACCTGACCCGGCGCGCGGACTTCGCCCTGTTCATGGTGGAAGCACTCACCGACGACACCCTCATCCACGAGGCACCAGCAATCGTCGGCCGCCTCTCCCCCAGCGCACTGGCCCACGCCGACGGCTCTACAGCAGAAGCACCAGGACGGTCCGCGTAAGCCCGAGCAGCGGGCCCAGTGGAAGGGCGAACCCGATCCAGAAGGCGAGTTCGAGCGGTAGCAGTACCAGGGCGACGACCTTTGCGCCCGGGGCGTCGGTCCAGATCATCACTCCTGCCGCCAGTTCGGCGAGGCACACGGCCAGGAAGCCGATCAGGAGTGGTGTGCTGGTCGGTACGCCGATCCGCTCGAAGGGTCCACCGCCATACGTCGGGAACCCCATGAAGTTCCACACCTCCCCGGTCCGGGCGAAGTGTCGGACGCCGAGGAAGCAGGGCAGCCCGAACCCGAGGCCAAGGAACGCCGAAATCGAGCCGGCAGCGATCCGCATCTCAGCGTTCCCTCCTCCGACCGGGCCGTTCGAGTAACTGCTTCGCCAACGTGTCGGCCAGCCACGCTGCGTACTTCTCGTCGCTCCAACCGTAGCGCCGCAGGGTCAGGTAGGTCCCCGATGAGGAGAGCATCAGCAGCAGGTCGGTGGCGTCCTCGACGGTGAGCCCGGCACGGAGGCTCCAGCGGTCGGCGATCAGTGCCACGATCTGGCTCAGCCCCTCACGGCGCAGCCGCTCGCTGTTCGCGACCACGGCAGCCGCGTCGGGCTCGTGCGGCGCCGATTCGGCGACCTCCTTGATCACTGCGGCGCGGGTCAGGATCGCCGTGTTGCCGTCGACGAACGCGGCCAGAGCCGCCCTGCCGGAGCGGGCGGCGACTAGGTCGGCGAAGAACGGCTGCTCCATCGGGGGGAGCCGCTCGGGTCCGAGGACGGCGTGGTCGAAGCACGCCTGCAGCAGCTCTGCCTTGGTGTGGAAGGTGAAGTAGACAGTCTGGACCGCGACGCCGGACCGCGTCGCGATGTCACCCATTCGCGCCCCCATGAACCCCGCCTCCGAGAAGACCTCGACGGCGGCGCGGATTATCCGCTCACGGGTAGCCGCCGCCTGCTCGCGACGCGTCCGCTTCGGGGGATTGACAGCCTCTGCCACGAGACACAAACTACCAGTAGTTATTCACTAGCGAAGCTCACTAGTGTCGCTCACTAATGAGTGAATCACCGGGGGGTCTTCAATGACCGCACAGAACAGTCCCGCCACGGCGTCGGATCCCTGGGAGATGGCCCTGATCCATCGCCTCATCCGGCGGGGATTCGAGCAGGCGAGTGCGCACGTCCTGGCCGTCGGTGCGGCGACTCGCGCCGGCGCCGTGGCGGCGTACATCGGCTTCCACCTCGACGGGTTGCACGCCCATCACTCGAGCGAGGACGAGCTGATCTGGCCCGCCCTGCGCGAACGAGCCCAACTGTCCACTGCCCTGATCAGCCGCATGGAGGAGCAGCATGCGGGCGTACACGACGCAATCGAAACGACCCGGCGCGAGCTTTCAGTGTGGACAGCCAACCCGACCACTGAAGCATCTAGGTCGCTCGCTGCGGACCTTGCCACCATAGTCGACAGGCTGGCAGAGCACCTCGCGGAGGAAGAGCGCGAGGTAGTACCGCTGATCGCGGCCCACATCAGCCAGGCGGAGTGGGACCATCTCGGGGAAGTTGCCTTCAGCAAGTTCACCCCACAGCAGCGGTTCACCGCCATGGGCGAGCTGCTCGAGGCCGCCCGTCCCGACGAGGCCGCCCGGATGCTGGCCGGCCTGCCGGCTCCGGTGCGAGTGATCTGGCGACTGGTCGGCCGCCGGCAGTACCAGAGATTTATGAACTCGGTCCGCGGCGCCTAGCGGCCCACGCCGGCAGGCGCCTATCAGACGCCTGCCGGCCTCCCCCCGGTTGTCGGCGATACATGCCCGCCTCGATCTACGGTCGGGTGCCGCCCGGGACCGAGTCAACGACGGTAGGGGGTGAACTCAGAGCCCCTACGAGTGGTCGCGTTGGTGGTTGGCGGCCGCGGCGTCGAACGCTTGCGCAACAGATTCCCCGGTGCCGTCGGCATCGACCACACCCAGGATGAAGGCCACCACTGTCTCTGCGAACAGGCTGGCATCTTGGCGGAACTGCTCCATTTCGTCGTACTGCAAGCGAGAACGGAGCAGGAATCCGTCGAGCATCGCCTGCAATGCCAGGCCGAGACGTTCGACGGTCCAGCCTTGTCGGAGGCTGAGTCCGAACGCTTGCATGAGGCCCGCATATCCCTCGTACCACGGTTGCCTGGTCAGGCCGATGTCAGTGAGGACGGCGGCCTTCAGTTCGGGGTACTGGTCGAGCAACGCGCCGATGTGGTGCAGCAGATAGGAACGTGGCCGGGCCTGCAGCAGGTCGAGCAACCCGTCGCACAGTCCGGTGATGGCTTCCGACGGACTGGCCGCGGCGGCGACGCCGGCGAGATGCTCGACCTGCAACGCCGGGTTCGCGGCGGGCGAGTCGCGGTACAGCATGGTGTGGATGATCGCGGCTTTGACGAAGCTGTTCTTGTCCGCCCACCGGTTGCGGAAGGCCTTCTGGCTGGCCCCCTCGCCATGCCGGGCACGCGCCATCTCGACCACGTCCTCGACCCGTAGCCACTCCAGCGCCGCCGGGAAGTGCACTCTGCGCAGCCGGCGAGGGCGTTCGTTCAGCGAGGTCGAGAACATGGCGTCGATCAGTTCCGCGGCGGCGTCGAGAAAGTACCCGGCGCTCTCGTCGTCGGTCGTCGGCGCCGGCCGTGGCGTCACTGCGCTGCCACTCGAAGTATTACCGGGTGGCGGGCAGTCGAAGGAGTTGCTTTGGTGCGTCTCCCTCGGTGTCGGTGTCGGTGTGTTCGACCTCCACGAACCAGCTCGGTTCCAGGAGGTCTGCGCCGCCGGCGTACGGGGCTGCCCAGAAGGCGAGGTCCGCGGACCTGACCTCCAGGCCGTCGGTTCGGCCGTTCCGGTGTTTGGCCGCCGACAGGAGTTCGGACAGAATCTCGTCCTTCTCGATCAGCTCGCGTTCGCCGTACCGCTCGAGGCTCGCCCAGCTCATGACCATCATCCTCAGCGGTACGTCGCTGTCGGCAAAGGTCAGTGAGGCTCCGGCGCGCGGGCCGCTCACTGGTAGCTCGTCGAGGAAGACGCGCGCTCGTACGTCGGTCTTCACCGGGTGCCGGCGTCGTTCCTTGCCGTCGAAAGTCACGGCTTCGGTGGTTTGCGCGTCGATCCGCCAGTCCAGTTGGAACTCGGATCGGAGGCCGGCGGCACCCAGGCCGTGGCGTTCGAGGAGTTCGGTGGTCATCGAAGCGGCGGCGTCGGCCTTCAGCGGCTCGCCCTCGCTGGTCGCGATGCCGCGGGTCAGGTCGACCGCGGTGGTGACTCCGCCCATCCGGTTGGTCGGCTGGCCGTGTACGACGGCCCCTGATCTGCCGTTGATGGCGATCGCGTTCTCCGCCTCGACCTGTTCGCCGTCCAGGTGGAACTGTTCGGCCAACGAGCGAAGCCGGTCGAAGTCGAGTTTGGCCGGTCGTACCAGAGCAATAGCTATGCGTGTCATGACAGTTTCCCTTCTTGGTCAGCAGGCGTGGGGGATCCAGGTCCAGGAGAACAACCCCTGGCCGCGAACCGGGTCGGGGCTGACGAAGCCGTGGCCGTGCAGGAAGTCGGCTCCGGTGTTGGTACCAGGGCTGTTGGCGTAGAGCACGGCCGCCTCGACACCGGTGGGCTGGCAGTGCTCGGCCATGAAGAACCACGCGTCGATAACGCGCATCGGGCCGCCCTGAACAAGCCACTCAGGAATGCCATAGACGACGCTGAGCCACCGGCCGTCCATGGCGGAGGCGAAGACCCTTCCCGGATCTGGGAGGTCGAGGCTGACGTTAGTGAAGCTCAGGATCGCGTGCGCGCCCTCGAACGCGTCTGCCCAGCGATCGAATACGTCGCGGTTCGTCCCGTTCAAGGTGGCGTCCATCTGCAGTGTGTTGCAGACCTCCAGCGCGAGCCACTCGAGATCGCCGTGTCCCATTCGCAGGTCGCCGTCGTTGCCGTTGCCGTTCGACGTGAAGTCCCCCCGGACCTGCGAGTCGTCCGGCACGTCGCTGCGGAAGTAGAACCCGGTCGTGCTGCCATGGCCGGTGAAGTAGACGATGTCGGCTCGCTCGAGCCATTGGTCGGCGTGACCACCCCGGGCGTTGGCCTTGAAGTCGTCCTCCCAGGCATTCGAGTTGCCCCAGTTGAACAGCCCGGTTGCCCCGTCATGATTGCGCAGCTCGTCGTAGAACCCGCCGGCATCCTCATGTTCGTGATGGAGCTGGTTGAGGTTGTTGTAGTCGTTGATCCATTCCACTCCGATGCCGTACGACATCGCCCCTCCCCCTGTGCCGAATGTCCGCGCACGACAAGGAGACCGACCACATGGTCGGATACCCCCATCCTCGTCGAGTCGCACCTTTGGTTGAACGGAGCGCCGTGACGAAGCCCTTGATACAACACATTTCCCAACCCTGGCTCGGCCGCTCATCGTGCCGTATGGCTGGCGAACCGTGTGGTGCGGGACGGAGCACGTCAGTGTTCGGTGAGCTTCGGGGTGTCGTAGAAGGTGACCTGGCCGTTCTCGTCGTACGCGACACCGCTGAACTTCGCCCGGCCGATGGGGTTGTCGCAGAGGAACCGCAGCACGGTGCCGTCCGGGTCGGGCAAGTCCACGCCGATTCCGTAGTGTCCGCCGTCCCATACCTCGGTGTGCTCGAGTCCGAGCTCGTCCCAGCGGGCAACTATCCGATGGAAGGAGTCCCGATCAGCGATCTCGAAGGCGACCACATCGAAGCCGGACAGATTTGGCCGGTTCGCGCAAAACTCCCGGTCTCGCAACGCGATCACGAAGCCGCCGTCGTGATCGGCCAGCACAGCGCCGCGCAGCTCACCCTGCTCGGCGAACTCGGCCGCCAGCTCGAGGTCGAGGGCGCGCCGATACCAGCGGACACTGCCGGCCAGATCGGCAACCGGGATCTTGACCTGACGAATCCTCGCCAACCCGATACCCATTGCTTGCTCCATTGATCGCCTGCGTTCCCATGGTGACGCCAGCGTACGCTGCGGCTCGCCTCACCGGCCTGATCTTCGTCAGCGTGGCAGTCCGGCTCCCAACCGCCGGTGCTTCACCAATGAGTTGAGGCGGTGGGACAGTGGCGGTAGCGCAGGTCGTACGTCGTCTCTGGAGGTCTGGGATGAGTAAGCCGTTTGCGTCGTCGGCGGATTTGGGGGACAAGGCCGAGACGTTGGAGGTGCTGGTGGATGGGGTGTATGCGCTCACCGCGGAAGGGGATCCGAACGTTGGTGCGATCGAGGGTGAGGACTTTGTCGTCGCGTTCGAGGCCCTCGCGACACCGGTGGCCGCGCGGGACTGGTTGGACCGGTTGCGGGAGTACACCGACAAGCCGGTGAAGTACCTGGTGCTCAGCCACTACCACGCCGTACGGGTGCTTGGCGCGAGCGCGTTCGATGCCGAGGTCGTGGTCGCGCATGAGCAGACGCGCCGCCTGATCGCCGAGCGGGGCAAGGAGGACTGGGAGTCGGAGTATGGGCGGATGCCGCGGCTGTTCAGGGAGCCGGCCTCGATCCCGGGGCTGACCTGGCCCGACGTGACGTTCTCCGACCGACTGACGATCGACCTGGGCGGTGATCGCGGCGAACTCGTCCTGCAGTACTGCGGACGCGGGCACACCGCCGGCGACATCGTGGCCTGGTTGCCGCGGCACCGGATCCTCTTCGCGGGTGATCTGGTGGAGGCGCAGGCGGCCCTCTACACCGGCGACGCCTTCCACTTCGACTGGTCGACGGGGACGCTCGACCGGGTGAAGGAGTTCGGTGCGGACACCTTGATCGGTGGGCGCGGCGCGATCCCGCGCGGACGGGACGCGGTCGACGCGGCGATCGAGCAGACCCGCGACTTCCTGATCGTGATGCGCGACCGGGTCGGCGCCGTACATGCCGGTGGTGGCACGCTGCGTGAGGCGTTCGAGGCGACGCACGAGGCACTCGCGCCGAAGTTCGGGCACTGGCCGATCTTCGAGCACTGCCTGCCGTTCGACGTGTCCCGGTTGTGGGACGAGTTCGACGGTATCGACTGGCCGCGGGTGTGGACCGCCGAGCGGGACCGCGACGTCTGGAACCAGCTGCAGGACTGACCGATGCGCACCCCGTCCCGATACCGCGGCTCACCGGTCGTTGTCATCGGCAACGGACCGGTCGGCCAGACAGCTGCGTTGCTGCTGGCGCGCTGGGGCATCCCCGTCGTGCTGCTCGACCAGCGGCCGGCTCGAGATGCGGTGGGGTCGAAGGCCATCTGCCAGCAGCGCGACGTTCTCGACGTGTGGGCCGCGGCCGGTGCTCCGGAGATCGCGGCCGAAGGGCTGACCTGGACCACCGCCCGGACGTTCTACCGCGATCGGGAGCTGTTCGCCTGGTCCTTCGTGGATCCTGGCAGCTCGCCGTTGCCCGCGTTCGTCAACATCTCGCAGTCCAGGACCGAGCAACTGCTCGACGAACGCATCGCCGCGCAACCCTTGATCGACGTCCGCTGGGACCACGAGGTCACCAGCATCGATCAGGACGGCGACGGGGTGACTCTGACCTGCGCGAACCAGGTGCGGGTGCAAGCGTCGTACGCCGTCGCCGCGACCGGCGCGCGGTGTGTACTGCGGGACCTGCTGGGCGTGAGCTTCGACGGCAGCTCCTTCGACGACCTGTTCCTGATCTGCGACATCCGTGCCGACCTGCCCGGCTGGGAGAGCGAACGGCGGTTCTACTTCGACCCTTCGTGGAACCCGGGCCGGCAGGTTCTGATCCACCCCTGCCCCGGTTCGACGTACCGGATCGACTGGCAGGTCCCGGCCGGGTACGACCTCGCCGAAGAGGAACGCAGCGGTGCTCTGGATGCCCGGATCCGCAAGATCATCGGCGACCGCCCGTACGAGATCGTGTGGAAGACCGTCTACCGCTTCCACGCTCGGCTGGTGGATCGGATGCGGGCCGGCCGGGTGCTGCTGGCCGGTGACTGCGCCCATCTGGTCGCACCGTTCGGCGCGCGCGGGCTGAACTCCGGCGTACTGGACGCGGAGAACGCGGCCTGGAAGCTGGCCTTCGTACTGCGCGGCTGGGCACCGGAGTCCCTGCTCGACACTTATCACGACGAACGACACGCCGCCGCGCTGGAGAACCTCGACGTCACCAGCGCCACGATGCGGTTCCTCGTGCCGCCCGACGACGCGGCGAGACGGGCGCGACACGAACTCCTCCAGGCCGCGGCCACGAACGCCGACGCCCGATCGAAGGTGAACTCCGGTCGATTGGCAGAACCCTTCTGGTACGTCGATTCGCCGCTAACCACCGCCGATCCGTCCCGGCCGTTTATGGGTCGCCCGGAACGCGGGAAGTCCCCAGCCACGTGCCCCGGCGTACTGATTCCCGACGTACCGATCCACGACCCGGACCGCCCGGAAGTGACGCGCCTACGCGAGATCGTGCGCGACGGGGTGCTCGCACTGACGACAGACGGCGTGAGTACGACGGAGGTGACGCTGGCCTTGAAGAATGCCATCGACGCCCCGAGCCGGGTGCTGAGCATCGAGGCGATCGACTCCAGCGGAACCCTGACGACCGCACTAGGAGCGCGCCCCGGCGAGGTCTGGCTGATCCGCCCCGACGGTCACGTGGCCGCCACAATCCCCGACCCGACCGCTGCCACGATTACAGCCGCCGCCCGCCGATCACTAGGAAGTCAGAGGTAACCTGCCGTCGTCGTGCCGATCGGGGGGGGTGGCTGGCGAGCAGTGTGCAGAGGTCCTCGGACACAAGGAGGTCGGCCTTGAGCTGATCGGGTATTTCGGCCTCCGACAGCACCGAGTGCAACGCGGCCTTGCGAGCTGACCAGGTGGCTGCCTGAACCGCTCGCGCGTGCGCGACAGGTGAGGTGCACGAGCTGGGTTAGCTGGCGCCGCGGGTGTGGATCGTTGAACGCCTCGCGTGCCATGCCCGCACGTGCTGCACGCAGTCACGCAATGCTGCGTCCGCCGCAGTGCCGTCGGGGCGGCCAGCTTCGGCGGACGCATGCTCAGTTGGTACCACGTACGGCATCAGGTCGAATGCAGTGCCGAGTGGTCGCGGCGGCGTTGCACCCCGAGGGTGATGCCCAGTCCTGCGCCGGCGAAGGCGATCCCGCCCAGCGCCCCCAGTGCCACCGACGACGTGTCCAGTCCATTCCTCTCCTCGACAATGGGGACCTCGCCCGCCGGGATGTATTGCGAGGGTCCACCGTCCGGTTTGACGTCTGCCGACGCCGGTGCGGCGATCGACAGCAGCCCGACGCAGGCCGCGGCACTCGCGGCAAATCCGGTCAGGATCTTCGTGCTTGATGCGTGAAACATGACTTCTCCTGTGCCCTCGCGTCCGGCGGGACTCGCCTCTGTCGGTGGATCCAGGTGCGCCTGACGGTTGGTGATCCGGTTGTCGCACTGTGCGGTATCGCGCCGGGAAGGCCCGGTATCACGCCGGTATCGCGGCCATTGACGGCCGGCACGTGGAGGTCGAGAGTCGAGAGGTGGGTATCGCCGTTCTCGGCCCGCTCACGATCGAGGGGGAACACAAGGTTCTCGGACGACGTGATCGCGTCGTGCTCGCAGCTCTCGCCGTACACCCCGGAGAGGTGGTCAGCGCGGAGGCACTGGCCGACGTGCTGTGGGGAGAGCAGGTACCGCCGTCCTGGGCGAAGATCGTCCAAGGATGCGTGGTCCGGCTCCGCAAGCTGCTCGGCAGCCGTGCGATCGAGACCTCGCCGCTGGGTTACCGGCTGACCCTTCCGGTCGACGACGTCGATGCGCAGCGCTTCGAGCGGGCGGTCGGCCGTGCTCGCGGACTGCTCGCGGCCGGGGACGCCGAGCGGGCGGCTCTGGTGCTGGCCGATGCGCTGACGCTGTGGCGGGGCCGGCCGTTGACCGAGCTGGACGGGTGGGACCCGGCCCGGATCGAGGCGGCCCGGCTCGTCGAGCTGCGGCACTCGGCGGAGGAGCTGTATGTCGAGTCTGCGCTGCGGGCCGGCCAGCACGACAAGGTCCTCGATAAGGCGCAGGCGTTCGTGGGCGAGGCCCCGCTGCGCGAACGCCGCTGGATCCTGCTCGCCACGGCGCAGTACCAGGCCGGCCGTCAGGGCGAGGCGCTCAAGACCATCCGGCAGCTCCGCGCGGTGCTGAATCGTGAGCTCGGTTTGGATCCCAGCCCGGAACTGGATGCGCTGGAGCAGGCGATACTACGTCAGGACCCGTCGCTGGTGGTCGAGAGCGCACTGCCGGAGCCGAGCGCGGCATGCCCGTACCCGGGCCTGAAGTCGTACGACGTCGACGACGCGGAGGTGTTCTTCGGCCGGGATGCCGACGTCGCCGCGTGCTTGCGACGACTGTCCGACAGCTCGGTCCTGGCAGTCGTGGGGCCATCGGGCTGCGGCAAGTCCTCGCTGGTCCGGGCAGGCGTCGCCGCCGCCCTGCGCCGCGACGGGGTTCGGGTGGTGGTGATGACTCCGGGGGTGCACCCGGTCGCCGCGCTGGCCGCGGTGATGCCGGGCACGGGCCCGCCGCCGGCGCTGCTGGTCGACCAGTGCGAGGAGGCGTTCTCGCTGTGTCAGGATGCCGCTGAGCGGGCCACCTTCCTCACCACCCTGGCCGCTCACCTGACTGTGGCACCGCTGATCTTGTCGTTCCGGGCCGATCGGCTCGCCGACATTTCGTCCCACCCGGCGTTCGCGCGCGTGGTGGAGCGCGGCCTGTACCTGCTCGCCGCAATGGCAGAGACGGATCTGCGGGCCGCGATCGAGGAACCGGCCCGGCTGGCGTCACTGGTAGTGGAGCCAGGTCTGGTTGACTTGCTGGTCGGTGAGGTGGCCGATCAGCCCGGCGCGCTGCCGCTGATGTCGCACGCGCTGGCCGAGACCTGGCAGCGCCGCGAAGGGCGCACTCTGACAGTGGCCGGCTACCGCGCCACCGGCGGCATCCGCGGCGCGGTTGCCCAGTCGGCCGAGCAGGTCTACGCACAGGTCTCCCTGGAGCAGCGCACGGTGCTGCGGGGCTTGCTGCTGCGTCTAGTCACGCCGGGCCCGGAGGGAGAACCGGTCCGCAGCCGGTTGCCGCGTCGCCTGGTGGTCACCGGCCCCGAGAACGACGCGATGGTCGACCTGTTGATCGGTGCGAGGCTGGTGACCAGCGACGACGGCGTCGTGGAGCTCGCGCACGAGGCGCTGGCCCGGGCCTGGCCCCGGTTGCGTGGCTGGCTCGACGACGACCTGGAAGGGCAACGGATCCTCCATCACCTGGCGACCGTGGCCGACTCGTGGGACACGCTCGGGCGTCCCGACAGCGAGCTCTACCGCGGCGCACGGCTCGCCAACGCCCTGGACTGGCAGGAAGGCAGCAAACCAACGCTCACCGAGACCGAGCAGGCGTTCCTGGCCGCGAGCAAGCGCCTGTCCGAGGCTGAACTGCGCGCTGCCGAGGACACCGCCCGGTACCAGATCCGCGTGAACCGGCGTCTCCGCACCGCGTTGGGCACCGCCGCCCTGCTGCTGGTCGGGGCGCTGGTCGCCGGCTTGGTCGCAGTCGGCCAGGCCGACCGCGCCGACCAGGAGGCAGCAGCCGCCGAGCGGGCGGCGCTGGTCGCGGATGCCGGCCGGGCCGGCGCCAAGGCGGTTGTGAAGGACGACGTCGACGAGTCGTTGCTGCTGGCCGTGGCCGGTATCCGGCTGCACGAGACTCCCGAGTCGCGGGCCAACCTGCTCGCCGTGCTCGCCAAGCAGCCCCGGCTGATCCGCTCGGTCGAGACGGAGCGGCTGGACACCTACGCCGTCGACGTGAGCCCGGACGGCGCTCGGGTCGCGCTGTACGACCCGAATGGCACGACCTTGCTGTACGACCCGACGACCGGCGAGCTGAAGGGCGCGCACCGCCCCAAGACCATGCCGGAGGGGTCGGTGCGCCGCGAAGGGTGGGCAGCGGCCGCATTCGGCCCGGACAGCAGGCACGTGGCCGCCGGGATGCCCTCGCCGACCACCCATCCGGTGCGGCTGCTCGATCCGAGGACGCTCGAACCGGCACCCGAATCGCAGCAGCTGCCGCATTTCACAGTGCCGGCGCGGGCAACACACCTCGACTACAGCCACGACGGGAACTCACTCGTGGCCGTCATCAAGTTCTACGCGAACGGGACGCTGAACGACTACACAACCGGGTCCGTGCTTGTCTGGAACGTCCGACAGGGCACACAACCGTCGGTGCGGAGAACGCTGCCTCTGTCTGCCGACGCGGTCAGGGCCCGGGTGCAAATCAGCCCAACCGGCGATCGGGTCTACACGACCAGACCGCTGACGGGGTACGACGTCGGGACCGGGAAGGAGCTCTTCTCACGGACCGACCTGTCTTCCAACGGCATCGACGTCACGCGAGACGGCAAACTACTTGCACTTGCCGGCGAGATGCCGCCAGGTTCGGGCTCAGGCATCGGGGATGTGGTGCTGATCGACGCCGCGACAGGAGCAGTCAAGGGGCGCCTGCCCGGCGACGACGAGATTCTGACGGTGCGCTTCTCCCGCGACGGCACCCGGCTGGTGTCGACGACCGCGGCCCCGAAGACGATCGTGTGGGACGTGGCAGAGGGCCGGGTGGTCGAGGAACTCGAGATCCGCGACCAGGACCTCTGGGACGTCGGCTTCAGCCCGGACGACGAGACCCTGTACACGGCGGGGAACGGAGCGCTGCGCAGCTGGGATCTCAGCGGCAAGCGCAGGTACCTCACGCAGGTCAAGAAGCCGCCCGGCCTCGACCACGGCTGCGTGATACCGGCCCCTGGCGGCCGGACCATCTACCGCCAAGGCCGTTCCGGGATCGGGTTCATCGACGTCGAAACGGACCAGGCGACCAAGCCGACCGTTTTGAGTGGCGATTGGTTCGCCATCGACAGTGCGAGCTGCGGGACCTGGCACCCCGGCGGCGAACGGTTCGCGGCGGTGAAATCCGGCGTCCTCAGAGTGTGGAACACACGCGCCGGTCAGGTCATCGCGCAGCGCCGGCTGCCAGGGGGCCCCGTCCAGGATCTCGACTACAGCGGCCGCGACGGCAGCCGGATCGCGATCGGTCAGGCGTCCGGCATGGCCACATTGCTCGACTCGGACACCCTCAAGCCGGTGGGCAAACCGGTCCAGGTGGGCGTGCCGATCGCTTGGCTGTCCGCGAGTCCGGACAATCGCAGTGCCGTGGTACTCACCGGCGGCCGAAACTTCGGGCTCGACTTCGTCGTCCCGTCCACGGGATGGGCGCTGCTCGACCTCGAGGCGGGCACGGCAATCCGCACGGGCCCGCTGGCGATGCGCGACCCCGAAATAGCAACCTTCTCCCCGGACGGCCGTCATGTCGCCATTGGGAGTCACCACGGCGAGGTGATGGTGCTCGACACCGCGACCGGCACAGCGGTTCGTCCGCCGGCGAAGTTGCAGGAAGATCCGATCAACAGCCTCGCGTACTCGGCGGACGGCTCCCGCCTGGTGTCGTCCGGCGCCGACGGCACCGTGACCTTGATCGACGGCGACACCGCGGCTCTGTTCGGCTCCGTCGTCATCCCGCAACAGACCCTCGCCACAGCCGACTTCCGGCCCGACGGTCGCACAGTCGTGATCGCGTCGTATGACGACGGGATCTACCACTGGGACACCCGCCTCGAGCACGCCATCGAGCACGCCTGCCAGGCCGCCGGCCGCGACCTGACCAGCGAGGAGTGGCGGGAGAACTTCGGCGACCGGCCCTTCCACAAGACCTGTCCCTGAGCGGGACGCCGCCTCCTCGTGGTCAGTATCACGTCGATCAGCCTACTCATCGCGCACGCCCACCGGGCTTGGCCGCGCGCCCCGCGCCGTCGTCAGGCGGAGACGAGTAGGCCGGTGGCGTACATGATCAGGACGCCGGTTGAGATGCCTGCTGCGATGGGTGGGTCGAGGAGTTTGCCGGCCTGGTTGCGGAGGCTGGGGGCGATCTGGAGGACGACCTGCAGGATGGCGCCGACGCCTACGCCGAACAGGAGGGATGCCAGTGCGGTGTTGTTGACGGCCGCGCCGATCACCGCACCGAGGATCGCTGGGCCACCGGCGAGTAGGCCGAGGCCGAGCAGACGGAGTACGGAGGGCGGCTGTCGGGTCAGCGGCGCGACGACGGCCAGGCCCTCGGTGGTGTTGTGCAGGGCGAAACCGACGACCAAGGCAGCGCCGAGGGCCAGTTCGCCGACCGCGTAGGCCGAGCCGATCGCCAGGCCTTCGCCGAGGTTGTGCAGACCGATGCCGAGGGCGATCATCAGGGCCAGTCGACGACCGTCCGGGGTGACCCCGGTCTGCTCGGGCGTCCGGTTCTTGAGGAAGCGATCGACCGCGGTGAGGACCAGGAACGCCAGTCCGGCGCCGAGGAACACCAGCAGCGGGCCACCGAACGCGCCCCCGGATTCGTCGGCCAGTTCGAGTCCCTCGATCGCGGCATCGACGGCGAGGAAGGCTAGTAGTCCGACGGTCAACGCCAGCAGGACGCGGACCACCGACCGACCGGCACGGCGTAGTACGGGCAGGAAAACCATGCCGAGGGCAACGGGGAGGACGCCGACGTATGTCCCGAGCAGCACCATCAGCGCGAGCAGACCTCCACCGGTCGCGGGCGTCTCCACCGCGACGGGGACCTCGTGCTCGATCACGGCGCCGGTGGACGTCAGGATCGATACGCCGTACGGCTGCCCCTCCTGCCAGGGGTAGTCCAGGCGCAAGGTGTCCGTGGCCAGCCGGCCGAGCGGTTCAGTCGAACCGGTGAAGCCGACGTACACGTCGTTGACCGAGACCTGGGCGATCTGCACTGGATCTGGGCCGGTGTTCCGGACGGTGAGCTCGATGATGCCGGGCGACAGTACGGTGCGCTCGATCGCCAGTTCCTCCACCGGCGGACCAGTTCGCTCCGGCAGGCTGCGGCTGCCGAGCACAGCGAGGATGGTCAGGGCGACAGCGGCTGCTGCGACGGTGGCGATCACGAGCACCCAGGCCGGCAGCTGTCCGCGGAGTCTTGGCGTGGTCACTCGACCACCTCGAAGAAGCCCATCCAGCCGAGGTCGGCGAACTCGCTCTTGTGCGCGTGGAACATGTACTTGCCGAGATACGGGAACCGCAATTCGCAGATGCCCCGCTGCCCTTGGGCCTGTACGACGGTGTCGGTGAACTCGGTCGGTTCCAGCCGGGTGCCGGTCGGGTAGTAGTCGAAGAAGTTCCCGTGCAGGTGGAAGCTGTTGATCGGGTCGTACTCCAGGATGTTGACCAGGTAGATCCGGACCAGCTCGCCGCGCTTCACCCGGACCGGTTCGTGCATGTAGTGGAAGGGGATCCCGTTGACGGCGTACAGCTGGTTGCCCTCGGCATCAAAGGTGGTGTTGTAGCCGTTCATCACCATCACCATCTCGTCGGCCTTCGGGCGCGGCTGTGGTGGGTCGATGATGAAGGTGCCGTACATCCCGCGGGCGATGTGCTCGGCCAGCGGCCCGACATGGCAGTGATACAGGTGCAGCCCGAACGGTTCCGCGTCGAACTCGTAGACGAAGTCCTCGCCGGGCGAGATCACGCCACGGCCGACACCCGGTACGCCGTCCATCTCGGCCGGGTGGATGCCGTGGAAATGCATCGTGTGGGGGTGAGCCGACGCGTTGACGAACCGCACCCGCAACCGGTCGCCGGCCTGGCAACGCAGGGTCGGCCCCGGGATCCGGCCGTTGAACGTCCAGGCCGGGAAGCGGATGCCGGGCGCGACCTCGATCTCCTGGTCGGACGCGAAGATCTCCCACTCCCGCAGCACCCGGCCGTTCGGCAGCTTCGAGACCTTGCCGTAGTCGAAATCCCGAAGCACCTCGGTCGGGTTGAACCCGTTGGCCGCGTGATCAACAGTGCCACCGCGGAAGGTCGGACCGTTGATGCCGCCACCATGCATTACCGCGGCATCGTGACCCGCATGCGGCGACGGGACCGGGTCAGCGGCCGGCGGCCGGGCGGCCACAGGCTGCGCGGGGATCGCGCCGAGAGCGACACCCGCACCACCGAGCAGAAATCCCCGCCGGGACGCCCCGGACATCACGCGATCTCCCCGTGTACGACGTCGGCCAGGATCGGGCCGAGCGCGTGACGCCGCGCGCCGACCTTCACCCACACCGGTCCACCGAAGGGCTCGCGACTGACCACTTCGAGTACGGCGCCGGGCCGGATCCCGCGCTCGCCCAGATACCTCAAAGCATCGCTGTCGTCATCGGCGACCCGCTGCACCCGGAACCGGTTGCCCGCGGCAACACCGCCGAGCGGGACGGACCAGGCCTCGACATGACGGCCGCTCCGCGGGGGAATCGGGTCACCGTGCGGATCATGCGTCGGATGCCCGAGGACACTGTCGATCCGGTCTTCCAGCCGGTCGCTGATCGCGTGCTCCAACTTGTCGGCCTCTGTGTGCACCTCGTCCCAGGTCAGCCCCAGAACCTGCACCAGGAAGGTCTCCACCAACCGGTGCCGCCGCGTCACACCCATCGCATGCCGCTCACCGTGGGTCGTCAGGCTGATCTCATGCGCCGCTGAGCGCGCGACCAGGTTGCTCGCCTCCAGCCGCTTCAACATCGCGGACACAGTCGGCGGCGCGACACTGACCTGCTCGGCCACCGCCGACGTCGTGACCGGCAACCCGCGCCCGGCGAGCTTGAAGATAACCCGCAGGTAGTCCTCGACGGCCTCGGTATGCGCGATCTCGCAACAGTTGAGCGGACGCATTTGAGCACTCACATCCGAACATTAGCCTCATCTAACCCCATCTGGCCAGCGCTCGTCATACCCCCGGGGGTATTCTTCTGCGGAAGTACGCCGACGGAAGGGTTTCCTGGGATGTGTCGAGCAGTGAAGTGTCGCCAATGCGGTAAGACAACGTGGGCTGGTTGTGGTCAGCATGTCGCCCAGGTCAAGCAGTCGGTGCCGGCTCAGCAGTGGTGCTCGGGTCACGCCAAGAGCGAAGGCGGAGGCGGGTTCTTCGCTCGCCTGTTCGGCCGATGAACATGAGTCCCGGTGCGTGTGGAGGTGGCGGCAGTGCAGTTGGACACTGATTCGATGAAGGACCCGCTGACCCGGTTGAAGCGAGCGCAGGGCCAGCTGGCCGGCGTGATCGCGATGATCGAGAACGGCGACGACTGCGAGCGGGTGCTAACCCAGCTCGCCGCGGTATCGAGCGCCCTGGACCGGGCCGGCTTCAAGATCATCGCCACCGGCATGCGGCACTGCCAAACGCTACGAGACCGCGGCGAGGAGCCCCCGCTGACAGAGGCGCAACTCGAGAAGCTGTTCCTCGCATTGGCCTGACACGCCCCTCCGGTTCAGGCGGATCGGGCGCGCGGCAGCTTCGCAGGGATCAGCTCAGCGGCAGTGTGGGGCAGAGACGCGGCGGGACAGGGCGCCGCGTCTCTACCATTCCCAATTACCCAAGTGCGTTCTACTCCGACAGGGTGTGAGCGACTCCACGGACCTCAGCGACGACTCGCGGCAGGACGCCGCGGCCGTCAAGGACTTGGGCGAGGCTTCCGGTCATCTCGGCGCCGCGGCTTCGATTGCCTTCCTTTGCGAGTGCTTGCGCGGTCCGGGTGACCTCCTCGGTCAGCCTGATGTGTCCGAAGGTATCGGCAGCTGTGTCGAGGTCGCCGTACGCCGTATCGAGCAATGGTGCCGCTTCCTCTGGTCTCGCCGGTCTCGTGACGAGTTGCGGGGTTCCGTCTCCTTCCTCCAAGACCAGACCGCTGGTCGCGGCGACCCGACCGAGCGCGGCCGCGGCGTGTTTGGCGATGCGACTTTCGGGTGTCCGGTCGACGACCTCCCGAAGCGTTGCGCAGGCCCGCTCGAGCACCCGGCTGCCGTCGTACGCGAGGACCCTTCCGACTTCATCTTCGAAGATGTCGTCAGCCAGCGACTCCTGTTCCCGGGACTCGAAGCGTGCTACGTGGAGGTCCAGGGGTGCGGAGAGTACGTCGCCGGCGGCTGTCCGCAGTGCGGCGTAGACGCGGTAGCGGCCGGGATCGGCCAGGTCGAAGCCGTTCAACCCCGCGGAGAGGTAGAGGGGCGCGTACATCGACTCGGCAGGTTGCAAGATCTGCGGCTCCGCCAGTGTGCAGTAGCGCTGGTAGGGGATCCACTGCCGCGGCCCTTTGCCCTTTCCTTCGATCACGACCAGAAGCTGGTCGCTTATCAGAGCGTTCTTGTCGACCACGATCGCGACCGGGCTGGTGTTCGTCAGCTTGATCTCGGCGACGATGGGTTCCAGCGCCTCGAACCGGCTGGCCGCCCGGTTGAAGCGCACAGTCAGCGTGAGTGCGGCCGAGCCGTCCATCCGGGCCTGCTCGAAGCCGTGCTGATCGAACCAGGGGGCGTTGCCCTGCTGGACGAAACGGGCCGGGGCGTGCCGGAGGAACAGGAGTTCGTCCTCGCTGAAGCGATAGTGGAAGTCCGCGAAGAAGGCATTCGGCCCACCGGCCACCCGGAACGGGTAGTTCATGAAGCTTCGCTCTTCCGGCGCTGGTACCAGCGGGATCCACGGTGTGCCGAGATCCTTCTGCCACGAGTGGGCCAGATTGAACGTGTGCCCGATCTCGTGCACCGCGGTCCAGAAGCGCATCCGCTGGACGTACGCCGCCGCTGCCGGATCGCCGGCCGGTGCCGGGTTGGAGATGAACGAGTCCATGAAGATGGCACAGCCCTGACGCTGGGCGGTGCCGATATCGTCGAACATGATCCCACCCAGCCCGAAGCCCATCTCGTGTCGCCCGGCGAACAGCGTCCAGAGTTGCCACTGCGGGACGTCGGCGAACTTCGACCAGTGCTGCTGCATGGCATCGTGCATCTCTAGATCGGACCACAGCTGGTTGCCCATCGCCTCGTCGATCGGAATGACGTCCTCGCCGCTGGTCTTGGTCATCCGCAGGCCCTGCCGGGTGAAGACGTCCTCGATCGTCAGGGTCGTCGCCGGCAGGTCGGCCGGGCGGTTCGGGTGCGCCTGGAGGTTGTAGGAGGTGACCGAGTTGGTGCCCTCCACGGTGTCGTACTCAATGCCGACCGTCCGGAAGTTGGACTGGACGAACCGGTAGACCCGGACGCGTTGCTGCAGTCCGCCGCCGGTGAAGGTGACCCGCGCATGCCGGCCAGGCTGGATCCACGGCGACCCGGTCAGCCTGCAGCGCACATCGGTGTGCTGCAGCAACTGCGCCGCTCCGTTGCGATAGCTGATCGGACCGACATACTCGCCGGTCTGTGGATCTTCTGTGACGCGAGCGATCCAGGTCAGCCAGCCACCGAACAGGCGGAAGATCGTCCCGCTGATCGTCATCGTCGGGAAGGTCCCGTCGACGTCTACCCGCAGCTCCTCGCTGACCCAGACAGGCCGAGGGCCAAGGTGCCCCTCGATTGCTTCCTCGATTTCCAGCGTGGCGCCGTCCGCTCCGTCGAGTGCGGTATCCGGTGCGAGCGGCCCGTTGGGTGTCGGTAGCGGCGTGGTGATCCGGGTATACACGCCACTCCGCCGCATTGGCGGCCAGGGAAATGGCCCTTGGGCCTCCTCCAGACTGGGCAACTCGGCGGCGACATGCTGCACCAAGGCAGCGAAGTCGGCGTCGTGCCCCGTCGGCGCCAGACTCTCCGGGTTTGAGGTCGGCGACGTCTGCGGTGCTTGCCTCTTGGAGCGCGCTGCACTCTTCGCGCCCTTATCAGTAGCCATGGTGAACCTCCCCATGGGGGCCTTTGAACGGCAGCGACCAGGGCCCTTGGCCAGCCGCTGTCGGCCGCGATCAAGCGTAGTAAAGGGGCGCACTCCCGGCGTCGAACACCACATCGCCAGCTGTGATGGAGATCCGCAGGTTCGGCTTGCGGGTGACATCGAGCGTGGTCTCGTCAGCCAGCCCACGGGTCGGCACCTGGACCGCGGCTCGTACCTCGTCCGCAGTCACCGGTACATCGAACATCTGGGCGACACTGTGATAGCGAGAGCTGACGTGCTCCTCGTCGAAGACGACGCGATCATTGATTCGTACGACGACATGGTCATCGTCGAAGCCGTCCTCAAGCGCGATAGCCAGAGTTGTCATGCCGCGCCCCCATTCCAACCGCGACCCTCCCTGCCTACACCTCTGGCAGTGACGCCGCAACCCTAGAAGGCCTGCGAAGGGGAACGGAATTGGGTCAGTCCGCTGATTCAAACAGGGCGGCTGCTGAACCGATCCTCCGAAGTGGACGTGTCCCGGGGCAAGACAGACGCGGACACAGACCATACGGAGGATTCCGATGAAGAAGTCTCTTGCTGCGACGATTACTGCTCTTGCTGCTGTTCTGACCTTGTCGGCGTGTGGTTCGTCGCTGTTGGGCAGCTCTGGTTCCGAGGGCGGGCAGGCTGCTGGCGGTGCGCCGGCTCCCGCGGCTCAGGAGGTTCAGGGGCAGGCGGGTGGTGCGCAGACGGGTGGTGCGCAGGCGCAGGGTGGGCAGAAGGTTCTCAAGGTGCAGCAGGTTCCCGGACTGACGCCGATCGTGACCAGTGCCAGCGGCCGGACCGTGTACCGGTTCGACAACGACTCCGCGAATCCTTCTCAGTCGACCTGCTTCGACGCGTGCGCGAAGACCTGGGAACCGGTACTGGCCGGGTCCGGCGTTGTCGTGGAAGGGGGCGGCATCGACGAGAGCAAGCTCGGCACCATCGATCGTCCCGAGGGCAAGCAGGTCACGTTGAAGGGCTGGCCGCTCTACTACTTCAAGGATGATCTCAAGCTCGGTCAGCTCGCGGGTCAGGGCCAGGGCCAGGGCGGAGTCTGGTTCGCCGTCAACCCCCAAGGTGGCAAGGCCAAATCCACCCAACAGGCGAAGGCGGCGGCACCGGCGCAGAAGGATGTGCAGACGCTGACGGTCAACGTGGTCGACGGCTTCATGCCCTTCGTGACCAACCAGGCGGGCCGCACCATCTACCGGTTCGACAACGACTCCGCCAAGCCTTCGCGCACCACCTGCTTCGGCGAATGCACGAAGAAGTGGGAGCCCGTACTGGCCGGCAAGAACGGCGTCCGCATCCTCAGCAACAAGATCAGCCCGGTCTCCGTCGGCCTGATCGATCGCCCGGAAGGCAAGCAGGTCACCCTGAACGGCTGGCCGCTCTACTACTTCCACAAGGACAAGGAACTCGGCCAGACCGCCGGCTACGGCGTCGGCAACCTCTGGTTCGCCATCGCCCCCAACGGCAAGAAGGCAGCCCGCTGCCCCTGATCCCGCAACCTGTGGCCGGACGCCCCTACAGCGTCCGGCCGCTCGTCGTGCAACGCAGTCAGGTCGTCCGTCGCAACTTCAGTGCGTGGATGGTGGTCCAGGTGAAGGCGACGACGCCGGTGAAGGCGATCTGCAAGCTCGCATGGTTCGGCGACATCGGCAGCAACAGGAACACGCCGACCAGACCGTTCCCGATCGCGGCGGCTACCTCGCGGCACCGGATCGCACGGACAACCAGTACGACGCACGCCGCCGCCATAGCGGTGAAGGCGACTGCCGCGGCTGCCGCGTGGACGATGCTGTGCCACGACATCGCTGGCACCGGCCCGTCGGGCGTGCCGACCGGGAAGCCGTTCTGCGGATCCATGACGAACAGGCCCGACACGATCAGCCCCACGCCGAAGATCGCGACGAAGATCGGCACCAGTCGCCGCCCGACCCCGACTCGGACCAGGCGGTGGTGAGCGACCGCGAAAGCGATCACGCCGAGGCCGGTCAGCACAAAGGTGGCGATCTGGATCCAGCCGAGGTCGCCAGTCGACAACTGGCTGATCGGATGCACCCGCAGGTCGAAGCCGTCACGGGTGAGCATCTGCGCACTCGCCGAAGCAAAGAATCCCGGCCCGGCGAGCGCGGCGAAGGTCAGCAGCGTCCGGTTGGACAGTCGCCCGGCCGGCACGCTGCGGTCGTTGGTCAGGGCAGTGATTCCACTCATCGTTCACTCCTTGGTCGAGGTAGCTCCGTCGCTGCTACCTCGACCCCCGACCGCGGATTTCAACTCCTATCGTCTGTGACCTGGGTCACAGCACGACGTCCGTCGGGAAGGCTGCTCAGGCGGGGTCGATGAGTTCTATCGAGTCGGCGTGGCGGCGGGCGAGGGCGTGGTAGACGGCGGCGTTGTGGTCTACGAAGAGCTTGGCGGTGCCTTCCAGCGGGATGACCTTCTTGGCGGGGCTGCCGAGGGCGACCGACTCGGGTGGGATCTCGGTGCCGGGGGTGACGGTGGCGCCGGCGGCGATCAGGGTGCGGCGCCCGATCACCGCGCCGTCGAGGACGATGGCGCCGTTGCCGATCAGGGCGGACTCGCCGACGATGCAGTCGTGGACCAGGCACTGGTGGCCGACGGTCGCGTCCTTGCCGACCTCGCAGACACCGGTGCCGCCGACATGCAGGACGGAGTTGTCCTGGATGTTCGCGCCCTCGCGGATGATGATCCGGCCGAGGTCAGCGCGGATCACCACGCCGTACCAGATCGAGGCACCCTTCTCGACCACCACATCGCCGACCAGGGTGGCGGTGGGCGCGATCCAGGCTTCCGGGTGCACGGAGGGACTCTTGCCCTCGAAGGAATAGAGCGGCATGGCGGTCAGACTAAGCGACTAGATGGTGGCCGCCGCCCACCGTGTGGCGGATCAGCCGAGGATTGCGCGGACGTCTCGGGGTCCGGCCGCGGTCAGGGCACGGCGTACCAGGTCGGCGTCTGCGGCACGGTCGATCTGGCGAACGGCCTGCTTCACGGCAGCGACGGAGGACGGTGCCACGCTGAGTTCGCGGACGCCGAGTGCCACCAGTAGTGGAGTCGCCGCTTCGTCGGCTGCCAGCTCACCGCAGACGGCGACCAGGCAGCGGCCTTCGGCGGCCCGGCAGACGGCCCGGATCAGGTGCAGCACGCCAGGGTCGAGCGGGTCGCCCAGCGAGGCGACCGACGGGTTTCCCCGCTCGGCGGCCACCGTGTACTGGGTGAGGTCGTTGGTGCCGACGCTGAAGAAGTCGACGTGCGGCGCGAAGGCAGCTGCTTTGAGGGCGGCGGCCGGGACCTCGACCATGATCCCGACTTGCAGTCCCGCCGGGCGGCCGCGGCCGGCGAGCTGGATCGCACGGTCGAGGCGATGCCGCGCGTCCGCGAGCTCATCGACGGTGCTCACCATCGGGAACATCACGCTGACAGGCGTCTCGTAGGCTACCGCGACGATTGCCCGGAGCTGGTCGTCGAGGAGGTCGCGCTGGGCCAGCGTCAGCCGGATGCCCCGCATACCCAGGAACGGGTTGGCCTCGGGCGGCTGGGGTACGTACGGAAGCGGCTTGTCGCCTCCGACGTCGAGGGTCCGCAGGGTCAGGCGTTCTCCGCCGAGTGCCTCGGCCAGCGATCGGTAGACCTCGATCTGTTCCTCGGTCGTGGGTGGTTGGTGTCGGCCGAGGTACAGGAACTCGGTGCGGACCAGACCGGCGAGCTCGGCACCGTTGTCAGCGGCAGCGCGGGCGTCCGGGACGGATCCGAGGTTGGCGCCGACGAGGACCTCGACCCCGTCGCGCGTGACGGCCGGCGAGAAGGCTCCCGCCCTCGCCAGCGCGGTCTTCGCCCGTGCCTGCTGGTCGGCGGCTTCGAGCTCACGCAGCGTCTCCTCGCCGGGGTCGACGAAGACCCGTCCCGTCGTGCCGTCAAGGGCAACGGTCGTACCGGGTGGTACGTCCAGCACAGCTGGTCCGGCAGCGACCACGGTGGGGATGGCGCGGGACCGGGCCAGGATCGCGCTGTGGCTTGTCGGGCTCCCCGCGGCCATGACGATGCCCGTCACGCACGAGGCGTCCAGGTCGGCCACCTGGGCCGGGGTCAGGTCATCCGCGATCAGGACGCCCTCGCCCTCGACGTGCAGGGCCGGCGCGCCGGTCAGGACACGCGCGACCTGTTGTCCGACCGCGTGGACGTCGGCGGCCCTGGTCCGCAGATACTCGTCCGGGAGGCGGGCGAACTCCGCCTCGACGGAGGCGATCGCGTCGGTCCAGGCGCGGGGTGCTGCCTTGCCTGCCGCGATGCGGGCGCGAACGTCGTCGAGCAGGTCGGTGTCGTCGATCAGCATGAGGTGGGCGTCGAAGATGGCTGCCTCCCCTTCGCCGCCCTCGCGCGCGGCCGCGACCCGGATCCGCTGTATCTCGCGGCGGACCTCGGCGATCGCGGCCCGGACGCGTCGCCACTCGGCCGCAGCGTCGCCGGGCACCTCGTCCGGGATCTCGACGTCGGATGCGCGCATCGATACAGCCGGACCGACGGCGATACCGGGCGAGGCCGGCATCGGTGTCCCGTCCGTACGATGTACGGCTGACCGTTGAGGTCCGGCTGCGCTGGACGGCTCTTGCTCGTCGAAACGACGATCGGCCAGGGCGACGATGTGAGCTACGGCCTCGCGCGCTTGGCTGCCCGTCGCGGCCAGCTCCACCCGGTGTCCGCAGAGCGCGCCGAGGGTGGCGACCCGGGACAGGCTGGTTGCGGGAACGGGGCCCGCTCCGGTGTCGAGGTTGCGCAGCGCGATCCGGGCGTCGAACAGACGGGATTCCTGGGCCAGCCGGGCGGCCGGTCGCGCGTGCAGGCCGTGCGGATTGGCGATCTTTACCACCGCGGTGTAGGTCGGACCCTGGTCACCTGTGTCCGCGAGGTCCTCGGTGCCGACGGTGGGCTCGGCCGATGCGTCCGGCGCGGGCGCGCCCACATGTGCCTGCTTGGCGGCCAGCGACCCGACCGCCTCGGCCGCGACCTCCGCGGGGGCCGCGCCGCCCGCCGCCGCGACGGCAGCCACGACGAGACCCTCCACCAGCGGGGCCGGGCAGAGCACCGCCCGCTGCCGGACCGCGGGGTCGACCATGTCCAGCGCCATCTCGGCGGACAGGACCGCACTGCCGAGGTCCATCAGCACCACGACGCCCGCACCGTCGTCGGCCGCCTCGATCGCCTTGACGATCGCGGTCGCGTCGGTCCCGAACGTCGTCGCGTCCAGCCCGGCGGCCACCGCGATCCGGACCTCCGAGCCGTGCAGCATCTCTGCCGCGAGCGACACCGCCGCATCGGCCAGGACCCGGCTGTGGGAGACGACCACCAGGCCCGTCACGCCGACACCTGCCCGGACAGCGCCTGTGCCGCGGCGGCGACCAGCAGCGCGGCCGACGTCGCGCCCGGGTCCTGGTGTCCCACGCTGCGCTCGCCGAGGTACGACGCGCGTCCCTTCCGCGCCAGCATCGGAATCGTGGCGTCGCGCCCGGCGTCCGCCGCGGCGGTCGCCAGCGACAACGCGTCGCCGATGTCCCTCCCGGCCGCGAGGGCGTCGTCCAGCGCGTCGCAGGCGGGTGAGAGTGCGTCGTACATCGTCTTGTCCCCGGCCTGTGCGCGTCCGCGGGCCACGACACCGTCCAGGCCGGCGCGCAGAGCCGCGGCGAACGCGGGAGCGTCGAGCCGTTCGGCGTCGCCCGCACAACCCGCCATCCGGAGGAACAGCGTGCCGTACAACGGTCCGCTGGCACCTCCGACCGTGCCCACGAGCGTCATCCCCATCGTCTTCAGCACGCTTCCCGGCGACGAGTGGTCAGCTGTGCCGAAGGCGGACACCGCAGCCGATGTCCCTCGGTCGAGGTTGGCGCCGTGGTCGGCGTCACCGATCGCGGAGTCGAGCTGGGTGAGGAGGTCCCGGTTGCGGGCGACCTCCGTCGCGAACAGGCTCAGCCAGGATCGGATCGCCTCGCCGTCGACCACCGCGCGCACCTCTGGTACCGGCGGCGCGCTCACAGGCCCCACCGCAGGGCCGGAGTCCGCACCGGGGCGTCCCACAGCCGCAGCATCTCGTCGTCGAGCTTGAGAAGTGTGACCGAGCAACCGGCCATGTCCAGGCTGGTGATGTAGTTCCCGACGAGCGACCGGGCCACCGAAACTCCTGCCTTCGCCAGCAGCCGGTCGACCTCGTGGTACATCAGGTAGAGCTCGATCAGCGGCGTGCCGCCCATGCCGTTGACGAAGGCAAGGACCCCGTCGCCGGCGAAATCGAGGTCGTCCAGGATCGGATCGACGAGCATCCGGGCCAGCTCGGCCGCGGGCGCGAGCGGCACGCGGGTCCGGCCGGGCTCCCCATGGATCCCGATGCCGACCTCGATCTGGTCGGCCGGCAGATCGAAGGTGGGTTTCCCTGCCGCGGGCACCGTGCAGGACGTCAGAGCCAGGCCCATGCTCCGGCCCTCGGCGTTCACCCGCCGGGCAACGGCAGCGACGTCGGACAGGCTCCGCCCCGCCTCTGCGGCCGCCCCGGCGATCTTCTCGACCAGGACGGTTACGCCGACGCCGCGGCGACCCACGGTGTACAGGCTGTCCTGTACCGCGACATCGTCATCGGTCACCACGGCCACGACCTCGGCACCACCGGTCGCGCCGGCCATCTCGGCGGCCATCTCGAAGTTCATCACGTCGCCGGTGTAGTTCTTCACGATGTGCAGCACGCCGGCTCCACCGTCGACACCGTTCGTGGCGGCCGTGATCTGGTCGGGGACCGGCGAGGTGAAGACCTCGCCGCAGGCGGCCGCGTCGAGCATCCCGTGACCGACGAAGCCTCCGTGCAGGGGCTCGTGCCCGGAACCACCTCCGGAGACAAGGCCGACCTTTCCCGGCCGCGGCGCATCGGCACGGAAGATCACCTTGTGCTCGTGGTCGACCCGCAACTCCGGATGGGCGGCGGCGACACCGAGCAGTGACTCGGACAGGACGTTGGCTGGGTCATTGATGAGTTTCTTCACCGGACTGGCTCCTCGTGCTGGTCGAGCTTCGGATGGAGGTGGGAGGTCAGGCGCGACTGGCGGGCTCGGCCAGCCGGGGCGCCGGTACCGGGCTGTCGGGAGACTCGACGACCTCGCCGACACCCTTGACGAGGGCTTGGTAGGACAGTGCCGCCAGCGTTCCGGCTAGGAGTTCGGCGACGATGTAGACCGGCAGTTGCTCCCACTTCACCGTGCCTCCCGCCAATTGCAGGACGAACATCGGGCCGAAGGTGCGAGCCGGGTTGATGGAGGCGCCCGTGGCCGGGGCGACCGGGATGATGGCCGCGAAGACCACCAGGCCGATGGCCAGGCCAGCGAACCCGGCCGGCGCCTTTCGATGGATCACGCCGAGCACGGTGAACACGAGGATGAACGTCCCGACGAACTCCGCGGCGAACGCCTGCGGCACACCGACCGTGTCGGCGTACGACGCGACGCCGAGACCCACGTCGCTCGCTTTGTCGCCGAGTACGGCGATGATGGCCGCGGCTCCGATCGTCGCGCCGACGACCTGCGCGGCGAGGTAGCCGGGCACCTGCCTCCATGGGAACTTCCTCGTCACGGCGAGGCCCAGCGTGACGGCGGGGTTGATGTGGTTGCCGCTGACGTGACCCAACGCGTAGACGGTCGCCACGACGATGGTCCCGAACGCGAGCGAGATCATCCCGAGGTCGGCCATGGTGAACGGGGCGTCGCCGTTGACGATCAGGGTCGCGGGAACCGACCCGACGCCGATGAAGACGAGGAACGCGGTTCCGATGACCTCGGAGGCGATCTTCTGGGGAGTGGATGGTTCGCTCATGGCATCTCCTCCACCGAGCACCACAGCTGGCCTCGGCATCGCTTGGAATACCATTCGATAATGTCGAATGATGGTCGAAGGTACGCTTCTGCTTCACACCGCGCAATACCTTGCGCCGACCCGATCTCAGCTGGCTTGGAGAGTGACGAGTTGATCCAGTCCGTCGACCGCGCGCTGCGCATCCTCACCGTGCTCCAGGGCGGTCACCGGCTCAGCCTCGGCGAGATCGCTCAGCGCCTCGACCTGCCACCGTCCACCGTCCACGGCATCGTGCGCACGCTTCTCGTCCACCGCATGATCGTGCAGGAGCACGACTCGGGTCAGTACCGCCTCGGCCCGGCCGTGCTCACCCTGGGCAACGTCTACCTCGATACCCTCGAGCTGCGGTCCCGCGTCGCGCCCTGGGCCGAGGATCTCGCCCGCCGCACTGGTTTCGCCGTGCGCACCGCCGTAGCCATGGCCGAGGACGTCGTGGTGGTGCACCACGAGCCCCGGCCTGACGGTTCGCGCCAGATGCCTGAGGTCGGCATCGTGATTCCTGCCCATGCGTCCGCGCTGGGCAAGGCGATCCTCGCCTTCGACGAGGAGGCCGCGGAAGGGCTCCTCGACGGAGGAATCCTCCGCAGCATGACCGGCGAGACGGTGACCGATGCCCGCGCGCTCGGCAAGCAGCTCGACCAGGTTCGCCTGACCGGCATCGCCGAGGAGGTCGAGGAGGCCGTGCTCGGGGAGTGCGGCCTCGCGGCCGTGCTCAGCGACAGGCTCGGGGGCGCGGTGGGTGCGATGGGCCTGGTCGCCCCGACCAGCGACTGGCCAGTCGCGGCCGGCGTCGTCGCCAGCCTGCGGACTGCCGCACGGTCGGTCTCGCGGGAGCTCGGTGCCACGTCCTGGCCGCCGGTCGGCCACGCGCCCCGGGCCTCGGAGATGGGTACCCGCCGCCGGCGTCCGCGGCCGGCCTGACGCGCCCCGGTCCGCGTGGGCTAAGCGACCGAGCGGATCTGACGGACCAGTACTGCGCCGAGGACGGTGATGGCGGAGGCCAGCAGATAGAGGACCGGGTAGCCGCCGAAGTATTTGACGACCGGGGCGGCGATGCCGGGAGCGACCACCTGCGGCAGGGAGTTGGCGATGTTGATGACGCCGAGGTCCTTCCCGCGATCGCGGGCGGTCGGCAGGACTTCGGTGAGCAAGGCGAAGTCGACCGACAGGTAGACCCCGAAGCCGGCGCCGAGGATCACCGCGCCGATCAGCGCACCCGTCCAGGTCGGGTACAGCGCGAGGACCACGCCGGCGACGGCCATCACGATTCCGGAGCCGGTGACGAAGATCTTCCGCCGGGCCAACCGGTCGGACCAACTGCCCGCGGTGATGGCGGTGACGATCGTGCAGACGGCGTAGATCGCGGTCAGGATCAGTACGCCGGTGTCGGGATCGCCGTACCCGACCTCATCCTGCAAGTAGTAGAACAAGTACAACGTGCCGATCGCGTTGCCCAGGTTCAATAGGAAACGCGTCAGCCAGGCCCAACCGAAGTCCGGGTAGCGCCGCGGGCTCACCCAGAAGCCACGTAGGAACCTCCCCCAGTCGAAAGCGGGCCGCTCGACCAGCACCACGTCATCGCTGCCGATCAGATACGGCACCACCGAGAGCAGCAGGAACACCGCACAGGCGGCATACCCGGCGCCGATCCCTCCAACCGCGGTGGCCAAACCTGTCCCGACGAGCGCGCCGATCGTCTGCGCCAGCGCGACCCAGCCGCCGACGACACCTCGTTGCCGTCGCGGCACCCGATCCGGCACCGTCGCGGTGATTGCCGCCAGCAACGTGTTGCCGAACAGTTGCATCAGGCACCAGCCGAGCAACATCAAGCCGACCGCGCCGGCGCCGGAGAGCACCAGCAACCCGACGACCCCGCCAACCGCACCGGCCAGCACCCAAGGCACCCGGCGCCCGAACCGCGACACCGTCCGATCGGACACCGCCCCGAACAACGGGTTCGCGACCACCGACACCGCCGCGCCGACCCCGGTCACCAGACCGAGCACGAACTCCTTGTTCCCCGGCGACACCGCCTCGGACTGCTTCGCCAGCAACACTTGGATCGGCCCGAGCCAGGCGGCGAAAACCCCCACGTTCGCCAGCACCACCGCGGCCGTCCACCGCACCCGGACAGGCTGGACCGGCTCGTCGAGGGCGCCAGCAACAGGCACCGGCCGCGCGGTCATCCCCGGCCCTGAACCGCGCGTTGCTTGGCGATGAGGTCCCGGAACCACCCGTACGACGCCTTCGGTGTGCGCACGAGCGTCTCGAAGTCCACGTGCACCAGGCCGAACCGCTGCGAGTACCCCGCGGCCCACTCGAAGTTGTCCAGCAGCGACCACTGGAAGTAGCCCCGTACGTCGATGCCGGAGGAGATCGCCTCCTGCAGCGCTCGCAGATATCCGTCCAGATACTCGATCCGGCGCTGATCATCGACAGAGTCGAACGAGCAGCCGTTCTCGGTGATGTAGATCGGCGGCAACCGGTCGCCATACCGGTCCGCGAAGGTGCGCAGGATCTCGGTGAACGCCGCCGGCGCGATCGGCCAGCCGAAGTCGGTCTTGGCGTACCCCTCGAGGGTGCGCGGCTCGAACGGCAGGCCGGGCGGGAGCGGAATCCCATCAGTGGCCGCGACGTCCGCGTTGCCGGTCGGCGCACCCACGCTCACCGGCGCGTAGTGGTTGATCCCGAAGAAGTCCATCGGCGTCGAGATCACCGCCAGATCCTCGGCCACCGGCCCCGGCATCGCGGCGGCAAGATCATCGTTCGGGTACCGCCCGAGCAGCAGCGGATCCGCGAAGAGCCAGTTGATCAAAGTGTCATATAGAGCGGCCGCCTCGAGATCCTCGGCACTCTCGCTGGCCGGCCAGGTCGGCGCGTGGTTGCTGGCGATCCCGATCGACGTGGCACCGGCCGCCCGCAGTGCCTGTACTGCGCGGCCGTGCGCGAGCAGTTGGTGATGCGCGACCGGCAACGCCCCGAACCCGAGCTCCCGGCCGGGCGCGTGGGCACCGACCGCGTACCCCATCAACGTGATGACCATCGGCTCGTTGAGCGTGATCCAATGCGGCACCCGATCGGCGTACCGCTCCCCCAACAGGGCCGCGTAGTCCGCGAACCGCTCGGTGATGTCGCGCTCCAGCCAGCCGCCCGCGTCCTCCAGCTCCTGCGGGGTGTCCCAGTGGAACAGCGTCGGCACCGGCTGGATCCCGGCCGTCAGCAACTCGTCGATCAGCCGGTCGTAGAACGCGAGCCCCTCCGGATTCGCCGGTCCACGTCCGCCCGGCTGGACCCGCGGCCAGGCGAACGAGAACCGGTAGCTGTCGATCCCGAGCTCCCGCATCAGCGCGACGTCCTCGGCGTACCGATGATAGTGGTCGCAGGCCACGGCCCCGGTCTCGCCGTTGAGCACCCGCCCCGGCTGACCGGTGAACACATCCCACGTCGACGGGCCGCGACCGCCCTCGGTCACGGCCCCCTCGATCTGGTACGCCGACGTCGAAACACCCCACCGAAAACCAGCGGGGAACTGTGCCTCAGCTGTCATTCGCATCATCCTCATCGGGTTCCGGGACGGTGTCTTGGTCGCGCGGCGGCTCCACCTTGCGGACGATCACCGCGGTGCCGTACGCCGCCACCTCGCTCATCGTGTTGGCGATCTCGTTGCAGTCGAACCGCATCGCCAGGATCGCGTTCGCGCCCATCTGCTGGGCCATCTGGCACATCCGCATCACCGCGACGTGCCGGGACTCGGCCAGCATCTGGGTGTACTCCGGCACCTCGCCGCCACCCAGCGAGCGGAAGCTGGCGGTGAAGTTCGAGCCGAAGTCGCGGCTGCGCACGGTCAGCCCGAACACCTCGCCGAACACCTTCTCCGCCTCGTAGCCGGGCAGGTCGTTCATGGTCGAGACGAGCACCGGGTACGGCGAGCCGGCCGGCGCCACGTGCGGCACATTCGACTGCTGGGCCGGCTGGTAGTTGCCGGGCGCCTGCCCGTACCCCGGCGGCGGGCCCTGCGGCGGACCCTGCTGGTAGCCCGGCGGCGGCCCGGGCTGCTGGTAACCGGGCGGCGGGCCGTACCCCGGCGGCGGTCCCTGCTGATATCCCGGCTGCGGCGGGTACGGAGGCTGGTTCGGGTTCGGGGGGAAATTCTGGTTCATGCCCCAATCCTCGCAGGCAACCGGGCGTCACTGCCGGAAGACCTGGAACTCGTACAGCGAATACCCGTACGACGTCGCCCGCTGCGTCCCGGTGATCCGGACATACCGCGCCTGGACCGCCCCGAACCGAGCCACGTCCTCCCCGCCGTTCCCGTTGCTCCGGGCAAACACCTGCTGCCAGTTCACGTTGTCCCGGGACACCTCGACCCGGTACGCCGACGCGTAGGCCGCCTCCCATCGGAGCACCACCCGGCCGATCGTCTGCTCGGACCCCAGGTCCACCTTCAACCATTGCGGGTCCGACCAGTCGCTCGCCCAGCGGGTGCCCAGATCACCGTCGACGGCGTTGGCCGGCGGCGAGTTGTACCACCCGGTCTCGTGGCTGCTCGCGGTCACCGTCTTCCGCAGAGCCAGGTTGCTCACGTCGTCCCCACGCCGCGCCGGGAACTCGACAACCTGCTGGTATGTCGGCCGGTTGACCCACGCGATCCGGTCCTGCGTGATCCCACCCATCGGTTGATGCACGATCTGGTCCGCGCAGAACTGGTCTCCCGCGGCACAGTCGGCGGTCGCCGGATAAGTTGTTGCCGCCGGCACCTGGAGGGCCGCCGTGAGAGAGTCGGTCAGTACGCCGCGGCAGGCCGTCAGCGCTCCCGCACCGCAGAACGTCACGGGCTGCGCCGTCTGTACTGGATCGCCGAGTACCTTGCGGAGATCACGATGGACGAATCCCCACCAGCCGCTCTGGAAGGCCGATCCCTGAGCACTCGGCCGCTCGTCGATCTTCTGGGTGCGCACGAGAGCGTCGTACAGCTCGGTGCCGAGACCGGGACGGAACTGCGCCGGGACGAGTAGCGGCCACCAGGCGTCGAGGATCCGGATCGCCTCGGCATGGTCGTAGGTCTTCGAGGACTCGTTCGGCGTCTTGCGGTGGCCTCCGGCCTGTTGCCAGGCGGTGAGCTTGGCAACAGCGTCCGCGATCGCGGGGTCGCTGATCGGGGCGCTCTTGAGCACCCGCAGCAGGTAGGGCAGCACCTTGTCCGCCCGGAGGTCGACCGTGGCCGCGTCCTCCATCGCCTCGACCAGCTTGCCTCGGGTGAACTTCTGGTTGCCGTTGAGGACGGCCTTGATCCGGTCGTCCAGCGGCTGGCTGCGGTAGACGGAGTTGTAGCCGAAGTTGCCGTCGGATCCGGAGAAGCCCGGGGCTTGCTTGTTGTTCCAGCTGGTCAGGAAGTCCTGGTTGATCACCTGCGGATGCTGGCTCGCGGGGGTGTAGGTGGCCCGGTTCGTGTCCGGGTTCCAGCCCTGCCACTCGTAGCTGCTCCAGGTCGGCAGGTTCGGGTCGGCGTCCGCGGCACGAACGGGGTTGTCGCCGGAGTTGAAGTACGCGATCTCGGTCTTGTCGGTGTAGAACCAGTTGAACGTGTAGCCGATGTTGGCCGCCGCGTTCTGGAAGTCGCGCGCGGAGTGGATCGCGTCGGGGTCGTTGAAGCGCATGAACCCGAGTGCGGAGCCCGCCTCGTTGCCGTACGTCGAGCGGTTCTTCGTGAACACCACCGGCCGGCCGCCGACCGTACCGCGATGCGTGACGATCCCGTACTTCGTCCGCTGGGCCACCAACGTGTAGGAGCCGGCGGGTTCCGACGAGCCGAGACTCGAGTACCACTCGTTGTGCCGTTCCAGCTTCTCGATCGGCGTGCACTGGTTGCGGAAGAGGTAGTGGGTGGACGCCTTCGTCGGGGTACCACCACCGGGCTCGCACAGCGGGACGGCGTACGTGTCGGTGATGTCCTGGCCGGCCGACGTGGCGCTCCAGGAGTAGTCGGCGCCACGGCCGATCAGCGTGTAGAAGTTCAGCCCGGCGAACGCGACGCCACGGGAGCTCACTCCCGGTCCTTGGAGCTCCTGTCGAAGGAGGAGCTGCGGGGCGAAGTACCCGGTCTGCGGGCCGTAGACGGCGATCGGGTTGCCGCTCTCGGTGTGGGCGCCGGACACGAGCAGGGCGTTCGACATGCCCTTTTCACCGAAGCCCTGGGGGAAGAGGCCGCCGTCGAAGATGCCGCGTAGTGATTCCTTGCCTTGGGCCCGCATCGGCGGCTGCACGGTGCTCTTGGGCCTGGCGGCCAGCTTGGTTGTTGCCGACGCCGTCTCATCTACTACTACTGGCTCAGGCGTGACGGATCCGCGATCGGGGAGGGCGCGGCCGGCGGGGTTGGGGCCCGTGGTGCCGTAGGGGAAGGTCGCGCCGTTGTGGATGGTGGCGTTGGCTTCCGAGTCGTTCTGCGACCGGAAGGACTCCCAGACTTTGGTGCCCTGGGCAACGCCGTACTTCGCCTGCGCCTCCAGTAGGGCGAGCGCGGACGCCATCTCGCCGCCGCCACCGGTCCCGAAGATGCCGGCCACCACCGCGGCCGTGGCGACCACGTCGGTCACCTTCCACGGTTGCGGGGTCGGCAGGCCGAGCGCGACGTACTCACCGGGATAAGCGATGCCGACCGTGTTGATGTAGTGGTTCACCCCGGCGACCCAGGCCTGGATGTCCTTCTGCATCTTCAGGCCGTCGGCGCCGTACCGCTCGTCGGCGTCGTCGAACTGCTTCTGCAGGTCCGCCTCGGTGTACGGCGCGGTTCGCCAGAACTCCTGCTCGAACGCGCGGTTGCCCGGTGCGCCACCCGCGAACGGGGTCAGCTGGCCGCGACCGAGATGCCGGAAGACGTCCATGACGAACAGCCGGTCCTGCGCCCCGGCGTACCCGGCACCGAACATCGTCCCCTCGCGGGTGGTCCCGGTGATGTGCGGGATCCCGCGGGACGAGTCACGGACGATCGTGACGTCAGCCCGCGGTTGGACGGTGCTCGCGACGTCGCCAGGTTTCACCCCGAACGACGCGTCGTCGTAGTACTGGCCGAGGCCTTCGTCGGTGATGCCCTGCGAGTTCCAGACCAGCCGCTCGTACGGCTTGAGGGTGTCGCTGAAGTGCGGTGGACGGGTGCCGAAACCCTTGAAAAGAAGGAGATCCGTGAAGGTCGCGTTGCCGTTCTGACCGGGCGGCACGATGTCGGCGCACTGACCGACGCAGTAGTCGACCGGCGGTGGCGCGGCCGCTGCCTGTGGTCTTGCCTGGGTCGGCGTGGACAGCGTTGCGGCCAGTACTGCGCCGACGGCGAGCAAGGCGGCCGTCGTACGGAAGGTTGGGCGGAAGGCTGGGCGGGGGGTCGGCACGGGGTCCTCCCTCAAGACTCGGGGGCGAGCGATGACGGCAGGGGATCTTGCTCCGACTGACGATGACTCACCAGTAGCTTCGGGTCAAGAGTCCAGGTCAAAGGACTTGGACAGATGACCTGGAACGCTTACGGTGGGAACGGAGAGGAGGCCGGATGCCACGGGTACCTGCGAACGAGCGGCGCGCCGAGCTGGTGCAGGCCGCGATCCAGGTCGCCACCAGGGAGGGGTTGGCCGCGACCACGACCCGGCGGATCGCGCAGGAGCTGGGCATCTCGGTCGGCATCGTGCACTACTGCTTCCGGTCCAAGGAGGAGTTGCTGCACGAGGTGATCCGGGTGATCGCGGACGCGCAGGTCCAGGCCGCGCGGAAGGCGATCGCGCCGGGTGCGGATCTCGCGACGAGCGTGCGGAACGCGTTCCTCGGCTTCTGGCAGCTGGTGGAGAAGACACCCGACGCGCAGTTGCTCACCTACGAGCTGACCAGCTGGGCATTGCGGAACGCCGAGACCGAACCACTCGCGCGCGAACAACGCGAGAGCCAGCTGGCCGGGATCGAGGAGATCCTGTCGGTCATCTCGTCGGCCTGCGAGGTCGAGTGGAAGGTGCCGGCCGATCGGCTGGCCCGGATGACGCTGGCGGTCACTGACGGGGTGACGCTCGGCTGGCTGGTCGACCGCGACACGGCAGCCGCAGTACAAGCGCTCGAAACATTCGCGGATCAGCTTGTAGCACTCGCTTCCTGACACAAGCAAGTGAAGTGATGGCCTTTCGGTTCTGCTTCGGGCCGCTGGCAACGAGTACTGCGTGATGTGTGGCCATTGACTGTCCGTCACCACTAATGTGATCAGGACCATGAGCATCCATGAGCGGCACAGGTTGAGTGTGGTGATCAACGCCAGGGGGACGTACACGCCGTTGGGGGTGTCACGGAGCTCCGCGGGGGTGGCCGGGGCGGTGGCCGAGGCCCTGCCCGAGTTCTTCGTGATGGCCGAGCTGGGCGATCGGGCGAGTGAGGCGATCGCGCAGGTGACCGGCGCGCAGGCGGGGGCCGTCGTGCACTGCACCGCGGCCGCGATCACGCTGGCGGTCGCGGCCTCGATGGCCGGTAACGACCCGCGCCGGATCGCGATGCTGCCCGACGCCAAGGACATGCACAACCGGGTCGTGATGCCCGCGAGTCACGTGGTGGACTACGGCCAGTCGAACCTGCAGGCTGTTCGGCTCGCCGGGGCTCAGGTGGCCCTGGCAGGAGACGAAACCCGTTGCAGCATTGACGATCTGGACGAGGAGCTCGACGGACCGGACGTCACCTGCCTGCTGCTGGTGTCGTCCCGGCTGGTCAAGGGCGAGCTGATCGATCTGGTCCAGGCGGTGCGGGCCGCGCATCGACGCGGAGTGCCCGCGATCATCGACGGCGCGGCGCAGTTCCCGAGGACCGCGGACCTGTTGGCGACCGGCGCGGACCTGGTGCTGATCAGCGGCCAGAAGTACCTCGCTTCGCCGACGGCCGGGCTGGTGGCCGGCACGCGGACGCTGGTGCGCGCCGTCCGGTCCCAGGAAGAGGGCATCGGCCGGGGGATGAAGCCGACCAAGGAGGCTGTGATCGGCGTCCTGGCGGCACTCGAGGAGTGGCAGGCGAAGGACCGCGCCAAGTGGGAGGCGGATCAGGCGGCGAAGGTGAATTCCTTTGTCCGTAAGGCGAACGAGCTTCCCGGCGTGGTCGCCGAGTCGGTGCCGGATCCAGCTGGGTTGCCGTTGGCAAGGGTTTTGCTGAAGGTGGTCGGCGCGGCCCGGGTGGCGACCGAGCTGGAGGCCGGCGTGCCGCCGATCTACGTGCTGACCGACCAGCAGGACAACGACGAGTTGCTGCTCGAACTGGTCCCACTGGACGACGACGAGCTGACCATCATCCTGACCCGGCTGGCGATGATCCTGGACCGCTGAATCCCTTGCTGTACAAGGGAACCTCAGGCTGGTGAGCGGAGGCGGCGCCGGGCGTTCGGAGTACTGGCGGGACTGGCCAGGCCGAGTCGGCCGAGGAACTGTTCCAGGGTGAACGCCGCCATCCCGAGTGCGACAGCGTTGCCCGGGACGTAGGTCACCTCGACGGTCAGACCGGGCAGTGAACCGGGCAGCACGTGGTCGGGCAGTTCGTCGCGCACCGCGGGGATGAGCCATTCGGCCAAGGCTGCGGAGGTCCAGCCGGTCAGCGTCACCGTCGGAATGTTGAGCAGGTTGACGAGGTCGCCAAGTGCCGCGGCGAGGTAGTGCGCAGTCCGCCGCGCGAGCTCCGTCAGCGCCGGATCACCGGCGGCGAGACCATCCGCCACGGCGTCCACAAACCCACGCTGCAAGGGCTGCCGGAGCGCCGGGTGCTTCGGGTCGATCTCCGCGAGCGACATCTCCAGGCCATGGACCCCGAGGTACGCCTCGACGCAACCGAGCCGCCCGCAACGGCATTGCCTGCCGTCCAGTTGCAGCAGCGTGTGACCCCACTCGCCCGCGTTGTTGGCAGCCCCGCGGAGCAGGGAACCCTCGACCGCGATCCCCGCGCCGACGCCGGTCCCGAGGTTGACCACGACCATGCTGTCGGTCGTCCGGCCGACCCCGAACCACATCTCCGACAACGCGACGGCCTTGAGCGGGTTGTCGACGTACACGGCGATGCCGAGGCGTTCCTCGAGCAGCTCCTCGATCCGCACGTCGTGCCAGTCCCAGTTCGGCGCGAAGACCGAAACCCCCGCGTCCGGCCGGACCTGGCCCGGCATGCTGACCCCGACACCGAGGATGCTGTCGCGCCCGGTCTTGCTGGCCTCGACGGCCGACTCGATCGCACGCACGATGCCGTCGACGACGTACGCCTGGCTGTTCTCGTGCTCGTCGAGGGCGACCTCACCGTGGCCGAGCGGGCCGAGGGCGACGTCGAACACGGTCGCGTCGACGTACGTCTCGGCCACGTCGACCCCGACGATCCGGCCGCGGTCGGGGTCGATGTCGAGCCGCTCATAGGGGCGACCGACCGTACTGCGCTCCACCGTGGCGATCCGCAGTACGCCCTCGGACAGGAACTCGGCGACCAGGGTCGCCACCGTCGCCGTACTGAGGCCGGTGTGTTTGGCGAGCTCTTGACGGGTGGACGGCCCGAGTTCGAAGAGCGCGTGGAGAACCTCGAAGCGGCTCTCGTTGCGAAGATCACGGGACGTCTGCCGCGGCACTGCTTCCCCCTAGTTGTTCGGTGATTCTAGTCGTAGCCTACGTAGCTCTGGTCGGGCCGGGCCATCGACGCCCCTGATCAGCAGCGTTACGCCTGACCAGCCCGGGGGGACCCAGAGCGCGTCGGGGTCGCCGCCGGAGAAGTCCGGCCGATCGCCGACCCAGACCCGGCCCAGGCACTCGCCGGATGCCCAGCCGGTCGCGCGCAGCTGGGATCCGTCCAGCCGAAGCAGGAACCCTCCCTCGGTGGCCGGCAGTTCGACGTCGAGCCAGGCCTCCTCCCCCGGCTTCAGGACCAGCGGAAGCTCGACATCAGTGCTGGACCCGCCGTCGTGCCCGGCATACGCGGTCAGCAGCTCGTCGTCCTGCGCCGCGCAAGCCCAGTCCGTCACCGGCTCGAGGCTGAGCAGTTCCGCGTGAAGTCCTCCGCCGCTCGGGTGGTGCGGCACCGTGACCGACACCTGACCGGTCCCGGCGGGCAGCATCACCCAAGGATTCTCGGCGGGCACGATGATCGGTTCGCCGCCGTCCACCACCACGGTGACCGGCTCGACCACGCCCTGCAGGCACAGCGCGGACGTGGTCGGCGTCTCGACGCTGCGCGTATAGGTGAACGGTATGCCGACGCGGGTGCTGCTCCAGCCGCCCAGGTTCCGCAAGGGTTTCGGCGTACCCGCCCAATGGCCCTCGACCGTCCACAACGCCGACAGGTCCTGCACGCTGCGGACCGTCCACAGACCGCCAAGTCCGCGCAGCGCGCCGAGTTTGAGGGCCGGCAGACGCGCATCGTCGAAGTTCGCGTGGCCCCAGATCTCAACGGTCGCGTGGATCTCGGCGCGTCCCGTCACCTCGCCGACCTCGATCCGGCGGGTCGCGCCGAATCCGGCGATCGTCGGCCGCACTCGTCCCGCGATCGACAAGTCCACGATGTCGGCCGCGCCGACCAGCAGCAACACGTCGATCCCGGTCAGCTCCGCGGTCGCCGTGTAGGTCCCACGACCTCGGTAGACGCCGAGAGACTCCAAGGTCGGCGGTAGCTCATGCGTACCAGCAGGCTTCGTTGGGGCTGCACCCGACCGCCGGCGTACCGCCCGCAGTTCCTGTACCTCTGCCGTCTGGCCGGTTGGGGCGAGGCGCACAACGTCGGCGGGTGCCAGCACGACAACGTCCACGCCGTCGACGGTCATATGTTCAGGAGCGCCACTCGTCGGTGCCGGAATCTCCACCCGGGTGCCGCCCAGCACAACGGTCACCGGTACAGCGGACGAAAACCTCAGCACGCCGTCCTCTGCATCGATCAGATCCGCCGACGCCAGCGTCAATGTCGTGTCGAAACCCCAATCCCGCAAGGGCAAATCGACCAGCATCAGCGGACACGAATCCGCCGCGACCGCCACCGAAACACCACCCACAACCGCACGTCCGGCGGTCTCACCGAGATTCGGTACGGCGACGAGCTGGCCGCCTCCGTACAGATCCAGGGCCGATGGCGACGAACTGGTCGGGAAGGCGGACACCACTTCCACCCGAGGCACACTCGACGTGGCCAGCGCCAATCGCGACCCCAACGCGTCGACCACGCGAGCGAGCACCTGCGCCTCGGCGTACTCCGGCCGCTCCGCACCCGTCGACGACACGTAACCGCCGAAGTCGTAGCCGTGGCTCATGAAGTTGCCCGGCCGGCCCCAGTTCCCGCTGGACGGGGTGTAGCCGAAGTTCCACCCGGATGACTGCAGATACGGCGCGATCAACGACGCCCCGCTGGCCAGCAACCGACGCAGGGTCCGATGCCGCCGATTCGTCTCGGTGATGAGCAACGGCAGTCCACGATCCGCCAGCAGCCGCGCGTACCGGCGTACCTCGGCTTCGATGTGGGGCGAATCGTCGTTCGGGTAGAAGTTGCAAGCCGGTACTACGCCGGGCACGTCTCCCGTGGCACCCGCGATGTCGCCCTGCCCGGCGCACGCGATCAGCGGCACGGTGATTCCGTGGTCGACCACCTGGTCCCGCAGGGCGGTGAGGTAGCCGGTCCGGTCTTCGCAGTCGAAGAAATCCAGTTCGTTCTCCAGCTGGACCATGATGACCGCGCCCCCGGCGCCATACTGACGGCTGACCAGCATCGGCAGCACCTGATCGAACCACGCCGCCACGTGGGCGAGGAAGCGTGGCTCGTTCTGCCGGACCCGGAGCTCGGGATCGAGTCCCAGCCAGGCCGGCAACGCACCGCCATCCCACTCGGAGCAGATGTACGGACCGGGTCGCGCGATGACGTACAAGCCGGCCTCATGCGCGAGATCCAGGAAGGCCGCCACGTCCCGCCTGCCGTCGAACGACCACTGACCGGGTGCGGTCTCGTGGAAGTTCCACGGCAGGTAGACATCGACGCAGGTGTATCCGGACGCGCGAACCTGCTCGAGCCTCGCCTGCCACTGCTCACGTGGCAGGCGGAAGTAGAACAGGGACGCACAGAGCACGAGCTGCGGCCGGCCGTCGATCCGCAGCCCCAGGGCGTCGAGCTCGACACCGGTGCTCATGATGGTTGACGAACTCACTTGACCCCCGCACTGCCGCCGCTGATGTCCATCTCGTACAGGTACCGCTGACCGAGGTAGTAGACCAGGATCATCGGCAGCGTGAGCAGGATCGAACCGACCATCACCAGGTTCCAGGGTGGTGCCTGGAGCGCCTGCGAGGTACTGGTGATGTACTGAACGCCCAACGCGAGCGGCATCTTCGACTCGTCGTTGAGGTAGATCAGCGGACCCATGAAGTCACCCCAGGTGGCGGTCAGGGTGAAGATGCCGATGGCAATCAATACGGGTGCGAGCATCGGCAACATGATCCGCCGGTAGATGCCGAAGAAGCCGAGCCCGTCCACCATCGCGGCCTCGTCGATCTCGCTCGGCAGCCGGGACACGAACTGCCTTACCAGGAAGACGTTGAACGCGTTCGAGAAGAAGTTCGGCACGATCAGCGGCAGGAACGTGTTCACCCAGCCGAGCTCCTTGAACAGGATGAACTGCGGGATCATGGTGATCTGCGCCGGGATCATCATGGTCGCGATGACGATGATGAACAGCGCGTTCTTGCCCGGCGCCCGGAGTCGTGCGAACGCGTACCCCACCAGCCCGCTGGACAGCACCTGCCCGACGACCGCGCCGAGCGAGATGATGACCGAGTTCATCAGGAACCGGTGCATCGGCAGGTCGGTGCCGAACACCCGGGTGAAGTTGTCCCAGTGGAACTCGCGCGGAATGATCGTGAAGGTGTTCGCGTTCACCGTCTGGTCACTGGCCAGCGCGATCGACACCACGAACACCAGCGGCACGCACAGCACCGCCGAGACGATGATGAGAGTGGCGTAGGTGAACGGGGTCGCGCGGAACACGCCGATGACCCGGTCCTTGCTGCGCTCCCGCTCCCGCTCCGGCCCCGGCTCGTGCTTCTGCTCCGGTGGCGCGACGGTGGACATGACGGTGGCCATTCACTTCACCTCGGTCTCGTAGAACACCCAGCGCCGGGCGGTACGGAAGGCCATCAGCGTGAACACCAGGATCACGGCGAACAGCAGCCACGAGATCGCCGACGCGTAACCCATGTGGTAGAAGGAGAACGCCTCGTTGAACAACAGCGGCACCATCATCTGGCTCGCGTTGTCCGGCCCACCCACGGGCTTGGTCAGGATGTACACCTGGGAGAACACCTGGAACGCGCCGATCAGGCCCATGATCAGGTTGAAGAAGATGATCGGGGTCAACTGCGGGACGGTGATGCTCCAGAACTGCCGGATCGGACTGGCGCCGTCCACCTCGGCCGCCTCGTACAGCTCCCGCGGAATGCCCTTCATTGCTGCGAGCAACAGTACGGTCGCGGCCCCGGCACCCCACACCGACAGCAGGATCAGCGCGGGCTTCACCCACATCGCCTCCAGCAGCCACGACGGCCCGGGGATACCGACCACGCCGAGCACGTCGTTCAGCGGACCCGACGGAGCGAGCACCATCTTGAAGATCATCGCCGTCGCGACCAGCGGCACCAGCGTCGGGAGATAGATCAGCGTCCGGAACACCTTGCGGACGCGAACCTGCTTGTTCAGCAGGTTCGCGAGCCACAGGCCGATCACGAGACCGAGCGGGACCGAGATCGCGGCGTAGTAGAAGGTGTTCCACAACGCCTTCCAGAACACCGGATCATCGGTGAGCAGCCGCTTGTAGTTCTCCAGGCCGACCCACTCCGGCGCCGTGAACGAGTCCCAGTCGGTCAAGGATATGTAGATCGACGCGATCATCGGTCCCAGCAGGAACACGACGAACCCGATGATCCACGGCGAGGCGAAGAGGTAGAACCACATCGCCTCGCGACGGCGAAGCTTCGACATCATCTACCCCGCGGGCTTGACGATGGACTCGAGCCGCTGCTGGATCGCGGTCAGCGCTGCGCGCGCGTCCTGCTTGCCCAGCCAGAAGTCGGCCAGCCCGTCGTCGAACGCCTTCTGCATCTCGTTCCAGGCCGGGACGAACGGCGCCCGGTAGACGAAGTCGCTCGACTCGGCGAAGACGTTCATGTTCACCGGCTTGGTCATCCAGGCCGGCTTGAGGAACGCGTCGCTCTTCTGCACCTCGAGGCTGGCCGGGACGTCCTGGCCGGTGCCGATGATCTGCTGCTGCGCCTCCGGTGCGGTGAGGAAGTCGATCGCCTTGAAGGCCGCTTCGGGGTTCTTCGCCGTCCGGGAGATGGCCAGGCCGCTGCCGAACGCGGTCACCGCCTGCTCCTTGCCCTTCCACAGCGGCGCGATGTCCCACTCGATCTTGCTCTTGGTCAGCCCGCTGATGCCCCAGAAGCCGGTGGTGTTGACCGCGACCTTCCCGTTCGCGAAGGCCCCGTCGCCGCCGACGTCCGCGCCCATGTCGGCGTACTGCTTCTTGGTCGGTACGACGCCGTGCTTGAAGATCAGGTCACCGGTCCACTGCAACGCCTCGATCACCTCGTCGGAGGCGACCGCGGGCTTGCCGCTGTCGTCGATGATCTTGCCGCCGTTCTGATACACGAAGCTCCACCACTGCGCCCACCAGCCGCCGCCGGCGTAACCCCACTGCTTGCCGGGGACGGTGACCTCCTTGAACGCCGACAGCGCGTCGTCCCAGGTCCAGTCCGCGGTCGGCGCCTTGATGCCCTTGGCATCGAACAGCGTCTTGTTGTAGTACACGATCATCGCGCCGGAGCGGTCCGGGATCGCGTACACCTTGTCCTCGTAGGAGTAGATCTTCGCGATCGAGCCGAACCGCTTCTCCAGGTCCAGCCCGGCCTTGCCGGCCAGCTCGTCCAGCGCCAGGATCTGGTTCTTGCTGGAGTAGACGTTGACGTTCTCCGCCACCTGCATGATGTCCGGGCCCTTGCCGCCCGCGATCATCGTCTGCACCTTCTGCGCGTACCCGTCGCCCGGGATGAGCTGCAGTGTCACCTTCATCTCGGGGTACTTCTTCACCAGCAGGTCGATCCGCTTCTGGTACGTCGTCTTGTCGTTCTCGCCGCCCCACACCGTCATCACCAGGTTGGCGGCGCTGCTGTTGCCCGAGCCCGAGCCTTGACTGTCGCTGTCCGAGCCGCATGCGGTGAGCGTGATGACGCCCGCGGCCACTCCCATCCCGAGAAAACTCCGACGCGAAACCTGCGTCCTGTTCATCGTCATCGCCCTGTCCGTCCTTGCCTTGGTGGGTCAGCCTCCGGGCGGCTCGACGAGCCGCATGGGTTCAAGTGGCGGTTAAACTAACCATCGGAATAACCCTTTGACAATAGGCCGGGAGGCAGAATTCCCAGTCGTTACCGAGATCGTCCGGAATCCGGTCCGGACGCGACCGCCGGCCGACGGCAGATGTCAGCGGACAGACGAAGGCCCCGGTTTCCCTTGTGGTGAAGGGAAACCGGGGCCTTCTCGCTTGCTCAGCGCTGGGGCCTACCTGCTACTCAGTGCTGGTAGGACTTGCTCCCGCCCCGTCGGGGGCCGTTGCTGTGGCTGTTGTTGCGGCCCTCGTAGCCGCGACCACCCGGGCGGCCGCTGCCGAACCGCTTGCCACCCTTGCCGAACCGCTTGGGCTTCGGCTCCGGCAACTTAACCGGGTAACCCGACGGCTTGGTGCCACCGGTCAGCTCGGTCACCAGTTCGTCGCCCGGACGCGCGCGCACCGGCTCGGTGTTGACGCCGGCCGACTCGGCCATCCGCATCATGCCGCGACGCTGGTGCGGCAACACCAGGGTGACGACGGCACCCTTGCCACCGGCCCGCGCAGTACGGCCGGCGCGGTGCAGGTAGTCCTTGTGCTCGGCCGGCGGGTCAGCCTGGACGACCAGGCCGACGTCGTCGACGTGGATACCGCGGGCCGCGACATCCGTTGCCACCAGCACCGGTACCGAACCGTCCTTGAACTGGTCCAGCGTCCGGTTCCGGGCGCCCTGGGTCAGACCGCCGTGCAGCGCGGCCGCCATCACGCCACGGTCGCGCAGCTGGGTGGCGACGCGATCGGCGCCCAGCTTGGTCCGGACGAACACGATGGTACGGCCGTCGCGGCTGGCCAGCTCGGCCGTCAGCGACTGCTTGTGCCCCGGCTCGATCACCAGCAGGTGGTGCTCCATCGTGGTGACCGTGGCCTGGCCGGACTCGGTCGAGTGCGTGACCGGGTCCTTCAGGTACGTCTTCACGATCGTGTCGACGTCGTTGTCCAGCGTCGCCGAGAACAGCAGCCGCTGGCCGGTCGCCGGGGTCATGTCGAGCAGCGTGGTGACGGCCGGCATGAAGCCCATGTCGCACATGTGGTCGGCCTCGTCGAGCACCGCGACCTCAACCGCGCCGAGGTCGGCCGCGCCCTGCTCACACAGGTCGATCAACCGGCCGGGCGTCGCGATCAGCAGGTCGACGCCACGACGGAGCGCCTCGATCTGCTTCGGGTACGGCAGCCCGCCCGCGATCAGCTTGACCGAAACGTTCATCACGTGCGCCAGCGGCTCCAGCGCGTCGTGCACCTGCATCGCCAGCTCGCGGGTCGGAACCAGCACCAGGCCGCGCGGGCGGCGCGACTCGGTGTGCCCACCGGCCAGCCGCATCAGCGTCGGCAGGCCGAACCCGAGAGTCTTGCCGGAGCCGGTCTGACCGCGACCGAGAACGTCCTTGCCGGCCAGCGCGTCCGGGATGGTGGCCGCCTGGATCGGGAACGGGGAGGTGATCCCGTCCCGCGCCAGCCGCTGCACCAACCGGGGGGCGAGGCCGAGCTCGGCGAATCCATTGCCCTCAGCAACAGTGCCGAGGTCCTCCGGCTGCTCCACCGGCTTCCGCTCGGCCCGCTCGTACTGCGTGCGCTCGGTCCGCTCGTACTGCGGCCGGTCGGCGCGCTCGTACTGCGGCCGATCCTGACGCTGGTACGACGGACGGTCCTCACGCTGGTACGACGGACGCTCGGTGCGCTGGTAATCACGCGAGGAGTCGGTCCGGTCGTTGCGCTGGTACGACGGGCGGTCACCGCGGGAGTCGGTGCGGTCGTCGCGCGAGTACTCGGTACGGTCGCCGCGCGAGTAGCTCGGGCGATCGTTGCGGTCGTTGCGCGGGGACTCCGTGCGGTCGCCGCGCGAGTAGCCCGAGCGATCGCCGCGCTGGTCCGAGCGGTCGTTGCGGGAGTAGTTGGAACGGTCGCCGCGCGAGGAGTCCGTGCGGTCGTTGCGCTGGTAGGACCGCTCACCGCGCTGGTCCCCGGTACGCTCGCCGCGCGAGTCCGTGCGGTCGGGGCGCTGGTTGTCGTTGCCGCGCGAGTCGGTGCGGTCGGTGCGCTGGTACGACGGACGTCCGTCGCGGGACTGGTTCGGACGCTCCGAGCGGTAACCCTTCACCGGACGGTTGCCGTCGCGGCGCTCATAGCTGTTGCCATCCCGACGGGGGTAGCTGTTGCCGTCACGGGAACCACGATCGGAGTACCCGCTCGTGCTGTCGCGGGAACCACGATCGGAGTACCCGCTCGGGCCGCCACGACGCTCACGGGTGGTGTCGTCACGGACCTCACCCTGCGACTCGGACCGGACGACGTCGCCGCCCATCCGCTCGCCATATGACTGGTTCTGGAACTTCTTGTGTCGGGGCTTCTTCACCCGGTCGCCGGCATCGGTGCCGTCGGCAGGGCGGAACTGCTCCTGGTGGTGCTGGGACACGCAATCTCTCTCTCAACGTCACGGCCCGATGCCGGATTTGCCCCACACACAAGCGGCCGGCCATGACACATGGCCGGATCGATCGTGCAAGGCAGGAGATTGGCATCGACCTGCGGGTGCTATCGCGTTGCACCCATGTCGCCGGGTGGACATCAGCGGGTTGCCGAAACCGACGGGTCGGAGCGCCTGGGAAAAACTCTGGTGACGCGACTCGCGCACCGACCCGAAAAGTATACCCGACCCAGCCGCCCCCTCCGACCACCCCCACAGCCGCCCCCGCTGACCGCCCGACCCGCACCAGCCTGGGGGTGGGACGGGCGTTTGACCTTCAAGGGGGGTTCAAGTGTTGTGTGGCGGTTCTAGGGTGGCGGTATGGCGGAGGAGAACGTTCCGAGCAAGGATCACTGGTTGCCGATCGGTGAGATCGCCGGCCGGTCCGGGGTGGCCGCGTCGGCCTTGCGGTTCTATGAGGATCAGGGGCTGATCAGCTCCCGGCGTACCTCGGGCAACCAGCGGCAGTACCAGCGAAGCACCTTGCGGCGGATCGCCTTCGTGCAGGCGGCGCAACGGGTCGGCCTGGCGCTGTCGGAGATCAAGCAGGCTCTGGATTCGTTGCCTGATGACCGTACGCCGACGCGGGCGGACTGGAGCCGGCTGTCGAAGACCTGGCGCAATCGGCTGGACCAGCGGATCGCGGAGCTCGAGCGGCTGCGCGACGACCTGGACGGGTGTATCGGCTGCGGCTGCCTCAGCCTGCAACGCTGCAATCTGTACAACAAGTCCGACCGCCTGGCCGAGCGTGGACCGGGCGCCCGGATCCTGAACGTCGGCATACCCGGCGAGCTATGAAGGTCATAGAACCGGGCCGGAAGGACGAGGGTTAACCCCCGAGTTTTCCGCGGCGTACTGCGGTTTCCGCCCGGGCTTGGCACGATCCGGAGATGTAGCGCCCAGTAGTTCGCTGGTCGCTTTCCGCCACTGATCCGGAGTGAGGCCCTCCCATGTCGCATCGCCGTATCCTGAGCACCCTGGCCGGCCTGGCCGCAGCGGCCCTGGCAGTCCCCGCCTACGCCGCAACCCCTGCCGACGCGCCCAGCGCCACCCAGAGCTCTACGTCTTCCTCGATCGCCGCGTACACCGGTTCGCCGCAGGACAAGGCCGCCACCAAGGCCTTCTACGACGCGGTGATCAAATCTGCCCGCGCCAAGCAGGCGCAGCAGGCCAAGGCCGGCAAGAAGCCCTCCGCCGCGGTCACCGTCACGTACGCCGTCGACGCTCCGAGCTTCCAGTCCGAGATCAACTCCAGTACGTCGATCTGGAACTCCTCGGTCGGCAACGTGACCCTGGTCGAGGGCAGCAACTACGACTTCTACTACACCGAGGGCAACGACCCGCGTGGTTCGTACGCGTCCACCGACGGGCACGGCCGGGGATACATCTTCCTCGACTACGCCCAGTCCCAGCAGTACGACCCGACCCGGATCACCGCGCACGAGACCGGTCACGTGCTCGGCCTGCCGGACCACTACTCGGGCCCGTGCAGCGAACTGATGTCCGGCGGCGGCCCTGGCCCGTCCTGCACCAACCCGTACCCGGACGCGACGGAGCGGGCCCGCGTCGACCAGCTCTGGGCCAACGGGTTCACCGCCCGCTGATCTGCCCTGATCACTGGCCGAGCCGGCGCTGGTCGCCGCCCCAGACCAGCGCCGGCTCCCGCACCTGATCCCACGAAGCCCTCCGGCTCGGAACCACCTGGCAGGGGACGGTTCCGGGCCGGAGTCACGTCCCCGTTCTGACCGGTCCGGTGGAGCCTCGTACTACGAGTTCGGGGCGGAAGAGGAATTCGGTGTGCGGGGTCGCGTGGCCCCGCACCTCCTCCAGCAGCGACTGAACAGCGGCCAGGCCCATCGCGTGGACGGGCTGACGGACCGTCGTCATCGGCGGGTCGGTGAACTCCATCATCGGGGCGTCGTCGTAGCCGACCACGCTCACGTCACCCGGGACCGACAACCCGCGCTGCCGGGCGGCCCGGATCACGCCGAGCGCCATCATGTCGGAGCCGCAGACGACCGCGCTGACCCCGACATCGAGCAACCGCTGGGCCGCTGCCGCACCACCTTCCACGCCGAACATGCTCAGCTCGACCAGCCCGTCGACCTCCCCGTCGGACAACCCGAGCTGCGCCTTCATCGCAGTACGGAAGCCGGCGAGTTTGCGCTCGACGACGATGAACCGCTCCGGTCCGGAGGCGAACCCGATCCGGCGATGCCCGAGCGCGACCAGGTGGGACACGGCCAGCTCGGTCGCGGCGGCCTCGTCGGACGAGATGAACGGCGCCTCCACCCCCGGCAGCCAGCCGTTGACGAAGACGACCGGCAGGTTGCGGTCGACCAGGGCCTGGTAGCGAGCGTGGTCCGCGCCCGTGTCGGCGTGCAGACCAGAGACGAAGATGATGCCGGACACGCCGCGCTCGAGGAGCATCTCGACGTACTCCTCCTCGGAGGCGCCGGACGGCGACTGGGTGCACAGCACCGGGGTGAACCCACGCTGCGACAGCGCCGACTCGATCACCTGGGCGAACGACGGGAAGATCGGGTTGATCAGCTCCGGCATCACCAGCCCGATCAGCCCCGCGGACCGGCGCCGCAACCTGGTCGGCCGCTCGAACCCGAGCACGTCCAGCGCGGTCAGCACCGACTGCTTCGTGTCCTCGGCCACCCCGGGTTTGCCGTTCAGCACCCGCGAGACCGTCGCCTCACTGACCCCCGCCTTGGCCGCGATGTCCGCCAGCCTCGCTCTGCTGCTCACGGGGTGCCACCCTACCCACCGTCGCTGATCTTGCAGCAAGAAGCTGCAAGATCTTGCAGACTGAAACTGCGCAGAGCTGTCCACAGAATGAACAGACCGCACATTTCACACGCCGCACACCTTGTCAGGACGAGCCGGGCAAGTCAGGATGGGCGCACCCCCGCCCGGGGGCCTTTACTACGGATCGTCCGGCACGTTCCTGCCGGTGAAGGGATTGAATCGTCATGGCCACTGTGTCTTTCAAGGCAGCCACCCGGATCTACCCCGGTGGTGACACCCCCGCCGTCGACAAGCTCAACCTCGAGATCGAGGACGGCGAGTTCATGGTTCTCGTCGGCCCGTCGGGTTGTGGTAAGTCCACCTCGCTCCGGATGCTCGCCGGCCTCGAAGAGGTCAACGAGGGCTCCATCTACATCGGCGACCGCGACGTCACGCACCGTCCGCCGAAGGAGCGGGATATCGCGATGGTGTTCCAGAACTACGCGCTCTACCCGCACATGTCGGTCGCCGACAACATGGGCTTCGCCCTGAAGATGCAGGGTGTCTCCAAGGAGGACCGGGCCAAGCGGGTGATGGAAGCCGCCAAGCTGCTGGGCCTGGAGGACTACCTCGAGCGCAAGCCGAAGGCCCTGTCCGGTGGTCAGCGTCAGCGTGTCGCGATGGGTCGCGCGATCGTGCGTAACCCGCAGGTGTTCCTGATGGACGAGCCGCTGTCGAACCTCGACGCCAAGCTCCGGGTCCAGACCCGTACCCAGATCGCCGAACTGCAGCAGCGTCTCGGTGTCACCACCGTGTACGTCACCCACGACCAGGTCGAGGCCATGACGATGGGCGACCGGGTCGCCGTGCTCAAGGACGGTCTGCTCCAGCAGGTCGACACCCCGCTGGCCCTGTACGACCACCCGAAGAACAAGTTCGTGGCCGGCTTCATCGGCTCCCCCGCGATGAACCTGCTCGATGCGGACATCACCGAGGGTGGCGCGAAGGTCGGCGACTACGTGATCCCGATCGAGCGCACCATCCTGTCCAAGGCCGGCAGCGACCGGACCATCACGGTCGGCGTACGCCCGGAGGCCTTCAAGGTCGCAGACAAGGGCCTCCCGGTCCACGTCGCCGTGGTCGAGGAGCTCGGCGCCGACGCGTTCCTCTACGGAACCGCCGAGCACAACAACGAGCACCAGCAGATCATCGCCCGGATCGACGCCCGGATGCCGGTCGAGAAGGGTTCGACCATCCACCTCGCCGCCGTGCCGGAGAAGCTGCACCTGTTCTCCACCTCCACCGAGGAGCGCCTGACGGCCTGACCCCCGGTACTACGTGACGCCGGCCCTCGAGTGGTTCGCCACTCGGGGGCCGGCGTTCGTTCGCTGGACGGTGCCGATGTTCGTTTGCCGGACGGGGCTGGCGTTCGTTTGCCGGGCGACTAGGTGAGGTCTCGGCGGGAGAAGACGAGCGCGCCGAGGGCGACGATGACGGCCGCGGCGATCCCCAGGTACCAGACGCTGTGCCCGAACGACACGGTCTTCTCCAGCGACGTGCAGTTGTATATGCCATCCGGCATCGTCTGGCAGTTGTCCACCCAGTACGTGGTGCCGTGCTTGATCCAGGCGTCGACGTTGAGCCGGACCAGCCAGGGTTGCGCCTTGATCAGGAATCCGCCGAAGACACCCTCGACCAGCACCAGATAGCCCATCAGCAACCCGATCGCGGCGGCAGTGTGGCGCAGCAGCATCGCGAAAACACTGCCGAGCGCGGCCACAACCGCCGCGAGCACCACCGATCGACCGGCGATCGCCAACAGGTCACCCCACACCTTGCCCGATGTCGTCGAAGTGTTGCCGACCAGCTCGACGATGAGGGCCGTGCCACCGATCAGCAGAGCCAGGGTGACCACGGCCACCGGCACGTGACCGAGCAGCGCGCCAAGTAGTTTGCTGCCGTAGACCCGGAGCCGGCGTGGTTCGAAAGTCAGCCAGTTGCCGAGCGACCCGGAGCTGTACTCCGCGCCGACGAAGCTCGCACCGATCAGGAACGCGGCACCGGCCAGCAGGTACGACGCTCCGTACAGCAGATCGGGCATCGTGTCGGCGAAGGTGAACCGCGGCCGGCCGAAGTCCTCCAACCTGGGCTCCGGGTAGGAGCAGTACTCCGCGATCGACGGCTTCGGGTCGGGCGCGCTCGCGTAGTCCCGCTCACACTGCTTCTTCCACTCGTCCGCGCTACGCACCCATTCGCTGTGCACCTGCTCGAACTGGGTCTGCGCCTGCTGCAGCTCGGACTCGGACAGCGGCCGGGCGCTCCGCCAGGTGGCGAACAACATCAACCCGGTGATCAGCACCACGCCCGCGATCCCGATGATGGTCAGCCGGCGGGCGTACAGCCGCTTCAGCTCGACCTTGACGAGCCGGATCATCGGTCGCCTCCTCTGGGCCCGGGCTTGATCTCATCGGTCCCAAGACCCTCGCCCGCGGTCAACTCCAGGAACACCGACTCCAGGTCGGCACGGACCGGGGCCAGTTCGGCGACGTACATCCCGCGCTCGGCCAGGCGGCGGGTGACATCGGCGGGATGGGCCGCACCGTCGACGTACAAGTAGCCGCCGTCGAGGCGCACCGTCCAGCCGGCCTCGGTCAACACCGGTATCGCCGCCTCGTGGTTGTCGATGGCAACCTTCACGGTCCCCTTGCCGGCGCCGCCGATGACCTCGGCAACGGTGCCGGAGGCAAGCAACCGGCCGTGGCCGATGATCGAGACCGTGTCTGCGACCTGCTCGACCTCGGCCAGGATGTGACTGCTGACCAGGACGGTCCGGCCCTGGGCGCCGAGTGACCGCATCGTCTCGCGGATCTCCCGGATACCGGCCGGGTCCAGCCCGTTGGTCGGCTCGTCGAAGATCAGCAGATCCGGTTCCTTGAGCAGCGTGGCCGCGATCGCCAGCCGCTGCTTCATGCCCAGTGAGTAGGCCCGGTACTTGTCCTTGCCGCGCTCGCCGAGCGAGGTCTCCGCCAGTACCTCGCCGACCCGGCTGCGGGGCGCGCCGATCGCCTCCGCGAGCAGCTCGAGATTCTTCCGCCCGCTGAACGCCGGGAAGAACTTCGGCGACTCCACGATCGCGCCGACCCGCGACACCACCTCCGGCAACCGCTCGGGGACCGGCCGGCCGAACATCGTCATCGTGCCGGCGTCCGCCCGGATCAGGCCGAGCAGCATCCGGATCGAGGTGGTCTTGCCCGATCCGTTCGGCCCGAGGAACCCGTGCACGCCACCGGCCGGCACGTCCAGGTCGAGCCCCCGGACCGCGACAACACGCTTCCCCCGCCGGGTCCGATAGGTCTTGCGCAGTCCGCGCGTACTGACTGCCAGGTCGTCCACATCGCCCCCAAGTCGTCGGTCTCCGCCGGTGAAGACGCTCACCTTGCCAGGTTTGTTCGACTGTCGCTTGGGGCCTGTAGACAGATTACCCCTAGGGGGTATGGCTCCAGGACTTGCATTCGATACCCCAAGGGGGTAATTTCAGGGGCGTCGACATACCCCCACGGGGTAGCCCGAAGGAAGAAGGACCGCCATGACCAGCCACGAAGACCAGGCCACCGGGACCGTGCACGGGTACACCGCCGAGAAGTCCAGCCACCTGAAGCGGCTGCGGCGGATCGAGGGCCAGATCCGGGGCCTGCAGCGGATGGTCGAGGAGGACAAGTACTGCATCGACGTCCTGACCCAGGTGTCGGCCGCGACGAAGGCGCTCCAGTCGTTCTCGCTGGAACTGCTGGACGAGCACCTGTCGCACTGCGTGGTCGAGGCCGCGCAGAAGGGCGGCGCGGAGGCGGAGGAGAAGGTTCGCGAGGCCTCCGACGCGATCGCCCGCCTGGTCCGGAGCTGAACGAACCCCAGAACCCACGAGATCCAGAACTCATACCAAGGAGCACGACTATGACGACCACGACGTACGCCGTGAACGGGATGACCTGCGGACACTGCACGGCCGCCGTGACCGAAGAACTCGGCAAGCTGCCGGGTGTGCAGGAGGTCAAGATCGACCTGAACGCCGGCGGCACGTCCGCCGTGCACGTGATCAGCGAGTCCACTCTCGACGAGACCGCCGTGCGGGACGCCGTCGACGAGGCGGGCTACGAACTGGCAGCGTCATGACCGGGGCTGCCGCGCTCCGGCTCGGCGCGTTCGCCGGTGCGCTGGCGCTGGCGTTCGCCGGCGCCTTCGCGATCGGCTCCGCGGCGGATCCGGTCGCGGCAGCCGACCCGGCGAAGGAGCAGCCCGCGATGAGTGGCATGAGTGAAGACGGCCACGAGACGGGATCCGCTGAAGGTCACGGCGACTCGGGTGCGCAACCACCCGGGCTCGCGGTGTCCCAGTCCGGCTACACCCTGGTGCCGGCGACCACGTTCTTCCAGCCGAAGAAGCAGGAGAACCTGAAGTTCACGATCCAGGGTCCGGACGGTAAACCCGTCACGCAGTACACGAAGACGCATGAGAAGGACCTGCACCTGATCGCCGTACGACGCGACCTGTCCGGCTTCCACCACGTCCACCCGACGATGGACTCCAACGGCACGTGGAGCATCCCCTTCACGTTCACAGCCGGTGGGACGTGGCGGTTGTTCGCCGACTTCCAGCCGGCCGCGCACGGCCAGACGCTGACCCTCGGCACCGACGTCAACGTGTCCGGGCTCTACGTCCCGGTCCCGGTGAGCGAGCCGGCGAGCGTGTTCAGCGTCGACGGGTACGACGTGACGCTGGCCGGGAATCCCGCGGCGGGCAAGGAGTCCGCGTTGACCTTCACCATCAGCAAGGGCGGTCAGCCGGTGAAGGACCTGCAGCCGTACCTCGGCGCCTTCGGGCACCTGGTGTCGTTGCGCGGTGGCGACCTCGCCTACCTGCACACGCATCCGGCGCAGGAGGCGAAGGCCGGGCAGAAGGGTGGTCCCGGGATCGAGTTCGCGACCACGTTCCCGACGGCCGGGACCTACAGCCTGTTCCTGGACTTCCAGCACGCGGGCAAGGTCCGCACCGCCGAGTTCACCGTGCACGTCGGCGCCACCGGCACCCCGATCGTCCCGCCGGCCACGCTGCCCGCCGAAACGCCGACGCCCGGCCACGAGACCACCCCGCACGGCCACTCCTGAAAGGAGGCACACGACCATGACGACCCCACAACCGGGCAACTCCGTCGAGCTCACCATCGGTGGCATGACGTGCGCCTCCTGCGCCGCCCGGGTCGAGAAGAAGCTGAACCGGATGGACGGCGTGACCGCCACGGTGAACTACGCCACCGAGAAGGCGAAGGTCACCTACACCGACGGCATCAGCACCGACGACCTGGTCGCGACCGTCGAGGCCACCGGCTACACAGCCGCGCTCCCCGCTCCCCCGGTCGCCGACGAGGAACCGCCGGATGAGCTCAAGCCGCTGCGCGAACGCCTGATCACCAGCGTCGTGCTGGCGGTCCCGGTGATCGCGCTGGGCATGATCCCCGCGCTGCAGTTCGACTTCTGGCAATGGGCCTCGCTGACGCTGGCCGCGCCGGTGGTCACCTGGGCGGCCTGGCCGTTCCACAAGGCGGCCTGGACCAACCTGCGGCACGGTGCCGCGACGATGGACACACTGATCTCGCTGGGCGTGGTGAGCGCGTTCCTCTGGTCGCTCTACGCGCTGTTCATCGGCGGTGCGGGCGAGCCGGGGATGACGATGCCGTTCACGTTGATCCCGTCCCGCGGCAGCGGCGCCGAGGAGATCTACCTCGAGGTCGCCGCCGGGGTGACCACGTTCATCCTGGCCGGCCGGTACTTCGAGGCACGGGCCAAGCGCCGTTCGGGGGCCGCCCTTCGAGCCCTGCTCGAGCTGGGCGCCAAGGACGTCGCCGTACTTCGGGACGGCGGCGAGGTCCGGATCCCGGCCGACCAACTTGCCGTTGGCAACGAGTTCGTCGTGCGGCCGGGCGAGAAGATCGCCACCGACGGAGTGATCGTGACCGGGAGCAGCGCGGTCGACGCGTCGATGCTGACCGGCGAATCCGTGCCGGTCGAGGTCGGCGAAGGCGATGCCGTCGTCGGCGCCACGGTCAACGCGGGCGGCCGGCTCGTCGTACGGGCGACCCGGGTCGGTGCCGACACGCAGCTGGCCCAGATGGCCCGGCTCGTCGAGGATGCGCAGAACGGGAAGGCCGCGGTACAGCGGTTGGCCGACCGGGTGTCCGGGGTATTCGTGCCGATCGTGATCGGGCTGGCGCTGGCCACCCTCGGGTTCTGGCTCGGCAACGGGTCTCCGGCCGAGGTGGCGTTCACCGCGGCCGTGGCGGTGCTGATCATCGCGTGCCCATGTGCGCTCGGCCTGGCGACTCCGACCGCGTTGCTCGTCGGGACCGGACGGGGTGCGCAGCTGGGGATCCTGATCAAGGGTCCGGAGGTGCTGGAGTCCACCCGGCGCGTCGACACCGTCGTACTGGACAAGACCGGCACCGTGACGACCGGCCGGATGGCGTTGGTCGACGTACTGCTGGCCGAAGGCGAGGACCGGTCCGCCGTACTGCGGCTGGCGGGGGCGCTGGAGCACTCCAGTGAGCACCCGATCGCGGCGGCGATCGCGCGGGCCGCGACCGATGAGGTCGGCAGGCTGCCCGAGGTCGAGGACTTCGGCAACGTCGAGGGCCTCGGTGTTCAGGGCATCGTCGACGGCCACGCGGTTCTGGTCGGGCGGACCCGGCTGCTCGAGGAGTGGAGCCAGTACCTGCCCGACAACCTCGCGCATGCCAAGGAACACGCCGAGGCCGACGGCAGTACGGCGGTCGCGGTCGGCTGGGACGGCAAGGCGCGGGCCGTGCTCGTGGTCGCCGACACGGTGAAGCCCAGCTCGGCCGAGGCGATCCAGCAGCTCCGTGCGCTGGGGCTGCGGCCGGTCCTGCTCACCGGCGACAACGCGGCAGTGGCCAACAAGGTCGCGGCCGAGGTCGGCGTCGACGAGGTGATCGCCGAAGTACTCCCGGGCGACAAGGTCGACGCGGTGAAGAAGCTGCAGGCCGAGGGCCGAGTGGTCGCGATGGTCGGCGACGGTGTGAACGACGCGGCCGCCCTGGCCCAGGCCGACCTCGGCCTCAGCATGGGCACCGGCACCGACGTGGCGATCGAGGCCTCCGACCTGACCCTGGTCCGCGGCGACCTCCGCTCGGCGGCGGACGCCATCCGCCTCTCCCGCAGCACCCTCCGCACGATCAAGGGCAACCTCTTCTGGGCCTTCGCCTACAACGTAGCCGCCATCCCCCTGGCCGCGGCCGGCCTCCTCAACCCCATGCTGGCCGGCGCCGCCATGGCCTTCAGCTCCATCTTCGTAGTAACCAACAGCCTCCGCCTCCGCCGCTTCCAACCCCTCAACGGCAGCTGAACCGGTCTCGTCCGGGGACCGTGAACAACAACTGGGGACCTTGAACAAGGTATTTCCTTGTTCAAGGTCCCGCTTTGTTGTTCACAGTCAGCGGATCCAGGCTGTGGTGTCGCTGGGGAGTTGGGCGTTGTCGAGGGGGGCGCTGGTCAGGAGTAGTTCGATGTGGGGCGGTAGATCGATGGGGTTTGGGGTGAGGTTGGTGATGGAGGTCAGGCCGGAGTCTCGGGTGAAGGTGAGGATGCCGGGCGGTGAGTCGAGCCAGGTCAAACTGCCGTCGCCTAGGTGGGTGCGGCGGATTTTCAGGGCGTTGCGGTAGAGGGCGAGCATGGAGTTTTGGTCGGCTTGCTGGGATTCGGCGGTGAGGTTCTTCCAGTCGGTGGGTTGCGGGAGCCAGGGGGTACCGGCGCCGAAGCCGAAGGGGGTTTCCTGGCCGGACCACGGTAGGGGCACTCGGCAACCATCGCGGCCGCGGTCGGCGCCGGCCGAGCGGGTGAAGATGGGGTCTTGAAGGAGTTCGTCGGGGAGATCTTCGACCTCGGGGAGGCCGAGTTCCTCGCCTTGGTAGACGTACAGGCCGCCGGGGAGCGCCATCGCGAGGAGGGCGGCGGCCCGGGCGCGGCGTTCGCCGAGGACGAGGTCGGTCGGCATACCGTGCTTGCGGTCCTGATGCGAGAAGGACGTGTCCGGTCGCCCGTACTTCGTGACCGGGCGGGTCACGTCGTGGTTGGACAGCACCCAGGTCGGGGGCGCGCCGATCGGGACGTGGGTGGCCAGGGTCAGGTCGATCGAGGCGCGCAACTCGTCGGCGTTCCATGGCCGGGACAGGAAGTCGAAGTTGAACGCGGTGTGCATCTCGTCCGGGCGCAGGTAGAGGGCGAACCGTTCCTGGTCCGGCATCCACATCTCGCCGACCAGGAACCGCCCTTCGTACGAGTCGGTGATCCGGCGCCAGCCGCGGTAGACCTCGTGGACTTCGTCGTGGTCGGTGTACGACTCCTCGACGCTGTCCAGATCCTTGAAGAGCACGGCCGCGCTGTCGATCCGGATCCCGTCGACACCTCGGTCGAGCCAGAACCGCAGGATCGCGTGGAACTCCTCGACCACTTCGGGGTTGCGCCAGTTGAAGTCGGGTTGCTCTGGCGCGAACAGGTGCAGGTACCACTCGCCGTCCGCTACCTGGGTCCAGGCAGGGCCGTTGAAGATCGACTGCCAGTCGTTCGGCGGCAGCTCCCCCGCCGGGCCGCGTCCGGGGCGGAAGATGAAGCGGCCCCGCGCAGCCGAGCCAGGCCCAGCCGCCAGTGCTTCGACGAACCAGTCCTGCTGGTCGGAGCCGTGGTTCGGGACGATGTCGATGATGGTGCGGATGCCGAGCGCGTGCGCCTCCGCGATGTACGCCTCGGCCTCGGCCAGGGTGCCGAACGCGGGGTCGATCGCCCGGTAGTCGGCCACGTCGTACCCGCCGTCGGCCATCGGGGACGGGTACCACGGGTTCAGCCAGATCGCGTCCACGCCGAGCTCGGCCAGGTACGGCAGCCGGGTCCGCAGCCCGGCCAGATCGCCGATCCCGTCACCGTTGCCGTCGGCAAAGCTCCGCAGGTACACCTGGTAGATCGCGGCTCCGCGCCACCACGCTTCCGACATGCTTTCTCCTTGGGGTTGGGATCAGCCTTTGAGACTTCCGGCGGTGAGGCCCGCCATGATGCTGCGCTGGAAGACGAAGAAGACGAGGATGGTCGGCAGGCTGGCGATCACCAACGACGCGATCAGCACGTTCTGCGGCATCTGCGCGGACAGCGACGCGATGCCGACGCTGATGGACATCTTGTCCGTCTCCGGCAGCACCAACAGCGGCCAGACGAAGTCCTTCCAGACCGTGACCACCGACAGGATCGACACCACGCCGAGGATCGGCCGGGACACCGGCAGCACGATCGACCAGAGGATCCGCAGCGGCGACGCCCCGTCGATCTCGGCCGCCTCCAGCAACTCGCGCGGGATCGAGTCGAAGAACCGCTTGAGCAGGAAGACGAAGAACCCGTTCGCTGCCGCCGGCAACCAGATCGCCCACGGCGTGTTCAGCAGGTCCCAACCGAAGATCGGGACGTCCTTCGCCACCAGGTACGTCGGCAGCAGCAGCACCATCGGCGGGATCATCAACGTGGCCAGCATCGCCCCGAGGATCACCTTGCCGAAGAACGGCCGCAGCTTCGACAACGCGTACGCCGCGGTGACGTCGACCGCGAGCGTGAACAGCCACGCACCCCCGGCGTACAGGACCGTGTTCCGCAGGAAGACGCCCAGCTGCAACTGATCCCACGCGTCGGCGTAGACCCCGAAGTCGTAGGAGGTCGGGAAGAAGCTCGGCGGGATCTGCGCCAACTCATCCGGCGACTTCAACGCGCCGGTCACCATCCAGTACAACGGAAAGACGAACGCGATGGTGAATCCGATGACCACGGCAACCAGTACGGTCCAGTAGATCAACCGCCCGTGCCAGGAGCGGAGCGACAACGGCGACACCAGGGTCCTCATCTGGTCTCCTCCCGCGACACGCGCAGGTAGAACGCCGAGAACACCAGCAGCACGATCATCAGCATCAGGCCGAGTGCGCCACCACCGCCGAAATCGCCGAAGTTGAACGCGTACTGGTACATCAGATAGGCGACGGTCACGGTCGCGTTCTCCGGGCCGCCACCGGTCAGCAGATACGGCTCGATGAACACCTGCATGGTCGCCACGACCTGGAGCAGCAGCATCACCAGCAGGATCAACTTGGTCTGCGGGATCGTCACGTGCCAGAGCCGGCGGAACAACCCGGCGCCGTCGAGCTCGGCCGATTCGTAGAGATCGCCCGGGATGGACTGGAGCGCGGCCAGGTAGATCAGGGTGCCGGTGCCGAGGTTCATCCAGGTGGACACGATGACGAGCGAGATCAGCGCCGTACTGGTCGAGTCGAGCCAACTCAGCGGGGGCAGGCCGACACCGTCCAGCACCTGGTTGAACAGGCCCGCGCCCGGATCGTAGAACCACTTGAACAGCAGCACCGCGACGGCCGGCGGCAACATCACCGGGAGGTAGACGACGAATCGCAGGTAGGCCTTGGCGTGCCGGAGTTCGTTGAGGACCACGGCCAGCACGAACGGCACGGCGTACCCGACGACCAGGGCGAGACCGGTGAAGGCCGCGGTGTTCAGCCAGGCCGACCGGAACGCCGGGTCCTCGACGACGGTACGGAAGTTGTCCAGGCCGACCCAGCGAGGCGCGTCGACGAAGTTGTTCTCCTGGAAGCTGAGGACGATCTCGCGGATCATCGGATACCAGGAGAAGAAGGCGAAACAGATCAACGCCCCACACAGGAACCCGTACGCCGTGAGGTTCCGGCCGACCGCACGGCGCGCCGCTCCCGGATGGTGCGCCGCTCCCGGGTGAGGGGAGCGACGCACCGGCGGTTTGGCGGTGAGAACTGCCATCAGGTGTTCTTGGCGAGGATCTTGTTGGCCTTGGACTCGGCATCGGAGAGCAGCTTGTCGATATCGGCGTCCCTGCGGGTCAGTACGGCGGACATGGCGACGTCGAGTACGGCGTACAACTCCTGCGCCTTGGGCGGTTCGAGCTTGTTGGTGATGCTGGTCTGGGCGGTCACGTACGGCGTGAAGTGGTCGACCGGGACCGTTGCGTACTGTTTGCGCAGGGCAACGATCTCCTGACCCGGCTTGCTGTCGCCGTACAAGTCGGGGATCGGCAGGCCGACCGGGCGGCCCTGGGTCTTGGCCCGGGCGTAATTGAACTGGCCCTTGCCCGGCGTCAGTTCGTGGAACTCCAGCCAGAGCAGGCCGGCCTTGATCTTCTCCGGGCTCGCCTTCGGGTTGAACATGTAGCCGTCGCCGCCGCTCAGCGACGCCTTGCCGTCAGACTCCGGCACCGCGGCGACACCGTAGTCCTCGAACTTGCCCTGGAAGTCGTTGTTCACCGACTGCACGACGTCCGGCGCGCCAATCATCATGCCGAGCTTGCCGGAGCCCATCATGCGCATCAGGTCCTCCCACTGCAGCAACTGCTTGCTGCCCATGGAGTTGTCGTTCCAGCGCATCTGCTTGAGGTTCTCCAGAACGGCCTTGCCCTCGGCGCTGTTGAAGGCCGCGCTCTTGCCGTCGTCGGCGACCATCGAGCCGCCGCGCGCGTACAGGGAGGCGGCGAAGTGCCAGCCGCCGGTGTTGCCCGCGCTGTACTCACCGAAGCCGACGTAGCCGGCGCCGAGCGCGGCGATCTTCTTCGCCGCCTCGTGCACCTCGGCCCAGGTCGCCGGCGGGGCGTCCGGGTTGAGCCCCGCCTGGGTGAACAGCTTGCGGTTGTAGACCAGGCCCATGTTGTAGTTGTTGCGCGGCAGGCCGTAGGTCTTGTCGCCGTCCTTGAAGACGCTCTGGACATCCGCGCGAATGTCGCTCAGCGCCTTGACGGTGCCGACGTGCTCGCTGATGTCGGCCGCCTGCTTGGCCTTGATGATCTTCTGTACGTCGGTGTAGTAGACGTAGAACACGTCCTCCTGGCTGCCGCCGGCCAGCTTCGCCTGGAAGGTGTCCGGGTTGATGCAGGGGAAGGCGTCCTTGCTCTCGATGGTGATGTTCGGGTGCAGTTTCTGGAACTCGGCGACGTCCTCGTCCCAGCCGGCCCGCTCCTTGGGATTGCTCTTCGGTGGCTGGCAGCCCACCGTGATCGTCACCTTGCCGTCGGCACTGCCCGACCCCTGGGCGCCCGGCTCGTCGCTGTCCCCGGATCCGCAGGACGCGGCCACCAGACCAAGTCCTGCCACGAGCAACAGGCTGAGCGCCCGGCGATGGCTCGTTGTCCTCATCGATCTGCCCTTCTGCTGAAGCGAGGGCGTGCTACGTCCCGCCCACTCTAGGTGGGCACACCGTAGGCAAGTCAACTTGATCAACGCAATACCTTGATAATAAGTTGCAAATACGTGACTTCAGACAGGAACTTTCGGGTACGACAAAGGGGTGAAACCGGTCGGCGACCGGTTTCACCCCTCAGTAGTCAGGCGGTGACCGTACGGCGTCAGGTCTTCAGGCGGGCGGTCGAGGCGCGGACCACCAGCTCGGGCTCGAAAAGGAGTTCGTCGGCGGGAACCGAGGCGCGCTCGATCAGGGCGACCAGGAGGTCCACCGCGGCCCGGCCCATCGCGTCGATCGGCTGCCGGACCGTGGTCAACGGCGGGTCGGTGCAGTTCATCATCGCCGAGTCGTCGTAGCCGATCACCGACACGTCCTCCGGTACCGCGAGGCCGGCCCGGCGTACCGCCCGGATCGCACCGAGGGCGAGGATGTCGCTGGCGCAGACGATGCCGGTGACGCCGTTCTTGACCAGCCGGGTCGCCGCCGCATGCCCGCCCTCGAGCGAGAACATGGTGTGCTCGACCAGGCCGGGATCGGCCTCGGGCGCGGCCAGGAAGGCGTCGAGTTTGCGGCGCGACGGGATGTGGTCGCGCGGGCCGAGCACCATGCCGATCTTCTCGTGACCGAGCGCGCGCAGATGGCCGATCGCCATGTCCGCCGCGACGAAATCGTCCGACGAGACCTGCGGGAAGCCCAGGTGGTCGACGGCCGCGTTGACCAGGACGCACGGCAGCTTGCGCTCCTGGATCAGCTGGTAGTGCTCGTGCGGCGCGTCGGCCTGGGCGTAGAACCCGCCGGCGAAGACGACCCCGGAGACCTGCTGCTGCAGCAGGAGATCGACGTAGTCCGCCTCGGAGACACCGCCGACGGTCCGGGTGCAGAGCAAGGAGGTGAAACCCTGCTGGGCGAGCGCACCGCCGACCACCTCGGCGAAGGCCGGGAAGATCGGGTTCTGCAACTCGGGCAGCACCAGGCCGACAAGTCTTGCGCGGTCGCCGCGCAGCTGGGTCGGCCGCTCGTAGCCGAGCACGTCGAGCGCGGTGAGCACCGACTCCCGGGTCGCCTCGGAGACGCCCGGCTTGCCGTTCAGCACCCGGCTCACAGTGGCCTCGCTGACGCCGACCTTCTTCGCCACCTCAGCAAGTCGTCGTGTCATGACGCAAACTCTACGCCAGGTTGCGCAAGTATTTGCGCTGGCTTGCGTTGATTTCTCCGGCCGGCGGTCTCACGCACCGAAAGCGCCTGACCGGGGCGGTGGGGTGGGGAAGGAATTGAACTGCGTGCTCAGGCGTCCGGGGCCGGGAACTGCCACACTGGTGGGCGTGCCTCGTTTCGTCGCTACCCGCCCCGACACCGGCCTGCTCTCGCTGCCCTGGGACGTCCCACTGGAGGACTGGCCCGAGGACCAGCTGGTCGCACTGCCGCGTGGTATCTCCCGGCATGTGGTCCGCTTCGTCCGGGTGAACGGCACCGTCTACGCGATCAAAGAGGTGATGGAACACCTCGCGATGCACGAATACCGGCTGCTCCGCGACCTCGAACGGCTGGACTCGCCGTCGGTCGAACCGGTCGGCGTGATCACCGACCGGCTGGACAAGGCCGGCGAACCGCTCGACTCGATCCTGGTCACCAAGCATCTGCAGTTCTCACTGCCGTACCGGGCGTTGTTCTCCAGCACGCTGCGGCCCGACACCGTGAACCGGCTGATCGACGCACTCGCCGCACTGATCGTGCGGTTGCACCTGCTCGGCTTCTTCTGGGGCGACTGCTCGCTGTCGAACACCTTGTTCCGGCGCGACGCGGGCGCCTTCGCGGCGTACCTGGTGGACGCCGAGACCGGCGAGCTGCACCAGCAGATCTCCGACGGGCAGCGCGCGCACGACCTGTACACCGCGGAGATCAACCTGTTCGGCGAGTTCCTCGACCTGCAGGAGGGCGGCCTGCTCGACCTGGACATCGACCCGCAGGAGACGGTCCAGTCGATCAACGACCGGTACGAGGCGCTCTGGGCGGAGCTGACCGCGCCGGAGGAGTTCCACACCGACGAGATGCACCGGGTGGACTCGCGGATCCGGCGGCTGAACGAACTCGGGTTCGACGTCGCCGAGATCGACATCATCACCGACTGGGACGGCAGCCAGGTCCGGATCCAGCCGAAGGTCGTGGACGCCGGCCACCACAGCCGCCGGTTGATCCGGTTGACCGGGCTCGACGTCGAGGAGAACCAGGCGCGCCGGCTGCTCAACGACCTGGACTCGTACGCCGCCTCGACCGACCAGCAGAAAGAGGACGAGGAGATCGTCGCCCACGAGTGGCTGACGGAGGTGTTCGAGCCGGTGGTGCGTTCGGTGCCGCGCGACCTGAAGCGCAAGCTCGAACCGGCCGAGGTCTTCCACGAGGTGCTCGAACACCGCTGGTTCCTGTCCGAGCAGGCCGGCCACGAGATCGAGACGATGGAGGCCGCCCGCTCCTACGTGGCGGACGTCCTCAGCTCCAAGCCCGACGAGAAGCTGGCCCTGCCGACCGCCCCAGCCCTCGAAGCCGACTAGCGCTGCAACGTCTGGCCCTGCCCCGACGCGTGTTGGGTGGGAGGGGATCAGATCCCAGCTGACGGAGGATCGCCGGACTTCGGCACGTGGTTGTGCACCTGCGGGCGCGGGCGCTGTCGGCCATGGCGATGCGGATGCTCGCGCGCGATCGACCGGTGGCCACCGCCCGCAATTCCACGGTGATTCGAGTCGAGAAGTGGCCGGGCTCTGAACGCCGACCGGATCAGAACCTTCGGTCAGCCCGAAGCCTCGATTCGTGGATGGTTGCCAGCCCTGGGGTCGTCGACAGCCGTAGCGGCGACGACACATAGTCGCCGGGCACACCTGGCCGGGCGGCTGGGGGTGGGCTGTGCCGGCGTGTTTCCCCTTGTGGATAAGGGGAAATTTGGTGGGGTCACGGAGTGTGACATATAATCGACAGTATGTTCGAGACGGATCTCACCGAGTTGTCGACGGCCGACCTGCTGGCCTCGGCCGCCGAGCAACGCGCCGAGGCCAACCGGCGCGAGGCCAGCCTCCTCGAACACGCCCTGGAATACGCCGACCGCCACCACCCCGACACCTGCCCGCCCCGCCCCGGCCGCCGCAGCTGGCAGGGCCGCGAACGCGCCGTCGTGCTGGGTGGTGACGGCTGCCCCGAGGTCGCCGAGTTCGCGGCGGCCGAGTTCGGCGCGATGCTCGGCATCTCGGCCGGCGCCGCGGCCAACCTCATCGGGCAGGCCCTCGCCCTGCGCCACCGCCTCCCGTTCACCCTCGCCCGGGTCCGCTCCGGCGACGCGACACCGTGGCGGGCCTGCCGGATCGCCACCGCCTGCCTCACCCTGTCGCAGGAGGCCGCCGCGCTGGTGGACAAGCAGGTCGCGGCGATCGTGGACAGCGTGACCCCGCTGCGGTTGGAGAACATCGTGAAGGCCGCGAAGTGGCGCGCCGATCCCGACGCCGCCCGCGCGGCGGCCGAGGAGAAGGCGCGGGAACGCGGTGTATATGTCGCCCAGTCCGACGAGCACGGCACCAAGAAGGTCTACATCCGCGCCGCGTCCGGCGACGTGATCCGCTTCGACGCCACCATCGCCAGCCTCGCCGACGCCCTCAAGACTCTCGGCGACACCGACACCCTGCCGCACCGCCGCGCCAAGGCGATCGGCATCATCGCCGACCCCGTCTACACCGAAGAACTCCTCCGCCAGGCCCGCGCCCAGCTCCTCACCCAAACCGACCCCGGCCCGGAGACCGCACCGCAGGCGGCACCCGCCCCCAGCCCTGCCCCCAGCCCCGATGCTGGCCCCGGTACTGAGGCTGGCGCCGAACCTGAGCCCGAGCACGGCCCTGAGCCCGAGCACGGCCCTGAGCCTGAGCCCGGCCGCGAGCCTGAGCCGACGTTCGGGTCTGAGCCCGGGCCGGATGACGAGGCCGACCGGGACGCGCCCCACCCCAGCCACAGCGACCTACCGGACCCGCTGGACACCCCCACCGGCACCCCGGGCGAGCCCGGCTGGCCCGGCCCGCGCGTCGACTCCGACGCCGCTGACGCTGATGCCGGTGAACCCCTCGACGCCGCCGCGCAGCGGGCCTTCGACGCCCGCCTCGCCCAGATCAAGCACGACGCCCACGCCACCCCACCCACAGTTGGTGGGGGTCGCTCGGCTGGGCGGGTGCGTCCGGGGCAGACCGAGATCTACGTGCACCTGACCGACCACACCCTGGCCACCGGCGACGGGATCCTGCGGGTCGAGGGCCTCGGCCCGCTGCTGGCCACCCAACTGGCCGAACTCGTCGGCCACGGCCCGTACACCGTCAAACCGGTCATCGACCTGAACGACGCCATCCCCGTCGACAGCTACGAGATCCCGGACCGGATCCGGGAGCGGGTCAAGCTGATCCACCCGGTCGAGCAATTCCCCTACGGCACCCGCGAAACCCACCGGGCCATGGACCTGGACCACATCCGCCCATATGACCCCCTCGGGCCACCCGGCCAAACCGGCACCGACAACCTGGCACCCCTGCGGCGCTACACCCACAGGGTCAAAACCTTCGGCCGCTGGAAGGTCAGACGCCTGGACCGCACCACGCTGGAGTGGACCACACCCCACGGCTACCGGTTCCACGTCACACCCACCGGAACCCACCCAGTCACCGACCCCACGGCAGACAGCTGAACCCAACCACAGCCCACGGACCGCCGACCCGCTTCCCGGTCCACGAATTCAGGCTAAGTTTCCTTGCCGAGAGCACCTGATGTCGGCTTCTTCTCGAAAATCCGGACCACGTAGGTCGTCACATACTGAGTCTCGCCGTCGCGACGGGCATCACGAGTGGCTTGCGGCTCGGCACTGAGCACGAAGCTGAAGCCAGGCCGATCAGCTGCCGCGACGGTCTGCAGCGCTTCGTCGAGTTTCGAGTACCGCTTCACCCTCAGGTCTTCTCGATGTCCATCCTCGCCCATCTGGAAACCCCTCCCGCCGATCAGCAACACTGGCAACTCGGCATACTCACGCTGTCGATCCGTCACACGCTAGCCGACCTCTAGGCACTTGCGCGACGGCCGAAGTACGTCGCCGAAACTGCTCACCTCGACAGCTACCGTCAAGCCTGCAGAATCGCGTCAGATATGGCTTCTCGAAGGGTGCTGTGGTGGGCAGATAGCCAGCGGATCCGCTGCGCGAGCAGGCCGCTAGGTGGGTGGCGTCGCGTCTGAGACTTGACGGCTTGTTGGATGCCGCGGGCGCGGATGTAGACCGCGATGGCGTCCGCCGCAGCTGCCGAGAGTGGACGGACCTGTACGTATCCGGAGATGAGGTTATGGATCCGTTGGGGGTCTAGTCCGATCGCATTCTGGTGGGGTCGTCCGCTCCGCCACAGCCCGAATCCCACATCGGCGAGGGCGGACTCGACGTAAGCAAGCGCGAAGTCAATGACACCGGTGGGCTGCGGTGGTTGTCCGGAGGCCACGACGTTGTGCGCAGTGAAGTCGCCGTGAATGACTATCTTGCCGGCGTCGTCGTGACGGATCCGCTGCAGATCGGCGGCGAGGTCAGCCAGCCATTCGTGGAGCCACCCAGACGCACCAGCGGAGACGATGTGATTCAGCGCAAAGGCGCGCGGCCGCTGCCAGGCCGGGGTGATCGTGGCGCTGGCTTGGTGAAACCGAGCCATCAGGCCACCAACTTCGGCCAGCGAAGTGGCGTCCAGCAGAGTGGTGTACGGCAGGCCCGGTGACGGGCGTGGCGTAGACGCTTGAAGGCGGTCATCGCGTGATCCTTTGGAAGACCTCT
>NZ_SNWQ01000035.1:0-25115 GCF_004361855.1 Kribbella caucasensis
ACAAAGATCGACACGCACGCCGGCGCTCAGCCAACGTCTGAAACGTCAGCGACGGACACCAACCCCCACGTCGTCATCGCAAACGACGGTCAACAGCTGACCTATGAGTGAGCTAGTAAGCCGCTACGAAACCGGCGTCAGGATCAGCCGGGGAGCCAGTAGAGAGCTGGCACGCATTCGAGAGCAAGCTGCTCTTCAGCGGGCTGAGATCGAAGCCGTGGAGAATCGCGAGGCGTACCGCGTAGACCGGCGTATCCAGAACGGCTACGCACTGGGACGGCGGACAGCGGTCGAGGCGACTATCCTCAACCGCCACGTTTCTGAAGTCTCCGCAGGTGAACCAAGTCTGGAGACGAACCTCAGGGCCGTCGAAGACACCCTGGCCATCGGTACTCAAGGGCTCATCTACCACTACATGACACGGCCATGAACTGCGCTGTGTGCGGTAGAGAGATGTCTTGGCAAGTCCAGGGCGGGCTCACCTCCGGTAGTGCCGGAGTCGTTGAACTGGCTCGCAATGACCCAACGCTTGAGTGGCTTTGCTGGTACGGGCCGTGCGTCAGACGCCGGCTCAAGGCCGAGAGGCGAGCGCGCAAGGATGCTCGCCGGATTGCCGAGCAAGAGGCCAACTTTGCTGAGTACACCGAGGCCTTGATCAAGCTGGCCTCAGAACGGGCGCGGAGGGAGGCGAGATGAAGCATCTCAAGAGCATCAAGGGAACGCTGATTACCGTACTGCTGATCTGCCTGTGCCTGAAGGTGATCGCGTGGGTGCTTCTACCGATCCGGGACGAAGCAGAACGTCGACGGCGCGACACCTCCGGCTGACGGCCAAGAGCGATGTTCGCGAAGCTGCTGCACCGAGTGATGGCCGCGATCGTCCTCCTTTTGATCACGGCGACCGGAGCCCGGCTGGCCGCCGAGCTTATGGAGCCGCTTCTGGCGCCGCTGCTGGTGCTGGGCGTGTTGGGCTCTATCGCGGCCTTGCTGTTTAGAAGACCTCGGTGAGACCGAGGACTGACTACGAAGGAGACACGATGAATTGGGACGACGAACACGCAAGCAGATGGTTGGCCGGATGGAGACCGCGGATCGGGTGGCCCGAGAACGGGAACTGCGACGGCTACGCCGTGAGCTGAAGCTGGTGCGCAAGCCTCAGCGGAGCTTGGTTGCCGAGGAGCGCCCGGAAACCGCTCGAGACGAGGGTTGGGCTTGCGGTGGCGCTACTGATGAATAGAGGTGAATGCCCGAGCGCCTGTTGTTTTGACAGGCGCTTCGGCGTCTCGTTCGGTCTTTGTTCGGGAGATTGCCTCAATATTTTGACTGACGAGATCCGTATAACTAGAGCAAGACATCGCGACATTTTGCCTGTAATAAGGCTAAAACATCGGAACTGGTTGCTGGCAAGTTTTGAGCAGCAGGCGTTGGGATTGTGCGTATCACGTTGGGAAGGGGGTTCACGTATGGGACGAAGGATCAGGGTCACAGCAATCAAGAAGGAGGAGCCTGAGGTGCGCCTATACGTGCTCGCTCTCATAGCGCTAGCTCGCCAACTCCAGGAGGAAGAGGAGCGAACGGGCAAGGCGGCCTCTGAGCCCACGCGGGAGCCGGCCGAATGATGGGCTTGGAGCTCCTGGTGGCTCTCTGCGCCTGCGGCGTCGCGCCGATCCTTGGCGTGCCGACGGTGCGGCGACGCAACCAGCGCCGCTGGCAGGACGAGCTGGTGGCATATGAGCTGCGATTCCCCCGCGGACTCGACCCGGCGGCGGTGTCAGCCTTCTTGAGTGGGCTGTCCGGCCTGGTGGCGCACCGGCTGATGCGGCCGTTCGTGGTGCGGGCGGTGATGTTTGAAGTCAGCGCAACCGCAGCCGGTATCCGGCATTACCTCCTGGTGCCGAAGTCGCTGTCGCAGGTGGCGTTGTCGGCGCTGCGGGCTGCCATGCCGAGCGTGGGTGCACACCCAGACTCGGACTACCGAGGCAACACACCAGTGCTGGCGGCCGAACTCGGGCTGTCCCACCACGGCCGCAGTCTGGCGACGGATCAGGCGGTTAACGTCAGTACCGCCCTGTTGGCGAGCCTGTTGCCGCTCAAGGCGGGCGAGGAGCTGAGGGTGCAATGGTCGCTGTCGCCGCTCGGTCCGGTGGCGCTGACTCCGCGAGTGACCCAGCCGCCCATAGCTGTTGCAGTCTGGGATCTGCTCAACGGCCGATCCGAGCTGCGATCGGCCGATCCTGAGGTCGTAAAGGCTGCTCGTACGAAGGAGCGCGCACCGCTATTCGCTGCCACCATCCGAGTCGGCGTCACAGCCGGCCCCGCCCGCAGCCGGTCACTACTGCTGCGAACCTTGGCGGCCTTCCATACGGCCAACGCTCCGGGTGCTCATCTTCAACGGCTGGAGCGGTCGAGCCGTCGGGTCGGGCAGGCCTTGCGCGATTACCGGCTGCCGCTGCTGAGTTGGCCGTGCACGCTCAATAGCCTAGAGCTGGCAGGGCTGCTGGCCTTTCCGGCCGGCGCAGTCGTACTGCCGGGCTTGCGACTGGGTGGGGCTCGTCAGTTGGCTCCGGCTGCTGACGTTCCCGCGGCGGGCCGGGTGGTGGCACAGGCGACCTTCCCGGGCGCCGAGCGGCCGGTGGCGCTGTCGGTGACTGAGTCGATGAAGCATTTGCATGTCATCGGGCCGACCGGTTCCGGCAAGTCATCGCTGCTGTGCGGCCTCGTCGCGCAGGACATGGCGGCCGGGCACGGCGTGCTGGTGATCGAGCCGTCTGGCGACCTGATCTCAGAAGTGCTCGACCGGGTGCCGGTCCATCGCATCAAAGACGTGGTCATTCTCGACCCAGCCGACGAGACGCGGCCGGTGGGCTTCAACGTCCTGGCCGGGGCAGAGACGGCACCCGAGCTGGTGGTGGATCAGGTGGTGGGGATCTTCCACGATCTGTACCGAACCAGCTGGGGGCCGCGTACGGATGACATCTTGCGGTCGGCGCTGCTGACACTGGTGAGCGAGCCCGGCGCGACATTGGTGGACCTGCCGCTGCTGCTGACCGATCCAGGGTTTCGCCGCCGCCTGGTCGGACGAGTGAATGACCCGGTGGCGCTTGGTCCGTTCTGGGCCTGGTATGAGGCGCTGAGTGATGCCGAGCGGGCCCAGGCCATCGGGCCAGTGATGAACAAGCTCCGAGCCTTCCTCTTGCGTCGCCGCCTGCGCAACGTGCTAGGGCAGGCTGAGCCTGCGTTCGATCTAGAGCAAGCGCTCGCTGATCGCCGGATCGTGCTGGTGCCCCTCACCAAAGGCGTGCTCGGGGAAGAGGCAGCGGCCTTGATTGGGGCGCTGGTGGTAGCCCGCTCCTGGCAAGCGGTGCTGAGGCGAAGCGCCGTCGCGCCTGCCGACCGGCCGGTGACATTCGCCTACGTCGACGAGTTCCAGAACTATCTGCGCCTGCCGACCAGCATCGCCGACGTGCTCGCCGAGGCCCGCAAGCTGAAGTTTGGGCTGACCTTGGCGCACCAGCACCTGGGGCAGCTACCGACCGAGATGCAGAAGGCTGTGCTGGCGAACGCTCGCTCCCGAGTGATCTTCCAGGTGTCGGCGGCGGACGCCAAGGTGCTCGCATCCGAGCTCAAGCCGCACCTAGCCGCCGAAGATCTGCAAGGGCTGGGTGCGTACGAGGTGGCGGTGTCTTTGTCGGCGGGAGCGCGGATCGCGCCGCCTCTGACGGGCCAGACTTTGCTGCCGCCTGCTCCCACGGGTAACGCCTCAGCCGCCCGTCAGCACTCCCGACAGACCTACGGCCGGGACCTGGCCGACGTCGAGGCCGCGATTCGGGAGCGTCACGAAGGCCGGTTGCCCGGCGGTGGAACCGGTCGGCGGGAGGTGCGCTCATGACTATCCAAAACCACATCCTCCCCCTTCCGATCGCTCTTCCAGTCGCGTTGAGCTGGCGGTCGCCTTCGCGCAGGTCAGACCGCACGCCGGGGTCAAATCTCGCGCTGAAAAACTGGCCAACTCAGGGGGTGACATCATGAGCCGCCTCTACGTCACCACCAAACGACTCGAAGCCCTGAAGCACGGCTTGGTTGGTCGTGACTGGATGGTCCTGGCCACCCTCGACCGGGTGCGGCTCGCGACCACCGGCCAGCTCGAGCGGCTGTGTTTCAACGACGTCAGCCCTCGCCGGGTCCGCCAATGCCTCGCGTCCCTGGCCGAGCGGGGCGTCATCACGCGGTTGGCCCGGCCGGTGGGCGGCGCGCGGGCCGGATCGGCCGGACACGTCTATACCCTCGACGTTGCGGGATCGCGGCTGCTGCACCCGGACCGGACACCCCGGCGGCCCGACGACCCCGGCCGCCGCCTGCAAGCTCACAGCCTGGCGGTCACCGAGCTGTACGTGCGGCTGGTCGAGGCCGACCGTACGCCGGAACTGGACTTGCGCGACTTCACCGCCGAGCCAGTCTGCTGGCGGCCGTTCGCCGGAGCCTACGGCCGGTCCATCCTGAAGCCCGATGCAACCGTCGTCACCCGGCAGGGTCGCTTTGAGGATCGCTGGTTCATCGAGGTCGACCGGGCCACCGAGGGCCTAGCCGTGATCGCGAGCAAGTGCGAGCAGTACCGCCGCTACTGGCAGACCGGCACCGAGCAAGCCCGGTTCGACATCTTCCCCCGCGTGCTGTGGGTGGTTCCGGACGAGCACCGCAAGGAAGCGATTGTTGGTGTGCTCGGCCGTCAACCAACGGTGAGCTGGCCGCTGTTCGTGGTGGCGTTGTTTGACGATGCGGTGCCGCGCATCGCCCAGGGGGCTCATGTATGAAGGCGGCACCCCGAAACACCATTCTCATCGGGGACGCCGTCGAGCGCCTAGCAGAGCTGCCAAGCTCAAGCGTCGATTGTGTGGTCACTTCACCGCCCTACTTCGGACTGCGCGACTACCACGTCAGCGGGCAACTCGGCGCGGAGCCAACCGTCAGTGACTGGGTACGTAACCTGCAAGCCGTCTTCCACGAGGTGGCGCGGGTGCTGGTGCCGACTGGCTCGGTGTTCCTGAATCTGGGCGACAGTTTCAGCCGGCATCCGAAGTACGGCGCACCTGCCAAGAGCCTGCTGCTGGCCCCGGAACGCCTGCTACTGGCGCTCGCAGATGACGGCTGGATCGTGCGCAACAAGCTGGTCTGGGCCAAGACCAACCCGCAGCCCAGCTCCGTCCACGACCGCCTGACGCTGACCTACGAGCCGATCTACTTCCTGGTGCGGCAACGGTCGTATTTCTTCGACCTCGATGCCATCCGCGAACCTCACCGCACGTCACCGGCTGCCCGACCGCGCAAAACCAGCAACAGGCAGCCTGACTGGGCCGGGCCGTTGGCGACCAGCCGTCGCGGACTCGACACCGGAGCCGCCGGGCACCCGCTCGGCAAGAACCCCGGCGACGTTTGGCCGATCGCGACCCGCGGCTTCAAGGGCGCACACTTCGCGACCTTTCCGCCCGACCTCGTACGCCGTCCCGTCCTGGCGGGCTGCCCGCAGGTGGTCTGCACCAAGTGCGGCCAAGGACAGCGGCAGCGCCAAGGCACCCTGCGGTGTCACTGCAAAGCGCCGGCGCGGAGTGGCCTGGTGCTCGACCCGTTCTTCGGCACGGGCACCGTCGGGCTGGTAGCAGCCGAGCAGGGCCGCGACTGGCTGGGAATCGAGCTGAACCCGGACTACGCCCGGATAGCCGAGCAGCGGCTCGGGCTGGTGCCACGGATCGAGGCGATAACTACCAATCACCTGCCGCCGGAGCCCGTGACCGCGAGCCCGGCGGAGGAGCTGGCGTCATGAGGCCGTGCCTCGTCGGTGCCGTGCGGCTGCTTGCCACATCTCACTTAGAGATGGGCAGTCGCACCAACACCGAGGAGGTAACCCCCATGGTCGAACCGACCAACGAGGCCTCAGGCGTCAAGACGCTTGGGGTCCGCGTCCCTGGCGAGCTGCACCCGCAGTTCGTCCTGGTCGCCAAACTCGACGGACTCTCGCTCAACGACGCCTGCGTGCGCGGCATCGAGCTGTACGTCGAGTCCCGGCAGTCCGAGCCCGACTTCAAGGCCCGGGTCGCCGCCGTGCTCGAGGAGATCGAGCAGGAGGCCAACAGCCGCCGCAGCGCCATCCAGGCCCTGCTCGGGCCAGCTGCCCCGGCCACGGCCGACAAACCCGCCGCCGCCCGGCGGCGTGGCAAGGGGACCACGCAATAGACCGCGCGTGACCCCTGATGGGGTGGAGGGGCGGCCCCTGGCCGTCTCTCCACCCCACCCCAACCCATGCAGAAAATCGGCCAGAACGGGGCGTCGGTCGAATAAGGGTGGCCTTATTGGAACGGCGCGGAAATGAGAATAGAATTGCAATTAAGAAATGAGGCGAAAACAGCTGTTTGGAGCCAAATCTAGAAAGGAGGGTTTGATGAATTTGCCAGCATTGAGTACGGAGGCAGTAGCCGAGCTTCCGAGTTCACCGGCGGGGCGAAGGAAGAAGCGCGCAGTCATCTATCTGCGGGTCTCAACCGCCAAGCAGGCCGCCAAGGACACTGACCCGGACGGCTACTCGATCCCAGCCCAGGAGGATGTCTGTCGTCGCAAGGCCGAAGCGCTCGACGCTGAGGTCGTGGCCGTATTCATCGACAAGGGCGAGAGCGCCAAGACTGCTGACCGGCGCGATTTTCAGCGCATGCTGACCTTCGTTAAAGCGGATGGTGACATCGACTACGTCATCCTCGATAAAGTCGACCGTTTCGCCCGCAATCGGCGCGACGACGCCAACATGATGTTTGAGCTGCAGATGGCCGGAGCGCAGCTCGTCTCAGTCAAGGAAAACATCGACGAGACACCTTCAGGCCAGCTGCTGCACGCCATCATGGCCGGGATCGCGGAGTTCTACAGCCGCAACCTCGCCACCGAGGCGCTCAAGGGCATGACTCAGAAGGCGAAGGTCGGCGGCACCCCCGGCCGGGCTCCGATTGGCTACTGCAACACCCGCCGGAAGATCGACGGCCGCGAGATCCGCACTGTGGAGGTGGACCCCGAGCGCGCACCGCTCGTGCAGTGGGCGTTCGAGGCCTACGCCACCGGTCGATGGACGATCCGCACTCTGACCGCCGAACTCGGAGCCAAAGGCCTGCGCGCCCTGTCCAACGGCAAGAAGGTGCCAGATCAGCTCCAGCCCTCGCGCGTCGCTCGTCTCTTGTCCAACCGCTACTACCTCGGCGTCGTCAGCTTCCGCGGCGTCGAGTACCAAGGCCGCCACCAGCCCTTGATCCCGCAATCCCTGTTTGACCGAGTCCAGGACGTGCTCGCCATGAACCAAGCTGGGGAGAAGCAACGCACCCACCGGCACTACCTGAAGTCCAGCGTCTTCTGCTTCCGCTGCGGTAGCCGGTTTTGCATCACCAACGCCAAGGGCCAGTACCTGTACTTCTTCTGTGTCGGCCGTCAACAGAAGCGCACCGACTGCGACATGCCCTACCTCCCCGTAGCCGAGGTCGAGAAGGCCGTCGAGGAGTACTACAAGACCCTTCGACTGCCCGCCGAACTTCAGTACCAGGTCCGTGCCGGATTGCAGGCCGAATTGGACCAGCAACAGGCCCAAGCCGAGCCTGAGATCCGCTACGCGAGGCGACGGGTGGGCGAGCTGGAGCAGGAACGCCGCCGGCTGGCTAGGGGCGTCGTGACTGGCGCAATCCCGGAAGACCTGGCCCGCGAGGAGCAAGAACGCATCTCGCACGAGCTGACTCAGGCTCAGCGCCTACTCGACACCGCCCAAGTCGTCTACGCCAAGATCGAGGACACGCTCAACCAGGCGCTGCAGCTGCTCGGGCGCTGCGACGAGCTCTACCGCCTCGGCGGACCCGAGACCCGGCGACTCGCCAACCGGTTCTTCTTCGAGAAGCTGCTCATAGACGTCGTAGAGGACGAGGTGACCGTCGCCCGGGCCGTGCTGCGCGAGCCGATCGCCACGCTGCTCGCTGAGGACTTCCAGGCTCGCATGGCGGCCAACGCAACGAACCTCGGCCGTCTTTCTGATGACCGAGGTTCGAAAATGAGTTCATTGGTGCGCTCGGAGGGATTCGAACCCCCAACCTTCTGATCCGTAGTCAGATGCTCTATCCGTTGAGCTACGAGCGCCGGACAACGACGAGTAACGATACACGCGGGAAGGCTTGGGGTGGTAATCGGCCGCGGCTGTGGGTTTGACGGTGAGGGTACGGCGAGTCTTCGGGTGCGGGTGAGCGGGGTGGGCAGCGGTGGGTAGTGGGCGACGCGCCGGGGAGTGGGGAGTGCGTGGGAGGGGTGGAGGCGGGGGTTGGGCACTAGGTTTCGGGCATGGACATCGGTGACTTGCTGGGTGGGCGGGACATGGGGGATGTGAAGAAGGCGGTCGGGTTCGTAGTCGAGAACTCGGACGACTTCGAGAAGGTGCTGAAGTTGGTGCGGGGGTTGCCGGATGACGCGATCGAGTTCATCGGGAAACTCCCCGACCTGCTGAAGACGATCGGGGGCGGGCTGGCCGAGGCCGGGGAGCAAGCGGCCAAGGCGGCGACCGCGCTGGTGGGGGATGACGGCGAAGGCGGGGCACGGCGGGCGTTGACCGGGAGCGCCACCACGATGCACGCGGCCAAGGACAAGTTGAAAGACGCGGCGGGGATGTTGTCGGGCCTCGCGGGCGAGCTGGACAAGATCCCGGGCATCGGCGACGCCGCGGCGAAGCGGTTGAACGACGGCAGCGGGCAGATCGGCGGCGTCGCGACCGAGATCGAGAGCCTGGCGGGGAATCTGCAGGACCTCTCGGGCATCCTGTCCTCGGTCGGCGAGGCACTGTCCGGCCTCGGCACCAAACTCACCGAGTCCGGCGGCTCGGTGAAGACACCCCTGGGCTGAGCACCACCTGCCAAGCCTTGTCGGTACTGCGGGCCGGCGCGCGATCGGATGACGCCGGCCGCCGCCGTACTGCGCCTGCCGGGGTGCGACGGCGACCCCGACCCCGGCCGAACTGCACCTGCGCGCGGCGCGGCAGCGACAGCGTCCCGGCAGCACTGCGGTTGACCGGTGGCGCTGGCCCATCAGGCGTGGGTGTCCGCAGTCCCGGTCGATGGTCGCGACGGGGCCGATGACCGGCTAGTGCGGTTGGGGTGCTTCGGGATTGGGTGGATCTGCACCACTCAGTAAGCAGCGGTTGTCGGGGGGCCGGGGGCTGCGTTGAGCGCGGGTGGTTGGGGGTTCCGTGAGGTTGGTGAGTGGTGGGGGTACGGCGTGAAGAACGCAGGGATTTGGTGTGGAAGCGGGGGAACCGGGGCTGGGTGAAGCTCGTCTAAGGGCTTGTGCCTTCCGCGGGAATGCTGAGTTGTAAGGGAGAACCTCTGCGTGGCTAGGGTCGCGGGTGTGGCTGGTCGGGTGGTTCGCGGGACGGTGATCGCCTGTGGTGTTGCGGCGGTCGCGGGGGTCGGGATCGGGTATGTGACCGGGGAACCGGTGCATCCGGACGACATCGCATCCGCACGGCGACTGCCGGCCGACTTCTGCCAGCGGCTGGGTGACGTCACGAGTTTGTTGCCGAAGGCTACGGTCGCGCCGAAAATGACGCAGACCGGTAGCGCCGAGGTACATTGCCGGGCCGCGGTCGAGGAGACATCGCAGACGCGTTTCACGGCGGCCTCGTTGGACGTCTGGATCACGCCGTACGGCGGGAAGATGGGCGGCGCGAACCAGCCTCCGTTGCAGCCGGCAACTGTCGCGCGGGACGCATTCGAGCAGGCCAAGGGCAAGGCGCTGCCGAACCGGCCGTATCCGACCAAGCTCGACCGGATCGGGCAGACCGGCGGGCAGGACTGGTCCGTATCCCTGGTCGTACTGCGCGCCGACATCGTCGTGCGGGTGGAGTACAAGGCGTACCCGCTCACCGGCGACAAGGCCGAGCAGGCCGCACTGGTGATGGCGGATCGCGCGATCTGGGAGTCGAAGTGAACAGCACACCGGAGATCAGCGGGTACCAGCTCGATCAACGCCTTCTGCAGCACCCGCTCGCCGAGATCTGGCGGGGCCGGTCGTTCACCGGGATGGAGGTGGTCGTCCTGGTTCTCAGCGAGACGGGCGCGACCGACCCGGCGATCCGCGAGCGACTCGACCGGGCCAGCCGCACCGCCGCACTCGAGCCCGGCCGGCAGGAGACCCCGCTCTGGGCGGCGAATCTCACCGCGAGCCGGCCGTACGCGATCACCCAGCTGGTCCCCGGACAGTCCGGCGCTGAGCGGTTGCTCGATCCGCTCGACGGGCTGCTCGGCAACGACACCGATTCGCTGAACGCTGTCCGGACCCAGCTCTCCCAGTACGGCGCCGCCCCCATCAGCCCGTACGCCGGTACGGCGGGCGCAGGCGGCGGGCGGGGTACCGGCGAGCAGTTGGGCGGTGTCCAGCAGGCCGCGGGTGGACAGTTCGCGGACGACGGGCACCGTGCTGGTGGCGGGCAGGCCGCGGCCGGTGGGCAGCAAGCCGGTGGAGGGCAGTTCGCCGGTGGTAGGCAGCAAGCTGGTGGCGGACAGCTCGCGGGTGGGGCGGCGCAGGCGGGGATGGGCGAGTCGGTCGGTGTGAGGTCGGCGGATGGAATCGGTAGGGGGTCGGCGATCGGCGGCACCGACGCGAGGGGCGAAGGTCCCCGGGCCGGCGCTGGCGCGAGGGGCGAAGGTCCCGAGGGCGGCGGCGCGGACGCGGGAGGCGACGGTCTTCAGCACGCGGCTGAGGCGGGCAGTGGAGGTGTGCGGGCTGCTGCCGAGGTGGAGGGGAAGCCGCGGGGGTGGGTTTATCTGGTTGCGGTAGTTGTGGTGTTGCTTGTGTTCACCGTGACGTTCTCGGTGGGGACCGCTGTCGGCGGCGTGGTGAAGGGGAAGGACGCGCAGGCGAATCAGGGGCCGCCGCCGGCGCCGGTGAGTCCGGCCGCGTTGCCGACGCCGATTCTGCTGCCGGGCATCGTGAAGCCGTCGGGTGAGACCTATGTTCCGCCGACCGTGTTCACTGGGCTGTTCGGTGCGACCTATGAGCGGGGTGCCGACATTCAGGTGGTCGACGGCATCGGGTTGCCATTCTCGTTCGGGTTCCCGGCGCCGCCGGTGCTGGAGGAGCGGACCGCGGTCGAGTCGTCGACGACTATCTACCGGCGGGTGCTGAGCTCCCCCAGAGCGCAGGACGCGCGGCTGGACGTGCGGATCGCGCTGCACCCGTGCGGCGATCTCGCTGCCTGCCTGACCGAACGGGCCGGGTTCGACAAGGAGTGGACCACGACGTACAAGGCTCCCGCGCCGACGACGGCCAAGGACGCCCAGACGTGGTACACGGAGCAGACGAATTCGCCGTACGCGCTGGTGATGTCGCACGCGTTCACATCCGGTGGGCGCTGGTGGTTGATCGGCGTCGCCGCGACCGGTACGGCGGGCGAGGAGCAGGCCGTCCAGCAAATAGTCAACGACATCTGGCGCCAGACCCAGTAACTCCCGCGGGGCCGCGGGCCGTACGACACCACCTCGGGCACCCACCAGGCGTCGTCGAGGGCGAAACGTGACAGGCCCGTGCCCAAGGTCGCCCGTACCGCGTCGCCCGTACCACGTCGCCCGTACCGCGTCGCCCGTACCACGTCGCCCGTACCGCGTCGCCCGTACCGCGTCGCCCGTACCGCGTTGCCCATGCCGCGTCGCCCGTACCGCGTTGCCCGTACCGCGCCGGCCGGGACAGGCGGGCCGACAGATGGTCTGGGGAGGGTCTTTGGCGGTGACCGGGGAGAGTGCTTGGCCTCGGGAGGGCAGGAACTCGCCCCGAACGAGGATCACCCCGAGATCCGGCGTCATGTCGTCACGGCGAGGGGGACGACGAGCCAGGTCGGTTAGCTGAGCGGCGAACCGGGCGACCGGGCGCCTGGGGTGGGTCCGGGGTCTGGGGTGGATCCGGGGTCTGGAGTGGGCGGGGCGCCTGGGGTGGGTCCGGGGTCTGGGGTGGGTTGGGGGTCGGGGTGGCCGGGGTCTGGGGTGGGCCGGGGCCTGGGGTGGGCCGGGATCGACGGTGGGCCGGGGCCTGGGGTGGCCGGCGTCTGGGGTGGGTTGGGGGTCGGGGTGGCCGGGTCTGGGGTGGCCGGGTCTGGGGTGGCCGGGTCTGGGGTGGGTCGGGGTGGTGGGGGTCCGGCGGATTGGTGGGTGGGGGTGGGTGGGGCCGGAGGTTGGGTGGTGAACACGGTGTGTGGCGGGGTTTTTCGTTGGAAAGCGATTGTCGGCCGAAATCTGTGACAGGCCTCACGCATTAGCGGTTCTCATCACCCCATCCGGTCGCGTACGGTTAGTACCACTTGCACACTGGTATACGTCCACTGGACGCACTGGTCTGCGATGTACAACACCGCCAACCAGCCAGATCGAACCGTCGGAGACCCCGGCGGCCGGTGTCGTACCCCCTCAACGTCGAGGGGGCACCGGTGCCGGGTGAGATCGCGAAAGAGGGAATGAGCCGCCGATGACGACCACCGCCAGCCCTGCCCCAGAAGATGCCCAACACCGGGATGCCCTCAGTGTCGAGAGCTCCACAGCCACCCCCGACCTGACCGGCGCCCCGACTGAGCACGCAGGCTTGCTGGCCTGGGTCGCCGAGGTCGCCACCCTGACCCAGCCCGACCGGATCCACTGGATGGACGGTTCGGACGAGGAGTACGCGAAGCTCACCGACGAGCTGATTGCGGCCGGCACCCTGGTCCGGCTCAACGACGAGTTGAAGCCGAACTCGTTCTGGGCCCGGACCGATCCGTCCGACGTCGCCCGGGTCGAGCAGCGCACCTTCATCTGTTCGGTCGACGAAGCCGACGCGGGTCCGACCAACAACTGGATGGACCCGGCCGAGATGAAGGCCCTGATGACCGGGCTGTACCGGGGTTCGATGCGCGGCCGGACGATGTACGTCGTCCCGTTCTGCATGGGGCCGCTGACCGCCGAGAAGCCGATGTTCGGGGTCGAGATCACCGACTCGGCGTACGTGGTCGCGTCGATGCGGATCATGGCCCGCACCGGTTCCGAAGTACTGGCGAAGATGGGCAAGGACGCGCCGTACGTGCCGTGTCTGCACTCCGTCGGCGCACCGCTGGAGCCGGGGCAGCAGGATGTGCCGTGGCCGTGCAACGACGAGAAGTACATCGTCCAGTTCCCCGAGGAGCGGACGATCTGGTCGTACGGGTCCGGGTACGGCGGCAACTCGCTGCTCGGCAAGAAGTGCTACTCGTTGCGGATCGCGTCGGCGATGGCGCGGGACGAGGGCTGGCTGGCCGAGCACATGCTGATCCTGAAGCTGATCTCGCCGGAGAAGAAGGTCCACTACATCGCGGCCGCGTTCCCGAGCGCCTGCGGCAAGACCAACCTGGCGATGCTCGACCCGACCCTGGAGGGCTGGGAGGTCGAGACGCTCGGCGACGACATCGCCTGGATGCGGTTCGGCGAGGACGGCCGGCTGTACGCCGTGAACCCGGAGTTCGGGTTGTTCGGTGTCGCCCCCGGCACCGGGTGGAAGACGAACCCGAACGCGATGCGCACGATCGAGAAGGGCAACTCGCTCTTCACCAACGTCGCGCTGACCGATGACGGCGACGTCTGGTGGGAGGGGTACTCCCCGACCCCGCCGGACCACCTGACCGACTGGAAGGGCCGGGAGTGGACGCCGGGTTCCGGAGAGCTCTCGAGCCACCCGAACAGCCGGTTCTGCACCCCGATCAAGCAGTGCCCGATCATCGCCGACGAGTACGAGGACCCGAACGGCGTACCGATCTCGGCCATCCTGTTCGGCGGCCGCCGGGCGACGACGGTGCCGCTGGTGACCGAGGCGCGGGACTGGGATCACGGGGTCTTCATGGGCGCGACGCTGTCGTCCGAGACCACCGCGGCCGCGGTCGGCCAGGTCGGCGTGGTTCGGCGCGACCCGATGGCGATGCTGCCGTTCATGGGGTACAACGCCGGCGACTACCTGAACCACTGGCTCACGGTCGGCAAGGACAACGACGCCACCAAGCTGCCGAAGATCTTCTACGTGAACTGGTTCCGCAAGGACGAGGCCGGGAAGTTCGTCTGGCCCGGGTTCTCCGAGAACGGCCGGGTGCTCAAGTGGGTCATCGAGCGGCTCGAGGGTACGGCGGCCGCGGTGGAGACGCCGATCGGCCGGGTCCCGACCGTCGACGCGCTGGACGTCACCGGGCTCGACCTGAGCACCGAGGCACTGCAGGTCGCGCTGAACGTGGACGCCGCCGAGTGGAAGGCCGAGATCCCGCTGATCGAGGAGTGGTTCGCCAAGCTCGGTGACAAGGTCCCGACCACGCTCAAGCTCGAACTCGACCACCTGAAGGAACGCCTGGGCTGAGATATCAGTCACCAGCCGGGCCGGCCTGTACGACGTACGGGCCGGCCCGGCTTCTTGTTGTAGGACGTGTACTACGGACGCGAGGCATGCGTCGAGAGGATGTGCTCGAGCTCCTTGTCGCTGACCGGGGTGAAGTCGCGGTACGCCTGACCGACGGCGTAGAAGTGGTTGGGCATCCAGGCGCAGACCAGATCGTCGACCTCGCGACTCAGGCTCCGGCAAGTTGAAGGACCACCGACCGGGACCGCGACGACCAACTGGGCCGGCTCCTCCCGGCGTACGGCTTGGATGGCCGCCCGCATCGTCGAACCAGTCGCCAGTCCGTCGTCGACCAGGATGACAACGCGACCGCGGATCGGCGGCGCCGCCCGACCCCCGCGGTACAGGGCCTCCCGGCGGCGTAGTTCGGCCGTCTCAAGCTCCAGGACCTCCTCGAAGGCCCACTCGTCCGCGTGGATCAGGACGGACTCGTTGCGGATGACCTGTACTTCGGCGCCGGTGCCCGCGATCGCGCCCATCGCCAACTCGGGCTGATCGGGCAACCCCAGCTTGCGGACGACCAGGACATCCAGGGTCGCGTCGAGGGCGTCCGCGATCGGCGCCGCCACCGGTACGCCGCCCCGGGCCAGGCCGAGTACGAGCACATCCCCGGGTTCGACGCGTTCGCTCAACAGTTCCGCAAGCGCCCGACCCGCATCGTCGCGATCCTCATATGGTCTACGCACTCGTCTCACCCGCCTGACGGTCGGCTGGACCACCACCGCGCTCACCAGACGCGGTCCTACAACCGTTCTACAGCGAGATCCGGTCGGCGGGGAGACGCAAAGTGCACTCGCGCCCGGTGTCGTCGGCGTATTGGATGAGCGCGACCCAGCCGTCCGCGCAGTGCAGCCGGCCGATCAACCATGCGGGTCGAAGGCGATCGCCGACCAGCGCGAGGACGTGAGCGGGTAGTTCCGTGTGCAGGAGTGGACGGGGATCGAAGCCAGGCGGTCGGACCAGGGAGTCCGTCATCGCCACCACACCCTTTCGTGAGGACACGTGCCGACAACCCGCTCCTCACCAGGGTGTGATTCTCCTCGTGCTGTACGTCACACCCTCGGGCATACTCACCGTACCCAGTTCCTCACCGATCACGCCGCACAGATCTATGTTGGTTGGATGAAGGTCGGCGTAATGCTTCCGGTCGGGGACACCGACGGTGTAGACGGACAGACTCCTCGATGGGCGGACATCCGCGGGTTCGCGGAAACAGCGGAGAACTCGGGGCTGGACTCGGTGTGGCTTGCCGACCACTTCTTGTACAAGGCACCCGACGGGCAGACGTACGGGATGCACGAGGCGTGGACGCTGCTCAGCGCGGTCGCCGCGGTGACGAACCGGGTCGAACTCGGCGCGATGGTGCTCTGCGGGTCGTTCCGGGATCCGGGGCTGGTCGCGAAGATGGCGGCGACGCTCGACCTGGTGTCGGACGGTCGCGTGGTGCTCGGGGTCGGCGCGGGCTGGCACGACCCGGAGTACGAGGCCTTCGGGCTGCCGACGGACCACCGGGTCGGGCGGTTCGCGGAGTGGCTGGAGATCGTGGCGCGGCTGGTGCGCGGCGAGACGGTCAGCCTGGACGGGAAGTACCACGTGGTCCGCGAGGCTGTGCTCGCGCCGGCGCCGGAGCGGCGGATCCCGATCCTCATCGCAGCCAGGCGGCCCCGGATGCTGGACCTGACCGCGCAGTGGGCCGACGCCTGGAACACCGCCTGGTTCGGGCCTGTGGACAATCGGGTGCGAGGCCGGCTGGGTGACTTTGACAACGCTCTGGCGCGGGTCGGGCGGCCTGGGAACGAAGTTGCGAAGACAGTCGGGATCACCGTCCGGGACGTCGATCAGCCCGCGCCTGTGGAGCCGAGCCGGAACGCGATCGACGGTTCCGTCGAAGAGCTCGCCAAGGTGATGAAGGACTACGAGGCGCTCGGCGTCGAGCACCTGATCGCCGGCCTGGAGCCGATGACGTCCCGCTCGGTGGAACGACTGGCCAAGGCCAAACAGCTCGCCGCCGGCTGACGTGCAAAGAGCCGCCAGCGGGTGCCGACGGCTCTTACGGAACTGCGGAGGCGGCGGGATTTGAACCCGCGAGAGGGGTTTGCCCTCAACCCGCTTAGCAGGCGGGCGCCATCGACCGGACTAGGCGACGCCTCCTCCGACGGCCCCGTACGGGACACGACGACGGCCAAGACTATCCGGACAGGCGGCCTCGCAGCAAAGCGGGCCCCGGAGCAGGCACAGAGAGGGTCGGGATCACTTGGGTATGTCGTCCCCTGGCTGTGTAATCTGGCGTGAATCGACGGGGGTCGAAGCGCAGGTCAACCGAGGAGGCCGTTGCGGCGTCTGAAGTACTGGAACGCTGAACCCCTCGGGGCCGTCAGCACGTAGTGGGACCGCACCGCCGCGGTCCGCGCCGCCACGTCGTCGATCAGGGAACGGAGCCCATGTCGCGGAGTACTCGCGCAGCTGGACGCAGGTCTGCCCCCCGAGGCAGCCGGTCCCGTCACAAGGCGCACCGGACCCGGACCACCTCGAAGGCGATCGGCCTCACCCTGATCAGCGCGCTGATCCCAGGCTCGGGTTTCGTCATGGGTGGCCGGACCAAGCTCGGCGCGTTCGTGATGACGCTCAGCGTCGGCCTGCTCGCGCTCGGCGCGTACATCGGCCTGACCAAGCGGGACGCGGTGCTCGAGCTGGCGGTCGATCCGCGGCAGCTGCTGATCGCGACCGGGGCGGTGGTGTTCCTCGGTCTGCTCTGGATCTGGGTGGTCGTGCAGTCCCACAAGCTGATCCGGCCGGTCAGCATGACCGCGGTCGGCCGGTTGGCCGGGTCCGCCTTCGTCGGGCTGCTGTGCTTCGGCATCGCCGTCCCGACCACTGTCGCCGCGCAGACGGTGATGGCGCAGCGGGACCTGGTCGGCAGCGTGTTCGCCTCCGAGGGCAAGTCGAAGTCCGCCACCCGGCCGAAGATCGAGGACAAGAAATCCCCGTGGGCGAACACCCCGCGGCTGAACATCCTGCTGCTCGGCGCGGACGACGGCGCGGGCCGCGAGGGCACCCGGACCGACACCGTGATGGTCGCGAGCATCGACACCAAGAACGGTGACACCAAGCTCATCTCGCTGAGCCGCAACTGGATGCGGATGCCGTTCCCGGAAGACTCGCCGCTGCACGAGTTCTACCCGGAGGGGTTCTGGGACCCGAGCCTGGGCAACGTCGAGCAGCCCGACTACTACCTGGACGCGATGTACCGCAACATCCCGGCCGCGCACCCCGGCGTACTCGGGGCGTCGGACAACGAGGGCGCGGACGTGCTCAAAGTCTCGGTCGGCGCGGCGCTCGGGCTGGACATCGACTACTACATGCAGGTCAACCTCAAGGGGTTCGAGCAGATCGTCGACGCGCTCGGCGGGATCACCGTGAACATCAACTACAAGGTCCCGATCGGCGGCGACTACCGCGGTCCCGGCTCGGGCGACGACGTACTGCCGAAGGACTACCTGCTGCCGGGTGCGAACCAGAAGCTGAACGGACACGACGCGCTCTGGTTCGCCCGCGGCCGGTACGGCCTGAGCGACGGGTCCCGGCAGGAGCGGCAGCGGTGCGCGATCCACGCGATCGTGAACAGCGCGAACCCGGCGAACCTGGTGACGAAGTACCAGCAGATCGCGGCGGCGAGCAAGAAGCTGCTGCAGACCGACATCCCGCAGGAGATCCTGCCGGCCTTCATCGACCTCGGCCTGAAGGTGAAGAGCGCCAAGGTCTCGAACGTGGACCTGGACAAGGACAAGAACTTCCCGAGCGGGAAGAACCCGAACTACGAGGCGATGCGCGAGCTGGTCCAGAAGGCAATCGAGCCGAAGGCCGGCACCGAGCCGACCACGACGACGCCGTCCACCACTCCGACGAAGAAGCCGACCACCGGCAAGACCACGACGGCCACCCCCAAGCCCTCCCCCGGCGGCACCGAAGACCTCAGCGACGCCTGCGCCTACCACCCCGCCAACCCCTGACCGCCGGGATTCCCCGGGTGCGGGTCTGAGATCCTGGGGCGATGCGTACGACGTACCGGATGCGGGCGGGGCGGTTCCTCGGGGTGCCGGCCGTTGGGTTGATCCTGCTCGGGGTGGCTCTGATCGCGTGGGCGATCGGGTTGCCGACGGCTGTGGTGGCGGTGTGCCTCGTGCTCGGCGGGCTGGTCGGATTGGCCGGGTTGTGGATCCTGGCCCGGCCGCCCGTACTGGTCCGGCTGACCGATGACCAGATCGACGTACGCGGCCTGAAAACGGACTGGACCGGCATCACCGAGGTCGGCCGGGTGGAGACCACGCACGGCGAGGCCGTCGTCCTCCGGACCAAGCAGAAGGACGGGTCGATCCTGATTCCGCTGCAATGGATGGCGCCGGGCAAGGGCGAAGAACTGGAGACCGAGCTGCGCGAGCGGCTGAACAAGGCGCACGGGTACACGATCTGGGACGGCACTGCCGGGGATGACACCGATCCCGCAGAATGATGCCGTTCGGTCCTGTCCGTTGGTGTTTGGAGACGAAGCGTGTTGTCGTTCGAGCTGTCTGCCGAGGAACTGAGCACGTACCAGGGCACGAACCCCCGACCGGCGGATTTCGACGAGTTCTGGGAGAAGGGCCTGACCGAGCTGGCCGGGATCGACGCCGGCGCCGACTTCGCCGAGGCGACCGACTTCCCGGTGCCGTTCGGGCGCACCGAACACCTCTACTTCAACGGCACCGGCGGCTATCGCGCGCACGCCAAAGTGATCCGGCCGAACAACCCCACCGGCCCGGCCGTGCTGATCTTCCACGGGTACGGCGGTGAGCAGCCGAAGTGGATCGACCTGCTCCCGTACGCCGCCCGCGGGTACACCGTGGCCGCCCTGGATGTCCGGGAACAGGTGGGATACCGGACTGACTCGCAGCAGCCGAACAGCTTCAGCCTGCAGCACCACCTGGTACACGGGCTCGACGGCGGCCCGGAGAACCTGCTCTACCGGCACGTGTTCCTCGACACCCGCCGACTGGCCGACATCATCCGTGGTCTGCCCGACGTCGACCCGGCCCGAGTGGCGACGACCGGGTGGAGCCAGGGCGGCGGACTGAGCCTGGTGGCAGCCGCGCTTACCGCGGAGATCAAGTACACGGCCAGTGTGTTCCCGTTCCTGGTCGACTACCAGCGCGCCTGGGAGCTCAACCTGGAGACGGCCCCGTACGACGAGATCACCACCTGGTTCAAGAAGCGCGACCCGCGGCACCTGCGCCAGGCGGAGGTGTTCAGCACGCTCGGCTATATCGACGTGCAGCACCTGGCCCGGCGGATCCAGGCCGAGGTCACGCTGTTCGTCGGGCTCGAGGATCAGACCTGCCCGCCGTCGACGCAGTACGCGGCGTACAACAAGCTCACCTCTGCCAAGGACATCCGCACCTACCCGGATTTCGGCCACGACGACCTGCCCGGCGCCATGGACGACATCTACCAACTGATCGGTGCGAAGCTCTGACCAGCCTCACGATCCTTGGCACGGCAGCCCCGTACCCGCTGCCCGACCGCCCCTGCTCGGGTTATCTCCTGCAGGCCGGCGGCGCACAGGTCTGGGTCGACGCCGGACCAGGATCTCTCGCGGAGCTGCTGCGGCACACGACGCTCGACCGGATCGACGCGATCTGGGTGTCCCACCTGCACCTGGACCACGTCGGCGATCTGCTGAACGCGTACTACGCACTCGCGTGGGGGCAGCTCGAGGTCGAACGGCCGCTCCCTGTCTATGCCCCAGCGGCCTTGAGCACCCGGCTGGCCGGATTCTTCGAGCAGCCTGACGCCGGCTTCGTCAGCGACGTGCTGGACCTACGACCACTGCGTGACGGGCTGGTGGTCGAGCTGGAGGGCCTGGAGCTCACCAGTAGGGCCGTGGAGCACGGCACGGAGGCGTACGGGCTGCTGGCCCGAGCGGAAGGGCGCAGCCTGGCGTACTCCGGGGACTGCGCGCCCTGTACTGCGCTGGACGAGCTCGCGGCGGGTGTGGATCTCCTGATCTGCGAGGCCGACTCGGGCGAGGCGAGCCAGGTGCACCACACACCGGAGGACGCGGGCGCCCTCGCACGGCGTACCGGGGCGAAGCGGCTCGTGGTGACCCACGTCGGGCCGTCGTTGAGCCCATCAGCGGCTACTGCCCGGGCCGCCGAGGTGTTCGGCGGCCCGGTCGTGTGTGCGGAGGTCGGAGAAGTTCTGAGCCCCTGGTAGTCCCGCGGTACTCGCCTCCACCTGAAGCCGGTGAGTACTGCGCGGCCGCCGTTGGTCAGTTGGCTTCCTTCCCGGCCCAGTAGTGCCACGCGGGTGACGCCACTGGTGACCGGGTCAGACCGTCCGGCCAAGTCGCCGGCAGGTCATGACTCCGGGCCGCGTAGAGGATCACCTCCGAGGCGAACCGGTCGCCGCGGACGGCGACGCGAGCAGCCGTCTCCGCCCGCATGTCGGCGAGGTAGTGGATGGCGGGCAGGAACTCCGCGCTGAGCCGCGGACTGAGCCGGCCCACCGGTTCGTCGTCCAGCCGGACCTCCACCACGATCGGATGTCGGTCGTGGAACCCGTCGTCCTCCTCGACCGCGTGCATGGTCCCGTACGCCCAGCACTCGCCTTCCGGCCGGAAGAACGGCGCCAGCACGTCCGAATGGACCTCGCCACCCGGGACGACGATCCCGCTGCCGGGCGGCAGCAGGTGATAGCTGCCAGGGGGCGGCAGGTTCACCGGGACCAGCATGTGCGGCTGTCCCAGCGCTACTGCCACGCTGGCGTGGAACTCGGTGCCCTGGTCGCCCTTGCCGTCCCAGTCCGCCGGTTCCCATTCACTGACCCACAAGTGGCACGGCACCTGCGGTTGCAGGTCCTGTGCCACCAGTTCTGACAGCACCGCGTGGTACCGGTGCGCATCGTCCCTCGGCAGGTAGCCGACCACCTTGCCCTGCACCCGAACAGCGATCGAGCGAGGATCGAAGCGGTTGTGCGGTTCCGGGACGAGATCCGCGTTGGTGTCCAGATCTGCGCCACGCGCCGGGATGGGGTCCGGGAACAGGCTTCGGATCGCCTGCTCGTGCGCGACCTCACGCACAACTTCCTGACCACACCACAACGCGTCGCCCCACAGACTGAACGGAATCAGTTCCATACGTTGCCCCTCCAGTCCCCGTTGACCGGTTTACTCGGCTCATCCCGTCCAGGAGCCTGGCCGTTACACCGAGTGAGCGTATGAGAACTAGACTGCCCAGCCGAAGGCCGTTTCACGCATGGATCAGCGACCCCGTTGCGGAACGGTGTCCGCTCGTCCGCACTCTGGACGCGATTTGTCTTGTGTAGCGAGCGATTCGGCGAAGATCGTGCATATGCACGGGAAGGAACACCATGCAGGGCAGTGATTCAGCGCTTGATCCAAGCGCTTCATCGACAGCTTCATCGACGGTTTCATCGACAGCTTCGGCAGCTTCGGCAGTCGATGCGATGGACATCGAGGAGGCGGTCAAGCGCCTCGACGACGTCGCGGTGCGTACTCCGCTGCAGCGCAACCCGCGACTCTCCGAACGCACCGGCGCCGAGGTCTGGCTGAAACGCGAAGACCTGCAGATCGGCCGCTCCTACAAGCTCCGCGGCGCCTACAACCTGATCGCCCAGCTCGACGAGCCGGCCAAGAAGGCGGGCGTCATCTGCGCGTCGGCGGGCAACCACGGCCAGGGTCTCGCTTACTCGTGCCACACCCTCGACGTCCACGGCCGCGTCTTCGTCCCGCGCACCACGCCCCGGCAGAAGAAGGACCGGATCAAGGCGCTCGGCGGCAGCCAGATCGAGGTGATCGTTACCGGCGACACGTACGACGATGCCGCCGCGGCCGCATCCGCCGAAGCGGCGTCGACTGGAGCGACCATGGTGCCCGCGTTCGACGATCCCAGAACCGTAGCGGGACAAGGGACTCTGGCCGTCGAGCTGGTGGACCAGCTGGGCGGACCACCCGACGTACTGGTCGTTCCCGTTGGTGGTGGCGGGCTGATCGCCGGAGTCGCGACCTGGATGGCGGAACGGCATCCCGGCGTACGGATCGTAGGGGTGGAGCCGGCCGGTGCGGCGAGTATGACGGCTGCTTTGCAGGCCGGGGAGCCTGTGACGCTGGAACAGTTGGACAGTTTTGTCGACGGAGCTGCTGTTCGGCGGGTGGGCGATGTGCCGTTGCCGTTGGTGGCCGCCGCTGGGGTCGAGATGGTGACGGTCCCCGAAGGCCTGGTCTGTTCGGAGATGCTGGCGCTCTACCAGACCGATGGATTGATCGCTGAGCCCGCAGGTGCGTTGGCGGCCGCTGCCTTGGGCAACGGTGTGGACGTGAAGCCCGGGGAGACAGTCGTTTGCTTGCTGTCTGGTGGCAACAACGATGTCAGCCGGTATGGCGAGATCCTCGAGCGGTCGTTGATCCACGAGGGGTTGAAGCACTACTTCCTGGTGACCTTCCCGCAGGAGCCGGGCGCGTTGCGGCAGTTCCTCGACGATGTGCTCGGGCCGGATGACGACATCACCCTGTTCGAGTACGTGAAGCGGAACAACCGGGAGACCGGGGTCGCGTTGGTCGGGATCGAGATCGGCCGTCCGGCGGATCTGGCCGTGCTGCTGGAGCGGATGGACGCGGCGCCGCTGAAGATCGAGCGGATCGAGCCGGGTTCGTCGGAGTTCCGCTACCTGGTCTGAGCCGGTGTGTCTTCGGGGCTGGCGGCTTCGGGACTGGCGGCTTCGGGGCCGGCGGCTTCTGGGCCGGTTTGATGAGAAATCTGTAATGTTCGGCTCATGCGGTTCTTCAGGAGGGATCGCAGAGTTTGAGTATGCGATCTCCGCGCCTGATCTACCTGGCCGTTGCCGCGGTGCTGGCAGTGGCTGGTTTCGCGCTGACCAACTACCTCGCGGACCGGTCATCACCCGGGCTCGGCGAGACGGTGGTGATCCCGGCCGGCTCCAGTACGACGCTCTCACCGACGCCCACTCCCACGCCCAGGCCGAGGCCGGGGCTCCCACCGTCAACGGTGGGCGCCGATCCGGTCACCCCGGCCCCGCCGAAGACCGCGGGCGATGACGACGACCAGGACGACGACGGGATCGACGACCCCTTGGACGACGACGCAGGTGGCGATGGCTGACATCGGTAGGTGGTCCGCCTGAGTCGGCCGGTGGTCAGTGCGCGGGTCCGGATCATCGGGTGGATGCTCGGGGTGCTCGCGCTGGCTGTGGTCACGGTGGTTTTCCTGACCTGGCAGGTGCTGTCGGCACGGTCCGACGCGGCCGCGGACACCGAACTCACGCACGAGGCGAACAAGTTCCGCGCGTTCGCCGGATCGTCGTCAGCTGCCGCCTTCGACCGGCCCGAGGCCTTGCTGGATCTGTGGCTGCAGAACAACCTGCCGGACAACTCCGAGGCGTTCTTCACCATCGTCGACGGCCAGCCGTACCACCGCAGCCAGAATTCACCGCCCGCCCGCCTCGATACCGACGCGGCGTTCGTACGACGGCTCGCGGGCGCCACCGACCCGCAGTACGGGTGGGTCGACAGCACGGCGGGGAAGGTCCGGTACGGCGTGATCCCGGTGCGGATCGGGACGCAACCGGTGCGGGCGCAACTGGTCGTGCTGGAGTTCCGCGACGTGCTCGCCCAGCCGCTGGTGGCCGCGACCCGGGCGCTGGCGATCATCGGCGCGATCACCCTCGCGATGGCGGCCGGGGCGTGCTGGCTCGTCACCGGTCGGGTGCTGGCGCCGATCCGGCAGCTGCGCACGACCGCGGACCAGATCAGCGAGTCCGACCTGCGCCGCCGGATCGATGTCGTGGGCAACGATGACGTGGCACAGCTCGCCCGGACGTTCAACACGATGCTGGACCGGCTCGAGGTCGCGTTCGTGGCGCAGCGGGAGTTCGTCGACAATGCGGGTCACGAACTGCGGACGCCGATCACGGTGATCCGGGGGCACCTGGAGCTGATGGGTGACGATCCGCGCGATCGGGCGGAGACCACGGCGCTGGTGATCGACGAGCTGGCGCGGATGAATCGGATCGTCGACGACCTGCTGGTGCTGGCGAAGAGCGAGCGGCCGGACTTCCTCGAACCTGAGGAGGTCAACCTGACCGAGCTGGTGATGGAGGTGGTCGCGAAGGCGCGGCCGCTGGCGGACCGGACCTGGCGGATCGACGAGACCGCCGACGCGACGATCATCGCCGACGGGCAACGGCTTACGCAGGCGCTGATGCAATTGGTCTCCAACGCTGTCCGGCACACTGTCACGGGTGATCGGATCGCGCTCGGCTCGCGGGTCGATCACGTGGGTCGGGTGCTGCTGTGGGTCGCGGATACCGGGCCTGGCGTGTCGGACGAGGATCGGGAGCGGATCTTCGAGCGGTTTGCCCGGGGCAACGATCAGGTCCGGACCGAAGGTGCGGGACTTGGGCTGGCGATCGTCCGGTCGATCGCCCGCGCGCACGGCGGCGACGTACGGCTGGCCTCCGGTGGTCGTGGTGCGCGGTTCGAGCTGGAGCTCCCTCATCGGCCGGCCACGGATGATGACCTAGCCGACGAACTCATTGCCGAGGAGGTGGACCGGTGAACCGGAACCCGACCGGTGCCCTGGTTGCCGATGTGGTGAACCGGAACCCGACCGG
>NZ_SNWQ01000035.1:25213-68245 GCF_004361855.1 Kribbella caucasensis
GGTGCCCCGGTTGCCGACGTGGTGAACCGGAACCCGACCGGTGCCCCGGTTGCCGACGTGGTGAACCGGAACCCGACCGGTGCCCCGGTTGCCGACGTGGTGAACCGGAACCCGACCGGTGCCCCGGTTGCCGATGCGGTGAACCGGAACCCGACCGGTGCCCCGGTTGCCGACGTGGTGAACCGGAACCCGACCGGCGCGGAATTTGAGTGGTTAACCCCCGAGATTGGGGGTTGCCCACCGAGATTCTCAGGGGGCAACCCCCAACCTGAGAGGCCAACCCCTCAAATTCCGCGATGGTGGGCGGCGGCGCGAACTGCTGAGGAGGTGGGTCGGTGAACCGGATCCTGATTGCCGAGGACGAGGAGCGGATCGCGTCGTTCGTGGAGCGCGGTCTGCGGAGCAACGGGTTCGTGACGACGGTGGTCGGTGACGGCGAGAACGCTTACCAGGAAGGCGTCAGTGGCTCGTACGACCTGATGGTGCTCGACATCGGCTTGCCGCGGATGGACGGGTTCACCGTGCTGCGCCGGTTGCGGGAGGCGCGGGTGACGATGCCGGTGGTGATCCTGACCGCGCGGGACAGCGTGCGCGACACAGTCGCCGGGCTGGAGGGCGGCGCGGACGACTACATTGCGAAGCCGTTCGCGTTCGAGGAACTGCTCGCGCGGGTGCGGTTGCGGCTGCGCAGCGACGGTTCGGGGACGGCCGACGCGAACATCCTGCAGGTCGGCGACATGAGCCTCGATCTACGGACCCGCCGCGCGTCGGTGGACGGGCGGACGGTTGAGCTCACCGCGCGGGAGTTCTTGCTGGCCGAGGTCTTTTGCCGGCATCCGGACCAGGTGCTGTCACGCGAGCAATTGTTGTCCCAGGTCTGGGGTTTCGACTTCGACCCCGGCTCGAACGTGGTCGACGTCTACATCCGCTACCTCCGCCGCAAACTGGGTGCCGACCGCATCCAAACCGTCCGAGGCATGGGCTATCGCCTCCGCACAGGCTGACCTCCGTCCTTTCGCCCTCCCCTCCCCTCGCCCTCTCTCCACCTCGTCCTCCCCTCCACCTCGCCCCTTCCCGTGACGTCCGAATTTCAGGGGTCAACCCCTCAGGTTTGGTGTTGCCCACCGAGATTCTGACCGGAAAATAGCGACCTGGGCTGGGCATGGCGGGATGGCCTCGCGTGTGGGGAGGCTGGGGAGGGGGTGTGCGGTCAGGTGGTGGTGGCGAGGGTTACCTGGAAGCCGAGGGCTTGGAGTTGGCGGACGTGGTTGCGGACTCTGCGGTTTTTGTCGATGCGGCTGTCGTAGTAGTCGCGGCCGAGGTCGTGGTAGCGGGTGTGGGGGTTGGTGAGGAGCTGCCAGATGATGACGAGGATGGAGCGGGCGACGGCGACGAGGGCTTTGAGTTTGCCGCGGCGTTTCACCAGCCGCCGGTAGCGTTCGCCGAGGAAGGTGTCGGTTCTGGACGCCGCTGCGGCGGCTTCACCGAGAATGCTCTTGAGGTAGGGGTTGCCCTTGCCGGTCTGGCCGGATCGGCTCCTCGGCCCGGACTGGATGGTGCGGGGTGAGAGCTTGGCCCAGGAGACGAGGTGTTTCGAGGTGGGGAATTGGCGCATGTCCAGGCCGATCTCGGCGATGATCACCTGGGCCGCTTTGAGGTTGATGCCAGGGATCTCGGCAAGTCGCTGGGCTGCTGGGTAGTACCGCGATGCCTGGCACGGTGCAGGTCCGCTGCCGCCGGTTGTGTTGGTGGGTTCGAGGGGGTCGGGGAGGGTGGTGATGAGTTGGTCGAGCCGCGCGGTGATCCGGTCGATCTGTGCCTGAAGGGTGTCGACCTGGTCGAGCAGCATCCGGGCGATCTCGGCATGGTGGTCGTCGAACCGGCCGGTCAGGGCCTCGATCAGCGCGGCCTGTTTGACCCGCAGTTTCCCCCTCGCCAGGTCGGCCAGCTGGTGGGGGTCGCGGTGGCCGGCGATCAGCGCCTCGAGCATGGCCCGCCCGGAGACACCGAAGATGTCCGAAGCCACCGTGGACAGTTTGATCAGCGCGTCCTCGAGCAGCTTCTCGAGTCGCTGCTTGTGCCGGGTCCGTTCCGCGACCAGATCCGACCGCAGCCGGGTGTAGTCGCGCAACTCCCGGATCTGGGCGGGTGGCACGAACGAGGGCCGCAGCATCCCGCGCTCGTTCAGCTTGGCCAGCCAGACCGCGTCGATCTTGTCGGTCTTGGGCCGGCCCGGGACGTTCTTGACCTCGCGGGCGTTCACCAGCCACACCGTCAGCCCGGCAGCGCGGAGCAGATACACGAACGGCCGCCAGTAGTCCGAGGTCGACTCCACCACCACCCGTTCGACACCCTCGACCAGCAGATGGTCACCAAGCTCGATGATCGCGTTCGTGGTGGCCGACACCTCCCACACCGCGGTCACCCGCCGGCCCCGGTGGTCTGGATCAGGCAGCCGGGTGCACACCTTGCCCATCGCCTTGGCCACATCGATCGCAGCGACCCGATCAACCCGCTCCTCATCCTCGGCATCAAGGACTACCGGTTCTGTCCTCACCACGACCAGCCTCCTCACCCGCAATGACACCGTTCGGCGGGATGCCCGGGGGCCTCGGTCGGGAACCGAAATTCTGACCGGCGTGCTCGAAGCAACAATGCATGACCCATCAGGTCGGGCCCCGGCGCCAGACTGAGGGACGGTCTCCTACGACCAAGAATCAACCGGCGTCCACGGGCACCCCGACCCCATTTTCACGGCCGCAAGACGTCACCACCAGTGCCATCACGACTGAGGGGGCAACCCCCAACGTGAGGGGTTGACCCCTGAAATTTTCGGGCGATGGGCGGGCGGTGGGTCAGCGGGTGTGGAAGTGGTAGGTGCCGGAGGCAACCGTGAAAGTGGTGGCTCCGTTGGTCGCGGCTCCGTTGGCGGTGGCTCCGTTGGTGGTGGCTCCGTTGGTGGTGGCTCCGTTGGTGGTGGCTCCGTTGGCGGTGGTGAGGTCGGCGGATTGGATGGGGTTGCCATTTTCGGTGATCGAGGCTGGGTTGGTGGCTGGTAGGCGGATCGTTGCCGTGGTGTTCGGTGGGATCTCGACGTCGAGGGTGAAGCCGTCGGCCGACGACTTCCACTTGGCGGCGACCTCGCCGTACGGGGTCTCGTGGCGGTAGTCGGAAGTGGTGATGCCGTTTCCGGGGGTGGGCGCGATCAGGATCTTGCGGTAGCCGGGTTCGGCCGCGGAGACGCCGGCGAGGGTGCGGTACATCCACTCGCCGACCGCGCCGTACGCGTAGTGGTTGAACGAGTTCATCCCTACGTCGTTGAAGGTGCCGTCCGGCTTGATCGAGTTCCACCGCTCCCAGATCGTCGTCGCACCCTTGCCGATCTCGTATCCCCAGGACGGGTACGACGTGTTCTGCAGCAACCGGTACGCCAGGTCGGACCGGCCGATCTTGGTCAGCACCGGCAGCAACCCGTCGACTCCGAGGAAACCGGTCGCCAGGTGGGTCCCGCGGCGCAGAATCGTGTCGGCGAAGTGGTTGCCTGCAGCTACGACCTGGTCGGCCGGGATCAGGTCGGAGGTGAAGGCGAGGATGTACCCGGTCTGGCTGTCCGTCCCGACCTTGCCGTCGGCGGCCACGAATCGCGCGGCGAACGCGGACCTCACGTCCTCGTACAGCTGCTGGTACTTCGCGGCGTCGGCGGCGTTCCCGATCGCGGCCGCCATCTGGCTGAGCTGGCGAGCCCCCTTCGCGACGAACGAGGTCCCGATCAGCTCGCCCGGAGTCGGGTCGTCCAGGTTGAGCCAGTCGCCGTAGTCGCCGCCGCCGCGGATCAGACCGTTCGAGGTGGCGACGAGGTAGTCGACGTACCGGGTCATCGCACTGTAGTTCTCCCGGATCACCGACGTGTCGCCGTACGCCTGCCAGAGGGTCCACGGCACGTTCACCCCGGCGTCGGCCCAACCCGCGTTGCCCATTCCGCCGTCGAATGCGTTCGGCACGGTCGGGGCGACGCTCGGGAACGCGCCGTCCGCCCGCTGCGCATCGCGGAGATCCCGGAGCCACTTGGTCAGGAACGGCTGGGAGTCGAGGTTGTAGACGGCGGTCCGGGCGAACACGTTGATGTCACCGGTCCACCCCATCCGCTCGTCCCGGGCCGGGGTGTCGGTCGGGATGGAGAGGAAGTTGCCGCGCTGGCCCCAGACGATGTTGCTGTGCAACTGGTTGACGAGCGCCGAGTTGGTCCGGAACTCGCTCACCCGTTGGCCGTCCGTGCCCATCACCACTCCGACGATCGCGCTCGCCGGTGGTGCGGCCGGCAGACCCGTCACCTCGACGTACCGGAACCCGTGGAAGGTGAACCTGGGCCGATACGTCTCGATCTGGTCGGTGGCGAACGTGTAGTGGTCGGTCGCCTTCGCCGAACGGAGGTTGTCGGTGTAGAGGGTGCCGTCCGGGTTCAGCACCTCGCCGTACCGGATCTTCACGGACTGTCCGGGTGTCCCGCGGAGCGTCAGCCGAGCAACGCCGACCATGTTCTGGCCGAGGTCGTAGAGGTAGACGCCTGGTGTCGGTGACGGGATCGCGCGCGCCTTGAGCTCTTGGGTGACTCGAACCGGTTGATCCGGTTGCGGGACGAGCTGGGCGGTCGCGCTGGGTTTGAGTTGTACTGCGGTCCACTCGGTCGGCGTACGGCGTGCGTCGTGGCTCTCGCCGTTGAGTAGATCGGCCGTCCGTACTGCGCCCGGCGCGGTCTGCCAGGTGCCATCGGTGGCGAAGACGTCGGTGCTGCCGTCGGTGTAGGTGACTCGGAGTTGCGCGATGAAGGCGGTGTCATTGCCGTACTTGGCGGAGCCGAACATCGCCAGGTTGCCCGAGTACCAGCCGGGAGCGACCTCCGCGTTGAAGGTGTTCTGGCCTGGTTTCAGCTGGTTGGTGACGTCGTAGGTCTGCGACTGGATCCGCTGCCGATAGTCGGTCCAGCCGGGCGCGAGTTCGTGGTCGCCGACCTCTTTGCCGTTGAGGTTGAGCTCGTAGATGCCTTGCGCGGCGGCGTGGATCCTGGCCTTGGCGACCTTCTTGGCCGTGGGCAACGAGATCGCCTTGCGGAAGACCGGGATCGGCTTGCCGGGCAGCCAGAGGTCGGTGTTGCCCTTGACCTGCAGACCGCCCTGGGGAAGGACGGTCCCATCGGGGAAGGTCTGGTCGCCGGTCGGGAAGGTGGTGTCGACCAGGGTCTGGTTCGCCGAGTTGACCACCTTGAGGCTGTGAACGACGCCCTCCTCGACGCCGTTGGTCCGGAAGCCGACGATGCCCGGCGCGTCGTGGTCCGACCGCTCCCGCTGGTCCACCTGGTTGTCGTCGAGCCAGGTGGTGATGGTCCGGCCGGCGACCGTGATCCGCAGGTGGTGCCGCTGGGTGAGGTCGACGCCAATGAGCGGGATCTCGGCGAGGACGATGTAGCCGCCGCCGGGTTGGCGGACATGTGGCCTCAGCTTGGGGTCGCTCACCTGGTTCAGTTGCCACATGTAGCCGATTCCGCCGCGGCCGCGGAAGAAGACTCCGAAGGCTTCCTTGGTGACCGTCACGTCGAGGTCGATCGTGTAGTCGGTCCACTCCGGGCCGGGCTGGTTGTCGGCGCCGATCCAGTCGCCCGTCCAGTCCGACGGCTGGAGGGCGCCGGTCTCGAACGTGGCTGGTTGGGACCAGGCGGAGGTAGTACCGGTTTCGTCCCAGACGCGGACGGACCAGTAGTACGTCGTGTAGGCGGTGAGCGCGGGTCCGCCGTACGGGACCTCGATCGAGCGGTCATCACGGACGACACCGCTGTCCCAGACGTCGGGGCGGGCGAGCTTGGCCGGTGCGGTGGCGACGTGGATCTCGTACCTGGTCTGTTTGATGCCTCGGCGGGTGCCGTCGAGCTGCCAGCTGAGTTTGGGTTGGGTGCCGGGGATGCCAAGGGGGTCGATGAGGTTGTTCGTCCTGAGGTTCTGCACTGTGGTGTTGCGGTGGGTTGGTGGTGTGGCGGTTGCGGGGGCCAATGGGGTCAGGAGCAGGACGGCTGTCACCAGGCAGCCGACACGTGAGCGGAGCGACATCGGGGCGGACTCCTCGCAGAGATGGGATCTACCGGAGGTGCGCGAAGCAGGGGATGCGCAACGTCAGTTTTGTTGGTGGGCGGAAAGGTCAGCGCAGGCCGCAGTAGTCCTGCTGGTTGTCGGGATCGCGAATTGGCCGACGGTCAGAGCAGGCCGCGGTGGGCTGCCCAGACGATGGCTTCGATGGCGGTGCCGAAGCCCAGGCGGTCGCAGGCCGCGCGGGTTCGGCGGCGGACGGTTCGCTCGGACAAGCCGAGGCGGCGGGCGACCCCGTCCATCGGCAGACCGGTGGCGAGCAGGCGGAGCAGCTGCAGGTCGTCGTGGCCGATCTCGCGCTGCAGCCCGACGTTGCCTGAACGGGGCCCACCCCCAGGCCGCAACGGCACGACCTCACCGTGGCGGGGGAGGACGTTGGGTTGGGGAGCTGTTTCATTGTGGAGGGCGGTCATTTGGATCACCTGGTTCCGAACACCCGGGACTCGGCGGCGTCCCAGTCGGCCGGCTTGCCCTGCGGCTCGTACCGCCGCAGTCGATGGGTGGTGCGGACCAGTGCGCGCATCGCGGCGAGGTCCGGCAGCGGTTCGCCCAGCGCCCGGGCTTGGACGAGCACGTTGCCCAGTGCGGAGGCCTCGACCGGCCCGGCGAGCACCGGCAGTCCACAGGCGTCAGCGGTCAGCTGGCAGAGCAACTCGTTCTGCGAACCGCCGCCGATCACGTGCACGACCTCGATCTCCCGCCCGGCCACGTCCTGCGCCTGCCGAAGCGTCCGCCGGTACGCCAGCGCGAGACTCTCCAGCACACACCGCACGTACGCCGCTCGACCGGCCGGCCGCTCCTGACCCGTCCGCGCGCAGAACTCCTCGATCCTGGCCGGCATGTTGCCCGGAGCAAGGAACACCGGATCGTCGGGATCGACCAGTACTGCGAACGCCGGTGCCGCGGCCGCCTCCTTCAGCAGCTGGACCAGGTCGTCGGTCGCCCAGACCCGCAGGCATTCCTGCAGGATCCACAGGCCCATCACGTTCTTCAGGAACCTGGTCCGGCCGTCGACGCCGCCCTCATTGGTGAAGTTCGCCTGCCGGGCTGCCTCGGTGAGCACCGGCGCGGGGAGCTCCAGGCCGACCAGCGACCAGGTCCCGGAGGAGATGTACGCGAACCGGTCGGACTCGGCGGCAGGCACCGCGACCACCGACGACGCCGTGTCGTGCGACCCGACCGCGATCACCGGCGTCGCGGGATCCAGCCCGAACTCCTCGGCAACCGCGGGCAGAATCGGCCCGATCACCTCCCCCGGCTCCCGAATCTCCGGCAACAGCCCCACCGGTACGCCGACCCGTCGGGCCAGCGCCTCGCTCCAGGTGCGGGACCGGACGTCGTACAGCTGAGTGGTCGACGCATTGGTCGCCTCGGCACCCGGTCGCCCGGTCAGCCAGTAGCCGAGGAGATCGGGAATCATCAGGAACGTTTTGACCTGCTCCAACGAGACTTCGGCGGCGAGTTGGTAGACGGTGTTGAACGGCAACTGCTGCAACCCGGTCACGGCGTACAACTCGTCGGCCGGGACGGTCCGCAGTACTTGCTCCATCACCCCATCGGTCCGCGCGTCGCGGTAGTGCACCGGGTTCCCGAGCAGTCGCCCGTCACTGTCCAGCAACCCGTAGTCGACCGCCCACGAGTCGATGCCGACACCATCCAGCCCCACGCCATCCGACGGTCGGCCCCGGGTCGGGCTATGGAGCGACGCACCCCGATCCTCCACCTGTAGCCGCGCAGCCTTGCCCAGCCCGATGAGCGTTTCGCGGTACAGGCTGAGGATGTCCCAGTACAAGGTGTTCCGCAGCCGTACCGGACCATTCCAGAAGCGATGCGCCTCGGTGAGCTCGAGCTTGCCGTCGCCCACCTGCCCGAGCATCACCCGCCCACTGGAGGCACCAAGATCCACAGCAGCCAGTCGAAGACTCACGGGCGAACTCCTCTCTCGGGCAAGCGGCTTGGTGGCTGTGGACGTCAGGTGGGGTTGACGACTTCGAGGTCCAGGTGGAGCAGGTCGGCGACGGCTCTCAGGTCGGCTGTGCGGTGACCGGTACCCAACGCCCAGTGATGTGCCACGCCGGAAGCGGACCAGGCGTCGGTCCATTCGCCGGGGTCGCAGCCGAAGTCGACGCGGCTCGTCGTGTTGCCGATCTGGAGGAGGGGTCCGGGGACGACGGTGCCCTCCGAGGCGATCAACTTGAAGGAGCCGTCCCGGAGCTGACCCAGGCCGAGCGCGGTGACGGGACCGTGAGTGACGTCGAACTCCACCGAGACACCCCAGCCCCGCTTGCCGTGGTAGACGCCGAGACCGCGGAGCAGCGGCTTGGCGGAGCTGATCGCGAGGTGGGCGGGACCGTCGTGGCCCATCTCGACCACGTTGTCGTGGAAGTTCAGCGCCTGCAGCTCGGTGAACGATCCACCGGCGCCGAGCCGGTCCATGACCAGCATCGCGAGCGAGGTGCGCAGCTCATACTCACCGGCGGCCGGCACACCCCTTGCCGTCAGCAACGAAGCGCCGAGGATCATGCCGGCGGCGACCCGTTCGTGGGCCTCGCCGTCGAGACCGCGGTGGTAGTAGGCGAGCGTGTCCAGCGCGAAGTCCTCGACCAGCCTGTCCAGCGCGACTGAGACCGTCGCGCCCCAGCGGAAGTCGTCCTCCACCACGGAGTCGTCCAGCGTGAAGATGTCCTGGGCGACCTTCATCCGCGCTTCGGTCTCCGCGGCTGTCACCTTCTCCACCCGGACCCGCAGATCGTCGATCTCCAGGATCTCGATGTGACCGCCGAGCTGCGCGGACACCAGCGTCGGGTCGGTGATCACGTCCATCATGCCCGGGTAGAGGTGACCGAGCAGTCCGTGCCGCCCGTGCCGGAACGCCGCCCGGACCCCTGCCGCCTTGAGCCAGCGCTCGATCCGGGCCCACGCCCGCTCGTCCTCGACGTACCCGGAGACCGAGCGGAAGTCGATCCCGCAGCGTTCGAAGGCGTTCGCCATCTCCGGCAGCGGACAGGCCCCGCAGTACGCAAGCCAGGCACCCGTGTCGAACGTGGCGTGATCCATCGACTCGGTCGGCTGCAGGTTCAGCAACAGCACGGGCGCACCACTGCGCTGAGCGACCGGGATCAGCATCGAGGCGGTCATGTACGTGGTGAGGAAGCCGACGATCAGGTCGCAGTCCGCCAGCCGCAACTTCTCCGCCGCAGCCGCGCCCTCCTGCGCGTCGGAGATGAAGCCGACGTCGACGACCTCGCAGTCCAGTGCGCTGAACCGCTCGGACACCCGGCGCGCCGACGCCTGCAACTGCGGCAGCAGATCGGGGAACTGCGGCCAGTACGCACCGAGCCCGCCGGCGACCAGACCGATCCTGGTCTTCCGCGGTTCCACTCGGGGCAGCAGCCCGTTCCCGTCGACCGAGCGACTCGGGTCAGTGCTCCACATGATCTACCTCCTCAGCACTTCGCACTTCGGCGGACTCAGCGCAGGCTTGTTCACCGTAGGAAGGCGGCCGCCACCCCGGCGTCGACGGGAACGTGCAGACCCGTCGTATGGGTCAGGTCGCCCGCCGTGAGAACGAACACGGCAGCCGCGACATGCTCAGGCAACACCTCGCGCTTGAGTAACGTCCGCTGCGCGTAGTACGCACCCAACTCGGACTCCGGTACGCCGTACACCGCGGCTCGTTTGGCACCCCATCCCTTGGCGAAGATGCCCGAGCCTCGAACGACGCCGTCTGGGTTCACGCCGTTCACCCGGATGCCGTGCTCACCGAGCTCGGCCGCGAGCAGCCTGACCTGATGGGCCTGGTCTGCCTTGGCGGCGCCGTACGCGACGTTGTTCGGGCCGGCGAACACCGCGTTCTTGCTGGAGATGTAGATGATGTCGCCGCCGATCGCCTGGTCGATCAGCACCTTCGCGGCGGACCGGGAGACCAGGAACGACCCCTTCGCCATCACATCGTGCTGGAGGTCCCAGTCCTTCTCGGTGGTCTCCAGCAACGGCTTCGAGATCGACAGGCCGGCGTTGTTCACCACGAGGTCGACACCACCGAACGCCAGCACGGCCTGCTCGAAGGCCTCGGCGACAGCCGCTTCGCTCGACACGTCCGCGCCGACCGCGACGGCCTTGTCCGCCGAGCCGATCTCCTTGGCGACGGCCTCTGCTGCTGCGGTGTCGAGATCGGCGACGACGACGCATGCGCCCTCGGCCGCCAGCCGCTGGGCGATCGCCTTGCCGATCCCCGAACCGCCGCCGGTCACGAACGCGACCCGGGTCGCCAGCGGCTTCGGTTTCGGCATCCGCTGCAGCTTGGCCTCTTCGAGCGCCCAGTACTCGATCCGGAACTTCTCGCTTTCGTCGATCGGCGCGTACGTCGAGACGGCCTCGGCTCCGCGCATCACGTTGATCGCGTTGACGTAGAACTCGCCGGCCACCCGCGCGGTCTGCTTGTCCTTGCCGAAGCTGAACATGCCGACACCCGGAACCAGCACGATCGCCGGATCGGCACCCCGCATCGGCGGGCTGTCCGGGCTCGCGTGCCGGTCGTAGTACGCCGCGTAGTCCTCGCGGTATTGCAGGTGCAGCTCCTTCAGCCGGATGACCGTGTCCTCCAGCGGAGCAGTCGGCGGCAGGTCGAGCACGAGCGGCCGCACCTTCGTCCGGAGGAAGTGGTCAGGGCAGGAGGTGCCGAGCGCGGCCAGCTCCGCCAGCCTCTCGCAGGCGAGGAACTCCAGCACCACGGCGTCGTCGTTGAAGTGGCCGATCTGCCGGTTGTCCGTGGACGCTAGCCCGCGGACCACCGGCGCCAGCGCGGCCGCCCGCTTCCGCCGCTCGTCGACAGGCAGTGGCTCGAATCCGGGCACGACCACACCGAACGGCTCGGCCTTGCCCTTCTCGGCGAGAAAGCGCTCAGCGGTCCGGATGATGTCGAGTGAGTTCTCCTCGCACTCGGCCGAGGTGTCCCCCCAGGCGGTGATGCCGTGACCGCCGAGGATGACCCCGATCGCCTGTGGGTTCTCCCGCTTCACCTTCGCGATGTCCAGACCGAGCTGGAACCCGGGCCGCCGCCACGGCACCCAGACCACGCGGTCGCCGAAGCACTCGACCGTCAGCTTCTCCCCGTCGGCCGCGGTCGCCAGCGCGATCCCGGAGTCCGGGTGCAGGTGGTCGACGTGGGGTGCGTCGACCAGGCCGTGCATGGCCGTGTCGATCGAAGGCGCGGCTCCGCCCTTGCCGTGCAGGCAGTAGTCGAACGCGGCGACCATCTCGTCCTCGCGGTCGACGCCCGGGTACACGTCGACGAGTGAGTTGAGCCGGTCGAGGCGTAGTACGGCCAGGCCCTTTTCGGTCAGCGTGCCGAGGTCGCCGCCGGAGCCCTTGACCCAGACCAGGTCGACCGGCTGCTGGGTGACCGGGTCGGTCGCGCTGCCCTTCGCGGAGGTGTTGCCGCCGGCGTAGTTGGTGTTGCGCGGGTCGGCACCCAGTCTGTTGCTTCGCGCAACGAGTTCGCCGGCGACGTTCGGGGTGTCGGTCACTTGTCTCATGCTCCCCATCCGGCCTGCTGGCCGTCGGCTCGGTCGTGTGCGATCTGCTCGAAGTAACCGCTGCGCTGGTACGCGGCGATCGGGTTGGGATCCAGCCCCTGCTCGGACCTCAGGTCGGCGAGCAAGGGCCGGACGTCGGTGTTGTAGGCATCCATCAACGCGGCGTTCGCGCCCAGCACATCGCCTTCCTGCTGGGCCTCGCGGAGCGCGTCGCGATCGACCAGCAGCGCCTTGGCGGTGGCCTCCTGGACGTTCATCACCGAGCGGATGATCGCCGGGATCTTCGGCTCGATGTTGTGGCACTGGTCGAGCATGAACGCGATCCCGCGGTCCGGGTCGAGCGCGTCGGCGCGGATGATCTCGTTCATGATCCGGAACAGCTGGAACGGATCCGCCGCCCCGACCATCAGGTCGTCGTCGGCGTAGAACCGGCTGTTGAAGTCGAACGCACCCAGCTTCCCGACCCGGAGCAGGAACGCGACGATGAACTCGATGTTCGTCCCCGGCGCGTGGTGCCCGGTGTCGATACAGACCGTTGCCTTCGGCCCTAACTCCAGGCAGTGCGCGTACGACGTCCCCCAGTCGGGCACGTCGGTGGTGTAGAAGGCCGGCTCGAACAGCTTGTACTCCAGCAGCATCCGCTGGTCGTCGCCGAGCCGGTCGTACACCTCCTTGAGCGCCTCGGCCAACCGGTCCTGCCGATCCCGGATGTCGTCCTGGCCGGGGTAGTTGGTGCCGTCGGAGAACCACAGCTTCAGGTCCCGGGAGCCGGTCGCGTCCATGATGTCGACGCACTCGAGCAGGTGGTCAGTCGCCTTCCGGCGGACCCGCGGATCGGGGTTGGTCACGCTGCCGAGCATGTAGTCGTTGTCCTGGAACACGTTGCTGTTGATCGCGCCGAGCCGGACGCCCTGTTCCTTCGCGTACGCCGCGAGCTTGGCGTAGTCGTCGACCTTGTCCCAGGGGATGTGCAGGGCGACGCTCGGCGCCACCCCGGTGAGCTTGTGCACCACGGCCGCGTCCGCGAGCTTCTCCTCCGGCGACCGCGGTACGCCGGGCTGAGGGAACACCTTGAACCGGGTGCCCGAGTTCCCGAAGGCCCAGGAGGGCAGCTCGATCTCCTGCCGGCGCAGGGCGTTCTTCACAGCTTCGGTCGTCATGGTTCAGTCCTCTGCGGGTGGGGTCAGGTGGAAGATCTCGCGGAGCAGCAGGAACGACTCGTCCGGTGGCCGGCCGTCTTCTGCGCCGTCTTGGCGGGTGAAGAACTCCGACATCTCGGCCTGCCAGCGGGCGTTCACCTCGGTGGCCGCCATCGCTTTCTGCGCCGCCTCCAGGTCGTCCGCCTCGACGTACCCGATCAGCAGACCGTCGTCGCGGAGAAAGAGCGAGTAGTTGTGCCAGCCGGAATCACGGAGTGCGGCCTGCATGTCGGGCCACACGTCGCGGTGCCGGTCGACGTACTCGTTCAGCCGGGCCGGCTTGACCTGGAGGCAGAAGCAGTAGCGGTTCACCGAAGTCCTCGCGAGATCAGAAGTCGAACTGGTCGATGTTGGCCGCGGTGAACTCGGTCGGCGGGCCGAGCACGATCTCGCCGTCCGCGCCGACGGTGTACTCACCGAGCTTGCCGGCCTTGAACTTCTCACCCTGCGCACCGGTGATCTGACCGGACTTCAGCGCGGCGCCGGCGTACGCGGCCAGGTAGCCGATGTCGGCCGGGTCCCATAGGGCGAACTTCTTCACCGTGCCGTCCTTGACGTACTGGCGCATCTGGTTCGGCAGGCCGAGACCGGTGATGGCGACCTTTCCCTTGTAGCTGGAGGCGCTGACGTACCGGGAGGCGGCGGCGATACCGACCGTGGTGGGCGAGACGATCACCTTGAGGTTCGGGTAGGACTGCAGCAGGCCCTGTGCCTCGGTGAAGGACTTCTGGTCGTCGTCATTGCCGTAGGCGATCTTGACCAGCTTCAGCTTCGCGTTCTCCGGCTTGGCCAGCTCGGTCTTCATCACCGCGATCCAGGAGTTCTGGTTGGTCGCGTTCGGCGTCGCGGACAGGATGGCGATCTCACCAGAACCGCCGGCCAGCTCGCTCGCCATCTTCACCAGGCTCTCGCCGATGCCCTGGGTGGTGGCCTGGTTGATGAACGCGTCCCGGCAGGTCTTGGCCGCGTCGGAGTCGAACGTGACCACCTTGATGTCGGCCTTGCGGGCCTGGTTCAGCGACGGGCAGACCGCGTTCGGGTCGTTCGCCGCGACCACGATCACGTCCTGTTGCTGCTGGATCAGGGTATTGATGTAGCTGACCTGGGAGGACGCGCTGGCGTCGTTCGGGCCGACCAGCTTGTACTCGCCCTTGATCTCCTCGACCGCGACCTTGCCGCCGCCCACTTCGACATCGGTGTACGGGTTGTTCAGCTGCTTCGGCAGGTAGGCGATCTTCAGGCCCTCCTTGAGCGGGGCGTTCGGATCGGCCGCGGCCGAACTCGACCCGGTCGGCGCCGCGGTGGCCTGATTCGCCGTGCTCTCCTTGGTGGTGCCACCGCCACAGGCGGTCAGCGCGAGCGACACGACGGCCACCGCGGACAGCGGTACCGCGAAGCGGCGCGAGATGCGGAAAGACATGGTCAGTGCCTTCTTTCTGGACGGGGCGTGGAGTCGGTGCGATGCCGGCGCCGCTGCAGACTGCCGCGGACGGCGTTCGCGAGGTTGGGAGCGAGCACGGAGACGATCAGCAGCACGCCGGTGACGACGTTGAGCGCCTCATTGGACACATCGGACAGGCGGAGCGCGTTCTGCAGTGAGGCCAGTAGGAGGACCCCCGCGATCACGCCGGGCAGTGCGCCCTTGCCGCCGAAGATGGAGACACCGCCGAGCAGGACGGCGGCGACCACCGCCAGCTCGAGGCCGGCGCCGTTGTCGGCCCGGGCGCTGGAGTACCGCAGGGTCCACAGCACCCCGGCGAGACCCGCCACCAGACCGCTGACGACGTACAGCCAGAACTTGAGCCGGCCGGGCCGGACACCGGCGAAGCGGGCGGCCTGCTCGCTCGCCCCGACCGCGAACACCGCGCGGCCGATCGGCGTCGCGTGCAGAGTCACGCCGAACACCGCCGCCAGCGCGACGATGATGATCAGCACGTTCGGGATCGAGGTGCCGCCGATACTGCCGGTGACCCAGTCGGTGTAGAGCGCCGGGAAGTCCGCGACCGCGCTGTCACCGAGGACGACGAAGGCCAGCCCGCGATAGAGCGCGAGCGTGCCGATCGTGACGGCCAGCGAGGGCAGCCCGAGCACGGTGACGAAGAACCCGTTGACCGCGCCGAGCACCGCGCCCAGCAACAGGCAGAGCGGGATGATCGTCTCGATCGGCTGGTTCGAGTTCCACAGGTAGCCCATCACCGCGCTGGACAGGCCGAGCGCGCTGGCCACCGACAGGTCGATCTCGCCGGTCACGATGACGAGCGTCATCGGTAGCGCGACCAAGGCGATCGGCAACAGGTCGAGGACCAGGAAGCCGAAGTTCTGCGACGTACCGAAGTTCTGCACGGTCGCGGCCGCGACGATCAGGACCACGACGGTGACGGCGATGATCGCCACGTTCCAGTTGGCGAACCGGCCGGCCAGACCGCTCGTCCGGTCGGCGCCGAGAGCTGTGCTGTCAGCTGACATGGGAGCCTCGCTTCTTCAGCCGCGCGGCGACCCGGGCCGCGACCAGCCGATCGGCGCCGATGGCGAGCAGGATCAGACCGCCGACGATCGCCTGCTGCCAGAACTGGTTGATCTCCAGCACCGCGAGCGCACTGCCGATCGTGGTCAGCAGCAGCGCGCCGAGGGCCGCGCCCCAAACCGTTCCGCTGCCGCCGAACACCGCCACCCCACCGACCACCACGGCAGCGACGACGTTCAGCTCGTACCCCGTCCCCGCGGCCGCGTCGATGGTGCCGAACCGGGCGGCGAACAACACGCCCGCGAGTCCGGCGAGGGCGCCGCTGACCAGGAACGCCCCGATCGCGCGACGCCCGACCGCGATCCCGGCGAGCTTGGCCGCCTGCGGGCTGGACCCCATCGCGTAGAGCTCACGGCCGACGCGGTAGTTGCGCAGGACGATCCCGGTGACGACCAGGACGAGGAGCGCGATCAGGACGAGGTACGGGATCCCCAGCAGGGTGGCGTTGCCGAACTCGAGGAATCCGGCCGGCAACTCGTCGGCGTTGATCTGCTGGCCGCCGGCCCAGAAGTAGGTGATGCCGCGGACGACATACAAGGTGCCGAGGGTGACGACGAGGGCGGGGACGTTCCCGTACCGAACCAATACGCCGTTGACGCTGCCGCAGATCGCGCCGACGGTGGCTCCGATCAGCAGCGCGAATACGACCGGCAGCCCGGGATTGTCACGCAGCAGTGTGCCGACGGTGAACGCGCTCAGGCCGAGCACCGATCCCACCGACAGGTCGATGTTCCGGGTGATCACGACCACGGCCTGGCCGACCGCCAGAACGGCCAGGATCGCGGTACCGAGCAGGATGTCGCGGATGCTCTGACCGGACAGGAATCGCGGGTTCGAGATCGCGGTCACCGCGACCAGCAGGGCGAGGGCGAGCACGATGCCCAGCTCACGGGCCCGCAGCACCAGGTCGAGGGACGACCTGCGCGCGGTCACCCCGGGCAGCCCGACGGCCGTCATACCGAGACCTCCTGACCCATCGCCGCGAACATCACCGACTCCTCGGTGGCCTTCGCCCGGTCCAGCTCGGCGACCAGCCGGCCCTCGCGCATCACCAGCACGCGATCGGCCATCCCAAGCACCTCGGGCAGCTCCGACGAGACCATCAGAACCGCCACACCTTCCGCTGCCAGGCTGGACATCAGCCGGTGCACCTCGGCCTTGGTCCCGACGTCGATCCCGCGGGTGGGCTCGTCGACGATCAGCAGCTTCGGCGCCATCGACAACCACTTGGCCAGCACGACCTTCTGCTGGTTGCCACCGGACAGCGTGCCGACCTCGTCACCGAGCCGCCCGTACTTCGTCCGCAGCCGGGCCGTCCACTCCCGGGCCGACCGCCGCTCGCTGCCGCCGGTGAGGAACCCGAGCCTGGACAGCGCGCGGGATCGCGGCAGCGTGACGTTGCGCTCGATCGAGAGGTCCATCACCAGGCCCTGCTGGCGACGGTCCTCGGGGACGAGTGCGACACCTGCTGCCATGGCGGCCCGAGGCGAGCCAGGTTTGAGAGTCCGGCCGCTGACCTTGACGGAGCCACCGTCGCGCGGGTCGACGCCGAAGATCGATTGGACCACTTCGGATCGGCCGGAGCCGACGAGTCCGGCCAGCGCGACGATCTCGCCGGCCCGGACTTCGAAGGAGATGTCGGCAAAGACGGGATCGCGGCTCAACCCTTCGACGGACAGCACCACCACGCCTGGAGTGACGTCCTGCTTGGGGAACAGCGCGCCCAGCTCGCGGCCGACCATCCGGCGAACCATCTCGTCGACAGTCACCTCGGCGACCAGATCAGTGGAGACGTGCCGGCCGTCGCGCATGATCGTGACCCGCTCGCACAATGCGGTGATCTCCTCGAACCGGTGCGAGATGAACACCAGCGCGGCCCCGTCGTCCCGCAGCGATCTCGCCACCGCGAACAGCCGCTCCACCTCGACGCCGGTCAGCGCCGCGGTCGGCTCGTCCATCACCACGACCCGGGCGTCGGCCGACAGCGCCTTGGCGATCTCGACCAACTGCTGGTCGGCGATCGACAACCCGCGGGCCGGCCGGTTCGGCTCGATCGACACGCCGAGCCGGGCGAACAACTGCTCCGCCCGCCGGGTCATCGCGGCCCGGTCGATGGTGTTGAAACGACCCAGTGGCTGGTGGCCCATCGCTATGTTCTCCGCGACGGTCAGATCCGGGAACAGGGCCGGCTCCTGATAGATCACCGCGATCCCGGCCGCCTTCGCGTCGGCGGGCGTCGTCAGCTCGACCGGGGTGCCGTCGAGCTCGATCGTGCCGTCGTCCGGACGGTGCACACCGGCCAGCATCTTCACGATGGTGGACTTGCCCGCCCCGTTCTCACCGACGAGGGCGTGCGCCTCACCGCCGTACAGGTCGAAGGAAACCTCCCGAACGGCAGCCACGGCACCGAACGACTTGGACACCTCACGGACGCACAGCACTGGAGTCTGTGTCGGCATGCCCACCTCCCCTCGTCGGGCCATACTGATTGCTGAAAGGTTTCAAGAAGATTGCACGAAAGTAATTGCGAGCGGCTTCGCGCGTCAAGTGCTTGGACGGAAGTCTGTGGACAACCACAGGTGAACCTTGCGGACAACCACAGGTAGGCCGGGTACGCTTCGTCCCGCTATCACGTTTCAAACCGGGGAGGCCCGCGTGGCACCACCAGGCGCAGCAGGACGCGCTGGTCGCATCCCCGATCCGGCCGAACAGCCCGGGTCGGCGGCCAGGCAGCCGCGAGCCAACGCTGGGCAGGCGCGAGGCTCGGCTGGGCAGAGTAGGGCGGTTGCCGGGCGGGTGGCAGTTGGGCGAGGTCGTGGCCGGCGGGCTCGCGTCGCGGCCGGTGTGAAGGATGTAGCGGCTGCGGCCGGGGTGTCGCTGGGGACGGTCTCCAACGTGCTCAACCGGCCCGAGATGGTGAGCCCGGCGACGCGGGCCAAGGTCGAGGCCGCGATGGAGTCGCTCGGCTTCGTCCGGAACGAGTCGGCCCGTCAATTGCGCGCCGGCAGCAGCCGGATCCTCGCGTACCTGATGCTCGACGCGGGCAACCCGTTCTTCACCGACGTCGCTCGCGGGGTCGAGGAGGCCGCGTCCGAGGCCGGTCTGTCCGTGTTCCTGTGCACGAGCAACGAGAACGCCGCCCGCGAGGCCGACTACCTGGACCTGCTCGAACAGCAACGCGTGCAAGGCGTCCTGATCACCCCGATCGACTCCGAATCGACCCGGCTGACCACTCTGCCGATGCGGGGTACGCCGGTCGTCCTGGTCGACCGTTCCATCGACGAATCACTGCACTGCTCGGTCGCGGTGGACGACGTACTCGGTGGTGAGGTCGCCCTCGCGCACCTGATCGAGCTCGGACACGAGCGGATCGCCTTCGTCGGCGGGCCGAACACGATCGGCCAGGTCACCGACCGCCTCCAGGGGGCCCGCCAGGCACTCGAGGACGCCGGACTCCCGGAGGGGAACCTGGTCGAGCTGACCACCCGAGCGTTGACGGTCGCGGAAGGCCGGGGCGCCGGGCAACGACTCGCCGGGCTGCCCGCCGACCGGCGTCCGACCGCGGCGTTCTGCGCGAACGACCTGCTGGCGCTCGGTTTGCTGCAGCAGTGCGTGAGCCTCGGCCTGCGGGTGCCGGAGGATCTCGCGATCGTCGGGTACGACGACATCGAGTTCGCCGCGGCAGCCGCGGTGCCGCTCACCTCGGTCCGGCAACCACGTCAGCTCCTCGGCCGGACCGCCGCGGAACTCCTCCTGGACGAATCCTCCAACCTCGATCACGTGCACCAACGAGTCACCTTCACCCCCGAGCTCGTCGTACGGACATCCACCCGCGGCAAGGCAGCCGGCTAGCCGCAGCCGCAGTACGGAACCTTCAACACCGTCCTGGGTCCGCGGACAGGTTGTCGACCTGTCCGAGGTCCCCGCTTCTTGTTCAAGGCACCCAGGGCGTCCGGGATGCGGGACAAGATGTCTTGGCTGACGGGCGGGTGGGTTGACCTGGAGTCCACTCAAGGTCAGAGGGTCAAGGGCATGACTGAGTTGAGGATCGCTCTCGGAGCGATGGAGTTCGGGACCCGGATCGACGAGCAGACCTCGTTCGCGCTGCTGGACGAGTACGTCGACGCCGGCGGTGAGTGGATCGACACGGCCAACTGTTACGCGTTCTGGAAGCACGAGAGCGGACGAGGTGGTCAGAGTGAGGAACTGCTCGGCCGGTGGTTCGCGGCCCGCCCCGGTGTTCGCGAGCGGGTCAAACTGGCCACGAAGGTCGGATGCGAACCACTGTGGCCCGGGAGCTTCCCGGAGCACACAGAGGGGCTGACCGAGCAGGCGATCGACACTGCGGTGGAGACCTCGTTGCGGCGGATGGGCGTGGACCACATCGACCTGTACTGGGCGCATCGCGACGATCTGAGTACTCCGCTGGAGGAGACGGTCGCGGCCTTCGGTAAGCACGCGGCAGCCGGGACGATCGGCCGGATCGGTCTGTCGAACTACGCACTGTGGCGAGTGGAGCGGGCACGTGGTCTGGCCGAGCAGCAGGGCGTGATGGGTCCGACGGCACTGCAGATGCGGTACTCGTACCTGCAGCCCAGACCGTTTGTCCGCGACAACGCGCACGACCACCGGTTCGGCTGGATCACCGACGAGATGCTGGACTACGCGGACCGCAACACCGAGCAGGACTTGTTCGCCTACAGCCCGCTGATGTCCGGCGGCTACGAACGCGAAGACCGCCCGTTCCACCAGGCCTTCGACCACCCCGGTACGACGCGTCGCCTGGAGGCCCTCGACAAGGTCGCCGCCGAACTCGGCGTCACCCGCAACGAGGCCGTCCTCGCCTGGCTGATCGGCGGGTCCCCCAGCATCATCCCCATCGTCGGCATGAGCACCCCCACCTATCTCCGCACCGCCCTGTCCGGCGCCCGCCTGACCCTCCCCACCACCCTCCGAGCCGAACTCGACGAACCCTGGTGAACGAACCATCCTCGTGAGGCCGGATTCGTGACACGCTTTGGGGGTGGACAGGGATGGGTTCTGGGAGCTGGTGGAAGCGGCCCGGGGACAGGTTGACGACACGGTGGTGGATCCGGACGGGGTCGCCGACGCGCTGACGAAGGTGCTTGGCGGGTTGCCGGCGGACGAGATCATCGGCTTCGGCGTGCAGTTCGAGCTGTTGCAGGCACAGGCGTACCGATCGGACCTGTGGGGCGCGGCGTACCTGATCAACGGCGGGGCGTCCGAGGATCAGTTCGACTCCTTCCGGGGCTGGCTGGTCGCGCAGGGGCGGGAGGCGTGGGAGGCCACGCTGGCCGAGCCGGACTCGCTGGCGGACGTGATCGACGAGGACCTGGACGACGAGTTCGAGGGGTTCGACGGCGAGGCGCTGCTGGCGGTCGGGCCGGAGGCGTACTCCGCGGCGGCCGGGTCCGAGGAGGACTACTGGTCGGCCGTGGACGCGGCGACGCCCGCAGCCCCGGACGTCCCGGCCGGCGAGAACTTCGACTTCGACGACGCCGGCGAGATGCACACCCGCTACCCGCGGCTCGCCATTCTCTATCTGGACAGCTGACGCCTGATCAGCCGGGTTCGCCGCTGAGGCGTTCGATGAAGTTGCGGAGCGTGCGGCGCCAGTTGGGGTGGTCGGCCTCGGGGTCGGCGGCGGCGAGGCTGACCAGGTGCTGAGTCATCTCGAAACCGGCGACGGCCTCGCGCAGCAGGGTGAGCGTCTCGTCCGGCAGGCCGTCCTCGTCGTCGTGCCGGTCGGACTGGCTGACGGGATGGCTGACCCAACCGGAGCCGAAGCTGGCCGGGACCAGGATTTCGGGGACGAGGGTCTCATGCGACAGCGAGGCGAGGTCCTGGTTGCCGTTGTCGATGCTGAAGATCGTGGTGCCGCGGCGGCGGACGTCATGGATCCGCTCGAGCAGCGTGGCAGCGGGGTTCTCCTCGGCGACGACCAGCAGGGATTCGCCGCGGCCGGAGTCGCGCAGCCGGTCCAGGCCGATCGCCAGGTGAGGTGGGGCATCCGGGGGTGGGGCCCAGCGAACCAGCGACGGGCGGGCGTCCTCGACACCGGCGCGGTGGAGTTCGTCGTCCAGGTGGGCGGTGAGGTGCCACGGCTCATCCTCGGGTGGGCCGAAGAGGAGTAGTCCGCCCCGGCGCGTGGTGTACCTGCGCAGTGCGTGGGCGAACTCGGTGGTACGGCTGCCCAGTTCGGTGCCGGTGAGCATCTCCCGGAGCAGCGACGCCTTGGTGAGGTCCACGCCCCCAACCTGACACATCCGCCAACCCAGCGCGACTCCACCCACTACCCCGTACGGCGAACCCGGCGCGCCCCGTACGGCGAACCCGGCGCGCCCGGTACGACGAACCAGGGTGAGCCCGCGTCCCGTAGTACCGGCTAGAGCTTGTCGGCTCGGGACTTCAAGTAGTTCTGCTCCGGTACCGATGTGGTACGCCGCGCCGCCAGCATGTAGCTCGCCCGGGCGCCCTCCACGTCGCCGGACATCTCCAGCAGGTGCGCGCGGACCGCCTCCAGCCGGTGGTGGTTCTTCATCCGGCCGTCCGAGTCCAGCGGTTCGAGCAGCGCCAGTCCCTCCTTCGGACCGGTCGCCATCGCCACCGCGACGGCGTGGTTGAGCCGGACCATCGGGTTGTCCGAGATCTGCTCCAGCACCTGGTACAGCGCGACGATCTGCGCCCAGTCGGTGTCCTCGGCCCGCTCGGCCGTCCCGTGTACGGCGGCGATCGCGGCCTGCACCTGGTACGGACCGAGCTGGGTCCGGGACAGGGCATCGGTCACCAGCGCCTCGCCTTCGACGATGGCGTCCCTGTTCCACCTCGACCGGTCCTGCTCCGCGAGCGGGATCAACGTGCCGTCCACGTCCGTCCGGGCAGGGCGGCGCGCGTCGGTCAGCAGCATCAGCGCCAGCAGCCCGGCGACTTCACCGTCATCAGGCAGGAGCCGCCGGACACCACGGACCAGTCGGATCGCCTCGGTCGTCAGCTCGGCGCTATGCAGGTTGGTCCCGGAGGAAGCGGTGTAGCCCTCGTTGAAGATCAGGTAGAGCACGTGCAGCACCGCACCCATCCGGACGTCCCGCTCGGCCTCGGGCGGCATCTCGAACGTCGAACCGGCCTGCTTGATACTCCGCTTGGCCCGGCTGATCCGCTGCGCCATGGTCGACTCTGGCACCAGGAACGCCGCGGCGATCTGCGCCGTGGTCAGACCGCCGACCGCACGGAGGGTCAGGGCGATCTGCGAGGCCGCCGACAACGCCGGATGGCAACACAGGAAGAGAAGGGTGAGCGTGTCGTCCCGGCCGGCCGGCTCGTCGATTTCCGGGCCTGTGGCAACGAACTCCTCGGGCGCGGCCTGCAGGGCGACGTTCTCCTCGCGCTTCCGCCGGGCGGTCTCGCTGCGCAGCAGGTCGGTCAGCCGACGCGAGCCGACCCGGATCAGCCAGCCGCGCGGGTTGTCCGGCACCCCCTCCGTCGGCCACTGCTGCGAGGCGGCCAGCAGCGCCTCCTGGACCGCCTCCTCGGCCAGGTCGAAGTGCCCGTAGTGCCGTACCAGCGCACTCAGCACCTGCGGCGCCTGCTCCCGGAGCAGCAGCTCCATGTTCATTACCTTCCCCACCCCACCGCCCCGGTCAGGATCCATCAGCTTCCCCAGGTCAGGATCGCTCACATCTCCAGCCCGGACGTGTCCATCACCGGTCGCACCTCCACCGCGACGTACTTCGCGTCCGGCATCCGGGCCGCGTAGTCGATCGCCTGGTCGATGTCATCGCACTCCACCAGGTAGAAGCCTGCCAGGTGTTCCTTCGCCTCGGCATAAGGCCCGTCGGTCGTGGTCCGGGAGTCGTCGTCGGCCACCGAGACGGTCCGGGTGGTGATCGGGTCCGCCAGCCCGGCCGAACTCACCAGCATCCCCTGTTCGGTCAGCTCCCGGGTCAGGTCGTGGTGCGCCCGGGCCAGGCCCTCGCGCTGCTCGGCGGACAGGCTCGCCCAGCTCTCCGGGTTGGAGTAGATCAGCAGCATGTACTTCACGGTCACCATCCTGACGGTCACGGAGGCCTCTGTAACCCCTCTCACCCGGTACGTCGTATCCGGTGCGCCCCATCTCGACAGCCACGCGCGTACTCCCACCACTCATCAAGCGCGGCCGGTGCGGACCGCCAGCCCATCACAATCGGCCGGCGGCGCGCTCCCCCACGCTCAGAACGGCCCACCAGATCGCATTGTGGTGGGCTGGCGGTCCGCCCCAGCCGAGGTTGATGAGTGATGCAGGTACACCTGCAGCCGGAAATGTCGAGATGGGTGGCCCACGTGCCGACGTCCCCGGTACAGCGATGCCCGGCCTGGGCGTCCGCGGTACTGGAGGACTCATGTCGAACGCACCCGATCCGAAGCGCTGGCTGGCTCTCGCGCTGCTCTGCCTGGCCGCATTCATGATCATCCTGGACGCCTCGATCGTGCTGGTCGCGGTGCCGTCGATCGAACGCGACCTGACCTTCTCCGCAGGTGGGGTGCAGTGGGTGCCCAGCGGATACGCCCTGATGTTCGGCGGTCTGCTGTTGCTCGGCGGGCGGGTCTCCGATCTGCTCGGGCGCCGTCGGGTGTTCGTGTCCGGTCTGGTGCTCTTCGGGGCATCCTCGCTGCTGTGCGGCTTCGCCTGGAGCGGGGACACGTTGGTGCTGGCCCGCGGTCTACAGGGGATCGCCGCGGCGGTACTGGCGCCCAGTGCGCTGTCGATCGTGATGACGACCTTCCCGGACGGCGCCGAGCGCAACAAGGCCCTGGGGATCTGGGGAGCGGTCAGTGGCGTCGGCGGTACTGCGGGGTCGTTGATCGGTGGTCCTGTCACGGACGGGCTCGGATGGCAGTGGATCTTCTTCATCAACATCCCGGTGTGTGTGCTGGTGATCGCACTGGCACCTGTACTCCTGCAGGACAGCCGCGGCCCTGGTAGTCGCGGGTTCGACATCGCCGGTGCCGTCACCGTGACTGCCGCACTCATCGTTCTTGTGTACGCCGTGATCGAGGCGCCCGGGTCGTCGGCCGGGCGGACCGTGTTCCTGGGACTCGTGTCGGCCGCGTTGTTCGCCCTGTTCGTCCGGATCGAGCAGAAGTCGTCGGCGCCGCTGGTGCCGCTGCGGTTGTTCCGCTCCCGCGCAGTGGTCGGTGGGAACCTGATCACGATCGCCTTCGGCTTCGGTGCCTTCGGGTTGAACTTCATCTACACGCAGTACGCGCAGCTCGCGCTCGGGTACTCCGCGGTCGAGTACGGGCTGATGTCGTCGGTCCTCGCGGCTACCGCGGTCGTCGGGTCGATCGCCGGCCAGAATCTGGTGACGCGGATCGGCGTACAGCGGGTGGCGACGGTATCCCTGCTGCTGACCGGGATCGGCGCGACCGTGATGAGCCGGTCGACCGCGCAGTCGGGGTACTTCGAGTTGGCGTTCTGGGGGCTGGCGATCTTCGGGGCCGGTCTCGGAGCGGGCTGTGTCGCGGGCGCGATCGCGGCGCTGGGAGAGGTGTCGGGTGACGACGCCGGGGTCGCGTCGGGGCTGCAGAACGCGTGCTTCCAGATCGGTGGGGCAGTGGGGATCGCCGCGTTGTCCGCGGTCGCGGTTGCCAACACGCGTGGGACGACGCCGACTGCGCTCACTGCCGGCTACCGCGTCGCCTATGCGGCCTGCTGGGCGTTCGTCGCCGTCGGCCTGGTCGGCACCGGACTCCTGGTGAACCACAAGCGCACGCGAGAACTCGCCGCCGCGGCCGAGCGAGTCGCCTAGCCGGTGCGGTGGGCCGAGCCGGAATCAGGGTGCGGTGGGCCGAGCCGGAATCAGGGTGCGGTGAGGACGGTGCTGCGGAGTTCTACGCGGTCGGTGACCAGTTCGGAGACTCGGGCGGCGATCTGCTGGGCGCGTTCGTCGGTGGTGACGTCGATCATGAAGAAGCCGGCGATCTGCTCCTTCGCCTCGCCGAACGGGCCGTCAGTCACCACCTTGACGCCCTCGCGGACCTGCACGACCCGGCCGTCGCGCGGCAGGCTGAGCCCTTCGGAGCTGACCAGTTCGCCGGACGCCGCGAGCTCGTCCTTCAGCGCCGTCAGCGCCCGGATCGCCGCGACGTCCTCGGCCGAACCGGTCCAGGTGTCGTCGGTGGTGCCGTAGATCAGTACGAGGTACTTCATGACCGGGATCGTAACCACCCGGACCGACAGAACCCCGCGAGTTGCGTCGACTCGCAGGGTTCTGGGTCTACCGCGGCTGAGGCGAGTGAGCGGAGAGACGAGCTAGTACCCCGCGCCGCGAGCGCCAATGGGTATCGGCGCGGGGCACTAGAACCAGTGCCGCCGCCCCCCGACGGCGCGGCCGGCGGATCCGAGCGCGAACAACACCACGCCGACCACGAGCACGATGATGCCGAGGGTCCACAGAATCGAGACGTTCAGCACGAAGCCCAGCACCAGCAGGATCAGTCCGAGGATGATCATCGCGCCTCCTTGTCACGAGGCCGCCTGGACAGGACGGCACACATCCAGTGCCCACCACCCGCACCCCAAACCTCCAACAACCGTTTGACCGCGCACAGCAACCAGGCAGTACGGCGTACCGAATGACGGCATACCGGCGGTACGGCGTACCGAGTGGTCAGGTCCAGGGGAAGCGGGGTGCGCGTTTCTCGGTGAAGGCGGCGACGCCCTCGGCGAGTTCGCCGCTCGCGATCGTCTCCTGGTAGCGCTTGGTGGCGGCGGCGTCCGCGTCGTCACCGGCGAGCAGGGCGTTCACCGATTCCTTGACCGAGCGGATCGTCAGCTGCGAACGCGCGACCAGCTTCGCCGCGAACGCGTCCACCTCGGCATCGAGGTCATCGGCCGCGACCACGCGGTCCACCAACCCACGCAGTTCGGCCTGCTGGGCAGACAGAAACTCGCCGCTGAACAACAGGTACTTCGTCGTCGCGGGCCCGACCAGGTCGAGCAGCACCTTGATCGCGGCCGGCGGGTACACCACCCCGATCCGCGCCGGCGTCACCCCGAACGTGCTGCCGTGCGCGGCGAACCGGAAGTCACAATTCACCGCCAACTCCAGCCCGCCGCCAATGCAGTGCCCGCGGACGACCGCGATCGTCGGCTTGGGGAACTCACGGAGCGCGATCTGCGCCTGCAGGTTCGCGTCCCGGATCTCGGCCATCGGGTCATCCGGATCGGCGCCGGAGACGAGTTCGCCGATGTCGGCACCGGCTGAGAAGGCTGGACCACGTCCGGTGACCAGCAGGACCTTCACCGCCGGGTCCGCGGCGAGCGGCGTGAGGAGGCCGGGTAACGCCGCCCACATCGCCCGGGTGAGCGCATTGCGCTTCTCCGCCCGATCGATCACCAGCCGGGAGACCTCACCGGGCACCACCTCGAAGGCGTTCTGCATGACTCGCAGTCAAACAGACCGCACGCTCCGGCGCCGTTTACCAGATCACATCCGCTGAGCGTGCGACCCACACGGAGATGTTCGTAATTCGTTAAATACCGCGGCGAGTTGGGAGACCGGACGGTTTCTGTGCTTGACTCCTCCGGTCGATAACGTTTTGGTCTCGGCAGATGGGAATACCAGTGGCTGAAGGACGGCATAGACAGGCGCGGCACCGCACTCCGCGCCGCCAAGTGATTCGCCCAGGCATCGTGAAGGTCGCCATCCCCGGCGCGACAGTGGCCCTGATGGCCACCGGCTCGGCGGTCGCCTTCCCCGAGCAGACCCCGACCACCGAGGTATCCACCGCCAGCTCGCCCCTGCAGCTGTCGAGGGATACCGAGGCCAGCCGGGACGCTCTCCGCCCACCCATCAACCTCACCACCCCCACCGCGAAGCCGAAGGCGACACCGCCGGCCGCGAAGCACCTGAAGAAGCAGGCCCCGATCCCCAAGCCGACCTCGGCGAAGACCCGCGCCGCGGTGACCGCGAAGACGCAGGAACCGCCGACGATCGTCGGCAGCAAATACACCACCACCGACTTGAACGTGTGGACCGCGCCGCTGCAGCAGGGCTCCCTGCTGACCGTCCTGTCGAAGGGCACCAAGGTCTCCGTCACCGGCGAGGTGAACGGCATCTGGGCCGAGATCGTCCGCAACGGCGTGGCCCGTTGGGTCAAGGCGCAGTACCTGTCCGCGACCAAGCCGGCCGAAGACGTCGCCGGCGGCATCTCGTCCGCGGCCTGCGCGTCCGGTTCCTCGGTCGAGAGCGGGTTGACCGCCGACGCGATCCGCGTCCACCGCGCGGTGTGCGCACTGTTCCCGTCGGTCAGCTCGTACGGCGGGGTCCGCGCGGGCGACAGTGGCGAGCACGGTTCCGGCCGGGCGCTCGACATCATGGTGACGGGCTCGACCGGTGACGAGATCGCGGCGTATGTGCGGTCTCACTACAAGGAGCTCGGCGTCAGCGAGGTCATCTGGGAGCAGCGGATCTGGACCGTCCAGCGCAGCAGCGAAGGCTGGCGCGGGATGGAAGACCGCGGCGGCACCACCGCGAACCACTACGACCACGTCCACGTCACCGTCTACGGCAGCGAAGGCACTGCCTGACGATCTCGGGGGTAACGCCCGAACCGCCCTGCCGAAGGGCCCGACCACGTCAACCGGTCGGGCCCTTCGCTGCGGTCAGGGGTGGATGTTGTGGTTGAGGTGGAAGAAGTTGTCGGGGTCGTAGGTGCGCTTGATCTCGCGAAGGCGCTCCAGGTCTTTGGGGGCGTAGGCGGTGGCGGCGCGGGTCGGGTCGGCGAGGAAGTTGACGAACGTGCGGCCGGACGTCCGTAGTACTGGGGTCAGGTCCTGGTCGATGATGAGCGAGTACGGCGCCTCGCGGTGGCCGACCGGTCCTGCGTCGGGACCCGGGTTCGCCATGGCGCCGCCCCAGTGCCGGATCTCGATCGTCGGCTCGGTCAACTGGACCAGGGTGTCGATCAGTTCGTCGGGGAGTGTGTCGACGAGGTCGAGGTAGCGAGCCGGGGTACCGCCCATCGCGGCCTCCCCGAATTCCGTGGTCCGGAGTTCGCCGGAGATCGGCTGACCGGCCACGTTCAGGAGTGGTTTGAGGAGGTGCTCGGCCAGGTCCGCGGGTCCGCAGTACATGACCTTGATGCCGAGGGCGCGGGCGCCGTCGGGGAGGGTGGTGAGGACGATCGCGGTGCTCAGTTCGTTCGGGATCGTGGTGGTCCAGTCGCGGTAGAACTTGAGCGTCGCGGCCGCGTTGCCTGCGTCGAAGTACAGGATCCCGGCGTGCACCTGGCGGACCGGGTACAGCCGGAACTCGAGCGACGTGACGATCCCGAAGTTGCCGCTGCCGCCGCGGATCGCCCAGAACAGGTCCGGGTGCTGGTCCGCGCTCACGGTGCGGATGCGTCCGTCGGCCGTCACGATCTCGGCGCGGATCACGCTGTCGGCCGCGAACCCGTACCTCCGCGCGAGCCAGCCGAGCCCGCCGCCGAGGGTGTATCCGGTGACGCCGACATCCCGCGACGATCCCGCCAACGGCGCCAGCCCGAACCGCGCCGCCGCATCGATCACCGCGCCCCAGCGAACGCCCGGACCGACCTTCGCGATCCGCCGCTCGGGGTCGATCAACAGGGCGGTCATCGACGAGGTCTTCAACAGGATCCCGCCATCGGCCGGCACCCGAGTCCCATGCCCGGTCGCCTGCACCGCCAACGGCATCCCGTACTCCCGAGCCGTCCACACGGCCGCCCGAACGTCATCCCGCCCCGCGGCCTCGGCAACCACCGCAGGCTGCGACTCAAACCCAGGCACCAACCCTCGACGCCGTACGTCGTACTCGGCGTCCCCCGGCAGGAACACCTCCCCACCAAACCCATTCCCGAGCAGCCCCGCCACAACATCGACGCCAACCCCAGCTACCGCTTGAACAGTCATCTCCGCGCTCCTCACATGTCAGCTCTCACCAACACGTCGAAGAAGCCCGCCCAGGATTGACACCATCGCCAGCCTTTTCGGGATGAGTCAGACCCACGAGGTGAGCGTCGGCGAGCACGTCGTCACGAAGCGCTATCGGGACTGGGCGCGGGGTGAGCATCTGCGGGAGTGGAACGCGCTGCGGGCGATTTCGGCAGCGGCGCCTGGTTTGGTGCCGCGGCCGCTGGAGTTCTTGCCTGGACCAGCGATCGCGATCAGCAGGGTGCCGGGGGTCCCGCTTGGCGGCACGTTGAGCGCCGAGCAACGCGACGGGTTGGAGGTCGCCCTCAGGGAGCTCTGGTCGATCCCGCCGGGCGGACTCGAGCCGATGGAACTTCATGCGTTTGTACGCCGGGTCCGCGCAGCGATCTCGGTCCGGGACGGCGCCGACCACGTCGGCCGGGGCAGCGCGGGAGTCGTCGACTCGGACGGCGGGCGAATCGTCAGTCCGGCCAGCGCCGGCGGCCTCGTCGGATCGGGATGCGCGGGGGTCGTCGGAGAGGCTCAGGTTGCGGCACTTGAGTGGTTGGCCGGGTCGGAGGTGGATGAGTTGGTGGAAGTCGTCGAGCCGGTGGTCGGGCACGGGGATGCGAATCTGGCGAACTACCTCTGGGACGGTCGCCGGGTCAGGATCGTCGACTTCGAGGACGCCGGCCGGAGTGATCTGGCGATCGAGCTGGCCAACTTGATCGAGCACATCGCGTCCCGTGCGACGGACTGGACCGGGTTCGCCGAACGTTTCGCGGTCGACGTCGAGCGGTTGTGGACCGCCCGCTGTCTCTTCGCGATCTTCTGGCTTACCCTGCTCCGACCCGGCGGGCCCTCGGCGAACCGCAATCCACCGGGGACCGCAGAGCTCCAGGCCCGGCGGGTGCTCGCCCTGATCAGGCGGGAATCCGTGCAGATGGACATGAGGTAGTCGACCGCCGGGGTGTTCGGTCGGTGGGTGTCAGGCGTGGAGAGCTGCCGGTGAGTCGACTACCTCCTGTCCATCCGTACAGAAACGCGTCCGGCCGCCACAGCGGACGGCTTGCGGCTGAGGAGGCGGGCCATGCCAGCGTGGCTGCCGATGGCAGGTTGTTGGACCGATGGCGGGATGGAGCGGGCCATCGGCGCAATAAGACGCTAGTGGTGAGGTAACCCGCCAGCGCGCAGACCTAACGAGGTGTGCGGGTGCGGTCAGGCTGGGATGTCGAGGCTTTGGAGGCGGGTTATGTCGGCGAGGATGTTGATTTCGGTGATTCGGCCGTTGCGGACTTCTACGGACATGACGCCGAAGAGTTGGCCGTTGACGATGGTGACGACGCCGGGGGTGCCGTTGACCAGGGCCGGGCGGGAGTGCGGGGCCAGCTTGGTGAAGGTGAGGGCCTGCTGGACGACGGCGCGGGCGCCGCGGACCAGGCGGGAGGCCGCGAGGGCGTCGGCGGGGACGTCGCCGGCATCGGCGCGGAGTACGACGTCGGGATCGAGGAGTTCGAGCAGGGCCTCGAAGTCGCCGCCACGGGATGCGGCCAGGAACGCCTCGACGACCTGACGCTGCCGGGAGAGATCACCGTCGCCGGTCGGCGCACCTTGGACCCGGCGGCGGGCACGACTGGCGAGCTGTCGGGTCGCGGCTGGGGACTTGCCGACGATCGAGGCGATCTCGTCGAAGTTCACCCCGAACATGTCGTGTAGCACGAACGCGAGCCGCTCGGCCGGCGAGAGCGTCTCCAGTACGACGAGGAGGGCGAGGCCGACCGAATCCGTCTGGACCGCCTCCTCCTCGGGGTCCATCCGCGTCACCACCGGGTCCGGGACGAACGTGTCGAAGGAGTCCTCGCGTCGCGACTTCCGGGTCCTCAGCATGTCGAGGCAGACCCGCGACACCACCGTGGTCAGCCAGCCGCCGAGGTTCGCCACCTCACTGACGTCGGACCGGCTGAGCCGTATCCACGCCTCCTGAACGGCGTCCTCGGCCTCGCTGAGCGACCCCAGCATCCGGTACGCGACCGCCCGCAACTGGCCACGATTGCACTCGAACTGCCCGGCAAGCTGATCCTGCTGATCCACGGTCACATTCTCCTGTCGAGATCCGTCACCAGGTTGACGGAACCGGCGTGAGATGTGTGACAGGCCACCCGGTCCGACCCATGATGGGCGGATGGATGCCTTCGAGGACGACTTCGACGGACCAGAGCTCAACACTGCGGTGTGGTTCCCCTACTACCTCCCGCACTGGAGCTCCCGCGCAACCACAGCAGCGCAGTACGAGATCGGGGACACCCGTCTGCGCCTGACCATCCCGCCGGAGCAGGGACTGTGGTGCGGGGACGACCATAAGCCGCCGCTGCGCGTGTCGGGGATTCAGTCGGGCAACTCCTCTGGCCCGATCGGCGGCACCGTTGGGCAGCAGCCGTTCCGCGAGGGGCTGGTCGTGCGGGAGGAGCAGGAGCCGTTCTGGGGTTGGACGCCCCAGTACGGCCACATCGAACTGCGCGCCAGCGCCGACATCTCCCCACGATCGATGGTGTCGCTGTGGATGGTCGGTCTGGAGGACGAGCCGGAGCGGTGCGGGGAGATCTGTGTGATGGAGGTGTTCGGCAGGGATATCCGACCGGGCGAGTCCGCAGCGGTCGGGATGGGGATGAAGCAGCTCCGCGACCCCTCGCTACCCCATGACTTCGAGTTCGTCAGGCTGCCGATCGACATCGGCGAGTTCCACTCGTACTCCGTCCGCTGGTCGCCCGGGCTGGCCGAGTTCGCGGTCGACGGGGAGGTGCTCCGGCGCTGCCCGAGCCCGCCGGAGTACCCGCTGCAGTTGATGCTCGCGGTGTTCGACTTCCCCGAGTGGTCTAGGGGTAACGACGAGGATCTGGTACCGGCGTTCGTGGTCGATCACGTCCGCGGCTCCGACTGACGCTAAGGTCGTCAGCATGATCATGCGTACGAGCAGCTGGTGGGCCGTCACCTAGACGGCCCCGCTGCTCGCGCGCTCCAACGGCCGTCTCGTCGAGGCGGCCGTTTCGTATCTCCTCGGCAGACGACCCTGCACCCCGAGGAGAACCCATGACAACCCGTACTACGGACCGCATCCCGCCCGGATCCAGGGCGGCGGATCGCGTTTCGCCGACCGGGAGCGACCGCACGTGGGCCGGACTCATTGGCGAGCTGCTCGACGGGCGGGATCTCGATCCGCCGGACACGGCCGGGGCGATGGAGCAACTGGTCCGGGGCAACGCGTCGCCGGCCCAGGTGTCGGGATTCCTGATCGCGCTCCGAGCGAAAGGCGAGACGGCGGCCGAGATCGCCGGTCTCGCCGCGGCGTTGCGTGGCCAGGCGACTCCCGTCGAGATCCCCGGCCCCACCATCGACCTCGTCGGCACCGGCGGCGATCGGCTCGGCGTGGTGAACGTGTCCACGATGGCCGCGATCGTGGTCGCCGCCACGGGGACGACCGTGGTGAAGCACGGCGGTCGCGCGGCGTCCTCGCCGACCGGGGGTTCCGCCGATCTCGTGGAGGCGCTCGGCGTACGGCTGGACCTGTCCCCGACCGAGACGGCCCGGGTCGCGCGCGAGGCGCGGATCACGTTCCTCTTCGCGCCGCAGTACAACCCGGGCCTCAAACAAGTGGCCGTAGTACGACGTGAGCTGGCGGTACCGACCGCGTTCAACGTGCTCGGACCGTTGATCAATCCCGCGGACCCAGCGTTCGGTTTGGTCGGAGTCGCGGCTGCACGGATGCAGCCGGTGATCGCGGCTGTGCTCGCCGAGCGGGGGTGTACTGCACTGGTGGTTCGCGGGGAGGACGGACTGGACAAGGTCACGACGACTGGTCCGTCACGTGTGCTCGTGGTTCGTGATGGGTCGGTCGGCGAGGTCCTGCTCGATCCGGTCTCGCTCGGGTTGCGGCGGAGCTCACTGGACGAGCTGCGCGATTCGGATGCGGTTGGCGTTCTGCGGCGACTGCTCGACGGAGTACGTGGGCCCGTGCGCGACGTAGTACTGCTCAACGCCGCCGCTGCATTGACCACACTCACGGGAGGGTCGCTGGTTGAGCAGTTGCCGCTCTGCATTGAGCGGTGTGCCGAGGCGATCGACAGTGGTGCCGCTGCGGCGACAGTCGATCGCTGGGTGGCCGTAGCCTGACGTAGGTGGACGAGGATGCCTTCGGTCGACTGGTAGCTCCACTTCGAGGCGAACTGCACGCGCACTGCTACCGGATGCTCGGTTCGGACCACGACGCCGAGGACGCAGTACAGGACACGCTGCTGCGCGCCTGGAGCCACCTGGATACCTTCGAGGACCGCGGGACCTTGCGTCCGTGGCTCTACAAGATCGCCACCAACCGCTGCCTGACACAGCTTGAGCGGCGAGGTCGCAGGGAGCTGCCGACCGACCTGTCTGCACCACAGGCGGAGACGACCTGGCTGGAGCCGTACCCCGAGCACCGGCTGGCGTGGACGGCACAGTTGAGCCCCGAAGCACGTGTGATCGCCTTGGAGAGTGTCGAACTGGCCTTCGTCGCCTCGCTGCAACACCTGTCAGCGCTACAGCGGGCAGTGCTGCTCCTTCGGGACGTCCTGGCCTTCGCCGCACAAGAGGTGGCCGACCTGCTCGACACCACGGTCGCAGCGGTCAACAGTGCGCTACAGCGAGCCCGCAAGGTGATCGGTGGAGTCCCGTCACAGCAGACCGAACTGGCGTCGCTGGGCGAAACCGAACAACGCAACCTGGCCCGCCGGTACATGGCCGCGTGGGAGGCGGGTGACGTCGATGCGATCGTGGCGATGCTGGCCGACGACGCGAAGTACTCGATGCCGCCGGTACCGCAGTGGTTCTCCGGGCGCGACGGGATCCGCGGGTTCCTGGTCGACGGTCCGCTGCAGGACCGGTGGCGGTTCCTGCCGACCCGGGCGAACGGGCAGCTCGCGTTCGGCACATACCGGTGGGAGGACGGCCGCTACATCCCGTCCGGCCTCGATCTCCTCGTACTACGCGCTGGCGCGATCGCGGAGGTGGTCTCGTTCCTGGAAGCCGACTTCACGTCGTTCGGTTTGCCGGAGGAACTTTTCTGATCGTCCGCGATGAGTTCGGCGAACTTCCCGGGTTCTAGTTCCGACAACTCTCTGAGTGGAAGGAGCTCCATGATGACCATGGACGAGCAGGAGATCCGCGACTTGATCGAACGCTGGGCCGGCGCCGTACACGCGGGCGACCTGGCCGGCGTACTCGCGAACCACTCGGCTGACGTGGTGATGTTCGACGTACCTCCGCCGTACGACGGGGTGCGCGGGATCGACGCCTACCGCGAGACCTGGCCAGGCTTCTTCGAGTGGCAGGCGCGCGGGGCGTCGTTCGAGATCCTGTCGCTCGACGTGACCGCTGGGGCCGACGTGGCATTCGCGTTCGCGCTGCTGCGATGCGGGATGCCCGACGAGAACCCGGACAACCGCCTGCGCCTCACGATCGGCTTGCGCAAGGTGGACGAGCAGTGGGTGATCACGCACGAACATCACTCGTTCCCGCACGACGAAATCCCGGCGGGCGTTGCCGAGGATGCCGTTCGGGACCTGATCGCGAACTGGTCGACGCTGACCGCCACCAAGGACCTCGACGGGATGATGAGCGACATCGCGGACGAGGTGGTGTCGTACGAGCTCGAAGGCAACTACACCGGCAAACCCGCCGTACGCGAGGTCTGCAAGGCCGGTCTGGAAACCCCTCTAGGCAAGGTGGAACTGGCCGTCACCGATCTGACCGTTGCTACCGCCAACGATCTAGTCGTTGCCTGGGGCATCGATCACGTCACGGTCGAGACAGCGAACGGTTCCGCTGACTCCGAACAACATCGCTCGACCCGGGTCTTCAAGCACCTCCCGAACGGCTGGCGGCTGATCCACCAGCACCTGTCCGTCCCCAGCTTCATGGCTCAAGGGAGTCGAGCCAGGCGGTGAGGCGGGCGGCTTCACCGGTCATGACGGCCGGGTCGCGCAGGGCGTTCGCGAGCAGCGACATGCCTTGGTACGTGCTGACCAGGGTGATCGCGTCACCGGCCGGATCAGGTCGACCGAGTGCACGGAACTGGGCTTCGACCCAGTCCAGGAGCAGCCGAATCACCTTGCCTGCTTCGACATCCAGGCCGCCCTCGGCGCGTTTGTCCAGCTCGACGGCGAGGGTGCCGGTGGGGCATCCGTAGCGTGCCGCGGTCTCGCTCTCGCCGGCCCACGTCCGGACCAGACCCTTGAGACGGTCGCGGGGATCGGGCCGGCGCTCGAGGACGGCGGTGAGCTCGTACAGCGCGCGGGTGTGTTCGATCAGCGCCGCGGCGACGAGTTCGTCCTTGGACTTGAAGTAGTAGTAGACGTTGCCCACCGGTACGTCGGCGTCGCGCGCGATGTCGGCGATGGTGGTCCGCTCCGCGCCCTGCCGATGCACGACCCGGGCGGCGGACGCCATCAGCCGCTGCCGCTTGGCGGTCGCGATCCTGGCCCGGGAACTGGTCCCGGTCTGCGAGTCAGTCACCTGACTAACAGTACCTCGGCAAATCATGCTAGCGTCCTCTGAGTCAGCCAACTAACTAACTCAGGAGATCTGATGATCGTCGTTACAGGTGCCACGGGAAATGTCGGACGTGAGCTGGTCCGGCGGCTGATCGAAGCAGGCGAATCCGTCACCGCGGTGGCGCGCCACGTCACCGCCGTACCGGACGGGGTTCGGGCGTTGGCCGCAGACCTGACCGATCCCGACAGTCTGCGGCCGGCGTTGGACGGGGCCGATGCGTTGTTCTTGATGCTTCCGGGTGACGTCCTTGGCGCACGCGACGGCGTGTCGAAGGTGGTCGACCTCGCCCGGCTCAGCGGCGTACGGCGGGTTGTGCTGCTGACATCGCAGTCGGCCGCGAGCCGACCGGAATCGGCAGGGCATGGTCAGCGGGTGCTGGAGTTCGAGGAGGACGTCCGGCGATCCGGGATGGAGTGGACGATCGTGCGGCCCGGCGGGATCGCGTCCAACGCGTTCGCCTGGGCCGAGAGCATCCGGACCGGTCGGACGATGGCGGCGCCGTTCGCCGAAGTCGGTCTGCCGCTGGTCGATCCCGACGACATCGCAGCGGTCGCGGCCGCAGTGCTGCGGGAGCCGGCGGCCCACCAAGGCAGGATCTACGAGCTCACCGGGCCCGAGTTGGTCAACCCGCGGCAGATCGCGGCGGCGATCGGTGCGGCCCTGGGCGAGCCGGTCGAGTTCGTCGAGCAGACCCGCGAGCAGGCCCGGGCTCAGATGCTGACGTTCATGCCCGAGCCGGTGGTCGACGGCACCCTCGCCATCCTCGGCGAACCGAACGAGCGGGAGTTGCGGATCAGCCCGGACGTCGAGGACGTGCTCGGCCGACGCCCGAATCCCTTCAGTGCTTGGGCCGAGCGCAACGTGGTGGCCTTCCGCTGATCCCGATCGCCGCCTGAGGAGCTCAGCCGGGATCAGCCGACTGACCGTGCGACGTACGGCGCACGGTCAGTGGTGGATCGATCAGGGCTTGATGCCGACGCCGACCCAGAGGCTGCACTTGACGTCGGTGAACTCACCCTTGGCGACCAGGTCGTCGGTCTCCTTGTCCGGGTACCAGTTGAACGGCATCACGACACCGGGCTCGACCAGCTCGGTGCCCTCGAAGAACCGCTCGACCTCTTCCTTGCTGCGGACCTGCGCGTCACCGCCGTCGGCCTTGTACACCTGGATCACGCGCTCCCACAGGTCCGGCGCGAAGTCCGGCGTACAGTGCGAGAACATCAGGTACGAGCCCGGCGCGACCGCGTCGACCAGTTGCTTGACCAGGTCGTACGGCTTCAGCGCGTCGGGCAGGTAGTGGAACACCCCGACCAGGCTGACCGCGACCGGCTTGCTCAGGTCGAGAGTCTCCTTCACCTCATCCGACTCGAGGATCGACTGCGGGTCGATCACATCGGCTTCCAGGTAGGCCGTCTTACCCTCTTCCGAGCTCACCAGCAACGCGCGGGAGTGGGCGAGCACGATCGGGTCGTTGTCGACGTACACGACCTTGGCGTCCGGCGTGACCTCCTGCACCACCTCGTGCAGGTTCGGGCTGGTCGGGATCCCGGTGCCGATGTCGAGGAACTGGGTGATGCCGCGCTCGGCCGCATACCTGGCGGCGCGGTGCATCCACATCCGGTTGGACTGCGCGGCGGTCCGGAAGCCCGGGAACACCTCGAGCAGGTGCTCGGCGGTCTGCCGGTCCATCGCGAAGTTCGTCTTGCCCCCGAGGAAGTAGTCATACACCCGCGCACCGTGCGGCCGGTCCAGTCCCAGCCGTCCGTCGAGGCTCGTATCCGTGCTGTCGCTCATCGATGAATCCAATCCACAGGCGCAATCACAGTCGCCTTGAATCGTAGCGGTCCAACAACACCCGGTGACACCCGCTCCGGCGGTTCTTGTCCAGGCCTTCACATCTGTTGCGCATCGGGCAGCTATTGCGTAGCGAGCTTCGACGCGCGGAGGTGAAGGTAGTTCTGCTCGGGGACGCTGGCAGTCGAACGGGCCGCACGAAGGTAGGCGGCACGGGCTCCTTCACGGTCACCGGCCAGCTCGAGAAGATGACCGCGAACCGCATCGAACCGGTGTGAGCGTCTGGCCGGATCGTCCCCGGCCAGCGTGCCGAGCAGGGCCAGTCCCGCGCGTGGGCCGCGAACGTTTGCGACCGCGACCGCCCGGCTGAGCCTGACCATCGGGCCCGGCGCGACGTACTCCAGGGTTTCGTAGAGCGCCAGGATCTGCGGCCAGTCCGTCGCGGCGGCCGTTGGCGCCTCGTCGTGAACCGCCGCGATCGCGGCCTGGAGCTGGTACGGGCCGACCGGATGCCGGCCTAGCGTTTTGGCCAGCAACTCAAGACCTTCCTGGATCTCTGCGGCATCCCAGCGGGACCGGTCCTGGTCCTCCAGCGGGATCAGCTCTCCGTTGTCGCCGGTCCGGGCTGGACGGCGTGCGTCGGTCAGAAGCATGAGGGCGAGCAGTCCCACGACCTCACCTTCCGTCGGCAGCAGCCGGGCCAATAGCCGGGTGAGCCGGATCGCCTCGGTCGACAGGTCGATCCTGTGCAGGATCGGTCCCGAACTGGCCGTGTATCCCTCGTTGAAGATCAGGTACAGAACACTGAGGACGGCCTGCACACGTACGGCGAGATCCTCCGTCGGCGGGAGCTCGAACGTCCGCTGCGCGGCGGCGATAGTGTGTTTCGCCCGGGTGATGCGTTTGGCCATGGTCGCCTCGGGGACGAGGAACGCAGCGGCGATCTCCTTCGTGGTGAGCCCACCGACCGCCCGCAAGGTCAGGGCGACCTGGGCCGTCGGCGGCAGCACCGGATGGCAGCACATGAACACCAAGCTGAGCGTGTCGTCCGAGTCCGGCGGTTGCTCGTCCGCTGGGGGAGCGATCGCCTCGTCGGCGGCACGTTCCTCGCGGGTGGCACGTTCCTCGCGATGCCGTCGCCTGTTGTCGCTGCGCCACTGATCGATGAGCTGCCTATGGGCGACGGTCAGCAGCCAGGCTCGCGGCCGGCTCGGAACCCCCTCGACCGGCCACTGCCCCAGCGCGGCGATCACAGCTTCCTGCGTGGCGTCCTCGCAGGCGTCGAACTGCCCGTACCGCCGGGAGAGCGTGGCGACGACCTGCGGCACCAGTTCGCGCAGCAGCTCCTCCATCGTCACATCGCCGGTGGCTGGTCCATGATCTGCCGAACCTCCATCGGGAACTCGATGTACTTGACCACCCTGGACACGATCTCGAGCGCCCGTTCCTCGGTTCCCTCGATGATCCAGTATCCGGCCAGCGACTCCTTCACCTCCGCGAACGGACCGTCGGTCGGCAGCGCTGCGTCGTCGACGAACCGCGCCGTCTTCGCGGCGCGCGGATCCATCAGCTTCTGCGAGTCGACCAGCTCCCCGGACTCCCGCAGCTCCGCGTCGATACCCATCAGCAACGCGTGCATCTCGGCGATCCACTCCGGCGTCCGGTCCCGCAGCGTCTCACCGACACCGCCGAACATCATGATCATGTACTTCATCAGTCCTCCTCGGTCCCGGCCCGCGGCCGGCTCACCCTGTGGTCGGCACCGCCAATCGATTCTGGACAGCCTTCCAGCTCAGGCAATGTTTCTCGGCCCTGCGGACTCTCTACGAGTAGACCCGAACACGGAGGTGGGCTCATGACTGACCAACGCATCCGGCAGGCGAGGCCAGAGCGGCCGGGCCTGGCAGGCCGTCGCTGGCTGCTGCCGCTCGGCGCCGCCGGTTTGGTATCTGCCGTGGTGGCCGGCACCGTGCTAGTGGTCTCGACAGTCGGCGGCGACACTCCGACGGCGGCGCCCGGCGTACTGGCCACAACGACCAGCGCCCGACCAAGCGACCAAGGCCCCCAGCCGAGCGAGCACCAGCTCGCCCGCGCCAACGCCGTACTCGCCCGCTGGGAGCAGCTCGTCGGCGCGAGCCACTACGTGCCAGTCGGCACCTGGGACACGACCCCCACCGAGTGGGAGTACCAGCAGGTAGGCCATTGGCCGGACTCCAACGGCAAGGACCGTCCATCGTTCATCGCGCTGGCCCTGCGCCAGATCGTCAGCAGCATCCCGCTGCCCACAACGCCAACCAACGGCACCATCACCTGGGCCAACGGCACCACCGAGCCGACCGAGGTCCGGCCGGCCAAGGCCACCTTCGACTACCTCCTAACCGGCGCCGCCCGCTGTGACCAATGCAAACCAGGGACCTTCGACGGCGTGAAGGCTCGAACTCTGAAGATCACCAAGGCAACCCTGACGACGATGCAGGTGATGACCACCCGCGGTCAGGCCACCGTCCCGGCGTGGCGATTCCAGATCGCCAACTCCCCGGTGTCCGTGCTGCAGGCAGCGATCGCAGCACCCGCGGTCGGCCCGGCCCCGAACGACCCAAAGCACCCAGTCGACGCAACCCGAATCGGTTCAGCCCAACTCGCCCCAGACGGCCGCACCCTGATCGTGACCCACCTCGGCGGGAGTTGCGACGGCTCAAGCATGGTCGCCCACGCCCTCGAAACCGACCACGCCGTCGGCATCACCCTGGTCCAAATCCCACCCCGCAAAACCAAGTGGCCGACCGCCCCGGTCATGTGTGCGGGAGTCGGAACCTTCCAACAAACCACAGTCCGCCTCACCACCCCCCTGAACAACCGAGCCGTCCTGGAAACCGTCCTCGGCATGGCGGTCCCCGTCAAATAGCCGCACTCCCTCACGGCATGCAACTCAGCGACTCGGATGGACAGCCTGTCGTAGGTTTGGTCACGTGCTTGAACTTCCCTCGGACGCGGAAGCGGCGCGGTTGTTGGAGCGGCTGGCTGCATCGTCTGAGGATCGAGAAGAGGCACTGGCGGCGCGGCCCGATCCACCGGAGCACCCGGAGCTGTGACGTCACCTGGAAGCGCACGAATGCCCCAGAAACGCTCTGCAGATCACCCCGGCCGGGTTCATCGCCGCTCGTCAGTGCGGTCACGCACTACCGGGCGGACCGCCGCTACCCCCTGGAGGGTCTCGCCCAGCTCATCGGCAAGGCGGAGTACTGGCGCAGTACGGGCAGTACGGCGACAGCGGCGATTCCTAACCTGGCGTCGTCCAAGACCCACCAAAGGAGCGTTTGTGACCCTGTCCGTACGAAGAGTGTTCGTGTTGATGTCGATCCGCGCGCGCGTAGCGGCGTCGGTGGTCTTGCTGCTCGCCGTGGGGACCCTGGCCTTTACGGTGAGTTCCGCCTCCCCGGCCGCCGCACGTGAGCCGTCGCCACCGACCAACTGCAGTGCGGGTGTCCTCCGCTCGTCCAAGGCGTGGGCACTCTGCAAGTCCGGGTACGGAACCTTCCGTGTCTGGGCCCGTTGCAACTGGAGCGCATCGACGCTGTACGGCCCGTGGAAGCCTCCGAGCCAGTTCGGTGACTCGAGCGTGCTCTGCGCGACCTCCACCCACCCCTACGGTGTCGTGATGGCTTACGGCATCCAGAAGCGCGAAGGCTGACGTCTAGTCCGCCGGGATTGCCTTACCTGGGTGATCCCGCGCGGATGGACGGTGAGCGCGCCACTGAGGGCGGCGCCAGCGGGCCGCCACCGTGGCCAGCCCGCGCTCGATCCCGGCCAGCCGGCCGGGGCCGAACCGCCCGGACGAGCCCGTAAGCCGACGTCACCTGCTCGCCTGAGGTTTCGTTGATGCCAGGGAGTGTGCGCCGAGCCACCGTCGGCGTCCAGGTGCAGCAAGATCTTTTCGGCCGCCACCTCACCCGTCCACCGGACCGTTCCACTCGCGCAAGGATTCCCGGAGCCGAAACATCTTGCCGCTGATCTTGGGCCCCGCCGCCGTCTCGACTGGTATCGGCATCTATCGGGTGAGGGCGAGGAATGGCGAGCCCTGCCTTGTCGCAGCGAACAGCTCGACCTTGCTCCGGGGCATGCTGCCACTCCCTCAGACAAGCAGCAAAGGAATCGCGCTCAACGCCTCGTCTCGTACCTGGTCAGGACCACGCCGCCGGGAAACGTCCGCGTCTCCATCAGGTTCAGGTTCACCCAGCTGTCCAGCGCGGTGAAGAACGGTGTGCCGCCGCCCACCAGCACCGGATGGGTGACGATCTCGTACTCGTCGACCAGCCCGGCCCGCATGGCCGCCCCAGCGAGCGTGGCGCCACCGACCCTCATCGGCTCGCCGTCGTCGGCCTTGAGTCGGGTGATCTCCGCTACAGCGTCGCCGGTGACCAGGCGGGTGTTCCAGTCGACCTTGTCGATCGTCGAGGAGAACACCACCTTCGGCGTGTCCCGCCAGTTCCGCGCGAACTCGATCTGCGCCGGGGTGGCGTCGGGCTGCTGGTCGCCGGTCGGCCAGTGGGAACTCATCGCCTCCCACAGCTTGCGCCCGTACATCAACAGCCCGATCGCCAACTCCTGGTCGAGCCACCACTGAAACAGCTCGTCGCTCGGCACGCCCCAGCCGATGTCGTCGCCGGGCGCGGCGATGTAGCCGTCCAGGCTCAGGTTCATGCCGTAGATCAGTTTCCGCATGGCGCCATGCCTTTCTGTCCGTCCGGCGGCCTTTCTCCGGCCGCCCGTCACCCCTACTACGAACGCCTCACTCCGGATCCGACAGGTCATTGGCAGAAATTCTCACGAGGCTTCTCCGTCGGCGCCTATCCGGCAGTGGCACTTGCTGGGGCCCGCACGGAGAACCGAAAGTGACCGATCGGAACCGAACCCAACCGGACTCAGCCGGACACCATGCCCAGCAGACTACAGCGGCCTGTTTCCGCAGGTCAGACTGACGTTCTGGCGGTTCGAGCGGAGGGTGTGGTGTTCTGGTTCACGACATCCCGGACACGTGTCTCACGACATGCCGGACTGATGTCTCCAGAGATCCCGGGATGAAGTGCCGCCCGCGCTGAGCGTGCGGTCATGACATCCAACAGATTGCTGATCACCGCGATGGTGGTCGAGAACCGTCCTGTCCGGGAAGTCGCCGCGACCTACGGCGTCTCAGCCTCGTGGCTCTATGAACTGCTGGCCCGCTACCGCCGCGAGGGCGACGCGGTCTTCGATCCACGCTCCCGACGGCCCGCCTCCAACCCGAACGCGACGCCCGTAGAGGTCGTGGACCTTATCGTGCGGCTCCGCA
>NZ_SNWQ01000036.1 GCF_004361855.1 Kribbella caucasensis
TCATAGGACGGACGTTGACCGGCGGGCACCACACCATGATCAACATCTCGTTGCCTCGATCAACGAACCACGCCGCCGACGACCTGACCAGTTACGAGCACCCAAGCGACGCAGCGAAGCACCAGTTCAACATTTTCGCGGTTGTGATGGACAAGGCAACTGCGGAATATCTCTCCGGAACCACGAACGAGGACGATGCAACGTGGTGGTCGAGCAAGGGTTGGCCGCCAGGCGCTGATGCTGGCACCGCTCGGCACGTTGAGCGAACCGCGGCGGTCGGAAACTGCGGATAGCGGCAGTGCGATAGCTGACTTTCTCCGCTCGACTCGGCTGGGGCAGGGAACGACACCTGCTGGTGTCGACGGCTTCGAAGAGTGATCATGGGCAGATACCGAGGTAGTCAGTGGCGTAGGGGTTGAGGTGCGGCCTGCGATCAGGGCCGCGCTGAGGATCGGCCGGGCTGGCTCTCACCGGAGTCGCCCTGCAGATGTGATTGACCACGCGGGCCTCGGCCGATCTCGAGGCGAAGACAGGCATCGTGTACCAAATCGCGCCCTTCAACGTCCTCACGGGGTATGATTTGATACATGACGCCTGCGGACCCGCCTCGCTCACGCCAACGGCTCGCGATCCTGCCGCCCACTTTCACCACGGCGCAGGCGCGCCAGGCCGGCGTGCCGTCACGGGATCTGGCGACGCTGGTCAGCGAAGGGGCCGCGATTGAGCTCTCGCGCGGTGTCTACCGGCGCTCCGACGCCCCCGAGACTGCGCATCTCGATTTGCTAGCCGTACATAGACGAGCATCCCATGCAGTCGTCTGCGGCGAGTCCGCGCTCGCGCTGCACGAGCTGATCGACGACATACCAGCTGCCGTACACATCGCCGTACCGCGTGGCACCCGCCGTCCGGCGATCTCCTACCCGCCCGTCGTCGTCGCGCAGTACGCAGCCAATACCTTCGATCTCAACATCGAGCAGTACGAGGCGGCACCAGGGGAGTTCGTGCCGGTCTACGACGCAGCCCGGAGTGTGGTCGATGCTATGCGCCACCGCAACCGCGTCGGCCACACACTAGCCCTGGCGGCGCTCGGACGGTACCTGCGAACCAGTGGGCCCGACGGGGTCGGGGATCTCCAACGCATCGCGCGCGAACTGCACGCTCTGTCCGTCATCCGGCCGGCCGTCGAGGCGGTGCTCGCCTGATGGTCAATCCAGCCCGCGACACCACTGCCGGTCGCGTCTACAACGACTTGCGGAACTCAGCACGCCGCGAACGGCGCGCCACCGACGAACTCATGGTCGAGTACGTCCTCGAACGATTTCTCTACCGGCTGGCGACATCGCCAGCCGGCCGCGAACACTTCGTCCTCAAGGGCGGACTGCTCCTGGCCCAGTTCGGCGCACGCCGCACGACGCGAGACATCGACATTCTCGGGCAAGCCCTTCACCGGCGAGGACACCCAGATCATCCGACGAGTCAGGGCGATCGCCGCGACCGAAGTCGACGACGGCGTCGCGTTCGACGGCGCAAGCCTGAGAACCGCACCGATTCGAGACGACGGCCCCTACCACGGGCTCCGACTCGTCATGCCCGCCTCGATCGCCCGTGCACAACTCAAGCTTCAACTCGATGTCAGTCTGGGCGATCCCATCACCCCCGAGCCCCAACTCATCGCATACCAACAACTACTGGAAGCCGGGACTTTCACCATTCTCGGCTACCCACTCGCCACCGTCATCGCCGAGAAACTGTCCACCGCCATCGAACTCGGCGACCTCAACACCCGCGACCGCGACTACGGCGACCTCTACCGCCTGCTACGCGCCAACACTCTCCGCGCCGACGAGGTATTCAGGGCTCTCGAAGCCACCGCGGCCCACCGACAGATCACCTTGCGACCACTCAGCTCGAGCATCACCGACCTCCCCCAGCAACGACAGCCCTCCTACACCGCATGGCTACGACGCCAGGGCCCAGCCGCCATCGGCTACCCAACCAGCTTCGCGGACGCAGTCGCGGTGATCACAGCCTTCGCAGACCCACTCATCAGCGGCGAGGCTCGCGGCAAGCACTGGGATCCAGAGAACGCCCGGTGGACCTGAACAACAGGTCACCCACGGACGCCAGAACGCCCTTCTTCGACAGGTCCGCCAACGGCTCGACCAACCGGAGACGCACCTCTTTACGCACCTCAATCAGCGCGAGAGGATGGTTGCCGATGAGAACTTACGCGCAACGAGCAGCCACAGAACCCGTTATCTGTAAGGGATCCCGAGCATCATTGACAAATGATGATCAGCCTCAACTGGAATTCAGCGGGTTCGGGGTTCGAGTCCCTGGCGGCGCACAAAAGCCCAGGTCACACACGTGTCCTGGGTTTCTTCATGCCCCCATCGCACCGTTTACGCACCACTTTGCCGGATGTCCGCTTCGAGCTGATCCGCCGAGATCCGTCTCATCCTCCGCTCGTGAGCAATCGGGCGACTCTTCCGGCCTCCGTCTGATCGTGACTGTGCGTCACATCACATCGCTTCGCATCCTCACCGACTTTTCGGACTCCGCGACCCAGCCAGCGTTGAGCTGCCAACCATCACACAGGTTGGAGGCTTGACATGCCGAGGCCACCACTGCCCATCGGAACCTGGGGCGAAATCTCTACTTGGGTCGCGAAGACCGACGACAATGGCAAGCCGATCAGCTGTAAGTCGCAGGCCAGGTTCCGCGATCACGACGGACGGGTCCGCCCGGTGTCGGCCTTCGGCAAGAACAAGACAGCAGCCGAGCGCGCCCTGCTCAAGAAGCTCCAGGACAGGGCGAGGACCAGCCAGTCCGGCGAGCTGACCGCGATGCACAAGATCACCCACCTCCTCGATCTCTGGGAGAAGAAGTTCAAGGAACGGGTCGCCGACGGCAAATACTCACCCACCTCGCTCGACACCTACCGGCGCGCCATCAAGAACCATGTCCGCCCCGCCGTCGGCGACATCCGCATCGGCGAGGCCACCACCCCACGCATCGACACCGTCCTCTCCAAGATCAAGAACCGTGCGGGCGCCCCCACAGCCAAGACCTGCCGCGCCATCCTCTCCGGCGCGCTGAAACTCGCCGTCCGCTACGGCGCCATCTCCGTCAACCCGGTCCGCGAAGTAGACGCCATCGAAACCCAGCCCAAGAACCCATCCCGATCCCTCACCGGCGAAGAAGTCACGCTCCTCAGGAAGCACCTCACCACGGACGAACGCGCTGTACAGGCTGATCTCCCCGACCTGGTCACCTTCATGCTCGGCACCGGCGTCCGCATCGGCGAAGCCCTCGCCGTCCTGTGGTCCCAGGTCGACCTCGAAGCCGGCACCGTCGAGATCACCAGCACCATCGTCCGCGTCACAGGCCAAGGCCTGCTCCGCAAACGCACCAAGTCCAGAGCCGGCCAACGGCTCCTCCACCTACCCGACTGGGCCAGCGCAGTACTCCGCACCAGACACGCCGCCGGCATCCGCCTCGACGACCCGATCTTCGCCGACGTCATCGGCGGCTTCCGCGACCCCTCCAACGTCCGCCGATCCCTCCGCACCGCCCTCTCCCCCGTCGGCAGCACCGCCCGCCGCGACCTAGGCCTGACCCTCCGAGCCCTCCGCCGCGAAACCGGCCTGTCTCGAAAGCAAGTCGCCGAGGCCCTCACCTGGCCCCAAACCAGAATCGAACCCATCGAAACCGGCCGCATCAAAGTCGACCACCAACTGGTCGCCGACCTCGTCAAGACCTACGGCATCGATCTCGACGACTCCCCAGCCCTCCTCGCCCAAGTCGACGAAGCCACCCGGCCAGCCCCCGCAGACAAACTCGCCTGGATCCGCTCCCACGCCCTCCGCAAAACCACCGCCACCGCCCTCGACCAAGCCGGCCACACCGCCCGCCAAATCGCCGACCAACTTGGCCAGGCCAAAGTCTCCATAACCCAAGACGTTTTACATGGGCCGACAAGCCGCCAACCCAGCGGCCGCCCAAGCCCTCGAACACGCCTTCGACGACCCAAACCTCGTCTAACGACACGACAGCGTGAACTGGCCGTGGTTGTATTCCTCGATCCAGGCAGCGACGCGGGGCACGGGCGTGGGCCTTGGCGTGGAAGTGCGGAGCTCGAACTCGATCGTGGAGTGCCAGGATTCGATGACCGCATTGTCCAGTGCCGATCCGGGCCCGCCCATGGACTGGGTGATGCCGAGCCGGGTGCAGGCAGCCCGGACGGTGCCGGCGGTGTATTCACTGCCTGATCGGTGTGCATGATGACCTCGGCGATCGTGTCCTTACCGCCACGGACCGCGACCGCCATCACCGGCGATGGCCCCCGTCAGCCCTTCACGGCGCCAGCGCGCAGTCCCTGGATGAGGAAGCGTTGCACGTAGGCGAACAGCACGACGACGGGAACGACGGCGATCAGGCCGCCGGCGGCGAGAGCGCCGAAGTCCGTTCCGAAGTCGCCCAAGAGGTAGCTCGGTCCGACGGGAACGGTGAACGGTCTTGGGAGCTCATGAACATGACAGCGAACAGGACGTTGTTCCACGTGCTGATGAACGCGAACGATCCGACAGCGACAATCCCGGGCTTCAGCGACGGCAGCACGACGGCACAGAACGCGCGGATCCGGCCACAGCCGTCGGCTTGCGCGGCTTCCAGTTCGACCGGCACGTTGCGGCCGACGCGCTGCCGGACCTAGGCGTGGTCCTCTGTCTGCGGAGTGCATGGGTCGACGGTGGGCTGTTGTCCAGGCTGGGTCAGCTGTGCCCCAACGCGATCGCCGTCAAGTACGCCGTACCTGGTAGAGGACGACTACGTGCATTGGGAACGCCACGTGGCCACCAGACCCGACGGCTCATTGGCGTTCTCTGACATCGTCGCCGTGGGACACCTGCCGATCGAGCCGTCTCGTTCGTACATCTGCCTGCACATCTGCGTCACTGGGCAAGGTCGGAGAGCAACTGGTCCACGACGTGCTCCTCTTCGATGACACGACCGACTGTCTTCATGACCTGCGCGAGTGCCGGGTCCCAGCTCGCGGTGACGGGTGGGCCGCTCAGGGCATGGATTCGCTGCGAAACCGCCTGAGCCGTCGCCTGATAATCCTCGGCACCGAACCGCCATGGGCGGGCGGGCAGGCGGTCAAAGACGACATTGCCGATGCGGATCCCGCCCCAGTCGAAGTCGCCGTGATAGATGAGCCGAGCACCATCAGCGACCAAGCGCCGGAGCAGGTGCATGACAGCCGCGCTGGGCTGGCCATTGGTGCATACGAGCGGTGCACAGTCCGGTCCGAGGCCGTCCGCGGCGGACGAGACCACGACCGGGTTCTCACAGACGAAGACGTACGGCGTCTTCACCCGGATCTCGTCGCGCACCACCTGACGCAATGTCAGTACGGCGGGCTGACCACCGTCCCGAAGGGCGCCCAAGGCCCGTCCTGTCGCGGACTCGGGGTTTCCCGGAAGCCCCAGAGTGAGCACCGAAGCCGAAAGCTCGTCACGAAGGATGCCCACCGAGGCCCACACCTCGCGCCTCCACTCGGCGCCACTCCCAGGTCCGAGGCCAGACAACGCTCTGGCCGCGCTGAGCACCAATGTGGCGAGCGGCTCCCCGTCGTCCAGCGCGTGAGCGCGCCCAGTCAATCGCGCAGCGAACCGCCCCAACGGCTCGCCACCCGCCGGCAACTCCCGAATGACCGCGGCAAGGTCGGCGAGCAGCGGACCGGCCGTCGACGGCGTACCCGCCAGACGCCGAGCCAGGCCGCTGCTGCCGAGTCCGGCGAGCCATTCAGCGAGCTCGGGCGCCTGCCCGACCGCCTCGCGCAAAGGGTCGAAGGCGACTCGCCACGATTGCTCCAGTTCGGCCGCAGCCGACTGACGATCGACCAGTTCGCCGGTCAGGGCGATGATCGCACCCTCCAGACCGGCAGGGCTGGCTCCGGAGTCGCGTAGCACCCGGTCGACGGCGGGCAGGGAAACCGTCAGCGCTCGCCCCGGGACCGGCGGTCGGCCGAGTAGTCGCTGGACGGCGGCCCGCTGAAAGGACGTTGCGTCGGACAACGTCACGGCGGTGTCCAGGGACTGGCCGCGCTCCATCCGCTTGCGCACCCGGGCAACCAGCCAGGCGAGGTCTTCGCCGCCCAGCAGGCGTGTCAGCCTCGCGCGGTCGATCACTCCCAGAGCCCGTCCTGCGGTGACTCGCCTTGGGACGGCTCATCGTAGCCGCGGGTGTCACGGTCGACGCGTGACCTGCGATGACCGTCCCATTGCCAGTTGGTGACCAGGACCGCCGGTACGCCGTCCGCGCGCGCCAGCTGCGAGATCGCCAGGCCAGGCACCTCTGGATAGCAGCCCCACTCACGCTCGCTGGTCATCACCACATCCAGGTCGAAGGCCGCGAGCAGCCCCAGGTACTTCGCTCGTGCGTTGTCGTCCACGCCCGCGAAGGCCTCGTCGAGGGTGATCAGTCGCGGAGCATGCGGGTTGCCCGCTGAGCTGTAGTGCGCGGACGCGGCCGCGAACAGCGGGACGCTGGCCGCGAGGACTCTTTCGCCACCGGACGCCGGACCGGTCGCCGGCTTCCATTGCCCGTTCTGGTAGCGCTGGATCACAAACCGGTTCCACGCGCGGTAATCCATGGCCGCGGTCAAGTGCTCCAGCCAGGTACCAGTCATGTCCTGGGCGCGGACCTCGACGATGCGCGCCTGCAGGAACTCTCCGACAGCAGCACGATCCTCGGCCGACCAGGCGTCCGAGGTCTGGCGCATCAGTCGCTCCCTCGCCGCCGCGAGGCCGGCCGGACCGTCGGGTCGAGGCTGCCAGAGCAGCCGGAGTCGCATGCCAGTGCTGGTCGGACGACTCTCGAGCTCCCCATTCATCGCCCCGACCTGAGCCTCGGCGGCTGAAATCAGCTCCTGCAGCGTGCTCGCGACCTCGTTGACCAGATGGTTCTCCAGGACCTCACGCTCACGTTCGCTCAGCAGCCGTACGCGGTCGGTGACCTCGGTGTCGAGGGCGTCAGCCAGCTGCGCAACTGTCGCCGGTCGCCCCTGGAACTCGATCTCGACGACGACGCCGTCCTCCTGCAGGTCCGCGGAGGCACGGTTGCCATGCCTGGACAGCGTGTCCTGCAACGTTTTCAGCTCGGTGTTGAGCCGATGCTGAGCGCGATCCCAGACGGTGTCAGCATCGTCCAGCTCACTCAGCTCGTCGTTCACCCGCCGGGCCAGGCGCATCGCCGGGATCGGCGGCCAGGAAGCGCCGGTATCGGGAACCTCGAGCTCGGGCAGAGCAACGGCCAGGAGCCCAGTGGCGGCGAACCGCCGGAACGACTCGGCCGCCTCGGCTCGTCGCTGGGTAGCGTCGTCGAGTTGCTCGGCCAGGGTCTGGCGCTGGCCTGTCGCTCGGCCCCGGGCATCGATCGCCCGTTCCACGTCCCCACGGGAGGCCTCTTGCTGTGAGTGGCTGGTCCGGAGCCGTTCGGCGGTTTCGGCCAGCTGACGCTGTAGCTCAGCCACTGCGGCACCGACTGTGTCTTGCAAGGTCTGATGCCGCTCCGCAGCTGCAGCCGCATGCTGTTCCGCACCACGTGCGCGCTCCACCAGGCCCACATACGTACGTTCGGCCTCTTTCAGATCACCGACTGTCTCGGCCAGCTGCCGCTCCGCATCGGCGACGACGGACAGAGCGAGCCAGAGCTCAACGAGGGCGATCCGGTAGGTCGCCAGAGCCGTTGCTACCTCGGACAACGCTTCCGCCGTCGTCGGCAGTCCGGAGTCCCCGGTTCCCTCCATCACCGCGTCACGTGCCTGCTCGGCGGCCCGAACCGTGGCCACTTCGTTGTCTTCAGCAACCTTCCGTCGTTCGGCCAGCCGGGCCTGCTCTGAGACCAACGCGAGCACGACGCTATGCGCCTGGCGCAGCCGGGTGTCGTCCGGAACGTCGGCGACCTCCTGCGCAAGCCGAGCCCTCCGCTCGCCGACATGTGCCCTGGCGAGATCCAGGTCGGCAAGCTGCGCCTCCACGGCAAGGGCCTGCTCACGAAGCTCTGCCAGCCTCGCCCGCCGCGCGGCATCGCGGGCCATGCGACCGATGAGCATCGCCGCCGACTTGCGCCAGCTACCAGTCAGCACACCGAGCCGGAACCGGCCGTCCGGACTCACCCAAGTGTGCCCTGCCTGTTCGCCGTACCCAATTGACGACAGCAGTGCGTCGACCAGTTGCTCGGACACTGCGTTCGCCAGTGGATCCTCGGGGTCCAGCACCGGCCGGAGGACTGTTCCGAGATGGACGGGGACGGGATCGCCGGCGCGTAGCAAGGTGTCATCAGTTTCGGCCGCCCGCAGTTCACCGTCGGGGGTAACCCATGCGTCGAGGATCGCGGCGGCCTCGAGCGCTGCCTCGATGCCCGCTCGGTCCGCGTCGCCGACACCCTCCGCGAAGTCGACGAGCCGCCACAACGGAGCACCTGGCCGCCCTTCCCGCGCAGCCGGATCCCTGGTGTACGGCGTGGGCGGGATCGTGTCCTCGCCACGTTCGAGGCGGGCGATCTCGCCCGTCAGTTCGTCGAGCCGAGCTCGTCCGGATCGCCGGTGTGCGTCGAGGTCCGCGGACTCGGTCGCGAGGCCCGCCGCCAGAGTCTGACTTGCGGTGGTCACGGCGACGGCGGCTGGGTTGGGTCCTTGGAGTGTCTCCACCCAGAGCTCGAGCTCCGCCAGCACGGCTGCGATGTCCGCCACTCGCAGCTCGGCCGCGCGGTCCAGGTGACCGCGAACGTCCGAGAGCAGGTCGGATCCAGCCTGGGCAACCGTGACCGCGGCGACCTGGCGCCGCTCCGCGAGGTCGGCCGTTTCGGTCTCGAGGTCGCCCAGGGCGCGCCGCACGACGGTCACCTCATGCGCGGCCTCATCGGCCAGCCGGAGCAGGCGAGTCACGTGGTCGAGCGCCCGCTGCTGGCGGCTGGTGATCCGCTCAGCCTCGACGCGAAGCTGGGCCGGATCGCTGCCTGCGTCCAAGGCCCGGTCGACGCGTTCGGCGTGATCGGAGGCGATGCGCGCCGCCGACGCGACCTCCTCCGCCTGCCTCCGAATCACTGTCAGGGCATCGCTCGCTGCCGTCCGCCGTCCCTCGGCAGCCGAGTGCCGCTCCTGCTGCGCCTCGACCTTGGCCTCGGCGGCACCTCGCTCTTCGGCAAGCCGCTCAGCATCGCCGCGCGACCGGCGTGCATCCTCGGCCGCTCGCTCGAGTTCGCGGGCGTCCCGCATCTCCGGACTCTCTCGCAGCGTCGCATCCCTCGCCTGCAGACGGGTCTGTTCCGATACGGCGTCCTCGAGCTGCGTTCTGGCCTTGGTCAGCTGCGCCTCGGCCTCGGACAGCGCCCGCTCTGCGTCGCCGAGTTCCTTGCTGATCCGCTCGAAGGTGCTGTGTGCCTCGCGCGGAAGCCTGGCGCGCCGCCGCGAAGCGATCCGGGCGTAGCGACGATAGTGGTTGAGGAATGACATGGCCGCATCCCGCGCCTCGGTCATCGCCGCCAGCGAGGAGCGATCCTCGTCGAGACTCCGGAACGCTTCGGCAACGTCTGCGATCACCGCCTGATCCAGCGGCGGCAGGGACTCGGTCAACGCCGCGGACAACGCCTTCTCACTGGGCTTCTTCGAGAGCTGCGGTTGCCTGAGCTGAACCAGCAGGTCGACCAGCACGCCGTACCGCTGCTCCCCCAGGCCGAACAGATTCTCATCGACGGCGCGCCGGTAGTCCCGGGCACGGTCATACACCGTGCCCCGCTCATCGAGTACGTCGTTCAGCCGGTCTCGCGTCAGCGCGCTGCCGGTCGCGTCGACCAAGGTGAGATCCGCACCGATGCGCCGGCTGGTGACGAAGAACCAATGCCGCGCAACACCCCGGCCAGCCACGGCCTTCAGACCGCAACCTATCGTTCGGAAGTGAGCGGTGCCGCGCTCGTCGAGGCGCCCGAACTCCAGCCAGGTGTAGCCGAGGCGCTCAGCATGCGGGTGGTCTCCGCCGAGCAGCAGATTCCACTCCATGTGCTTCTTGGGGTCGGCGTCAGGCTCGACCCGATGTGCGGACAGATCACCGTCGAGCAAGAACGGCAGAGTGAGTGCAAGGACCTTCGACTTCCCGGTGCCGTTGTTGCCGCGCAGCAGCAGCCGCCCACCGTGAAACCAGAACTCCTCCTGGTCGTAGTAGAAGAGGTCGACGAGACCTGCGCGCAGTGGCTGCCACCGCTCGATCGCGGGAGCCGGAAGCTCCCGCGTCACAGCGCCGCCTGAATCGTCGGCTCGTCGACACCGAACCGGGCAAGCGCCGGCCTCGCGGTCACGAGCTCGCCCGAGCACGCGACCAGTCGGAGCGCCTGCAGCCGAACCAGCGCTATGGCCGCCAGCCCCCGTTCGGCACCGGGCTCGGCAGCGTCGCGACGCCAATAGCTCTTGTGCTCGACGGCCTTGCGGCGCAGCAACTCGTGGATCTCCCCCACCTGCACCTCACGCTCCGCCTGGTTCGCCAGGTATTCGGCCACCAGCAGCGTGGCGTGCCCTTCGGTCCCGCTCTCCGGCATCCGCACGTCGGTCAAGTCGTCGTACGGATCGACCATCGCGATGCCTTCAGCGCGTACCTCGGGGACCAGACCGGTCAGCTCGGTGATACGCGCCGTGATCGCGGCCCGCTGGCCCTGGAGATAAGCCCTCTCCGCCTCGTCGAGCTCGTCGTAATACAGCACCGGATCCTCGAGCAACCGTCGGGTCAGGTGATGGCGAATCCGCTGGTTCCGCAGGTCATCCGTGGTCGGCGGCAACTCGCGAGTCAATGCTTCGAGCCGCTCTTCGAATCCGCTCGCGTCGATGGTGGACGGTCCGCGCGGCGACGTGAGCAACGCACCCAGCACCCGCCGCCGCACGTCGTACAGCACGTCGCCGGTCTCCTTGACGAAGGAGTCTTCGTCGCCTGCGACGCGGCCGAGTACGCCGATGCCGATCAGCAGCCGGACCACGGCCACCATGTCCGCTCGCTCCTCCCGGCCTTCGAGCACGAACACGACACCGGCGGCGGCAAGCGCGGGATCCGCTGCTCCGAGCACAACCTGTTCCGCCAGCCGGCCGAGCGTAATCTGCGCCTCGGCCCGGCTCAGCGATGCCAGCGCGAGACAGACCAGCACGTACCGACGGCGGCCGAATGCCTGCTTCGACTTGGCGTCTCGCGCCGGATGCGTAGGATCGGCCGAATCGGCGACCGTCTTCACCAGCCGCGCCATCTCGCTGTCGACGGCCAGGTGCCATCCGGTGTTGCGCTCGAACCAGTCACGCAGAGCCGGCGCGTGCCGCCGCACAAGCACGAGGTCGTCGTCGACCTGCCGGAGCAGTGGGCGTCGCAGCACAGCGCGGGCCGCGCGCCGGGACTCATCGGCACGCGAGGCTGCCAGCGCATCCGTCAATCCACTCATGCGCTCCGCTCCACGAGATCGACAGCCGTGAGATCGACGATCTCCACCAGCTGATCAGGGCCACAGAAGGTGCCGTCCGGCGTACGGATCTCGGCACGCCGGCCATCGTCAAGCGCGGTCAACCGGACCGACATGCTGCCGTCAGATGTCGTCGTCTCGACCACACGCCGGCCGGGCACCCGAGCCCCCAGCGCATCACCGAGCAGCGCCAGGAAACAGCGGAACGCCACCGGGTCGAGCTCACCCAGGTCCGACAAGCGCGTCGGATGCGAGGTTGCCAATGCCTCGCGCGCGGCCACTGCCTCCGCGGCCTCCCGCCGCGCGAGATCGGCGAGATAGCCACGCTCGGCGGAACGATCAATTACCCGGCTGGGCTTGCCGCGGCGTTCGTAGCTTCCGGTCCGACGCAACCTGGGGCTGATCAGCAACGGCGGCGCTTCCGCCCACGGCGTCAGCGCGGACACCGCTCCGTCCAGACTCTCCTCGGTCACGGACAGGTGGCGAGCCCCGCTCAGGCCGAACGACGCCCGCCACAGCCGATGGAGATCATCCTCCGTCGGCGCCTCGGCGAACCACTTGGCCAAGGTACGGAAGTCCGCCGACCTGTCCGACCGCCCGGAACGCCGCTCGTTCAGTACCGCGACGACCTGCAGCAGCTGAGGAATCGCGGCTCGCGCCTGCGCCCGCAGCAGCTTCGCCTGGCTCGGATGGTGCGGCTCGCTGACGAACCAGGCCCGGAATCCTTGCCAGCGCTCCTGCCACAACCGCCGGCCGCGCTCGAACTCCACCTGGCGCGGATCGCCGTCCTCGGATGCGCCCGGAGCCGCGTCCTCCGCCTCGCGCCAGGCAGCAACGGACAGCAAAGCACCCACATCCCGACGTTCCAGCCCAGCAACGAGCGCCGCGATCTCGGCGCCGGTACTCACAAGATCCTTGATGAACCGCTCGAGATAATCGATCAGCCGGTCCTTGTACGCGCGGAACACGTCGGCATCGGCATCGTGCAGATCGATCGTGCGCTGCAGCGAGCCCATGAAGGCCTGAGCGTTACCGGCCAGGTCCGTGAACCGATCAACCAGCGCACGCAACAACAGATGCACCTTCGCCGCGTCGGGTTCCGAGGAACCGGCCAGCTCGGCGAGCGCCCGAAGCTGCGTCGCGATGTCCGCGAGGGCGACTGCTTGCAAGGCTCCACGCCTACCGAGCGCCTCGTCGTACGCCGTGACCGCCTGCTCCACTGCCTCACCGCGCACCGTCAGCTGATAGAGGAACCGCGATCGATGGAAATCCTCGACAGTCGTCACCCGGCTGGTATCGGGATCAGCACGGAGATTGCCCCACTCGACCAGCTGGGTGAGCGCATCACCGATCACCGCCAACTCCGCGGCGTCGTGCATCGACGCGCGGACGTCCTCCGGTCGCAGGTGCACGGTGAACCGCCGTTTGGCCTGCACGAACGCGTCCATGACGGCCCGATACAGCCGCTCGTTGGGCGCGGTCAGATAACTGAACGGCGTGAACCCTCCGTCCACCGTGCTCCCTTCCTGATCCGGTCCGCGCCAGCGTATCGGCCCGCGCCGACAGTTCCGCCGCCCGGGCACCCCGCCAACAGGTTCAGCGGCGGGGTCGCGCATCCGCCACCGGTCACCAAACGATCACCGGCACGATCCCAGACTCGGCGTGCTCCCAGGCACGCCGAGCCAGGGGCCATCGCCCGCCCCTCGGCTGCACCTACGCGCGAACGCCGATCAGCCGGTCAGCCGGTCAGCCGGTCAGCCGGTCAACGGAGAGGTACGGGACGTCCGGGTTGTAGACCGGGGCGATCCAGAACCAGTGCAGGGCGTTCAGATCCGTGTCACGCGTGTGTACGTGCCCGGGAGGGCGATCTCGTCGTACCGGCACGACCGCAACACCTCCCGCGCGGGAAAACCCAAACACCAACGCCCCTGGTGTAGAGGAATCCCTACAGACTTGCTGAACCCCGCTCGAGCGGAAGCCCTGGTGCCTGCGAGGGCCATCAAGGCAGTTGTTGTTGAGAGCACTGACCCAGAACGTGGGCTCTTACCGCACCAGCTGCCAAACCGGGAGCTGACGAGGAGACAACCCCAGGACGAACGAGCGGGACGGCGGTTCTGGCCGCCGCCCCGCCTCCATCTCATCAGGCCAACCGGGCGCTTTGGGTTAGCACGGGGCGTCGGAACTAGGGACGCGGCGTGCCGGGCGTGGGGCGGCGGGGGGTGCGGAGGCCGAGGGTGCGGCGACCGGCTTCGGTGAGGTGTTGATTCAGGGCTTTGTCGTCGAGCTCGACGAGAGCCGGCCCGACCGCGCCGGCGATCCCGGCGAACACCAGGGCCGCCTTGACCAGCCCGGCCGGCCCCGGGTCGACGTCGGCGAGCAGTTTGACCTGACGGTTGATCAGCGTCCCCAGGTCAACTTGTGCGCGAAGGATCTCGATCACGCCACGGTCGGCGGCCAGCACCGAGATCAGCGCCCGATTCCGCACGGCGAGGTCGGCGTAGCCAGTGAGCATGTGCTCCGCGCGCGCATGCACCGTGCGTTGCCCCTCGGCTGCGTCGACGATGGCCCGCAACTGCTCGAGCACCGGCTCGACAACCGCGTTGAGGAGCTCCTCGCGGGTGTGGAAGTGGTGATAGACGGCCGCCTTCGTGACCCCGAGTTCGTCCGCGATCATCTGCAGCGAGGTGCCCGCGAAGCTGTGCTGCGTGAACAGGCGGAGCGCGACATCGATGAAGCGCTGTCTGCTATCGGTCGCTCCTGCCGTCTTGGGTGCTGCCGTCTTGGGTGTTGCAGCCGTGGCCAAGTGTCCTCCTTGTTGCCCCGATGATCCCCAGGATCACTCACAGTACCTTGCCGATCGACAAGGCGACAACTTGCCGATCGGTAACTTGTCGACTTGCCGCTCGGCAAGCATCTAACTTTACGAACGGCTAGCTATTGACTAGACGATCGGCTAGTCTCCTTCGAGTCAGTGGCGTCGCATCGAGCGCCTCGTACGTCCGAAGGAGTGCATCTCATGGCAACGCTGCTGTACCGGCTCGGCCGGTTCTGTTACCGCCACCGCTGGCAAGTGACCAGCATCTGGGCCCTCGTCCTGGTCCTGGCCGGAGTGGGCGCCGGCACCCTCTCCGGCCAGATGTCGAACTCGTTCACCGTGCCGGGCACCGAGGCACAGCAAGCCATCAACCAGTTGGCCGACCGCTTCCCGCAGGCCAATGTCGGAGGCGCCACCGCCAGGGTGGTCTTCGTCGCGCCGAGCGGTACGACGCTGGCGCAGCCCACCAACCGAGCCGCTGTCGGACAGGTGGTCGCGGCGATGACTGCGGCACCGCAGGTCGGCACAGTCACCGACCCGTTCAAGACCGCCGCCATCTCGACCGACGGCCGCTACGCGATCGCTCAGGTGAGCTACAAGGTCCAGGGCACCGAACTGACCAACGCCGACCGCACCGCACTGGAGCAAAGTTTCGAGGCCGGGCGAACTGCCGGACTCACCGTCGAAGCCGGCGGTGACGCACTACGGCCCAGCGAGGCCGCCGGAGCAGCAGAAGGCATCGGAGTTCTGATCGCGGCACTCGTGCTCGTCATCACCTTCGGATCGCTGATCGCGGCCGGATTGCCGCTGCTCACGGCAATCGTCGGTGTCGGCGTCGGTATCGCCGGCATCACCACGTTGTCCGGCTTCGCCGACATCAACGCCAACAGCCTGATCCTGGCCCTCATGCTCGGCCTCGCCGTCGGCATCGACTACGCGCTGTTCATCGTCTCGCGCTTCCGGCACGAACTACTGGAAGGCAGCGACGGACAGCGGGCAGCCGGCCGCGCGGTCGGGACCGCCGGGTCCGCGGTTGTCTTCGCCGGACTCACCGTCATCATCGCCCTGGCCGGACTCACCGTGGTCGGCGTCCCGGTCCTCGCCTCGATGGGCCTGGCCGCCGCCGGCACCGTCGCGGTCGCCGTACTGATCGCGATCACCCTCATCCCCGCACTGCTCGCCTTCACCGGCCGCCGCGTGCTCGGCCGTAAACTGCGGCATCGTACGGCGATTGGCCAGGAGTCCAACCAGGGCCGCACGCCGATGGGCGAGCGCTGGGCCAGACTCGTCACGCGTCGACGGATCCCGATCCTGATCGTCGCTCTGCTCGGCCTCGGCGCGGTCACGATGCCGATGACCGACTTGCGGCTAGGCCTGCCCGACGACGGCATGGCCGCCGTCGACACGACGCAGCGCAAGGCGTACGACCTGATCAGCGAAGGCTTCGGGCCGGGCCTGAACGGCCCGCTCACAGTTGTGGTGAGCACGACCGACGCCAGCACGACCACCACGGCGGCGACGGAGACCGCCGCGACGATCAAGGCACTGCCCGACGTCGCTGCCGTCACGCCGGCTGTCCTGAGCCCGGACGGAACCACCGCACTGCTCAGCGTCATCCCGGCCAGCGCACCCACCGACCAGAAGACCACCGACCTGGTCCACGCCATCCGCGCCGAGCAAACCACGCTCTATCACCAGACCGGCGCCGAAGTCACCGTCACCGGACAGACCGCGCTGAACATCGACGTCTCCAACAAGATCGGCGACGCCCTGCCGCTGTACCTCGCGATCATCGTCGGCTTGGCCATGCTGCTGCTGATGGTGGTCTTCCGCTCCGTACTGGTACCGCTGAAGGCCACCCTCGGGTTCCTGCTCAGCACCGCCGCCACCTTCGGCGCCGTCGTCGCGGTCTTCCAGTGGGGCTGGCTCGGCAGCATCCTCGGAGTCACCGAGACCGGCCCCATCATGAGCCTGCTGCCCGTCCTGCTCGTCGGCATCCTGTTCGGCCTCGCGATGGACTACCAGGTCTTCCTGGTCACCCGGATGCGCGAGGACTACACCCACAGCGCCGACGCTCAAGCAGCCGTTGTCACCGGCGTACGCCATGGTGCCCGCGTCGTCTCAGCCGCCGCGATCATCATGATCAGCGTCTTCGGAGGGTTCATCCTCTCCCCCGACGTCCTGGTGAAATCCATCGGCTTCGCCCTGGCGTTCGGCGTGCTCGTCGACGCGTTCGTCGTCCGGATGACCATCGTGCCGGCCGTCATGTCACTGCTAGGCAACGCCGCCTGGTGGCTCCCCCGCTGGCTTGGCCGCGTCCTCCCCCGCGTCGACATCGAAGGCGAAGCACTCGACCACAGCGCTGCGACGCCGGACACCACCGACACCCCGGTCGCCGAACCGGTGCACTGACCGCAACCCACACCAAGAAAGGCGGCTCCGCATGCGAACGACGAACTCGGCCAGAACCGACACCATCGGGCTCGTCGACGCTGCGGAGCCGTCACGCAAACGGGCCCTCGCCACGCTGCCCGCCGTACGGCAGGTGCTGCGCGAAATTCTGCTGCTCGGATCGATGTACGTCGTCTACAGCATCGGCCGGATCTATGCGGCCAAGCACAGCGCGTCGGCGTTCGACAACGCGCACCGGCTGGTCCACTGGGAACGCGAGCTGGGTCTACCGAGCGAGGCAGCCCTGCAGCACTCATTCCTCCAGCTTCCCCATCTCCCCCAGGCCGCCAACGCGTACTACGCCTACGTCCACTTCCCACTCACCGCACTCGTCCTGATCTGGCTCTCGGTACGGCGTCCCGCCGCTTACAAGAAGGTGCGGTCGACCCTGATGGCGCTCACCGGCCTCGCCCTGGTCGGGCACACCATCTTCCCGCTGGCACCGCCACGGATGCTGCCCAACCTGGGCTGGGTGGACACCGGCATCAGGTTCGGCCAGTCCGTCTACGGGCCGAACAGCGACACCGGGATGGCCAATCAGTTCGCCGCGATGCCAAGCCTCCACGTCGGCTGGGCCGCCTTGATCGCCATCGCGATGATCACAGTGACCCGCAGCCGGTTGCGATGGCTGTGGCTCCTGCACCCCCTGACCACGTTGGCGGTGGTCGTACTGACCGCCAATCACTACTGGCTGGACGGCCTCGTCGCGCTCACCCTGCTCATCTGCTGCCTGCTCCTGCCCAAAGGCATGCGATCCCCAGACCCACGACTACTCCACAGATAAGAGCCTTCAGATGCCCAAGCCGAAGCTGGCCTTCGTTCTGCAGGGCGGCGGCAGCCTCGCCGCCGGCCAAGTCGGGATGCTGCGTGCACTCTTCGAGGCAGGGATCCGCCCCGACCTGGTAGTCGGATCCTCCGCAGGCGCCCTCAACGCGGTGGCCTTCGCACAGAATCCCACCACAGCAGGACTCGACGAGCTCCAGGAGCTCTGGTCCCGGCTGCGGCGCAGCGACATCTTCCCGATCCGCCCCCGCCACCTGGTCCACGGACTGACCGGCCGGCGCACCGGCCTCGTCTCGCCCGATCGTCTTCGTGCCCTGCTGGCCAGCCGGATCGGAATCGGCCACCTGGAGGACGCCGAGATCCCAGTCCACGTCGTCACCACCGACGCCGCGACCGGCCGTCCGGCCGTGCTCTCGAGCGGTCCTGCCCTTCCGGCCCTCCTCGCCAGCGCCGCGCTACCCGGCATCTTTCCACCGGTCGAACTCGGCGGACGACTCCTGATCGACGGCGGAGTGGCTGCCGACATCCCGATCTTGCAGGCCGAGGAGTCGGGTGCAACCACCAGCTACGTACTGCCGATGGCATCGACTCCCCCAGCCCACGGAGCCGTCGACAACGCGTTGCTGGCCACCCGGCAACTGCTCAGCCGGATCACCGCCGACGACGTCGCCATGGCCCGCGGCCGGGTCCACCTCCTGCCGCCACCGGCAAGCGCAAGCGTGAGTCCGATGGACTTCCGGCAGAGCAGGCAGCTGATCCGCGACGGCTACGACACCACTCGGTCGTGGCTGTCGGCACACGTGGCAGCCGCCTGAGCATTCGTCACCACAACCCCACCTCACAAGGAGAGTTACACCATGACGATGAAATCCGTTCAGACCGGCGCGGTTGGCGCCATCGACGTCGTCGACCTCGAGCGACCGGCCCCAGGTCCCAACGACGTACTGCTGCGGGTCCGCGCCTGCGGCATCTGCGGCACCGACGCCACTTTCCTGCACATGGGCGGTGGACCGTTCGGTCCAGGCGGCCAGATGACCGCGGTGCCACTGGGCCACGAAGCGGCCGGTGAGATCGTCGACGTCGGAGCAGACGTGACCGGTCTGAAGGCCGGCGACCACGTGGTCGTCAATCCGCAGGCCGCGCCCTCGGGCATCATCGGCTGCGGTGGTGCGCTTGGTGGCATGCGCGAGTACCTCCTCATCGAGAACGCGGTCGTCGGCGAGAGCCTGGCGCTGATTCCAGACTCGGTGCCCTTCGAAGTTGCCGCGCTCAACGAACCGATGGCGGTCGCCCTGCACAGCGTCAACCGCTCCGAAGCCCGCCCCACCGACAAGGTCGTCGTCTTCGGAGCCGGGCCGATCGGCCTCGGTGCCGCCATCTGGCTGAAGCTTCGCGGCGTCCAGCACGTCGTCGTCGCCGACGTCATTGCGTCGCGCCTCGAGACAGCACTCGCGGTCGGAGCCGACGCCGTCATCGACTCCTCCCACGAAGACATCACCGCGCGGCTGACCGAACTGCACGGCCAGGGCGCCAACGCACTCGGCCAACCCCGCCCCGGCACCGACATCTACATCGACGCCGCCGGCGCGCCCGCCGTATTCAACACCACACTCGCATCGGCCAAGTGGCACGCCAAGCTGGTCATGGTCGCCGTACAGAAGAAGTCCGAAACCGACCTCGCCGCCATGCTGCGCAGCGAGCTGACCCTGATCGCCTCCATGGGCTACCCGACCGAGATCTTCGAAGTGACGCCGCAACTGGCCGAACACTCCGAACGCTTCGCCCGACTGATCAGCCATCGCGTACCGTTCTCGAACGTCGCCGACGCGTACGACCTCGCGACGACACCGGGTGCGGCCGAGAAGGTGATCGTCACCTTCGACGACGATATCTGATCAAGAGCTGGCCAGGTAAGCGAGTACATCGGTCAGGGCATCAGCGCCGGTGACAAGTTCAGGGGTCGGGGCGACATAGAGAAGGATGGACGTGACGCCGGTCTGGCGGAACGCGGCGATCTGCTGCCGGCAATCGTCAGGAGTGCCGTGGAGCCACGGACCGTCGACGATCTCGTCCGGCAGCGCTTGCCCGGCACCCTCGACGTCGCCGGTGTCGAATCGCCGACGTGACTGCGCCAGAGCCTCGCCCCGGCCGAGCCAGGCGTGGAAGGCACAGTACGGCGGCTGGTTCGTGATCCACCCTAGGAATCTGCCCGTCTCCAAGGCCGCCATCGCGCTCAACAGCCTCGCCGCGGGAACCAACCGCGGCAAGCTCGTACTAGCTCTTTGAGCTGGATCACCAGGCGTCGAAGTGCAGGATGTCGTCGAGCGGTTTCCGGGCGGCGGGCTTGAAGCTTGTTCCGATCGAGTACGCCGTCGGAATCAGCACCGCCTGCCGGAGGTCCTCCGGCAGGCCGAGCAACTCGCTGATTTCCCGCTCATACCTCAGATGCAACGTGGTCCACGCCGTACCCAACGCGCGCGATCTCGCCGCCAGCATGTAGCTCCAGGCGGCCGGCAGGATCGAACCCCACAACGCCGCCTGATTTCCCTCAGGCAGCGATGCGGCCGGAATGCACGGGATCACCAGGACCGGCACCTGCCCCATCCGCTCTCCCAGGTACGCCGAACTGCTCCGCACCCTGCGTTGCACGGCCACACGCTCGGGATCGCCTTCGGTCACCTTCCCGGCAGCATCCGAATCGGCGAAGTACTTCTCCAAGGAACGCTGGTAGTACTCCCCGATCGCCGCCCGCTTCTCCACCTCCGTGATCACCATCCAGTGCCAGGTCTGACCGTTGCTTCCGGATGGCGCTTGTACGGCGATCTCGATGCACTCGCGGATCAAGTCCAGCGGAACCGGTCGCTCCAGATCCAAGCGCTTGCGAACCGTGCGTGTTGTCGTGAGCAACTGGTCAGGCGGAAGTTCGAGTGTCGACATCGTCTCAGCCTGCCACGGTTGCGTTATCGGTATGGCCTTGTCCGCGATGCGGCACACCCAAGCGGTCGCGCAAGGTGGAGCCCTGCTGGGCCTGTTCGTGCCAGCCGAGCAGGCCGGCGACTTCCGTTGCCGCCTGCAACAATCGGTGGTGTTCGTCGAGCGGCGGCACACCGGGCACGAAGCTGCCCAGCAGATCGGTCACGTGCTCGAGTGCCGGATCAGCGGCCAACAATTCGGCGATGCCCTCAGACGCCCCGAGCAGCGCGTTGTCCTGCACGAGGAACTCCTCGACGCTCAACTCAGGCAAGCCGCGGCGGGACGCGATCCACGACTGCCACCGACTGGATCCTGGCGCGACCGCGGCCACCGCCGCCGCCCGATCCGGATGCGGATAGATCGCGCGCGAGACCTGCACGCGCGGCGTGACCTCTGGATGCGCTGCGGAGTGGGCCTCCCGAAAGGCCGCGACGATCTCTGCCTGCCGCTCAGTGGTCTGTTGCCGGTTGAACGCGGTGGCCCGCGAGAGCTGCAACCCGTCGCCCGCACGACCTGCCGCCTGAGCGGACGCGATCGCGACCGCCGGATCGGACGATGTCGCCTGCCACAGCCGGCGGCGCAGATCACGGGCCGGCGGATGCAGTACTTCGCCCAGGCTGTTCACCGGATGGCCGGAGAACAAGCGGTGCAGGCTGGTCACGCCCGCGTCGTACAGCTTGTGCCGATCCGCGAGGTCCTTGCCGAAGGCCTCCCAGGCGCCGGGGAACGGGCCCGAGCCGACGCCGAACTGCAGCCGGCCGCCGCTGAGTTCGTCGAGGGTGGCAGCCGCTTCGGCGACGACCAGCGGATCCTCGAGAGGTAGGACGTACACGCCGGTGCCGAGGTGGATCCGGCTGGTGTGTTCGGCGATCGCGGCCAGGAGTACGAGCGGCGCCGAGACGTGCTCGTTGCCCTGCCGGAAGTGCCGGTGGATCACCCATCCGGAGTCGTAGCCGAGCTCCTCCGCAGCCCGGAACAGCTCGATCGCCTGCCGGTACGCGGGCGCCGGGGCGCTGTCGTTGTCGAGATGCAGCAGGAAGCCCAGCCGGAACGGCCGGCCGTCGCCCGCCCCGGCCCCGATCCGGCTGACGGTCACGGCATCACTCACAGCTTCAACCCCGTGCCGTGAATGCCGTGCTCGTCCACCAGAGCCAGTTCGTCGTCGGTCAACTGTGGGAAGCTCAGCGCCTGCAGGTTGTGGTCGAGCTGGGTCGGCTGCAGCGAGGGAGTGTCCCGACCGGTGTCGCGCTCGGCGGCTGAGGTCGAGTGCCATGGAGCCTTTCGTTCAGAAGAGACCAGACGTCGGCGGTTCGTCGCCGGTCAGGTGGAAGCCGCCGACGACCGCGGCCTTCCAGTTGCGTGGGTTGTGGTTGGCAACGGTCCGGGCATTGCGCCAGTGCCGGTCGAGCGCCGTACCGCGGTCGGTCGCCGAACCACCGCCGACGTCGAAGGCGAGCTCGGCCGCGCGGAGCGCCGATTCCACGGCGATGTACTGCGCCTGGGCCACGGTGAGCGCGGCTCGGGCACCGGCAGCACGGACCTCGTCGTCGGAGGCGGCCGGGACCGCGCCCAGCTCCTCGGCCGCGAGCAGGACGACAGCACGTGCGGCATTGGCCCGAGCGGCGATCTCGCCGACGACGTGCCGCACGTACGGATCGTCGACCGCGCCGTCCGCCGTACTGTGCTTGATCGGCCGCGCCTTCTCCCGCGCGAACCTGACCGCATCGTCGAACGCGGCTCCGGCGATACCGGCCTCGATCGACGCGAGGTACAGCTGCGCGAACGACCCCTGCCATGGGTTGCGCGGCGGCGCCTCGTCCGCCCGGATCACCTCGTCGGGATAGACCCGTACGTCGTTGAGCCGCGTCGTCCCGCTCGCGGTCAGCCGTTGCCCGATCGCGTCGAAGTCGTCCAGCCGCTCGACACCTTCACGATCGGTCGGAACCGTGAACCGGACGATCTTGCCGTCCTCGTCCGTCGCCGTACCACTGAACCACTGGGCGAAGAGGCCACCGGTCGAGTAGTACTTGGCGCCGCTCAGCACCTCGCCGTCGTCCTTGCGGAGCAATCTGGTCGCGACCGCACCGGCCGCGCCGCCGCGCTCGTTGCTGGTGCCGGCGAACAGGTCGCCGTTGCGTAGCCGCGCCAAGGTGCGTTCCCGATGTGGGAGGTCCTGGCGAGCGATCACGCTCGCGGCCGTGCGGAAACTCGAACGCAGCGCCTGGGCGACGTTGGAGTCAGCGCGCGCGATCGCGATGACGAGATCCACCACATCGCGCAACGTGCCGCCGGCGCCACCGTCGTCGACCGCGATCCCCGTCAGTGTGATGCGATGCTCGGCCAGCGCCCGCACCTCCTCGTACGGGTAGTCGCGCGTGGCCTCACGATCTCCCGCGGTCGCCGCAAGGCGCTCGAGAATCGGCGCGATCCCCGCCCTGATCCCCGTTACAGTGACGTGCAGCTCCGGAGCGGCCGTCATGCGACGCTCTCCCGCTGGTCCGCGGTACGAACCGCGACCGGTGACAGGCCGAGCGCCTCTCGCAGAGTGCCGGTCGGCCTGGGTGCGACAAGCCGCGACACGGTGTTCTCGATCAGGGCGAGTAGTTCGTGCGTCGAGCCGTTCACCGTCAGTACCAGTCCGTCGAGCGACTGGGTAGCGACCCGGCCGTAGAGCCAGTCCGCGTCGACTGCGGGCGGCACCTGGATTCGGCCGAGCAATGCGACTTCGGCTCGCGTCCGCTCCACTCGCTCGAGCTCGGCGGTGAGTGCGGCATCGGCGAGCGGTGCCGCGGCAACGTCGACGACGACAGCGTCGGCATGGCCTACCACGCAGGCGATCTCCGCGGCGTCGGTGACCGCTGCGACCTGTACCGGCCGGCCCTGCACCGACGACGGGCCGTCGAGTGGACCGGAGACTCGATAGAACCGGCCGTCGAATCCGGCGGGGCGGATCAACTCGTCGCGGACGAAGATCGCCGAGTGCTGATCCCCGACGAGCGCCTCGGCCGGGAACGAGTCCCACAGCCGGCGGAGGATCTCGGCGTACTCGCACCAGCGCTGTCTCGGATCACGCGCCGAGGGGTCAGGTACGACGGCGATCGTCACCTCGTCGCCCTCCCCCGGCCGCAGCACCAGCCCGGCCCGGCCGCCGGTGGCACGGTCGATCGAGAGGATCCGGCGAGCCAGGTTGTACGGAGCGTGATGAGTAGTCGGCACGTCCGCCAGATAGCCCAGGGCCGACGTCCCCCCGGCGAGGAACGACACGACTACGGTGGGATCGAGTACGGCGAAGCCTGGTGCCGCGTCGAGCAGCCGCAGACCAGCGACTCCGGCGGCCTCGGCGACCTGCGCGATCCGGACGGCATCGGTCAGGCTGGTCACCAGCGGCGCGTCCGGCCCGCGACCGACATCGTCGACCAACCGGCCGACCGCAAGTTCCAGCAGGATCGGAGTCGTGGTACTCATCGGGCCGCCTCCAACGGAGCTCGATCCCACACACCCTGGGGTACATCCGGTCCTCCGAGACCGAGGTGGTCGCGCAGCGTCGTACCGGCGTACTCATGGCGGAACAGACCACGCCGTCGCAGCTCCGGGACGACCTGCTCGACGAAGTGGTCGAATCCCGACGGCAGTACGTCGGGCATCACGTTGAAGCCGTCCGCGGCGCCGGCCAGAAACCAGCGCTCGATGTCGTCGGCGATCTGCTCCGGAGTTCCGACCACGATCCGATGACCGCCACCGCCACTCAACTTCTTCAGCAGCTGCCGCAGGGTCGGGTTCTCGCGGTCGATGATGCCCTTGACCATGCGATAGAACGTCTGGGAGCCACCCGCCTCGTCCGGCTCGACCAGCAGCTCAGCCGGGATCGGCGCATCGTCGTCCAGCCCGTCGAGGGAGAACCCGAGCTGACCGGCGAGCCGGCCGCGGGCATAGGCATCGGGCAGCACCTCATCCAGCAGCTCACGCCGTTGCCTCGCCTCGGCCTCGGTGCTGCCGACCACGGTCGACAGACCTGGGAGTACGACGACGTCCTCGGGCCGGCGTCCGAAGTCGGCGGCACCGGCGCGGATCTCGTCGCGGAAGGCGCGCGCGTGTTCGAGGTCCTGGTCGGCGGAGAAGATCACCTCCCCCACGCGAGAGGCGAGCCGGCGGCCGTCACTGGAACCGCCCGCCTGCACGACGACCGGGCGACCTTGTGGTGAGGCATGCTCGGTTCGCTCCGCCCACGTCGCGACCACCTGCTCCACGAAGTCGGCCGCGCGGCGGTACCGCAGCGCGTGGTCCGGCTCCCCGTCACGCCCGAAGTTGCGGGCGGCAACAGGTCCAGCGGTGGTGACAACGTTCCAGCCCACGCGTCCGCCGGAGACGTAGTCGAGGTCGGCGACCCGGCGAGCGAGTTCGACCGGGTCGTTGTACGACGACGACAGCGTGCCGATGAGTCCGATCCGCTCGGTCTGCGCGGCGATCCGCGCGAGTACCGTCGTGGGCTCGAGGTTGTTGCCCGGGCGGTGGCGGACCTGCGGGTCGAGCACCGGTCCGTCGGCGAGGAAGATCGCGTCCAGTTGCGCCGCCTCGGCCTTCTTCGCGATCTCGGTGTAGTGGTCGATGGTGTAGCTGGCGGTGGCGTCGGTTCCCGGGAAGCGCCAGGAGCCGCCGAACACGCCGGCGTTGAGGATGTTGACGTTCAGGTGCAGTTCACGGCTCATGTCTGAGCTCCTTCAGGCGTTGCGGTGCCGTTGACGAGATAGGCCCCGATCCCCCGGGGCTTGTAGATCCACCCGTTGCCGTCGACAACCATCACGCGGATTGCTCGGCCGGGACGTCGTACCGGCGTTCTCCGGGGATCGCGTCCAGGAGCACGCGGGTGTACGCGTGCGCCGGCGATCGCAGTACCTGGTCGGCCGGACCGGACTCGACCACCACGCCGTCCTTCATCACCGTCACGTCATCCGCGATCTGCTGGACGACTCCGAGGTCGTGGGTCACGAAGACATAGCTGAGGCCAAACTCCGCTTGCAGGTCGACCAGGAGCTGTAGGATCTGCGCCTGTACGGACACGTCCAGCGCGCTGACCGCCTCGTCGAGGACGAGGATCTCCGGGTTCAACGCGAGCGCCCGGGCGATCGCGACACGTTGCCGCTGTCCGCCGGACAGTTGCTCCGGCAACCGATCCAGGTACTCGTCGTCCAGGGAGACCGCCTGGAGCAGTTCACGCACCCGGGCACGGAAAGCCGACTTCCCGCCGGGGTACCGGAAGGCACGGAGAGGCTCGGCAACGATCCGGCTGACGGTGAACCGCGGATCCAGCGAAGTGAACGGATTCTGGAACACGAACTGCAGCCGTCGGCGAAGCTCGCGCAGGCGGCCGTGGCTGAGCCCGGTCAGCTCGTCGTCACCGACGTTCACCACACCCGTGTCCGGGGAGACGAAGCCCGCCAGGATGCTCGCCAGCGTGGACTTTCCCGCGCCGGATTCCCCCACGACCGCGTGCGTCTTCCCGGTCCGGACGGCGATGCTGACGCCATCCAGCGCGCGTACGACGTGCACCCCGCCGCCGGCCCGGACGGTGTAGTGCTTGCGCAGGTCGTGAGCCTCGATCGCCACACGCGGAACGACCGTTGCCGCGGCCCACTTGTGTGGCGTCAGGCGGCCCGGGCCATGCGCGGCCGCCAGCAGCCGGCGTGCGTACTCGCTCCGCAACGGCCGGTCGACCAGCTCTTGAGCCGCGCCCTCCTCGACGATCTCGCCCTCGCGCATCACCAGGATGCGATCGGACCGATCGAGGGCCACGCCGAGATCGTGCGTGACCAGCAGGACGCCGAGTCCGAGGCTGCGGCCGAGCTCGCTCAGGTGGTCGAGAATCACCCGCTGCACGGTGACATCGAGGCCGCTGGTGGGCTCGTCGGCCAGGATCAGCTTGGGCTTGCCGGCCAGCGCGATAGCGATCAACGCACGCTGTTTCATGCCACCGCTGAGCTCGTGCGGGTACTGCTCGAACAGCCTCTCCACGTCCTTCAGCCCCGCGGTGCGCAGGTAGTCCAGCGCTTCGTCGCGGTGGCGGTCGGCGTCGCCGCGGCCCGGGTTGTTGAACCGGACGGCCTCGACCACCTGCCGGCCGATCTTCTTCGTCGGGTTCAGCGCGGTCCCGGGATCCTGGGGAACGAACCCGACGTAGTTGCCGCGGACCCGCGTCATCCGCTTGTCGGACCAGTTCGTGACGTCGACGCCGGAGTACGCGATCGTGCCACCGCGGATCCGCGCGGACTCCGGCAACAGGCCGAGTGCGGCCTGAATCAGCGTCGACTTGCCGCAGCCCGACTCGCCCACCAGCGAGACGAATTCACCGGGCGCGACCGTCACGCTGACTCCGTCGACGATCGCACCACGCGGGGCGCCCTTCGCCCGGCTGGTGGTCACGTAGCCGGCGCGGAACTCGCTCGCGAAACTCCGCACCAGCAGCTGCGTGATCGGTCCGGAGACCGGGATCGCCAAGGTGACGATCGGCAGAACGAGACTCTTCACGCCGGAGTTCCCGAATGACGGGAACCACCCCAACCGGAACGAGAACACCTGCAGGAAGATCACCCCGAGCAGGAACACCGGAACCGACACCGATGCCGAAGGCAACGACTCGACGGCCTCCCGGAGCCAGCGCCGGCGGGTCGTGGTCGCGACGACCGCGATCACGAAGGCGAACAGCAGAGCCAGCAGCAGTGCACCCGTCGCGAGGATCAGCGTGCTCGGCAACGAGTCGAAGATCGCCGCGTCCACGGCACGCCCGGACTGCACCGACGTACCGAAGTCCCCACGCACCGCGTGCCCCAACCGGTCGAGGTACTGCACCACGACCGGCCGGTCGAAGCCGTAGCTATGAGCGACCTGCTCACGGACCTCCGGCGGAATGCTGTTGATCTCCGCCGGATCGAAGAGCAGGTCGACCGGGTTGGCGGGGAACACGAACAGCAGCACGAAAGTCACCGTGAACGCGGCCCACACCACGAACAACGCCCGCCCGACCTTGACCGCCACGTAGCGGATCATTTGATCTTCCAGGCGTCCACGAAATGGTTCCGCGACTGCGCGTCGAAGACGATGCCATGGACGTACGGCGCGTGCGCGATCACCTGCGACGGGTTGTACACCGGGTTCGCGAGCGCGTACTTGTCGACGATCAGGTCTTGCGCCTGCTTCGCGTAGGTCTTGCGTTCCGCGGGGTCGAGGGTCGAGTCGAGCTTGTCGAGGGTCGACACGATCTCCGCGTACCCGGGGAAGTTCTGCGGCAGGTACGAGCCGTCGTCCGCCTGCGGGCTGTACGCAAGCCGCAGTACGCCGGGGTCGTTGCGAGACCGGTTCGCGGCCTTGACGTTCCACTTGGTCTTCGCCTTCGCCTGCTCGGCGGCCCAGTCCGCAAGCGGAAGCACAGTCAACTGAACGTCGATGCCGATCTTGCGCAGGTCCTGCTGGATCGACTCGTACGCCGGCTTGTTGGCGACCAGGTTGTTGATACCGACAAGCTTCACGACCAGGCGCTGCCCGTTCTTCACCCGCACGCCGTCCGGACCCGGCACCCAGCCGTCCGCGTCCAGGAGCCGCTTCGCCTCGTCCGGGTCGTACTTGAGCGCCGTACCGCTGTAGTCCACGAACCCGGGGACCGAGTCGGCGAGGATCGACCCGGCGATCGAGTAGGACTTCGTCAGCACGGTCTTCTCGATGGACTCACGGTTCCAGCCGCGCTGGATCGCCTTGCGGACCGTGGGATCGTTGGTCGGGAACAGCGAGGTGTTGAAGTCCCAACGGATCGCCGTACCGGACACCTGGCGGGAGATGATCGTGAAGCCGGCGGCCTTCAACGGCTCCTCGTCGGTCGTGCCGACATCGAGCGTCGCATCGATGGTGCCCGACTTGAGCGACCCGGTCCGCACGCTGGCCTCGGGGATCGTGTTGAAGACGACCTTGTCGAGGTACGCCGGGCCCTGGTGATGGAGCGCCGGCGGCGACCAGTTGTAGTCCTTGCGCTTCACCAGCACCGTCTTGACCTGCTCCTGCCACGACTCGTACACGAACGGGCCGGTGCCGATCACGTTCTTCGGGTTCGTCCGCTCGTCCGCGCTCTTCTTCAAGGTGGACAACGCCAGGAATCCCGGCTGGGCGTTCGCGGTGAACGACGACGCCTGCAGGAAACTGGCGTTCGGCTTGGCGAAGCGCACGACGGCAGTGAACTCGTCCGGCGTCGCGGTGCCGACGTACCCGTTGAACAGCGACGCACCGCTGGCGACGATGCCGAGCTTGGGATCGCCGTGCACGTACTGGTCGAAGTTGGCCTTCACCGCCGCCGCGTTGAACGGCGTGCCGTCGCTGAAGGTCACGTCGTGACGCAGGTGGAAGGTGAACTCGGTCAGCTCCTTGTTGTACGACCAGGACTCCGCCAGCCACGGCGTGATCTCGCCGGTCTTCGGGTCCTGCCAGGTGAGTTTGTCGGTGATGTTGTTGCCGATGATCGACTCGGCATAGTTGGTGCCCCACTGCGGATCCGGACTGCGCTGATAGGCGAGCAACGCGAACTCCAGCGTGCCGCCCGCGACAGGCTTTCCATCCCCCTGCGCGGACGCCACGTCACCACCGCCGGACGCCACCGCCCACACCACGCCGAGCGTGGCGATCAACACCACGGCAACGCCTCCAGCCACCCACGGCCACCTCCGCCGGGGCCCACCTGCCTGCTCGATCGAGGTCAACGAGTCGGTCATCATGATTCCTCAATGTCTAGTTCTTCAGTAGACATAGTAGGAAAGATGGCAGCTGTGCAGACCGCCGTCCACGCCTCGGACGTCAGCGCAACTCGAAGCCACGTGACCGGAGAGCCGCGCGGAGATGTTCGCGACCCTTCAGGCCGGCCGTCGTGCCGAAGCGGGTGAGGCGTGGCTTGACAGCCGTCGCGTCGAAGCGGTCAGGGTGGCCAACGGTCAGGCCGAAGACCGGGAACACGTTCGGCGGGAGGCCGAACTCGTCGACGACATCGAGTGGGCGGTTGCGAATCGCACCGACGAAGACCGTGCCGAGACCGAGCGATTCGGCAGCCAGCGCGGCATTTTGCGCCGCCAGCGACACGTCCACGAACGCCAGCAGCGCCGCCTCGACGAAGTCGGCGGCCTCGGCGGTTGCGGCTCCGAGCTCGGTGGTGATGTGCCGTGCCCTGGCCAGGTCGGCCAGCCAGATCAGGAACAGCGGCGCCTGTGCGATGAACTCCTGTTCGCCGGCCAGCTTCGCCAACCGCGTACGGCGCGCCTCATAGCGCACTGCCACCACGCTCCACAACTGCAGATTGCCCGACGTAGGAGCCGACTGCGCCGCCGCGATCAACGCGGTCAAGGTGTCGTCCGGCACCGGATCCGGCCGATACGCCCGCACCGACCGGTGACCGAGTTGCTGCGCCAGTACGTCGTTCCACGCTGCCGGCGGCGCGAACGACGTACTGGTTCCATAGCGCAAGCGGTAGGCGACATCGGGGTCCATGGCATCTCTCGCTCTCATTGAGGTCCGAAGAACCATTGAGCCTTATGTCGACCACCCGAGTAGACAATGCTCACATAGTGATCAGCCCTGCCGGACGACCGCGAGAGCGTTGGACCAGGCAACGACCTGGTCGAGAAGCTCCCCGAGTGCATCGACCTGCCGCGGCTCCGGGCGGAGGGTGGTGAAGTTCTCGAAGTCGGTGTAGAACGACAACGCCACCTGCCCGCGGACGGTCGCCAACTGCAGCTCCGCCGCGATCAGCCGCAGGTGCTCGACCGCCCGCGCCGCGCCGACGACGCCATACCCGACGAAGCCGGCCGCCTTGTTGTTCCACTCGCGGTAGAGATAGTCGATCGCGTTCTTCAGCGCACCCGGCGTGGAGTGGTTGTACTCCGGCGTCACGAACACGTACCCGTCGAACCGGTCGATCGTCTCCGACCAGCGCCTGGTGTGCTCACCGGCGTACTGACCGGCCGACGCCGGCAGCGGCTCGTCCAGGTGCGGCAGCGGGTGGTCGAGCAGATCCACCAGCTCGAACTTGGCGTCGCTCCGCGTCGACGCATGCTCCAGAACCCACCTCGCCACTGCCTCCCCGTGCCGCCCCGGACGGGTGCTCCCGACGATGATCGCGATGTTCGTCATGGCCTTTCCACCTTCTGTCATGATCGATCCCGAGCGGACCGTCGACAGATGCCAACCAGCGCGGAACGCCTTCCATACCGGCTTCGGCACACGCACTATTCAGTGCGTCAGGCACGCGGAGGGAAGAAATGGAACGAGACGACGCGACCGGCCTGTGCACCACCGATGCGTCCCGGCAGTACACGAAAGAGGTGCTCCGCCGGGTCGGTGACACCTGGTCGCTGGCGACGATCGCTCGACTCACCGACGGTCCACACCGATTCACCGAGCTGATGAAGGACCTGCCCGGCATCTCCCACCGGATGCTCACCCAGACACTGCGATCGCTGCAGCGCGACGGCCTCGTCAGCCGGACCGCGTACGCCGAGGTCCCGCCCCGGGTCGAGTACGCCCTCACGCCCCTCGGCCACTCGATGCTGGAACCACTCACCGAACTCACGAAATGGGCCGAGGACACGCTCGACCAGGTCGCCGACCACCGCCGCACGTTCGACACCTGAATCTCGACATCCCGGCCAGCTGACGCCCTGCACAAGGCAGGACCGCGCCCCGGCGCCCGCGGTCCCGCCTGGTGAACGGGGCCGATGGCAACAAAGGCCGGAGCGCGATCCTGCTCGTGGTGTGACCCCGCCGGGTACGGACGGGGTCGCTACCCAAAGTCTACTGAACCAATAGACATTCCCACCGACATCTCAGCGGGCGAGACCAGCCTTGGGCGTGCAGGCTTCCCGCCTCGCGGGACCTGTATAGGCCGTCCATATATTGAGAGGTTTGTCGACCAAGTTACTGAACTTTCAAAGTCGACCCATACTGGATTCACCGATCGATTCAGGAGCGACCGAGGAGGACGCGGATGACACGCGAGTTGCCGTACTACCGCCTCCACATCGACCTCCTGCGCGTCTCCAGCGCTCTCTGTCTGCGCTGACCCGACAGCACCTTCCGTACGACGGCGTCCGGCCACCGGACGTCTGCCGCGCCGTGCCCGCATCCGCGTCGTACGAGCGCCCGCGAAGCCTGCCCACCGCCAGGGAGAACCCGTGTCGACCACCTCGCTCACCTCCGCACCGCATGCCGCCGACCCGCCGCAAACCGCCGTACCGGACGATGCCGATCTGCCGGTGGTCGGGCGGCGGCATCCGTGGCGGTGGGCCGGCGTCGCCGTCGTACTCGTGCTGCTCGCGATGTTCGTGCACGGCCTGGCCACCAACCCCGGCTGGGACTGGCCGACGTTCTTACAGTTCGTCACCACCCGGACGATCTTCTCCGCGCTCTGGGTGACCATCCAGCTGACCGTGTACGGGACGGTGCTCGGATTCACGCTCGGTGCGGTGATCGCGACGATGCGGTTGTCGACCAGCCCGTTCCTGCAGGTAGTCGCCTGGGGCTACATCTGGGCGTTTCGCTCGATCCCGCTGATCGTGCAGTTGCTGTTCTGGTTCAACATCGCCTACCTGTACCAGGAGCTGAGCCTGGGCATCCCGTTCGGCCCGGAGTTCGTGCAGTTCAGCACCAACAACCTGTTCGGCGCGCTCGGTGCGGCGGTGCTCGGGCTGGCGCTGCACCAGGCCGCGTACGCCGCCGAGATCATCCGCGGCGGCATCATCTCGGTCGACCAGGGCCAACTGGAGGCCGCCGCCGCACTGGGGATCCCGAGGCTGCGGCAGTTCTTCCGGATCGTGCTCCCGCAGGCGATGCGCTCGATCCTGCCGAACGGCGCGAACGAGGTGATCAGCCTGTTCAAGGGCACTTCGATCGTCTCGGTGATGGCGATCCCGGAGCTCTTCTACCAGGTCCAGGTGATCTACGGCCGCAACAGCCGGGTCGTCCCGCTGCTGATGGTCGCGACGGTCTGGTACATCGTCCTGACCACACTGCTGTCCGTTGCTCAGTTCTACGTCGAGCGCCATTTCGCCCGCGGTACGGCGCGTGAGCTGCCGCCCACTCCATGGCAGCGGGTACGCCGTACCTGGAGAGCGGCCCGATGATCGACGTCAGGGGTGTGCACAAGAGCTTCGGGGAGCTCGACGTACTCAAGGGTGTGGATCTTGAGGTGCGGGCCGGGACGGTCACGGTGATCCTCGGACCGTCCGGCTCGGGGAAGTCCACCTTGCTGCGGTCGATCAACCATCTCGAGAAGGTGGATCGCGGGCTGATCCGGATCGACGGTGAGCTGATGGGCTACCGGCGGCGCGGGAACAAGCTGCACGAGCTGCGCGAACGGGAGATCCTGCGGCAGCGCTCACAGGTCGGGTTCGTGTTCCAGAACTTCAACCTGTTCGGTCACCTCACCGTCCTGCAGAACGTGGTCGAGGCACCGGTCTCCGCCCAACGCCGCAAGCGCGGTGAGGTCGAGCCGCTGGCCCGCGAGCTCCTCGACCGGGTCGGGGTCGGCGACAAGGCCGACGCGTACCCACGCCAGCTGTCCGGTGGGCAGCAGCAACGCGTCGCGATCGCTCGCGCGCTGGCGCTGCGGCCCAAGGTCCTGCTGTTCGACGAACCCACCAGCGCACTCGATCCCGAGCTGGTCGGCGAGGTCCTCGACGTGATCAAGGAGCTCGCCCGCGACGGCGCCACCATGGTCGTCGTCACCCACGAGATCGGCTTCGCCCGGGAGATCGCCGACACGGTGGTGTTCATCGACGGCGGCCGGATCGTCGAGTCCGGTCCTCCTCGCGAGGTACTCGACAACCCCGTCCACGAGCGCACCCGCGCCTTCATCTCCAAGGTTCTCTGACTGATGAAACGACTCCTGATCGCTGCCGCTGCTCTCCTGCTCCTCAGCGGTTGCGGCGCCGAGCCCACGCAAGTCGCCGCCGACACCGGTATCAACACCTCGGCCGAGCAGAACCGCGTCACGACGACGAAGAACGAGGCCGCCGCGGCGCTGCTGCCGGCCAAGGTCCGCGAGCGCGGCACGCTGATCGTCGGCGCCGGCTTCGGCAGTGGCAACGTCCCGCTCGGATTCCTTGCCGATGACAACAAGACGCCGATCGGCCTGGAGGTCGACATCGCCTACCTGGTCGCCGGGGCGCTCGGGCTGAAGGCCGACATCCAGGTGACCAGCTGGGAGAACCTGTTCATCGGCCTGGACTCGGCCAAGTACGACGCCGGGTTCTCGAACATCACGGTGACCGAGAAGCGCAAGCAGAAGTACGACTTCGCCACCTACGCCAAGGTGCTGGAGCGCTGGAACGTGTCGAGCGAGGCGGTCGACAAGTCCGAGGTCAACCCACCCGGCCTTCCCCTGACGAGCTGAGGAACCACGATGAAAAGACTTTGGATGATCGGTGCGGCCCTGCTGTTCTCTGTGGCTTCCTGCACGGATCCACAGACCAGTGCGGGCCCGGATACCTCGGCGGTCGCATTCGATACGTCGGCCAATCAGCAGCACATCACGTCGGCCAAGGTTGACCGCATCGCGGCCGAGTTACCGGCCGCCGTACGGGAGAGCGGAACGCTTGTCGTCGGCAACGGTTCGGCCGGTGGCGGGTTGCCGCCACTCGGGTTCACCGCGGACGACAACAAGACACCGATCGGGGTCGAGATCGACATCGCCCACCTGGTCGCGAGTGTGCTCGGCCTCAAGGCGGAGATCCAGACCACCAGCTGGGAGAACCTGTTCCTCGGCCTCGACTCCGGCAAGTACCAGGTCGGCATCTCCAACATCGGGGTGTCCGAACTGCGCAAGGAGAAGTACGACTTCGCCACCTACCGGCTCGGCCTGCACGCGTTCGAGGGGAAGTTGGGCTCCGGCCTGAAGCTCAACGGTCCGGCGGACATCTCCGGCAAGACGATCGCGGTCGGTTCCGGCACGTTGCAGGAGGCGATCCTGCTCGACTGGAACAAGCAGAACGCTGCCGCCGGCCGCAAGCCCGCGAGCCTGAAGTACTACCAGCAGGCCTCGGACACGTACCTCGCGCTGGAGTCCGGCCGGATCGATCTCTACCTCGGCCCGAACCCGAACGTCTCGTACCACGTGGCGACCCAGGGCAAGACCGAGATCGTCGGCACGGTCTCGTCCAGCTACCCGGTCCAGGGCCTGGTCGGGATCACCACCAAGAAGGACAACGGCCTGGTCAAGCCGCTCGCGGACGCACTGAACGCGGCGATCGCGGACGGCAGCTACGCGAAGGTCCTGAAGAAGTGGGGCCTGGACGCGGAGGCAGTGCCGAAGTCCCTGATCAACCCGCCCGGCCTTCCGAAGGACAAGCAGAAGTAGGAGAACGCATGGCGACCATCGCAACCATCTCCAGCAGCCCGTCCGAGATATCCCGCACTGACGCAGTCCTCGAGTATGTGACCAAGCGACTGCTCAGCCACGGTCACACCGTCACCCCGATCGTCCTGCGTGACCTTCCTGCCGAGCCATTGCTGCGTGGGCGCACTGACGATCGCGATATCGCTTTGGCTGTCAAGGTTCTGGAGGCCGCCGACGCCGTCGTGGTGACCACGCCTGTCTACAAGGCGGCGTACTCAGGGCTTCTCAAGGTGTTCCTCGACCTGTTGCCGCAGTACGCGCTGAAAGGCAAGGCGGTGTTGCCGTTGGCAACGGGTGGTACGCCGGCGCACGTGCTGGTGATCGACTATGCGCTCCGGCCGGTGCTCACCAGTCTCGGTGCCGGGGCGATCGGGCAGGGCTGGTTCGTCCTGTCGTCCCACGTTCGTCTGTACGACGGGGGTGGGCTATTGCTTGACCCGGCTGCGTCCGTGCCGCTCTACCAGGTGACCGAGGCGTTCCTCGCCACCGTCGAGGGCAGCAGCCAGCCGGTCGAGAGTGTGCCGGTCCAGCTCGCCGGGATCGAGGCGGTACGAGTTCGCCCGGACGATCCCGAGGCGGCGCCGCTGCTTGCCGATCTGGTCGTCGAGTACAGCACTCGGTACGGCCGGACCAATGAGAACACCCAGCTCACCGAGGTCCCGCCGTCCGACTTCCACCCCGAGCGCGGTGGTGCCTTCGTCCTGCTCCGGCACGGCGGCCAAACCGTTGCCGGCGGCGCCATTCGCCGGTACGACGACCAGACCGCCGAGGTGAAGCGGATGTGGACCTCGCAGCTGCACCGTCGACAGGGACTGGGTCGTCGGGTCCTCGCGGAGTTGGAGGCGGCCGCGATCGAGCTCGGCTACCGCAAGCTCTATCTGACCACCGGGCCGCGGCAACCGGAGGCGGCCGGGCTGTATCTGGCGGTCGGGTTCGAGCCGCAGTTCGACAGATCGGCCGACCCGGAGACGATCGGCCCACTGCCGTTCACGAAAGACCTGTCTGTTGCTTTGAAGGTGGCATCATGAGCCGGCGGCTGATCACGGCGATCGAGATCGACGGGGCCGGCGGGCATCCGGCCGCATGGCGTGGGTCGGAGGTGGACCCGGCCGCGATCCTCACCGGTGAACTCGCCCTGCGTGCGGCCCAACGCGCCGAGGCGGCCGGAGTCGACCTCGCGACCTTCGCCGACGCGCTGGAAGCGCCGGCAGACGTCGCCGATCGAGTGAGCGTGCGCCTGGACGCGCTCGGTCTGGCGGCCCGGATCGCACCGGCGACCGACCGGATCGGACTGCTGCCGACGATCACCGTCACGCACACCGAACCGTTCCACGTGCAGGCCTCAGTTGCCACCCTCGACTACGTCTCATCCGGCCGCGGCGGCTGGGTCGCGGACGTATCGTCATCCGCCGAGGCGGCCGCGGTGATCGGCCGCCGCGAACCGGCCCCTGCCGCCGACACCTGGCGAGAGGCCCGGTACGTCGTCGACGTCAGCAGACACCTGTGGGACTCCTGGGAAGACGACGCGATCATCCGAGACTCCTCCACCGGCCGCTTCATCGACCGCGACCGCATCCACTACGTCGACTTCGAAAGCCCCACCTTCATCATCAAGGGCCCATCGATCGTCCCGCGTCCACCCCAGGGCCATCCGATCACCGCCGTACGCCTGAATGTGCCGGAGGCGCTGGAAGCGGCCGCCGAAGCCGACCTGGTGCTGCTGCCGGGGGTCGCGGAGCTGGGTGAGCGGGTAGCCGCGATCCGAGCCGCGGCTGAGGAGCAGGAAGGCGGGAGACCGCGAGGCGGTCAAGCGGGCCCAGCATCTCCACGCATCTTGGTGTCCGTGGGGGTGTTGCTTGACGAGGATCCGGCGGCTGCGGCTCTGCGGGCTGACGGCGCGATCCGCCTTGACCACATCGGTGGGGTTGAGCGGCTGGCTGACCTGATCGGGGAGTGGGCCGAGGCGGGGGTGGATGGGGTGCACTTGCGGCCGGCTTCGCTGGAGGTCGACGTACCGGTGATTGCCGACCGGCTGGTTCCGTTGCTGCGGGCAAGGAAATTGATCGGGCCGGTGGGGCGGCCGGGGACGTTGCGGAACCGGCTCGGGCTACGGCGGCCGGCGAACAGGTATGCGGAGAGCGAGCAATGACCAAGCAGATTCATCTCGCGGCGCACTTTCCGGGAGTGAACAACACCACCGTGTGGTCCGACCCGGAGTCCGGCTCGCAGATCGACTTCGCGTCGTTCAAGCATCTGGCCGAGACGGCTGAGCGCGGGACGTTCGACTTCTTCTTTCTGGCCGAAGGGCTGCGGCTGCGGGAGGTGAAGGGGAAGATCCACGACCTCGACGTGGTCGGTCGGCCAGAGTCCCTGACGGTGCTGAGTGCGCTGGCCGCGGTCACCCGGCAGCTCGGCCTGGCGGCGACGGTGAACTCGACGTTCAACGAGCCGTACGAGTTGGCCAAGCGGCTCGCCACCCTCGACCACCTGTCCGGCGGACGCGCGGCCTGGAACGTGGTGACGTCGTGGGACGCGTTCACCGGCGAGAACTTCCGCCGCGGCGGCTATCTGGACAAGGCGGATCGGTATGTCCGCGCGCAGGAGTCGCTCCGGATCGTGCGGAAGTTGTGGGATTCCTGGACCGAGGACGATCTGGTCCTGGCCCAGGCGACCGGTGTCTTCGCCCGCGAGGGCGCTGGGGCTTTCGCGGACGAGGGCGCCCACTTCGACATCCGCGGCCGGTTCGGGTTGCCGCCTTCGCCGCAGGGTCGTCCGGTCGTCATCCAGGCCGGCGACAGCGATCAGGGCCGTGAGTTCGCAGCCTCGAGTGCAGACGTGATCTTCAGCCGGCACGGTACGTTCGAAGCCGGGCAGACCTTCTACAAGGACGTGAAGTCGCGGCTGGCCCGGTACGGGCGGAGCGAGGAGTCGCTGAAGATCATGCCCGCGGTCACGGTCGTCGTCGCCGACACCGACGCGGAGGCGGTCGAGAAGGCGCAACACATCCGCGAGCAGCAGGTGTCCGGCCCGACGGCACTCGTGCTGGCTGAACTCCTCTGGGGTCGAGACCTCTCGGCGTACGACCCGGATGGTCCGCTGCCGTCCGGAGATCCGGTCGTCGGGTCATCCGTGACCCAGGGGCGGGTCGGTTACAACGACCCGGCGCCGGTCGTGGCGGAGTGGCGAGCGCAGGCGGCGGCTCATGGCTGGTCGTTGCGCGAGACCGTGATCAACCAGCAGAACCGCCAGACCTTCATCGGCTCCCCGTCGACGATCGCCGAAGCGCTCAACCGGCATGTGCAGGAGGACGCAGCGGACGGCTTCGTACTCGTCCCGCACCTGACTCCTGGTGGCTTGGACGATTTCGTCGACCGCGTCGTACCGCTCCTGCGTGAGCGTGGCGTGTTCCGCTCCGAGTACGCCGGTACGACGTTGCGCTCGCATCTCGGGCTGTCGGCATGACTGTGGCTGATCTGCGGCGCTCCTGGGCTGAACCTCCAGCGACCATCGTGTTCGTCGGTGGTGGACCGCGCACGGTCGGGCTGCTCGAACGGTTTGCGGCGAGTGCCGACGAGTTGCTCGGCGGTCGTGCGGTGCACATCCACGTGGTGGATCCGTATCCGGCGGGCGGTGGCCGGATCTGGCGACGGGACCAGTCGCGGCTGCTCTGGATGAACTCGATGACGTCCGACGTCACGATCTTCACCGACGAGTCGGTCAAGTGCGAAGGGCCGATCGTCCCCGGCCCGGACCTCGCCACCTGGGTGGCCGGCGAGGGGGCGGTGATCCTGGAACGCGCCGGTCTGGAACCGGCAGGTCCGATGGACTTCCCGCCGCGACTGCTGCAGGCCGAGTACCTCGCCTGGGTCTGGGATCGGGTCGTCCGCGACCTCCCCGCGACCGTCACCACCCACCTAGAGCGTGCGGTCGAGCTGACGCCCGACCATCGCGTGATTCTTGCGTCGGGCAAGGAGATCGCAGCCGACATCGTGGTCCTTGCCCTCGGCTACCTCGACCGGTTGCCGACGGCCTCCGAAGCCGCCTGGGCCACCCGCGCGTCCGAAGCCGGATTGACGTACATCCCACCGGGCTACACCGCCGACGTCGACCTGAGCGACCTACGACCTGGCGAGAACGTCATCATCCGCGGGTTCGGCCAGGCGTTCATCGACCTGATGGTGCTGCTCACCGAGGGCCGCGGCGGCTGGTACGACGAGTGCGACGGCCTGCTCAGCTACCGCCCATCCGGCAACGAGCCGATCCTGTACGTCGGTTCGCGGCGCGGCGTTCCGTATCACGCCAAACTCGGCTACACCGTGGCCGGGACGAAGCCGGTGCCGACCCGCTATCTGACCAAGGCGGCATTGGATGCGCTCGGCGACGGAGTGCTCGACTTCCAGTCCCAGTTGAGTCCGTTGATCGACAAGGAACTGACGTTCGCCCACTATCAGCAGCTCTTCACTGCGCATCCGGAACGAACCAGGTGGTCGTGGCCGCGATTCGCCGCCGTCCTCGACAGGTGGTCGCCGAGGGAGTTCGAGGCCGCGGTGGAGGACGCCGTACCGGATCCTGCGGATCGATTCGTGCGGGCCGAGGTGGATCGGCCGCTGAGCGGGCGGTTCTTCGCGGATCGGGAGCGATTCGAGCAGGTCCTGGCCGGGGTGATCGAGACGGATCTGCTGCGGCGCGTGGATGCGTCGTACTCGGCCGATCTTGCCGTTTTCAACGCCCTGCTGAGCATTTACAGCGTGTTGTCGGTGGCGATCACCGAGGGGCGGTTGTCGGACGAGGATCGGGTCCGGCATGTGGAGACCGAGTGGCACGGGTTCTTCTCGTTCGTGGCGAGTGGACCACCGCCGCGCCGGCTGGAGGAGCTGCTCGCGTTGCATCGGGCCGGGATCGTCCGGTTCGCCGGGCCTGACCTTGACGTTGCTATTGACAACGATCAGTTCGTTGCCCGGAGCTCCGGTGTGGCCGCGGAGATCCGGGCTCGTGCGTTCGTCGAGGCCCGGTTGCCGCGTCCCGACGTACTGGCCGCGACCGACCCGTTGCTGCGCGGATTGCTGGCGTCCGGCGTACTGGCGGCCGACGAGTTGTTCGCTGCGGACGGCACGAGTCTCGGCGGCGGTCAGCTCAAGGCCGACTCGCAGTGCCGCGCGATCCGGGCCGACGGCACCGTCCACCCTTCACTGTTCCTGCTCGGGCCGTCGGTGTCCGGCTCGGCCGGGTCGTCGGGGTTCTCCCGGCCGCATTTCAACGGCGCCGGGTTCCAGCAGAACGACGCCGTCGCCAGGCACCTGCTGAAGCTTCTCGCACCCACCGTACGGAAGGAAGAACGTCATGCCAGTTGAGTTCCTGGGGATCGCCGGGACCAACCCGGCCAGCGAGGTCACACCGCGAAGCGGTGGCCCGCTGGACCTGGAGTACACGGCCAAGCTCGCCCGCGCCCACGAGGACAACGGGTGGGACCGGATCCTGTTCGCCTACCACTCGGGGTCGCCGGATCCGGCCCAGGTTGCGGCGTACGTCGCGGGCCGGACCGAACGGATCAACCTGGTGGTCGCGCACCGGCCGAACGTCGCCTACCCGACGCTGACCGCGAAGACTTTCGCGACGCTCGACCACATCAGCGGCGGGCGGTTCGAGGTGCACGTGATCACCGGCGGCTCGACCACGGACCAGGCCGCCGAGGGCGACTATCTGACCAAGGACAACCGGTACGGGCGGACGCGCGAGTTCATCCAGATCCTCAAACAGGCCTGGACTTCGAACGAGCGCTTCGACTTTCAGGGCGCCCACTACCGGTTCGAGCAGTTCGTCGCCGACATCAAGCCGCTGCAGCAGCCACGGCCGCAGATCTCGTTCGGTGGTTCGTCGGCCGCGGCGTACGCGGTGGGCGCGGCCGAAGCGGACATCTTCGCGCTCTGGGGTGAGCCGCTTGCCGGCACCCGGGACCAGTTGTCGACAATCGACACCGAGTCCACCAAGGCAGGCCGCGCGGACCGTCCGACGATCCAGATCGCCTTCCGGCCGATCATCGCGCCGACCGAGGAACTGGCCTGGGAAAAGGCCGAGAGCATCCTGGGCCGGATCAAGACCGTGCAGGCCGGCGGCGTCCCGCTGAACACGCGCCTGCGGTCGAAGACGCCGGAGAACGCCGGCTCACAGCGGTTGCTGAAGGCGGTCGAGGCCGGTGAGCGGCACGACCGGGCGCTCTGGACCGCGCCGACCGGGCTCACCGGTGGCGGCGGCAACTCCACCGCGCTGGTCGGTACGCCGGACACGGTGGCGGCCGCGCTCCTCGACTACTACGACCTCGGGATCCGGATCTTCTCCGCCCGCGGCTACGACATCTACGACGACGCGATCGACTTCGGCCGCTACGTCATCCCATTGGTCCGCTCCGAAGTGGCACACCGCGAGCAGACCACCCGAAAGGACCTGGCGTCATGACCGTTGTCAGCGATCTCGAGCAGGACTGGCAGACCTGGCACGCCGCCCGCGAACAGGACCTCGACACCGCCTACGGCTGGCTCAGCATCGTCGGGTTCGACTGGTTGCCCTCGGCACCTGGTCCGATCCGCGGTCTGCCGGGCAAGTGGTGGGCCGACGACGAGCGGGCGTACGTGAAGGCGGACGGCGAGCTGACCCTCGGCGGTGAACCGGTGCAGGGCGAGACGTCGGCGAGTGTGGCCGAGGCGGGCTCACTGAGTTGGCTGCTCTACGGCGACCGTCTCGCGGAGCTCGTGCTGCGAGGAGGACGGTACGCCGTTCGCCAGCGAGACCCACGTGCGTCGACCCGGCGTGGGTTCAGCGGTATACCGACGTACCCACTGAACCCGGACTGGGTGGTGAAGGCGTACTACACGCCGTACCCGGAGCCGGAGCGGGTGGAGGTCGCCACAGCACGCGATGACCTACGTCAGCACGTCACTGCGGTCGGCACTGTCCACGTGGCGCTGGGCGGGTCGGCGTACGAGCTGGTGGCGACGGCTGCCGGCGGTGGGCGGCTCACACTGTCGTTCCACGACGAGACCAACGGGGAGGAGACCGCTCCCTGGCGCACCGTGACTACAGGGGTCGTCGAGAAGGACCACTCGGTGGTGATCGACTTCAACCGCACCATCAACCTGCCGTTCGCCTTCACGCCGTACGGCACCTGCCCGGCCCCAGTCCCCGGCAACCGCCTCGCCCTCCCCCTCACAGCCGGCGAGAAGAAGGTCCGGTGAAGTTCTGCACGTACACGCTGATCGACAACTCCCCGGACCCGATCAGCGGAGTACAACTGACGCCGTACCAGCGGTTCCAGCATGTCGTGCAGCAGGCGCAATGGGCGGAGGAGCTCGGGTTCGACGCGTACGGCGTCGGGGAGCGGCACGCACAGCGGTTCATTTCGTCGTCCCCGCCGGTGGTGCTGTCCTACATCGCGGCGGTCACGTCGACGATCCGGCTGCTGACGACGGTGACCGTGCTGTCGCTGCTGGACCCGGTGCGGGTGGCAGAGGACTATGCGACGCTGGACCAACTGTCGGGTGGGCGGCTCGACATCATCATCGGGAAGGGGAACGACCCGGACCAGAACGCGCTGTTCGGGTACTCCCTGGAAGGGCAGTGGGACCGAAACCGGGAGAAGTACGAGCTCCTGCGGCGGTTGCTGCGAGAGACGGCTGTCACCTGGTCGGGCTCCTACCGTCCTGCGTTGGTGGAGGCGACGACTCGGCCCCGGCCTTATCGGGCCGATGGCATCCCGCTGTGGCACGGCTCGGCGTCGTCGACCGAGTCCACCGAGCTTGCGGCCCGCTGGGGTGACCCATTGTTCTCGGCGAACGGGTTCCATCCGTTGGAGAAGTACGCCCGGCTGATCCGGCACTACCGGGAGCAGTGGGAGGCGTACGGGCGTGATCCGGCCGACGCTGTGGTCGGGGCGGGGTTCAACGGGCTCTACGTGAAGGAGACCTCGCAGGAGGCGGTGGAGGGGTACCGGCCGATCTTCAACGCGTTCATGGACTCACCGGGCGCTCGGCACAACCAGTTGCCGTTCACCACGCTGGAGGAGTTCCTGGAGGGTGGGTCGGTGCTGGTCGGGTCGCCGGAGCAGGTCATCGACAAGTTCGGCCGCTACCAGGACGCCTTTGGCCACGAGCTGTCCGGCATCTCACTCGAGGTGGCCGGCCTCCCCGACGACGAGAACCGCGGATCGGTGGAGACGTTCGTCACAGAGGTGATGCCGGTACTGCGGTCGTCGTACCCAAGCAGGGTCTGGCGATAACCGTGCCTTGCTTCCCGGATGGAAAGCACCTCACCGACCCACCCGATCCCTCACCACCACGCTCCAACGCACCATCCGAGACGCCGACACGCTGGCACCTCCATGCCCCAACTGAGCGGCGCCAGAGTCTGGTCAGCGTCCCCGCTCGCGTCGCTGCCGAGCGCTCGCCTGATCACGTCATCGGCCGACGAGAGGCTCCCACAACTGGACCGGTTCGGTGCGGCGCAGGTCGGCAGTGGCGGCAAGGCGCATCAGCGCCACCCTGTCCTGGACGCGAGCCGCGCCATCGCGCACCCCTTCGACGGCCAGACACCGCTGTCCGGTCATGGTGAACCTTCGAAAGCTGTGCGCGTGCTGCACCCGGATCGAGAAGACCGACGACAAGGGCAGAGCGGTCAGCCACTGAGCCAAGGCGAAGTACCGCGCCCACGACGGCGTGCGACAGCCGGCTGGCTCAGACGTTGGCCGGCTGAGGAACGGCACGGATGGCACGCCTCGCAGCGACCACCGTCAGCGCGCCGAGGAGCATCACCAGCCAGCCGCCCGAGACGGGCTCGGTGATCACAATCAGCGCACCGATGACGACCAGCCACCAGCCCAACGCGGCGGGCATCCGCCCCACGGTGCGCGCCGCCCAGCGGGCCATCCAAGCGACCGCCAGCAGGGCGACGCCGCTGACCATGAACCACACGACATAGCCGCGCTCTGCGTTGTCGGCAGTGCTGACCAGACCGTCTGCCAGCATGTCCCGGATCACTCCGGGCGACTCCACGACGCCGTACACGAGGTGCACCGCTCCGAGGATCGTCATCGACCTCGGCAACCATCGATCGAGTCCGGACACAATGCCTCCCAGTTGGAACTCCGTATGACTCCAGGTCATATGCAACATCGATTGCCCCCACCGCCGCCGGTGTGCGCGAATCACGCCAGGTCTATCTCGCGGTCTCGGGCTGCTTCCGACCGATCTTCGCTCCGCGCAGCCCAGATGATGAGCGCCCCGGAGACTGTCCCGGCGAAGAACGGGGACGGCACAAGAAGGACGCCGCCTAACACACACCAAGTCGCGAGGCCCCAGCCGATCCCGGCGGGCACCGCCACCCCTCGTCCAGCAAGGTGCCATGTCAGGCAACCCAAGAGAATCAGGGGCACGCCGAAGCTGCCCGGACCGGCCCAGAAGGTGACGTCATTCTGCAGGGACTCCACCGTCTGATCGGCGCCCCCGCCCGTAAGCACGAGCGGGACGGCTGCCCACATCCCCCGATCCACCCAGCCGGCGACGTCCCCCCGGGCGACGAGCGCCAGCAAGGACAAGTGCCCTGTTCCCAGCACGATCATGATCCCGCTCGCCCAGCGGAGCAGTCGCTTTCCGGAGTTCATCGTGACCTCCCATCTTCGTAGTCCGCCTCCGCAGGGTTGCGGTCGCGCCAGGCTCGTTCCCATTGCCGGGTCAGGGCGGGGTAGACGAAGACGTATCTGAAAGGCTTGATGGCGACCATGTACAGCCGACCGAACCGTCCGTTGGGCTTGACGAGAACGGCCATCCGCAGCTCATGGTCACCGTTCGCTCCTTGAACCCAGCCAAGATGCATCACGGTGTGCACGGTCTTGTTCGCCAGCTCGCGAGCGGCCTCCCGGTCGAGCTCGTAGATCGCTTTCAGGGGCATGCTCTCGTTGTCCGGGCCGCAGGGAGCGTCGCGGAGGTCGCCGGGCAGGCGGTCGCGGAGCGAGGCAACCCGCCCACCGACGCCCGCTGATGGTTTGTCCCAGCCGAGGAGTGCGCCGAGCTTCCACCGAACGGCGAACAAGAACCTCACCAGCCGCGACAGCTGCCCAGGTCCGCCGGCGGCTCGCATCGCCGCGAGCATCGTCGGGAAGTCGTCAGGCCCGGCTCCCGGAGTGCGGAACGACCACACATCCTCGACCGAGAAGTCACTCGTGAGTTCGTGGATGCGCCACGGCTGCTCGGTGTACGTGGTCTCTGCGAGTCGTAGCACGGTCCGACCTCTCGTTTATACGGCGCCGTACAGTTCGTTTGTACGGTAGCGTACAAAATCAACGCGATCAATGGAGGTGGCCAGATTCCCGCTGTCGCCCGCACACCACGAACTCGCTGGATCGAGGCGGGCCTCGAAGCCCTCGCCCAGGGAGGACCCGACGCGGTCCGCGTCGAGACGCTCGCCGCCGAACTCGGCGTGACGAAGGGCGGGTTCTATGGGTACTTCGACGGCCGTCCCGCGTTGCTCACCGAGATGCTCGACGAGTGGGAACGCCGCTGTACCAAAGAGGTCATCGCCCAGGTCGACGCCGAAGGTGGCGACGGCGCCGAGCGGATCCGGCGGGCCGGTCAACTGACCTTCTCAGAAGACCTTCACAGGATCGATCTCGCGGTCCGGGCCTGGGCCCACCACGACCAATCCGTCGCGACGCGCCTGCGACGTATCGACAACGAGCGCATGGAGTTCCTGCGGAAGATGTTCAGCACCTTCATCACCGACCCCGACGAGATCGAGGCACGCAGCACCCTGGCCTTCGCGCTCGCGATCGGCCGCCACTTCATCGTCGCGGACCACCCCGGGCACACCAAACGCGAAGCCATCCAACTTGCCGGAGAACTCCTCTTGCGCCCGCATCTGTGAACGTCCGATTCGCGGTGCGGACGTAGAGCCGACATATCGGGTCTCAGGCTTTCGCGGACCCGGCTGTCATGCTTTTCGCCGTTGTACGACCCGCAGATGAAGAGGTTCCGCGTCAGCGGGGGGTAAGGACGCAGAACTCGTTGCCCTCCGGGTCGGCGAGGACCGTCCACGGCACGTCGCCCTGGCCGACGTCGATGTCGGTGGCGCCGAGAGCCCGCAACCGAGCCACCTCCGCCGCTTGATCGTCACCGGGGTATGGCAGCAGGTCGAGATGGACACGGTTCCACACGGTCGGCGTGCCGGGCCTGCGAAGGAACTCCAGATACGGCCCGACACCCTTGGCCGAACGCAGGACTGCATGATCGTCGGTCACCTCGTGCAAACTCCAGTCCATCGCCTCGCCCCAGAACCGCGCCATGGCCCGCGGATCCGCGCAGTCGACCACCACCGCGGCGATCGGCCCGGTGTCCCGGTAGTTCTCCCGGGGCTCCAGCACGCAGAACACGTTGCCCTCCGGGTCGGCCAGGACCGTCCACGGGACGTCGCCCTGGCCCACATCGGCGGGCGTCGCACCGAGCTCCATCAGACGCGCGACCAACTCCGCCTGATGAGCCGCAGAGGTGGTGGCGAGATCGAGGTGCACGCGGTACTTCACCGTTTCGGGGTCCGGGACAGCGACGACATCGACGCAGACGGCGACGGGGTCCGGCCACACGAAGCCGACGGGTTCAACGTTGGTCACACCGGGTCCCTCGCTGGAAACACCCCAGCCGAGCGCCTCCGCCCAGAACCGGCCGAGCGCTGAGTCGTCCCGAGCCTTGAAATTCACCTGAACAAGTCGCAGCGCCATGCCGCCGATCCTATGCCCGCGTGCCGCGCCGGTGGAGCAATAGCCATCCTGAGCGTCTCTACCGACGGGGTGAAACAGACGAAGGGCGCCAACCTCATGGTTCGCGCCCTTCGGCGTCAGGAGCCGGCTTTGTAGTCGGTGTCCATGGCTTTGAGGACCTTGTCGGGGGTGGATTGGTTGCTGAAGATCTCCTGGAGGCCGCTGAGCATCGTTTGCTGCACCTTGGGGTTGGGCCAGAGCTGGTCCATGAAGGGCACGGTCTTGTTGTCGGTGATGTACGTCGACAGTTCGGCCAGCGACGGGTCGGCGGTGTAGCCGGTGTCGGGGAGGGACGGCAGGCCGCCCTGTTTCTTGACGAACAGGTTCATCCCCTCCGGTGACATCACGAAGTTGACGAACTTCAGCGCGAGGTCCTTGTTCTTCGCCTTGGCGTTGACCCCGTATCCGGCGCCGGCCGCAGCGGGCATCAGGAACTCGCTCGGGTTGTCGGTGGCGGGCAGCGCCTTCAGGGTGAACTTGCCGGCCGGGTTCTTCCCCTTGAGCAGCGCAACGACCCAGTTGCCCTGGATGATGCCGAGCGTCTTACCGGTCGCGGCGAGCGTCTGGCTGGCCTCGTAACTGGTGCCGAGCGGATTCTTCTGGAAGCAGCCGGTCTTCTCCATCTGGAGGTACTTGTCCATCGCCGTGGTCCAGGGTGAATCGGCGAACGTGGCTTGGCCCGCCTCCATCTTCGACGCGAACTCCCGGTCCGGGCCGAAGACGGTGGTGGCCACCAGGGCGTACAGGACGATCTGCGTCACCCAGTTGTCTTGGTTGCCCAGGGCAAAGGCTGGAGTCCCCTTCGCGGCAGCGGCCTTGCAGAAGGACAGCAGCTCGGTCCAGGTACCGGGTGGCGTGAGCCCGGACTTGTCCAGGGCGTCCTGGTTGTAGACCGCACCGATGCCGTTCTGGCCGAAGATCGCGGTGTAGGTCTTGTCTTCGTACTGCGCGACGCTCTTGATCGCGGGTGGCAACTTCGCGGCCCAGGCCTGGTCGGACAGGTCGAGAAGGTAACCGGGCTGGGCGAGGACGTAGGTGGCGCCGGGGTTGCCGTTGCCGGGCCATACCGACATCACGTCGGGAGCGGTGCCGGACGACAGCTGGGTGCGGATCTGTTGCTGGTACTGGTCGGCGCCGCTGGTGGTGAAGCGCACGTCGACACCGGGGTTGGCTTTCTTGAAGGCCTCGATGACGTCCTCGATGGACCCCTGGTCGACGGAGGCGAGGGTCAGCACCTGCGTGTCGGTGGTGCCGCTGCCGGCGTTGGTACCACCGCTGCAGGCGGCCAGCAGGCTGCCCGCCGTCAGGATGGCCGCCGCGGCCGCCAGTCTGGATGTTCTCATGATGTCTCCAACGTGGATGGGTTGAGATCGGGTAGGTCCGGAACGTGTCATCCCTTGAGGCCTCCGGCGAAGCCGTTGATGATGCTGCGCTGCAATGCGAAGTAGACGGCGAGGATCGGCACGATGCTGATCACCAGAGCGGCGAAGACGAGGTTCCAATCGGTGACGTACTGGCCGACGAAGCCGGCGATCGCGACGGGCATGGTCTGCTGTGCGCTGCCACTGAGGTACAGCAGCGGCGTGAAGAAGTCGTTCCACACCGAGACGGCGTTGAGCACCAGCGCGGTCACCGTGATCGGTTTCAGCATCGGGAACACGACATACCGGAAGCCCTGCGTCGGCGTACAGCCGTCGATGAGGGCCGCGTCCTCGAAGTCCCGCGGCAACGCCCGCAGGAAGCCGACGTACAGGAACGTGGTGAAGGGCACTTGAAGTCCGGAGTAGAAGAGGATCAGTGCCCACGGGGTGCCGAGCAGGCCGAGGTCGCGCATCGTCTGATAGAGCGGCAATGCGGCGAGCTGGAACGGCAGCACCAGGCCGAGCATGATCAGCAGGAACAACCCGCGTGACCAGCGAGCCGTGGCCCGGGCCAGTGGATACGCCGCGAACGACGAGACGGCCAGCACGATGACGACGCTGACGGCCGTGACCACGACGCTGTTGAGTAGTGCACCGCCGAGCGCGCCCTGCTGCCATGCCTGGGTGAAGTTGTCGAGCGTGGGCGAAGTGGTCGGCCGGATCGGCGAGGACGTGTCGGACGGCGCGCGGACGGCCAGGTTCACCAGGACGTACAGAGGGAAGCCGACCACCAGGGCGACGCCGATCATCAGCAGTTCCAGCCCGAACGTGCGTCCGCGGTAGCGCCTCATGACGCGGCCCTCTCGTTGCGGGACAGTACGACGTACTGACCGGTCGAGGCGATCGCCACGATGATCGTGAGTACGACGGCGAGCGCGATGCTGTACCCGAACTCCCCCAAGGTGAAGGCGTCCTTGTAGATCAGCGTCGACAACGTGTCGGTCGCGTGCCCGGGACCGCCGCCGGTCAACGCGTACACCTGGTCGAAGAGCTTGATCCCGCCGATGATCGACAGCATCAGGTTGATCGTGAACGCCGGCGCGAGCAGCGGCCGGATGACCGACCAGAACCGCCGTACCGGCCCCGCCCCGTCGATGTCCGCGGCCTCGTAGATCTCCTTCGGCACCGACTGCAGCCCGGCCAGGAAGATGACCATCGAGTACCCGGCGAACTGCCACACGATGACACCGACGATCGACCAGAGGGCCAGTCCCGGGTCGCCCAGCCAGTCCTGTTGCCAGGAGGCCAGCCCGACCGCACCGAGCAGGCTGTTCACCGCACCGTCGGGGCCGAGCAGGTTTCGCCACAGGTACGCGGTCACGATCGGCGTGACCACCGCTGGAGCGAACAGGAACACCCGAAGTACGTTGCGGGACTTGATGGTGCTGTTCACCCCGAGCGCCAGCACCAGGCCGAGCCCGTTCTGGATGATCGTGATCGCCACCGCTATCAGCAGCGTGTGCCAGATCGCCTGTACCGCGTCGGGGTCGCGGACCATGGCGGTGAAGTTGTCCAGGCCGACCAGGGAGTAGACCGGGTTGAGGCCGTCCCAGTCGGTGAAGGCGTAGTACACACCGCGAGCGCTCGGCAGCAGTACGACGAAGGCGAACAGAACCATCGCCGGCGCCGCGAACCACCACGGCGGTGTCGTGTGAAGCCGGCCGCCCGGCGGCGTCACGCGGCGACGAGCGGGAGCGACCCCGGCCCGGTCCGGACGTTGGTCGATCATCGTCACTGACGCACCCGCCTTTATGAAACGTTTCATCGAATGTGGGCAACGTTCCCCAAAAAGTTGTCCAGACTCTAGGAGCAGGTTCGAAGTAACGTCAATATGTCAGGCACTTATAGTCTGAGTAACGTTCCCCAAACCGGAGGTACTCGATGGAGCCGCCAGCGCTGCCCAGACGCGTCACCATCGTCGATGTCGCACAGCACGCCCAGGTGTCGACGACCACCGTGTCGAAGGTGCTACGCAACGCGTATGGGGCCAGCCCGGCGATGCGGGCCAAGGTGCAGCAGGCGATCAGCGAGTTGGGGTACCGGCCGAACGCCGCGGCCCGGGCAATGCGCGGTCAGACGTACACCCTCGGTGTGATGCTCCCCGACCTCCGTAACCCCTTCTTTCCGGAGATCCTCGACGGACTCACCGAGGCGCTCCGCGGCACCGAGTACCAGGTTCTGGTGGGACCAGGTGGCTGCAACGACGAGCAGGCCGAGTCCCACGTCACCGACGCGATGATCGACCGCGGTATGGACGGCATGATCCTGATCGCGCCGATCTCGTCACGCTCCCGCCTCGAGCACCTCGCCAACCGGGTCCCGACCGTGATCGTCGGCAGGCACGGGCACTCGGCCGCCTATGACACGGTGTCCGACGACGACCTCACCGGCGCCGCCCTCGTAGTCGGCCATCTGGCCGGCCTCGGACACCGCCGGATCGCGCACATCGAGCACGCCGAGACCGACCCCGACCGGCTGGTGGAGATGCCCAACGCGATCCGCGCCGACGGCTACCAGCGCGCGATGCACGCCCACGGGCTGGCCAGCGAGATCGACATAGTCTCCACCACCTACACCCAGGAAGGCGGGTACGTCGGCGCTCGGCAACTCCTCGCCCGTTCCCGCCGTCCGACCGCCATCTTCGCCGGCGCCGACATCGTCGCGATGGGCGTCCTCGACGCGATCTCCGAGGCCGGCCTCTTGGTTCCCGCCGACATCTCCGTCGCCGGGTACGACAACACGACGTTCGCGCAGCTCGGTCAGATCTCGCTCACCAGCGTCGACCAGGCCGGCCGCCACATCGGAGCCGAAACCGCCCGCCTCCTCCTGGACCGGATAGCCGACCGGCACCGCCCATCCGCCCAGATCAAACTCTCCCCCACCCTCGTCCCCCGCCGCACCACCGCTCCCCCACCTGAGTGACTGTCAGCTCGTGGTGATGCCGTCGAGTAGTCGGTGGAGGCCCCATAGGTACTGCTCGGTCGAGATGTAGGCAGCGAGCTCGGCGGCTGCCGCGGCTGTACGGGGGTAGGGCTCAGGTGGTGTCGCGGAGAAGGCGAGGAGTCGCGTACCGATACGTTCCGACTCTGGTGGCAGCGGCCCGGGCTGCGGCAGATCGGCGACCTCGAGGGCGATCGAGCCGAACACGTAGACGATCAGCAGGTAGGCGGCGCGCGCACCGTCCGCGGGATGGAGGCCGGCGTCGGCGAGGAGCTCGAGGAGCCGCTCGTTCAGAGCGAGTGCGTTGGGGCCGTCCATGGGGCCGCCGATCATCAGCGGTACTACGCCGGGGTGCGCCGAGAGCCGTGTCCGCAACTCCAGCGCAAGGGACTCCACGCGCTGCCGCCAGGGTTGGTCGCGGTCGACGAAGAGCCCGTGGTCGACCTCGCCGAGTAGGCGCTCGACGAGCCCTTTGATCACAGCGGCCTTGTCCGGGAAGTAGGTGTACACGGCATTCGGGGCCACGCCCACCTTCGCCGCGATCCCCCGCACCGAGGCCGCGTCCGTCCCGCCCTCGTCCAGCAGGGTCAGGGCGGCGTCGAGGATCTGGTTCTCCGTCAGGGCTCGCCGCGGGCCGGGTCGACCTCGTTTGGCTGGTTCTGGCATCGGCATGGGCCTCTCTCTTGACTTGACTCTGTACAGCGTACATTATTTGTACGACGTACAGAATTAACCCAAATCCCCTGAGTTCTTCCATCACAACCCGGTCGGTACGCCGGCCGTCAGGAGTTGAGCACCATGACCCGATCGCGAGCATCACAGCCGGTCTTCCTACGGACCTGGTTGGTCTGGACCGCAGGGTTCCTCTTCTTTCCCCTCGCCGGTCTGGCCGGCACCGCGGTGGGCGGCCGGGTCGACGGACCGATTGCCGCGTTACTCGGCGGTTTGGTCGCAGGGCTGGTCCTCGGTGCCGGCCAGACGCTGGTGAGCCGCCGGCGTCTCGATCCGCGCAGGTGGATCCCGGCCACCGGCGCCGGCATGGGTATCGGTCTTCTCATCGGCGCCGCCGCGGTCGGTTACGGCACTTCATTGGGCGAACTCGCTCTGATGGGCGCGATCACCGGCGTCGTCCTCGGTGTGGCGCAGGCACTGGCGCTGCCCAGGCGGATCCACCTGCGTTGGGCCTGGGCCGCCGCGATGCCAGTCCTGTGGTCGCTGGGCTGGACCGTCACCACCGTCGGCGGGATCAGTGTCGACAACCAGTTCACGATTTTCGGCGCCTATGGAGCGCTGACCTTCTCGGTGCTGTCTGGGTTCCTGCTCCACCACCTGCTGCCCTACCGCGCTTCCACCGACTTGACGCCGACGGTCGCACCTGACGTGGCAATCGCGCAGCGATGAACCCTGTCACCGTTGCAGGCATCCTGCTGCTCGCGCTTCCGGTGGCGTTCAACGTCGCCTTCGGCGCACTGGCTGCCACCTTCGACTATCCCGACGTCCTGCGCCGTCCTACCCACGAGGTGCTCGACCGGTTTCGCGAAGGTGGCAAGAAGCTGCTGCTGTGGTGGTGGGTCTTCGCTCTGACCGCAGCCGCCCTGGCTCCCCTTGCAGTCATCGTCGCGCTCGTCCTCGACAACGCCGGCGACGCCCTGCGCGTTGTCGGCGCCACCCTCGGCGTACTCGCTGCACTCGTGCAACTCCTCGGCCTCATCCGATGGCCGTTCCTCGTTCCCTACCTCGCCCGCGTCGACGCCGATCCCGAGTCCAGTCCCGCCCGACGCGAAGCGGTCGACGTCGTCTTCCAGAGCTTCAACCGGTACCTGGGCGTCGCCGTCGGCGAGCACCTCGGCTACCTGCTCACCGGCGCCTGGACGATCCTGGTCGGCATCGCCTTCACCCAAACGACTCTCGCCCCAAGTTGGCTTGGCATCCCCGCGATCATCATCGGCGCGGTGCTCGTCCTGTGCTCCCTGGAGTTCGTCGGACCCGCCGAGCGCAACGGCTGGAGGCTCGCGGCCACACTCACGCCGATCACCTACATCGCCTGGTCCCTCTGGCTCATCGCCGCCGGCATCGCCTTACTCGTCTGACCCAGATCGGAGGAGCTGCCGCCAGGCTCCGGTACGGGACCACCGGAGCCTGGCTGCGCGGACTATCGGGTCAGCGGAACAGCGAGGTCGACGACCTGCATGTTGATCGGGAGCGACCCGAGTCGGGTGGCCTTGCCGGTGGTCAGGCCGATGTCGTACAGGCGGGTGCGGCCGCTGGTGTTCAGTACTGCGAGACCGCGGTTACCCGTGCCCTGCATGTAGATGTCGAACCCGGCCCGCTGGCTGGCGTCGACGGTGAGCTTGCCGGTGGGCGCGAGCAGTCCTGCGTTCGCGGGCGACTGGATCACGACCTGGTCGAGCATGGTGTCGATGTCGTAAAGCGTGGTCGCGGTGTTCGGGTCGAGGTCGTTGTTCGTGTACGCCGCCGCCGTCACCTGGGCGGCCGTGTTCGGCGGAGCAGGCGGCACACCCGGGTAGGCCAGTGTGCCGTCGGTCGCGGTCGCCCCGGCCGCCGGCGTACCGACTGGGTCGTCGAGGTTGTGGCGCAGGTTCTGGCCGGTGTCGCTGATCACCCGCAGCCGGTTCGCGGCCGGGTTGAAGTCGACGCCGAAGTTCTGGCCGGCCGGCGGGACGGTGAGCTGCGAGACCTTGCTGGCCCGGCCGAAGTTGGACCCGGTGCTGATCGTGTAGATGCCGCCGCGGTCGCCGACGCCGTACAGCTTCTTGTTCTGGACCCGGTAGTCGATGCCGACCAGCCACTTGTCGTCCTTCAGTCCCTGGACCCGGGCCGAACTCCGGATCTTGTCGGTCGAGGCGGTGCGGAACTTCACCAGCCGGCCCTGATCAGTCAGGCCAACCACCTCGATCCCCTTGGGCCGGGCCGTGGCGGGGGCGAGGGCGGCTGCGGGCGCGGCTGCGGATGCGGATGCGGACGGCCTGTCGCCGGCCGTCGCCTGCGTCCCGCCGCTGAGGGCCAGGGCCGTAGCGGGTAACGCGATCGCGGCCGCCGTCGCAGCGACGACCATGATCCGTCGTCGTGGTTGATACATGGGCATACACCTCTCGGTCGCGGCGCCGATCCGCTCCTCACGGCGGCCGGTCGCCAGACGAGAGCCGCCGGTGGGCCCAACTCCGGCGACGTCTCAAGCCCCTCTTCGGCGCCACCGCCCGATCGGATGTGCGCGAACGCCGACTGACCTCGCATCGCAGGCAGTCCGGCGACCGTTTCCCTGGTCAACGGATGGCGTAGGCGTTCAGCAGGGTTTGGTCAATGGTGTTGCCGGCCGAGTCTGCCGCCGAGGCGCGTAACGAGATCGTCTTCGCTCCAGGCAGGGCGAAGACCCCGACGTACCGGCCCTGGCCCTTCGGTACGACGGTCGCCGGCCGCCAGCTCTTCCCGCCGTCACCGGACACTCGTACGACCGGAAGGCGCACGCGGCCGAGCTTCGCACCCGGATTCGGCTTCGCCGTGAAGGGGAGGACAGAGCTACCCGACGGAGCGTCGTTGTACGGTCCGACCCTCGGCTGGAACCGCAGCAGCCACAGGGGCAGCGGTTCACCGTCCTTGCCCGCGGTGTCCGACGAGAAGTTCCAGACCGCGTCCACGGTGGTCGAGCGCTGGGTCAGGTGCGGGCGATCGACGTGACTCTCGAGCCGGAAGCGCGCCGGGCCGGGTCCGACGTCCGCGCGTCCGACGTCGCCGGGTTGATCGGTCTCGGCGATCAGCACTCCGTCTCGGTACATCCGTGTCGACGCGGCGTCGGCGGCTCCCCAGCTCCAGTTGCCCGCCTGGTCGGAGTACATCGGGATCTGGGTAGCCATCGTGTCGCCGTACCGGCCGGCCCAACCGGATTCGAGGTTGGGGCCGAGTACCGCCTTGTTCCAGGTCAGCTCGTAGCGTCGGCCGGCCTGGAACGTCCGGCTGCCGAGCGAGCTGAGGTCTGTGACGAGGGTGTCCTCCGTGCGCTCCTGAATCCCGGCCAACGTGTCCGCTCCTGCCTCGATGTACTCCGTCACCGTCTGCGGCTGACGGTAGAGCAGGCCTCTACTCCATCCCCCGTTGACACCGGGCGGGATCACCGTGGCCGATCTGGTCAGGTTCAGATCGGGAGATGTTGAGTGGAGGTGTGAGACCACTGTCGCCATTTCGGCCGGCCGGACCACCCTGTGCAGGCCGGTGAAGAACCTGCCGCGGACGGTATCCAGCGTGCTGTAGGTGACAGGGCTGTCTGCGAAGTCGCCTGCCGGCCCAGCGATGCCCCAGTAGGTGACCACGCTCGACGTCAGATCAGCTGCTGGTACGTCGGGGCCCAGCTGCGCTGTAGTCAGGCGGTCGAGCCGGTCTGAGCGGAGATCGGTTTGAATCATTGTGCCGTCGTCCATCCGGCGAGCAACGTAGAGGGCGCTGAGAAAGGAGCTGGCGGCGGAATCCTCGGTGCTGACGCGCAGTGGTTTCGCGCCTCGGGCGTCGAGCTGAACGGTGCTGTCCGTCTGCAGTTCGACCAAGGGCTGGATCAGGAAGCTGCTGGTCTGCTCGTCGGCAGGTCCGGTGTGAACCACACTGGCAAGCATGTAGCGGCCGCGTGGCAGGTGAAGCGTGACCTCGCCGGCCCCGATGTCGATCCGCTCGTTCAAGGTGCCGTCCAGGTTGGCGATCGCGGTAGCGGCGTCCGCGGTCAGCGCTCCACCCTGGTCCAGGTGCCGTATCGTCAGCGAGACGGTGTCCGCGGCAGCACGGAACTGCTCGGCCAGCGCATCGGCAGAGACGGGAGCACCGCTCAGATCGAGCGTGCGAGCGTCGCCTCCCTGGGCCTTCCAGACCGGCGCGGTATCAGCCGATGGAGTGGAGCCAGCATCACTCGCCGCCGCGGATTCCCTCGGGGCCAACGGGGCGAACAGCAGCGCTGCCACGATTGCGAGCCCGGTCAATCGACGTGATCGTTGTCTGTGCATGACCGGTGAAACGCGCCGGAAGCCACAAAAGGTTACGGATGTCGCTGGACCGCCGGCAGCATCAGCGGCTGCTGGCGGTGGACGCTGCCCTAGTAGGTGGGCAGGACGTGGCGGCGCCAGCCGTCGAGGACGAGGGTGGGCGTCATACCCGCCGACAGGTACAGGCCGAGCGCCGGAGTCGGGTTGTTCGTGTCGACGTACAGCGTCGTACCGGTGCGTCCGGCGGCCGCGTCGAGAGCGAAGGCGTCGCGCAGCAGGAACCTCGCCAGACCACGCCCCCGGAACTCCTTGAGCACGCCGAGCATGCCGACGTGGCCGAGGTTCCCTTGCTCGATATGTGCGTCGCTGCACATGCGGATCGCGACCGCTTTCCCGTCGATCTCGAGCAAGGTGAGCTGGGACCAGTCGAAATTCGCTCGGGCATCGAGCGCCGTGACCCACTCGTCGTGCGGGCGGGGCACGAAGCCGAACTGGCCGCGGAAACTGTCGATCAGGACCTCGTGGGCAATCCAGCGGCTGGCCGCATCGAACGTGCCGCGCCGGACCACGACGCCTGCGGGTACTTCGGGGGTGGCGACCGGTCCGGTGTGGTCGATCCGCATCTGGTGGTACGTCGTACCGACCACGAAGTCGTGACCGGACAACAGCGCGCGCAGCGGTTCGTCTGCGCGGTAGATGGTCGAATCGACCGTGATCTCGGCGTGGCCGCGCTCGCGTCCCATCTCCCGGGCGCGCCGCATCGTCTGCTCGAACAGCCAGGCGGCCACCGCCGGGTTCTGCGAGGTCACCTCGATCTCGACGATCTCGCGGTTGCCCTTGCCGAACGTGTACGCGTACCCAGCCGGCAGGCCGTCCCGGTCGAGCACCAGCCAGCCATCGGTCCCAAGATCGAAGCCAGGATCGACGATCTCTCCGGCAACCTCGTCCAACGTGCAGTCGGCAAACCCGACCACGGCCGTGTTGTGGGCCGAACGCAGTCCGAAGATCGCCTCGGCATCTTGAAGTTCAGGCGAACGGACGGTGTGATCGCCCGGCAGGACGACAGTGGTCGTCATGACTTGTACCTTGCGAGTGCGGGGCGGATCGGTCGGCGAAGATGGACAGAACGAATGCTGTGAAAGGATTTCACGGTGCCCCCTCTGGACACCTGTTAGATACGGCCGGGGCAGGCAAAGTTACGTCAGGGGTTCACGTCGATTGGTACGGCGTTGCCGGTTACTCGGACTCTGGTGTCGTCGGGGCGTAGGTCGACCTGGATCTGGCTGGGGCGGCCCATGTCGTCGCCCTGAAGGAGGGTGAGCGTGACCGGCGGCTGGACCTGGCCGAGCTCGCGCAGATAGGCACCGAATGCGGCGGCCGCCGCACCGGTCGCCGGGTCCTCGACCACACCGCCGACCGGGAACGGGTCCCGGACGTGGAAGGTGGTCGCCGACTCCCGCCACACCAGCTGCACTGTCGTGAGATCCCGTTGCAGCATGTACTCGAGCAGCCGGTCGAAGTCGTAGTCCAGTTCGGCAAGTCGTTGCCGTGTCGACGCACTCAGGACGAGGTGACGCGCCCCGCCGTACGCGATGTACGGCGGCAGGGCGGGGTCGAGCTGGTCCGCGCGCCAGCCGAGGATGTCCAACGCCTCGCTGACATCGCTGACCGCTTCGACATACGGTTCGACGCTCGTCAAGGTCGCCCGCAGTACGCCGGCCGAGTCCTCCACCACGACCGGCACGATCCCGGCCGCCGTCGAGAACACCAGCTCCCCCGGGCCGATCCGCTCCGCGAGTGCGACCGCGGTGGCCACGGTCGCATGACCGCAGAACGGCACCTCGGCCTTCGGGGAGAAGTACCGGACCTGATGGGTGCCGTCCGTTTCGCCAGTGATGAACGCGGTCTCGGAGTAGCCGACGTCGGCGGCGATCGCCTGCATGGCCGCGTCGTCCAGTCCGCGCGCATCGAGTACGACGCCGGCCGGGTTGCCGCCCGCCGGGTCGGTGGTGAAGGCCGCATACCGCAGTACCTGGGTCATGACGCCATCCAAGCACGTACGGCCGATGTCGTACTCCGGATGCAACTCAACGCCGCTGCACGGTGAGATGGGTCGCGATTGTGGAGCTCACCATCTCGGTCACCTGGTAGTTCTGCAAGGCGTCGGCGACGTTGTCGAAGAGGCGTTCACCGGCGCCGGCGAGCAACGGGGCGACGACCAGGGTGAGCTCGTCGATCAGCCCGGCGCGCAGGTACTGCTGCACGGTCGCAGCGCCACCCCCCGATCAACACATCCTGACCACCGGCCGCCTTGAAGGCCCGCTCCAGCACCACCTCGACATGGGCCTCAGGTCAGCAGCCCGGCGTCGTGCACGCGGATCGCGATCTGCACGCGGTTGTCGGCGTCGAGCTTTCCGAGCAGGCGGGAGACATGCGCCTTGACGGTCGCCACGCTCATGAACAACTCTTCGGCGATCTGCGCGTTGACCTTGCCCTCGCCCACGGCGACGGCGACCTCCCGCTCCCGGTCGGTGAGCGTCGCAACGGCCGCCAGCGCCGCGACGACCCGGTCGGAGTCCGGCGCACCCAGTCGCGTGATCAGCTGCGTCGTCACACTCGGCGAGAGCATGTGATCCCCAGCGGCCACCTTGTGCACGGCGTCGACGATGCCGGCGGGAGGCGTGTGCTTGAGCAGGAACCCGCTCGCGCCGCTGCGCAACGCCCGTACCACGTAGTCGTCGGCATCGAACGTCGTCAGCACGATCATCTTGGGACGAACCCCCGGACCGGCCAGCCGCGCGAGCACCTCAAGACCGTCCAGGCGGGGCATCCGGATATCGAGCAGTACGACGTCGGGCGCCAGCCGGGCGATGAGCTCGATGCCCTGTACGCCGTCGGCCGCCTCCCCCACCACCTCGATCGCCGGGTCGTCCCGCAGGATCATCGTCAGCGCCGTACGAGGGCATCGTCATCCACGATCACGACCCGGATCACGGCACCGCCCGCGTCGCTCATGCCGGCCACGGCAGCCAGGCACGAACCACGAACTCCTGCTCGGACTTCACGTGCTCCAGCCGTCCCCCGATGAGCTCGGCCCGCTCGGTCAGCCCCAGCAGACCGAGACCCGAGCCGGGGGTGCCGCTTGGCGGGACGCCGAGACGGATCGGATTGCGCACCTCGAGGATCAGTTGGCCGCCCGGCCGTCCGCTGAGGGTGATGTCGACGGTCGTGTCCGGTGCGTGCTTGCGGGCGTTCGTCAACGTTTCCTGAATCATCCGGTAGGCACTGCGTCCGATGGTGTCCGGGGTGTCCGCCAGGTCCCCGACCCGGCTGTGCAACCGCACCTTGGTTCCCGCGCCCAGCGCTTCCTCCACCAAGGCGGGAAGGTCGACGAGAGTCGGTTGCGGAGGCTCCGGTGAGGTGTCCGCGGTGTCTGCGCGCAGCACCCCGAGGATGTCGTTCAGGTCCTCCAGGGCACGGTGGGCGTTGAGTCGGGTGATGGCCGCGGCCTCGACCACCTCGGACTCGCTGAGCGTGCGGCAGTACTCCAGCGCGCCCGCGTTCAGGGCGACCAGGGAGAGTCGGTGCGCGAGGACGTCGTGCATCTCCCGCGCGATCCTGGCCCGCTCGGTGACCTGGGCCTGGCCGACGCGCAGGCTCTGCTCGCGCTCGGCGCGGTCGGCACGCTCGCGCAGGTTCGCCACCAGATCGCGGCGTGCGCCGATGTACATGCCGGTGGCGATGACGGCGCTGGCGAAGACCACGGCGAACAGCAGGGAGGCAACGGGCGTCCACCCGCTGTCAGGGCGCATCGCGAAGAACGCGAGCGACGCGGTGACGCTCACGACCGCCACCGGCACGATCTCGCGCCACCGGCGACGCGTGGCCAGGGACACCATCGTCAGGATCACGGCACCCGACCCGGACGTGGCGAGCGCCCCGAGTACGACGACTGTCATCGTCACGGCCCAAGGGAATCGGCGACGCCAGTGCGTCAGCCCGACAGAAACGGCACCAACGAGCAGGTCGATGACCATTTCGCTGCCGACCGCCCCGCCGTACTGGGTGACGACGGTGCTGATCCAGAACCCGAGGCCGATTCCGCCGGCCGCGAGGTAGCGCCACGTCGACTGCCACCGGGTCAGTCGAGGCGGGGCCACGACTGGATTGGCGTCCACCTCAACCAACGTACGGGAGGGTGACCGGCCTGGACAGAGCCCACCGGCTAGACCCACCCCCTACCAACGGCTAGACATGCGCAGCCCGGGGCGACCCGCTTCTGGCCCGCAGACCGCTGTGTCCGGGCGTCGTCTGGATCAGGCTCGAAGGCATGATCATCGTCGAACAACTCAGCAAGCGCTACGGCGCACACGTCTCCGTCGACAACGTCTCCTTCCGTGCCGAGCCGGGTTCCGTCACCGGTTTCCTCGGCCCCAACGGGGCAGGCAAGTCGACCACGATGCGCATGATGACGGGGCTCACCCCGGCATCGGCGGGTCACAGCACAATCCTCGGCGTCCCGTACGCCGAACTGCCCAACCCCGGACGCCACGTCGGTGTCCTCCTGGACGCCTCGGCGCAGCACAACGGACGGACCGGACGCGAGGTTCTCCGACTCGATGCGATGACGATGGGGCTGCCCCGCGGTCGCGTCGACGAGATGCTCGAGACGGTCGGGCTCTCCGGCGCCGAAGGGGATCGCCGCGTCGGCAACTACTCGCTCGGCATGCGCCAGCGGCTCGGGATCGCCCACGCGCTGCTCGGTGACCCGCAGGTGCTGATCCTGGACGAGCCGGCCAACGGGCTCGACCCGGCCGGGATCCACTGGATGCGCGGACTCCTGCGGACGTTCGCGGAGCGCGGCGGAACCGTCCTGCTCTCCTCACACCTGCTGCACGAGATCGAGCTGATCGCAGACCATCTGGTCCTGATCGGGCGCGGGAAGATCGTTGCCGACGGCACCAAAGCCGAGCTGCTCAGCACCGTGGGCACCTTGGTCCGCAGCCCGGACAGGAACGCCCTGACCCGCTGCCTCGACACGGCCGGCATCACCTACCAGGCCACCGACGACGGGGCCTACGTCGTCGACGCGACCAGCGAGCAGGTCGCAGGGATCGCCACCCGCGATCGCGTCGTGGTCACCGAACTACGCAACGCCGACGGCGCCGGCCTCGAAGACATGTTCCTCCAACTGACCGCCGACGACGCACGAGAGCAGGTCTCCGCATGACCACCGCGACGTACACCACGCCCGATCCGACCATCACCGCCGTTCCCTTCCGACGACTTCTGCGGGTCGAGCTCCGCAAGCTCACCGACACCCGTGCAGGCTTCTGGCTGCTCACCGCGATCGGAATCATCACCGTTGCCGTCGTCATCGTGTTCCTCTTCGTGGCCAAGCCGGAGGACCTCACCTACATCAACTTCCTCGGTGCGACGTCCACGCCGCAGGGGCTGCTCCTGCCGGTACTGGGAATCCTCGCCGTGACCGCCGAGTGGTCACAGCGCACCGGTCTGGTCACGTTCACCCTCGAGCCCAGCCGACTCCGGGTCGCCCTGGCCAAGCTTGTCGCCGTACTCCTGGTCGGTGCTCTCGCGGTCGTCGTGGCCTTGGGCGTCGCAGCGCTCGGCAACGTCGCCGGCACGGTCCTCATGGACGGCGCCGGCACCTGGACCTTCGGAATCCCCAACGTCCGCGACTTCTTCCTCCTGCAACTCATCGGCGTCGTCCAAGGATTCGCCTTCGGCATGGTGCTGATGAACACCGCGGCCGCGATCGTCCTGTACTACGTCCTCCCGATCGCGTGGAACGTGCTCTTCTCCATGGTCGACTCGCTCGCGAAGGTCGCACCGTGGGTGGACCTCAACTCGGCCATCGCACCGGCCTTCGACAAGCAGACCTTCACCGGCGACGACTTCACCCACATCGCGGTCGCCGGCACGATCTGGGTACTGCTCCCGCTGGCACTCGGCCTCCTCCGCCTCCTGAACCGCGAGGTGAAATCCGCTTGAACCTCGGGCCTCCCTCCCCGTGAACCCTCCGAAGAACCGCCGGAGGGTTCACACCCACGCCTAAGCTCTCTCGAAGCCTCAACAGACGGAGGAAGTCATTGCAACCGGCGGTTGATCTCGATCGGGCAGTCGACAGTGTGATCGCGGCGCTCAGCCCTGGCGTCGACCTGGACTGGCACGGCTCGGCGGGCACGCTCGAGTGGTCCTGCCGGTTCACCGCTGAGCATGCGGCGCATTGCCTGCAGGCGTACGCGATCCAGCTCGCCAGCCGGGCTCCCACGCATTACGTGAGCTTCTTCTCCCGCGCTCTGGAGGACGCCACCAACGCCCAGGTCCTGGAACTCCTCGAGGCGAGCGGTCGGCTCCTGTCGTCCGTAGTACGAGCCGCCAAGCCGACCGACCGCGGCTTCCACCCCTTCGGTATGGCCGACGCCGAAGGAACGGCCGGCATGGGCGGCATCGAAGTGCTCGTACACGGCGGTGACATCGCGACCGGTCTCGGACTGCCCTTCGAGCCGCCGCCGGACGTCTGCACCTGGATCCTCGCCCGCATGTTCCCAGACCGGTACGCCGAAAACGCGTCGCTCGGCTCGTCGGACATCGATCCATGGACCACGATCCAGTGGGCGACCGGCCGGATCTCGTTACCCGAACTGCCCGACGTCGGCACCAACTGGCGATGGCACAGCACACCACCCACCGCTAACAGACGCCGTACGTGAACTGCAGCATCGCGTTTCTCCTTGTGGGTAAGGGGAAATTTGGCGGGTCACGGAGTGTGACATATAATCGACAGTATGTTCGAGACGGGTCTCACCGAGTTGTCGACGGCCGACCTGCTGGCCTCGGCCGCCGAGCAACGCGCCGAGGCCAACCGGCGCGAGGCCAGCCTCCTCGAACACGCCC
>NZ_SNWQ01000037.1 GCF_004361855.1 Kribbella caucasensis
GGCCCCGTCCGCGACCAGCGAGCGGGGCCTTCCCACACCCCGCCCATCGGCAACACCGGTGACGCCTTCATCTGCAAGATGAACGACGGGCAACAGCCGCGGAGGCCGACCGCATCGTGTTGCCAGAAGGGTTCCGAATAGACAAGCGTTCCCGTCATCCACTGCTGGTGCGCGGGGAGCGTGATGGCCTGGAATGCGCCGTCGGGAATTCGCAGGGACGGCTTGCGGAAACCCTGGTCGCCACCGGCCGCGAAGCCGAAACGGGAGTAGTACCCAGGATCGCCCTCCAGGAACACGACAGGCACGCCTCGTTCAGTGAGGATCTTCAATCCAAGGATGACCAGCGCCGAACCAATGCCCTGCCTGAAACGGTCAGGGCATACCGCCAGCGGGCTGAGCACCTGGACCTCAACCAGCTGACGAGGGGCATCGAGCAAGCTCCGGGTGAACATGACATGCCCGACAACCTGTCCGCCGTCGTCGGCGACGAGGGACAGAGGGTCAACCGTCTCACGCAGGGTCTCGACAAGGTCGGCGACCACGGTGCCGTGATCACCGAAAGCGCGAAGGTGGACATCCCGTACGCTGTCTCGATCATTCGTCCGTTCGGCGCGTAGATCCATCCGTGGAGAGTAGAGACTTCCCGGACCGCGCGCACACGATTTTTTGGCCACGCGGACCGGCCGGCCACGCGGTCGCACTGGTCGGGTTAGTCGTCCAGGCTGCCCAAGGTCAGGTTGACGGTGGTTCCGGTCAATGCGGTGGCCTTGTCAGAGGCGATGAAGGCTGCCACGTTGGCCATTTCCTCGAGGGTCATGAGGCGTTTGGGGTGGGTCTTGCTTGCGAGCAGCTCCTCCCATTGCTCCCAGGTCATTCCGGTCGCCTTGGCGCGCGGTTCGAAGGCTTCCTTGATCGTGGGTGTCTCCGGCATGGCCTGCGGTCGGAGGCCCACCACGCGTACGCCGTACGGTGCGAGCTCGGCGGACAGATCGCGGGTGAGCGCCTCCATGGCCGCCATCGCCGGGCCGTAGCCGCCTACCAACGGGATGCCCGTCCGCGAATGGAGTGTGGTGACTCTCATGATGACTCCCGACTTGTTCGCGATCATCCGTCGGCCTGCGAGGCGCGCGGTCAGGAAGTACGACGTGGTGTACGCCGCGATCGGCAGGGAGAACTGTTCGACGTCCAGCTCGGCCAGCGGCACACCCAGAATCGCCTGATCCGGGATGCCCACAGCGTTGAACGAGACGTCGACCCGGCCCGCCTTGTCGACCACACACCCCAGATGCGTGTCCACTGCCTGCTCGTCGAGAGCGTCGACCTCTGCCGCCTCGGCGGATCCGCCGGCGGAAACGATGTCCTTGGCAACCGCTTCGACCGGTGCGAGGTGGTGTCCGGTGAGGAACAACCTGGCCCCTTCACGCGCGAAGGCGTGTGCGACAGCCTCGCCGATAGCGCCACCGGCTCCGTAGATCACCGCGACCTTGTGCTTCAGCATCATCTCTGACTCCACTCCGCTCGGGTTTGATGATGAAGACACCGCACCGCCGGGAAACTGGGCGCCAGCCGACCGCCCAGTTCGCCTCCCGGGCGGTGTCCATACTGGAAAGCGAGACGAGCTGGGAGGTGACTGGTGACAGCCGATCTGATCACCAGGGCGCGGGCCGGAGACGGCGACGCGTTCCGCGAACTGATCGAGCCGTATCGCCGAGAGCTCCAAGTGCACTGCTACCGGATGCTCGGCTCCTTCCAGGATGCCGAGGACACCCTCCAAGACGTACTACTGACCGCCTGGCAGGGCCTCGACGGGTTCGAAGGACGCGCCTCGCTCCGCACCTGGCTCTACCGGATCGCCACCAACCGCTGCCTCAACGCGCGTCGCACGGCGAGCCGACGCCCAGCCAAGGAGTGGGACGTGCCCAAAGTCGTGCCACCTGAGCCGACCCGGTACGGCGAGGTCGTGTGGCTCGAGCCATTCCCCGACGCCCTCCTCGAAAACGTGATCGGCCCGGAAACCCGGTACGAGCGAACCGAATCCATCTCGCTCGCCTTCGTGACCGCCCTCCAGGTTCTACCGCCCCGCCAACTCGCCGTACTCGTCCTGCGCGACGTCCTCGGATTCCACGCGAACGAGGTGGCCGGCATGCTGGACTCCACCGTCGACTCGGTCAACAGCGCCCTCAAACGAGCACGCGCCGGCGTGCAGCACGTACGGTCCGTCGACCCCGAACCGCCGCCGTCCTCCGAAGAGGAGGATGCGATCGTGGCGAGGTTCGTCCGCGCGTACGAGTCCGCCGATCTCGACGCGTTGATCGCCCTGCTGACGGACGACGTCTTCATCTCGATGCCGCCGATGCCCTTCGAATACGAGGGCCGGGACATCGCATCCCGCTTCTTCGCAAACATCTTCGACGCGGGCCGCAGATTCGACCTCGTACCGACGCGAGCCAACGGACAGCCGGCGTTCGGCGCCTACCTTCGCAGCACCCCCACCGGCGGTACCCGTCACGGCGTCGGCCTGTTCGTCCTCACTCTCACCAGCGACCGAATCCGCGCCCTGACCCGCTTCGAAAACAGCGTGTTCCCATCCTTCGGCCTACCGCGATCCCTCCCGAGCCGATAGCCGGGGCTACTCCTTGCCTGAGGCAACAGGGGAGAGTTGGTCCTGGGTCGCGGCCCAGGTGGCCAGTAGCTTCAGGGCGTCGGCGGTCGGCGTACCGGGTGGGGCGGTGTAGACGAGCAGGGTGAGTCCCGGGTCGGAGGGGAACTCCATGGCCTCGTAGTTGAGGTCGAGGTCGCCGACAGCGGGGTGGTGCAGCTTCTTCAAGCCGGTGCGGTGGAAGCGCACGTTGTGGGCGGCCCAGCGGGTGCGGAAGACCTCGCTGCGGGTCGACAGTTCGCCGATGAGTTCGGTCAGGGCCTTGTCGTGCGGATTGCGGCCGGCGTCGGACCGGAGGATCGCGGCGACGTCGTCGGCCGCGCGTTCCCAGTCGACGAAGAATTCCTTGGACGCCGGGTCGAGGTAGATGAAGCGGGCGGTGTTCGCCGGGCGGCGCGGGTCGGCGAGCATCGGCGCGTACAGGGCGAGGCCCATCCGGTTCGCGGCGAGCAGGTCGTGCCGGCCGTTGCGGATCCAGGCCGGGGCGTCGGTGATCGCGTCGAGCACCTGCTGCAGGGCAGGCCGGACGCGCTGGGACGCCGGGCGCCGGCGGGCCGGGGGAGGGGCGACCGACTTGCGGGCGAGGTCGAAGAGGTGATCCCGTTCGGGCTCGTCGAGCTGCAGGGCCCGGGCGATCGACTCGAGCACGTTGTCGGAGGCTCCGCTGAGGTTCCCGCGCTCCATCCGGACGTAGTAGTCCACCGATACGCCGGCCAGCAGGGCGACCTCTTCGCGCCGCAGCCCCGTGACCCGCCGGTTGCCGCCGTACACGGGCAGCCCCGCCTGCTCGGGGGTGATCCGGGCACGGCGAGACCTGAGGAATTCTCGCGTCTCGGCTCGGAGGTCCATGAACCCCAGGTTACGGCCGCCCCGGACGGCCTGGGAGGCACTGCCAGTACCCCGAACGACAGGAACTCCCACGCGCCCGCGAGATCCCCTTCACTGGAACTGGAGCCAACAAGTCCGACAGAACGAAGGAACAATGCGAGCAACCATCATCTACGGTGCCGGCGACGTTCGGGTCGAGAACGTCCCCGACCCGGTCCTCCAGCAGCCCACGGACGCGGTCGTACGCGTACTGCGCGCCTGTATCTGCGGCAGCGACCTGCACCCGTACCACAACATGCCCGCCACGCCCGAGGGTTCGACCATCGGACACGAGTTCGTCGGTGTGGTCGAGGAGATCGGCTCCGACGTCTCCACCCTGAAGCCGGGTGACGTCGTCATCGCCCCGTTCGCCTGGTCGGACAACACCTGCGACTTCTGTCGCGAAGGTCTGCATACGTCCTGTCGCACCGGTGGATTCTGGAACGCCCCCGGTGTCGGCGGCGGCCAGGCCGAGGCCGTTCGCGTGCCGCTGGCCGACGGCACCCTGGTCAAGGCTCCGGTCGCCGAGGACTCCCCGCTGCTGCCGTCGCTGCTGACCCTGTCCGACGTCTACGGCACCGGCTATCACGCCGCGATCAAGGCCGGCGTCAATCCCCGTACGACGGTCACGGTGATCGGCGACGGCGCGGTCGGTCTGATGGCGGTCCTTTCGGCCAAGCGACTGGGCGCCGAGCAGATCATCCTGATGGGCCGTCACAAGGCTCGTACCGACCTCGGGCTGGAGTTCGGCGCGACCGACGCGGTCGCGGAGCGTGGCGAAGAGGGGATCGCCAAGGTGCGCGAGCTCACTGGGGGCGACGGAACGCACACGGTGCTCGAGGCCGTCGGCTACATGGAGGCCTACGACCAGGCGCTGGGCGTAGTCCGCCCCGGTGGCGTGATCAGTCGGGTCGGCGTCCCGCAGTACGCCGATGCGCCGGTCGGGTTCCCCACTTTGTTCGGTCCCAACATCACCCTGACCGGCGGACCCGCCCCAGTGCGCGCGTACATCGAGGAGCTGCTGCCCGACGTACTCGAAGGCAAGGTCGACCCGGGTCGCGTCTTCGACCGTACGGTGTCGCTCGACGAGGTCCCGGCCGGATACAAGGCGATGGACGACCGCGAAGCCCTGAAGGTCCTGGTCCGCCCATGACAGAGCACACGACCGAACCACCAGCCCAGACCAAAGCCCAGCAACTGATCGGCGACTTCGCGCCGAAACTGGTCGAACTCACCGACGACGTCCTGTTCGGCGACGTATGGGCCAGGCCCGAGTTGTCGCCGCGCGACCGGAGTCTCGTCACCGTCGCCGCCCTCGTTGCCGGCGGCAACACCGAACAGTTGCCCGGGCACCTGAACCGGGCGCGGGAGAACGGCGTAACAGAGACCGAGCTCAAGGAACTCATCATCCACCTGGCCTTCTACGCCGGGTGGCCCAAGGCGATGTCGGCGATCACCGTGGCAAAGCAGGTCCTCGGTGGACAAAAGGATTGACCGTGACCAACTGGACGACTGACGAGCTGCAGAAGATCGGCAACGCGACCGAGCTACGGATCGCGTCGCTTCGCAAGGACGGCACGGTTCGCCCGTACGTGACGATCTGGGTGGTTCGGGCCGGCGACGACATCTACGTTCGCTCGGCGCACGGCACCGAAAACCCCTGGTACCGCCGCGCGAAGACCAGCGGCGAGGGCCGGATCAACGCCGGCGGAATCGAACGCGACGTGACGTTCACGGAAGCCGACCAGGGAGTGCATGCGGACATCGACGACGCCTACCACGCGAAGTACGACCGCTACGGCGCCGCGATCGTCGGCACCGTCGTCGGCGACAAGGCTGCCCTCGGCACCCTCCGCGTCGTACCACGCAGCCTTTCCAAATAAGAAGGAAAACGTTTGCGCGGCTGGTCGGAGCGCTATGATCCGGAGATGCCGACCAAGTCCGTGAAAGTGCCTGTGCTGGCCGATGTCGCCGCGGCGGCGGGGGTGTCGGTGCCGACCGTGTCGCGGGTGCTGACCGGGGCCAAGCCGGTGAGTCATGAGGTGCAGCAGCGGGTACGCCGCGCCGTCGACAAGCTCGGGTATCGGCCGAACGGCGCAGCCCGGGCCCTGGTCTCCGGGAAGCGGACTCTCGTCGCGGTGATCGCCGGCCACACCTCCGGATACGGATACGCCCGCACCGTCGAGGGGATCGAGCATTCGGCTCGCGCGGCCGGGATGGAGGTCGGGATCACGGTAGTCGAGTCGTCCGATCCCGAGGCGGTCCGCAGGGTGGTCGACCGGGTGCTGATCCAGGCGGTCGCGGGCACTGTAATTCTCGAGTTCGATCGGCCGGGGATCATCGCCGGCCAGGTGATGCCGGGCACGGTTCCGCTCGTGGTCGCGGGCGGCGGTGCGCGTCGGGCGGGATCCCGTGCGTGTGCGCTGATCGACGAACGCGCGGGCGGCCGCGAAGCGACGCAGTACCTGCTGGGGCTCGGACATCGCACGGTGCACCACGTCGCCGGGCCGACGATGGGCAAGCATTCCGGCCGGACCGAGGGCTGGCGGGCGGCGTTGAAGTCCGCCGGTGTGGAGATCCCGGAGATCATGCATGCGACCTGGGAGGCGCGCAGCGGGCATGCGTGCGGCGAGCAGATCGCCAAGCGGCGCGACGTCACAGCGGTGCTCTGCGGCAACGACGAGATCGCCGTCGGTCTGATGCGCGCGCTGAGCGACGCGGGCCGCAAGGTGCCGGAGGACATCTCGGTGATCGGATTCGACGACCAGCCGTACGTCGAGATGTGGCAGCCGGCGCTGACCACGGTCCGGCAGGACTTCAACGATCTCGGTGCCCGGGCTTTCGACGTACTCGCCCGGATCCTCGCCGGTGAGCGCGAGGTACCCGCCTCGGTGGCGACGCCCGAGCTGGTGATCCGCGAGTCGACCGCAAGACCGCGGCGCAGGCGGTAACCAATGAGGATCCTGCTGGTCCACGGCTGGGGAGCAAACGGCAACGCCTGGCGACAAATCACCGACTTGGTGAGCGAGTGGTCCGAAACCACAGCCCCAGATCTCCGCGGTCACGGCACCCAGATCGATGCCGACGGCCCGTACACGATCGGCGCCCTGGCCGACGATCTGGCCAAGATGATCCACGATCCGGTCGTTGCCGTCGGCCACTCGATGGGCGGTCAAGTCGTCGCCGACCTGGCCGCCCGGTACCCCGAGCTGGTGACCGCGGTGGTCGTCATCGACCCGGCGTACGGGGCTGACGACGAGGAGATCGCGCTAGCCCCGGATCGGCTCGCCGACCTGCGCGAGCGTGGATCAGAGGCCGGTGCGGAGTTCGTCGATCGTGCGTTCCCGCAGACCAACGAACTCCACCGCGAGACCCGAGCGGCGATGGAACGCACACCCGGCGACGTCCTCGCCGACCTCTACGAATCCATGTACCTCGCGCCGGGCAGCTTCGGCCACCGCCCGGCGACCCGCGACTTCCTCGCCACGGCTCAGCATCCGTTCCACAGCCTCTACTCGACCGGCCGGGCCGCCGACTTCGCGATGTCGTTGACCTGGCCGGCCGGTTCCACGATCGAGGTCTGGCCGGGTACGGGGCACTACCTCCACCAAGAGCACCCAGACCGCTTCGCGCAACTGCTCGGCGATCGGCTCACTTGACGGTCTTCAAGTACTCATCGGCCTGCTTGGCCAGCTCCGTCTGCAGCTTGTCCAGCCCGGCCGACGAGACTGCCTTCTTCAGCTTGTCCAGGCCGGCGTCCACGTCCACCGCGCCGAAGAAGAGCGGGTTCCCGTACTGCGTGAACGCCTGCGAGATCTGGGCCTCTTCGCGCTTCACCGGGTTCACGTCGGGGATGAAGCTCGCGAACGTGTCGACGGTGAAGTTGTCGTAGTCCTGCGCCCAGCTGAACCAGTCCGCCTCGGACTCGGTCATCAGCGCCGACCGCCGTTCCAGCGAAGTACGCCAGCAGAGCGCGAACCCGGGGAACGCGTAGGTGCTCAGCTGCTCGAACTTGTCCGCGCCGACCGGCTTCCAGTCCTTGCCCTCGACGCCGTACGAGATCAGGTCGTGGTTCTCCTTGATCGACAGCCAGTCCTCGAGCTGCATGGCCCGCTCGTTGCTCGCGCCCTTCGCGTTCAGCACGGTGAAGTTGTCGGCCTGGAACGTCTGGTTCGGCTTGGCCGACTTCCCGCCCTTCAGCGGTACGACGTTCGCCAGTTGCGCACCCTTGACGGCCTTCTGGAGTCCGGGCAGCAACGTCGTGGACGACAGGCCGTCGGTGGTCGCCCAGGCCGACGCGGTCTGCCCGTTCGTGAACAGGCCCTTCGTGGTGGCGGCGTCGACGTTGAGCGCGTCGCGGTTGATGATGCCGTCCTGGTAGTACTTGCGGATCGTACGCAGCGCGTCCACCACACCATCGAGTTCCCAGAACGGCACCGGGTCCGAGCTCCCGGTCTCTTTTGCGTTCTCGGCCAGGAAGAACGGCATCGACCCGCCGCTGAAGGACTGCGCGATCCGGTTGGCGTTCTCCCAGGAGGCGGCGTTGAACATCGCGACCGGGCCGGGGACGCAGGTCAGGTTCGACTGGTTCTGGCTGAGCGCGATCGGGGTCACTCGCGGATCGCGCTGCTTCACGTCGTACCAGAACTTCTCCAGTGTCGGGTAGTCGGTGATCTCGGTGATGCCGTACTTCTCGGCCAGGTCCTGGCGGATGGCGAAGTGGTGGATCCGGCCGGCGCTGTTGACCTGCGGGATGCCCCAGAGCTTGCCGCTCCACTTGTTCAGCTCGATCAGCTTGTCGTTCAGCGTCTTCTGCAGGTTCGGGTACTTCCCGCCCGTCACCAGCGGGCCGACGTCGACCAGCGAGCCGCTGCCGACCAGTTGCGCCATGTTCAGCCAGCGGGCCTGCAGTGCCGTCTCGAACTTCTCTCCGGCGGTGAACTTCAGCAGCGCCTGGCTGCCGTAGTTGTTCCAGTTGATGAACTGCGGCGTGATGCTGAAGCCGAGGTCGGCCTGCAGCTTCTTGTTCACCGCCTCGAGTACTGCGGCCCACCCGTCCGGCACGGCACCGGGCAGCAGCAGCTTCAGATCCTTCGCGCCGTCACCAGACGACGAGTCGGAGTTCGAGTCACCGCAGCCGGACAGGCCGAGCACTGCGGCTAGGGACAGGCCACCGCCGGCGGCCAGGAAACCACGACGGGACAGGTTTGCGGACATGGGACAACTCCTGCGGGATTCGGTGGTGAATGAGACAGCTCAGCCCTTGGTGGCGCCGAGCGTGAGGCCTTTGACGAAGTAGCGCTGCGCGAACGGGTAGGCGAGCAGGATCGGCCCGATGGTGACCGCGGTGAGGGCGAGCCGGAGCTGGTAGACCGGCGCCGCCTGGGCGGTGGACTGCGGCAGGGTGGCCGCGTTGGTGACACTGGAGATCAGGTTCTGCAGCAGCAGTTGCAGTGGGTACTTCTCGGTGTCGGAGATGAACAGCAGGGCGTGGAACCACTCGTTCCAATAGGTGACGGCGTAGAACAGCGCGATCACCGCGAGAATCGGTTTGGACAGCGGCAGCCCGATCTGGAAGAAGATCCGCAACTCGCTCGCGCCGTCCACCCGGGCGGACTCCAGGATCTCCTCCGGCAGCTGGCGGAAGAAGCTCACCTGGATGAACACCAGGAAAGGGGCCACCAGCAACGGCAGGATCACCGCGAACAGGCTGTTCTGCAGATTCAGGTACTGGGTGACGAGCAGGTACATCGGGACCAGGCCACCGGTGAACAGCATCGGGATGTAGGTGAAGATCGCCAACGGCCGGCTGATGTAGGGCAGTCGTCGAGCGATCACCCAGCTGATCCCGGAGGTCGCCGCCAACGACAGCGCCGTACCGACGACCGTGATGAAGATGCTGGCCCGGTACGCCGAAAGCACGGCCGGGCCGGTGAAGATCGTCCGGTACGCCTCGAGCGAGAACGGGTCCGGGAACAAGCTGTACCCGCTGACGGACAGCTTCGACTCGTCGGTGAACGAGCCCGCGATGATCATCCAGAACGGGATCAGGCAGAGCAGCCCGAACACCGTCACGCAGATGACGCTGATGACGGTGAAAGGCTCGACCGTACGCCGGCCGGCCGCGGTTGAGGTGCTCACAGGATGCTGCTCTCCTTCGCGTACCGGCGCTGGACGAGCACGGCCAGCACGACGAGGACGAAGCCGACGACCGACTGGAACAGCCCTACTGCCGCCGTACTGCCGAAGTCGCCGAGCTGTCGCAGCGACCGGAAGACGTAGGTGTCGATCACGTCGGTGGTCGGGAAGAGCGTGCCGTTGTCGCCGACGATCGCGTAGATGGTGCCGAAGTCGCCGTAGAAGATCCGGCCGATCCCGAGGACCAGCAGCACGGCCGCGGTCGGGCGGAGCAGCGGCACGGTGATCCGGAACGCCATCTGGGTGCGGGACGCGCCGTCGATCATGCCGGCCTCGTACACCTCCTCTGGGATCGCGGTGATCGCGGCCAGGAAGATGATGCTGAGATAGCCGCCGAGCTGCCAGATCTTCACCACCGTGAGGATCCACGGCCACGGTCCGGGCTGGGTGTACCACTCGACCTGCGGCAGGTTGAACACGTGCAGCAGGTCGTTCGCGGCACCGCCGCTGCCGCCGACGCCGGCCAGCAGGACCTGCAGGATGATGCTGATCACGATCGGCGAGACGAAGTACGGGAAGAAGATCACGGACTGGATCGCTCGCTTGAACAGCTTCACCCGGATCTCGTTCAGCATCACCGCGAGGGTGATCCCGGTGAGCAGCGTGGCGCCGAGGAACAGCGTGTTCAGGAACAACGTGTTCGCCAGGATCCGGGGCGCGTCACCGGTGCTGAAGAAGTACCGGAAGTTGTCCAGCCCGCTCCACGGACTGCCGAAGACACCGTCGCTGATCGAGAAGTCCTTGAAGGCCACCACCAGGCCGGCCATCGGCGCGTAACTGAACACCACGAAGAAGGCGATCGCGGGCAGTGCCAGCAGCACCAGACCGAGCGGAGGCCGTCGCCGCGGTCGCTTGGCCGGGGTGCGCGGTGGATCGGCCGGCCGTTGAGGCGGTACTGCGTCATCGGTGCCCGGCTCACTGCCGGACTCCATCACCAGTGAATTGGCCCGCACCGTGATCCTCCTCGGTGTTCGCGGGATGCTGCGTCAACCGGATTAGGCAAACGCTTTCCCGCAAATTACAGAGGGGTTTCCGGGTTGTCCAGACCTTGATCGGGCGCCGCCGCTGCGAAAGTTTTCGTCCGCCCAGGATCCTTGACGGTGCCTGTGGCCCGCTCTAGCGTCCCAGCGCAGGCAAACGTTTGCCCGCTCTGTCTGTCGGGAGGAAGCTTTGTGACCAGGGTTGTTCGCCGGGAGAGGCTAATTCGGTACGGCGCTCTCGCGGACGATCAGTTCGATCGGCAGCTCGACGTGGCCTTGGGGGTCGGCACCCCGCATCCGGTCGAAGAGGAGTCGCAGTCCCGTCGCGCCCATCTCGCCGAGGGGCTGGCGGACGGTGGTCAGCATCGGCGCCGTGGCGCGGGCCTCGTCGACGTCGTCGAAGCCGACCACGCTGATGTCCTTGCCGACCTGCAGACCGTGCTCGCGGATCACCCGGCAGGCGGAGACGGCCATCAGGTCCGAAGCGACGAACACCGCCGTCGGGCGTTTGGCTGTGGGCTGCGCGAGCAGTTTCGCCATCGCGAGGGCGGCGTCGGGCTCGTTGAAGTTGCCGTCGTGCAGGTAGCTCTCCGGGATCGGCAGGCCGGCGTCAGACATCGCCGTCCGGTAGCCGGCCAGCCGGGCCTTGGCGCAGAGCTTGCCGGGCGAACCGCCGATGTAGGCGATTCGCTGATGGCCGAGCTCGATCAGGTGCCGGGTCGCCGCGGCGCCTCCGCCTTCGTTGTCGGCGGCAACGGTCGGTACGCCGGGTGGCGGTGGCGAGATCGGGTCGACGATCACGCACGGGATGCCGAAGTGGGTGAGCCAGTCGTGCTGGGCGGCCGTCGTCTCCAGCAGGACCAGCAGGACACCCGCCGTACCCCGGTCGATCAGGTGGTCCAGCCAGCCACCACCCGGGTACTCGCGGTGCCGATGGGCGTAGTCCGACGAGGCGACCACGATGTCCAGTCCCGCGTCACGCGCGGCTGCCTCGATGCCGTCCAGCACGTTGGCGGCGTACGTCGTGCGCAGGCCGTGCATCACGACATCGATCAGCCGGCCGGAACCCGGTTGGTCCGACGGCTTACTGGGACGGCGCAGGTACCCGACCTCGAGGAGCGCCTCGGTCACCTTCTGACGGGTCGCGGCGCCGACACCACCACGGCCGTTGATCACCTTGCTGACCGTCGGCACCGAGACGCCGGCCATCCGGGCGACCACGGCCATGGTCGGACCCGTTCGGACCGTCTCGACCACTTTCACCTCCAGGGACTGAGATGACGAATACCGCCGTAAGCAACCCGATCCTGCCAGGATTCCATCCCGACCCGTCGATCGTCCGCGTCGGGGCGGACTACTACGTGGCGAACAGTACGTTCGAGTGGTTCCCGGGGATCCGGTTGCACCACTCGCGGGATCTCGTCCGGTGGACGCCGGTGGGGTACGCCCTGACGTCTTCGGAGAGCCTGCCGTTGCGCGGCGTACCGGATTCGGGCGGTGTCTGGGCGCCTTCGCTGAGTTATCACGCCGGGCGGTACTGGTTGGTCTTCGCGGTGATCTACACGGTCGGCGGGCCGTTCAAGGACCTGGACATCTTCCTGATCAGCGCGCCGTCCGTCACCGGTCCCTGGTCGGAGCCCGTGCAGCTTGGTGGGGGCGGGTTCGATCCGTCGCTCTTCCATGATGCGGACGGGCGGAGCTGGCTGGTCAACATGACGTGGGACCACCGGCCCGGTCACTCGCCGTTCGCCGGGATCGTGCTGCAGGAGCTCGAGCTGTCGACCGGCCGACTGCTCGGTCGGCCGCGGACGGTGCTGACGAATTCGGAGCTGATCGAGGGGCCCAACCTGTACCGCCGTGACGGGTGGTACTACCTGATGCTCGCCGAGGGCGGTACCGGCTGGAACCACGGGATCCTGATGGCACGGTCCCGGTCTCTTGGGGGTCCGTACGAGCTCGATCCGCGCGGCTCGCTGCTCACGTCCCGCGACAACCCCGGCCTGGCGCTGCAGAAGGCGGGTCATGGCGAACTCGTAGAGACCCCGACGGGGGAGTGGTACCTGGCCCATCTCGCGAGCCGCCCGGTCCTCTCCCGAGGCGAACGCCGCTCCATCCTCGGCCGTGAAACCTGCCTCCAACAAGTCACCTGGACCGAAGACAACTGGCTCCGCCTGACCAACGGCACCCACTGGCCCAGCGAGCAAGTAGCCGTCCCACCCCCCAAACCAGAGACCCCGTACGCCGCTGCTTCGACCAACGGCAGGTTCAACGGAGCCGTCCTCGGCGACGAATGGTGTTCTCTCCGTGAGCCGATGGACGACTCCTGGGTGAACCTGACCGAACGACCCGGCTACCTCCGCCTCCGCGGCCGCCAGAGCATGCGCTCCAGATTCGCCCTGAGCCTCGTCGCGCAACGAATCACCCGCACCCGCCTGACCGCGACCACCTCGCTCGACTACCACCCGCAGTACAGAGGCCAACGCGCCGGACTCGTCTTCTGGTACGACACCACCAACCACTACCTCCTCGGCGTCACCGGCACCGACGACGGCCCCCGCATCTTCCTAGCCACCTCGATCGACGGCACCTACACCGAACACATCACCGACCTCCCCGCCACCGCCCCAGTCCACCTCAGAGGCGAACTCCGCGACGCCCACCTAACCTTCACCGCCGCAATCCCAACCGCCGCAATCCCAACCGCCGCAATCCCAACCGCCGCCACCCCCACCGCGGCCGGCCTCGCGGCCCCCACCGCCAACCCAACGGCCCCCACCGCCGACCCCACGGCCCCCACCGCCGACCCCACGGCGCCCATCGACAACCTCACCTGGCACGCCGTCGGCCCCACCCTCGATGCAGGCGTGCTCTCCGACGACTACGGCACGACCCTCCGCTTCACCGGCGCCTTCGTAGGCCTGGTCTCCGAAGACCTCCCCACCACCACCCTCCCCGCCGACTTCCACCACTTCCACCTGACCTGACCCACCGACCACCCCGATTGCGTACATATGGACAGGTAGTAGTCCCCTCCCCGGTAACCCCCCACGCCTGACGCCCACCGAATTCACGCCCCAAAGCCGACTACTACCTGTCCATCGGTACACCGGCGACGTGGGCGGGGCGGCGGGCAACGAGGTGCGCGTTTGACCCGTCCTGCGTACACCAAGGCGGGACCGTGACCAAGAACCCGGGGGCATGAACAAGAAATAACGTGACCGAGGTCCCGGCTTCGTGACCGAGGTCCCGGCTTCTTGACCGAGGCCCCCACTTCTTGACCGAGGTCCCCGCTTCCTGACCGAGGTCCCCGCTTCCTGACCGAGGTCCCCGGTTCGCGACCGAGGTCCCGGGTTCCTGTCCAGGCGGTGCGGTCAGTGGGTCGCGGTGATCAGGACCGTGTGTTTGCGGACGAAGAAGTGGCCGTCGGCATCGATCTTCGCCTGCACCAGCTCGCGTACGGCGGACTCTTCCTCGGCTGTGAGTGGTTCCTCGGTGAGGCTGCCGAGGTAGTCGAGGACGGGCTCGGGGGACGGGATCACCAGGTTGCACGGATAGCGTTCGACCCGAACCTCCGCGAAGTAGCCGCCCACAATCTCTCCGCCCGTCTCGGCGGTGAAGTCGTTCATCGTCAGACCGCGGAGCATGGCCGGCCGCCCGATCGCGGGGCCGAGGTCGCGGAGCTCCTGCATGTGGTCGCGACCGTTGACCGCGGCAACCAGTCGCCCACCGTTCCGCAGTACCCGGGCGAACTCGCGCAACGCCGCGGTCGGATCGTCCAGGTGGTACAGCATGTGGTTCGCGATCACCACATCAAAGGTGCCGTCCCCGAACGGCAGCTCCGTCGCGTCGCACTGCCGTACCTCAGCCCCCGGGACCTTCCGCAACTCCTCGCACATCGCCGGCGAGAAGTCCGTCAATGTCAACCGCGCCCCCTCATGCGGCAGCTCAGCCCACAGCTTCCCCGTCCCAGCCCCCACCTCGAGCACGTCCCCCTGCGCCACCACCCGCTCGGCCAACCAGGCAAACCATCCTCGCGGATCAGTCCCGAACGCATGCACCCCCATCCGAGCCCGCAGCCGCCCACTCCCACCCGAATACTGCTGAACCGCATGCCCAGAAGGCGTCGAAGTCATCCCCCGATCGTAACCACCACGCCGCCCGCCAACGCGGCGGTCGACGACCCTGCGGAGCACCTCGTAGAAGCCGGTCCCGCTGGACGGAGAGACATGGCAGGGCCTGGCGACCACCTGTTGTCGCCAGGCCCTGCAGCGGCGTTTTACAGCCGCGGGTCTCGGGTTGTCGGGTCGCGGTGTTCTTCGACGACTGTGTGGGAGGTTCGTGAGCGCTGGCCGTTGAGGATCACGGCGAGGATCAGGCCGAGCGCGCCGGCTCCCATCATGATGTAGCCGACCATGGTCAGGTCGACACCGCTGATCCGGTCCGAAACCGCAAAGGCCAGGATGCCGCCGACCGCCAGCAGGAAGATCCCCGCACCGATGCCCATCGCACGCCTCCTCGGGTTGTGCTCCACGGAGCTCCTTCGGGTTGGCTCCAGGGCGTGCCACGAGCTGTCGTGAATCGCCCGCACGTCCGGTGCCCGATCGCCTGAGGAGTGAAACCCGCTGACGCCGCACCCGGCTTTGCCTGCGAATGCAAACCGCGACCGCCGCCTCGAAGCAGACTAGATTTCCTGTACGACGGACGTCCGGGCCGGCCGCAGTCGCAGATAGAGCAGCGGGATCGGGGTCAGGATCAGCCCGGACACCACCAACGCAGTACGGAGTGTGGTCCGCCCGGCCAGGGCGCCGAGCGGTGGTCCGCCGACGGACTGGCCGATCGCGTTCGCCTGGGACACCATCGAGATCACGGTCGCGCGGGAGCCGGACTCCAGATTGCGGTTCAGCCAGGCCGACTCGATCGGGTAGGAGAGCGACCCCGCGACCCGGTTGACCCACATCGCCACCAGCGCGAGGCACAGGTTGCCGAACAGCGCGAACGCGATCACGCCGGTCAGCTGGAACAGGCTGAGCAGAGCGAGCAGCCCGTTCGGATGCAGTGCATTGACGCGTTCGGGGGACACCTTGTTCGCCACCAGCGACGCGGCCAGCGAGAGGAGTGTGCCGACCAGCGCGAGCACGGTGAACCAGAACGCCGGGTCCGAGGTCCCGAACAACTCCGGGAAGTCGAACTCCAGGATCTTCACCGTCCAGAGCCGGTCGAACGCTTCGCTCGACAGCCCGGAGATCAGGCTGATCAACACCAGCGTCCGGACCACGGGCCGGGTCCGGGCGATCTGCAGGCCGGCCTTGAAGGTCTGCCCCATCCGCCGGAAGGTCTGGCGCTCAGTTCTGCGCTCGAAGTGTCGCTCGGGCATGACCACGAACAGCGCGATCGCCAGCAGCATCATCCCGGCGCCCGCCAACGTCATCGGCAGCGGCAGGCTGATCAGTCCGAACGCGCCCGCGGTGACCGTGCCGGCGATCGTGGCGGTCAGGCCGATCTGCTGCTCGCGGACGAACACCGGACCGATCCGGTCGGCGCCGATCTCGTCGGTGATCCAGGCATGGTCGGCGCCCGAGACGAAGGTGTAGCCGATGCCCCAGAGGACCTGCGCGGCCAGGATCGCGAGGAAGGCCGGCACCAACCCCTGGAGAAGGATTCCGGCGCCGATCAGGGCGCAGCCGATGATGATCGACAGCCGGCGGCTGTACAGATCGGCGACGATCCCGGTCGGGACCTCGAAGAGGAAGCAGGCCAGCTCGAGCGTCGTACCGACCAGGACGAGCTGGAGCGGATCGAGGCCCACGTCGGCCACGTAGTAGACCATGCTGAGCGTGAAGGCCAGCGCGAAGAGGAAGGACCAGGCGCCCTTGAAGACGAAGTACGTCCGGACCGGATCGGCGGCCCGATAGGCAGGTAAGAACATCGAGGGTTGCTCCCGAAAGCATCACGTCGTGGGCAGGTAGAAGCGCCACCGTCAGCGACGGCTCGACGCTTGAACGTGACGCACGACGGCATCGCCCCGCGGTCGGGGGAATGCGGTGGTGCGCTTTCAGGAGTGACGTTGCATGGTCGTCAGGGTAGGGGAGACGCCTGGGTTTCCGCGCCCGAATTTCCCGGTTGACGGGGGCTTTGAGGGGTACCATCGGAAATAGCCTGGCCCGGCCGTTCCCCCGTGATGGTCGGGTCAGGTCTTTCGCGCCCGAAGGTTATTTCCGGGCGCTGCCTGTCCCACCCTTGGAATGTGCATTTCACCGACGTCGACAGCCAGCTCGCTAGGACCGGGGCGGCTCGGCCCTGAGATGATCAGTGGGTGCCGAAACTTGTCGAGCCCGCGTTGCCGGCGGGCGTAGTACGGGATCTGAAGCAGCCGCGGCTGGACGGGATGCGGCCCTGGGAAGAGCCGGATGCGGCGGCGGCCCAGGAGGCTTTCAGTGACGCCGAGATCCAGCGATGGCATGTACTACGCCTCGACGACGAGGACGAGGCTCGCGACTGGATCGCACAGTGGGCCCGTCGATGGGCCGACGAGGAGGCGGCCAGCTGGGCGATCGTCGACGAGTCGGACCAGGTGCTGGGCCAGATCGGGTTGCGTGGTATCGACCTGGTCGAGGCGGCGGCCGGGCTGTCGTACTGGGTGCTGCCGGCGGCGCGGGGCAGGGGAGTGGCGGTGCGGGCGGTCGACGTACTCACGCGCTGGTGTTTCGACGAGCTCGGCCTGGTTCGCCTGCGGCTCGGGCACTCGACTAGGAATCAGCAGTCCTGCCGGGTCGCCACCAAGGCCGGTTTCCCGCTCGAAGGTACCCAGCTCGCGTCGATGCGGCACGCCGACGGCTGGCACGACGCACATCTGCACGCACGCACCCAGCTCGCCAGTTGAGGGGCGGAACGACGGGCAGGTCTTGACATGTCCGCCGTCGCGCAGTTGACTTCGACATAGTTAACGCGAGAAACAAACCCGAGAACCAAGACGCAGCCCCGGTTCGGAGTCGTCGGCTCAGAACGTCTCCGCCCGGTGTCGAGCGACGTCCGGATCTCCTGGCGCGGCCAGGGGATCTGCTGGCGTTTCCCGATCGAAGGTTGCGGTTGGCAACTGGGTGAAACCCTTGCGGACAAGGGGTTTCGCGGTCCGGTCAACATCGGATATCGACTGGGGTGAGGCCTCTTCCGATCTCGCTGGTTCTGTGCCATCCTCCGGTGAAGAAGATCCGAGATCCTATCGGATATTTGTTTTCACGTGAGGACAGCGGGCAGGCCGTCACGGCCCGGGCAGGACCAGGAAGGGACGCAGGTGTGAGTGGAACGATCGAGGTGAAACCGGCGCCACCGGCACCGGCCGCGGCCCGGGTGGTGCGGTCCGCCCGGCGACCAGGTCGGGGCCGCCGACCGGTCCGCCGCCGGCGTACCGAGGCCTGGCGCAGCCTCCGGCGGCACTGGCAGCTCTACCTGCTGGTCCTGATCCCGCTGGCCTACTTCGTCATCTTCAAGTACATCCCGATCTCGAACGCGGTGATCGCGTTCAAGAACTACAGCCCGATCAAGGGCCCGTGGGGCAGCGACTGGGTCGGCTTCAAGAACTTCGAGCTGTTCTTCGCCAACCCGGTGTTCTGGACCCTGCTGAAGAACACCTTCATCCTCGCCGCGTACACGGTGCTGGCCAGCTTCCCGATCCCGATCATCCTGGCGATCGCGCTGAACGAGATCCGCAACGGTCTCTTCAAGCGGACCGTCCAGCTGGTCACCTACGCGCCGTACTTCATCTCCACCGTGGTGGTCGTCTCGATGACGATCCTGGTGCTGTCACCGCGGATCGGCTTCGTGGACGACGCGATCGGCCTGTTCGGCATCCCGGCGGTGGACTTCCTGGGGGATCCGAACTACTTCCGCCATATCTATGTCTGGTCCGACGTCTGGCAGACCACCGGGTACTCGGCGGTCATCTACATGGCCGCTCTGGCCGGCATCGACCCGGCGCTGCACGAGTCGGCGAAGATCGACGGCGCCAGCCGGATCCGGCGCATCCTGCACGTCGACCTCCCCGGCATCATGCCGACCGCGGTCATCATCCTGGTATTGGGCGTCGGCAACATCATGGCGATCGGGTTCGAGAAGGTCTTCCTGCTGCAGAATCCGCTGAACCTGGCCCAGTCCGAGATCATCGCCACCTACGTCTACAAGACCGGTCTGCTCAACGCCGACTTCAGCATGGCCACCGCGGTCGGGCTGTTCAACTCGGTGATCAACCTCTTCCTGTTGCTCGCCGTCAACTTCGCCGCCAAGCGGATCACCGGGAACGGACTCTGGTCATGACGACAACGACGATCGCCGAGACCCGCGGCGACAGGATCTTCCTGATCGGCGTCAAGACGATGCTGTGGATCACTCTGATCCTGGTGCTGATCCCGCTGATCTATGTGGTCGCCAACTCGTTCAGCAGCGCGAGTGCGGTCAGTGCGGGCCGGGTGTTCCTCTGGCCGGTGGAGCCCAGCTTGCGCGCCTACCAGGAGGCACTCAGCGATCCGCAGATTCTCAAGGGCTACTACAACTCGCTGATCTACGCCGTCGGCGGCACGCTGATCAGCGTCACGCTGACCATCGCGATCGCGTACCCGCTGTCGCGCCGGAGGTTCTTCGGGCGCAACGTGATCATGAGCCTGCTGCTGTTCACCATGCTGTTCTCCGGCGGCCTGATCCCGACGTACCTGGTGGTCCAGGACCTCGGCATGCTGAACACCCGGTGGGCGATGGTGATCCCGAGCGCGATCGGCGTCTGGCAGGTGATCATCGCCCGCACCTTCTTCCGCAGCACGATCCCGGACGATCTGTACGAGGCCGCGGTACTGGACGGGGCGAGTGATCTTCGCTTCCTCTGGTCGGTCGTGCTGCCGCTGTCGAAGCCGGTGATCGCGGTGATAGCGCTGATGTACGCGATCTTCCAGTGGAACACGTATTTCGACGCCCTGATCTACCTCAAGGACCCGGGCCTCTATCCGCTGCAGATCGTGCTGCGCAACATCCTCATCCTCAACTCCACCACGGGTTCCGCCTCGGACGTCGCGCAGCAGCTCGAACGGCAGCAGCTCGCGAACGTGCTCAAGTACGCGCTGATCGTCATTTCGAGCCTGCCCGTACTGCTCATCTACCCGCTCATCGCCCGCCACTTCACCAAGGGCGTGATGGTCGGCGCCGTCAAGGGCTAGTAGTTCCGTTCCAGAAGGGATACCACGAAATGCGCTCAACCATGAGCAGGATGGCCGCACTGGCAGCAGCCATCGGGTTGGCTGTCGCGGCCTGCAGTTCGGACAAGTCCGACGAGGCTGCGAAGAACGAGGTGAGTGCTGACGGCAAGGTGGTCATCGACACCTTCTCGCCGGTCGGCCCGGACGACAACCTGGACACCAACCAGGTCACCAAGATCATGAGTGACAAGTTCAACATCCAGTTCCGGTGGCAGACCACCACCCTGGACGCCGGGCCGGCCAAGGAGAAGCGACAGATCGCGCTGGCCAGTGGTGACTACCCGGACCTGTTCCTGCTGATCCCCTGGGTCGACGGGATCACCCAGGCGGACGTCCTGAAGCTGGGCAGCCAGGGCGTCGCCGTACCGCTGGAGAACCTGATCAAGGACAACGCGCCGAACATCCAGAAGGCGCTGGACTCCAACAAGACCCTGAAGGAGATGTCCACCGCCCCCGACGGCCACATCTACGCGCTGCCGCAGTGGTCAGAGTGCTTCCACTGCACCTATCCGGACAAGCTGTGGATCAACTCCGCCTGGCTGAAGAAGCTGGGTCTGCAGATGCCGAAGACCACGGAGGATCTACGGACCGTACTGCGGGCCTTCAAGACACAGGACCCGAACGGCAACGGCAAGGCCGACGAGATCCCGATGACCACCGACGTCCAGGACAGCAGCCTGCTGGGCTACCTGATGAACGCGTTCGCCTACAACCCGGTCGGGGCCAACAACGGTGTCCGCTCGCTGCTCAGCCTGCAGGGGGACAAGGTCGTCACCCCGGTCAATACGCCCGAGTGGAAAGAGGGTCTCAAGTACATCAACTCGCTCTACCAGGAGGGCCTGATCGACAAGGCCGCCTTCACCCAGAACGCGGAGGCGCTGAAGGCCCAGGGCAACGACCCGAAGGCGGTCACGGTCGGCTCCGTGCCGGTGCTGTGGCCGGGCATCTTCGTGCAGCTGGGCTCCAAGGACGGACGGGACAAGCAGTACAACGCCGTACCGCCGCTGACCGGACCGGCAGGCAAGAGCTACACCGGTTACAACTACCCGAGTTCGACCGGCTACACCTTCATGCTGACGAACAAGGCGAGCAAGGAGGCGCAGGTCGCCGCGGTCAAGATGCTCGACTACATCTACAGCGACGAGGGCCGCAAGATCGGCGTGATGGGCCCGGAGGGTGTCGGCTGGAGCAAGCCCCGCGCGGCTGACGTCGCCCTCGGCGAGAGCACGAAGGTGGACTACTACCGGTTCACCGACGACCAGAAGCCGAAGAACATCGCCTGGGATTCGATGGCGCAGTACTACCTCACCCTGGACTACCGCAACGCACAGGCGGTGCCGACCGACATCTACACGGAGTCAGGCCTCGAGCGCCGGCTTTACCAGGCGACCAAGCTGTACGAGGGGCATGAGGACAAGGCGCAATGGTTCCCGCTGACGTCAGTCTGGCCGGACCCCGCGCTGGGCAACGAGATCGCGACCCTGCAGACGAACCTGAACAGCTACGTCACGCAGAACCAGCTCGCCTTCATCACCGGGTCGAAGAACGTCGATGCCGACTGGGACACTTACGTGAAGGGGCTCGACAGCACCGGGATGACGCGGTACCTGCAGATTCAGCAAGAGGCCTACGACAAGTACAAGGCAGGCTCCAAGTAGATGTCGCACGAACTCTGGTTCCGCTCGCCCGCGCCCGACTGGTTCGAAGCGCTGCCGATCGGCAACGGTCACCTGGGTGGGAAGGTCTTCGGCCGCGTCGGGGACGAGCGGATCGCGCTCAACCTCGACGACGTGTGGTCCGGTGACGGCCCGCGCACCCTCCAGGTGACCGACGGGCCGGCGGTACTGGCCGACGTCCGGCGGTTGCTGCTGGAGGAAGGTGATCAGCTCGCCGCTACCGAGCGGACCAGGGCGCTGCAAGGGCCACTGGTGGAGTCGTACCAACCACTTGGCGACCTGCTGATCACCTCGGCCGGCGACGACGTCACGCAGTACGACGTCACGCAGTACAGGCGCAGTCTTGATCTGCGGACCGGCGTCGTCGCGGTCGAGTACACGCGGGGGGAGGTGCGGTTTCGGCGGGAGACGTTCGTGTCGGCGCCCGATCAGGTGCTGGTCTGGACGATCACGGCCGATTCGCCGGGCGCGGTGGATCTGACGGTCGGGCTCACCAGCCAGCATCCGGCGCAGACGTCGGTCGTCGACAGCAACACGATCGGGCTCGTCGGCCGGGCGCCCGCGGACCTCACGATCGAGTACCGGACCAGCCCGGACCCGATCCGGTACGACGATCAGCGGGGCACGGGATTCGGCGTCGTGGTGCGGGCGTTTCCTGTCGGCGGGACGATCGCCACCGGCGTACACGGCATGTCCGTGACGGGCGCGGATGCGGTCACGTTGGTGTTGTCGGCGGCAAGCACATTCCAGGGCTGGTCGGTTCGGCCGGGTCAGGAGTTGCCGCTCCGTGAGGCGGTCCGCATTCTCGATGCCGTTGCCGTCGACAAGCTTCGGCAGCGGCATGTGGAGGATCACATCTCGCTCTATGACCGTGCAGAATTGACTCTGGGAACGGTGGTCGACCTGCCGACCGACGAGCGGGTTCGCGCGGTCGGTGCTGGGGGCAACGATCCTGATCTGGCCGGTCTGGTCTTCGGGTTCGGCCGGTACCTGCTGATGGCGTCGTCCCGGCCGGGCACCCAGGCGGCGAACCTGCAGGGCATCTGGAACGAGGACCGCCGCCCGATGTGGGCGAGCGACTGGACGAACAACATCAACACCCAGATGAACTACTGGCTCACCGATGTCACCGGACTGCGTGAGTGCTTCGACCCGTTCGTCGACCTGCTCGAAGGTCTCGCCGAGTCGGGCCGGGAAACCGCGCGGATCCTGTACGACGCGCCGGGGTGGGTGTCACACCACAACGCCGACATCTGGCGGGCCACGTGGCCGGTCGGCGATGGTGGCGACGATCCGGTCTGGGCGATGGCGGCCACGTGTGGGGTGTGGTTGTCCGCGCATCTGATGGAGCACTACCGGTTCCACCCGGACCTGGAGTACCTGCGGGACAAGGCGTATCCGGTGCTGGCGGGCGCGGCGGAGTTCGTGTTGTCGATGCTGGTGGCGGATCGCGAGGGTCGGCTGCAGTTCATCCCGTCGACGGCGCCCGAACACCATTTCGTCCTTCCGTCCGGACAGAAGGCGTCCGTCGACCTGACCACGACGTACGACATCTGGCTGATCCGCGAGCTGTTCGGCAACGTGGTCGAGGCGGAGACGGCGCTCGGGTTGACTTCGGAGCTGGCCGCGCGGTGCCAGGCGGCCGTCGTACGGTTGCCGGAGATCCCGATCACGCCGGACGGGCGGCTGATGGAGTGGCCGACCGACTGGCAGCCGTCCGAGTTCGACCATCGGCATCAGTCGCATCTCTACGGCCTCTATCCGGGTGCGGAGATCGACGCGATCCGTACGCCGGACTGGGCTTCCGCCGCGCGCGAGGCTCTCGCCGTGCGGACGTCCGGTCGGGAGCCCGGGGGCTGGACGAGCGCCTGGCTGATCGCGTTGTGGGGCCGGTTGTCCGAGCCGGAGAAGGCCGCTTCGGTACTGCGGGACTACGTGAGCCGGCTGGTGTCGGACAACTTGTTCCATCGCGACGGCGACATCTTCCAGATCGACGCCAACTTCGGCATGACGGGCGCGATCGCGGAGCTGCTGATCCAGAGCCACACCGACGTGATCCGGCTGCTTCCCGCGCTGCCGGCCGAGTGGCCGGACGGCTCGTTCCGCGGTCTTCGGGCTCGTGGCGGCCTGTCGTTCGACGTGACCTGGGCAGACGGCCGGATCACCGCGGCGTCGGTGATCTCGGATGTCGACGGCCAATTCCAGATCGCAACCGGTGCCGCGAATGAGCCGGCAACAGTGACCCTCACCGCCGGGAAGCGTGCCAACCTGAGCCTGCCCTGACACCGGCCCGCCCGGCCGTGAGGTTGATCGGCCTGCCCATGACATCGTGTGATTGTCTACGATCGGCGGCGTGGAGCTACAGGTTGTGTTGCCGGATGAGTCGGCCGAGATGCCGCCGGAGCGGTTGGTGGAACTGGCCGTCGCGGCCGAGGAGATCGGGTACGGGACGGCCTGGCTGCCCGACCATTTGTTGCCGCCAGCACCCTTCGGCGCGACGTACGGCGGGGTCTACGAGCCACTCGTCTCGCTGGCGTACATCGCGGCGCGGACGACCCGGATCCGGCTCGGGACATCGGTCCTCGTGCTGCCGCTCCGCAACCCGTACGCCGTCGCGAAACAGGCGGCGACCCTGCATCGGCTGTCGGGTGAACGTCTAACGCTGGGCGTCGGCGCCGGTTGGGACGCCGCCGAGTTCGCCGCGGTCGGCGTCGAGTTCGCTGACCGCGGCCGGCTGACCGACGAGGGCCTGACGATCCTGCGCGAACTCTTCGAAGGCACCCACGAAGGTGGTGTCTTCGAGCCGAAGCTCAAAGCACCGCTGCCTCTCATGGTCGGCGGCACCACCCCTCGCGCCCTCCGTCGAGCCGCCTTACTGGCCGACGAATGGCAGGGCCTGAACCTCGACGGCCCCGGCTTCACCCAGTCAGTCGAGCGACTCCGCTCATACTCCGACCGCCCGGTCCGCGTGGGCACCCGCATCCACTGGTCCGGCGACGACCCCGCCCTCGCCGCCGCCGTCACCCTGGCCCACAACCTCGCCACCGCCGGCGCCGAGACCCTCGCCATCTCCTTCGGCAACCACCAGAACGCCGAAGCCAAACTAGAACGCTTCCACCACACCTTCACCTGACCACCCGCGCCCCCCGCGCACCTCGTGCCCCGCGCCCTCGCGCCCCCGGGTCCCGGCTGGGTCCTTGAACACCCTCTGGGGACCTCAGACACGATATTTCCCTGTCGAAGGTCCCCGTTTCTTGTGCGCGGTGCCGGTAAGTCGCCTGGATCCAGGCGGTAGGGAGCCAGCCGAAGGGGCTGCGGTGATGCAGCCGAGGAACGGCCGGCCCGCGTCTGGGTTTGGCATATCCGGTAGCCGGGTTTCCGACGGCGGTTGGCGTATCGACGGACAGGAGGTGGTCGGCAAAGGGGGCGTTCAGTCGGTGGGCGTCGGCGTGGAGGGCGGCCGGTGAGGGGACTACTACCTGTCGGTCCGTACAGAGCACGCGGATAGGGGGCGAGGGGGAGGGGGCAGCCTGGGGCTAGAGAGACAGGGGACAGTCCGGGGTGGTGGCGCACTCGGCGAGGTCGTCGCAGCCGACGGTGAGGGCGGCGCGCAAGGTCTCGGCGATTCCGGTCAGCTCGTCGATCCGGGCTTCCACCTCGGCGAGTTTGCCGGCTGCGTGGGTGTGCAGACCCGACGAAGTGGACCAGTTGCGCCGAGGGCCGAGGAGGTCGGCGATCTCGGTGAGGGTGAAGCCGAGGCGTTGCGCGGACTTGATCAGGCGGAGGCGGGTCACGGCCTCGGGCGGATAGGCGCGATGACCGCCGAGTGTCCGGGTCGGCTCGGGGAGCAGGCCCCGGCGTTCGTAGTACCGGAGGGTCTGGAGGTTGACCCCGACCGCGGCGGCGAGTTGTCCGCTTCTCATGACGTCCAGGCTGCGGCTCTGGCGGCCAATCCGTCCAGTACGGCGACTTGCGCGGGCGGGACCTCGACGCGGAGGAGCAACGCCGCGTCCTCGGTCGAGAAGGTGAAGGTGAAGGACGAGCAGCAGGCGGATTCCCTCGCCACCAGGTCGCGGGCGAAGGATTCGGCGGACGGGTCCAACTCCAGCCGGACGGCGCCCGGCGCAAGACGGTTCACGCCGCGGAGCGCAGTACGGAAGAGGTCGTCGAATTCGGCCACGCGCAGGGGTCGCTCGGCGGTCGGCAGGGTGCAGGAGGTGTCGATCCAGGTCATGTCTTGATGGTGAACCCGTACCCCGGTACGGACTGCAACCCCTGGTGAGGTATGCCTAACCAAAGTCGTTGTAGTCTCAACCAGACACTTTGCCAGACCGGGGTGGTGGGGTGGGGAAGAAATATGTCCGAAGGAAGGGACTGGGAATGAGCCGGATCAGGATCGCCGTGGCGGGTGCGCTCGCGCTGGCTGTCGTGCTGGCGGGATGTGGCAGCGACGATGGTGCGCAGTCGGACGCCGGGCCGGGCGATACCGAGGTGGCGACCGGCGGCCGGTTGTTCTCGACCGCGGACCAGGAGACGGCGAAACTCGGTTCTGACGCCGCGGCTGGGGTGTTCCCGCGGACGGTGAAGCACGCGCTCGGCGAGACCAAGCTGGACAAGAAACCCGAGAAGGTCGTCGTCCTGGACAGCGGTGAGCTGGACGACGTGCTCGCGCTCGGGATCACCCCGGTCGGGATGGCGACGACGGCCGGGCAGAGCGGCGTACCGAGCTATCTGGCGGACAAGGCGCAAGGCATCAAGACGGTCGGCGGGATCAGTGAGCTGAACCTGGAGGCGATCGCCAGCCTGCAGCCTGACCTGATCCTGGGCAGCAAGCTGCGCGCCAACGACCTGTACGACAAGCTCAGCGCGATCGCGCCGACTGTGATGAGCATCCGGCCCGGGTTCCCGTGGAAGGAGAACTTCCTGCTCGTCGCGGACGCGGTCGGCGAGGAGACCAAGGCCACCGAGGTGCTGAACGACTACCAGAAGCGCGCGAACGACGTGAAGGGCAAGGTCGAGGGCTCGCCGACGATCTCGCTGGTCCGGTTCCGGCCGGCCGAGATCCGGCTGTACGGCAACAAGTCGTTCATCGGCGTGATCCTCAAGGACGTCGGCGTGCCGCGGCCCAAGGTGCAGAACGTCGAAGACCTCGCGGTCGAGGTCTCCCAGGAGAACATCGGCCAGGCCGACGGCGACTGGATCTTCTACTCCAGCTACGGCAAACCGGAGACGACCGCCGAAGGCACCGTCGTCAACGGCAACCTCTGGAAGGCGGTGCCCGCGGTCAAGGCCGGCCAGGTCTCCCGCGTCGACGACGAGGTGTGGTTCCTCGGCCTCGGTCCCGTCGGCGCCATGCTGGTCCTGGACGACCTGGAGAAACTCCTCGGCAAGAAGGGCTGATCACTCCGGCATCAGCCCTCGTCGTGCTCGCGGCGGAGTTTCGGTGGCGCCTTCAGCCGCCATGCCTCGGTCAGCAACTCCTCCAGCTGGACCGGATCGACCAGGTCGAGGTCGACCAGGATCATCCCGTAGCCGTCGTAGTGCGGCGTGGTCGAGAAGACCGGATCGCCCGACGCGAGCAGGGCTTCCTTCTCGGCGAGGTCGCACATCACCGCCAGCTTGCCCTCCGCCTCGGTCCGGTGCCGGGCCAGCAGCTTGCCGCGCACCTTCAGCGCGGGCGTCCCGTACGACGTGGACTCGATGGTCTCCGGCAGCGCGGTCGCGATCCTGACGGCATCGGCCCAGGTCGGCATCGGTCCTCCCGAAGGTCAGCTGCTCAGCCGGCGGGTTTCGGCCGTACCAACAGGGTACTGCTGGCGGTGCCGACCAGGTCGCCGGCGCTTGTCGTGACGTTGCCCTCGGCAAATATGACCGAGCGGCCGCCCTTGATCACCTGACCGGTCGCGATCAGCTCACCGGTGTCGTGCAGCACCGGGCGCAGGTAGTTGACCTTGATCTCGACCGACGTGTAACCAACCCCGGCCGGCAGCGTGCTGTGAGCTGCGCAACCCGTGACCGTGTCGAGCAGCGTGCAAACCAGCCCGCCGTGCACCACGCCGATCGGATTGTACGTCGCGTGCGACGGCCGGCAGGTGAACACCACCTTCCCGGCCTCGACGTGCGACGCGCCGAACTGCATCAGTACGGCGATCGGCGGCGGCGGGATGCTGCCTTTCATCATCCCCTGGAGATACTCGAGTCCGCTGAGGCCGGCCGTTTCCGCCAGTACCTGCTCCGGGTCGGTCCACCGGAAAGTCTGCTCACCCATGCCTGGAAGGGTAGTCATTTCGGTCGAATGATCATTCCTAGGGATGAAACCACGGTCGCTGACGGGATGAATGACGGGGCGGGGGCTTTGGTGCCGAGCGGCCGTCCGTAAGAATCGCTGCATGTCGCCGAGCCAGACCGCCGCCGCCAACCGGAAGCCGACGCCGCGCGCTGCCAGCAAGAAGCGCCGCCGTTCGGGCAAGTGGCGTCGTGGCTGGATCATCGCCGTGCTGGCGGTCCTGTCCGCCCTTCCGCTGATGTTCCACCGTCACGTACCGAACTCGGTCGGCAACCTGGGCAGCCTGCTGGACACCTTCCTGCCCTGGGTCGGCCTCGCCGTCCCGATCCTCGGTGTGGCCGCGCTGGTACGGCGATCCGCGACGGCGGGGGTCGCACTGCTGGTCCCGCTCGCGGTCTGGGGGTTGATGTTCGGCCATCTGCTGGTGCCCGGCAAGGGCGGCGGCGCGTACGACCTGCGGGTGCTGTCCCACAACGTCGACGCGGCGAACCCGGACCCGGCCGCGACCGCCCGCGAGCTGCTCAGCGCGGATGCCGACGTGATCGCGCTGGAGGAGATCACCTCGGCGGATCTGAAGGTCTACAAGGCCCAGTTCGCCAAGGCGTACCCGCATGTCGTCAGCCGCGGCACGGTCGCGATGTGGTCCAAGTACCCGGTCGAGGAGAGCGAATCGGTCGACGTCGGCTTCGCCTGGACCCGCGCGCTCCGGGCCGAGGTCAGTACGCCGGAGGGCAAGATCGCGTTCTACGTCGCGCACCTGGCGTCGGTCCGGGTCGGCGCCAGCGGGTTCACCTCGAACCAGCGGAACGAGACGATCAAGCAACTCGGCCAGCAGATCGCGGCCGAGAAGCTGGCCGGCGTGGTGGTGATGGGCGACTTCAACGGCACCGCGAACGATCGCAGCCTGGCCCCGATCACGTCCGGCCTGCGGTCGGCGCAGGGCGCCGCGGGGTACGGGTTCGGCTTCACCTGGCCGGCCAAATTCCCGATGGCCAGGATCGACCACATCATGGTCCGCGGCGTCACCCCGACCAAGGCCTGGGTGATGAAGGCCACCGGCAGCGACCACCGTCCGGTCGTGGCCGAGATCAGAATCTAGTGTCCCGTGTCGGTGATTCCTTGACGTGGGCGGCGCCCAGGCACGCACCTCGCGGCGTTGGAGAAACGGCCACGATGAACCCCGCATCGAGGCCGCTTCTCCGCCTTGCGATGCACGCACCTGGACACCGCCCACTGTCAAGCAATCACCGACACGGGACACTAGCGGCTCCGCCCGATCGTGGTGCCGGTTAACGAGGAGTAACTCACCGGCCTGGTGGTCGTTGTAAGACCACTAGTGCCGGTGGTCCTTCGCAGTGGGGCCACCCGTTTGCCCCGGTTGCACTGCGAAGGATGCCGCATGCCTGATGCAGATCCCCCTGCCGTAGAACCATTGGCCCGCAGGGCCTTTCCGGCCCGAATCGGAGTTCTCGGCGCAGCGGTCGGCGCCGGCGGACTCCTGACCCGCAGCCTGCTCAACCCGGCCGACGCCGCCACGAACCAGCTGCTCCCACCGGCCGTCGACCTGATCCGGCCGGTGCTGGCCGAGCTCGCCCGGGACACCCTCAACGGGCTGACCGTCTTCGCGATGCCCGGCCCGGACGCGTACTCCCGGACCCAAGGCACACCGAGCCCGACACCGGGTGCGATGGAGTCCGGCGCGACCGACTTCATGATCAACGCGCTGGACCACTTCGTCCCCTTCCCGGACGCGATCGCCCAACCCGTCGGTGCTGCTCTGGTGACAGGACTGGCGGACTCAGGGCTAGCTGATACCGGTTTGGCGCTGCCCGGACTCTCGGTGCTGCCGGTGGAACTGCGCACCCTCGACCGCGCGCTGGCGGCGTACCTGCAGAGTGACGAGACGTTGCCGCTGTCGTTCCCGATCGCCGGGTTGCTGAACCTGATGGCGACGCAGGTGAACCCGCTCGCGGTGAACGGGCCGCACCTGTCGCCGTTCGCCCGGCTCACGTATGCCGAGAAGGCGGCCGCGTTCGAGTTGATCGAGCGGACGGATTCCGATCTGGTCGCGCTGCTCGACGTGCACTTCCCCGAACCGCTGAAGGCGTCCGTCTCCGGCCTGCTCAAGTTCGTCGGGGGCGCGCTGCTCGAGTTCGCCACCTTCGGCGCGTACAGCGAGTACGGCGTGTTCGACAAGGAGACCAAGGCGCTGCGGATGCGGCCGGTGAGCTGGAGCCTGACGGGTTACCAGCCGGACGGACCCGTCGAGGGCTGGGACGACTTCATCGGCTACTACCAGGGACGCAAGGAGGTGCACGACTGATGCGCGACGTCATCGTGATCGGGGCCGGCGGCGGTGGCCCCGTGGTCGCCAAGGAGCTCGCGGCGAAGGGCCTCGACGTCCTGCTGCTGGAGGCCGGACCGCGGCACGCGAAGCCGCGGGACGAGTGGACCACGTTCGAGGACGACGCGAACAACCCACTGACCGGGTACTTCCGGCCCGGCCCGTCCGACCGGTCCAAGCCGGCCTGGTTCCGGGAGTGGCCGCAGAACTCGTTCGTCTGGCAGCTGTCCGGTGTCGGCGGCACCACCCAGCACTTCTACGGCAACTACCCGCGCGCGTATCCCGGCGTCTTCCAGGGGTACGACGGTGCCGACCGCAACGAGTACGACGTGAACCACCGATTCCCGTTCACGTACGCCGAAATGGTGCCGTACTTCGAATGGGTCGAGGCCACCATGCCGGTGATGACGGCCGCGATGGGGCACAAAGAACAGACCTTCTTCCGTGGTGCCGAGACGCTCGGGTTACCCGTGCAGACCACGAAGACCACGCTCGGTCCGTCGTACCGGCCGCAGGAGAACGCGATCCTGCAACCGGGAGGGACAGCGGGGAAGACGTCCGACAAGAATCTGCTGAACTACCCGCAGGCGACCGGCTGCACCTTCTGCGGTTACTGCTTCCAGGGATGCATGCGGCCGAATGGTGCCCCGCGCAACCAGTTCGCAAAGCGTTCGACGGACAACAGCTACGTTCCGATGGCGTTGACGGCGAACGTGTGGGCTCGGGGCGGTCGCCCGATCGAGTTGATCACGGATGCCTACGTGACCCGGGTCCACGCGGAGCGGCGGCACGGCGTACTGACTGCCACTGGGGTGACGTGGCGGGACAACAACTCGGGTGCCGAGCATCGTGAGGACGCCCGGGTCGTGGTGATGTCGGGTGGCTGTACGGAGAACCCGCGGCTGTGGTTCAACAGTGGCCTGCCGAACCCGAACGGCTGGGTCGGGCGCGGGTACACCGACCATTTCTTCGACTGGCTGATCGGCTCGTTCGACGACTCCACCGGCAACCCGAAGGGTGTCGGATCGAGTGCGCGCCTCGACTTCCCGCCGTACGGGGGACTGGAGAACGTGGGGCTGCCGCCGGCGCTGTCCGCCTTCGCGGGGACCCTGTCGGACTCCGGGATCCGCGGGCAGTACGGGAACGGCCGAGGCAAGACCGGTCCGTGGGACGGGCCGGCCGGTCGCGTTATGGGACCGGAACTGAAGGAGCTGATGGCCGGCGGTATCGACAAGTTGATGACGGTGCTGGTGATCACCGACGACGACGTCGAGCCGGACAACCGGGTCACCCTGTCGGCACTGCCCGCGGACGAGAACGGGCCGATCCCGAAGGTCACCTTCAAACACCGGCAGCGGACCGCCCGGACGGTGCGGAACCGCGAGTTCATGGCCCGAAAGGCCGCTGAGCTGCTGCGTGGCGCCGGGGCGAAGAAGGTGTACCGGATCGACTGGGCGCCGCTGATCCTGCACGTCCAGTCGTCGATGCGGATGGGTGCCTCGGAGCAGAACTCGGTGGTCAACCCGCGGGGTGAGACTCGCGCGGTGAAGCGGCTGTTCGTCGCGGACAACTCGGCCCTGTCGAACGCGCTGGGCGGACCGAACCCGACGCTGACCAGTCAGGCGCTGGCGACCCGGACCGCGGAGAAGATCTTCGCGACGTACTTCGGGGGTGATCCGTGGGTGCGATCGGAATCGCCGGTCGTTTCCACGGATCCCCGGGTCAGCGTGCGGCTGGGACAACTCGGTTTGTGAGTTTTCTTGAATTGATCTGAACCAGGTCGGCGATCTGTCCGTGCTGTGGGTCGAAGGGCAACACCTTCGACCCACACCGAAAGGGATCTTCCGATGTCTGTTCGCAAGCTAGTGCTGCCTGTCCTCGCCACTGGTGTGACGGCCGCTGTCGTCGCCACCGGGTTCGCCTTCGCGCATAGTGAGAAACCTTCTGTGCAAGGCAACGACACCGCATCGCACGAAGGTCACCACTCGACGGAAGCGAACGCCGGCAGCACCGGGTTCGAGACCACGAGCAAGAGTTCGCCGGTCTACTTCGCCGCCGGGCTGGCCGGGCGGAACGAGGTGCCCGTGGCGGGCGGTCCGGCCGTGAACGACCCGGACGGCCGGGCGACCGCGGTGGTCCGGATCAAGGGTGACCAGGTCTCGTACGCCGTGCGCTGGCAGAACATCTCGGCGCCGAAGGCGTTCCACATCCACCAGGGCGCGGCCGGTGCGAACGGCGGGATCAAGGTCGACTTCCTCGGCTCGGACATCCCGGCCGGTGTCCAGGCCGTCACCGGCAGCGTGAAGGTCGCCGACCAGGCCCTGCTCGACTCGATCAAGGCCAACCCAGCCGGGTTCTACCTGAACCTGCACACGGCCGAGTTCGCCGGCGGCGCCGTTCGTGGCCAGCTTCATCCGTTGCAGCGGGCCGTCGACCTCAACGGCGTACTGCACGGGAGCGCGACCGCGAACCTCCAGTCCGTTGCTGACGGCAAGCAGGAGGTGCCGGGGCCGAAGCCGTCCGGAGACAGGGACGGCCGGGCCCAGTGGTTGCTGCGGGCAAGCGGTGACCAGCTGTCCTACACAGCAGTGTGGAACGGTATCAGCGCACCGACCAACGGGCACATCCACAACGGCGTCAAGGGCGTCAACGGGACGATCGCGGCCGACCTCTTCGCCGATTCGGACGGCCTGCCGCAGTCCGTCACCGGGATCGCAGGTACTGCGACGATCGGGACTGAGCTGGTGGGTCAGTTCAGGAAGAACCCGGGAGCGTTCTACTCCAACCTGCACACGGCGGAGTTCAGCGGCGGTGCGGTGCGCGGTCAGCTGGCGAACAACAAGAGCGGCCAGCCCCGGTCGGTGCACGCCGCTGTGGTCGGCGGCTCGCAGATCTACAACTGCGTGAAGCAGCCGGACGGTGGGTTCGCCTTCGGCCAGTTCGGCGTCGCGGCTGTCTTGCGGGAGGGGATCCTGCACTCGTTCGCCAAGCCGGTCGCCGGCCCGCCGCAATGGATCGCGCCGGACGGTACGGCGGTCACCGGCAAGCTCGTCACCAAGTCGGCCAACGGCGCCGGCAACATCCCCGAACTGCTGCTCGAGGCTACGCAGATCGGCGGCCGGTCCGGGATTCTCGCTGACACGACCCAGATCCTCCGCCTGAACACGGTCGGCGGGGTGGCCCCGACCGGCGCGTGCGACCCGGAAAGCCAGAGCATCGCCACCGTCCCGTACCAGGCCGACTACCTGTTCCTCGGCTGATCCACGGGCGAGCATGTCCGTTTGACGAACATCGGCGTCCGGCGCGGTCCTCCCGCCCGGGCGCCGATCTTCTTAGGCTCGGAGTACCCGATCAGGAGGACACCGAGATGACGATCACCGAGAGCCGGCCGGATCTGCCGGCACTGGCGTCGCAGTACGCCGAGAACGGCTTCGTTCTCGTGAAAGGTCTGCTCAGCAAGGCGGAAGCGGCGTACTACCGGGAGACCAGCCACGCCCTGCTGGCCCGGCTGAACCGGGCCGACGACCCGACCTGGGCAGCCGCCCGCGACATGACCGAGGCGCCGACGACGTTGCGGCATCTGCATGATGCGCAGTTCTACGACGCGGCGTTCTCGCGGCTGCTGGTGGACCCGCGGTTCACCGACGTGGCCGCTGCGGTGATGGGCGTGGAGAACGTCCAGTTGCACCACACGAAGCTGTTCGTGAAGCCGCCGGAGAACGGGTCGCCGTTCCCGCTGCACCAGGACTACCCGTTCTTCCCGCACACCCATCACCGGGTCGGCGCGGCGATCTTCCACTTCGACGACGCGCCCGAGGAGAAGGGCTGCGTGCGGGTGATCCCGGGGAGCCATCTCGCCGGGCCGCGGGAGCATGACGAATCAGGTGGCTTCCACCTGCCCGACGTTCCGTTCGAGTCGGCTGTACCGCAACCTGCCGAGGCCGGCGACGTCTTGTTCTTCACGTATCTGACCGTGCACGGCTCGGGGGTGAACGTGAGCGACCAGGCGCGGACGACGTGGCTGGTGCAGTACCGCGACCCGGCTGACCCGCCGACCGTGAAGACGCACGACTTCTCGCTCGGTCAGGGCATGATGCTGCGAGGGTTCGACCCGACCGGCAGGACTGTTTGAGTTTTGGAGTGCTGTTTGAGTCTGGACGGCGTGGCTGCGGCCGAGCGGTTCGTCGACCTCGCGGGACTGCTGGAGTCCTGCGAGGTCGACGGTTTCCGCGCGGACTTCGTCAGCTGGGGGTACTACCGGCCGGAGTACTGGCGCAACTATTGGCACACCCACTCCTTCCACGAGGTCTGTCTCGCCTACGAGGGTGAGGGCCGCTTCAACTCCGGCCCGACCCAGTACGACGTCGGGCCCGGCACCGTGTTCATCGCCCGCCCCGGCGACGTCCACGAGATCGAATCCAGCCAGACCTCACCGCTGGGCATCGCCTTCTGGGGATTCACGTTCCGGGAGGTATCGAATCTCGCCCCGGCCAACGGCTGGTGGTCCGGCTTGACCAGGGCCGACGGACCAGTGGTTTCCACGCAGCTCGGCGGACTCCCGGGGACGATCAGCGCGTTGGCTGCCGAAGCAGCGGCACCACGTTCGGGGTACCAGACCTCCTTAAATTCCTTCGGTGCAGCGCTCGTGCTCGACACCGCACGCGCCTTCGCCCTCGACGACGACCTGTCGGTGGAGCCGGTCGTCCGCAACCGTGGGCCCTTCGTGGTCGAGGCGATGCGTCGCCACCTGTCCGACAACCTGTCCCGTCAGATCACCGTCCGCGAGGTCGCCGCCGCGGTCCACCTCTCGGAGCGGCACGCCGAACGCCTCTTCAGCTCCGTCACCGGCGCCTCCCTGATGTCGACCCTCCGCCGCCTCCGCCTGGAACTCGCAGCTCAACTCCTGCTCGACCCGTCCCTCACGATCACCGCGATCGCCCACGCCTGCGGCTACTCCGACGTCCGCCCCTTCTCCACCGCCTTCCGCCGCCGCTACGGCCGCACCCCGGGCGAGTACCGCCGAACCGGTGGAACGTCCTTCATGCCCCTTGACCTCAACGGCTGAGCGATAGGCGCGGTCACGCTGTGTTTCCGGGCCGTCGCGGACGATCACAGAAGGTTATCCCTCGTTGCGCGGCGGACTCTGGACGGTGGGCGGTGGGCGCTGCTGCAATGCGGTTACTCACCACCCTGTGTTGCAGCCCTGGAGGGAATATGCGCACCAGAGTCCGCCGCGCCGTCGGCGTCATCGCCCTGATCCTGGGTCTCGCCGCCGTACCGTCGCTGTCCGCGTCCGCCATCACCGGCGGCGAACCGGACGGCAACGGCCACCCGAGCGTCGGCCTGATCCTCTTCTACCAGCCCGACGGCCGGTTCCGCTGTACTGCGACGCTGGTCAGCCCGACCGTCCTGGTCACCGCCGCGCACTGCACGCTCGGCACCAAGGGCAAGACCCTGGTCACCTTCGACTCGGTGATCGCGGAGCAGCCGCCGTCGCCGTTCCCGGTCGCCGCCGATCCGGCCAACGGCTACACCCAGGCGGAGCTCGAGGCCGCGGGGTACAAGTCCGGTACGGCGTACGCGCACCCGGAGTACTCGGACTTCACCGACCTGGACAACTGGAACGACGTCGGCGTCATCGTGCTCGATCGGCCGGTCGCCAACATCACCCCGGCCAAGATCGCCCCGACGAACTACCTGAACGCCTACCAGCAGCCCAAGCTGAACAGCACCATCTTCACCTCCGTCGGCTACGGCACCGAGGTCCGCAAGGCCGACTCCGGCCCGCAGAAGCCGACCCCGATGTCGTACCCGCTGATCCGTCGCGTCGCGCAGGAGCCGGGCCAGAAGCTCACCCCGCAGATCCTGCAGGTGAACGGCAACGAGCACGACAACCGCGGGACCGGCGGCACCTGCTTCGGTGACTCCGGCGGCCCGACGTACCACGGTGGCTACGTGGTGACGGTGACCAGCTACGGCTACACCCAGAACTGCCGCTACCTCGACGGCCTGCAGCGCATCGACGTCCCGGTCGTGCAGAACTGGCTGACGACCTTCCCGGGCGTCAAGATCGGCTGACCGCTCGTCGCACCCGGTGCCGCGACTGTCTCTGGCAGTCGCGGCACCGGTGCTATCCTGAGCCTCATGCGAGTGAGCCTGCTCCTTAGTTAGCCGTACTGGCATCAAGGCGCCGACGCGCCGGTCAGTGCGGCGACCCCTCCTGAGCGAGGGGCATCTTCTTTTTAGGGGCACAGTCATGTCTGGGATGCCCTTCTGGCACATTTAGGCTCAACAACACACGAAGCGCAGGAGTAGGACCGTGAGCGAGCAGGTGGAGGACGCCCCGATCGACCGGGGCGGGTACGACTTCAACGCCGTGCAGGCCAAGTGGCGGCCGGTCTGGGAGAAGCTCGACCCCTTCAAGGCCAGGGACGACGGCTCGGCCGAGCGCCGCTATGCGCTGACGATGTTCTCCTACCCGTCTGGCGACCTGCACATGGGCCACGGCGAGGTGTTCGCGCTGCACGACGTGCTGGCCCGGTTCTGGTTCCAGCAGGGGTACGACGTGCTGAACCCGATCGGCTGGGACTCGTTCGGCCTGCCCGCCGAGAACGCCGCGATCAAGCGCAACGAGCACCCGGCGACGTACACCTACGCCAACATCGAGACCCAGGCGGAGTCGATCCGGCGGTACGCGCTGAGCTTCGACTGGTCGCGCCGGCTGCACACGTCGGACCCGGAGTACTACCGCTGGACCCAGTGGCTGTTCCTGCGGTTCTACGAGCGCGGCCTGGCGTACCGCAAGGCGTCGTACGTGAACTGGTGCCCGAACGACCAGACCGTGCTGGCCAACGAGCAGGTGGTCCAGGGACGCTGTGAGCGGTGCGGGTTCGAGGTCACCAAGCGCGAGCTGACCCAGTGGTACTTCAAGACCACCGACTACGCGCAGCGGCTGCTGGACGACATGGACCAGCTGCAGTGGCCGGAGGAGATCCTGCTGCAGCAGCGGAACTGGATCGGCCGGTCGGAGGGCGCGTTCGCGGACTTCACCGTCGAGGGTCACGCCGATCCGATCCGGGTCTTCACCACCCGGCCGGACACGCTGTTCGGCGCCACCTTCATGGTGGTCGCGCCGGATGCCAAGCTGGCCGCGGAGCTGGTGACGCCGGACCAGCAGGAGGCCTTCGACACCTATCTGGCGAAGGTCAAGGGCGAGACCGAGATCGAGCGGCTGAGTACCGAGCGGGACAAGACCGGCGTCTTCCTGGGCTCGTACGCGATCAACCCGGTGACCGGTGAGCGGATCCCGATCTGGGCGGCCGACTACGTGCTGGCCGACTACGGCACCGGCGCGATCATGGCGGTGCCGGGCCAGGACACCCGGGACTGGGAGTTCGCGGAGAAGTTCGGGCTGCCGATCGTACGGACCGTGCAGCCGGAGGACGGCTTCGACGGCAAGGCGTACACCGGCGAGGGCCCGGCCATCAACAGCGCCAACGACGAGATCAGCCTGGACGGCCTGCCGATCGCCGAGGCCAAGTCGACGATCATCGACTGGCTGGAGAGCAAGGGCCTGGGCGAGCGGACGATCAACTACCGGCTGCGCGACTGGCTGCTGAGCCGGCAGCGTTACTGGGGCTGCCCGATCCCGATCATCCACTGCGGTTCCTGCGGTGAGGTGCCGGTACCGGACGACCAGCTGCCGATGGAGCTGCCCGATTTGCGTGGCGCGGACCTGGCGCCGAAGGGGGTCTCGCCGCTGGCGGCCGCCCGGGACTGGGTCGAGGTGGAGTGCCCGAAGTGCGGTGGTCCCGCCGAGCGCGACACCGACACGATGGACACCTTCGTCGACTCGTCCTGGTATTTCCTGCGCTACATGTCGCCGGAGTACACCGACGGCCCGTTCGACCCCGAGGCCGCCGAGCGCTGGATGCCCGTGTACCAGTACGTCGGCGGCAAGGAGCACGCGGTACTGCATCTCCTGTACGCGCGTTTCTTCGTCAAGGCGCTGCACGACATGGGTCTGCTGACCGCGATCGAGCCGTTCACGCGGTTGCTGAACCAGGGCCAGGTGATCAACCAGGGCAAGGCGATGAGCAAGTCGCTGGGCAACGGGGTCAACCTGGGCGACCAGCTGGACGAGTTCGGCGTGGACGCGGTCCGGCTGACGATGGTGTTCGCCGGCCCGCCCGACGACGACATCGACTGGGCCGACATGTCGCCGGGAGGCTCGCTCAAGTTCCTGCAGCGCGCCTGGCGGCTGAGCGGTGTGGTCGAGGCCCCGGTCGGTACGGATCCCGCCACCGGAGACCAGGCGCTGCGCAAGATCACCCACCGCACCGTGGCCGACGCGACCGAGCTGGTCGAGTCGCACCGGTTCAACGTGATGGTGGCCCGGATCATGGAGCTGGTGAACGCCACCCGCAAGGCGATCGACTCCGGCCCGGGTGCGGCCGACCCGGCGGTTCGTGAGGCCGTCGAGACGGTGGCGGTGCTGCTGAGCCTGGTCGCGCCGTACACGGCCGAGGACATGTGGGAGAACCTGGGCCACGAGGCGACCGTCGCGAAGGCGGGCTGGCCGACGGTGGACCCGGCGCTGCTGGTCCAGGACTCGGTCACCTGTGTGGTCCAGATCGCCGGCAAGGTGAAGGACCGGCTGGAGGTCGCGCCGGACATCTCCGACGCCGACCTGGAGCAGTTGGCGCTGGCCTCCGACGCGGTACAGAAGGCGCTGGACGGTCGCGGTCTGCGCAAGGTGATCGTGCGCGCGCCGAAGCTGGTCAACATCGTCCCGGCCTGACAGGCTGCTCAGATGCGTTCTGAGCTGATCGACGTCGGGACCGGGAGCCGCGAGGTCGTCTTCGACCTGACCAGCCGGTGCGAGCAGTTCGTCACTGCTGAGGCCCATCAGGCTCAGGGTGACGGACTGCTGCACGTGTTCGTGCCGCACGCGACGGCCGGGATCGCGATCCTGGAGACCGGGGCGGGCAGCGACACCGATCTGATCGCCGTGCTCGAGAAGCTGCTGCCGCGCGACTTCGGCTGGCAGCACCGGCACGGCACGCCCGGGCACGGCCGGGATCACGTGCTGCCCGCGCTGATCCCGCCGTACGCGTCGGTCCCCGTCCTCGACGGCCGGCTGATGCTGGGCACCTGGCAGTCGATCTGCCTGGTCGACACCAACGTCGACAATCCGCAACGGCAGGTCCGGCTGTCCTGGCTGCCCGGTTAAGGGACTACCGGGTAACCCCGCATTTCCGCATTTGTCTTACTTATCGTGATGTTGCGGGTTGCGTTACTCCGGCGAAACACATTTGGGCTTGAATACTCTGCATGGCGGCATTCGAATCCCTGCGCGAACACTGGCTCGGTGTCGGTACCGAGCTGATCGTCCGGGCCACCCGGAGTATCTGCGACGGCAGCGTTCTGAATGCCGACCATGGTCGAGCGGCGACCAGTGCGCGGATCGAGGAGTGGTCGTCGGTGCTCCCGCTCTACCAAACTGACAATTCTTCGGAAACAGTCCGATTCAGCGCCTGAGTCGCGCATTCTTGCGACGTCAGGAGTGACGTTGTCATTTTTGATTTTCAACCTTTTTGTGGGCTTCTGTTCGATCGGTGCCGGCCGGGTGGTGTGACCGTCGACGCACCGGGTGCGTCCGTTATCCGAGCCCCTGTCACGCTATGTTGTGCGGTGGACAGGTGAGGCTCTGAAGGGGTGACGGGCTTGTCGGACACGGATGGCCGGGCTGACGGACGGCGCAGTTTCGCCGATCTGTTGCTCGACCTGAGGGTCCAGGCGGGCCTCTCCCAGGAGGAGCTGGCCGAGCGCGCCGGGCTGAGCGTGCGGACCATCCGCGAGCTGGAGGCTGGCCGGGTGGCGCGGCCCCGGAAGGATTCCGTCCGGCTGCTCGCCAAGGGTCTCGGCCTGCAGGAAGGCGATGCGGAGAGGTTCCTGGCCGCCGCTGGGCACGCCATCGTGCGCCCGGTCGTCTCGGTGGCCGACCCGGCGCCGATCGGGTTGCGCTGGCGCGGGACCAGGCCGATCCCGGACGGGCTGGTCGGTCGTGAGGAGGAACTGCTCGAGCTGGAGGACCTGCTCCGGCAGAACCGCCTGGTCACCCTGGTCGGACCGGGTGGGGTCGGCAAGACCGAGCTGGCGCTGGCCGCGGCGGACCGGTTCTCGGGCGCGGAGACCACCGTTGTCGTCGTCGACCTGACCACGGTGCAGCGCGACGCCGCCGTACCGTCCGCGATCCTCGACGCGTTCGGGACGGCGCCTGGTACGTCGGACCTGGACGATGTGTTGTCCGGCCGGAAACCCGGCGACCTGGTGATCGTGGAGGACAACGCCGAACACGTACTCGACGGAGTGGCCACCGTTGCCAACCGGATGGTCCGCAGCTTCCCCGGGATCGGCGTGCTGGTCACGTCCCGGATCCCGCTCGGTCTGCCGGACGAGGTCGTACGCCGGGTCCAGGTGCTCGGCGTACCGGCGAACGACAAGGACCTGGACGAGATCGCGGCGAGCCCGGCGGTGGAGATGTTCGTCCGACGGGCGGGTCGGGTCCGGCGGGACTTCGAGCTGACCCCGGAGAACGCGACCACAGTGGCCCGGCTCTGCCAGCGGCTGGACGGGTTGCCGCTCGCACTGGAGTTGGCGGCCGCGCGGGCCGGCTCGTTGTCGGTCGAGACGATCCTGGCCGCGCTGGACGACAGGTTCCGGTTGCTGTCGGGGCCGCGACGGTTCGGGGCGCCGCATCAGCGCACGCTGGCCGACACGATCGCGTGGAGCGTGGACACGTTGTCGGATGCGGCCCGGCAGTTGCTGTACCGCGCGTCGATGCTGGGGTCGCCGTTCACGCTGGACGCGGTGGCCGGGATCTGCACGGGTGCGCCGATCGACCCACTGGACGTGCCGATGCTGCTGGCCGAGCTGGTGGACAAGTCGTTGTTGCAGCCGGTACCGGAGTTCGAGCAGCTCTACGGTGCGCGGTACAAGATGCTGGAGACGATCCGCGAGCACGCGTACGCCGGGTTGTCCTCGCAGGACGACGACCTGGCGGTGTTCCGCGATCGTGCGGTCGCCTGGTGTTCGGAGTACGTGAAGGGGCTGGAGGGCGCCTGGGCGAGCCCGGACCGGGACCGCCGGTACCGCGCGGCGAACGCGAACTCGGCGACCTTCGAGGTGGCGCTGGAGCGGGCCGCGGAGCTGGGGGAGTGGGACCAGGCGGCGCAGATCGTGCTCGGGTTCCGGATCGCTTGGCAGTACCAGGCGAGTGTGGCGCAGACGGGAATCCGGTGGGCCGGCGAGTGCGCGGAGAACGTCGAGGACAAAGAGGTCAGCGGGATGCTGCTGGCCATCGCCGGCCGGTTGTCGAACCTCACCGGTGACGTCCGCGCGGCCCGGCGGCACTACGGCGAGGCACGGACACTGATCGCGCCTACGTCCGAGATGGGACTCGTCGCGCGCGGGGGATGGGTGTCGTCGGGGTCGCTGTTGCTGAACACGTTGATTCTGGCCGAGATACCTCCGCTGGTCGCCGACGCGCGTGAGCACGGGAACGTCCAGCGGTCCACGACGGTGCAGGCGATCTGCGGACTCGCCCTGGCGCGGTGGGGACGGCTGCCGGAGGCCAAGGAGTTGCTGCTGGCGTGGGAGGCGGCGCTGGCGAATCCGGGCGTCTACCCGGACGAGATCGGGTACCTGGCGCTCAGCCGGATCTCGCTGGAGTTGGGGGATCTGGGGGAGGCGCGGCGGTTCGCGGAGCTGGCCCGGGAGATCCAGGCGTCCGACGACCCGGAGCGGACGAAGGTGGCCGGCTGCCTGGCGATGGTCGAGTACCACGAGGGCCGGTACGCCGAGGCGCAGGCGCTGCTGGACGAGGCCGACGCGGACATCCGCGGACACCGGGGGTACTTCGACTACCTGGTGATGCTGTACCGGAGTCGGCTGGCCCGGCGCTCGGGGGACCTCGTGCTGGCGCGTGCCTCGATCAAGGATGCGGTGAGCCGTCTGCTGGTCGAGGGCCGTGTGGTCTATCTCCTGGACGTGCTGCCCGAGGCGGTCGCAGTACTGCATGCAGCGGGGCAATCCGCGGAGGCGGACACGCTCTGTGGTCAGTTGCTGGCGTGGCAGCGGACGATGGACCCGCCGATGCTGCCGTCTGCCTGGGCCATCCTGCAGGAGTCGTGCAAGACCGCTTCGGAGGCTTCGGGTTGGCCCTCGGCGGACCCCGCGGAGGCCGTACGTCGGCTGGCGGACGACGTACTCACTGCCCTTTCATGACGCTGCTTCGCTGAAGCTGCCGGGGTAACTACCGGTAGTTCTGCCTCGTCCTGACATAGCGGCCGGAACCAAGATTGAGCCCAGTAGGACAGGTTCCACGAGACAGAGACCGATGCCGGGCTCGGGCATCACTGGGCAGCGAATTGGGGTGGTCACCGATGGCGAGGCAACCGCGGTGCACCGTACTGCCGGGGAAGATTTCGGGCCTGGTTGAAGCGACGCGGAGGGACTCCGACGGCTGGACGGTGGGGGCGCCGAACGGTGGTCGAGAGCTCCGGAGTGCTGCGTCGTGCGGACCTGTCCTACCTCACGCCGGGTGCCGTGCACCGTCAGGGCACAGGCCCCCGGGGCGGAGTCCCAGCAGCGGCCGAGCACACGACACAGGGGACGAGTGCCGGCCCGGCCGATCCGACTACCGCGCAGGGTTGGACGCCTGCCGGTGGGTCGGCCGCTGGGGCTCCCCGGGCTAGCGCATTTGAGCTGACAACCAGGGGGGAGTCAGCTACCGGCGGGGGCGGCGGCCATTGGAGGGGTTTGGCCGCCCTCTCGTCGTTTCGTCATGTCCTTGGGGTCAGGACTGCGGCCTTGTCGAAGGCGTAGCCGACCATCCAGTGCGGCTGTAGCCGGCAGTAGACGATGTCCGGGCCCCAGCTCGACGGGGAGCTGCCATAGTGCGCGGTGAGGTGCTCCTCGATCTCTTCGAAATCCGGGTGCTCCGGGGTGAGGAACTCCACCGTGCCGTGGCTGAACACGCCGATCCGCTCGCCGTCGACGTACGAGATGCTGGCCGCGGGCCTGACCCGCAGGTGTTGCGCCTTGGCCGCGCTCCCGGCCGTGGTGAACACCCAGCGCGCGTGCAGGAAGTGACCGTCGACCGCGCTGATCCGGGGCTCGTTGTGGGCGGTCACGGTGGCCAGGTTGAGCGTGCACAGGCCAGTCAGGACCTGGGCCAGGTCGTTCGCGTCCAGGCGGCGCTTGTCGGTGATGATGGCGCGCAGATGCTCGGTGGAGCGCCCATAGGCAGCGTCGAGGAGCCGCTGCAGTTCGGTGAGTTCCTCGCTGGTCTCCTTCATTCTTCGGAGTCTGACACCAGGCGCCGACGAAAACTGTCCGGTAACCTCGCTCCATGTCAGCCCACGTGCACGTCGTCACGGACTCCACCGCGGGGCTGTCGGCGCACGAGGTGCTCCGCCACCCGCTGACCGTCGTACCCCTGCAGGTGGTGATCGGCGGCACGTCGTACGACGACGGCGCCACCAGCGCGTACGCGGTCGCCGAGGCGCTCAAGACCTTCACCCCCGTATCGACCAGCCGGCCGGCACCACAAACCTTCACCGACACGTACGCCGCCTGTGCGGACGCCGGCGCCTCCTCGATCGTGTCGATCCACTTGTCCGGCGACATGTCCGGCACCTTCGAGGCAGCCATGATCGGCGCGAAGGAGTCCCCGATCCCGGTCCGGGTCGTCGACTCCCGCTCACTGGGGATGGGCCTGGGCTTCCCCGTCCTGGCGGCCGCCGCAGCCGCCGCCGAAGGCGCGACCCAGTTTGAGGTCGAGGCGGCCGCGCGAGCCCGGATGGCCACGGTCTCCGCCTACTTCTACGTGGACACCCTCGAGTACCTCCGCCGCGGCGGCCGAATCGGCGCCGCCCAAGCCCTCCTCGGCACCGCCCTGGCCGTGAAACCCCTCCTCACCATCAGCGGCGGCCGCATCATCCCGCTGGAGAAGGTACGCACCTCGAGCCGAGCCATCGCCCGCCTTGCCGACATAGCCGTCCAACGCGCCGGCACCGGCCCAGTCCAGGTAGCCGTCCACCACCTGGCCAACCTCGACAAAGCCCAAACCCTCGCCGACGGCCTCTCCGACCGCCTCCCCGAAGCCGACGAAATAGTCCTCCGAGAAGTAGGCGCAGTAATAGGCGCCCACGTAGGCCCCGGCCTCCTGGCGGTAGTAGTAGCCCCCCACTAACCCACGCACCCCAACCCGCCCCAACCCGAGCTCGCGCCACCTGCGCTCCAGACCCTGCGCCCGCCCCCAGCCATCCTGCGCCCGCGTCACCTGCGCCCGCGTCACCTGCGCCCGCGTCACCTGCGCCCGCGTCACCTGCGCACGGCGCCCCGGCCACCCGGACCCGTGCCTCCGCACCGCGCCCCGGCCACCCGTACCCGTGCCTCCGCACCGCGCCCCTTCGCCTCGCGCCTCCGCCGGCTCCTCTCCTCACGTCTGTCCACAGGCTCGAAGATTCGTCCGGCCGGACGGCACTTCACCCGTACCTTCCCTGACGTGAAGATGTCCCGCCGACCTCCAGCCCCGGACCCGGCCGACCGCCAGCGCTCGCTGGCCCGGCTGCGCGCCGCGGTGCCCGCGAGACCGGCCGACGAACGGGAGGAACAAGTGCGAGGTGGCTGGATCCCCGACCCCGTCCTACCCGACCGCCTCCGCGGCACCCGCTGGACCCTGACCCCACGCCACGTCGCGGTGATCTCCCTGGTCCTCCTCATCGGCCTCCTCTGGGCCGGCTGTTCCGTACTACGCTCCCGCCCCCACCAAGTCCCCAACCCCCAACCCCCGGCAACCCTCACCACCGGCTCCCCAGTAGCCGCTCCATCCACCCAACCCTCTCCGGGATCGTCACCCACCAGCACCCCACCCGCGATCGTCGTCCACGTAGCTGGCAAGGTCCGAAAACCCGGCCTGATCCGCACCCACCCCGGCGCCCGAGTAGCCGACGCCCTCACCGCCGCCGGCGGCCCCCTCCCCGGCACCGACCTGACCACCCTCAACCTCGCCCGCCCCCTCACCGACGGCGAACAGATCCTCGTCGGCCTAACCGCAAGCTCTCAATCCAACGCCCTCCCACCCGGCACCACCCAACCAGGAGCCCCCACCTCACCCACCCAGGTCGACCTGAACACCGCGACCCTCGCCCAACTAGAAACCCTCCCAGGCGTAGGCCCCGTCCTAGCCCAACGAATCCTCGACTACCGCACCCAGAACGGCCCCTTCACCACCATCGACCAACTCCAAGAGGTCCCCGGCGTAGGCCAAAAGAAGTTCGACTCCCTCAAACCCCATGTCCGCATCTGACCGCCACAAGCCCGCCCCCGACCACCCCACCCCAGACCCCCCGACTGCAGACCAGCCGACTGCGGACCAGCCGACTGCGGACCAGCCGACTGCGGACCAGCCGACTGCGGACCAGCCGACCGCGGACCAGCCGACCGCAGACCAGACCGAGCCCGAGCATCCGATCGACGCCCGCCTCCTCCTGCCGGCGACAGCGAGTTGGCTCACCGCAGCAGTCCTCACCGCCCAGCCATCCCACGTCTCCTTCATCACCGCCGCCTCTGCCACAGCCCTCGGCCTAGCCCTGACAGCCATCTCCACCCACCTCCGCCGTCGCCATCTCCCCACCCGCGACCACCTCCGCCACCTCTCCACACGTCACCTCCCCACCCGCGACCACCTCCGCCACCTCTCCACACGCCACCTCCCCACGCGCCAAGGCGTTCGTCACCACCTCCGCCACGTCTCCACCCGTCACCGCGTCCCTCACCTCTCCACCTGGCTCGCCATAGCCGCAGTGATCGCAGCCATGGCCTGCGCAGCCGCACTGCAGGTCAAGAAGCTCAACAGCGGCCCGGTAACAGACCTGGCCGCCTCCAACTCCACCGCAAAGCTCCGCCTGAAACTCACCAGCGACCCAACAATCAGAAGCACCCCAGGCGCCCGCCGCCCGCCCTACGTAGTCATCCGGGCGACCGTCCAAGAGATCACCAGCAAAGGAGAGACCACCCGAGTCCGCAGCCCGATCCTGGTGATCGGCTCACCGGCCTGGCAGCACGTCCGCCTCGGTCAGCACGTAGAGACCCGTGGCCGCCTCAGCCCCGTCGACCCAGGTTCCGACGTCGCCGCGATGCTCTCCGCCCGCGCTTCCCCACATGCCCTCGACGAACCACCCTGGTGGCTCCGCGCCGCCGAACACGTCCGCGCCGGCCTGCGAGAATCGGTCGCGGGACAGCCGACAGACGTGCGCGGCCTGGTCCCCGCACTTGTCATGGGCGACGAATCAGCCCTCCCCGCAGACCTCGTCGAAGACTTCGAGACCACCGGGTTGACTCACCTCTCGGCGGTCTCGGGCACCAACCTCACACTCCTCCTGGCATTCGTACTCCCACTGGCCCGCCTCATCGGAGTACGAGCACGCGGCCTGACCGTCGTAGGTGTGGTGATGGTCGTCGTGTTCGTAGTACTCGCCCGTCCCCAACCGAGTGTCCTGCGTGCCGCGGCGATGGGACTGGTCGCACTCGCAGCGATGACCAGCGCCCGCGGCCAACGACGCGCAGTACGGAGTCTGTCGGTCGCCGTGATCGCCTTGCTCCTCCTCGACACCTCACTCGCCCGATCCGCCGGATTCGCCTTGTCGGTACTGGCAACCGCCGGAATCGTCCTCCTCGGACCAGGCTGGCGAGATGCCTTGGCGGCCTGGTTGCCGGTGCGGGTGGCCGAAGCGATCTCCTGCCCGCTCGCCGCACAGCTGGCCTGTACTCCGGTCGTCGCCTGGCTGTCCGGCCAAGTCTCAATGGTCGCGGTCGCCGCGAACCTCTTCGCCGGTCCAGCAGTCGGCCCCGCAACCATCATCGGCTTCGGCGCGGCCGGTATCGCCCTGCTCAGCGCCGACCTCGCCCGCCTGGCCGGCTGGCTCGCGAGCTGGCCGGCTCGCTGGATCATCCTCATCGCCGAGAACGGCGCCGACCTCCCCGGCGCCACCAACCACTGGCCGGCCACCGTCCTCGGAGTCGCCGTACTCACCTTGCTCTGCCTTGCACTGGTCCTCGGCCTCCACCGAATCCTGGCCCACCCAATCGCCATGCTCCTGGCGATCGCCCTCCTGGCCGTCCTCGTACTGCGTCCCGTCGGCCGCGTCGGCTGGCCCCCGAAGGACTGGGTACTCGTCATGTGTGACGTCGGCCAGGGCGACGGCCTGGTACTCCGCGTCGGACCGGGCTCAGCCGTCGTCATCGACACCGGCCCCGACCCCACTCCGATGGACCGCTGCCTCCGCGACCTCGGCATTCACCACATCCCCGTCCTGGTCCTCACCCATTTCCACGCCGACCACGCAGGCGGTCTGGCCGGCGCGATCCACGGCCGCCGGATCGACGAGATCGAGGTGACGCCGTACCTGTCCCCACCCGCCGAACACCGCCGCGTCCTCGACCTCGCCACCACGCACCGCATCCCCATCCGTCCCATCACCTTCCGCGAACACCGCTCGATCGGCCCTCTCACTTGGACCACCCTCTGGCCCGCCCGAATCCCCGCTCTGCCCGGACCAGGCTCCACCGCGACGTCCACCACCGAAGGCTCACCCGAGAACAACGCCAGCATCACTCTCTTGGTCGAGACAGCCGGAGTCCGCATCCTCCTCACCGGCGACCTCGAACCCGAATCCCAGCGCGCCATCCTCGCCACCCACCCCGACCTGACCGCCGACGTCCTCAAGGTCCCGCACCACGGTTCCGCCCAACAAGACCCCACCTTTCTGGCCGCTACCCATGCCCGCCTCGCCCTGATCTCCGCCGGCCGCGACAACGACTACGGCCACCCCGCCCCCCGAACGCTCGACCTCCTAACCCGCCAAGGCATGACAGTCGCAAGAACAGACACCAAGGGATCTGTCGCAGTCACAACCATCTCCGGCCACCTAGCCACCACCTCCAACGGCCCTTCACCCTGACGATCTGGACACCGTCCACGATTACTTGCTAAGAGCAACCAACAGCTTAGAAGTCCCAACCAGAGCAGCAGATTCCCGCCCACGACAGCCGCCTCTCGATTTGATTGGATCGAACATGCGTTCTAATCTAGACACATGAACGCGATCAC
>NZ_SNWQ01000038.1 GCF_004361855.1 Kribbella caucasensis
ATCAACAGACCAGCACCGACACCCCAGAAGGAAACCGACACAAAACTAGCCGCCTAACTCACGCTGGCCTCATCCGCCTTGACAAATTCCGCTGGGGTGATCGTGCGAGACGTGCTGCCCGCACAGGTGAGCGTGGTCGGCGTCACCGGGAGCGGCGGAGCGACATGCAACGCCGGGACACCGGGAGATCCGTTCCTACCGACGACATGCTCCTTCGGCACACTGCTTCCAGGTGCCAGTCGAACCATGACCGTCACGGCCAAGATCCATCCGGATGTCACCGGACCGATCCACAACGACGCCCGGGCCGAGAGTCAGGTCTTCGATCCCGACGCAGCTGACAACTTCAGCAGCGTCGCAACGGAGGTGACGGCCAACGCCGATCTGGCGGTGACCATCGCCGCGACGCCGAACCCGGTCATCGCCGGGGATGAGCTCAGCTACCAGATCAACGTGGACAACAACGGACCGTCGAGTGCTGACGACGTCGTCCTCACGGTGCCGCTGCCGTCCCGCCTTTCGCTGGAGTCGACCGCGGTCTCGGTGCTCGGCGGAAGTTGTGGACTGCAGACCAACACCAACACCGTCGAATGCCAGCTCGGCGACCTCGCGCCCGGTGCCACCGCTGTGGTGACGCTGTTCACCCTGGTCGACCCATCCACTCCTGTCGGGACCACGCTGAGCACCACTGCCTCGGTGGACAGCGACACCCCGGACGGGTCCGTGCCGAACAACTCGGCGATGGTGTCGACAATGGTGGCTACAGCCGCCGATCTCGAGATCGCGCTGACCTCCGACGCCGACGTCTACAAGCCGTCGACGATCATCCACTACCGGATCACGGTGACGAACCACGGACTCTCCGACGCCCAGAACGTCGTCGTCACACAGGTCCTGCCCGACGACAAGGTCGCCAGATACGACTCGAACGACGGCGGCTGCCCGCCGCCGAGCGGAACGACGTTCACCTGCACTATCCCTACCCTCAAGGCGGGAGAGAGCAAGACGATCCAGCTCAACGTCCTGATCCGCGGCAACAAGCGGACGATCACCCAGACCGCGACTGTCACCTCGGCGACATCCGATCCATGGACAGCGAACAACAGTGACACCCGGGTGGTGACCGTCAAGTAGCAACGCGAACCATCCAACGCCACGCCGGCGTGGGCGTCCTCACCGACACCCACGCCGGCGTGGACGCTTGTCCATCAACCGGTTGCAGACGAACCACGCCGCCCCTGCTCAACGAGTGCCTCGGCGGGTTCTTGCCATGGGCAACTTTGACCGGTCGGACGTTGTCACTGGTCTGACGGGGTTGTCACCGGGCGCGGTGTTGTCTATCGTGGCGCCAGGTTGGGAGAACAGCCAGGCGGCCAGGGGTGCCGCCGGTGTCGACGGAGATCGAGAATCCCACCGCTCCAGGTCATTTGGTGTACTGCGCTGTGCTCGCGCTCGGCCTGATCAGTCGTGGTTCGGATTCGTCATCGGCTGTCGCACCGTGCCCATCCCGCCGCCGAGCCGGAACACGAACGCTCAGGGGTGAGAACGATGGCGTTGATGATTCATTGCTGCGACGACCAGGGCAGAGGAAAGTACGAGCCGATCATCTGGGTGGTCTGACTGCGACCGCGGCGATGGTGCCGCGAACGAGAGTGACGTATGTCGACAGGCAGGGGCACCCGATCAACCGCAGCACGTGGTTGGCCTTGTCGGCCCGGCGTGAGTACGTGGTGATCGAGTGGGACTGCGTGGGCGGCGGTGGTCAGCAAGTTCAGATCATGACGATCTGGTTGGGGCTGAGGCTGCCGACGCCAATGCCACCGATCTTCGAGACCTTGGTCCAGCGCGCAGGGAGCAGCCGACCGCGGCGTTGGACCTGGGCGAACCTCGTGGAGGCACAAGCCGGCCACGTGCAGATCGTTGGCGAGCTGACCACCCGCCGCGGCGAGTTCGTGGGGAGGAGGAGGTAACAGGGAACTTGTGACTGGGGCAGGGGCGATTGTCACAGACGCGAGTTTGTGTGCGGCCAGGAGGGCGGGCCGGGTCACAGCGAGCGTTCTTCCTCTCTGCGAGGTACACACAGGCGCCAGGACGTGTGCGGCCAGAAGCGCGGGCCGGGTCACGTCCTGGCGTTCCTCCCGGAGCGGAGCATCGAGTCTGAGTCAGCCGCTCTCTGGACCGTCGGAGTCACCGTCCGGCTCGAATGTGCGAGTGTCGACCGGCGCTTGTCCGGTCAGTTTGGTGATGAGGTCGGCGGCGACGTCACGCAGCTTGCGATTGGTGTTCTGCGAGTGGCGGCGCAACAGTTCGAAGGCCGTCCTGGCATCGCATTTCTGCTGGCCCATCAGCACGCCGAGTGCCTGGTCGATCACCGATCGCGAGGCTAATGCCCGCTCCAGTTGCTCGCCCAGCTGTGACTGCTGCACCGCTCGTGCCGCGAAGGCCAAGGTGGTGGCGGCTTGGTCGGCGACGGCTGCGGCCCGCTCTCGGTCCGCCTCGCTGAACGAGTTCGGCCGGTCGTATCCGTAGAGATTCAAGGCGCCGATGATCTGGTCGTCGACGATCAGCGGGAAGCTGAGAGACGCCGTCACGCCGAGTTCGAGCGCCGAATCACGGTAGCGACGCCAGCGGTACTCGCTCGCCTGGTCCGCGACATCGACGACCTCGCCGTTCTCCAAGACGTCCAGGCAAGGCCCTTCACCGAGGATGTACTGCTGCTCGTCGATCAACGCGGCCCGTGGATCGCTGGTCACGATCGTGCGAGGCTCCCCGTCGTACCGAGTCGTCATGCCGCACGAGGCCGGCGGATCCACCACCTTGGCCGCCATGCCCGCCAGCTTGACGAGCAAGTCCTCCAGTCCGGGACCGCTGAGCAGCAACGAATGCACTGAGCCCAGCACATCCACCAGAGGCTCGTCACTTCGCCCATCCGTAGCCACGGTGCCACCCGTTCCTGCCCTGACCGACCTGCTCCCGGCAGCCGGTCGAGCCCACGGGCGGAGGGCGGACAGCAACAGATGAACAGTGACGGCAGTTCAAACGCTACGCCGCCTGGCGGCGAATACCAGATGGCGGGTGCTCGCGTGGAATCGGGCTGTTCTGCCGGGCTGCTGGTTGGCGTGGCTGATCAAGATGACGCCAGAGCTGGCAGTGATACTTCCGCTGTCCACGCGCTTGCAGTTGACGCACTGCTGACAGCTTGGTCGCACAGCGTGTCGACGGCGCGGTGAGTTCTGACCGCGTCCGGCGCTGCCCTTCTCGCCAAGCTGACCGCCGTCGCCGGCATGCTCGGCGCTGCCGCAGGAAGCCATCGGTACGTGCGCCGACTGCGGTCCGTTGCCACCCCCCGCAGGTCATCGGACTGTTCGTCGGCGCCGAGTTCGCGTTCGGTGCCGTTGCCCTGGTACCCACCGCAGGTCTCGTCAGACTCTCTGGGTGAACCTCAGCCAGCGATCCAAGCCAAGAAGCGGTCGACCAGAGGATGGTGATCGCCGTGTTGACACGGTCGCCGCGAATCCGCCTTTCGGGGCACGGTGAGGGCCTCCGGCTCCGGCAACGTGGTCGGTGGAAGCAGGATCCGCTAGAGGCTGTGCGCGAGTGCTGTCGAGCGTCGATGGTGATTGACAAGGCGCTTGGCGAGGCCCTTCACCAGGCTCGTGCACGAGGTGTCTCGTGGCGTGAGGTCGGCCAAGTACTCGGCGTCTCCCAGAACGCAGCCACCGAGCAAAACGTTGTCGATGCGCTCACGCTAGCGAAGCGCCAGGTCTGGCGTCGGTTCTGGCCATAGCCGATCGATCCATTGGCGGCTCGGCAGCGTTCGGGCGGCACCTTGGCTTCGCGTGCTGTTCGGGTTGGCGGGCGTGCGCGTGGAGCGTGTCGTGCTGCTGCCTGGCGGCGTCCGGGAAGTCCATGTCCACACCGCTGACCAGGCAGCTGCGGGCTGTCCGTCGTGTGGGCTGGTGTCGTCGTCGGTGAAGGGCCACGTGGTCACCGCGCCGCGCGACATCCCTTACGGGACAAGGCCTATCGCGGTGGTGTGGCACAAGCGCCGGTGGCGGTGCCGGGAGCCGTTGTGCGAGCGGCTGAGCTTCACCGAGACGATCGGTGAGCTGCCGTCGGGTGCGCGGACTACCCGGCGGCTGCGGGAGGCGATCGCGATGGCGGTCGGGGACGCGAACCGGGCGGTCAGTGAGGTCGCGGCGGCGTTCGGGGTGTCGTGGCCGACCGCGCATGCCGCGTTGGTCGAGGTCGCCGATCGCGAGCTCGCTGCGCCGGCGCCGACCCGGGTGCTCGGCATCGATGAGACCCGCCGCGGCAAGCCGCGCTGGGAACAGCACCCGGCCACCTGCAAGTGGGTGCTGGTGGATCGATGGCATTCCGGCTTCGTCGACCTCGACGGCACCCGGGGGCTGCTCGGCCAGGTGCTGGGCCGCGCCGGCGCCGTTGTCGTCGGCTGGCTCGCCGCCCATCGACGACACCCTCAAGCTCGTCGACATCGAAGGCGACGAAGCTGCCGTACGAGCCGTCTTCAACGCCCGACGCGCCCATGCCGGAGGCTCCGTGCGCCGATGACCACCCGCCCATCACGCACCCAACGGTGCAGGGCGGACACGTCCAGGCGTTCGACGCTGATTGGGGCCGGAAGCAACGCCCGACAGCGGTGTTCCGGGCAGCGCTTGTTTCCCCAGTTGTCCTGTGGTGCAGGATGCTAGGCGGTCTCGTGGGCGGCGAACTGCATGTCCACGCATGTGTTGGGGCCGTCGCCGAGTCCTTCCGAGCTCTCGGGGGTGCAGGCAACCTCGAACGACTTGATCTGGCCGGGCATGAACGCCGTCAGTTTCGGTCCGTGCGTCCGGACCACGAGGTGGACGTCGGCCTTCCGCGCGTCGATGAGGCCAGCGCACAGGAAGCCCTCGCCGAAGGCTTCGAACGGGCAGTTCGTGGTGTCGCCCTCCGATAGGTAGGAGCCGACGCTGTGCGTGCCGGATGCGCCCACGACGTGCTTGGCGGCGTACTGCACAGACGCGTCCACTGCGCGGTTGAAAAGATCGGGTTCGGTACACCGTGTCGGAACCCCTCGGCACCGGCGCAGTTCTCCGGGTTGTTGAAGATGACCCACCACACGGTGACGGCGTGACCGGCGGGAGCCGTTGTCCGCTGGGACAGTGAAATCCCGCTGTCGGTCCGCACCAGCTGCGAGGAGGCGCCCCCGACGACTGAGCCGTCGGAGAACCGCCACAGGGCGCTGGTGCTGTGCTCGGCTGGAGCGCTGTGCGCGGTCGGTGCCAGGACAGCCGTCAGGGCCAGTGCAGCGGCAAGCTGGGAGAGTACAAGTACGGTTTCATAATGCCCTCCCGTTCCCCCGGCCCAATCGCGGTGCTCCCCCCAGCGGACCTGTCGTCGATCGCCCGGGACCTGTCTGATTCTCGGAGTGTCACTCGCCGGACCGTCACGAACAACGGTTGGCGAGCGGCCGTAAGAGTCCCGTCATGACTCGCCCGGCAGCGGGTCGCGATCTGCGCCGAAACGGCCACCAGCCTGCGTGGACGCCCACCCAACACGGCCCGCTGTACCGTGAAAGTGACCGTGCCCTACTTCTCCGATCCTGACGTCGGCCCGCAGCCGGAATGACCAGGCTGAGAGGATGGAACATGTCGGACGCCGATCTCAACTTCTACTTCGACCCCGTGTGCCCCTTTGCCTGGATAACCAGCAAGTGGGTCCGCCTGGTGATGGCCGAGCGCGACTACACCGTGGACTGGCGGTTCATCTCGCTGCGCCAGGTCAACGCCGATGTGGACTACGCCAGCCATTTCCCGCCCCAGTACGAGACGGGCCACACCGCTGGGTTACGACTTCTTCGTGTCGCGGCAGCGGCGCGCGCGACGCAGGGGCGTGCCTGCGTCGGCCCGTTGTACGCCGCGATGGGTACGCGCCTGTTCGACGAAGAGCCGTCCGCCACCGAACACGACGAGGAGGGGCTGGACCATCGCGGCACATCGACGTACGTGGCACCGATCCTCGCGGGGGTCGGTCTCCCGCATTCACTGGTGGAGGCGCTCGACGACGACTCGTGGGACTCGGAGATCCGCGCGGAGACCGACGAGGCGCTGTCGCTGACTGGCAAGGATGTCGGCACCCCGATCATCCACTTCGAGCCACCCCACGGTGTTGCGTTCTTCGGGCCTGTCATCAGCCGCCTGCCCGACCGTGAGGACGCGGTCGCGTTGTGGGACCACGTCGTCGGACTGACCCGGTTCCACGGCTTCGCCGAGCTCAAGCGGAGCCTGCGCGAGGTTCCCCAGCTCCGCGGCCTCGGCGTCGCCGACGGGCAGGTCGGTACCGTCGAGGACTGGCACGCCGGCCACCGACGTATGCAGAAGTAAGCCATCGGTAAGCCGATTGTCGCAGCGGGAAGAGTATGGCCGTGGACCTTGATCACGCACGCGAGTTCGCCCGCCGCCACCATCACGCCGTCCTCGCCACCCACGCCGGGCCCGCCGGAATTCAGCAGACCCCGGTCCTCGTCGGAGTGGATGCCCAGGGGCGCTTCATCATCAGCAGCCGCGAAACCGCCTACAAGACGAAGAACCTGCGGGCCGATTCACGCGCCCACCTGTGCATCTTCGGCGACAGGTTCTTCGGTGAATGGGTCTTCGTTGAGGGACAGGCCAAAGTGATGTCCCTTCCCGAGGCCATGGAGCCGCTGGTCGACTACTACCGCAGGCTGGCAGGTGAGCACGACGACTGGGACGGCTACCGCGAGAGCATGCGGCGCGAGCGCAGAGTCCTGATCAGGGTCGAGGCGACACGAGCAGGGCCAGACCAGGTGGGATGAACCAGCGGGATCGCTGAAGATGCCGAAGCCCAGGAGAGCCGCCGATGGCGGTGGACCCGTTTTCGCCCGGCCGCGGCGAGGTCGGACGCGCTGAGTCGTCGCGGCACAGGAAGCACCCGATCGAGCGGACTCGATCAACGTCTTCGACGGGACACAGCCGGTGAAGGTGCAGTCGTCGCCTGGCTGACCGTCGGAGACCAGCAAGGTCCTGGCGCCACAGCGACAGCCGCACGAGCAGCGCCGAGCCCCGCGGCCCCACCGCCGATGACCACTAGGTCGTACTCACCAATCACACGTTGCGAATGGCTCACGGCTACCGGCTCAGAATGGAGCCGTTGGCCGCGAGGGTCAGGGCGATTTCGCGGCTGGGGTCAGATCTCCACGAGTACCTGGGCCAGGGACTTGCGGATGAGGTCGGGGACCTCGCAGTCCGGGGCCAAATAGCCGACGGGAATCACTGCGAAGGCCTTCTCGTTGGCCGGACGTCCGAGGATCTCGGACAGGAAGCGCATCGGGCTCGGAGTGTGGATCAGCGCCGCGAGGCCCGACAGGTGCAGGGCGGTGAGTAGCATGCCCACGGCGATACCGACCGACTCATCGACGTAGTAGTGCTTGTGTTTGGTGCCGTCCGGGCCGAGCCAGTAACGCTGCTGGAAAACGACGATCAGCGCAGGCGCGTCGGTGAAGTGGGGTTTGATGCGGTCAGTGCCCAAAGGACGGAGCGCGTCCAGCCACTCTTCGCCGAGCCGACCGTCGTACGAGATCTGCTCCTCGCGCTCGGCAGCCTCGCGGATGGCTCGCCGGATCTCCGGGTCGTGGACCAGCACGAAGGTCCACGGTTGCTGATGGGCGCCGGACGGCGCGGTTGCGGCGCAGCCGATGGCGTCTCGGACAACCTGCATGGGCACGGGGTCGGGAGCGAACTGCCGGACGGTACGGCGCTGCCGCATCCGCTCACGCAGTTCGGCGGCCCTGGCAACGGATTCCTCCGCGGGCATGCGAGCCGGACGGTAGGGGACAGGGCGGTACGGCTCTCCGTGGACCGGCGTCCAGCGCCGCTCGCCCTTCGGTGAATCGGTGTCAGGCATAACACCGAGTCTGCCCGTCCCGCGGACCACTCTGGCCCCGGGGTCGCGTCACGAGCCCGGGGAGGAGCCGAGCCACGGCAGTGACGCGCGGAACTCGGGCTCTGCGTCGATCGGTACGGCGAGGTGGTGGTCACCGATCAGTCGGCAGTGGGTGGGCAGGTCGCGGGCGATCAGCCGAGCAAGCCCGGGATCGGCGCACTCGATCAAGGTGACGTGCCCGAGGTGGGTGAGCAGGCCGGTGACGTCGTCGATGAGATCGGCCACCGTGTCGGGGATTTCGCCGTGACCTCGCTGACTCAGGAATGTCGTCAGCTCGCTCAAGTCGCGTCCGATGTCGAGCGCGGACAGCAGGCTGTGCCGGGGGAGAGGGTCCACACCTGGTCGGCGGCGCGCTCGGCGTATGCGGACACCAGAACCTCGTCACTGGCGTCGAGCGGCTCGGTGGCAGCGATGGTCAGGTCGGGGAGGACACTTACGGCCGGCGGGGCGTTGCGCCTGGTGCTGGGACGGTATTCGTCTTCGATGCCGAACACGTAGCGGCCGAGTGCGGTCATCCGGATCGCCTGCAGGCCGTCGTACCTGCTCAGCGCGTTGAGGTCGTCGGCACCCCAGTTGTCACGGTAGTCCTCACGCTCGCCGTTCGGGTGGAGGTTCTCCAGGTCGAACAGTCCTAGCGTTCCGGCGTACTCGAACAGCACGGCCAGGGTGTAGCGGCCTTCGAGGCTGTTCCAGTCCCCGAAGCCGGCGTAGCCCAGGCTGCCGTGTTGAGGGTCGACGAGGTAGAGCTTCCACAGCGCCATATCGTTGCGCGTGATGCGCGGATTCAGCTTCCTGCGTCGCATGGTTGCGAATAGGGCATCGACGCTGATCCAGTCATGCGGCGGGCAGCCGGCCAGCGCTGTTGCGACGACCTGACGGCGGGTCTTGGCGGCGCTGAGCACGTTGCGGGCGCGTTGGCCCTTGATCGCTTCGATTCGGCTGAACTCGTCGATCACCGCGTGGCTGTTCCAGCGTTGCCACAGGTCACGGATCACCTTGGCCGACGGCTTCCGCTGTGCGGCGAGGCCCTTGGTGGTCAGCCGGAGCCGACCGCTGTCCAGCCGGCCCAAGCCGCCGGCCTGGATCAGTAGCGGCCAGGCGAAGGCGGCGAGGTCCTCGTCGCGGTAGAAGTCGCCGTTCGACAGGTGGTCGGCGACGGTGTCCATCGTCGTCGCGCTCGGGCGCTTGGTCTTCTCGCTACACCGGAGCCGGCCCGCCGCGCACAGCTGCAGCATCGCGCGCAGATTGTCCTGGGCCTCCCGCTCGGTCGGCCGTACCCGATGCTCACCGGCATGGACCAGCGGACCGGTTGCGCGCATCGTGTCGTGGTTCATGCCAGTCACCTCCGCCAGTGCCGGTACGCCGCGATCCACTCTGCCCCGATGGGCAACGGCCTCGGTAACGGCAGGTCCAGGATCGGGATGGATTGCCGCGACCGATCACGAACGCACATCGCGACAATGTGGTCGTCTTCAGTCAGGTGGATGCCGGTGATAATGACGTCGACCCCCAACACCGACGTTCGGAACGGCACTGCGAGATGTTCCTCAAGCATGGTGAAGAACCCGGTGACGCATTCGCTGTCGTTGTAACAGTCGACGGTCGCTTCCTTGACCATGGCGTCCAGTTCGCGCTTTGAAGCTCCCACGAGGCCCGAGACTAGCCGGAAGCCTGGACGGGTTCGGCGGGTGCCCGGGGCGGTCGGTGCTCTCGAGCAGATGGTTGGGCTTCTTGAGTGGAGGCTTGGACAGCGAGAACCTGCGAGACGTTTTCCCTTCGCCGGCATTGTCCGGATCAGGTATCTGGGGGTCGCCCTATGGTCCTAAGATCGTCAGGCCTCTCAGCCTTTCGGCTCCCTCGCCCGCCTCGCAGGCCATTTCCAGCTTGGCCCTGGGCACCGTTCGCTTGCCGAGTGGTTGCCGACCTTCCACAGGCCGGTTGCCCACCGCAGGCCCACCAGGTGTGAGGGGTCGAGGGCGGTCTGCATCAGGGCGGTTCCACGGGTCAGGTCGATGAACCCTGATCTTGGGTTGTCCAGGTGGCTGCACAGCAGGTAGTAGGCGAACCCGGCCTCGATGGCCTGTACGTCCTGGGTCCATGAGTCGCGCGGAACCCCGATGAGTTCCTCGAGCATCCACTGGCTGTACTCGTGCAACACGACGCCGTGGTACTTGGCGGCATGCGCGCCGAGGGCCGCGGCCCGCACGAGTGCGTGTCCGACGGGCCGACGCGCTCGGTTGCGAGGCCGGGCTGAGGTCGGCTCCGCTCCGTTGCCGTACAGAGACACTGGTCACAGCTGCACCTCGCGTACAACACGTCGGCACCCGCAACGCCTTCGGTGTCGCCTGGTGCCGACGACATCCACGGGCTGTTCGGCTGGGGGGTCATGACCCGATCCATCGCATCCAGAGTGAAGTGTCCTCGCGGCGGGCGCGGTTCGGGTCAATGTCTGCGTTTGCGTCTGCTGGTCGGGCGTTTGCGTTACGGGGTGTAGATCTCGGCGGGGTGTAGCGGGCCTTGCCAGCAGTCGCCGTACGAGTCGCACCACTCCTCACGGACGGCGCTGCCTTCGACCAGCACCCGCCCGTCGGCGAGCAGTGCCACACCGGGGCCGCTCGACCGGGCGTTGGCCATCTGACCGGTCGTGCTCCAGAAGCCGGCCGCCGGGTCCCATACCTCTGCGAACCGGCTGAACGTGTTGCCTCCGACGACGAGCACCCTGCCGTCGGCCAGCCGGGTCGCGGCGTACGGCACGGTGTACCGGTCGATGTTGAGGCTGGCCGCGGCCTGCCAGGTGCGGCTGGCCGGGTTGTAGATGGTGGCGGCGGTGCGGTTCGAGCGTACGCCGCCGATGGAGATCACCCGGCCGTCGAGCAGGCGCACCGCGGCGTACGAGGTGATGCCGGACGGCAGGCTCGTGGTTCGTGACCAGGTGCCGGTCGCCGGGTCGTACAGGTCGGTCGGGCCATACTCCACCGCGAGCACCGTGCCGTCGGTGAGCAAGGTCGCGGTGAACAGCGCTCGGGCGGCCGTCATCGCACCGGTCGGTGACCACTGGCCCGTCGCCGGGTCGTACACCTCTGCCGAGGCGATGGGTGCGCAGGTGTAGTAGCCACACTGGGCGTAGGTCTGGTCCTTGCCGCCGGCAACCAGCACTGTGCCGTTCGCCAGCAGCGTCGCGGTGTGGTAGTACCTCCCGACCCCCATGCTGCCCGTCAACGTCCATTGGCCGCTCTTCGGGTCGTACAGCTCGGCGGACTTCTCGACCGTGGTGCCGCTGAAGCCGCCGGCGACGAGCACCTTGCCGTCCGGCAGCAGGGTCGCGGTCGCCGACGTACGACTCCGGTTCATGTTCGCCGCGGCCCGCCAGGTGCCATTGGCGGCCAGGTAGAGCTCGGCGAGGGTGCCCTGACCGCCGACGGCAAGCACGCGCCCGTCAGGCAGGGTCGTGGCGGTCTGGTAGCCGGTCGCCTGAACCGGCGCACCGGTGACGCTCCAGGTGTTGCTCTCCGCCGCGGATGCCTGCGCCGGTGCCAGGCAGACAGCGCCCACCACCAGGCTCACCAGACCGCGGCGTACGGTCAGCGCGAACATGACAATCCCCTCTCAGAGACAGTGCTGAGGTCGAGGCTGGCAGCGCAGCATGAAGACACCGCCTCGGCCTCGATGAAGAATTTCTGAAGATCATCGACACACCCGCCCGCAACAGCCCGCCGACTCGGTTCGCGATGTGTTCCAGCCTCAACTTGGCCGGCGGTGGTGGACGAGTCCTCGAGGGGACCGTTTGGTGTACGGTGTCGCGTGGTTTGCCGGGAAGCCTGGTCGGCTGCATCGCGGTAATTGCTGACCGCTGGGGGGAGCACACGATGGTGTTTCAGATTCTTCTGGCCGCAGCGGGCCTGGTCGTGTTGACTTTCGCCGCCGACCATCTCGTGCTCGGCTCGTCGCGGCTGGCGGAGCGGATTCGGATCAGCCCGGTCGTGGTCGGAGTCGTTGTCATCGGCCTGGGCACCTCCGCGCCTGAGTTCCTGGTCTCCGGCGTTGCCGCGGCGCGGGGGGACACCGATCTCGCGGTGGGCAACATCGCCGGGTCAAACATCTTGAACCTGACCCTCATCCTTGGCGTCGCTGCGCTGGCTGGTTCAGTGGTGGTGACCTCGCAGGTGATTCGTCGCGAGGTGCCCCTCGCGGTCGGCGCGGTCGTCCTGTTCGCGTTTCTGGCCTGGGCGGGGCTGAGCCCGGTCACCGGGGCGGTGCTGGCCGCTGCAGGGGCGGGCGTGGTGTTACTGCTGCTGCGTTGGGCCAGCCAGGGTCGCGGTAACCAGGAACTCGCCGACGACGCTGTGGAGTTCACGCACGCGAACGCAACGGTGGATGTGCCGGTCACCCTGTCAAGACTGCCGGGTTGGTTTGAGCCTGTCCGGGCGATTCTCGGCTTGGCCGGTGTGCTTGCCGGGGCGCAGCTGCTGGTTGCCAATGCTTCGGCGATTGCCACCGATCTGGGCGTGCCGCAGGTCATCATCGGGTTCACCTTGGTCGCTCTGGGCACGTCGCTGCCGGAGCTGGTCACCACTGTCCAGGCACAGCGCCGCGGCGAGTCGGATCTGGTAGTCGGGAATCTGTTTGGCAGCAACCTATTCAACAGCCTCATCGGCGGTGCGGTGGTGGGATTCGCGTCCGGCTCGGCCTCGCCCGGCAAGGCAGCCGTTGCCCTGAGCGTCGCGATGATCCTCACCGCCGGGCTGGCGTGGGCGCTGTTGGGCCGGGGGCTGATCTTGACCCGGGTCGAGGCCGTGGCGCTGCTGGCCGCGTATGCGCTGACCATGCCGCTGCTGCTATCAGCGTGACCTGCCCGGCCGCCGAACCCGGCGAAACCCCAGCTGATGAACAAGTGTGATGAACGGACAGGGCATTGGGTCTCGGCGACGTTCGATTCAGATCAATACATTGACAGGCTGCCGCGACGGCGTGCGATCCGCTCACTGGCCCGGAATACTGCGAATCCGGCGATGAACTAGGCGGCTGCGGTGCCGAGCATCCAGGTCAGACCGCCAAGGCCGGTTGCTGGGATCGTGGCGCCGTCGAGCATGACGGTGCGCAGGCCGGCTATGGAGTGGGTCAGGAACAGGGGCTTGGCGACGGTCTCGGCCCAGGCCGGCATCTCGGTGGTGGGCAGGATGGCGCCGCTGACGAACATGACCAGCATCAGTGCCATGTCGTTGAGCAGTGGGATGCGCTTCCAGACGAGGGTGAGGCCGGCGATCGCCATCGCGAGGCCTGCGGAGCCGACGATCAACAGCGCGATCGGCAGGAGGGCGTCGATCCGCCAGTGCAGGTCGATGCGAACCAGTGTTGCGGTGACGGCGTACATGACTGCGACGACGAAGGCCGACTCGGCGATCGCGGCGACGATCCGTCCGGCGACGACGTGTACCCAGGAGGGTAGTGGGCTGAGGTAGGTCTGTTCGAGGGTGCCGGACTGGATCTCGGTGAGTAGCCGCCAGAACATCTTCACCACGTGCAGATAGGTGTAGGCGTAGGCGACGAACCCGAGCAGCAGCCAGGCCATCTGATGTCGATCCAGGGCCCATTCGAGCTGCCCGGTGGCCGCGATGGTGTCGGCCTTGCCGGCGGTGAAGCCGATCAGCAGCAGGAAGACGATGAACAGTGGTAGCTCGATAAGGATCTGCAGCCGTTCGCTCCAGCCGTGGCGCAAGCCCTTGACGGTCTCGTTGCCGACGGCGGTGAGTGTCTGCCGTGCGGTCCAGGCGCGGACGGTGGTGCTCATGCTCCGAGCCTTCCTTCGCGCAGTCCGCGGCGGATCGCGGCCTGGTACGCCGCCCAACCGACGACCAGTTGCACTGCGGCGTGGACCACGGCCCAGGGCAGCGTGCCACTCGACCACACGTTGTCGAGTGGCGCGCCTGCGACGAGGATCTGGCGGGTGGCGTCGAGGCCGAGGGTGGTGGGGACAACGATCTTGGCGGCGAGTTCGAGCCAGTCGGGGAAGACGAAGACGGGGATGAAGGCGCCATTGAGCATCATGATCACGTTCTGGACGACGTGGATGATCGCGCCGACCGAGTTGACGACCAGCGCCATCCCGCCGAACAGCAGCACGAAGCCGGCAATGTCGACGAGCGTGACTGCCAGCGGAACCACCGCGGACCACCGGAACGACAACTCGACGCCCTGAACGGCAAGCAGGATGACCAGGTTGAACCCGGCAACGATCGCCGCGATCACCAGGCCCTCGACCAGTGCGGCGGCGAGCCGGCCTGTCGAGGCCACCCATGGCCGCAGTGGGCTGAGCAGGCTCTGCTCGAGGGTTCCGGTGTACATCTCCTCGAGCACGCCGCTGACCATGCGGAGCGATGCGATGTAGAGGACGACGTACCCGAGGAACGCGACGAAGGTCATCGCGAGCACCTCGCCGACCAACCGACCGCCGCCGATGAAGAGCTGGATCACCCAGTAGAGCATGGCCACATAGGCCAGCCCGAGCGCCAGCGGTGCTTTGTGGGCCCACATCACCCGCAGGCCCTTGGCCGTCTCGTTGCCGAGCATCCTCAGCCCAAGGCGATACATGGGCGCATCAGCTGTTGTTGCCATGATCAACCTCTCCTTTCAGCAGCGAGACGAAGACGTCCTCGAGGCTGGGCCGGACCCGGCTGACCCTGAGTACCGGTACCGAGCCGTGGTGCAGTCCGGTCAGTACGGTGTGCAGCGTGTCTTGATCAGAGGTCGGCAGTTGGATGGTGGTCTGGCCGTTGGCGGACTCCGTCGCGACCTTCGCCCCGAGCACGTCGGCCACTGTGGTCGTCGTACCGGCTACGTCGATTTCTAAGCGGTCCTCGGCGTAGCGGTCGAGCAGCTCGGCGGTGGGCAGGTCGGCGATGATGCGGCCGTCGCGGAGGACGGCTACCCGGCCGGCAAGCTCCTCTGCCATCGCGAGTTGGTGGGTGGTGAGGACGACGGTCTTGCCTTCCTCGCGGGTCAGTCGACGTACCCAGTGCCGCACGGTCCGGGCGGCTTCCACGTCCAGCCCGATGGTGGGCTCGTCGAGCAGCACGATCGGCGGGTCGGTCACCAGTGCCGCGGCGACGGCGACCTTCTGCTGCATCCCGCGGGAGAACCCGCCGACCTGCTGGTTGCGGCGGTCCCACAGGTCCAGGTCACGCAGCAGCCGCTCCGCTCGCGGCCTGATTTCCGCTGCTCGCAGGCCCTTGAGACGCCCGAAATAGAGCAGGTTCTGCCAGGCCGACAGCGACCAGTAGACGTTGCGGGAGCCCTCCAGCACCGCGCCGATCTGCTGGACGGCCCGGCTGCGCTGCTTGCTGATGTCGTAGCCGCGTAGCCGTACCGTGCCCGCTGTCGGGGTGATCAGGCCGGCCATCATCTTGATGATCGTGGTCTTGCCCGCACCGTTCGGTCCGAGCAGCCCGAGGACCTGGCCAGCCGGGACGTCGAGGGACACGTCCTGGACGGCTGTCAGGTGTCCGTATTTCTTGGTGAGATGCCGCAGTTCGATGGCCGGGGGCGCGGCTGTGCCGGCGGTGGTGTGCGGCTTGAGCAATAGTTCAGGCATGGCCGCCCCTGCTCAACGGCCCAGCAGGGAGCCGAAGATGATCCGGCTTCCTTCGATGGAGTCAGCCTGGTCGTAGACCTCGCCGGACAGCGCCGGATTGGCCTCCAGGTATGCCCGGGCGTGTTCGGGGTGGGTGAAGAAGTGGACGTAGCGGCAGGCGGCTTCGGCGGCCGTGCCGCAGGCATGCCTGGCGGCGACCAGCGTGACTGTGCTGTCGGGTTCCCACGTCCAGCCGTGGTCGTCGTACCGGATCCGGATCGGCTCGCCGGTATGCGGGTCGGTGCTGGTGATGGTGGCGTTGCGGCCGGTCATCAGCGGGATGCCAAGGGCGTCGGCGCCGCACATCGCCCAGGTGGCGGGGCCGTCGTCGAACTCGACTCGGTGCGGCGTCGGGCTGCCGGAGAACGGGGGTAGGCCACGGTGACCGAGCCGTCGGCGGTGTGCACGAGGTCGGCGTCGGCCAGGCTCGCCAGTGCCTGGTCGGGGTCGGTTCCGAGCAAGCTGGCTCGGTCGGCGATCCACGCGACTGTCGGCGCGACGCCGGTGTCGCCGAACGCGGTCAGGATGGCCCGGTGCAGCTCGCGCAGCTGAGGCGAGAGCTTGGCCTGGGCCTGATTCATCAGGGTGAAGCCGAAGGTGTCGGCGAAATCGGTGATGGCACTGCCGACGTCGCTGGTCCTGGTCATCGTGGTTCCTCCATCGCAGTGATTCGATCGGGTGTCGATTGCGACGGTAGGCACTCACCCCGGGGTGAGGGTCAAGCGTTCATCGGTGCGCGTGCTCCGGGTCGATTGGGCATCGTGGATCGCTGTCCCAGCACGCCTCGCCTTCGGAGGCCAGATCCGCGTGGTAGCTGGCCTCGAACTCGTCGATGCGCTGAACTGTCTCTTCCAGCTGGGTGATCCGTGCCTGCAGCCGCCGGCGAGAGGTCTGCAGCCGTTCAGCCAGCTGCGGCCCGAACGATCGCCGCGCATGAGCGGCGGTCAGGTCGCGGATCTCGGCCATGGTCAGGCCGAGACCGCGGAGCGTGCCGATCCACCGCACACACCACAACGCGTCGGCGTCATAGAGGCGGTAGTTCGACGGGCTGCGACCGACCGTGTAGATCAGGCCCCTGTCGGTGTAGTCGCGCAAATTCTTGATCGGCACCCCGGTACGGCGGGACAGGTCCCTGACCGTCATCAAGCGGGAGCCGTTTCTGGTCATCGTCATCGTTTCGTCCCCTGGTTCAGGCAGCGCAGCACGACAGCTTCGACACGTCCCGGGTGTAGGTCTGGGCAGCGAGTTTGAGGGCTTCGGCCATGGTCAGGTACGGCGCCCAGGTGTTGGCGAGCTGGTCGACGGTCATCCCGGCGCTGAGCGCGTAGGTGGCGGCGGTGATCACGTCGCCTGCCCCTTCGGCGACGACATGGATGCCGAGCAAACGGTGGGTGCCAGCCTCGGCGACGATCTTCACAAGGCCGCGGGTATCGCGGTTGACCATGGCGCGGGGCACGTACTCCAGCGGCAGCGTGCGGCAGTCGCACCGGATCCCGGCCTCGACGACCTGGGCGTCGGTCCTGCCGACGGCGGCGATCGTGGGGCTTGTGAATGTGACTCGGGGTACCGCGGTGTAGTCCAAGGTCCGCTCCGCCGTATCGAGCGCGTTGTCTGCGACAAGGGTGCCGTGGGCGGCGGCGACGTACACGAACTGAGGTTGGCCGGTCACGTCGCCGGCGGCCCAGATCCGTGCGTTGGTGGTGCGCAGGTGGTCATCGACGACGACCTCGCCGCGCTCACCGGTCTTGACCCCGACCTGCTCCAGGTTCAGTCCGGTGGTGACCGGGCGGCGGCCGGTGGCGACGAGGAGCTGCTCGGCATGTAGCTCGAAATCCTTGCCTTGTGAGGAGTGGATGATTGCGATGGTTTCGCTGTCCTGGGTACGGACCGCGGCCAGGGTCGTGCCCGTGTGCACCGTGATGCCTTCGTCGGTGAAGATCTGCTCGATCATGGCGGAGACCTCGGGCTCTTCGAACGGCGCCAGCCGGTCGAACGTCTCGATCACCGTGACTGTCGTGCCGAGGCGGGCGAACAGTTGGGCCTGCTCCAGGCCGACCGCGTTGCCGCCGACAACGATCATCGAGGCCGGTAGGTGATCGAGTTCCATGGCTGTAGTCGATGTCAGGTAGCCGACGTCGTCGAGGCCGGGCACTGGCGGGGCCGACGGGGCCGAGCCGGTCGCGATCAGGAGATGCGCCGCCTCGACTCGCCGGCTTCCACCGTCGTCCATGCTGACTTCCAGGACAGGATCGTCGCTGTTCCCGGCGAAGGCCGCGGTCCCGTGCGCGATCTCCCAGGCGTAGTCCGCGGCCAGCTCGGTGTATTTCTCCGAGCGCAGCTGCTCGACCAGCGCGTCCCTGCCTCCGATGAGGGCCGCGAAACCAAGCGGCAGTTCTGCCGGCCAGAGTCCTGGGAACCGGCCGGCCGCATCGGCGACATGGCGCGCCTCCGCGGCGGCCAATAGCGCCTTGGAGGGCACACAGCCAACATTCACACAGGTGCCGCCAGTGGTGTCACGCTCCACCATCACCACCCGCCGGCCCTTGTCGGTGGCAGCGATCGCCGCGGCGAACGCCGCCGCACCGGAGCCGATGATCGCCAGGTCGACGCCTGATCGGGATGCGGTCATGTTGCAGCCTCCTCGCGCCCGGTGCCGAGCCGATTGCTATACGGCTTGCCGAATACGACAATGCCACCATACTATGCGGATAGGCGAATAGATCTGGAGGTGCTCGCGGTGACCGAATCCGCAGTCCTAACGTCCACCGCACCAGCCGACGCCTGCTCGCACACCGGCACCGTGGCACGGTTCTTCCGTGCACTGGCCGACCCGACTCGGCTGCGCCTGCTGGAGTTCATCCTGCGCGGCGAGCGCACCTCCGCCGACTGCATCGAGCACGCCGGCATCTCCCAGCCGCGAGTGTCGGTGCATCTGTCGTGCCTGATCGACTGCGGGTACGTCACAGCCCGGCGGGACGGCAAGAAGCTGCACTACTCCGTCGGAGACCCCCGCGTAACCGAGTTGGTGGTGCTGGCCCGTGCACTAGCCGCCGACAACGCGGCCGCCCTGGATTGCTGCCCCCGCATCGGCCAGGACTGAGCCGGCAGGGAACCGCCATGCCTACCCGGGTTCCGCCTACGCCTCGTGATCCTCACAGATCCGGCGGCAGCGTCGTCGGCGCCGCCATCCTGCTGATCGTCTGTTGCGCCGCTCCTGTCCTGCTCGCCGCGGGTGTTCTGGGTGTGGTCGGCGCCTGGTTGTCCAATCCGTGGGTGATCGCCACGGCCGTCGTACTGCTTGCTGCGGCTGGCATCTCCACCGTCGCGCGGCGCCGTACCTCCCGTGCCCGCCGCTCCGCCTTCGGCCCGGATGCCAGGCCCTCCGACCTGGATCGGCCGGTCAGGGAAGACCCGCGCCAGCAATGACCAGCCCGCCCGCCGACGCCCCGACACCACCACCGCCGACGTGTGAGGACCTGTACGACGAGGCGCGGGCACGGCCGAAGTCGCTCCGTCTCCTGCCTAGCATCATCCGGGATGCGGTCCGGCTGGTGAGGGCCGCCGCACCGCGGGAGCTGGCGATCAGCATCGTGCTGAAGCTGATCAGCGGCGCCGGGCTGGCCGTCGTGTTCCTGATGGGCAAGAACCTGATGGCAACCCTGCTGACCGACGGGCAGCTGCCCCGAACGGTCGACGTACTCCCGAAGATCCTTGCAGTCGCTGCCGTCATCTCCGGACTCGGCCTGATCGCCGCCGCCGGCCGGGAGGTCCGCGAGATCCTCTCCGAGACGACCGCCCGATATGCCAGGGAACGCATCATCGACGTGGCCGCCGCGGTCGAGCTGCAGGCGTACGAGACCCCGTCCTTCCACGACCGGTTGGCGCGCGCGGCGACCGGCCAGCATCGTCCGATCCAGCTGGTGGACGGTCTGATCGGCACGCTCGGCGCGGTCGCCGGCGTCGCGGGTATCGTCGTGGCGCTGCTCGCGATTCAGCCATGGCTGGTTCCGGTGGTGGCTGCAGCCTCGGTTCCGCTCATCGCCGGAGTGCTCAAGGCCGGTCAGGCGCTGTTCGGGTTCCACCTGCGGATGACCGCGGCGACCCGCGCCCGCAACTACCTGTTCGAGCTGCTCACCGGCAAGCAATCCGCCACCGAGGTCCGCGCGTTCGGGCTCACCGATCACCTCCGGACCCGGCACTCCGACTTGTACGACGCTCACATGGTCGAGCTGCGGCGTACCGCCCGCGAACGGTTCCGGCTCGCCGTCGCCGGCAACCTGGCACTCGCCATCAGCCTGGCCGGCTCCATCGCCCTGCTCCTGCACCTGGCGCTGACCGGCCGGATCGCGCTGGCGGATGCGGCCACGGCCGGCGCGGCGCTGCTTGTTCTTGCCGAGCGGATCATGATGACCGTGATGAGTGTCGGGGACATCTACGAGTCCGGCCTGTTCGTGGAGGACTTCACCTCGTTCCTCGCCTTCGGCCCGGCCGCGATCGCCGACCGGGCATCGGGCCCTGCACCGCGTGACTTCGGCAGGCTGGTCGTCGACGACGTCACCTTTACCTATCCCGCGGCCACCGCGCCGGCACTCCGGAACGTCTCGCTCGAGGTGGGTGCCGGCGAGGTGATCGCCCTGGTCGGCGAGAACGGCTCCGGCAAGACAACACTCGCCAAGCTGCTGTGCCGGCTGTACCTGCCGCAGAGTGGGCAGATCCGCTGGGACGAAGCCGACACCGCGACCGTCGATCCGGACGAACTGCGCCAGAACATCGCGGTCATCTTCCAGGACTTCCTGCACTACGCCCTGACCGCGCGGGAGAACATCGGGTTCGGTTCCGTCGTACACGTCGATGACCTCGAGGCGGTGCGTGCGGCTGCCCGGCGTTCGGGCGCCGAGCCGGCGATCAGTGCGCTGCCGGAGGGGTACCGCACGATCCTGTCGCCGGAGTTCAGCGGCGGCCGCGACCTGTCGATCGGCCAATGGCAGCGGGTCGCTCTCGCCCGAGCGTTCATCCGGGACGCGCCGCTGGTCATCCTCGACGAGCCGACTGCTGCGTTGGACCCCCGTGCCGAGCACGACCTCTTCGCCAGCATCCGCACCCTGTACGCCGGCCGCACCGTGCTGCTGATATCGCACCGGTACTCGACCGTCCGGAACGCGGACCGGATCTACGTACTTCGCGACGGTCAGATCGCTGAGCACGGTTGCCACGAGGAGCTGATGGCGCGAGGCGGCCACTATGCCGAGCTGTTCACCCTGCAGGCCGCCGCCTACTCCGACCTGGATCCCACCACCGACTGACATCTCGCCCTCCAAGGTCAATCAGCCGTCGAGCCGGATGATCCCGCGCTCGATGCCGGCCGTGACGACCGCGGTCAGCACCTCGATGGCTGGTAGGCCCGTCGACCATGCCACCCTTCCAGCACCAGGAGGCGAAGGTGCCAAGACCACGCTGATGGGGTTGTAACGCCCGTCAGCGGCGGGCCTTTCTTTCCTTCCGGCAACGTCCCGTGATGTCGGCGTGATTGAGTCCGCCTCTGTGGTGACCGGACCTGGAGGTCCGCGAACGCAGATGACGGCCCTGCCTGAGAAGCACGGCCGGCACGACGAGGCTTGCGAGTACAACTGTCGCGGTGGCCCTTTCCAACAGCCAGGTCCAGGTGATGTCGTGCCCTGTCCACGCCATTACTGCCGCTGCGGATGCCAACAGGCTCAGTCGCCGCGACCACCAGGCATGGCGCAGGGCGACATCATCTCTGCGGTGTTGCACGGTACGCCGTTGCGATCGGTGGGCCATCGCGGATCCCCAGACATCCTCACGCCCCGTCGGGCAGCGAGGTCGAGCTGCCACCAAGTCCAGGATCTCACCGCATGCCAACGCCCGCCCAACCACCCGAATGAGTCCTGAAGGCCGTTGGGCCGACTGCATCATCCTCGATGTCGACCCAGCCGAGTCGCCGGAGGAAGTGGCAAGGGCCTTCGCAGCAGAGGGGAGTTGCGCTCCAGGAATCAGACTCATTCCCGGCCTGTCAGGGAAAGGCATGCAAGGCTCGCTTTGCACGCACTCGTCGAGCACGCAGCTCTCCCGTGGAAGGAGCGGACACGGCTATGGAACAGCGAGTATCCAAGCTGGCGCCAAAGCGATGCCAACTACCGCCGTGACGCACTCGACACACGAAATCGTCTACGTCGGGGGCCTGGTTTGGCAGCTATCAGGGGGACGGGGCAGGTGTGGGCGGCACCAAATGCGTCGGCCGCAGCACCATGTGCGAGTGCTCCCTGGTAGCCAGCATGACGAACGAAAACGCGTTCAGATCTAGGCAGAGGTCCACGTCTTCTGGATGAATGCCCGGGTGGCCCTGCCGTGCGCCCTCAGTCAGCTTGGCAGCGGCGATGGAGTTCCTTGCGCGGTCGATGTAAGGAGCGGCATGCACTTGCGAGACCGCAGCTCGCTTGGCGATGTACTCAGCGCATGCCCTGTCCTCCTCGGCTTGGCCACCGTCACCGGTGACAACGAACACCACCTCATCCGGCTTTTGGTCCAGCAGAAAGCTGGCTGTGGCGTCTGCTACGACAAAGCTTGCGCATAGGACGATTTCGGCATCAGCAACCGAGAGTGCGCCAACAGTCCCTGCCGTCGTCTTCTGAACGAGGGTGCGTCCCTTCAAGTCGAGCGAACGCAGCAGCGCAGGGGAGTTCACGAGATCAAAGCCGGGTAGTGGCACTCCATCCTGCAAAGCCAGCCAGTCCGGGTTACGAGCCTTCAAGTCGCGCGCGGAATCGAGTGTCTCCGCAAAGACAATCCTCTGCGCACCTTTCGCGAACGCCCTCATCACGTCGATGACGGCGGCTAGTTTGGGAACCTCATGCACGTCAGCGATACCAATGAAGTTCGAACGCATCGGCACATCATGCCGGATCGGATCGGTCGCCGCTCTCGAATCCCGGCTTGGGAGGCCCACGGAGCCAATTGTTTGAGACGGTCGACGCTCGCCCGGCGAGCGATTACGAGGGGTCAGCCAGGGTCAAATGGGGCCACCTGACGGGCACAGGTCCGCGCCTGGGAAGACCTCCGACCGGGCCGTCGACCGATCTTCCAAGCTGGCGATCTTGCTTCTGGTCTGCCCTGGGCAGAGCGGAGCCGCACTGCCCAACTTCACCATCCGACCTCATTGCTAACGGATTCACTAACAGGAGGGGCGGACAGCAGTAGACGCGTCGGCTCGATCTGAGCCTGTTGTACGCCTACCGCCGGCTGTGGGGTGTAGTTCGGTGGACCCGTGTCGACACCCGGTTCAGCGACTAGGCGTGTCTCGGGTCGGGGATCAGCGGCCAGCACCGAGTTGGCCGGCGAGTCGTTGGTGGCGTTCGGCGCTGGCGGCGTTCAGTCCGACGATAAGGACGGTCTTGCCGTAGCGCTCGTACTTGGTCGTGATGGCGTCCAAGGTGGCGACGGTGGAGGCGTCTCAGATGTGGGAGTCGGTCAGGTCGATGACGACGTCGGCCGGGTCGTTGCGGTAGTCGAACTGGTGGACGAGGTCGTTGCTGGAGGCAAAGAACAGCTCTCCGGTGGCGACGTGCACCTTGGTGTCCTTGGGTGGATGCTCGACCTCGCTGACGGTGGTGAAGTGGGCGACGCGGCGGGCGAAAGAGGACCATCGCGACGAGGACTCCGACCACGACGCCGATCGCGAGGTTGTGGGTCAGTACGACGACCGCGACTGTGGACAGCATGACGGTCGTCTCGCTGCGCGGCATCCGGCGTAGGGCCTTGGGGCGGATGCTGTGCCAATCGAGGGTGCCGACCGACACCATGATCATCACCGCGACCAGGGCAGCCATGGGGATGGCGCCGACGAGGTCGCCCAGGCCGACCACGAGGATTAGTAGGAACACGCCGGCCAGGAAGGCGGAGAGCCGGTGATGATGTTCGCGGCACCCTGGCCCCAGGCCTCGCGGGTCTTGACCGAGTGGGTGTCGGTGATGTCGTCGACGACACCTCGACGTGCACACCGAGGAGGAAAGGCGCGAGCCGAGGTAGTCAGCGCCGGTCGAGTCGACTCACGCTAGTTGCCGGCTTCAGTGGTGATGGTGTCGGGGTCGAGGATGGTGACCTTGCCGCGACCGAGCCGGAGCAGTCCGCGGTCGGCGTACTCGCCGAGGACCTTGGTGGTGGTTTCGCGGGATGTGCCGGTGAGGGCGGCGATCTGTTCGTGGGTCAACGCAAGTTGTACACCGCGGCCCAGTGACCGTTTCTGCTGGTCGGCGGCTAATAGGCACAAGGTGGCGGCGATGCGTTGCGGGACGCTCTTGAAGACGGTGTCGGACAGGCGGCGTTCGAGTTCGGCGACGCGGCGGCCGAGGATCTCGGAGATCCGGAGCGCGATGCGTGGATCGGACAGTAGGAAGCGGTGGACGTCCGCGCGGGCCATCACGCAGACCACGACGTCGTCGAGGGCTTCGGCGAAGTTGTCGTGCATCTGCTGCCCGAGCAGCATCATGTCGCCGAAGATCGTTCCCGGGGTGATGAGGGCGGTGGTGAGGGCTCGTCCGTCGGGGGAGACGCGGAAGATCCGGACCCTGCCCTTCTTCAGGATGAACAGGGTCTCGACTGGTTGGTGAGGCGAGTACAGCAGGGCACCGGCCGAATAGGTCTTCATCGGCGCGGCGGCTGCCATTGCCTCCATCTCGGCGGTGGACAGGTCGGCGAAGATGTCGACCTCGGCCATGCACCAGATGTCGTCGCCGGTGGCTCGTTCCACGTCGGCCCACTCCTCGCGTTGTCCCGGTGCCCAGGGGGGCAGGGCCCCAGACTGCTGGTCGAGGGCTTCGAAGCCCTCGACCAGACAGTACCGCTCGCCGGCATCAGCCACGACGCACCGCTCAGGACGACTTGGACAGCATCGGCCGTCCCATCATGTAGCCGACGACGAGGAGCAGGCCGTAGATCAGATGCCCGGCCAGACTCCACCACTGGTTCGCGCCGACCTCGAACACCATTGCGTCCATGCCCAGCCAGGCCGGCATGATCCACAACGCACCCACGACCCACCACGCGACGCCGTACAGGAGCCCGAGCAGCATCGCCGGGCCGCGCCGGGTGAGCCAGCGGGAGAACAGCAGAACGAAGACCACGCCGAACAGCGCGGAGTTGAACAGGTGGATGAGCCAGCCGAGCCCGGTCGAGGGGTCGGAGATGAGGTCTCCGACCTGGTCGATCATCTGGACGCCAGGCATCGTCTTCGGGTCGGCGTCTCGGATCTGCATGATGATGCCGAGCGGGATCCCGGCCACCACACCGGCGGCGGCGCCGGTGACCAGGTTCATCGGTAATGCACGCATGCTTGTTGTCGCGCCTGTCGAAGCCATGAGAGTTCCTCCTCTAGCCGTCGACGGTGAAACTACGCCGGGTGATCACGCTCGTTCGGTGATGGCGCTCACAGTTCTGGCGGTGCGGCCATCGATGGTCATGAAGAATTGGGCCGCGGCGAGCTGCACCGCCATCGACCAGGTGGGGTAGGCGTGGCTGGTGGCGGCCAGCCGGCCGGTGAACATGCGGGTCGCCATCGCCGCAGCCGTCGTGGCGCCTTGGCCGTCGGCGCATCCTCGGTGCACGGTGCCGCGGACACGAGGCACTGGCAGGCTGACCTCGCCGCGTTCGAGACGTCCGCGGTCAACGTGTGTCGATTTGCCCGTCGAGGACGTACTCCGTCGGCAGCACGAATTCGAACGGGGTCAACAGCGTGAGCTGCAGCGTGCCCTCACTGGGCCCGCCCTCGGTGACGACCACACGGAAGGTCGCCGGGGACTTCCCCTGGTTGCCGGTCTGGAACATTCCACGGGACTTGGGCGGGCACACCGGCAAGATGGCGCAAGCTGCGCGGCGGCCCGCTCCTCCGTCACTCAGGGATGAAGACGGTGAACCCGCTGGGCACGGTCTTGTTGAAGTTGATCAAGTCGTTCACGTTCAGCCGGATTCCCTCGTGCCGGGCAGGGTCGCCGCCGGACGGGATCTTGTCGCCGATCAGGCAGTCGATCCACAGAGTCGCCGGGAGCTGCAGAGAGGTGCCTGCCGGGGTCAGGGTGACCTCCAGCTTGGCCAGCCCGCCGCAGAGGGTCGCGCCAGGGACGATCTGGTCGCTGCAGCCGTAGAACTGGAAGCTCGTCAGGCTGCGGGCAGTGAAGGTGCCCTGCGCGAAGACGCTGGCGTCGGCGCGCTTGTGCACGACTGGCCGCCCCCGCTCGCGGTCTTGTCGGCGGCGTTCAGCACCCCGGCACCGTCGAGCTCAACCGTGTCACCGTTCGATGCCGCGGCGATCGCTACGGGTGGCGACCCCGCCGCCTCTTCCAGCAAGGCATCGGCGACGTGCCAGCTGTAGGCTGCCTTCGACGTTCCCGCCGATGCCACTCCGGTCGCACCCAGCGTGGATGCGACGAACGCGAGTGGAAGCATTGCGGCAATAGGCGCTCGCCTCATGACGAACCCCCTCCCGCCCGCCCTGATGCGGCGCGATCATTGGATGGCCCGCGTGCTGGTCGTGCCGCTGCCAGATCGCCGGAACAGAGATCGGCCTGGCTCCCCAGATGCTCGTCGCCCTCCCCGCGAGCCCTTCCATCAAAGGTCGCGCGGCGGGTGCGTCACGTCAAGGCATCGAGTCTGCGTCCCGTGCCGGAGTCAGCGTGCGCAGGCTGAGCGCTACGCGGGCTTGTCGGCGACCAACAGCGCGTAGCCGAGGATACCGTCGGCTACTGCGGCTCTTGCTGCGCCTAGCACTGGTTCGGTGCGGTCGAGGTCGACGCCGTACGCCTCGAGCTTCGGTCGGGAGGTCAGGCGCAGGAACTGCAGGCGGGCTTCGATCTGGTCGATCATCCGGCCGATGGTGGCGTCGTGGTGTTCGATCTGGGTCACGCGGAGGCCGGCGTCGGCGAGGATGTCGGCGTACTCGGTGGCGGGGCGGGCGTCGGCGACGCAGGCGATCCAGGCGGCGAGCGTGGTGAGTTCGGGAGGTAGCAGGTCACGGTCGGCGGTGACGTCGGTGATGCCGACCCGGCCGCCCGGTCGCAGTACGCGGGCGAACTCGCGCGCGGCCGCCGGTTTGCCGGGAAAGGTGCAGAGCGCACATTCGCACAGTACGGCGTCGACGGACTCGTCCGGCACTGGGAGCTTCTCGGCGTCCCCGAGCTGGAAGCCAACGCGGTCGGACAACCCACCTGCCTGGGCCGCTCCGTTGCTCAGTGCAACGTTTGCCGGTGACAGGTCGACGCCGGTCACCGTGACGTCGTACTGGTGGGCGATCGTGAGCGCCGAGGTGCCGCGCCCGGACGCGACGTCGAGCACCGATTGTCCGCCGCTCAGTGCCATCGCGGCGGTGAGCCGTCGGGTGAGGGTTAGGCCGCCGGGGTGGTAGGAGTCGCCGAGCAGCAGCGCGACCAGGTCCGAGGAGTACGCCGTTGCGCAGCACGCCTTCACCTCGCCGGGATTCGTCATCGCAATCTCCGAGGGTCGTTCGAGGGGTCGTCGGGTCCAAGGCCGTTGCTCTGGGCAATCTTGGATCCGTACGGCGAGTCGGTGAGGATCGGCTGCAGCGGTACGGCGTTGGGGACGACGCCGGCGACCGGTACGCCGGACATGTCGGCGCGGACCTGTTCGCGGTAGCCGACGGAGTTGTACGCGCAGAACGGGATCAGCCTGCCGTCGGGGGTGATCTCCTCCACGCAGCACTTCATCAGTTGCCGCACGTTAAGGGTGTAGGGGTCCTGGAAGTCCTGGACGACGATCATGAACGCCTTGTCACTGACCTCCTTCACCGCCTCGGGCAGGTTCACCCCGCAGGCGTCGGCGCAATCCAGCGCCTCGGCGACCTGGCGGAGGCGGTTGTTGGAGGTGTCGGTGCCGATGAACGCCGACGCGCTCCACAGCTTCTCCAGTGCCTCGCGTACGCCATCGTCGGGTAGCACGCGGTTCGAGACGTAGTCGAGGTAGTCCTCGACGTTCACCAATCGCGGGATCGGCACCAGCCCGAAGTCTGGGTCCCCTGGGACGCCGTCGGTGATGAGGTAGGTGATGGATCGGCAGGTGGGAAAGCAGCACGGCACCGGGAAGAAGTCGTCGGTGCGGAACCATTCGGGCAGTTGGTCGGCGATCAGGTGCAGGACGTCGGAGTTGGTGAGCCGGGTCAGCGGGTCGAATGCTGTGTGCCGGCCGGAGTGGGTGACGGGCTGGAAGGCGATCGACCGTACGGCGGGATGCGTGAGGCCGTGCTCGATGATGGGGCCGATCTCGTGCTCGTTGAGTCCGCGTTCGATCGCCGCGACCAGCGTCACGGTCAGTCCCGCCTCGGCACAGTTGTCCAGCGCTCGCTGCTTCACGGCCCGCAGATCCCGGCCGCGGATCTCGCGGTGGGTGTGTTCGTCGAGCCCGTCGAACTGCAGATAGATGTTCACCGCTCCCGCCGGCTGGTTGCGGCGGCCGAGTTCGGCGACGAACCGCTTGTCGGAGGCGAGCCGGATCCCGTTGGTGTTCAGGTTGACCGACTTGATCGGCCGCTCCTGGGCCAGGTCGATGAAGTCGAGGATCTGCTTGTGGATGGTCGGTTCGCCGCCGGAGAACATCACCACCTCGGCCTCACCCTCGCTGGCCACGAACACGTCCAGCATCCGCGCGCACTGGTCGAGGGTGATCGAGTAGCCGTCGGGTTGGTGGCCGGAGTCGGCGAAGCAGATCGGGCAGTCCAGGTTGCAGCCGGTGTTCACCTCGATGATCCCCAGGCAGGCGTGCTGCTTGTGCTCCGGGCACAGCCCGCAGTCGCTCGGACAACCGTCCTTCACCTCGGTTTGGAAGGTCAACGGGATCGTGCCCGGCTTGTTGAATCGCGCCGAGTCCATGTACATCTGGGCGTCGCCGTACACCAGCGCCTCGAACTCGCCATGCTCACGGCACCGCTTGCGCAGATAGACCTTGTCATCGCGAATGTTCACCTGGGCATCAATCACCACCTTGCACACCGGACAGATCGACCGGGTGAACTCGACGAACACCTCATCCCGATCCTGCTTCTGCTGTGCCGGCGCGGGCTCGGTCACTCTCTCCAGCGAATCGGTCATCGGCCATCCCGTCCGTGGTCGTCGGGGTCGTGGACGAGCACCTGCAGGCCGTTCCAGAACGCGACCCGGTTCTTGACCTTGCGGGCAAGCGGCCACGGGTGCCGGTAGCACCAGGCGGCGTCGGGATTTGTCACGCCGTTGACGGTGATCGAGTAGTACGACGCGACGCCCTTCCAGGGGCTGAGTGTCTTGGCGGAGCTTTCGGTGAAGTGCTCGCGTCGCAGCGAATCGGGCGGGAAGTAGTGGTTGCCCTCAACCACGACAGTGTCATCACTCTCGGCCACCACCACGCCGTTCCAGACAGCACGCACAGACATCGCAACCGATCCCTTCCAGGGAGGAACCACCACTCTGACGCGTCCGACGCTAGGCGCAAACCCGCGCCACGGTCGGTGACCGCGGTCACTGAACAGCCGCCGGCCTCGCAGGATGTACCAGCAGTCCTCTCGGAGGCCGCTCCTCATGGAAGCAGTTGCCGATCGTGGAGGGGACTCTGAAGCGGCGGCAGATCCTCAGCGATCGTGAACGTCGACCGACTCGCCGCCTTGCTCACCGAACACCCCGAGCTGGCCACCGAGCAGATGAAGAACTGGTGCGACCACCCGCTGGGCCCAGCACCGCTCAGCTATGTTGCGATGCTTCGTTACGACACAGCTCGGCGCGTCTGGCGGGACTGCCCCGGTACCGGCACGATCGCCCGGATGCTGCTCCGGGCTGGAGCCTGCGTCAACGGCAGCGCCGACGACTCGGAGACACCGCTGATCACCGCGGCAAGTTACGGCGACGTCGAGGTCGCCCGCGCGCTCATCGAGGCCGGCGCCGACCTCGACGCCACCGCCTCGGCCACTGCCGGCGGCGTACCTGGTGGCACAGCACTGCGCCATGCTGCGGTGTTCGGCACGACCGAGGTTGTCGACGTCCTGGTTGCGGCCGGAGCACGCATCGATCACATCAGCCAGGCTGCGGCTGCCGGAGACATCACCGGTTGGCTACAGCCTGACACGACCGTGTCCGGGCGCTGCAGGTCTCGTCTGCGGCATCGACCGCTTGACGCGTCGGCTGGCCGGGTTAACCAGCCTCGGTCAGCGGGAGGCGGAGGGAGAAGGTGGAGCCGTCGCCGGGGGTGTTGAGCAGTTCGATGGTTCCGCCGTGCTGGGTGGCGATCCAGGCGGCGATGGCGAGCCCGAGTCCTGTGCCGGTCGCTGCGCCGGCGTTTCGACCGCGGTAGAAGCGGTCGAAGATCTTGTTCCGGTCCTCGGGCGGTACGCCGAGGCCGGTGTCGGTGATGTCGATCCGCGCCTGGCTGTCCTCGCACCGCGCACGAACGAGTACCTGGCCGGGTGGCGGGGTGTACTTGAAGGCGTTGTCGAGGAGGATCAGGACGGCCTGCTCGAGGTGGTCGGCGTCGCCGAGGACGATCGCATCGGCGAGACCGTCGGCGTCCGGTGGTCGAAGCGTTACTCCGTTGGCCATCCGGCCCGCCTGCCGGTAGGCGGCGTCGATGACATCGGCCAGGCGTACCGGTCTCCGTTCGATCGTCGCGCCGGCGTCGGCGCGGGCGAGGATCAGGAGTTGCCGGACCATCCGTGCCATCCGGTCGGTGTCCGCGGCGACGTCGGCCAGGGCCCTGGACCGGAAGGCCGCGTCGTCGGTGTTGGGTTCGTCGAGTCTGGTCAGTACGTCGACCGTGCTGCGGATCCGGGCGAGCGGCGCTCGCAGTTCGTGTGAGCAGTCGGCGAGGAATTGCCGCAGCCGCTGGTTGGAGTCGTCCAGGGACTGGTAGGCGATCTCCAGTTCGGCGAGCATCTCGTTGAACGTTTCGACCAGCCGTCCGACCTCGTCTCCCGCGCTGTGCGGTGGGACCCGGCGGCTGAGGTCGCGGCTGTCGCGCACCGACCGGGCAGCTGTGACGACCTGGCCGATCGGACGGAGTGCTCCGCGGGCGTAGAGCCAGCTGGTCAGCGCGGTGAGCGCCACCGCGGCTGTGATGACGCCCGTGAGCAGGTTGCGGAGTGTCCTCAAAGCGCCGTACGTCGTCATCGGTGACCGTGCGACGACGATCTGACGGCCGGCGTCGAGTGGTGCCGCGGTGAGGAACAGCGGGCGGCCGCCGACCCGGGCTTCGACGACCTCGCCCCGGCCGGCGGCGTCCGGGATCGGCAGCACCCGCTCGCCGAGGCTGGCCGATCTGGCGATCGCGGCGCCGTCAGGGCCGACGACCTGAAGGAACACGTCAGGTGCGCCGAAGGTGTCGAGCTCGTACGGCGGCGTCGGCGGCGTGGCGCGGAAGGCGGCCGCCCGGTGCGCGACGTCGCGTTCGATCTCGGCGAGCAGGTTTTGCCGGAGTAATTGATTGGTCGCCACCCCGACCAGGACGAGGATCACACCGACGAGCAGGGTGAAGGTGATGGCGAGCCGGGTCCGGAGCGATGGCCGCCAGCGGATCACGGCTCGCTCCGCAGTGCGTAACCGACACCGCGCATGGTCTGGATGAGGGGCGGGTCGCCGAGCTTGCGGCGGAGGTGGCCGATGTGGACGTCGACCACGTTGCTATCGACGGGTACGTCGTACCCCCAAACGGCTCGGAGCAAGCCTTCGCGGCTGTGGAACCGTCTCGGGTTCCGCAGCAGGTAGCTGAGGAGATCGAACTCCGTGACCGTGAGATCGATTCGCCTGCCGCCGCGGACAACCTCGCGGGTGCCGAGGTCGCAGGTCAGGTCGTCGTAGCTGAATCGGTCCAATGCGTCCGCGCCCCGGCGGCGCAGCACCGCGCGGATGCGTGCGACCAGCTCGTCGAAATCGAACGGCTTGGCCACATAGTCGTCGGCGCCGAGACCCAGGGCGCCGACTTTGTCGGATACTTCGTCTTTGGCGGTGAGCATGACCACCGGTACGTCGGTGTGGCGGCGCAGCTCCTGGAGGACGCCAAAGCCGTCCAGGTCGGGCATGCCGACGTCGAGGAGCACGAGGTCGGGCAAGGTGTGCTTGGTGGCCGCGAGCGCTTCGGCACCAGAGTAGGCGCAGACTACGCCGAAGCCCTCGTAGCGCAGGCCTCGCTCCAGCAACGGCACCAGTTTCCGGTCATCGTCCACGACCAGTAGCTGTGGCACCTGAGCCCTTGCCGAGTTCACCGTTGTCCTCCCGTCGCTGTCTGTAGATCACGCTACTCCGGGACTACGCGGACCACGCCGGCCATGAACTCAGCGTGCGGTTGACAGTAGTACGCGAATTCGCCGGACTCGGTAAACGTGACCGTGAACGCCTCCTCCCGCTCATCCACCACTCCGTCGAACCGGCCGCTCGGCCGTCGTACGTCGGCCCGCTCGGTCGAGGTGATGGTGTGGTACGTCGCGTCGTCGTTCACCCAGCGCACCGTGTCACCGACGTGGATGGTCACCTCGGTGGGCTTGAACGCGCACGGGGCATCGGGATCGCCGGTCGAGCAGCTCAACCGGACCTCGACCTGCTCGCCGGCCGGTGCCGAAGCCGGCGGGGCCGAGGTGGCGGGGGCAGCCGGCCGATCCTCCGCGCAGCCGACAGCGCCCAACGCAATCGCCAGGGCCAGCAGCGCTCCCGCGGCTCGAGCTGTTGCCATGCTCAACAATCCGGCGGCGGTGTCGGCGAGAATTCGCGGTCCACCCCGGGGATGACCTGACGCCCGTCCCGTTGCTCGAAGGTGTCCGTTGCCATCCACAACAACCAGTAGCCGCGGTCGCCTGGTGCCTGGCCGTGGCCTTTGGCGTATTCCGCGGCGTGCGTGCGGTGGAAGTGCGGGAAGTCGGCCGACGGCTGTTTCGTCTTGCAGAACTCTCCGCGCACGCTGATTCCGACGTACCGGAGCGCGGTAGCCTCCGCCGGGTCCGATTTGTCGAGCTGGATGAAGACTGAGACGTCCTCATTCACCCAGCGGTACAGGCGTGGCGCGGTCTGTCCGCCGGTCAGTGGGTTGTCCGTGAAGAAGCCGGCCAACGTTGCGATGTCCTGCTTGGACAGGGTTTTCGCCCCTGGCGCGGTGAAGTCGGCCTTGGGCAGCTTAGCGCCGCACTTCGGGGGAGCGGGGGTCGGTGAGAACTCGTAGTCCACCCCCGGTTTGACCTGGCGTCCGTCCCGCTGGGTGAATGTGTCCACGGCCACCCAGCTGAGCCAATACCCGGGCGTGCCGGCCGGCCCCGCGTGCCCCTGGGCGTACTCGGCCGCGTTCAACCGGTGGAAGTGCGGGAACCCGCCGTTGGCGCCGCCGGGCTGGTTCTCGGCGCAGAACACACCCTTGACGCTGATGCCGACGTACCGCAGCGTGCTCGCCTTGGCAGGGTCCCGGTCGTCGAACTGAAGGAACACAGCGACTTGGTCGTTCACCCAGCGGTACTGCCGCGGCGCGGTCTGGCCACCGGTCAGCGGCTGGTCCGCGAAAGCGGACGCCAACGTCGCGATGTCTGCCTTGGACAGCGGAGCCCCCTTCGGCTCGGCGGGCGACGGGGTGGCTGTCGGTGACGGGCTTTGTGTCCCCGCTGGGGCACCTTCCTCATCAGTCCCGCCACAGGCTGACAGGAGGAGCAACGCCGACGCGCTGATGGCAATGATCCGGGTTCGGGTGGGCGACATGGCGAGCTCCTCCGTGGCGGCGCAACTGGGTCTCGCCTGCGACGCTAGGGTCGGTGCCCGTCGATAGCCCTGTTGCCTTCCTAAAGACTCGATGAAGGAGCACAACCGCCGGTCATTGCTCGGCGTTGGCGTCGTACAGGCTGACGGGTGGAAGTTGGTCACCGATCTTGACGATGCGTTGCAACGGTTCCTCCGGTTCCTGTGAAGCTGTGGGGAAGGTGGGCGACGACCCGGCGTAGTGGAAGCGGCAGCCAGCGCCCTGGACCGGCCCACGAGGACAGTGCGCGTTTGGCTCGAGCGACGGACTCGCTGTCCGCGCCGGGCAGGTACAACCCGTCGATCATCAGTGCGGCGTCGGTCGGGTCGGCGACCGCGAGGCGGAACAGACGACGCTGGTTGGAGTCGACTGTGAAACCGTGTGCCTGCAGCAGCTCGGCCAGGCCGTCGCGGGCCTGTGGATTGGGCCACGGCTCGGAGCGGATGCCCAGCGCCCTCAGTACCCGGACCCAGCCGATCACTCCGGACGGATGCCGCCACAATTCGGACGGGATCAGCCGGGACGGCACCAGTGCCGTCACCGTTCCTCCCGGTCGAAGGACTCGCCGTACCTCGACGAGAACGGCATCAAGCGGGATGAGTACCTGCAGGCACATCGCAGCACACACCGCATCAACTGACCCGTCGGCCAGCGGCAGCGCGTCCGCCCGCGCTCGCGCCAATGGCTCGCGGCCTACTGCTGCGGCGACAGCCAGCTCACTTGCCGACGCGTCGATCCCGAACCATTGCGCCCCGCCCAGCAGCGCTCGTGTAGGCGCGGATCCGCACGCGAGGTCAAGGATCGGTCCGGGCGTATCGCGCAGCGGCTCCACCGTCCAGGGGTACGGCGCTGCGTGCCTTCCGGACACCGCGCGCGTCAGCAGTCGCTCGGTGATGGCGGGCCGGTCCCGGTGATAGTCGGCGAGGTAGCGCGGCCAATCGATGGCGGGTGCCCGCACGCGACGTCCCGAGAGGTACCCGATGCTGGCGACGAGGAACGGCACCAGGTAGTTCACCGCAACCCGAACCCAGGTGCCGGGTGTAGTGGCGCCGCTCGCGATCACCGACCCCTGGTTGACCAGCGACAGCACGGTGCCGACCACCGCCGCTACCGGCAGAGCTTTAGCCGCTGTGCGGCCGCGCACAACCAGCAGTACAGCGTCGCGTGGTCGTACCCAGGAGCACCGGGGACAGATCTGGCCGCCGGTGTGTCGGCACGCCTCGACCGCTGTTCGGGCGGTCACCCGATCACCCGGGTCTCGGGATGGAACGCCACCCACGCGAACCAGAAGGTGTCCAGGTGTTGGTGTGGTACGAGCCGCTGTCCCTTCAGCAGACCGGTGGTTGCCTGCCCGAGAACAGTCCACTGCGAATCGGTCTCACGGTCACGGAAGCCGTTGCCAACAGCAATGAAATGTAGTCGGCGGCCTTTCACGACAGGGTCGAAGACAGCGACGGTGCCGACGTCACGGCCGCGCACGATGCGTTCGTCGTCGAGGGCGGAGGCCTGACCTGGCCGGTGCCACATGATCAGATGTTTCCCCTCGACGGTCACTTCGAGGACGCCGGTCCGGGCGATAGCCGACCGCACCACGGCCACCGCGTCGTGCCCGCGGCTGACACCGACGACGCGTTCCTTCACCGGTAGCCGCGCGTCGGTGCTGGGCAGCTCGAATAGAAGTCCTCCGGAGGGGTTGTCATACCCGGCGTAGGGGTTGCGTCCGTAGGGCCGCCTGTGGCCGGTGTCGCGGGTCAGAACCCATGCCTCAGAGTGCACGGCGCGGAAGTCGCGCCACGCCACAGTCCCCATCGGGATCGCCCGCAGCGTCGTGCCGGTGAGTACGCCGAGCGCGGCCTGCCCGGTGAGCTGGGGCCAGAGCGATTCGGTTTGCCGGTCGTACATGACGAGGTTGTCGGCGTACAGGCGTCCCGACGTACCGAACGACAGCACCCGCCCGGTGGCGCGCCGATCGAACGCCACTCCGGAGTTGCACAGCGGGCAGTACGTGACCGCGACCGGCACCCCGTCGACGGTGTCGTTGACGATTTCGTGCCAGGGCATGATCTGTAGCGGGTACCCGCGGGTCTCATCGCCGACCGTCAGCGACAGCAGCGGCTCGGTGTCGGTCAGCCAGCCGACCGTGTTGGCGCGGCTGAATCGCGGCTCGTCGATGGGCGGGATCCCGTCCGGTGGCGGTCCGCCGGAGAGGATCTTCCAGGGGTCGAGCAGCGGTCTCGGCAGTCGCTGATCACGCATGTTGTCCAGCGCGGACGGGCCGTCCTCCCGCGGGCCGGCAGCGACCTGAGGTAGCTCGACGTGCTCGATCTCCTCTGGAGGGGGGTCGCTCTGCCGGTCCGTCGTGTCCGATGGCGACGAGCACGCCGTGACGGCAAGTAGCGTCACGGCCAGGAGCCTGACGATCCGTCCGCGCATGTCCCCAGCATCGCTCCTGAGCGACGGTTGTTCGGTGATCGCGCTCACTGTTCTGTCGTCGTCGGCCACGGCACGATGGGTGTCGTGAAGACCACCAGGCAGCGTCCGAAGGTGATCCGGCGAACCGCAACGGCATCGGGCCTTATCGTCGCGGCCGTTGTGGTCAGTGGCTGCGGTGGTACGCCATCGACCGGGACGACACCGGCACCGGCGGTGACCGCTGGTCAGACCTTGGCCGACCTGACCTTCACAGCGCGAACTGTCACCGGGGCGGCATTCGAGGGCAAGCAGCTCGTCGGCAAACCGACGGTGCTGTGGTTCTGGTCGCCGTGGTGCCCGACCTGCCGGGCTCAGGCGGGTTGGGTGAGTGCGCTGGCGGAGAAGTACGTCGGCAAGGTCAACGTCGTCGGAGTCGGCGGTCTGGACGAGAGTGCCGCGATCCGCGACTACGGCGCTGGCCTCAGTAGCTTTCCGCAGTTGGATGATGCGCGGGGCGATGTCTGGACGCGGTTCGGTGTGATCGTCCAGAGTTCGTACGTCGTACTCGACGCGGCCGGCCGGGTCCAGTTCCAGGGCTACCTGGACAACGACGAGCTGGACCGCCGCGTCGACCAGCTCGTGGGCTGAGCCGGATGTCCGAGGGTCTGGTCGCGGTTGCCCTCGGCGCGGGCATGCTCGCCGCGGTCAATCCCTGCGGATTCGCTCTGCTTCCGGCCTATCTTTCCCTGCTGGTGGTCGGGGATCAGCCACCGAACCGGAGTGTCGCCGTGGCGCGCGCTCTGGTGCTCACCGCCGGTATGACGCTCGGATTCGTGGCGGTGTTCGGGGTGTTCGGGCTCGCTGTCGCACCGGTCGCCTCATCGGTTCAGCGGTACCTGCCGTGGTTCACCGTCGGGCTTGGCATCCTGCTCGCCAGCCTTGGAGTCCGGCTACTCGCCGGCCGGCCACTCCCGACACTCGCCCTGCACCGACGTGGTCACGCCACTCTGACCCGTTCCTGGCGGTCTACGATCGTGTTCGGCGCGTCCTACGCCGTCGCGTCGCTCGGTTGTACCATCGCGCCGTTCCTGGCCCTCGTCGTGTCCAGCTTCCGAGCCGACTCGATCTGGGCCGGTGCCACCTTGTTCCTCGTGTACGCGGCTGGGATGGGACTCGTCGTCGCGACCGCCGCCGTTGCGGTCGCACTGGCCAGGACCTCGTTGATCGGACGGCTACGCCGGGCAGGCGCCGCCGTACCCAAAATCGCAGGCCTGCTGCTGATCGCCTCCGGTGGCTACGTCGCGTACTACGGCTGGTGGGAGATCCGGACCCTCCGAGGCGACTCGACCACCGACGACCCAGTCATCGACACCGCATCCGCCATCCAGCACTACCTCGCGAACACCATCGACCGCCTGGGCCTGCCCGGGATCGCCACGCTGCTCGCACTGGTCCTGGTCATCGCGGGGCTCGCCTGGGCCCGAGGACGCCGCAGCCAACCGTGACTACAGGTCGAAGAGTGGGCCGATGATGACCAGGCCAAGATCGTCGCCGAGGTGGGCGAACAGCGCGAACAGCATCAGCGAGGCGCCGGCCAGCGCGGTGTCCTTGAAGAATTGCACCTGTTCGGTCTGCTTGGCCTGCGCATCCGATTCCCGCCAGAAGCCGTGCATCAGCAGCGCGGTCGGGATCAGGAACACGACCAGCAGAAGCGCGCCCAGATCCGGCCAGATCCCGAGCAGTAACGAGACCGCGCCGAGAGCAAGGAGCACACCGCCCGACAGCACGGCGAGTCGGGCGGCCGGCACACCTTTGCTCTTCGCGTAGCCGGTCATAGCGCTGGTCTGCCCGAAATGTCCGAATGCGGAAACGACGAAGAGCGCAGCGAAGAGGATCCGGCCGATCAGTACGACCTTCTTCGACGTCGGCGACGGCCAGGTCAAGCCGAACAAGCGGATCGACACCCAAATCTCGACACCGCTGATGACGCTGCCGGGCGCAGCGATCCGTGCCTTCGGCAACGGCCCGACCTCGCTGCCGGCCGGAACCTGCTGCGCCAGGTGACCTGGTCGCTGCCGTCCGGCCAGGCGATCGCGAAGCAGCTCGGTGCACCTGTGCTGTCGTCGGCCGACCTGTCCGAGCTGCGTTCTTACTCGCTCGGCCTCGAGCGCAGTACGCCGCTGTGGTACTACGTGCTGAAGGAAGCCGAGGTCGAGGAGGACGGTCTGCGCATGGGCCCGGTCGGCGGCCGGATCGTCGCCGAGGTCCTGATTGGTCTGCTGCAGAACGATCCCACGTCGTACGTCGCAGTCGCGCCGGACTGGCGTCCCACCCTTCCGAGTGCGGCGGGCACGGGCGAGTTCCGGATGGTTGACCTGCTCACCGTCGCGGGTGTCGATCCGGCCAGCCGTGGACAGTGACCATGCGCGAACCGTACGGCGGGGACCCGAACTCGGTGCCCGGCAGCCGACTGGAGCGGCTCGGCCAGCGGCAGCGCGCCCGGCGCCGCAGGCTGCTCGGAGTCGCGCTCGCCGTCGCGTTGGTCGCCGCCGTAGCCGGCCTGGTCGCGTTCGGGTCCGACGATGGTGACGGCACGGCGACCAGGGCGACGAAGCCTGGTGGCGCGGGCTCGAGCGGTACGAGCCAAACCGAACAACGCACCGCTAGCGCGGCCGCTGTTGCCGACTGCCGTAAGGCCTGGCAGCTGCAGGTTGCGTCGCGCTCGGCTGTGAAACGCTCATTGGCCCAGTGGCGGGTGCACATCGACGCTAGAACAAGCTCACCGCAGGCAAGCTCACTCTTGACCAGGCCAAGCAGTTCTCGCAGCAGTCCCGAATCGGCGCCACCGCCAACGCCACCGCCTTCCGGGCGGCTGTGCGGCAGTACACGAGCTCGCCCTCACGGTGTCAGGCGCCACCTGAGACCGACGGCGACGACGTACGGGCGCTGGTGGACTGCCACGACGCCGAGGCGGCGGCGAACAAGGAACTGGACAACGCCAGCGCCGCGATCGCGACCTGGGAAACCCACATCCGCCACATGGAGATGCTGCGTGCCGGACAGCTCGTCCCCACGCACGCCCTGCATCTATGGCTACAGAACTGGCGCGCCGGCGCCGCCCAGGTGGACGAGTACGACAAGGCGACCATCACGACCGACTGCACCCTCTGAGAAAGCAGATGGATGAGGCTGCGGTGGCTGTGCTTGGCCGGGATCATGGGCGCGACGATCGCGACGGTGGCGGCCGCCCGGCCAGGGTCTGCCCGCCCCGGCTCGGTCGTCCTGTTGACCGATGCGGCGCGCGTGACCGGGTACGCCGGGGTGACCTTGTTTGTCGGCACGCTGGCGTTCTGGTGGCTGGTTTGGCCGTCCGGGCGGGGTGACCGCAGTCTGACCAGACTGGCGTGGCTCGGACTTCTGCTGGTGGCCGTGTCCGCGCCGGCGGGCCTGGTCGCGATACTCGCCGGGGCCGGACCGGAATCGGCCGTGCACCTTCTGGAGCGACCGGCGGCGCCACTGATTGCACGGATCGTGATCTGTGCGGTGGCGGCGGCGTGGCTGGCCTCGTACGCGCGGCAGTCGGCCACTGGCCCCACGGTCGGCGCCGTGGTCGTCTTCTCGCTGGCCCTCACCATCGTCGCCGCCCGCCCTGGCGAGGTACCGGTGCCGGCCATCGCGCTGACCGAGCTGCACGTCATCGCCGCCGCCGGATGGGTCGGCGGCCTGGCGGCGCTCGCGGCGGCCCTGATACCGAGACGCGACCCGGCCGTTCTCCATGCCACCCGTCGGCAGCTTCTCCTGGCTGTCGATGGCCTGCGTCGGGACGCTCGCGGTCACCGGCACTGCGCATGCGCTGATCCATGCGGGCGGCCTCGCCCCTCTGCTGACGTCCGCCTACGGCGCCGCACTTCTCGCCAAGCTGACCGCTGTCGCCGGCATGCTCGGCGCCGCCGCGGGAAGCCACGTGTACGTGCGCCGGCTGCGGTCCCTTACCCCACCCACGCAGGTGATCGGACTCTTCGTTGGCGCGGAGTTCGCGTTCGGTGCCGTTGCCCTCGTGCTCACCGCAGGTCTCGTGAAGATCTCCGGGTGAACCTCAGCCAGGGATCACACGGGATGCTCGGATCTTTGAGCGGACGCATGGACAGCAAGGACCTGCGAGACGTTTTCCCTTCGCCGGCATTGTCCGGATCAGGTATCTGGGGGTCGCCCAATGGTCCTAAGATCGTCAGGCCTCTCAGCCTTACGGCTCCCTCGCCCGCCTCGCAGGCCAATTCCATCTTGACCCCGGGCACAGTCGGCGTCAACAGGTACCTGGCGGAGCCGAACGCGCTCTTCACCCGGGGGTTGTCGACGTCGCTGACGAGGTTCAGCGCGACGCCCGCCATTGTCAACGGGCGCAGCGCGCTCTCGGTCGTGCGGACCCATGCGAATGGCCCGGCGATGATGGCGATGGCGTGTCCGTGGCGAAGGCGCCGGCGGTCAGGGCGTCGCTGGGGGTGTTCAGGTCGATCACGCCCTTCCTCGGACTCCACGATCAGCCTGCTCAGGGTGCTCCAGATCAAGCCGGTGATGTAAGCTCGCCAACATTGACCCAGCATCAACGGCCCTGGAGCGACACGCACCTTAAGCGCTCGATTGAGTCTTCGCCCACGGCCTCTGCGAGCTGCGCGTAAACGCGGGCGTTTTCAGCCACCGCGGCCGCCGCCCACTGGGGCCCAAGGATCCGCTGGACCAAGCCCAAGTCGCGCGCAGTCCCGATGAGAGAAGGCGGCATCGGAGTTGGCGTCAGGCGGCGTTAAAGGGGTCAACAAGCGTTACTCATGCATGTTTCGTTGCTATGGGCAATCATTGACATTGGGTGTATCTCCTCGCGTCGCGGTGACCCGGCGGGGGGCGTGATCCTGTCCGGGGGCCATTCGGCCTGCGCTCGATCTGGTGGACGACTTCGAACCCTTACCTCGCAATCACCGAGCTTGATGGTCCCGACTTGCGTGTCCGAGGCTGGTGGCGAAGCGTTCAGCGGCGTTCTCGGCCGTGGGCGCCGTTCTGAAGGCCTCGTTTGGCGAGTGGCGTCGACGACGTACTGACCGGTCACGAACCCATTCGGCCATCGCGCTCACGTCGTTGAGTGTCGGCACAAAACGTCCGGCGACCACGCTGACCGTTCGGAGCAGGCCGGCCGGGCCAGCGGAGATATCTTCGTCCCAGGCAGCTCGGGGCTCGCCCAAACACGGATGGAGCACGGCCTCGTAGACCGCTATCACCTCTGCTTCACCTCTTACTCCTTGCCTCCGGCAAGGAGTTGTCCACGCCGGCACGCCAAGAACCAACCTCTGGCTGGCGGATACGACCCGCCACCCAGAGCGGTCTCGCGATTCTCACCTACGAGCCCGTTCGCGCGAACTGATCGACCGAAGGTGGGCGGCTCGATTCGGAGTTGACGACGTCACCAACGGCACAGCGGATTGGAAGGGGGCCCAGGGAAACCCGTTCTTCGGATCGACGACGTGTGGCGGATGCACCGTCGCGCGGCCGACTCGGTCGGCCTCGCCCGTCGTACCTGGCCGAACTGTTCGCCAACCACCTCGGCCAATCCCCACCCCGCTACCTCAACGGACGCCGCATCGACCGCGCCCACCAACTCCTGGACTCCATCGACCTGGCCATCACCGCCATCGCCCACACCCTCGGCTTCAGCTCCAGCCCGCACTTCGCCCGAGTCTTCCGCCAGCTGACCGCCACCACACCGACCGCGTACCGGACCAGCGTCCGCTGATCCCCGAAAAGGCGTCGGCCGTTGTGGGTGGGGCGTGTCAAGATGCGGAGATGACGGGATTCGACGTTCGTGCGGCGGTGGCTGAGGACTACGAAGAGTTTCTGGCCCTGTTCCGCGGGGCCATGATGTTCGAGATGCAGGCGGACGACCTGGGTCGGCGGATGTTCGAGCCGGAGCGGGCGCTGGTCGCCGTCGACGGCGACGAGATCATCGGTACCACCAGGGCACTGACCCGTGATCTGTCCGTGCCGGGTGCAGTGGTGCCGGCCGCGCATGTGACGGCTGTCGGTGTCCGGGCGACGCATCGCCGGCGCGGTGTCATGTCGGAGCTGATCAGCCGCCAGTTGCGTGAGGTGCCGGAGGCGATCGCGGTGCTCTGGGCCAGCGAACCCGGCATCTACGGACGGTTCGGGTACGGCGCGGCCGCCTGGGGAACGTCGTACGAGATCGATCTGCGCCGGGTCGGACCGCCCGCCGTGAGGCTCCGTCCGGGTGAGCTGGGTGAGCTGCCAGCGGAGGACGCCGGGAAGCACCTCGCGCCGCTGCTGAGAAGTCTGCAGGAGCGTCGGCCTGGCATCTCCGGCCGGTCCGAGCTCGGCTGGCAGAAGCATCTGCTGGACAAGCCGGACGATCGTGGCGGAAAGACGGCCCGCCGGATCCTGGTGCACCGTGACGACACCGGTGCGATTGACGGGTACGCGCTGTGGCGGGGAAAGCTGAGCTGGGAGTCGAGCGGACCCGCCAACGAGGTGTCACTGGAGGAGCTGGTCGCGATCGAGCCGTCCGCGTACCGGGCCCTGTGGCAGCACCTGCTGACGCTGGATCTGGCCGCGAAGCTCGAGTTCGGGTACGCCGCGATCGATGAGCCGTTGCAGCAGCTCGTCACCACCCCGACCGCACTGAACCGGCGAGTGACCGAGTCGCTGTGGCTCCGGGTGACGGACGTCGTTCGGGCCCTTGATCAGCGGCGGTACGCCGTTCCCGTCGACCTGGTGTTCGAGGTCGCCGATGACCTGATCCCGGCCAACGCGGGCCGGTACAGGCTGACGGCTGCCGGTCCGGTGGCGGAGGCGCGGTGCGAACGGACCCTGGACCCGGCCGACCTGAGCCTGGCCGTGACCGAGCTCGGCGCCGCGTACCTCGGCGGCCGGCCGCTCGCCGAGTTCGCCGCGACCGACCGGATCACCGAGCACACCCCAGGCGCCCTGGCCACCGCCACCGCGGCCTTCGGCTGGCCAGCGCACCCGGTCAGCATCGAGATCTTCTGAGTATGCCGGTGCACCGGCGGCGAAAGCATAGCCTGTGCCGCCTTCTCAAGATGAAACACTTGTTTCAGTGTCCGAGGGGGGACACGCGCCCTAACCACACGGCTCCAGTTCGACGTTTGATTGTCGGTGGAGTTGGCGGTCGGTCAAGCGGTGGCCGACGACCATAGCGGTGCCGGGCGGTCGCAGGTGGTGGTGAGGTGTACGGGGGTGCTGTTGTCGGATGAGGTTTGTACGGCGGTGAGGGATTCGAGCACGTGGAAGGCGAAGGTGGCGTTGGCTCGGTGTGGGCCGCCTTCGATCGCGGTGGCCAGGTCGTGCACCCCGAGACCGCGGCGGGTTTGTTCGCGAGTGCCGACGGCGCCGAAGAGTTCGGTGGCGGGCGGTAGGACGATCCACTCGTCGTCGGTGTGGCGCTTGACCCGGACGTCGCCGTCGAAGTGGTTCGGGTTCGCCAGCGAGAGGGTGCCCTTGGTGCCGTAGACCTCGATGTGCGGCAGGTCGCTGTCCCACACGTCGAAGCTCAGCTGGGCGGAGGCGATCGCACCGGAGGCGAAGGTGAAGATTGCGGCCGCATGGGTGGGTACGTCGACGTCGATCGTGTCGACCGCGCGGTTCGGGGACGTCACGGTACGGACGGCTGCCCCGATCCGGCTCGAGGCGGTCACCGAAGCGACCGGGCCGAGGAGGTTGACCAGGATCGCGAGTGAGTACGGGCCCATGTCCAGTACCGGCCCGCCGCCGGCCTGGAACAGGAACCGCGGGTCCGGATGCCACTTCTCGGCCTTGCTGTGGCCGATGAAGAAGGACGCGCCGATCGGCTCGCCGATAAGGCCGTCATCGAGCGCCTTCCGCGCGGTCTGGCTCGCGCTGCCGAGGAAGGTGTCCGGCGCCGAGCCGAGGATCTTCCCGGTCTCCGCAGCCACCTCCAGTACGGCGCGAGCGTCGTCGACCCTGGTCGCCAACGGCTTCTCGACGTACACGTGCTTGCCGGCCCGCAGAGCGGTCGTGATTGTGGCGGCGTGATGTACCGGCGGGGTGAGGTTGACGACGATGTCGATCGAGTCGTCGGCGTACAGGTCCTCGTCGTCACCCCAGGCTGGGATGTCGAACTCGGTCGCGGCCTCCTTGGCCCGGGCCGTGTCGATGTCTCCGACCCGGGCGATCTTCAGCGAGGGGTAGCGGCTCAGCCCGGTGACGTAGCGACCGAAGATGTTGCCGCTGCCAAGGATTCCGATGCGGTGCTCCGCCACTACCGACCGCCTCCGAACGTGGCCCGCATCCAGGTCACCGACGCGACCGCGCTCTCGTACGGGTCCTCGATGTCGGGCTTGTCCACCTCGACCATCAGCCAGCCGCCGAAGTCGTTGCCCAGGGCACTGAGGATCTCGACCAGCGGCAGCTCGCCGCGGCCTGGCTCGGCCCACAGACCGGCCCGGACGATCTTCTTGTAGTCCCAGTCCCCGGCACGACCCTCCTGGGCCACGCTGAGACGGCAGTCCTTCACATGGACGAAGGGCACCCGGTCGGCGTAGTCGCTGATCAGGGCGTGGACGTCGACGCCGGCCCAGGCGAGGTGACCGGTGTCGGGCAGGAAGCCGAGCTGGTCGGCCGGCACCGCCTCGAGGACGGCGCGGCCCTCGCTGTCGGTCTCGACCCAGGTGCCGACGTGTGGGTGCAGGGCCGGCCGGACGCCCTCGGCGACCATCGCCGCGGCGATCCTGCCGACCAGGTCGGTGATCGCGCCGAGCCGCTCAGCCGCCGGATCAGTTCCCTGTGCGGGGTGCGCGAGCCGCGCCTCCGCCGCGCCCATGCCCAGGCCCAGGCCGACCACGTCTAGTCCGAGCTCGGCGTGCTGCCGGGCGATCCGGGCGGCGTTCTCGACCACCTCGGCCTCCTTGCCATCACGGCCGTCGGACCGGCACACGGCGTACCCGGGGGCGAGTTCCAGACCGGTGTCGGCGACGAGTTCGGCATACTGCTGGACCGGCCAGCCGGCCGGGACCTCGGCCATCACGCCGTCGAAGCCGGCCTTCTTCACCAGCGACAGCAGCTCCGGCGTCTCGGGTGCCTTGGACGGGTCGAGCCAGCCGTCGTCGGTGGCCATCCACTGGATCGGGTTGAGCGCGAGACGCGAGCCGGGCAGTGCGGTCATGGTCGTCCTTCCGTCGGGGTGAGGCCGTCGCCGCATGGTATGGACGAATCGGCCGGCGAAGTCAGCGTCGTGGTCCGGTAGGCAGACCGATCACCACTTTTCCGGCCACGTGGCCGGCTTCCACCAGCGCGAGCGCATCACCTGCTTCGGCGAAGGGGAACACGTTCCGCACGCCCGGATCGAGCTTGCCGTTCGCGACCAACTCGGTCAGTACGGCGAGCACACCCGGATCGCCGCTGCGCTTCAACGGACTTGCTCCGTACTGCGCAGCGACGTCCGGGTCCGCCACGGTGAGGATCCGGGTGCTGTCGGTCAACGCGCCGGCCACCTTGTGCAAAGCGTCCCCACCGACCAGATCGAGTACGACGTCCGCCCGCTCCGGATGCTGGTCATGGTCATAGGCAACGACTCCGAGTGACTCGACGTAAACCCGCTTCGCCGCGCTGGCTGTCCCGGCCACGTCGATCCCGCGCATCACCGCCAGTTGTGCGGCAACGGTCCCCACGCCGCCGCCGACCCCGAGGATCAGCAGGCTCTCGCCCGGTCTGAGGCTCAACGCTTCGAGCGCGTCGTACGCCGTACCTGCCGCGATCGGAAGCACGGCGGCGTCCGTGAACGACAGACCGGCGGGCATCCGGGCCGCGCGTTCGGCCGGGAGCACCGCGAACTCGGCGTAGCCGCCGCAGCCACCGATCGTGGGGCCGCAGATCCGGTCGCCCGGCTCGAACCCAGGTCCGGACCGCACGACCAGCCCGGCGACTTCGCGACCGAGAACTGCGGGCAATTCGAGCGGAAGGAAGGCCCGGTGCATGCCTTCGCGAACCTTCCAATCCACCGGGTTCACACCGGCTGCACGCACCTCGACGAGCACCTCACCGCGCCCTGGTTCGGGCATCGGGATGTCGAGGAAGCGCTGGCCGTCAGGGTCAAGTCCATTCGCGTGGTGTAGCGGTCGTGTCGCGTGATCCGTTGGTTGGTTAGGCGCTGAGCGCCTTGAGGTCGGTGTTGGGTGTCACCTC
>NZ_SNWQ01000039.1 GCF_004361855.1 Kribbella caucasensis
GCCGCCGAGTACGGTACTTCTGCACCCGGCAATCACGCCGGAGCACAGCCAGACCAGAATCGCTGCCCGGTCAAGTTTGAAGAGCCGGCAATGGATGGGCAAAGGAGGCAGGCAAGACCCAGCGCAGGTGTCATCCGGGGCGCCTTCGGCCCAAAGGTGTAATGGCGCCGATCTAGATACTCGATAGCCGCAGCGATCCCAGCGGCCTGTCGCAACCTTGTCGATCGTGGCCCCGGCTGGCGGCAGCGTCCCACGCTTCACGTGCGGCGAGTTGAAGCCGCAGAGGATGTCCTTGCGAGAACAAACAGAGGAGCAATCACTCCCAGCCAAACTCATCGCCGAGTTGCACCGCGGCTCAATGTCCTGTCCCGTACCGCGGCGATTGGCGGCCACGATGGTTTGACTTCCGATCCCGCAGACCTCGGTCCCGTTGTCTGAGCGGCAGTCGGCCAGCGGCTTCAGCCGTGGTACCTACGGCTCGCAGTGGTTCACGGCCTGCGATGGCAATGCAGCTGGTCGGTATAGCGCCGTGGGACTGGACCATCGCGGAGTCCTGGATGTTCGTTACGGGGTTCTGACTTTCAGCGGGTCGAACGACCGTCGATTCTATGATCTGTCCTTTGGCTTCGGCGGCGGCAGCGTGAACCGGCGCCCGCCTGACGCGAACTCTGTGCCCACGATCGCGGAGCGGCGGCGGCTGCTCGCGGTACACCGAGCGGCTACCCAGTTTCTTCCGGCGGGAGCTGCTTCGGCGGAAGAGTTGGGCTGATGAGTACCTGGTGAGCGGTGGTGCCCGCGTGCTGCTGACCTCGGATTCAACGTGGACAGTCGGTTATGCGCCCAACTCGCGGTCGGGATTGGTGGATCACTTGAGGGCGCGGGGCCTCGGCATGGAGACCGTGAGGAACGCCGGGCTGGGACTGTTGAGCCCTGAGGGGCGAATGGTCGACAGATTCCGAGACCAGGTGATGTTCCCGTCGTGGAACGACCGGCTGGAGACCGTGGGGTACTTCGGCGTTGGTAGAGGGGCCAAGCCGTACTACGTCGCCTCGCCGGCGACGCAGATACACCGGCGCTCCAACGCCTTGGTGGGCGTTGCAGAACAGCATGATCTCCTGTCCGAAGGTGCCGCTCCGGTGCTGGTGAACGATCCACTGGATGCCGTGGCGATCGAGCGGATCAGCAGGCTGTCCGTCGGCAGATGGGCCGGGATCCCGCTGTGTGACACGCTTCTGTCGGCCGAGCAGGCGCGGATTCTCGGGCGGTACGCCGCCACCGACACGGCGATCGTCGTGCTCGCGGACTCCAGTGAGGGACAGCGGGCGGCCGTCGGATACTTGGACGACTTGTCCCGCTTCTTCGCCCGTGTCTGGGCGGTTGAGCTGCCCTCCGGGCACTCGGCGAGCACGTTGATTACCTCCGAAAAGAGTCGGCAGCTCTTGCACGACTCGCTGCTGGTGACTCGACCTCTGTCGGATTATCGGCAGCCTCGAAAGCGGCGACGGCCACCGATCCGATTGCCTGCTGCCAATCCGAATCCGCCTGCTCTATCGCCGGAGCCTTGATCGGCGGTCACGAACTCTCGGCGCTCATTGGGGTAGGCCCGGAGTGGTCCCGGTTGCCGCCCCTGCGTCGTACTTGGGCGTTCGTCGTCCACCCAACGTCGCTTGGGCCGCCAGCTTCAAGTCGCCTGACGGCGTCCGCCTTGTCGAGGCGTTCCCTTACGAACCGCCATTCCAGGACTCCTTGATCGGCGTCGAGATGTCGATGGGTCTGTCCCGCAGCCGTTGAGTTCGGCAACGAGGCGGAGGGAATGCGATGGAACAGGAAGATGGCATGCGCTGGTCAATCCGTAGGGCGATCGAACTGCTGGACGAGGCGATCGATGCCATGGGCGCGCAATTGGCTCGTTCGGCAGACTTGATGGCGGATGAGCCCTCAGCACGACACGAGCCGACGCGACGCACCCGTTCCCCTACTGGTAGGCGCGAACCGATCAGTACCCAGCCATCGGCAATTGACCCCGATTCGCCGGAATACCTTCGAACCCCATGAGATCGCCGGCCATGCAAGCCTCTGGATGCTCCCAGCCGCTGCGAGAGCAATCCGCCATAGCGGTGCGAGTTGGCGTGCGAATGGAAGCCCAGGAGTCCTGGATTCCGTGATCCGGGTTTGATGGGTCACGTGGGCCGCCGAGCTTGGGAGGGACGGATGTCTCTTTCCCAGCTTGGAGGTTGCTCGTGGACGTGCGCGGAGAACAAGGCGTGGTTGAGCGTGGGCGGATGGTCGAGGCGCATGTGGCGGCGGCTCGGTTCTATCGGCGTGAGCTGTTGCGCGCGCACAACAGTTGGCCGGCGGACCATCTGATCGAGCGCGGTCTGCATAATCTGCTGTCGACTGAGTCGGCATTCAAGGTCGGGTACGCGCCGGATGGGTGGGCGCGTCTGGTGGATCATCTGAAGAGTCAGGGCTTCGACGAACGGACTCTCCTATCGGCGGGGCTGGCGACAACGACCCAGAGCGGGTATGTCATCGATCGGTTCCGCGACCGATTGATGTTCCCGGCCTGGAGTTCGGATCGGGAGCTGGTCGGGTTCACCGGGCGCGCCAGGGGCGGGTCGGTGAAGTACCTCAACTCGCCGACGACACCGATCTATCAGAAGTCGGATGCTCTTGTCGGGCTCGTGGAGCAGCGAGATCTGCTGGAGAAGGGCGCAATCCCGGTGCTCGTTGAGGGTCCGATGGATGCGGCCGCGGTGGACAAGATCAGTCGCCTGACGGAGGGCGCCTGGGCCGGGGTGTCGGCCTGCGGCACAGCGGTTTCGTTCAAGCAGGCTGCGGTGCTCGCGCACTTCTCATCATCGGACACCGTCATCGTCGCCTTCGATGACGATTCCGGTGGGCGACGCGGGGCCGTGCGTTGCATGGACGATCTCACGCACTTCTTCAGGCACGTGCATGCTGCCGAGTTGCCGAGCGGCCATGACCCGGCGTCGTTGATCAAGGCCGGCGAACCTGATCAGCTGCACGCGGCGCTGAGGTATCCGCGGCCGTTGGCCGAGGTGGCGATTGAGGCTGAGCTGGCTCGCTGGTCGAGGGTGCTGGATCACATCAGTGGGCGGGTGAATGCGCTTCGCGCGGTGGCCCCGTTGGTTGCCCGCCTTCCGCAGGATCAGGTCGCCGGCACGCTCGGCAAGTTGTCGCAGCTGCTGGAGCTTGAGGAAGCGATCATCGTGCGCGAGTTCGTCCAGGCGCTGCATGCGCCGGTCCTTCGGGTCACTCGTCACCCGGACGACTCGCCTGGTTCTGTCGATCCGCCCGCCCCTTCGTTCTGAGGCCGTCCGGCACCGATTTCCAGGACTCCCCGTTCCGGGAATCAGGGTTCTTCCACCCAGCTCATCGACCGTCAGATGGATGCCGCAAGCACCAATCCATCAAGGACCGTGAGCACGGTCCGGTCAGCGGACAGGGAGTATCCGATGAGTGGTGAGCTGCACGTACTTCTCGCTGATGCGGCTGATTCGGACTGGGCAGTGGAACCGTCGAGGCGTCTGGCTGAGGCGATCGAGGAGCGCATCGTCGACCCGATGCCCAGCCGTTTGCGAAGTGCATTGGGCAACGACGAGGCGAAGCAGCAGGCGCGGGCGGTGGCTTGGGAGAGTTGCCGGCGGCTCGCAGTGCGTTCACCGGCGGGCGGCGTGACCTGGGGGTATCTGGCGAACGTCGTCCGCTGGCGCCTTTCGGACACGGTCCGGTCGGAAGCGCGGCGGCGTCGGCGCCATCCTGCACTCGGGTTCGTGCCCGAGCGGGATCAGCAAGGCAGCCTGCTGGACCTGGGGCCGATGCTGGACCAGATCATCGACGAGCTTGTCCGAGCCGGGCTAGAGATTCGGGCGGCTCGTCGGTTGATCTTAGTCGCCGCTGAAGGTCCGTTCTTCACCCGGGCTGCGATGGCGCCGCGCCTGGTGGACGCGGGTGCGCCGCAGCCGCAGGCGGAGGCGCTGGCGTGGTTGCTGCGCGGTGGTGCGGCGAACCCGTCGGCGTTGGCGCGGCTGGCGTCGGGAGAGTCGCCTCGCGAGGTCTTCTCGGATCAAGTTGTACGCCGCTGGGTCGTTGCTGCCGCCGGCCGTGACCCGTTGTTCACCGGCGGCCGCGCGGGTGTGAGCAGGGTCACACTGGGCCCTTCCCGGCGTACCTGCAAAGCGGCCTGACGGCAGACGTTGAGTCGCCATGAATCCACACCTGAAGCCGCGTCGCCACAGGAACTGGCTGACCCGGTACTACGGCAAGCAGGCCCGCTTCTACCTGCGGGTCCTTCGGGCGACGCGTGTCCTCCCCCCGTCCATCGAAGCGTCACTAAGCGCCCGGATCAGCCATCACATCGAGAGGGGACTCTGACATGCGGCAGCTCCTCCGATCGAAGCTGGTCTATCCCATCGTGATCCTGATCCTGCTGTGCGTGCTGATTCTGGCGCTGCTCATCCGGTGGCAGGCTCCGCCCAGCGATTCGGCCATCGCCCAGGCGGCCGAGACCCCAGCCGGCGGTGAGGTCTCCGAGGAATCGTTCGGCGGCCTTGAGGCGTGGACGCGCCCGGCGACGACCGATCCGCGGGAGTTCGCGCTCGCCTACAGCAGGGCGATCTGGACTTACAACACCTCGGTCCACGGGTACTACGAGTGGCGTGACGCGGTAAGCGTCTTCGCCGACCCGACCGATCCGCCGGAGGGCCCGAGGATCGCGCGCAGCATGCTGCCGTACGCCGAGCAGTGGGAGCAGTTGAAGCTGCACAACGGCCGAGCTGAGGTCACGTCGATCACGGCCGACAGCACGCCCGAGTTGAAGGTGCTGGAGCGTGACCCGCGCGCTCCGGCGGGTTGGCATGGCTACGTGGTCCGCGGGACGCAGACCAGCGTGGTCGACGACCAAGTGTCGGTCGCGCAGCGGCAGGTCACCGTGGGCGTCGTCTGCCTGCCACGCTGCAAGTTCTGGTCGGCGACCGCCGAGGGGCCGCGGTGATCGTCAAGACGGCTGTGGCGGCCGTCGTGGTCCTGGTCGTCGGTGCCTGCCTGGTCGCGCCGATCGCGATCGCGGCGCGCCCGGCCGGCGCCTGCACGACGGTGCCAGCGGGCGACGGGGGATCGCTCGACGAGGAGCAGCGCGCCAACCTCGGTGCCGTCCTGGATGTTGGCGCGCGAACCGGAGTAGGCCGCGCCGGACAGATCATCGGAGTGATGACCGCTCTGACCGAGTCATCGCTGCGCAATCTCGACCACGGCGATCAGGCCGGGCCGGATTCCCGCGGGTTGTTTCAGCAGCGCACCGGCTGGGGGCCGCTCAAGGTCAGGATGGACCCGCGCGGTGCGTCGCGGCTGTTCTTCATGGCGCTGGCGAACACCCCGGGGTGGGCGTCGATGGAGCCGTGGGAGGCCGCGCAGGCAGTACAACGCTCAGCCTTCAGCGACGGCGGGAACTACCGCAGGAACTACGACCTCGCTACCCGGCTGGTTTCTGCGGCCCCCGGTGGATGCGAGGGCTGGCCTGTCGTCGAGAGCGGCGCGCTCCCGGGAGCGGAGGCTGCCGTGTCCCGTGCTCTTGCGCTGGTGGGAAGCGATGGCTACTACCAGCTCTGCGCTCGTCTCGCCGCGAACATCTGGGGCCTGGCCCAGTCCGGCTACACCTCCGCCGCTGAGCAATGGACGCAAATGGTTGCCACCGGCAATGCACACCCGAACGATCGGCAACCTCCCACAGGCGCGCTCCTGTTCTGGGCGACCGGCGGTCCGTACGGGCATGTCGCCGTTTATGTCGGTGACGGCCGCATCGTCTCCAACGACATCGAAGACCGAGCCCTCGGAATCGGCGGGGTCTACCTGGTCGAGGTCGGCGCGATCGAGGCCGGCTGGAGCGCCACCTATCTCGGCTGGTCTCCGCCGATCTACTCCGGCGCCTGACCGGCGCCCCAAGTCAAGGAAGGCATCACATGTCCAGCTTCATCGTCGGTGCTCGCGAGCGGGCGCTGACCACGCTGATCGACGCACAGGACCCCGGGATCACCCCGAACGCCGACGGTTTGCCCGGCCTGCCCGCGCTGCGGCAGATGGTCGGCGCGTTGGTGACGTTCGGGCTTGTCATCTGTGTGGCCGGGATGGTCGTCTCGGCGGCCGCCTGGGCGATCGGCAGTCACAACAACAACGCCCACTACGCCGGGAAGGGAAAGGTCGGCTGCCTGGTCTCCGCGGGCGCTGCGATCGTCATCGGCTCGGCGAATGCGCTGATCAAGTTCTTCAGCGGCATCAGCATCGCCTAGGCAGGGTGGGGACGTCATGGCGTGGACCGATTGCCTCCTCAACCCCGTCAGCTGTGTGGCCTCCAGTGTCGGAGACACAGCCGCGAACTCGGCATGGGAGTCTTTCCTGCGCTGGTCGGCCACCGGTTTGGCCGACCTGTCGGCGACGGTGTTCAACGCGTTCAGCACCAGCACGGCACCCCGGTTCGACGAGGAATGGTGGCGAGACAACCTCGACCTCATGGTGACGGTCTCGCTGCCGGTCCTGGTGGCGGTCGTCGTGCTGCAGTGCATGTCCGCAGTCGTCCGGCGAGAACCAGCGCGTCTCGCACAGGCACTGCTGGGCGCGCTGATCGGCACCGCCGGCGTTCCTATGGCGGTAGGCATCACGGCAACCTGCGGCACGGCCGTCGACGAGATCTCGACCGCAGTCCTCGGAACGTCGGCCACTGCAGAGGGCCTGAAGAGGATGACCGACATCAGTGCTCTCCTGGCGGCCGGAACACTTGGCGGATTCCTGCTCCTGGCAGTCCTCCTCGCGCTCCTTGCGCTGTTTTCTTTGTACTTCGTGATGCTGGTTCGTGAGGTCGCTCTGGTTGCGTTCGTCGTGTTCGCGCCGATCGCGATGGCGAGCTGGACCTGGTCGGCAACGCGGCACTGGCTGCGCCGATGGGTCGAAGTGGTCGGGGCGCTGCTGTTCTCCAAGGTCGCGATGGCGGTCATCTTCACCCTCGGACTGTCAGCCACCGGCGCCGGCGGGCAAGGCAACGCTTCGAACCTCGGAACCTTCCTGGCCGGGGTCCTCCTGGTCGCGATGGCCGCCTTCGCTCCCTTCGCGACGTTCTCCTTCATCCACTGGGCAGGGGATCAAGGCCACGCGATGACGCACGCCTTGCAGCAGGGGACCTCCGGTGCGGTCGCGGCACGTGATCAGGTCGAGCAGGCCCAGCAGTGGCGTGCCGATCACTTCGGCGGCTCCGACGACGAAGACCCGATGGTGGACGGTGACAGCGACACCGATCCAGGCCTGAACGACAGCGGTGATCTCGACGATGCCGACTCCACGACTGATTCAGCCTCGTCCGGCGACAGCACTGTCGAGTCGTCGACCGGTCGTTCGTCCTACGACGACACACCGGCATCATCGCAACCCGCCCAACCACCAGCCGCAGGCTCGGGCTCGGACAGTTCGTCCGCTGTGGCCATCGCGAGCAGTCATGCCTCGGTCGACGCGTCTTCGCCCGGCGGCCAGAACCCGGACAGCTCGCCCGACAACGGCTCGGACTCAACCCAAGAGGATCACCGGTGACGACACCAGCAATCTCCACCCGCTTCCCACGACCAGAACGCAAATCGGTGCTCCTCGGCCTTCACCCGGTCCAGGTTGGCTTGGTCGCGATCGCCGTACTGACCGCCGCGTTCTCCGCCTTCGCTGGCTGGGAGCCGCCGCTGCGGATCGCGGGTCTGGCAACGGTGGTTGCGTGCTTCGCCGTGTCCTTTGCCCGAGTCGAGGCGTTACCGGCGTACCGGTGGATCGTGCTTCGGGGTGCGCACCTCGTGCGGTCGTTGTTCAGGCAGCAGTCCTACCGGGCCAGCCTGCTGGCGCCGACTCATCACGGATCGCTGCGGCTGCCCGGCCAGGCCGCCGAGCTGCGGATCCTGGACGCGGCATCGTCGGTCGCCGCGGTCCACGATCCACACAGGCGCAGGTTGATCGCGGTGGCGAAGATCGAGGGACCGGCGCACCTGCTCCAGAACTCCGACGAGCAGGATCGCCGGGTCGCGGCGTACGGTCGCCTGATCGCCGGCCTGTGCCAGGGCGGGCGGATCGCCCGGGCACAGATCCTCGAACGCACCCTTCCCGACTCTGGCGACGGGCTCGGTGAGTGGGCCCGCGAACGTGGACTTGATCGCGGAAACCCCGGCGGCGCGATCTACCACGATCTGCTGCAGCGCGCCGCTCCGGCCGTGGCCAAGCACGAGACCCTGTTCGCGTTCGCGCTCAACCTCGATGCGATCTCCCGCGATGTCCGCAAGCACGGTGGCGGCATCTCCGGGGCGATGGCCGTGCTCGAGTCCGAGGCGCGAGCGTTCCAGACCTCGTTCGCGGCCGCTGGGGTGGCGGGCTGCTGGCTCAACGCGCAGGAACTCGCGATGAGCCTTCGGGTGGCGTTCGATCCTGCGGCGACCCGGACGATCCCGAGCACGGAGAACTTCGACCCCGCCGGCGCGGGACCGCTGGCCATCGACGCGGAGTGGGATCACCTGCGGACGGACTCGTCGCTGCACCGGGTCTACGTCATCTCCGAGTGGCCGCGCGTCCGGGCCACACCGTCGTTCCTGAGTCCGCTGCTCCTGAAGCCGGGGATCCGCCGCACGTTCACCCTGGTGTTGCAGCCCATCCCGATCAGCAAGGCGCTACGCGACGCGCGGCGGCACCGCGTTGAACGCATCACCGACCGCACCACCCGGGCACGGATCGGGCAGCTGGAGACCGAAGAGGACCGCCAGGTCGATGCCGACGTCGCGCAGCGCGAGAAGGACCTGGCCGCAGGACACGGCGACCTCCGCTGGCTCGGTCTGCTGGTCGTGTCGGCCGACGACGCGGAACGACTCGACGAGGCCTGTGCCGAGATCGAGATCGCGGCCTCACAAGCCCTGCTGGACCTGCGTCGTCTCGTTGGGCAGCAGGTCGAGGGATTCCTCGCGGCCGCGCTTCCGTTCGGGGTGGGACTCGGATGACCCGGCGGCCACTGGACGCGGTCCTCTATGAGCCCGCCGGAGCAGGCCGGAAGCGGCGCGCAGCGAACCGCCGCGCGCTGCAGGCCGCGCGCACGAATGGCCGTCGCTCCGAGCAGGACCAGCCACAGAGCGACCCGCTGACGGCGGGTGCGCCACGGACCAGTGCGCCGTATTCGGCCAATCGGCGGCTGCCGCTGCTGGTGGACCCGCACCGGGCGACCACCAGGGTGCTGCGGGTCGCCTATCCGTTCCTGGCCGAAGGCGGGCTCGGATCGGACGGCACCTACATCGGCTCCGACGTCTTCAGCGGTGGCTCGTTCGTCTACGACCCCTGGGTCCTCTACCAGGCCCGCGTCATCACGAACCCCAACCTGTTGCTCGCCGGCGTCATCGGCAGCGGCAAGTCCTCGACCGCGAAGGCCCTGATCACCCGGTCCATCGCGCTCGGCCACAAGGCCTACGTCCCGTGTGACCCGAAGGGGGAGTGGAGCTCGGTGTCCGAGGCGTTCGGCGGAGCAGCGATCAAGCTCGGCCCCGGTCTGCCGACCAGGCTGAACCCGCTCGACGCGGGGACACGACCCAGCGCAGTACCGGTCGGCGAGTGGCAACGTGTCGTGCGATCACGCAGACGTGCGCTACTCGGAACCCTGGCCGAATCCACGCTGGGTCGGCCCTTGTCCGCAATCGAGCACACCTGCCTGGACCTCTCGCTGGATTCGGTCACCACGTCGGCGGAACCGACGATCCCCGACGTCGTGGTGGCGCTGTTCGAACCTGACGCTGATCGGGCGGCCGCGGTCGGCACGAGCGTGCGGATTCTCACCACGGAAGGGCGTGAGGTGTCCCATGCGATTCGACGGATGGTGCATGGGGACCTGGCCGGCATGTTCGATGGGCCGTCGACGACCCAGTTCGATGCGTCGCTGCCGATGGTGACGCTGGACTCGTCCTGGATCGGGGCTGGAGGCAACGACCTGGCGCTGCGCTTGACCCTTGCGTGCGCGTCGTCCTGGATGGAGGCCGCCGTCTCCGATCCCGCGGGTGGGCAGCGGTTCATCGTGTACGACGAGGGCTGGCGCGTGATGCGGGATCCAGCGCTGCTGCGCCGCATGCAGGAACAGTGGAAGCTGTCCCGCGCCTGGGGCGTCGCCAATGTGCTGATCGTTCACCGGCTGTCCGACCTGGCCGCGGTCGGCGATCTCGGGTCCGAGGCACGCGCGTTGGCTGAGGGGCTGCTGGCCGACTGCTCGACCAGGATCATGCTCCGGCAAGAACCCGACCAGCTCGCCCGGACCGCCACGCTCCTCGGACTGACCGATGTCGAGATCGCGACCATCGCGAAGCTGCCGAAGGGACGGGCGTTGTGGCGGCTGCCGAACAGGTCGTTCGTCGTCCAGCTCGTCCGGCATGCCCGGGAGGCTGAGCTGTTCGACACCGACGCGAGGATGTGACGCCGATGAACCTCGGCACAAGCAAGCACTCCGACGGCCTCGCCGACTTCGCTCTCGTCGGTGCCGGACTGTTGCTGGCAGCAACTCTCGTGCTCTACACCGCCGGCGGCATCAGCAGCGCCTTGGTGGCAGGGGAGTGGGTCCGAACCGACTGGACCGCGGCGATCAAGGTGCTGATCGACCCGGCGCACCCAGCGACGGCCTTCAACCTCGATCCCCGTCGCCTGCCGGCCGTCCTGTACTGGGTTGTCGTCGCTTCGTTGGCCGCGGTGCCGCTGGCCGGTATCGAGGTTGCGCGGCGCTGGGCCCAGCACCACCAGGCCCGAACCACCAGCCGCATGAGGTCACTGGCCGCCCGGCGTGGCCTCGCCACCCGTGCCGAAGTCGAACTGGCGGTCGGTCGCCGGCAAGTACTGCGACGCGGCCGCGCCGCACGACCGCTTGCACCCAGCGGGGTACCGGACGAAGTCGGCGTCAAGCTCGGCCAGTCGCGAGGCCGCGAATGCTGGGCCAGCGTCGAAGACTCCCAGATCCACCTCGGACCGCCACGATCCGGCAAGGGCCTGCACCAGATCATCGGCGCGATCCTGGACGCCCCCGGCGCCGTCGTGACAACCTCGACCCGCCCAGACAACCTCGCCGCCACCCTCACACTCCGTCGACAGATCGGGCCGGTCGCGATCTTCGACCCGCAAGGACTCGGTGGTCGAGAAGGCATCCGCTGGTCCCCGGTCCGCGGCTGCGAAAACCCAACCACCGCAATCGTGCACGCCAGCGGCCTCGCAGCCGGTGCCGGCTTCACCAAGGGCGGAGTCTCCGACGGAGCGTTCTGGCACGGCCAAACCGAGATGGCCCTGCGTGGCCTGCTCCACGCCGCAGCCATCGACGGCTCCGGCACCAGCCAGCTCTACCGCTGGGGCCTCGAACCAGCCTCCGCCATCGAAGCCGTCACCATCCTCAACCGAGCACCCGAAGCCGCCGAGGGCTGGGGCGACACCCTCGACGGCATCGTCCGCATGGACGGCCGAACCCGCGACGCCATCTGGGCCGGCGTCAGGTCCTCCCTGTCCGCACTCGCCGACCCCGCCGTACGCAAAGCCTTCGACCCACCACCCGGCACCGGCCTCGACCCGAAGACCTTCCTCGCCGAACGAGGCACCATCTACCTCCTCGGCACCGGAGTCGGCGCCAGCGCCACCTCCTCCTTCATCGCAGCCCTCCTGGAAGACATCACCGAATCCGCCCGCCAAATCGCCGCACGCAACCCAGGCGGCCGGATGGAACCACCACTCGCCCTGGTCCTCGACGAGATCGCCAACCTCTGCGCCGTACCCTCCCTCCCATCGCTGATGGCAGACGGCGGAGGCTCCGGCATCTCAACCCTGGTAGTGATCCAGTCCCTCGCCCAGGCCAGAGAACGCTGGGGCGACCAAGCAGCCGCAGCCATGTGGGACGCCGCCACCCTCCGCCTCATCCTCGGCGGCTCAGCCCAACCCCGAGACCTCCAAGACCTCTCCGCCGTCTGCGGAGAACGAGACGACGAGATCCGCAACTGGAGCCGCGGTGCAGACGGCGGCCGCACCATCTCCACCAGCACTCGCCGTATCCCCATCCTGCCGCCCGACGTCATCCGGACCCTGCCCTTCGGCACCGGCATTCTCCTGGCCCGCACCGCCCCACCGATCCTGCTCCAGATGACGCCATGGACCGACCGCCTCGACGCCGACCAGATCCACCGCAGCATCACCCAAGCCACGACCCACGGCGGACCGACAGAATGACCACCGAGCACGACCTCATCCGAGCACTCAGCCTGAACGCCGGCGATCTCGCAGATCCGCTCGTCGTCCGCTGGAAAGACCTAGACCCAGACGCGACAACCGAGGAACTCGAACGCCTCCGCAACTGGGTCGACTGGCTGCACACCCGCTACCGGCTCGACCACAAGGTCTTCCCACCCTGCTGGTCCGAACACGGCTCCCTGGTCGAAGAACTCTCCGCCCTCCGCACCCTCTGGGAGGCCTGCTACCTCGACGACGCATCCCCCTCGGACCCCATCACCTTCCACCGCGACCTAGAACCAGCGATGCGCCGCCTCAGAGAATGGACCTCACGCCTCGGCTGCACCCGCACCGCCCATCGGCCCGAGCCCGATCCAGACCCCGATTTGGCGAGCGATTGAACGGCCACTGCCGCCGACATGGACACCTGCTGTCGGGATGGCCGCAGTCGCAGTGCTGAGCCGTTCAGCTGTTTACGGTGATTGCCGTGGTTGATCGCCCCAATGAGCGTTCCCCGGCCGGAGCAACGGGCCGATCCGGCTGACATGCCAGCCGCTGGTTACGGGCCTGATGAGCCGGTGCGGGTGCTGGAGCAGTACGCCGACCTGCCGCTGCACAACGAGGACTCGGGCCGAGCTGGTCCGTGGTATGACCACTTGATGGCGCCGGAGCCGTCCTCGGTATACCTCGTCGACGACCGCTACCTCTACGCTGCCGACGCGGCCGGGCGGGTGTCGCACGCTGAGGGCTGGCTCGGCTGGCTGCCGACTGGTCAATCCCCGTCGACCCACAGACCTAGGCCGACGACCTGACCGAGTTCCCTAGGACCGACCCGTACATTCCGTCCTGGATGCGGGCAAAGGTCAGGCCCGCGCACTGACCCGCGAAGGTGCAACTTTGACGCCTGCGAGGTGCCATCGGCCCGCACTTTGGAGGCATAGTTCGCAGCTTAGCGCGCTAGTCGCCCGCGGCGATCAAGCTCCCTGGCGGATGCCGACCAAAGCATCTGGGACTCGGTGGTGAAGTCCGTGACGACCGCAAACCCAGGCAATTGCGGCAACGCTGGCGGGCTTGGCGTCGGCGCGATCTGGCGCGTCGGGCTCATTCGGCTGTTGTCGGCGGCGGTCGCTCCTCAGCCGAGAGTCGTAGGTTTCGTACCTCGAGCGAGAGCAGCGGTAGCAGGCACAGGGCGATGAGGAGTGCGCCCACGTACATCCATGTCGCGCGCAGGCCGGCGACAAGTGCTATCGGGCCGGCCACCGAGTATAGAACAGTCCGGAGGGACCAGGAGACCAGCGAGTCGTATGAGCTGACTCGGGCACGGAAATCGGGCAGCACGACCGCCTGGAGCACAGTGTTCCACAGGGCGTTGAACCACTGTATGGATACGCCGGCGATGACTGCGGCAGCGAGAACGAGCCAATGCGGAGCGCGCAGGCCGATCGTGAACATGAGGGGTGTTGAAAGCACGAGGATCAAGAACCCGACGCGCAGCGGGTGGACGAACTCCAGCCTCATGGCCATCGCCGCGCCGCCAATCAGTCCTAGCCCGACGCAGGACATCACGAGGCCCCATCCCGCGCTTCCGCCGAGCCACTCGACGGCGCTGACAGGCCCAACGACCGAGATGCACGCGACGAATGCAGCGCCATACGTCCCGCCAAAGATAATGCCGATCCCAATCGATGGGCGGGCTCGGAGTTCAGCCCAGCCTTCGCTGAAGCTGTGCAGCAGGCCAGGCTCCGCAGGTACACGACTGATCGGTAGAACCCTGTGCAGTGACCAGAGAAGGGCAAAGCTGACTACAAACGTCGCGGCATCGATGGCGACGACGACACCGGCTCCGACGCTCGCAATGGCGAATCCGCCAACTGCAGGAGCGCCGATGAAAGCAATACCAAGTGCCAGGAACAACGCCGAGTTCGCGGCTTGTAACTGTTCTTTGTCGACAGTCCTGGGGATAAGTGCGTCAAGCGACGGCATCTGGAGGGCGTATCCGACGCCGTACAGGATCTGGCTGACCACAATCAAACCGATCGATGCGTGCTGCGTCAGTAGCAGCGCAGCCAGTCCGGCCTGAGCCACGCCCTGGACGAGGTCGGAGAACATCATCACCGAGATGGGAGACGCTCGATCGGCGAGAATGCCTCCGAGGAGTACCAGCAGGATAAGAGGGATGATCCGAGCCGTCAGGGCAAAACCGACATCGGCGGACGAGCCGTCAGCCTCCAGAACTGCGAAGGCGACCGCGATCGGCGACACCGAGTCACCAATATAGGTGATCAGTCTTGCATTGAAGAGGAGTCGGAACTCGCGCCGGCGAAGCAGCGTCGTCAGGCTCGTCGCCTCTGTCGGCTTCCACAACCGGCTCAGCAGACGGCGAGCTCTGCTTCTCGCGGTTTGTGGCGTCGGCACTGTCTCAGCCTCCATGGCCGCGGCCTCAAGCCGCCGCCCTCACGCTGCCTTCACGGCCGTGAGGTAGGCAAACGACTGGATACGCCTGGGCACCTCACCACGCTCGACCATCGGCCGGAGCCGGTCCTCGACATTCGTCATGTCTTGGGCATCGAGTGCGCCAGACATGATTTCGCGGATCGTCGGACTCCAAGGGCGCGGCCGCGACGCGAGGAACGCGGACCAATCCGTCAGGACAGCAGCGCTAGTCGTGAATCGAAGGTCTACGTCGACGATGGCGTCGGCCAGGCCAGCCATGTCGGCCCAGACCAGGAGATCGATCTCGTCGAATGTTGGTTGGTCTGAGCCTCCCTCTGTCGAGGTTCGCAACCACGCCTCGACGGAGGCCGCTGCCCTGTCGAGACCCGGAACGACGTAACCGAACATGGTCGGTGCGCCAACCGCCAATTGCCGCACGTGAATCGTCTCGAAGAGAGATAGACGCCCACCCGGTCGCAGCACGCGAGCAATAGCAGCGAATGCAGCAGCTTGGTCTGCGACATAGCAAAGGACCGACCGGGCGGTCGCGACATCCGCGGACTCGCTCTCCACACCCGCCAGGTCTTGAGCGTCGGCCACGACGAATGAACACCTGTCCGTTACTCCAAGCTGCTCGCTTCGCCGTACACACGTGTCGATGAGACCGGAAGACAAGTCGTTGAAGATGACCCGACCTTCCTCGCCCAGTCGCTTCAGCGCTCCGAATCCAACGAAACCGGTCCCAGTGCCGATGTCCAAGACCACATCGGCCGGCCGGAGGCGCGCACGATCGAGAAGCCGTTCCCGGATTGGTACCAGCGCAGCAGAACTCCGCCGCTCGGCGGTCTGGTCGCCGCCGAGGCGGTCATGCGTCCACCATCGGCACCAGCGGTCATCGGTCATGTGGCTCACCGACGCCAGCGCCGTCTCGGTCTTTTCCGCCGAAACTTCCACCGTGCACACCCCTTCGATGCGGAGTAGAGCCTGACTCAGTTCAGAATCAGATCGGACCAAGAGCAAAGCTCCCGTCGTCGAGCGCCATCGTTTGGTGCATCAACCATTGACACAGTCGATGGCCTCGTGGACTGAGCACCGGCTCACCGACTTCCACAACACGCGAGCCGAGATAGTGCGCTCGCCTGCCCGCCACAGACTGCATCTGGGCTAGCTCGCTCACCGACGGACTGCTGTCAGACCTGCGGACTCGGGCACATGCGGCGAACGCTGTCAGGTGAGCGTAAACATGGAAGGCAAAGAGTGCTCGCCCCAGAATCCATTCATTGGGTGGCGCGTTCCAGGGTGAGACGACCATCGGGAAGTCGTCGCCAGCGACCTCGGCGCGCACCATCGAGGAGATGAGGTGGAGGTCGAGGAGTTTGTGATGCAGAGCCTCGTGCAGCAACGCATCCGCGGTCGTCCACACGGAATCGAGAGACCGCTCAGACAGGAAGATCGTTCCAGGAAACTGTCGATGGCTCATACTCTTGAACGTGCAATCGTCTGTCACGATGCACAAGGTCGGCGCGTGGGCGAACACACCAGACGCAAGTTCAGGGACGACCTCGCAGAGCGTGTTCAACGCCGTCTGCAGCACGTCGACGTGCTTTGGCGCGGGGCTTAGCAGCTCGTCCTCAGGATGCTCGCTGTCGTGAATGAACTCACGGAACATGCGCCAGAAAGTCGAGGACACAGGCGAATCCTCCATGTTCGGGCTGAGAACATGCACAGCATCGGAGATAGCCGGCGGACCAATCCGCCACGTCCCGGTCATCGCCGCGACGGTGGGAAGCTGCGGCATGGCCTCGCCTGTTGAGTGCTGGTCTGACCTACGCGCAAGCGAATCGAGAATCTCGGTGAGAAGCTCAGAGAGTGCGCAGTCCGGGGCAACCGTGCCAGCATGGGCCTCATCCGAGAGGGCTTGCTCCGTTGCGCTCCTCACGACCGGATCGCGCTCGAGGATGCACAACCAATCCAACGGGAGCCTGGAAACTCGATCCTGCAGTGGAGGGTCGAGGTAGCCGCTCAGCGATTGCACGCCCGAGGCCAAGACTGCGAGGGCTCGCGAAACGATCGACGGCGAGTAGCCAAACTCATCATGCTCAGCGAAACTGCACAGTACCGAGCCTAGTTGTGTCTCTTCGGTCAATACGGTCATGAGAGTTCCTCAGGTTCGTGACCTGCTGGCTCAGGGCCCGGCGCGCGGTGCCGCGACCGGGGACCTCCGACGGCAATCAGGTACGTAGGATCTTGCTCGCTGGGTGTCACGTGAAGGAGGTTAACGAGACGGTCGTCGTCGATGGCCGGCGTGACGAAGGATCGCAGTCCCATGGCAGTCGCTACGAGGAGTGCGGTCTGCGCGAACCCTCCGACATCGTAGTGAGCCATCCGATAGAAGTGCGAGGTCCGGTACTTCCACATGTACTGAGCCCAGTTGATGGACAGGATCAACACTGCCGGCGCCCCATCGGCAAAGTCGACACCCCACAGGAGTTCGGACACGGACTTCAATGGGGATTCAGGTTGCCCTACCGGTACCAGCGCATGACGTTGGGGGCTGTACCGGTAAAGCCACCGACCGCCCAGACCCGCTGCCGACGCTTGAACTGGATCGAAGACCACATGCACGGTGAGGAACGGATAGGCGTCGCCGACCTTGCCCGATTCGGACGCGACGCGCGTTGCGTAGTACCGCGCTGAGTCGACAACTGCGATACGACGGAACGACCAATGGAGGATCGTCGACAGCTCGTCAAGGTCGATCGATGTGCGCGCGAAGTTACGGCAGGTTCTCCGTGCCTGCAATACGTCGCGGAGCTCCGTGGTGCTGAACTGCCGTGCGGGAGCTGGCAAGATCACCTCCTGTGGATGCTCCGGATCTTCGACGCCCGGCCGCGGCTCGTCCGGTACGACGAGCTTGTCGACGTGGTAGAAGGTGTAGACCTCTGCCCCTTCTGGATACACGTGCCGCCACCGCAAACCGCGTGTTGCGCGATGAAAGGTCAGCGCATCTCCCCAGCCGAGCCGTCGCCAGGCTTCCTCCGCTGCCGTTGGCGAACGGTGCTCCGGCGACAGCAGGCCATAACGCACGAAGACGTCAAGCAGGCGGCTCGCATCGTGTGGAGTCAGCGCCAGCCTCTCAGCCGCGTTCGCAACGAACGTCGCGCCTTGGATCGGAGATGGCAGGGTCATCACCCATTGAGCGAGTGCCGACGAATCCGTCATGAACTCCTCGCGCCGGGAACCTTCACCCCAGACAAGCTGCAGTTGACCAGGCACCTCGAGCGATGGCCGCACGAGCAACTCGGGATCAACGACTAGCCAGGACTCAGCCAGCTCATCGAAAGCGGACGGACTCCTCGACTGCGGTACCCATCAGACAACACCTCCCATCCCCAGAGCCAAGGCCATCACTGGAAGCTCCTCGCAATCGTCGGACAGGGCCAGCATGTCGGAGATCGCAGCGTCATTGATCGCGTACGACGAATAGACCTGCGCGTTCGTCAAAGCTCCGGCGAGGCAGGCAGTTTGGATCGCGTGGCCGACCTCGATCAGCACCATGCGATACGAGCGGGGGTACCGGTACTTCCAGCTGTGGCGGAACCAGCGAACAGTCATGAAGAGAACTGCTGACGCCGTCTCGATGCCTGGCTTCTGGAAACATGCGTCGTTCATGGGATCAAGTGCGGAGGCGCCGTTGACAGGAACCAGAACATGCGAGCCGGGGCTGTAGTGATAGATCCCCGGTGCGAGCCCGTGGACATCCCTTGCGGCAAGGTAGACCTCGATTGGGTGCCGAGCTCCGCCAGATGGATAGGCCTTGAGGAGGTGCGGCCCGAGGAAGGCATCATTCACCTCATGCAGGACACCGAACGCTGCGACGAGGAGCTGCGCAACGTCGTTCAGCTCGACGCCAGAATGGTTGAAGTAGGCAACCGGCCAGTTGTCCAGGAGCGCCTTCTCGAGCGTCACACCATGACCGGACAGTTCCCGGAGCCCGCTCAGCGGAATCGTTTCCCGTCCCTCGTACTCCTTGTACGGCGACGGCTGCGGACCAATGTTTTGGGCGTCCGCGACGAGTTCATCGATCAAGTCGCGGAATTGCTCGGTGCCGTAGGCCATGAAGCTGTCGCCATGAAAGGACGCGTGGAAGTCGAACGCATCTCGCCAGCCCCAGGCTTCCCAACGTCGGCCCGCCTCGCGGAGCCTAGCAGCATCTGCCCCACTCACCAGGATTTGGGCCGCTATCAAGAGTTCGCACAGCTCGTGCGCACGTGACGGCTCTACTTCAAGTCGATGGGCAACGGATCTCTCCAGGTCGTCCAGCGGCGCAGCCGACACCGACAGCAGCCACGTGAGGATGCCTCCCGAATCGTCGCCATCGATATCGTAGATCTGACGAGTCGCGCCCTGACCCGCCGCGACGGCAAAGCAACCGCCGTCAGTCGATCGTCTTTCGGCGCGAAAAAGAGGTGAGAGCTCAAACGTATCTGCTGTGGCCCCCTCTGCCGCGACTTCCGCTGGGGCGAGGGTATCTGCTCGGGTCATGGTGCTTGCACCCTCCAAGCGCAGCACTGGCTAACTCACATCAGAGATCGCAGGCGGCGGCCTTTCGCGACGCTGCGACATTTGATGGCCCCAAGGGCCGGCCCGTGATGACTGGCCCTTGGTGACCGGACCGTCGATGCAACGGCGATTGCTCGCTACTTGCTGTGCCCCAGCGTTTGAACAGGCTTGGGGTCGCTCTGGTAGGAGCGTGTCAACGTGAACTGGCCACTAGGCGTCTCGAAAGTCGCCTGATAGGAGCGCTTACGGTCCTCTTCAGTCGTGAGCTTGTCTCTCTTTGTGAGACGAACGCTTGACATAATCTTCTCCTTCCTGTACTGAGCCGTCAACCACGAGACCGTAAGCACAACCTCACCGACTGTCAAGCGGCTTCGAGTGACGAACTTTTGGACCAGACGCGAAATTTGATCGGTTATCGAACGGCGCCTCTCAGTCTGCCCAGGGTCCGGTCGATCTGACGGCCGACTGAACGGCGCCGCGTCGACTCCCTCGAGAGCCTTTCAGAGAACCCTTGCCACTTGCGTATGTGCTTGCGATCCTCGGGGATTGCTGTTTGGCGGCCGCTGCTGCCGCCAACCTGCTGCCCTCGACCCAGGCTGAGGCAGACTTCGCTCCCGGCCGGCAGCATGTTCGGAGCGAGCTATGGCTAATACCGCACCCCGATCGGTCACCATCCCCGTTCCACCGGCTGGGGCGCGGCGCGGTTTGATCTGATCGCGCAATTCGAGCCGTACCGCAACAACAGCTGGCTCGCGCCGCGTCCACTGCTGATGATCGCCGGCACCAAGGCCGATACCCGCGGCAGACTACGATGACACGGCGCACCGAACACCTCCCGCGGGCTGCTGCTCTCCGAGGTACGCGACGTGCACGCCAAGGGCGAGCCGATCAGGTTCGGCCAGGCCGCTCAGCGATTGCACCGCCCTGTCGCTGCCGTCCGCGAGATGGTTGCCGAGGGCAAGCTGCCCCTCGTGGCCCGGTTCAAAACGCTTGGTCTACCCCTCCGACGTACGGGCGCTCGCCGCCGCCCTCCCTGCTCGCCCACAGAGTCCGCGGCCGCGGACCGGGCCGGCGGGGTACATCAACACCAGATCGGCCGCGAATCGCCTCGGCCTGAGTCCTCCCGCACTCGTCAGCTCGCCGCTGCGGCCGGCTCCCTGCCACCCGCGACGACCTGGGTCATTGGTGGTTCGATCCCGTCCACATCGACATGGTGAACCGAGCCCGCCAGGCTCAGGCCCTGGTCAAGTCGTGGCACGGCGATGGGCCTCCGACGCTGCCTGCTGACCTCGACCACAGGTCCGTTCCGCCACGCTCGCATTGGGCCACCGCGGCTGACAATGGCTGAGGTCGACGCAGTCGACCCTTCGGAGTGACCGATGCCGGATCCAGCCAGTGCGGCCGCCTGGTCGACCATGGTGACAGTCGCCTTCGGGTTGTCGGTCATCGGGACGCTGGCCACCAAACTCCTCGATCGCAGCGGGGCGCGCACGGACACGATCCGGGCTGGCTACGCCGACGCGGCGAAGGCCTTGAACGCCTGGGGCAGGTTCCGCTTCGGGTGCGGCGGAGGGTGAACGACGAGCCGCAGACCTTGGAGCGACTCGAGGCGCTCGGTGCCGAGATCCAGGAGGCTCTCGCCTACGCCACCGATTGGGTCGGTGCCGAGAGCACCGAGCTCGGCCGGATCTACAACCGGCTCGTTCGAGCTTCTGCGAACCGAGGTGACCATCCACGCCCGGGAGGCCTGGGCCAGCCCGCCGGCCACAGCGCCGGCCGCGATGAACATCGGCCGCGAAGGGACCTACGACGAGGAACCAGTTCGTACGTCGGGGATCGTGCCGGCCGAGTGGCTGGTCGTGCAACTGTTCTCCACCACGATTCAGTACCGGGTCGGGTGGCGCCGCTACATCTGGATCCGGCCCCTGCTGCGCCGCCGCCTCGCCCAGCTGCGGATCATCACCCAGGCCGAGGAAGCCTTCACCTACCGGTCAGCTCGCCTGCTCGCGCGGCAGCTGCGAGCAGCAGCAGGTTGACCGGCAGAAGCGAGCATGCGCCACTCGTTCGAGGTCAGAGGTTGTGTGCGTGGCGCAGCCAACGACCGTCAGCGTTACGCCAGCCGTGGCTGGCCAGCCAGGTATTCGGGTAACCAACAGTCGACGAGTTCCTGAGTCTCCGGAGCTGGCTGCCGGCCTCTTCTCCTGCCTGGACCTGCCGTTGTTGGCCGAGAACTCCCGAAGCTGTCCCCAGCCGCAAGGTAGGCCGCTCTGGGGTCTCTACCGGGGCGTCAGTGTGCCGCGTGGTATGCGTCCTGGATATGGCCGGGAACGCGGCCACGGTCGGCGACCTCGTATCCGTTCTCGCGTGCCCAGGCTTTGATCTGGCGAGCATCCGGATCTGTAGCCCGTCGCCGGCGGGCAGCACGTGGGGACTTCACTGGCCGCGCCGCGGCGACGTACGCCATGAGCGTCTTGCGTAGTGCGGCCGCGTTCTTTGCTCGCAGGTCAATCTCGTACGACGTCCCGTCGAGCGCGAAGGGGACAGTTTCGCCTTTGCCTGTGGGGATCTCCTTGCCGTCCAGGTCGTCGATGAGCTGGATCTCGGTGCGCTGGACCATTGCAGGTTCTCCTGGTGGTGGGATGCTGCACTCAGAATCGGCTATGCCGAGCGAAGTTGCGATCAGGCGCGGCGAACAAGATCCCTCCACAGTGGGGGAGCGGATGGCGCAACGTTCTTCGACCAACTGTTGAGGCCCGGAACTTCCTGCATGGCGACACGCGCCCGGCGCGAACTGTCGCCAGCGGCGGCTACTGTCCCAGCTGACCAGCTATTGGGAGGGGACAGCGCATGACGGTACGTGAAGACGTGGTGGTGGGGCCGGAGGTCCGGGAGCGGCTCGGCGAGGCGCTGGGGGACGTGCTGGCGAGTCTGTGGACGATGGACTGCCAGACCTGCAATCGGTCCCTGACTGGCCATCAGCCCGCGCTGAGCGTGGACGACATGATGACCTTCGCGTCGGCCAGCCTGCACCACATCAAAGTGCCGGCCATCGCGCTGGAACGACGACGTACTGGTGCCGATGAGCCCGCACTCGACACTGTCTCACCACACGGCGTGCCTCCTGCTCCCCATCGTGATCGCTGACGCCACTGAGCCCGTGCTGAAACCGTTCCTGCTGGTCAACCCCGGCCTGGAGCAGGTGTTCCTCGACCGGGGCCCGCTGGGCCAGTGGAAGGTCATCCCCAACGGCGGGTTCAGCGACGCCGGGCTGAAGCCGCCGCCGGTCGCAATGGACTCCCCAGTCGCCGGGGTGTCCGCGGTTCTGCACGGGAAGACGCTGAGCGCGGTGTTCGACAATCGGATGCTCGGCCCGTACGACGTCACCCTCAACCAGCAAGCCCGGGACCTGGTCGAGAACGAAGGCGGCGTGATGCTCGCGATCACCCACGCTATCGACCCGCACGATGTCACCCGCGACCACGATCTCGAACCGGTGATGCGCGGCGACCGGACCGTCATGGGCTGGGTCGACCTCGATCACAACCGTGCTGGGCGGCACTGATCGTAGGGAGCAGCAGCTTTCGGGCTGCCCGGGCGGGCGGTGCCGGGGCAGCCTTGGTTCTTCGGTCCGTGTGGGAGGCAGTTTCGTTGTCAGGGGTTGCCGAGGCGCGTCGACCAGAGCTGGGCCTGGCGACCGAGTGCTCCTGTGTTCCAGGATCGTTGGTGCAACCGCCACCATCGAAGCAGCGAGTCTGCGATCTGATTGTTGATGAGCGGCTGACCTTCGGCGATCCATCTGTCGGTGCCGATCATCGCGGCGATGGTTGGGTTGAGAGTGAGGACGTCCTTCTCGAGTTGGTTCCACCGGTCGCTGGGCGACGGTGCGAGGGGGTCGGCTCCCGCGAGGATGTCGAGGTTGTAGAAGCGGCCTTGCTGGGCGTAGTCCGACAGAGCCATCAGTGCGAACGTGGCGATCGGGTCGTCGATAACCTCCTGTCGAAGGGCCGAGATGGCCTTGCGTGCGCTGCCTGCGGTGCTGGGATCGGAGAGCCGATCACCTAGTTCGTTCAAGGTGCGGGCGTGCATTGTGCCGATGCCGTGGCGCAGGCGGTTACGCATCTCGGATTGGGTTGGCCACGCACCGGTCGTCTCCCAGGACAAGAGCCCGATGCTCAGTTTGAGGAGTTTCTCCGCCCCCATCGCGAGGCACGCGAACATGGGCGAGGGCTCGATAGCGCCTATTCGGCGGACCAGGTCGATGCCGTGAGCAAGCAAAGAGGCCGCGGACTCCGCTTCCTGAGCCAGCGGCAGGATCCGGTGTTTGTCGAACTTTCTGTCATCGGTGCTCATCCGGCGCCGTCCGTGTGCTTGCCGCAGTACCAGTCGCCGTCGTGCTGACGCCAGGCGTTCGTGGCGAGCCACTGCACGGCTGGCTGGGGGAGGGGAGAGGGTTCGGGGACGGCCAGGTCGTCGCCGAGCATGACGGTGGTGTCGAACAGCCCGCACATGACGATGCGCGCCCGGTGTGGCTGGCAACGTTCGCAGTGTCTCCGCTCGATGATTCGCCCGGGATCGTCGGGGTCGAGGGTCAGCCAGACGGTGGCGAGATCGTCGCGGTGCAGCTCGAGCTCGCGCGAGTCGGTCGGCCGGTAGTCGCAGGTCGGACATGCTGGCCCTCGGCCAGTCGGTACGGGCTCACTCGCCGGCTGAGCCGGCTGCGGTGCCTCGATGATCGCGGCCGCCTCAGGCTGCTGCTCGGCCTCGAGCGGAAGCGTGGGCTGTTTGGTGAGATCCGGCACGTACTTGTAGATCGTCGACCGACTCACACCGAGCAGCTTGGCGATCGAGGACACGCTGTTCTCGGGCTGGGTGAGCAGGGTGCGGGCGGACTGGATCTGCTCCAGGGTCATCGCCGGTGGCCGGCCGAGCCGCACACCTCTGGCTCGCGCGGCGGCGAGGCCTTCGTTGGTGCCCTCGACGATGAGTTCGCGGATGAACTCGGCCAGGGCGGCGAAGACATGGAAGACGAGCCGGCCGCCGGGGGTGGTGGTGTCGAGTGCTTCGTGCAGGGACTTGAACCCGATGCCGCGGCGGCGCAGTTCGCCGACGATGGAGATCAGGTCCTGCAGGCTGCGGCCGAGACGCCACAGTTCGAGGACGACGATCGTGTCCCCGGGCCGCAGGTAGTCCAGGCACTTGGCGAGCTCGGGCCGGTCGATGTTCTTGCCGCTGAGCTTCTCCTCGAAGATCCGGTGGCACCCGGCCGCGGTGAGGGCGTCGACCTGGCGGTGGAGCTTCTGGTCGCGGGTCGAGACCCGGGCGTACCCGATCAGCGCGCCTCCGCCGCCGATCGGGTCGATCGGATCACCGTCGAGCTCCAGCTGGGCGAGGTCCGCGACGGTCGTCATGCCCTGGACTGTACGAGAAAGGGCCTAGGGCAAGTTGTTCGACACTCCGACTTCTCGACACGTTTTCGCGACACCGACTCGGCATCTGTGCACGCCGATTGTCGATGTTTGAAGTCGGCTGCACGGCTGTTCGAACTCGTCTGCACTGAGGTGTCCGGGTGCCGTTTCGGCGGCGGTGGGTTTGGTGGCTGAAGTAGTTGAGCAACTGCGTCCGCGACATCGGCCGACGCGGACAGATGCTGGAGTTGCTTGAAGCTGTGGCATGTGATCCAGCCGCGCGGTTCGAGAATCGGGCCCAGCGCCAGCCCGGGGCCGCCGAGGTGTCGACTCGTCGATCAGCCATCAACACCTGATTTGGGGCAGTGTCGGATCGGAGTCGATGTGTTCGTAGTAGGGGTGAAGGGCCGCCGCCGACGGCGCCCACTGAACCCGAGGAGACCATCATGAGCGCCACCTTTACCGGCTCTTCACGACCGAGGGTGTAGTGGGGGCCTGAAGCCGCCGGCCTCAAGGAGGGACCTGGCGACGTAGTTGGTCAGGTTGCGGAACCCGAGTGCGGAGCCGCGTAGGTGCTCGAGTCGGCCGTTGATGGCCTCGGTGGGCCCGTTGCTGGTGCCGGGGCGGTCGAAGTAGGCCAGAAGATCGTCCTCGCGCTTCTTCAGGGTGCGGCCCAGCGTGATGATCTCGGTGAGTGTCTTCGGCACTCCGTGGCTGACCGACTCGATGAGGTTGACCATCAGCTCACGTCCGCGCCGCCGGTCCTGTTCGCGGTAGGCGGCGATCATCCGCTGGTAGATCCCCCAGGTCGCTTCGACCTCGACGTGCTGCTCGTCGGCGAACAATGCGGTGAGCCGATCGGTCTGCTTGCCGGTGAGCAGGTCGGCGCCGGTGTGCAGGGTCCGTCGTGCTCGGTAGAGCGGGTCCTCCTTGCGGCCGCGGTTGCCGTGGATGGCCTGCTGGACCCGGCGTCGGCAGCGGTGGAGTGCGTCGCCTGCGAGGCGGACGACGTGGAAGGGGTCCATCACCGCGACCGCGTCGGGCAGCTCTTCGCTGGCGGCGGTCTTGAAGCCGGTGAAGCCGTCCATCGCGACCACCTCGACCCGCTCGCGCCAGGCCTCTGGCCGCTCGGCGAGCCAGGTCTTGAACGCCTGCTTGGAACGGCCCTGGATCATGTCGAGCAGGCGGGCTGTGCCGGTGCCCTCACGAATCGCGGTGAGGTCGATGATCACGGTGACGTACTTGTCGCCGCGCCGGGTGTGGCGCCACAGGTGCTCGTCGACCCCGATTACCCTCACCCTGTCGAGGCGGGTGGTGTCGTTGATCAGGACCCGCTTGCCCTCGGCGAGGACGGCGTCGTTGGCGGTGTTCCACGCGACGTCGAGTCCCTCGGCGACCCGGGCGACGGTCAGGTGTTGGCACACGATCGCCTCCAGTGCCCAGCGCAGACCGCGGCGCGACAACTTGGCACGCGGCTCGGCCGCGAGGCTGGTGTCTTGGCGCCACACATGCCCGCAGCCGGTGCACCGGTAGCGGCGGACCGTGACCACGAGCATGGTCGGTCGCCAACCGAGCGGCTCGTGCGCGAGCCGCCGGGTCACGGTGTCGCGGGCCCGGCCCTCGCAGCCGCAGCGACGGCACCACTGGTCAGGCTCCACCACGCGGCACGCGAGCACCGCGCGATCGGGCTCGAGTCGCTGGCCGGTGACCTCGAGGCCGAGCTCGTCAAGGCGAGCGAACTTGTTCAGGTCGGGACAGGTGAAGCCGGCAGGAGAGGTGGCGTCGTACACGTCGAGGTCTTTCGGGTGGCTGGCGTAGGAACCGCCATCATCGGGAGACCTCGACGTCTATCCCGGCACACTTGACACTTCCTCCCGTCGCCGGTCATCGCTGGCTGTGGTGGGGATTGCGTTGTCGATGAGGACGGCGGCGATGGCGGCGGCAGTAGGGAAGGCGTCATCGTTGAGGACGCGGGTGCGGGCCGCGGCGCCATCGAGGAGCAGTGCGAGTTGCTCGCCGAGCTGTTCAGGGTCGGTGGCGCCGGCTTCGCGGGCGGCTGTGGCGAGCCGCGCGGCGACGGCCTTCTTGTAGTCGCATGCGTACTCGGATGCGGGGTGCTTGGGGTCGTGGAGTTCGACGGCAGTGGCGATGTAGGGGCACAGCGGCGTGGTGGGCGGGATGTCGAAGGCGGAGAGGAGCTTCTCGCGCGGCGTGAGGTCGGTGCGGTCGAACACGTGGGACAGAACGGAGGGGTCGAACTGGCGCAGGCACTCGGTGACGAGTTCGTCCTTGCCGGTGAAGTGCTGGTAGGCCGTGCGCTTGGAGACCTCGGCCGCTGCGCAGAGCTGGTCCATGCCGGTGCGGTTGATCCCCTGCTCGCGGAACAGTTGCTGGGACGCGCTGAGGAGGCGCTCGCGGGCGCCTCGGCCGCGGCGGCGGCCCTTGGGGCCCTTCTCCAACTCCGTCATGGGTCCATAGTACCCGGGATTGGTAACGACCGGTGTACATAGTCTGGTAGCGTAAGCACACAGAGCGGTTTACATAACACCGTAACGTCCAGGTGCGCACGGCACCACCAACCCAAGAGGAGCAACATGGGAAAGCTTGACGGCAAGGTCGCGGTCATCACCGGCGGCACGACCGGCTTGGCGCTGGCTGGCGCGAAGCGGTTCGTCGACGAGGGAGCGTACGTCTTCATCACCGGCCGTCGGCAGGACGCCCTGGACGAGGCCGTGAAGCAGATCGGCCGCAACGTCACCGGCGTCCAGGGCGACGCCGCTAACCTGGACGACCTGGATCGCCTGGTCGACACGGTCAAGCGGGAGAAGGGCAGCATCGACGTGCTGTGGGCCAGCGCCGGCGGGGGCGAGCCCGCCCTGCTCGGCGAGATCACCGAGGCCCAGTTCGACACATGGTTCGGGCTCAACGCCCGCGGCACCCTGTTCACCGTCCAGAAGGCCCTCCCACTCTTCAACGACGGCGGCTCCATCCTCATGACCGGCTCCAACGCCTCCCTCGGCGCCTTCCCCGGCTGGAGCGTCTACGCCGGCAGCAAGGCCGTCCAGCAGGCCTGGGCCCGCGTCTGGCTCAACGAGCTCAAGGACCGCCGCATCCGCGTCAACGTCCTCACTCCCGGCCAGGTCGCCACGCCGATGATGGAGGAGGTGATGGACGCGGAGGCGAAGGCGCAGTTCGAGTCCCTCATCCCCCGTGGCCAGATGGGCCGCCCCGAGGAGATCGCCGTCGCCGCTCTCTTCCTCGCCTCCGACGACTCCAGCTACGTCAACGGCATGGAACTCGTCGCCGACGGCGGCACCACCGCCCTCTGAACCGACCAACCAACGACTAGGGCAGGACGTCTCATGAGCAACATCAGCATCATTGGCGCCGGGAACATGGCCGGCACCATCGGCGCGCGGGCGGTAGCGGGCGGCAACACCGTCGAGGTCATGGGCCGCGATCAGTCCAAGGCCGACGCCCTCGCCAAGACGCTCGGCGGCCGCACCACGACGGGAGAATGGGGCACCGCCCCGGCCGGGGACATTGTGATCCTGGCTCTGCTTTACGACGTGTCGTGCCGGTCGTTGCCCAGTACGGAGACGCTCTCGCGGGCAAGGTTATTGTCGACATCAGCAATCCCTTCAATTCCACGTTCGACGGGCTAGCTCACCGCGAGGAGACCTCGATCGCGCAGGAAGTCGCCAAGGCGGCCCCGGCCAGCGCCAGCGTGGTGAAGGCGTTCAACACCGTCTTCCGTCATGTCCTGGAGAAGGGCCGGCCCAACGTCTTCCTCGCTGGCGATAATCCGCAGGCCAAGGCAAATGTGGAGGGGTTCATCGAGAGCCTCGGGCTGCGCCCGCTGGACGTTGGCGGCCTGAAAATGGCGCACTGGCTGGAAGGAGCGGGCGTGGTCACGGTGGGCCTCGCCAACCACGGGGTGGGGAACTTGGACTTCGCCCTCAGCATCACCGAACTTCCCGTCTGAGCAAACGGTTGACGGATCACCGAAAGGACCAGGGCCTCCACGGAACCCGGGGCGATTCATAAAGTTGTACACGTCGAGGTCTTTCGGGTGGCTGGCGTAGGAACCGGCATCATCGGCAGACCTCGACGTCTATCCCGGCACCGCCGCGCCGACCCGCGCTACACCCTCAACTGCGAAGAGCCCCTTTACCTTCGACATTTTTTCCAGCTTTGACGGCTACGGCTCCCCCAGCGGCACGTATGGTGGCTACTGGGGGAAGCAGGGCCCGGAGTTCCTTGATCACCGCTTCGCCCAGTACGGCGAGGAGCAGCGGCTGGTCCTCGGCGCCAACACCTATCGGCTGTTCGCGTCGATGCTGGCCTCGAGCCCCGACGGGGGCCGAGGTGCATGACCCGTGGGTCACCCGGATGAGGAACCTGCCGACGACGGTGGTGTCGAACACGCTGCAAGGACCGCTCGACTGGCCGGATGCGACCGTTCTGAGCGGCAACCCCGTCGAGGCCGTCGCCCCGGCTCAAAGAGGAGTCGGACCTGCCGCTGCGCTCGCACGGCAGCCTGACGCTGAACCGGGCGCTGCTGGCCGCCGGCCTGATCGATCGCGTCCAGGTGACGATCTTCCCGGTGATCAACAGCCGAAGCCAAAGCGGAAAGGACCGGATCTTCGAGGACACGGCCGACTTCGACCTGGAGCTGATCGAGAGCCACACACTCGACGGCCACACCCAACAGCTCATCTACCGCCCCACCCCTGCACACCTGAGTTCTGCTACCGGGCGGGCCGGCCACCCCGCTCGATGGACCCCTGATCGAGCAGCTGCGCACCGCTCACTTGGTTGCGCTGCGCGTATCGACCTGGCCGGCCGTACTGCCGGATCGATCCGGCCTGCCGGCCGCCGGCGGTCGCGGTGCTCTACCTCAGCACCCCCACACGGCCTGGATGTGCCGTGCGGGGCTGCTGTGGGCATGGTGGTTGTTCAATTGCAGGGTGGCCAGGAGTAGGTGTAGGGCCAGGGCTGTGATCAGCAGGCTGGACAGTAGGGCTGTCAGTAGGCGGGCGGTGGGTGTGGTCAGTAGGCGGCCTAGAAGGGCGCCACCGGTGGCCAGGGCCAGTTGCCAGGAGGCTGAAGCTGCGAAGGCGGCCAGGACGAAGGCTGACTGTTTAATGAGGTTGGGGTTGTGGCGTCTTGGCTGCCCAGGACCAAGGCGGTGAAGTAGATGACGGTGGTGGGGTTGAGCATTGTCATGGCGAGCAGGCGAAGTACGCGCGGCATGGGTTTGGTGGACTGGTGGTTGAGGCTTCCCGTGAGTGGAGTCGGCGGTGTTGGGTGGTGGCGCCGCGGGTGGCGAGGGCGAGTAGCACCAGGACCGATGCCCACTTCAGGGGGACTGTGATCGGTTCGATGAGTGGGGCAAGGGCTGACCGCCGGCCGTGGCGATGAGGGCGTAGAGGCCGTCTGCGGTTGCGACGCCGAGGGCGGCGAATGGCCCTCGGCGTGTACGTCGAGGATCTCGACCTCACCCCGGGCAACGAGCACGTCCTGGTCCACGGCAAGGGCGGCCAGATCCGGATCCTGCTCCTGGACGACCAGAAGCTGGTCAACCTGCAGCGCCGGTTCCTCCGCGAGACCGGCTGGACGGGTCCGGCCAAAGGGGAACCTCAGGAGTTGGGCCGGTAGCTACCAGCAACCGCCTTCATGACGGTTAGCATGGCGATCTCGCTGGGAGCGTTGACCCGGTCACGGCGTCGTGCGACGAGGATTCGCCGTGGTGGCGCTGTGCTGCCGAGCGAGATCACGCGTACGTCGGGGTGCCGGTTCGCGACCGCGGTCCGGGGCGCGAGAGCGATGCCGAGGCCCACACTCACCATCGCCTGTGCTTCTTGGTAATCGTTGGCGTGGAACGCGATCCTGGGCTTGAACCCAGCCTGGCGACAGCTTCGCTCGAGTACTTCGGCGACGGGGTGGTCCGTTTCCCGGACGATCCACTCCTCGTCGGCGAGTTCGGACATCTTGATGTGCTTGCGGCGGGCCAGTCGATGGTCGGATGCGACAACCAGGGCCGTGGGGTCATCCAGCAGGTGTGTGAGTGCGAAGTCGTCGGGCGAGACACGGCTCCATTCGTAGTCCCACAGCAGGGACAGGCCGATCTCGCCGTTGGCGAGCATCTCGGTCAGCCGATCCAGACGCGCACTGTGCACGGCGAGTTTCAGCTGTGGGTGGTTTTCCTTGAAACGCCGGACCACCAGCGGCAGGAACGAGCTTCCGACCGTCGGAAAGGTACCGATGTCCAGCTGCCCGCGATGTAGGCCTGCCACCTCGGCAAGGTCTGCCTCGGCGGCTGACAACTGAGCCTGTATCCGTCGAGCATGAGCGGCCAGTACGGAGCCCGCCTCGGTGGCCCGAACACCGCGCGGCAGCCGCTGCAGCAGCGGCTGCCCGACCTCGATCTCTAGCCTCCGCAGCTGCTGCGATATCGCGGACGGGGTGTAGTTGAGCTCCTCGGCGGCAGCAGTCATCGATCCCGTATCCAGCACCTTCGCGAGCAGGGCCAAGCGTCGTACGTCGAGCATGACTCCTCCGAGAGCCTTAAGTATCACTAAATGGGTATGCAGATTCTAGTGATGGTGCTTCAGGCTGCCCTCGCCGCATGATCGTCGGCACGAGACAGCTGAGGAGGCGAGCCGTGCCGGAGGTTGTGGCCACGTGGATGCGTGGCGGAACGAGCAAGTGTTGGGTCTTCGAGCGAGACAGTCTCGACGTGGACGGCCGCAGCCTTGACGAGGTCTTGCTGCGGTTGTTCGGTAGCCCGGACCCACGGCAGATCGACGGTGTCGGGGGCGGGACATCGACGACCAGCAAAGCAGTCATCCTCAGTCGTTCGACTGACGACGCAGCGGACGTCGATTACACCTTCGCCCAAGTCGGAATCGAGCAGGCAGTCGTGGACTGGGGCAGCAACTGCGGCAACTGCTCCGCGGTCGTCGGTCCGTACGCCGTACGCCGTGGCTGGGTGACGGTAGGCGACGAAGTGAGCACGGTGCGCGTGCGGAACACCAACACGGACCAACTCATCGTGCAGCAAGTGCCGACCTCCGGTGGGTCGCTTGACGAGATCGCGACGGATTGGATCGCTGGAGTGCCGTTTCCCGGTACCGGCATCAAGATGTGGTTCGTGGATCCTGCCGGACGCACGACCGGGCGACTGTTTCCGACGGGGCAACACGCCGATCCGCTGCAGGTTGGACCAGACAGTTACCAGGCGACGATGGTCGATGCCGGCGCGCCGGTCGTGATCGTGCCTGCGACCGCCTTCGGGTTGACCGGCCACGAGAGCCCTGCCGACATCGATGCGCGGCCGGCCCTGTTGAGCAAGATCGAGGATGTCCGACGCGCGGCCGCGGTCGCCATGGGCATGGCCGCTACGCCGGCCGCAGCCGCTCGAGCTGTGCCGAAGCTGGCCCTGGTGGCGCCTCCCGCGGATGGGCGAGCCCAGCTTGTGGTTCGGATGCTGTCGATGGGACGCGTGCATCCCGCACTGGCGATCACCGGCAGTGTTGGGCTGACCCTCGCTGCGCGCACGGTCGGCACAGTGATCCACGACCTGGCCGGTGACCTCCCAACCGACCGTTTCGACCTGAGCACGCCTGCGGGTGTCGTCAGCACCTGGACCGGTCAGCACGACGGGCACCTCGCGGTGGCGGTGACACGGACGGCCCGGCGGCTGGCCGAAGCCACCTTGGTCCTTCCCGGCGACGAGTTGCCGGGGCCGACTCTGGTGACCGCCGGCACCCAACTGCACGATGAGGAGGTGACGTGCCGATGAGCAATGTAGTCGAAAGCCCCGTGACCGAGACGGCTGCGGAGCCTGGGGCTCCACGCCGATCGGCAGCGATCGCCGTGATGGCAGTGTTCCTGGCTCTGGCCGTCGCGGCGGCCCTGGTCGGCAGCGACCAGTTCAACCGGAAGCCGTCAACAACCGACGGTGATTTCACCGGCGAGACGGTGGAAGTGATGATTCCGCTGGCGGCCGGCGGCGGGACTGACACCTGGGCCCGCTTCGTGGGTCAGGAGATGATGCGCGCCGTGCCTGGTCAGCCCGGCTTCGCGCCGGTCAACGACGAGGGCGGCGAAGGGATCATCGGCACCAACAGGTTCGCGAGATCGGCGCCCAAGGATGGCACCGAGGTGCTCGTCAGCACCGCGACCACCGTCGTTCCTTGGGTCCTGCGACGGACTGAGGTGAAGTACGACTTCAACTCCCTGGTCCCACTCGTTGCCAACGGCACCGGTGGCGCGGTCTACGCCCGCTCCGCAGCCGGCGTACGGGGAGTCCGGGACCTGATCAACAGGGATCACCCGCTCACCTTCGGTGGGATCAGCGCTACCGGCCTGGATCTGACGACCTTGGTCGCCTTCGACCTCCTGGGCGTCAGGGTGAAGGCGGTGTTCGGCTTCGAGGGCCGCGGACCGGTCAACCTGGCCCTCCAGCGCGGCGAGGTGGATTTGGACTACCAGACCACGTCAGCCTGGCCGTCCGCGGTCAAGTCGATCATTCAGGATGGTACGGCGGTGCCCCTGATGTCGTTCGGGCAACTGGACGCGAACGGCGAGGTGGTGCGGGATCCCAACTTCCCCAAGCTGCCGACAGTCCCGGAGGTCTACCGGCAACTGCGGGGCTCAGCACCCACGGGCCCGGCGTTTGAGGCGTACAAGACGCTACTGGGGCTGACCTACACCTACCAGAAGGCGATGTGGGTCCCGGCCGATACTCCGGTCGAGGCCGTCCACACACTACGGGCCGCCGCAGCGGAAGTAGGACAGGATCCCGGCTTCCGCAAGAAGGCCGACAAGGTGCTCGGCGGTTACCCGCTCGAAGCCGACGAGGCGTTGGCCGACCGGGTCCGCAACGCCTACACCGTGGACGAGAGCGTCCGCGGCTACATCCTCGACCTGCTCAGAACCCAGTACAACGTGAAGCTGGGCTGAAAGAAGGAGCATTCCCATGGGCGAAGCTGCCTTGTCGGCCCTGGCATCGCTGACCGATCCGTCTCTGCTCGTCATGTTGCTCGTGGGTGTTGTGGCCGGCCTGGTGATCGGCCTCATCCCCGGACTTGGTGGTACTGGGGCGGTCGCCGTGCTCATGCCACTCACCTTCGGCATGGACGCACCTCAAGCGTTGGCCCTGCTGATCGGTGCTCTCGCGGTCGTTCACACCTCCGACACTGTCGCCGCCGTACTGCTGGGGGCTCCAGGATCAGCATCGGCCAGTGTCACCATGCTGGACGGCTATGCGATGGCGAAGAAGGGACAAGCCGGCCGAGCCCTGACGCTGGCCTTCCTGTCGTCGATGGCTGGCGGGCTGCTCGGGGCTGTCGGTCTCACGCTCGCGATTCCGCTGGCGCGGCCATTGGTGCTGTCCTTCGGGAGTCCTGAACTGTTCATGCTGACCGTGCTCGGCGTCGCACTGGCCGCCGTGCTGTCGCGTGGCAACGTAGCGAAGGGATTGACTGCCGGACTGCTTGGACTCCTGCTGGGCATGGTCGGCACCTCGCCGACGACGGCGGAGTACCGGTTCACCTTCGGCAGCCTCTTCCTCGGCGACGGGCTGTCGCTTGTCGCGGTCGCCCTCGGCGTCTTCGGGCTGGCTGAGATCGCGTCACGGGTTGGGCAGCGCGGGAAACCCGAGCAGATCGTCAAGGTCGGCGGCGGCTGGCTGGACGGCGTACGGGAGTGGCTGTCGCATTGGACCCATGTACTGCGAGGTGCGCTCATCGGTATCTGGGCAGGGGTGCTGCCAGGTATCGGGGCAACCGCCGGCACGTGGCTCGCCTACGGCCAGGCCGTGGCGACCGCCAAGGACAAGAAGGAGTTCGGCAAAGGTGATCCTCGGGGCATCGTCGGCCCAGAGAGCGCCAACAACTCGGTCGAGGCGGGTGACCTCATCCCGACACTTCTGTTCGGCATTCCGGGCGGCGTGCCGGCGGCGATGCTGATGGGCATGCTGCTGACATACGGCGTGCAGCCAGGACCGTCGATTGTGACCGACCATCTGGATCTGCTGTACCTGATCGTCTGGTCGTTCGCCATCGCGAGCGTGCTGGGCGCCCTGCTCTGCTTCCTGAGCACTCGTGGTCTGGCCCGGATCTCCCTGGTTCCCTTCGCTGTGCTCGGTCCTGGCCTCGTCGTGGTCATGCTGCTCGGAGCGTTCCAGGAGGGCGGTCAACTGGGTGACCTGTGGGTGATGCTGGCGCTTGGCGTTTTCGGCTGGCTGCTGAAGTCGACCGGGTTCCCGCGAGCTCCGTTCCTGATCGGCTTCGTCCTCGCGGTCCCGCTGGAGCGCTACTACTTCCTGACCGACACCCTCAACGACGGCTTCGGGTGGCTCCTCAGGCCATGGGTCCTGGTCTTCCTTGCCGTGCTGCTGGCGCCCGCCGTGCTGCGTCTCGTGCGCGCCGTCCGCGCGCGACGCAACCTGGACCACGACGACGAGGATCGTCAGCCGCCGGCCGAGGAGGAAGGCGAACTCGCGGACTCGACGTGGTCGCTGTTCACCGCGTTCGGCGCGCTGGCGGTGTTCGCGATCGGCTTCCTCACCGCTGGTTCGTTCTCCGCAGAGGCGCGCCTGGTGCCACGCCTCATCTGCACACTCGGCCTGTTGGTCGGTGCCTACCTGGTCTGGCGGGAGCTGCGCCGTCGAACACGCCGGCCAGCCAGGCAGCCCGCGGAGGAAGTGCCCAAACTTGCTCCCGACGTCAAGGTCGCGGCGAGAACCTTCGCCTGGATGGCCACCTTCCTCCTGCTGGTGACACTCGGCGGCTACGTCGCGGCGCTTCTGCTGTTCGTTCCGGCCTTTCTGCTGTACGTCGCCCGCGCGCGTATACGTGTCGTAGTGGTCTACACGCTGGTGACCGCGGCATTGGTGGCGGTGCTGCCGTTACTCCTGCCAGTCCACCTGCCGACCGGCATCCTGCCGTCGTTCTGAGACGAGGAACATCCATGACAGTGGTTATCGGATACTTCGGCGGCCCGGAGGGCAAAGCCGCGCTCCACCACGGCGCAATGGAAGCGCAGAATCACGGCCAGCGCCTCGTGGTGGTAGATGCCACACCCACGACTGGCTCTGACTCGGACGCCTTGCGGCAACTGGACCACGGTGGCATCGAGTATCAGCTGCACGAGGCGCGGCTGCCCGATCCGGCCGAGAATGTCCTGCAGGCAGCCCAAGAGCACTCGGCTTCGTTGATCGTCATCGGGTTACGCCATCGCAGCCCGGTCGGCAAACTCCTCCTGGGCAGCCATGCCCAGCGAGTCTTGCTCGAGGCCGACGTACCCGTTCTGGCAGTCAAGTCGCCACCATCCGCGACAACTGGCTAGCGCCCCCCGCCGCGGCAGGCAATCAGTCAATCGGAGATCTGGTTGTTCCACATGCGGAAGACGGTGCGACGACGCCATCCTCGTCCACAACACCTGCAACATCCCCCTGTCGAGCCAGGTGACAGGCAAGACGACGCCTTTGACGACGTCCCAAGCAGCAGACCTGGCCAAGACCTCGGGTCCTCGCGGAGCAATCTACGTCGTCAAGGGAGAGCGCGTTTTCCAGCGTGGCGGCTCCTACATTGTCCAGGACACCACAGCCCACAGTGGCGGGGTGTGGAAGATCGCGACGTCGGTCAAGGAGCTGGGCTCCAAGAACACGCGCACGGCGACGACCGACGCGCTTCTCAACGTGATCGGGAGATGACTGTGAACTCTGAAGACGAGTACTGGTCGATCGATTTCCTCGGAGTCGATGAACAGAAGGCATCCGCGATCATTGAGGAGGTGGAGCGGCTCGGGCTGGCGACGTCAGCAATCGCCGCTTGACCCTGATTCGTTCCTTACCCTCCACCTCGACGTCGACACGGTGATGGCTCTCGACGCAGCCCTGGCGACCTCTCAGCCCAGCGACGACATATCGAGGGCCGTTGACTCCATTCGTGAGGCCTTTTCCCACTGGATCTCAACGAGGGACAACCGGCAGTGACCTGCTCCGCTTCGCTGCCCAGTTGCTGGTCGCCTGCCTGGTGAGCTGGGCTACGCTGCTTTCCAGTGCGGCAGGGCGCACCGGTGTTTGGCGTGCCCGGGTGCCACCATCACGTCGGGCTACGCCGCCGATGCGGTCTACCCTCCGCTCGAGCATGTCGAGGTGCACCCGGCCACGCTTGCTCGTGGGGTTGAGGCAGCCGACGGGGATCGCTTGTCGCGTCTGGGCGGCCGCGTCAGCCCGACCGTCTTGGGCTTCACTTCTCGCCACCCGGTGCGACGGCCACAGACATAAGAAGCCGTGTCCGGTTGGGGTACGCCCCAGCACCACACGTGCTGGGGACCGAGGAGCGTCAGGATAGAGTCCTAAGTCGACTTTCTTGACGCATGTCTGCTGAGTTCTTAGAGTCCATCCTGACATTTCGGGATGCGAAGGGAACCGGAGCATGCGAGTCGGCTATATCAGGGTCAGCGGCGTCGACCAGAACACCGTGCGGCAGCTCGACGGGATCGAGGTCGAGCGGACGTTTACCGACAAGGCGTCCGGGAAGGACGCCGCCCGGCCGAAGCTGGACGAGATGCTGGCGTTCGTCCGCGCCGGCGACACGGTGATCGTGCACTCGATGGATCGGCTCGCGCGCAACCTCGACGATCTGCGCCGCATCGTACGCACCCTGACGGGCAAGGGGGTGCGGGTGGAGTTCGTCAAGGAGAGCCTCACCTTCACCGGCGAGGACTCGCCGATGGCGACGCTGCTGCTGTCGGTGATGGGCGCCTTCGCCGAGTTCGAGCGCGCCCTGATCCTCGAACGCCAGCGCGAGGGCATCGCCGCGGCCAGACAGCGCGGCGTCTACACCGGCCGCAAACCCGCCCTCACCCCCGAGCAGGCGGGCCAGTTGCGTGAGCGCGCCGCCGCCGGTGAGCGGAAATCCGCGCTGGCCAAGGAATTCGGCATCAGCCGCGAAACCGTCTACAGCTACCTGCGGACCGCAGGCGCCGCAGGTGTCACGGCTGTCACTGGCTGAGTCGCTCCGGGCGGAGGAACTCCGCAGGGATGCCAGCCTGGCTGATCAGGAAGTGGAGCTGTTTGGCGAAGTTGGCGGGGCTGGGGTCGAACGCGGTGAGGAGCCGCAGCAGGTGGCCAGCGGGTTCGGGGCCGGTGCGGGCCGTGGCGAGCCAGGCGTCGACGGCCGTGGTGAGGTCCGGCACGGCCATCCGGGGGCGGGGGTCGTCGCCGTCGTAGACGCGCTCGTGCGGCGGTTCGGCCAGCGCCGAGCCGAGGGTCCCCCGTGGGGCGATGCGCCGGTCGGCGGCCAGTCGCAGCGCGACCGCGGCGGCGTGCAGCATCGCCTCCTGGAGCGGCCAGTCGAGCTGTTCGTACGGGCGCCACACGGTCAGACCAGCGCGTACGGGACGACCGGTGGCCTGCCAGACGCGCTCCAGGGTGAGGCGGGAACGGACGCCGACCCGCGACAGCGACATGCTCACCTCGTCCAACAGAGTGCGCAGCAGCCGGAACCACACGCCAACGTGCACCGCGCGGCCGGGCAGCGTGACCATGCCGGTGGTCACGCCCTCGTGCGTGCGGCGGTCGAGCTCGACGACAAGCGGATCCACCGATGCCGGTATCAGCGGGGCCAAGCCATGCGCGGCCAGGTTGACGTCGCGTTCGGGCTCGAGCCGGCAGGCGTGCGTTGCGCAGCCGGTCATGATCGGCAGCCGCCACATCAGCGCGGTGCCGCGCTGTGGATCCTTCGCGCACTCCGGGCAGACCCGGCGCAGCGGGTGCGCGGGCAGCCAGGGGCCGCGCCACGTCCTGAATCGCTGCGCTGTGTTGCACCCTGCTTCGCCGGGGGCCAGGAGCACGGAGTCCTGGCGGACGTAGGTGTCGAACACCGCCTGGCGATGGTCGCCGGCGTCGAGCGTGTCGGTCAGCCAGGGCACCCATCCGGCCATCGTCATCCGCCGCAGCTCGCCCGGCGGCACGCCGGTGCGCTCGCCCAGCGCCGTGAGCACCGCGGTGGGCGGATCCCAGTCCAGGCTCGCCGCTTCGGCATCGCCCAGCAGTGCCGAGGCCGAGCCAAGGTTGTGCCGCAGCAGGACCGCCACCGACATGCCGTAGAGCCGGGCGGTCCGCTCCAACCAGGACGACAACGCCTCGCCCGGTTCGGGACGCGGGTGCAGCGGCCACCGCTTCCCACCGTGGCGGTGTGTGCTCACGCCAGTTCGCGCTCGAACAGCCGGCGCCGCTCGCTGGGGCCGGCGTAGTCGGCCATCAGCAGGGTGCGCTGGTTGATGGCCTCCTCGCCGGACTCGATCGCGGCGACCGCGGCGTCGGTTAGTAGGTGCGCCAGCTCGCCGATGGTGCCCTCGCTGCGAGTGAGCAGATAGCCGGCCATCTCGCTGGTCGCGATTGGCGAGTGCCGGCGCAGCGGGAACGCGGCGGCGAAGCTGGCCAGCAGCGAGCAGGCGTCCTCGTCGGGCTCCCAGCGCGGCAGCGTAAACGGCTGGAACCGGTTCTCCAACTGGTCATCGGAGCGGATCGCCAGGTAGGCGTCCCGGGTGCCGACACCGACCAGCGGGATCCGCAGCTCATTGCCCAGGAACCGAAGCAGGTTCAGAAACTCCCGGCGAGCCTCGCCGCGCCCGGCCAGGACGTTGTGCAGCTCGTCGATCACCAGGACACGAACGCCGACCGCCCGAAGCAGACCCAGCGCGAGCTGCTCCTGCTCGGGCACCCGTTGCCGGGGCCGCAGCGGTGCGCCGGTTGCGGCCAGCAGCGCGGTATAGAAGCGGCCTACCGACGGCTCGGACGGCATCTGCACCGCCAGCACCGGGATCTCCTCCCGGTCCGGGCGCGACACCAGCGGGTGAGAGCGGCGGAACTTCTCGATGATCATCGACTTGCCGTTGTTGGTCGGCCCGATCAGCAACAGGTTCGGCATCCGCTGCTTGGCCGGCCAGGTCAGCATCGTCTCCAGCCGCCTCAGCGCCTCGGTCGCGCGTGGGTAACCGATCCACCGGTCCGCCCGCACGTACCGCAGCCGTTCCTCATCGGGCAGCCACGCGATCCGCTGCGCCGACGGACGCAGGTGCGACAGCTCCACGGATCCGTCCTCAGCGTCCATGCTGGTCACCACTGTTCGATCACCTCGAACGGCGCCGCGGCGACAACGCCGGGATCGGACTTCGGTGGATCCGGCACCGGGGCCGTGGTGTGGCTCCTGGGCGGGTTCGATCTGCGGCGTTCGGTGTTGCGGCGAGCCTTGCGACTGGTGGTTGCGGCTTCCTCGGTGATCTCTCGCATCCGGCCCACCATTGCGAACAGGGCGTTCTCGTCGACCTCGGCGCGGCCCAGCTCCCGTAACCGGGCGACGGCGGCCTGCTGCTCCCACACGCTGATCGCCGGCCGCGACCACGTCCGGTACGGCACCTCCACGTACGTCGTGCCCTCGGGGTCCAGCGCCCAGATCCGGGAGATGTCGCGCGGGTCGCGGCGCAGCACGAACCTCCCCAGCCGCTCCCGGCGGGCGATCCACGGCTTGAGCGCGTCGCAGTAGTACTGCACGTGATCGATCTGAAAACCGGTCCGGGTCAGCGATCTGCGGAGCACCGGCAGGAAGTCGACCAGGAACGCGGTCTCGTTCGTCACCGTGATGGCCGGCCCGGCCTCGGCGACCCGCTCCGCCCACACCCCGGCCGGAGTCCTTCCGCCCAGGCCCTCGTGGGGCTCGCCGTGGTAGCAGGCTGTGGCCAACGCGAGCCAGCGCTGCAGTTCCCGCAGTGTCAGAACGGCCTTCGCGTCGCTGTCGTAGTCGCCGCGCTCACCGGTGTTGGAGAACGTGGTGCCCGGCAACTCGTGCAGCATCCGCATCATCGTGCCGATCAACCGCTCCACGATCCCACCGAAGTGCGGCCGGCCCGGTGGCCGGTAGTTGATCCGGATCCCGTGTTGGTCACAGCCGCGGCGCAGCGCCTCGCTCTTGAACTCCGCGGCATTGTCCACATACAGCTCACCGGGCTTGCCACTCATCGGCCACACCGCATCCACCCCGAGCCCTTCCAGCCAGGCCCGCTTGTCGATCGCCATATGCGCCAGGCACAACCCGACCGAGGTCGCCGACGGCGCCTCCAACGTCACCACCAGCCCGGGCACACACCGGCTCGCCTCGTCGATCGCCGCCGTCACATACGGGCGGCCGATCGGCATCCGGTGCCGCTCGTCGACCACGATCACATCCGCCGGCGTGTGGTCGATCTGCACCCGCTCCAGCACACCCGTCACCGGCGGGGGAGCCCCACCGGCCGACTGACGGGCCCGAGCCACGTCCCGACCCTCCCGCGCGGTCGTGGCCTTCACCGGCTCCAGCCTCGCGATCCGCCGCTGTACCGCGCCCCGCGAGGGGGGACGCACCCCCCGCGCCTTGCACTCCCACGAGATCTCCCGGCAGATCGACGCCACCGACCGGCGCTGCCTGGTCAGATACCGCGTCCGCAGCACACTCCGGACCACCGCCTCCACCTCGTCGGCAAGCCGCTCACCACCCCGGCCCCCACTCGACTTGCCTGGCAGCAGATCCGACGCCAGCCCCTCGCCGGCCCGCCAGCGCTTCACCAGCACATACACCTGCCGCCGCGACACCCCCAACTCGGCGGCGGCCTCATCGGCAGCCGCCACACTCACCCGATCCCGCTGAGCAAGCCGGCCGATCACTCCGGCACGCCGGACCGCCAGCTCCCACCGAGCCGCATCCGCGCTCAGCACACCCCGTTCCACCACCGCCTGGTCGTCGGCCATTCCGCAATCCCCACCGTCGTGAACACCAGTACGAGCAGAACGCACCCCGGTGCAGACGAGTTCGCGACACGCCGACGTTCCAAAGCCGCCTGCAAACACACCCCAACTACCCGGCCACCAGCGCAGACGAGTTCGGACATTCACACCAGGAGGACCACCGAGGGAGTGTCGAGAAAACGATCGTCGTGCGATCGTCAGTCGACGGTGGATCCAGGCTCGTCCATCAGCGGCACATCCGTCTGTTTGTGCCGGTAGATCAGCCGATTACGATCCCCGGCGAAGACCGACCGAATGTAGCTCACCGGACGGACCTGCCGTTCGCCGATCTTCATCGAGTGCAGGACTCGAGTGTGCTCGACCACCGGTTGGTCACGTTCCAGCCGGAGGAGTTCTGCCTCTTCCGGAGTCGCCGACCGTGCTTCGATTCCGTCTGTCCACGCCACTTGGCGGTATCCGAGGGCGTGGAGATGCTGCTCGATGTCGGCGACGCTGCCTTCGGTGTACGTCGCGAGGTCGTCGGGGTAGTAAGCGTCTTCCAGAACCGAAGGTTCCTCGTTTGTGAGCCGCACGGTTCGCCGGTGGAAAACGTTCTGTCCGCTTTCGACCCCAAGCCGATCGGCAGCCTCTGGAAACGAGTGACTGACACTTGTCTCGGTTCGATGGGTGGCGGTGAGGCCGACTTCCCTTGCCTCAGCATCGAACTGGTCTTCCCGGCTACGTGGCGGCTTCTGAAGGCCGGCCGAGGTCGACATGGTGTGTGCCTGTATTGGCATTTGCCGCACGGCGGCGCGCTGGTCGTCATCGCACACGATCAGTCCCTCGGATGCCAAATGCCTGAGGGCCAGCCGCACTTCGTCCGGCGAGGCGCGGTAGCGCTCAGCGAGCTCGGCCGCGGAGGGCAGATCGCCGCCAAGACCAAACTCGCCTCCAGCGACGCTGCGGCGGATCAGTTGGGCAACAACCCGATGTCGTTGAGGCAAGGTCCCCTCCCACCGGCGGGCTTGTGTATCCACGTTACGTCCTCTTGTCCGCATCATCGACGCTAACCACCGAGCCCGAACGGTGCGCTGGCTTGCCAAGCACTGGGGGCGACGACTCACACCTATTCGTGGCCCACAACAGCAGAAGCCGTCCTGAGTCGTGCCGCGTTCGCCGCCCGGAGCGCCTCGAGCGCCGGCTTGTTCGCCTCGATGAGACGCTGCTGATAGGCAGCCTCGACGGCTGCCCAGACACCGATGACGTTGTGGCGCTTCTTGCAGATCGTGTCCGCCACCGCCGTATTGATCTGAGCGGGAGACAAGCTCCTCTGCAATTGCGGGTCTCGAGCAGGCTCGAGCGGCGTCCCATAGCGGAAGCCGGCGCGCTCCATGCATTCCGACCACCGTGCGAATACTTCCTGGACTCGCGAATCTCTTGCAGACTGTTCCCAGCTCCGCATCGCCATGGGCTCTGCAATGTCCTCGCTCGCGGAGTCTGATGCGCCTCGGCGCAACAAGCGCTGGGACTCACCTACGCAGCCGCCGGATGGCACAAGGCTAGTGTTGTGCGACGTGCCACCGCCCTCGCCGGTCAGAACGGCTACGACTCTCGGGTCGTCATCCTGAGGCGACCGCGGCGGCTCACGATCGCTGAATGTAGGGACGCGATACCCGTATCGGCCGGCTTCGGCCGTATCAGTGACGAGGTATCGACGTTCATTTCTTGTCTGGACTCCAATTCCTGCGAGCGGCGGAGTCGCCGGAGTCTGGTAGGAGATACCGAACCGTTGCATGCATCGGCGGAGGAGCAGCCGCTGAGCCTCGCCCAGCAGGCGATACTCTTTGAACGAGAATATGTAAGCGTCGAGGGGAAGTAGAAGACCCTTCGTATGTACCAGCGTGCCAATGGACCCCACAGTCGGCTCAGGGACGGGCAGGTCAGTTTCCTGGAGACCACATCCGGCCATCAGAACAGCCACTGTCACAGACACCATGCGGTGTCTGTGACGGCGTCGAAGAGGCCGCCTGGCCGCGTGGCGCATTAGGTCGTCCAGCAGTTCGACCAGTTGTTGTCCCTCACCGCTTCATTCACATTCGCGAGTTCCCCGGGGACGATGACGTCGAAGGCACCCGACGGCGAACAGTTCAGCAATTCGTTGATTAGCCCGTAGGCAGAGGAGTGCCGGTTCCACGCGGACCGTACGTTGTCGGCTACGGTCGCATTGTAGCCGGCACCGGGGCCTTTGAAGCGATCATTCCTGTGGTCAGGATCGTTGTACCGGAAATCAAGGAATGAGGAAACCTGCCCGGCATATTGGTAGAAGAGGCAAAATTCGCTCGCCTCGCATACCCCATCCTTGTTCGCCGCGGCAGCTGGCCCGGCGACCCCGACAACGAGCGCCAACGCACCCAGCATCCCTGCTAACACGCTGCGGACTCTCATCGCTCTGCCCTTCCAGTCAGTGGTCCACGAGCCGGCGTGGCCCGCAGATTTACTGATCATGCACAGCCATGCGCCTCAGCGATGTGCGCACAATCGTCGCGGCAGATGGAGAATTCAATCTCAGCTGTTCACTAGTCCGCGCCTCACCGTCGTCACGCTGACGTCATGGAAGCGTCTCAGCACCATCGCCGCTGCGGCGGACCGCAAGAAGTCACTTGCCTTGCCACGGGGCTCTCGGCCAGGCGGACACCGTCAAAGGCGGGGCGCAGAGTCCAGCCCGCCAGGCAACCCTCGCAAGGTTGCGTTTTCGGACCTGGCCAGGGCTGTACTACTTATGCTGGCTATCGACGATCTGGGGCGATATAGCCTGCGGCCAGCAATGGCGCTACAAGCGTTTGCATTGCTATTCCGGGTTTCGCATTCATCTCGGAGGAGAACATTCGCTCATATTCCCTGTAGCGCCGCAACCCGTCGGCGATATTTCCTTCGCGAATAAGTATCTCAATCAGGAGGCGATTCGAGGTCTCCCGCAAGTTGTCCATTGATACCGCGCATAGCGCGTTGGCGGCGGCTTCACCGAATCGCCCGGCCATCAGGAGACGCTCGGCCGAAGCCTCCAGGGCGTGCAATTGCAGCATGTGCAGATGCTCGCGTGGAGCGACGAGCCATGGCTCGCCCCACCCAGGCAGCAACTCCCGACCGATTTGTGGAGGCGGAGAAGCCAGTGATGCCTCACGTTGAATCGTCGCCTGGCTCCACCGCAGCACTTCATCAAGGTCGACGTAGTCTGCATCAATCCACAAACCATCTGCCTCTTCAAAGATCAGGCCGCTGGCGTCCTTACGCACCCGCCACATAATGGTCCGGAGATTGGCGCTGGCCCGTTCGAAGGTGTGATCCTCGAACAGGCGGGCTGCCACATCACTCCGCGCCGAGGCGCCTTCCACGGCAAGCAGGGCAACTAATCGTCGCGCACTTGGCCGCAGGTTCAGTCGCCTTTGGCCACGCCGGACACCAAAGCCGCCAAGTAGTTGCACGGCCAACTCGCGGTTCTTGTGCGCCACGCCCCCCACCCCTCCTGACGCATTTCACCCGAGGAGACCTGACAGAAGCTACGCCGCCGGACGCTCTGTGACTAGACCTAAGCGAAACGTTGCATGTTCTGGCAATGGGGCTCTTCGATCTTGACCGGGCACGACACGCGGTCTCTGCCTGCGGGGTAGGGGCTCGTGGCCTCTGAACACTGGCTGTTGTCGA
>NZ_SNWQ01000040.1 GCF_004361855.1 Kribbella caucasensis
GGGTTGATAGGCCAGAGGTGGAAGCACGGCAACGTGTGCAGCTGACTGGTACTAATAGGCCGAGGGCTTGTCTCAACTCATCAACATCAAACACAGACTTCTGCTGCTTGTGTCTCGCGTCCACTATACGGTTCCCGGAATACGGTCAACCCCCAGCCCACCCTCGTGGTGGTGGCTTGCGTGATGGTTGGTTGATATTTCTATAGAGTTTCGGTGGCCATAGCGTCGGGGAAACACCCAGTCTCCATTCCGAACCTGGAAGTTAAGCCCGTCAGCGCCGATGGTACTGCGATCGGTAGGTCGTGGGAGAGTAGGACGTCGCCGGACATTCACACTGTTAAGGGCCACCCCACCGGGGTGGCCCTTAACATTTCTGGCTGTAGTTTCTGCGCACACTGCGCGGGGCGCGGCTGCGGGGGGCGAGGAGAGCCCACGTTGCGCGGGGTGCGGGCGGTGTGGGTTAGTGGTCCAGGTCTTGGGGAGTGATTCCTACCAGGGCGGCGGCTGCGCAGATGTGGACCGCATTGAGGTCGGTCGGATCGACCGGCGCCTGGAGGAGAGTGCCCCGTTCGAACGGGGTGAGGTTGATGTCGATGCCGTAGGCGCCGGCGACCAGGCCGCGGACGTAGGTCAGCCAGCCGATGGTCGGGATGCCGCGGCGGAAGAGGCCGGCGGCTGTGGCCAGTTCCGTATCGGCGATGCTGGCCCATTCGGGTTCCCAGATCGAGACGACCGCGCGGAGTACCTGGGCGAAGCGCTCGGACTGCAGGAGTGCTTCTTCGTCGCTCCAGTGCAGGGTCAGCTGGTCGGAGACCGTCGTCAGCGTGTTGCCCATCGACAGGTCGAAGAGCCAGGGGAGTTCGCCGGTGCTCTGCAGATGGAGGCGGGTCGTGCTGGAGCCGTTGGAGAGGACCTTCGTGGTCGCCTCGACCATCTCCTCCAGCGGAGTGGCCACATCGGCTTCGAGCACGTGGTAACCCCAGCGCTCGTCCTGGGTCCACGCGTGGACATCAGGGAACGCGACGGCGACGGCAGTCAGGGTGCGGCCGACTCGCAGGGCACGGTGTTCGACCGATTCGTCCCGGTGTGTCCACTGGGCGCGTAGCAGCCACGATGCCATCTCACGCCCTCCGATCTAGTGCCGGCTGGACCCGTCCCACGGACGGTACGCCGCCCGCAGACAGGTTGACCAGGGCACAACCGCCGACCGAGACCACCTGTGGATGGGCTGCTGGGTGGGAGTGGTCGGAGGGATGGTGTGAGCGGAAGTGGCGGGTCACGCCGGTCTGCAGACGCTTCACTGGTCTAGTGTGCGCGAAGCTCAGGTCATAACTCACCAGCGGGGGGTCCCTTTTGGCAGTCTCCCGGCGGAAGGTTTCCCGAGCAGGTTTCCCGGCGCAGGCTGTTGGGCAGCGCTGCAGGTTTCCCGGCGCAGGTTGTCGGGCCGCGCTCGGACGCAGGTAGAACCACGCCGGGTCAGCTCGGCTCCAGGGTGGGCTCGAGGGCGAGAGTCGGGATGGAGCCTCGGTAGGAGGTCAGCCAGTCCTGGAGCAGGACCACCCGGGACGCGTTCTCTTCGTTGCCCTTGACCACCGGCGCCTCGTTGTAGGGCATGGTGTCGGAGCTGCGGCGCAGCTTGACGTAGAGGCGGGAGGAGGCGAGGGCGTAGCGCTCCATGTCGTCCTGAAGGGCGCCGATCACGGTGATGTTCCGGTCGCGGCCGATCTGCTCGAACAGGGCGACGGCTTCGCGCCGGTGCTGGGAGCCCAGGTTGCGGCCGAGTTCGTCGAGGATCAGGAGCAGGGGCCGGTCGCTGCCACCGGCGAGGGCGGCCGCGCAGACGAGTTTGACTGCCTTCTCGTCCATCTGGGCGGTGTTGCCCTTGACGTTGAAGGCAGAGAATGGGCCGCCCTCGGAGCGCCGCCACTTGGGGGTGACGGTCCAGCGCCATGGCTTGTCGGGTTCGGCCGGCGGGTCGGGCTCGGGGTACTCCAGTTTCGCGCCGTAGCCGCCGTACTGCTGGTCCAGGCGGTCGAACTCCGCGGAGACCAGCCGGAGCCGGGACTTGATGCCGTCGGCAAGGGAGGCTCGGTGGGCGCGGGCGGTGCTCTCGGCTTCGTCCAGGCCCTCGCGGGCGCGTTCGAGGGCGGCGTTGCGCTCGGCGCGCTGGCTGGCGATCTGCTGTTGCTGCAGGCTGTCGAACGTCTCGTGCTGGGCGAGGTGGCCGGCCAGGGTCCGCTGGAGGGCGGGGACCAGACCGACGCGGGTCCCGAGGGTGCCGTTCGTCCAGCCGTCGGGGCCGTTGAGGATCTCCCAGAGTTCGGTGGGGATCTCCTCGCGGGATCGCGCGTTCGGGAAACAGCGGCGGACGACGTCCTCGAGTTGGGTGCAGGCCTGGTGGTTCCAGTCGGCGGTGGTACGGCGCTGGGTGTCGTCCGGCAGGCCGAGCAGGAACTCGGAGGCCTCGTCGGCGGTCCCGCCCCATGCGGTCGTCCGCGAGACCAGGTCCAGGCCGGTCTGCTCTTCGAGGAGGACCAGACATCGGCCGGCGAGGTCGTCGAGGATGCGGTCGTGGTCGCGGCGGGTGGCCTCGAGATTCTTCAGGCGCTCGTCGCGGACCAGTTGCTGGCCGGCCGCGGTCTCGGCCGACTCCTTCGCGGCTTGCAGCAGTGGGGCGAGGCCATCCCGGTCGTTCTCGTGTCGATCGATCGCCTCGCGGAGCGCGAGGATCTGCTCCTGCACGTTGGCGGCGTCGTCGAGCGCGCGGGCGGCCGCAGTACGGCGTTCTGCTTGTTCGACGCGGGCGCGCGCCTGCTCCAGGGCTGCGGCGGCGGCCGAACGGGCCTCGACAGCGGCCTCCAGGCGGCGGCGGGCGGCCTCGATCCGCGCGGTACGCCCGGTCAGCGGCTCGTCGAACTGCCCGACCGCGACCACGCCGGCCGCCTCGTCGATGACCTCCTTCGCCGCCGCACGTGCCCCGAGTACCTCGAAGAACGTGTCGAGCTTGAACCGCTTGTCGGCGGACGACGGTCCACGCCGGGACGACCTGCCGGCATCCGGGCGATTCGCGAGCACCAGGAGGAATCCGGCGTACCCGGCGTCGGAAAGCGCAGTGGAAGCCAGAGCAGCATCGTATGCGTCGACCACGACAGCCTCGCGGTACGGCGCCAGCCGGGGCTCCCACTCCGCGCGGTCGCCGGGTGCCAGCTCGGTGATGTCGGTCAGCGCGCCGCATGCGATGCCCGCGTTCTCCAGGACCTGCTGCTGCGGCGCGGCGACGGTCTGGCCGCTCTCGGCCTCGCGCAGTTCGGCGGTCGCCTGGTCGACGGCCATCCGGGCGGCGTGGTCACGGCCGATGTGTTCCTCGAGCGAAGTGCGCGCCTCTTCCTGCTCGGCGGCCGCGACGTCAACGTCCCGGCCGTCCGCCGATCGGCCCGCGTCGAGCAGGCGCCGGTGCTCCTGGCCGAGGCGTTCGAGCTGCTCGCGAACCGAACGCTGGGCCAGGTCGAGTTCGCGATCCCGGGCGTCCAGCTTGTCGCGTTCCTGCCGGGTCAGCTGGACGTCGCGCAGCAGGTTCTCCTCGCTGCCGAACGCCTCGATCTCACCCTCGATCGCCTCGCGCCGCGCCTCTTGCTCGGCGATCCGCTGATCCAGCTCCGCCAACTCGTGCAGGATCTCGCGGTTCCGCGCGTCGCCGTCGATGAGGTGCCGGGCGCAGCGTGCTTGCCAGGATTCGCGCGCCGCCGACAGGGCGTCGCGCGCCGCGGCGCGTTGCAGGATGCCTGCTTCGACGGCAGCCATCTCCTGCTCCCAGCGCTGCAGGTCGGCTGTCGCCTGCTTGCTCGCCTCGCGCTGGGTGTGCTCGGCCGAACGATGGGCCTGCTCCTGTTCCAGCTCGTGGTCGAGGCCGGTCAGGGTGGCGATCGCGTTGAAGATGCGGGCTGGGCCGAGTTCGTTCAGCGGCTCCGCGAGGAGGTTGGCCGTCGGGCTCGACCTGACGGAGGTGGAAAGAAAGGACACGCAGCGGACCTGGCCGCCGTACAGGACCTGGGAGAGCTTGTTCGCGTGGAAGTCGGTGCGGCCGTTGGAGTGCGGCAGCGCGGCCCACAGCGCGTCGGCGCCGGCAGCCCGCTCGGCCTCGGTTGCGCCGTACGGGATGTGCAGGCCGTTCTTCCAGCGCAGATCGATGTACGACGCCTTGCGGTTGATCCGGATCCACACGGTGATCGCGGCGGCCTCGAGCTCGGCCAGGTCGGTCAGGCCGGGATCGGAGAAGACACCGACGATGTAGCCGCGGTCGACGTTCGACCAGTTGCCTTCCTGGCCGGCGGCCTCGGCAGTGAACAGCAGCTCGGCGGCACCGGGTGCGCCGCTGGTCAGCCGCCACTGGTCGTCGGCATGGAGCAGCGAGAGGGCGGCGATCCAGGAGGACTTGCCGGCGCCGTTCGAGTCGGTCGGGCCCTGGCCGGCGACCGTGACGAGGCCCTGGCCGACCATCGGGATCGGGTGCGTCGACAGGCGGGACAGGTCGACCACCTGGACACCGAGCAGCACCTTCGAGCCGAGAATGTCGAACGGGCCGTCCACCGGCCCGTCGGCACCCCGCCCGGCTCCCGCTGCTGTGCTGCTCATACTGCTCCTTCTTCCGTGCCGTCTGTCGAGGTACTACGCCGCCCGCCGGCGCTCCCGGGTGCGAGACCAGCGCGGGCGCGGATGGCTTCGGCGATGGGGCTTGAGGGCGCGGCCGCGAGGATCAGTTGATCCTGGAGGCGGCGGCGCGCTGCGGGGGTCAGGCGTTGGAGTTGGGGGCCGGGGATGTAGCTGGGGCCGCCGGAGTGATCGCCGGAGAGTTGGATCAGGCCGGCCGCGCGGAGGCGTTGCAGGGCGAGACGGCGTTCCTCGGCGCTGATCCTGGTGGTGCGGAGCTCGTCGACCGTGGTGGGGCGGGCGGACTTCCAGCTGTCGCCGGTGAGGATGCCTTCGCTGCGCGGGATCGCGACCGAGTGCACCAGGACCAGGACGAGGACGGCGCGGTCGACGACCGACAAAGGCTGCCAGCCCTGGGCGGTCAGGGTTTCGGCGATGTCGTCCGCGTAGCCGGAGGTCCAGTGGGTGCCGTCGACGTGCACGAGTGTGCGGCCGATGAGCTTGAGCATCTTCTGCACGTGGCGGCGCAGGGTCACATCGCGCAGGCCGGGCAGTTGTACTTCGGCGACCGGGTGGGCCGAATACTGCACGGCACTGAAAGCCGCGAGCACCTCGTCTCGCGACCGATCACTCAGATCCTGCAACAACGGATCGAACAACGCGTGCTGCTCAGCCATCGTCGCCTCCAGCCGCAGAAACGTCGGCGGGCAGCGGATCCGCGGGCGTCTCCGGGGAGCGCGGGGTTAGTACGGCGGTCGGCGGGTCGGGCAGGATCCGGCAGATCTCCCGGAGCCCGGCGAGCTGGGTCGGTCCCCAAGTGATCACCCGGGGACCAAGGCGAACCTCACCGGCCTTCTCGTCCCACAGCAACCACTGAGTCGCGTGCAGACGACGCAGGCTGCCGATGATCAACGTCAGGTCGCTCGACTGCTCCGGCCGCCCCCGCATCCCGGCGTACACGGCCTTCACCTGCGCGAGCGTCCCCGTCACCCCGGGCCACGCCGGCCCGTCGCGCTCGATCCAGCAGCACGTCACGCAGATCGCCAGCACCCGAGCCGTCTCGTTCGGCTGCTCGACCGCGACCGGGGGAGCCCCGAGCTCTTCCAGTACTGCATGTCCGGCGCCGTCCGGGAGCGTGGGCACGATCCACAAACTCGCACCATCCGGTTCGGCGGCACGCGCCAGACCGGCAACCGGCGGAGTGTCCGGCGAGACCTGCAACGGACCAGCCGACTGCACCTTCGCCCACCACAACGCCGTGTACGCCGCATTCTCGACCGGACTCATCGCGACACCCGCCGGAACGTGCCCTCGGTCGCCCACGGTGTCCCCGAGGAAGAGTCGATCCGCATCCCGTCCGACCACACCAGTTCGTAGTCGAGCTCGTCATGAAGATGCGCAGCCGTCAGCTCGGCCAGGATCCGCCGGGCCGTGATCCAGTCCCCCGCATCGTCGACCACCTCGACGATGCTCACGCTCTCCCGCCCGGCCAGCACCCGCTCCGCCTCGGCGCGCAGGTCCTCACGATCCGTCGCGGCCGCCGATTCCGGCACCGACGCCTCTCCCGAAGGTCGGGGTGGCGCCATTCGCGCCGTACCGGTCCTGCGCCCGGTCTCGACAGCCTCCAGCATGGTCTCGGGGGAGAAGTCCGGCGCGGCCGCGTCGAACAGCAGCCCGTCGAGCACACTCGCGAGCGCCTCGACATCACTCCCACGCGTGAACGTCAGCCAGCTCTCGATCGGCAGCAGCCCGAGCGCGCGCGTCGTACCGGCTCGCTCGACCAGGCGGCCGGCGGCCAGTTGCACCGCATCGGCGTACGCGGCGAGGGCCATCCGGAGCTGGGTGCAGACCTGGTGAAGCGAAGGCCAGCGCTCGAGGACGATGCGGTGGACCTTCTCGGCCTGTTCGATCAGGCGCTCGTTGCCCCAGGCGAGCTGCGCGTTCTCCCGCAGCTGGGCGGACGTGCTGGTGGAGACGAGGATCGCGAGCTCGTTGCCGAGCAGGCGGAACACCTTGGTCAGCCGCTGGATCGACGCCTGCCCCTCGGCCTCGGTCGCGCGCGAGTCGCTCACGCTGTGCGCCTCGAGGGTGAGCAGCTGGTGCAGCTCGGCCTGACCGCCCTGCACCGACATCCGGCGCAGGAACATCAGCATCACGTACGGCGCGAAGGCGGCTCGGTGGCGCAACTCGTTCGGCCGGTCGACGAGTTTGGTGATCGCGCCGTACTGCCGGAGCACCTCGAACCGGCGGACGATCACGTCATGTGGGAACGCCCGGCACGCGAGCGTCGCCTGCTCCACGGTCAGCCCTTCGCTGCCCGCCTCGGCGAACGCGTCCAGGATCGCCTGGTCGACGTCGAGCAGCTCGGGGTCGACGATCATCGCGCCGGCCTCGCGGGCGAGCACGGCGAAAATCTGCCGGTAGACGCGTAGTACGGCCGCCTCGGCCTCAGCGTCCAGCAACGTCGCGTCCATCGATCTCCTCCCCGTGCAGAAGAAGGACTTTATCCGCCGCGCCGCCCCCGTGTCCTGCCCGGGTCACCCACCTGTGGACAAACCTCGCCGGACACCGGCACCGACCGGGTTCACGACAGCCGGGCCGCCAGGCGGGGGAGTTCGCGGAGGGCGTTGCCGCGTTCGATCTGGCGGCGCTGGGTCGGGTCGAAGGTCTCGCTGAGCTGGGGTTGCGGATCGCCGCTGCCGGTGAAGAGCAGCTCGCTGAACGGCCAGTCGCTGCCGAAGACGATGTGGTTCAGGCCGGTCACCTCCAGCACGCTCGCCATCGCCGCGCGGGACGGGCTGAGTGCCGTGTCGTAGTAGAAGCCGCGAATCTGTGCCGGAATGCCGGTCGGTGTCTCGAAACCGGGGAAGGCCACCTCTTCGGGTAGACCCAGCCGGTAGGACAGGAACGGGACGGTGCCGCCGGCGTGGGCGAGCTGGAAACGGATCGACGGGTACCGCGCGATGGTGCCGCCGTAGATCATCTGCGCGACCGCCCTGGTGGTGTCGAAGGTGAACTCGTACAGGAAGTCCGGCACCGGGAGCTCGGGCTTGTTGTCCGCCGGGATCGCCGCCGGATGCAAGAACACGAACGCGTTCCGCCGTGCCAGCGCCGCCATCACCGGCTCGAACACCGGATGCCCCAGATAGACCCCCTCGTACGCCGAAAGGAGGACGACCCCGTCGAGCTTCAACACGTCCAGCGCGTACTCGATCTCGGCCACCGAGCCGGCCACATCGGGCATCGGCAGGACCGCGAGCCCGCCGAACCGCTTCGGGTACTGCCGGAAGAGACCGGCCATGTACGTGTTGTTGTAGCGCGCCATGTCGCGAGCCTCAGCGCCGGACAGATAGGAAACCCCCGGGTCGGACAGTGACAGCACCTGGGTCTGGATCCCGTACCGATCCATGAAGTCGATCGCGCGCTCCGGTGACCACTGCGGTAGCGGGTAGCCGCCGATCGTGCCGAAGCCGTTCTCCACCAGCGATTCCCGGTACTCCGGCGGGATGGCGTGCGCGTGCAAGTCGATCCGGTCGCGGGTCGGCGTGGAGTCCCCGATCAGCGCTGAGGCCGCGCGGGGGAGGGCGACGGCTGCGGTCCCGGCCGCAACAGATCCGAGAAGCAGTCGCCTGCTGAGTGTGGTCATGGTCAATCCCTTCCTGATTAGTTGCACATCCATGTGCAAGTTAATCTAACTTGCACATGGATGTGTAGGATCAGCAGGTGTGACCTCGACAACTCGGCGCCGCGACGCGGTGGAGAATCGGGAGCGGATCCTGCAGGTGGGCCGGCAGGTGCTGGCCGCGAGCCCGGATGCCTCGTTGGCGGACATCGCTCAGGCCGCGGGAGTTGTTCGCCGGACGGTGTACGCGCACTTCCCGACCAGGGAGGCGTTGCTACAGACGGTCGCGGAGGAGGCGGCCGCGTCGGTGCGCGATGTGCTGGCGTCACTCGATACCGGGGACAAGCCGGCGGAGACCTTGGCGCGGTTCGTGGTCAACGCGTGGCCGGTGGTCGATCGGTACCGGCTGCTGGTCGATCTGACGACACAGAACGTCGCACCTGACGGTGTGCGCGACGCGTTGGCGGGGATCCGCGCCGATGTGGTGCGGCTGATGCGGCGCGGGCAGGAAGAAGGCGACTTCACGGCCGAGGTGACTGCGGAGGTCCTGGCCTACACCCAGCAGTCGTTGATGCTCGGGCTGCTCGCGGCCGTCACGGATGGGGTGCTCGACGAGTCGGAGGCGGCGCACACTGCCGCCATGCTGGCGCTCCAGGCGGTCGGCGTACCGACTGCTCGGCGCCGCAAGGTCCTCGGAGACGTCCGGAGGTGACCGGGGAAGGGATCCCCGGCCACCTTCGAGTGAGCGATCAGCCCTTGGCGATGGTGATTCGCCGGGGCTCGGTCTTCTGTTCCTCCTTCAACGGCACGCGGATCTCCAGGATCCCGTCGCGATAGCTGGCGGTGACGCCTGTCTCGTCGGCACCGGCCGGCAGCGTGACGCTGCGCGAGAAGGACCCGTACCGGAACTCGGACCGATGCGGGTCCTTCCGCTCCTCCCGCCGTTCCGCCTTGATCGTCAGTACGCCGTCCTGGACCTCGAGCTCGACATCCTTGTCGGGGTCGATCCCGGGGAGTTCGGCGCGCATCACGTACTGGTCGCCGTCCTGGAAATCCTCGACCCGCATCATCTGCAGGCCCGCGAACGGCCGGAACGCCGGGATCGCCGGGAATTCCGTCTCGAGCCAGTCGACCAGGTCAGCGAAAGTACCGCGCTCCCGCTTGACGAGACTGTTCATCGTTGAACCTCCTTGTCTCGTACGTCGTTTGGCTACTTCCAGTTGACCGCGATCTCGGCGACGGGGAAAGAGGGATCAGCCCAGCGAGATCCGGTCCAGGTCCGGTGCTGAGTCGTCGGTGTTGAAGATCCGGATCGTGTTGGGGCCGGCCTGGAGGGTTACCGGTACCGCGACGGTCTGGACGGTGTTGTTGCCGATACCGCTGACGGCCGCTTCGACCGGAGCCCCGCCGTTGACCGACACGAAGTACGAGCGGTTCCCGTTCACCGTGTAGTCGAGGTAGAGCTGGTACTGCCCGGCCTGGGGGACCGTGGCGTCCTCGATGACCACGTGCGCGTCAGCCGAACCGCCGAGGTTGCGGACCTTCTGACCGCCCGAGCAAGGGGAGCAGTTCGTGATCCCCGCACTGCCGATCTTGTTCAGGGAGCTCTCCGCCTCGCGCATGAACACGCGATCGGCCGGCCGCACCTGGATCGGGATCACCTTGCTCACCTTGTGCGGCAGCCCGACCGTGTCGAACGTGACTTCGACCGGCACCTGCACCGGACCGGTCTGACCAGCGGCCGGACCGGTGATCGTCCACGAGCCCGCGATCGTCTGCCCGAGCCGCAGCCCGTCCGCGGTGACCGGCGCACCCGTCAGCGTCCAGCCCGATGGCACAACGGGCGTCATCCGCACGTTGTCCACCGAGTCCTCGTCCAGCCGCAGCTCGGCGGACACGTTGACCGACTGCTGCCCAGGACCGACCCACACCACACCGGACGGCTTCACCGTCATCGTGGTCTTCGGCACGTACGACGCGGGCGGCATAAGCCCCACCGCGATCCGGTCAAGCCCTGCCGAACCGGAGATCTCGATCTTGTTGGACCCGGCCTGCAGCGGTACTGCGATCGCCGTACTGCCCGGAACCTCCGGATTCCCACTGTCGACCCGTGCCTTCACCGCAGCCCCACCGTTGACCCGCACATCAACGGACCCAGCAGAGGCAGCTGTGTAGTCCAACACCAGCTTGTACGTACCAGCTGCTGCGGCCTGGACACCGTGGTAGGTGACAGTGCCACGGTCGAGACCAGTGACACGGGCAGAGCCGGAGCAGGCCGCGCACCAGTCGATGCGAGCCGTGCCGGTGCGGCTGTTCCGCAAGGACTCAGCCTCCAACGGCAGCGGTTGAGACAGTGACATCGGATACGAGTGCCCGACCTTGATCTCGTCGATCCGCAACTGCTTGTAGAACGGCGGCGCCTGCGAACCGGACCACGTGTTCAGCACCTCCAGCTTCACGTACCGCGCGACCTGGTTGCCGATGTCGATGTGCTGCACACCGCGTCGGCTCGGCATCGCACTGGTCCGCACCGTCCGCCACTTCTTGCCGTCGACGCTGACAGAGACCTTGTAGTCCTTGATCCGCGCCGAGTCCTCCGGCCGGCCGAACGATTCGCGGGCGTGCGTGGGCGACCATTCCGTCTGGTTCACCGCCAGGTACGTCGCCTTGCGCGCCTGGCCGAGGTCGAGCGTCACCGACACCGGGAACTGCCCGTTGGCGTCCCAGTAGTTCGGGAAGCTGCCGTCGACCAGGTTGGAGGCCGGGTGGTCCGCCTTAGCCGCCGTGGCGGTCGCCTTGAGCAGAGACTGCGGGTACAGCCCCTCCTGCCCGGCGGTGGTCACCTTGAAGACTGTGTCGTACGTGTCCCAGTCGGTGATCCCGAGGATGGACAGGTAGCCACCGGACTGGTTGAAGGCGAACCGCTTACCGGTCCGCACATCCGACACGTCGGTGACCCGGTAGCCGTTGTCCCGCAGCCTCACCAGGTCCTGCGACGTGGGCTTGGTCTGCACATGCACGTACTGCGTGCGCGCGTTGTCGTCGGCGAGCGTGATCACACCGTGCGCGCCGTCGTTCCAGAACCCGGGCTGCATGCCGCCGTACATGTAGCCGCCGCCGTTCGTCTTGGTCAGCGACGACCAGATCGGTGGCAACCACGAGGCCATGAAGTTGTTGAAGTTCTCCTGCTGCGGTGGGAACTTGCCGTTCACCATCGCGGTCTCGGCCATCAGGGACTTGATCGAGGAGCCCGCGTTGGCGACGTACCGGCCGACGCTGAGCCGGTAGTCGACCGCGCTGTCGTTCCCGTCGTACCACCACTGGCCGACGGTCGGCAGCTTGTAGTCCGCCTCGACCAGACGCGGCATCGGCGTGAACGTGGCCTGCGGGTAGTCGTAGGACGGCGTGATCCCGGTCTTCTGCTCGTTACTGACCGTGTCCATGATCGGCGTGTCCTCGTTGTTGTTGCTCAGCAACCAGGTCGGCCGTTGCTCGCGGATCTGCTCGTACAGACCGTTCCGTTCCCAGTAGGCGTTGTCGTTGTCGATCCAGAACCCGGACAGGTCCGGATAGTTGTCCATCACCTCGTGGAACAGGTCGTAGCTGTACATGCCGAACCCGTCCCGCGTGGTCAGGTCGACCTGCTGACCCTTGTACGCCGAGTAGGCGGCCGAGTCGAGCGTCTGGACCCCTGGTACTTCGTTGTGCCACTGCGGATCGTCGGTCATGTAGAGCAGGATGCGGACTCCCTTCGCTTTGCCGGCGGCCACCAGTTCGCCGAGGAAGTCCCGTTGCGTCGAGCAACTACCGGGGATCGCGGACGGCCACGGCCGGGCGTACCCGAGCCGGCTGTGGAAGGTCGCCAGCACGATGTACGACGCGTGCAGCTTCTGCGCCTCGTCGACCCAGTAGCCGGCGTTCCAGCCGCCGGCGGTGACATCGCGTTCCCAGCTGGCGCAGTCGGTGTGGCGGGGCGCTGTGAACATGCCCCAGTGCAGGAACAGCCCGGCGGTGGAGTCGCGCATCCACTGCTGTCGCGGGTGCTCCACCTCCGCCTGGGCCGGAGTGATGCTGAGCAGTGCGGCTAGCACGGCCAGCGCGAGGGCGAGGGCAGCGAAACGCCGCCGTCGCCTGGCAGGACGGAAGAGCATCGGGTTCTCTCACTTCCAGAGAGTGGACGGAAGAATAATGGCAAGAAGATTGCCTATTCAGAGATCCGATGATTCCAACGCCTGGCGCCGAGGTCAAGACCCCAGCGATCAGCTCCCGGGTACCGCGAGCAGGTCGGCGAGCACCGTGTCGAGCGCCATCCGGGCCGCGCCGAGAGCGACCGAGTCCGCGCCCATCGTCGAGCTGATCACCCCGATCGGCACCAGCGTCAATCGCGCCAGCTCCCGCCGGAACGGCTCCGCGATGATCGCCCCACCTCGCGACATACCGCCGCCCAGCACGATCACCTCAGGGTCGACCGCCAGTGCCAGCAGGGCGGCACCCCGCGCCAGCACCTCGGCGAACGCGATCAGCACCTCGAGGCTCTCCGGGTCCTGCCGAGCCGCCGACGCGATCACCAGCTCACCCTCCCGGCCGGGCCCCACACCCTCCGCAGCCGCCAGCGCGGCACCACGAGCGTGCAGCCGATCGACGGCCGCCTCCCACCCGAGCATCGGCAGCGCACCGATCTCACCGGCCGCACCATGCCGCCCTTGATGCACCTGCCCATCGATCAGCACTCCGGCGCCCGCGCGATGGCCGGCGAACATGTAGACGATGTCGCGATGCTCCCGGGCAGCACCCTTCCAGTGCTCCGCGAGCGCCGCCAGCTTCACGTCGTTCGCCACAGCCACAGGCGTTCCGAGCCCGGCCGACAGCTCACCGGCCACGTCGATCTCGGTGAATCCAGGCAGCGAGTACGGCGCGAGCCCGGAGCCAACTGGTCCTTCGCGAACGTCGTGCACGCCCTCGGCAGCCCGGAGTGCACCGGTCACTCCGCAGGCGACGCCGGTGATATCGGCCGGCGCCAGGCGAGCCTGATTCCAGCAGTTCCGGGCGGTCTCGATCGCGGCCCGCAGCCGCTCCGGCGCAGCCAGGTCGGGATCGAGTTCGACGCGATGGGCCGCCAGCGTGTTGCCGCGCAGATCGGTGACCACGGCCATCGCCTTGTGTGCCCCGATGTCCAGACCGCTCACGTACCCGGACTCGGCGCGGAACCGGAAGTGCCGGGCCGGTCGGCCGGCACCACGGGTGGACGACGGCTGCCGGGGCGGCTGGGTCTCCTCGACCCGCCCTTCGGTGAGCAGTTCGGCGAGCAAATCCTCGGCAGTCGGCCGTGACACCCCGACGACAGCGCGTAACTCGCGCAGCGTCAGCGACTCGGCCTCGAGGAAGGCGCCCAGTGCCGCCGCGAGGTTTAGCCTGCGCAACAGCGACGAATCGCCCATCCGCCCGCCGTGGGCTCTGTCTTGACTCATCCGATGAATCGTCCTTATGCTCGCGCCAATATTGCCAAGTGGCCTGCATATTACTCGCCGGCAGGTCGCCGCACGGCCGCCCGGGTCGCCGCGCCGGCCGGATCGAGAGGAACCTGATGGCTTCAGTCAAGACAGGGGTGGTCGCCGCGGCGACGCTTCTGACGGTAGCGCTCGCCGGCTGTACCAGCGGCGGCAACTCGTCGAGCAGTAGTACCGAAGGCGGCACGGTCGAGCTCACCATGCTGACCTTCGAGACGCCCAACCTGCCGGCCACGCTGTGGGATTCCGCGATCGCGCGGGTCGAGCAGAAGGTGCCCGGCGTCAAGATCAAGAAACTGGTCGCGCCGAACGTCGACCGGACGACGTACGCGAAACAGCTGGCCACCTCGAGCCAGTTGCCGGACGTGATGATGGCGGTGAACCCGCAGGGCTTCGCCGAGGGCGGCCAGCTGGCCGAGTTCACCAAGGACGACCTGAAGGACTTCGCCAGCCCCGAGTCGGGCGCGATCAACGGCAAGATCTACCAGCTGCCGACCAACGCCCAGCCGCAGTCGCTGCTCTACTACAACAAAGCGAACTTCACCAAGGCCGGCATCACCACCCCGCCGAAGACCTGGGCCGAGTTCCTCGACGCCTGCGCGAAGCTGAAGGCCGCCGGGATCACCCCGATCGCGGTCGGCGGTGGCGGCCAGGACACCTTCGCCAGCATGTACACCTGGGTCGGCACGGTCGGCACCGACGTGTACGTCGGCGACCCCGCGTTCTCCCGGGAGATCAAGGACGGCTCGAAGACGTTCGCCGATCCGCTGTTCGCCAAGGCCACCGACAAGGTCGCCCAGCTGGCCAAGCTCGGATACTTCGACAAGCAGGGCACCAGCCGCTCGTACGCCGATCACGAGAAGGCGTTCCGGGCCGGCTCCGCCGCGATGTACCCGATGGGCTCCTGGTTCGCGACCTCCGCGGACAACGACAAGCCGCCCTTCGAAGTAGGCGTGTTCGCCTGGCCCACCGACGACGGCAAGGCCGTGGTGCCGACCCTCACTGGTGGTGGGTTGAGCGTCAGCGCGAAGGCGGAGAACGTCGACCTGGCGAAGAAGTTCGCGCTGGAGTGGACCAAGGACAAGGAGACCTCGGACGCCTTCACCAAGGCCGACGGAACCTTCAACACGATCGCGGGCTACCAGCCGCCGGCCGACATGGGTCCGCTGTTCAAGGAGACGCTTGCCCTCTACAACCAAGCCGTCCAGGACAAGACGGTGACGCCGGCCCTGTCGATCGAGCAGGGCGACAACGGCCTGCCCGCCGACCTGACCGTGCCGATCCAGCAGATCGCGGTCGAACTGCTGACCGGCACGTCCGACGCCCAGGCCGCGATCGCCAAGCTGGACAAGGAATACGCCGCGGTCAAGTAAGACCCTCAGAGCGAGAAAGGCAACAGATGCTGCGGCCAAGGAGCCGTCCAAGGAACCGCGAGAGGCTGTCGATCCTGCGGCCTGCCCGCGACTTCTCCGGGTTCGCCCTGCCCGGGTTGTTCCTGTACGGGGTGCTGGTGCTGGTTCCGATCGGGTGGACCGTGGTCCTCGGGTTCACCGATCGGAACCGGTTCGACCCACAGACCAGTTGGGTCGGGCTGGACCAGTTCAGCCACCTGCTCCAGGACGACCAGTTCTGGCTGGTCCTGAAGAACACCTTCGTGGTGACCGCCATCGTGGTGATCGTGCCGAATGCCCTCGGCCTCGCGATCGCCCTGCTGCTGGATCGTGAGACCAGGCTCTACCGGTTGCTCCGCTCGGTCTTCTTCACCCCGGTGATCCTCAGTGGGATCGTGGTCAGCGTCATCTGGCAGAGCGTGCTCCGCCCGGACGGCGTGCTGAACCGGGTGCTCGCGGACGCCGGGGTGGAATCGGCCCCTGGCTGGTTGTCGGATCCGGGGATCGCGTTGTTCTCGATCAGCGGGATCATTTGCTGGCAGATGCTCGGGTTCTGCGTGGTGGTCTACCTCGCCGGGCTGAACGGCGTACCGCGGGAGCTGTACGAGGCGGCGATCGTGGACGGCGCGGGCTGGTGGCGCCGGTTCCGGTCGGTCACCTGGCCGATGATCGCGTCGGCGGTGACGATCAACACCGTGATGCTGCTGATCAGCGGCTTCAAGGTGTACGAGCACATCCTGGTGCTGACCAACGGCGGTCCGGGCCGGAACACCACCGCGTCGATCGCCTTCGACGTGATCGAGAAGGGCGTCCGCGGCGACCGGATCGGGTTCGCCGCGGCGGAGGCCACCATCATGCTCGCCGTCATCGTCGTGCTCAGCGGCGTCGTACTGCGGCTGCTGCAGCGCCGGGAGGTCCACCTGTGAGGGATCGTTTCGAGGTGGTCCGGCCGATCGCCGCGATCGCCCTGGCTGCCGTGTTCTTCTTCCCGGTGTACGTCGTCGTGATGGGCATGCTCAAACCGCCCGAGGAGATCCAGTCGTCGCCGCTCGGTCTGCCGGTGCCGCCGACCGGTGAGAACTTCAGCGCCGTACTCGGTCGCGAGGACGGTCTGTACTGGTCGGCGTTGCTGAACAGCGTCCAGATCACCGTGCTCTCGGTGCTCGCGCTGACGTTGCTCTCGGCAATGCTCGCGCACTACCTGGTCCGGTCGAAGGCACGCTGGACCAGGCCGGCGTTGCTGATGTTGCTGGCCGGCCTGATGATCCCACCGGCCGTGATCCTGCAGCCGGTCACCCAGGTGCTCGGCGCGGCCGGCCTGATGAACTCGGTCGCCGGCGTGGTCTGCGCGAACGTCGCCTACTACCTGCCGTTCGGGGTGTTCGTCTTCTCCGGCTTCATCGGCACCGTGCCGGTGGAGATGGAGGAGGCCGCGAGCATCGACGGCGCGAGCCGGTTCCGGATGTTCTGGCAGGTGGTGTTCCCGACGCTCCGGCCGGCCGCGGCCAGCGTGATGATCTTCCTCGGCGTCTGGGTCTGGAACGACTTCCTCACCCCGTTGGTGGTGCTCGGCCCGGAGTCCGGTACGACGGTCACGGTCGGCGTCTACCGGTCCGTGGGGGAGTACTCGACCAACTTCGGCACGCTGTACGCGTTCTCGTTCCTGGCTTCGTTGCCGGTGCTGCTGTTCTTCGTCGCACTGCAGAAGCAGTTCGTTGCCGGCCTGACGGCGGGGTCGGTCAAGTGACGATCTCCTTCGAAGGCCGAGTACTGCTGCTGACCACCCCGAACACGTCGTACTCTGCCTATCTCGGTGCCGACGACGACATCCCCATCCACACCTACTGGGGTCCGCGGATCACGCCGGCCGACGCGGCGTACCTGGCGACCAGTACTGCGGCCCGCCTGGCCGACGAGTGGCCGAGTTTCCGGTCCGCGGCTAACGGGCATGAGGAGTACCCGCTGGACGGGCGACTCCAGTTCGGCCGGGCCGCGTTGTCGCTGGAGTTCGCTGGCGTCCGTAGTACGGAATGGTCGTTCGCGGAATGTCTGGTGCACGACGATCGGCACGTGGAGCTGCGGTTCGACCTGCGGCAGCGAGACGTGAGTGTGGGCCTGCACTATCGCCTGTACGACGACTCCGACGTGATCGACCGATGGGTCACTGTGCGGAACGACTCGCCCAGTGATGTGGTCGAGGTGCATCGGCTGGATTCGGCCGCCTGGGTCCTGCCCGAGCAGGCGCAGTACCGGATGTCTCACCTCACCGGTCGATGGGCGGCCGAGACGAGGCTGAGCCGGACCGAGCTCAGTGAGGGCCGTTTCGTGCTGGAGAGCCGGCGGGGGATCACGAGCCACCACGCGAATCCGTGGTTCGCGATCGACGACGGGACGGCGACCGAGGAACACGGCGAGGTCTACAGCGCGGCGTTGCACTGGAGTGGTTCGTGGCGGCTCCTCGCCCAACGCGAACTCGACGAACCCGTACAGGTGCTGTTCGGCTGGGGCTACGAGGACCTCGGCCCGCGTCCTCTGGAGCCTGGTGAGCAACTCGAATCACCGGTGAGCTCGGGCCTGTTCAGCACCGGAGGCTTCGGTACTGCGAGTCGCGCGTGGCACGCGTTCGCCCTCGATCACGTGTTGCCGCGTTCGGGGGAGACCCGGCCGGTGCTGTTCAACTCGTGGGAGGCGACCGGTTTCGACGTGGACGAGGCGAGCCAGGTCGAACTCGCGAACCAGGCGGCCGACCTGGGCTGCGAGTTGTTCGTCCTCGACGACGGGTGGTTCGGTCAGCGCGTCAACGACCGCACCGGTCTGGGCGACTGGACGGTCAATCCGAACCGTTTCCCGAATGGGTTGCAGCCGTTGATCTCCAAGGTCCACGCCCTCGGGATGGGGTTCGGCCTCTGGGTCGAGCCCGAGATGGTGAACCCCGACTCGGACCTGTACCGCGCGCATCCGGATTGGGTCTACCACTTCGAGGGACGCGAGCCGGCGCTGATGCGGCACCAGTTGGTCCTCAATCTTGCCCGGCTGGACGTCGCGCACTGGGTGCTCGGTGAACTCGACGCGTTGCTGTCGGCTCATGACATCCAGTTCGTGAAATGGGACATGAACCGGCCCTTCACCGATACCGGCTGGCCGGCCGAGCCGTCCCGGCAGGGCCGGATCTGGTTCGACCACGTGACCTCCGTCTACGCGATCATCGACGCACTCCGGGAGAAGCACCCGGGGGTAGCTTTTGAGGCTTGCTCGGGTGGTGGCGGCCGGGTCGATCTCGGGATGATGGCGCGGACCGATCAGTTCTGGGCGTCGGACAACACCGACGCGCTGGACCGGCGGTACATCCAGCACGGTTTCAGCCAGGTCTATCCCGCGCGGACGATGTCCTGCTGGGTGACGGATCTGCCGACCTTCATCAACAAACGCCAGGTCCCGTTGACGTACCGCTTCCGCGTCGCGATGGCCGGCGTACTCGGGGTCGGTGGCGACCTGACCGAGTGGACCGCGGAGGAACTCGAGCTGGCGCGTGAATTGATTGACCAGTACAAGCAAATCCGGCCTGTCGTGCAGCACGGCCTGCAGTACCGTCTTGGCGAGCCGGGGCGTAGTGCCTCAGCGGTTCAATACGTGACCCGCGATCGCCGGGAGTCCGTCGTACTGGTCTACCAAGAGGCACAGCAGTACGACAGCACTCCACGTCCCATCCGGCTTCAGGGCCTCGACCCTGCCGCCTCCTACCGCTTCGACGACGGCACCACCCTGTCCGGGGCGGCGCTGATGGCCCACGGCCTCACCCCAACCCTCACCGGCGACTACGCCAGCCAGTTGATCCGTCTGGTCAGTCCTTAGAGCGGCGACGGAAGGCGGCCAATGCCAGCGGAGCGAAGACGGCGGTGAAGATGATCGACCATCCGATCGACGCGATCACCGGGTGCTGCAGCGGCCATTGGGCGTCCGCCGGCGCGGGAAGTCCGTTGCCCCACAGGTCGCGGCATGCCGCGGTCAACGCCGACACCGGGTTCCACTCCGCGATGACCCGCAGCCAGGTGGGCATGTCCTGCGTCGGCGCGAAGGTGTTGGCGACGAAGGTGAGCGGGAACATCACGGTGAACATGAACCCGTTCACCGCCTCCACCGAGCGCATCAGCGAGCCGACCCAGATGCCCAGCCAGATCATCGAGAAGCCGAAGAGCAACAGGACCAGGTAGGCCAGCACGGCGTTGGCCAGGCCGTCGCGGATCCGCCAGCCGACCAGCAGGCCGGTGATCCCCATCACCACGATGCCGATGCTGGAATGGATCAGGCTCGACAGACTCCGCCCGACCAGGACGGACGATCGGGAGATCGGGAGCGACTTCAGCCGGTCGACGATCCCCTTCTCCAGGTCGCTGGTGAGCCCGAGGGCGACGATCGCGGAGGAGAACACCATGGTCTGCGCCATGATGCCGGGGAGCAGAAACTCCCGGTATGTCGAACCGGGCACGTCGATCGAACCGCCGAACACGTAGGCGAACAGCAGCACGAACATCACCGGCTGGATCGTCACGTCCAGCAACATCTCCGGCATCCGGCGGATGTGCAGCAGGTTCCGCCAGACGACGGTCAGCGACTGCTGCAGCAGGCTGCGGTGGTGGATCGGTGGCCTCATCACGGTCGCGGTCATCGCACAGCCTCCTGCTCGGTCTTCGTCTCGTCGATCTCCTCGGCGCGGTGGCCGGTCAGGTGCAGGAAGACGTCGTCCAGACTCGGTCGTTTCAGGCCGAGGTCGTCGATCTCGATCCCGCTGTCGGTGAAGACGGCCGCGATCCGGGTCATGTCGGCCAGGCCGGCCGCGGGAGCGGTGAGTCGCCGGCTCATGTCCTCGACATGGACCTCGGACGAGTGTTGCCGCAGCAGCTCCGCGGCGCGGGGCAGATCGGCCAGCGAGGAGACCGTAACAACCACGCTGGCCCGGCCGGCCTCGTCCTTGAGCTGGGTCGGCGTCCCGGCCGCGATCACCTTGCCCTTGTCGATCACCACGATCTCGTCGGCCAGGTGGTCGGCCTCCTCCAGATATTGCGTCGTCAGCAGCAGGGTGGTGCCGTCCTTGACCAGGCCGCGCAGCACGTCCCAGAGGTCCGCGCGGCTGCGGGGGTCGAGCCCGGTGGTCGGTTCGTCGAGGAACAACACCGGTGGCGACGCGACCAGGCTGACGGCGAGGTCGAGCCGTCGCCGCATCCCGCCCGAGTAGGTCTTCGCCACCCGGTCGGCGGCGTCCGTCAGCAGGAACCGCTCGAGCAACTCGTCGGACAGCTTGTTCAGATACTTGGTCGGCAAACCGTAGAGGCGGCCGATCAGCCGGATGTTCTCCCGGCCGGTCAGCAGTTCGTCGATGGTGGCGGACTGGCCGGTCAGACCCATGCTCCGCCGGACCGCCGCGGGTTCCTTGATCACGTCGTGCCCGGCGACCCGGCCGGTGCCGCTGGTCGGCACGCTGAGCGTGGTCAGCATCCGCACGGTCGTTGTCTTGCCCGCGCCGTTCGGGCCGAGCAGGCCCAGCACGGATCCTTCAGGGACGACGAAACTCACCCCGTCCACGGCACGATTCGTGCCGAACACCTTCACCAGATCTATCGCTTCAACCGCAACAGTAGGCATGCGCCCCACGCTAGACGGTCGCATGGACAATTCACGGATGAGTTTTCGGCCGAAAATCGAATGACGCGACCGGATGGTGCTGCCTACCATCCGAACCATGGAGAGACGCCTCGGGTAGTGCGGTCCGTCTGCGGACCGCACTCCGATCATCGGCAGGCCGGTAGCCCCCGGCCTCCTTCGGCATCCCTTCCTTCCGGAGTTCACCCATGGCCCCGTCACGTCTCGATGCGCGCCCGATCGGCGCCCAGCATCCCCGCGTGCGCGACTTACTGACTGTACGTAAGGATGCGGCGCCCGGTCGCATCATGGTCGAAGGAGCGTGGGAACACGACCAGCTCCTCACCAGCGCGATCGACCCTGACGTCTTCTTCTACTGCCCCGAAGCAAGCGGGACTGATACAGCCGGTACTGCGGATCGCGCGGCTCGGGTGGCCGCGTGCGCAAGCGAGGTGTACCGGATCTCCGAGAAGCTGCTCGCCAGGTTGACCCGGAAGGGCCGGCCGGACGGGTTGATCTCGATCGTCCGGTTGCCGGTCTGGCCGGCCGACGGGTTCCGGTTCGGTGATTCGTCACTCGTCCTGGTCGCCGACGGTGTCGAGTACGCCGGCAACCTCGGCACCTTGATCCGCACGGTCGACGCGGCGCGCGCCGCCTGCCTTGTGCTCACCAGTCGCCGGGCCCGGCGGAGTCATCCGGCCGTGTACGCCGCGAGCCGGGGGCTGGTGCTGACCACGCCGGTACTGGAGTTCGACGAGATCGCGACGGCGGCCGACTGGTTGCGGGCGCACGGATTCGAGGTGTTGCTGGCCGACCCGGCGGCAACGGGCAGCTACCGCGTACCGGCGTACCGGGGGAGGCCGACGGCCTTCGTGGTCGGATCGGAAGGAGGTGGGCTCGCCAAGGCCTGGCACCGGGAGGGATTCGGCGCCGTGTCGATCCCCATGCTCGGTCAGGCCGACTCCCTCAACGTCGCCCTCTCCGCCGGGATCCTCCTGTTCGAGGCGCGAGCCCGCAAAGACGGTTGGTAGCCCCCGACCCGACCCGCCCCTCGCCTCGCCCGATCCGCTCACCCCGCCCAGCCCCGCCTCGCCTCGACCCGCCCGTCACCGTGGTCGACTTTGGGCACCGGCTGTCCATTTACGGACGGGGCGGCTAAGCGGTGCTCAAAGTGGAGCCTGGGCGGGTCGCGTGGTGGGTGGGTGGGGAGAATGGGGGGTCGTGTGTAGGAGGAGGGAGTTTGTGGTGGCGTTTGTGCCGGGTGAGGTTGTTGCGCCGGGGGATCCGCGGGTCCTGCTCGAAGGGCAGTGGGGGACGGAGCCGGGGTTGGCGATCACGGTCAACTCCGGGTCGCGGATCTCGTTCGGCTTCAGCGGTACCGGCGTACAGGTGCTCTTCGACGCCGACGGGCTGACGGTCGCCCCGCATCTGTGGGTATCGGTGGACGACGCCGAGCCCGAGCTGTGGTTGATCGACCGGCCCGTGCTCGAGCTCACCGCCGAGGACGGCCGGCACACCGTCGAGATCGTGGTGAAGGACGTCAACGAACACGTCAACCGCTGGAACCCGCCGTTCGAGTCCGCGGTCGTCTTCGCCGGCCTGGTCCTCGACGCGACCACGACGCTCCGGCTCGGCGCTCAACCCGGCGGCCCCCGGCTGGAGTTCTACGGCGACTCGATCACGCAGGGCGTCCGGGCGGTCAGCGCCGACCCGGGTTCGTCGGGCGCGGACGGCACTCGTTCGTACGCCTACCTGACCGCGCGGGCCTTCGGCGCCACGTCGTACCAGGTCGGCTTCGGCCGCCAAGGCATCGTGCGCCCCGGCAACGGCCAGGTTCCGGGCGGCCTGGAGTCGTTCGGCTGGAACTACGCCGGCTCCAAGGTCGACCGCATCGCCGACCCCGACGTCGTCATCATCAACCTCGGCGTCAACGACGAATCCCTCAGCACCGCGGAGTACGCCGACTACCTGACCCGCGTCCGTACGGCGTACCGGTCGTCCACGATCGTTGCCCTGAGCCCCTTCAACGGCAAGCACGCGACCGAGATCGAGACCGCCGTCAAGTCCACCGACGACCCGAACCTCCACTACGTCTCCACCGCCGGCTGGATCACCCCCGCCGACTGCACCGACGGCCTCCACCCCTCGACCGACGGCCACGCCAAACTCGCCGGCAACTTGATCCCGGCGCTGGAACGCCTAACCACCCTCACCCGCCGCTGACCGGCACGGGCCCCGAACTCCGAACGTCGCACCCGCTGCAAGCTCCGCGCTGCCCCGGCCCTCCAGCTTCGGCGTCCAAACCGCACCTTGGGCACCCGCCAGGCGCGGTTTCGCCGCTGCGGTGCCTGCCTCGTGCCCAGAGTCGCCGTCCCCGCGTCACCTTGGCTGGGAATGCGGACCGCCAGGCCATCAATCGGTCCTGTTTCCAGCCCGGGGCACGCTCAACACCTCGGCGACGTGGTGATTGTGATGGGCTGGCGGTCCGCAGACCCGAGCCGGCCAGGTGATTGCCGCGTCGGGGGACGGCGGGCACGATGTGGGGATGGCGGAGGTGAAGTTCACGAGCGTGGACGAGTACATCGGATCGTTCCCGGCGGACGTGCAGGAGGTCCTGCAGGAGATCCGCCGCCGGCTGCATGACGTGGTGCCGGGAGCGGGGGAGAAGATCAGCTACCAGATCCCGACGATCACCCTCGACGGCAAGGCGCTGCTCTACTTCAGCGCCTGGAAGGAGCACATCTCCGTCTACCCGATCCCACCCGTCGACGACCCTCTCGCGGCCGAGCTCGAGCAGTACCAAGCGGGCAAGGGAACCCTCAAGTTCCCCCTCAAGCAGCCGATCCCGTACGACCTGATCGCCCGCGTCGCCCAAGCGTTCCTCGACTCAAGGGCCTAGGGCCTGTCCAGTAGCTCGGCCGGATCCGGCGACGGCGGACCGCTCAGCATCCAGTCGTTGAACTGCTCGGTGAACAGGTACCACAACCCGTCCGCCCCCAGCCGCAGCTGCCTCCGCTCGGCCGTCACCCGATTCCCCTCCACCCGCGCCCCCGCACCCAACGCCGCAACCCCCTCCTCCATCAGCGCCGTCTCGGGCACCGATTCAGGGTCGGACGTGGCAACCGCCAGCCCACCTGGGCCGCCCTCGCGCCACGCGATCGCCCAGCCGGTCAGCCGCCGGGCGGATACCCCGGCCCGATGCGCCAGGTCCGCGAGCGCACTCGTCCCCAGTACCCCGGCCGCCCGCCGAGCAAGATCCTGCTCAACCGTCAACCCCAACCCGCCGTCCCCATCACCGGTGGCCAGCTCCCACGCCCGGCGCGCCGCATCCGTCGCCAGCGCGACCAGGTCCCGCCCCTCGATCCCCGACGAACGCGGCGGCTCCAACACCAACACCGCCGTCGGGACCCCCGCCTGCCCGAGCGGCCGCGGCGGCACCGGCACAACTCCCTGTACTCCGCTAGCAAACGCCGCCCGAGCCGGTACGCCGACCGGCCGAGCCTTCAACCCAGCAGCAGCCTCAGACGATCGTGGTTCCCCAGCCGCCGACCGCCGAGACCGCAAGGCCGCCAGCAACTCGTCCCGTAGCCGCCCCCGCAACAGCAGCAACGCGAACGGATCCTCATCCAGCGCTTCCGCGATCAAGTAGCAAACCGCCGCCGAATGCTTGCACGGCACCGCGAAGTCCGGGCAGTTGCACGCCGTCCGGATCTCACCCGCCGCCGGCAGCAACTCCAACCCCGCGGCCTGAACATCGTCGACCACCTCAGGCGGCAGTTCCCCATCGAGCAACGCGGCCACCCGCCCGATCTGCGCCGACACCACCTTCAGCACCGCGTCCCACTCGCCATCCGAGAACGCGCGAATCCCCACCGACACCTCATACGGCAGGACCCGGCTACCTTGCACGATCGCCTGCACCTTGCCCGGTCCGACGGTCAGCTCCAGAACACTCCCGCGCCGCGCATACGAACGCCCTCGCGCGAGCCGACCCGGATCGAGGCGCGCCCGATGCTCCAACGCCTCCACCCACGCCTTACCCCACCACGTAGCTCCGAACGCCCGCCGGGCCCCGGCCCCCTTCGCAGCCGGCAATCCCGCGTTCTCCTGGCGCCGCCTCCACCACGGCCCCTCATCCGGACTCACAAGAACCACCCCACCGTGGAACAGGCGTTTGAGGTGCTCATGAGCTGGCCTTCCCGACGGCCGATGGGTTGTAGGCACTCGCGGCGCCCGACTTGGCCGGCGTCGTCGACAGCTCAACGAGTTCGGCCAGGTCGGCGTCCGAGAGTTCGCTCAGCCAGGCCTCGCCGGATCCGACTACGGCGTCCGCCAGATTGCGCTTGGCCTCGATCACCGTCGCGATCCGGTCCTCCAGCGTGTTCTCGGTGACGAGGCGATGAACCTGTACCGGCCGGTCCTGCCCGATCCGGTACGCGCGGTCCGTCGCCTGATCCTCAACCGCCGGATTCCACCAACGGTCGTAGTGGACGACGTGAGTCGCTTTCGTCAACGTGAGACCGACACCACCGGCCTTGAGCGACAGGAGGAACACCTGCGCCTGACCCGACTGGAACTGCTCGACCAGTTGCTCCCGCTTGCGCACCCCGATCCCGCCGTGCAGGAACAACGTCCGGACCTGCCGAGCCGCCAAATGGGACTCGATCAGCCGGCACATCTCGACGTACTGGCTGAAGATCAGCACCGACTCCCCTTCCGCGAGGATCACGTCGAGCAGCTCGTCCAGCGCCGCGAGCTTGCCGGACCGGCGGTGGAGTGGTCCTGGTTCGTGCAGGAAATGCGCCGGGTGGTTGCACACCTGCTTCAACTGGGTGAGCAAACTGAGCACGAGCCCACGCCGCGCGATTCCCTCCGCCGCCTCGATCTTCGCCAGGCTCTCGCGCGTGACCGCCTGGTAGAGGGTGGCTTGCTCGACGGTCAGCGGTACGACGACGTCGTGCTCGGACTTCTGCGGCAGCTCGGGCGCGATCCCCGGGTCGCTCTTCCGCCGGCGCAACAGGAACGGCCGGGTCACCCGCGCCAGCCGAGCCGTCGCCTCCTCGTCGTGATACCGCTCCACCGGTACGGCGACGTCGTGGCGGAAGCGATCGAGGGTGCCGAGCAGACCCGGGGCGGACCAGTCCAGGATCGACCACAGCTCCGACAACCGGTTCTCCACCGGCGTACCGGTCAACGCCAACCTGGTTGCCGCAGGCAACGTCCGGAGCGATCGCGCCGTTCGCGACAACGGGTTCTTCGCATGCTGCGCCTCATCCGCGACGGCCAGCCCCCAGGACACCTCGCTCAGTATCCGGTGATCCTGCCGAACCACCCCGTACGTCGTCAGCACCACCTCGTCGGCCGCCAAGTCACTCAACGTCCGCCCCACCCCGTGATACCGCCGCACCGCCACGTCGGGCGCGAAGCGCGCCAACTCCCGCTCCCACGTGCCGAGCAACGTCGACGGGCACACCACGATCGTTGGCCCTCGCCCGCGCCCGGAGAGATGCAGATGCAGTGCGATCACCTGGATGGTCTTGCCGAGGCCCATGTCGTCCGCCAGGCAGCCGCCGAGACCCAGGTCGGCGAGATGGGCCATCCACGCGACGCCTCGGCGTTGGTAGTCGCGCAAGGTGGCGCGTAGTCCCACGGGCTCGGCCAGCGGAGCGGGCTCCTCGGCCGACCGCAGGCGGTGAAGCAAGGTCTGCAACGGTCCGCCGGGATCGAACGGTACGAGCTCGCCGTCCACGTCGATGGTCCCGGTCAAGGCGGCCCCAAGGGCTTCCGCGCCGGTGAGTTTGCGGGTCCCACCGCGGCGCAGCTTGCGAACCAGGTCCTGGTCGATCCGCACCCAACGGCCGCGCATCCGGATCATCGGCCGCTTCGCCTCCGCCAGCGCCGCGACCTCCTCCTCGGTCAGCTCCGAACCATCCAGCGTCGGCCGCCATCGGAACGCCAGCAGCTCCGACAACCGGAAGTCCGGCCCCGTCACCGCACCCGGCGTCGGCGTCGCCTGCACCGAGCTGCGGACGGCCAACTCACCCGCGAAGAGCTCGGCCGGCCACAACACCTCGATCCCGGCCCCCTCCAGCGCCGTACCGTCGCCCGCCAGTTCGTCCAACGCCTCGTCCCCAACCACCACCTCAGCCGGCGCCGCATCTCGCAACGCAGCCGACAGCGGCGGCCACACCCGCGCACCCCGTCGCAACGCGAGCAGCAGATCGGTCTCCGCCCGCTCGCCAAGGGCAGCCAGTACTGCGGCCGGCGCGCTCCACATGTCGGCCACATCCACCAGCAGACTCGGATCGGCCCCACTCCGCAGCTGCAAGACGGCCCGGAACTCGTCCTCGTCCTCGGGGGGCTCGATCCGCAGCACCAGTCGCGCCCCGGCCTCCTCGGCCAACGCCGTCTCGCTCAACCACTCCGTCGAACCGGTCAACTCCCGCGGCTCGACCTCCCCAAACAGCTCAGCCCCAGCCCGTACTGCGAACGAGGCCGCCCGCGTCCGGACCAACGTGTCCGCCAACGCATCCCAGAACGCGCGCACCAGTTGCTCCGGATCCACCAACCGCAACGGCCGGGACCCCTCCAGCGGAACCGCATACGACTGCGCGGGCATCGCCGCGACCAGGTTCTTCAACCACCCACGATCCGCCGTATCCAACGGCGCCACCCGCCAGGCCCCATACCCCGCCGGACTCACATCCGGCACCACCCGTCCCCGAGCAATCAACCCAACCCCAGCCCAAGCCGCCGCTCGCCACACTCCCCAACTCCGCGAGCCGCCATGGGCCGACGCCGGCCGCGCCGCCGCGCCGCTCTGCACCGACGCCGGCCGCGCCGCCGCGCCGCTCTGCACCGACGCCGGTTGCCTCGCCGAGTCGCCGTTCGCCGACGCCTGCCGCCCTGCCGAGTCGCCGTTCGCCGACGCCTGCCGCCCTGCCGAGTCGCCCTCCACCCAGGTGCGCCCATCTGCGGAATCACCCGCCCACCCCGACGGATCAGCCTGCGTCAGGAACTCGAGCGCCTGCTCCATCCCGAGCAACCGGGCCGGCACGGCGACCCGGCGTACCTGATCTCCACGCGGCAGGACCAGCTCCACCTTCTCGTCCACCCCAGCCGGCAAGGTCAGCCCCGCCGCCGTCAGGTCGCCATACAGCGCCAACCGCCCCGCCCGCGGCGGGTCAGCTGGCAAGAACACGACGTCAACCACCCACCGCAGATTACGCGGCCCAACCGACAAACGCCCCGCGCTATCCACAGCCCCAACGCCACGCCGCTCAGTCAGCCGAGCTGATGTCGGGGCCCTGAACAGGTCGCCGGGACCTGGGACAAGTCGTGTGGCTGTCCACAGTCCCGCGATGTTGTTCAAGGTCCCCGCCGGCCCGGTGGGTGACGCCGGTCCCGTGGTGATGCCCGGGTGGGCGGTTGGGGTTCGGGCCGCGGGACGCACTTTGGGCACCCGGCGGGCGTTGTCGAGGGCGAAAGGTGACTGGCCGGTGCCCAAGGTCGACTGCGGCGCGTCGGCCGGGTCCGGGGAGGGTTGTCGCGGTGACCGGCCCGTGGTGAAGCCGGCCCCGTGGTGACCAGCTCCGCGGTGACCGGGCCCCGTGGTGACGCCGGCCCCGTGGTGATGCCGGCCCCGTGGTGATGCCCGGGTGGGCGGTTGGGGGTCGGGCCGTGGGACGCACTTTGGGCACACGGCGGGCGTTGTCGAGGGCGAAACGTGACTGGCCGGTGCCCAAGGTCGACCGCGGGCGCGTCGGCCGGGTCCGGGGAGGGTTTTCGTGGTGACCGGGGCGGGGTTTTGCCTCAGAAGGGGCAGAAACCCGCCCCGAACGCCGAGCAAACCTCGGCCCCCAGCACCCCCGGCCCCGAGCACCTCGGCGGCAGACGCTCGGCGTAGACGCTCGGCGGTAGACGCTCGGCTTCGGACGTGCCCGGGTCGGCTTGACCTGAAGTCAGGTTGAGGTTGCATCCTCGGTCGGGTAGCAGTGAACCCCGAAGACGGAGTGGAACAGATATGCGAGCAGCAGTGGTGACCGAGTTCGGCGGACCGGACGTGATCGACATCCAGGACTGGCCTGAACCGCAGGCCGGAAAGGGTGAGGTGATCGTCGACGTCCGGTTGACCGATCTGATCTTCGTCGAGACCGCGATCCGGCACGGCCAGCACGGCGGGTTCTTCGACGTCCAGCCGCCGTACGTTCCCGGCAACGCCCTCGGCGGTGTCGTCCGTACCGTCGGCGAAGGCGTGGACCCAGATCTCGAGGGCAAGACCGTCATCGGCCACAGCAAGGGGTTCGGCGCGCACGCCGAGCGGGCCGTCGCGGTCGCCGACCAACTGATCGTCATACCAGCAGACCTCAACCTCGAAACGGCGGTCGCGGTATTCGGCGACGGCTTCACTGCGCTCATGCTGGAGGAACTAGCCCCGGACCTCACCGGCAAGGACGTCCTGGTCACCGCGGCCGCGGGCGGCATGGGCATCCTCCTGGTCCAGCTGGCGCACCGGGCAGGCGCGCACGTGATCGGCGCGGCGCGCGGTCAGGCCAAGCTCGACCTGGTCAAGGCACAGGGCGCCGACGTGGTCGTCGACTACTCCGAGCCGGGCTGGGAGAAATCGGTGCTGGAGGCAACAAACGGTCGCGGTGTGGACGTGGTGTTCGAGGGCGCGGGCGGGAAGCTCGGCGCGACCGCGTTCGGCGTCGTGAAGGACAACGGCTGGTTCTCCGCCCACGGCGCCGCGAGCGGCGGCTTCGCGGAGTACGACGAGGACGACGCCCGGCGGCGCGGGATCACCGTCAAGGGCATCGTGGATCTGCGGGCCGACACCCGTACGGCGACTGTCTCCGGCGACGCCGTGATCGCCCGCGCGCTCAAGGGCGACCTGATCCCGGTAGTGGACCGGATCTTCCCCCTTGAGCAACTCGCCGACGCCCACCGCGCGATCGAGAACCGCGAACTCCTCGGCAAGGCCCTGATCCGGGTTAGCTGATCGCGCCCTCCACCGGGAGGCCGGAGGTGGTTCGACATGACCGTCAAGCTGAACAAGCAGGCCTTCCAGCACGCCAAGAGCTTGATCCAGAAGAGTCAGACGGCCCTCGACGAAAGGGACGACTGGAGTGAGCACGCCCCGACCGCGGACGAGGAGAACTCCTACCTGGACAAGCATGGCTGGAACGACTACGCGCAGTGGTACCTCGGCATCGACACCGACATGGACGAGAAGACCAAGGGCCACTACAAGTTCCCGTACGGCGACTTCTGCCGGGTGCACCGGTGCGGTGTGATCAGCGCCGAGTCACGCGCGGCCCAGCAGGACTACGACGACATCACGAAGGCAGTCGTCGAGTTGCACAAGCTGCTCGACGGCGAGCACGCCTGAGCCGAACGACAAGAGCGCGCCCGGACAGGCTCGGGCGCGCTCTACGTCTGAACAGTCCTGCGCTGTCGCGGCCGGCGGCAGTGGATCAGTTCTCGATCGGGGTTTCGGCGCGGTCCAGTGGCGGGTTGGGCCGCGCGGAGACGATCGTGTTCCGCCCCGCTCGCTTGGCGGTCAGCAGGGCGTTGTCCGCGGCAAGCACGAGCTGATCCATCGTCCCCGCGACATCCGGGTAGACCGCCGCCCCGAACGAGGCCGGCACTCCCGTGATCACCGCGGTGTTGGTGGTCTGCGTGTCCACCGTCACGGTCAGCGCGCTGAGCTTGTCCCGGATCCGCTCCGCGACCTCCAGCACTTCACGCTCGGAAGCTCCCGGCAACAGCACGGCGAGCTCGTCGCCGCCGACCCGCGCGACCAGGTCGCCCTGCCGCACCTCGGCGCGGACGGTCTCGCCGACCGCCTTGAGCGCCCGGTCGCCGGCCGGATGACCGTAGGTGTCGTTGATCTCCTTGAACTTGTCCAGGTCGAGCATCAGCAGCCCGACCGTACTGCGCAGCGCCTCGGCGCGGGCGAGTTCCGCCGGCACCGCGTTGGCCCAGTACGACGAGGTCGCGAGCCCGGTCTTCGAGTCGGTCCCCGCAGCCCGCTGGAACTGGGGAAGCAACAGGTCCCGGTGCAGGCAGAGCACGGTCACCATCAGGATCGGGACCACCCATGGGTACGACGCCTGCAGGGCCCCGACCGCGACGCCGAGCCCGAGACCGGCGATCACGACCACCTGGTCCGCCAGATCGCCGAGCGCGCCGCGAGCGGTCGCATCCGGAGAGCTGAGCAGGATCGCGCCGATCACCAGCGCGAAGTTCACCAGCCACCAGGTCGCCGCGGCGGCCACCACGATCATCAGGGACCACGGTCCGGTCGGCACCCGCGGTTCGGTGAGCAGACCGCCGGCCCGTAGTACGGCGGCCGCGGCGGCGCTGGCCAGGATGAACGTGGCGGCCGAGAAGATCTTGCGGTGCGCGATGGTCCGCCCGTAGACGCGGATCCAGGAGTACCCGTACGAGATCGCCACCAGCGCGACCACCAGCGACAGCGGCAGCAACAGCAGCCCGGCGAACACCCACAGGCTCTTCAGGTTCGTGTACGGCGAAGTGTTCGCCGCCATCTCGCGTCGGCGCTCGATTCCGCGGGCAGACTCCAGGTGAAGCACCGAAGCGACCGCGAGCACCGCGAAGGCCACCCACTCGGTCGGGCGGATACCGGGGCGGTCGCCGAAGGTCGTCGAGGCCACAGCCAGGGCGGTGATCGCGAGTGCGACAGCATCGACACCGAGCACGTAGCTCAGTGCCGGGCGTGGCAACGACCAGAGCTTCCATTGGCGGGGTGGCACCCAATTGCTCCGACCGATCAGAATCATGGTGGCCTCACACAGATAGACCTGAGCGGTTATTGCTGAATAGTAACTGCCTGTTCACACGAGGTCATCCCCAGGGCCGAGTTATTCCAAACGAAGTGATGGCGACGAGAGGATCAGCACCATGTCCAACAAGAGCACCGGCAACGAGTGGTTCCGCGGCGGCAACGAGTGGTTCACCGGCGGAAACGAGTGGTTCCGAGGCGGGAACGAGTGGTTCACCGACGGTGGCAACGAGTGGTTCCGGCGGCCGGGTGGATCCGGTAACGAATGGTTCACCGACGGTAACGAGTGGTGATCTCCCGCTGATCTCCCACTGATCGCGGAAAATTCTTAACCGGCTTCTTACGAAGTCGTCCGGAGGTATTTCCCTGAATCTCCGGCGACCCCGCTGAAGTCGATTTCACGTCGCGGCATCCGTCCTGGTTCGGCGGGCGCGAGTCCAAGCGGCGCCCGCCGCCAGGGCCGCGAGCACACCGGCGCCACCGACCACGGCCAGCGCCAGTGACGGCGAGGTCTGGTCGGCGACCAGGCCGGCGACGAGGATGCCGAGGCCCTGACTGCTCTTCAGGGCGGTACTGGCCACGCCGAAGGCTTGGCCACGTTGATGATCCGGCACTGCCTGAACGAAGGCGGCGCTGGTCGGCAGGTGGTACGCCGAGGCCAATCCGGACAGCGCCCACAGCGCGACCGTCGGCAGCAGACCGGGCTGCAGAACGCAGAACACCAGCGGTACGCAGGCGGCGACCGCGAGCGGCCCGATCAGGCGCATCCGCCGCTCCGGCGGCAGCAGGGTGATCAGCCACATCCCGATCACGGCGCCGGCCGGGCTCGCCGCCAGCAGCAGACCGGCCGCTTCGGGCCCGCCGCCGATCTCGTCCGCGTAGGGGATGGCGAGCCCTTCGACGGTCACGTAGAACCCGGCGATCGCCGCGAGCGCCACCAGCGCCCGCAGACTCGGCGTACGGCTCACCAGTGACAGACCGGCGGCGAGGTCCTTGAAGTAGCCGTTCTTCGGCTCGGTCGCGTCCTGCTCCGCGGTGGGTGCGGGGCGGCGCTGGACGCCGACTGCGATGAGCGCGGCAGAAACCAGGAACGTCGCGGAGTCGAGCAGCAGTCCGCCGGACGTACCGACCGCGACCACGACGACACCGCCGGCCCCGAAGCCCAGCACCTGGCTGAACTGGACGACCATGTCGTTCGCGGCTTTGCCCAGCACGTAGTGGTCACCTGGCAGTACCACCGGCAGGGTCGCCGCCCGCGCCGCGTTGAACGGCGAGCCGAACGCCTGCAGACCGAGCAGCAACAGGATCACCAGCCACAGCGGCAGCGCCTCGATCGCCATCAGCGCGACCAGTACGGCGCGCGCGAGGTCGGACACGATCATGACCTGGCGGCGCGGATACCGGTCGGCGAACCCGGCGAGCAACGGCCCGAAGAGCAGATCCGGGATGTAGGTCAGGGCATAGGTGAGTGCGGTCAGCCCGGCGGACGCGGTGCGCTCGAAGACCAGTACGGACAGGGCGATGCGCGCCAGCTGGTCGCCCGCGACGGACAGCACACCGGCGACGAACAACGCCCGGAACTCCGCGTGCCTGAAGACATCCCGCCAGCGGGCACGCTCGATCACCCCACCCTCCATACCGAAGACCTTAACCACATTCCGTGCTCTGACACATGCCGCCTGTGACGACTGGGGGAACCCTTCGGGTGATCTGGCTCGCATCCCTTGTGGTTCAAGGGTTTGATCGCGGCAAATCAGTGCCAACTGGTGGGCCCGGTGTCTCCTGATTTGCCTGACGGCTCTACTCTGGAATCCTCTGGTACCGGGGTCTGGGCGGGGCGGCCCCGACCCTGGTACCGGAGCTTTCTTTTGCCCCGGAAGTCGACCCCCAGTTGCTCCCATGCGGAAACTGTCGGTGGTTGCCGGTAGCGTGCTGTTTGCCAGGGACGGCTCCTGGACGTGCTTCCTTCTCCTTCACCAGGCCATGTAGCGCGTTCGCTCTCCGTCCCTGGCATCTGTGTCCTGTCTTCGCACCGCCCTGTTCGCACCGCAGTGTCCGCACCGCCCGGGAGGACCCGATGCCTGACGCGCTCGCCGAGGTGTTGCTGCGCCGCCGACGACTGGTCGACGCCGCGCGCATCACCCCGCCGGTCCGCCGATCGGCCTGGCAGTGGCTGAAGCGCCCGCTCACCACCCAGGCCGGGCTCGGCGCGTTGCAGGCCGACCTGATCCAGCGCGGCTTCCTCCTGTCCGCCCCGCTCTACCGGTACTGCTCCGGCCTCAATCCGCTGGCGCTGACGGGTTTCGGGACCAATCTGCTCGCCCTGATCGACGCGGAGTCGGGCCGGGATGCCGGGCACGTGCCGCTGTTCCGTGGCTTCCCTGAGAGCGTCCCCGGCAACACCGAGAACTTCTACGTCGACCGTGTGTTCGCGCGACTTCTGCAGGAGCGGGAGCAGCCCTGCGTGCTGTGCGGCAAGGTCGACACGGTGCATGCGGTGTCGCCTTGTGCGCATCTGGTCTGCCGTTCCTGCTGGGACGGTTCCGACTACAGCGCCTGCCCGCTCTGCCTGCGCCGGATCTCCCCGGACGACCCGTTCCTGGAGCCGGGGTTTGACGAGGCTACGGGCCGGGGTGACGCGGAGCGGTTGCGGCTGCTCGCGCTCGCGCCAACGTCGAGTGATCGCGCGATCGTCGATGACCTGCTGGGCCGCCGTTCCCCGCTTTCGGTGGTCGATCGCACGGATCTGCAGGTCCTGCTGGCCGATGCGGATCCGTCCTGGTTGCCCGACCTGATCCCCGTCCACGAGAGCCGTGCCGTGGTCGTGGCCGCCCTGATGTCGCGGTATCCGACGCTCGTCGACGAACTGCTCGACACCGCGACCGACGTACTGCGTCTCCTCTATCTCCTGATGAACGGTGACCCCGGTCTCCGGACCCCACCAGTACGCCGTACGTCGGTGGCGCGCGTGATCCGTCGTACTGTGCTGGCTCGGTTGGATCGGATGCCGGTCGAAGGGCTCGTGGAGGACATGCAGCGGCACGGGCGGGCGTGGAAGCGGATGGCGGAAGTGCTGCATCCGTTCGAGTTCGCGCGCGAGTATCCGGTCGCGGCGTTGGCGTTCGCGGTGATTCGGCGGACGCGACTGGATGGGCAGAGTCCGGCCGGCCTTGCTGTGTTGAGCGAGGCGGCGCGGCATCCGCTGGTCCGGGTCGAGGACGGGCGGCTGGTGGTCGTGACGTTCGCGAGTCGGGTCGAGGGCGCGCTGGCGTCCGGGCGGACGGAGTTGGCGCTCGATCTGTTGCGGCAGCGGCCGGGGGGGTTGTTGCGTCGGCTGGTCCAACTGGCGCGAGTGCTGCCGCCGGATTCACATGGACTGCTGGTCGAAGCGGTTGGGACGGCGGTGTCGGACGTGTCGCCTGCTGTGCTGACGGCGGCGCTTGGTCAGCTCCGGACGCCACCGGGGGATCTCCGGTTGTTCTTCCCGCGCGGTGGGACGACGCGGATCTGGACCACGGTCGACGAACGCGAGCCCCTCCCGACCGAGCTGGCGAGCGCGCTGTCCGGCGTACTGGTCAGTGAGATGTTGCGCAGGGCAACTGCCTTGCCGCGGTACCGGCGGGCCTTCCTGGATGAGGAACTGGCCCGGTTGGCGGCGCCCGGATCGGAGCGGGACGCGTCCGGGACGTTGCTGCGGATGACGCGGGGGAGCTCGCAGCCGATCCCGTTGGACGACGAGCTGCGGTTGTTCCTGCATTGGGTCGAACCGGCCGGGCAGCGGATCGACCTCGACCTGTCGGTGATGGTGCTGGACCACGAGTGGAGGTTCATCGGGCTGTGTGACCAGACGCGGCTGCGGTTCGACCAGGACGGACTGGTTCACTCGGGGAACCTCACCTCCGCACCTGGTCCGGAGGGCGCGACCGAGTACGTCGACGTCGACCTGCGCGCGGTCCGGCGGGTCGGCGGGCGGTACTTGTTGCCGGTCGTCTTCAGCTACAACGATATGCCGTTCGACCAGCTCGAACGCGGCTTCATGGGCGTTATGCGGCAGCCGACCGGACTGTTCGACCCGGCGGCGGTGGAGGACCGATTCGACCTGACCGGTCCCGCCAAGATCCTGCTGCCCTTCGGGATCGACCTCCACAACCGCGAGCTCCGCTGGTACGACGTCAACCTCAACCTCGCCGGATACAGCCCCAGCATCGTCCGGATGGGCGGCCAGGTTGCCCTGATGGCCGCGGCTCTGGAAGAGGTCCACGGCGCCGGCGACCGGGTCAGCCTCTGGGAGCTGTGCTGCTGGCACGCCGCCGCCCGCTCGGACGAAGTCGCCGTCCGCTGCGCCGACGGCTCGGTCGTCGGCTATCTCCGCGACCCGGCCGAAGACCTCACCACCTTCGCCCGCCGCCTCACCGCCCGCCTCGAACCCGACCGCACCTGGGACCTCGAGGCCGCCCACAAAGCCGACTTCCTCGCCGTCCTCACCCCCGCCGACCTCGAACCTCGAGCAGGCGCAGACATCTACGCCCTCCACCCGCATCTGCTCGACCCCACCACCCACCGCCTCCTGGCCGCGCCACATCTCCTCGCCCCGTTCACCCCCGACACCCGGGCCCGCCTCACCACCCCGTAGACCGGGGCAGTTGTATACCGCCGATCGGGAGAGCGGTCAGTGCTCCGGCTGGGACGTAACTTCGTTGCGATGTCAGGGAAATGTGGCGGTATACAGGATGTGACAGAAAGGGCTCTGAGTTTGCCGCCACAAACCCGGAGGAGCCCCAGTGAGCCCCACTCAACCGACGGACGCCGAACTGGATGTGATGATCCGCGCCCGGCTGGCCGCGATCGGGATCGATCTCGACCAGTTGCCCGAAGGCAGCACCCCTGACCCCGAAACCGGCAGCCCCGGGCGCGACACCGCGCTCGCCAGTCTGCGCGGTTTCGTCCGCAGCACGATCCTCCCGCTCGGCGCGTACCAGGTCGCCACCACCGGCCCCGCAGACGACCTGCAAGCCCTCGCCCAGCAAGTCGCCGCCCCCGCGCTCTATCCGTCCATCGACATCACCCGGCAGACCCGATGAGCGCCGGCGAGCTGAACCGGCAGCGAACCACGAAGCAGCCGACCACGAACCGGCCGACGACCGAAGAGCAGGCGGACGGCCCGATGGATACCCGCGTCGACCGGCGCTCGTTCCTCTACCGGGCAAGCGCCCTCGCCGCGGCGACCACCGTCGGCACGCTCGCCCTCCCATCCGTCGGATACGCAGCCCAGCCGATCACCACGACAGCCCCCACGATCGACACCCCAGTCAGACCGGAAGCCCTCGCCGATCCGACTGAGCTGACGATCGCCGAGGCCGCGACCCTGATCCGCACGGGCAAGCTCAAGCCCGACCAACTCGTCGAGGCATACCTCGAACGGATCAGCGCGTACGACGCGACGTACCAGGCGTTCAACCTCGTCCTCACCGACCAGGCACTCGCCCGCGCCCGCGAACTCGGCCGCCGCAAACCCACCGGCCCCCTGTACGGCATCCCCCTTGCGATCAAGGACAACTACTACACCCGCGGCATCCCCACGACAGCGAACTCGTACCTGTTCCAGAAGTTCGAGCCACCCTTCGACGCAACCGCCGTACGACGCCTCACCGCGGCCGGCGCGATCGTCCTCGGGAAGACGCAGATGGGACCCCTCGCAACCACCCGCGCGACCACTCCGGACGGACGGATCACCACCGTCAACGCCTGGACCCCGGCCGATCCGTCGACCGACCCGGGTGGTTCTTCGTCCGGTTCGGCGACGGCGGTCGCGTCGAGGATGGCGACCTCCAGCACCGGGACCCAGACCGGAGGCTCGATCACCGCGCCCTCGAACGCCCAGAACCTCACCGGTCTCAAGCCGACGATGGGCCGCGTCTCCCTCTACGGCATCGTCCCGCTCAGCTACACCCGCGACCACCCCGGACCGCTGGCCCGGGACGCGATGGACGCCGCGATCATGCTCACCGCGATGGCCGGTGAGGACCCGAACGACCCGCGGACCCAGGGTCTTCCGCCGGTCCCGGATCTCGTCACCGCCGCGTCCCCGGCGTACCGGGAACGCCGGGTCAAGGCTCGCTGGCGTACCCGGATCGGCGTGATCCCCGGCTACACCGCCGGTACGACGGAGACGGCCGCGGCCCGGCGTACGGCGCTGAACGTGCTCGACGACATCGAGGATCTGCAGGTCGTCGACGTCTCCCTGCCCGACGAGTGGGACGTGTTGACCAACACGGCGTTCAACAACGTCCGCCTGCCCGAACGGAGCGAGCCGTTCCTCCCGATGCTGCGCACGGATCTTCGCGGATTCGGAGTCTCGGTGACGGGTTGGTTGCAGGGTGCCCTGCTCGGTGCGAACGAGTTCCTGATCGGTCAGCGCGCGAAGGTTCTGCTGCTGCAACGCGTGCTGGACGACCTGTTCGAGCAGTGCGATGTCGTCGTCCAGACCAGCCCGACCCCGTTCGACGCGATCGGGCTGCCCGAACTCGCGCTGCCGATCGGTTTCACCAGCAGTGGTGTCCCGATCGGCACGATTCTCGGCGGCAAACCCTTCGGCGAGGACCGCCTGCTCGCGGTCGCAGCGGCGTACCAGGCCGTGACCGACTGGCACCACCGCCGTCCCGCGGATCCGGTCACCGCACTCCGAGCTGCTCGCGCCGAGGACCGCGGTCGCCTTACTGCCGAGGAGATTCCAGACTTGATGCAGTGAGCAGTTCGTCGTGGAGTTTGACATTCCAGTTACAGAGGCGCGGTTCGGTGGCCACAGCGGCGCGGGAGCGGAGTACAAAGGAAAGTGACGGCGAAGGGAGCCACGAATGACGTACGACGTGGTGGTGCTCATCGAGCGCGAGATGAGCGAGGGCGACGCGGACCGGGTCGCCGCCCTGCACGCTAGGAACGAGGAACCGGTGGCCTACCACCTCCTCGTGTCCAGCCATCCGACCGAGGGACTCGCCGGGCCGATGGCCTTGCTGGGTTCGAGTTTCGCGGACGTCGCCGGCCTGTCCGCGAGTACCGCTTCGGCCCGGACGACGACGGCGACCGCGCTGGCAGACCCGCAGTTCGACCTGGTCTCGGTGATCGAGCGAAGTTCGCGCCGGTTGCGCGCGGCCAGCGATGATCAGGTGAGCGTGTCGATCACCCACGGTGAGGTGCTACTCGCGCTGAAGACCATGGTCAGGACCACGGACGCCGACGAGGTCGTCGTGGTCGCCTGGCCGGAAACGGCCGCCGCCTTCGTCTGCAACGACTGGGCCAGACGCGCCAAGACACAACTCAAGGTCCCCCACCTGAGAATCCTCGAACACGACGCCTGACCGGCTAGGAGGCCGCTGAATAATCCGCGTGTCGTCGCGGTGTCTGCTGTGCGTGCTGAGAGGGTTTTGGCATGCAGGGTGTGGAGCGGGTCGATCGG
>NZ_SNWQ01000041.1 GCF_004361855.1 Kribbella caucasensis
GGCCCCGTCCGCGACCAGCGAGCGGGGCCTTCCCACACCCCGCCCATCGGCAACACCGGTGACGCCTTCATCTGCAAGATGAACGACGGGCAACACTCAGGCACCGTCGCAGCCACTGTTGTGTTGACCTTGGAAAGACTCGGAACCACCGCACCCTCGGCAGTTCGGCTCCTCGAGATCTGCGCACTCTGCTCACCGGACAGCTTGCCGCTCAAGCAGTTCTTGACGGCGCTGCAGCATCTCGACGATCCGCTGCTCGGCGACCTCGACGCCATCCAGCGGCTCGAAATCTTCGGCAGCCTGCGACAGTCGGGACTGCTGATGCTGGACAGCGATGACCAGATACGACTTCACCGACTGACCAAGGTCGTCATCGAAGCACGCACGGCGGACCGAGGCCAGCGGGTGGCCGACGTCGTAGCTCTCCTCAGCGCACTGTTTCCCCAGACTCCATCCGAGCCTGCCACCTGGCCCACATGCGCGCAGTTGGTCTCGCACGCCGCATCCATCTTTGCCCACGCAAGAGTAGAAGGCTTGGAGAACGTCCCGCTGGCGTCACTGCTGACGCGGGTTGGTCGATACCTCCTGTGTAGCGGTCTCAGCTACGCAGACGCGGCCGATCTTCATGAGCGAGCCCTGACGATGCGGCGGAACCTCCACGAGGGTGATCACCCAGAGGTTGCTCGCGGGCTGGTACACCTCGCAGTCGATCTGAATGAGCTTGGCGACCCAGGACGCGCACGAGAGCTGCACGAGCAGGCACTGGAGATGCGGAGGCGGCTGTATTCCGGCGATCACCCCGACATCGCACACAGCCTGGACAATCTCGGGAACGTTCTTCACATTCTCGGTCGGTGCGACCTCGCCCGACAGCACCACGAACAAGGCCTGCACATGCGGCAGCGCCTCCACGGCGGGGACCACCCGAATGTTGCCTACAGCCTCAGCAACCTTGCCGGCGATCTTCACCAACTGGGCGATCTCAAGCGTGCCCGCGAGCTGAACGAGCTAGCGCTCGTGATGCGGCAACGCCTGGATCCCGGAGACCACCCCGACATCGCGCACAGCTTCCGCAACCTCGCCTCGGACCTCAGGGCACTCGGCGAGTTCCAAGACGCACGCCGCCTGGACACGCAGGCACTCGCTATGCAACAAAGGCTCTACCCGGGCGACCACCCGAACACCCTCCGAAGCCTTCAGAGCTTGGCTGAAGACTGTCGTGCGCTTGGCCAGCAAGAGCAGGCGGCCGGATTCGAGTTGGACGCGGACAAGATGCAAGCGCGGCTGGCCGTCCGATGACTTCCTCGCAGGACAACGAGCCCAACTGCCTTCAGAGGATGGAGATTGCTATGAGCGGAAGCGTCATTCGGCCCGAGAGGCTGCGAGCTGGAGATCGAGCGATCATCGTCTCGCCATCGAGCACAATCGCAGATCGGACCGACCAGGCGCCTCCTACCTGCACTGACCCGGCGCTTGCGAGCGCGCCCGTGCGAACCTCGCGTCTGCCCTGGGCATCAAGATTGACTTCGCCGACAACACGTTCGCTCAGGACTACTACTCTGCCGGCACCACAGAAGAACGCCGAGACGATCTGATGGCGGCGTTCACCGATCCCGAGGTCAAGGCCGTCTTCTTCTCGACCGGCGGCGCAACTGCAGTAGACCTCGTCGATCGCCTGGACTACGACACCATCGCCGCACACTCCAAGATCGTGGCCGGTCTCTCCGACTCCTCAACACTGCTCAACGCCATCACAGCGAAGACCGGCCTGCTGACGTTCCACGGCTTCGAACTGATGGACTTTGCCCATCACGATATGTCCTACACCACCCAGAACCTCAAGCAGATCTGGTTCGACGCATGGTCGGGTGACTACCGCCCCAACCCCGACTGGCGCGACCTCGAAGGCGACCCCACGACCTACCACGGATGGCGCGAGATCAAGCCCGGCCGCGCAACCGGAACCGCCGTCGGCGGAAACTCCGACGCCTTCATGCAACTCGTCGGCACCCCATACTGTCCGCCCCTGGACGACGCGATCCTCTTCCTGGAAACCTATCGCCTCCAGAAGCGCCACATCCAAGCCCTCTTGGCAACCCTCAAGCTCAAGGGCGCCTTCGACTCCATCCAGGGCCTTATCATCGGCTACTGCCTAGGCAGCGACGCCCCAGGAACCGGCAACGACCGAGAGATCGCCGACATCATCCTGGAAACCACCGCGGACCACAGATTCCCAGTCATGCAGATCGGCGAGATCGGTCACCAGGTCGAGAACCTTATCCTCCCCATCGGCGCCGGAATTGAGATGGATACCAGCTCACCCTCATTGTCTCTGTCTGAACCTGCTGTGCAATGAACTCACTCCTGGCCCGCCAAAGAAGCGTTGCACAGGTCGGCCGAAGGAGGTCGTCGGCTGTGGGCCGTCCACAGCCCAACGGGGTTCGTGGACGGTTCTCACCCGCCGCCAGGGGGTCAGTTTTCACCCGTCGCCGACAAGGCCGAAGCCGCCGCCGGGCTGGGTGATCTGAGTGTCTGCGAACGGGTCCTAGAGCACGCCGAACAAGTCAGAGGGATGGGCCGCGAAAGTCAGACCGGGGGATGGTTGCGGTTCGACGGCCCTCGGCTGCCCGAGCAACGCGGCACCTGCTACACCCAGCTTGGCAAGCCGGATCTGGCTGAGATGTCCTTGCAACAAGCGCTGAGCCTACCGGTTTCGCTGCGGCTGCGCGGTAGTGTGCTGGTGGATCTGGCAAACGTAGGTGTGATGCGCCGAGATGTTGAGCAGACGGTGAACTACGCAACCGCCGCCATGGAACTAACGGGGCAGTCTGGCTCGGGCGTGATCGCTCGCAAACTCGCCGGCGTGAACCGGCAACTCCCTGCCGCCCACCGCCGAGATGCCCGGCTACTGCGCTTGAGCGAAGACATCTCGGCATGCCTCGCGATCGAGCGTTCGTCGCTGTAAGACCCTTCCCCGTCCAAAGGAGCGAAGCTGTTGTCGAATGAACAAGGCTGCTTCTTCCGTGAGGCATGGATCGCAGGTGTGACGAAGCACTATCCGAGCGAACCGGAGCCCGGGTATGTCGCGCCGTGGGAAGACATACCTGATTGGGAGCGGGAGAGCGCCGCAGCCGTCTACGAGCAAGGTGCGGGCATTCGTTGAGGTCTCCGAAGGGAGCACAAGCAAGCTCAGCCGAGAGCGGCGGCACGAACCGTCTTCTCCTAATCGTTGGACTGAGCAACCAGTCGGAACGACGGCGCCGGGTCGGACTGTCCGATCCGTACGACGCCGAGTTCCACACCGAAGAATCTGGGGTTCTCGTCAGTGCGAGCATTCAGCCAGTCGATAGCCGCTCGATGCTCGGGTCGAACGATGCGGCAACCCAGACGATCGTCGTGGGTTCGGTCCTGGCCGCGTAGGTGAGGATCTGGCCGAGGTGGCCGTGGTCGGAGGTCTCAAGCTGATTCTCAACGATCACGACTTCACCGGTGGTCTCATCGCGCCCATCAGGTCCAAGCTGAATCCGCCGACCGGATGCTCTGCCACCTCGAGTGCGAGATCCATCCCGAGCAAGTCGCTGAGCACATCGACATTGTTGAGTAGCCACGGTGTGAGGCTGTGGGCCTCATGCGGCCAACCGTCACGGGGGATAGACGAGTAAGCCGGCCAAGGACAGGCCTGGAACCTTCGGACATGAGTCACCTTGCCATCTCAGTGCGCTCAGGTGGAGACATCCGGGCCTATGTCGGCGAGGGCCTGACTCCTATCACCGAGACGGGATCCGCGTGAGCGCGAGGTTGTGACCCGACGTGCTCGGCTTCGATCAGGCCGCTGTGGGCGCCGGGCGCCGGAGACGTTGCTATGGCCCGGCTGTCGCGGCTCTCACGGCGGACAGACAGTTTGGACGCCTCAGGTGTAGGAGCTCACGCGACCGCCACCATGAGACAACAGGGGTGTCGGCACTCGGGTCTATCGTCGAGTCATGCCGAACTTCGATGCCGTCGCACGCGAGCACGTCCTGCGCGCCCTCGAGGAGTACGACGAGCTCGGAGCCGATGAGTTTCTCACCTTGTACGGCTTCGGCAAGGCGCGTGAATACCTTCTGTGGCACGACGGCAAGAGCTACGACTCCAAAGCCATCCTCGGTGTCTCCTACTTGTACGCCGCGGGCACCGCGGCTACCAGCTCGGAGTTCTCCGGTGGCAAGGACGGCGCTGCAAGGATCCTGCGGAAGCTCGGGTTCTCTGTGACCTTCGTTGACGACCCAGAATTAGCAGAAAGCCCCGGCTCCGGCTCGTGGCGAGAAGCCTCCGACGTCGGGTCCGAGAGCGCGCGTTCAGCCTGGGCCGAAGCGGCTCGAGCCGTCCTCCTCGAGGCTGCCGGCCGCTACCGCGCCGTGGTCACGTACAAGGAACTCGCAACTCAGGTGATGAACCGCACCGGGATCCATACCAGGCAGCTAATGCATTACTGGATTGGTGACGTCCTGGGCAGGGTCTCGGCCGAGTCATCGCGGCGAGGGGAACCGCTCCTCTCATCGCTCTGTGTGAACGCTGCAGGCAGCGTCGGCGAGGGCTACGCGATCGCGGTCCAAGCGGCCGAGGGTGTGGCACCCGGTGATCTGGACGACCACGCAACCCACGAGCGACTCGCGTGCTACCGCCACTTCAACGCCGCTGGCCTCCCACCCGGCGGCGGGGTCGCCGCACTCACGCCCAAACTGCGGGAGTCCAAAGATCGCGCCCGACGCGCGAAGACGATCCAGAAAACTGCGCCTCAGTGCCCGACCTATCACATATCGCTCCCGGCGACTGGCGTCTGCGACTTCTGCGACTGACGCTCACAAACTGTTCACCCAGGCCCGAGCACGCCCCGATTCGCACCACCGGCGAGAACCGCGCGAAGATGCCGAACCTGCAACGCCGCTGTGCGGCAGTTCGAGTCGGCGGTTCCGGCGCAGGCTACCCGCCAGCCCTGGTACTCCAGGTCGCATCGCGGAACTCTCTGGCCAGGGGTTCACCGGGGTAGCGGTCGTGGAGTTCGGCATCGAGCTCTCCGGCCACCATCAAGAGGTGAACTTTGCTCTGCCTGCCGTCCTTCAGTCCGTCCATGCCGAGCTGCACGCTTGTTCAAGATCGCCTTGCCGGCCGACGATGAAGCCGAGGGTGAGGCGGCATTCTGAGATCTGCATCGGGCTCAGGTTTGTCCCATCCGGAGCGATGTTGTCCCGGATGACCGTGTTGGCGTGCATCTTGGCCAGCTCGTCATCTCCGCCGATGCGATGAACATCCGTCGAGTAGTAGTCCCACTTCGCTGGATCGACCTTGAGTGATTGTCCGGCCGATCCGGGTAGGGCAGGTGGTCAAGGACCTCGCGGCCGTTCTCCAATAGGCCTGCAGCCCAGGTTCCCCCAATCGTGCCTTGGCCGCCGCCTCTTGCGCCATGAGCTGAACATTCGACGAGATGCAGTTGTGAGGCAGGGCACGGCCCGGGGAGGTCATCGGTGTGTGACGGTACTGATTCAAATGTGGTCTGTGCCCTGCCAGGCACAGCTTGCGTCGTTGACGTCTGCCGCGCACTAGGCGTCGAGGTAGCCGAATTGTTCGAGGCGGCGGCGGGCGACGGCTAGTTCGTCGACAGTGAAGAGTTCGTGGAACTCGGAGCTGTTGACCAATGCTTCCACCGTCAGATCCAGACGGCCGCGTTCCCAGAGCGTCGCGAATCCGTCGGAGATAGTAGGCGCGTGCAGAAGTCTGCGGGCGGTCTCGAGGCCGCCGTACTCGGCCAGCATGCTGAGGAAGTACGTCGGCGAATAGTTCGCCTCTTGGCGCGCACGCTGGTAGAGATTCCGCATCGCAGTTTCAAAGTCGCGGCTCGCTGATGATTGGGCTTCGTCGATTTCCGACGGCGTCTCTAGGTCTTCGTCCCCAGCGAGATCCACATTGCGACGCAGTACATACCCGCGCAAGGCATCGACCGACGTGAACACTTCGTAGTCGAGCTCCTCAAGCCTCGCAAGGTCGGCGTAGTCGGGATCAAGTTCGAGCACAACTGGGCGTCCCAGTCCGGCCTGCAGACCGTCCGGCCAGAAGGCCTCGGCGACAGCCAGGGAGCGTCCAGTGACTGGATCGGCGATCTCGTTGTCGAGTTCCGGCGAGGCATAACCCAGCTCGTTAAGCTCCGAGACCATAGCCTTGACCTGCACGGCGCGGGCATCCTCGACGTCGTCGGCAGCAATAACCGACACTGGACTCAGGTCCCGTGAGTCACTCGCCGCAGCGCCTTCGCGAAGCCTGGAGAGGAACGACTGTGCGGCCTCGGCAAGAAGTTCTCTCCGTGCTGCAAGGAAGTCCAGGTAACGGTCAGTCGTCCAGAGCGCGGGGTCTGCGGGAATCCACTGAGACGCGAGGACGCCGGGCTGGAGTTTCTCGGCCTCGGCCAAGTACTCGGCTGGGTGCCGCTTGCCGATCCGCAGGTTGGTCTCCTGCGCTAGAAAGCAGAAGTTCGCGATTGCATTGACCTCGGCGCGCTCGTACTCGGCCTTGTGTAGCACAGCCTTCGGGAAGATGTGGTGGATCTGAAGGGAGGCCAGCCGGCCGAGCATCTCGGCACGCAGCTCCAACCCGGTACCGAGATCGCGCGCACCGTTGACACGGGTCAGCATGTAGAGCATCGGGTAGAAGCGCGAACCCCGCGTGGCACCCTCGAAGTCGTGAGCCTGAATGTCGAGGTTGCCTCCTCGCCATCGCTCGAGTTGGGTGATGAGCCCCTCGACACCATCTCGCTCGACGGCCTCGTAGTCCTGCGCAAGCGTCGTCTCGGTCGAGCCGCCGAAGCGCCCGCGCAAGGCACCCTGGACGTACCAGTAGAGGGTCTTGTCACGCTCAACCGCGTCGCGGAATCGGCCGCCGCTCAGGTGCAGCAGCCGTGCGATGACCGGCACCGCCGCCCGCCCCATCAGCACTCGGTCGTGGTCCAGGCCGAGTCTGCCGGATACCGTGTCCAGGAATCTGCCGACGTACTCCGCGGTGGCATCGAGGCTCTGCTGGAATTCTTCGGCGCTGAGGTTGTCCAATGCGCTGAAGACCGCGCGACCGGTGCCTACTGCAGTGACGTTGCGCATTAGCCAGTCGAGGCTGAACTTGAATCCGGCGTCCTGCCACTTCTGTAGGTAGTCGCGCATGGCCTGCCGAGCATCAGGCCATTGCGCACACAGCTTCGCCAGCGCCAGGTCCCCCTTCGAAAGCTCGGTTCCGCCTGAGTTGACGCGGTTGAAGATGTCGACGACGACGTCGATGCTCTTGTCGCGGCCCGTGATCTTCTCCTCGTGAAAGGACCGCTCCTGAATTTGCAGCAGCCGATTCAACCGCTCCAGGTAGACCTGGAGGCGAAGTGGATCTGAGCTGAACATGGCGATGAAAGGACCGAGGCCCTCGGAGTACAGCCTGGTGACATCGACCCAGCGGTCGTCCTCACGCATCTTGGTTGGAGCATAGAACTCGAACGTCTCCTCGTCGACGTTGAAGTGCAAGCCGGTGAACGCTGTACTGTCGCCTTCGAAAAACCTTGGTGGACGTCCACGGAGAACGCCGTAGAGCGAGGTGATGCGTTGCTGGCCATCGAGCAGAAGCAGACGGGTGCCTCGGCCGATATCTCCGCCGCGTACTGCCGCCTGGTCGGATTCGGTCTCCCACAACAGAAGGCCCCCGACTGGGTAGCCCCTGTAGAGCGACCGCATAAGCCCGCGCACCTGGTCGCGGTTCCAGACATAGCCTCGCTGAAACTCCGGTAGCAGCAATGAACCGGAGTCGATCTGATCCAGGACCGTAGACAGCTTCCCCATGACTCTTCCTCCCCCTCGCGGTGTGACCGCGACGCGTCAAAACCTTATTGCCGTGCGCCGCCTACTGCTAGCCATCGGTAGCCGGCTTGATGAACTCACTGGGTACGCCATGCCAGGACACATAGAGCTGCTCGCGTGCCCTCGTGCAGGCTACAAACAAGAGGCAGCGCTCACGCTGCAGGTCTTGCAGGTGCGTGGATTGATCCTCGTCGGCCGGCGTAACCGCGTTGGCTGGCGGTACCTGCTGTGCCGTTACTCCGACGACCGCGACGCACCGAAACTCCAAACCCTTCATTCGATGCATGGTCCCCGCGGCGACTGCTTCGGCCGGCGGGTTCGACCGGCTCAAAGAGTGGGCTGGGATGCCAGATCTGGACAGTTCGCCCACGACTGCTTCGACTAAGCCGTTGGAGCGGGCCGCAATCCCAATCTCGTTAAGTTGCACACCTGCTGAGACCCACGACTGGATCTGGTCACTCAAGCCTTTGAGTTCGTCAGCTCGAGTCTGGAATGACTGGAGGAGGGGATGCGAGCCGTGTGTCTCGCACCGATAGCCCTCGACCGACTCGAGGTCGCCGTCCAGGTTGTCGATGCGCTCGCCGTGGAGTATCTGAAAGCTCCAAGCGAGGATCTCCGCGGTTGTTCTGTAGTTCACGGTCAGGCGCGTGGATCGTCCGGACACCCTCACGCCGACGTCGCGAAGGCTAATGCGATGGTGGTAAATCCGTTGATGGGTGTCCCCGGCGACGAACATGTCGTTGGGTGCTTCAGGTACCGCGGCCCGTAGTAGTCGCCATTGGTCGGGGCTGAGGTCTTGTGCCTCATCCACAACGACATGGCGGAACGGTTTGTCGGCTTGTCCTGCCAGCAGGTCGGTGGCTTCCGCACGTACTGTCTCGTGGGTCCACATCCGCCGGTCACGAAGGTCCTGCTGGAACTCCCATACTGCCTGCCAGAGCTGCGCACGCTGCCGGGCGTTCAGGGGGCGGCCACGACCGCTTCGCTTTGCAGTTAGATATGCCTGGGCATCGTGCACCCGGTGGGCGAGCACCACTTGCCGCCATTCCTCGGCCAGGAATGTTTCTGTGAACGGCAGGTCCAGCCGTTGGCGGATTTCCCGCCACCGGCCGACCTCATCGGCAGGCAGCAGCAGCCGAGGATGACCATGTCGCTGTCGGAAGACTTGGTGCGCGAACTGGTCGACGTGCTGAACTGTTATTCGATCGCGCACATGCTGGTCGTCCACTAGGAGATCAAGTCCGGCCTGCAGGGTTGCGGCCAGGTTAGATGTGAACGTTGTGACGAGTACCTTGCCGCCATCGCGCTCAGCGAGATGGCGTGCGCGATGGATGGCGACTACTGTCTTTCCGGTGCCTGGTCCGCCTGTGACGCGGGCTGGACCCCGATATTCCGCATGCGCAACTTGGTACTGGACCGGGTGGAGGTAGATCCGCCAGAGATCGAGCGGACGCCGGAAGACATCCAGTAGTTCGTCGGATCCTTGGACCAGGAGAACGCGTTCGGTGGTCCGCTCCACTGCGGCATCCACGTCGTCCGGATCGATCGGCTCGTCGGCGGGCGGTGCACCGAGTGCGGACCACACCTCGTCGGGTGACATGCCGGCTGCGAGGCCGTACAGCGCTTCCCACTGGTGCTGCGGCAGGAAGGCGCGGGCCGCTTCGAGCTGAAGCTCGTCAGTGAGGACGCGGGCGAACTGCTGGGTCTGGTCGTCGACACCGAGGCGCCGCAGGTCCTTGTCGCTGACTCGAGCGAACAGGCGGCTGGTCTTGCCGGAGGCGTGGCGGCTCAACTCCGGAAGCGTCGCGTCGATGGCTGCGACGTCCCTGATCTCGATCCGTCCGGTCGCTGCGTTGACCGACGCCTGGCGCCGCTGGGCCCACGTGTACGCATCGTCGTGAGGCAGGACCTTGAGAAGCGTGAAGGTGTCGCCGGACTCCGGTGCCAGCACGACGCCGCGCCAGAACTGGTCGATGCGGATCGACCGGAACCTGTCGTCCTTGGCGTTGGCGATCTTCTCGAGATGGATTCCGGCATGAGTTGCCGCCTCGAACTTCGCGAATACCTCATGCACGCGGTCCTGCAGCTTGCGGTCCAGCCGGGCGTAGTCACGCAGGAAGTCACGGTCGATTCCGAGCCTTGGCATCTCACTCCTCCCGTTGCCGGATTCCGTCGAGCAGTCCTCGAACCTTCTCGGTCAGCGGATGATCGTGGCCATGGAGCCGCTCGAGGTCGGCTGCCAGCGCAGCAAGGACGCGCGTTGCCTCCGGAACACGCCCCGCACCGAGTTGCAGCAGACCGATCTGCCGGCGCAGTTCGAGCGTGCGGGCGTCCGCACTGCCGAAGACACGGGTCTCATCCTCGAGCAGTGCTTGCAGCTGAGTGATCGCCTCGTTGGTCTCGCCAATCAGCGCACGACAGGTAGCCTCCTGCAGGCGGCATCGGAAGACGAGATCGGAGTCCGGACCGTGGTGCTCCGCGAGTTCCATTCCGAGCCTGCGGTACACCGGCGCGGCGCTTCTGTAATCCCCGCCCTCGAACAGCACATTCGCAAGCTCGAGCCGGAGGCTGACAACGGCCGGGTCCGCGGCTCCCAGCGCTTGGGTCGCCGGGCCTGCCACGGCATCGAGAACCTGCGCGGCCTGACTGAATCGCGACTGACCGATGAGCTCGGTGGCCTGCTGCCGGGCATGATCCAACCGGCCGCGGCTGAACTGCTCGGTGGGCACCTTGACTGACACCTCAGGTGGCCGGCCGACCTCTCTGGTATGGACTCCGGAGTCCACCTCCGCGAGCACCGCGGCGTACATCCGCACCGCGTCGTATCCGTCAGTCGTACGCAGCACCGGCGCCAGCGGCCCCAGGCCCTTGACGAAAGGTTTCAGTCGCTCGAACACCACCTCTGCGCTGTCCGGACGGTCATCAGGCTGCTTCTCGAGCAACTCGAGCACGAGTTCGTCCAGCTCGCCCGGTACGTCGGACCGGGTACGGCGGATGGCCGACGGCCTCTCACCGACCTGCTTGTTCATGACGGAGTACGGCGTTGGTCCGCCGAAGGTCTGCCTACCGGTTAGCATCTCGTGCAGACAGCAACCAAGTGCATAGAGGTCGCTCTGCGGCCCGCTGAGCGCGGCCATCACCTGCTCGGGTGCCATGTAGGCAGGCGTGCCGATCGTCTGACCGGTGCGGGTGATGTGCGAGATGTCGGCGAGATCGAGTGCGACGGCCAGACCGAAGTCCAACACCTTCACCGTGCCGTCCGGACAGAACATCAGATTGCTGGGCTTGAGATCCCGATGTACCAGGGACGCCCTGTGCGCAACAGTCAGAACGGCGCACACCTGGGCTGCGATCGCGGCGGCCCAGCCGATCGGCAACGGGCCGTTCTCGGCGACAACGTCGGCGACCGTGCTGCCGTGGATCCGCTGCATCACCAGGTACGGGCGGTCCTCGTCGGTGCCCACGTCATATACGGCCGGGATCCCCGGATGTTCGAGCCGCGCGGTGATTCGTGACTCCCGGACGAAGCGGCGGACCAGTTCGTCATCCGGTGTTCCGTCGGGGAGGCGCAGGAACTTGACGGCCACCTCTCGCTCGAGCTTCACATCCCGACCGACCCAGACCTCGCCCATGCCGCCTCGGGCCAGCGGCAGGGCTTCGAGCTCGTAGCGGTCGCCGACGACTCGTCTGCTCATGGCTGCTCCAGCTCACTGGGACGCAGGCCCCCGTGGATCAGGCCGAGGCGGGCGGAGCGCACGAGCTGCCGCCCGACTTCCGCGAGCTCGCTCAGCTGCGCCTCCGTCGTCGCCAGCTTGCTGAAGATCGCGCCCCACCGCCGCTGCTCGTCGATACCGAGCCGGGGAACAGCAACCCGCCGTATGTCGAACCGGGCCGAGGCCGCAGACGTCCTCGTCGACGACTCCTGCGCCGCCGATCGAACGCATCCGGCCAGGAGATCAGGGTCGATGCGGTCCGGGTCCGGACGAAGCATCACCAGGTTGGACCCGAGTAGGGCGCCGGGCTCCTGGACGACACGAACACGACCTTCCCGCAAGATCGGCGCCACGACATCGCCGGGTTGGAGTTCGATTGCCCCGGGCAACGGGGTACCTCGGCCCGACGGTTCACTCCCGTGCCGCACATCGTGGGCCGTGAGGACTGGCTGACCACCGGCCTCGGATTCCATCTTGATCGGTGCTTGCTGAATGCTGATCAGACCGGCCTTCGCCAGTTCTCCTACTGTGGTCAGGCTCGTGATTGGCCCAGGTGCCCCGATGTCCACAGCCGGTAGCGCGTCCTGAAGTCCTGCCAGGATTCGCGTCCACTGATTCGCGAGTTCAGTGTATGTACGGTCCACGGAGTTGTCGGCCACGAGATGGCGCGCGGGACTGAGATCGATCTCGTCGTCGAGCAAATCGATGACACGTACGGCGCGAGCCCCGGTCGGCAGCGGCTCCGACCTGAGGAACGCCCGCCACGAGGCGGCCACCGAGGTCACGTCGAGTTTGTGGTCGGTCAGCATGACGTGCTGTGGGATCTCGCCGTGGTCGGTCCGAACGAGGATCCAGAGATCTCGCGGTCCAGCGAGTCCTGAACTGTGGGGAAGTCCGATGACTGCCTGCACCACTCCGGCGCGCAGCAAGTTGCCCCGAATTCGCCGGCCGGCCCGGCGACCGGCCACGGCCGACGGCAACACGACGGCGGCAGCGCCGCCGCCGCGTACGTGCGCGAGGCAATGTTGCAGCCACGCGAGCTCGGGCTCGCTCCGGGGCGGCAGTCCGAACGTCCATCGAGGATCCGCGATGAGTTGGTCGTACCCCCAGCTCCGCTCGACCACTGGATCGCACACGACCAGATCGACTGTCTGCCCCTCGAAGGCGTCGGCGCGTAAGGCGTCTCCGAGCTCGATCCGAACCCCTGAGTCGGTGTGAGCGTTCAGCAGAAGCCGCGCCGCAGACATCCTGGCGGCCGGCTCATCGGCTTCCTGTCCTAGCGTCGGATGTAGGCCCCGTGCGAGGGCAGCGACAAGTAGGTTCCCATTGCCACAGGATGGATCTAGCACGCTGGAGCTGCCCGGTACGAGGTCAGCCGTCAGATCGAGAATCAGGCCGGCGACCTCACCTGACGCCGAGATGCCACGGCGCGACACGGTCTCGAAATACTGCTGGCACAAGGCTTCGTAGGTGCTAGCCGCGCCGTCAGTCGCGGCTAGCCCGGCTGCCTCGACAAAGATTGCGGACCAGGCGTCCGGGAATGTCTTCGGAAACTCGCCGGGGATCGCTCTGGCATATTCACGCAGCTCCCCTGCCACCTTCTTGGCGGACAACTCGGACGGGGTGACCCACGCATCGGGCTTGCGGTTCACCAGTACGAGAAGGGCACCCAGATGGCCCATGAACTCACCGAGCTGCAGGTCATCGACAGCGGTTCGCAGGTGCTGCCACAGGCGGTCCACTTCAGTCATCCGGAACGACTTGCCGTGTTCTCCAAGCCAGTTCTCGATCTCGCCCAGGGCGAACAGCGGACTGCTGGCCGAGCCTCCGACGGGTTGGGGGAAGTCTGGATACCGGCGGCGCCAGTTGCTGACCGCGGCGCGACCCACGCCGGCTATCCGTGCGATGTCGAGCGCGGCGACTGTTACGTCGGACTTGGTCATCGGGTCGCCGCTCCTGGCTCGCCGACCTGTAGCCGACTCAGCGAACCGCTCGCCTTGAGTTCCCGGATGTGTTCTACCGCGCGCATCGGGGCGGATCCGCCGTGGATCAGAACTCCGGCCTCAATGTTCTTGCCGACGCCCGAATGCGTCAGGTTGGCGCTCGAGATGAACAGCATACGGCTGTCCGCCACGGCCAGCTTGGCGTGCATCTTGGCTCCGGCCTGAGTCCTCTGCTCGGTCGGCCAGTGCCACAACTCGACACCTGGAACGTCCAGGAATGCCGTCGCCGGCTCGGCGCCGACGATGGCGCCGGCAGCGCCCTGGATCGTCTCAACAACAACGGTGACTGCAACGGCGCGTCCGCGCGCCGCGATCAAGGCTGCGAGCAGTGGCGGATACGGCTTGGCGGAATACGTCATCAACAACACGTCGTGCTCTGCCGCCTCGACGACATCGATCAGAACCTGCGCCGTCGAGCGCACAGGGACCCGGTGCGTGCTAGGACCGCTCCAAACAAGGTCTGCGCGCACCGAACTAGCGCCGCGGGTGTATCCAGCGGCAACACCCTCCAACAACGCAAGAGCCTCGTTCAAGGGCCGCCCGCACTGTGCGATGGCGGACTGCAGCGCGGCGACCCACTCGGCGTACTCACTGTTGTGTGCAGTGGATCGTAGAACCTCGTCAGAGACACCAGCAGCGACCCTGGCGAGCGTGCTTCGCAGCCTGGCCGGCCCCCATCGCTCCGCGAAGGCCACGCCGCTGAGCCCGAGCTGATCGGACGCCCCGTCAACGGCCAGGTCTTTCACGGCAGGTCCCGGAACAACGCAAGACCTGGGTTGTCAATCGGCACGACGAACCGGCGGTCGAGGAACCTGTTGCCGCGTTCGCACGTGGTCTCAGACAGGAACAGACAGACATGACACGCGGCGCCGTGCAGAAAGTCCGCGGGAGCGTGCGGCAGCCGCTCGGCGCACAGCGGGTCTGATGAGCAGTGCATCGCTTGCTGCAGTGCTTGCCTGACGAGCCGTTCCAACGTGCGCGGTTCGGCCTGTGACACCAGCCCACCGAGCGTTCCCTCGGCGTCGGGAACCGCCGTGTAGATGAGGATTCCGGCACGCGGCTCACCATCGCGTGAGGTGGTGTAGATCCGCTCTGACAGGCTCGCAGCGTTGTAGCCGCATTCAAGTGCGATCGTACGGATCAGCAGATGCGAGAGCGTGTGCAACGCGACGTAGCGCGCCTCCGGCCAGAGCGCGAACCGATCGAACCCCTGCCCTAGCCGGTCGGAATACCTGTTCGCCCGAAACCGTCCGTAGGCCTCTAGATGTGCGCGCAGTTCAGGCGCGTCATCGACACGGGCCTCCCAGTCCTGCATGAGCTCTTCGGGTAAGCGCAGGAAGATCCCCTCGCCCCGAACCTCGGCGCCCGGCAGCCAGGTCGGCTCGCCCCGCGACAACGGCGCGCGCTCCACCAGGTCGGGATCCTCCGGGTCGGGCGCGTCCAACCGCGTGAAGCCGACGAGGGCACGAACCTCACGCAATCGCTCGACCTGCACCACGTCGTCCAGCAGGTTCTTCAACAGAGCAGGTACGCCGTCGGCCGACCGAGAGATCGTGAAGTCGTCGGAGGGGTCCGGCGCACGGTCGGTCGTAAACGCCTCCCATTCCGGCGCGAGAAGATCGGGCGCTGCGTCATCTTCGGTGCCCGCGCCGCCCCCTGTCCGCCTGGCCTGCACAGCAGCCCAGATCTCGGCGTCGTCCCACTTCTCGAACTCGCGCAGCGCAGGCACGACAGTCCGCAGGTACGGCATCATCTCGACACCTGGCAATGCCTCGAGAGCGGCCCAATGCACGTCGACCTTGGCCTGCAGCTCGTCGGCGGCCGGTTTCGGAACCGCTAGCGCGTTGAGGGTCTGAGCGAACCACTGGTTCGAAGCACCTACGACAAGAAGTTTGGCTTCGTTTCCGCACTCCTCGAAGTGGTTGCCCAAATGTGGGTGCCGCCCTCGGCAGTAGGGCAGACTCTCGCGGCCGCGTTCACCAAGCGCCTGTCGGATGTTCCGGCTGGCGCCGCAGACCAGGCAGCTGAGCTGGACGTTGGCGCCAAGCATGCCGCCACGGTCCTCCATCCGAAGACGGGGATGCTCTGCTCCGTCCGGGCAGCTTGAACCGTTGTGGACGAACAGTACGTACGGGAAATCGTCGAGGTGGCCAGCCTGACAGGCGAGCACGAAGCGGGCTGCAACCGCGAGTGGCGCTCGGCCGCTTCGCTTTCGTCCACAGTTCGCATGGAAGAAGCGAGCGTCGTGCGGACGCCGTACCCGACTGTTCTCGAACCCGAAAGCCTTCGATGCGATAGGCGCGAGTTCGTTGCAGGCCGTGCAGCGAAGCCACCCCGGAAAGGGAACTGCAGGTACGCCGATACGTAGCGACGGGTCGTCCGCCCGCAGCTGGTCGGACCCCGGTGCCCACGGCGCGGGCCGGAGTTCCTTCACCGATCGCCCGGCGAGCTTCCGGACGGCACGGAGCAGGTGCGGTGGAACATCGGCGATCGTCTGCGACTCGACGGGGACGCCGGCGTCCCGCCACTCGTCGAGCCCCTGTACGAGCACGGAAAAGTTGGGCAGATCCACCAATGCGCCGACACCGCTGGTGAACATGAGGTGGCTGGGCCGCACTGAACCGACCCGCCGAAAGTGCCTGCCGTTCATTCGTTCACCTCGTCGTCTCCGGCCTCGGAGGCGTCCTCAGCGTCAGGACGGCCGAATGACCATGCCGGTGCGTTGAAGAGTGGGGCAAAGAGCTGGTCACCACCTGGCACCAGGAGGTTGATGTCCGGTTCCGTCTCCCGCATCGACAACCCGACAGTGAGCACATCCCACTTGTTGCCGCCGGCGCGCTCGAGGAGGGGTTGCAGCTGTTCCTTATCCCGCCGTGAAGCTTCATACGCCAGGCGGGCAGGGCGTGACTTCTTGTCCTGCCAGCGATCGACGACCGTGCGGAGCTTCTCCTCCAAGTGGTTTCGGCCCCGCATCCCGTCGACATGTTCAGCGCGGCGCGCGAGCCGTTCGATGATCTCGCGAACCAGCGGCGAATCCAACGGCACGTCGTGGGCGTCCGCGTCGCGAGAGTACGTCGTACCTGCGTGCCGAACCGCCGTGACGAAAGTCGCTGCCGCTCCCCGGTCGAGAGCGCGCCGTGTGTACGGCGTCACCGACAGCGCCTCGACCTGCTGGTAGAACGTCGCATGGTAGTGAGCAAAATCCTCGAAGTGAGCCAGATCCCGGGGCCGCGCCCAGTTGTACAGCGTCACGACGAGACCCGGCCGTTCGGCATCGCGGCCGACCCGCGAGGTCGCCTGGATGTACTCGGCGGTGTTCTTGGGCTGTCCTGTGACCAGCATCAGACCGAATCGAGACACGTCGACTCCGACCTGCAACATCGATGTCGCGAGGACGACGTCGGCTGGCTCTCGTCCGTTCCGGCGACGCTCACTCCATCGATCGGCGAGAGCATGCGGACTGCGACGATCCCTGCTGCTGCCGCTCAACGCCTCCCTTAGATCGTCTGCGATTGCGCGACGCCGAGCGCTGCTGTCGAGCTCGTCGTCGAATCCAATCTCGAGCCGGGCGAGGACATCGCTGATGTCGCCCGACGAGATCCGTGAGGTGAGCTCCTGGATGCTCAGCATGCCGGACCTGGTGATGATCCGATCCGAGATACCACGCAGTCGGCGGCCGTCACGGCGTACGCGGGTGGTCACGTCATCGTCGAGATAGCGACGCATGCCGGCCAGTTCCCGGACTGCGTTGAAGTAGCCGACCAAGGTCAAGTAGGGGTCCGCGGGTGATCCGTACTTGTCGAAGACGGTCTGGCCAGCGAGGAGCAGGATCTCGGCGAGGCGGATCTCGGCCGCCTTCATGCGTACGCCGTGCGCGCAGATGCCGAGGTAGCGACGACCTGGCTGCTTCGGCGTGAGCTCGACCTGTATGGAGAAGAACGTGTCCCTCACATCCGACACCTGCGGTGGGAACACTGCCAACTGGCGCGCGAACAGTCCGAGCACCTGAGCGCGGGCCCGCTTCGTCGTGGCTGTCGAGGCAACGATCTTCGGCCCGACCCCGCTCGCGGCTCCTTCCACTGTCCAGGTGCAAAGCTGGTCCACAGCCGCCTCGAACAATCCGACCGTGGTCCCTAGTGCACCGGAGATTAGGTGCAGCTCATCTTGGATGATCAGATCAGGCGGACGGAGCGTCCGGACTGCGTGGCTGACGACTGCGTCGAGGCCGCCCTTGCTCTTGTTGTGGCGGCTTCCGCACTTGACTCTCGGATCGAGGTCAGGGTGGCGGAATCCATGCCGTGGACAAGTCTGTGTGACGTGGCCGAAGAGGTGACCGGCGAAGCCTCGCCAAGGGAGCTGGGCAAGTTTGTCGACCGTGGCGATGACGAGGCTCGGGGCGTATCGGTAGATCTCCTCATCGACCGTGAGGATGGGTAGTCCTTCCGACGTACGGCGGCGCGAGAACGGGCACGCGTCGACACCTTCGCCATTCGGGCAATGCAGAAGAACTCGACGCGTCTCGTCGTCGACGTGCAGGTCGCGCTCGGTGCGCAGTGGCGTACCGCACCAAGGACAGGCGAGCACTTGGAGAACGTTGGTATGGCGCCCGTCGCCCGAGGCTCGCGCTTCGGCGATCTGCGTCGCGGCATCGTCGTACCAGTTCGGGGAGACGCCCGAGCCGACCCACATGCCGATCCGGAAAGGCTCGGCCCCCCAGCGCTTCTCGTCCTCCTGGCGGAGCACCTCGGCTGCGCAGATCAGTGCGGACGCACGCTGGAACTGTTGAGCGGTGAGGAGCCGCAGCGTGTACCGCATCAGTACGGCGGTGCCCGCGCGGCCATCGCGCGCATCGCCGCCTGTGCCCACAATCCCTTGGAGCCTGCGGATGCCGAGCGTGTAGGCGGTGAGACCGAGGTACGCCTCGGTCTTTCCACCACCGGTCGGGAAGAACAGAAGGTCGACGACCGCGTCTGATGCCGCCGCTCGTTCCGGGTGTGCGGGGTCTGTCAGCGAGGGCAGATTGAGCAACACGAAGGCGAGCTGGAACGGCCGCCACGATGCTGCCTTCGCACCTTCAGCCTCGACCTTCGCGGCGGCCGCACGATAGTCCAACCCTTCGTCCTGGCGGATCCGGGCAATCGACGTGTGCCGGCGCTGCAAGGCCATCGACTTGTTTGCGAATCGGAACGCTTCCAGGGCGTCCGCATGCCGATCAGCCGTGGGATCGGCGAGGAGCGTGATACCGGCTTCGATCCGTTGTGCCGCCGACCGGGCTGCCGCCACGGCCACGCGGGCAGACGGCTGGAGCCGCGTCGGCAGGCCGTCGATCTCGCCTTCCCGCAGGTCGATCCAGGCCCGGTACTCGGAGACAAGTGGTCGGAGGCCGTCGCCGAGCGCTTCGGGGGGCGCGGTTGCGAGGGTATCCATGGAGAGCTCGACTTCGGCGAGGGGTGATCCACTGCCGGTCGGGGCGACCGTCGCCGGGACCTCGTATGCGGGCAACCATGTGGTCTGAAGCTTGTAGGCCGCAGTCTCGCCCTCACGGACAAGGGCATCGACAGCAACATTGCGACCACTCGCGTAGCGGTGCTGGTGGCGATAGAGCAGCTGAAGGTGAACGTCCTCAGGATCGTCCAACGTCGAGTCGTTCTGGGCGTTCGATGTCGCCTCCACCGGAAGGAAGATCGCCTTGGCGTCGTCAGCGGCGGTGAGGATCAGGTTCGTCTGGAACAACCAGACCGGCTCCTTGTCCCCACTCAGTGGCTCGGCCTGGGCGTTGATCAACGCCAGCTCGACAACGCGCCGGCCGTCACGTGGCCGCACAGTCACCGCAAGCTGGACCCCGGGCTCATCCTCGGTGGTTGCTGTGAGCGGCAAACGGTCCTGTCGGGTGCCACCGTCGATTCGGACCTCGCGCTCGTTCGCGTACGGCTCGCGCTCCCAGGCTCTTGTGATCTTGCCCTTCTCGTCGGTTGCCTGCCGCCGCTCGTACCGCGCCCACTCGTAGCGAACCTTGAGTACGTCGACATCGCCCGACACCGCGAACGCCATCCCCATGGACGAAGCCCAGATCCGCCCCAGGCTCTGCGGCGTCAGAATCTCCGGCAGCTCCGGATCACTGGCGTCCGCTTCCACACCGATCTGCGTATCCGGGACATCGCTCGCGTCGGCCACCACCGACCGCGCCTCGTGCCGAGGCCCCAACATGCCAACGAGATACCGCTCCCGCGGGCCGGTCCCCGTCGGCAAGCGCTCGTCATCGCCACCCCACGGCCCCAGCAGATCGCGCCGCAACAACTCCTCGATCTCATCGCGGATCTCGTACGAGGTTCCGCTGTCGAATTCCTGCGCCAGCTCAAGCGACGGCGCCGTGCTCTGCGCCTCCGTCATCGTCTACCCCCATCCTCGACGGCAAGGACCGTTTTCAAGGTCGTCCTCGTTTTTCCAACCCGATGCCGGAACCTCAAAACAGTCCATCCTGCTCGGTGCCTGGTGCAGCCTTCGCAGCGCGCGCCTTCTTCGGCTTCCGCTTGTCGTGTAACCCGGCGGCCATCTCTTCGGCGTACCGCGCATGATTCAACTCCAGCAGCCGATCAAGAATCTCTTGCCTGACAGCAGGCCCGATCGTGTACCGCACATACGCCCCTGCCTGATGAAACCCATGATCCAACCCCTGGTCCAGCAGGTCGTCCCACCCATACGCCCGAACCGTCGCGACATCGATCTCCCGATGAATCCGCCGCAACTCGTCGATCTCGGGGTCCCGCACACTCTCGTCGAACACAAGGTTGTACAACTTAGTAAGGCCAAGCTGTCGGCTCAGCATGACGTCACGTCGGTACGTATCCAAATCGCCCCCCAGCCCGCGCAGTTCGGCGGTCAACTCAGGCAATGCGAATGTTTGGAAGACGTCAGATGGCGAGTAGCTTAAGTCAGCCTTCATTGTTGCGCTGTACCGCGCCGCCCACGAGTAATGAATGCTACTCGTCAGGAGAGCTAGCATCTCAGCATCGGACGCAGCAAAGACGACGAGCTTCTGATCAAAGACGAGACCGTTGGAGACAAACGCTGGCATGACGGTCCTGCTGACCTGAGCGAGGACGAGTACCCGCTCCAGCCCAGCGATCGCTGCACTCAATTCCGGCCTCGGCCGGAGATAACGCCACCAGAACTGGCGGCCACCTCTGTCCTTTTGGGCGTCGCGTTCTGGCTTGACGAGCCTTTGGACTCGCTCGAAGCATCTCGGATACGTCCGCGCCTCGTCTTCGGACCATTCGCGGAAGTTGATCACCCATCGGCTCGCCGAGCAGTCAGGCCTGGAATTGAGGTCTTGTCCGTTCAAGTACTGGAAGAGGACCTTATCGTTCCGCGGATCCTGCTCGATAAGCTGGCGAGCCTCGTCGGGTTCCAGAGTGAACCCAAGGCCGAGAATAATAGAGCCTTGGAACGAGCGGCCCGAGTTCGCCACGAGGCGCCTTGGGGTTCCCTGGGCGCGTGATCCTGGGTCCAGCGAAGGCGTGATGCGCAACGCGGCAACGCCATCGACGCTTCGTGCTGCGTCGGCAGCGAGAACTTCCTTGCTCGTCCATACAGCGCAGTACTCGAGGACTGCGGACCTGGAGGGCCACTGCTCACTCTTGATCGCTTGTCGAATCGCCACGCCGTCCGCGACGATTTGATCAAGCCCGACCTCACGGGTGGCGCCCTGGGCGAGCGTATTCGTGGCGATCAAGCCCGTCTGGCCCGCTGTGTTGAGTACGTCCTGTGCTCTGAGGACGAAGTACGCGATGAGGTCGGCGCTGCCTCGGGCTCCGCGGCCGACATGCTGGACAAGATATTCACGGTAGGTCGTCCCCATCGCGCCTGTGAGTTTCTGTCCGCCGAGAAACGGTGGGTTGCCGATGATGGCGTCGAAGCCGCCGTTCTCGAAGACCTCGGGGAAGTCGAGGGGCCAGTGGACGGGTGAGCGGTCGAACCCGCCGTCGACCTGATCGGTGGCCAGCCAGTGGCGGCGTTGTTCGTGGGCGTCCGGTTCGGCGGTGCCTGAGGAGACCTTGGCGGCGAGTTCGGATGAGGCGCCGGAGGCTGCGTCGAAGCCGGCTGCGCCGCGCTTGGCGTTGGCCAGGGATGCACCGACCAGGAGATCGGCGAACAGGCGCAGTTGGCCGGTGCGGAGTTTGATGTCTTCGAGGATGGTGCGTTTTGCGTTCAAGGCCGCCAGCGGATCGGGGCCGGTCGCATCGATCTCGGTTAGCTTGCGGCGTTCGGCAGCCGCCTCTCCGACGAGCGACCGGACGCCGGCGGTCCAATCGAGCACGGCACCCTCGTGGAGTTTGCGTCCGGACGCCGGGTTGAGGTGCATGTACTCGAGCTGATCCAGCGACGTGATGCCAAGCAGCGAGTCGCCGGCGACCAGCCGGTCGTCGAGGAAGGTGAAGGGGCGCTCGGGATCCATTGAGACGAGCCAGAGCGAGAGCTTCGCCATCTCGACAGCCATTGGGTTGATGTCGACGCCGTACAGACAATGCTCGATGACCTGCCGGCGTGCCTCGATCACCAACGGATCTTCGTCCGCGTCCCCACCGCCATCGTTGCCGCGAGCAACGTACTCGCCCGCTCGCGGATCACCCTCGCGCGACCAGGCGTCGACCAAATGCGCACCGAGGTACCTGGCGGCCGCCACCAAGAAGGCCGCGGAACCCATTGCAATGTCGGCGACCTTGAGCGACAGGATCTCCGCGCTCGACTTCGGCTTCCACTGCTTGGTGTCGGAGGTGTCGAGCGGCCCCGGCGAGAACACCAGCGGTTCCAGCGCGCCCTCAACAACCTTCTCCGCCAGCTCGCGCGGTGTGTAGTGCGTCCCAGTCGTCTTCCTCAGCGACGACTCGGTGACGTACAGCGCACCGGACAGCACGACCACCGGCAGGCCGCGCAGGTCGTGTCTGATGACTCCATAGAACGGCAGCAGCCGCTCCGCCAATGGGTAGTCGCCACCGACCACAGCCAGCAGTCGCTTGCGAGCCTCCTCACGATCCACCCCGTCGAGCGGTGCCAGCCTCTTCGTGAGGGCAGCCGCCGAACCGATCTTGGAATCCTTGTAGTGCTCGGCCAGCACCGCCGCTAGCCAGGGCACATCGGAGGCTGTGCCTGCGAGCGACTCCAGATCTCGGAGGCGGACCTCGTCCTCTAAGCCTTCCTTACCAACCAGACCGACAACGAGATCGTCGGCGTGGTAAGCGTCGAACGAGAGCAGGCCTTCGTACACGTAGCCTATCTGTTCGACGTCCAGCGAGCGGAAGCTCAAGGCTCGTCGTTCACGCGACCGGCCAGTGCCGATTTCGACGTACTGCACAGCGCGCAGCATGTGCAGCACTGTGCGGTCGTCGATCGTGTAGGGCAGCCACGGGTACTCATCCGGGTTGAACAGCGAGCCGTCGTGTCCGTGCATCACGAGTCGTGGGTGCTCGAAGCCGTGATAGACCGCCGAGAACAGTGCGAGCAGTCGATGCCAGGCGCCGTACGTGTTTGCCAGCTCATCCTCGCTGCCCTGCAGCGCACGCTCCTCCAGCTCGGCGCACAACCGGCCAGCCGAGTAGGAGTTCGCGTACAGGTCGTTGTCGGACGGCAGCAGCTTTCGCTCCTCGGCGAACAGCAGGAAGACGATCCGCATCATGACCGACACCGCACCGCGATACACGTCGTGGGCAGACACACCGCTCAGCCCGGGTTCATCGCGTTCTCGTGCCTGCAGGTCGGATCGACCGATCGCGGCGACCAGCAGCTCGACCGCCTGCCGCACCTGTACGCCGAGCCGCTCTGTGATCTCCTCCCCCGCGGCCTCGCTGCCGTGGAGTAGAGACACGAGGGTCTCGTCGTCGGGCACGCCGAAGAACCGCTGCCGACGCAGCAGCGAGGAAAACGCCCGTACGACGACTCGCTCCGCAGCCTCTGGCCACGCGACCGCGTCGAATACGGCGTAGCCAGTCGCCTTCCCCTTCGGCGCGTAGACCAACGCCCACCACCGACCATCCGTGACGAGACCGAGCTCGACTCCGTGGCGCCTGCACAGCAAGGCCACCCGGTCCACCGGCGTTGCTGCCCATTCAGAGCCAGAGATCCTCGCCGTCGGGTGCTGACCGGAATCCACGATCATGCCCAGCAGCCGGGTGTTGTCCGGCTTCGGCTCCTCACCGGGGATCGGCAGTACGAACGACGGCGTCACCTGGATGTCGTGCTCACCAACCTCCACAGCGAAGTCGTCGAGGACCTCCATGTGCAGGTCGCTCCCCCACTCGAGGAACTCGCGCAGCACGTAGTCGATCCACACCTGCTGTCCGGCCTCAACATCGTCCTGCCATGCTGCGTGCTCGATGCGCAGGCGTTCCCGCTGCTTCGCGTCGACCGAGTCGAGGCTCGGCCATACCCGACGCAGTACAGGGATGCTGAGGAACGGCCCGGAGATCTCCACCAGGGACAGCCAGTCGCGATGTTCCTGCGCACTATCCGGTGCGTGCCCGCGGCGTCGAGAAGGTGCCGGGCTCATCGGATTGCCTCCCGCCGGGGTACGACGAACACGACGGCCACCGGGAACTGGTGCCACTGGGTGTCCCGATATCGATCCGCGACCAGTCCGAGCTCGCGATCGCGTGTCTCGTTGATGCCGGCCAGCTTCGTCTCCCACGACGCACGGTCGCGGCGGTACTGCGCAAGCTCCTCCGGACTCTTCAGATCCATCGCGGTGATCAGCATGCCGTCGTCATCGTCCTCTTGGGCGAGTTTGTCTCGCAACGTTGCGGCGAACTGGTCCAGGTTCGCAATGATTCGCGCTTCCTCGGATTCCTTCCGTTGCGCGAGCTGGCGGTCCAGCGATTCCTGTCTGGCGCGCGCCCGCCAATCGATCGCGGCGAGCAAGCCGTCACGGATCCGTGGCCAGCGCTCGGCGATCCGGGCCTGCACGAGATTGGATGCCGCGACGCCCTCGGACAGTGCCCGGTCCAGCAGATCGCCGAGTGTGCTGAGATTCTCGAGTCGCCGGAACCGCCCGCTCTGCGGTACCCATCCGCCGGCGTACAGCACCTCCTCATGGAGTCGGACGCCGTCGGCGCCGACGAGAACGAACCGCGAGTACGCGCCGACGAGGACGTCTTCGAGTCCAGGATCGTCGCTGACCACGGCCGTCACCCGATGCAGGCCGACCTCGGGGCTCGACACCGCGGCCCGCAGCAACCGGGTCGACATAGCGACCAACGGGTGGTTGAGGTGCGCGAGTACGACGTCGTCGCGTCCGCTCGCCGCGTCGCCATCAAAGGTGATCGGGAGCTGTCGTGGATCCTCTCCAGGCCGGTCGAGCTTCTCGAACAGTCCAACGGTTGCCCGCTGCCACGATCCCGTCAGCGGCGGTACGTCGTACAGGCCCTCGGCGAGTGCCTTCTCGTCAAGATGCGACGTCAGCGGCTGCTGCCGGGCTAACCCAAGCGCGGTATCGACGACACGCTTGACGCTGCCCGGTGTGATGTTGAGTTCGTGTGTGGTCTGTTCGATCCGATCGCGAAGTCGGCGGACCTGCTCGCGAACGCCGGACGTTGCCTCAGCCGGCAGGTCGCGTTCGGTGGGCTTGCGCAGCTTCTCGACGTCGACATCCACCCGTTGACCGAGCATCCGCCGCTGCACCGCGTCGGCCAGCACGCTGTTGACGGCGCCGAGGTCCTCCTCCATCCGGGCCACCTTGTTCGCCACCCGGGACAGGAACTCCAGATCCGCCTCGTACGAGTCGACGGCGCGATCCCAACCGGTGCCGACGAAGTGCCGGATGTCCGGCGCCTGGGTCTGCCCGTACCGGTCGACCCGGCCGATCCGCTGCTCGAGCTTGTTCGGGTTGAAGGGGATGTCGTAGTTCACCAGCCGGTGACAGTGGTTCTGCAGGTCAATGCCCTCGCTGGCTGCATCGGTCGCGAGCAAGATACGTACCGGGTGCTCGGCGGGCTCCCGCTGGAACGCCAGCCGCAACCGCTCGCGCTCGTCGGCCGGCATGCCACCATGCAGGAGCTCGAGGCGGTCACCGCCGAGCCCCTCCTGCCGGAGGATGTTCGCCAGCCAGCGTTGAGTGTCGCGGTACTCGGTGAACACCACCACGCGCTCGTTCGACCAGTGCTTGCCATCGGGACGGCAGACCGCGTTGAGGTACTTGACCAGCTCTCGGGCCTTCGCATCCGGACGTGCCTCCTGAGCCATGGCCCAGGTCTCGATCTGCTTCAGCAGATTCGCCTCGGCGTCGTCAGGCGATGGCTGGAGCGGCTGCGAGCGGCCGATCGCGTCGTCCTCGGCGTCGGCGAGCTCCTCGTCGTCATATGTCGCAGTGACCTCGAAGAACTCGTCCATCCACTCCGGAACCTCGTCGCCCGCGATCAGATGCCGGGTGCCTCGCTTGGTCTGGAGCGTCTCGATGTACACCCCGACGGTGTGTGCGAGTGCGGCCGGACTGGAGAACATCCGCTTCTTCAGCAGCAGCGTCACCAAGTCGGTCGCCTTGCGCCCACCCCGAGTGGCGACACGCTGCCGCCGTACCCGGGTGAAGTCGGTCAGCAACCCGTGGATCTCACGCTCGCTCTCCGGGTACTCGACCGGGATTGCCGTCGCGACGCGCTCGACGAACCGCGGCTTCCCCTGGGCATTGACGATGTCGCGCTTGAGACGTCGTACGACGGACTCCCGGACCGCTCGCCGGTCCGGTTCGACGCCGCGCGCGAAGCGCTGATCATCGAGAATCTCGAGCAATGCGGTGAACGATTCCTGGTACCCGTTGTGCGGCGTAGCTGACAGGAACAGCCGGTGGGTGAAGTGTGGGGCCAGCCAGCGGATCAGCTTCGTCTGCTGCGAGTCCACGGCGTACCGCTGTTTCGGCGCGGCGGGTGCGACGTGGTGCGCCTCGTCCAGCACGAGCAAGTCGAACGTCCGCGGGTACGACGGTCCCTCCGCTGGCACCACTTCGCGGAGGAGTCGTTGCGCCTTGGCACCCCTCAACCACGGCAGACTGACAATGGTGAGCGGGTAGATGTGGAACGGGTTGGCCGCGCTGCCGTAAGTACGGCGAACCTCCGCGCACTGTTCGGAGTCGATGATGGTGAAGTCGAGGCCGAACTTCTCCGCCAGCTCGTCGCGCCACTTCAAAGTGAGGCCGGCGGGACAGACGATCATCACGCGCCGGGCGCGGTGCCTGAGCATCAGCTCGAGGGCAACGAGTCCCGCCTCGATGGTCTTTCCGAGGCCGACGTCATCGGCGAGCAGTAGATTCACGCGAGGGGCGTCGACTGCGCGGGCTACCGGCTCCAGCTGATAGTCCTCGATCGCCACGCCCGACCGGAAGGGCGCCTGGAGCAGCCGCGTGTCGGCCGAAGTCACCGCGGACCAGCGCACTGCGTCGAGGAAGGCTGCCAGTCGCTCCGGTGGATCCATGCGCCGTGCGGCGACATCAGGCAGCGAGCCGCTAGGCAGTACACGACGCCCGGGTTCCACCTCCCAGACGACTTCGAGCGTATCGCCGTAGCGGCCATCCTCGGTGCTCTGCAGCGTGACAAGAGTGCAGGACTCTCCGCTGTCCAGGTCACCGACGATCCACCGCTGCCCCCGAACCTCTACCAACGCGCCGACCGACAGGTCGTCCGGTTTCGCCGCCTGGACGGATACTCCGCCGTTCCCCATTCCATACCCTCCATGTCGTCCCCACCCAAAGACACCGACAACCCCGCAGTCTTCCAGGCAACCGTCACGCTGTGTCCCCGGGCGGTCGGTTGTGCTCAGGTCGTTACGCGTCGATCAGTCTGTGGCTATCTTACACCAGAAAGCTTCTTGTGAACTGAGTTCACATATGCTTCACTGGTGAACCATTGGGGAGGAGCGGTCGAGCCGGCGTTGGTGGGCTACGTCGGCTCGACCTGGCTCTCCGCCCCGCTGTTCGCCGAGCAGCGGAATCTTTCAGATGGGGGAAGTTCGATGGTTCAGCAGTACGCGTCGCAACCACCTGCGCGGAAGCGCCGCAGGTGGCCGCTGGTTCTGGGCGTGCTCGGGGTGGTGTTCTTCGCCGGCGTGGGTGGGTGCGCCGCCATCCTGGGATCGGTGGGGAACGAGGTCGACAAGGCGGTTCAACAACAGAACGACCGTGGCGCACCTCGCGCTGTAACCCTCGGGAAGGCCTTCACCATCGGCAACCACGAGACGCTCGCCGGCTGGAAGGTCACCAACGAAGCGGGAATGTTCAGTGTCGCCGCGAAGGTGCGCAACGTCAGTGACACGACCTCGACCGCCTTCTTACACGTCAAGTTGCTGTCCGCGGCCGGCGAGGTGCTAGGGAACGTCCAGTGCAACAGCGGCGACCTCGAACCCGGTCAGACCGAGACCCTGAACTGTATTCCCGACGGCAGCTTCGGCACGTTCCAGAAGCTCACCGCCGAAGCGACTTTCTAGCGGCAACCACCATAGCGATCGGTTTGGCCGGTCACCCGTCTGCCGGCCCTGGCGCCGGCGCCGGCGCTGGAGGAAACATGAACGACATCAGCCACAGCGTTCGAGTCCAACTGCAATGCGCCGGCCACTCCCACGAGCTCTGTGTAACGGTCGGCCGCGGCGTGCCGCCGCGCCTGCGTTGCGAGGCCGGCCAGGGACCGGGGTACGGAACCGGCGGCGGTGGTGGCTGCCGGATCCCTCCGGACCTCGCCGAGCAGGTCAGCCGTCAACTGAGGGATTCACTTCAGGACTGCATCCGTCGCGGCTACGTCCTGATCCAAGCCTGACGGGAGGCTGGTCTGACCGGGTGTAACGATAGAGGTGCTGGGGCGATCATCATGATGTGGTGCGCCGTGCGTGCGGCGGCTACGCCTCAAGTCCACTCCGACAAACGTGGTCCGCGGCTGTGCCTTGTCGGGGGCGGCGGCTACGGTGTGGTGAGCGCTGCCGGGGGTGATCAAGCTGGGGGGACATGGTGGAGGTAGACGGCGTCACTCTGTCCGTTGCGGACGGGTCTTTGAACGATCGAGCCGCAAGAATCTTCGAGTTCCTTGTTCAGCTGCAGCGCCTGCGGACAAGGGTGGTGCGTTCGGTCGACGCCTACCGTTCGGTGGTCTGGTTCGGGCAGCTGCCGACGGTCGACGGTTTGCAGTTCGGGCCAGAGACTGCCGACCCGGGCGTCTGGCTGACGATCGACCGTGTCGAGCGAGTACCGCCTCCTTCGCCACCTGATCTGCTCAGGCCGTGGATCACCGAGCGGTCACTACGTGACTCCTCGCAGACGCTGCCGTCGTTGAGTGATGTCGCGGCTCGCGCTGTTCAGGTCCTCAGCCCGGAAGGCGATCTGGAGATCGGCACCGAGGAACTCCTGCTGGTGGATCATCCCGAGGTGGCGGACGCCTTGAGGGAGTGGGCCCCCGCCTGGCAGGAATGGGCGGCAGAGGACCAGCCGCGAGCGGCCGTCGGCGACGCGTACCACCGGCTGTACGCGATCTACCAGGACTCGAGGGCGCTGGCCGAAACCTACGAGGTAATTCTCGGCTTCGGGTGCCTCGTCACCAGATCCGGCGGCCAGGATGTCCGCCGGCATCTGGTCACGATGGCCGCGACAGTTGAGCTCGATCTCGAGTCCGGACGCTTGGCTGTGGTGCCGTCCCCCGACGCGCGGCCGCCAGCCCTCGAGGAGGACATGCTGGGCCCCCAGGACACAGCGTCTGACCAGCTTCGCCAAGCCATCCGAGCTGGCCTCGAGAACCTCGGCGACCCTTGGGCCGACGATCCCGACGGGGTGGTCGGCCTGCTCCGGTCCTGGGTAAACGGATCCGGCCCGGACGCTGAATACGTTCCTGATATCGCTCCACCGGCCGGCTACCCCAGCCAGGACGGGCCAACAGTGACATTCGCGCCCGCCCTGATACTGCGCGAACGGACCAAGAGGTCGTTCGTCGCTGCTTGTGAGCAGATCATCGGCATGCTGCGCGCGGGGCGCGAGGTCCCGTCAGGTGTGCGGCAGTTCGCCGAGATCACAGACGGTCGTGTCTTCGATGCCGACCAGCGTTCTTGGGAACAGGCGTACACCGACGAGGAGGTGTACTTCCCGAAGGCTGCGAATGACGAACAGCGCCAGATCCGTGATCGCCTGGCCGAGCATCAGACGGTCGTAGTCCAGGGCCCGCCTGGGACAGGCAAGACCCACACAATCGCGAACCTGATTAGCGACCTTCTCGCACACGGGCAACGGGTGCTCGTCACGAGCACGACCACTCGCGCGCTGACCGTGCTCAAGGGACAGCTGCCGAGCGACATCAGCGATCTCTGCGTCAGTGTCACCGACGACGCCGTCAAGGGCCAGGCCGATCTCGAGCGTTCGGTGACGACCATTCTGGATCAGGCTGACCGATGGAACCCCAGCGTTGCGGAGCAGGAAGCTGCAGATCTCCGGCGGCGGCTGGCAGACGCCCGGGAGCGAGAGCAGGCGGCCCTGACGGAACTGCGCACGATCCGGGAGCAGGAAACGTATGTCTATGCCCCCGACATCGGCGACTACTCCGGGACTTTGCAGGAGATTGCCGTCCGCCTGGCCCAGGAGGAGAGCACGCTGGGATGGCTCGGACGTGTCGGGTCCGAAGGACTTGATCTGAGCTCGACGGACGTGATCGAGCTCCTGGACCTGTCGCGCCGCGCGACCCCTGAACTGCGCGCGTTGACCGGCACCGTTCCACACCTTGGCGAGCTCGTGCCACCGGCCGAGTTCGAGAAGCTGGCAGAGCGTCGTAATGAGTTGCAGGCGCGTGAAGCGGAGTTGGCCGAAGCTCGCGGGACCGAGGAGTTTGCAGCGCTGGCCAGAACAGTGGCGGCCGATCGCGACCAGATTCGCCAGGGGCTGGAGGACCTGATCCGTCGTCAACGGGAACTCGAGCGCCGCCAGGAGCCGTGGACTACGGCAGCATTACGGGACGTCGTTGGCGGCCGGGACTCCATGTGGCGGCAGCGTCAGGAGATGACGGCTACGGGGATCTACAACGCGCAGTCCTGGCTGACTGGTGTTGATGGAAGAGTCGTCACGGGCCTGGATGTCCTCGACCTCGGCGAGGCCGCTGGGCATGCCGCCACACTGTTTGATCACCTCAGCCAGGGTGGGAAGCTCAAGGGCGTGTTCGGGCGTCCCAGGGTCGCCAAGGCGGCTGCCCTGTTCCTCGATCACGTTCGCGTCGATGGACGCGAAATCGAAGACTTGGACCACTTGCGACCAGCGCATTCCCAAGTGATGGTCGAGAAGCTGCTGGCACCGCTGGAAGAAATGTGGGCCTCCCCGGCATCGCGCCCCCTGCCGCAAGCACAAAGGATCGCGGTACTTGCAGACGAGAACAAACTCCTCGCCGAGATCCTTACCTTCGCCGATGCAGTCGTCGCACTCGAGCGTCGCCTGCGGGTGGTACCGGCGATGCCTCTTGTGGATCTGACCAGCACGCAAGAACTCACGCGCGTTCTGCGGGTGCTGGACTCGTTGGATCTGACAACACTGCAGGAGGATGTTCGAGCTTCGGTCGACCAGACGAAGCAGACCCTGGCCGACCTGGGATCTGCACCCGGTGCTGTCGCGGCCGTCCGAGGCGCCGCGGATGCCCTCGGAGGGTGGGAACCAGACGACTATCGGGCCGCGTTTCATGTGCTGGAAGCAGCCCACGAGGCGAACTCACTTCTGGACCGTCTGGAGCAGTCACGACGAAAGGTCGCAGCGGCAGCGCCGGATCTCGCCGCACGTATCGAGCAGACAGCATCTGATCCGAGCTGGGATGAGCAGCTGCCAAGGCTGACCGAGGCGTGGGCCTGGTCCGTGTGGAACGAGCGGTTGCGTGCCAAGACCAACCCCCAGGCCGAGGAAGGATCACGGGCCTTGCTCGACGCAGCGGAAGTAGATGCGCAGGCGGCCTTGGAGCGACTCGCGACCAACAGGGGCTGGGCGCATGCACTCAGGCGGCTCACGCCGAGAGAGTCTGCTCACCTGAAGATGTACGCCCAGGCCGTGCGCAAGGCAGGCAAGGGCACGGGAAAGTACACGAACAGGTATCGCGAGGACGCCCGTAAGAGCCTCCAGGTATCTCAGAGCGCCGTCCCGGCGTGGATCATGCCGATGCACCAGGTCTTCGACACTGTGCCGATTGATCGACCGAACCTCTTCGACGTCGTCGTAGTCGACGAGGCCAGCCAGGCCGGCCTCGAAGGCCTGCTATTGTCCTGGTTGGCGCCTCGCATGGTCGTCGTAGGTGACGACAAACAGGTCAGTCCGTCGAATGTCGGGCTGAACCACGAGGCAGTATTCACTTTGCAGGACCGCTATCTGGCGTCGTTGGAGCACAGGTCTCTCTTCGGCCCACTGAACAGCTTCTTCGATCAGGCAGTCGGTCTGGCCCCGAGGATCATGCTTCGCGAGCATTTCCGCTGCATGCCTGAAATCATCGGCTTCTCCAATGAGCTCTGCTATCACGGCGCGCTGGTGCCCCTGCGACAGTACGGTGCCAACCGGCTGCCACCGCTGCGCACGACCTACGTCAAGGGTGCCGTGGTATCGGGGATCCGGGATGTGGTCAACGAACCCGAAGCCGACGAGATCGTCGCTCAGATCCAGAAGTGTTGCGCCGATCCGGCGTACGACCAGAAGTCCATGGGCGTCATCAGCCTGCTCGGACACGCGCAGGACAAACTGATCATGCAGCGGCTGGTGGACGCGTTGGGGGTACAGGTCGTCGAGGAGCGGAAACTGCGCGCCGGAAACGCCGAGGCGTTCCAGGGCGACGAGCGAGATGTCATCTTCATCTCCATGGTGTCGAGCCTGCAGTCGACAAGTGGTCCGGCCCGGATCGGAACTCTCAGCAAAGAGTCCGATCAACAGCGCCTCAACGTTGCGGCATCGCGAGCACGAGATCAGGTGTGGCTGTTCCACAGCGTTCAACCCGGCGATCTGTCCGGCAAAGACCTTCGCCAGCGGTATCTGCGCTACTTGCTCAAGCCGTGGGCCCAGCAGGATGCCCTCGACATCGGCGACGTACTGCCGGATCGCCGCCACCCGGACTTCGACAGCCTCTTCGAGCAGCGCGTCTTCCTCGCCCTTCGCGAGCGGGGATTCCGCGTCCGTCCGCAGGTCAAGGTCGGCGGGTGCCGGATCGATCTTGTTGTTGAAGGCGGAACCAAGAGACTGGCTGTCGAATGTGACGGCGATGCATTCCATGGCGGCGAAGAGGCAGGGAACGATGCCGCCCGTCAGCGGGACCTCGAACGGGTTGGCTGGACCTTCTGGCGCGTTCGGGGCAGCGTCTTCTTCCGCAACCCTGAGCAAGCTCTCGATCCACTCTGGGAATTGCTGGAGGAGCTGGGGATCCAGCCATCCTGGAAGCAGCCGACTCCCGAGGACTCGACCACAACACACGTCGAGGTGGAGGCACCGGCGGTGCCTCTCGACAGCTCGGTCGGCGACTTGTTCGATGAACCCCCGACTGAAGCTGAGGCAAGCGGATCAACTGCAACCATTCCGGCCGCCTCGGTGCAGGCTGCCATCACCCCGCCCTCGCCGGCCGACCGCAGGGTGGAGCGCTTCCGGAACGGGAAGATGCTCCTCTCATCGGCCGCGCGGACGAGAGTTCAACAGGAGGTGACAGCCATTGAACGATGGCTGGCCGACCCGCCACCTGTCCATGCTGTGGACGGACGGTCGCGCGATGTCGAGATCGCGAACCGAGAGCAACATCGTGACGACCTGGAAGCTCGGCTTCAGTACCTCGAGCGGGTGTTGTCACAGTCGATCGTGGATCCGTCGCGTCATGGCGGCATGTGGGTTACGCCTGGCTGCATCATCGGACTGCAATACCCGGGTGAGGATGACGTCGATCAGCTGTTCGTGACGATCATGCCTCACTCCGACGGAGTTCCGGCGGACACATCTCCGGTCAGTCCACTCACTGATCTCGCCCAGGCCATCGAAGACGCTGAAGTTGGAGGCGTCGTGCACTTCGACACTCCACGAGGTACCCAGCAGGCCATCGTGGTCGAGGTTCATAACTGAGCAAAGGTCGCCGCGACTTATCAACAAGCCCGGATGTCGGCTCGCCGGCGGATGCAATGACGCTCCAGATTCCCTGCAGGCGTTTGCAAGTTCGTGAGGAGGAATTAATCCATGGCAGGACGTAGGAAGCCCGGACTCTGGGTGATGGAGGGCAACTGGTCGGCATCTGTCCGCGACGTGCGCTCCGTTGAGCCTGTCCTGTCAGCGCTGCAGGGAGGCCGCCGGGCGCACCACGCCAAGCGTCACATCAACGACCCTGACGATCTTGCGCAGGCACTGAAGCAGTGGGGCCAGAGACAGCACGACATGTTCAATATCGGATATGTCGCACTGCACGGCAGTCCGGCCACAGTTCACATTGGGAGGAAGTCGCTCGACATGTGCGAGCTCGGCGAGAGGCTTCCGCCAGCGACCTTGAAGAGGAAGGCGCTCCACTTCGGATCGTGTTCAGTTCTCAACATCCATTACAAACGACGCGAGGCTCTGCGGAAGGCGCTCGGTGTGAAGGTCATCAGCGGATTCACCACTGACGTCGAGTGGTTCGAGAGTCTGGCGTTCGAACTACTGCTCTTCGACGCCTTGACCTGGTACCGGCGTCCCAGCGACGCCGAAAGCTACCTGAAGAAGACTCATTCGGCTTTCGCAAAGCGCCTCGGTTTCGTTATGGTCCGCGGGTAGCCCACCAGCCCCGTCGTGCGCCCGCCTGGCTCCAACTGTGCTCGGATGATCGCCGTGGTTGCCAGCAGCAACCAGCGCTGCAATCAAGGCCCGGGTCGAAGGACTTGATCCATCCTGCGTTGTGCTCCCATCCACTAGGGCGTCCTGCAAGACGCGTCAGGTGACCTCAACCACGAGCGCTCGATCTCACCCCTGTTGCCGGTTGAACAACAAGGGGTGTGGGCTTCTCGAATGCTCATGCGCGTCTGCTCTTGCCTGTACTGTTGTCCCGCGCCGGAGGTCTGGGGACGCCACACGTATGAGCTGCTTTGAGAGATGGCTCGGGAGTGATCTATTAGTGCCAAACTGGCGCAGCACGTTCGCAGGTATCGGGTTCACGCCGAGCGGGCCGTTTGGGGCGATGCGGGCACGGATTGAAGACCTTGAGGCTACGGTTGTGGAAGACGGGTTGGGCCGCCTCAGCTTGACATTCACTCACGTCGCGCCGCGCTCCGCGATGCAGTACGAGGTCGCTGTCCCACTCGACGTTACGGCGCAGCAGGTCGCTCAACTGCTAGTGAACGCATTCGAGCGGGCGCACCCCGAGGCACATGGGAAGACGAGGAGTCCGCATGCGGTGCCCGAGGAATACGACATGATTCGGGTTGGCGGTGCGCTCGTTAAGCGTGAGCAAGCGATCGATTGGGCCCGCGAGTACCTGACCGGACCGGCGGCTTGGGCGTACCCCGCATACGACGCCTACCAAGCACGGTCTGGACCGTACGTTATCGAGGACGCCGACCTGCTCGCGCCAGTGCTGCTCAATGTCAACCGACTCACCCTCAAGGCCTACTACGGGTTGCAGGACCAGCGAGACCGTTTGCAGGACTTGCTCGCTACGATCCCGCATGACGCCGAGTTGATCAGCGCCGAGGACGACGACCTGGAAGCAATCCGCATGCTCTTCGGAGTGCTTGACGATCCCGGGATCCCGAACGTGCGAGGGACGATCCTGGCCAAGATCCTGCACCGCAAACGGCCTGGCTTCATCCCGCTCTACGACGAGTACGTCCGCCGCTGTTACCAAGACGGCGAGCGGGCGCCAGTTCCACCTCGAGGCCGTCCGTGGGGCGAGTTCTTCGTCGCCCTCGCAATGGCCATGCGCGACGATCTGATTGATCAATACGACACCTGGTCCGAGATTGCGGACCTCGCCATCGACCCACCAATCAGCCTGCTGCGTGCCCTTGACATCGTCGCCTGGCGCGCCGGCGGCGGTTCCTCGACTGTCGAGGAACCGGACGCCTCAGCGACTTGATCCTGAAAGGCAGCTGCAGCGACGATTTGGAGATCACGCCCACTGATCGCCGCCGAGCCCTGCTCGCGGCGGTGAGCGCCGATCACCGCCTGCCAGTGGGAACCTCGCATCCTCACCAGATCGCCGAGTCACGTCCGACAAACCCGTGTCGGATCATATGGAGAGCAAGCGCATCGCCCACTCAGTCTCCCTCGTCGCGTTTCTCGTCCCTGCGCGGACGGAGCGCTCGCTCGGTGATCCGGTTGGAGAGCTTGCCCGTTGCCGATTTGGCTCGGTCGAGGGTCTCGTTGCCGAGGCGTCTGGCGGCATCGACGCCGTCTGCTCCTGTCTCGAGCGCCTTGTCCCTCGCCTCCGTGGCCGCGTCCGCCCATCGTCTCGCCTCTAATGACTGTCGGCCGCGCTCGATCCCGAGCCGCCCGTGGAAGTCAACGACGGCGTTCGCGACATGGTTGCTCGAATGCACCACATCCCGAGAGGTGGTCGGGTGCAGCAGCACCTTCGTATTGGCCGTGCCGGCGGCCGTGTCCATGCGGGCCATCAGGCGCTCGGTGCTCCGTGAGATGAGTTCCAACCGGTTGTTACGGGCAGTCCGCAGTGCGAGGCGATGCCGGTCCAGCTCCTCCGGAGACGCATCCAGCACCCGATCGAGTTCGAGCACGGCCATCGCTTCCTGCAGTTGGAAGCATCGAGCCAGGACGGCGAGCCATTCCTGGACCTTGGACTCCGCTTCCTTGGACGTCCTGGCGAGCTCACCGATCTTGGTCTCGCGCTCCATCTTCTCCGCGAGCGCGTCGAGTTGACGCAACACATACGCCTGAGTTCGTGCGATCGTCATCGTGGTGCCCTGCACCTTCGACCACGTGACCTCGGAGACCCGGCCCACCTGCTCCCGGATGGTCATGGCCTCTTCGATGACGAAGTCCACGCCGATCATGTCCGCCAACACAGCGTCCTCCTGGGCACGGAGCACGTCGTCGACCTTCTCGTCGATCGCGGCCAGATAGTCGGTGATCTCATCCATGGCCTGCTGCATCGCAAGCTGCGCCATGATCCCGGCAGCACCAGCCAAAACCGCCGGGTTGGACAGAAGCGTTCCGGGCCCCTTCACGAGTTCCACGAATCCTTTGATCTTGCCGCGATCCGTCAACACAGCACGACTGACGCCCGGGCTCGAACCTTTCATCAGGCTGTACTTGTTGAGAGCCTCGGCGGACTCCTTGGTCAGCTTCACCCAGCGACCCGAGTTGGCCGCAATCTCGGAACCGGCCTGTGCGGCTGCAGCCCCGGTACTGAAGGCAGGTCCGAGCCGATGCAGTCCGAGGTCCTTCGACGGCAGCCCCTCAGAGACGAGGAAGCGTTCGACGGCCGCCGGATCCCCGATGACCGCCAGCCCATCGCCGTCACTGATTAGCTGAATCTCGTTGTCCATCGTCGGCTCCTGAAGTCTGGGCAGGGAAAGCGGCGCTTCGCAGTTGAGGGATGGCGGAGTCGAGGTGCGTAGCGATCTCGGGCTGGGCGTCGGGGGTCTTCCAGGATGGGGCACCATACGCACACCGTCCGACGGAGGACTTTGACGTGCCCCACGCTACCTTCAATGCCCTGACCTCACGGAGTCCTGCCGCCTCGACGAGCTCGGCCTGGAAGCCATCGGCCAGCGGCGCGAGCACCTCCGCGGCTCCGCCCTCATCTTCCGCAGCCTGACGAACTACATCGCCAGATCGCTGTTCGAAGCCGGAGGTCTCAAACCCCAACGCCTCCTGGAAACTGATAGGTCGAGCAACTGAGTGCCCCGATCATGTTGGATCGGGGCACTCGTCGGTGAGTTCGGACGCGCAAGCCCGCCGCGGGCGAGGGTAACCCGTCCAAGCCACTCACCATCACTCTGTATCCACCGGCTGCGCGAGCCCCTGACCGTCGTCACTCGATGGAGCGGCCCCTGTTCTCCACCTTCGCCAGCCAACCGTCTGCGGCCATAGCGAGCTTGCGGGCTAGGGGTGGAGGAAGGCACTGGTCGCCTCTCACCTCCAAGTGCCGGACTTAGTCGCTTGGCACCGCTTTGCCGTACCGCTTGAACACAGCTTGGACCTGTGTAGACCAGAAAACGTAGGGCTCCTGAAAGTCGTACCCCAGCGCGCGAGCCATCTGGTAGAAGCCCCTGCCAGGCTCCTTGTCTCCGTGCTTGTGCGTGACAATCGCGGTCAGAGCGGGGCGGCCTTCTGCGTGCTCATCCTCGAAGACGGCACCAAGCAGATGATTCATCAGGGCTGAGTAGGGATCCAAGCGTGTTGCCTGGACTCGGCTGGCAATCTCGCCGTACCAGGTCATGCGCCGGTCGTAGGCGGCGTCGAGGATCGCCGCACGCACCTCAGCCTTGGCTGTCTCCCAATCGTCGTCGCTCAGACCGAATTGTGAACCTGACCGCTTCATGAATCCCCTCTTCAGCATGTCGGTTCACGTCATCACCTTGGACGTAGCGCCGTCAAGGTTGTGTCATGGCATTGACGGCGACGCCACATCACCGCAGTTGCGTCCAGCAGAGTGGTGTACGGCAGGCCCGGTGACGGGCGTGGCGTCGGCGCATAGAGGCGGTCATCGCGTGATCCTTTGGAAGACCTT
>NZ_SNWQ01000042.1 GCF_004361855.1 Kribbella caucasensis
CTGCCACGACTTCCTCTGCCCCAGCTTCCTCTGCCACGACTTCCTCTGCCCCAGCTTCCTCTGCCACGACTTCCTCTGCCCCAGCTTCCTCTGCCCCAGCTTCCTCTGCCCCAGCTTCCTCTGCCACGACTTCCTCTGCCCCAGCTTCCTCTGCCACGACTTCCTCTGCCCCAGCTTCCTCTGCCACGACTTCCTCTGCCGCAGCTTCCTCTGCCGTCGGTTCTTCCGCCACGGGTCCTTCCGTAGCGGGCTCCTCCGCAACGGGAGCGTGCACGCGGATGGTCAGCTCGAGGTCCGGCCCCACGAACGTGACCTGGCCGTCGACCAGCGTCACCCGCAGCTCGGCCTGTTCAGCGGACTTAGCCACCACGTCTACCACTTCTTGTTCACCCCCTTCCACACTCACTCAGTGCTGTCACAATATCCGTCACGAAACTGTGTAGCAACGGCTCGCCAAGGAGCACTCCGGGCGTCCAGCTTGTCGTGCTCCTGCCGGGTCAGCTGGACGTCGGGGAGCAGGTTCTCCTCGCTGCCGAACGCGCCACGAGTGGCGTCGGCGGATTCGCGAAACGCCGGGACTGCTCACTCGATCTACTCGGACAGCTGACTAGTGTCGTCCTGTGGCGGACCAACTTGTAGTGGCAGCTGACGACATGAACGCGCACATCCGGGGCTTGGAGGCTGAGCTCGAGGAGTACCCCGATCAGCGGGGTGAGATCCTGCTCGAGATGGCTGCCTCCAGGCTCGAGATGGGCGAGCGGGACCGTGCAGTCGCAATCTGGCGTGACCTGATCGCGGAAGGCGGCGACGACGGCGACTACGCGCGAATCGACCTTGTGGAGTACCTGTTCGGCATAGGCCAGGAGGAGGATGCTCGCGCCGAGCTGGCGGCGCTGAAGGCGACACATCGGACGTCCGGCGCCGGATGGGAGCTCGCGGCGGAACTACTCGAAGAACGTGGCGAGCTGACCGAGGCCCTGGTCTGGTACACGATGGCGACCGAGCGCTTCACGACCGCGGATATAGCCATCCTGGGCGAGGACGCCGGCTGGGCATCACTACCTGGCGTGTTGGTGCGGCGCCGCCGTGAACTGCGGAGCGGAATGGGTTTGGCTCCCGACGAGACCGATCAGCTGGTGCCAGCCGAGGAGGATATCCAGGACCTCTTCCGTCGGCCGTTCCCGTCCGTCGAAGAAGCCGCGGAGGCGATGCGCGCACACCGCGGTGTGTCAGCCGAGGTCCGGATGTTGTTCTGGCCGCGGTCCGAATTCGACACGGCGCGCGAGCGTTGGCCGGACGCGATCGATCAGGATCTAAGCCAGGCGGAGTACTACCGCGACCTCGAGGCCAAGCTGGACACCATGGCAAGCGAGGGAGCCGGCCGGGTAAATGCCGTGCACTGCAGCGTCGAAAGCTTCGCCGTGTACGTCGACACAGCCGGCGAACGTCCGTTGGACTCGTCAGCCGCGCGGCGTGACTATCTCGATGCTCGCTACAGCGAGGGTCATCACCTCCAGTGGCCGCCTCCGCGAAACCAGCCTTGCTGGTGCGGGTCCGGCGCGAAGTACAAGAAGTGCTGTGGGGCACCGACCCATTGACTTCACATTGACCACGTGACGCACAAGGATGCGTAGTCGCCTGGCGCAGCCTCGAACTGGCGATGCGCGTTCCTAGGAAGGTCCACCGATGCCGGACTCGTGGGCCTTCAGGGCGGCGGCGGTGCGGTCGGGGACCTGGAGCTTCGTCAGCACTTGGGAGACATGGTTGCGGACGGTTTTCTCTGACATGCCGAGGCGGCGGGCGATCTCGTGGTTGCGGCAGCCGGCGGCCAACAACTCCAGTACCTCGCGTTCACGCGGGGTCAGGTCAGGGAACGCACGAGCGGTTGGCGACTCGACCTGACGACCGGAGTAGAAGGCAACGATCCGCCGGGCGACGACACCGCCGTACACCGCTTCGCCGGAGGCGACGGAGAACACCGCGCGCACGATCTCAGAAGCGTCGGCGCCCTTGACCAGGTAGCCGCGGGCGCCCGCGCGCAGTGCGGCGAAAACGTGCGCGTCGTCCTCGTGCATGGTGAGCACCAGGATCGGCAGCTCGGGCTTGAGATCGAGCAACTGCGTGATCGCCGCAACTCCATCGAGGTCCGGCATCGAAAGATCCGTGAGCACCACATCGGGCGACACCTCCCGTACGGCGGCCACCAACGCAGCTCCATCTCCCACGCTGGCGACAACGTCGATGCCCTCGGCCTGCTCGAGGACCGCGGTCAGCCCGTAGCGATACATCGGGTGGTCGTCAGCCAGCACCACCTTGATCGTCATGGTGTCTCCAGCGGCAGTACTGCGGTCACGAGCGTCCCCTGCGGATTCGCGATCTCCACGCAAACAGTTCCCCCGATCTCGGTCGCGCGCTTGCGCATCGAGTCCAGCCCGTGTCCCGAGCCTGCCAACGAGCTCAATCCACGACCGTCATCACAAACCCGCACACGAAGATCTCCGTTCGCCTGGTTGAGCTGGACTGTGCAATGCGATGCGGCCGAGTGTCGCGCGACGTTCGTTAGGGATTCGGCGACGATCCGGAACGCAGCCTCCTCGACCTGCGGCGGCAGCGCAGGCAAAGCCCCCGCCTGAAGGTCGAAGGTCGGGCCGCCAGCCTCCCCCATGCCGAGCGACGCCGCAGTGTCGCGCACAGCACCTTCAAGCCCGTGCAGATCGAGCGAACTGGGTCGGAGGCCGTCGAGGACCCGGCGGATCTCGCTGACCGCCAGCTCGGCTTCCGCACGAGTCCGCTCGAGCAGCGAAGGAACGGCATCGGGATCAGTCCGATGTGCGGTCCCGGCAGCCTGCAGACCCAGAGCGATACCAGCGAGCGAAGGGCCCAGCCCGTCATGGAGATCCCTACGAAGCCGGTCTCGTTCGGCGAGGGTGGCAGTGGTTACGCGAATCCGTTCGCGTGCGAGCTCCTCGGCAAGTCTCGCCGATCGGATCACGACAGCCAGGTGCGGCGCGAGGGCTGCGACCAAACGCCCGTCCTGCTCGGTCACCTGCGATGCTCCACGACGCGGACCGACCGTCAGCGTTCCGAGCTGCACTCCCCTGTGGCGAAGCGGAAGATCGAGGCCCGCACCCTCCGGCGAGCCCACCTCAGCGACCAGTCGGCCGTTGACGTCCCGGACGACCGTGTACGACGTACCGGCGGCTGAGGCGACTGCCTCGAGCATCGCGGCGACCGGATCGTCATGGTCGATCTCGAGTCCGGCGCCGACCCGGTCCACGAGTGCCAGCGGATCGGCGCGTTCGCCCAGCACCAGCCGATCGACGAGAGTCCGCAATCGCCCGGATGCTGGTATCACCAGCACAGCGACAACGGCCGACGCGATGAGCAGCGGCACGGGCCCCTCAGGTACGAGCCGGGCGAAGGCGGTCGTGAGTCCGCCGACGACGAGAGCGACCAGCAACGTCAGGGGGACGTACAGCAGCGTCCGACGGAGTGCCACCTCGATGCCGAGCAGCCGATAGCGCAGTACGCCGATCGTCACGGCGACGGGTACCAGACCGTAGGCGATGGCGAACAGCAAGCGGTACTCGGTGAAGACAGTGGCCAGCATCGCCGCGACCACGCTCAGCAGCCACAGCAACTGCTGCCGTTCCGGGGTCTTGGCCCGGATTGCGCGGACCAGTGTTCCAACCACAGTCACCGCCGCTGTGGAGATCAGGAGGATGGCCGCCGACAGCCCAACTGCCCAAACCCACCAGGCGGGGGCTTCCCAGGGCAGTCGGGTTCCAGGCACGGTGTCGTCGACGCCGCCCTGGCCGGTCGCAGCCACGAGCACGACCAGCCCGATCCCGATCAGCGCCATCCGCACGTGCCACGACCAGTAGGCGGACGCCGGCCGGCCGGTGGGGTACAGCGGCGGGAGCACGATCACCGGCAACAGCAGCGACGGGATCCAGGTCCACGAAGCGAGCCAGGCTGCTGCGAGGCCCAAGGGCAGCGATTGGTCGGGGTCGGTCAGGGCGCGAGTGGCGTAGGCGTCGACGGCTACGTTGGTCACCTGGAGCAGTCCCGAGACGACCAGGATCCAGCCGATCCAGTTTCTCGGCCGCAACTGGATCAGCGCAGCGCCCGAGAGTGCGAAGCCGGCGACGATCAGACCGGTCCACAAGTCGGGGCTCGGGCTGACGATCCCAGGGCGGGACATGACACCGCCCGAGAGCGAGAGCGGGACGGTCCCGAACAGGGCGAGGGTGAGCGCAGCAAGCGACCAGCCGCCGATTCGGCGTACCAGGTCCTCGTCACGCAGCGTCCCCATGGCCAAAGTGTGCGCCGGATCGGCCCGGATGTCCTGGGACAGAAGTCCCGGTCCAGCCGGGCAACCCTCCCGGCCGAACCCAGTCCCGTGACGGATCCGTCCCGCCGGTCGGCCGTGGTGCGCTCGAAGCCAACGATTTCCCAGACCCGAGGGGGTTCCCATGAGCACCATCACGAGCTCGTCGCATCGACTCGACGTGCTTCATCCATTGCTGGCCGCCGCGACCGGCGCGGTGATCTTCGGCCTCACGATGACGGCCGGCGAAGTCTTCGACCTCAACACCGACTCGGCCGGAGGCCCGGCGACAACGACCGGCGAGATCGCCCTGTACGCCGGGATCGTGGTTGCTGCCGGCGTCATCGCGGTGTGGCTGGGGCTCCGCGCGCGTGCGGGCTCGCCTCGGCGGCTGGCAACGACCGCGCTTGGACTCGGCATCGCGGCAGCCGCGACGTACATCGCCTTCTGGTCGGGATGGCCGCATGTGTTCGGCGCGGTCGCCGTCGTCCTGGCCAGCGAGCATCGGCGCCGGGTCGGCTCGTTCTCCGCGACGACAGCAATCGCGCTCGGTCTCGGCGCGCTCGCCCTGGTCGCCGCCGCCATCACTTGCGTGCTCGGCTGAAGGGACTGTCATGAGACACAAGCTGGCCATCGTGTTGAGCGCAGCCGCTGCTCTCGTCGGGGGCACCGCTGCTCCCGCGTCCGCGGGCGGCGCCGAGCACGCATTCGTCATCGAGGACTACGACGCGTCTGAGCACTTCGCTGCCGGTGAAGGTCCGTGCGTCTCCTGGCCGGGCACCTTCCACGAAGTCCGATCGGGCGGGTACCGGTTGGTGACCCCACCGGGCGGACAGCAGGCGGGCGAGTTCCACATCAACGGTGTCATCAACGGCCAGGTCGAGCTGATCCCGGACAACGCCACCCTGCCGACGTACTCCGGTACGTATCGGGAGAAGGTGAACGCCGTGGTGACAGCCTTCACCGATGAGGGCGACGTCGCGCGAGTTTCGCAGTACAGGCTGCGGAGCACGCTACACGGCACCGACGGCTCCGCCCTCGACCTTCGACTCTCGGGCAAGTTCACCATGAATGCCAACGGCGTAGTCGTCGTATCGCGGGACACCTTCACCTGCGGCTAGGACCATCAGGCCACAGTGGTTCGGCGTCGCCTCGCAATCGCGTGGTGGACGCCGGGCCTATGTGCGGGTGGTGGGGAGCATGCCACCGGATGGACCGGGGGGTCTACTTCAGTGGCTTGCGAGCTACCGTCTCGTCATCCTCGAGCTCACCGGTCTCGACGAACCCAATGCTCGCGTAGAGCGACCGAGCCACCGTGTTCCGCGCGTCGTAGCTCAGCGCCACCTCCCGATGCCCGTGCGACGCAGCCCGTTCGAGCAGTTGGGCGACCACCGCTCGGCCGTATCCCCGTCGCTGATGCCGACGGTCGATGATCAGTCCGCCGATCCAGAAGCTCTCGTCGGCCGGATCGACGCCCCACATCACGAAGCCGACGACCTCCTCGCCGGCCCGAACGGCGAGAGGGTGCCACGGGCTCTCCCCGTAGGCGCATTGAGCCAGGTAGTTGGCCACGGGCGCAACGAAGCGCTGCTGCGGCTCCTGCACCTCCAGCGCGATGCATGCTCGCCAGTTGTCGGCCCGGACGTCTTCAAGGATCACAGTGGGAGGTTAGTTCAGGACGGGCAAAGCGATTTTGTGGGCGAATGCATGAACCCGGACCCTCATGTTGACGGTTACCTGTCATGACGGCGGACAGCACTGCCCAGACAGTGGTGGGAGGCAGGCAAGAGGTGGGCAGCGTGGGAGGCGGCCTGACGGCGGCTCCGTACGCTCCGGCAGCCCTCGCCGGCCACCGGCTCGGGCGGGACCTGGTCTCGGCTGACGCGGCCGCCGTGGCGGCCGCCTTGGGGACGTACAGAAACTCTTCACAGACAAGAGGCACACGACAATGTCCTGTCTCGGGTGATGCTTGACGATCGGGCCTCGGCTGATGCTTGACAGGCTTCGGGCCGCCGATGCCCTGATTGCGTTGCATGTCCGGATGTCGAGTGCCGACGTCGAGGGCACGCCGAGTGCACCTAGCCGCTGACCTCCGGGCCGGTCCCGCGCCTGGTGGGCGACTCGTCCGCGCGCTGAACCGGAGGCTCCGCCGGAATGGTCTTCGGCCCGCGCAGCAGCATGATGCTGAGCGTCAACATCCAGAGCCCGACGAGGGCGATTGGCCAGGCGAAGAGGAGCACACTGAACAGCGCGAGGACCGCGACGACGTAGCCGGAGCGGGAGAACCACGTGGGCAGTAGCCCGCTGCGCCGGCCGGCCAGCGACGTGGCGACGACGAGCACTGCTGCGCCCGCCAGCGACGCCGTCGTCAGGATGATGCCGAGGATGAGTGTGAGCCGCGCGGTTCCCGCATCGAACTGGTACGCGTCGGTGAAGGCCATCGCAGCGGACACGGCGTTGCTGGTCGTCATGCCGACCAGGAACGTGGCGGCGAAGACACCGCCGCCGAGCGCGGCGGCCGACGAAAGCATGCCCCCACCATCGTCCCCGGCGCGAAGCAGCGAGCGGATACCGGCGACGAACCAGAGCAGCGCCGCCGCCGCGAGCGGCAGGAGCACCACCGCAGTGAATGCCTGGGCCTGTCGTGTGTCGCGGACGAAGAAGTCCTCGAGGGCGGCGTCGTCGCGGCTGAAGTCAGCGTCACCACCGAGGATCACGATGGCGACGGCCAGAGCGACGAACACGATGCCGGCGATGCCAGTTGTACGGCGGGACGATACGTCCATGACGACCTCCAAGGGGCGCCGATATCTTCACTGTGCGCTTCGGGAACCGACCGGTCAACGGGAGCCACGGCGAGCTGATGCCCGCGCTTGTTCCGCCCGCGTTGGGCAGCTTCTCGTACGTCCGCACTGCCACCTCGGCACGCGGAGGCGGTGGCCAGGTGTGTGAAGTTCCGACCGCCTAGGTCGCGGTGTGCACGATCAGGACGAAGATCACGGCGTCGGCGCAGACGTGGGCGATCCACGGAGCCAGCAACCCGCCTGACCGGAGTCGCAGCGCACCGAGCAGCAGACCGTAGACGGCGGCTAGGACCATGCCGGCCAGGCCGTAGGGGTAGCCGTTCAGGTGGAGTGTGCCGAACGCGAGCGCCTGCACCAGCACGGCCGGCCAGCTGCCGAGGACGTGCGCCAAGTGGTGCAGGACCGCGCCCCGGAAGAGCACCTCTTCGACGAATGCGTTGACGACGGCGAACGCCACCCCGACGGCCACGAGCGACCAAGGCGACAGGGCGACCAGGAAGCGGGCGCCGGTTCCCAGATGGGGAGGCGCCAGCCGGGAGAACACCAGCAGGACCGACGCAGACGAGACGACCAGCCCGACGACCACCCAGACCTCGGCAGCGGTGAGCCGCCGCCCGAACCGCAAGATCGTGCGATGCCCGGCGGCTCTACCCCTCATGGCCAGGTGGGACACGAGGTAAACAGCGACGCCGACCACGCCAGGCAGCGGCCACCAGCCCACCTGCCACGGCAGCAGCGCACTGGCAGCCACCGTCGCCGTCAGACCGAGTCCGAGCTGGGCGCTGCCAGTACGGCCGGTGACCGCGCACGCCAGCGTCACCACCACCAGCCCGGCCAGCACGCTGCGACCAGGCCAGCCGGAGACGTCACGCCCAACCAGGGCAGCCAACGAGATGAGTGCAACGAGCGCCAGCGGAGGCAGTGACCGGCCCACGGCCACCAACCATCGCGGTGTCGATGTCACGGCGGGGCGGATCACCACATTCGCGTGCCCGCCGCCCTCGGCCTCTCGTACCGCCACATCGGTAGCCATGCCGAGGAGATTCTCATAACGACTCGATAACGGAAAGGTCTCGTTCATATATCGGGACGGCATGCGGCCTGGCGTCCCCTCGCAGCCTTGGACTGGCAGGTGGAGGCGCCATGCGGGAGAGTGCGGGCGGCCAGACGAGCATCGTGACCACGCCGGACGGTCGCCGGCTGGGCGTTTGTGTCTGGGGAGATCCAGGCGGGGCGCCCATGTTCTGGTTGCACGGGGCGCCGGGGAGTCGGTTTCTGCGCGAGCCCGGCGATGGCTACCTGCGCCACCGCCTGCAGGTCTTCACGTATGACCGGCCCGGCTATGGACTGTCCACGCGGACTCCGGGTCGACGGGTTGTCGACTCTGCGGCCGACGTACGCGTAATCGCAGACGCGTACGGTCTTGAGCGCTTCGGCGTCACCGGTGTGTCCGCCGGCGGGCCGTCTGCGTTGGCTGCGGCGGCTCTGCTGCCGGATCGGGTGAGCCGCTGTGCCGTGGTTGTGGGCGTTGCGCCGTACGCCGCCGAAGGGCTCGACTTCTTTGCGGGCATGGACGACGAAGACCGGCGGGAATGGGAGCACGCCGTACAGGGTGAAGCCGCGCTGGAGGCGGACTGGCAGGGGATCTTGGAGTGGGTGAATGCCGGTATGCCCGACGTGGAGGTCCCGGACGACATCCGGGTGATGCTCATGGAGACCATGCAGGAAGCCGGCCGGCAAGGCTCGGCTGGCTTCGTCGACGACCTCCTGAGCCTCGTCCGCGACTGGGGGTTCGCTCTCGAAGATGTCCGTGTGCCCACGCGAATCATGGTGGCGCGTGACGACACCTCAGCTCCCGCCGCCCACGGTGAGTGGATCGCGCACCAACTGCCCGACGCCGAGTTGATCTTGGTCGACGGCGGACATATCGGTCCCCGGCATAAGGCGGAAATGCAGCTGATGACCTGGGTCGGCCATGGCTTTGCCTGAGGTAACTGCCAGGCCCGGGCGTCAAGTCTTGTTGGTGGGGAGCATGCCTAGTAGGGCGTTGGCGGTGAGGGTTTGGGCTTGGCCGGTGGGGACGGCCACTGAGACCTGCCAGGGGGACGCGGAGCCGGGGGTCAGTGGGACGGTTTTGTGGTCGCCTCGTTTGGCTGCGATGCGTTCGGGGACTAGGGAGACGCCCAGGTCGTGGGCTACCAGGGCCAGGAGGGTGTGGACGTCGTTGACCTCGATGGTGACGGGGTGGGCGACGCCGGCGGCGGCGAAGGCGCGGTCGGAGATGGCGCGGGCGCCCCAGGTGCGGTCGAAGTCGACGAAGGACTCCCCCGCCAGGTCCTGGAGGGAGACCTCCTTCGCCAGCGCCAGCCGATGGTCGGGCGCGCAGACGAGGACCATCGACTCCTTGGACAGGGGGCGCAGGTCGAGGCCGTCGACGGGGTCGCCGGCGGTGGCGACGAAGGCTACGTCGAGGCGGCCGGAGGAGAGTTCGTCGAGCATGGGGGTTGAACCGCCCTGGCGTACTTCGATCTCCACGCCGGGGTAAGAGGAACGGAACTTCGCGAGCAGCGCGGGCACATCGACAACGCCCAGGCACTGTTCGAGGCCGACGGTGAGGTGGCCGCGGATCAGGCCCTGTACTGCGGCGACGGCGTCCTTCGCGGCTTCGGCGGCGGCGAGGGTGCGGCGGCCTTCGCAAAGGAGGGCTCGGCCGGCTTCGGTTAGTTCGACGCTGCGGGTGTTGCGTACGAACAGGGCGGCGTGGAGCTCGCGTTCGAGGGCGCGGATGGAAGCGGACAGGCCCGACTGGGAGATCGACATCGCCTCGGCGGCGCGGGTGAAGTGCTTCTGCTCGGCGACTGCGATGAAGTGCTCCAGATGTCTCAGCTCCATGATCCAGAACTGTAGTCGATGGGTGGCTGCGGATTCACCGGTTTTCCAGCTTGTACGGCGGTACGCGGCGTCGACGCCCTGAGCTCTTCGAGGGGCGAGTGCCGGTGGGGTTCGCCGGAACGAGTCCGAGTTGTTCGCCCGGGATGGGCGCCGCGAAACCACCGACGCCACAGCACGGCGATAAATAGTCAAATGGCGACCACAAGTTACCGTCTAACGGTCCCAGGCCCGAGCGGTGTCACCAGCGGACCATCCACACCATCAGGCGGACCGGGGACGGTTCATCGACCGACCGGGGCGGATCCTTGGCCGCTAGCGCGACATTTCCCGCCCCAAACACCCAGCACCCCAACGAAGACCTACCCGAGTGCGCCACTGCGCGGTGCGGCAACCTGCCCTCGCGGTTGTCCACAGCTTTCAGATTGGCCGGCTGAGAAGCGCCGGATCGGCTTACTTTCACGGCATGGACGACTTGATGGCGGACGAACTCCGCACGAACCAGGACGGCATCGAAACCAGTCGGCGGGAGGTCTTGCTCGACGCGGCCCAAGATCACTTGCGGGATAGACAACCAGAACGGTCGATCGCGATCTGGCAACAGCTGATCGACGAGGGCGGTGAGGATGCCGACGACGCACGTCTCGACTACGCCGACTACTTGTTCGGGCAGTTTCGGGATGACGAGGCCTGGACTGAACTGGCCGCGATCATGGCCGGCGGACGCACTTTGAGCTCTGCCTGGATGTGCGCGGCCGAGCTGATCGAGGAGCGGGGCGAGTTGGCCACTGCGTTGGCCTGGTACTCGCTCGCGGCCGAGTCGCTGACTAGTGAGGACATGACCACCTCGGCAGGGCTATTCGGGGCAGAGCGTCTGGTGGCCGGCCGGCGGCGGGTGAAGTGGGCCCTGGGAATCCCGCTCAGCGATTTCGACCTCCTGGGCGAGATGGGTGACACCGAGGCGGAGGACCGGGACGCCGTCGCGCTGTTGAGCAGTCCGTGGGTGATCAATGGCCGGATCCTGGTTTGGGATCGCGGCGAGTTCGACGCCGCTCGGCAACGATGGCCGTACCAGATCACCGCCAAGAGTGCCGACGAGTACTGCCGCCAGGTCGAACTTGACCTTCGCGAGGACGGCGGCAGAATCACCGTAGTCCCCGTGAACGTCAACGGTTGGCTGAAGTGTTTGACCGCTCTCCACCTCATCCGCTCCCGTGACGACCTGGGCCAGGTTGCGACGCAGTGCGACGAGGGCCGCAGCGTCGGTTGGCCGCCTCCGCGGAATCGACCGTGCTGGTGTGGTTCAGGCATGAAGTACAAGAAATGCTGTGGGTCGAATGCCGCGTGAGCCTGAAGACCGGGCAGTCGGGATGTCGCGACGAGCCTCCGCGCGGTGAGCTGTGGCGCGATCGGTAGGGTGTGGAGCATGGCGGATGAAGAGTTCCGGGTTGAGGTTGGGCTTGGGAGTGACGAGCACGGGTTGTCGTTCTGGGAGCGGTTGCGGGCGCTGGATCTGGATGACGACGCGCAGAAGCGGCTCGGGAGCCAGGTGATGGTGACGCGCGACGGGAACCGGATGCTGCTCTACACGCACAGCCTGGAGGACGCCCAGGAAGCTGAGCGGACCGTCAAGGAGCTCGTTGCCGACGACCACCTGAGTGCGCAGTACACGATCACACGGTGGAATCCGGCCGAGCAGGAGTGGACCGATCCGAGTGCTCCGATCGGTGAGCATGATGCCGCCAGTGATGCGGAGAAGAACAAGGACATGGAGGTACCGGACCCGCGGTACGTCGTGATGCAGGCGTACAAGCCGGAGTTCCTCCGCGATCTCGGCCTCTGAGCCCGTCAGCCTGTACGCACGGCGGGCCTGGTGGGAGGGTGCGTCGAAGATGTCAGGCCGCCGAGTTCGCCGCGGCCCGGGAGATCGGCTTGATGTGGGCGAAGGCGCTGCGGGCGTTCCAGGTTGGGAAGGCTCGAACGAGCTCTGAAGGCCCGTGGAGTTGGATGCGGCGGTCGCGGGTGGCGTCGGCCCAGGTGAGCTGCCCGGCGTGCCATTTGACGAAGGCTTCGGATTCCGCCGTGATGTAGAGGTCCTCGTCGAGGCCGGGGTAGGTCTTGCAGATCTCGGTGTCTCCATGCTCGATCAGCAGCCAGTACCGCTCGGGGCGCGGGCGGCCCGTGAAGTCGAACCGGATGACGACGCGTCGATCCGGGAGCCGGTCTCGGCGGAGCAGGTTGCACATCGACCACAGAGCCACAAAGGGATCGAGGTGCTCGGGGGCGATCTCGAGCCAGGCGGCACCCCACTCGCCGAGCGACACGCAGACCTTGAAGAGGTCGTGACCCGCCGGCGTGAGCTCGTAGTGGCACCCGCGCCCGTCGGGCTTGGGTGCCGACTCGACGACGCCGAGCCGTTCGAACTGCTTGAGTCGCTGCGAGAGCAGGGTGCGGGACAGCCCGGGGGCGCCCGCCAGGATCTCACTGAAGGTTCCGCAGCCCAGGTACAGGTTGCGGATGATCAGTGGCGTCCATCGCTCGGCGAAGATCTCGGCGCCGCGGGCGATGGGGCAGTACTGGCCATAGGTCCGCATGACGCCAGTGTCGCGAGGCTGCCTTCGGCTGTGAAGTCCAGATTCTTGACTTCACGGCCGCGGTCCACGGTGGTGCCATGGGGCCCATCGAGGAGAACTGAGCGAGGGGGCAACCGCGATGAAGATCGACGGGTTCCGGGGCCAGCTGATCACCGCTGACCACGCCGACTACGAAACCGCCCGAGCCATCTGGAACGGCACCGTCGACCGGCGCCCCCGGCTGATCGCCCGTTGCAGCGGGACCGCCGACGTGGCCGCAGCCGTGCGCTTCGCCCGCGACCACGACCTGGAGATCACCGTACGGGGTGGGGGCCACAACGTGGCCGGCACGGCGGTGTGCGATGACGGGATCGTCATCGACCTCTCGGCGATGCGGGCCGTGTGGGTCGACCGCGCCGGCGGCACGGCCCGGGTGCAGGGCGGTGCGTTGTGGGGTGACGTCGACCACGAGACGCAGGCCCACGGTCTGGCCACCACCGGCGGCATCGTGAGCCACACCGGCGTCGCCGGGGTCACCCTCGGCGGCGGCATCGGCTTCCTCATGCGCAAGCACGGGCTCGTCGTCGACAACCTGCTTGCCGCCGAGGTGGTCACCGCCGAGGGCAGCATCGTCCGGGCTTCCGCCGACGACCACCCTGATCTGTTCTGGGCGCTGCGAGGCGGCGGCGGCAACTTCGGCGTCGTCACCTCGTTCCGGTTCGCACTGCACCCCCTCGGCCCGACCGTGATGGCGGGGCCCGTCTTCTGGGCGGCCGACGACACCGCCGACGTGCTGGGCTTCTACCGGGACTTCGCCGCCGACGCACCGGACGAGCTCGGCACCGTCGTCCGGCTCGGCACCGTTCCCCCGCTGCCGGGCATCCCCGAGGACCAGCACTGGCGGCCGGCCATCGCCGTCAACTGCTGCTACGCCGGCGCCGTCGAAGACGGCGAGCGTGCGGTTCGGGCCCTCCGCGGGTTCGGGAGGCCGCTCGTCGACCTGCTCGCACCCTCGCCGTACGTCGCCTTCCAGAGCGGCATCGACGCGACCGTTCTCCACGGGTGGCACTACCGCTGGAAGTCGACGAACCTCGCCGACCTCTCCGACGAAACCATCGCCGTCATCGCCGACCACGCCTACGCCGCCGGCTCGCCCCGGTCGTGTGTGGTCATGTTCCACTTCGGTGGCGCAGTCGTCCGAGTTCCCCACGAAGCCACTGCCTATGCCGGCCGCGACGTGGCGCACAACATCGTCATCGAAGGCGTGTGGCTCCCTGACGAGTCTGGCGAGCACGCCGCCGCCGAGACCGCTTGGGCCCGGCGGTTCCTCCAAGCCCTCCAGCCGCACCGTTCCGGCGGCGTCTATGTCAACTTCCTTGATTTCGACGACGACACCAGCCGCGTTCGAGAGGCTTACGGTGATCACACCTACCGGCGACTCGCCGAGGTCAAGGCCAAATACGACCCCGACAACACCTTCCACCACAACAAGAACATCCGCCCCGGCTGACCGGCATGGCAATCCACTGAAACCGTAGCTGGCGTCAGCGGGGTTGGGGTCAGCCCAGGACGCCACCGTGGGCGTGGGACGGTTGGTGGGTTGGGGTGCCGTCGTAGTGGGCGTCGTAGCCGAGGTGGAGGACGGCGGCTAGCCAGGCTCCGGTTGAGGTGCAGGATGCGCGGCCGTTGGCGGCTGTTGTTGCGGTGCAGACTGTCCGATCGGACAGTACGAACCGCACCTGTTGGCCGGGCAGCGGTTGGCCCGTCGCGTCGGTGAGGGTGGCGGACAGGCGCAAGGTGATCCGCAGCGGCAGGATCTCCAGTACGGCGGGGTGAGCGACCAGCCTCGTGGCCATCCGGTTGACCTGCTGGCTGGTCGAACCGGAGCTCGGCGCATGCGTTGCGTCTCCGGTGTAGCGGGCTGTCAGCGTGTGCGCGCCGACCGCCAGCCCAGGCAGACTGATTGACGCCTTGCCGGTGACGAGCGGACGCGGCGTACCCGAATCGGTGCCGTCCACTACGAACTGCACCTCGCCGGTCGGCGTCGTGCTACCGCCCGTCACGGTCGCCGTGACCGTCACCGGTTGCCCGTACGACGAAGGGTTCGGGGTACTCGTGAGCGTGGTGACAGTCGCGGCGCGGGGCTCCAGGTCCGTGATCGCGAGTGCGATGGATCCCGCCGCCTCTCCCCTGCCGTCAACCGCGATCCGGTACGTCGTACCAGCCGCAGCCGTGAACGTGACCTTACTCGCGGAACCGCAACCGTTGTTGTTGCCGGCCACCGGGTTCAGCGTCCCGAACGACGAGCCGGTGTAGACGGCCAGCAGTGTGTCGAAGTTCCTGGCACACGTGTCGATCGCTACCCGGCCGGACAGCGTCGGAGTCCAGCTGAACCAGACCGACGTGCCCCCGACGAAACCGGCGTGGAACGGTTCGCCCGACTCACGGGTGGCGCCGGCGTTCGTTCCAGTCCAAGCGATTGGCAAGAACCCGGTCAGGACCCGAGCCGCGGCGAAGTCGTCGTTCGCCGGCGGATCGGCCGCGGTCAGCCGTAGATCAAGAGCTCCCGTGCCAGGCAACGCGCCCGCGATGCCCGGGTTGGCGATGCCGTCGACCGCGATCCGGTACGTCGTGCCAGCCGTGGCGGTGAAGGTGACCCTGCTACCGCCATAGCTGCGCCCGCATCCGTCGTTGTCAGAGGCAACGTTGTTCAGGTCGGCCAAAGCACCTCCCGTGTAGACAGCGAGCACCGTGTTGACCTCGCCACCGCAGGTGTCGATCGTGACCCGGCGGGTGGCTGACGGGGTCCAGCTGTACCAGACCGAGGCACTGCCCGGAAGGCCGCCGTGGAAGGGCTCTGACCCTTCCCGGGTGGCGTCGACGTTCGTCCCGGCGACCGCAACAGGCAAGGTGCCGCCGAGCGATTGAGCTGCCGCGAAAGCGTCGTTCGCAGGCCGCTGCGGTGGCCGCACGGTCAACCGAACCGCCCCGCTCGCGCCCCCTCCCCCGTCTACCGCGATCCAGTACGTTGTACCGGCGATCGCGGCGAACTCCACCCGGCTTTGCGAACCACAAGCATCGCCGTTGATCGCGACCGTGCTCAGGTCGCCGACCTCCAGCCCGGTGTACACGCCCAGCAAGGTGTCGAACGAGCTTCCACAGGTTTCCACGACCACCTTGCCCGCGGTCGCAGCCGTCCAGCGATACCAGACCGATGCAGTGCCCAAAAGCCCACCGTGGAAGGGCTCGGACCCTTCCCTGGTGGCGTCCACTGTCGTCCCGCTCACCTCGATCGGCAGCGCGCCGGTCAACCCCAAAGCGTCCGCGAAGTCATCGTTCGCCGGTTGGGCCGGTGCCCTGACCACCAGCCGGATTGATCCCGAGTTCCGGACCGGCCCGTCCACAGCGATTCGGTACGTCGTACCAGAGACAGCGGTGAACGTGACTTGACTGCGCGTGCCGCAGGAGTTGTCGTTGCTGGCGACAACGGTCAGCCCACCGACCGCCGAGCCCGTGTAAACGCCCAGCACCGTGTCGAAGGAACTTCCACAGGTGTCGATCGAGATCCGGCCGGTCGCCAAAGCCGTCCAGCTGAACCAGACCGATGCACCACCGTTCGTCCCAGCATGACGCGGCTCGGACGTCTCCCGGGTCGCCTCGACATTCGTCCCGGTCGCCGTGATCGGCAGCGCACCGGTCAGCTCGGTGGCATCCGTGAAGTTGTCGTTGGCCGGCCTGTCAGCGGCCCGCAGGTTCAGCGTGAAGTTGCCCTGGGCACCGTCCGCACCGTCGACCGCCAACAGATAGCTCGTCCCCGCGGTCGCGATGAAGGTGTCGCGAGCACCGTTCCCGCAGGCGTTCCTGTTCGCAGCGGCCGAGCCGAGCTGACCGTCCGGGCGGACGACATACACAGCCAGTAGCGTGGCGAACCCCGCATCGCAAGTGTCCACCGTGACCGGGCCGCCGGCAGCCGCAGTCCAGCGGTACCAGACCGAGGCACCACCGACGTTGCCCACGTGGTTGAACTCGCCCGGCTCCTTGGTCGCGCCGACGTTCGTACCCGTCGCACTGACCGGCAACGTCGCGCTCAAGGTCTGGGCGTCGGCGCGGTTGTCGTTCGCCGGCAGGTTCACCGCCTTGATCGTCAGCTCGACGGATCCCTCGGCGCTCGCACCACCGGAGTTGTTCGCGTGCCCGTCGACGGCGATCCGGTACGTCGTACCTGACACCGCGTTGAAGGCGACCTTGCTGCCCGCGGCAGCAGCACCGCAGCCGTTGTCGTTGCTCGCGACCCGGCCGAGACCCGAGACGGCCGAGCCTGTGTAGACGCCGAGCACGGTGTCGAAGTCACTTCCACAGGTGTCGATCGACATTCGGCCAGTCACTGTGGCGGTCCAGCTGTACCAGACGGATGCGTAGCCGCGGCCGTTGTCGTGCAAGGGCTCGCCGCTTTCCCGACTGGCCTCGACGTTGGTACCGCTCGCCGACAAGGGCAACGCGCCGGTCAGGACTGCGGCGTTCGCGAAGTCATCGTTCGAAGGCGGATGAGGGACCCGGAGCCGCAGCCGGAACGAGCCGACCTCCCCGCTGACCCGGATCTTGTACGTCGTACCCGCAGCCGCGGTGAAGGTGACCCGACTCAACGACCCGCAGCTATCCCCGTTGGCGGCGATCTCGGTCAGCGCCCCGACCGTAGTACCGGTGAAGACGGCCAGGGCCGAGTCGCCAGTCAGTCCGCTATCACACGTGTCGACATCGACCGGTCCGGCCGCCTCTGCGGTCCAGCTGTACCAGACGGAGTTGCCGCCGTCAGGTTCACCGGTCTCCGTCGACGCATCGGTGGTCGTGCCGGTGACACTGAGCGGCAGCGGCCCGTCGAGCGCTTGCGCGTCGGCGAAGGCGTCGTTCGCGGGCCGTACCGGAGTGCGGATGGTCAGCGTGAAGCCGCCGAACTCGTTGGGATACTGACCGCTCACCCCGATCCGGTACGTCGTACCCGCGGCCACCGTGACGATGCGGGCCGCGCCGAATCCGCAGAACCGGTCCTCGCCGGTCACCTCGGACAGACCGCCGATCGCGTCACCGGTGTAGATGCCCAGCCGGGTATCCGCACCCGACCCGGAACAAGTGCTGACGATCACCACACCACTGGCAGCAGCGGTCCAGCTGTACCAAACCGACGGTCCGCCCAGAGGATCGCCGGCCTCGTCCGTCGCGTCCGCGGTCGACCCACTCACCGTCAGCGGCGGCGCACCGGACAACACCTCGGCGTTGGCGAAATCGTCGTTGGCCGGCGGGCTGGACGGCCTGATGGTCAGCCCGATCGGACCGGTCATCGGACTGCCGTCGGAGAACGCCGCTCCGTCGATCACGATCCGGTACGTCGTACCGGCTGTCGCCTGCAACGAGACCTTCGCCCTGTTGGTGCAACGCAGGTCTCGTACCGGCACCACTGTCAACGCGGTGACGTCCGTGCCGGTGTAGACCCCGAGCTTCGTGGAGACGCCGCTCGCACAACTGCTGATGGTGACCGGGCCGGTGGCGGCCGCCGTCCAGCTGTACCAGACGGTCGCGCCACCGCCGCCGATGTCATCCGGCTCGCCCGCCTGCTTCGTCGCGCCGACGTTCGTCCCCGTCGCGGTGATCGGAAGCGGGCCGCTCAGCACCTGCGCGGCCGCGAAGTCGTCGTTGGCCGGAGCGGACACGAGCTTCAGCTGGATGGTGCCGGTCGCGCCGGCGTACCCATCGACGGCGATCCGGTACGTCGTACCGGCCGTCGCGGCGAAGCGGGCAACGCTGCCCGTGCCACAGCTGTCGTCGTTGGAAGCGACCGCAGTCAACGAGCCGACCGCCGAGCCGGTGTAGACACCGAGCAGGGTGTCGAAGGTGCTGAGGCAGGTGCTGATCGTCATCTGACCCGACTCAGCTGCTGTCCAGTTGAACCAGACCGAGGTGCCGCCAGAGTTCCCCGCATGAGCCGGCTCATTGGGTTGCTTGGTGGCGTCGATGTTCGAGCTGGTCGTACTGATCGGCAGCGGCCCGTCGATCGTCTGCGCCGCACCGAAGTCGTCGTTCGGCGGCACGACGGCAGTCCGGACTCTCAACTCCACTGTGCCCGTTGTCGTACTGCCTTCCTCGCCGGGCACCCCATCCACGGCGATCCGGTACGTCGTACCCGCTGCCGCGGCGAAGGTGACCGCGCTCTTCGTGCCGCAGCCATTGTCGTTGGCAACGACCTCGGTCAACGCGGTCACCGTGGTACCGGTGTAGACGCCTAGGACGGTGTCGAAGTCGCTTGCACAGGTGGCGATGGTGATCGGCCCGGAGGCGGCCGGCGTCCAGCTGTACCAGATCGAGTGCCGGCCGGTGGTGCCCGCGTGGGCCGGTTCGCCGGGCTCACCAGTCGCACCGAAGTTCGACCCGGTCACCGCGATAGGAAGCGATCCGCCGAGCACCTCCGCCGCGGCGAAGCCGTCGTTCGCGGGCGCGTTCCGGATCACCAGCTCGAGGTCGCCGGTCGCTCCGTTGTACCCGTCGACCGCGATCCAGTACGTCGTACCGGCGGCTGCCGCCAACCGCACCAGCCGGGAAGTACTCGGGTAGCCGTCGCACGCCTCATCGGCGCTGACGGCCGAGGTCAGGGCGTTCACCGCCGAGCCCGTGTAGACGCCCACCTGGTTCTTCACGTTGCTGCCGCACACATCGATCACGACCGGGCCGGTGGCCGGCGCGGTCCAGCTGAACCAGATCGAGGAACCGCCCGCGTTGCCGCCGTGATCAGGCTCGCCGGGCTCCTTCGTGGCGTCGACGTTCGACGCCGAGACTTGGATCGGCAGAGTCCCCGTGAGCTGCTCGGCAGCGCCGAAATCGTCATTGCCCGGCGGAGCCGCCAAAGCCTGCGGCAGACTCACCACCGAGGCCGCCACTACAACCGCCAACGCAGCCGTCACGGCTACCACGGCGCGAAGCCCGCTGATCTTGATCCTTGCCAGGCGCGTCGACATGCCTCAGCCCTCCCCCATCAGTGCTGTACGGGACCGTCCGACCTGATCCTCGGCAGCAACCTTCAGAGAGCCTTAAAGCGCCGCCCGCTCAGTCGACCAAGAGGCCGGCCAGGTCGGCGTTGATGCTGGCGCGGTCAAAGGCGTCGGGGTCGAAGCCGTCGCCGAGCCAGTCTCGGTACCGACGGTGGTCTTCGTGGGCCGGATCGAGATAGGCCTCGAGGAAGTCCTCGTAGCCGCCTGTCCCGCCGACATCCTCCGGCGGGCAGTTCCGCCTGCCGGCCAGGCACTGCACGGTCACGGGCTCATCGGATGCCGGCAGCACCTGCTCGACTGTCACCTGGTGGCGCCAGCCGTCACCGAAGTCGTAGAGGTAGTCGAACTTGTCCCCCTTGCGAGCCACCTTCTCCAGCGTGAAGTCGGCGGCTTCGAGGAGGTCTTCAGGCGCGTCCGGGTCGATCTCACCGTAGTCCCGGCCGGCGATCTCGAATTCGTGTAAGTGGGAGTTCGTCCAGCCCATCGCGGTCTGAATCACGGCGTGCAGTCCGGCCAGGGTGATCGTTCCCGGTACCTGAATCCGGCGCCACACCGGCGGCTTGGTACCCCGAAGAACCACCTTCAGCCGGTACGTCGTACTCGGTGACGCAATCGTTGAGCGAAGGTGCATCACGCCCTCCTGCGCGACCCTCGCAGCAATCGGATCCGGGTAGTACCGCGCTAGCGCCTTCAGCACCTCCAAGGTCGCCGGGTGTTCGCACTGCCAGAGGTTCTCGAACAGGGCCGAGGCGTCGTACTCCACCTCGTCGGCGATGCCGCGGACCGAGTCGCGTTCGGAGCGCGGATCACCGTCCAGGTCGGCCGCGACCATGTCGATGAACACGCGATGCAGGTCGTCCAAGGTCGACTGCTCGGCCGGCAGACCGTGCCCGGTCAACCAGGCGTTCGCGTGCGGGCGCAGGTCGCGATCGTCGAGGCAGGCTCGCACCCCTTGCTCTGCGACGGGGCCCAGCCGGTCGAGCATGCCGAACGCGATCACCCGATGCAGTGGCGTACCCCCGCGCGCGTGGGCGAGGATCCGCTCGATCGCGGTTCCCGACCCGATGGCGGCGAGCCATTCATCGAAGAGTTCGGTCGAGTGTTGGGTGAGCCCGAGGCCAAGCAGGTCAGCGACGGACGCGCCTGCGAGATCATTCACGTACGGCGCGCGGATGCCGCCCATCTCGAACCAGTGCAGCAGACCGAACCGGCCCAGATCGGTCAGCCGCGCAACGTCACCGTCGAGCACCACCGCATCGATCGCGGCGAGTCGATCGAGGTTTCGGCGAACCATGGCGACGAGCAGGTCCGTCAATGCATCGGTCTGCCCAGCGGATACGTTGACCCAGTCGGCCCCAATTGCGGCGACGTCGTCGAGCACCTGCGCCGCCAGCTCCTCAACCCGGATGCCGTGCGCGTCGACGTACAGCCGCATGAGGAGAGGCATCACCGTTACCTCGTCACCGCGCAGGATCGGCAGACCCTGCACCGTCAGCGTCAGCAGGTCGATCCACAGTTCGACGATCTCGCGATCAGTTTGGCCGGTCGTCTCCGCAACCAGTTCGGCCCGGCCTGCGTCGACCGTCAGCAGCTCGAGGTCGACGGCCAACTCCCAGCAGGTCTGCAGCTCGGGGAATCCCCTCGCTGCCCGGGCCTCAGGATGATCAGGGAGGCCGAGATCCCGATTCGCGGTTCGCGCGTCGGCCAGCGTGAGGTTCCCCGCCTTGGTGACCTTGCGATCCCCGGTCCACTCGGCCAGCCGGAGTACCGACTGGAGGGCCGCGCAACGACGGGCAGCCTCGACGAGCTCGCCGAACGGTGGCAGTCGCACGGGAGGGAGTTCGAGCAGGCCGACTTCCGGGTCCATGGTGCTTCAGCCTAGGCGGATCCACTCGGTACGGCGAACTTCGCGAGCGCGCGTGGCGTCGTACTGTCGGGGCGGCTGAGCGGACCGCCAGGCCATCAATACCTCGACCGGGAGGCGCTGGTGAGCGTGGGGCCGGCCGGGAGGGCTCGATTGTGATGGCGTGGGCGTTCGCGTCCGGTGCGTCCGGCAACGACTTCGCGAGGATGCAACGGTTCGGTGACGGGGGTCGGATGTGCGCGCGGTGAGGACCCGATGGGGTATTAGCGTTCGCGGGAAGGCGTTGTACGGCGGGTCTTCCGGGCCGAGCGGGGTGAGTCTGGGACGCTGAGAAGGCAAGAGGAGAGGGGAATCCGTGGCTGGACGACGTGGTCTTGTGGCTGGAGTACTGGTTGTTGGGCTGGTGCTGACCGGGTGTACCGACGTGGCCGCTGAAACTGCGCCCTCGCCATCGACAACCGGCGGGCCGAGCAGCACATCGGCCTCGACGCCAACCGGTACGCCGACATCCGGCCCGACCGGTACGCCGACGGCCGATCCCACGTCGACTCCGAGCACCACGCCTACCGGCAATCCCACGACGACGCCCACCACGAAGCCGACGACCCCGCCCACCACGAAGCCGCCGGTCAAGGTGAATTACGCGCTCGAGGTCGAGAAGAGGCTGGCCGCGTACGGCTATCCGGTCGGGGACGTCGACGGGGACATCACCAAGCGCGCCCGCCAAGCTCTCTGCGCCTGGCGCGAGACCAACGGCCTGCCGATCAGTCGCGGCCCGCTCACCACCGCCGACGTACGATCGGTGCTCTCAGCAACCAAGCGGCCGATCCCGACCAAAGAGACAGGCATCTACGTCAACAAGACCTGCCAGGTGCTCTACCAGGTCGTCAACAACACGTACCGCCGGATCGTCTGGGTCTCCACCGGCGCAGCGGGGTACGAGACGCCGAACCGCACCGGCAAGGTCTGGCGCAAGTGGGGCGGCGCGCACGAGAGCAGCCTGTACCCGGACGCGTACATGTACGACTCGATCTACTTCCTCAAGGACCGGCCGGGGATCGCCTTGCACGGTTCGCGGGTGAACAGCCTGATCAAGACGTACCCGGCCAGCCACCGCTGCATCCGTGTCATGCGTCCCCAGATCCACCGCATCTTCGACGAGACCCCGATCGGCACCAAGGTCCAGGTCTACGGCGAGTACGAGGGCTAGGAGTACTGGGGCTAGCTCGCCAGCAGACCGGCGGCGTGCAGGTGCACCCGGGCCGCGGCGATCGCTTCGGGCGTCGTCGCGAACACCCGGCCTTCGGCGCGGAGTTTCTCGATCACGTCCAGCGCGTCGAGCGGGCGGTGATGGCCGGGCTGGATCCCCGAGATCAGCACGACCATGCCCCGGTGTTCGAGCTTCGCGATCACGTCCTTCAGCACGAGCGCACCGCTGGCGTCGATCGCGCTGACGGCCGACATTCGCAGTACCAGGACTGACACCTGCGCCACCTCGGACAGCTCCAGCAGGAACCGGTGGGCGGCGAACAACAGCGGTCCGTCGATCCGGTACGCGACGATGTGCTCGTCGAGCAGCGCCCGCTCCTCGTCCGTGTGATCCCCGGGAAGATCCGGATGCAATGGCATCTGACGCAACCGCGCGCTGCGGGCAACGGCGCGCAATGCGAGCGCACCGGCGACGACGAGTCCGAGGATGACCGCCTTGACCAGGTCGAGCGCCAGCGTCGCGATCGCGGTCAGCGCCAGGACGAGCGCGTCGGACCGGGTCGCCCGGGCCATCGCCCGCACCGAGCCGACCTCGACCATTCGGATGCAGGTGGCCAGCAGTACGCCGGCCAGCGCGGCCAACGGGATCCGGCCGACCAGCGGAGCCGCGGTGTAGACGATCACCGCGAGCAGGCCAGCGTGGACCAACGCGGCCAGCCGTGACCCGGCGCCGGATCGGACGTTCACCGCGGTCCGCGCAATCGCACCCGTAGCCGGCACGCCACCGAACAACGGGACGACCAGATTGGCCAGCCCCTGGCCGAACAACTCGCGATCGGGGTCGTGCTTGTGGCTGACTCCCATGCCGTCGGCCACTGCCGCGGACAGCAGCGACTCCAACGCGGCGAGCGCGGCCACGGCCAGGGCAGCACCGGCCAGTGACCAGATCGCCGACAGATCGATGAAGCCCAGTGACGGAGCCGCGAGTCCGGAAGGCAAGGCACCGATCCGCATCACGTCGAGGCCGGCGAGCTCGGCCACCACGGTCGCGACCAGCACGGCCAGCAGGGAGAACGGGATGGTCGGCCGGAGCCGGCCACCGAGCAGGATGAGCGCGGCCACGAAGACCGCGATCGCCACCGCGACCCAGTGCGGATCCGTGGCGAACGATGCCACCGCCCGGCCTGCGATCACCAGCACCTGATCCCCATCGGGCGTCGGTACGCCGAGGGCGGCCGGCACCTGCTGCAGACCGATGACACAGGCGATCCCGAGGGTGAAGCCCTCCACCACCGGCGCCGGCACGAACTCCATGTACCGGCCGGCGCGAGCCACCGCCAGGCCGATCAGGATCAGGCCGGCCATCAGCCCGACGGTCAGTACCCCGGACGCGCCATGCTCGTGCATGATCGGCACCAGCACGACGGTCATCGCACCGGTCGGGCCGGAAACCTGCAGCCCGGAACCGCCGAAGAACGCCGCCAACGCACCAGCGATCACCGCTGTCGTCAGCCCGGCCGCCGCACCGAGACCGGACGAGATCCCGAAACCCAGCGCAAGCGGCAGCGCGACGATCGCGACCGTGAGCCCGGCCAGGAGATCCCGTCGTGGTTGGTGCAGCATCGCCGCGAGATCGGATCGTGCGGGAAGCAGCCCCACCACTGCTCTCATCCGGTACCGGCTTCGCGCAGTTCGGCCAGGAGTTCGTTCTGGCTCGCGATCAGGTCGGTGAGGATCCGCCGCGCGACCCGGAGCAGCTCGGCGACATCACTGCTGGCGATCTCGTAGACGACGGTCGACCCCTCTCGGTGCGAGGTGACGATCCCGTAGCGGCGTAGTACGGCGAGTTGCTGGGAAAGGTTCGACGGCTCGATCGCGATATCGGCCAGCAGCTCACGGACCGGCCGGGGCGAGTCCTGCAGCAGCTCGAGCACCCGGATCCGGACCGGATGACCGAGCATCCGGAAGAACTCAGCCTTCGCCTGGTAGAGCGGAACCGCCGAACCAGTCATGCTGGATCGTCAACGGTCACGTCGTTCTCCCGCGCCATCCGCAGCAGGCTCTTCAGCTCACCGTTGCGAACGTCCACCGCGAAGTAGTCCTCGTCCCGCTCGGCCTCAGCGACCGCCTTCCGCGCCGCAGCAATCCGGTTCCGCAGGTCGGTGGCGAACTGACTCGTCTCCATCGCTTTACTATGTGATGAATTGAAGACTTTTGCAAGTCGTCATACCGACCCGAGCCGAGCCAGGATCTCGTCGGCCTCGGCGACGATCCGCTCCACCAGGACGCGGGCCGGGACGATGTCGTGGATCAGTTCGACGGACTGGCCTGAGAGCGGCAGGAGCTCGTCGCCGCGGCCGCTGCGGACGAGTTGGAGCAGCCGGGTGCGGTCGCTCTCGTCGATCGAGTCCGGATCGCGCGCCAGCCGGTCGATGAACTCGGACGGCAGGGCGCGAGGCGACATCGGGGCTCCCACCTGTGGAAGCGTGTACGGCGGCATCGCGACCTCGCTGTTGAGCACCTTCCGCGCATCCAGCGCACCCGACGCGACGATCTGGTCCTTCCACCGCTGAGACGCCGCCATCTCAACGGTCGCCAGGAATCGCGTTCCGATCCACGCACCCTGTGCGCCGAGGGCCAGGGCAGCGGCGAGTCCGCGGCCGTCCGCGATGCCGCCGGCGGCCAGTACCGGGACCTCGCCGGCGATGTCGACCACGGCAGGGACCAGCACCATCGTGGTGATCGAGCCCGCGTTCCCGCCGGCCTCCGTGCCCTGTGCGACCAGTACGTCGGCGCCCGCCTCCAGCGCAGCCTCGGCGGCGGTCACGTCACCGACCAGCTGCAGCCAGGGAATCCCGTGGTCGTGGGCGCGTTTGATCAGGTCCGCCGGTACGCCGAGGTGGAACGAGATCGCGGCCGGCCGGACGTCGAGGGAGGCGGCGAATGCCTCCTCGTTGAACGGCCGCCCGGTGTGGTTGATGGCGAACGGCCGGTCGGTCAGCGACTTCAGCTGCTTCCATTGAGCCGTCAACTGGGCAGTCGGCAGGACCGCGGTTCCGACACTCCCCAAGCCGCCGGCCTCACAGACCGCGGCCGCCAATTCGACCTGCTCCCAGGGGCCGAACGGGGCCAGCACGATTGGTACTTCGATCCCCAGCAGGTCACAGATCCCCGTGTGCATTTCACTCCCCCTTGCTCTCCTTGGTTCCTCGGTATTCGACATGGACGCGTGGGCGTTCGCTGGTGGATTCGGGGAGGCTCGTCAGGAGATCGGGGAGGCCGAAGGCGTCGAACAGGGTGGTGTCGAAGAAGGCGACGGCGTGGACGATGCCGGTCACGGTCAGGGTCAGGACCTGAAGCTGGAAGGCGCGGTGGAGGTTGTCGACCGGGTCGCGCATGTAGACCGCGAAGCCGGGTTGGCCGTTGGCGCGGATCGGCACCAGGACCTGGTCGCCGGGTTCCTCAGCCGGGCAGTGGGTGGAGATCAGCCGACCGATGTTCTTGGCGCCGCGGAACCAGGACGTGAACGGCGGCATCTCCCAGATCGCGTCCGGGGCGAAGAACTCGACGATCGCCGATACGTCGTACTGCTCGAAGGCGCCGGCGTATCGCTCGAGGAGATCGCGCTGATACGGGACGCGCTCGGTGGACGGTCCGGGGTGGAAGTTCTCGCGGGCCGTCGTCAGCACTTCCTCGGCTTCAACCGGGTCGAGGTTCAGTACCGCGGCGACGTCGGTGGTCGGCCAGTTCTCGAGGTCTCGGAGGATCAGAGCGGCGCGTTGGCGGGGTGAGAGGTGCTGGAGGGCGGTGATGTATTCGAGGCCGAGGTGGTTGCCGGCGGCGAGGGTGTCGGGGATCGGTTCGAGCCAGGTGATCTCGGGGCGCTCGGCGAGTTCGCCCTCGGGGTCGTCGCTCGGAGCGACGAGCGTGCTGGGGAGCGGGCGGGCATGGACGGATCGCTGCAGACAGTTGTGGGTCGCGACCGCGTAGAGATCGAGGGCACCGCTCGGCTGGAGGCCCAACGGATCAGCCGAAGGCGGCACGAGTTGCTCGACCAGGGTGCCGGCTTCGTGGATGGAGCCGAGCATTCGGTAGCAGTGCGTCAGCAGTCCGCGTCGCAACGGGTCGACGCGGAGCTCTTCACTACCGAGTTGGCCAGCCATGCCTCGCCTCGGTGCCGAATCGACTCCGTCCAGTGCGGTGCACTCAGTGCTGAATTTACCCCGTCGGCCAGTCCCGGTGCTCCCCCTGGAGCGAATCGACGGCCGCCGCGAGCCGTAGTACGGGCATGTCGGCGAACCGCGGGCCGGCGATCTGCAGGCCGATCGGGAGGTTGCCGGACCAGCCGCAGTTGACCGACGCGGCGGGATGGGCCGACATGTTGTACGGGACGGTGAAGGCGATGTGTTCGAACGGCTTCAGCGGATCGTCGGTCGGATAGGCCAGCTCGGCGTCGAACGCGGTGATCGGGGCGACCGGCGACAGGATGAAGTCGTACGTCGCGAACGCCGCGTCGACCGCGACCGCCATCGCGCCCATCTGGCTGAACCCGCGGAACACGTCGAACGGCGACAGATCCCCGGCGGTCGACACCCACCGGCGGATCTCGGGGAGGACCTTCGCGCGACGTTCCTCGGGCAGCGCGGCGATGTCGTCGGCCGAGCGGACCCGCCAGAACCGGTCCAACCCGTCGAGCATTTCGCGGGTGATGATCGGAGGGATCGGTTCGACGATTGCGCCTGCATCTTCAAGGGCTTGGGCGGCGGCGGAGATTGCCGCGGCGACCGACGGATCGACGGGCAGTCCGAGGCCGGCGTCAAGGAGGAGCCCGATTCGGAGACCGCGCAGTACCAGGTCCTCGGGGTACACGTCGTCGATGGGCGGCAGGGAGGTCGGGTCGCGGCGGTCGGGTCCGGAGATCACGGACAACGCGAGCGCCGCGTCGGCCGCAGTACGGGTGATGGGGCCGATCGCCCTACCCGGGTACGGGTTGCCGACCGCGACCCGACCATGGGTGGGTTTGAGGCCGACGACTCCGCACCATCCGGCCGGGAGGCGGATCGAGCCGCCGATGTCCGTGCCGAGGTGGATCGGGCCGTATCCGGCGGCGGCCGCGGCGGCAGCACCTGCGCTCGATCCGCCCGCGGTACGGGTCGGGTCCCACGGGTTGCGGGTGAGCGGGTGGAACGTGGAGACGCCGGACGAGAGCATCCCGTACTCCGGCATCGTCGTCTTGCTGAAGATCACCGCGCCGGCCGCACGCAACCTCGCGGCCGCCGGGGCGTCGTCGGTCGCGGGGATGAGGTCAGTCGCGGCGGTTCCCTGCGGGACTGGGGTGCCGCGGGTGGCGATGTTCTCCTTGACGGTGACCGGTACGCCGTCGAGCGGGCCGGCCGGGTCGTTGCGGGACCACCGGTACTCCGACTCGCGGGCGGCCTGGCGAGCTGCGTCGGGATCGAGGGCGTAGGTGGCGCAGAGTGTCGGTTCGAGGGTCTCGACTCGGGCGAAGACGTCCTCGATCACCTGGACGGGTGACAGCGCTTTCTCGCGATAGTGCGTGATCAGTTCGGTCGCGGTCAGATCGGCCAGGCTCTCGGTCATCGCTGTCTCCTCAGTTCGGCGGGTCGTAGCGGCCGTCGATCGCGGTCCAGCCGCCGTCGACGGCCAGGACGCTGCCGGTGACGAACGTGGCGGCGTCGGAGGCGAGGTAGACGACGGCTCCGGCGAGTTCGTCCGGCGTGGCCCAGCGATTGAGAGCGCTCTTGGCGGCGTACGCGGCGTACCAGTCGGGGTTGGCCTTGATCTGCGCGGTGAGCGGGGTTTCGACGACTCCGGGGGCGATCGCATTCACGCGAACGCCGTTGGGGCCGAGCTCGGCGGCCGCGGTACGGAGCAGCTGGACGAGTCCGGCTTTGGTTGCCGCGTACACCGATTGCCCGGGCTCCACCGTCGTCGCCCGGATAGAGCTGAACCCGATGATGCTGCCCCGGCCGCGCTGGGCCATTCCGTTGCCAAAGGCACGAATCAGATCGAACGAAGCCCGCAGATTGAGCGCAACCACCCGATCGAACTCCTCGCCGGTGTAGTCGAGGATCCGCTTCCGCACATTGGTCGCCGCCGTGAACACGAGCACGTCCACGTCCCCCAAATCCCCCGCCGCCCGCTCGACCTGCGCAGCGTCGAGGACATCCAACTCGTACGCCGCGAGCCGCGCGCGGTGATCGGGCGAAGAGACCTCGTCGCCTTGGTCGGTGGAAACGTGGCGATCGTCGTTACCGATACGGGCGGTTTCTTCGGCCGCGGCGAGGTCCCGGTCGGCACAAGTCACGCGTGCTCCCTGGGCGGCGAGAGCGAGCGCACTCTCCCGGCCGATCCCACTGCCCGCACCCACGACCACCGCATGCCGACCGTCGAGGTGGAACAGCTTCCCGTAATCACGCGTACTCATAGGTGCCACCTTCCACTCGCTCACCACACCAACCGCCGAGGCTCGCTTGCTCCCGGCCACCTTGAGCACCCACCGGGCGTCGAACCGGACCGGGGCTGACCCGCCCGTGCTCAAAGTGACGGCCGACTCCGCCGGCCTCGGCCCAAACCAACCCATCCGCCCAACTCACCTGAATCCGGTCGGCTTCACCGCGCGCGGACTTTGAGCACCCACCAGCCGCCGATCGCCGGGCAACCTGACCGGCCCGTGCCCAAAGTGACCACTCCCGGCAACCTTGAGCACCTGGTGGGCATCGGACCGGGCGAGGGCTGACCGGCCCGTGCTCAAAGTGACGGCTGGTGGGGCGGCGCGATCGTGGGTGCGGAGGCGGATCACTCCGAGGGATGCGCTGGGCTCTGGGGCACATGGTCAGGGCCTCGGGCGGATGATGGCCATCCGGGTCGTCGTGAGTTCCTCGATGGCGAAGCGGGGCCCTTCTCGGCCGATGCCGGAGTCCTTTACGCCGCCGTACGGCATCACGTCGGAGCGGAAACCGGGGACTTCGTTGACCACCACTCCCCCGACGTCGAGTTGGTCGATCGCGGTGAAGGCAGTGTCGAGGGAGGACGTGAAGACGCTCGCGTGCAGGCCGTAGCGGGACTCGTTGACGGTCCGGAACGCGGTCGCGATATCGGGGACCGAGCGGATCGCGATCACCGGGCCGAAGATCTCCTCGTCCCAGACGAGCTGCCCATGCGGCACATCCAGCAGAACGGTCGGCTGGATGGCGTTCGCGGCGGACGGGGCGGCGGTCGCCGGGGTCGCTTCGCTCGCCGGGTTCGCCGGGGGCGCGGGGTTGGCGAGGGTCGCGCCGGCGGTTAGGGCCTGGTCGATCCAGGTGCGGACTCGGGCGGTGGAGCGGGGGTCGATGAGGGCGGAGATTCGGGTGGATTCGTCGCGGGGGTCGCCGACTACGACCGAGGCGAGGCGCGGGTTGAGCTTGTCGAGGAACGCGGCGCGGACGGATTCGACGACGATGACGCGTTGGACGGAGATGCAGGCTTGCCCGGACGCGTAGTACCCGCCTCGTATTACGGCGTCCGCGGCCGCGTCGAGGTCGGCGTCTTCGGCGACGACGAGGGCCGAGTTGGAGCCGAGTTCGAGGAGGACCTTCGTCGGGGCGGCGGCGCGCGCGATCTGGTGGCCGACCGCCGCGGAACCGGTGAAGGAGACGGCGCCGATCCGGGGATCCGTGGTGAGGGTGGAGCCGACCTCCGCTCCCCCGGTGATGAGCTGCACTGCGGACGCGGGGGCGCCGGCGGCTTCCAGCGCTTCGCGGACGACGTGGACCAGCCAGAGCGTGGCGAGCGGGGTCTGTGGGGCCGGCTTCACGATCACGGGGCAGCCGGCGGCGAGGGCCGGCGCGATCTTGTGGGCGGCGAGCAGGAGTGGGTAGTTGAAGCCGGTGATGCCGACGACGACGCCGATCGGTTTACGGACCCAGAAGCCGATCAGGCCGTCGCCGCTGGGCAGCAGATCGAGCGGGACCGTCTCGCCGTGGAGGCGGGCGACCTCTTCGGCAGAGGTCTCGAGGGTGAGCAGGGTGCGCTCGACCTCGACGCGGCAGTCGACCAAGGGCTTGCCGGTCTCCAGCACGAGGAGATCGACGAAAGCGTCGCGCTGCTCAGAGATGGCGGAGTGCGTTGCTTGGAGGGCTGATCTGCGGATCCGCGAAGGCAGCCCGGCGAGCTTGGTACGCACCGAGAGCGCGAACTCGAGGGCCTGCTGGGCGAGTTCGACGTTGCCGACCGGTGCGTCCGCGACCACCGATCCGTCGTACGGGAAGTGGACCGGGGCGGTCGAAGGCGCGTCCACCCACGAGCCGCCGATGGGCAGGCCGCTCGGAAACTTCATGTCGGGGCGCCCTTCAGGAGATCGGTTGTGGTGGTGCCGGTGAGGGCTCGGGCGAGGGTGGGGATGGCGGCGACCAGGCGGCGGGTGTACGGATGCGCCGGGGTGGCGTAGACCTCGCCGGTGGTGCCGGTTTCGACGATCTGGCCGGCGTTCATGACGGCGACGCGGTCGCAGACGTGTTTGACGACGGACAGGTCATGGGAGACGAAGACGAGGGTGAGGTCGAGTTCGTCGACCAGGTCGGAGATGAGGTTGAGGACCTGGGCGCGGACGGAGACGTCGAGGGCGCTGACCGGTTCGTCGGCGACCAGGATCTTCGGGCGCGGGGCCAGGGCACGTGCGATGGAGATGCGTTGGCGCTGGCCGCCGGAGAATTGGTGCGGATAGCGGTCGCCCGCGTTGGGTGGCAGGCCGACGGCATCCAGCAGTTCACGGACACGGTCGCCGGACGCCGGATGGCCTTGTACTACAAGGGGTTCGGCGATGATGTCGCGGACCCGCATCCGGGGATCGAGGGAGCTCATCGGGTCCTGGAAGACGAGCTGCAGGTTCTCCCGGAGGAAGCTCAGCCGGCGTTCCGGGAGATTGGTGATATCGGTGCCGTCGACAACCACTTGGCCGGAGGTGGCGCGGTCGAGGGCGGCGAGGATGCGGAGCAGGGTGGACTTGCCGCAGCCGGATTCGCCGACGATGCCGAAGCGTTCACCGGCTCGTACTTCGAAACTCACGCCGCGGAGCGCGTGGACGACGGGCGCGCGCCGGAACAACGACGTACGGGGGCGTGGGTAGTCGCGGACCAGGTCGGTGACCTGGATGACGGGTTCAGGCATCGGAGGCTCCGGCGGGGTGGTGGCAGGCGAAACCTTGGGTGGGGGTGCCGGTCCAGGGTGGGAGGGTGGCGCAGGTTTCGGTGGCGTGGGCACAGCGGTTGCGGAAGACGCAGCCGTCGGGGAACTGGCCGGCGGGCGGGACGTTGCCGGGGATCGTCGGCAGGCGACGCGGCGCGCTGGTGGCAAGGCCGACGTCGGCGGGACCGGAGTCGGCGGATTCCAGGTCTGAGGCTGCGATCAGGCCCTCGGTGTAGCGGTGGCGAGGGCGGGTGAAGACCTCGGTGACCGGTCCGGATTCGACGACTCGGCCGCCGTACATGACCAGGACCCGTTGGCAAACCGTGGCGACAACGGCCAGGTCGTGGGTGATGAAGAGGAGAGCGGACTCGCGAGCTGCGACCCCACGCATGATGAGGTCGAGGACCATCGCCTGGACCGTGACGTCCAGCGCCGTCGTGGGCTCGTCGCAGATGAGCAGTGCGGGATCGTTGGCCAAGGCAAGCGCCAGGACGACTCGTTGCCGTTGGCCACCAGACAGCTGGTGCGGGTAGGTCCGCATCACCCCGGGCAGCTGCACCAACTCCAGCAGCTCCGCGGCCGCAATGCGAGCAGCCCGGCGACTGGATCTCGTCCGATGGATCAGCATCGCTTCCGCGACCTGATCGCCTACCCGCATCGTGGGGTTCAACGCGGTCATCGGCTCCTGGAAGACCATCGCCAGGTGCCGGCCGCGGACCCGGGACATCCGCCGCTCGTCCGCACCGATCAGCTCATGGTCAACACCGGACAGCCGCACCGAACCAGCAGCGAGAACGTCCTCCGGCAACAACCCGAGCACGCTGAGCGCGGTCAGCGACTTCCCCGAACCGGACTCGCCGATCAACCCGACCCGCTCCCCCGGCCCCACCGTCAGCTCCACATCGCTGACCAGCGCGACATCGCGGACCGAGACCGTCAACCCCTGCACAGTGAGCACGTCACTCATCGGCGGTCCTCCAGCCTCGGGTCGAACCGATCGCGCAACCCGTCCCCGAGCAGGTTGAACCCCAGCACCGCGACCGCAATCGCGAGCCCCGGGAACACCGCCAACCGCGGCGCGCTGAACAAGAACTCCTGACTCTCCTGCAGCATCCGCCCCCACGACGGCGTCGGCGGCGCAGTCCCGTACCCGAGGAACGACAACGCAGCCTCAGCCAGTACTGCGATCGCAAAGGACACCGACGCCTGTACGGTGATCAGGCTGACCACATTCGGCAACACGTGCCGCACCGCGATCGGTACCGGCCGACGGCCCGCGGCCCGGGCGGCGAGCACGTACTCGGTCCGCATCACCTGCAACGCACCACTCCGGATCACCCGCGCGAAACTCGGCACGGTCGCGATCCCGATCGCGATCATCGCCGTCAACGTGCTCGCCCCGAACACCGCGCCGAACATGATGGCCAGCAGCAACGCCGGAAACGCGAGCAGCAGATCGTTTGACCGCATGATCACCTCACTCGGCCAGCGCGGGGTCATCGCAGCGAGGATCCCGACCGGTACGCCGATCACGGCCGCCACGCCGACCGCGACCAGGCCGACGAACAACGTGGTCCGCGCCCCGACCATCAGCTGACTCAGGATGTCCCGGCCGAACTTGTCGGTGCCGAACCAGTGCGACCACGAAGGCTTGGCGAGCCGGATCGACGAGTCGACCAGCGTCGCGTCGTACGGGGTCCAGATGAACGAGAGCAGCGCGATCAGCACGATCAGGCCGACGATGAATCCGCCGACGATGAGACTCGGGTTCAACCGGCGGTTCATCGGGTCACCCGCAGACGCGGATCCAGCGCGACGTACAGCAGGTCGACCAGGAAGTTGACGACCAGGACCGCGACGACGAGGACCATCACGACGTCCTGGACGACGAGCAGGTCGCGGTTCGAAACGCCGTCCAGCAACAGGCTGCCGAGGCCGGGGATCACGAAGACCCGCTCGACCACGACCGCGCCGATGAGCAGGGTCGCGAGTTGCAGACCGAGCACCGTCACGACCGGGACGGCCGCATTGCGAAGACCATGCCGCCACAACGCCGGGAAGGGCCGGAGTCCTTTGGCGCGTGCGGTGCGGAGGTAGTCCTCACGCAGTACGTCGAGCACGGCACTGCGCACGTACCGCGTCAGTACTGCGCCCTGCACCAGCCCCAACGACAACGCCGGAAGGACCAACTGTCGAAGGAACATCCCCGGATCCTGGGCCGGCGGTGTCCAGCCGTTCGCGGGCAACCAGCCGAGCTTCACCGCGAACACCATGATCAGCAGGATCCCGGCCAGGAACGCGGGCACGGCGACGCCCACCTGTGACAACGCCGACAACGCGAGCCCGGAGAGCTGCCGATGCCGAGCGGCCATCACCGTACCGGCCGGGGCCGCGACCACGAGCGCGATCACCACGCTGGTCACCACCAACCACAGCGTCACCTGGAACCGGTCGGTGATCTGCGGGCCGATCGGCGCCTTGGAGATGTACGAGAGGCCGAAATCCCCCTGCAGCATGCCGCCCAGCCAGTCGAAGTACTGCGTGGTCAGTGGCCGGTCGAGTCCGAACTGGCGACGCAACTCGGCCACAGCCTCGTCGGACGCGTTCACCCCGAGCGCGACCCGAGCCGGGTCGCCGGGCAGCACCGCGAGGAACCCGAAGACCAGCACCGAGCTGACCGCCAGGCTGACCAGGAGCACGGCGGTGCGCTCGATCAGGCGAAGCAGCATCGGGTCACCGGGTGAGACGGGACAGGTCGAAGGACTCGGTGATCGCGTTCTTCGGCAGGCCCTGGATGTTCTTGTCGGCGACGATCAGGTTCGGCAACAGGAACAGCCAGTCGGCGGCGGCCTGTTCGGAGATCCGGCGCGCGGCCTTCTTCATCTCCGCGATCTGGGTGGCCTCGTCGCCCGCGTCCGCTGCGTCGAGGTACTGCTTCAACGTGGGGTCGTCGTACTTGGTGTAGTACTTCGCGTTGAAGACCTGCCGCAGGTCACGCGGTTCGACGTGCGAGATGATCGACATGTCGTAGTCCCCGCCCTTCAGCACCGAGGTCAGCCACGCGGCCGGGAACTCGAGCTGGTCGATCTGCACCTTCAGCCCGGCCTGCTCCAGCTGGCTCTTCACCACCTGCCCGCAAGAAGTTGCGTAGGGCAACGTCGGCAGCCGGAGCCGCAGGGTGGCGCCGGTCGCACCCGCGGCCTGCAGCAACGACTTCGCCTTCGCCTGGTCGTACGGCGCGATGCCGGTGAGATCCTCGTACCACGGGTCGGTGGGCGGGACCATGCTGCCGATCAGCTTGCCGCGTCCGGCCCAGCAGGTGTCCATCAGCGCCTGGTGGTTGATCGCGGACCGGATCGCCTGGCGGACCCGGATGTCCTTGAACACCGGGCGCGAGTTGTTGAACGAGAGGAGTACCTCGCCGTTCGTCGTGCCCTCGATCACCTGGTACTTGTCGTTGCCGGTGAACTGGCTGAGCGCCTCGGGGGCCTGCACGGTGCCGATCACGTTGATCGTGCCGGTGAGGAGCGCGTTGTTGAGGGCGGTCGGGTCCTTGAAGTACTTGAGGGTGACCTGACCGAAGTACGGCTTGGAGCCCCAGTAGTCGGCGTTGCGCTGCAGGACGATCGAGTCGCCGCGCTTCCATTCGGAGAACTTGTACGGTCCGGTGCCGACCGGGTCAGTCGCGAGCTTGTCCACCCCGGTCTTGGAGAACATCGCGCCGATCCGGGTCGTCATCCGGAACAGCCAGTCGTTGCTCGGCTTGCTCAGGGTCACCTGGAGCTCGGTCGGCGACACGGCCTTCGCGGTCTGCACGACGTCCATCGCGGACTTTAGCGACGTGGTCCAGGCCGTCTTCACCCGGTCGATGCTGAACACCGCGTCATCGGCGGTGAACTGCTGCCCGTTGGTGAACTTCGCGTTGTCGACCAGCGTGAAGGTGTAGGTCTTGCGGTCCGGTGAGACGGTCCAGGACTTGGCCAGGTCCGGCACGATCTTGCCGGTCTCGTCCTGTTTGACCAGCCCGTTGTAGATGTTGCCGAGCAGCGCCTGCGGGATCGCGGCGCCGTCGGTGGTGGTGAAGTCGAGGCTGGCCGGCTCGGCGACCAGGCCGATCGCGAGCGACTGGTCCGCGCCGGGCGAGGTGCCGCTCGACGTACCGGATCCCGCCGAGCAGGCGGCGACGGCGAGCAGGGCGGCTGAACCGACGAGCGCGGCGGCGAGAGACTTCACGGGGACTCCTGAGCTGGTCGGACCAGTGGACTAGGTCTCATTAGGACACTAGGGTTGTCCCACGAGATGGACCTGTCAAGCGATGCGGTGGAAAGGATTGGCTGATGGCGCAGGAACCGAAGTTCCAGCCGGTGCAGCCGGTCCGCGCGTACCAGCGGATCGTCGAGCAGATCGAGGACGCGCTGATCCGGGGCGACCTCACCCCCGGTCAACGGCTGCCGAGCGAGCGGGAGCTGGTCTCGCAGTTCGCCGTCAGCCGGTCGACGGTCCGGGAGGCGCTGCGGGTGCTCGAGAGCGGTGGGGTGGTCCGGTCCCGGCCGGGCGATCCGAACGGGCCGGAGATCCTGCCGTTCACTTCCGCGCCGCTGCGGAAGCAGTTGTTCCGGCTGGCGCGGGTGGATCAGCTGACTCTGAGTGAGCTGATCGGGTTCCGGATGATCATGGACGGCGCGGCGATCCAGCTCGCGTCGCGACTGCGCACAGACGAGCAACTGGCGGAGATGGAGCAGACCCTGGTCGCGATGCGGGCGGCGATCGACGTGGACTTCAACGCGTTCAGCGAGGCGGATCTGGCGTTCCACGAGGTGATCGCGCGGGTCAGCCGCAACTCGCTGATCGAGACCTGCAACGAGGTCGTCCGCGGCGTCGTGCTCGGCCTGATCGCCGACAAGATCGCGAACGCCACCAACAGCCGCGCCCTGATGCTCGAATCACTGCAGCACCACACCGAGGTGGTCGAGGCGATCCGAGCCGGCGACGGCCACGCCGCCGCCCGAATCGCCCGCCAAAACCTCTACGACTACTACGCCGCCTACGTCCCCCTCCCCGACCGAGAACCCCTACAAGCCCTGATCGACGACTAGGAGGCCGCTGAAATAGGTGCGTTTCCGGGTCGGTCTCGACGGACGGGTTTGGGTCGAGCGGGTCGGTTTCAGTGGTTTGGGGTCGTCGCAG
>NZ_SNWQ01000043.1 GCF_004361855.1 Kribbella caucasensis
TCCTCGCCGAGCGCGGCGTACTCACCCACGGTGAGCAGATGGGCGGGCGGCAGCGGGTTGGCTGTCATCGTCTCCTCCTCATCTCCAGGGACCATCGTTCCATGCGTCAGTAGCTTCAGTGCGGAGCCGGGTCGACACGCTCGGTCGCAAGACCGGCTGAGGGTGACTCCGCTCCCTGAGCAAGGGTGGGTGGTGGCACGCCCATATGGCGTGCTCAAGAGGGTCCTCCCGATGGTCGCCGAGGGACTCACCAACCGGGCCGACGCTCGCAGCCATGCGGACAGACCGGGCCGAGAGGTTGTGGCGGGACAGTTCCCGTTTGCTTGAAGAGTTTGCCGAGTGCGAGCGCCGGGGCGTAGCCCATGAGCTCGGGTTCCATCGCTGCGGTCGCGACTGCTTCGAGGGTGACCAGCCCGGGCAGGCCGAGGTTGCGTGCGGCCGATTCGCGCGCGAGCACGATGGCCGCGCCACCGTCGTTGATTCCGGACGCGTTGCCCGCGGTGACTGTGCCTTCGCGAGCAAACACCGGCCGGACGATGATCGATCTCTACGACCGGGACGCCGTTGACGAACTCGCCCGCTATATCCGCGACATGCTGCTGAGCAAAGGCGCCGCATAGCTCTACCGGTCGTGGACCCGTGGACCACACCAGTCGATGACCGTGCGAGCGTAATCGGCGGGGACTTCGAACGGCGGCGCGTGACCCACGCGGTGGAGGATCACCAGGTTCCAGTCGGGCCGCTGCGCCGTCCAGTCATCGATCGACGCGCGGGGAGTGAGGCGATCCTCATCGCCCCAGACAAGGAGAGTCGGCGACGCGACCCGGCGCATCGCGTCGAGCACGAGTCGCCGCCGGACGAACATCAGCGACATCAGCGAGGCATACACTGTGACCGCGCTTCCCAAGCGCGTCGGCTCGACCGCCGACATCTCGTCCCGCATGAGCCCGGCGATTTCCGGCGACATTCTCGTCAGGTCACCGCCCGTATTCCATTTGCTGTCCGCAATCGACGCGGGATCGTCCAGTACCCGCAGCTGCGCAGCGAGGATGCGCCGCCCCGAAACGCGGAGCAGCACAAGGGCGACCGGTGCGACGGTGGCCAACCCCGCCCTGCCGAGGGTTTGCCACATGCGCGCCTGGCCGTCGCTGAGCGGGGGAGGAAGTGCCGGCACCACCAACACGAGCCCGTCAACCCGTTCGGGTGCCTGGTCGGCGAACAGCAACGCAATCATCCCGCCCGCCGACCAGCCGTGAACCGTGACCCGATCTAGCTCGAGTGCGTCAGTGAAATCGCGCAGGAACAGCGCGTTGGTTTCGATGCTCGCCGCGCGCCGGTTCGGCAGCGCGGTGTGGCCGGCGATCGTGCCGGGCAGGTCTACCGCGATCGCGTGCGCGTGTGGTCGCAGTTCCGCGAGTACGTCGAGCCAGTTCGAGGCGCTGTTGGCCGGGTTGGGAACGAGCAGGTGAACCGGCACTTCCGACGTCCGCGTCAGATCAGTTTCCAGGTAGTGCACCTTCGTGCCGTGCACATCGACTGTCTCGCTGCGAATTCCGGACCAGCGTGCGGCGCGCTCACCCCAGTCGGTGTACTGCATTACCCCACGCTACGCCCGTCGACAGGGGCTTGCGCGAACTCACCGCCGCGCCGCGCTCAACGACACCAACCGCCTGTCCCAACTCGCCCAACCCTTACTGCTGCTCGCCCGCAGCGTCGACGACGACACCTACATCGACGCCCGAGCCGAAGACGTTCGGCCGCGCGCTCGCGGCGGTCGCCTCCCGCTACCCCCGGCCGAATCGAACTGCGCTGCGAACGAGACACTGCGCTGGAAGCCGGGTAGGGGAGGCCTGCGAGGTGTCATCCCCGGACCGGAGCTGGAGGCCATCCGAGATGACTCTCGGCAGTAGATGACACCTCCAATCCGGGATTTAGGTCCACCCCTCGCGAAGTGCCTGGTCAGAGGGTCTTCGGCCGCGGCATCGGCGTCGCCAGGAGATTCAAGCCGATCGCACCCCGCGGATCGGTCGCGAGGCGGCCTCGCTCCTTCCGAAGCGGCAACCCGGCTCGTGGCGTCGCCGACGCCCTAGGCGCAAGATGAACTCGTTCTGCCTACGATGTTGATGACAGGCGGGAGTCCCCGGATGACGACAGCGCACGCCGCCTTCGATTCGTGGGCGCCGACGTACGAGCTCAGCGAACTCCAGCGGTTGTTGTTCGAACCGGTGCATCGAACGGTTCTTGAGTTGGTGCACGAGAATGTACCGCGCGGCGCCAGGGCGCTGGACGTCGGCTGCGGAGCAGATGCCGACGTGGAGGAAGACCGGCGGAGTCGTTGGCCCTTCGATCGCCCGCGCGGCCGGCGGATGGAGTCGTTGCTGACTGATTGCGGGCTGGATGTCGTCGACTATCATCTGGCACCGGTTCATGGTCCGGTCCCTAGCATCCATGTCCTGGTCGCGCGCCCGCGACCCAGTTCCGGGGTGACAGCGTGATCTCGATGGGCAGGCAGCGAATCTGGTGCGCGCCGCGAGCCTGACCGGCACCGGCGTCTGGTCCGGTTGAGCGCGCTCAGGGGTGATGCTCTCGACGAACCATCCCCAACGGGTATCACGCTGGGCGCACCTGATCGGCCAGATCCTCGAAGTCTGCGACGACGAGGTCTGGAGCCAGGAAGGTCTTTGGGTACGGTGTGCGGCGCCGGTCGATGTACCAGCCCTGTAATCCGGCTCGCTTGGCTCCGTCGATGTCCCACGGGTGGACCGCCGCCAGTGCCATCCGGTCAAGGCCGGTGCCGCACACCTCGGCGGCGTACTCGTAGGCCGCCTGGTGCGGCTTCCAGCGAGCTGGCGTCGTTACGTCGAGCCGGTGCTCAAGCAGGTGCAGCAGGCCGGCGTCGGCGAACATTTGCTCGGACAGTGTGGCGGATCCGTTGGTAAGTGTCACGATCCGCAGCCCGAGATCGTGCAGGCGTCGCAGCCCGGGGACGACATCGGGGTGCAGGCTGAGCTGGGTGAACCCGGAGAGCACGCTACGGATGGTCTGCTCGGTGGGTTCGATCCCGGCTGCGGAGAGTTGGGCGGCCAGGACGTCGGCGCCGATCGCGCCGAACTCGGCTGTTGCGCCGCCCACGGTCAGGGCGAATCCGTCGCGCAGGGTGGCGGCGAACCAGGTGTCCAGGCTGTGCCCGGGCAGTCCGGCGTCTTCGAATCGCTGGCGTAGCGGCGTTAGGTCGGACAGCGTCTCGTTGACGTCCAGGACCAGCACGTCGGGGTGGTTTGCGCTCATCGTGACCTCGCTTTATCTTGGACTGGTCGTTCCAAGATAGGTGGTGTCTGGTGGCAGATGTCAAACACTTCGATCCCGATCGAGTGCTGGGTCTGGCGGAGTTGGTGTTCTGGCGACGCGGTGCAGGCTCGACCGGGATCCAGGATGTGCTCACGGCGACCGGGCTGAGCAGGTCGAGTCTCTACAACACCTTCGGCGGTAAGGAGGACCTGTATGAGCTGGTGATGCGGCGGTACCTCGACCAGCGGTCGCGGCCGATGTTCGCTCGCCTGGCCGCGGATCGGCGGGGTCTGCCCGCGATCAGCAGCTTCTTCTCTCGGTTGATCGGCGTGCGCTGCTCGGGTGAGTTCGCCGGCTGGGGCTGCCTGGTGTCGAATGCCCACCTGGAGGATTCGCCCGTGGGCGCCAAGGTGGTGCTGGACGAGCATCAGGCTGCGCTGAGCATTGTTCTCCATGCCGCGTTGAAGGTTGCCGACGACAAGCATCAGCTCCGGCCCGGTCTGGACCTCGCGGCAACTGCCGAGCACCTCACGCTGCTGGCGTACGCCATCAATCTGCGCTCTCGCGCCGGCGTTCAAGCCGAACCTCTGCAGGCCGCTGTACGCGCAGCCCTGGCCCCGCTCGTCGTCTGACCCGCTCGACCGACCCGGTCTGGTCGTTTCCCCCGTGACGACCAGACCGGACTTGTGTCCAGCGGGCCGTGACTGTTACGAGCCGCTCGCCGAAAGCAGGAAGCGTGGGGGAGCGCCGTTCAGCGCTGCGTCTGATCTGAGCCACGCCGAGGTCCAGGCCGGATAGCGCCGCTCGATCTCGGAGAGCAGATGCTGACGCGCTCGGACCCCTGTCGCCGCCTGGTGGGACTGCCACCTTGAGTAGCGCTTCTCGGGACGGTGGTGGGGCGGCGTTCTCCAGGAGGTGCAGGTTGCGGAGGACTCCTGCGCAGGTTCCGATGGTGAGGAACAGCAGGAGCGAGACGAATGGCGGTGTCGTTGCCAGGGCGAGTGTCGCTCCGGTCAGAACGACCAGCCCGGCCACACTCGACCAGATGGTCCGGTAAGCCCTCATGGTCAGAACCAGTGTTCGCGTTCGACCGTCAACTCGGTGACGGCGGCTGACAGGCGCACTGCGTCGTCGTCGGCCACCGCGATCTGGTCGGGGAGAACATAGAGATCGTTGTCCATCAGCCCTGCCCCGGTCACCTTGAGGAACCCCTGCCGGACAAGCTCTTCCGCAAGTTCTGCGTCGACTTGCGGCTCGGTCTCGGTCAGTGCGCGAGCGAAGGCAGTCTCGAGGTCTTCGTCGGCGGTCGGGCGGTCCGCGGTCGGGCGGTCTGCGGTGGGAGTACCGCGCTTGATGTATTTCACTGAGCCGACCAAGCGGCCCGTCGCGTCGATGACGGGCATCCCGACCCAGATCCCGGCCAGCTGGGATGATCCAGGGGTGGACGGCCGCTCAGCCACGAGGATTCCCTTCTTCTGCTCACAGACCCCTGTCTAGCGCGTTGCTGGGCCGCGGTCCCGGCCCAGCGGAGGAACGACACACGATCTCAAAGTCTCCTCAGCGTCATCGTCAACTTTGCCGGTTGGCCGAGCGCCTGGACGTGAACCGGCGTGAGGTGGTGATCGACCTGACCGCGGAAGGTCGCCCGGGCGGCAAGCCGCCTGGGCTGGTAAGGCAGCAGATTCAGGAGGACCGCAGGGCGGCGTAGTCGGCGGCTGTCAGTGGCTCGGTCGTCAGTGCTCCGTCGGCGAGGAGCGCTTCGACCGCCACGCCGTGTCGCTGGAAGGTCACCTCGTCGACGGTTGGCAGGGCGGTGACGGACAGGACGATCTGTCCGACGGCCAGGACATTTTCGGCGGCCGATCGGCCCTCGGTTTCGCCGGACAGTTCGAGAACGACCCGCTTTCCCTGAACGTCGGCAACGGTCAACGTGAGCTCGGGCGGAAGGGCAGAGGTGATGCCGTCGGATTGTTCGGTGTCGTTGGGCCCGGTCATCAACGCTTGGATGACGGCGGCCAAACGATCGGCCGGCGTGGTGGTCGGCGCTTCGCGGGCGAGGGCGAACAGTCGGTCATTGCGGACGAAATGTACCTGGAGGGTCGGGCTGCCGGGCGTGGCCGTGGGCTGTGGGATGGTCGGTGCGCCGGTGCCCCGCAGATGGGACGGGATCGCTTCGGGTTGGATCGGGGCAGGTTCTTGCTGGACAGGTACGCCGCAGCCGACCAGCAGCATCAGGAAGGAGATGACGCAGACGGTCTTCCTCATGACTCGATCTCCGGAAGTCGTACGACGAACCGGGCACCCCCGCTGGGAGACGCCGTACACCAGACAGAGCCGCCATGCACAGCGGCTGTTTCGGCCACCAGTGCGAGGCCGAGGCCGGTTCCCGACGACGAGCCACGTTTGGTCGCTCCGGTGGCGAAACGCTCGAACACGCGCTCCCGCTCGTGCGGCGGAATGCCCGCGCCGGAGTCGTCGACCAGCACCAGCACGTCGTTTCCGGTGCGGCTGATCTCGATCGCGGTCAGTCCGGCGCCGTGTGTCTCGGCGTTCTCGAAGAGGTTGCGGAACAATCTGCTCAGGCGGGGTTTGTCGGCGAGGACGAGAGCATCGTCGGCACCGCTGAGGAGCGTAGGCTCACGACCGATCTCGCTGAGAACCTGCCGTAGTAGCTCGGCGAGATCGATCGTCGCATCTGGGCGGCGATCGAGCCCGGCGTCGGATCGGGCGAGCTCGAGCAGGTCGTCGAGCAGGCGCCGGAAGCGTTGCAGGTCCGCGGTCACGAGATCGAGGGCGCGCTGTGCTCGCTCGGGGAGCTCGTCGCGGCGGGCGTTCAGCAGGTCCACGCTGCCGACCAGCGTCGTCAGGGGCGATCGGAGCTCATGGCTGACGTCCGCGGCGAGCCGTGCGTCGCGGTTGATCCGCTGCTGCAGGGTGTCGACCATGCTGTTGAAGGATCCGACGATCGTGGCGAGCTCCGGATCATCGGTCGCCGGAAGCCGGGTATCGAGCTCCCCGCCCGCGATCGACGCGGCGGTGACGGCGACCCGGTTGAGCGGAGTGACGACCGACCTGCTGGCCCAGGCGCCCAGCGCCGCTCCGGCTGCTGTCGCCACCAGAGCGCCTCCGATCAGGATGCCGCTGAGCAGGCGGAGGATGCCGTCGAGCTCGGTCAGCGGCGCGATCTCGTAGAACTCGGCTTGCACCGACGGCAGCGGTACGCCGACCACCAACGACGGCCCGTCGTCGGACCGGAACCGCTGTGCCGCGGCGTCTCCTTCAGCGAGCTGTTGCCGGAGCCCGGCAGGTACGGCGTCGCGGCCTTGATCGAGCGCCGAGGCGTACCACTGACCCCGCCACTTGAGGATGATCGTGTGCCCGGCGGGAGTTCCGGCTGCGGTGAGTACTGCGGAGACGTCGGCGCCGGCGCTTTCCAGCCGTCGTTGCACGAATGCCGCGTCCGCGAAGGTCTGGTGCTGCACCACCCGCTCGCGCTGACCCAGGAGATAGCCGCGGGCCAGCAGATAGGTGCTCGTCGCGAAGACGGTGGACACCAGCAGCGCTACCGCTGCGAACGCCATGACAATCCGGTGCCGCAGACTCAATGCGCGGAGGGTTGGCATCACTGCGGATCCAGCCGGTAGCCCATCCCTCGCATCGTGACGACGAGCTGCGGCCGTCCGGGGTCACGCTCGATCTTGGTCCGCAGTCGTCTGATGTGGACATCCACGATGCGTTCGTCGCCGTAGTACCCGTGCTCCCAGACCGAGGCCAGCAGCGCCGAGCGGCTGAGGACCCGGCCGGGGGCCTGGGCAAGCTCGGCCAGTAGCCGGTATTCGGTGAGCGTCAGAGGGACGTCGTTGCCGTCGAGCATCACCGCGCCACGTGCCGTGGACAGCACCAACCTCCGAGATGGATCGGAGTCCAGGATCACGTCGGGTTCGGCTGCCTCCGCGGTGGTGCGGAGACGTCGGCGGAGTGCTCGGAGTCTGGCGGTGATCTCTTTGACCTGAAAGGGTTTGGTGACGTAGTCGTCCGCGCCCGCCTCGAGCCCTGCCACGATGTCATGGGTGTCGGACCGGGCACTCACGATCACGATCGGTATGTCGCTCATCCGGCGGACCTCACGGATACAGGTGTATCCGTCGATCTCACCCAGCATCAGATCCACCATCACCAGGTCGGGCATTGCGGACCGGACCTGTTCGAGCGCCGAAGGCGTGTCGGCCGCCTCGGCGACCTGGTAGCCCTCGTCCTCCAGCGCAAGGCGCAGAACGGCCCGGATTCGGTCGTCGTCCTCCACGACCAGGACCTGCATCGGCATCGTCCCATCCTCGCAAGTGAACGGTCGCTTGTGACGGCCGGGGGCGCCGTGTCATCCGATCGTAAAGAACGACCGGCGGGACGGATGTCGATGGCGACAGGTGCGATCCCCCTCGTCATCCGATCGTCAAGAAGGGATACGACCGATCTCAAACTGCGGGGACCAGAGTGGTATCAGCTTGCAACTACTTTGAAAGGGCCCGTCGATGACCGACACGACCCACAGTCCGCTTCCCCAGAAGGCCATCGTGATGCTGTCCGACACGGACCTGGACGGCGGACTGACGTCACTGCGTTGGCGACTGCGGGGCCTTGTCATGGACGGCGCCTGCCTGGTCGTCATCGACGTCTCTGAGATCAGCCGCATCTCATCGACGCTACTGGCGGCCCTGCTCGACACCCACCGGGTCTGCCGGCGGCGTGGCGGGGGAGTGGTCATCCGCCACGCCAGCCGCAAGATGACCGACGTGCTGCGCCGTACCGGCCTGGACTTGGTCTTCGAGGTCGAGGCTGCGTGACGGGAGATCGACCCGCCACCCGCGGCATCGAGCAAGACAGCGGCCGATGAATCAGTTCGACGACGAAGCAAGTTGGCCCGGCTATGTCGACGTGACGATCGTCGAGTTCGCCGCGCACACCGCCTATCTCGATCCGCTGACAGGAACCGGCTATCTGGTGACACCTCGCCCGGAGAACGACATCGCTGCCCCCGAAGGACCGTTCGTCGAGGTCGCGTGGTCAGAGCGTTTGACCGACTACGGACGCGTCGGTGGCCTCTCGCTGTACACGGCAGACCGTCTCAGGGCGGTCAGGATTCTCGAGCAGGAGGGCTGGACGTACCTGCATGACGAGTGCGGCCAGGTGGAGGAGGCCGGACGAACCACCGACGGTCGTCGGGTGCTCTGCCTCTACGGCTCTCCAATGGTCGAGGAGCCAACGCTCGACGCCTTGAGCCGTGCGCTCATCGCGCTGGACATTGCGGCCGACATCGACGTCCAGTCGCGAAACTGGGCAAACTAGCCGTTGGTGGACTCGGAGATAGTCGAGCCGGTCAGGACAGGACGAAGTACCGCAGCCAGAGGTACGGCGCCGCGACGAGGATCGTGATCGCGGTCATCACCGCGCCCTTGCGGGTGAACTCCCAGAAACTGATCGGGTTGCCGGCGCGCAGTGCGATGCCGATGACGACGACGTTCGCGCTGGCGCCGACCGCGGTGGCGTTGCCGCCGAAGTCGGCACCCGCGGCCAGTGCCCACCACAGCGCATGGACGTGGTTGGGGTCGGTGATGCTCTTGGTGAGTTCAAGAACAACCGGGCTCATAGTCGCGACGTACGGGATGTTGTCGACGATGCCGGACAGGACCGCGGAAACGACCAGGATCAGCATCACCGCGAGCAGAGGCTTGCCGTCGGTCGCCTTGCCGACCTGGTCGGCGAGATCACCGATCACGCCTGTCTTGACCAGGGCGCCGACCATGATGAACAGCCCGGCGAAGAACAGCAGCGTCTGCCACTCGACACTGCGCATGTAGTCCTTGGTCGGAACACCCGAGATCAGGACGAGCAGGCCGGCGCCGAGCAGCGCGACGACCGACGGTTCGACGTGGAACAGCGAGTGCCCGACGAATCCGGTGAACACGAGCAGCAGTACGACGCCGCACTTGACCAGCAGCCGGATGTCCTGGATCGCCTCTCGCTCGTTCAGGCGCAGGACGTTCTCGACCTTGTCCGGGTCGACGGCGAACGAGCCTTTGAACATCCTGGGTAGCACCAAGGTGAACACGATCAGCTCGACGACGACCAGTGGCGCCATATGGATCAGGAAGTCGTTGAACGTAAGGCCGGAGCGGCTGGCGATGACGATGTTGGGCGGGTCGCCGATCAGAGTGGCCGCGCCGCCGATGTTGGACGCCATCACCTCGGCGATCAGGAACGGCACCGGGTTGATCCCGAGCCGGTCGCACACCAGCAGCGTGACCGGTGCAATCAGCAGCACAGTGGTGACGTTGTCGAGGAAGGCCGAGGCGATAGCGGTGATCAGCGTGAGCAGGATCATCACCCGTAGCGGTGACCCCCTCGCCCGTTTGGCCGCCCAGATCGCGATGTACTCGAAGACTCCGGTACGGCGCAGTACGCCGACGATGATCATCATCCCGAGGAGCAGGAAGATGACATCCCAGTCGATCCCGGTGTCGTGGGAGTAGAAGGCGTGCTCGGAGTCGGTCACCCCGAGGGCAAGCAACACGGCCGCACCACCCAGGGCGGCGAGGAGCTTGTGGGTCCATTCGGTCGCGATCAGCACATAGGCGACCACGAAGACGACGATGGCGATCACGGTCACGCGATCACCAGTCCGTCGATCAGTGCGGTGAGACGACCTGCTCCAGTAGGCGGGACGCGGTGATCGCGCCCAGGATCTCCTTGTCCTTCATGACCGCGACCAGCGGGCACCGCAGCCGGGCCATGAGCGCGGCAACCTCGAGAACGGTGTCGTCGTGATTCACCACCGGCAGCTCGACCGGCTCGGACGGCAGCAGCTTGCGGACGGTCAGGCCGGCGAGCTTGTCCGCGACCTGGTCGGCCAGCGACTCCTCGATCACCCTGGCCAGCGACGGATCGTCCTGCACGTAGCTTGGCACCAGGAACCGCACCACCTGCGACGCCGGCAGCACCGAGTGCGGCTTCCCCTTCTCGTCCACCACGATCAGCCCCGGCAGTCGTCGCGAGGCCGTCACATCGTCCGTGTGCTGCCGCCAGCGTCACGCCGCCTCCGGGATCGTCGACCAGCCCGCACCCCGGCCGAGGGCGAGCACTGCCGACCAGACTTCCCGGCGCTCCGTGCCCAACCCTCTCCCATCCGACCCTCTGGACGCAAACGATCGCCAGAACCAGTACGACGAAGCCGGGCGATTGCCATTGGCAACGGCCTTTGCGCGATCCGGTAGCCGTTACTTCTTCGGACGGAAGGTTTGTCGTGCTCGCAAGGTGCGGGTGGCCGAAGGACGGCGTTCAGTAGGCGCGCGCAGGTCGACCTGGCCGCCCCCGGCGACCTGCATCCGCGACCACGTCAACGACCGGATTGAAGGGCGGCGAAGGCGTCCTGTACGAGGCGGAGTGCCGTAGTCATGGTCTTGTCCTCGTCGGGGAGGTGTGCGTAGGCGATCAGGGTTGCACGGATCGCGCCGACGGCGGCTCGTGCTAGTACAGACGCACGGAGTGTGTCGCCATCGCCAGAACGCTCTGCCAGTGCTGCGGCGATGCCGTCCTCGAACTGGAGCAGTACGGCGTCCGGCCGACGGGTCGATGCGGGAAAGCGAGCGGGTGGACCGCTGAACAGGATGCCGACACCGCCGGGGCGTTCAGCGCCGACGGCGAGCAGGCTGTTCAGGATCGCCGGGTACGGCGGCTCGCCGCGCGGGCGGGTCCGGATGTGCTCGGTGAGGACCGGGAGCAGGTCGAGGACTTCACCGAGGACCAGGTCTTCCTTCGACCGGAAGTACCGGAAGAACGTCCGCTCCGTCACGCCTGCGGCGCCGGAGATGTCGCGGACGGTCGTCTGCGCGTACCCCCGTTCCTCGAACATCTGCAGCGCGGCGTCCTGCAAGGCGCTGCGCGTCGCGGCCTTGTGCTGCTCGCGGCGTCCAGGTGTGATCACCGTCGCAGTATCTCAGGCTGCAAATATCTGTCAGTCATGACACTTTAGCGATACTGTCAGGACTGACACTTTTGGATCGCCTCACGGAGGTGGATCCGCCAACGACTGAGAGAGGCAACAATGCGAGTTCCTCGCAAGGCGGTGCGCGTCGGCGCCGCACTGATCGCGTTGACCGCGGCCATCGCCGGCACGGCAACCGTCGGTCCGGTCCGGCCGAAGGGTGCGGCCGCGGCGGTTGACCGCCCGAATTTCGTCATGATCCTGGCCGACGACTTGGACGCGCGGACGACGCCGTACTGGGACGCGATGCCGAAGACCGAGGCATTGCTGGCAGACCGGGGCATGACGTTCACCGACGCGTTCGCGCCGATGCCTATCTGCTGCGCCGCGCGCGGCTCGATACTGACCGGCAAATATGGGCACAACACCCACGTGCTGACCAACTCGGGTGACGAGGGTGGCTACGCCTCATTCGTTGCTCACGACAACGAAGACCGCACGTTTGTCAAGTATCTGCACGACGCCGGGTACCGCACTGGGATGGCCGGGAAGTACCTCAACGGCCTGGAGGACGACCCGACCCACATCCCGCCGGGCTGGGACGACTGGAACGCGGGAGTGACGAAGTCGCTCTACAGCGGCTACGACTACACGCTCAACGAGAACGGCACGATGGTCGACTACGGGTCCGATCCGGACGACTACCAGGTCGATGTCATTGCGAAGAAGTCTGTCGACTTCATCAGCGACGCGGCGGCCGGCGGGCAGCCGTTCTTCTGGTATGCCGCGGCCACCGCACCGCATCTGCCGATGGAGGCTCCACCGCGGTACGCCGACAACCGGTTCACCGACGACACCGCGCCGCACCTGCCCAACTTCCAGGAGGACGATGTCAGCGACAAACCGACGTGGCTACGCACCACCGCCGGTGAGCGTTCGCTGACCGTTGCCGCGACCAACGATCTGGACTACCAGCGCCGGATGGGGTCGCTGCTTGCCCTCGACGACATGGTCGCCGGAATCGTGGCGACCTTGGAACGGGCCGGCGAGTTGGGCAACACCTACATCGTGTTCACCTCCGACAACGGCTACAACCTCGGCGCTCACCGGCTCGTGCAGAAGATGGCGCCGTACGAGGAGTCCGTGCGGGTGCCCATGGTCGTCACCGGCCCGGGCGTACCGCACGGTCGCACCAGCGATATCGCGATCTCGACCGACTTCGCGCCAACCTTCCTGGAACTTGCCGGCGTGCCCACACCTTCCGATGTCGATGGTCGCTCGCTGGTACCGCAGTTGCACGGCGAGAAGGTGACGGACTGGCGGACCGACTTCCTCGCCGAGTACGGCGGCCCTGGCCCGCGCGGCGAGGACGGCGTCTTCCAGGAGTACGCCCCGAGTCCGTTGTCCAGCGTCTTCTCCGAGGTCTTCCTGGTCGACCTGCCGTCCTGGAGTGCGGTCCGCGATGAGCGGTACCTCTACGTTCGCTGGTACGACCTCGAGCGCGACGAGGCCGACCGCGAATACGAGTTGTACGACCTCACCAAGGACCCCTACCAACTCGACAACCTACTGGCCACCAAAGCCGGTCGCGCCAAGTACGCCGGCGAAGTCGACCGCCTCGACGCACGACTCCAGCACCTGAAGGAATGCAGCGGCGCCACCTGTCGCAACTGACCCCGAAGTCGTGGCCCGGTCGCACGTCCCACCGGGCCACGACCACAGAGGTCAGCCACCGTCGCCCATACGTCAGCCATCACAATTTCCCCTCCGCATCGGCGTTCTTCAGGCGCCCGGTCCGGTGCGACGTGAGCGCCGGACCGCGATGGCGATTCCGAGCAGGGTTGCAACGCCGAGGGCGGCGCCTGTGACACCGATCCAGTCGAGGCCGGAGGTGAGCCAGCGCTGGATGGTGGCGCCTACGGCGATGACGGGGTCGTCGACGCTTGCGTTGCGGAGTACGCGGATTTCGTACCAGCCGTAGTAGGCGACGTAGCCGCCGGTGAGAAGGAGGAGCAAGCCGCCGAGCCGGGACACCAGTCGGCCGGCCCGACGCAGTACGGACACCACCGATCCTCGCGCGAGTGCGACGGACAGCGATACGGCGGCGACGATCAGGCCCATGCCGAGCGCGTAGGCGGCAAAGACGGCGATCCCGCCTGAGGTCGATCCGGTCCGGAAGGTGGCGACCACGGTGACGAGGAAGGGGCCGATGGTGCAGCCCAGGGAGGCCAGCGCGTAGGCGATCCCGAACAGAGTCATCGATCCGAAGGACCGGGTCAGTGACCCACCGCGGGTGGCGATTCTGGGTGCGGGCAAGCTCCGGCCGGTGACCAGCCAGCCGCCCAGGGCCGCGAGCATGAGGCCGAAGACAACTGTGAACCAGGGCAGGCGCTCCTGGATCGCTCCGGCTGCTGGTGCCAGTAGCAGCCCGAAGACGCCGAAGACGAGGGCGAACCCGGCGGTCATCGCTGCGGCGAATCCGAGTGCACGACCGATCGCGACACCGCGGCGTGGTGGCTCGTCGCCGAGGACCAGCAGCCCGGCGTACGCCGGTAGTAGGGCGAAGCCGCACGGGTTGACGACAGCCAGGGTCCCGGCCGTCAGGGCCAGCCCGATCGGAATTCCGTCCATCGCGGTCAGCCGGCGAGCGCCGCGACCTTGTCGCGGAGTTCGTCGCCTCCGAGGACGCCCTTGAAGGAGACGTTGCCCGAGGTGTCGAGCAGCACGTAGGTGCTTTGCTGGGTTACCTCGAAGCGGCGCCAGATCTCGCCGTCCGGATCGGCGAGGTGGGTGAGCGCGCCGGTCTTGGTCCGGTCGACGAACGGCTGCATGTTGTTCTGCTCGTCCAGCCCGGCCACGCCGACGATGCCGATCCTGCCGGCGTACGCCTGCTGAATGTTGAGCACGTCGGGTGCCTCGGCCATGCAGGTCGGGCACCACGGCGCCCAGAACCACAGCAGTACTGGCTTCCCGGCCATCGTCGCGGCGTTGAACGACTTGCCGGCGAGCGTCGTACCGGTGAAACCCAGCTGACCGATCGCGGGCTTGCCTGGCGAAGGTGAGCTCGGTGGCGTGCCGGGTGTCGACGAGGTGGTGGGGCTGCTCGCGGTTGGAGTGGCCCCCGCGGATGGGCCGGCGTTGTCCGGTCCGCAGGCGGCCAGTGTGAGCAGCGCGAGCAGCGCTGCCGTCGTCGGGAGGGGGCGGCGGAATCGCATGATCAGACCATGTCACAGCGTTTCCGTCACCGGTCTGTAAGCCCGATTACGGTGCGCTGACATCCTCGGGCGTGCAACCAAGGGGGCCGCAGGCAGCGGCCGCTATCTCGGTTGGTGGGTGTGCTGGTCGAGGTGTTGCTGGAGCTGGTTGGCGAAGTTCATTGCTGTGTCGAGTTGTTCGCGCAGGGCGTTGATGCGTTGGCCTGCTGCCTCGTGATACCTGGTGAGGCGGTCGAGTAGCCCGGCGCGGTCTGCGGGGTGGTCTTCGGCGGCGAGGTTGTCGAGCAGGTCCAGGAGGTCGGCCATCTCGTCGAGGGTGAAGTCGAGTGGCTTCATTCTCCGGATCAGCAGTAGCCGCTGCACGTCGGATTCGGTGTAGAGCCGGAAGCCGCCCTTGCTGCGGGCGGACGGCGGGACCAGGCCGACCTCCTCGTAGTGGCGGATGGTACGCAGGCTCAGCTTCGTCCGCTCGGCGACTTCGCCGATCTGCATGTGCTGACCCATCCTGTTCACTCCTGCCGACTGCCCGGATGCCCACGGCGGTGCTTACTCGTCGCCGCGATCGGGGAAGGATAACGGACCGGCTTCAACTCTACTCTCACGTTCGGGTAGAGTTGCGGCCTGTGAGGCGATCTGTGCTCCTCACCCGCCTCGTCCCCTTTGACGCGGCCCTCGTGCTGCCGCCGGCGCAATGACGCGCCCGGGCGGGCCGCGTCCGAGGAGACCGCCCGCCATTTGCCCTGGAGACCGTATGCCCTCGGTGGCGCCGGAGTCAGCCACGCCCGAACCCGTTCACATCCATACCCCCGACATCACCTCGGTTCGGGCTGCGCTGCGGTCGCCGCGCCGGCTGCGGACCGAGATCCTGGCCGGCCTGGTGGTCGCGCTCGCGCTGATCCCGGAGGCGATCAGCTTCTCGATCATCGCCGGCGTCGACCCGCGGGTGGGGCTGTTCGCGTCCTTCACGATGGCGGTCTCGATCGCGTTCCTCGGCGGTCGGCCGGCGATGATCTCCGCGGCGACCGGCGCCGTCGCGCTGGTGATCGCGCCGGTGATGCGCGATCACGGTTTCGACTACTTCATCGCGACCGTGCTGCTGGCTGGCGCCGTGCAGGTGATCCTCGGTGTGCTCGGGGTCGCGAAGTTGATGCGGTTCATCCCACGGTCGGTGATGGTCGGGTTCGTCAACGCGCTCGCGATCCTCATCTTCATGGCGCAACTGCCTCACCTGATCGACGTACCGTGGGCGGTATATCCGCTGGTCGCCGCCGGTCTCGTGGTGATGGTCGTCCTGCCGAAGTTCACCAAGGTGGTGCCTGCTCCGCTTGTCGCGATCCTCGCGGTCACCGCGGTGGTCGTCCTGACGTCGGTGTCGGTCCCTAGGGTCGGCGACGAGGGCGAGCTGCCGGACAGCTTGCCGTCGCTGTTCTGGCCGAACGTGCCGCTGAACCTGGAGACGCTGCGCATCATCGCGCCGTACGCCGTGGCGGTGGCGCTGGTCGGGCTGCTGGAGTCGCTGATGACCGCCAAGCTCGTCGACGACGTCACGGACACCCACTCGGACAAGACCCGCGAAGCGTGGGGGCAGGGTACGGCGAACATCATCACCGGACTGTTCGGTGGCATGGGCGGTTGCGCGATGATCGGCCAGACGATGATCAACGTGAAGGCCTCCGGTGCCCGGACCCGGATCTCGACCTTCCTGGCCGGCGTGTTCCTGCTCATCCTGGTGGTCGGCCTCGGCGACCTGGTCGGGGACATCCCGATGGCCGCGCTCGTCGCGGTGATGATCATGGTGTCGGTCGGCACGCTCGACTGGCACAGCATCAAACTGAAGACCCTTCGGCGGATGCCGCGGAGCGAAACGATCGTGATGCTGTCCACGGTTGTGGTTGTCGTTCTCACCCACAACCTGGCGATCGGGGTCGTTGTCGGCGTGCTGGTCGCGATGGTGCTGTTCGCCCGCCGCGTCGCCCACTTCACCACCGTCGACGAGGTCGCGCACCCCGATGGCGACACCAAGGTCTACAAGGTCACCGGTGAACTCTTCTTTGCCTCCAGCAACGACCTGGTCTACCAGTTCGACTACCGCAGCGACCCGGCCAACGTGATCATCGATCTGACCGAGTCGCACATCTGGGACGCCTCCACTGTGGCGACCCTCGACGCGATCACGACCAAGTACGAGCGCTACGGCAAGACAGTCCAGATCGTCGGCCTGAACCCCGCCAGCGCCGAACGACACCAACGCCTCGCCGGGAAGCTCAGCGCCGCCCACTGACTACTGCGCCCGGCAGCGCAGGGTTAACTGTGGCTGGCTGACCGGCGGTGGGGCTCGCCGGACCCGAACCGTCACCTGGTTGGTGGCCAACAGTCCCTACCTGTACTTGCGCGCGGCTGCCTGCCGCGCCTTCCGCGTCCAGGTAGGAGAGTGCCGACCCGTGCAGCAGCAGCGAACCGACCCAGCACCTTTCGAGCCCGTCGACTCCGATGTCGGTGGGCGGGCAACTCTGTCTTCGAGACGGCGGCGTGGTGATCTGGGGATCGTGGCCGTGGTCGCCGTCGGGGGCATGGTCGGTGCCGCCGCGCGCTACCTGATCGGTTCGTTGTGGACGGCGCCGCCGGGTGGATTCCCGTGGGCCACCTCCGCCGTCAACGTTTCCGGCTGTGCGCTGATCGGCGTACTGATGGTCCTAGTCAGCGATGTCTGGACTCGGCGGCGGCTGTTGCGGCCGTTCCTGGGCACCGGTGTTCTCGGCGGCTACACCACCTTCTCCACTTACACCGTCGATATCCAGCGTCTGGTCGCCGCAGGCCATGCCGGTATTGCGCTGATCTACCTGGCCGGCACTGCCGCTGCCGCGTTTGTCGCGGTCTGGGCGACCGCGAACGCGACTCGGAAGCTTGTAACCCGGAGGATGCGATGAGACTCACTGGTACCGCGTTACGGCTCACCGTCCTGATCGGTGAGGGTGACCAGTGGCACCACAAGCCGCTGTTCACCGAGATCGTGCACCGCGCTCCCGCGGGCCGGCCTCGCGGGCTCCACCGTGTTGCGCGGGATCGAGGGCTACGGCGCATCGAACCTGATTCACACCAACCGGCTGCTCAGTCTCAGCGAAGATCTGCCGGTGGTCGTCGTCATCGTCGACACTCACGACCGGATCCGTGCCTTCCTGCCCCAACTGGAGGATCTCGTCACCGAGGGCCTGGTGATTCTCGACGACTGCGAAGTCATCCGCTACGTCGGCCGCGCCCCTGATCCTGCGGCCGATCGCCTTGCCGGGCACGAGCGGAAGTCGCGATGACGCTGCTGCTGGTCATGGTCGGCGCCGCGATCGGTGCCCCGCTGCGGTACCTGACGGACCGGGCGGTGCACCGGCTGCGCGTCCACGACTCGCCTGGCTGATCCCATACCTGATCACAGACGCCGGCTCCGAGCTGCAGCACAGGATCGACGTAGAAGTCGGCGCCACCGTACTTTCCGCCGCCAGCTCGGCCCTGCACAACCAGCTCGTCACGACATCGGAAGACCGGCTCCACGACCTCGTCACCACACCAGATCGCCCCACGTCGCGCCGTACACCGCCCGGGAGACGCCTTGAAACCCTGCTGACCATCCGGCAGACCTCCCCCGATTGGCTGCGTGCACCGGCAGGCCGGCCCGTTCACCTACCTCGCCTACTCCTGGCCGTCTACTTCACCTTCGCCGGACTCTTCTGGACCTACTTCCGCTTCACCCGCTCACGCCAGCCGAGGTCGTGATCGACCGGCCTGTGCGGGTGGTGGCCGAGTACGCCGGGGATCCGTCGAACGCGCCCGAGTGGTACGCCAACATCGAGTCGATCGAGTGGCGGACCGAGCCGCATGTCGCTGCGCAATCGCGGTGAACCTTCGGGTTCGCCGGCGTGGCCGCGCCGCTGATGTCCACTGCGATGCGCCGCGCCAACCAGAAGGACCTCGCCCGGCTCAAGTCACTCCTCGAGTCCCGCTGATGTGAGCGTGTGGAGGCAGGTTTCGATGCCTGCCTCCAGGTCCTCAGGTGGGGTTCCTGACCGAGAGCGGAGGTTGACGCCGTACGCGAGGAGGGTGAGCATCTCGGCGGCTCCAGCCTGGTCCAGGTCGGGGCGGAGGTCGCCGTTGCGTCGGGCAACGTCTAGCGCCGCGGCGAATGCGGCGCGGAGGCCGGCGTGGTGCTGGTCGAGCAGCGCCCGAGCGGAGTCGCTCGGGCGCTCGGTGTGGGCATTCGAGATCAGGCAACCCCAGCGAGCGTGCCGTCCTGTGCAGCGGAGCCGGATCAGGCGATCGAAGAAGTCGGCGATTGCCGGTAGGCCGCCATCGTCGGAGGCGAGCCGGTCGAACATCGGCTGGGAGCGCCGATCGAGATACCTCTGGAGCGCTGCGATGTGGAGCTCTTGCTTGCTGCCGAAGGCGTTGTAGAGACTCGACCGGCTCAGCCCGGTCGCGGACACGATGTCCTGGATCCCGGTCGCGGTCACACCCTGACGCCAGAACAGCAGCTCGGCTTTGGCTAGCGTCTCGTCCGCGTCGAAGTGTTTGACATCCGGCACGCCACACCCCTTATCTTGGAACGACCAATCCAAGATAAGGGGTGTGGCGCGATAGTGACAAACCAACGGCCTGAGGTGCTGGTACTGGACGTCAACGAGACCCTGTCCGACATGGAACCCCTGCGCGCCCGTTTCGAGGCCGTGGGGTTGCCCGGGCATGCTCTGGACACGTGGTCGCGGCCACGCTCCGGGATGGGTTCGCGCTCACGGCCGCCGGCTCGTACGCCGCTTTCCGAACGATCGGCAGTGATCTGCTGCGCTCGATGCTCGTGGCCGAAGGGCTGGACGCCACCGATGCGACGGTCAAGAGCGTGCTGCCCGGATTCACCGAGCTGCACGCACATCCGGACGTCGCACCCGGGCTGATGCGGCTGCGCGAGCTCGGGTTCCGCCTGGTCACCTTGACCAACGGCGCCGCGGCGATGTCGGAGCAGATGTTCGCCGAGGCCGGAGTTCTCCAGCTGCTGGAGCATCGACTGGACGTCGAGAAGCCCGGTCGCTGGAAGCCGCACGCCACGGCCTACCGGTACGCCGCCGAGGTCTGCAAGACACAGGTGGATCGGATGGCGCTCGTGGCGGTACACCCGTGGGACATCGACGGAGCTCGGCGGGCCGGGATGCTCGGCTACTACCTGGATCGGCGGCAGACGCCGTACCCGCAAGCGTTCCTGGCGCCCGACCTCACCGCTCCCGACCTCGAATCGCTGGCCGAAACGCTTGCCGCGTCGTAAATGCACGCGATCGCGTGTGGCCGACGGGGGTGTTGCCTACCTTCAGAGAATCTTCACGCGGGTGATGTCTTCGCGGTGTCTGCCGGTGTGCTAGCCGCCGCACCGTTGCTCGTCGGCGGAGGCAACGGTTCAGGCACACAGGCGGTCAACCGCAGGCCGATCTGCGACAACCTGGGGTTCAGCCTGCCGTCGACGGTTGGTGGGCAGGTGAGGATTCCGGTCACCGACGTCGCCGCGGACCCCGACGTGACGCCCGTGCGGCTGGTGTCCGTGTTCGGCGGGGCTCCGGTCGGTTCGGCGGTGATCTCCGACAATGGGACACCGGCCGTCCTCAACGACGATATCCTCGTCTTCACTCGAACCAGTCCCGAGCCCGGCACGGTGTTTCTGTACTGGACGGTATCTGATGGTTCGTCGAGCGCGCAGTGTGGCTCGCACGCCTCGGACGAACCGCCGCCGGAGAACGGCTGACCGATCATCCAGCGTGGCCGAAGGTATGGGGCGAACCCGAGACTGTTGCGATCGGCAACCGGAGGGTGAAGCACGAGCCCTCACCTTGGGTGCCATGCAGCTCGACGGTGCCACCGTGCTGGGAGGCGATCCAGCTGGCGATCGCCAGGCCCAGGCCGGTGCCGGTTGCCGCGGTGGCGTTGCGGCCGCGGAAGAACCGTTCGAAGATCTTGTCGCGGTCTTCGGGTGGTATGCCGAGGCCGGTATCCGTGACATCGATCCGTGCATGCGTGCCGTCGCGCTGTGTAGCGACCCGGACCTCGCCGGGTGGCGGGGTGTATTTGAAGGCGTTGTCGAGCAGGATCAGCAGGGCCTGTTCGAGGTGGTCGGCGTCGCCGCGCACCATGACACCGGTCAGCGGTTCAGTTGCTGGCGGCAACAGTTTGACGCCGTTGGCCATCCGTGCCGCTTGCCGGCACGCGGTGCCGATGACGTCGGCGAGTGCGATTGGCCGGAGGTCGATCGTGGCGCCGGCGTCGGCCCGGGCGAGGATCAGCAGCTGCCGCACCATGCGGGCCATCCGGTCGGTGTCCGCGGCGACGTCGGCCAGGGCCTGCGACCGGAACGCCGCGTCGTCGTGCTCCGCGGGTTCGTCGAGCCGGCCGAGCACGTCGACGGTGCTTCGGATCCGGGCCAGCGGTGCGCGGAGCTCGTGTGAGCAGTCGGCGAGGAATTGCCGCAGCTGCTGGTTCGACCGGTCCAGCGACCGGTACGCGTCGTCGAGTTCGGCGAGCATCTCGTTGAAGGTTTCGACCAGCTTGCCCACCTCGTCGCCTGAACCATGCTGAGGCACTCTTCGGCTCAGGTCACGGCTGTCCCGGACCGAGCGAGCCGCCGCGACGACCTGGCCGATCGGCCGCAGCGCGCCTCGGGCGTAGAGCCAGCTGGTCAGCGCGGTGAGCAGCACCGCGCCGGCGATGACGCCGGTGAGCAGGTTGCGCAGTGTGCGCAGCGCGCCGTAGGTCGTCATCGGTGAGCGGGCCACGATGATATGACGGCCGTCGCCGATCGGTGCTGCGGTGAGGAACAGTGGGCGGCCGCCGACGCGCTCTTCGACCACGTCACCGCGTCGCGCGGCGTCGGGCAGCGGTAGTGTGCGGTCGCCGAGGCTGCCGGAGCGGGCCAGCGGCTTGCCGTCGGAGCCGACGATCTGGAGGAACACATCTGGGGCGCCGAAGGTGTCCAGGGTGTACGGGGGTGCTGGTGGGCTGGCTCGGTACGCCGCGGCACGGTGCGCGACGTCTCGCTCGATCTCGGCCAGCAGGTTGTCGCGGAGGAGCTGGTTGGTTGCCACCCCCACCAGGACCAGGAGCACGCCGACCAGCAGCGTGAACGTCACCGCCAGCCTGGTCCGCAGCGACAGACGCGGCAGCTCGTGCAGGCGGCTCATTGCCGGCTCCGCAGCACGTAACCGACCCCGCGCATGGTCTGGATCAGGGGTGGGTCACCGAGCTTGCGGCGCAGGTGTCCGATGTGCACGTCAACCACGTTGCTGTCCACCGGGACGTCGTAGCCCCAGACGTTGCGCAGCAGGGCGTCCCGGCTCTGGATCCGCCGCGCGTTGCGCACCAAGCACGTCAGTACGTCGAACTCGGTGACCGTGAGGTCGATGCGCCGCCCAGCGCGCGTCACCTCACGGGTGCCGAGGTCACAGACCAGATCGTCGTACGACAAGCAGTCCAGGGCCTCGGCGCCGCGGCGGCGCAGTACGGCGCGGATCCGGGCGACCAGTTCGTCGAACGCGAACGGCTTGGCCACATAGTCGTCGGCACCCAGGTCCAGTGCGCCGACCTTGTCGGACACCTCGTCCTTCGCGGTGAGCATGACCACCGGCACGTCGGACTGCCTCCGCAGTTCCCGCAGTACCTCGAAGCCGTCGAGGTCCGGCATGCCGACGTCGAGCAGCACGAGGTCCGGCGCGGTCGACCGGGCCGCGCTGAGCGCCTCGGTGCCCGAGTACGCGCACGCGACGCCGAAGCCCTCGTACCGCAGTCCCCGCTCCAGCAGCGGAACCAGCTTGTGGTCGTCGTCCACCACCAGCAACAGGGGCGCCCGCGGTTCGACCGAGTTGCCCACGGTGACCTCCATCCACGGATGTGCCCAACGCTACTCGGGTACGACGCGGACGATGCCGGCCATGAACTCGGCGTGCGGCTGGCAGTAGTACGCGTAGGTGCCCTCCTCGGCGAACCTCACGGTGAACGTCTCCCCGGTCCTGTCGAGCACCCCGTGAAAGCGGCCACTCGGCCGGCGTACCTGCGGGCTGGCGGTCGAGGTGACGGTGTGGAACGTCGCGTCGTCGTTGACCCAGCGCACCACGCCGCCGACGGAGACGGAGACGTCGTCGGGCCGGAACGCGCACGGTGCCTCGTCGTCTCCGGTCGCGCAGGTCAGCCGTACTTCGACCTGCCGGGCGACCGGTTGCGGTGTGGTCGGTTGGGACGCGGTCGTGGTCTGCTCGGGTGTCGCCGCGGGTGGTGCGCCCGGACTGCATCCGCCTGTCAGCCCCGCGAGCACGAGCATGATCGTGCTCGCGCGCACCTGCGTGGGCACGTCAGCAGGCCGGTGGCGGGGTGGGCGAGAACTCCCGGTCGACACCTGGGCTGACTTGCCGGCCGTCGCGCTGCTTGAACGTATCCGTTGCCATCCACAACAACCAGTAGCCGCGGTCGCCGGGTGCCTGGCCGTGGCCCTTGGAGTACTCCGCCGCGTGGGTGCGGTGGAAGTGCGGGAAGTCCACGGATGGCTGCTTGGACTTGCAGAACTCGCCGCGGACGCTGATCCCGATGTACCGTACGGCAGTCGCCTCGGCCGGGTCCGACTTGTCGAGCTGGATGAAGACCGCGACGTCCTTGTTGACCCAGCGATACAGCCGCGGTGCCGTCTGGCCGCCGGTCAGCGGGTTGTCGGTGAACAGGCCGGCGAGGGCCGCGAGGTCCGCCTCGGACAGAGCCTTCGCGCCGGGCGCGGCGAAGTCGGTCTTCGGCAGCTTCGCGCCGCACCGTGGGGGAGCAGGGGTGGGCGAGAACTCGTAGTCGACGCCGGGTTTCACTTGGCGGCCGTCCCGCTGTGCGAACTCGTCGACCGCCACCCAGCTGAGCCAGTAGCCCGGTGTCCCCGGCGGTCCGGCGTGACCCTTGGCGTAATCGGCCGCGTTCAGGCGGTGGAAGTGCGGGAATCCGCCCTTGGCGCCACCGGGCTGGTTCTCCGCGCAGAACACGCCCTTGACACTGACACCGACGTACCGCAGAGCCGTCGCCTTCGCCGGGTCCCGCTCGTCGAACTGCACGAATACAGCCACCCGATCGTTCACCCACCGGTACAGCCGCGGCGCGGTCTGCCCGCCCGTCAGCGGGTTGTCGCCGAACGCGGCCGCCAACGCGACGATGTCGGCCTTGGACAGCGGACTTCCGGTCGGCTCCGCGGGAGAGACGCTGGCCGGCGAAGCCTCGGGGGCGCTTGACTCCTGTCCGTCGCCGCAGGCAGCAAGCATAAGTGCGGCGGATGCGGCGGCGGCGACGATGCGCATACGGGACATGACCAGCTCCTTCGACCCCGGACGATGTATCTCGCTTCGCCACGCTAGGTACGCACCCAGGTGCTGGCCTTGTCGCATTCCTAAAGACTTCATGAACCGGCAGGCGAACGGATCAGCCAGCGATTGGATGACGACCTCTTTCACAGTGCCCTGGCATCGGGCTCGCCTGCCGCGAGGAACCTCTCATTGCGCCGGAGTGGGAACGTCTCCGGGAGCAGTCGGAACGTCTTGATGCGGTCGATCCTGAAGGAGCGGATGTCGTCGCGTAGACGGTCCCAGGCGAGCGCGTACCAGATAGGAACGTTGTAGTAGAGGTACTGGAGTTCGATCTCCCGCTCGGTCAGCCGAGCGTGCTGGTCTTGGTAGCTCACGACGGCGACCCGCCTGTTGGCGAATGCGTCGAGCAAGGGCTTGGCAACTTTCCCGCTCGGCGGCGTGTAGGAGGAGAGGGCGCGGTCGGAAGCACGTGAGCCAACGAGGATACGTCTGCGGATCGCCAGTATGCGCCGACCCTGCGCCGGGGCGAACGACGCGGCGATCTTGCGGGCGATCGAGCGCGTGTCGTCCAGCAGCAGTGGCGATCCGATCCTCTCGGCGATCGTGAGACTCAGCAGCAGTCCGATGGCCTCCGTCTCGCTGAGATGCACCCGGCCGAGAGACCAGCCATGCTCGAGGCGCAGGCCACCGCCCCGGCCTCGGTCACTGTCGACGGGCATCCCGAGGTCGCGCAGGAAGCTCAGGTCCCGATGGACAGTCCGGACGCTCACGCCCAACTCGTGTGCCAGCTCCGTGATGGTCGTGTGGTCCCGCTCGACCAGGAGCAGTTTGAGCGCTTCCAGCCGACCAGCGCGGCCCCGGGAAGGATCAGTATCCAGCACAGAGCGAAAATACGACAATCACTGTCAGGTACGCCAGTAGCGTCGATGCTGACGAAAGGAGAAGTTTTATGCACATCGCGCTCGCACCGTTCACCCTCAAGAGCGGGGTTACCGAGGAGACGCTGCTCAAGGCGTCGGACGACTTCGAGGCCGCGTTCGTCAAGGAGCAGGAGGGGGTCCTCCGCCGCATCCTGGTGCGAGACCCCAAAGGTGGCTACGCCGATATCGTCTTCTTTGACTGCGAGGAGACCATGGAGCGCGTCGTTGCCGCAGAGCAGGACAGCGAGGCCTGCGCGGCGTTCTGGTCGATCATGGACGACGGCGAATACAGCGTGTTCGAGGTCCTCAAGACCTACGAGCGATGACAAGCCAGCGTCTCCTGCTCCACATGGCAGCCTGGTGGCCCGGGGCACCTTCACCGCAGATCGACTGGTGAGCTTCCAGTTCTACGGCTGTGGCGGCGAAGGCGTGCCGGGCTTCCTGTGTGGAGGGTTGGCCAAACGGGAGGTGACCCTGACGCCCGAGGGCACAAGCGTGGAGTTGCCGGCGACTCCATGGGTGGATTGTCTGATCGGCGACAAGCTCCCGAGCCCGCCCCGGATCGCCTCCGCCGCGACCAGGCGCTGGATGATCTCCCGGTAGGCGGCCCTCGATGTATCGCTGATGATGCCGAGGCAGAGCTCGTCGTAGATGACCTGGTGAACGATCTGACGATCGGCCGCAGTCGGCGAAGTCGACCGAGTAGAGGATGCACCGCGCGGAGTGCCACCCGCCCAGCCGAGCTTTGACTAGTTCGTTTGCCAGACGGTAGTACTCGGCTGAGCTTTCCCAGCTCATGCCGCCGATCATGCCGATCGTCATCATCCTGACCAACCTCGATTAGTTTGCGGTGGCGGCCGGCCGACGCTCGGAGGACCGCCAGCGTCGATGCGGCTTGTACATCGCCAGAGTGACATTGAGAGCGAGTGGGGCGGAGGCTACAGCTGGGATGATCGCAAGCTGCCTGCGTGCCGACTCGGCGGGTAGGTCCGGCGCGGGGCCTGCCGCGACATCGGCTGCGGCTCCCAGCTTGGGAATGAGAACGAGGTAGACAAGGGCGGTCAGCACCACCGTGATCGTCAGCTTGATCCCCACCCACCAGTACCTCTGCAGACCCAACGGGCTGGCAGCGCCCAGCACCAAGCCGGTGCCGAGCGCGATCAGGGCGAGCGGCGCGACCAGCCGCGCACCCACAAGATGTGCGGCCGGGTACACGGTCTGCGGATCGAGTCCTCTTGCTCCGGAGACGCCCAAGACCAGCAGCGTCAGGTCCGCGCCGAAGAGGCCGACGGTGGCGAGGACATGCACAGTGAGTAGAAGCTTGCGCGACGGCGGAGTAGGCATCGGTTTCATCACCTGTCAGTCAGTGAAACGGCATGGTCGAGCGGCGACTGCGGCACGAGGCTCGGCTGGCCAGGCGGTGTCACCGGCTCGCCCGACTCGCGAATGCCGTGCTGGCGGTACACCGCAGCCAGGGGTCCGGGCGCCCACCAGCTCCACCGCCCGAGCAACCGCATGGTCGCGGGCACCAGGAGCATCCGGACCAAGGTCGCATCCACGACGATCGACGTGACCATGCCGATCCCGATCATCTTTGCGAAGGTGATCTGGCCAGTCGCGAAACCGCCTACAACGACGACGAGGAGCAATGCCGCCGCAGTGATGATCCCGCCCGTGCGTTGCACACCTGTCGCGACAGCTGCGATGCTATCGCCGGTCTCGTCCCAGGCTTCCCGCACGCGGGAGAGAAGGAACACCTCGTAGTCGGTCGAGAGCCCGAACAGGATGACAAGAAGCAGGATCGGAATGGTGGGCTCGATGAAGCCGGTCGGCGTGAAGCCGAGCCAGCCGGACAGGTGCCCGTCCTGGAAGATCCAGACAACGGCGCCGAACGACGTCGCGATCGAGATGAGGTTCATCGCGACTGCCTTGATGGGCAGCAGTACCGAACCGAAGGCGAGGAAGAGCAGAAGAATCGTCGCGGTGGCCATCAGCCCAGCCATCCACGGCAGCCGATCGCCGAGACTGTCGAGCCGGTCGACATCGAGGGCGCTGCGTCCGCCGACGAGCACCTCGACTCCGGCAGGCGTCGGCAGATCCCGGATCGCCCGGACCGCGTCGTATGCGTGGTCTCCCGTCCGCGTACCGTCGTAGCTGACGGAGACCAGCGTGCTGGCACCCTTGCTCGCGGCAACTTCTGCGCCGGTAACCCCGGGCAACCCGCGGAGTCGGATGATCAGATCTTCCACCTGGGCGGGAGATGCGCCCTCGACGTACGTGTCGATGGGGGCCGATCTTCTGCCGGGGAACTCCTCGGCGATCCGCTCGGTCACGACACGTGCCTCTGTGCCCGTCGGCATGACCCTCTCGTCGACACCGCCGAACTCTGCTTGCAGGAACGGCTGTGCCAGCACGCCGAGCACACCCAGGACCGCCACGAGGTAGAGCACGGGCCGCCGCATCACGCTCTGCGCCAGCCGCGCCCATGCGCCGTGCTGCCCCGTAGTCGCCGGCTGAGCCTTGTGCCCGCGTCGCCACGGCAAAGGCACACGTATCGCGTTGATGCGCTCACCCAGGATCGCCAGCATCGAAGGCAAGACCGTGAGGGAACCGATCATCGCCACCAGAACCGCCGACATGCCGCCCAGCCCCATCGAGCGCAGGAACACCTGGGGAAAGATCAACAGGCTCGCCAGCGCGAGCACGATCGTCAGACCCGAGACGAGCACTGTGCGTCCCGCAGACGCCATCGTCCGCGCGATGGCCTGCGGCGTGCCGCATCCGGCGCGCAACTCCTCACGGAATCGGCTGACGACCAACAGGGAGTAGTCGATCGACATCCCTAGGCCCAGCAGCGTGATGGTGTTGACCGCGAACGTCGACACGTCGGTGACACCTGCGATGACTCTGGTGGTGGTGAGAGCACCGAGCACGGCGAGGACGCCGATCAGCAGCGGCATACCAGCGGCAACCACCCCGCCGAAGAGAAGAACCAGCAGAACCAGCACCACTGGCATGGCGAACATCTCGCCTCGGGCAAGGTCACGTTCGGTCAGCTCGTCCGTCGTGTGCTGGAAGGCGACCACGCCGCCCACCTCAGTACGCACCCCGGGGGCGTCAAGCGCCGGCCGCAGGCCATCGTAGGCCGCGCGTTTGCCATCCTCGTCCGGCGCGGCAAGCGTGATGGCAGCGAAGGTCGAATGCCGATCAGTGGAAACCAGCGAGGGCGACTTCGTGTCGTAGTAGCTGATCACACTTGCGACGTCCGGATGCTCCCGGAGCCTGTTGAGTGTCTCGGAGACACTTGTGCGGAACCCGGCATCATCGATCGTGCCGCCATCGCTGGAATACAGGGCCACCAGGTCGGCGCTCTGGCGGCCCAGTTCGGCGGTGATCCTCTCGGCCGCTCTCACAGATTCACTCGCAGGATCGTCGAAACCTCCGCTGGTCAGCGTCCCGAACACCCCGCTGCCCCAGCTGCCCCCGACCGCCGCGAGCGCGAACGCCGCGGCCAGGACGAACCATCTGATCTTGACAATTGTGCGACCCCACCAGGCGAACATCGCTCCCACTCTCCGGCACGCTCTCGGCCGATCGTAACCTTTACACCACTGTTAGGATTCAGCGTAGGCAGGCGGGAGTTGCTAAGTCAAACACCTATGTAAGGGTTACGTGCTGCATCGCGGTCCGCCCCTGGCATCTGACGGCTCACCGTGAGCGTCGTATCCTCGCTCTGTGAATCAGAAGGCGGCCAAGAGCGGCAACGTCGGCCCGCGGCACCGCTCCGATGCTGAGCGCAGCATCGAGGCAATCCTCGATGCAACGCTGAAGGGCATCCTTGCCGGGGACGACGTCAAGATGGCTGTGGTCGCTCGTGCGGCGGGCGTAAGCCGGGTCACTCTCTACTCACACTTCCCAACCCGGGAGGCATTGCTCGAGGCCTCTGTGGATCGGGCCATCGCTCATGCCAAGGACCTGGTGTCGGAGCTCAATCTCGACCAGGGTCCGGCGCCGGAGGCGCTGTCCCGCCTTCTAGGTTCGCACTGGCAGACGCTCGACCGGTATCGCAGTCTCTATCTGGTCGCGGCCTCCTCGCTGCCGCCTGAGCGGCTGCGTGCCCTGCATACTCCGCTCTTCGGCCGGATCAAGACGCTCATTGCTCGCGGCCAGGCTGACGGAGACTTTCGCACCGACCTGTCCAGGGACTGGCTGGTCGCAACTGTGTTCGGACTGATGCACCAGGCCGCAGAGGAGGTCGCTGCCCAGCGTCTGCCGGTACGCAAAGCCGGCGATGTCGTCACCACGACTGTGCTCTCGGTATTCATCTGCGCGTAGTTCACGGTCGGCGTTGCCTACCTGAAGCAGCGGGCGGCGGACGGCGCTTGGCTGTGGCTCTCGACTGGCCGAGGTGCCGCTGCCGCGGCAGGCGATGTCACGATCAGCCGGGTCGCCGAGAGCGACTTCATCTGCCCGATCCGGATCTAACCGAACCGGTGATGCCCCAACTCATCATCAACCTGTGTCAGAGCGGACATGCCCCAGCCAGCCGTGATGCGGCGCTGGATTACTGCGCGGTCACGTGCAGTGGTGTTGCGCCGGCTTCGGGGTCCTCTGGCCCAGGTGAGTCCCGCGATGGTCAGCACGAGCGCGAGTAGTGCGGCGATCCCGGGCAGGCCTAGGCGGTCGATGGTATTCGCGAGGTGGTGCTGGACGGCGGATGCAGTGTCGATGACCGGGTCGTCGGTGGTCAAGTCGCCTCGGAGGGTCCGGATCTCCCACCAGCCGTAGTAGGCGACATAGCCACCGGAAGCGACCAGCAGCAGGCCTGCGATTTTGGGTACGGTGGCGCCGGCTCGGCGTAGCCGGCCGACCAGCGACGTGCTGGCTGGTGCGACCGCGACGGCCGCGGTCGCGACGACGAGTCCCATTCCGCCGGCGTAGGCGAGGAACAGGGCGGCGCCGGCCCAGATCGAGTCGGCGCGGTAGCTGGAGACGACGACGGCGAGGAAGGGCGCGATGGTGCAGCTGAGCGAGGCGATGGCGTAGGACGCGCCGTAGGCGATCATCGAGCGCAATGACCGGGTCAGGTCGGCCGGACCGCGACGGTGCAACGCAAGGGTGGGCATCGGCCGACCGGCCAGCAGCCAGGCACCCACGCCGGCGAGTAGGAGGCCGAGGCCGATGGTGAACCACGGCAGGTATCGCTGAACCGACGAGGCGACCGGTGCGACGGCGAGCCCGAACACGCCGAACACCGCCGCGAATCCAAGCGTCATGCCGGCGCTGAGCACCAGTGCACGGCCGACAGCGGTGGCCCGGTTCGGTGGCTGGTCTCCGGTCACCAGCAGGGACAGATAGGCCGGGAGCAGCGCGAACCCGCAGGGGTTCACGGCGGCGAGCATGCCCGCGCCCAGCGCGATCGCCAGCAGTCCGTCGGGCATGCGGCTCAGCCCACGAGCTGGGCGACGCGGCGGTCCAGTTCGTCGTTGTCCAGGTAGCCCTGAAACTGGACGCGCCCGGCCGCGTCGAGCACGACGTACGAGCTCTGGACGATCACACCAAACCGTGTCCAGATCCTGCCGTTCGCGTCATCCAGCTGCGGGAACCCGCTGAGAGCGGCGCCGTAGTCGCGGACCGCGGCGCTCGCGTCCAGGCCGCCGACTCCGACGACGCTGACCTTGCCGGCGTACTTCTCGGCCAGCGCGCTGACCCAGCCTGCCTGGGCCCGGCAGGTCGCGCACCACGGTGCCCAGAACCACAACACCACAGGTTTCCCGGCCAGACGCCTGCCATCGAACGTTGCCCCGGTGACAGTTCGTGCGGTGAAGTTCAGTAGGTCGGCGGGCGCCGCGGTCTGGCCTGTGGCCGCGTCCGGCGCCGCGGTAGCCGGTGTCGTACCCGTCGACGGCGTTCCGCTGCAGCCGTTGACCGCGACTAGCGCGACCAGGAGCCCTGACGCGGTGGCGGTTCGCAGGGTCACGTTCGGACGCTCGCTGGTGGTCTTCACAGTGCCATGCTGCAGCGTGTTTACGGCAGAGAACCGTGAGCGCGATCACCGAACAAGCGTCGCCCTCGGGGAGATGCTGGGGTCATGCGCGGACGGATCGTCAGGCTCCTGGCCGTGACGCTACTTGTCGTCACGGCGTGCTCGCCGGCGGACACGACGGACCGGCAGAGCGATGTCGCTGCAGAGGAGATCGAGCACGTCGAGCTTCCTCAGGTCGCTGCCGGCCCGCGGGAGGACGGCCCGTCCGCGCTGGACAACATGCGTGACCAGCGGCTGCCGAGACCGCTGCTCGACCCGGACAAGATCATGTCCGGCGGGCCGCCGCCGGACGGGATCCCGCCGATCGACGAGCCGCGGTTCTCCCGCGCCCGGACGGTCGGCTGGCTGGCCGACACTGAGCCGCTGCTGTCGCTCACGGTCGGAGGCGAGACCCGCGGGTATCCACTGCAGATCATGACCTGGCACGAGATCGTCAACGACACGGTCGGTGGGGTGCCGGTCGCGGTCACGTACTGCCCGCTGTGCAACTCCGGGGTCGCGTTCGAGCGGCGGGCCGCGACCCGGGTGCTGTCGTTCGGTACGTCGGGTCGCCTGTATGCCGACAATCTGGTGATGTACGACCAGCAGACCGAGTCGCTGTGGCCCCAGCTCACCGGGCAGGCCGCGCTCGGCGTAGTCACCGGCACGACGCTGCGGGCGATCCCGATGGGCACGGTGGCGTGGCGCGACTTCCGTACGGCGAACCCGGAGGCGTGGGTGTTGACCCGCGACACCGGCCACGACCGCCCGTATGGACGCAACCCGTACGCCGGGTACGACGACCCGTCCGGAGAGTTGCTGTTCGAGCTGCCCACGAAGGACGCCCGGCTGCCGGTGAAGGAACGCGTCGTCGGCGTCGCCCGCGGCCGTGACGCGGTGGCCGTGGTGCGGTCGGCGATCGCCCGGACCGGTGTGCTGGAGGTGGCCGCGGAGGGGAAGGATCTGATCGTATGGCACCGGCCGGGCCAGGCCTCCGCCCTCGACGACGAACGCATCGTCCGCGGCCGCGACGTCGGCACCGTGGCCGTCTTCGATCCTGTCGTGAACGGCCGGCGGCTTCATTTCATTGCTGCTGGCAATGGCTTCCGTGACCGGGAGACCGGTTCGCAGTGGAACGTTCTGGGGCAGGCAACCACCGGCCTGCTGAAGGGACAGCGGCTGGTACCACACCAGCACCTGGACACGTTCTGGTTCGCGTGGGTCGCGTTCCATCCCGAGACCCGGGTGATCGGGTGACCGCCCGAGCAGCGGACGAAATGTGCCCGCACTCGGGCGGCCAGACCTGTCAGCGGTGCTCGTGGGCGCGACCACGCGACGCGGTGCTGCTGGTAGTGCGCGGCCGCACCGCAAGGAAGGCTCTGCCGGTGGCGGCGGTGGTCGGCACGGTGCTGTCGCTGGTGAACCAGGGGTCGGTGATCGCGGGCGGGGCCACTACGTCCGGCACGTGGGTTCGGGTGGCGGTGAATTACCTGGTGCCGTTCCTGGTCGCCAGCATCGGTTACCTGTCGGGACGTCGGGTGCGGGCCCCCGCCGTCGATTGGCCGCGCTACCTGGCCGGCTATCACCGGGACCGGCCCGGCATCACGGAGCGGCTGCTGACCGGCGCGATGGCCGGGCGAGGCGCAGCGCCGTATCCGTGGCTGGTGGAGCCGTTACGCGATGAGCCCGGCCCGATCCTTGATCTCGCGTGCGGATCCGCGCCCACCCGGCTATTGCTGCGCCGGGAGCGATGGATCGGTATCGACGCGTCGGCGAGCGAGCTGGCTGTCGCCGCGGCCGCCGGTCGCAGGCCGTTGGTGCGCGGTGACGCGGGTGCGCTGCCCGTGGCCGATGGCGTGATCGGATCCGTGTGTGCCGCGATGTGCCTGCAGGTCCTAACGCCCATGGATGTCGTGCTGGCCGAGGTACGGCGGGTTCTGCGGCCGGGTGGGATGGTGGTTGCGCTGGTCCCCTCCAGGGTGGGGCCGAGGTCGTCCGGGGTGCTCGGCTGGGTCCGCGTGATGCGGGCCTTGGGAATCAGATCGGAGCCGTGGCCCAACCCGCAGGCTCGCGACGGCCTTGCCCGGCTGTTGCGCGCGCACGGCTTCGTTGTCGACTCCGACCAGCGCCGCATGTACCACTGCGAGATCGCCGACCCGTCCGACGCGGCGCTGCTCATCGATGCCTTGTATCTGCCGGGCGTGGACACCGAGTCCCTCAATCGAGCCAAGGATGTCCTTGCGTCGTGGGCTACCCCGGGACGCGGGTTGCCGCTGCCGTTGCGTCGTGTCGTTGCACACCTGCCCCTCATCGAGCCGGGCGGTGAGTTGTTTCAGTGAGCATGGTCACCGAACCTGCGGCCAAGGTCGCCTAGCCTCGGGCGTGTTCAGGTCCGGTCGGAAAGAGAATTGGAGATCGATGTCTGTGCAAGCGATCTGGAACGGCGTCCAGGTCGTCGCCCCGCGACTCCTGAGCCTAACGAAGGGACAGTCAATGACTGAGGCAACAGATCTGGTGGCCGAGTCTGAGGACGGACCGCAGAAGCGGGACCGCGCTGAGGTGTTCGTGGAGTTCACCCGCTCGATCTGCCCGGTGTGCAAGGTGGTGGTCGACGCACAGGTCAATATCCGCGACGACAAGGTGTATCTGCGCAAGCGGTGCCGCGAGCACGCGGTGGCCAGCCCCTCACCCGCCGGCTGGCCGCTGGACTCGACCTATGCGAAGGGCAGTCGGTGCTCGACATTGCCTCCGGGCGCGGCACCTCGGCGCTGACGATCGCAACCGAGTACGACGTGAGCATGGTCGGCGTCGACCTGTCCGCGGCGAACGTTGCCCTCAGCAACGGGGCCGCCCAGGCCGCTGGGCTGTCCGGCCGGGTCGGCTTCCGGCTCAGGGATGCCGAGAAGCTCTCCGTGTCGGACGGATCCGTCGACGCGGTGGTGTGCGAATGCGCACTGTGCACCTTCCCGGACAAACCCGCAGCCGCGGCCGAGTTCGCCCGCGTGCTGCGACCAGGTGGCAGGGTCGGCATCACCGACGTCACCGTCGACCCGGACCGGCTCCCTCCCGAACTCACGACGCTTGGCGCCTGGGTCGCCTGTGTCGCCGATGCCCGCCCCGCGGCCGAGTACGCAAACATCCTGACCATGGCCGGGTTGCGGGTCTCCGTAATCGAGCATCACGACGCGACGATCGGCCGGATGATCGATCAGATCGAAGCCCGCCTGCAGTTCCTGCGGCTGACCTCCCGGGCGAGGCTGGAAGCCAACGGTGTCGATGTCGAACGCGCCGGCCCAGTGCTCGGCGCCGTGAGAACCGCGGTGGCCGACGGCGTGCACGGCTATGCACTACTCGTCGCCGACAAGCCCGCCTAGCGTTCGCGGGAAGGACCCGGCTCGGGCATGCCACCCCGCGTCGTTCTGTGTCACCGCAGACAGAAGGTCCATGTCGCCGCAGAGCTCTTCGTGACTGTGGACGGCCGTACCGCCCGAACTGTGAGCGCCATCACCGAACGAGCGTGGTCACCAGGCGTACGTTCTCGGGCGACGGCTAGAGGAGGAACTGTCATGGCTTCGACTGGCGCGACAACAAGCATGCGAGCACTACCGATGAACCTGGTCACCGGCGCCGCCGCCGGCGTGGTGGCCGGAATCCCGCTGGGCATCATCATGCAGCTCCGCGACGCCGACCCGAAGATGATGCCCGGCGTCCAGATGATCGACCAGGTCGGAGACCTGATCTCCGATCCCTCGACTGGCTTGGGCTGGCTCATTCACCTGTTCAACTCGGCGCTGTTCGGGGTGATCTTCGTTCTGTTGTTCTCCCGCTGGCTCACCCGACGCGGCCCGGCGATGCTGCTCGGATTGCTGTACGGCGTCGCGTGGTGGATCGCTGGCGCGCTGTGGATCATGCCTGCCTGGCTGGGCATGGACGCCATGGTCTTCGAGGTCGGCGCAAACCAGTGGTGGAGCTTGGCCGGGCACCTGATCTACGGCCTGCTACTCGTCGCCGGCTACATCATGGGCCGCCCGATGCTGTCCAGGCCGTCCTGAGTGGTGTGTCGTGGGTGATGCCGATCAGCGGTACTGTCTGGTCGAGGGCCTGGATGCCCTCGACCAGCAGTCTGGGTCCTTGCTCCCGCCCTGGGCGCCGGGACAACGCGAGGAGTGGGCCGACGTGGAACGAGCCACCGGCGACGACATCTGGTGCATGGCCGAGGTCGACATCTTCGCCGACCTGTCCGCCGCCGAGATGGAGGCCATCGCTGCCGCTGCCCCGATGAAGACCTACTCGGCCGGCGACTTGCTGTACTCGCCCCACCAACCGAGCGAGACCCTGTTCATCCTGAAGAAGGGCAGGGTCCGGATCTTCCGCGTCTCGCCCGACGGCCGCGCGCTTACCACAGCCCTCATCACGCCGGGCACGATCTTCGGCGACATGCTCCTCTTGGGTCAGCAGATGCACGACAACTTCGCCGAGGCCCTCGACGACGTCGTGGTCTGCGTGATGGCACGCGCCGACGTCCACCGCTTCCTGCTGTCCGACCCCCGCATCGCGATCCGGATCTCGGAGATCCTCGGCCGCCGCGTCGCCGAACTCGAGCGCCGGCTCTCCGACACGGTGTTCAAGAGCGTGCCGCATCGGGTCGCGGCCACTTTGTGCCTGCTTGCCCGCGAACAGCAGAAACGTCCACTGGGCAGAGGCGTCCAGTTGGCGCTGACCCACGAACAGATCGCTGCCTTGACCGGCACGTCGCGCGAAACCACCACCAAAGTCCTCGGCGAGTACGCCGAGCAAGGTCTGCTCCGCCTCGGCCGCGGCAAGATCACCATCCTCGACCCGGACACGATCGCAGCCGAAGCCGGCCAGTGAGGACACCCGAGTGAAGCGCGCCTGGCGGGTGGCGTTCGTTGCCGCCGGTGGACTCCTGGCCGGCTCCGGCGCCTACCTCGGGCTGGTCACCGGAGCAGCCCCGGTGGACCTCGGGATCGGGCGGCGGATCCGGTCAGTCGGACCGCTGGAGATCCACATCGCCGCGCCGCCCGACCTGGTCTTCGACGTGATCGCGGCGCCGTACGCCGAGCGCACGACCCGAGCCTTGCGCGACAAGGTGCGGGTGATTGAACGCGGCACCGACCTCGTGCTAGCCGCGCACTACACACCCATCCGTGGCGGCTTGAGGGCCACGACGGTGGAGACAGTTCGGTTCACCCGGCCGGAACGCATCGACTTCCGATTGGTCCGCGGACCGGTTCCACATGTAGTGGAGAAGTTTGTGTTGTCAGGCGATGGCGATGGCACGCGGTTGACCTACACCGGCGAGCTAGGCACCGATCTGTGGGCACTGGGACGTCTGTGGGGAGACCTCGTCGCCGCCAAGTGGCTGGCTACCGTGAGAACCTCACTCACAGCCATCCAAGACGAAGCAGAGCACCGAGCTCGCCACCAGAGGTAGGTGAGTGCTTCACTTTCGCCCTGAGATCCTGAATCGCGACCAACTTACGACCACTTTATGACCGTTGGACGCCGTTGTCGGACAACCGTGGGCAACTATAAAAATGCTGTAGCGCAAGGGATTCAGTGCCTGGCAACCAAGCCCCACCAGTGCTGTTTGAAGGACGCGGGTTCGATTCCCGCCACCTCCACGATGTGATGTCTCAGGACATCGCGGACGGCCGAACCCAATAGTTGTGGGTTCGGCCGTCCTTGGTTTTTAGCGGGTGGGGCCTGGTGGTTTGCCGGTGCCTTGGTAGCGGTGGGTTGTGTCGAGGACGAGTTCTCTGAGGAGTTCTCCGGTGGCGGCGTCGATGATGCGGATGTCGAGGTCTTGG
>NZ_SNWQ01000044.1 GCF_004361855.1 Kribbella caucasensis
CTGCCGAACCGTCGCCGGGCCAAGACCGGACTGAACCGGGGCATTCTGGCCAACGGGTGGGGCGGCCTGGTGACCCGGCTGGGGCACAAGGCCGCAGGCCGGGTGGAGAAGGTGAATCCTGCGTACACGTCGCAGACCTGTAGCGTCTGTGGGCACTGCGCACCGGAGAACCGCGAGAGCCAAGCGGTGTTCCGGTGCGCAGCCTGCGGACATCAGGCGAACGCGGACGTGAACGCGGCAGTGAACATCGCGGCCGGACGGGCCGTCAGCGCACGCCGAGAGACGCCACCACAGGTCTCGCCGAAGCGTGAACCTCAACACGCTACCTCCACGTAGTGGTTGGAATCCCCGTGCTCCAGGACGGGGAGGACGTCAAGCCTCGGTGTCACCCTTGAGCTCGGCGGGTTCCTTGAGCTCGAACTCGGTGGGCTCCTTCAACGACTCCGGCTCAGGCACCCGCATGCCAGTACGCCGGCCGGCCGTCTTCCGGGCTACTCGCTCCAACCGGGCCGAACGACCACTGCGGGCCGCGGTCTTCGCCGTCACCGCGGACGTCTTGACCCGGACCCGGCGCAACCAGGTCGCCTCTTCACGCGCCAGGTCAGCCGCGCCGACCAACCCAGCCTCGGGACCGAGCACAGCACGAACGATCCGCGCCTCCGGACGGAACCCACGACCGGTCAACGTCCGCTTGAACGCCTCCCGGGCCGGTGCCAGCAGCAACTCCCCAGCATCCGAGACGCCGCCACCGATCACGAACGTCCCCGGGTCGAGCGCGGCAGCGAGGTTCGCCAGGCCGATGCCGAGCCAGCGGCCGACGTCCTCGAGCAGCTCGACCGCGACCGGGTCGCCGTCCTTCGCCAGCTCGGTGACCATCGGGCCGTTGATGTTGCGCGGGTCGCCGTCGGCCCGCCGGAGCAGGTTGTGCGCGACCGGCGAACCGGACAGGGCCAGCTCGCGCGCCTCGCGGGTCAGCGCGTTGCCCGACGCGTACTGCTCCCAGCAGCCGCGGTTACCGCACTCGCACCGATGCCCGCCCGGCACCACCTGCATGTGCCCGAACTCGCCCGCGATGCCGAACTTGCCGCGCTGCAGAGCCCCGTCGTTGAGGATCGCGCCGCCGATTCCGGTGCCGAGGGTGACGCAGACCAGGTGACTCTCGCCCTGCCCACCACCGAACCGCCACTCCGACCAGGCAGCCGCGTTCGCGTCGTTCTCCACCACCACCGGCAGGCCCAGCCGACGCTCGACCGCGTCCCGGAGCGGCTCGTGCCGCCAGGCGAGGTGTGGCGCGAACAGCACCGACGACCTGGTCCCATCGACGAATCCGGCGGCGCCGATGCCGACCGCGATCACGTCATGCCGTGACTCCAGATCGCGGACGGTCTCCGCGATCGCGTCCTCGGTCTCCTTCGGGTCCTTCGTCGGGGTGTCCCGGCGCAACCGGTCCAGGATGTTGCCCTCCGGGTCCACCACGCCGGCGGCCACCTTGGTCCCGCCGATGTCGATCCCGATCGTCAACGCCTGTGTCAGAGCCATCGCACGCTCCTCCTCGCCGTTCCCCCGGAACCCCCTGCAGCAGCTCCCAGCCTACGAGACCGCCTGCTCACCTGGCCGACTCGCGCCTGCGGGCCAGGTCGGCGGCGCCGATGATGCCGGCGTCGTTGCCGAGCTCGGCCAGCCCGAAGGACGGGTGCGGGCGGTTCGACCGGGCCGGCAGGTTCTTCTCGAACGCGACCTGGGCCGACTTCACCAGCAACTGCTTGGCCGCGCTCACCCCACCGCCGATCACGATCGTGCTCGGGTCGAACAGGGTCGCGATACTCGCCAGCCCCTCGCCCAGCCAGCGACCGAGATCGTCCAGCAGCTCGACCGCACACGGATCGCCCGCAGCCGCGGCCTTCGTGATCATCGGCCCGCTCAGCTCCGAGGAATCCGTGATCCCGCACACGCTCAGCATCTGCGCCGCCGCCAGCGAACCCGACTCGGCCAGCGCCCGCCCCTCCCGGACCAGGGCACTCCCCGACGCGTACTGCTCCCAGCACCCGCGCGCACCGCAACCACACCGATGCCCACCCGGTACGACGCGCATGTGGCCGAGCTCGGCGGCAACACCATGCGCACCACGGAGCAACTCGCCATCGATCACGACGCCACCGCCGATCCCGGTGCCGACCGTCAGGCAGACCATGTGCTCGACGTCCTTGGCCGCGCCGAACGCGAACTCACCCCAGGCAGCCGCGTTCGCGTCGTTCTCCACCACGACCGGGACCCCGAGCGCCGCGCCGACGCGTTCGCCGAGTGGTTCGTCCCGCCAGGCGAGGTTCGGCGCGAACAGCACCGTCGACCGGTCCGCGGAGACGAACCCGGCGGCGCCGATCCCGACCGCCTCGACCTTGTGCTCCGCGATCAGCTCGGCGGCCGCGTCGATGATCGCCTGCGCGGTCTCGTCGACCGAAGTCGCCGGGGTGTCGCGATGTGACCGGGCCCCGATCTTGCCGTCGGCACCGACCACACCGGCCGCGATCTTGGTCCCGCCGACATCGATGCCGATGCTCAGTCCCATGGTTCGGGGTCCTCACTCACGTCGATCCGGTCCACCGAGGACCGAGCTGGGCCGTCCTTGTCCTGCTGAGCCTTGTCCTGAACCCGCGCTTCAGCATCCACCCGAGCCTGCCGGGCCGCCTCCGCCGCAGCCTCCAGCAACGATCGCACCGACCCCAGCACCCCGGCCGCGGCCGCCGACAGATGCTCGATCGTCTCCGGGCTCGTGTTCCGCACCCGATGGATCAGCTGACAGACCGGACACCACTGACAATCCGGCCCCAGCGAATGCTCATGCTTCTCACCAGCCGGTACTTCGTCCGGCTGCTCGTGCGGCTTCTCACCAGCCGGCTCGCCTTGGGTGTGCGTCGCCTGCTGGAGGACGGCGAAGAGTTTGGCGGCCTCCTCGGCCACCGACCCCACGGACTCCTTGCTCACCTGCTGCCCTCCGTCATCGCGGCCCGTTGCAGATCAAGTTCCGGCACGGCCGCACCGAACCGCGCGGCCGGCTCCCGCGGCGCGAACCGCACCTGCAGCCGCCCCTCGTCCAGCCGGGCCCCGGCGACCACACCTCGCGCCAGCGCCCCCGGCAACGGGATCACCCGCCGGTACGACCCGACTGTGATGATCAGCTCGTCCCCATGCCGCGCCAGCTCCAGATCGGCGGCGGATGCCAACGGCAACGGCAACGTCAGCGTGTACGTCCGCCCGTCGGTGTCGATATGCCGATCGACCAGCAACGACGTCGCGTCCGAGGCCCGCGCGAACGGGTCGTCCCCGCCGTACATCTCCACCGCGAACGCGGCCAGCTCCTCCACCCCGACCGGCTCACACGCCCGGTACGGCGATTCCCAGATCGGCAGCGGGCCGAACGAGTCCGCCACATCCTCCAGGATCCCCCGCTGCGCCGCGACCCACTGTCGCCGCCAGTTGTCGGCCCCGGCCGCCGGGAACACCCTGTTCGCGACCACACCGTCCACGCGGTACCCGTACAGCGACAAGGTCGTCAGCGATCGCCGCGCCTCGGCGACGACCACGGCTTCCGGGGTCAGCACCAGCCGCACGGACGCGTCCGGCCCGGTCAGCAGCGCCCGGATGTCGGCCAGGTCGCGCTGCAGACGGCGCAACGCGTCGAACACCGTGTCGTCCGGCATCGGCAGCCCCGACGCCTTGCCGAGCAGCGGCCGGAACGTACGGACCACCTTGCGCTCGGCGTTGAAGATGCGGTCCATGTACCAGCTCAGTGCCTCCGGCAACGCGAGCAGCCGCAGCGTCTCGGCGGTCGGCGCGCAGTCGACCACGATCACGTCCCACCGGCCAGAACGGACGTGGTCGCGCACCTCGAGCAGCGCGAGCACCTCCTCGGCGCCGGGCAGCACGGTCAGCTCCTCGGCCTCGATCGGGTCGACGCCGACCACCTGCAGCACCGACCGCAGGTACGCCTGGATGTCACCCCAGGACCGCTCGAACCGGCGCTGCGTGTCGATCTGCTGGACGAACAGCAGATCGTCGATCTCAGTCGGCTCCTGACCCACCTCGCTGTCGAACGCGTCCGACAGCGAGTGCGCGGCATCGGTCGACAGCACCAGCGTGCGCAGCCCGCGCAGCGCGGCCAGCGTGGCAGTGCCGGCCGCGGAGGTGGTCTTCCCCACGCCACCTTTACCTGTGTACAGCAGAACCCGGGTCACGAATCAGGACTCGACGCGCTTCTTGAGCCCCTTCAGGGCTGTGTCGATGATGACCTTCTCGGCCTTGCGCTTGAGCATGCCGATCATCGGGATCGCCACGTCCACCGCCAGCCGGTACGTCACTTCCGTCTGCCCATCGCCGACGTCCCGCAGTACATAGGCACCGTCCATCCCCTTCACCATCTTGGCCCGCACCAGCGACCAGGTGACCTCGTTGCGGGACCAGACGTAGTCCAGCGTGTACTCGTCCGAGATCGCCCCCGCGTCCACCTTGAACCGGACCTGTTTCGGCCGGCCGGCCTCGTCGGTCGACAGCACCTCGGTCTCCCGCATCGAGTCGGCCCATTCCGGGTACGCCTCGAAGTCCGCGATCACCGCCATGATCGCCTTCGGGGGCGCGTTCACGACGATGGTCGAGGTGGTCTGCTCTGCCATCGAATCACCTCTCCGCTGCCGAGACGTTTGCTGTGCTGCCGGTGAGACTATCGCGGGTTCCCAGCCGGATCTGCGCTCGCCCGCCGCGCGGCCCCGCTCGACCTCGTCCTTGAACCGCCAGATGTTGTCCCGGTACCGCGCGACGTACGACTCCTGCAGCCTGCGCAACCGCCGCGGGCCGGTACTCCGGACGGGGTCGACACGCAGGTACCAGTGCACCACCACTCCGTCGCGAACCTGCTCGAGCCACCACTCCGCCGTACCGATCGCCGCGCCGGTGACGGTCCACCGGACCCCCTCCGGACCACGGCGCTCGTACGGGGTGAGGACCAGTTCCGGCCACCACTCGCGCCAGAGGGTGTCCAGGCCGAGCCGCTCGGCGACGTAGGCTGGATCAGCAACGACCAAGTCGTCGCAACTGATGTCGAGCGATGGCATGTGCAGAATTTCCCTGGGTCGCACTAAATCTGGCTACTTGTGGGTAAGGAACTGTAGCGTGCGCCGGAGTCGACGAACGTGACCCGACTGAGGAGACGTGGATGCGTGAGTACACCGTTCCAGCCGTGATCGAGCTGCCGACGACCGGCGGGCTGAGCGACGCCGTGTGGGCGAACGCGTCATCTCATCCTGACACCGCCGTGTTCAGCCGGCGAACCGACGGCGGCTGGCTCGACATCACGGCGGCGGAGTTCGCCCGTCAGGTGACCGGGGTGGCGAAGGGCCTGATCGCGGCCGGCGTGCAGCACGGTGACCGGGTCGCCCTGCTCAGCCCGACGCGGTACGAGTGGACCCTGATCGACTACGCGATCTGGAGCATCGGCGCCGTCACGGTGCCGATCTACGAGACCTCTTCGTCGTCCCAGATCCAGTGGATCCTGACCGACTCCGAGGCCGTCGTCGCCATCGTCGAGAACGCCGCGCACGGCGCCGTGGTGGAGTCCGCCCGCGCCGACGCCCCGTCTCTGCAGGAGGTCTGGCAGATCGAGTCGGGCGCCGTCGACGAGCTCACCGTGCTCGGCCAGCAGGTCACCGACGCCGAGTTCGACAAGCGCCGTACGGCGGTGACGCCGGCCGACCTGGCGACGCTGATCTACACATCGGGTACCACCGGGCGGCCGAAGGGCTGCAAGATCAGCCACGCGAACTTCCTCGACGAGCTCGGCTCCGCCGTGAAGATGCTGCCCAACCTGTTCAACCTGAACGGTGCGTCCACGCTGCTGTTCCTGCCGCTGTCCCACGTGTTCGCCCGGATCATCCAGGTCGGCTGCGTGATGATGCGGGTCCGGCTCGGCCACACCGCGGACGTGAAGAACCTGGTCGCCGACCTCGGCGGGTTCAAGCCGACCTTCATCCTCAGCGTGCCGCGGGTGTTCGAGAAGGTGTTCAACTCCGCCAGCCAGAAGGCGCACTCGGACGGCAAGGGCAAGATCTTCGACGCCGCGGCCGAGACCGCGATCGCCTACTCGCGGGCGCAGGACACGGGTGGCGCCGGGTTCGGCCTGAGGGCCAAGCACGCGCTGTTCGACCGGCTCGTCTACGCCAAGCTGCGCAACGTCCTCGGTGGCAAGGTCGACTACGCGATCTCCGGCGGCGCCCCGCTCGGCGAGCGGCTCGGCCACTTCTTCCGCGGCATCGGCGTGCCGGTGCTGGAGGGCTACGGCCTGACCGAGACCACCGCCGCCGTGTCGGTCAACCTGCCCGACGACGTCCGCATCGGCACCGTCGGCCGGCCGCTGCCCGGTGTCACCGTCGGCGTGGCCGAGGACGGCGAGCTGTGCTTCAAGGGCGGCCAGGTGATGATCGGCTACTGGAAGAACGACGAGGCCACCGCGGCCGCGATCGACGCCGACGGCTGGTTCCGCACCGGCGACCTGGGCGAGTTCGACGCCGACGGATTCATCAAGATCACCGGCCGCAAGAAGGAGATCCTGGTCACGGCCGGCGGCAAGAACGTCGCCCCCACGGTGCTCGAGGACCGGATCCGCCAGCACCCCTTGGTCAGCCAGTGCATGGTGGTCGGCGACGGCAAACCCTTCATCGCGGCCCTGGTCACCCTCGACCCCGAAACCGTCGGTCCGTGGGCCCGCTCCCACGACAAGCCCGACGACATCAAGATCCTCAGCACCGACGCCGACCTGATCGCCGAGATCCAGGCGGCGGTCGACGACGCCAACGCGAGCGTCTCCAAGGCCGAGGCGATCCGGAAGTTCACCGTCCTGCCCACCGACTGGACCCAGGAGAACGGCGAACTCTCGCTCAAACTCTCCCTCCGCCGTCACATCGTGATGCAGAAGCACGAAGCCGACGTAGAAGCCCTCTACGCCAAGTAGGCCTCACCCACCTCCCACCCCACGTCGGCCTCGGCGTCTTGCATTCCATAGCTTGCTATGTAAAACTCATAGCAAGCTATTGGATTGGATTCGACATGACCGATGTGTTCTCACGCGAGGAGTCGCTGGGCTATCAGGTGAACCATCTCGCCCGCCTGCTCGCACAAGGCCTCGCCACCCGCATCGCGCCGTACGGCGTTGTCCCAGGGCAGTTCGCCCAGTTGCTCGCGCTGTTCGAACAAGACGGCCTGACGCAGCGCGAACTGTGCGACCGGGTCCAGATCGAGCAGGCCACGATGGCGAAAACCCTGCAGCGCATGCAGCGCGACGGCCTCGTCAACTGCGTTCCGGACCCGGACGACCGTCGACGGATCCGGGTCCACCTGACCGATCAGGCCCGAGCCGTCGAACACGACCTCATCGCCGCCGCCCGCTCGGTGAACGCCTCGGCCACGGCCGGGCTCACCGACGCGGAGACCGCCAACTACCTGAAACTGACAGCGCGGCTGATCCACAACCTCGAGGCCGGCGCTGAGGGAGGTGACCGTCCATGAACGTCGTCCTGTGGATCATCGCGAGCCTGCTCGCCGCCGTGTTCCTGGCCAACGGCCTGCTGAAACTCGCCCAACCGAAGGAGAAACTCGCCGCCTCGGCGATGACCCGCTGGGCGGAGGACTTCTCCCCCAACGCCATCAAGGCCATGGGCACCCTGCAGGTCGCCGCCGCAATCGGCCTCACTCTCCCGGCCCTACTCGACATCGCACCGGTCTTCGTACCGCTCGCCGCCCTGGGCCTGGCCGCGATGATGATCGGCGCCGCAATCGTCCACACCCGCCGCCACGAGCTTCCGATGCTCGCACCCAACCTCGCGCTGGCCGCCCTCGCGGCAACCGTCGCCTGGGCCCGCTTCGGCCCCTACGCCTTCTAGCCAATTTCCGGCGAGTGACCGACCCGGACAACATCGTGGCCGAGAAGCTCAACGGGCTGACGAAGTACGTCGCCTCGCGGACGCTGACCGATCCGGAGTGGCAGCACACGACGGTGCTGTCGGACGACGTCGTCGAGCGGGTGCGGGCACTGAAGGAGGAGCCCGGCGACGAACTCCAGATCCACGGCAGCTGCCAACTCGCCCGAGACCTGCACACAGCCGGCCTGATCGACGAGTACCGCCTGATCGTCTTCCCCGTGGTCGTCGGCGAAGGCAAGCGCATCTTCACCGACGGCATGCCGGCGTCAGGTTTCACCGTCACCGACTCCCGTACGACGTCCACCGGCGCGACGTACACGGCCCTCACCCCGACCCCGTTCACCACCGGCCCCGAGTTCACCGTCGAGGACGGCAAGGAAACCATAGCCTGAGGATCAGCCCATCGTTGCGCAGATGGCGTAGATCGCCACTCCCCTGATGGCGGTGCCGGTGTTCCGGAGGGTGACCTCCCAGCCCCAGGTGCCGTTGGGGCGGGTCGACATGACTTCGAGGTCGATCGCGTTCTGGCCGTAGAAGCCACCGCCGAGAACCACCTTGCCGTCCGGGCAGCGGGAGGTCGTACTGATGATGCCCCGGGCCGAGATCGAGTTGCCCGTGTCGACGATCTGGTAACCGGAGACACCGGTCGCGCCCGGGGCACCGTCGCGGCCGGCGACACCCTGCGGACCCGGAATCCCTTGCTCGCCTTGCAGCCCGCGCTCGCCCGGCTGCCCCGGCACGCCTTGCAGCCCTTGGGGTCCCCGGGCACCGGTGGCTCCAGTCGCGCCAGTCGCACCAGTGGCGCCCGTCGGGCCGATAGGACCGGTCAGGCCCTGGATGCCGCGTTGATTCCAGATCAGCGGGTCCTCGTTCGAAGTGCAGCGACCAGGACCGTCGACGATGCGGACCGTGCCTTTGGCGACCCCGAGGACGCCGCGATTGACGCAGGCGTTGATCAGCGGTACGGGTTCGTCCGCGGCGACCTCGGCGAACGCGGCCAGTCCGCCGGCCGCGATCGACACCACCCCCGCACCAACCGCCGCACGACGCAGCACGCGGATTGCCCCCGTGGATCTCATCTTCTCCCCCTCAGTACGCCGCCCCTGGGTGACGGTTCTCACCCCAGCGTCCGAGCCCCCCTTCAGAAACGCTTAAAGCACACAGCGTCCGGCAACGTTAGCCCCCAGTCGCCAAGTCGTGTACCTATCGTGGGTCCATGACGCGTGACACGAATCCCAACTGAAACCGACAACATGACGGCGATGGAACACCTCATCGTCCACAACGGCGACCGAATCAGGGCCACCGCCCAATTCGTCATCTCCCCCACCGGCGCCACAACCCTCCACGGCCAAGCCGCCGTCCCCCTCACCGACCCCATCGCCTGCTCAGACAACCTGAAAGTCCCCGTCCACGGCCTGATCCCAAGCAAACTGGTCGACGGCGGCACGACGTCAGGCAACTACTACGGCAACGCCACAATCATCGGCACCTGGTCCGACGGCCAGATCCAGATCGAGCAACACCTACCCCCGGACTTCGACGCCTTCTTCCCGGCGAGCCCGGCCACTGCGCCCCACACGCCCGCCCAGCTCGCCCCAGCACGCGCCGCCGTCGAGGCCCTGATGCGTAACACCGAGAACGGCATCTCCATGATCGGCGGTGGCACCGGACACAATCAGATCCAGGTCCGCCTCCTGATCGTCACCGAGCCGATCTACCGCAGGTTCGAGCCGATCGGCTCAGAATTGGTCGACCTCCGACCGACCATCGTCCCGGCGCCTGGCGGCTAGTTGGCTGAGAAGGACTGGATTGCGGCAGCGACGGCTGCGGGGTCCTGGAGCCAGGGTAGGTGGCCGGTGCCGGCTGGGATCAGGGTGGCGTTCGGTAGGGCCGTTACGACCCGCTGGGCGAAGGTGAGGTCGCCCAGGAAGTCGTGGGCGCCCCACAGGAACAGGACCGGCTGGCGGATCTCGGCAAGGTCCGTGAAGTCGAGCCACAGGCGGCGGTCGGTGAAGCGGCCAGGCCACTCGACGAAGCGCTGGACGAGGTGGGCCATGCCGCCTTCCGCGTTCGGCAGGCGCTGGGCCTCGGTGAATGCCTGGATCAGCTTGTCGTTCAGCAGCGCCGGCGGATCGCCCATGTGTTTGAAGAATCGGCGGGTCGCGCCCGGCGACGGCGGGTCGAGGCGTCGCATCAGCTTGGCCATCCAGGGCACCGACAGCGGGCCAAAGATCCGCGGCAGTCGTGGGCTGAGCAGACCGGGCGGGGCCCCGACCTGGATGACGGCCGATACTCGAGAGGGCCGGTCCGCCGCTGTCCACAGCGCCCAGAGACCGCCCAGGGAGTTGCCCGCGACAACGGCCTGATCCAGACCGAGGGCGTCCAGCAGACCCTCGACGAAGTCCACCGCGTGGGACCGCAGATCGGTCAGCTCCGAGTAGTCGAAGGCATCTGACAACCCATGACCTGGCCGATCCACTAAATACGCCTGTACGCCGCGCAGCCGGGCCACGAGGGGAATCCACACGGCCGACGTCGCGGGTGTTCCGTGCAGGAACACCACCGGCTTTCCCGCGCCGACCCGGGTGACGAAGATCCGCCCAGCCGGGCCGACCTCGACGAACGACGAGCTCGCGGCCACGCCGTACTCGTCGAGGAGTCCACCAAAAGCGCGCGCATAGGCCTCGTACGCCGGGTCGCCGTGTCCGGCCTGCTCGGCCGTGTTCTCGGGGTGCATCGGGCGCCCCTCCTTCCGCTGTATTCGTGGAGCAAGGGTGCGTACGATCCGGTCTCACTATCCAGGTCATTCATGGGCCATTCGCCGGCCATTCGCGGCTCAGTGGATGCCGAGCTCCTTGTGCCACAGATCCGCGACCACCCGGTCGATGCCGCGCTTGAGATGCCGCTTGTAGGTGCTGAGCGGGAGATCGAGCACTTCCGCCGCCTGCTCCTGGGTCGCGGCCGGCCGAACGTAGGTCCGGTCGAGCACACGGTACAGCTTCTGGTCTCGCCCCTCGTCCTCGAGCCGCTCGACGGCACGCCGTACCAGGGTCGCCAGGACATCGGCTGGTTCACGACCGGCGGCATTGGCCAGGACAAGCGGCGACCGCACCAACGAGTTGCGTGCGAGGGTCTCCGGGTGACGCAGATCGCGGAGCGCTTCGCGGACTGCGCGAGCGAACTCCGGCTGGGACAACAACACCGGTACTGCGTCCGGCGGTGGCTGGGCGGGTCCGGGATCGCCGGCCAGGTCCCGGTCGAACATGACGCGGAGCCAGTCGTCGAGGGGCAACCGCCGGAAGTCCCGGACGAACAGACCATAGCTCCGTCCACCGATCTCGAAATCAGCTCCTTCGGCACGCGGAATCTCGTAGAAGGCGAAGAACTCGTCCCGGCGCGCCGGCTCGTGGAAAGTGAGGAAGTCAGCCGCGAGCCGCGGTGTCCGCAACCAGTGCTGGATCGACAGCACCGGACCGATGTTGACCGTCGGCGACGCGTCCTGATACGCATCCCGGTCCAGGCAGAAGCGCAACTGGGTGAGGACGTCTCCCGGCCGCGAGCGGACGTTGGCCCTGGCGTACCGCATAGCCGCGAGAGCACCGGGATCGGCGCTGAGCTCGGCCTCGTCGGCTCGGGTCAGGTCGATCGCGGCCAGAACTCCGCGGATCCGGCCGTCCTGCTGGCGCACCACCTGGAAGCCATCTGGCTGGAGCCGCCACCAATGCTCGGCGATCGCCGCCGACTCCACCCCCTCCCACCGGTCGAGCACCTCGAGGATCGCCGGCAGATCACTGGGACGGGCGGCCTCCGGATAGTGCTGGCCGAAGGTGTCCCAATCCGTCCAGCCGCGGGAGACGCCCTGATGCCGATGCATGTACTTCGCGTCGTACAGGACACGTTGCTGCTGCCGTCCGGTCGTCACCTTCAGCCGACCGATGACGTGGTCCTGAATCCGGCGGAAGATCCGGTCGTACTCGTCCGGGTCGCGCCAGCGCAGGTCCGCGACGAGCGCCTCGCGGGCCAGGTCGTGCGGAGCGAGCCCGTCCGGACCCGACTCGATGAACGACAGCCCGCGGAGCCAGGTGAACAGTTCGTGGGCGTCGGCGACACCGAGCCCGTCCCGGAGCAGGGCCTCGCTCGTCGACCGGGCCAGCGCGCAGATCTCCAGCGCGGCACGGCGCGGACCACTGGGAAACACATCGACGAAGGTGCGGAGCAGGGCCGCGACGAGATCCGGCGTCAGCGGATCGTCGACGGCTTCACCGCCGGAGGCGACCACGTCGGCGAGCAGCGACAACCCGAGCGGGTGACCGTGACTAACCTGGATGCTGCGGTCGTGCAGCCCGTCGGCCACCCCCCTTCTGCGCAGGTACTCGCGGCAATCGTGGGGCTCGAGATTCCGGAGCGGCACCACTCGTAGCAGGTCGCACCAGCCGGGATCCGTTCGCCAGGCCGGGCTCGGAGATTCACGCCCGGCGAGCACAGTGAGGACACCGGTGGGGATCCGGGGAAGTAAGTCCTTGCGGAACCAGTCGTCCAGCGAGGCGAGTTGTTCGAAGGTGTCGACGAGCAGGACCGCCGCCGACGCACCCGCGAACGAATCCCCGACCTCCTCGATCGTCCCCACTCCCAGCACGTCGAGTACCGCCTGAGGCGTCGGCTCCAGGTCCCGCCCGTCGAGGTGCACCACCTTGACGCCGAGCTCCGCGGCCACGTCGGCGTACATCCGTAGCAGGCTGGTCTTCCCGATCCCACCCGGACCGTGCACGTGCAACACCCGGAACCTGCCGGCGAGCGCATCCCGGAAGAGTTCCACTTCACCCCGCCGCCCCACGAACGCCCTCCGCCGACGGCCCACCACCAACTCGCCGACAGTCCCCGCGGCCGCCTCCTCGACCATGAACTCACGATAGAGCGCTACCTCCCACCCGTGAAGGTTATGCCGTTGGTGATTTGTTTTTGGGCGAAGAAGAAGATGGCCAGGCAGGGGAGGGTGATCAGGACGGAGGTTGCCATCAGCAACGGGGTGTCGGTGCCGTTGACGGATTGGAAGCCGGCCAGCGCCAGTGGGAGGGTCTTCCACTGGTCGGAGTTGATGTAGATGGCGGGGCCGAGGAAGTTGTTCCAGTAGCCCATGAACAGCAGGATCGAGACGGCGACGACGGCGGGGCGGGCCAGCGGGAGGTAGACGAGCAGGAACATCCGGAACCAGCCGCAGCCGTCCACCACTGCGGCGTCGGCGAGTTCTGACGGCATCCGGGCGAAGAACTGGCGGAACAGGAAGATGTAGAACGGCGAACCGAAGAAGGCCGGCAGGATCAGCGGGTAGAGGGTGTCGATCATGCCCAGGTTGTTGAAGAGCATGAACTGCGGCACCATCGTCACCTCCCCCGGCAGCAGCATGGTCGCGAGAACGACGGCGAAGATCACGCCGGAGAATCGCACCCGGAGCCGGGCGAAGGCGAACCCGGCGAGCGAGCAGGACAGGACCGTGCCGACGATCGGGATCAGCGTGGTCAGCACCGAGTTCAACGCGTAGCGCCAGAAGGGAAAGGAGGTCAGCGCACGGGTGTAGTTGTCCCAGAGGAACTCGCGCGGCCAGATGCTCGCGCCCGAACTGCCGACCCCCGCCAGCGACCTCAACGACGTGGCGATCATCCAGAGGAACGGGTACACGAAGGCGAGCGACCCGAGCGCCAGGAGGACGTACTGGACCACTGTCAGCGGCAAGTTTCGCCGCCAGAAGGGCCGATCCGCGCGGCGCACGGCGACAGGCTCGGAAGCCGGGCGGGTTTCGACAAGGACAGCCATGACGTCAGCCCTTCCTCGTACGACGACGGCGGCGGCCGCCGAGGTCGGTTTCGTAGTAGACGGCGAACGCACTCGCGCGGGCGGTCACGGCGGTGAGGGCGAGGATGATGACGAACAGCATCCAGGCCAGCGCCGACGCATACCCCATCCGGAAGTTCTGGAACGCGTTCTCGTACAGGTAGTAGACGAAGAACAGCAGCGAGTCCTTCGGTCCCCCGTTGGCGATGAAGCCCTGGGTGAAGATCTGCAGCGCGCCGATGATCCCGGTCAGCACGTTGAAGAGGATGATCGGGCTGAGCTGCGGCAACGTGATGTGCCAGAACAGCCGCACCAGCCCAGCCCCGTCCAGGGCCGCCGCCTCGTACAGAGTCAGCGGCACGTCCTTCAGCCCGGCCAGGTAGATCACCATCGCCCCGCCGACCGTCCACAGGCTCATCAGGATCACCGTCGGCAGCGCCCACGACGCATCGCTGAACCAGCCCGGTCCCTGGATCCCGGCCCGCGCCAGAACGTCGTTCGCCAGCCCGTACTGCGGATTGAAGACCCACAGGAACAACACCATCTGAGCAACCCCGGACACCAGACTCGGCAGATACCAGATGGTCCTGAACAACCGGATCCCCGGCAGGTCCACGTTCATCAGCAGCGCCACCAGAAAGGCGAGAGCGGTCTGCAGCGGCACACTGAGCACCGCGTAGAGCAGCGTCACCTTCAACGCCTGAGCCACCCGCGGATCCTGGAAAGCCTCACTGTAGTTGGCGAAACCGACGAACCGAGGCGGCGTGATCAGGTCCCACGAGGTCAGGCTGACGTACACCGAAGAGATCATCGGCCCGACCGTGAACATCAGGAACCCGATCAGCCAGGGCGAGATGAACAGCCAGAACGCGATCGTCTTGTCGGCCCGCGGCCACTTCCGCAGCGCCCCGTACGCCGCCAGCCCGATGACGGCGTACAGGGCGATCAACAGCAGCAGGAACGGGACCAGCGGAACCAGCGCGGTGGGAACACGCCAGGACTCCGCGAGCTGGCGGATCCAGCCGATGGTCGGGTTCACGGTGTCCTCACTGCTTGAGCGCGTCGGTGCACTTGGCGTTCAGCTCGGGCAGGACCTTGGCCACGTCGTCCTTGCCGCTGCCGAGCGCCGTGTAACTGGTCATTCCCTTCTCCGCGTCGCCGGAGATCTGCGCCTCCCGCGGAACCGAGACGCCGACCACGCCGGTCTTCAGCGCGGTGGTGAACGCGGCCAGGTTCCGATCGGCCGGCAGCACCTTCTCCAGCGTCGGCGTCGACGCGGCGATGATCGGTACGCCGAGCGCGGTGCCGCCCTGGATCAGCAGGTCCTGAGCCACCTGCTGCGTACTGACGAACTCGACGAACTTCTTCGCCGTCTCGAGCTGCTTGCCGGTCGCGTTCTTCGCGATCGCCAGCCCGTCGACCTCCATCGGGAACCCCTTGCCGGGCACCGGGACCAGGGTCCAGTTCGGCTTGCTGATCTTCGCGAAGTCGGCCACGGTCCACGGGCCGAAGTCGCTGAAGGTGCCGAGCCGGCCGGCCGCGAACCACTGCGCCTGGTCCTGCCCCTCGATGTCCACCGAGGTCGGCGCGTACCGGTCCTTCTGCATCCCGATCACGTACTGCGCGGTCTCCACCCCGGTCGAGTCGCCGAAGGTGCAGGCGGTCGCGTCGGCGTTGTAGAAGCCGCCGCCGGCCGCGGTCAGCCAGCCCCGGTACCACAGGTTGCTGGAGCCGAATACGCGCGCCTTGCCCTCACCGCGGGACAGTTTGGCGGCGATGTCGCGGAACTCTGCCAGCGTCAGCGGAGTCGTTGCACTCGGCAACGGGATACCGGCCGCCTTGAACGCGTCGACGTTGATCGCCATCACCTTCGGCTTGGCGGCGAACGGCATCGCGTAGTACTTGCCCTCGAACTGCATCGCCGAGGAGATGTTCGGCTGGAGGTACTTCGACGGGTCCACCTGCTGCTCGGCGAAGCTCGGCGCGAATCCGGCCAGACTGGTGTTGCTGATCTCCAGCACGGTCGACTGGGTGCCGGCCGCGATCGAGGTCTGGATCTTCTGCTCGTAGTCGGACTGGATCCAGTTCGTGGTCACCTTCGTCCCCGGGTTCGCCTGTTCGAAGGCGGCCGCCATCGCCTTCAGCGACGCGGCCTCGGAGTTCGTGCCCCAAAAAGAGAAGCTGATGTCGGCGGAACCACTGTTGCTGTTGGCAGCCGGCTGACTGCCGGTCGCACATCCCGCGGCGAGCAGGAGCGCGGCAAACCCGGCGCCGGCCGGGAGGCTGCGTCGGAGGAGATTGGGAAACTTCATGACGGGTCCTTCGTCTGAGTGGTCACCCGGACCGACCGGCCGGGTTCAAGGGTCCAGGTGCCGGCTGATCCGATCGAGACCGTGAGCGGCCCCGGCCCGCTGTGCACGGTGAGCTCGGTCGTGTGCCGTCCAACTTGGGTGATGCGTAGGTCCCACTCGCCGACCCGCACGTGGTCGGCGGTCAGCCGGCCGATCGCGGCCGGCAGGTGGGATTCGATGGTCAGGTATGCCGACGCCGCGTCCGGCTGGATCCCCAGCAGTCCCGCCACCAGGTACTGGACAACGGTGAAGGAGATCTCCGGATAGTCGTCCCGGCTGTCGATCAGGTGCCGCAGCCACCGCCAGGCCGACTCGTCCCGGCCATGCCGGAAGAACACCTCCGGCAGGTAGCTGGACGCCTCGATGTTCGCCGGCGGACTGAGCTCGAGCTGCTCCTCGATGTAGTTCAGGAACCGCTCGTTCTGTACGCCGTCCCCGCTCAGCCCGGTCATCGGCACGATCCAGCTCGACTCCAGCCCCCAGCCGAAATCGAACCCCCCGCCGAGTGTCCGACCACGGGCGAACCGCCCCAGCGACTCATCCCACCAGTTCGCCAGGAACTCCTCCTGAATCGCGACCGCCCTGGCGCGATATCCGTCGCCATGATGTCGGGCGACGGCGTTCAGAGCCGCGTAATGCAGCGCGAGCCCGTCGGACGCCACGATCAGCGGTGCGTCGCTGTGCTCGTTGTAGGTCGCGGTGCCGGCGAAGATGTCGCCGGTGCCGGACGCTTCTGGCAGACCGTCGCCGTCGCTGTCGTGCGCGGCGACGAAGTCCTCGACCGAGCGGACGTAGTACGCCGCCAGGTCGGGGTCGTCGATCCATTGCCGGTCGCCGGTCCAGCCGTACTGCTCCAGCGATCGGTAGGTCAGGTCGAACACCGCGGGGATCTCCCGCACGAAGTGGTCGTCGGAGTGGTAGTCGAGCGCCGCGATGCTGCCGTCGAAGTGGAACGCCCACAGCGGGTACCACTTCCGCGACACCGTCGCCGACCGGGCGAAATGCCGCAGCATCGCGAAGTTCTCCGCGTCCAGGCCGAGCAGGTGCGCACCGACGGCCTGATGGCAGACGTCCCGCGAGTAGAACATCTGCCGGGACGGATACCCGGCCCAGTACGACGGCAGATTGCCCGCCGCGGCGTCCGTCTGGACCCAGGCGAGCGCTCGCTTCTTAGCCCAGGCGAAGCCCTCCGCAACGAAGGCGTTGTCCGATGTGACGGTCAGCTCGGACATTCCAGGCCACCTTCCGGAATCGACTATTAGCGCTAAAATTAGGCACCGGATCCGGCCGCGTCAATATCTAGGGCGGCAGAGATTTTACCGCTATAGTCTCGTCATGACGTCCGCTCCGCCGCCGGCCGAATTCGTGCTTTACTCCCCCGACGGGACCGTCCGCCGGACCGGTACGGTCTCGCCCGGCGCGACCGTGGCCGAGCTCGCCGGCGAAGATCCTGGCGTACTGCGCTACGCGGTGGTGAGCGCTGGGCAGCCGGTCTACATCCGCTGGACCTGGCCGGTCCATTCGGCGGTCACGCTCTGGCGCGCGACGCAGGGTTCACATCGGGAACTGCCGACCGACTGGGGTTCGCATCGCGACATCCGGTCGGTTCGGTCGGCGCCGGTGGCCTCGTTCGTCGCGGCCGACGACGTCAGCCCGTGCACGATCTCGTTGTCGTCGAGCGTGCGCGGCTGCGATTTCGCCGTCGGAGTGAATGAGGAGACCGCCGAGCAGTTGATCCAGTTGACCGTCGACGACGTGGAGCAGGTCGACGGGGTCCAACGGTTCGTCCTGCGGATCGACCTGCGCGGGTTGCACTTCGCCGACGCCCTGCGAGGCGTCACCGATGAGTGGACGGCCGAGTCGGGCGACCGGATCGCGCCGGTGCCCGAGTTTGCCCGGCAGCCGATGTACTCGACCTGGTACAGCGACCACCAGCACGTCTCCGCGGAATCGGTCGAGCACCACGCCGCCGCAGGCGCGCAGTACGGGTGCAGGGCGGTGATCGTGGACGACGGCTGGCAGACCGACGACACAGCGCGGGGATATGCGCATTGTGGGGACTGGGAGCCGACGAGCAGCACGTTCCCGGACATGGCGGAGCATGTGCGGCGGGTGCACGAACACGGGTTGGCGTATGTCCTGTGGATCGCGCCGCCGTTGATCGGGGCGCATTCGAAGGCGTGGGACCGGTTCAAGGACCGCACCCTCGGGTACGTCGACGGGCTGAGCGCGTCGGTGCTCGACCCGCGCTTCCCCGAGGTGCGCGAGCACATCGTCGAGTGCTGCGTCCGGCCGGTGCGGGACTGGGGCGTCGACGGAATCAAGATCGACTTCCTCGACACCTGGGCCTGGCCGAATCCGGCCCCTGTCCCGGACGGCGACTGCGAGACGGTTGACGAAGGAGTCGAGTTGATCCTCACCGCGATCACCGCGGAGCTGCGCAGGTTGCGGCCCGAGCTGCTGATCGAGTTCCGGCAGGACTACGTGAACCCACGGCTCTGGCAGTTCGGCACCTTCCTCCGCGCGGGTGACTGCGCGATGGACGCGGTGGAGAACAGGGTCCGTACTGTCGACGCCCGACTGCTCGCCGGCGACCGCGCGGTCCACTCCGACATGCTGATGTGGCACCCGGACGCCCCTGCTGTCGCCGTCGCGCAGCAGTTCGTCGGGGTCTTGTTCAGTACGCCGCAGGTGTCGGTCGACCTCGCGTTGTTGTCGGCCGAGCACGAGCGCGTGGTGCGGTTCTGGCTCGAGTTCATGCGCGACCACTCGGACACGTTGCTGCACGGCGTACTGAATCCGGTGCGACCTGATGCGCGGTACACGCAGGTCGCGGCGATCTCCGTGGACAAGACGATCGTCGCGGTCTACTCCAACCCGATCGTGCGTTTGGCCGCGCCGACCGAGGTGATGCTGCTGGTCAACGGGGGCAACGAGGCTCTGGTCCTACTGGAAGGCGCCGGCTCTGCACCCGTCGAGCTCGTAGTGTCGGACTGCTCGGGCGACGAGGTGTCCCGTACGACGGTGACGCCGCCGGCCGGGCTGTGGGCGATCGACGTACCGGTCGGTGGGGTGGCCCGGATCGAGCGGGTCTGATGAAGGGGGACCGGATGGTCGAGCGGAAGAAGCCCATGCGGCGGACCACGGTGGCTGACGTGGCCCAGCGAGCGGGTGTGTCCGCGATGACGGTGTCGAACGTGCTGAACGCGCCGCACCGGGTGAGTGAGCAGACCGTACGCACCGTGCGGGCCGCGATCGACGAGCTCGGGTATACGCCGAATCACGCGGCCCGGGCCCTGTCGTCCGGCCGGAGCCAGGTGATCGGCCTGCCGCTCTACCTGGAGGACGACAACTTCGCCGACCAGAACCCTGGCCTGGTCGGATTCCTGCACGGGCTGCTCGGTGGACTCGTGAAGGCCGCGGCGGTCGCCGGGTACGGCGTGCACGTGACCACTCCGACTGAGGGCGCGACCGAGATCGCCGTGTACGAGAAGCTGATCGCGGCCCGGCAGGTGGACGCGATCGTCGTGATCGAGACCATGCCGCACGATCCACGGCTGGAGTTCCTCAGCAACCGCGGCTTCCCCTTCGTCGCCTTTGGCCGGACCGGGCACGGCCAGCGGCAGTGCTGGGTCGACGTCGACAACGTCGCCTCGATGGCCGCGATTGGCCGGCACCTGCGATCGACCGGACGGCAGCGGGCGGCGTACCTGGCCACCGGCAGCAGCCTGCCGTGGGTGCACCAGAGGCAGGAGGGATTCCTGCAGGAGTTCACCTCACCGCACTCGATCCAGTCCTTCGATGATCTGTCCGCGGTCGGCGACTACGTGCTGGCGGCGCTCGACCGCGCGGATCACCCGGATGTCTTCGTGGCCGACAACGACGCCTTCGCTGTGGTCGCCATGCGTGCCCTGCAACGGCGCGGGGTGAAGGTCGGGCAGGACGTCGCCGTTACCGGGTTCAACGACTTCCCGTTCGCCAGCATGCTCGACACGCCGCTGACGACTGCGCGGATCCCGTTGCGCGACATCGCGGCCTGCTTGTTCGACCGGGCGTTGCGGGAGATCAGCGGAGACCCGGATCAGCCGGGTCAGCTGGTGATCGCCCCCCTGGTTGTTCGGTCGAGTGCCTGACGGCTGCCTGCGTCCGGCGTACCGCGGATTCGAGGGCGTCCAGGACCACGGCTGCCTCCTTGACCAGGGTTTCCCCGGCTTCGGTAAGCGAGAGGCGCGCATCGCTGCGGTCGAAGAGGTCGACACCGAGGCGGCGTTCTAGTTGGCGCATGGCCCGGGACAGCGGCGGTTGGGCGATTCCGAGCCGCTCGGCGGCGCGGGTGATGTTCAGGTCCTCGGCGACGGCACGGAAGTAGCGCAGTTCGCGGATCTCCGGTTCCGGCATAACCGCCAGGGTATGGCAGGCCTGGTGAGGCTTGTCAGCGGAGCGCCCTGCGGGCGAGGTACAGGGTGATGGCGGTGCCGAGGGTGCCGGGCGGGTCGGTTTCACGCCTGACTTCCTCACCCCACCACCGAAGGCGTCCCGGGCGAAGTTCTCGACCGAGCTCGCCCGCGCGAACCGGATCGCGAGCTCACCGGGCGAGGTCTGCTCCTGGTACCAGGGGCGTTCGCCTGGCCGTACATCGTCGCGGTCGTTGCCCCCAGCTACCAACCGACACTGGTACGGGGCATCAGGTGCACTACCGGCGGACCGAGATCGGGCAGGCCGTAGTCGACGCCTCCGTCGGTTGAAGTGCTCGACGGGTCAGAATGCTGGCGTGGACCAGATGGTGGGGAGTAAGCACACGCGTCGGTGGCCGGCATCGCTGGCTGTGGTGGCGGTGCTTGTGCTGCAGTTGATCGTGCCGGCCGAGGTGCTGGCCCTGCCGCGGTGGGTGCTGCCGGCGTTGGGGGCGGCGATGCTGGTACCGCTGGTGTGGACCAACCCGTTCCATCTGCGCCGGGACGAGCCGTGGTTGCGGTGGATCGAATTGGTGCTGCTCGCGGTTCTCGTCGCGGTCAACGCGGTCTACCTGACCGGACTGATCGTCTACCTGACCAACGGTGAGGCCAGCGACGGCGCGGTGCTGGTCAAGGCGGCGCTGCTGATCTGGGTCACGAACGTGGTCGCGTTCGCGGTCGGCTACTGGGAGATCGATCGTGGCGGACCGTTCGCCCGCGCCCCCGAACACGATCGTCCGGCCGAACGCCCCGACCTGCTCTTCCCGCAGATGACGGCCGACATCCCCGGCTGGAGCGGCTGGCTGCCCGGCTTCACCGACTACCTCTTCGTCGCCTTCACCACCGGGACCGCCTTCAGCCCCACCGACACGATGCCGCTCTCGGCCCGGGTCAAGACCCTGATGGCGATCCAGTCCGGGATCTCTCTGCTCACCATCGCCGTCGTCGCCGCCCGCGCCGTCAACGTGCTCTGACCAGCCCCCTCTGACCAGCCGCCTCTGACCAGCCGCCGAGATACCGGGTCGACGGCATGTAATGAGTGTGAGAGTGTTATGCCCATGTACAAGGACGCTGCGCGGGTGAAGTCGGCTGGGTTGGGGTTCGCGATCTTCTCGGCGATCACCTTCGGCGGGTCGGGGCCGTTCGCGAAGGCGCTGATCGGGGCCGGGCTGTCGCCTCAGCAGGCGGCCTGGCTGCGGATCCTGGGCGCCGCCGCGTTGCTCGTGCCGCTGGTGCTGATCTTCCGCGGCAGCGCCGGGATCCGGGCCGCGCGGGCGTCCTGGCCGCAGCTCGTACTCTACGGACTGACCGGGATCGCCGGCTGCCAGACGCTGTTCTTCATCGCGGCCAGTCGGCTGCCTGTGGGCGTCGCGATCCTGCTGGAGTTCTCCGGGCCCGTGCTGGTGGTCGCGTGGCTGAAGTTCGGCCGCAAGGTCGCCGTACCGAAGTCGGCCGCACTCGGCGTCGGGATCGCGCTCATCGGGCTGGCGACCGTGGTGGAGATCTGGTCCGGATTGCAGCTCGACCTGGTCGGCCTGCTCGCCGGACTCGGCGCAGCCGCGTGCCAGGCGACGTACTTCATCCTGATCGACAAGTTGACCGGTGTCGCCGATCCGTTGGTGATGACGGCCGCGGGCAGCGTCGTCGGTGCGCTCCTGCTGACCGCGATCTCCGCGCCGTGGGCCATCCCGTGGAACGCGCTGACCGACACGATCGCGATCGGCGAGCGGTCGGCGCCGGGCTGGGTATTCGCGACCTGGCTGATCGTGGTCAGCACCGTCATCGCGTACCTGGCCGGCGCCGCCGCCGTACAGCGCCTGTCCGCCGCGATCGGGGGTGCGGTCGCGTACGTCGAGGTGGTGGCGGCGAGCCTGTTCGCCTGGATCCTGCTCAACGAGACCCTCCGCACCAACCAGATCATCGGCGGCGCCATCGTGCTCCTCGGCGCCTTCGTCGCCCAGTCCTCCGTGGGCAAGGTCGCCCCGCCCGAGGTCCCCCAGCCGACCCGGCCCGACGCCGACCTCGCCGATGCCGGTGTCTAAGGCAGCAGGCTGACCACCAGGTCTTTGGGCAGGCCGTGGGTCTCGTGCAGGTACTCGAAGTCGGTGTCGTCGAGGGGCTTGCGGAAGCGGTCGTGGCTGAGCACCTTGCGGCCGCGGTCGAGCAGGTTGGTGAACCGGATCTCCTCGTCGATCAGGATCCGGCGAACCAGCGTGACGAGTTCGCCCTCGTGGAAGTGGTCCAGCGTCTCCTGGAACAGCTCCAGCGGCAGGTCGGACAGGGTGCGCGACTCGTCGGTGCGCCACAGGATCGTCAGCACCCGGCGGATCAGCCGGCGGAGGACGTAGCCGCGGCCGGTGTTCGACGGATGCACGCCGTCGCCGACGATCACGATGCTGGACCGGAGGTGGTCGATCACGATCCGCTCGTCCTCCTCGTCGAGCTTCCACAACTCCGGCACGGTTCGCGTCCAGGGCTCGAACAGGCTCGTCTCGTACACCGAGTTCTTGCCCTCCAGCAGCATCATCAGCCGCTCGAGTCCCAGGCCGGTGTCGATGTTGAGCTGCTCCAGCGGTTCGAGCGAGCCGTCCTCGAGCCTGCGGTAGCGCATCATCACGTGGTTCCACACCTCGACCCAGCGGTCGTCCGTGGTCGGCGTACCCTCGGGCGAACCGTTGCCGGTCCAGACGAAGATCTCCGAGTCGGGCCCGCAAGGTCCGGTCGGGCCGTTCGACCACCAGTTGTCGTCGGTGGTCAGCTCGATCGGGACGCCGATCGACTGCCAGGTCCGCAGCGACTCCTCGTCGAGCCCGACCTGCTCGTCACCGCCGAACACGGTCACGTACATCCGTCCCGGATCGATCCCGTAACCGTCCCGGAGCAGCTCGAATCCCCAGCGCAACGTCTGCTCGCTGCCGTAGTCGCCGAGCGACCAGGAGCCGAGCATCTCGAACACGGTCAGGTGGGTCGGGTCGCCGACCTCGTCGAGATCCGTGGTGCGCAGACATCGCTGGATCCCGACGAGCCGGCGACCCAGCGGATGTGGTTCGCCTTCCAGATAAGGCGTCAGCGGATGCATCCCAGAGGTGGTGAACAGCACCGGATCACCGAGTCGCGGGATGAGCGTGGACCCGGTGGTCGGGATGTGGCCGCGGTCGAGGAAGAAGTTGATGAAGGTCTTGCTGATGGTGGTCATGGCGTTCGGTCCTTGTCTGAGCTGTGACCGGAGCAGGACCGCCGCGAACCAACGAAAAACCGGCGAGCCGTTTCCGGTCGCCGGTTTCTGGAGGTAGATGTCAGGCAGCGGCAGCCGGCGAGCGGAGAGCTCGTACGGCTGCGGCGAGGCGCGACATCTGATGCATGCGCCCAGAGTACACGGACCGGGGCCGCTCGTGTCGAGCGATTCAGCTCACAGGTCGAGCAGCTCCCGCAGCACCGCGCCGGACCGGGCCCACGTCCACTCGGCCGCGACCCACTCCCGCCCGGCCGCACCCATCGCGCGGGCCTTCCCCGGATCGGTCAGCAACTCGATCACCCGTACGGCGGTCGCGGGCGGGTTGTACGGATCCACCAGATACCCCGTCTCACCATGGCGAACCGTGTCGCCCGCTCCCCCGCTATCCCCAATCACCACGGGCTTCCCAGTCGCAGCCGCCTCCAGCGCGACGATGCCGAGCGCCTCCGGCTCGAACCCGAATCGCCTGGTCCGGCACGGCATCGCGAACACGTCCGCGGCGTCGACGTACGGCGGGATCTCTTCCCACGGCACCGCGCCGGTGAACCTGATCGACTCGTGACCGGCTGCCAGTGATTCGAGCCGATCGCGATCAGGCCCACCACCGACGAGCAGCAGTACGGCGTCCGGTACGGCGGCCAGGACTCGGGGCCACGCCCGGATCAACGTGTCCTGCCCCTTGCGCGCCACCAACCGCGACACGCACACGACCACAGGCCGGTCGCCGATCCCGAGCCCTTTCCGCACCTCGTCTCCCCCACAACCAGGGAAGAACCGTGTCGTGTCCACCCCCGGCGTCAGCCGCCGCATCCTGCTGACCGCCTGATCGGACAGCACAGGGGCGATCCGCGTTGCGCACCAGGACGACACCGTCGTCACCGTGTCCGCCGCGTCCCCAATCCGCCGAAGCGCCTGCCGGGCCCCCGGTACTCCGGCCCACCACGTCTCATGCCCATGCGTCATCGCCACAATTCGCCGTACACCGGCTCTGCGCAGCGCCGATCCCATCAGCCCGAGGGGTGCGGCCGCACCGAACACCACGCGATCCACGCCGAAGCGGCGGACCACGTTCACGGCGTACCGGGTGACTCGTGGTGTCGGCAACAACATGCCGCTGCGATCGCGGATCACCCGGAACGGCAGCGCCGCGTCGTACTGCGTGTCGCCGGGCATGCTCGCGGTCAGCACGATCAGGTCGCCGGCGGGGAGTTCACCGCAGAGGGAGCGGACGAACGTCTCGATCCCACCCTGCCGGGGCGGGAAGTCGTTCGTGACGACGAGAACGGTCACCGGTTGACCAGGGGCGGAACGGGGTCGCCTCGCTCCGCGCCCCAGGCCCGGGCCATCGCGATCCGTTCCGGTGAGGTCGGGTGGCTCGCGAACATCCAGTACCGCCAGCGGCTCGGTTCCAGCCCGGAGATGTTCCGCACCGAGAGCTGGTGCTGCATCTCGACGAAGTCCCGCGGATCGTTGGTGAGCCGGAGCGAGTGGTAGTCGGCGCGCGCCTCGATCCGTCGGCTGACCAGATTCTGCACCGGGCCGGCGAGAGCGGACCCGGCGATGATCATTGCCAACAGCAACGCAGTCCGGCGCGGATCGGCCATCCGTGCCCCGAGCAACAACTTCAGCAGGACGACGGCGAACGCGGCCCCGAGTGCACCGATCAGCGTGCCATGCAGGACATCGCCCTCGGCGGCGTGACCGAGTTCGTGCGCGATGACCAGCCGGACCTGAGCGGGCGGGGCGTCCTTGAGCAGCGTGTCGTACACCACCAGCCGGCGGGTCGAGCCGAAGCCGGAGACGTACGCGTTCAATGTGGTGGTCCGCTTCGACGCGTCGGCGACCAGAACGTCCTTCACCGGTACGCCGTCCTCGCGGGCCAACTGCATGAACTCGTCCCGCTGCGGACCGGCCGCCATCGAGGTGAACTCGTTGAACCGCGGTTCCACCAGCACGGGATACGCGAACGAGACACCCAGCACCAGCACCGCACCAGCGATCGCGGCGGGAGCCCACCACCAGGTCCGCCACTTCTTGGCGAGGGCGATCAGCCCCATCGCAATCGCAGTCAGGGCAAGGGATGCGAGCGCCCAGTTCACCGCCCGATCACGGAGCCACAGCCCCCAGCTCTCCGTGGACAACCCGTAGTCCCTGGTCACCTGCTCGGCCAACGCGTCGCTCGGCAGAGTGAGCAGGCTGGCCAGCAGCCCCAACGCGGCCACGAGCACAGGGACCGCGACGTACCACCGGCGCAACCGATGGACGTCGTACAGGCGGCGGCCGACCGGGCTGAACCCGATATACAGCGGGACCAGGAGCGAGAGGATCCAGGAAGTAGTGGACCAGGGCAACAACTCGTGCCGGAACTGGTTCTGCCGGTCGATCTCGGCCTGGGTGAAGTCGAGCGTCGCGTCCGGCTTCGGCAGGTCGATCAGGTGCCACGGCGTGGTCATGACGATCACCACCACCAGCGCGGCCGCGACCAGCACTCCCGCGATCCATGGTGCCCGGCGAGCGACCGGGTCAGACACCGGCGAGCCTCTTGAGGTACTTCTGCCAGTCAGCGGTGAACTCCTGCTCGGTGGTGCCGAGTACGGCGCGGAAGGCGTCGGCCAGACCGGTCGGGCTCTTCGACGCGTGCACGGTCCGGTAGAACTTCACCAACTTGCTCTGCCCTTCCCGCTCGGCGATCAGACGGCAGGCCAGCCAGCCCGATTCGTAGGCCTGCGGGAGCTCCGTCGACGACGCGGCGAACGCCTCCGGCGGCGGCAGGCGGGTCGGCACCTTCCCGGCCCGGACCGCCTTGAACAGCTCCTTCGCCGCCGACTCGTCCTGCACGGACACGGCGGTGAACGCGACGTAGTCGGCGAACCCCTCGGCCAACCACAACGGTACCGGCGAGGCGGTCGCGGTCGAGGCGACGTGGGTGGTCTCGTGGGTCAGCACGATCCGGCGGCCCTGCTTGCCGAGCTCGTCGAACAGCTTCGGGTTGGCCACGATCCGCACCGGCGCGCCCGCCTGCGGCATGTCCAGTTCGGCCATCGTCACCGCGGCGATCTGGGTGTAGGTGCCCTGCTGGGCGCCGAGCACGTACTCCATCTGGGACTGCTTGGCCGGCAGGTAGACGACCACCTTCTGCCGCCAGGTCTTGCCCCAGACCTTGCTGACCGAGTCGACCGCGCGGTCGGCGACGGAGGCATAGTCCTCGGCGTTGGCATGCGAGTCGAGGCTGACCACCAGCGCGTGGTCGCTGTCCACGACCTCGATGCTGCCAAGGGCCCAGATCGGCCGCCGCTGGCCGGCCAAGAACCGCTCCGAGAAGGACGCCGCGTACGTCGTACCGTCCCGCGTCACGAACGTCACCGGCAAGGTCTCGCGCGCGGGTTTGGTGTCGAACCCGGTCAGTTGCCAGGACACCTCGACCTGGGCCAGCCAGGCCTCCGTGCCGCCGAGCTCGCGCTGCCGGTCCGGGGTCAGCGCGGACGCGTCGTCGCTCACGTAGCGCAACTGGAAGGTGGCCAACGGCAACTTGCCGAGGTTGGTGTAGACGGTGCGGGCCTGGTTCTCGAAATCCTTGGCCTGCGGGTCGATCGTCTTGAGGAACTCGCCGCGGCTCTCACCGCGGACCGCGTCGACCATCTTCTGCAGGACCGCTTCGCCCGCGACGGCCCGGCGTACGCCCTCGGCAGCCTCGTCGGGGGTGGTGCTGGTCTGGCCGGCCTGGGTGGTCTGCCCGCCGGACGGGTCAGCGGGAGCGTCGGCGATCTGACGGAGACCGGCGAACGCGGCGATGGCGACCACGGCGACGGCGGTGCCCAGGGCAACCTTCTTCGCCAGCGGCTTCGGCACCGGCCAGAGCTGGACCGGCCACTCCCCGGGCGGCTTGAGGAACGGCGGCTTGAGGAACGGCGGTTTGCGGAATCCGCCACCACTCGAACGCGCCGCCGCATGCTGGGCCGGGATCACGATGGTGGTGTGGTCCGACATGGCGGTGTGGTCCGGGCCGGGCATCGGAGCCTCGGACACTGGGGCGTCAGACAATGGGGCGTCACGCTGCTCGTCGTTCACCTCGGCCCCTCGCTGCTCACCTGCCCCGGTCAGGGAGGACACTATGCGCTCCCCCGGTCAGTGAAGCACGTCAATGGTGAAACGACGCGGCTCCGGGGGTCGAGCCCCGGAGCCGCGAACATGGTCTGACTTGCGCCTACTCAGCCCGGCCGGACCGCGGTGTTGTACGGCATCAGGTCGACATCGTCGATCTTGACCGGCTTGCCCGGGCGGCTCGCGTGCACGATCCGGCCGTTGCCGATGTACATCGCGACGTGGCTGATCGGCGAGTAGTAGAACACCAGGTCACCCGGCTTCAGCATGCTCTTGCTCACCCGGCGGCCCTCGCTGGCCTGCGCCTTCGAGGAGTGCGACAGCGAGACCCCGGCGCGGGCCCAAGCGGCCATCGTCAGCCCGGAGCAGTCGAACGAGCTCGGCCCGTCGGCGCCCCAGACGTACGGGTCACCCAGCTGGGCCATCGCGTAGTTGATCGCGGCACCGGCGCGGCCGCTGACCGGGATGTTCAGGTCGTCCAGCCGGTCGCCCTCGCGAGTGGGCCGGCTCTTCCGGGCGGCGTCTTCCTCGCGGTCGTTCTCCGCCTGGATCCGGGCCCGCTCGGCGTCGCTCAGCTTGCTGAGCACCTTCTCGGCGGCGTCCAGGTTGGTCTGGATCTGCTTCTTCAGCTCGTTCTGCTTGGCTTGCACTTCCTGCAGTGCGGCCAGCTCGGACTGCTCACTCGCCTGCAGGTCGGTCAGCTTGCCCTGCGCCGTCTGGAACCGGCGGAGGGCCGAGTTCTGCTGTCCCGCGAAGGCCTGTGCGGTGGAGGCCTGGCTGAGGAACTGGTCCGGGTTCGTCGACAGCAGCAGCTGGGCCGTCGTCGTCATCCCGGAGGTCTGGTACCCGGCCACGGCGAGCGAGCCGATCTGCCGCTTCACGCCGTCGACCTGGACCTGCTGGGTCTTGATCCCGGCCTGCAGGGACTTCACCCGGTCGCTGGACGCCTTGATCTGGCCGCGCAGGTCGTTCGCCGCCTCACCGGCCGCCTCGGCCTTGTGCTGCAGCTCGGCCACCTGGGCCTTGGCCTGCTCGAGCGTCGGCTTCGGGTCCGCATCCGCCGAGTTCTGGACGAACAGCACGCTCGCTACGACGGCGGTGCTGGTGATGGCGGCGAGGGCAATTCCCCTGGTGCGGTTGATGCGTCCGATGGACACTGCCCGGTCGGTCCTTCCTCTGCTCACGCCGTCCCCGTCGACCGCACCTGGAGCAGAGCACTACCGCAGTACTCCGACGACCTGGCGGGTCACCCTCGGCTGGTGTTGCCCGGTCGGTCTGGACGACCGACACTCTGAAGCAACGAGAGGTAACCATAGTGACCGTTTCGTGACCGGTGCAATTCGCCCCTCTGGTTTGATCGAAACTTAACGTCGAGTAGGCATGCGAGAACCGGGCAGATCAGACCGCGTCGGCGGCGGATTCTCCTTCCGCAGCAGCGTTTGGCTCGACACTACTGACGGCGTGCACCAGCCGCAGTGGAGGCACCAGCCCGGACTGGGCCAGGGCGTCCAGCGCGGCCCGCTCGTCGTCGTCGATCCGCAGTGGTTCCGCCCGGTCGGCCGACATCCCGAGCACCACGGTGACCACGCAGTCCTGGCAGCCCGGACCCTTCATCACACACGCGTCGCAGTCGATCAGCACAACGTCCTCCAAGTGGGGAAGCCCCGGACTTGCATCCGGCTGCCAAGGACGCTAGACACCCCCACCGACAGTTTCTCAGCGGCTTCCTGCCGGAGCCCTCAGGCGCGGCCGATGCGGCTGATGAGGGTGGCCGCGCTCAGCGCGCGGGCGCCGAGGCTTTTGATGCTGTCGGCAACCTCGCGGTCCGACGAGACGACCACGACCGGGCGGCCCGGTGGTTCGGCGCGAACCAGTTGCCGGATGACCTCATCAGCGATCACCCCGGCTGGGCTGAACCTGACGCGCACACCGCGCGGAGAGTTGAGCTGCACGGGCCCGGACAGCTCAGCGCCGTCGAAGACCACGGTGACCTCGACCCGCCGTTGCGCCACCAGTGCCCCGAGCGCCGTGACCAGCCGCTGCCGCTGCGAGTGCAACGGTGAGGTCGGCCACGCGGTCTTCGTCACGTTGTAGCCGTCGACAATCAGATGCACCTGCGGCAACGCGAGCAACTCGTCGAACAGCGCGGGATCGTCGTCCGGTGCGGACCGCCCGACCGGTGCGGCCGACGGTTCGACGCCCGCGACGGTGTCGGCCGGGCGTAGTTCTCCCCCGGGCGGCAGGGCCAGCTCCCGGCGAAGTCCGGCCGCGGCCTCGACCAGGGTGTCCAGCAACAACCTGGTCCGGGTCGACGCCAGCTCGCGCTCCTGCCCCGCAGTACGCCGGGCGGCGTGCTCAACCGCCTCCAGCTCAGTGATGCGAGCCCGTAGCCTCCGCAGCTCGCGATCCACATCGGCGCGCGCGGCGTCCACGCGTTCGTCGGCGGACTCGGCCTCGGCGGTCCGCAGCTCGAGGTTCTGCTGCAGCCCGGTGATCCGCTGGCGTGCCTCGTTGAGTTTGCGGCGGAGCGTGGTGTTCTCGGCCTTCAGCTCGCTGACCTGCTCGCGCAGCCGTTCCCGGACCTGCCGGGTCTCGGTCCGCGCCTGGTCGAGTTGGTCGGCGAGCCGGCTGATCGCCTGGTCGTCGGTCTTGACCGGCTCCGGCACGATCTGCGCGGCCGCGGCAACGAGCTTCTCCCAGTCGTCCGGCCGGAGCAGGTACGCCAGCGCGGCGACCTCGACCGGCTCGGCCGCGGGCACCGCAACGCCTTCCGCCACGGCGTCGGCGAGCTCGGGATGCTCCCGGCGGACCTCGAACCCCACCATCCGGCGGAAGTGTTCGTCGGTCTCCAGGATCGGCCCGAGCACGGACGCGGACAGCTTCGCGCGCTTGCCGGGCGCGAAGCTGGCGAATCGCCGCAGCGGGGGCGGGATGTCGGTCGCGGGCAGCTGACCGAGTGCCTGGGCGGCGAGGCTGAGAACCCGTTGCCGCACCGGTTCGGGCAAGACGGTGGCAGCGGAGCCGGCGGCGGTGCCTGCCTCAGCCACCGGCCCGCAGTCCGGCCGGAACGACTGTCTGGCTCAGCCAGTGATGCAGACCACAGCGTCCGGGCCGACGGCCCGGAATCGCGGTGATCGCTTGGATACGCATGCATAGAGGGTAGTGCGTCGCGCCGCGTGTCACCTGCGGAATTGTCGGCGGGGCCTTCTAGCGTCGTCGCCATGAGCAGCTCAGCCGCCGATCCCACCGTTTCGCCGGTGCGTCCGATCCGTGGTGTGCAACCGAGTTTCGACGACCTGGGGACACCGCTGCGGGACGTCACCTTCTGCGTGGTCGACCTGGAGACGACCGGCGGCGCGCCCGGCGATTCCGGGATCACCGAGATCGGCGCGGTCAAGGTGCGGGCCGGCGAGGTGCTCGGGGAGTTCCAGACTCTGGTGAACCCGGCCGAGCCGATCCCGCCGTTCATCGCCGTACTGACCGGGATCACCGACCTGATGGTTGCCTCGTCCCCCCGGATCGACTCCGTGCTGCCGGCCTTCCTGGAGTTCGCCCGCGGCTGTGTTCTGGTCGCGCACAACGCACCGTTCGACACGGGTTTCCTCAAGCACGACAGCCAGATCCACGGGTATGACTGGCCGGACTTCGCCGTCGTCGACACCGCGTTGCTGGCCCGCCGGGTGATTACGCCCGACGAGGCGCCCAACTGCAAGCTCGGCACGTTGGCGAAGCTGTTCCGCGCGACCACGACGCCGAACCACCGCGCCCTGTCCGACGCGCGCGCCACGGTCGACGTACTGCACGGACTCTTCGAACGGGTGGGATCGCTTGGCGTCCAGACCCTGGAGGATCTGCAGACGTTCTCCGCCCGGGTCGCGCCGCAGGTCCGGGCCAAGCGGCACCTGGCCGAAGCGTTGCCGCACGCACCTGGTGTGTACTTGTTCACCGACGACCGCGGCGAAGTCTTGTATGTCGGCAAGTCGAAGGACCTGCGCACCCGCGTCCGGTCGTACTTCACCGCCTCCGAGACCCGCACCCGGATCGGCGAGATGATCGGGATCGCATCCGGCGTCCGCGGCATCGAGTGCGGTACGACGCTGGAGGCCGAAGTCCGCGAACTGCGCCTGATCGCCGAGCACAAACCGCGATACAACCGGCGCTCCAAGTTCCCCGAGCGGCAGCACTGGCTGAAGGTCACGGTCGAGCCTTTCCCCCGGTTGTCGCTGGTGAAGCAGGTCCGCGACGACGACGCGGGATACCTCGGACCGTTCAGCTCCCGCAAAACGGCCGAGCGGGCGATGGCCGCGTTGCACGAGGCCTTCCCGATCCGGCAATGCACCGCCCGAATGTCCCGCACTCCACAGTTGTCGCCGTGCGTCCTGGCCGAGATGGGCCGCTGCGTCGCACCATGTGACGGCCGCATCGACACATCGTCGTACGGCGAGTTCGTGACCGCCCTCCGCACCGCACTGGTTTCGGACCCGACGCCGGTGATCAACGCGCTGACCCGGCGGATCGACCGCCTCTGCGCCGACGAGCGATACGAGGACGCCGCCGTCCACCGCGACCGGCTCGGTGCTTTCGTCCGCAGCAGTGCGCGAATGCAACGGATGGCCTCGGTCAGCGGCTGCGCCGAGATCTGCGCCGCCCGCCGAACCGACGACGGCGCCTGGGAACTGCACGTGATCCGCCACGGCCGCCTCGCCGCCGCCGGCCTCGCCGCCCGCGGGACGGACCCCCGCAAGTACCTCGACATGCTCCGCGCCTCCGCCGAGACGGTCCTCCCCGGCATCGGCCCGGTCGCCTCCGCCTCCCCCGAGGAGATCGAACTCGTCCTCCGCTGGCTCGACCAGCCCGGCATCCGTCTGGTCGAGATGAACGGCACCTGGACCTGCCCCACCACCGGCGCCGGCCGCCACCTGAGCCGCCTCGACCCACCCCGCTCCGAAGACCTCCAGCACCCCTCCGAACGCCGACGCCGCCTCCGCCCCCTCGGCGCAGCCCGCACAAGCTGATCTCCGGTGCCATGCGGCGCCTGATCCCAGGTGCCGTGTCGTAACCGATCGCAGGCAGCGTGTCGTACCTGGAGGCCGCCCCTTCATCGGCCACCCTGCCCATGGTCTGGACCACGCTGGCTTCTCCTTGAGCGCAGGTGAGTCGAGTCGGCTTGAGGATCGGCCGGAGGGTGCTGCGCTCGCCTGCTGGCCGGATTAGAGGGTGGCCCGTTCTCGCGGTAGCGGCGGCCGGTGGGGCTGATCCAGGTGTGGGTGCCGTCGGGGTGTTGGTGGATCTTCCAGCCGCCTTCGTGCTTGAGGCGGTGGTGGTGGCGGCATAGGCACTGCAGGTTGTCCGCGGTGGTGCGCCCGCCGGCGGTGAAGGCGATGCGGTGGTCGAGGTCGGTGAACTCGGCCGGCCGGTTGCAGCCGGGGAAGCGACAGGTGCGATCCCGGAGCCGGACATACCGGTCCAGCGCAGCCGACGGCGTGTACCGGTTCGGATCGCTGGCGGGTGGCTGGTCGGTGACCCGAATATCGAGCCG
>NZ_SNWQ01000045.1 GCF_004361855.1 Kribbella caucasensis
CCCGATCGACCCGCTCCACACCCTGCATGCCAAAACCCTCTCAGCACGCACAGCAGACACCGCGACGACACGCGGATTATTCAGCGGCCTCCTAGAGGTCGCGCGCCGACCGGCGCCCCCGATTTGAGCCGCGGCAGGGACCTCGGGCTGCGTGTCGCTCCCGTGCTCCCGTCTCGGGTCGCGAGGCACGTTCCGTGCCTCCGGCGTGGTGTCAGAGCTGAGCTGGCGCTTGAGCCGCGATAGGGCATCCGCCCGCGCGCGGACTCCCGCTGTACCAAAGCCAGGCTGAGCCGGCACTCTCGCCAGTTGACCCTGAGACCTCGGTGGAAGACCGAGCATCCTGACTCGCCCAACGGCAACAGCGGTGGGAGACTGAACCGCGTGGGGGAGACTGCCGGGGCCCCCAGCCGGACCCACAAGAAGAAGGTTCAAGTCCCTAGGGACTTGAACCCCCACGGTGTCCGAGGAGGGACACGCACCTTAACCACACGCATTAGGTTCACCGGCTGAGCGGTGGGGGTGCACGGAAGATGGCCGAATCGGCCGCCATGCTCTGGTGAATGGCCGGGCTGTCCGCTGATCGACGGGTCCTACCTTGGCGGCCTGGGGCGCTGGGCTTGGACCAAACCGTCGGCAAGGGCGAGGGCGTGTAGCCGGCCGGGGCAGGCGTGTGGGCCCGCGCCGAACGGTGAGTCGGTCAGGTCGACTTCGACTGTCGTGCCGTCGGGGGCGATCCGTCGGGTCTTGGGCACCGGCGGGTCGGTGCGGCCCGCGATGATGTTCGTCACTAGGGCAGTGGTCGCGTCACACGCCTGGACGAGCAGGGCGATCCGGTTGGCGGCGCTCTCGTCAGCGGTGCCGAGGAGCCGTGCAAGGCGGTCGACGGCCTGATCCGCCGCCGTAGTGATCGTGGTGTGTGGTTGGTAGGACTTCGCGATCACAGCGATGTCCTCGGCAACTGTGGCGGGAAGCCCGAGCGCTTCGGCCAGTACTTCGACTGGGCCAGTGCCGCGCCGCAGTGCCAGTTCTCGCAGGGCCTCCGGGTCGATGGCAGCCAGTTCGGCCTCGGCCAGTGCACGTCGTCGCTCATGAGTGGCACCGTTGCTGAAGCGCGCGACGGAAGCTCGCAACCAGGCGACGCCGCCGGGCGAGTAGGGCGGGGACGGGACAAGGTAGTTCGGATCGGTCAGCACGACGACGAGAGTAAGGCGCTATCGCTTCGTCGCTGACCGAAGCGATCAGGTCAGTCGGGCGAAGGTGGAGTTCTGCCGGATGAGCGTGAGCAGCTGATGACCGCCAGGCGTCTGCACATGGCCGAGGTCACCCAGGGGAGCCTCGCGCGGGCCCCTGAGTTCATGGTCAGGGTGGATGACGCTGCCGGGTGCAATGGAGCCGATCCGAGGTTATGTTCGGGGATGGCGGATGAGGCGGGGAGTCGCCTGGTCGAGTTGGCGGGGGACCGGGTTGTCGAGGTGTGGGAGGGCGGGGACGCGGCCGGCGTACCGGTGGTGTTCCACCCTGGGACGCCGTCGGGGCGGCTGCAGGCGCGGCTTGGGTAGCAGGCGGCGTGGCGGCTGGTTGTGCGGCTGGTGTCCTTCAATCGGCCGGGCTATGGGCGTTCGACTGACACGCCACCGAGCCTGACCTCTGTCGGTGTCGACAGGCTGGCGGTGGCGGTCCTTGGGCATCGGAGAATTCGCCGTATTGGGTGCCTCGGGAGGTGGTCCGTACGCGCTTGCCACGGCCTCGCCGATCAGCGCCGGGTGCGGGCTGTCGGGCTTTCCGGTGGAGTTGGTCCGTGGCGGCTGGTCGAGCCGCCAGGCCCTACGGATCCCGATCTGCCAATCCTCGAACTCGCGGAGGCGGGTGACATCAAGGGCGCGTTGAAGGGCTTCCGCGCTGACGCCGGCGTAACGTACGTCAAGCTGCTCGCGCTGCCCGACCCCGCGATGACCGAGGAGTTCTTCGACGGCATACTGAGGAAGACGCCGGCTGGCTCACCGCGGAGAACAAGCGGCTCTTCGGCCTGGACCCTTCGCGACACCCTGCGGAGTTACGACGGCTATGCCCGCGACAACGTGGCCTGGGGTGGCGACTGGGACATCGATCCGGATCACCTCGAGGTGCCCACGTGGCTCTGGTTCGGAGACCTGGACCGCATGGTGCCCCCCTCGCACGGCCGCTGGTTCGCCGACATCCCGAACTCAACCCTCGTCCCTCGCACCGGCAAGGGGCCACGGAAGCACTCGCGGCCGATGCTCTCCCTGGAAAAGGCGACCCGCCCGGAGCAGGTCGAGGCATTCTTCCAACGCTTCCCCGGCCGGTCTGTTGTCGTCATGCCGAAGCTGGACGGGCTGTCCCTGGCTCTGGTCTACGAGAACGGTCAGCTAGCCCGGGCGATCACCCGCGGCGACGGGACTACCGGTGACGACGTGACCCCGCTGGTGCGGGCATTGGCTGACGGCCTACCTACCAGAGTCGACGCACCGGGCCGAGTCGAGGTTCGGGGTGAGGCGGTCATGCTGCGCTCCACCTTCGTCGCCTACAACGCCAATCACCCGGACAAGCCGCTGATCAACCCACGCAACGCCGCCGCCGGCACCCTGCGCGCGAAGGACCCAGCCAGTGTCGCCGAGCGCCGCCTGCAGTTCCTCGCCTTCGATCTCCATACTGATCCCGACGGCACCGACTCCGACCTGGACCGGGCGCTGCAGGCCCTCGGGTTCACGGCCGCAGAAATGCAGCACTGCGATGACGCGACCGCGGCGCAGGCTGTGATCACCACGATCGAGCAACAGCGCAACGACTTGGACTACGACCTCGACGGCGCCGTACTGCGACTGGCCGACCGCGGTGCCTTCGCCGCGGCCGGAACTCGTTCGAACTCGCCACGCGGCGCACTGGCGTACAAGTTCGCCGGGAGGAGAAGACCACCGTGATGGCCGACGTCGTCTGGGACGTGGGGAAGACGGCAAAATCGCCCCGGTCGCCTGGCTCGAGCCTGTCTTCGTCGGGGGTACGACGGTCACTCGCGCCACGTTGGCCGATCAGGAAGTGATCCGGGCCCGCGGCATCAAGATCGGCGACACGGTCCTGGTACGCCGGGCCGGCGACGTGATCCCGTTCGTCGCCGGAGTGCTCGACGCGTCCCGGCGTACCGGTGCGGAGCGCGACATCGTGCCGCCCACCACCTGTCCATCGTGTCAGCAGCCTTTGAGTGAGCAGGGCAACAGCCGGGAGCTGTTCTGCGTCAACGTCGCCTGCCCGGCCCAGACCGTACGACGGCTGATCCACTGGGCCTCACGCGCAGCGGCCGACATCGACGCGATCGGCGGGGTGTGGATCGAGCGCCTGGCCGATGCGGGGATCCTCGAGCACCCGTCGGACTTCTACCACCTGACCAAAGAGAGACTGCTCGAGTTCGACCGCATGGGCGAGGTCTCGGCCACCCGGATGATCGAGTCGATCGACACCAGCCGCCAGGTCGGCCTCCGCCGCGCCCTGATCGGACTCGCCATCCCGATGGCCTCCGAAGGCACCGCAGCCCGTCTTTGCCGCGCAGGCTTCGGCTCTGTGGAAGAGATAGCCGACGCCGGAGAGGTGGGTCTTGTCGCGGTAGACGACATCGGACCGAAGGTCGCAGCCTCCCTCATAGAGCACCTGAACCGTCTCCGACCTGAGCTGCAACGCCTTCGCGAAGCCGGCGTATCACTCGACGTCCGCGAAGAAGACCTCCCGCCAGTCGTTGCCGCAGGCGCCCCTCTTGCCGGCAAAACGGTCGTAGTCACCGGCGCCATCAGTGACCCGCGCTCTGGCGAAAAGGTCCCCCGCCCCGCCTTCCAGCGCCTCTGCGGGAAGGCCGGCGCCACCATCGCCTCATCGGTCTCAGCCAGCACCGACCTCCTCATCACCGGCGCCGACGTCGGCGCCTCCAAAGTCACCAAAGCCGAGAAGCTAGGCGTCGAAGTCGTCGACCAATCCGAAATCTGGTCACAGCTCTTCACCGCTGGCATCACCCTCTGACACCGGCGCGGCGCAAGCATGGTCGGTGGTCGACGCCCTCAGAGGTTGTCGGTGTTGCTGTAGGCGTCCTCGCTGAAGTAGCGCGAGTTGGCGTTTTCGCCATGATGCGCCGGCCGAGGTGTCGTGCGGAGCCGGTGTGCTGGTGCGGGGTATGGCTGTTTGTCGACTGGCTCGATTTCAGTGGAGCCGACTTGGACCCAGCGATTCAAAGCAGGTAGCGGCGATCGCCGCAGTAGAACTCGAAGCCGGCAGGCGAGACCCTACCGCCACCTCGGTCGCGTCTTGCCGGGCAGGGCTGGCCAGCGATCGGGAGTTCAGGCGATCTCCTCTGGGAACCGGTTTCTCAGCCAACCGGCAGCGGCGATCTCTGTATTCGATCAGATGTTGACGTCATGTTCCTGGTACGTTTCACTGACAGGAAACCGGTTCCCCGATCCCGGCGAGAGTGGAGAGTTCATGACCGTGCTCAGTACGGCTGCGCCGCCGGAGGCTGGTGCGCCGCGGCAGAAGCGGAACCGCCCACGGGAACGGTGGACGCCGTACCTGCTGCTGGCGCCGGCGGGGGCACTCCTCGCGATCTTCTTGATCTATCCGATCGGCAGCGTCGTCTACTACAGCCTGTACAAGTACAACGTCACCAAGCCGTGGGACAACGGATTCATCGGGCTCGAGAACTACGCGGCGATGCTGCGCGACGACCTGTTCTGGCAGTCCTTGCGCTTCACCGGTCAGTGGGTCGTCGTGGAGGTGTCGCTGCAGCTGGTCTTCGGTCTGGCGCTGGCTCTGGTGATCAACGAGACCTTCGTCGGGCGCGCCGTTTCCAGGGCGATGGTGTTCTCGCCGTGGGCGGTCAGCGGAGTGCTGACCACCACTATCTGGCTGCTGATCTACAACCCGACGACCGGCTTCGGGCGCTATCTCGCGGACGCCGGCGTGGGGGCTTACGGCACGAGTCTGCTGACCGAGCCGGGCACGGCTTTCTGGGCCGCCGTGCTGGCCGAGCTCTGGCGTGGCGTCCCCTTCTTCGCGATCCTCATCCTCGCCGACCTGCAATCCATCTCCGGCGATCTCTACGAGGCCGCCGAGGTCGACGGCGCCGGGCGGTTCCGCAGGTTCTGGTCGATCACGTTGCCACACCTGCGCGCTGCCATCATCTTGTCCACGCTGCTGCGGGCCGTGTGGGAGTTCAACAACGTCGACCTGCTCTACACCCTGACCGGCGGTGGACCGGGCAACGCCACCATGACTCTTCCGCTGTACGTCGCCCGCAAGGCGGTGGACGCCAAGGAATTCGGCTACGGCTCGGCGCTGACCATGTCGGCGTTCGTGATCCTCGCCGTGTGCTCCGTCACCTACCTGTGGCTCGCCCGTGCGGGGAGGGAGACCGAATGACTCCCGTAGCCCGAACCGCCGAGAGGAACTCCGACCAGATGACCAGCGCGACCGTGGTGACCGGCCCCGAGCATGACACGACGGAGACGGGGGCGGCCGGTCCGCGCCGGCCCGGTCGCCGGCCGACGGGTAGCGCCGCGGCTCGGCGGGTGCCGCGCTGGGCGATCTACCTGCCGTTGGCGGCGTACCTGCTGTTCACCCTGGTGCCCTTCTACTGGATCCTGCTCTTCGCCTTTCGCGAGACCGGCTCGACCGCGCTCGTGCCCTGGCCGCTGACCTTCGAGCACTTCGCCACCGTCTGGAACGGTGCCGGGTTCGGCGTGTTCTTCAAGAACTCGGTGATCATCGCGGTGCTGACGGTGCTGCTGACGACGGTGATCGCACTAGCCGGAGGCTATGCCCTGGCCCGCTTCCGCTTCCGTGGCAAGAACGCGTGCATGGTCCTGATGCTGTGCACGCAGTTCGTGCCGGGCGCGATGATGCTCATCCCGCTCTTCGACATCTTCCGGACCACTCATCTGATCAACACGCTGTGGAGCATCGTCGTGGCCGATGCCGTCTTCCATCTGCCGCTGTCGATCATCCTCATGGCGGGCTTCATCAGGAACATCCCGATCGAGCTCGAAGAGGCATCCTGGGTCGACGGCTGCGGAAGGTTCAGCGGCTTCCGTATGACGGTGCTGCCGCTGCTGCGTCCTGGTGTGGTAGCCATCAGCTCGTTCGCGTTCATCTCCTCCTGGAACAACTTCCTGTTCGCGCTGATGTTCCTCAACTCCCAGGACCAGTTCACGATCCCGGTCGGTCTCAGCTACATGCTCGGCGAGTACAGCGTCGACTTCGGCGCACTCGCGGCCGGCGGCGTCGTCGCCGTGGTACCGGTGGTTCTGGTCTTCGCCTACGTGCAGCGGTTCCTGGTTCAAGGGCTGTCGGCCGGCGGGGTGAAAGGCTGAGCCCGCCGCGGCGCCCGTCGGCGGGTACGAGGGCTGGCCCGCCGTCTGGCGCGCCGGCCCAGTCCTTGCCGGGGACGCTGTCACCACTGACCTGGCCGCAGCGCTTGGCGTGCTCTCCCCGGCGGAGGTGCGGCCGATCGCCCTGCACTGCCACGCGGGGGTCAAGCATTCAGGGGCTGTAAGACTGGTCACGACGAGGACGACTTCGGCGGGTGCGCGGAGGCTGCGTGCGGCACTCCTGGCTGCTCGCCACGCCGGGACAGCGAACGGCGCGGCGCCGGGTTCCGGGAGTGATTTCCCGGAACCCGGCACCGGCTTGGCCATCGCATTGGGCTATGCGGCTACTTTCCCGCGTGCTTGACGTACTCGGCTTGCGCCTTCTCGAACCGATCGGCGTACTTGCCCAGGAAGTCCTCCGCGCTCAGCTTGCCTTGCAGGACGGACTGGAAGTCGGGCTCCATCTCGGTCTTCAGGATCGATCCCCAGTCGGGCAGATAGGTGGGCAGCTGGATGTACTGCGTCTTCGGGTTCTCGGCCGCCTTGACGATCGCCGTCAGCGGTTGTGCCTGCGAGATCCATGGAGCCTTCTGCGCCTCGAGCGATGCCGGCACCTGGCCCACGGTCTCCGCCCAGTCGGAGTTGCCGTCGGTACTCACGAACTCGGCGAACTTCCAGGCCGCGGCCTTGTGCTTGCTCTTGGCAAGAACCCCGAGACCCGACACCGCGGCCGAGGTCGCGGTGATGACGCCGGCCGCGTTGGGGAACGGCTGTACGCCGGCCACGTTCGAGCTGCCGAGGGCTTTGAGGTGGTCCTGGTAGGAGCCGAGGTTGTGATGGGTTGCCCAGGCCGAGCCGCCGTCGAACGCGGCGACGATCTTGGGGTAGTCGTTGGCCAGGTCGGCCTTTGCGCTCACCGTGCCGTAGAGGGAGATGTACTTCTTGAAGGCCGCGACGTTCTCCGGCGCGTCCAGCGTCGCCTTGCCGTCCTTGGTGATGAACTCGCCGACCCCGGACATGCCGTAGGTCATGGCGAACATCGGCGGCATCGCACCGGGGCCGCCACGGAACGCGAAGCCGAACTGGTTCGACTCCGGCTTCGTGAGCGTCTTCGCGGTGGCGAAGAACTCCTCATAACTGGCCGGTTCCTTCAGTCCGGCCTTCTTGAGCCAGTCCGTCCGGTACCAGATCACGTCGGACAGGGCGCTCAGCGGGAGCTTGTACAGCACCTTGTCGGCGGAGTTCCGGCGCTCGTTCTCGACCATCTTCGGGTCGATCTTCGCCGCCAGCCCAGCCTGCTTGAACGCGTCGTCCAGCGGCGCCAGCGCCTTCTGGGCGATCAGGGTGGCGACGTCGTTGCCGATCAGCAGCACATCGGGGACCTCGCCGGTCGCGAGCGCGTTGTTCACCTTCTGCAGGTACGACGAGTTGGGCAGCCCGACGTACTTGACGTCGATGTCAGGATTCGCCTTCTCGAACCTGTCGATGAGCTCTTCCCATTCCGCGGTGAGCCGCGGGTTGGCATTGGTGTCCCAGAACTCGATCGTGCCCTTGGGGTCACCCCAGTCGTCCGTTCCAGCCCCGGGCTGAGCGTCGCCGGTACCGCCCGGGCCGGCGCAGGCGCCGAGCGCAAGGGCCATCGCCGCCGCCACGGCGGCGAGACCGCTGACACGTCGCTGTTTCATGGTCCGCCTTCTCTCTCATGACGTTCTTGTCTTGACTCCGGTCAGAAACCGGTTCACGAAATCGGACCATAACAGCTCGGGAACCGGTTTCCCATAGGTTAGGATCAGGGATATGAGGCGAGAGGATGCGATGAGCGGCTACGCGAACCCGGTGCTCGACGCGGACTGGCCCGACCCCGATGTCGTGCGCGTCGGCGACGACTACTACCTGGTGGCCTCCAGCTTCAACCGGGCCCCGGGGCTGCCGATCCTGCACTCGAGGGACCTGGTCAGCTGGGAGATCGTTGCGCGGGCGCTACCGCAGGTTCCGCCGGTCGAGCACTACCGCATCCCGCGGCACGGCAGTGGGGTCTGGGCGCCGAGCCTCCGTCATCACCGCGGCCTGTTCCACCTGACCTACCCAGATCCAGACCACGGCATCTTCGTCCTCACCGCGCCTGATCCGGGTGGACCGTGGAGCGAGCCGCGCCCGCTGCTGGCGGGTACCGGTGTCATCGATCCCTGCCCGCTGTGGGACGACGACGGCCGGGCCTACGTGGTGTTCGGATGGGCTCACAGCCGCAGCGGTCAAATGAACCGCCTCAGCGTGGTCGAGGTGACCGAGGACCTCCAAGACGTCGTGAGTACGCCGCGCACTGTCGTCGCCGGGGACGAGATTCCCGGCTGCCGAACCTTGGAAGGTCCGAAGTTCTACCGCCGCGACGGGTGGTACTGGATCTTCGCACCCGCTGGGGGAGTGGCGACCGGATGGCAATCGGTGTTCCGGTCGCGGGAGGTCTACGGTCCCTACGAGCACCGGGTGGTGCTCGCACAGGGCAGCAGCCCGATCAACGGGCCCCATCAAGGGGCGTGGATCGACACGCCTGGAGGCGAACACTGGTTCCTGCACTTCCAGGACCGCGGGGTGTTCGGCCGGGTCGTCCACCTTCAGCCGATGACGTGGGGCGAGGACGGCTGGCCCATCATCGGCGCCGCCCCGCCGGGAGCGATGACCGGAGAACCGGTGCCGTACTACGCCCGCCCGGCGTTGGGCTCGCCACCGGCCGAACAGCGGGAGCCGGTACGCAGCGACGCTTTCGAGTCGACCAAGCTAGGGCTGCAGTGGCACTGGCAGGCGAATCCTGAACCGAACTGGCACGTCCTTCCAGGAGACGGGACACTGCGCCTTCGCCTGGTTCCTGACGACCTCGGTGATCTACGCCGGCTTGGACACGTACTGGGTCAGCCGCTGCCCGGGCAGCCTTCGGAATGGGTCACGTCCGCGCGGCTCGGCCCGGCGCCGGACGGAGCGAGGGTCGGCCTGGTGGTTCTCGGTACGGCGTATGCGTGGATCGGTCTGATGCGGACGCCGGGCGGACTCCACGTGCTCTGCCGGCGATCGATGGACGGTCCGGGTGAGCAGACGTTAGCCCAGGCGGGCATGCCGGAGGGCGACGATGAGGTCGAGTTGCGGGTCCGGTGCGACGCGGAAGGGCTGGTGACGTTTGCCTGGCGCTTCTCCGGAGGCGTGGAATGGCAGCAGGTCCCGTCATCGTTCACCGCCCAGCCGGGACGCTGGATCGGTGCGGACGTCGGACTCTTCGCGGCTGCCCCGCTCGGCACGCCGGACGGGGCCCGCACAGTCAGCCTGACAGCGAGGGACGATACTGCGGCAGAGGCCACGGGAGGCTACGCCACGTTCCACGCGGTTCGCGTGGGCATCGGATCAGGGGAGGGCAGGGCCTAGATGACACGGCAACTCAAGAGCGGCACCACCATCGGTGAGGTCGCCAGGGCGGCGCAGGTCTCGCGTTCCACGGTCTCCCGGGTGATGAACGGCCAGGCGAACGTCGCGCCCGAGATCGCGGCCCGCGTCCACGCCGCCGCGGACCAACTGCAGTACCGGCCGAGCAAGTTGGCCCGCGGCCTTTCCCTGGGCCGCACCAACACCGTTGCCCTGGTGGTTCCCGACCTGGGCAACCCGATGTTCCAGCAACTGCTGCGCGGCGCCATGGCGGCGGCCGACGAGATGGGGTATCGCATCCTCGTCGCTGAGACGGTGGAGAACCCGGCCCGGGAGGCCGAGGTGACGCTGGAGGCGCGCCTTCGCTGCGACGCCGTGATCCTGGCCGCTCCGAGGATGCCCGAGGAGGAGTTGCTCGCTCTCCTGCCGGAGGTGAAGCCGGCCGTGTTGTTGAACCGGCTGGTGGAGGGGGTGCCGGCCCTGACGGTCGATTACGCCCTGGGGATCGCTCTGCTGGTGGATCATCTGGTGGAGAACGGCCATCAGGACCTGGCGTACGTCGCCGGACCGCCGAGCGCCGCGTCACATCACGTCCGGGCCAGAGCCTTGGAGGAAGCCCGTACCCGGCATCCGTTCCTGCGGGTGCGAACAATCGCCGGTGGCTCGACGGTGGATGCCGGCTACCGGGTGGCCGATGAGGTGCTGGAGTCCCGCGCCACAGCCGTCGTGGCGTTCAACGATCTGGTCGCTTTCGGCCTACTCGCCCGGCTGAACGAGACTGGTGTCGCCGTGCCCGGGGACATCTCGGTGACCGGCTTCGACGACATCGAACTGGCGCGTTTCGCCACGCCGTCGCTGACGACCGCTGTGGTGCCACAGGCCGAGGTCGGCCGGCGCGCCTGGGCGCGGTTGATCGCGAGCATCGACACGCCGGGCGTCGAGCCCGGTGAGGTCGAGGTCATCGAGCCTTCTTTGGTGGTGCGCTCGAGCAGCGGGCCGGTGCCCCCGGCCCGGCGCCTCGGCGCGCCATCGTCCGGCACCGCCGGCCTGGTTCACCGCAACCTGGGCAACGGGCTCACCGCAGAGTGGAAGCTCGAGGATGACGGTGCCGTGTTCGAAGGCCTCGAAGTACCTCTGACGCGCTACGTGAGCGGGGCGGCGATGCCCCGGGTCCACAGCCCGAGGCCGCACCTGCACCCTGTCCACTCGCTGTCCGGGCGAGCGCTGACAGTGACCAGCCCGGTGGACCATCGGCACCACTACGGGCTGTCCCTGACAGTGGCGGACGTGGACGGAACGACGTACTGGGGTGGTCGAACGTTCCTGCCCGGGCAGGGCCCGACCCTGCTGTCGAACCACGGGCGGCAGATCAGCACGCGACTGACCGTCGAGGGGACCGCCGGGCTGGTCGACCGGATCACCTGGGCCGATCAGAACGACCGCCAGCAACTGCTCGAGGAGCGCCGGCTGACCGGTGTGCTCATCGCCGAAGCGGAGGCCTGGGCCCTGGGCTGGCACAGCGCCCTGACGGCACCGTCCGGTGCGACGATCGCGAGCCCGGCCGTCAACGGCCGCCCGGGAGCCGGGTACGGCGGCATCTTCTGGCGTTTCCCCTTCGGTGAACGCACCGAACTCCTCACCGTGGACGGCACCGGCGAGCCGGGCGCCCACAGCTCGAAGTCGCCGTGGCTGGTGGTGAGTGCCCTGTACGGCGAGGCCTGGACGTCCGTCGTACTGGTCCAGGATGCCCAGGAGCCGCTGCCGTGGTTCGTCCGGTTGTCGGACTACGTGGGCGCCGGCCCCTCGCTGGCATGGGACTCGGCGCGAGTCCTGGCGCCAGGCGAGACCTTCGACACCTCCTTGATCGCGCTCGTCGTCGATCGGCGGCTCAGCCAAGCGGACGCCTCGGACCTGGCGGCCCTGGCCGTTGCCCGGGTGGATTCGGCACGCCGAACCGCCAGCTGAAATCGCCACACCTTTCTCAGGAACCGGTCCCTCAGTCGAGGGCTGCTGGAATTCCATTACTGGTGGGCGAGACCTTGCCGAACAGCGGGTGCGCCATTAACCTCTGAGAAACCGGTTCCCCAGATTGGACGAAGGCTGTCCTGACGGTTGGGCCCACGGCATTCCACCGCCCATCAGAAAGGCGAAGGATGTACTTCACATCAGCTGAGCCGACCCCGCCAATCCGCCCCAAACCCCGCTCGCTTCTCGTCGCCTGCGCCGCAATGGCTGTGGCCAGCGTGCTCGCGACCGCCTCACCGCAGCCCGCGGCGGCCCTCCCAGGTCAGTCCGCTGCGCTCCCGGCTTCAGCGGCCGCGACGCCCGATCTCGATCGCCAAAGGCTCGCCCCTGGAGACGGCTGGGCCTCAGCCAACGGCGGAACGTCGGGCGGCGCGGACGCGGCGCCCGGCAACATCATCGACGTCGACACCCGCGACGAGCTCGCCGCCGCGGTTCAGGGAGACGCACCCAAGATCGTCCGGGTCGTCGGGGACATCGACGCCGGCCGGCAGGCCGACGGCACTGAGATCAGCTGCGTCGACTACCAGCGTGACGGATACACGCTGCAGAACTACCTGCAGGCCTTCGACCCGGCGCACTGGTCCGGTCCGGCCTCAGGCCCGATGGAGCTCGCCCGCAAGGCTTCGGCAGCCGCCCAGGGCCGCCAGGTGAAGATCAAAGTTGGATCCAATACGACTCTCATCGGTGCCGGGCAGGTCAGCCTGACCGGGGTAGAGGTTGACGTGGAGAAGGTCGACAACGTCATCGTCCGGAACCTGCGGATCTCCGACGCGTACGACTGCTTCCCCGGCTGGAACGGCGAGACGTGGAAGACGGAGTACGACAACCTGGTGGTGAGCGGATCGACTCATGTGTGGCTCGACCACCTGACGCTGGACGACGGGAAGACCGTCGACGCGGAGCAGCCGGAGTACTTCGGGGAGCGCTTCCTGCGCCACGACGGCCTGCTGGACGTCGTGCGCCAGGCCGACCTGGTCACGATCTCGTGGAGCCGGCTGGCCGGCCATGACAAGTCAATGCTGTGGGGCAACGGCGACGGTGTCACCGCGGACCGCGGCAAGATCCGCGTCACCCTGCACCACAACGAGTTCGTGGATCTGGTCCAACGAGCACCCCGGCTGCGGTTCGGCCAAGCGCACGTTTACGACAACCTCTACCGGGTGACCGACCCGGAGCACTACGAATATTCGTGGGGCGTCGGCGTCGAGTCGAGCATCATCGCCCGGCAGAACACCTTCGAGCTCGCGGCAGGCGTCGAGACGGCCGACATCATCCACGGCTGGGGCGGCACCGGCATCGATGCGGCCGGTACCTGGGTGAACGGCCGCGAGACCGATGTGCTCGCCGCCTACAACGCTGCTCACCCCGAGACTCCGCTGACCGGCATCGTCGCGGGTACGGCCGGGCCGCACGGCGTCATCCAGCCCGCGGATCTCGCACGGCAGGCAGTCGAATCCTGGGCAGGAGCCGGCCGGCTGAGCACCGGGGCAGACCCGACCGATCCGGGGGTGGCAGGCGCTGCGCTGCTCGAGTCGATGGGTGCTCCCTCGACCACGAGTGCCGATGGGCCGGTGTGGTCGCCGCTGGCGACGGGGTTCGCCTCGACGGCCGACGCCGGGCACCCGCGCGGGACGACTGGAGGCACCGGCGGCCGGACCGTCACTGTTACCACCGCGGCCGAGCTGGCCCGCGCGGCCGTCAGCCCGGAGCCGCTGACGATCCTGGTCAGTGGAGAGATCGCAGTGGAGCCATGGGGCTCCATGATCAAGGTCGGCTCCGACAAGACGATCGCGGGCATCGGCCGGAACGCTGCCCTCGTCGGCGGCGGCCTGTACGTCGACCGCGTGGACAACGTCATCATCCGCAACCTGGTGTTCCGGGACTCCTATATCCCGGGCGACTGGGACGGCAAGCGGTCCGACAACGACAACGACGGCATCCGGGTCGACACGTCCAGCCACGTCTGGATCGACCACAACGAGTTCGCCCGGCTGGGCGACGGGCTGGTCGACGTCCGCAAGGACTCGACCGCCGTCACCCTGTCGTGGAACGTGTTCCGGGACCACAACAAGGCGATCGGCGTGGGATGGACGAGCAATGTCGTCACCACGATCACGTTGCACCACAACTGGATCACCAACACCTACCAGCGCAACGCAAGCATCGACAATGTGGCCGCGGGCCATCTCTACAACAACTACCTCGACGGCATCGGCCAGTACGGGACGATGTCGCGGGGAGCGTCACGGCTGGTCGTGGAGAACAGTGTGTACGCGAACGCGGAGGACCCGATCGTCGCCAAGGATCCGGCCTCGAAGCTGCACTCCCGAGGCAACCGATTCACCGGCACTCACGGGCGTCGCGACAACACCGGCCCAACCTTCGACCCCCTCTCCTTCTACGCCTACCACGCTGATTCCGTGGATGGCCTGGCCGGCCTGGTGACGGCACAGGCGGGCCCGATGGCCACTGACGAAATGGTCGGCGACCAGTTGCGCGTGGCCCTCGACGGCTCGGGTGACACGGCAAGCATCAGTGCCGCGGTCGGCGCGGCCGCACGCGCTGACCACCCGGTCACGGTGGTCGTTGCGCCAGGCAACTACCGGGAGATCGTGCGGCTCTGGCCGGACGCGGACGGCGTCACGATCCGGGGCGAGACCGGGAACCCGGCCGACGCGATACTCCAGTACGACCTGCCGGCCGGAGGGGCGAAGTTCTACGGCGGAACGTATGGCGCGAACCTTTCCGCCACCCTCGGCAGCCTCGCCGCGAACGTGCGGTTCGAGGATCTGACGATCCTGAACGCCTACGACGAGAAGGCGAACGGACCAAGCCAGGCGCTGGCCCTGCGAACCACGGGCGATCGCACCATGCTCGACAACGTCCGGCTGCTGGGCAACCAGGACACCTTCCTCGCCGATACGCCGAGCAAGAGCGTGGTTTCGCGGGTCTACGTCCGTCACTCCTCCATCGAGGGCGACGTGGACTTCATCTACGGCCGCGCCACCGCGGTGTTCGACAGGTCGACCATCAACTCGGTCGATCGCGGCTCCAGGGTCAACGGCTACGTCACGGCTGCCTCGACCCCCGAGGGGCGGCGCGGGTTCCTGTTCACCGAATGCCGCTTCGTCTCCGAGGCGGCTCCGGGCACGGTGTTCCTGGGCCGGCCCTGGCACCCGAGCAGCGATCCTTTGGTCGATCCTGCCGTGGTGGTCCGTGAATCCTGGCTCGGTGCCCATGTCGGCACACCGGCATGGAGCGACATGAGCGGATACTCCTGGCGGGATGCGGAGTTCTTCGAGCACGACAACACCGGCCCAGGGGCGGTGGTGGGCGACGAGCCCGTCGACGGCCGACCCCAGCTCAAAGGGACGGAGGCCAAGGCGCATACGCGTGAGGCCTACCTGACCGGCACCGACGGCTGGGTGCCCTGGCGTAGTTGAGGTTTCGCGGCAGGCTCCGGGAGTTCGGCTCCCGGAGCCTGCGTCACCGGCCCGCTCGGGTCGGCGAGGCTCGTGGTACCGCCCGCGTCAACCGGCGGGCGCCATCGACGGAAAGGATTCGACATGCGATTCCAACGTGACCTGGTGCGGCGGTGGATCCCTCTCGTGCTCACCTCGGCGATGGCCGTTGTCGGCGCCGCCGGCCCTGCTTCGGCACTGTCAGCCCGCCCGGACAGCGAACGGCCGTTCACGGTCTTCGTCGCGGGTGACTCGACCGCCTCGGTCTACGCGGCGGCCGAAGCACCCCGCACCGGATGGGGGCAAGCTCTTCCGCTCTTCCTCAACCACGACGTGCGAGTCGTCGACGAGGCGATCTCGGGTGCCAGTTCCAAGAGCTTCATCGCCCTGGGCGGCCTCTCCCGCATCGCGTCCAAGATCGGGCCGGGCGACTATCTGCTCATCTCCTTCGGCCACAACGACGAGAAGATCACTGATCCTGACCGGGGAACCGATCCTTACACCACCTTCCAGGACTACCTGACGCAGTACGTGGAGACCGCGCGGGCCCACGGCGCTACACCGGTTCTGGTGACGTCGGTAGAGCGTCGACGCTTCTCGGGCGACACCGCCGTCCCGAGCCATGGCGAATATCCGGCAGCCATGAAGAAGCTCGGGCAAAGCTTGAGCGTCGACGTCATCGATCTGTCCGCGCTCAGCATGAACCTGTGGCAGGAGCTGGGACCCGAGCGGACCAAGGATCACTTCCTCTGGCTGGCCCGCGGGGAGAACCCCAACTACCCGGAAGGGATCAGCGACAACACCCACTTCCGGGCTCGTGGCGCCATCGAGGTGGCCCGCATCGTCGCTGCCCGACTGAAGACCCAGCAGATCCTCCACCCCAATGCCGTCAACAGGCTCGGCGACATGATCGACGAGAGTGCCATCGCCTGGCCGGACGAGCGCCCCACCTGAGGCCCTCAGGAAGCCCGGCCGCGCGCGCCCTCGCCCAGGAGGGAGTCGTGTGGCGTTGGACGACATCAAGGCCTGCCCCTCGTGGTCATGTGGGGGCAGGGACAGCGCGACCTGCGCAGCCGGACCCGGATCGTCGACGGCGTCGAGCTCGTCGGCGGTGGGGAGTTGCGGCGGTGGCTCGGACAAGCCTCCGGTTCTCTGTCCACAGGCTGCTCGTGTCCTCCTCCGGATTGTTGTAGGAATGACGAGGTCAGGCAGAGCGTCCATCCGGTCATGTGGCTCGATCGGCAGGCGATACCGTGGCTCGTCGTCGATCACGACGTACCGGACGGCTTCGTTGTCGTGGGCAAGCGGTAGGACCAGGTCCCGGGTGGTCATGATTGCCTCGGGACGGTGATCGATACGTCGGTGCCGCTCCCCGGCACCGCCCGGACGACGCTGCGCCCGCCGACGAGCTCCAGTTGCCGGCCCAGGATTTCCGCGATGCCGTAGCCAGGTCTGGACGCGACCGGATCGAATCCCGGACCGTTGTCGCGAACGTTCACGACGAGTTGATCGTGGTCCGAGGGGAGTGTCACTACGACATTGGCCCCTGGTGCGTGCTGGCCCACGTTGGCCAGCGCGGTGTCAACCGCCCGGTCAAGGTGCTCGACGATCTCGCTCGACAACTGGGTTCCGTGTTCGATGTCCACGATGTGGCGGATGGCGAGTGTCGGATGAAGCCTGAGGATCCCGAGGATGTGCTCCACTACGCTCTGGGTGACGTCGGCCCCATCGACGTACGAGCAGCATCTGCTGATGCTTCTCTCTGGCCTGCATGATCATCGCTATCTGAGTCTGTTCGTCGGCCAGCGCGAACCTGTCCAGTTGCAGGTACACGAGCAGGTCATGGACGAGGGCCCTGCCGCGGTCGCGCTGGAGTTCGGCCACCCGTTGGCGAGTGACGTCCGCGGCCTCGGCGAGCCTCCGGACGAACCGGCAGAAGACGAAGGCGACCAACGCGAACCCGGGGTAGGCGAGTGCATTCGCCAGGGCTGTCGCCCTGCCCGACTCGTCGCCCTATGAGGGGCAACGCGACCGCCACGAGGTATGCCAGGGCAAGCACTCCGGAGGCAGCGAAGACCTGCTCGAGTCGACGGAGCGCGCCTCCGACCAGGGGGACGGTCGACAGCGTGACTGGGTAAACCCACATGGTCCAGACAGTCAACCGCGACGTCGGAGAAAGGTACCCGGGAGAGGACAGGATGAGGCTGGCCGCGAGAACGAAATCCAGCACCAGTGGCCACGGCAAGGGCAGCACAGATCCCCGTTTGAGCAGCCAGTGGCCGAGCAGCATCTACTCGACAGTGACCAAGGCGACGAGTGTTAGGTCCAGCGCGGGCGCAGTGGACGCGGCCAGGCCGCCGGTCGACAACGCGATTGCCGTCTGGACCAGGTCGAAGGTCCGGATCCCGACGAACGCCAGCACCACGGTCCGTTCGACACCTTGAGTTGTCGCCGGTATCCGGCGGCGCACGGCGACAGGTCTCGGCGCGGTGATATCTCTGGGCCCCCTCGGCGCAACCACTCTGGACCTCCGAACCGGCGCGCTGGCCTTCCCCCGGATGACCCAGCTGACCATTCACCCAGGTCAGCCGCGAAAAAAGTTCACGGGGTACCGCCGACCTCTTGGGCCCGCCTACCGCCCGGGTGTGCCTCCGGCCGGGAGGGCCGTGCTCGACAGCACGTCGCCCCGGTCTGAGCGGCATCTCTGATCATCGAATTCGCGGTGACCAGCGGACCGCCGGCCACGAGGCTGCGCACGAGTTGAATGATGTGAACCAGCCACCGTTGCTCAAGGCAACCGGCTGGTCCCGGTCCTTCGAGAACCGCACGACGGTGACCTCGTCACCCAAACAAAACAGGCGGCACAACCTGTGCCGCCGACCCGAATGACCGCGCGTCGCGCGGGCCGATGCCGTCCGCCCATCGGCCGCCCGGGTGGGTTCGCGGTCGCGGATGGCATCGAGAACGGCCGCATGGGCGGTCGTGGGGACGTCGAGGATGTCGCCCACGGCCGGCGCGCTCCGCCGACGATGCGCTGACCGAGTTCCTCGACCACCTCGCCGTGGAGCCCCCGGCCGCCGTAGCCGGCGGCTCCCCGAACGTCCTCACGACGCTGCTCAGCTCGACGGGTGCCTGTCCCGTCGTAGCGATCAGCCCGGCGGTTCGCCGTCGCCTGGTCCGTGTGAGAAATGCGGCCAGTCGTCGTGCCACTCGACCTCGCGGATCTGCATGTGGATGGTGCCGTTGCTCGCCGCGTCGTAGTAGTGGTGGACGGCGTACGGCCGGCCGTCGTGGTCGAGCACGTCGAGCGCGCCTGGTCCGATCTGGTCACCGCGCCGGTCCAGCACGACCGTTCCGCCGCCCTCGGTCATTGGCACGCCGTCGGCGTCGACGAACGGTCCGGTCGGGCTGGTGGACCGTCCGACGACGACCTTGTAGGTGCTGTCGACCCCGCGGCAGCAGAAGTCCCAGGAGGCGGCGAGGTACCAATAGTTGCCGTGCTGGAAGAGCTGCGGGTTCTCGATCGGGTTCGCGGGGTCGGCGGTGTTGCTGGCCAAGGAGATACGGGGACCGGCCACGGTGCGCATGCCGGTCAGTCGCTGCATCTTGATCCCGGTCCAGAACGAGCCGTAGGCGATGTACCACTGGCCATCGGCGATGAAGACTTGCGGGTCGATTGCGTTGTAGTCGTCGCCCTCCTTCGAGGTGACGATCGGGCCGCCGTCGACCCAGCTGTCCAGATCGCCGGGAGTCTTGGTGGTGGCCACACCGATCGCGGACCGGTTCGTGCCGAACGAGGAAGCGGCGTAGTAGAGGTAGAACGTGCCGGCGGACTCGACCACGTGCGGAGCCCACAGGTGTGCGACGCCGTACTTGCGGGTCCACTCCGGCAGCGTGATGGCCCCGAGCGACTCCCACGGACCGGCGAGGCTGCTGGTGGACCGGCGGGCGAAGATACCGCCCGGATCGTCCTCGTTCCGGATGCCGGTCGAGAACACGTAGAAAGTCTTGCCGTGCTTGAACAGTGTCGGGTCGTGGACCGGGTCATCAACGCCTCCCGGCTGCTGGTCACCGATGTCGCCGGTCATAGCCAGCCTGCCCTGCGGAGGAGCCGCGGCCTGCGGGCTCTCGACCGGGGTATCGGCACAGCCTGCCAGCGCGGCCGCCGCGATGGCAAGGATCACTCGGCCTGTTGACCACCTTGTTCGCACTACTGGATTCCCTCCTTGACGTGTGACCAGTGCTGGCAGGCGCAGCCGGTGTCGGTCCACTGGTCGGCGATGGCGCCGTCGGCTTGGGAGTTGTTGTAGATCTTGAGCAGCTTGCCGGGGTTGCGGTTGGTCAGGCGGAAGTAGCCGTTTCCCGCGGACGTCAGCGTGGCCATGAGAGCAACGGCGGCGTTGCGGCGAAACGAGTGCATCGCATGCTCCGTTCAGGTTGCGGCCTCGCGGCCGCCGCGTCAGCGGGTGACGAACTCCACGGCGGTCCACGAGATCGGCGGCAGCGTGACGGTTGCCCGGCCGCCGTCAAGCCGCACGCTGTCGTTATGCTTGGGGACCACCCGGTCGGGCTGGTCCGCGGTGTTGGCGGCGTGCCGATCGGCGTCGTACAAGGAGACCGATTCGGCCACTGCCTCGGGGTTCACGCTGCGTAGGTCGACAGACACCTCGACCGGCCCGTCGACCGACCGGTTCACCAGGAACAGAGCAAGACGGCCCAGGCCGACGTCGTAGGTCGCGGCCGCGTCGACGATGGTCACCGGTCCGAACCGTGCCGTCTCCATTTCGGGAGCTGTCGTCTCGACGCGGAGCACCTCCCCGGCGGCAAGCCGCGAGGTCAGAGCGAAGGGGTGGAAGATCGTCTGCCGCCAGGCCGTACCACCGGGCTCGGTCATGATCGGTCCGATGACGTTGACCAGTTGTGCTTGGCAGGCGAGGGCGACGCGGTCGCTGTGCCGGAGCAGTGAGATCAGCAGGCCGCCGACCACGACGGCGTCCGTCACGCTGTACACGTCCTCGAGAAGCCGCGGTGCGAACGGCCAGTCCCGCGGTGGTTCCGCCGAGTTGAACCGCGTCTGGTACCAGACGTTCCACTCGTCGAAGGAGATGTTGATCCGCTTGCGGCTGTGCAGTGCAGCGCCGACCGCGTCGGCGGTGGCGGTCACGGAGTCGACGAAGTGGTCCATGTCCACCGCGGACGCCAGGAACGATGCCACGTCGCCGTCGGTCTCCTCGTAATAGGCATGGCACGAGATGTGGTCCACCAGGTCGTAGCACTCCTGCAGCACCTCGCGCTCCCAGTTGCCGAATGTCGGCATCGACGAGCTGGACGAGCCGCAGGCCACCAGTTCGAGGTCGGGCTGGACCATCCGCATCGCGCGTGCGGTCTCCGCGGCCAGCCGCCCGTACTCGCGGGCCGTCTTGTGGCCGATCTGCCAGGGCCCGTCCATCTCGTTGCCGAGGCACCAGGCCCGGAACCCGAATGGCGCATCCGCGCCGTGGGACCGGCGAAGTTCGGCGAGACGGGTGCCGGAGGCAACATTGGAGTACTCCAGCAGGTCGACGGCCTCCTGCACGCCGCGAGTACCGAGGTTGACCGCCATCAGCGGCTCCACCGCGGCCTTGCCGGCCCACCGCACGAACTCACCGAGGCCGAACTCATTGGTCTCCAGGCTGTGCCAGGCCAGATCGAGCCGGCGCGGACGCTGCTCGACCGGCCCGACGCCATCCTCCCAGCGGTAGCCGGACACGAAGTTGCCGCCGGGATACCGCACCAGCGACACGCCGAGCTCTCGCGTGAGCTCGAGGACGTCCTTGCGGAACCCGTCCTCGTCGGCGGTGGCGTGGTCGGGCTCGTAGATGCCCGTGTACACGCAGCGTCCGAGGTGCTCCACGAACGAGCCGAAGGTATGGCGGTGCACCGGCGCGACCGAGAATGCCGGGTCGATAGTCAGGGATGCAGTGCGCAACGAAGTCTCCAGTCGTCGGTGGATCGGGTCAGGACACGGCCAGCCGCAGTACAGAGAAGGACTCTGGTGGCACGGTTGCCCGCAGCACGCCGCCGTCGACGCCGGCCTTCAGGGGCCGCGGTACGACGCGGTCCGGGTGCTCGGCGGTGTTCACGGCCGACGGGTCGTCGTCGTACACCGACCGGGCATCGAGCAGGCCTTCCACGCCGAACGCGGCAAGGTCGGCCTGGACGTCCACCGACTCCGTACGGTGCCGGTTGACAACGAACAGGGCCAGCTCGTCACCGGTCGTGGTCGCGACGGCGTCGACCATCGGCACGTCACCGTGGCGGTCAGTCGTTATCGTCGGAGCATCCAGCGCCACCTGCAGCACCGTTCCGCGGGCATGGGCCGCGGCCAGCGCGAACGGATGGAAGATGGTCTGCCGCCAAGCGGCTCCACCGGCGACCGTGCGGATGGGTGCGCTGACATTGGTCAGCAGTGACAGGCAGGCGGCCGACACGCGGTCGACGTGCCGCAACAGGCTGATCAGGAGGCCGCCCACGACGACGGCGTCGGTGACGTCGTACTCCTCCTCGGCGAACGCGGGCGCACGCACCCACTCGGACGGCGGCCCGGGTGCGCGCTTGCTCCTCTCCTTCCACACGTTCCACTCGTCGAACGAGAGCCCGATGCGCTTGCGCACGCCGCGCCGGGCCGCGACCGCGTCGGCGATCGCGGCGACGTCCTCGATGAAGCGGTCCATCGCGGCACCGGAGGCGAGGAAGCTGTCGACGTCGTCACCGAACGGTTCGTAGTACGCGTGCAGCGAGATGTGGTCGACGAGATCGATGGTGTGCTCGAGCACCTCCGACTCCCAGTCGCCGAACGTCCGCATCGACGCGCTCGAGCTGCCGCAGACGACCAGCTCCAGGCCCGGATCCAGCATGCGCATGGCTCGCGCGGTTTCGGCGGCGAGCCGTCCGTACTCGGCCGCAGTCTTGTGGCCGATCTGCCAGGGGCCGTCCATCTCGTTGCCGAGGCACCACATCCGAATGTCGTGCGGCCGGTCCTCGCCGTGCGCGCGGCGCAGCTCGGAGAGCTCGGTGCCGCCCGGGTGGTTGGCGTACTCCAGCAGGCGCACGGCATCCTCGACGCCACGCGTGCCGAGATTGAGGGCAAGCATCGGCTCCACACCGGCCTTGGCGACCCACCGCATGAACTCGTTCAGGCCGACCTCGTTGGTCTCTACGCTGTGCCAGGCAAGTTCGAGTCGCGCTTGGCGCTCGTCGACCGGACCGACACCGTCCTCCCACCGATACCCGGAGACGAAGTTCCCCCCGGGGTAGCGGACGGTGGTCACGCCGAGCTCCCGGACGAGCGCGAGGACATCGCCGCGGAAGTCGTCCGCATCGGCCGTCGGGTGGCCCGGCTCGTAGATCCCGGTGTATAGGCAGCGTCCCATGTGCTCGACGAACGAGCCGAACAGCCGGGCCGGCACCGCGCCGACCCGAAGGCCGGGATGCAGCCGGATGGTTGCCTTGGGCATGGTCCTCCTAGATGGGCTCACTTGGTGCTGCCGGCGAGGATCCCGCGGACGAAGTGGCGTTGCAGCAGAACGAAGATGATCACGACCGGGATGCTGGCGACGGTCGTCGCCGCCAGTAACTGACCCCAGACAGTCGCCGGGCTCGAGTCGACTTGGGCACTGGCGATCGACAGCGACAGATTCGACAGCACGACCTGCAAGGTCTGTTTGCTCGCGTCGTTGACCACGATGACCGGCCAGAGGAAGTCGTTGTAGATATTGAGGAAAGTGAGCACCGCAAGGGCGGCCAGGCCCGGCCGGATCACCGGCAGGACGATCCGGCGGTAGAGCCCCAGCGCGGAGCACCCGTCGAGCCGGCCCGCCTCCAGCAGCTCGTCCGGGATGCCCGCGATCACCTGCCGCATCCAGAAGATGCTGAAGGCGTCGATCGCGCCAGGCAGCACCAGACCCTGGTACGTGTTGACCCAGTTCAGCAGGCTCATCTCCAGCAGCAACGGGATCACCAGCACCAGGGTCGGCAGCATCAGCGTCAGCAGGATGAACCCGAAGAGGAAGTTCTTGCCGGGGAAGTTGTACTTGGCGAACGCGAAACCGGCCAATGGGCAGAACACCAGCGTGATCCCGCCCTTCAGCACGAGCATGATCGCGGTGTTGAGGAAACCCGTCCAGATCGGCACGCTGGCGAACATCGCCCGATAGTGGTCGAGCGTGAAGTCGCGCGGATCGAACGACAGTGGGCTGGTCACGATCTCCGAACCCGGCTTGAACGACGAGGACGCCATCCACCACAGCGGGTAGAGGAACACGGCCAGCAGCACCGCCATACCGGCATACACGACGAACGTACGCAGCCGTTGCGAGCCCGTGGTCGTCGAAGCGCTCATCAGTCCTCCTTCGAGCGGAGTAGCCGGACGGATACCAGCGACAGCAGGAACACCAAGAGCACCAGGAGGAAGCTGTTAGCGGCGCCCAGCCCGAGGTCGGACGAGCCGATGTGGTTGTAGAGGAACAGGCCAGAGGTGATCGTCGAGTTGTACGGTCCGCCCTTCGTCATCACATACGGCTCGGCGAACATCTGCGAGATGCCGAGCGTCGCGATGACGACATAGAAGGCGATCGCGCGGCGCATCAGCGGCACAGTGATCGACCAGAACTTGTGCCAGACGCCGGCACCGTCGATGTCCGCCGCCTCGTACACGTCGTCCGAGATGCCCTGGATCGCCGCCAGCATGATCACGATGGCGAAGCCGGTGGTCTTCCACAGCACCAGCAACGCGATCGTCGGCTTGGACCATGCCGTCGTGGTGAGCCAGCCGATCGATGGCAGGCCGACCGCCTCGAGTGCCGCGTTCACGGCGCCGAAGTCGGCGTCGAACAGCAGAATCCACACCTGCGCCATCGCGATCAGAGGCGTCACGAACGGGACGATCAGCGTGGTGCGGAAGAAGCCGCGACCACGCAGCCCGGCCTGGGACAACGCCGCGGCGATCGCCACCGCGCCGATCGTTTGGACCGGCACGATCAACAGCCACATGATCCCCGAGTTCGCGAGCGAGGCCCAGAACTCGCTGCTCGTCAGCAGGTACGTGTAGTTGCCGAGCCCGATCCAGCGCAGCTCGCCGGATCCTTTCCAGTTCGTGAAGCTCAGCCGCAGCGCGAACAGTAACGGATAGGCGCCGAAGGCAATGAACGACAGAAAGAACGGCAGGATCATCAGGTAAGGGGCCAGCGGGAACCGGCGGCGCAGTGGTCGTCCGGGCGGCGCTCCCCGGACGACCTTCGCAGCCGGACCGGGACGCCCCGGTGCGAGCTGGGTCATCGACATCACCGGTTGATGAGGTTCTTCTCGATGTCCTGGACCGACTTCGCGATGACCTCGTCCGGCGTCGACCGGCCGTCCATCAGCCGCTGCAGGTTGGTTCCGAGATAGTTGACCGACTTGTTCCAGAACGAGGGCAGCGTGTACCCGCCCGGTAAGTCCTTGGCTGCCTTCACATACTCGACCCACATGTTCTGGTTGCCGAACTCCTTCACCGGCTTGAACAGCGGTTTGTTCTCGTCCAGTGCCGGCAGATACGACGGCAGCACGGTGTTCAGCCCGCCCGGGTACACGGTGTTCGGACCGAAGGCCTTGGTGTAGCCCTCTTCGTTGTACACGAGGTGCTCGAAGAACAGCCAAGCGAGTTCGGGGTTCTTCGCCTTGGCCGGGATGATGAACGACGATCCGCCCATGACACCGCTCGTGGCGCCGCCCTCCTTCCACACCGGCAGCTGCCGCACCCGCCACTTGCCCTTGGATGTCTTCAGCGACGACTGCGGGACGAAGCTCCACCAGCACGCCCACGGAATGAGGCTCTGGGTCCCGGCCTCGAGGGACTGCAGGTCGGACGGTGTGACGAACGCGGCCCGGGTGCCGAGACCTTCCTTGGCGACCTGATCGATCCACCCGAGGATCTGCCGATATTCGGGGCTGTCCAGTCGTGTCTTGTGGGACTGCGGGTCGATCAGCCCGGTGCCCTGCTGGTTGGCGAACAACTCGAGCCACATCTGGCCCAGGTTGGGATCGCGCTCGAGGTGCAGCGGGCGCGCGTCGGGGCGCTTCTGCTTGATCGTCCGGGCGGCCGCCAGCAGGTCGTCGTACGTCTCCAGTGTGGCCGGGTCCACACCGGCCTGCTCCAAGACGTCCTCACGGTAGAAGAGCAGGCCGGGGTCGACGTCCCAGGGGATGCCGACCAAGCGGTCGTCGATCGTGACTACGTCGAGCTTGTACTTCACGGTGTCGGCCTTGTACTGCTCCATCCGCTCGGATAGGTCGAGGAGATGGTTGGCCTGCCCAACGATGTTGACATCCTCGAGGAACGAGCCGTCCGGTAAGCCGGCACCACTGACCAGCGCCGGCGGGAGCTTAGTGGCGGGGTCGATCGCGACGTGCTTGACCTTGATGTTCGGGTACTTCTTGTTGAACGACGGGATCACGGTGTTGAAGACCTTGTGCAGGTCGCCCTGCCGCGACCAGATGGTGACCTCGCCCCGGGCGGACTCGCCGGTGAGGGACGGGCTGCTGAGCTTGTTCCCACCGGTGTCGTTCGACGCCGGTGTGCAGGCGGTCAAGCCGCCGAGGGTGGTCGCGATGCCGAGTCCGGCGGCGCCGCGTAGGAAGCTGCGGCGGTCGACCTGGTGGCCGAGTTCACGACGAGTGGATTCGACGTTCACGATGACTTCTCCTGATCGAGCTCTGTGGACGAATTTCGCCGCGCGGTCGCGCGGCCTGAAGTCTCGAGCACCGGATGACAGAATCCGGTTGGACGGCGGCACTCTCCCGCGCTGTGTTAACGCTCACAACGCTCAGTGCCGGACTCTTGCTAGCGCTTCTTCATCGGTGTAGAACATACCTTGCAGAGGCGACCCTGACGTGTCAATACCTCGATCGTGGGGTAGCCGAAACGATGCGACTGACAACGGAAGACATGTGGCCGCGTGCCTGAAACGTCGCCGTTCTGGCCGAGGAAGCGGCAGTGAATCGGACAATTACGGCGAGGAAGACATCGGCCAGGAGGGACGGCTGGGATGGCGGTTACCATGCGGGACGTCGCACGACGCGCCGGCGTCTCCGCGAAAACCGTGTCGAACGTGGTCAACGGCTATCCGTACATCCGTGCGGCGACCCGGGACAGGGTGCTAGAGGCGATCGATGCCCTCGGCTACCAGATGAACATCAACGCCCGGAACCTTCGCTCCGGCCGGACCGGCATCGTCGCGCTGGCGGTCCCGGAGCTCAGCCTGCCGTACTTCGCCGAGTTGGCCGACGCGGTCATCCGCGCGGCCGAGAAGCACGGGCTCACCGTGCTGATCGAGCAGACGAGCGCCGTCCGCGAGCGGGAGCTGGCCGTGCTGTCGAGTGCCCGCGCTCACCTCGTCGACGGCCTGCTGTTCAGCCCGCTGGCGCTCGGACCCGGCGACGCGGCACAACTTAATACCGCGCTTCCCACCGTGCTGCTGGGGGAGCGGATCTTCCATGGCCCGGTCGACCACGTCGTGATCGACAACGTGAACGGCTCGCGCGCCGCGACCGAGCACCTGATCTCGACCGGTCGGCGTCGCATCGCGGTGATCGGCACCCACCCCGGCGAGGAGGTTGGTACCGCGGCGATCCGCTACAACGCTTATCTTGCGGCACTGCGGGACGCGGGGATCCGCCCGCTGCGCTCGCTGGCTGCCCCCGCCGGGCTGTGGCACCGCGACACCGGAGCGGAGGCGATGGCGAGGCTGCTGAGGTCCCGGACGCGTTTCGACGCCGTCTTCGCGCTGAACGACACCCTCGCCCTGGGAGCGCTGCGCGTGCTCGTACGGTACGGCGTGCGGGTGCCGGACGACATCGCCGTGGTCGGTTTTGACGACATCGAGGAGGCCCGCTACAGCAACCCGAGCCTCACCTCGGTGAATCCGTGCCGCAACGACATCGCCAGTGCGGCGGTGGACCTGCTGATTGCCCGGATGGAAGGCGCCGCAAGCACGCAGGAGGAGGTCGTCGCGCCCTACCGCCTGAACGTCCGCGAGTCCACAGTCGGCGTCGAGCCGGGCTGACACCGGCGCCAAGCCAATCGGGCGAGCCCTTGACATGTCACGCGTCGCTCAGCATCATCTCTTCTACACCGATGAAGAAGCAGAGCCCAACGAACCCGGCATGAGGTTGTTCGCGGGCGAAGGTCTTGACGGGGGTGGCTGGATCTGGCGGGCCAGACGGGTCACGTCGGATGGAAGGACAGCGCTGAGTTCGCGCACGTCGACCTGGTGGCCGGCGGCGCGGAGAAGACTCGCGCCGACCTTCCCCGAGTACGGCCTCAGCTGCGCCTGCTACGACCAGGAGCTGCACCGATGGCGAGGTCCATCGGGTGGGATTCCCCGCCGACCAGCAGGCGAGGCGGCCGCCGATGGTGAACGCCTCAATCGCTCGGGCCCGACTTGAGTCTCCCAGGAGTCCTGGACTTGCTTCTCCGGGTTCGGAGCCATCCGGCGTACGGCGATACTGGTGCCGTAACAGTAGGTGGTGTGCGGGAGGCGGATCCCCGCAGCCGCAACAACCACGCAACGCCGAGAGACGACAAAGGGTTCATATCCCTAGGGATATGAACCCCCACGTGTCCGAGGGGGGACACGCACCTTAACCACACGCCTTAATCTCAACGTCTGAAGGTTTGGCTGGCCTGGTCTCGGCGGCGTGCCGTCGAGGGAGATCAAGGGTGCTGCCGGAACGCAAAGGCCAGTTCCGCGGCATTGATGGTGAACTGCCACGCATCGAGGTCGAGCGACAGCCTGTACTTCGACACCATTCTGTCGACGAGATCCTCCTCCCGGGCGCCGACAGTCCATGAAGTGCCCGCTGGCGCTCCCACAGTGTCCACACGCACAGTCTTCCGCAGTACCGACGGCGGGGCGAACTTCGTCCGGCTGAGTGGGAACGGGACGTCGGGACTCCCGAACAACTCCGCATTCGACCTGGTCGGTGAGCCAGGCAACAATCAGCGGCTCTACGTCTCCACCACCGGCGGCATCTTCCGTAGTGACGACACCGGCGCGACGTGGACCAACGTCACCGGCGCCGGTGCGGGGACGCCTGGTGGCACCGTCGCCGGCGCCACCAACAACATCGAGATGGCCGTCCACAACAACGCCGGCGCCAATGCCGTATACGTCGGGGTTGTGAACAACGGCCGGCTTGGTGGGTTGTTCCGCTCGGCGGACCAGGGTGCGAACTGGGCCCAGCTGGACACTCCGCAGACGCTCGAGGGCGGAGTGCCGGTCGGCATGCAACCGCGCGAAAAGCCGGGCGGTCAGGGCTCCATCCACTTCTCGATCCTCGCGGATCGCACGAACGCGAACCTCGTGTTCCTCGGCGGCGACCGGCAACCGACCAACCCCGGACCGGATGGCACTTTCGGCACGAACGACGACACCTTCCCGAACTCCATCGGCGCGAACGACTTCAGCGGTCGCTTGTTCCGCTGCGACGCATCGCAGGCAGCGGGGGCTCAGTGTGCCGTCATCACCCATGTGAACGCGAACGGCACGGCGCCGCACGCGGACTCCCGCGAGATGGTGTGGGACGCGAACGGCGACATCGTCGAGACCGACGACGGGGGAATCTACCGTCAGACGGACCCGGCGACGAACAACGGGGCGTGGGTCTCGGTCAACGGAAACCTCCAGGTGGCCGAGAGCCATTCGTGTGATTACGACAGTGTCGCGAACGTCATCATGTGCGGAAACCAGGACACCGGTACGCCGGAGCAGACATCGGCCGGCAGTACGACGTGGCGTGAGGTGACCACTGCCGACGGCGGGACTGTGGCGATCGACGATGTCAATGCTGCGCAGTCGATTCGCTACCTCAGCACCCAGAACTTCGGCGGGTTGCGGCGGCGCACCTGCGATGCCGCGAACAATTGCGCGAACACCACACTGCCGTTGACCGTTGCCGGCAGCGCCGGTCAGAACCTCTTCCAGTTCGACAACACCATCCAGTTCTACGGCCCGATCGAGGTCAACGCGGTTGCGACCGGCCGGTTGCTGATCGGCACGAACCGCCTGTACGAGTCCACCGACCAGGGCAACAACATCACCGACCTGACCGGCAATACCGGGTCGGGAATCACCGAAGCACTCGCGTACGGCGGCCGTAGCGGCGGGGTCGACAACCCTGACGTGCTGTGGTTCGGCAACGGCGTCGGCCTCTCGCTGCGTACGTCGGCTGGCGGCGCGTTCACCCAGCTCAATGCCTACCCAGGCGGTCGGCCGATCGACCTGGTACTCGACCGCGACGACTGGCTCACTGCGTACGTCACCGACGGCACCAGCGTGTTCCGCACCGACGATGCCGGTACCACCTGGTCGGACATCACCGGTGACCTGGCGACGCACGACCCGGGTTCGGTACTGTCGATCGCCTTCGTTCCGGGATCCGGCTTCGACGCGGTCGTCGTCGGCACCACCCGGGGCGTCTTCTCGACGCAGAGCCAGAACTTCGGCAGGTGGGCCGAGTTCGGTGCGGGCATCCCGAACACACTCGCATCCGACGTCCGCTACGACGCGACCGATGACGTGCTCATGGTCGGCACAAACGGTCGCGGCGCGTGGCTGGTCAGCAATGCCAGCAGCGCGTTCCCGACCGCTGACGTGCGAGTGTCCAAGACCGATACGCCGGACCCGGTGATTGCGGGCGAGGAGCTCTTCTACACCGTGACTGTCACCAATGACGGTCCGGATACGGCGTTCGGCGTCGTTGTGAGCGACGAACTGCCTGATGAGGTCACGTATCTGTCCGACTCCTTATCACCTGACCCCTGCACCTTGAACGCTGCGGACAACAGCCTTTCGTGCGACCTCGGCGACATACCGTCCGGAGACAGCAGATCGTTCACCATCAAGACCAAGGTCGCCGGCGGAGCGGTGGCAGACGAGTCCGAAGGAACGACGCGAATCGACAACAAGGTCAGCGTGACGACGGCGAGCGTTGACCCCGATCTGTCGGACAACACGGCGACCACGTCGCCGTTCGTGCAGGAGCGGGCCGACCTTGCGGTGACCAAACTCTGCGTGCCGAACGGGCCGGTGCAGGCCGGTCAGACGGCGAAGTGCACGGTCTTCGTCGACAACTTCGGACCGTCGCACGCCCGGAACGCCACCGTCACCGACACGCACACCAGCGAGGGATCGTTCACGATCGTCTCGGCTACACCCAGCAAGGGCAGCTGCTCGTTCACCAGCGACACTGTCACCTGCAACCTGGGCACCGTGTCGGCCGCCTCACCGTCGGAATCCGAGCGGGAGAAGGTCGACGTCGAGATCACCGCGAACGAGGCGATGGACATCGATGACGTGGCGAAGGTTGTCTCGAGCACGCCGGATCCAGACGTCAGCAACAACCAGCGGAGCGACACCCTCAGCTTCAGCGCGGTCTCGGACCTCAGACTGACCAAGACCGGTCCCGCGACAGCGGTGGCAGGTACGACGATCACCTACAACCTGCAGGTGATCAACGACGGACCGTCCAAGGCCACTGCCCTACGTGTCAGGGTTGGGTGAGGCCAGCAGCTAACAGCAAGTCCGCCGGATGACGTAGGGCGAGAACAGGAATCGATCCATCATGTCCAG
>NZ_SNWQ01000046.1 GCF_004361855.1 Kribbella caucasensis
ACGGTCTGCGACCCAGCCCGCAACCACCCGAACGCGGCTCGGGCCTCGGTCAGTTGCCGGGCCTGCTCGACATACCCCGGTGTCGGGCGTTTGTCACAGGTCCACATCGACCACTGCTCAAGTGCCAGGTTCCACACGTACCGGGCGTGCCTGCACTGCTCCAGCAACGCAGCCTGCTGCGCGGGTGTCGGATCCAGCCGGAATCGGGACATGCCACGTATCCAATCAGCCGGGACCGACAGTTCCTGATCTTCGAAGGGAGGCAGTCGCGGTACCTTCCCGCTCTGTAGGACGGGTCTCCCCGCGACCAATCCGATGAAACCCCTCAGTCGTCGTACCCTCGTCCTCGGTGGACTCGCAGCAGCGGGTGCCACCGCCTTGCCCGCCCGGTCGAGCATCATCACGGCCACCGCGGCGGTTCCCTATCCGTTCCAGCTCGGGGTCGCGTCCGGTGAACCCGACGCGAGCAGCGTCGTGCTGTGGACCCGGCTCGCTCCATTGCCGCTCAACGCCGACGGACACGGCGGGATGGCGAACGCCGACGTCGCCGTCGAGTGGCAGGTGTCCACGACCAGCACTTTCACCAGTCTCGTCGCATCGGGTTCGGTGACGGCGACCTACGGAGGCGCCCATTCGGTCCATGTCATCGCCGGCGGACTCAACCCGGACTTCGACTACTTCTACCGGTTCCGTGCCCAGGGCCACATCTCGCCCGTCGGCCGGACGCGGACCGCACCGGCGATCGGCACCAACGGACGCGATCTGGTGATGGCGTTCACCTCGTGCGCGCACTACGAGGAGGGCTACTACACCGTCTACCGCCGGATGGCCGAGGACACCCCGGGCCTCATCATGCATCTCGGTGACTACATCTACGAGTACGGCGCGGTGGCCGGCCGCACGCGGACGCATGCCGGTAGCACCGAGATCGTGACGCTGGCCGACTACCGTCGCCGGTTCGCGCAGTACAAGTCGGATCCTGACCTGCAGGCCGCGCACGCCGCCGCGCCGTGGATCGTCGTACCGGATGACCACGAGGTGGAGAACAACTACGCCAACATGGTCCGGGCCGACAGCACACCGGCGCTGACCACCGCGCAGTGGACCGCGCGGCGGACGTCGGCATACCAGGCCTACTACGAGAACATGCCGTTGCGGCCGGCGCAGGCCAACAACGGCAACAGCATTCCGCTGTACCGCCGGCTCCGGTGGGGGAACCTCGCCACGTTCCACATGCTCGACACCCGGCAGTACCGGAGCGACCAGGCGTGCGGCGATGGGTGGAAGGTCTGCTCCGATGCGGATCTGGCGTCGCGGAGCCTGCCCGGTAACGCACAGGAGACCTGGCTGCTCGACGGGCTGGCGCAGCACTACGGCACCTGGGACATCATCGGGCAGCAGGTGTTCTTCGCCCGGCGCTTCAACTCGACCGGGGCGAGCATGGACTCCTGGGACGGTTACCGAGCCTCCCGTGCGCGGATTCAGCAAGGCTGGGTCAGCCGCGGCACCAGGAACGCGGTCGTGCTGACCGGTGACGTGCATCGCGCGTGGGCGAGCAACCTGATGGCCGACTACAACAACGCGAACTCCGCGGTGATCGGCACCGAGTTGGTCACCAGTTCGGTCAGCTCCGGCGGCGACGGCGACGGGGCGACCACGATCCCCGATGTCGGGACGAATCCGTGGCTGAAGTTCTTCCAGAATCGGCGTGGGTACGTGCGAACGACGATGAGCCCGACGCAACTGCGGGCAGACTTCCGCGCGGTCGGGAAGGTCTCCGAGCACGGTGCCGCCGCGACGACCGCGAAGTCCTTCGTCGTCCAAGAGGGCCAGCCCGGCCTGCAGGCGGTGTGATGACGATGAAGAAGCCGATTGCGATTTCGGTGATCTTGTCCTCTTTCGTGCTCACGTCCACCACGGCTGACGCCGTACTCAATTCCTTCCCCGCCCCACCACCCCGGTCACTGGCAACACCGACCTGGCAGGCCGCGAACAGTGTGTCGACGGGTGATCAGGACGGTGCATCTGTTGCCTCCAACCGGAACGGGTACGTCGCTGTGGTGTGGGAGGACGACCGGGACACCACTGCTGCGGAGGACAACGCACACAGCGAGATCTTCCTGCGGGTCTACCGTGACGGGACTTCGCTGTACGAGGTGAAGCTGTCGGCCGGCGGCAGCAGCGGGGTCACCAACTGGCGGTATCTGCATCCGGATGTCGGTCTCGATGACAAGGGCAATGCCGTTGTTGTGTGGGCTGACGACCCGGACGGCAACGGTTTCTACAACATCCCGTATCGCGTGGTGAACACGGCCGGCACGGTGACCGCATCGGGTAGTGCGAACAGCAATGCGACGGGTCAGCAGATCAATCCACGCGTGGCCGTCGATCCGGACGGCGCACCGGCCGGGGGAGCGGTCGCCTTCTCTGTGGTGTGGGAGGACATCCAGACCGGCGCGCAGGCCATGGTCAAGGCGGCCGGATTCACCGGACCGACCACCCGGGCCTGGGAGGTCACCGCCTCACAGACGACCGGTCAGCACCACAACCCCGACATCGCCGTATCCGCCTCTGGTGATGCGGTCGTGGTGTGGGACGAGGACGGCGACGCCAACGCCTTCTACAACGTCGGCCTGATCCGGCTGGCCCGGACCAACGGCGCGGCCACCCTCTCCCGACGCGTCGCCAACGCGAACGGAGGTGGCCAGCAGATCCATGCCTCGGTCGCCGCGAACTTCGACGGCGACTTCGCCGTGGCATGGGAGTCCGACCACACCGGTACGGCTGGGGTGTGGACCCGCACGTTCGACTCGGCCGGCAGCCCGCTCTTCGCCGACGTGGAAGTCGGTGCCGGAGGCAAGAATCCCTCGGCAGGACTCGACGACCAGGCGAACAGCGTGGTCGGCTGGACCGTCCAGGCCACCGACCTCGACGTGTGGATCCGCGGCTTCGGCACCGACGGCACGGACGCCGGGCGGCTGTCCGCTCAGCAACTCAGCCAGGTGACAACGGGCCGTCAGGAACAGATGGCTGTGGCAGTCTCCCCGTACGCCGAGGTGGCCGTCACCTACACCGACGACAACGACGGCAACACCTTCGACCAGATCCTCCTCGGAACCGCGATCTCCAACGCGGGCTGGTGATCTACGCCTTGCGTCCGAAGAACTGAGGGTCATAGCCCACGGTTCTTCGGACGCAAGCGGGTTCGGGTGTCAGACGCTGCGGAGGACGGAGACGACGATGCCGAGGATGGTGGCGCGGTCGCCGTCGATGACCTCGTAGGCGGGGTTGCGGGGTTCGAGGAGGACGTGGCCGTTGCGGCGGCGGTAGACCTTGACGGTGGCTTCCTCGTCGATCATCGCGGCGACGATCTGGCCGGAGTGGGCCTCGGTCTGCTGGCGGACGACGACGATGTCGCCATCGCAGATCGCGGCGTCGATCATCGAGTCACCACGGACCCGCAGCCCGAACACGTTGCCGCGACCGGTGAGGCCGCGGGAGAGGGTGAGCAGGTCGTCGACGTGCTCGACGGCCGAGATGGGAGTCCCCGCGGCGATGTCACCGACCACGGGCACGCTGACCGAGTCGTCCGACGGTGCCTGCGTGGACGAGTCATGGAGGAACGCCCGTACGTCGATCGCGCGCGACACCGTCGTACCGCGGCGGAGGAAGCCCTTCTCCTCCAGGCTCGCCAGGTGCTTCGAGACCGACGACGAGGATCGCAATCCGACGGCGTCACCGATCTGCCGGCTGCTCGGCGCATACCCGTGCCGGACCACCCAGTCCCGGATCACGCCCAGGATCCGCTGCTGACGCGGCGGCAGGGCCGAGGTATCCAGGTACTCGAGATCATCGAAGGTGGTCACCCGGGAATGCTAGCGTCCCGTGTCGGGGAGCTAAGGCAACCATCCCGCCGCCGGCCGACCGGGTTAGCCGTGTCGGGTCACTTCCTGGACTTGGCCGGTCCGGTGGAGTCGCGGATGACGATGTGGGTGCCGAGCATCATCCGCTGCTCGAGACCGTGCTGGTCGCGGTGCAACGCCAGCTTGATGGCGATCCGGCCCAGGTCCTCGTGCGGGATGTGCACGGTCGTGAGCGAAGGGGTGAGATCCGCCGCGAGCGGGATGTCGTCGTACCCGACGACGGAAACGTCCTGGGGCACCCGGACACCGGCCTCGCGGAGCGCGGCCAGGGCCCCACTCGCCACCATGTCGGTGACGGCCACGATCGCGGTGAAGCGAATCCGCTTCGCGAGCAGCGCCTTGGTCTGCAGGTAGCCGGAGTCGCGGTCGAAGCTGCCGGGCAGCAGGCGCTCGGGGATGATCTTGACGCCGTGGGTCTCGTGCGCCCGGGTAAACCCGCCGAGGCGCGCGGTGGTCGTGGTGTGCACGGGCTCGGATGTGCCGATGAACGCGATTTCGCGATGTCCCAGTGAGATGAGGTAGCTCGTCACGGCGTAGGCGCCGCCCTCGTTGTCGTACTCGACCACGGTGGCGGGGACGTCGTCGCCGAGCGGTGGGCGGCCGCAGAGCACGAGCCGTGACCCCGCCTTGTCCAGTGAGTGGGCGATGCTGGTCATCCGCTGCAGATAGCTCTCGGTCTGCATGCCGCCACCGACCAGCACCACCGCCTCGGTCTGCTGCTGGCGCATCAGTTCGATGATCTCGAGCTCTCGTTCGGGATCGCCGTGATGCGTGCAGACCAGGCACAGCCGGCCCTCCGCCGTCGCCTGTTGCTCGACCCCCTGGCCGATGTGGGCGAAGAGCGGGCCGACGAGATCGCGGACGATGAACGCGACCGTCCCGGGTCCGCCGCCGACGAGGGCACGGGCCTGCGCGTTCACCACGTAGTCGAGCTCGCGGACGGCGCGCATCACCCGGCTCCGGGTCGAGGTGGCGACCGGATAGTTGCCGGCCAGGACGCGCGACACCGTGGTCGCGGAGACGCCGGCGATCGCCGCGACATCCTTGACCGTGGGCCGATCCCCGGACTTCAGTCTGGCCACCGTTTCCCTCCCCTCGCCGTGTCAGGCGCTCTCACTGTAGTGCCGCGACGGTGAGAGCCAGTGCACCCTGAGTGGTGCTGCGTAGAAATCGTTGACCACCAGGACCATACCTGGTCCGGCCGTGGATTGCTGGCTCGGCACACCCCGCAGCGTCAATCTCCTGGAAATACAACAGCAACACGATCTTGACGTGGTCGCCTGCTGGCCCTACTTTCGGATAGAAATCGTTAACTATGAGGCCCGGAGCCGGGCGAGGAGGCAGCATGCCCAGGACGACAGATCGATGGTTGGCGGGAGGGCTCGCGACCTGCCTGCTCAGTGTGTTGGCCGGGTGCAGCGGAGGTGGCGGCGACCCAGCCGGGTCGGGACCTGTCGAGATCGAGATGTGGACCTGGAACACCAGCACCCAGCAGGTGGTGGACAAGTTCAACGCCACCCACAGCGACGTCAAGATCAAGTTCGTGAAGCAGGCCGACAACCCGACCACGGCGACGAACCTTCGCAACGCAGTCGCCGCCGGGCAGGGCATCCCGTGCCTGGTGCAGAACTTCGGCGAGGTCCCGTCCCTGCTCGCCGAAGGCCTGCTGGCCGACGTCACCGACCAATTGCAACCGCACCTTCAGCAGTTCAACGCCCCGGCTGTCAAGGGTGCCGAGGTCCAGGGCCGGTACTACGGCATCCCCGGCGGCGCCGAGCCGTCGTACATGATGATCAACCGGAAGGTGTACGACCAGCACCGCGTCGCAGTGCCGAAGACGTGGGACGACATCATTGCCGCCGGCAAGGTGTTCAAGCAGCACGGCGTCAAGGTGATGAACCTCGCGGGTGAGGACCCGAGCACGCTGGTGAACCTGGTCATGCAGGCGGGTGGCAGCTGGTACGGCGTCAAGGGCGACTCGTGGCAGGTCGGCTTCACCTCGCCCGAGTCGAAGAAGGCTGCGAACATCGTTCAGCAGCTGGTGGACAACGACATCGTCGCCAACCAGACCTACCAGGACCGGCCGGCGCTGATCGCCTACTTCGACGACGGCAAGATGGTGTCGCTGCCGACCAACGTCTGGCAGCTGGGCAACTACGAGAAGAACTTCAAGAAGTCCATCGGCAACTGGCAGCCGATCGACCTGCCGCAGTACGCCGACGCGGCCGAGTTCACAACCCCCTTCCACGGTGGCGCAACGCTGGTGCCGAAGGGATGCGCGAACCTGAAGGAAGCCACCGAGGTGGGTGTCTGGATGGCGACCAGCAAGGACGCGATCGAGGCGTCGCTCGACAAGGAGACCGGCGCCTACCCGTGGCCCGGCACCATCCCGGACCCGGCGCCGTACGTCGACGGATCCGTGCCGCCGAAGCTGTTCGGCGCCCACAAGGGTGAGGCGGTCGGCGTCTGGCTGAAGTCGGCCAAGGCGGGCAAGGACAGCTGGGTGGTCGGCCCGAACTACACCGCGGTGTTCAAGGAACTGCAGGACCAGTGGGCTCTCGCGGTCACCAAGAAGATCACCTTCGAGCAGCTGCTGGACCACATGCAGAAGTTCACCGTTGACGACCTGAAGGCCAAGGGCGTCAACGTGGCCGAGGCCTGAGCCGATGCGCTGGCGTACCGCGATGGCGTGGAAGGGTGCGGCGTTCACCGTGCCCTTCTTCGCGGGCTTCGCGCTGTTCACCGTCGTACCGGTGCTGATGGCCCTGAGCAAGAGCATGTACAGCACGAGATCTTCCGGCCTCGGCTTCGGCGAGCCGGTGGTGACCTTCAGCGGACTGGAGAACTTCACTCGCGGGCTCACCGATGGGCGGTTCTGGGGGAGCATGTGGCGGGTGGCGTTGTTCTCCGTCATCGTCATCCCGCTGATCCAGGTCGTCAGTCTGCTGATGGCGTTGATGCTGGACGCGATCCGGCGCCGGCTCGCCGCCCGGTTCCGGCTCGCCCTGCTGATCCCGTACATGATCCCGGGCATCGTCCAGACGTTGATCTGGATCTACCTCTACAGCCCGGTGGTCGGTCCGCTGTCGCCCTTCTTCCGGTGGTTCGGGCTGGACGTGAACTTCTACAGCGGCGACCTGATCTGGGTGTCGATCGGCAACCTGATGGCCTGGGGCGGGGTGGGCTTCACGATGCTGATCGTGTACGGCGCCCTGCAGGCGGTCCCGGCCGAGATCTTCGACAGTGCCCGCGTCGACGGCGCCTCCGAGTGGCGGATCGCGTGGTACATCAAGGTTCCGTTCGTCCGCCGCTCGCTGGTCCTCGTGTCGGTCCTGAGCATCATCGGGACCCTGCAGATCTTCAGTGATCCGCTGCTGTTCCGGTCGATGACACCGGAGACGGTGAACAAGGACTTCACCCCGATCATGATGATCTACAACCAGGCCTTCGCCGAAGGCAACTTCAACTACGCGTCGGCGCTGTCCATCATCCTGGCCCTCGTCGTCGGCGTGGTGTCCGCGATCTTCTACCGACTGACGAACAGGGCACCGGTATGACGACCCTCCTCGATCCCGCGACCACGCGACCGGAGCCGGCTGCGCCGGGCCCGGTGCCCAGGCGCCGCCGGACCCGGCCGGACGATCTGCCCGCGGGGGTGAATCCGTCGAAGACCTCGCGCGCGTTGGTGATCCTCGGCCTGCTGCTCTTCGCCGTGTACTCGGTGGCGCCGTTGTGGTGGATGGTGGTCGCCGCCACCAAGAACCAGTCGGATCTGTACACCACCAACGGGTTGTGGTTCGCGGACAACCATCTGTGGGAGAACCTGCGGTCCCTGGTCACCTACAACGACGGGATCTTCCTGCGCTGGATGGTCAACACCCTGGTCTACGGCATCACCGGGACGGTGGGGATGGCGGTGATCTGTGTCGCCTGCGGCTACGGCCTGGCGATGTACGACTTCCGTGGCCGTGGTGTGCTGATGGGTTGTGTCATCGGCTCGTTCCTGGTGCCGGGCGCGCTGCTGACCATTCCGTCGTTCCTGCTGCTGACGGAACTGAAGATGGTCAACACCCCGTGGGCGGTCATCATCCCGGGATTCTTCAGCGCCTTCTCGGTCTATCTGGCCAAGGTGTACGCCGAGGGGGCGATCCCGCGTGAACTGCTGGAGGCAGCCCGGATCGACGGCGCGGGGGAGTTGCGGATCTTCCTCCAGATCGGCGCGCGGCTGATGTCGACCGGTGCCGCGACCGTGTTCCTGCTCGGCTTCGTCGGTTCGTGGAACTCGTTCTTCGGTCCGCTCATCTTCCTGCGCGGTGAGGAGAAGTGGACCGTCATGCTCGGCCTCTACCACTGGCTCAACATCAAGATGGACCAGTCGGTCGACCTGACCAGCCTGGTCGTCGTCGGGTCGTTCATCTCGCTGATCCCGATGGTCGTCCTGATGCTCTCGATGCAGCGTTACTGGCGTTCCGGCATCACCCTCGGCAGCATGAAGTGACACCTGCCGGCCAACGCTCCACTGGTAGCCTCACCGGCATAGAGAGCGCTTTCTATATCCGACCTGAACCGGGGGACCTTCGCCGTGTCTGACCGCCCGATGGCGTTGTTCGCCCTGTCCAGTGAGCACTTCGACGCGTTGTTCCCCGCCGAGGTGCGGCAGCGGATCGGTGCGGTGGCCGAGATCGACACCGAGCTGGTGGTCGAGCGGTTCGACGACCCCCGACTGGCCGGTCGGCTGGCCGAGCTGGAGGTGCTGATCACCGGCTGGGGCTGCCCACCGCTGACCGAGGACTTCCTCGCGGCGGCGCCGAAGTTGCGCGCGGTGCTGCACGCCGCCGGCTCGGTCAAAGCGCATGTGACGCAGGCGGCCTGGGACCGCGGCATCGTGGTCTCGTCGGCCGCGGCGGCGAACGCGATCCCGGTCGCGGAGTACGCCCTCGCCACCATCATCCTGGCCGGCAAGGGGGTGTTCACCCTGCGCGAGAGCTTTCGCGTGGACCGGACGTTCAAGCTGGGCCACATCCATCCCGGAATCGGGAACCATGGACGGCGGGTCGGCATCATCGGTGCGTCCCGGATCGGCCGGCAGGTGCTCGAACTGCTCCGGCCGTTCGACTTCAAGGTGCAGGTCCACGATCCGTACGCCGAGGGGCTGGACATTCCGCTGGTCTCGCTACCGGAGTTGTTGAGCACCAGTGACATCGTCAGCGTGCATGCACCATCGACGCCTCAGACATACCGGATGATCGATCGCGAGGGCCTGGCGTTGCTGCGCGATGGCGCCGTCCTGATCAACACGGCAAGGGGGGACCTGGTGGACACCGAGGCGCTCGTCGGCGAGCTCCGCACGGGTCGCATCTCGGCGGTTCTGGACGTGACCGATCCCGAGCCGTTGCCGTCGGCTTCGATTCTCTACGACCTGCCGAACGCCTTCCTCACGCCGCATGTCGCGGGCTCTCACGGTAACGAGCTGGCCAGGCTGGGGGAATGCGCCGCGGAAGAACTGGAGCGTCTGGTGGCCGGGCTGTCGTTGCGGTATCAGGTCACGACCACCGACTTGGATCGCGTTGCGTGACGCCACGCCGTACCGGTCCGTCAGGTCAGCCGAGCTGGGCCACGGAGTCGCGGATCACCACGTGGGTCTTCAGCTCGAGCCGGACGCCCGGCCAGTCTTCGCGCTGATGGTCCTCGGCCATCCCGACCCGGGCGGCGGTGCGGCCGAGCTCCTCGTAGGGGACGTGGACCGAGGTCAGCCGTGGACGGAGGTCCTGGGCCAGCTCGACATCGTCGTAGCCGACAACGGACAGGTCGTCCGGGATCCGCAGGCCGCGCTCGGTGGCAGCCGTGTAGACGCCGGCGGCCATCGCGTCCGTCGCGGCGAAGACGGCGGTGAAGTCGCGGTCGCCGAGCAGGCGGCGCCTGGTCAACTGGTAGCCGGAGGCTCGGGTGAAGCTGCCGTGCGCAACGAGGTCCGGGTCGAACTCGACGCCGAACGTGGTGAGTGCTCGCCGATGTCCGGCGAGCCGCGCCAGGCTGGTGGTGTTCCGCTCGCCGCCGGCCAGGAACAGGATCCGGCGGTGTCCGCGCGCCAGCAGATGGCTGGTGAGGGCGTAGGCGCCGTCGGAGTTGTCGTAGCCGATGACGGCAGCCGGGACGTCGTCATCGAGGGGTGGCCGGCCGCAGAGCACCAGCAGTGAACCGGCCGTCTGCAGCGACCTGGCCAGCTCTGTGATCTGCTTGCGGTAGTCCTTCGCGTCATCGTCGACGGCGCCGATCAGGATGACCGCGCCGGCTCGCTGCTCCTGCATCAGCCGGACCAGCGCGAGCTCGCGATCCTGGTCGCCCTGAGTGGTGCCGATCAGGCAGAGCCACCCGTGGCTCGCCGCCTCCTGCTCGACGCCGTGGGCCGCCTCGGCGAACGATGGGCCGCGGACGTCTGCTAGCACGAAGGCGATCGTCTTGGTCCGCACGCCGGCCAGCGCCCGGGCGTGGGTGTTGGCGACATAGTTCAGCTCGCGGAGAGCGCGCTGGACGCGTTGCCGGGCGGAGCGGGACACGGGGTAGTTGCCGGCCAGCACGCGCGACACCGTGGCCGGTGAAACGCCCGCCTGCGCGGCGACATCGGTCAAGGTCGCCGCGGCGGACGGCTTGCGGGGCGTGCCAGTCGGGCTCATCCGACCGCCTCCTCAGTGGTGGCGCTTTCTGCTGACCCTATCTCTAATTCATTGAAGTCTTGACACCATCTTGCGACCCGGCATAGTTAACGTTTGCTATGCGATCCCCCGGCCGCTCTCGGAAGAAGGTCGCCCATGTCGGCACGATTGCGTTCTTTCCTGTCCTGTCTCCTCGCGGTCAGCATCCTGGTGCCGCTGACCGCCCCGTCCACTCAGGCCACCTCGTCGCAACAGGCCGCCGCGGCTTCAGCTGCCGGCGTCCTGGACGACATCGTCTTCGGCGACGCCGGCTCCGAAGCCGCGCACAGGTTCGCCGGCCCGTCCACGGCTGTCGTCGAAGGTGCGCTGGGTGAGCCGGCCAGGGTCGCGAAGCCCACCGATCCGCCGAGTGTCAAGGCCGGCGAGCTGCGGTTCACCGTCGCGGTCGATCCGGTGGCGCAGAACTACTTCACGGTGAAGTTCTGGGGCAGCGACGCCTCGCCGTACAAGACGATCGCCTACATCAACGGTGAGCAGATCGGCTACCGCCGCTCCGGTGACTACGAGGCGATCAACCCGGGCGCCGGCAAGTTGGCACCGGATCGCTTCTACTACACGACGATCATGCTGCCGAACGAGCACACCCGCGGCCAACGCGCCGTGGAGATCATGCTCCGCACGTACGACGGCGGGTTCTCGTCGCCGGTCACGCAGGACTCGCGCAAGTACTACCGGGCCTACACGCACACCACCGCCCGTCTCGACGTGTCGGGGGAGAAGCAGGGCACGTTCACCCCGCCGACCACGCCCGCGACCGACGCTCGGACCGAAGCGCAGAAGCAGGCGCTGATCGACGGCTACACCAAGAGTCAGCTCGACAGGTTCAACGGCTACTCGGCCACCATCGACGCGGCGCCGGATCGGAAGCTGTCGATCATCCGCTACCAGGACGACCTGCGGTTCTACGCGCAGTCCCTGGTCTCGGCCTCCTGGGTCCCCGCCACCACGCCGGAACAGAAGCGGGCCGCGCTGCTCCGGATCTTCAAGGTGATCGACAACCACGCCAGGGACTACTACGGCAACACCCGGCTGGTACTGCGGGGCGGGCACCAGGGGGACTGGGGCGGCTACTACGGCGCCCTCGGCGAGGCGCTCTACATCGTCGAGAACCTGATCAAGGACGACACCATCCTCGGCCGGACCGCGTTCGACGAGTTCCTGGATCAGCCCTTCGTCACGAACACGGTCGAGGGGCCGAACTCCCTGACCGGTGTGGACTGGTCCGGCGGTCAGCTGACCCGGCGCGAGGCCTGGGAACGGGTCCTCAAGGCGAACTTCGACTTCGCCCGATCGCGGCTGTCGTACATCTACAACCAGGTGCTCTACACCTACGAAGGCGCGTGGGAGGCCCACGAAGGCCTAGGAGTGATCGGTTCGACGTTCTACGAGGGCAAGGCACGCAGCCACCGGATCCTGTTGGAGTCGGTCGGGGCGGCGCCTTTCCTCGGCGAGGAGGTCCTGGTCGGACCGGACGGCCGTGACCTCAACCTCTTCCACTCGCTCTTCTACCACGACGGCACGGCCCGGTTCACCACCGACACCGCCGATGTCGTCGGCAAGGGACTGGCGAAGAGCAAACTCGATGCGCAGGGCAACGTCGTTCGGCGCAAGCCTTACGGCACGCAGTACGTCGGCATCACCAAGGCCGGACTGACGAGGGAGAACACCTACGTCGCGAACTACGGCGAGGCGGCCAACTACCTGCCGGAGTACTACCACAAGACGCTCGGGCACTCCGGTGACGAAGCGCTGAACGACCAGATTCTCAAGCTTGCTCTGCGCAACCTTCACGCTCGCGGGTTCGCGCGGACGACCGACCTCGACGACAACGGCGAGCGGATCATGCGGATGGAGATGGTCGTCGACGAGCGCAACACCGCCTGGCCGGGCTTCCCGGGGTACGCCGTCCGGCAGGCCGAGGGCAAGTCGCTGCTGTACGCCGGGCTCGAGAAGGCGATGGCGGATGCACCCGAGCGCTACACCGGGGCGGAATGGTCGACGTACTGGCAGTACGCCGCGGAGGCGGTCGGGTTCGCGCAGCAGGAACTCGCGGACAACCAGTACTTCAAGAACTTCGCCTCCGTCACGGCGAAGAGCAAGGTCGACCTGTGGCTCGGCGACACCTACGCCTACGTCACTCGGACGCGGGCCGACCACCCGCGGTTCGGGAAGGTGGCCGCCGGAGTCGTCCACCCGTTCACAGACTTCCGCTACTACACCACAGAGCAGTTGCAGGCGCTCGGGGTGGACCCGGCGGACTACCAGGACAAGTCGTTCGCGGACGTGGACAACATGTTCGTCTCCTTCCGAGACGGCGACACCCAGATCTTCGGCTCCTTGTTCGAACGGCAACGCGGTGTGGCCGGCAACGGGCGGCTGCACGTCCGGGCCAGCGACCATCAGGCCGTGGTCCAGATCGCGACGAACAGCCAGTTCCGGTACTCCGACTACTGGGCCCGGATGGACAACATCGACGTCGACTTCATGGAGGACCAGGTCACCGGTGACGGGTCGTTGCCGCAGGCGCTCGTCGGTGAGATCGCGCCGGAGGCGTACCAGCCGGGCGTCGGTGAGGTCCGCCGGGAGAACTTCGAGGTGGACACCCCGTACTCCGGTTACCCGGATCTGCTCACGGCGCGGTACGGCAAGTACTTCTTCGCCGTCAACACCACCCGGGTCGAGTACGGCAACAAGCGCACCTTCCCGGTCGAGCTGCCGAGTGAGTACCGCCGGTCGACAGTGCTGGATCTCGTCTCCGGTAAGGAGTTGCCGGTCACCAGCGGCAAGGTCCTGGTCGGTCCCGAGACGCTGCTGGTGCTGAAGCTCGACCAGGATGCTGAGGTCAACCCGGCGCCGCACCACGTCGACTACCTGGCGGCTCTGCGGCAGGGGACGCAGGCCGTAGTCTCGTGGAAGCCCGCGCCCGGCGCAGCGACGTACGACATCAAGCGCGCCGACCGGCAGGACGGCCCGTTCTTCACCGTCGCCAAGGGAGTGCCGGCGACCTCGTGGACGGATCGAGCGGTTGCCGCCGGCAAGAGGTTCTACTACACCGTCACGCCGGTCAACGCGGCCGGCCCGGGCTGGTCGTCCCAGGTGACGGAGCTGGCCACGACAACCGCAGTCGGCGGATGGAGTGACAATGCCGTCGGCCAGGTCGGCGGCTGGGCTTGGGCCGGGGGCGGCAAGGTCGCCATCCAGGGCGCGAATGGTGCCGGTCTCGGGACCGGCGACGATTACGACGTCGAGAAGCGCGACATCCGTGACTCGTTCCGGTTCGCCAGCCAGGTGCTCACCGGTAGCGGCGCGATCACGGCCAAGATCGGCGCCAATCAGGGTTCGCTGGCCGGGATCATGCTCCGCGACCGGCTGACGGCGACCGACTCGCGGTACGTGTATCTCGGGGCCGACGAGTCCGGCAAGCTGGTCCTGCGGAACCGCACCCGCGACTCCCGGCACGACTGGCAGGACGACGTACGGAGCCCGTTGGTGGCCAAGATCGCGGACTACCAGGTCAGCGAGTACCCGTATGTCCGACTGGTTCGCGACGTGGATTCGCAGCACGTCCAGGCGTGGGCCAGCAAGGACGGGCAGGGTTGGACCTTTGTCGGTGAGCTCCTCACACCGTTGCCGGAGGCCACGTATGCCGGTGTCGTTTCGACGAAGGCGGCCACGTTCGACCAGGTCGTGGTGCGGCCGGACACCAAGGGCACGCTCTATGCCCGCGCCGAGCGCGATCACGACAAGGTGACCCTGAAGTGGAGCAAGCCGAACCCCGCGGTGCGTTTCAGTGTCTACCGGACCACGGACCCGGCGGTCGCATCGACTGATCCGATCAGTGGAACCGGGTGGCAGAAGATCCTGTCGGACAGCCTGTCGTTCAGCCTGGCGGATCCGCAGAGCCTGCGCCTCGGGTCGGTGTACTACCGGGTGACGACGATCGGTGCCGATGGCATCGAACGACTCGGTGCGGCGCCGGTGACCGTGACGGCCGATCGGTTGCCGGTTGTGCTCGCCTGGGCCGAGGGGCTGTCGGCGGGCGATTACACGAAGGCGTCGTACCGCGGGCTCGCGGTGGCGATCGCGGCCGCCAAGGAAGCGATGCAGCAGCCTGGATACGACGAGGAGAAGCTCGTCAACGCGCTGTACGACGCCGTGGCCGGTCTGGTGTCGGTCCGCACCCTGTTGCGCAAGGTCCAGGTCGATCAGGCCGGAGTGGAGGCGTCCACGTGGATCTGGCCAGGGACCGGTACGGCGGCGCAGAACGGATGGCTGGCGTTCGACGGCAACGTACAGACCGCGACGGACACCACCGCGGCCAATGGGTGGATCAGGGCCAAGCTCGGCGAGGCCACGTCGGTCGACGCGATCAGGTTCCATCCGCGCAGTTGCTGTCTGGCCCGGGCCAACGGGCATATTTTCCAAGGCTCGAACGACGACGGCTCGACCTGGACGACGATCGCCACGATCAGCGGCGTGACCGAGTTCAGGTGGTACCAGATCGACGTGAGCCGGACGCAGCCGTACAAGTGGCTGAGGCTGCTCGACGAGCACGGCGGCAACACCAACATCGCGGAGATCGAGTACCTGGTGATGCCGGCCGACGGGTCCATCCTGGCCGAGACCCTGGCGCAAGCGAAGGCGATCGACCTGTCCGGGTTCACGGCGGAGAGCGGTCAGGTGCTGACCGACGCGATCGCCGCCGGTGACGCGGTTCTGGCTGACTTGCATTCGACCCAGCAACAGGTGGACGACCTGGTGACCAGAGTGCTGACAGCGATCGACGGACTGGTGCCGGCCTGAGGTCCGACCGGTGAGGGCCGGGCCGCTGATGCGGCCCGGCTCAGCCGGGGCGGATGGCGGTGATGGCGAAGCGTTCGACGGTCTGTACGTGGCCGCCGGTGGAAGCCACGATCGTCAAGGCGGGATCGGAGGCGCCGCGGTAGGTGACCTGGGTGGACCACGGTTGCCGGTCGCCGCCGCCGGGGACACAGCAGGACGAACCGAGGGGCTGCTCGGAGGACGGCTGCCGGACGTCGATCCGGATGGATTCGTCGACTCCGGAGATCCGGCCGCCGACGGTGATCGGTGAGGTCGCGGCCGCGGCGTACCGGGGGCGCTCGAGAGTGAGCGTGGTGTCGGCGGTGCCGACGACTTCCCACGGCGCGTCCTGACCCTGGCCGATGCGGACCAGGTGGAGCACGGCCGAGACGCTGGCGGGACCTTCGGTGGACTGGTAGCCGACGGAGATCCGCGCGTCGTTGCCGTTGACCGAGCGGGAGACCACCCTGTCGATCTCGGTGAAGCCGAGGAAGCCGGTGGTGAAGGACAGCGCGGTCTGGTCTGCGTCCAGATGCCACGGCTGCTGCCCGTTGGTGCGGTAGGCCTGCTGCCACGCGGCGGCATCGGCCACCGAGGCGAACGGCCACAGCGGTTGGTATGCGAACGGGGTGGATGTCGGCGACGGCGACACCGGGGGCGGCGCTTTGGTGGGCGATGGCCTCGTCGGCGTCTTTGTCGGCGTGGGCGAGCGGGTGGCGGTGGCCGGCGGAGCGGTGGGAGTGGTGCTGGTCGCGGGGAGCGGGACGGCACCCTGACCCGAGGGTGCCGGATCGCCACCGAGATAGAGGACTCCGAGGGCGGTCAGCAGTCCGGACAGCAACGTGACCGCCACGGCCGCGGCGATGATCATCGCCGCCCTGACCGGCCGGGTTCTGCCGCCTTCGCGCTCCGGCTGCTCCGTCGCCATCTGTCAACGCCTCCGCCCTGCTTCCATTACACCTCGGCCCGGACGCAGGCGGGTGTAGGTGTCAGGTGACGCGGACGCGGAGGCGGCGGAAGCCGCGTCCCTTGCTCTCCATCTTGACCACTTCCATCCGGCCGATCATGGCCGTGGAGGCGACGTGGGTGCCGCCGTCGGCCTGGGTGTCGAGGCCGACGATGTCGACGATCCGGACGACCTCGATATCGGGTGGCAACAGGTTCGTGGCCGTGCGGATGATGTCCGGGATGGCGAACGCTTCGTCGCGCGGCAGCGTGGTCACGTCGATCCGGCGGTCCTGGCGGATCTCCTCGTTGACCGCCTCGGCCACCCGGTCCTTGAAGTCCGGCGGGACCTCGGCCAGGTCGAAGTCCATCCGGGCGGTCAGCGGTTCCATGTTGCCGCCGGTCACCAGTGCGCCGAAATCGCGGAACACGACGCCGGTCAGTACGTGCAATCCGGAATGGGTCCGCATGAGATTCGTACGGCGCTCGTCGTCCAGCGCGCCACGTACCGCCGCACCGGCCGCCGGTACGGGATCGTCGGGATGAGGTACCAGGAAGAGGTCGTCGCCCTTGGTCGTCCCGACGATGCGGGTTCGTACTCCGCCCCACAGCAGAACACCTTCGTCGGGCGGCTGCCCACCGCCGCCGGGGTAGAAGGCCGACCGGTCGAGCACGATGCCACGATCGGGGTCGACCGCGACGACGACGGCGTCCCAGTCCCGGATCGTGGCGTCCTCGAGGTCCAGCCGGTGCGTGTGTCCGTGCATCTGGTGAATGTAGCAACACCCGTGCGTCGGCAGGGCCGCGTCGTACGACGTCCGACGTCCGCACTGGACATCTCTTCATCGCCGGACGGTGCCGTGTGGTTCACCCCCGACCTCGGTCGGTGTTCACGTCGGCTTCCTTGACTGAACGTACCCCCATCGCAACTGTGAGGAGCAGTCATGGACCGTCGTACGTTTCTTCGCGCGGCAGTGATCGGCACGTCGACCTCGGTCGCCTTCGGATTCAGCGTGGCGCCGGAGGCGCTGGCATTCCCGGCCAAGACCGGCCCCAATCCCTACGGTGGCCTGCAGGCTGCCGATGCGAGAGGCATCATGCTGCCGCAGGGCTTCACCAGTCGTGTACTCGCGCGATCCACCCAGTCCGTAGCCGGCTACACCTGGCACAGCGCGCCGGATGGTGGTGCGTGCTTCGCAGACGGCACCGGGTGGATCTACGTGTCCAACTCCGAGATGAGCAGTGGTGGTGGCGGTGCCAGTGCTCTGCGGTTCAACAGCAGCGGCTCGATCACCGGTGCCTACCGGATCCTGTCGGGCACCACGCGGAACTGCTCCGGCGGCGCGACTCCGTGGGGTACCTGGTTGTCCTGCGAGGAGACGGACCTCGGCTATGTCTACGAGACCGACCCGAAGGGCGTGAATGCCGCGGTACGGCGGCCCGCCATGGGCAGGTTCTCCCACGAGGCGGCCGCGGTGGATCCGGACCGCCGCGTGATCTACCTGACCGAAGACCAGTCCGACGGCGGCTTCTACCGGTTCGTCCCGACGACTTGGGGCAGCCTGTCGTCGGGAACCTTGCAGGTACTACGTGAGTCGGGCGGCACGCTGTCGTGGGTGAACGTGCCCGACCCGGACGGCAGTCCCACCCGTACGCGCGATCAGGTCTCCGGGATGAAGGTCTTCAACGGCGGCGAGGGTGCCTACTACCGCAACGGCACCTGCTTCTTCACCACCAAGGGCGACAACCGCGTGTGGGCGTACAACGCGGTGAACAACACGATCGCCATCGCGTACGACGACAACCTCACCAGCAACCCGCCGCTGACCGGCGTCGACAACATCACCGGCGCAACCGTCGGTGACCTGTACGTCGCCGAGGACGGCGGCAACATGGAGATCTGCATCATCACCCCCAACGACATCGTCTCGCCGTTCCTCCGGGTGACCGGCCAGTCCGGTTCCGAACTGTGCGGCGTCGCCTTCAACCCGGCCGGCAACCGCCTCTACTTCTCCTCCCAACGCGGCACCACCGGCTCCAGCTCCGGCGGCATCACCTACGAGGTAACCGGCCCCTTCCGTACCACCCTCTGACGGGCTGGTGACGCCGGGTGGATCACCCACCACCCGGCGTCACCGGGTGGCAGCCTGTGTCGCCGGTGGCGGGTTATAACACGCCAGCGGTGCAGTCGGCCCAGTGGCGCGACGAAGCGGCGCGGATCGGGCGTTTTAGGAGCAGTATGGAGATGGTCGGCGATTTCGGCGTGTGGGGCCGCGGGTAGGTCGGCCGGGAGGTCGAGGTGAGCAGCGGCGAGTGTGGGAAGCGGGAGTTGTGGCTGGTGATGCGGGCGCGTGGGCTCGGGTTCAGCCGGAATCCGTTGCGCCGGCGGGTGGATCGGATCGAGTCGGTGGTTCTGCTGGTCGCCGTACTGGTCGGTCTGCTGGTGATTCCGGCTGCCATCGTTCTGGGGTTTGCGGTACGGGACGAGATCGAGCAGTCCGCGGCTGAGCGCCGGGCTGCTCTGACCGAGACACCGGCCCGGACTCTGACCGACAGCGAGGCCCTGGTCGGCGTAGTACCAGGGCAGGTGATGTCTCAGGTCCGCGTCAGTTGGACGGACACGACCGGCGCCGCCCACGAAGGCCTGACCTACGTGATGCTCGGGACGAAGCAGGGCGCTGAGGTGACGATCTGGCTGGACCGTTCGGGCGCGATCGCTCCGACGCCGCGTCCGCCGGGTGACGGTGCCCCTGTCGGTGCAGCGGTCGGGTTTACCGCGGGAACCTTCGGGTTGCTGCTGGTCAGCGGCCTGACCCGGCTGTCCGTGGCCTCACTGGACCGCCGCCGCGCGCGGGACCTGGAAACCGAGTGGGAACAGACCGACGACCGCTGGCGACACCACCAGAACTGAACCACCTTCCAGCTAGCAGGTACGGCGAAAGTACCGGCAGCGGGCCCATGGGGTGGGGGCTCGCGTGGACGACGGGCGGCTACCACCGAGTCATGCTCGGGTGGTGGGGACTACGTGCCATCCCGAGGACTTGAGGGCCCGCTTCAAAACCGAGGCGGTTCCGCTGCTGCCGCGCCTGAACGTCGCCGCCTTGCGGTTGACCGGGAATCGCGCTGACGCGGAGGACCTGCTGCAGGAGACGTACCTGCGTGCGTACCGCGGTTTCGACCGCTTCGAGCCCGGGACGAATCTGGCCGCCTGGCTGTACCGGATCCTGCGAAACACCTTCATCAACAGCTACCGCAAGAGCCAGCACCAACCGATCACCGTTCCCGAAGACTGGTCGGTGCACACAGCGGTTGTACGGGGCCACGTCGCGCCGTCCGCCGAAGCCACCGTGGTCGACTCGATCCCCGACGAGCGGCTTCAGGCGGCACTCTCGGCGCTGCCCGATCTTTATCGGCAGGCGGTCCTGCTCTACGACGTCGAGGGATTCAGCTACCGGGAGATCGCCGGCATGGTCGGGGTTCCCCGCGGAACCGTGATGTCCCGGCTGCACCGTGGCCGAAAGGCCCTCAAGGAGCGGATGTCACTCCGTCCGCTAGAAGGCGTCCCTGCGGCGTAGTGCTCGGGGGCGGCCGTCGGGGTCGTAGAGGTGCAGGTAGAGCGGCCGGGCCCAAAGCGCCTGCCGGCGGGACACCGGTTGGGGCTGATGGCAACGAAGCCGGCCGGGTGGGCGCGGTTCCACGCAGCCGTTCGCGTACCATCCGTCCAGCGCCCTGGCCGCGGCGGCGAACTGCTCGAAGCCGCCCACCGGATCAAGCTCAGGCGAGGTCCCCAGATGCTCGGTCCACAACTCCGCCCGCAGCGACCTGGCCAGTTCGGGATCGAGAACCGCGCAGGTCAGCTCGCTGTCGTTCGTCCACGAGCGCCGGTTGAAGTTGGCCGAGCCGACCGTGAACCACACATCGTCGACAATGCACACCTTCGCGTGCAGATAGATCGGCACACCCTCGGCGTTCTCGACGTTGTAGACGCCGACCCGGTCCGACCGAAGCAGGTTCATCGCCTCCAGTTGTCCGTACCGCGCGGGCGGACCGCTCAGGGAGTCGTCGGCGTCCGGGTACCGCGGTACGACGATGACGATCCGCAGGTCGGCTGAGCGGTCCAGGGCTTCCCGCAACCTGCGGGCCACCGTCCGCGACCACAGGTACTGGTCCTCGATGTAGATCAGCCGCCGCGCCTGGGAGAACGCCTTCAGGTACGCCCGCGCCACGCTGTACTCGCCCTTCGGCGCGAAGGGGTACCCCGGATGCTTGTGCGCATATGTCCGCAGCACCTGTACGACGTGCGGCCCGGCCGCGGGCGGATCCGGGAAGGCCTCCGGCAACTTCGACGGGTGCCGCGGCATCCGGGCCAACCGCTGCACCAGCATCCGGTACGGCGTGCGTCGGTCGAGCGGGTGTGGATCGTCCCAGCGTTCCACGAAGCACCGGAGCAGATCACCGACCGCCGGGCCGCGGACTTCCAGCGCCACATCGTGCCACGGAGCGCGGCCGCCGTACCGTCGGTCCATCGGCGCCTGCTGTGGGTCGCCCCGATGCCGCGCATCGTCGCGGCGCTGGTGCGACAGGTCGATCCCGCCCACGAACGCCACATCGCGAGCGGGGTCGCCGCGATGCCGGATCACGAACAGCTTCTGGTGATGGGACGCGAGCCGGCGGACCCGCTGGTCGAGCAGCGCCTCCGCGCCGACCTCGTTCAGCTCGGTCCCGAACCGCTGGTTCTCCTCCGCGTTGAAGTTGAGATAGTCGGAGTGCGAGCGCCAGAGCAACGCACGCACCTCGACGCCGTTCCTGGCCAGGTCGGCCAGCACCTGTCCGATGCTCGGGCCGTCCTCGTACAGGGCTTGATCAGGATCACCGCGCCAGTCAGTGAAATAGACCCGGTCGCCGGACTTCAGGTCACCCAACTCCAAGTACAGCTGCCGGAAGTAGGTGGCGCCGTGGATCAGCGGCCGGACCTGGTTCCCTTCGATCCAGGAGCCGTCAAGATCGATGTCGGTGGCCGGGTTGCCACGCTCCGCAGGCGCGAGAAACCATTGCTCCCGATCCGATGCCATTCCAACCTTGTGCCCGGTTCCGGCCACATGATGCCGATCGGCGTCCGCGGGATCAGACAGTGACATACTGAGTCTTCTTGAAGCGATGTACTGCGCGGGCCGTCGTACTGGACAGCCACGGAGCGCGAGTTCCTCGCGGTGTTCACCTCGCGACTGCGCTGAGCCTGCGTTCCGTCAGGTGGTCAGCCGGAGGAGCCGGGAGCCATGGCGGTCGAGGTCGAGTGTCACTTCGGTGCCGGACAGCGGAGCGGGCTTGTCCGACCACAGGTCGGTGAGGGTGTCGGACGGGCGTGCACCGATCGAACGTGCTGGGATCGTGAGTTGTCGTGGTTCCTCGCCGGTCCAGAAGACTGCCGCGTAACGGGCGCCCGGGCGGTGCGGCGCGGTTGCGGTGGCTGTCCAGATGATGAGGTCGTTCTCGCGGTATACCTCTCGGTTGTCTTTGGATGCCGCGAGGAGCTCGAGTACGCCGGGGTTGGTGAGGAGGTCGATCGTCTCCTCCGGGGACGTGGGCAGGTCGCCGCCCATCATCAGCGGGGAGCGCGCGATGGCCCAGAGGCTCATCATGGTCTGCTGCTCGGCCGGGGTGAGTCTGCAGAGCCGGTCGTCGCCGCGTTCGGCGCGGATGCCGATCCGGCCGAGGGGGAGCATGTCGGCATCCGGCCAGCCGTCCGGTCCTGAGTGCGGTGCCCACCGGGCGAGGCGGGTGAACTGGGCCTCGAGGTCGTCCCAGCGGTCCCACAGGTCGTCGGAGATCCGCCACATCGACGAGTTCTCGCGCAGGTGGGGGAGGTTCGCCATCGACAGTTCGCGGCCCGGCGACAGGCTCAGCTCGATCGGGCGCCCGGACCGCTCGATGGCGCGGGCGTAGGCCTCGATTTCCCTTGCCTGGTAGGGATAGAGGAAGTCGTCGGCCTTGATGAAGTCGACATCCCAGCCGGCCAGCAACCGGATCTGCTCGTCGTAGTACGCCTGGGCGCCGGGGTGGTCGTGATTCAGGCCGAAGTTGTTGGGATTCCACGGGCAGACGTTGGCCGTGTCGGCGACGTCGCGCGCGGTCCACGTCGTACCGGCGATGGGCAGGTCGCGTTCGACGGCGCGGCGGGGGATGCCGCGCATCATGTGTACGCCGAACCGCAGGCCGAGTTCGTGGATCTCGGCGGCGAGCGGTCCGAATCCCTTGCCGTCGGCGGCGGACGGGAAACGGTTGGGCGCGGGCAGGAGTTGACCGTAGTCGTCGAGCACGACCTCCGGGTCGTCGTTGTAGCCGTGTGCCCGGGCGGCCGGCTCGTACCAGTTGATGTCGATCACCACGGTGTCCCAGCCGTACGGGAGCAGGCGGTCGGCCATGAACCGCGCGTTCGCGAGCACCTCCAGCTCGGTCACGGTGGATCCGTAACAGTCCCAGCTGTTCCATCCCATCGGCGGGCGCGACGGCGTTGTCGGACTCATCTGGACTCCCTCGTGCGGCTGGCTCGTGCATCTGGCTGGGACCGGCGCCCGACCTGGGGGAAATTGTTCGTTTGCTTTCAGGTTTGTGTCAAGAGTGTTGCCGCTGCGTACGCCGGGGCCGCCATAGACTCCCGGCATGGATTGGTCGACCTGGCACGACGAGTACGACCAGCCCGACTCGCACCTGGCACGTCGGTTGCAGGCTGTCCAGACGCAGATCCGGGAAGCCTTGGCCCGCAGCCCGGCCGGTCCGCTGCGGGCGATCAGCCTGTGCGCTGGGCAGGGGCGCGATCTGCTGGAGGTGCTGGCCGACCATCCTCGCCGCGATGACGTCCGGGCGCGGTTGGTCGAGTTGGACGCGCGGAACGCCGGGTTCGCCGAGGGCAAGATCCGCGCTCTCGGACTGCATCAGGTGGAGGTGGTGACCGCTGACGCTTCGCTCACCGATCAGTACCGCGGCATGGTGCCGGCGGATCTCGTTCTGGTGTGCGGCGTGTTCGGCAACATCACGGACGAGGACATCGAGCGCACCATCGACTCGTGTCCCCAGTTGTGTCAGACCGGCGGGATCGTCATCTGGACCCGTCACCGGGGCGATCCCGACCGGGTGCCCATGATCTGCGAGCGGTTCGAGACGCGCGGGTTCGACCAGCAGTGGCTCTCGGATCGAGACGCGGGCTTCGGCGTCGGCGCACACCGCTTCACCGGCGAACCACAAGCGCTCGTCGCAGGCCGACGCATGTTCACCTTCGTCCGGTACGACGCGCCCGTGCAATCGGAGATGTAGTCAATCAGCCTCGATCCGTCGGTGGGTGGCTTGTCCGGGTGGGGTCGGAGTGCTCCTGGGCAAGGAGATTCGGTGGCCGCCGACGTCGTGCGGTCGTCGGCGCGCACCTGGCGGTGTGGCTGGCCCGGGTGGGCTGCACTGTCGCGTTTCTCCTTGTGGGTAAGGGGAAATTTGGTGGGTCACGGAGTGTGACATATAATCGACAGTATGTTCGAGACGGATCTCATCGAGTTGTCGACGGCCGACCTGCTGGCCTCGGCCGCCGAGCAACGCGCCGAGGCCAACCGCCGCGAGGCCAGCCTCCTCGAACACGCCCTGGAATACGCCGACCGCCACCACCCCGACACCTGCCCACCCCGCCCCGGCCGCCGCAGCTGGCAGGGCCGCGAACGATCCGTCGTGCTGGGTGGTGACGGCTGCCCCGAGGTCGCCGAGTTCGCGGCGGCCGA
>NZ_SNWQ01000047.1 GCF_004361855.1 Kribbella caucasensis
CTGCACCACCTAGCCCCCGGGGGCACCCCCCGGAGAGACACGACCCCACCACACCCCTGACCTCCGCTAGCCAAACCATTTCCCAACAGGCTCTGCAGCACGCCAGCGGTGCGACGAACCGCTATCGGTGCCGTCAGCAACCAGTTGCCGGGGCTTGGCCAGATCGGCGGCCAAGGAGACCTGCCCTGGTCAGTTCGGCTGATCCCCGTCGGGGTTGTAGGCGCAGGCGTCCTCGAGGTCCTGGACGGGCGGTGGGGACGCGTTGGTCGCCTTGCCGGGCGTCGTCGTCTTGGTCGACGGGGTGGTCGAAGTGGACGGCGTACTGGCCGGCTTCTGGTCAAGGGCGGCGGCGACCGTCTCGCGGAGGCCCTCGTAGTCCGGGTGGAGATACTTGAGGCGCAGCTTCGCCACGTCGAGGTAGACGTTCGAGACCGTCGCAGACTTCACCTTCAGGGCCAGCTGCACCAACGCGGGCAGCAACTCCTGCGGGATGTCGGTCCGCAGCAGGTCCTTGCCTGCCTTCGCGATCGCCTGGTACTTCGTGACCAGCGTGCCCGGATCCGCCGCGTCCACGATCGCCTTGATCGCGCAGCGCTGCCGGATCTGGCGCTGGTCGTCGTCGGCGCCGTACCGGCCGCGGGCGAACCACAGCGCGCGGAAACCGTCGAGGTGCTGGTTCGGGCCCGGTTCGATCCACTGGCCGGGTGGGATGTGGGCACTGCTGACCCCGCCCATCGCGACTCGCTCGTTGACGTTCACGGTGATCCCGCCGAGTGCGTCGACGATCTCGTCGAAGCCCTTCAGATTGACCTGCAGGTAATAGTCGATCTTCAGCCCGGTCGCCTCGCCGGCGGACTGCTTCACCACGTCGGCACCCTCGTTGTCCGACGGGCCGAGGATGCCGGGGTGCGCGTCCGGGACGTTCTGGTACATGGCCGTCAGCATCCACTCCAGTCGGCCCTCCAGGCTCAGCCCCTCCTTGCCGAAACCGTCCGGGTAGAACTCGTGCAGCGGCGAGTCCTCTGGGAACGGCATGAAGGTCAACTGCCGCGGCATCGAGATCAGCTTGGTGTCGCCCGTCTTGGTGTCGATACTCGCGACGATCACGGTGTCGGTCCGGATGCCCTCCCGACCGGGCCCGTCGTCGCCGCCGAGCAGCAGCAGGTTGAGCCGCGGCCGGTCCTCCCACGGATCCTTCACGTTCACCGTCGACGGCCGGGTCGCGCTCTTGCTCTCGCCCTGGGAGACGAACACGTTCTGCACCAGGTCGCGCTGCGCCAGCACGTTCTGTACGCCGACCGCGGCCGGCACGCTGATCGCGAAACACAGCACCCCGACCAGTACCGCGCCGGCCGCCCGTCCCGCCGCTCCACCCGTTGCCGGTCGCAACAGCCGGTGCGAGGCGACGATCACCACGATCCAGCCGAACGCGAGCACCGCCAATCCGAAACTGATCATCAGCAGCCGCCTCGGCACCACCGCCGCCGCGATCAGGTCGTCGCGCCGCGTGAGTCCGACGTACACGCCCAGGCCGACCAGGACGGCGGTGAGCGTCAGCACGAACGCCCCGAGCCGCCGCCGGCCCCCGATGACCAACCCGATCCCGGGCAGTAGCGCACTCAGCAGCGTCAGCCCGAGCGACCGAGGCACGGTCCGCGCCCGCGCGGCCACCCGCCGTCTCGCAGCGGCTGAAGCTTCAGATTCATCCGTGGCAGAGGCACCCGCGGCGCGGGTGGCGCGTGAACGACGACCCATAGCTCCCCTGTCCGTGCCCCAGGCCTGGACAGCAAGTACCCAGGCCACACACCTGTGAAGACGTCGGGCGGGGTGGATCGGTTGACTTCAGCGAAAGTCTACTTGGCCGCGCGGCACTTGGGACGGTTCCAGCGGACGCAACAATCCGGCCGCGAACCACGCCTCGACCGACTTCGCCTCGCGGGCGTTCGGCACGTAGACGACCCGGGCCATCCAGTCGTCCGCGTTGGTCCGCCGCCACTCCAGGATCAGGCCCGGCCACGGTCCGCGCTCGTACGCCGTCCCCAGCACCCAGCAGTGCCGGCGATTGGCGTCGGGAGGCGGCTCCCTGGGGTACCGACGATTGCTGCCCACGGCCCTAGCATCGCACACAAGTTCGAATGTGATGCAAATCGGGCCGCGGGTAGCGGACGGTCAGCGGGACAGGTTGCGGAACCGCCGCGCAGACAGCGGCAGGAACACCGCCACGATCAGCAACGGCCAGATCACCGCCGCGGCGCCGGCATGTCCACCGATCCACGATCCGGCGACCGCGCCCGGATTGTCGAACAGCGACCGCGCCGCCGTAGCCGTCGACGACATCGGGTTCCACTGCGCGATCGCGCCGAGCCACGACGGCATCGTCGACGTCATCACGAACGCGCTGGACAGGAAGCCGACCGGCCAGACCAGCACCTGGACCACGGTGATGCTCTGCACGTTCTTCACCGACAACCCGATGAAGATGCCGACCCAGAGCAACGCGAAGCGAAGCAGCAGGAGCAACCCGAACGCCGCGAGCGCCTCCGGCAACGTGCCGTGCCACCGCCACCCGAGCGCCAGACCGGCCGCGATCAGCACGATCAGTGTGACGACCGAGTCGAGCATGTCCGCGATACACCGGCCCAGCACCACCGCGGCCGAGCTCATCGGCAGCGAGCGGAACCTGTCCGTGACCCCCTTCGAGACATCCGTGGCGACCGCCGTCATCGTGCCCTCGAGACCGAAGAGCATGGCCAGCGTGAAGATGCCGGGCACCAACAGCTCGTAGTACGACTGCCCATCCGGCATCTCCATCGCGCCGCCGAGCAGCGCGCCGAACATCAGCATCATCAGCACCGGGAAGAACCACCCGAAAATGACGATGCCGGGCTGCATCCGCCAGTGGATCAACGTACGCCGGGCGACGGTCCAGCCGTCTGCCAGGGCCCAGCCGAGACTGCTCGTCATGCTCAAACTCCCGTCCCGGTCAGGTGCAGGAAGACCTCGTCCAGGGTCGGTCGTCGCAAGGTGATGTCCTCCGGTTCGATCTTCGCCTCAGCCAGTGAGGTCGCCACTTCCACCAGCGCGCGAGTCCGATCCTTCACCGGGATGCTCACCCGCAGGTCCTCCACCCGTACGTCGCCGTCCGCGAGCCGCTCGACCAGCGCGAGCACCCGCGGCACCTCGGCCGGATCCGCGAGCACCAGGTCGAGCCAGTCCGCGCCGAGCTCGGCCTTCAGCTCGTCCGGGGTCCCTTCGGCGACCACCCGGCCCGCCTTGAGCATCGAGATCCGGTCGGCCAGCTGGTCGGCCTCTTCCAGGTACTGCGTGGTGAGCAGCACCGTCGTCCCGCCACCGACCAGGTCGCGTACGGCGGACCACACCTCGATTCGCCCGGCAGGATCCAGCCCAGTCGTCGGCTCGTCCACGAACAGCACCGCCGGCGCGACGATCAGGCTCGCCGCAAGGTCGAGGCGGCGCCGCATACCGCCGGAGTACTTCGCCGCCGGTTGGTTCGCGGCCGCCCCGAGGGAGAACCGCTGCAGCAACTCGTCCGCCCGCCGTACTGCGGCCGCGTGGGACAAGTGGTTGAGGCGGCCGAACAGCACCAGGTTCTGCCGGCCCGTGAGGATCTCGTCGACGGCCGCGTACTGACCGACGAGTCCGATCCGGCGCCGGACTTCACGGGCTTGGCGGCGTATGTCGTACCCGGCGACGGCCGCCTCACCGGAGTCCAGGTCGAGCAGTGTGGACAGGATCCGCACCGCGGTTGTCTTCCCCGCACCGTTCGGGCCGAGCAGGCCCACAACCGTCCCGGCCGCCACCTCCAGGTCGAACCCGTTCAGGCCCGCCCCCTCGGCGCCGCCCCGGTAGTTCTTCCGCACGTCGTTCGCCACGATCACGCGTTCTGCTGACACATCCACCCCTCTGTTGTCGTAGGATGTACCGTACACTGTACGACTCAGGTACGATCGGGTCAACGACGAGCGGTTGGAGTTTGTTCCTTGAGCGGAAAGAAGACCGCTGCACCCGATCAGGCGCGCAGCCTGGCCCTGCTCTGGGGCAGCCACAGCAAACCCGGCCGATCCGGCCTCACCGTCCGCGCGATCGTCGACACCGCGATCACCCTGGCCGATGCGAACGGCCTGGAATCCGTCTCGATGCGGCAGGTGGCCGAGCAGCTCAAGGCCGGCACGATGTCGCTCTACACGCACATCCCGGGCAGGGGCGAGCTGACGGTTCTGATGTACGACCGGGTGTACGGCGATCTGTATGCGGATGTGGACGAGCCGACCAGGCAACCAGGCGGCTGGCGGGGCGCGCTGGAGTTCATCGCGCGGCGGAACTGGGAGGTGCTGATGGAGCACCCGTGGATCCACGACGTGCCGGCCATCCGCACCGCGCTCGGGCCGAACATCACCCTCAAGTACGAGGCCGAGCTGCGCCCGCTGGACGGGCTGGGGCTGACCGATGTGGAAATGGATTCGGCGCTGGCGTTGCTCACCACCCATGTCCAAGGGACCGCGCGCGGTGCGGCGGAACACCTGAAGACCCAGCGCGAGTCCGGGCTCTCGGACCAGGAGTGGTGGTTGGAGACCAGTCCCCTGCTCGAGCGCTACATGGCGGGTCTGATGGACCGCTTCCCCGTCGCGGGCAGGGTCGGGACGTCGGCCGGTGAGGAGTACCAGGCCGCGCTCGACTCCAACCACGCACTCCAGTTCGGCCTCGAACGCATCCTGGACGGAATCGCCCTACTGATCGAGAAACGCAGCAAGTCCTGACGGTCAGACGGGGATGTGGGCGCCGGTCAGGCCTTCGGTTTCGGCGAGGATGCGGATGATGTCGGCGATCCGGGTGGGCTGGGTCCAGGTGGAGGTGTCGGCGCCTGGGCGGGCGGCGCGGTTGGCGGGGGTGTCGATGGTGCCGGGAAGGATGGCGTTCACCCGGATGCCGTCCCCGCTGTACTCGACCGCGAGCGCGTCCACGAACGCGAGCACCCCCGCCTTCGAGGTGATGTAACCGGCCGCACCCGGGAACGGCCGCAACGCCGAGCGGCTCGACGTACAGACGATCGCTCCACCGCCGCCCGCGATCAGGTGCGGCACAGCGGCCTGCGTCATCAGGTACGCCGGTCGCAGGTTCAGGCTGAACTGGCTCTCGAACTCCTCGATCGGTGTCTCGTGCACGCGCCCGCCCGAGGCGAACCCGCCGACCAGGTTGACCAGGGCATGGAGCGGCGCCTCCTCGTCCGACGTCGCCAGCGCGACCACGTCCGCGGCGCCGGCCGGGTCGGACACGTCCGCGACCAGCGGGTACAGCGCCTCGTTCGTCCCGAGGGCGGCCAGCGACGTCTCATTGCGACCGGGTACCACGACCCGCCAGCCCGCCGCGAGGAACTCTGCGGTCACCGCCGAGCCAAGCCCACCGGTGCCACCGGCAACGATCACTGTCCGCCTCATGCCGGAAGCGTAAACCCGTCGCGGGAGCGGTCGAGCGGCCCTCGGCCACCGCGAAGCAACTGATCCTCACCCGCCAGCCTCCGGTTGTCAGTACTGCGGACGCCAGACGCCCGCTGCCGGGTCGTTGCACCACTGACCTGGTACAACCCGCCATCGGTAACCGAACCTGTCAGCGGCAAACACCTTGGGGGGAAACGGTGAGGTGCGGGGTGGGAGAGCGCTGGGCGTGCAGGGGTGCGGGATTACCCGTGGAATGCGGGCTGAGAAGGGGCGGAGAGGGTGTGGCGGGCCTATGCTCGGCGAGGGGTGGGGACGACGGGAGGAGCGCGGATGGATATCCGGGACCTTGATCGGCGGGCCGGTGCGGTGCTCGGTGAAGTGATCGCGCAGGTGCGGCCCGAGCAGTTGTGGTTCCCGACGCCCTGCCCCGACTGGACCGTCCGCGGCCTGCTCCGCCACATCGTGAGCGAGAACGAGGGGTTCGCCGCGGCCGCGACGAACGGGTCGGCGCCGACGCAGACGTGGACCGGCGGTCGGCTCGGCGACAACCCGCACGGCGCGTATCGGAGGTCGAACGTGAAGCTCGCGGACGCGTTCGCCGATGGCGGGGCGCTGGACCGGACGATGGAGGTCCGCGAGTTCGGCTTGTACCCGCGCCGGATCGCGCTCACCTTCCATCAGCTCGGCTGCGTCGTGCACGCGTGGGACCTGGCCCGCGCGATCGACGTCCCGTACGACCCGCCGCTCGATCTGGTGGAACTGACGCTCGGCCTGGCCCGGCGCATCCCCGACACCGACGCCAGCCGCGGACCCGGCGCCGCCTTCGAGCGCAGCGTCAAGGTCCGCGGTGACGCGTCCGACTTCGAAACCCTCCTCGGCCTCCTCGGCCGCAACCCCGACTGGGTCTCCCCACTCGACTGACGTCATCCCCGGCTTGGCGTCAGGTAGTCAGGCAGGTCGATGGCGTCTGGCTGGGCCGCGGCGAGTTTGGCCAGTACGCCGCGGAACGGCCGGGACGTCATCAACCGGGTCGACGTGTTCCGGGCCCAGATCGCGGCGGCGCTGTTCGGCATCGCCATCTCGATCCCGCCCGGCGGCAACTCCATCCGCTGCTCGACGTACCCCTGCATCACCCGCTGGTACGCCGCGAACGCCTGCGCGTGGTCCTCGTTCCGAGGCCGCAGTCCGAGCCAACGCCCGCCCGGCGCCGTGTAGATCTTCATCCACCCGTCGAGCGGCTCGGGCGCCTCGATCGTGAAGTACGACGCGTAGCCGCCGAGGTGATGCACGTACTGCGACTCCGGGCCGAACGCGATCGACCGGGTCCGCGAGTGCACGCCGTCCGCCCCGATCACCAGGTCGAACCGCCGTTCATCCGCCTCCCGGAACGTCACCCGCACCCCGTGATCGTCCTGCATCAGCCCGGTGATCGAGTCGCCGTACAGGTACTCCACATCGGTCGTCGCGTCGAGCAGGATCGACGACAGATCGCCGCGCAGGATCTCGATCTCGGCCACCGGGCCGGCCCCGTCCAGCAACTCGGCCGGCATCGCCACGGCCCGTCGCCTGTTGGCCCGGACGTACTCGAGCCCCTTCTCATGCATCTGAACATCCCGGATCGCCGGCATCAGGCCCATCCGGTCGACCACGTCCCGCGCCACACCGCGGATGTCGATCGTCTGCCCGCCCGGCCGGGGCCCCGGCGCGACCTCGACCACGGTCGGCTCTAACCCGTATCGCCGCAGCCAGTACGCCACGGCCGGTCCCGCGATCCCGGCTCCGGAAATGAGTACCTTCGTCATCTCGAACTCCTTCAACTAGTGCGCGTACGATGTACACGCACACCGTGCCCCGGATCCTCTGATGCGGTCCAGCGAGAACCCGGGTGCCCTAGTGCACCGACGACGAGGAGGACCATGACAGCGCCGTACCAGCAGATCGCCGCCGAGCTCCGGCAGCGGATCGCCAGCGGCCGGATCCGGCCCGGCGAACGGCTGCCGTCGACCCGCACGCTGATGCGCGAGTACGGCGTGGCCATGGCCACCGCGACCAAGGCGCTCACCACCCTCCAGCAGGAGGGGCTGGCTCACTCACTGCCCGGCGTCGGCACCGTCGTCGGCCCGCCTGCCCGGTCCCGCCCGCCGAAGGACGCCGTACCGTCGCTCAACCGGGAGGAGCTCGTCCGCGCCGCGATCGCGATCGCCGATGCCGAAGGGCTGGCCGCGGTCTCGATGCGCCGGATCGCGAGCGACCTGGGCGTCTCGACGATGGCGCTCTACCGGTACGTCGGCGGCAAGGACGCCCTGCTGCTACGGATGATCGACACCGCGGTCGGCGACTTCCCGGTGCCGGCCGAGCTCCCGGCCGGCTGGCGCGAGGTCATCGAGACGGTGGCCCGGCAGCAGTGGAAGGCGTACCAGCGGCACCAGTGGTTGCCTAGCGCAATCACTCTCGGCCGGCCGCAGGTGCTGCCCAACCTGCTTCCGTACACCGACGCCGTACTGCGCGCGGTCGCCGGCCGGCTCGATCCGAGCGAGGCTCTGTACGCCGCGATCACCGTCTTCGGCTACGTCCGTGGCGTCGCGCTGAACCTGGAACCGGAGACGCACGCCGAGCAGGACACCGGGATGACGGCCGACGAGTGGGCCGACGACCAGGTGGACCAGCTGGCCGCGATGATCAGGGCCGGCGACCTGGCCGGATTCCGCGCGCTCGGGATGCCGGACGGGTTCGACTTCGACTACGACCTGGACGTGCTGTTCGAGTTCGGATTGCAGCTCGTGCTCGACGGTCTGGAGCGCCGATTGCGGCTACGCTGAGTGGTCGAGGGCAGGAGGTGTGATGGGGCCGGATCCGGTGTTCGCGCCAGACGTCCCGGTGCAGGTGCGCCGGTTGTACGAGCGCAGACCTGAGCTGTTCGTGGCCAAGAGCGCCCCGCGGCCGAAGCGGCAGACCTCGTGGAGCGAGGCGCCCGGTTCGACCTTCGGTTCGCTGCTGGTCTGGCTCGCGGTCTGCGTCGGCGGGTGGATCCTCGCGCTGATCTTGATGGCCGCGACGTTGCCGACGGCGGTGGCCGCCTGGGCATCGGTCGCGCTCGCCGGGATCGCGATCGTGGCGACCGGCGGGATCGCGGTCCGGTCGGTGATCGAGGACGGCGGGCACAAGGCGGTCCGGCGGCAGCACGGCAAGTACCTGCTCGCCGACGACTTCGACGAGAAGGCGGGCGCGCTGCTGGTCCGCGCCCAGACCGCGGTGAAAACGGTGCTCGAGGCAACGGTCACCCGGCGCGGGCTGCTGGACGAGGTGAAGAACGACCTGGTCCTGCCCGAACAGCTGTGGGATCTCGCCCAGGTCCTGCACGAGCAGACCGTACTGCGGGCCCGCCAGCGCGACGTCGCCCGCGGGATGGCGACGGCCGAGCTCGAGGCGGTGCTCGGCCCCCAGCGGCGGGCCCTCCGGCTGTCGGTCGAGGCGATCCAACGCAAGGTCGAGCTGCTGGAGAAGTACGCCGACCGGGTGCGCTCCGCCGACGCGGCCCTGCGCGCCGAGGCCGCCCTGGAAGACGGCGACCGCTACATCGAACTCCTCGCCCGCACCGAACCCGCCGGCGACACCTCCGTAGTCCAAGGCTTCGCCGACGAAGCAGCCGTCCTCCGAGACACCCTCGCCCGCACCGTAGAAGCCGCAAGAGCCGCCGGCCGAACGCTCGCGCTCCCCGACTAACTGACCAGGGGTGGTTCGCCTCGGTCGCGGTCCCAGGCGAGGATGTCGGCGATGGTCTGCCGCAGCGGTGTCACCGGCATCCCGGCTGCGCGGGCCTTGGCTGGATTCCGCTGCCGCGACGACCATTCGGCTTCCGGCAGCACTAACGGAAGGTCGGCCGGTACGACGTCCGCCGGCACCTGCACCCATTGGGCCGGCACCCCGGCGATCTCCGCGGCCAAGGTCATCAGCTCGCCGATCGTCGACTCCGGCCCGACCGCGTTGAACGCTCCGCCCCGATCATCGACGATCAGCCGCATCACCAACCGGCCGAGATCCCGTACGTCCGTAAGCTGAATCGGCTGCTCCAGACGCGTCGGCACCACCACTCGTCCGCCGCGCGCGCCCCGGCGTACCCAATACAGAACGGTGTCCGACGAGTCATGCGGCCCGGTGACCTTGCCCGGTCGGACCAGAGTCGCGCGTTCGCCGTACCGGGCCAGGACGTCATCCTCGCAGGCGACCTTGCAAGGGCCGTACGTGTCGTTGTCAAGTACGTCGGCCGAGCGCAACGGGTCACGCCGGCCCAGGCTCTCGTCGGATCCCGGTGCGACCCCGGTCCGCGGGTAGACCGCGTGGCTGGAGATGAACACGTACCGGCCGACCCGATCACCGAGCACGTCCATCGCCTGGTCCACCTCGCGGCTCTGGTACCCGCTGATGTCGACCACCGCGTCCCACTCACCCGTCCGCAGCGACGCGTAGTCCCCGGTGTCCCGATCGCCGATCAGCCGCGTCGCCTCCGGGAACAGGTCGGTCCCGGTCTTGCCGCGACCGAAGAGCGTGACGTCGTGACCGCTTTCGAGCGCATCCGCCGCGATGGCTCGGCCGACGAACGCAGTACCACCCAGCAGAAGTATTCGCATGACTTCAGACCGTAGGTGCAACAGTGACGCTGATCTAGCAGGCGTGACTCTCGATCACCGCCCCACAAATGGCACATCTCGTACGCAGGGGCGAACCGCGATGGTGCGCGGCACGGTTCTTGCATGAACGTGCCTCCCAGTCCGCACGAAGCAGCTCATCTACGAGGACGGCGTGACGCGGCTGTGGACCGAGCCGACCACCACGGGCATGGAGCTGTTCAAGCGGGCCCAGGAGCTCCCCGGCTTCGGCGAGCAGAAGGCACAGATCTTCATCGCCCTTTACGCGGTCGTGGGGCGGTGGGCGCGGGGTTCGGGGTAGATTGACCGCATGGCTGGGACGCTCTACATCACCGGGGACAAGGCGGCCGACGGGCTGCTCAACAAGGACGGAACGGCTCTCCTGATCGGCATGTTGCTGGATCAGCAGGTGCCGATGGAGTGGGCGTTCGGCGGGCCGGCCAAGTTGAAGGAACGGCTCGGGCACCTGGACGCACGCAAGATCGCGGCGATGGACGTGGACGACTTCGTCGCGGTGTGCGCGGAGAAGCCGTCGATCCACCGGTTCCCGGGGGCGATGGGCAAGCGGATCCACCAGGTGTGCGTCGTGCTCGCGGACGAGTACGGCGGCAAGGCGACGAACATCTGGAAGGGCGTCGACACCGGGGCCGAGTTGTACCGCCGACTGCACGCGCTGCCGGGGTACGGCGAGGAGAAGTCGCGGATCTTCGTGGCGATTCTGGCGAAGACGCAGGGGGTGCGGCCGGAGGGCTGGCAGGATGCGGCCGGGAAGTTCGGCGATGACATCCCGCGCTCGGTCGCGGACATCGACGGCCCGGAGTCGCTCGCCAAGGTGCGCGAGTGGAAGAAGGCGCAGAAGGCGGCCAAGCGCGACAAGCCGGTCAGCTGATCCGCGGGGTCAGTTGCCGGCCGGCGTGCGGGTGCGCCAGAGCAAGTACACGAAGTACGGGGCTCCGATCAGCGCGGTGAGCAGGCCGGCCGGGATCTGGGCGGGGGCCAGGAGCGTGCGGCCGAGAGAGTCGGCAACTGAGACCAGCACGGCACCCAGCAGCGCCGCCACGGGGAGCAGGCGGCTGTGGCGGCCGCCGACCAGGGCGCGGGCCGCGTGCGGAGCGACCAGGCCGACGAACCCGACCACACCGATCGCGGAGACCGCGGCCGCGGTCATCAGGGCGGCGCCGACGAGGGCGAGCATGCGGGCGCGTTCGAGCCGTACGCCGAGGATCCGCGGCACGTCGTCGTCGAGTGACAGCAGATCCAGTTCGCGCCGGGCGAGCACGATCATCGGCGTCAGCACCAGCAACGCGAGCGCGACCGGGATCACCTGCGGGAGCGTCCGGCCGTACGTGCTGCCGGACAACCACGTCATCGCCATGCTGATGTTCCACGGATCGGTGTACACGATCACGAAGGTGATCACCGCCGTCGTCGCCGACGAGACCCCGACCCCGATCAGCACCAGCCGATCCGAGCTCAGCCCACCCCGCCAGGAAACCAGGTAGACCAGGGCGAACGTCCCCAGCGCCGCCGCCGACGCGACCCCCGACAACAGCCAGATACCTGCCGACGGCACCACCATCAACGTCACCACGGCACCGACCCCGGCACCACCGGTGATCCCGAGGATGCCCGGCTCCGCCAGCGGATTCCGGCATACCGCCTGCACGGTCGCCCCCGCGATCGCCAGCGCGGCCCCACACAACACCGCCGCCAGCACTCGCGGGAACCGCTGGTCGAGCACATACGTGATCGCCCGCCCGGAGCGCCCGTTGATCCAGTTCGCGATGTCGCCGGTCCGCAGGAACGCATCCCCCGCAAGCATCGCCAGCACCAATGCACCGACGAGCAGCACCGACAGCACCCCGACCACGATCCAGAACGTCCGCAGGCTCCGCAGCCCCGACGACGCCCCGGCGGGCCCACGCGTCGGCCCGGAGTCCCGGTACCGCCGCGCCAACCAGACCAGCACAACCGCGCCGACCAGCATGGTCATGATCCCGGTCGGAATCTCCACCCCGGCCTGCCCGCCCAGCAGCGCACGCAGTACGACGTCCGACGCCAGCACCACCAGTACGCCGGACACCCCCGACAACGGCAGCAACACCCGATGCCGCATCAGCCCGGGAACCAACGGCGCGACCAGCCGCACCAGCACCGGCGCAACCAGCCCCACGAATCCCACCGGCCCGGCCACCGTCACGGCGGCCGCCGACAACATCACGGTCGCCAACGTGATCAGCACCCGGGTACGCCGTACCCGGACCCCGAGCACCGCGGCCGTGTCGTCCCCCAACGCCAGGATGTCCAGCCGGGCCGCCAGCACCATCACCACAACGATGCCCACAGCAACGATCGGCGCCATCTGGGAGACGGCGTCCAGGTCGGTCTGCACCAACGTCCCGCTCCCCCAGGCGAACGTCCCGACCGTCTCCTCCTGGTAGAGCAGCATCAACAACGTGGTCACCCCGGCCAGCGCCATCGCCACCGCCGACCCGGCCAGGATCAACCGCGTCGGCCCGGACGACCCACCCGCCGACAACGCCAGCACCAGTACCGCGGCCGCGAGTCCTCCAACGAAGGCGACTGCCCCGGACGACAACACCGGCAACTGAATCCCGAACGCCGCGAACACCACGACCGCCAGATACGCCCCCGCGTTCACCCCCAACGTGTCCGGCGACGCCAGCGGATTCCGCGCCAGCGACTGCAACCCAGCCCCGGCCACCCCGAGCGCCAGCCCGACCAGTACGCCGGCCAGCAACCGTGGCAACCGGGATGCGACCAGAACGTTGGCCGACTCGTCCGTCCCCTGCCCGATCGCCAGCCGGAACAGGTCGGCCGCGTTCACCGAGGACGTCCCCTGGGTCAGGTGGATCACCGCCAGCACGACCACGGCGACCAGGGCGGCCACGAACACCGCGGCCACGCGGACCCGGCGTACCGGAGGCAGTGCCTCACTGACGTCGGGCCGCGTGGCGGTGAGCTGGGTCAAGAGGTGACTGCCTGCACGGCGGCGTCGATGAACTGCTCGGTCGACTTCGGGCCGCCGAACATCCAGATGCCGTCCGGCAGCCGGTGCACGTTGCTGCTCTTCACGAACGGCAGGTTCTTCCAGATCGCGTTCTTGGACAGGTCCTCGCCGAACACGTCGCCGCCGTCAGCCTTCGACGCGATGTAGAGGAAGTTGCCGTCCGGCAGCTTGGTCAGGCCCTCGACGTCGGTCTGGGCCAGGCCGTAGTCCTTGTCGCCCTGGCCGGTCCAGCCGTTCTTCAGACCGAGCTCGGTGGCGACGGCGCCGAGCAGCGAACCGGTGGTGTACATCCGGATCGAGATCGTGCTGCCCTGCTTCCAGCCGTCGGCCATCGTGAAGCCCTCACCGGCCTTGCCCGCGTCGGCGATCTTCTGCTTGCCCTCGGCAACCGCCTTGTCGAAGTCCGCGTTCAGCTGGGTGGCCTGGTCCGCCTTGCCGACGGCGGCCCCGACCAGCTCGAGGTTCTTCTTCATCTGCGGGATGGCGTTCGCCGCGTCGGCGCCCCGGACCACCAGGACCGGCATCGCCTTCTCGATCTGGGCGATCGTGCTCTCGGACTCGTCGGTGGTGGTGATGACGAGGTCGGGGTTGAGGGCAACGATCGCGTCGACGCTCGCCTCACCCCGGGTGCCGACGTCCTTGACCGACGCGTCGAGCTTGGCCGCGGTCACCCAGGTGGTGTAGCCCTTCGTGTCGGCGACACCGACCGGCATCACGCCGAGGGTGACCAGGTTCTCGACCACACCCCACTCGAGACCGACGATCTTGGTCGCGGGCGCCTTCAGCTCGACCTTCTTGTTCCGCGCGTCGGTGACCGAGACCGGCTGGGCCGCGGTCGAACTGTTCGCCTGCGGTTCGAGGTTCTCGCTGCTGCCGCAGGCGGTGACGGCCAGCAGCAAGGCGGCAGCCAGGACGGTGACTCTCTTCATCAAGTGACCTCTATCGGGATTCAGGAGCTCTGGAGGGCTGGGCGCTGGAGGTGCCGCCCGACTGGTTGGGTGGCGATCAGGCCGGTCGCCGAGTCGGTGCTGACGTCGATCCGGATGCCGTAGGTCTCGGACAGCGCTGCGGCCTCCAGCACCTCGGCCGGCGTACCGGTCGCGCGGACGCGGCCGCGGTCGAGCAGGGCGACCCGGTCGGCGACGGCGGCGGCCTGGTTCAGGTCGTGCAGCACCACGCCGACGGCGACCCCATGGTCATCGGCGAGGTCGCGCATCAGGTCGAGGATCTCGATCTGGTACCGCAGGTCGAGGAAGGTGGTCGGCTCGTCCAGCAGGAGTACGCCGGTGTCCTGGGCGAGACAGGTCGCAAGCCAGACGCGTTGGAGCTCGCCGCCGGACAGTTCGTCGACGGCGCGGTCGGCCATCGCCGTGACGCCGGTAACGTCCATCGCGTTGGTGATGGCGGTGTTGCCGTCCGGGTCGTCGTTGCGCCAGCGGCCGCGGTACGGGTGCCGGCCGTAGCCGACGACATCGCGAACGCTGACCCCACTCGGTGTCGGGCGGGACTGCGAAAGCAGGGTGACCTTGCGGGCGAACTCCTTGGCCGACAGGGCCAGTGCGTCGGAGCCGTCGGGGAACTCAACCTGGCCGTCCTCAGGGCGATGGAGCCGGGCGAGAGCCCTGAGGAGGGTCGACTTGCCGCTCCCGTTCGGGCCGACCAGCGCCGTGACGCTGGCCGGTTCGATCCCGATCGAGGCGCCGTCGACCACCCGGCGGCCGTGATACCCCAGCCGCAGGTCGACCCCCGCTAATCCCACCGGCTTCTCCCGCATGAGCGAGAGGATAGCCTTACCTAACCTGACCTGTTAGCTTTGCCCCCTGATCAGTCCAGCTGCAGCCGCGGGGTCGAGTAGAACGTGGGCGATCCGTCGGCCAGGAACTCGACACCGTTGAACGGTGCGTGCTCGCCGAACGGCGACAGGATCCGGATCACGGTGCCGTCGGGATCCGGTACGTCGAGTTGCACCCCGCCGCCCGGCCCACGGTCGAACAGCGGGCCGTGCTCCACACCGAGATCGTCGAAGCGTTCGGCCAGCGCCTCCAGCACGTCGACGGAAGGAACACCGAGGCTGACGACGTCGAAGCCGGCCAGCGACGGCTTGCCAGGCACCGTGTCGAGCAGACGCAGGCCGATGAGAAATCGCTCGGCCTCGTCGGTCAGCACCGCGCCGGTGACGCGGCCGTCCTCGCCGAACTCCCAGGCCAGCCGCAGTCCGAACACCCGCCGGTACCAGTTGACGCTGCGCTGCAGATCCGTCACCGGAATCTTCACCTGCAGAATCCGCTCGAAGCCCAGGTCCATTGCGGTTCCCCCCTCGCGACGACTGAAGTCGGCCTCCCCTGAGGATGAACGCGAACGGCCCACTCGTCCAGCCCCGGCGGGATCAGAGCGTGAGGGCGAGGCGGGTGGCCTGGTCGATGGCTCGTTTGGCGTCGAGTTCGGCGGCGACGTCGGCGCCGCCGATCAGGTGGACCGGGCGGTTGGTGGCCCGGAGGGCGTCGGCGAGGTCGCGGACCGCCTCCTGGCCGGCGCAGACGACGATCGTGTCGACGGCCAGCACGCGTGGGCTCTCGCGCTTGGGGCCAAAGGTCAGGTGCAGGCCGGTGTCGTCGATGCGCTCGTAGTTGACTCCGGTGAGTTGCTCGACCTGCTTGTTCTTAAGGGCTGCGCGGTGGACCCAGCCGGTGGTCTTACCCAGTCCGGCGCCGATCTTCCCCGGCTTGCGCTGGAGGAGATAGACCTGCCTCGGCGACGGCTCGGGGCGCGGCTTGGTCAGTCCGCCGGGCACGACGGTCGGGTCGGTGACACCCCATTCGGCCTTCCAGGCGTCGAGGTCGAGCGCCATTGACGACCCGGTGGTCAGGAACTCGCTCACGTCCACGCCGATCCCACCTGCCCCGATGACGGCGACGGTGCTGCCGACGGGCTTGCGGTCGCGGACGACATCGACGTAGGAGAGCACTTTGGGATGATCGATGCCGGGGATGGCCGGGATGCGCGGGACGACGCCGGTGGCGAGGATGAGCTCGTCGAAGCCGGTCAGGTCGGCGGCGGTCGCGCGGTGGCCGAGGTGGAGCTTGACGCCGGTCAGGTCGAGCCGGCGACGGTAGTACCGGATCGTCTCGGCGAACTCCTCCTTGCCGGGGATCCGCCGGGCGATCCCGAACTGCCCGCCGATCTCGCCCTCGGCCTCGAATAGTTCGACCGAGTGTCCCCGCTCGGCCGCCGTCACCGCCGCGGCCAACCCGGCCGGCCCGGCTCCGACGACACCGATCCGCTTGGTACGCCGGGTCGGCAGCAGCACGAGTTCGGTCTCCCGGGCGGCCCGTGGATTCACCATGCAGCTCGCCTTGCGTTTGGCGAACACGTGATCCAGGCAGGCCTGGTTGCATGCGATGCAGACGTTGATCTCGTCCGCCCGATCAGTGGTTGCCTTGAGCACCCAATCCGGATCGGCCAGAAACGGCCGCGCCATACTGACCAGGTCGGCGTCGCCACGGGCCAGCACGTCCTCGGCCACCTGCGGCAGGTTAATCCGGTTCGAGGTCACCACCGGGATGCTCACTTCGCCGCGGAAAGCGGCCGTGATCGAGGTGAACGCGGCGCGCGGTACCGACGTCACGATGGTCGGCACCCGGGCCTCGTGCCAGCCGATCCCGGTGTTGATGATCGACGCCCCGGCCGCCTCGATCTCCTTGCCCAGCGCAACAACCTCGTCCCAGTCCTGGCCGCCCTCGACCAGGTCGGCCATCGACAACCGGTAGATGATCAGGAAGTCCGGTCCGACCTGCTCGCGGGTCCGGCGGACGATCTCGACCGCCAGCCGGCGCCGATTCTCGGCCGATCCACCCCACCGGTCGGTCCGCCGGTTGGTCCGCTCGGCGAGGAACTGGTTGATGAAGTACCCCTCCGACCCCATGATCTCGACCCCGTCGTACCCGCCCTCGCGAGCCAGCGCGGCGCACTCGGCGTACGCCGCGATCTGCCGCCGGACGCCGCGACCGGACAACGCGCGCGGGCGGAACGGGTTGATCGGCGCCTTCAGCGCGGACGCGGAGACGCTGAACGGGTGGTACGCGTATCGCCCGGCGTGCAGGATCTGCAGGGCGATCCGACCGCCCTCCGCGTGCACCGCGTCGGTGACGATCCGGTGCTTGAGCGCCTGCCGGCGACTGGTGAGCCTGGAGCCGAACGGCGTCAGCCAGCCGGTCCGGTTGGGCGCGTAGCCGCCGGTCACGATCAGGCCGACGCCGCCGCGCGCCCGCTCGGCGAAGTACGCCGCGAGCTTCGGTAGGTCCTTGGCCCGATCTTCCAGGCCGGTGTGCATCGAGCCCATGATCACCCGGTTCGGCAACGTCAGGTGGCCGACCTCGAGTGGTGCCAGCAGGTGGGGATAGCTCATCGGACGCCTTCCGATCGCAGTGCCTGGACGACCTCGTCACACCAGTCCACGAAGGACTTCTCCGCCCGGATGCCGCCGCGCAGGACGAGGTACTGGTGCAGCTCGCGGCCGTTCAGCTTGGCCGGTTTGGGGAAGTCGCGCCGGGCGATCCTGCGATAGACCTCCAGCCGGGTGGCGTGTTCGGCGCGGTGCCGCTCGACCTCACGGAGTACGGCGGCTGTATCGCCGAGGGAGGCACCACGGAGTTTCACGCCGAGCTCGTCGCGCAGGGTGGTGGGCTCGATCGGTTCGGCCAGCCAGCGGGTCAGCTCGACCCGGCCGGCCTTGGACACCCGGTAGACCTTCTTGTCCGGGCGGCCGTCCTGTGCGACCTCGGTGTGGGTGACCCAGCCGGACTCCTCCATCCGGCGCAACACCCGGTAGATCTGCTGATGAGTCGCCGCCCAGAAGTAGCCGATCGACCGGTCGAACCGGCGGGCCAGCTCGTACCCCGACCCCTCCCGCTCGGTCAGCGAGACGAGCAACGCGTGCTCCAGCGCCATGGTCAGCACCTCCACCGGCAGCGTACCTATGCAACTGGTTGCACTGCACCCAATTGCAACCCGAATCACATTCTCACTTCGGGTGGTTTGCGCGGCGGTTCTCGGCGGCTTCGGCGACTGTCTGCTGGATGCGGCGGGCGCGGGTCTCGGGGCGCTTGGCGAGGGCGATCCACTCCAGGATCAGCCGCTTGGACGAGCGCGGGAACGCCTCGAAGTGCCGCGCCGCCTCCTCGTTCCGGTCGAACTCGGCCCGCAGGTCGGCCGGCACGACCAGGTTCTGCGCCTCGGCCAGGCAGTCCCAGGTCCCGATCTTCTTGGCATGCTCGATCACCTCGCGGCCCGCATCGGCCATCAACCCGGCCTCGATCAACCGTGTGGCCCGATCTCGATTCACCTGGCTCCACGTGCTGCGCGGGTTCCGCGGCGTGAAGCACTGGTACGTCGTCTCGGCGTCGCGCTTGACCGTCTTGCTGTCCACCCATCCGAAGCAGAGCGCGTGCTCGACCGCCGCCACGTAGTCGACACCAGGGACGTCCGCACCCCGCCGGTGGACGACCAGCCAGATCGCCCGCTCGGTCCGCCCGTTCGCCGCGAGCCAGTCCCGCCACTCGGTCTCGCTCGCCAGCTGAACCGCCTGCTCGTCGGTGATCTTCGTGCTCATCTCGGCCGCCTGCCCTCTCGTCTCGTCGCCCTGACAAGAACCAGCATGCGCCCGATAAGTGCTCATCGAGTGAGCACTTTCTTCAGAACAACCCGTCCGCCCGCTCGTGGTCGAGCAGGGCCTGCTTGCGCTCCAGCCCGCCGCCGTATCCGGTCAGGCCGCCGGTCGAGCCGACCACCCGATGGCACGGGACGATGATGCTGATCGGATTCTTCCCGTTCGCCAGCCCGACCGCCCGGGACGCGGCCGCCGACCGGCCGAGGGTCCGCGCGAGTTCGCCGTACGTCGTGGTCTCGCCGTACGGGATGTCCTTCAACGCAGTCCACACCTCCTGCTGGAACGGGGTGCCGACCAACTTCAGCGGTACGTCGAAGGTGGTCCGCTCGCCGGCGAAGTACTCCTTCAACTGCTGCACCACGTCGGGCAGCACCGAGTCGTCGCGCAGGCCGAAGGTCTCGATCGGCGGCCGGTGCCGGTGTTCCGCCATGTAGACGCCCGTCAGCTCGCCCTCGTCGGACGCGACCAGCGTGAGCGGGCCGACGGGGCTGTCCATCACCGCATACGTCACTGCGACGCCTCCCACTGCGCTCGGCTGATCCGGTAGAGCACGTGCCGCTCCAGCCGATGGCCCTTCTCCAGCCGCGGGTGGTCGAAGTCTTCGGCCGGATCGTGGCTCATCCCGATCCGCTGCATCACCCGCTGGGACGGCACGTTCGTGGTCGCGGTGAACGAGACGATCTCGGCCAGCCCGGCCGGCCCGAACCCGTACGCCAGCGAGGCACGCGCCGCCTCGGTCGCATAACCGTTGCCCCAGGCATCCTTCGACAAACGCCAGCCGACCTCGACCGCCGGGATGAAGTGCGCTTCGAAGCGCGGCACCGACAGCCCGGTGAACCCGATGAACCGCCCGGTCTCCCGCACCTCCAGCGCCCACAGCCCGAAGCCGTGGGTACCCCAGCCCTCGATGATCCGGTCCACCAACGCATCGCTCTGCTCGTGCGTCATCGCGGCCGGGAAGTGTTCCATCACAGCCGGATCCGCGTTCATCGTGGCGAACGGTTCACGGTCCGCGTCGATCCACTGGCGCAGCAGCAGGCGGTCGGTCGTCAGCGACAGGGGCGATGGGGCGGGGAAAGTATCAAGCTCGGTCATCTCACTCCATGGGGATCTTGTTGATGGCGTGGTCTCCGGTGGCCCACAGGTACTGCACGGCATACGCGCGCCACGGACGCCAGGCGCGGGCGTGCGCGATCAGGTGTTTGGGGGCCTCGGGCAACCCTAGGTCACGGGCCGCGTAGCGGATCCCGAGATCCGAGGCCACGAACGCGTCCGGATCGCCCAGCGCGCGCATCGCGATCGACTCGACCGTCCACGGCCCGATCCCCGGCAGCGCGGCCAGTCGCTCGCGCGCCTCGTCCCAGTCGGCTCCCGCACCCAGGTCGATCTCACCGGCCGCGAGGGTCCCGATCAGCGTGGTCAGCGTCGTACGCCGGGACTTCGGAAAGGCCAGCGTCTCCGGATCGAGCCCGGCCAACGCATCCATCCGCGGGAACAGATGCGTCAACCCACCCGCTGGATCGTCCACCGGTTCCCCATACGCCTGCACCAACCGGCTCGCGTGCGTCCGCGCGGCAGCCGTGGACACCTGCTGCCCGAGCACAGCCCGTACTGCGAATTCGGCGCCGTCCACAGTCCGCGGCACCCTTCGACCGGGCGCCTTCCGGATCAGTGGCGCGAGCACCGGGTCGGTCTGCAACAGGTCGTCGACCGCCACCGGATCGGCGTCCAGGTCGAGCATGCGACGGCAGCGGCTGATCGCGATCGCCAGGTCGCGCTGGTCGGTCAGCGACAACTGGCAGGCGATGTGGTCCGGCATCGGTTTGAGCGCGACCACGCCGTGCCCGTGCGGGAGCTGAAGCGTCCGTCGGTAGGCACCGTCACGCCACTCCTCGACACCCGGTACGCCGGTCGCGATCAGGTGGCCGAAGAGGTTGTCCGGATTGAGAGGCGCGCGGAATGGGAGGCGGAGCGAGATCGTCCCTGGCGGGGATGGATGCGTGCCACGTTTCGCCCGGCTTCGGAGCTCGGTCGGCGAGAGGGCGAACACCTCCTGCACGGTCTCGTTGAACGTGCGCACGCTGGAGAACCCGGCCGCGAAGGCGACATCGGCCATCTGCAGGTCGCTGGTCTCGATCAGCAGCCGGGCCGTCTGCGCACGCTGGGCCCGGGCGAGGGCGAGCGGTCCCGCACCCAGCTCGGCCTGGAGTTGGCGCTGCACCTGACGAACGCTGTAGCCGAGCTTGGTGGCGAGGCCCGGAACCCCTTCCCGATCGACCACGCCGTCGCCGATCAGCCGCATCGCGCGAGCGACCAGGTCGGCCCGGTCGTTCCACTCCGGCGAGCCTGGGCTGGCGTCCGGCCGGCACCGCTTGCACGCGCGGAACCCGGCCTGCTGGGCGGCCGCGGCGCTCGGGTAGAACCGCATGTTCTCCACCTTCGGCGGTGCCACCGGGCAACTAGGCCGGCAGTAGATCCGGGTGGTCAGCACAGCCGTGAAGAACCAGCCGTCGAATCTCGCGTCCTTCGACTGGACCGCCCGCACACATCGCTCGATACATTCGTACACGCAGACCAGCATCACCGCCCCCACCGACACTTTCTAGCGATTTTGCGACACGGAGGTAAGCCCCGCAGCCACCCCCGCCCGCCCCCGCGCCTGGCAGCCGCGGCGCGCGGACCGCCAGCCCATCCCCGTCGCCGGAATCGCGCGCTACACCCACGATCGCCGCCGACCGCGGACCGCCAGGCCATCACAATCGGCGGGATGGTGGGGCGGCGAGCGGCGCCGAGCCCGCGACCGGCTCCGATTGATGGGCTGCGGTCCGCCTCGCGGGAATGCGACGCCAGGATCCGGGGGCGGATTTCCGCCAGCGCCCGATCGCGACGGGCGCTGGACTGGGTGGCACCTGCAAGACGACCCGAAGGAATCCAATGACAGACCTGACCGGCAAGCTGGCTCTCGTCACCGGTGGCAGCCGTGGCATCGGTGCCGCGACCGCGATCGCCCTGGCCGAGCACGGCGCCGACGTCGCCATCACCTACCAGAACTCGACCGACGACGCCGCGTCCGTGGTCAAGCGGATCGAGGCGGCCGGCCGGCGCGGGTTCGCCGTACCGGCTGATGCCGCGGATGCCGCCCGGGTCGAGGAGGCGGTCGCACAAGTGGCCGACGAACTCGGCGGCCTCGACATCATGGTGAACAACGCGGGCGTCGGCGCGATGGGGATGATCACCGACGTCACGCTCGAGGACCTCGATCGGGTGCTGGCGATCAACGTGCGCGGTGTGTACGTCGCGGCGCAGGCGGCGGCCGCACGCATGTCGGACGGCGGCCGGATGATCCACATCGGCAGTGTCATCGCCGACCGCAACGCCGGCCCCGGCATGACCCTGTACGCGCTGAGCAAGTCCGCCCTGGTCGGCCTCAGCAAGGGCCTCGCCCGCGACCTGGGTCCGCGTGGCATCACCTCGAACGTCGTCCAGCCCGGCCCCACCGACACCGCGATGAACCCGGCCGACGGCCCGTTCGCCGCCGCCCAACGCTCCTTCCTCGCCATCGACCGCTTCGCCCACCCCGAGGAGATCGCCGCCGCCATCCTCTACCTGGCAGGCCCCACCGCCGCCTACATCACCGGCACCGCCCTAACCATCGACGGCGGCCACGCCGCCTGACCCGTCCCACGCATCCGGCTAGCCCCTCCCGCCACAACCGGGGGTACCTTCGCGACCCGTGGTTCACCCCGGTTGCAACCGGGGTAGCCCGCCACCTGCTGGGGTACCCCCGGTTCCCCGCCCTTTGCGCCTTCCGCCTTTGTGTCGGTGGGGGCGACTAGCTTGCGGGGATGCGGTTCTCGGTGACGTTTGGGGCGGTGGGGTCGGGGCGCGATCCGCGCGGGTTGGCCGGGCTCGCGCGGATAGCGGAGGACTGCGGATGGGACGGGGTGTTCCTGGAGGATTACCTCGTCTACCAGGGCGATGCGTCGCTGCCGGCGTACGATCCGTGGATCTGTCTCGCCGCGATGGCCACGGCGACCTCGACCATCAAGCTCGGTACGACGGTCACACCCGCGCCGCGACGCCGACCCTGGAAACTAGCTGCCGAGGCGGTCGCGCTGGACCACTTGTCAGGCGGCCGCGTCATCCTCGGTCTCGGCATCGGCGACCCGGGCGATCCCTTCCTCAGCGGCGTCGGCGAACCGTCCGATCCACGGGTGCTCGCGGCCATGCTCGACGAATCCCTCGAGATCATCGACGCACTCTGGACCGGTGAGCCGGTCGACTACCACGGGTCGCACTACACCCTGGATGGCGTGCAGCTCACCGCTCGCCCGGTGCAGCGTCCCCGTATCCCGGTTTGGATCGGCGGCAACTTCCTCGTCCCGTCCGTCCGCCGCCGCATCCTGCGCTGGGACGGGTCCTGCGCCTACAAGGGATCGACCACCGCGCCGCAGCAGATCACGCCGGCCGACGTCCAAGCCCTCCGGAGCGAACGTCCGCACCCGTTCGACATCAAGGTGAGCGGAGGCGATCCCGCCGCCTTCGCCGAAGCCGGGGCAACCTGGTGGGGCCGCTGGATCCCACCCGGCCCGCCCGAAGACGCCCACCGCATCCTCCGCGCCGGACCACCCCGCCCGCACTGATCCCGGCCGCCGCAACCTATGCCACCGCCGCGCACCACCGCCGTCCCGAACCACCGCTGTCCTGCACTGCGGCCGTTCTGCACCGCCGCAAACCGGGATGGCGGTCGGGGCAAGGGGCGCCGCTGTCGGGTTGTTGCATCGGTGGCCTGTTACAGAGCCTGTTGGGAAATGGTTTGGCTAGCGGAGGTCAGGGGTGTGGTGGGGTCGTGTCTCTCCGGGGGGTGCCCCCGGGGGCTAGGTGGT
>NZ_SNWQ01000048.1 GCF_004361855.1 Kribbella caucasensis
GACGCCGCCACCGGAGAACTCCTCAGAGAACTCGTCCTCGACACAACCCACCGCTACCAAGGCACCGGCAGACCACCAGGCCCCACCCGCTAAAACGAAGGACGGCCGAACCCACATCTATTGGGTTCGGCCGTCCGCGATGTCCTGAGACATCACACTGGCGCCCCTGATAGGACATCTTTCGAACGGTCAGTTCGACACTGAACTGGATCAATTATTAACACATAGTGACGGTTCTGTCGAGGTGACGGTGAGGCTGGCCGAAGACGCTCGTCCGCTATGCCGTTGCGGCTGCGGCTCCCCTGTCGCCAGAAACCGCAAGTTCGTGAACCAGAGTCATTACAGCAAATGGTTAAGTGAGCAGAGGTATGTCGGCAAGAACCGGAGGCGCTAAAACGAGAAGAGCCCCGGCGCGAGGCCGAGGGCCTTCCCGCTAGGGGCAGATGAAGATTAGATCCCTCCTGCAGTACCGGCCCCAGGACCGGGCTCCGAAACGCAGTACTATTATGGCTTAATTCAATTGCGCCGGAGTCGCATCTGTTCCGCGGCTGGTCTACATTGGCCTAATCTCGAGCCCATAGCGGTCCAGGAGCTCGTCTGAACCGCCGGCAAGCACTACTTCGAGGTCATCAGAAGCTGCAAGTTGAAATAGCTCCCCAGCTACTGATTCAACTAGGTCCGCAACGGCCGTGAGGTTAATCCGAGTAGCGGTATCTGATCCTCGAGCTGAGCGATTTCCATCCCAGCGAACCCTCGGTAGATGTATGAGTGGAGCGTCCAGACTCGCGTGAACCTCGAAGTGGTGAGTCAGGGAGCTATCTCGGTGATTGATGTTGTACAAGGCAAAGTCATGAACAAAGCAGCACCGCAACGCGTACAGAGCCTGTCGTTCAGGTTCAGGCAGATTGGTGAAATAGGAGAGAGCCTTAGAGAATGAATTACCTGATACTGCTGCGGCAGGCCGAGGCTTGAAGCATTCCCCAATCTGGTCAAGCAGAATCATGTATCCAATGGCCCCCAACCAGTTCCCATGTCTGTGGGGATTAATCAGCTCGCCCGTATCCGGATTACGCCCGGTGGCCTCGCGCGCATCTCGAAGTGCAGCAGCAAATGATGAGTAGATGTGCAGGCCGTTTTGCGCTGGCCTGTAACTCAGATGCATTGCGATAGCGTTTTTCTCTGGCATGTAGTTCTGCATGAATTTGGCTCCGCTAGGTGACCATATAAGTATAGTCGCTGGCTTACCTGAACCATGTCCGCTTCTTCTCGGCTTAAGCTGGTTGAGTACAGAGCGGTACTTCGGCAAGAACCGAAGGTCGACGTAGTCAACCTAACGGCGCGACTAGACCTAGCAGCTCTCGTAGTATTCAACCTCGGGAGGTCTCGGCAACACCAGCTGCTCAGATTTTACCTGTAGCGCCCTAGCAACACGGTCCAGTTGGGCCGTGGATGGTGTGCTTGCACCCCCTTCAAGCGCCTGGATTACGTGCGGTGCAAGGGTAGCGAGCGACGCTAGCTTACTTATGCTGTAGCCCTCTCTTTTCCGAAAATATTTGATGTTCTCAGCTAAAAGTTTGGTGTCTAAAAGAAAAGCCATTATCCGTTCCCCTATCTGGAGACAGTATAGAATGTTCGGTCCCTGTTCGGCAAGCGCAAGCAATTCGACTCCGCCTGACCATTGAAAGCAAGGCTCTCGTTGACGGTGCCCCAAGCCCGTTCAGGTCTACCCTCCGATGATCAATGACGTCGAGTCGCGTGTTTGGAGGGTTATAATGAGGCGGCGATAAATAGGGCTGTCTATAATGGCGAATCTTCAACCAATCATAACGGGTGATGCTGCGCTGATCAGGCTTCTTGATCAAATTAGCGAAAAAGAGCTCCTTCTGGATCAGGGTTATCTGCGAGTAGAAGAGCTGCGCGAAATTACCCAGAGGGCGAGCAGCGCTTACGAATCAGCGGCGGATCATAACAGTATTCAATACCGTAAGTACGATAAAGAGCGCCGGACAATAACGCAGTTTAGTCCAGTTCGTGATAATGGATATGCCGAGCCGCAGGATGGAGCCACGCTCCGGAGACTAAAGCAGCAAATCACAGAACTGCTCCATCTGCATGACGTCAAGGTTGAACCAAAAGAAGTCTTCTTGCAGCCCGGCCATCTCTTTACCGGAAGAATCGCAATCCGAAACATCTTGAGCCGCGCTCAAAAAACGATCGACATCAAGGACGATTACCTGTTTGACGCCAACAAGAACACTAAGAATATCGATTTGCTTAGTATCCTAGGTCCCTACTTGGAACCCCCGTTGCGCATAAGTGCGAGATTACTCGGATCTTCACAAAATCCGCCCAGTGCCGTTACTAGCGACGTAAGCGCGTTTCTTAAGCAGTACTCATCAGTTGAAATTTTGGGCTACAGTCGAACGGCGACAGGGGCCAAACAGTCACACGACCGCTTTGTTATCATTGACGGCAAGGATGTGTTTACCAGTGGAGCGAGCATTAAGGACTTGGGGCTTGCTCAGTCGCTGATCGATCAAATCAATGACCCGAAGGTCGCTGCTCAATATGTGGCACAGTTTGATGACCGGTGGATGAAAGGCTCTCGGTATCCTGGTTTGTGACAGGTTGAGTTAGCCGGTGGAGATGGTCCACGTAGTGTCAATAGAAATCCTCTGCCCGCCGACAGCCAAAACACTTATGCTGGCTCTTGTCAAAATGCTCGCCCACAAATACTATTGGGTGAACGATAACCGAATGCCCAAGCGCTAGCATCATGCCTCTCAATCTACTGAAACTACCTCCATACGCGAACACCGACCAGCTGCATGAGCTGAATCGTGCCTTGGCTCAGTTGGAGCATCATTTTGAGACTGCTGAGTCTGAGTTGATTGACTTCCCTCGCCCGGAGGGCCGCATGAAAGCGTCTGAGCTGCAGGCCGTTGTTGACCGGGAGGAAGCCGTCTTTACAGCTCTGCTGAACGCCGCTCATCATGTATACGATTGCCTGGAAGCCCCGCGACTTCCGGCCGATATTCGGTCGTATTCCCGGACGTGGAGCAGTCAGCAAATGGCCGAATCGGTTGGACATTTGCGAAACATCCGCGTTCATTGGGCGAAGACTCATCAGTACTTCAGTACAAGCCATCCGGTAACGCCGCCAGTGCACAGGGAAACGCGATCGGCGCGTTTGTACTTGGAGCACTTCAGAGGCAAATACCCAATGATGACGTACCGCCGCAGAGGTGACCGTCTTATCGGCAACGTGGTGAATGTGTCACGATTAAAAGAGCGAATGACTGAGCTGCGGTCGCGAGTTGATCAGTACTATGAATGAATGGCTCTTAACTGTATCGAGAGCGCTACCGTCTCCAGCTGCCTACAGGTTGTCGCTCTGGCATCGAACCAGGATGGTTGAGCCTGCCGTCAGCCGCATCAGCAAACCAGCCGGCCCATCGATCTACGAACTCACCCAGGTCGCCCACGATGAGTGGGGTGAATGGCCAAGCGGTCTGGAACTCCGCCATCCCAGACCAGACCGCTTTTGCTGCCTCCTCGCCAGGGTCGAGTGCGAATGGGTTTTGCCGACCGCGTCGTGGAATCATAGGCGAGATCATGAATGCGGTTTCGAACCAGGCGTAGCTCCCTGCCTGTTGGATATCCCCAAACCATAGTGAGTGGCTGCGGCCCTCGTACTCATATTGATTGGTGGGGATCCTCAGATTGAGCGATGCGTGACTAACGACGTCGAAGGCGGGCGGATCCCATCCGCCCCACTCGTCTGGCGAGTGACGAGTGATGGATGACAGGCGGAGCTCTGCGTGGCCGAGTCGGAGACTCCAGCTGCCGCCTCGGGAAACTGAGGATGTAGCTGATGGGGCCGCACTCACGATGGCTTCGCGCAACTCGCTCGAGATGCGCTCGAAGCTTCTCTGAGCAGCGTCACCCAACGCGGCTCGGCGCTCAGCCTCCGTTCGGGCTTCAGACTGTTCACGGGAGGCTCCACCCTTTCGGTGAACCTCCGCGCGGTTGGCATCTTCGAGCCGAGCGATACCCGGCGAATGCGGCGCTTGAGGAACTCGATCGAGACGGGCACGGAGGTTCACGGCACCTGGCCGCGCTTCCGGAGCCTTGTAGAGGCACTCATCGACTAGAGCGCTGAACGCAGCCGGCGTGTCTTCCAGGTGGGGTGGCTCGCTGTGAAGATGCTGGTGGCGGTACTCCTCAACGGCGGGACCAGGGAAAGGCCGACGACCAGCAAGCATCTCGTATGCCAGCACACCAACGGCGTAGATGTCGGTGGCCGCCGTGGCCCGCTCGCTGCGCCATCTCTCGGGGGCGGCGTACGGCGGGGAAAGTGCAAACTTCTGTGTATCCGGCGCTGTCGTGGCCTCGGCATAACGCGAGATGCCGAAGTCTGCGAGACACCAGTGCCCGTTGAGCCGGAGAATGTTCTCTGGCTTCAGATCGCGATGTACCACGCGACCTTCAAGATCCGCGAGCGCATCACAAACGTCTTTGAGCACCTCGATAGCATCCGGCAAGTCAAGGGAGCCGCCTGCGCTGTCCAAGTACTCACGCAGCGACGTCTCGGCCCGCGGCATGATCAGGACCCAGTAGTCATCGTGTTCGCCGCTGTCAATGATCGGAACCACGTTCCGCACATCAGCCAGGTTCACGAAGAGCAGTTCTCTATCTGCTCCCGGCGCCTTCGGGACCAGCTTGGCGACCGCCTCGTCTTCGCCAGAGTTCACCAAGTAGACTTGGCCGAAGCCTCCGCCGCCGATCCGTTCACCGATCGTCCAGGCGCGATCCAGCGTGAGCTGGGTGTCAATCATTCAGCCCTAGCCTTCGGTGGAACGAGCTCGCCGCGGAAGGCCTTGGCCAGAACTGCCTGCGAGCTAAGGTCAGCGCTGCGGGAAGCCATCTCGATACGGTTGCTGACGTCTCTTGCGAGAGCAAGTGCCTTGTCGAGCTTCGCGACAATCTGCCGCCTAACGTGGACTGGTGGTACAGGGATCGGAAGGTTCATAAGCACCTTCTGATTGATCTTCGGCATGTTGCCCGCTGACCCCGTAGCACGATCCCTGAGGTAGCTTCTTGCCTGAGGCGCAAGCAGCATATACCAAGCAAACCGAGGGTCAATCTCAGGTAGCACCCTCGCCCGAATCATAAGATCGGGGTACAGGTACTCACCCGGATCGCCGTCATAAAAGGCGGGAACGCCAACGTACTCGGCCGTGTTTCCGCGCTGGATGACGATATCACCAGGTGTCAGCCAGAAGGGCGACTCTGGCGGGAACTCCTCATCGGTGTACTTAAAATGGCGACCATCAAACCAGCCACTAGTTGTGGCGGTAAGCGTAAGGACTCGGAACGGTGTCTCATGGTTAACGGGTCTAGCCGAGTACCCATTCTTGAGTGGCTCGCGAAGTATGCTGGCAAGCGGGACCTCGGTATTGCGCTCGTCCCATGTACTGGCTTCGCGAAAAGCTGCGGAAAGAACGGCCTGGCGGAAGCGGAGTAGGGCTCTTCGCGCCGATGCGATGTGGTCACGGCTACTTCGGCTGCTAGTAGTGGCGGCATCTAGTACCCCGACGATCTGCTCTTGGATATGTTTCGGGGGCAGATCGACACGGAATTCTCGGAGGAAGTCCGCGGGTACACGCAGTTGGCCAACCGAACCTGTCATATGTTTCTCAGCTGTCCGCCGAAAGCTGTGTTGCCTCACGAAGTGCCAGATGAACCCAGGAGCTACGTCCGGCCCCGGCCGAAGAACATGGAATTCGGTCGAACCGAAGCCTAGTCCAGTATCGATGCCTGGAACTATGGCCGACTTGCCGTTTTCCATGCATGGCGTGATCTTTGCGAACAACACATCCTTGGAAGTGAAAGTCCGGTAGGATTTGCTGCGTACTTCCCCGAGTATCCGGCGCTCCGGCGCCATGACTCTGCCGCTCACATCGTCAACGGCTGCCATGGGCACAAAGAGCACTGGAGTGTCATCTGAGCAATCAGCCAACCTGGGCTTCGGCGGGTTGATCTGGCAAGCAACACCCAACGTTGTGCGCGTCCATGTGGTTTCCGCAGTTTTCATTCGTCGTCTCCGTTGCCTTCGAGCAGGCGCTGGATGTCTCCGAGGTCGTCGAGAGCGAGCTGGAGCTCCTCCATCGCTTCTGTAAGGAGCTCCTCCGGCTCAGGTAGCTGCTCTGGATCGTCCAGTTCCTCGTCGCGCAGCCACTTGAAGGCGTCGAGCTTGTAATGGTGACCCTTGATCTCATCAAGGGTCACGCTGTGCCAGCGGTCTTCGGCTGAGTCGCTCTCGACTCGCTTGCTACGCCCGTTCGGGTCGTCGCCGAAGCAATGCTCAAACTCGGCGAAGTGTTTTAGCGCGAGGGGCCGGCTCTTCTTGGTGATCTTGGGGACGTTGGCGCGGGCATCGTAGATCCAAGTGCGCTCGGTGGGTCGGCCCTTGGTGAAGAAGATGACGTTGGTCTTGGTGCCCTCGGTGTACGGGCTGAAGGTGCCCCGCGGACAGCGCAGGACCGTGTGTACGTCACAGTCCTGCATGAGCACCTCGAACACTTCGCCAGCTTGGCCCGCGAAGAGCACGCTGTCTGGAACAACGACGGCTGCGCGCCCGCCTGGCTTGAGGGTTGTGAGGACGTGCTGGATGAAGTTGAGCTGTTTGTTGCTTGTCGCGACGACGAAGTCATCACGCACAGGCGCCTGGTTGGCGCCCTTAGTGCCAAAGGGAGGGTTGGTGAGGATCACGTCGAAGCGTTGACGGCTCGGCTCCTCATAGATGGAGTCACCAAGAGTGATGTGCGGCTCGACCTGGTGCAAGTACATGTTCATGAGCGCTAGGCGCCGTGGTCGGGGGACAAGCTCCTGACCGAAGTACGTGCTCTTGCGTATGCGTAAGGCGGTCTCACGGTCGAAGGCGCCGCCGGTCTCGTCTTTCAGCCACTCGTAGGCAGCTACCAGGAAGCCGCCTGTGCCACAGGCCGGGTCACCGATGGCGAAGTCCTTACTGGCACGAGGATCGGGCTTGATGCAGCGCACCATGGACTGGATGAGCAGGCGCGGCGTGAAGTACTGGCCGGCGCCCTTTTTACCTTCAGCTGCCGCCTTCTCGAGTAGACCCTCGAAGGCAGCGGCCTTCACGTCGACATCAAGCGACGTCCACTCGGTCTCGTCGATAATGCCGATGAGCTTGTGCAGATTGACCGGATTGCCGAACCGGCTCTGCGCTCCGCTGAAGATGTCTCCGAGAATGCCGTGCTGTTTGCCCAGGGTGCGCAGTGCTTCGACGTACGCGTCGAGCAGGTCTGTCCCGCTCTGCTTGCGGAGGAAGGGCCAGTCGGTGTCCTCAGGAAGCTCGATACCGCGCTCGTCGGCCATTTTGATGAAGAGCAAGTAGGTCAGCTGCTCGATGTAGTCGCCGTAGTCCACGCCGTCGTGGCGTAGAACGTGGCAGAACCCCCATAGTTTTCCAACAACATCCGTCACGCTGCTACAAGCTCCTCGTTTAGTTCGTTGATCAGTTCGGCGAGCTGTCCCTCGAACACTCTGTTGGCTCGTCCCCAGCCGCCATGGTCGGACAGTACCGGGATGGCCTCGAAGTCGTCGCGCTCGATAGAGAGGTTGGCGACGAGGTGTTGCCGGATGTACTCGACCCAGGTGGCCTGGGCGTCGGTCAGGGTACGGCCAGCGACCACGCGGTCAACAGCCTGGTTGACCCGCTCCTCGGCGGTGAGCAGCGGGGAGGTGTCGACCGCCGCGCGCTTGACCATAGAGATGATGTCAGCCAAGGCCTTGTGATGCGCAGCGTGGAAGGCTCGCTGGAGGTTGGCCTCGGTGAAGTGCTCGGGCGCCTGTGTGAGCGCCTGACGCAGCTCAGTTAGTGGCGCCGCACCCCAGTCCTTGGGTCGTGACAACAGGATCGAGATTGCCTGGACCTGGTCTTGGTGCTCGTGGACGAAGGAGGCGAAGGCCTCGAGGTACTCGCTGGGCTTGTACTCCTGCCCTGTGCCGGATCGGATGAGCCACTCAGACGACACCTCGTCAGTTACGCCTGGGGCGACGAGGAAGGTGCGCTGGGCACGTGGGTAGTCGACGAGCAGCTTCTGAAAGTCAGGATCGCGCAGGATGCGCATGGTGTCAGAGAAGGTGCGGCGCAGCAGAGCGGCGAGGTCCTCGGCGAACGCGGCAATGTCGCCGCCCGGGATGAAGCGGGTGAATAGTTCACGGGCGTCACCGGACATCTGCTTGTCGATGCGCTGGAGGCGTTTGGTGAGCCGGCGGGTGTTGTAGGCGCGGTCCTTGTTCTGCCAGATCTCTTCGATGATCTGCGCGATGCTTTTGCCGTCAACCTCAGGTGGCTCGATCGTCATGCCGGTCGTCTTGCGGAAGTACTCGAAGAGCGTGCCGTCGAAGCAATCGAAGACCACGAAGTGTGACTTGTCCGGGTACTTGTCGCCCTTGCGCGTGCCCCGGCCGAGCATCTGCTCAAACAGGATGCGGGATTTCACCGGGCGCAGGAAGACGATGTATTCGAGGTCGGGGATATCAACGCCGGTCGTAAGCAGGTCGACTGTAACGACCACCCCGGGATTGGGGCGGTTACGAAACTCGCGGATGCGCTGCAGCGGCCGGTCGACCCGTCCGGTGATCTTGGCAACGAACGAATTGCCGCGTCCGAAGATGTCGCGTGCCAAGTCCACAAGCTGGTCGGCGTGGGAGGTGTGGGGCAGGTCGTTGGCGGCGAAGATGAGCATCTTGGGGAGGCGGCCATACTGCCGCTCGTGCTCGTCCGCGAATGCCTTGAGCTCCTCGATGATCTTGCGGTTGGAGTCTGGCGCGGTGATCTTGCGCTCAACTTCGGTGGCGTCAAAGCTGCGCTCATCCTCCAAGAGGTCGAGCTGTCGGGTACCGGTTTCGGGGTCGACTTGGTCAACCTGCTCGCCCTCCCCGAGGAATACACCGTTCATGCGCACGTTCGAGCGGACCCGAACGACGTCATAGTCGACCAGGTGCCCTTCACGCACGGCGCGGTCGTACTCGTAGCGGAACACCAGGTTCTCGAAGTACGCCACCGTGTGGGCCGCCGGCGTGGCGGTCAAGCCGACCTTGACGGCGTCAAAGTGATCGAGCGTTGTCCGCCACACTGACATGTCCTTCGCGGAGTACCCGCGGTGGCACTCGTCGGCGATGATCAGGTCAAAGGCGTGGATGGGAATGTTGAGCTGCTCGACATCGGCGTCAACCGTCTCGTCGCCGAGGGCGATGGCGCCTTCTCCTCCCAACAGGTTCATCGCCATTCGCTGGATCGTGCAGACATAAACGAAGGCGTCACCAAGCTTGGGAGCGGTCAACATCGAGTTGGGCATGACGTTGGGGTCCCAGGTGCTGCCCTCGTCCAAGTCGGACTTCTGGAAGCGCTGGGAATAGACCGGGTAGATCTTGTCGAACTTCAAGCCGGGCTCGGCCTCAAACGACGCGAAGGCGCGCACGGCCTGCGCCGCGAGCGCCTTACGGTCGACCAAGAATAGGACACGGCGAGCAGCACCGGACTTCATGAGCCGATAGACCTCGTTCACCATTGTCAGCGTCTTGCCGGTGCCGGTGGCCATTGCGACAAGCATCTTGCGCTTGCGATCCTGGATTGCCTGCTCGATAGCAGTGTTGGCCTCGACTTGGTACGGCCGCATCCGAATGTTCTGCGGGATGGTTGCGAGAGCCTCAATCTCCGAGTCGAAGTCGCGAGTAAGCATCTCATCCAGCGCAGCGGGCGTATGGAAACCGGAAACCCGCCGCGACCGGTTGAGTTCATGTCGGACGTCGTGGAACCAGGTCACCTCACCGTTCGTGGAATATAGGAACGGGACTGCAAATTCATCCTGGTATTTCGGTAGCTGGCCAATGCCCTTTGAGTAGCGCTCGGCCTGGACGAGCACGCCTTGGGGGCCTAGCGTTACCTTCTTCGCCTCAACGACCCCGCAGACCTGGTCACCGTTACAGAGCGCGTAGTCGGCCGGTCCGTTGCTGGTCGGGAACTCCTCAAAGGCCACACGCTTGTATGGATGCGTATCGGTGCCGCGGAACGGAACGATCGACCAGCCCGCAGCTTTCAAGCGAGGGTCGATTCGTTGCTTCCTTGTGTGTCGTTCAAGCTCTGTAGCCATTCCACCCCTTAGCTAGCCTCCTCATGTTACTGGGGAACGGCACAAGCGGCAAGCATCAGAGAAGCGGGCTGGTAGCCCGCTTCCGATAGCCGCCGTGTCGGCACCTGCAGCACCCAGCGAGGAACAAACTCCCCAACTCCACCCCGACTATCATCCACTTTGTAGCATTAGCCGTGTTACGCAGTCAATGTGGCAATTCGGTCTCCAGCCAGTCGCTGCTAGTTCAGCGGATAACGAGCGCCTGGTTTTCGCAGGGAGAGAACCAGACGTGGCAACCGCTTGAATATGACTGCATGCATGAATGTTGCGTAAGCGAAGGTCAGGAGCAATAGGGTCTCGCTGCCCCCATAGTGACTTCGCAGATAGAACATAGCCATTACAACTGAGGCCCCAACGAACAAGAACTCAGTCCAATCGTGCTGGACGTCACTAAAGCGCTCTGTCATCACTTTGCCAATTCGCCCGTCATCTATCCGGAAGATGATGGCGGCGGTAACAAAGCGCGTAATCGACACTACAAGCATAGCGATCATCAGAACGAGGTTTAGCTGATGAAGTACATTTGAGCCAATGTCTTGGTGCTCAAGCTGCGTAAGTATACTGGCGAAAGAGAGCCACCCCAAAAACGCATAATAGAGAAACGAGATCCACATCTTTGCATCATGCCCAAACTTGCTCTTCGTTAGCATGCGGATGAAGAGGTAGATACTTACGCCGATAAAAATCAGGACTCGTAGGTCGGTGCCTAACGCCTCTTCCAGTAACGTTGGCTCGAGGATTAGTAGCAGGGCCGTGCAGCAAAACAGAATTACGTAATTAATCTCGCTAAAACGAGGGAAGAGAGTGTCCCGCAGCTTTACCACCCAGCCTGGGTGTTGATCGCGGCGACTTAATCTCGCTAAGGCACCGAGAGAGCTCCCTACCGTGACGAGTATGTACAACGGCGAGATAATCCAGAAGAAGACAGGCTGGAGTACGCTCGCTATATCTTCAGGAAGATTTTGATCATAAATTCCGGTGTCGCCAAACACTGCAATGGCGTAGCTGTATCCGATGATCGCGGCAAGTGTAAGGGTGAGTACGAATGGCTTTAGCCTGGCCCTATTCGATCTCAGGTCGAGGACTATTGCTATCGCCAGTGGCACTACCGTTAATGCGACCAGTAACAAATTGCCCGCGCGCACTGTGTATTCCAACAGGGAGATCGTTCCGGATCCGAGCGGATTGGGGAAGTTTGACACGAAGAGCAAGGACAAGAGGGTAAGCCCAGCTATGCCAAGGTAAATACTCCACCATGTAGACAGAGATTGCTTTCGTTGTGCTCTGTGCGTCATCTAGTGGAAATTATAACGGGAAAGAGCTTGGGTTCGCTAGCTGGAGAGCCAATTCGCCATCTCGCGGGAGAATGGTCGTGGTGTTGCCGCGGGCGTCGGGTGTAACTAGTGATGCGGCCGAGGAGGGTCGTTACTCGAGTGGGACTAGACCCTTTGGGAGCTGGTCTTTGCGGACCTCCTTTGACTCGGAACTATCAAACAGCTGCCACCACTTCTTCCTAAACTGGAATCGCTTAACCAAATAGGTATCTTCAGACGTTGGGATTACCAGTATGGGTTGTTCCCCTTCGTGCCCGATGAGAATACGACCCATGAGTAAACCCTTGAGGCATTCTAAGACGTGCGTAAGAACCATGCGAGCAACCTCAGCATACTCACCAGTGAGCGGGTAATTGTCAGTATCCTCAGAAGTACCAATTTTGTGACCATCGACAGGCTTTTTGATCACAAGATCGTATCCGATCCATTTAGGGTTTAGAATAATCTCTAACTCAGTATCTTTCGAGGAGAGTTTGTAAATCTTGGCATCGTCGCCTTGACTGAGTATTTCCGCTTCAGCATTGTGCTGAGCTAGAACTGACTCTAGTTGCTTCTGCGCTTCGGTTATGTCCATGTTATTCACGCCACTTGCCCCATAATCGTTTTGACGTCCATCCGTTCTTCGTTTTGTACTGAATACCACCCTTGGCCTTTTCGAGATGAATGTGGAACGGAATTCTGCTTCCAGTCTTGCCATTTCCATAGTACTTCGGGTCGGGTCCTACGGCTACCCTGAATGGCTTCCCAGGTGCTGTTCGTCCGATTCGAAGTATGTTGTTGCCATTTCTCAGAAGCCCTGCTTTGCTGGCTAGTTTCGCACCTGCGATGCCCCCACCCCAGGGTGTCGCCACGAGACCCGCAAGAACAAGCCCGCCTGCAGCCCTGTCGAAGTGAGACTTATTCTTGCCAGTGAGGTTATTCCAAGCATCTGTTGGACTCATACTGTTTATCTTCTTCAGACCCCAGTAAGGGATCATTAGCGCATTTCCATCCAAGTCAAAGCCGTTCACTGGGTCCGGAGGATAGACATAATTGTTCTCAACGCCACCCTCCACAGGGTCAACAGAGAGGAAGCGCCCAAGAGAGGCTACATAGACCCGAGCACCCATTTGGGTTGGAGCGAGGGCGAAGGCTGTCTCGGTGTCTTTCTCGTGCTGGCCGACCCAGCCGTAGGTTGAGCCAGTGGCTGTATTGTCAGGGCTGGCGGCTACTGGGTTGCCAAACGGGTCGTAGGTGAAGGTACCCGTCTGAGCTCCGGTGGCGTCTGTAGTACCTAGGACGTCGCCATGGACGTTTACAAGGGAAAACACAGAGCTGGCGGAGCGCTTGGTGAGGAGGGTGCCTCCAGGTAGCGAAAGGTAGCGCTCGAGGACAGTACCGGAGTTGTCTAGTAGCAGCTCTGGGGTGTCACCGCTACCCGTAAAGCCATACTTGTTCGTGGTGGTGGAGCCGTTAACCAGCGTGCGCGTCATGACACGGCTTTGGACGTCGCGGGTGTAGGTGACGGACTTCGAGCCCTCGGTGATGCTCGTGTTGCGGTCACTGGAGTCGTAGGCGAACTGAGTGACGGGGCTAGTACCGAGCTGCGTGGTGTTGCCGTGGGAGTCATAGACCGGAGCATCGACTTTGGCGTCGCTAGATGAGACGAGACGATCGGCATCGTCATAGCAGTAGGCAGTAGTTGCAGCGTTGATGGTTTGGCTGGTGCGGTTGGAGTTCTTGCCGGCGTTGGCGTTGTAGGTGCCTGTGCAGCTGCCGGGTGTGCCGAAGGCGTAGCTGTAGCTGTTGGCCCCGATGGTCGCCGCGGTGAGACGGCCAGCTTTGTCGTACGTGTAGGACTTGCTGGTGCCAAGCTCCGTGCCGGAGATGATCTGGCCGGACTGGCTACGGGTGACGGCGTCGGTGAGGTGGGTGGTGCCGTTACCGAGGGTGTAGTCCATGCCAGTGGTGCGGCCGAGGGTGTCACGAGAGATGACGAGCTTTTGCTGACCGGCTGTCGGGTAGGTGACTTGTTGCAAGCGGCCGTAGGAGTCGTAGCTAGGGGTGGCGATGACGACGGTGTCGAGCTTTTGGCTAGTGAGACGGTTGAGGTTGTCGTAGACGAACTCTTCTGAGCCGAGGGGGCCGGAGCGGCTGGAGAGGCGGCCGAGGGTGTCGTAGTTGGTGGTTGTGGTGTTGCCGTGGGCATCGGTGTAGCTAGTGGTGCGGCCGAGGAGGTCGGAGGTGGTGGAGATGGTGCCAGCGGAGTCGGTTGAGCTGACGACGAGCGGGTTGCCGCTCACGGACCAGTTGTTGGTGACGGTGCGAGCAGGGGCGCCGTTGAAGGCCGGGATCGCTACGGTGGTGACGCGGCCGCGGGTGTCGTAGGTGGTGCAGGTCCAGGAGTCGGAGTTGTAGCGGGTGGCTACGACCCGGCCGGCATCGTCGTAGATGGTCTCGGTGGTGCGGCCGGTTTGGCTACCTCCCCCATCTGGGTCAGCTTCCGTTTTGAGTTTGAGCATGCCAGCTTGCTTGTAGGCCTCGGTGGTGCCAGTGGTGCAGGGATTGTCGGCCGTCTCGGTGCCGGTGTAGTAGTCGTAGTTGGTGGTCGTGCCGCCGGGGAGGGTCTTGGAGGTCTGGCGGAGGTAGCTGCCGGTGCCGGGGGTCTCGTAGGTGGAGGAGCTGGTGTAGTTGAGGCCCGTAGCGTCGAGGGTGCTGGATTGGGCCAGGCCGAGCTCGGCGTTGGTGCCGTAGTTGGTGGTGGCCATGACATCGCCGACTGCCGAGCTGGAGTCGAAGGTCTTCTGGCTGGTGGCGAGGCCGTAGCGAGGGGTCAGGATCGAACCGAGGGCGCTAGTTTCGGAGCCGCCAGGAGGCGTCATGTTGAGGCCTAAGTTCGCATCGGTGTCGCCCGCCTTGTCGTAGTAGTCGATACGGATGCGGTGCCATGAGTTGGCGGTTGGGTTGTTGAAGACTCCGTTGGACACGGTGTTGGCTGGGTGGAAGCGACCGACACCGTCGACCCAGTCGTCGATAGCCAGCTGGTCATCGATCCACATTCGAGCTCCGTCATCACTCCAGATCCGGAAGCTGTGGTTACCGGTGGCGGTGAATTTAATGGAGCCGGTGAGACGAGCGCCCCAACCCTTGCCGCTGTCCGGTGTGATGGGCGGGCTGGTGTTCCAGGTCTTATCGATGTTTCCGGAGGAATGGCCGATGCCGGTGGCGTGAAGCCTGGGGGCACCTTCGAGAACCTTGGTGGTGACACCGGAACCGTTGGAGGAGGTGCCAACGTTGTAATAGGAGGTCGCTAGGCTGACGATGCTCTCGTCGTAGCCGGTTTGGGTGTGGGGAGTACTGGCGACATTGGCGGTTAGCGGCTTGCGGTCAGAGCCATACCATGCAGCCGGGGCCGGGCCGTATTGGTCGGTGGGGCGGTCGTCCTCGTCGTAGATAGTGGTGGACTTGAGGCCGGTGGGATCAGTAGATGACAGTACTTGGTCTTTGGTGGCGTGCCACTCGGTGGTAGTGGCAAGGTTGGCGACGTCACGGTCTTCAATAGTTCGGTAGGTGCCGTCATAGGCGATCTGGCGGGTAAAGCCGTTGGGTTCGGTAGCGCCTGTGACATGAACTTGGCTGGTGCCGTACCCCTGGGGCGCCGCGAGCATATAGCCCAACAAAATGTCGGGGTTGGCGCCCGGACAGGCCGCGTTGTTGGAATCGAAGTAGTCGGTGGCGCTGAAGTAGCACCGTTTGAGTGGCAGAGTGGCTATGCCAGATGGTTGCGACGAATAGATGTAGCCAATGAGATTGACGAGTGTGCCACCATTACAGTTAGAGGCGGTAAAGGTGTATCTGTCGTTTTGGTACAGGCAGCTATATATCGGCACAGTGCCGGGCGCCTGTGTGGCGTAGACGTAGCCCAGGCCAAACTCATAGGTGTAACCGGCATTGTGAGCGTACGTGTTGCTCGTGTGGTCGGTGGTAGAGCTGGCATAGTAGCGGTTGAGCGCGGTTGTGGCTCCGGTCAACGTGTATCCATAGGAGTGAGCCTGGCGGGTGGCCCCGGTCGTTGCAGCCGGCGTCGTGACGCTGGAGGCTCGGCCGATGGCGTCATAGGTAATCTCACTTAAGACCGTGGCGTCTTGAGTGCGGACGCCAGCCGCAATGGCGTCATTGGCCAGCGAATCGCGCAGCGAGATTATGCGGCCGAGGCTGTCGTAGCCATAGTCGGTAATTTCATCGCCGGGATGGACGATCCGGGCCAAACGGTTGTCGGTCGAGTAATAGAAGTTCGTCAGCTGGCCGTCTGAGGTTTCAACTTGGCAGAGCAGACCAGTGGTTGGCGAGCTATTGAAGCCGCTGGCCGCTGGGCAACTAAAGCCGCTGTCGCCTGAGTAGTGGAGCTTGGCCCAGCGGGCAGAGGTGACACCATCCGTGATCTGGGTGAGGCGGCTCGGAGAGCCTCCGTATGCGTACTGAAGAGCGGCAGGTTGCCGGTCGTCCATGGGGACGGAGCTGAGCCTGAGTGTCCCATCGGAGTTAAAGATGTAGGTGCGACCGTCCGAGTCTTGGAGGGTAACGGAACCATCGCCATTACGGACCAGTTGGCCGCTCTCGTTAACGGGCGGAGTGAAGCCACCGTTCGCGAACTTGTATTCGTGCGTTTGGCCAGTGGAGTCGTTGAGCACCACGCTGTTTTGGCCGATGACGGCGAAGTCGTAGCCGAGGTCGCCGTCGGCATCGACGCCAAGGTTCCAGCCGTCCGGCAGTACCTGGGCCTGGGGCAGAAGCCAGTTGCTTGGAACCGGGATTGCCTTGTCTATGCCGGGGCCGTCGACGTAGAGACCGAGTCCAGCGCCGCCGGTTAGCTCCTTGTATTCGACCGTGATTGGTAGGGTTTGACCCGCCGTCATGGTGATGCCACTGGCGGCCCAAGTGGGGCTGTAGGTAGCACCCGAAGACCAGGTGTCTATCTGGGTATTGCCATTAACTATGACTTTTACACCGTCATCGCCGCGTCCACCAAACTTGTAGCTGCCGGCCTGAGGGGCCTTGAAGTAGCCCTTCCAACGGACCACAAAGTTATCGGCTGGGCCGTTTGGTACTGGAGAGCCAGACGCCCACTCCATTGAGGGGGTGGTGTCCGTGCGGGATAGGAACTGGTTGGTGATGTCGGTATCGCTCGATGGCAGAGTACTGCCGGTGTAGTAGCGACCGACCAGGCCGTGAGGGGTGGCAACGGGACGAACGCCGGTTTGCAGTGAGGTGGCCGGTATTACCTGTTCCGCAACCGGCCCCTTTACGTAGGCTGAGGCTTTAGCTCCGCCGTTGTATTCGCTGAACAGAATCTTGATGGGCACGATCTGGCCGGCCGTCAGGCCGATGGTGGAGCCATAGCAGATGCCGGTATAGCAAGTGTTGCTGTAGACGGTCGTGCCGTTGACGGTGACGGACATGAGGTCGTCGTTGGCTCCGCCAAACGAGTATGTCCCAGTAACTGGTGCCGTGTAGTAACCCGTCCAGCGAGCTTGGTACCAGTCGGTAGTGATGACACCGGTATACGGCGAGCCGCTGCCCCAGTTGTATTCGACATTGGGCTCAATGCGCGTGATGGCGCCGACGTCGCTATCGGCCGGGAGGGTGCCGGTGGTCTGGGCCGTATTGTTGAAGTACTCCGCAACCAAGCCCTGACGCGACTGCTGCGGTGAGTTGTAGTCCAGGCTGACGCCCAAGCTACCACCAAGGGCCGAGATGGAATGGCTGTTGGCGCTGGTTGTCAGGTTGCCGGTGGCGAGATCGACACTGACGGGCCCGACGGTATCGAAGGCCTGCGTGGCATCTTTGCCGTTACGCAAGTCGACTTTGAATGAGTAAACGGGACTGTACGAGTAGGCCGCGCCGTTGAGGCTATCCCAAGCCATGGCTTGCCAATAGTACGTAGTGCCGTCTTGAAGAACGTTATCTGGCACCGTCCATTGTGGCGTCGAGAGGTTATAGGAGTCTGCCACGATGCCACCGATACTCGAGGTAGTGCCATTACTGCTGGAGTTCGTTGCGGCTGCTGTCCCGGTCTTGGCGGTGCCGATCTGGTAGCGGTACTGAATCGGGCCAGGGCCGTCCACGTCGGTTGAGGTGGTTGTCTTGAATGATGGCTGGGTTGTCACCGAGACGCCGCCGTTAGCCGGACCAGCTGCCCAAATACTCGCGGTTGGCAGCCTCTCGTAGTCGAACCACACCCGAGTCTGGTTGTAGGCAAACATCTTGTAGGTGCCGTAGCCTGGCACTTCTTCGCCTCGTATTATCATCCAGCCGCCAAAGTCGCCGTTCTCCACGAGCTTTTGATACTGGGACGTGGCGTCGATGTTGGCGGAGCTGGAGATAAGACCAGTGGTGGTCCCGTAGCTCGTATCGGCACAGTTCCAGCCTAGGCAGGAGGCGCGGTTGATGGTGACCCAGCGCGGATCATACGTGCCGTAAAAATGGATGCCATCGTAAGCGGGCATCTCTAAGTGGACGGCCGCACCGACCACGTAGTAGCCGGAAAGTTGCGGGTAGTCGGCGTGGAACACAAACCGCCAGTAATTTCCGCTTGAGTTGCCAGTGGAGTTGCCACAACCCTGCCCGGCGTAGCAGGTGTAAACAGAGGAACCGTTCCACTGATAGTTTTGGTACAGCGCAGTGTCGGAGTAGCTCCAGAACGACGGGTCTATCACTAATGGGAATTTGTCGGTCGTCTGTTTGGTCATCCAGTCCTGGTCGAGCGTCACGATCAAGCGGCTACCTTTGAGCTCTTGGTGCACAAGCGGCTGAGCGCCAATAATGCCTTCGGTGGCAGTCGCAATGGTCGGAGCGGCTAATCGGAAGCCGCTGAGCTCACCATCCAACTTGAAGGCGCCGGGGGACTGTGGATCGGGTGTGAGGTTGGCGCCAGACAGATCAAAGCTGAAGGTATTGGCGGCGGCGCGGCTCTTGATTACGATGCTCTCTTTAAGCTCGATACCGTCCAGCCGATAGACCAAATCGATGCCTTGCCAGACGTTGCGGTACTTTACTATCTGATTCGGAGCATCACCACTGATAACAGGCTCAACGTTGCTTACGTCCACGGGCTTGAAGGTTAGGGTTTGGCTGCCTTTGACCAGCTCGATACCTGTTGTCGCCGATACCGTACCAAAGCGAGCCTGCCAACTATTGGCCTTGGTCTCCCATTTGCCAGTGGCCTGGTCTTGCACCAATGTAGGGTCGACGTCCTTCCATTGCCCATTTTCCTGGTAGCTAGTGGGCACTACGCTGTGCTCGACCGATTTGGTGCCATCGGCGTTGAGCCAGACGCGGTCATTGGCGGTGCGACCTTCATCGAGCTTCTGAACATGGGCGCTGTTGCGGGGCTTCCCGTCGACCATTAGCTTCCTGTCGGCATCCAGTTGGGCCTGAATATCTGGCGGAAGCAGTGCGGCTTTGTCGTCCGATAGGACGGCGTCGGCTGCCGGGGCGGTGGAGGGCTGTGTTTCGCTGGCCAATGGCTTGGGGATGCGGGCCTGTTGCTGATTGTAGGCATCGATTAGGTACGGAAGACCTGAGGCGAGAATATTGAGTGACAGGACACCGATCATGAGGGTGTATATTGCGTTTTTGGTGGGCAGACTCCGAAAGAGCGTTTGGCCTTCCTTCGCGGCTCTTTGGATTCCTTCCCGGGCAAAATTGAACGCCACCAGCGGCTTGGTGACGGTCCTGCGAACTAGACGTCGGTATTTCCTGCGCACTGCTTTGACCCTTTGAAGTTATAGATAAGCTCCATAAGCATTTAAGCATTGGGATTCTGCACGATGCAATAGTTTTCTGCATCGGCAAGCCAAGATGAAATATTTATGAAATGGTCCAACAGTCGGTCCGGTTGCATGGAACGGCGAGGCGGCACCTGATGCAGGGATCAAGGCACCGCCTCGCCGGACTGTGGAGACACCCTCAAGGCATCGTGACGACCCGGGCGCCTGTTGCGGCCTCGAAGTAGTCCTTGATGTGCCCGGGATCCCCAAGGACGATCAGGTGCAGCATGCTCGGCAGGAGCACCACCTCGACCTGATCGCGGATGACAGCGTCAAGCAGGCGACCGAAGGCAGCCGGCGACCGGGTGTCCTCTTCAACAAAGATGGCTGCCAGCTCGAGGTTGGAGGCGGCGGCGAAGCGGGTCAGCCGCTCCTTAGTGCGATTGACTTCGGACGTACACATCAGAAGGTGTGCGCGCACGTACGCGTACGCCCGCGGGTGCTGAACGGGCGCGGCTTCATCGGGACGGCATCGGCAACGCAGCGAGTGGCAGGTTCCGGATGTATGTATGCGCTGGCCATCCCTGGTGCGCATCACTGCCGTCATGCCAACGACGCTACAAAGGTGCTATCGGCAACGACCAGGTTGTTGCGAACAGTTGCTACCCCAATTCGTCGAGGATGCGGATGATCAGGCGGCGGGCGTCGCGGCCGTAGATCGCCGGCTGGCGCAGCTGCTCGAACATCCGCTCATAGAGGGCAATCTCTTGGGGCTGGCTCACATCGATACTGGCGGTCGGAGTCTCAAGTGCCACGAGTGTGTCGTCGAAGATCCAGAAGCCAGTCGAACCCACTGCCCGACGCTGCACCATCATTGGCACGATCCCGAAGGAGATGTTGGGCAGCGTCATGACCGACAACAAGCGGTCCAGCTGGCCAGCCATCGTCTCGGGCGTGCCGAACTGAGTGCGGATGGCGGCTTCCTCAAGCACGACCGAGAATGTCTTGGTGCCTCGGTACAAGAGAGCCTGGCGTTCCATCCGGGCAGCCACCGCGGCCTCGATGTCGTTGCGCGTCTCCAGGAAGTCGATCCAGAAACTCAGCAGCTCGGTGGCGTACTCGGCTGTCTGGAACAGACCGGGGATGACGTTGTGCTCGTAGATCCGGAAACGCTCCGTCCGCTCGTACAGATCGCCGCCAGCCTGGAGAAGCTGCTTCATGCCGGCGCGCGTTCGGCGCTTGAACTCCACGTACATCGACTCGACCACCCGCGCCTGCGCGATCAGATCAGTCACCTGATCCTCGGCCGAGCACACCGCGCACCAGATGCGGATGTCCGAGTCGGTTGGCGCTTGGACGCCGTTCTCGATCTTGCTGACACGCGTAAAGTGCCAGCCTGTCGCGGCCGCGAGTTCGCGACCGGACAGACCGGCGTCCTTACGCAGTTCCCGCAGCCGAAGGCCGAGTGCTTGCTGCGCCTTCCGGGCGGCGTCAGACGGGCTGGTACTCACTGTGCCGGATAGCGAGCGCCCAGACCTGCTCGAATGCCGCCGCGCACATCTCGACAACGGCCGGGTCGGTCGTCGTCGTGAAGGCTGTGTTCAAGCCAGAACCGGCGTAGTGCAGGAACACGACTTGCTGGTAGTCGATGAGGTAGAAGTCGTTGCCCGGAAGGCAGATGGTCGAGGTCAGCCGGCGCGGCACCCAGCGGATGTCTTCGCCTGCGTCGACCATCGGGTGGGCGATGCTGAAGCTCCATCGCTGGTAGTCGCTTAAGGGTTCCGAAACGATCCGCGCCCGCCGAACACTCCGGCCAGCGCGGACATGTTCCCGGAGCTCCTGGCACCACTCCTCAAGCCAGGCTAGGTCGTCTGGCACGTCCCGTGCCCACTTTGCCATGTACGGCAGTTCGGTCTCTGTGCCGTAAGCGTCGCGGGTCTCGAGGTGGACCGCGGACCGCTCAAACGACGCCAGAAGCTCGGACAGATCGTCAGACGTTATCTCCTGCACGACCCTCCTGGAAGAAGAACGGGATCATCCGATCCGGGATCTCAACGGCGGACTCGCCCTCGGGCAGGTCGAGCGTAGCGAGTGCGTCCGCGTCGTTGATCACCCAGCCTTGGACGACCCAGCTGCCACGGTCCGTCTTGTACAGGGTCGGAGAGTTCTTCGGGTTCGACTCCGGATCACCAGCGACCAGTGTGAGATGCATGTTGGTATCTCCTCGTAGGCGGTTGCGGTTGGTTGCCGGTGACTACCCTCCGCTTGCGAATGGTTGCGGTCAAGGGGTGTTGCGAGAAGTTGCGAGACGAGTTTTGATCGCCAGGCCCTCAAGCCGCTGCGAACCACTCCTCGGCGACGGCAGGAACGGTCCCCGCCAAGAACCAAACAGATACAAGTAAAGGGCCACCAACACATCATTGCGTTGGTGGCCCTGGGCTGTCCGCGAGGGCCAGCCTGATCAGGTATCGGCTCCGTTCTGCGCCTGGAGCCAAGCGAGCACCAGCTCGCGACCGTTCCGCTTGATGATCCGCGCCGTTACGGCGTCCAGGATCAGATCCGACAGGTAATTGTGTGGCGTCTCGCAGTCCTCCGGGAGGAGGTCGTCAGCGTTGTAGTCGAGCTCGTTGCCGGGCAAGTCTGGGTCGAAGTCGTCATAGTCGATGTGAAACAGCTCGATGAGAACGGCCCCGACGTCTGCGTCCTCGGATCGACGCAAGGTGTCGGACATGACCTCGTCGATGGCTGACTTGAACCCTGACAGCACCTTGAACACCGCTTCGACCACGAGTTCCGACATGCCCAGCTCACGGGCGGTGCGCTGCATGCTGTGCTCGCGGGCCGCGATGTAGTCATGTCCCCGGATGCGGCCGGCGCTGTGTAGCTGATGGACTAGTTCCGTCGTGATGTTGCCATCTTTGATGCGTTGACGGGTGATCGGAGGGATGAGTGGCTTCTCATCGCTGCCTAAGAACCCCGGGAATATCTGCGCAGAGATGCCTTCTGCGACTTGCGATGTGACGCGAGCCGTCAGCTGATCCAGGGCGGGAGTTGCTATTTTCATGCCAAGCCTCCGAATTGCATTATGGCTTGGCGCGATTGCCAAGCCGGGCCCCTGCCCGCTCGCGCAGAGATCCGGCCTCGCAATATCATAACTTTACAATATAGTGTTCTAAATTTCAATCTTGATACATAGCGAGGAGCATAATTCCCTACAGTGGGAGATCGCCGCTGCGTGCAATAGGAGGATTGTGTGTGAGCGCCTGGTTGTGTCTCGGATGTTCGGGGCGCGTAGGCTTAGTGAACTGAAGCGAGTGCATACCTGGAACGGTCGAAGGATTCCGTCGGAGTGCCTCGTCAGCTACTCTGGTGTGGTGCTCACGATGTTCTCCCATCGTGCCTGTCTGAAAGCAGGTACGAGAGATGACATCACCCGAGTCTGTAGCCGCAGAACTCAAGAAACTAGTGGGGTGGGGGGCGCATCCTAAGCGGCTAGCCCTCTGTCCTGAGCTAAGGAGCTTGGCGGGAGTCACCGACGACATGTCCGTAGTGGAAGCGGG
>NZ_SNWQ01000049.1 GCF_004361855.1 Kribbella caucasensis
ACCCCACGCCACATGCACGACACGCCCCTGTTCACCACAACGTTGCTCCAGGCAACAGCGCCGCGCAGTCAACCAATGCCCGGTGAGAAAACCTCAGTGCGCGTGATCGACACAGCGGCAGGACAGACGTGCAGCAACAAGGAAGCCGCATTCAGCTGGAACCAAACAGGTCCAGCAGGTCCACCGGGTCCGGCAGGCAGCCAGGCGGCCTATCTCGCCCGTCACGATCCACGCGAAGGCGGGATCGATATCGAGGCCGGAGTGCGCGAGATCCTCGAGTCAGTCGACTTCACTACCGTTGAGCCGGGCTGGTATTTCATTGCTGCCCAAGTCCACGTGGTCCAGGGTGGGACTGGCAAGGTCAAGTGCTTGCTGGGTGGCGGTAATGAGGAGCCCTACGGTGTTGATTTCGACAGCGTCGAACTCTCGGTCGGCGGCGTGATCAGGCTTCAGACCACTATCTATGTATACGAGCGGCCAGTGGAGCTTTCATGCACGGCAGAGGGTCTGGCCGATGGCGAGGTCGCCCGGGTCACCGAAGACGAGCTCACTATGATCGGCATCGCCCCAGAGCAGCGCTGACCGGGCTATGACCTGGTCGGGTTGGTTGCTTCGGTTAGGGCGGCTACCTCGTCGTTGGTCAGGGTGAAGGTGAGGGCTGCGGCGTTTTGGGCGGCTTGCGTTGCGTTCTTGGCGCCGGGGATGGGGAGTACGCCGTCCTGCTGGATCAGCCAGCGCAAGGCGACCTGGCTGGGACTGCGGACGTGCCGGGTGCCGATCTCGCCGAGTAGGTCGACCAGTCGGGTGACATCCACCAGGCTCTTGCCGCGGAAAGTCGAGTTGTAGCGCCGCCATCCAGCCGGTCGCGAGGTGGCCGTGTACTTGCCGGTGAGCGCGCCCGAGGCCAGTGGCATGTATGCGATGAGGGTGGCGCCCAGTTCGCGGCAGGTGTCGAGTACGCCGTCGGTCTCGGGGTTGCGGTGCAGCAACGAATACTGGACCTGGTTGGAGGTGAGCGCCAGCCCTCGCCGCGTGAGTTCGATGTGGGCAATGCGCATCTGCGAAGCGCTGTAGTTGCTCACGCCAACGGCCCGGATCTTGCCCTCGTCGACGGCGTCCGCCATCAGGTTCATCAGCGTCGGGATGGACATCCACCTGGACGGGAAGTGGATCTGATACAGGTCGATTCTCGTCCGCCGCAGCCGTGCCAGGCTGTCCTCCAGCGTTGCCGGCAGACTGCTCGCACGGGAGAAGAACCCGAACGGGAACTTGGTCGCGACGACGACGTCCTTGCCGTCGGTCAGCTCACCCACTCGGCGCTCCGAAGCCCCTTTGCCGTACATCGCCGCGGTGTCGACGAAGTTGACCCCGGCGGCCAGGCTCACCTCAAGCGCCGCGAGCTGGTCCTCCGCGCTGCCGGTCGGACCGTAGACGTTGCGAGCCGGATTGAACCGCGGCGCGGCCGACATCTCACCCCAAACCATCGCCCCGATCCCGAGCCGCGACACGCGAAGGTCCGTCTGCCCCAGGGTCATCGAAAGTCCACCCGGCTCGGCCATCCCGGCCACCTCAGCTCATCGACGCATCCACGTCCATGATGCCACTCACGACCGTCGTCCCTGGATCACCAGGTACTGCGCGGGAAAGACGACCCTCGTACCGCCCGAAGTGTTGTGTCGTTCGAACAACTCGATCAACTCGTCGCGCAGAGCAGACCATCGCCCGTCCGACTCGAGCGCCCGGCGAGCCAGTACGACGGGTCCGAACCACGTCGCGTAACACTCGATCGCTTTCTGCACCGAATCGTGGTGGAGATTCGATACCTCGCGGGTGAACTCGAGTTCGATTCCGGTGCCCTCGAAGAGTTCGCGTACGTGGTCCTCGTCGCCCCACAGCAGCGGCGGATCGACGTACTCCGGGAGTGGTGGCAGACAGCCGCCGACGATGCGGAAGAACTCGCCGATCGAGCCCTCGGGAGTCCACGTACACAGGCCCATGCGGCCGCCCGGGCGAAGGACGCGGGCGATCTCGTCGGCGACGACCTCGTGCCGCGGAGCGAACATGGCGCCGAAGGTCGAGAGCACCACGTCGAAGCGCTGGTCGGCAAACGGCAACTCCTCGGCGTCGCCCTCCAACCACTCGACCTGGACACCCGCCGCGTCGGCCCGTCCACGAGCCGTGTCGAGCATCTCGGGGGTCAGGTCCAGTCCGGTGACAGTCGCGCCGGTCTGGGCCGCGGGGATGGTCGCATTGCCTGTCCCACAAGCGATGTCGAGCACGTTGTCGGTGGCGGTGACACCGATGCGTCGTACCAGATGTGGTCCGACTTCGTACAGGCCCTCTTGACGCATCATCGCGTCGTAGTCACCAGTCGCCCAGGTGATGCGGGCGCTCTCCTTGTACTCCACCAGTTGCTCCATGGATCGAGCATCGACCGCCGACGCCGACATCCGCTTCGCCTGGGAAGGCCAACCAAGCAAGCGCACGAATGGCCTAGTCAGGCCATTCAGAACAGGCCGAGACGGGTGGCTCCGGCGACGGCGGCCGCGCGGGTCGAGCAGCCGAGCCGGATGTAGATGTTGGCGATGTGCCGATGCACGGTGTGCTCGCTGACGACCAGGCGCGCCGCGATCTCCTTGTCCCCAAGGCCGTCCGCCACGAGTCGCAGTACTTCGACCTGTCTCGCGGTGAGCACATCGTGCTGTCGGGCAGTGACGCCAAGGTCCGCCAAGCACCGCAGCGCGATACCGGCTTCTCGGCGGGCTTCATCAACGCGGCCGAGTGTCTCCAGGACGCGGGCCAGTTCGAGCCGCGCGTGTCCTGCCTCGAGCGGCGCTTGGCACCCTTCGAACATCTCGATCGCGTCCTGGAAGCACTCGCACGCCAGCGCGGATCGCCCGGTTGCGGCGGCATGCAGACCTTCGACAACTCGCGCGGAAGCCTGCAGCGGCTGGGTCCGAACGGTTCCGGCGATCGAGCAGAACTCCTCGAGATGCCCCGCCGCGGACTCGTACGCACCCAACGCCACCTCCGCCCGGACGAGAAGTTCGAGCGGTCCCGCACGACTCACCGGGTTGGTCGTCGGAATACGCCGAAGGACGCGGTTGAGCAGGTCACGTGCGGCCCCGGGATCACCTCGTTCCAGACTCACTTCGGCCATCCCACGCCGAGCCAGCGGATGTCCGGGGGCCTGGCCGAACAACTCCTCCGCCTCGGCCAACCGCCCCTGCCGCCGCCGGAGCTCGCCCAGTCGTACGACGGCCTCGGCCCGCCAGTACGGACGGTTCTCCGTCAGATCGTCGCGGGCACGGGTGAGCTCGCGTTCGGCCTCGGCGAAATCGCCATGCCAGGTGAGGATCGCGGCGTAATGCGCCCGGCAGACCCCGGTGACGAACCGGATGTTCATCCGCCGGCTGAACTCGTCGACCTGCCGGCACCACTGGGTACCACGGACGTAGTCGCGGACCTCCTCGCAGGCCGAGATCAGCCGGCAGCACGTCCAAGCGGCCGGCGCGAGATTCTCGTACTCGCCGGCCAACGCGGCAGCCGTCGCCTCGTCGAGATACCGCATGCCCTGGTCGACCAACCCCTCGGCCACCAGCGCCAACCCCTCGGTCGCGAGGCCGAACATCTCCAGGTCGACGGCACCATGCCGACGACCAGCTTCACGAGCCTGTACTGCGAGTCGCCGGGCGGACGCGGTGTCGTGACGAGCGAGCGCGGCGTGAGCGTCGAACACGGTCAGCCAGCCGTGCTCCGGCCCCGGTTCCAGTCCGTCGAGAAGACGAGTGGCCCGGTGGAACCAGCCGTCGGCGACAGCCGTGGCGCCACGGAACTCGTTGTGGTCGTCGCCGAGCCACAACGCCATCCTGGCCGCACTCCTGGCATCATCGCGTCGTCGGTACAGCCGGTACGCCTGCTCCCGCGAGTCCAGGCATCGCGGTACATCCTCGAGCCACCAGACGGCCCAGCTCAGCCCCTCGAACGCCTCGGGTGATTCGAACTGCCGCAGCGACCGCTCGAACTCGGACCGGGCGGCCAGCCAGTCACCCCGCGAAAGCGCGGCCTGGCCGGCGATCACGGCCTCGTCGAGCGACTGTGACTCGGCCACTTGGCCACCGTAACCCGCCTCGTGTTCCGACACGGACACTAGGCTGGAGATGTGCCCAGCGGCGCGGTGACGCTGTTCCTGGGTGGCGACGTGATGCTTGGCCGCGGTGTCGACCAGATCCTTCCGCACCCGGGCGATCCCAGGCTGTGGGAACGAGGGATCCAGGACGCCCGCATGTACGTGGAGCTCGCCGAGAGCGCGAGCGGCCCGATCCCTTGGCCAGTGGACTTCGCGTGGCCGTGGGGCGATGCGCTGGCGTTGCTCGACCACTTCGCGCCCGACGCACGGCTGGTGAATCTGGAGACCAGCGTGACGGCCGCCGGCGCCGCTGCACCAGGCAAAGGGGTTCACTACCGGATGAGTCCTGGCAACGTGCCGGCGCTGATGGCGGTCAACCCGGAGGTGTGTTCGATCGCCAACAACCACGTCCTCGACTTCGGCGTCGATGGGCTCAAAGAGACGCTGGAGGTACTGCGACGGGCGGGTGTTCCAGTCGTCGGCGCCGGCGTGAACGCGACCGAGGCCGCCCGACCGGTGATGGTGCCGACCGCATCGAGCAGGGTGGTCGTATTCGCCTTCGGCTCGACGTCCAGCGGCGTACCAGAGGGCTGGGGCGCGACCGAATCCAGACCAGGTATCGCGCTGCTCCCTGACTTGTCCGACCGCACCGCCGACGAGGTCACCGAGCAGGTGTCACGGTTCAAGCAGCCGGGCGACCTCGTCGTCGTGTCAGTGCACTGGGGGTCCAACTGGGGTTACGCGATTCCGCGGCGCCAGGTTCGTTTCGCCCACCGGCTGATCGACGGCGGAGTTGATGTGGTCTACGGGCACTCCTCGCATCATCCGCGGCCGATCGAGGTGTACCGCGACCGGCTCGTCCTCTACGGCTGCGGCGATCTGATCGACGACTACGAGGGCATCACGGGCTTCGCGGAGTACCGCGATGACCTCCGCCTGCTGTACCTCGCGACCATGGAGTCATCCGGTCGACTGACAGCGCTGCGGATGATCCCGATGCAGGCGCACCGGATGCGATTGCGGCCGGCCGATCCGGAGGACTGCGCGTGGTTGGGCCAGACCCTCGACCGGATCAGCCGCAGCCATGGCACGCGGATCACGCTCGACCAGGACGGCCTGCTCGTCTGCATCCTGTGAAAAGAAGTGTCGGGGTGGAGCGCTCGGTGACAGCATCTGGGGATGCCTACTTTTGCTGCCACAGACGGGGTTGAGCTGAGTTATCGAGTCGTCGGGGAAGGGAAGCTGGATCCGGTGGTCTGTGTGCCGGGTGGGCCGATGCAGGCGAGTGTGTATCTCGGGGATCTGGGTGGGCTGGACGCGCATCGGCCGCTGGTGATGCTGGATCTGCGGGGCACGGGTGGGTCAGGAGCGCCGGCCGGCGAAGCGTCGTACCGGTGTGATCGGCAGGTCGCGGATGTGGAGGCGTTGCGGGAGCAGCTCGGGCTGGAACGGATGAACCTGCTCGGGCATTCGGCGGGCGCCAGTCTGGTGGTTGCGTATGCGGCGACGTATCCGGAGCGGGTCGGGTCGCTGGCGTTGATCACGCCGAGCCCACGGCCGGTCGGGATCGACGTACAGGCGGATACGCGGCGGGAGATCTTGGCGTTGCGCAAGGGCGAGCCGTGGCATGAGGCAGCGGCCGCGGCGTTCGAGGAGATCGCGGCCGGACGAGGGCAGGAGTCACACTGGAACGCCGTTGCACCGATGGCTTATGGGCGATGGGATGACGTGGCGCGAGCGCATCTGGCCGCCGAGGCGAGTCAGCGGAACAACGCGGCCGCCGCGATCTACTACGCGGACGGCGCGTTCGACCCGCCGGCGATCCGGGCAGCACTGGCGAAGGTCGATGCGCCAGTGCTGCTGATCGCCGGCGAGCTTGACTGGGGTACGCCGCCCACCGCGGCCGCCGAGTTCGCCACCCTCTTCCCGAACGCCCACCTCGTAGTCCAGCCCAACACCAGCCACTTCCCCTGGCTAGACGCCCCAGAACCCTTCGTCACAACCATCACGGGCTTCTGGGCCGACCAGGGGCGCTGAAACACGAAGGCTCACATGAGCGGGATGAGTTTGGCTTCTTCTTCGTCCAGGTGGTGGTTGAGCTGGTCGATCAGGGTGTCGATTTGGGGGAGGAGGGTGGAGGGGTCGGGGGCGGAGACGAGTTGTTGGAGGTCGTCCAGGAGGAGGGCGATCTTGTCGTGGTCGGCCTGGAGGGCGGCGATGGTGGGGGCCAGGTCCGGGTGCTGCTCGAGGAGCGAGGGGAAGAGGCCTTTGCTTTCGGCGGTGTGGTGATAGTGGAGGCCTTGGCAGAGGGTCAGGCAGTTGATGCGGAGTTGGGCACCGAGCTTCGGGCCGGCTGAGGCGGCTTCCTTGCGGACCAGGGCGAGTTCGCGGCGGAAGTTGTCGTGGATATTGCGCAGCGCCTCGCCGAAGGAGGACCCGTTCGGGGGTCCGCCGGCAACGTGGGTGAGGGCTACGACGGGGATGGTTCGGGTGGTCCGGCTCTGGTAGTCGTCCCAGCCGGGATCCGCTTCGACCAAACGCGCGAAGATCTCGTCGCGCTCCACGTCGCGTAGTACGGAGGCCTCGGCCTCGTAGGTGAAGACGCCGGTCTCGACAGTGACGCGGGGGTTCGCGACGAGGTTGTGGTACCAGTCGGGGTGCTTCGGGCCGCCGCCTGCCGAGCCGACGATGAGGACGCGGTCGGCCGAGTCGGGGTAGTAGCCGAGCACTGCCGTGTGCGGGCGGCCGGAGCGGGCGCCGGTGGTGGTGAGCAGGAGCAACCGAGCGCCGTCGAATGGACCGCCGACGCGGCCGGCATTGGCGCGGAACTCCTGGATGATCTGTGCGGTGAAATCGTTCAGCATTCGCTACTTTCTTGTGGATATGGGCATGACGAAGTGCCCGCGCGGAAACGCGGGAGGGATATCCGCCGGGCGCACGAGAGCGCGCACGACGCAGTAATTCAGGAAAAGAGGAGCGACGCGGCAGTCATCACGCGACGGAAGAAAGCGGAGGGCCTCGACAGGCCCTCATCCCGCTCAGAACGCAGCCGGGAACCCAACTCGTACTTGGCTCGAGGCCGACCCGGCAGTCACGGCGTAGACCCTACCGCAATCCCAGGGCGACCTCGACAGCCTCGTCACCCGAGTGGTCCCGCGCCCACCTCAGCCGAGAATGCTACCCAGCGTAGTCGGCCTGCGTCGGGGAGCGAGATTTTCATGGGAAATGCAAGGTCTTGGCATAAATTGTCCGGGAATCCCGCGAAAAAGTTCAGAAAACCTGTAACGGGGCTGACGTTGTGACGATAAAGGGATCGAGCGGCCAGGCTGGGGGGCTTAGTGGTCGCTCCGGTGCTTCTTCGGGACCACCGAATGTGGGGGGCCTCAGCAGGTGCTCGCCCGGGGCGGGGCGAGCACCTGCAATGAGGATCAGCCCTTGATCCCGACGTGGGCCATGCCCTCGACGAAGCGCTTCTGGGCGAACACGAACATCACGATCATCGGCAACGTCGCCAGCGTCGTACCGGCCATCAAATACGGCCACTGCACTTCGGCCGGGTTCTGCGCGAAGATCGCCAGCCCCAGCTGAAGTGGTCGCAGCGAATCCGACGTGGTGATCATCAGCGGCCAGAGGAAACCGTTCCAGGCGGCCTCGATCTGGAACACGCAGATGGTGATCAGCGCCGGTTTGACCAGCGGCGTCATGATCCGCCAGAAGATGCCGAACTCACCGAGCCCGTCGACCCGGGCCGCCTGAGCCAGCTCGGTCGGGATCGACACGTAGAACTGCCTTGCCAGGAAGGTGAACAACGGCGCCGCCCCGAGCGGGATGATCAGGCCCCACCACGAGTTCAGCCAGCCGATTCCGCCCTGGCCGAGGATGTTGTTGCCGCCGAACAGCGGGATCGACTTCACGATCAGGAACAGCGGCACCAGGATGATCTGGAACGGGACGAGCAGCAGCAGGATGAAGTAGCTGAGCAGCGCCTTCGACCCGCGGATCGGGAGTTTCGCCAGCGCGTACCCGGCCGTCGTACAGACCGCCAGGGTGAAGGCGGTCTCGCCGACGGCGATGAACAGGCTGTTGCGGAAGTACCGGAGGAACGGCGCCGTCTGCATCGCCTCGACGAAGTTCCGCCAGCGCAGTTCGCTCGGCAACCAGGAGAACTTCATGATCTCCAGGTCGTTCTTGAACGCCGTCAGCACCATCCACAGGAACGGCGTGATCATCAGGATCGCGCCGATGCTGAGCCCGACGTACAGCAGGATCCGGCCGATCCGGATCCCTTCCGGCTTCGCCGCGCTTTGCACCGAAGTTGCCGGGACTGTTGCGCTAGTCATTGACATCCGCCTTCTGGAGCAGGCGTCCGAGGCCGATGAAGATCGCGATCACGAGCATCATGATCACGGTCTCGGCGGACGCGAAGCCGAGTCGCAGGGCCTGGAACGCGTTCTGATAGATGTCCAGTACGAGGACGTGGGTCTCGGTGCCGGGCCCGCCGCGGGTCATCACATAGACCAGGTCGAACACCTGGAACGTACCGACGATCGACGTGACCAGGACGAAGAACTGCACCGGTCCGAGCGCCGGCCAGGTGACGTTGACGAACCGCTGCCACCGGTTCGCGCCGTCCAGGGAGGCCGATTCCATCAGGTCGCGGGAGACGCCCTGCAACGCGGCCAGGTAGATGATGATCTTCGTCCCGAGCCCTTGCCAGATGCCGACCACCATCAACGACGGCAGCGCGGTCGACGGGTCCGAAAGCCAGCGGCCGGGTGCGAATCCGAACAGGCTGAGGAACCCGTTCGCCAGCCCGGATCCCGGGTTGTAGATCCACAACCAGATGGTGGCGATCGCGACCGTCGCGGTGACGGTGGGCAGGTAGAACGCGGTCCGGAAGAACCCGATCGCCTTGATCTTCTGGTTCAGCCCGATCGCCACCGCGAGCGAGATCGCCATCGACAACGGCACCACGACGACGGCGTACAGAAGGGTGTTGGCCAGGGCGGCGCGGAAGTCGACGTCCTGGAAAAGCTCGCTGTAGTTGGCGAATCCGATCCAGGACCACGAGTCGCCGAAGCTGTAGTCGGTGAAGCTGAGCACGATCGCCGCCACCACAGGGATCACGATGAAGATCCCGGAGTGCAACAAAGCGGGCGCCAGGAACAACCAGCCGGCCCGGACCTGGCTGCGGATCAGCTTGCGGCTGTCCTTGGCCGGGGCGACCTTGCGGGGCTCGGTGAGAGCGGGCGTTGGACGTTCTTCTACGGTGGCGCTCATCGGGATTGTCCTGCCAGGTTGGCCAGCACCTTGGCGGGATCCTTCTGACCGAGGACCGCCTGGGTGAGCTGGATGTCGAAGTTGCCGCGCATCTCGAGCCAGTTGGACGGCGGGCTGTTCTCGTTGATCGCGTGCGGCAGACCCTCGGCGACGAACTTGCTCAACGGGTTCGACTTCGCCTGCGGGGAGTTGGCCGCGTCCTTGTACGCCGGGAGTTTCTTGTTCAGCTTGGCGATCTCGTCCAGCGTGGTCGGCTGGGTGAGCGACTGGATGAAGGCCCAGGCCGCGTCCTTGTGCCGGCTGCGCGACCCGATCGAGGCGAGGTCGCCGCCGACGTACTCGATCTCCTTGCCGCTGTCGAACCGGAAGAACTTCAGATCGTCGCAGTTGGCCTGGCCGATGCCCTTGTCCGTACAGTCGACCGCACCGCCGACGATGCCCATCGCGGCCTCACCGGTCAGCACGAGCGGTTGCTGGGCGGCGTTCTGCTGGCCGTACGGCTGGACGTTGTTGATCATCGACTTGATCCAGTTCAGCGTCTCCAGGCCCTTCTCGTTGTCGAAGTTCGGCTCGCCGTCGACGTACAGCGGCGTACCGGTCGAGGCCAGGAAGGTGGTGAACGACTGCCGGAACCCGGTCGGCGAGGCGAGGTCCATCCCGCTGCGGGTGATGGTCCCGTTGGCGTCCCGCTTGGTCAGCTTCTCGGCCGCCACCTTGAGCTCTTCGAGCGAGGTCGGCGGGTTGTCCGGATCGAGGCCGGCCTCCTTGAACGCGCTCACCCTCAGCGCGACCGCACGGGCGTCGGCGACCAGCGGATAGGCGTACAGCTTGCCGTCGTACGTGGCCGGCTGGATCATCGCCGCGATGCTCTTCTCCCGGATCACGTCGGGCGTCACGCCGTACGCCGCCAGGTCGGTGAAGATCCGCTTCGACGCGAACGGCTGGACCCATCCGACACCGGTCACCATCACGTCGTACGGGATGCCGGCCGCGATCGAGGTGGACATCTTCTCGTTCAGGTTGTTGTACGTCGCGAAGTCGGGCTCGACCTTCATCTTCGGGTAGGTTTTGTGGAAGTCCTCGACGACCTTCTCGAACGCCTCGCGGCCCTTCGTACTGGCCGGGAACGACGGGAGCAGCACCCGCAACGTCCCGGTCGCCTCGGCCGGCGGGACACCGTCCGTACTCTTGTCGATCACCCCGTTGCCACAGGCGCTCGCCACCAGGCCGATCGCCGCGACGAGCACCACCAGTCCTGCACCACGTCTCACAGGGGACTCCTTCGCTGCCGTGTACTCCGGCCGAATGTGACGACCGGACCACCGAGTGCAGCCGAAAGTATGGGAAAGCCCTTTCCTCGTCAATACCTCAGCGCTCGAATGATCAAATTCGATCACCCGCGGAACCCAAACGATCAAAGTTCCACCACGCGGTCCGCCCTCACGCCCCCTTGGACTGCAGGACGCTCGTGTTGGGGGCGCAGGACTCTCGGATGCGGAGTTCTGGGAGGAGGCTCAGGTGCTGGGTGGGGGCGGGGGGTGATTGGAGTTTGTGGATGAGGAGTTCGCAGGCGGTTTGGCCGAGGGTGAACTTGGGTGGGCAGACCGCGGTGAGGGGGACGACGGCGAGGGCGGCGGTCACGTCGTTGTAGGCGATGACGGACAGGTCGCGGGGGACCTGGAGGCCGCGTTCCATGGCGCGCTCGATCAGGCGGGCGGCGTGTTCGTCTGAGTGCACCAGGACCGCGCGGGCGCCGTGCGACTCGCACTCGGCGAGGAAGGCGTCGAGTTGGGCGAGCGTGACCGGGTCCTCGCCGCGTGCGGGCAGCTCGACCGGGGAGACGAAGAGGTCCACGTCCAGGTTCTCGGCCGCCTCGGTGAGGCCGCGGCGGAGCCAGTACGCCGTGACGCTGTTGTTCAGGTTGACCCCGATCTGGGTGTGCCCGAGCGATACGAGATAGCGCAGCGCCAGCATCGCGCCGTACGCGTGATCGGTGCGGACGTGGTCGAACTCGTGCGCGACGTGCGGGAATCCGAAGGCCCGTTCCATCAGGACGACAGGTACGTCGATCGCGTCCAGCTGACCCCCGAGATCGGCGGCGCGGCCGTCGCCGAGTGCGGTGCTGACCAGGAACCCGGCCACACCGAGGCCGAGGATCCGGTCGAGCCGTTCCCGCTCCACGTCGACGTCGTACCCGGAGACCCCGAGCACCAGGCGGGCGCCGTACCGGTCGGCCATCGCCTCGGCGCCGCGGATCACGTCGGTGTAGTAGTGGGTGGCGCTCGGGACCACGATCCCGATGGTCAGCTGGCTGCCCGGGGACGCGGTGGGACTGGAGCTGGCGCCGACCGCTCCCCCGTGGACCCGGCGCAGCAGTCCGGCGGAATCCAGTTCGGCGAGGTCGCGGCGTACTGTGATCGCGGAAACGCCCAGCTCGGCGGCCAGCTCGGCCACCCGGAGCCGGCCGTGGCGGCGCAGGCTCCGCAGGATCAGCTCGTGGCGCTCCGGTGCAAGCATGTGGTCGGTCCCCTGGATGATCTACGGGTGATTGTTTGTGATCATACGATCATCGAGGGGCCGTGAGGACCAGAAGGAGTACACGGTGAGTGAGGAAACCAGCCGGACGAACGTCGTGATGGCGAAGCTGTCGATGGTGGGCGACCTGCTCATGCTGCAACTGGTGTTCCTGGTGCTGAGCGTGGGTGTGGTGACGCTCTTCCCGGCCGCGTTCGCGCTGCAGCGGACCCTGCCGTACGCGATCGGCCAGGAGCACCCGGCCCTGCTGCGGCGGTTCTGGAACGAGTTCAAGTGGGCATTCGGCCGCTTCTGGCTGATCGGCCTCGGCCTGTACGCCGGGGCCGTGGCGCTCGCCTTCGGTCTGCTGTTCTGGGCCTCGACGGACGGGCCGGTCCGGATCTTCGCGCTGGCGGTCCTGGTCCCGCTGAGCGGAATGGTCATCGGCCTCTACCTCAGCGCGCTCGCCGTGCTCCCCGACTGCACCGACGAGACGACGCCACGCAGCTTGTTCCGCGCGGCCAATCTGTTCCTGCTGCGCCGGTCCCTCGCGGTCGCGGGCGGCGTGGTCGGCCTGCTCACCTGGTTCCTGCTGGTCGGGCGGCTGCCCACCGTCTTCGTGATCGGTTCCGGCCTGGTCCCGGCGCTGCTCGCGTACTGGATCTCCCGCACCACGACAGACCGTCCGAAGAAAAATTCGGGGGACGTGTCAATCTGACGACTTCTGATCCGACGTGTAGGTGAAAGCAACCTACGGATCAGAAGGAGAACCCGGATGCACGCGACGACCGAGACCCTGGCGACTTCGCCGGCCGCGCAGGGCGGCCGCTCGCGCTGGCTGGCGCTCTACACACTCTGTGCGGGCATGTTGATGATCGTGCTCGACGTGACCGTGGTGAACGTGGCGCTGCCCGCGATCCAGGACGACCTGGGATTCACCAGTTCCTCGCTGGCCTGGGTGGTGAACGCCTACCTGATCGCCTTCGGCGGCCTGCTCCTGCTGGCCGGCCGGCTCGGCGACCTGCTCGGCCGCCGGAACATCTTCGTGGCCGGCCTGACCGTCTTCACCGTCGCCTCGGTGCTGTGCGGGCTGGCGGGATCGCAGGAGGTACTGGTCGCGGCCCGCTTCCTGCAAGGCGTCGGCGGCGCGCTGACCTCGGCCGTGATCCTGGGCATGATCGTCACGCTGTTCCCCGAACCGCGGGAGCAGGCGAAGGCGATCGGCGTCTACGCGTTCGTCGCCTCGGCCGGCGGCTCGATCGGCCTGCTCGCGGGCGGCGTACTGACCCAGGCGATCAACTGGCACTGGATCTTCTTCATCAACCTGCCGATCGGCATCCTGACCGCTGTCCTGGCGATCAAGCTGATCGACAAGGACAAGGGCCTGGGGATGGGCCGCGGTACCGACGTACCGGGTGCTGTCCTGATCACCGCGGCGCTGATGGTCGGCGTGTTCACCATCGTCAGCCCGGCCGCCGAGCTGGGCTGGACCGCTCCCCGCACGATCGCCCTAGGGCTGCTGAGCCTGACTCTGCTGGCCTGCTTCATCGTCCGCCAGGCGACCGCCTCGAACCCGTTGATGCCGCTGCGCATCTTCCGCTCGCGCAACCTGACCGGCGCGAACCTGATCCAGGCACTGTCCGCATCGGGCATGTTCGGCATCTTCTTCCTCGGCTCGCTCTACCTGCAGCGCGTGCTCGGGTACGACGCCCTGGAGATCGGGCTGGCGTTCCTGCCCACCACGCTGGTGATGGGGCTGCTGTCGGTGCGGTACTCGGAGAAGCTGGTGATGCGGTTCGGTCCGCACCGTCCGCTGGTCGCCGGTCTGGTGCTGATCACGATTGGCCTGGCCCTGTTCACCCAAGCCCCGGTCGGCGGCCAGTACGTCGTACACGTGCTGCCGGTGCTGGTGCTGCTCGGCCTGGGTGCCGGGATCTGCTTCCCGGCGCTGATGGGCCTGTCGATGGCCGACGTGAAGCCCGAGGACGCGGGCCTGGCCTCCGGCCTGATCGGTACTACGGCCGAGGTCGGCGCCGCACTCGGCCTGGCGGTCCTGGCGACCCTGTCCGCCACCCGGACCGAAGCCCTGGCGGCTGCCGGCAAGCCCGCCCTGGACGCCCTGACCGACGGCTTCCACCTCTCCTTCGCAATCGCCGGCGTCATCGTCGCCGCCGCCGTAGTCATCGCCTGCACCGTGATGCGGCCGCGCCCTTCGGCTGCGGCTGAGGTTGAGGTTGAGGAAGGGGACGAGCTCGCGCTCGACGCCGCCTGACCAGCCCTTGTACTGCGGAACTCCGGGCGCCCGGAGTTCCGCAGTACTTGTGGGTTCAGAGGTTTGTCCACAGGGCGGGGGGCTGGGGTCGTCGGGGGGCCTGGGGATAGGAGAGGATGAGGGCCGTGACGGGGAGCGGCAGAATGCTCCGGTCAGTTGGACGACGAGGGGACACGGCCAGTGGTTTTGCAGTCGATCGAGCAGCGGATCGCAGCTGAGCTCGAAGTCGGCGAGGGGCAGGTCCGGGCAGCCGTCGGGCTGCTGGACGAGGGCTCGACGGTGCCGTTCATCGCGCGGTACCGCAAAGAGGTCACCGGCATGCTCGACGACGCGCAACTGCGCACGCTCGAGGAGCGGTTGCGGTACCTGCGCGAGCTGGAGGAACGCCGGCAGACCGTGCTCGACTCGATCGAGAGCCAGGGCAAACTGGACGACGCCCTGAAGGCGGCCATCCTCGCGGCGGAGACCAAGTCGCGGCTGGAGGACATCTACCTGCCGTTCAAGCCGAAGCGGCGGACCAAGGCGATGATCGCCCGCGAGGCCGGCCTGGAGCCGCTGGCTGACGGACTGCTCTCAGATCCGGACGTCGAGCCGTTCGCGGCAGCCGCGGTGTTCGTCAACCCCGAGCTGGGGGTGGCCGATCCGCAGGCCGCGCTGGACGGGGCTCGCTCGATCCTGGTCGAGCGGTTCGCCGAGGACGCGGACCTGATCGGCGAGCTACGCGAGCGGCTCTGGACCCAGGGCCGGCTGGCGTCGGCGGTGCGCGAGGGCAAGGAGACCGACGGCGCGAAGTTCTCGGACTACTTCGATTTCGACGAGCCGTTCACCAAGATGCCGTCGCACCGCATCCTGGCGATGTTCCGGGGCGAGAAGGAAGACGTGCTGTCGCTGACGGTCGAGCCGCTGCCCGCCGGTGCCGAAGCGGACGGGCCGACGGAGTACGAGACCACCATCGCGCGCAAGGTCGGCGTGGAGAACCAGGGCCGCGCGGCCGACAAGTGGCTGGTCGAGACGGTTCGGTGGGCCTGGCGGACGAAGATCCTGGTGCACCTCGGGATCGACCTGCGGATGCGGCTGCGGCAGACCGCCGAGGACGAGGCGGTCCGGGTGTTCGCGGCGAACCTGCGCGACCTGCTGCTCGCCGCCCCGGCCGGGACGCGCGCCACGATGGGCCTCGACCCGGGGTTCCGGACCGGCGTGAAGGTCGCCGTGGTGGACGCGACCGGCAAGGTGGTCGCGACCGGGGTGATCTACCCGCATGTCCCGCAGAACCAGTGGGACAAGTCGATCGCTCAGCTCGCCCAGCTGGCCGCCGCGCACAACGTCGAGCTGATTGCCATCGGCAACGGCACGGCGTCGCGCGAGACCGACAAGCTGGCCGCCGAGCTGATCGCCAAGCACCCGGAGCTCAAGCTGACCAAGGCGGTCGTGTCCGAGGCAGGCGCGTCGGTCTACTCGGCGTCGGCCTTCGCCTCGCAGGAACTGCCAGGGATGGACGTGTCGCTGCGTGGTGCGGTATCGATCGCGCGCCGGTTGCAAGACCCGCTGGCCGAGTTGGTGAAGATCGACCCGAAGTCGATCGGCGTCGGGCAGTACCAGCACGACCTGCCGGAGAACTCGCTGTCCCGCTCGCTCGACGCGGTGGTCGAGGACTGTGTGAACGCGGTCGGCGTCGACCTGAACACGGCCTCGGCGCCCTTGCTCACCAGGGTCTCGGGGATCACGCCGGGTCTGGCGGACAACATCGTCCAGCACCGTGACCAGAACGGGCCCTTCAAGTCGCGGACGTCGTTGAAGGAGGTGCCGCGGCTCGGCCCGAAGGCGTTCGAGCAGGCGGCCGGCTTCCTCCGGATCCCCGACGGCGACGACCCGCTCGACTCGTCCAGCGTGCACCCGGAGGCCTATCCGGTGGTACGGCGGATGCTGGACAAGACCGGGTCCGACCTGAAGGCGCTGATCGGGAACACCTCGGCGCTCAAGTCTCTGAAGGCGGCGGAGTTCGTCGACGACACCTTCGGGCTGCCGACCGTGACCGACATCCTGGCCGAACTGGACAAGCCCGGGCGGGACCCGCGGCCGGCGTTCAAGACCGCGACCTTCGCCGAGGGTGTCGACAAGATCGCCGACCTGAAGCCGGGGATGAAGCTGGAGGGGCAGGTCACCAACGTGGCCGCGTTCGGCGCGTTCATCGACATCGGCGTGCACCAGGACGGGCTCGCGCACGTCTCCGCGCTGTCGAAGAACTACGTCAAGGACCCGCGCGAGGTGGTCAAGCCGGGCGACATCGTCAAGGTCAAGGTCCTCGAGGTCGACATCCCGCGCCAGCGCATCTCCCTCACGTTGCGGCTGGACGACGAACCCGGTGCGCCGACCTCCGGCGGCCGCTCAGGCGAAGGCCGCGGCCAGAACCGAGGCGGCCGTGGTCCCGGCGGCAACGCGGGCGGCGGGCAGGGCGGCGGTCAGGGCGGTCGTGGGTCTGGCGGCGGTCAAGGGGGTCGCGGGCCTGGTGGTCAGGGCGGTCGTGGTCCCGGCGGTGGTCAGGGTGGTCGCGGCGGATCGGGCGGTCGCGGACAGGGCGGTCAGGGCCGGGGCGACTCGAAGCCGGACACCCCCATGGACGAAGGTTCCCTCGCCGACGCCTTCCGCCGAGCCGGCTTCACCGTCCGCTGACCCAACAGGACCATCAACCGACCGGTACCCAGCTCTGGGTGCCGGTCGGTTCTCGTCTGCGGAGGTCTACCGCAGGTCTGCCAGGTGGCCGCCGGGGTCGCCCAGGTGGACGGCTGTTGCCTTTGGTGCGTAGCCGATTCGGCGGTAGACGCGGTCGGCGCCGTCGTCGCCCGGAGTCAACCAGGCCAGGGTCGCACCGCCGCGTTCGAACGCCTGCTGGGTCGCAAAGGCGGTCGCGAGCGCACCGAATCCGCGCCGCTGGTGGCTGTGCAGGGTACCGACACCGACGACCTCGGTCACCCCGTCCGCCACTGCGGTCCACGCCGCGGTCGCCACCGGTACGCCGTCCAGCCGGATCAGCACATTGCCTCCGTCAGCCGGGTTCGGCTGGAAGGGATTGGCGGCATCGGGGTCCTCGTACGCGTCGGCTGCGACGGCATTCGCCGCGGCCTGCTCCGCCGACGACTCGACCACCGAGGCCGTGACCCCGGTCGGCAGGTCCGGCACAAGCAGGTCATCCGGTTCGACGACGAGCAGGGGCGGACGGGAGCGGATGATCATGCCGTTCGCGACCAGGGCCTCGGCGAGACCGGGGCTCGCTTCGTCGATCAGCTCGGCACTCAGCCACCGACCCTCAGCGGCGAAGGCCTGGCGGATCGTCTCCAGTGCCCACGGCAGTTCTTCCGGGTCGAACGATGCACCCGGCTCGGCGGCCACCGCGCCCGAGAGGTACCAGACGTCCCGCTCGTGCAACAGTCCAACCAGCGGCCCGGCAACGATCTGGCGCCGGGAACGGATCCGACCTTGCAAGTGAGCGGACGCGATCCGCACGGCGATCTCCACAGCGCGAACCCTAGTCCGTTGCCAGTAGGACGAGGTCGAGGAGGCGGTTGAGGTCTGCGTCGGTGGGGGGTGAGTGGAGGAGGGTCGCCAGGGAGTCGAGGGTGGCGAGGAGTTGGGCTTCTACGGCTCGCCGGCTGCGACCGTTGCCGGCCAGGCGGTGGACGACCGACTTCGCACGGGGCGACTCAGCAATCAACGCGGCAAGGTCGCTGCGAGGTTCGACCACCTGCTCGTCGCCGACGATGGAGAGCTGGAGTCGCGCGCCGAGGGCGGCCGTCAGGCGCTCGAGGGCGGAGACGGTCGGGTTGCCGCGGCCGTTCTCCAGATTGGCGATGTACGGGACGGACAGCCCCGCGTCCACCGCCACCGACGCGATCGTCCGGCCGGCCGCCTTGCGCCGCTCGCGTAGTTCCGCACCCAGCTCCATACCACCCGAGCTTATCTCCATAGAACACTCTTGCCAAGAATTCTTCTGGTGAGATAGCTTCGGCGAGCGTGAGGATACTACGGATCCGCGACTTCCGGTTGCTGTGGACAAGCAGCGCGATCTCCGGGATCGGGTCCTGGCTGCTCGTGGTGGCGATCCCGTTCCACGTCTTCCAGCTGACCGGATCGACGGTCGCGACCGGCTTCGCGCTGGCCCTGGAAGCCCTTCCGGCGTTGACGATCGGGCCATGGGCCGGGGTGTTGCTCGACCGCTGGGAGCTGTCCCGCGCGATGTGGCTGGCCGACCTGGTCAGCGCCGGCGCGGTCGCGCTGATCCTGTTCGCCGACACCGCGCACGAGGTCTGGATCGTCTACGTCGCCATTCTCATCGAGAACCTCGCGACCACCGTCTTCCGTCCCGCCTCCAGAGCTCTCCTCCCGACGGTGGTTGGCACGGGCAACGACCTTGCGGCGGCCAATGCACTTTCGGCCATCTCCGGCAGCGTGATCCGGCTCGCCGCACCACCTCTCGGCGCCCTGCTACTCGCCGGACCAGGCATCGAGTTCGTCCTGATCACCGACATCGTCAGCTACTTGTTGTCGGCGGCAATCATCTCCGCGATCCGCGTCCGGCCATGGCTCCAAACGCAGGAACCCCAGCGCCCGCTCGAAGGATTCCGGTACGCCGGTCGGAGCAAAGTACTTCGCGGTCTGCTGATCGGCAACGGCGTCTTCCTCACCGCCAACGCCGGCCTGACCGCGCTGCTCGTCCCACTAGTGGTGAACCGCTTACACGCGCCCGGCTACACCGTCGGTTACCTGATCTCCGGACTCGGCGCCGGCTACCTTATCGGCGCGGCCATCAGCACGAAAGCCCTGACCTGGTTGGGAATCCGCGACCTGCTGGCCATCACCCAACTCGCGACGGCGGCCGCATTCTTCGCCCTCGTCAACGCCCCGAACGTCCCCTGGGTGATCGCCGCCGCAGCGCTCGTCGGGATCCCCGGCAGCATCCTCCTGATCACCACCGAGACCACCATCCAGCGCGTCACCCCACACCACGTCCTGGCCCGAGTCGGCGCCCTCTTCTTCGCAGTCGACTCCCTGACCATCATCCTCGGGGCTCTCACAGCACCACTTCTGACCACCGTCGCCGGCCTACCCCTGGCGCTCAACATGCTGGCCGCGTTCGCCGTACTGGCAACGCCCGCGACGCTCCTCGCCATACCAGGGCATCCGGCGCAGATCACTCGCCCAGCCACGAGATCAGACTGATTCGGTTTCGCGGGTGTCGTAGCGGGCTCGGGCGGTGGCGATCTCCTGCTGGTGGGTTTCGGTCCAGGTGACGAGGGACTGGATGGTGTCGTGCAGGGTGACACCGAGTGGGGTGAGCTCGTAGTCGACGCGGGGCGGGACGACGGGGTGGACGGTGCGGCTGACCAGGCCGTCGCGTTCGAGCTGGCGCAGGGTGACGGTGAGCATGCGCTGGCTGATGCCGTCGATGGTCTTCTTCAGCTCGGTGAACCGCATGCACCGGTTGTCGAGCAGCGCGATGACCAGCAGGGACCACTTGTCACCGATCCGGTCCAGGATCTGCCGGACGTCGCAGTCCTCGCGGGTGTCCCACTGGAACGCGTCCTCGGTGCAGCAGGAGTGACTCGGTTCCTTTGAAGTGCCTTCTTCCACAATTCCCCATGGTTCCTCACGATGGGTTCAGTTACAAGAGATAACCGACCCAACGATGAGGAACCACCTATGTCATCGACCGTTGCCCAGGACCGTCTCACCGGACGAGCCTGGGCCGTTCTGTTCGTCCTCTGCGGCGCGATCTTCCTGGAGGGCATCGACGTCTCGATGATGGGCGTCGCGCTGCCCTCGATCCGGGCCGAACTCGGCCTGTCCACCAGCGAACTGCAGTGGGTGGTCAGCGCCTACGTGCTCAGCTACGGCGGCTTCGTCCTGCTCGGCGGCCGGGCCGCGGACCTGCTCGGCCGGCGCCGGATGTTCGTCGGCTGGCTGGCCGTCTTCCTGCTCTTCTCCGGTCTCGGTGGGTTCGCGACCGAGGGCTGGGTGCTGATCCTGGCCCGCTTCGTCACCGGGATCGCCGCCGCCTTCATGACCCCGGCCGGCCTGTCCATCATCACCACCACCTACCCCGAGGGACCGCAACGCACCAAAGCCCTGCTCGTGTACGCCGGTACCGCGGCAGCCGGGTTCTCCCTCGGCATGGTCGTCGGCGGGCTGCTCACCTCGATCGACTGGCGCTGGGTGTTCTTCGCGCCAGTGGTCCTCGCCGCACTGCTACTCGTCGGCGCTGTGACACTCCTTCCGCGGGAAAAACGCCCGGGCCGCCGGGAGCACGGGTTCGACCTCGCCGGGGCACTCACCTTGACCGGGGCAATGTTGCTCCTGGTGGCGACTGTCGTCCGCGCGCCGGACGTGCGATCGGGGCAGACGATCACCACGTTGATCGCCGGAGTCCTGCTGCTCGGGTTGTTCGTTGCGATCGAGCGCCGCGTGGCCGCACCCCTTGTCCGGCTGGGGATTCTGCGCAACCTCCCCCTGGTCCGGGCGAACGTCGGGGCGATCCTGCTGGTCGGGTCGTTCGTCGGCTTCCAGTTCGTCACCGTGCTCTATCTGCAGGAACTGCGGCACTGGTCCGAACTGGAGACGGGGCTCGCGTTGATGGTGATCGGGATCGACTCGGTACTGGCTCCGACGCTGACCCCGCGACTGGTGAACCGTTTCGGCAACGGCCCGGTGATCTTCGGGGGATTCATGCTCGCCGCGGCGGCGTACGCGTTGTTCCTGCCGATCGGAGCGGACTGGGCGTACGTCGCGATGCTGCCGACATTGATCCTGCTCGGCCTGGCGTTCTCCTTGGCGTACGGCCCGCTGACGATCGCGGCGACCGATGGCGTGGCCGAGGAGGAGCAAGGACTGGCGAGCGGCGTACTGACGACGTCGTTCCAGTTCGGCTCGGCACTCGGGCTCGCGGTGGTGGCGGCCGTGCTCGCCGCCGCGGATGAACTGACGCTCGACGGGTTCCGTACTGCGCTCGTGGTTCCCCTGGTCGCGGCAGGGCTCGGGTTGCTCGCGACCATCCCGGGTCGTCGGGGCAAACCGGCCATGGCCTGAAGGAAAACCTTCCGCGCAGGTGGGTCGACCGGCGTGTCGATCCACCTGCCGGGGCGTTCGGAATCAGTGTGTGCCCGCACCATTGCCAACGGTTACCAGGACGTCCGACTATTCGACTTCTGTCGAAAGAACTCGAGGACCGAATCGTTATCGGCAAATCCCGGTAAACAATCTTGACAGCACCTTTGGACAGGCCTTGGCCGGAACCGTTCCCATAGCCCTCTGACCAGCGGTTTCACCGTTGGAACGGAGGCAGCGTAAGGCCTCTGTTAAGGTCCTTCCCGGTCTATTCCCGGACCCTGGCTTTTGGGGTGTTCTTTTCTTAACAACCCGTGAGTACGCCAGATCCGAAGGAACATCATGACCGAGTCGCCGTCGAACCCCGCAGAGCAGCGTCGCGTGCGGGTCTGGTTCGGCACTCACCCGATCGCGGACCACACCTCCGCGCTCGACCAGGCCGCCCAGTACGAAGAGGCCATGCGGCGGCGGTTCGCCTCCCTCCGGGTCACCAACGAGCCGGTGCTGACGGCAACCACTCCGGGGCGAGTGCGATGACCACCCGCCCGACGTTGCTCGGCTACGTTCGCGCCGACGCGCTCAGTTGCGCGGAGGAACTGGCCGCGGCGACCGATTCGCTGGTCGCGTTCGCCAGCGCGGAGGGCTTCACTCTCGGCACCGTCTACACCGAACGCGACGCCGCCGAATCCGCCGCTTTCCACGCCCTGCTGGACGAAGTGAAGCGGACGGACGTGCGGGCGGTCGTAGTACCGACGATGCAGCACCTCGGCGCGGTCGGACCGTCGAGGCTGCACGGGCAACTGGAATTCCACCAGGCCGGCATCTGGGCGGCCGGAACGCGTTAACCCCTCAGGCAAGCGGAGCTGGCGTCTTGACCCCTGCATCGGCGCCGGTTCCGCTCTCCACCTCCACAGCTGCACCGGGAATGCCCGGGTGGTAGTGGACTTATCAAGGCCCCACCGGCTGCTACCGGTGGGGCCTTGTCGTTTGTTCTGGTGTTTCGTACTACGTCCGTTCGGCCACCCGCCGGATTTTCACCCGCGAGTAGTTGCGCTAGGCAATGATGGTGTAGCCGTACCGCTTCATCACCGCGGCCGTCGCGGCGTTGAACACCCCGGTGACCGGCAACTGGAAGCGTTTCTGGATCTTCTTCGTCATCTGCTGGAAGTGCAGGTGCCACGGCACACCCGCGGGCGGCCGGGTCTCGGCCTTGCTGATCGCCGCCACCTTCGGATGCGCCGCCCAGGCGAGCACCTGGGCCCGGTCCGCTCCCCAGACCCCGCTCATCGAGTCGTGCGTGCGCGCGTACTCCATCGCGCCGAGCGAGATCGTGGTGTTCGGCGGCGGTGGTGGCGCGACCGCCGGAACCGGGTTCGGATGATGCTTCAGGTAGATGTCCCACGTCATCCCGTAGTACCCGGGCGGTCCGTCGTCCTTGCCCCGGTTCGCCAGCCCGTTCTTGCACCGTCTGTACTCCGCGACCAGGGCCCCGGCATAGTCGTGTTTCAGCAGGTCAGGAGCAGGTTGAGGATGGTTTCGGGGTCTCGGGCGTGATGTCGTAGGCGTTGGGCGATGT
>NZ_SNWQ01000050.1 GCF_004361855.1 Kribbella caucasensis
GACTGGACATGATGGATCGATTCCTGTTCTCGCCCTACGTCATCCGGCGGACTTGCTGTTAGCTGCTGGCCTCACCCAACCCTGACACGTAGGGACTCGGCGCGCGCCGTCGCTGCAGCGCTGGAGAAGACGATCAAGGACGCTGATGCAGACTTCTTCCATGCGCGCAGTAGCACGATCCGGGCGGAGCTGTTTCGCAGCTCACTCAACAAGAGCCGGCTCGCTGCTCTCGCCGAGCGGGACAGATACGTCGATTCCGCGTCGCGAGAGATCAAAGCAGCGGTACCCCCCGTCAGCGGCTAGCGTCCTAGTGGCAAGTCAGCCTCTTGACAGCGCTGTGGTTGCTCGTGGTTAGTATCGCGCTAGTGACGCGGTCTCCCAGGAGCTTCCCGGCTGACGGTGCGGCCGTGTCAACGGCCAAAACTGACCAGTGGGCGCCGCCGCCCTTGAGTACCTCGGGCTACGATCCTGAGGCAGGTAATGTGCTATCACGATCACGGCATCGGGTTGCGGTGAGGTGCGTCGCCTTGCCCGGAGATGCGAGTCGTTGTGTCAACGCCCGCCTTATCGCTCGCTCTAAGCGGGTTATTCGCTTGCTGAGCTTCGCCGATCGCTCGTGCGAAGCGTGATCTTTGGTAATGGTGTTGCCCGAAAGCGGCGTCTGGCGCCGCGCCAAGGGTGTCGTTGCTGCGGATGCCGTAGCGCTCCCTGTAGGCGGCCACCTCTCGTAGATGGGTGTGCCAGCGCCTATCTGGCCGATCGCTGAACGCGCGTTTCAAGCTTCGGAACCAGATCTGGTTCTCGGCAACCGCCTTCTCGGCGAGCCAGTCCGCGCGCTGGATGATTTGGGCCTCGATCTCGCGTAGGGCCGCGGCGTAGCTAGGGTTGGTGGCGTGGTCGGCTGGTGTGACCAGGCCGGCGATGAGGTGCGGCGGGCGGGGCAAGCGTCGCTCGGCTCGGGAGACGAGTCGCCCGACTCGGGCATGGAGGACGGCGGCGAGGTCGTTGGCGTTGGCGAGGCTGGATTGGCTGACGGCTCTGTGGAGGGCGGCGGCGACGTCCAGGCCGGCGTGTTCTGCTCGGCGTAGTTCGGCGATGAGTGGGCCGAAGGCGGGGGAGGCTTGGAGAGCGATTTGCTCGACCGTGTCGAGGCCGCTGTTGGTGATGGCGTCTCGGTAGCGTTCGCAGGCGTCGAGCTGGCAGAGGTGTTCGTGGATGGGGACCAGGCGGTCGAGGCGGGTGGCTGCGTCGAGTTGGTCGCGCATGACCTCGTGGGCGGACCGTTCGATGCCGTCGTTTTCGAGGACGGCTTCGAGGACGTCTTGCATGGTCTGGGGGAAGGGCGGTTCGTGCATTTCGGTGGGGGAGTTGTGGGTGACGACGTAGGCGTGGTTGGTGTCGCGGCCGCGGGTCATGCCGACGTACATGAGGGCGCGGGTGAGTTGGTCGGTAACGAGGAGGTGGGCGGTGTCGACGGTGGCGCCTTGGGCTCGGTGGGCGGTGGTGGCGTAGGCGAGTTCGACGGATTCGCGGACGTAGGTGCTGGGGAGGGTGACGGTTTCGAGGTCGTCGTTCTGGACGGTGAGGGAGCCGTCGTCCCAACGGCGGATGACGGTCCAAATGTTGCCGTTCTGGACGAAGCCGAGTTTGCCGATGCGGAGGCGGCGGTTGTTGAGGCGGGTGACGATGCGGTCGCCGATGCTGACGTGGTTGCCGTCGTGGAGAGGGATGCCGTCGGGTTCGACTTCGCCGGTGGTGATTCGGTCGAGGCGGGCGCGGGCGTTGAGGCGGCTGACGGTGGTGTTGTCGGCGGCGATCAGGAGGCTGGTGCGTCCGCGGAATGTGTCTGCGCGCCAGGCGAGGTAGGCGGCGTTTTCCATGTCTTCGGTGGACCCGTGCGCGAGCCGTTGGTGTTCGTCGTACATGTCGATGACGTCTGGCTGGCCCTGGCGGAGGGCGAGGCTGGCGTCGCGTTCCCAGTGGTGGGTGAAGCGCCAGACATCGCTGAGCTCGGCTGCTTTGGTGTCATGGGCGATCAGGCGGAATGCGCCGCCGGTGTCTGCTGCGCCGAGTTGGGCGTCGTCTCCGACGAGGAGGAGTTTCGCTCCGGCCTTGTCGGCTTCGCGGGCCAGGGTGGCGAGTTCCATGGTGCTGGCCATGGAGGCTTCGTCGACGATGACGAGTTGGTCTTGCCTGAATCGCCAGCGGTCGCGTTCGGTGTGGGTGCGGGCTAGCTCGGTGGTGATGCGTTGGTGACGCCGTTTCCGCCGGGTGTGCTGGGCGACGTTCGCGGCTTGTTCGAGATCGCTGATCCATCTGTTCCGTTGGTCGGCCGCGACGCCGACGGCCTCGTGGATCCATTTCGCGACGTTGTCGGCGGGTAGTCCCAGGGTGTCCGACAAGACGGTCGCGGCGGCTGAGGATGGGGCGAGAGCGATGACCGAGCCTTCCCCGTGTGCGGACTCCCAACTGGTCTTCAGCGCGGCGAGGAGACTGGTCTTGCCGGTGCCTGCCGGGCCGACGAGTGCTTCGACCTTCTGGCCGCTGGTCGTGATTCGGTGGAGGGCTTGGATCTTGTCTTCGCTGAGGTTGGTGGTGGGCAGGCGTTGCTGGAGGGTCGGTCCGTCGGTCTTGGTGGCGAGGTCGAGGAGCAGGCTCTCGGCGCCGAGGATGACAGGCGAGGTGAACACCTCGCCGTTGTGGATGGTGAACACGCTTTGGCCGTCGGGGCGCTTCGCCGGCGTCTCGAAGATGGCCGGCGGGGTGATGCTGATCGACTGCTGTTCGGCGCTTTGCACGATCGATTGCAGGACCTGGAGCCGATCCGCCGAGCTGCTGATACGCAGGAGACGGGTCTGTCGAGCGGCCTCGGCGAGGAGATTCCAGCGGTTCCAGGTTGAGCGTTTTGTCTGCAGGGCGAGGACCGTCGTCGCGCCGTACGCATGGATCGTTTCGGGGCTGAGATCCGCGGCACTCAATGGGCGATCTCGCAGCTTGTCGAGGGCCTTCTCGACGATCGCGGTGGCCTCGTACTGCGTGACCTGATCGGCGCGCTCCCGCCATCGGCGCATCATGTCGGCGAGTGGTTGGGCCACGTGTTTGGCCGGCCGATTCATCAATGTCGCCTGTTGCCGGAGAACGTAGGTCTCCCGTCGGCCGGGCGGGTGGATGCCGTCTCGGTCCTGCAGGAGTGCGTTGAGATTCTCCTCGATCTGTTCTGTTCGGGAGGAGAACTCGCGGATCAGTTCGTCGGGGATCCCGTCGATCTCGTACGCCGGGTTGCGCCGTTCGCCGCGATCGCGAAGGTCCCAGACGACGCCGAGTCGGCGGCTGAGGTTGTCGGCCAGGAGGACGTTGTGGACCTCGGACATGGCGACGATCGCGGCGTAGAGAACTCGGCCGTCGAGGGTTCTCCACTTTCCATCGGGACCCTGGACGCGGTTGGCGATCACGACGTGGGTGTGTAGTTGCGGGTCTCCGCTTCTGGTGTCCCAGTGGTCGAATGCGGTTGCGATCAGTCCCTTTGTGGTGATCTGGGCGATGCCGCCGTCGCCGGTTCGGGTGAAGGCGGCTTGCCGTTCGATCAGTCCGATCACGTCGTCGATCGCTTCGTGGTGGGCGGCAACGATCTGCTCCTGTACGCCGACGTCGCTCGTTGCCCACAGCGCCGAAACCGACTTGACCGGCGAGAACGTCAGGTCGAACCCGGCAACCGCCTGCTTGGATTTACGACGCGACTCAGCGGATCGAATCGCGTCGATCTCACGTTCCTTGTCGGCCTGATCGAGCGTTGGGTCCAATGCCCGGATCTGTTCGGCAACCCGCTCGGCCGGGGACTTGGAAACTGGATACGGCCGCCCGAGCGCGCGCCCTGTCAGCGGGTCCTCGGCACGTCCGAACAGCGCCGCCATCTGCTCCTCGGTGACCTCGTCTCCGGGACTGAGTTGGCCATCGCCAAGACCTGCCAAGCCGGTCCCCATCCAGCGACCGGCCGGGTAACCGGAAGCGGCGTAGTACGACGTGAGCGGCGTCGCCATGCGTCTGTCGACGTCGGCAGTCGCTACATGCTTGAGCAGGTATGTGTAGCCATCCCCGGCTGTCAGACGGTGAATGCTCAGCACTCGTCCTGAGCCTTCTGGCGCTGTCTCCGGTGCCGTAGCCGGCAGCGATCCGAGCAGAACCGTCGATCCGATCGAAGCGCCAGGAACGTGGCAGCGCAGTACTCACAGGCTCGTTTCTGGAGGCCCTGAGCGGGCCCGGAGCGGTCCGGGGTCTCGTTCATGATCACTCAACGCCGGAGCCGCTGCCGACCCTGATCCTGCCGTTTCGGCCGCTGAAACGCCTTAAGTGCAAGAAGTGTGACCGGGTGCTCGCCGCCTGGCCGGCGGACCCGCACTGCGAAGGCAGCTGCCGACAACCGTTGATCTCCCGCAGCCGGCCGCGATCGTCGGTCGTGGTTATCCACAGATCTTGTCGAATTCGCCGAGCGACTGCGCTGACGCAGGCATCTTGTCGACGACGAAAGGACGAAGCATGAACAACCAAACCAGCAGAGACTCCGAAGACCGAGCCCGAATCGTCAACCTGGTGACGAAGGCCGAAGCGATCATCGAGTCGCTCGAGCAGCGCGCGACCGACCTTCGCTGGTCAATGACGGCTTTCAACCGCTATCGCGCCTGCGAGCTGCTCGGAGTTACCCCGTACGGGCCGTACGCCGGTGAACTCGACGCGGACCCGGCAGCCCTGTTCGACGAGGCGGCCGCCGCGGTCATCGAGCTCGACGTACCGATCGAGGATCTCGGCTGGCGACTCGCGCTCACCGATGCTCTCGAGGCCGCAGCGACGGATATCCGGATGGTTCAGGATGCGCGCGACGTATGACGACCTGCTACGGGTCGCGCGACGAGAGGCCGTTGGCGCGCTCAACGAGCTCGACAACGGCACGACGGACTTGGCCGCCGGCTGGCAAGCTGTGCTGACGGCCGCACGTAACCACCTGCGCTGGCTGCGGACGGAGCTGCGAGCAAGTGATTTCACGGGCGGCACGTTCAAGCAGGGGGATGGATCGCTGTTCGCGGTGGCCCGCTCGCTCGGAGCGGGCGCGGACCTGCTGGCCAGCCAGAACGCGAGCACATCAGCGGCGCTCGACAACATCGACTCGCTACTCGCCGCGCGGTCGGAGGTCGCAGAAATCGTCCTGACAGCCGGACAGGGTGCATTGCAGCAGGTTGGCGATCCTGGCCCGGGTACTGACGTGATCGCGTTCAGGCTGCGGAAGCATCTGCTCGCGACGCTGGAAGAGTTCGAGCAGATTGCCCAAGGCAACACGAAGCGAGCTGCTATCGGGGCGCTGGGCGGGTTGACGACCGGGGCGCCGCATCATCCGGTCAGCGGACCGTCCCAGGTGGCCGCCCTGGCTGCGAAGTGGCAGCGCGCACACGAGGCACGCGAACCGCTCAGCCTACTGACCCGCGATCTGCGGTCGACGACAGCGCAACTGCGAACGGCTAGTGGCTACGCCGAGCGTCTCTGCCTGTCGGTCCTGGCCACGCCGAAGCTCCGTCTGGATCAAGATCAGAGGGCGGTCCTGACGAATCTGGTCAGCTTTCTCAGAAGTGCGGATCTCGCCGCCTCACAGGTGGCCGAGGCATGGCGTCGCCGCCTGTCCGATCTCAATGGAGAAGGCGACACCGCTGATCGGGTCGCCTTCCGGGATGTGATCGACGAGCTCAACGGCTGGATCCGGGAGAAGGATCGGCTGCGGAAGCCGGCCGAGATCGTCCCGACTCGCAGGCATGCGCTCGACCTTCTTGATGCCCTGGACGAGTTCGTCTACTCGACCTACCGAGTCGCGCGAGTTCAGCAGTACGCGGTCGCAGGCTTGATCATGAATGGCCGCCTGTTTGTGCCGCGGACTGCGCTGGCCAAGCGAGATCCTGAGTTCCAGACCCGGCCGACTGTGTGGATGATGCGCTACAAGACGCCGTGGGTGCGAACCAGTCGGCCGGGCTGCTTCGAAGAACTCACGGATGCGTTGGCCCGGACTGCCGATGAGCTCTCGAACGCATCGGACCTCGCCCGACAGTTGGCCGGTACTTCGAGTCAGTCGCGCCCACACGGGATCGAGCGGACTCGGCGACCAGGTCCTCTCCTGAACTCGAAGCGGCATCGACGGGTGGCCGTCTCGGACGTAACTCCGGAGGCGGATGCAACATCCATGGGCCCAGAACGTTGAGCTTTCCCGACCCGCTCCAGGAGGATCGAATGAGCCGCGAGAAGCTCGGCGCACAACAACTACACGAGGCCCTGAAAGGTGAGATCCGCAAGCTCCGAACAGGTGCGAAGTGGACCCGCTGGTTGGACGCTGCTGCAGTCTTCCACCACTACAGCTTCCGCAACATCATCCTCATCACGCTGCAGATGCCCCAGGCAACTTGGGTGGCCGGCTACGACGGCTGGAAGAAACTTGGTCGGCAGGTGATGAAGGACCAGAAGGGGATCCGAATCCTGGCGCCGATCTTCGCACGGCGTCCGAGGCCATCAACGGACGTGCCTGTTGAGGTTGGGATCGATCCCCAGCCTGGCCCCGGCCGGGAACGCGGCCGCCTGATTGGCTTCAAGGTCGCCACAGTGTTCGATGTCACGCAGACTTCGGGTCCACCGATTCCCAGGCTTCCGCAATCCGCGCCGATCGTCGGCCCGGCGCCTAAGGGCCTTTGGGAGGCGCTCGCGAACGAGGTCGACGCAGCTGGCTTCACCCTGGGCAGGGCGAAGATCAGGGACGGGAGACTGGACGGCTACACCGACCACCTCGAGAGGCAGATCGTCGTCAGCGACAGCCTTGACGACGTGACTGCTGTGGCGCGGCTTGCCCACGAGGTCGCGCACATGCGGATGCACGACCCAGACGAGATAGCCGCCGCCGGAAGCATCATGTGCCGCGGGATCCGCGAGGTGGAGGCCGAGTCGGTCGCCTACGTCCTTCTCGCTCATCACGGACTGTCCACCGGCGGATCGTCCTTCCGGTACGTCGCCGGCTGGGCTTCAACGGTGAACAAGGAGGAACCCGAGAAGGTCGTCGAGCTGACCGGAGCCCGAGCGATCGCCGTCGCGAGACATCTCATCGAGTCGACCGATCGGCACATGATGGGCGGCAGGGCCAGATCTCACCGCAGTCCCCAGCCGGAGGCCGCAGTCGCCGACCTCGCCGACTATCGCCGAGACCGGAGCCTCTCGGATCCGGCCGACGATCGCCTCGGACTCTGATCGGAGCATCAGGTGACTGACAGCGCGAGAGTCGCCGCACTCCGGCGGGCCCGTCAGAGGCAAGCTCGAATCGAGGCCGCGACCGCGCGGGCAGTCAAGGCCCGGGCGGCGCTGAATCGCGCGATCAAGGCGCGAGAGCTCTCCGCGGAACGCCACGACGAGAAAGTTGCCAGGGCAGAGACAGCATCAGCCGCGGAGGCGGTAGACTTGGCCCAGGTCTGCGGATCGATCGAGGCGACCGCCGAGATCCTCGGCTGCAGCGCTCGCGACGTACGGCGCCTGGTCAAAGCCGACAACGAGCGCCGTGCTCGGACTCCGAACGACCAGGCAGTACGCCGCGGCGGCCGGACCGATCGTTCGGCATCGACGCAGCCAGATGCCAGGGGCAATGATGACCCCATCTCAGACGCCTGATCCGATCTGGGACATCGACCAGGTGGCGGCCTATCTGAAAGTGCCCAAACACACGCTGTACCGCTGGCGGACCCTGAGGTATGGGCCGCAAGGCTTCCGCGTCGGCAAACACCTGCGCTATCGAGCGAGTGTTGTGATCGAATGGATTCAAGAAGCTGAGCAGGAAGGCCGTGAAACCTGATTGACGGACGGTTATCGCGTCCCTGCCCGACGCCTAGTTGGCAGCCTCGAATGCCGCGCGGATCTCGTTCGGGATCCGGCCGCGGTCGTGGACTTCGTAGCCGTTGGCTCGAGCCCATTCCTTGATGGCCTTTGTGTCGCTGTCGACCTTTGTACGCTTCACCTTCGCACCTCGAGGCGTCCTCAGGTGCCGGCCCGCGGTTACGTACGGCGAGAGTGCCTTCCGAAGGGCGCCGGCGTTCTTGTTACTCAGGTCGATTTCATAGGTACGGCCGTCAAGAGCAAAGGTGACAGTCTCGCCCTTGCCTGACCGGAGATTGGTCCCGTCGAGGTCGTCGGTGAGAATAACTTCAACACGCTGGGCCATTGGATGAGTCCTCCGTCGGGGCAACAAACTCGCCCAATGCTAGCCCAGCGTCGGCGCGCCAACCGCCAGTCATCGCTTTCGAGCTTCCCAATAGGCAGGGATGATGCCGATCAGACCAGCGCGTTACTGATGATTGGTGGGAGATCTGTCCCCGGCACCCAGGAAGTACACCCGTCGATAGGGCCGAGAACCATGTCGATGGCATCGCGGCGTTGGTACGGTCGCCAATTGGTCATCTTCGGTGGAACAAGCCAACGGATCCGGCCGGAGGACTCGGTCGTACTGCCGGGAGCGGCCACCCAGCGCTCGGCTCCGCTGATGATCTTGCCGCCGGCCGCTTCGACTAGACTGACCGGTACAGAGTCAGGCGTCACGAAGAACTGCCACCAGCGGCCAGTCGGAGCGAGGGCGGTCGGACACGATGTCTTCAGTTGGTAGTGCAGGGGTGCACCAAACCTGGCATGAACCTCGATTACGTCGAACCGCCAGGTCGGCAGAGCGATTGCCCACCGGCCGTCGGCGAACGCGCGCTCCGCTGCCGCTGGATCGGTGATCAGTGGGCAGCTCCCGAGTAGCAGGTGTGGCTCGACGCAGCCGAGCAGGCCGCAGGGACAACGTCCCCCGCGGGGGACGGCAAGCCGCGCGATCGGCCAACCGTGCGCGACATACTGGATCGCTGCGCGACGGAGTCGGCTGATGTGGCGTTTAGCGATCCAAGGGCGACGGTCAGGCACGTCGGCCTACGGCGAACAGCAGCGAGCTGGCGTGGACGAGGTCAGGCTGACGGTCGGCCAGGCGGGTGCATGCGAGTGCGGTCTGCAGCGGATCGGGGTTGAGGAGAGAATCCGGCATCGGCGCGTCCCTGTAGTGGGCGTCGATCAGAACGGTGAGCCATCCACCGGGTCCCGTCAGCCCGTGAATCTGGACCTGGGAGACGAACTGGGATAGTTCGCTCCGCAGCTGTGCGACCGTGTGGTAGACGGTGTGTGCCATTCGTTCGTTGTCCGGGCTGTAGCCGTCGTTGAGGATGTCCTCGACGATCAGGCGTCGCCGTTGCAGGCGGTTGGCGAGGGTCGCGCCGATCAGGTTGGCCGCCCGGTTGATTGCGATCACCGCGAGCACGCCGCCAGGCCGCAGTACGCGGATCGCCTCACGGATCGCCACCCGTCGATCTGCAGCTTCCTTCAGGTGGTACATCGGACCGGCCAGCAGGACGGCGTCCTTGCTCTCGTTCGCCCACGGCAGTCGGCGGGCATCGCCGACGATCGCGGTGAGTCCGGCCTCGCGGGCCTGGTCGACGTGGTGGTGGACAGGGTCGAGGACTTCGACGTTGTACCCAAGGCTCGCCAGCCAGCTCGCATGGATCCCCGGCCCGCCGCCGACATCCGCTACGTCTGCGGGTGCTGGTGGCAAATGGCGTGTCAGGAGCTCCTGTACGCGCTGCAGCTCCAGCTGACCTTTCAAAGTCGACGACAGCCGGTGGGCTTCATCGTGGCGGTTGGTGTAGTGGTCGTGGATCTCGTGAACGACCTGAGGCTCTGTCTCGGTTTGGGACACCAGCTGATTCCTTTGGATCGCGCGGCGCTGATTTGCAGCCGCGAAGCTTGGGGAGTCCTCGTCCGTGCGGCGCGCAGGGGAGTTCGGGGTCGCGCGGACGAGGACTCCGATGAGCGGAACCCGCTTCCGCAGGAGTGGGGGAGTAGCACCTGCTGGTGAGGGGATTCCGGGCTCCGCTCGTTCAGAGGAGGAACTCGGCGATGAGGATCTCCGCTGTGGTCTCGCGCCTCAGCTTGCTGTACTTGGAGGCAGGGTTGTTGATGGTGCCGATGTGGGCAAAGGTTGGTACGACGATGGCCGGGACGGCGACTTCCTTCAGGTATGACAGCAGGGCCTCGAAGGCCTGCGGTTCGGTCGGAAGCTCCTCGACATGCACGGTTCCCAGGACGTACCCGCGTTTCCGAGCCGCCGCGGCGAGTCGATGCTGCATCTCCCCGAGTTCATCGGACGTCATGCCCGGGTACCTGCGCATGTAGCCAGGGACGACGGGCATCGGATGAGGGATCACGGCAACTAGTCCTCGTCCATCCAGCGCCGAAACCTCGCATTCAGCGCGTCCAACCCCTGGGCCAGCCGTTCCCGCATGCAGGACCACCTCGGACAGCTCACCTGTCCGCGCCGTCACCGCGCACCGCCGGAGGGGAGGGAGACTTCGGTTGCCGGCTCCATCGTGACCTTCAGGCCGACGAATCGGCGCCCTAGCGAACAAGCTTGGCCAACGGCCAGATCCGGACTCGTCAGGCAGCCGACGATCGGGAAGCGGCCGAACCAGACGCGGACCCGGACCGAGAGCTCCGCCGTGTCCATCGCCCTTGTTTCGTTCACCTTTCTCACTCCCTGGATGACCTTCGCGTGACTCCGACGCTGGTTGCCGGGCTAGTCCAAGAGTGGTCGGAGGAGTGAGGACGCCGGTACTCCCCATTGGGACGTCTTGGGACTTCTTGTGGTAACCTCCAAGAGGACGACTTAGGACTTCCTGGTCGCGGCGAGGCGGGATATCGGGTGAACGAACGACTCCGGCGCGCGTTGTTCGAGGCGCAGCTCACGGAACAGGACCTGGCGACAGAACTGCGTGTGGATCCCAAGACCGTGAGGCGCTGGCTGGACGGCCGCCTGCCGTATTCCCGGCATCGTGGAGATCTGGTGAAGCGACTCGGAGTAGACGAGGTCGACCTCTGGCCAGAGCTGGCTGCGAAGTCGAGACCAGACGAGATCGCTGCGATCTACCCGCGCCGAAGCTTGATCGGTCAAGAAGCTTGGCTGTCGCTCCTCGCCTCCGCGGCACACGAGATCGACATCCTTGCCTACAGCGCCTTGTTTCTCTGTGAGGATGACCGGTTCATCAAGATCGTCGGTGAGAAGGTTGAGCGCGGGGTCCGGGTGAAGATCGCGCTAGGGGATCCAGAGAGACTCGATGTTGCCCGGATTGGTGCCGAGGAGGCCGGTGCCGAGCCGCTGGCGGCGACGATCCGCAAGTCGATCGAACGGCTGCGGCCGCTGGTCGGCGCTGGTCGAGCAAGCCTGCGGCTGCATGACATGGTGCTTTACAACTCGCTGTACCGCGTTGATGGGCAGGTCTTGGTCAATCAGCACGCATACGGGACACCTTCGGCGCAGGCTCCGGTCTACCACCTGCGGAAGGCTGCCGACGCCGAGATGTTCGAGCTGCATCTCACGAGCTTCGAACAGATCTGGAGTCGAGCAACGCCAATACAAACGCCCTGAACGACGGCCTCCAACACGTTCCAGGACGTCCTGAGAAGTCCCCAACTGGTCCTGTCCGACGACGCACTGGCGTCGTAGTGTCGCCGGCATGATGCACGCGAAGGAGGCCCGAGAACTTGTCAGAGAGCTTCTCGAGGCTGAGCTGCCACGGCGCTGGGCCCACTCCCAAGGGGTTGCCGCGCGGGCGAAGAGTCTGGCCGGCCAGCTCGCCGAGGATGCGGAACTGCTCGAGGTTGCGGCCTGGTTCCACGACGTAGGCTATGCACCTCGCATTGTGTCGACGGGTTTTCATCCGCTGGACGGTGCGAGATACCTCCGAGACAGGCTGCAGGCCGATGACCTGCTGTGCCGACTCGTCGCACATCACACCGGTGCGGTCATCGAGGCCGAAGAGCGCGGGATTGTTGAGCTGACGGATGAGTTCGCGCCGCCACCCGCCGTACTGCTCGACGCCCTGACCTATTGCGACATGACTGCGGGAGTGGATGGGAAGCCGGTCGATGTGGATGATCGGCTGGCCGAAATCCTCGACAGGTACCCCCCAGATCACGTTGTACACCGCGCGATCACCAGGTCCTCCCCGATGCTTCGCGCGGCAACTCGATCCGTTCAGTCGAAGTACGGCGAGGGCGCGCGCTCGAGGTAGTGGTTGATCCGGCGCCTCATGGAACGGTCCATGGTGAGGTCGGCGAGCTCAGTGGTCGGGATCCAGCGCACATCGGTGGATTCGCTGCTAGGTGTCGGTTCACCGCCGATGAGTCGGCCACGGAGCAAGATCGAGAACTCCTGCCGGGCTTCGCCGTTGCTTGTGTACAAGATGATGTGCTTCGGATCCGTGTAGACGCCGATGATGTCTGTCACCTCGCACTGGATGCCGGTCTCCTCCAGAGTCTCCCGGACACCCGCCTGGGACATGGACTCGCCGAGATCGATTGCGCCGCCGGGCACCGCCCAGTTTCCGTTGTCGGACCGGCGGATCATGAGGATCTCGTGCTCGTCGTTTTCGACCACCACATTGACCGACGGAACGATGCTGTTCGCGGCAGGCGAATCGGGGTCGTCGTAGTAGTCGATCCGCTTGGGCATCAGGCCTCCGGCAGTGGTACGGCGGTGTCCCAGACTCGCTCGAAGCTGTCGAGGTAGATGCTGGCCAGCTCACCGCCAGCAACCTTACGGAGATGCCAGACCGGGGCATGCGGCGCCGTGACGCCGTAAACGTGGGTGTTCACCATGAGTTGGTCGTCAGCGCGGTAGATCGAGTTGTAGAGCACGGTGCGGTGCATCCGGAACTCGACTCCGTCGACTTTGCGCAGAGGTCGGTAAAGGACAAGGGCGTTCCGAATCTTGGCGGCCATGGCATCCCCGACGCCCTCTTGCTCGCCTCGCTCGGCGATGTGGGGGTCACGCTGATCGCCGACCAGGATTCGCACCCGAGTACCCGACTCGGCCTGCTTGCGGATGATCTTCTGCAGGCCGGCATCCTCGGCCAGGAACAGACCGGCGTACACGAGCACAGCGATCTCCTCCTTGCCGGCTTTGAAGAGGCGGTGCCATGCGTCGCGCGGTACCTCGGATCGGTGCGGATAGGCGGCGACGATCTCGCTCTCGGAGGCCGCAGTGACCTGGTTCCGGGGGAGGGCATCAGGCCACAGATAGCCCTCATCCACGCCCAACTGGGCCGAAAGGGCGTATCGATAACGACGGTATGGAACCCGGCCGTTGACCCAGCGCTCGACGGTCTTGATGTCTACATCAAGGTCCGACGCGAGCGCGTTGAGTGTGAGGCCATGCTCCAGAATCGCCGCTCGCAGTCGCTCGTTGGCCATGCACCTAACCTAAGACATCTTGGGACGTCTTCAGCCTAGGCGGGACGTCTCCGACAAGTCCAGTTACGCCGTGACCGTGTCCTGACGCTTCGTAGCACCCTGTGGGTACGACCTGGAGGAGGCGGACGGATGAAGGGCCGAGTGAGGTACATGTTCGAGATCGCCACGTGGCGAGACGATCAGACGTGGCACGTGCTCGTGGCGAGGACCGGGCTGTTCAGCCGACGGCCGAAGGCGACGGCACGCAGCATCGTGGAGCGCTGGATCCACGAGCAACAGGGTCAGCTCCGTGGCGGTCGGGTCGTCATTGGCGGGCGCCGTGCGGCCGTTCCCAAGCACTTCGACGCGACCGTGCGGATCCGCGTGCTCGCCGGTGATGGCTCGGGCCGTCAGTTGGCCGTCGCGTTCATTGGGACTGACCGGATTGCTCGGGAGGATGGCGCGCGACGCTCGGATCCCCGGACGGCGCGGGACGAGTACGCCCTACCGGATCTGCTTCGAGCGGAGCATCTCGCCGGACAGGGTCGTGGCTGAGGCCGAGCGGAAACCTAATCTCAGACTCCGCCACGCACGTGGCCAAATGTCGCAGGCGGTACTCGCTGAGCTGGTGAATGTGGAGATCCTGCGCGCCACAGGCCACCCGGGTTCGATCAGCGCCAAGTCGGTGTCCGACTGGGAACGAGGCTGGTACACATGGCCGGCTAAGGACGTTCGGCCCGCGCTCTGCCGGGTCCTGAAGGTTCAGGACCCGGCAGACCTGGGCTTCTACAAGCGCCGGCCCGCCCGTCCGGCCGGTAGTGATGACGGCCAGCCGGGTAGCGCTTCGCTGCTGAGCCTCAGCCCGTCCGATCTGGCGGATGTTGAAGGACTGACGGGCCGACTTGAGGTGCCCGGAGGGCGGTCATTCCATGGCGTCGAGCTCTCCGCGCTATACCAACCAGTGAACGAGAGCGAGGACCTTGCTGTCGCGATCACCCCAACCCCGGCACTCGTGTCAACGCTGGGACGTCCGGACCGCAGGACAGTCTTGGTGGCGGCTGATCGTCCGCGAGACGATGCCATCTATCTTGCCGACGGCAAGCAGTTGGTGCGCCGGGCCATGCAACGAATGGAGGCGCAAGCGGTTCCGACGGCATACCGTCTCGACGATCTCGCCATCGGCATCATCTGGGCCGTGGTCAACACCGATGCCGCCCTACTGGCCGACGATGGCGCCTTAGATGCGGCCCGGCAGGCACTGATTCATTACGAGGAACTGCCGGCATCGGCTGCCACACTCACCGAGGTACCGGAGATCAACGACGTGTCCAGGCAATGGCTTGGGTCCAGCTTCTGCGCGCGCCACATCACCCGGTACCTCGGCCGGCTCAGCTCACCGCCGCTGTTCTGGACCAAGGATCAGCGCGGTGAGGAGGCGTCCGCGTGGCTGCTCTGGACCCACAAGCTCGACTATCTGCGCCAGACTTCCAGGAGGTTCGCGAACGCACAGCGCGCATTCTGCGTGCCCGAGCACGCCGTGCGGACCTCGCCGAAGTACGAACGCGTGCTGCTCCTCCTCGCGATGGCGCTGATGGAGGCCTTCGGCATCGAAGTCCTGGTGACGCCCGATCCGGAGCTGAGCGAGATCGAAGGATTCGTCCTCGCCGACGACGTCATCGTCGCCAGCTGGCTGCGCGGACCCAGCCTCTGGTACGTCGACGCCGGGGCGCCACCATCGCGCCGAGCGACCTACTCGGCTATCGCAGATCAACTGTCCGCCGACTCGATCATCTCTCAACCGACCGCGTTCCGGCGGTTGCAGGCGGCAGCGGCGTACCTCGACATCCCTTGGACCTGGTTCGCCACCCGTTGCCGCGAGCTCGCCGCGGTCGGCGTCGACGGTCTCGCCCACCCACGAAGCCGCCTTCTCTCCACGAAAGGCCTCAACACGGCCATCCGCTACGTTGCCTACCTCGACCGACTCGCAACCGCTGAAGGAGCAGACAATGCAAGCCGCTGAAGTCACCACCGGTAGGACCTTCGCGGTCCGCTTCGACCACGGCGAAGACTTCTACACGGCCCTCGCAGACTTCTGCCGCAGCTACAACGTCCGCCAGGGCTTCATCCCCATGTTCATCGCCGGACTCCGCGACGTCGACCTAGTCGGAACCTGCGAGAAGCTCGACGACCCCGACGCGCCCGTCTGGAGCAAGGTCCACCTCGAGAACGCCGAAGCCATCGGCGGTGGAACCCTCGCGTACGACGATACAACAGGATCAGTGCTTCCGCACATCCATCTCTCCGTCGGTCTGAAGGCTCACTCAGCGACCGCCTACACCAGCCATCTACTTGGTGCCACCGTTCAGTTCCTGACAGAAATGTACTTGGTCGAGGTGGTCGCACCCAGCCTGACAAGGCGGCGCCAGCCCGACCTCTACGACGTGCCTCTGCTTCGCTTCGAAGGCTGACGCACATCGACGAACGTGGATCAGTGGATGTGCACACCCGAGATCGCCAGAGAAGTAACCGGGCATTGGATTTCGCAGGTGCATCCGAAGATGGTGTAGATCTACTCCAACTGTGTCGGCGATCTGCGTCTGGGCCCACGAATGTGCCTCTGATGCGATGAAGGAGCGGGGCCTCCGCTCCTCGTGGGTCCCCCGGCGGATGCTGGGGTTGCTCGCGTTTCACGACGAAGGAGGCCCCTGATGGAAGGCTACGCGGGACGGCAGTTTGTGGGTATGGATCTGCATCGTCGCCGTTCGGTGCTGGTGCGGATGACGGCCGCGGGGGATGTGCTCGAGCGGGTTCGGATCGTCAACGATGTCGATCGGTTGGCGGAGGTGATCGCCCGCGCCGGGGAGAGCCCGGAGGTGGTGTTGGAGGCCACGTATGGCTGGTATTGGGCGGTGGATGCGTTGCGGGAGCAAGGCGCGAGTGTGTGCATCTGGCTCATCCGTTGGGGGTGAAGGCGTTTGAGTACCGGCGGGTGAAGAACGACGAGCGTGACGCCGCCGACCTGGCTGATCTGTTGCGGATGGGGCGACTGTCCGAAGCATGGATCGCGCCGCCGGTAACGCGGGAGTTGCGGGGAGCTGGTGCGGCACCGGGCGAAGTTGGTCGGGCTGCGTTCGCATTGCAAGGCCGAGGTTCATGCGGTGCTGGCCAAGTGCGGGGTCCAGGTGGCGATGAGTGATCTGTTCGGGATCGAGGGCACCGTGCTGCTGGGCCGGTTGGACCTGGCAGCGCCCTATGCGGCCAGAATCGGGTCGCTACGCCGGATCATGGACGGGCTCGACTTCGAAATCGACCATGTTGCCGGCATGGTGCGTGGCCGGCTGGCCGGCGATCCGCGCTACGCCGCGGTGCAACAGATCCCCGGGATCGGGCCGACCCTGGCCGCGGTACTGGTCGCCGAGATCGGCGACATCGACCGGTTCACCCGGGCCGAGCAGTTGACCTGCTGGGCCGGGCTGACACCGGTGCACCACGAGTCCGATGCCCATGTCCACCGCGGCCGGATCACCAAGCAGGGGTCCCGGCTGGTCCGGTGGGCGGTCGTGGAATCGGTACAGATCCTGCCTGACACCACGCTGGTTGGCCGGTTCCGCGACCGGGTCGCTGCCCGCCGTGGACGCAACATCGGTGTCGTCGCGGCCGGCCGCCGCCAACTCGAATACGTCTTCTACGCGCTGCGCGACCACCACGTGCGTGCCCTCGACAAGGGCAACAACCATCGACCCCGGTCGCGGCATGAACCGCCGTCGCCGCGCGGACCGGTCGCCGCGGATCGTGCAGGTCAAGACCCCCACCCGGTGGCGTGGTCGCCCCTCTGATTGATCCCGCCGACCGGCGCACAGCGAACCCCATCATGCCGACCGCATGAAGCGACGAAGGGATGACAGCAGCCCCACCGCGGGCCTGCCACCGCCGGGACACCCGGCCATGACGAGCGCCACGACTACACCCCGACCCAACCCCCACAGGAGTTGCCCAGGTTCTCCTTCTCCGCTGCCCAGATCGTGCGCCGAACGGCGCCGACGTCAAGGCCCTTCGGCCGCCACCGCGGTCGGGCTAGTGAGCGTCCCGCTGAGTGGTGGGGTTTGGGGTGTTCGGCGGGTGGCTGTGGAGTGTTTGGGCCATCGGCGGGATCTTCGGTGTGTACGGCCAAGTACTCACCTGAAGGGGGTCCCACCGATGGCGTTGTCTAAGTCTGCCGTGTCGGAGTTGTTGGAGGTCTTCCGCACCGGCGAGGGGGTCGATCTGATCCGCGAGTCGGTCCGGATGGTCATGCAGGGGTTGATCGAGGCCGAGGCGAGCGAGCAGGTTGGTGCGGGCCGGTACGAGCGCAGCGAGTCCCGGGTCAACGAGCGCAACGGGTCGCGGGCCCGGCTGCTGGCCACTCAGGCCGGGGATGTCGAGCTGCGGATCCCCAAGCTGCGTAAGGGGTCGTTCTTCCCGGTCATCCTCGAGCCACGCCGCCGGATCGACCAGGCCCTGTATGCGGTGGTGATGGAGGCCTACGTGTGCGGGGTCTCGACCCGGTCCGTCGACGACCTGGTCGCCGCCCTGGGCATCGACTCAGGGATCTCCAAGTCCGAGGTCTCGCGGATCTGCGCCGGGCTGGACGAGGTGGTTACCGCGTTCCGCAGCCGCCGGCTGGACCACATCGCCTTCCCCTACGTCTATCTCGACGCCACCTACCTGCACGTGCGCAACGCCGCGTCCCAGGTGGTGTCGATGGCCGTGGTGGTGGCCAGCGGGGTCCGCGCCGACGGGGACCGCGAGATCCTCGGCCTGGACGTCGGCGACTCCGAGGACGAGGTGTTCTGGCGGGCCTTCCTGACCGGGCTGAAGAAACGCGGCCTGGCCGGGATGCGACTGGTGGTCTCCGACCAGCACGTCGGCCTGGTCGCCGCGTTGAAACGTTCCTTCCAGGGCACCGCGCACCAACGCTGCCGAGTCCACTTCGCCCGCAACCTGCTCGCCCACGCCGCCCTTGACCCACGCCGACATGGTCGCCGCGGTGTTCCGCACCGTGTTCGCCCAACCCGACGCCGAGACCGTCGCGGCGACCTGGGACGAGGTGCGCGACCAGCTCGTCGGCCGGTTCCCCAAGATCGGACCGCTGATGGACGACGCCAAGACCGAGGTCCTCGCGTTCACCGCGTTCCCCCGCCCGCACTGGTCCAAGGTCTGGTCAACCAACCCACTCGAGCGGGTCAACAAGGAGATCAAACGCCGGGCCCGCGTGGTCGGCATCTTCCCCAACGACGCCGCAGTGATCCGCCTCGTCGGCGCCGTCCTGGCCGACATGCACGACGAATGGCAATCCGCCGACAACCGCCGCTACCTATCCGAAGGCTCCATGGCGCTGCTCTACCCCGACCGCGATACTGGACCCATCGCCGCGATCGACAGCGGCGAGTAGGCACCGAGGATCAACCTCGAAGCCCACCACTCTGCGGGACACTGCCTCGGGCTACGCCCGAGCCCTGACCCCGACGCCTTACCTCGACGCGCCCCAATCCCAGCGAAGAAGCAGAACAACGGTCACAAACACCTCTTGACCGGCCCCGCTCCTTCAGGGATGACCTGCGGTTTCGCCTCTCATCGATTGTCGCTGTTCTGCGGCGCCTGCCAACGTCTCACGGAGCAGTGACGGAGCAGAGCGCCCGCGGATCGCGCCGGCTCCTGCCGACGTGCCGAGGCCCTGCGTGGAGGAAGACTACGAGGGGGAAGTGGCCACAACCGGCGAGAATTGCCGCGTCCCAGACCGATCCATCGAGGCTCGGGTAGAACACCTGCAGCCGAGTCGGCGGCCCTGCTGCATCCGGCACACGCGACTCGAACGCCTGTTCTGCCTCGCCGCCGGCTTCGGCCTCCGACTGCTTGAGCTGAGCGGGGCCCGTGTCCGGATAGGCAATGGCGGTTTCGACATCCTCGACCTCTGCTGACTCCGAAGTGACGGCTGGTGCGTAGTCGGCGACCCCGTAGAACACCGGGAGCCAGACACTGGGCTGCCACGCGAGGGCGCAGTCGCTTGGCGGCGGCGTGAAGTCGGGCGTGAACGGTATTACCTGTTCCAGCCACCACTTGAGGCGCTCGAGCCATCCAATAAACCAGGACATTTGACCCCCGAGATCCATACTGCGAGCAGCGCAACGAATCCAGCAAGTCTTCCGTGCACCTGCTACGGGCCTACATGTAACTGTTTGCCGCCGGCCGGCGACACGGAGGCGCCGGTGCAAACGTCATGCACCCGTCGAGGCCCCCGCTGCGTCAGCTCGGCCCGCCGGCGCCGGTGCGGGTGCTCGGCATCGATGAGACCCGCCGCGGCAAGCCGCGCTGGGAGCAGCACCCGACCACCGGCAAGTGGGTGCTGGTGGATCGATGGCATTCCGGCTTGGTCGACCTCGACGGCACCCAGGGGCTGCTCGGGCACGTGCGGGCCGCGCCGGCGCCGATGTCGTCGGCTGGCTCGACGGCCAGACCGAACGGTTCCGGCAGCGGATCGAGGTCGTCGCGATCGACCCGTGCGCTGCCTACCGGCGCGCCGTCACCGATACCCTGCCGCAGGCGCAGGTCGTGGTGGACCACTTGAACCCGGTGAGGCTCGCGAACGCCGCCGTCACCGCCGTGCGGCAGCGGGTGACCTGGGACAACCGGGGTCGGCGCGGCCGCACGATCGATCCCGAGTGGACCAACCGGCGCCGGCTGCTGACCGCCCGGGAACGCCTTACCCACCAGCGATTCCAGGCCATGCGGAACTCCTGCCTCGATGCCGACCCGCCCGGCCAGATCCTTACCGCGTGGATCGCCAAGGAAGAATTCCGGGCACTGCTCGGCACCGCCCGTACCGGCGGCCACCGCCACGACATCTCCCACCGGCTCTACCGGTTCTACACCTGGTGCGCGAACGCCGACATCCCCGAAGTCACCCGGCTCGCACAGACCATCGAGGACTGGTGGCCAGAAATCGAGGCGTTCTGCAAGACCGGCATCACCAACGCCAAAACCGAGGGTACCAACCGGCTCATCAAGGACGTCGCCCGGCGCCTGCAGGTTCCGCAACCCCGACAACCAACGCCGACGAGTATGGTACTTCTGCACTCGGCAATCACGCCGGAGCACAGCCAGCCACGAGACGATGCCCGGCTAAATTCGAAGAGCCGTTATGAACCTCCATGGCAGTCGATTCAATGAAACATATAGCTGAAATGCCCGGATTGACGTCATCGACCCGATGCCACCCCTGGACTGCGTCGGCAGGTGCGAATTGATTCGTGATCGTGAGCCCTTGACGAAGCCTATCCACCCGGTCCATGGTCGAAAGTGGGGTGGTGGATTCGCAGAGAACGACTATGGGGGATTCAGCACGCTCGGTCGACAGACCTGCTGCGAGTGATCCTCGCGCAGCGATTTGAGCGGCCGAGGCTATCGCAGCAATTTGAAGAGTAGCCGGCACAGTCGCACCGCGCGCTCAGGTACCCACGTCTACGACCTTGCTACATGGGAAGAGCCCGGGCCGCATGCGGAAGTTCCGCTGCCCTGCACCGCCGTGCACGACAAACCGCGCGCAGGTCCTTCGGCCGCGAGTCCCACAAGAGGAGTGCTCCAGGCGCCATCCCACCTGGCCAGAGTTGGCATAAGGGGGCAGAAATGAGTGCACAAGCCGACGATTCTGGTATCCGGCCTCCGGTGCGGTTTGAGGCAACGGTTCACCCCGGCGAGGGGAGCCAGGACCTCACACGCGTAGCCGAACTTGACCTTGACCGTGTTCCCCGATCCCGATGGCCAGGTCAGGGTGCTCGTCACCGCTGACGCAGGGCCCCGGCAAAGTCGTTGCCTGGGGCTCTGGCCTGCGGGTTTACGGCCGTGTGACCGGTGTGGCGTGTGTGACGGGTGTGGCTCGTGAGGC
>NZ_SNWQ01000051.1 GCF_004361855.1 Kribbella caucasensis
CGGCACCCTCTACGACGAAACAACCGCCTGGTCACACCGCGCCGAAACCCTCGCAGCTTGACACCTAAGCTCCTGGGATGTCTGTCGAAATGTACGGAGCGATGATGCGGCGCGCGGGATCCAGTACACAACGCAGCGGAGTTGGTTAAGGTGGGCGGCGGCAATGTGACAACGCGGGAGCTCGCGCCGTAGCGGGCTGAGAGGGCGGCTGGACTGCGCACCCCTGGGCCGGACGACCGGCTCGACCGGGACAAACCCGGCGAACCGGGAACGACCGGGACCAGGTTGGGCGAACCGGCGCCGCCGACCGCCGAACCTGTCCGGGTAATTCCGGCGTAGGGAGCAGCACCGTGACAACCATCGGCAATTCTGTCCGCCCGACCGTCACCACCGGCCCGATCTCCGGGTCCGAGAAGATCCACCGCGGCGACCTCCGCGTCCCCGCCCGTCGCGTGCACCTCACCAACGGGGAGCACTTCGACCTGTACGACACGTCCGGCCCGTACACCGACTCCACGGCACAGATCGACGTCCAGGCAGGCCTGCCCAAGCTCCGGCAGAACTGGATCGCCGGCCGCGAACCCCGCACCCAACTGGCGCACGCGAGAGCCGGGACCATCACCGAGGAGATGCGGTACGTCGCCCTGCGGGAGGGTGTCGACCCCGAGTTCGTCCGCGCCGAGGTGGCCCGCGGCCGCGCGGTGATCCCGGCGAACCACCGGCACCCGGAGTCCGAGCCGATGATCATCGGCAAGAAGTTCCTGGTCAAGGTGAACGCGAACATCGGCAACTCCGCCGTCACCAGCTCGATCGAGGAAGAGGTCGAGAAACTCGTCTGGGCCACCCGGTGGGGCGCGGACACCGTAATGGATCTGTCCACCGGCAAGAACATCCACGAGACCCGCGAGTGGATCCTGCGCAACTCACCGGTCCCGATCGGAACGGTCCCGCTCTACCAGGCGCTGGAGAAGGTGAAGGGCGACCCGGCCGAGCTGTCCTGGGAGGTGTACCGCGACACGGTGATCGAGCAGTGCGAGCAGGGCGTCGACTACATGACCGTGCACGCCGGTGTGCTGCTGCGCTATGTGCCGCTGACCGCCCAGCGGGTCACCGGGATCGTGTCCCGCGGCGGCTCGATCATGGCCGCGTGGTGCCTCGCGCATCACCAGGAATCCTTCCTGTACACGCATTTCGCCGAACTCTGCGAGATCCTCCGCGCGTACGACGTGACCTTCTCGCTCGGCGACGGGCTTCGGCCGGGCAGCATCGCGGACGCCAACGACGCGGCCCAGTTCGCCGAACTCCGGACCCTCGGCGAGCTGACCAAGATCGCCTGGGAGCACGACGTCCAGGTGATGATCGAGGGACCCGGCCACGTGCCGATGCACAAGATCGCCGAGAACGTCCGGCTCGAGGAGGAGCTGTGCGGTGAGGCGCCGTTCTACACCTTGGGGCCGTTGGCAACCGATGTGGCGCCGGCCTACGACCACATCACCAGCGCGATCGGCGCCGCCCAGATCGGCTGGCTCGGTACCGCGATGCTGTGCTACGTCACGCCGAAGGAACACCTCGGCCTGCCGGACCGCGACGACGTCAAGACGGGTGTGATCACCTACAAGATCGCCGCCCACGCCGCGGATCTGGCCAAGGGGCATCCGGGCGCGCAGGACTGGGACGACGCATTGTCGAAGGCCCGGTTCGAGTTCCGCTGGGAGGACCAGTTCAACCTCTCGCTGGATCCGGACACGGCCCGCTCGTTCCACGACCAGACGCTGCCGGCCGAACCGGCGAAGACGGCCCACTTCTGCTCGATGTGCGGGCCGAAGTTCTGCTCGATGCGGATCACCGCCGACATCCGGGCCTATGCCGAGGAGAAGGGCCTGACCTCCGCGGCCGCGATCGAGGCGGGCCTGGCCGAGATGTCGGAGACCTTCAAGGCGAACGACTCGCAGGTCTACCTGCCGATCACACCGGCCTGACGGCAGCCCGGCGTACAGGCTTAGGGGTCTGTACGCCGGGGCGTGCCTACGATGGGGAGCATGAGGTACGCCGCTGCTGGGGTCGTCGCGGGCCTGCTGGTGCTGGCCGGCTGTGGCAGCGAGTCCGAATCGCCGAGCGGGACCGGGCAGGAGAGCACTGTGAGTCCTTCGACACAACCACCTACTCCCGACCCGAGCACGCCCAGCAGCACACCCAGCCCCAGTCCAAGCACACCTAGCCAACCGACGCAGGGGCCGATCGCGCAGGCAAAAGCGGATCTCGCCGGGCGGCTCGGGGTGCAGCCCGGCCAGATCACGCTGGTCAGCTCCGAAGAAGTGACCTGGCCGGACGGCAGTATTGGCTGCCCACAGCCGGGCATGCGTTACACGCAGGCGCTGGTCGACGGGACGCGGATCATCCTCGCCGCCGGCGGCAAGCAGTACCACTACCACGCCGGTGGGCGGCGCGGGCCGTTCCTCTGCACGAACCCGCAACCGCCCATCGGCAACTGACCGGCTAGGTCGTCACATGGATCAACGTCAGGCCGAGTGACTCCGCGCCGCGGTTGTGCGCCACCGCCCCGAAGTACTCCTGGCCTGCACTCAATCCACTCCAGGACACACCGATCGTTCCGGACTGACCGATCACCGCATCGGCCGGTTCACTCGTGATCGCCAGTGATCCGCCCGTTGCCGGTGGCACGTTCCAGCTGCCCAGGGTGTAGTCCTGGGTCACCCCGAGCGTCTGCCAGCCGTGCACGTAGAACGTGTACGTGTCGTTCGCCGGCAACTTCAGCTCGACCAGCTCGTCCGTACCGCCGTTGGTACTCGAACCGACCTCCTCACCGGCCGAGTTGTAGACGTACACGTCCAGGTCGACAGCCGGGTTCGGATGGGTCAGCCGCCACCGCAGGTAGACGGCGTTGTTCGCGGTGAACTCGTGCGCCGTCGTACCGGCCGGGTCGGTCGGGTCGAACGTCTGGTCCGGGTCCTGACCGACCGAGCCGGGCGTGTCGGTCCGCGCGACCAACCCGTGCGCCTCGGCGTCGTAATCGCCGGTGTAGCCGAACTTCACCGGGAACTCCGCCGAACCCGACGTACCCGTGCCGTCGACCTGCGCGGGCGCGTCGAACAGGCTGGCGGCAACGGCGATCGGACTGCGCACCTCATACCCGGCCTTGCTCTGCCAGGTCAGCGAGCCGAACCGCCACTGCCCGATCGGAGCGTTGCCCTGGTTGGTGATCGTCACCTGGTATGTCGCGGTCTCGCCGCCGCGCAAGGCGATGACGCTCGGCGACACGGTCACGTCGAATCCGGCCGGAGCGACGACCTTCGGCCGATAGAAGACCCGGGACGTCCCCTCGGCGACACTCGTCACCCTGCGGGTCACGGTCTGCGTGCCGGCGAGTTGCGCGACCCCGATCGACGGGTAGTTCAGGTTGCTCGGATCGGTCGAGAATCCCGCGTTCTGCAACGCGGCACAGGTCGCTGTCGGGTTCGCGAACACCTCGGGCGCGGTCCCGCAGAGGAACGCGAGGTAGTCGTTGAATCCGGCGTCGTAGACCAGACCGGGCTCGAACATCGAACCCCGCTGGACCTTTCCGCCCGGCCGGACGTGGCCGGCGCCGAAGTCGAACGGGTCGGCAGGAGTGGCCTTGTCCTCCTTCAGAACGTTCTGCCGCGCCGTCGTCATGGCCGCCGACTTGGCCATCGCCGCCGACCAGTCCGGGTGCGCCTGCTTGAGCAGGGCGTAGATCCCGGCCATGTGCGGGCTCGACATCGAAGTACCGGCGATCGCCTGGAACAGCTCGCCGCCCGGATCGGCACCCGGAACCGGCGAGTTGCCGGCCAGGATCCGGACACCGGGTGCGGTGATGTCGGGTTTGATGATGTCCAGCGCTGCCGGGTTCGGACCGCGGGACGAGAAGTTGGCCATCAGGTTGCCCTGGGTGGACCGCTTCTCGCCGGCCGTGATCCGGGCCTTGGCATTCGCTCCGGCCCCAGCGAGATAGGCCTTCACCGCGAGCCCGTCGGTGTTGCTGATGTGCACCGACGGCACCCAGTGGTTGTCGCTGAGCAGGGTGACGCTGTCGCTCAGGTCGTAGAGGACCATCCCGGCGCCACCGGCGATGAACACCGCGTGGCTCTTGTCGACCCGGGCGTTCGAGCCGCGCTTGCAGAGCACGATCGCGCCGGCGACGCTCGACGTGAACGGCTGGTCGAGCAGGCACAGCTCATTGCCGGCGTCCGCAGCGTCGACCAGCCGGACGGTGCTGGTGCCCTGGGTCACCGACGGGCCGAAGTATCGGCGACCGTTGCCCAGGACAACCGATCCCTGGAAGACCCGGTTCTGCGTCGAGGCGGCGACCGAGGTCACCCACGGCGCGGAGGACGGGCCGCCGACGGTGCCGGCGCCCGGACCGGAGTTGCCGGCCGACGTGGCGACGAAGACACCCGCGTCGGCGGCGAACAGGAACGCGAGCTCGTCCGCGCCGATCAAACCGGCGCCACCGCCGATCGAGTAGTTGATCACGTCGACGCCGTCGGCGACGGCCTGGTCGATCCCAGCCGCCGTGTCGGAGTCGAAGCAGCCCTGGTCACCGCACACCTTGTACGCGATCACCTGGGCGCGCGGCGCCATTCCGCTGATCCGGCCGCGGCTGATGTCGAAGATCTCGGCCTTCACACCCCGGTTGCCGGCCGTTGTGCTGGCCGTGTGGGTGCCGTGGCCGTCGGCGTCGCGGGCGGAGTCGAACAGCTCCGGCCCGATCACCGCGTTGTACGTCGCCCGCATGTCGCGCGCGCCCAGCAACTTGTTGTTGCAGTCGAACGGCGCGTCGTCCGGGTTGTGCGTGGTGTTGCCGAACTCGCAAGGTACGGCGAATCCGGCCGGTGGCGCGGGATAGCTGCCGTCATCGGCGAACGACGGGTGCTCCGGCCAGATCCCGGTGTCGATGATGCCGGTCACGACGCCGGTACCGACGATGTCCTGGTCCCACGGGCCACCGCTGTCGGTGAGACCTAGGAACTGCGGGGTGCTGTCGGTCTGCGGCTGGTTCAACTGGTCCTTCAGGACGGCGACCACGCCGCGCTGGTGGGCCATCGCGTCCGCTTCTGCCTTGGTCAGTTCGGCGGCGAATCCGTTCAGCGCAAAGGTGTACTCCGCGGTGACGTCGGCACGTGGCACGCCAGCGGCTCGCAGTACGGTGCTGTGCTCGCCCTTGAGATGGTCGACGTAGCGCTGGACCGCGGCCGCGCGGCGGTCGACCTTCTTGCCCTTGGCGGGTTTCGTCGCGGGGATACCGCGGACGTCGCCGTCGTAGGCCACCACCGGGTCGGCGGCCAGGATGACGACATAGCTGTCGGTTGTGGATTTACCGGCGCCGGCCTGCCCGCCCGCACCTGTCGCGGGCGGTGCCAGTGTGGCGACGGCGAGGACGGTCGCCGCCCCCAGGACAGTGAGCTTGCCTCTCATTGAATCCCCCTGCCAGAGTGCCTCGCGCCTCCCCCGAGACGGGCACGGATTCACGATCCCACAAGCGGATTCGGCCGGGAAGTGGATGGACCGCGCCGATCTCGGCCGAACCCGTCGGCGGCTTGGTTTCCGGGCGGTGAACATCCTGACGCGGAGTGAGGTCAGTCGGTGAGTCGCCGGGCGAAGGTGCCGGTATTCAGCGGAGAATTGGGGCGTCGGCGGGTCCGCGGGGCGATCACACACCGTGATCAGGTGAACCGATTCAGGTTTTTTCCTTCACTCTACGTGAATAAGACTGTAGCCTTAATCCGACCGAGGCGATGGACGGGGAAGCCAATCGAAGGAGGTGCTCGACGGTGGTCTTCGTTCTCACAGTAGATCAGCGATCCAGCCAGTCGACGGCCGACGCGGTCCCCGAGTTGCTGACCACGCTCAACCGGCGGCCCCGCCGGACCGGTCTGCTGCGGAAGTTCGAGCGGACGGCCGGCGACGAGGTGCAGGGGGTGCTGTCCGAGGCACGGGCCACCATCGACGTGATCGTGCAACTGCTCCGCGCCGACCGGTGGTACATCGGGCTCGGGATCGGTCCGGTCGACGAACCACTGCCCCGTAGTACGAGGGCGGGCAGCGGGCCCGCGTTCGTGCACGCCCGCGAAGCTGTCACCCGGGCCAAGTCCAGCCAGCACAACGTGAACGTGATCGGATCCGACCCGCACTCCGCCGAACAGGTGGAGACCGTGCTCTGGCTGATGGCCTCGGTACTACGTCGCCGGAGCGAACGTGGCTGGGCCGTCGCCGACCTGCTCGGAGAGGGCCTGACCCGGCGGGAGATCGGGGTGAAGCTCGGGATCAGCCAGTCGGCCGTGACGCAACGGGCGCAGGCGGCCGGCTTCGTCGAGGAGCAGCGCGGCCGGGTGCTCGCCGTCGAACTGCTCGAGCAGGGCACGGCCGCATGACGGCACTCGTGCTGTCGTTGACGGCGGCCGGCCTGGTTCTCGCGATCGTGGCGTTGATCCTGCCGGCCGGTTCGACCGAGGAGATCGTCGTCAGCGCGGTGATGCTCGCCTGTTTGGTTGCCGACGGCATCGTCCTGCTCGCGGGCGACGGGGTGACCGGCTGGCGCGAAGGCTGGTGGAACGTCCTGCTGCTGTTGTCCGGCGGTCTCGCCGTGGCCGGTGGCGGACCGTTGACGACCTCGGTGCTGTCATTGGTTGACCGAGGCAACACAAGGGCCCAGTCGACCCAGCAGGCCGGCGAGGTGTTGCGCGGTGGCGCCCTGATCGGAGCACTCGAGCGGGGCGCCATCTACGCGTCGATGGCGGCGGGCTGGCCGGAGGGGCTGGCGATCGTGCTCGCGATCAAGGGCCTGGCCCGCTACCCGGAGCTGCGCGCTCCGGATCAGCCCGCGACGGTCACGCCGCAGGCTGTCGCGGAACGGTTCATCATCGGCACCTTCACCAGCGTCCTGTGGTCGGTCACCTGTTCCGGCCTGCTGTTGTCGCGGTGACGTTCAGATCTTGACGACGTAGGTGTTGACGACCTTGTCGTGCCAGGTCTGCTTCTTGTCGTCCCAGAGCGGCCAGAGCGAGTTGAGCAGGCAGGCCTGGTCGAAGATCCCACGCATGATCTCCCGCAGCAGCGCTTTGCCCGGGCCGACCACCTGGTAGGTCTCGGTGCCGACGAGCTTGATGTTCAGCACGCTCTTGCCGACGCTCTGACCCGTCTTGCCCTGCCGGATCACGCGGTTCCAGATCCACAGGCCGAGGGAGATGAGGAGGCCCAGCACGAAGACGAGAATGGCCCATGTCTGCGGACCGTCATCGGGGTACGTGTTTTCCTCGCGGGAGGCTACGTTCACGATGAAGATGACGTAGGTGACGATGACCGGCACACCGCTCAGCAGGCCGTCCAGGAGCGCGGCGCCGACGCGGGGGCCCCAGTCGGCCAGCTCGGCGGGCGCACCGCCGTACCCATAGCCGTAGCTGTAGGGGTTCTGCGCGCCGAAGCCCTGCTGCGGATGCCCATAACCCGGCTGACCGTAGCCGGGTTGCTGGCCGTAGCCGGGCTGCTGCCCATAGCCGGGCTGCTGTCCGTACGGCGGTCGGTCCTGCGGTCGGTCCTGTGGGCCGTTCGGTGGTGTTGTCACTGGATATCGTTCCGGTTCTCGAAGGGCTAGAGCTTGATGACGATGTCTGAGACGACCTTGTCGTGCCAGGTCTGGTGCTTTTCGTCCCAGAGCGGCCAGAGGAAGTTCAGGAAGCAGATGTAGTTGAACAACAGCGACATCAGCTCACGGAGGAAGTTGCGGCCGAAGCCGATCCGGTCGCCGGTGTCGGCCTTGACGATCTTCAGGCCGGCCATCTTCTTGCCGATCGACTGGCCGGTGCGGCCCTGCAGGACCAGCCGGTTGAGGATCGCGATGCTGAAGGTGGCGATGTAGGCGACCGCCAACGCGGCCCGGCCACCGTCGCTCATCCGCTCCAGGCTGCCGGAGATCCCGACCGCAGCGAACGCGCCGATGCCGATCGGCAGCACCGCGATCAGCGAGTCGACGATCGAGGCCATGACCCGCGAACCCCAGCTCGCAAGTTGCCCAGGCGGCGCGTAGCTGAACCCGGGGCCCCCGCCACCGCCGTACGGGTTGTAGCCGGGTTGCGCCGGACTGAACGACGGCTGCCCGCCGCTCCAGCCCCCGCCGGGCTGCCCAGGCGGCCCGCTGTACTGACCGGGTTGCCCAGGTGGTCCGTACTGCCCGGGCTGGCCGGGAGGGGCGACCTGCCCTGGGATGGGTGGGCGGTCTCGGGGGTCATTGGGAGGGGTGCTCACTGGATTCCTTTCTGGGCGCTCGGGACTCCGGGCAGAAGTATGTCGGACCCCGGCAAACGCCGGACGCCGTGGCCTCAAGGGGCCACGGCGTCCAGGAGTTGACGAGTCGGGTCAGAGCTTGACGACGTACGTGTTGTTGATCTTGTCCGCGAACGTCTGCTTCTTCTCGTCCCACAGCGGCCAGAGGTAGCCCAGGTAGCAGGGCAGGCCGTCCAGGATGTGGGTGATGTCACGCAGCAGCGCCTTACCCGCGCCGACCGGCTGACCGGATTCGGCGCCGACCAGCTTCAGGCCGAGGGCCTTCTTGCCCCAGCTCTGACCGGTCTGGCCCTGCTGGATCACCCGGTTGTAGACCCACAGGCCGAGCGCGATCAGCGTGAAGATCCAGTAGATCGCACCTGCGTTGCCGTCGATCGCGCTGCCGATGCCGCTGGGGATACCGACGATGATGCCGTCGATCAGGTACGCACCGACCCGGACCGGCCAGGTGGCCAGGTTCCCCGTCGGCGCGCCGTACCCGTAGCCGCCGTACGGCTGCTGCCCGTACGGCGTGGTGCCGTACGGTGCCGGCTGCTGGGGGTAGCCGCCCGGCTGGCCCGGGGACTGCTGGCCGTACTGGCCCGGCTGACCCGGGTACGCACCCGGCTGCCCGTACTGCGCCGGCGGCTGCTGGCCGTAGCCAGGCTGCTGGGGCTGCCCGGGCTGCTGACCGTAGCCAGGCTGTTGCTGCTGCCCATAGTCCGGCTGGCCGGGCTGCTGGCCGTACTGACCCGGCTGGCCGTACTGGCCGGGCTGCTGACCCGGGTAACCGCCAGGCTGGCCGTCCTGGGGGGACTGTCCGTACTGCCCCGGCTGCTGACCGTACTGACCCGGCTGGTCAGGCGTCTGGTCCGGCTCGCCCGACTGGTTCGGGTTCTGCGGGTCGAAACCCGGTGGTGGCGTCGGAGTGCTCACGACGGTCCCTTCTGATCATGTTGAGGAGTCATTGCAGGCTAGCGACTCAGGAGTTCACCCGCCATGCACCGCACCGGGGGAGTCCGGAAGACGGTCACCCAAGGGGTTTACCGTGGGGTTATGCATCCGGCACACACTATGCGGTCCGGAGTTCGCCCGGAACCATTGGATCGCCGGGTGCTCGGGCTTGCGGGGACATTGGCGGCCGGTGGGGTACTTGCCGTGGTCAACGGTTTGTCCGGGGGCCGGATCGGTCTGCCCTGCCCGTTCCACCTGGTGACCGGGCTGAACTGTCCATTCTGTGGGACGACGCGGATGGCGGCGGCTTTGCTGCAAGGGGATCCGGGCCGGGCCTGGTCGTTCAACCCGCCGATGTTCGTGGTGCTGCCGATCGTCGCCGTTGCGGTCGGCTACCAGTTGCTGGCCTGGACACTTGACCGGCTGGGCTGGATTCGGCTGCCCCGGTTACGGATGAGCGACCGGCTGCAACGCGTCGTACCGGCGACTTTCCTGGCTGGCATGGCGTTGTACGGCGTACTGCGAAACCTCTTCTGAAAAACAACGTCCGAAGAACCGAGTGCTAGAGCGCTCGGTTCTTCGGACGCAAGGAGCGGTGAGGGCGGATCAGCCGAAGCGGCCGGTGATGTAGTCCTCGGTGGCCTTCTCTGTCGGGTTCGAGAAGATCTGCTTGGTCGCGCCCATCTCGATCAGCCGGCCGGGCTTACCGGTCGCGGCCAGGTTGAAGAAACCGGTCTGGTCCGAAACCCGGGCCGCCTGCTGCATGTTGTGCGTGACGATGACGACGGTGAACCTGTCCTTCAGCTTCTCGATCAGGTCCTCGATCGCCAGCGTGGAGATCGGGTCCAGCGCCGAACACGGCTCGTCCATCAGGATCACCTCGGGCTCGACCGCGATCGCCCGGGCGATGCAGAGCCGCTGCTGCTGACCACCGGACAGACTCGCACCGGGTTTGTCCAGCCGGTCCTTCACCTCGTTCCACAGGTTGGCGCCGACCAGCGACTTCTCCACCACCTCGGTGAGCTTCTTGCGGTCCTTGACGCCGTTCAGCTTCAGCCCGGACGCGACGTTGTCGAAGATCGTCATGGTCGGGAACGGGTTCGGCCGCTGGAACACCATGCCGACCACCCGGCGGACCGCGACCGGGTCGACGCCCGACGCGTACAGGTCCTGCTGGTCCAGCAGCACCTTGCCCTCGACCCGGGCGCCGGGGAGCACCTCGTGCATCCGGTTCAGGGTCCGCAGGTAGGTGGACTTGCCGCAGCCGGACGGGCCGATGAACGCGGTGACCGAGCGGGGCTCGATCGTCATCGACACGTCCTCGACGGCCTTGAAGTCGCCGTAATAGACGTTGAGGCCACTGACCTCGATGCGCTTAGCCATATCGACTCAGAACCTCTCGTGACTATTTGGACTTGATGGTGCTGAACCGCGCGACCAGGCGGGCCAGTAGGTTGAGGAGCAGAACCAGCAGGATCAGCGTCAGCGCCGCCGCCCAGACCCGGTCGGCGGCCGGCTGCAGCGACAGTTCGGTCCGGTCCTGGTTGATCATCGTCGGCAACGCGCCCTGGAACCCGTCGAACGGGTTCAGGTTGATGTTCTTCGAGTAGCCGACCAGGATCAAGAGCGGTGCGGTCTCGCCCATCACCCGGGCCAGGCCGAGCATCACGCCGGTGACGATGCCACCGAACGCGGTCGGGATGACCACCTTGAGGATCGTCTTCCACTTCGGCACCCCGAGCGCGTACGACGCCTCCCGGAGTTCGTCCGGAACCAGTTTCAGCATCTCCTCGGTGGACCGCAGCACGACCGGGAGCATCAGCAGCACCAGCGCCAGCGACACCGCGAAACCGACCCGGTTGAAGCCCAGAATGGTGATCCAGACGGCGTAGATGAACAGCGCGGCGACGATCGACGGGACGCCGGTGAGGATGTCGATCATGAAGCTGACCGCGCGGGCGAGCTTGGTGCCCTTGCCGTACTCGACCAGGTAGATCGCGCCGAGGATGGCGATCGGGACCGCGATCACGGCCGTGATCAGCGCCATGATCAGGGTGCCCATGATCGCGTGGTACGCGCCGCCACCCTCCCGCCGGACGGTGATACCGCGCTGCGACTCGCTCCACCAGGCCGCGTCGAACAACAGGCTGTAGCCCTTGCTGATCACGGTCCACAGGATCCACAGCAGCGGAATCAGCGCGAGCAGGAAGCACAGCCCGATCAGCACGGTGGCGAGCGTGTTCTTGAACGCCCGGGAGCCGGACTTGCCGGTCAGGTCCAGGGCCTTGCCGTCCATGGCCGGCCGGTTCGCGGCGATAGTCGTCACAGCGCTGCTCCTTCGGTCTGGGCCTTGTCGCCGATACGGCGGATCTTGCGGGGCCGCTTACCGCCGGGGGCGCTGCGGGCCACGATGAGCCGGGCGGCCGAGTTGACCAGGAAGGTCACCACGAACAGCACCAGACCGGCGGCGATGTAGGCGCCGGTCTTCTCCGGGGAGTCGAACTCGGCGGCGTTGTTGGCGATCTTGGAGGCGAACGTCTCGCCGCCCGCGAAGATCGACGAGTTCCACGGGTCGTTCGCGTTCGGCACCGACAGGATGATCAGCACCGCGACGGTCTCACCGAGCGCCCGGCCGAGGCCGAGCATCGAGGCGGAGACCACGCCGGAACGGCCGTACGGCAGCACCGCGGTCCGGATCATCTCCCAGCGGGTGGCGCCGAGCGCGAGCGCGCCCTCGCGGTGGGCGATCGGCGTCTGGGCGAAGATCTCCCGGCTGATCGCGGTGACCACCGGCAGGATCATGATCGCCAGCACGACGGACGCGGTGAAGACGACGCCGACGTCGGCGGTCGGGGGCTTCTCGAAGATCGGGATCCAGCCCAGCGCGCTGCCGATGCCGTTGATCACCGGCCGCAGGATCGGCGCGAAGAAGAGGATGCCCCACAGGCCGTAGATGATCGACGGGACCGCGGCCAGCAGATCGATCGCGTGCGCCACCGGCGCGGCCAGCCGCTTCGGGGCGTAGTAGGTGGTGAACAGCGCGACGCCGACCGCGATCGGCACCGCGATCACCATCGCGATGATCGAGCTGATCAGCGTGGTGTAGAAGAGCGCCGCGATCCCGAACCGGGGCGGGCTGGCGCCCGGCTCCCAGACCCGGGAGAACAGGAAGCTGCTCTCGTTCCTGGCCAGCGACGGGATCGCCAGGGCCAGCAGGAAGATGCCCACGAACGCGACGATCAGGATGACCAGACCGCCGGATCCGTGGGCCATACCGGAGAACAACCGGTCGCCCAGGTGCCCGACCGGACCGAGTTCGAGCTTCTTGCCGTCCGCCGGCCGGTCGGGCGGGGCCGTGCCGTCTGTACTACTCATCGATGCTGCTCCAAGCGCCGAGGTCGATGGGGTGCTCGGTCATGAGGCGAGCCCCGGCCACCCGCTGCGGGGTTTCGGCCGGGGCTCGCATCACGACGTACTGCGGGTCGTCAGCTGATCGACTGGATCGCCGCGTCGACCTTGGTCCGGATCTCCTCCGGCAGCGGCGCGTAGTTCAGCTCGGTCAGCGACGCCTGTCCCTCGGTGCTGGCGAAGTAGCTCAGGAAGCTCTTCACCAGGGCCGTCTTCTCGGCGGGCAGGCCCTTGCTGCAGGCGATCTCGTAGGTGACCAGGATGATCGGGTACGCACCCGCGGCCTTGGTCGCGTAGTCCAGCTTCATCGCCAGGTCGTTGCCGGTGCCGGACTGCTTGGCGGCGGCCAGCGCCTTACCCGCGGACTCGGCGGTCAGCTCGACCGCGCCGGCGCCCGCGTCGATCTGCGCGACACCCAGCTTGTTGTCCACCGCGTAGGACCACTCGACGTAGGTGATCGAGTTCTTGGTGCTCTTCACACCCTCGGCGACACCGGCCGACTTCTCCTTGCCGGCGCCCGTGCCGGTCCACTTCTTGGCCGGCTCACCCTTCCACGCGCCACCGCCGGCGGCTGCGAGGTACTTGGCGAAGTTCTCGGTGGTGCCGGACTCGTCGGAGCGGAAGAAGACCGCGATCTGGGCCGACGGCAGGGTCACACCCGGGTTCAGCTTGGCGATCTCCGGCGCGTTCCAGGTCTTGATCGTGCCCTGGAAGATCCCCGCCGCGGTCGGGCCGTCGAGGATCAGCTTCGGCAGGCCGTCGACGTTGTAGGCGATGGCCACCGGGCCGATCACCATCGGCAGGTTGATCGCCGGGTTGTTCGCGCACCGCTTGGCCGCGGCCGCGGCCTCGGATTCGGCGCCGTCCTTGCCCTCGGTCTTGAGGACCGAGTCGGATCCGCCGAAGTCGACCTGGGCGGCGTTGAACTGCTTGATACCCGCACCGGAACCGGTCGGGTTGTAGTTCACCGTGACATCGGCGCACTTCTCGTTGTACTTGCTGATGACTTCCTCGATGGCGTTCTTCTGCGCCGAGGAGCCCTCGGCGTTCAGGGTGCCCTCGGGGCAGTCGCCGCCGGCGGCCGAGGAGGAGGAGCCCGACGGGGTCGAGGAGCCGGACGTTTCCGGGTCACTGCCACAGGCGCTCAGAGCGAGCACGCCGAGGGAGGCCACGGCGACGGTGCCGACGCGGAGCAGGCGATTGACGGACACGAGAGTGTTGCCCTTCTGCGGGAATTCAGACTTGTGTGAACTGCCACGAACGGTAGGGAGATCAGGTGACCTTGCGGGCCGTCGTGGGTGAACGCGCGGTGAACGGTTCAAGTAGCAATCACAACGTCTGGCGTGCCGCCAGGAGGACATCAGGTGAACTGAGTAAGGAACCGTGACGCTGAGCGACTTCAAGCATCTGTTGGTCACGGTCCGGTATCGACGTGTTACCAGGGCATCCGATCCCGGTGTCGTCCAGGTGAGCAGCTGAACGCCAGCAGCAGTACGCCGAATGAACTCCGATTCGGGTCGGTCTTGTCAGCTGGAGAAGTCCTCTGGGGCTACGCCGTCGAGGAACTGGCGGAACCGTTCGAGCTCGGCCTGCTCCTCCTCGGGAGTCGCGACGCCCGCCTCCCGTAGTACCTGCTCGGTGCAGCGGATCGGCGTACCGAGCCGGACGGCCAGGGCGACCGAATCGCTCGGCCGGGCGGAGACGCGGGTGCCGTTGGCGAGGACGAGCTCGGCGTAGAAGACCGCGTCCCGCAGTTCGACGATCTCGACCGCCTCGATGTGTACGCCGAACGCCTGGATCAGGTCGCGCATCAGGTCGTGCGTCAACGGCCGCGACGGGCGCAGGCCCTGTTCCTCGTAGGCGATCGCGGTCGCCTCGACCGAGCCGATCGAGATCGGCAGGTAGCGGTTGCCCTCGGTCTCGCGGAGCATCATCACAGGCGCCCGGTTGGGTGATTCCATCCGGATCCCGATCAGAGTGAGTTCTCGCATCGCTGTCATGGTGCGGCCCTCGTACCTCTCCGTGCGCAGGCAACCCGGTGGGGCGCCGGTCTCCTCGGTAGGAACATACCCGCCGCGCTCTGCCTGACTCGGAGGCCGCCCCGACTGTGACGATTCCTTTGCCTGCGGCGCGGGGTCAACGGGTTCGCGGGTTTGCTTTCGGGGCGGTGAAGCGTTCGAGCAGCCGGCGGCCGTCGGCGAGCCGGTGCGCGACGACGAAGTCGCCGGGGGAGAACTTGCCGACCTTGAGTCCGAGTTCGCGCGACAGCGCCGGCAGCACCGGCCGGTGTGAACAGACCACGCTGACCCTGCCCGGTTTCCAGATCCGGTCGGCCAGGCCGTGCAACCCGGACGGGTCGGCCTCGTACCCGCGTTCCGAGATCTCCGGCAGCAGGTGGAGGTGCCGTTCGATCGACACGGCGTAGGGCGTGACCGTGGCCGAGCACCGTTCGGCGTCACTGCTGTACACCCGATCCACGCCCAGAGCACCCAGTACCGCGACCAACCGCTCCGCTGCCGCGGCCCCTTCATCGGTCAGCGGGCGGAGCGTGTCCTTGCCCTCCCAGTCCCTGCGTTTCACCGCCTTGGTGTGCCGGACCAGCACCAGGCTCGACGTGACCGGGAGCACCTTGTCCAGGTTGTCCACCATCTCCACGTCGCGCGGATAGCTGAGTCGCCGAGCCGCCTTGGAGACGCTGAGCCACTCCAGCTTGTCCACCTCGTCGTTCGGCTCGAACTCGCGCTCGTCGCCGGTCAACTCCGCGGACCAGTAGTGCACCAGCTTCGTCGCGATCCCGCCGTTCTTGCGGACGTCGTACTTGTGGGTGCCCAAGGGCGGACCAAGTACGACCGACTGACCGGTCTCCTCCTCGACCTCCCGGCGGGCCGCGACCAGGACATGCTCGTTGGAGTTCAGCTTGCCCTTGGGCAGGGACCAGTCGTCGTACCGGGGCCGGTGGATCAGCAGAACCTGCCGGTCGCCGCGGCTCTGCCGCCAGACGACTCCACCGGCGGCGATGACCGTCGCCGGGTTGCTCATGGTTGTCTGACCTTCAGGATCGGATCGCCTTGTGCTGACCACAGACGCGTTCGGGCTGACGGGCGTCGGGTCCTGCCGCCGACATTAGGTGATGAACCTGGATCAGGTCGCGATGGGGTCGGCCAGCCGGCGCCGGCCGCGGGTCGCGATCAGGCGTTCCTGCAGGTCGCGCAGCGGTTGGCCGTCCTCGCCGGTGAGCCGCGGCTGCCAGGTGTCGTCCGGCTGCAACCACCAGGATTCGGTGCGATCGTCGAAGCCGAGGTCGAAGAGTTCGGCCAGCTCCGCGTAGTGGTCCGGCTCCTTCAGCTGCACCAGCACCTCGACCCGGCGGTCCAGGTTGCGGTGCATGAGGTCGGCCGATCCGATCCACACCTCCGGCTCGCCGCCGTTGTCGAACCAGAACACCCGGCTGTGCTCCAGGAACCGGCCGAGAATGCTGCGCACCCGGATGTTGTCCGAGAGCCCGGGGACGCCCGGTCGAAGCGTGCAGATGCCCCGGATCCAAAGATCCACCGGTACGCCGGCCTGGGACGCCCGGTACAACGCGTCGCACAGGGCCTCGTCGACCAGGCTGTTCACCTTGATCCGGACCCGGGCCGGGCGACCGGAGAGGTGGTGCTGGACCTCCCGCTCGATCCGCTCGAGCAGGCCCCGTCGTACCCCCTGCGGTGCGACCAGGATCCGCCTGTACCCGACCGTGCGGGCAAAGCCGGACAGGTGGTTGAACAGGAGAGCCACGTCCTCGGTGACCACCCTGTCACTGGTCAGCAGGCCGAGGTCCTCGTACATCCGCGCTGTCTTCGGGTGGTAGTTCCCGGTGCCGATGTGGACGTAGCGGCGCAACCCGTCCGGCTCGTCCCGCACCACCATCGACAGCTTGGAGTGTGTCTTCAGCCCGAGGACGCCGTACACGACATGGCAGCCGGCGTGTTCCAGCTGACGGGCCCACTTGATGTTGGCCTGCTCGTCGAACCGGGCCTGGATCTCGACCAGTACCAGCACCTGCTTGCCCGATTCGGCGGCGTCGATCAACGCGTCGACGATCGGCGAGTCACCCGAGGTCCGGTACAAGGTCTGCTTGATCGCCAGCACGTGCGGGTCGGCGGCGGCCTGCTCGATGAACCGCTGTACGGACGTGGAGAACGAGTCGTACGGGTGGTGAACCAGCACGTCGCGCTGCTTGAGCGCGAAGAACATGTCGGCCGGGTTCGACGTCTCCACCTCGGCCAGGTGCGGATGCGTCGACGGTACGAACCCGGGGTACTTCAGCTCGGCCCGGTCCAGCGACGCGATGTCGAACAGTCCACGCAGATCCAGCGGACCGGGGAGCTCGAACACCTCGGCCTGGGTGACGCCCAGCTCGGAGATCAGCAGCGCCCGGACCTGCGGGTCGATCGACTCCTCCACCTCGAGCCGGACCGGCGGGCCGAATCGGCGCCGCAACAGTTCCTTCTCGAGCGCGACGAGCAGGTTCTCCGCGTCGTCCTCCTCGACCTCCAGGTCCTCGTTGCGGGTGACCCGGAAGGTGTGGTGCTGGGTGACCTCCATCCCCGGGAACAGCTGTCCCAGGTGCGTCGCGATCACATCCTCGAGCGGGACGAACCGCCCCTCCGCGAGCTGGACGAACCGCGGTAGCAGCGGCGGCACCTTCACCCGGGCGAAGTGCTCGCCGCCGGTGTCCGGGTTGCGGACCACCACGGCGAGGTTGAGCGACAGGCCGGAGATGTACGGGAACGGGTGCGACGGGTCGACCGCCAGCGGCGTCAGCACGGGGAACACCCGGTCCCGGAAGAACCGGGTCATCTCCTCCCGCTCGGTCTGCTCCAGCTCGTCCCAGCGGAGGATGTCGATGCCCTCCTGGACCAGGGCCGGCTGGACCACCTTGCGCCAGGCCTCCGCCTGCCGGTCCATCAGCTCGCGGCTGCGGCTCAGACTGCGTTCGAGCACCTCGCGGGGGAGCAGTCCGCTGGCCGACCGGACCGCGACGCCGGCCGTGATCCGCCGCTTCAGACCGGCGATCCGGACCATGTAGAACTCGTCCAGGTTGCTGGCGAAGATGGCCAGGAACTTGGCCCGCTCGAGCAGCGGGACCCGGTCGTTCTCGGCCAGCTCCAACACCCGCTGGTTGAACGCGAGCCAGCTCAGCTCCCGGTCGGAGAACCGGTCCGGGGGGAGATCGCCGGCCGCCGCGATGTCGTACGGGGGCTCGATGTCGTACTCCCGGTTGTGCGACGCCAACAAGTCTCCAGCCACGGTCACCAGCATCCCATCCTTGGTCTAACGTGCGGTTACATCTGGGCGAGATCGCTGTCGCGTTCCTGGGCGTGCGCACCGAACGACAGTCGCGGGGTTAGTTCCCCAGTATCCCCGCTGAGCGGCAAGTTGGTAGGCGGCAATTCCGATCGCTGACACGCGATCCCGGTCAGGTCCCCTGCTGGTCTGTGGATCGTTGCCTGCTGGACGGCACGGATTGTTGCTAGCGTCACTCTTTGTGAACCGACGACTGGACACGCTGCTGCGGGACGCCCTGGGCGGAGCCGTGAGCGCGGTGCAGGGCAACGCCTTGCGCCCGCTGACTGCCCTCCCGCCGACCGTACGCCGCCGGCTGGCCGGGGCCCCGATCCAGATCGACGGCAACGTCCTCGACCCCGACCTGCAGCTCCTGCTCCGGCTGGAGAACATCCTCCCCGGCGGCGCCAAGAAGTCGGTCGAGCGGGCCCGTTCCGACCTCCTGCTGATGAGCAAGCTGGTCGCCGGCCACCCCCGCGACGTCCACCGCGTGACTGAACTCACCGTCCCCGGCTCCGACGGCCAACTCGGCGCCCGCCTCTACGTCCCCCGTACGGCGGGTCGCGGGCTGCTCGTCTTCTTCCACGGCGGTGGCTGGGTGGTCGGCGATCTCGACACCCACGACGCCTACTGCCGCGACCTCGCCAACGAGGCCGAGACCCGGATCCTCGCCGTCGACTACCGCCTCGCCCCCGAAGCCGAGGCCCCGGTCGCCGCCGAGGACGCCATCGCCGCGTTCACCTGGGCCGTCGAACACGCCGAGGACCTGGGCGCCGACCCCGCCTTCGTCGCCGTCGGAGGCGACAGCGCCGGCGGCAACCTCGCCGCCGTGGTCGCCCAGCAATGCGTCGTCCGCGACCTCCCCGCCCCCGTCCTCCAGCTCCTCATCTACCCCGCCCTCGACCTGTCCGGCCGCCGCCCCTCCCGGGACCTCTTCGCCGAAGGCTTCTTCCTCACCGAAGAGAGCATCACCTGGTACCGCGACCACTACACCCCGGACCCGGCCATCCGCACCAACCCCCTGGTCTCACCCATCCTCGGCAACGTCGCCGGCGTAGCCCCCGCCCACATCATCACCGCCGGCTTCGACCCCCTCCGCGACGAAGGCGACGAATACGCCACCCTCCTGACCGAGGCCGGCGTCCCGGTCACCCACACCCGCAACCCCACCCTCATCCACGGCTTCGCCAACCTCCTAACCCTCCCCGCCCCCACCCGAACCGCCCAACAACAAGTAGCCACCCACCTGAAAACAACCCTCAACCCCAAGGCATAACGGGGTTCAGTTAGGCGGATCCACCAACACCGGCACCGCCTCCCGCACCTGCAACGGCGTCCCCGGGCCCGTGATCGGCACAGTTCCGTCCACGTACTGCCAACCCGTTCCAGCCACGTTGAACCGGGCTGCGTAGTTGGTCGTCAAGACCACGCTGACATCCGCCTTCTTCACATACTTGTGCGTGACGTCCTTGGCCGGATACGGCTTCCCCGGCGACGTAGTCGTCACCTTCGTCCCATCCCCAAAGTCCCACGTGTAGCTAACCGGCGAAGCCTCCACAACCACGGGAAACCCCAGCAAACTAACGGTCGCTGTAGTCACTTCGTCATGGTCCGTATACACAATCGTGTCCAGATTGACCAACGTCCGCCCCGCCGGTTGCACCTTCACCCGCCGCCCGGGAAAAGCCACGTTCTTCGACTCCTGAAGCACTTCCTCCCAGTTCACGTCCTCCGGCCGCGGCGGCTGGACAACCTCGGTAGTCGGCCTGGGCACTCTCGGATCCCGCCTAACAGGCTCAACCGGCTGGCACCGACTCGGCCCCGGAACAGACTCGTCTTGCTCTTTCATCCCACAGATCCCGATATTCAGCCTGAATGGGCGCCGCCGAGCGACAGAGGTGGGGATGAATTTGCGCACCGTTGATATCTGGGGCTTCGTGGGTCGCGATATGGGCTTCGAAGGCTTTCCCTCGCCGAGTCGCCTCGTTTGTTGCGTCGCCTTCAGCGTGGCTCCCCACTTGCGCTTCTTCCCGGCCACACGGGGTTTTGGTGTGGGGTTGGCGTCCAGCGTGGCGAATGCCGCGGGATACGACTGGGTCGATGCCTGCGCTCGGCTATTGACGTTCTCTGCCAAAGTCACGAACACTCCGCTGACCCCTAGTAAAGTGGAGGCCAGGGCAGACAGCCCGATTCGGGTGAGCCTGCTCATTCGTCGATCTGCATTTCGTACATCACCCAGTTACCGGCGCTCGCTGCGAGGGTGAATTCCATCGTTCCCGTGCTGGCGGCCTGAGGAATCGGTGACGAACCCGGAGTCGCACGTTCCTGATAAGTGCCGGTCTTGACCGACGCTGACCCTCCGAGCCGCCCGGACGAACCGCGATAGATCTCCTTGACATCCATCAACTGGTCCTTGTAATCGCCTTGAAGCCCGCCATTCTTCGCATTGATCTTGCGCACGTAGTCCGCGAGTCCTTGGCAACCAAGGCATCCCTTGTCGCTTTCGGCCAAGAAAGGCTGTGGATCACCAGTGGTGTACGAGTAGTTGAGCAGATCAACGTAGTAACCGAGGAAGGCTTCGCCAGCAGCGAGACTGGAGCCCGCAGCCGCGTTCGGTCGCTTGGGCGGAGTGGTTGCCTCCGCCGTGCCTGACGTTGTCCCTTTGGGGGTAGGCGTGGAACTCGTCGTCGAGGGTGGGGTGGTTTCTGGGTGGCCGGCGTCTGGGCTGGGGGTGCAGGGCCCCGGCATAGTCGTGTTTCAGCAGGTCAGGAGCAGGTTGAGGATGGTTTCGGGGTCTCGGGCGTGATGTCGTAGGCGTTGGGCGATGTT
>NZ_SNWQ01000052.1 GCF_004361855.1 Kribbella caucasensis
ACGCGTCACCCTCGACCCCTGGAGAATCGGCGCCATCACCACCGCCGCCCTCGTCCTACTCCAACTTCAGAAACCCACCCGATGAGAAAACCTCAGGGGTAGTTCGGTTGTCCTGTACGCCGTCCTTCATCGGCCAGCTGGCAGGTCGTGCCGTGGTGCCTGGAATTCAGCTAGCGCAGGTTGGCGGATCAGCAAATATGAGCGTTGTCCAGACGCTGCGTTCATAGATTCCCTCGTCTGGCTCGGGCTCAAGAAATTCGGCTCGATCGACCCCTACAAGTTCTCCGTACTCAGCTGTGACCAGCCGCTCAGCTTCAAGCGCCTGTGCCGGACTTAGCGCCGTGATATCAATCATGACTTCGTAGGACCCGGCCACTAGATAGTAATCAAAATCGTCGAGCGTGAACTGCTGGCCGACTACTCCGTCCAGGATTGTCTGACGGTGTTCGTGAGCCTGCCTTAAGACCGATGCCAGTTGGCGAACCCCTGCTCGGGTCCGCCCCGTCCAGATCAACATGCTGATCGGCCCACCCGGAAGCGCTCGGAGCTCAGCAGTCCACTCTTCCTGGTAGCGAGAGCGACTGTGCTCCGGTAGGCGGTTCGCGCAGCGTCGAAGGACGAGCCGACACAAGGCGGGCACCCACCCGAGAAACTCCTCAGTGACAGCAGCGGCGGCCAAAATGCCGAAGGCCCAATAGACGATTGTCATGCGAGCCCCCATGCCGTAAGTCGCGGACGAGGTGGCTGCGCAGTCGTGGGGCCCGCCAGTTGGCGGTACTCCTGCATTGCTTCGAGCCCGGCGGCTTGACCGGCACCGGTGAGCTTGTAGTTGCGCCGCCGAGGTCGCCCAACGTCACTGGGCTTGACCGCTTCCCATTCGCTGATGATCCAGCCGGCCTGCTCGAGCCGGGCGAGGATCGGATACAGCGTTCCGCTCTTCAGCCCCGTCAGTTGCATGAGCTGGAGCCCGTAGGTGCGGTCCTCGAGCCCACGGGCAAGGAATACCCGGATCACCTTGAGTACTTGAACAGTGATCCGCAACTCAGTCATGCGGTGTACTCTACATAGGGCTATGTAGAAGGTCTATATAGCTTGCCCGGAAGACGGAGACAGTCGTCTGGTCACCTGCGTTGCCAGTCATTTGGCGCCAACGGTCAAGCCGCCCTGCGCCGCCCCAGACCCGTTAGACACCCGGCAACGGCGGCGATGGGTGACAGGTGTCGGCAAACCTGCCCATGTTCATGGAGGGCATGTCGATGCGCGGTGCACGTGGCTTCGGCGACATCGCCGTACACCAGCTCTGCAACCAGAACGACGGGATCTGCTACTCGCCGAATCCGTTCACGAACATGCTGGCGTTCGCCAACAGCGTCGCCGGCTACCTCGGCGGCGACCACGGCTACGCGATCAACCCACTGGCCGACCGTGGCGCTGCCGACACGGTGATCCCGCAGGCTCCGAAGATCCAGTACGGTCCCGACCTGCCGGTGCCGGCCCCGACGCCGTACGAGGCGCTCAACGGGAAACTCCCGGCAGGCGAGATCCGTCAGGTCGTCGCCGCGATCGCCGACGCGGTGTACGGCATCCTGCCCGCGACCCAGCAGGGCAAGGCAACCGAGTTCTGGCCGCTCGCCGGCGTTTCGAAGAGCACAGCCGACCCGGCGACCGCCCGTCAACTTGCCGCGCAGAACAGCGCCCGCTGACCACTTTGCCGCCCCGCCGACTCGGTGTCAGCGTGCCGGGTCGGTGGGCGGCGCCGAGGGGCCGAGGAGCCGGCGGGCGACCTCGTTCAGTTTCACGTTGTGGTGCTGGGAGTAGCGCCGCAGAACGGCGTACGCCTGACCGGCGGTGAGGTCGAAGTGCTCCATCAGGACGCCCAGCGCCTGACCGATGGGCCTGCGGGTGTCGACAGTGATGGACAAACCGGTTTCCTGTCGGTTGGTTGCCATCGCAACCGAGGCGTGCCGAGCAAGGAGGTGCGCCACGGCCTCGTCGTCGGGTTCGAAGGCATACGGCTTGGCCGCGACCAGATTGAGCGCGCCCGAGGTCGCCTGGTCGGCGTGGATCGGGACGCTGAGCACGCTGCGGAGGTCGAGCTCGAGCATGGCGGCCGCCCAGGCCGGCCAGCGCTGCTCGGTGAGCGTGTCCGGAACCAGCACGCTCTGCCGATTGGTCATCGCCGCGAGGCAGGGCCCTTGCCCGCAACACAGCTGCATCAGAATTGCCCGCTGGGCGACCGGGTCGGTGGCGGCGGCAACATCCAGGTTCCCGCCGCCGTGGCGCAGCACCAGGCTGGCATGGTCGCATCCGACCGCCTGCAGGGCGAACTCCAGAACAGCCCCGGCTGTCTGTTCGACCTCAGGCTCACCGCGCAGCTGACACGCGAACTCGGCGAACAGCTCGACGGCGTCGTCGTCGATCCCGTCCATCATGCCCGCCTCCTCGACCTTCGACGCTAACCCCTTCCAACGATGGAGAGACAGGGGAGGTCTCCAGCCGTCGGAAGCGCTGGTGGCGAGGCGTTGTCGGGTCTCATCGGCGGTACTAGCGTCGAGGGCACAAATTCGAGAGGCCTTCCCGGAGGTGCCGCCATGCGCCGTCTCATCTCTGCGTTGCTGGTGCTAAGCCTCGCTGTGGCTACCACGGCCACCGCGACGGCCGACCCACAGACTGTCCCGAACGGCCCCTGGGTGCAGGACTCCCAGCAGGTCAGCCTCGAGCGTCTGCATTCGTACGACGAGATGGTCAAGGCGCTCCGGCAGATCGAGCGCCAGTCCAACGGACGGGTCTCGCTGGAGACTGTCGGCCGGTCGAACGAAGGCCGCGACCTTTATCTGGCGAAGGTCGGCACCGGCTCGACCAAGGTCCTCTACATCACGCAGCAGCATGGCAACGAGCCGCTCGGCACCGAGGCGGCGCTGCAGTTGTTGCAGCGGCTGGGCAACGGCGGCGCGGGTTGGGACGCGATTCTCAGCAAGATCACCCTGCTGGTCATCCCCAAGGTGAACCCGGACGGCTCCGAGCGGTTCCAGCGGGAGAACCACGATCCGGACTGCTCCGGCGCCTTCTGTACGCCGGGCGTCGGGTTCGACGTCAATCGCTGGCACGATCCGGCCGTCGCGCCCGAGGCGAACCCGGTACCGGAGGCTGCCGCTGTACAACGCGTCGCGATCAGGTATCAGCCGAACATGGTCGTCGACTACCACCACCAAGGTTCCTACCGCAGCGCCGACGGTGACCTGATCACCACGTCGATCTTCTGGCCGAACCACCCCGACGCGCCGGCCGCGGCGGTCGCGCTGTCCCGGCAGATGTGCTTGGTCATCTTCGACACGCTGATGCACTACGGGTTCGCAGAGGTCAGCCAGTACCCGGGCACGCTGCCGCGCGGGATCGCGCGCAACTCCTACGGAATCCGTGGTGCCGGCAGCGTCCTGGTCGAGCTGCGCGGCGATATCGGGCAGAAGAGTGCGGGGATGCTGGTCCGGACGGCGTACGCGTCGATGGGTGCGCTGCTGGAGTCGATCGCAGAGGGCACGGTCTTCACCCAGGATCCGGCCCGCGCGGACACCATCCCACTGCGCGGCGAATTCGTGCAGAACCCGCACGAGGAATAGGGGTATCGCAGCCGGCGCCCCGGCCGATCGGGACCTGCCAGTAGGCTGGGGCTCGTGGTTTTGCCGAAGTCCGAGATGCTCGACCGCATCCGGCGTGACCGCCACGCGGTGCTGTTGGTCAACACCAAGAGCCGTCGTGGCGCCAGGCACTACGACGAAGTGCGTGCACTCCTGCAGGACCGCGGCTTCAGCATCACCGCCGAGCATGCGGTCGCCGACCCGGCCACGCAGTTACCCAAGCTGTTGCCAGAGATACTCGCCGAGCGTCCGCCCCTGCTCGTGGTCGGCAGCGGCGACGGCACGGTGGCCACGGTCGTCGACCACCTCGCGTACACCGATACTGTCCTCGGCTACCTGCCGCTTGGCACGACCAACAACTTCGGCAGAAGCCTTGGCCTGCCGCTGCGACTGGAACCCGCGGTCGACGTGATCGCCAACGGCAAGGTGGCCGAGGTCGACCTGGGACGGGTCAACGAGGACGTCTTCGCCAACCTTGTCAGTCTGGGCATCTCAGCGGTCGTCGCCGGGCGTACCCCTCATGCGCTCAAACGGCGCCTCGGCCGGGCGAGCTATGCCCTGACCAGCATGCGGGCGCTGTTCAGCCACCGGCCGTTCACGGCCGAGGTCAGCTCCGGCGGCGTGACCTGGCGGGTGCAGACGCACCAGCTCAACATCGCCAACGGCCGCACCCACGCCGGTGCGCCGATCGCGGCGGACGCGTCCATCGACGATCAGCTGCTCACCGTCTACACGCTCGGCGGACCCAGCCGGCTCTCCACCGTCGCCGCCACCTTGCGTCAGTCGCTGACCCCGCATCGCCGGCTCGAACACAAGCGCTACCTCACCGGGACGGATTTCACCGTCTCCACCGACCGGCCGCTGCAGGTCGACGTGGACGGCGAGATCACGACCACCACCCCCCTCCACGTGGAAGTCGCGGCCGGCGCGCTGCGCGTACTGGTCCCCGAAACCTTCCCCGACTACAAGCGGTCCTGAGACCAGCGCCTCAGAGCCAGCCGCGGTGGGCGGCCTGGACGCCGGCCTGGAAGCGGGTGCTGGCGCCGAGGCGTTCGAGCAGGCGGGCGGCCCGGCGTACGACGGTGCGGCGGGACATGCCGAGGCGGCGGGAGATGGCGTCGTCGGTGGCGCCGCTGGCCATCAGGGAGAGGATCTCGCGGTCGCCGGCGGAGAGCTCCTGGTCGGCGTCGACCACGTCCGCGGGGACGGCGAGCCGCCACAGCGACTCGAAGATCCGGATCAGGGTGTCGAGGAAGCCCGACGGGTGGACCAGCAGGACGACGAGTGAGCCTTCCGCGCCGGGCGGCGGGTCGAGGGCGAGGATGGCCGCCTGGTCATCGGTGATGGTGAGCTTGACCGGCGGCTCGCGCAGGATGCGGGCCTTCTCGCCGCTCGCGATGGTGCGCATCATGCTCGCGCTGCGGAGCGGGGAGTCGCGCTTGGACTCCTGGTAGATGGTCCGGTACGCGATGCCGGCCGCCATCTGCTCGAGCTGCCGCTGCTCCTGCCGCGCGAGCTCGGCCTCGTCCCAGTAGTACGGCGGCCGGTCGATCCCGCGGACCTGGTCCCGGACGGCGTCCTGCAGTTGCTCGTAGACGGCGAAGGTCTCGGCCGGCGAGTCCAGTACCTCGACGTTCAGACTGCGGCTGTCCCGGGTCCGGGCGAACCGGAAGAGGCTCATCAGCTCTTCCTCGGTCTCCCGCACCGTCGACCGCCAGGCGTCGAACCCGCGGAGCACGCTGGTGGCGACCACGTCCGGCCGCTGGGCGTCCCAGGTCTCGCCCGACCGGGTCACCATGTCGACCCGGCCCAGCTCGGCGAGGGCACGGCGTACCCGGGGCTCCGCCAGGCCGGCCAGCTCCGCCAGCTGGGCCGGTGAGGTGCCTGGGTGGGACACCAGCGCCCGGTAGACACGCGCACTGTCGGAGCCAGGCTCGAAGACACCGATCATTGGACTGCGCACATGCCAGATTGTGCCGGGCCGGTCACTCAGCCGAGTGAAAATGGTCTGGCCTTTCGATCACGGTCGAAGGGTCAGGGAGTTGCGGATATGACCAGTTGGGCTCCGGTGGTCTGGGCGGCGGCCAGGTACGTCGTGAGCATGGTGGTGGCGACCCGGGTGAGGTCGGAGTCGTCGGGCAGGAACGCCGGGCTGTGCAGCATGTCGTTGCCGGTGGCACCGACGAAGAGCATCACCGACGGGACCTGTTCGGCGAAGTAGGAGAAGTCATCGGCGCCCATCGAGCGCAGGTCGGCGGACGTGTCGAACCCCTGGGTGCCGAGCAGGGTCGTCACCGCGGCCGCGAGGGCGGCGTCATTGGTGAGTACGGGTTCGCCGCGGACGATGTCGACGTGCGCGGTGCAGCCGAGGGAATCGGCGACCGACCGGGCGATCGTGGTCAGCCGGTGGTGGAGCAGGTCCCGGGCGGTCGCGTCGTACGCGCGGATGGTGCCGCGAGCGGTCGCCGTACCGGGGATGGCGTTGGCCGCGTCGCCGGCGTGCAGGCTGGAAACGCCCAGCACGGCAGGCGTCATCGGGTCGACATTGCGGCTGACGGCGGTCTGGAGGGTGACGACGATACTGGCGATGGCGACGACCGGATCCTGGGCCAGGTGGGGGTAACCGGCGTGGCCCGGGTGTCCGGTGACCGTGATGGTGAACTCGTCGGCCGACGCGTTGACGGTTCCGGCTGAGCACGCGACCACACCCGGTTCGAGACCGGGATGCAGGTGTACGCCGATGACCGCGGCGCAGTCGTCGAGTACACCCTGCCCGACCATGTCCCGCGCGCCCGACGGGTAACGCTCCTCGCGGGGCTGGAACAGGGCGAGCAAAGGGGGCAGTCCGTCACCGGCTCGTTCGACCGCTCGTGCGACCGCGACCAGTGCGGCCAGGTGGACGTCATGCCCACACGCATGCATGACCCCGGGCGACTCGGACGCCCACTCGACCCCGGTCCGCTCGTCGATCGGGAGTGCGTCGAGCTCAGCCCGTACTGCGATGCTCGGGCCGGCGCCGTCTCCGACCCGCACGGCCGCACCGGTCCCGGCAACGGGAACCGCGCTCTGGCCCAGTGCTGCGAGGACTCGGTCACGGGTCGCGGATTCGGAGCCGGACAGTTCGGGATGGCGGTGCAGTTCGCGGCGGAGTTCGCGGGCGGCGGGGAGTTCGGCCTCGAGGGCCTGCCAGAGGTCGTCCATCCTCAACCGCCGATTCCGTACAGCCGGACGGCGTTCTCCCGGCCGATCAACCCCGCCACCCGCCCGGCGTCGGCCGGCGACCACTCGCCCTCGGCAACGAATCCGCCGAGGACAGCCGTGATCGCGCGCCGCCAGAGGGTGGCGCCGAGGTAGTGGAGTTCGGCGGGACCGAAGGCGTCGGAGGAGTAGAGCACCTTGCCGAACGGCGCCAGCTCCAGCCCTTCGGCGAGCACGGTCGCGGCCCGCGCACCGACGTACATGGTGGTGAGACCCAGGTCGAAGCTGACGTGCGGGAAGACGTGTGCGAGGTACCCGGCCTCCCGGTGGTACGGGTAGCAGTGCAGCAACACGACCTGCGTCCCGAGCGGCTCGATCCGGCGTAACCACTCGGTCAGCAACGTCGGATTCGTCTTGTCCAGTTGAAGATCCGAGTCGCCGAAGCCGACGTGCAGCTGCAGCGGAAGCCCACGTCGCGCACCCGTCCAGAGCAGCCAGCGCAGCAGCACCGGGTCGCTCAATCGGTCTCGGTTGGAGTACCACCTGTCGAGTGCGGTCAGTACTTCGGCCCGGCTGGGCTCGGACGGGTCGAAGCCGAAACCGTGGCGGTAGGCAACGATGCTCTTGAGCCCGACCGCTCCCTTCGTCCGGGACTCCAACCGCTTGAGGAAGGCATCCGGTACGGCGGACACGTCGGACTCGTGCTCGGCGACGTACTCCAGCTCGGCCTCGAGCCGGACGACCTCGTGGGTCCGGGATCCGCTCAGCTGCGCCAACTCGTCCACGGAGGTGACCAGGTCGCCGCTGTAACCGGTGTCGACGAGGTAGTCGCTCACGCCGGTCGCGGTCAGAAAGATCCGGCTCAGCTCGGACTCGTCGAGCGCCGACCGGGCTTCGAGGTATGCGTCGGCCGAGACCAGTGGTTCCAGGCCGAGCAGGGGAGCGCAGTGCCTGCGGATCGCCACGCCCAGTTGCGAATCGAAGGTCGACATCATCGGCCGGTCCGACTCGGTGATCAGCTGCTCGAACGCCGCCCGGTCGAGTGGTCCCCGGGCGACCCCGTGGACGTGGTGGTCGATCAGCGACAGCTGGGCCACGTGGTCGGCGAGTTCGTCAGTAGACATCGCACACCCGTCGGCAGATCTCGTCGTCCTCTACCTCCGCGACCGCGTCGAGCTCGCTCTGCTTGACCGCCTGATAGGTGTCCAGCAGCTCGTGCGGAAGGTGCTGGGTGAACACCGGGTCCGTCGCGAGGGCCTTGAGGGCGTCGCGCAGGTTCTCGGGCAGGCGCGGCACGGACTCGGTGTCGGACTCGGTCATCGTTTCGGGCCAGAGCTTCGGCTCGGGTGCTTTGAGGCCGCTCAGCCCGGCGTGGACGAGGGCAGCGATCACGATCCAGGGGTTGGCGGTTGCGTCGCAGGCGCGGTACTCCAGGTTGAGTTGCTGGGCCGGATCACCAACCAGCGAAGAGGTTGGGCAGACCCGGACCAGCGCCTCTCGGTTGCGCTCGGCAACGAATGCGCCGGCCACGCTCCAGCGGTGCGGTCGCAGGCGCAGGAACGATGAAGGGCTGGGCGCGGTCAGGGCGGTCAGCGCGGCCGCTCGGTTTGCGATGCCGCCCGCGAAGCGCAGACCCCAAACGCTGAGACCCGCGGGCCGGGAGGCGTCGTACAGGACAGGGTTGCCGTCGGCATCGAGGAAGCTCAAGTGGACGTGGACGCCGTTGCCGACGCCGCCCGGTTCGAGCAGGGGTCCGAAGGTCGCCGTGTAGCCGTGTCGGCGGGCCGTGTCCCTGACGAGCTCGCGCAGCAGGATGGCGCGGTCGGCCGCGATCAGGGCCGGCGCCGGGCGCAGGGTGATCTCGAACTGGCCGGGCGCGTACTCGGGCAGCCAGTTCTCGGGTTCGAGGCCGTTGTCGGTGAGCAATTGGACCAGTTCGAGCCCGAATGCTTCGGCATGGCGGAACCGCTGCCAGGAGAAGGGCGCCGAGTCGGGCAGTCCGTGCAGGACGAACTCGTGCTCGAAGGAGGCGACGAGTTCCAGGCCGGTCTCGTCGCGCAGCCGGTCGAGGGCCGTCCTGGCGAGGGTGCGCGGGCAACCCGGCCAGGGTTCGCCGTCGGTGGTGACCTGTTCGGCAAGCTGGATCTTCGCCGTACCGCCGTCGGCCGCGGGAAGGGTGATGGCGGTTTCGGCCGGGCGCAGCCGCAGATCACCCGTCGAGCCGAACACGTTGTCGGCCAAGCCCCCGAAGGCGTTGATCGCGAGGTTGGCCGGGACCCAGCCGACCCCGCGCCGCCGTACGTCGTCGTCGGTCGCCGCCCGGCCGCGGACCTTCGCCGCCAGGTCACAGGTCGCCAGGAAGGTGAGCTGGTCAGAGTCTGCGGCCGGCACTGGCGTTCCTCTCCTTCTGGTCGTCGGTGAGCTTCGCGCCGAACGGAGTGAGACCAGGGAAGCCGTCGATACTCTCGCCGTTGTTCACGTCGCAGTAGTCCGGGATCGCTGACGGGCCGCGCTTGCGGATCCAGCCCGCGGCCGTCTGGTACAGCGCGCCGCGTTCGCCCTGCGGCTCCATCTTCGGCACGACGTAACCACAGGAGTCGGCGATCCGTTCGATGTCGATCACGATGATCGAGCGCACCGACGGCGTCACCTCGTCGGTCAGCGCGAACCCGGCGGACAGCTCGGCGAACTCCGGCTCGTGCTGCTCGACCACGCGGCCCTTGCCGTGCAGGCGCAACACCCTTGGCGGTCCGGTGAACGCGCAGAACATCACCACGATCCGGCCGTTCTGCTTGAGGTGCGCGACCGTCTCGATGCCGCTGCCGAACAGGTCGACGTATGCGAGCTTCAGCGGTCCGAGGATCGCGAAGGTGCGCAGGTCACCCTTGGGGGAGATGTTGACGTGCCCCTCGTCGCCGCTCGGCGCGGTGCCGACGAAGAACAGTTGCTGCGACCTGATCCAGCCGGCCAGCTCGTCGTCGATCTCGGCGAAGACGGTCCCCACGGCACCCTCCCGGGAAATGTTATGGGCGAAACAGATTGATTGTTTCCGGCGCAAGATATTTCATACGTTACATGGCAGCCAGCTTGACCCAGATCCTGGAACACCTTGGTACCACGGTCCTCGACCTGGTCACGGGCGATCCCGACCTGGCCGGCCCGGCCCGCGAGATCGCGTTCTTCGACCCGTACGATCCGGCCCCGCTGCCGCACGCCTCGGTCGTTCTCGGTGCCGGGGATGCCGGCGAGCAGGGCGAGGCGTGGGCCCGGCAGGTGATCCGGGCGGCCGTGGTCGCGCAGGCGCCGGCGGTGATCCTGCCCGCTGGATTCATCACGGCCAATCCGGAGACGGTTGCGGCCGCGCGGGGGGCCGGCCTGGTTCTGCTGGCGCTGTCCGCCGGGACGACCTGGCAGCAACTCTCGTCCCTGCTCGACTCCGCCCTGCGCGAATCCGCCTTGCTCCAGTCCACACGGCGCGAGACCGTACGCCGCCCGACCGCGGTCCCGACGCAGAGTGAGGGGCTCTTCCGGCTGGCCAACGCGATCTGCACGCTGATCGACGCGCCCGTCACGATCGAGGACCGCAACGCCAACGTGCTCGCCTTCTCCGACCGCCAGGACGAGGCCGACTTCATCCGGATCGACTGCATCCTCGGCCGCCGGACGATCGAGCCCTACCTGCGCGTCGACGAGGAGCGCGGCGCCGTTCGGGCGATCCGCCGGTCCCGCGTGCCGGTCTACCTCGATGCCGTCGAACTGGACGACGACCGTCCGACGCTGCCGCGGCTCGCGATGGCGATCCGCGCCGGCGACGAGTTCCTCGGCACCATCTGGGCGGTGGTCCAGGGTCCGCCGACGGCCGACCAGGAGCAGCTCCTGCTGGAGGCGTCCCGATCTGTCGCCTTCCAGTTGCTCCGCCAGCACCTGGGCGCCGACCCCGAGCAGCGGACGACGGCCGACCTGGTGGCCGTCGCCCTCGGCGGTGGTCCGGGCGCCGCCGTCGCCATGACTCGGCTCGGCCTTGCCGACGTCCCGTGCCTCGTCCTTGCCGCTTCGGTCGCGCAGCCCGACGTCGCCGACCTGGCCGGTACTGCGAGCAGCACGCTGGCGCGCCGGGTCCGTGACCGCGAGCGAACCGCGACGGCCCTGCGGGTCCAGTTGACCGGCAGCACACCCGGCTCGGTCGTTGCCGTGGTCAACGATCAGATCTACGCGATCGTCCCCGCTCGCCGCCCGCAGGACGCGGCGCTCAACCTCACGCACACTTGTCGCGCGTTCGTCCAGCAGTACCGGGCCACCGAGCCGATCCTGATCGGGATCGGCCGAGTCGTGACCGCAGTCGCCGGGCTCCGGCTGTCCCGGGCGGACGCCGACCGCGCCGTACGCGTACTCCAGGAAGCCGGCGATGGCCGCTCGATCGCGCAGGCGAGTGCGGTCGAGGTTGAAGCGCTGCTTTTGGAGGCGCGGCAGCTTGTCGAACTGCGCGGCCGTGGCCCGTCCGGCGCGTACGCCCGGCTGCTCGCGTACGACGAGGCGCGGAACGCCACGATGATCGACACCCTGCGAGCGTGGCTCGACGCTCACGGGGACGTCGTCATCGCTTCCGAGCAGAGTCACGTGCACCAGAACACGTTCCGCTATCGGCTGCGACGGATCAGCGAGATCGGCGGGTTCGCCCTCGATGATCCCGAGGCCCGGTTCGCGCTCGACCTGCAGTTGCGGCTCTTCCTGCAGCGGACGGCCCCGGCCGTTCATGAGATGCCCAGCCGGTCGGCGGCCTCGCAGACGGTTCCATCCGCGACGCCCATGCGGCGGAAGGTCAGGCTGCGAGCGGAGAAGGTCGAGTATCCCAGCACAACACCGGCCTGATCGAACGTCAGCGTGATCAGGCCGGACTCGTCGCCGTCGTTCGATCTCACCCGGAAGACGCCGTCGCCGACCACCTGCATCCGATGCCGTCCGTGCCGCGGCCGATCGAGCACCAAGCCGTTGTCGGACCGGATCACTCGAAATGAGGCGGACAACTCCGTCGAGTAGAACTCGCCTACGAACCGGTCCAGCGCCAGCGGGGCGGCGGGTGGTTCGATGGCGATCCATTGGTGCGGGTGGAGAGCTGGATCTTCGCTAACGAGCAGCTGCTCGCCGTCGAACTCCGCAACCGCATACCCGTCGGCGAATCGACCGTCTCCGACCGGAGCAAGCAGAGTAGGCCCCATGCCGGCATCCAACCGCAGACCAGCGTCGGTGGACTCGACGTCGACAACCATGCCCCGACTGAGGTCAAGGTACGTGCCAGAGGGGACGGTTGCTGACGGCAAGGGCGTGTGTGTTGGTGTGGGTGATGGGAATACGAGGGCCAGGGCGGCGCGGGCCAGTTGATCGGGATCCAACTCTGCGAAGCTGCCGAGGACAATGGCAGACCAACCCGGTTCGGGCAGCATGGCCAGATGAGTACGGAATCCCGCGTCGGCGCCTGCGTGCCACAGCATCAGGGAGTCCGCGTATCGGCCGTGGCGGATGCCCCACCCGTAGCTGGCGGTGCCCGCGTACGGCGTACTGGGCAGGGGTGATTGCCAAGAGTCGCGGGAGCGGACGGCGGCGGCCCAGCGGGCGAGGTCAGTGATCGTCGAGTGCAGGCTCGACGCCCCGGCCGTGCCGTACGACAACACGATCCGCTCATACCCGCTCGGGATCCGCCGATAGGACCACGCCCGCCGCGGCACGACCTTCCGATGGTCCGCGACGAACAACGTGTCGTCCATGCCAAGCGGAGCGAAGAGCTGCGCTCGGCAGAAGTCGTCAAGTGTCTCCCCGCTGACCGCCTCGACCAGGAGCGCGAGCAGGGTGTAGTTCGTGTTGCTGTACGCGTGCCAACTCCCGGGCTCGAACTGCAGACTGGTCTGCCGCCGGATCAACTCGACCAGATCGGCCGTCGTGATCACGTCCTCCATCCGCCGCCCAGACGCCTCGACTAGCTGCCACTGATCCCGCAGCCCGCTGCTGTGCCGTGCCAACTGCTCAACGGTGATCTCCGGAAACGGCAACCACGGCAGGTATTCCGCCACCCGGTCATCTGCGCCGACCTTGCCCGCCCGGATCAAGACCTGGACAGCCTCGGCCGTGAACTGCTTCGACACCGACGCAAGGTGAAACACAGTCCGCTCGCCAATCGGTACGCGGTGCTCCAGCGCCGCCAACCCCCGTGCAGCCGAGGTCAACGCCCCATCCGGCCCCACAAGTCCAACGACCACCCCCGGCCCATCAGGGTCGGGGACCACCGCATCGACCAGTCGTTCCAGTTCACCCGCCAGCACGACGAATCCTCAACGCCTGCCTGACCTCGTACACCGTCTCCTCGACCGTACGCCGAAGCATGGCCGGCCGATCCGGCAACGCCAGCCACTCCTCGGCCCGGCTGACCACTTCCTCGTCGACCACCGAAGGCGCGAGTGTCTTTGTCGACACCCAGGCCTGCTCCCCACCGTCATCGGTCGCCCAGAACGCATCGATCGACTCGAAGTACTTCGCGAGATAGGGCCGGAGCAACTCGATCTGCGCAGGGTGCCAGAACCCCCTCGCGGTAGCGCCTTTGATCCCGCCCTGTGCCCCCTCCGGCGTCGTCACCAATTCCCAGGCCGCCGCCTTCGCCTCAGCCGTCGGCAGCAACGCCCGCCCCGTCGCGGCGTACAGGTCGGCGATGACATTCGAGTCCTGAGCCAGCTCGGCGTCGATGGCAGCGCGGTCCACCAGTCCGTAGGCGGCGAGGCTGTGGACGAGCAACCACCTTGTCTCGAAGTCGAGTTCGACGCCCGCCGGCACCACGTCCCCGGCGTACAGGCTCTGTAGTTCCGTCGCCTTCGACGTGCCGCCCGCGAGCCGTGCGAACGTCCGCAACCAGAGCTTCTGATGATCGCTCCCGGGACGCGTCTCGTGCAGCGCCGTCCAGGCCGTGTCGGCGACGCTCTGCTGTGCCTCCGCTGACGGATCGAGGTAGTGCGACAGGGAGTACTCGAGGTTCTTCAGCAGCCGTTCCAGGATCGTCAGTTGCTCCTCGCTGCCGGCTGCGGCCAGCGCGACCTCGACGTACGTCGATGCGGGCAGCTCGCCGTACCGGGTCATGTCCCAGAGCGCGGTCCATACGACGGCGCGGGCCAGCGGGTCCTCGACCTCGCCGGCCCGACGGCTGATCACCGCCAGCGACGCGGGATCGAAGCGGACCTTCGCGTAGGTGAGGTCCTCGTCGTTGACGATCACGACCGCGGGCGCGGGGATACCGATGAGCGAGCCGACGTCGGTCCGCTCGCCGCTGACGTCGACCTTCACCTGATGTGTCCGGACCAGGCGTTCGTTGCCCGAGTAGAAGCCGATCGTCAGCCGATGGTCGCGCAGTACTGGATGCTCCGGAACAGCGGTCTGCACAACGGCGAAGTTCGAGAGGAGGCCGTCCGCATCGACCTCGTACTCCGGTCGCAGCGTGTTCACCTGGGCCGATTGCAGCCACTGGGTGGACCAGGTCCCGAGGTCCCGGCCGGAGGCTTTCTCCAACGCCAGCAGGAGATCGGCGAGGGTCGTGTTGCCGAACGCGTGCTCGCGGAAGTACGCCCGCAGCGCCTGCTCGAAGGGCTCCTCGCCGACGTACGCGACCAGCTGGCGAAGTACCGCCGCGCCCTTCTGGTACGTGATGTCGTCGAAGTTCGACAGCGCCGTCCGCAGATCCGGTACGTCGGCCGAGATCGGATGCGTCGACGGCAGCTGATCCGCCGCCAGCGCCATCACCTTGTCGTGCTGGGCGAACGTCGTCCAGGCGTCGGCGAATTCGGTGCCCTCGGCAACCGCCAAGTAGCCCGCGAAGGTCGCGAACGCCTCGTTCAGCCAGGTGTCCTGCCACCAGGCGGTGGTGACCAGATCGCCGAACCACATGTGCGACAGCTCGTGCAGGATCGTGTAGACGACGGCCTCGTGCTCGAGATCGGTGACCGCCGACCGGAAGATCATCCCGCCGGTCAATGTCACCGCGCCGGCGTTCTCCATGCCGCCGATCCCCGCGTCGGTGCCGAAGATCTGGTCGTACTTCCCGAACGGATACGGGTAGCCGAACATCCGGTGGAAGAGGTCGAACCCGGCCTTCGTCCACCGGAAACAGCGTTCCGCGTCGAGGAACGGTGCCGCCGACCGTACGCAGGCCAACCCAAGCTCGATCGGCCCGTCCGGTCCCTCCACGGTGTCGGTGACCCGGTGGTACGGCCCAGCGAGCACGGCGGTGATGTACGCCGGGATCGGCGCGGTCGGGGTGAAGTGACGCGTCACGGCTCCACCAGCGGCCGGTTCCGTCGTGGCGACCGAGCCGTTGGAGATCACCTCCCACTCGCTCGGCGCGGTGATGTGGAACGTGTACGGCGCCTTCAGGTCCGGCTGGTCGAAACAGGCGAACACCCGTTGTGCCGCGGCCATGAACATCAGCGATGCGAAGTACACCTCGCCGTCGGCCGGATCCACAGTCCGCTCGAGCCCCTGCTGCTCGTTGGCCAACGCGAACACACCGTCCACCACCAGCACGTTGTCCGCGGCCATCCCCGGCAACACGAGCCGCCCATCCCTGATCGTCGTCTCAAGCGCGACCCCGTTCAGCACCACCGAGTCCAGCGACACGGGCTGAACGTCGATAAACGTCCCCCCGCCCTCCGCCGAGAACGCAACCACAGTCCGGGACCTGAACGTGCTCTCAGCCGCCCGCCCCTCGCCGTCGGTCAAGTCAAGCGTGACGTCATACGAGTGCACCGTGAGCTGAGCACTACGCTGCCTGGCTTCCATCTCGGTCAACCGCGACGCAATCATGCCCCCGAGTCAACGCCATCCCCGTCTCGCCAAGTTCGTCCCCCGCCACGAAGTCAGCCCGAAAACTTCGATGGGCCGCCCGAGAAGGGTGGCGGTGCAGGGCTCCGATGGCGTGTTGACCGCGCAGTCGGAGTTCTTGTAGCGTCGTGAGCACGTGGGCAGGGGCCGCGTCGAGACTCGCCGGAAGGCTGGAAGCCACCCCATTCAGTGATTGGCCAGGGCGGAGTTCGACGCCCTCTTGTGGCCCTTGCGAGTCGGGGCGCGAGAGGACGTACTGTGAGATTTCTGCCTGACAAGCCAAGCCTTGGCTTTCTCCGCAAAGAGGCCAAAGACCTCCTTGCCGCACTCCGTGAATCAAGTCCTGAAGCATCGCTTGCCGACGCGCAGCGGGCTCTGGCATCCGAGTACGGCATGCGTGATTGGACCGAATTGAAGTCCGAGGTCGAGCGTCGGGCCGCCGAAGCGCCCGTCGCACCCGATGGACTCGCCGACGCGCTGGCCACCACCTTCGGCCTCGGTAATGTCACCAACGCAGCAGCACCCGTCTCGTTCACTCCGATGGGCCGTTGCTGGTCGATCACAACTGACCGCGGACGCTGGCTGGCCGTCACCGTCTATGCCTGGATCACCGAGGCCCAAGCCACAGTCGGTGCGCAGCTACGCGATGCGGCTGCCGCTGCCGGTATCGCCGCCCCGACCCCGGTACGAAGTCCCCAAGGTCGACTGATCGAAACCGTGCAGAGACAGAACTGGCGGGTTCATGAGTGGATCCAGGTTGGGCCGTCGCCGGTGACCCCGACACCGGCCGCCGTGGCTGGCCGGATCGGCTCGATCTACGGGACGCTGCACGCCCTGGCCATCCCCAGTGAAACGCCCATCAGTTGGTACTTGACCTCGCGGAAATCCGGCGCCGACTGGGAAGGACTCGTCGATCGAGCCCGCGCCGCACACAAGCCATGGGCCGAGCAGCTCAACCAAGCCCTTCCGAACCTGGCCGACCTGCGCACGGTCGAGGCCGACGTCGACGGCAACCAGTTCATCCTCTGCAACAGCTACCTCATCCCCGAACACGTCCGCATCGGCCACAACGACGAACTCGTCGTCACCGAATGGGACTTCGCCGGGTCCCTTACACCCGAGCTGGAACTCGGATACGCGCTTGGCCACTGGACACTGCAACCATCGATCAACCCCAAGACAGTCGCGGCGTTTCGTGACGGTTACACAGAGGCCGCCGGCCAGTGGCCAAGACTCGAGCTGGCGTCTTTCGCCGTCGCCGTGAGCGGGTGGCTCAACTGGACTTACAACACGATCTGCGAAGCCATCAACCCGGCCGACGACGACCAGGCCGAAGTCTCCGAACGGGGGACCCTCGATCTTCTCAACCGACCTATGACCCGCTCCTCGCTGCAACAGCTGCTCGCAGCGGTCGATGCATAGCAGAGGGCTGAGAGGGCGCGACGGACGGTTGGACGACGGGCCGCCGGCGGATCAGAAGGGTGGTGGGTCGTCGGCTGGGGGTTGGGGCTTGGTGGGTGGTGGTTGGGTGATGGGTCCGCGGGCGGGCGGAACGGTGGTGTAGCGGTGCCCGGTCGGCGTAGTCAGGGTGATGGAGCCGTCGGGGTGGTTGGTGGTGGTCCAGCCCCAGGCGGGGGTGTCCTTGATGACGTGGTGGTACTCGCAGTACGGCGCCATCCCCGCCAGGCTGGTCGTCCCCGTGCGGGCGAATGGGGTGCCATGGTCGCGGTCGCATTCCCGCGACGTCCGGTTGCAGCCGGGCCAGGCGCAGACCGGATGCCGGGCCAGCAGGGTTTCGGTGACCAGGGTGCCGGGGTCGTGGCGGGTGGTGGAGGCCTCCAGCACGGCGCCGTTGATCGGGTCGGTGAGGAGCCGGCGCCAGGTGCCGTCGGCGGCGATCCGCCGGGCCAGGTCGGCCGGGATCGGCCCGTAGCCGGTGAGTTCGGCGGGGTCGTCGTCGAGGCCGAGCAGGGTCGAGAACGGGACGACGACCTCGATGTGCGGGCGGCGTTTGTGCTGGTCGGGCAGGCGGCGGTCGAGCCAGTCCAGCCCGTTGCGCAGCACGTGCTCGAACAGGTCGGCCACCGCATCGGCGCGCCGCTGATCCACATTCCGCCGATCCTTGTCTCGTTCTGGGCGGGGGCGGGGGTCGGGCGGTGAGCCGGTCGCCCCGGTCTCCGGATCGCTGCCCGGATCGCTGCCCGGGTCGGTGGACTGTCCGCCGGTGCCGCCGCCGGGGGTGGAGGCGGTTGTGTCGTGGCCGGTGGTGTCGGCGCTGTAGCCGGTGCCTGCGGCGGAGGTGCCGGTGGAGCCGGTGGAGGTGGTGCTGGCGGTGGTGTCGCCGGTGGTGCCTGGATCCGGCGAGCCGGAACCCGCGGTGGTCGTGCCGCCGGTGGAGGCAGTGCCTGCGGAAGTGGTGTCTGCGGAAGTGTCTGCGGCGGAGGCGGAGGTCTCGGCCGTGGAACCGGTGCCCGTCGAGCCGGAGCCGGTGTGCGCGGAGCCGGTGCCCGCGGCAGAGGCGGTGGCGGTGGCTGCCGAGCCCGTGCCCGTCGAGCCAGTATCCGTCGAGCCCGCGCCGGTGGAGCCGGTGGCGCCGGTACCTG
>NZ_SNWQ01000053.1 GCF_004361855.1 Kribbella caucasensis
ACAACCAACGCCGCCGAGTACGGTACTTCTGCACCCGGCAATCACGCCGGAGCACAGCCAGACCAGAATCGCTGCCCGGTCAAGTTTGAAGAGCCAACAAACTTCCGAAATCAGATACAACGCGCGCGTCAGAGTTATGCGCGGCCATCGTCTGCACGATATCCGCCCGCGCCATCAGAGCGCTGACGCCGTCGCTGCTGCATTGCCTGAATAATGCGGCGTCGATAGCAGCCAAGAGAGAAACTGGTAGCTCTCTTCTCTCTATCTGTCGAAGCGCGACCTCGCTCGCAAGAGCCTGCGGGAACTCACGCATGAACTCCTCCAGGACTCCACCCATAACCACATACGACAGGGCTCTATTTATTGCGGAGAACCCATCGTGGTCGAACGTCATGGTCGCGGCCGATCGATCGATCGACTCCAGTCGCCGACCCTCGCGATCAAGGTGTTCGAACGCTCGATCAAAGATCGTATCTAGAATCGCGGACATGTTAGGAGAAGAGTTCTTGTGCGCGAAGGACACGCTTACGCAGCATTGATCGACTATTAGTACCTTTGGTACTTGCCTCAACTAGATCCTCGTCATTCTCCCAACCATTGGGTGGCAGTTTCGGCGTGTTGCCATCACGAATGATCCGAGCGACGCCGATCAATACCGCCTCGAGTTGATTCAGGGGAGTTGTAGAGACTCGCTCCCTTTTGAACGGTCCATCGATCGCAGAGCGCAGGAACTGAACAGTCTCAACGAAAAGCTGACGATCAGGCTCGAGGTCAGTATCGTTAACACGACGCTTCATGTATGCGTTAAGGAACTTCGTCACTTTCCCATCGAAGTTGTCCATACCGTCCAGGTATGCAAAGAATTTCAACACAATCTCCGCCGCCGTAGCATCGTTCTGACTCTGCGGCTTAAGCTTGAGCAGAGATACATACTCAGGAAACTCTGACAGTTCCTCGATCAAGAGATTGAAGGACCCAGCGAAGACACATGCACGGATTTCCTGCGGCGTCAACGCAACCGCACCCGCATTCAGACGGCGAAACAACTCAAACCGAACGTCTGCATCAGATTTGTCGCTCAAGACCTGAACCCGAATATAGCGCTTTCCAAACATCAGCCGTATGGGCATGGGAAGGTCTTCGAATGACAAACCAGCGAAGTTAGTCAATTGTGAGAGCTCAGAAAGAACAAGGCGATCTTCCGAGAACGCTAACTCCGGTGAGTTTGGTACATCAATTCCATGGAACCGCAAGATTGTCGCTATCCGCTGAAGGCCATCCACGACATCCCACGTGCCATCCTTGTTCGTAGCGACAAAGATTGCTGGGACTGGAAGTCCTAACAAGAGGGACTCAATGAGCGCCGACTGAACTTCAGCTTTCCATCGAAATTGACGCTGATATGCAGGAGCTACTACTACTTCATGAGATTCGACCATACGTACTATTTCACGAATAGAAAGGTCGAAATACTCGGTATCTACCGCTCGCCTATGACGGTCAAGTTCCTCTTGAAGATCAACTTTGCCGTCACTCATTAAGGTCTCCTCTTGACGCCATTTTGCCAGCGCGGACGAACGGCAATCTATCACTACCTCTACCGCCTGCTCCAGAGACCAACAACAGGAATCAGAGGTGAACCGGAGCGGCAGGATCTCGAATCACTGATTCAGACTATGTTGTCGCATTCGCTGCCCATCATCACTCCAGGCGACTCAGACGATGGCACCGTGCCAAAGGTCGTCGATCGGCTGCCCTCAGATTCACGCTCAACACACAGACGCATCGGGATCTCCGTAGGATGTGCGGAGGTTCGACTAGCGAGGAGCGTAGGCTTGATCGATCGAGTGCGTGATCCCAAACAGACCGGCGGCAGAGACCGGGCCTGGTACCGCTACTACGCTGGCTACTCGCCGGCCTTCGTTTCGGACGCTCTCGATGTTCTCGGTCTGCCAGAGGGCTACGCCCTGCTCGACCCCTGGATGGGAGCTGGCACCACCCTCGAGGTTGGTGCAGGCCGTGGGCTTCGCGTCACTGGGACTGATCTCAACCCTGCCATGATCGTAATCAGCAAGGGGAGGATGGTCGGACGAAATTCGTCGTCCAGCCTCGAACCTCTGGCAAGAGAGTTGCTAATTGACCTCAAACCTGCCAGTCGGCGAACTTTCGATCCCTTGTCCCAATGGTTCACTAATGGGACAGCTGGCCGACTTCGCAGTCTATGCAACCGGATAGATGAAGTACTCGTTACTCCAGGTCTTTCAGCAATGCAACGCGTGGATTCAATGTCGTCAATAGCAGCATTCTATTACGTCGCCATGTTTATGCTTGTAAAAGATTGCACTCGAACATTTCAGTCCAAGAACCCAACTTGGACTAAGCGTCGAGAATTGGGTGCTGGTCAGATATCCCTGACGGCCAAAGAGATATCTCGACTCTTCCTCAACATAGTCGAGTCTCTGGTCCGTCTGATTGAAGCAAGATCACTTGAGAGCGCGCCGGAACACAGTGTGGACTCATTACGCGCCGACACCCGCACACTTCCACTGGAGGACAATTCTCACGATGCGGTGATCACGTCTCCTCCATACTGCACACGTCTCGACTACATAGTCGGACATCTCCTTGAACTGAGTTGCTTGAATATCTCAGCCGAAAGCATACGAAGCCTGCGAGACGCCATGATTGGCACCCCGACCATGGGCATGAAAATTGAATCTCAGACACTTGGAGAAAACGTCGACCGTTTCCTTCATGCCGTCGCGAGCCACCCATCATATGCATCCGTCGGCTACTACGAGCCGAACTTTCGTCGATACTTCGAGGGTATGAGTCATTCTCTAGCTGAGATCGACCGAGTGGTTAAGCCAGGCGCCTCGGTTGTGCTCGTTGTCCAGGACAGTCGATATAAAGATATCCACTTGGATCTTGCGGCTGCACTCACCGATATCGGCACGTCCCTCGGCTGGCGACTCAGCGGAAGGAAGGATTTCCGCGCGGTCCGCTCGATCGCCCATCTGAATCCCAAAACAAGCGAAGCAAATCGAGCGATCAAGCCCACGGAGTCAGTGTTACTTTACGAGACAGCCGACTCAGGTCATCGCTAGTCACAACTCCAGCTCGGCGAGCCGCACGCGGCGCAGGTGGCGAGAGGCGTTCGAACAGTTGGAGGCTTGGAGCTCGTGAGTTGTCCCAGGTGTCCCACTGTCCCAGAGACCACTCTGACCTGGGAAAACGCCTGGGACAGTGTGCGATACCAGTGTCCCAAGTGTCCCATCTACCGAGTCGGTCGGACAGCTGACATGGGCGCCACGCACCCCCGCGACTGTGTTGCAGCACTCCCCAGAAAGGCGGCTGAAACACAGCGGTGGAGTAGGTCCGCCTAGGTGCCAGAAGGGTCTCAATGTGGGTCTCATCCGCCGCAGTTCGGGACCATTCACCATCGGTCGCGGCTTGTAGAGCACAGGCTTAGAAGTGGGTACTGACCCGCTTTGAACGTCGAATTGTGGTCTTGGAAAGCGTGTTGGGGGCAACCCCTCACGAGTTCGAATCTCGTATCCTCCGCCACTCCGCCGGAGTACAAGAAACCGCAGGTCAGAGAGTGGTTTCGGGCCTTCGGGAGGACGACACAAGCCGGGGCGGCTCCCTAGTCTGGGAGCCGCCCCGGAGTCGTTCCGTCTCGGTTTCCGTCTCAGTTATGCCCGAGGCCGGTGCAGGACTCCGGCTGTGCCGTCCTTGTCCTCGCGGCAGGCGGCATCTCCGGTGCGGACGTCTGATGCGATCACCGGACAGTGACCTCAGCCTTGTGGGACTGGTGCTTTGGATGCAACGGGTGTCGAGGGGGATCTGGTCGTCAATTGCTGATCGCAGGGGCGGCATGCTGATAGGTGGTGTCGGTCAGTTGCCCCACCAGGAACGCGGCGATGTCGGTTCTGGTCATCGCGGAGCCGACGTCGTCGACTCCGAGGTAGCCGTCGCGGGTGGTTCCGGTGGGGTTTTTGTTGGTGGGGTTGGTGATGCGTGCGATGGTCCAGTCGAGTCCGGAGTCGGTGACGGCCTGGGTCATACCTTGGAGCTCGCGTAGGGCGTTGGGGAACATCAGGTTCGCCAGGATCGGCAGGATGCGGGCTTTGAGGGTGGGTTTGTCGCGGGGGTCGGCGATGCTGGGGGTTGCCAGGCCGATGAAGCGGCGGACGCCGGTGGCTTGCATGGCTTCGACGATGGTGCGGGTGCCGTCGGCAACGGGCGTGCCGGTGGTGCCGCGTTTGAGGGAGGGGCCGAGGGCGCTGATGACAGCGTTGCTGCCTTCGAGGCCTTCGCGGACGCGTTCGTGGTCGGCGAGTTCGCCGGTGACGAGCCGCAGGCGCGGGTCGTGGCGGTCGAGTTTGGCGGGGTTGCGGGCGTAGGCGACGACGTCGTGGCCTGCGGTGAGGAGTTGGTCGACGACGTGGCGGCCGATGCCGCCCGTCGCGCCGAAGACGGTGACCTGCATGGGGGTGTCCTGTCTGTGAGGTGGATGGTGGTCAGGTGGTGGCGCCGCGGACGGCGGGAGCGATCTCTTCGGCGTAGCGGTGGATCGAGTCCGTCACGGCCTCGCGGGGCATGCCTCCCCAGTCGATCTGGCCGAGGAACCGGTCCAGGCCGAGAGCTTGATGGGCGTCGAGGATCTTCTCGATGAGTTGTTCGCTGGAGCCGATCATGATCGCGTTGCCGCGCCGGGTGCCGGCGTCGAACTGTGCTTGGTCGACGACGAATCCGCGGCCGCCGGGCGTCTTGGGTCGCAGGTACTGGTGGTAGTACGGGAAGGTCTGGCGGGCGGCCTGTGGGGTGGCGCCGGCGTAGAAGTGGGTGGAGATCCCGACGCGGAGTTTGTCCGGGTGGCCTGCCCGTTCACCGGCGGCGCGGTAGAGGTCGACGGTGCGGCGGGCATGGGTCAGCGGTCCACCGATGTAACCGAGGATCATGGGCAGGCCGAGCCGCCCAGCCCGCTCGGCGCTGGCAGGCGACCCGCCGACTCCGAGCCAGACCGGGAGCGGGTTCTGGGCCGCGCGCGGGGTCACCGGCGCATCGTGCAGGGGCGGGCGGAACTTGCCGGACCAGGTGACGTGGTCGTTGGTGCGCAACTGCAGGAGCAGGTCGAGCTTCTCGCTGAACGCGGCGTCGTAGTCGGCGATGTCGACGCCGAAGATGTCGAACGGTTCGGTGAAGGCGCTGCGGCCGGCGGCGATCTCGGCGCGGCCGTTGCTGAGCAGGTCGAGGGTGGCGAAGTCCTGATAGACCCGCAGCGGGTCGAGCACCGGCAGCACGGTCACGCCGCTGGTGAGGCGGATCGTGCTGGTGCGGGCGGCGGCCGCGGCCAGTACGACGGCGGGCGACGACACGGCGAAGTCGCGGGTGTGGTGCTCGCCGAGGGCGAACACGTCCAACCCGGTGCGGTCGGACAGGGTCGCATAGCCGACGATCTCCTCGACCCGCTGCTGGTAGCCGGGCGGCCGGCCGGTCGCGGGGTCGGTCTGGATGTCGCTGAGCGAGATGACGCCGAGCTCCATGAGTTGTCCTTGCTTGGAGAGAGCGGGTGCGGCGGGATCGACGTCGGCGGTGTACCGCGTGGTCGATCCCGGCCGCGTCCGCGAGTGGGTCAGGCGATGGTGATGACGAGCTTGCCGAGCGTGCCGCCGGCGAACGCCGTGAAGGCTTCGGGTGCCTGGTCCAGCGAGTAGGTCGCCTGGACGTGCACCTGGCAGCTTCCGTCGGCTCGGTGGCCGGCGGCGCGCTGCAACGTCGCCGGGTCGGGGTTGGCGTAGATCCCGGTGACGGTGGCCTCGGTCGGGGGCAGCTGGTCGGGCGACTGGATCATGGTGGAGACGAACCGGCCCTGAGGACGTACCGCATCGAGGACGGCGGTCGGGTCGCCGGCCAGGTGGATGATCGCGTCGACGCCGTCGGGCTGCTCCTGCTGTACGGCGGACAGCACGTCGCCGGTGTGGTCGACTGTCGTGGCGGCGCCGAGCTTGCTGACCAGCGTCCGCTCGGGGTCGGTGGCGGCGGTGGCGATCACCTGCGCACCGGCGTTCCCGGCCAGCTGCACGACCTGGTTGCCGACGCCGCCCGTGGCGCCGACGACCAGCACCCGCTGCCCGGCCTGGACCTCGGCGGCGTCGACGGCCTGGAGGGCGGCCGTCCCGGCCAGCCCGAGCGCGGCGCCCTCGATGAAGTCGATCGAGTCGGGCAGTCTGGCCAGACCGACCGAAGTCGGAACAGTGACGTACTCGGCGAACGACCCGTCGCCCAGGTAGGGCTTCGTGACGACCCCGAAGACACGGTCACCGACCTGGTAGTCGCTCACTGCGGCGCCGACAGCGTCGACGGTGCCGGCGAAGTCCTTGCCCAAGACGACGGGGAACCGGTGCTCCATCATGTCCTTGACCCGGCCGGAGGCGACCGACAGGTCAAAGCCGTTCACCGACGCCGCGTGGACCCGGACCCGGACCTCGCCCTCGGCAGGCTCGGGAACATCGATGTCGACGATCTTCGGGGCGGACCCGAACTCGGTCAACGCAAACGCACGCATAGCAGATCTCCTTGATTCGAAAGGGTTTCGGCGGCCGAATCGTTCGGCCAGGGTTAGAGCGAGTACGGCCCGAACCGGCCCCAGGCGATCACCACGGCGACGGCGAACAGGACCGCGGTGAATGCGATCGCGCTGGGCTCGCGGCGGCGCCGGTGGGTGTTCGTAGCCAGTGCCATCACGACCGCGAGTCCCGTCGCGGCCAGCGGGGTCAGCACCGGCACGATGCCGGTCGCCGCCGGCACAACCAGGCCGATCGCCCCGAGCAGTTCGACGATGCCGATGAACCGCACCGTGCCCGCGGAGTAGTCCTCCACCCATCGCAGCTTGCCGAGCAGCTTGCGCCTCGGCTGGGTGGACTTGGTAATGCCCGACATCGCGAACATGCCCGCCAGGACGATCTGAAGAACCCACAAAGACACGTTCATCCGGTACTGCTCACTCCTCGCTCATGAATGGAACGGGTACTCCACTTACTCCTGACGACGACGATAACACCCGAAGTGGAGCAGGTATTCCAAATGGGTAGGATGGGGTCATGACGAAGGACCCGGACGCGCGAACGCCGGAGCCCGGCGGGCCGGGTCTGCGCTCCGACGCGCAACGCAACCGCGAGCGCGTGGTCGAGGCCGCGCGCGACGTGTTCGCCGAACAGGGGCTCGATGCGTCCACCAACGAAATCGCCCGCCGCGCCGGCGTCGGCGTAGCCACCTTGTTTCGCCGCTTCCCAACCCGCGACGACCTGATCGCCGCAGCCTTCGCCGACAAGATGCACGCCTACTCCGTAGCCATCGACGAAGCCCTGGCCGACCCCGACCCCTGGAGCGCGTTCTGCGGCTACATCCAGCGCGTCTGCCAGATGCAGGCCGACGACCGCGGCTTCGCCGACGTCCTCACCATGACCTTCCCCACCGCCAAAGCCTTCGAAGAAGAACGCAACCGATCCGCCGACAAACTCACCGAACTACTCGATCGCGCCAAAGCAGTCGGGCGGTTGCGCCAAGACTTCGCTCACCAGGACGTGCCCCTGATCCTGATGGCCAACGCCGGTGTCGTCACCGCCACCCGTGACGCAGCCCCCGACGCCTGGCGACGCCTCGTCGGCTACCTCATCCAATCCTTCGCCGCCGAAACAGCCCGCCCGATCCCGGACCCGCCAACCCCACGCCAGATGTACCGAGCGCTGATGCGCCTGTCCCGCAAGACCTCATAGGGGCGCGAACACTGCATGGTTCAGACAACGCTCGATACCAACGTTCCGGGCGGACCTGCAGCCAGGAGACCTTGCACACCTGCAGAGGGCTGATTCGTCAAATAGTCCCTGTGTCCCTGTGGAGGACGCCCGTCGTGCGTGAAAATGGGGGTGGTTGCCCGCCGACGTCGTACTCGCTTGGTGCCGGGAGGCCGTGAAATAGTCTGATCGCTGGGAGCGTGTTTAGGGGCCCGGCATTGATGCCTTGAGCTCGAGAGTTCGCCTCTGTTTCCCCCGTTTCGCTCCCGCGGGCAGCCGTCTATTCGGTCTGTGGAGGTGGAAGGCGGTGGCGTTGGTGGATGAGATCACCGAGGAGCCGGAGCGGGTGGTTCAGCGGGTGTGTGCGCTGGATCTGGGCAAGGCGGGTCTGGTGGCGTGTGTGCGGGTGCCGCACGAGACCAGACCGGAGCGCAGGTTGCAGGAGGTCCGGGAGTATTCGACGGTGACGCGGCAGTTGCTGGAGCTGGCGGACTGGCTGCGGGTGCAGCAGGTCGAGCTGGTGGCGATGGAGTCGACCTCGGATTACTGGAAGCCGGTGTTTTATCTGCTGGAGGCTGAGGGGTTCACCTGCTGGCTGCTGAACGCCACGCATGTCAAGCACCTGCCGGGGCGGCCCAAGACCGATCGGCTGGACGCGGTGTGGCTGGCCAAGGTGGTGGAGCGGGGGATGTGCCGGCCGTCGCTGGTGCCCCCGAAGCCGATCCGGCAACTGCGCGACGTGGTCCGCTACCGGCGGTCGCTGATCCGAGACCAGACGCGGGAGAAGCAGCGGCTGGAGAAGCTCCTGGAGGACGCCCAGATCAAGCTCACGTCGGTGATCAGCGACCTGCATGGGGTGTCGGGGCGCCAGATGCTGCAGGCGATGATCGACGGCGAACGCGACCCGAAGGTCTTGGCGCAACTGGCGCACGGCATCATGCGCCGCAAGATCCCAGTCTTGGAGGAGGCCCTGACCGGGTTCTTCGGCGATCACCACGCCGACCTGTGCCGCCGGATGCTGCGGCGCATCGACGACCTGTCGGCCGACATCGCCTCGCTCGACGCCCGGGTGGAGGAGCTGATCGCCCCTTTCGCCCACGCGGTGGCCACCCTCGATGAGATCCCCGGCGTCGGCGTCCGCGCCGCCCAGGAGATCATCGCCGAGACCGGGGTGGACATGACCGTCTTCCCCACCGCCGCCCACCTGGCCTCCTGGGCCAAGTTCACCCCGATCGACCACAACAGCGCGGGCCGCAAGAAAGGCGGCGGCACCGGCAAGGGCAACCCGTGGCTGGCCGGCACCCTCGGCGAGGTCGTCGCCAGCCTGGCCCGCACCGACACCTTCCTCGGCGAACGCTACCGGCGCCTGGCCCGACGACGCGGCAAGAAACGCGCCATCGTCGCGGTCGGCAACTCCGTCCTCACCATCGTCTGGCACCTACTCAACGACCCCGACCAGCACTACCAAGACCTCGGATCCGACTTCTACGAGTCCCGGATCAACAAACGACGCCGCGAACGCGACCTCATCCGCCAACTCGAACACCTCACCGGACACAAGGTCACCCTCACCCCAACCGCCGCCTGACCCACCGCGCCATCACCCGAACCCCGACCACCGCCGGGGCCATGCTGCCGCGCCCTGGCAGGGCACCATTTTCGAGTTAGCAGTTGAGCCTTCGAGCCAGGTATTTCGGTAGCGGCCCCCCCGCCGTCCGGCGCAGCATGGGTGGATGCTCAATGCCGAACAGCTCAGTGAGTTCAAGCGCGACGGGATCATCAAGATCCCGGCGGCCTTCACTGCTGACGATGCCGCTCGGATGGGTGACGTGCTGTGGGCCGAGTTGGCAAGGCGGCACGGGATCAAGCGGTAGGACCGCTCGACCTGGACGCCCCTGAGGCCGACGGGGTTGAAGACCACCCGGAACCATACGGTTGCGAACGCGATCCTCGGAACGCAACTTCGGTCCGCGATGGATGATCTTCTCGGACCGGGCGCCTGGACCGAACCACTCCACCAGGGACAGGTGCTGGTCACCATGCCGACGTCCGAAACCTGGTCGGCTCCACATCGCCAGTGGCACACCGATCTCGGGTTCGATCTGCCGGCGGACGAACTGGTGGCCGTCAAGATCTGGGCCTTGCTGAGCGACCTCAGACCCGGAGGAGGCGGCACACCTCAGGTGGCTGGCTCGCACAGGGTGATCGCTCGCCACCTGAACAAGACCTCCGAGCGGGACTTCACCACCATCCGGGACCAGGTGCTGCGTTCGCACCCCTGGTTCCGCGGCCTTACCAGCGCTGACGGCGACAGCGATGCCGACCGCACGACGCGGCTGATGACCGAGGCCGACCTGGACGGTCTACCCGTCCGCGTCGTCGAGCTCGCAGGCCGTGCGGGCGACGTCTACCTGACCCACCCCTGGGTGCTCCACTCGATCGCTCCGAACGCGAGCGATACCCCGCGAATGATGCGGAGCCGGGTGATCTGGAAGACCGGCTGGCCCGACAAACGAACCCCGAAATGATGTGAGGATGGGGTGGCTCCCAAGCTGGGAGGCGGGTGGGCAGTCACTGCTGATCACCCGCAGACCGGCCTGCCATTGCGAGTTCTACGGCGTGTTCAGGTGAGTCGGCGACGTCGATGCCTGCTACTGGTTGGCCGTTGGCATCGAGGATGGTCCAGCCGCCAAGGCTGATCACCGGTACGCCGCCGCGGCGCTTGGCGAGGGCGAGTTCGCTGAGCGTTCCCCAGGAGCCGCCGATCACGATCACGGCGTCGGCGGACCATACGATGACGGCGTTTCTGGCCTCACCCATGTTGGTTACCAGCACCGCGTCGAGGTCGGGTGAGGCGCCGTCACGAGTGTTGCCCGGTCGTACTCCGATCACGAGTCCGCCGCGGCTTCGACCGCCGGCCGCGACCTCCGCCATCACGCCGGTCCCGCCCCCGCAGACGATCACGGCACCTTGTTCTGCAAGTAGCTCCCCCACACGGCGAGCGGCAACGGACTCAGCTTCAGTGGCGGCGCGTGGACCACAGACCGCGACTTGATAGGGAGACGGCACGATCCCGTTCTATCAGCCGGACAGCTCCGGCAGATCTCGGGCGGCCGGGTACGCGACGAACTGTTCGAGCTGGTCGCGCAACTCGGCAGCGATGCGGGAGTTCGCGTATCTGCCGGTGCGGAGGGCGCGGCCGATCTTGGTCGACCGCTCGATGACCGGCACGGTGCGGCTTTCGGCCGGCAGCTGAAGGACATCGGCAAGCTGAGCGGCGCCTGAGTCGAGATCGTCCAGTGCTACATGAGCGGTGACCAGGTCGAGCTGTGCAGCCGCGACGAGCTCGGCCGAGCTACCGGGGGTCGAGCCGAACAGCTCAAGCGACTCGCGGGCGTCGCCGACCGCTTGGTATAGATGGTCTGGGCCGCCGAGAGCTAGATGCGCTTCAGCGGCGTAGTAGGCGGCCTTGCCAGGAGCAAAGTAGAACGCGCCCGGGGCGGGTATTTCACCCGCAGCTTCGGCACGGGCATCCGCCGCAACGCGGAGCGCACGGCCGGTCTCCTGCTCGTCACCAAGTGCGGCCAGGGAGCGTGCCTCTTGGCTGGTCAGCCGCAGAAGATCACTGCCACCGCGCACATACATCTGGCCTTCGCGAGACAGATCCGCCGACCGTCGGTAGTCCCCCTGCCAGTAGGCCACCTGAGCCTGGACCCAGCGGGCATAGCCGCGGAGCTGGTCGACTCCGGACAAATCAGCGCAGATCAACGCAGTTCGGGTGTGCGTCTCGACGCCGTATGCATGCCCGAGATCGCTGCTCAGATGCGCCAACAGCGCGCTGACCTGGCCAGCGATTCGATACAGCTCTTTGGCCTGTTCAGGCCGCGGATGTCCGTCCAGCATGCTGAACACCTCTCGCCGCAGCTCAGCCAGTGGGCGGAACATCGCGTACGGCGAGCGCCGCATGTACTGCTCTGCCAGAAAGATCACGTCAGCCTCGAGTTGCTCCAGAACCTCCTGACTGACGACGCCCCGAGCATGGCGTACGAATCGTGCGGACTCCTCGGCTGCCAATTCCAGTTCCTCCATCAACGCCGGTCCAGCCGGCTTGCCGCGCGCGACCACGTCCACCGTAGGCGCATGATGCGGCAACCACTCCGCTGATACGACCGGAACCGGCGGGCACTGAGTCCTCGCCGGTCCAACCAAATCCTCGAACGGTGCGCCCCACAGCTGTTGCGCTACCCGTCGGGTTGACGGGTAGGCGTTGTCTGCATCACCGGACATCAAGCGACGCAGGTGACGAGGCGACAACGTCGCCGCCTCACCGATCTGATTGGCGACGGAGCCGAACTCTTGCGCGGCCTCGGCGACGGTCTGATCGCGCTGCCGGATCAACTGCTCCAGCAACGTTCGCGGAGTATCGCGTTCCACGACGAGCCGCACCGCCTTCCGTGGCTCAGGTTCCTGTTCTCTCAGCGTAGGACGTCCACCAGTCTGATCATGGTGACGACGGCGCGGATGACCGGCAGATGTCCGCCCCAGCACCGTCGTAGCCACGCCCTGTCCGCTTCCTGTCCGCCAGAAGCCCACGAGCTGGCCTAGCGATGTCACCTAGCCAAGGTCGACGATCGGTGACGTACGCAACCGATCGCCTCCGACCTCGCCGGCACACGGTTGGCCAGCACCAGCAACATTGCCCACGGGGAGATGCAAATGAGTGACTGGTTCGCCGTGCTGTACGCCGCCACGGTCGGCTTGTACAGCTGGCTGGCGGCAACGCAGCGACACGAACGGTGACCGCTTACATGACTAGCTACCCCGCAGTCGGGTATGTCAGCGCATATCTCCTAACCACCGAGAACGAGCTATCCGCATTGCGTTGCAGCGTCGCAGCGTTCGCCCAGAAGTGGGCGTTCGCGCTCCATTCCATCCACGTCGAGGAGCCGCCGCGCACGCTGGCGGCCTTCCAAGCCCTCATCGAACAGCTCACCACGGACAACATCACAACCGTCCTGGTCCCGAGCCTTCATCATTTTGCCGCCATCGGTAACCCGTTGGAGATCAAGGAGCTCCTTGAGCAGCTCATCGGTAGCCGAGTCATCGCCACCACCCGCCCCCGTTCGTTGCCTGAGAGGAAGTCAGATATGACGACTACTTGTTCTACCCGTCCCTGGGGCGTGCGCCGAGCATCCGCATGCACTCGATGGCGCACCGACGAGGACGCCTTGCCAACGAGCGTGAAGATCGACCCGGAGACCCAACTTGGCGTCTACCTTGACCAGACCGGTCAGCCGATCCAGGCGGGACCGCCGAAGCACGGAACGCAGCGAGTGCAGTTCAAGTGTCTGACGACTGGAGGGGGCGACGGCGCCAGGCCCGGCAGCACAGATGACACGAAAATCGTTGAATACGTGCCTGACTGATGGCGGCGGACAGGCCGGTCCTCATCCTGACGTGTGCTGATGATCCAACGTCGGACGTGGTCGTAAACGAACTCAACAACCGCGATGTGCCTTTGTTCAGGTGTGATCCGGCTGACGTGCTGGCCGGCGGACTGGAGGTCTCAGCCCGATTCGGTGAGGACGGTATGCGGGGCTACCTCCGTACGGAGGCTAGATCTCTCGATCTCGCCGCTGTGCGCTCGGTGTTCTACCGTCGGCCCTCGTCGTATGCCGCGCCGACCGCGATGTCTGAGCAGGATGGCCGATTCGCCAAGGAACAGGCCAAGCACGGTATGGCGGGCATCATGGCGAGCATTCGCGGCCGGTGGGTCAATCACCTGTGGCGGGCGATGGAGGCCGAGTTCAAACCGTCCCAGCTCACCGTAGCCCGCGAGGTGGGCTTCACCGTGCCGCCGACGCTCATCACCAACAGCCCCCAAGACGCTGGCGAGTTCGCCAAGGCGCACGGTCCGATCATCTACAAGCCTTTGCAGAACACCAACCTTGTCGGACCGGACGACAACGCGGCTGCGGTTTGGGTCGATGAGGTCACGCCCGACGAACTGGACGACTCAATCCGCCTGACGCTTCATCTGTTCCAGCGCCAGGTAGAGAAATCCGCGGACGTGCGGGTGACCGTGATCGGCAACCAGGTGTTCAGCGTCCGGATCGAGTCGCCGTACATCGACTGGCGACGCGACTACGACCAACTCTCGTACGCGGTACTCGACACGCCCGATCACATAGCGCGGGCATGTCGGCGTTACCTGGATAGGTTCGGGTTGCTGTTCGGCGCCTTTGACTTCGGCATCGCCCACGATGGTTCGTGGGTCTGGTACGAGTGCAACACAGGCGGCCAGTGGTACTGGCTCGAGCTTGAGACAGGCTTGCCGATGACGGCGGCTCTGGCGGATCTTCTGGAGATCAGATCATGACCAACGAGATACACCCGGAGATGTGGCAAGTGCGGGCTGCCGAAATGGTTGCCTCAGTCAAGGACAAAGGGCACCTTGCCGACCGTCGTCTTGAGGCCGCGTTCTTGGAGGTGCCACGCCACCTCTTCGTGCCTGAGTACCTGCGCCTGGACGTCGATACCGCCGGAGCGGCGCGCGTGAATGGCGTTGTCGGCCAGTCCAGTCCGGAGTACCTGGACGCGATCTACTCTGACCAGGCGTTGATGACCCAGACCAAGCCGGTACAGGGGCAGCCGGACAGCTTCGTGTGGAGTTCCTCGTCATCGATGCCATCGGTCATGGCGGACATGATCGAGGAGCTGGGCATTGGCCCGGGGATGACCGTGCTGGAGAGCGGTACGGGCACCGGCTACAACGCAGCAATCCTGTGCCATCTCCTGGGCAACGCGGCAGTGACCACGATCGAGATCGACCCCGACCTCCTACGGGACTCACTCAATCGCCTCGCGAAGCTGGACTACCACCCGTCGGCCAGTCCACAGCCACGAACCTACGACCGAATCCTTGCGACCCACGCCGTCGACAACATCCCTACAGACTGGATTGAGTGGGGCAAGCCCGGAGCCGTCATCCTGACCGACCTGCGGCCTCCGTCGAACACTCAAGTCGGCGCGTGGGCCAAGCTGACAATCGACGCCGACGGCCGCGGAGCCACCGGGCAGCTGATGCCTCCACGCGGCTACTTCATGAGTGCCAGGAAGGTCCCCGAGTACGCCGACGACGGCCAGAACCTCCCCGCGCTGACCCTGGAGGAACACCAACGCCGAGCCGAACTGATGGAGATCCGGGACACCAGTCTTTCCCCCGAGATCTTCGCGGACGAGGCGTTCGGCCTGTACCTCTGGCGCCAGCACCAAGACATCTGGTCCTGGTACCAGGGCGGCGAAGTCATCCTCAGCACATCCGATGGCACCTGGGCTCAAGTCCGAGGAAACACGGTCAGCCGCATCGGCGACCGAGATCTCTGGGCCGACGTCGAGAACACCTTCCGCGATTGGCAGGCTGCCGGACGGCCACCGATCACCGAATGGACCCTTCGAGTCACCCACGAAGGCACCACGGAGGTCAAGCTGCCCAGCTAGCCCGAAAGTGCCCGGAACGGGTTGACAGCCGACCCACCTAGGGACGGGCCTCGTCCGGATCTGGCGATGACCTCGAGCCTTCGGGTTACCGTAGTTCACCCGAGTTGGGGGAGTCGGAGTGGCCCGTCCGAAAAAGCATTGGGCGATGGTGGAGGCCTCGCGTGACGAGGCCAGTCTCGCCGTGCGCCTGTACAACGATCCTGCCGAGGTGCGGTCTTTCGAAGGTTTCGTCGTACACATGCACCTTGCCTGGCTCTACCTGCTGCACGCCGAGTTCACCCGAGACAAGATCGATCACCGTTACTGGCAGCGGGACAACCCCCGTCGCCTGGAGCGGATCGACGGCGAACCGAAGCGCTGGGAGCTCACGAAAAGTGCCCGCGAGCGATGGCCGGATCCGCAGAATCCAGTCCGCGCCAACCTGGAGTTCTTCATCGGCCTACGCAACAAGGTTGAACATCGATTCGCCCGGGAGCAGCAAGCGTTGTCGGCTGTGGTAAGCGGCCAGGCGCAGGCCCTGCTGCTCAATTATGAGGAGGAGTTGACCACCCAGTTCGGTATGACATCGAGCCTCGCAACCCGGCTGCGATTCCCGGTCTTCGTTGGTTCATTCACGGCTGAGGGGGAGAAGGCGCTACGGCGGCTACGGAAGATGCTGCCAGCGTCGCTCCGCATGTTCATAGCGGAGTACAACGCGAACCTCGATCCGTCCGTCAGCGACGACCCACGCTACGAGCTCCGGTTGCGGGTCTTCCAGGAGCTCGCCCCGAAGGACCCCGACGCCCTGGCGATCCAGTACACCCGATACGACGACCTGACCGACGACGAGCGAGCAGCGGTGGAACAGCTCGGGCGGAAGGGCAATGTCATCATCAAGGAACGTGTGCGGAACGTCGCGGGTGCGGACGAGCTCAGGCCAACGCAGGTGGTGAAGGCGGTCCAGGCGAGAATCCCGTATCGGTTCACGACCGACGACTTTCAGCGCGCCTGGAAGAAGCTCGACGTCCGTCCGCCGAGCAAGTCGCCGCACCCGGAACGCACGGAGGAGAAGTACTGCACGTACGACAAGCGGCATGGCGACTACGGCTACAAGCCGGCGTACGTGGAGAAGCTCGTCCGGGAGTGCTCAAACGCGGAGGGCTTCACGAACCCGACCGGGAAGCCGGCACGGGACAAAGTCACGATGGCACTGGTCGCCGTGCCCACGACCGGATAGCACCTCTGGCATCGAGAAGCAGCAGCCCCGTTGTAGCTCCGGAGTCGGTGTTTGCCCGCGCTGAGAAGTCAGCCGTGACCGCGGCGTTGGCGCTGGCTCCTGCTCACGCCGCCGAAAAGTGTTGCTACGCGCTCGGGCGCCTTCCGGGTGCGATCTCGACTTCCCCGGCGAGCCATCGGACGAAACGGTCTGCGTGGACCAGATATGTCGTCTTGCTGCTCGGCGCCAGATCGGCAGCATTGATCAGGCTGCTGTAGCGCTCAAACTCTCCGCGGAGCTCATCTGGCGTCCACGAGGTGCCAGCTTCGTTGTCCATGCGTCCCATGGTCCACCCCTCGGTCGCCTCCGCAATCCGAACCTTGGCTGTGCGGCGGCTGGATCAGCCAACTGCCCCCACTCTCGCCACGGGGCAACCAGGCGCGCGGGCTAGATTCGTTTGATTGTGGCGAGCCAAGCCGGTGCGCCGTTGTCGTCGTGGAATCTCGTTTGGACCCGGTCTGGTTCGATGGTGGTGATGTTCCACCCATTGCTGGGGGTGAAGGCTGCTTTGAGGTCTTCCTGGCTGATGGGGTGGGGGACGGTGTCGGGGTCGGTGTCGCTGAAGCACAGCACGTACAGGGTTGCGTTGGGGTTGGTCACCGATGCCAGGCTCGCGGCGTAGGCCGGGCGCTCGTCGGCATTGAAGGTGTGGAAGAGGCCGCAGTCCAGAACCGTGTCGAAGGTGCGTCCCAAACGCTCCAGATGGAACGCGTCGGCTGTGGCGAATTCGGCCTCGATCCCGCGGTCGTCGGCTTTTGCACGGGCCATCGACAGTGCTGTGTCGGCCACGTCAACGCCCAGGACAGGCAGGCCCAGCGAGGCGACGTGCAAGGCGTTCTCGCCGGTCCCACAGCCCGCATCGAGCACCGCGCCGGCGAATGCTCCTTCGGACGCCAGACGCACTATTGCTGGTTGCGGCCGGCCGAGATCCCAAGGCGCGGCCGTTTTGGTACGACGCGTCCCAGGGTCGGCCCGTCATCCGTTCGTGACTGGTTGGCTGGCGACCACCGAACGGATCGTCAGCGCGGGACCCTGATCGCTCGGACAACTTCGTCCCCTTTCTCCAAACCGAGTTTTGCCACCTCGTCGAGGAACGTCAATCCATTCTGAACGCCGAATTGCGGTCTTGGAGAACGTGTTGGAAATCGGGGCGGTCGTCAAGCTCTGGACGTGGGGTTCGGGTCCGTGCGACGATCGCTCGCGGGGAAGTCGGCCAGAATTCGTCCTGGCCGACGGGGGGAGAAACATGCGAAAGATGTTTGCCGGCGTGCTCGTAGGCCTTTTGCTTGGATCGGTAGGCGTCGCCGTGGCTGCCATTCCGGACGAGGCCGGTGTGATCCACGCGTGCCGGAACAAGTCCAATGGCACAGTGAGGTTTTCTCATCGGGTGGGTTTCTGAAGTTGGAGTAGGACGAGGGCGGCGGTGGTGATGGCGCCGATTCTCCAGGGGTCGAGGGTGACGCGT
>NZ_SNWQ01000054.1 GCF_004361855.1 Kribbella caucasensis
GCCCCGTCCGCGACCAGCGAGCGGGGCCTTCCCACACCCCGCCCATCGGCAACACCGGTGACGCCTTCATCTGCAAGATGAACGACGGGCAACAGTGGGGCCGAGATCCTTGTGCCGGCCATGACGTGGGTTGCAACGGCGACAGCCTCGCCGCTTGGTTCCTTGCCGCTTTCAAGTGGCCTTCGGCGATTTCTACAGACCATCCAGTCGTCTGGTCATCGTGTCGAGTGTCGGCCAGGGAGGACCCTCGCGCAGCGAGCGCAGGAATTCCTCTCCGAATCGCCTCCCGTTCGGAAACTGGTCGCCAATGTCCCAACGCCACGCTGCGACCATCGCGAGAACGAGCTGCCGGCACTCGTCCAGCAGTCCTTGGTTAACGCTCGGGTAGTGCTCGCAGACCGCCTCGGGAACATGGGCGAGATCGAACTCGACGGGTCCACGGCAGCACGTCTCAAAGTCGATGAACGACGGGCCATTCTTCGTGCTGAGCACGTTGCCGGGATGCGGCTCGCCGTGGAGCAGTTGCTCCACGGCGCCGCGGTCGTCGATCGCCCGTCGCAGGCTTCCTAGTCTGCTGCCGAGGAACACGCGGTCTGCGTCGGCGAGCTCCGGCGAGAGATCCGGGTTGGCAACGAGTTCTTCCGCCTCCGCGATTCGATCCGTGAACCGTGGGCTCGCCACATCAACCTTGCGCATGCCGGCGTGCAGCCGCTCCAGCGCCTTGGCGTAGTCGACTGGTGAGACGTGAGGTGCCACGGGCTCGTAGTAGATCCACAGCGTCACTGCGAAGCCATCGCGCGTGTACACAAGCGGGTCCACCCGAGGCTCCAAGGCGCCCACCGGGCATCCGACCTCGGCGAGCCGTTGAGCGAGCTCGACTTCGAGCTGTGCAACCTCTTGCCCCACATGGGCGACCCGGGCAAGGACGTCGCATGGCGTCAGCCGCAGCGCCAGCTTGTTCGAGTTGTGGAGAACGATTGCGTCGTTGGCTGGCAGGTCGAGCGATGCGGCGACCGAAGTCGCGGCCGCGATCGCGCGCGTGATGTCGGACATCTCCATGATTTGGTCAGGCTACATTTGTGACCTTGTTCGGTCCCCCTAATTTTCGGCGGGGCTGCGGTAGCCGAGAGTGCTGTGCAGCCGGGCGCCGGTGTACCAACCGGGCGTTCGACCCGCGATCCGACGGACCCTGTCCCTCGGATGCTCCCGGCTCACCAACTCCCGTCCCTGCCAGTCAAATCGCGCAGTTCGACGAACGGCAGTCCCACATCTGCGGCTCAGTTGTCGGAGTCCGAGTGCTCGTCCCCGACCGCGTTGTCTGCGAACATGCGGATCCTCTGGTCCACTTCCAACTGATGCGCGGCGTCGAGCTGGTTGTACAGGCGTCGGATTCTTCGTCGCTCAACGAACCCATATCGGTAGTCAGCTCGCCGACGATGGTGTCCTGCTCAGCCTTGGTCAACCGTCCCATGTTCTATTCCCTCCCGATGGCAAGGTGCGCTGACCCCAAAGCATCGCAGGCAATCACCCCTCTGGCGCGCAACTCCCGGTACTCCGACAACCGGCGTTACCAGTCTGAACGCAGCTCGTGTTCGGCCCACAAGCCGCCCGGCTCGGCACTCTGCACGAACTCACCAAGCTGACCCCGATCGCGATCATCGCGGAGGCACTCGGCTACGCCACCAAGACGATCGAGCAACACGCCCGTGCATCCACAACTACACTTGGTACGTTGCCAGCCGGCACACCATGGGTTGATTCCGCCGGCTACTCCCCGCTCATCGCCACCCGCGTCTGCCAGTTAGACGAGAGCGCCGTGTGTGAGTGCCAGGCTGCCCGCTCAGCCGGACGCCGGTCTGTCTGGTCCGAGTCAGCACGCCTCGAGCACGAAGAAGATGAAGCTGATGAACCTCGTCGTGTGCTTCAGATCCTGCGGAAGCAGTTCGCTCGGCGTGTCCGGGGCGATCGGCGGCTCGCTGACGACCGAGATCCGGAAACCTGCCGCCGTGAAGGCGTCGGTCATCGCCTGAAGCGGCCGGTGCCAGTTCGTGTAGACGACCGTGCGGCCGGCGTGCTCGGCGTCATAGGAGAACTCGGCGACGTCGAAGTAGTAGGCGTCGCGGTTCAACGCCGTGTAGAGGATCGGGTGGTTCACCGACAGGATGAGGCGTCCGCCCGTCTTCAGCACCCGGCGGAGCTCTGCGAGCGGCTCGGTCCAGTCCTCCAGATAGTGCAGGACGAGGGAGGCCACGACATCATCGAATGCGGCGTCGGCGTACGGGAGTGGCTTGGCCAGGTCGGCGACGGTCAGGTCGGCGTCCTCGCCCAGCCTTCGGCGGGCCAGTTCGATCATTGCCGTGCTCAGGTCGAAGCCGGTCATGATCGCGCCCCTGTCACGGAGCGCCGCTGACAGCGGACCGGAGCCACAGCCGGCGTCGAGGATGCGACGGCCGTCCACGTCACCAGCAAGGCTCAGCATCGCCGGCCGTTCGTAGTGGCCGTTGAGCAGATTGACCTCGTTGTCCGCGGAGTACGCCTCAGCGAACTCGTCGTAATCGGTCTTCGGCACCGAGCGCTCCTTGTGTCGGCAGGCTCGCACCATCGGTGCGACCACCTGCTCCGAGGCCTACTCCGCCTCATCAACTCCCGGTCCTGCCAGCTAAAGACCGGGAGTTGCCGCAGATGGTGAAGGCGCCGGCGTGCCGATGAGCGGACGTCTGAGTGGTGAGCTGCCCGTCCGTCATGCGGCTCGTTCGAACCAGTCGAGCGCGAGGTCGGCGACCGCGGCCGGGGCATCGTCGGTGATGAAGTGCGCTGCGTCATCCACATAGGCGAACTCGACGCGATCGGCGTACCGCTCCGGATTGCGGCAGATACGCCCCATGAGCTCCTCGGTCCAGGGGTGGTCGCGGCGGCCGAGTACGACGAGGGTCGGCACCGTGAGCCGCCGGCGGCGGTAGACGCCGCGCATCATGCGCATGGCTTCGGGCAGGATCATGCCGCGGGTGAGCGGACGCACCGCGCCGTCGATGTCGGGTCGGCGCATCGGGGCGAGGTGGGCGTCGACGGCTGCCTCCGATATCGGGCGGGCGACGTACGCCTCGGAGAAGACTCCGCGCAGTGAGGTGCCCGGGCGGTGCCAGATGAACTGGGGCAGGTGCCGGAAGCCCGGGGCGAGCTTCGGGCTGAACGTGAAGAATCCCGGCGGCACGGAGAGCTGCACTGCCGTTCGAACCCGCTCGGGGTGGTCGTAGGTCAGCTGCATCGCGGTGATGACGCCCATGTCGTGGGAGACGAGGTGGGCGCGCTCGATGTGGAGGACGTCGAAGAGGGCGAGCAGGTCGCGGAGCCGGGTCTCGCGGTCGACACGTGGATCGTCGGCCACGGTCCAGCCGGCCCCGCGCAGGTCGGGGCAGATGACGCGGTAGCCGCTTGCGGCGATGACCGGCGCTACGGCGTGCCACTGCCACCAGTGCTTGGGAAATCCGTGCAACAGCACGACCGGTTCGCCCTCGCCGATGGCGGCGACGTGAGTGTGCAGGCCGGGCGTCTCGACGACGAGATGGTCGAAGCCGGATGCCTCTGGCAGCGGCGGCGACCAGGCCGAGGCGTCGACGGAACGGGTGATGCGGGGCTCGGGCGTGGGCATGGCGACCCCTTTCACGCGGTGGAGTACTATGTTCATAGTAGACCTCTTGGAAGGGGGCGTCCATGCCCGCGGCGACCCGGGAGCGCGCACTCGAGGCGGCCGTGGAACTGCTCGGCGCGGAGGGCGTGCGCGCGTTGAGCCATGCGCGCGTCGACGAACGGGCAGGCCTCCCCCCTGGGTCGACCTCGAACTGGTTCCGCACTCGCCGGGCGCTACTCGGCGGCGTGGTCGACTGGATGGCCGAGCGCGAGCGCGCCGATTTCGACCCGGCCGCGATGCCTGCGATCACGGGACTCGACGGGCTGATCGAGGGCTTGTGCGCCATGGCCGAACTGCAGACCGGGCCGTTCGCCACGCGCACCCGCGCACGCTACGCCCTCTTCCTCGAACTCGCCGGCGATCCTGAGCTTGGCGAGCCGCTGCGGCGGCAGCGCCGCGAGTTCGAGCGGTGGACTGAGCGGATCGTGATCGCCGTTGGCATCGCCGACCCCGTGCCGGCGACCCGGGCCCTCATGGCGCTCGCCGACGGACTGCTCCTGCACCGGCTCACCGTCGACCCCGCTCTTGACATGCGCCCCGCGATCGAACGCGCGGTGCGCGCCCTCGCAGAGTCTTGACCTGACGGTCGTCGAGCTCGACGTGGGTTGCCCGGATGCCGCAGTCCGTGACACCTGCTTCGCCCGCTCATGCCGATGAGCGGGCGAAGCATCGGGCCGATCAATCCGTCCAGGAGGGATCGAGTTCCGAGCAGTCCACGATGAGGTCGCGGTCGACCATTAGCCCTGAGGCCGCGGCTTGAAGCGGCGAACCTCCTGCGGCCAACCGCATGCCTCCGCGACCTTGCCCGCCCACATCTTGGCGGCCTCGTCATCAGCCACGTCCACCAGAGCGAACCCGCCCAGAAACTCCTTGGACTCGACGTATGGTCCGTCGGTGATCAACACGTCGCCACTGGTGGGGTCGGCGCTGTAGACCGGGCCGTCCTCCTCCTCCAGCCCTCCGGCGAAAACGTAAGCGCCGGCAGCCTTCATCTCGTCCACAACCGCCCTGGCGAGTGGCCCGCGACCGGCGAACCACTCCTCGGTGTGGTCACCCACCCACTGTTGGTTGAAGTAGATGAGGTACTCGGGCATGTCTGCTCCTTCGGCTCGAGCGGACCCGCTGTCCGCCTCCACCTACGCTACGAACGGCGTCCGGTGGATCCGACAGGCGATCGGCAAAAGTTTTCACGGGCCTTCCGCACACCCGGCTACTCCCGTCCCTGCCAGTTGAAGCCGAGCTGGAGAAGTCAGCTCAGCGCGGCCGCCTTGCGCAGCAGCACTGAGCGTTCGCGCTGGTTGGCGCACAGCCGGGCCGCCAGCTCCAGCTCGGCGCGCGCCTCCGGTCGTCGTCCGAGGCGGGCCAGCAGCTCACCGCGTACGGTCGGAACCAAATGCGAACCGGGGAGCCGGTCCAAGGCGATCAGCTCGTCCACGATCGCCAGGGCCTGCGCCGGACCCGAGGCCATGGCCACGGCGACGGCCCGATTGAGCTCGACCACCGGCGAGGGCGCGACCCGGCCGAGCGCCTCGTAGAGCACCACGATCCGGTCCCAGTCGGTGGCCTCGACCGAGGGCGCCGACGCGTGGGCGGCCGCGATCGCGGCCTGCAGGCCGTAGGGGCCGAGGCCGCGAGTCGAGGCCTTGACCAGCGCGGCCAGCCCACGGCGAATCGCCGAGAAGTCCCACCGTCGCCGGTCCTGGTCCTCCAGCAGGACCGGCGAACCGTCCGGGCCGGTCCGGGCCGGGAAGCGCGCGACCGTCAGCTCGCACAACGCCAGCAGGCCGTGCACCTCCGGCTCGTCCGGCTGCAGCGCGGCCAGCGTGCGGGCCAGCCTGATTGCCTCGTACGCGAGGTCGGGGCGCAGCAGCCGGTCGCCCGACGTGGCCGTCGACCCCTCGGTGAAGATCACGTAGAGGACGCTGAGCACGCCGCCCAGCCGCTCCCGGCGCTCGCCGGCCGCCGGCAGCTCGAACGGCACCCCGGCCGCCGCGATCGTCTTCTTGCCCCGGGTGATGCGGGCCTGCACGGTCGGCACGGGGACGAGGAACGCGCGGGCGATCTCCTCGCTGGACAGGCCGCCGACCACGCGCAGAGTCAGCGCCACCTGGGCCTCGCGGGAGAGCACCGGGTGGCAGCTGATGAACATCAGCGCCAGGATGTCGTCGTCGATCCTGTCGGGGTCGATTTCGTCGTCGACCGCCGGGCCGGCCGCCAGCAGGGCGTACCGGTCCTTCAGGGCGGTCCGGCGGCGGATCGCGTCGATCGCCCGCCGCCGGGCCGTGGCCATCAGCCAGCCGGCCGGACTGGCCGGAGCGGCAAGTGGCCACGACACCAGTGCCTCAGCCACCGCCTCCTGGGCAGCATCCTCGGCCAACCCGAAATCGCCGGTGAACCGGGTCAGCGCGGCGACGATCCGCGCCGACTCGATCCGCCAGACGGCCTCGACGTCGGCCGTGTCCATCAGATCTGGCCGCTGCTCTCGCGCAAGGCCCCTTCCTTGACGAACTTCCCGCTGTCCTGTGGGACCTCGTTCTCCCCGGGCACCCGCCGGATCTCGATCTTGGACCCGGCGACCGCCGGGACCCGCTTCGCCCACTCGACCGCCTCTTGTTTCGAGGCGACATCGAGCAGGAAGTAGCCCCCGAACAGTTCCTTTGTCTCTCCGTACGGCCCGTCCGTGACCACCGGGGCCTCGTCGCCGAAGTGCACAACGACGCCCTGGTCCGGATCGTCCAGCCCTTCGGCCGCGACGTAAACGCCGGCTTTGGCCGTCTCCTCGATGAACAGGCGGGTCGCGGCCATCAGCTCGTCGATGTTCGCCATCATGGCCGCGTTCGACTCATCGGTGCCCCGCATGATCAGCATGTACTGCGCCATCGCGTTCTCCTCCTCCGGCGGGGCCGCGTCTCGGCCCTCGCACCCCCAGGTCGAACGAGCGGCCCGCGGATCGACACGGCCCCGGAGAAATGTCTCGCCACGACGCAGCCGATCACTCCATCGTGCCCGCCCGCTGGCCAACGCCGCCACCATGCGCCGTGCCTCATCCCGCGCCATGCGACGGAGGCTATCCGGACTGCTGACGCGACACAGGCCGTTTTCCAGGAGACTGGCGTGGGTGGGACGGTTGCGGGAGACTGCGTCGATGGCTGCTGAATATGTGCAAAGTGATCAGTTCCGTGGTGCGCGCATCCACCTGTGTGAGCTTGCCGGGCTTGAGATCCGCGATTGCGAGGTCAGCGGTCTGAAGATCGTCGACTGCTATGGCAGCGACGTCTACATCGGTGGCGACTTCGAGCGTCTCGTCGTCAACGACGTTGACGTGACCGCGTACGTCGAGGCCGAGCTCGACCGTCAGCAGCCCACGCGGGTGATGGCGCGTGACGCGGTCTCCCCCGACGACTACCGGGCTGCCTGGGATGCCATCGAGAGCCTGTGGGAGGCGACGCTCGACCGCGCCAGGTTGTTGCCCGAGGCCAAGCTGTACGAGCAGGTCAACGGCGAGTGGTCGTTCGTCGAGACCCAGCGGCATCTGCTGTTCGCCAGCGATGCATGGCTCGGCAATGCCGTACTCGAGGAGGAATCGCCCTACCACCCGTTGGGCTACCCGGCCGGCGGGATGCCGCCCGACGCGTCGGCGAAGCTCGGGCTCACCCTCGAAGCCACCCCGACGCTCGACGAGGTACTCGCGACGCGGCTCGCCCGCATGGCCACGATGCGCCGTGCCGTCGACGGGCTCACCGAGTCCGAGCTAGACCGGGTCTGCCGTCGCAAGCCGGCGGACCCGTACCCCGACCAGGAGTACGTCGTACGCCGCTGCCTCAAGGTGATCCTGAAGGAAGAGGCCGAGCACAACCGTTACGCCGTACGCGACCTCGCCGTACTCGAGGCCGGTGTCGATTAACCCACTAGGACGGCCTCACCAGTTCGGCGAGGGCGACGTCGATGATGTCGGCGCGTGGGGAAAGGGTTGGCGCCTCGTCGAGTGGGATCCACTGTGCGAAGTCCGTCGTACCGTTCACCTCGAGGGTGCCCAGTGATCCGCCTGTTATTGCGGCTGTGAAGATCACTCGGACGGACTTGTACGGGCGGCGGCCGTCGCGATCTGTGTTCGGCTTGGTGAATGCGTGGGTGGCGATGGGGCTCCCGACCTCGACCGAGTAGCCGGTCTCCTCCAGCACCTCACGCACCACTGCCTGCTGCAACGACTCGTCGAATTCCACGCCTCCGCCCGGCATGGTCCAGCAGCCAGGTGAGTGTCCACCACCGTTGAACCAAGTGAGCAGGATTCGGTCGTGTTGATCGATGATCACGGCGTACGCCGCCAGCCTGGTGTCGTAGTCGGTGAAGTCCACCGACTGAGGGTAGCGGCGCCTACCGGCGTCGGCCTCTGGTTAATCGTGTTGCGTCGCGGACTCCGAGCGTCTTACGTTGCTTGCCTGATGGGCAGGACGTGCCCTCGCCGTGGTTATGCGTCAGCAGATCGGAGATTCGGAGCGGATGACATCTCACCTTGTTGCGCTCACTTTCGATGCGAACGATCCGCTTCGTCTGGCGCGCTTCTGGGCCGGCGTACTGGACTGGGAAATGGTCGACGATCCGGATGGCGGCTACGTGCTGCTGCCGAACGATGACACCGGCTTCCAGCTGGAATTCTTTCCGAGTCAGGAGCAGAAGACCGGTCCGAACCAGATGCACTTCGATCTGACCAGCCAGTCCCTCGAGGAACAGCAGCGGACGGTGGAGAGGGCGCTCGAACTCGGCGCCCAGCGCATCGACATCGGTCAAGGCCCGGACGCGGCTCATGTGGTGCTCGCCGACCCGGAAGGCAATGAGTTCTGCGTCATCGAGCCGGGCAACAACTTCCTTGCCGACACCGGATTCATTGGTGCGCTGGCATCCGACGGTTCGCAGGAGGTCGGGTACTTCTGGAGCAAGGCGCTGGACTGGCCGTTGGTCTGGGACCAGGACCAGGAGACCGCGATTCAGTCGCCGCACGGCGGTCCGAAGATCACCTGGGGCGGTCCGCCGGTGGCGCCGAAGAAGGGGAAGAACAGGCTGCATTTCGACCTCGCTCCCCCGGCCGACGGCGATCAGCAAGCCGAGGTCGACCGTCTCGTCTCCCTCGGGGCGACTCGAATCGACATCGGACAGCGCGACGTCAGCTGGGTCGTCATGGCCGACCCCGACGGCAACGAGTTCTGCGTGCTGACTCCCCGATAACGGGTCAGCGGCTCAGCGACGTACAGACGCAGGCCTTGTTGCCGTCTTGGTCGGCGATCACTGTGTATGAAGGCGCCTGGGTGTCATCGACGACGATCCCGCCTGCGGCGACGGCGGTAGCGATCCGCTGATCGGCAACCTCCGGCGCCACCCAGACGTCGATGTGGAACCGTTGACGCGGGGTCTCGTGCTCGTCGGTTTCCTGGAACCACAGGATCGGTACCCGTCCGGTCGCGTCCCGGACGTCGTCGCCGATGGTCCCCCGGCCCCGAGCCTCCGCACTCCCGGTCAGCAGGGCCGCCCACACCGGAGCGATCGTCGCCGCATGCGCCGTGTCGAGGGCGAGCTCGATCGTCGTGATCGAGGCCGGGTCAGCGTCGACACCCTGCTCGGCCGCGATCTCGGTGATCCGTACGGCGAGGTCGATGTCCCGCTGAGTCACCCACTCGACAATGTGCTCGGTGCCCTCGTCATCGCGGTACACCGCGTCTTCGCTGATCAACTTGAGATCGACATACCGGTCCCCCATCGTCACCCGCGGATGATGACCCAGTGCATCACCGGCCTCCCCCAGTGCAGCAACGAACCGTACGCCGGCGCCGAAGTCGCCAACCACATATCGGGCATGTAGTCCCTGCCCCAGTTTGCGCCAGTCGTCCAGCTTGGTCTCAGCGATTTGCTCGTCCGTCAGCATGTCCATGAACGAAACCGTAACCCTGATCCCGGACGATCAGCGTCCGGATCCTGACGGCGCATCCCAGGCGACCAGTTGCTGTGGACAAACAAAAAGGAAGGGAGACCCACTCCCTTCCACTCCCAACTTATAGCGCACTGGTGGGCTTGCCGCAAGCCCCGGGTTGTGCCGGAGAATCGTCGGCCGTAGCCAGAATCCGAAGAAATATGGGGAGTCGCCAAGTGCGAGTGTTGTTGTCGACGTACGGGTCGCGCGGGGACGTCGAACCGCTGGTGGGACTCGCGGTGCAGTTGCGGGCCTTAGGCGCGGAGGTGCGGGTGTGCGCGCCGCCGGACGAGGACTTCGCGGAGCGGTTGGCCGGTGTCGGCGTACCGCTGGTACCGGTCGGTCAGTCGGCGCGTGCGCTGACGACTTCGGCGCCGCGGCCGTCATCCATCCCTCAGCGTGCGGCCGAGGTGATCGTGAGCCAGTTCGAGGTGGTCACCGCAGCGGCCGAGGGATGTGACGTGTTGGTGGCGACCGGCATGATGCCGGCTGCGGCGGGCGCGCTGTCGGTGGCCGAGAAGCTGGGCATCCGCTCTGTGTCCGTGACGTTCCAGCAGCTCACTCTGCCGTCGCCGTACCGCGCGCCGCTGGCGTATCCGGGCCGGCCGTTCCCGCCGGAGGTGACCGACAACCGTGTCCTGTGGGATCTGGATGCCCAGAGCAACAACGTGCTGTTCGGTGAGGCGCTCAACACGAACCGGGCGTCGATCGGCCTGCCACCCGTGGACGACGTCCGCGGCTACGTCATCGGCGACCGGCCGTGGCTGGCGACGGACCCGATCCTGGACCCGTGGAAGGAGGCGGCGGAACTCGACGTCGTACAGACCGGCGGGTGGATCCTGCCGGACGAGCGCCCGCTGCCGGACGACCTGGAAGCGTTCCTGGACGCGGGCACACCGCCTGTGTACGTGGGCTTCGGCAGCATGCCCATGCACAAGGCGAAGGACGTCGCCCAGGTGGCCGTCGACGCGGTCCGCGCGCAGGGCCGCCGTACGGTCGTGGCCCGAGGCTGGGCGGACCTGGACCTGATCGACGACCAGGACGACTGCTTCGTCGTCGGCGAGGTCAACCACCAGGAGCTGTTCCGCCGGGTGGCCGCCGTCGTTCACCACGGCGGCCAGGGCACCACGACCACGGCCACCCTGGCCGGCGCGCCTCAGGTGGTCGTACCCCAGGCGGCAGACCAGCCGTACTGGGCCGGCCGGGTCACCGACCTGGGCATCGGTACCGCGCACGACGGCCCGGCTCCGACCGCCGAATCCCTGTCCGTCGCGCTCAAGACGACCCTGACCCCCGAGACCCGCGCACGAGCCACCGCCGTCGCCGGCACGATCCGAACCGACGGCGCGATGGCGGCCGCGAAGCTGCTACTCGATGGGAGCCGCTGACATGAACCCCCTGACCACCAGCGCTTTCGACCTCCCCGACCACCTCTCCCCCAAGGCCGACCCGACGCTGATCGCCGGCGACGAGCAGCACTTCGCGGCGATCGCGGAGAGCCTCGAGCAGTCGATCGCCGACCTGTCCGACCGGCTCGACGCCACCCGCAAGGCACCTGGCGGCACCGGCCAGGAGGCGTTGGACCGGGACCTGGAGATCCACCGGCTGACCAGCCGCCTGCGTACCCTGCGTCGCTTCGGTCTGGACCTGTGCCTCGGACACATCGTCAGCGCGGACAACCCCGAGCCCGTGTACGTCGGACGCCTCGGCCTCACGGACACCGAGGGCCGTCGGCTGCTGATCGACTGGCGCTCCCCCGCGGCCGAACCGTTCTTCGGAGCGACCCATGCCAACCCGATGGGCCTGACATTCCGCCGCAGGTATCGCTGGACCCGCGGCCGGATCAGCGATTACTGGGACGAGGTGTTCACCTCGGACGGATTCGAAGGGCACGCCGCCGCGCTCGACGACCAGTCAGCCTTCATCGCCAGCTTGGGCAGCAACCGGTCGCCCCGGATGCGAGACGTGCTCGGCACCATCCAGGCCGACCAGGACGCCATCATCCGCGCGAGTTCCCGCGGCGCTCTCGTCGTCGACGGCGGTCCGGGTACGGGCAAGACAGTCGTCGCTCTGCACCGCTCCGCCTACCTCCTGTACTCCGATCCACGCCTCGATCACCGTCGCGGCGGCGTACTGTTCATCGGTCCCCACCAGCCCTACCTGGCCTACGTCGCCGACGTCCTCCCAAGCCTCGGTGAGGAAGGCGTCCAGACCTGCACCCTGCGCGACCTCCTCCCCGAAGGCGCCGCGGCAGCGGACGAGCCTGACCCGGACGTGGCCCGGCTGAAGTCGTCCGCGGACATGGTGAAGGCGATCGAGCCGGCTGTCCGGCTCTACGAGGAGCCGCCCACCAAGCCGATGACGGTCGAGACCCACTGGTCGGAGATCTGGCTCAGCGCCGCGGACTGGGCCGAGGCGTTCGGAGTACCAGACGCCGGTACGCCGCACAACGAGGCGCGCGACCTGGTCTGGGAGGAGCTGCTCACGATCTTGATCGACAAGCACGCGGACGCATACGACGACGAAGACGTCTCGGAGGAAATGCTGCGCAGGTCCCTTCAACAGAACGAGGTGCTGGTCGACACCTTCAACAAGGCGTGGCCGCTGATCGAACCGACCGATCTCGTCGGAGACCTGTGGACGGTACCCGCGTACCTGCGCATGTGTGCTCCCTGGCTCAACCCCGATGAGGTGAAGAAGCTGCAGCGCGCGGATCCCGAGGCCTGGACGGTGTCCGATCTGCCGCTCCTGGACGCAGCCCGGCAGCGCCTCGGCGATCCGGAGGCCTCACGACGCAAGCGTCGCGCGAAGGCCGCCGCGGCAGCTGAACGCGAACGCATGACCGATGTCATCGACCACATCCTCGAGTCCGCCGACGGAGACGACCTGTGGGCGCCGATGTTGCGCGGCAAGGACATCCAGGAGGCCCTGGTCGACGAGAACGCGCTGCCCACCGCCGACCCGGACCTGCTGGCCGGCCCGTTCGCGCACATCGTCGTGGACGAGGCGCAGGAGCTCACCGATGCGGAGTGGCAGATGTTGTTGCTCCGCTGCCCGTCCCGGAGCTTCACCATCGTCGGGGACCGTGCCCAGGCGAGGCACGGGTTCACGGAGTCGTGGCAGGAACGGCTCGAGCGGATCGGACTGGACCGGATCAACCTGGCCTCCCTGAGCATCAACTACCGGACGCCCGAAGAGATCATGACGGAAGCCGAGCCGGTCATCCGGGCCGTACTCCCCGACGCAAACGTGCCGACCTCGATCCGCAGCAGCGACCTCCCCGTCGTACACGGATCCACTGCGGAACTGGACTCGATCCTCGACACTTGGCTCGCCAAGCATTCCGACGGGATCGCGTGCGTCATCGGCGATCCGTCGTACCAGGGGACGTCCCGCGTACGGTCGCTGACTCCGGTGTTGTCGAAGGGCCTCGAGTTCGACCTGGTCATCCTGATCGACCCGGAGTCGTTCGGCGAGGGCATCGAAGGAGCAGTCGACCGCTACGTCGCGATGACCCGAGCCACCCAGCAACTCGTCATCCTCACCGGCCCCTGACCGTACGGCGCGGTTGGAAGGTGAGCGTCCTCTTCCAAATTATTCCTTGACACGAATATTCACTGTGGTGAATGCTTGTCCTCATGGACGCACTCCTCACTGCCTTGGCGGACCCGGCTCGCTGGCGGCTCGTGAACCTGTTGGCCCAGCGGCCCCGATCGGTCGGGGTCCTCGCCCAGCTCGCCGAGGCGCGTCAGCCGCAGACGACCAAGCACCTGCAGACCCTCGAGCGGGCCGGCGTCGTCACCTCCCAGCGGACCGGCCAGCGCCGCATCTACGCGCTCCGGCCCGGTCCGCTGCGGGACCTGGCAGCTGCGCTCAGCCGGCTCGCGGACACGGCGGACCAAGTCGGCGGCGCCCGGGAGACCTTCGACCGCCACCGTCTCAGCGTCGAAGCTGAGCGGCTCGCCGCGGAGGAGTCGGGGTGGGCCGACGGCCGCTCGTTCAGGTTCGTCCGCTCGCTGACGGGGCGCCCTGAGCTGGTCTGGCGCCACCTGACCGAGGCCACCCTGCTCGCGCAGTGGTGGGCACCCGACGACCTCCGCGTCTCCGAGCTCGTCTTCGAGGCGCGACCGGGTGGGCGGATCGTTCTGGAGTACCGCGATGTCGAGGACACCGACGGCTCCGACCTGGTCGCCGGGCGCGCGGAGGGAGTGATCGACGACGTACGCCCCGGTGAGCTCCTCGCCTACCGGCTCTCCCCTCTCCTTCCCGACGGCAGCCTCGCCTTCACCAGCCACGTCGACCTCGGCCTCCAGCCCACCAGCACCGGCACGGACCTCGACGTCCGCTGGCGGATCACCGACAGCACAGTCGACTCCGCGGACTTCATCGCAGGCATCGAGCTCGGCTTCGGCCAGAGCCTCGACAAACTCGCGGCAACCCTCGCCGCGGACTCGCACAAGACAGACACCGACAGCACCGAGCACGACACCGACACAAGGAGCAGGAAATGACAGAGCAGACCGGCGGCCGCAGGGTCGTCACCAACATCGCCATCTCCCTCGACGGCCACTACGCCGCGCCGGACAACCCTCTCGACATGAGCTGGGTGATGCCGTACGCCGTCACCGACGTCGCCCGCGACCACCTGACCAGCCTGTGGGAGACCGCGACGACGGCGCTGGTCGGGCGGGTCAACGCCGAGGGGTTCCTCGGCTTCTGGCCCACCGTCATCGGTATGGAAGGTGCTGACCCGCGCGATGAGGGCTTCGCGAAGTGGCTCGTCGACACCGACAAGGTGGTGCTCTCCTCCACTCTCCGCGAGGCACCGTGGGAGCGGACGACGATCGTCGACAAGCCGGCCGCCGAGGTGGCCGCGGACCTCAAGGCGACCGAGGGCGGCGACATTCTCGTGCTCTCCAGCGCGAGCGTCATCAAGGCGCTCCTGGCGGCCGACAAGGTCGACCGGCTGGCGATCACGGTGTTCCCGGTCTTCCTCGGCGGCGGCCCGCGCCTGTTCGACGACGGCCTGCCCGCCGGGAAGTGGGCGCTCGCGAGCCAGACCGCCGGCGAGCACGGCACCTTGGCCCTCGTCTACGACCGACTCCGCTGAGCCGGCCGCAAGCCACTCAGCAACTGGTAGTCCTCACGATCTCCTGATGCCGGCTGCGCACGCCGCCGTGACGACGTCGAGCCAGGTGTCAGGGTGGGTCGACCTTCTCTGCACTACCGCCGGCCCGGTTGACCTGGCTCTACTTCGCCGGCAGCCGGGTCGGCCAGAGAAGCCGACTAGCTGTCCCCAATCGCCAGTTCGTGGAAGTACGTGACGGGCTTGCCCAATGCGTTGGCGTACGCGATCTCGCGGCGGGTGGCCTCCCCGATGTAGCCACCGGGGTTCACGATTCGTACCTCATCTGCGAGGTCGATCCTGCGGAGGTGCAGCTCGCCCAAGGCCCGCACGAGCAAAGGGTCCAGCACATGCGCCTCGGTGGCCTCCGGAGCCAGGACGATCGTCAGATCGAGCGTCAAGCGCGTGCGCTCGGTCGCAAACTCCCTGCTGAAGCGCAGGGAACCGCACAGACAAACGATCTTCGGGCGAGCAACCGGCACGTTGGACATGAACACCCTTCAAGAGCCAAAGATCCCTCCAGCATTCCATGCTGCCGTTGATGCTCAGTCAGGCATTCGGTGATTGTGCAACGTGCAGGCCATGGGCCTCGTTTGGTACTACGAGGTCAGTAATCCGCTGGTGAGTCTGTGGGGGCGCCGCACGCTGGATCGCCTACTTCAAAGCACAGCCGGAGGCACGAAGGCGACTTCGGGAATGCGAAGCACCGTCGATTCGCACCCGCACGACGACACGGTGTGAGGCTCACCCGTCCGACGAACTCGTTGTCCCTCCAGGTGATCAGGTAGTCCACCTCACCCGCCTGCTCCATCGCGAACCGTTCCAGATGGTGACGGCCGTCCAGCAGCCGGGTCACTGCCTCTGGCGGGTTAGTTAGAAAACCCGTATCGCCGCAGGCCCCTGACGAATAGGCTCGCGCTCATGACCGACGGCGACTGGAGGGATGGCGGGTTCAGACAGCGTCGGCCCTCCCCTGAGACTCTCGCCTGGGTTGCGGCGTCGATGGGTCGGGGCAGTCGCATCGTTGGCTATCGCCGAATGACCGGTGGCGTCTGCTCCGCCGTGAATCGGCTGACTGTCGAGCGACGTGGAATGCGAACGTTCGTCGTACTGCGGCAGTACCCGGGCGGGCTTGGCCTGCAGGAGCCCTTGGAGAAGGAGATCGCCAACCTTGGTGTGGTGGCGGGAAGCGGGCTCCCGGTTCCGAGCATCCTGGCTACTGATGTTGCTGGTGCTTCGACGGGGGGCGCGCCATCGTTGCTGATGACACGGTTGCAGGGGCATGTTCACCTCAATCCGGCGGAACCTCGGTCGTGGCTGACGAGGATCGCGGAGATTGCTGTCTTGCTGCATTCCCTCGATCTCCCCGCGAAGACGTTCAGACCTTGGACGGATTCTTGGATCGCTCCTCTAGACGGGTTTCAGGTGCCGGTCGACGCACAGAAGCCGGCTGTGTGGAAGGCGGCGTTTGGTGTCATGGCGGCGCCGCCGCCAAAGGAAACTGCCGTCTTTCTGCACTGCGATCTCCTGCCTGTCAACATGCTGTGGTCGCGCGGGAGGATTACTGGACTGACCGACTGGAACTCCATCCATCGGGGGGCGCGCGCGATTGACGTCGGGCACTGTCGGCGATACTTGGCGGCGCTCTACTCGCCCGAGTGGTCGGAGCAGCTTCATTCGCTCTATGAGTCGATCGCCGGGGTGACTCTCGATCCGTGGTGGGACCTGTATGCCCTGCTGCACTATGACGACAGCGCGCAGAAGTGGATCCGTAGTCAGGTCGCTGGGCGCCGTCCCGTCGATGTGCCCGGCATGACTTCCCGGGTCGAGGTCGCTATCGAGACAGCGCTACGGCGCCTCGGATAATTGCGGGTTCCCTGCTGGTCGCTCTTCCGGTTCTGGCATGCCGCACAGACCCCTGCACGAAGGTCGGTCGCACTCGCATCAATCACCGGCTAATAACGAGATACCACTCTAGGCACTCGGTCCCGGCAACGCTGGCATGCCGAGGCTGACCGACCGGCGGGTCTGAGTGCGTTTGCTGCGGAGGAAGGTCAGTGTGAGGTCGATGCCTTCGATCTCGCCCTTCCAGCCGTTGTCGGCGGCGTGGGTGCGGGGCTGGACCAGGTCGGCCTCGAGCTCGTCCAGGCGGGGCAGCATCTTCGGGTTCATGGTGAGCATGGGGCAGCGGATACAGGCGTGCTCGTGAGCGCACGGAGTGCCGTAGGGCCGGCCGCAGGAGCCGACCTCGACCTTGCGTTTGTCGAAGTGCTCCTCGAACTCGCTCCACTCAGCCGGAGTGGGTTCGCGGTATTCCTCGGGCGGGCGTTGATCGCGGCGGCGGTCGAGGAACTGCTGGTAGTGGGCAACCACGACGTCGTCGAAGACCGCCTCTGGCGACGTCGGTTATTGGAACTGTCTGAATGCCCGTTCTCATGGTTCGGTCCGGCGGCTGACTTCGGCGGCGTAGCTGGTCCAGTCGCCGC
>NZ_SNWQ01000055.1 GCF_004361855.1 Kribbella caucasensis
ACAAAGATCGACACGCACGCCGGCGCTCAGCCAACGTCTGAAACGTCAGCGACGGACACCAACCCCCACGTCGTCATCGCAAACGACGGTCAACACCCCACAGGGGAGGCCGAGGGACTCGATGGCGAGCACGAGGCGCAGGATGCGGCTGTGTGGCGCTCGCGCTCCAACTGACCTTCTGTGTAATACGAGGCAGTGGAACTGGCCAAGCGACATGTAAAGGAACGACGCGTCGCGGCTCAATGGGTCCCGACTCGGGGCTGACGTCGATGGCCTGCCCGGCAACCGCCCGCGCCCGGGTTGGGCGAGACGCACCGACATGCCGATGAGCGGAGGGTTCGTAGCGGCTAATCGGTTGCGACCTGAACGGCGCTCAGGAGGCTCGACAGGCTGGCCGGGTGGGCCATCTTCAAGTCTGCGAGATCGCTGGGCCGGAACCAGCGAAGATCGTCGTGCTCCTCCGGTGCGGCGTTGACAGGTTCCCCGACCCAGCGCGTGACGAGGAACGCGTGCATGTCGAGGGTGGGGTCACTGACCGTCATCGGGATGGGTACGGGGTCGTGGACGTGGACCCCGAGTTCTTCGAGGCATTCCCGACTGACGGCTTGGTGAGGCAACTCGCCCGCCTCGACATGCCCGCCGACGAGGTCCCAGCAGTCGGGATACCACCGACGCGATGGGTGGCGATGCACCAGGAGCACGAGACCGTCGCGCACAAGTACAGCGACTGAGATCGGAATCTGGGCGACCATGGTGGCACACTAGGCGCGAACGCACTCTCATGCCGCGTTGGGCGCCCGGCGTACGGCGATGCTGGACGATCAGCCCCGAGCGTCGTCGAGTCTGGCTTTGATGTAGTTGACGTAGTTGGCCGCGGAACCTCGGGCGTGCAGCGCGATGGTAGCCGGGGAAGAGCCAGTTGCTGTTGGGGTGCGCAGCCGTCTGGTGGTTCTGGGGTTCGGCAGCGAGCCGGCGGAAGGGCTCGTCGATGGGCGGATGAAGCCCGATGTCCGCGGTCCCACCGAGCCGTGGACGTGGTCGTCGTTCGCCTTGGTCTGTGCCTCGGCGTCGAGCTTTGGGCTCGTGCCGCGACGATGCGGCGTGAGCCGGAGGTCCCGATCGACGAGTCTGGACTTGATGGCCCAGCCGAGGAACCTGCTTGCGATTTAGCCGGTACCGCCGGATGTTGGAGTGACGGGAGTAGCAGGTCAGTCGTCTCAGCCGAACCGTTCCATCACGGACTCGATCTCGTCGTCCTCGGCCTGCCAGGACCAGCTCGACCAACTTGATCAGCGCAAGGAGCTAAACAGGGTCTCCTCGACCTCGTCCTGCTCACCGAGTAGCTACCGCCACCTTCCCTGCATCGGCGTTGCCACAAGCTGCAAAAGGCTTCCGCTGTCGTGTTCGACGGCCGCAGACTTCTTGCGACCAATGAACAACTCCAAGGAGTACATATGCGACGAATTGTTGCGACTGGCGTCGGCCTGGTAGCCACTTTTGGGACGATCGGGGTTGCCGCGCCCGCCCAGGCAGCCGAAACGGCAGCGAAACCCTTCAACCTGACCTACGGCGCCAGCTACTACACGGGCAGCGTCACCTTCTCCAGCCGATCGGTCACGGCCACGGGCCTGCTCCACTCAGTCGCCGGAAGCGGTTGTCGATGGGTCTCAGTGGTCCCATACGCGGGGACCACGGCGTACCCAGGCACATTCCTCAACGTAGGTCAGTGCAACGGCGCGTCCGACACGGCGACCGTCGGTGCCACAATCGACCTGCCCGGTGGCCCCACCAGTGTCGTGGTCGGCCTCTGGACCTCCAATGACGATGGTTCGAACCTCACGCTCGTCAGGACGACAAGCAAGATCGCCCGCTGAAGCGCCCGCATGAGGTCCTCTCTGGTATCGGAGAGGACCTCTGTGGGTGGAACCGCCTTCCCGCACTTGTGTCCGCGCGGACCGGCTGTCGGGGAGTGGCGTTGGGACGTGGGGCCGTCGGCCTACAATCTCGTGGCGATCGCCGACGTGGTGAAAGCACGCAAATGATCGTGGCATGGACCGACGAGGGCAATGAACAACCTCGGCATCCTTGCTGGAGAACCGCTGGGATCCGGCCGAGGCCGGACAGTGGTACCGCACTGCCGCCGACTCCGGCAACAAATGTCGGTGACGAACCTCCCGGGGTTCCTGCATCAGATGCAGCTCCCGACGTTCAATTGCTAACGCCGGATGTTGGAGTGCCGGGAGTTGACGGCGATCAGCCCGGGGCGTTGTTGCCCCGGGCTCCGGGCCGGTGCAGTAGCAGTGGCCGCCTTCACCTTGTTGCAGAGCCACGGCCTGCCGACACTGGGCCCTTGTCACGGCGCTAGCGCTCCCGCAGGAGCCAGTGCACCTGACCGGCAAGGCGGTTGTCGGCATGGCGTGCATCGCCGCCATCTCGCAGTTCGGCGGCTTCATGGCGTGGTACCGCGGGATGGCGCTGATCGGCGTACCCAAGGCCAGCCAGCTCCAGGTGGCCTAGCCGCTGATCACTCTTGTCTGGGCCGTCCTGCTGATGGGAGAGCAGCTCTCCCTTGTCGCCCTGGCCACTGCCCTGGTCGTACTCGCCTGCATCGCCACCACTCAACGCAGCCGCGCGTAACCTGCTTCGGGTGATCGACGTACCGGAGGTCTTCGCCCGATCCACGGTCGAGCGCGAAGGCGAGGCCGGTACTGCGTGGCTGGCCGGGTTGCCCGCCTTGGTGGCTGAGCTGCTGGCTCGGTGGGAGTGCGAGCCGGAAGGCGGGCTGCTGTACGGCGGGGTCGGGGTGATCGTCCCGGCGTGGCGGCGGGACGTAGGCGACGTCGTACTGAAGGTGTCGTTTCCTCATCCAGGCAACGAGTTCGAGCCCGATGCGTTCGTGGCGTGGGGCGGCCGTGGGGCCGTCGTACTGCATGAACGGGATGACGAGCATTTCGCGATGCTGCTCGAACGGGCTCAGCTGACGACTCTCGCGATGGTCGACGACGAGGACGAGATCGCCGCTGTCGCCGGCCGGATCAGTCGTCGGCTGGCCGTCCCGGCGCCACAGCACCTACCTCGGCTGCAGGATCAGGCGGCTGCTTGGGCGGAGCAACTGGAACGAGACTCCCGCGAACTGACACATGGTTTGTCGCGCGCTGCGGTGGATGCCGCCCGGGCGACCATCCGCGACCTGGCGCAGGCGCAGCCGGACGTGCTCATCCACGGTGATCTCAACGCGAGGAACATCCTGCGAGCCGACCGCGAACCGTGGCTGGCCGTCGACCCCAAGGGCTACGCGGGCGACCCGGCGTACGACGCGGGCGTCCTGCTCAAGACCCGTGCGCTGACCATCCTCACCACTGCAGACCCGGCCGCCGGGTTGCGGCGCAGTCTCGACATCTTCGCCGAGTCCGCGGAGCTCGACCGTGAACGCGTCGCACGCTGGGCTCAACTACACGCCGTCCAGTCCGCCTTCTGGGGCCGGCGTCATGGCTTCCGCAGAGGCCGCACCGGCGCCGAGCGAGACCGGCTGATCGCTTTGGTCGACGGTCTGGTGGAGCTGCTGACGGCGTGAGCCCGCAGTACTGAGGTGGTCAGGGTTGGGCATTCGGGTAGGTGACGGCTCGCAGGACCTTCGCCGGTGCGCCCGCCGCGACGAAGTACGGCGGAATGTCCTGCGTGACAACGCTGTTGGCGCCGATCACGCACCTCTCGCCGATCGCTACCCCGCTCGTGACGACCACGTTCGCGCGGGGTCGGGAGTTCATGCATTAGATGCAACTCCCGACAGAAAACTGGCGAAGCGACATGTAGAGGAGCGACGAGTCGCAGCCCGTGAGTGCCTATCCGCGGTCTGGCATGTGTCGTCTGCCGGCGATCACCCGGTCGTCCAGGTTGGACGCGTAATCGCGCTCACATGCCAAGAGCAGCGCACGGCTCCGTCACTGTGGCGGCGTCTCGAGGGCCCGTTTGACGAGGGCGTCGACCATCCATTGCTGGAGGGCGCTGACTTCTGCGGGCGCTAGTCCGGCGACGTCGCTCAGCCAGACGCGGGTCTCGATGCCACAAGCGGCGCGGAGCGCCAGCGCGAGCCGGTGGACACTCTCGTCGCCGATCGAGTCGGCGATGGGCGCGAGCGCCTCGACGAACCACGGAATGGCGCGGCCCTGGCGCAGCGGCAGCTCGTGCGGCACCTCGCCCAGCGAGAGCCGCAGCATCGCACGCTGCTGCGGCTCATTCTCCTGCACGCGGCCGATGACGAACCCGGCAACGGCGGCCACGCGTTCGTCCAGGGCTTCCGGCGGCGGATCGGGAAGGACCGACGCGGCTCCTGTCTCCGGGTAGGCCGCGGCGAGAAGTTCGGCCTGTGACGCGAAGTAGCGGTAGGCGGTGGGGCGAGAGATCCCGGCAGCCTCGGCGACCTCCTCGACGCGGGGCGTGTCGCCCGCGGTGATCAGCTCGCGCGCCGCAGCGATCAGCTGGTCGCGGGTGCGCTGCTTCTGCCGCGTGCGACCCGACTCCAGGTAGTCCATTGACATGGTCTTCATGATATGCGAATCTCATTACAAGACTCAAGTATCATGAATGAATGGGAGTGTCAGATGACTGAAAGGACGACGCTCGCGCCGGTGATCCGACGTGCCGGCGAGGGCGAGAAGCGATGGTTCTTCGGCGGTGGAGTTTTCACCTGGAAGCTCAGCAGTGCCAACGAGGACATCGGCCTATGGGAAGTCGACATGGTCGAAGGCAAGTGGACTCCGATCCACACGCACCCGGTCTCGGAGTCCATGTGGGTGCTCGAAGGGCAGATCCAGTACCGCATCAATGACGACGAACACGAGATCGGATCCGGCGACTTCGTCATGGTGCCCGCGGGCGTACCCCACGCCTTCATCGTCAAGAGCCCCACCGCCAAGGTGCTCGGCATCCAGCCAACCTGCGAATGCGAGCCCTTCTACCGCGGCGCCAGCGAGCCCCTTGACGGGTCGGCATGCGTCGTAGACATGGCCAGGATTGCGCAGAGCGCCCAGGAGAACGGCGGCATCCAGATCGTTGGACCCCCACCGTTCTAGTGCGCACCGATCTAGCCGCGGATAGCGGTCCGCTGGTCCGCGCGGGCCATCCGGACATGCTTGCGTTGGGTGCATGTGTCGGTGCCGGAACTCAGGGCGGAGCGGCGTCGAGCCTGGCCTTGATGTAGGAGGCGTAGTTGGCTGCTGAACCACGGGCGTGGAGTTCGACGGTGGCGGGGGAGTAGCCGAGGACTTCGGCGATGATTGCGGTGGGTGCGAGCTTGGTGAGCTCGTGGAGCGTTTCCCAGGCGCGCGGCACGTGCGCCGAAGGCAGCCAGGGAAGACCCAGTTCCTGTTGGGATGTGCAGCGGTCTGGTGATTGTGCGGTTCGGTGGCGAGCTGCCGAAATGGCTCGTCGAGCGGCGGATGCAGCTCAACGTCAGCGGTTCCGCCGAGCCGGCGGATGGTGACGAGCGTGTCGGTGAGGGTGACGTCGTCCCAGGTCAAAGCGATGAGCCGCTCGAGCGGCTGCCCGAACACCAGGAGCAGGATGGCGATCGCTCGGTGTCTGACAGGCATGTCGGTGCTGTGGATGTGCTCGTCGATCGCCTTGGTCTGCGCCTGAGCGTCGAGCTTGGGGCTTGTACCGCGGCGATGCGGCGTGAGTCGAAGGTCCGGATCGATGAGTCGGGACTTGATGGCCCAACCCAGGAATCTGCTGGCGATACCACGTGTGGTGGGCCCACCCGCTTGCCAGGCATCCAGGTCGCCTTGGCTTAACTCTTCGAGAAGGACTTCACGTGCGCGGAGCCAGGTGAGGAAGTCGATGGCGACGGTGACGGTCTGCTTGGACCTGAGGAAGGTGCCGCGGCTTGTGTCTCCTTCTTCTTCATTCAGGCGGCGCAGGATGTGCCAGCGGACGAATCGAGTGATGACGTCACGACTCATGGGTGCGACGAGTTCTCTCATCTGCTTCTACTCGTCGGATTAAACTGGCAGGAACGGGAGTTGAAGAGCCGGGAGTAGGGCGGACAACAGGGGGTAGCAGAACCAACGGATGTCCGCACCGGCTTAGCTGAGGCGGACGAGACCGGTTCGGGAGCGGCGATGCGATCGCTGTCGCCTAGTTGACCTGCGAGGCGTGCGCCGCCTACTGTCCGGCCAGCTTGGCCACGACCGGCGCGAGTGTGTCGGCAAAGTCGGCGCCGATGACGAAGTAGGAGAAGCCGATCTCCTCGCGACGTCGTTGGATTTCTTCGGCGGCTGCCGCGGGGTCACTCGGAAGTATGACGAGCGAGTCGGCCGCGCGAAGCGCCGCGGTGTCGAGGTTGGGCGGCGCCATGAACGGAGCGACACCGTCACCGACAGCGGCGACGTGCTGGCCGAGTTCGATGTCCCGGCCCCCAGGAAAGTCGCGTACCCGGTTCGTGGTCTCGACCCGATCATTTTCCGGTGAGAGTACGAACGTGACTGCGTCAGCGACTTCGAGCGCCAGCGCCTGCGACTTCGGTCCGCTCACCGCCATGACAACCGGCGTGTGCAGATCGGGGCCGTCAAACGTACGCAGGACGGCCACGGTCTCGCGCATCCTGGCACGACGCTCAGCTGGGGAGACGACAGGCAGCCCCAGCTCGACTTCGATCCCGGGTCGGCCGGCGCCAATGCCCATTTCGAAGCGGCCTTCCGTGAGTACTGAGAGTGAGTGGGCCTCCCATGCTGTACTCCATGGTTCGCGCAGCGCGGCGGCATAGACCCACGAGCCGATCCGCAGGTCAGCGAGCGCGGCCGCGGTTGCCAGCGTGGGTCCAATTGCTGGTTGCCACGTAGGAACGTCGGGCATCAGCAACGTTGAGTAACCGCTGTCGGCGATGCGGCGCACGCGGTCTCGCCACGTCGGCAGGTCAGAACCGATCGGCGCAACGACCCCGAATCGGAATGGTCTGGTTGCTCGCCTGGCCTGGTCGTTCATCGTGGTTCTCCTTGAGCCTGGGACCTTGTTCGGTCCGGTTGCCCTATCCACGAACCCGCCACCCGGAATCCGACAACCCCGCCCAAGAACGTCGACACTTCGATCGGAGATGAACCGCCGTGGTCGGCGATCAGTCCGCAGATCGCGAGATCACCGGGCACCTTCCGTCCCGGAAACCTACCCGACGAACGATCCCATCCACCTCCGTTAACTGCGCCGATAATGGACATTATGTCAACTACTAGCCTGCGTATCGCATCAGATGAATCAATCGCCGAACCTCGCGACTGCTGTCCCCTCTCAGTTGATCTGAGCCATTCTCGGCGTGCCTGAGCCATTCGCTGACTTCTCTCACTAATCTGAGCCAGTTCGTGTCGGCGAGTGATCTTGGTTGGGGTTGCTGGGTGGGTGGTTCTCTGGCGCTGGGTCGTACGGCGCCCGTATTGGACTTCGGCCTGCACTTTGTCGGTTCGGATGGGCAGGAGCGCGACGAGTCGCTGTCGTCGGGCTGGACGGTGCCGTTCGAGATGGCGCTCCCGGTCAGGAAGTTCAGCTCCTACCGTGGCCAGCGGAGCTTCTCGGGGCTGTGGTGGTCCTCGACGATCTCGGAGCATGTGGGTTTCGAGTCGTGGTTGGAGCGAGACCACGTGATGGTCTTGGACTTCGATCCTGCTGTCGTCGGGCTGTCCTCGCAGCCTTTCCGGCTGTCGTGGCGCCGCGGTGGGAAGACTCGTATCCATACACCGGACTACTTCGCCCGGCTGCGCGATGGGACTGGCGTGGTGGTCGACGTCCGGGCCGACGACAGGATCGAGCCCGACGATGCAGAGGCTTTCGCGAACACTGCCCGAGCCTGTGAGTCCGTCGGTTGGGAGTTTCGGCGCCTCGGTAAGTTGGACGAGGTCTTGGCCTCGAACTTGCGCTGGCTGGCGGGCTACCGCCATCCTCGCTGCCTGCACCTGGGGCGGGCGACAGACCTGCAGCGGGTCTTCCAGACTCCGGCTCCCCTACTTGAAGGTACTCGGCTCGTCGGTGATCCGATCGCGGTGCTTCCGACGCTCTTCCATCTGATGTGGGTGCATGTCCTTCAGGCAGATCTGGCGTCTGCTCCCCTGTCGGGATCGTCGATGGTCTGGCTCCGCGCCGGTGATGCCGAATGACGGTTTCCCGTCCGCGGCTGCTCCGATCCGGGGACGATATCCGGCTGGACGGCCGGCTTCACAGCGTGGAGACGGTCTCCGGCGCAGCCGTCCGGCTGGTCGATGTGGTCGGTGTCGTCTCGGAGATGCCGCTGGCGGAACTGCTCGGCGATCCCGGCTTCGAACTGGTGTCCTCGGCCAGACAGGTGGCTCCATTGCCGCCCTCAGGGCTACTTGATGGGATCCCGGAGCCGGTGGCCGACCACGCTCGCTGGTGGGAGCGGCACATCGTCGAGATCCTCACCGGCCTACCGCCCGAACACGAGCCGGCAGCGACGGCGAAGCCGGAGTACGACCCGCGCCGGTGTTCGTTGCGGCAGCGGGAGCTTGCGAAGGTCGCCGAACTCGCGGCGGCCGGGCACAAGGTCAGCTTCCCGACAGTCAAGCGGCTGCGGCTCGCCTACGAGACCGAAGGCCTGTGGGGGCTGGTCGATCAGCGGACGGCCCGACCTAGCCGGCCGACGGGCCGGGTCGACGAGCGCATCGTCGCGGCGACTCGGCAGGCCATCGCCGAGGAGACCAACCGCTCCACCGGAACCGTCGCCCGATTGCGCCGCAGGGTTGAGCAGATTCTCGCTGCGGATCACGGACCCGATGCTCCTGGGTTGCCGTCGCAGGCGACGTTCTACCGGTTGGTGAACCGGCTTTCCCAGGGCAAACACACCTTCGGCTCAGCCAGGACCCGGCAATCGCTGGCCAAGCAGCCCGACGGCCCGTTCGGGTCGGTCACCGCTGTCCGTCCCGGTGAGTGGATGCAGATCGACTCCACACCGATCGATGTCCGGGTGGTCCTGGACAACGGGTTGGTGGATCGGGCCGAGCTGACCTGGATCGTTGACCTGGCGACCCGCACCATCCCGGCTGCCGTGCTGCGGCCAACGACCAAGGCAGTCGACGCCGCGGTGTTGCTGGCCCGGGCCCTGACGCCGGAACCGATGCGGCCGGGCTGGGTGGATGCCTTGCGCATGTCTCGCTCCGTGCTGCCCCACCGGCGCCTGACCGAGGTGGACGAACGGCTCGAACACGCCGCAGCCAGGCCAGTGATCGTTCCGGAGTCGATCGTTTGCGACCACGGAAAGGCCTATATCTCCCAGACATTCCAGTCCGCTTGCCGGGCGATGGGTATCAACTTCCAGCCCACCCACAAGGGATCGCCGTGGGAGAAGGGCGTGGTGGAACGCAGCTTCGACTCCGTCGGCACCCTGTTCGCCCAGTACGTCGCCGGCTATGTCGGCTCCAGCGTCGAACAACGTGGCGAGAACGCTGAGCGGGCCGCGGTCTGGTCGATCGCCGAACTCCAAGCCCTGCTGGACGAATGGATCGTCGCGACCTGGCAAAACAGGCCTCACGATGGTCTGCGGCACCCGGTCACACCGGACAAAGCGTTGACCCCCAACGAGCAGTACGCCGCCCTGGTTGAGATCGCCGGCTACGTCCCCGTCCCGCTGAGCGCGGACGACTTTATCGAGCTCTTGTCGATCTCCTGGAACGCGATCAACAAGTACGGCATCAAGATCAACCACCGCACCTATGACGCCAAGGCGCTCAACCCCTACCGGCGGCAGCATTCCGGCATCGAACGGAAGAAGGGGCTGTGGGAAGTTCACTATGACCCCTACGACATCACCCGGGTCTGGGTCCGCAACCACCACGACGGCGGATGGATCACCGTTCCCTGGAAGCACCTGAGCACCACCCCGGTGCCGTTTGGTGAACTCGCCTGGCAACACGCTCGCACCGTGCTGGCCCAGCGAGGCCAAGACGCCGCCACCGAAGCCGAGATCGCCCAGGCAGCAGCGGACCTGTTGGACAGGGCCGAACAAGGCCCTGCGGCGGATCCGCAGACGACCAAGCGGGACCGCCGGGTCTCTGGCCGCACCCGCGCCACCAACACACCGACCGCGCCCAGGCCACCGGCGCCGCACGAAGAGCCCAAGCATCACCCAGACCATCTTGTCGATATCGATGATCCCGAAGAACCCACGGCGAAGATCATCCCCTTGCCGGTGTTCGACGCCCGCAAGGAGGCCGAGACGTGGCAGTTCTGACCCAGGTCAGCCAGCTAGATGATCGCCGCCAGCCCACCACCACGCTGGAAGGATGGCGACGATTCGTCGACGCCGATCCGCCACAGATCGAGTTACTGCACGACGATGGCTGGGCAGCACTGTCCGCAGACGAGCGGGTCGACTACGACGAAGCCCGGATCGCCCATCACGCCGAACTGGTCGTGGTCTCCACGTCGACGATCCAGGAGATCACCAACGAGGGCCGCCTGCTGACGTTGATGAACCAGCGGGAGAACGGAGCCCGACGAGGTCTGATCGTGTCCGGCGGCGCGGCGACCGGCAAAACCACAGCGATCAAGCAGCTGGGCCGATTCCACGAACTGCGCACCCGCCGCCGGTTTCCCGGTTCCGACCGGATCCCGGTGGTCTACGTGACGGCTCCACCGAAGGGATCGCCGCGCAAGCTCGCGATGGAATTCGCGCGGTTCCTCGGCCTGCCGCCCATCTCGTCTCGGACCAACGCCACCGACATCGCCGACGCTGTCTGCCAGGTCCTCATCGACGCCCGCTGCGACATCGTCGTGGTCGACGAGCTGCACAACGTCAACCTGGCGACCAGCGCCGGCGAGGACCACTCCGACCACATGAAGTACTTCACCGAACATCTACCCGCGACCTTCATTTACGCCGGCATCGACGTTGAACGCTCCGGACTCTTCACCGGCGTCCGAGGCAAACAATTGGCGGGCCGTTGCGGCTTGGTCAACACCGAGCCCTTCCCCTACCAAGAAGAGTGGAAGCAGCTCGTCGCCGGAATGGAGGCCACGCTGCGACTGCACCACCACGAACCCGGCTCCCTGGTCGCCTCGGCCAAGTACCTGCACCAACGCACCGGCGGCATGATCGGCAGCCTGTCCCACCTGATCCGGGCCTCCGCTATCCGAGCCATCCTGAGCCAGACCGAGGCAATCACTGAGGCCGTGATGGACAAGGTCCGCATCGACCACGCCGCGGAATCGTCGGCACGCCGCTCCAGCTCAAGCCGGTGAAATCCCTCTGCCCATGGACAACTGGATGCGCTCCAAGCTGCCGCCGCTGCCCCGGCGATTGCCCCCAGTCCAGGGCGAGACCACCCTGTCCTACGTCGACAGGCTGGCCAAAGCCAACCACCTCGACAGCCGCAACCTGATCGGCTACCTCAATCCAGAACTGACCGGCACCCGTGGACTACAGCGACGATTCGACATCTCCCTGGACGTCCTCGCCGCAGTTACCGGCATCCCCACAGCCCACCTGGCGCAGGCACTACCCGAAATCCGACCCCAGCACCCTGATCTGCACACCACCGGGCAAGCCGCAGCTGGTCGTCCCAACCGGACACAGCCAGCATGCCGGCGCTGCATGGCCGCCAAGAACATCCAGACCACAGTCGCGATCTGGGCACATCCCGACCACAACATCTGCCCGCGACACCACCTCTGGATCGGCCACGGCGTGATCGACCCCACCGACCAAGTCGAAGTCGCCCAACTCCCTGAGATCCCCAGAGCCCAAGTCCGTCACCGCAATCTGATCCGACGACATGGACGCGGCAGAGTCGAGCCCTTCTACGAACACGCACGAGCGGTCATCGACTGGTCAACCAACCTCCCCTGCGACACCGGTCGCTGGAACCGCATGGACTACTTCGTCGCGCGCGAACAAGCCAAGACAGCGAGCTCGCCGCTGCGAAAGAGACGACTCTCGCTCGCCCGGTCCCACGACTACGCGGCCTACTACCCCGAGGTCATCGACCTTCTCAGCATCCTGGTCTCCCCTTACTGGCTGCGCATCGCCGTCTCCGACGGCGCAGCCGAACGGGAGCACTTCTACAACCAGGTCATGAAAAGCGGGCTCACCAACGGAACCCCCGCACTGAACCGACCACTGCAGAAGTGGATCGCCCGTCAGCGCGACAGCCAACCTGATCAAGCACCGGCGGCGGGCGACTTGTCGACGATCGCGAACTGGCCTGGCTGTCGGCGGCCATTGGAATCTGCCCGCTCGCGGCCACCATGTCGCGACGGCAGCGATGACGGAGGGTGAGCGGCCTCTGTGGGGGTTCTTCCCGCCTTGCAAGTCGCCCCGGTTGTCGCTGTCAGCCCCAGGTTTGTTGACTCGATACCTGATGCCAGTCCACGACATCGACTGCTCGAAGCTTCACACTCGGCGAGCGAGGCGCGCGCACCTATCGCGGCAATGCGGATGTTCGGCTTGTGGCGACCCTCGACAGCACCGAGGTGGAGAGCCGCGAGGGGCACCTCGTTCAGGAATGGCTACCGCTCGGAGCGGTGGCCGCAGCCGACCTACGGCCCTTCGCTGTTCGCGATGTGCTCGCCAACGTCCGGTATGAGCAGGTGCGCCATCTGGTCGTGGACGGCTGGCCGGAGTGACAGCATGACCAGGCTCTTTCTCAGCTAGGTGGCTGCATTCAGGATTGCCCGGGCGTCCATGGGGTAGTCAGTTGGATCCTCGTGGTCGTCGGCACGCTGATCGGCCTGGAGGACCGCTGGGTCGACGTGGATCGGAGCGTCGGCGAGGAGTGCGAGGTTGAGGGCATCGCTGGGACGTGCGTCTACGACGGCTCCGTCGTCGAGGACCGTCTGGGCGTAGATGACCTGGTCGGTCAGCGCGGTGATGCGGGTCTCGGCCAGGCGGCGGCCTGCAGCCTGGAGCAGGGCGGCGGTCAGGTGGTAGACACTGGGCCGCGGCAGCTGCACGCCTTCTAGGGTGCGCGCGAGGGCCAGCGCTTCGGCAGACCCGATCCAGATCATCAGGTTCTGGGTTCCGTCGTCGGTGGTGAGGACAACGACGTGCCGGCGCTCGGCGGCTTGCTCGGTGGCACGGACATCCCTGATTCGCATCGACATCGGGAGCTGATCGGTGGTGGACATTATGGCCGGTTCCTTCCATCCGGGGGCGAGTTGGCGGCGCAGCGTGGCACGAGCCTTGTGGAGCCGGGCCTTGACCGCACCGACTGACGTGCCAAGGTGTTCAGCCACTTCGCCGCAGGTCAGGCCGTCGAGGTAGTAGAGGGTGGCTGCGGCCTGTTGGCCGGGTGGGAGCGCACGCACCGCTGTCCGCACCACAGCGACAAGGTGGGCGGCCACGGTAAGCTCGTCGGGTCCTGCGCCTGGATCAACGGGCTCGGCCGTCCAGCCGGCGTCGAGCATCGCGTCCAGCGACCATCCGGCACGGATGCGTCGGTGAAGCATGCGCCGGCACACGTTTAGTCCGATCCCGGCGAGCCAGGGTCCGAAGCGGTCCGGATCGCGGAGCCGATCGATCCCGAGCATCGCGTCGAGCACCGCTTCCTGCGCCGCGTCCCCGGCCATGTGAGGGTCGATGACGGCTCGTCGACACATCGTCAGCAGCAGTGGGTAGTGCCGGTCGACCAGCTCCGCGAATGCGGTCTTATCGCCCTTGCGGGCGGCGGCGACCAGAACGGCATCGGCCGGACCTGCTGTCACGGCCTCACCTCCTGTCGCGTTTCTGAGCTCGCCATATAGTCACCCGCCAGCCCAACCGGGTTACCCCGGCAGCGGCAGTAACTCAAGACTCACGGGAACCGACGCTCCCAGACGCGTCGTCCGGGGGCTTGGTTGCGTGACTCGGTTGACGCTTGACAGGTGGCCTAGGAAATTGAGGTGACCGTCCGGGGCTGGTTGTCTCGATGCTAGAGCTCTAACGTCCTCACATCGGCAGATCCGGTAAACGACGGCGACACGCAGGCGAGGACGGATTCCCCATCCGCGTCGGATCCGGCGCCGATCGTGACCGCCGCCAAGCCGGACCGAACGAGATGGTCCCCCGCGCGTCCACGCCAAGACCCTAGTCACGTTCCGTGACGAAGATCGCCGTCCCCGAGTAGTCGCTGATGGCCGCGAGTGGGCAGATTCCGATGGCCGCCAACACCCGGCACCGCACGAACATCCGACGAGGCGCCAAGCACAGATGGCTCATGATTAACGAGAGAACAGGCAATCCGGATTCTCATCCGAACTGAGCCACCCACCCCGCAGACGTAGTTTGGTGGCTCATGTCCAGCAAGAACGGACAACTGCTACCCCGTCAACAGCCACGAACCCACGTCTGACGTCGGCTAACACCGGTTCTGGTCGACGTTGCCATGTTCATGATTGGCGGTTGTCGTCGGCTGTTCCAGGTCTGTAGCGGCGCTGGCGACGTGGTTGACACGCTGGCGCTACCTGCAGCAAGATCAGTTTGGCGTTGACTGACGCCCAGCCTCTGAGGACCTGCCCCAGCCGGGCCTCGTGATGGCGAAGGGGAATCTGCCCTCAAGGTCGCTGCTACCTTTCCAGGCCTGTTTCGAGTGTCGCGCTGCTGGGGAGCGAGGACACGTCGAGGAGGCTTGTCATGACCAAGCAGGGCAGTTTCAAGCGGGCAGTGCGTCAACACGCACGCCGTTCAGGGCAGCGCTACACCGAAGCACGTGTCGACCTGGAGATCGCCGAGCGACAGGCGTTCATCCACGATCGCCCGTTCGAACACGACGCGCTCACGGCCCACCTCGAAGCGCAATACGGGATTCAGATCACCTCGTTGGCCTCGATCGACGACGACCCCAACACGCGGCCGCGCGACTCGTGGCCCGGCCACTACCCCGCAACCCTGCTCCTCAGGTGCAAGGACGGCCCGCCATGGATCGCGCGGATCTTCTCCTCACCCGCCGACCAGGTCAGCCGGGTGGTGGGCGATGCGGACATCCTGCGTTTCCTGTCCGCGCACAACTTTCCTGCCGAACGTTTGGCGCATCAGGAGCCGGTGTCGGTATTCAACGGCAGCGGCGTGATCGTGACCCAGTTCGTCGAGGGCGGCCGTCCCGATGCGGCCGCGATCCAGCACGAGCTCGGGAGCCTGCTCGGCCGGCTGCACAGCCTTCCCGCCGCCGACGGCGCGGTCGCTCGGCCTGGCGGCTCCGACGAATCCGGCGGCGGCGTCCATGTCGGACGACCGAAAGAGGACCTTGCCGCGGCCATGAACTTCCTGGTGAGCGTCGAGGACGACGTTGCCCCCGAAGGCAGGGATGGTTTCGAACTGCTCCGTGATCGGGTCGAGAATGCCGACGATGCTGAAGGCCTTCCCGAAGCCCTGACCCACGGCAACTACCACGCCTGGTCCGCAGTCGGCACGCCGGAAAGCCTTGTCATCGTCGGCTGGGCCGGATCAGGGCGCGGTCCACGGCTGCCTGCGCTCGCCTGGCTTCTCACGACCGCGGCAGAGGGCGGTCTATCACGCGTCGACGAGGCTGTTCGGGGTTACTCCGAACACATCCAGCTCACCGGCGAAGAGATCGACAGACTCCCCGGTGTCCTCCACATGAAACCGCTTTGGCTCGGCTGCCTCGACTATCGCCAAGCGGTGCTCAGCGGGAGAACGCCAACTCTGGAAGACGGTTGGCCACCCTGGGCCGCCGACCGCACCGATCATGTCGAATCGCGGCTCGCGCAGTTGCAGCACTACGCACCTGAACAGCGAGTCCGCGATCAGACATGACCGCAGGAGGTTCCTTACCGGGACGGCCTCGCCCGACCCGGCCAGGTGGCGCGGCGGGGCGTCCGTAGCACCCGCCCGGCTCCCCTGCCAGGGCCCCGGCATAGTCGTGTTTCAGCAGGTCAGGAGCAGGTTGAGGATGGTTTCGGGGTCTCGGGCGTGATGTCGTAGGCGTTGGGCGATGT
>NZ_SNWQ01000056.1 GCF_004361855.1 Kribbella caucasensis
TCAACAGACCAGCACCGACACCCCAGAAGGAAACCGACACAAAACTAGCCGCCTAACTCACGCTGGCCTCATCCGCCTTGACAAATTCCGCCTGGATGCGGCCAGCTTCCGGAGTGTCTCGCAAACGATCGTTTCCCGACACTCCATTGGAACCCGGATGAGCTCCATCATGCCGAGGGACCGACACAGCGCGATGGCCCCGGCAGGTTGGGGTGCTGGTAAGGAACGTGTCAGTGCGCCACAACGCCGTGACCCGGCGGTTTAGGGTAGCCATTCGGGTTCGCGTTTGAAGTCTGGTGTGCCGATCACCAGGGTGAGTGCGGTGCCGTCGGTGTTGATGACGTACAGCCCGTTCGCCGGGTGCGCGAACGGGTCGGCGGTCGGGTCAAGCGCGAACATCACCCGGGTGCCGTCGGGTGACCAGGCCGGTGTGATCGCGAAGCGGCCCTGCGTGTCGCTGAAGAACTTGGTCAGGCCGGTCCCGTCCGGGTTTACCAGCCACAGCGCGCCCATGGTGTCGGCGAAGAGGATGCGCTTTCCGTCAGGTGACCATCGGTGGTTGCCGCAGCATTGCACGTTGAAGCCGTCGGGTGTGATCTGTCGCAGGCCGGTGCCGTCGACGTTTACCACGAACAGGCTGCCGGGGTTGGGCGCGCCGGGCGTTTGCCGGAGGAAGACCAACCTGGTGCCGTCGGGGGAGAAGTCGCTAGGGAGGTCGCGTTGTTCGTCGGCGTTGGTGAGGCGGGTCAGTTGTGTGCCATCGGGTCGTGCGAGATAGATGCCGTCGCGGGTGTTGTCGGTGTCGTCCCATCCTTCGAACGCGATCCGGTCGGCGTTGGGTGACCAGGCGCCGGGTCCGAGGTTGAGGGTGGTGTCGGGTAGCGGGATCGTGGTCCGGTCGGAGCCGTCGATGTTCATGGTCGCGGTGGTGATCCGGTTTCCCGCGGCGGCGGCGAACAGCAGGCGGCGGCCGTCCCGCGTGGCCCTCGGGCAGCATGTTGCGCCGCCGTCGGCGATCTTTCGTTCGTTGGTTCCGTTGGCGTTGGCGGTGAAGATGGTTTCGTCGCCGAAGGTGCCGCCGGCGCGGGTGAACACGATTCGGCCGGGCAGGTCGGCGGCGGGGTTGGTGGTCGGGGTTGCGGGCGGGCTGGGCTGGGCGGAGCAGGCCGCCGACACCGCCAGCGTGATGGCGGCGATCAATGCCCAACGGCACCGGTTGGCATTCGACTGCATCTCAATCTGCCTTTCCTGGTTGGCCACTGCTGGCGAGCCCGATCACCTCGACGAGGGCGTGGCTCGGTACGCCGCCGGTGGTGGTGGTGGTCAGCTGTTGTTTGACGACAGATAGACCAGGACGGCTTGGACTCGGCGGTGAACCTGGGTGTCGTGGGGGTCGAGGTCGAGCTTGGCCAGCGTTGAGGTGATGTGTTTCTCGACGGCCCGTTCGGTGAGCACCAACCGGTTCATGATCGCCGCGTTGGATAGCCCGGTGGCGACGAGTGCGAGGACCTGCCGCTCTCGGGGGGTCAGTCGGGACAGCGGCGATGGTGCATGCCTGGTGCGGGCTTGCACGAGCGCTTCGACGACGAGCGGATCGAGCACGGTACCGCCCGCTGTTACGGATTCGATGGCGTGCCGGAGCTGGGCGGCATCGCCGACTCGCTCCTTGAGCAGGTACGCACGACCGGCGGCGCCAGTGGCGAACAGCCGCAGCGCCCACTCCGGTTCGAGGTGCTGTGATAGCACCACGACCCCGATTCGGGGATGCGACCGTGCCAGTGCCTCGGCGAACCGGATGCCCTCGTCCTGGTCGCCGGGCGGCATCCGCACGTCGGTGACCACGACGTCGGGGGTGAGTTCGTCCACCGCGGCGGTCAGCTCGGGCAGGCTCGCCACACCTGCCACGAGATCGACGTAGTCCTGCGTTGCCAGCAGCAACCGCAGGCCCTCGCGGATGAGGTAGCTGTCCTCGGCTACCACCACGCGGATCACCATCTTGTGACTCACCGTAGTGCACGACTGGCCCATCCGTTCCGGTACGTGCCGTGTTCCAGCCGTCAGGACGATGCTGTCGACGGCATCACGTCGGCGACGACACGGCGGCGGGCGAGCATGGCCCAGCCGATCGGTGCCAGCGCGAGCACCAGGGCGAGGTCGCAGGCGATCGCCAGCGGCGCGACGCGGGCCGGGCGGGAGGCGATGAACAGGATCCCGCCGAGTACGAGCATGGCGGCCGACCAGGTTGGCGCGGTGCGGGTGCGCCAGAGCAGGATGCCGGTGGCGACGAACGAAAGGGGGGCCAGCCAGCCCCAGGGCAGGAACGCGAAGAAGGTGATCGCCGGTACGTCGGGCAGCGCGCCGTTCATGGTGTCGGTGAGAAGGTCGTTGCCGTACGCCGCCAGGTACATGGCCTGGAGGTTGAACAGGGCGCCGGCGGTGAAGCCGACCAACGCGATCGCGCCGAAGATTGGGCCGACGCGCGGTGCTGCGGGTTCGATCATCCGGTAGATGCCGGTGAACGCGACCGCCAGCGCGAAGGTCGACCAGATGCCGATCATGCCCCCGATGACGCCGTCGTTGATGCCGTTCTCGCTAATGAAGGCGATGGTGCTGCCCAACAGCAGCACAGGTCCGGCGATAGCGGCGAGGCCGAAGACGCGGGACGCGGTTGGGCCCATGGTGCCGGACAGGTCGATGCTCATGGTTGCTCCTCTGGTGGGTGCCTGTGGTCAAGCCTCGCCGCGACCGGACGGGCCAGCCAGCGGGGCAGGCCCGCCAGTCTGTGGTGTGGCTGGCCGTAGCCTGATGGTTCGGCTCGCGCCCCTGGTACCGGCAGGCACCTACAGCGTCGATACTCAGGGGATGCAGGAGCGCAGCGCGGCGCGGCGGCGGCCGTTGACCGTCACCGCGGTGGTGGGCACCGCCATCGTGGTGGCGGTGTTCGCTTCCATGCTGCTGCGGCACCGTTCGGTTCAGGTGCAGTACGGGCTGTTCCTGTTCCAGAACGGGCCGTCGGCGGTCGTGCTGCTGTGGATGGCCTGGCTGGTGCTGCGCCGCCGGCCGCGCAACACCGCTGGGCGGGCCCTGGCGGCCATCGGCGTCATCCAGGTACTGCACGTGATGGTGGCTGTGTGGGCCGACGTGGAGCTCGTGGCGGCCGGGTTCACGGCGCCGTTGACCCGGATCGGGGACGGGCTGGCGCCCGCCGATCTGCCGCTGGCCGCGGCGATCCCGCTGTGGGTGACCGGCTGGTTGTGGGTGCCAGCCGCGGTGCTGGCCGCCACCGTCCTGCCGCTCGCCTTCCCCGACGGCACACTATCCCGCCGGACCTGGCGCCCGGTGGTGGCCGCCGCCTCGGCTGGAGGGGTCGTGCTCATGGCGGCGCTGTGTATCGACGGGTGGCCAACAGCAGACTGGACCACGGCGCAGACACCGGCCATCGTGCCGATCCTCCTCGCCGCCGGGGGGCTACCGGTCGCGGTCGCCGCAGTGGTCAGTATCGGCGGCCTGCTGCACCGCTGGCGGCAGACCGACAGCGCCCAACGGCAACCGTTCCGGCTGGCGGGCATCACCACCATCGCCTTCGCGGTGGTCGCCGTCGTCTCCTACCCCTGGCAGCAGGTGTGGATCCCGGCGATCCTGGTCAGCTTCAATGTGCTGATCGTCGCCTACGCCCTGGCCGTTGCCCGCTACCGCCTGCACGACGTTGAGCCGGTGCTCGGCCGGGCGGCGGTGGCGGTGGTCCTGTCCGTGCTGGTCGCCGCGGTCTACGCCACGGTCGTGGTCGGCGCGGCCAGCCTGGTCGGCAATCGCGTCGACAGCCGGCTGCTGCCGTTGGTCGCTGTCGCGGTGGTGGCCCTGCTGATCGAGCCCGCACGCCGCAGGACTCGGCAGCTGGTGGACCGGCTCCTGTTCCGCCGCCATGCCGACCGCAGCGAGGTTATGTCTCGCCTGGCCGCCCACGCCAGCACCGCCCCCGCCGCAGATGTCGTCGCCGAGGTGACCGAGCTGCTCGTGCGCAGCACCGGCGCGGCCCGCGCCGAGGTGCACCTCGAACCCTCCGCCTACCCGCAGCCGACCGGAAACAGGGACTCCAGCGGTGCCGTAGCCACGGAGCCGATCCTGCGGGCCACCGTGCAGCACCAGGGTGAGACCTTCGGTCAGGTTCGCCTCTACGCGACCGCCCGGGCAGACCTCGTCTCCGACGCCCCGCAACTGCTCGACGACGTCGCACACACGCTCGGCGTCGTTCTGCGCAACGATCGGCTCAACGCACAGCTACAGATCCAGCTCGATGAGCTGCAAGCATCACGCCGCCGTCTCGTCGAGGCCCACGATCAAGCCCGCCGCGGCCTGGAGCGCGACATCCACGACGGCGCCCAAACCCGCCTGATATCACTGCGAATACGCCTAGCCACCCTGCAAGCACGCGTCGGCCAGCCGGGGCTGGCCGCCGAGCTCGACAACATCGCCAACGACGTCGACGCCACCATCCGATCCCTGCGCGCCCTGGCCCGCGGACTCCACCCACCCCTGCTCGAACAGGCCGGGCTCACCGACGCGCTGCGGGCCCACGCCCGCGACCTCGCCCTGCCGGTGTCGGTCACCGCACAAGGAGTCGGCCGCTATCCGCGCACGGTGGAGGCGGCGGCCTACTTCTCATGCCTCGAGGGCATCCAGAACGCCGTCCGCCACAGCGGCGCAACGACCATCACTGTCGACCTCACCGGCGACGCCAGCGGGCTCTCGTTCGAAGTCAGCGACGACGGCACCGGCTTCGACCCCGCACGTGCACTCGCCGGCACCGGCCTGGCCAACATCGACGACCGGATGTCAGCCCTGGGCGGCAACGCCCACATCCACACCGCAATCGGCCAAGGAACCCGCCTCCACGGCACCATCCCCGCCCAAGCCCTCACCGATCAGACCTAGCCCCGGACCACGGACGACGACTACGGCCACCTGCTTCCCACCGACGTCGAGTGGGCCAGCCGGGCCCGCACCGCGCTGCCGAACGGCCACTGCGGCCTGCCCCGCCAGCAAAGCTGCGACCAATTCCAACAAGTGCCTGCCCTGCCCGGTGTTCATCACCACCAGTCAGGACCTGCCCGCCCATGAGGAGCAGCGCACACGCACCTTGACCCTGATCGCCCGGTTCGACCAGGCCGGAGCCAGCCGGTCCTGCGCGCCGCTGAGGCATCCGGAGAGCCGGTCACCTACGCCAACATCGCCGCGGCTGCAGGCGTCAGCCGCTCGTGGCTCTACACCCAGCCCGAAATCCGCGCAGCCATCGAACAGCTCCGAGACGACAACGGCCGCTCGGCCGCCGTCTCAGTGCCGACCCGGCAGCGCGCCGCTGCCGCTTCTCTGGTTCGCCGATTGGAAGCCGCGCATCGGGCAACCAAGAACTCAGCCGCGAAGGCGCCGAGTTGCGCGACCCGCTAGCCGCCGCGCACGGCGAACTCAGGGCAGCCAGGCGCCGACCAGTCGATTCGTCCGTGGTCGACCTGTCTCAGCGCCAGGCAGCAGGATCAGTTGACTGAACTCCTCTGCGATCCACGTTGTGCCCTTGTCGTGCGAGCTTCCAACGGGTGCTCACTTACCGCTGCGGTGCCTCGATTCAGGCCTCCAGTCTGCGAATGGCTCGAAAGCCGGCGTGTTGGTGATCCGAACCAGATCGGTGCCGTCGCGCCTCGCGGTGTAGATGTCCTCTTGGCCGCCGGTGGATAGCGAGAACACGATCCTCGTCCCGTCCGGCGACCATCCTGGGGCGAAGGCGAAGTAGGTGCTCCCGCCGGTGCGAAGGTGGATCGGGGTCAGCCGGGCGCTGCCGGGATGGACCAGGAACAAGCGGCCCTCACCGGTCGCGAAGATGATCGCCCGCCCGTCCGGTGACCAGTGCGCAGTCGCGATTTCGTGTCCCTGGGCGAATCCGTATGGCGTGAGCTGACGCAGATGGCTCCCGTCCGAGTGCGCGGTGAAGAGCGCGGTCTCTTCACCCTTGAATCGCACCAGGACGAACCTTTTGCCGTCCGGTGAGAAGTCGCCGAACGTGTCGGCGGCGCCGTACGGATTGGTCGTTAGCCGCACGGGATCGCCACCATCGGATGCGCGGATGGTGAAGAGACCCGGCGGGTCAACGCCGAGGCCGCAGATCAGCCGCCGACCGTCGGGTGACCAGCCGCTGCAGTACATGTCGAACGGCGCACCAGGTGGGTCCAGCAGCTTGAAGTCCGAACCGTCTGGTTTGACGGTCGCTGGCCGGAACGGCAATAGCTCGCCAGCGGTGTCGAACCGCAGGAGGTTGCTGATCAGCAGCGACCGGCCATCGGGCGACCAACTCGGTGAAGCAAAATCCTCAGCGAGGTACGGGATTGGGACCTGCCGGACCTTTGATCCGTCTGAGCTGCCGACGAAGATGTTAGCCCCGCCGGTCCCCGTCTGCTGGCTGAAGGCGATCTGACCGTCGGGTGCACGTTTCGCGTCGGCCGGCACGGCGACGGCTGACAAAACCAATGTCAATGCCAGTGCCATCACCGACACAATCGTTCGCTTCACAACTGAGCCCCCTCATCGCTTCTGAACCCTCCCCTTGGCCTACGGCACCATGCTTCCCAGCCCTTCGTCAACGGCGAGGCAGCGGCGAAAAAGCGGCTTGGATCGATCGCCAAGCGCCTTGCGCGCCATCGGCGCCCGGCACCCGGTGGATGATGCGAACAGTGCGCAGCAGCCAGCCGCCGGGACCAGCAGACGAATGGGTTCCCCCGAAGTTCAGCGAAGAAAGCCGACCCACCTCAGCTCAATCGCGACCCGCCCGGCTGCCGCGATCACCAGGCAGCCGCTCGGCGGCCCGGGCGAGCTCGAGCTGGACTGCCCCGGCGAGCCCGGGCGGCAAGTTGCCCATGGCCACAGTGTCACACCCCCGTCCGAGCCAGATCAGAATTGGCATCAACCTCGCCGTCGTGGACATGTCCACGACGCTCATGGCCACGCAATACAGCACCACCCAGCAGCCGGCTCAAGATAGACGGCGAACTCGTCATCCCTGGTCGACGGGCGGCTGAGCCTCGACGCGCTGCAGCGCCGGCTTGGTCACCGCGCCCGCAAAAGGCGCGGCAGCTGGTCGCGGCCGTCGCTGGTGACCATCTACTGATGAAAGCCTTCTTTCATCGACGGGGGAACAGCCCTCTGGCTGCTTAGGGCTTTGCAGACGAGTACGGACATCCGTGCAGACGAGTTCGAACATCGACAACAATCGGTGTTGATTTCCGAAGTCGTCTGCACGGGATCCGCGCTGTCGGTAGAGCGTTGTGCAGGCGAGTGCGAGTCGTAACGGTGTACCGGAGTCGTCTGCACTAGCGTCCTGAACGGCAGGTTTCTCGGGGGTTGGAGACTCGGCTTGGGCCAGGACGAGGTATCTGAACGTGGTGTGTTGGCGGCGTCGGACGAGCTGTGGGAAGTCGCCGTACGGCAGGCTGCCGTGATCAGCCGCCTGGCGGCGCTGGACACGGTGGGCGTAGCCCCGCCCGCAGTACGACGTACTCGACCTGTTTGCCGACGAAGGCAGCAGAACCAAGGTCGTCGCCGTCGCTGATCGGGTCGCCCGCAAGTGGGCGGCCAACAAGGATCGGATCTACCGCATCCCCCGGCACCGACCTGCCGCATCCGCGCCCCGGCGCGCTGCAGATGGTGTTCTGCGACCTCGGCACGCCACGCGAGGACTGGAACGTGTACGACGAGCTGAAGAACCTGCTCGTCGCACGCGGGGTGCCGGCCGAGCAGATCGCGTTCATCCACTCCGCGAAGAACGACCGCGACAAGGCGGCGCTGTTCGAGGCCGCCAAGACCGGCCAGGTACAGGTGCTGCTCGGATCGACCACCAAGATGGGCGTCGGCACCAACGCCCAAGACCGGGTCGTCGCGCTACACCACGTCGACTGCCCCTGGCGGCCGGCCGACATCGTGCAACGCGACGGCCGCGGCCGCCGCCAAGGCAACCAGAACGCCGAGATCGAGATCCTGCGCTACGTCACCGAAGGCACCTTCGACACCTACTCCTGGCAGACCGTCGAACGCAAAGCGCGGTTCATCGGCCAGTTCATGAGCGCACGCGCCCTCGCCAGCCGGATGACCGAAGTCCTGAGCGCGCCCCGATGGGACGCCGCCGACCACCCGGTCGGCCGGCTCGGTGGCTACGAGCTCACCGCCAAGCGCCAGTACCGCGATGACCAGCCGTACGTCCTGGTCGACGTCGTCGGCGTACCGGTCGACGGCTCGCGGTCTCCGTCGGCGGCACCCAGAACCCCGCTCCCGGACTGGTCGTCCGCTTCGAGAACGCCCTCCGCAGCCTCGACCGCAAGCTCGCGGCCAGACACGAGTGGATCGACGAGCTCACCACCGAGATCGGCCGCGCCCAAGGCGAACTCCGGAAACCGTTCCAGCACCAAGAGGCCCTCCACGCGGCGTACGCCGCCCGCAAGGCGATCAACGACAAGCTGGCCGCGGCTGCAGCTCCCCCGCCGGCCGCTGCGCCGACCATCACGGACCCGGACGTCGCAGCGTCTCTCGGAGTCCTAGCGACTACTCACGCCGCTCCTCCTCAGAGTCAGCGAGAGAACTCCTCGAGCGCCGCGCAGCCATATAGCCCGTCGATCGTCGAGCGCGACTCCGCACCTGGTTGACCCTTCTTCCAGGGCACGCTGCGTTGCAGCAGGGGACTCAGTACGCCGCGGGCCGTGACTACGTCGTGAGCAGAAGCGTGACCACCGCGATGAGCACCGCGAGTACCAAGCTGGCGGTCCCCCTTGCGGTATGTCAGCCTGGGTGTTCATCGCCGGTGGGGGGCCACGCGGCGGAGGGGGAGGAATCATGCGACAGACGTGGATTGCACCTGTCCTGGTCGTCATCGGCCTGGTTGGGTGCGCGGCCGAGAAACCGGTGGACCAGGCTGCGGGCGAGCCGACTGCCAGCGCGACCGCACCAGCAGTAACCGAGCAGCCGAGCTCGGAACCGACCGAGTCGACGCCTTCGACCATCGACCCGAAGCGGGGGCTCGCACCGGGCGGTGACCAGCAGAAGGTCTACGGCACAGAGTCCATCACGGTGACGAATCCCGATGGATACAAGGCGAAGGTCGACGTCATCGTGTACGAGCCACACCAGGTCGACATCAGCTACGGACGTGCGGCCGCAGGGTGCGACCGCGAACCACCCTCGGCACTTCGCAGCAGCAAGGCGGTCGTGTATGCCGCTCGGGTCGAGGGGCAGGCCAAGGATCTGAAGCCCAACGGATTCGCCTGGGACTTCGACGTCGCCTACCTGGGCATCTACAACAGCCTGGTCGGGAAGGTGGGCGACGACATCGGCCGCGGTTGGCTCTGGCCAGCCGGGTGCGACATGCCCGCCAGCGGCAAGCTCGGCGAGTCCCACTGGTACATCCCGTTCTCGGCCGACGCCCCGGTGGGCAAGTTCGCCTGGGACGTCGTCGTGTGGAAGGTTCCGACGCCGAACGCGCCCAAGGTCGACCGGGCAGAGATGCGGCATGCCGCACTCGTACTCGCGGGGATCGAATTCCGGGGCGGCTGGGAATGCACGGCTAAGATGAGCAAGGGTATGAGCGAAGCGTTCCCTGGGTGCAAGTACGGACCCGACCTGGGCGACAGGTTCTAGAGTCTCAACTCGTCCCGAAAGCCGGGATGGCTCCCCCAGCGCGCGGCGAACGCCTGCACAGCGATCCGCAGACCGTAGGCCCTCGACGACCGAACCGCATGCTCCCGGTCGCCGCGCATGCTCACGACCTCATCGCAGCACGCAGCCACGACGATCCGAAACGCCTTCATGTCCTTGCGGGTGGAGAATCGCTAGCTGGTGTTGGAAAGGTGACGGTAGATAGTGGGCCGGGTGACGCCGAACTCTGCCGCGATCTGGGCGACGGTGTAACGCCGTTTCCCGTCATCCCCGGTCTCTTCGTACATCTGCCGCGCCAGTTTGACTTGGCGGGCACCGAGCTTGGGTTTCTGGCCTCCGGTGCGGCCACGAGCGCGCGCTGCCGCGAGCCCGTCGATCGTGCGCTCCGACATCAGCGCGTGCTCGAACTCGGCGATCGAGCCGAGGATCTGGAAGAACATGCGTCCGACCGCGGTGGAGGTGTCGATGCCCTGGTCGAGCACCACCAGGTCCACGCCGCGCGCCTGCAGGTCCTTGGACAGCTCGATCAGGTGTTCCAGGGACCGGCCGAGCCGGTCGAGTTTGGTGATCACCAGCTGGTCGCCGGTGCGGTTGGCCGACAAAAGGGCCCGGTCGAGCTCGGGGCGGCGGGCGAGTTTCCCGGAGGCCTTGTCGATAAAGACGTCGTCGCAGCCGGCCGCGCGGAGCGCGTCGTGTTGGGCTTCGGGGTGCTGGTCGCGGGTGGAGACCCGTCCGTAGCCGATTCGCATGGCAGGACTGTATCGCGAACCCCCGAGCGCGTTACGTTGCCGCGTACACGGCATTCGTTACAACGTCCCTCGCCCGGACTCCGCCAGAACTCCGAGCGTCTCGCGAACGATCGTTTCCGAGGCGCTCAGGCAACCTTCCGTGAAAGAACTTCTAGTAGTACTTTCTAGCCTAGAAGTTCTAGAACTTACGGAGGCAACATGAGGTTCATTGTCGGAGGACGCTCGTTCGACCTAACTCGCGAGCAGGTGGAGGAGTCGATGCGAGGCGTCGACCCGGACCCCATCCGTAAGCACGTCGTGGAGATGCTCAACTCGGTATTCCCGCCCAAGCAGGTTTTCGAGAAGGCGACCGGGTTCGATCGAGCGTCGTTCACGACGAACGAAGCACAGCGCGTTCTGGTGCGGCTTGGTTTCCTCTGCCGTACCGCTGACGAGACGGCAGAGGGCAGGAGCGCATGGATAGAGACGGTCAGTGCCGCACCAGCTGGTGAGGTGGCAGTGGAGGAGCGCCTGGCCCGACTGGAAGCCGAGTTGCTGACCGCACAGGCTGCAATTGCCGGCTTCCACGCGCGGCTGGCCGCACTCGAGGGCTAAAGATGCGCCGCTGGGACACCTCCGATGAGGTCCATTGCCGGCTCTTCAAACTTGACCGGGCAGCGATTCTGGTCTGGCTGTGCTCCGGCGTGATTGCCGGGTGCAGAAGTACCGTACTCGGCGGCGTTGGTT
>NZ_SNWQ01000057.1 GCF_004361855.1 Kribbella caucasensis
CCATTCCCCGCCAAGAAGCCCATCGACCGCCACCTGACCCAACCCCCGCCGGACACGATCAACATCGTGCGCCAGAGCTAAAGTTACCGGTATTGCCCTACTGGCACGCAGTCTTAGCCGTCATGACAACCCGCTGGTCATTGATCCGATGGATCAGGGGAGGATGCCCATGGATCGGATCCGGAGTCCGGCGACGTGGCCCGTGGATCGACGGGTCGTGAGAATTTCTGCCGACTGCCTGTCGGATCTGGAGCGAGCCGTTCGTTGCAGGGGTGAGAGGCGGCCGGAGGACGGCCGCCTGGGACAAGGAGTGATGAGATGCCGAAGTACCTGATCTCGTTCGAGAAGGGCGCGATGGACCATATCCCCGAGGAGGACTTCCCCGAGGTGGGCAAGACCAGCCACGCGGTGGTCCAGGAAGCCAAGGACGCCGGGGTGTTCGTCTTCGCCGGCGGGCTGAGGTACGACGACGGCGACGTGGAGCACGCCGTGGTGGCCACCGACGGGCTGGTCACCGACGGCCCGTATCCGGAGAGCAAGGAGCTCATCGGCGGCTTGATGATCGTCGACGTACCCACCCGGGAGGCGGCCCTGGAGTGGGCCGCGAAAACCGCGGTCGCCTGTCGCTGTGCACAAGATGTCCGCAAGTTCATACACGACCCGGAAGCCGACTGATCGAAAGAGATCACGTCTGGCGCGGTACCTGCCGTCGTGCACGGCCCGCCATGCACGACGGGGCCCTGACCTATGCCTCCAGGGCGTGCACTGGGGCCAAGGTCACTGTCGACCTGGCCGGTACTGCGGTTTCGCTGCCACTGGTGGCCGGTACGTCCAGCGGGAAGTAGCTCGGATCAATCCTGTGTACGGTCGCGGCCAGCGTGGTCGCGACCGTACACGCATGTCTGGTACCGGATGCGCACCGCCCCTGACCTGGCCGAACGACGTACGAACGCCGTGGCGGTGGGCGTGTCAGGGGCGTGTCAGCGCGGTGTCTGGCCGGACGCCGATGGTTGTCGCATGACAACTTCTGCGATTGCGGTTTCAGGGCTGCGAAAGGCCTTTGGGGACAAGACCGTTCTCGATGGCATCGATCTCGATGTTCCTGCGGGCACGGTCTTTTCCCTGCTCGGCCCGAATGGGGCGGGCAAGACGACGACGGTGAACATTCTGACCACGTTGATGAAAGCCGACGGTGGGACGGCCCGCGTGGCCGGCCATGATGTCGCGACCGACGCCAAGGCCGTGCGCGCGGCGATCGGGGTCACCGGCCAGTTCGCGGCGGTGGACGAACTGCTGACAGGGCAGGAGAACCTGCAGCTGATGGTGGATCTGAGCCAGGTGCCCGTCGGCAGAGGGGTCGTCACGGACCTGCTGGAGCAGTTCGAGCTGGTGGAGTCGGCGCGGAAGCCAGTGTCGACCTATTCGGGGGGTATGAAGCGGAAGCTGGACCTGGCGATGACGCTCGTCGGCAACCCGCGGATCATCTTCCTGGACGAGCCGACGACGGGACTGGATCCGCGCAGCCGTCGCACGATGTGGGCGATCGTCCGTGACCTGGTCGCCGATGGCGTGACCATTTTCCTCACCACCCAGTACCTCGACGAAGCCGATCAGCTCGCCGACCAGATCGCCGTACTCAATCAGGGCCGCCTGGTCGCCCAGGGCACTCCCGACGAGCTCAAACGCCAGATCCCCGGGACGCACGTCCGGCTCCGGTTCAGCACTGTCGCCGAACTCGACGCGGCCGCGCGGGTCCTCACCGACTCCACCCGGGACGACGAGCACTGGCCTTGCGGGTTCCTGGAGATGGTGGGACGAAGTCGCTGCGGGCCCTGCTGGACAGGCTCGATGAGTACTCGATCAATGCCGACGAGTTCTCCGTTCACACACCGGACCTTGATGACGTTTTCCTCGCCCTGACGGGCCACACCACGGAGGTAGTCGCGAAATGAGCGCCAAGTCCCATTCGCTGGTCATGTTGCGTCGCGACTTCAAACACATCGCCCGGAATCCGACCTCGGTGTTCAACGCGGTCCTGATGCCGATCGTGATCATGTTGATGTTCGTGTACATGTTCGGAGATTCCTTCAACGTCGGTGTCGACTACATCGATTACGCGACGCCTGGACTGATGCTGCTGGCAGTTTGTTACGGGCTGGGAGCCACCGCGACATCGGTGAACTCCGACATGACGAAGGGCATCATCAACCGGTTCAAGACCATGGACGTCTCCCGGGGTGCGGTGCTGACCGGTCACGTCGTCGCCAGCGTACTGACCAACCTGATCGCCATTGCGGCCCTCGTCGGAGTGGCTTTCCTGCTGGGATTCAGCCCGGCGGCGAGTTTCGTCGATTGGCTCGGCGTGATCGGCATCATCGTGCTGCTCGGTTTCGCGGCCGGCTGGCTCACGGTCGCCCTGGGATTGTTCGCGAAATCTCCGGAAACGGCGGGTCTGGCCTCCGTACCGTTGGTCATGCTGCCGTTCTTCAGCAGCGCGATCGTACCGGCGGAGAACATGGGACCGGGCCTGCGGCAGTTCGCGGAGTACCAGCCCTTCACGCCGATCATCGAAACCATGCGCGGGCTGCTCAACGGCGCACCGGACACCGGCGACGCGACCGCCGCCATCGCCTGGTGCGTCGGGATCGCTCTCGTCGGGTACCTGTGGGCCCGCTCCACCTTCACGAAGCGAGCGTGACCTCGACCAACTGAGTCCAGCTCGTCTGGGTGCCTTCCTGCGCCGCCTCCGCGAACTTCGCTTCGCCGAGGCGGCGCCGCACTGTCTGCTCGATCCGGGCCTCGTCCGGGTGGGAACGATCCGGCAGGCCGCGCACGGCGACGCTTGCCGCGAGCAACCGTGCGGCCTGCTCGTACTGGTCGCAGCGCAGTGCCAGATCCGCGACTCCGACGAGTATCCGCGCGATCACGGCCGCGTGCCCCGCCTCGGCCGCCGCCTCGCAGGCCGCGGCGCGGTGCTTGCGGGCCTCACCGAGATCGTCGGCAAGGTAGCCCAGCAGGTCGTGTGTCCCCGCGCGGATGTGCTTCGCTTCGTCGCCCAGCAACGTCGTCGCGACGCCGAGTTGCCGGGACGCCTCCTCGGCGTCGCCGCGCCAGCGAGCGAGTTCCGCCTGGGAGAGGGCCAGGTGAGCCAGCGCACCGGGCCACGTGACCCGCTCGGCGCACCGCAGGGCCTCGGCTGTGGCGGCCGCGCTGGCGTCCTCATCGCCCAGCAGCCAGTACAGCTGAGCCTGTCGCGACCGCATCGGGATGACGTCCTCGATCGTACCGACTTCCGTGACGGCCGCGATCGCCTCTTCGTAGTGCTCACACGCAGCGGCGAACTCTCCGCGTACGGCGATCCGTTCCGCCAGCTCGGTCAGGGCGAACGAGATCCCGAACCGTTCACCGAGGGCCCGGAACTCGGCGAGCGCCGACTCGAGATACGTGTCCGCCTCCCGCCCGCCGTGGCCGAGGATGGTCCGCATCTTGCCGAGGTGCAGCCGGGTCAGTGCGCGTACCCAGGGGTCCTCGTCGTCCAGCAATGGTTCCCACGCGGCCAACGGGTCCGACCCCTGCAACATGAGTTCCAGCGGGACGGCGAGCGCCATCCCCGGGTGCCTGCGTTGACTGATCTGGCTGAACCGGTACGCCTTGTGGATCCACTCCGCCGCATGGTGTTCGTCGCCCGGACCGGAGTTCAGGAACAACACGACGAGCGCGTACACCGTGGCCCGGATATCGTCGGTCACCTCGCCAGGCGTTTCGGTGGCCGCGGTGATCAGCTCGTTGCCTTCGGTCCGGTGTCCGCCGAGCCACCAGTACCAGCCGGCGCCCGCCGCGAGCCGCATCGCCTCCTGCGCCTCGCCGGCCGCGAGCGCCCCACGCATCGCGGAACTGATGTTGTCGTGATCGGCAGCGAGCGTGGCGAGCCATTCGACTTGCTCGGCGCGGCGAAGCTGGGGCTCCGCGGTCTGGGTGAGTTCGGTGAAGTAGGCGAGATGCGCGTGGCGCGCCAGATCCGATTCCCCCACCTCCGCCAGGCGGTCAGCGGCGTACTCCTTGATCGTGCCCAGCATCCGGTACCGCGGTGCGCCGTCGCTCGCAGCGACCAGCAGCGACTTCTCAGCCAGTGCGGTGAGCAACTCGAGCACGGCCTCCCGCTCGACCGCGTCGCCGACGCAGACCCGCTCGGCCGCCTCCAGGCTCGCCCCACCCGAGAACACCGAGAGCCGACGCAGAACCGTCCGTTCGGCGTCGGTCAGCAGCTCCCAGCTCCAGTCGACCATCGCGCGCAGCGTCCGGTGACGGGGCAACGCGGTACGGCTGCCGCCGGTCAGCAGGCGGAACCGGTCGTCGAGCCGGTTGGCGAGCTGATCGATGGACATGGTGCGCAACCTGGCCGCGGCCAGTTCGATCGCCAGCGGCATCCCGTCCAGCGCCCGGCAGACGCGCACCATCGTCGCCAACGTCTGGACGTCGACCGCGAGATCCTTGCGTACGGCGCTCGCCCGGTCCCGCAGCAACTGGACGGCCGGCGAGGACTCGATCTCGCCAGGGCCGGCGTCCTCCTCCGGCAAGGCCAACGGCACGACCGGCCAAAGTGCCTCACCGGTGATGCCCAGCGATTCCCTGCTCGTCGCCAGGATCCGCAGCCGCCGGCACTCCCCGAGCACTCGATATGCGAATGCCGCCGCAGCCTCGACCACGTGCTCGCAGTTGTCCAGGATCAGCAGCAGCTCCCGCTCGCGGATCGCTGCGATGACCCGTTCCGTCGGCTCGGCGTTCTGTGCCTCGCCGGCCAGCAGGGCATCCCGGAGGCCGAGCCCGGCGAGCGTCGCCTGAGCCACGTCACCGTCCGCACCGATGGCCGCGAGCTCCACCAGCCAGGCCCCGTCCGGCAGGTCGCCGAGCAGCGTTCGCGCGGTTTCCGTGGCCAGCCTGGTCTTCCCTGAGCCGCCCGGCCCGATAAGAGTGGTGAGCCGATGTTCGGCGATGAGGTCGCGGACCGCGGCGACATCGGCATTCTTGCCGACGTAGCTGGTGAGCTCGGCACGCAGGTTGGTCTTCCGGCTTTCCTCCCGCCGTCCCAACTCGCCCCGCAGCAGCGCGACGTGCACTGCGGACAGCTCCGGTGAGGGTCGACGCCCAGCGCGTCGGCCAGGGCTTCTCTCGTGTTCTCGTACACGAGCAGCGCCTCTGAATCGCGACCGGACGCAGCGAGGGCACGCATCAGCGCGGCGGCAAGCCGTTCTCGCATCGGATGCGCGGCCACCAGGTCGGTCAGCTCCGTGACAAGCTCCGCACCGTGGCCGAGGCTGACCTCCGCATCGAACCGATCCTCCATGGCGGTCAGGCGTAGCCGCTCGAGCCGGGTGACTGCCGCCTCAAACGCCTCACTGTCCTGCAAACCGACGTCCTGCATGGCCGCACCGCGCCACAATGCGAGGGCCTCGCGCAGCAGCCCTACCCGGCGCGGATCCTCGTCATTGCGGGCCTGACCGACGAGGCGTTCGAACCGTACGGCGTCGACAGCATCGGGTTCCACCGTCAACCGGTAGCCTTCCGGCTGCCCCTCGACCGCACCTTCCGGCAGCACCTTCCGCAGCCGGGAAACCAAGCGCTGCAAGGCGTTCGCCGCATCGGAGGGCGGATTCTCACCCCAGATCCAGTCGACGAGCCTCGCCTTCGGGACCACCTGACCTGGCTCGAGCGCAAGGGCGGTCAACAACCCGCGCAACCGGGCGCCCGGCACGTCGGCGAAGACGCCATCGGCCGTACGAACCTCAAATGATCCAAGCATCCCGATCTGCACCCCGCCGATCTTGCCATGGCGGCAGGCCCCAACTGCTGACCGGTCTTCTGCTTGTACGACGCCTACGGGCGGTCTGGGCTGTGCACCGAGCCTCGCCGGATGGGAAGTCTGGGCAGGAGGGCGGGGACGCGGGCGGCGTAGTCGTCGTACGACGCTCCAAACGTGTTGCGGAGGTCGCGCTCCTCGAACCTGATCCCAACGGCGATGTAGCCGGTCGCGGCGAGGGCGAAGAGAAGATGCGATGCGCCCATCCGTGGTGTCGCCCAGAAGGCCAGCACCAGCCCCGTCATCATCGGGTGTCGCACGACGGTGTAGAGACCGCCGACGTATAGGTCAGAGGTGAGACCGGGGTCTCGAGCGGCTGCCCATCCGGCCTGCCGCAGCCCAACGAGTTCGAGGTGATCGATCGCGAACGTTGCGGTGATCGCCAGCGCCCAACCGGCAGCGAAGAGTGACCAGGCGATGATCGTGACCGGGCCCTCGGCGTGCCAGATCTGCTCACCCCAGGGTTGCCAGAGCACCAGCAGCAGCGCGAGGCAGATGTCTGTGGCGAGCACGTAGGAAGTGCGTTCGAGCGCCGTCGGGATCCGCCGACTCAGCCATGACTTCACCTGACGACGCGCCATCACCGAGTGCTGGACGGCGAAGAACAGCAGGAGCGCCAGGTCGATGGCGACGGCGCGAGCGGTGGTCGTGCGGTCGGGTCCGTCGACGGTCCTGGGGACGACCACGCCGGCGAGGAAGGCCATCGTCCACACGGTGACAACGACGAACCCCAACCAGGCGGCGGCCGAGAGGAGGAGATCGGCAGGGCGTCGGGACATGTCTCCATGCTGCGGGGTGGCCGTCCCCGGCGCAGCCGTGGAATTACCTCACTTGTGCGGGTGTCGCGCGACGTACCAGGCTGCGACTTGGGAACGAGATCTGAACCCGAGCCGCAGCCGGATCCGCTCGAGGTGCGACTCGGCGGATCGTTCGGTGATTCCCAGGCGGTCGGCCAACTGGCGGTTCGTGAGGCCGTCCGCCACGAGGGCCGCGACTTCTGTCTGGCGGGCGGTGAGTCCCGTGGGAACGGTCCTTCGTAGCCGTGGCAGTCCGAGAAAGCGTCGGACCTGTTCGACCAGCGACTCCACATCCCCGATGGCAGGAAGGTGCGAGCGACCCACGAGCTCCACGAGCTGGGCGCCCGGGATCGCGTCGGCGAGCACCCTGCTCTGGTCGAACGGAGCGGCTCGGTCTCCGCTCCGATGCAGCACCAGCGTCGGCGCCTGCACCCGCGCGAGGCTCGGAAGCACGTCCAGGGCGTAAGCGAGACGCAACAAGGCGACCGCTGTCTCGGGCGAGGAGGCTGCGCGCTGGTAGCGGGCGAGAGCGAGGCGGGTGCCGGCATCAGCCTCGGGTGCGAAGAGATCGGTGAGCAGGTCTGATCCCAGACCCCAGTGAGAGGCAAGCAGCCCGAGCACGTGCCGCTTGCTGTCCTCGTCGCCGATGGCGTCACCGGTCGCCCAGCCGCCGTACAGCACCAGACGCGAAACCTTCTCCGGCTGATCGGCGGCCCACTGCGCGGCCACCGCCGCCCCAAGCGACCAGCCCAGGACGTCACAGCGGGTAACGCCGAGCGCTTCGGTCACCGCGGCGATCGTGGCAAGCTCGAGCGCCATCGTGCGAGGGCCGTCGTAGGCGTCTGAGAGGCCACAACCAGGGCGGTCGTAGCGCACCAACGTGCGGCCCGACGACAGCGACTCGTGGAACATGCGCTCGGCGGGGATGGCCCATCCGAGCTCGAGATGACTGAGCCATCCCGGCGCAACCAGCAGGAACGGCCCGCTGCCTGTCAGGGCATAGGCCACCCGCCCCGCCATCGGCCAAGTGCGCCATCCCCAGGCGCTGGTCCTGCGCAACCACGACACCAGTGAACAGCAGTGAGGTCGCGATTGGCTCAAGGGTCTTGGCCGGCACCGCCCCTACCGCAGCTCACCGGCATGTGCGCGATGGCGGCATGAGAATGCGCATGTGGTCGATAATTTGGCCGTGAAACGCGAGGGCGCGCTCGACAAGGAGAAGTCATGGCAACCTTCACCCGGTCCGACGACCTGCAGGGAGCGGAGTTCGTCGACGCGAACCTGCGTGGCGCCCGGTTCGTCGGGGCTGACCTATCTGACGTCGTGATGCGCGGCGTCCAAGTGGAGAGGGCGGACATCGACGCACCGTGGCTGTTCGACGGCGAGAGCTTCTTGCGCGTCAACGGCGTCGACGTGATCCCCTTCGTCGAGGCCGAGCTCAACCGCCGCTTTCCCGGGCGCGCCGACCGGCGCGCCGAAGATCCGGATGGCCTGCGCGCGGCCTGGGCCACGCTCGAGCGCATATGGGCGGCCACGCTCGAGCGCGTCGCGGCGATGCCGGCTGGCACGGTCGACGTTTCGGTAGACGGGGAGTGGTCGTTCGCGCAGACGCTGCGGCACCTGGTCCTTGCCACGGACATGTGGCTGGGCCGGGCGATTCTGGAGATCGAACAGCCATTCCACCCCATCGGTCAAACGGACGCCGGCGCCGAGGACGAACCCGGCTTGGACATGTCGATCTTCGCGACGGTCACACCGTCGTACGCCGAGGTGCTCGAGGTCCGAGCGGGCCGCGTCGCCATGGTGCGCGACTTCCTCGTCGCCGTCACGTCAGACAAGCTGGCCGCGACCCGCAAGAACCCCCATGATCCCGAATACCCGGAGACCACCCTCTCGTGCCTGCACGTGATCCTCGAGGAGGAGTGGGAGCACCACCGCTACGCCGTACGCGACCTCGACGCGATCGAGGCGAAGTCCGACGCATGAGCCGGCGTCGGCCGAATGCACCGAATTACTTGTAGGCAATGCCGGCTAGGGCGCGTCGCAAATCCGGGCTCGTGGCCGTAGTGAGCGGATGAAGAGGGTTTGGGTCAGCCTGGGGCGAGGAGGCAGAACTCGTTGCCTTCCGGGTCGGCGAGGACCGTCCACGGGACGTCGCTCTGGCCTAGGTCGATGGCGGTGGCGCCGAGAGTCCGCAGTCTGGCCGCCTCTGCCTCCAGGTCGTCACCTGGGTATGGGCGGAGGTCGAGATGGACTCGGTTCCACACGGTCTTCACGTCGGGTGTGCGGAGGAACTGCAGATATGGGCCGACGCCCTTGGCGGAGCGCAGTACCGCGTTGTGGTCGGTCACCTTGTGTAGGGTCCAGTCCATGGCCTGGCCCCAGAAGCGGGCCATGGCTCGCGGATCCGCGCAGTCGACCACTACCGTGGCGATCGGTCCGGTGTCTTGGTAGAGCGAGTCCAGCACGCAGAACTCGTTGCCCTCTGGGTCGGCCATGACCGTCCATGGGACGTCGCCCTGGCCTACGTCGGCGGGTGTTGCGCCGAGATCCTTCAGGCGCGTGACCACCTCCGCCTGATGGGCCGCCGAGGTGGTGGCGAGGTCGACGTGCACGCGGTTCTTCACCGTCTTGGGTTCCGGGGAGGCGATGAGGTCGAGGCAGACGGCGACGGGGTCGGGATAGACGAAGCCCTCGGGTTCGAGGTTGGTCACGCCGGGTCCCTCGCTGGAGACTCTCCAGCCGAGCGCCTCCGCCCAGAAACTGCCCAGCGCGGAGTCGTCCCGAGCCTTCATGTTGATCTGAACAAGCCGCGTTGCCATGCCGACGATGCTAGCGGCAGTCTGGCACATCAAGATCAGCCGTACTGATCTCGGCATGAGCGCGCGGATTTGCGGCTGTGCGGACCTCCTGAAAGGCTGCCCGGGCGCCTTTCATGACGGCAAGCGGTGTCAGCATTGGCGGATGGACAGGGCTCGCGAGCTGCTCGAGGCGGAACGACAACAGGCGCTCCGGCGCCTCGCGGGCCTGACCGGCGACTTCAACGAGGTGGTGGCGGCCTCCCGTGACGCCAACGCCGATGACGAGCACGATCCTGAGGGTGCGACGATCGCGTTCGAGAGGTCCCAGGTCGGAGCGCTTGTGCTGCAGGTCCAGGGTCACTTGGCAGAGGTCGAGGCGGCAATCGAGCGGCTGGTGGCCGGCACCTACGGGATCTGTGAGCGGTGCGGACAGCCGATCGCGAAAGCCCGGCTCGAGGCGAGACCGGCGGCACGCACATGCATCGGATGCGCGTCTGCACGCTGAATCACCGCCTCCCGTGGGATATAGACCCCGATCGAAGCCGGCCGAACAGCGCAGCCCGGCCTCAGCAGCTTGATGACCTGCGGCCTCTGTGGCAGTTTCGAGCATCGACTATCGGCGGCAGAAGCGTGTGCCTTCTGGTCAGGACCGCAGCCGCGCTGCCAGGGTGTCGAGACCGGGGCCTTCGAGGTCCGCCAGACCCTGCGGTCGCCCCGCGAGGGTGACCAACAGAGCCTCGGCCAGCCCGCGCACCTCGGGGCCGGTGCCGTGAACCCAGTTGACATCAGTCGCGACCGCCCGGCCTGAGTTGGGTCAGTTGAGCAGATTTTCAGGTGCTGGAACGCGCTGACCTGCGGATATGTGGTTGGTTAGTGCGTCCTCAAGGCACTAATCCGG
>NZ_SNWQ01000058.1 GCF_004361855.1 Kribbella caucasensis
ATCTATTGGGTTCGGCCGTCCGCGATGTCCTGAGACATCACATTGTGCCCCCGGCAGGATTCGAACCTGCGACGCACGGTTTAGGAAACCGACGCACCCCGCCGACATGCGGCCATCCAGGCGTAACCAGGTAACACCAGTTCGGCCGATCTTGACTCCAGTTGACTCGGTCTGACCCCTCTCTGTTCCCACAGTGTTCCCAAGCTGAACTGGTGAGCGCGGCCGGCAAGGCAGCGCCGCGCGGACAGCTGAACTGCAGCGAAAGCCGTCGCTCACCAGACGAACCATCACGAGTCGGCGACGCAATCAGCTGAGCGCGACGCGGGGACCGAGCCCCATCTCTTCTCTCCGATCGTGGGTGATGACGGCGAAGGCACCCGCCGGGATGCCGGGCAGCGCAGCGACGTCCGCAGCGATACGTAGCAAGGCCTCCGCGGGGGCACTGGCGACGAAGAAGACGTAGGCGTTGCAGAACTCCTTGGCTTCGTCGTGGATGTCGTAGCTGCCGTCGCTCGACTCGTCTTGCCGGCAGGCCAGTCTCGGCGGCATTCCACTCTCGCGGTAGAGCCCACACCCTGCGAGCCCCTGTGCTCTCGTGGGCGGGATCGGCGCGCTCCCGAACGCGCGTCATACCGCCGCGTACCGTCCCGGTCGACGCGGGCAGCGTCATTGCGCCGCCGCTGTCGCCCCAGAATGACGCGGCGACGCAACGCACAACACGACCAGTGGCATGGGCGCGCTGTTCGAACAGACGGCGCTCGTCGCGCTGACGCGAAGCGGCCCACCTGCCGTATGCGGTGACTCGGACTGAAGTCAGAGGAGGACCGTAAGCGGGCTCGAAGCCGTCGCTGTCGTCAGATGGATATCACGCTAGGCGTAGGCCCACGTGGGGGTAGGGATGGCCGGGAACGTTCCCTGGACGACCGCGAGTAGCTCTTGGAATCGCTCGCCAGCGTTGTCGGCAAAGTCCCGCAGCGGGCTCACAGTGCCGGAGGTCAGGATGCGCTGCCGGCGCTCATCCTCCGGTCGGTCGGAGTGAGCGTAATCCCACCGGTCTCGCCACTCGGGCGACCAGTCGAAGTGTGACTCCCCGCGGCGTAGGTCGTCGGGCTCACCGAAGTTGCCTAGGAGCACCCGATCGTCGATTGGGGCGAGACCTCCCCACCGGATGCCCTGCATCGGGCGGGGCGGGACCAGGCACCGGCTGGCTGCCTGCCGCACCTCCTCGGGAGGCGGATCGTCGGTCCGGAGGAGCGCGACCAGCTCGTTGACGTACGGGGCCGCGGCCTCGTCGAGGTCGACGAACCCCTTCGCGGCCAGGGTCACGACGCCGTCCGCCCACGTGGTGTCCTGGCTGCCCGACAGCGGCAGCTGCTGGCTGACGTCCGCGGATTCCGACCGCCACAGCGCCACCCGAACCACGTCGCACAGATTCTCCACCAGCACCTGGGCGTGCCGGTCGTCCAACGGGGAGTGGTCAAGCCACGTAATCGCCTGCCGGATGTCGGAGATGACACGATCCCCGTAGATGAAGTCCAGGATCTCCTCGACGTGCGCGCGACGCCGCTCCAGTGGCCAGCTGCCCGTGTCATAGAACTTCAGCGGTATGAACAGCTCCACAAAGCGGCGGTCCAGATACCGCATCCCGGCGGCCAGCACCGCGGCGCGTTCCAGCACGTTGGCGGAGCGCTTCTGCGCCTTTGTCTCTGCAGCCGCGACCAGGCTCCGCCCCCACTCGACGGCCGCCAGGATGATCTCACCCGCCATGGCCCTCCTCAACAGCGAACGACCACCGCCGGCGCCTGCGGGCCGCGCCGCCAGGATCAGTGTGGACTCCTTCAGGCGGGAAGCGAAAGTGCCCGCGCGGATGGCACGGATGCTCACCATCCGAACCGACTCGCGAAATCAGATTCACGCCGTCGCCGGCACGGAACGGGCCTCGGGCCGCTCGGGACGTGGCAGTTTGCGTCGAGGTAGTACCGCCGAGGCGTGATGCGCCTGATTCGATCAGGCACGCAAAACCGTGAACCACCCGCATATCGGCGCCTACTTGTTTCATTGCCTTATGGCCGGCGCCTGGCGAGGCTCGGTCTAGGCGCCCGGGCTGTCGCTCTCACATCGGCTGCCCACGCTGGTCGTGTGGCTCTCATTTGGCCTGCGTAGTCCCGGGCGTCGCTAGGGCGGGGAGAGGCTCAAGAGGGGGTTTGCTCTGCTCGAAGTAGCGTTGCCCTCCCGGCTCTCGACAACCCAGTAGTGGATCGAGCATCGGAGGGGGACTCAGATGAGCCCAGCATCAGAGCGCGTGGTCCTGGGGATTGACCCGCACAAGCGCTCGGTGACGATCGAGGTGATGGGGGCCGACGAGACTGTCCTTGGCGGAGGACGCTTCGGTACGGATCGCGACAGCTGTTCCGCGATGCTGCGGTATGCGAAGCGGTGGCCGGAGCGGGTCTGGGCGATCGAGGGCTGCAGCGGCATCGGCCGGCATGTGGCCCATCGGCTGCTGGCCGACGGCGGGGATGTGGTGGATGTGCCACCGAAGCTGACGGCCAGGGCTCGGGTGTTCGCCACCGGGCAGGGCCGCAAGACCGACGCCACCGACGCGCACTCGGTCGCGCTGGTCGGCACCCGGATGGCCGGCCTGCGTCCGGTGGTCAACGACGAGCAGTTCGCAGTGCTGCGGATCCTGGTCGACCGGCGCCGCTCACTGGGTGAAGACCACACCCGGATGATCTCCCAGCTGCACCAGCTCCTGCTTGAGCTGATCCCCGGCGGCGCCAAGAAGGACCTGTCCGCGGCACAGGCCAAGGCCCTGCTGACGAAGGTCCGTCCACGCGATGCCGCTGGGAAGACCCGACGTCGTGTCGCCGCGGCGCTGATCGCAGTCCTCGAGCGGATCTACCAGCGTAAGAAGTCCGCCAACAAGGAACTGACCGACCAGTGATGGGGGCCATCGGCGGGATCTTCGGTGTGTACGGCCAAGTACTCATCCGAAGGGGGTCCCACCGATGGCGTTGTCTCAGTCTGCCGTGTCTGAGTTGCTGGATGCGTTCCGCACCGGCGAAGGAGTCGATCTGATCCGGGAGTCGGTCCGGATGGTGATGCAGGAGTTGATCGAGGCCGAGGCGACCGAGCAGGTCGGAGCGGGCCGGTACGAGCGCAGCGAGTCCCGGGTCAACGAGCGCAACGGGTCGCGGGCCCGGCTGCTGGCCACTCAGGCCGGGGATGTCGAGCTGCGTATCCCCAAGCTGCGCAAGGGTCGTTCTTCCCGGTCATCCTCGAGCCTCGGCGCCGGATCGACCAGGCCCTGTATGCGGTGGTGATGGAGGCCTACGTGTGCGGCGTCTCGACCCGGTCCGTCGACGACCTGGTCGCCGCGTTGGGCATCGACTCGGGCATCTCCAAGTCCGAGGTCTCGCGGATCTGTGCCGGCCTGGACGAGGTGGTCACCGCGTTCCGCACCCGCCGGCTGGACCACATCGCCTTTCCCTACGTCTATCTCGACGCCACCTACCTGCACGTGCGCAACGCCGCGTCCCAGGTGGTGTCGATGGCGGTGGTGGTGGCCAGCGGCGTCCGCGCCGACGGGGACCGGGAGATCCTCGGCCTGGACGTCGGTGACAGCGAGGACGAGGTGTTCTGGCGGGCGTTCCTGACCGGCTTGAAGAAGCGCGGCCTGGCCGGGGTCCAACTCGTGGTCTCCGACCAGCACGCCGGGCTGGTCGCCGCGTTGAAGCGTTCCTTCCAGGGCGCCGCGCACCAGCGCTGCCGGGTGCATTTCGCCCGCAACCTGCTGGCCCACGTGCCCAAGACCCATGCCGACATGGCCGCCGCGGTGTTCCGCACCGTGTTCGCCCAACCCGACGCCGAGACCGTGGCCGCGACTTGGGACGAGGTCCGCGACCAGCTCGCCGGCCGGTTCCCCAAGATCGGCCCGCTGATGGACGACGCGAAGACCGAGGTACTGGCCTTCACCGTGTTCCCCCGCGCGCACTGGTCCAAGATCTGGTCGACCAACCCGCTCGAGCGGGTCAACAAGGAGATCAAACGCCGAGCCCGCGTCGTCGGGATCTTCCCCAACGACGCTGCCGTGATCCGCCTCGTCGGCGCGGTCCTGGCCGACATGCACGACGAATGGCAGTCCGCCGACAACCGCCGCTATCTGTCCGAAGGCTCCATGGCGCTGCTCTACCCCGAGCGCGATACTGGAGCCATCGCCGCGATCGACAGCGGCGAGTAGGCACCGAGGATCAACCTCGAAAGCCCACCACTCTCAGGGACGCTGCCCCTCCCCGAACCGACGCCAACCGGGGCCAGCGGATTAAAGGCTGCACGATGCCGTAAATTCAGCCCACTCTAGGCGTCACCAGTGACGCCGACAGCCACTTTGGTGGTCTTCACGAAGCCCAGTTGACCCTGTTTCGCGTCACGAACCGTGTCACGCCATCGGTGGGAGCAACCGGTCGGCGAAGTTGCCGGCCCGGGGGCAGCGGGGCCTGCGCCACGACACCCTCGACGTCGGACTGGGCGGAGTGTGTGGTTACGGCTTGACCGTCGGGTGGCGCGTCCACTCGTCGCGGGTCTCTTGTGGGTCCAGGCGTCGGTGATGATGTGCCGAGGACGAAGACCCGGGGTCACCCTAACTGAGTTAGAGCGACCCGACCGGCCGGCCCCTTACGCGATCGCCAGCTTCCACCGCGCACAACGGGCAGCACCACTTGGCGAAACGAGTACACGGTGCTATCTGCCCGACCGTGCTCAATTCAGCGATTTCAGGATTGGCACCTTGACGACGATGAACTCGTTGTCGTCGGCAAATGATGGATTGCGGCCGGTGTTCGGGAGGTTGTTGTCGCAGCCGAGGAGGAGCCGTTCTCCGTCGATGACGTGGATCGCCTCGATGGACTCGCAGGCGACGCCAAAGGGATCGCCGAGACGAACGTCGCCGGCGTGGATAGGCGGTAGCGAGATCAGGTCCGGATCGGGGATCGCCGTCAGATCGACGGCCTTGTGTTTCTCGAGGAACCCGTCGGGTCCGACGTCGCGAAGGTCGACCACATAGACGTTGCGGAACACCGCCGTGAGGCCCCGCCCGCCATCACGCTCGATGACCACCAGCCGATGCTGGTCCAGCGCCCGCATGTCCGCAACGAGGTAGCCCGGCTGCTCGGTGTGGTACTGCCAGACGCGACCCGTGAACTCGCTGTCGTCGATGCTGAACTCGAACAGGAAGCGCCGGCGGGTGTCGGCGTCGACCACGGTCGCGCCTTCGAGAATCGGATACAGATGCTTCCCGCCGGGCGTCGACGACATGGCCTCGAAGCCTCGGCTGTTCGGCTGGGTCGCGGTGTCCGGCGGGACAAGGAAGGGGTTGCTCGGCGACATGAGACTTCCCGGCACCGTCGGCTGGACAAGGCTCCCCGGCACGGGGAATGGCGGCTCAAGCAGCACGCCGGTCGCGTCGAAGTGCAGGACCCATGGGCCGAACTCGTCCCCCACCCACAAATCGCCGTTCTTCGCCCTCTGCATCGACTCGGGATCGATGTCGCCGCCGGTCAGGAACCGTTCAGTCGTGCCCGCGTTGACGATCGGGAAGCCGATGACGCCGTTAGGATCCCGGAACTGGATGAAGTCCTTCACGGTAACCGCGCCGGTACCCCCCTTAGCCGTCTTGAAGTCCGGCTCGATGTAGTACGCGCGGATGAGGAAGTCGCGGGAGTTGGCCTTTGTTCCGAAGCCGTTGTCAGGCATTGCGAGGAACTCACCCGGCGTACGGCCACTCAACACTGACGAGAAGCCCTCGACCGGCTGCGACGGCGTCGGGAACGAGATCCCGTTGATCGTCTGCCCCGCGAAGAATGAACCAGCGGGAGGTCCGGGAGCGTAGGTCGCCGCGGGCAGCACGGCGCGACCCTCGAGAGTCGGCTTAGGCGTGGAGGCCGATACAGGGTAAGCGACAAGACATAGAGGGACGACAGATAACGCGAATGCACGCAAGAACTTCATGGCCCCCACCCCTCGATCTCGCTACCGCTGGCGGCGCTCGATCACCGGTTCACCCCACCCACCGTTAGAAGGGTCTTACTGCTTCATCCCCTTGTCAATGTCGGATGGCACGCGTCGTGCGCCGCACCACCCCCTGCCCATCCGTGAACATCAAAGCAGACCGGCATCGCCACGGCGCTTCGTTCTCGGATACCAGGCACCGTCCACGGGGTGTGCGTCGCGTAGGAGGCGCTGCGGTGGCACAATTGCGGCGTCATGCTCAGCCGGTCGCCGCGCGCCATGTAGCTCGTGGTCCTGTTCGTGGTGCGAAATGGAGTCAATTCATTAGGCTCAGTGCTCGTGGTGCGGCCACCGATCGGGCGGGTTTACACCCAGATGGTGCCGCGCTGTCCGCAGGCATCGCCAACTACCGGGTACAAGCGGCCAAATCGATGCCTATCCCAAAGGGTGGCGCTGGCTGGCCCTTCTGGGCCGGGCGATTTCACGACACTGTGACGCGGTATGTGCCATTGTGAAAGCGGCTGTTCGTGCGCGGTAGTCCTACCGCCCAGCCGGGGGAGGTCATCATGCTCAGCAAGACTTCTGGACGACGGGTCGCGGCCGTGGCTGCGTCCTTGGTCGGCCTGTTCGCGCCTGTCGCGTTGGCAGGCCCAGCCTCAGCAGAGGCAGAGCGGTCCTACTTCTTCGAGGAAACCGCTTCAGCCTTCTGGGCGGTACCGCACCAGTGCGCCGATGGCTCCACCGTGCAGGCGACTCTGTTGGTCATCACCACGCGCGACTTCGAGGCACCCGAGACCGAGGACGCCGATCCGACGGCCAGGGTGCAGTACCAGGCCGTCTGTTCCGGCAGCTCCTTCAGCTGGGTCGGGATCTTGCCGGCGACCATCACCAGCACCGAGGACCTCAAGAGTGTCGACGCCACCGGCTCGGGAACCGTCAGGGACAACCGAGGTGTGTTCCACCAGGTTTCCTTCGATGTGTCATACACGGGCGTCGGTCCGCTGGAGACAGAGGTCGACTCGAACGTGGCCGAGGGCTTCTCGGTCAACACCAGCACCCGCAAGGAGCGGGAAGCGGTCGCAGACGGTCTGGTGACCTTCGACGGCGCCGTCCTGATCGACGGTGCCAACAACCACCCGACCCGACCCGCCCCGTTCATCCGCACCGACGAGGAGCGGACCACCCGTATGCCGTAGCAGACATCTCACGTGTGGCCAGTCGGCTGGTGGAGTGCGTAGGCACACCGCCAAGCCGACTGCCCCGACGGTCATCCTTCGCCGTCGTGACAACCCGGCGGTGTGGCCAAGCCGCGCCCACAACTCCACCTGAGGTGTGCAAGAGGACGGCCGTCGTGTGCCCCCGTCGTGCCCCGTTTCATCCAGAGCACCCGTGACTGACCCCCGTCTGACCGCCTGATTCACGCTCAGACGGGCAACTGCCAAGGTCGCCGAAGCCCCTCAGTCGGGCTCGTAATGAGGCGCTCATGGCTGTGGCATCACGCCGGCGAGCCCCGTCGAGTCGGCGGGGCAGCTCGGACGGGCGCCGCACGGTTTAGGAAACCGACCCACCCCACCGACATACCCCTCTCCAGTCGCAACCAGGCGACACCAGTTCGGCTGTTCTTGACTCCAGTTGACTCGGATCGACGCCCCTTTGTTCCCAGTGTGTTCCCACGCTGAACTGCTGAGCGTCAGCCCACCTCGCGCAGTTCATAGCGCTGAGATGGGGCTGAGTCGTTACATCTGGCGGGCGAGACTCGGCGGTACCTTAAGGTCGCGTGATGCGCACCCGCCTTGCCGCCCTGATCGTGCTCGGCTTCGCGGCGGCCGGGTGCGCTTATCCACTAGCCGGCGGCGACCCGGCTGGGTCGACCCCGCCGCCACGGACCACTCCCTCCCGCAGCCCAGTCACTGTTCAGCCAGCTGCCGGCACGGCCAAGCTGATCTCGGCCGAACTCCGCCAGATCCGCGCCATCGCGGCCCGGCCCGACGTGCCCGGATACAAGCGAGACCAATTCGGACCGACCTGGACCGACGACCACACAGGCCGCGGTGGCCACAACGGCTGCGACACCCGCATTATCTGCACTCTTCAGGCAACCACTGAGGTGTTTCCCCTGGTAGCGCACAGGTTTCGAGCCCGGCTGGAGTGTTAGGGACGTGAGGCACGACCTGTGGATTGGCCGCGAGAAGTAGCTCCATCTGTCGGTGCATTTCGGCTCCGGAGGTGGGTGGTGCGAGAGCGCGGTTCGGCTCCTGGGCCGTCGACAACGCAAGGAGGCACCGGACTCCCGAAGCTGGCCTGAACCGACAAAGTAGCGGTGTCGACCGGTGTCAGCGGGACCGGCCTGGTTGCCGAAGGCATCCAGTTCACCGGCGGCACCATCGCGCCGCGGTGGGGCTGGCGGCCACCCGCGGTGTTGAACGACCTGGGACCTCGTGTTCGCCGTCCACGGCCACGGCGGCACCCACCGTCGCGCGGTCCGCGCGGGATCCCGTCCGTCCGCTGCCAGCTGCTGCCCGTCATGGGTGGTGCTCCGATCCGTGCGGTACGTCTGCGTCCTCAGCATGGCGGCCCGCGCTGTCGAGCCGGGGATAACGGCGGAATCGCGATCCGGATCCGGCCGAGCGTGTCGCGGCTCCTTGAGCGGGGATCCGGGGCAGCCGACGGCGCCTCCCCTTTGATAGTGGCTGTTATCACCAGTTTCGTTCGGCTCGGGTGAGCACGAACCACCCCTGCAGACACACCTGACCCGGTGCCGGGCTGAGCTTTGTCAGCGAGCGGCCTTGGCGTACTGGGTGGCGAGCTCGGCGATCTGACGGTCGTTGGCGGCCTGCCGGGCGCCGTGCAGGCCGGGGGCAACGGTGTAGACGTTCTGCGCCGACTCGTGGTTGGTGGCGAACATGTAGATCTTGCCGATTTCGACCAGCGGCTGCCGGTCGCCTATGTGGCTGGTTCCGTTCTCGTCGATGTAGCCGCGTTGCCGGGTCTGTACCTCGTCGGGTGGCGTGCCCTTGACGGTGCGCAGCAGCTGCACGCGGTAGGTGGTCCAGCCGTCGGACTCGTCCCGGGCCGCGATCCCGACCACCTTGCCGGCGAACACTGTGTCAGTGTTTGCCATCACGACCGGCAGGCTGATCACGTCGTAGGCGTACCCCTGTTGGATGGTCTCGGTTGTGCCGTTGGTCGGCCGCGCCGAGAGGTCGTCGCCTGAGCGCAGTTCGCGCGCGCCCACCACGGCGCCGGCGACCACGACCGCGGCGGCGGCGGCAGCGGCTAGCACGCGGATCGGTGTGACGCGCCTGCCTCTGGCTGCGGCAGGGCCGGCGGCGGTCTTGAGGACGCGGTCGAGAACCGCGGCTCCGCTGTGGCTGGTGGCCCAGCCGGGACGGGGTCGTTGTGACCGGATTCGCTGGTCCAGGTCGTCCTCGGTCATTTCGGATCCTCCTTTGGTGGCGCGGCAGTCGAGGCGGGGTCGTGGCGGGTTTGGTGATGGTCGTCTTGGTCGAGCAGCGCACGCAGATGTCTCCGTGCTCGGTGCAGCCGAACCGTGAAGGCGTTGGCCGTACAGCCCTGCACATGTGCAGCCTCGGTATTGGTGAGGTCGAACCAGGTGACCAGTAGCAGCGCGTCGCGTTCCCGCGCGGATAGCCGGTCCATCGCCCGCCACAGGTCGCCATCGAGCTCGGCCGGGTCCATGGCCTGTGGTTCCGTGGCGGCGAACCCGGCCATTCGGTCGATCAGCCGGTTGTGCCGTCGCCAGCCCCGCCGGTGCGTGGCGGCGACCCGGCGCGCTGTGGCCAGCAGCCACGGCAGCGGCTGCTCAGGCACCACATCGAGCCGCCGCCACGCGACCAGAAACGTCTCGGACACGACGTCGGGCGCGGCGTCCGGCCCGACCTGGACGACCGCGTAAGCGTGGACCGCGTCAGCGTGGTCGGCGAACGTGCGGGTCGTCCGCTGGTAGGTGGAACTCTGCTCGAGCATCGCCTCGTCCCATCGATCGCGGCCAGGCGGAATTTGTCAAGGCGGATGAGGCCAGCGTGAGTTAGGCGGCTAGTTTTGTGTCGGTTTCCTTCTGGGGTGTCGGTGCTGGTCTGTTGATCCA
>NZ_SNWQ01000059.1 GCF_004361855.1 Kribbella caucasensis
GGAAGCTGGGGCAGAGGAAGCTGGGGCAGAGGAAGCTGGGGCAGAGGAAGCTGGGGCAGAGGAAGCTGGGGCAGAGGAAGCTGGGGCAGAGGAAGCTGGGGCAGAGGAAGTCGTGGCAGAGGAAGTCGTGGCAGAGGAAGCTGGGGCAGAGGAAGTCGTGGCAGAGGAAGCTGGGGCAGAGGAAGCTGGGGCAGAGGAAGTCGTGGCAGAGGAAGCTGGGGCAGAGGAAGCTGGGGCAGAGGAACCCGTAGCGGAAGAAGCTGGGGCAGAGGAAGCTGGGGCAGAGGAAGCTGGGGCAGAGGAAGCTGCGGCAGAGGAAGGCGCGGCAGAGGAAGCTGGGGCAGAGGAAGCTGGGGCAGAGGAAGTCGTGGCAGAGGAAGCTGGGGCAGAGGAACCCGTAGCGGAAGAAGCTGGGGCAGAGGAAGCTGGGGCAGAGGAAGCTGGGGCAGAGGAACCCGTAGCAGAGGAAGGCGCGGCAGAGGAACCCGTAGCAGAGGAAGGCGCGGCAGAGGAACCCGTAGCAGAGGAAGGCGCGGCAGAGGAACCCGTAGCAGAGGAAGCTGCGGCAGAGGAACCCGCGGCGGAAAAGCCCGCGGCAGAAGCTGGTGTCTGAGCACGACCGTGTGGCGCCTGCTCACACGCGAGGCGACGCGAGGCCAAAACGAATCGGAGGCCTGAGGAATGCCTCGGGCCTCTGCTTGTCGCTACCTGGGCTCCAACCTCTCCACGATCCGTCGCACGCTTTCGGGGTGCCAGCGTTCGCCGCGCTTGGGTTTGTGCCCGTTGGAGTCGAGTTCGCGGGCGATCTCCCGCAGCGTCGCGCCCGAGGCTCGCAGCTCGGCGATACGGACCAGCGCTGCCTGCTCGGCGGGTTCGGGTACGAGGGACCCATCAGCGATGCGGTATCCGTACGGCGGCGACCCCGCACCGGGGCGGGAATGCCGACGACGACGCGAGCGCAGAGCGGCCATCTGCGGCTGGATTGCGGCGGCTGCTCGCAGCACCTCGCGCACACCCTGGCGTGACGGATCCGCGGGTATCCGGCGAAGTTCGGCGGCCTCGTCCGGCTGTAGCGAATGCACACGGGCGCCTGTCGCGCGCACTTCGGCCAGCAGCTGCTCTTGCGCGACGAGCGCGCTGTCGAGGCAGTCGAGGCGGTAAACGACGAGACCCTGCGCTAAGCCTTGATGGAGCGCGGCCAGCGCCTCGGCGAGTCCATGCCGGTCTTCCAAGCCTCCAGCGGACGGTGCCTCGCTGACTATCGCGGCCAGCTGGTGACGCCGCCTCCGCGCCCAATCCTCCACTGCGGCGCGTTGAATCTCGACACCGATCCGTTCCTCGCCGCCGCCTTTGCAAGTCCTCAGGTACGCGATCAATACCGCCATCTCTGCTCGTTACCCCGGTCGGCGCCCATGCCGGCGCGAGACGGACGAAACAAGTGACCCAGCGTCAATCACGCGGCCACCCCCGAGGTCTCAAGCTCATACGACCCGGCTCGCCTTGATCACGTGGTTGGGCTGACGTGAACGCTCCCCGTCGGGTTCCCCGGAGCAGGCCGGACCGACCCCCATTCTCACTCTGACGAACCTTGTCGAGCCCTTGGGGGCGAACATCGACGAGCTGGACGAGCAGCATGGTCCGACCGTACCTGAAGTCGCGCTGAACGAGGATCTCTGCCGCGCGAACTAACCGTACATGCGGTGGTTACCAGGCGTAGTCCTCGGGCGCGGTCTTGTACCCCTGGGCTATGTGCCACCGCGCGAAGTTGCTCGACCCGACGTACAGGATCTTCCCATGCTGAATCGCAACCTCGATCGCCTGCCAGATCTCGTACTGCAGGTCCGCGACACGGAGCCGGGCTGGTGAAGTCGCAGTGTGAGAAGACGATGGGTGCTTCTACCCCTCGCTCCAGCCTGCGGCGGGTTCGGAGTCGTCAGGAACCGATGTCGATGGTGACTTCGGTCGTGAAGTGGTAGTTGCCGGGACCTACCGACCTGTCCAGGATGCGCATGACGCGGTTCGCGTCGTCGTACGGGCCTTGCTGGAAGTACGGCTTGCCGTGTAGTCCGAATCCGATCCGGCTCGGTGGCTGCCAGGCGCCAAGGTGCGGTTTGGCGAGGTAGAAGTCGCGCTGCGGTTCGAAGCCCAACGTCTCGGCGTAGTCGACGGCGCCCAGCACCAGGTCCTGGGCGAGTTCCAACGGAGCGGGTAGCGGCGGGCCCTCGTAGGCGCTGAAGAAGTCGGTGAGAAACGCGGCGATGTCACGTCGGTCGAAGATGGCTGGGGGATATGCGTTCTTGACGCCCTGGCAGTAAGTGTCCACCAGGTATCCGCAGACGCTGACCTCGTTGTCGCTGTGTTCGCGCACGACCGCGACGCTGGTCAGTCCAGCGCCGATGGCAAGCGGCGGAAGATCGTCATCGTCGGTCCAGTCCGACGGCCGGTTCTCGATGGTCAATCCGTTGCTCCACTGCCGGGTGACCCAGCAGCCGACGAGTGGTTTCTCCTGAGTGTCGCCGCGAAGCGGCCGTGAGCTCGGAACGCTGTGCACGAGAGACACTGCCTTGGCCCGCGGGATTCCCAACATGCGGGCGATCTGTTTGGGTGAGTTGCCCGCCGCCCGCAGGGCCAGTGCCCGAGATTTCAGATCCTCGCTGTTCATGACGACATCCTTGTACGGGATCCGAAGTGCATCAAATGAGACCACGGCGTGTCTGATGATTCCCTGCGTGCGGCGCTGCACTCGGCGGTGCAGCTGTCCGAGACGACCGTATGAGCGGCCCCGCGGTTCGCCTGACGAGGCACTGACTCGGTAGCGTTCTCGTATGGCGCGCAACAACGATCCTCAGCCGTCTTCGGCCAGCGAGGCCGAGCTCGTCGAACAGTTCGCGGCGGCTATTGCCGGCCTGGGGGCCGCCGAGCTGCACAAGGTGCTTCCGGAAATCCTCGCCGCCGCGATGCCGACCGTGGATCCTTTCGCCCGGCCGCGACCGCCGTCCCGCCGGCGACCACGTCGTGATGACGTGGTCACCTACCGGGTGCGCGTCGACCTCACCGGGACCAAGCCCCCGCTGTGGCGTCGGCTGGAGCTGGCCTCTGACCTCTTCTTGAACGAGCTCCACGAAGTCGTCCAGACCGCGTTCGGCTGGACCGACAGCCACTTGCACGAGTTCGCCTCGGGCAAGGATTACTACCACGTCGCGACCGAGCACTACCTTTGCCCGTACGAGGTGGAGGAGGGCAGGACCGGCGTACCGGAAGGGGATGTACGCCTCGACGAGGTACTCGCGGAGTCGGGTGACAAGCTGTTCTACCTGTACGACTTCGGCGACGACTGGATGCACGTCATCAAGCTCGAAACCGTGCGGCCTCGTGACGACTCCGCACCCAGAGCCGTCTGTATTGGCGGCCGCCGCCCCGGCCCGGGCGAAGACTGTGGCGGGGTGTATGGCTACGAGCTGATTACCGCTGCCGTCGATCCCACTTATCCCGAGCATGCAGAGGCGGTCGCCGCCTATGCCCGGATGTACGGCGCTGACGCCGACCCCGGCGACTACGCCCCTACCCCGTTCGACCCCGAGGAGATCAACGAGACGTTGGCCCGGCTTGGCGACGCCGATCCAGATCTTCCGGGACCGCTCGGTGAACTCATCGTCGCGATCCGCTCCATCGCCGGGAGGCATCTCCTCGAGCGGTTGATCGACGACGCCAATCTCGACGCCCCTGTTGAGATCGACGTGGAGACCGCGGCCCAGATGGTCTATCCGTACAGCTGGCTACTCGATCGCGTCGGGCTGGACGGCATCAAGCTGACCGGCTCGGGCTACCTGCCGCCCGTCCATGTGGAGGCCGCCATGGCCGAACTCGGGTTGGGCAAAGAGTGGATCGGCAAGGGCAATCGCGAGATCCAGACGCTGCCCGTCCTGCAACTGCGAGAATCGGCACAGGCCATGGGATTGCTGCGCAAGTACCGCGGAGCACTTGTGCTCACACCACCCGGACGCGCCGTCCGCAACGATCCGCTCGCACTGTGGTGGCATCTGGCCGAACAGATGCCACCGGCCTCCAAGGACGCCTGCGAAACCCAAGCGGGGCTCATCTTTCTGGCAACTCTCGCCGCGCAATCCACCGAGAACGCCGACGCGACGGTCGCGGAGCTTCTCACTGATATCGGTTGGGTGGTCAGCGACGGAACCCCGCTGACGCCGTTGGCGGCCGGCACTGCGGCTTGGGACACCACGTCCGTCCTGCGCCGCCTTGGCGCCCTCGTCGACGAGCCAGGCATGCACTGGTCCGCCAGCCCCACACCGCAAGGTGTGACATTCGCTAGGGCGGCACTGCGCACCTGGCCCAGCACAGCCTGATCCTGGCGGCCCTCCGCTTCCGCCTGACACGGGCGCGGGGGATCTGCCCGTACGGCGGCCGGCGTCGGTGTCCTACCAGGCGTAGTCCTCCGGCGCGGTCTTGTACCCCGGGAAGATCTCGTCCAGCCGCGCAAGTGCCTTCTCATCCAGCCGTACTTCGACCGCGCGGACCGCCGAATCCAGCTGCTCCATCGTCCGTGGGCCCACGATCGGACCGGTGACGGCGGGCTGGTGAAGGAGCCATGCGAGCGCGAGTTCACCCGGCGCAACACCGAGCTCGTCCGCGAACGCCTCGTACTGCTCGATCTGCGGCCGCAACTTCTCGACGGTCTCCTTCGCGCGCCCCTCGAGCCGGCGTACACCCTCGTTCTCCTTGCGGATCACGCCACCAAGCAGCCCACCCTGCAGGGGCGACCACGGGATGACGCCCAGCCCGAACTCCTGCGCGGCTGGCAGTACCTCGCGCTCCACGTCCCGCACGATCAGGTTGTAGATCGACTGCTCACTCACGAGCCCGATGAAGTTGCGCTTCTCGGCAGCCGCCTGCGCCTGGGCGATGTGCCATCCCGCGAAGTTGCTCGACCCGGCGTACAGGATCTTCCCCTGCTGAATCGCGACCTCGATCGCCTGCCAGATCTCATCCCACGGCGTCGCCCGATCGACGTGGTGGAACTGGTACAGGTCGACATAATCCGTCTGCAGCCGCTTCAGACTCGCGTCGAGCGCCCGCCGGATGTTGAGCGCGGAGAGTTTGCCTTCGTTCGGCCACCCGTCGCCCATGTCGCCGTACACCTTGGTGGCGAGCACGGTCTTCTCGCGGTTCTTGGGATCCTTGGCAAACCACTCGCCGATGATCTCCTCGGTCCGCCCTGGGGAGATCGCCCGCCCGTACCCGTTCGCAGTATCGAAGAAGTTGATCCCCTTCTCATGCGCCGCATCCATGATCGAGTGCGAGTCCTCCACACTCGTATGCGGCCCAAAGTTCATAGTCCCCAAAACGATCCGACTGACCTTCAGTCCCGTACGCCCAAGCTGAGTAAAGTCCATACCCTCCAACCTCCCCCGCCGCGGATCACCTGTCCAACAGAAGAATCCACTCAGTTCGATCTACTGAGCTTCTGAGTCCTATGCCGGCTTGTCCAGGGCGACGTGTTCGAGTCTGAGTAGTCTGCGGCGGGTCAATCGTCCTCGCCACAAAGGGGCAGGGACGGTCCACCGGGGCGGCATGGGTGCCACAGGGGCAGCATGGCCGGCTCGCGTGGGTACAAACGCTGATCCTCGATCAGGAACCGTGGTTCGACGTCACCGTGGAACGGCGGGTTGTCGTAGTCGTAGACCGCATCGAGTTGCGCGAACTTGTCGAGTGTCAGGTGCGCGTTGTACCAACTGCCCTTGCCTGGTTGATGCATCGCCCTGCGAAGCTGAAGGGCGGCGAGATGACCATCGTCGTCGAGCCTGACCGTCCGGTTGAGTGTTCCGCTGGTTCTGGTTGCGATCAGGCCGGTCTGCGTCATGTCACCCGCGCAGGAGATCCGTAGCGTCAAGACGTGCCAGTCTTCAGGAGCGGAGCGAGCCAGTGCCTGGGCGATCTCGGACAGCAGATCCTTTACTTCGTCGTTCATCTGGCAACTCCTCGCCTCCAGGTACTCAAGGCACCGACGTTAACCAGGCCCACCGACATCTAGCACTGGTCAGCGCGGTCGAAACGCAAGGACATGGAGCAGGCCGACCAGGGACGCCGCACCGATGATCTCGCCGGCATCGATGCGCTCGCGGATTGAGTCGAGCCGAACCCACTCGATTCGTTCCGCTTCGTTATACCCTCCGAAGCCTTCAGAGCTTGGCTGAAGACTGTCGTGTACTTGGCCGACAAGAGCAGGCGACCGACTACGAGCTGAAAGCAAGCGAGATGCAGAAGCGGCTTACCGTCCGATGACCCTCGACGCGCGGCGACGAGACCGGACGATGGTGGCCTGTCTTCAGGAGATGGAGATTCTGTGAGCGGAAACGTCATTCGACCCGACGGACTGCGAACTGGAGATCGCGCGATCATCGTCTCGTCATCGAGCACGATCGCCGACCGGAAGGATGTAGCCGAACGAGCGCGCACAAACCTCGAGTCTGCTCTCGGTCTGAGGATCGACTTCGCGGACAACGCGTTCGCTCAGGACTACTATTCCGCCGGCACCACAGAAGAGCGTCTGCACGACCTCGCGACGTCATTCGCCGATCCCGAGATCAGGGCCGTCTTCTTCTCAACCGGTGGAGCAACGGCCGTCGACCTAGTCGATCGCTTGGACTACGAGACGATCGCCGCGAATCCCAAAATCCTGGCCGGCCTCTCCGATTCGTCAACACTCCTCAACGCCGTCACCGCGAAGACCGGCATGGTGACATTCCACGGCTTCGAACTGATGGACTTCTCCGGACACGAGATGGTGTACACCGCCCGAAGCCTCAAGCAGGTCTGGTTCGACAAATGGTCAGATGACTACCACCCAAACCCAGACTGGCGTGACCTCGAAGGCGACCGCACAACGTACAAGGGATGGCGGGAAATCAAGCCCGGCCGCGCAGCCGGAACCGCGGTCGGAGGAAACTCCGAAGCATTCATGCAACTCGTCGGCACCGAATACTGCCCGCCACTGGATGGCGCGATCCTCTTCCTGGAGGCCTACCGACTCCAGAAACGCCACATCCAAGCGCTACTCGCAACCCTCAAACTCAAGGGCGTCCCCGACTCGATCCACGGACTGATCATCGGCTACTGCCTCGGCAGCGACACCCCCGGTGCAGGCAACGATCGAGACATCGCCGACATCATCCTGGAGACCACCTCGGACCACACGTTCCCAGTCATCCAAGTCGGCGAAATCGGCCACCAGGTCGAGAACTTCATCCTCCCCATCGGAGCCCCAATCGAGATCGACACAAGGTCTCTGTCGCTGTCTCTCCTCGATCCAGCTGTCTGCTGAGATTGGTCTTCTGTAGCTCGTCCAACAGACGCCCACCCCGAATTGCGTACGCGTGAACGGCAGTTGAAGCGAACGCCCTCGCGGCCTTGGGTTCGATGACTTTGTCACAAGACCTTCGGTTGGATGGCGAGGTGCGGAATGGGCCGGCGTGGTGAGGCTCGCGGCGCGGCGCGAGTGCAGAGGTTCAGTCCCGTGGCTGCGTGATGATGTTGGTGGACATGTGCGGACGAGTCGGTCCGCGCGGACCACTTGCACGGCTGAACGCGGGACTCTGGGAGTGACGCGGGACGTTCGGTACCTGCCTCGTCAAGGAACTGTGTAAATCCGAGGTGCGGTCGGCGGCCTGTAGTGGCACACTGCTGCGGGTGCCGGTCTCGTGTACGGCGAATTGTCGCCGTACACGCCGCCTTGTGATCTGTGCGGCGCTCTATGCCGGCGGGCTCGCATAGGCGTAGCGATAGATTCTGCAATCTTGACATAATTGCAATTGGTATTGACTAAGGAGACAGCACGTGGCCCCCCTGACCGCTCAGCAAGACAACTTCCCTCAGTGGTATCAAGATGTGCTGACCAAGGCGAAGCTTGCTGAGAACGGGCCGGCGCGCGGCACGATGGTTATCCGACCGAACGGCTACGCGCTGTGGGAACGGATGCAGGCTGAGGTTGACCAGCGCATCAAGGCTGCGGGCGCACAGAATGCCTACTTCCCCCTGTTCATCCCGATGAACTACTTCGAGCGCGAAGCCGAGCACGTTGAAGGCTTCAGTCCAGAACTCGCAGTTGTCACCCACGGCGGCGGTAAGGAACTGAACGAGTCCCTCGCGATTCGACCCACCAGCGAAACCGTCATTGGTGAGTACATGGCCAAGTGGATCGGCAGTTATCGTGATCTACCGCTGCTGCTCAACCAGTGGGCCAATGTGGTGCGTTGGGAACTGCGTCCCCGCATCTTCCTGCGCACCACCGAATTCCTCTGGCAGGAGGGCCACACGGCCCACGGCAGCGAGGCCGACGCCCAGAACTACGCCAGCCTGATTCTGCGTGACGTCTACGAAGACTTCATGCGCAACGTGCTGGCCTTGCCAGTCATCGTGGGGCGGAAGACGCCGAAGGAGCGGTTCGCCGGCGCGCAGAACACGATGACCTGCGAAGGCATCATGCGGGACGGCAAGGCGCTCCAAATGGGCACCTCGCACGAGCTGGGCCAGAACTTCAGCCGTGCCTTCAACATCAAGTACTCTCCCGCCGAAGGCCCACAGGAACTGTGCTGGACGACATCGTGGGGATCGTCGACACGCATGATAGGTGGTCTGATCATGGGCCACGGTGACGACAACGGACTCGTCGTTCCCCCAGCGCTGGCGCCGGTCCAGGTTGTCGTCGTGGTCGTGAAGGACAACGACGGCGCGGTGACGCAGGTTGCCAAGAAGCTCACGGCAGACCTGACGGCTCGCGGGCTGCGGGCAAAGCTGGATGACAACCTGGCGCAAGCGTTCGGCTGGCGCGCCACCGACTGGGACCTGCAAGGCGTGCCGGTACGGATCGAAATCGGCCCACGAGACCTGGCAGAGGACACCGCGGCCATCTTCCGGCGTGACACCCGAAGCAAGGAAAGAGTGACGCTTGACAGCGTGGCCGAGGTAGCGCAGCAACTGATGACCACCATCCAGGCCGACTTGCTCACCGCCGCGACTGCCCGTCGTGATGCCCTCACCACTGACTGCACCACACTCGACGAGGTCCGAGACGTGACGCAGACCGGCGTTGCGCGCGTGCCCTGGGCGAGCGTAGGCATGGCGGGCGAACAGGAACTGGCGACAATCGGCATCACGGTCCGCTGCCTCCAACGTCCCGATGGCTCAGTGCCAGAGGCCGACGACGAGCCTGAGGCCGTTGCCTACCTGGCACGGGCTTACTGACCGCCGGGAGGCAGTGCCCTCTCGGACCGGGTGAATCAGGAACCATGCATTCCAGGCTCACCCGCCCAACGCGCCACCGAGAATCCAACTCTGCGACACGAGGCAGCGCTTCGAGTCGCGTCGCTTCGAGGCCTTCGAGGCCGACGGCCATGGCCCGACTGGCAACCGTTGACCTGAGTGGAGATTGCTCCCTCCTGCTGCGGCGGATGGCCGGTTCTGGATGGTGGGGGAATCGGTAACGTTGTGGCGGTGACAGCTGAGGGTGAGACCTGAGTTGGGTCAGTTGAGCAGATTTTCAGGTGCTGGAACGCGCTGACCTGCGGATATGTGGTTGGTTAGTGCGTCCTCAAGGCACTAATCCGG
>NZ_SNWQ01000060.1 GCF_004361855.1 Kribbella caucasensis
ACCGGCAGACCACCAGGCCCCACCCGCTAAAAACCAAGGACGGCCGAACCCACATCTATTGGGTTCGGCCGTCCGCGATGTCCTGAGACATCACAGGGTGCCCCCGGCAGGATTCGAACCTGCGACGCACGGTTTAGGAAACTGAAGCACTCCACCTACATGCGCCCCTCCAGGCGTGTCTAGCCAACTCCAGTTCGGGGGTTCTTGACTCCGAGTGACTCGAATCGACTCCTCTTTGTTCCCACGGTGTTCCCACGCTGAACTGTTAGGCCTGGCCTGCGATCCGTTCCTCTCAGTAGATGGCGGAGGGGGTCAGGCAAGGATGCGGCGCAGGAATCCCTTGTGGACTTCGGTTGCGCGTTGCTGTTCGCCAGCGAAGGCGCTGACGACGACCAGCGCACCGGTGATAGCGGGAACTGCCCACTGCAGCATCGCCAGCCGGCGTTGGGCTGCCGCGACGTCATCGGGCGTGGTCGGTGCGGGTTCGGTGCCGGACTCCGCCGGTACGTCGGTCTTTGCCGAGACCTTCTTCCCCAGTACGCGGCTGTAGGCGGTCACTCCAAGCGCGACCACCGTCAGCGCCGTCTTCACCAGCACCATCGAGCCGACGCCCCGCTGGCCCCGCACCCGCGCGGCATTTCCCGCAAGCTGGCCCACGGCCCCGACCAGGTGGGAGCCGATGGCAGCAGTGTTGACCGGCGTCCACCGATCCCACCCCACGTTGGCCACGGCGCCCGTCTTACCAGGGTTATCGGCCTCCCCTGCCGCGGCGTTCAGGGCGACGGCGTTCGCCAGGGTCCCGCCGAACCAGGCGGCGAGTCCCACGTCGTGCATCGAGCGAGCCAGTGTATTGCGAGCCATTAGAGTCTCCTTCGTCGAAATCGCTTCGCCGGCAGTACCCCTCGATGGCGCCTGTAATCGCGAATCGCAGCAGGGATTGCCACGCGCTGGCCGGCGTTCGACCCGAACGTCGCCACCCCGCGCGGCACACGACCAGCGCCCACCTCGCGAGTCTCCGACGATGGCGCACAGTGCCCTGAGGTCGGAGCACACCGGGGGCTGGCGCTGGTAGGTCAGGCGCGGGGGGTGCTGGTGTGCGGCACGCTGCGCGAGAAGGCGATCCCGAGGCCGATCATGCCGATCCCGAGGACGAGGTGGAGCCAGTTGTCGGCGGTGTTGAGCGGGACGACGTTTGCCGAGCTGGTCTGGTCGATGACCAGACCGTAGATCCACAGCGCTACGTACACCGCTCCGCCGCCGATCAGGTAAGACCGGGCCAGAGGCTGACCGTGCCAGGGCGAGACCGACGATGCCGAACAGCAGGTGGACGAAGTCGTGGAGGATCGAGACTTGATGCCGGGGACGAACCCGAGCACTCCGACAGCGGGGAAAACTAGGGATACCGCGGTCGCGGCTTTCTGGATCGGTATTGCGGTCATGCTGTTTGCGCTGGTCTGCGACATGCAGCGACCCTCTTCCTGTGTTCGCGGGGCCGCTGAGGGCTCGGGCGGGGACGTGCGGGCGATGGGTCCGGCGCGCGTGGTGCCCAGCCAGGAGGTGGATATGCCCGGACAGCGTAACGACCAGAAGGTCGATCCGGTGAAGGGCCGGCGGCAGCACGGTCCAGGCGACCCTCGCCCAGGCGACCGTGACGATGTTCCTCAGCGGAGCGCGTGAATACATGGATCAGCCGCGGGTACAGAGGCGCGACCAACGAGGGGGGAGGCTCTCATGTTCCGTGATACGAAGTGGCTGACTAAGCAATATACCGGGCAGTTCCACGCGTGGAACTGCCCGGTCGAGGCAAGTACGAGGACCTGATCATGGACACCGCGACCAAGGAGATCGGGCATGTCGAGATGTTGGCGACGATGATTGCGCGGCTGCTCGAAGGCGCGCCGGCCACGATGACCGCCGAAGCGGTCAGGACTGGGTGATGGCGGCGGTGTCGGGCGGAATGGACTCACAGCAGTCCATCGTCACAGGTGGCGGCGCGATGCCGGCCAACCCCGACTTCCGGGCGGACTCCGCCGCCGAGGCACAAGGACGTCTACAGACCGAGGCGGTTCAGGACTTGAAAGGCACGGTAAGTCAAAGCCTACCCAGGAAGGCCAAGCAGTGGTTCTGCGACAGTCCCCGCCGCCCTGGTGTCGAATGCGTCAAGGGGGCGGCGCTGACCTAGAAACATCGACCGGCTCTGCTCGGGAGCATCATGCGAGTTGTTATCACAGGTGCCAGTGGCAACGTCGGCACGGCCTTGACCAGGCGGCTGCTGGAGGCCGGAGAATACGACATTGTCGCGTTGGCACGGCGAATACCTGATCACGTTGCCGTGGATGGGCCGCAGTGGGTTTCGGTGGATCTGTCCAGCCGTGACAGCGGTTTCGTCCTGCGGCGGGTGATCCGTGGCGCGGATGCGGTCGTGCATCTGGCGTGGGGCTTCCAGCCGTCTCACCAGGTGCCGTACCTCGAGGCAGTCGGAGTCGGCGGCACTCATCGCGTCCTCGATGCGATCGCGTCAGTGGGTATCGGGCAGGTGGTGCACATGTCGTCGGTCGGGGCGTACGCACCGAAGCGCGGCGCTTGCCCGGTCGATGAGCACTGGCCGGTCGAGGCGGTACCCAGCTCGTCATATAGCCGGCACAAGGTCGCGGCAGAAAGGCTTCTCGACTCCTTCGAAGAGTCTACGAACGGTACGGCCGTCACCCGGTTGCGGCCTGGAATCATCGGTCAGCGTTCCGCCGGTAGCGCGTTGTTGCGCTATGCCTTGCCGGCCTTTCTTCCGGCCAAGACCATCGGGGCCGTACCTGTGTTGCCCATGCCTGCGGGGTTGACGATCCCGATCGTGCATGCCGACGACGTCGCGGACGCGATCGTGCGAGTTCTGCGGCAGCGGGCTGGTGGTGCATACAATCTGGCCGCGGCGGCGCCGGTCTCGGCAGCGATGATCGCTGAAGCCCTGGGGGCACGGTGGGTGGCGACCCCAGCACGGCTGGTTCGTGTACTGATGGCCGCGACCTGGTGGGCGAGACTGCAACCGGTGGCCCCGGGTTGGCTGGACCTGGCCTGCGCTGTCCCGGCACTCGATAGCGCTCGCGCCGAGCGTGAGCTCGGCTGGGCTCCGGTAGTAGACGCGGAGACCGTGCTGCGCGAAACCATCGCGGGCATGCGACATGCCGCCACGGGTATCACGGCAGTGCTGCGGCAACGCACCGTGCTGGGTGAGCTGTCGGATCTGATCCGACGTGGGCCGGTCAGCCATCGGCGCCAACCATGACCCAACCGACGACGCACCGTGACCATTCGCGGACTGGAGACTCCCACGACCTGGCTGAAACGCCGGTCAGGACTGGGCTTCTCGACCGTGTTCCGAGTGACTGCCCAGTTGCGTCAAGGCGCCACAGTCCACGCCCGTGGTGTGGCTTTCGCAGGACAGCTCACCTTCTCTGACCAGATCCGCTGTTCCACAGGTCGCTGCAGCCATAGGACTTCCTGTCTCCAACGCCGGAGGCCCACGGCGGCCAGGCGTCTTGGAGGTCGAAGCGGCGATTGCCCGTACCGGGGGCTGGATGACCCGGCGTGGAAGCAGGTCGTTGCTCGATCGCGGGTCATTTGCTGGGCTGCGCTATGGGAACCAGCTCCTGATCGGGGTAAACAAGGAGGACGGTTCAGCGCTCATGACTAGAATGCGCAAGGGGGGAACGACGATGCGAAAGCTTCGGGCTGCGCTGGTCGGCGGATTGGCTGCGCTATTGGTGGGCTTGGCGGTCATGCCGGCCGGCGCCACCATCATCGACCGGGGCACTTATTCGGGGACCGACTCCTACGTCTACGACGATTGCGGATATCCGGTCGAAGTCCAGGCGGAGTTCAGCGGCAGCTACCGCGTGCGTGCAGGCAAGAATGGCGACCAGTCTGCCTTCTTTCTCAAGGACACGTCCTCCTACCGCGAGACCCACACCAATCTCGATACCGGCGAGTGGTTCGTGGTGCGCGGCCAGAGTGTGACCAATGAGATCGGTGCTACGAGAGTGGAGGGCTCTGTCTTCGAATTCGTCACCGTCGTGGCTGGTCAGCCGTTCGTGGTGGAGGACTCCTCGGGCAATGTCGTGCTGCGCGATCGAGGGGCCGTCCGCTATCGGACGCTCTTCGACACTGGTGGTGACGGCGAACCCGGTGGGACGTTCCTCGAGTTCCTGGGGGCCGAGATCAGCGGTCCGCATCCGGGTTTCTTCGTTGATTTCTGCCGGATCGCGGGCGATCTGATCGGAACCGGGTCGTCTCAGCGGCTCACGGCCCGGCCCGCCGGAACGACGGATTCTCCGTCGGGATATTACGAGTACCTTCCGCCCGGCTACGGCGGAGGCGAGCGGAGCCCCCTCCTGGTGTTTCTGCACGGGTTCGGCGAGAACGGCGACGGCTCATCTGCCGAGTTGGGGAACCTCCTGGCCACGGGGATCCCGCAGCTCATCAGGAACAGCGGGTGGCTGTCGGAGCGTCCCTTCGTGGTGCTCGCTCCGCAACACGCAAACCCGACTGAGGACGCGCCGTACGCTGCCTGCGAGGCTGTCGAGCACCCCGGTTCCTGTGTGATGAGGATTCAGCACGACCTGGGCCATCCGGAGAATGGCTCGCCCTGTACCACCCCCGCAGAGGTGCGCGACTTCTTGTCGTACGCGATCGCAAACTATGACGTCGACCCGCGGCGGGTCTATCTGACCGGGCTGAGCTGCGGTGCCTTCGGCGCCTGGGAGTACGTCGCCGAGCAAGCGGGCCCCCAGGTTGCGGCAATGGTTCCGATCGCCGGCGATGGCCGCCCGGCGTGGGAAACCTCGAAGTGCCAGCTCGGTGACGTCGCGATCTGGGCTTTCCATGGCGACGCCGACGACATTGTGGCTCCGGCCGGCAGTATCGAGCCGCTGACCGATCTGATGGCGTGTCCTGCGCCGCCGCGACGTGACGCCGAGCTGACCGTCTACCCCGGCGTGGACCACGACTCGTGGACCCGTACCTACAACCTCACCGCCGGCCACGACATCTACAACTGGCTACTCGGATTCACGGTTCCGTGAAGCTCGAGACGGCTGGCCGGCGAACCGCCGTTCGACTGCCAACCCCCCATAAGTAATCGCGGCCTTGCACCCAGCCCACAGCGCACAACCCCCGAACCAAATGAGGGTTTGGGGTTATGCCTATTGTCTTGAGACATCACATCGTGCCCCCCGGCAGGATTCGAACCTGCGACGCACGGCTCAGGAAACTGGAGCACCCCACCTACCTATGCCTCTCCAGGCGTCGCCAGCCATCACCAATGCGACGGTTCTCCACTCTGGTTGCCTCAGGTTGACGTGTCTTTGTTCCCATGGTGTTCCCACGCTGAACTGGCGAGCGTGAACCCAGTTCACGCCTGCGAGTCAGGTGGGATCGACCACGCCAATCCCCAATGAGCCAGGTCCGGCCCCGCGTCATCCTGGCAGCTGTCTGGAAGGTCGTAACCGGTCGCCGCCGGATGTCGCCCCGGAGAAGACGGGGACAGGACAACGATGCATTGCGCGGGATCTGGCGTAACGTCAATGGCAGAGCCGTATGGTTGGGGAATGCGGGGTGTCCTTGTCGGACGCGACCGGGAGCTGGCTGCGCTCGCCGGCTACCTGGATGACGCGCAGCAGGGGCGTCCGAGCATCGTGCTGTGCCGCGGGGAGCCGGGTATAGGCAAGACGAGGCTTGCCGAAGAGCTCGCAGGTCTGGCCGGCGTCCGCGGCGTGCCCGTGCTGTGGGGGGTCGCTGTCGAGTCCGAGGGGGCGCCGCCGTACTGGCCGTGGCGTCAGCTCCTCCGCGGAGCGGTTGAGCTCGTCGGTATCGCGGAAGTCGACGAGGACCTCGCACGCTTGGCGCCCGAGGTGTTCGGCGGGCCGGCGTCGAGACCGGACGCCCTCGCGTGGGCTGAAGACCGCTTTCGCCAGTTCGAAGCTGTCGCGCGGCTGTTCCGCGAGATCACCGCCAACAGCCCACTCGTCCTGGTTCTCGACGACGCGCACTGGGCCGATCGTCCCTCGGTCCTGTTGCTGCGGCACCTCGCGCGAACGGTGCGCGACGAACGGCTGCTCATGATGGTGAACCACCGCGACACCGAGCACGAGCACGCCGCGTACTTCGCGGACCTCGTCCGAGAGCCGATCACACGACAGATCGACCTCACCGGCTTGACCGAGCAGGCCGTGGCGATGCACCTCGCGTCAGTGCTGGGACACGATGTCACTCTCGGCGACGCGCGGCAGGTGCATGTTCTCACCAGGGGTAACCCGTTCTTCGTCGGCGAGGTGGGGCGCGTGCTCCCAGCAGGCAAGGTAGCCGGAGGTCTCGCCCCAGTCACCGCCAACGTGCGCGAAGCCATCCGTAGCCGCTTGAGCCGTTTGTCGCCGGACGCCGTGACCCTGATCCACGCCGCATCGATCGTGGGTCGCGAGTTCTCGGCCACTGTCGTCGCGCCAATGGTCGGCGCCACGTCGATGAGCTGCCTCTCGTCCCTCGACGAGGCCACGGCCGCCGGCCTGGTCGAAGCGGGAACGATCCCCGGCAACCACAGGTTCACGCACGCGCTGGTTCGGGATGCCGTCGAGGCAGGCCTGTCGACGGCCGAGCGTGTGCAGCTGCACCGTGCAGCCGCCGAGACGGTCGAGTCGGTCTACGTCGGAAGGATGGAGCGACATCTGTCGGACCTGGCTCGTCACTGGGCGGTCGCAGCGGTTGACGCCGACCTCAGTCGCGCCGTGCACTGGATCACGCTTGCCGCCGACGAGGCCATGGAGGCGCTGGCCTACGAGGAGGGCGCTCGGCTGTACCGTCTTGCGCTCAGCCTCGGTGAAGATGAGTTGGACGATGAGATGCGTTGCCGGTTGTGTCTCGGCCTGTCGAGCGCGCTGAATGCCTCGACCGACATCGCGGGAAGCGTCGACGCGAGCGTACGAGCGGCGGCTGCCGCGCGCGCTATGGCCCGGCCGAGCCTCCTCGCCGAGGCCGCACTCGTCCGCGAGGCCATCGCCCCAACGCCATTGGAGGCGACGACGCGACGACTGTGCGAGCAAGCTCTGGCGGTGGTCGACAGCGCCGACATCGCCCTGCGGGCGCGGCTCCTGGCGCGGCTGGCAGAAGCATCGATCTACGACGCGTGGACCACGTCCCACGGCTACGAGGAGTACAAGGTCGCCGGGCGCGCCAGTGAAGAGGCCCTCACGCTGGCTGAGGAGGCGGGCGACCGCGCGGCACTGCAGGCGGCGCTGCGAGCGAGGCGGCTGGCCCGCTCGGGACCAGAAGGTCTGGAGGAGCGCGCTGTGCTCGCCGACCGCATGCTCGAGCTCGGCCGCGAGGCGGCCGACCCGCACACCCAGATGTGGGCACATCTGTGGCATGTCGACGCCGCGTTCGAACGCGGCGACCTGCTCCGCGTCGCCCGCGAGCTCGAAATGTTGTCGTGGTGCGTCGAGCAGGTCCGCGGGCCGCACGCGCGGTACGAGCTGCTCAAGTGCCGGGCCGTGCTGGCCCAGGCGCAGGCTCGCTTCGGCGATGCCATGATGCTGGCCGATGAGGCGTTCTCGCAGCTGGCGGCAATCGGTGACGACATCGGTTTCCACGAGCGCGCCGGGCTGCTGAACCAGATGAGTCTTCAGATCGGACCTGAAGCCACTGGGTCGCTGGAGGCCAGCGGCTACGCCGGCGTCACTGTGTTCGAGCGGCAGCTTCCTACGGCCGGGATCATCGTTGCAGTCGCCAACGCGCATCTGCTCGCGTCGGTAGGACGTCTCGACGAAGCCGCTGCGGTGTATCGCTCGCTTGGCCCGCCGGCCGAGTGGCAGCCGTCACCACACGCCATACTTCCGGCCCTGGCGTTTGGCGCCAACCTCGCCGTGGAGCTGGGCGCGGACAAAGATGTGGCCACGCTCGTCACCAGGCTCGGCGCGTACCGCGGTCACCACGTGTGCAGTGGAGCTGGGCAGGTGGCCTACTTCGGTCCCGTTGAGCTCTGGACCGGTCACGGCCTGGCCCATCTGGGTCGGCTCGACGAGGCCGTTGCGGATCTCGAGGCGGCGGCAGATGTGTGTGCGGCCAACGGCGCGGTGGGGTATCTCGCCGAAGCGGAGTACGAGCTGGCGTCCGTACTGGCACGGCGGCGTCGGCCCGGCGACATCGCGTGGGCCCGGCATCTCTTGGCGACCAGCTTGCGGCAGACGTCGGCCCTCGGCATGGGCGTGATCGCGGCCAAAGTGGACGCACTCGTCGAAGAGCTCTCGGCGGCTGGTCCGCTGACTCGCCGCGAATGGCAGGTGGCAGGGCTCGTCGCTGCCGGTAAGACGAACCGGGAGATCGCCCAGGAGCTGTACCTCTCCGAGCGAACTGCGCAGAACCATGTCCAGCACGTCCTCACCAAGCTCGGTCTGTCAAACCGCAGCCAGATCGCGTCGTGGGTGGCACACCAGGAGATGAGTAGCCCGGCTGAGTAGTTCGGCGGACGCTTTCGCACCGCCCGCTCCTTACTGTCGCAGCATCCGAGAAAGGGGTGCAGTCATGGCCATCGTGATGGTTTCAGACGCAGGCACGGACACCGTCGAGCAGTACGACCAGATCATCAACCAGCTCGATGAGGCGGGGTACGGTAACCCGCAGGGGCGGCTGTCGCACACGGCCGCGCTCAAGGACAACGGCAGCTACTTCGTTGTGGATGTCTGGGAGTCCGCCGAGGATCTCGAGCGGTTCGCGCAGGTCCTGGTTCCGTTGATCGAGGCGGTCGGTGGCGTCGCACCGGACCTCAAGATCTCACCGCTCCACAGCATGATCAACGGTCGCTAGAGGAAGCGAGGAACGAGATGAAGCTCCCGCCGCTGACCGATCAGGAGCTGAAGCCCTTCCTGGAGGAAGGTCTCTGGGTGGCAAAGCTGGCGACCATGAACAAGGACGGCACTATCAGGATCACGCCCATGACGTACGCCGTGGACGACGGCGACATCATCTTCAGTACCTGGAAGAACAGCGATGCCGTCCGCAACACGCGTCGTGACGGCACGGCCTCGGTTCTCATCGACAAGGCCGACCAGCCGTACGCCGGCGTGCACTACAAGGGGCATGCATGCGTACTCGATGACGATATAACAGCCGAGCAGTACGGCGACTGGTTCCAGCGGTACATCGGTGACCACGAGCAGGCGGTGGAGTCCTACGAGTTCCTCGTCGGCCTGGGGATCGGCGAACGCGCGTTCATTCGCTTTCACCCCACCGAGGCCGTCACCTGGGACTTCGCAAAGATCCCGGGCTAGCAGTTCGGCGCTGAGCCGAGCAGCAACGGACAAGCCCGCAGGTCAGATCGATCGTCGGCACACCTGATCGACACCACGCCCACGCCAGGGTTGCCATCACTCCTTCTACGAAGCCGGGCCGTCCCTGCCATTCCCGGCCAACCCACCGCTCCGCGGCTTGGAACGGTGGGCATGCGCTGGTGCCGACTTGTGCCCCCGGCAGTGTTCTGGTTCACGACATCCCGGACACGTGTCTCACGACATGCCGGACTGATGTCTCCGGAGATCCCGGGATGAAGTGCCGCCCGCGCTGAG
>NZ_SNWQ01000061.1 GCF_004361855.1 Kribbella caucasensis
CGTCACCCTCGACCCCTGGAGAATCGGCGCCATCACCACCGCCGCCCTCGTCCTACTCCAACTTCAGAAACCCACCCGATGAGAAAACCTCACTGCATCATTTGGCGAGGCTCGTAGTGGACCACGAGATGCCGCACCTCGACAGAGATTGGGACGCGGAAGATCGGATCCACCGGGCTCACCTCGATGCCATCTTGCCGATCGATCAGCTAGATGAGGTGCTCCGATCACACCCCAATAGCCAGATCAATGTCCGCAAGCGGATGAGGGATGCTCAAAGTGATGATGGGCAATCAAAGTGATCCCGGCTGCCGATACACCCCTCGCTTTCGTGCTCGCTGACTGTTAACGTCGCGCCGGTTCCGATGGAGTGGATTCGCGGAGCGCCATCGACTCTATTCGTCGCCACTCGTACATCCGGTTGTCTCGGTGCATCTCAATCAACGGCACCGTACCGACGTGAAAGTGTGCGGGAGTGCTCTCGACGCCCTCAAGCGCGGTAACCGCGTCGGTGGCTGACCGATCGGCGTTGACGTACGCGAAGCTCACATGTGGCTGGAAGTCGGTGGAGCCCAAGTCGATGGTTCCCTGCCCCAGAACCTTCTCGATTGCTGATCGGACGGCGTTCCGAAGGTCGTTGAGCGGTTGCACGTCCTCCGGCACCAGCACCAAGGCTTCTGGTCGGATGAGAGGAAGATTGAACGCGAGGGTAAACGGCTCAACTCTGGCCAGCTCTGCGCGCGTCGCCTTCACCACCGAGGCGAGGTCTTCCGGCGAAATGTCATCGACGAACGCAAGCCCTTGCATCGTTAAATGGAGCCACTCACGCGGGATCGGATCGAAACCGACCATGTCGCCGATCGCGTCCTGGTACCGCGCCACCAGGATAGCTAGTTCCTCGCAATCCCCGACCGCGAGGTGGAACGCGTAGAAGCGTGTCCCGATCTGCCAGCCTGGACGCCACCACCAGTGATTCCGGAGTTCGGTTGCGTGGCGCCACATCCACTCTGGCTTGTCCGTCATCGGTCCTCCTAGATCTCCGACTGTGCGTTCGGCTGCTCGGCTTCGGCGGTGATCTCGTACTCATCGATGAGCATTACCCGATCGGCCGGCCAAACGGACTCGGATACTTCGAGAACGTCACCATCGGCGCTGCTGGCCGCGTGAATGACATGGAGCACTGGCATCCCCGGGGCGAGATTGAGAAGGTCGCTCTCGTTGGCAGTTGGCAGGCGAGACACCCAAGCATCACGGGCGTGGGCATACTGCTTGCCGGTCAGGTCTTCGACGCAAAGAAACAATGCCTTCGGCACTACCGTGGGCTCCTCAAGGTAGGTGCCTCCGCCAATCTCGATGGGGATGTAGCTTGCCCCGACTTCCTCAAGGCGGCCGTCTGCTCGGTCATAGAGATGGCGGCGGCGTACTACAACCTCCGTTCCAGGTGTCACGTTCATCGCCTCGGCAATGTGGGGGGGCACCGGCTCTCGACCTGCGAACACGATCCTGTGCTCAAGATCTGAGGTCAGCAGCTGCTTGTCGTCACGGGCGCGTCCGTAGCGGTTGCGTGATCGTCGCTGTCGCCGCCGACCGTCTTTGACGAACGTGCCGACGCCATGTCGTGACTCGATGAGGCCCTCGGCACGAAGGACGCCGATGGCTTGGCGGAGAGTGTTAAGGCTGACGTTGAATCGCTCCAAGAGCGTCGTCTCCGCTGGCAGTCGATCGCCCGGCTGCAGCTTGCCTGACTGAATCTCGGCACGCAGCGTATCGGCGATGCGGTGGTACTTCGGGCCGCGTCCGGCGGCCAAGTCGAAGGTCATCTGTTCCTAACTCCTATAGAGGTCTTGACTTCTAGAGTACGAGCCCTCTACCCTCCTGTCACATAACCAGTCCTCTATAGGACACGAGGACACTAGGACGCGAAGGAGCGATTCCTCATGAAGCTGAACATCGACACCACGGGCAAGACGTTCACGGTCACCAAGGGTGTGGAGGAGAAGAAGGACCAGAACGGCCGGCAGAAGGCTGACCGGAACACCAACGAGCTGCTCTGGTCGGTTCAGGTGATGGCGCTCGACGAGACGGGCGGCGAGGTGATCAACGTGACTCTGGCGGGCAATGCCATGCCGAAGGTCGCGGTTGGCGCTGTTGTCGTGCCGGTCGAGCTGGAGGCCATGCCGTGGGCCACCAATGGGCGGAACGGTGTCGCGTACCGGGCCAAGAACCTCAACCCGGCGACGGGTTCTGCGAAGTCCTGATCTCCACTCGTCCCGTGATTTCGTGCAACTGCTCAAGCTGAGGGGTAGTCATGTCGCAACCGGTGGATGACCGAACCATCACCGCGAATCAGGCACAGGCCGAGTACGTGGCCAAGTGCAGCGAAATCGTCGAGATCGAACTGGTGCTGGTCTTGCTCGACCAGAGCATCGCCGAGAGCCTGTACCGGGCTGAACCTGTCGTTGCGATCAGCAACGATGCGCTTGCCGTCTACGCGTCGGACGCGTTCTGGCAACTGCTGGATCTGTACCGCGAGGCATCGAACCGTCGCCTCGATCTGTACGCCGCCCGCGACTACGCGCACGCGGTCTGGACGTCGGCTTCGGCCGAATCAACCGCGGCTGACACCTACGTGTCAACGCCGATGAACCACCGCTAGAAACCAAGAACGGCCCTCGAAGGGGCCGCTCCCTGGAAACGAGACACGAAGCCGGGTCAAAGGCCTGAGAAACCGTCCTGGCTTCGTGTCTTTCCTGACGCAACCCCCTGAGAGGGAGGTCTTGTCATGCCCAAATCTACCCGTAACCGGTCGGCTGGTCGAGTACGCCGTGGGCGCGGTACCACCAGCACCGTCGAGACCATCATTCGGCCGTCGCAGTCCCTGCCGGTCATCATCGCGCTGTCGATCTGGCGCTGGCGCTGGGAAATCGCCTGCCTGACCGCTCTCGCGGTCGTCTACTACCACCTGACCACCCCAGACGGCTGGGAGTTCGAGCCGGTCCCGGCTCTGCTGCTCATGGCCGCACCCGTTCCCGTGGTGCTGGCTATCCGGCCGGTACGCCGGTTCCTGCGCAACCGCGTGTGGTGCGTGATCACCCGGCACCGGATCCGGGCCTGCCTGACCGAGATGCGGACCCTGAACTACTCGGGGAACCTGCCGTTCATCATCGGCTGCTTCTCCACCAAGACCGGGGAAGCCGTGTGGCTGTGGATGCGTCCCGGCCTGTCGGCCGAAGACCTGGAAAACAAGGCCGAAACCATCGCCTCGGCGTGCTGGGCACGCAAGGCACTGATCGGCCGCACCGACCGCAACGCCGCGCTGATCCGCGTGGACATCGACCGGCGTGACCCATTGGCGAAGACCCACATCACCTCGCCGCTGCTCGACGACACCAGCGGCATGCCCGAAGCGGCAGTCGCCGATGACGCTCTCCTGGCCTTCATCACTCCGGAGAGCGCCTCCAGCGAGCCCATCGCCGAAGCGCCGGCCAGAGCCGACACGAACGCGGGCCGCACCAAGACATCGAAGACCAAGACCACCGCCGCCGTGAACGACAGCCAGACGGTGATCTTGGGCACCAACGGAGAAGACGTGTCCGACTATGTCTAGCTTCAAACCGAAACAGGTGTTCCCCCGGCGCAAACCGGGGGCCACCCCCGCACCCAAGGGTGCGCTCTCGATCTACGACCCGGCCTATCTGGGTCTCGACACGCGTGGCCACGCGGTCACGGTGCCGCTCATGTACCGCAACATCCTGCTCGGCGGCGAACCGGGCTCCGGCAAGTCCGTGGCCTTGGGCAACATCGTCTCCCACGCCGCCTTGTCCATCGATGTGGACCTGGTGCTGATCGACGGCAAGCTCGTCGAGCTGCTGCCGTACGCGCCGATCGCGAAACAGTTCGTCGGCAACCACATCACCATCGCGCTCCGCGTCCTGCGGGAACTGCAAGCCGAGATGGATCGCAGATATCTGCACCTGGCCCAAACCGGGCGCAAGAAGATCACCGACCAAGACGGGTTCCGCGCCACCCTGCTGGCCATCGACGAACTCGCCTACTTCACCGTCACCGTCGGCACACCCCAGCAGCAAGACGAGTTCAAGACCCTCGTCCGCGACCTGGTCGCCCGGGGACGGGCAGCCGGGATCATCGTCGTCGCCGCGACCCAGCGGCCATCGGCCGACATCGTGCCGACCTCACTGCGCGACCTGTTCTCCTACCGGCTCGCGTTCCGCTGCACCACCGACTCCTCCAGCGACATCATCCTCGGCACCGGCTGGGCCAAAGAAGGCTACTCGGCCAAGGACATCTCCCCCGACACCATCGGCATCGGACTGCTCCTGGCCGAAGGCGGCATCCCCCGCCGCATCAAAACCGCCTTCCTCACCGACCACCACGTCACCCGGCTCGTCCGCCGAGCCGTCCACCTCCGGAGGGCCGCATGATCACCGTCAAACCCGTACCCGCCGACACCTTTACCACCGCGAGGGACACCGACGGCAACACCGGATGGCTTCACAACTGCGGAGCCTTCGTCTACTTCCCCACCCAACCCGAACGCTGCGGCCAGTGCTGGTCGGCCCTGCGCAATCGCCAAGCCCACAACGGCAACTGGCGCATCGCCTACGTCACCCGCGAGGAGGCCCTGTCATGACGTACTACGACGCCTCCGGTGGCGAACGCGACGACCGGATCATCGTCGGCTACGACTTCACCGACAACTCAGTGGCCGGCATCAACCTCGCCTGTAACGGCCAAACCCCCCGCGTCGCCATCGACCTAGGCAACGCACCCATCGAGATCGAACTCATCACCAGCTCGGTCACCGCGCTCAGCCACCTGATCGACGCCCTGTACGAAGCCCGAGCGCTCCTCGAAGAACACCAAGTCCAGCACGCCACCGGCACCGAGTGGATCCAAGACCCGCTCTATGTCCCCGACACCTGGACCGGAGAACAGCAATGAACCACACCACCACCGACAGCACTGTCGCACGACGACTGGCAACCCGGTACCGGCGACTCGACGACGCCATGCAAGCCGTCTACAACGACGTCCTCACCCACTGCGACGCCATCCGCGAGCAGACCGAACAGCGACTGGGAACCACCGACGAAGACACCATCGTCGACGACCCCACCTACCACGAAGCACTCGAACTGTTCGGGCTGGTCTTCGAACTCAAAACCCGCATCCAGCACGACCTCCGCTCCCTCTGGATGGGAGACGAACGATGAGCCGCTACCTGCCCAACGATGGGCGCTACCCCGACGACACGCCTGTCTGGACGCCGTATCCCCTCCCTGACAGCCCGACAGCCTACGAGGACTGGCCCTGGCTGCAGGGAACCGTCCTCGGTCAATGCGGACCCGACGAATGGCACATCGTCATCGACGCTCCCGAACTCGTCGAGCACGGCGACGGCTACGACTGGTCACCCGCATGCTTCCGCAACTCCAGCGAACTCCGTCGGATCGGAGCCGACCGATGACGACCGACACCCTGACGGCCCCGGTTCCGGCCAAGCCCGCGACCACAACCAAGCTCACCGGCCTCACCGGTCACAACACCACCGCACTGTCCGGCATCACCGGCTGGACCGTGTCCAAGACCACCGCCGTCTACAACGGCGCACCCACGGCAGCGCTCGACTCCGTTCAGAACCGCATGGACCACGTCCGCGCCACCGAAGGCGGCAGAGCCACCGGCTACGCCTCACTCATTGCCGTCCGCAACAAACTCAAGGAACTCAGCACCGGTGGGAGCCACCCTGCCGTCCAGGTCACGATCAAGCGGGCGAAGAAGAAGCCCGCTGCCACCACGACCCGGACCGGGTCGCCTATGGCTCGGATGACACGTAAGCGTCAAACCGAGTACACCACCGCGGAACTCCTGTCCGCCCTCGAAACCGCGTGGGCCGCGATCCGCGCCAACCACACCGAAGTCCCCGCCGTCGTGATCATCGTCGGCTCCGGCACCGCCACCAAACACGCCAAGTACGGACACTTCGCACCGACCCGGTGGCAACACGGCGAACACCGCCTGGCCGAAGTCCTCATCTCCGGCGAAGGACTCAAACGACCCGCCGAAGAGGTCTTCACCACCCTGCTCCACGAAGCCGCACACGCCCTCGCCAACGTCCGCGAGATCAAGGACACCAGCAGACAAGGCCGCTGGCACAACCAGAAGTTCGCAGCCCTCGCAGGAGAGCTCGGACTCGACACCACCAAAGATCCCAAGATCGGCTGGTCGCCCTGCACCCTCCGCAAGGAGACCGCGACCACCTACCAGAGCGTCATCACCGAACTGAAGAAGGCGCTCATCGCCTACCGCCACCCCGAAGCCATCGGCGGCGGCACAGAGAAGAAGACCAACAACAACGCGGTCCCGTGCGCATGCCAATGCCCACGCCGCATCCGCGTCGCCAAACAGGTCCTCGAACTCGGGGACATCACCTGCGGCGTTTGCGACTCCACCTTCGAACCCGACGAGTAACCCCACGGTTCGTTGCTGGCTCCCATCTCCGGAATCCACGGGATCCCGGAGATGAGGGCGAACACCGAACACCCCAGACCCAGCAGTACCAATCGAAAGGACGCACCCGATGAGCCTCGACCTCAACGCCTACGCCGAACTCACCGCCCACCGCGCCGTTGCCGACAGCACCTTCTACTGCGACTGGGTAGCCGCCGAACACCTCGGCGGCCACGACTGGTGCCCCACCGTCCTCGAACCCGGCGACGACTACACCCTCGTCCTCCTCGGCGACACCACCGTCGGCCGCTACTGCATCGGCTGCGGCTACCACCTATTCGGCAGCCCCGAACTCGAACCCGCTCCCGCCCGTACCGCCTGACACGTAACCGTCAACCCAAGGAGTCGCCGTCACGACCGACCCCGGCCGGGGGGAGGCACGGGGTCAGTCTGACTGGCCCGCATCGGGGGGGGTGGACACGCAACCAGCTACGACCAACGCTACGCGCCCGCCAACGCAGCGCAGATCACGAAAGGAGGCCCAATCATGACCGTTACCAGCATCATCCCCACGCGGCCCGTGAGCGGCCTCCAAGACCCGCTCATCCCGATCGAGACCCACCGGCCCACCATCGACCCTGGGAAGCGCCACAACGCCGCCTCCGGAGTCGAGGAAGCCATCGCACGGGCCGCGTCCACCGCCGACTACGATGCCTGGCTGGACCACACCGCCTCCGCGGGCGGCTGCGTCCGGCCGATCCAGCTGCGCGGCGAAGCCCACATCGTGTCCGAGCGGACCGGGCGGATCATCTCCACCCGGCACACCGACGACATGCCCGACGGTGTCATCTACAAGGCCTGCGGGAACCGCCGCGCCGCCGTCTGCCCGTCCTGCGCGGAGGTCTACCGGGGCGACACCTACCAACTCGTCCTGGCCGGCCTCCAAGGCGGCAAGGGCATCCCGGCCACGGTCGCGCAGCACCCGTGCGCGTTCGTCACCTTCACCGCCCCCTCGTTCGGGCCGGTCCACTCCGCCCGCAAACACCGGGGACGCGACGGCCAGCTCCGCAACCAGACCTGCCGACCGCGCCGCAAACCCGACCCGTGTCCGCACGGGATCGACCTGCGCTGCCACCAGGTCCACCACGACGGCGAGAAGATCCTCGGCACACCCCTGTGCCTGGACTGCTACGACCACGACCACCAGGTCGTCTGGAACGCCCTATCCGGCGAACTGTGGCGCCGCACCATGGAACGCGCCAAAGACACCCTCCGCCGCTGGGCCAACAAGCACGGCATCGCCGTCAAGGTCTCCTATGGCAAGGTCGCCGAAATGCAGGCGCGCGGCGTCGCGCACTTCCACGCCCTGATGCGCCTCGACGGTGTCGATCCGCTCGAGCCCCACCAGCCAGCGGTCCCGCACCTCACCGCGGACTTCGCCCTGCTCGCCGCCGCGATCCGCCGCGCCGTCGAAACCACCCGGTTCCGGTCCCTGCCCAATACCGGTAACTTAGGGTCTGGTGCGGTACGGTTGGGGTGTGGCGAGGGTTGGTCAGGTCAAGTCCCGATCGGGTGACAGGTTGACGGAT
>NZ_SNWQ01000062.1 GCF_004361855.1 Kribbella caucasensis
AAAGATCGACACGCACGCCGGCGCTCAGCCAACGTCTGAAACGTCAGCGACGGACACCAACCCCCACGTCGTCATCGCAAACGACGGTCAACACCTGAGTAGGCGAGTCCCGAGCCCTGCTCCAGCAGGCTCGCACGTTCCGTGCGGAAGAGATCCAGGTACTCTCCGAGGGAGATCGATGTGTCTGCCGTGTAGGCGGCGGCCTGCTCAATGGCCAGCGGCAGTTGGCCCAACTCCACGGCGAGAGCCTCGGCTGTGGCCGAGTCCTCATCGTCGCTCCAGTCGGCCAGGAGCTTCGAGGCTGAGTCCACTCCGAGAACATCGATCCCGATCGGTGTCGCCAGCATGCGCCACGATGGATTGCGTGACGTGATGATGACCTCGCCTCGAGGTCCGCCGTCGAGAGGAATGAACGATTCGACGTCGGCCGCGGCCGCGACGTTGTCGAAGATCAGGAGCCACGACTCACGGTTCCTCAGCTGTTCAAACAAGAAGTTGAGCAGCTCCGCGGATGACCACTCCTCCGACGCGCCGAGCCTGATGGCGAGCTGCCCGATCCCGGTGGCGATTTCGAGCCTGGTCTCGGCAGAAATCCACCATCCGAGGCTGTAGTCGTCCTTGTGGTTGTCGGCGTACGCACGGGCGAGTTGCGTCTTGCCAACGCCGGCGATGCCGTGCACCGCCACGGCTGCGACAGCTCCGTCACTCCCGTCGTGTGTCGGCATGCAGCTCGCAATCGCAGCCATCTCGCTGTCACGGCCGCGAAACCCTCTGACGGGAGGGAGGATGCTCCATACTCGCCCGGACCGTGTCGTACCCGGAGCCTTCGCGGCCGGCGACTGAGCGGCGTCCGGACCGGATCCCGCTGCGATCGGCCGGCTCGACGCCTGCGGCGCGAGGCCGATCTGGACACGGGCGTGGTCGGGCATGCCAAGGCCGTCAGCTATTGACTCGAAGCGCTCAAGGCTGGTGACGCGGCGGCGGCCTGCCATGATCGCGCTGATTTCGGACTTCGCGATGCCTGTACGCATAGTGAGTCCTGTTTGGCTCGCACCGGCGTACCTGCGGACCAGTTGGAACAGCGCTCCGGCATCCCTGGCATGAAGCGCCTCGCGTGTGTCGGGTCGGTCCCAGAACTGGTCAGGCACGACGAAATCGGATGGGTCATGGCGCTGCATCCGGCCCCCTCCGCGGTCTGCAATCTTGCCGTCACAGAGTGTACCGGTCAGCTTGTTCCCTTCGGCTGGTCTCTCCTGCTGATCCCCAAACGGGTGGTCTGCCAGGTTTCCTACTTCCATGGAATCGATGGGTCCCGAGCCTCAGCAGCCGCAAGGCTGCCTCGGGCGTGGCCGGTGTGCCGTCGCAGATTTCACCACTGCAACGAACCGAAGAACTTCGTTCGGATACATCAATGAGCACTTCATGATGGGCGACTCGGAACTCGCGGCTATGCGCCGAAGGATTGTCGAGTGTTGTCAGGCCGATGGCGGCGAGCTCGCAGCCATCTATATCGAGCGTGTTGAGACGAGTCCGTTCGCCTGGCGAGCGCTTCTCGAGAAGTTGGCTGACAGTTCTGGCCTGAATGTCGTGATCGTGCCCGGCCTACACCACCTCGCAAGCATCGGCCACCCAATCGAAGTACGAAACATCCTCCTGGAGTTCGGCGCCAACGTGCTCGTGGCCGCTCAAGGCGACCGCGTTGGCCGAGCGGCACACAAGTGAAACCACTGCCGATGTCCTGACCTAAGCCCGGTGGGCAGGCGTACCGATCCCTGCATCTGCGCCTGCCCGCCGTTCCAAATCACTGCATCTGGTTCGCAGCGCAGTGAGCAATGCCCATGAAGGAGCATCCGTGGAGTCGATCCAGCAGCAGAGGCCCCGCTCGCACCCAAACTGTGAGCTCCCCGCTCGACGAAGGAGCAATGACTTGCCCCTCGACGCATATGGCAGCGACGACGGCACGAGCGCGGGCACGCCTCTATCAATCGCAATCAGCGGGCCTGACAACGTCGGGAAGACCACGCAGATCCGAATACTTGCTCGCCGGGTCGGCCGGGACGCCCACCTCGCGGGCCCGTTGGACCATTACGACTCGCGGTGGCCGGCGATCAGGAACGGCGGGATGGCCGACTGGTGGTTCCACACGGCCTCGATGGAGGAGGTGGCCGATGTGCTTGCCAGCTCGTACCTCGAGCGCTCCCGCGCGAGGCTGTCTGCGACTACCTGGCTCGTGGATCGGGGTATGCCGATGCTCGAAGCGTCTGTGGCGGCGACCGTCGCGGTCCGTGAAGGTGTCGGCCATCGTCAGGCTGCGGATCGCGCACGCCAGCTTCTGGAGCCGTTCAGCCACGACATTGCCCGGACGGAAGCATCCGAGTTCGGAGTCGTACTCCTACAGGACGATGACCCGATTGTCGGTGTGGCGCGGAGCTTGGAGCGTGAACCGGCGGTCACCGAGACCTACGTGGCGTATCAGCAGTACCTGCATGACCAGTTGCATCGACTTGTTGACGAACGCCGGTTCGCGGTCAGGATCGTCGCCGGTGGTCGCTCGATCTTGGCCGTCCAGAATGATCTGCGACGCCAGCTTCGAACGGTCCATGCTGCGGTGCCCGAAGCGGCGCTCGCCAGGATTCAGGTGCTGGCGCTTGGCGGTATGTCCGAGAGCGGGAAGAGCACGGTTGGCGAGTATCTGCGTACCTCTCACGGCCATGCTCGACTGAAGATCGGCTACCTCATTGAGGAAGCGGCCAGTCGGTGTGGCATCGACCAGCCCTATCGAGCTGACGCCGCCGTTCGTGCTGAGCTGCTTGTCGACAGTCTCGACCGATACTGCGCGGCACATCATTTCCTCGGCGCAGTGTCCGTCGAGTCCCTGCACGACTACGACTCCACCAGGGAGCTCCGCAAGCTCCTTGGTAGTCAGCTCTCCGTCCTGTATGTCGAAACCTCGGCCGCTGTGCGCGCCATCCGAGGGACTGCCGGGCCGGCCGACGTGACGGAGCGCGATGCGGTGAAGCAGGATCGTGGAGCTTCTGCGATCGTCCGTATCGCGGATGAGGTCATCGATAACAACGGAACCCGCCTTGAGTTGGAGCGCACGATCGACCGCCTCGTCCTGACGAGCACCTGGCCCACCGTTACGCCGACGGCAACACCTGTCGAGAAGCTCAATCTGCCAGCCCACCTGGCGTCCTACCTCTCAACCCTCGTCAATCGGCTCACCGATGTGTCGCCCGTCATCGACCTGCTCGCCGTCACCGGTAGTGGGGCGCGTGGCAAGTATCAGCAAGGATGGAGCGACCTGGACGTGCTCGTCATCGCCGAGCAGGACTGCCTGCCCCACCTGCGCGCCGTTCTGGACGAGTTGGCGAGTGAGCTCGGCGGTGTAAAGCTCGGACTCACGATCGTGACGTTGGCGGAGTGCCAGGCCGGCGCGGTCACGTCTCGGCTGCTCTACGTGCTGAGATTGATCGGAACGGGCACAGTCATGCCGCTTTGGCGTAGGCCCGACCTCGCCCTACCAGTGCCTGACGCTGATATGGACGTGGATGCAAGCGTCCAGGACGGAATCCAAGCGGCGGTCGAGCTTCGCAGGCAGCTGCTCCGGCCGGTGCCTGAGGTGCGAGATCTGTACAAAGTGACAGCCCTTCTGGCGAAGATCATGCTTCGGTTCGAAGGTGTTGAATGCCCATCTGACGACGAGGCACTCACTGTATTTCTGCTCCGGAGACATGCCGAACAACACGGTGGCCTACTCAAAGACGCCCGCATGAGGTGGAAGCAGACGCAGCGGTTGGCTGCGTTCGTCCTGGACCAGTGGCTATCCACTCTCGTCCCAACAGGAGACGCGGCATGAGGCCGCGTGGAGGCGGCTTCCGTAAGATCCTCTCCGCAGCCGAGGCAGACGCCGAATCGGCAGGCTGGCGGGAGGTTTCCAAGCATCTTGCTGTCCCAGCGTTGCTGAGACGCTCGACGACAGGCGACCGGCACGCGTTGATTTACGAGGACGTCTTCGCCGAAGGGCGCTGCCACCTGCTCCTCGGTGACGTGATCGCTCTCGCCGACCGCGATCCGACAGTTGTGCCCCGTGTGGAGAACCTCGTTGACGGAATCTGCCGTGATCTTTGTCGAGTCGCCAAGCGCACCGGACGTGTGGCGCGATTGGCCGACTGCGTTCCGAACCTCTACCAGGACCGCATCCGCCCGGGTGGACGGATTGACGCGTGGTATGCCTATCAGGATGTGCCGATCGCGATCCCCAACGCACCGAAGGTGGCCCTGGCCGCTCTGTCAAGGTACGACCTGATGGTGAACGGCGTTCCGCGCAGCCTGGACATCGGACGGCTCGTTCCCGAGCTGAGACGGGTGCTCAACCCCGACAGCCGTTGGATGACAGCCCTAACTCAGGGAGATCCGACGGAGCCCAATGTCGCGGAGCCGTTGTGCTGGCTCGACTTTGGCTGCGCGGGCCGCAACACGCTCGCGGGAGAGATTGCGAACCTCCTCTGGTACCTGCTCGCGATGGGCGGATGGCTCGTTCCGACTTATCAGCCCGAGGTCTACGCCCGAACACTGCGCCTGAGCCTCGAACCCTACGTCGTGCCGCGACTTCAGCACGTTGATGTGTCCGAGCAGCACCGCAAAATCGACGTTCGTTACTCATGGCGCGTTGGCGCTGGTCGCCATGCTGCGGTGACGCGGCTCTTGCATTGGCTGCGATCTGACCTCGCCGAGGCCGCCGACCAGCCTCCGGCAGACCTCATGGGACAGATCAGAGCCTTCATGGCGATGCGCATACTCGGCGTTATCCCTGCGCATCTGTTACACGCGCATGACCTCATCCTGCTGCTGGCCAAGCTTGCTGAGAGCCAGGACGCCGACGCGTCCCTTGACAGCTTCGCTCGGCTGGATGTGGTCGAGCCAGATCGCGCGGCCCGACACCGCGAGCCAGCTGATCTCTGGTCAAGTCAGATCCCCGCAGTAACGTTCGCAGCGCAACGTCGGCTGAGTGAGTCAGAAAGCCCCCAGCATTCGAGGAAGGTCTCGCGATGATCGAACGAGTTCGGGCCATCCTGGTCACCCCTGCAGACACCATGCTGCTCATCAAGCGTGTCAGGCCGGGGATACCGCCGTACTGGGTATTCCCAGGCGGCGGTGTCGAACCGACCGACGAGACTCTCGAGGCGGCCCTGCACCGTGAGATTCATGAAGAGCTGGCCGGCCGCGCGAAGGTCGTGAAGCCGTTCCACGTCATAGAACGGGATGACGAACGAGAGCACTTCTATCTCACCACGATCGAGGACTGGTCATTCGACGACCGGAATGGACCCGAATTCAGCGAGGCTGGGCGAGGGGAGTATTACCTCGACGAGGTTCCCCTCACAATCGAGGCGATTGACGACCTCAACTTGAAGCCTGACGAAGCGGCCGCCGTACTTCGCGATGCCATTGTCAAGAACGAGGTCTCTGCGAAGCTGGGATGAGACTGGCCAGACGGATCCAGTCGTTGCGTTGGGTCTCGTTGATGTCTTCTGGGTCGCCGATGTGGTCGGCGCCGTGCGAGACGACCAGCAGGTTCGGGGCGTCCGTCGTACCCACCGAAGGCTGGAGTGAGGCCAAGGGCTCCACGTTCCTTGAGCGCCAGCCGGCTTCCTCGACTTCGCGGGCTGCGGTTACGGCCGGGTCATAATCGGGGTCGACATAGCCGCCGCGGAGTTCCCAACCCAGCGGTTGATGATGAAGTGGTGTCACCACATCATCAGGACGTTCTCTCGCGCGCCGTCGAGTACGACCATCATGGGGGGCTTTGGGCATTCGGAGGACGTACTGCTCGGAACTGGACGCCGTCTGGTAGCTCCACTGATGCGATGCTCAACTGCAGATGTCGAGTGTCGTCATCTGTAGTCACGCAACGACCGTGTCCAACCCGCGTCCCGTCGGTCTGACGCGAAGCGGGAGTTCCTAGGCGGTGCGCACGCCGTTGAGCGAGGGTGTGGCTGCCGTGACTGTCGGCGTGTTCGCTACATGTGAGGGCGGTCATCGGGTCGTTCGACTGAGTGCGCGTCGATGCTGGATTCGGCGCATTGGCAGGTTGCGAGTGCGTCGTGTAGGGCGGTGTGGAGTTGGCGAAGTTCGGTGATTTGGGCTTGCAGTCGATCGATGTCGGCGCTCAGAGTCGCGAGGCGTTGGTGGCCGTCTGCGCTGCATGGCGACGGGGTGGATTTGCGCACTCGCCAGCGGCGGAGGCCCTACGTGTCAGGGTTGGGTGAGGCCAGCAGCTAACAGCAAGTCCGCCGGATGACGTAGGGCGAGAACAGGAATCGATCCATCATGTCCAGTC
>NZ_SNWQ01000063.1 GCF_004361855.1 Kribbella caucasensis
GCGGCGACTGGACCAGCTACGCCGCCGAAGTCAGCCGCCGGACCGAACCATGAGAACGGGCATTCAGACAGTTCCAATAACCGACGTCGCCAGAGCGGATCACCGAAGTCCGCACCCGCGCCGCGGTCAACCGCGTCGCCGACCATCAGTTCGACGGGTCCGGCCAGCGGATCTGGCGCGAAGCCAGCGCCCTGCTGGACAGCGAACGCGCCCGGATGCGGGTCGGACAGGTGGCCGTCCCCTACGGGGTCTGCACCGAACCGTCCAACGTCCAGGCCGGCGGTGGCGCCTGCCCATTCCGCTTCCGCTGCCTGGGTTGTTCCCACTTCCGCACCGACGTGTCCTACCTGCCCGAGCTGCGATCTCACCTCGACCGGCTTCTGGCAGACCGCGAACGGGTGCTGGCCGCGACCGAACTGGAGACCTGGGCCCGCACCGAAGCGACGCCCAGCGACACCGAGATCGACAAGATGCGTGCTCTCATCCGCCGCGTCGAACGCCACGTCGACGACCTCACCAGCGGGGAACGAGACCAGATCAACGAGGCAATCAAGGTGCTCCGCACCACGCGTCAAGTCGTCAGCATCGGCATGCCAACCTTCACTACGCCCGGCGACGATGTCCGGGCCATCGGAAAGGCGACGTCGTGAGCGGCTCACTGCTTCATGAGGACGAGAACAGCGCCCTGGTGAGGTCACGGCGACGCGACACCGCTCGCCGGCGTCTGCAGGTCCACAACGCCCTGGCCCAACTGCGAACCGAAGGAGCGACCATCACCGTCTCAGCGGTCGCCCGCGCAGCCCGAGTGCACCGAAGCTTCATCCACCGCCATCCCGACCTGCACGCCGCGCTGGAAGCAGCAGCGGCTCGACCAGCCGACCCTATCCCAGGCAACAGCACCACCAGTTACGCCTCCATGAAGGCCGATCTGCTCAACGTCCGAGCCCACAACGCCCGGCTGCAGCACCGGCTCGGCGCCCTGCAAGCCCGCCTATCCGAGGACCTCGGCGAAGCCGCGTTCCGCGGCAGTGGCCTGGGAGCACCCGACGACATTCGTGGCCTGCACCAGAACCTGATCGACAGCGAGCAACAGATACAGGAGCTGCGCAGACAACTCGAAGAACGCACCGACGAGCTCGCCGCGGCCCGAGCAGCCAGTCGCGAACTGATGACCCAGCTCAACAGCCCACGCCGCACCGGCCACTGAGGGCAGCGAGCGGATCGCCTCTCATGGGCCGGCTCCACGTCGAGCGGATTCAGCTCTGCACTCGTGGCTGGGGTACGCGATATCGGTAACGTGCGCAATCTCCCGATCAGGTCTCCGCTGGCGGTGTGTGTGCTGCAGACAACTGCGGTCAGCACTACTCCAACTATCGGGAGGGTGTCGACCATCCGCCGTCACAACTCGCGGGTTTCACCGTTGGACTGCCGTCACGAGCTGCCTTGTTTGCGTGCGAACGAAGCTCCTCCGGCTAGGGTCAAACGCATGGAACCGGAGCAATTGGTCAGCATGGCGATCGAGGCGGCTGAGGAGGGATTGTCTGCCGGCGAACTGCCGATCGGGGCGGTGCTGGTGTCAGGCGGCGAGGTCATCGGCCGTTCGTTCACCCAGGAGAAAGCGCAGGCTCGCCGGTTGGTGCATGCCGAGCTCTTGGCGATGAACGCGGTGGATCGCCAGTGGGGTTGGGACGAGCGCCCTGGACCTTTGGTTCTCGCAACCACCTTGGAGCCCTGCTTGATGTGCCTCGGCGCCGCGATGACGATGTGCGTGAGTGAGATCTACTACGCGCTCGCGTCGCCTGGCGACGGCGCCTCTGGTGTCGCCGCCAAGTGGCAGCCGGCCGCGCCGGACACGCCGTTCTCTCGTCTCCCCAAATTGATGGGCGGCTTGCTGTCTGACCAAGTTCGCACCTTGTTCGCCCGCTACGCCGAAACTGCCACCGGCGAAGGGGCTCGCCAGTGGGCCCGTGGACTCGCCGAGCAGCCAACCTAGTTGCCGTGTCGCCGTCAGGTGCTCACGCCGCAGAATCCTCGCGCGAGTGCATCTGGCTGGCGATACTGGCCGCGCCCTTGGTGATCACTGGGACTTGGTCAGCGCCGTAAAGATCGTGAGTGCGTCCGAGATCGCAGCGACGTCGTGGGTGCGGATGAAGTCCGCGCCTTGACCTGCTGCATACAACTCTGCAGCCACAGTGGCCGGTCCGATGTCGACGAGATCGCTGCCGGTCAGAGCGCGAAGGAACGACTTCCTGGAGGGTGAGACCAAGACCGGCAGGCCGAACCGAGCCTTCATCTCACTGAGCCCCGCCAGCACCATGACAGACGGCTCCGGGGTACTGCCAAGGAAGTATCCGAGTCCTGGATCGATCACCAGACGGTCGCGGTCAACGCCAGCTGCCTGGAGATCGCCGAGGCGATCGCGGAAGAACCGCTCGAGCCCCTGTTGGACCGTCGACGCATCGGTCCGCACCTTAGTAGCTGGACCACGGCGCTGGACCGAGTGCACCACGATGAGCGCGCAGCCGCTGTCGGCCAACTCGGCATATCGTTCCGGATCGGGGAAACCCTGGATGTCGTTGAGATACGTCGCGCCGTGAGCGGCGGCGAAGCGCTGCGTCTGGGGCATGAATGAGTCGACCGATACAGGAACGCGGGCGGCCACGAGCTCCTCCATGACGTCGGCCAGCCGTCGGATCTCCTCTTCGGCACTCACTCGCTGGGCGCCAGGATGGCTGGCCGCAGCGCCGAGATCGATAACGTCGGCACCTGCCCGGATCAGGCGCCACGCCTGCGCCAACGCATCCTCGGTCGCCAGAAACCTGCCGCCATCGGAGAACGAGTCAGCAGTGATGTTGACGATCCCGACCAGCCGAGGCTTTGCCGCCGACAATGCCGAAGCAGTGAATTCATGCACCACGTCGTGCCTCCCAGAGAGTCCCAGAGGCCCAGGCGCGCGGCACGACGTCACATGACGGGGCCGCTCCACGATGGTGATCCATCCAGACGCCAGTCACGGCCCAGCAGGCACTCTACCCACATCACAAGGCTGACAGTGTCTGGCACCTCGTATCCCAGGCCCGACACGCGCCTTGGCACGCGACCGCGATTGGGCCCCGTCGTAACACGTCAGCCAGACTGGACTGCCGACCGAGTGACCGTGACGCACTCGCTGGAGGAAGCGCTGGCTGCAGCCGCCAGCGAAGAGGTATTCATCGCAGGCGGTGAACAGATCTATCGGGACGCTCTTCCTATTGCCGACCGGCTCGAAGTCACAGAGGTCGACCGGCAGCCCGACGGCGATGTGTTCTTCCCAGAGATCAACCAAGCCGACTGGCGCGAAATTGCTCGCAACCAAGTGACGGCTACACATTCCTCACCTACGAAAGGGTCCGTCCAGCCAGCGGCAACGGCGACCGAACATGCTCACCTTCTGACACGCAGGGACGCCACCTCGTCATCGACGACAGGTGTCGTTCACGCGCAGTCCACTCATGATCTCGTGCCTGACCAGGCCAAACGCTCATCTAGCCAGCGCACCGAACGCCCACTCCCCTACAGAATTCACCCGGAGCCAGTCCCGGCGGCCGCCGGCGTATCGGGAGCTCGCACCTTTCACGACTAGGCTCGATGCCTATCGCCTCGGGCAGTACGTCGAACCACTCCCGGGCCTCCTCGATGTCGGCGGTCACCGGTGACAGCTGCAGCGGCAGAGCCCACCGCGCAGCGAGCTGTTCCAGCCGGCCCCGGCGAACGGTCCAGCGCTGCGTGCGCAGATCGACTCCGCCGATCGCCAGCAGGTCGAACGCGACGTACGACGCCGGCGCCGCAGCGACCAGGGCACGGGCCTTCGAGGGGGCGGTGACCAGGCGCCGCTGGAGCGCGTCGAAGCTGAGCCGGCCGTCGACCAGGATCACCAGCTCGCCGTCTATCTTGAGCCGGCTGCTGGATAGTGCTGTGTTGCTTGGCCGTGAGCGTCGTGGACATGTCAACGACGGCGAGGTTGATCTGGTTGCCGCCGCTCACCGGCCGGTCGAGGTATGAGCTGTCTCGGTCTACCGTCCTCGCCAGGCCAAACCACCTGCCTGACGACCTCGAAAGCGACCCAGCCGAGACGCGGATCAGCTCAGCCGGTGGCAGCACCGGAACGGAGTTCGGCTAACGCGGCCTGGGCTTCTTCGATGACCTCACGCCGGCCAGGCGCGACCGGTAGAGCAAGCACGTGCTCCAGCGCCCTTCGATAAGCCTCACTGAAGGCGGACCGGGCGTCCACCTCGACATCCGGAGAGACGCCGACACCCTCCCAGTTCGTCCCAGACACCGGATTGAGCGCGCGCTGCACCGGCACAGACGCCTCCAAATGCGGATGGACCCTGAAACCCTCCCGCGGGTGAGCGCCGCCCCGTGTGCGCTCGCCGACCACGACGGCCCGGCCGAGCTGCTGCAGGTTGTACGTCAGCTCCTCTGACGCGGAGAACGTGGTCGAGCTGGTCAGCACCCAGATCGGCTTGGTGCCGCCGAACCGTGGCCCGGTGACCGGGACCGTCCAATACTGCCGGACCGCTCCGCTGGAAGGAGTGACCAGGTCGTTCAGATGAACCGGTTCGCCCTCGAAGAAATAGCTGCACACCAAGGCCACCATCTCCGGTGAGCCACCCCCGCAGCTGCGCAGATCCAGCAGCAGCGCGTCTGTGGCCCACAGCAACGACATAGCCCCGGCAACCGCGGTACCGGCGAACCTCGGGTCGTAGAGCGACGGCCTGATCTCCAGCACGCCGACATTCCCGGAGAGACGTTCTACCCGGGCCATCCCGGCAGCGGTCAGCTCGACATGCCGGACCCACGCCTCCTCGTCCCCGGCAGGGTCCTCCTCGTCGCCGACCTGATCGTCGACGTGGTAGAGCAGCGACAGATGCTTGTCCCCGTTAATCGCCTGAATGTCCGCCGTCACCCGCTCGGCGAGGGCCACCGGCTCGGTGAGGTCGTCGTACCGGCCGTTCTGCTGGTCGGCGATCAAACGGTCGGCCAACGTCGGGAAACACGTAATGCTCGCGGACCAAGGCCGCGACTTGGTCGATGACTGCCTTGATCTCGTCTGTACGCATCTAGCCAGTGAAGCACCGCCCTAACCAGCGTCGTCGGGATATACCTCCCGACCCGTCATGATCGGTCAGAGCAAGCGCGTCGGCGATCACAGTGGGACTCAAGCCGTTCGGGCCAGCCACCCGCTATACCCGCATGGCTCCCCCGCAGCGTCGTAGACCCCGCAGACCTAGAGCGTCCACAACACAAGACAGGGACCTTCATCGGCAAGTCGTCGACGTGTTGTACGACCCTCTGAAGGCCTCAGATAACGCCATCCAATACGCAGCCGTCGGGCAAGATCCGCGCGGCGGCGGCAATGTCGGGGAACCGATCGGTCAGGTCTTTGCGTTGCCGCGACCAGATCCGCGCGGTGTCGCCACGGCGCAAAATACTGGCTCTAAAGCCGTCCCACTTCGGTTATGTGTGTTTGACACTGTCCGGTGGTGGTCGCTGGTCTAGCCTCCGGGCTCATGTCTTCTCCTGGTTGGCGGGTGCATTTCACTCGTCGTGAGCTGTCGTGGAGTTGCGTCCAGCAGAGTGGTGTACGGCAGGCCCGGTGACGGGCGTGGCGTCGGCGCATAGAGGCGGTCATCGCGTGATCCTTTGGAAGACCTTC
>NZ_SNWQ01000064.1 GCF_004361855.1 Kribbella caucasensis
ACGCCACATGCACGACACGCCCCTGTTCACCACAACGTTGCTCCAGGCAACAGCGCCGCGCAGTCAACCAATGCCCGGTGAGAAAACCTCAGTGCCTGCCGCCACCACGTGGGGAATTCAGATACATCCGCTGACGCACGCTGCATCGCAAAGAGAGTGAAGACTGCACCCACCATGATCTCGCGCCCAGCACTCAAGCATCGGGACTCGTCGAACCGAGGTTCAAGTTGCGCACCAATCTCGCCGGCCTCGTCAAATACCAGGGGGACGGTCGAACTAGCCGACGGGTGAGCAGCAGCACTAGCCAGCTTGTAGTACTTCTGATAGGGCGATTCCTGATTCTCCAATAGGACCTGAGCCTCGATAAACGTCCGGACATCCTTGTCCGGCACCCAGGTTCCCTTATGGAGCCATTTCTCCGCGAGTTCAGGACTCTTCGCCAACATGCGGCCCAATCCAGCGGCCTCGTAAACCGTACGGATGTTTGCCTCTACGTCTACGTAATAGCCATGGACGCAAAGTGAGATGCATGCACGCAGCCCACGGTAGGCACGCGTGAAGCATGCGAGCGCGCCTAGATCATTCGCAAACGGAGCCTGTCGATTCGAATTTGATCCGGCGTCGAGTCCCCATGTCAGCAGACCAAGGCACATGTTTAGACGGTCGAGTGTCTCGCCCAATACCTCAAGGGCTGCCTCGATGTGCTGCGCATGCCCGCCTGTCAAGTGGTCTGGCAACTCGTGCCGGTTGACCTCCGTTTCCTCCATAGCCGCACACTAGCCGCTGCTCGACGCCTGACAAGTTTCTCTACGTCTTCAAGACGGCCCCTGTGGGGCCGTGAAGCGCGCCGCCACCGGAGGACCGGGGGAGCGGGGCAACCTTCGGCTCCTCGCCTGAGGGCTCGTCGGCCCCGTCCCCCGTTGGCTTGGCGCGCACGTGCCACAGGGCGCCAACCGCCAGACAGCAGAACTCGCCATCAACGATCGACACCCTGTCGAAGCAACGCTCATCTGTGGTGGCCGGCCACCCGTTGCATGTGGCTGGCGTAGTCCGCGGCTGACCCTGACCTTGGGCTCCGCATCGCCCCGCTAGCAATCATGGGAAGTGCGGTCCGGCCCGGCACGCATCAAGGGCGCCTCCGGCGTCGCTCCGCGATCGAGCAAGCTCGACCCCTGACCCGCACCGAGCCGAACCTGAAGTCGGCAGCTATCGGGGCGATCCGGAGGACTGCCCGCGCCTCGACACGTAACCCGTCAGCCGCCGACGCCTGTCCTTACATCGGGTGCGGTTCCATACTGCTCACATGCGACCTCTGAGCGAGCCACCCGAGGAGAAAGGGGGACTGGCCAAAGCCCTTGTAGTTGGCCTGCTGAACTCTGTCCCCGTGGTAGGCGGCGTTGGTGGTGCCGCGCTTGAGTATGCCTTGGGATGGGGGTACGGCGATAGAATGAAGCTTTGGCTCAACGACCTCGCCTCGCGAATCGAGGAGATCCAAGAGGAGGTCGAGGGGCTGACGTCTAGCGACCAATTCCTTGACGCCGTTGTGCAAGGTACCCGGGCGGCCATGGCGACACATCAAAAGGAGAAGCTCGCCGCGCTCCAGGAAGGAGTTATCCATTCCATCGGTCCGGATGCACCGGACGTTGACGAACAGGCGCGGTTCTTCCGACTGATCGATCAGTTCACCCCTTCTCATCTGCGAATCCTCGCATATCTCGATAATCCTCTCGGAATGTTCGAGCTCAAGGGAATCGAGCTGCCTCCGCCGGGTGTACGGGTGGAACGGAGTGGCATCGATCTCGCGATGCCTGAGTTTGCAGGGAAGTCGGATTGGTTTGAATTAATCGGCAATGATCTCCGACAAGCCTTTCTAATTGATAGCCGGTCGCCGATTGGGATGAGTCTGGAATCATGGGCTGATTTAAACGGGCTGAAGCTGACGACTGAACTTGGCGAAAGGTTTCTCCGTTTTACCGGCACCAAAATTTCTCCCATTACAAAGCCAATTACTAGACCGCGTTGAATCAGGTCGACCCCGCGCAGCGATCCGAATCTGGGGTCGGTAACTCGGGGCTGACGCGTAACCGTATGTGCCTTTGTCGTGTGCGGGAGAAGCTAGCAGGCGTCAGGACGATGTCCCGTCGCGTATCCACTTGACTCGGGTAACGGCCACACCCTGGTCCGTCAAGGTCACATCTGCTTCGAACTGGTGCTCACCATTCGTGAATTGGAAGCTATAAGTCAGCGGACTGGATGACTGGCTTTCGCTAACAACCCGAAGATCTTCACGGACCACAATTTCGTATGCCATCGCGAGTGCGTATGTGGCACGGTAATGCGCTCCGTCGCGAGTCAGCGATTCGTCATCGAGTGGATGCCCTCCTAGTTGCTGCCGAGCCCGCTTCGCGAGTTGAGCGAGCGCAGCGAGCAGCAATCCTGACGACAGATCAGATCCGAGCTGAATCAGGAATTCTGTCTCTGCTCCGGACGCCCCCCACTCAAGGGACCTGTAGTTCTTGTCGAGCGCATAGGGGGGATCGTACTGGCCTGGAGCGACGAATAAGGTCTTGACATCACGAACCGACAGTGAGCCGGGCAAGGTAAATGACCATGACTGCTTTGGGAATTTGTCCGAAAGTTGTTCTATTTCGTGGATGCGGACAGTTGTATCAGTGGAGTATTCATCATCAATGAGGCGTGACTCCATCTCGCCGACGCCGTCAGTCTCGTCATCCATAAACCTTCTCCGCTGTCCCGTGCCAACCGATCTCGCTAAGACGATAGCTACAAGCCGCGCGTATCGATATAGCGAGCCTCGTCGGCGATCCGCGCGAACGTAGCCGAATCGGCCGGCCTCAGCAGGCCCGCATCGAGCCACTCCTCGACGGCCTCGCCTCGCTTCGGGTTGCGGACGTAGATGACGCGAGCTAGCCAGTCCTCGGAGTTGATCTTCTGCCACTCCAAGATCAGGCCAACCCAGGGACCGCGCTGGCCGCGAGGATCGCCCAGGACCCAGCAATGCCGCTTGAGCGGGTCCGGCGGCTTCGGCCGGGGGTACCGCTTGTTGCCACCCATGGATGCAACAGTAGAACATGTGTTCGATGAGCGCTAGTTGACACCTACGTGTCAGTCGGAGCATGCCTGTGGACAACCGCATGCCTAGTAGAGCGACCCATACCAGACTGTTGCGTAGATCCGGTGAGGTCACCCTCGCCACCCCTGGCCCGAGCGATAGCCAGAGGGGATGCTCGGAAGGCCGCCGAATCGCTCAACCGAACGCGTCGGTTGGGAGAAATCTGGGAGACCTTGACGCGTACCAACGCCCACCAGGACGGGGAAACGCGGCTGAACTCGGTCTGCGGTTCGTCTTTGAAACAAGGGAATTTGGCGTTGGCGCGGTGGTGGGGATCCGTTGACCGGCGACCATGGCATGGAAGAGGTCAGGGGTTCGAATCCCCTAAGCTCCACGCACAGATACGGCCGGTTCCCCTACTCGGGAGACCGGCCTTCTGCTTGTACGACGCCCACGCAGCTCCTCCGTCGCCGCTCCCACCTACCCCAGCCCGCCGCTCCTTAGGTGCTGCCCACTCGAATCGGTCAGCCCCCACTACCGTGCGCGACCGCGCTGTGCCTTTGACGGAACGGTCGATTTGTGGCCATTGAATGACGCTGGGTACGGCCCCCGCGGATACCTGGACAGGTGTAGGGCATCGGAGCAGCATGAAAGTGGCACGTCGCACGCGAAGGGGGAGGACTGGCGTGCAAATTCTTGAAGTGCCCTGATCAGGGAGGGCACGCTTCCGATCGAATGGGGGAGGACATGTTCCGTCGCCTGTTTGCCGGTCTCATCACCACAGGCCTACTGCTGATCGCCACACCGGCGTTCGCCCAGCCGCCTGTGACCGAGACCGTCACCGAGAAGAACGTCGTCGAGACCTTCGTGGACGTCGTACCCAGCTGCGAGGGTGGCGGGCCGGCGTACACCATCACCACGACCAGCAACCGGGTGTCTCACATCACCGCGTTCGACGACGGTCGCATCCACGCGACCTTCACCGACACCGGCACGTTCGTCGCCGTACCGCTCGAGGACCCGAGCCTGCCCAGCTACACCGGCAAGTTCACGGCGTGGGGTGGCTTCAACGACAACGGGGGTGCGGTGAACGGCACGTTCACTTTCAACGTACGCGGGACGGGGTCTGACGGCTCGACGTTCAGGAACCACGTCACCGACCACTTCAACGTAACGCCGAACGGGACGGAGTTCTTCTTCACGCATTGCCACGACTGACGAGGATCGGCCCGCCGCGTCGCCGAACTCCTCTGGATCGGCGGGGCGGCGCCTCGCAGCCCGAGCGACACCGCTGCTCACCCGAATGTGGTCCAGGCGCGACCGTCAAGCAACGTCCTCAGGCCTCGTCGCGACCCATGTAGTAGTAGTAGAAGACTTCATCACGCTCGCTCGGCTTGCCTGAGGCATACCAGACACCAGCGTCGTCGTCGTGCGTGCCTGCGTAGCGCAGCCCGCCGACGCCCGCTTCGCTGTTGAACGCGACGCGCGCTCCCGGAACGCCTCCGGGTGCTGGAGGAAGTTGGAACTAAGCTTCAATGCATTTGACGATAGCGTCAACAACTTCATCGAGTGGGCGTGCGGTATCGATAACCGTGCCCTTGGGTATATCTTCTTTGGTGGCATGAAGACGAAGTATCTTCTCCTTTTCCTCGTCATTCCCACCCCAGTCGTCGGCAGCACGACCAGCCAGTCTCTGCTTGAGTGTTTCGGTATCCACGTCCAGCACGATTACCTTGTCGAATATGTCCAGGAATTTATTGAAGTTCCTTGAACCGCCACAGAAGACAGCAACCTCCTCATCTTTGCTTGCTGCTATTTCTCTGACTCTATCAACGTCCCATATATGCTGCTCATGACGACCATCGCCTTCGGTTCGTTTCCCCGTTTCAGGGTCGCCCTGGTAGGCAAGTTCATTATCGCCGTCGATGGCTTTGTAACCACGCTTTCGAAGCTCGCGACATACTGAACTCTTTCCTGTGCCCGAACCGCCTTCGACAAGATAGTTTCTCTTCGCCATGGGCTCATCGTAACGAAACGCCCCTCGAAAGGCGTTTGAATTAATCCCGGCTCCTCCCGGACGACGCCTCGTCGCCAGAGTGCTGCGACCACCGTGGCCCTACTGGCCAATACCGGTAACTTAGGGTCTGGTGCGGTACGGTTGGGGTGTGGCGAGGGTTGGTCAGGTCAAGTCCCGATCGGGTGACAGGTTGACGGATCG
>NZ_SNWQ01000065.1 GCF_004361855.1 Kribbella caucasensis
GGTCAGACGGCGTGTCGGGACGGCCGGACGAACCTATTGCCGAGCCAAGCTCAGCAGGCGATCCGCTGAATCTCGCCCATCTGCTGCAATTCCCGAGGGTTGACGTAGCCGCGGGTGGTCTCGATGCTGAGGTGACCGAGCAGGGCCGCGCCGATGTGGATAGGGAGGCCGGAGTTGACCAGCTCGGTCGCGAACAGACGGCGGAAGTCGTGCGGTGCGAACCTGACGCCCTCGAACTCAGGGTGGATCTTCGCGAGGGCTGTGCAGCATTCCTGGAGGCGGCGCCGGATCGTCGTGGGCGTCATCGCAGAGCGATGCAGGCCGTTGAGCCGCTGGAACAGGTAGGGCAGCGACGCCTTCCAGACCCGCTCGTAGGGGTCGTAGCTGTGGGCCAGTGGGACAGTGCCGTGCTGGGCGCGGTGGCGCTTGATGACCTGGGCAATCGCGTGGAACAGCTCCGCTGACATCGGAATGACCCGCTCGCGGTCGGATTTCGACGGGGTAATGACCAGGAGCGCGATCACTTCGCCGTTGGTGCGCTGGTAGTTGCGGATGCTGAGGTGCGTCAGCTCGAGCAGCTCTTCAATCCGCAGCCCGGCGTGGCGCATGATCTCGACCATCGCCCAGTCGAAGAACGCGCCCTCCTCCTCGAGCGAGACGTTGACGAGTTCGCCGGTGTCGCGGTTCACCGCCCGCAGCCGGTAGTCCTCACCGCGCTGGACGTAGCGGCGGTCGTTCTCGCTGGCGGTGCGCTGCCACCGAACGCCGCCGTAGGTGAAGTGCTCCCCGAGGCTGGCGGCCTCAGTCGCCGCGAGCAGATCGCGGTAGTACAACCACTGGTTGGCCACGTGGTCGACCAGCAGCGGCAGCAGTGGCTGACGGATCCGGGTGCGGTCGGCCATCCGCTCGTTGATCCGCCGCCGGGCGACGTGGGTGCGCCGGACCTCGGTCTCGCGGACGGGACACGGAGCGACCCACGGCCCCCACAAGGCAGGGTCGTCGTAGGCCCAGGACTGCAGGTCGAGGTAGAACGAGCGGATCCTCAGCAGGACGTTGAGCATGTTCAACAGGCGGCCGCCGCTGGGCAGCACGCTGACCGACTGCTTCCACTGCTGGTAGGTCTCCTCGCTCAGCTGCAGCCCGACCTGGCCCGGGTTGACCTTCTCCACGTTGCTCCAGAACAACTGCGTGAGCAGGTGGGCCAGCTGGCTGAGGGTGTTGTAGTCCAGGCCGACCGCGCGCCGGCGCAAGTACTCGATGAACACCTCGCGGACACCGGGCGTCGAGGGCCGGTCCCGGTCGACCATCTGCTCGATGGTCAGCTGCCCCTGCCGCAGCGCGGCCTGCAGCGAGTGGGGTGACGAGGGCGGGAAGACGCCCATCGAGCGCAGCAGCTGCCAGGTCGCTCCCGCGACCGGGTGTGCCGATAGCCGGTGACTTCGCGATGGGTCACGGCGTAGTGCAGCAGGATGCCGGGCGCCAGATCGCGCAGACTGATGTCGAACACGGTCAGGCACTGAGCGACGTCGATCAGTGCGGCCCGCTGCATGAAGTCGCGGGCGCCGGATTCACGGACGTATTCGAAGAACTTGTCCAGCAACGGATCGTTGGCCGCGCGGCGCAGGTGCTCGGCGAGGTACGGATACTTCGCTGCACGAAGTGCCTTGTGGGAGGGCCGTACGACCCGGAGACAGAACAAGATCCGGGAGCCGGACGTCATCCGGCCACGTTCCTTCTTCCCATCGCCCAAGTCGGCCGGCACCAGCGTGCCATCGTTGAAGCCGAGCGCTTCCCACCGCTGCTGCCAGGTGTCCCCCGGCGCCTTCTCCAGTTCGGCCAGCAGGTCCTTAATGCCGCCGCGCAGGCTGGTCCGGACCGTCTTCGACGTAGCCCAAATCGGTTCCGCGATGGTGATGATCTCGGCTGCGCCCGCGGTGGACAGGTCACTGTGAGGCCGCGGCGGATTGGCCAGCACCGGCGGTGGAGTTGGCTCCAGCTTCGTCACCACGACGTCCGTCATCGCGGCATGGTCGTGGCGTACGACGCGGGCTGTCGTGGCCCAGCCGCCACGTGCGCTGTACTTCGGCTCGCCTCCAGTCGTGGTCATCCGAACACCGCCTCGACGTCGCCGGCGTCGTATCCAGGCGTCCAGCGCGGCTCCAGCCGCGGCCGCGCGTAGTGTTCGGCAAGCCGATCCATCAGGTCCTCCAGGGCCACCACCGTGTACTGGGCCGTCGTCGTCACGTGCGCGTGCCGCAGGATCGTCTGCACCTCCACCAGCGTCAGCTCCGGATCTCTCGCCATCCGCGTCGCGGCGGTGTGCCGCAGGTCGTGCAGGGTCCAGTTCGTGCCCAGCACCTCGTTCGCCCGGGCCATCACCTGCCGCAGAGCCCAGTACGTCAACGGCCGCGACTCACCACGGCGCGTGCGCCACACCGGCTGACCAGGCTCCGGCAGACCCGCTTCGTCCAGGTAGGCCGCCAGGTAGGCCAGCGCCTCCGGTGACACCGGCACCGGCTCACGCAGCCGCGTGCCCTTGCTGATCACCCAGATCTTGCCCGTCGCCCAGTCGACGTCCTCCAGGCGCAGCCCGAGCAGCTCCGCAGCCCGAGCCCCCGACGACACGAAGCACGCCGGTAGCGCACGATCCCGGTCGCAGCGCAGCTGGGCGAACAGCTCGTCCCACAACTGGTCCGGGATCGCCCGCGGGGTCCGGTTCCTGACCTTCGGGCGCGCAACCGGCTCCGCCGGACCGGGACCGGCTGTTCGAGCGGGGACGGGTGTGCCAGCCGCGTACGGCGATCAGGGCTCTGCGGCACCGGGTTCACCAGCGGTCCCCGCCCGTAGTGGCGGTGGTACTCGTAGAACCCGTGCACCACCGTGAGCGCGTGCGCGATCGTCGCCGGCGCATACCCAGCCGCCAGCGTCGGCTTCCCAGTCCGGGCGTTCACCACGCCCGCGTCGGGGCGTTTGCGCTGCGGGTTCGGCGCCGTCCGCAGCCAGCCCACCATCGCGGCCGCATCAGCCTCGGTCGCCTGCTCCCAACCGACGTCGACCAGCCACAACAGCCGGAACCAGCGCAACAGGTCGTGCGCGTAGCTTTTCCCCGTCGCAGGGCTCGCATCCCCCAACGCGAGATCCCGCAGATATCGGCTCGCCGGATCGACCTCACGGCCAGCCGCGTCGACCACCACCCACGGCAGCGACGCCAGTTCGCCGGCGACCACAGCGCCGACCCCGCGGGAGCGCTACCGGCCCTCCAGCAGCTCACCGTACGAACGAAACTCCCCAGCGACCACGCCGCAGATCATCACGAACCCACACCCGACCGACCAACCTGGAGCGGTCGTTAGTGCAGTCAACTGACCAGAAGTCGTGGGGCACGTCGGGAACGACTTCGAAGGTGCCGGCCGGTACTAGCGCTGCCAGTTGCTGCAGCGGCCAAGACGGACGAATGTCGTTGCCTGCGGCGATGATCTTCATCGGGACAGGCGAGTCCGCAAGGTTGCGGAAGAGCTGTGGTTCATGGATCCACTCGAGGAACGAGTCTTGGAGGGCGCGCCATACGGCCTGCTCCCACGGAATCGCGAGCTCCGGTTCAGTGCCCTTGAGTTCTTGGTACTGCTGCGACCAGGTCCGATCCTTGTGCAGGCCGTGACCGGCGATACCGATCACTCGCGACACCGAAGTCGGATGATCAAGGGCGTACCGGACGGCAAGATCACATCCCCACGAGTGGCCCAGAACGATCCATTCGTCGATGCCAAGCGTCACCCGGATGCTCTCAAGATCCTCCACAGCCTGCGCCATCGTGTGCCCACCACCACCCGAGCGCCCCACCCCACGCGGTTCAGGAAACCACGCCCGCACCCCCACCGGTACCAGCCGTTCCTGCTCCAGATACTGAACGCACCCAGGCCCCCCAGACAACATAACCACGTCAGTCCCCGAACCGCACCCGCCAACGTGAAGCCTCACCCGATCACGAGCAGCGACAACCAGTTCATCCATGGACATAGACAGCGGGCCTTGGCTTGCGTTTGAGGGGCACCATGACGAACTGATCCTCCGGTTGATGGTCGATTCGCAGCAGGCCGCGGCCCTCGGCGAACTGGAGTGCTCCACGTACGTCGTCCTCGGAGCCGATAGTACGAGCGGCGAGGGACTCGATGCTCTGCTCGGCGCCATCCCACAACGCCACCGACACCAGGTCCGCGGCATAACCAGTGAACTGCCCTGTCACTTGGTACGCCTCAAGGTTGGCCACCCCCGCGGCGGGGAGCTCGAGCACATCCTGCACCATCGGCGGACGTTCGACGCCGACGTATCGGGAGCCGTCGAAGGTCAGGACACCGAGTGCGACGAACAGTGGCAGCAACTCGCGTCTCGACCTTGGTTCGCGAAGGCCGACCTGAGCGGCAATCTCCGCCAAGCTGGGATAGTTGCGCATTGGAATCGTCATCCGCTGTGGCTGGTCGAGCCACGCCTCGCCCCGATAGTGGTCGATCCCCCACCTTCGCAGGTCGTCGACCGTCATACCGTCGCCAGGACTGGTCCACCGTACGACGTTGGCGATCTCGATCGCCTGGTACCCGAGCACCCAAAACCAGCCCGGATCGACAAACCGGACTGCTGGCCTCATTCGCCGAACCCAGCGGGGCGGATCGACGGTCCCGGTGACGGGCCAGAAATCCAACTGCCACAGGTCGGTGGGTTCGCGTGCTTCGTCCTCGTCATCCTCCTCCTCCACCGCAACCGCCCCGATGGTCTGCGGCAGAGGGCGATGAGCAACCCTCAACCGATACAGACCTCGCTCCCCCAGCCGGAGGTCCTCGTCGCCAGAACCGGTCGTGAGTGACGCCAGCTCGACGGCACCCGTGGAGCTCCGGTACGGAACCTCGACCAGATCAGCCCAATCGTCGCCGCCGAAATCACCCGGTCGGTCGGCATGCGCCCGCAACCGCACCACACAGGGTCCATCGCCACCAGCCGCGAACAACCAACCATGCCCCGTCCGTACGATCGTCCCGCACGGATGCGCATCAGTTGCGTCCAGCAGAGTGGTGTACGGCAGGCCCGGTGACGGGCGTGGCGTCGGCGCATAGAGGCGGTCATCGCGTGATCCTTTGGAAGACCTT
>NZ_SNWQ01000066.1 GCF_004361855.1 Kribbella caucasensis
TGTGTTTGATGTTGATGAGTTGAGACAAGCCCTCGGCCTATTAGTACCAGTCAGCTGCACACGTTGCCGTGCTTCCACCTCTGGCCTATCAACCCAGTGGTCTACTGGGGGCCTTACCCGATCAAGTCGGTGGGAGACCTCATCTTGAAGCGTGCTTCCCGCTTAGATGCTTTCAGCGGTTATCACTCCCGAACGTAGCCAACCAGCCGTGCTCCTGGCGGAACAACTGGCACACCAGAGGTTCGTCCACCCCGGTCCTCTCGTACTAGGGGCAGCCCTTCTCAAGTCTCCTGCGCGCGCAGCGGATAGGGACCGAACTGTCTCACGACGTTCTAAACCCAGCTCGCGTGCCGCTTTAATGGGCGAACAGCCCAACCCTTGGGACCTACTCCAGCCCCAGGATGCGACGAGCCGACATCGAGGTGCCAAACCATCCCGTCGATATGGACTCTTGGGGAAGATCAGCCTGTTATCCCCGGGGTACCTTTTATCCGTTGAGCGACGGTGCTCCCACATGCCACCGCCGGATCACTAGTTCCGACTTTCGTCCCTGCTCGACATGTCTGTCTCACAGTCAAGCTCCCTTGTGCACTTACACTCGACACCTGATTGCCAACCAGGCTGAGGGAACCTTTGAGCGCCTCCGTTACCTTTTAGGAGGCGACCGCCCCAGTCAAACTACCCACCAGGCACTGTCCCTGATCCGGATAACGGACCAAAGTTAGACAGCCAGAACAACCAGAGTGGTATTTCAACGATGACTCCACCCGAACTGGCGTCCGAGCTTCACAGTCTCCCACCTATCCTACACAAGTTATACCGACCACCAATACCAAGTTGTAGTAAAGGTCCCGGGGTCTTTCCGTCCTGCTGCGCGTAACGAGCATCTTTACTCGTAATGCAATTTCGCCGAGTCCACGGTTGAGACAGCGCCCAAGTCGTTACGCCATTCGTGCAGGTCGGAACTTACCCGACAAGGAATTTCGCTACCTTAGGATGGTTATAGTTACCACCGCCGTTTACTGGCGCTTAAGTTCAAAGCTTCGCCGGCCTAAACCAGCTAACCTGTCCCCTTAACGTTCCAGCACCGGGCAGGCGTCAGTCCGTATACATCGAATTACTTCTTCGCACGGACCTGTGTTTTTAGTAAACAGTCGCTTGGGCCTGGTCTCTGCGGCCATCACCGCTTCCATCCGAGAAGGATGTAACGGATCCGGCCCCCCTTCTCCCGAAGTTACGGGGGCATTTTGCCGAGTTCCTTAACCATGGTTCACTCGATCGCCTTGGTATTCTCTACCTGATCACCTGTGTCGGTTTGGGGTACGGGCGGCTCTAACACTCACTACGAAGTTTTTCTCGGCAGCATGGGATCATCCACTTCCCCTGAACGGGTCCGCCTCGGCTCTCAGGCACAATGAGACACGGATTTGCCTATGCCTCGCCCTACCACCTTGCCCGCGGATCAGCTTACGCCTACCATCGCCGCGGTTGGACTACCCTCCTGCGTCACTCCTCAGTGCACCTAATACCAACTAGGGTCGAAACATCCACCACGCCGCCCGAAGGCATTGCAGCTTCTGTCTCTTAGCATCATCGGATTCGGTCGGGTCGTGTTAATGCCGGTACGGGAATATCAACCCGTTGTCCATCGACTACGCCTGTCGGCCTCGCCTTAGGTCCCGACTTACCCAGGGCAGATTAGCTTGACCCTGGAACCCTTGATCATCCGGCGGACGGGTTTCTCACCCGTCATTCGCTACTCATGCCTGCATTCTCACTCGTGCAGCATCCACAACTCCATCACTAGGCTGCTTCACACGCTGCACGACGCTCCCCTACCCATCCACACACCTGGACCGCACTCCGAAGAGTACGGCCGAGTACAAATGTGAATGCCACAGCTTCGGCGGATTGCTTGAGCCCCGCTACATTGTCGGCGCGGAATCACTTGACCAGTGAGCTATTACGCACTCTTTCAAGGGTGGCTGCTTCTAAGCCAACCTCCTGGTTGTCTGGGCAACTCCACATCCTTTTCCACTTAGCAATCGCTTAGGGGCCTTAGCTGGTGATCTGGGCTGTTTCCCTCTCGACTACGGAGCTTATCCCCCGCAGTCTCACTGCCGCGCTCTCACTTACCGGCATTCGGAGTTTGGCTGATTTCGGTAAGCCGGTAAGCCCCCTAGACCATCCAGTGCTCTACCTCCGGTAAGAAACACGCGACGCTGCACCTATATGCATTTCGGGGAGAACCAGCTATCACGGAGTTTGATTGGCCTTTCACCCCTATCCACAGGTCATCCCCCAGGTTTTCAACCCTGGTGGGTTCGGTCCTCCACGCGGTCTTACCCACGCTTCAACCTGCCCATGGATAGATCACTCCGCTTCGGGTCTAGAGCATGCGACTATATCGCCCTATTCAGACTCGCTTTCGCTACGGCTACCCCACACGGGTTAACCTCGCCACACACCACTAACTCGCAGGCTCATTCTTCAAAAGGCACGCCGTCACACCCCACAAGGAGATGCTCCGACGGATTGTAGGCAACCGGTTTCAGGTACTATTTCACTCCCCTCCCGGGGTACTTTTCATCTTTCCCTCACGGTACTAGTCCGCTATCGGTCACCAAGAAGTATTTAGGCTTAGCGGGTGGTCCCGCCAGATTCACACGGGATTTCAAGGGTCCCGTGCTACTTGGGAAAACACTCGGAAGTCGCTGTCTTACGCCTACGGGGCCATAACCCACTACGGCTCAACATTCCAGAAGATTCGACTTCAACAACGATTTATAACTCCCTGACCCCACGGCATTAGGATCTGAATGCTCCCACAACCCCATATACGCAACGCACGCCGGCTATCACACGCACATGGTTTAGCCTCATCCGCTTTCGCTCGCCACTACTCACGGAATCACTATTGTTTTCTCTTCCTGCGGGTACTGAGATGTTTCACTTCCCCGCGTTCCCTCCAGAACCCTATGTGTTCAGGCACTGGTAACTGGCTTTAGAATGCCAGCTGGGTTTCCCCATTCGGACACCCCCGGATCACAGCTTGGTTGCCAACTCCCCGGGGCTTATCGCAGGCTCCAACGTCCTTCATCGGCTCTTGGTGCCAAGACATCCACCGATTGCCCTTAGTAGCTTGTCACACAACAAAAAACACTCGACAATCTTGCTACAAGATGCTCGCGTCCACTATACAGTTCTCAAAATACGGGCAGACACCAAAACAAACCACCACTTGAAGAAACAAACCCCAAAAGGGCAAGCTCAACAGTCTGATGCGTCCTGGCCCCAGCCACACACCAACCAGGCGAACCCGGTCGGCCAGTGACCCTAGAGAAAACAGTCCAGCTCCCATGAGCCGACCCGATTCCTCAGGACCCAACAGCGCGCCTCGGCCCATCACCCCCACCAACTCCCACGTTCCACGCCAGCACCCCCGAAGGAGTGCCAGCAGTACTAGCAGGACCGGCAAGCGATCCAGGCCTAATGGTCAATGTTCCACAGTCCGAAGCACCGTCGCCCAGGAACGAACGTCCCGGAAACGACGAGTAGACAACCACACCCTGACGGGCTGCAGCTGCCAGTGCTCCTTAGAAAGGAGGTGATCCAGCCGCACCTTCCGGTACGGCTACCTTGTTACGACTTCGTCCTAATCGCCAGCCCCACCTTCGACGGCTCCCTCCACAAGGGTTAGGCCACCGGCTTCGGGTGTTGCCGACTTTCATGACGTGACGGGCGGTGTGTACAAGGCCCGGGAACGTATTCACCGCAGCGTTGCTGATCTGCGATTACTAGCGACTCCGACTTCATGGGGTCGAGTTGCAGACCCCAATCCGAACTGAGACCGGCTTTTTGGGATTCGCTCCACCTTGCGGTTTCGCAGCCCTTTGTACCGGCCATTGTAGCATGCGTGAAGCCCTGGACATAAGGGGCATGATGACTTGACGTCATCCCCACCTTCCTCCGAGTTGACCCCGGCAGTCTCCTATGAGTCCCCACCATAACGTGCTGGCAACATAGGACGAGGGTTGCGCTCGTTGCGGGACTTAACCCAACATCTCACGACACGAGCTGACGACAGCCATGCACCACCTGTATAGGACCCTTACGGACCCCCCATCTCTGGAGGATTTCCCTATATGTCAAACCCAGGTAAGGTTCTTCGCGTTGCATCGAATTAATCCGCATGCTCCGCCGCTTGTGCGGGCCCCCGTCAATTCCTTTGAGTTTTAGCCTTGCGGCCGTACTCCCCAGGCGGGGCGCTTAATGCGTTAGCTGCGGCACGGAGAACGTGGAATGTCCCCCACACCTAGCGCCCAACGTTTACGGCGTGGACTACCAGGGTATCTAATCCTGTTCGCTACCCACGCTTTCGCTCCTCAGCGTCAGAATAGGCCCAGAGAGCCGCCTTCGCCACCGGTGTTCTTCCTGATATCTGCGCATTCCACCGCTACACCAGGAGTTCCGCTCTCCCCTGCCTACCTCTAGTCTGCCCGTATCGGAAGCAAGCTCGGAGTTAAGCTCCGAGTTTTCACTCCCGACGCAACAAACCGCCTACGAGCCCTTTACGCCCAATAATTCCGGACAACGCTCGGACCCTACGTATTACCGCGGCTGCTGGCACGTAGTTGGCCGGTCCTTCTTCTGCAGGTACCGTCACTCTCGCTTCGTCCCTGCTGAAAGAGGTTTACAACCCGAAGGCCGTCATCCCTCACGCGGCGTTGCTGCGTCAGGCTTTCGCCCATTGCGCAATATTCCCCACTGCTGCCTCCCGTAGGAGTCTGGGCCGTGTCTCAGTCCCAGTGTGGCCGGTCGCCCTCTCAGGCCGGCTACCCGTCGACGCCTTGGTAGGCCATTACCCCACCAACAAGCTGATAGGCCGCGAGCCCATCCCCAACCGCAAAAGCTTTCAACCACCCACCATGAAGCAGGCAGTGATATCCGGTATTAGACCCAGTTTCCTAGGCTTATCCCAAAGTTGAGGGTAGGTTGCTCACGTGTTACTCACCCGTTCGCCGCTCGTGTACCCCGAAGGGCCTTACCGCTCGACTTGCATGTGTTAAGCACGCCGCCAGCGTTCGTCCTGAGCCAGGATCAAACTCTCCGTTGAA
>NZ_SNWQ01000067.1 GCF_004361855.1 Kribbella caucasensis
GGTCAGACGGCGTGTCGGGACGGCCGGACGAACCTATTGCCGAGCCAAGCTCAGCAGGCGATCCGCTGAATCTCGCCCATCTGCTGCAATTCCCGGGGGTTGTAGTAGGCCTCAGTGGAGTGGACACTGCGGTGTCCCATCAGCTCGCGCAGGACGTCAATCGGTGTGCCGGCATCGGCATGGCGCTGGGCGTAGGTGTGGCGGTAGGCGTAGGCCACGACCGCTGTGGCGGGAAAGACTCCGCCGTCGGACAGCGTGAACTCGTCCAGCCGGTTGACCCACTCCCGGTGAAGGCCGGTCAGCACCACCGCACGCAGCGACGATGTCCCGTTCGGGTTTGTTGTGGCCGCCGGGAACAGCACCAGCTCGGCGGTGCTGGTATGCGTGAACATTGCCTGGACGAGAGCCTGCTGGCCGCGGATGAGGGCGGCAGTGGCGTCAGCGATTGGCACCCGGCGCTTCAGCCGGTTCTCCTTGTAATCGGTGTAGATCAGCACGTATTTGCCGTCGGAGTCGCGGTCCAGGCAATCCCATGGCAGCTGACATACCTCGTCGGGTCGCCGGCCGGTGTCCATCAGAACCTCGACGGCCACCCGCGCCGCGCGGCCGCTGAGTCCTTCCAACACCGGCAGCGCCTCGCTCAGCGCCTTCATGACCTCGTTCGGCAGCGAGCGACCCGGCCCGGCGATCGGGGACTCCTGCGGGACGTCGTTGCTGCGCAAGCTGAATTCCCCGGGCAGGCCGGCGACGCAACCACCGGGTCTCGTCATGCCCAGGTCCCGGCAATCGCGCAGGACCGTCCGGACGTGGCGCACCATCTGAACCCGCCGTTTGGGGGTCAACGCCCCGGTCTTTTCCAGATGCGCGAGGCGGGCTAGGAACGCGACGATGTCGCTGCGGCCCAGCGAGGTGCGGTCCATTCCGCGATCGGGGCGGTTCAACCGCAGACTGGTCGACAGGGCGGCCAAGGACCCCAGATGGGTCCTGACCACCATCCCGGCCTTGTCGCCCCGACGCCGCGGAAGGTCCTCGCTGGCCCAGTGTTTCCCGATCTCTCGCAGCCAGGGCTGCTCCAGCACGGTGAAGTCCAGTCGACCGGCGCCTCCCAAGATGGCCAGATCCCACAGATCTTTGCGTTGCTCTTCCACTGCGGTGGTGGTGGCGCGACTGGCGTCCCGCACGAAGCCCGACAAGATCGTGGCTAGGTCGGAGCCGCACTGGCTGACGTCAATATCGCTTAGACGTTCCACCTCCTGGTGGCGCGCGATCCGGGCCAGCCGATTCAGTTGGCTTGGACGGGTTTTCGCGCCGCGGCCGGTGCGCAGCTGCAAACCGGCGAGTAGCTCGATGACGACCAGGTGCGCAAGCCCGCGCAAGTTCGCGACTCCGGACACCGTGATGCCGTCCTGTCGTCGGCACCACAGGCCGAGGTCGATGTCGGCTCCGGCCCGGAGGGCCTCGCCCCAGCGTTGGCCATGGCGAACACACAGCCCGGCGCTGGCGTAGGCAACCCGAAGGCACGCTGGAACCAGGCAGGGTCCCCAAGTTGGGTGAGGCCGGACGTCAGGGCGGGCCAGGAAGGCCGGCACAACGTCAGGGTGCGCCCGGTCGAAAAGCCCTCGGCACTGGTGTGAATGGCTGTTGCAAAGGCCGGTGGTTCGCACGTGGATCGGCCGCTGGCAACCGTCGACCAGGCAAAGCCGTTCATCGACCAGCCAGGCATCCGCGCGTTGTTTGCTCGGGGCGGCCGCGAGGAAATCCTCCACTGTCATGCCGCTGTTGCGCTGGCGAACGATGCAGCCGGTGCACAACAGTCCGGGGGTCTCAACCGTGCAGCCTGGCACCGAGCAGCAAGGCCAACCCAGCAGCCGATCACCCTGCGGCGGCTGAAGCAGGCGACGGGCGGCGTCCCAGCCAGCCTCAAACAAGAACACCGGGTCCAGCAACGCCTCTAGTCTCGCCAGCCGCGTCTGCGCCGGCAGCCCCGCAGACGCTGCGGTGACCCCCTTGGCGTGCGGGAGAGTAGTCATGAGCGCTCGACCTGGTCGCGGGCGATGTTGTCGACCGCTGCGCGTAAGCGAGCCGGGGACGGGTGCAGGTAGATCTGCGTCGATAGCGGACTGGCGTGGCCGAGGAGTTCTTGGGCCTCGTCCAGCGTCCCGCCGGCCTCCAGCACGTTGCTCGCAAAGGCGTGCCGCAGCATGTGTGGATGTACTGGGCGTTCAAGGCCAGCTCGCCGCGACAGGGCCGCGAGCAGCTCATTGATCGCGCCGGGCCGCATCGGCTGCCCGAGCGGCACCCGGAACAAATTCACCAGCACGAAGTCGCACTCGAACGCTTCCCGGCAGCGGTCCCGTTCCCAGCAGTACGTGTCGTAAGCCTGCACGACCAAGAAGTCCAGCGGAACTGCCCGCGGCCTCCGCGACTTCGCGACCGCACCGTTCGATGCCTCCTCGCGCCGGACCACATGCAGGTGTTCTCCGACCACGTCGCAACCCACCGACGTCGACTCCAGACCTACGTGCATGTCCGCCCGCCGAAGAGCCACCGTCTCACCGCGCCGTAGCCCCGCGCGGCCGAGCAACACCACGATGAACCGATCCCGGGCGGACCGGCAGACTTTCAGCAACGACACGGCAGCGGCGTCGCTAGATCGCTGCACTGGCCGATCCGGCGCCGACAACCGGTGCCGCGGTCGCGCAATGAACCGCAGGCCGGTGCGCTCGCCGCCCAGATCGGCCGGCGCCCACCGGTCATCCCCAACCTCGTAAAGGGCCGACAGCGCCCGCGCCGGCACATCACCGCTCACCACCGCGTGCTTGATGAACTCCCGCACCGCGACCAAGACAGCGTTGATACGGCGCGGCTGACGGACCACCACATCGACCCGCGCGACTTCAGACCCCACGGTCGTGCCCGGACCGGGGGCGTGGCGCAGCCACAGCATGAAGGCGCCCAACCGGTCGACCGCATCACGCCAATCACGGTGAACCTGGCGACACCACAGCAGATACAGCGCCGTCGATGTGGCATACGCCCTGGTTGTGCTCTCGGCACAACCCCGCCCGAACCGCATCTGCTGCAAGAACGCATCCGCCGCCCCATGCACCCGTAGATCTTCATCCAACACCGTCCAATACCGCTGCCCGGGACGGAAGCCGAACCACAAACGCCTGCATCGCCAGGTCCCTCCACAAGGCCCCCGACGACGGCCGTCAGCGACGAAGCGTCCAACCTAAATCGCGCCTGACAACCAACTGGCCACTCGCGATCAGCATGTCGCGCACACCCACGAATCGGCCCCGAGTGCGACAGTGCACGACGCTTTCTCTACCCCAATGGAAGGTGAAGCATCGCGCCACGCACGAAGTGATCGTCGGCGGGGTCTTCGGTCCGATCGACCGGCCCGAGGTCGTGATCGCCGGCCGCTACCGCGGCAGCGACCTGGTCATGGTCGGACGTAGCGTTCCGCTCAACGCCCGGCAGTCGGCCGAGCTCGGCGCCGTACTGCGCCCGGCGCGGCGAGGCCATCCATGGCCGGACGAGATCACGTCCTATCGGTGGGGAGGCAAGGACTCGATCAAGCCGCTGACCAAGGTCCAGCCGCGCACGGTGATCGAGGTCGCGGCCGATGCCAGTGGCGCCACGGACTCCGCTACCTCAGCGTTATGTCCCGACCTTCGCCCGGAGGAGCTGCAAATCGTCGATATCGAGTCGTGAACCAGACAGTGCAGCCTCCTCCACCGTGCAGAGGCCCGGCGTGTCGCCGCGCCGAGATGCAGAGGCCATGGTCGCGATAGTTGGGGCGGTCATCACTGGGACCGGGTGCACAGGTGTTGTGGAGCTTTGCGATGCGTCGTGGAACCATGCCCGACATGCGCACTTACCTGGTGACCACTCCTCCGTGGATGGTCGGTTTGGCCAGCGGGCTGATCTTCGGCGGCGGTTTCGCTGCAGTGACTCGATTCACCGCTCCGACGCCGGTCTCGTGGCAGGCAGCGGCGATCGCCGGCGTCATAGCTGGTTTGTTGTTCGGCGGCACGCTGGCGTATGCCAGCGGTAGGCAGCAACGGGATTTGCGAGCCGCGGCTGGTGACCTACCACCGGCGCAGCAGTTAGAAGCGTACCGAGCCGCGGTCAGCGGACAGATCCCAGCCAACCCTCAGATCCGTGTGACTGCAGTGCGCATCGCGCAGCGCAGGATCGAGGAACTGCGCCAGTTCCGAATTGTCTCCGTGATCGTGACAGCCCTGCTCATGCTCGGCGCTGTCATGAACCTGACCGCCGGCGAGTTCATGCTCGCGGCGCTGCTCTTGGCCGCGGCGCTGGTGAACGGCGCTCAGCTGTACCAGCTCAGGCGGGTGGGCCGACAGCTCCAGCGATTGTCCCCTGAGGGCGCCGCCGATCAGAGCGGCTGAGCACCTCCCCATGTCACACCACCCGGATCAAGGCCTCTCCCCGGTTGGGGTCCTGAGACAAGGGCCGTTGCCAGAGTCAAGGTGGAGTAGCGCAGGTTCCGATAACGCCTACTTCCAACGTTACGCCCGGACACGCGTCCAGAAGACCTGCCGAGACATCGAACGCTCGGTGGCTCATCTAGCTCGTGACCGTCAACACTGCCGCCAGGACGCTCAGAACCATCAAGCCCGCCGCTGTCCCGAGTGCGAGGCCGCGTTTCATGCCCTCGTTGTCTGGGCGCACGAGCGGCCGCCACGCGAAGATCGCGCTCAGAACGACGATCAGGCCCGCAAGGCCTGGATTCATTCCACCAGTCATCAACATGAAGCCGATGACCAGTACACCTCCGAGCACCACCCCTAACCCGACCCCAACCCAATCCGCTGGCCGCCCGCCGAACGACTTCATAGCAACCCCCCTCGCTACCTCATACTGCGCGCGGACAAGGCGCTTGGCGAGAGGCGCAACGCGGAGCGACAAAGTCGGCATGAAGCGGCAACCGGTGCTCCAGTGAACTGTGATGCGCGATCACCCAGGGGCCCAATACCGGTAACTTTAGCTCTGGCGCACGATGTTGATCGTGTCCGGCGGGGGTTGGGTCAGGTGGCGGTCGATGGGCTTCTTGGCGGGGAAT
>NZ_SNWQ01000068.1 GCF_004361855.1 Kribbella caucasensis
CGGATTAGTGCCTTGAGGACGCACTAACCAACCACATATCCGCAGGTCAGCGCGTTCCAGCACCTGAAAATCTGCTCAACTGACCCAACTCAGGTTGTAGCGATCCTGAAAGCCATTCGAGAAAGGCGCCGAGCTGTTCTGGTGTCAAGATCGTGCGCTTGCGCTGTGCGGCACGCCCGCCGCGCTCCCGTGGCGGCACGGCGTGCTTAGCTGGGTTGGTGTGGAGGTAGTCCCACAGCCCAGTCCGGCTCCTTCAGAGAGCATGTCGTGCACTCGAAATTCCGCCGACGAGCTGCGTCTTCACTGGGGATCAAACGACAGATGTTGCGGCCGGCCGTGCGCGGGCATGCCCAACGGTCGGCAATGCAAACAAGCTGGGCAAGGCGGACTCGCTCGCGCAGCTCAGAATCTGTCCAACCTATGCGGTGTCGCCGAAGTCCTGCCGGTGGAACGTCTGCCAGCGAGTCTTATCCACATGCCATAGGTGGAGCTGTGTGGCCGAAGAATGGGCACAACCATGGGTGCGTTGCGCCGTAGCCAATTGTATGCAGAGGCTGCTCGGAGCCTTCCCCTCGATCAGCGGGAAGGCTTCGCGGATTCAGGCCGACAGGTTCAATAGAACGAAGAGGCGTCGCGCGGAGGGCGTTGTTCGCACGAGCTTCTCAAGCTACCTCACCATGACATCGGTCGACAGTGTGGCGGCGACATCGTCTGCGAAGGGCCCAGAGTCGACCCAGCCACCCACACCGGTCCGGACGACCGCAAGTTGATTCGGCAGGCCGCCCTGAACCGCTCGCAGAGCGATGTCACGGTGAAGGGCCCACTCCACTGATTCCGTATTGTTGGCGTGGTGCTGAACCTCTAGAGCGTCAGCGTGTCCACTCTGGGCGAGCCGTCTTGCGGCAGTGACCAGCCGATCCCGGGCCGCCTTGAAGTTGGTTGGGACAGGCTGTACCGCGATCCAGCCAGGATCGGGGCCGAAACGTCAAGTAGCCACTGCTGGCATCGATGAGGGATCCAGCGTTCTGCTTGCGGAGTCGGTGGAGTCGACAACCTCAAGGGCGACGCGATCGCCGTTCTTGTAGGTGATGCGGCCTCTTCAACGCCTTGACGATCGCATGTGCCGTTGTCCCAGAGTTCGACATCGACATTCCCAAGGCAGCGTTTGACCAGTTCGAGGACTGCGGCCTCCTGCTCGCTGGCTGTTTGGGCCATGTCGAGCGTCCTCCTCTGGCCGACGGTCGTTGCCGGCCATTCTTACTCGGTCAGTGCCCCGTTGACCCTGGCGACCCGCGGCCAGATCCCCGTGTTGCCACCCAACTTGGTGGCGCCCGATCTCTAAGTGGATTGGGGCCAGGCTTCGGTGGCGCCGCCCTGCACCTTCTTACCCATAGCGTCCGGAGACGCGATGGCTCATGCTGATGCACAAGGGGTGGAGCAATATCTGCACTGGGGGACAACATGAACAAGCCACCGTCAGAGGACGCCGATCTTCAGGCACGGGGCCTCTCCCCGCGCCTAGCATCGATTCCAGCGGGCAGCGAACCAGTTGAGACAAGGACCAAGCTCTGGGTAGGCGCTGGCAGGCCGTCATGGATCTAGCGGCCGCGATCTATCCGGTTAGACGACTTAAGGAACAGATCACGCTTCTCATTTCATTTTTTGATCCGAGCGACCCCGTAGGTACAGTCGTCCTGGGCGTGATCGTCGCGGCCGTGGTGGCAGCTGCGTTGTGGACTCTCAGGCGTTTCAAAGATCCAGTTACCATCACTCTCAAACGGATTGCACAGAAGGCACCGAAGAGATTTCACCCATTTCTCAAGGATAGCGTCTCCTTAGTCAATCCGGATTGGCATCTGGCGACGAGTACCCGGACAAAGAACGGTGCTGCCAGCCGAGTCGCCCAGTTGCGCGCACTGTCAAATCCAAAGATCTTTCTCGTCGGAAGCACCTATCTAGACCTGACCCTTTCGCCAGTGACCGTGAACTCCCTCGAGGAACAGGAGTACAGCGACCTGGATCGAGTGACGCCGGACTGTGGTGGATCGGCAGTTTACGTCGGCCGACACCTATGGAAGAAGTTCGGACAACGCAGTTACCTGTTCACTCAGATTGGTGAAGGAGACGGCCTGAGCAAGGAGCTACAGAGTCAACTTAAACGCGAACCGTGGCTCCGCGAAAAGACGGTTATCATGGCGAAGGGGCAGCAGAGTGGACTTTCCGTAATTCTGATGCAGAAGGAGTCGTCGTTCTACACAACATTCACTCACAAGGGTGCGCTGGCGGATTTCTCCTGGGATCCGATCCTACGTAAGATTCAGCGCAAGACCGGAAACGGTGGCCTTCTTTATGTCTCGGGATATTTTCGTACGAATCTGTGTGAGAATCTCAATCGGGCAATCAGGTCCATCTCGCCTCTGGTTGTCACTTGCGTCGATCACGGAAGGTCTCAGCCCAGTGACAATGTCAAGGCTGCGCGAGCGCTACGCGACGCATTCAGTACAGGACTGGTTGACATTTATATCTGCACGCTATCCGAACTGCGGCAGTTCGCGGCGGCTCTGAGCGTGGACATACCCGAAGGCTGTACACGCGAAGAATGTCTTGAGCGCGCGGTGGCCGGAGGTATCCTGCCAAAGGCGACGGTCGTGCGCCGCGAGTTCGACGGCGTCTCGCTACAGGCGGACACTGTGATCGACGCAAAGATCACTTCCGTAACCGTAGACCTCTCAGATGTGCAACCCGGAGCACTCCCGGGGCGCAAGAGTGCTTTCAATGCTGGCCTGATATATTATATTGCGAACGGAATTTCCCACGGCGATTTCGCTGCGGCGGTCAATGAGGCGACTCGAAACGCCCTTCTGACTTGGGCAAATAGTCAATGATGTCAAGAGGGGGAAGCGATATGCTCAAGCCGGAGCACTATTTCGATTCGGCAGAGGGTGAACTAAGATATATATTTGAACTCGCCTCCTCGATATGGGACGTCATCCCTAGGTTGACGCAAATTGTGGATGAGATGCTGGCCGGCAAACGCATTATCAAGGGGTTTGTATCTCCTGACGCTTACTTGCCCGACGGGCCAATTTACATTGGCGAGGGGGCATCGATCGAAGCAGGCGCTTGCCTGACCGGACCAACCTACGTCGGTCCTGGTGCCACTATTCGGCACGGCGCATACGCCCGCACGCCTTGTGTACTACTGGAAGGAAGTTTGCTGGGCCACGCAAGTGAGGCGAAGAATTCGTTGCTACTTGCTTCGGCGAAGGCGGCTCATTTCGCATACGTTGGTGACAGTATTCTAGGCCGGGATGTTAATCTAGGCGCCGGTACGAAGTTGAGTAACGTCAAGATCTCCGCGCCCCATGAGAATATAATTCTGGATTTTGGTGGTGAGCGCATAGATACCGGCCTTCGCAAGTTCGGCGCAATATTGGGCGACGGTATACAAATTGGTTGTAACGCTGTGCTTAGTCCTGGAACTCTCGTTGGACCCCGTTCGCGCATCTATCCGGGTGTCGTTCTGAGGAAGGGGTTCTATCCCTCCGACACTATTATCAAGTTGCGGCAGCAGATCGAGTCGGTAGAAGCGACCTAGTGCTTCGTCAAGGAACGTTAGGTGGGTAGTCGGGCCGGCGGATTTTGGAGTCGATGGCGAAGCGTCGTTTGGGGTTTGGCGTGTTTGTTGTGCCAGCGGGCGCAGCCGGCGAGCCAGTTCAGCCAGCACGCATTGCTCGGGGTGAACACTAGCGCCATGCCGGACCCGTCGAGTCCGAGAGATCCGGCCCTGCCAGTGGAAGATTGCTGAGTGGGATTGCTGCCTGGTCGTGTGCGTGCGTTTGGTGGTCTGCGAGTTTCCGTCGTTCTACGCGCCGCGGTTGTGGGTGTGGCGGTCGGTTGGTCGGGTGTGGTTGGTTGGATTTTGGGTGCCAGCCGGGTGTTGGGTCTTCGCCGGTGAGGCCAACCGTTGCGAGGGGAACGTGTCAGTCAAGTAACGCGCCGCGGCGTCCGGCGATGGAGGAGGTAGGAGCGTCCAGGGGGGAGCACTGGTGAAGATGCTCAGATACGGCGAGATTCCCGATCTTCCGCAACCCGATGACGCGCTCATGTGGTTCCTTCTGAACATCGTCGGGCTCCCATCGTTAGTCGTAGGAGTCGCCGCGCTGGTTCTCTGGGCGCTGTCTTGGATCGCGGCCGCTCGTACCGCAGTTCGCCGCGGTACACGGGTGGTCAGGGGAGCGGGGGCGATTCTCCAAACCAGACGGGGTCCGCTGCTCGTCGGCACCATCGTCGTTCAGACGGCACTGGTTGCCACGACCTACATCATGGGACAGATCGCATTCGCGATGGCGCCGAAGAGGTCTGGGCCGCCCGCGGACATCGATTACGTGCTGAGTGTGACGCTCGCCTACGACCACTGGACTCGCGGTTCACTCCTGGTGGTACAGGGTGCTGTGGCTCTCGTCGTCCTCATCGACCTTTTTGCCTTGGTCAGGGATCCGGAAGAGACACCTCTGAACCTGCTGATGGGACTAGCCGGTGGACTTGCGCTACTTCTTGCCTTTACCGGCTCTTCAAACTTGACCGGGCAGCGATTCTGGTCTGGCTGTGCTCCGGCGTGATTGCCGGGTGCAGAAGTACCGTACTCGGCGGCGTTGGTT
>NZ_SNWQ01000069.1 GCF_004361855.1 Kribbella caucasensis
CGATCGACCCGCTCCACACCCTGCATGCCAAAACCCTCTCAGCACGCACAGCAGACACCGCGACGACACGCGGATTATTCAGCGGCCTCCTAGCGCTGGTTCAAGGCCGCCGGGAGGGGCGTCGCGTGGACGATATGGAGGCGGGTGACGGCCCGGGTCAGTACGACGTACAGGCGGTGGAGCCCACGTGGTTCGGCCGAGACGATCCGGGCCGGCTCGGCTACCACGACCGCGTCGAACTCCAGCCCCTTCGCGAGGGTCGCCGGGACGCAGACCAGTCTCGCCGTGTCCATCTCCTCCTCGGTCTCCCCCAGGAGTGCCGGCTGGAGACCGGCGGCGGCTAGCGCGTCCCGCAGACCTGAGACCTGCTCGTCGGCCGCGATCAGCGCGACCGAACCTTCGCCGGTCAGAGCGGCCCGGCAGGCAGCGACGAGCGTGTCCAGAAAGGAGAGCTCATCGGTCTGTACGACGGTCAGCGCCTCCGCGACCGTCCGTACGCCACTCGGCACACCGAGCGTGGGTGCGATCTCGGGCAGCAGCTTCGCCGCGAAGTCGATGATCTGGGCCGGCACGCGGAACCCCCGATCGAGCTCGGCCACCACGGCGTCCGTCTTCTCGAGGTGATCAAGCACCCGATCCCATGAGCCGGCCGCCCACGGGGTCGTTGCCTGCGCGACGTCGCCGAGGACAGTTGCCGACCCGGTGCGACAACGCCGGCCCAGCGCGCGCAGTTGCATGGCCGAGAGGTCCTGGGCCTCGTCCAGGACGAGATGGCCGAGCGAGCCGGCCCGGCGTTCGATCAGGTCGTCCAGCTCGTCGAGCAACACGGCGTCGGCGGCCGACCACGTCGCCGACTTCCACGAGCGGGAAGGCTTGCGCCACAGCACCGCCGCGCGTTCGTCCGGGGTGAGGTCATCGGCCGACTGCGCCAGGAAGTCCGCATCGGAGAACAGCCGGTGCAGGACCTGTTCCGGTACGACGCGGGGCCACACCGCGTCGACCAGTTCCTTCACGGGCTTCGAGCGGGCGACGGCGTTCTGCACACGGTCGTCCGGCGACTCACCACGCCGCTCCATCAGAACCAGTACGGCGTGCGCGATCCGCTGCGCAAGAGCGTTTCGCCCCGGGGCGTACCTGGTCGACTCGCGCAGGGCGGACACGATGTCCACGACCTCGTAGTCGTGCACCCGGTAACGCCGGGATCCCTTGCTGTACAGGATTCCGGCGGTCGGCGTACCGACGTACGACCACAACGCACGTCGTAACACGTGCGCCATCCGGGCATCACCCTTGACCCGTGCGGTCTCCGGCTCGTCCGACGCGGCGGCGGGCTGGGTGATCAGCTCGTCGATCGTGATCTGCCGAACGTCGACCTCACCGAGCGCGGGCAGGACCTTGCGGATGTACGAAAGGAACGAGCGGTTCGGGCCCACGATGACGACACCGCCGCGGCTCAGCCGTTCCCGTTCGGTGTAGAGCAGGTACGCCACGCGGTGCAGGCCGACAGCGGTCTTACCCGTCCCGGGTGCGCCCTGCACGCAGATGCTCGGATGCAGCGGCGCCCGGACCAGATCGTCCTGTTCCGGCTGGATCGTGGCCACGATGTCGCGCATCGGCCCGGTGCGTGGGCGTTCGATCTCGGCCCGCAGGAAGGCGTCGGCTACGTCGGCTGCCTCGGTCCCGATCAGCGGCTCGTCCTCGAAACCGGTCAGCTCGGCCGCATCGGAGAAGCCGTAGCGGCGCCGCAACAGGACCCGCTGCCGGTCGCTGCGGGTCGCCCGGTAGAACGGCACCGACACCGGCGCCCGCCAGTCGATGACGAGCGGCGCGCCGAGGCCGTCGTGAACGTGCCTGCGACCGATGTAGATCCGGTCCAGCTCCTCGATGGTGCCGGCCTCGTAGTCGAGCCGCCCGAAGAACAGAGGTACATCGGGCAGGTCGACGAGCGCCTGCGTCCGCTGCTTGTGGGCCAGCGCGTTGGATTCGTTGGTGAAGCGCTCGTCGTTGTCCTCGCCGCCGATCACCGGGATCTCCCGGTGCAGCACGTCCTGGTACATGCGGGCCAGGGCCGCATGAGCTTCGGTCAGGAAGGCCCGTTCGGCCTCGAGTTCTGGGGTTTCGGCAGGGATGAGTTCGACCATGGAAGGGCCTCGACCTCGCGGTGACAGGTGAACGAACGACGGACTGTGGCGATCAACAGGGTCCCGCCCCGGAGAAACATCCGGTTCGATTCGATCCTTGACGCAATGCAGGGAAACCAGCCGAAAAGACAGACCGGCGACGCTACCAGCGGCTTGAACAACCCGCCACCGAATTACCTACAGCACTTCGGGAGTGAGGTCTGGATCAGCCAGGTCCGGGTCGAACGGGAACATCGGCCGCTCGATGCGATGGTGGCCCAGGCGGAGGAGGTCCTGGTTGACGCCGCCGGGGGTGAGGGCGAGGAGCCAGTCCGCCGCCATCGCGTAGAGCTCCGGTTCGAGGTAGCCGATCTTCACGACGACCAGGTCGGCGTCCCGCGGCGACAGGCCGAGCTCGGTGAAGTCCGACTCCAGGTGGTACGGCTTGCGGCGCGCGGTCACGATGACGCGCAGCCCGCCGACCCCGAGCACGACCGCGGCCCCGGCCGGATCGATCGCGACCACTTCCGCGGTCAGCGGCACCGGTCCACAAGGACCCGAATCGATCTTGCCGCCCAGCTTCACGCTCACCGTCGCCCCGACGCCCGCACCGACAGCGGTCGCCGTCACCTCAGGGTCGACGATGGCGGCGTAGATCGTGGTCAGCTCTGTGATTGCCGGCATACGCAGAAGCAGGTCCAGCGTGTACGACGTGTCGCCGGCGCCGCCCGCCGTCGGGTTGTCACCGGAATCGCTGATGAAGAACGGCCGGGCGGAACTCGCGATCGCCCGCTCGACGCACTCGGCCAGGCTGCCGGTCGGCGCAACGAACTCGAACTCGTCGCGCGCATCCCAGTAGGCGTCGGCGAGCCGCTTCGCCTGTGCGGCGACAACCTGCTCGTCGTCGCCGGTCACCACGACCGCGGCCTGGCAGCGCGGCTCGTCCGCCCACGCGTACCCGACCCAGATCGCCGCGTCCAGTACGCCGTCCATCGCCTCGACCTCATCGACCAGTGCGTAGATCCCCCTGGCCGGTTCGATTCTGGTGCTCGTCTTCTCCCCCGGCAGAAGCACCGGCACCTGCACCCACGCCTTGTGCGGCCGCCGCCCGCCGGAACGGAGCCGCGTCACCAGATTGCGGGCCGCGCGCTCCCTGGTTTCCCACGCGTCGGTGTGCGGAGCCTTGCGGTAACAGGTGATCAGGTCGAGCGTGTCCGCGAGCGAACGAGACACGTTGCCGTGGAGATCCATCGAGGCCGACAACAACACCTCGGGGCCGACGACCTCGCGGATGCCCGCGACGAACTCCGCCTCGATGTCGGTACGCCCGAGCACACTCATCGCTCCGTGGAAGTCGACGAACACCCCGTCCAGCGGCCCCGCCGTACCGAGCAACTCGAAGATCTCCCCCGCCAGCTGCTCGTACGTCTCCTCCGTCACCGGCCCACCAGGCACCGCCACCGCATGCAGCAGCGGCACCCACTCGACGCCCTGGGTCAACGGCGCGCCCGGCGCGAGGAACGCGTACCGCGCCAGCAGCTCGTCGCCACGCGTCACCCGGAAGTCGTCCAACGTGGTCCGATGCGGCGAGAACGTACTCGACTCGATCGCAATCCCAGCAATCCCGATCCGCAACGCCCCAGAACGCCCAATCACCAAGCTGGCCTCTCTCGCAGACACCGCACTCCACCGACCAGGACGACCCTACTCAGAGTCTCCAGCTCACCTGCATCTCGCTGTCCGTGGCTGATTTGATTCGCAGTGTAGTCGAACATACTATCGATTCATGAGCGAATGCCTGGCCACCCGCCCCGGGGACGCAGCCCTGCGCCCGCTCTCGGGCCAGGCCGACCGCTCACCCCACGACCCCGACAACCCCACCCCCCTCAGCGACACCACCATCGCCGAGCAGGGCGTCCTCGGCCGGTTCGACGTGGAGGACGACCCGGCCGGTGGTTCGGCGTTGTATGACGCGGTGGTCTCTCAGGACACCACGCAACTGGCCGATGGCGGCTGGCTGGATCGGGTGGATGCGATCACCCGGCTCGAGGCCCGGCTGGCGGCGTTGAAGGCCGAGGC
>NZ_SNWQ01000070.1:0-1580 GCF_004361855.1 Kribbella caucasensis
CTCTGGCGACGTCGGTTATTGGAACTGTCTGAATGCCCGTTCTCATGGTTCGGTCCGGCGGCTGACTTCGGCGGCGTAGCTGGTCCAGTCGCCGCTGCTGGCGCGTTGCCAGGCGACGGCAACGGTGATGTGGATGCCGAGCATGCGGGCAAGCAGTGCGGCGGGCAGGTCGGTGGCGAGTTGGAACAGTGCGGTGGAGCGGGACTGTCCGGGCTGGAGGCCGAGTTCGCGGAGTCGTTCGCCCATGCGGTAGGCGCTGATCGGCCGGCCGGGTTGTCCGCCGGGGAACAGCCAGGGTGAGGTTCCTTGGTCGCCGATGGCGGCGTGGCCGCGGCGGGTCGCGACGAGCTGGAGGACGAGCGTGGCGAGTGGTTCGGGGAGGACGACGGGCTCGCGGCCGAGTCGGATCCGTACTTCGTCCTTGTCGGTGTCGACGTGGTCGAGGGTGAGTCGGCTGATTGTTGCCGGCCATTGGGCGTAAAGAAGCACCAGCAGGCCGGCGACGCGGTCTTCGGGTTTGACGGTGTTGTCGTGGAGCAGCCGGCGTGCTTGTTCCCAGCGGGCCTCGGTGTCGATGATGCCGGACGGGCCGCCCCAGCGCACGGCGGGGAACTCCAGGCTGGTCAGCTTTTGCTTGTTGGCCCAGCGGACGAAGTGTCCGGCCTCGTGGCGGAGCGTGGCGCGTTCGCTGCTCAGCCAGCGGTCGAGGTCGCCCTGCCGGGCGGTGGTCAGGCTGAGGCTGTGAGCGTTGAGCCAGTCGAGCAGTCCGATGGCGGCGCGGACGCGCTGTTGGGCGCAGGCGACCTGGCTGTGGGTGGCGTTGCTGTCGGCCAGCCGGCGGCGCAGTCGTCGGAGTAGGTGCCAGACGGCGTAGCGGTGCAGCAGTTGCTGCTCGTCGGGGTCGGCTCGTGCGGCGATGGTGCGGGTGATCCAGCGCTCGAGCCGGGCCATCTGCTCGTCGCGCGGCGGCAGTGTCCCGATCGCGACCAGGACGCTGCGCAGGTGTTCGACCGGCTTGCCTGCGGGCAGCTCGTCGAGCACCTGGTGGGTGAGTTCGGTGCGGGCATCGAGCCCGCGCAGGATTGCCGGGGCGGCGCTCTTGTCGAGCCAGGCCGCCACGGTGTCGGGTCGTTCCGTCGCCGCGAGGGCCTGGTAGAGGGCTCGCAGTTCCGGCCGGATCTCGCCGCTGTCGTCGCTGAGCAGCTGGCGCAACCGCTGGTCCAGGGTGCAGCGGGCGCACCGACCGGTGTGGATGCGGCCGGGCTGCCCGCAGTTCGGACAGCTGCGCCAGAAGTCGGGGTCGGGGCGGGTGCAGGTCGAGCAGAGAGGCTTCTTGAGGGTTCCGCCGCGGACGGGCCGCATCTCATCGCAGCCGGCGCAGCGGACCCACCGTTGTTTGCAGGCCCGGCACCAGGGCTGCCCTGTGATCTTGGAGATCGCGCACGGTGCGTTGTTCCCGCAGATGCCGCAGGTCAGGATCTTCCAGGGGCGGCAGCTCGGGCAGAGCGGCCCGTTCGGGGTGCGGACGCTGACCGGGCGGCGACGATTGCAGCCGGTGCAGGTCTCCTGGTTGGCCGGGG
>NZ_SNWQ01000070.1:1679-4171 GCF_004361855.1 Kribbella caucasensis
CGGTGATCAGGCAGCCAGGACACAACGCTCGACCGCGCTCGTCGCGGCTGGCGGCCTCCCGGGTGACGCCGCAACGCGAGCAGGGCTGGGCCCGGGACTTGGCCACGCAGTTGCGGCACAGCCACTGCCGGTCGATCCGCCTGTGCAGCTGGATGACGCGGTGACAGCGCGGGCAGCCTGGTCGGGTGACGGTCTGTGCTCCTGTGTCGCAGAGCTTGTCGATCAGCCGCAGCACCGAAGGGATGGCTGCGTCGGCGCCCGCCCCGGTGAGCAGCTCGGGCCGGTCCTGCAGCGCCCAGGCGAGTTGACGGCGCTGCCCGGCGTGGGACACCACCGCGCTCACCGCGGACACCACGACGTCGGCCGGTAGCGTCGGATCGATGCCGGTGACAACGTCGATGATGACGTCCACCGGGTCGGATCCGTCGCCGGGCGGGCACTGGCCGCATCGGGGTCGCCCGTCGCGGTCCCGGTAGGTCACCGGACGGGTCTGGCCGCAGGCCGCGCAGGGTTCCCGCCGCGGACCGCAGCCAGCGCAGTACCAGTCCTCACCGCGGCGCTGAAGGGTGCGCAGGTGCTTGCCGCAGTCTGCGCAGACCGGTGGTGAGATGTTCACCGCGCCCGCCTTGCGCAACGCCAGCAGCAGATCCCCGACCACGCGGGGCGCCGGGGAGCGTCCGTCACCGAGCAGGGCCGGGTTGTCGAGCAGGGCCTGGGCGAGGCGGCGGCGTTTGGCGCGGCCGCCGGCGACGCTTGCCACCGTCTGCTCGATCGTCGCGCGATCCAGTGCCGGCTCGCTGCCGGTGACGAGGTCGACGACGACGCTGACCGGGTCGGTGAGAACGTCCGGCATCTGGCCGGTCAGCCGTCGGCTCGGGTGATGCGGGCTCGCTTGGGACGCAGCTCGCCGACCCCGGCTTCGGCGCCACCCGCGGCGGCCTTGGACCGGCGCGCCGATGTGGCGGCTGCCACCGGCTCGATCAGGTCATCGGTTGAGCAGTCCAGGACGTCCAGCAGGGCCATCAGCACCTTCAGACTGAGCCGCTCGGGTCGTTCCACGACCAGCCGGTAGACCTGGCTGGACGACAGGTGAATGCCCCGCTCGGCGAGCGGGCCGATGAGGTCGGTCGTTTGGAACATGCCGCGGCCGGCCATCACCTGCCGCAGGTTCCACCGGTAGTCGAGCTTGCGCGCCATCAGCGATCCCTTCCGTCGTCCGTGGCCCGGCCGTCGTCGAGGGCCGGGGCGAGTGCCTTGCGCAGCGCGGTGTTCATGAAGTCCCCGCTGACGTGGGTGTAGATCGCCGTCGAGGTGTCGCAGCGGTGCCCGACCTGCTCCTGGATGAACCGCCGGTCCACCCCGTCCTCGGTCAAGTGCGTCACATACGAGTGCCGCAGCGAGTGCGGCGTGGCGTCCCTCGGCAGGCCAAGGGCATCGCGGTAGGCGACGAACCGGGCGTTGATCTCCGCCGGTTTGACCCGGCCACCCCGCTCGGTCACCCACAACGCCGGATGATCGGCGCAGCCGAACCTGGGCCGGATGTTCTCCACGTAATCTCGTACCGCCTCGACCGCCCACCCCATCACCGAGGCGACGTTGCGGCGCCGGGCTGGCTGCCCGCGCACCGCCTTGCCGTAGCGGACGTGCAGCATGCCGTACCGGCCGAACTCCGCAGCCGCCGGGTTGCGGCCCCAGTCGGCCAGGTCCAGCTTGGAGGTCTCGGTGCGGCGCAGTCCCCACCCGTAGATCACCTTGAACATCGTCGCGTCCCGGTAGGCGGCCAGCGCCCCCTTCCGCCTCGCCCGGACGGCGCGTTCCACCTGCTCGTCGGCATAATCCAACAACCGCTGCAGCTCCTCCCGGGTGAGCGGGCGAGCCTCCGGCGTTCCCTCGTAGTCGTTCAGGTGCGCGATCGTGTTCCACTCATGGCAGATCGGCACCGGGTGCGTGCCGAACGACTCCTCGCACGCCGTCGCCCAGCCGTAGCGCCCGTCGGTGAGGTACTCGCTGAACAACCGCAGATCGGTCTGATAGCCGCGGATCGTCGACGGCGCGAGATGCTTCTCGCCGGTCAGCGACTGCGTCCACTCATCCACATGGGCCGGGCCCCAGTGCCACGGGTACTCGTTGGTGAACTCCAGGAACCGGCGCACCAGCCGCTCCCGCGGCGCCATCGTGTCGTCCTGCAACCCGCGAGCAGCCTGCTGCGCCCGCCAGCCCCGCAGCATCGCCTCGACCATCGCATCCTCCGGGCGTAGCTGCACCACACCAGACACCAGCTCGAGGTGCGCAGCACCGGCCAGATCGCCCCGTCCCATCCATCCCTCCAGCACCACCAACCGCGACCGTTAGACGGAAGGATCATGCACTTAACGGGATCAGCCTGCCAACCATGCAGGTCAGACGGCGTGTCGGGACGGCCGGACGAACCTATTGCCGAGCCAAGCTCAGCAGGCGATCCGCTGAATCTCGCCCATCTGCTGCAATTCCCG
>NZ_SNWQ01000071.1 GCF_004361855.1 Kribbella caucasensis
CAAAGATCGACACGCACGCCGGCGCTCAGCCAACGTCTGAAACGTCAGCGACGGACACCAACCCCCACGTCGTCATCGCAAACGACGGTCAACACGCGGCCCTGACGAGTAGCTATTGGAGAGCCTTGTTGAGGACGGATGCGTGGTTCTCCAGCCAGGTTTGGCGGCGCTGGATCTTGTCGCCGACACCTTCGTCCCACATCCGGCGCCAGCCGCCGCCCATCGTGTCGGCGCGGTGCTTCATCAGGTGCCAGGCCCTGCCGTTCTGCAGTACGGCGACCTCGACCAGTTGACCCCGATCCTCGGCCGACATGCGGTAGGCGTCCGCGATCAGGCCGCATCTGCGCGGTACGTCCAGGCCCCGCATGAGCGGATCCAGGTCCTCGTCCGCGCCTAACGGTCCCCACCACAGCGTCACGTTCAACATTTCCATCACCCGCGTGGCGGGCCGCGCCATGTCGAAGTCGATCAGCGCAACTCAACCTCGTCCGGATCCTCAACCCATTCCCGCACGGACACCCACCCTAGATGAGCGGGTCGCGGTCAGGAGGTGAACCCGCGATAGGAGGCTGCATTGGTGGTTCTAGTTGCGGCTGACCACGAGTGCCGACCACAACAACGCCTCCAAGTGCCCAGAGGGTCTCAATCAGGAGAAGCGAGACGGCGACCAGGGTGACCCCCACGCTCCACGCGACGAACGTAGAGCCTGGATCGGTAGCCAGCCCCACGAATGCCAGCAGCTCCGCCGCCAACGACAGGAAGAGTGTGCCGAACACAAAGGCCGAATTGGCCAGCCGACCAATCGGCTGCGCGAGCGCCCTGATCGCGTACCTCGCAATAGTTTCCCAGAGCACAGAAGCGAGGGGGATGAAGTCGATGAAACCAGGCACGGAAAACTGGCCGCTGTCCGCCCACGCCTCAAGCCTTCGCCTGACGGCGTTCGAGTGCGCGGCCCGGGCCAGGAACGTCGTTTCCACCGCGAGAACGAGAAGAAGCACGGGAATCGTCTGCGCCGTCGCACCGTAGAAACCCGCTGGATCGGATGTCATCAGTCCCTCCCAGGTGCATCATGCCCCAATGTGACACAGCTCCGTCTGGACGGCAGGGATATCCAGGAAATCCTCGTCAGGCCGAACCTCAAGCTCAGCAAGCTCTTCCACCGTGGCCCCGCGGATCGCCTCTGCCTCAGGATCAGCAACCGCCCCGTACACAAGCTCGCTCACCCGATCCCGACTGGTCACAGCCCCATTGTCCAACCGCCACGGCCCACACACCTTCGCGAGCGTCCGGCTCATGCCCGGAATGCAACGCCGAGCCAACGCGCAGCGTCCTTACAGGTAGGGGTGAGACCTTATGCGCCGAAATGAACTTGTCGCGGCCGTTGGCATCGTGATCGCTGCGGTCGTTTCGGGGTGCGGCGACGCATCGACCACTCCTCCGATCGGCGAGCGTTGGACACCGCAGTCCCCGGCCAGCGACCTGATCGTCCACGACGGCGATACCGTCGAGGTGACAGGCCAGGTAATCGCCGCCCCCGGCCAGCCGGTCGTGTTCTGCCCGCCTCGCGCATCCACACGCGACCCACAAGTACCGGTCGTACGGCCCGGCGAGACCCCCACACCCGTGGAGCCGCCAGCTCCGACTTGCCCCGCAGCACTGGCGGTCACAGTGTCTGGAGTCGACCTCCACCGACTCAGCCACCCCGTGACGGCACAAGGCACGCGGACCGGCTGGGCAACGCTACGAGGCATCTGGCATGACCGATCGATCGACGTAACCGAGCAGACCGCGCCCAAGCAGCCAACACCGCGTCCCGACGACGTACCGTGCCCCACCCCCACAGCCGGCTGGAAATCCAACAACGCAAACACAATCCGCGAGCAGGACGCCCTCGTCGTCTACATCAGGGCACGACCGGAACGCTTCGCCGACGTCCGCGCCGGCTACACCGGGAAGGTCACGGTCATGGTGGTCCCGGTGGTATCCGGTGACCTGGACTCGACCCAGCGGGAACTCGAATCGGTCTACAAGGCCAACCTGTGTGTCACGCGAGGTGTGCTAAGCATCGCCGAAGCCAACCGACTGGCTCAGCGCGTAGCCGCACTGATAGACCACACCGCGAATTCCATCTCCGGCGTGGCACTCGACACCTCAAACGGACGAGTCGTGGTCGCCCTGTTCATAGTCACCGAGCAACTCCACGAACAGTTCGCAACCATCGGCCTGGACAAGTTGCACCTCGCCCCAGTGGTACGACCCGTGCAATAACCGCTCGACAGTCGAGCCCAGCAAGCAAACCAGGTCCGCTCGGGACGCCGGCCGGTCTCTCAGTTGGCCCGGTGGGCTGGTAGGCATGCAGGGAAGCACTGGAGCTGTTCTGCCAGAGTGGAGTCCCTATGACTTATGGCCCGCCGCCCGAACCGAACGCGTACTCCGCGCCGACACCGCCACCCCCTCATCCGCAACAGCCCTGGACCGATCCCCACGGCCGCGGGTGGCCCGGCGGACCGCCCCCAGTGGAGCCTCCCAAGAGGGCCGGGCTGGCTGTGGCTGCCGTGATCCTCGGCCTTCTCGGGTGCGTAGTGCCGTTGCTCCCGATCAACTTGGACAACCTGCGGGCCTACACCCCGTTCCCGTTCGGGCTGCCCGGACTCGTCCTCGCGATCGTCGGTTGCACCGGACACCGCCGCGGCAAGCCGCTGGCCGCGGTCGGCGCGATCCTGTCCGTCCTCGCACTGATCCTCGGGGCGATCATGGTCATCGGTAACGCCAGATAAGAATCCTCGGGCACGATTGCGGACAGTGCAACCATCCCCAGGGCGACCGGTTCGGGTGTGACGGGGCGGCACTGCGTCCTGCAGCAGGTCGGCATGAAGGAGGGCCGCTGCGTCGAGCACCTCCAGGCCCACGATCTTGCCGTCCTTCGAGGTCAGAACCACCATCGCTTGAACACCTTCCGGCGGATCGACCGGGACGCTGTCGCGGCGCGGCGGGAGCGGGTCTTCCGTCGGGTAGATGTAGGGTCCGTCGGCCTCGGGGTCGTAGGTGATGCGCACGAGTCCAATCCTTCACGTTCCTGCGCAGTGGGCAGTGAGCAACGCGCAGAAAAACAGATCGCGCAGAAGATTCGCGCCGGCAAGCAGGCTGCTCGTGACTCCGAGACGTCGACCTGTCGGAGGCGTGTGCTGGACTTGTCGGTGGGGAACGTCCCCAAAGGCCGTCCATGCCGCCCGCGGACTTATCAGTTCCGTTTCCTGGCCCCCGGAGCGGTTGCGGAGGCCGCGAACTGGACGAGAGCGAGTGACAGAGTGGCTGACCTCAGCGGCTTGGCGACCGAAGAGCGGCGCGACCTGGCCGACTATCTCGATACCCTCACCGCGGACGAGTGGGAGCAGCCGTCGCTGTGTCCGGGATGGTCTGTGCGCGACGTGGTAGGTCACATCGCGAGCTACGACGTGCTCAGTTGGCCCGCGCTGCTAGCCCTGTTCGCCCGGTCGGGCTTCTCGCTGAGTCGCTGCAACCAGGTCGGCGTCGACGAGGCTCGCCGACTCCGCACCGACGAACTCGTGGCCAGGCTCCGTGCGCATGCCGAACCCCGCGGCATCACCACGGCGTTCGGATGCGCCGTCGCTCTCACGGATGGGTTGATCCATCACCAGGACATCCGCCGAGCACTTGGCCATCCGCGGACTGTTCCTCAAGAGCGACTGGTCGCGGCGTTGGAGTTCGCACCCCGCGCGCGTGCATTGCCAGCGCCCGCGAACCTCCGCGGGCTCCGGGCGGTCGCGACTGATGTCAACTGGGTTCACCTGAGTTGGGTCAAATGCCTTAGTGCCTTGCAGTGGGGTCCTGCAGCGCGTTGAGGATTGTGGTCTCGGCGGGGCTGAGCGCGGGCGGGATGGT
>NZ_SNWQ01000072.1 GCF_004361855.1 Kribbella caucasensis
CGATCGACAACCTCATCACCCGCGCCGGACTCGCCGCCTGAACCAGACCCAGACTTGACTCACCCGGAACGACAGACACGGCCCAAGCTGGCTAGTGCTGCCTCCTGGTCAGGGCCGGTGGTAGAGGCTCAGGAACTCCTCGCGCAGCGGCTTCCGGGCAGCGCGGTGCCTCTCGGTCAACCGGCCGAGGGTGAAGCACAACTCCGCGTCGCCCTGCTCGGCCGCGGCGTTGGCGAGGCCCTTGAGCGCATCCGCCGCCGCACAGTGGTCCTGGTGCTGCCCGAGCAACTCCTGGAACTTGGCGGCCTGCGTCGCGACCTCTTTCGCCTCCTCGCCCAACACGGCCGCGCTGGTGTCCGCGGCGTACCGGACTCGCTTGGCCAGCAACCTCACCTCGTGCCAGTCGTCGTCCTCGGTCCAGGGCTTGAGCTGGTCCGCCGCGCCGGAGAACGTGTGGCGCGCTGACTCAAGCAACTGCGGCAACACCTCACTACAGGGCCGGGACGCCTTCTGCTTGAGCTCAGGGGTCTCCGCGATGGCCTCGAGATCCTTGACCAGCTGGACGGTCCGCTCACTCGCGACCACCTCGGCCGATCGAGCAGCCGCCCGCTCCAGCCCGACGGTCAAGGTGCTGAGAATCGTCGCCACGTGTTCCGGATCGTCCTCGCTGGTCGCCGTCTCCTGGACCAGCGCGGCGATCACCTCGAGATCCCGCGCCTCCCCGCACGCTGCCGCGAGGGCTGCAAGATCAGCCCGGAGTTCGCCGGCCCAGTCTCCCGCCAGCAGCTTCCGGAACAGCCTCAGATCGCTCCTGAGTCGCCGGCAGGACACCCGCACCTGGTGGATGGCGTCGTCCTCGCCCTTCTCCAGCATCTCGATCGCGCCCTGCAGCCGCCCGGTCCCCTTCACCAGGGCAACCGCCACCAACGTCCCGACCGGCGTCTCACCGGTCAGCGGTTCGCCCACCCACGTCACCATCCCCCCATTCTCCCCCTCAAGCTCAACCCCTGACCCCGGGCAAACAAAATGGCCCGGGTGGCCGGCGATCACTCACCGCCCACCCGGGCCACTCGCTGATACCTCAGTCCTTCGGCTTTTCCTCGGCGCCGTCCTGGTCCGCGTCGAGATCCTCGTCCTCGTCGACCGCGTCCAGCACGTCGCCCTCAGCAGCCTCGTCAACGCCGTCATCCGCGTCGTCAGCGTCATCCGGGTCGTCTGCATCGACGTCCTCATCCGCGTCCAGCACGTCGTCCGCGTCGCCTCCGTCGACGTACTCGTCCGCGTCTACTTCCTGCACGAAGGCTTCGCCGTCCTCGTCGTCGACGTCCTCTTCGTCTCCGGCGAGGTCGGTGAACTCCAGGCCCTCGAGCTCAGCAGCCCGCTCAGCAGCCCCGGTGGAACCATCGCCGTCCACACCAGCCGCCCGGTGGAACCAGACCAGCGCCTCCTCGGTACGCCCAGCCTCCGCCAGCGCGTCGGCGTACGCGTATCGCAACCTCGGCAGCCATTCGGCCCGAGTCCGCTTGGTCAGCTCCGGTACCTCGAGCGTCTGGATCGCCGCGGCAGTCTGCCCCATGTCCCGGCGCGCACCGGCCGCGACGATCAGCATCTCGATCTGCGACGCGGGTTCGAGCTCGAGTACGGCCCGCTCCCGCGACAACGCCAGCGCCTTCTCCGGCCGCCCGAGCGCACGCTCGCAGTCCGCCATCATCGGCAGGACCTCGTGATGCCCAGTCATCCGCCGCACCGCGCGAAACTCGGTCAGCGCCTCGTCGAAGTGCTCAGCCAGGTACGCCGTGATCGCAACCGCCTCGCGCACTCCCCCGAGCCGCGCGGCCAGCCGCCGAGCCGTCTTCGCGTGCTGGTACGCGAGCTCAGGATCGTCCTCGAGGAACTGCCCCGAGGCGACCAGATGCTGCGCCACAAGGTCGGCCAGACTCCGCGGCAACGACCGCAGCTCCGCCTTCACCCCACGATCGAGCTCAGCCCCGGTGATCCCCTCCGGAATCGGCGGATCATCGCGCCGCGGCCCAGCCTTCTCCTCGTCGCTCCGGCGCCCGTCCCGATCCCGAACATCTCGCCGTCCCGCAACGCGCTCATCCCGCCGGAACCCGCCACGGTCGCCGCCCCCGGACCGCTCATCGCGCCGGAATCCACCACGCCCCGAGCCGGCCCGATCCCCGCCCCGGGACCCAGCACCACGTGAATCGCGTTCATCCCGCCGGAACCCACCCCGGTCGTCCCGCCCAGGCCGCTCATCGCGACGGAACCCCTGCTCATCCCGCCGCCCACCACGCTCGTCCCGCCGGAAGCCGCCACGATCTCCCCCGGACCGCTCATCGCGCTGGTATCCACCACGCCCCGAGCTGCCCCGGTCATCAGACCGACCACCGCGGTCGCCAGAACCCCGATCGTCCCGTCCACGCTCATCGCGGTTGTACCCACGCCGGTCATCCCGGCCGCTGTACCCACTGCGGTCGTCGCGGGCAGATCCCCGGTCGTCCCGGTTGTACCCACTGCGGTCATCGCGACCTCCAGCCCGGTTGTCGCGGCTGTATCCGCTGCCCTCGCCGCGGTTGTACCCACCGCGCTCACCACGCGCAGCTCCACCGCGGTCGTCCCGGCTGTACCCACCGCGGTCGTCGCGGGCAGATCCCCGGTCGTCCCGGTTGTACCCAGTGCGGTCATCGCGACCACCAGCCCGGTTGTCGCGGCTGTATCCGCTGCCCTGGCCGCGGCCGGCGCTTCCGCGGTCGTCCCAGCGGCTGCCACCAGAGCCTCGGTCATCCCGCCGCGGACCGCGATCGGCGTACCCGCGCCCATCGCGCGGCCCACCCGAACGCTCGTCCCGGGGCGCACTGCCTCGCCGATCGCCGGAGCCACGCTCACCGCGATCGTCTCGGCGCCCACCGCCCGACAACTGTCCCTTGAACGGATCCCGCTCGCCGCGGTCATCCGCACGCGAACCAGCGAATCCCCGTCGATTCTCCCCGCCATCCCGCGAGCCTTCGCCCCGAGGCCCGCCATCAGTACGACCGGACCCCGCATAGCCCGACCCACCACGGCCCTTACCGGCGAACCCAGACCCACCTCGGCCAGAACCCGCAAACCCTGAGCCACCGCGCCCGGAACCCGAGAAGCCTGAACCGCCACGCCCAGAACCCGTCCCGCCCGAACCACCGCGGCCGCCCTCACCAGCACCAGCACGGCCTCCACCGGCACCACCGCGGCCAGCACCACCGGTACCACCGCCGGCGCCGCTGCGCGGACCACCAGAACGAGGACCACCCGAGCGGGGACCATCACCGCGCCCGGAAGACGAACCACGGAAACCTCCGCCGCCCGCGGAACCGCCGCGACCAGGGGAGTCAGAGCGCCCACCGCCGGCCCGACCGGAGCGGCCGGCACCGCCGGACGAACCACGTCGGTCGCCCGAACCGGGCTTGGGGTTGCGAGGTGGCGTAGCCACGGTGACTCCTTACGGTCGTACGAGGGGTGTGCGAAGGACACACTCACACAAAACTACAGCCAGAAATGTTAAGGGCCACCCCGGTGGGGTGGCCCTTAACAGTGTGAATGTCCGGCGACGTCCTACTCTCCCACGACCTACCGAT
>NZ_SNWQ01000073.1 GCF_004361855.1 Kribbella caucasensis
TGTTGCCCGTCGTTCATCTTGCAGATGAAGGCGTCACCGGTGTTGCCGATGGGCGGGGTGTGGGAAGGCCCCGCTCGCTGGTCGCGGACGGGGCCTTGGTCGGCTCGCTGACGGGGTGCTCGGCGTGGTGATGATGCCACCGGGTTGTGTTCAGTCGGCGCCGGTTTCGGAGATGGCGATCCGGGTTGCCTTCTCGTCGACGATTGGGTTGTTGCGGGCGAACGCTGCGGTGAGGGCGTTGACGGCGAGGTTGTTCACGGCGCGGGGGTAGCCACGAGAGGCGTTGTGGATCAGGGTGATCGCGTCGGCGCTGAACAAGGTGTCGGTGCGCCCGGCGATCTTGAGGTGGTGGGTGAGGTAGTCGGCGGTTTCGGTCGCGTCCATGCCGGTGAGGGCGTAGCGGACTGAGATCCTCTGGTCGAGGGCGGCGAGCACCCCGAGGCGTAGCCGTTGTCGCAGGGTGGGTTGCCCGATCAGCAGCGTGGCGAACGGGGCGCCGGAGTCCATGTCGTGGTTGGTGAGCATGCGGACGGCTTCCATCTGGGGGTTGTCGAGCAGGTGTGCCTCGTCGAAGATCACGACTGGGGTGCGGCCGCGTTCGGCGTGTTCGGCGGCGAGGGCGTCGGCGGCCTGTGGGACGAGGGTGGCGGTGTGGAAGTTGGGGACCTGCCCGAGCGCGGAGACGATGTGGTGCAGCATGCCGCGGACCCCGACCGACGGGTTGGCCAGGTAGATGATCGCGTGCCGGGAGGAGTCGAGTGCGGCGGTCGCAGCGCGGACGGCGACGGTCTTGCCGGCGCCGACCTCGCCGGTGATCACACCGAGGGCGTGCTGGTCGACGCACCAGGCGATCCGGGCCACGGCCTCGGCGTGCCCACCGTGGCGGTGCAGCATCGACGGAGCCAGGCCGCGGCCGAACGGCATTCTGGTGAAACCGAAATGCGACTGCAGGTTCAAGATGCTCACCGGCCGGCCTCCTGCGCGCCGGTGTTGGCTGCGTTATCGGTGAGGTCATCGAAGGACAGTTGCCCAGGGATCTGGTCGGGATTCTGGTCGGGCGCGGCCGAGTAGAGGGCGTGGAAGCCGATGCGTTCGTCGTCGATCACCTGCTGCTGGTGGGCGTCGGCGACCAGTTGCAGGTAGGCGATCCCGGTGGCCGGCGCGGGGGCGGGTTCGGGTGTTTCCGGTCGGGCTTTCGGGTGCGCGTGGCGGGTGATCATGTGCGGCACCGCGTGTCCGAAGCTCTTGTCGCCGTGGCGGACCTCGATGACTTCCAGGTTGAACGGGGAGAACACCAGCTCCACCTTCCGCCCGGCCAGTGCGGCCTCGACCTGGTAGGTGTTGCCGTGCAGCGACACGGTCGCGGTCTTGGTGACGGTGCGGTGCGCTGACCACAAGAACGCCTCGGTCAGCGCCTGTGTCGCGGGCATGACCGGGCCGTGGCCGAGGCGCTGCCAGCCGTCGTTCCACCGTGTTAGAGGGCTCTGCTGGGTCTCGGAGTGCACCTGGTGGTGATAGACACTTTCCACCCAGGCGGTGAACAGGGCGTTGAGTTCGAGCAGGCCCGCGGCGGGAGTGAGCTGCTTGCCGGCCAGCTGATCGGCGTTGGTGTCGGCGACTTCGACGAGGAACTGGTCGCGCACGGTGCGGAAGAAGCGTTCAATTTTGCCGCGGCCCTGCGGCCGGTGCGGGGTGGAGTGCACCAGCCGGATGCCGAGCTTGCCGCAGGCCCGCAACAGCCAGGAATCAACGTAGGCCGAACCGTTGTCGACGTAGCAAGCGCCTGGCACGCCACGTGAGGCGAGCGCCGGTTCCAGCGCGGCGGCCAGCCGCACGGTGTCCTCGGCGAACCCGAACCGGTAACCGGTCGCAAGCCGGGAATGATCATCCAGGAACGCGAACAGGTAGGTCTTGCGGCCGCCGACGCGCGGGCCGTGCAACGCGTCCCCGACCCACCGCTCGTTCGGTGCCTCGGCCTCGAACCGGCCGAACACCACACCGCCCCCGGCGGCCGGGCCCATCAGCTCGCGGCGGTGGAACAGGCGCAGCAGCGTGGACTCCGACGGCGAATAGCCGCTGCTGGCGCGCAGGATCCGCGCGACCTGCGCCGCGGTGCGGGCCGGGTTCTCCCGCTTCAGCGCGACCGCCAGCTCCAGCACCCCGGTGTCGATCCGGGCGCCGGGCTGGCGGATCGACGGGGCCAGGGCATCGAAACCGCCGGCCCGGTAACGGCGGATCCACCGGTCCAGGGTGTCGCGGGAATAGCAGTGCTGCCCGCCGAACGGGCCGGCATGCGTGCCGGCGGCGATCGCCCGCACGATCTTGCCGCGCGCCTTGGTCGACAGCCCTGGGTCCAGCGCAGGGCAGATCAACTGGTAACGGAACAACGCCACCTGCTGCGCCCGCTCACGGCGCTTGATGCCGTCTTGGTCATGTGTGCTGGCCACGAAAACCTCTATTCAGTAAGGGAATGCCCGGCCGGGACCGGCCGGGCAGCAACCCTCGCGAGGATTCCGTATGTCCGTGCTGCGCGTCAGAGGGAACTGGTGTTGCCAGCGGCAACGAGGTGCCGCGGTGGCCAGCCCGGCGCGAGCAGCCGACTACCCGAACACGCCGCAGCGACCTGCCAAGCCGTCACCGGGCCGACGACCCCAAGCGTGCCGAACCGGCCGGTCACCGCCGCAGTCGCGGCCCCCAACGCGGCCAGCACGTCACGCCACGGCGAACCCAGCGCCTCAGGCACCGGCCAGTCCACCCCAGCCCGGCCGGCCACCTGCAACAAGTGCAACCGCACCGACTCCAACCGGCCGCCCAGCACCCGCAGCCAGCCCCGCACCGTCGCCGCCGGAACACCCAACTGCCTCCCGATCGACCGGTGACCCGACCCGGCCGCGCGAGCCAGCAACGCCGCCCCGATCACCTCGGCCGCGTACGCCCGCCGCACCAGCACCGTGACCGGCAGCAGCACGTGCGTGACCCCACACCCCGGACAGCGAGCCCGCCGCGGACGCAACACCCCAGCGATCCCAAACACCACGCGCGGGCGCGCCCACCCCCACGGATGCAACACACCCCGACAGCCCGGACAACCCACCTGCCCCGCCGCCAACCGCAACTCGACCCGAACCGGATCAGCCTCTACCGTGACCACGATGCCTCCGCGCATCCAGCACGGCCCTCCCGCAGCGGTCCACCACGACAAACGGCGGGAGGGCCGTCGTCGTCTTCGTCGATGCATTCTTCACAAACCCGGCACAGTGACGACGCCGACCACAAAGATCGACACGCACGCCGGCGCTCAGCCAACGTCTGAAACGTCAGCGACGGACACCAACCCCCACGTCGTCATCGCAAACGACGGTCAACA
>NZ_SNWQ01000074.1 GCF_004361855.1 Kribbella caucasensis
TCCACGACCTCTACGGGCGTCGCGTTCGGGTTGGAGGCGGGCCGTCGGGAGCGGGGCTCGAAGACCGCGTCGCCCTCTCGGCGGTAGCGGGCCAGCAGTTCATAGAGCCACGAGGCTGAGACGCCGTAGGTCGCGGCGACCTCACGGACGGGACGGTTCTCGACCACCATCGCGGTGATCAGCAATCTGTTGGATGTCATGCCCGCACGCTCAGCGCGGGCGGCACTTCATTCCGGGATCTCCGGAGACATCAGTCCGGCATGTCGTGAGACACGTGTCCGGGATGTCGTGAACCAGAACACCTCCGAGCGCGCAACAAACCCCAGGTCTGGCAGGTGGCTGACCTGGGGTTTCGCTTTTGTCCGGGGCTGTTCTTGCTAACGCCTCTGCTAACACGGCACCCCCGCTGATGGGTCTGGCCCGTCGTCTTCGTCGTCCTGGTCCTCGTCAACGTGGTCAGCAGCAGCAGCGAACACGTCAGCGATTCCGGCCGCGTGCGACGGATCACATGGGCGTAGACCCGGAGCGTGATCGACGGGTCCGCGTGCCCCCAACCGGTCCGCTACGACGTGCACCGGTACACCCGCGACCAGGAGTAAGGTCGCGTGCACATGCCTCAGATCGTGCAGCCGACCATGTGGCAACGGGACCTCTGGAGCATCCTCGTCGTCGGCCGGCTCGTTGTAGGCCTTGATCGTCTTGGCCATGAGCCGGCTCACGGTATCGGGGTAGATCGGCTGACCAAACCCAGTCGTGAAGACGTGCCCGGTATCGACCCAGGACTCCCCAGCGAGCCGAAGGTCTTCCGGTCGGCGGCGGTGAGCCCTGAGCACTTCGACCGTCCCAGGATCCAGCTACAGCGGCCGGTTCGCGACAGATCCGTGCCCCCTGTCACCCGAAGGACTGCTCGGCGAAGCTGATCCCGGCGCGTTCGGTGGAGGTGAAAGCCTGCCGGGGGACGTGTTGTGGCGGCCGCCGGAGGTACTGGGTGTAGCCAAGGGCTCGGGGCCGGTGGGGTGATCATGGGTAGATGGGACCTAATGACGGCGAGCGCCGCCGCCCGCCTCCAGTAGGACCGCCGCAGGATGACGCGCCGCTGCTGATCACTGCATCAATCCCGAAAGTACCGATCAGCGTCACGGATTCGTTCCTGAAGATTGATACACAGTTGACGAACATCACTGATTCGCCACTGGAACTCGTCACCATGCGAGACGGTGCCGATATGTACGTCGTCAAGGACGATGTCGTTCTCAGGGGACCCGGCGGGAAACGCCCTGCGGGTGCCATATTCACCCTTGCCCCAGGGACAAGTCGAACCTATAAGTCGACGGTTAACCTGGGCTACCCCAACGACCCATCCGGGGAAATCCAGCCTCTGGCCCCCGGAAGCTATCAACTTTATGCCGTCCAGCGCTTCATCCCTTGGCCGCCCGAGGGGGACCCAAATCTCGCATTTTATGTGCGCGGCGGACCGTGGGATATCCAGGTTGGCTGACCTGATCGGACGCCAACTTCGCCGTGTCGAGCGCTTGTCCCCATGTGTCCCCGAAGGAGCCTGAACAGCCGTCAACGACCCACGATCACTCAGCACAGTCCGCGCTCAGGATCGGGAGCCGTCGGCATCGTTCAGCCCGGTCTCGCCAAGGAGCACGAGACGCTTCCCCCACCACACCTTGAGCCCTACTGGAAATGGGACTTCTGCGCCTGGCACAGGCCCCGCCTGGTGGCAGCGGCACTGGGAGAAGACCGGCCTGGTCACCGTCGAGGTCGCTGATCGACTGCCCGACGGGTGGCGAGACTGGTTGCAGTGGAATGAAGCATGCGACCACGACAGTGGTACGCCGGGACGGGAAGAAGCTCAGATGCTCCGCACCGACGGCGGCCGAATGCTTGGCTTCTCCCGAGTCATCGCCCGCCGCAACAGCCAGGCCCTGCGTGGTGCTTGAGGGCCTGCCCCTCACCGGGCGCCTGTCGATTGTCGGCGCGTATGAATGGGACGACTTCGCCCTGACCGAATCGCCTGCCGACTGGCTGGTCAAGGCCGTCGCGAAGGCTGATCGCGGCGACACGATGCTCGACCTGGTCACGCGCACAGCGGCCAGTGAACGTCCGCACATGCCACGATCCGCGCTTCCAGGCGCGAGCGATCGAGTCCATGTACGTCGAGTTCCGGCGACGCTCACGATCCGGCGTGGAGCATCTGATGCTCGCCTTCCAAGAGACATACGAGCGCGCCAAACGTCGTCATTCCGACTGGCCCCGCTCACGGGAGGTCGTGCGGTCCTGACGACGTATGGCTGGAGGCTCAGTTCCATCAATTGGCATCCCGCGTGTCGATTTAGACTGATGGCTTGCCAACAGCCGTTCGGCCCTGACCGCCAGGAGATGTATCTCGGGATCGATGTCATTGCCGTCGAGAATAAACTCGAGCGAATATTCATCGGTGTAGTAGCGGTAAATCAGGTGTTTGAGGTCGTCAGCCGATGCATTCTCCATTTGGAGACGCCCGGCGAGAGCGACGATGTCGGCAGCGTCCTTGCGGCGCTGGGCGACCAACTTGGTGGCTAACAGGAACTCGTCGGTGGCGTAGGTGATGCGCAGACCCAATACCGGTAACTTAGGGTCTGGTGCGGTACGGTTGGGGTGTGGCGAGGGTTGGTCAGGTCAAGTCCCGATCGGGTGACAGGTTGACGGATC
>NZ_SNWQ01000075.1 GCF_004361855.1 Kribbella caucasensis
GATCCGTCAACCTGTCACCCGATCGGGACTTGACCTGACCAACCCTCGCCACACCCCAACCGTACCGCACCAGACCCTAAGTTACCGGTATTGGGAGGCAGTGGCATCAGGAGCTCCGCGACTGGCAGAGCTCAGAGCCTCTTGAGCCAGTCCGAGATCACGTTCTCATCCTTTGGCCAGACATTGCATCTATTCTGTACGGCGTTCAAAATGGCCTGAGCGTGAGACGCGGCCGACCGAGCATCATCAATGGTGTCTGCCTTACCGCGAGTCAAGAGCTCCGCGCACAACTCGACGGAGAACTGCTTGAGGTCTTCACTAGCCTCCGCACTTTTCCCTATCTTTCCAAGAACGATCATTCGCGCGGCATGTCGGACCCCGATACCGAGCGGCGCGGCCAGGCCGACTGCGTTGCCCTCGTAGCTGGCCAGGTCGCCGGCTTCGATCACGCCAATCGCGCGCAAGTGTCTGGTGAACGGCTCCAGCCGTGGCAATACGAGGAAATCTGTGCGGGGATCGGCCTGAAGTGCCGCGCGAAACTCGTCCTCATTCCGAAACGCAACGAGCTGGGGGTCCTTGCCCATCCAGTCGGCGAGCTCGTTGACCATGCTCGCATGGCGGAACCGTTCGATAGCCGCTGCCTTGTCGGGGGAGGGCCTCGCCGCGTAGTAGCAGCCGACTTGGTAGTCGCCAAGGGGTCCGGTGCCGCGTTTAAGCCACTCCCCGACTTGTGCTCGCTGCTGGGCGGTGATGGTGATCGCTGTGCCATGACTCTGGTAGTAGTCGTCGACATGCAGGATCAAAGAAGCAGCTGCAGGTTTAGATTGCTCCATCAGGAGGTCTTTGCTGGCAGTATTCGTTTGGCCGTCCTGGGTGAGTTGCTTCTGGGCGACATAGTATGCGACGAGGTCGTCGGCGGCGGCGCGTATTTCAGGATCGATTCGTGGGCCGTCTGCCGCATATCCATAGTTGATCCAGGCGGCTAAGCGCGAATGAAGCACCCGCCGTTTGAGGTGGCCAGTGCAGTTCGTGTCATTGGATAGATCCTTCAACCATACAGCATATGCCTTGAGCCTCTCAGAAGTGACATCATGCCTGGCGACCTCATAGTGGAAGGCAACCTGGCTCAATAGATTCCCAGCGTCGTAGTCGAGGGCGCGTGCGAGCGCGTTCCGCGCCTGCTGCCCATCCTTGAGTTGCGCTGTAGCAACGTAGTGCAGACCAAGGCTGCGCCAGTCGGTAGTCCCGTACAGACCGGTGAAGTCGTGGTATTTGGTCAGCGCGAGGACGACAACCGCGGCCACGAAGCGGTGTAGGTCGGGCTTTGTGCCCTGGCTGTTTGCTGCGGTCTCCATATGACTGTCGCTGTTGTCTGTCGGCGTGACGTCATAGTCGAGGCCAAGTGCCTGGCGTTCGACGACGGCCGACCCGGCGGGGCGGCCGTTACGACTCACGTGTACTGAGAGGACGTCCTGACTGACGACGTCCACTGTGATCTGCCAGGGGGTGACACCGATCACGGTCTGGATGAGGTCCACGAGGAGTTTTGCAACCCGTCCTTCGGGTGTTCCGGTAATCGCAGATCCATTCAGCACGTTCACGTCCGCGCCATGTGGCACCTCGAGTCCTTCGGCGGGCGCGCCGGCGAGATCGGAAAGAAGCGCGATAGCGTGCCCGGTGGCGCCTTCGTCGATCTTGCCGTCACTGGTGCGGACCTCGACGTGCAGGCGCAGCCGTGTGGCGAGCCACCGGGCTACCCCCCACAGGCCGAAAATCGAGAGCGTGAGAACAGAGATAGGCAAGAGCCACCTGCTGTTCAGCACCTCGTTCGTGTAAGGCAATGGGATGTCGGGGAGTCCGCCGCCGATGGTCAGGCCGGCCGAAGCAACCACCAGAGCTAGCGCTCCGATGCTCCCGAACCAGTTCCGCTTCCCATTGCTTACCTTCGGCCATTCGCGGCGCGCCACCACGGCGACGCGGGCGACGACGAGGAGCCCTGTGAGAACGATGCCAAAGGGGAGTGCGACAGTCTTCAATGGCTCTGCGTAGCGATCTGATGTGGTCTGCCACGCTGCTTCGGCCTTAGTGAGGAGTGTGTGTGGTGGCTGGTGAGCCGCCGCCTGCGCTTTGAGTGTTGCCGCCTTCGCGTTCTCGGAGTCAAGAGCCAGCGCTGTGTTTGCGAGACTGAGTGCTAACTCCCAGTCGCGAATTGATCCGGCTGCCTCCCCGTCTGCCCGCTTGGTCTCAGCTTTGATGATCGCATCGTTCGCAGCGTCGTACTCGGCTCTGCACTCCTGTCGGCTGGACCCGATTAGCGCTATTGCGCGCCGAGGAAGCGCTTGGCCGGTGAGCTGTTTGGCTGCATCGCAGATCGCCGGGACGTCGTCGACGGCGGATGCGGTGCTCGCGATAGTGGCGATGGCAAATATGCCAGCAAGTAGGCCGGACCAAGTCGACGGTCGAATCAACGGACACCCCCCGAGCCGTATTCCTTCCCAACATGATGTACGACACACGGTGTGGACGTCGACCCCAGATCGAGGAGTCGTAGATGCTTCTGGCTTGCTACAGGCAATGGGGCTCTTCGATCTTGACCGGGCACGACACGCGGTCTCTGCCTGCGGGGTAGGGGCTCGTGGCCTCTGAACACTGGCTGTTGTCGAGA
>NZ_SNWQ01000076.1 GCF_004361855.1 Kribbella caucasensis
AGCCACTTCTTCATGGTCTGCGTAGGGTCGGCCAAGCGGCGAGGTGCCAGCCGTGTGGGCTGGTCCTTTTCCGCCCGGCCTCCCTCCGAACCGGACAGACCCGTTTCCGAGTATCCGGCTCTCCAGTGACTACTGCGTGAGCGGTGCGGCAGGGTGCGCGTGGATGCGGTCGTGGCAGTCGCCGCAGACCACGAGGGACTTGCGGCGGCGTTTGGCCATGACCTGCGCCCATTCGGGTTGCGGCTGTCCGGGCCGGTCGAGGTCGGCGAGCTGGCGGACGTGGTGAACCTGAATGTTGTCCGTTCGCTTGCAGAGCTCGCATCTGCCCGCGTGGAGCCGTCTGATTAGCTCCTTGTTCGGGTAGATCGGTCCGGTGTTCGAGCGGTCGGTGAGGACCGCTGTCTTCTGCCGCTTGAGCGGGATACCGCCGAACCGTGCGACCATCGGCTTCTTGCCCTCGCGCGTGACACTGGCCTCGAAGCATGTCCGCAACCCGTGCGGCGTGGAGATCTTGGCCTTGAACTTGGCCGCCATCTTCGACACCGACGAGCGATGCTTCCGACCTAGGGTCTTGAGCATGGAGGTCTCCATGACCCAACGCAGCCGGTGAAGTCGCATGACGTCTCCGGCGAGCAAGTAGTACTGGACGATGCCCCGGTACTCGGCCCCGTATCTGCCGACGATGTTGTAGTCGGCCTCTTTGATCATCGGGTTCCGGCACGCGGGTTTGCCGCGTGACAAGTACAGGGCGGCCTTGGTCTTGACCACGGTCGCGGGAACGTGCAGGACGACCGTCCCGTTGACCGACCGGCGGTTGCGCCGGTCGGTCCCGGATGGTCTTCGCGTCCTGCGGGCGCTGCTCGCGACTGCGATCTCGTAACCGAGGAACCTCGCCCGCTGGGTGCGGGCATGGGTGATCAATGTCTTGTCGGGTGACAGTTCCAGCTTGAGGTCATCACGCAGGAACGCAGCCAGCCGTCGTTTGATCTCCTCGGCTTCGGCCTTGGGTCCGGCGAATCCAAGCAAGGTGTCGTCGGCGTATCGGCAGTACTTCAGCCTCCGGTAGTCAGGATCACGAGGATCCTGGCTAGGGAGGCTGTGCAACCGCCGGTAGAGAGACCGCACTTCGGCGTGGTCACCCTTGCGGCGGGCCCTTGCGATCGCGTGTTCCACCGCTCGGTACTCCGGGTTGCGGGCCCGGAGCCTTCCCCGGGTGTATTCCGGGATCAGAACCGCCTCGACGAAGGTGTCCAGCTTGTGCAGGTAGATGTTGGACAGGACGGGGGATGCGATTCCGCCTTGCGGAACACCGCTCAGCGTCGCTCCCCAGATCCAGTCCTCCAAGTATCCGGCCGTCAGCATGTTACGCACCAGCCGCAGGAACCGGTTGTCGTGGATCTTCTCCGCCAGGGTCGAGAGCATGACCTGATGGTCAAGGCTCCCGAAGCAGTCGGCGATGTCTCCCTCGATGAACCAGGTCGTCCCGGTCCAGGTGTTGGCCACCTCCCGCAACGCGGTGTGGCAGCCCCGCCCTGGGCGGAACCCGTGGGACCGGTCGGAGAACGTCGGCTCGTAGTAGGCCTCAAGCAGCAGGCGTACGACTTCGCCGACGAGTTTGTCCGACCAGGTCGGCATACCGAGCGGGCGCGTCTTCCCGTTCTTCTTCGGGATGTGCACCCTGCGGACGGGGTGGAACCGGTAGCGCTCGTGGCGCATCGCGTCGATGACGCGTCCGATCTTCCCCATCGACATGCCGTCCACGGTCTCCTGCGTGGCCCCGGGAGTCATCGCGCCCTTGTTGGCGTAGATGCGCCCGTAAGCCAGCAGATACAACTGCGGGTTGAACATCTGTCGATACAGCTCTTCCAGCGGCAGGCCGCGCCCGCCGCGCTCACGCAGGACACCCAGCACCGTTTCGGCGTTCTGCATTACGCATACCTCCCGATCCTTCGGTGTCCGATCACCTGGCCCCCTTCGCCCGTGCGGACGGCTTTCCCGTCCTCCCTGGCCGGGCGTGACTCCGGCGACTACTACGGGGCCTCCGTCGCCTTGGGGCTCGCGCCCGTTAGGCGATCCCACGTTCGTCTCTGTCGCACGTGGCAGCGTGATTTAGGCGTCCCGTTCGTCTCCTTGAATGCCCTCACTGGGCATCGCTCCTGGCCCCGGAGGTTGCACCGTCCTTCTTCCACTCAGGCGGCAGGGCCGGCGCCGGTTTCAGACGTCTTTCCGGCGGATGTGAACTTTCATCTTCTGGAGACTGGACTTCAAGCAATCAAGCCTTCGCCATGTCACGCGGGTCCCTCAGAGCGCCGTCCCTAACGTCTGGGCCCGGCCTCTGGTTAGCTGGCATGCTCTTGTCCCCTTAACCTTTCGGATCCAGGTAAGCCATCAGACCCAAGAACCTCCCTCCGAGTTCCTCCCGGCTATGCCGGGGATGCGACAGAGCGCCTCGTGGCGCACTGGAAGCGTTCGACCTTGCCCTGGGTCTGGGGGTGCCAGGGGCGGCCGTTCTTCTGGTCCACGCCCAGTCGGCGGAGCTCGGTCTCGAGTTGGT
>NZ_SNWQ01000077.1 GCF_004361855.1 Kribbella caucasensis
CCCCGTCCGCGACCAGCGAGCGGGGCCTTCCCACACCCCGCCCATCGGCAACACCGGTGACGCCTTCATCTGCAAGATGAACGACGGGCAACAGTCAGCCCTCCTTTCCCTAAAGAGGCTAGAGAAAGAAGGGCTGCCTAGATGGTTCAGTTTTCGAGGCTTGGAGGTTTGGTAAGGACCTCCGTCAGAGTCAGAGCGAGAAGATGAACCAGATCCCGCTCCAGGCCGAACGGCCTTCTCCAGGATTCGATACTGCAGAAGATCCCCAACAGAGTGATCACCCGGTACCGCCTGGCAACCGCGTCCTGGTACTTTCCTTCGATGTGCAAGAGGATGCGAAACACCCGCTTCATCACATCGGCCTCGTACTGCCTCCCACCGAAGTCGAAGGAGCCTGACAGAGAGTCAATGGCACTTACCAGATGCCTCCTAACGACGTAGCCCGCTTCCACTACGGACATGTCGTCGGTGACTCCCGCCAAGCTCCTTAGCTCAGGACAGAGGGCTAGCCGCTTAGGATGCGCCCCCCACCCCACCTGAGTTGGGTCATTCGGCTTAGTGCCTTGGGCTCGGCGACTCGAGGGCGTTGAGGATGGTCTCGATGTCGGGGCTGAGTGCGGGCGGGATCGTGTTGGTCACGCCGTTGATCTCGATGGTGGCCGAGCGCAGTGGCTTGAGGGTGCGCAGGAACCGGCGCAGCGACAGGCCGGTCCGGTTCTGCACGGTTCGGGACACCGCGAGCGCGGTGAACACGATGGTCAGGTGGGCTTCGATCGCGTCACGGGTCCGGGCAAACACGGGCCGGGCACGTAGGTCGGTCTTGGACATCCGGAACGACTGCTCGACGTGCCACAGGTCGTGGTAGCTCGCAATCACTTCATGCGCAGGCATGATGGTGGCCTCGATGTTGGTGACGTAGCCCTTCAAGCCGAGCAGCCGGCGTGCCCGCGCGAGTGATGCCTCGTCGAGGGTTTGGGCGCCGTTGCGGGTCTTGACGAACCGAGGTGTCCTCGCGGCCTTCTCGCCCGCGACGACAGCACGGGCCTTGTTCTCCTGCAGTGTCAGGGTCTTGTTGTCGCGCACCGCCCGTTTCGTGGAGTACGCCCACACCGCTCGCCATGATCGAGGATGGGCCTGCCGATCCCAGACCGGCTCGGCCTTCACCTTGGGGTCACTCGCGTTGCTCGTCATCCCGCGCTGGTCCTTCGGGGTGATGGTGTCGATCACCTGCCCGTCGGCGAAGGCGGTCCCGTGCCAGCGGAAGTGGGATTCGAGGTCCTTGGGTGCCTTCGTCACTCGGGACCCGACGATGAACCGTAGGCCTGCTTCGTCGAGGTCGCGCAGGTTGCCGGCCGACAGCATCCCGGCGTCGGCCACGACGACCATGTCCGTGATGCCGTGGCGTTCCTGGAAGGCCTTGACGATCGGGACGATCGTCAACGTTTCGGCCTTGTTGCCTTCGAAGCAGCCGATCTCGAGCGGGAACCCGTGGCGGTCGACCAGCAGCCCGACGACGATCTGAGGGTCGACGCGGCGTTCCTTGGAGTAGCCGACCTTGCGGAGGTCGTCGTCCTTGTCTGCTTCGAAGTAGAGCGTGGTGACGTCGTAGAGCACCAGACTCACGTCGCCGGTCGTGAGGGCGTGGCGGAAGCAGGTGGCTGCGATCTGGTCGCGGTAGCCGCCCGCGTGGGCACGCCGCAGCGTCCGTTTCCTGGTCGAATGGCTCGCTGATACCCGGCCCATCTCGGCCAGGACACGGTCGGTGTCGAGCAGGCTGGTCGGCTCAACGATCCGAGCGATCACCAGGTCGCGGAAGACCTCATCGCCCACGGCGTCGAAACCGAGGCTGGCGTACACCCCAGCCAGCGCGTCGTAGAGCAGCGCCGAGGAGGTCTTGAGTACCTGTGGCCGCGCCACCAACAGCCGCGACGTCGCTGCACCCGTCCTGTCGGCGAACAGCCCCGCAGTGCTGGGCGGCGGGACCATCACGACCTTCGTGCGCGCGGGCGTGATCCCGAGGTCCAGCACGCCTTGGCGGTCATCGTCAAGAAGGCGGTGGGCCTCCTCGATGAGCAGCCCGAGTTCGGCCTCGTCGCGTGCGGAGCCGACATGCCGCACGATCCGCCGCCGACCGTCCACCGACTCCGCGATCTGGACCGCTGTGGCACCCGAGGCCGTGCGAACCCGCCGAACCCAGGCCATCCGCGGATCCTACCGACCCGAATTAGTGCCTTGAACGCACACTAAGCTGACACATCGTCGCAGGTCAGCGCGTTGTACTCCTCAAGAAGCCCTGCAACTGACCCAAGTCAGGTCATAGGTCAGCCCTCCTTTCCCTAAAGAGGCTAGAGAAAGAAGGGCTGCCTAGATGGTTCAGTTTTCGAGGCTTGGAGGTTTGGTAAGGACCTCCGTCAG
>NZ_SNWQ01000078.1 GCF_004361855.1 Kribbella caucasensis
GCGGCACTTCATCCGGGATCTCCGGAGACATCAGTCCGGCATGTCGTGAGACACGTGTCCGGGATGTCGTGAACCAGAACACTGCCGGGGGCACCACTGCCGGGCGCGCACTGCCGGGCGCGCCATCGGATGTCTTGAGACATCACAGCGTTGAACCACAACACTGCCAGGTGCACTCCGAGGGTGCCGAGGGCTGCACGGGAACCCCATCGCTGGCCAAAGGGCGCGAGGTGACTCAATGGTTGTCAAGCGCCTCGGCTGCCGGCGCCTTCATCATCCACACGCCTGAGCAGCTTCCTGGTTACCTTGGCCAGCTGCGCGATGTCGTCCCTGGTGAGCCTGGAGAACAGATGGCGCTCCAGGCCGTCGTAGTGGGTGTCCTGAGCAGCCCGCAGCAAGCCGAGGCCCTCCTCGGTAATCGCCACCTTCACAGCACGGGTGTCCCGCTCGTCCGTCTCGCGGCTGACCAACCCATCCCTCTCCAGCTCCGCGACGAGGCGCGACATACGGCTCTGGCTGAGCGGCGCCTGAACGGTCAACTGTGTCAACGGCAGCCGGCCGTCCGGCGAGAACACACCGAGATGCAGCAAGACCTCGAACCCTCGCAGTCCGATACCGTGGGCGCGGCGCAGTTCCGAGTCGAGCGTTCGCTCCAGTTGCTCCCCTGCACGCACTAGCCCGAGGAACGCATCAGCGTACGTCGGCGAGAGGGAGCGGACCGAGTTGCGGTTGATCCTGAACGCCGTCCCGCGCTCGTCTCCTCCAGTCCGATCGTTCTTCGCCGTCATCCCGCCATCATACATGCTTGCGCATGCATTAACTTTGATGTATGCTCATGCATATAAACCACTGGAAAGGAGTCGAGCGATGAGAATCCTGGTCATCTCCGGGTCCACCCGGCGGGAGTCTCTGAACACCCGGCTGGCGAGACTTGCCGCCGCTACGCTCGCCCACGACACCGTGACTGTCGTGAACGACCTGGACCGAGTGCCGTACTACAACGGCGACGTTGAGGCAGCCGGTCTCCCGGCTCCCGTCGTGGAATTGCGGCAGGCAGTTGCCGACGCCGACGCTGTGGTGATCGTGACGCCGGAATACAACGGCACCGTGCCTGGCCTGTTGGGCAACGCGGTGGACTGGCTGTCCCGGCCACCCGAGAACTCCGTGCTGCGGGGAAAGCGCGTCGTGGTGCTCTCTGCTTCGCCGAGCAGGTACGGCGGCATCCGGGCCGCCTCACACCTGCGCACCGTGCTCGGCCACATCCGTGCCGACGTCGCTCCGCAAGGGCTCAGCGTCGCCAGAGCACCGCAGCGTCTCGGCGATTCGTCGGCAGACCCTGACCTGGTCACCGACCTGGCGAAGGTGCTCAACGAGGCGCTGCCCCCAGCACCCCGCGAGGAGAACATCCTCGCCCTCGCGGCCTGACCGCCCACCAGCGCGAGTCTGCACGTACTTGGACCGCCAAGGTCCAGACAGGAGAACACGATGTACGCCGTACTCCGGATGAACACGTTCGCCATTGCCAAGCTGGCCGCCTCGTCGGCCCAACTGGAGGAATTCGACCGAATCCATGCCTCACAACCCGGCTACGCGGGCAGCATCACCGTGGACCTGGGAGGCGGACGCCGCATGATGGTCAACCTCTGGAAGAGCGAGCAGGACAGCAGGGCGGCATTCGCCCACCTGAGGCCTGAAGTGGACCGGCTGCTGACACCGCTCATGTCGGCTCCGTCCGAGTTCCTCGGCACCGGTCCCGTCGTCGCCGTCGACCTGCCGAGCACGACCGAGGGCTGATCCCCGGGCGACCTCCGGCGACCTGGGCGGCAATCGGCCCTTCCACGCGCGCTGACGAAACTCCAGCTCAGGTCGCAACGACTCCCATGAACACGCTCGGCAGTTCAGCGGACGGCCCCTCGATCGCGCAGCACGACCTTGCCCGAGGAGTCCTCCACCACGAACGGCTGACCGGCCACGACGGAGACGAACTCGAAGACGGAGCCCTCCACTCTCGTAGCACCGATCTCATTGGTCACACTCTGGCCGCGCACCACGAACCACTCGCCGGTATCGCGGTTGGTGTGGATCTCGCGATAGGAGGAGGTGTCCTTGAGAAAGAACGCGGACCGGTCGCCACTCTTGCCTGCACGCACGCGGTAGCTGCCGCTGAACTGTGCCTGTACTTCGACCGGATATCCGCAATCGTCGTAGACGTAGGAGTCGGTCCCCGAATAGGTGCCCTGGTCGATGATGGTGGCGCCTCCCTACGTGTCAGGGTTGGGTGAGGCCAGCAGCTAACAGCAAGTCCGCCGGATGACGTAGGGCGAGAACAGGAATCGATCCATCATGTCCAGTCC
>NZ_SNWQ01000079.1 GCF_004361855.1 Kribbella caucasensis
CCTGAGTTGGGTCAGTTGAGCAGATTTTCAGGTGCTGGAACGCGCTGACCTGCGGATATGTGGTTGGTTAGTGCGTCCTCAAGGCACTAATCCGGGTCGGTATGATCGGCCGGTGGCCTGGATTCGGAGGGTTCGCACGGCGTCTGGGGCCACGGCGGTGCAGATCGCTGAGTCGGTCGCGGGTCGGCGTCGGATCGTCCGTCACGTCGGCTCGGCGCGTGACGAGGCCGAACTGGGCCTGCTGATGGAAGAAGCGAACCGGCTGCTTGCTGATGATCGTCAAGGAGTCCTTGACCTCGGCATCACCCCGGCCGTCCCGAAGGCTGTGCTGCTCCCGCCATCGACACAGGCGGGGCTGTTCGCCAGCACCGCGATCCCGCCGCCATCGCGGCAAATGGTGCCGCGCCCGCGTGTCCTCAAGAGCTCCTCAGGGCTGCTCTACGACGCTCTTGCTGGGGTGTACTCCAGCCTCGGCTTCGACGTCGTGGACGACGAGGTCTTCCGCGACCTGGTGATCGCACGCGTGGTCGAGCCGACCAGTCTGCTGGACATCGACCGGGTCCTGGCCGAGATGGGCCGGGTCTCAGCGAGCCTGTCGACTCGCAAACGCACGCTGCGGCGCGCTCGGGAAGGGACCTATCGCGACCAGATCGCGACCGCATGCTTCAACCACGCCCTCACCAGCGGCGATGTCAGCCTGGTGTTGTACGACGTCACCACGCTCTACTTCGAGGCAGACACCGAGGACGAACTCCGGAAGGTCGGCTATTCCAAGGAACGCCGCGTCGACCCTCAGATCGTGGTCGGGCTGCTGGTGGACCGGCGTGGGTTCCCACTCGAGATCGGCTGCTACGAGGGCAACAAGGCAGAGACCCTCACCATCGTCCCGATCGTGAAGGCGTTCCAGGCACGGCACAACCTGGCCGACATGGTCGTCGTGGCCGACGCCGGGATGCTGTCCTCGAGCAATCTGAAGGACCTCGACAACGCTGGGTTGCGGTTCATCGTCGGATCCCGGGCGACCAAGGCGCCGAAGGATCTGGAGTCCCACTTCCGTTGGCATGGGACCGCGTTCACCGACGGCCAACTCATCGACACCATCACCCCACGCACCGGGCACCACAAGGACGCGGCGAGCAACCCGAAGACCAAGGCCGAGCCGGTCTGGGACCCCGACCGGCATCCCGGGTCCTGGCGGGCGGTGTGGGCCTACTCGACCAAACGCTCGGTCCGCGACACCAAGACCCTGACCCTGCAGGAGAACCGCGCCAAGGCCGTCGTTGCCGGGGAGAAGGCCGCACGCACCCCGAGGTTCGTCAAGACCACCAACGGCGCACAGACCCTCGATGAGAAGGCGCTCGCGCGGGCACGGCGGCTGGTCGGCCTGAAGGGCTACGTCACCAACATCCCCGCCGGCCTCATGCCCGCCTGCGAGGTCACCGCGAGCTATCACGATCTCTGGCAGGTCGAGCAGTCCTTCCGGATGTCGAAGACCGACCTACGCGCCCGGCCCATGTTCGCCCGCACCCGCGACGCGATCGAGGCCCACCTCACCATCGTGTTCACCGCCCTCGCCGTCAGCCGCGCCGTGCAGAACCGGACCGGCCTCTCGCTACGACGGGTCCTGCGCACCCTCAAGCCGCTGCGCTCGGCAACCGTCGAGATCAACGGCATCACCACCACCATCCCGCCCGCGCTCAGCCCCGCCGAGACCACAATCCTCAACGCGCTGCAGGACCCCACTGCAAGGCACTAAGGCATTTGACCCAACTCAGG
>NZ_SNWQ01000080.1 GCF_004361855.1 Kribbella caucasensis
CGGAATTTGTCAAGGCGGATGAGGCCAGCGTGAGTTAGGCGGCTAGTTTTGTGTCGGTTTCCTTCTGGGGTGTCGGTGCTGGTCTGTTGATCCATGTGGTGTCGGGCATGGTGAGGATCAGCGGGTCGCGGTCGGTGTTGAACCGTTCGGGGTTGCGGGCTCGTGCGGCAGCCAGGGTCGCTGACCGCTGGGCGGCTTTGCCGGCGGCGAGGTCGTAGTGGACGTCGGCGGGGGTGTTCAGGCCGAGGCCAGTGTGGCGGTGGGTGTGGTTGTAGCCGTCGACGAACGTGGCCATGAAGGTCCGGGCTTCGCCCACGGTGGCGAAGCGTTCGGGGAACACGGGAGCGAATTTCAGGGTCTTGAACCAGGCTTCGGAGTACGGGTTGTCGTTGGACACCCGGGGTCGTGAGTGCGACTTGGTGATCTCCAGGTCCGACAGCAACGCCGCCACGGTCTTGGAGGTCATGGATGTTCCCCGGTCGGCGTGGACGATGTGGGGAGCGCCGTGGATGGTGAAGATTTCGGTCATCATTTCCACCGCGAGTTGTCCGGATTCGCTGGCGTGCACGTGAGCGCCGACGATGTAGCGGGAGTAGATATCGATCATCACGTAGCAGTCGAAGTACTTGCCCTTGATCGGTCCGGGCAGTTTCGTGATGTCCCACGAGTAGACCTGGCCCGGGCCGGTAGCGACCAGTTCGGGGATCGCCCGAGCCGGGTGCCGCGCGAGTCGGCGGCGTTCTTTGACTTGGGCGTTCTCGGCCAGAACCCTATAAATCGTGGAGATCGAGCCCAGATACACGCCGCTGTCCAGCAGCCGGGCGTAGATCTGGATCGGCGGTAAGTCGACGAAGTCCGGCGAGTTCGCCGCGTCCAGGATCCGGGCCCGCTCGAACTGGTTGAGCTTGTTCGCCGGCGTTGGTGGCGCCGCCACGACCGGTAGCGGGGTGCGTGGTTTGCGGGTCGCGGTCGCCCGCGAGATCCCGGTCAGCCGCGCCGCGGTACGGGTCGAGACCGAGATCACGGTCAACTCGCGGTAGGTCGTCATCAAGACTTCGTGTGCGGTGGTTCGTCCCGCGAGCTCTTGGACAACTGTTCCAAGAGCTCGTGTGCTTTTCCCATGATGCCCAGCGCCGCCTCCGTGGTGGCCAGACGCTGTTCGGCCTTGTCGAGCTGGCGGCGCAACCGCGCGATCTCGGCCTGCTCCGGACTCAACCGGCCGATCTTCTCGCCCGGCTTCTTCCCCTCCAGCACCCCGGCATCACGCAGTTTGCGCCACTCGGTGATCTGCGAGGAGTAGATCCCCTGCTCCCGCAGATACGCCCCACCCTCACCCCGGCCGATGGCCTGCTCGTAGGCCGACAGATGGTCGAGTTTCTGCGCCGGGGTGAACGACCGTCGCCGGGCCGGACCCCCCGACCTGGGGCCGGAACTGCTGCTACTCATCGCACTATCGTCGCTTATCGCGACCGCGGACGGACTGGACATGATGGATCGATTCCTGTTCTCGCCCTACGTCATCCGGCGGACTTGCTGTTAGCTGCTGGCCTCACCCAACCCTGACACGTAGGG
>NZ_SNWQ01000081.1 GCF_004361855.1 Kribbella caucasensis
GTAACTGGTCAGGTCGTCGGCGGCGTGGTTCGTTGATCGAGGCAACGAGATGTTGATCATGGTGTGGTGCCCGCCGGTCAACGTCCGTCCTATGAGGACCTTGCTGCTCTGGTCGCGCGGCAGGCTGAGCAGATCGCGCGGCTCGAGGCCGAGGTGGTCGAGCTGAGGCGGCAGTTGGGGCAGAACAGCCAGAACTCGTCGAGGCCGCCGTCGTCGGACTCGCCGTTCGTCAAGCCGGCGCCGAAGTCGCTGCGGCGTAAGAGCGGACGCAAACCGGGCGGGCAGCCGGGGCATCCGGGGTCGACGCTGGCACGGGTCACCGATCCGGATGTGGTGGTGCGGCATGAGCCCGGCCCGTGTGCCGGCTGCGGCGCCGGCTTGGCAGGTGCGGCTCAGGTGGGTGTTGAGCGGCGGCAGGAGTTCGACCTGCCGCCGATGACGGTGCGGGTGACCGAACACCAGCTCATCGCGCGGCGCTGCACCTGCGGGGTCACGACCTGCGGCACGGCGCCCGACAGGGTGGTGGCGCCGACCCAGTACGGGCCGCGGATCACCGCGATCATCGTCTACTTGTACGTCGGCCAGTTCCTGTCGAAGAAACGCACCGCGCAGGCGCTGGCCGAACTGTTCGGCACACCCGTGTCCGAAGGCACCGTCACGACCATGACGCGGCGCGCCGCCGACGGACTGGACGACTTCCTCGACATCGTGCGCGACCGGATCGCCGGCTCTGAGGTCGCGGGGTTCGACGAGACCGGTCTGCGGGTCGCCGGCAAGCTGCACTGGGTGCACTGCGCCCGCACCGGCAAGTACACCCTGATCACCTGCCACACCAAGCGCGGCAAGGCCGGCATCGACGACGCCGGCGTGCTCAGCCGGTTCGGTGGGATCGCGGTGCACGACGCCTGGGCACCCTACGACACCTACGCCGGCGTCGAACATCAACTGTGCTGTGCGCACGCGCTGCGGGAGCTGGCCGGTGTCACCGAGACCGCGCAGGCGGACACTGAGTGGTGTTGGGCAACTCAGGTCGCCGACGCACTCGTGGCGATGCAGCAGTTGGTCTCCCAAGCGATCGCGACCGGCGCTGAGACCGTCGACCCGGCAGCACTCGGCACCCAGATCCACCTCTACCGTTCGGCCGCCCAGATCGGGGTCACCCAGACCACTGCCCGCTCGGATGCGGCGATGAAGAAACACAACGCGCTCGCCCGCCGCCTGATCAACCGGCAAGACGACTACCTGCGCTTCACCACCGACTGGCAGATACCCGCCGACAACAACGGCTCCGAGCGCGACATCCGCATGATCAAACTCCGCCAGAAGGTCTCCGGCTGCCTGCGCACCCTCACCGGAGCCCAACAGTTCTGCGCCATACGCAGCTACCTGTCCACCGCCGCCAAACACGGCAAGCACTTCTTCGACACCCTCGTCATGCTCGCCGAGGGCCGACCCTGGCTGCCCACACTTTCAACAACCTGACCAGTTAC
>NZ_SNWQ01000082.1 GCF_004361855.1 Kribbella caucasensis
CAACGCCGCCGAGTACGGTACTTCTGCACCCGGCAATCACGCCGGAGCACAGCCAGACCAGAATCGCTGCCCGGTCAAGTTTGAAGAGCCCGCATACCCGCAGAACGTGAACGTCACCTGCTCAAATTCCAGGCGCCGTCTGCTGTCCTTGCAATACACGATCTTCGTTTTATCGGGATGGAGGACCAACCCGATTTCAGCGAACCGACCTTCGATCGCCGCCCGCACCTGACGGGCTTGCCGTTCGGTCACACAATGGACCACCGCGTCATCTGCGAACCGCTCGAATGTGACGGTCGGGAACTCCCGAGCCATCCACATGTCGAAGCCGTAGTGCAGAAACAGGTTGGCCAGCAACGGTGATACCGGGCCGCCTTGTGGCGTTCCTTTCGTCCGGGGGTTGAGGGTGCCGTCGGGCATCAGCATCGGCGCTTTGAGCCAGCGTTCCACATAGAGCATGACCCATTTCGAGTCCGTGTGCCGCTCTACCGCTTTCAGCATGAGATCCCATGGCACGGAGTCGAAGAAGGCTTTGACGTCCAAGTCGACGACCCAGTCCTTCTTGAAACACCGTTGTCGGCATACCTTGACCGCGTCCAGCGGTGACCGTCCGGGGCGGTAGCCGTAGGAGTCATCGTGGAACACCTTCTCCACGCTTGGCTCCAACGCCATGACCGCCGCGGTCTGCGCCACCCTGTCGATCACGTTCGGGATGCCGAGAACCCTCGTCCCGCCCTTCTTGGGTATCTCCACCGCTCGGACCGGACCGGGGAAGTAGCTGCCCGAGGACATGCGATTCCACAGTTTGTAGAGGTTGTCTTTCAGGTTCTCCTCGAACTGGGCGATCGTCACGCCATCGGCTCCGGCCGCTCCTCCATTCTCTTTCACTTTCAGCCACGCATCCCATACCAGACGCTTCGGTATGTCGTGCGACTTGACCTGAGACTTCGGCTCACTCATGCGATTCCTCCCTTCTGGTTGATCACATTCGTTCACCAGGACGACCCCGCCCCTTGGCTCCACCTCCACTGCGATACGCAGAGGCTTCACAGCTACTGCGGGCGAGTCCGCCAGCGCGTCCCGCATCGGTACTCTGCTCCTCGCGGATTAGCCGCTTGGAGTTCTCCCTCTCGCCACCTATTCGGCGGCAGTATCGGGACGCGCCTTCACATGTTCCATGCGAGAGCCTTGTCCGGGCTCATGCTGCCTATATGCCGGAGACCGCCTGGGCAGTAAACGGGTATCCCCCAGACTTTTCCCGGAGTAGTTTTGCGACTCCGGTTTCGATCTCATCTGACTTCGTTTCGACACGTCAACGGCAGAGGGCTCGCGCCCATCGCTCATCTTCCCGGACCCCACCTGACGCGATCAGGCCGCGCCTCAATACCGGTAACTTTAGCTCTGGCGCACGATGTTGATCGTGTCCGGCGGGGGTTGGGTCAGGTGGCGGTCGATGGGCTTCTTGGCGGGGAATGG
>NZ_SNWQ01000083.1 GCF_004361855.1 Kribbella caucasensis
CAATACCGGTAACTTTAGCTCTGGCGCACGATGTTGATCGTGTCCGGCGGGGGTTGGGTCAGGTGGCGGTCGATGGGCTTCTTGGCGGGGAATGGGGTGCGGTGGGTGCGGCGCACGACGCGGGGGTTGTGGCGTCGGCGGCGTGTGTTGAGCCGTTCGAGGAGTTCAGCGGTGACGGCGCGCGCGGCGTGGCGCAGGCGGGAGGGGGGAAAGTGCCGCCTGGTCGCTGACCTGGCGGCGTGCGGCGCGTAGCGCGCGGGTGAAGGACACCTGATCGGGGTCGAGGCCCGCGTCGACCGCGCTGGTGTGGATCAGGTCGCGGATGGCGTGGTGGAGCAACAGGATGCCCCAGATCTCTTGTTCGACTCCGTCTGGGTCGCGGGAGCGCAGCACTGGGCGGGCGTCGAGTTGGTGGGTCTTGATCTCGTCGAAGACCGACTCGATCTCCCAGCGCTGCGCGTAGGCGGCGGCGAGGTCTTCGGCTGGCGCGGCGTCGGGGTCGAGGATGGTGGTGACCAGCCGGTAGACCTCCCCGGCCTTGTGCGGGTGTTCGGACTCGCTGGCCTGCAGCGTGTACTCGACGACCCGCACCGGTATCCGTTTCCCGCGCCTGCGGGTGCCCGGCTGCACCAGGTAGGACAGGTAGGACCCGTCGGCCAGTTCGGTGACCACGGGCAGCCGGGTGTCGGACTTGGCCCGCCACAGCAGGTCCGCACCGGTCGCGGCGGCGGCCACCCACAGGTCATGGCCGAGAAAGTTGCGATCGGCAATCACCAGCATCCCCGGGCCGATCTTGGGCAACAGGCGGCCGAACAGGTCCTGCTCACCGGTGCTGATGCTGTCCATCGCGGAGGCGAACACCGCGTGGGTGCCGCACTCGGCCAGGGCGACCAGCCGGACCTGAGGAAACGCGCCCTGGCCCTGGTCGTTGGACGGCTTGGCGAACCGGGCCACGTTCCCGGGCTCGTCCGGCACGTCGAACGTGGTCCCGTCGACGGCCACCAGCCGCCACGACCGGCAGAACGCCCCCGGCGTGTCCGGCGTGGCCACAGGCACACAGGCACGGTCGAACAGCGCCGCCAGCACCCCCGGCCCCAGCCGCGCCCGCGCCTTGGAGATCGCCGGCGACGACGGCACCCGCCAAGTCCCCCGCCAGCGCGCCGTCCACGCCAGCCCCTGCACGAGGCGGCGCATCACCTCCTCATAGCTGTCGGAGGCGAACAACGCCAACGCCATCACGTAGTACACGACCAGCCGCGCCGGCAACAACCGCGACCGCTTCTCGGTACGACCCAGCCCCGAGACCACCTCGTCCACCAGACCCGGCGGGAACGAGCGCGTCAGCACCCCGATCCCCACCCGATCCGTCAACCTGTCACCCGATCGGGACTTGACCTGACCAACCCTCGCCACACCCCAACCGTACCGCACCAGACCCTAAGTTACCGGTATTGG
>NZ_SNWQ01000084.1 GCF_004361855.1 Kribbella caucasensis
GGCTCTTCGATCTTGACCGGGCACGACACGCGGTCTCTGCCTGCGGGGTAGGGGCTCGTGGCCTCTGAACACTGGCTGTTGTCGAGACAGTTCAGTAGAAGAGGCCACGAGCTTGAGCAACGATACGACGTTGCTGTTCGGGTTGGCAGGCGTGCGCGTGGAGCGTGTCGTGCTGCTGCCCGGCGGCATCCGGGAAGTCCATGTCCAGACCGCTGACGAGGGCGCGGCGGGCTGCCCGTTGTGTGGCGTGCTGTCGTCGTCGATGAAGGGTCAGGTGGCGACCGCGCCGCGTGACATCCCTTACGGGACAGGGCCTATCGCGGTGGTGTGGCACAAGAGGCGGTGGCGGTGCCGGGAGGTGTTGTGCGAGCGGCAGAGCTTCACCGAGACGGTCGGTGAGCTGCCGTCGGGTGCGCGGACCACGCGGCGGCTGCGGGAGGCGATCGCGCTGGCTGTCGGGGACGCGAACCGCGCCGTGAGCGAGGTGGCCGGCGCGTTCGGGGTGTCCTGGCCGACCGCGCATGCCGCGTTCGTCGAGGTCGCCGATCGTGAGCTCGGCCCGCCGGCGCCGACCCGGGTGCTCGGCATCGACGAGACCCGCCGCGGTAAGCCACGCTGGGAGCAGCACCCGACCACCGGCAAGTGGGTGCTGGTGGACCGGTGGCACTCGGGATTCGTCGACCTCGACGGCGCCCAGGGGCTGCTCGGGCAGGTGCTAGGCCGCGCCAGCGCCGACGTCACCGGCTGGCTGCGAGCCCAGGGTGGCACGTTCTGCGAGCGGGTCGAGTTCGTCGCGATCGACCCGTGCGCGGCCTACCGGCGGGCCGCTACCGACGCCCTGCCGCAGGCGCAGGTCGTGGTGGACCACTTCCACCTGGTCCGCCTCGCGAACGCCGCCGTCACCGCCGTGCGGCAGCGGGTGACCTGGGACAACCGGGGTCGGCGCGGCCGCAAGGTCGACCCTGAGTGGACCAACCGGCGCCGACTGCTGACCGGCCGGGAACGCCTTACCCACAAGCGATTCACCGCCATGTGGAACTCCTGCATCGATGCCGACCCGAGCGGCCAGATCCTCACCGCCTGGATCGCCAAGGAAGAGCTCCGGGCGCTGTTGGCGACCGCGCGCCGCGGCGGCCACCGCCACGACATCTCGAACCGGCTCTACCGGTTCTACACCTGGTGCGCGAACGCCGACATCCCCGAGGTCACCCGGCTCGCGCAGACCGTCGAGGACTGGTGGCCAGAGATCGAAGCCTTCTGCAAGACCGGCATCACCAACGCCAAAACCGAAGGCACCAACCGGCTCATCAAGGACGTCGGCCGACGCGCCTGCGGCTTCCGCAACCCCGACAACCAACGCCGCCGAGTACGGTACTTCTGCACCCGGCAATCACGCCGGAGCACAGCCAGACCAGAATCGCTGCCCGGTCAAGTTTGAAGAGCC
>NZ_SNWQ01000085.1 GCF_004361855.1 Kribbella caucasensis
GGGTGGTGCGGGGCCGGTCGAGGCGGGCGGTGGATTCGACCATCCTCGACGACGCGGTGGCCACTCAGGACACGGTCACTCAGCTGATCTCGGTGGTCCGCCGGGTCGGGCGGCAGGTGCCCGGCGCGGCCGAGCAGATCGCGGCGGTGTGCACCGGCCACGACTACTCCCAGCCGGGCAAGCCGACGATCGACTGGGACGATCCGGCCGCACGGGAGGCGCTGGTGTCGGCGCTGGTCAACGACGCGAACGCGCTGGTCGATGCCCTGAGCGGGACGGAGTTGGACGACGATGCCGAGAATGTGGTGGCGTTGCTGGCGTTGATCGCCGGTCAGGACGTCGAGCCGGCCGAGGGCAGCGACGGCACCGACGGGCGGTGGCGCATCGCGCGACGGGTCGCGCCGGAGCGGGTGATCTCCACGGTGGACCCCGACGCCCGGCATACCCGCAAGTCGCCACGCAACACCCGCGACGGGTATCGCGCGCACGTGGCGGCCGAACCGGAGACCGCGATCATCACCGACGAGGCGCTCACCCCGGCCGCCGGGGCCGACAACAGCGACGCCGCCGTGGCCGAGAACTTCCTCGACGCCGAGACCGAGCCGCGTGAGTGGTATGGCGATTCCGCTTACGGCACAGGCGATCTGCGGGGCGCCATCGACGACGCCGGGCATGCGGCGGTGATCAAACCCGGCCCGGTGAAAGCCCCGATCGAGGGCGGTTTCACCATCGACGACTTCACCGTGGACGAGGCGTCCGGCCAGGCCCGCTGCCCGGCCGGGCACACCCGGGCGATCACCAAGAAACGAGCCGTGGTCTTCGGTGTGCTGTGTCGCGACTGCCCGCTGCGGACCCGCTGCACCACAGCCAAGAACGGCCGCATACTCCACCTGCACAACCGCGACTCACTGCTGCGCCAGGCACGCCGCGACTGGTCCGGCAAGCCGGACCTGCGCCAGGACTACCGCACCTTCCGGCCCAACGTGGAACGGGTCATAGCCCAGATCGCCAGCCAAGGCGGGCGCCGCGTCAAACTCCGCTACCGCGGCACCGCCAAGAACAACGCCTGGCTCAAACGCCGCACCGCCGCCCTCAACCTGCGCAACCTCATCGGCCGAGGGCTGACCCGCACCACCGGCACCTGGACCCTCGCCACCGCCTGAACCGGCCACGCAGGCACACCACCGCCTAGAATCCAGCGCTCCCCCCGGCACACACGACCCGACCACCGGGCCGCACACACCCTGCGACGACCCCAAACCACTGAAACCGACCCGCTCGACCCAAACCCGTCCGTCGAGACCGACCCGGAAACGCACCTATTTCAGCGGCCTCCTAG
>NZ_SNWQ01000086.1 GCF_004361855.1 Kribbella caucasensis
CAGGGCCCCGGCATAGTCGTGTTTCAGCAGGTCAGGAGCAGGTTGAGGATGGTTTCGGGGTCTCGGGCGTGATGTCGTAGGCGTTGGGCGATGTTGTCGACGCCGGTCAGGCGTAGGAGGCTGATGGCGGTGTTGCGCAGGGTGGCCATGACCTGTGGGCCGTTGCCGGTGCGGACTTGGGAGCGGTCTTCGTCGTAGGTGACGTCGCGGACCCAGTGGAGTCGGTTCTCGATGCCCCAGTGGCCTCGGACCCATGCCGCGAGGGTCGCCGGTGGTGCTTGGTGGTGGTCGGCGGAGGTGATGAGGTAGACGACTTCGACGGCCTTCTTGCCGTTGCGTGTGACGGTGCGTCGTAGTTGGGCGATCTGGGTGGCGCCGGCGAACTCGACCCAGGACGGGGCGGTGGTGACCTTGATGGTCCGGGTTGCTGTGCGGCCGTGCTCACGGCTCGTGGTGGTGTGGCTGGGGACGTCCTTCCAGGGCAGGTTCTTGCACGCCCGGAAGAGCGTGGGCTGGTTGCCCTTGACGGTGAAGACGTAGTCCCCGCCGGCGGTGGTGATCTGTTCGGCGGTGTCGGTCTGGGTGTGCATGGCATCGACGGTGACGATGACGCCTGTAAGGTCGAAGAGTTTCAGGAGCCCTTGTACTGCTGGGATCTCGTTGGACTTCGCGGTCACCGCGAGCTGCCCGACCACTGCACCGGTGCGCTGGTCGAGGGCGGCGACAAGGTGCGGCGCTGTCGTGGTCTTCGACCGTGCACCACGCACGGTCTTGCCGTCCAGGGCGATCACGCGACGCGCTCCGACAGTGTGGGTGCGGGTCCACATGAACGCGCCGATGAGCTGGTCGAGGAGGTCGGAATCGAGGCGGGCGAACACCCGTCGGATGGTCGACTCATCGGGGACCGCCGCTCCGGCGACCCCGAGGACCCGGCGGGTCTCGGGCGGCTGGTGGGCCACCCATTCACCGATCGCGACGAACGACCTCGCGCCGCCGATGACAGCTGCCAGCCCTACCGCGAGGACTGATGCCAGGTCGTGGCGCCGACCGCGGCGTGCTCGCGGGTCGGGGACGGTCTTGAGGAGATCAAGTAGCCGTGATCCAGAGGTATCGGCGAGTGCCGCAGGCAGATGGGCCGTGGTGCGAGAAGATGACATGGACGGGTGTGGTTCTCCGGCTGGACGGTGAGTGTGAGAACTTCCATCCAAGCCTCACGAGCCACACCCGTCACACACGCCACACCGGTCACACGGCCGTAAACCCGCAGGCCAGAGCCCCAGGCAACGACTTTGCCGGGGCCCTG
>NZ_SNWQ01000087.1 GCF_004361855.1 Kribbella caucasensis
CATCCCGCCCGCGCTCAGCCCCGCCGAGACCACAATCCTCAACGCGCTGCAGGACCCCACTGCAAGGCACTAAGGCATTTGACCCAACTCAGGAGGAATACCCAAGAGACGATCCGGGAATATTTCCGCGAGGAGATCTGGGCCGAGCACTCGAGTCTTGCTGAGCGCTACCCAGGTCACCGTGTATTGATTGATTGGGGTCGGCAATTTATCGAGAAGAATGTCCTTCCCGACCTTTATCGCAGGAACCAGGGTAGGACTAGCGAGACATCGTCATACTTGTGGGTGCATCGAGACGCTCCTCAGACGGTGCGAGAGGCGCTTCGGTTGCTCTGCTATAGCGGCATTCTTCAAGAGGGTGTGTCGGGCATTCGGGCCACTCGAAGCGAACTCGGTACAAGGTATATGGTTAATCTCGGCTGCCAGATCGCGCTCGACGCAGAGCCCGTGGCGTATGGCACCCGCGTCCGTAGATCTCTTTCGGTCAAACGCATGGTCGAATACGGTGCAAATCACCCGGCGTACACGCCGATCGATGAACTGTCCGAAGATGACTTCGATCGCGAGGAAAACGTTGCGTTGGACGCGCGCTTGGACACCTCGGTTGATTCTCTAGATATCTCGCGGTTTCAGCTGTCGAAACTCAACGAACTTGGACTCAAGACGATTGGCAGCGTTCTTCTCGCTGACGAGGCGACATTCAAGAAGGCTCATTACGTAGGTAATGTTCGCGCTCGTCAGATTAGGAATGCCGCCGTAACTGCAGTCCTGGAGTACTTGTCTGGGTGAGCTCGCCGGCCGTGCCCGGGAGCCGAGTCGCTGGGGAGCGAAACGCCATGGGCAGTCTGTCGCTGGATATGCCCGTGACGCCGGTTTGGCTTAAGGGATCGAACACTACTGGGCCGGCGCAGACTGTTTGATGAGAGGCGGTTAGTGACATGCGGTGCTCCCTCTCACTGGGCAGAGCGTTCTCAGAATCAATGAACTCGCCAGTTGTTCCGGCTTGCAGTTGGATCTGAGAGGCGACAGCCGTGTCTATGCGACAGGGACTGGTGCACTCAGGGGAGGGTTGATGCCAACTGCGTACCTTGCCGATGCTGTCGCCTGGCTGCAATGTCCGGATCGCACCAGGCCCGTGACCGCCACCTGTAACGACCATGAGGTTGGTGACGGCGGTTTGGCCGAAGGAGCCTGGACGAGCCTTGGTCTGGCAGGGTCGGCTACCTCCGGCCGACCGGTGTTTCAAGCGACAACCGACGCGGCCTGGAAGATGTCGGT
>NZ_SNWQ01000088.1 GCF_004361855.1 Kribbella caucasensis
TTCGACACCCGCGCCGGCACCCTGGACGTGGCGATCCCCAAGCTGCGCTCGGGCAGCTACTTCCCGGACTGGCTGCTGGAACGGCGCCGCCGCGCCGAGCGGGCCCTGACCACCGTGGTCGCGACCTGCTACCTGCTCGGCGTGTCGACCCGGCGGATGGAGAAGCTGGTCGAGACCCTCGGCATCACCCGGCTGAGCAAGTCGCAGGTCAGCGTGATGGCCAAGGAGCTCGACGAGGCCGTGGAGCAGTTCCGGACCCGGCCACTGGACGCCGGCCCGTACACGTTCGTGGCCGCGGACGCGCTGGTGCTGAAGGTCCGAGAAGGCGGCCGGGTCGTCAACGTGCACGCCCTGGTCGCGACCGGCGTGAACGGTGACGGGCACCGCGAAATCCTTGGCCTGCAAGTAACTTCAGCAGAAGACGGCGCCGGCTGGCTGGCGTTCCTGCGCGACCTGACCGCGCGTGGCCTGTCCGGTGTCCGCCTCGTCACCAGCGACGCCCACGCCGGCCTCGTCGCCGCGATCGGCGCCACCCTGCCCGGCGCGGGCTGGCAGCGCTGCCGCACCCACTACGCCGCCAACCTCATGTCCGTGACCCCGAAAGCCAGCTGGCCCTGGGTGAAGACGCTGCTGCACTCGGTCTACGACCAACCCGACAAGGACGCGGTGCACGAACAGTTCGACCGGGTCCTGGACGCCCTGGCCGACAAGCTCCCCGCGGTCGTCGACCACCTCGAGACCGCCCGCGCGGACGTGCTCGCGTTCACCGCGTTCCCCAAGGAACTCTGGCGACAGATCTGGTCCAACAACCCGCAAGAACGGCTGAACCGGGAGATCCGCCGCCGCACCGACGTGGTCGGCATCTTCCCCGACCGCAACGCCCTGATCCGCCTCGTCGGCGCCGTCTTGGCCGAGCAGCACGACGACTGGATCGAAGGCCGCCGCTACCTCGGCCTCGACGTCCTCGCCAAGGCCCGCCTCACCGTCGTCACCGACACCGACACCACCACCGAGGAGGTGACACCCAACACCGACCTCAAGGCGCTCAGCGCCTAACCAACCAACGGATCACGCGACACGACCGCTACACCACGCGAATGGACTTGACC
>NZ_SNWQ01000089.1 GCF_004361855.1 Kribbella caucasensis
TTCGACACCCGCGCCGGCACCCTGGACGTGGCGATCCCCAAGCTGCGCTCGGGCAGCTACTTCCCGGACTGGCTGCTGGAACGGCGCCGCCGCGCGGAGCGGGCGTTGACCACGGTGGTCGCGACCTGCTACCTGCTCGGGGTGTCCACGCGGCGGATGGAGAAGTTGGTCGAGACCCTCGGCATCACCCGGTTGTCGAAGTCGCAAGTCTCGGTGATGGCGGCCGAGCTGGACGAGCAGGTCCACCAGTTCAGGACCCGGCCGTTGGACGCCGGCCCGTACACGTTCGTCGCCGCCGACGCGCTGGTGCTGAAGGTCCGCGAAGGCGGCCGGGTCGTCAACGTCCACGCCCTGGTCGCGACCGGCGTCAACGGTGACGGACACCGCGAAATCCTTGGCCTGCAAGTCACTTCGGCCGAGGACGGCGCCGGCTGGCTGGCCTTCCTACGGGACCTGACAGCCCGCGGCCTGACCGGAGTCCGGCTCGTCACCTCCGATGCGCATTCCGGGCTGACCGCGGCGATCGGCGCCACCCTGCCGGGCGCGTCGTGGCAGCGCTGCCGCACCCACTACGCCGCCAACCTCATGTCCGTGACCCCCAAGGCCAGCTGGCCTTGGGTGAAGACGCTGCTGCACTCGGTCTACGACCAACCCGACAAGGACGCGGTGCACGAACAGTTCGACCGCGTCCTCGACGCCCTGGCCGACAAGCTACCCGCGGTCGTCGACCACCTCGAGCAAGCCCGCGCCGACGTGCTCGCGTTCACCGCGTTCCCGAAGGAGATCTGGCGACAAATCTGGTCCAACAACCCGCAAGAACGGCTGAACCGCGAGATCCGCCGCCGCACCGACGTGGTCGGCATCTTCCCAGCCCGAGACGCACTGATCCGCCTCGTCGGCGCCGTGCTCGCCGAGCAACACGACGACTGGATCGAGGGCCGCCGCTACCTCGGCCTCGACGTCCTCGCCAAGTCCCGACTCGCCCTCATCGAGACCACAGAGGAGACCACCACAGACACCGACATCCCGGCGCTCAGCGCCTAACCAACCAGAGGATCACGCGACACAACCGCTACACCACACGGATGGACTTGACC